>NZ_JAMZEC010000001.1:0-4357500 GCF_024172185.1 Nonomuraea roseoviolacea subsp. carminata
CGTGCTCGCGGGTGTGGGCGCGGGCCCGCAGGCGGGCGTCGTCCATGTGCTGGCGCAGGTGCGCGGCTGTGGTGCCGAGTCCTGGGACGCGGTCGATGACGTCCATGACGAGGTGGTAGCGGTCGATGTCGTTGAGCATCGCCATGTCGAAGGGCGTCGTGGTGGTGCCCTCCTCCTTGTAGCCGCGCACGTGCAGGTTCGCGTGGTTGTCACGCCGGTAGGTGAGGCGGTGGATGAGCTGCGGATAGCCGTGGAAGTTGAAGATGACCGGCTTGTCGGTGGTGAACAGCGCGTCGTACTCGGCGTCCGGCATGCCGTGCGGGTGCTCCGAGCGCGGTTGCAGCCGCATGAGGTCGACCACGTTGATGACGCGCACCTTCAGCCCGGGCAGGTGTTCGCGGAGGAGGGCGGCCGCGGCCAGTGTCTCCAGGGTGGGCACGTCGCCGGCGCAGGCCAGCACCACGTCCGGCTCTGACCCGGTGTCCGTGGAGGCCCACGGCAGGATGCCGAGGCCGCGCGTGCAGTGCGCGATCGCCTCGTCCATGGTGAACAGGTCGAGCACCGGCTGCTTGCCCGCGACGATGACGTTGACGTAGTCGCGCGAGCGCAGGCAGTGGTCGCCGACCGAGAGCAGGGTGTTGGCGTCCGGTGGGAGGTAGACCCGGACGACTTCGGCCTTCTTGTTCATCACGACGTCGAGGAAGCCCGGGTCCTGGTGGCTGAAGCCGTTGTGGTCCTGGCGCCACACGTGTGACGACAGCAGGTAGTTCAGCGAGGCCACCGGCCGCCGCCACGGGATCTTCTTCGACGACTCCAGCCACTTGGCGTGCTGGTTGAACATCGCGTCGATGATGTGGATGAACGCCTCGTAGCAGTTGAACAGCCCGTGCCGGCCGGTCAGCAGGTAGCCCTCCAGCCAGCCCTGGCACAGGTGCTCCGACAGGACCTCCATGACCCGGCCGCCGGGCGCCAGGTTCTCGTCCGTGGGCTTCAGCTCGGCGTTCCAGGCCCGGTCGGTGACCTCGAAGACCTCCGACAGCCGGTTGGAGGCGGTCTCGTCCGGCCCCATCAGCCGGAACGTGCGCGGGTTGGCCGCGATCACGTCGCGCAGGTACCGGCCGAGCAGGCGGGTGGGTTCGCTGGACTGCGTGGCGGGTTCCTTGACCTGCGCCGCGTAGTCGCGGAAGTCGGGCAGGGCCAGCGGTTTCAGCAGCTCGCCGCCGTTGGTGTGCGGGCTGGCGCTCATCCGCAGCAGGCCCTCGGGCACCGTCCGCCGCAGCGCCGGCACCGGGCGGCCGTCGACGTCGAACAGCTCTTCCGGCCGGTAGGAGCGCATCCACTCCTCCAGCATCGCCAGATGCCCGGGGTTGTCGCGGACGCCCGGCAGCGGCACCTGGTGCGCCCGCCAGGTGCCCTCCACCGGCAGCCCGTCGACTTCCCGCGGCCCGGTCCACCCCTTCGGCGTCCGCAGGACGATCATGGGGAGGCGGTCGGCGCGGCCGTCCTTGTACGCGGCGATCTGGTCGAACACCACATCCAGCGTCCGCGCCATCTCCTCGTGGTCGGGGCCGACGAGGTGGGGGCGGTAGCCGTACCCCTCCATGAGCTTGAGCAGCTCCTCCTCCGGGATGCGGGCCAGCACGGTGGGGTTGGCGATCTTGTAGCCGTTCAGGTGCAGGATCGGCAGCACCACCCCGTCCCGGTAGGGGTCGAGCAGCTTGTTGGAATGCCAGCTCGCCGCCAGCGGGCCGGTCTCCGCCTCGCCGTCGCCGACCACGCACGCCACGACCAGGCGCGGGTTGTCGAAGGCCGCGCCGAAGGCATGCGCCAGCGAATAGCCGAGCTCGCCGCCCTCGTGGATCGAGCCGGGCGTCTCCGGCGCCACGTGGCTCGGGATGCCGCCCGGGAAGGAGAACTGGCGGAACAGCCGCCGCATGCCCGCGGCGTCCTGGGAGACCTCCGGGTAGCGCTCGGAGTAGGAGCCCTCCAGCCAGGCGTGCGCCACCGCCGCCGGGCCGCCGTGACCGGGCCCCGCGATGTAGATCATGTCCTGACCGCGTTCGGCGATGACCCGGTTGAGGTGCGCGAAGCAGAAGTTCAGCCCCGGCGTGGTGCCCCAGTGGCCCAGCAGCCTCGGTTTGACGTGCTCGGGCCGCAACGGCTCGGTCAGCAGCGGGTTGTCGAGCAGATAGATCTGCCCGACCGACAGGTAGTTCGCGGCGCGCCAGTAGGCGTCGATGTGCTGCGTCGTCGTCATGGTGCCGATGGTCTCCGGATCCGTCCCCGCCCCCTAGGGACCTAGGTCCTCTTCTCGGGAGCCGGGCGGCCTTCGGAAGTCCCGGCCGTGCGATGGCAGGCGGCCTGCTGGTCGCCGCCGCGGTCATCGGCTCGGTGGCGGCGGCCTGGCCGTCGCCCTCTTGCGCGCCCGGACCCCTCGCGCGGCGGCGCCCGAACCCGTGGACGTGCGCACGTCCACGGGTCGCCTGCGGCGGTCAGGTCACGAGCCGGAGCAGGTCACGCCTCGTGACCGCGTTCGTGGGCGAGAGGGTGAATGGTGGAGCTCCTGGTGGACGAGGACGGGTCAGGTGGGGTCGGTGCGCGGGATCGGGAGGAAGATGCGGCCTCCGGAGGCGTTGAACTCGGCGGCCTTCTCGCGCATGCCCTCGGCCAGGGCCTGCGCGTCGTCCAGGCCGCGCTCGGCGGCGTATGCCCGGACGTCCCGCGTGATCTTCATGGAGCAGAAGTGCGGGCCGCACATCGAGCAGAAGTGCGCGGTCTTCGCGGGCGCGGCCGGCAGGGTCGCGTCGTGGAAGGCCCGCGCCGTTGCCGGGTCGAGCGAGAGATTGAACTGGTCCTCCCACCGGAAGTCGAACCGCGCGTCCGAGAGCGCGTCGTCCCACGCCTGCGCGCCCGGATGGCCCTTGGCCAGGTCAGCGGCGTGCGCGGCGATCTTGTAGGCGATCACACCGGCCTTGACGTCGTCGCGGTCCGGCAGCCCCAGATGCTCCTTGGGCGTGACGTAACACAGCATGGCGGTGCCGTACCAGCCGATCATGGCCGCGCCGATCGCCGAGGTGATGTGGTCGTACCCCGGCGCGATGTCGGTGGTCAGGGGTCCGAGCGTGTAGAACGGCGCGTCGTCGCACCACTCCCGCTGCAGGTCGACGTTCTCCTTGATCTTGTGCATCGGGACGTGTCCGGGGCCCTCGTTCATCACCTGGTTGTCGTGTTCGGCCGCGATCCGCGTCAGCTCACCCTGGGTGCGCAGTTCGGCGAACTGCGCCTCGTCGTTGGCGTCGGAGATCGATCCGGGCCGCAACCCGTCGCCCAGCGACCAGGTCACGTCGTACGCGGCGAAGATCTCGCACAGCTCCCGGAAGTGGGTGTACAGGAAGTTCTGCCGGTGATGCGCCAGACACCACGCCGCCATGATCGAACCGCCGCGCGACACGATGCCGGTGCGGCGACGAGCCGTCAGCGGCACGTACTCCAGCAGCACGCCCGCGTGCACCGTCATGTAGTCCACGCCCTGCTCTGCCTGCTCGGTCACGGTGTCGCGGAAGACCTCCCAGGTCAGCTCGGCCGGGTCGCCGCCGACCTTCTCCACGGCCTGGTAGAGCGGCACCGTCCCGACCGGGACGGGCGAGTTGCGCAGGATCCACTCGCGGGTGGTGTGGATGTCCCGGCCGGTCGACAGGTCCATGACGGTGTCCGCGCCCCAGCGGGTCGCCCAGGTCATCTTGGCCACCTCGTCCTCGATCGAGGACGACACCGCCGAGTTGCCGATGTTGGCGTTCACCTTCACCAGGAACCTCCGCCCGATGATCATCGGTTCGAGTTCCGGATGGTTGACGTTGGCGGGCAGCACCGCCCGGCCCGCCGCCAGCTCGGTCCGGACGACCTCGGGGTCCACCCCTTCGCGGAGCGCGACGAACTCCATCTCGGCGGTGATCTCGCCGCGCCGCGCGTACGCGCGCTGCGTCACCGCCCCCGTACCGCTCGCCCGCCGCGGCGACCGCTCGGCGAACGCGGCTGCGTCGCGCAGCGGGTCGCCGGAACGCCGCCCGTCGTCCTCGGGCCGCACGGCCCGGCCCGTGTACGTCGCGGTGTCGCCGCGGTCGGCGATCCAGGCCGCCCGTAACGCGGGCAGGCCGCGCCGCACGTCGGCGTCGTGGTCGGGGTCGGTGTACGGCCCGGAGGTGCCGTACAGCACCACGGCGCCGCCATCGCTGAGCGGCACCTCCCGCATCGGCACCCGCAGGTCCGCCCGCGTCCCGTGCAGATACACCTTGCGAGCGTGTGTCATCGCAGTGTCGGTCATGACGACTCGATCTCTCCCTACGCCGGCATTACCCGGTCAGGTTCCAGCGGTCAGCGGCCGTCCCAGCCGCACTCTCAGCCCGGTTCGCCGGGCCCCCGCGATCTGTCGTGCTCGACCCTAACCCGTACCACCTTCTTGCGACAGCAGCGCGTTGAGATTGACTGATTCCCCACACCCGCGGGACCCTGTGACCCCTTCGGCGACCGGAAACGGCCTCTCGGTCACCGGGCGCACGAGCACCGGGAGCGGCCCGTGGGCGGGCGGCGAGATCCTCGGGTCCAGGCGCCTGGGCACGCCTGGGCGCCCGTCACGGTCGGAGTGACGGGCGGCGGCGAGCGCGCGAAGGACAGGGACAGGAGGCCGGGGTGGCGGAGGCGGCGCTGACGCGGGCGACGGTGGCCGAGGTGATGGCCGAACTGGCCGAGCTCGCGGACCCGAGGACCCGCGAGGTGAACGAGAGGCACGGTGACGACCACGGCGTCAACCTCAGCAGGCTGCGCGCGCTCGCGAAGCGGCTGAAGACGCAGCAGGAGCTCGCGTGCCGGCTCTGGGAGACGGGTGACACCGCGGCGAGACTGCTGGCGATCCTGATCTGCCGCCCGAAGGCGTTCGGGCGTGACGAGCTGGACGTCATGGTGCGCCAGGCGCGCACACCCAAGGTGCACGACTGGCTCGTGAACTACGTGGTGAAGAAGAGCCCGCACGCCGAAGAGCTGCGCCTGGCCTGGTCCGCCGATCCGGATCCCGTGGTCGCGAGCGCGGGCTGGGCGCTGACCACCGAACGCGTGGCGAAGAAGCCCGGAGACCTCGACCTGGCGGGCCTGCTGGACGTCATCGAGGCGGAGATGAAGGACGCCCCGGATCGCCTGCAGTGGGCGATGAACCACTGCCTGGCGCAGATCGGGATCGAGCATGCCGAGCACCGCGCCCGTGCGATCGACATCGGCGAGCGGCTGGGGGTGTTCAGGGACTTTCCGACTTCCCCGGGCTGCACGTCTCCGTTCGCGCCCGTCTGGATCACCGAGATCGTACGCCGACAGGACCGGTCCTCGGCCGGGGGTATCGGCTGATCCGGTCGGATGATCGAGCAGCGCTTGCGGGGTCGCGGCCCGCGCGGCACGTGCCCGGGTCGGCTCACAGCCACCCGCTCTTACGGAGGAGCCGGAACACGACGAGCACGGCGATGACCATGATGGTCAGGCTGAGGGGATAGCCGAGCAGCCAGTGCAGCTCGGGCATGTGGTCGAAGTTCATGCCGTAGACCCCGGCGATCATGGTGGGGACGGCGATGAGGGCCGCCCATGAGGAGATCTTGCGCATGTCGGCGTTCTGCTGCATGGCCGCCGCGCTCTGTTCGCGGCCCACCAGGGCCAGGTGGGCGTTCAGGGCGTTGGTGAGCAGTTCGTTGTGCTCGTCGACCGCCGCGTCCACGCGCAGCAGGTGGTCCAGGACGTCACGGAACTGGTCCCGGACATCGGCGTACAGCTCCACCCGGCCTTTGACGATCTCCTCCAGAACGGGGATCAGCGGATCCTGAGCCGCACGGAACTCCAGCACCTCGCGCTTGAGGGAGTAGATGTCCTCGGTGACATCGGTCTGCTCGCCGCTGAAGACACGCCGTTCCAGGACGATGAGGTCGTGCTCGACCTCGTGGGAGATCTGGGCGTAGGTGTCGACGACCTGATCGCAGATCGCGTACAGCACCCCCGCGGGCCCGGCGGCCAGCAGATCGCGATCGGACTCGATGCGCCGGCGCACGCCGGCCAGCGGATTGGCCTGCCCGTGGCGGACGCTGATGACGAAGTCGCGGCCCAGGAACAGGTTGATCTCGCCGACCTCGATGTCCGAACCCTCCTCCACGTACAGGAGCGGCTTGAGCACCACGAACAAGGTGTCGTCGTAGCGTTCGAGCTTGGGTCGCTGATGGGCGTGGATGGCGTCCTCCACCGCGAGGGGATGCAGCTTCACCTCGCTGGTGATCAGGTCGAACTCCTCCTGGGTCGGCTCGTGCAGACCGATCCACAGGAAGCAGTCGCCCCTGGCCCGGGCGTCACCGAAGGCGTCGCTGATGTCGCCGCTGATGGTCTCGCGCACGCCGTTGCGGTAGATCGCCTTGTCAACAATCACGTCTGACATTCTGACGCAGCGCCATATGTCCATATTTGGGGGTACCGTTCGAAGAAGGGTCACCTAGCCCACGGGGAGGAAACATGGCTAGGTACATGTCCGACGTCGACTTCAGGCAGAACCCTTGGTGGCGTCGCCGCTGGGGCGGCGGCTGCCGCCGTCGCTGGTGGGGCGGCGGAAGCTGGGGCGGCGGCTGGTGGTGGTAGACCAGCCCCAGACGCCTCAGCAGCACAGTCGGCGAACGGGAGATCGGCCTCCGGCCCTCACCAAAGGGCCGGGGGTTTCTCTGTCACCGCCGCGACAGGATGAACGCCGCGGCAGCGGGTCCAACTCGGGGCTCAGGAGGTGCCGCCGCCGCGGCAGCCGGTGTGCGTACGTCGGCGTGAGGCTGCGCTGAACCGGGGCCGGCCACCGTCCCGGAGCCAGGCGCCTCCCTGAGAACGCACGCCTAAGCGTCTTAGCTACGCCTAATCATCTTAGGTCATAGCGGCGTCCGAGGGCACCCTCCCCCGCCTGATCAGCCCGTATTGCAGCAACCCAGAGTGATGGCGAGCAGGCCCGGCAGGGCCGCGACGGCGAGCGGCGCCGCGATCGCCGCCCTGGCCAGAACCCCGATGATCACGAACACGATCGCGCGCAGCGGTGGTGTGCGCCCCAGCAGCCGGCGCACCCGTTGACCGGTGCGATGGGATCCGGCCGCCAGCGCGCAGGTCGGCGCGTTGTGGTCGTCGGCCAGGGTGAGCAGGGCGTCGGCTACGGTCAGCCGGTCGGACGCGGTGACGGCGGCGTCGTCGGCCGCGAGTTCGGTGAGCCGGTCGATCTCCTGCTCGGCGGTGCGGAACAGGACGACGAACGGGAAGGCACGCCTGAGCCCTCGGGCGACGGCGGTGAACAGGAGGTGGTGGCTGCGAAGGTGCGCCCGCTCGTGGGCGAGCACCGCCATCAGCCGCCGATCGTCCAGGGCGTCCAGCGCCGAGGTGCTCAGCACGATGGGGCCGGCGCGACCAGGCAGGCAGTAGGCGACGGGCGCGCCGTAGTCGATCACGAGGACGTCGAGCCGCTCGTCGTGGTGGGCGACCATGCGCAGCACCGTCAGGTGCCATCGGCGCTCGCGCTGCGCCCGGATCACCTCGGCGCCGACACCGTAGATCATCCGGACCGTGATCGCGGTACAGGTCAGCAGGGCCGCCGCGAAGGAGGCGGCGATGGCCGGTGCGCTCAGCGGGGTGGCATAGGCGTCACGCAGCATCATCAGGCACGCATCCAGCTCGTGCGCCAGATCGGCCCCCCATGGGGTGGCGGGCAGTGCCACGGCCACCCCGGCCATCATCACGGCGGCGACCACGGCGGCTGTCAGCGATTGCCAGGCCACGATGCCCAGCCGCGGCGCTCGCTCCACCCACGAGACCCGCCGCAGGAGCGCCGGTCCCACCTCGGCCAGCATGACCGCGTAGACGGCCAGCAGAATGGCGGCGGTCATGGCGGCGGCTCGCCGGCTCTGGCCGCCTCCAACGCGCCCCGAAGCTCGTCGATCTCGGCCTGATCCATCCGCTCGACGAAGCGCGCCAGTGCGGCGGCACGGTCAGGGCTGGCGCGCAGGGCACTGGCCATCAGGCCGGCCACGTAGTCCTCCCGGCCGGCCTTGGCCCAGTAACGGTAGCCGCGTCCCCGCAACTCGCGGTCCATCCAGCCCTTGCGATACAGAATGTCCATCACCGTCTGCACGGTGGTGAACGCCGGCTCCCTGCCCGGGCGCAGCCGGTTGAGCACCTCCCGCACCGTCAGTGGCTCGTCGGTCGCCCACATCACATCCATGATCGCGGCCTCCAGCTCACCGAACCCGCGCACCACGCCTCCCTCGACGGTCTCGACGGTCTCGACGGTCTCGACGGTCTCGACGACCATGGCTCCAGTGCTCACGCCGCCCGTGGCCGCGGAACGCGCCGGCCGCACCGTCGCGGGTCACCCCCGAGCCCGCGTCAATCCCTCACCTGAGCCCTCCAGGCCAATCTATCCCTCCGGCCACCACTCGGCCCCCCGAGCCGTCGTGCGAAATCGACGGCTCGGGTGGTCCGACTCGTGGGTCAGGTGCGGGTCCAGCGTTGGTTGGCGCCGCCGTTGCACGACCAGATGGTCAGCTTGGTGCCGTTGGCGGTGGCGTTGTTCGGCACGTCGAGGCACTTGTTCGCCCCCACGGCGGTGATGGAGCCGTCGGCGTTGAGACGCCACCGCTGGTTGTCCTGGCCGTTGCAGTCCCAGACGATGACGCCGGTGCCGTCGGCGGTGCCCCGGTTGTACACATCCAGGCACTTCGTGCCGTAGACCCGCAGCTCACCGGCCGCGGTCGGCGTCCACTGCTGGTTGGCCTGACCGTTGCAGTCCCAGATCTGCGCCTGCGCGCCGTTGGTTTGCGAAGCTCCGGCGACGTCCAGACATCTGCCCGACCCCACCCCCTTGATCGCGACCGGGGTGGGGGTGACGATGCCCCCTCCGGTCACGACGTACATGGCCGCGCCGTGCCCGGGGACCGACGCGCTGATCGTCCCCGACGAGGAGGACGTCGTGTGCGCCCACAGGTCGCGCACCGAGTAGGAGTCCGCGGACCCCAGCCCCAGGGCGGCGGCGGTGGTGGACACCGTCGAGGTCGAGGAGCCCCGGTTGAGCAGCACGGCCGCGACCGAGCCGTTCGCCATCGGTTTGCGCCAGACCTCCAGGTTGCCGTTGTCGCTGATCTTGTGGCCCTGCCGGCCGCCCCAGTCCTGGTTGACCGCGATGACCTCGGTGTTGGTGAGGATCGTGCGCGTGTCGGCGCTCATCGTGCGCAGGTCGTTCCCGGCGATGAGCGGCGCGTTCAGCAGCGACCACAGGCTGAAGTGCGCGCGCCCCTCGGTGCCGGTCACCCCGCCGACGCCGACCTCCAGCATGTCGGGGTCGTTCCATCCGCCCGGCCCCGAGTACGCCTCCAGCCCGACCTGCTGGTCCAGGATCCCCATGATGGAGCCCCAGTTGGCCGCGATGTCGCCGGTGTCGCGCCAGGAGTTGCCCACCGGCATCCCCCACGTCCAGACGTTCTCCTGCCCCCAGTTGCACAGGCTGTACACGATCGGACGTCCGGTCGCGGCCAGCGCGTCGCGCATGGCGGTGTAGCGCTGCTGCCCGTTCAGGCCCTTGTGGTCACCGCAGTTGTCGTACTTCAGGTAGTCGATCCCCCAGGACGCCCACAGGGTCGCGTCGCGCCGCTCGTTGCCGAGGCTGGCCGGGTAGCCCGCGCAGGTCGTGGTTCCGGCCGAGGAGTAGATGCCGAGCTTGAGCCCTTTGGAGTGGACGTAGTCGGCCAGGGCCTTGATGCCGTTGGGGAACTTCTGCGGATCCGGCACCAGGTCACCGTTGGCGTTGCGGCTCTTGGTGGACCAGCAGTCGTCGATGTTGACGTAGGTGTAGCCCGCCGCCGCCATGCCGCTGGAGACCATGGCGTCGGCGGTCTGACGGATCAGGCCGTCGTTGACGTTGCAGCCGAAGCTGTTCCAGTCGTTCCAGCCCATCTGGGGCGTACGGGCCAGACCGTTGTCCAGGGCGGCGGCCGGCGACGTCGCGCCTCCGATCGCGACGAGGGAGCCGGCTGCGAGTGCCGCCGCCAGGGCTAAGCCGAGAACTCTGCGCATCTGATACCTCCGGCTTTGGGCTGTCGGGGAGAACACGGGGCGATCACGCTGAGCGGTGAGTCATGTCGTGGATCAGGTGCGGGTCCAGCGCTGGTTGGCGGCGCCGCCGCAGGACCAGATCTGGACCTTGACCCCATTGGCCGTGCCGGCGCCGGAGACGTCAAGACACTTGTTCGCCCCCACGGCGGTGATGGTGCCGTCGGCGTTGAGACGCCACCGCTGGTTGTCCTGGCCGTTGCAGTCCCAGACGATGACGCCGGTGCCGTCGGCGGTGCCCCGGTTGTACACATCCAGGCACTTCGTGCCATAGACCCGCAGCTCACCGGCCGCGGTCGGCGTCCACTGCTGGTTGGCCTGACCGTTGCAGTCCCAGATCTGCGCCTGCGCGCCGTTGGTTTGCGAGGCGCCGGCGACGTCCAGACATCTCCCCGACCCCACCCCCTTGATCACGCCGGGGGTGCCGCCCCCCGGCTGGCCGATGCTTCCGGGCACCGACCGCAGGGCGTCGTACCAGGCGGCGGCCATCCTGTCGTAGCCGCCGGCGGTGGGGTGGACGCCGTCGATCAGGTCGGAGGTGGTGAGTCTGCCGTGCATGTCGACCAGGTGGACGTGCCTGCCGCTGGTCACCTTGCTCTGCACGATGCCGGGGATGGCCGCGTTGAACGTGCGGGCCGCCGACTCCTGGCCGGAGTTGGACAGCGGGATGACGGTCGCGACGAAGACGTCCGCGTCCGGCACGGTGGTGGTGATGTGGTCGATCAGCGTGGACAGTCGCTGCGGGGCGCCGCCCACGTTGTAGTTCTGCAGGATGTCGTTGGTGCCGATGTGCAGCAGCACCGTGCGGGGTGTGTGGGTACGCAGCCAGCCGGTGACGTTCGCGTCGATCTGGTCGATCCGCCACCCGGGATGGCCCTCGTGGTCGTGGTCGCCCAGAGCACCCGGCCCGTTGAACTGCGAACCGACGAAGTCGGTCGTGTAGCGGCCGGCCGCCAGACGCTGCCACAGTCCGATCCGGTATCCGCCCGGCACTTGCGTGCCCTCGGTGATCGAGTCGCCCAGCGGCATGACCCGCACCCCGCCGTTGGACTCCGCGCCGGCGTCCCCGGCGCCCAGCACCGTGCCGGCCAGCGCCAGCGCCACAGCCGTCAGCGCGGCGGCCCACCGTCTTCTCCGCGTACGCGTGCTCCGGGACCTGAGCCGGTCTGCTGTGGGCACGAGGGGCCTCCCTGCGGTGAAAATCTTGGCGTTAGCGTTAACATTCGCGAGTGTGTCGGAGCACACATGACGCGAGAAGACCCGTCAAGGGTTCGTCCCCCTTCACTGCCGCCGTGCCGCGCGCAGAAGCGCTCTGCTCAGGCCGGACGTCCTGTCCCGCGTGATGAGGTGATGAAACATTCACCCCGGGGTGGCGTGGCGGAGCCGGTCCGCGGGGGCGGGCCGGCTCCGGGGCAGCAGCCACAACGGGGTCAGACGCGGCTCCACTTCTGGTTGGCGCCGCCGTTGCACGTCCAGATCTGGACCTTGGTGCCGTTGGCGGTGCCCGCCCCGCTGACGTCCAGGCACTTGTTCGCCCCGACCGCCGTGATGCTGCCGTCGGCGTTCAGGCGCCACCTCTGGTTGCTCTGGCCGTTGCAGTCCCAGACGATCACTGCCGCGCCGTCCGCCGTGCCCCCACCGCTCACATCCAGGCACTTGCCACCGGACGCCCGCAACTCACCGGCGCCCGTCGAGGTCCACTGCTGGTCCGGCTGCCCGCTGCAGTCCCAGATCCGCGCCTGCGCCCCGTTCGACGGAGAAGCCCCGCCGACGTCCAGGCACCGCCCCGACCCCACCCCCTTCACCGCGCTCGTGCTGCCGGACGGGCCGCCCTGCCCCACTCCCTTGCCCGCGAAGGTGAGGGAGTCGACGTCGAACGCGTTCGCCGACGGCGCCTTGAAGACGACGAAGACGTCGCGGGTGCCGCCCGGGTCGGTGACCCGGACCGCGGGCAGGGACACGTAGGTGTTCCATCCCCCGGTCGCCGGCACGGGGCTGGAGGCGATGAGCGCCCCGGTCGGAGAACCGGCGCGCAGTTCGATGGACGCCCCGGTGCTGGACGGCGCCGAGACACGGAAGGACACCGTGTCGATCCCCGACAGGTTGACCGGGCTGAAGGAGAGCCAGTCGTTGTTCGAGATGTCGCCGATCCGCCTGCCGCCCTCGGCTCCGGGCTCGTCGACGATCCGGATCCCGGACGAGCCGGTGAAGTGCTCGGCCTGCTTGTGCTTGGGTTGCAGGGTGACGCCGGCGCTGCCCTTCAGGCCGCCCTTGTCGGTGTAGTCGGCGGACAGGACGTAGTAGACGTTGGCGGCCTCGTCATGGCCCGAGGCGGTGGTCGGGACCGTCCCGGAGCATCCGGTGTACCGGCCGGTGTCATGGGCGTGCTGGTCATGGCCCAGCGCGGTGATCACGTTGACCTTGGCGCAGTCCACGGGGCCGTCCTCGGGGTCGGTGACGTTCACCGAGTAGGCCACCTGGTCGCCGAAGTCGATGAACCCGCCGTCGGGCGGAGCCGCGAAGACGACCTTGGGACGGGTGTTGCCGACGCTGACGGTCAGGGTGGCGCTTCCCGTCCTCCCGCCGGAGTCGCGTACGGTCAGCCTGACGGTGTAGGTGCCGTCGGCGGTGTACGTGTGGGAGGGGTTCGCGCCGGTGGAGGTGCCGCCGTCGCCGAAGTCCCACGCGTAGGTGATGGCGTCGCCGTCCGGGTCGGACGAGCCCGCCGAGGAGAACGTCACCGCCAGCGGGGCCCCGCCCGAGTCGGGGTCGGCGCTCGCCCGGGCGACGGGAGCGCGGTTCCCGGCCACGTAGTCGATCCGGTAGACGCCGTCGTCGGTGTTGTCGTGGCCGAAGCCGTTGCCCCAGTCGGCGTAGTACAGGGCGCCGTCGGGGCCGAACTTCATGTCGATGGGCGCGTGCGGAGCCAGCTGCGCGACGAACGGATTGATCTTCAGGAGGTTGCCGGAGGCGTCGAGGCGGAACTCCTTGACGACGTTGCGGCTCCACTCGTAGAAGAACGGGGTCTTGTCGAAGTACTCCGGGAACTTGCGGTCCGAGGCGCTCGCCGGGTCGTAGTGGTAGAACGGGCCTCCCATCGGGGCCGCGCCACCACAGCAGTCGATCTCCGGGAACTGGGCGGAGGCGTGGTAGTTGTACCAGACCGTCGCGGGCTTGGCCGCGGGCAGGCTGGTCAGCCCGGTGTTGTTGGGCGAGTCGTTGACGGGTGCCGAGCAGGTGAACTTCGCGCCGGAGGTGTTGGTGGCGAAGTTGTAGTCGTTGAACGGGATGTTGTCGCCGACGCAGTACGGCCAGCCGTAGAAGCCCGGCTGTTTGATCAGGTTCCACTCGACGGTGCCCTCGGGGCCGCGGCTGGGGTTCGCGCTGCCCGCGTCGGGGCCGTAGTCACCCACCGAGATCCAGCCGGTGTCCTTGTCGACCGCGAAGCGGAACGGGTTGCGGAAGCCCATCGCGTAGATCTCGGGACGTGTCTTGGCTGTGCCGGGCGGGAAGAGGTTGCCCGACGGGATCGTGTAGGTGCCGTCCGCTTCGGGGTGGATGCGCAGGATCTTGCCGCGCAGGTCGTTGGTGTTGGCCGCGGAACGCTGGGCGTCGTAGTGCTCGCGGCCGGGCCGTTCGTCGATCGGCGCGTAACCGCTGGAGGCGTTGGGGTTGGTGTCGTCGCCGGGCCCGATGTACAGGTTGCCGGCCGGGCCGAACGCGAGGTAGCCGCCGGTGTGGCCGGGCTCGTCGACGTTGCGGTACGCCGGAACCTCGACGATCTTCTTCTCGCTCGCCAGGTCGAGGCTGGTGCCGTTGAAGGTGAACCGCGACACCCGGTTCACCTCACCGCCGTTGGCGGGCGAGTAGTTGACGTAGATCCAGCCGTTGGTGGCGAAGCCGGGATCCACCGCCAGCCCGACCCCGCCGTCCTCGCCGCCGTCGTAGACCGGCAGCGTGCCGACGACCCGCGTGCTCCCGCCGTTGGCCGGGATCATGTTCACCTTGCCCGAGCGCGAGATGAAGAAGACCCTGCCGTCGGCGGCCACGTCGAGTTCCATGGGCTGGTCCGGCGCCCCGTCGAGCGTCACCTTCTGGAACCGGGCCGCGACCGTGCCGCCGCAGTCGCCCGGCGCCGCGCCCGCCGCCCACGTCACCGCTCCCAGCAGGTGCTGCTTGAACAGCGGCTCCGCGTAGGAGGACGCCTGGTGGCCCATCGCGGTGGCCCACACCCGGCCGCCCTCCGGGTTGTGACACCAGGAGATCGGGTGGTCGGCGCCCATCTTGTTCGGCCCCGCGTCATAGGTCGTCTCGTCCGCGGTCACCAGCACGTGCACCGAGCCGCGCAGGTTCTTGTCGAAGTTGTACCACTCCTCCGTACGGACCCACCGATCCGGCAGACCCTTCGTGGAGGGGTGCGCCTTGTCGGCCACCTTGGCGGTGCCCTGCAGCGTCGCCGAATGTGCGGTCATGTGGGCGCCGGCCAGCACGACCTGGTCCCACCACGGGAACTGCGCCTCGATGTTCATGTCGGTGGCGTTGTGGACGGCGACGACGCCGTGGCCGCCGCGCACATACGCCTGGAAGGCCTGACGCTGGGCGTCGTTGTCCCACACCATGCCGTTGGTCTGGAACATGATCACCGCGTCGTAGGTGTCGAGGGTCGCGGGCGTGAAGACGGACGAGTCCTCGCTGCGGTCGAGCTGGAAGTTGTTGTCGGCCGCCAACTGCTGGAACATCGCGACACCGGCGGCGATGGAGTCGTGCCGGTAGGCGCCGGCCGCGGTCTTGGTGAACAGCAGCACCTTGAACTGCGCGGCGGCGTGCGCCGCCGGTGGCGCCCCGAGCCACGACAGCCACAACAGGGCCGCGGCCAGGGCGGGGAGCAGGCGTGATCTTCGCATGGAGGGTCTCCTGGGGGGTACCGGTGGCGGTCGGAGGTGGTGCGAAGGCGTGAGTCGTCCGGGCTCCGGGGGCCGGTCGATCAGGTCATGAGTGTGCGGAGGAAGGCGAGGCCTTCGGTGGCGAGGGCGTCCTGGGTCGGGGCGAGGGGGCGCCAGACGGAGGCAGCGGTGGCGATGGTCGTGTTGTCGGCGGTGAAGGACTCGATCACGAGCGGGCCGCGGTAGCCCACGTCACGGACGGCCGCGGCGAAGCCCGGCCAGTCGAAATGGTCACCGCCGGGGGCGCCGCGGTCGGTTCCGCACACCTGCAGGTGCTCGATCCTGGCGCCCGCCAGCCGGACGGCCCTGGAGGGATCCTTCTCCTCGATGTTCATGTGGTAGGTGTCGAGGGCGAGCCCGCAGTCCTCCGGAAGGGCTTCGAGCGCCTGCTCGACGGTGTTGACGACGCTGGTCTCGTACCGGTTGAGCGGTTCGACGCCGATCCGGATCCCGCGTTCGGCCGCGTAGGCGACGACCGGTTCGAGGTGCTCCCTCAGCTCGGTGTAGAGCGCGCGCCGCTCGTCCCGGCTCATCGGCCACGCCCGGCCGACGGAGGCGTAGGCGGGTCCGCTGACCGCCGGGGCGCCCACGGCCACCGCCACGTCCACGCAGTGCCGCAGGTAGTCCTGGGTCTCCTGGACGCACCGGGGCGAGGCGCCGACGAGCTCGCGTCCCGGTGGCATCGTCAGGACGACGGACGCGCCGAGGCCCAGCCCGTCCAGGAGGGCCGCCGCCCTGCCCGGGTCCCAGTCGCCGGGGTGCTCGACCGGCAGCTCCACGACGTCGAATCCCCATGCGGCGATCCGCGGCGCGAGGGCGGCCAGGGCCTCGTCGGTGAGCGGTGAGACCCAGACCCACGTGTTGACGCCGATCACGACGTACCGCCCCACTTCTCGGGGTAGCCGGGCAGGTCCTCACAGCCGCACAGGGCGTAGTGCAGCGGCGGCATGCCGGGCTTGAGGTAGGTGGCGAGGTTCTCCTGGGTGATCGTCGGTTGCGGGAGGTTCCAGGCCTTGGGCACCGGCTCACCCTTGAGGATCTTGAGCGCCGCGATGACGGGGGTGCGCCACTGGTAGGTCGGGTAGGTCGGGGCGATGGCGGTCAGCTTCGCGTCGTTCCACTTCTTCAGGAAGTCCTGCTGGTCCTCGCCGTTGATCGGCGGCACCGGCAGGCCCGCGTCCTCGAACGCCTCGACGGCGGCGACCGCGGTGGCGCCCGCGTCCATCCACACTCCGTCGATCCTGCCGTGACGCTGGATGTAGTCGCTGACGATGCTCTTGGTCCTGGCGGCGTCGCCGTCGGTGAACTCCACGCCGACGACGTCGAGGTCGCTCTTGTCGAACGCGACCTTCGCGGCCGACCACCGGGTCTCCAGCACGTCCACGCCGGGCAGGATGCGCAGCGCGAGGATCTTCCCGCCGGGCGGCACCTTGCCGATGAGGAACTCGGCCGCCTCGGCGCCGAAGGCGTAGCCGCCGATCGGCTTGATGAAGGTGACCGGGCAGTCGGTCCGGACCCCCCGGTCGAACACGATGACGGGCACCTTCGCGCACGCCGCGGACACCGCGGGGGTCAGCGTCGCGGTCGTGTTGGGTGAGACGATCAGCACGTCGCAGCCCTTGTCCTGCAGCTCGGCGATGTCGGAGATCTGCTTGTCGTCCTTGCCCTCGGCGTCCAGCGCGGTCAGGCGCCCGATCTCCTCGTGCAGGGCGGCCTCCGCCTGCATGGTCTTCCAGCCGACCTGCCGCCAGGGGTTGTCGACGGCGGCGTTGGAGAAGCACACGTGGTACGGCGGGGCCTTCTTGTACCTCGTGGTGTCGACGAGCCGCGGGGCGATGCTCTGCTCCCACGGCCTGGCCGGCGAACCGGACGGCCGCGCGCGGCGCATCGCCATCTGGGCGTCGTAGTCGGCCCGCACGAAGAACTTCGACTGCGCTCCGGTGCCCCTGTCGTCCCGCGGGCCGCCGGACCCGGCCGGCGCGGCGGAGGCGGAGGGCGGGGGCCGGTCGCTGGTGCACGCGGCCGCCGGCAGTGTCAGCACGGCCAGCGCGGCGGAGGCGAGGAGCCGCCGCGGAGTTGAACGCATGGTGTTCCTTCCATCAGGAGGCGGCCGCGGCTCTCCCGCGCGGCAGGCTCATGCCGCCCAGCGCCACCGCGGCGATGATGATCACACCCTGTACGGCCGGCTCCAGCGCCCCCGAGACGCCGTACAGGTTGAGCAGGGTGAACAGCGCCTCCAGGGTGAAGGCGCCCGCCATCGCGGCGACGACGGAGCCACGGCCGCCCCCGAGGGCCACACCGCCCAGCACCACAGCGGTGATGGCCTGGAACTCCAGCCCCTGGCCGACCTGCGCGGACACTCCGGCGAAGCCGCCCAGCAGGATCGCGGCGACCGCCGCGGACAGCCCGGAGACCATGAACGCCACCGTCCGCACCCGGGCGACGTGGACTCCGGACAGAGCCGCGGCCCGGTCGTTGTCGCCCGCCGCGATGAGCGTGTGGCCGAAGCCGGCGCGCATCGCGCAGATCGCGCCGGCCGCCACCGCGACCAGGACCAGGACCGACCAGGGCACCGGGCCGAGACTTCCCCGGCCCAGCTCCCGGAACTGCGGGGGCAGCGCGCCCCGGGGGGCGCCTCCCGTCCACAGGAAGATCGCCCCGGACAGGATCAGCAGCATGCCGAGTGTCGAGATGAACGACGGGACCCGCAGCAGCGTGGTGACGACCCCGTTGACCAGCCCGACGAGCAGCCCGAGCACGACCAGCAGTGCCAGCACGGGCCAGGTCGCCTCCGCGGAGCCGTCGAGCAGCCGGGCGGCGACCACCACCTCGGCGGTGACGAGCGAGCCGACCGACAGGTCGTACTCACCGGACACGATGACGAAGTACTGCCCGGCCGCGAGGATCACCAGCGGCGCGGCCCTCTTGACGAAGGCGAGGAGGGCGGCCGGCGCCAGGAAGTTCGGCTGGGCCACGGCGATCACCGCCAGCAGCCCGGCCAGCACCACGAGGATCGGCAGTGCGCGTCTCATGCGGTCCGCCTCCGCGCGTGGATGGCCAAGGCCGCCACCAGGACCACGCCCCGCACGACGTCCTTGGCGAACGAGTCGACCTCCAGCTGGTTGAAGATGCTGTCCAGGACGGCCAGGAGCAGGACCCCGCCGACGGTCCCGGCGACCCCGCCGCGGCCACCGGCCAGAGCCGTCCCGCCGATCACGACCGCGGCGATCGACTCCAGGTCGTATCCGCCGTCGGTCCCGACCGTCGGCGCGCCGGCTCCGAGCCGGGAGGCGAGCAGCAGCCCCGCGATCCCCGCGCAGAGCGAGCAGAGCACGTGGGCGGCGACCACGACCCGCTCGCCACGGACTCCCGACAGCCGCGCGACCTCGGCGTCCCCGCCCACCGCGTAGATGCGGCATCCGAGGCGCGTCCGGCTGAGCAGGAACCACGCGGAGGCCGCGACCGCGGCCCACAGCAGCGCCGACACCGGCAGTGGCCCGACGCGGTCGTACCCGAGGTGCTGGAAGGACTCGGGCACGCTGCCCGCCGGCCCGTCGTACCGATCGTCCAGCACCCCTCTGATGACGAGCGCGACGCCGAGCGTGGCGATGAAGGCGTGCACCCGGAGCCTCGTGACGATCAGGCCGTTCACCAGTCCGGCCGTCGCGCTCACCGCCAGCACCGCCGCCACGGCGACCGGAACGCCCGCGTCGGCGCCCCCCATGGTCTCGGCCGCGACGAGTGTGGTGAGGCTGATCAGGTAGGCCACCGAGAGGTCGAGGCTCCCTGCCAGGATCACCAGTGTCTGACCGACCGCGACGATGCCCAGCGCGGCCGATCGCTGCTGGATGCCGACGATGTTCTCCTGGCTGAGGAACCGGCCGCCGTCCAGGGCGAACAGCAGCCAGCCCACGACGATGAGCAGGGCCAGCGCCACGTAGACGGCGCGCGCGGGCCGGTCGGCCGACAGCCGCCGCAGGAACGAGCCCACGGCCGGGAGGCGCCGCAGGTCCAGCTGCTGGGTCACGACGCGGCCGCCAGGCGCATCACGCTCTCCTCGGTGGAGCCGGCGGGCAGTGCTCCGGCGATGCGGCCGTCCCGCAGCACCACGATGCGGTCGCTCATGCCGATGAGCTCGGGAAGCTCGGAGGAGATCATCAGGACGGCCGTCCCGTCGCGGGCGAGTTCGCGCGTCAGTTCGTGGATGGCGGCCTTGGCGCCGACGTCGACGCCACGGGTGGGCTCGTCCAGCAGCAGGACGCGCGGCGCGGCCGCCACCCACCTGGCCAGCACGACCTTCTGCTGGTTGCCTCCGGACAGCAGCCGGACCTCCTGCGTGGGCCGGAGCGGACCGAGCCCCACCCGCTCCAGCAGCCGCTCGATCCCGGGCCGGCGCATCCGGGTGGCGCGGGTGACGAGCAGGGCGTTGTCGCGCACCGGCTGGTTCAGCAGGAGTCCCTCCGCCTTGCGGTCCTCGGTGACCAGGCCGATCCCCGCGGCGATCCCCTCGCGGACCGAACAGGGACGGCAGGGCGTCATCTCACCGCTGGTGAAGGGGGCCGCACCGAACAGCGCCTTGGCCAGCTCGGTGCGGCCGGAGCCCTGCAACCCGGCCAGCCCGACGATCTCCCCGGCGCGCAGGTCGAGGTCTATGCCGCGCAGTCTGGCATTGCCGCCGCCGCGTACGCTCAGCTTCACCGGTCCGGGCGGTTCCGCCGCACGGGGAGGGTAGTAGGAGTCCAGCTCCCTGCCGATCATGAGGCGGACCAGGGTCGGGGCGTCCATGGTCGACGCGTCCGCGGTGGTGACCCGGGAGCCGTCCTTGAGCACGGTGATCCGGTCGGCGAGATCGAGGATCTCGCGGAGCCGGTGTGAGACGTACAGGATCGCGATGCCGCGCGAGGCGAGCCGCCGTACCAGCGTGTGGAGCAGTTCCGCCTCGTGCTCGGCCAGGGCGGCCGTCGGTTCGTCCATCACCACGATGCGGGCGTTCAGCGACAGCGCCTTGGCGATCTCGACGACCTGCCGGCGCGCGACCGGGAGCCGGCGGACGAGATCGCGCGGCCCGAACGACTCCTCGCCGACGGAGTCCAGCAGCTCAGCGGTCGCCGACTCCATCGCGGCCCGGTCGACGAGCCCGCGTCGGACGGGTTCGCGCCCGAGGAAGACGTTCTCGGCCACCGTCCGCTCCGGCAGCAGGCTGAGCTCCTGGTGCATGATCGCCACCCCGGCCCGCTGCGCCTGGACCGGGTGCCCGAAGACCACGGTGCGACCGTCGATCTCCACGCTGCCCCCGTCCGGCGCGTGCGCGCCGGCGAGGATCTTCATGAGCGTCGACTTGCCCGCGCCGTTCTCGCCCACCACCGCGTGCACCTCGCCGGCGGACGCCTCCAGGTCGACTCCGTCGAGGACCCGGACGCCCTGGAAGCTCTTGGTGATGCCGGTCATCTTCAGCACGCAGTCGTGCACGGGATCTCCTAGCAGGGGGTCGGAATCCTGATTCGCGTTACTAATCGAATCGATTCGCCATGAAAGTAGATCTGCACGACATGGCTGTCAAGAATGCTTATCGAGGCATAGAGGTGACTGCTTTTCCGGCTCAGCGGAGGGGCTCTGCGCCGAATTGCGCCAAGAAATCGCAGTTCCGAGCGCCGGCCACCAATCTTCCGCCGTCTTCGAGCCGGCCAGAAGCAGGCGATCCCCTTTCCGAAGAAAGACCAGAATGAGTATGAAACTTTCAGGCGTGGGGTGAGCCGGCGTTCTCTGTGACGTCATGTGACTGATCGATTCGACCTACGATGCTGGGTGGGATGACCGGTGGAGGAGCGGGATGAACATCGGGGAGATCGCCAAGCGGTCGGGGGTGGCGCGCAGCACCGTCTCCTACGCCCTGAGCGGCAAGCGTCCGGTGTCGGAGACGACCCGCCGGCGCATCCAGGCGGTCATCGACGAGCTGGGCTACCAGCCCAACGCCAGCGCCAAGGCGCTCAAGGAGGGCAGGACCCGCACCATCGGGCTGGTCATCCCGCCGGCCGGCCGGCGCCTCACCGACATGCAGCTCGGCTTCGTCGCCAGCGTCGTCGACGCCGCCGCACGCGCCGACCTCGACGTCCTGCTGTCGCCCTCGGGAGGCGAGCACGACCGCTCGTTTGAGCGGATGGTCGGCGGCAGGCGCGTCGACGGCGTCATCCTCATGGAGATCCGGCTGGAGGACGACCGGGTCACCCGCCTGCGGCAGAGCGGCCTGCCGTTCGTCGGCATCGGCCGCACCGACCGCCCCGACGAGATGTCCTGGGTGGATCTCGACTACGAGACGTTGATCTCACGATGCGTGCATCACCTGGCCGACCTGGGCCATCGCCGCGTCGCCCTGGTCAACCGCGCCGGCGACCTGCTGGCCGCCGGGTACGGTCCGGCCCACCGGGCCCGGGCCGGTTTCCGGCGTGCCGTCGCGGAGCGCGGGATCGAAGGGGTGGAGGCGTGCTGCGCCGACGACGCCCGCGCCGGAGTGTCGTGCGTCGGTCAGCTCCTCGCGGACCATCCCGGCCTGACCGCCATCGCCACCGTCAACGAGGCGGCGATGCCGGGCATGTACCGCGCGATCGAAGGCGCGGGCCTGGCCGTACCAGCCGACTTCTCCATCGCCGGCGTCGCGGGCCGCCACTGGGCCGAGAACCTGCATCCGCCGCTCACCGCCGCCGACGTGCCCGCCGACGAGCTCGGCGCCCACGCCGTCGACCTGCTCGTCCGGTGCATCTCCGACCCCGCCGCTCATCACCGGCTTCTCCTCGCCCCGCCCATCTCCCTGCGCGGGACGACCGGACCCGCACGCCCGCGCCCATAGACGGACTCAGACGCGGCTCCACTTCTGGTTGGCGCCGCCGTTGCACGCCCAGATCTGCACCCTGGTGCCGTTGGCCGTGCCCGCCCCGCTGACGTCCAGGCACTTGTTCGCCCCGACCGCCGTGATGGTGCCGTCGGCGTTCAGGCGCCACCTCTGGTTGCTCTGGCCGTTGCAGTCCCAGACGATCACCGCGGCGCCGTCCGCCGTGCCCCCACCGCTCACATCCAGGCACTTGCCACCGGACGCCCGCAACTCACCGGCGCCCGTCGAGGTCCACTGCTGGTCCGGCTGCCCGCTGCAGTCCCAGATCCGCGCCTGCGCCCCGTTCGACGGAGAAACCCCGCCGACGTCCAGGCACCGCCCCGACCCCACCCCCTTCACCGCGCTCGTGCTGCCCGAAGGCGTGCCGGTCAGCTCCTTGACGCGGATGTTCCGGAACGACACCACGTCGCCGGACCCGTGGTTCTGGATGCCGACGTAGCCCTGCTGGAGCGAGCGGACCGGATCGGTGTTGGTGAAGTCGTTGATTCTCGTGCCGTTCAGGAACACCTGGAGCCGCTCACCCTCCACCAGCAGCTCGTAGGTGTTCCACTGACCCGGCGGGTTCAGCGCCGCGTCGCGGGCGGCGATGTCGGCGCTCCTGAAGCCGTAGATCGCCCCGGTCGTCCTGTCCGGGGTGTCGGTCGCGTCGATCTGCACCTCATATCCGGTGTTGAGCGCCGCGTCGGGGTCACTGGTGGCGGGGAACCCCACGATCACGCCGGAGTTGGAGTCGCCGGTCATCTTCCAGTCGAGCTTGAGGGAGTAGGAGCGGAGCTCCTTGGCGCTGTACCACAGCATGCCCATGCCGCCCTGGGAGGTCAGCGTGGCGTCGCTGTTGGCGAACGACCCCGGACCGGCCTGCGACCAGCCCGCCGTCGAGCCGTTGTACAACGTCGTGTATCCGGTCTCCGGGCGGCAGTCGGCGTTGGTGGCCTTGGCCGCGTACCGGATCCCGCCGAGCAGCAGCGCGCGGAAGTTCGGATCGGCGTACGACTCCTGGGTGTGCCCCAGGCCGGTGTAGAAGGCGCGGCCGGAGGACTGGGGGTGGCACCAGGTGATCGGATGGTCGCCCATGGTGCCGCCGCTGTAGCTCCCCTCGTCGAGGCTCTGCAGCACCCGGACGTTCGGCCGGGGGTTGGTGCGGTAGTTGTACCACTCGTCGGTACGTGACCAGGTCGCCCCCAGGTGGGCGGTCGCGGCGTGCGCCCGGTCCTCGGTCCGTACGGTGGCCTGCTGGATCGCCGGATGGTTGTTGAACCAGGCCCCCATCAGCTGCCCGTAGTACGGCCAGTTGTACTCGGTGTCCGCGGCCGCATGCACCCCCACGTAACCGCCCCCGCCGTCCACGTACGTCTGGAAGGCGGCCTGCTGGGTGTCGTTCAGCACGTCACCCGTGGTGCTGAGGAACACCACCGCTCTGTACTGGGCCAGGTTGGCCGTGCTGAAGGCGTTCGCGTCCTCGGTGGCGTCGACGGCGAAGCCGTCGGCCGTCCCCAGGTCGCGGATGGCCTGGATGCCGCTGGGGATCGAGTCGTGCCGGAACCCGGCGGTCCTGGAGAACACCAGCACCTTGACGGCGGCGGCCTGGGCGGGTAGGGCGGGGATCGTCGTCGCGACGGCCGCGATGAGCGCCATCGCGGTCACCGACAGCATCCGCGGCGCGGACCTCTTCCGGCCGCCCCGTTCGCCGCGTCCGCGCGCGCCGGGGGTCAGATGTCGCAGCATGCGTGTCCTTCCGTCACATCGGTGGGTGATCGTGGCGCGGTCGAGGACTCCGGCCTCAGACGCGGCTCCACTTCTGGTTGGCGCCGCCGTTGCACGCCCAGATCTGGACCTTGGTGCCGTTGGCGGTGCCCGCCCCGCTGACGTCCAGGCACTTGTTCGCCCCGACCGCCGTGATGGTGCCGTCGGTGTTCAGGCGCCATTTCTGGTTGTTCTGGCCGTTGCAGTCCCAGATGATCACCGCGGCGCCGTCCGCCGTGCCTGCGCCGCTCACATCCAGGCACTTGCCGCCGGACGTCCGCAACTCACCGGCGCTGGTGGAGGTCCACCGCTGGTTGGGCTGTCCGTTGCAGTCCCAGATCTGCGCCTGCGCGCCGTTCGTCTGGGAGGCGCCGGCGACGTCGAGACACCGGCCCGACCCCGCGCCCTTCAGCGCGCTGGTGTTCCCCGGGGGCGACGTGCCGGTGTCGAGGGTGAAGGCGTCGACGTCGAACAGGTAGCCCTGTCCGGTCGGTCCGCGGAAGACGAGGTACAGCGTCGTGGTTCCGGCCGGCGCGCCGGCGAGGGTCGCCGAGACGTCGGTGAAGGTGTCCCAGCCGCCGGTGCTCGCGACGTTCACCGTGCCCAGCAGCGTGCCCGTCGCCGAGCCCGCCCGCACCTCGATCCGGCCGCCGGCGCCCGCCGACGACACCCGAGCGGTGATCCCCGTCGCGTCGCCCAGGTTGTACGGCTGGAAGGAGATCCAGTCGCCGTCGTCGGTGAAGCCGACCGTCCTGCCGCCTTCGGCGGTGCCGTGGTCGGCCGTCTGGACGCCCTGCTGGGCGCCGAAGTGCTCGGCCTGCCGGTGGCGCGGCTGGAGCGTGCGGGCGCTGGTGGAGGTCAGGCCGCCCTTGTCGGTGTAGGAAGCCTCGAAGACGCCGTAGATGTTGGCCGCGGCGTCGTGCTCACCGTCGACCGGCACGGAGACGGAGCCCGAGCAGCCGGTCTTGGAGGTGATCTGGTGACGGTGGCTGTCGTGGCCGAGGAAGTAGGCGACGGTGACCTTGGCGCAGTCGATCGTGCCGTCCTCCGGGTCCGTGACGGTGACCTGGAAGGGCACGGTGTCCCCGAAGGAGAACAGCTGCCCGTCGGCCGGGGTGGTCAGCGTCACCGCCGGGGCGGTGTTGCCCACGGTCACGATCACGCTCGCGCTTCCGGTCAGCCCCTGTGGGTCGCGGACGGTGAGGGTGACGGTGTAGGCGCCGTTCGCGGTGTAGGTCTTGCTCGGGTTCGCCGCCGTGGACGTGGTGCCGTCGCCGAAGTTCCACGAGTACGTCAGCGCGCCGCCCTCCGGGTCGGAGCTGCCCGCCGAGGAGAAGTTCACCGTGAGCGGGGCCGGTCCGGAGGTCTTGTCGGCGGACGCCTTGGCGATCGGGTTGCGGTTGGCGGTGCCGATGTACTCGATGCGGTACAGCGCCTGGTTGTTGTTCCCGGTGCCGTAGTCCAGGACGTACAGGGCCCCGTCAGGGCCGAAGGCCATGTCCATCACCTGCGTCCCCGACCAGGGGAACGCCGAGATCTCCCCGTAGCCGCCGTCCGCCTTGACCTCGATCGCCTTGATCCAGCGCCGGCCGTACTCACCGGCGAAAAACCGCCCGTCGAGCGTCTGCGGGAACTTGACGGCCGAGTTCAGGTTGGGGTCGTAACGGTAGACCGGACCGCCCATCGGCGACTCCGACCCGGAGCCGAACTCCGGCGGGCTTCCCGAGTCACCCGCGTACTTGATCCACGCCGGCTTCGCCGGAGGCAGCGTGGTCAGGCCGGTGTTACGGAAGGAGTTGTTGGTCGGGCCGCCCGCGCAGTCGTACTTCGGACCGGTGCTGTTGGTGGCGAAGTTCCACTCGTTGTAGGTCTCGCTGGTGGTGTTCGTGCCCGTGCAGTACGGCCATCCGTAGTTGCCCGGACCGGTGATGCGGTCGAACTCCACCTGCCCGCTCGGCCCCCGGTTGGGGTCGGTGACACCCGCGTCCGGCCCGTAGTCGCCGAGGTAGACGACGCCGGTCGCCTTGTCGACGCTCATCCGGAACGGGTTGCGTAAGCCCATCGCGTAGATCTCCGGCCGGGTCTTCGCCGTCCCCGGCGGGAACAGGTTGCCGCTGGGGATCGTGTAGGTGCCGTCGGGCTGCGGTTTGATGCGCAGGAGCTTGCCGCGCAGGTCGTTGGTGTTGGCGGCGGTGCGCTGGACGTCGTACTGCGGGTTGCGGTTGGTCCGCTCGTCCAGCGGGGCGTACCCGCTCGACTCGAACGGGTTGCTGTCGTCGCCGGTGGTCAGATAGAGGTTTCCGGCGGCGTCGAAGTCGAGGTCCCCGCCCACGTGACAGCAGAGGCCGCGGTCGTTCTGGACCCGCAGGACCACCTTCTCGCTGGCCAGGTCGAGGGTATCGTCCGGCTTGAGGGTGAACCGGGACAGGTACAGCTCGCCCTTCCACTGGTCGAACTGGGCCTGCGTGCCGGTGCTCGGCGCATCCCCGTTCGGCGTGCTCAGCCGCGGCGAGTAGTAGAGCCATATGTACCGGTTCGACGCGAAGTCGGGGTCCACCGCGACACCCTGCAGACCCTCCTCGTCGTGACTGTAGACGTTGAGTTTGGCGGCCACCTTGGTGTTGCCGTTGACATCGGTGATGCGCACCGTGCCGTCGCGCGCCGTGTGCACCACCGACCGGTTCGGCATCACGGCCAGCGACATCGCCTCACCCAGCTCCGCGCCTCCTGACGCGAGAGACACCTGCTGGTAGTCGGACGCCGGGATGACGATGGCGTTCGCCGGGGCGGTGCCGAGCGCGAGCGCTCCGGGAATGAGCAGCGCCATCGTGGTGAGCAAGGTTGGCCATGGACGTCGGAACATGAGTGTTCCCTCCTGCAAGTGGGTACCGGGGGCACGTCGTCAGACGCGGGCCCACTTCTGGTTGGTGCCGCCGGTGCAGGTCCAGATCTGCACCTTGCTGCCGTTGGCGGTGCCTGCGCCGCTGACGTCCAGGCACTTGTTCGCTCCTACCGCCGTGATCGTGCCGTCCGCGTTGATGCGCCACTGCTGGTTGCTCTGGCCGTTGCAGTCCCAGATGATCACACTGGTGCCGTCCGCCGTGCCGGCCCCGTTCACGTCCAGGCACTTGCCGCCGTAGACCCGCAGCTCACCCGAACCGGTCGAGGTCCACTGCTGGTTGTTCTGGCCGTTGCAGTCCCAGATCTGCGCCTGCGCGCCGTTGGACTGCGAGGCGCCGCTGACGTCCAGGCACCGGCCGGAGCCCGTACCCTTGAGCGCGCTCGTCGTGCTCCCAGAAGGCTGGCCCTGGGGACCGGCGGAGGCCATCACGGCCTGGGCACCCGCCGGCCAGGCGCCGTTGGTGACGGTGACGTTGTTGTTCACCACATTGCCGCGGTCGCCGTTGGTCACGTTGGTGCTGCCATTGGTCGACCAGTTGCCGGTGACGGTGAAGTTCCCCATGTTCTCGCCACCCCAGTAGTTGGCGGTGGCCCAGGTGCCGGTGTTGGTGAGCACGTTGCCGGTGACGGTGTAGTACTTGGAGCCCTCGTCGAAGTAGATCCCGAACCAGCCGTTGGTCCGCAGGCAGTGGTTGCCGCTGATCACCGCGTTCGGGTTCCACGACAGCGTGTAGATGCAGCCCCCGTCGGTCATCTGCTGCATGACGTCATGCACGTAGTTGCCGGTGAGCTTGTTGCCGGACGCGGTGGTGGGAGTGGTGTAGCGCGGCTGGTAGTCGTACAGGCCGCGGTTGGCGTAGTTGTTGCTGCCGCCCGGCTCGTTGGCGCCCCAGCCGAATCCGATCGACATGCCGGTGTACGGCAGGTTGTAGACCTCGTTGTGTGACACGTCGGTGCCGGTGACGTAGGTGGTCAGGACCGAGACGATGCCCCGGTAGTCCAGGCCGAGGTCGTGGATGCGGTTGTTGCTGACCGTGATGTTCCGGTTGACCATCCGCTGGTCGCCGGGGTGGTGCGCGTCGGCGCGCACGCCGCCGGCCACGATGCCGCCGGCCGAGCCGCGGGCGATCTCGGACCGGGTGACCGTGATGTCGCTGGCGCCCAGGCCGACCCCGCTGGCGTGCGCGTTGGCGTCGTTGCCGATGCCCACGGCCGTCTGGCCGAGGTTGACGAACTGGGAGTCGGTGAAGGTGATGTGGTGGGCCGCGGACACCTGTACGGCCGCCGGCATCTGATACCAGTTCGGCCGCGCGGCCTCGAACTGCCGGCAGCCCTCCTGGCAGGAGGTCAGCCTGTCGGCGGGCCAGTTCCAGTTACCCGCGATGTAGGCGCCGGTCTGCTGGTCCGCGTAGCCCTGGTTGCTGCTGGGGCCGAGCCAGGTCGTGCCGGTGAACGTGATCCCGCTGAACGCGATGTGGTGCGCGGGCGCGTCGTAGGTGCCTCCGACGTTCACCAGGGACTGGAGAACCGGCAGCTCGACGCTGACGCTGCTCATGTTCTGCCCGGCCGCCGGGATGTAGGACAGGACGCCGGTCCCGGGGTTGATGTGCCACTCCCCCGGCGCGTCCAGGAACTCGTAGGCGTTCTCCAGGTACAGCGGGCCCGCCCGGTGCGGCTTCGTGAAGGTGTCGTACCCGAAGGTGTTGTTGTTCCAGCCGGGCTGCTGCATCGTGATGAAGTTCCCGCTGATGCTCTGCACCGTGACGTAGCGGTCGGTGAACGAGCCCACGCTCTCCAGCTCGACGCGGTTCTGGTCGGCCAGGTTGTTCAGATAGCTCAGCGCGCTGTCGCCGAACCTCAGGCCGGTGCTGGTCGCGGTGAAGTCGGCCCGGTTCACCTGGGTGCGGGCACGCGTGGCGAGCGCGCCGTTGACGTACAGCTGCCGGGTGTCGATCCCGGCGCCGACGGCGGCCCGCCAGATGTTCCTCCCGGGGTCGGCCAGTGACCATCCGGTGACCGCCCGGGCCCCGCTGATGACGGGACGAGCGCCCGGCGCGGCCTGCCAGGTGACGGTGTGGCCGTTGTTCCCGGAGTCGGCGGCGGTCAGCCGGAGCGGCGCGGAGAGCCGGTACACCCCGTCGGCGAGCTCGACGACGATGTCGCCGGACATGGCGCCGTTCAGCGACCGCACCGCCGTCTGCGCGGCGGACAGCGAGCAAGGCTGGGCGGAGGCGCAGGCGGTGCCGGTGCCGGAGGGTGACGCGTACAGGGTGGTGGTGGCCGCGAGGGCCGAGGTGGCCGGGACGACGAGGGCCGACGCCACGGCCGGCACCGCGGCGAGGAGGCCGGTCAGGAGCGGTCTCAGTGCCCGGAAGGGCGAGGATGACGGCACGGTGGGTCCTCTGGGGGTGGAGGGGTGCTCGGGTCGCGATCCAGCCGCGGAGGGTCCGGAAAGGAGCGCGTGCCCCGGACCTCGCCCCCTATTACGATCTCGGCGCCGGTACCCGTCAAGTCCTTAAGCCCACTTATTCCGCCCCTTGCACATCATCATCTGGCCACCGTGAGCCATTTCGTCCTGCTGACCAGCGATAATTCCTGCGGGTGTGGCATTTCGCGTCGAGCATTCACGCATGAATCATTCATATGTGTCGTACTGATCCGGCGCCGGGCTCAACCCCCCGATCGGCGACCCCGATCGGTCGTACTCTTGCGGGGGACGGCGAGGAAGGAGCACGGTGACCGACACCCCGCGGGAGAGCGGATACCGGCCGGGCTACGAGGTGGCCGCGGAGCAGTTGCTGGAGCTGATCGTCCGGCTCCGCCTTCACCCGGGAGACCGTCTGCCGACCGAGAACGAGCTGGCCCGGCAGCTGGGCACCAGCCGCACCGTCGTCCGTGAGGCGGTGAAGATCCTCTCCGCGCTCGGCCGGGTGCGCGCCCAGAAGGGCCGCGGCCTGTACGTGGCCGACGACGAGGGGATGCTGGGCACCGGGCGCTGGGCGTCCTTCTTCCTCCCCACCGACCTGGACCACGTCTACATGCTGTTCGAGTTCCGCCGCACGCAGGAGATGGAGACCAGCCGGCAGGCCGCCCGCCGCGCCACCCCGGCGGAGCTGAGGGCCATCGAGGACGCGGCCGCCCTGTGCCGCCATGGCTTCGAGACGGGACGCGAGGACCTGTTCAACGAGGGCGACGACGCTTTCCACATCGCCATCGCCACGGCCGCGCACAACATGTTCCTCCAGATCGCCGTACAGGAGGCCCGGCGGCTGCAGGCCCAGTCCAGCCTCATCGGGCTGCGCGGCTCGGTGGGCGGGCACGCCGCCGAGGCCGTCGAGGAACACGAGGCGATCTACCGGGCCATCCGCGCCGGTGACTCCGAAGCGGCCGCCGAGGCCGCCGCCAGGCACATCGACAACACCCTCGACGACTATCGCCGGGAGATCCGGCAGCGCCTGTTCTCCTCCCGCTGACCCGGCCGCCCCGCGCCCGATGAACGTTTCATCGAGGCCTGGCCGGGCGGAGCACGGCCCGGGCCGATGGCAGCCACCGCAGGACCCCGCGCGGAGCGCCTGTCGAGCGAGACCTTGACAGGCGCTCCGCCGTTCGTGTGTGCTCCGCCGTACATCCGCTGTCTCCGTCCTCGGCCGGCCCCGTGCCCTGTCGAACCGATTCGCACGAGCGGCCCTCACCTCCAAGGAGTACGCCCATGCGACCTCCCTCCGCTCCCTTACCGGGCCGGCCGCCGCGGGTGCGGCGCCGCCGGGCGGCCGTCGCGACTGTCGCGGCGGTGCTCGGGGCGCTCGTGGCCACAGGCTTGACCTGGTCGCTGCCGGCCTCGGCGGCGACCGCGCCCCTGGTGGGCGTGGGATCGGGCCGGTGTCTCGACGTCGCCGGCGCCTCCCAGACGAACGGCGCGCAGGCGCAGATCTGGGACTGCAACGGACAGCCCAACCAGCAGTGGACCGCCACGAGCGCCGGTGAGCTGCGCGTGTACGGCGGCAAGTGCCTGGACGTCAACGGCGCCGCCACCGCCGACGGCACCACGGTGATCATCTGGGACTGCAACGGCCAGAACAACCAGAAATGGCGCCTCAACACCGACGGCACCATCACGGCGGTCGGCGCGAACAAGTGCCTGGACGTCAGCGGGGCGGGCACCGCCAACGGCGCCAAGGTTCAGATCTGGACCTGCCACGGCGGCGCCAACCAGCAGTGGACCACCGGAGCCGGGCCCAGCCCGACGCCGACGCCGACGCCGACCCCGCCGCCGCCCGGCGCGCGCCCGTGCGACATCTACGCCTCGGGCGGCACACCGTGCGTGGCGGCGCACAGCACGACCCGGGCGCTCTACGGCTCCTACAGCGGCAACCTGTACCAGGTCAGGCGCTCCTCCGACAGCACGACCCGCGTCGTCGGCGTCCTGAGCGCGGGCGGCGTCGCCGACGCCGCGGCGCAGGACTCCTTCTGCGCCGGCACCACGTGCGTCGTCACGGTCGTCTACGACCAGTCCGGGCGGGGCAACGACCTGTGGTACCAGGGCTCCAGCGTGGTCCCCGGCTCCTCCCAGAGCAGGCCCGCCATCGCGACCAGCGAGTCGCTCACCGTCGGCGGCGGCAAGGCCTACTCCCTCTACATCAACCCCGGCAACAGCTACTGGCGGGACGGCCACCTGACCGGCGTTCCCACGGGCAGCGCACCGGAGGGCATGTACATGGTGACCAGCGGCACCCACGTCAACGGCGGCTGCTGCTTCGACTACGGCAACAGCGAGACCACCAGGAAGGCCGACGCCGCCGGCGCCATGGACGCCATCAACTTCAGCACCCAATGCTGGTTCGGCGGCTGCCAGGGAGGCGGCCCCTGGGTCCAGGCCGACCTGGAATGGGGTCTGTATCCCGGCGGCAGCCAGTCCTGGAACCCCGGCCAGCGGGCCTTCCCCCACAAGTTCGTCACCGCCACGCTGAAGAACAACGGCACGTCGCGGTTCGCCATGAAGGGGAGCAACGCCCAGTCCGGCGGCCTGGCCACCCTGTACGACGGCCCGCTCCCCAACGGCTACAGCCCGATGAAGAAGCAGGGGGCCATCATCCTGGGCAGCGGCGGCGACTGCTGCAAGCCCGGCGGCGGCGCCAACCTCAGCGCGGGCACCTTCTACGAAGGGGCCATGGTCGCCGGCTACCCGACCGACGCCGTGGAGAACGCCGTGCAGGCCGACGTCGTCGCCGCCGGATACCGCTGACCGGTCCCGGGACGGCAGCACCGGGCCACGGGTGCGGGGCGGCGCCGGGCGCGTCAGTCGCGGACGGCGCCGTCCCGTCCCGGTGACGGCTCGGGCCGGAAGCCGTCGGCCACCGCCAGCAGCCGTCGTCCGGCGTGCTCCGGCCGGATGTGGGGGCCCTCGGCGGCCCCGGCGTCCGGCCGCCGGGTGTACGCGCCGATCACCTGCTCGTCGAGGGTGACGCCGAGACCCGGCGTGTCCCCGAGGACGAAGGCGCCGTCCTCGACGTGCAGGTCGAGCGACACTCCGAGCGGCGGGTGGAGATCCTGAAGCTCGCTGGCCAGGTGGTTCGGCACTGACGTCGCGGCGTGCAGCAACGCGAGCGGCGTGGTGCCGATCGGGCTGACCGGCAGGTCGTGGGCCTGCGCCAGGGCGGACACCCGCAGGAAGTGGGACACCCCCCACACCACGGCCGTCTGCACGATGTCGACGGCCCCCGCGGCCAGCAGCGGACGGAACTGCTCAAGACCGGTGAGGTTCTCCCCCGTCGCGACCGACGCGCGGACGCCGCGGCCGACGGCGGCCAGTCCTTCGGCGTCCCATCGCCGGACCGGCTCCTCGATCCAGGTGAGATCCAGGGTGCGCTCCAGCTCGCAGACGTGCCGGACCGCCTGCTTGCGCGTCCACGCCTCGTTCACGTCCAGCATGAGCCCCGGCCGCGCTCCGTTCCCGGCCTCGGTCAGGACGTCGCGTACCAGCGTCAGGCGGCGCCGGTCGCGTTCGATGTCGAGGCCGCCCTTGATCTTGGCCGCGCGCAGACCGCGCTCGGCGTAGGTCCGGTAGACCGAGACGAGTTCGTCGTCGGTCAGCGCGATGTCCAGGCCCGAGGCGTAGGCGGGCACCGTCCTGTCGCGTCCGCCCAGCAGGCGCCAGAGCGGTTCACCGGCCGCCTGTGCCTTGATGTCCCACAGCGCGGTGTCGAGCGCGCCGATCGTGCCGAACACGGCTCCCGCGTGCCCCGCCTTGAAGGTCTGCCGCAGCATGCGATCGTAGAGCGCCGTCACGCCGCGCGGATCCTCGCCCTCGATCGCGGGGAACACGGCGCCGATCTGGACGTGCGGCCCGAGGCCGACGCCGGTGATCCCCTCGTCGGTGTCGACCATGACGATCGGCACCGGGACGGCCCCGTCGGCGAAGACGCCGTTGGCGTCACCGACCGGGCGGCCCCATCGCTGGACCGTCGTCGCGGTCCGATACCCCGTGATCCGCATGTCAGCCCTTCGTGGAACCGGCGGTGACGCCTTCGGCGATCTGGCGCTGGAGGAACAGGTAGAGCAGCAGCACGGGCGCCGCCGCGATCAGGACTCCCGAGGCGAAGGTGGGGATGTCGTCGGAGTACTGTCCGCGCAGCGCGTTGACCCCGATCATGAGGGTGCGATGCTCGGGCGACGGCATCATCAGCAGGGAGATGAGCACGTCGTTCCAGCAGAACAGCATGTCGAGGATGCCGACCGACAGCAGCGCCGGCACGCCCAGCGGCAGCATGATCCGCCGGTACACGCCGTAAACCGTGTTCCCGTCGATCCTGGCCGCGTCGACGATCTCCGGCGGGATGGTCCTGTAGTGGCTCGCCATGAGGAAGACGGTGAACGGGAGGAACTGCGCCACGTAGGCCAGGATCAGTCCCGGATAGGTGTCGACGAGACCGGTGTCCGCCATGATCCTGGTGAGCGGCACCATGATCACCTGGAACGGGATGAACAGTCCCGCGAGACAGCCCAGGTAGATCACCGAAGAGCCGCGGAACCGCAGCCGGCTCAGCGCGAAACCCGCCATCGAGCCCAGCAGCAACAGCAGGGCCACGGCGAACGCCACGACGACGAAGGAGTTGGCGAAGTACCGCGCCATTCCGGCGCCGGCCCACGCCTGCGCGATGTTGTCCCAGCGCGGGGAGCCCGCCGGGGCGAACCGGTCGAGGACGTAGTCGCGCCGGGTCTTCATCGCGACGTTGGCCGTGAACACGAGCGGATAGATCGTCACCAGCGCGAGGACGGCCATCGGAACCGCGGCCACCCACCTGGCCAGACGCATGCCCGGCATCAGTCCAGCCTCCCCGTGCGGCGGAGCAGGGTGATCTGCGCGAGCCCCACCACGAGCATGACGACGAAGAGGACCGTCGACGCGGCCGAGGCGAGCGCCGGCCGGTTCAGCTGTCCCTGCTGGTGCCAGATGTAGTACTCCGGCAGGTAGGTCGATCCCTCCGGGCCGCCGTTGGTCATGACGAAGAGCAGGCCGAACATGGACGTCAGCATCCCGATCATCGTGGTCACGAAGACGAACTGGATGGTGCGCGTCAGGCCGGGGACGATCACGTGCCTGACGACCTGGCGGAGCGACGCGCCGTCCACGCGGGCGGCGTCCAGCAGCGACGCGTCCAGGGTGCTGAATCCGGCGAGGAACACCACCAGGGCCATCCCGAACGTCGCCCATACGTGCACGCCGACGACCGTGAACATGGCGGTGCCCGGATCGCCGAGCCAGTCGACCGGGCCGACGCCGATCATCCCGAGGGCGGCGTTCAACGGCCCGTCGAATCCGAGCATGAGGGTGACGATCGCACCGACGATCACCGGCGAGAGCACGGCCGGGAAGAAGTAGACGGCGCGGTAGACGCGGTGCCCCGGCACGCGCAGGTAGATGAAGGTCGCGAGCAGGCCGGGGATCGCCACCGCCACGGGCAGCAGCAGCACCAGCAGCCCGACGTTGCGCAGCGAGGTGCGGAACAACGGGTCGCCGGCCAGCTCCAGGTAGTTGCTCAGACCGACCGGGGTCCCGTTCGACGCGCCGTCACCCGTGAACGAGTAGTTCACCCCGAGGACGAGCGGCCACAGCCGCAGCGTCACGAGGATCAGCACGGCCGGGGCCACCAGGACGTAGGGCGCGAGGCGTTCGGCGCGCGCCCCACGGGAGGTGCGCCCGGCGCCCGTACGGGCGGCCCCGGGGCGGCCCTCCCGCCGCGTCGTCGTGCCACCGGCTCGTCCGGGGCCGGCCGGGCGGACCGACGGCGACGTACCTCGCATCGGCACGCGATCAGCTCGCCCGGTCGGCGGCCGCCAACTGCTTCACGGCCTTGTCGACGGTGGTGGACCCGCTCAGGAGCTGCTGCGACAGTCTCCCCATCAGATCCAGCGTCTTGGAGGACAGCGCGACGTGCAGGGCGGGCCTGCCGGTCCTGATCTCGGGCACGATCGCGGCGACGGCCGGGCCGGCCCGCGAGACGTCGATCGTCGTGTCGGACGCGATCGCGCCGGCCGAGGCGGAGAACGCGGTCAGGGCGTCGGCCGAGGTCAGGGAGCGCACCAGGTCCGCGGCCAGCCGCGGGTCCTTCGTCCACCTGGCGACCGCGTAGCCGATGCCGCCGTCGTACGGAAGGCTCGGGGTGGCTCCGCCGGTCACGACGGGGGCGGTCATGACGCCGATCTTGTCGGGGGGCAGGAACTCGCCGAAGTCCTTCCAGTGCCCGACGTCCGACATCAGCCCGATGACGTGGGCGGCCCTGCCGCTCTCGAAGACTCTGAAGACGTCCGTGAACATCGCGGTGGAGTTGGCGCCGGCGCTGTTCAGCCCCTTGTCGCCGGCGTCCTTCCACAGCTCGAAGATCCGTCTCACGTGGGGAGAGGTCCAGTCGCGCTTCCCCGCGATCCAGTCGCCGTACTCCTGCGGCGTCAGGATGCCGGAGCCGAGGCCGGACATGAAGAACTGGATCCCGAAGCCTTCCTTGTTGCCGAGCGCGAGGCACGCGGCCCCGGTCGCCTTCTTGACGGCGGAGCAGGCGCGGACGAACTCGTCCCATGTCCTGGGCGGGTTCGCCGGATCGAGACCGGCCTTCTCGTAGAGCGTCTTGTTGTAGTAGATCGGGTGCCCCTGCAGGGTCACCGGCGCGGCGTAGGTCCTGCCGTCCTTGGTGAACGCGTCCCAGCCCGCCAACCGGCTCCTGTCCTGGGCCACGTACGGGTCCAGCGGGAGGAGCGCGTCGGCCCGGTCGCGGATCTGCCCGCCCCCGTTGAACAGCATGACGTCGGGCCCCTTGCGGGACTGGGCGGCCGTGCCCAGCAGGGTGTAGTACTGGTCGAACGGCTGGGCGACGAACTCGACGGTGACGCCGGGATGCCGCTCGGCGAAGTCGGCCTTGACCTTCTCGACGTACGTGGCGGCCGCCGGCTCACCGGACTTCCAATCCCAGACCACGAGCTTCTGCTGCCCCTGCTGGGAGTTCCCGGACGGGGATCCCGTCCGGGCCGCGCTTCCGCAGCCGGCCAGGGCCAGTCCAGCGGCCATCACGGCCGAGCACAACACGCGTCGTTTCATCAGTGCTCACCTTCCGAGAGCGGCCGAGGGGCCCGCCATCGCGACGCGCTGAAACGTAACTCGTATGACGTCTTACGTCAACGCTGGACCCGTATACTGACGCGGTGGCCCGCTCCTCGCGAGGCCACCGGAGGGGAAGAGATGACGGCATCGCAGGAGACAGCCGGCGGTGTCCCGGCGCCACCGGCCTGGGTCCGACGGCCGGCCACTCTCGCCCGGGCGGTGACGGCCGAGCTGGTGGAGCGCATCGTCCGCGGCGTGCACCCGCCGGGGACTCCGCTGCCCCCGGAGCCCGCTTTGTGCGAGGCCTTCTCCGTGAGCCGCACCGTCGTCCGGGAAGCCGTGAAGGTCCTGCAGGAGAAGGGGCTGGTCCAGGTCCGCCAAGGCGCCGGCACCATGGTGAACCCCCCGGCGATGTGGGACATGCTCGACGAGCTCGTCCTCGCCGCGACGATCGCCGAGGACGAGAGCCTGACGATCCTCGACGACCTCGTCGTCACGCGGCGCGTGCTGGAGTCCGACATGGCCAACGTCGCGGCCCGCCTGGCCGGCCCGGACACGGTGGAGCGGCTGCGCGCGCTGGTGGACCGCATGGACGAGCTGGTGGACGATCCCGCCACGTACGCCGACAGCGACCGCGCCTTCCACGACACGATCATGCAGACGTCGGGGAACCGCATCGCTCGTGGCGTCGTGCGGGCACTGGAGAGCCAGGTCATCAACACCGCGCGGTACATGGGCCGGACCGAGCGGGCCCTGTGCGTGGCGTCGAACCTCGGCCACCGGCGCATCTACGAGCGCATCGCCGCCCACGACCCCGAGGGCGCCGCGGAGGCGATGTTCCAGCACATCACCGAGGCCTGGCTGGTCCGTCGCAGCGGACCGGCCGACCCCGTACGGCTGCGACGCTAGCACCCCCCATACCCCCGCGGTCCGCTCCGCTGCCACCCATGGGCTGTCGGCCGGACTGGCGCGAAACGATTCGACGCGCAGGCGGTGAAAGTTTCAGGGCAGCGCGCCGACGGTGACCACGGCCGCCTCCCCTGGCCAGGCGCGGAAGCGGCGGCCCCCTCCGGCGAGGGCCGGCGAACCGCGGAGCGGCCATGTCTTGACAGGGCCGGTCACGGTCATATTTGCTCCGCTGCACCATCTCCCTCCAGCCGACCACAAGAAAGGCGGCATCCGATCATCGCGGCATTGTGAACGCTCACATCAGAAAGGCGGCAGAAATGGCTTCTCCATTGACCCGTGCCACTCTGAGAACGGCGAAGGAGGGCGCGTGATGTCGCGGTACAAAGCGCTCCTCACCGCTGTCGCGACCGTCGCACTGCTCGTCCTGGGCGCGACTCAGGCGGCGCTGGGCAACAGCACGACCACGTCACCGGCCGGCGCGAGCGCCGCCGGGGGCACGGCGGGGTGCGGAAAGTCCCCGACGCTGAGAAGCGGTCCGCAGTCGATCACGACGAGCGGTAAGAATCGCAATTTCATCCTGCGGATTCCCGACAACTACACCAACACCACTCCCTACCGGTTGATCTTCGGGTTCCACTGGAACGGCGGCACCGCCAACGACGTCGACTCGGGTGGGACCAGTGGATATCCCTGGTCCTATTACGGACTCCGGGCACTGTCGAACAACACCGCGATCTTCGTCGCGCCGCAGGGCTTCAACAACGGCTGGGCCAACTCCGGCGGCGAGGACATCACCTTCGTCGACGACATGATCCGGCGGATCGAGGCGGACCTCTGCGTCGACACCTCCCAGCGCTTCGCCATGGGCTTCAGCTACGGCGGCGGCATGAGCTACGCGCTCGCGTGCGCCCGGGCGACGACCTTCCGCGCGGTGGCGGTCTACTCCGGGGCGCAGCTCAGCGGATGCGCCGGCGGCACCGAACCCATCGCCTACATCGGGCTGCACGGCATCAGGGACTCGGTGCTCAACATCTCGGCGGGCCGGTCGCTGCGTGACAGGTTCGTCAGGAACAACGGCTGCACCCCGCAGAACCCGCCGGAGCCGGCGCAGGGCAGCCTGACGCACATCGTCACCACCTACTCGGGTTGCCGGGCCGGGTACCCGGTCACGTGGGCGGCGTTCGACGCGGGCCACACCCCCGGCCCGGTGGACGGGCGGCCCGGCGACCTCGAACCCGGGGAGAGGTCCTGGACCAGGCCGGTGGTGTGGAACTTCTTCGCGCAGTTCGGCGGCACCGATCCGACGCCGACGCCCACACCCACGGTCACCCCTACGGTCGATCCGCCGGCGACGGGCGCGCTGCGCGGCACGGGTTCGGGCCGGTGCCTGGACGTCAGCGGCGCCTCCCAGGCCAACGGCGCGCAGGCGCAGATCTGGGACTGCAACGGACAGCCCAACCAGCAGTGGACCGCCACCAGCGCCGGTGAGCTGCGCGTGTACGGCGGCAAGTGCCTGGACGTCAACGGCGCCGCCACCGCCGACGGCACCACGGTGATCATCTGGGACTGCAACGGCCAGAACAACCAGAAATGGCGCCTCAACACCGACGGCACCATCACGGCGGTCGGCGCGAACAAGTGCCTGGACGTCAGCGCAGCCGGCACCGCCAACGGCACCAGGGTCCAGATCTGGACCTGCCACGGCGGCGCCAACCAGAAGTGGACCCGCCTCTGACCCCACCGGCGGCAGCCTCGCCGCACCCGATCGAATCGACACGATGGCCAACACCAGGAGACAGCGTGCCCCCCATCAAGCTGTCCGCTCTCCGCAGACGCACCGCACTCGCCGGCGCCCTTCTGCTCGCCGGGGCCCTCCTCACGGCGCCCGCCCTCACCGGCACCGCCACGGCCGCCCCCACGGTCTACGAGCCCACGTGGGCCTCGGTGGACCAGCACCCGGCCGCGCCGGAATGGTTCCAGGACGCGAAGTTCGGCATCTACTTCCACTGGGGCGCCTTCGCCACGCCGGCCTTCGGCAGCGAGTGGTACCCGCGCAACATGTACGTCGGCGGCTCCGCGGAGAACAACCACCACAGAAGCGTCTACGGCGATCCCTCCGCGTGGCCGTACCACAACTTCATCGACGGCGCGCGCGACAAGGCCGGCACCTGGGTCCAGTTCGCGCCCAAGCTCAAGTCCGCGGGCGGCGCCTTCGACCCGGACGAGTGGGCACGGCTGTTCGCCGACTCCGGGGCCAGGTTCGCCGGCCCGGTCGCCGAGCACCATGACGGCTTCTCCATGTGGGACAGCCAGGTCAACGAGTGGAACTCGGCCGGCCGGGGCCCCAAGCTGGACCTGCTGCGCCTGTTCGCCGACGCGATCCGCGCCAGGAACATGAAGCTGCTGGTCGCGATGCACCACGCCTACAACTTCACCGGCTACTACGACCACGTGCCGGCGCAGCCCACCACCTCGCTGAGGAAGCTCTACGGACAGCTCGGCCCGGCCGCGCAGAACCAGCTCTGGTACGACAAGCTGAAGGAGGTCGTCGACAAGGCCCGGCCCGACATCCTCTGGCAGGACTTCAACCTCACCCGCGTCGACGAGTCCAGGCGGCTCGACTTCCTGTCGTACTACTACAACCAGGCCAACGCGTGGGGCAAGGAGGTCGTGGCCACCTACAAGGACGGCTTCGACAACAAGGGCGAGGTGTTCGACTACGAGCGCGGCGGCCCCGCCGGCATCCAGTACCCGTACTGGCTGACCGACGACGCCATCAGCAGTTCGAGCTGGTCCTACACCGACGGGATCGGCTACTACAGCGCGCCCGCGATGCTCCACTCGCTGATCGACCGGGTGAGCAAGAACGGCAACATGCTGCTCAACATCTCGCCCGTGATCGACGGCACCATCCCCCAGGGACAGAAGGACATCCTGAACGCGCTCGGGACCTACCTCAGGCGCAACGGCGAGTCGATCTACTCCACCCGCGCCTGGACCACCTACGGCGAAGGTCCGACCAAGATGGGCGGCGGCTCGTTCACCACCCCGCGCGCCGGAACGGCCAAGGACATCCGCTACACCCGCAGCAAGGACAACACCGTCCTGTACGCGACCGTGCTCGGCTGGCCCGGCGACGGCGCCCGCCTCGACCTCGCGTCCCTGGCGAGCGGCATGGTGGACCTGTCCAACCTGAGCAGGGCCGAGATGATCGGCGACACCGCCGGCACCTACATCGACCTGCCGTCGCGCAACCAGGACTCCAGCGGCCTGCACATCACTCTGCCCGGCCGGCCGTACTCCGCGCTCGCGTACGTGGTGAAGCTGACCTTCAACGGGCCGATCAAGGCGACGCCCGGGACGAACGGCGCTCTGCGCAACGTCAATGCCGGCAGATGCCTGGACGTCCCATCCCTTTCCCAGACGAACGGCACCCAAGTGGCGCTGTGGGACTGCAACGGACAGCCCAACCAGCAGTGGACCTCCACCGGCGCCGGTGAGCTGCGCGTGTACGGCGGCAAGTGCCTGGACGTCAACGGCGCCGCCACCGCCGACGGCACCGCCGTCATCATCTGGGACTGCAACGGCCAGAACAACCAGAAATGGCGCCTCAACACCGACGGCACCATCACCGCCCTCGGCGCGAACAAGTGCCTCGACGTGGCCGGCGCCGGCACCGCCAACGGCACCAAGGTCCAGATATGGACCTGCCACGGCGGCGCCAACCAGAAGTGGACCCGCGCCTGACCCGCGCCCACCTTGCCCTCGCCGGGGCGCAGGGCCCCCGGTACCCCGCTCGTGGAGCCGCTCTGCCCCTCTGTCGAAGGAGTGTGCATGGACCTTCCGGGCAACAGGCGGCGCGGACGCCGTCGCCGCCTGGCAGCGCTGCTGTCCATCGGTGCGCTCGTCGCCGCATCGGTCGTCTCGTCCGCCGGACCGGCTCAGGCGGCGGACGAGACGATCAGCGTGAACTTCTCGGTCTCGGGCGGTTCCCCCACGTACCGCGCCTCCGGGTGGATCTACGGGATGACCGAGAACGGGGCCAATCCCCCGGACCGCTTCTTCACGGACGTGCGATTCCGGTCAATGCGGGCCGGCGGGGCGCAGCTCGACAGCCCCGGCGGCTGGGTGTCGGGCAGGTACGACCGCCGGTGGAACGCCACCCGGGCGCAACTCCTGCGCACGAAGTCGCTGGGCGGCGAGTTCGTCCTGCTGGTCCACGACCTGTGGGGCGCGGACGGCTACCCGATCTCGCGCTTCCCGGGTGACAACGGCGACTGGACCGACTACGACGCCTTCCTCACCCGCCTCATCGACGACGTGCGGTCGACCGGCGCCCCGGTGCAGTGGGACATCTGGAACGAGCCCAACATCACCCTGTTCTGGAACCGTCCGCAGGCGCAGTACTTCGCCATGTGGAAGCGTGCCTACCAGCGCATCCGGGCCGCCTTCCCGGCGCATTCGATCGTCGGGCCGAGCTGCGCCTGCGTTCCGGCGACGGGCGGATGGTGGACCCAGTACCTCGACTACGTCAAGGCCAACGCGGTCGTCCCCGACATCGTCAGCTGGCACTCCCTGCCCGGTGACCCGGTCGCGAACGCGGCCACGGCCGACACCACGCTCGACGCGCGCGGGATCCCCCATCCGCGGCCGTACCAGATCAACGAGTACGGCGCCGCCGACGAGCAGAACCCGGGCGACGGGGCCTGGTACATAGCGCGGCTGGAGCGGGCCGGCGCGGACGGCCTGCGCGCCAACTGGGCGGGCGGCGCGAACCTGCACAACGATCTCGCCAATCTGCTGACCCGTGACCCGGCGGGTCAGTACCAGCCCAAGGGCGAATGGTGGGTCTACCGGTTCTACGGATCGCAGACCGGCCAGATCGCCTCCGTCACCCCCAGCAGGTCCTACGACGCGTTCGCGACCAAGGCCGACGGGAACGCCAAGGTCCTGGTCGGCGGCGGCAGCACGACGGGCAACGTCGCCGTCGCCCTGCAGCGCCTGGACACCACCAGCGGAGTCGTGCGCGACAACCGGGTGCGGGTGGTCGTCCAGCGCATCCCCTACAACGGCGGCGGCGCGGTCTCCGCCCCGGTCACCGTCCAGGACTCCGACGTCACCTTGTCCGGCAACGGCGCGACGGTCAACCTCCCGCACGTCACCGCCGGCGACACCTTCACCATCACCCTCCTGCCGCCGGGCGCTCCACCGGCGACGCAGGCGCTCCAGGGTGTGGGGTCGGGCCGGTGCCTGGACGTCAGCGGCGCCTCCCAGGCCAACGGCGCGCAGGCGCAGATCTGGGACTGCAACGGACAGCCCAACCAGCAGTGGACCTCCTCCAGTGCCGGTGAGCTGCGCGTGTACGGCGGCAAGTGCCTGGACGTCAACGGCGCCGCCACCGCCGACGGCACCACGGTGATCATCTGGGACTGCAACGGCCAGGACAACCAGAAGTGGCGCCTCAACGCCGACGGCACCATCACGGCGGTCGGCGCGAACAAGTGCCTCGACGTGTCCGGCGCCGGCACCGCCAACGGCACCAGGGTCCAGATCTGGACCTGCCACGGCGGCGCCAACCAGAAGTGGACCCGGCCCGCCAGGTCCTTGTCCACCGGCGGCTGAGGAGGTTCGGATGACCACGGGAGTACGGCTCGTCGGAGGCCGCGGCTCGGTCGCGGTGACCGGCGTCGTGGGGGCGCCGGCCGACGCGGGTGTGCTCCCGGCCGGACGGTGCCGGCACCCCATGGGCCGGTGCTGTCGTGCTCCGATCGGCCCACCGCCTGTGAAACTTTCACCGGAGCCCCGCCCTGATCGTGCAGTCCGAAACTTTCCGAACTACTTCTTACCTGCTGAGCCAGGATGAACAGCGCAGCTAGCGGGGTCTTATCGTCGAAAGTTTTACTCCGTCCTTGACACATTTCGGCCGCATTCCCACACTCAAGCCTGAGGTGATCGCCCCTACCGGCTCCGTGGCGGCCGGCAGGGGGACCGCCGTCCCGACGCGTGTGAGGTGCGCCCCCGGCGGACGCAGCGTCGGTCCCGCGGGGGTGTCCCGAACGATCGTCCCCCCACGATTCGCACAAGGAGGCTCAAGCATGGGTGTCAACGCCATGTCCCCACCCGCCGTCCGGCGGCCGCTCGGCGCGCGCCGCCGGGCGTTGATCGTCGGCGTGATCGGCGCGCTCGGCCTGTCCACGGCACTGGCGACGGCGGTCCCGGCCGACGCCGCGGCGAGCACGCTCGGCGCCGCCGCCGCGCAGAGCGGCCGCTACTTCGGCACCGCCATCTCCTCGGGCAGGCTCGGCGACTCCGCCTACACCACGATCGCCAGCCGTGAGTTCACCATGGTCACGGCCGAGAACGAGATGAAGATCGACGCCACCGAGCCCAACCGGGGGCAGTTCAGCTTCACCAGCGGGGACCGGGTCTACAACTGGGCCGTGCAGAACGGCAAGCGGGTGCGCGGGCACACCCTGGCCTGGCACTCCCAGCAGCCGGGGTGGATGCAGTCGCTGTCGGGCAGCGCGCTGCGTCAGGCGATGATCGACCACATCAACGGCGTCATGGGCCACTACAAGGGCAAGATCTACGCCTGGGACGTGGTCAACGAGGCGTACGCCGACAGCGGCGGCGGCCGGCGCGACTCCAACCTCCAGCGCACCGGCAACGACTGGATCGAGGTGGCCTTCCGCACCGCGCGCGCCGCCGACCCGGCCGCCAAGCTCTGCTACAACGACTACAACATCGACAACTGGACCTGGGCCAAGACCCAGGGCGTCTACAACATGGTCCGCGACTTCAAGGCCCGCGGCGTGCCGATCGACTGCGTCGGCCTGCAGTCGCACTTCAACGGCAACAGCCCCTACAACAGCAACTACCGCACGACCATCCAGAGCTTCGCCGCGCTGGGGGTCGACGTGCAGATCACCGAGCTGGACATCCAGGGCGGCTCCGCCACCACGTACGCCAACGTCGTCGGCGACTGCCTGGCGGTGCCGCGCTGCGCCGGCATCTCGGTGTGGGGCGTCCGCGACAGCGACTCCTGGCTCGGCGCCGGCGCCGCCCCGCTGCTCTTCGACGGCAACGGCAACAAGAAGCCCGCCTACACCGCGGTGCTCAACGTGCTCAACGGCGGCACCACGACGCCGCCGCCCGGCGGGGGCGGCGCGGGGCAGATCAAGAACACGGCCTCCGGCCGCTGCGTGGACGTGCCCAACTCCGGCACCGCCGACGGCACCGCGGTGCACCTGTGGGACTGCAACGGCCAGAGCAACCAGCAGTGGACGCAGACCTCGGCCGGAGAGCTGAAGGTGTACGGCGACAAGTGCCTGGACGCCGGGGGCACGGGCAACGGCGCCAAGATCCAGATCTACTCCTGCTGGGGTGGCGACAACCAGAAATGGCGCGTCAACTCCGACGGCACGATCGTGGGCGTGCAGTCCGGGCTGTGCCTCGACGCCGTCGGCGCCGGCACCGGCAACGGCACGGGCCTGCAGCTGTACAGCTGCTGGGGCGGCGGCAACCAGAAGTGGACGTACAACGCGAGCACCGCGTGAGCTCCACCGACGGGTCGTCCCGTCGCCTGGGCGTGGTGATCCGGACCTCCACCCGGTGACCGCGCCCCGGGCGCGCTCCTCCCCCGGCCCCGGCAAGCGGCCGGGGGAGGGACGCCGCGTAGCTCTCAGCCGAAAATTGTTAACGCTAACAGAGAGGAGCGGCACCTCCGCGCCGACGACCACAGGCGGCCCCTCCAACGGCCTGACCCGGTGCACACGTGACCGTCGGCAGGCCGTCACCCCCCTCCCCAAGGAGCTCCGCATGTCCTTGAGCCGTCGTCAGCTCTTCCAGGCCGCGGGCGCGACCGCCGCGCTCTCGGTCACCGGCCGGACGGAGACAGCCGGCACGTCCCCCGCGCCGGCCGCGCTCCCCTGGGCCAGACCCGACCTCGGTGTCTCGGCCTACGCGTTCGACCTCGGCCAGGTCCGGCTGACCTCCGGCCGCTGGCTGGACAACCAGAACCGCACCCTCAGCTACCTGCGCTTCGTCGACGTCGACCGGCTCCTGTACGTCTTCCGGGCCAACCACCGGCTGTCCACCGGCGGCGCGGCGGCCAACGGCGGCTGGGACGCGCCCACCTTCCCGTTCCGCTCCCACGTGCAGGGTCATTTCCTGACGGCCTGGGCACAGGCCTACGCCGTCCTCGGCGACACCGCCTGCCGGGACAAGGCCACCCACATGGTGGCCGAACTGGCCAGATGCCAGGCGAACAACGGCGCCGCCGGCTTCACCAGCGGCTACCTGTCCGGTTTCCCCGAATCGGACATCACGGCGCTGGAGAACCGCACCCTGAGCAACGGCAACGTGCCGTACTACTGCATCCACAAGACCATGGCCGGGCTGCTGGACGCCTGGCGGCTGATCGGCGACACCCAGGCCAGGACCGTGCTGCTGGCCCTGGCCGGATGGGTGGACACCCGCACGTCACGGCTCGGCGCGAGCCAGATGCAGGCCATGCTCGGCACCGAGTTCGGCGGCATGAACGCCGTACTGACGGACCTGTACCAGATGACCGGCGACCCACGCTGGCTGACCACGGCCCAGCGGTTCGACCACGCGGCCGTCTTCGACCCGCTGGCCGCGGGCCAGGACCGGCTCAACGGACTGCACGCCAACACGCAGGTGCCCAAGTGGATCGGGGCGGCCCGCGCGTACAAGGCCACGGGGACCACCCGCTACCGCGACATCGCCGCCAACGCGTGGTCCATCACCGTCGGCGCGCACACGTACGTGAACGGCTCCAACAGCCAGGCCGAGCACTTCCGCGCCCCCGACGCCATCGCCGCCCACCTGACCAGGGACACCGGCGAGGCGTGCAACACCTACAACATGCTCAAGCTGACCCGGGAGCTGTGGCTGCTGTCACCGACCCGGGCCGACTACTTCGACTACTACGAGAACGCCCTGCTCAACCATCTGATCGGACAGCAGAACCCGGCAGACGCGCACGGGCACGTCACCTACTTCACCCCGCTCAACGCCGGCGGACGCCGAGGCGTCGGCCCGGCCTGGGGCGGAGGCACCTGGAGCACGGACCACAACTCCTTCTGGTGCTGCCAGGGCACCGGGATCGAGACCAACACCAAGCTGATGGACTCGATCTACTTCCACAACGGCACCACCCTGTTCGTGAACCTGTTCGCGCCTTCCACGCTCACCTGGAGTCAGCGCGGCATCACGGTCACCCAGACCACCTCCTACCCGGTCGACGACACCACGTCGCTGCAGGTCACCGGCGACGTGAGCGGAACGTGGACGATGCGCGTCCGCATCCCGGCCTGGACCCGGGGCGCGACGATCAGCGTCAACGGGGTCCAGCAGGACATCGCCACCACGCCGGGCGCCTACGCCGATCTCACCCGCTCCTGGACGTCGGGCGACACCGTGACCGTGCGGCTGCCCATGCGCGTGGTCATGAAGGCCGCCAACGACAACCCTGACGTGCAAGCCGTGACCTACGGCCCGGTCGTGCTGTCGGGCGACTACGGCAGCACCGGCCTGTCGTCGGCCCCGGTCCTGGCCCCCTCCTCGATCGCCCGGACCGGCGCCACCTCCCTGGCCTTCACCGCCACGGCCGACGGAGCGCCGGTGCGCCTGGGGCCCTTCCACGACGCTCACGACCACAACTACGTCGTCTATTGGAGCACCGGCGGCCAGGGCGGTACCGGCGCGGCGAGCTTCCGGCTGGTCAACGCGGCCAGCGGGCTGGTCCTCGGCATCCAGAACATGTCCACCGCCGACGGCGGTCCGGCCCTGCAGTGGACCGACAACGGCACCGCCGACCACGACTGGGTTCCGATCGTCGACGGCAGCGCCCTGCGCTTCCGCAACGCGCACAGCGGCAAGGTGCTCGGCGTCGAGAACATGTCGACCGCCGACGACGCCAGGGTGCTCCAGTGGGGCGACACCGGCACCGCCGACCATCGCTGGACGATCATCGATGTCGGCGACGGCTCCGTCAAGATCCGTAACGTCAACAGCTCCAAGCTGCTCGGCATCCGGAACGGGTCGACCGCGAACGGCGCCCAGGTGGTCCAGGAGTCCGACAACGGCAGCCCGGACAACCAGTGGCGGTTCGTGCCGAACGGCGCGCGGCGCATCCAGAACGTGGGCACCGGCATGGTGCTCGGCGTCAGCGACATGTCCGCGGCCGACGGCGCGCTCGTCGTCCAGTGGGGCGACACCGGCACCGCCGACCACCTGTGGACGGCGATCGTCGACAGCGGCGGCCACCTGCGGCTGCGCAACTCCAACAGCCAGAAGGTGCTGGGCGTGGAGAACATGGGCACCGGCGCCGGGTCGCGGGTCGTGCAGTGGGCCGACAACGGCACCGCCGACCATCGCTGGCGGCTGCGCCACGGATCGGCCGCCGCGTTCCGCATCCAGTGCGCCAACGGCGGCCGGGTCCTCGGCCTCGCCGGCACCTCACAGGGCGCGCAGGTCGTGCTCGCCGACGACAACGGCGCGGACAACAACCTCTGGAGGTTCCTGTGAGGCGCGCGCTCGCGGTTCTCGCGTCCCTGCTCGTCGTGGGCGTGTTCCTCACGCCCCAGGCGTCGGCCGCGACGGTCGACACCGACGCCTGGTACGTGCTGGTCAACCGCAACAGCGGCAAGGCCCTGGACGTCTACAACCTGTCCACCGCCGACGGCGGCCGCATCACCCAATGGACCCGCAACAACGGCAACCAGCAGCAATGGCAGTTCGTCGACTCCGGCGACGGCCACTACCGCATCAGGTCCCGTCACTCCGGCAAGGTCCTGGACGTCTCCGGCTCCTCCACCGCCAACGGCGCGAACATCGTCCAATGGGCCGACCACAACGGCGCCAACCAGCAGTGGAGACTCGCCGACTCCGCCGACGGCCACGTCCGGCTGATCAACCGCAACAGCGGCAAGGCCCTCGAAGTCCAGGGCGCCTCCACCGCCGACGGCGCCAACGTCGTCCAGTACGACGACTGGGGCGGCGCCAACCAGCAGTGGCAGCTCGTCAAGGTCGACGGCGGCACCCAGAACCCGGGCGGCACCTACACCAACCCGGTCGTCTGGCAGGACTTCGCCGACGGCGACATCATCCGGGTCGGCGACGCCTACTACTACTCGGCCTCGACGATGCACTACTCGCCGGGCGCGCCGATCCTGCGCTCGTACAACCTGGTCGACTGGGAGTACGCCGGGCATGCGGTCCCGAGGCTCGATTTCGACTCCGGAGCCTACGACCTCAACGGCGGACGGGCGTACGTGAAGGGCATCTGGGCCTCGGCCCTGAACTACCGGCCGAGCAACAGCACCTACTACTGGCTCGGCTGCGTCGAGTTCAACCGGACCTACGTCTACACCGCCTCCGCCGTGGACGGCACGTGGACCAGGCGCTCGCGCATCAACACCTGCTACTACGACGCCGGCCTGCTGATCGACACCGACGACACCATGTACGTCGCCTACGGCAACGGCACCATCAGCGTCGCCCAGCTCTCCGCCGACGGGCTCAGCCAGGTGCGCGCCCAGCAGGTCTTCCAGACGCCGAGCAGCGTCGGCACCCTGGAGGGCTCGCGCTTCTACAAGCGGAACGGCTACTACTACATCTGGCTGACCCGCCCCGCCAACGGCCAGTACGTGCTCCGCTCCACCTCGCCCTGGGGCCCGTACGAGATGCGCCAGGTCCTGCTGGACATGCCCGGCCCCGTCTCCGGCGGCGGCGTCCCCCACCAGGGCGGGCTCGTCCAGACCCAGAACGGCGACTGGTACTACATGGCGTTCGTCGACGCCTACCCCGGCGGCCGCGTCCCGGCACTCGCGCCGATCACCTGGACCGGCGACTGGCCGGCGGTGCAGACCGTCAACGGCGGCTGGGGGACCACCTACCCGAAGCCGAACATCCAGACCGGCCGGACCGTCGCGTCCATGACCGGTCCCGACACCTTCACCTCCGGCAGCCTCGGGCACCGCTGGGAGTGGAACCACAACCCCGACACCAGCCGCTTCTCCACCGGAAACGGCCTGCACCTGCAGACCGCGACCGTCACAGGCGACCTCTACAACGCCCGTAACACCCTGACCCACCGCATCCAGGGCCCGTCCTCGACGGCGACGATCGAGCTCGACTACTCGCAGATGGCCGACGGCGACCGCGCCGGGCTGGCCATGCTGCGCGACCAGTCGGCCTGGGTCGGCGTCAGGCGCGACAACGGCGTCAACCGGGTCGTGATGACGAACGGCCTGACCATGAACGGCTCGTGGCAGACCACCGGCACCGGCACCGAGGCGGCGGGCGCGGCCGTCTCGGGCGGCCGGATCTGGTTGCGGGTCAACGCCGACATCCGGCCGGGGTCCGGCAGGCAGGCCCGCTTCTCCTACAGCACCGACGGCAGCACCTTCGTGAGCCTCGGCCCGGCCTTCACGTTGACCAACGCCTGGCAGTTCTTCATGGGCTACCGCTTCGGGATCTTCAACTACGCCACCCGGTCGCTCGGCGGCGCGGTGACCGTGCGCCGCTTCGACCTCACCACTCCCTGACACAGGAAGGCGCATCGTGACATTCAGACCCCTGGCCGTCCTCGCGACGGTGGCCACCTTACTGACGAGCCTGTTCGTCGCCCTGCAGACCCAGGCCGCCCATGCGGCCACCGTCGACACCAACGCCTGGTACGTGCTGGTCAACCGCAACAGCGGCAAGGCCCTGGACGTCTACAACCTGTCCACCGCCGACGGCGGCCGCATCACCCAGTGGACCAGGAACGACCAGAACCAGCAGCAATGGCAGTTCGTCGACTCCGGCGGCGGCTACTACCGCATCAGGTCCCGCCACTCCGGCAAGGTGCTCGACGTCTACAACTTCTCCACCGCCAACGGCGGCGCGATCGTGCAATGGGCCGACGGCAACGGCACCAACCAGCAGTGGCGCCTGGCCGACAGCTCCGACGGCCACGTGCGGTTCATCTCGCGCCTCAGCAACAAGGCCCTGGAGGTCCAGGGCGCCTCCACCGCCGACGGCGCCAACGTCGTCCAGTACGACGACTGGGGCGGCGCCAACCAGCAGTGGCAACTCGTCAAGGTCGACGGCGGCACCCAGAACCCGGGCTGCGACCTTCCCTCGACGTACCGCTGGACCTCCACCGGCCCGCTGGCGACCCCCAAGGCGGGTTGGGTCTCGCTCAAGGACTTCACCGTCGCCCCCTACAACGGCAGGCACCTCGTCTACGCCACGACGCACGACACGGGCACGAAGTGGGGTTCGATGAGCTTCAGCCCCTTCACCAACTGGTCCGACATGGCCTCGGCCAGCCAGAACACGATGTCCTCCTCCACCGTCGCGCCCACGCTCTTCTACTTCGCCCCGAAGAACGTCTGGGTGCTCGCCTACCAGTGGGGCGGCACCGCCTTCTCCTACCGGACCTCCAGCGACCCCACCAATCCGAACGGCTGGTCCTCGCAGCAGGTGCTCTTCTCCGGGAGCATCTCGGGCTCCGGAACGGGCCCCATCGACCAGACGCTCATCGGTGACGGCACGAACATGTACCTGTTCTTCGCCGGCGACAACGGCAAGATCTACCGGGCGAGCATGCCCATCGGGAACTTCCCGGGCAGCTTCGGCAGCACCTCGACGGTGGTCATGAGCGACACGACGAACAACCTGTTCGAAGCCGTCCAGGTCTACAAGCTCCAGGGCCAGAACCGGTACCTCATGCTCGTCGAGGCGATCGGCTCGCAGGGCCGCTACTTCCGCTCGTTCACGGCCACCAGTCTGGGCGGTTCGTGGACGCCGCAGGCCGCCACCGAGGGCAACCCCTTCGCCGGCAAGGCCAACAGCGGCGCCACCTGGACCAACGACATCAGCCACGGCGAGCTGGTCCGGGCCGGCGCCGACCAGACCATGACCGTCGACCCCTGCAACCTGCAGCTGCTCTACCAGGGACGCAGCCCCAACTCCGGTGGCGACTACGGCCTGCTGCCCTACCGGCCGGGCCTGCTGACGTTGCAACGCTGACGGCGTGACACGGTGTCCGGCTCGGACACCGTCACGGGGCGGCCCGGCCATCCGGGCCGCCCCTCCGTCGTCCGGCGCCACCACGGACCGGCCCCCGGGAAGAGATCAGAGGGCCAGGCGGGCCAGGGGGTTGGCGCCGATCGAGTTGCGGATGCTGAAGGCGACGCTGCCGGCCCGGTAGCGATCGTCCGACCACTCCACCGGACGCCCCTCCTGCGTGGTGGTGATCCGGCGTTGGCGCAGCAGCGGGCTGCCGCGCCGCACGCCGAGCAGACGGGCGTCCTCGCTGCTCGCGGAGACCGCGTCGATGAGGTGCTCCCCGTAGGCGAAGACCAGCCCGACCCCGTCGTACAGCGCCTGGGTGACCGACTCGCAGTCACGCGGCAGCCCTTCGACGGCGGGGGCGATCCACGAGGCGTAGACGGTCCGCTCCAGTAACACGGGCTCGCCCTCCAGCGTGCGCAGCCTGAGCACCTCGAGCACCTCGGCGGTGCCCAGCTTGGCCGACTCGGCCGGCCCGGCCTTTCGCCGGCGCTGGCCGAGCACCTCACCGCCCACCACGTGACCCTGGGATCTGGCCCACTGGGCGAAGCTGTGCAGTTCGGCGAAGCTCTGGCTGCGCTCGCCGCCCAGCACGATGCGCCGCGCGCCCTGTCGCGAGCCGACCAGCCCCTCGGCGGCGAGGATCCCCACGGCCTGCCGTACGGTGCCGCGGGCGGCCGAATAGCGCGCAGCGAGTTCAGCCTCCGAGGGCAACTGGGACCCCACGGGGTGAACACCGGTCAGGATCTCGTCACGCAGCTCAGCGGCGATCTGTTCATAGCGCGCGGCCATCACGGATCCCTTCTGTTCATGAAATAGCAATGTTCATGCGACTAAGTAGGTCTGGCCTTGTCTGTACATGTTCCCCTACCTTTTAGCCACATCCCACGAAGTGGAGGCGACGTGTCCGCACCTCGCATCGCAGGCTTGATCGCAGCTCTAACGGTAGTGACCGCGGCGTGCGGCGCCGCCCCGACCGCCCAGACGCAGACGACGACGGGTGGGGTGAACGCCGCGACGGCGACCTCCGCCGCCGACTTCGGAGGTCTCGACAAGCTCGTCGAGGCGGCCAAGAAGGAGGGCAGCCTGCACGTCATCGCCCTCCCGCCCGACTGGGCGAACTACGGTGAGATCATCAAGAAGTTCGAGGAGAAGTACGGCCTTAAGGTCGAGAGCGAGAACCCGGACGCCTCCAGCGCCGACGAGATCAACGCGGTGAAGACCCGCAAGGGCCAGAACCGCGCGCCCGACGTGCTGGACGTCGGTCAGGCCTTCGGCTTCAGCGGCGCCAAGGAGGGCCTGTACGCGGCCTACAAGGTGCAGAGCTGGGACAAGATCCCCGGCGGCCAGAAGGACCCGAACGGCCTGTGGGTCAACGACTACGGCGGCTACGTCTCCATCGGCTGCGACGCGAAGAAGATCGGCACCTGCCCCAAGACCTTCGCCGACCTGCTCAAGCCCGAGTACAAGGGCAAGGTCGCCCTGAACGGCAACCCGAACAAGTCGGGCTCGGCCTTCGCCGGCGTGTGGGCGGCCTCGCTGTCCCAGGGCGGCTCGCTCGACGACATCGGCCCCGGCGTGCAGTTCTTCAAGAAGCTGAAGGACGTCGGCAACTACAACCCCGTCGAGTCCACGCCCGCCACGGTCGAGAAGGGCGAGACGCCCATCAGCATCGACTGGGACTACCTCAACGCCGGCTACCGCGAGCAGTTCCTGCCCAAGGGCCTCGACTTCCAGGTGGCCGTGCCGTCCGACGGCGTCTACGCCCAGTACTACGTGCAGGCCGTCAACAAGGACGCCCCGCATCCCGCCGCCGCGCGGCTGTGGATGGAGTTCCTCTACAGCGCCGAGGGCCAGAACCTGTGGCTCAAGGGCGGCGCCCGCCCGGTGCTGATGCCCTCGATGGTCGCCGACGGCACCATCGACAAGGCGCTGGCCGCGAAGCTGCCGCCGGTCGAGGGCGAGGCGAAGTTCCCGACCGAGGAGCAGGTCACCAAGGCCAAGGACGACCTGGCCAAGGCCTGGGACGCGGCTGTCGCGGGCTGATGAGGCGCATCCTCGGCGCGTTGCCGTTGCTCGTCTTCGTCGCGCTGGCCTTCGGGATCCCCGCCGTCGCCATGGTGGCGGGGGCCTTCACCGTGGAGGGCTCGCCGGGGTTCGGCAACCTGGCGCTCACCCTGCGGGGCGGCTACCTGACCGCGCTCGGCAACAGCGTGAAGCTGTCGGCCGTGGTGGCGTTGCTGGGCTCGGTGCTGGGCACGTTCCTCGCCCAGGCCGTGGTCACCTCCCGGTCCCGGGCGCTGCGCGAGGCCGTGCTGACCGCCTCGGGCGTGCTGGCCAACTTCGGCGGCGTGCCGCTGGCCTTCTTCTGGGTGGCCACGCTCGGCAACTCCGGCGTGGTCAGCGGGCTGCTGGGCCTGCCCTCGGGCTCGCTGTTCACCTTCTGGGGCCTGGCGCTGGTCTACCTGTACTTCTCGGTGCCGCTCATGGTGCTGGTCATCGCGCCGGCCCTGGACGGCCTGCGCCCGCAGTGGCGCGAGGCCGCGGCCAACAACGGCGCCACGGCCTGGCAGTACTGGCGCTACGTGGCGCTTCCGGTGCTGACCCCCGGGCTGCTCGGCGGCGTGGTGCTGCTGTTCGGCTCGGCGTTCGCCGCGTACGCCACCGCCTCGGCGATGGGCGCGGGCACCGTGCTGCCGCTGGTCACGTTGAAGATCGCCGCCGCCCTCTCCGGCGACGTGCAGACCGGCTTCGAGAACGTCGGCCTGGCACTCAGCCTCGACATGGTCCTGGTCGCCGCCCTGGTCATGGCGGTCTACCTGCCGCTGCAGAGAAGGAGCACCCGATGGCTGCAGTGAGGTGGACGCCATGACCGCGCTCACCCCCGTCGCGCCGGTCCCCGAGACCGTGCCGGTCACGCCCCGCCGCCGGGGCAGGCCGCGCCTCTGGCGGGCGGTCGTCCTCGCGCTGGCCGCCCTGTACTTCCTGGTGCCGCTCGCCGCGTCGTTCTGGTACACCGTCCACAACGAGGCCACCGGCCTGTCCTTCGCGCCCTACGCGGAGCTGTGGGCGGCGGAGGGCTTCCTGCCGAGCCTGCTGCTGTCCTTCGGGCTCGCCCTGGCCACCATCGTGCTGGTGCTGCTGCTGACGCTGCCCGCCATGATCACGGTACGGCTGGCCGCGCCGCGGCTGCGCCCCGTCATGGAGGTGATCTGCACGCTGCCGCTGGTCGTGCCGCCGATCACGCTGGTGGCCGGGGTCGGCAAGTCGCTCCAGGCCGGCGGCGAGGTGCTGGCGCCCACCCCGTTCTGGGCCACGCTGATCGCGCTGCAGGACCAGGACTTCCCGCTGGTGCTGGTGTTCGTCTACGTCATCCTGGTCCTGCCGTTCGTCTACCGCTCGCTCGACGCGGGGCTGCGCACGATGGACGTGCGGACGCTGGTGGAGGCGGCGCGCAACCTGGGGGCGTCGTGGCCGCACGTGATGCTCAGGGTGATCGTCCCCAACCTCCGCACGGCGCTGGCCGGCGCCGCGTTCCTCACGCTCGCCCTGGTCCTCGGCGAATACACGGTGGCCAGCATCCTCGGCTACCAGCCGTTCGCGGTCTGGATCGTCACGATCTCGGGGGCCAAGGGCCAGTTGTCCGTCGCCGCCTCGGTGCTCAGCCTCCTGCTCACCTGGCTGCTACTGCTCACCATCTCAGGAGGAAGCCGTGACCGCTCGGCTTGAGTTCCAGGGCCTGCGCCGTGCCTTCGGCAAGACGGTCGCCCTCGACGGCCTCGACCTCACCGTCGAGCCGGGCGAGCTGGTCGCCCTGCTCGGCCCGTCGGGCTGCGGCAAGACGACCGCGCTGCGTTGCGTGGCCGGGTTCGAGCATCCGGACCAGGGCGCGGTGCTGGTGGACGGCAAGGACATCACGGGCGTGCCGGCCAACAGGCGCGACGCCGGCATGGTGTTCCAGTCCTATTCGCTGTTCCCGAACCTCAACGTGGCCGAGAACGTCTCCTTCGGCCTGCGGGTCCGCAAGACGCCGCCGGCGGCTCGCAGGGAGCGCGCACTGGAGCTGCTGGAGCTGGTCGGCCTGCCCACGCACGCCGACCGCTACCCGCACCAGCTCTCGGGCGGCCAGCAGCAGCGCGTCGCCCTGGCTCGCGCGCTGGCGCTCTCGCCGCGGCTGCTGCTGCTCGACGAGCCGCTGTCCGCGCTGGACGCCAAGGTCCGGGTCGCCCTCAGGGAGGAGATCCGCCGCCTGCAGCTCGACCTGGGCATCACCACGATCTTCGTGACGCACGACCAGGAGGAGGCCCTGTCGATCGCCGACCGCGTCGCCGTCCTGAGGAACGGGCGCCTCGAACAGTGCGGCACGCCCGCCGAGGTCTACGACCAGCCCGCCACCCCGTTCGTCGCCGAGTTCGTCGGCACCATGAACCACCTGCCGGGACGCGTCTCGGGCGACCAGGTGACGGTGCTCGGCCAGCTCCTGCCGATCGACGGAACCGCGGCGGGCACCGACGTGGACGTCCTGGTCAGGCCCGAGGCCGTGCTCGTCACCCCCGCCGAGGACGGGCGGGCCGAGGTGCTCGCCGCCTCCTTCCGCGGCGCGTCCGTCAGGCTGCGGGTGTCGGTGGAGGGCGGCGAGGTCCTCGCCGACGTCCCCGGGCACGAGGCGGCCCGGTTGGCGCCGGGCACGCGCGTGTCGGTTCGCCTGGTCGAACGGCCCGTCCTGGTCGCGCCGCGCAGCACCGAGACGCCCCCCGTGAAGGATCCCGCCAGTGCCCTCTGACTCCGCCCCGCCCCTTCCCTTCGAGGCCGTCCTGTTCGACATGGACGGCACGCTCGTCGACACCGAGGGCCTGTGGTGGGAGGCCACGGCCGAGGTCGCCGCCTCGCTCGGGCGGGCGCTGGGCTCGGCGGACGTGCCGTACGTCCTCGGCCGGACGGTCGAGGACACGGCCGCGTACCTGGTGCCGGCGGCCCGAGACGCCGCCCCCGGCACGGCGGCGGCCCGAGACGCCGCGCCCGGCCCGGCGGCGGCCGATCGGGAGACGGTCGACGCGGTCGCCGGGCGGCTCACCGAGGCGTTCGCCGACCGCATCAGGCAGGGGGTCCGCGTCGTGCGCGGCGCCACCGAGCTGTTACGTGCGCTCACCGCCCAGGCCGTCCCCACCGCCCTGGTCAGCGCCTCCCCGCGGTCGATCGTGGAGCTCGTGCTGCCCTCGCTCGACCACCGGTTCGCCGTCGTCGTCGCCGCCGAGGACTCCCCGCGCGGCAAGCCGCACCCCGACCCGTACCTGGAGGCCGCCCGCCTCCTGGAGGCGGACCCGCGCCGCTGCGTCGCCGTGGAGGACAGCCCCACGGGGATCGCCGCCGCCACCGCCGCGGGGTGTCACGTGCTGGTCGTGCGGGGCGAGGTGCCTTCCTGGAGCGCCCTCCGCCGAGGGTGACCCCGCCCCGCTGATCAGTCGAGGGTGACGGTGACGCTGCGCGGCTCGGCATAGTTCCCCGCGGCGTCGACGGCTCGGTACTCGATGGTGTGGCGGCCGGCGGCGAGCTTGCCGTAGACGAGGTCGTCGATGTTCGTCCCGTTCTTGGTGAACAGGAACGGGCTGTCGGAGTCGGTCGGCCAGCCGTAGTAGTGGTACCAGCCGTCCCCGTCGACCCGGAACTCGGCGACCACGCTTCCGGGACGGTCGTCGGCCGCGTTGAGCTTGAGCGTGAGCTGGTCCCTGGCGGGCGGCTGGGCCGTCTCGGCGGTGAGGGCCGGCGGGGTGGCGTCGACGGTCCAGGTCCTGGTGGTGGCGCCCACGGTGGCGGTGACGAGGTGGGTGCCGGGAGACAGGTGCCGCAGTTCGAGGTCGCGGTCGGCGTGGACGGGCCGGCCGTCGATCCGCCAGGTGATGCGCAGCGCCCGGGTGGCGGGGTGGGTGGTCTCGGCGTGGACGACGCCGTCGGCTCCCACGGGCTGGTCGGCAGGCGTGGTGCTGGTGAACGCCGGTGCCGTCGTGTCGGGAGGCGTAAGGATCGCGGTGTCGACCGTCCAGGTACGCGTCTGGGCGAAGGACGCGCGGATGTCCGGGTCCCGGATGAAGTCCGTCGGGTCGTCCACGCGGACGTCGACCGTGTGGCGTCCCGGGCGGAGGCGCAGACGGCGCAGCTCCAGGTCGTGCCCGTCGCCGGCGAACCTGCCGTCGACGGTCCAGGAGACGCGCAACGGGCGGCGGACCGGATGCAGCGTCTCCACCCACAGAACCCGGTCCGCCCCGACGGTGCCGGCAGGAGTGGCGTCCTGGATCAGGCCGGCCTTCCGGCCGATGGCCTGGGTCATCACCTCGCGGCCGACCTGGTCGTAGGGGTAGCCGAGCGACTTCATGATCGAGTGCTGGCTGGGGCGCCAGATGCTCGTGCTGAAGTACATGCCCCCTTCGTAACGGCCGATCCGGCCTCCGGCCTCACTGGGCTCCCCCACCGCCACCACTTCATGCGCTGCCGCCGCATCTCCTGCTCGGTGAGGAGCGTGTGGTGGACCGAGCCGGGCTCCTCGCCTGTGTAGGGGCCGCCGGGCACGCCGCGCCGGTAGTAGTCGTACTCGTCCTGCAGGCCGCCCAGGGAATGTCCGAGCTCGTGCGGGGAGATCAGCGCGGACAGGGCGTTGCCGCCCGAGGCGGTGGCGAAGGCGCCGCCGGACCCGCCGTACGTCGTGCTGTTGGCCAGGGCGAGGATCTGCCGGTTCGCCGGCACGGCGCCCGGGACCAGGGCGGCGTACCTCTCCGCGGCGGCCTGGTCCATGAGCAGCAGCCGCTGGACGCCGTCGGAGCGGCAGCCGCTCCAGAACGCCATGGAAAGGGGTGTGTCGCGCCTGGGGGACGAGAGGCCGGGGTCGCAGCTGACGCCGGAGTCCTTCGAGGCGATCTCCACCCGGTACACGTTGAAGTAGCTGCGGTACGACTTGTAGGGCTCGATGCTCCACAGCACGCTGAGGTGCTTGTCGACGTGCCGCCGGAAGGCCGCCATGTCCCCGGCGGTGTAGCCGTCGCCGAGGATCACCAGGTTGAAGCGTTTCGCCGGGTCGCCGGTGACCTGGACGGGCACCACGGTCGCGGCCGGGGGCTCATCGGCCCGGACCGGGGTGACGAGCAGGGACAGGGGGATGGTGGCGACCGTCAGGGCGGTCGCGATGCGTCTGATCATGAGTCCTCCCGAAGAGGATCATTCACGACATCTCGGTCGCCAGTCCCATCCCGAACCCGCATAACCCGCGAGTGATGGAAAGTCCGGACATGCCGGGGTCGGCATTGCCCGAATTGTCCGGCAGAAATGCAAGGGAGATTATGGGCGGCACGTATATCTCTGCGCTAATCGCGAAATAGCGAAAAGCTGCCACTAATCTTGTCAAGGCCGCCGGGCACGCAGAAAGTGAGGGGTGACCAGGAGCGATCCACGACCGAGGGAGGAACGGTGGACCGACCCGTCAGCGGACTCCGGCGCGTCCGGCCGATGATCCGGCGCGCGTTATCCGTGGCTCTGGGAATTGTCATCGTGGCGTTTGTCGCCGCCCCGCCGACCGCCGCGCTGGCGCTGCCCACGCCGAAGAGTTTCGTGTCGTACCTCGACCTCGAGTGCTTCAAGACCGACCCGTACCAGCCGCCGGCCGTCGGGCTGACGCTGCGGCACCTCAACCCGGTGCTCGACGGCCTGCCGATCGAGCAGGTCACCCTGGGCACGCGTGAGCAGTTGTGCGTGCCGGTCGCCAAGAACAACGTGATCCCGCCGGCCGGAGTGCTGGACTTCGTCAGGTTCGTCGACCTGGCCTGCTATCGGGTCGTCACCCCGGCGCCCGGCAAGGGCCTGGTGCTCAGCCACCTCAACCCGGTGCTGCAGGACCTGCCGCGTACGGAGGTCGTGCTGGGCCGGGCGGAGCAGCTGTGCGTGCCGGTCGCCAAGAACGGCGTGACGCCGCCCGCAGAGGTGATGGAGCTGGTGCGGCACATCGACCTGCTGTGCTACGGGATCACCCCGAACACGCCGATGAACCGGGCGCTCAACCTCAGGCAGCTCAACCCGGTGCTGACCAACCAGATTCCCCCCGCCACGGTGCGGGTGACCGACGCCCGTCAGCTGTGCGTGCCGATGCAGAAGGGCGGGGACGTCATCCCGCCGGAGGTGGTGCAGGTGGTGCGCTGGGTGGATCTGGAGAAGTTCGACGTGGTCGCCCCCGCGATCGCGCCGGTGACGCTGAGCCTGCGGCATCTGAACCCGGTGCTGGGATCGTTGCCGCTGGAGCGGGCGACGCTCACGGGCGCCGTGCAGCTGGGTGTGCCGGTGGCCAAGAACGGCCAGGTACCGCCGGGGTGAGCGCGCTGCCGGTGACGTAGGTACCGGCCGGGCGTTCGGCGACGCCCGGCCGGCCCTCTCGTCAGCGGCTTTCAGTCGTGGAAGCGGCCCTCACGCGTGTACATGCAGGAGGTGCAGTCAGGGTCGGAGCCCCAGCTGTCGTCCTGGATGATCCTGCGGTACCGGTTGACGATGCCCTTCTCGATGTGCTGCTCCTGCCCCGGGTGCACGAGCGTGTCGCTCTGCTCCACCCACTTGCTCAGGACGTTGTTGAAGTAGAAGAACCGATGGCGAGCGGCGATCTCGGGCGGGTTGCCGGCCGAGAGACAGTTGATGAGCCAGCTGTCGGCATGCACGTACCTGCCGCCGTAGCTGGAGGAGTAGGAGTCCCTGGGCAGCATGCCGGGGTGGCCCACGTCGCGCCAGTGGTACCACGGGTAGTAGGTCTTGTTGCAGTTGACCGCGCCGGACATCGTCGGGACCGCGGGTGCGGCGAGGCCGTCGGCCTCCACCGGCTCCTTGGTGATCGTCCGGCGCTCCAGCTCCGCCGGCAGGGGCTCGCTGCCATGGGCCTCCACGAGCCGCTGCGGGACCGCGACCGAGACCGGGGTGATCTTCAGGTAGGTCTCCAGGAAGCTGTCGCCATGGTCGCGGGCGAACAGGCCGGCGCGGCCGATGTCGGCGGTCTGGACGATGCCCACGTCGCCCGAGGGCCGGCTGTCGTTGAACTCCACGGTCAGCCCGTTGCTGTAGCGGAGCAGCGCGAGCTTGACCTCGACCTCCGCCTCTTCGGCGATCGGCGCCGCCCTCAGTTCCTCCGCCGTGGGCTCCGTCATGGCCTTCGCCGTCGCACCGGCCGGGGCGGTGAACAGAAGGGCGCCGGCACTGACGCTCGCCGCCAGCAGAACGGGGATCAGCCTCACGATGTTCTCCTCTTTCTTCGCGTCTTGTCCGGGACTGAGGACGACGTTAGAAAGGGATCTTTCAGTTGCCTTAAAGTCCAGCTCGGCGGATACTCCTGGCTGTGACGGCGACCGAGCCTCTGCTGCCACGGGCGCGACTCACCGCCCTTCTCGATCAGATCCCGCGGCACCGGCTCACCGTGGTGACCGCCGGTCCGGGTGGCGGCAAATCCTCGGCCGTACGCGGCTGGACACGAGCCAGGCCCGATCATCCGGTGGCGTGGCTGACCTGGGCCGACGACGCCACCCTCATCGAGGAGATCTGCCAGGCCCTGGACGCTCCGGCCGGGTGGACCCGCTCCCCCGGACTCGCCGCCGAGCTGGCCGCCGCCGTCTCCCGGCCGACCATCCTCGTCCTCGACGAGGTGGAGCGGATCGAGCCGGGCACCCCTGGGGCGCGCCTGCTCGAGGAGCTCTGTCACCACGGCGGCGACGACCTTCACCTGGTGCTGATCTCACGCTCCGCCATGCCCTTCCCGATCCAGCGCCTGCGTGGCCTGGGGCACGTCTTCCAGGTGTCGGCGGAGCACCTGGCCTTCACCCCCGCGGAGACCCGCTCACTCGCCTCGATCGTTCTGGGGTCGGACGACCTGGCGGAGGAGGTCCACGAGCTCACCCAGGGGTGGCCGGTCGCCGTGCGGCTCACGCTGAGCTGGCTGAGCGGCCTGCCCTCATCGGACCGTGCCCAGCGGATCGCTGCCACACCGCTGTTCGACTACCTGGTCGAGGAGGTGGTGAAGGACGAGCATGAGGAGTTCCTCCGCGCGACCGCTCGGCTGCCGTGGTTCACGTACGAGCTGTGCCAGGCGATGGGGATCGCCGTCTCCCGCGAGGAGCTCCGCGCGCTGGCCGCACAGCACATCCTGATCACGCCCTGCGATCAGGGTTACGTGGTGTCGAGCCTGGTCCGGGAGTTCATGGGTGATGCCGGCCGGGTGCCGATGGCGGCCCGGTGATACGAGTCGCAGGGGTTCGTCCGGGAGGCGCTGGCGGTCTGCGAGGATCACCGCCACAGGGTGGCGATGATCGAGAGGTGGCATGCGTCGCTGCTGGCCGAGGGCCATGCGGCTGAGCTTGTCCGGGCTTGCGGCGCCGTACCGGAGGAGTCGCGGACGTGCGCGGTGGATCTGGCCGAGGGTCAGGCCCGCCAGGTCCAGGGGGATTGGGCCGGCGCGCTGGAGTGCTTACGCCATGCCGATCCCACTGATCCCGCGGTGGCCTGGCGGATGGGCATGATCTACTACCACCGGGGTGACTACAAGGCGGCACTGTCCACTTTCGAGCCGGCCGGCGGTTGTGACAGCTCATCGCCCGCCCACACCCGCTCCCGTCCGCCCTCGCCCTCTTCGCGCTCCTCCGACCGGGCGATGCTGCTCGCCTGGTCCGCCAGCGCCCGCTGGCTGGTCGGCGAAAGCGCGGAGGCGACCCGGCTGGCCGAACAGGCCCTGGCGCTGGCCACGCTCTGCGAGGACGAACGCGCCGCCGCATGCGCCCACACCGCGCTGGCCATGGTCACCCACGACGCCGGCGACGGGGCCGGAAGCGAACGGCACAGCGCCCTCGCCCTCGCCGCCGCCGAGAGCGCAGGAGACCTGCTGCTGTCCGCCCGCGTCCTGGCCAACCGCGCCGCGAACCGCGTGGAGGAGGCCCGCTACGAGGAGGCCATCGCCGACTCGGACCTCTCGGTACGGCGAGCGGACCTGGTCGGAGCCCCCGTCAACGCCGCGATCGCCCTGCACAACCGCGCCGAGGCACTCATGGGCCTGGGCAGGCTCGACGAAGCCCTGGCCGACTTCCAACGGGCACGCGACCTCTTCAGCCGGGTGGGCAGCGACAAGCTCGGCCACCCCCTGGCCGGGATCGGCAAGGTCCATCTGGAGCGCGGGGAGCTGATGCACGCACGCATCGGCTTCGAGAACTCCCTGAAGCACGCCGAACAGCTCCAGAACTCCCACCTCACCCAGACGGCCCTGGCCGGGCTGGCCCGCGTCCACGCGGTCGACGATCCGGCGCTGGCCGTACGGCTGGCCGAACGCGCGGTCGCGGCAGGCTGCGGCTCCAGCCGGGTGGACGCGCTGCTGGCCGCCGGCTGGGTCTGGGCCGAGACCGGCGACCGCGCCAGAGCCGGCGCCTACGCCCGATCCGCCCGCGAGGCGGCTGCCGGCCGCCGCGACCGGGCCATGATGGCCGAAGCCTTGGAACTGTCGGCCTTCACCGTGGCCGAATCCTCCGGCGAGCGAGCGGAGCTGCTGGCGTCCGCGGCCGAGATCTGGGCGCGCATCGGCAGCCCGGTGGGCGTCGCGCGTAACGCGTTCGCCCGGGCGCGGCTCAACGGCTCCGGCCTTCACGCGGCGGAGCGGGCGCTCCGCCGCGCCGGCATCCGCGGGCCGCACAGCTCCGGCGCCGGCCTGCTTCGCGCGATCACGCTCCTCGACCACGGCGCCGCGCGGTTCTGCGTGCTGGGCGCGGTACGGCTCAGCCGCCGCGGCAGCGCCGTCGAATGGCAGTCCCGCAAGGCACGCGACCTGCTGACCTGGCTGGCGTGCCAGCGCGGCCGCCCTGTCGCCCGGGAAGCGGCGATGGAGATCCTCTGGCCGGGCGAGGACCCGACGTCCTGCTCCAACCGGCTCTCGGTCGCGCTGTCCACCGTGCGCTCGGTCCTGGACCCGCAACGCGAGTTCGGCCCTGGGGAGTTCGTCCGCGCCGACAAGTACAGCATCCAGCTCGTCGGACTCCGTACCGATGTCGAGGAGTTCCTCTCCGCCGCCGCCGAGGCGCTCGCCTCCCAGGACGAGGATCTCCTCGTCGCGGCCGAGGCCCGCTACACCGGGGACGTCTGCGAGGACTCCCCCTATGCCGAGTGGCTGGAGCCGCTGCGCGAAGAAGCCCGTGCCGTACACCAGGCTCTGCTCCGGGAGCTGGCCGCACTCGCGCAGGAGGCCGACGACCCCGACAGAGCGGTTCGCTACCTGCTCCGGCTGCTCGAACGGGACTCCTACGACGAGGCGGCCCACCTGGACCTGGTCCGCACGTTGACCGGGGCGCGCCGCCATGGCGAGGCGCGCAGACGCTACCGGCTCTACGCCGAGGCGATGAGGGAGCTCGACGTGGAACCGGTCCCGCTCAGCCTCACCTAGCGACCCGCTCCGGCCGGCGCCGTGCTCTCCGCCTCGACCTCCGACTTCGGCGGCGCCCGCACGGGCTCAGAAGCGGTAGCGGAGAATGCGGGCCCCCTGCCGCGACAAGGCCGTGCTGAGGGCGGTGAGACGGGTGACCGCGCGCAGGGGTTGCGGGAACCGGGCCACCTCCGGCGCGCGGGTGAGGATCTGCTCCTCGATCAGTTTGAGGCCGGCGCCCCAGGACTCCGGTTCGTGGGGGTCGTCGAAGCCCTGGGCGGCTTTGATGCCGAGCGCCTTGATGGTCGGGTGGTACTTCATGGCCCAGGCGGCGAAGCGGGTGTAGCCGTTGAGCGCGAGCTCGCCCGAAGGGAAATGGCCGGCCAGCGCGCGGGTCATCGCCTGGAAGGAGTCTCCGGGCATGAACGGGAGCAGCCCCTCGGCGACGATCATCGCCGGCCGGTCACCGGGGATGGCGGTGAGCCAGTCGGAGCCGGTGAGGTCGGCTCCGACCAGATGGGAACGGCCGGGCAGACATCCGGCGCGCAGGTGCACCACTTCCGGGAAGTCGATGTCGTACCAGTCGACGCCGGGCGGGGGGTCACAGCGGAACACCCTGGTGTCCAGGCCGCAGCCCAGGTCGAGCACCACGCATCCGGGGTGAGCGGCGACGAAGCCGCGGACGACGTCGTCGAGCTTCTTGGCGCGCAGCGCCGTGGTGAGGACGAGGTTGGGCTTGACCTTCAGCTTGCCGAAGTCGTAGTCGATGGTGCCGGCCAGGTCGGCGGACAGCGTGTCGCCGAGGATCGGGCTGGGCTGCCCGGCGTCCAGGGCCCTGGCGTGGAGAGTGAGCAGCAGCGTTTCCTGGATCAGCCCGAGCTTGGGTTGCCAGCGGTGCATGGGGATTCCTTAACGGCGTAGCGGATGACGGGCCGCGAGGTTCTGCAGCCACGTCAGGGAGTCGTGGGCGGCCTTGATGCGCTCGGTGCGGTGCCGGTCGCCGCCCGCGATGTCGAGCCCTTCGTCGGCGATCTCGCCGAACGCGCTCAGGCTTTCGAGCTTGCGCTGGATGACCTTCTGCCAGGCGTCGTCCTCGATGCGGTAGTAGGAGACGCGATCGCCGGGCCTTCTCACCTTCTTGACCAGGCCGATGGCCGTGAGAAACCGCATGTTCGAGGTGAGCGAGGCCCGGCTGGCCTGGATGACCTCCGCGATCTGCCCGGCGGACTGCTCCGCCGGATCGCAGATCATGAGCCAGCCGAGGACGCGTCCGGTGATGGGCGGCAGCCCCCACTCCTCGACGCAGAAGGCGGCCACCCGCTCCACCCAGCGCAGCAGCCGGTCCTGCTGTTCCTCAGTGCTCATCGTCGCATCCTCCGTCGTCGGTCGTGTGCGGGTTCACTGTGTCATGGCGGCCACCGACTCGTAGGTGGGTGTCGGGGTGATGTCCGCGAGCCGGGTCCTGCGCAGGTAGAGGTCGAACCAGTCGATCGCGAGCGCCATCGCCTCCTCCAGGCCCGGGCCGGTGTAGAGGCCGAGAACGTCGTAGGGCAGCACCTCGAGCCGCTTCGGCTCGCCCGCCTTGGCGAAGGCGCTCTGCGCCTCCTCGAGCATGTGGTACGGGTCCCAGCCGCCGTTGGCGATCATCAGCAGCGGCGTCGGCGCGAGCCGGTGGATGAGGTTCTCCGGTGCGAAGGTGAGCAGGTGCTCGGCCGAGTCGAGGGCCTTCTCATTGCGGTAGGTGGGAAACAGGCGGGTGGACATGTCCGGGGTGTCCTTCACGCTGTCGCCCTCCAGCGTCAGGTGCGGCACGCGAGCGCTCTGCCCGCCTTCGTAGCGCCGCTGCCAGTCCTGCTGGAGTTCGTCGCGCAGCGCGTGGACACCGGCACGGCCCAGGAGGCGTTCCAGGTACCGCCATCCGTTCCACACGCTGGGGCTCTGCACGACGACGCACTTGATGCGCCGATCGAGCACGGCGGCCTGGGTCGCCACCGAGCCGCCGATGCTCACCCCCCACACCCCGATCCGCTCCGGCTGAACTTCGGGACGGGTCTGCAGGTAGGACACGGCGCTGCGGAAGTCCTCCGCCTGCCGCTCCGGGTAGTCCAGGCCGCGCGGCTCGCCCTCGCTGGAACCGACCGTGCGGTAGTCGATGGCCAGCACCGCGAAGCCGGCCTTGACGAAGTACGGCGCGAAGAACGCCAGCGCCTCCTTGACCATCACCCCGCTGTGCCCGAGCACCAGCCCGGGGACCGGGTCGCTCGTCTCGGGCAGGTAGAGGTCGCCCGCGCAGCGGGTGCCGAGGCTGTTGAAGGTCACGTGTTCCATGACATGCTCCGTGCTTGGTGGCTAGTTGTTTCAACCATGACTGAAATAACTAGCAATGTCAATCGGAGCGCTGTACAGAGAAGAGGTCACTGAGCGCCGCCACCACCCGCATCAGCTACGTCCGCACGCTCGCCCGGCTGACCGCGGCGGCCGGGCCCGCACCATCCGTATCTGGCCGGCCGCGACTCAGCGGCCGCACATCGCGGCGACGAAGGCGTCGATCAGATGCTGCCGGTTCTCGGGCACGCCGGTGGTGTAGACGGTGGCGGCGCGCCCGGCCCGGTCCCGGCCACTGATCACCGCGGCCCCGGGCATGTCACCGGCGGCGAAGTAGGCGTCACCGCAGCCCGACCTCATCCGCGCCACCCCGTAGCCGTAGCGGGCGTCGGCGGGCCAGCCTTCCTCTTCGACCTTCACCGGCTGGGCCATCATCTTGCTCAGCGGTGCCTTGCGCCAGAACCGGTTGAGGTCTTCGGGAGTGGAGATCAGGCCGCCGCTGGCGCCGAACGCGTAGGTGGGCAACTGGTCCGTCAGGTCCACCTCGCCCTCGCCCGGACGGCCGGGGTGCGTCCCGTAGGTGTGGGCGTGCGGGCCGCGGATGCCGTGGTCACCCTTGGCCGGCCAGTACGTGTTCCGCATCCCGTACGGCTCCAGGATCAGGTCCCGGCTCGCCTGGCGGAAGTCCTTGCCGGTCACGGCGGCCACGATCATGCCGAGGACCAGGTAGTTGGTGTTGGCGTAGGCGAAGGAGCCACGGGGCGTGGGCTTGAGCGTCAGCGCGACCCGCAGGAAGTCCGGGAAGGGTTCCTTCCACTTGATCGCGTTCAGGAACTCGGGGAGACCGCTCGTCTGCCGCAGCAGCATCCGGACGGTGATCTCACGGCCGTCGATCCCGGCGCCGTCGCCGGTGCCGCGCACCACCCCGGGCAGATAACGCTCCACCGGCGCGTCCAGGCCGATCTTCTTCTCATCGACCAGCCGCAGCACGGTGGCGGCGATGATGGGCTTGCTCCCGCTGGCGATCCTGAACCGGCCCTGGGGTCCGATCATCGGCTTGCCGGTACCGCGCTCGGCGGTGCCCGAGCGCCAGGTCGCTGTCGCGCCGCCCGGACTCCGCACCTGGCCCAACGCGCCCGCCATGCCGTCCTCGGTGGTGAGCAGGTCCAGACGGGACTGCGGCGAGGGCGGTGCGGCGGCGGCGAAGGCCGGGGTGACAGGGGTGAGCGCCACGCAACCGGCGACAACGCCGGCGATCAATTTCGTCATGCGTCCAATGTCGCGGCGCACTCCCCCAAGATCAGTGATGCCTGCCCGCCTCTCGGGGTGGGGCATTCCCTACCGTCCGAAAAGACGCCCCGCTGCCGGTCTCCGTCGTCCGCTTCTCCCCCGCGCTGGATGCCCGTAACACCGCACCCAGCGGCGAGACCTACCGGGTACCGGTCCGCGTGGAACGACAGCAGGGCTCGACCGCCGGCGAGGTGCGCGACCTCACCGTGGAGGTCTCCTTCGACGACGGCGCCACCTGGAGCCCGGCCCCCAGCCGCAAGGGCGAGCAGACCGTCATCAGGGCCTACCGCATCGCACCCCGGCATTGACCGCGGCGGCGGGCTCGCCGCGGCCGTGTCCCAGGCCCGCCGCATCCTGCGACGTGCAACGATGATCAGCGAGCCGGTCGCCGTGACGAGTCCTCTGAGCGGGCAACGAGATGGCGGGCGATCTCCTCCTCCCACGACTGCAAAAAGTCCGGATAGCGCTCGGCGAACTCGTACAGAGGCTCCTCGCTCTCCGGGGTGAGTGCGGTCAGGGCGTACGCGACCCGTACCGTGCTGCCGCCTTGCCCATCCGCGTCCACCTCGACGGTGACGGTCCCGGCCCGGGAGCCGGGTGTGACCCTGGCGTACGCAACGCGCCGTCCAGGCTCGCGCTCGACCACCACCCAGATGGTTCGCTCGTCCCGCGCGCCGGTTTCGAAGACCGTGCCGGGGGCGGAGTCGTCATGGGTCTCCACGGGGAAGCGGGGTTGCCACCCGGCCACCCACTGCTCCTCGCCGCGCGGTGTGAACAGCGTGAATGCCTCCTCGGGCGGCAGCGCGACCGTCAGCCGACCGGTGAGCGTGTGTCGCGCGCCGCTCATCGCTCGGTCAGCCGATGCGCGTCGGCGGATGTCAGCGTCAAGCCGTACACGACCTTGAGCTGCGCGATTTTGTCCAGGGTTTCGGGCGTGAAGGGCACCTTGCCCTCGAAGGAGTGCAGCGCGATGCCCTCCACCAGGTCGCCCAGCGAGATGTCGAGGTATTCGGCCAGTCCCTTGAGGACCTTGAGCACGTTCTTCTCGAGCCGCAGGCCTGTCTGCGTCCGTTCGACTGTTACCATGGTAACAATATACATATGTTGGCGACGTGGCGTGGCGCGGCTCCGGCCGTCATGGCCGCCGGGCCGCGTGTCGCGCATCGTGCGATGCCGGCGCGAGCAAACCCTCGATCACGTCCCGCGCCATCGCCACCCGGTCGCCCTCGCCGAGGCGCACGGCCAGGTTGACGGCGTTGAGCAGGGCGCTCACCTGGAAGGCGGCGGATTCGGGGTCGACGGCGGCCGTCTCGCCGCTGGCGACGGCCCGCCGGAACTGCGTCGCGAGGGTCGTGTGCCAGGCGCGTTGTTGCTGTCGCAGCGCATCGCGGACCGGACCGGGCCTGCTGTCGAACTCGGGCAGGTTCGCGCCCCAGAAGCAGCCACCGGGGAACAGCGGCTCCACGGCGTAGTCGATCCACCGATCGACCAGGGCGCGAATGCGCGCGACGCCCGCGGGTGACCGCAGGGCGGGCCGGATGACGGCGTCGACGAATGCCTCGCGGGCCGCTTCCACCGTGGCGAGTTGCAGCGCCTCCTTGGATCGGAACAGAGTCTGGATCCCCGCCTTGCTGATGCCGAGATCCTCGGCCAGACGTCCGAAGCTGACCCCCTCGAGCCCGTCCAGCGAGGCGATGTCGACCGCTCGCCTGGTCACGGCGCGCCGCGACTGCGCGCCGCGCAGCAGACGCCTGTCGGTGGTGGTTTCCTCGGCGGCCTGTCGCCCAGATGTAACCATACAGCCGATCGTATGCCTTCGTTAGCTCCGGGCTGCCGCCTTGCTGCGGTTGAATTAAACATACGATCGACCGTATTCTCTCCGAGAGAGACCCTGCCGCGGAGAAGTCGGCCGGTCTGGACAAGAGGAGATGCCTGATGCATGGAGCAAGCAAGACAACGACGCCACCGCCGACCCGGGATCGTTCGACCGCGATCGTGTGGGTGCTCTGCTCGGCCGCGTTCATGGCGATGCTCGACGTGTTCGTGGTGAACGTCGCGTTCAGCACGATCGGCGAGTCGTACCGGGGCTCCTCGTTGGCGGACCTCAGCTGGGTCCTCAACGGGTACGCGATCGTCTATGCGGCGCTGTTGATTCCCGCCGGACGTTTCTCGGATCGAGTCGGACGCAAGGCCGGATTCCTGGTCGGCCTCGGCATTTTCACGCTGGCCAGCCTGGCGTGCGCAGTGGCGCCGTCACTGTGGACGCTGGTGGCGTTCCGGGTTCTGCAGGCCATCGGCGCGGCCGCCCTCACCCCGGCCAGCCTCGGGCTGTTGATCACGGTGCTGCCGCAGGCTAAGGTGCCGGCCGCGGTGAAGATCTGGGCCACCACGAGTTCCTTCTCCGCGGCCCTGGGCCCCGTCGTCGGCGGGGCGCTGGTCGAGGCGTCCTGGCGCTGGATCTTCCTGATCAATCTGCCGGTCGGTGTGGTGGCCGGGATCTCGGCCGTGCGCCTGGTCCCCGATCTGCGGCAGCGGGTGCGGGCGCGGGTGCCCGATCTGCTCGGGGTGGCGCTGCTGGTCGTGGTGATCGGGGGGCTGTCGCTGGGGCTGGTGAAGAGCAGCGAATGGTCGTGGTCAGGCGGGGCGACCCTCGGCGTCCTGGCCGTCGCGGCGGCGGGCCTGGTCCTGTTCGTGGTGCGGATGGTGCGGCATCCGGATCCGGTGGTTTCGCCGGCCCTGTTCCGGGTGCCCACGTTCGTGTGGGCCAACGCCACCGTACTGGCGTTCTGCACCGCGTTCGGCGCGTGGTTCCTCAGTGTCGCCATGTGGCTGGAGAACGCGGCCCGCTTCACCACCATCGAAACGGGGCTCGCCATCGTGCCCGGGCCGATCATGGTCCCGATCTTCGCGGTGGTCGGCCAACGACTGATCAAGCGGTTGCCGGTGGGGGTCGTCGTGGCGGTGGGCAATCTGCTGTTCGCCGGCGCGGTGGTACTGCTGCTGGCCACGGCTGCGACACCCGTGCACTACGCCACCGAGGTCCTGCCGGGCTGGATGGTCTCCGGCGTCGGCATCGGGCTCGCCCTGCCCAGCATGATCGCCTCGGCGGCCGCCGATCTGCCGCCGGACCAGTCCGCCACCGGCAGCGCGGTGGTGAACACCGCGCGCCAGCTCGGCTACGTGCTGGGCGTCGCCGTTCTGGTCGCCGTCATCGGTTCGCTGAACGTCACCCCCGACCGGTTGCTGACCGCCTTCCGGCACGGCTGGTGGTTCATCGCCATCGTGGCCGCCGTGAGCGCGGCAACGGCACTCGCCATCACGCCGCGCACCAGCCAGTCGTAACCGGTGAAAATTCTGTCGGCCGATGTCGGTGATCCCACCCGGGACAGGCGACTCCAGTTCCGTCACACCGCGTTGCCGAGCACGCGTTGCGGCGTGATCCGGATCACCACGCGAACCCTCTCCGGGGGAAGCCGGAGGTACTCCTCTCCGCCGCCGGAGCCCTCATACTTCTCCGCCAGCGTTGCCGCCAGCCGCCTTCCCTCGTCTTCGGCGACCGTCGCCAACCCGCGAACCTCTACGTATCTGTCGGGATCCGAAAGGTCGAACACGCTGAGACTGGCGCGCGGATCCCGTTCCAGGTTCAGGACCTTGCGCCTTCCGGCCTCGGACGAGATGACCACATCGTCACCGTCGGTACCCACCCAGACGACGGAAGTCTGAGGGCTGCCGTCGGGATTGAGCGTGGCGAGGATACCGATGTTGGGGCCGTCGAGGATGTCGCGTGCGGAGCGACTGAGAGGAACGCTCATGATCGAGAGCTTACGAGCCGAGAGCGGCCGGCGCGGCCCACCTGGGTGAACCCGCTCGCCTCGGACGCTCTGGTCGATGCCTATCGGCTGACCGAGGCCGCGCCGGCACTCCGAGAGCGCCTGGCCGCCGCCAGAGCCCACGACCGCGTCGGCGGACGGCGCCGAGCGCCCGCCGCCACGAGACCGGCGCTGAGGCTGACTCCCCTCTTTCTGGGTCACCGGTTCTGCTTGCCGATGACGTCGGTCAAGGGTGTGGCCGGACGGCCGGTCAGGAGGGGGACGGCGTCGCTGAGGCCGTCGAGTTCGCCGGCGGCGATGGCGGTGTAGGTGGAGACCCAGGCGTCGACCTGCCAGGCAGGGGCGCCGTAGACGGCGCGGGAGCGGTATGCCTCCTCCACCGTCTCCGGCTGGTAGGTGATGGTGCGGCCGGTGGCCTGCGACAGGACGGCGGCGATCTCCTCCATGTCGAGGGCATGCGGACCGGTCAGGTCGTAGGTGACTCCGGCGTGCCCCGCCGGGTCGGTGAGGACGGCGACCGCGGCGTCGGCGATGTCGTCCTGGGCCACGACCGCGGCCCGGCCGCGCGCAGCCGGGCCGCGGATGACGCCGTCGTCGCCGACCAGGCCGGGCATGAAGTCAGCGTACAGGTTGTCGCGCAGGAAGGTGAAGGCCAGGCCGGTGGCGCGGATGTGCTGCTCGGTGGCCCAGTGGTCGCGGGCCAGGGTGAACGTGGCCTGCGGTGCGGCGCCGTAGAAGGAGATGTACACCAGGTGGGCGATGCCGGCCTCGGCGGCGACGTCGATGAAGGCGCGGTGCTGCCGCAGTCGGTCGGGGCTTTCGGAGGCCGAGACCATCAGCACCGTCTGGACGCCGCGCATGGCGGCCGCCGCGGCGTCGCGGTCGGTGTAGCCGGCGCGGGCGACGGCGGCGCCGGGCAAGCGCGGGGCGCGGGCGGGGTCGCGCACCAGCAGCAGTTGCGGGAGGCCGGCGGCGGCCAGGCGGTGGGCCACGCGCCTGCCGAGCCGGCCGGTGGCACCGGTGACCGCGATCGTCGCACCGTCGGGGCGGGTGGGCTGACCGGTCATGGGCGGGTCATTTCCTTCCGGGTGGATCGGGCGAGCGGATCGTCGCTTGGCCGTCGTACGGGGTGTTCCGCAGGGGAACGGGGCCAACCCCGCCGCATCGGCCGTCCGGCCGCTGCGCCGTCGAGGTCGTGGGGACACGCGCCGGCCTCCCGGATCGAACGCACGGCGCATCGACGACCCCGGCAGAGGCGTGGTCCACGTGCCGCACGAGCCGGTGGCCGCGGATCAGCCCGACGCCGCTGCTCATGTCGTGCTCCACGTCGCGGATGCGGACCAGTTGGGCGAACGGCCCAGGATCGCCACGATCTGATCCAGCCGCGACCCGCCCGGCGGCGGGAGCGCCGGCGCGAAGGCCGCCCCGGGCGCGAGCCGCGCCTCTCCCCCGGGTACGGCCTCGGCCACGGCGAGGGCGACCTCCAGCAGGTCCGGGCCGAAATCGACGTCGACGCCCAGGGACTTGGCCAGATCCCACGAATGCACCACATAGTCGATGAAGTGGAAGCTGATCGCGCGCGCCCCGGGGAAGGGGCTGCCGCTGCTGAACTCGGGCAGCGGGAACATGCGCTCCAGCACGTCGTCGGCGGCGAAGGCCGCCAGGACGTGTTCGGCCGAGGCCCGATAGCTCGCCACGGGGTCGTCGCCGAGGGAACGCAGCTTCCACCGGGCCGGATCGCCGTCCCCCCGGGACGCCGCGGCGAAGCCGTAGTGCTGGGTGGCCATGTGCGCGAGCAGGCCGTACACGGTCCATCCGAGACAGGGCGTCGGCCGGGACAGGTCAGCCGGCCGCACCTGGGCTGCCAGCTCGACGCTGGTGCGCACAGCTTGCGCGTCGAGCGCGACGATGTCGGCCTTCGCCACCGGATCATTTATATGCATTCGCCTATGATGTGCATATGCTTATCGTCTGTCAACGGTTATCGTGGAGCCGTGACGGGCCGCCGCGACCTCGCCGAGATGCTGCACCCCCTCCTGCAGTCGCTCATCGCGGCGGAGCTGCCGGTGCTGGCGGCGCACGGGGTCTCCATGTGGGGCTACACCGTGCTCGGCGCCCTGGACGATGGATCCGTACGCACCCAGGCCGCCCTGGCCGAAGCGATCGGCGCCGACAAGACCCGCATCATCGGCACCCTCGACAAACTCCAGGCGGCCGGCCTGATCAGCCGCGAACCCGATCCGCACGACCGCCGCGCCAGGATCCTCGCGATCACCGCCGAGGGCCGCCGGGTGCGCCGATCGGTGCGAGCCGAGATCCAGGCAGGCGAGGAGCGCCTGCTCGCGCGTCTGCCCGAGGCCGACCGCCACGGCTTCCTGCGCGCCCTGCAGGCGCTCCACGAACTGCCCCGCGAACAGATCACTGACAAATCCCCCCTCGACCGGCGGCCCATGCAGCGATCGACCACCCCGACCTGACATCCGCGCGGCGCCGGATGCACCACTGGAAGGGGATCTCCGTGGCGAAGGTCGTCGGACGGGTGCTCAGCAGCGAGAGTCCACAGCGGGGCACGCCGCGCTGATCGAGCGCCACGGGCGGACATAATCGGCGCGTGCACATCCTGTCCTCGGCCGAACCCGACACCCCGGACGACCTGCGCGCCCAGGTGGTGGCCTTGCACGACCAGGCATGGCCTCCCGGAGACCCCTCCGAAGCGGGCGACATCGCTCCCACCCACGATCCCCGCCTGCAGCCGCTGTCCATGCTGCTCGTGAACGACGGCCAGGTGCTCGCCGCGCTCGACATCCTGTCCAAGGACATCACCCACGACGGCCGGCGGTTCCGAGCCGGCGGCCTGAGCACCGTGGTGACGCGTGAAGAGAGCCGCGGGCAAGGCCACGGCCGCCGCCTGGTGACGGCCGCGCACGAGGTCCTGGCCGGCTCGGGTGCGGACCTTGGCCTGTTCACCTGCGATGCACCCCTGCAAGCTTTCTACGAGAGCGCCGGCTGGCATGTGCTCCCAGGCGCGGTCCTCATCGGCGGCACACCCGACAACCCGTTCCCCAGCGATCGGCCCGGCTTCGACAAGGTGACCATGGCCGACTTCTTCACCGACCGGGCTCGGCGTCATCAGGCGGCTTTCCGGCACTCCCGCATCGAGCTCTATCCAGGCGAGATCGACAAGCTCTGGTAGCGCCGAGACCCGCAAGACAGATACCCCGGCCCGGCGGAGCGCGTTGACACTGCTGGGAGCATGGGGTCGTGACGGAGATCGAGCCGATCGGATCGCCTGGGAGGCCGACGAGGCGCGGGTCACCCCTGAGGTGACCGCCCACCACACCGGGCTGTGGGCCATGGCGTGGCGGGCGCGGTCGGCCCGCTGGCTGTTGCGCAACCGCAGGACGCTGGTCAACGCACTCACTGCCTGACGGGCATCACCAGCGCGCGGGACCGGTCCGACATCGTGCTGAGGTTGCGGGCGATCGCGCGCGGCCTTGGATAAGAACAACGCCAAAAAGTGCGGCGTAACATGTCCAAAATCTTGCGAATCGGACAGATCTGACGTTAACGGTATGGTCTCGACGCTTGACCTGCTCCCGAGCGCGTATGTGAAATATCACACACCACTCACTCGAGGAGAGTCTCATGCGCAAGACGCACATCCTCTCCCTGGCCGTAACCGCGATGATGCTGGCGGGATGTGGACAGGGTCTCCTTGGCAATGGAGGCGGCGCCCAGGACGAGGCCAAGGGCCCCATCCGCCTCGGCATGCTCGTCCCGCAGTCAGGCAGCGAGGCCGCGATCGGCCCCTATATGACCAACGCGGCCCAGCTGGCCATCGACGAGATCAACGCCAAGGGCGGCGTCCTCGGCAGGCAGCTCCAGCTGAAGGCCGCCGACGACGCCTGCGACGCCCAGACGGCCGTCGCAGCCGCCAACAAGGTGGTCACCGAGGGCGTCGAGGTGTCCATCGGCGGATACTGCTCCGGCGCCACGCTGCCCACGTTGCCGGTGTTCGGCAAGGCGAACATTCCGATGATCATCCCTGCGGCCAACTCGCAGGAACTGGTCGACCAGAAGCTGAAGCACGTCTTCCTGATCAACGGCACCGGCACCCAGCAGGCCGAGGCGGCCAGCAAGTGGATCGCCAAGCAGGGCGCCACCAGGGTCGCGCTCATGCACGACAACACGAGCTACTCCAAGGACATCGCGGTCCGCACCCAGCCGCTGCTGGGCGACAAGGCTGTCATCACCGAGGCCGTCACGCCCAAGGAGAGCGACTACAGCGCCAACATCCACAACGTCCTGCAGAAGAAGCCCGACTTCGTCTACTGGACGGGCTACTTCCAGGAGGGCGGCCTGATCATCAGGCAGCTCCGCCAGGCGGGGTTCAAGGGCTCGATCATGGTGGGCGACGGCTCGGTCTCCGCCAAGCTCGGTGAGATCGCGGGGCCCGAGGTGGACGGCGTCTTCGCCACCATGACGCCGATCCCCGACACGCTGCCCGAGGCCAAGGGCTGGATCGACTCCTACACCAAGAAGTTCGGCTCGGCTCCCGGCCCGTACTCCAACCAGGCCTACGATGCCGTGCGGCTCGCCGCCGAGGCGATCACCAAGGCGGGCTCCACCGACGGCGCCAAGGTCATCTCGGCGCTGGAGGGGATCGACGGCTTCACGATGTTCTCCGGGCCGTTGAAGTTCACCCCCGAGCACACGCTCTCCGCCGGAGGTTTCCAGATCCTGGTGTGGAAGGGTGGCAAGTTCGCCCTGCAGGACGCCCTGTCATGACCCAGCTCGTCTGGAACGGCCTGTTCGTCGGCTCGTTCTACGCTCTGGTGGCGCTGGGCTACAGCATGGTCTACGGCATCATCAAACTGCTCAACTTCGCTCACGGCGATCTCTACATGCTCGGCGCCTTCAGCGGCTTCGCCGTCCTGGCCGCGCTGGGCGGGGTCTCCACCGCGATGACGCTGCCTGTGCTGCTGGCCGTCCTGCTGCTGACCATGGTGAGCACCGGCCTGGCGGGCGTGGCCCTGGAGCGGGTGGCCTACCGCCCGCTGCGCGGCGCGCCCCGCCTGTCGCTGCTCATCACGGCCGTCGGCGCGTCCTTCGCGATCGAGTACGGCATGCGCATCGTCGCCGGCCCGGACCCCCAGGTCTACCCGGTACGGCTCAGCGGTACCGCGTTCGAGGTGTTCGGCGCCTCGCTCACCCTGCCGCAGCTCGTGCTCATCGGCGTCGCCGTCGTCCTCATGGTCGGTCTCCATCTCCTGGTCGCCAAGACCCGCGAGGGCAGGGCCATGCGGGCGATCGCCCTCGACCCGCGCACCAGCTCGCTGATGGGCATCGACGTCAACGCCGTCATCTCCAGGACCTTCTTCATCGGCTCCGCGCTGGCGGGCGCCGCGGGCGTGATGGCCGGCGCCTACTACGGGAAGATCGACTTCCTGATGGGCTTCCTCATCGGGCTGAAGGCCTTCACCGCGGCGGTCATCGGCGGCATCGGCAACATCCCCGGCACCATGCTCGGCGGCCTCGTGCTCGGCCTGCTGGAGTCGTTCGGCACCTACTGGCTCGGCGGCGAGTGGCGGGACGTGTTCGCCTTCGGCGTGCTGATCCTCTTCCTGACCGTGAGACCGACGGGTCTGCTCGGCGAGCGCGTCACGGAGCGGGTGTGAACGAGACCAAAGCCCCCGAAGCCCCTCGCAAGCTCGGCGCCGCAGCCCCCAGGACCAGGCTGTCCAAGCTGTTCGACAACCGCTGGGCCGGCCTGGCAGGACTGCTCGTCGCGCTGCTCGCGCCGTTCGTGAACGCGAGCAACTACGCACTGTCCATCATGACCAGCGCGGCGATCTTCGCGATGCTCGCCTCGGGCCTGAACATCGTGGTCGGCTACACCGGCCTGCTCGACCTGGGTTACGCGGCCTTCTTCGCGGTCGGCGCCTACACCAGCGGGGTCCTGGCGACCCGCTTCGACCTGCCGCTGCTGGTCACCGTGCCCGCCGTCATCGTGGTCACGGTCATCGCCGGGATCATCATCGGCGCGCCGACGCTGCGGCTGCGCAGCGACTACCTCGCCATCGTCACGCTGGGCTTCGGCGAGATCATCCGGATCACCGCCAACAACCTGCCCGTCACGGGCGGCCCCTCGGGCATCTACGGCATCCCGAGCCTGACCGACAGCCCGGTGACCTTCTACTACGTCACCGTGGCGATCGTCGCGATCGCGATCATCGGCGCCTCGCGCCTGGGCAGGTCGCGGCTGGGCCGGGCGATGCGCTTCGTGCGCGAGGACGAGGACGCCGCCGAGGCGACAGGCGTGCACACCTACCGGGTCAAGCTGGCCGCCTACATCGCGGGCGCGGTCTGGGGCGGCCTCGCGGGCGTGCTGTTCGCCGGCCACCTGTCGGCGATCTCGCCCAACAGCTTCACCTTCCTGCAGTCGGCGCTCGTCCTGATGGCCGTGGTCCTCGGCGGCATGGGCTCGGTGCCCGGCGTCGTGCTCGGCGCGATCGTCATCAGCCTGCTGCCCGAACTGCTGCGCGGCGTGGCCGACTACCGGTACTTCGTCTTCGGGGTGCTGCTGATCATCGTGATGCTCGTCAGGCCGCAGGGTCTGTGGCCCGCTCGTTCGAAGGAGGCCCTCAAGTGACGCTCCTGGAGGTGAGCGAGCTCCGCCTGGCCTTCGGTGGGCTGCTGGCCATCGACGGCCTCAGCTTCTCGGTGGGCGAGGCTGAGATCGTCTCGGTCATCGGCCCGAACGGCGCGGGCAAGACCTCCGCCTTCAACTGCGTGACCGGCTTCTACCGGCCCACGGGCGGCACGATCACCTTCGACGGCCATTCGCTGCTCGGCAAGCGGCCCTCGGCTGTGGCCGCGGCCGGCATCAGCCGGACCTTCCAGAACCTGCGGCTGTTCGGCGAGCTGTCCGTGCTCGACAACGTCCGCGCGGGCAGCCACCTGCGGCTGAGGCAGAGCGTCTTCGACGCGCTCCTGCACACTCCGCGCTACCGCCGCACCGAACGCGAGTGCACCGCCGAGGCCAACCACTGGCTGGACTTCGTCGGCCTGCGCGGCGACCGCTACTCGGAGGCCCGCAACCTGCCGTACGGTGAACAGCGCCGCGTGGAGATCGCCCGCGCGCTGGCCCGCGAGCCGCGCCTGCTGCTGCTCGACGAGCCCGCCGCGGGGCTCAACCACGCGGAGAAGACCGAGATGCTGGACCTGATCAGGCGCATCCGCGACCTCGGCGTCGCGATCGTGCTGATCGAGCATGACATGGGGCTGGTCATGCAGGTCTCCGAACGGATCGTGGTGCTCAACTTCGGCAAGGAGATCGCCGACGGCAGCCCCGAAGAGGTGCGCCGCGACGCCGCCGTCATCGAGGCCTACCTGGGGAGCGACACCCATGCTTGAGATCAGTGACTTCGACGTCCACTACGACGGCGTGCACGCGCTGCGCGGCCTGTCGCTGACCCTCGGCGCCGGCGAGATCGTCGCCCTGCTCGGCAACAACGGCGCCGGCAAGACGACGACGCTGTCGGCGATCTCGGGCCTGGTGCGGCCCAGCGGCGGCAAGGTCGTCTTCGAGGGCAAGGACATCACCGGCCTCGCCGCGCACAAGATCACCAGCCGTGGGCTCGTCCACTGCCCCGAGGGCCGCAGGGTCTTCAGCACCATGAGCGTGCACGACAACCTGCTGCTCGGCGGCTACCTCGTGCGCGACCAGGCGGAGGTCAGGAAGCGCATCGACCGCGTGTACGACCTGCTGCCGCGCCTGGCGGAGCGCCGCGCGCAGCAGGGCGGCACGCTGTCCGGCGGCGAGCAGCAGATGCTGGCCATCGGCCGCGCGCTGGTGACAGGCCTCCGCCTGCTGCTGCTCGACGAGCCGTCGATGGGCCTGGCGCCGCTGGTCGTCGCCCAGGTGATGGAGCTGATCGCCGACATCAACGCCGCGGGCACCGCCGTGCTGCTGGTCGAGCAGAACGCTGCCGCCGCGCTGAGGATCGCCCATCGGGGTTACGTGCTGGAGAGCGGCCAGGGGACCCTGTCGGGCACCGCCGACTCGCTGCGCTCCGACCCCCGTGTGGTGGAGGCCTACCTGGGAGGGGCGTGATCCGGCGGTCGGCCATCACACCGGCGGCGAGTCGTTCAGAATCGTCGCCGGCGGGATCTCGTCAACGTCGCTTGGACGGTCTGCGGTAGGTGACGACCTTGTCGCCCGGTCCCGGGTACGCCATGATCAGCAGCCGCTGGGTGCCGTACTCCTCGCCCTTCCAGGGGAACCAGGCGAAGTGCACGCGGATGCGGTAGTGCCCCTTGCGGCCGTCGAGCGAAAGGTCGGGCAGTTCGGTGCCGCTCAGGCCGTCCATGAAGCTCATCTCGCCGCTCCGGCTGGCGTAGCCGACCTCGACGACGTCGTCCCAGCCCTTGGTCTCGACCGGTGGGCGGCGCGGGTAGGTCTCCAACGTGACACAGACGTGGAGGTCGGGATGCGTGTCCACCGTCACGCGGCCGGGCCCGGCGGTGACCGGGCCGGCGGACGTGCTCCTGCCCTCACCGGCGAATTCGTCGTACAGGTCCAGCCCCGCCTCGGGCCACTCCGGCTCCTTGAGGCGGATCGCCTTGGCGGGCTTGATGAGGGGATGGTGACGAGGGGTGGCGTCGCACTTGCTTCGCTCCTCGGCCACGAACTCCTCGAACTCGCGATTCTGGGCGGCTGCTTTCGCTGTGACCGCTGCCTTCGCGGCCGGGCAGATCCCGGCGAGCACCCCGCTCAGGTTGCCGACGTTCACGCCTTCCACCTGCCCCAGGCGGGCCAGCTCGCGTGGGTCGTTGCGGGTGTAGACGGCGCACAGGCGACGGCCGTGGGCGAGCAGCACCTGGTCGGGCGTGGTGGCGGCGAACGCGAGCGCGTTCTGCTGGCGTACGGCGCAGATGAAGGCGCGCGAGCCAGTCGGCGTCGGAGGCTCCATGGGCCTGCCGTCCGTCTCCCAGGGCTCGGGAGGCGAGCAGTCCTCTGCCGTGGTGATCGGGCCGCGTGACTGGTCGGCGGCCGGCAGGAAGCACAGGGCCACGGAGGTGGCCAGCGCCGTCACGAGCACGTGGTGGCGCAGGCGGGCGGCGGGTGGGGCGCCGTACAGGAGGAGCAGGATGAGGGCGGAGGCGGCGAGCGCGGCGCTGTACCACAGCGGGGAGAGGCCGAAGAGAATCTCGCCCTTCTCGTTCTGGTCGAACAGCCCGTCCGGGTACAGAGCCAGCCGGCGCTCGACCGTCTCGGGGATGAGTTGCCAGTCCGCCTCGGACTTCGTGGTGAGCGAGGTGACGACGCCTGCCGCCGCGGCGAGGGTCAGGAGCAGCATCGTGACGCGCAGCAGCCGCCTGCTCCTGCGGACGATCGCGATCAGGACCAGGACGGCAGGGGCGCCGACTCCGACGAGCATGTCGACGGCCACCCAGAGCACCGTCGCCGGGTAGCCGACGTACCCGTGGAAGAGGTCGTCGACCGCCCCTCTGGGGCCGGTCCACACAGGCATGCCGTCCGCGAGGTTGACGGCCGCGGGGATCAGCGGGGGCACCACGGCGATGGCGGCTAGGGGCCACGCCCGCGCCGGCGCGCGCCGGACCGCAGGCGCCGGGGACGGGGCCGGGGCCGGGGCCGGGACACCCAGGTCGTGGGCGGAGCGGGCCTGCCACACCGTCCCGAGGACGCCCAGAACACCCAGGACCATGAGCAGTACCAGGTCGTAGTCGACGCCCCAACCGCCGAACGTGACGGTCGAGTGACCTCCCGGCGACAGCAGCGACAGCGCCGCCGAGGCTCCGCCCATCCGCACCGTGCCCCGCCTCCAGCGTGCGTCCCTCGTCTGGCCGACCAGGACCGGCACCAGCCACAGCAGGTGGACGGCGTTGCCGAGCTGGTACGGAGAGACGAACTGCACGACGGAGTACTGGCCGAGGCCGTAGGCGACGGTGGAGGTCACGCCCATGGCGGCGTCCGCCAGCCCGGCCACGAGCCCGAGCAGCCGCAGCCATCGAGGCAGGGCCCCGGCGAGGACCACGAAGAACAGCCCGGCGACGGCGAAGGTGAGCAGGTCGAAGGGCACGCCCGACCACCACGGGTACGGGATCGGAAGCCGGTACAGCAGCGTGCAGGAGACGCTGAGGTACAGGACCGCCCGTAACAGCCGGACCGGCCTGTCGTTGACCGCCGCCGTGCCGGCCGGCCGCCCGCGCAGCACCTGCCAGTAGGCCCAGCCCTGCAGGACTCCTCCCGCGACCATGAGGAGCTCCACCCACCAGGTGTAGGGCACGAAGTCCGCGTCCCATCCGCTGATGACGATCTCGCGCAGGAGCGCGGGGTCGCCGGTGGCCAGCGCGTGGACGCCGGACGCCAACACCGCGGCCACATAGATGGCGGCGAACAGCGCGGCGATGGTGCCGAAACGATAGCGGCGCACGAACGATCCCCAGGGCATGAGCGGACAGGATCCGAGCAAAGGCGCCCAACCCTAGCGAGCCATCGCCGAAACGATCAAGGGCCCGGCGACGCTCCAGGTCGCCACCGCGCTGGACGGGTCGGCTCAGAGGGGAGGAACGTCATCCCCGGGGCGCGACGCCGCGCAGGGCCGTTCGGCGCGGCGAGCCAGAGCCGAGGGACGCAGCAGACGTAGCGACGGATCTTCCTTCGCCGCGATGAGTTCCGGCCCCGCCGCCGGTATGTACTCACGAGCTCGCAGGAGCACCTCGGGCGAATCGATCACCAGGGAGAATCGAGATGTCGAACAGTCGCGCGGCAGACGAGGCCGCCATCCAGGCCGTGCTGGTTGACTCCTACAAGGCGTGGGAGGCCGGCGACGCCGACGGCATGGTCGCCAACTACACCGCGGACGCGACCGCCATCATGACCGGCTCGCTCCGCGACAGCCGTGAGGTGATCCGGCAGAACATGGTCATGGCCTTCGAGGGGCCGCTCAAGGGCACCTCGACCTACAACAAGCAGCTCGGCATCCGGTTCATCGGCAGGGACGGCGCGATCGTCATCACCGAATCCGCCATCCTGTTCCCCGGCGAGACGGAGGTCCTGGACGACGCGCGTAAGGTCAACGCGACCTGGGTCCTCGAGAAGCGGGACGGCCAGTGGCTGATCGCCGCTTATCACAACAGCCCGGTGCCGACGCCGGCGCAGTGAACCCCCGCACCAGGAACAGCGCTATCCATCCAACAATGGGGATGTATGCCATGAACAGGCCGTTGATGACCGCGCGGGGTGACGGGGAAGGCTTCGATCGTCGGATCGAACCGTTCCGGACGGAGCTGCTGGCGTACTGCTACCGCATGCTCGGCTCGGCTCACGACGCGGAGGACTTGGTCCAGGACACGTACCTGAGGGCGTGGCGGGCGCGCGAGCAGTACGACGACGCCCGCAGCTCACTGCGCACCTGGCTCTACCGGATCGCCACCAACGCCTGCCTGACCGCCCTAAAGGTCCACGGTCGCCGGCCGCTGCCGTCGGGGCTGGTGGCCGCGTCGGATCCGCTCGGGCCGCTCGTCCAGGGAGAGCACGCCGCCTGGCTCCAGCCCTTGCCGGACTCGTTGCTGGACGCGGGCGATCCGGCCAGGACCGTGATCGACCGCGGCAGCCTGCGTCTGGCGTTCGCCGCCGCCCTGCAGCACCTGTCGGCGCGTCAGCGCGGTGCGCTGATCCTGCGTGACGTGCTGAGCTTCTCCGCGTCCGAAACAGCGGAGATCCTCGGCACCACCGTCGTGTCGGTGAACAGCTCCCTGCAGCGGGCGCGTACCCGCGTCAAGGAGGCCGGGGTCCGGCGGGAACGGGTCAACGAGCCGTCCGCGGCCGAGCAGCGCGCCTGGGTCGAACGCTACATGGAGGCGTTCGGACGTGCCGACGTCGAGGGCCTCAAGCGGCTGCTCTCCGAGGACGTGATCATGGAGATGCCGCCGATGCTCAACTGGTTCTCCGGCCGGGGCAACTATGGCCTGTTCATGGAATGGGTCTTCGCGGCGGCCGGTAAGGACTGGCTGCTCAAGGAGGTCGCGGCCAACGGCGGCCAGCCCGGATTCGCCGCCTATCAGCGCGTCGGCGACGGGTACTCCCTGCACACGCTCCAGATCTTCACCGTCACCGACGAGGGCATCAGCCGGAACTCGGTCTTCCAGGACTTCGACATCCACGCGACTTTCGGCCTGGCGGCCAAGCTCGACGACCAGGGACTCGCCATCGCCGGGGCCTGACGCACCGACCGTTCGCATGGATGCAAGGATCGACCAGGAGGACACCGGACCGGCTCATCTCATGAGGCTGCCCTGTCATGGCTGGCGGACCGGTCGGCACAGGGGTGCCCTGGGCGGGCAGAGGGGGGCTTGCCATGAAGATCGTCGTGGTCGGCGGGACCGGCCTGATCGGGTCGAAGCTGGTGGCGCAACTGGGTGATCACGATCACGAGGCGGTGGCGGCGGCGCCGAGCACCGGCGTCAACACCCTCACCGGGGAAGGGCTGACCGAGGTGCTGGCCGACGCACAGGTGGTGGTCGACGTGTCGAACTCACCGTCCTTCGAACCGGCCGCGGTGATGGAGTTCTTCGAGACCTCCACGCGCAACCTGCTGGCCGCGGAAGCGGCGGCTGGGGTCGGTCACCACGTCGCGTTGTCGGTGGTAGGCACCGCGCGGATGCCGGAGAACGGCTACTTCCGCGCGAAGATCGCCCAGGAGAACCAGATCGAGCAGTCGGGCATCCCGTTCTCGCTCGTGCACGCCACGCAGTTCTTCGAGTTCGCCAGGGCCATCGCCGACGCGGCCACGGACGGCGACACAGTGCGGATCCCGCCCGTGCTCTTCCAGCCCATCGCCGGGGAGGAGGTCGCCCAGGCGGTCGGCCGGGTCGCGGTCGGCGCACCGCTGAACGGCAGAATCGAGATAGGCGGACCCGAGCGGTTCCGGATGGACGACTTCTTCCGCGACGCCCTGGCTGCCTGGGGCGACGCCCGCACTGTGGTCACCGACGCTCAGGCGCGCTACTACGGCAGCGTGCCGGGCGAGCGGACGCTGGTACCCGATGACGGCGCCACTCTCGGCCGGATCCGATACCGCGACTGGCTCGGGCAGAGCACCGCCAAGTAGTACGCGCGAGAGGTGGATCGTTGAGAGGCCTCCGTCCTGGCCAGGGCCGCGCATCCACAGAAGCGAGTCACCGTCTTCTCCCGGGCCATCACGCCGCAGGACGCTCATACAACGAGACCGTTGACGAGCATGACCGCTGGTGACCGACAGGTCCGTACATCTGCCAGAAAGGGGGGCCAAGGCGAGATCGTCCGCACGAGCAGGACAACGGAGGAACGTACCGTGTCGAAGAATGAATCAGTGAACGGGCCCGCCAAGCGAGATGTCCCTGCGGTGCAGGGTCTCACGATGCTGGCGGACATCCAGCCGCCCTTCATTCCCGAAGGCGCTTCGGGAATGACCGTCCTCGTCGAGTGGCCTCCCGGCCACCCCGGCGCCGCTCCGCACCGCCATTCGGGGCCGGCTTTCGGTTACGTCATCGAGGGCGCGGTCCGGTTCGAGCTCGAGGGCGAGCCCGAACGCGTGGTCAAGGCCGGCGAGACGTTCTGGGAGCCCGGCGGCGACGTCATCCACTACCAGGACGGCAACGCCCTGCCGGACGCTCCGACCACGTTCGTCGTCTTCATGCTGTGCGAGCCGGGCCGGCCCATGCTCACGTTCGTCGATGAGGAGGAACTGGCACAGCGCGCCCATCTGCGCGCTCCGCGCCCTGCCGCCCGTTGATCCAGAGGTGGGCCTGACGTCGGGGACTCGGCGCGCGAGCATGACAAGGGCTCTCCCACCGATGGCGTCCAGACGATCGGTGGCACGCTCACGAGCGCGCTGGATCGCCCGAAATGTCAGGTTGATAACCTGAAGTCAGAGCAGTGCGTTGCGGCGAGCGTTCGTGATCACGGACCTCAACAGGCCGCATGGATCGCCCACGCTTACGTGACCATGGTGAGCGAGTCGGTGAAGGCCTGGAGGCGGCCCGACGTCGATGACACTCTGCGCGCGGGCCGGCTCCTTGATGAAGAAAGAGTCCGAAGCCTGAAGGGGCGCTCATGCCGCGATCCATGCGCGCGCTCGTAGCCGGAAAAGTCGGCGAGCCCACCGATGTCCTGCGGCTGGAAACCCGGCCTGTTCCCACACCCGAGGCCGGTCAGGCGCTGATCCGGGTGAAGGCGACTCCGATTCACGCCAGTGATCTGCACGTGCTGCGTGGCCGCTACGGTTTCTCCCCCCGGTTTCCCACCGTCGGGGGTCACATGGAATGCGTGGGCCGTATCGAGGACCTGGGCCCGAACACCAAGGGCCTGAAGATCGGCGAGCGCGTGGTAGCCGTCGCGGTCCCGGCGATACCCGGACCCCGGGTGGCCGGCACTTGGCAGGAATACCTTGTCGCCGACATGCGAAGGCTTCTGCGGGTCCCCGACCATCTGAGCGACTCCAGCGCCTGCCAACTCGCCGTCAACCCGCTGACCGCGCTGCTCCTCGTGACTCGTGAACTCGACGTCCAGCCGGGTGAATGGTTGTTGCAGACGGCCGCGGGCTCCACCGTCGGCCGACTCGTCATCCAGTTGTCAAGGCACCTGGGTATTCGCACGATCAATGTCGTACGGCGGCGCGAAGCTGTTGAGGAGATCGAAACTCTCGGTGGTGACGAGGTCATCTGCACGGCGGACGAGGATCTGACGCACCGTGTGGCGGAGATCGCCGGACCGGGCGGCGTGCGCAAGGCCATCGACTGCGTCGCGGGCGTCGTGGGTGCCCAGGTGTCCCAGGCATTGGCTCCGGGAGGAGAGGTCGTGGTCTACGGAGCGCTCTCCACCCATCGGCAGACGGATTCCGCGGCGCTGACGATGCCGCTGCAGGCGCGCTCGGTCATCTACGAGACCAAGGCAGTGCGTGGCTTCTGGCTGAACCGCTGGTTCGGCGCTGCCTCACCTGAGGAGGCGCTGCGCGCGCTGTCCCAGGTTCGCGCTCTCGTCGCTGTTGGAGCGTTGAGCATTCCTCAAGGCCGGCCGTTCCCGCTCGAACGCTTCACTGAAGCCATCGCGTTCGCCGAAGCACCCGCACATGGCACCAAACCACTCTTCGTCTTCGAAGGCGGCCGAGCCGAAGACGGCACGTAGGAACCGCCGGCCTTCGCCGCGGCCGCTCTCGGCAGCATCCTGGCCGGCCGCCGGCCCGTGCGGACGCCCTGCCAGATCCCGGCGACGCGCAACTCGAGAAGACCTCACCGCCCGGTCAGCCGTACAGGGGCGCCAGGCCGGCGGCCGCGATCAGGTTCAGCTCGCGAGCGCGGCCGAGACCACGGCAGACAACACCTCATCGACCAGGGCGCACGAGGGAGTGGACGAACGGCCTCGATGGTGACAGATCGCGAACCGGTGGAACGGGGCCGGCAGCTTCGCCCTACGGAGCGCCGAAGATCACCGCGTTACGCGCGGCGCCCTGGCGGACAGGCGACCGCCCATACGATCGGCCATGGAGACAGGCTTGGTCAGCGGCGGAGCTGCTCGTTCATGATGAGGAACGCCCCCAGGCCGTGGAAGTCGTTGAGCGGCCTGGCACGGCCGAAGTAGTAGCTCAGCGAATCGCTGGCGTTCGTGCCCTCGCTGATGTCGGCGATGTTCGTCCTGCCGTCCGCGCCCACCGACAGTTCGGCGAGCACGCCCTGGTAGCCACGCTCGGCGTAGGCCTCGTAGGAGGCGTCGACATATCCGCGTTCAACCGCCTTGGAGATGGTGTAGGTGTACATGGCCGAGCAGGAGGTCTCGGTCCAGTTGGCCGGGTTGGCCGGTTCGGTGACCACCTGCCACCAGCGGCCGGTCGCGGGATCCTGCCAGCGGGCGTAGGCGGGCACGAGCTCGCGCAGGATGCCGATCAGCGCCTCCCGCCGGGGGTGGGTGGCCGGGATGATCTCCAGGATGTCGACGACGGCCATGCCGAACCAGCCCATCGCCCGGCACCAGGAGATGCCGTTGGTGTTGCCGAGCTGCGGCTTGACCCAGGGCGCGGTCAGGCCGCCTGGCTCGTCGTAGGCGTGGTAGAGCAGCCCGGCCGCCGTCCCCGAGGTGCGGCGCAGGTGGCTCCAGTACACCTCGAGCTGCCTGGCCGGCTCGGTGCCGGTGAAGGAGTCGGCCGCCACCCATGCTCCGTATCTGGCCAGGAACGGGTTCACCATGTACACGCCGTCACCCCAGAGCTGGCCCTGGCGCGAGTCGGAGGTCGAGTGCCACCAGCCGCCGTCCGACGTGCGCGGGTAGGTGGTCAGCCGATTCCTGATCTTGGCCGCCGCGATGCGGTAGCGGGCCTGCCCGCTCTCCCGGTACAGGGCCAGCAGGACGTTGCCCGCCTGCATGCTGTCCAGGTTGCCGAAGCTCTGGGAGATGCCGCCGGAGGAGTCGACGAACCGGTCGGCCCAGTCCTTGATGTAGGTCAGATAGCGGGCTTCGCCGGTGCGCCGCCACACCAGGTACTGGCCCCACAGGTACAGCCCGCGGGTGTAGCTCCAGCCGCCCAGCGCGCCCGGTGTGTACCTGGCCATGGTCGAGTCGACCACCGCCCGCGACCAGTCGGTGGTCTGCGCCCCGTCGTCGACCGTCAGCGCGTCGAGGTTGGGCCCGCCGTCGGCGGTGATGGCGGTCGCGCGCACCGTGGTGACGCCTGCCTCCAGCACGGCCCGTACGGTGACCGTCGCCCAAGCCGTCCAGGCGCCGGTGCCGGGGAACGACTGGTTGACGGTGACGCCGTTGACCGCGATGCTCATCCGCCGGTCGGCGGCGGTGCCGTTGGCGAAGCGGAAGACGAGGCCGTGCGGTCCGCTCGCCGCGGCGGTGACCTGGAACTCGACGGAGGAGCCGGCGACGTTGTCGTAGTTCACGAAGCCGGTGCCGGTGTAGCCGGCGTGGTCGGACTCGACGACTCCCTGGGAGATCGTCGCGTTCTCCGCCTCGTACGACACCGAGGCGGACTCCCCCGCGCGGGACGTGCCCGCATGCGCGGCGATCGGAGGGAGAAGCAAGACCCCGGCGGCGAGGGCGAGGACCACCCGGTGTCGGATTCTGAGGGGCACTGCCGTCTCCTCCTGTCGAGCGGAAGTCGAGCATAGATCCGATCTCATCTCCCCTTCGAGGCATACATCTGCGGCCCACGTCTGTCCAGCGGAGATGGCACATCCGATGTATTACCGATCTGAGTTAGGAAAGTTTCCTAAAATTTGGAACGATCCAAGATCGTTTACGTGTTGACGGCCATGACTCCTTGTGGGAACACGTTGAAAAGCCGCCCTCACCCCCCAGGAGCGACCGATGAGATCGCGGATGTCCCGATTAGGTGTCCTCGTGCTGCTCGCAAGCATGCTGGCCGTCCCAGCACGACCCGCGGCGGCGGCCCCCGCCCGGTACGAAGCCGAGAACGCGACGATCTCGCAGGGCGTCGTGGAGTCCAACCACACCGGCTACTCCGGTACCGGCTTCGTCAACGGCGACAACCTCGCGGGCTCCTACGTCCAGTGGACGATCAACGCGCCCACGGCGGGCACCGCCACGCTCGCCCTGCGTTACGCCAACGGCACCACCGCCAACCGGCCCAGTGACATCGCCGTCAACGGCTCGGTCGTGGCCGCCGCACGAGCCTTCGACCCGACCGGGAGCTGGTCGACGTGGGCGACAGTCACGCTGACGGCCCAGGTCAACGCCGGCGCCAACACGATCAGGGCCACCTCCGCGACCGCCGGCGGCAACCCCAACTGGGACTACCTCGACGCCGACGTCCGGTCCGACGACTTCACCGACTACCAGGCCGAGACCGCGACGATCTCCCAAGGAGTCGTCGAGTCCAACCACGCCGGATACACCGGCTCCGGGTTCGTCAACTACGACAACGTGACCGGCTCATATGTCGAGTTCTCCGTCAGCGCCGCGGCTGCCGGAGCGCAGAGCCTGACCTTCCGCTACGCCAACGGCACCACCACCGACCGGCCGATGGCGATCACGGTCAACGGCGTCACTGTCGCCACCGGCCACTCCTTCCCCGGCACCGGAGCCTGGACCACCTGGAACGAGATCAGTGTCAACGCCCCGCTCAACGCCGGCGCCAACGCGGTCAGGGCCACGGCCACCACCGCCGACGGCGGGCCCAACCTCGACCGGCTGCGGGTCAGCGGCCCCGGTGACACCGAGAAGCCGACCTCGCCGGGCCAGCCGACGTGCTCCGGCATCTCCTCCAACGCCCTGACCCTGGACTGGCCGCCGTCCACCGACAACATCGGCGTGGTCGCGTACGACATCTACCACCAGGGCCAGCAGATCGCGACCGCGACCGCGCCGCCGTACCGGCTGACCGGGCTCAACCCGAACTTCTCGTACCAGCTGTCGGTGTTCGCCCGCGACGCCTCCGCCAACGTGTCGCTGAGCAGCCCCGAGGCGAACTGCCGGACGCTGCCCGCGCCCGCCGACGACCCGCCGTCGCAGCCGGGGCAGCCCACCGTCAGCGGCGTGCAGCCCACCTCGGCGACCGTGACCTGGGGCGCCTCCACGGACGACAACGGGGTGCGCGCCTACCTGGTGCGTGACAACGCCACCAACGCCGTGCTCGCCACGGTCACCGGGACCCCGCCCGCCACCACGGCCAGTGTGCCGTTCGAGTGCGCGCACACGTACCAGGTGCGCGTCGTCGCGCGTGACACCGCCGGCCAGCTCTCGACGCCGAGCGCGCCGTCGGCCTCGTTCACCACGGGAAGCTGCGGCACCGTGCCGCAGTCGCCCACCAGCGTCGCCGGCGGCTGGGACGTGCCGTGGGACATCTCCTGGGCCCCCGACGGCTCGTACGCGTTGGTGACCGAGCGCGACACGTTCAAGGTGTTCAAGATCACCCCGTCGGGCACCAAGACGCAGGTCGGCACCGTGCCCAACGTGCAGACCACCGGCGGCGAGGGCGGCCTGATGGGCCTGGACTTCTCGCCCACCTGGAACGGCACGACCGACCAGGAGGTGTTCTTCATGCACACCGCCTCCGAGGGCAACCGGGTCGCGAGGATGAACTTCAACGGCACCGCGCTCAGCGGGTACGCCGTCGTCCTGCAGGGCATCGACAAGAACCGGTACCACAACGGCGGGCGGATCAGGTTCGGCCCCGACGGCTACCTGTACGTCACCACCGGCGACGCGCAGGAGTCCGGCAACGCGCCCGACCTCGGCTCGCTCAACGGCAAGATCCTGCGCATCACCAGGACCGGCGCCGCCGCGCCCGGCAACCCGTTCGGCACCCGCGTCTACAGCTACGGCCACCGCAACCCGCAGGGCCTGGCCTGGGACTCGGCCGGCCGCCTGTGGTCGTCGGAGCTGGGCAACTCCTCACGCGACGAGCTCAACCTCATCCAGCCGGGCAAGAACTACGGCTGGCCCACCTGCGAGGGCACCTGCAGCACGTCCGGCATGACGAACCCGAAGTACACCTGGAGCGTCTCCGAGGCCTCGCCGAGCGGCATCGCCATCGTCAACAACACGATCTTCATGGCGGCGCTGCGCGGCCAGCGGCTGTGGCGCATCGTGCTGAACGGCGAGAACGTCTCGACCGTCAACTCGTACTTCAACGGAACGTACGGCCGGCTCCGCGCGGTCGAGAAGGTGCCCGGCGCCGGCGCCATCTGGTTCGGCTCCACCAACTCCGACAACAACGGCGACGGCTCGGCCGACACGATCCGGCGCTCCACCATCCAGTGATCGCCCCTCTCAGCGCCGCCGGCCGCGCGGGAGCGCGGCCGCCGGATCCAGCCATGGAGCCTCCGATGCAACCCTCACGAAGGGCCGTGCTGAAAGGCGCGCTGCTCATCCCGGTGGCGGTGCCCGCCACCGCCGGAGCGTCGGGAGGCGCGCCGGCCTCGCCCTGGGACCAGGTACCCGCGATCCTGGCCAGGATCCAGCCGCCCGTCTTCCCCGACCGCACGTTCCCGATCACCGACTACGGTGCCAAGCCGGACAACACCACCGACTGCACGCCGGCCTTCCGCCAGGCCATCGCCGCGTGCAACGCGGCGGGCGGCGGAACGGTGCTCGTCCCCGGCACCGGCAGGTTCCGCACCGGCAAGATCCATCTGCTGTCGAACGTCAACCTCCACGTGAACGGCACGATCAGGTTCCGCACCGACGCCGGCTCCTATCTGCCGAACGTCTTCACCCGGTGGGAAGGCATCGAGTGCTACAACTACTCCCCCTTCATCTACGCCAACGGCCAGAGCAACATCGCGATCACCGGCTCGGGCACGATCGACGGCAACGCGCCCGCGGGCGAGTGGTCGTCGTGGGGAAACGGCGGCGCGGACCGTGACCAGCTCCGAGCCTGGGGGGCGAGCGACCATCCGGTGGCGCAGCGCCAGTTCGGCTCGGGCCACAAGCTGCGCCCGAACATGATCGGGCTCTACGACTGCACCGCGGTGCTCGTCGAGGGCGTCAACCTGCGCAACCCGGCGATGTGGACCCTGCACCCGGTGTACTGCACGAATGTCACGGTCCGCGACGTGACGTTCTTCTCGACGAACTCCCAGGGCGACGGCTGTGACCCGGACTCGTGCACCGATGTGCTGGTCACCGGATGCCGGTTCGACACCAACGACGACTGTGTCCCGGTCAAGTCGGGCCGGGACCGCGACGGCCGCCGTGTCGGCCGCCCTTCCCGGAACATCGTGATCCAGAACTGCCGCTTCAGCGGCCGGTGGGGCGGCGTCACGGTCGGCAGCGAGATGTCCGGTGGGGTGCGCGACGTCTTCGCCGAGGACTGCGTGTGCAATCCCGCCGACTTCCCCGGCCGCTATCCCGTCAAGTACGCCCTGTATGTGAAGACCAGTTTCAACCGCGGCGGCTACGTGGACGGGGTTCACCTGCGCCGGATCACCGGCAGGAACCTGGAACGCAGCGCCCTGCACATCACGCTGAACTACGAGACGTCCGGCTCGCTGCCGCCGGCGGTACAGAACGTCACCGCCGACGACGTGGCGATCGACGGCGCCGCGCAGGCGTACGACCTGGAGGGCCGCGCGAGCGACCCCATCAGGAACGTCACGATCACCAACAGCGTGTTCACCCGCGTCGCCACGGCTGTCCCCACCGCCGACGACGTCGACAACCTGGTGTTGACCGGTGTCTCCATCAACGGCAAGGACGTCTCGAACACGCCCGCGTCTCGCTACGAGGCCGAGGACGCGGTGATCTCGCAGGGGGTCGTCGAGTCCGACCACGCGGGCTTTTCCGGCCGGGGCTTCGTCAACACCGACAACGTGGCCGGCGCCTACGTCGAATTCGCCATCACGCTGCCCGCTCCCGGTCCGCACCCGCTCACCATCCGCTACGCCAACGGGACGACGACCGACCGGCCCTTCTCCCTGACCGTCAACGGCGCGGTCGTCCAGTCCTCGGTGCCCGCGCCAAGCACCGGCGCATGGACCACCTGGACCTCGACCTCGGCCGTCATCCCCACGGTGGCGGGCGCCAACACCGTGCGGCTCACCGCCACGACCGGCGCCGGACTGCCCAACCTCGACTACGTGGAGCTCCGGCCATGACCGCCCTGCGCAGGTTCCTCCTGGTGTGCGCGCTCGTCCTGCCGGCCGTGCCGATGCCGGCCGCCGCCACCGTGGCGGCGGAGTTCGACGTCCGCGACTACGGGGCGACCGGCAACGGTTCGACGTATGACGACGATGCGATCGACCAGGCCATCACCGCCGCGAGTGCCGCACCGGGCGGCGTCGTGGTCTTCCCGCCCGGCCGCTACCGATCCCGTACGATCCACCTCAAGTCGAACATCACACTCCGCATCGACGGCGGCGCCACGATCCTGGCCGCGGGCAGCGGCATGGACGCCCCGGAACCCAACCCCTACGACGACTACCAGGACTACGGGCACAGCCACTTCCACAACTCCCTCATGTGGGGCAGCGGCGTCACCGACGTCCACATCACCGGCGCCGGCACCGTCGACGGCGACGGCAACCTCATCACCGGCAACCCCTCGTCCGGCCAGGCCGACAAGGCGCTGACGCTCACCGAGTGCTCGGACATCAGCCTGACCGGGATCACCTTCCGGCGCGGCGGCCACTTCGCCGCCCTGGTCAACGGCTGCCACGACGTCGTGATCGACCACCTCACGACGGTCCGCTCCAGCAGCGGGGTGCGCGACGGCATCAACCTGATCAACAGCTGGAACGTCACCGTCTCCGACAGCCGCATCGAGGCCGGTGACGACGCCCTGGTGTTCAAGAGCGACTTCGCCCTCGGCCACACCTACACCAGCCAGAACGTCCGGGTCCGCGACACCGTCGTCTACTCCCACGAGAACAACGCCCTCCAGTTCGGCTCCGAGACCTGCGGCGACTTCCGTGACTTCAGGTTCGAGCGGATCACGGTGCTCGGCGCGGGCAAGGCCGGGATCGGGATCGTCTCCATGGACGGCGCGATCATCGAGGACATCCACTACGAGAACGTGACCCTCACCAGGACGACCTCACCGCTCTTCTTCAAGATCGGCGAACGGAGACGCTGCCCGGGCTCGCCGCCCGCCGGTCGTATCAGGAACATCACGCTGACCGGCGTCACCGGCACCGGACTGACCGCCCCCGTCGTGACCGGCACGGTCGGCGCCTCCGACTACACCAGCACGATGACCGGCACCCCGGCCGTGGACATCGGGCCGGGCATCACGCTCACCGACGTCGACCTCCGGGTTCCCGGCGGGCATCCGGCGTCGGAGGCCACGCGGGTCCCGGGCGAATTCCCGACCACCTACCCGCCGCGCGACTACGGCCCCCGGCCCTCGTTCGGTTACTGGATCAGGCACGCCACCGGCGTCACACTCAACGGCGAGACCCGCTTCGACGACAACGACAACCGGCCCGCCGTCATCGTCGACGACAGCTCGAACGTGGTGCTGACCGGCGTGGTGGCGCAACGCGGCAGCGGCAGCGCCTACGACGTGGGCTTCAGCGGCGTCACCGGCTACGCCGTGCGCGGCAGCTCGAACACCGCCGGTGGGGCGCTGCGGGTGCGCGCCGTGAACTCCACCCCCGTCCCTGGCAACCCGGTCACCCGCTACGCCGAGGCGGAGTCCGGCGTGATCACCGAGCCGATGCGGGTCTGGAGCGACCCCGCGGCCTCGGGCGGCTCGTATGTGAGCGTCACGGCCGGTCACAACAGCAAGTCCGCGGCGCCGTCCACCGGCTGGACGACGCTACCCTTCGACGTCTCCGACGCCGGGACGTTCAGCGTGTGGGCCCGCGTGATCGCGCCGACCACCTCCGACGACTCGTTCTGGGTGCGTTCGGGCACGGGCACGTGGACCGGCTGGAACAACATCCCGCTCGGCACGGCCTGGCACTGGGCGCGGCTGCCGGTCACCTACGACCTGGCCGCGGGGCCGCGGAGCCTCACCTTCGCCTACCGCGAGGACGGCGCCCGCCTCGACCGGGTGGCGATCTCCAGCGACCCCGCCTTCACCCCTGCCGACGGCAGCCCCAACCTCGATCACCTCGACGTAGCGACCCCCACCTAGAAGCCCGAGGAGCACGCGTCATGTCCCGTGCGTCGTCGCGAACGGCGATCACCGCCGCCATCACTGCCGCGCTCGCACTTCTGCTCGGTCTGCTCACCTCACCCGCCGCGCGGGCCGACCTGCAGCATCCGCGGCAGGCGTTCCTGCGCGGCTCGGTCGCCGGGCTGTTCCTGCACTGGGGCCTGCGCACCTCGCCCCAGCACACGAGTTGCTCCGCGTGGGAGTCCGACGTGACCACCGGCGGCTGGAGCCCCGGCTACTGGGTGAACGAGGCCAAGAAGCTGCACGCCCAGTACCTGGTCCTGGCCACGTTCCACAGCAGGCTCGGCTACGCCAGACCGTACCCGTCGCAGATCCCCGGCTCGTGCCGCACCACGCGCGACTTCCTCGGCGAGCTGATCGACGCCGCCGACGCGCAAGGGCTGAAGGTCATCCACTACATGACGGACGACCCCCAGTGGCACGCCGAGGGCCTGCCGTCGGGCTCGTGGCTCAACTCCGCGGCCTTCTCCGCGTACGTGGGGCACAACGTGGACCTGACCACCCGGGACGGCTTCGGGGAGTTCAGCTACCTGCAGTTCTTCGAGCAGATGCGGCGCTATCCCAAGCTGGCCGGGTTCTGGATCGACAACGACAACGCCTACTGGGAGCGCAACGACCTCTACGCCAAGATCTACCAGCAGCGCGCGGACATGACGCTGTCGAACAACAACGAAGACACGCCGATCATGGACATGATCAGCAACGAGCAGAAGACCGGGATGACGCCGTCCTACGACTATCCGCAGGCGGTCCACACGGCGCTGCCGCGCCTGATCGAAGCCGACTTCAAGCTCCCGACCGGCGGTCCCTGGTGGTACGGCGGCTCGGACGAGGCCGTGGACCGCAAGCTCACGCTCGGCAGGCTCATCACCAACGCCGGGTCGTCGGTCAAGGCGCTCATGGCCGAGACCGCCATGGTCAACGGCAGATTCCCCGCGCAGCAGGCGAACTTCAACACCTTCGCCGCGACCTACCTCGACCAGATCTGGGAGTCACTCGGCGGCACCGAGGGCGGCGGCTACCTGCACGGCGGGCTGAAGCCGGGATTCTGGAACAACGGCGCGCACGGCGTGACGACCATCGCCAAGAACGACCCGAACCGGCACTACATCCACGTGATCACCCCGCCGTCCGGCGGCACGCTGTCCGTGCGCGACAACGGCTACGCCGTCACCTCGGTGACGAACCTGCGCACCGGCGCCCCGGTCACGTTCAGTCAGGCGGCCGGCACGCTCACGTTGAGCGGGATCTCCGGCTGGGACCCGTACGACACGGTGTTCAAGGTCATCACCAGCGGGCGGGAGGGCATCCACACCGGCGTGACGTTGTCGGCGGGTTCGTCCACCAGCGGGCATCCGGCCGCGGCGGCGGGCGACCGCGACTACCTCACCTACTGGGACAGCGACGCGGCCGAGCCGGCGACGCTGACGTTCGACCTCGGCGCGGCCAAGCCGGTGCAGTACATAGCGGTCAACCAGCGCGAGGACTCCACGGTCCATCCGTCGTCCGGCTCCGCGCGCATCTCCGGCTACCAGGTGCACGTCAGCAATGACGGCTCGTCGTGGGGCAGTGCGATCAAGACCGGCACCGTGCCGAACGCCAGGGGCGTGCAGATCATCGACCTTCCCGCGACGACCGCCCGCTATGTCAGGCTCACCAAGACGGGTCATCACGGCGTCGCCCGCTGGCGGGTGGACGAGGCGTGGATCGGCGCCCGGTACGCGGGTGGCGGCTCCCCTCCCCCAGGCCGCCACGAGGCCGAGGACGCGACGATCTCCCAGGGTGTCTTCGAGAACACCCACGCCGGCTACAGCGGCACCGGCTACGTCAACGGCGACAACGTGACGGGCTCGTACGTCGAATGGCAGGTCCAGGCGAGCACCGCGGGCCCGGCGACCGTGTCCCTTCGCTACGCCAACGGCACGACGGCCGACCGGCCCTCGGCGATCACCGTGAACGGCGTCACCGCGTACCCGTCACGCGGCCACCCGGGCACCGGCGCCTGGAGCACGTGGGCCACCGACACCTTCACCGTGCAGCTCGCCGCGGGCGCGAACACGATCAGGGCGACCGCGACGACCGCGAACGGCAACCCCAACCTCGACTACCTGGAGATCACCGCGGCCTCGAACGACCACGAGGCGGAGAACGCGACGATCTTCCAGGGCGTCGTGGAGTCCGACCACGCCGGCTTCACCGGCACGGGCTTCGTCAACTCCGACAATGTGGCGGGCTCGTACGTGGAGTTCGCGGTGAATGCCGCACAGAGCGGCCCCAGGACGTTGACCGTCCGCTACGCCAACGGCACCGCCGCCGACCGCCCGATGGACCTCACGGTCAACGGCGTCGTGGCGCAGGCCGGCCGCTCGTTCGGCCCGACGGGGAGCTGGGCGTCGTGGGCCGACAGCACGCTCGCCGTGACGCTGGACGCCGGGGCGAACACGATCCGCCTGACCGGCGCCACCGCGTACGGCGGTCCCAACCTCGACCGCATCACGCTCACCTGACCCCCGAGGAGCGATCGTGCATCTGCCCCGCTTACGCACCGTCATCCCGTTCGCCGCTGCCTGTCTGGCCGTCTCGGCGCTCGTGGCGCTGCCCGCCCAGGCGGCGACCGTTCGCTACGAGGCCGAGAACGCCACCAACGCGCAGGGCGTCGTCGAAGCCAACCACCTGGGCTTCTCCGGCTCCGGCTTCGTCAACAGCGCCAACGCCGCGGGCCCGTACACCGAATGGACGGTCAACGCCCCGGCGGCCGGCACCGCCACGCTGGCCATCAGGTACGCCAACGGCACCGGCGCCGCCCGTACCGCCGACGTCGCGGTGAACGGCACCGTCGTGTCGGCCGGGCGCTCGTTCGGCCCGACCGCGAACTGGGACACCTGGACGACTTCCACGCTCACCGCGGCGCTCCAGGCGGGCGACAACAAGATCCGCGTCACCGCCACCTCCTCCGGAGGCAACCCCAACCTCGACTACCTCGACATCACGACCGCCGACGTCCCGGCGAGCGAGTGCCAGGCCGAGGCGGCGACGCTGTCGCAAGCCGCGGTGGCCACCAACCACACGGGCTACACCGGCAGCGGCTTCGTCGACTACGTCAACGCGGTCGGCGGCTCCATCGAGTGGTCGGTCAACGTGGCCGAGGCCGGCAGCCACACGCTGACCTTCCGCTACGCCAACGGCACCACCGTCACCCGCCCGATGGACGTCGCGGTCAACGGCGTCACGACCGGCATGTCCTTTCCCGGCACCGGGAGCTGGGACACCTGGGCGGACGGCCGGGTCACCGTGAATCTGAACGCGGGAGTCAACACCGTCCGCGCGACCGCCACGAGCTCCGACGGCGGCCCGAACGTGGACCGGCTGTCGGTCAGCGGCCCCGCCGGCCCCGACGGCCAGCCCCCGACCGTACCCACGAACCCGCAGGTGACCGGCGTTTCCGCCACGAGCATCTCACTGACCTGGACGGACTCCACCGACAATGTGAGCGTCACCGGATATCGCGTGTACGAGGGGACCTCGGTGGTCGCGACCTCGCCCACGGCCGCCGCCACGATCGCCGGGCTGGCAGCCGGGTCGACCCACACCTACACGATCACCGCGCTCGACGCCGCCGGCAACGAGTCCGGGCACAGTGCCGCCGTCACCGGCACCACGTCCGGCGGCACCTCCGGTCCCACCGCCGATCAACTCCTCGCCAAGGTCACCACCTGCAGCCAGATCTCCAACGGCAAGTACAAGACCGACTCCGACGTCAGCACGGCGACCGTGGCGGTGTGCGACAAGACCGGTGCCGTGTTCTGGAAGGGCGACATGGACATCGACTGCGACGGCGTCCGCACCACCCAGTGCAACGAGAACACCGACTGCTGCTTCCTGCCGGACACCTTCTGCCACACCACCTCCGACACTCCGCTGAACGCGGCGCAGCTTCCCTACATGGTCGTGCCCAGCCCCAGCTCGATCTGGGACTACCGCACCAAGGGCATCGGCTGCGGAACGGTGGTGGCCGTCGTCTACAACGGCCAGGTGGCGTACACGGTGATGGGCGACACGGGGCCGTCCGGGATCATCGGCGAAGCCTCCTACCGGACCGCGGCGGACCTCGGCATCAACCCCGATCCGAGCAACGGCGGCACCGACAGCGGCGTCACCTACATCGTGTTCACCGGCACGGGCACCAAGGTCTCCACGATCGAGAGCCACAGCCAGGCCGTGACTCTCGGCAGGACCCTCGCCCAGCGGTTCATCGACACCAACTGAGCGGGTCGACCCACCCGACCCGAGAAGGCGAGGCGCAGCAGAGTGATCACGCATACCGGCCCAGCGAGAGCCACCGATCGGACGTTCGCAGCGGCCACTGTCATGCTCCTGGTGGTCGCCATCACGGTTACCGGCTGTTCAGGCGGCTCGCCGCCATCCGCCCCGTCGACCGCACGAGGCAAGCAGAAAGTCTCCTTCCTGGTCTTCCCCTCGCCGAACCTGCCGGAGTCGTACTGGAAGGCCCAGGTCGAGCTGGTCACCAAGGCCCACCCCGACCTGGAGGTGGAGCTGGTCGCCGCCCCCTCGGAATCGGAGCGCAACGACTACGCCAAGCAGCTCGCCGCGTCGGGACAGCTGCCCGACGTGCAGATCGGCATGCAGGACCTGGTCGCGCTCGAACCGAGCCTGGCGCCCTGGTCGGAGCAGGAGCTCACGGACTTCCTCTGCCCCACCTGCGGCGCCGTCAACGGCAAGGTGGTGCAGCTGCCCGCCAACACCCAGACGATCCCCGACGTCTTCTACAACAAGAAGCTCTTCGCCAAGGCGGGCGTCACCGCGCCGCCGAAGACGTACGCCGAGCTGGTCGCTGCGGCGGAGAAGCTCAAGGCCGCCGGGATCACGCCGTTCGTCAGCGGCGGCGTGTTCGTCACCTCCCAGCCCTGGACCGCGATCCTGGCCACCGACCTGTACGCCAGGACGCCCGACTGGATCGCCAGGAGGCGCAAGGGCGAGGTGACGTTCGCCGGCTCACCGGAGATGAAGGCCGCCACCCAGAAGTTCGCCGACCTGGCCGCCAAGGGGTACGTCGACAAGCGGCAGATCGGCCAGGACTACCCCAAGACCCAGGAGGCGTTCCTGGCCGGCAAGGGCGCCATGTACCCCATGGGCAGCTGGTTCGCCGCCGCAGCCGACCAGTCGGACATCAAGGACGACATCGGCGTGTTCGCCTGGCCGAGCGACGCCGGGACGCTCCACCTGCCCGCCTTCACCGGCGGCGGCCTGTCGGTCAGCGCGACTGCGAAGAACCTCGCGGCGGCCAAGGAGTTCGCCCTGGCCTTCCAGCTCACCAAGGAGAACCTGGACGCCTCGGTCAAGGCGGACGCCCTGTTCCCGGCGATCAAGGGCTACACGCCGCCGCCCGACACAGGCCCCGTCTTCAAGGCCGTGTACGACCTGTGGCGGCAGGCGCTCGACCGGAACGCGACCGTACCCGCGTTCGGCTGGGAGGCGGGCGACGCGGCCATGCCCCCCGGCATGCAGGGCAAGTTCTGGTCGGCCGCACAGGACCTCGTCAGCGGCCGGAAGACCGTGGACCAGGTGCTCTCCTTCCTCGACACCGAGTGGGAGAAGAGCGGCTGATGGCGGTCGGCACCACCCGGCCCAGGCCCGCACCCGCCGGCCCCGGCGCGCGCGAGCGGCGCCCCGCGCGCCGGCGGCGGACGGCGGCGTGGCACTTCCTGACCTTCGCGGCGCCGGGCACGCTCGTCTACGTCTGCCTGGTGCTGCTGCCCATCGCGCTGAGCGTCGGTTACAGCCTCACCAACCAGGCGCTGCTCCGGCCGCACACCGAGTTCGTCGGGCTGCGCAACTACTGGTTGCTGCTCCAGGACGAGACGTTCCTGCAGTCGCTCAGGGTCACCGCGATCCTGTCGCTGATCGTGGTCATCGTGCCGAACGTGCTGGGCGTCGCCATCGCCGTCCTGCTCGACCGGCGCGGCCGGATCTACAACGCGCTGCGCACGGTCTTCTTCACCCCGATGGTGATCAGCTCGGTGGTCATCAGCGTGATCTGGACCCGAATCCTGGCCGACGACGGGCCCGTCAACCAGGCGCTCAGGGCTCTCGGCACCCGCGAACCGCCCGGTTGGCTGTCGGATCCGGACCTCGCGCTCTACTCGCTGGCCTCGATCGTCTGCTGGCAGATGCTCGGCTTCTGCGTCGTCGTCTACCTGGCCGGACTGCAAGGCGTGCCGCAGGAGCTCCTGGAGGCGGCCGCGATCGACGGCGCCGGAGCGGCGCGCCGCTTCCGGCACGTCACCTGGCCCCTGCTGGCGCCCGCGCTCACGGTCAACACGGTGGTGCTGCTGATCTCCGCGTTCAAGATCTTCGACCAGGTGAAGGTCGTCACGAACGGCGGCCCCGGCACGGGCACGACGGCGAGCGTCGCGTTCGTCGTGCTGCAGGAGGGATTCGTGGAGAACAGGACCGGCTACGCCTCGGCCGAGGCCGTCGTCATGCTCATCGTCGTCGCCGGGCTGTCCGTCGTCACGCTGCGGTTCCTGCAGCGCAGGGAGGTGCAGGTGTGAACCGGCCGAGCCTGCCGTGGCTGCGCCCGCTGGTGGCGCTGGCCGCCGGGGCACTCTTCGCCATCCCGCTCTACATCGCGCTCATCAACGTCTTCAAGCACAGCCGGCAGGTGAGCGCGGACACCATGGCGCCGCCCGCGCCGCCCACCCTGGACAACCTCGTCCGCGTGCTGACCGGCCCCGACAGCCTCTTCTGGTCGTCGTTGCGCACGAGCGTCCTGGTCACGTCCCTGTCGATCGTCGTCCTGACGACGCTGTCGGCCCTGCTCGGCCACTACCTGGCCAGGCACGGCGGCTGGTGGCCCCGGCTCATCATGGTGCTCCTCCTGTGCGGGCTGATGATCCCGCCCCAGGTCATCCTCATCCCGGTCACCCAGGTGCTCAAGGCGCTGGGACTGATGTCGACGATCCAGGGACTGGTACTGTTCGACATCGGCTACTACGTACCGTTCGGCGTGTTCGTGTTCTCCGGATTCATGAAGGGAGTGCCGCGCGAGCTGGAGGAGGCGGCGGCGATCGACGGCGCCACCCGCTGGCAGACCTTCTGGCGGATCGTCTTCCCGCTGCTGCGTCCCGCCACGGCCAGCGTGCTGATCTTCCTCGGCGTGTGGATCTGGAACGACTTCCTCAACCCACTGATCATCTACGGCCCCCGCGACGGCACCACCATCATGACGGGCGTCTACAAGTCGCTCGGCCAGTACGCGGCCGACTTCGGCGGCATGTTCGCGCTCATGTTCCTGGCGACACTGCCGATCCTCACCTTCTACCTGCTGCTGCAGAAGCACTTCGTCAAGGGGCTCACCGGAGGCGCGACCAAGGGCTGACGCGACCCGGGTGATCACACCGGTTGTACGGGACCGGTTACGTCCGCATAGCGGATGATCTGGGTGGCCAGGATCACCACTGCGGCCAGCGCGGCGGCCGAGCCGATCAGGACCGTCGGAGTGTGTGGGCCCAGCAGCCAGAGCAGGGTGAGGCCGGTCAGCGAGGGCGCGCAGAAGGCGGCCAGGTCCACCGCCAGTTGCAGCCGCTTGCGCGAGGGGCGGAGTGGATCCTCGCGGTGGTATTTCTCCCACGTGAACAGGTCGATGTCGTCGGAGCCGTCGTCGACGAGGCCGCCCAGGTGCGGGGCCAGCCGGCCGCGGACGTACGCCCCGATGACGGCGATCTTGTGATTGTTGATGACGTAGGCCCAGCCCAGCACTGTGGCGGCCAGCGGCAGCAGCAACAGCAGTTCCAGCCGGCCCGCGGTTGCGGTGACAGTGCTGATGCCGGCGACCGCGGTGAGCGTGGCGTACATCAATTGGCCGCGCGCGCCGATCCGTTGCCGCTGCTCGGCCTTCAGCGCGTCGTATTCGCTCAGCAGCGCCTTGACCGCGTGCTCGGGGCTTACTGCGGTGATGTCGGTGATAGCGGACACGGTGGGATTGCCTTTCTGAGTGGCTGACTGACTGCGGGCGACGGAAGGCCGGCCATGGCGAGGCGGTTGATGATTGCGTACAGTTCTGCCGATACCCTCATTTATGACATTATCGTCACCCGCCTAGTGAGTTGCTCAAAGAAGAGTGAGGATTCCGTCAGTTTCGACGGCCGGTTGGCAAGCGAGGCCGAGGAGGCCGTTCGGGGATGGAGCCCCAGTAGGGCGAGGTTTTCGTCACCACAACCACTGCCAGGGAGAAGATGCCTACGACGGGGGTACTCCGGGTCGTCGGCGCGGCAGGAGGAGCCGCAGGGCGCCCGGCCGGATGTCGCACGTCACGGGCAGGTGGAGCTCCACCGCTTCCCCGTCGATCCCCGCCGGCAGGAGCCGCGCGGGTCCGTCCAGCCTGACTTGGAGCGCCGCCCACGCGATGATGCCGGTCTCGGCCGCATTCGTGGTGGCGTTCCGGCGCAGGTCGCGGCGCAGGCGTGCGAACAGGTCCGGCGGCGGCGGGCCGGGCGGGCGTTTGAAGACGATCGCGCCGAGCAGCCCCGAGGCGAGCGTGAAGCGACGCCCGAGGTAGCGCGGCGTGCTGAGGTGGTACGCGTTGTTCGACACCAGCACCACCTGCGGGTGCTCGACACTTTCATCGGGAGTGTCCACACTCGCGTCGACCCACTGCCGGCCACCGAGGTATCGGGGGGCGATCGCGGCCAGGGTGCGTGCCCTCGCCTCACGGTAATCGGGCTCCAGCAGGGCCTCGGCGTAGATTCCGAACGAGACGTTGTTGACGAAGACGTGCGAGTTGACCACGCCCAGGTCGGCCCGGACCGGTTCGCCGTCGCCCAGGGCCTCCAGCGCCCGGGCCGGATCGCCGAGGTCGAGGCCGAGATCGCGGGCGAAGTGGTTGCGGGTACCCGCCGGGATGACCACCAAGGGCAGGTCGGCCTCCGCGGCCACGGCCGCGACGGCCGACACCGTCCCGTCTCCGCCGGCCACCCCGAGCACCGCGACCCCGTCCTCGACGGCCTGCCGGGCCAGCCATGCCGCCCCCTGGCCGGGACCGGTCAGCCGGACCGCCGCGCCGTACCGTCCGGCGCGCTCGACGAGCCGGAACCGGCCCACCTTGCCGCCGCCCGAACCGGGATTCATGACCACGACGGCCCCGGCATCGGTCGTCACGGCGCCCGCCTCCTCGGGGAGGAACCAGCCGGCACCCGCGTGCTCGCCCGCCGCACCGTCCAGCCGCACAGCGCGCCGATCAACGCCCCGGCCACGACGTCGGAGGGATAGTGCACCCCTGCGTGGACCCGCGCACAGCCGACCGCGGTCGCCGCGGCGTGCAGCGGGATCCAGGTCCACGGCACTGTCTCACCCATCGCCGACGCGAACGCGAACGCCGACGCCGTATGCCCGGAAGGGAACGACGCCGACACCGGCCGCCGGACCCGGCGCGATCCCAGCACCGCACGCCGGCTCGACCGGGTGGGCCGCCGCCTGCCGGTCAGCGGCTTGAGACCCGCGTTCGTGACCGCCGAGGCCAGCCCGACGGCCAGCACGCCGAGGCCCGCCGCCCGCCGGCCGCGAGGGCCGCCCCCCAGCGCGAGCGCAGCCGCGGTCAGCAGCCACAACCGTGAGTGGTCGACCGATCGGGACACGTCGACGAAGAACCGGTCGAGGCTCGGCGTCTGGGTGTCGGCCACGGCGTCGAACAACGCCTGATCCAGCGCGTGCACCTGTGTCCGCACCTCGGCCGTCCACCGCGTGCGGTCGCCGCGACACCCGCTGCTCCTCTCGGCGCGCGGCCCGACTGGGCGGCGCGCCTGCTTGGCCGGTCCGCGGTGCGGATGCGGGAGCGCGATGAGATCGGGCATGTCGTAAGCACACCTTGGCCGCCAAAAGCCGCGACAGGGGCGAAAGTCACATAAGCGATGAACTACGTCATCTTCTGCGCTGACGGAACGGTGGCATGCTCCGCGGACGGATGGCGCTACGCGATGGCGTCGGGGAGGAGCCGGTCGAGGTCGGGCAGGGGACGCCGGGAGATCTGATGGGCCTCGTCGGTGGGGACGCCGAAGGTGCGCAGGAGGTCTTCGGTGATCTGGTCGGTGGCCTGAGCGTCGTCGCGGTCGGGTTGGGTGTGCAGGAGCTGGCCGAGGCACAGGGCGGTGCCTGCGGCGATGGTGAAGGCGAGTTCGGGGTCGGCGACGGTGAAGCGGCCGGCTCGGATGCCGGCCTGGATGTCGCGCCGGACGCGTGGGGCGATGCCGTGCTCGGAGGTGGCGATGGACAGCCCGGTGTTGATCAGGACCTTGCTGAGCTGGGGCCGGCGGCGGTGCAGGCGTCCGGTGAGCCGGAAGCTGTAGGCGAAGACCTCGGCGGGGTCGGTCATGTCGCGGGTCAGTTCGTCCAGGGCCGCGCCGTGCCGGTCGAGGGCGTCTTCCACGGCGGCCCGGAAGAGTTCGTCCTTGCTGGAGAAGTGGTTGTAGAAGGAGCCCATGCCGACGTCGGCGGCCTGGGTGAGGTCCAGGATCGCCGTGTTGGTCCTGCCCTCGGCGATGAAGGTCTGGGCGGCGTGGATGAGCGCGGCGCGGGTGCGCGCCTTGCGCCGGTCCAGGCGGGTTGGTGACGCGTCGGTCATCTGTCCGTCTCCTGTGGGCTGTGGTGCGCGCTCCACTGTAGTGGAATCCGTCAACAGTGACGGAATCCTCAACAACGCTTTGAAGGGTCATTACACGGGTGACGGTAGCGTCCATAACTGACGAAACCGTCAGAAACGGAGCAGTCCCTTGACCACCACCCCGCCCGCACCTGGGTTGCGTCCCACCCGGTCCCCGCATCTTCATGTGCTCGGCCGGAACGGCGCCCTGATCCTGCTGGGCATCACGCCCAAGCCGCTCACCACCAGCGCGGGGCTGACGTTCAGCTACCAGGGCTGAAGGCCGAGGACGACCGGTCAAGGCCACGCAGGACGCTCTGTGCGAGCGAGCCCCGGGCTTGGCCGCATTTTCGAGCACCGAGCAGAAACGACAGCAACATGCCTCACGCCAAACCCCGGATCACCCGCTACGACCCGCGCCCGGACATCACCGATCCGTACGTCGTCCGGACAGCGCGCAGCATCGCGCCCGCAGGATGCGCGGAGTGCGGCAACGGCTCACCCGTGGACATGCAAGCCGACAGCCCCGATCCCGCCCTTGACGTGCGGAGAGGGCAGCAGGAGCTGGAGAGGCACCGGCAGTTCGCCTCCGACGCCTCGCACGAGATGCGCACGGCCCTCACGGGCCTGCGCGCCGGGCTGGAGGAGGGCCGCCTGTATCCCGAGCAGACAGATCTCCACGCCCTGATCGCCACGGCACTGAGAGGCGTCGACCGGTTGGATGCGATCCTCACCGACCTTCGGGTTCTCGGCGAAATGGAGGCAGGTCCGGCTGTGGAGCCGCACCAGGTCGATCTCGGAGAACTGGTGCGGGACGAGGTCTCCCGCCGGGTCGATCACCTCGCGGTCCACCTCTGGCTGCAACCGGGCGTGATCGTTCAGGCCGTCCCGATTCGGATTGCCCGACTGCTCACCAACCTGCTCGACAACGCCCAACGACACGCCGAGCGGATGGTCGAGGTCCAGGTGATCCGCATGGGCGACGACGCCGAGATGACGGTGTCCGACGACGGAGAAGGAATCGCGGAAGCCGAGCGGGAACGGATCTTCCAGCGCTTCACCCGTCTGGGCGCCGCACGCCGCCTCGACCGCAAAGGCACGGGCCTCGGCCTGGCGATCGCCCGGGACATCGCCCGAGCCCACATGGGCACCCTCCACGCCAGGGAGTCAGCAACCGGTGGTGCTTGCTTCGTGCTGCGACTTCCTCTCAGCACAACGGCCCACGTCCCTGACGCAGGGAATACCGGATCTCCTGCGACAGCCGCACGCGCCGCGTCATCCTGAGCCGGATCACCCACACCGGTGATCACGATCGAGGTGTACGCCTTTCCTGCCGCAGAGCGAGGGGCCGAGCAGCCACCCCTGGGCAGGGCCCGCCGCGGCGCCACCGCGCCCGCCGTCCCCTTCGCCGCCCTGGACGTCGACCGACCGGTCCCCATGGCCAGGCCGACCGGGCCGCGCGGGCGGTCAGCTTCGCGGGCAACGCACAGCTAACCACCACGCCATATCACTCACTGCTTTTGTCTGCTTACTTTCTGTGAGTGCCAAGCAGTGGTCAGTGTTGCCTTCAGGACACCCTGTCCGACACCGGGGCGACCTCGTCCCTACCTGATGGCCGACCCAGCCGAAGGCCGGCGGTGTGCCAGGTGATCTGCACCGTTGGTAGCACCGGGGCCAGACCTCGGACAGAGCGAAGGTGAGGAATCGCGGGTGCATCTGACTCCACATGAACAAGAACGCCTGCTGATCCATGTGGCCGCGGACGTGGCCCGCAAGCGCAGAGAACGGGGAGTGCGGCTCAACTACCCGGAGGCGGTCGCGCTGATCACGGCCCACGTGCTGGAGGCCGCCCGGGACGGCAAAACAGTCCACGAGCTCATGTCGGCCGAAGAGAAGATCCTCTCCCGCGACGACGTCATGGAAGGCGTCCCGGAGATGATCTCCGACCTCCAGATCGAGGCGACCTTCCCCGACGGCACCAAGCTGGTCACCATTCGTGCTCCCTTCGCCGAACCGCCGGCCCACCCCCAAGCCGAGGTGAAGGTGACAGTGAGGGAGCTGATCCATCCAGGCAAGATCGACCATCCCGAGGGCGCGGAGCACGTGGCCTTCAACGAGGACCGCGAGATCACGATGGTGACGGTCACCAACACCGACGACCGCCCCATCCAGGTGGGCTCCCACTACCACTTCTACGAGGTCAACCCCCTTCTCGACTTCGAACGTTCGGACGCCTACGGCAAGCGCCTGCACATCCCCGCCGGCAGTTCCATACGGTTCGAGCCCCGATGCACCCGGACGGTGACGCTGGTGCCCATCGAGGGCAGGCGTGTCGTCGCCGGCCTGCGCGGCCAGGTCGGAGGACAGCTCGATGGATGAAGCCCTGGACGCATCGGCCGACACGACCTCGGACCCGCAGGTCAACCCGCCCGCCGAATCGGAGGCAACCCCGCGGGGCGGCGTGCCCGGACCGGTGATCCTGCCGATCGAGCAGCCACTGACCCGCGTCGAGTACGCCGACCGCTACGGCCCGACGACAGGCGACCGGATCCGCCTGGCCGACACCAACCTGCGGATCGAGATCAGCGAGGACTGGGCCGGCGGGCCGGGCCGCAGCGGCAACGAGGTCATCTTCGGCGGCGGCAAGGTGATCCGCGAGTCCATGGGGCAGTCCTGCGCGCCACGCGACAGCGCGAGGTTCGGCGCTCCACGGCCGCCCGACACGGTCATCACCGGCGCGGTGATCCTGGACCATTGGGGTGTGGTCAAGGCGGACGTGGGCATCCGTGACGGCCGGATCGTCGCGCTCGGCAAGGCGTACAACGACGAGACCATGGACCGGCTGCACGACGGGCACGAACGGGCCACCGACTTCCTGATCGGGCCGGAGACCGAGGTCATCGCGGGCAACGGCAAGATCCTTACCGCAGGTGGCATCGACACCCACGTGCACTTCATCTGCCCCCAGCAGGTGCACGAGGCGCTCGCCGCCGGGGTCACCACGTTGATCGGCGGCGGCACGGGCCCTGCCGAGGGCAGCACCGCCACCACCGTCACGCCCGGCGCCTGGCACATCTCACGCCTGTTCGAGGCGCTGGACGCCTTCCCGGTCAACATCGGGCTGCTCGGAAAGGGCAGCACCATGTCCACGGAGTCGCTCTACAACCAGGTGGAAGCGGGCGTCCTCGGCTTCAAGATCCACGAGGATTGGGGAGCCACCCCGGCGGTGCTGCGCCGCTGCCTCGAGGTGTGCCGGGCGACCGGCGTCCAGCTGGCCCTGCACGCCGATTCCCTGAACGAGGCCGGCTCCGTCGCCGACACCATCGAGGCCATCGGTGACCACCCGATCCACATCTTCCACATCGAGGGCGCCGGCGGCGGCCACGCCCCCGACATGATCACCATGGCGAGCCTGCCGAACGTGTTGCCCGCCTCGACCAACCCCACCCGCCCCTTCACCGTCAACACGGTCAAGGAGCACATCGACATGGTGATGGTCTGCCACCACCTCAATCCGCTGGTGCCCGAGGATCTGGCCTTCGCCGAGTCGCGGATCCGGCCCTCCACGATGGCCACCGAGGACATCCTGCACGACCTGGGCGCCATCTCGATCATGTCGTCGGACGCCCAGGCGATGGGCCGCATCGGCGAGATGATCATCCGTACGTGGCAGACCGCGCACGTGATGAAGGCCCGGCGCGGTCCGCTCGAAGGCGACGAGGCCGGCGACGGCGGGGCCGACAACCACCGCGCCCGCCGCTACGTCGCCAAATACACCATCAACCCGGCCATCGCGCACGGCGTCGATCACGAGGTCGGCTCGGTCGAGGTGGGCAAGCTGGCTGACCTCGTGCTGTGGGAGCCGAAGTTCTTCGGCGTCAAGCCACACAGGGTGATCAAGGGCGGGCAGATCGCCTACGCGCAAGTGGGCGACGCCAACGCCTCCATCACCACCCCGCAGCCGATCCTGCCCCGGCCGATGTGGGGGGCGACGGGCCGGGCGCCGACCGCCAACGCGGTCAACTTCGTCACGGAGCAGGCCATCCGGTCAGGGCTGGCGCAGCGGGTCGACGTACGCAAGGAGTTCCGGCCCATCCGGGACACGCGCAAGGTGTTCAAGGCCGACATGCGGGAGAACAACGCCTGCCCCGAGATCTGCATCGATCCTGACACTTTCGAGGTCGTGATCGGCGGCGCGGAGGCCAAGGACGTCAAGACGGAGATCGACGACCGACTCGTCGACGGTCACGGCTTCGCCGAGACGCTGCCCATGGCGCAGCGCTACTTCCTGTTCTGACCGCCACCCACGACCGCCGCGCCATCTTGATCGACCCACGTGAGCGAAAGGCGGGCTACGCCGCGATGAACCGTGCCGCTCTGCTCGTCCTGGCCGACGGCCGGTTTCCCGCCGGAGGGCACGCCCACTCCGGCGGCGCCGAGGAGGCCGTCACCGCCGGACGCGTGCGAGACGTGGCGAGCCTGGAGGCGTTCTGCCGCGGCCGGCTGCACACGGCTGGCCTGGTCGCGGCCGGACTCGCGGCCGCGGCCGCCGCCGGGTACGACCCGCTGCTGCTGGAGGAGGCGGCCGACGCCCGCACGGCCGCTCCCGCCCTGCGGTACACCTCACGCAGGCTCGGCCGGCAACTGCTGCGCGCCGCCCGGGCCGCCTGGCCCTGTGCCGCGCTGGACGCCTTGGCCACGGCCCGGCCACGCGGCGCCCATCAGCCCGTGGTCCTCGGCCTGGCCGCCCGCTGCGCCGGGCTGACCCCGCTGGACGCCGCCCACGCGGCGACGTACGAGAGCATCGGCGGCCCGGTGACCGCGGCCGTCCGCCTGCTCAGGTTGGACCCGTTCGACGCCACCGCCGTCCTGGCGCGCCTGGCCCCGGACATGGACCATGTCGCCGCCGAGGCGGCCGACGCCGCGCAGCGCGTCCAAGCCGACGGGCCCGCTGCACTGCCGGCCGCCTCGGCGCCGCTGCTCGACATCACCGCCGAACAGCATGCCGTCCGCGGGGCCCGCCTGTTCGCCTCATGACCACCCCTTCGACCGCCCGGGAGCAACCATGCACCTCCATCACAGCGACACCTTCCCCGACAGCCACGTCCACGGCTCTGGCACCTCCTCCGCCGCCGAAGGCTCGGGTGGCCGCCGTCGCGCCCTTCGTGTCGGACTGGGCGGACCGGTCGGCTCAGGCAAGACCGCCACCGTCGCCGCCCTGTGCCGCGCGCTGCGCGAGGAGCTGTCGATCGCGGTCGTGACCAACGACATCTACACCCGCGAGGACGCCGAGTTCCTGCTGCGCGAGGCCGTCCTGCCCGCCGAGCGCATCACCGCCGTGCGGACCGGCGCCTGCCCGCACACCGCCATCCGCGACGACATCTCCGCCAATCTCGAAGCCGTCGAGGACCTGCAGGACCAGCTCGGCACCCTGGATGTGATCCTCATCGAGTCCGGCGGCGACAACCTCACCGCCACCTTCTCCAAGGGCCTGGCCGATGCGCAGATCTTCGTCATCGACGTCGCCGGCGGCGACGACATCCCCCGCAAGGGCGGCCCCGGCATCACCTCCTCCGATCTGCTCGTCATCAACAAGACCGACCTCGCCCCCCACGTCGGCGCCGACCTGCAAGCCATGGCCCGTGACGCCGAGGCCCAGCGCGGCGACCTGCCCACCGTGCTGACCGCGGTCAAGAGCCCGGGCGGCATCAGCCCTGTGGCCGACTGGATCCGCGAACGCCTGGCCGCCTGGACCGCGGGTCCCGCATGACGCTCGCGGCAGTTCCGCCCTCATCCCCACTGCCCACCGTGCCCACCGTGCCCGGCGTGCGCGCCACCGCCCGCATCCGTGCCATCCGCGCGGGCGACACCACCGTCCTGCCCACGCTCGTCGGTGACGGCCCCTTCGACCTGCGCCGCGCGCGCCCCCACGGGAGCCAGGCGCGGGTGTGCATTCTCGCCGCCATGAGCGCCCCTCTCGGCGGCGACCGGCTACGCATCGACGCCACCGCTAAGCACGGGGCCGATCTGCACATCACCACCGCCGCCGCCACCATCGCCCTGCGGGGTCCCACCACCGCCCACGCCACCTACGACGTGCACCTGCGTCTGGCCGAACATGCCAGGCTGCACTGGCTGCCCCACCCGCTGATCTCCGCCGCCCGCAGCAACCTGCGCCAGAGCTGCACCATCGACCTGGCCGCGACCGCCCGGCTCGTGCTGCGCGAAGAGACCGTGCTCGGGCGCGCCGGCGAAGGGCCGGGCCGGCTGTCCACCCGCCTCACCGTCCGCCGCGACGGACGCCCCCTGCTGGAGCAGCAGGCGACGTTCGGACCTGGAGCGCCCGGCTGGGACGGCCCCGCCGTCCTGGCCGACCACCGCGCCATCGGCCAGATCCTCATCGTCGATCCCACCCTGGAACACCGCCCGCCTCACGCCCGCCTGCTCGGCGACGACCCGGCGACCGGCCAGGCCGTGCTGACCCCCCTGGCCGGGCCCGCCCTCCTGATCACCGCCCTGGCCCCGGACACCCTGCGCCTGCGCCGCCTGCTGGACGCGGCGCACCCCATCGGCTGACCTCGCGGCATCACCGCGAGGAAGCGATCTGACCCCTGCGTCGGCACAAGGACGCACGATGCGACACCACGGCCCCGCCCGTCCCGGCCGCTGCAAGAGCTCGTCCGCGCCGTCGCGGTACTCGAGGACTGTCAGCGCGGTGACGCACCAGCCGTGGAAGTCGAAATGCGTGCCCACCCTCACGCGGCCGGGCCCGGCGGTGACCAGGCCGCACGCGCTCTTGCCCTCGCCGGCGACATCCTCGAGCAGCTCTACCCCGCCTCGGGCCACTCGGCTCTGTCATGCGGATCGCCTTGATGGGCTTGATCAGGGGACGTGACGCGAGATGGCGTCGCATGGCCCGACGTCGTTGCTGCTTGTTTCAGCCCCCGCCGGCGGCACGCACCCATCCTTCGACATACCAACCTGCTCCCTTGACCACGGGACGTGGGAGTAGGCGTTTCGGCAGGTCAGAGCCCGCCCTCTGAGAGCACGCCACGTTCAGCCACATGCGGTTTGTTCGCCAACACGCACTGCGTGTGGTCCCCAAATGGTCCCCAGGACTGCCCCGCCTCAGACGCTCCACGATGCGTCTGCATCGGCGCTGGTGACCAGACCCAGCCGCAGGGGCAAATGCGATGAACACCGAATCCGGGACCGCTCCCCTCGACCACCAAGCGCCCGGGCCGCCGGAGAGGGGTTCACCCGCCGTCGAGTTGTTCATCGCTCGCACCGTGACCGTCGTCATGGTGCTCATTGCCATACTGACCTTCACGTTCAGCTTTGGCAACGTCTGGCATCTGGCCACCCTTCTCGGCGTCCCCGCCTGGATAGCCCCTCTGGTCGGACCTGCGGTAGACCTGTCGGTCATCGGACTGCTTCTGGGCATCCACTACGTCCGTCTTCACAGCCCCAACCCGATAGGACTGGGGCCCGCTCGCACGCTGCTGACGTTCTCCGGACTCGCCACACTAGGGCTGAATGTCGCCGCTCCAATGGCTCAAGGAGAGTACGGCCGAGCCGCGATCGACGCCGTGGCGCCACTCCTTCTCATCGGCTGGTCAGAGGTGGGGCCCGGTCTATTGCGGCAAATCTCGACCACCCGGAACCAGGATCTTGTTGCTAGAGGAGGGGCGACCGCTCTCAAGATCACTTCTGATATCGAAGCAGAAATCGCTCCAACACCACAGCACCCAAGGGAAGCCGCCGCTTCCAACGAAGAACAGGAGTTTGAAAAGCTCAGAGAGCGAGGCGGCTCGCCGACTCCATCAATCTCGTCCCCGCGGCGTAGGTTCGCAGGCAAAGGAGCACGTCGTTTCACTTCTGCGTCGCACGCACAAGGGCCGGATCCTTAGCTTTCGACGTACTCTCAGTCGATATTGAGCACCTCGCGCACGCCAGGCGTCTCTCGGTGTACGCGACGGCCGTCGCGTACACCGAGCGCTAGCAGCCGGGGCGGGCGGGAAGGTCGGCCATGTCTTAGCCCGGTGCGAGGGTCCCTGGCGCGGTTCATACTTCGCCGAGTCGTAAACGACTCAGCTGGCGAGTGGCTGCCGGTGTTAGGAAGCTTAGTGCGCCGGGAAAGGCCGACGCGCTACCAAGCTGCAACAGCGGAGGGCCGCCCGTGCAGAGGAGTGAGATTCCTGAAGTGCCGGGCCGGGACACTCTCCACCGGCTACCGTGAAGGCTGCCACACCGGGCGGTGACCTATTCGGAGGGTCAACCACACCGCCCTGTCCTACGAGGAGGGACCATGGCTCTACGACGCCTTGCCCGCGAATTCGCCGCGGAGATCGCCAACCACGACTGGAGCGACGCCACCACGCGTCTGGACCGCGCTGGCCACCGGCGAGAGGACGACTCGAAGGTGAGCGGCGAGCCGCCACTCACCCCGCAGGAAGCACACCGCATCAAGGTCAACGTCATGTGGGTGACGGCGCAGGTGCTCGCCCACGAAGACCCCAACTTCGAGATCCACGAGTTCGCTCGCCTGTGCGGCGTGACTGGGCTGTCACGGGCGTCCTTGGAGTGCGGTCTGCGCCGTAGCCCTGACGGCAAGCTCCTGCAGGCGCCTCCAGTGCACACCTGACCGTTTCGCGTGCGGCAGTCCTAACGCCAACCCAGGTGAGGGCCGCCGCTCGGAGAGTCGGCTGACGCACCTTGATGGCATGAGCCGAAGAGGCGGCCCAGTCCGGGAAATGCCTGGACATGGACAGTCCCGACCACGTGCACGTATGACAGCTACGAGGCCACTGCCCGGGGCCTCTTCTCGTCCCGGACACCGCCGGAGGTCATGATCTCCCCCTCCAGATATATCACCGACGTGACCCGCCGTCGGCTCGCCGACGGACTCGCCCAGATGCGGATTCAGTGGAGCGGAACGCTCGACGAAGTGCACTTCCTGAGCCGGCTCTACGAGTTGGACACGCTGCCCAGCTACGACTCCCGATTCACCACGGCGAGCCGTGACATCGCCCAACACCGGCTGCTCAATCTCGACTGGGACGACGACTGGATCTTCGAAGACCCACGCTTCGGGTTGGCCAACGGCGACGAACCGCTGCTGGCCTTCCTCGCAGAGATGCTGCACCCGGCCGTGCGGATCGACCGATCCGAGGCCGAAGCACTGCGCGCCTTCCTCAACGGCATCTTGATCCACGACGGCTACGAGCTCATTCAGGTCGACACGATCAGCGGCTCCCCGATCTTCGCTCCGCGCCGAATCGGTTCCGGGGTACGCGGCGAGCTGAAAAACCTTATCTTCGCAACTATCGGGCCCAAGCCCGAGATCGTGCTCGACGACGCAGTCAACAACGACTTACGCATCGTGAAGAACGAGCAGGGCTGCCTTGTCTACGACCGGAAGCTGGCCGCACACGGCCTCACCTGGGCCGAGCTGACCAATTGGTGGGCCGACCGGGAAGGTATGAGCGACTCGCCGACACGTGACATCTCGCGCAGCCTGTACCAACGGCTGGACCAATCCCTGGGCAATAACGGCGCTGAGCGACGGATTCTGCGTGTGTACGCGGAGCGCTACATCCGGCTTGGTCCTGACATTCCGGCACTGATCCCCCAGGTCTATCTTCACTATGACCCATACACGCGCAGACGGTACCTACCGGGTACGTCTCCGCTGGCGCGTCAGCGCATGGACTTTCTGCTGCTTCTGCCGAATCAGGTCCGTATCGTCATCGAATGCGATGGTAGGCAGCACTATGCCGACAATGATGGTCGGGCTAGCCCGCGCCGGTACGCCGCGATGATGGCAGAGGACCGCGACCTCCGTTTGAAGGGGTACGAGGTTTACCGATTCGGCGGCGACGAACTCGTCGACTCCCCAGCCACCACGCGCATGCTCGACGCCTTCTTCGAGCGACTCGCTACCCGGTACGCCGACTGAGCCTGCCACGGCTCCCTGACACGGCCGCTACGCGTTCGCATTCGACGGGACTGCCAAGCCAGGATCAGCCTGAAGACCTTCGCCGCTTCCTCATTGCTGGGCGGCGCCCGGAGCAGCGCGATAGCCGCCCCGGGCGCTCACGCACAGTGGCTTGCCGGGCACCATGACGCTCATGCCCGACGGGCTACTCGGCGTGCACCTCGCCTGTGGAGTCCACCCTTGTCCGTTAGGGGCAGACTCTCATCGCGGTTCAGCCAGTTTCCGTCTCCTCCCCTTGAGCCTGGGCAGTCGCCGCGAGGATGCGGGCTCGGGCTAGATCACAAAACCCCTCGTTGATTTCGATGCCGACGAACGGGCGGCCCAGTTGCCGAGCGGCGAGGGCGGTGGTCGCCGCCCCGGCGAAGGGGTCGATGACGGTCCCACCGAGGCGGCAGCCGGCGGCGATGGCGCGGAGCGGGATGTCGATGGGAAATGCCGCGAAGTGTGCCGCCCTGAGCGGGCGAGTGGAAATGGACCAGACGTCACCGGGGTTTCTGCCACGTTCGTTGGCAGCGGCATGGCGCCGACCGGTGGCCATCATCGCGGCGCCGTGGCGCTTGCCGCAGATGGCGTCCACTTCAGGGGTGTACTTACCGTCGATTGCTCGTGAGCAGCCACCTCGCGCTCGACGAGGCACCGGCCGGTCACCGGTGTATGACTCTCGGATGGCGTCCAGGTCGAACCAGTACCGGCGCTGCTTGACCAGTAGGAAGATCATCTCATAGCGCGTGGAGACGCGATCGAGGACGGATTGCGGCATGGCGTTCGGCTTGTGCCAGACGATGGCATTCCGGAGGATCCAGCCGTCCTCCTGGAGGGCGAGGGCCACCCTCCACGGCATGCCAAGCAGGTTCTTCGGCGGTACCGACAGGCGGGAGGCAGGGCGGGTGGCCGGCTGGCGCTCGTTGTAGTCGCGCCCTCGAGCCCAGCCGTCGGAGTTGGCGGCGTAGCAGTCCCCCAGGTTGAGCCAGAGGGTGCCGTCATCCGCCAGGACACGTCTGGCCTGGGAGAAGGTCTGCCTGAGCGTCTCGACATACTCGGCCGGCGTCGGCTCCTGACCGTACTGGCCGGGCACGCCGTAGTCGCGTGGACCGTAGTAGGGCGGGCTGGTGACAATGCAGTCGGCCGAGCCGGCGGGCAGTTCGGCGAGCATCTCCTGGGCATCGCCCAGATAGAGGGTCGCCTGGCCGTTGGTCCAGTACGGCTGCATCACCACGCCCACCTCCGGTGGGTGGGGATGGCGTCGATCACATGGGTCATCGCCAGTTGGGGCGGGCCTCAGATCCGCAGCGCCCGCCTTGAGTCAGTGACTCGTTCGGGCGCATTCCTAGTTGAACGATGATCTTGAGCGGTCCCCGTGCGCAGCTCTGGCAGGTCGGTGGAGCTACGTGTTGACCTCCGGCGCCGGAGATCACTTGAGAGGGACTAACGCCAGCAAGCCGCGGCGGTCGACGGTCGATCGCCCCAACGGAAACTGGCCGCACAGTGCAAGACGAGCGCGCGAAGCTCGGTTACTTCAGCCGCCTCACGGGCTATAAATCAAAGCGTCGCGTTCGATCGTGTAGTTCTTGTGCTCTGTTCCCGAGTAAGGGAGCTGGTCGTGTGACACAGCCGTCGCTCTTCGGCCCGGACTCGAATGGCCCTGTAGCCAAACCCCTAGGTGATCGAGTAGAGCGATTAAAGGCATTGATCCTCGTCAAGGCCGCGCCGAACCCGTCGCAGAGTTATGGGGAGACTGTCTGTGTGGCGGGCCTGCGGGCCGACCTCAAGGCCTTCGGGTGGCTCAGGCTGTACCCCATCAACTTCCGGGCGCTCGATGATCCCAACGAATTCAAGAAGTACGACCTAGTGGAGTTCGAAGCCCGTCCGGCCCGTAACGATCCCCGGCACGAGAGCTGGCGTCCCCTTCTGACATCCATCACCACGGTCGGCCACGTGGCGGACTGGAGAGGACGCGCCGGCTGGGTGGAGGATTACGTCAAGGAATCCATGTGTGACCTGCTGGAGGCGGTCCGACGGGAAGCGCCGGCCCGGTCGCTCGCGGCGATCCGGCCGCGGGAGATCGACGATTTCATCGTCGAGCAGCATCCGGGCTGGAGCCAGGAGGAGAAGGCGAAGATCCAGGCATATGTGAACCAGCTCGGCCTGTTCGACACCTCGCCGCGACGGGCGCTCGAGGCCCCGCGCTTCAAGGCCCGGTACTCGTACCGGTGCCAATCATCGCGATGCAGAGGACACCGCCAGGGACTGCTGGATTGGGAGTTCGTCATGCATCAGCGGAACCTGGCCGGCTGGAGCGATGCCGCGGCGAAGGAGGAGCTGAGAGCTCGCTGGCTGGACAAGATGTGCGGTCCGGATCGGGACACGATCCTGTATGTCGGCAATCAGGCCAAGCGGCAGCATGTGTTCAGCGTGCTCGGCCTGATGTACCCGCCACGTCAGGCCACCTGAGACATGTGCCGACGGATCAGCTCGAGAATGACCGAACGATGACAACGGCGCTCGTCTGCTTCGAAACACAGAAGAGCCACCCGTCCTTTCTGCGCCCAGAGCGCGATCTCGTCCAGAGCGGCTACAGCCTCGGCGGAGGCGATGTGGGTTTCGTAGTTGGTCCGTGCTTCGGCAAGCTCCGCGGCAGAGCCGGCGAAGCCGAGACGGTTCCACTTGGGATTGCCGAGCTGAGGTAGATGTATGTAGTCGATCCCTTGCTGGGTCAGGGACTCCGACAGGCGGCGCTTGCTGAAACCGGGTTTGCGTGAGATCGGTGTCAGCCTCACGTCGATCAGGCATGAGACGCCGTGACTACGAAGCTGCCGCAAGAACGCGTCCAGGTCGTTGCCTTCATAGCCGACCCCGATGACAGCAGTGCGTTGATCAAGCGACATGAAGAGAACTCTCCCACACCGGCAACTTGGGCACCTGACACACGACCCATAGTCCGAGTACCTGGACATCCGTTACCGGAGTGCCTCCAAGCGAAAGATGCTGCCGTTCGCCCTCTTTGCGCCTGCCCATGGCCGCAGGCGAAGCAATGATCTCAGGCACTCCACTGGCGTCGCTGTAGCCAACCGGCAGGAGACGTGTCGACCTCCGGCGCCAAAGGTCGTCGGACAGTGCACCGCCCCTGCTCAGACTTGCTCGGCGGGTGTCGCCAGAAGGCCGCCGGAGGTGACTTCTACACCAGGTTGCGAGACAGCGATCCCTCTCGCAGTGGAGCAACCCGATGAGCATCGACCATCACGAGACGACGCATCCACACGGCTTGACTCTGGACGTCGCCAAGCGCGTCTTCCAGCTCGTCGCATGTGGCCTCGGTGGCCTCGCCATGAACGGCAGAGCGCTCGGCAGCGAGCTGCCCCGGCACCATGTACTGCTGATCGGACTGGACACTCTGGTGAGCTCTCGCGCTCAAGCGAACGGCACCAGGCACGCCGTCTGGCGCGACCTCGTGACTCGTGCTCGGGGTGAAGGTGCCCGTTGCCTCGTCGGCGCTGTCGGCGCCAGCCTGAGCATTCCACCGCGCATGTGCGGCATCGCCCGGTTGGAGAAGCGCGCTATGGCGCCGTCCCCAACGATCACTTCGGCCGCCCCTCAACGGGGAGAGGCTGGAACATCCAAGATCTCCGCGCGGAGCCGGATCACCTCAGATCCGCAGCCCATCACCACCGCACTGAAAGGAGGCCGGGGCAGCCCCACCGGCTCCGCGCGGCCCCATCCGTCTGTTCGTCGCCGGCCCCGACGGCGGCATCTCATCCGTGCCCTATGGATCACGGCAATAGCCGTCCTGATCACCGGCTGCGCGGTCTCCACTGTGCTTGCCGAGACGTCCGGTTCCCCACCGACGGCGCGAGCGGCGGTACCCAGCGACCTCAACACCGTCTTCGGCAACCTGCGGAACTGGCTGGTCGGCCTGCTTGCCGCCCTTGCCACGCTCATGCTCACCATCGGCGGCCTGCGGTACCTGGTTGCCGGTGGTGACCCCGGCGAGGTCCAGAAGGCGAAAGCGGCATTCAAGGCTGCCGCGCTCGGCTACGGCCTTGCCGTCCTGGCGCCGCTCTTCGTGAACGTGCTCAAGCGCGTCGTGGGCGGGTGACCCCGCGATGACCATCCGAACTGCCACAACGGCAATCGCCCGCGGCATGGCCGTTGCCGCCATTGCCGCCGCCGTCCTCGGTATTGCCGCTGTGGCTTCGGCCGAGCCGACGCCTTCCCCGTCACCCTCCCGCGCACCGGAGGACCTGATACCAGCCAATCCCGGTGTCACCTTCGGCATCGGTGACTGGATCACCAAGCAGGTCAACGCGTGGTTCGCCCAGCTCGCCGCCCTGGCCGTCAAGCCGCTGCTCACCGTCCTGGCCAGCACGCTCCTGGCCACACCCGACTACTCCACGAGCGGTCGCGTCTTCGACATCTGGAAGTCGACGGCGGCCATCGCCAACTCCGGCTTCCTCCTGCTGGCCACCATCGGCGCCATCACGGCCATGGGCCACCAGACGGTGCAGACGCGGTACGCGGTCAAGGAGGTCCTGCCGCGCCTGGGACTGGCCGTCCTGGTGACCAACGTCAGCTTCCAGATCTGCGGAAAGGCCATCGAGTTCGCCAACGCACTGTCCTTCGCCCTGCTCGGCGGCGACTTCGACGCCGACCGCGCCGCCACGTCGATCCGGACGCTGATCGTCCTGCCCGGCAACAGCCAGATCTTCTACACCTTGCTGGAGCTGGTGGCGGTCATCCTGCTCGTGCTGCTGCTGGTCACCTTCATCATGCGCTCAGCGCTCGTGCTCCTCCTGGTCGTGGGCGCTCCCCTCGCGCTGGCGTGCCACGCCTTGCCCTACACCAACGGGGTGGCCCGCTTCTGGTGGCGCGCGTTCAGCGGGCTGCTCCTCATTCAGGTCGCCCAGTCGCTCACTCTCACGCTCGCCGTACGGATCTTCTTCAACCAGGACGGCCGGCTCCTTCTGGGCATCGCCCCCACCGGCCAACTGGTCAATCTCTTGCTCGCCATCTGCCTGCTGATCATCCTCGTACGGATCCCATCGTGGATCTCCCGGTCGATCCTCATCGGCGGCGGAAGAAGCTCCGCCTTCACCCGCATCGTGAAGAGCGTGGTGGCGTACAAGCTCACCGCTCCTCTTCTCGCCGGGCTCCACCTCGGCAGAGGCCGGCAAGGAGGCGGGCGCAAGGCCATCACGAGCGCGGCGGCCGGCAGAGTGGTCGCAGGCGCCATCGGAGGGCCGGCGGGCAGCCTGGCGACCACGGCCATCACAGCGGCATCCGCCTCTTCTGCCGGCCCGCGGCCGATCAAGCACGCCCCCACCGGCGCCGTCCGTCCCGTCAGGGCGGAGGACTGGGAGCCCGCCCCGGTCAAGCACGCGCCGACCGCTCCAGCCATCCAGGGCAAGTACCGGCCCACTCCCAAGCGGAAACCGCCCGTCCCCGCGACCACGCCGGTGTACGGCTACCCGCGCGAGACTTTCTACGCCAGGGGCCCGGCGGGACTCGGCCAGATGATGACCCTCCAAGCCCGAGCCCAGCAGACCGGCAACACCACCAAAGGCACCTCCCCGGCACAGCGCCCCGCTCAGCCGATCGTCTCGCTCGACGCCCCGATCCCCGGACAACCGAACTGGCCGGCCAAGCGCCGCACCACTCCGAGGCGCGCCCGTCCCCGTCCGCGCAAGCCACGCGGAGGTGACGGCACATGACCTGGACCGACCCGGTAGCCCGCATTCCCGCCGACGTCGAGCAGCCCGACAAGATCATCGGGTCGCTCACCGCCCGCCAGGTCGCGATCCTCGGCGGCACCGGCGCCCTGCTCTACATCGCCTACATGGCCATCGGCGAGCAAGTGCCGCTCATCGTGTGCGCCGCCGTCGCACTGCCCATCGCGGTCGCCGGCATCGTTCTCGCGATCGGCCAGCACGACGGCGTCTCCCTCGACCGCTACCTCCTTGCCGCCATCCGCTACCGCCACTCCCCCAAGCACCTTGTCTCCGTACAGGAGGACATCCCCATGCCACCCGCCTGGATAGGCGCCGGGGCTGGCCCATCGCCGGCCCCGCTCAAGCTGCCGGCCCGCGGTGTCGTCGGCGACGGTCTGATCGATCTCGGGCCGGACGGGATGGCGGCCATAGCCGAGATCTCCACCGTCAGCTTCGCGTTGCGCACCCCGGACGAGCAGGACGCCCTCGTGGCGGTCTTCGGCCGCTGGCTCAACGCGCTGTCCGGCCCGGCGCAGATCCTCGTACGAGCCGAGCGAGTGGATCTCTCCGAGAGCATCGGCTCGCTGGAGGAGAACGCCCGCGCGCTTCCCCACCCGGCACTCGCCGCTGCAGCGCTCGAACACGCCGACTTCCTCGCCGATCTCTCGGCACGGCACGACCTGCTCCGCCGACAGGTCCTGGTCATCATCCGCGAACCCACCGTCGGCACCGACGGCCGCGAGGCCGCCGCGGCTCGGGCTCTGCGCCGTCTGGACGAGGCCTCTCGTGTCCTGGGCGCCTGCGGACTCACTGCCCGGCTCCTGGACGCACGAGCGGTCAACTCACTCCTGGCGGCCTGCTTCGATCCTTCCGCCCCGTCCCTGTCCGACGAGGCCATCGCTCTCCCCGGCGAGGTCATCACGCGAGGGGGGGCAACGATGAAGATCCCGTTCCGTACGGCTCCCGCAACGACCGGCTTCGGACCGGACGCGGTCCAGGTGGAGGCCCGCCGCCTGCACGTCGGCGGCAGCGTGTGCGCGACGCTCGCCATCACCGGATATCCCCGCGAGGTGGCACCCGGCTGGCTGGAGCCGCTGCTGACCTACCCAGGTCGCCTCGATGTCTCCCTCCATATCGAACCCGTCCCGTCCCTGATCGCGTCGGACCGGCTGCGCAAGCAGCTCGCCCGTCTGGAGTCGGGACTGCGTTCGGACCACGAGCACGGCCGGCTCCTCGACCCCGGCAGGGAGGCCGCCGCCGAGGACGCCCAGGAGCTGGCCTCCCGCATCGCCAGGGGCCAGGCCAAGCTGTTCCGCGTCTCGATCTACCTCACCGTCCACGCCGCTACCGTCGAGGAGCTGGAGGACGCCTGCGCCCAAGTGCGAGCGCTGGCTGCCTCCCTTCTCCTTGACGCCCGGCAGGTCGCCTTCCGCCAGCTACAGGGCTGGATCTCCTCCCTCCCGCTCGCCTACGACAACCTGGCCATGCGACGGACCTTCGACACCCCGGCGCTCGCCTCGGCGTTCCCCTTCACCAGCCCGGACCTGACGACCGAGCTCGGCCCGACCGCGGTGCTGTACGGCGCGAACACCTCCAGCGCCTCCCTCGTCGCCTGGGACCGCTTCGCCCAGGACAACCACAACTCCGTCATCCTGGCCCGCTCCGGCAGCGGCAAGAGCTACCTGGCCAAGCTGGAAGCGCTGCGCTCGCTGTATGCGGGGATCGAAGTCGCGGTCATCGACCCCGAGGACGAGTACGCCCGCCTGTGCTCGGCCGTGGGCGGCGCATACATCCATCTGGGGGCGCACAAGGTCAGGCTCAACCCCCTCGACCTGCCGCCCAAGAGCCAGCGCGGCGACGACCCGCTGACCAGGCGAGCCCTGTTCCTGCACACCCTGGTCACCGTCATGCTCGGCGAGCCCCTCGGCAACGCCGGTAAGGCGGCGCTCGACCGGGCCATCCTTCTCGCCTACCGCCAGGCCGGGATCACCCACAACCAGAACACCTGGAACCGCCGCCCGCCCCTCCTTCGCGACCTCACGGCGAGCCTCGCCAAGGACGACGACCCCAAAGCCAAGGAGCTGGCGGCCGGACTTGCACCGTACGTCACCGGAAGCCACCGCCAGCTCTTCGACGGACCCACCACCACCCGCCCCGACTCACACCTCATCGTCTTCTCGCTCCGAGACCTCCCCGACGAGCTGAAGGCAGTCGGCACCCTCCTCACCCTGGACGCCGTCTGGCGCCGCGTGTCCGACCCGAAGAACCGGCGTCCACGCCTGGTCGTGGTCGACGAGGCATGGCTGCTGATGAAGGACCCCGAAGGCGCCAGGTTCCTGCTGCGCATGGCCAAGGCCGCCCGCAAGCACTGGGCTGGCCTCTCGGTCGTCACGCAGGACGCCGCCGACCTCCTCGGCTCGGAGACGGGACAGGCCATCGTGGCCAACTCCACCACCCAGATCCTCCTACGCCAGGCACCGCAGGCGATCGAGCGCGTCGCCGAGGCGTTCCGGCTGTCCGACGGCGAACGACAGCTCCTGCTGTCGGCACCGAGAGGCACGGGACTGCTCACCGCCGGAGCCACCGGCCAGCGGTGCCCGCTCCAGGTCATCTCCAGCGCGCGAGAACACGACCTCGTCACCTCCTCACCCCAGGAACTGACCGAATACGAAGAGGGCGACCTGTGATCTACGACCTGCTCGAAGACCCCGAAGCCGTACTCGACCGGCTCCACGCCTGGCTGTCCGCGCACGTATGGCAGCTAGCCGTCACATGGATCGGCGCGGAAGTCCTGCTCATCCTGCTCAGCGCCCTTCTCATGCGGCTGCGCCACCGCCGGCTCGCGCGCGGCGCCCGGTGCGTGGAGATCCTCGCGCCGCCTGTTGCAAGCATGCCCGGGGCCGAGGCCCTGTGGGGCAACCTGATCGGGCTCCTGCGTCCCGCCTGGAAGCGGCTGCTGCTCGGCCAGCCTCACTTGGCGTTCGAGTATCTCTTCACCGCGGGCGGCATGCGGATCCGACTGTGGGTTCCCGGATGCGTGCCTCAGCATCTGGTCGAGAACGCGATCGAGGCCGCCTGGCCGTCGGCACGGACGGTGGTGCACGAGGCCGCCCCTCCTGTACCGCTCGACGGCCAGTGCACCGGCGGCCGGCTCACTCTCGCCCGGGGCGATCGCCTTCCTCTGCGTCACAACAGCGCCACCGACCCGCTACGCGCGATCAACGGAGCCACCGTCGGCATGCCACCCTGGCAACACGCCAGTGTGCAGATCCTCGCCCGCCCGGCGACGGGACGGCGTCTGGCACACGTCGTTCGCGGGCTTCCCTTCGGCCTGATCCAGGGACTCCTGGACTGGCTGACGCCCGGGCCTCCGCCCAGCCGTAGGCACCCGGCCCAGAGCTATGACGAGGATCTTGTCGCGCGCCTCGAAGCGTCAGCCGAGGCCCGGGCCATTCGCGACAAAGCCCACCACTCACGGTATGAGGTGGCGATCCGCTACGCCGTACAGACCGATCCAGGGGGCTCCAAGGCCGTCGACACCGTCAGACGCTTCGGCATCCGAGGATGAGCGCACGCCATCGCGGCCGGGTTCGCCCTCTACAGCGGCTACAACCGGCTGGAACGGCACCGGTTGATCCTGCCCGCGGCGCGGCTCGCCTCCCGGCGGATGGGACGCGGCTACCTGCTGTCGGTACCGGAGCTGGCGGCGCTGGCGCACCTACCACTGGACGTCTCGGTGCCCGGACTTCAGCGAGCCGGCGCCAACACCGTCCCTCCCTCGCCGGCGATCTCGCGCACCGGCAAGGTACTCGGCTTCTGCGACTCCGGACACGAACGCCCGGTCGCCCTGCGCGTGCCCGACTCCTGCCACCACGTGCACGTGCTCGGGCCCAACGGCACCGGCAAGTCCACCCTCCTGGCCCAGATGATCCTCTCCGACATCCAGGCCGGACGGGGCGTCGTGGTCATCGAGGCCAAGGGCGACCTGGTCCGCGACCTCCTGGGCCTCATGCCCGAGGACGCCGCCGAACGCGTCGTGCTCATCGACCCCACCGACCGGCATCGCCGCCCCTCGCTCAACGTGCTGAGCGGCTCCGACCTGGCCATGAGCGTGGACAACCTCGTCGGCGTCTTCCGCCAGATCTACGCCGACTCCTGGGGACCTCGCACCGACGACATCCTCCGCGGCTGCGCGCTCACTCTGGCCCACAACGGCGGAACACTCGCCGACATCCCCCGGCTGCTGTCGCATCCGGCGTACCGCCAGCGCCAGATCGCCACCGTCAAGGACCCGCTGCTCCGCGACTTCTGGGCCTGGTACGGCGCGCTGTCCGAGCAGGCGCAGGTCCACGTCACCGCACCGATCATGAACAAGCTCCGGGCGTTCCTTCTCCGCCCGTTCGTCCGCGACGTGATCGGCTCCGCCACCTCCACCTTCAACCTCGACCAGGTCCTGAACGGCGGGATCCTGCTCGTCAGGCTCCCCAAGGGCATGCTCGGAGACGACACCGCCCGGCTCCTCGGCTCAATGATCCTGGCCCAGGTATGGCAAGCCGCCTCACGCCGCGCCAAGGACGGCCACCCGCGTCCCCCCGCCGCCGTCTACGTGGACGAGTGCCACAACTTCCTCACCCTGCCTCACGCCCTGTCCGACATGCTCGCCGAGGCACGCGCCTACCGGGTCTCGCTCGTCCTCGCCCACCAGCACCTCGCCCAGCTCCCCCGCACGCTGCGCCAGGCCATCTCCTCCGACGCCCGCAACAAGATCTATTTCTCGCTCTCGCCGGAGGACGCCCGCGAGGTCGAGCACCACTTCGCCCCTCATCTGTCCGCGCACGACCTGAGCAACTTCGCCGCCTTCCAGGCAGCCGCCCGCCTCGTCGTCCGCTCCGCCGAAGCTCCACCGTTCACCCTCCGCACCCGCGCTCTCCCCGAGCCCGACCAGGAGGTCGCCCGGAGGATCCGGGCTGCCGCCGCTCAAGCGCACGGCCGCAAGGTCGGCGCCCCCACCCCCAAGCCGGACGCCCGGCACACCCTCTGAAGGAGATCACCATGTCCACCACCACCCGTATCACTCCCCGGATGCTCCACCAGCTCGCGATCCGCCTCACCGACCGCGACCGTCGGCTCATCCGCCTGATCCGAGAGCACCGCGTCCTCACGGCCGCGCAGATCAGCGAGATGTTCTTCGACACCGACGACGCCGCCCGCAAGCGCCTGCTCTCCCTCACCCGCATGGGCCTGCTGGAGCGCTTCCGGCCCAACCTCCCACCGACCATGGGAACAGCGCCGTACCACTACGTCATCGGCGAGACCGCGGCGGCTGTCCTGGCCTCCGAGGACGGGGTCGACTTCGGCGACTACGGCTACCGGCGCGACCGCGTCATCGGCATCGCCTTCAGCCAGAACCTCGCCCACACGGTCGGCACCAACGGCATCGCGGCCCGGCTGTACGGCTTCGCGCGGCGCCACCCCGACGCCGAGCTGCTCACCTGGTGGCCCGAGAACCGCTGCACCGCAGCTTGGAGCCCCATCGCCCGTCCCGACGCCTTCGCCCGCTGGCGCGAAGGTGACCACACCATCGACTTCTTCCTGGAGTACGACACGGGCACGGAGCCGCTCGACCGGGTGGCACGCAAGCTCGAAGGCTACGCGGAGCTGACCGAGTCCAGCCGCATCGTCACCCCCGTCCTGTTCTGGGTGCAGGGCGAGCGGCGTGAGGCCAACCTCCGCAAGAAGCTCAAGCACCATCCCGCGCAGATGTTCGTCCCGATCGCGACCGGCCACGGCGCGACTCTGGACGGTTCAGTGGACGACGGCCCGGCCTCGGCCCTGTGAAGGCTCCCGAGGAGGCCGACGAATGATCCTCGAAGCCGGCCTGGCCAAGGCCATCGCCGCTGGCAGGGGCCTGGTATCAGGTGTCGCACTGATCGCGGGCATGGCTGGTGGGGGCCAGTACGCCGCCGCCCAGGCCGACCCCGCCAAGCTGCCATCGACCGCCTGTTCCTACACGAGCGGTTCGCCCCGAGCCGCTGGCACCAGGAAGTTGGACCTGCCGGCCGATCGCTGGGCCAACGCCAAAGCGATCGTCGAAACAGCCCAGGACCTCCGGCTGCCCAAGCGAGCCGCGGTCATCGGCGTCGCCACGGCATTGCAGGAATCTGCCCTGGACGACGCGGTGGTAGGTGACCACGGGCGAGCGTTCGGGATCTTCCAGCAGCACCCCGAGCATGGCTGGGGAAGCCGCGCTGAGGTCACCGACCCTCGCCATGCGGCCAACGCGTTCTTCTCGCGGCTGGTGAAGGTGAAGGACTGGGACACCAAACCCCTGACCCTGGCTGCCCAAGCCGTCCAACGTTCCGCGTTGCCGGATGCCTACGCGCAGCACGAGAGCCGCGCAGAGCACATCGTGGACGCCATCAACGGGGAGTCGGCCTCCAAGTTGTCCACCGAAGACGACCGGTCGATCCGCGGCAGCTTGGAAGTGGCGATCGCCCTTGGCGTCCCTCGTGCCGCCGTCGTCTCGGACGTGGCCTCAGGAGTTCGGGCGGGCACCCTTCCGAGCGCGCGGAAGCTCCTCAACGAAGACCGCTTGGACCGAGAGGCAGAGAAGTTAGTCGAGAGCGCAGCCGCGAGACTCTGCGCCGAGCTCACCCAGAGCGCCGGCAAGGCTCTGCACCGCGCGTCCGGCGATGCGAGTCGTGGCGCCATCGCCCTCGATGCCGCGTTGCAGATGGTCGGCGTGCCTTATTCATGGGGAGGCGGCGGTCCGAACGGCCCCAGCTACGGGATCGGCCGCGGTGCCCACACGAAGGGGTTCGACTGCTCAGGGCTGGCCGAGTACGCCTGGAGCAAGGCGGGCGTGAGGATCGGCGGCCATACGTCGACCCAGTGGCGCGCAGGTGTCCGGGTGGCGCGATCTGAACTGAGACCCGGTGACCTCGTCTTCTTCGCCACCAACCCGAGGGACCCGGCAACCATCCATCACGTCGCGATCAATATCGACGGCAGGCACTACATACACGCCCCGCGGACCGGAAGCCTGGTCCAAGTGAGCAGTTGGACATCGGGGCGGGAAGCTCAATACGCCGGAGCCATACGGCCCGGCTGACATACGCTGGTGACAACCGCTCGCCTTTTTGACCGAAGTAGTGAGCAGGTCAGGAAGGGCTGGCTCCTCGCGAGCCGGCCCTTCCGCTTCAGTCGCGACTCCCGAGGAACGCCTGGAGCAGGACATATCCGGGCATGGACTCGGCCGGCCGCACGCCCACCGTAAACACCTCGGGCTCGTCGAAGACAGGCTCACCATTGGGACGGCGGACGTACGGCACGCGACCGTAGTCCACACCGTGCCCTGAATCGCAGGACATCCAAGTGATCGCCTCCGCCTCTCCCTCCCGAAGGGGGTGGTTGGACACCGCACGGCTCAACACCTTGTCTGGCGTGATCCTCCATACCTGGGGAACAGCCAGCACCCAACGGGTCGCGCCGATTTCGACCGCTTTCGCAGCGGCCCTACCCTCGAACGAAGCGGCTGCTTGCTCATCGCGAAGGTAGTCGTAATCACTAAGAATGAGAACGTGCTCGCCTTCCAAAGCAACCATGGCCGGGCAGTCGCGTGACACGATGCTCTTCTTCAGCCGTTCGAGCACGTCGAGGAGCAGCGCTCCGGTGTGGTTGTCCATGTCATCCCCAGCCACTCGCCGTTGATCTCCTACCAGGATGAGGTACAACCGGACGCTGGGCACCTCAGCCGATGAGGAGCCTCATCAGTTCTGACGGCACAGGGGGCTCAAATCAGGACGAGCTGCTCTGCCCTTCACGCGAGTCGCACAGCTGGTAACACGCGCCACGTTCACCAGCGGACCTCTTGCAGAAGAGGTGGTGTTCGAGGGGCGCCCTTACCAAACCAGACAACGATGGCGACGCCTCGTGGACCTCTCACCAGCGTCCGTGTATGAGGAGCCAGACGTGTTGCAAGCAGCGCCAGCTCACCATCATGTGGGGGTGAACGCACCTGGTCGAGAACTATGCGGCGGCATGCTTGAAGCTGCATCAAGGCCGAACGCTTGAACTGGCCGCCAGGCCGGCCAAGTGTTCAAGAGGTCCCACGTACCTCCAGACCAGGTACCTGGGGCCTGAGTCTGGGGCGCAGGACGCGAGAAGAGATCCTTGTATGGTGGATACCTTAGAAGAACCTCACGCGTTCGAGCTCAGTTTGCCCAGGCTCTTGCACGTACACCTTTCCTCCACTCTGCAGGATTTGCTCGATGAGGTTGTACATCTGCAGCGCCCGGTTGATGGCATCCGTCTTGGACTCGCCCCGCAGCGTCACGACCTCTTCAAGGGCGCGGGCCGCGCGTTCGGTCAGATTGACCGTAACGCGCTCAAGAGGCCCGTGGCCTCGTCCAGTAGGAGGGCTCTTTGTGGGGCTAGCTGCATCAGTTGCACGCAGTTTCGCAGACATATTCTCCGGGGGTCCTCCCGCCGAGACATGGCTAAAACGGGCCCGGGATGCCGACCCGGCCCGTGCTCGTCGATGTCTTTCCTTGCCCGTCACACGCCGGGCACTGTCAGAAGTAACGGCTACGGCGCAACCGCAGGCGTTGAGAACGGCACTGCCACAGCCCATCGGCGGGGGACGGGGTAACAGCCCCCTCTGGGCCCGACAGCGATTGCACAGACGCTGAAGGAGCAGTGCAAACGAGATGAACGCGGCGGATCGCGATCCTCTGGAAGGCGCGATCGATCGACGTCGCCGTCTCAACGATCCACCCCCTCCACACCTCGCGACCTGCGCTCACCTGTTGGTGCAGGTAGACCGTATGACGGTCAACCGCGCGCGGTCAAGCTGGTTACAGACAATTTACCTGATAGTATACGCGCATCGTACGCATATCAGCCATACGTGGCATGATCTGAGCGCGCACTTGGTGATACTTTGACGCCTAGCGCGCAGACTCTTGCAAGACCCCGGCTCGTCCGGGCCACTGGACCACCCCGGCGCTTCCCGGGCACGCACCACCCCGCCGGGGGCACATCGCCTGGCGGGTTTTCCTACATCAGGCCGAGCGAGAGAGTGTTCAGCCACGTGAAGAAACCAGTGGTCACCGACCTGACCAAGATCGAAGGCGATCCCACCCCCCAAGCCGACCTGCTTGAGGACAGGGAAAGAGTCACTTTCGAGGTCACCCTCTCGGGCGGCAAGCGGATGAATGCCTCCGCTCCGGCATGGTCGCCGAGCGGTATCGCCCCCGCGATCGTCATGATCACCCTGCCCAGCATCATGATCCCCAGCGCCTTCGCAGGCCTGGGGATCGCTGTATCGGCACCGGGGTGGGCCATCGTGACGGCCGCCCTGATCGCCTTTTGCGTGACCGCCGGGTGCGGGGTTTGGATCATTAGCCGCTTCGCCGGCCTCCCTGCTAAGGGATCCCGCGAGTCATGACGCCGCAGAAACCCGGAGGCGGGGTGAGCCCCGTCCTGGCCATCCGGCCTTTGAGGCTCGGCTGCCCAGGACGAGGCTTAGCCATGGCCGGAGGTCCAGATGAGGGCGTTCGGCCTCCGGCCCTCAGGGCATCAGGGTGCATGCCCAACCTCCAGGACGGCGGTCAACGCTAGTTCAGGGAGCAGCGCGAAAACCACCGTGACGGCCCTGCCGATTTCCGGCAGGGCCGTCTTTCACTGAGCTGGCGCGCCTAACTCTCCGGGGGATGGAATCAACTCTTTGTGAACACTGGGCTGTCGAGGACCTCGCTCAGCGTCTGGAGCGTCTCCCGGTCCAGTTCGTCGATACCTCCGGTAACCGCGCCAAGGTAGTTTCTCTCGACTCGGCCCGCGCCACGCACGCTTTGTTCGTGCTGGACGTAGGTGTTGACCGCCTGCAGGACGCCCCAGCCTGTTCCTGCCCAGGGCGCGACGCGGTTGTCGTGACGCCAGAGCTTCGCCAGAGTGTCGCGCTTGGCTTCGGCGAGGGTTCGGCCTCGACCGATCTCCACAGGCACCGGTGCGTAAGCGTCCAGGAACGCTGCCCACTGAGTGGAGCTCACCGAGGTGTGGCATAGCTGCCGGACTCGTGCCGTGAAGGCGTCCGCGACCTCGTAGACGATGTTGAGCGCCTGCCGCGCCTCGCCGATCCGCAGCTTGGAATGGCGGGAGTGCTTGATCTTGATCTGCTGGCCGCGCTCGGCCAGACCGGCGGCCATGGTGTTGTCGCAGACGATGTTGGTCACCGCCCGCTTGAACGTGGTCGCCAGCGAGCCGTCGAAGGACGTCGCCCCGAACAGGTTCGGCCGGAACTCCACGCCCTCCGGCGTCCGAATGTTCTCCGGTACCTCCACCGAGACCCACGCGACCGCCCCCGACCGGAGCAGGCCGGCGGAGCCGATCGACAGGTCATCGTCGAGCAGCCGCCCGATCGTGTCCAGCAGCCACTCGCGGTACGGGTGCGGTTCGTACCCGTCTGAGAAGATCCCCATGACGTGGCCGTTGTCGCTGCGGACGATGGCCTGGCGCTCGGGCACCTCGGCGAGCCCTCCGGTCACCGGGTCCTCGACGTAGAGCGGGCGCGAGAGCGCGTCCCACGCGAACAGGCGGCGCTGGACGTCGGCCACGGGGATGGCTCCTGGGTAGTGGTTCGGCTCCGTGCCCTGGAGACCGGCGCGGTAGTGCCATGCGGTTCCGCGCTTCTCCGTGAAGCCGATCAGGGTGTTCTCGTTGAGCCACTGCAGCGATTCCTTGGACATGTCTCCTCCAGACATGCGAGTGAGGCGCCGGGCTCGGCCCGGCGCCTCTGGCGGATGGGATCGGTCAGTTGTCGGAGAGCGGTTCGGGGAGCACCGGCTGCGCGCCGCGCGGGGACCTCTCGGACAGCGCGGTGATTTCCCTGGCCAGGTCGGCGAAGTCGATCTCCTTGATCCCCATGGGCGGGACGCCGGCGTTCAGCGCAAAGAGGATCATGTGCGCGAACCGGTAGTCAGGGTCCGCCCGCAGGGCGCGCTCCGCCGCGAGCCGGGCCAGGGCGCCGTCACCGGCTCGGTAGGCGAGAAGGGCCAGGTTGACGGCCGCCGCAGGAACGTACTCCGGCTCCAGCCGCCTGGTGACCTCGGTCCAGAACCGGTGCGAGACCTCGTCGCCGTACTCGTCCTGGAAGGTGAGTGCGATGTCCCGGATCTGGATTCCGGTGAGCAGCACGCCCAGCCATGCCAGTTCCTCGACGGGGATCGGCCGTCCGGCGCGAACGTGGTCGAGGCAGTCCCGGACGTGCCGCGTTCCCTCACCGAACCAGTACCCGGCGTCCACCGTAGGGATCAGGGACTCGGCGCGGGCGCGCGCCGCCGCCGTCGCCGTGCGCACAGCCTGCCGTTCCGGGCCCTCCACAGGCTCCAGGGTCCTGGCGAAGCTGTCCCGATCCGGCATCGCGACGCGCCCGGCGAGCACCGCACCGGCCGCTACGTGGCTCCCCGCCACGTCGTACGGCACGCCCTCGGGCGAGCAGCAGTGAGGGTCCTTGCAGATGTACGACCAGAAGCGGTCGCCCTCGCATCGGACCATGTCGAGGATCTCGATTCCCGCCCGGGTGACGGCCGCGAAGAGCCCATCCATGATAGGAGTGACCTGCTGGCCGGATCCGTAGCCGATCAGGAACACGTACCGTGCGCCATTCTGCGCCAGAAGACGCGCGCAGTAGGTGGCGGCCTCGGGGGCGTCCTCTGACAAGTCCGGAAGGTCGAAGCGGATCACGCCCTTGAGCGCGTCGCCGTCGAATGCCATGGCGACGAGGCTCCGGTCTGGGTGGAAGCCCAGCAGGTACGGCACGATGGCGATGAAGTCGGCCGGATCCTTCAGGGAGACGGCGTGGTCGTTGGAGTCGGGGGAATCGGGCATGGTTTTCCTCCAGACATGACGAAGCCCCGGCCGGACGGACCGGGGCGGGTGGTGGACAAGAAGCCGGACTAGAGGCGCTCGAAACGGACCCCACCGCGAGGTCCGAGGTAGACGCGGGCGTCGGGCCATCCGCCGCCGTCGCGGGAGCGGTACAGGGTGATCTCGCAGTCGTCGCCCACGCAGGGCGTGAGGACCTCGGCGGGCTCACGGTGCACGAAGTCGAAACGGCTGCGCTGCCGGTAGCCGCGCCGGTGCCGTTCGGTCAGCTTGCGCTTGGCGTCCTCCAGGGACGAGAACTGCTCCAAATCATGGTCTTCGGCGAGGCTGTATCCGGAGCCCCCGTGCCAGAAGCCGAACCATCGCGCCATGGTCACGCCTTCAGCGGACGCGTGGGACAGCCGGGCGAGAGGTGTTCCGCACCGCAGTAGCCGCAGACGTCGTCCATGGCGTAGATCGTCAGCATGGCGCCGACCGCCGACGAGACGTCGGAAGCGGTGAAAACGGTGCGGCTCTTGCGCGAAAGGCGGTAGCGCCAGCGCAGCCGCCCGTCACCCGTCGGGGCAGTGGGCCACAGCTCAAGGCTGTGCTCCCCGTCGATCGGCCAGGCCGCCAGAAGCCGGGAGGAGATCCTCCAGCCCCGAGGCAGCACCAGACCGTCCAAGATTGGCATTGGTCCTCCTTTGGCATGCGGAGGCCGTCCGGGCGATACCCCGCCGCATCGCCCGGACGGCGATCAGGGGAACGGTCCTCCTACCGGGAGTCGCTCCGGTGAGCGGATGTAGGAGCCGTCTTGTGCGGCAGCACGGGCCGGTCCGTGGCCCGAGCCCGCGCAGCGTGTTTGGCCCGCCGCGTTGTGAACCGGCGAGCGGTCGCGAGAACGGCGCTTGCACGTTTTTCGCTCTCACTCAAATACGGGAGCGTGAACGGCCCGAACGTCCGCGACCGGCAAATTTCTTTGCCGCCGATCGCGCTCGATCAGTGCTGATCGCGTCACGCCGCGAGTGGCGCAAAGCGCTTTTCGCTCTCACTTAAATACGGTGGGACAGGAGGCCCAAGCGTCCGCCCGCAGCGCGATTTCCCCCGGAAATGAGGAGAGCCCCGGGGATATCACCACGGGGCTCTCAGAAGCCTTGTGTCAGTCGCCCGACGTGCCCTCGGCACTCGTGTAGACCATGGCGTTCCGCGCGTCGTCAAGGCGCTCTGAGAGCTCCTGAAGCTCTGTGCGCGCGGCGTCACGGACTCGGATCACGGCACGGCGGGAACCGTATGCGCCGCCTTCCCTTTCTTTGGCCACGGTCGCCAGAATTCCCGCGCGCCCGAGGTCGTCCGCCTGCTCAGCCTTTGTGAGGATCTCCCGCAGGACGGGAAACTCCTCCCCGCCTCCGAACGCCTGACGGAAGATCTCCGTGCTGTGCTGTGCCGCAGAGAAGGCGACCGCCGCACGCGCCACGTACTCGACATGGGGTAGGCCCCGCATGAGCTGAGCGCCGGGGGTCGCGTCGATGTCGTCCGGGGGCACGTCCACTCGGTAGCCGTTGCGAGCAGCGGCGTCGCGGACCGCCCAACGCTGGAGCGTCGTGCGCGTGATGGTCATCTCCCCGCCGTCCCGGCGGACGTAGACCCATGCTTGTGTCTCTCGCGTGGTGCCGCTCTCGGGCGCCGCTTGAAACTTGGCGAGAACGTCGCGGAGACGCTGCGCGAAAAGGAGTACCGCGTCCTGGTTGACGTCGTCGGATACGTCATCGGTGCCGTACGGGGCGTGGCCGGCCTTGACGACCGTCGCGCTCCCATCCATGCGCTTCCGCGAGCGCGTGGCGTCGACGGTCCGGCAGTAGCCTCGCGACAGCTTGCGGATCTCCTGCCAGTCTTCCGGCGTCACCCGAGCCATGTCCTCAGGTGTCAGACTTTCGCCGGGGACGTTCGCGGGGACGTACTTTCCGAAATCGAATTTGGTCGTCATGACCGCTCTCCGATCCTTGGCGACCCATCTCCGATGGCTCACACTCGCCTCTTTGACCAATTCAATTATCCCAAAGAAGCATTGCCCTATCAAGGAATTCAGGCTATTTCCGCAGACGATTTACCAGCCCACAGAAGGCTCCCATTCGATCGGCTTAATGGATTTCAATCCTCGAAAACAAAGAAATAATGACCCCACGAAAACGTCGTATAATGATCGATGGACAAAGGAACTCTTCCGAATGGCGCCCCTTTTAAGAGGACTGGACCCGTACACCAGTCGGGGTTGCCTTCGGACCTGCGCCCGCACCCTCACCTGCGACTACACAACAGAAAACCCCTCCCGCTTAGTCGGGAGGGGCGCCAGGAGGGCTAATGCGACGGTTGACGGCGTCATCTGGCTAGACCTTCGACGAGAAGCTCCCACAGCCTCATGCCCTCTGCTCTGACCTGCCACGGGCTCTCATGGATAGCGCGACGGCCCGGCCCTCGCGTGGTCCGCCGGATGAACAGCAGACCGCCCGACTGGCAGAGCTCATACGACGGACTGGTGCAGAGACAGGTGTGCGCGCGAACGCGAACGCGAGAGGCACGGTTTGTCGCATCATGCCACTGAATACGCACGCAGAACTCATTGCTTGGAGCAACGTGCAAGCCATGGAATTCAATGATCGCGCTCATACAGATCACCCGCGGAGCATGCTCGTATGACGGCACAGAGCCGAGATCAGGCACCATCCATGCGCGACCCTGTGTCACCCGTCGCACAAAGCGCCCCGATCGCGCCCCATCGGTCATGAAGCGGGCCGACGCACCTCGGCGGCGAGAACCGTCTCGATGCGATCGGCGGCGCGCTGGACGTCCTCGACCGGGCCGATGGGGGCCGGCCAGGGAAACCAGAACCACTCTTGACCATCGTCCTTCGGTGCGGTGAAGACGCTTTCGGTGAGAACCGGAACGATCGCGTTGGTGACGCTGAGCGTTGCAGGACAATCGCGCCCCGCGCGGACTCTGGCGTCAAAGCCTCGCTCGCCCAGCTCGGCCGCCAGCCTCTGCAACTGCTCGAAGGCATCTACAACGTCGATGATCATGCCGTTCGCCTCCTACGGTCGGACTACTCGAACCTGCTGACAGAAGAGTTCGAGGACTGATTCGCTCGCGATGAGCACCGATCCCAGTCGCGGATCGGACAGCGCCAGGGGCGCGGCGTATAAGGAGGCGCGGGCGGTTGCATGGCCCGCGCCGTGGTGCGCGGCCGGCAAGGAGAGCACTTCCATGTGCTCCGGACGGCACCCAGGCAGGGCACGGCGTCCATGCTGCGCCCGGGGCCGCCTGCTGACCACGTCCAGCCTGCTCACCCGAGCACCTCCTGGAGGAAGCCGAGGGGTAGGTGGACGACCCTGGGCGGTTGCGCCGGAACGGCCTCGGCCACGGCGAACAGCAGTGCCTGGTCGACGTCGAGGACTGCCCGCCACAGCTCGCGGAGATTCGCACCCTCGACCGGGGTGCTGACGTCCATGTCGTACGCCGGGAATGCCCGGAACTTGCGGCCCCAGGGTTCCCACATCACCTGCCATCGGCCGCCCCATGAAGCCTGCAACTGCGCGGCCAAGAGCTGAGCGGTCTCGTCGCTCAACACCTCAGTGGCGTTGCTGAGATCGCTGGGCTGTGCAGCCGATATCGCGGCCTTCTTGCGCGCGTTCGGTGTCACCTTCAATACCCGATCAGGCAATTCGCGGTCGACGGCGACCTCGTTGTCCAGGAGGTACTCGTAGATCCAGGTGACGGTTGGCATGGTCGGGTCCACTCCCGGAGGTGGCGCTGTGGTGGAGTCGGCAGTCATCCCGAGCCTCAATGATCGTTGGGGAGTGAGTCAGTCAAGGTCCGGCGGATCATGAGTGTCAGGACTGACCTGCCTCTCACGACACTCCGGCGATACCTGTGCAGCATCTGCCTCTTGAGGGCACGATGGAGGGGCGCACTGAGCGTGCCCACACCGTGCCCACACGCTGACCGAAAAGGGATCGCCAGGTGGAAGCGCCGCACCCCCCACTTCCGGACCTGCTGAAGCACCTGCGGGACTCCGCCGGAATGACACAGCAGCAAGTGGCGGAAGTGCTGTGTGCGATCACCGGCACATGCACCATCACACGGTTCGAGGTCGGCAGGTGGGAGCAGGGGCGCGTTCGGCCGACCTCCTGGCTCCCTGCGCTGGCAGAGGTCCTCAACGTGGACCCGGAGGTGTTGAAGAACGCTCCCGACAGACCAGGAAGGAAGACACGAGCCGGGAAGGCGCCGGCCGCTCATTACACTGTCCCCAGCGACGAGGTGGAGCAGGTGAGCGAGGTGCTGCGCCGGACATTTCTACAGCGTGGAATCGCGGCGGCCGTGGTGCCTGCCATGCGCCTGCATGACGATCGGCGTGTCATCCAGGCACTCAACGTGGTCGGAAATGATCATCTCGGTGGCATCGTGGACGGCTTGGGCGAGCTCGTCGACCACTACGCACAGACCATTTGCGCCCTACCGCCGGCAGACGTGTACGACGAGCTCCTCACCGTCAGGTCCTACGCCAGCGCTCTGCTCGACCACATCGGGCACGCCCCGCCGCGGAAGGACCTCGTCCTGGCAACCGGTTCGCTGTCCCATCTGCTCGCCGTGGCCGCATGCGACATGGGCGAACACGCGGCCGCCCGAGTCTGGTGCTCCGACGCCGAGCGCCGGAGCAGGGAAGCCGGACACCCAGAGCTGGAGGCTTGGGCTGCCCTGACCAAAGCCATGATCGCCTGGTACCAAGGGCAGCCCCGCCAGTCGGCGACCCTGTCGGCTCGCGGGCGAGAGATGGTGCGGGAGGGTACGGTCGTCCACGCCAAGCTGGCCGCCCAGGAGATGCGAGCGGCGGCGATGGCCGGCGATGTCGACGGGATGACCCGAGCCCGGCGCCAAGCCGGCAAGGCGATCGCAGCGCTTTCCCCCGGCACCCCCACAACGGGTGTTCTATCCATCTCGCTGTCGGAAGATCCGCCCTACACCGCCACGTCGCTTCTCTTCGTCGGCCGCTACCGCGAAGCCGTCACCGCCACCAACCGCGTCATCCAGATCGTTTACCAGCCGGAAGCCCGCCAACGTGGTGAACATCCGTCCGGATACGCGCGCTCACTGCTCATCCTCGGTCTGGCCCAAGCCGCGCTCGGCCGCCTTGACGAGTCGGTGGCGGCCGGCCATGCGGCGCTGTCGGGCAGCCGTCCCGCCTGGCCCACCATGGTCCTGGCCGACAAGCTCGACAAGGTGCTGGCTCAGCAGTTCGCCAACGCTGACCAGACCACCGAGTACCATGCCCGCTACCTGGAAACGATCAACGCGACAGCTGTGCCCCCACCTGCGACTCCCGCGAGCTGCTAAGGACCGTGGATGACCGACGACATCAGCTCTGAGCAGATTGCGGCGATCACCGCCTTCGTGGACATCCAGGCACCGCCGCCTGATGATCAACCGACCGCACTCCTCCTGTTCGGCACCAATCAGGCGGCGCCTGTCGAGATCGCGGTGGACCGCTATCATGCGGGGCTCGCTCCGCTGATCATGGTGACCGGCGGGGTGAACCGCCACAACGGAATCATTGAAGGACGCACCTTCCAGCGCCTTCTCGTCGAACGTGGAGTCCCCGAGGACACGATCCGCTGCGAGGATCAGTCTGCGAACACCTGGCAGAACGTCGAATTCGCGCTGCCCTTCCTCCAGGAAGCGCTACGGTCGGGTCTGACGATCACGGCCGTATCCAAGTGGTATCACCGCCGCACTGTCCACATGCTCAAGACTCTGCTCCCGGACATCGGGGCCTTCCACGCCATGGGATGGGACCCCGTTTATGCAGGCAAGCCCGTGACTCGATCGGATTGGCCGGCCATCCCCGACGGCAGGCGGCGGGTGATCCGCGAATGGGAAGAGGTCTCCCGCCGCGTCGCGGACGGCAGTCTCGCGAGCTTGCAACGTGCGGGAGACGCGTGGCGCTGAGCCACATCGAGATCGGGCGAAGATCCTTCGTAGGCGGGAGGGCGAGCCCTTGGCAGCGGCAGGGACTGAAGGAGATCTTGGAGTGTGGCCGGCCTGCCGAGAACACCTCGCACGATGAAAGCGACCGTCATCACTGCCTGGTTGCAAGTCCTCCAGACGACATTCGGCAGAGCCTTCAGCCCTCGGCGTTGGGCCGGGTGGCGATCCGCCGATCGCTGACATCCCGGGAGGTGCCTTCCGGTCGGCCGCCGGATCCGTTCACCACGACATCCGGACGGTGCCGCCAGGTGCGGACGTTCCCGCCCGCCCAGCGGTCGAGCAGTTCGGCGTCGTGGCTGACGGCCAGCACTCCGGCCCCGGTGCGTTCGCGGTAGGCCTCGATTCTGGTGACCAGGTGGGCCTGGGTGGAGGCGTCGAGCATGGTGGTCATCTCGTCGCAGACGAGGTAGCGGGGTTCGAGCGCCAGGGCGCGGGCGACGCAGGCGCGTTGTAACTGGCCGTCGGACACCTCGTGCGGGCGGCGGGTGAACAGTTCGCCGGTCAGGCCCATCTCCTCGGCCAGCTCGTGGGCTCGGTCCAGGGGCCGGCGGGCGGCGCGCAGCGGTTCGGCGATCACGTCCAGGAGGGTGAAGCGCGGGTCCACGGCGAGCCGGGGCTGCTGGAAGATCAGGCCGATCGAGGTGCGTTGACGGGCGCGGTGCCGCCAGCGGCTGATCGGCTGTCCGTCCACCGTCAGGGTGCCGCCGGAGGGGCGTTGCAGCAGAGCCAGGACACGGGCCAGCGTGGACTTGCCGCACCCGCTGGGCCCCGCCAGGCCCAGCGTCTCCCCTGGCGCGACGGTCAGCGAGACGCCGTCCAGGACCTGGTGGCGGCCGTAGGAGACGGTGATGGCGGTGGCTTCAAGCATGGTGGCAGGCCACTTCGTTCAGGACGGGCTGCTCCTCGCACAGGGCCGTGGCGCGTGGGCAGCGGGGCTGGAAGGCGCAGCCGTCGGGAAGGCGCGTGAGCTCGGGGGGCTGGCCGGGGATCGGGGTGAAGGCGCGCGTGGGCAGCGCGTCCAGCAGACCTTGCGCGTACGGGTGACGGGGGCCGTCGAAGAAGGCGCGGGCCGAGGCGAGTTCGACGATGCGGCTGGCATACATGACAGCGATGTCGTCGGCCACCTGTTCGGCGGCGCGCAGGTCGTGGGTGATGAGCAGGACGGAGCGGCCCTCATCGCACAGCCGCCGCAGCTCGGCCATGGTGGCGTCGACCAGGGGCCGGTCCAGACCGGTGGTGGGCTCGTCGGCGAGCAGCAGCGGCGGGTCGCCGGCCAGGGCGAGCGCGTTGGCGACGCGCTGGGCCATCCCGCCGGACAGCTGGTGGGGGTAGCGGTCGAGGTCGGCGGGGCGCAGACCGGCGCGCCGGGCGAGCGCGTCGGGGGTGTCGGGGCGGCCCAGCTCGCGTAGCGTCTCGGCGAGCTGGGCGCGGGCGGTGCGGACGGGGGTGAGGTGGGCGGCGGGGCTCTGCGGGATGAGCCCGATGCGGCGCCCGCGTACCTGCCGAGCCAGGACCTGCTCGGGTGCGGTGATCAGATCGAGGTCGTCGAGCCAGGCGTGGCCGGTAACGGCGGCGTTGGCGGGCAGCAGGCCGAGCAGGGCGTGCGCCATCACGGACTTGCCGCAGCCCGACTCGCCGACCAGCGCCAGGCAGCGACCCTGGTCCAGGGTGAAGCGGGCGTCGGTGACGGCCTGGACGACGGCGCCGGGAAGCCGGAAGCGTACCGACAGCCCTTCGACGTGCAGCTTCACAGGGCGAGCTCCGATCGCCTGCGCGGGTTGGCGCGGTCACGCAGGTGCTGGGCCAGCGCGTGGATCGCCAGGGTGGGGGTCAGGATGAGCAGGCCGGGGAACAGGCTGGACCACCAGTCCCCCGCCAACAGGGACCGCTGCCCGTCGTTGATCATGTTGCCGAGCGAGGCCAGATGGGCGGGCAGGCCCAGGCCGAGGAAGCTGAGCGCGGTCTCGTGCCAGATGGCGTGCGGGACCATCAGCACGGTGGCCAGCAGCAGGTGGGGCGCCAGGTTGGGCAGGAAGTGCCGCCGGACGATCCGCAGCCGGGACGACCCGCCGGACACGGCGGCGTCGATGAACGGCCGGCCGCGCAGCGACAGCACCTCGGAGCGGACGATCCGGGCGGCAGTGGTCCAGTGGGTGACCCCCACCGACACGATCACCGCGATCGCGCTGGGCGCGAACAGCGCCACGATGAAGATGCCGAGCAGCAGGTGCGGCATCGAGTTGACGCCGTCCACCACGCGCATCAGCAGCCGGTCGAGCGGGCCGCCCGCGGCGCCCGCGGCGAGCCCGACCAGGCCGCCGATGGTCGCGCTGACCACCGCGGCGACCAGGCCGACCAGCAGCGAGACGCGCAGCCCGTAGATGGAGCGCAGCAGCACGTCCCTGCCGACCTCGTCGGTGCCGAACGGGTGGGCGAGCGAGGGCGGCAGGCCGGCCGCGCGCAGGTCCACCAGTTGCTGGTCCAGCCGGACGAGCAGGGGCACCAGCACGACGGCCAGCACCAGTATCGCCAGGGTGGCCAGGGCGAGGGAGCGGCGGCGGGCGGACCGTCGAGCGACCCGGCCGGTTTCGATCAACCTGGCCCGCCGCCACGTCCTGGGGCTGGAGTCCGGAGTCGCCTGCCGTGGCGTGGTGGCCATCAGCTCACCCCAAGCACGCGCACGCGCGGGTCGGCCACCGTGTAGGCGACGTCGGCCACCAGGTTGCCCAGCAGGACCGCCACCGTGGCCAGCAGGGTGAGCGCAGCCAGCAGCGGGAAGTCCACCGCCAGCGCCGCCTTGATCGTGGTCCCGGCCACTCCGGGCCAGGAGAACACCGCCTCCACCAGGATCGCTCCTGTCACGAGTTCCGGCACGCGTGCTCCCATGATGGTGATGAACGGCAGCAGTGCCGAGCGCAGCGCGTGCCGCAGCAGCACGGTCCGCTCGCGCAGCCCGCGCGCTCGGGCCCCGGTGACGAAGTCCTCGCGCAGCACGGCGATCACCGACTCGCGGACGAACAGCAGCAGCCACGACGACTGCGAGAAGGCCAGCACCGCCACCGGCAGCACCAGGTGCCGGGCCAGGTCGGGCATGGTGACGGCGGCCGAGTCGGCGTCGGTGAGGCCGCCTGCGGGCAGCCAGCCGAGCTTGACCGCGAACAGCCAGATTGCCAGCAGCCCGATCCAGAACACGGGCGCGGCCTCGTTCGCGAACGCGGTCCCGCTGATCAGCCGGTCCAGCCAGGAATCGCGCCGCCAGGCGGCCAGCGTCCCGACGGCCAGCCCGGCCGCCAGCATGAGCACGAGAGCACAGCCGACCACCAGCAGGGTCCAGCCGAGGCGTTCGCCGATCACCTGGGCCACCGGCAGCCGCAGCGACCGCGACTCCCCCAGGTCGCCGCGCACCAGGTGGCCCAGCCAGGTCGTGTACTGCTCGACGAGCGGCCGGTCCAGCCCCCAGTTGGCCCTGATCTCGGCCATGATGCGCGGGTCGGTGACCATCGCCCGCTCCCCCAGGTACTGCCGTACCGGGTCGAAGGGCGAGGCCTTGGCCAGCGCGAACATCGCGAACGTCACCGCCAGCAGCAGCGGCACCCCGAACGCCAGCCGCCAGGCCACGATCCTGAGCCAGGTCACGAGGCGGGCTTCCACTCAGGGACGGTGTTGAACAGGCCGCCGGTGGCGTGCTCGTGCGCCTCCACCCCGACGGTGATGCCCGACCAGTCCCCGCGGACGACGTAGGTGTGCTTGAGGTAGACCAGGTACACCCACACCTGGTCGTCGCTGACGCGCTGCTGGAAGGCGTCGTAGACCTTCTTGCGCGCGGCCGGATCGGTCGTCCGGCGGCCGGCGTCGAGGAGCTTGTCCACCTCGGGCACCTTGTAGCGGCCGGGGTTGAAGGAGCCCTGGCCGATGTAGGAGGAGTGGAACAGCTCGTAGTTGACGTAATCCGGGTCGTACGGGCTGCCCCAGCCCATGATCAGCGCGTCTTTGGCCATGCGCGGGTAGATGGCGTCCCAGTCCAGGCCGGCGAGCCGGACATCGATGCCGATCCGCTTGGCGTCCGAGGCGAAGGCCAGCGCGAGTTCCTTGCGCAGTGCGTCGCCCGCCGGGTACATGAGCGTGAAACGGGCGGGCGTGCCCTCCTTGGCGCGGATGCCGTCGCCGCCCACCTTCCATCCGGCCGACTCCAGGACTTCGGCGGCCTTGGTGCGATCCGGCGCGGATGAGCCGTCCACAGCCGCGTTGTGCCAGTCGGTGCCGGGCGCGACCGGCCCGTAGGCGGGGCTGCCGGCACCGGCCAGGATCGCCGAGACCATCGCGCCCCGGTCCACGGCCAGGTTCAGCGCCTCGCGGACGGCCAGATCGCCGGTCACCGGCTGCTCCAGCGGGAACATCACGCCCCGGTAGTCAGCGCTGGGCGCCTCGTACACCGTCACGCCGGGCTGGTTCCTGAACCGGCCCACCGCTTTGGGCGGCAGCTCGGTGGCGGTGAACTCGCCGGCCGCCATGCGGGTGGCGCGGGAGTTGTCGTCGGCGGTGTACGCCAGCACGAGCGTCTTGATCGCGGGCTTGGCGCCCCAGTAGCGGTCGTTGGCCTTCAGCGTGATCTTGTCGCCCTTGGCCCAGGAGGCGAACCTGTACGGTCCCGTTCCGACGGGGTCGCTCTTGAGGTCCGAGCCGTCCGGAACGATGCCGAGCGTGGCGCGCTGCAGGATCGCGGCGTAGGGGTACTTCAGCCGGAACACCACCGTGCGCGCGTCAGGCGCCTCCACCTTCTCGATCGCGGCGTAGTCGCCGCGGATCGGCGAGTTGCCGGCCGGATCGAGGAGCTTCGTGTACGTGTAGGCCACGTCGGCGCCGGTCAGCGGCTTGCCGTTGTGGAAGGTGACGCCCTGGCGGAGGGTGAAGGTCACTTGTGTGCCCTTGATCTGGGGTAACGCTTGCGCCAGGGCCGGTTGCAGCTTCAGGTCCGGGGTGCGGCGCACCAGCCCGTCGTACATCAGCGAGCCGCCGTCCGGCGCGTACCCGAGCACCGGGCTGAGCGTGTCCGGCTCAGAGCCCAGGCCGAGCACGACGGTGTCCTGCGCCCGCGCCGCCGTGGACTGTGTCGGTGTCGAGCAGGCGGTGAGTGTCAGGAGTGCCGCCCCGGCCAGTGCCGCCCATCCACGCTTCATGAAGCCCGACATTAAGGCGCATTGATCGCAGTTGCAACTATCTCGCAATAGAGGCTGAAGGCGTGCACCGCCTCGGCTTCACGTGATGCTATGACGCGAGCTTGCCCCGGCCGCGGGAGGCGTAGGTCGACATCGGGGTCCACCTGGCGGAAGTCTCTACATCCGGGGATGAAGTTCCTGGCACCCCCGGCAGTCACTTGAGCCTTGGCGAGGCGCGGGTTCCGGCACTGTTCGACTATGGGGATATCGCGGAACTCTCGCCGTGCCGATTCGGCTCCGCAGGTTGACGGGCGCGCGCGTGAGCCCTTGACGATGACCGCGGAGCGGAACCTTCCAACGCTCAGTCGCCCGCGGCGGCCGGGACTCGCCTCACTGGCTGTTCTGCTCATCCTGGGAGGAGCGCTGGGGACGACACTGCTGGTGATGCGCGCGGATGATCGGATCTCGGTCATCAGGGTCACGCAGCAGGTGGGGGCAGGTCGAACCTTTCCACTGGAGGCGATGGAGGAGGCTCTCGTCGCCGACCCCGGGGGCGAGTACGCGCCGTGGTCCGATCGCGACCGGATCAGCAAGAGGTACGCCAGGGTGACGGTGTTACCCGGCAGCCTTCTCACCAATGCCATGAGCGCCGGCACAGGGGAAGGGCTTGCCCCGGGGAAGGGTCGAGTCGGCCTGGCACTCAAGCCGGGACAGGTGCCCAATGAACTGCAGGCTGGTTATCGGGTCCAAGTCATCCACGTCCCTCGGGCGGGTTCCGAGCAGGGGGAGGCAGATCTTCTGTCGCCCAGCGCATTGGTCGACAGTGTGAGCACGCCGAGAATGAGCGGCTCGACCGTGATGGCGACGGTCATCGTTGACAGCGCCATCGCGCCGGAAGTAGCCGCCTACGCCTCCAGCGGCGAGATAGCCATCGTCGATCTTCCTGGAGAGCGCTGACTTCGCGGAGGGGCTCGTGTGCTGCGTGAAGTTACGGTTAGTAATTGACTGATAACTTTACGTATCACGGTAGGGGGTTTGTCATGCGGACGTCCCGCATCACGGCCGGAGTCGCGATCGCACTGCTCGGAGCGCCACACGTCGCTGCTCCCGCGTATGCCGACGGTCACTCCTGGACGTCCAGCTATGACGGCGCGGGCAGGGCGGTCGTCAGCTCCGACCGACAGCACATCACCGTCTGTGATCTTGACCAGCATGACGTGCTTCGATTCAAGGCCGAGTTCGCCACGGACAACCCCGTCGACCCTCGGGTCTACAAGCTGGTCGCGCCCAAGGGCGGGTGTTCGGAGGATCGCACCTACGTGAGCTGGATCAAGGTCTTCAAGTTGTGCCATGGTCGAGACGGCTTCGACGGCATCGTATGGGAAGACTGCTTCCCACCGATCTGGCCGCGACCATAAAGAGGTTCAGGGTGGGACATTTGGTGCTTGCCCACTCGCTCTAGCAGGAACGTTGGTCGTTCTCGGCGAGAGAGTCGACCACCACGCTCGAAGCGCGGGCACCATGCGCCGCCACAGTTCGCCGGACCGGCAGCCCAGCACCGCCGAGGAACTCCACGGCGGTGGTCCTCAAGCGCGGGCAGGTAGTTGGGTCTAGATGAGAGAAACCGCACCCAGCGCACTGAAAGCGGATCGGGCAGGCGTGCCTTCGTAGGGACTCACACCAAGGCGTAGATGATTCGGCAGAGCGGCTGCATGGTTTCCCGGCGTCGACCCTGCGGGCGTGAATGAACGCATCCCCTCCCATTGCAGCGACAGAAAGCAGTCAGACAAGCGCCGAATGTGACGGTCTCGGACCCCACTGATATTTCCGCCGCTCGCGTCATCCGCCAGACCAAGATCGATAGAGTGAGGTGGTGGTATAAGGGTTCAAGGTGGCGGCAATGTCCGGGACTAGGGAACGCGGCACTCACGTTCGTAGGAGGCCCCCGCGTTTCAAGCGGTGAGGTCGAGGAAGTGTCGGACCACAGGCACATGCCGGTACCCGGCAAGCTTGCCCCTCAGCTCCTCCAGGGTCGCCGTCGACCTGGCGGAGTCCACTCCGCCCAGGCAGCGAACCGCATGCTGAGCCGCCGCCACCGCCTGGTCCAAGTCTCGGAGCGAGAGATGGGCGTCCGCGGCGCGTGCCAGATAAATGGCGTGGGTGCGCGGATACTGGTCATCTCCTGCGTAGTTTGCTTCGATCGCCGCGTCGAAGCGGCGGATCGCTTCTCGGGGATCGCCGAGCTGGAGCGCGGACGATCCGGCGATCATCTCGATCTCGCCGAGGTCGACCCAGTACAGATAGGGCGGGTCGTCATCGTGTGGTCCTGCGGCGATGAGGTCGCGGGCCGCATTGAGGGCGTGTGCGCATGCTCGGCGGTCGCCGGCCTTGGAGTAGGAGCGTGCGACACGAGCGGCAAGCATCGCTCGAAAGCGCGGTGTCGCCTTCGATTTCGTTTGGACCTGGGCCGCCTCCACGCAAGCCACCGCGTCCCGGGGATCACCGGCGGTGTAGCACTGGATCGCGCGAAACGACATGGCATAGGCCCCGGTGAGCGGATCACCCGCGGTCGCCGATGCCCGCTGGGCGGCCTCGAAATAGCCTTCCGCTTGAGCGTGAAAGCCGTCGTCGAAGTGTACCCAGGCGCAGCAGCGCGCGGCTTCTGCGGCGGCAGCGAACAAGCGGCGACCAGTGGGCTCATCGAAGCGAGCCTCGTTGATCAGCCTGCTGATGAAGGCGAACTCGGTCATCGCCAGGTCGCGGAGCTGGGCGCTGCCCAGAGCGTCGTCCAGGCGGCGCAGGCGGTCGAGGCGGTCCTCTAAGTGCGTCACCATCTCGGAGGTGATGCGGCGCCGGCCGCTCGATGTAAGGCTGGTCAGCGCTGCCATGGCGTCCTGCCAGCCGGTGATCAAGGCCCCAAGAGCAGCCGACGACATGGTCAGGAACTTGCGTCGGTCCACTGAGCCTCCCCGCGCTAGATCAGTCAGCACTCCCACGGTAACTGTCTGATCCCCATAGCCGGGAGTCCCCTTTGTCCGGGTGCATGCCGTGGCCCCGTGCTGCTCTATGCGGCCGACACCCTCGGCAAGATGGGCCAAGCCAGCGCAGCCGTCGAGCAGTGCACCCGCCTGCACGCCATCACCAACCGCCTGCTCGGCCCCCACCATCCCGACACCCTGTCCACCCGTGTCTTCCAGGCACGCTGGCGCGGCGAGGCCGGTGATGTGGCCGAAGCGATCGCAGCCTTCACCGACCTAGTCCCCGACCAGGTGCGGGTGCTCGGCCCCGATCACCCCAACACCTTGACCACCCGTAGCTTCCTGGCGCACCTACAGGCCCAGGCCGGGGACCTGGCCGGGGCCATCGCCGCCTTTACTGAGCTGCTCGCCGACGAGATACGGGCGCTCGGCCCCGATTACCCCAACACCTTGATCACCCGCGGTCGCCTAGCCGACCTGCAGGGCCGGGCTGGGGATGTGGCCGGGGCCATCGCCGCCTTCACCGAGCTGCTCGCCGACCAGGTGCGGGTGCTCGGGCCTCATCATCTCGACACTTTGACCACCCGCAGCCTGCTGGCCAACCTGCGGGGCAAGGCCGGGGATGTGGCCGGGGCGGCCGCGGCCCTCACCGAGCTGCTCGCTGACGAGATGCGGGTACTCAGGCCCGATCATCCCAGCGTCTTGACCACCCGCAATGAGCTGGCGCGCTGGCGCGGCGAAGCAGGGGATGTCGTCGGCACTGCCGCCGCTGTCGCTGACCTGCTCACCGACTACATCCGGGTGCTGGGACCGGACCACCCCAAGACCCTGGCCACCCGCGGCATCCTGGCCTACTGGCGAGGCCGTGCCGGCGACGCGACTGGAGCGGCCGCCGCATACGAAGATCTACTCGCCGCCCAGATGCGAGCGCTTGGACCCGAGCACCCCAGCACCCTGGCCACCCGTGAAGACCTTGCTCACTGGAGAGCCGAGGCCGACCGAGCGGGCTCCTCCGACGGCTGAAACCTGATCCGCTGGCTGGCGTTCTGGTGATCATGTATGCGCCGCGGTGCGTTCTCCGGACCCGGAGTTGTGACACGCTATGCGACCCGTGGGCGGAACTCCGGGAGGGTTGCCGGCCCGTGCCCGACGCGGGGCGTCCCCAGCCCGTCCCGTCAAGCTGGAGACGCCCGAGCCGCACCTCAGCCGCTGAAGGGCCGTCCCGGAAACGGTGGTCTGGGACGTGACCACGAGCAGCCCGTACGTCGACCGGCCGACCCACCACCACGCGGGCAGGGTGCTGGACTGCAGCAGTCCGGCCGTGCAGGGTGGCCGATCGACACGACCACCTAGAGGACGTCCGGCGACATGGACCTGACCGGCTTCGTCGCAGATGAGGACGTGGATCTCCTCCAGGTTCTGGAGGAGATCCCGCCGCGCCTGGCCGACCCGGTTCGGGTTCAGCGGGCCTGGCCGGGCGGCTCCGGCATCTCGGTCCGCCGCGGCGCTGAAGCCTGCACGATCTGGATGGCCTCCTCCACCGACGCCGCCACCTGCAACGCGGCCCGCACGCCCGTCATGGTCAAGACCCGCTCCAGATGAGCCGGCAGAGGCGACAGCACCAGGGAGGCCTGCTGGTCACGGCTCTGGCGCAGCAGCATCACCAAGACGCCAATGCCTCTGGAATCGCAGAACGTCAGCCCGCCCAGGTCGAGCACCAGCCCGGCCGACCGCGTGGTCGCCCAGGCGTCCTTGAGCCGCCGGTGCAGCAGTCCGGCCGAGGCGTAATCGAGCTCCCCGACGGCGCGCGCGACGATGAAGTTCTCGTGCAGCCTGATCGAGACGGCGAGCCGCTCCTCAGCACTGGGGCCGGCGGGGTCGCTGCCGCCGTGGTCATCGCCGTTCATGGACCACCATCGTGCCGTATCCGCCCCCGGCGTGCGGACCGGCTGGCGTCGGGACGGTGCGTGGGCCCTGGCCTGATACCCAGTAGCCTGCGACCATGGCTGAGATCCTGAGACTGACGCCCGATGATGCGTTGGCGATGCTGCTGGAGGGGAACCAGCGATTCGTCGCCGGCGCGCCGGAGCACCCGAACCAAGATGCCGCCCGCCGCGCCGAGACCGCGCCGGCGCAGAGTCCCTTCGCGGTGCTGTTCGGCTGCTCCGATTCCCGGCTGGCCGCCGAGATCATCTTCGATCGGGGACTGGGTGATCTGTTCGTGGTCCGCACGGCCGGGCATGTGGCCGGCACCGAGGTGCTGGGCAGCATCGAGTTCGGGGTGAGCGTGCTGGGTTGCCCGCTGGTCGTGGTCTTGGGCCATGAGTCGTGCGGGGCCATCGCGGCGGCCTGCGCCGCCGCCGACGGAGGCAGCACCCCGGCCGGTTTTGTCCGTGACGTCGTCGAGCGGGTGATGCCGAGCGTGCTGGCGGCCCGCGCCGCCGGACATGATGAGGCCGAGCAGATCCTGCATGAGCACATCCGGCACAGCGCCGGCCTGCTGCTGGAGCGCTCTCGCGTGCTGGCCGAGCGGGTCGCCGATGGCCGCCTGGCGGTGGTGGGCCTGTCATACCGGCTGGCCGACGGCACTGCGCAGCTGGTCGCCGCGCATGGCCTGAGCGGGGCTGCGGTCTAGATACGCGTCTGGGGGCGGCCCCGGATTGCCTGGGCGAGCAGGGCACGGCACGTGCTCGAACAGGGAGGGCTGGGCCTGAATGGGTGGTGGCGCTGCCGGCCGCTCTACCTCGCGGGGGGCACCGGAGCGTCATTGATCATCGTCGGTCGCTGTGCGCGGAACGCGGCGGCAAACAGCAGAGGAAGGATGACGAGGGTGACGGTCAGACCTGGTGACATCGACAGCGCGGCCATCGACAGGGCGGTCGGGGTGCTGCACGGCGGAGGTCTCGTGGCCTTCCCGACCGAGACCGTCTATGGGCTGGGTGCCAACGCTGCCGATGGAGCCGCCGTCGCACGCGTCTTTCAGGCTAAGGGGCGTCCGCCCTCCCACCCGCTGATCGTCCACCTCGCCGGAGCGGAGCAGCTGGGCGACTGGGTGGCGCACGTGCCTGCCCACGCTCGGCTGCTGGCCGAACGCTTCTGGCCGGGGCCGTTGACGCTGGTGCTGCGGCGCGGCGGCCGGGTGTCCCTGGAGACGACCGGCGGCCTGGAGACGGTGGCCGTGCGCGTGCCCGCCCATCCTGTCGCGCTCGCGCTGCTGTCGGCCTTCGGCGGCGGCATCGCGGCCCCGTCAGCCAACCGCTTCGGCTCGGTCAGCCCCACCACGGCCGGTCACGTCCGCGCCGAGCTCGATGGCGCCGTCGATGTCGTGCTGGACGGCGGCCCGTGCTCAGTGGGTGTCGAGTCGACGATCGTCGACGCCACGGGCGAGGCACTGAGCATCCTGCGGCCGGGCGGAGTGACGCGCGAAGACCTCGAAGCGGCGCTGGGGCGCCCGCTCGCGGTCCCCGCGACGAGCCACATACGGGTGCCCGGTCAGCATCCCTCGCACTACGCGCCGCGGGCCCGGGTCGTCCTGGTCGAGCCCGACAAGGTGATCGCCGAAGCGGAACGCGCGCAGGGATCGGGGCATCAGGTGGGCGTCCTGCTTCCTCCCGCCTTCGCCGACGCAGAGGTGAAAGCGCACGCCGTGGTGGAGCTGCCCGCGTCGATGCCCGCCTACGCACGCGAGCTGTACGCCTTCCTGCGCGAACTCGACCAGCGAGGCTGCGATCTCATCGTCGCGTCCCCGCCGGCGGAGCGGGGGCTGGGAGCCGCGATCGCCAACCGGCTGCGCCGGGCCGCAGGACCTCGGCCCGCCATGTGATCGACACGGGCGCCGCCCCTGTATGACAGTGACTGGCCGGGCAGACGTGGACGGCCCCTGGCCCATCAGCCGGGCTCCCGGCGCGAGGCCGTTATGCACGATGTCTGCTTGACGTCAAGACAGCAGGAGCGTGCACGACACCTGTTGCACACGCTATCGTCGCTCCGACCGCTTCTGACCTGCGTGAAGTCGAACCGCACGCTCGCGGCGCCCTGGAGAAACGTCGGCGACGACGCCGGCGGCGAGGCGATCTTGACCGACTAGCTCGCCGTTCCCGCGGCTGCTGGTCGAGCATGGAGCAGCTCGCGCTCACCCACGACCAGGTGCTCGCCGGCCTCCCTGCGCCCGGCGCGCGATGGGGACGCCTGTCCCGTTCCGCACGATTTCGCGTGTCCGCGCAGGATGACCGTGCGATCACTGGCATGCGGGAGTGGCAGGGCCTGAGTCGCCAATCGGGGGCCGTCCGGCACCTACGAGCTGGCCTGAGCGGGGCGGCCCCGGCCCGTCGTCCTGTGTGGAAGGGTGCGTTCTACATCACCGGTGGGTGTGGGAGGACGTGCGCGTGTCCAGCGAGAAACTGAAGCCGCTTGAGGCGAGCGACCCCAAGAAGGTCGGTGGGTACCGGCTGCTGGCGCGGCTGGGGGCGGGCGGGATGGGTCGTGTCTACCTGGGCCGCTCGAAGGGCGGCCGGCCGGTCGCGGTCAAGGTGATCCACCCGTACCTGGCGGAGGACGCGCAGTTCCGGCGGCGGTTCAATGCGGAGGTCGCCGCGGCGCGGCGGGTCGGGGGCATCCACACCGTGCAGGTGGTGGACGCCCGCGCCGACGCCGATCCGCCCTGGCTCGTGACCGAGTACATCGCGGGACCGTCGCTGCACGAGGCCGTCGGCGAGCACGGCGCGTTCTCCGCGGCGGCGCTCGCCGGGCTCGGCGCGGGCCTGGCCGAAGGGCTGATGGCGATCCATGAGCGGGGCGTCGTTCACCGGGACCTCAAGCCCGGCAACGTGCTGCTCGCCCAGGACGGGCCCCGCATCATCGACTTCGGCATCGCCCGCGCGCTCGACGCCACCTCGCAGACCACCCGCACCAGCGTGGTCGGCACGCCCGGGTTCATGTCGCCCGAGCAGCTTCGGGGCCGCGAGGTCGGGCCGGCCAGTGACGTGTTCTGCCTGGCTGCCGTGCTGGCCTTCGCCGCCACCGGCCGGCGCCCCTTCGGCGAGGGCCCGCTCGAGGCCCTCGGCTACCGCGTCGTCAACGAGGAACCCGATTTGACCGGCGTGCCGGAGCCGCTGCTCCCGCTGATCGCGTCCGGCCTGGAGAAGGATCCGCAAGACCGGCCCGGCCTCGATGTGTTCCTCGAACGTTGCTCCGCGCTCGCCGAGGGCGGGGACGCTCCGCTGCCGGAGCCCGTCAGCACGATGATCGCCACGCGGGTGGCGGAGACCGAGGTGCTGGCGCCCCCGCCGCAGGACGCGCCGGGAAACGGCCGGCAATTTCCGCCGCTCGGACGAATGAAGCTCCCGATGGCCGCCGCCGCGGTCGTGGGCGTCCTGCTGGTCGCCTTCGCCGCCTGGGCCCTCGGGGACGACGGAAACGCACCGGCCACCTCCAAGGCCATCGCCACTGTCCAGCAGACCCCAGCTTCCCCGACACCCTCCCCTCAGCCGTCCGAGACCGCGAGCGCCACCGACAGTCCCACCCCCATCCCCACACCCGATCCCACCCGCAAGGCGTTCGAGAAGATCTCGGCGGGCGACTGCCTGGACGCCTACAAGCGTCCGTCCGGCGAGTGGAGCAGGAGCAAGCCGCGCGCCGTCGGCTGCGGCCGCTCCGACGCCTACCTGAAGGTGCTCAAGGTGGTCGACGACTCCTCCGAATGCATCAGGCACGGCGCCGACCTGGACGGGGAACTGCGGTGGAGCTACGGCGAGGACGCGAACGAGATCGCCCTCTGCGTGCAGCGGCAGTTCCGCACGGGTGACTGTTTCCTGGCCACCAAGGGCGAGAACGAGAACTCCGTCACCATCAGCAACAGCGATCTGATGACGTCGTGGCCGTGCGGGGCCGGCTCCGCTCCCGAGGAGTACGACTACATCCTCCGTATCACCGCGTTCACCAGCGGCGCCTGCCCGCCGGGCGGCAGAAGGGTCCACTGGGAGGTCCGAGGCCGCACCCTCTGCACCCGCATAGTCTGACCACGTCTGCCACCACGGCACCGGCATCAAATCTGGAACGGATCCTCCTGACGCCGAGCTCCGCGCCCTTGGGATCTGCCAAGGTGCACTAGAGGCGGTCCAGCCTCTGCGTGGCAATGAGCTTGCCGAGGCCGACGGCGTAGTTTGGCCGGCCTCGGGGCACAGAGGCCTGCCCAGCGCGCCGCAGCTTGACGCGGTCCTACTTCGTTCGTTATCCAGCCCTGCTCGGGCTCGGCCTCACCGCCTCTGTCCACTGACGGTGCGACTCGACCCGCCGTGGCAGCACAACTCGTAGCATCGGCCGCATGGCATGTGTGCTGGTCGTGGAGGACGATCTGGTCATCAGGTCCGAGCTGGTCGAAGCCCTGGCCGCCCAGGGCTACGAGGCGGAGCCGGCCGCGGACGGGGCCGAGGCGCTGCTGGCCGCCGAGCAGCGGCAGCCTGATCTCGTCCTGTTGGATCTGGGACTGCCCGACGTGGACGGAGTAGCTCTGTGCCGGCGGTTGCGCTCAAGGGTGCCGGACACGGTGATCGTCGTGCTGACAGCTCGTACGCAGGAGTTCGAGGTCGTGGTGGCGTTGGACGCGGGGGCTGACGACTACCTGACCAAGCCGTTCCGGCTGACCGAGCTGATGGCCAGGATCCGCGCACACCTGCGGCGGCGTGGCCCCGCACAGGGAGAGCGCATACTGACGGTCGGGCGACTGCGGCTCGACTTGCCCGCGCGGCGGGCCTATGTCGGGCAAGCGGAGGTGGTGTTGCGGCCCAAGGAGTTCGACCTGCTGGCGGCGCTGGTCAGCCGGGCGGGCGAGGTGGTGACGCGCGAGCAGCTCATGGACGAGGTGTGGGACGAGAACTGGTTCGGCCCCACCAAGACGCTGGACGTGCACGTGTTCGCGTTGCGCCGCAAGCTGGCCGAGCGCGGCGAACCGATGGAGCGGATCGTCACGGTGCGGGGGCGCGGCTACCGTTACGAGCCATGACCGGCTGCTACGTGTCGTGGCCGGGTAGCAGCAGGCTGAACAGCGGGGGCCTGGCGCGGCTCAGTACCAGCCGGCCGCCTTCTGCTTCGGCGAGTGAGCGGGCCAGGGCCAGACCGATGCCGTGGCTGTGTCCGCTGGAGCGGATGAACGGGTCGCTGTCCGGAGCCACGCCGGGCCCGTGATCGCTCACCTCGACGGCTATGCCAGGCCCCACGTCGGAGACGGTGACGGCGACCTCGCCCCGGCCATGGCGCAGGGCGTTGTCGAGCAGGACGTGCAGAACCTGCCGGACGGCGGCGGGCTGGGCGGTGACTGGCGGCAGCGCGGGTTCCACGGTGATGGTCAGGCGGCGGCCCTGCCGGGCCAGCTGGCCGTGCCACTCCTGCCGGACCTCCTCCATCAGTCCGTCCACGTCGAGTGGCTCGGCGGGCGCGCGGCTGTCGCGGCTGAGCCGTACGAGGTCGTCGAGGACCTCCTGCAGACGCTCGCCCCGAGCCAGCGCGGCCTGAACCGCTGGGGCCAGGTCCGCGCCCGGCCGGGACAGCGCCGATTCCAGGCCGAGCAGCAGGCCGGTCAGCCCGGTGCGCAGTTGGTGGGAGACGTCCGCGCTGAAGGCGCGCTCGCGGGCGAGCACGTCGCCGAGACGGCGCGCCGTCGCCTCCAGCGCCTGTGCCGCCTGGTCGGCCTCGCGTAGTCCGGAGCGTGCGGCGCGGATGCTGAAGTCGCCGCCGCCGAGTGCTTGTGCTGCGGTGGTCAGCCTCTCCAAGGGGGCGGCGAGCCGGGTCGACTGGCGTACGGCCGCGCCCGCCGCGAGCGCGATGACGAGGAGGGCAAGGCCGCCCATGAGCAGCCACGCCTGATGGATGCGGTTGTCGATCTGCTCGTTCGGTGTCGCGACCCGGATGACCAGCGCGGTGCCCTCGTCGGAGGGCACCGGCGCGGACACGGCCAGGAAGCCGTTCTCCACCATGTCGTGGACGTGCCCGTCCCTGCTGGAGGCGGCCAGGGGTGAGCGGGCGGGCCCCTCGCCGAACAGCCGGGTGCCGTCCACGGCGTAGCCGCCGACGGCCAGCTCGCCGGACAGGCGCGCGGGCAGCTTCAACCCCGCACCCGCATCGCGGGCGGCCTCATCGGGAACGGCCGTGGCGACCCAGGCGGCGTCGCGTTGCAGGGCGGCCACCGTCTGGTCGTGGTAAAGGATGTTCACCGCGATCGCCAGGGGCACCAGGAAGAGCGCGACGGCCAGGGCGGTCACGCTGACGATCACCACCAGCACTCGCCGCCGCAGCGGCACGCCCTGTGCTGTCACGCTTCCAGCGTGGCAGAAGGAAGGTAAACGCCCCGCTAACCCGGTGTTCAGCGGGCGCTTCCCGGCCTGTTCCTAGCGTGGGAGGCATGAAGGTACGGCAGAGCGTCATCGCCCTGGCCATGGCAGGGCTGGCGGCAGGCTGCTCGGCAGCCGTGCCCGCCCAGCCCAAGGCCGAGCCTCAGGCGCAGACACAGGCACCCGTGAGCGACGGCATCCCGGCTGCGCAGCCCACCGAGTCGAATCCGCCGGGCGACATACCGGACGACACGGTGTTCGTGACCTACCGGCACCCCGGGCAGCCGTATGAGGTGAAGGTGCCTGAAGGATGGGCGCGCACGGACCTGCCCACCGGGGCGAGCTTCACCGACAAGCTGAACAGCGTCCGCATCGAGATCGAGCCCGCCGCCTCCCCGCCGACCGAGGCGTCGATCAGGAGCCAGGTGCGCGGCGGCGACGTCCGCACGGTCGGCACAGTGACCAGGAAGGGCGGCAAGGCGGTGCGGATCGTCTACCGCGCCGACAGCAGCCCCGACCCGGTCACCGGAAAGGTCGTCAAGGACGAGGTCGAGCGGTACACCTTCTACCGGAGCGGGCACGAGGCGATCCTGACCCTGTCCGGGCCGGTCGGCGCCGACAACGTGGACCCGTGGCGTACGGTCTCCGACTCCTTCCGCTGGACGGCGTCGTGATCCTGCAGGCCGAGGAGCTCTACCGGTTCTACCGGTCGGGCGATGAGGAGACCAGGGCGCTGCGCGGGGTGAGCGTCGATGCCGCCGGGGGCGAGGTCGTGCTGGTCAGCGGCCCGTCGGGGTCGGGCAAGTCCACGCTGCTGGCCTGCCTGGGCGGCCTGGACGACCCGGACGGCGGCACGGTCAGGGTGGACGGCCACCGCATCAGCCACCGGCCGGAGGCCGAGCGGGCCGCGCTGCGGGCCCGGCTGGTGGGCGTGCTGTTCCAGAGCGGCAACCTGATCGAGCACCTGACGGTCGCGGCCAACGTGGATCTGGCCCAGCGGCTGGCGGGGCGGCGCGATCGTCGCCTGCGCGACGAACTGCTGGCCGGTCTGGGGCTGGCGGCCAGGGCCGGGGCGTGGCCGAGCGAGCTGTCCGGTGGAGAGTCGGCCCGGGCGGGGCTGGCCGTGGCGCTGGCCAACCGGCCGGCGCTGCTGCTGGCCGACGAGCCCACGGGCGAGCTCGACCAGCACACCGAAGGGCCCGTCCTGCGGCTGATCCGCCGGCAGGCCGGGGAGCGCACCGCCGTGGTGATCGCCTCACACAGCCCGGGCGTACGGCGGCTGGCCGACCGCGTCCTGGAGCTGAAGGACGGCCGAGCGACATGACCGTGGAGCTGCATGATCGGGCGGCCGGCACGACCGCGCTGGTCACCTGTCAGGGGCTGGCCCGCTCGTACGGCAAAGGAGCGAACGCCCTGGTCGCCGTGCACAGCGTCACCTGCGAGCTGCGGCCGGGGCAGCAGATCGCGGTCACCGGCCCGTCGGGGTCGGGCAAGACGACGCTGCTGCACCTGCTGGCCGGGCTCGACCGGCCCACGGCCGGGCGGATCGCCTGGCCCGCCCTCGACGATCACCCGCGTGGCCGCGTCGGCGTGGTCTTCCAGGGGCCCAGCCTGCTGCCTCCGCTCAACGTCGCGGAGAACGTCGCGCTGCCCCTGATCATCGCGGGTGCCGGAGACTCCGAGGCCAAGGAACGGGCGTTGATCGCGCTGGCCGCGATCGGCCTGGCGGACCTGGCCGGCTCACTGCCCGAGGAGCTGTCGGGCGGGCAGGCGCAGCGCGTCGCGGTCGCCCGCGTGCTGGCCGCCGAGCCCCGCCTGATCATCGCGGACGAGCCCACGGCTCAGCTCGACTCGGATCTGGCCCGCCGAGTGGTGGATCTGCTCACCGGGGTGGCCTCCCGACTGGAGTCGGCACTGGTGGTCGCCACCCACGACCCGCTGGTCGCGGCGCGGCTGCCCGCCACATGGGCCATGAGCGACGGAACTCTCACATGCTGATCCTCATCTGGCTGCGCGGACTGCTGTCCCGCCGGGCGGGCAGGCTGGCCGCGGCCGCGGCGGGCATCGCGCTCGCCGTGGCGCTGCCCGCCGCGCTGGGCGCGTTCCTGGCCTCCGCCAAGGCCACCATGACGGCCCGGTCGATACAACGGGTGGCGGTCGACTGGCAGGTGGAGCAGCAGCCTGGCCAGACCGTGTCCGTCCCGATGCCCGGCACCTCCAGGCAAGTGAGCTTCGCCAGGATCGACGGCTTCGAGTCCCGCCAGGCCGGGCAGACCCTGACCACGGGCGCGGGCCAGGTCCTCGGGCTGCCCGCCGGCTACGCCGCCACCTTCCCCGGCGAGCTCCGTCTGCTCGCGGGGAACGCGAACGGGCCGATGCTGGCCCAGCAGACCGCCGCCAACCTGCACGCCCAGCCCGGCGCCAGCATCACCGTGCGCCGCCCAGGGCTGCCCGACACGGCAGTGGCGGTCACCGGGGTCGTGGAGTTGCCCGCCGCCGACTCGCTGTTCCAGCGCGTCGGCGCACCGCCGGGCGCGCAGCCGCAGGCGCCCCCCGACAACGTGCTGCTGTTGCCGGAAGCCGACTGGCACCGCATGTTCGACGGCATCGCGCGCGACCGGGTGCGCACCCAGTTCCACGTCCGCATCGACCACCGGCTGCCGCCCGACCCGGCCGCGGCCTACACCGCGGTCACCGGACAGGCGCGCAACCTGGAGGAGCGCATGGCCGGCAGCGGGCTGGTCGGCGACAACCTCGGCGCGGCACTGGACGCCGCCCGCGAGGACGCCCTGTACTCGCAGGTGCTGTTCCTGTTCCTGGGTGCGCCGGCGGTCGTGCTCGCGGCCCTGCTCGCCGGCCTCGTCACGCGGGCCGGCGCACCACGGCGGACAGCTGAGCAGGCGCTGCTGCGCACCAGGGGCGCCTCCAGGGGGACACTGGCGCGGCTGGCACTGGCCGAGACCGCGCTGGTGGGCGTGACCGGTGTGCTGGCCGGCCTGGGGCTGGCCGCGGTGGCCGGACGGCTGGTGTTCGGGTCGGCGAGCGTGTCGTGGTGGGCGGCCGTCCTGGGACTGCTGGTCGCGGCCGTCACCGTGCTGCCGCCCGCGCTGCGCGCCTCCACCGTGGCGGACGCCCGCCGTCCGGTCGGCGGGCGGCGCCGCTCGCCGATCTGGCTGCGCTATGGGCTGGACCTGTGGCTGCTCGCCGGCTCCGCCGTGATCTTCTGGATCACCAGCAGGAACGGCTACCAGCTCGTCCTCGTTCCCGAGGGGCTGCCCCAGCTGTCGGTCGACTACTGGGCGTTCGCCGGTCCGGCACTGCTGTGGGCCGGGACGGGCCTGCTCGCCTGGCGTCTCACACGGACGCTGCCCGGCCCGTTCGTGACCTGGACGGCCAGGCCACTGGCCGGGGGCCTGGCCGGCGTGGTGTCGGCGATGCTGACGCGCCAGCGGGCGCCGCTGGCCCGCACCGCCACCCTGGCCGCGCTGGCCGTCGCGTTCGCCCTGTCCACGTCCGTCTTCGACGCCACCTACCGCCAGCAGGCCGAAGTGGACGCCGAGCTGACGAACGGAGCCGACGTCACCGTCTCCCAGACCACCGCCACGCGGGCAGAGCTCGCGGCAGTGCCCGGCGTGTCCCGGGTCGAACCGCTCCAGCATCGCTTCGCCTACGTCGGCTCGGACCTGCAGGACCTGTACGGCATCCGCCCCACCACCACCCGGCTGCACGACACCTACTTCTCCGGCGGCACCGCCCGTCAGATCCTCGACCGGCTCGCCCGCCGTCCCGACGCGCTGCTGGTCAGCCAGGAGACCGTCAACGACTTCCAACTCCGCCTCGGAGACCAGATACGGCTGCGCACCGAGGACGGCAGGACCGTCCCCTTCCACTACGCCGGCATCGTCACCGAGTTCCCGACCGCGCCCCGCGACAGCTTCCTCGTCGCCAACGCCGCCTACCTGGCCCACCGGCTGCCCACCGACACCACGTACCTGATCACCACCGACGGGACCCCGCCCCACCGGGTCGCCGCCGACCTGCGCGGCAAGCTCGGCCCGACGGCGAAGATCACCGACGTGGAGACCAGCCGCCAGGTCGTCGGCTCCAGCCTCACCGCCGTCGACCTGTCCGGCCTCACCGCCATTGAGCTCGGCTACGCGCTGGCCCTGGCTGGCCTGGCCACCGGGTTGCTGCTCGTGCTCGGCTTCGCCGAGCGGCGCCGTACGTACGCGCTCGCCAGGGTTCTCGGAGCGACCCCGCGCCAGCTCGGCTCCTTCGTGTGGACGGAGGTCTGCCTGGTCGCACTGGCCGCGATCGTGCTGGGGACTGTCTGCGGGTGGGCGCTGTCACGGATGCTGGTGGCCGTGCTCAGCGGGGTCTTCGACCCGCCTCCCGATTCACTGGCCGTGCCGTGGACCTACCTGGCCGCCGTCGCCGGCCTCGGTCTGGCGGCGCTGCTCGCCGCCGGAGCCGCCACGGTCCGAGCCACCCGCAGTCCGCCGCTCACCGTGCTCCGTGACCTGTGACGCGGCCTTGTCCGTGGATGTCGCCGCCCGGAAAGGTGGCAGTTCCCGCCCGGACAGTCTGAAGGCGTTCACCGCCAACATGATCGCGGCCGGGGTGAGGATCAGCGAGCCCAAGGTGTCGCTGGGGTAATGCGCTCCGAGGTAGACCCTGGCAAGCATCTGCCCGATCACGAGCACACAGCCCACCACCAGGACCGGCAGGAACAAGCGAGTGTTCCTCGCCAGCAGCGCGACGGCCACGACGATCGCCAGCGTCAGGCAGACGTGACCGCTGGGAAAACTGTCCGGGCCCAGCTCGTGCACCAAGGCGTGGCCGGCGGGCGGACGCGGGCGGGCGACGAGCGTCTTGACCAGTGGGCTCACGCACCACCCTGCGGCAATCACCACCAGCGCTGACCAGGCCGGTCGGAAAGGCCGCCACACGACAACCGCGACGACGAGCACACCGACGAGCACGCTGCCCACGGCTGTGCCGAAGCCCACGTTCAGCACCTGCGCCACCGCGGTCCACCCGGGCGAACGGATCGACTGAACCAGCTCGCTCGCCCTCGCATCCGCGGCGGTCCAGCCGGGCGAGCGGGCGGCGAATCCCACCATCACCCCGAGGACGAGCAACGTCGACGAGATCGCGATCCAGAACCACGGCCGACCTGCGTTCGCTCTGCTCGTGGTGCCGGATCGCATGGATGCCACGCTAGGGAAGGCCACATCAGCGCAACCTCAGCACCCGGTTAACGCGGCGCTAACCCAGGCGCTGTGCCGCAGGAAGTTAACCTCACGCTGTCGTTGGCCCAACCTGCTGTTATCCGACGTTCTCGCAGGCTGGAGCGGTCAGCAAGACCCCTATCGCATTGGAGACCCCTGTGCGCAAGCCTACGATCATCGCCGGACTCGCCGCTGCCGCCGTCCTCGTGACGGGTGGAGGCGCCGCCTTCGCCTCCTCTCTGCAGCACAGCCCCACCTCCGCCCCCTCCTCCACGGGACAGGCCCCCGACAGCAAGGTCAGCACCCCCGAGCCCAGCGCCGAGCAAGAGGAGCGCAACGAGAAGAACGAGCAGAACGAGAACGCCGAGCCCGAGAAGAACGAGCAGAACGAGAAGGCCGAGGACGGGGAGAACGAGCAGAAGGAGAAGAACGAGAAGGCCGAGGACGGCCACAACGAGAAGAGCGAGAAGGGCGAGTCCGAGGACGGCAACGACGACTGAGTCCTGGATCGGACGCCCTCCACACGTGCACCGGCGATGCGGAGGGCGTTCGAGGTCAGAGCCGAAGGAGATGTCATCCCTTGGGCTGGTGCGATCGTGTCGTTGACCTTGGTATCGGCCGGCGTCGCCGCGCGCCTTCCTAGGCTGACCGGCATGCGACTGCGGTGGATGACGAGCATGCTCGCTGCGGCCGCGGTCGCCGCGGCCTCCTGCGGCGCGCCGCCCGTCCCCATGGCGGCGGCCCCCGAGCCCGGGCCGCCGCTGCAGTCGCCACCGCGGCAGCAGCCCATGCAGGCACCTGAGCGCAAAACTCTCCTTGACGTCTACGCCCACGACAGGCCGGGGATGCTCAACCCGAAGGTCCGGAACGTGACCCCTCGCGTGTATGTCCCCAACAGCGAGTCGGGCACGGTGGACGTGATCAACCCGCGGACCTTCCAGGTCGTGCGCCACTTCCGGGTCGGCAGCCTGCCCCAGCACGTCGTGCCCTCCTGGGACCTCAGGACGCTGTGGGTCAACGAGAACAAGGGCAACAGCCTCACCCCCATCGACCCGGTGACGGGCCGTCCCGGCAGGCCGGTGCCCGTGGACGACCCGTACAACCTGTACTTCACCCCCGACGGCTCGTACGCCCTGGTCATGGCCGAGCGCAACAACCGCCTCGACTTCCGCGACCCCCGCACGATGCGCCTGGTCCGCTCCCTCCCTCTGCCGTGCCGGGGCGTCAACCACGGCGACTTCACCGCCGACGGATCCGTGTTCCTGGCCAGCTGCGAGTTCTCCGGGCAGCTTGTGGCGATCGACTGGAAGCGTCCCCGCGTACGGAAAGTGATCAGCGTCGGGGCGGGGAACATGCCGCAGGACGTCAAGCTCTCGCCCGACGGCCGGGTCTTCTACGTCGCCGACATGATGGCCGGCGGCACCTGGATCATCGACGCCGCCGCCTTCCGGCGTCTGGGCTTCCTGCGCACCGGCAAGGGCGCGCACGGCCTGTACGTCAGCAGGGACTCGCGCTCCCTCTACGTCTCCAACCGGGACGAGGGGACCGTCTCCGTCGTCTCCTTCGCCGGCCGCAAGGTGGTCGACCGGTGGCGGATCCCGGGCGGCGGCTCACCCGACATGGGTGGGGTGTCGGCGGACGGCAAGCAGCTCTGGCTGTCCGGCAGGTATCACGGGGTCGTGTACGTCTTCTCCACCGGGACGGGCAAGCTGCTGCACACGATCAAGGTGGGCCGGGGACCGCACGGCCTGTGCTTCTTCCCCCAGCCCGGACGCTACTCCCTCGGCCACACCGGCGTGTTCCGATGACCGCCGCCGGCCCCGCGGAGGCCTTGTCGCGGAGGAAGATCTTTCAGGCATTAGTCGTGTTCCTAGCGAGGCCGCGGCGCCAGGCGCGCGATGATGCCCCATGCCGAACACGCGGGCCGCGAGCCGCTTTCTGGTCGAACTGGGGCGAAATGGCAGGTTGATCGTGGCGGCGCGGGCACTGCGAACCTTCGGGTACGGCTGCACCAGCGTGCTCCTGGCCGAACTGCTCGCCCAAGACGGCGACGACCCCTGGCAGACCGGCCTTCTCCTGTCCCTCGCGTCCGCCGGCTCAGTGGTCGCCAGCCTGACGCTCGGCCTGTTCGCCGACAGGTGGGGGCGGCGGCGCACACTGATCGCCTGCGGCTGCCTGATGGCGGTCGCCGGCGTCGCCTTCGCGCTCAGCGAGTCCTATCCCATCCTGCTCGCCGCCGCCTTCATCGGAACCATCTCGCCGTCCACCAATGACAACACGCCGTTCTCCGGCGTGGAGCAGTCCATCCTCGCCCAGACCTGCGACCCTCGCCGGCACACCACTGTCTTCACCTGCTACAACGTCACAGCCATGGCGGCCGGCGCCCTCGGCGCGCTGGCCGCCGCCGCGCTCGCGCTCCAACCATGGGTGACGGCCGCCGACGCCGCCTTCGCGCTGTACGCGCTCCTCGCCGTGTGCACCGTGCTGCTGTTCTGGCGCCTCTCGCCCGAGGCCGAGGCACCTCCGTCCCCGCGCCACCGCCAGGGCCACCATCGTGTACGGGTGCCCGGACCGGTCCGCCGCCTGGCCGCGCTGTTCGCCCTCGACGCCTTCTCCGGCGGGCTGGCCGTCCAATCCATCCTTGCCTGGTGGTTCGCCCAGCGCTACGGGGCCACCAGCGCACAACTCGGCCTGGTGTTCTTCGCCGCCAACCTGCTCCCGGCCCTCGCGCAGCTCACCGCCCCCTTCCTGGCCTCCCGGCGCGGGCTGCTGGCAGCCATGCTGCTCCCCCATCTGGCCGCCAACCTGCTGCTGGCCGCCATCCCGTTCGCCCCCACCCTCGCCAGCGCGGTCACCCTCCTCCTGCTCCGCCAGACCCTCTCCAAGATCGACGTCCCGGCGAGGCAGGCCTTCACCGCCGCCATCGTGCCCCCGGCACACCGAACAACCGCGGCCAGCATGACCAGCGTGGCGCGAAGCGTCGCCGTGTCCGTCAGCCCTCTCGCGGCCACCACCCTTTTCACCGGAGCCCTGGTCATGATCGGGGCACCCCTCCTAGTCGGCGCCGCCTTGGGCATCGGCTACGACATCACGCTGTGGCGGGCGTTCCGGGCCGCACCCATGGACAGCTGATCGACATCCGGCGCATCCACGGTTGAAGAAGGAAGCTTTCGGCATGCCAACGTCGAGGGCGAAAAGCGCAACCCACCCGCAACCGCTATCCCCACTTCCGAAAGCCCGAATGGCGGGATGGAACCACTGACGTGTGATGCGACGGCAGCCGTGTCCGGGCCTCGGTTCGACGTCTACGCCCAGATCACCACGATCAGCGGCGCGCAGTGGGCGCTGCCGCCCGTCGAGGTTCTTGCGAGCCAGCTGGTATGCACGCCAGGTCAGTGCGGTATGCGGGCGCACGTGATACTGGTCCAGGTCACCGACAATCCGGATCGATGAGTATGGCTGCGCTGGGAGGCCCGTGGGCGTGAGCCGGTCGGCCCGCGGCACTACGTACACGCGGGCGCTGGAGGGCCGGCGCGCAAGCATCAGACCGTTTCGGGACACACTCCTAACGCCTCACCGACCTGCCCGGTTGCGGCGTACCCAAGCGCCCGAGCCTGCCCGGCGCTCCATCCGCCGCCGCTACGCCTAGGGTGAGGTGGCCTTGGCTGACCTGACCACCGGGTACAGCGGCGGACACTCCACTCACCACTGCATCATCCACCGGCCAGGACGCTCCAGGTAGAGCGACCACACGCAAGCCAGACATCGCATCGGGCAAGATCCTTCACCGCCAATGTCTGTTCCTGGGTTTCCCGACCCCGTATGTCAAACCTTGCCCCTTGCCTGCCCACTTAACGGCAAAGGAGTAGGACCGCTGCAACTATCGGGGCATAGCGTGGCGCTCACCATCGAAGTCCCCCTGGAGGTGGTCATGAGCGACTCGTTGCCGCTGCGCGCACCTGCTTATGTTCGTCACTTCGACAAGCTCGTCGATCTCACGCTGGCCGCGATCACCGTGGTGGTGTTCGTCGCCGCCGCTCTCGCCACGTTCGTGCAGTCACCCTGGGACGGTGCGATCCAGCTCGCTCTGGTCCTCGCCGTGCTCATGCTGTTCCGGCGGCGCTGGCCCATGCTCGCACTGCTGCTGTCGATCGCCGCGATCTTCGTCTACCACCTCTCCAGCTGGTCCCCCGCAGGGTGGATCTGGCCGGCCTCGGTCGTGTACTTCACCGCGGCGGCCACGCCTCGGGTGCGCTGGGCGGTGGCCATCGGCGTCGCCCAGCTGATCTACTCCGCCATCGACGCCCGCTGGATCATCCACCAAAACCTGACCCGCTACCTCATCCACACCGTCGGCGAAGGACTGCTCCTCACCGTCGTCATCGGCGCGGGACTCGCGTACGCCGCGACGTTGCGTTGGCAAGAACGCCAGTACTCCGCCGGTTGAAGGCCGGCTCGGGGCCAAACAGGCGCGACGGCATGATGACTTCTCCAGGCGGGCAAGGGGGCAGACAGCACACCATGTCAGTCTCTGGGCGATTGACGCATCTGCTGTCCAGGAGGTCATGGTGGTGGAAGTACCGGACGGCCCGGAAGGAGCTGCACCTGGCGTTCCTCATCGAGGCCCTGCACGAGGAAGCCGAGCGGCTAACCGCGGCGGCAGACCGACATGCGAAGAGCCGATCCGGGAGTTGGCGAGCAACCGCTCGCCCGACGCAATCACCGTGATGTTGTCCGATCTGTCGCTCCGCGGTGGCGGCGCAGGCAAGGGACGAATGGCGTCGAACCCCGGCTCGTACGAGCCGCGCGGGATCAACCTGCACATCCTGTCCGGCACCTGGGCCGGCATCCACCGCCCCAACGGGCAGAGCATCGCCGACAAGATGCTGTTCATGGTCGCCGCCATGGCCGCCGAGATAGAACGCGATCTGATCCAGGAGCGCACCCTAGACGGCCTAGCCGCCACCCGCGCTGCTGGCCGCACCGGGCCGATCGCCGTCACTGACGGCGTGCTGGCCGCTGCCGGACCCGCCGCGCCCGCGGGCAGTCCGTCACCCAGATCGCGCGCGAGCTCGGCGTGGGCCGCTCCACGCTGTATCGGGCGCTGGAGAACGACGAGCCGACCGTCGTGAGCACCGGGCCCAGCTCATAACCCGACGGCGTGAGGTGAGTCGAGCGCGGTTGCCGGGCTGTGGGCCCCAGAACTCCTGGGGAGACGGTCACCGCACGGCATATCGTGCTGGGCAGTGGCCGCCGGAGCATGCTCAACTGACGGGATGCAGAGTGCGATCACGAGCCTCATCGCCGTCGTCGGCACGCTTCTCGGCGCTACAGCCACCTATATCTTTCAGGCGCGCGCCACGAAGCAGGCGCGATGGGAAGCCCGCGATGAGCGGCTCTGGCAAGAACAGCTCGCCGCCTACAGCGCCTTCGCCGGCGCCATCACCTAGTACCGAGCAAGGGAGAACGCCCGTTGGTATCGCAAGCGGGACGACCCGGACGGCTTGACGTACATCAGCGCTCGGGATGAGTCGCTAGATGTATTGACCCGCAGGGTTGTTGACTCGGGTGATCGGGGGCTGGCCTCCGAGTGCGGTGTGGCATCGGTGGTGGTTGTAGGTGTGCAGGAAGTCTTGCAGAGCTGCGGTGCGTTCGTCATTGCTGGAGTAGGGGCGGATGTAGGCCCATTCGTCGAGCAGGGTGCGGTTGAAGCGTTCGACCTTGCCGTTGGTCTGGGGCCGGTAGGCGCGGGTGCGTTTGCCGCTCGCGCCGAGGTCGGCCAGGGCTTGGCGCCAGGCGGTGCTGCGGCGGTAAGCCAGGGCGTTGTCGGTCAGCACGCGTTCGATCGTGGGGATGCCCAGCCCGGCGAAGTAGGCGGCTGCGCGGCGTAGGAAGGCGGCGCAGGTGCCGGCTTTCTCATCAGGGTGGATCTCGCTGTAGGCGATGCGGGTGTGGTCGTCGACGGCCGAGTGGATGTAGTCGTAGCCGACGGTGCGGCTGGGGTGGTGGCTGCGTTGGTCGCGGCCGTGGATGCGCCAGCCGCCGCCGTCGGGGATACGGCCGATCTTCTTGACGTCCACGTGCACGAGCTCGCCGGGGCGATCGCGTTCGTAGCGGCGGATCAGCTGGCCGGTGGGCCGGTCCAGCCATGCCAGCCGGTGCAGGCGATGTCTGGTGAGGATCCGATGCACGGTGGAGGTCGCCAGCCCGAGGATGGGCCCGATACGGGCCGGACCGAGCTTACGGCTGGTACGCAGCCGGCATACCTGACGCTCCATGTGGGCGGGGGTGCGGTGCGGCGTGGTGTGGGGCCGGCTGGGACGGTCGTGCAGGCCCGCCTCGCCCTGTTCGCGCCATCGACGTATCCATTTGTGGGCGGTGGGCCGGGAGATGCCCATTTCAGCGGCCACATGCGCGACCGGCCTGCCGGACAGGATGCGATCAACGAGCAGACGTCGGCCATGAACGGTCAACCGGGCGTTACGGTGGGACACGAGGCCTCCGCGCGGTGAAGATTCGACACCTACACCACATCGGAGGCCTCTCCTTTTGATCAAGACCTCACTGTTAACAACGCTCGTGGTCAATACAGCTAGATGAGCGCGCGAACGCTAAGGCCGCGTTGTTCAGGCTGCGGCTGCTCAACCCGGATGCCGAGCTGAGTCAGCTCGCATCGGAGGCGTTGGAGGTCACCACGGCCATCCACCGCGCCCCGGATGAGGCCGGGCGAGCCGAGCAGTCAGAGCGCTCGCAGCTCGCGCTCCTGGCTTTTGTCGAGGCCGCCTCGGGCCAGGTTCGTGCCGGGAGTACGGGGCGTCAACCGCTGGAACCACCAGGCGGTGCCCGGCTCGGCGGCGTACCATCGCGGTCGTGATCCCCTCCGACCCGACAGGGCCCGCCGACGGGATCGACGCGGTCACCGCTTGTAACCAAGACTGGAACCCCACGAGGTGCGACGTCGACAGCGGGCTTGCAGCCCGTCAGGCCAGCCGAACACAAACCTCATGGTGGTCTCGGGCGGCGTGTCGTGAGGCAACGAAACACTGATCGGCTGCGATGTTGCTGCTGGCAGATCTCTTCAGCCCTTCAACGGTGCAGGAGCGCAGTGATGATGGATCTCGGATTCGTCGGCCCCAGCCGCCCCGCCCAGGACTACCGCTTCCTCAAGGCGGCCGACGGCGACACCCCAACGATCGAGATGTCAATCGGGATGGTGTCCCTCGACACCCCCGAAAGCGAGTACGTCGGCAACCCTCCCACCGCCCAGGCCGCCCTCGAGCGGGCCAAGCCCCGGCTGCAGGACGGCACCTACGACGCCCTCCCCCAAGGTCTGCGCGACTACCTTCGCCCCGGACGCCGCCCAGCGGCACCTGACCGCCGGCAAGCTGGCCGCCGAAGCCCACAAGAGCATGGTCACCACCCGGCTGGCGCGGCCGGACGGCTCGCAGCGCAAGATGGCGGTCATCGCCACGGGCGAGGTGGTGGAGAAGAACGGCCGGCTGCTCGCCTACACCGCCCCCTATTTCTCCCACACGCCGTCCGACCCGCTGCCGCCTCGGGGCCACCCCGATCGCAGGACGTTCAACCTCGACATGGTCGCGCTCGGCTGGGCGGCCACCTTCATCATCTACCCGTCCATCCCGCGCCCTGCCGACCTGAACTTGCTGCTGGACGAGGCCGAGCAGGCCTGGCAGCAGCAGCGCGGCGCGTGGGCCCAGTTCGGGCCGGATCTGCTGCTGGGCTACGAGTACCAGGCCTGCATCAAACTCGGCACCCCGTCACCTCGACGACCCCGCCGAGGCGATCGCGAGCGCCTTCCAGCGGTGGTGCGTGGACCTGCGCACCCTGACCGAGGTCGGCCTGTACGGCTACCATGTCCCGCCCGCCCAGCGGTTGTGGATCTGGGCCAGCGACCTGGAACAAGCCCGCAAGGACCTGTCCCTGCCCACTCTGTGAAGCGTGCGGGACACCGGGAAGCCCTTGGTCCTGTGGATTTGCGAGACGCAGCACAACGACGCCGGGCAAGCCCCCACGGCCGTTACTCGCCTGTAACGGCGCAGTTCGTCCAGACTGATCTTCTTCGCTATGGGCGCCATCCTCGTCCACCTCAGCTTCACCCTCAGGGGGTAAGCCACTCTGGGCAGAGGCCCGGATCTGGCTCATCAGCATCTCGTACGCGCCGATCAGGGCCAAGCCGGGCCAGCCGGCGATCAACCGGCCGATCAACGTGGGCTCGGCGACAGCGATGTTGACGCCCAAGCTGGCCAGACTGCTGAGAATGAGCAGCGCCCATGGCAGGAATCCACCGCGTGAGCCATACCGGCTCGCAAGGAGCAGCGACATCGACGCGGCCACGATCGTGCCGTCCACCGCCAAGGGGATCAGTGTCGCAGCCAGCAGATCCTCGCCATGCTGGAGCGCCAGATGGCGCATGAGGCGGAAGGAGACGACCGCCGCGATTCCTGCGACGAGCAGTACGGAGACTGTGGTGGTACGGCGTATCCAGCGATCCGAGCGGCCGCGACGGCGAGAGGACGCGCTCACGAGATCACGTCCTCGACCAAGAACTGAGCGCGTCGTGCCTGGCGGCGAGGGAGCGGACGAACGGCCTCTATGGTGACAGATCGTGAGCCTGTCCGGAGTGCGGTGGAACGGGGCCGTGATGGCCCCGTTCCACCTGTTCTGTGTGCCCCTGGGAGATCCGCACCTGTGACCGCTGTCAGGGCTAACTGAGTGGCCACAAAGGGCCTGCTCGGGGCCTCCCGAACCCGATTCAAAGCTCTAGTCTGCAGGTCCCCGCACGCTGCCGAACAACCGATACGGCAGCCACACGACGGGCGCGCGAACCACCTCGCGCAACTTGGCCTCCGGGAGCAAAGGATCTGTGCCATCGAATGCTGACCTTCTAGCGCTTTCGGACGACGACAGCCGACAGAGCAGCGCGCCACAAGATGTCTGGCGAACGACCGAGGAAGTGGCGGCCCTGCTCAAGGTCGACCCGTCCACCTTGCGCCGCTGGCGTACCGCGCGGCCGCCGCAGGGACCGCCCTTCGTCCGGCTGTCGTCGCGCTTGACGCTCTACAGCATCCACGACCTCCAGCGGTGGCTCGCGCACCACCGCATCGCCCCAGAAGGAGATGATGCGTGACCAAACCCAAGGAACTCCCCCCGCAAGGAGTCTCCCTCTCGGCAGACATCGAACATCGGCCGGATCGCTCATCGCCGTATCGAGCCCGTGTCCGGTGGGTCGAGCCGGCGACGAAACAGCGCAAGTCGAGGTCCGAGGCGTTCGAGACGGCCGACGACGCGGAAGCGTGGATCGCCGGCATGGAGCGACTGGCCCAAGGTGGCGTTGACCCCAGGCTCGCCACCGCCACCCTGGCCGAATATGGCGAGAGCATCATGAAGCTGGCGGTGCGCGGACTCGAGGCCAAGACGCTCGACCCTTACCTGGCCGGCTGGCACAAGCGCATCGTCCCAGCTCTGGGCCATCTCCCCGTGCGCATGATCACGTACGGAGCCGTCGACAGGGTGGTCTGCGGCTGGATCGCGGACGGCTGCAGCCGATCCACCGTCAAGAACAGCCTGGCCATGCTGGTGCGGATCATGGAGCAGGCCGTCCGGGACGGCATCATTGAACGCAACCCGGCACGCGTGACGGGTTGGCAGCGCGAGTACCGCCTCGCCGAGGACGAGCTGGACGATCCGCGCGCTCTCGCCCTGCCGGACTGGGCGGCGCTCCTCCGTCTGGCCGCCGCGCTCGTGAGCCGCTCCGCGGGCGAGTACGCGGGCTGGGGTGATGTCGGGATCTTCACCGCCGCCACCGCGGCACGGATCGGCGAGACCTCGGGCGTGCGGGTCGGCGACATCGACACCCGGACGTGGACCTGGACGGTGCGGCGCCAGACCACGCCAGGTCCCGGTGGGCTGATCGACAAGGGCACCAAGGGCAAGCGCGCCCGGGCTGTGCCGCTCATCGAGGAGGTCCGCGACCTCATCGCCCGTCGCATGGCCGAGATGGATCACGATCCGTCCGCCAGGCTGTTCACCGGCCCTCGGGGCGGACGCATCACCACCGCTGTGCTGCGGGATGCCACGCATTGGGACGAGGTGGTCACCAGTCTCGGCTTCGAGCACCTGCGGCGTCACGACCTGCGTCACACGGGGCTGACGTGGATGGCTGATGCGGGTGTCCCTGTGCACGTGCTGCGAAAGATCGCCGGTCACGGGTCGCTGAGCACGACCCAGCGATACCTGCACCCGGACGCGCGATCGATAGCCGCGGCCGGCGCCGCGCTGAGCAGCCACCTCTCCACCGGCTGGTCCCCAAATGATCCCCAGCTCAAGATCGCGAGAGAGCCCATGATCACACCCGCCACAACGAGAAAGACCGGCCTACCTGGGCTTTCACCCAGGCCGACCGGCCTTGTATCACCGTCGGGACGACAGGATTTGAACCTGCGACCCCTTGACCCCCAGTCAAGTGCGCTACCAAGCTGCGCTACGTCCCGGTGTGTGTCCGTCCCTGCGGGGCGAGACGTCATAACCTTAGCGCACATCGGAGGCGCCCGTGCACATCGCGGGCGGGAGCGGAGGCGATCTTGGGGCGTAGGCCGGCGATCGATCGCGAGGAGCTGGCGAGGCTCGTGGCCGAGGGGTGGAGCGTGCGGGATCTGGCCGCGCGGTTCGGCGTGAGCGAGTCCGGGGTGCTCCAGGCCAAGCGTGCCGCCGGGCTGGTGAAGGCGACGCTCGATCACAGCCGGGCCGTGCCGTGGAAGGTGGCGCGGGCGCACCTCCAGTCCGGGCCCGCCACGAACCTGCGCAACCTGTCCGCCGCCGCCCAGGGGAAGCCGCCGGCGTCCGAGCGGTTGAACACCGCGCTGCGGTGGGCGCAACGGCTCGTCGACGCGGGTCTCGACGTGGCGTACGACCCCGAGGAGGGGTTCCGGGAGGTGCCCGTGGAGCCCGGCGGCCGGTCTCATGTGGCCGCCGTGCTGGCCGAGGCGCGGGAAGCGCTTCACATCGAGTGACCCCTTCTCAGGGTCACTGAGCACGACTTCCTGGTGATCGCGTCGGCTGTACGGGGCTGAGGGCGTCGCTCAGGCTCTCCGTCGCGGTCCGGGGCCAGGGGACTTCCGTGGACGCGTCGTGGCTGACAGGGTGCCGTGCGCCGTTCCACGGCGTTTCGAGCGCCCGTTCGGGGGCAGGCGCTGGTCTCAACACAGAGACCGGAGGCGAAGAACATGTCCACCTTGATCTGGGTGGCCGTCGTCGTGGTCGCGGTGGTGGCGCTCGCCGCAGTCGGCTACGTGGTGCTTCAGCAACAGCGCCGCAGCCGCCTCCGCGCCCGTTTCGGCCCCGAGTACGAACGCCTGATGGCCGAGCACGACAACAAGAAGGAGGCCGAGCAGGAACTGCTGGCCCGCGAGCAGCGGCACGCCGAGCTCGACATCCGGCCCCTTTCCGAGGAGACGCGCAACAGCTACGCCAAGCGGTGGACCGAGGTGCAGGAGCGCTTCGTGGACGCGCCCGGCTTCGCGGTGACCGAAGCGGACCAGCTCGTGACGTCGGTCATGTCCGACCGCGGCTACCCGACGGACGACTTCGAGCAGCGGCTGTCCGACCTGTCCGTGGCCCACGCCTCGACGCTCGACCACTACCGCAAGGCGCATGAGATCAGCGGGCGTGCGGCCCGCAAGGAGGCCTCCACCGAGGAGCTCCGGCAGGCGATGGTGCACTACCGGGCGCTCTTCGAGGAACTGCTCGAAGAGACGACGCGAGGACGGTGAAGGACGTGGGTGAGGAGATGCGGGTGCCGTCGCAGCGCGGCGACCACCCTGGAGACGAGCGACGCGACCAGTGGAACGACCATCGTCACGGCGCGCTCGACGACGTGCGCGGCGACGACGACGTACGGGCGGCGCGGCCGGAGGACGACGACCTCCGCATGATCGTCGATGACGACCGTGACCGTGACCTGGAGCGTGACGGGGTGGCGGGCAGGGCTCACGATCCCGTCCGGGGGACGACGACGGGTGACGACGTCCTGGTGGCCGGCGGTGACGATGACCGCCGCACGCGGAACGACGGTCCCGATGACGACCACCCCGATGACGCCCTCACACGTGACGCTGTGCGCGACGGTGACGGCCGCACGCATGACGTCCCCGGCCCCGGCGACGTACGCGGCTCGGACGACCTCCACGGCTCGGACGATCTCACCGGTGCGAACGACGAGAACGCGCGGCGGGACCCCTACGCCACCGGCGTCTCCACCGGCCCCGGCCCCGCCGTCGACGAGGACCTGACCGGCCCGGCGCACACCGCCCAGGACACGCCCCCGGTGACCGGCGACGACGCCACCGGCGTGGACGGCGGCGCCAAGCCCTCCCACGCCGCCCCGGCCGACATCGTGCTGTTCGATCGGGACCCGGCCGAGGTGCAGGCGCGCTGGCGCGAGCTGCAGGCCGGCTTCGTGGACGACCCGGGTGACGCCGTCAGGCGGGCCGACGGGCTGGTCGGCGAGGTCGTCGAGGCGCTCACGAGCGCGCTGACGTCCCGCACCGGCGAGCTGCGGCAGCGCTGGAGCGGCTCCGGCGAAAACGGCAACGACACCGACACCGACACCGACACCGAGCAGCTCCGCCTGGCGCTGCGCGAGTACAGGACGGTGCTGGAGCGCCTGCTCGCCCTCACCGGCGACAACGCCGGCACGACCACCGGCACCACCACCACAGGGACGAGGTGAGAGGCTCATGCTCGCGGTTGTCGCGGCGATCGTGTTCGGGCTGGGGTTCCTGCTCGACTTGGTCAACGTCCGGATCCCGGGCGGCATCTCCGGCACGACGTTCATGCTCCTGGGGCTGACGTTCCTCGCCCTGCACCAGGCGGGCGTGGGGACGGCGAGCATCCGCAGCGGTTACAGCGGATGGCGCGGACGCACCCGTAGGTAGGACAGAGCATGTGAAAGGCCCCCAGCAGGGGGCCTTTCACATAATAAGTGGACGGATCACGACGACTTTGCCGGAAAGCGCATCACCACCGTGCTGCCCCCGTCACCCACCCGCAGGTGCAGGTCGGAGGAGAGCATGCGGGCGACCCACAGCCCCATGCCGCCGACCGAGCCGGGCATCGGGCCGGGCTTCCACGTGCCGTGGTCGTGCACCTCGACCACGACGTCGCCCTCGTCCACCCACAGCCGCACCCTGGCCTCGTCGTCGCCGTGGGTGACGGCGTTGGTGGCGACCTCGTTCACGGCGATGACGAAGTCGCCGATGGCCTCGTCGGGCATGCCGGCGCGGCGGGCCTCCGTCTCGGCGAAGTGCCGGACCCGCGGCAGGTCCGGCAGCCGGTAGACGATCTTCTTCGCGGGCGTGCCGGGCGGCGGGCCGACGAGACCCGCGTCAGGAGGATGTTCGTCCTCGCGCACCCGGCCGACCGCCCTTTCAGCCCACAAGTTCGGCGCGCAGCTGGTCGAGGACCTTGCGCAGGATCCGGGAGACGTGCATCTGCGAGATGCCGAACTCGGCCGCGATCTCGGCCTGCGTCATGTTGCCGAAGAAGCGCAGGAGCAGGATGTGCTTCTCGCGGGAGGGCAGGGCGTCGATGAGCGGCTTGACCGCCTCGCGGTCGAGCATGGTGCTGAGCGTGTCGTCGTCCTCCGGGATGACGTCGCCGAGCGAGGCGGCGTCGTCGTCGGTGCCGAGCGGCGCGTCCAGCGACAGCGTGCTGTACGCGGCGGAGGCGTCGAGCGTGAGCAGGACGTCCTCCTCGCTGATGTTCATCTTGGCGGCCAGCTCGGCGACGGTCGGCGACCGGCCGAGCGTCTGGCTGAGGTCGGCGACCAGCCGGTTGAGCTCCGAGCGGCGCTCCTGGTAGAGGCGGGGGACGCGGATGGCCCAGGTGCGGTCGCGGAAGTGGCGCTTGACCTCGCCGGTCATCGTGACGACGGCGTAGCCGCGGAAGGCGTGGCCGAGCGTCGGGTCGAAGCCGTTGATGGCCTTCATCAGGCCGACGTACGCGGCCTGGAGCAGGTCCTCCAGCGGCTCACCGCGGTAGCGGTAGCGCCGGGCGATCTCCATGGCCAGCGGACGGTGCATCTCGACGATGCGCTCGCGCAGCCGTTCCCGCAGACTGTCGGGGGTGTCGAGCCTGACCATCTCGGCCAGGAGCTCTTCGGCGGTCATTTCCTCAAGAACGAGGTCCTGCACAGCCATCTCGCTGCTCCTCATATGGGTCGCAGGGGCGGCCTCCACAGGAAAAAAGCCCATGCAGAGGCACGCCTCGCGTCTTACTTCGAGACGAAAGCCCTCTGCTGGACTTCGGATCAAGTATGCCCCATCCCGCGGGACGTATTCCTCCCTGCCGCGGTGACAGTAGGGTTGCTTCGTGACAATGCCGGAGAACGGTGAGGGCGCTGTGGCGGCCCTGAGCCTTACCTCGTCGACCGTCAACGAGATCACTGTGGTCAAGGTCGACGGGGTGCTCGACGCGACGACGCGCGAGCAGTTCGCCGACTACCTGTCCCTGTCGGGGCCGGACCTCATCCTCGATCTCGCGGGCGTGACGTTCATGGACTCGCGCGCGCTGGGGCTGATCGTGCACCAGTGGCAGACCAGCCTGGCCACGAGCTCGCGGTTCGCGCTGGTCGGGGTCGAGTACTCCAAGTCCAAGGTGATGTGGATCACCGGGCTGGCGCAGCGGCTGCCGCTGTACGACACGCTCGACGACGCGCTGGCCGCCATCGGCTGACCCCTCCGTCAGCGGCGTGACTTGCGCTGGTGCTCCTCCACCAGGAGCCGGGCGAGGTCGGCCACCTTGACCTGGTGGTGCTGGGAGATCCGGCGCAGCTCCTCGAAGGCGGCCTCGGCGGTGCAGCCGCTGGTCTGCATGATGATGCCCTTGGCCTGGTCGATGACGGCCCGGCCGTTGAGCGCCTCCTGGAGCTGGGCGGCGTCGGTGCGGACCTCCTCGAAGTCCCACATGTTGCCCATGGCGACGCCGACGTGCTGGCTCAGCATGTCGGCCAGCGCGTGCGCGCCGACCGGGGAGAACGCGCCGGCCCGTACGGAGTAGAGGCCGACCAGCAGCAGCGCGGGGCCGACCTGGATCGGCAGGACGAGGACCGAGCGCACCGCCCAGCGATTGGCCAGGGCGGCGTAGCGGGGCCAGCGGCCCTCGCTGAGCACGTCGCCGACCATCACGCGGCCGGCGGTGCGGCGGGCCTCGGCCGACGGCCCCTCCCCCAGGCGGCGCTCCTCGTCGACCAGCGTGATCAGCTCGCTGTGCGAGCCGGAGACGACGACGCGCTGGTCGCGCCAGTGCTCGGCGGCGCTGCCGGAGCAGCCGGGCACCCCGTCGGCCAGGGCCGTGGTCAGGCCGCGCAGCACGCTCTCGGTGGAGGTGGCCTCGCCGAGGCGGCCGAGCGCCGCGAGGTCACGGGCCAGGCCAGGCGTGATCATCGTCACTGTCGATTCCATAAGCTCGGCTCCCTACCCCTTATAGCTAGCATTATCCAATGTGGCGTAGCGTCAGAGCATGACTGTGCCGGACCTCGAACACGCTCTGGACGCGCTCTCGGCGCGCGTCACGTCTCTGCGTGAGGCGAGGACGGCCTACCCGTCCGAGCTGGCTCCCATTCTCGACGCGGCGCTGGCGGAGCTGGACACCGCCTCCGAGCTGCTGGCCGAGGCGCGCGTCGAGCTGCGCAAGGCCACCGACCGGCGCCAGGGCAAGAAGGACGGGCCGCAGCGGGAGCTGAAGCTGCTGCGGCAGGTGTTCCGGGCGTTCCCCGTGCCGGTGATCGTGCTGGACGGCGGCGGCGTGGTGCGGCGCGTCAACGGCGAGACCTCCCGGGTGCTGGGCAGCCCGGACGGCTACCTGGTGGGCCGCTCGTTCCCGCTGCTGGTGGACGTCTCGCGGCGGGCCGCGTTCCGCTCCCACCTGACGTCGGTGCTCCAGACGGGGCAGCCGGCGGCGTTCGAGACGCGGCTGGCGCACCAGGGGCGCACCCACACGGTGCAGCTCGCGCTGACCCGGCTGACGATGCCGGGCGAGCCACAGCAGATGGTGGCCGCCGTGGCGCTGCCCACCGAGGTCCAGCTCCCCGGACCGGCGGCGGAGCGGCCGGAGCAGTCCGACGGCGAGCTGCTCATGGCAGCGAGCCGGCGGCAGGACCTGCTGGCCCGCATGGCCGCGCTGCTGCTGGACGAGGAGGCGCTGCGGCAGCCGGTCGCGCTGCCCCGCGCCACGCGGCTGCTGGCCGCCGAGTGGGCCGACTGGGTGGTCGCCGACGTCGTGCGGGACGGGATGCCGCGCCGCTCGGTCGTGGTGGCGCCCAAGGACCATCCGCTCGGCGGGCTGGTGCGGCAGGTGGAGGGCGCGGAGCCGGCGGCGAGCCAGGTGGTGGCGCACGTGCTGGAACGCGGCTCGGGCCTGGTCCACGAGATGCTGGACGACGAGACGCTGTTCGGCTTCTCCGCTGACGGGCCGCTGCTGACCGCGATGGGCGCGGGCTCGCTGCTGTGCGTGCCGATCGGCGCCCGCGAGGGCGCGCTGACGCTGGTGCGCGGGCACGACAAGCCGCCGTTCACGCTGGCCGACCTCGGGGTCATGCAGGAGGTCGGCCTGCACCTCGGGCTCGCGGTGCGGGCGCAGCGCAGCTTCCAGCGGCGCGCCAGGGCGGCCGACGCCCTGTCGGCCAGCGTCGCGCCGCGCAACCTGCCGGACGTGCCGGGGTACGAGGCGAGCGCCATCTACCACCCGGGCGCCTCCGTGGGCGCCGAGTTCTACGACGTGTTCCCGGTGGAGGGCGGCTGGGGCTTCGCCCTGGGCGGCGCCGTGGGCAAAGGCGAGGAGGCCGCCTCGGTCAGCGCCATGGTCAGGGGCGGGCTGCGGGTGCTGGGCGCCTGGGAGTCCGACCCGGACGTGGTCATGCGCAAGGTCAACGAGGCGCTCGTCAAGCAGGGCACCGGCATGTTCGTGATGGCGGTGGCGGGGTTCGTGCGCGGGCGCACGATCCGGCTGTCGTCGGCCGGGCACCACCCGGCGGCGCTGTTGCAGCCGGACGGCGGCGTGCGCTTCGCCTCGGGCGGCGGCGTGCCGCTGGGCATCGCGCCGACGGGCGAGACCGGGGTGGAGGAGCTCACGGTCGGCCTGGGCCAGACCCTGGTGCTCTACTCCGAGGGGCTGATCTCCTCGCGCAACGAGGCCGGCGAGCCGTACGGCGAGGAACGGCTGGCGGACGTGCTGGGGCGGTGCGCCGGGCAGTCGCCGGCCACCGTGGTCAAGGCCGTGGAGGCCGACCGCAGCGCGTTCTCGGGCGGCCAGGTGTGGGACGAGATCGTGATCCTCGCCCTGCGCGGCGCCTGACGCCACCCCCTCGGACCTGGCCAATCACCCGCAACCCCCAGATTCCGGTCACGATTTCCTGGAGCCCCATCTCGCCGTTCGCGTTTTTTGTGCGAGAAGTCGGTTCTGTCGGGGTTTGCGTCTGGGGCTGTTCCGGGTAAAGTCTTCAGCACAGATATCCGTGCCTAAGACGCAGGCACACCTTGAAGGCTGTTTCCACACTGCTTTCCACGCTGAGGTGTGCCATGAATATCGCGATCGTCGCATCCGTCAACGGCAGCAAGCGTCACCACATCCACGCCGTGGCCCGTGAGCTGGGGCGTGAGCACCACGTCACGATCTACTCCCGCCGAGACAACGCCGAAGGCAAGCCCAGGACGCGGGTGGCCCCGGGGGTCACGGTGGAGCACATCGACGTGGGCCCGGCGCGTGACCTGACGCCGGACGACGTCGTTCCGTACCTCAACGACATCGGCCGCCACCTGACCAAGCGGTGGAGCCAGGAGCGGCCGGACGTCATCCACGCCCACTCCTGGACCGGCGGGCTCGCCGCCGTCGCCGGCGCCAAGGGCCTGGACGTGCCGGTGACCCAGACCTTCCACTCGGTCGACGCCGCCCACATCAAGCTGGAGCGGGCGCTCGGCCGCCGCGCCAACGCGGTCATCGCGGGCTCCAACGACGAGGAGTCGGCGCTGATCCGGCTCGGCGTGCCGCGCAACAACATCGCGATCGTCCCCTACGGCGTCGACACCGAGCGCTTCCACCGGCAGGGCCCCGCCGCCACGCGCGGCGCCCGCAAGCGGCTGCTGCACGTCGGCGCCCTGTCCCCCGACCGCGGCGCCCACACCGTCGTGCGCGCCCTGCAGGGCCTGACGGACGTCGAGCTGGTCATCGCCGGCGGGCCCGACCCCGACGAGCTGGGCGACGACCGCGACGCGCGCCGGCTGCGGGCCCTGGCCGAGCAGCTCGGCGTGGCCGACCGCGTGACCCTCCTCGGTCAGGTCAAGCGCACCGCCGTCCCCAAGCTCATGCGCGGCGCCGACGCCGTCGTGACCATCCCCCGCGAGGCCGCGACCGGCATCGTCGCCCTGGAGGCCATGGCGTGCGGCGTCCCGGTGATCGCCTCCGCCGTGGGCGCCCACCTCGACTCCGTCATCGACGGCGTCACCGGCCTGCTGGTGCCGCCGGACCGCCCCGCCCAGACCGCGCGCCTGGCCCGCGAGCTGCTCGCCGACGGCACGCTGCGCACCGCGCTCGGCTACGCCGGCGCCGACCGCGCCCGCTCCCGCTACTCCTGGGAGCGCGTCAGCCAGGAGCTCGTCCGCGTGTACGAGGCGGCCTGCGCCTGATCCGAAGCACCCCCGCCCCTCGGCCGGACCCGGTCCCCCGGTGTCCGGCCGGGTGCTTGTAGGGTCCCGGCATGCTGATTCACCCGTGGGACGCCGCCGACGACGAGGGGGCCCTCGCGTACGTCAGGGAGCACGCGTTCGGGCAGCTCATCGCCGCCGGCCGCGACCGCGACCTCCCCGTCGTGGTCCCGACGCAGTTCCTCCTCCAGGACGACCGGACGGTCCTGCTCCACCTGGCCCGCCCCAACCCCGTGTGGGCGGCCGTCGAGGAGAACCCGAAGGTGCTGCTGTCCGTCGCGCACCACTGGGCGTACATCCCGGGCTCGTGGCGGGCCGAGCCGGGCACCGACCCGGCGCTCGGCGTGCCGACCACCTACTACTCGGCCGTCCAGCTCGCCTGCCACGCCGAGATCGTCAAGGACGCCGAGGGCAAGCTGGAGATCCTGCGCGCCCAGCTCGGCGACCTCGACCCGCGGGCGGGCGACCCGGCCGCGATGCCGCGGCTGCTGTCGGGCATCCAGGGGCTGCGGCTGCGGATCGAGGAGGTCCGCGGCAAGTTCAAGTACGACGGGCACAAGGACGCCGCGCACCGGGGGCGGGTGGCGGGCCACCTGTCGGAGCGGGGCGGCCCCGGCGACGCCCCCGCCCTACGGCATCTGTCCTGAGCCGTCACACCAGGCGGGCGGCCTTGAGGCCGAGGTGGACGGCCAGGCGGTCGTCGCCCTCGCCCAGGTCGCGGCCCAGCAGCCGCTCCGCCTTCCCCAGCCGGTAGTACAGCGTCTGGCGGTGGATGCCCAGCTCCGCCGCCGTCTTCTGGGCGTTGCCGCCCAGGTCGAGGTACGTCTCGACGGTGTGGGCCAGCTCCCCGTCCAGCGCGGCGGTCTCGGCCGCCAGCTCCGCCAGGTCGGCCTGGCCGAGCCGGGCCAGCAGCCGGTGCGCGCCGAGGTCCTCCCAGCGGGCGACGGGCGCGAAGCGCGGGAAGTGCTCGGCGATCCGCAGCGCCTGGCGCGCCTCCCGCCAGCTCTGCCAGGCCTCCCCCGGGTCGCGCCGGACCGCCCCGACGCCGGCCGCCGTGCCGTACGCGGCCTGGACCGTGCGCGCCACCTCGCCGGCCAGGTGGGCGGGGGCGAGCAGCGCGACCGGCGAGCCGGGACGGGCCAGCACCCCGCGCGGCAGCGTCCACAGCGCGGCCACCCGGTTGTCCGACTCGCGCACCGCGATCGCGGCGACCGGGCCGGGCACCTCCAGCGAGGCGCCCGCGCGCTCCTCCGGGTCGGCGGACAGCAGCGCCCGCAGCCCGCGGCCGGCGTCGCGGCGGCTGCGCGCCTCCTGGGCCAGCGCGGCGGCGGCGCGGCCCACCAGCGGCTCGGCCCGGCGCAGCAGGTCGTCGGTGAGGCTGCCCGAGTCGAGCAGCCACAGGTAGCCGTAGGTGACGTCCTGGTGCCGCAGCGGCCAGCAGACCCGGGCCAGCACCTTGAGGTCGGCGTCGGCCGGGATGCGGACGGGGTGCCCGGCCCGGACGATGCCGTAGCGTTCGAAGTAGTCGCGGACCTCCGGCGTGGCGCGCCGGCGCAGGATCGACTCCTGGCGCACGGTGTCGATGTCTCCGTGCTGCGCCCCGTACGCGAGCAGCCGGAACGAGCGGTCCTCCAGCGTCGCGGAGGCCCCGAGCAGCCGGGCGAGCTCGTCGACGATGTCCTGCAGATCAGCCGAATTGTCCATGTGTATGACAGCCTGCCACATCGCGCGTTACGAGCGTCGATGGCCCCTTTTGAGCTGGGGTTTTAGATTGGATACATGCTCGGTCAAGTATTGCTCGCCACGTCCCGGAGCGCGCTCGTGCGCCGTTCCGTGTCCGGTTTCCCGCTCACGCGGAAGGTCGTCGACCGGTTCGTCGCCGGCGAGGGTGTCGATGAGGCCCGCAAGGCCGTCGAACGGCTCACCGACGCCAGGCTGACCGTGACCGTGGACCATCTCGGCGAGGAGACCCGCGACGCGGGGGCCGCCGCCGCGACGGCCAAGGCGTACGTGACGCTGCTGGAGTCGCTGCGGCCGCTCGGCCTCGGCTCGCGCGCGGAGGTGTCGGTCAAGCTGTCGGCGGTCGGCCAGCAGTTCGACGAGGCGCTGGCGCTGGCCCACGCCCGCGAGATCTGCGCCGCCGCCGCCGCGAACGGCTCGCCCGTCACCCTCGACATGGAGGACCACACCACCGTCGACTCGACGCTCGGCATCCTGCGCACGCTGCGCGAGGACTTCCCGTCGACGGGCGTGGCCATCCAGGCGTACCTGTTCCGCAGCGTCCAGGACTGCCGTGACCTGGCCGTCGAGGGCAGCCGGGTGCGCCTGGTCAAGGGCGCCTACCGGGAGCCCGCCTCGGTCGCCCACCAGAGCAAGGGCGACGTCGACCGGGCGTACGTGCGATGCCTGCGGATCCTCATGGCGGGGAAGGGGTATCCCATGGTGGCGACGCACGACGACCGGCTGATCGCCGTGACCGAGCTGCTCGCCGACCGCTTCGGCCGCTCCGTCGGCGACTACGAGTACCAGATGCTCTACGGCATCCGGACCGACCGGCAGGAGGCCCTGGCCGGGGCCGGTCACACCGTCCGCGTCTACATCCCGTACGGCGACGACTGGTACGGCTACTTCATGCGCCGCCTGGCCGAGCGCCCGGCCAACGTCGCCTTCTTCCTTCGTGCCCTTGGGGGTAAGTAAATGGACGCCATTACCAACGTGCCCACGCCGGCCAACGAGCGGGTGTACTCCTACGCGCCGGGCAGCGCCGAGCGCACCACGCTGGAGAACCGGATCAAGGAGCTGTCCGGGGCGTCGATCGACCTGACGATGACGATCGGCGGCCGGCAGCGGATGGGCGGCGGCGCGCCGATCGACGTCGTGCAGCCGCACAACAAGGCGTCCGTGCTCGGCGTCACCCACGACGCCACCGCGCAGGACGTCCAGGAGGCGATCGACACGGCGCTGGCCGCCGCGCCCGCGTGGCGGTCGCTGTCGTTCGACGAGCGGGCCGCGGTGTTCCTGCGGGCCGCCGACCTGCTGGCGGGCCCGTGGCGCGCGACGCTGAACGCCGCCACCATGCTCGGCCAGTCGAAGACGGCGCAGCAGGCGGAGATCGACTCGGCCTGCGAGCTGATCGACTTCTTCCGCTTCAACGTGGCGTACGCGCGCCAGCTCCACGCCGACCAGCCGGCGTCGTCGCCCGGCGTGTGGAACCGGATGGAGTACCGGCCGCTCGAGGGCTTCGTGCTGGCGATCACGCCGTTCAACTTCACCGCCATCGCCGGCAACCTGCCGACGGCCGCCGCCCTGATGGGCAACGTCGTGGTCTGGAAGCCGTCGCCCACGCAGCAGTTCGCGGCGCACTTCACCATGCGCCTGCTGGAGGAGGCCGGCCTGCCGCCGGGCGTGATCAACATGGTCACGGGCAACGGCCAGGCCGTCTCGGAGGTGGCGCTGGCCCACCCCGAGCTCGCCGGCATCCACTTCACCGGCTCGACCGCGACGTTCCAGCACCTGTGGCGGACGGTCGGCACCAACATCGGCACCTACCGGGGCTACCCGCGCCTGGTCGGCGAGACCGGCGGCAAGGACTTCGTGCTCGCCCACCCGTCGGCCGACCTCGCCGGCCTGCGCACGGCGCTGATCCGGGGCGCCTTCGAGTACCAGGGCCAGAAGTGCTCGGCCGCCTCGCGGGCCTACGTCCCGCGCTCGCTGTGGACGCGGATGCGCGACGACTTCGTGGCCATGGCCGAGTCGCTCACCGTGGGCGACGTCACGGAGGACCTGTCCACGTTCATGGGCGCCGTCATCGACGGACGCGCCTTCGCCAAGCACAAGGCCGCCATCGACCGCGCCCGCCAGGCCGGCGGCGTGAACGTGCTCACCGGCTCCTACGACGACTCCACCGGCTACTTCGTCAAGCCGACCATCGTGGAGTGCGCCGACCCCACGGACGAGGTCTTCGTCAAGGAGTACTTCGGCCCGATCCTCGGCGTCCACGTCTACGAGGACGGCGACTTCGACCGGGTGCTCGACCAGATGGAGGCCGTCACGCCGTACGCGCTGACCGGCTCGCTCATCGCCCAGGACCGGTACGCGATCGCCTCGGCCTCGGAGCGGCTGCGCTTCGCGGCGGGCAACTTCTACGTCAACGACAAGCCGACGGGCGCGGTCGTGGGCCAGCAGCCGTTCGGCGGCGCCCGCGCCTCGGGCACCAACGACAAGGCGGGCTCGATCTTCAACCTGATCCGCTGGGTGAACGCCCGCACGATCAAGGAGACGTTCGTGGCGCCGGTCGTCACCGGCCCGTACCGCGGCGACGTGCCGCAGTCCGGCTTCGAGCAGCCCGACCTGAAGAAGCTCGGCTACTGACCGCCTGACACGAAGATCCCCGGGAGCCTGCCCTCCCGGGGATCTTCCTTTTTCCGCGGCATTGACATGACTCCCGTCCGTGGAATCAGATGATCACAATGGTCAAGTCGTCGAGAGATGAGGATGCTTCATGCCGTTATCCGCAGCTCGCGTCACCCTCGGCAGCGCCACGGTCGCCCTCGCGATGCTCCTCACCACACCCCCCGCGAACGCCGTCCCCGTCACCCACAGCGCCGTCACCCGGGACGGTGTCGACCGCCGGGTCCTGCTGACCCCGGCGGAGCAGCCCCCGGCCGGCGAGGCGTACGGGGAGCCGTGGATCAACCCGTACTTCGAGCCCGCCGTCACCGGCCCGACCTGCTGGCGGTACGGGCGCGCCACGGGCGCGAGCGCGGGCCTCAGCGCCCGCTTCTCCACCCCGACCTGGTTCCACGCCTACAACGACGTGTGGGTCTTCCCCAGCGCGGACGCGGCGGCGGCCTTCGAGCGGCAGTGGCGGGCCGACCTGGCCACCTGCGTCGACCGCAACCCGCCGGGCGAGTCCGGCTCGTTCGTCCTCGACGTCACGAAGGCGGGCGAGGCCGGCGGCGTGGACGTCCTGCGCGTCACCTCCGGCCTCAACCCCTACCCCCAGACCCAGCACTGGTGGGTGGCCGTGGTGCGGCAGGGCACCGCCGTGTACGCCGTCCAGCTCCTCGACTACCGCGACGGCGACCCGCGGCCCGTGCCCTTCGACGACACCGTCGCCGCGATCAGGAAGCGGCTCGCCACGTACTATCCCTGACCCGCGCCGGCCGGGGTGAGGCCGTCACGCGTCGCACGGCTCGTACACGGAGGACCGATGGGGTCACCCGGCCGGGGCCAGGCGGCCCAGGGGCGCCGTGGGCAGGGCGATCCAGCCCTCCGTGGCGGCCGGGGCGGCCTGGCGCCCCTCCGGGACGGTGACCAGGCCGAGGGCCGAGGCCCGGGCGGCGAGCGCGGACACGACGGCGTCCGTGGCGTCGTCCGAGGCCCGGCAGAGCCGCTCGTACGGGCCGAGGTCCAGCCACGGCGCCTCGGCGAGCAGCCGGTCCACGAGCCGGCCCAGCTCGGCGAGGTTGGCGGCGCGCTTGTACCCCCGGTACGGCAGCCCCCACAGCTTCAGGCAGGCCGCCGGGTACACCTCCACGACCGCGCCGCCCCCGCCCCGCTCCACGGGAGCGCCCCGCCGCGCCAGCTCGGCCAGCAGGGCGGCGCAGCGCATGGTGGCGTGCCCGATGCGGTCGGCCGACACGCTCAGCGGCGTCAGCCCGGTCCGCTCGCGCACCACCTGGTCGGTGACCCGCAACGCCAGGTCGCGCCGCCAGTCGCGGCCCGCGCGCCCCTCCGGCACCCGGACGCGCCCGGCGCGGTGCGCGGCGACGAAGTCGACGAACCGGTCGGGCCAGCCGAGGGGACAGTCGATCCCCGCCCTGCCGTCGGCCGTCACCGCCCCTGCCACCGCCTCGACGACGAGGGCGTCGTCCGCCACGGTCTCCACCCGGACGAGCCGCGCCCGGCCGTCGCGCCAGTCGAGCCACGCCACCGCGGTCCGCACGGCCTCGGCGGCCAGGTCGACGCCGACGGTCAGCATGCCTCCACGATAGGGCTCGGGCTCCCGGCCACGGGGCCTCGCTCACGCGCAGGGGCGGGAGGCCCGGGGTCAAGGGTGGCCGACCGTGCGCGTGGCCACCCGTTCGTAGTGGTTGGACTCGTCGTAGCGGTAGACGCCGAAGCTCCCTTCCCGCACGTCACCGTTGCTGTCGAACTCGATGCGCCCGCTGAGCCCGTCGTAGTCGATGTCGACGCCCGCCCGCACCAGCGCGGCGCAGTCCCGGTAGGACGTGCACCGCCGCCCGCCGGAGCTCACCTCCGCCAGGCGCGCCGCGATCGACTGGCCGAGATCGCTGTGCGCCGCCTCGGCCGCCAGGGCCCCCAGCACCACCGCGTCGTACGCCTCCGCCGCGTAGCCGAGGTCGTCGTGCTGGGGATCGGCCCTCCTCATGCGGGCCGCGAACGCGCCGGCGGGGTCGCTTCCGGCGAGCGTGCCCTGCGCGCCCGCCAGCACTCCCGCGGGGACCCTGTCGGCGTACTGGACGAGGTTGGCGTCGGTCAGGTACCAGTTCTGGTCACGGGCGGTGAGGCCACGCCGGGCCAGCTCGCGGATCAAGGGCACGGTCTCCTCGAATCCGATCATCACCAGAGCGTCCGGGCGGGCCTCGGCGACGCGGGCGGCGTACCGGGCGAAGTCCCGGGTCCCGGGCCGGTACACCAGGCGGTCGAGCACCTTCACGCCATGGGCGGCCAGCGCTCGCCGGGCGCCGCCGGACACGTCATCGCCGTAGGCGTCGTCCAGCGTGACGATCATCGCGGTACGGTTGCCCTCCTCGGCGGCGAGCCGGCCGAGCAGCTCGCCCTGCAGGGTGTCGGCGGCCACGGTCCGGAAGTACATGCCCTGGTCGTACGCGTCGGTGAGTTCGCCCGCGGTCGCGGCCGGGGAGATCATCGTGACGCCGGCGTCGGTGACCTCGTCCAGGACGCGCAGGGAGAGCGTGCTGGACGCGGGACCGACGACGAGGTCCACGCCCCGTTCGACGAGGCCGGCCGCCTGGCTCGTCGCGATGTCGGGACTCGTGTCGCCGGAATCCGCTTCGAGGAGCCGGACCGGCCTGCCGAGCACACCGCCCGCCGCGTTCACGTCCTCGACGGCCAGCCGCGCGCCGTTGCCGGTGGACGAGCCGATGAAGTAGAGCAGCCCGGTGCGGGGCAGCAGGGTGCCCACGGTCAGGACGCCGTCGCCCCCGGCCGCTCCCGGCGCCGGGGTCGCCGGGACGGCCGGTCCGGCAGGGCCGGCCGGGCCGGCCGGGGTCGCCGCCGCGGGCGCCGGCGTGAGCCCTCGCGCGCCGGAACGGGAGGCGTAGACCGCGACGGCGAGGGCCACGACGAGCGCGGCCGCGACCTTCCGGAGCCGGGAGGCACGGCCGGACCGTACCGGGGCCGAGCGAACGGGATCGGCCCGGCCTGGCACGTGGTCGAGCGCGGGATCGCCGGCCAGGATGGCCGACTCCAGGCCGCGCAGCTCGGGGCCCGGTTCGAGGCCGAGCTCCGCCACGATGACCCTGCGCGCGGCCTGGTAGGCGTCCAGCGCCTCGGCCTGCCGTCCCGAGCGGTAGAGGGCGAGCATGAGCTGAGCGTGTAGCCGTTCACGCAGGGGGTGGGCGGCCGTGAGCGCGCGCAGCTCACCGATGAGCGCTCGATGACGGCCGAGGTCCAGTTCGACGTCGACCCATTCCTCGATCGCCGCGGCACGCAGTTCGTCCAGGCGCACCGCGTAGTCCCTCCCCGCGCCGCCGCCCAGGTCGGCGCCTTCGAAGGCGCTGCCCCGCCACGGTTCGAGAGCTTCGCGGTACAGCGCGGCGACACCGGCGGCGTCCGCCGGGCCGCCGCCCGCCCGGGCTCTGTCGAGCGCTCGCTCGAACCGGAGAGCGTCGACCTCCTCCGGCCGGACGGCGAGGGCGTACCCGCGCTCCAGGCGCGCGACACGGTCGCCGTCGCCGAGCCTCCGGCGCAGCCTGGTCACGTAGAGCCGGAGGTTGTGGCTCGCGGAGGGAGGCGGGTCGCCGGGCCACAGGGCGTCGATCAGCCGCGCGGTCGGCACTGGCTCGTTGGGACTGGCCAGCAACGCGGCCAGGAGCGCGCACTCCTTCGGCGCGGTGAGCCGGGATGACGTGTCCCCCCACCGGATCTCGATGGGTCCCAGAACCCGGATGTCCATGACCGGCTCGCCCCCGTTCGTCGTGACATCGAGATAGCGGACGGAGGACCTCCGCCGCAAGAAACGCTGGTCGAAGCCATATATGCGCAGATATACGGAAGCTGTATACGGCTGCCTATACGGGCCGTCGAGCACGGTGGCCGGCATGAAACACATCGCGAAGTCCGCCGCGGCGGCGTTGCTGTGCGTCCCCGCGCTGTCCCTGCCCGCGCTGTCCCCGTCCGCGCCGGCCCTCGCCTCGGACCGGCCGGCGTGGGAGCACACCGCGGGAGAGCTGAGGAACGCCCTGCTCACGACGGACGACGGCTTGTCCGGCTACGAGGTGCGTCATGTGGCGACCGGCACCGCGGCGCGCTTCCTCGCCGGGAGGACCAGGCAGCGGAGCTGGGCCGGCCGCCTCGTGCCCGCCCGGTGCCGGACCTCGGCCACGGCCGGCCTGCTGTTCGACCCCGCCAAGGTGGCGCGGTTCCCCGACGCTCCGGCGGCCGCGGTCGAGATGTGGGGTGACAGGGCCCTGGGCGAGACGCTCGTCTCGGTGCCCGGCGACCTGCCACGGGCGGCGGTCGAAGGGCGGCTTCCACGCGGGTGCGGCGCGTTCCGCGCGAGACATGGAGGGAAGACCATCACGATCCGGGTGCGGAGGCTCTCCGAGGACGTGCTGCCGGACATCCCCGGCGCGACGGTGAGCGGGTTCAAGCGCGTGACCCCGGCCGGCGTGTGGGGGAACACCCGGCCGGGCGAGACGAACCTCATCGTGGTCAGGTCGGGGAGACTGGTCCTGGAGACCTTCACCGACGCCTTCGGCCCCGTGGACGCCTACTCCGCCGAGTTCACGCTCAAGGCGTGGCGACAGGCCCTCGAACGCCTGCGTTGACGATCCCACGAGCCCGCTCGGCGACGGCGGCGCGGGTAGGGTGCCGGTATGGAGATGGCGTACGGGACGCCCGCTCCCCCGCTGCGTCCGCTGATCGCGCACTACCACGGCTACCGCGAGCGCGGCGCGGTCCCCGGCCTGCACCGGGGACTGCCGTCGCCGTTCCTGACGCTCATCGTGGCCCTCGACGACCCGCTCGTCATCGCGGCCCACCCCGACCCGGCGCAGGCCCCGGGACGCTACGACACGCTGGCCGGGGGCCTGCACACCGCGCCCGCGCTGGTCACCCACGAAGGGCGGCAGGCCGGCGTGCAGCTCGCGCTCAGCCCGCTGGGCGCCCGCGCGCTGCTGGGCGTGCCGGCGGGCGAGCTGAGCGGGCTGGACGTGGACGGGGCCGACCTGCTCGGCCGTGCCGCGCACGAGCTGCACGAGCGCCTGAACGCGGCGCCGGACTGGGCGGCGCGGTTCGCGGTCCTGGACGAGCTGCTGCTGCGCCGGGCCGCGCGGCGCGGTGCCGAGGTGCCCGCCGAGGTCCGGCGGGCCTGGCGGGCGCTGCTGGCGGGCGGCGGCGGGGTGCCGGTGGGCGAGCTGGCCCGCGACGTCGGCTGGAGCGCCCGCCATCTGGGCTCCCGGTTCGCCGCCGAGATCGGGCTGTCGCCCAAGGCGGCCGCCCGGGTGATCCGGTTCGACCGGGCGCGCCGGCTCCTGCAGCGCCGCGTCACGGGCGGCCGGCCGCCGCGGCTGGCCGACCTGGCCGCCGCGTGCGGCTACTACGACCAGGCGCACCTGGCCCGGGAGTTCCGCGACCTCGCCGGGTGCCCGCCCTCCCGCTGGCTCGCCGAGGACGCCGGGCTGGTGGAGGACGCGGGCCTGGTGGAGGAGTCTCACGACACGATCACCCGCGGTTCCGAAACGTCCAAGCCCGGGCCGCCTCCCCCGGCGCACCATGATGAGCATGACGACAACGACACCGGCACCCCAGGTCTGGCCCACGCTGCGCGCCCGTAACGCCCGCGGGCTCATCGCGTTCCTCGTCGAGGCGTTCGGCTTCGAGGAGACCGCCGTGTACGGCGAGGGCGAGCGCGTCGACCACGCCCAGCTCGACTGGCCGCCCGGCGGCGGGATCATGCTCGGCTCCGACCGGGAGGGCGACGAGGAGAACCCCTGGCGGCTGCCGCCCGGCACGTTCGGCGCGTACGCCGTCACCGACGACCCCGACGCGCTGTTCGAGCGGGCCGTGAAGGCCGGGGCGGAGGTGCTGTACGGGCCGCGCGACACGGACTACGGCTCGCGCGAGTTCGCGGTCCGCGACCCGGAGGGCAACCTGTGGTCCTTCGGCTCGTACCGGGGAGAGCCCCGCCGCGCCTGACCCCGGGCCGCCGTCCCGGAACGCGGCCGGAGGCCCGGTGATCAGTGGGTGAGGAGCTCGCTCGTCCGGTCGGCGAGGAGGCGTGGTTGCTCGGCCTGGATGAGGTGCCCCGAGGCGACGTCCTCGTGGCACCCGTCGGGCAGGGTCTCGGCGTAGCGGCGCTGGTGCTCGCGGATGGAGGCGTGTTGAGCTTCTCGCCCCTTGGCGGGGCGGGCCGCGGACAGCACGATCGTCGGGCATTTCGGGGGCCGGGGCGGCCTGGCGCGGAACTGCGGGATGGCGGCGGCCACCGCCCGCATCTCCCTGCGGGTCTGGGAGGTCCCGGCGGGGGTGAAGTCCTCCGCGAGCATGGTGCGGTAGGTGTCGGCGGAGTACAGGCGCCTCATGTCGCCGCTGAACAGCCGCGCCAGGGGAGGGAATCGGGTGAGCGTCTGCGTCACGGCCAGCATGCGGTCGACCTTCTCGACGGTCCGGTCCCAGGTGTCGTACACCGGGGAGGTCTCCGGTGTGGGGTCGACCAGCAGCAGGCCCCGCAGCCGGGGCCCCAGGCGCTCGACGGCACGGCGGGCGACCAGGCCGCCCATGCTGTGCGCGACGAGCACGAATCCGCCCGGGACGACGGCCTCGGTCATGGCGACCAGGTCGGCGGCCAGGTCGTCGATGGAGAGCCGGCCGGTGGCGCGGCCGTCGGCCACGCGTCCGGCGCGGTCGTAGGCCACCAGCCGCGCCTTGCCGGCCAGCGGCGCCAGCACCGGGTCCCAGCAGGTGCGGCCGCAGCCCGCGCCCGCCTCGAAGACCACCCACCCCGGCCCCTCGCCGGACTCCTCGACGTAGACGTGCCGGCCGTTCACCGGCACCGCCCGTCCCGGCAGCTCGCGCATGCCGATCACCTCCGCCTCAACGTTTTCACTTTTGATAACGGTATCTCATATGAAATCGTTGGGCCATGGACCCTGTCGAGCAGCTGCTGCACCCCGTGCGGCTGCGCATCGTGCACGCCCTGTCCGCCGCGGGCACGCTGACCGTCGCGCAGATGTGCGCCCGCATGCCCGAGATCCCGAAGATCACGCTCTACCGCCAGGTCGCCCAGCTCACCGAGGGCGGGTTCGTGGAGGTGGACGGTGAGCAGCGGGTGCGCGGCGCCGTCGAGCGCCGCTACCGGCTGCGCCGGGACCGGCCCGCGATCGACGCCGGCGCGGCCGCCGCGATGTCCCCCGACGACCACCGCCGCGGGTTCGCCGCGGCCATGGCCGTCCTGATCGCCGAGTTCAACGCCTACCTGGACCGCGAGGGCGCCGACCCGGCCGCCGACTCGGTCTCCTACCGGCAGGGCACCCTGTGGCTGAGCCCCGACGAGCTCACCGCGATGACGGCCGACCTGCTCGCGGTGCTGCGCGACCGGCTGGCCAACGCGCCCGCGCCGGGCCGCGCACCCTATCTCCTCAGCGCGATCCTGTTCCCCGCCGGGCAGCCGCCCACGCCTCCGGCCGGAGGCTAGCCGGTGCCGGTCCCGCTTCCGGTCCGACCGCTCAGAGCACGAAGAGGATCGTCACGCCGACGACGAGGTCCACGACGCCGCACCACTCGGCGTAGTCGCGCGGCACGACCCGGCGGGTGACGAAGTGGGCGGCGTCCCACACGGCGTGCGCCAGCCAGCCGGCGGCGATCAGGTAGCGGGCCGCGGCCGGATCGGCCGCGAGGGCCGCGAGCGTGAGGGCGGCGTACCCCGCCAGGCCGGCGAGCTGGAGCGCGACGACGCCGGGGCCGCGCAGCGTGCGGCGGAACAGCCCGATCACCAGGTACGTGCCCGGCAGCACCAGCAGGACCGGCGCGGGCGGGAGCATCGGGTCCACCCAGCAGGCGAGCGTCATGACCAGGCCGAGCAGCGTGGGCCAGCGCCGCTCCAGCAGGCCGCGCTCCGCCGTCCGGTGGTGGTGGTGCGCGGCGCCGTACTCGGCGCGGCGCCGCAGCATCACCAGCAGCATCGCCGGGACCATGAGCACGTGCCCGGCCACCATGAGGGCGTGGCCGGGCAGCAGCCCGGCCCAGTAGGGCACCAGCAGCACGGCGAACGGGGCGTACATCGCCGCGCCCATCTCCGCGATCGCGCCCCGGCCATGGCCGCGATAGCGCATCCAGAGCGCCATGCCGGCGGTCATGTCCGTGGCCATCACCAGGACGGCGACGTCCGGGCGGGCGAGCAGGGCGGGCCCGCCGGGCAGCGCTTCCCAGAGCGGGCCGAGGAGCACCATGCCGAGGATCATCGCGACGAGCATCTCGGCGAAGTGGCCCAGGAAACGCCACCGGTTCACGGGCCCGATCGCCTGCGGGGGGAGGGAGGTCGTCATGGTGCGACTGTGGGGCCGCGGGCGGCCGCGCCGAACCCGCGGCCGCGGATGTGTCCGGAAACTTGGGACACCGGTCCTTCTGCCCTAGATTCCAGGCATGGACGTCCGGCGGGTCGTGATCGTGGGCTACGAGGCGGCGGAGCTGCTCGACATCGCGTGCGTCACCACCCCTCTGGTGATGGCCAACATGGAGGGGCCGCCACCGCCGTACGAGGTGACGCTGGTCACGCCCGGGGGCCGGCCGGTCACGTGCGGCACCGGGCTGACGATCCAGGCGCAGGGCGCGCTCGAACGCGTCACCGGGCCGCTGGACACCCTGCTCGTCTCCGGCGGCATCGGGCACGGGGCGGCGGCGGCCGACCAGGGCATCGTCGCGCACGTGCGCCGTCTGGCCCGGGAGAGCCGCCGCGTGGCGTCGGTCTGCACGGGCGCGGGCGTCCTCGCCGCCACGGGGCTGCTGGACGGGCGGCGCGCCACGACCCACTGGGGTTGGGCGCGGGCGTTCGCCGTCCGCTACCCGGCGGTCTGCTTCGACCCCGACCCGATCTTCGTCAGGGACGGCTCCGTGGCCACCGCCGCCGGGGTGACCAGCGCGCTGGACCTCACGCTGGCGTTCATCGAGGAGGACCACGGCGGCGGCGTGGCCCGGTCGGTGGCCCGCCAGCTCGTGACCTACCTCCAGCGGCCGGGCAACCAGGCGCAGATGAGCATGTTCACGGCCGCGCCGCCGCCCGGCGACGGCGTCGTGCGGCGGGTCGTGGAGCACGTCACGGCGGACCTGGCCGATGACCTGTCCACGGCGCGGCTGGCCGAGCGCGCGGGGGTCAGCGAGCGGCACCTGTCGCGGCTCTTCCTGCGCCACCTCGGCCTGACGCCGGCCCGGTTCGTCCGGCGGGCCCGCACCGAGGCCGCCGCCCAGCTCCTCGCGACCACCCGGCTGCCGATGGCGGCCGTCGCGGCGCGCTGCGGGTTCGGCAACGCCGAGACGCTCCGCCAGGCGTTCACGGACCGGTACGGAGTGCCGCCCTCCCACTACCGCGCGACCCAGTCCGCGCGGTCCCGGTGAGCGCCTGAATCGCGCTCGGGCCAGGGCAGAACCCACCTTTATTCGGCCCGCCGATTTGTCATCATCGCAAAACGGTCACCCCCTTCCGCATTTCCCTCGCATCTGCGCTCACCGCCCGCTGAATTTCGCAGCGGCGACCCTTCACGATGAAGACGTTTTACCCCTCGGTGCCGGATGTCGGAGGCATGACATCCTCCTTCCGCACCGCTTCCGGCCGTACGCGAAGAGTTCGCCCGGCCGCCTCCGGGGATCCACCCGGAATCCATCAGGGCCGCTCCGGGGCGCCGCGGGCGGCCGGAGCGTAGAGTCCGCCCCCTATCCCTCACCGCAATACGGCCTACCGAACATGAAACATCCACGCGTCTTTCGTGAATTATTCACGGAGGGATATGTCGGGCTCACGCTTTTGTGGAGGGAATGTCCTTGACATGGTCAAAATAGGAGAGTCCCATCAGACGGGTCGAGGGGGGTGAAGACCCGCCAGATCGTGACCGAATTTCCACATGTGCGTTAAGGGGGACGCTCTCCCAATGGAAGTCAAGCTGTTAGGACCGCTCGTCGCGAGCCAGAACGGGATGTCGATCACACCGATCCCGCGCAAGCCCCGCCAGGTCTTCTCACTGCTGGCGCTGCACGCCGGCACCGTGGTGACCGTGGCGTCCTTCGTCGAGGAGCTGTGGGGGATGCACCCTCCGACGAGTGCGCTGTCCACCCTGCAGACCTACATCCTCCAGGTCCGCAGGGGCATCGCCGCGGCGCTCGGCGCCACCCGCACCGACGCGGCGAAGAACGTCCTGCGGACCTGCTACGGCGGGTACCTGCTCGACATCGACCCGGGCGACGTGGACGTCCACCGCTACGAGCAGCTCTCCGCCGCCGGCAAGCAGGCGTTCGAGGCCGGTCAGTGGGAGTCGGCCTCGGCGCTGTTCCGCGACGCGCTGGACATCTGGCGCGGCGAGGCGCTCGTCGACGTCCACGCCGGGCTGCGGATCGGGGTCGAGGTGGCCCGGCTGGAGGAGAGCCGGCTCGGCGTGCTGGAGGCGCGCATCGAGACCGACCTCCGGCTGAACCGGCACGTCGGGCTGCTGGCCGAGCTGTCCGCGCTGACCGCGAGGTACCCGATGCACGAGAACTTCTGGGCCCAGTTCATGATCGCGTTGCACCGGTCGGGCCGTAAGAGCCAGGCCCTGGAGAACTTCATCAAACTGCGCACCACGCTGGTCAGCGAGCTGGGCGTCGAGCCGTCGGCCCGCCTCCAGCACCTCCAGCAGGCCATCTTGCGCTCGGACCCGAAGCTCGACCTGGTCAGGATCGCCGGATAAAGGAGCGACTGCATTGTCGACCTATGTGTGGAACTACCTGCAGGAATATCACCAGGAGCGCGCCGACATCCTGGACGCGGTGGAGACCGTGTTCGAGTCGGGCCAGCTCATCCTGGGCAGGAGCGTTGAGTCGTTCGAGCGGGAGTTCGCCGCCTACCACGGCCTGCCCCATTGCGTGGGCGTGGACAACGGCACCAACGCGATTGTCCTGGGCCTGCAGGCGCTCGGGATAGGCCCGGGCGACGAGGTGATCACCGTGTCGAACACGGCGGCACCGACGGTGGTGGCCATCGACGCGGTGGGCGCGACGCCCGTGTTCGTGGACGTGAGGGACGAGGACTACCTCATGGACACCACGCTGCTGGAGGCGGCGATCACCCCGCGTACGCGCTGCCTGCTGCCCGTCCACCTGTACGGGCAGTGCGTCGAGATGCGCCCGGTGCTGGAGCTGGCCGAGCGGCACGGGCTGCGGGTGCTGGAGGACTGCGCCCAGGCGCACGGCGCGCGCCACCACGGCGCCCTGGCGGGCACCATGGGGCACGCGGCGGCCTTCTCCTTCTACCCGACCAAGGTGCTCGGCGCGTACGGCGACGGCGGCGCCACGGTGACCGCCGACCCCGAGGTGGACGCCAACCTGCGCCGGCTGCGCTACTACGGCATGGAGCAGCAGTACTACGTCGTCCGGACGCCGGGCCACAACAGCCGGCTCGACGAGGTGCAGGCGGAGATCCTGCGGCGCAAGCTGCGGCGGCTCGACACCTACATCGCCGGCCGGCGCGAGGTCGCCCGGCGCTACGAGGAGGGGCTGGGCGACGTCCCCGGGCTGGTACTGCCCTCGCTGGCCGAGGGCAACGACCACGTCCACTACGTCTACGTCGTGCGGCACCCCGAACGGGACCGCGTCATCGAGGCGCTCGACGCCTACGACATCCACCTGAACGTCAGCTACCGGTGGCCGGTGCACACCATGACCGGCTTCGCGCACCTCGGCTACGGCAAGGGGTCGCTGCCGGTGACGGAGCGGCTGGCCGGGGAGATCTTCTCGCTGCCGATGTACCCGTCGCTGGCGGCCGACACCCAGGACAAGGTGATCTCGGCGCTGCGCTCGGTGCTCGACGCCTGACATGACGGCGGAGGCGGCCTCAGGCCGCCTCCGCCGTCACATGCTCCAGGTGCGGGACAGGTGCGGGACCGCTCAGGCGGTCTCCGTCGAGGAGCGCCACAGGTCGCGGATCGACGCGCGCGGCGCGGTGCGCGGCCGCCACCCCAGCCGCTCGCGGGCCCGCCGGATGTCCATCAGGGTCCAGTCGCCGCCCTTGCTGCGCACCTCCTGGTCGAGGTGCTTGATCCGGTCCTGGGGGAAGCCCGCGGCCTCGATCAGCCACTCGACCAGGCAGCCGATCGGCAGCGCCTCGCCGAGACCGACGTTGATCACCTGGCCGCCCACCGGTGCCCGGGCTGCCCGCTCGATCGCCTCGGCCACGTCGCGCACGTCCACGAAGTCGCGCCGCGCGTCGGCGACGCTCAGCTCCAGCGTCTCGCCCGTCTCCAGGGCCCGCCGGATCCGGCCCGCCAGCGCCGCGAGGAAGCTCTCCTGCGGCGGGTACGGCCCCGACATGTTGGCCGCCCGCAGGACCACCGCGTCGATCCCGTGCCGCTCCACGGCCGTCAGGACCGCCTGGGAGGTGGCCAGCTTGGCCCGCGCGTACGGGGTGACGGGCGCCGGCTCGACGTCCTCGGTGAGCAGCGTGCCGTGCGGCACCGGACCGTACTCGTGGACCGAGCCCACGTGCACCAGGCGCGGCCGGCAGGGCGCCTGGGCGAGCCCCTCCAGCAGCCGGTCCACCAGCCTGATGTGCGAGTACGTCATCTCCTCGGTGGTGTCGCCCCACCCGCCGGCCGCGTTGACGACCGCGCGGGCCGTCGAGACCAGCTCGGCGATCCGCCGCGGCTCGGTCGCCGTGACGTCCAGGGCGGCGAACGGGTACGGCTCCAGGTGCGGGGCCGCGTGGCGGGCCACCGCGAGCACGTCCCAGCCCCGGGCGGCGAAGGCCGCGCACACCTGCCTGCCGACGCTTCCCGACCCGCCGAGGACGATCACCCGCCCGGGCGCGCCCTCCCCGTTCACCGGCCCCACAGCGCCCGCTCCACCTCCAGGGAGGCGGCGTACGAGGGCAGCAGCCCCGCCCGCCGCGCCTCCTCCAGCGTCGGCGCCGCCCCGTCCCGGGGCGACAGGATCGTCTCCTCCAGCTCCTCCGGGATGGGCAGGCCGAGCTCCGGGTCCAGGGCCGACAGCGCCAGCTCGTGCTCCGGCATGTACTCCTGGGACAGCATGTACGACATCACGGTGTCGTCCTCCAGGGCCACGAACGCGTGGCCCACGCCCACGGGGAAGTACAGGCAGCGGAAGTCGCGCGGGTCGAGCAGCACCGCCTCCCACCGGCCGTAGGTGGGCGAGCCGGTCCTGACGTCCACGATGATGTCCAGCGAGCGCCCCTGGGGGCAGTAGACGTACTTGGCCGTGCCCGGCGGGGTGACGGTGTAGTGGACGCCCCGCACCACGCCGCGCCGCGAGCGGCTGTGGTTGGTCTGGCGCACCGGGAACAGCGGGTGCCCGGCCGCGGCCTCGAAGGCGGCGTGCTGGAACGGCGAGACGAACAGCCCGCGGTCGTCGGGGAAGATCTCGGGGATGAACTCGTAGGCGCCGGCCACCGCCAGCTCGCGCGCCTTCACCGCAGCGCCTGGGCGCTGAGGTAGTCGACCGCGTCGGCGTGGTTGTACGGGTGCATGAATCCTCCCGCGCGGACGTCCCGGTACAGCTTCGACAGCGGGTGCTTGCCCGTGTAGGCGGCGCCGCCCACCACGGTCACGCAGTCGTCGACGATGCCCACCGCGTGCTTGTTCACCAGGAACTTGGCGTACTGGAACGGGGTCATCATGCCACGCCCGCGCTCGTCCGGGTCGCCGCTGAGATCGTCCGACAGCCGGTCGGCCTCGGCCAGCGCGTGCGTGACGGCGCAGCGCAGCGCGTACAGGCGGGCGTCGATCTCGGCCAGCAGCGTCCGCACGCCGGACTGCGGCTCGCCGCGCTTGCGGGTGGCGGCCACCGCGAGGTCGCGGGCGGCCTCGGCGAGCCCCACGTAGATGCCGAGCATCGTGATCGAGGACACCGTCTGGCCGGCCAGGGCGGCGTCGCTGGGCTCGTCGAGCAGCCCGCGCGGCAGCACGTTCTCCTCCGGGACGGGGCACGCGTCGAAGAGGATGTCCACGCTGCCGGAGGAGCGCATGCCCATGCCGTCCCAGTTGTCCTCCACGGTCAGGCCCGGGGTGTGCCGGGGCACCACGGGGGCGGCCAGCCGTACCGGCTGGCCCGGCTCGTGGAGCTGCGCGGAGATGACGAAGTGGGTGGCGATCGGCGCCATGCTGACCAGCGTCTTGCGGCCGGTGAGCCGGTAGACGCCGTCGTCGCCGCGGGTGAGGGCCGTCACCTGCCTGGTGTCCTTGACGGCGCCGCACACCACGGCCTCGCCGGCGGCCATCTGGCGCAGGATGTCGCTGGCCAGGCGCCGCGCGTTCGGCGCGCCGTGCCTGGCCTCGTAGGTCATCGTCAGGCCGCGGCTGAACTGCATGTGCAGGGCCAGGGCCACGCCCGCGTCGGCCTGGGCCAGCTCGTGCAGCGCCACGGCGACGTCGTGCATCCGCGTGACCCCGATCCCGCCGTGGTCGCCGGGGACGGTGGCGCCCATGACGCCGTCCTTGCGCATCCGGGCGAACAGGTGCGCGGGCAGGGCGGCCGCGCGGTCGTTCGCCGCCGCCTCCTCCTTGAGGACGGGCAGGTAGGGGCGCAGGAGTTCGAGCAGGCGCCGCCCCTCGGCGGACACCGGTGTTCGCAGATCAGGTGACATGGTCGCTCCGTGGCTCGTCGGGTGGACCGTTGAGGCCAGCCTGCTGATCGTCACCGGAAGGTCGCTGGAGAAGCGCTTCGGCCTGTTTGGTCCACCCGCGCTCCAACCGGCCTCCAGAGGCCGCCGGTGTGCTCGTAGGCGACGATCCCGCTGGTCCGCGGGACCGGGCGGGACGGGAGGAGAGATCCGGTGCGGTTGGTCGACATCAGCAGCGCGGTGGACGCGAAGGCGTGGGAGCCCGACCCCGTGGAGCACGAGATCCTGACCCCCGCGCAGGGGGCCGCGCACATGGCCGAGGAGATGCGGGAGCACTTCGGCGTCCACTTCGACCCGGCCGAGCTGCCCGACGGCGAGTTCCTGTCGCTCGACCGGATCAAGCTCACCTCGCACACGGGCACCCACGTGGACGCCCCCTCGCACTACGGGTCGCGCGCGTCGTACGGCGACGGCCGGCCGCGCGACGTCCACGAGCTGCCGCTGGAGTGGTTCTACGGCCCTGGGCTGCTGCTCGACCTGACCGGGTGCGAGACGTCCGTGGCCGGGGTCGCCGAGCTGGAGAAGGCCATGGAGCGGGCCGGGCGCCGGCCGCGGCCGGGCGACATCGTGCTGCTCAACACCGGCGCGTCCGCGTGGGCGGGCACCCCGCGCTACTTCACCGAGTTCACCGGGCTGGACGGCCCCGCCGTCCACCTGCTGCTCGACCACGGGGTGCGGGTGATCGGGACGGACGCGTTCAGCCTGGACGCGCCGTTCGGCGACGTCATCGCCCGCTACCGGGAGAGCGGCGACCGCTCCGTGCTGTGGCCCGCGCACGTCATCGGCCGCAGCCGTGAGTACTGCCAGATCGAACGGCTGGCCAACCTGGACGCGCTGGAGCAGCCGGACGGCTTCCAGGTCGCGTGCTTCCCCATCAAGATCACCGGCGCCGGGGCGGGCTGGGCCCGCGCGGTCGCCATCTTCGCCGAGTAGCCGAGTAGCCCGAGTAGCCGAGTAGGCCGAGTAGAAAGAGCCCGATGTGACCAGATGCCGAATCTGTGATGGCCAGGTCAGGAAGTTCTTCGACTTCGGCAGGCAGCCGCTGTCCGACGACTTCCGCGCCGAGGAGGACGTCGCCGGCGCGTTCTACTTCCAGCTCGCCGTGGGGGTGTGCGCGTCGTGCTCCATGGTGCAGCTCCTGGAGGAGGTGCCCCGCGAGCGGATGTTCAACTACGACTACCCGTACCACTCCTCCGGCTCGCAGCGCATGCGCGAGCACTTCGCCCAGACCGCGCGCGACCTGCTCGCCGCCGAGCTGACCGGACCCGACCCGTTCTGCGTGGAGATCGGGTCGAACGACGGCGTCATGCTCGGCGTGGTCAAGGACGCCGGCGTGCGCCACCTCGGGGTGGAGCCGTCCGGCGGCGTCGCCGAGCTGGCCAGGAAGGACGGCGTGCGGGTGCGCACCGACTTCTTCGAGGAGTCGACCGCGGCCCAGATCGCCGCCGAGGAGGGCCACGCGGACGTCATCTACGCGGCCAACACGATCTGCCACATCCCCTACCTGGACTCGGTCTTCCGCGGGGTGGACGCCCTGCTGAAGCCGGGCGGCGTGTTCGTCTTCGAGGACCCGTACCTGGGCGACATCGTCGAGCGGCACACCTTCGACCAGATCTACGACGAGCACTTCTACCTGTTCACCGCGACGTCGGTGCGCGAGGTGGCGCGGCGCTTCGGCTTCGACCTGGTCGACGTGCGGCGCCTGCCGGTGCACGGCGGCGAGGTGCGCTACACCATCGCCCGCGCCGGGGCCAGGACGCCCTCGCCCGCCGTCGACGAGCTCATCGCCGAGGAGGCCGAGCGGCGCCTGCACGACCTGGAGACCCTGGAGGGGCTCGGCACCGGCATCGACCGGATCTGCGAGGACCTGGTGAAGCTGCTGCGCGACCTGCGCGACCAGGGGGCCCGCGTGGCCGGCTACGGGGCGACCGCCAAGAGCGCCACGGTGCTCAACTACGCGGGCATCGGCCCGGAGCTGCTGCCCTGCGTGTACGACACGACGCCCGCCAAGATCGGCCGGCTGATGCCCGGGTCGCACATCCCGATCCGGTCCGCGGCGGAGTTCGGCCGGCCGTACCCGGACTACGCGGTGCTGTTCGCCTGGAACCACACCGACGAGATCCTGGCCAGGGAGACGGGCTTCACCGAGCAGGGCGGCAGGTGGATCGTCTACGTGCCGAGCGTGCGCGTCCTGTGAGACGCGCCTTCGCCGGAGCGGCCGGACGTCCGTGAGGCCGGCCGGATGACACGACGGGACGCCGGGCGACGGGGAGTCGCCCGGCGTCCCGCCGGTTGCGCCCGGGTGCGCTAGGCGCCGGGCGGGCGGACCGACAGCGCGTGCCGGAACACCTCGCCCGGGTCCCAGCGGCCCTTGACCTCCTGAAGCCGCGCGTAGTTGCCGCGGAAGTACAGCCGGTGCCACGGCACCCCGCTGCGGTTCAGCTCCGGGTCGGCGAAGTCGGCGTCCGCGTAGTTGACGAACGCGCCCCCGTAGCCGCGATCGGGGTCGGGCACGCCGCCCGCGTCGGCGAACAGCTCGCGGTAGGTGTCCCGGATCCAGCCCAGGTGCGTCTCGTCCTCGCGCGGGTCCCACCAGAAGACCGACCCGTACGCCTTGAGCACCGCGTCGCGGTGCGCCATGGCCGTCTCCTCCTGCCCCACCGCGTTGATCGCGCCGCCGTGGGAGAGCAGGTAGAACGCCGCGGCCGGGTTCTGGTAGCCCGCCTGGTCGGTGAGGCGGCGGTACAGCCGCGCGACGACGTCCTCCTCCCAGCAGGAGCGCAGGAACGCCGCCTTGGACTTGAAGCGCCCCTTCACCCCGGCGAACTCGTCGGGCACGAGCACCGCCGCGAGGAAGGACCGCGTCTCGGCCGCCACCTCGGGCGACGACCCGGCGGCCCGGCCGAGGTCGGCGATGAGGGCGTCGGCCAGCTCGGCCGCGTCCGGGCGGCCGGCGTCGAAGGCGGTCTCCAGCGTGACCTCGCCGCCGCCCGCCCGGGGCAGGGTGAGGCTGTTGTCGAGCTGGGCCCCGGGGTCGCCCGGCGCGCTGTTGCGCTCGTGCCACAGCCCGAAGGCGCGCACCAGCGCGACGAAGCGGGCCTCGTCCAGGTCGTCCCACGACCAGCGCACGGTCTTCTTCGTGACGGCGGCGGGAGCGGGCGGCAGCAGCCGGCCGTCCCCGTCCGGGGAGCGGAACAGGTAGCGCGTCACGACGCCGAAGGCGCCGGCGCCGCCGCCCGTGTGCGCCCACCACAGGTCGCGGTTCGGGTCGCCGGGCTCCCGGGTCGCGGTCACCAGGCGGGCCCGGCCGGAGCCGTCGGCCACCACGACCTGCACGCCGTACAGATGGTCGACGGACAGGCCGTACCGGCGCGAGAGCGCCCCTCCCCCGCCGCCGGGCACGTGCCCGCCCACGCCGATCTCCGGGCAGCGCCCGGCCGGGACGGCCACGCCCCAGCCCAGGAAGAGCGTCCGGTACATGGCGCCCAGACTCGCGCCCGGCTCGACGGCGAAGGCCCGGTGCTCGGGGTCCCAGCCGACCGCCTTCATCTCCGACAGGTCGATCACCACGTCAAGCTCGGGGTGGTCGACGAGCGACTCGAAGCAGTGCCCCCCGCTGCGCACGGCCAGCCGCCGGCCCGCGCTTACGGCGTCCGCGACCAGCTCGGCGACGTGCCGGGGGGTCGCGGGCAGGCCGATCGCGGCCGGGGCGGCGGGGAAGCGGGCGTTGATGCCCCGGCCGGCCAGGTCGGGGTAGCGCGGGTCGGCCTTGTCGATGGTGACGGGCTCCGGCCACGGCGCCGGAGCGGTGCGGGTGATGTCGTCCACGGAACTCCTCATGAGCGGGGATGGATGGGACGGTCGGGTCAGGAGGGCCACCAGCCGGGGTTGGCGGCGTACCAGCGGACGGTCTCGGCCAGCCCCGTGTCGAAGTCGATCTTGGGTGTGTGGCCGAGCGCGCGCAGCCGGGAGTCGTCGAGGGAGTAGCGCCGGTCGTGGCCCTTGCGGTCCTCCACGAACTCGACCATGTCCCAGCCGGCACCGCAGGCGGCCAGCAGCCGCTCGGTCAGCTCGCGGTTGGTCAGCTCGGCCGTGCCGGCGACGTGGTACACCTCGCCGGGCTCGCCGGCCTCGGCCACCAGCCGGATCGCCGCGCAGTGGTCGTCCACGTGGATCCAGTCGCGGACGTTGCCGCCGTCGCCGTACAGGGGGACCTTCTGACCTCGCAGCAGCCGGGTGACGAACAGCGGGATGACCTTCTCCGGGTACTGGCGGGGGCCGTAGTTGTTGCCGCAGCGGGTGATCGAGACGTCGAGGCCGTGGGTGACGGCGTAGGCGCGGGCCATCAGGTCGCCGCCCGCCTTGGAGGCCGCGTACGGCGAGCGGGGGGCCAGCGGGGCGCTCTCGTCCCACGAGCCGTGCGCGATCGAGCCGTACACCTCGTCGGTGGAGACCTGCACCACGCGGGGCGTCCGCGCGTCCAGGCACGCCTGCAGGAGCGCCTGCGTGCCGAACACGTTGGTGCGGACGAACTCCCCCGCGTCCGCGATCGAGCGGTCCACGTGCGACTCGGCGGCGAAGTTGACGACCAGGTCGTGCCCCGGCACGACGTCCGCCAGCAGCCGCGCGTCGCAGATGTCGCCGTGCGCGAACGCGTGCGGCACGCCCGCCAGGTTGGCGCGGTTGCCCGCGTAGGTGAGCTTGTCGAGGACCGTCACCTCGACGCCGTCGGCCGCCAGCGCGCGGGCGAACGCCGAGCCGATGAACCCGGCCCCGCCGGCGACCAGGACGCGTGCGAACCTCATGAGCTCATCCGGACTCTGCTGTGGTCGCCGAGCACCAGCCGGTGGGCCCGGGGCGCGCCGGCGGCCGGGGTGACCTGCACGTCGTGGCCGATCAGGGAGCCCTCGACCCGCGACACGCCGGTGATCGACGAGCGCGGCAGCACGATCGAGTACTCGATCTCGCTGTCCACGATCGCGCAGTCGCGCGAGATCGAGGTGAACGGCCCGACGTAGCTGCCGGACACGAGCGAGCCCGCGCCGATGATCGCGGGGCCGAGCACCCGGGAGCGCTCGACCACGGCGCCGTCCTCGACGACGACGCGGCCGATGATCTCGCTGTCCTCGTCCACCCGCCCGTCCGTGCGGCCCTCCAGCGACTCCAGCACCAGGCGGTTGACCTCCAGCATGTCGGTGACGTTGCCGGTGTCCTTCCAGTAGCCGGAGACGACCAGCGACTCGACCCGGCGGCCGTCGTCGATCAGCCGCTGGATGGCGTCGCTGATCTCCAGCTCGCCGCGCGCCGACGGCTTGAGGTCGGCCACGACCTCGTGGATGTCCGGGGTGAACAGGTAGACGCCGACCAGGGCGAGGTCGCTCTTCGGCTCGCGCGGCTTCTCCTCCAGGCCGATCACCCGGCCGGAGGCGTCGAGCTCGGCCACGCCGAACTGGCGCGGGTCGCTGACCCGGGTGAGCATGATCTGGGCCGAGGGCCGGTCGCGGGTGAAGCGCCCGACGAGGTCGTCGATGCCGCCGAGCAGGAAGTTGTCGCCCAGGTACATGACGAAGTCGTCGTCGCCCAGGTAGTCGCGGGCGACGAGCACCGCGTGGGCCAGGCCGAGCGGCGCGTGCTGGTGGAGGTAGGTCACCTCGACGCCGAAGCGCGAGCCGTCGCCGACGGCCGCCTCGATCTCGGCGTGGGTCTCGCCCACGATGATGCCGATCTCCGAGACACCGGCGGCGGCGATGGCCTCCAGGCAGTAGAAAAGGACGGGTTTGTTGGCGACGGGGACGAGTTGTTTGGCGGAGGTGTGGGTTATCGGGCGCAATCGGGTGCCGGATCCCCCGGCCAGCACGAGCCCCTTCACGGGATTCGTCCCTTCTCGGCGGGGGTTGTCCGGACGTCCTTTACAGATTGCTGTTGATTACCGTCAAGCGGGTTATTCATACTTCTTCGTGCAGACATCATCGCGATGCCCCGCCTCCTTGACCCGGTGGTAATGCGGCCACAATCTGGCCGCTTCACATGACACGATGCGAGCATGGCCAACACGCCGTTGCGCATGCTCCGTTTGCTGTCGTTGCTGCAGAACTGCCGGAACTGGTCGGGTCCCGAGCTGTCGGAGCGGCTGGAGGTGAGCCCGCGCACCCTGCGCAGGGACATCGACCGGCTGCGCGAGCTCGGATACCCGGTGCACGCCACTCCGGGGGCGCACGGCGGCTACCGGCTGGAGGCGGGCACCGCCCTGCCGCCGCTGCTGCTCGACGGCGAGGAGGCGGTGGCGATCGCGATCAGCCTGCGCACGGCGGCCGGGGGCACGGTGGCCGACATCGAGGAGACCTCCGTGCGCGCCCTGGCCAAGTTGGAGCAGGTCCTGCCCGGCCATCTGCGCCGGCGGGTCAACGCGCTGCAGAACTACACGGTGCCGCTCATCGCGAACGGCCCGACCGTCGACCCCGAGGTCCTCACCCTGCTGGCCCAGGCGTGCCGCGACCGCGAGCGGCTGCGCTTCGCCTACAGCACGCGCGAGGGGGCCGAGAGCAACCGGCACGTCGAGCCGTACCGGCTGGTCAACGTCGCCCGCAAGTGGTACCTGATGTGCTGGGACCTCAAGCGCGAGGACTGGCGCACGTTCCGCGTGGACCGGCTGTCCTCGCCGTACGCGACGGCCGAGCGGTTCAAGCCGCGCGAGCTGCCGTCGGACGACATCGCCGCCTACGTGGCCGAGTCCATCACCTCGTCGCTGGCCCGCTACCGGGCGCTGGTCACCCTGCACGCCCCCGTCTCGGTGGTCGCCGAGCGCATCCGGCCCCGCGACGGCATCCTCACGGTCGTCGACGACAAGACGTGCATGCTGCGCACCGCGGCCGACTCGCTGCAGTGGCTGGCGCTGACCATCGGCATGTTCGACATCGAGTTCGAGGTGCACGAGCCGCCCGAGCTGAAGGAGTACGTCCTCGAACTGTCGGCGCGGCTCGGCCGCGCGGTGGCCGCGCCCGCCGAGCCGGCGCCGCCGGTCCCCTGGTGACCCGGTGGCCAGGTCAGCCATGGGTGGCCTCCGCCGGCACCCGGGACAGCACCGTGGCCAGGGCGGCGCGGAAGGCGGCCCCGGGGTCCGGCGCGGCGCCCGCCGAGCGCCAGGCGACCACCCCGTCGGGCCGCACCAGCGTGGCGCCCGCGGGCCCGAGCCCGTAGCGGCGGGTCAGCTCGCCGTCCGGGTCGCGCAGGTCCTCCCCCAGGACGTGGACGTCGAGGCGGACGCCCAGGTCGCGCGCGGCCGCGGCGGCGGCCTCGCCCCACGCCGTCCCCTCGGGCCCGGCGATCAGCGTCCAGCCCTCGCCGTACAGCTCGATCGTGGACACGCGGGCCCCGTCCCGCTCCACCCAGGCGTGCGGCGCGCGGAAGCCGGGGCGGCCCGTGGGGCGCAGCGGGTTCTCGACGGGCTCCGGGTCGTCGTCCTCGGCCACCACCGCGCCGGAGCGGTAGCGGAAGCCCATGAGCACCTCGGCCGTGCCGCGCGCCCGCGGCAGGCTGTCGGCCAGGTGCGGGGCCATCCGCTCGCCGTAGATGCTCAGCGACTCGTCCACCACCAGCCGGGCGACCTGCGCGCGTTCGAGGCCGTAGCTGTCGAGCAGCCCCTCCCCCGCCTCGCCGTTGACGACGGCGGCGAGCTTCCACGCCACGTCGAAGCCGTCGCCGACGGCGGTGTTGCCGCCCATCCCGCCGGTCGGCGGGGTGACCTTGGCCGCGTCGCCGACCAGCAGGATCCGGCCGTCGCGCCAGCGGTCGGCGATGTAGGCGGCCATCTCCCACGCCTGCACGTCGAGCAGCACAGGGCGCAGGTCCGGCGCGCCGACGGCCAGGCGGATGAGCTCCTCGCAGCGCTCCGGCGGGTAGTCCTCGGGCGTCTCGCCGCGCGCCGGGTCGTACTGGACGTAGAAGGTGTGCCGGTCGGGCCGGTCGGTCGGGCCGAACGTGCCGGTGAAGGCGGGGTTCTGCAGGTAGTACCAGCCGGTCGAGCCGGGGGGCAGCACCGCGGACAGGTCGGCGTCGAAGATGATGCCGACGAAGTGGGCCAGCGAGCCGTGGCCGTGGCGCGGGATGCCGAGCCGTTCCCTGATCTCGCTGCGCGGGCCGTCGGCGGCCACGAGGTAGCGGCCCCGGACCGTGGTCTCGGCGCCGTCGGCCACCGTGCGCAGCCGCACCGTGACGCCGTCGTCGTCCTGCGCGAAGTCCGTCATCTCGGTGCCGAAGCGGATGTCGGCGCCGTGCTTCTCGGCCTGGGCCAGCAGGATGGGCTCGACCCGGTCCTGGGAGGCGAGGGCCCAGGGCATGGGCGTGCAGTCCTCGGTGGCCCCGACCAGCTCCTCGAAGCTCTCGGCGAAGGTGTGCAGCGTCCTGCCGCCCACGGTCTCGGCCACCTTGATGGTGAAGTCGCCCTGCCGGCCGCGGATGTCGGTGGCGGCCATGACCTCCTCGGCGACGCCGCCGATGCGCAGCAGCTCCATGGTGCGCGGGTTCTGGCCGGCCGCCTTGGGGTAGATCGACGTGCTGCCGTGCCGTTCCACGAGCAGCACCCGCACGCCCCTCCGGGCCAGGAACATCGCCGAGGACAGGCCGCCGAGTGCCCCACCGACGACCACCACGTCAACGTCCGGTTCCATCACTGCCGCCTCCTTGACTCGTGCGGAATTTCATGGTCGGAGGCGCGAATCAAGTAATCACTGAGAACGGCTGGACAATTTCGCGGTCCACGACCAATGCGGTCAGGAGGTGACCGCGCTGCTCGTTATCGTCCGGGGCATGACGAAAAACGGCGGGAGCGACGGGAGCCTGCGATGAGCTCTCCACCCACACTCGCGATAGAGACTTCCGGCCTGCGGAAATTGTTCGGGCAGACCGCGGCCGTCGACGGCGTCGACCTGCAGGTGCCGCCCGGGGTCGTGTACAGCGTGCTCGGCCCGAACGGCGCGGGCAAGTCGACGCTGATCCGCATGCTGGCCACGCTGCTGCGGCCCGACGGCGGCAAGGCGACCGTGTTCGGCCACGACGTGGTGCGCGAGTCCGACGCGGTGCGCCGGCGCATCAGCGTGACCGGGCAGTACGCCTCGGTGGACGACGCGCTGAGCGGCCTGGAGAACCTCGTCCTCATGGGCAGGCTCCAGGGCTACACCTGGCCGAGGGCCAGGGAGCGGGCCGCGGAGCTGATGGACGCCTTCGGCCTGACCCACGCGGCCGGGCGGCTGGTCAGCACCTACTCCGGCGGCATGCGGCGGCGGCTGGACATCGCGGCCAGCATCGTCGTGAGCCCCGACCTGCTGTTCCTGGACGAGCCGACCACCGGCCTCGACCCGCGCAGCCGCAACCAGGTGTGGGACATCGTGCGGGCGCTGCTGGCCGGCGGCACCACGATCCTGCTCACCACCCAGTACCTCGACGAGGCCGACGAGCTGGCCGACCGCATCGCGGTGGTCGACCAGGGCAAGGTCATCGCCGAGGGCACCACCGACGAGCTCAAGGCGTCGGTCGGCCAGGTCGCCCTGCACGTGCGGCTGCGCGACCCCGGGCAGCGCGACAAGGCCGAGGAGCTGCTCACGCAGGAGCTGGGCGCCCCCGTGCACCTGGAGGGCGACCCCGCCGAGCTGTCCGCCCGCGTGGAGGACAACTCGCGGGTGCTCCAGGCGCTCGGCGCGCTGACCCGCGCCTCGATCGAGCCGGCCGAGTTCTCCGTGACCCGGCCGAGCCTGGACGAGGTGTTCCTGACGCTCACCGGCCACAAGGCCGACGACCAGTCCGCCGGGGAAGCCGGAGAGGAGAACGCGGCATGACCTCCTCCATCGAGGGCGTCGACGACCGGGTGATGGCCATCCTGGTCACCCACGAGCGGCCGCCGAAGGCGAGCCCGATGTCGGCGACGATCACCCACCTGTGGCGTGGGATCATGGCCTTCAAGCACTTCCCCGCCCAGCTCATCGACATCATCCTGCTGCCGGCGATCTTCCTGCTGCTGTTCACGTACCTGTTCGGCGGGGCCTTCGCCGGCTCGCCCCACCAGTACCTCCAGTTCTTCCTGCCGGGCATCGCGGTGCAGAGCGTCATCCTCATGACCGTCTACACCGGCACCGCGATCAACACCGACATCAACAAGGGCGTCTTCGACCGCTTCCGCACGCTGCCGTTCTGGCAGCCGGCGGCGATCGCCGGCAACCTGGTCGGCGACGTCCTGCGCTACCTGATCGCGCTGACCATGACCATCGGCATGGGGCTCGCGCTGGGCTTCCGGCCGGGCGGCGGCATCCTCGGCGTGCTCGCGGCCGTGGCGGTGCTGATCGTCTTCGCGTTCAGCGTGAGCTGGATCTTCGCCGCGATCGGCGTGGTGGCCAGCGTCCCGGAGCGGGTCTCCGGCACCAGCATGATCGTGATCTATCCGCTGCTGTTCATGAGCAACATCTTCGTGCGGCCCGAGACCATGCCGTCCTGGATGCAGGTGCTGGTGAAGGTCAACCCGCTGAGCCACGCGGCCACGGCGTCGCGGACCCTCATGCACGGCACGGCCGGGTTCTGGGACGTGATGTGGGCGCTGATCACCTCGGCGCTCATCACGGTGGTGTTCGCGCCGCTCGCCGTGCGCCTGTACCGGAACAAGAACACCCGCTGAGCGGGCAGGACGCCCTTCATTACAGCGCCCCGTCGCGGATATTCCCGACGGGGCGCTGAACACGTTAAGTAAGCGATCACTTACATACTAGCACTTGAGCCTTACCGGATGGGCTTGACAGGCGACGAGGCACATATTTAGCCTATCATGGAAAGCTGGGGACGATTCAATTTTTAATCATCTCCATTTCGTGTGGGGCAAGAAAGAAGGAATGTTCGAAATAATGGAGTGACAATGACTGGACCTCCGCTTTCCTCATCCTCCTTGGTGTCGCGGGCCCGGCCCGCGGACGTCCGGCATCGCATCGACACGCTGACCGACCCCGACTCCTTTGTGGAATTCGGCAGCCAGGCCCGACATAGGGTCACGGCCTTCGGCATGCAGGCCAAGCGCCCGGCCGGCGACGGCGTCGTCACCGGGCACGCGACGGTCGACGGCCGTCCGATCGGGGTGTTCGCCCAGGACCCCTCCGCGCTCGGCGGCTCGCTGGGCGAGATCCACGCCGCCAAGATCGTGGCGGTGCTGCGGCAGGCCGGACGTGCCAGGATGCCGGTGGTCGGGCTGCTCGACTCGGGCGGCGCCCGCATCCAGGAGGGGCTCGCGGCCCTCGACGGCTACGGCGCGATCTTCCGGGCCAACGTGCAGCTCTCCGGCCGGGTGCCGCAGCTCAGCCTCATCCTGGGAGCCTGCGCCGGCGGCGCCGTCTACTCGCCCGCGCTCACCGACATCATCATCATGCTGCGCGAGAACGCCCACATGTTCCTCACCGGGCCCCAGGTCGTCAAGGCCGTCACCTTCGAGGACGTCAGCCCGAGCGACCTCGGCGGCAGCGAGATCCACACCCGCCACTCGGGGGTCGCGCACCTGGTCGCCTCCACCCCGGCGGAGGCCATGGACCTGGCCCGGCGGGTCCTGTCCTACCTGCCCGACTCGTGCTGGGACGAGATCCCGATGGGCATCCCGGCGCCCCCGGGGACGATGCCCCGGCTGCCGGACAGCCCCCGCGTCCCCTACGACGTCCGGCAGGTGATCGCGGGAATCGTGGACTCCGACAGTTTCCTTGAGCTTCAGTCGCGTTTCGCTCGTAACCTGGTCGTCGGTTTCGCGCGGATCGAGGGCCGCCCGGTCGGCGTGGTGGCCAATCAGCCGCTGGCGCTCGCGGGCGTCCTGGACATCTCCGCGTCCGAGAAAGGGGCGCGTTTCGTCCGGCTGTGCGACGCGTTCGGATTGCCTCTGGTGACCCTGGTCGACACTCCGGGTTTTCTTCCCGGAACCAAACAGGAAACAAATGGAGTGATACGCAAGGGTGCGAAACTTCTTTACGCGTTCTCCGAGGCGACCGTGCCGCGGCTGACCGTGGTGCTGCGCAAGGCGTTCGGCGGCGCGTACATCGTCATGAATTCCAAGTCGTTGGGGGCGGACGCCGTGTTCTGCTGGCCGAGGGCGCAGATGGCAGTCATGGGTGCGGAAGGAGCGGTCGACATCGTCTACCGGCGGGAGTTGCGCGATGACCCGGGGGTTCGCCCCGACCTGGTGGCGGGCTACGAGCGCGAGGTGATGGCGCCGCACCTGCCGGCCGAGCGGCTGTCGGTGGACGAGGTCATCGAGCCGGAGCAGACCCGGCCCGTGCTGGCCGCGACCCTGCGGACGCTGGCCAGGTCGGTCCGTCCCCGGTTCCGTCACGACAACCTTCCCCAGTGAAGGCGGCGTTCTCCGCTCGGGTGTCGGCCACCGAGCCGGGCAACGGGACGATCCGCGTCGTCATCGCCGAGGACCTCGACATGGTGCGCGGCGCGCTGGTGGCGCTGCTGCGGCAGGAGGCGGACATCGAGGTCGTGGGCGCCGTGTCCGACGGGAGGCAGATCCTGGCCACCGCGCGGACCGGCGCGCCCCACGTCGCGGTCATCGACGCCGACCTGTGCTGGAAGGACCGGTTCGCGGCGGCCGTGGAGCTGAAGGAGACGCTGCCCGGCTGCGACACCCTGCTGCTCACCAGCCTCGCCCGGCCGGCCACGGTGCGCCAGGCGCTGTCGGCCGGCGTGGGGGGACTCATGCTGAAGACCTCGCCGCCCGAGCAGCTCGCCGACGGCATCCGGCGGGTGGCGGCGGGGTACCGGGTCTTCGACGCCGACCTGGCGCTGGTCGCCTGGGGCTCGACCGGGTGCCCGCTCACCGACCGCGAGCTGGAGGTGCTCCAGCTCGCGGCGGAGGGGGACGAGATCCGGGAGATCGCGAGCGCGCTCTTCCTGTCGCCGGGGACCGTGCGCAACTACCTGACGGTCGTGGTGAGCAAGCTGAAGGCGCGCAACCGCATCGACGCGATCCGCATCGCCCGCAAGTCCGGCTGGATCTACTGAGCCCGCGGGCCGCGCCCGACCCCGGGCGCGGCGGCCCCACCCGATCCCCCGGGCACGCGGGCCGCGCTGGGGGATGCCGGGCGCGCGAGCCGCGCTGCTGGGGATACGGGGCGCGGGGGCCGGGCCCGAGCCCCCGGGCGCGTGGGCCGCGCCCGGGTCAGTGCGGTTCCCCGCGGGCCGTCCCGTGGACCGGCTCGTGTTCCGGGACGAACCGCCCGAAGCGCCCCTGGTGGTAGAGCAGGGGGCGGCCCTGCTCGTCGATGCGTGTGGCGGTCACCAGGCCGACGACCAGCACGTGGTCGCCGATGTCCGCGGTGCGGTAGGGGGAGCAGCTCAGGTGGGCCGTGACGCCCTCCAGCAGCGGCGTGCCGTACTCGTCCGCGCTCCACCGGGTGGGCGGCGCGAACCGGTCGACGTGGGTGCGAGCGAAGCGGGCCGCGATGTCCCCCTGGTCCCCGGCCAGGATGTTGACGGCGAAGCGGTCGGCCTCGCGCAGCCACGGCCAGGTCGAGGACGTACGGCCGAGGTAGAAGGCCACCAGCGGCGGCCGGAGGCTGACCGAGGAGAAGGAGGTGGCCGTCACCCCGACGGGGGCTCCCCCGACCGAGGCGGTGACGACGACCACCCCCGCCGCGTGGCCGGCCAGCGCGCGGCGGAACTCCTCCTCGCCGACCGCCCGGTCGCGGTACGCGCGGCTCATCGGCGCGCGGCCGCCGTACCGGCGGGGATGCCCGAGGGCGCGCCGCGGTGCGCCGCGGTCAGGTCCTCCAGCGCCGGCACGACCTCGTTGGGGGTGGGGCAGTCGAGCATCTCCTCCCTGATCTTGGCCGCGCCGGCCCGGAACGACGAGTCGTCCAGCAGGTGGGCCAGGCCGTCGCGGACCGCGCTCGCCTGGCGGGCGGGGCCGGGCGGCAGGTACATGCCGGCGCCGAGCTTCTCCAGGCGCAGCGCGCGGAACACGTCGTCCCACTGCCAGGCGAGGGCGAGCTGCGGGACGCCGTAGAGCGCGGCGCTGGCCCACGTGCCCGCGCCGCCGTGGTGGACGACCGCGTCGCAGCTCGGCAGCACCACGTGCAGCGGCACGCTGTCGACCACGCGGACGTTGCCCGGCAGCGGCCTCATCCGCTCGCCGGCCTTGACGGTGGCGATCACCTCGACGTCCAGCTCGGCGATCGCCTCCAGCAGGTCGGCGACGGCGTCCAGGCCGGAGAAGCCGGTCGTGCGCTCGGTCATGCCCCCGGTGACGCACACCCGGGGCCGCGCGGGGTCGGTCCGCGACCAGGAGGGCACGACGGCGGGCAGCGGGCCGTTGTACGGGATGTAGCGCATCGGCACCAGCGGCTGGTCCAGCTCGAAGCGGACGCTGGCCGGCATCTGGTCGATGGTCCAGTGGCCGGTGACGACCTCGGGGCTGAACTCGGCGCCGTGGCGGCCGAGCGTCCAGGTGAGCCAGTCGCGCACCGCGTCGTCGCGCAGCTCGGGCGGCTGCGGCGCGAGCAGCCGCTGGAAGCGCTGGTACACCTGGAGGAACAGGTCGGGCCCCCACAGCAGCCGGGCGTGCGCGGCGCCGGTGACGTGCGCGGCCACGGCCCCGGCGAAGGTGAACGGCTCCCAGATCACGAGGTCGGGCCGCCACCAGCGGGAGAAGGCCACCATCTCGTCGACCATCGAGTCGTTGTTGATCTGGGCGTAGAACATCGCCGTGAGCATCGTCGTGGACGACTCCAGGAAGTCCAGGTCGAGCAGCTCGGGGCGGCCCTCCAGATAGTCGGGGTTCTGGTGCAGGGCGAAGACGCCGGGGGCGGCGGCGGTCATCACCTGTTCCACCTGGTGGTCGTCGCCGACGGGCACGGCGGTGAGCCCGGCCCGGGCGATGCTGGGGGTCAGCGCGGGCTGGCTGGCCACCCGAACCTCGTGCCCCGCGGTGCGTAACGCCCAGGCCAGCGGCACCATGCCGTTGAAGTGGGCGTCCATGGCGAAAGACGTGACCAGCACGCGCATCGTCGAATCTCCTCACGCCCCGGGTCCCGCGAAGGACCCGGGTCTCCTAACGGCACAGGGGAAGCCTGACCACGGCCCGCACGACGGGCGAGCGCATGCGGCGCACGACGGCTCCGTCCGCGCGCAGGCCCGGCCACCGGGTGGCGGCGGCGCGGACGATCTCGGTGGCGACCACGCGGGCGAGCGGGGCGACGAGCTCCTCGGGCCCGCCTCCGGTCAGGGAGAGGCTCGGGGCGCCCGCGTGGGCGAGGTCGAAGCGGTCCGGGTCGGCGACGCCGGCCAGGTCGCGGTTCGCGGCGTCCACGACGATCACGACGTGGGCGTCGGCGTCGATGTCCTGGCCGTACGCGGCCAGCGGCTCCTGGGCGGTCCTGCTGACCAGCCGCACCGGCGGCGACCAGCGCAGGGTCTCCTCGACGGCGTCCGCCGCCAGCTCGGGCGAGCGGCACACGACCGCCCACTGCCCGGGGTGGTCGAGCAGCGCCACGACGGCGTCGGCGGCGGTGGCGGCCGCGATCTCGGCCCCGGCCACCAGGTGGAGCAGGCAGGCCGCCGCCACGTCCGCCTCGCCGAGGCCGGTGGCCAGCATGGCGCTGACCGCGTCGTCGCCGGGCTCGGCGGCGCGGGCCGTCACGAGGTCGTGGACGAGGACGCGGGCGCGGGCCACGGCCTCCTCCAGGTCGCGGGCCACGGGCAGGCGCGGCGGGCACAGCACGGCGTCCAGGGCGACGCCCAGTCGCGGCAGCAGCTCCGCCAGCTCCCGCTCGGCCGCGCGTCCGCCCTCGTCCGGGCCGGGGCCGGACAGGCCGAGGACGCGCGACAGGGCGGCGGCCACCGCCGGCCTGACCAGGTCGGCGGCCAGGTCGAACGTCTCCCCGGCGCGGTCGGCGACGCGCCCGGCCGCGCTCCGGACGTCCGCCCGCCACGCCCCGGCCGTCACCGGGCCCAGCACGGGCCGGTTGACCCGGTCGAGCCGCCGGTAGTCGGCCAGCGGCAGCGTCAGCAGGGCGTCGTCCATGGGCGTGACGTGGCAGGTGCGCCAGGTCTCCCACAGGTTCTCGCCGAGGTGCGCGCGGTCGCCGCCCGGGTGGCGGGTGTCGAGGCGCGGGTCGCGCAGCAGCGCGGCGGCCGCCTCCCCGCTCGCCGTCACGCACGTGCCGAGGTGGCTGCGGAACAGGGGCCCCGCGCGCCTGATCTCCGCGCCGAGCGCCGCGGTGTCGTCGCCCTCGCCCCGCAGCAGCCGGGCGTACGGGTCGCCGAGCGCGCCCAGGACGAAGTGGAAGCCGCGGATCGTGAGCAGGTGACGGCCGAGCTCGCTGGGGGTCACCGTGGTCGTCGGCGCTGTGGGCGGCAGGGTCTGCGGCGTGGTCGGCATCGTGGTGCTCCTCAGGTGGTGACGCGGTGGGGCGTGCGGAGGGTGTGCGAGCTGATGGCGGCGGCCAGCGGCTCGTGGACGGCCGAGGCGAGCGCGTGCCCCATCTCGGCCAGCTCCACGACCCGCGCCCCGGGGATGAGGTCGGCGACGTGCCGGGCGTGCGGCGGCGGCGCGGCGGGGTCGCGCATCGCCTGGATCGCCAGCGTGGGCACGCGTACCCCGGCCAGCTCCGCGCCCCGCGAGACCGGCGGCTGGGGGATCATGTGGTGGTTGATCGGCTCCTGGAAGGAGCCCGCGTGCGCGACGGCGCGCAGCTCGGCGCGGCGGAACTCGTCGGCGTCGAACGGCAGGTCCGCGCCGTTGAGCAGCCGCCACTTCTCCACCCGCCGCTCCAGCTCGGCCTCCGGCCCGTCCACCGGCTCCGACATCAGCGTGATGACGTCCAGGAAGCGGCGGGTGGGCAGCGGCAGCCCGTCGGCGGAGGGCGCGCCGCTCGTGGCGCGTTCGATGTTGGCGTCGAAGTCGACGTCGAGCGCCCCGCCGAGCATGAGGGTGAGGCTCAGCAGCCGGTCGGGGTGGTCGATGGCGAGGAGCTGGCCGATGGTGTGGCCGAGCGACATGCCGACGACGTGCGCGGCCGGGACCTCCCAGCCGTCGAGCACGGCCAGCGCGTCGGAGACCAGCTCGTCGAAGCCGTACGGCCGCGCCTGGAAGGTCGCGAAGTCGATGGCGGTCGAGCGGCCGGTGTCGCGGTGGTCGTAGCGGATGACGTGGTGGCCCTTCTCGGCGAGCAGCGCCACGAACGCGTCGGGCCACGACTTGGCCGACAGGTTGCCGCCGGCGATCAGCAGCAGCGGCGGGGCGCCGGGGTCGCCGAAGTCCTCGCTCCAGAGGGACACCTCGCCGTTGGCGATGACACGGGTCGTCACGAGACCTCCTCGGCCGGGGCGAGCACGATCAGGGACAGGTCGAAGGGGATCGTCGGGTTGGGCAGGCGGCGCACCGACTCCACGGCCAGCCCGGCGCGGGCGGCCAGCCCCGCCCACTCGTCGCGGGTGCGCAGCCGCCCGCCGAGGAAGACCAGCATGCGCAGGTCCAGCTCGGTGAACCGCTCGTTGCCGGCGTTCTCGGCCAGGTCGTCGCGCTCGTAGACGAGGATCCTGCCGCCGGGTTCGAGGGAGTCGGCGCAGCGGGCGAGGATCCGCGCGGCGTCCTCGTCCGGCCAGTTGAGCAGCACGAACGACAGCAGCATGACGTCGGCCTTGCACGGCAGCGGCGCGAAGAAGTCACCCTCGACCACGTCGCAGCGCTCGGCGAGGCCCTCGGCCGCCAGGTGCTCGCGGGCCACCTGCGCGGTGCCCGGCAGCTCCACGATCGTGGCGGTCACGTGCGGCGCGGCCCGCGCGACGGCCGCGACGAAGCCGCCGGTGCCGCCGCCGACGTCGCACACGTGGCGCACGCCGCTCCAGTCGTAGGCGGCGGTCGGCGCGTCGTAGGCCACGTGCTGGTCGCAGGCCATCAGCGACTCGAACGACTCGCGCAGGCGCGGCTCGGCGGCCAGGTCGTCGTAGAAGGGCCGGCCGTAGACGTCGGCGTAGGTCGGCCGGCCGGTGCGCACCGCGTCCAGCAGCCGGGTGAAGCCGACGTCGGCCCGGGCCACGATCTCGCCGAGGTCGTGCCAGGCGCGCTGGGCGGCGGGGTGGTCGTCGGCGAGCACCTCACCCATCGCGGTCGGCGCCAGGCGGCCGCGCTCCGGCTCGGCCAGCACGCCGACCGCGACGAGGTGGCGGATCAGCCGGGCCAGCGCGTCCGGGTTCGTCCCGGTGCGCTCGGCCAGCTCGCGGGGGCCGGTCGCGCCGTCCTTGATGTGGTCGACCAGGCGGAGGGTGGCCGCCACGCGCACCGCCATCGGGGTGTGCAGGCTGCCGAGCCGGATCAGGCCCCACAGCGGGTCGTCGTCGCGTGACTCGGCCATCAGGGACGCCAGCCGCCGTCCGCGGGCCACGGCATGTCGAGCTGCCGGTAGGTGCCGAGGTAGTCGGGCCAGTCGCGGTGGTCGCGGATCTTGCCGTCCACGATCCGGATCAGGTGGATCTGCTCACCGGAGAACCTGCGGCCGGTGGGCGGCATCCCGACGAGGTTGCCGACGTGGCGGCCGTAGAGCACGAGGCGGGCGCGCACCCACTCGCCGTTCTCCTCGTAGCCGATCTCCTCCAGGTGGGCGTCCTCGGAGAAGGCGTACTTCAGCCACTTGACCGCGCCCGCGAACGCCTCGGGGCCGCGCCCGTCGGGATCGTGTTCCAGCGCGCCGGGGTTCAGATATTCCGGATGAATGAACTCCGCGACGTCTCCGGTTTCGCCGCTGTTGTACGCCGCCACCATGCGGCGGACGATTTCGATCTGCTTGCTCATGGCGCTCCCTGAATGGGTGTGTCTCCGCGTCGATTGTTCGCTCCGGTACGCGCGCGGGACAAGCGGGAAAGGCGGCGGTGCACCCGTTCTCGACCGGTTCTCCAGAGGCGCTCGAATACTGGTGATTGCGCAGAAGGGAGGGCTTGTGGACAGCTCGGCGTACAAGCGACAGGTCGCGGGGGTCTTCGACGACTCCGCCGCGCGCTACGACCGGATGGGGGTGGAGTTCTTCACCCCGATGGGGCGGCGGCTTGTGGAGCTGGCGGCTCCCGCCGCAGGTGAGAGGGTGTTGGACGTCGGCTGCGGCCGGGGCGCCAGCCTCTTTCCGGCGGCGGAGCTGGTGGGGCCGCGAGGGCACGCGCTGGGCATCGACCTGGCCCCGGCCATGGTGGAGGAGGTCGGGAAGGAGATCGCCGCCCGGGGCCTTTCCCAGGTCGAGGCGCGGGTGATGGACGCGGAAAATCCGGAGCTGCCGGCGGGCGCTTTCGACGTGCTGCTCGGCGGTTACAGCATCATTTTTCTCCCCGACGCCCCGGGGGCGCTTTCCCGGTATACGGAATTCCTCGCCGACGGCGGTCGGATCGCATTTACGAGTCCGGTTTTCCGGGCCGGGACTTTTCCGTTCCTGCCGCCGGAGTTCACCCCGCTCATTCCGTCGTCGCTGCTGGAGCACCTGCCAGCGGAATGGCGGCCGGAGGCGCTGGTGCGGCGTTTCAACAGCTGGCTGGAGGACGCCGCCGACCTGACGGCGACGCTGGAGCGGGCCGGCTACCGCGAGGTGCGGGTGCTGGACGAGCCGGTCCGGATGACCGCCGAGTCCCCCGAGCGGTGGGTGGAGTGGTCGCACACCCAGGGGATGCGGCTGCTGTGGCAGAACCTGCCCGCGCCGCAGCGCGACGACCTGCGCGAGCGGCTGATCGAGGGGCTCGACCGGCTACGGGGCGGCAGCGGGCCGGTGGTCATCGAGGTCCCGGTCCGCTTCGTCACCGCCCGCGTCGCCCGCGGCTGAACCGTCCGGGGCCGGCCCGGCCGACGCCGGGCCACCCGGGGCCGGGGCCGGGACGGTCGCCGGCAGAGCGGACAGGACGGACAGCGCGGACAGCCGTTCCAGGGCCGCGTCGAAGGCGGCGCGGTCCGCCTCGGGGCCGCCGGGCCGCGCGGGCAGCAGCGCCACCACCTCGCCCCGGCCGGCGCGCACCGCGCGGTGCCGCCGGGCGATGGTGCTCAGCCCCTGCCCGGGCCCGGCCTCGACGCAGACGACGTCGTCGCGGGCGGACAGGATCGCGTCCAGCGCGGGCCAGAACAGCACCGGCCGCACCGGGTGGCCGGCCCAGTAGTCCGGGTCGGCGGCCGTCTTCCGGGTCAGCGGCGCGGCCGTGTAGCAGGAGCGCAGCGGGATGCGCGGCGCGCGTACGGGAGTGGCGGCGAAGCCGTCGACGGCGGCGGAGGCGACGCCCGCCAGCATGGGGCTGTGGAAGGCGGTCATCGCGGGCACGGGGGCGCAGACGAACCCGTCGCGCCGCAGCCGCTCCTCCACCTCGGCGAGCGGGCGGGACGGCCCGGCCAGGATCGTCTGCCGGGGCGCGTTGACCGCGGCGACCACGACCTCGTCGGTCAGCGCCCCCTCCAGCGAGGCGGCGGAGGCCGAGACCGCGAGCATGCCGCCCGGAGGCGCCTCGGCCAGCAGCCGGATCCGCTCCTGCACCAGGCGCGCGCCGTCGCGCAGGGTGAACACGCCGCCCAGCACCGAGGCGGCCATCTCGCCGATACTGTGGCCGAGCATGACCCACGGCCGCACCCCGTGGTCCATCAGCGTGCGGCCGAGCGCGTAGTCCAGCGCGAACAGCAGCGGCTGCGACCGGGTGACGTGGTCGAGCGGGACCCGCGGGTCGTCGCTGAGCCAGTCGCGGCGCATCGCGTCGCCGTCGTCGAAGGCCGCCAGCACCTCGTCGAAGGCGGCGGTGAAGCGCGGCTCGCTGCCGTACAGCCCCCATGCCATCCGCGGGTGCTGCGATCCCTGGCCCGGGAACATCACCATGGTGACGGTCACGTCTCGCCTCTCTCCCCCGCCCACGCTCGGGCGGCTCGGTCCCTTCACGACCGCCTGCGCCGGGCGGTTCAGCCCTTCTCCCCCGCCCACGCCGGGCGGCTCAGCACCTCCACGACCGCGCACGACCACGAGAAGCCCGCGCCCACGCTGGCGAGCAGGCACAGATCTCCCGGCCCGACCGCGCCGGTGGTGACGAGGTGGTCGAACCCGGCGATCGGGTCGCCGGCGCCCAGGTGGCCGACGTGCCGGCTCCACGGCCAGGTGGTGCGCTCCGGGTCGATCCCGTACGGGGCGAAGAAGCCGGCCCGGAGCCGGCGCAGGCCCATGTGCGGCAGCGCGAAGCCCTTGACGTCCTCCAGGGCGACGCCCGCCTCCACCAGCGCCCCGGTCAGCGCGGCCTCCTGCCCGGCGCTCACCTTGGCGGCCGTCGCCGCCCGCCCCACCTCGCGCACGTAGGAGCGCTTGTGCAGGTCGAGGTCCACCGTGGGCAGTTCCTCCAGCGACGGCGCGCCGAACGCTTCGCCGCCCCGGTGCATGCCCTCCAGCTCCGGGTCGGAGACCGTCACGAGGCTGCGGATCCGGGCGAAGCCGGTCGTGCGCGACAGCACGAGCGCCGTGCCGCCGTCGGCGTAGACGGTGCCCGGGTCGCTGCGCCACCGGTCGAACCCGGGCGGGTTCATCCGGTCGCCCGTCGTGACCAGCGCGCCCGTACGGGCCGGGGAGGCGTCCAGGTAGGCGGCGGCCAGTTCGAGCGCGGCCATCCCGCCGTTGGAGACCTGCCGGACCTCCATGGCCGGGCAGGTGTTGCCCACGGCGGCCCGCTGCACGTACGAGGCGGGCGCCCACAGGTGGTGGCCCTGGAAGTAGAGGCTGGCGTGCAGGACCAGGTCGATGTCCGCGGGGCCGGCGCCGGCACGGGCGAGCGCCGTCCGGGCCGCGCGGGCGGCCATCTCCGGGCCGCTCTCCTTGTCGGCGACGGCGACCGCGAGCATGCCGGTGGCCGCGGCGAGCGGCGGGTCGCACTCGCCCGCCTCCAGCGCCCGCTCCGTCGGCACGGCCGGCGGCAACCAGGCCGCGCACCCCGCGATGTACGGCCCGCCGGCCGCCGCCGCCCGGCCGCCATGCCGCGTGCCCGGCCCGCCGGCCGCCGCCCGGCCGTCATGCCGCTCGGCGGGCACGCCGGTCTCCCGCGCCTGGTGCGCGCCCGGCGCGCTCTCCTCGCCGGTCACCGGCGCACGACCATCGCGCTGTTGAAGCCGCCCGCGCCGCGCGCCACCACCAGCGCCGCGTCCCCCGTGATGGGCCGCGGGTCACCGAGCACGAGGTCCACGGGCAGCTCCGGGTCCACGTCGCGGACGTTCGCCGTCGCCGGGGCCACGCCCTCGCGCAGCGCCAGCAGCGCCGTCACGACGTCGAGCGGCGCGGCCCCCGAGTACAGCCGGCCGGTCAGCGTCTTCGGGGCCGTCACCGGCACCCCGCGCGGCCCGAAGACGGCCGCGAGCGTCCGCGCCTCCTCGGCGTCGAGACCGGGGTCGGCGGCGGCGTCGGCGATCACCAGGGCCACGTCCGCGGGGGCGATCCCGGCGTCGGCCAGCGCCGCCTCGACGGCCCGGATCAGCGCGGGCGGCCGTCCGGAGCCGGGCGGCGGGTCGAAGCTCGCCCCGTAGCCGGCGATCCGCCCGTACACCCGGGCGCCCCGCGCGCGGGCCGCCCCGCCCTGCTCCAGGGTCAGGATGGCGCCGCCCTCGCCCGGCACGTGCCCGCCGGCCCGGCGGTCGAAGGGCAGGTACGCGGCGGCGGGGTCGCCGGCCGTGCTGAGCCGCCCCCAGCGCGTCAGCGCGGCCATCCCGTACGGGCACAGCGACGAGTCCATCCCGCCGGTCACCATCATCGGCGTCCCGCGCGCGACCTTGCGCCGGGCGTGCGCGATGGCGTCGAGCCCGCCGGCCTGCTCGGTCACCATGACCCCGACCGGTCCCCGCAGGTCGTGCCGGATGGAGATCTGGCCGGTGTTGACCGCGTAGAACCACGCGAACGACATGAACGCGCTGACGTGGTCGGGCCCGTCGTGCCACAGGTGCTGCAGCTCCCGCTGGCCGAAGTCGAAGCCGCCCGAGGCGCTGGCGGTGATCACGCCCACGTCCAGCGGCGAGGCCGGCTCGAACCCGGACTCGGCGATGGCCCGGTCCGCGGCGTAGAGCGCGTACTGCGTCATGAGGTCGGTCTGCGGCAGGATCCGGGCCGGCAGATGGTCGCGGGGCTCGAAGCCCTCCACCTCGCCGGCCAGCGGCGAGGGCAGCCGGGCGGGGTCGAAGCGGCGCAGCGGCCTGATGCCGCTGCGCCCGCTCAGCAGCGCCGCCCAGTACTCCTCGGGGGTCAGGCCGACGGGGGCGACGACGCCGACCCCCGTGACCACGACGTCCGTGTCAAGCATGCGATCACCCTTCGAAACGGCGCAGCAGCATGGCGCTCTGGAAGCCGCCGAAGCCGCTGCCCACGGTCAGCACGACGTCCACGCGCTGCTCGCGCGCGACCAGCGGCACGTAGTCCAGGTCCAGCTCCGGGTCGGGCTCGTGCAGGTTGGCCGTGGGCGGGATCGCGCTCCTCGTCACCGCGAGGGCGGCCGCCGCCACCTCGATGGAGCCGATGGCGCCCAGCGAGTGGCCGATCATCGACTTGATCGAGCTGATGGGCACCCGGCGGGCGTGCTCCCCGAGCGCGGTCTTGATCGCCGCGGTCTCGTGCCGGTCGTTCTGCTTGGTGGCGGTGCCGTGCGCGTTGACGTAGCCGATCTCGGACGGGTCGCAGCGCGCCTCGTCCAGCGCCGCGGTGATCGCCGCGGCCATCTCGGCGCCGTCGGAGCGCAGGCCGGTCATGTGGTAGGCGTTGCCGCGCGAGGCGTAGCCGGTGATCTCGGCGTACACCCGTGCCCCGCGCCGGCGGGCCGCCTCGGCCTCCTCCAGCACGAGCACGGCCGCCCCCTCGCCGAGCACGAACCCGTTGCGGGTGCGGTCGAAGGGCCGCGAGGCGCTGCCCGGCGTGTCGTTGTAGCTGGAGGTGGCCTTGATGGCGTCGAAGCAGGCCACGGTGATGGGCGCGATCGGCGCGTCGGTGCCGCCCGTGACCATGACGTCGGCGCTGCCCTCGCGGATCAGCTCGCAGGCGTAGCCGATGGCGTCGATGCCCGAGGTGCACCCGGCCGACACCATCGACACCGGGCCCTGCGCGCCGACCGCCCAGGCCACCTCGGCGGCCATCGAGCTGGGCACGAAGTAGTCGTACAGGTACGGCGAGGCCAGGGTGTGGTCCACCTCCCAGGTGGCGCCCCGGCCGCTGATGGCCACGTACTCCGACTCCAGCTTCTGCGTGCAGCCGACGGCGCTGCCGATGGCCACGCCGGTCCGGTGGGCGGCGGACTCCTCGACCCGCAGGCCGCTGTCGGCCATGGCCTCGCCGCAGGCGGCCAGCGCGAACTGGGCCGCCCGGTCCAGCCGCTCGGCGGCGCCGTCCGGCAGGCCGGCCTGGTCCGGGTCGAAGTCGGCCTCGGCGGCCATCTGGGAGCGGAACGGCGCGGGGTCGAACGCGGTGATCCTGCGCGTGGCGGTGGCGCCGGACATCAGCAGGTCCCAGAAGGGCTTGACCCCGATGCCGCCGGGGGCGATCACGCCGAGCCCGGTGATGACCACCCGCCTGCTCATGGCCGTCCCGTCTCCGCGGCCCGCGTCTGCCGCGTCTCGTACAGCGTGGGCTCGCTGGTGCTGAGCGCCCGCAGCGCGCCGGCGTGCGGGGCGAAGTCCGGGTGCTGGACGGCGGCGCGGAAGGCGGCCTCGTCCTCCCAGGCGGCGACGTTGACGTAGTGGCGATCCTGGCCGGTCTCCAGCGGACGCAGCAGCATGTGCCACAGGAAGCCGGGCCTGGATCCCATGAACTCCGAGGTGGCGGCGAAGACGCGCTCGAACTCCTCGGCCGGGCCGTGCAGGAGGAACCGGTTCACGAACGTGACGGCTCCCCCGAACTCCGTGTGCGGCATCCGTACTCCTCGGTCGTAGGCCGCCGAGTCGCTCGACAGCTCTCAGCACGACGCTGCGGCACGGTTCTCGCGGTCCGCTCGAACTCAGGTCGTCTAGCGCCATTCGAGCCGCCGGTGTGACCCTTGCGCCGACCGAAAGGAGAACCCCATGTCCGAGGAAGGCCGGGTCGCCCTGGTCACCGGTGGCACCAGCGGCATCGGGCTGGCCGTGGCGCGGTCCCTGGGAGGCGCCGGGATGCGCGTCTTCCTGTGCGCGCGCACGCAGGACGCCGTCGAGCTGACCGTCAAGGGGCTGCGCGAGTCGGGGGCCGAGGCCGACGGGCGGGTGTGCGACGTCCGCGACGCCACCGAGGTCCAGGAGCTGGTCCGGGCCGCCGTCGACCGGTACGGACCGATCGACGTGCTGGTCAACAACGCCGGCCGCGGCGGCGGGGGCGTCACCGCGGAGATCCCCGACGAGCTGTGGCAGGACATCCTGGACACCAACCTCACCGCGCCGTTCCGGATGATCAAGGCGGTGCTGACGACGGGCGGGATGCTGGAGCGCGGGCGAGGCCGGATCATCAACATCGCCTCGACCGCCGGCAAGCAGGGCGTCGTGCTCGGCGCGCCGTACTCCGCCTCCAAGCACGGGGTCGTCGGCCTGACCAAGGCGCTGGCCCTGGAGCTGGCCAAGACCGGCATCACGGTCAACGCCGTCTGCCCGGGCTACGTCGAGACGCCGATGGCGCAGGGCGTGCGCCAGCGTTACGCGGCCTTCTGGGGCGTCACCGAGGACGAGGTGCTGGCCAAGTTCCAGGACAAGATCCCGCTGGGCCGCTACTCCACGCCGGAGGAGGTCGCCGGGATGGTGAGCTACCTCGTCTCGGACACGGCGGCCTCCGTCACCGCGCAGGCGATCAACGTCTGCGGCGGGCTCGGCACCTTCTAGAAGCGGTCCCCTCTGAGTGATAGGAGCGCCCGTGGCGACCTCACCGACGCACGAGACCGAGCACCAGATCACCCTGTCGGCGGACCCGCGGGCCGTCTACGCGGTCCTCGCCGACGCGACCGCGTGGCCGGCGGTCTTCCCGCCGTCCGTCCACGTCGAGCGGATCGAGGACAACGGCCGGGAGGAGCGCCTCCGCATCTGGGCGACCGCCAACGGCAGGCCGAAGACGTGGACCTCGCGGCGCGAGCTGGACCCGGAGCGGCTGCGCATCCGCTTCCGGCAGGAGGTGCCCGCGCATCCCGTGGCCGCCATGGGCGGCGAGTGGATCGTCGAGCCGGTCGACGCCGCCACCACCCGGGTCCGGCTGACGCACGACTTCAGCGCGGTGGACGAGGACGGCGTGGACTTCATCGCCAAGGCCGTCGACCGCAACAGCGAGGCCGAGCTGGCGTCGCTGCGGGCCGCCGTCGAGGACTCCGGCGAGGTGAGCCGGCTCGCGACGTTCGAGGACACGGTACGGGTGGACGGCGCGGCGGCCGACGTCTACGACTTCCTCTTCCGCGCCGACCTGTGGCCGGAGCGGCTGCCGCACGTGGCCCGGATCGTGGTGGAGTCGGAGACGCCCGACGTGCAGCTCATGGAGATGGACACCCGCACGGCCGACGGCTCGACGCACACCACGGCCTCGGTGCGGGTCTGCTTCCCCGAGCACCTGATCGTCTACAAGCAGCTCCGGACGCCGAAGCTGCTGTCGGTGCACACGGGCCGCTGGACGGTGCGGCCGGAGGGCGGCGGCGCCGCGGTCACCTCCCAGCACACGGTGGCGATCGCCCCGGAGGCGATCGCGAGCGTGCTGGGCGAGGGCGCCACGATGGCCGACGCGCACGCGTTCGCGCGCGAGGCGCTGAGCCGCAACAGCATGACGACGCTGAAGGCGGCCAAGGAGTACGCCGAGGGCCGCCGCTCGGCGCGCGTCTGAAAGCGGCGCGCGAAGCGGGTCGCGTCCCCTTCCCGGGGGCGCGGCCCGCTTCGCGGTCTCAGGTGGCGGGCAGGCCGTTCAGGTGACGGACAGGGGCGCTCAGGTGACGGACAGGGCGCCGTCGATGGCGAACACCGTGCCGCTGGCGTACGCGGCCTCGGGCGAGGTGATCTGGACGATCCACCAGGCGATCTCCTCGGGCCGCCCGACCCGGCCCACGGGCACCCGCCCGCGCATGGCCTCCAGGAACCCGGCGTAGTCCTCCTCGGACATCCCGGCCCGGACCCCGGCGGCCGTGTCGACGACGCCGGGGGCCAGGCCGACCACTCGGATCCCGCGCGGCCCGAGCTCCACGGCCCAGGACCGGGTCAGCAGGTCCAGGGCCGCCTTCGTGGCCCCGTACACGGCGTTGTGCGGCCAGGAGCGCAGCCCGAGGGAGCCGGCGGAGCTGACGTTGACGACCACTCCCCCGGCGGCGGCCAGGTCGTCCAGCACGGCCTGGGTGAGCATGACCGGCGCGACCAGGTTGATCGCCACCTGCGCCTCCACCTGGGCCCGGTCGAGCCCGCCGAGCGGGCCGAAGACGCCCGCCCCGGCGTTGTTGACCAGCACGTCCACCCGGCCGAAGCGCTGGCGCGCGGCCTCGGCCACGGCCTCCGGCGCGCCGTGCTCGGTGAGGTCGGCGCTGAACGGCTGGATGCCGTCGTGGCCGGCCGCGGTGTCCTTGAGCGCGCCGGCGTCGCGGCCGACGACGAGCACGCCCCAGCCCCGCTCGGCGTAGGCGTGGGCGGTGGCCCGGCCGATGCCCGACCCGCCTCCGGTGACGATCGCCGTCCTGGTCATCCGGCCTTCCCCTCCTTGTGCAGCAGCGTGAGCCGTTCGAGGACCGGCACGATGTCGTTGGGGCTGGGCATGCCGACCACCTCGGCCCGCATCCGCGCCGCCGCGGCGGCGTAGGACGGGTCGTCGAGCAGGCCGACGATGCGCCCGCGCAGGTCGTCGGGCGACATCTTGTCCTGGTCCTCGATGTAGGCGCCCGCGCCGTTCCTGGCCAGCCCGGTGGCCTTCTCCATGGAGTCCCACATCATGTCCGGCACGATGAGCTGCGGGACGCCGTGGGCGAGGGCCGTCATGAACGTGCCCGACCCGCCGTGGTGGACGATCGCGTCGCACGACGGCAGCAGCGCGTTGAGCGGCACGAAGTCGACCGCCCGGACGTTGTCCGGCAGCGTGCCGAGCCGCTCGCGCAGGTCGGCGGGCAGCAGGGCGACCACCTCGGCGTCCAGCCCGTCCACCGCGGCGATCAGGTCGCCGGCGGCGACCGTCCCGCCGTCCTCCACCTCGCCCAGCGACACGCCGAGCGTCAGGCAGATCCGCCGCGGGTACGGCGCGGGCTCCCGCAGCCAGCCGGGCAGGATCGAGCGCCCGTTGTAGGGCACGTAGCGCACGCCCACGTAGTGCAGGTCGAGCGGGATGCGCAGGGAGACGGGCGTCGGGTCGATCGTCCACTGCCCGAGCACCAGCTCCTCGTCGCGCTCGCGGACCCGCTCGCCGTGGCGGCCGAGCGTCCAGTCGAGCCATTCGGCCAGCGGGTCGTCGCGCAGCTCGGGAGGCCGCTGGTCGAGCATCGCGCGGAAACGGGTCCGGTTGCGCCCCATCTGGTCGGGCCCGAACAGCAGCCGCGCGTGGGCGGCGCCGACGACCCGGGCGGCCACCGGCCCGGCCAGCGTCAGCGGGTCCCAGATCACCAGGTCCGGCCGCCATTCGCGGGCCAGCGCCACGAGGTCGTCCACCATCGGCTCGGCGCACACGTTTTGGAACACGAACGCGGTCATCGCGCTGAACATGCCGATCGCGTGCTCCCACGGGAACGGGTCGTAGCGGGAGTTGCTCATGGCCAGGCCGCCGAGGTTGCGGTCGTCGGCGAAGCTGGAGGTGGCCTTCTGCGTCTCCGGCTCGATCTCCAGCGGCGGCCCGACGGGCACGGCGGTCAGGCCGGCCGCCGCGATGGTCTCGGCCAGGTCCGGCTGGCTGGCGACGACGACCTCGTGGCCGGCGGTGCGCAGCGCCGAGGCCACGGTGACCTGGGCGTAGAAGTGCGACGGCGCGGCGAACGTGGTGAACAGGACACGCATCGGCATCTCACCTTCACGAGGACAGGCTGTGCAGGCAGGCCACCAGGCTGCGGGCCTGCACGTTGAGGTAGTTGCTGTGCTTGAGCAGCTCGGCGAGCTGGTGCAGGGTCATCCACCGGTAGTCGGCGCCGTCCTCCACGTCGACGTCGGCCTCGACCACCGCGTACGTGTTGACCGCGTTGTAGAAGCGGCCGCCCTCCTCCGACAGCGGCACCGAGTACCTGACCAGCTCGGGCGGGGCGTTCAGCACGACGTCGAGGTAGCGCGGGCGCGCCTCCAGCGGCAGCGCCCCCAGGTTGCCGGGCGTGCACTGCACGGTCGGCGCGAGCTCCATCACGTTGACGTAGCCGGGCTCGACGCGGGCGTGCACGAGCACGTGCAGGACGCCGTCGATCCGGCGCGCGACGAAGGCCACGATGCCGTTGCCGGACGGCTCGATCATGGGCTGGCTCCACGAGGCGACCTCGCGGGAGCCGCCCGCCACGTCCACGCCGATGACCCGGAAGAACAGCCCGTTCTCGTGGACGATGGCGCCGCCGGAGCGGTGCCAGCGGGGCACCCGCGTCAGCGGCGTGACCCGGGTGACCACCTCCGACTGCGCCCTGATGCCGGTGATCCAGCTCAGGATCTCCGGCATGGAGTGCAGGCTGCCCTCGACGGCGCTGCACGAGCGCACCAGCGCCTGGTGGAAGTCGTCCTCCGGGATGACGATCAGGGGATGGCTGTCCTGGCTGGTGAACGGCAGGCACGACAGGACCGTGCGGGTGTCCATGTTGACCAGGTTCTCCACGCGCAGCAGCCGGTGGAGCTGGCCGAAGGTGAGCCAGATGAAGTTCTCGCCCACGGGGACGTCGCCGTCCACCTCGACGATCATGTTGCGGTTGCGCTTCTGGTAGAACCAGGCGCCCTGCTCCGACTGGAGCACGTCGGCCAGCACCCCGTGCCGCGCGCTGTCGCGGAAGAACTCCAGGTACGGCACCGCCTTGCCGCGGTGGACCCGCGAGAAGTTGCTCTTGGTCGCCTGGACCGTGGGCGACAGCTGCAGCCCGTTGGCGTTGCCCGGCTCGAACTTGGCCTGCATGAGGCAGTGCAGCACCCCGTCGAACTCCTTGACCAGGATGCCGAGGATGCCGACCTCGGGCTGGACGATGATGGGCTGGCTCCAGCGCGGCACCGGCGCGCCCGGGATGTGCACGTCGATGCCGGTGACGCTGAAGAACTTGCCGCTGTCGTGGCCGATGTCGCCCGTCTCCGGGTCGGTGCTCCAGCCGCTCAGCTCCTCCAGCGGGATGCGCGTCACGCGGTGGGCACTGAGCGCGGCCCGCTCGGTGTACCAGGACCAGAACGCCTCCAGCCCGTCGCCGGCGAGCATGGAGCGCGCGATGCGGGCCGTCAGCCGCCCGTTGGGCCGCGACCGGATGGCGTAGGTGGGCGGGGCGCCGGTCATGCCGGGTCCAGCCCGTCCCGGGTGACCCTGCGGTGCTTGACCCGCCACTGGCCGTCCGACCTGACGAGCCGGTCGGTGCACACGGTGCTGCGCCTGACCACCACCTCGCCGCCGGTCGGGATCTCCAGGACCAGGGCGTAGCTGCGGGCCGTGAGCTCGCCGTCGCCGCCGGGGGTCACGGTCAGCATCCCGATCCAGTGCCGGCGCTGGACGCCGGCGGCCGCGAACTCGTCGGCGACCTTGCGCGCCGCCCTGGCGATGTCCTCCGATCCGTGGACCGCGCTGTCGCCGACCTCGAAGACGCCGTCCTCGGTGAACGTGGCGGCCCACTCGTCGGTCGATCCCGCGTCCAGGAGCTGCATCTGGCGCGCGTAGAAGTGCTGCGCCTGCGCGTACTGAGCGTCCACGTGCTGAGTGTCAACGTGCTGTGCGTCCACCTCGGCCTGCCCTCCGGGAGTCGGTCGTGCGGGCCCACGATCCCGTCCGCGGCTAGAGGGGCGCCTGACAAGCGATAGTCCATCGCCGTTCCAGCGTGACTGCACGGGGCGTCGCCAAGCTGATCGCGACCGGGGCGCCGTCCCCGGGACACCCGGAACGCAACAGCCGACGACGAAGAGGCGGGAAGATGACCCAGTTCAGTCTCGGCGAGCTGAAGCAGATCATGCGGCAGGTCGCGGGCGACGACGACACGATCGAGCTGGTCGACGGGTTCGAGACCAGGACGTTCGAGGATCTCGGCTACGACTCGCTGGCGCTGCTGGAGATCGTCCACCACGTGGAGCGCGCGTGCGGGCGCAAGCTGCCCGACAGCGAGCTCGGCGACATCACCACGCCCAAGGAGCTCGTCGAGTTCGTCGGCGAGCTGGAACGGGCGTGAGCCCCCGGGACATGGCCGGCCGCACGGTGGTGGTCACGGGCGCCACCTCGGGGATCGGGCGCTCGGCCGCCGTCGGCTTCGCCCGCCGCGGGGCCGAGGTGGTCGCCGTCGGGCGCGACCCGGCCAGGCTCAAGGACGTCCTCAGCGAGCTGACCGAGGTCGGCCAGGTCAAGCCGTACGGGGTGCGGGCCGACTTCGCCCGCTTCGACGACGTGCGCGCCGCCGGCGAGGACCTGCGCGGCCGCTTCGAGCACGTGGACGTGCTGGCGAGCAACGCGGGCGCGATGTTCCGGACGCGCACGGTCACGGCCGACGGGTTCGAGAGCACGTTCCAGGTCAACCACCTGTCCGGCTTCCTGCTGGCCCATCTCCTGCGCGAGCGGCTGTCCGGCGGGCGGATCGTCGTCACCTCCTCCGACGCGTACACCACGGGCCGGCTGGACCCCGGCGACCTCAGGGCCGAGCGCGGCCGCTACAGCGCGGGACGGGCGTACGGCACGTCCAAGCTGGCCGGCATCCTGTTCGCCGCCGAGGCGGCCCGGCGCTGGCCCGACGTGCTGGCCACCAGCTTCCATCCGGGAGAGGTCCGCACGCTCATCGGCCGGGGCACGATCGCGTCCTGGTACTTCCGCTTCAACCCGCTGCTGCGCACCCCCGACCGGGCCGCGGACACGCTGCTGTGGCTGGCCACGGCCCCGGCCGAGGGGATCGAGCCCGGCGGCTACTACATGGACAGACGGCCGCACCCGGTCAAGGGCCCGGCGGCCGACCCCGAGCTCGCCACGCGGCTCTGGGACGCCAGCGCCGCCGCCATCAGTGAAAGGGAATCATTGTGACCACTTACGCTCCCGGCTCGCCGTCCTGGTTCGACCTGGGCTCGCCGGACGTGGCGGCCTCGGTGGCCTTCTACACCGGGCTGCTCGGCTGGACGGCGACCGAGATCAGCGAGCCCGAGGCCGGCGGCTACACGACCTTCCACCGCGACGGCAAGCTCGTCGCGGCGGTCGCCTACCACCAGATCGACACCCCCTACCACCGCCCGTACGGACCGGACGGGCAGCACGGCATGCCGGCCATCTGGACCGTCTACTTCACCACCGACGACGCCGAGGCGCTCAACGAGCGGGCGCCGAAGGCCGGCGGCGAGACCATCATGACCCCGATGGAGGTCATGGGCCTGGGCAAGATGGCCGTCTACGCCGACCCGGCCGGCGCCGCGTTCGCCGTGTGGGAGCCGATGGCCATGAAGGGGGCCGAGCTGATCGGGCAGCCGGGCTCGGTGCGCTGGGTGGAGCTGGTCACCACGGACGTGGAGGGCTCGGCCGCGTTCTACCGCGACACGCTGGGCCTGACCACCGCGCCCGGAGACGGCTCCCCCGTCTGGCAGGTGGCCGGGAAGACCGTGGGCGGCGTGCGCAAGCTGGGCGAGACCGGGGCGGTGCGGCCGTATTGGGCGGTCACGTTCGGCGTGGAGGACTGCGACGCGACGGCGCGCAAGGCCGTCGAGCTGGGCGGCTCCGTGGAGAACGCGCCCGCCGACACGCCGCTGGGGCGCCGGGCCGACCTGCTCGACCCGCACGGCGCAGGGTTCTCGGTGGTGTCATGAGCGCCGAGCCGGTGGTCGAGGTCAATCCGTTCGAGTGCCCGATGCAGTCGATGCGGGAGAAGCCGCAGGTGCACGACGAGCTGCGGGCCGGCGGGCCGCTGGTGCGGGCGCAGGCGCCCGCGGGCGGCCCGGTGTGGGTGGTCACGGACTTCACGCTGGCCAAGTCGGTGCTGGCCGACCCGCGCTTCGTCAAGGACCCGGGGCTGGCGCCGGAGGCGTGGCACGGCATCGAGGACGGGCTCGACAACCCCGAGCCCGAGTACCGGCCGTACACGCTGATCGCGGTGGACGGCGAGGACCACCGGCGGCTGCGCCGCGTCCACGCCCCCGCCTTCAACCCGCGCCGGCTGGCCGCGTCCACGGACCGCGTCACCACCATCGCCCGCAACCTGTTCACCGACCTGGCCGACGCCTCGGACGCCTCCGGGCAGCCGGCCGAGCTGATCGACGGGTTCGCCTACAACTTCCCGCTGCTGGTGATCTCCGACCTGCTCGGGGTGCCGGTGACCGACCCGATCATGGCCAGGAAGGCCGTCAGCGCGATGAAGCAGCTCGCGCTGGGCACCGCGAGCGACGCGGAGTACGACACCTCGTCGCTGGAGGAGCTGCTCTCCCAGGCGGTCGGGTCGGCGATGGAGGGCACGGCCGACACCATGACCAGGGTGCTGTACGAGCGGGGGCTGGCCGAGTTCGGCGAGCTGCCGCCCGACAAGCTCGTCTACATGATCATGGGGTTGATCTTCGCCGGGCACGACACGACGGGCTCGTTCCTCGGCTTCCTGCTGGCCGAGACCCTGGCCGGGCACCTGGCGAAGGACGCCGACGCGGGCGAGTTCGTGGAGGAGATGCTGCGCGAGCACCCGCCGGTGCCGTACACGCTGTGGCGCTTCGCCGCGCAGGAGGTGGTGCTCGGCGGGGCGGTGCTGCCGCCGGGCGCGCCGGTCCTCATCGACATCGAGGGCATCAACGCGCACCGCGAGGACCCGGCGAGCCGCCGGCTGACCTTCGGCGACGGGGCCCACTACTGCATCGGCGAGCAGCTCGCGCAGCTCGAGTCGCGGGTCATGATCCAGGTGCTGCGGGACGACTTCCCGCACGCTCGGCTGGCCGTGCCGTTCGACGACCTGCGCTGGGGCCGCAAGGGCTCGCAGACCGCGCGCCTGACCGAGCTGCCCGCCTGGTTGCGGCCCCGCTGAAATATGCGGTCAGGAAGTGACCGGGTTCTCCTCTAGCGTGAACACGGAGGCCATGTAACTCGGATACAGAGGCGGGGAACGATATGCAGCCGAAGTACATCACGATTCTCGGAGCCCGCGAGAACAACCTGAAGAACCTCTCGGTCGAGGTGCCGAAACACGAGATCACCGTTTTCACCGGTGTGTCCGGATCGGGGAAATCGTCGCTGGTTTTCGACACCATCGCGGCCGAGTCCCAGCGGCAGCTCAACGAGACGTTCACCGCCTTCGTCCGCAACCGGCTGCCCAAGTACGGGCAGCCGGACGCGGACACCATCGAGGGCCTGTCCACCGCGATCATCATCAACCAGAAGCGGATCGGCGGGAACTCCCGCTCCACGGTCGGCACCATCACCGACCTGTACGCGCTGCTCCGGCTGCTGTTCTCCCGCGCCGGCGAGCCCTACGTCGGCTACTCCAACTCCTTCTCCTTCAACGACCCCGCCGGCATGTGCATGGACTGCGAGGGCCTGGGCCGGCGGGTCCAGCTCGACCTGGACAAACTCCTCGACAAGTCGCGCTCGCTCAACGAGGGCGCCATCGACCATCCGGCGTTCGCGGTCGGCGGATGGTTCTGGAAGTTGTACGCCAATTCCGGCCTGTTCGACAACGACAAGAAACTCCGCGATTACACCAAGCAGGAATGGGAGGCGCTGCTCTACGGCGCCGAGGGCTCCGTCCCGCTCGAATGGCAGGGCGGCCAGATCAATTCCAAGTACGAGGGCCTCGTCCCCAAGTTCGACCGGCTCTACATCCGCAAGAGCCCCGAGGAGATGAGCGCCAAGAACCGCACCGCGCTGGAGCGCGTCGTGTCGGTGTCGGCCTGCCGCACCTGCAACGGCCAGCGGCTCAACAAGGAGGTGCTGGCCTGCCAGATCAACGGCCGCAACATCGCCGAGTTCTCCGCCCTGGAGATCGGCGACCTGATGCAGGCCGTCAGGGAGGTCACCTCGACCCGGGTGACGACGTTGCGCGACAACCTGCTCGAACGGCTCGGCCACATGGTCGACCTCGGGCTCGACTACCTCACCCTCAGCCGCGAGACCTCGACGCTGTCGGGCGGCGAGTCGCAGCGCATCAAGATGATCCGCCACCTCAACAGCTCCCTGGTCGAGGTCGCCTACATCTTCGACGAGCCGACGATCGGCCTGCACCCGCACGACGTCTACAAGCTGACCAGCCTCATGCGCCAGCTCCGCGACAAGGGCAACACCGTGCTGGTGGTCGAGCACGACCGCGACGTCATCGAGATCGCCGACCACGTGATAGACCTCGGCCCGAAGGCCGGGCGCCACGGCGGCGAGATCGTCTACCAGGGCGACATCGAGGGCCTGTACCAGGCCGACACGCTCACCGGAGCCTGCATGCGCAAGCTGCTGCCGATCAAGGAGGAGTTCCGGCAGCCCACCGGGCACCTGACCGTCGCCAACGCCACGATGCACAACCTCAAGAACGTCACCGTGGACATCCCGACCGGCGTGCTGACGGTCGTCACCGGCGTGGCCGGCTCCGGCAAGAGCACGCTGATCCACAAGGTCTTCCGCGAGCAGCACCCCTCGGCGGTCATCATCGACCAGTCGGCCGTGACCACCAACCGCCGCTCCAACCCGGCGACCTACACCGGGTTCATGGACGAGATCCGGCGGCTGTTCGCCCGGGCCAACAAGGTCAGCGCGTCGCTGTTCAGCTTCAACTCCTCCGGGGCGTGCCCGGCCTGCCAGGGCGAGGGCGTCATCTACACCGACCTCGCGTTCATGGACCCGATGATCACGCTGTGCGAGGTGTGCTCGGGCAAGCGGTTCACCGAGGAGGTCCTGAGCTACAAGCTGCGCGGGCGCGACATCAGCGAGGTGCTGGCGCTGAGCGCGGCCGAGGCGGCCGACTTCTTCGCCCGCGAGCCGAGGATCGCCGAGACGCTGCGCTCGATCGTGGACGTCGGGCTCGGCTACCTCCAGCTCGGCCAGCCGCTCAACACCCTGTCGGGCGGCGAGTGCCAGCGCATCAAGCTGGCCACCGAGCTGGGCAAGAAGGGCACCGTCTACGTCATGGACGAGCCGACCACCGGCCTGCACATGTCAGACATCGACAGCCTCATGGCGGTCATCAACCACCTGGTCGACACCGGCAACTCGGTCATCGTCATCGAGCACAACCTCGACGTCGTCAAGAACGCCGACTGGGTCATCGACCTCGGGCCGCGCGGCGGCAGCTCGGGCGGGCAGATCATGTTCGAGGGCACGCCGCGCGCGCTGCTCGACGCCGAGAACTCGCTGACGGCCGAGTGCCTGCGCGCGTCACTGAACGGCGGCCGCCAGTCCTGACCGCTGGTAGCGGCGGTGGACGAGGAGCAGGACGACGGCGACCAGCGGCTGCAGGATGTCGGTCGGGATGGTCCAGACGTTGTTGGGCGCCGTGTTGCCGTGGGCGACGAGCTGCATGACATGGCCGATGGCGTCGCCCCAGTAGAGCACGGTCATGGCGATCACGGCGGCGTTCATGAACGACCCCCGGTTCCAGATGCTCAGGAAGCCGATGAGGCCGACGGCGATGTCGGCCCAGCCGACCTCCCACTGGAAGGCGCTGTGCGCGAATCCGATGCTGTCGGCGACCTCGGGCGCGTACGGGCCGATGTGCGACAGGCCGCCGAGCATCGACAGCACCCCGCCGCCGGCCACGAACCACAGCAGCCACAGCTCGACCACGCGGGGCCGGGTGCGCCGCGCCGGGGCGCGGTCGAGCAGGCTGTGGAGCAGCGCGCCGACGACGAGGCCGAGGAAGGTGACGACGAAGAACGCCATGTCAGCACCCTAGGAACCCGGCGGCGGGGCGCCGGGCACCGGATGGGGCGTGTCGCGGCGCTCTCCACGCATCCGTCGCCGCCGCCCCGCGCGCCCGGACCGTCCGCGACCGGGCACGCGCTGATCGCTGCTCGCGAACGCGGCGCACCGCCGCCCCCGCGCCCGGCCATAGTGAGGGGCATGCGCGTAGCCGTCCTGTCAGATGTCCACGGCGTCCTGCCCGCCCTCGAAGCGGTGCTCGCCGAGCCCGACGTGGCCGCCGCCGACCTGCTCGTCCTCACCGGCGACATCGCGGCGGGCCCGCTACCCGTCGAGACCCTCGACCTCCTGACGTCCCTCGGCGAGCGGGCGCTCTGGCTCAACGGCAACGGCGACCGCGAGCTGGTCGAGGCGGCCCAGGGCAAGGCGGTCCCGTACCCCATCTCGGTATGGGCCGCCGGACAGCTGCGCGACGACCAGGTCGCCCTGCTCGCCGGGCTCCCCGACCGGCAGGTGCTCGACCTCGGCCGGCTCGGCGTCACGCTGTTCGTCCACGCCACGCCACGCCGGGACGACGAGATGATCCTCGTCGACAGCACGCTCGACCGATGGGCCGAGGTCCTGGCCGGCGTCACCGCCGACACGGTCGTGCTGGGCAACACCCACATGCCGTTCGTGCGACTGGTGGACCGCACGCTCGTCGTCAACCCGGGCGCGATCGGCATGCCGTACGGCACGGCCGGCGCCCACTGGGCGCTGCTCGATTCCGAGACCGGCGGGGTGACCCTGCGCCGCAACCCGTACGACGCGGAGGAGGCGGCGCGGCGGCTGATCGCGGAGAGCGGCTTCGACGGGATCGAGACATGGGTGGCCGACTACGTGAGGACCATTCACTCCGACGCCGAGGCCCTGGCGGTGTTCGCCGAGATGGAAGGCCGCTGACGAGTCCCGCCCTCACCCCTCCATGCGCGCGTGAACGTAGAGGAACCCGTGCTGTGAGCTCAGCAGCCGCTCCGGGACGGGGCCGGGCAGCCAGGGGCAGCGGCCGTCGGCCAGCATGCCGCTGTCGTAGGTCTCGACGCGCCACCCGTACGGGCCCAGCCACCCGCGCGGGTCGACGGGGCCGCTGAAGGCCCCGAGGGCGCGCATGTAGGCGAAGAACCGGTCGCCGTAGCCGGCGGTGTAGTAGCCGGGCCCCGTGACGTCGGCCGCCAGCGCCGAGCCGGGCGCCGACACGGCCGACAGGTCGGCTGCCAGCCGGTCGAGGGCCGTGCCGCCGAAGAAGTAGGTCAGGCCCTCGGCCAGCCACAGGGTGGGCGCCCCGGGGTCGAACCCCGCCTCCATGAGCTGCCCGCACCAGCGGCGGGTCAGGTCGGCGGTGACCACGCGGTGGTGACGGTGGGCGAGCGCCCCGGCGGCGGCCAGCATGCGCACCTTGGCGCGCTGGCGCCGGGGGTCGCCGTCCACCTCGAACAGCACGAGATCGGCCGGCAGGGCGCAGCGCCAGGCCCGGGTGTCACAGCCGGCGCCGAGGACCACCACCTGCCGCACCCCGCGCGCCACGGCCCCGGCCAGCACCTCGTCACCGAACCTGCCCCGGATGGCCACGGCGCCACGGGTCATGCCGATCAGGTCGAGCGCCCGCGCCCTGCGCACGGTGGCGTCGTCGACGAACAGGTGCGCGTACGGGTCGGCGAGGATCGGCTCGGGCAGCGCGCACTCCTGGGCCCTGACCGCGGCGGCGATGTCGCTGGTCTGGACGACGTCGAGGTCGAGCCGGAGCACGAGGTCGAGGTCGAGGTCTAGGCCGGCGTCGGGGAAGGCGGGGGCGTCGGGCACGCGGACTCCTTACGGGAGAGGGCGTGGATACGCACCGTACTGTAGCAAACACTTTGCGCATCCATTACCAAGAGCGAGAGTATGCGCACTCTTGGTCATGAGTCGACGATTCTGCGCCGGTTTCCCGTTCAGGCGTCAGGCGAGCGGGCGGCCTCGCGCTGCACGGGCACAGCGCCCGGTTGCGCGGGTGCAGCGCCCAGTGGGACGGCGCCCGGCGGCGCAACGGATGCCGGGGCGGCGGATGTCGGAGCGACGACGTGGGGGCGGCGGGCGGCCCGGCGGGCATCCAGATCGGTGAACTGCGGCTGCTCGGGACGGACGTCGCGGACGCCACATGACGGGAGTCGCCGATCTCCGGCCGATACCGGTGGGTCCGTGACCTCCATCCTGCGGCGGAGGGCTTCAACGTGGCCCAGATGTGTGCCCGACTGGTCCGCTATCTCCGCACCGGCTCGCACAGCGTCCGTACTACGACGCGGGCCTGCGACTGCACCGCCTTGTCGACGCCATCAAGCTCTCCGCGGACACGGGCACCCGCCAATCCGTGAGCTGACCGGCCCAGGCCAGTCCATGAGCCGACCGGATCAAGCCGATCCGTGAACCGACCGGATCAAGCCGGTCAAGGGCACTCATCCCGGGAGCATGTCACCTGCCCGCGGCCGCCGCCTTCACGTCCTCGGTCGTCATCGGCTTCCCGCCGACGCCCCAGTCGCCGCTCTTGACCTCCTCGACGATGACCAGGGTCAGGGGGCGCATGTTCTCACCCTCGATCTCGACCATCGCGTCGGTCAGCTTCTCCACCATCTCGGCCTTCTGGGCGTCACTGAACACGCCCTCGATGACCTTCACACTGACGAGTGGCATGGGTCCCCCTCCCCGCGCGGCACGCCAGGCCCCCGGCGCCGCTCAGCGGAGATGCCCCCTGCGACTCTCGAACAAACCCGACAGACCTTCCACCCGGGCCACCCAGCACGCCCCCCACCGGCCGGGAGGCTCCTCCATTCCAGACGCCCCTCCCTAAAGGACCCTCACGCCGGACGGCCCTCCTGGAGGACCTTCCATGCCAGACGGCCCTCCCTAAAGGACCCCCGCGTCCGAACCCTCTTCGCTGCCTTGCCCCGCCGCGCCGTCGTCGGCGCCGTCGGACAACCCCACCGGGAACGTGTCGAAGTGCACCACCACGTGACCGAGCGCCGGATCCGGCTTCCCCCCGGAGCGTTCCTGCCGCTGATCCGCCATCACGCGGTACCGGTCCAGCACCTCCAGTACCTCGTCCCGCATGTCCTCGGCCTCCTGCGGCGTGAGCCGGAGCGATCGGCGGCCGAAGCCGCTGGCCTGGACCCACTCCTCGGGCGCCGTCGTCGCCTCCGCGCGCCACCGCGCCAGTTCGGCGCCGCGCTGCCGGATCAGGTCGTCGATCAGGAACGAGAACGCGCTCGCCGCCTCCGGGTCGTCCTGCGACGGCTCCCCGTACGAGAAGCCGCCCGGCACGATGCGCCAGTACTTCTCCTTGCCCTTGCCCAGCTCCGGCGCCGTCTCGATCATGCCGTGCCTGGCCAGTTCCCTGAGGTGGTAGCTGGTGGCGCCGGTGTTCTGCCCCACCAGCGCGGCCAGGCGGGTGGCCGTCGAGGGGCCGTGCTCGTCGAGCAGCTCGTACAGGCGCAGGCGCAGTGGGTGGGCGAACGACTTCAGCGCCTTGGCGTCGAGGGTCCGCGCGGAATGGCTCTTGCTTCGCATCGCTGTGCACACCTATCTTTGCAAAGAAATCTATGCACACTTTCCCTTACACACTATCGGAGGGAACCATGCCGGGTCTCGGGCGCGCGTTCACGTTCCTGTGGTCGTCCACGGCGTTGTCGAACGTGGCGGACGGCGTGCTGAAGGTCGGCGCGCCGCTGCTGGCGGTCTCGATGACCAGGTCACCGACGCAGGTCTCGCTGGTGGGAGCGGCGGTCACGCTGCCGTGGTTGCTGTTCGCCCTGCACGCCGGGGCGATCGCCGACCGCGTGGACCGGCGGCGGATCATGGTGCTCGCCAACACCGCCCGCGCCGGGGTGCTGGTGCTGGGCGGGGCGCTGGCCTTGACCGGGACGCTGAACCTGTGGGGGATGCTGGCGGTCCTGCTGGTCTCCGGGGTGTCGGAGGTCTTCGCGGACACCTCCGCCCAGTCGGTGCTCCCCATGACGGTGCCGTCGGACCGGCTCACGGCCGCCAACGGCCGCGTCGTGAGCGCTCAGATGATCGGCAACGAGTTCCTCGGGTCGCCGTTGGCGGGCTTCCTGGTCACGCTGCTGCCGGTCGCCGTCCTGGGCGCGCCCGCGCTGCTGTACGGGGCGGCGGGGGTGTTGCTGCTCGGCATGCGGGGGAACTTCTCCCCACGCCCGAGATCCCAGGAACACGCCAAGGAAGGCGCTGGGGAACGCATTGAGGGAGGCACTGGGGAACGCTCTGAGGAAGCCGCCCGACAAGGCGCCCGCGAAGACACCGGGGAAGGCGCTCGGAGAGGCACCGAGGAAAGCGCTCGGCAAGGCATCCAGGGAAGCTCCGGGGAGGGCGCCCGAGAAGGCACCGAGGAAGGCGCCAGCGAAGGCACCGGGCAAGGCGCCCGGAGAGGCGCCGAAGAGGGAACCGCGAAGGGCTCCGGAGAGGGCGCCGGGAGGAGCGGACAGGCCGCGGGTGCGGGGACGAGCGGACAGGCCGCGGATGCCGGGACGAGCAGGCAGGCCGCGGATGCCGGGACGAGCAGGCAGGCCGCACGTACCGGTGGGCTCGGGCGGGACATCCGGGAGGCGATGCGCTACCTCTGGGCGCACCGGTTCCTGCGCACCCTGGCGATCTCCGCCGGCCTGCTCAACACCGTCAGCGCCGCCTACTTCGGCGTCCTCGTCCTCTGGCTCGTCGGCCCGGGGTCGCGCGTGGGGCTCGCCCCCGAGGGTTACGGCCTCATGATGTCGGCGATGGCCGTGGGCTCCGTGGGCGGGTCGCTGGTGGCCGAGCGGCTGGCCGGGATGCTCGGCGAGGGCCGCACCCTGGTGGTCGCGTGGCTGGTGTCGGCCCTGCTCTACCTGGTGCCCGTGCTGGTGCCCGTCGCGTGGGTGCTCTACCCGACGGCCGTCCTCTGGGGAATCGCCGGCGCCGTGGGGAACGTGCTCGTGGTCTCCATCCGCCAGCGGCTCATCCCGTCCGCGCTGCTGGGCCGGGTCAACTCCGCGTACCGGTTGGTCGGAATGGGCGGGATGCCCGTGGGGGCCGCGCTCGGCGGGCTGCTGAGCGAGTTCGCGGGGCTGCCGGTGCTCTTCCTGGGGGCCGCGGGCGTCGCCCTGGCCGCCGTCGGGCTGGTGTGGCGTGTCGCACGAGGTCCAATTTCCATGCCGTTGACCAGCGATCATTCAGTTCGCCGCACATCCGCGTCTGTTTAGGCACACTATGACCGGTGGCGAGATGACATGATTACCTCGGGCAACGAGGGGATGGCATGCGGGAGATCGGCGGACGGTACCTCCTGACCGAGGAGGCCGGTCGTGGCGGTATGGGAGTCGTCTGGCGGGCATTCGACCAGCTACTCCATCGTGAGGTCGCGCTCAAGGAGCTGACGCTGACCGGTGAGGCCGAGATGGTCCGCCGGCGTGTCCTCCGGGAGGCCAGGATGGCCGCCCGCCTCACACACCCGAACATCATCACCGTTCACGACCTCATCGAAGAGGGCGGCAAGCTCTGGATCGTGATGGAGTACCTCGACGGGCTCTCCCTCCACCAGTTGCTCTCACAGGTGGGCACGCTGCCCGCCCAGTCCGTGGCCGCGATCGGCCAGCACCTGCTCGCCGCGTTACGCACGGCCCACCAGGCGGGGGTGCTGCACCGCGACGTGAAGCCGGCGAACGTCATGCTGACGGGCGACCGCGTGGTGCTGACCGACTTCGGCATCGCCACCGCGGAGGGCGACATCCGGATGACGACCTCGCGCAGGCTGCGGGGCACTCCCGCGTTCATGGCGCCCGAGCGGCTGCACGGCGGGCCGGCCAGCAAGGAGGCCGACATGTGGTCGTTCGGCGCGACGCTGTACAGCGCGGTGGAGGGGCAGCCGCCGTACCCGGGGCAGGACGCGGCCACGGTGCTCGGCATGGCCCGCAGCGGCGGCTACCCGCCGCCCCGCCGCGCCGGAGTCCTGCGGCCGCTCATCGAGGGGCTGCTGCATCCCGACCCGGTACGCCGCTTCACGCCGGAGCAGACGGCGGGCCTGCTGGCGGGCATGCGCGCCAGCAGCTACCAGGCCGCCATCTAGAACGATCCCGGCAAAAGCGGTCCGGGCAGTTCCACCGCGGGCGGGCGTCCCGAGACGGGCCGCCCCCGATCCCGGTCGCGCGATGAATGTTTCACGCCCGGCGGCCGCCGTCCTCCCGTCGGCCCTGCTCAGGTCCGCCCCCACTCCCCCGGACGGTCGCGCGCCTGTCACGCGCGGGCGGCGGGTGCGATAGTGCGATCACCGCTCACCACCCCGTGAGCCGGTCCGCGGACCATCCGCGGCGCGTCCCTCGTGCGATGCCCCTGGGAGGAATCGGATGCGCAAGGTACGGGCCCTACTCGTCTCCGCCGCCGTGGCCACCGGCGTGCTCCTGTCCATGACGGCCGCGCCGGCGCAGGCCGAGAGCATCCGGTACGTCTACTACCTGCAGTCCGACTGCTACAACGGCGGCAGCCTGGGCATCCAGTGGGGCTGGTGGACGTCCTTCCGCTGCTCCTACGAGAACGACCGCTGGTACCTCTACGCCTGAACCGAACACACCCGGACCGGCGGGGGCGCGCGCTACTCCTCCTTGGCGCGGGCCTCGGCCTCGGCGGCGTCCATGGCGGCGGCCTCCTCGGGGGTCGGCGCCGTGCCGCCCAGATGCGCCGGCTGCCACCACACGCCCGGCGGGATCTCCGGGTACGTGCGCTGCGCCCGGTCCACCAGGGCCGTCAGCCGGCCGTGCAGGTCGGCCGTGTGCGCGTTGACGTCCTCGCCGCGCTTGGGGTGCATCGGCTCCCCCACGATGATCGTGATGGGCACGTGCCGCTGCGTCAGCTCCTTCGGCCGGCCCTTGGTCCACAGGCGCTGGCTGCCCCACAGCGCCACCGGGATGACCGGCACGTTGGTCGCCTGGGCCATGCGGATGGCCCCGTTCTTGATCTCCTTCACCGTGAACGACCGGCTGATCGTCGCCTCGGCGAAGACGCCCACCACCTCGCCCGCCTTCAGCTTGCGCAGCGCCGTGGCGTACGAGCCGGCGCCCGCGCCCCGGTCGACCGGGATGTGGTGCATGCCGCGCATGAGCGGCCCAGAGATCCGGTGCTCGAACACGTCCTGCTTGGCCATGAAGCGCACCAGCCGCTTGGACGGCACCGCGGCGAACCCCGCGAAGATGAAGTCGAGGTAGCTGATGTGGTTGCTCACCAGCACCGCTCCGCCGGTCCGCGGCACGTGCTCGGTGCCCTCAAGGTGGAAACGGTAGTCGAGCACGCGAAAGAGGGTCCGCGCGGCGGCGATCACCGGCGGGTACACGATCTCAGCCATGTGCCGAAGGTAGCCTAGGTTTCACCCTGGTGGGCAGCCGCACCATCCCCTGGACGTTGGCGTGGGCGGTGCGCGTGATGCCGCCGGGGTCCACGTCGTAGTCCGGATCCACGGCCCGGACGAGCTCCTCCAGCGTGACCCGCGCCTCCAGCCGGGCCAGCGGCGCGCCCAGGCAGTGGTGGCGGCCCGCGCCGAAGCTGATCGCCCTGGAGGTGTCGCGGGTCAGGTCGTAGACACCGGGTTCGGGGAAGACCCGCTCGTCGCGGTTGGCCGAGCCGATGAGCAGCCACATCCGCGTCCCGGCCGGCAGGAGCGTGCCGTACAGCTCGGTGGGCTCGGTGAGGCGGCGGGCCGTGCCGTGCGCGGGGGTGTCGAAGCGCAGCGTCTCCTCCATCCACGGCACGACCGCCCCGCCGAACGCGGCGGCGCGCTGGGCGGGGTGGCGCCAGGCCCAGTACCACGCGGCGTTCAGCAGGTGGGTGGTGGTCTCGGAGCCGGCGCCCACGAGCAGGAACATGAACGCCACGATCTCCTCGTCGCTCAGCCCGCCGTCGGCGACGAGCACGGAGACGAGGTCGTCGCGCGGCGCGGCCCGGCGCTCGGCCACGATCGAGGCGTAGTACCCGCCCAGGGAGAGCAGGTCGCCCACGGCCTCCTCCGTCATCGCCCCCGGCCCGCCCGCCCCGCCCTCGGAGCGGCCGGTCAGCGGCGCCGAGCGGCGGCGCACGCCGGCCCGGTCGGACGGCGGCACGCCCATCAGCTCGGAGATCACGTCGAGCGGGATCCGGGCCGACAGCTCCCGCGCGAAGTCGAAGGAGCCCTTCTCCACGGCCTGCGCGACGTGCCTGCGGGCGATGTCGCGGATCATGGGTTCGAGCGCGGCGACGCGGCGGGCCGTGAAGCCGCGCGCGACGATCGCCCGCATGCGGGTGTGGTCGGGCGGGTCCATGGCCACGAACGACAGGTAGGCGCGCGCCTGCGGCCCCCACGCGCCCCGGTCGAGCATGGGGCCGTGGTCGCTGGAGTAGCGGGCGCTGTCGGCCAGCGCGGCGGAGACGTCGGCGTGGCGGGACAGCGCCCAGAAGCCGCGCTCCGGGTTGTGGTACAGCGGCGACTCGGCGCGCAGGCGCGCGTAGACGGGGAACGGGTCCGCGTTCACGTCCGGGTCGTACGGATCGTAGGCGAGGCTGGGAGGCTCCACGCCCCACCACGCTACGACGCTTGCGACGGGCTGAAAACGGGCAGATGTTGTGACCATGAAGAAGCTCATCAACGCCGCGGAGTCGCTGGTCGACGACGCCTTGGCCGGCATGGCGGCGGCGCACCCGGCGCTGCGGGTGCGCGAGCGCGTCGTGCTCCGCGCCGAGGGGCCGCTCCCGGGCAAGGTCGGGCTGGTCTCCGGCGGCGGCTCGGGCCACGAGCCGCTGCACGCCGGCTTCGTCGGGTACGGCATGCTGGACGCGGCGTGCCCGGGCGAGGTGTTCACCTCACCCGTGCCCGACCAGGTCATGGAGGCCACCCGGGCGGTCGACGGCGGCGCCGGCGTGCTGCACGTCGTGAAGAACTACACCGGCGACGTGCTGAACTTCGAGATGGCCGCCGAGCTGTGCGACGACGTCACGGTGGCGAGCGTGCTCGTCGAGGACGACGTGGCCGTCCAGGACTCGCTGTACACGGCGGGACGGCGCGGCACGGGGGCGACGGTGTTCGTCGAGAAGATCGCGGGCGCGCTGGCCGAGGAGGGCGCGCCGCTGGCCGAGGTGGCGCGCGTGGCGGAGGAGACGGGGCGGCGCAGCCGGTCGTTCGGCATCGCGCTCACCTCCTGCACGACCCCCGCCGCCGGGAGGCCGACGTTCGACCTGCCGGCGGGCGAGGTGGAGCTGGGCATCGGCATCCACGGCGAGCCGGGCCGCACCCGGGCGCCGTTCGCCCCGGCCGGGGAGCTGGCCGCGGTGGCGATGGACGCGATCCACGGCGACCTGCCGCTGGAGGGCGACCTGCTCGTCATGGTGAACGGCATGGGCGGCACGCCGCTGCTGGAGCTGTACGTGGTGTTCGCCGAGGTGGAGGCGTGCGCGCGGGGCAAGGGGGCGCGGGTGGCGCGCTCGCTGGTCGGCAACTACGTGACGAGCCTGGACATGCAGGGCTTCTCGGTGACGGTGTGCCGGCTGGACGACGAGCTGACGCGGCTGTGGGACGCGCCGGTCGAGACGCCGGCGCTGCGCTGGGGACGCTGATGGGCGCCGGGACGGGGGCCGGGACGGGGGCCGGGGGTGGCGGCGGGCTGGACGCCGCGTTCTTCGTGGCCTGGCTGGAGGAGGCGGCCGGGGAGATCGCCCGGCAGCGGGACCGGCTGACCGAGCTGGACGCCGCCATCGGCGACGCCGACCACGGCACGAACCTCGACCGCGGCTTCTCCGAGGTCCTGCGGACTCTGCGGGAGACGCCGCCGGCCTCGCCCGCGCAGGCGCTCATGGCGGCGGGGGCGACGCTGATCCGCCGCGTGGGCGGGGCTTCCGGCCCCTTGTACGGCTCGGCGTTCCGGCAGATGGGCAAGACGCTGGACGGCGGCGAGGCGCCGCGGCCGTCGGTGACGCCGGCGGAGCTCGCCGAGGCGTTCTCGGCGGGCGTCGTCGCGGTGGAGCGGCTGGGCAAGGCCGCCGCGGGCGACAAGACGATGATCGACGCGCTGGCCCCCGCGTCGCGGGCGCTGTCCCATGCCGTACGGGACGGGCTGGAGGTTCGCGAGGCGCTGACGCGGGCGGCCCGGGCCGCGGCGGACGGGGCGCGGGCGACGGTGCCGATGACGGCGCGCCGGGGGCGGGCGAGCTACCTGGGCGAGCGCAGCGTGGGGCACGAGGACCCGGGGGCGGCGTCGTCGGCGCTGATCGTGACCGCCCTCGCCACCGCGGCCTCACGGACGGCGGCGGGTTGATGACCGCGATGAGACCGACGGCCGGAACCACGGGCCGGATGCGGGACCGGACCGCAGGACGGGTGGCCGGTCCGACCGCAGGACGGGTGGCCGGTCCGACCGCAGGACGGGTGGCCGGTCCGACCGCAGGACGGGTGGCGGGGCCGACCGCGGGCCGGGGGGCAGTCTGATGGTCGGGGTGGTGCTGGTGGCGCACAGCGCCGGGCTGGCGGAGGAGACGGCCGCGCTGGCCCGGGGCATCGCCGGGGAGGAGGTCCCCGTGACGGCGGCCGGGGGCACCGAGGACGGTGGCCTGGGCACGAGCGTGGACCTCGTGGAGCGGGCGATGCGGGCCGCCGACCGGGGCGACGGCCTGGTGCTGATCGCCGACCTGGGCAGCTCGGTGCTGACGGCCCGCCTGGTGGAGGAGCCGGGCCGGGTCGTGCTGGCCGACGTGCCGTTCGTGGAGGGCGCGATCGCCGCGGCGGTGGCCGCGAGCGCGGACCTCCCGCTGGAGGCGGTCCTGGAGGCGGCCGAGGAGGCGCGCGGCTTCAGGAAGCTGACCTGAGCGGTCCCACGACCGCCTCAGTGGCCCCTGAACGCCTCCTCCAGCCACCACGACGCCCGGTCCCGCGTCACCCGGGCGTGCACCAGCAGGGGCCGTTCACGAGCCCCCTCCAGCCACTCCCCCACGCCCGGAAGGTCACCGGGCCCCGTCACCGTGACCGCGTCGAACCCGTACCCCCGTCCGATCGCCGCCAGGTCCGCCGGCGGGAACGTCACCAGCCCGAGCGGGTGCCCGTGCGGCCCGAAGTGGTGGACCTCCGCCCCGTACGCCTCGTCGTCGTACACCACGACCACCATCGGCAGCCCGAGCCGCACGACGGTCTCCAGCTCCGACGCGCCCATGAACGCCCCGCCGTCGCCCAGGGCGGCGACCGTGAGCCGGTCGGGCCGCGCGACGGCCGCGCCGACGGCGGTGGCCAGCCCCAGCCCGACCGACTGGAACGCCTGGGTGAAGCAGAAGCCCCGCTCGTCGGGCACGTCCAGGAACATCGACGGGTAGCCCATGAAGTTGCCCGAGTCGACGGCCACGGTGCGCTCGGCGGGCAGCAGGTCGTCCAGGGCGATGGTGAGCGTGCGCGGGTCGATGCGGCCGCCGCCGCTCCCGTCGGTGTACGGCACGGCGCGCCAGCGACCCTCGGCCGCGAGGCGCGCGGCGATCTCGGGCGACCGGTAGCCCCGCTCGCCGTCGGGCTCCCGGGCCCCCTCGGCGGTGACGGCGGCGATCACCGCGCGGGCCGTGGCGGCCGTGTCGCCGATGACGCCCAGCCGTACGGTGCGGTGCAGGCCGATCGCGGCGTCGTCGAGGTCGACCTGGACGAGCGTCGTGTCCGGCCCGATGAGGGCGCCGTGGCGGGTGGTCCACATGTTGAGGGCGCAGCCCCAGCCGACGAGGAGGTCGGCGCCGCGGATCAGCTCGGCGGCGACCGGCGTGGCGAAGCCGCCGCTCACGTCGAGGTCCCACGGGTTGCCCCGGAACAGCCCGCGCGCGACCGCGGACGTGGCGAGCAGGGCGCCGGTGAGGCCGGCCAGCTCCTCCAGCTCCCGCCGGGCGTGCCGGGCGCCCCGCCCCGCGACGAACACGGGCCGCCGCGCCGTGGCGAGCAGGCCGGCCAGGTCCGTGACCTCGCGGAGCCGGGGCACGGTGTGCGCGGGGTGCGGCCCCGCCGCCGCGGCCCGCCCGCCGGCGACGATCTGGTCCAGGAACTCGCCCAGCCGCCCCCGCCACGGCACGGCGTCGGCCTGCGCGCCGAGCGGCAGGTTGAGCAGGACGGTGCGCCGCTCGTGCCAGGCGGTGCGGAAGGCGAGGACCGTCTGGTCGACCGCGTCGGCGCCGGAGGGGATCCGCAGCGGCACCGCTCCGACGGCCCGCGCCAGGGCGTCCTGGTCGATGTGGAAGTTGGAGCGCGCGTCGGTGGCCTCGCCCGCGAGCACGACCAGCGGGGTGCGGCTCTTGGCGGCCTCGGCGACGCCCGTCATCGCGTTGGTCAGGCCCGGCCCCTGGTGGACCGACACGATCCCGATCTTGCCGCTGGTGCGGGCGTAGGCGTCGGCCGCCGTCGCCGCGCCGCCCTCGTGCCGCGTGGCGACGAAGCGCGCGCCGTGCGCCACGAGGGCGTTGGTGACGTGGAAGTTGCCGCTTCCGACGACGCCGAAGACGACCTCGGCGCCGAGTGAGGCGAGCGTCCGCCCGACCGCCTCGGCGACGATCATCCGGCCTGCCCGGCCTCGGGTCCGGCCGGTGTCTCGTGTTCGACGAGGGCGAGGACGCGGACGGGGCTGCCGGAGCCGCCGACGATGGGCAGCGGCGGCGCGATCACCACGGCGCCCGTGACCGGGAGCCGGTCGAGGTTACGGAGCTGGGTCAGGCCGTACTTGCCGGCGCCCAGCAGGAAGGAGTGGCACGGGAACGCCGGGTCGAAGGAGTGGGCGGCGCCCGCGTCGGTGCCGACGGTCTCGACGCCGATCCCGAGGACGGGCGTCTGCTCGGCGATCCAGCGCGCGCACTCCACCGAGACGCCCGGCGTGTGGGGGCCGCTCTCGTCGGCGTTGAGGAACGCGGCCTGGTCGCCCGAGCGGGTGTCCCAGCCGGTGCGGTAGAGCAGCCAGCCGCCCTCGGGCAGCGGGCCGTTGGCCCGTTCCCACTCCTTGACATGCGCGATCTGGAGCAGGAAGTCGGGGTCCTTGCCCGCCTCGGCGGAGAAGTCGAGGACGACGGCGGGGGCGAGCAGGCTGCGCGGCGGCACCTGGGAGACGTCCTCGCCGTCGCGGGCGGTGACCCAGTGGATCGGCGCGTCGAAGTGGGTGCCGGTGTGCTCGCCGGTGTGGATGTCGTTCCAGTACCAGGCCGGGCCGCGGTCGTCGTAGCGGCTGATCTCCTCCAGCCGGAACGGGATGGTGTTGCCGAACGGCTCGGGCAACCGGAGGATCGGCGTCTCCTCGGACAGCGGGGCGGTCAGGTCGATCACCTCGATCCGCCCGTCGCGCACGCTCTCGATGAGACTCCGCAGCACCGGCATGTCGTCCTCCTCGGGTCGCCTGGGTGCATCCTCCTACGCCGCCCCGCCCAGGTCGAGCAGCTTCGGCGTGGCGGATCAGACGCCGCGGCAGGGGGTGCGCTCGGGGCCGAGCTCCAGCCTCTTGCGCAGGGAGTTGAAGTTCTGCGCGTTCGAACGAGGACAGAAGCGGCTGACCGGCAGCGCGTACTCGACCTGGAACACCGCCTTGCCGGCCTGGACGAACTGGTCGTACCCGTACTCGCCGTCGTTCTGCGCGGTGGTGCACTCGTCGTTGGACCAGCACTCCTCGTTGAGCGCGAAGTCGAAGTACGGCAGGAGCCGCGGGATCTGCTCGACGTCGTTCTTGAGCGCGACCGACAGGCCCCGCCTGTGCGCCTCGTTGGCCAGCCAGGTGTTGTAGGCGAGCTGGTCGGACGCCCTGATCGGGAAGCCCGTGTCGTTCGAGAAGCCGTCGACGTTGTCCGGCTCGACGGCGTCGAACCCGGCCGCCCGGCACATGTCCAGGCGGGCCTTCATGATCTCGCCGAGCCGGCCGCGGTACTGGCGGATGTCGAGCCAGCGCTCGCCCGGCCAGCCGTCGAGTTCCTTGCCGACCACGGACGCGGGGAACCGCCCGGCGTCGGGACGCCAGTCCTCCAGCGAGCCGGCGCTGATGTAGCAGACGACGCCCCGGCCCGGCCTGTCGGCCTTCAGCGCCCTGACGACGGCGCCGTCCCTGGCGTCGAAGCCGTCGATGTCGTACATCTGCACGTCGAGGAACGGCCGCGCGGGCAGGGAGGAGAGCTGCCACTGCCAGCTCGTGTCCAGGGCGGGCCGGTAGCAGGAGTCGCACGCCACGGGTGGAGGGAGGGCGGCCGCGGCGGGTGCGGGCGCCATCGCGTGAGCGATGCCGCCGGTGAGGGCGGTGGCGGTGAGGGCGACGGCGAACGAGACCGTGACCGTGATCGAGCTGTTGCGCATGGCGGAAGGCTCGTATCCGGCCGGACGGGACCGCAACCGCCTTGCCCGAAGGCATGGACGGCGTTTGCCCGGCGCTGGGCGGTCCGCCTCAGCCGCGGGTCCACCCGGTGCAGCCGTAGGTCTGGAACGCCTTGTCCGTGGGGGCTATGACGACGGTGGCCGGGCCGCGGGGCATGTCGGCCGCGATGACGTCGTCGGCCCGCGCCGTAGTGCCCCGCAGGCGCGCCCAGTAGCACATGGGCTGGCCCTCGACGGGGCCGGACGTCCGGTAGGTGCCCGGCTGGATGTCCACGCCGACGAGCAGCGTGCGCCGCGCGCCCGCGGGTCCCTCGGCGAGGGCGGTCACGACGGCACCGGACGGTGACGGCGCGGCGGGCGCGCCGGTGGCCGGGGGCGCTGCGGGCGGCTGCCCGCCGGGCGGCGCGCCGGTGGCCTGCGGGACCCCGGACTGGACCCCGGGCGGGACCGCGGACTCCGAGGGCGGCTCCATCCGCATCGTCATGCGCGGCAGAGGCTCGGCGGCCGTCTCCGTCGCGCCCAGCCCCGCGACGAACCCGATGAGGAACCCCACCAGACCGGTCAGCCCCGACACCAGCAGGATGACGACAGGGCTGCGGGAGGCCCGCGGATAGTCCTCCGGTCGGTCAGGTCCGTACATCACCGATCAAGCGTCCCACCCGTGTCAACGGCCGGGCGGGCCGTCACCGGTGCAGGTAGTCGACCAGCGACGCCTTCTCCGTCTCCAGCTCCTCGATCGCGCTCTTGACCACGTCGCCAATGCTGACGATGCCCGCCAGCCGCCCCTCGTCGACGACCGGCACGTGCCGGAAGCGATGGGTCGTCATGGTCTTGCGCAGCTCCTCGACGTTGTCGGCCATGCCGACGGTCCGCACCTCCGACGTCATGATCGACGAGACGGGCAGGTCGAGGACGCCGGCGCCCCTGTCGTGCAGGTGACGCACGATGTCGCGTTCGGACACGATCCCGGTGATCGTGGCGCCGTCGGAGGAGACCACCACGGCGCCGATGTTGTGCTCGGCCAGCGCCGCCAGGAGCTCGCGGACCGTCGCCTCGGGCGGCACGGTCGTCACCTGGCTCCCCTTGTTGCGCAGGATCGTCTTGACGAGCATGTGCACCACCTCGGCTCTCAGGTACCCGCCGGGCGCCGCTGCCAACCGCCCGTCCGGGGTGTCTACCAGGCAAGCAACCCGGTGGGGACACCGTCAAGGGTTCCCGTAGGCTGCCTGCGTACCGAGGTCCCTCCGCCGGGAGGGGCCGCCCGACCAGCCGTCAGGACCCTCACCCATGACCGAACAGCTCAACACCGGAAGCCACGACCTGCCCGTCACCGAAGCGCTGGCCGCGTTCATGCGCACGGGGTGGGCCGACACCCGGCGCGCCGACGTCGAGCCGCTGCCGGTGGCGCCGTGGGCGGCCAAGCGCCGCGCCGCGCTGGCGGCCCGCTTCCCGGGCGAGCGGCTGGTCGTGCCGTCGGGGACGTTGCGGACGCGCAGCAACGACTGCGACTACCGGTTCCGGCCGCACAGCGCGTACGCGTACCTGACGGGCGCGGGCGAGCCGGACGACGTGCTCGTCGTGGAGCCGTCCGGCGAGGCCACGCTGTACCTCCGGCCGCGCTCGCCGCGCGAGGAGGGCGAGGAGTTCTACCGCGACCGGCGCTACGGCGAGTTCTGGGTGGGCCGGCGGCCCGACCTGGCGGAGGCGGCGCTGCTGTACCAGATGGAGTGCGCGCACATCCGCGACCTCGACCTCAAGGGGCCGGCCCGGGTGCTGCGCGGCGTGGACGCCCGGATCGATTCGCTGGTGCCGGCCGGCGGGGGTGACGCGGAGCTGGAGTCGTTCCTGTCGGAGATGCGGCTGGTCAAGGACGAGTGGGAGGTCGGCGAGCTGCAGGCGGCCGTGGACGCCACGGCGCGCGGCTTCGAGGACGTGGTGCGCGCCCTGCCGGCGGCGCTCGGCCATCCGCGCGGCGAGCGGTACCTGGAGGGCGTGTTCGGGCTGCGCTCGCGGCTGGAGGGCAACGCGGTGGGCTACGAGAGCATCGTGGCCTCCGGCGCCCACGCCTGCGTGCTCCACTGGATCCGCAACGACGGGCGGCTGCGCGGCGGCGACATGCTGCTGCTCGACGCGGGCGTCGAGACCGACACGCTGTACACCGCCGACGTCACGCGCACGCTGCCGCTGTCGGGCCGCTTCGGCACGGTCCAGCGGCAGGTGTACGACCTGGTGTACGAGGCGCAGCAGGCCGCGATCGCGACGCTGCGGCCGGGCGCCCGCTTCCGCGACTTCCACCTGGCGGCCATGCGGGTCGTCTCGGAGGGGCTGCGCGACTGGGGGCTGCTGAAGGACCCGGTGGACGCGCTCATGGAGTCGGGGCTGTACCGGCGCTACACGCTGTGCAGCAGCGGCCACATGCTGGGCCTGGACGTCCACGACTGCGCGCGGGCGCGGGCCGAGACGTACCTGGACGGGGTGCTGGAGGAGGGTCAGGTGCTGACCGTCGAGCCGGGCCTGTACCTCCAGCCGGACGACCTCACGCTGCCGGAGGAGTTCCGCGGCCTGGGTGTCCGCATCGAGGACGACCTGGTGATCACGGCGGACGGCGCCCGCCTGATGTCGGACGCGCTGCCGCGCCGGGCGGACGACGTCGAGTCGTGGATGGCGTCGCTGCTGGGCTGAGCCCGTCCCCGCGCCCGGACGGCTGCCGGAGCCGCCACGGGAGAGCGTCGCGGCCCGCGTGCCCACCGCCGCGGGTATGACAGGAATCTCCTCCCTGAGTCTGATGACCTTGTCGGGGATCTGGTCGATGATCAGGTCCCCGACGATTGGACTCGCCGTGCGAAGACCCCTCCTGGTCCTCACCCTCCTGTCCGCCGTGGCCACCGCCCTGCCGGCCGTCCCGGCCTCGGCGGACGCCCCGGCCTCGGCGGAGGCCCCCATCGCGTGGGCGCCCTGCGCCGAGGACCCGACCGCCGAGTGCGGCACGCTCACCGTGCCGGTCGACTGGAGCAGGCCGGCCGGTGAGACGTTCCAGCTCGCGCTGGCCCGGCGCAGGGCGAGCGACCCCTCGGCCCGGATCGGCTCCATGGTGATCAACCCCGGCGGCCCGGGCGGCTCCGGCGTGGACGCCGTCGTGGACAAGCGGCTCACCTTCACGCCGGAGATCTCCCGACGCTTCGACGTCGTCGGGTTCGACCCGCGCGGCGTGGCCCGCAGCCATCCGATCACGTGCTCGTACGAGCTGGCCACGCAGGCGCCCGACCCGCTGGAGCTGAAGAGCCAGGCCGAGTTCGACGCCCTGCTGGCCCACAACGAGCGCTACCGGCGCGACTGCCGCGCCCGCACCGGGCCGCTGTTCGACCACGTCGACACGGGCAGCGTGGTGCGCGACCTCGACGCCCTGCGCGCCGCCCTCGGCGAGGACAAGCTCACCTACTACGGCGTCTCGTACGGCACCCTGATCGGCCAGCTGTACGCCGAGCGCTACCCCCGGCGCGTGCGCGCCCTGGCCCTCGACAGCGACATGGACCACAGCCTCGGGACCACGGCCTTCCTCGACACCGAGGCGTGGAGCTCCCAGGACTCCTTCGACGAGTTCGTCTCGTGGTGCGAGCGCACCGCGTCGTGCGCGCTGCACGGCAAGGACGTGCGCGCCGTCTGGCGCGGCCTGCTGGAGCGGGCCGCCCGGGGCGAGCTGCCCCTGCCGGGGCTGCCCGACGTCAAGCTGACCAGGCTCGACCTGATCTCGCAGGCGTTCGGCGCGTTCTACGGTCCCGCGTACAAGGAGCTGGCCGAGTTCCTCGCGGCGCTCGACGGCGGGACGGGCACGGCGCGGCCGATCATGGCGCCGCCGGCCGACGACCCGCCGGAGACCGTCAACGACGCGAGCCAGGTCTTCTGCCAGGACTACCTGCTGCCCGTCCGCGACTACCGCGAGTACGCCCGGCACCTGCGCCGCTCGGCGGCCATCGCGCCCGACATGCTGGTGAGCGCGGCGGCGCATCCGCTGACGGCGGCCTGCCTCGGGCAGCCCGCGCCGATCCCCGACCCGCAGCACCGGCTCCGCGTCGACGGCAGCCCCACCCTGCTGCTCGGCAACGCCCTGCACGACCCCGCCACCCCCTACCCGTGGGCGGTCGACGCCGCGCTGCAGATCGGCCGCGAGGCCCGGCTGCTGACGTACGAGGGCTGGGGGCACCGGATCTACGGCCGCGGCGACTGCCCGACACAGGCCTTCGACGCCTACCTGATCGCGCGGACGGTCCCGGCGAAGGGCGCGCGCTGCCCGGCGGTGCCGCCGGCCGAAGTGACGTCGCTCGCCGATCGCCGGCCGATCGGTCCCCTGCCCGGGCTTCCCGGCTACACCTCCGACCTGGCGCGGTAACGCGTCCCACGAGGTGACGTCCCCTTCGGCGGGACGTCACCTCTCCCGCGCGTCACAGCAGGCGGGCCTGGGTGAAGGCCGCGGTCAGTGCGTCGAGAGCCGCCGGGTAGGCGCGTTCGGCCGGTGCCGCGAAGCCGACCAGGACGCCCTCGGGGCGGCCCACGGGGTCGTGGTGGAGCTCGGTGAGGCCGCGCACGGCGACGCCGCGCCGGGCGCAGGCCGCCAGCAGCCGCTCCTCGGTCGAGCCGCCCGCGGCGAGCGTGACGAGGGTGTGCAGCCCGGCGGGGACCCCGTGCGCGGTGAGGCCCGGCAGCGCCGCGACGCGGTCGAGCAGCAGGTGGCGGCGTCTGCGGTAGCGCAGCCGGGCGGCCCGGATGTGCCGGTCGTAGGCGTGGCCGGCGATCAGGTCGGCCAGGACGAGCTGGCCCAGGGTCTCGGTGTACAGGTCGGCCTCCTGCTTGGCCCGCACCACCGGCGCCACCAGGTGGGGCGGCAGGACCAGCCAGGCCAGGCGGAGCGCGGGGCCGAGGGTCTTGGAGGCGGTGCCGCAGTAGACGACGTGGTCCGGGGCCGTGCCCTGCAGGGCGCCGACGGGCTGGCGGTCGTAGCGGTATTCGCCGTCGTAGTCGTCCTCGACGACCAGCGCGCCGGTGGCCCTGGCCCAGGCGGTCAGCGCCTGGCGCCGGCGGGCGTGCAGCGGCACCCCGGTCGGGTACTGGTGGGTGGGGGTGAGGAACGCCGCCCCCGTGCCCGAGGTGAGCGCGTCGATCCGGGCGCCGTGGTGGTCCACGGGCAGGGGCCGGACGGTGATCCCGGCGCGGCGCACGACGTCGCGGAAGAGGTTGTGGCCCGGGTCCTCGGCGGCGGCCGTACGGGTTCCGGAAGCGGCGAGCACGCCGCTGAGCAGGCTCAGCCCCTGGTAGTAGCCGGAGACGACCACGATCCGGTCCGGGCCGGCGACCACTCCCCGGGTGCGGCCGAGATAGCCGGCCAGCGCGGTGCGCAGCTCCGGGTGGCCCTGCGGGTCACCGGCGCCGAAGACGTCCGGCCGGGCGGCGGCGAGGACGCGGCGGGTCGCGGCGAGCCAGGCGCGGGCGGGGAAGGCGCTGACGTCGGGCAGACCGGGACGCAGGTCGTGCCGGGGCGCGGCCGGCGCTCCGGGCCGGGTCGCGGACGCCGGGACCGGCTGGGGGACGTCGGCGACGGTGGTGCCCGATCCGGCGCGGATCGTCAGGTAGCCCTCCTCGGCGAGCTGGTCGTAGGCGGCGCTGACGGTGCCCCGGGCCAGGCCGAGCTGGTGGGCCAGCCCCCGGGTCGAGGGCAGGCGCGTGCCGGGCGCCAGCCGGCCCGTCCTGACGGCGTCGCGCAGGGCGTCCTCCAGGCGGCGCCGCCGCCCGCCCTCCCCGCCCAGCTCGACGTGGAGGTCCCAACTGGCCCAATGTTCCGGCATGTGACCGGATCTTAATGCTGGTCCAGTGTGTCGGTAGGGTCCGGTCCAGACGACGGAAGGACGACAGCCATGATCGTGGTGGCCCATCTCAGCGACACGCACATCGACGGGGAGCCCCGCAGCATCCAGCGCACGCGCAGGGTCGCGGAGTTCCTCGACGAGCTGCCGTACGACTTCGACGCGGTCCTGGTCACCGGCGACGTCGCCGACCACGGCCGCGCCGACGAGTACGAGGAGGCGCGCAAGCTGCTCGACCTGCGCCACCCCACGTTCTTCTGCCCGGGCAACCACGACGACCGGGCGGAGTTCCGGCGCGTGCTCCTGGGCGAGGCGCCGGGCGGCGGCCCGGTCAACCAGCTCCACCGCACCCCGAGGGCCGTGTTCGCGCTGTGCGACTCGACCATCCCCGGCGAGGACGGCGGCCACCTGGCCGACGAGACCCTCGACTGGCTCGCCGCCGCCCTGGACGAGACGCCCGGCGACGTGCCGGTGTTCGTCGCCTTCCACCACCAGCCGATCGTCCTGCACCACCCCTACCTGGACGCCATCGGCCAGCGGGCCCCGGAACGCCTCGCCGCCCTGGTGGAGCGGCACCCCAACGTCGCGGCGGTGCTGTTCGGCCACTGCCACGCGGCGGTCGCCTCCAGCCTGGGCGGCCGTCCGCTGCGCTCGGCGCCGGGCGTGGTCAACAGCCTGCGGCTGCCATGGGAGGCGGACGTGGTGGACCTCGACGTCCCGCCGTCCCTGGCCGTCCACATCCTCGGCGACGACGGCGTCTTCCAGACGACGTACCGCACGGTGCTCTGACCCGGCCGAGGATCAGGGCGGGCGGATGTTGGCGTTGAGGTGGAAGACGTTGCCGGGGTCGTAGACCGCCTTCACCGCCGCCAGCCGGGCGTACTTCGCCGCCCCGTACGCGCGGCGCACCCGGTCCGCGTCCGCCTCCACCTGGAAGTTCACGTACGAGCCGGGGCCCGTGGCGTGCGGGAGCATCGCCTGCCAGGCGGCCCGCGACCACGCCCGCCCGGCCGGCAGCGCCTCGGGCGTCGGCGTCAGCGCCATGAACGACAGCGTGTGGTGCGGCGCCCGCGACCCGCCGTAGGCGGTGGCGGCGTCGTCCATGTCCGAGAACGCCCCGTCGAGCCGGAACGCCGGCACGAACGACATCGGCGAGGTCTTGCGCGCCGCCTGTTCGTTCAGCGTGGCCGCCGCCCCGGGGCCGATCACGGTCACGTCCAGCGCCCGCTCGTAGGCGTGGACGCCCCAGGGGGCGGCGTCGTCCAGGAGCCTCTGCAGCCGCGTGTACGGCATGGCCTCGGCGAACGCGAACAGCGGCCGCAGCGCCCGCGCCGCCCGCGCGGCCGTGGCCGCGTGCTCCTCCGCCGAGCCGAAGCCGGCGATCAGCAGGGCGTGGCCGAGCCGGCCCCGGTGCCGCGGCGGCACGAGCGGCAGCGGGGGCGCGCTCAGGCCGCACGCCGTCAGCACCCCGGCGCGCCGGGGCAGCCCGGCGATCGTCTCCTCGGCCGCCGCCAGCGCCTCCGTCCCGCGCTCGATCTCCCAGAACAGCAGCGCGAGGTGGACCTCGGGCCCCACCGGGTGCAGGCGGAAGGTGAAGCCCGTGACGACGCCGAAGTTGCCGCCCCCGCCGCGCAGGGCCCAGAACAGGTCGGGGTGGTCGCGGGGCGAGGCGTGGACGTACTCGCCTCCCGCCAGCACCACGTCGGCCGACAGCAGGTTGTCGGCGGTGAGCCCGTGCGTCCGGGTCAGCCAGCCGAACCCGCCGCCCAGCGTCAGCCCGCCGACGCCCGTGTGGCTGACCGTGCCGCCTGGTGTCGCCAGGCCGTACGCCTGCGTGGCGGCGTCGAGGTCGGCCCAGGTGGCGCCGCCCTCGCAGACGGCGCGGCGGGTGCCCGGGTCCACGCGGACGCGGCGCAGCGCGCTCAGGTCGAGCATGAGGCCGCCGGAGGTCACGGCTGAGCCGCCGAAGTTGTGGCCGCCGCCGCGTACCGAGATCTCCAGTTCCTCCTCGCGGGCGAACCTGACGGCCGCCGACACGTCGCCGGGGCCGGCGCAGCGGACGATCGCGGCGGGCCGGTGGTCGACGGCGCCGTTCCAGACGGCGCGGGCGGAGTCGTAGAGGGCGTCCTGCTCCGTGATCACGCGCCCGGCGCAGCGCTCGCGCAGCGCCTCCAGCTCACGCCTGATCAGCCGAACCATGGCGCACCCCCGGCCGTTCCCCGGAGCTGGGCGGACATCACCCCATCCTAGTTTTCGGGGGCTCAGCCGGGCGTCGCCCACCGGTGAAATCCTGGTCATGCGCTCCGGTCCGCCGTTCCCGGCCGCGGCCCGCCGCCGGGGCCGTAAGATCGCGAAGGTGACGATCGGCCCCGTGGCAATGGGGGGACGCCCCGACCAGGTGCGCGCCCCCGAGGACTGGCTCACTCCCGTCGAGAGGGAGCGGGCCGCGCGGTTCGCCTTCGCCGCCGACCGCGCCGCGTTCGTCGCCGCCCACCTCCTCGTACGGCAGTGCGCGGCCGCCGCTCTCGGCGCCCGCCCGGAGGAGCTGACGCTGGCGCAGCACTGCGACGTCCACGGCCCCGGCCACGGCCGGCCGTCGATCGAGCAGGCGCCCTCCCTCGGCGTCAGCCTCAGCCACACGCGCGGCTACGTCTGCGCGGCGGCGGGCGACGGCCGGGTGGGCGTGGACGCGGAGCGCGTGCCGGCGGGCCCGTTCGACGCGGCGCTGGCGGAGATCGCGCTGACCCCCGCCGAGCTCCGGCGCGTCACCGGCAACGACGCGCTGATCCGCCTGTGGGCGCGCAAGGAGGCGCTGATCAAGCGGGGCGAGCTGGCGCTGGACCGGCTGCGCGCCGCCGAGATCGACTGGACGGGGCGCCACGTGCTGGAGTGGACGGCCGAGGAGGACGTCGTGGTGGCCGTCGTCACAGACATGCCCTGTCGCCGGCTGCCGCTTCCCTCGTAAGCTGGACAGATGTTCTGCAAGAAGGCTCCGGACCTCCGGCCGGCCTGTTGATCATCGAAGTGGCATCACTCAGCGTGCGCTAGATTGGAGATCATGAGCGCGCCCCGCTGGCTTTCCCCCGCCGAACAGCGTGCCTGGCGCACCCAGCTTGCCGTGCACAAGCTGCTCATGCACCGGCTCGACCGTGAGCTGCAGGAGCACTCACTGTCCGTGAACGACTACGAGATCCTGGTCAACCTCTCGGAGAGCCCGGGCCGGCGCATGCGCATGAGCGACCTGGCCGACGCCACGATCCAGTCGCGCAGCCGCCTGTCCCACCAGATCTCCCGCATGGAGGCCAAGGGCCTGGTGTCGCGCGAGGAGTGCCGCGACGACCGGCGCGGCACGTTCGCGGTGCTGACCGAGGAGGGCTGGGAGACGATCCAGCGCGTGGCGCCCCACCACGTGGCCAGCGTGCGCGAGCACTTCATCGACCGGCTCACCGACGACCAGCTCGACGCCCTGGAGCAGGCGTACCGGCCGATCGTCGAGCACCTGAAGAAACTGCGCTGACGCCGCGCCGGGGCCCGCTCGGGCGCCGACACCCAACCGATACCGGCGAGCCGCGCGCGCGGATCCGGCCGCTCGCTACGATCCGCTCATGCTGAGAAAGCTGCTGCTCGTCGTTCTTGTCGCGCTCGTGTCGGCCTGTTCGTCGGGTGGCGGCGCGGAGCTTCCCGCCGGCCCCGACCTGATGAAGAAGGCGTCGCAGGCCATGAAGACGGTCAAGTCGGCCTCGTTCACCATCAGCACCGAGGGCAAGCCGAAGGTCCCGCTGAAGCAGGCCGACGGCCGCCTCACCGCCGCCGGCGACGCCGACGGGACGATCACGCTGGAGGTGCTCGGCAGCCTCCAGGAGATCACCTTCGCGCTCGTCGGCGACACCGTCCACTTCAAGGGGCCGACCGGCGGGTTCCAGAAGCTGACCCGCAAGGAGCTGGCGCAGCTCTACGACCCCTCGCTCATCCTGAGCCCCGACAAGGGCGTCCCCCAGTTGCTCGCCACCGCCGGCGACCCGCGCGTGGAGGCGGAGGAGAACGGCGCCTACCGGGTCGCGACGACGTTCTCCGGCCCGGTGCTCGGCACGCTGGTGCCCGGCGTCACCCAGGGCGTCAACGGCACCGTCTGGGTGGACAAGGCCACCAGCCGGCTCACCAAGGTGGTGCTGCCGCTGCAGGACGGCACGGTGACGGTCGCGTTCAGCGACTACGACGCGCCGGTCACGATCACGCCGCCGCCCTCGGCGGGATGAGCTGATGGGCCTCCTCCACAGCGGGGAGCGGCCGGTGCGGGCGGCCCGCGGGGTCGCCCTGGGGGTCGGCGGCGCGGTGGTGCTGCTCGCCGCGCTCGACGCCTACGTGGTCGTGACCGTGCTCATCGACATCGCCGAGGACATCGGCATCCCGGTCAACCGCCTGGAGCGGGTCACACCGGTGGTCACCGGGTTCCTGCTGGGGTACGTGGCGGCGATGCCGCTGCTCGGCCGGCTCTCCGACCGTTACGGCCGCAAGCCCCTCATCCACCTCTGCCTGGCGGCCTTCGCCGTCGGCTCGGTGCTGACGGCGCTGGCGGCCGGCGAGGTCATGGTGGTCGCCGGCCGGACGATCCAGGGCGTGGCGGGCGGTGCGCTGCTGCCGATCACGATGGCGCTCATCGGCGACCTGTGGGAGGAGCGGGAGCGGGCCACCGCGCTGGGCGCCGTGGGCGCGGCGCAGGAGCTCGGCAGCGCCCTCGGCCCCCTGTACGGCGGGGCGCTGGCGAAGATCTCCAGGACGTCGTTCCTGGGGGTGGAGCTGGGCGGCTGGCACGCCATCTTCTGGATCAACGTCCCGCTCGCCGTCCTGGCCGCCGTCGCCGTCCAGGTCACCGTCCCCTCACCCCGCCCGAAGGAGGTCGCGGGCGATCCGGAGACCGGGGCCGTTGCGGCGGCCGCTCCGGCCGTGGAGCGGATCGACGGGAAGGGCGGGGCGCTGCTGGCGCTCGCCCTGGCCCTGCTGGTGGCCGGCCTGTACAACCCGGACCCGGCCAAGGCCGTGCTCCCGCCCTGGGGGCTGCCGCTGATCGGGGCCGGTCTGCTGGTGGGCGCGGTGTTCGTCCGGTGGGAGATCCGCTCCCCCGTACGCCTGCTCGACCTGTCCGGCACCCGCAAGGGCCCGCTGCTGGCCACCCTGGGCGTCAGCTTCCTGACCGGCGCGGCGCTGCTCGTCACCATGGTGTTCGTCCAGTTCACCGCGCAGACGCTGCTGGAGATGGAGGCGCTGGACGCGGCCTGGCAGGTGCTGGGCCGGTTCCTGATCGCGCTGCCCGTGGGCGCCCTCGCGGGCGGGCTGCTGGCGCGCCGGCTGGGCGACCGGAGCGTCGCGGTGGCCGGCCTGCTGGTGGCCGCGGCCGGCTACGCGCTGATGAGCCGCTGGCCCCTCGACCTGGCCGCCGCCCGCACGCAGATGGACGTCGACCTGGTGATCGCCGGACTCGGCCTCGGCCTGGTCATCGCCCCGGTGTCGGCCGCCGTGCTGCGCGTGACACCGGCCGCCCAGCACGGCGTGGCCTCCGCCGCCGTGGTGGTGGCCAGGATGATGGGCATGCTGATCGGCATCGCGGGCGTGTCGGCCTGGGGGTTCTACCGGTTCCAGTCGCTGACCGCGCACCTGGACACGCCGCTGCCGTTCGGCGTCGACCCGGCGGTGTACGCCCGCAGGATGGCGGACTACCTGGCCCGGGTCGACGCCGCGCTGCACCTGGAGTACACCGAGATGTTCCTGGTGACGGCGGTGCTGTGCCTGCTCGGCGCCGCGGCCGCCCTCTTCATGCCCCGGCGCGGCGCCTGAGCGGGCGGCGCGCCGGGGCGGGGACGCGGCGGCCGGGCGGACGACGCGTCAGGGTGAGAGGCGGTGGCTGAGCCGGCCGCGCGTCAGGGTGAGAGGCGGTGCAGGTCGCGCGGGAACAGCGCCGCCTGCCTGATGTTGGGCGCGCCCGTCAGGCGGGCCGTCCAGCGTTCGAGCCCGATCGCGAACCCGCCGTGCGGCGGCATCCCGTGCTCGAACGCCTTCAGATACCCCTCGTACGGCTCCACCGGCTCGCCCCGGGCGGCCAGCGCGTCCAGGTAGTCCTGGTGGCGGTGCAGCCGCTGCCCGCCCGTCACCAGCTCCAGCCCCCGGAAGAGCAGGTCGAACCCGTTGGAGTGGCCGGGCCGCGCCGGGTCGGGATGCGTGTAGAAGGGCCGCTTGGCCATCGGATAGCCGGTGACGAACAGGAACTCCGAGCCGTGCTCGCGCAGCGCCCACTCCGACAGCCACCGCTCCTGCGCGGGCGACAGGTCCGGCTCGCCGTCCCCGCCGCTGAGGCGCTTGGCCTCGGTGAAGTGGACGGCCGGGATCTCGGCCGGCACCTCGGGCAGGGCGACGTCCAGGGCCTCGACAGCGCGGGCGGCGCGCAGCCGTACCGCCTCCAGCATGCCCGCCAGGGCCTCGCGCAGGACGGCCATCACGTCGCGGTGGTCGCCGACGAACCCCAGCTCGGCGTCCAGGCTCGTGTACTGGGCCAGGTGGCGCACGGTGTCGTGCGGCTCGGCCCGGAACACCGGCCCGACCTCGTAGACCCGCTCGAACAAGCCCACCATCGCCTGCTTGAAGAACTGCGGCGACTGGGCGAGGTAGGCGGGACGGCCGAAGTAGTCGACGGCGAAGACGTTCGCCCCGGACTCGGTGGCCGAGGCGACGAGCTTCGGCGTGTGGATCTCGGTGAACCCGAGCCCGTCGAGCGCCGCCCGGAACCCGGCCACGCTCGCCGCGGAGATCTCCAGCGGCGCCCGCAGCAGCGGGTGCCGCAGCGCGACGGGCGCGTGGTCGAGGACCACCGGCAGCTCGGCCGGGACGACGGGCCGGTAGAGGCCGAACGGCGGCGCCTGGGTGGGCTCCGCCAGCACCTCGATGCTGGGGCCGGTGAGCTCGGCTCCGCCGGGCGCCTGCGTGCCGGACCGGACGACCCCGGTCACCCGGACGACGCTCTCCTCGGCCGGGAGCGCCGTCCCACGCGGGACGACGACCTGGGACACGCCGCGCCGGTCGCGGACGAGGAGGAAGGACACGGACTTCAGCCGCCGGCGGCGATGGACCCATCCGGCGATCGTCACTCGCTGGCCGGCGTGCTCCTTGAGCTCCGCCGACAGGACACGAGAGATCATCACAACTCCTTGGAGGATGTGCGTGATCCCTTGGGAGTGCGGGGGAGAAGGGAGCTCCCGGTGCCACCGCACTTTCGCCGCCCCGGCGAGGGGACGGCCTCGGCGACCCTGTGACGGGGGTCAGGCCGGCGGGGCATTTCCTCCCCGCACTCGGGAGTGTCTTCACCGGGAGGCGTGGGACCGCCTTCACAGCTGCCGGCGGCTCTCTCGGCCCGCGCGGTCTCCCGGCTACTCGTCTCCGTCCACGTGTTAGCCGTGGATGTTAGCGGCCGGCCCGGGGACGGGGCAACGGATTAACCCGCGGCCCCGCCCCCCGGGACGACCGGCTACTTGCGCTGCTGGGAGGAAGAGGAGGCGCCGCCCTTGCGCTTCTCGCGGATCTTCATGGTCACCTCGATCGGCGACCCGGCGAAGCCGAACTCCTCGCGGATGCGCCGCTCGACGAAGCGCCGGTACGTCTCCTCCAGCCACCCGGAGGTGAACAGCACGAACTTCGGCGGCTCGACCGACGCCTGGGTGGCGAACAGGATCTTCGGCTGCTTGCCGCCCCGCACCGGCGGCGGCGTCTGCTGCACCAGCTCGGTCAGGAACGCGTTGAGCCTGGCCGTCGGCACCCGCGTGGACCACGACTCCAGCGCCTTCTCCAGCGCGGGGACGAGCCGGTCCACGTGGCGGCCGGTGCGGGCGGAGATGTTGACCCGCAGCGCCCACGGGGTGCGCACGAGCTGCCGGTCGATCTCCTTCTCCAAGTAGTAGCGGCGGTCCTCGTCGACGAGGTCCCACTTGTTGAACGCCACGACCATGGCCCGGCCGGACTCGATCACCAGGCCGATGATCCGCAGGTCCTGCTCGGTGAGTGGCTCGCTGGCGTCGATGAGCACGACCGCCACCTCCGAGCGGTCCAGCGCGGAGCGGGTGCGCATGGCGGCGTAGAAGTCGGCGCCCTGCAGCTCGCGGTCGCGCCGCCGGATGCCGGCGGTGTCGACGAAGCGCCAGGTGCGCCCGCCCAGCTCGATCAGCTCGTCCACCGGGTCGCGGGTGGTGCCGGCTATCGGGTCGACCAGCACCCGCTCCTCGCCGGCGAGCTTGTTCAGCAGCGACGACTTGCCGACGTTGGGCTTGCCGAGCAGCGCCACCCGGGCCGGGCCGCGCTCGGTGGCGAAGGTCTCGCGCGGCGTCTCGGGCAGCGCGTCGAGCACGACGTCGAGCAGGTCGCCGCTGGAACGGCCGTGCAGGGCCGAGACGGGGTACGGCTCGCCGAGGCCGAGCGACCACAGCCCGGCGGCCTCCAGTTCGAGCTGCTGGTTGTCGACCTTGTTAGCGGCCAGGATGACCGGCTTGCCCGCCTGGCGCAGCACCGAGCCGACGATCTCGTCGGCGTCGGTCGCGCCCACGGTCGCGTCGACCACGAACACGATGACGTCGGCCAGCTCGACCGCGACCTGCGCCTGCTCGGCGATGCGCAGCCCCATGCCGGTGGCGTCGGGGTCCCAGCCGCCGGTGTCGACGACCGTGAAGCGCCGGCCACGCCAGTTGGCCTCGTACGTCACCCGGTCGCGGGTGACGCCGGGCACGTCCTCGACGACCGCCTCGCGGCGGCCGATGATGCGGTTGACCAGCGTGGACTTGCCCACGTTCGGGCGGCCGACGATGGCGACGACGGGCAGCGGGCCGCTGTCGTCGTGGTCTTCGGACAATGCGAGGTCGTCGAGATCAGCCTCGACCCAGTCCCCCGTAGACACGTTGTTTCATCCTTAGTGAGTCCCGCACCTGTTCAGGCGCGCTCGTAGTGGTGGCCGGCGGGGCCGCTCCGCGCCGCGGAACCACCCCGCTCCTCGACCAGTCTCAGCACCTCCGCGATGACCTGCTGCAGGTCGAGCGCGGTGGTGTCGAGCTCGATGGCGCCATCCGCCAGCGAGAGAGGATCGGTCTTGCGCGTCGAGTCGATCGTGTCGCGCCTGGCCAGCTCGGCCTGCTGGGCCTCGACCGTGGTGGTCTCGGCCCCTCCGCCGGACAGCTCCGCGTGACGGCGCCGCGCGCGGGCCTCGGCGCTGGCGGTGAGGTAGATCTTGAGCGTGGCGTCGGGCGCGACGACCGTGCCGATGTCACGGCCTTCGACCACGATGCCGCCGTCGCCGATGATCTGCCGCTGCAGGGCGACGAGCCGGGCCCGCACCTCGGGCACGGCCGCGACCTGCGAGACGGCCCCGGTGACCCGGGCGCCCCGGATGGGGCCCGCCACGTCGACGCCGTCGACGTGGATGGTCGGGGCGTCGGGGTCGGTGCCGGAGACGATCTCGGGCTCGACGGCCCGCGCCGCGACCGCGTCGGTGTCGGCGGGGTCGACGCCCTGCTCCAGCACCCACCAGGTCATCGCCCTGTACATGGCGCCGGTGTCGAGGTAACGCAGCCCGAGGGCCTTGGCGACCCCGCGCGACGCGCTCGACTTGCCCGACCCCGAAGGGCCGTCCATGGCGACGACCAGACCGGCCACGGCCTCTCCTCCACGCTGTCCCGACCCGAACAGGCCCCTGCGGCCCGCAGCGGTCCACGCTGTTCACTCGACCTGAAGAGGCTACCGCCTCGCGCCCCTTCCGACGTCCGCGCGCCCCGGACGAGGCCGTCCCACCGCGCGGCCGCCGGGGACAGCTCCGGTCCTCCCACGCAGCCGCCGGGGGGAGATCCGGTCCTCCCACGCGACCGCCCGGAGGCAGATCCGGCTCCGCCGCGCGACCCCCCGGAGACAGATCCGGCTCCGCCGCGCGACCCCCCGGAGGCAGATCCGGTCCTCCCACGCGACCGCCCGAGGGCAGATGCGGTCCCGCCGCGCGACCGCCCAGGGACAGTTCCGGTCCTTCCCCGCGACCGCCGGGGGCAGGTCGGTCCTGCTCCGCGGCTGCCACGCCGGCCTTGTCGTCCGCCCCGGCGCGGGGGACGACTAAGGGTGGGCATTTCGGAAAGAGACCGGTACATGGATGAACGGGTGACGGTGGTGGTGGCCACCAGGAACCGGAGGCGCGCGCTGGCCGGGTCCCTCCCCCACCACCCGCGCCCCGTCATCCTCGTCGACAACGGCTCCACCGACGGAAGCCCCGGCTTCGTGCGCCGCCACTTCCCGCACGTCACCGTCGTCGAGGCCGGGCGCAACCTGGGCGCCCCCGCCCGCAACGTGGGCGTGCGCATGGCGGGCACCCCGTACGTGGCCTTCGCCGACGACGACTCCTGGTGGGCGCCCGGCGCCCTGGCCCGCGCCGCCGACGTCCTGGACGCGTGTCCGCGCCTGGCCGTGCTGGCCGCCCGCGTCCTGGTCGGCCCGGAGGAGCGCCTGGACCCGGTGTGCGAGGAGATGGCCCGCTCCCCGCTCGGTCATGAGCCGGACCTGCCCGGCCCGAGCGTGCTGGGCTTCCTCGCGTGCGGGGCCGTGGTGCGCGCGGACGCCTTCCTGGAGGCCGGCGGGTTCGACGACGTGATCTTCTTCTTCGGCGAGGAGGAGCGCCTGGCCGTGGACCTGGCCGCCAGGGGCTGGAGGCTCGCCTACGTGGACGACGTCGTCGCCCACCACCACCCGTCGCCGTCCCGGGACCCGCGCGGGCGCAAGGAGCTCGCCACCCGCAACTCCGTGCTCACGGCCGTGCTGCGCCGCCCGTGGAGCGTCGTGGCGCGCCGCTCGCTGGCCGCCCTGCGCCAGGGCCCGAACGGCTGGCGCGGGCTGCGCACGGCCGTCCCGAGGCTGCGGCCCGCGTTGGCACAGCGCCGCGAGCTGCCCCCGGCGGTCGAACGGGCGCGCCGCCTGCTGGAGGACGGCCGATGACACCGGCGCCAGGAAGCCGAGGCGGCGCGGCCGGCGACCCGCGAGTCGCTCACAGCGCGGACGACGCCCGCGCGCAGGCCGTCACCGCCACGTACCCGGACGTGGACGTGGTGGCGCTGTGCGAGAACCTCGGCGCGGTCGGCCGCGACATCGGCGCCAGGCGGCTGGACACCCCGTACGTGGCGTTCGCCGACGACGACACCTGATGGGCGCCCGGCTCGCCGGCCCGGGCCGCCGACGTGCTGGACGCGCACCCGTCCCTGGCCGTCGTCGCGGCCCGCATCCTCGCCGAGCCCGGCGCGCGGGAGGACCCGATCGTGCCCGAGCTGCGCGACTCCCCCGTGCGCGGGCCGTCCTGGCTGCCGGGACCGGCGCTGGGCAGCTTCCTGGCGGGCGCGTCCGTGCTGCGCCGCGACGCGTTCCTGCGGTGTGGCGGGTTCTCGCGGCGGCTGTGGCTGGGCGGCGGGGAGGAGCTGCCGGCCGTCGATCTGGCCACCGCCGGGTGGGAGCTGTGCTACCTGGAGGGGCTGACCGTCCACCACGAGGCGTCCCGCAACCGCGACCCCCACGCCCGGCGGCGGGTGGGGCCGCGCGACACGCTGTGGTCCACGTGGCTGCGCCGCCCGGTGGGCGCGGCGCTGCGCCGCACGGTGCGGCCGGCCCGGATCGTGCCGCGCGACCGCGTCTCGCCGCCGGCGGCCCTGGACGCGCCGCGCGGCCTGCCGTGGGTGCGCGCCGAACGCCGCAGGGTGCCCGCGCGGGTGGAGGCCCGGCTGGTCAGCCTGGAGGAGTCGCAGGCCACCTCACGGGCCCGCCGCTACATCTCCTGACCGGGTCCGGGGACCTGCCAGCCCCGCTCGTGCAGGGCCCCGGTGAGGACGGGGGCGGCGTCCGGCTGCACCGACACCTCGGCGATGCCCAGCGGCAGGCCCGGCGCGTGCTCCAGCCGCACGTCCTCGACGTTGACCCCGACCTCGTCGCACACCTGGAACAGCTTGGCGAGCTGGCCGGGACGGTCGCCGATGACCACCTGGACCACCACGTAGGAGGAGGCGGGACCGCCGTGCTTGCCCGGGATGCGCCCGTGGCCCGCGACGCCCCGCTTGAGGAGCTGGGTGATGTCGGAGGAGGCGGTGCCGTCGCCCTCGGCCACCGCGCGCAGCGCGGACGCCGCCTCGGCCAGGTCGCGGGAGACGGCCTCCAGCACCTCGGCGACGGGCGCCGCGTTGCCGGACAGGATGCCGAGCCAGAGGCCGGGGTCGCCGCCCGCGATCCGGGTGACGTCGCGCACGCCCTGCCCGGCCAGCCCGAGCGCGACCTCGGAGGCGTCGGCCAGGCGCGCGGCCACGGCCGAGGCGGTCACGTGGGGCGCGTGGGAGACCACGGCGACGGCCCGGTCGTGGTCGCCGGCGTCGACCTCGACGGGGTTGGCGCCGCACAGCTCCACCAGGCGCAGCACCGCCGCCCGCGCCTCCGGGGAGCTCTCGGGCGTGGGGCAGAGCGCCCACGGCCGGCCGAGGAACAGGTCGGCCCGCGCCGCTCCCGGGCCGGACTTCTCCCGCCCGGCCAGCGGGTGCGAGGCGACGTACGCGCCCAGGTCGCAGCCCAGGCGGCGGGCCTCGTCGATGGGCAGGGCCTTGACGCTGGCCACGTCGGTGTAGTGGCCGGCGGCGCCGGCCTCCTGGAGGGCGAGCAGCTCGGTGGCGACGTGCGCGGGCGGCACCGCGATCACCGCCAGGTCGGCCCGATCGCCGCCGGCGTGCCACTCCTCGCCGGCTCCCAGCTCGCGGGCCAGGCGCACCGCGCCCTGGTCGCGGTCGGCGAGCAGCACGCGCACCCCGTGCCCGCGCAGCGCCAGCGCCACGGAGGTGCCGATGAGACCGGTGCCGACGACGAGCACGGTGCGCAGTTCGGAGGCCATGTCGATGTCCTGGTCGAGGTGTGGTGGTCGGGGCCGGGTGGAAGGGCGCCGCTACTGGGCGATGTCCTGGCGCAGGGCCACGGCGCCGCGCAGGTAGACGTGCTGGATCTCCGAGCGCGGCTTGTCGGTCTCGACGTGCGCCATGAGCCGCACCACGCGCGGCAGCGCGCCCGGCACGTCGATCTCGGTGCAGCAGATGAGCGGCACCTCGTGGAAGCCCAGCTTACGCGCCGCCAGCGCCGGGAACTCCGACGTCAGGTCGGGTGTGGCGGTGAACAGCACGCTGATCACGTCGTCGGTGGTGAGCTGGTTGCGCTCCATCAGCGTGGCGACGAGCTCGGTCGTGCCCTCGATGATGGCGTCACGGTCGTCGGAGTCCACCTGGATCGCGCCGCGGATCGCCCGCACCATGGTGATCTGTCCCCTCTGGATAAGCGGTGGAGCCCGTGCGGACCTCCGCACGGGCTCCTGCGTACTGATCAGGTTACAGCTTCACGGCCGCGTAAAGCTCACCGACCTCGTGCAGCGTGAGCGCGCGCACGGTGCCGGGCTTGGTCCGGCCGAGCTTGACCGGCCCGAACTCGATCCTCGCCAGGTCGATGACCCGGTGTCCGGCCTCCTCCAGCAGGCGCCGCACCACGTGCTTGCGGCCCTCGTGCAGCACGACCTCGACCAGCGCCTGCTGGCCGTGCTCCTGCACGATCTTGAAGTCGTCCACCTTGACCAGGCCGTCCTCCAGCTCGACGCCCTGCCTGAGGCGGCGGCCGAGGTCGCGCGGGATGGGACCCGGCACCTTGGCCCAGTACTTCTTCTGCACGCCGTAGCTGGGGTGGGTCAGCCGGTTGGCCAGCTCGCCGTCGTTGGTGAGCAGCAGCAGGCCCTCGGTCTCGGTGTCGAGCCGGCCCACGTGGAACAGGCGCGGTGCCAGCTCCTCGACGTAGTCGGCCAGGCACGGGCGGCCCTGCGGGTCGCTCATGGTGGACACGACGCCGATGGGCTTGTTCAGGGCGTAGTAGACGAGGTCGGGGGCGGTCGGGATGCGCTTGCCGTCGACGTGGATGACCTGCGTGGCAGGGTCGACCTTGGCGCCGAACCTGCGCACGACCTGGCCGTTCACGGTGACGCGGCCGTCGCCGATCATCTCCTCGCAGGCGCGGCGGCTGGCCACGCCCGCCTGGGCGAGCACCTTCTGCAGGCGAACGCCGTCGGGGACCTCCGTGGTGTCGCGCTCGTCGGTGTAGCCCTCGGGGTAGAAGTCGCGGTCGCGCATCGGCTGACGGGCCGTCTTGAACCGGTCGCGGGGCGCCTCGCCGCCGCGGCCCGCCGTCTGCGCGCCGCCGCCCGAGCCCGCGGGCCGCCCGCCCCGGCCGGCGCCGGAGGAGCCGCCGTACGAGCCGTGGCCGCCGTAACCGTCACGCCGCGAGCCGCCGCCCGCGGACGAGGGCCGGCCGCCGGAGGGGCGGCCGATGGTCTGGACGCCGTCGCGGCGGGAACCGCGGGGCTCCTCGCGGCGGCCGTAGCGGGCGCGCCCGGTGCTGGGAGCGTCCTCGCGCCGGCCGCTGCGGTCGGCGCGGAAGGAGGAACCGGCGCCGGGCCGGGACTCGCCGCGGGCGTCGCCCTCGCGGTCGTCACGACGGCCGGCACGGAAGCCGCCGTCGCGGTCGTCGCGGCGCTCGGGACGGAAGCCGCCGTCACGCCGGTCGGAACGGAAGCCGGAACGGGGGGCGCCGTCGCGGTCGTCACGACGGTCGGAACGGAAGCCGCCACGGTCGTCGCGGCCGGCGGAGCGGTAGGACGGGCGCTCGTCGCGGCGGTCCGGGCGCTCGTCACGGCGGTCGGTGCGGTCGTCGCGCCGGTAGCCGCCGCGGGCGTCGGAGCGGTCCGTACGGTAGCCGCCGCGATCGTCGGAGCGGTCGGAACGGTAGCCGCCGCGGTTGTCGGAGCGGTCGCCGGAGCGCTCGCCACGGTAGCCGCCGCGGTCGTCACGGCGGTCGTCGCGCCTGTCGGAACGGAAGTCGCCCCGGCCGTCGCGCGGGCCGGAGCCGGAGCCGCGACGCTCGGAACGGAAACCGTCGCGGTCGTCACGCCGCTCGGAGCGGAAGCCGCCGTCACGGCCCTCGGAGCGGAAGCCGCCTCGCTCGCCGCCGGAGCGGTCGCGGGAGGCGGAGTCGCCGTACCGGGCGCGGGCGCCGCCGCGATCGGCACGGAGGGAATCGCGGCCGGAACCACCGCGGCTGTCGTCGGAGCGGAAGGCGGGACGCCCGCCGCGGCCGGTGGAGCCGCCGGTACGTCCTCGACCGCGTCCATCACCGGACGGGGTGCTGCGCCTGTTGATCACTTTGTCGTCTCCTCGAGATTCTCCACGTCGTCCGGGAGGAACGGAGCCAGCTCGGGGAGCTCGCTGAGGTCCTTCAGTCCCAGACGTTCAAGGAAGTATGAGCTTGTCCGGTAGAGCACTGCCTGGCTCTCCGGGTCGGTGCCGGCCTCCTCGACCAGCCCCCGCGCGACGAGCGTCCGCATGACGCCGTCGCTGTTCACGCCGCGGACCGCGGCGACGCGGGCGCGGCTCACCGGTTGCCGGTAGGCCACGACCGCGAGTGTCTCCAGCGCGGCCTGGGTGAGCCGCGTCTGCTGGCCGTCGCGAACGAACCGCTCGACCAGGGGTGCGCAGTCGGCACGCGTGTAGTAACGCCAGCCGCCCGCGACCTGTCTCAAATCGAAACCCCGCCGGGCTTCGGTGTATTCCGCCGCCAGCGATCTGAGGGCGGCGGCCACCTCGTGGGTGGGGCGTTCGAGCACCTGCGCCAGCGTCACCTCGGGGACGGGGACGTCCACGACCATGAGGATGGCTTCGAGCGCGGCGTGCAGGCCGGGCGCGGGCGTGGCGTCGTCCTCCGGCTCGTCCAGGGCCTCCTCCGGCGCCTCGGTCAGATCGATGACCGGCTCGGGGGCTTCCGGCGTGGCCGGCTCGGGAGCTTGAGGGGTGGCCGGCTCGGAGTCGGCGGGAGCTTCGGGGGCGGCCGACTCGGGGTCGGCGGGAGCTTCGGGGGCGGCCGGCTCGGGGTCGGCGGCGGCCAGGGAGCCCGGCAGGGTCATCCAGGCCGGCAGCGCCGCCTCCGGTGACCTGCGCGGCTGCGGCGGCGCGTCGGCCGGGTGGTCGTCCGCGTGCTCGCCGGGGCGGTCGTCACTCATCAGCAGCCTTCTCCGCCTTCTCCGCGCTGAGCGCGCTCTCCTCGTAGTCGTCGCCCACCGCGACGTCGCCCTCGTCGCTGCCCGTCCAGGTGACGTGCAGGTCGCCCAGCGGCTCGACCTGGTCGAAGCTGACCGCCGCCTCACGGAACAGCTCCAGGACGGCGAGGAAGCGGGCGATGACCTCGAAGGTGCCGTCACAGTCGGCGACCAGGGCCCGGAAGGTGGCCCGGCGCATGCGCCTGAGGCGCTGGACCAGGATAGCGGCTTGCTCGCGGACGCTGGCCAGCGGTTGGTAGATGTGGCCGACGGCGACCGTGGGCGGCGCCTTCGGGGTGAACGCCCTGGCCGCGATCCTGGCGAGCTGTTCGGGGCCGATGCCGAGGATCAGCTCCGGCAGCAGTTCGGCGAAGCGCGGCTCCATCGGCACCGCGCGGGGGTAGCGCAGCGCCTCGTCGGCCATCCGGCCCGCGAAGACCTTCGCGACCTCCTTGTACGCCTTGTACTGCAGCAGCCGGGCGAACAGCAGGTCGCGGGCCTCCAGCAGCGCGAGGTCCTCCTCGTCCTCGACCTCGCCGCTGGGCAGCAGCCGGGCCGCCTTCAGGTCGAGCAGGGTGGCCGCGACCAGCAGGAAGTGGCTGGTCTGGTCGAGGTCCCATTCGGGGCCGCGCGAGCGGATGTAGGAGATGAACTCGTCGGTGACCTTGGACAGGGACACCTCGGTGATGTCGAGCTTGTGCTTGGCGATCAGCCCGAGCAGCAGGTCGAACGGTCCCTCGAAGACGTCGAGGTGGACCTGGAAGCCGGACGTGCCGGTCTGCTCCTCGTCCTGGACTGCGCTCCCCCGCTCTGGCGTCACCTGGCCATTGTGGCAGGCGCCGGCCAGCGCGAGAGCACTTCGCGGGCCAGCTCACGGTAGGCGCTGGCGCCGAGGGAGGACGGGTCGAAGGTGGTGATCGGCTCGCCGGCGACCGTCGCGTCGGGGAAGCGGACGGTGCGGTTGATCACGGTGTGGAAGACCTTGTCGCCGAACGCCTCGACGACGCGGGCCAGCACCTCGCGGCCGTGCAGGGTGCGGGCGTCGTACATGGTCGCCAGCAGGCCCTCGATCTCCAGCTCGTCGTTGAGGCGCTCCTGGACCTTGGAGATGGTGTCCATGAGCAGGGCGACGCCGCGCAGCGCGAAGAACTCGCACTCCAGCGGCACCATGACGCCGTGGGCGCAGGTGAGCGCGTTGATGGTGAGCAGGCCGAGCGACGGCTGGCAGTCGATGAGGCAGACGTCGTAGTGCGGCAGCAGCGGCTTGAGCACGCGGCCGAGCACCTGCTCGCGGGCGACCTCGGTGACGAGCTGGACCTCGGCGGCCGACAGGTCGATGTTGCTGGGCAGCAGGTCGAGGCCCTCGACGCCGGTCTCCAGCAGCACGTCCTCGGCGGTGACGTTGCGCTCCATCAGCAGGTTGTAGACCGTGAGGTCGAGCTGGAGCGGGTTGATGCCGAGCCCGACGGACAGGGCGCCCTGCGGGTCGAAGTCGACGAGCAGGACCTTGAGGCCGTACTCGACGAGCGCGGCGCCGAGGTTGATGGTGGTCGTGGTCTTGCCGACCCCGCCCTTCTGGTTGACCATCGCGACGACCCGGGCCGGCCCGTGCACCTCCGGCGGCACGGGCTCCGGGAACACCGGCCGGGGGCGCCGGGTGGGGCCCAGGTTCACGCCGGTGGAGGGCGTGTCGGTCTTCGTGTCACCCCAGGGGTTGTCGGGGGTCCCCGGGGTCGAACCGTTGGTCGTCACAGTCACCAGCTCGAACCTCCCTGACGATCCCGAACCGGACCGTCCGGACGGACACTATGGCGTCATCACTAAACGCGGCAAGGCGGCACGCCGAACCGTGGCACGCCGCAAAAGACTATAGATCACTGCCGGGCGCGGGGGTGCGCGGCGGCGTACACCTCACGGAGCTTGTCGACCGTGACCAGCGTGTAGACCTGGGTGGTCGTCACCGAGGCGTGGCCGAGCAGCTCCTGCACCACCCTAACGTCGGCGCCGCCGTCGAGGAGGTGGGTTGCGAAGGAATGACGGAGTACGTGCGGGGATATCCCGTGGAGTCCGGCTCGTTCGGCGGCGGCCTGGAGCACCTCCCAGGCGCCCTGGCGGGTCAGGCGCCCGCCGCGCGCGTTGAGGAAGACCGCGGGCGTGCCGCGGCCGTGGGCCAGCAGGCCGGGCCGGGCCCGGACGAGGTAGGCGTCGAGCGCCGAGCGGGCGTAGCGGCCGAGCGGGACGATCCGGGTGCGGCCCCCCTTGCCGCGCAGCCGTACCTGGTCCTCCTCCAGGTCGTCCACCGCCAGGCCGACGGCCTCCGAGATGCGCGCGCCCGTGCCGTACAGGAGCTCCAGCAGGGCGCGGTTGCGGAGGGTCAGCGGCGCGCCGTCGGGGCCGGAGGCGGCGATGAGCCGCTCGACCTGGTCGACGGCGATCGCCTTGGGCAGCCTGCGGAGCTGGCGCGGCGGGCGCACCTGGTGGGCCGGGTCGTGGGCGGTGACGCCCTCGCGCAGCGCGAAGCGGTGCAGCCCGCGCACGGCGGACACCGCCCGCGCGGCCGAGCTGGCCACGAGGGCGGGGTGCTCGCCGTCGCCCTCGCGCAGCGCGGCGAGGAAGCCGAGGACGTCGTCCTCGCCGACCTCGCCGAGCGTGGCGCGCCCGCGCGAGCGCAGGTGCTGGACGTAGCGGCTCAGGTCACGGCGGTAGGAGGCCAGCGTGTTGGCAGCCAGGCCCCGCTCCACCGCCAGATGGGCGAGGTAGCTGGACAGCACCGCCTCCACGACTCGGTCCTTCCGTCACACGCTGGGCCGTCACATTCCGAGACCGTCACGCCTCGGGCGGGCGTCATGTCTCGGGGGCGTCGGCGGGGCGCAAACCGGTGAAGCCCTCGGCCGATGCCGCGTACGCGGCGAGGATACCGGCCACGGCCGGGGAATTGTGGATCATTCCCGTGAGCGCCAGCCGGACCGCGTCGGCCAGCGGCACCCACTCGACCGCCATGCCGATCTCCTCGTGCTGCGGGACGAAGCCGTTCTCCTCCTCGGGGATCGGCGTCAGGCCGCGGGCGAGGAAGATCCGGATGCGCTCGTCGGTCATCCCGGGCGAGACGAGCAGGTCGACCAGCGTGTGCCAGGTCGCGGCGCGGTGGCCGGCCTCCTCGGCCAGCTCCCGCGCCGCGGTCTCGGCCAGCGGCTCGCCCTCCACGTCGCGCAGGCCGGCGGGCAGCTCCCACAGCAGCCGGCGCACCGGGTGGCGGTACTGGCGGATCATCAGCACGCGGTCGTCCTCGTCGAGGGCGACCACCGCGACCGACCCGACGTGCCGGGCGTAGTCGCGGTCGGCCACCGTGTCGCCGGGCATCCGTACGGTGTCGGTGACGACCTGGAACACCCGGCCCTTGAAGCGCTCGACGGAGGAGATGACCTCCCACGCCTCCGGCGTGTCCTCCACCCTCACTTGGCGACCTTGGAGGTCACGCGGCTGTCGGCGTAGACGAGGGCGGCGCCGATCAGGCCCTTGAACATCGGGTTGGCGCGCGTCGGCCGCGAGCGGAACTCGGGGTGGGCCTGGGTGCCGATGAAGAACGGGTGGACGTCGGCGGGCAGCTCGGTGTACTCGACCAGGCGGCCGTCGGGCGACAGCCCGGAGAAGACCAGCCCGACCTTCTCCAACCGCTCGCGGTAGGCGTTGCTGACCTCGTAGCGGTGACGGTGGCGCTCGTCGGCCTTGGCCTTGCCGCCGTAGAGCTGGCGGGCCAGCGTGCCCTCGCCGAGCTTGGCGGTGTAGCTGCCGAGCCGCATGGTGCCGCCCATGTCACGCTCGCCGGCGACGACGTCCTCCTGGTCGGCCATCGTGGAGATGACCGCGTGCTTGGTCTCGGGGTCGAACTCGGCGGAGTTGGCCTCGGCGATGCCGGCGAGGTTGCGCGCCGCCTCGATGACCATGCCCTGCATGCCGAGGCAGATGCCGAGCAGCGGGATCTTGTTCTCGCGGGCGTGGCGGATGGCGCCGATCTTGCCCTCGATGCCGCGCACGCCGAACCCGCCGGGGATCAGCACGCCGTCGACGCCGTCGAGCTCGCGCGCGGCGCCGTCGGGGGTCTCGCAGTCGTCGCTCTTGACCCAGCGGATGTTGACGCGCGCGTCGTTGGCGAACCCGCCGGCGCGCAGCGCCTCGGTGACCGACAGGTAGGCGTCGGGCAGGTCGATGTACTTGCCGACCAGCGCGATCGTGACCTCCTTGGCGGGGCGGTGGACGCGCCGCAGGAGCTGGTCCCACTCCTTCCAGTCCACGTCGCGGAACGGCAGGCCGAGCCGGCGCACCACGTACGCGTCGAGGCCCTCGGCGTGCAGCACCTTGGGGATGTCGTAGATGGAGGCGGCGTCGACGGCGGAGACGACGGCGTCCTCGTCCACGTCGCACATCAGGCTGATCTTGCGCTTGATCGCCGTCTGCACGGGGCGGTCGGAGCGCAGCACGATCGCGTCGGGCTGGATGCCGATGCTGCGCAGCGCGGCGACGCTGTGCTGCGTGGGCTTGGTCTTGAGCTCGCCGGAGGGGCCGATGTAGGGCAGCAGCGACACGTGCAGGAAGAACACGTTGTCGCGGCCGACCTCGTGCCGGATCTGGCGCACGGCCTCCAGGAACGGCAGCGACTCGATGTCGCCGACCGTGCCGCCCACCTCGGTGATGACCACGTCCACGTCCGGGCCGGCCATGCCCCGGATGCGGTCCTTGATCTCGTTGGTGATGTGCGGGATGACCTGGACGGTGTCGCCGAGGTACTCGCCGCGCCGCTCCTTGGCGATGACGTTGGAGTAGACCTGGCCGGTGGTCACGTTGGCCGAGCCGTGCAGGTCGGTGTCGAGGAACCGCTCGTAGTGGCCGACGTCGAGGTCGGTCTCGGCGCCGTCGTCGGTGACGAAGACCTCACCGTGCTGGAACGGGTTCATGGTGCCGGGGTCGACGTTGAGGTAGGGGTCGAGCTTCTGCATGGTGACCCGGAGACCGCGGCCCTTGAGCAGGCGGCCCAGGCTGGATGCCGTGAGCCCCTTGCCGAGACTGGAGGCGACACCGCCGGTGACGAACAGATGCTTGGTTTGCGATGCGCTGCGCAAAGGGGCTCCCGTGGCTCGAGGCGTGGTCGAACTGTCCACGGGCTCTCAGGATATCAAACAACGTCCCCGACATGCCCGAACGGTATGACCTAGCGGTAACTTTGGGCGCTATGTCATGCGTACGGCGGGCCATGGGCACGCTGATCCACCGTGCCTACGCGGCGATCCGCGATGCCGGGGCCATCACCCCGGCGAGTCCCGGGGGGCACGCGTTCCGCGGTCTGGGCGAGGGAGCCAAGATCGCCTTCCCGCCGGGAGCGATCTTCGGCGAGCGGTGGATCGAGATCGGCGCCCATACGCTCGTCGGCGAGCGGGTGTCGCTGTCGTGCGGCATGATGCCGGGCGTAGACCTCGGGCCGGGCTCGATCCTGCGGATCGGCGGCGGCTGCTCGATCGGCCGGGGCTCGCACATCGTGGCGCACCACTCGATCGACATCGGCGACGACGTCTTCACCGGCCCGTACGTCTACATCACCGACCAGAACCACGTCTACGACGACCCGGACGTGCCGATCGGGCGGCAGTGGCCGCGCAACGCCGCGGTCGCGATCGGCGCGGGCTCGTGGCTGGGGGCCGGAGCGATCATCCTGCCCGGCACGCGGCTCGGCCGGCACTGCGTGGTGGCGGGGGGCGCGGTGGTGCGGGGCGAGTTCCCTGACCACAGCGTGGTGGCGGGGGTGCCGGCGCGGCTGGTGCGCACGTACGACCCGGAGCTGGGCTGGCACGCGCCCGGCGACCGCCCCGAGCGGGGCGGCCGTTCGGAGCCGGCCGGTCGTTCGGAGCCGGCCGGTCGTTCGGAGCCGGGCGGTCGTTCGGAGCCGGGCGGTCGTTCGGAGCCGGGCGGTCGCTCGGAGCCGGGCGGTCGTTCGGAGCCGGACGTCATGGACGCGGTCGCCACGGGGACGGACGGCGTGGAAGCGGATCATCCGGGGCTGGACCGAACATCGTTCTGACGGTTAGCGTCGGTGCATGCGCACCGCCATCTGTGAGCGTCTCGGCGTCGAGTTCCCGCTGTTCGCCTTCAGCCATTGCCGCGACGTCGTGGCCGCGGTGACCAACGCCGGCGGCTTCGGCGTGCTCGGCGCCATCGCGTACACGCCCGAGCAGCTCGACACCGAGCTCACCTGGCTCGACGAGCGGGTGGGCGGCCGGCCGTACGGGGTGGACGTGCTGCTGCCCGGCAAGGTCGACGCGCAGGCGCTCGACCGCGAGGCGCGCCTGGCCGACGCCGTCCCCGAGCGGCACCGTGACTTCGTCGCGCACCTGATGGCCAAGTACGGCGTGGGCGGAGCGGGCGGGCCCATCGGCGGGCCCATCGGCGGGCCCGCGGCCGGGTCGGCCGACGAGGTGGGCCGGCGGGTCACCGCGGCCGGCGCGGCCGGGCTCATCGACGTGGCGCTGAAGCACCCCATCGGCCTGGTCGCCAGCGCGCTCGGCCCGCCGCCGCCCGAGCTGGTCGCGCGGGCCCGCGAGGCCGGGGTGCCGGTCGCGGCGCTGGTCGGCACCGTCGAGCACGCGCGCAGGCAGGTGGAGGCGGGCGCGGACATCATCGTGGCGCAGGGCACCGAGGCCGGCGGGCACACGGGCGAGATCTCCACGATGGTGCTGGTGCCGCAGGTGGTGGACGCGGTCGGGCCGGTGCCGGTGCTGGCGGCCGGCGGGATCGCCTCCGGGCGGCAGATGGCCGCCGCCATGGCGCTTGGCGCCGAGGGCGTGTGGTGCGGCTCGGTCTGGCTGACCACCGAGGAGGCGGAGACGGCTCCGGCGGTCAAGCGCAAGATGCTGGCCGCCTCGTCGCTCGACACCGTGCGGTCCCGCTCGCGCACCGGCAAGCCGGCCCGCCAGCTCCGGTCGGCGTGGACGGACGAGTGGGACTCCGGCCAGGAGAGCCCGGGGCCGCTGGGCATGCCGCTCCAGCTCCTCGTCGCCGAGTCGGCGATGGCCCGCATCGGCGCGGCGGCCGAACGGGGCGAGCCCGGGGCGCTGGAGCTGGCCAACTACTTCGTCGGCCAGGTCGTGGGCCAGCTCGACCAGGTCAGGCCGGCGCGCGAGGTGGTGTACGCGATGGTGAGCGAGTTCGCCGACGCGGTGGAGCGGCTCGGCCGGCTGTCCGGCTGACCCCTCCCCCGCCTTCGGGGACGCGGGGCGGGCGTCCGCGGGGCAGACTGGATCCATGCTCGCTGCTCTCACAGGGCTCGGATTGTCGACGGCCGCCGGCCTGAACGCCTACATCCCGCTGCTCGTGGTGGGAGTGCTGGCCAATCTCACCGACGCGGTGAAGCTGCCCGACGGCTACTCCTGGCTGTCGAACTGGGGCGTGCTCGCCGTCATCGCGGTGCTCCTCGTCGCCGAGATGGTGCTCGACAAGGTACCGGCCGTCGACTCGGTGAACGACATGATCCAGACCGTGGTGCGTCCCGCGTCCGGCGGCGTGGTCTTCAGCGCCACCAGCGCCGCGGCGCAGCTCGACCACTCCACGTGGATGGCCGAGAACCCGTGGGCCGGATGGGTGCTCGGCATCGTGCTGGCCCTGGCCGTGCACGCCCTGAAGGCCGCCGCCCGCCCGGTGATCAACGTGGGCACGGCCGGTGCGGGCGCTCCCGTGGTCAGCACGGTCGAGGACGCGGGGTCGCTCGGCATGAGCCTGGCTGCCGTGTTCGCGCCGGTCCTGGTGATCATCGGGGTGGTGGTGTTCGGGCTGCTCGCGTGGTGGGGCATCCGCAAGGCCCGGCGGGTACGGGCCCGCCGCAGGGCCGCGCGCGCGTCGTCCGCGGACCTCACGTCACCGTCCCTGGACCCGCGCCGCCCCTGAGCGCGCCGTCCCAGCGGCTCCTGGAAGTTCGCGTCGCTCCCAGACGCCGTCCCTGGACCGCACCGTCCTGGGCCCGCGCTCTCCCTGGCCCCGCGCCGTACCCGGACCCGCGCCGCTCATGGGGGTCCGTCGCCCCTGGAGCCGTGTCATCCGCTGGGGTGACGGGGGCTCCGCCGCGAGGGTGACGATCCGCCGGTCCGCCCGGCCGTACGATCGCCGTGCGTAAGTGACGGGAGGACGCGTGTGGGCGCTCAGTGGCCCCCGCCTCCGCGCCCACACGTTCCCCGCCCGGACTTCGCTCGCCCGCACATCAGGTCAGCCGCGTGTGAGGCGTTCGCCGCGCGAGCCCGCCGGGCGGCCTCAGTGCTCCGGCGTCAGGTGCTCGGCCAGGATCTCCCGCACCCACCCGCTCACGACCTCCACGAACTCCGCCGGCCGCTCCTCGTGCAGCCGATGGCTGGAGCCCTCCCAGCACACGACCTTCGACCCGGGGTGCTTGAGCAGCCCCGCCTCCCAGACCGCCCGCACCGGGTCGGCCCAGATCGACAGCACCGGGCAGCGGCGGCGGGCGAGGTACTCGTCGCTGGCCGGTCTGACGCCCATCGAGCCGGGCAGCGCGAACATCGCCTCGAACGCCTGCGCCAGCACGTGCGCGGGCATCCCGTCCAGCCTGCGCCGGTGCCAGCGCCGGATGACGGCGGGCGTGGCGGCGTTCGTGCACCACCGGTCGAGCCGCAGCGCCACCTCGGTGGCCCGCTCGCCGCGCAGCCCCTCGATCGTCCGGGAGAAGCCGCGCGCGACCTCCGGCCCGATGCCGTACCCGGGATCGACGGCGACGACGCCGGCGACCCGGTCGGGATGCTCGACGGCGAGGATGGAGACGACCTGGCCGCCCATGGAGTGCCCCACGGCGAACACCTCGGGCACGCCCAGGGCGTCCAGCAGCGCGACGAGGTCCGCGGCCATGGCGTGCGGGGTGTTGCCCTCGGCGGGGACCGACGAGTAGCCGTGGCCGCGCAGGTCCACCGCGATCACCCGGTGCTCGGCGGCGAGCGCGTCTATGTGCCAGGACCACTGGTGGGAGTCGGCCCCCCACCCGTGCACCAGCAGCAGCGGCGGCCCGCCACCGGCCCCGTCGTCGGTGTGGAACAGCCTGACCGCGCCCTGGTCCGTCTCGACCGTCGTGTACGGCACCGGCTCGCCTCCTCGCGTCCGCTCTCCCGAGGAGGGAACCACAGCCCCGGCTACCGATCAAGAGCTTGCTTGGTCACCGGCCCGCCACGCGCGCGTCCCCGGCGGACTATCCTCGAAGGGGTAACGGCGAACCAGGAGGTGGGCGCAATCGGCGAGGTCCTTCTGATCGTGCTGGCGATCCTGGCCTTCCTCCTGCTGCTGACCGGCGTGGGCGTGTACGTGCTGGTGAAGGTGGGGCGCAAGGCCGCGGTCAAGGCGAAGCAGGCCACGACCCGGCTGACCACCCACGTCAACGCCATGGGCGTCGGCGAGGCGGCCGAGGTCGAGCGGCTCCGTCTCGACCTGCGGCGCGAGGTGTCGCTGACCCGGCAGGCCATCGAGACCGCGCAGCAGCAGGGCTGGGGGCTCGGCGACCTGCCGCAGCTCCTCGCCGACCTGTCCCGGCAGGCCGACGTCCACGACGCGCAGCTCGGCATGTACGCCCAGCAGCTCCGCGTGTCCGCCTACATCGACCACGCCACGCTCGGCAAGCTCCGCGAGCACCAGGCCAAGCTGACGGCGATGTGCGCGCGCATCCGCGCCGACCTGCTCGGCCACCAGGTCCAGCACGCCTCGGCCGGCATCGACGACCTGCGCGCCCGAACGGACCTGGAGATCGAGGCCCGGCGCACGACCGCCGTCCCCGACCCGCTGGACGAGATCGACCACCTCTACCGGCGCACGATGGAGCAGCGCAAAGAGCCCTCCTGACGACCGCGTCGCGTGGCATTCTCACCACGACGGGTAGTCGTGCGAGAGAGGCGCGTGGTGGGCGATCTTCCCGAGTGGTTGTACCCGGGGCCTCCCGGCGGCTGGGAGGCCGACATGCTGGACCGGCTCCCGGCCGGCGCCCCCCGCGGTGTCGAACTGATCGACGGCGCACTTGTGTGGACGCCTCCGCAGACCGCCTCCCACATGCTGACCGTGCGGCTCCTGGAGCAGGGGTTCCAGGTTCCCGGAGGGCTCGCCGTCGCCTGGGGGATGACCGTCACTCTGGATTGTCGCCAGCGGCCCAGAGCCGACCTCCTCATCGTGCGCAGAGCGGCTCTTACCCTGGCGACCAGGACATTCTTTCCCGAAGACGTTCACCTGGTGGTCGAGGTGGCGTCGGAGCCGTCGATCGACCGAGACCGCACCACCAAGCCAGCCAAGTACGCCCAGGCGGGCATCAAGCACTTCTGGCGGGTGGAGGAGGAAGACGACCAGCCCGTGGTGTACACCTTTGAGCTGGAGCCCGCGGTCAAGGCGTATGTGCCGACCGGTATCCACCGCAAGCGGCTGCAGACCTTCATCGGTTTCGAGCTCGACATCGATCTCGACCTCAAGCGGGTCATCGGCTGAGCAGTCGCCGGGCCCTTACCTCCCCCAGTCGTACACGGCGGCCACGATGCGTTCCATGCTCGCGCCCTCGTTGTACAGCGCCCGCGTCGCCTGGGCCTGAGCGGTCGTAGGCAGGCGGCCCTCCAGCAGCACCGGCAGCGACAACCGGCGCAGCAGCAGCTCGCCCTCCGAGACCCAGTGCGGGCGGCGCACCGCCGCCACGTTGACCCGCAACGCGTGCTCGTTGCCCGGCGGCACATGCGGCCGGTCGGTCTCCACCGCGATGAAGCGGAAGCCGTTGGCCAGGTCGCAGGGGCCGCAGCCGACCGGGCCACGGCCCAGCCCGCCGCCGCACTCGCCGCAGGTCAGCCGGTCGTAGGCGGCGTCCACGACGCGCCACTGGTGCCGGTCGGGCTCGTCGGTGACCAGCTCGGCGATCGCCCGCTCCTCCTGCGGCCCCACCTCCGGGAACTCCCGCGCCAGGAACGCCCGCCAGCCCTCCTCGACGATCTCGTCCACCAGCCGCGCGCAACGGGCGCAGCCGGGCGCCCCCGCGGGCTCCCAGAGGGCGCACTCCTCGCATCGCCTCATGCGGTCACCGTATCCGGGGCCCGGGCGGGGCTCAGCTGGTGATCCGCTCCCCCGTGCGGACAGGCGGGGGCAGGCAGGGCAGGCCGCCGCTCAGTGTGTCCTCGGGGCGTACGGTCAGGTTGGAGTCTTTGATCCAGTACGTCGGCATGCGTCCGGAGTCGCGCAGGAGCCGGTGAAGGTAGCGGCCCACCAGGGCCACCGACGCGAGGGTCAGCCCGGCGAGCAGGAGCTGGGCCGCGGCGACGAGCGGCAGGCCGTACCCGAGCAGCGCCGCCACCGCGAGCAGCGGCGCGAGGAGGCCGCCGAGGGCCGCCGCGGCGTAGACCGCGTTGAGCGGCCGGACGGAGAAGCCGAAGAACAGCTCGAAGGAGTGCCCGGCCAGCCGGGCCAGGCGCAGCCGTGAACGACCCGCGGTCCGCGGCCGGTGCGTGACGGGCACGGCGGCGTACCGGGCGCCGACCAGCGGGACGGCCGGGATGAACCAGGGCAGCCGCAGCTCGGTGATCGTGCGGGCCACGCCCGTGCGCACGAGCCGGAAGGTGGAGGCGCCCCTCGGCATGTCGATGCGGAACACCCGCCGGGCCGCCCAGTGCAGGCCCGCCGAGCCGGCCTTGCGGACCAGCGGGTCGCGCCGCCCGCGCCGCCGGCCGAACACCACGTCGTACCCCTCTCCGGCCTTGGCCAGCAGGGTCCAGATCTCCTCGGGCGGCACCTGGAGGTCGGCGTCGCACTGGACGGTCCAGGGCCGCCCCGCGTAGCGGAAGCCGGCCGCCATGACCGCGTCGATGCCGAAGTTGCGGGTGAACGCCACGTAGCTCACCCGCGGGTCCGCCTCGGCCAGGCGGCGGATCCGGTCGAGGGAGTCGTCGGTGCTGCCGTCGTCGACGAAGAGGATCTCCAGGTCGCCGATCTCCGCGAGCGCGGCGGTCAGCTCGGCGTGGGCGACCTCCACCTGCGGTCCTTCGTTGAAGCAGGGCACCAGCACGGTCAGCCCGGTGTTCACATGTGCCTCCTCAGCACCGTTCCGAGGACGAATCCCTGCGCTCCCAGCGCGTACACCGCTCCGGCCGCCCCGGCGAAGGGGATCACCAGCGCGCCGAGCGCGGCGACCACGGCCCAGGACAGGACGACGGCCTTCGCGCAGGCGCGCAGCCCGGCCCGGCCGGTGTTCTCCAGCACGAACACCACCAGGCCGGCCAGCGCGTTGGCGGGCAGCAGCGACGCCAGCAGCGCCCCGAGCGCGACCAGGGAGCGGGTGCCGGCCAGGCCGCCGGCCAGCGCGACCCCCGCGAGGAGCAGCCAGACCCCGCTGACCGCGGTCGACAGCGCCGCGACCCGCCGCGCGAGCGCGCGCACCTGGCCGGCTCCGGCCGAGCCCATCCGCAGCGCCAGGCGGGGCTGGTAGATCCGCTGCAGCGTGTAGACCACGGATGTGGCGAAGCCCCAGCCGAGGATCATCATGTAGAAGTCGCCGCTCTGGTCCGCGTGCGGGGTGAGCGACAGCTCCACGAAGAGCGTCCCGACCGTGGCGTTGCCCATGACGTCGACCGCGCCCATCAGCACCACGGTGCCGGCCACGACGCCGCGCAGGGTCCGGCGCGGCGTCCGCTCGGGCCCGGGCGCGGCGGGGCTGGTCGCGGTCGCGCGCGGCAGGCCGCGCAGCAGCGCCAGGTTGAGCGCCGTCACGAGGGTCAGCAGCCCCGCGAGGTAGCCGGTGGGCCGGATGTGCGCGGTGAACGCCAGCCCGGCCATGCCGATCATCCCCACGCCGAGCAGCGCGAAGTGGGCGGTGTCGCGGGCGTACCGGCCGAGGGCGCGGTGCAGGGCCACCCCCAGCATGCCGCAGCCGAGCGAGACGTAGTAGGCCACGCTCAGCAGGTACACGGTGACCGTGGCGTGCGGGGCGAGGACGAGCCCGGCCGCGGCGGCCGCGGCGAAGGGCAGCGGGACGCGGGCGACGACGGCGCGCAGCATCCCGGCGATCTGGTCGCGGGTGCGGCGGGCGCGCGGGATGAGCGTGAGCGCGGCCTTCTCCGGGCCCGACTGGACGACCATGCTGAGCCAGCCCGCCGCGCCCACCGCCGCCGCGTACGCGTTGAAGTCCTCCCGGCTCCACGCGGCGACCAGCACGGCCGCGGAGCCGTACAGCAGGAGGCGGAAGGTGGCGCGCCCGCCCAGCAGGGTGAGCAGGCGGCGCGGGCCGATGCTGTGCAGCGTGGCCGCGGTCACGAGGCGTCCAGCCGGCCGCCCGGCCCGGGGCGGCGGTCGAAGGCGGGGTCGGGGTCGGCGGCCAGGTCTGCTGCCACGATCTCGCGCAGGGGACGCTCGCCGGTCTTCAGGTAGGCGAGCAGGGCCTCCCTGACGCCCTCGTCGCCGAACCGCTCGCGCACCCCGGGCACCGACGGCCCCTTGTCCACGCCGAACAGCGCGCCGAAGAGAGCCCTGACCTGATCGGCGGTGAACGACCGGGGCGGTGTCAGCAGCTCCTCCACGGCTGAAGGCTCCGGGTCGGGGGCGGGGGCGGCCTCCAACCAGGTGGTGGAGCGGCCCGCGGTGGCCAGCCAGCGGCGCAGGTGGCCGATCCGCTCGGCGACGACCGCGGGATCCGCGCCGGCCAGCCTGGACGCGGCGAGCCCGGCGTCGTAGCAGGTCGCGTGGAGCGCCGCGCACACCTTGGAGAAGGCCGGCGGCTTGACGGGCAGCCGGTCGAGGGGGACGTCGCTGACCCGCTCGACGGCGGCGCGGGCCTCGGGTGAGCTGCGGGCGGCGGCGACGAGGGCGTCGAAGTCCTTGTACCAGCGCGCCAGCGTGGCCCGGTCGGGCGCGTCGGGGACCGGCTCTGGTCCGGCCTGCGCGCGTACCCAGCGGACCATGCGGACCGGCATGAACGCCGCCAGCGGATCGCCGTCCGCGTCCGGCCTCTCCGGATCACGGCCGATGTCCCCCGGCCGCGGACCGTCGGCCGCGGCGGCGGACACCGGGTCGGGGTTCGCCGCCAGCGGTCCACGGCCGCCGTCGCGGCCCGGCGGGGGAAGCCGGTCCTGCGCGGTGTTCCGGCCCGGCGGGGCAAGCCGGTCCTGCGCGGTGTTCGGCACGGGCGGCGGGCCGGGCCGGAACACCGCGCCGCAGGAGCGGCAGGAGTAGCGGACCGGCCGCAGGGGCCGCCGGATCAGCGAGGGGTGCGGATGTCCGCACTGCACGCAGGCCGATGCCGCGCCCGCGGCGGAAACGTCCGCGTCAGAAACGTCCACGTCAGCAACATCCAAGGTCAGAGGGGTACGGCCAGCGCCGACGAGGGGACCAGGTCGGCGCCGAGGGAGCTCTTGGCCTCGGCCTGCCCCTTGCCGAGGACCAGCCCCGTCTTGCCGGCGGCGACGGCCCACTCGACCATCCGGACGTAGCCGTCGAAGTAGAGGTGCTTGCGCCCGCCGTCCTCCGGCGTGACGGCGCCCCAGCTCAGGCAGACGGGCCAGCGGGGGTGGTCCAGGATCAGGGACAGGCCGAGGAGCCGCCCCTCGCGGTCGCGGTAGGCGATCGCCACGACCTCGTCGCCGCCGACCAGGGCCTCCAGGTACGGCAGCGGCAGGGGCGCGAGGGGGAAGAGCCGGTTGCGGTGCTTGAGGTCGTTGGCGGCGCGCAGGGCGGCGGCCTCCTCGGCGGTGACGAGCTCGCGGGCGGGACCGACGCCGATCGACAGGCCGGGGTCGGCGGCGAAGCTCCTGGCACGGCGCCTGAGGGATTCGCGGCGGGCGCGGTCGAGACCGGCGTACCAGCCGTCGAGGCCGGTCCACGGGGTGGCCAGCCGGGCGAGCGGCGCGGTCGGCAGGGTGACCCGGAGCAGGCCGGGCAGCAGCTCGGGCTCGCCGGGCGACACCTCGCGCCACACGACGCTCCGCCAGCCGGGGCCCAGCTCGCGGCGGACGCCGCGGACGTAGCCGCGCAGCAACTCGCGCCGCCGTTCCGGTTCGAGGTCGCCGGCGAACCACCATCCCTTCTGGGAGCGGTTGCCGGGCGCGTGGACGTCGAGGATCCCCGCCGGGTCGCGGCGGGCCGCGGCGTAGACGCCTCTGCTGGGCCGGATGCCGCGCAGGGACGCCGACACGGCGCCGACCGCGACGCCGTCCTTGCGCAGGACCGTCAGGAGGACGGGGGCCTGGGCCGCCCAGGCGTAGGCCCGCAGCAGGTCGTAGCGCCAGGTGACGCACTGGCCGGCCGCGGTGCGCAGCCGCTCCCAGCCGGCGGGCTCGGGGTCCTCGCGGGGGTCGAGGATCTGCAGGGTGAGGCTCATCCCATCGCCCACCGGGGAACGGCGACCAACGCCATCGGGACGTAGTCGAATCCCAGGGACCGCTTGACGTCGGCCATGCCCCGCCCGCACAGCAACTGCTTCCTGCCCGTCTCGACGGCGGAGCGCACGATGCGGACGTAGCTGTCGAAGTAGAGGCCCTTCAGGCCGCCCTCCTCGGGGCGCAGGGCCGCCCACGGGCCGTACACGGGCGCGTCCGGATGCTCGTACACGATCGCGAAGGCCAGCAGCCGCTCCCCCGAACGGTAGGAGATCACGTTGACGTCCTCGCGGCGGAGCAGGGCGGCGAAGTACGCGGCGGGCAGATCGGCGCGGGGGTCGAGGCGCGCGGCCAGGCGTGCCGTGTGCGTCCGGTTCAGCTCGGCCATCTCGGACGGGTCGAGGTCCGGCCGGGCGGTGCCCTGGTCCACGACCACGCCGGCGGCCTCGGAGATCCGCCTGCCCTGGCGCCGCAGCTCCTGTCTGCGGCCCTTGGTGAGGGAGCCGAGCCAGCCGTCCACCGACGACCAGCGCAGCGGCATGACCATGCTGCCCGGCGACTCCCGGACGAACGCGCCCCGGCGGGCGACGAGGGGCAGGCAGGGGCCGGTCACCATGCGGTACAGGGCGCCGGCGAGCCCCCATCCGAGGTGCTCCCGCGCCGCACGCTCGAACCGCCGCAGCAGCAGCGCCCGGGTCTCCGGCGTGACGTCCTCGGCGAAGTGCCAGGTCGGTCCGTTGGAGTGGGCCGGCAGGCGGACGTCGAGGAGGATCGGCTCCCGCCTGGGCCGCGGCTGCCGGGTGGAGTTCGGTAATCGCAGGCCGACGCAGACCGCCCCGACCACCCCGGCGACGCGCGGGCCGTCGCGGAAGACGGCCAGCAGGGGGCGCGCCCATGATCCCTCGGACGACGCGGCGATGACGTCGTAGGCCCAGACGGCGGTCAGGCCCTCGGCCTGCCGGAAGTCCTCCCAGCCGGGGGGCTCGGGGTCATGGCAGGGGTCCAGCAGTTCCAGGTGCACGCGATGGCCCTCGATGGCGAAATGATCACAACATGGACACGAAGCATTGATTGGACATGATTGTCGCAGAATATGTCTCCAGTGATCACCGTCGTGCGCGTCCGACACCCTTGATGCGCGCCCAAAACCGTGCACTCATACTCAAGGGACGGCATGAAGGTTGGAGTAACCGGCGGAAATGGGTTCATCGGCCGGTATGTGTGCGAGGAACTCGCGTCGCGCGGCCACGTTCCGCTCGTATTCGATCACAGAGGGCGTGCTGAGCACGACCTGCCCTGGGAGGTCATGCGGGGCGACATTCGTGACGCCACCGCCATGACGGAATTAGCGGCACATTGTGACGCAATCGTACATTTAGCGGCTGTTCTCGGCACTCAGGAGACCATCACCAATCCGCGGCCGGCCGCCGAGACCAATCTCATGGGCGGGCTCAACTTCCTGGAGGCCATCGCCCAATACGACCTGCCCGGCGTCTACATCTGCGTCGGCAACCACTGGATGGACAACAGCTATTCCATCTCCAAAACCGCGGTCGAGCGGTTTGTCCGGATGTTCAACGCCCACCGCGGGACGCGGGTGAACAACGTCCGGGTGGTCAACGCCTACGGCCCCCGCCAGCAGGCCGCGCCGCCGTTCGCCCCCGGCAAGGTCCGCAAGATCACCCCTGCCGTCGTCTGCCGCGCGCTGAGCGGCCTGCCCGTCGAGCTGTACGGCGGCGGCACCCAGGTCTCCGACATGGTCTGGGTGGGGGACGTGGCGCGGGCGCTCGTCGCGGCCCTGGAGGCGGCCGCCGCCGGAGAGGTCCTCGACCACGTCGTCGAGGTGGGCCCCACGACGTCGTCCAGCATCCGCGAGGTCGCCGAGCTGATCATCGACCTGTGCGTGGCCCGCGGCTACCCGCGCGTGGACATCGCCGACCTGCCGATGCGGCCCGGCGAGACGCCGGGCACGGCGGTGACGGCGCAGACCAAGACCCTCCTGTCGGTGGGCATCGACCCCCGTTCGCTCGTCTCCCTCGAAGAGGGCATGGCGCGGACCGTGGACTGGTTCATCGACAACCGCGGGATCCACTGGGACGTCCCGGGCGCGACGGCCGGCCCGGCGGTCAGCACAGAAGCCGCCCCGGCGACCGGCACGGTGGCCGGGGCGTGAAGCGGCTCGTCATCCTGGGCGGCTCGGACGGGACGATCAGTTCCTTCCGGGCCGCCCGGCGGCTCGGCCTGGCCACCGTGTGCGTCGACATGCGCGCCGACGCCCCGGGGGCGCGCGAGGCCGACGAGTTCCTGCACATCAGCACCCGGGACGTGGAGGCGGTCACGGCCGCGCTCCTCGGCCGTGACGACGTGGCGGGCGTGCTCGCCCCCGGGACCGACATCAACCTGCCGGCCCTGGTGGAGGTGACGCGACGGCTCGGCCTTCCGTGCGGGCTGTCCGACGCCGCCCTGCGGGTGTCGGTGGACAAGGCGTACTTCCGCGAGGTCTGCGCCCGGCTGGGCCTCGGCGGGCCCGCGTACGTCAGCGGCAGCGCCCGCGAGGTCATGCGCGAGGCCGGGCGGCTCTCCTTCCCCGCGATCGTCAAACCCGTCGACTCCGGGAGCTCCCGGGGGATCACGGTGTGCGCGGACCCGTCCGGGCTGGCCGGCGCCGTCGAGGCCGCCGCCGCCGTCTCCCCGTCCGCGACGGTGATCGTCGAGGAGCTGGTGGCGGGCCGCGACCTGTGCGGGGAGGCGTTCCTCCAGGACGGCCGGGTGGCCCTGCTCGGGCTGAGCGACCGCGTGGTGGCGGCGCCGCAGGTCGTCGCCGTCGGCCACGACATGGCGCCCCGCGACGAGACGCTGACCGCGGAGGTCACGCGGCAGCTCGAAGCGGTCTGCGCCGAGGTGGGCTACACCGACGGCCCGCTCAACCTCGACCTCTTCGTCACCGGCGACGCCGTCGTGCTCATCGAGATGGGCGCGCGGATCGGCGGCAACGGCATGGGCGAGGCGCTCGGCCTCATGTACGGGGTGGACACCGTGGCGGCCGCCGTCCTGCTCGCCATCGGCGAACGCCCGGAGCTGACGCCCCGGTGGAGCCGGCACGCGTCCGTCCGCATGCTGCGCTCCCGGTCGGCGGGCACCCTCCTGGCGCTCGACGGGCTGAGCGAGGCGCTGGCGCTGCCCGGCGTGTCCGACGTGGTGGTCACCACCCGGCCGGGCGAGCCGGTCGTGCCGTACACCGAGTGCCGGGCCAAGCTCGGGTACGTGCTGGCCTCCGGGGATTCGGCCACCGCGGTCGCGGAGGTGCTGGCGGCCGTCGAGGACACGGTCCGGGTCAGCGTCGATGCCCGCTGACTTCTCGGCACGGCGCTGGGAACGGGCCCGCCGCCGGGTGGTCGCCTCGGCCTTCCTGCGGGTGCCCTTCTACCGCGACCAGTGGGCGGCGGCGGGGCGGGCCCTGGACGAGCCGGAGCCCACGCCGTCCGCCGCGCTCCCGGGGCAGCTCCATCGCCTGTGCCCGTTCGCGCGGCCGTTCGACCCGTCGCGGGAGCCGTCGCCGTGGATCGGCGACGGGCGGGACCTGCGGGACGCCCTCGCCGTGGCGGGCGCGCCGCGCCGGGCGCCCGTGCTGGAGGTGCGGCCCGCCATCCTGGACCGGCGCACGCTGGCCGGGGGTGCGCTGCCCTGGGGGGACGTGCTGCCCTGGGGCGACGCGCTCTCGTGGGGTGGCGGCCGGCCGTACGGGGTGCTGCTCGCGCCCGAGGCCAGGGTTGTGGACGAGGCGCGCCGTCGTGCCCTCGACGCCGCCGCGCTCGGCCTGGCGGCCGAGGCGGGCCGGGCGATCGTGGTGGGCGAACGGGCCGCCCTGGACGCGGTCCTGCCGCGGCTGGAGGGGGTACGGGTCCACGCCGTCCAACGCGTGTCACTGGGCCAGGCCGTACGGACGGCGCAGGGCGCGGCGGCGGTGGGCATCGCCGGAGGCGTGGCGGGCGCGCCGGTGGGTGACCCGGCCGGGGTGGGCGCGGTGGTCGCGCACGACCCGCATCTGGGCTATCTCGCGGCCGTCGCCCCCGGCTGCGGACGGGTGCACCTGCTGTGGCGGCACCTCCACGCCCGCCCGTTCGCGGGGCCCGGCGGCCCGGCGGTGGCGTTCACCGCGCTGCGCCGGCGAAGACCCGTGCTGGTCGACGTGGTCCCCGACGACGCCGGGACGCTGACCACCGCGCTCTGCCCCGAGCACGGCACCCCCGTCGTCACCTCACCCGCCTAGCCCGGCCGGCCGGCCGTCATCCCCTGCCCCGCGCTTCCACCGAGATCCTCCTTCACGACGTACTGACGGGAACCCATGCTGCTCACTCCGACCCCGAGGCCGACCACCTCGTTCTGGCGCGACAACGCCGCCGCGCTGCTCATGGGAGCCGTGGCGGTCGCGCTCGCCGGGCTGGTCCGGTTCGTCATCCCCTACGAGCGGGAGATCACCTCGGCCTGGACCCTCCTGGTCAAGCTGACGCCGCAGATCGCCGCCTGCCTGGCCGTGGCGTGGCTGGACGTGGCGTGGGCGCGGTGGCTGCGGCTGCACCTGGTGGCGCTGCCCGCGATCTTCCTGGGGTTCCTCTGCTACTTCGTGCCGAAGACGTTCATGACCGCGCTGGACATGGTGGACGGCACCGCCGAGTTCGAGGACCTTTACTTGCACGTGGTCGTGTTCGTGCCGTACCTCATCATCGCGCTCGTGCTGGCGTTCCGGGCCGGCGGCGGCTCGCGGGAGGGCGTGCTGCGGGCCGGGGCGGCCATGACGATCCTGCAGATGTCGGGGCTGGAGGACCTGATGGCGGTCCTGATGAACCGGCGGCTGGACGGGATCCCCGAGGTCTGGGACTGGGCCCACCACATGACGGTGCGGCTGGGCCATCCGGCGACCCGTGACGAGGCGTACGCGTTCATCGTCGTGCACGTGGTGCTCGCCGTGCTGGCGCTGGCGCTCCCCCGGCGGTGGTTCGCCGCGCTCGGCCGCCGGCTGCGCCCCGGCCGGGCCCGCCGCGGCGCCTGACCGGCCCCGTCAGCTGATCCCGGCCTCCTTCATGTCGCGCAGCTCCCGCTTGAGCTCCTTGATCTCGTCGCGCAGCCGGGCCGCCACCTCGAACTGCAGGTCGGCGGCCGCCTGGTGCATCTGCTCGGTCAGCGACTCGATCAGCGACTCCATCTGCGCCCGCGGCATCTCGCCCGCGATGGCCTTGGCGTGCTGGCCGGCCTGCTTGGCGGCGAAGCCGGGCACCGGCGCCTTGCCGCGCGACTGCTGCCGCCCGCCGCCCATGAGCTGCTGGGTGTCGGCGTCCTCGCGCTGCAGCGAGTCGAGGATGTCGGCGATCTTCTTGCGCAGCGGCTGCGGGTCGATGCCGTTGGCCTGGTTGTAGGCGACCTGCTTGGCCCGGCGCCGGTTGGTCTCGTCGATGGCCCGCTCCATCGACGGCGTGATCTTGTCGGCGTACATGTGGACCTGGCCCGAGACGTTGCGGGCCGCGCGGCCGATCGTCTGGATGAGCGAGGTCTCCGAGCGCAGGAAGCCCTCCTTGTCGGCGTCGAGGATGGCCACCAGCGACACCTCGGGCAGGTCGAGGCCCTCACGCAGCAGGTTGATGCCGACGAGCACGTCGAACTCGCCGGTGCGCAGCTCGCGCAGCAGCTCGATACGGCGCAGCGTGTCGACCTCGCTGTGCAGGTAGCGCACCCGGATGCCGAGCTCCAGGAGGTAGTCGGTGAGGTCCTCGGCCATCTTCTTGGTCAGCGTGGTGACCAGGGCGCGCTCGTCGCGCTCGGCCCGCTCGCGGATCTCGTGGACCAGGTCGTCGATCTGCCCCTTGGTGGGCTTGACGACCACCTCGGGGTCGACCAGGCCGGTGGGGCGGATGACCTGCTCGACGACGTCGCCCTTGACCCGGCCCAGCTCGTACGGGCCGGGCGTGGCCGACAGGTAGACGGTCTGGCCGATGCGCTCCAGGAACTCCTCCCACTTCAGCGGCCGGTTGTCGAGCGCGGACGGCAGCCGGAAGCCGTGCTCGACCAGGGTGCGCTTGCGGGAGGCGTCGCCCTCGTACATGGCGCCGATCTGCGGCACCGTCTGGTGCGACTCGTCGAGGACGAGCAGGAAGTCCTCGGGGAAGTAGTCGAGCAGCGTGTTGGGGGCGCTGCCGGGCTCGCGGCCGTCCATGTGCCGCGAGTAGTTCTCGATGCCGGAGCAGGTGCCGATCTGCCGCATCATCTCGATGTCGTACGTGGTGCGCATGCGCAGCCGCTGCGCCTCCAGCAGCTTGCCCTGGCGCTCCAGCTCGGCGAGCCGGTCGGACAGCTCGGCCTCGATGCCGCGCACGGCCGCCGTCATGCGCTCCTCGCCCGCGACGTAGTGGGAGGCGGGGAAGATGTAGAGCTCCTCGTCCTCCGTGATGACCTCGCCGGTCAGCGGGTGCATGGTGGACAGCTTCTCGATCTCGTCGCCGAACATCTCGATGCGGACGGCGAGCTCCTCGTACTTCGGGATGATCTCGATCGTGTCGCCGCGCACCCGGAAGGTGCCCCGCGTGAAGGCGAGGTCGTTGCGGGTGTACTGCATGTCGACGAGGCGGCGCAGCAGCCGGTCGCGGTCGATGTCCATGCAGACGCGCAGCCGGGTCATGCGGTCGACGTACTCCTGCGGCGTGCCCAGGCCGTAGATGCAGGACACCGAGGCGACCACGATGGTGTCGCGGCGGGTGAGCAGGGAGTTGGTGGCCGAGTGGCGCAGCCGCTCGACCTCGTCGTTGATCGAGGAGTCCTTCTCGATGTAGGTGTCGCTCTGCGGGACGTACGCCTCGGGCTGGTAGTAGTCGTAGTACGACACGAAGTACTCGACGGCGTTGTTGGGCAGCATCTCGCGCAGCTCGTTGGCGAACTGGGCGGCCAGCGTCTTGTTGGGCTGCATGATGAGCGCGGGGCGCTGCAGCCGCTCGATCAGCCACGCGATGGTGGCGGTCTTGCCCGTGCCCGTGGCGCCCAGCAGCACGCTGTCCTTGGCCCCGGCCGTGACGCGGCGCTCCAGCTCGGCGATGGCCGTCGGCTGGTCGCCCGAAGGAGTCATCTCGGTGACGACCTCGAAGGGCGCCACCTTCCGCTGCAAATCAGTGACCGGTCGCATGCTGCCCACTGTAGGTCGCGCCACCGACAGAACCGCCACGCGGCCTGCCCCGGCGTACGGGGGCCGCGCTGCAAGCGAATAGCAAGTCGTACCCGATACGGTCGAAACCGCCTGTAGCGGAAAAGGAAGGTGCTATGTCACGACCCAGAGAGGCGCTCATCCAGGCAGGCCAGGGCATGGCCCAGGCCGTCATGCAAGGAGGCGACCTCCGGCAGGCGGCCGGTCAGGCGGCCGGCCAGCTGATGAACCAGGCGGGTCAGGCCGGCCAGCTCGTCAACCAGGCCGGCCAGCACGGGTTCGCCCTCGACCCCCGCGACTTCGCCGCCGCCCGTGACGGCGGCGCGTCGGTGGGGACGCTGATCGAGGCGAGATCCGCGTCGCTGAACGAGGCCGGCGAGATCGTCAACCGCAGCTTCGCCGAGAACGGCATGCACGTCATCTCGCCCGTGGTGATCCCCAAGGGCACCACCGCCAAGGTGGTCGTGCCCCTGGGCGTCCTCGTGCTGCTCGGCCTGATCGGCGCCCTGGGCAACGTCATCCCCCGCACCGAGCTGGTCTTCGGCCCCCACTACTGGTTCGTGCTCGTGCTGGCCGCGGGGTTCCTGTGGTGGCGGCGCAGTGTCGTCATGGTGCCCGAGGGCTGCAAGGCGCTGATCACCAAGTTCGGCAAGCTCGTGCAGATCGCCGACCCGGGGCGGGTCACGCTGCTCAACCCGTGGAAGCGGGTCAGCTACATCGTCAACACCACCCGCGAGTACCCCTTCAACGCCCCCATCCGCGAGGCGCCGACCCAGCAGGGCGTCAAGGCCAGCGTGGACCTGTTCCTGCAATTCAGGATCGAGAACCCGGCGGAGTTCATCTTCGTGCTCGGCTCGGTCAGCGGCTTCCAGTCCAAGCTGCAGAACGCCATCAGCGAGGTCACCCGCTCCCTCATCTACGCCCAGCGCGCCGAGGACATCTACGACCTGGTGGGCGAGAGCACGCTCGGCATGCTGGAGAGCCTCAACCAGCAGTTCCTGCCGGCCGTCCGGCTCACCGACGTCAACATCACCCACGCCGAGCCGTCCAGCCAGGAGTACCGGATGGACCTCGCGGCGCCCGAGATGGTGCGGGTCGCCAAGGAGGCCTACACCTACGAGTACGAGCTCCAGCTTCGCAAGGAGCAGAACGAGGGCGACCTGGTCAAGGAGCTGGCCGGGCTCCAGGAGACGCTCAGCGCCATCCAGGCGGAGATCGCCGGCTACCAGGCCCGCATGGACACCGCCCTCGAACGCGCCTCCCACCAGGCCAAGGCGCAGGCCAGGCAGCGGCTGGTCGAGGCGGAGTCCACGGCCAACGCCAACGCGGCGCTGCTGGAGGCGCAGGCCCTGGACATCCGGGCGCTGAGCGCGGCCGAGGCGCCGGAGATCCTCGACTACCGCTTCCAGCAGGACCTGCTGGACAAGCTGGAGTCGGTCTCCTCGCGGCTGCCCCAGGTGGTGCAGGTGGGCGAGCAGAGCGACATCGACTTCCTTGAGCTCGCGCAGCAGCTCGTCGGCGGCCGGGGGGCGGCGCTGTTCTCGGCGGAGGACATGGCGGCGATCCGGAGCCGGCTGGCGGAGATCGGCGAGCGCGTGCGCGCCCGCGAGGCCGAGATCGCGGCCCTGCTCGGCAGAGCGGGAACGGCGGCGGACCCCGCCGTGCCGGCCGACGAGGTGACCGGACTGGACGTGACGACGGAGGGTGGGGCCCGATGAGCGGCGGCCGCGAGTTCTCGAAGATCAAGGAGTCGCTGGCCTCCTGGTCGGACATCCGCCAGCTCCTGCGCGGCGGCGAGCAGGGCCAGCTCGTGCCCGTCGTGATCCCCAAGGACCGGCGCGGGTTCGCCTGGATGACGCTGGTGTTCCTGGCGGTGTACTTCGCCGGGATGGCCGTGGTGACCGACCTCAAGGCCCTGCCGGCGCTGGCCGCGGTGCTGCTGCTGCTGATCTCCGCCGTGCTCGTGTGGCGCAAGGCGATCATCGAGATCGAGGAGGGCACGACCGGCGTGCGCAGCCGCTGGGGCGCCATCACCGGCACCCTGCCGCCAGGACGGCACTACCTGTGGCTGCCGTGGGACCGGGTGGACGCGGTGGTCGACACCTCCACCGAGATCCCGTACACGGCGCCCATCGTGGCCTGCCCGACCGCCGAGAACGTGCCGCTGAAGTCGATCGAGTTCTTCCTGAAGTTCCGCATCGTCGACCCGGTCGCGTTCGTGCGCACCATCGGCGCGGGCAACTTCGACCTGGTGCTGGCCAGCGCCGTGCAGGACGCCATCCGCCAGCGCAGCCGCCGCGTCCACACCGAGCACGCGTACGACCTGCGCGGCTCCGACGTGGGCGACATGCAGGAGGCGCTCAACCGCCAGCTCGGCCGCTACGGCGTGCGCGTCACCGGCTCCAACATCCCCGACGTGCAGCTCCCCGACCAGTACCAGCAGCACCTGGCCACCCGCGAGAAGGTCGCCAAGGAGCTGTCGGCCTACGAGCGCGAGTGGGAGCTGACCCGCAAGCGGCGCATCGACACCCTGCTCATGGAGATCGAGCGCTCCAAGAAGACCCGCGACGCCCGCGTGGTCGAGGTCAAGGCCGCCTACAACACGGCGCGCAAGGACGTGGCCCGCATGCTGGAGGAGCAGGAGACCGAGGCGCAGCGGGTGCGCTGGGAGATCGAGGCGCGCGGCCGGGCCGAGCTGACCGCCGCCGAGAACGAGGCCAAGGCGCTGCGCCGGCTCGCCGAGTCCTACCGCGACAACCGGGCCGTGCTCCAGTACGAGCTGGCCCGCCGGCGCCTCGACGTGGGCGCCAAGCTCGCCGAGAGCGCCCCGCAGCCGCTGGTGGTCCGCACGCAGCAGGGCTCGGGCGACTCCTCGGCCCTGTCCACGATGCTGCTGGCCCAGTACCTCCCCCGGCTGTCGGGCCAGCCGTCGCCCAACGGCTCCGCGCCGTCCGCGCAGCGCTGACCCCCACCGGCAACCGAACCGCAGAGGAGAAGAACCCCATGGTGTTCCGCAAGCTGATGGCCGCGTTCGGCGCGGGCGTCGAGGTCGACACGGTGCTGTCCGGCACCACCGTCCGTCCGGGAGAGCCGCTGCGCGGCGTGGTGAACTTCCGGGGCGGCGGCTCCGACTACAAGGTCGAGGGCATCCACCTGGACCTGACCGCCGTGGTCGAGGTGGAGAGCGGCGACAACGAGTACAAGACCACCTACAGCTTCCTGCGCCGCCAGGTCGCGGGCGGCTTCCAGCTCGCCGCGGGGGCGCAGCACAGCCAGCCGTTCGAGCTCCAGGTCCCGTGGGAGACGCCGATCAGCGCCGTCGGCGGGCACCCCCTGCACGGCATGCGGCTCGGCGTGCAGACCGAGCTGGCGCTGGCGGGCGCGCTCGACAAGGGCGACCTCGACCCCCTGTTCGTCAACCCGCTTCCGGCGCAGGAGCACCTGCTCGGCGCCCTCGACCGGATGGGCTTCCACTTCAAGAAGGCCGACCTGGAGCGGGGCACGCTGTACGGCTCCACGATGCCGTTCTTCCAGGAGATCGAGTACCACGCCGGCGGGCAGTGGCGGCGCCACTTCAACGAGCTGGAGCTGACCTTCATCGCGGGTCCGCAGCAGATGGACGTCATCCTGGAGGCCGACAAGCGGGGCGGGTTCCTGACCTCCAGCCACGACGCCTACAACCGCTTCACGGTCCGCTACGACACCGGGCCGGGCGCGGCCGACGCGGCCCTGCACCACGGCCTGGAGCAGATGGCCCGCCACCGCGGCTGGTTCTGACCCGCACCGCGGAGGGAGGGGGCCACGGCACCCTCCCTCCCGCGTGGTGGCACGGGCTTGGGACGATCGTTACCATGGCGCTCGGGGACTGAACGATCGTCGGATGCGGGGCCAGCGATGTCACGGTTCAGGGCGGCGTGGAGCCGGGTCGCGCCATGGGCGGCCCAGAACGCCGACGGCGCGATCGCCCTGGTCCTCGCCGTCGTCGTCGGCGTGCTCGGCATCATGCCCGACGACATGTTCGGCAAGCCCCCCGAGGGCGACAAGGTGCAGCAGCAGCTCGTCAGCGCCGCCACCCTGGTGATCCTCGCGCTCGTGGCCACCGCGCTGCTGCGCGACCGCGTCCGGCAGGCGCCCGTCGAGGAGACGATCACCTCCGGCGCGCTCGCCGACCTGCCCGTGCGACTGGCCCGCCTGGAGGAGATCGACGGCCTGGTCGCCGGCACCCGCAAGGCGCTGGACGCGCTCCAGCTCGTCCGGGTGCTGGGCAGCCGCCAGGAGATCGCGCAGGCCCACGCCGAGGCGCGCAAGGACACCACCCGGTGGAGCTTCAGGGGCGGCACCGGCACCTACCTGCGGGCCGTCACCCTGCCCGAGTGCGTGGCCGCGGCCCGCCGCGTCAAGCGGCACCTCACCGTGCGGATCGAGATCGTCGACCCGACGAACGCCGAGGTGTGCGAGACGTACGCCCACTACCGGCGGTCCTTGTCGGACGCGCCCGACGGCACGGGCGAGACGTGGACGACCGACCGGGTCAGGAAGGAGTCGTACGCGACGATCCTGGCCGCGTTCTGGCACCGCCAGCGTTACGGCCTGCTCGACATCGGGGTGGGACTGTCGGCCACGATGACGACGTTCCGCTGGGACATCTCGGCGACCCGCCTCCTCATGACGGTCGAGGACCCCAACCGGGCGATGACCGCCCTGGCCGGCACGTTCTTCTACGAGAACTGCGACACCGAGCTGCGGCTCAGCTTCGAGCAGGCGCGCCGGGTGCCGCTGGAGAAGTACAAGAAGGTGCCGCTCAGCGACGAGCCGACGGTCGAGGAGGTCCAGGACCTGTTCGAGCGGATCGGGGTGCCGCTGCCGCGCTCGTACAACGAGCACGACGTGGTGGACATCGCCCGCAAGGCGCTGCGCGCCCTCAACCCGTACGCGGGGTGAGCGGCGTGACCCACGACGAGGTCTACGAGGAGCTGACCGGGGGCCGGGCCCGGGAGTGGACGCTGCGGGCGCTGTCCGGGGCGGTGCGGGCGGTGCGCCACCCGCTCGGCTTCGTCTGCCTGCCGCTGGAGCGCCGGGGCGGCGACGGCGTGTGCGTCCACCTGTGGTCGGGGGCGCTGGCCCACGCCGAGAGCACCACCTCGCAGATCCACTGCCACAGCTGGGACCTGTTCAGCCACGTCCTGTACGGCCAGATCCGCAACGTCCACGTGGACGTCACCGACGCCGGCCCGGACGCCACCCACCGGGTCTTCGAGGTGGTCAGCGACGTCACGGGCGACCACCTCACCCCGACCGGCCGCACCGTGCGCCACGCGACGGGCCTGGTCGAGGCGTTCGGCCCCGGCGACAGCTACACCCTGGGCGCGGGGCGCTTCCACAGCAGCCTGGTGCCCGAGGGCGGGGAGGCGGCCACGATCGCCCTGGGCCGGGGCCGGCCGGGCAGCCGCGACCTGTCGCTCGGCCCGCTGGCCGGCCGCGGCCACCACGTCGCCAGGCAACCGCTCGACGCCGAGGAGACGGCCCGCGCCGTCGGACTGATAGCCGCCCACCTGACCTGAGGGGTGCCGATGGACCTACAGCACGCGCGCGCGGTCGCCGTCGAGGCCGCCGAGGCCGCGGGGCGGCTGATCCGGACGGGAGCGGGCGGCGCGCTGGGGGTCCGCGCGAAGGGCCGCTCCGGCGACGTGGTGACCGACCTCGACCTGGCCTCGGAGAAGCTGCTGCTGGAGCGGGTCCTGACGGCGTTCCCGTCGCACTCGGTGATCGCCGAGGAGTCGGGGCTGCTGGGGGCGCGCGACGGGGAGTGGACGTGGCTGGTCGACCCGCTCGACGGCACCAACAACGTGGCGATCGGCCTGCCGGCGTACGTGGTCGGGCTGGCCCTGTGCCGGGCGGGGCGGCCGGTGGTGGGCGTGGTGCACGACCCGGTGGCCGGGCAGACGTGGTCGGCGGTGCGGGGCGACGGCGCGCTCACCTCCTCGGGGGCGCGGCTGTCCGCGCCGTACCAGCCGTCGCCGCACGGCCCGCTGCTGGCCTGGACGCAGGGCTACACCGTCGCGCGCGGCGACGCCGTCGTGCGGGAGCTGAAGGCGCGGCTGGAGGGGCACGCCCGCCGGATGCTGCAGCTCTGGGCGCCGTTGCTGCAGTGGGCGATGCTGGCCAGGGGCGACATCGACGGCTTCGTCGGCTACCGGGCCGAGGCGGTGGACCTGCCGGCCGGGGCGCTGCTCGCGCGGGAGGCGGGCATCGAGATCCGGGCGCTGGACGGCGGGCCGTTCGCGGAGGGCTTCGGCGGGGCGCCGGAGGACCGCAGCTTCGTCGCCGCCCATCCGCGCGCCCTGCCCGCCCTCCTCGACCTGGTCCGCTGACCTTACTTGACCTTGTACTCGCACAGTCCCTTGGCGGCGACGACCTTCCTGCCGTCGACGCTGATACGGCAGGAGCCCTCGGTGATCTGGCCGTCCGTGGTCTGCACCCCACCGGCCACGACGGACACGAGCTTGCCGACCTTCTGCTCGGCGGGGGTCAGCTCCAGCGTCACGGTCTTCGACCAGGGCAGCGTCATGCCGCCGGTCTCGGTGCCGTTGAAGTCGCCGACGTACATGATGGGCTGAACGGCCCGGCCCTCGCCGAGGACCTCCAGCTTGACGGTCCGGACGGCCGTCGGCCCCTCGGCCGGCGCGCTCGGGGCGGGTTCGGAGGAGGACACCGCCGACGGCGCCGTGCTGGTGGACGACGTCGCGCCGCCGCACCCCGCCAGGCCGGCGACCGCGGTCACCCCGGCGACGAGCAGCCCGACCTTCTTATGGGGCATGGTGTGACTCATGGGGCCATTGTTGCGAACTTAACACCTGCTCAGGAAGTGGTGACGAGCGCCCAGACCGTGACGAGCAGCCCGACGACGGCGAGTCCGGCGCCGGTCCCGAGGAAGCGGCGCATCGGCACGGGCACGTCGTGGCGCCGGCACGACTCGAACCACAGCAGCGTGGCCAGCGAGGCCCAGGGGGTGATGACGGGGGCCACGTTCGTGCCGACGAGCAGCGCGAGGAGCTGGTCCTGCTGACCCGAGGGGATGACCTGCTCGACGGCCTTGTACGCGGGCAGGTTGTTGATCGCGTTGGCCAGCCCGCCGCCGACGGCGGCCGTGCGGTACGGGTCGGGGGTGTCGCCCAGCAGCAGGCTCATGAGGTCGGCCAGGCCGTACCGGCTGAGGGTGGGCACCACGAGGAACAGGCCGGTCACGAAGATGAGCAGCTGCCAGGGGATCAGGCTCCACCTGAGCCGCCCGCGGTCGCGCACGGCGTAGGCGGCCACGACGATCAGCGCCGCGGCGGGGGCGGCGACGCCCACGTCCACCTTGAGCAGGAGCGCCACGATGAACAGGACGCAGGCCGCGGACGAGGCGGCGAACAGCACGCGGTCGCCGACGGGCTCCAGCAGCGGCGGCGTGTAGCGCAGGTCGCGGCGCTGACCGCGGCGCCAGTAGAACACCCACAGGAACACCATGGTCACGGCGATGGAGGCGATCTGCGGCGCCCACATGCGGGCGGCGAACTCCTGGGCGTTCAGGCCGATCTTCTGCATGCCGAGCAGGTTGGTGAGGTTGGAGACCGGCAGCAGCAGGCTCGCGGTGTTGGCCAGCCAGATCGTGGTCATGGCCAGGGGCAGCGGGGCGATGCGGGCCTTGGGCGCCAGGGCCAGCATGACCGGGGTGAGCAACACCGCAGTCGTATCAAGATTCAGAAATATCGTGACAAAAGAGGCGAAAGCCGTGCAGAGCAGGAAGAGGGCGACATAGTTACCGCGGCCGAGCACCGCCATCCGCGCCGCGATGACGTCGAAGACCTGAGCCTCCTTGGTCAGCTCGGCCAGCACGATGATCCCCACCAGGAACACCAGCAGGGGTCCGATGTCGTCCATGCTCTCGGCCGCCTCGCGCAGCGGCAGGAGCCCGGTCGCCACGAACAGCACACCGAGCGCCAGCAGGCCGATCCTGATCCAGTCGAGCACGCCGAGACGCCGCCACACCCGACGATGATCGCACATCGCCTCCAAAACGCCGACGCCGCGAGGGATACTGAGCAGATGTCACGCGACGGCAGGCCGACCGAGATCTTCGTCAGCTACTCCCCCGCCGACACGGCCTGGGCGACCTGGATCGCGTGGGAACTCGAAGCCGCCGGCTACCGGACCATGATCCAGGCGTGGGACTTCGTGCCCGGCACGAACTTCATCGACTTCATGGACCGCGGCGTCAGCGAGGCGCACCTCGTCGTCGCCGTGCTGTCGCGCAACTACCTCACCTCCCGCTACGGGCGCCTGGAGTGGCAGGCCGCGCTGCGCGCCGACCCCGACGACCCGTCGCGCAAGCTGGTCACGATCCGGCTGGAGGACGTCCATCTGGAGGGTCTGCTGTCCACCATCACCTGGGTCGACCTCCTCGGCGTGACCGACCCCGACCAGGCGCGGGCGCGGCTGCTCGGCCGCGTCGGCGAGGCGCTGGCCGGCCGGGCCAAGCCCGACGTGCCGCCCGCCTTCCCCACCTCGGCCCAGGCCGGCGCGCCGGCGCCCGACCCGACCCTGCCGGCACCGGCCGAGCGCTCCCGGGCCCGCCGCACGCCGGTGACCGCGCCGAAGTTCCCGCCCGCGGCCGGGCCCGGGCACCGGCGCGAGTCGCTGAGCGTCCTGCACATCGGCGGGCCCCGCTTCGGCCGGGCGCTGCCCGACCCCGGCGAGCCGTTCACGCCCGAGGACATGCAGGCGCGCATCTGGGCCGACCTCACCTCGATGTACGACCGGGGCATGCCGCGGCCCGACCTCATGGTGGTCAGCGGCGATCTGACCGAGTCGGGCAGCCTCGGGCAGTTCGCCCAGGCCACCCGGTTCGTGACCGACCTGCGGCTGCTGCTCGGGCTGGAGCCGCACCGCCTCGTCCTCGTGCCCGGGCCGCGCGACGTCACCAAGGCCGCGGCCAGCGCCTACTTCCTCACCTGCGAGGCCGACGACGTCAGCCCGCAGCCGCCGTACTGGCCGAAGTGGCGCCACTTCGCGGGCCTGTTCGACGAGGTCTACCAGGGCCTCGACGACCGGGTCTTCGACGGCGGGCAGCCGTGGACGCTCTTCCAGGTGCCCGACCTGAAGGTGGTCGTGGCCGGGCTCAACTCGACCATGGCCATGAGCCACCTGGAGCGCGACGCGTACGCGCAGCTCGGCGAGGCGCAGGCGGCCTGGTTCGCCGAGCGGCTGCGGCCGTACGAGGAGAGCGAGTGGCTGCGGCTCGGCGCGATGGGCCACCCGCCGGCGGCGCTGCGCGACGCGCCCACGTTCGAGCGGCTGCTCGCCCACCGGCTCAACCTGCTCTTCCACGGCACCGGACGCGACCCGGCCGGCGCGGCCGACGGCGAGGTGGCCCTGGCCGCGCCCCGGCCGGGCCGCCACCAGGTCGTCGAGATCACGCCCGGCGGCATCCGCACCTGGCTGCCCGACCGAGAGCCGGTGAAGGCCACGCGGAGCTGGCGGGCCGCCCGGGCGCCGTTCGCCGGCGAGGCCCCGCAGGTGCCGCGCCCCCGCCAGGAGCCGCCGGAGCGCGAGCCCAGCCCGGTCGAGCTGCTGCTCGACCGGATCAGCGAGGTGTGCGAGGCCCGGCACGAGCGCGCGCGGATCCGCCGCTTCCCCACGCACCTCGTCGTCACCCATCCCGACGACGGGTTCGTCCGGCTGACCATGATCGGCGCGCACGTGGGCCGGGTGGACGAGGAGGCCGCCGAGGCGTTCGCCCGGCAGGCCCACGCGGCCGGGCTCCAGGGCGAGCTGGTCTACCAGGGGCCGCCGCCCGAGCGCGCGCTGCGCGACACGTTCGTGCGCCGAGGGGTCCTGCTGCGCAGCTTCACCGAGTTCCAGGGACTGCTCGACCTGTCCGGGTACGTCGCCGAGCAGACCGCCCGGCTGACCGGCGACCGGCGCTACCCGCCCGGCCTCTACGTGCCCCAGCGCTACCGCGAGCTGGACCGCCCCGGTCACCCGGTCAGGGACGGGCTCACCGACGAGCTGATGCGGCTGCTCGCCAGCGACCACGGCCGGTTCCTGCTGCTGCTCGGCGACTTCGGGCACGGCAAGACGTTCGCGCTGCGCGAGCTCGCCCGGCGCCTGCCGGCCGAGCTGCCGCACCTGACGCCGCTGTTCATCGAGCTGCGGGCGCTGGACAAGGCCCACTCGGTGGACGCGCTCGTGGCCGCCCACCTCGCCACCCACGGCGAGGAGCTGATCGACCTCAAGGCGTTCCGCTACCTGCTGCGGCAGGGGCGCATCGTGCTGCTGTTCGACGGCTTCGACGAACTGGTCGCCCGGCTCACCTACGACCGGGCCGCCGACCACCTCGCGACCCTGCTCGCCGCGGCCGAGGACAAAGCGAAGATCGTGGTGGCCAGCCGCACCCAGCACTTCCGCTCGCACGGCCAGGTGCTGCGCTCGCTCGGCGAGATGGTCGGCGTGCTGCCGCAGCGGCGGCTGCTGGCCGTCGAGGACTTCTCCCGCGACCAGATCCACTCCTACCTGGTCAACCGGTACGACGACGGCGACGAGGCGGCGGCGCGCATGTCGCTGCTGGAGAGCATCGAGGACCTGCTCGGCCTGGCGCAGAACCCGCGCATGCTGAGCTTCATCGCCGACCTCGACGCCGACCGGCTGCGCACGGTGGCCCGGGCTCGCCACACCACCAGCCCCGCGCAGCTCTACCAGGAGATCCTCACCTCCTGGCTGACGTTCGAGGCGCGGCGGGCGGCGCTGCCCGGCTCGGCCGCGGGCCTGACGCTGGAGGAGCTGTGGCGGGCGATCACGGCCCTGGCGCTGCGCCTGTGGGAGTCGAACGAGGCGCTGCTCGGCGTGGAGGAGCTGACCGAGTTCGCCGAGACGCTGACGGACCTGGCGGGCGGGCAGATGTCGGCGGCGCACGCCGCGTACGCGATGGGCTCGGGCAGCCTGCTGGTGCGCACCGACGAGGGCATGTTCGGGTTCATCCACTCCTCCGTGATGGAGTGGCTGGTCGCCAGGCACGTCGCCGACACCCTCGACGACCCGGTGACGCTGGCGCGCGGGCCGCTGACGCCGCTGAGCGTCGAGTTCCTGTGCGACCTGGCCGACGTGCGGGCCCTGCGGGCGTGGGTGAACGACCCGCCGCCCGGGCGGCACGCCGGCGCCAACGCCGTCAAGATCGCCGGCCGGCTGCGCACCCCGGCGCAGTCCGATCTGCGCGGCGCCAACTTCAAGGGCGAGGACCTGTCGGAACGCGACCTGCAGGAGGTCGACCTGACCGGCGCCGACCTGTCGGAGACGACGCTGGCCCGCACCAACCTGTCCAGGGCCGTCCTGCGCGACGCCCGGCTCACCGGCGCGCGGCTCGACGGCGCCTCGCTGGCCGGGGCCGACCTGCGGGGCGCCGACCTGTCCGGCACCCGCCTGGTCCACACCGACCTGAGCGACGTGACCGCCGACGGCGCCCGCTGGCACCGCGCGGCGCTCATCCACGTCACCGGCACGCTGCCCGACCTGCCGGGCGCCGCCGTGGTGCCCGGCACGCCGGTCGAGGTGCAGCTCGCGCCCGCCGCCATCGGCGTCCCGTACGGCTACCACTTCCAGACCAGCCGCCTGCCCGAGCCGATCGCCTACAGCCACGACGGCACCACGATCGCCATCGGCAACGAGGACGGCGGCGTGCTGCTCTGCGCGGGCGGCGCGCCCGTGCGCACCCTCCAGGGCCACCACGGCCGCGTCTACGCCGTCTCCTTCGCCGGCGACCTGCTCGCCTCCGGCGCGAGCGACGGCAGCGTGCTGCTGTGGGACGCGGTGACCGGCACGCTGCTGCGGCGGCTGGAGGGCCACCCAGACGGCGTCTGGCCGGTACGCCTCAGCCCCACCGGCGAGCTGGTGGCGGCGGGCGGCGGCGACGGCGTCGTGCGCGTCTGGGAGACCGCCACCGGCCGCGAGGCCCACCGCCTGGCCGGGCACCGGGCGCCCGTCTACACGGCCTCGTTCGGGCACGCGGAGCTGGTGACCGGCGACTCGGCGGGCGTCGTACGGGTCTGGGACCTCGGCTCCGGCGAGATGACGGCCACCCTGGACGGCCACGACGGCGCGGTCTACCGGGCGGTCCACAGCCCCGACGGCACCCTGCTGGCCACCGGCGACGAGGCCGGCACGGTGCGGCTGTGGGACACCGCGACGTGGACCCTGCGCCGCGCCCTCACCGGTCATGCCGGGTCGATCTACTGCGTCGCGTTCTCCCCCGACGGCACCCTGCTGGCCACCGGCGACACGGCCGGGGCCGTCCGCCTGTGGGACCCGGTCGCGGCCGAGCCGCGCGGCCCGCACACGATCCACTCCGCGAGCGTCTACCAGGTGACGTTCAGCCCCGACGGCCGCACCATCGCCAGCGGCGACTCCAACGGCGTGGTCCGGCTGCAGGAGGTCGGCGCCACGACCCGCGTCGAGCTGACCGGCCACCGCAGCTCCGTCTGGCCGTTCGCGTTCCGTCCCGACGGCCAGCAGCTCGCCACCAGCAGCAACGACGGCACGGTCCGCCTGTGGGACCCGGCGAGCGGCAAGTGCCAGCGGATTCTGCGCGGGCACGGCCGGCGCATCTCGTCGGTGCGCTTCAGCGCCGACGGCACCATGCTGGCCACCAGCGGCAACGACGGGGTCGTGCGCGTGTGGGAGGCGGCGACCGGGCGGCGGCTGCGCGAGTTCACGGGCGCCTCCGACCGGCTGGTCTCGGCGCTGTTCTCGCCCGCCGGGCCGGTGCTCGCCACCTCCAGCAACGACGGCGGCGTCCACTTCTGGAACGCCACCACCGGCGAGTACGAGCGCGAGCTCAACGCCGAGACCGACCACGTGTGGGCCGAGGCGTTCAGCCCCGACGGCACCCTGCTGGCCACGGCCAACGACGACGACAGCGTGCGCGTCTGGTACCGCGCGACCGGCCGCCTGGTCAGCAACCTGGCCGACCACCGGGGCCGGGTCCGCTCGATCGCGTTCAGCCCCGACGGCCGCCACGTGGCGACCGGCTGCGACGACCGGCTGGTCCGCGTCTGGCACGTCGAGTCCGGCGGCCTCGTCGCCACCCTCGACGGGCACAAGGACCGGGTGTACGCGGTGGTCTTCTCACCGTCCGGCCGCTACCTGGCCAGCGCCAGCAACGACGGGACGGCCCGGGTGTGGGAGCTGCGGCCCGGCCAGCCCTGGCAGCCGGTGCTGCGGCACACCCTGGCCGAGCACGCCGGGCGGCTGTGGTCGGTGGCCTTCGACCTGACCGGGGAGCGCCTGGCGACCGCGGGCGACGACCTGACCGTGCGCGTGTGGGACACGGTCACGGGGCGGCTGCTGCACGCACTGAAGGGGCACACGCGGAGGGTGTGGTCGGTGGCCTACAGCCCGTCCGACCCCGACCTGCTGGCCACGGCCGGCGACGACGGCGTGGTGATCCTCTGGAGGGGGGAGGACCGCCACGCCACGCTTCTGGGTTTACCGGAAGGCTGGGCGGCGCTGTCGCCGAGCGGCCGGTACAAGGTGGAGGGAGAGTTGGCGGGGCAGTTCTGGCACGTGATCGGGATGTCCCGGTTCGAGCCGGGAGAGCTGGATCCGTACCTGCCGGACGTCCGGCCCGTACCCCTCGACGCGCCCTTCTGACGCGCCCGCCCTCGGGAGGCGCCCACCGAGGTCCGGCGGGCGCCCGGGGCGGGGTCATCTCTGGTCACGGCCTCGGCCCTGTCTCCGGGCGCGCCTGCCGACGTGCGGCGGGCGCCCGGGGCGGGGTCACTTCTCGTCGCGGCCCCGGCCCTTCGGACGGCCGCCGCGCCGCCCGGCGGGCGCGTCCTGACGGCCGCCGCGCCCCCGCCCGCGCGGCTGGGCGTCGCGTCCTGTGCTCCGGGCGGGGGCGCTCTCCGTGGCGCTCCAGTGGGCGGGACGGGTGAGCCCGGGCGGGATGCGGGTGGCCGCGTCGCCGCGGGCCGCGTTGAGCTGGGGCTGCGTGAGGAAGACGCTGCCCGTCAGGTCGGCCCCGGACAGGTCGGCCCCTCTGAGGTCGGCCCCGATGAGGTCGGCCAGCCGGAGGTCCGCTCCCCTGAGGTCGGCCCCGATGAGGTACGCGCCGCGCAGGTCGGCGCCGTACAGGTCGGCTCCGCGCAGGCGCGCCCCGATGAGGTCGGCGCCCCGGCGGTCCTTCTTCCGGTCGCGCCCGCCCTGACCGCCCGCCCGCGCGGGCGCCCGGACGAGCTCGCTCACGCGCAGCAGCAGCGGGTTGACCCGCCCGCGCCACTCGGCCACGTCGAGACCCGTCAGCTCCTCCGGGCCCAGCCGGGTGAGGGCGTCGATCTCGTCCCTGGCCCGCAGGACCTCCTCGCGCACCGGCGCCGCCCCGGGCAGCGTCAGGGCCTCGGTGAGGTACCACAGCAGCTCGTGCAGGTGCCGTACGACCGGGAACACCGCGAACATCCGCCCGGCCGTGCCCGGCTCGCTCCGCCAGTCGTGCCCGCCGAAGGTGACCTGGGAGACCTTCTGGCCCGCGCCGAAGCAGTCGTACACCGTGCACCCCGGGAACCCCTCGTCCCGCAGGTGCCGGTGGATGCCGCAGCGGAAGTCGTCCTGGAGGTTGTGGCAGGGCCGGCCCGCGTCCTTGTCGACGGCGAAGTCGGCGGACCTGGCGAACGGCAGCGCGACGCAGCACAGGGCGAAGCAGCTCGCGCAGTCGGCCCGCAGGTCCTGCGGTCGCATACCGGCGCCCGGAGCTTCGGCGGCGACCTCAGCCGCGGTGCCCTGAGCCCGGGTGTCCTGAGCCCGGGTTTCCTCCCCGCCCGTCATATCCTGCCCCGTCCCCCCGATCCGAACTCCCGCGATCCTACCCGCCCGGTGAGCGGTGGGACTCCGAGACGCCCAGCCGTTCCCGCAGCGCCCGGACGCCGGAGGCCAGGACGGGCGGGACGGTGATCAGGAGGGTGAGGGCGTCGGCGAGCCGGGTCGCCGCCGCGTCGGCCGTCAGCCAGAGCACCGGCGGGCCGAGCACCGCGCAGACGCGGGCATCGGTCGCGAGCACCCACCGCAGCGCCCGCACGGCCCGTGCGCGGGCACCGCGCCAGGCCGCCGCACCCCAGGCACCCACCGCGGCGATCCCCTGGCGGACGGCGGTCCGCGGGTCTGCCGCGGTCCATGGGTCTCCGGCGGCGACCCCTTGACCCGCTGCCGTCCGCCCCGCTGCCGTCCGCCCCGCTGCCGTCCGCCCTGCGACCGTCCGATCCGCGACCGTCCGATCCGCGACCGTCGTCCGGCGCCGCAGGACGATCGCCATGCGGGGCATGCCCCTGAGCAGTCCCGCCACGAAACGCGCACGCTCCAGGCCCCCGTCCGCCCGGCGCAGCTCTCCCAGCCACTCCTCCAGCCACCGGCCACGCGAGCCGGAAGGCAGCATGATCGCGGCGGCCTCCACCACGCCGAAGGAGACCCGGACGCCGTCGCGGGCCAGGGCCGACAGCCTCGCCTCGGCCAGCCTGCGCAGCTCGCGCTCCATCCCGCGCATCCCCAGCCGCGCCGCGGCGGGCGCGAACACCCGCAGGGTCTGCAGGCTCTTGGCGCGCTGCTTGGCCGGGGAGATCCAGCGCATCGTGCGCTGGTTGTGCAGCCGGTCGGCCAGTTTCAGCGTCAGCACCCGGGCGTCGGCGCGCCGCTCCCACTCCACGGCCGTGCGCCCGGCCTCCGCGTCCGCCTCCAGCCGCCCCAGGTCCCGCACCAGGGCGGCGATCCGCGGGCCGAACTCCCTTTCCAGGCCGGCCGCCGGGCAGGCGGTGTCGCGGAGCACGTCATGGAGCAACGCGGCGCACAGCAGCTCGTGGTCCGCGCCGAGGTCGGCGAGGATCGCCGCCACCGCGACGGGGTGGGTGATGTACGGATCGCCGCTGTGGCGGTTCTGGTCCCGATGCCAGAACGCGGCGGTCGCGTGGGCCCGCTCGACCACCCGGAGCTGCTCGGCGTCCAACCGCCCGGCCAGACGGGTCCGTAACCGCTCGAACGACCCCTCGCGGGCCGAACCGCCGCCGCGGCGAATCGTCAGGACGCTCATGAGCCGTCACCTGACGCGCGGCGGGAGGCCTCCCGGGCGCTCACGCCGACCTTCCCGGCGCCCGGCGACGCATGAGGCCGCCCACGGCCGCAGACCTTCCCACCGCACGGCCGCCCATGGTCGCGAGCCTTCCCACCGCACGGCCGCCCATGAGACCGCCCATGGTTGCCCTTCCCGACGGGCCGCTGGCCGGAGCCGCCGTCGCGCGTCGCACGCTGTCGCCGACATGCCCGGCGGTTCATGACGCGCCCCCCGCCGAGCCCAGGGGACGCGCCCAGTCGGGGACGAGTTGGCGGCGGGAGCGGTAGGCCGCGGCGATCGCGTCCCGGGCCTGCTCGGCGCCCCCGGAGGTCAGCAGGTAGTAACGCCGGCGGGGGCGTCCCTCGCGAACGTGGACCTCGGGGTCCTCCCACCGGCTCTCCACCCAGCCGAGCTCCTCCAGCGTCGCCAGGATCGGGTACACCGTGCCGCTCGCCAGCCCGGCCTCCGCGCACACGTCGAGGCCGTACCGCTCGCGGGCCGGGTCGGAGAGGAACACGCGCAGCACGTCGCGTACGGACGTCGTCATGCGGGGCCTTCTCGGCATATCTCGAACTCTACATAGCCCCCCGAGCGGCGGACATGTCCGTCCGGGACAGGAACGTCTACCCCCGTCAGCCGCGGGCGGCGCGGCGCAGGAGGTCGTCCCACACCTCGTCGACCCGGGCCTGCAACGCGTCGAGCGAGCCCTCGTTGTCGATCACGATGTGCGCGACCGCGAGCCGCTCCTCGCGGGTGGCCTGGGCGGCGATGCGGGCCCGGGCGTCGCTCTCGGCCATGCCGCGGTGCTCGGCCAGGCGGGCGACGCGGGTCTCGTCGGAGGCGTCCACGACGATCACCACGTCGTACATCGGGGCCAGCTTGTTCTCGGCCAGCAGCGGCACGTCGTACACCACGATCGCGTCCTCGGCGGCCTGCCCCTGCAGCTCGGCGACCCGCTCCCCCACGAGGGGATGAACGATCGCGTTGAGTGCGGCGAGCCGGTCGGGGTCGCCGAAGACGATGGAGCCGAGCTTCTCGCGGTCGAGCGAGCCGTCGGCGCGCAGCACCTCGTCGCCGAACGCCGCCTGCACCCGCGCCAGGCCGGGCGTGCCCGGCTCGACGACCTCACGGGCGATCTTGTCGGCGTCGATCACCATGGCGCCGTGGGCGGCCAGCCGCCGCGACACCTCGCTCTTGCCGGATCCGATGCCGCCGGTCAGTCCGATCTTCAGCACCCGCAAAGCCTATCGGCCCTCCTGCCCGATGCTCACCGCCGCAGGTGGACGAGTGTCAGGTGGTCGTCCATGCGCTCGCGGTGGGTCTCCCGGTAGCCGAGCCGGCGGTAGAGCCGCAGGTTGCCCTCGGACAGGTGGCCGGTGAACAGGTCGAACGCCGACGCCTCCGGCACCTGCTCGTGCAGGGTCCGTAACAGGGCCGTGCCCAGCCCCCGCCCCTGCTGGTCGGGCGCCACGACGAGCCGCCCCACGAGGCAGGTGGCGCCGGACAGGCGGCCGCGGACGGAGCCGACGACCCGTCCCCCGTCGACGGCCTTGAGCACGACGCCGGCGCGGATCGCCTCGCGGACCTGCTCGACGGACTCGACCAGCGGCGGGATGAACGGATCGCCGTAGAGCTGGGCCTCGGTGACGTACGCCGCCCGCTGCACCGTGAGAATCTCGCCCGCGTCGGCTTCCGCGGCCCGCTGGATCTCCACGCGCAGCACCCTAGCGGAGTGCCTTCGTCCAGGCACGGGTCCGCTCGAAACGGGTACGTCAGGCGATCAGGGCGAAGAACGTCCGGAGGCTCTCGACCAGGGACTCCGGCGTCGCCATGGCCACCATGTGGCTGGGACTGTGCTCGCCCGCCCAGTGGACGACGCGGTTGCGGCGCGCGGCGAGCCGGCGGAACAGGTCGGGACCGCCGTGTGAGATGCCCGTCGGGACGCCGGTCTGGTCGATCGGCAGGCCGGCCGCCCCTTCGTAGTACGTCCAGGACGACGAGCCGCCCGTGCCGGTGAACCAGTAGACGCTCGCGTTGGTCAGCAGCAGGTCGCGGGCGACGGGCTCGGCCACCTCGCCGTCGCCGGCAGGCCATCCGTCGAACTCCTTGAACCGTTCGACCAGGTACGCCAGCTGCATGACGGGCGAGTCGGCGAAGCCGAAGGCCAGTGTCTGCGGCCGGTTGGCCAGGTACGGGCCGTAGCCGCTGCCTCCCGCCCAGTTCTCGCCGATGTGGCGGGCGGTCTCCCGCTCCTCGTCGGTCGCGCCCTCCAGCTCGGCGGGGTCGCCGGTCGGTATGCCCAGGCCGGCGGTGATGTGCGAGCCGATGACGTGCTCACCGTCGAGGGCGGCCAACTGTGGGGTGACGAGCGCCCCGGCGTCGTTGCCGTGAGCCCCGTACCGCTCGTAGCCGAGCCTGCCCATCAGCTCCGCCCAGGTACGGGCGACGCGTTCGATGCTCCAGGCCCGCTCGCCGGTGGGCTCGGGGAACGGCGAGAAGCCGAACCCGGGCAGCGACGGCGCCACCACGTGGAAGGCGACGGAGGGGTCGAGCCCGTGCGCGCGGGGGTCGCTGAGCGGGCCGATGACGTTCATGAACTCGGCGACGGAGTTCGGCCAGCTGTGCGTGACGATCAGCGGCACCGCGCCGGGCTCGGGCGAGCGGGCGTGCACGAAGTGGACGGTCTGGCCGTCGATCTCGGTCGTGTACTGGGGAAAGGCGTTGAGCCGCGCCTCCTGGGCGCGCCAGTCGAAGCCGTCGGCCCAGTACGCGGCCAGGTCCCGCAGGTGGTCGACCGGGACGCCCCGGCTCCAGCCACCGGGCAGTTGCCGGGCCCAGCGGGTGCGGAGGAGGCGGTGGCGCAGGTCGTCAAGGTCGGCCGGGGGAATGTCGATCACGAAGGGCTTCATGCCTGCCACGGTAGGAGGCAAAGCGGAAGATTTCGTTCCGCGTTCTGCCGCCGCACAAGATGAGGCCTGCGGACGAGGCGGCGCACCCGAGCGATGCCGCATCCCGGTGAGGCCGCATCCCCGGACGAGGCCGCATCCCCGGACCGCTCGCACGGGGGATAAGGCCGCACCCCGACAAGGCCGCACACCAGAACGAGGGCGGCGCCCCGAGGAGGCCCAGGCCCCACCCCAGACGAGGCCGCACCCCGGGTAGGCCCCGCTCCCCGGATGAGGCCGTACCCGGATGAGGGCCGCGGAGGAAAAGCGGGAAGCCCCGCACGGATGATCCGTGCGGGGCTTCCCTCAGGACGTGCCTGTGGTGGAGCCGCTACCTCAGCTCTGGCCGCCGGCCAGCTTCTCCCGAAGCGCGGCGAGCGCCTCGTCGGAAGCGAGAGCGCCACCCGCGGGAGCGGAGGAGCTGCTCGACGAAGGAGCCGCGGACTCACCCGTGTAGGACGAGGGAGCGGCCTCGCCGGCCTCCGCCTCGGCCCGACGGGCCTCCTCGATCTGCTTCTTGTGGGCCTCGAAGCGAGTCTGGGCCTCGGCGTACTGCCGCTCCCACTCCTCGCGCTGCTTGTCGAAGCCCTCGAGCCACTCCCCGGTCTCCGGGTCGAAGCCCTCGGGGTAGATGTAGTTGCCCTGGTCGTCGTAGGTCGCCGCCATGCCGTACAGCGTGGGGTCGAACTCGACCTCAGTGCCGACACCCTCGTTGGCCTGCTTCAGCGAGAGGCTGATGCGACGGCGGTCGAGGTCGATGTCGATGATCTTGACGAAGATCTCGTCGCCGACCTGGACGACCTGCTCCGGGATCTCCACGTGGCGCTCGGCCAGCTCGGAGATGTGGACCAGGCCCTCGATGCCCTCCTCGACCCGGACGAACGCACCGAACGGCACCAGCTTGGTGACGCGACCCGGCACGACCTGGCCGATCTGGTGGGTGCGGGCGAACTGCTGCCACGGGTCTTCCTGGGTGGCCTTGAGCGACAGGGAGACGCGCTCGCGCTCCATGTCGACGTCGAGGACCTCGACCGTGACCTCCTGGCCGACCTCGACGACCTCGGAGGGGTGGTCGATGTGCTTCCAGGACAGCTCGGACACGTGGACCAGACCGTCAACGCCGCCGAGGTCCACGAACGCACCGAAGTTGACGATCGAGGACACGACGCCCTTGCGGACCTGGCCCTTCTGAAGGGTGTTGAGGAACGTCTGGCGAACCTCGGACTGCGTCTGCTCAAGCCAGGCGCGACGCGACAGAACCACGTTGTTGCGGTTCTTGTCGAGCTCAATGATCTTCGCCTCGAGCTCGCGGCCGACGTACGGCTGCAGGTCGCGGACACGCCGCATCTCGACCAGGGACGCCGGGAGGAAGCCACGGAGGCCGATGTCGAGGATGAGACCACCCTTGACGACCTCGATGACGGTGCCGGTGACGATGCCGTCCTCGTCCTTGATCTTCTCGATCGTGCCCCAGGCCCGCTCGTACTGAGCGCGCTTCTTGGACAGGATCAGGCGGCCCTCCTTGTCCTCCTTCTGGAGAACCAGGGCCTCGACGTGCTCGCCGACCTCCACGACGTCAGCAGGATCGACATCGTGCTTGATGGAAAGCTCGCGCGAGGGGATGACACCCTCGGTCTTGTAGCCGATATCGAGAAGGACCTCGTCTCGATCGACCTTGACGACGGTGCCCTCGACGATGTCACCGTCGTTGAAGTACTTGATGGTCTCGTCGATCGCGGCGAGGAAGGCTTCCTCGGACCCGATGTCGTTGACCGCTACCTGCGGGGTGCTCGAGGTGGCCTCAGTGCTGGACGTCATGTGTGGAAGTGCTCCGAACGCGGACAGGATGTCGATGTGGCGGATGCGCGGCAGGCCCTCTTCCGCATCAAGCCGAGGAGTTACGACATCGACGTGACCGAGCGCGAGCCCGCTCCGTCTGAGGCGCGCGCGAGCCCACAGCGCAGCGATCAGCATATGAGACGTCGGCCACGGGGTCAATCCAAGTCACGCACGCCACCTGATCGACAAGCGTCAGTAGGCGATGATGCGGCCGCGCCACTTGGCGTCGATATTACCCTGAAGCCGCGTCGGGACGGAGATCCGCCCGGGGTCGCCATCCGAGACGTAGCGGTCGTCGGGGTGCTTGTCCAGCCACTCCAGCCAGTACTGCGAGCACCATTTGCGACACTCGCCCTTTTTGCCATTGCTCTGGATGCGCTGGATCGCGCCGGGGCGGAACTTTTTCGCGTAGGGCGAAAGCGACGGCTCGGCCCCGGCCAGGAAGACGCCCGTGAAGTCGTACCGCGTGCCGTCCCACTTGCCCTTGCGGGCCAGCTCCCGCGGGTGCGGCGCCACGCCGAAGGGCAGGGCGAGGGTCCGCGGGGTGCCCGCGCCGAGCTTCTCCAGCATCCGCTGCACCTTGACGATCTGCTTCTGGACCGTCTTCTTCGGCAGCACGCCGAGGTTGGGGTGGGACCAGGTGTGGTTGGCCACCTCGAACCCGTGGCCGACGAGCCAGCGCACGGCCGCCGCCTGCGACGCCTCGTCCCGCAGCCCGAACGGCTCCCGATTGACCCAGAACGTGGCCGTGGGCCGGAACGACGGGTAGCGCCGGGCCACGTCGAGGATGACCCCCGCCGCGGTGTCGGGCGCCGGGTTGCCGGAGGCGTCCAGCCGGAAGTGGCTCGGGTGCCCGTCGTCGAAGGTCAGCACGACCGGGAACTTCCCGGCGGGCACCCGGATGTCGCCCGCGACGAACTCGGCCGCGGTGATCGGCACGTAGCCGCGCTTGGCCAGGCTCTCCAGCTCCTGCCGGAGCTGCTTGGGGGTGCGGTCGATGGAGGCGTAGCGCTTGCTGATGATGCGGTGGTACATCAGCACCGGCACCACGCCGGCCTCGTTGGCCTTGACCTGGCGGGCGAACTCGGGCGTGGCCGCCACGCCGGGCGGCTGCCCCGCGGGGGACGCCGAGGGGCCCGGTGAGGGACTCCCCTGGGGCGGGGTGGGGTCGTGGGGCGGTTTCGCGGTCGGCGGCGCCGCCAGGGCGGCCTGGGGGCGCGGGACGCGCTCCCCGTGGGAGGGGACCACCGTCAGGCCGACGATGGCCACGGCCACCACCACGACGTTCGCGACGCCGATGAGAGGGCCGACGACCGGGGGGAGGGACGACGCTGACCGCACAGAACTCCCGTGCACTCGGGGGACCTAGCCTTCAGGGTAGTGCAGGGCCACCCGGAGAGCGGCCCTCCGTACGGAGGCCCATCTGCCCGGCTATATCGCGAGGAAACCGCCTGAGGGAGCGAAGAACACCCGTCCCGGCACACAACCGGACACCTCTCCCCTGCTCCGGGCGCCACTCATGTCTCCCGTTTCCGTTCTCCCCGGGTTGCGGTCCCCTGCCTCGCCTCCCCATCCCGGCCCCCGCCTCCTCGACCGGTCCACGCGCGATGCGACCTCAGCCCGCTCCAGGCCCGCCTGTTGCCGCGCCCCGATGGTGGCGTGGGGGCATGGGGCAGGTTCGCCGGGTGCACGCGGGGCCGTCCAGGGGTGGCGTGGGGCCTCGCCGGGTGCGCGCAAGGGGTGGGGGGCGTCACTGGGGACGTGCCGGGCCTCCCGGAGGCGGCGCGATGGACCTCAGCCCGCTCCGGGCCCACCTGTTGCCGCGCCCGATGGTGGTGTGGGGGGGCATGGGCGGGCGTCGCCGGGCGCATGCCGGGCCATCCAGGGGTGGTGTGAGGGCCTCGCCGGGTGCGCGCAAGGGGTGAGGGGGCGTCACTGGGGACGTGCCAGGCCTCCCGGAGGCGGCGTGAGGGCGTCGCCGGAGGCTTGCCGGGCCGTCCAGGGGCGGCGTGAGGGCGTGGCCGGTCGCCGGGGGGTGTGCCGAGCCGTCCGGGGGCGGCGTGGGAGGCGCGGCGGCATGGGCTCGCGCGGTCACTGTCGGGTGCCCGGAGCCCGCGCCGCGACATCAGCGGGCCGCGAGCAGTGCGGCCGAAAACGCGCTCACGCCGGCCCGGTCAGGCGCCCTTTCACCTGGCCGGGCCGGGGCCGCGAAGTCGTCGCCACGGCGGTGACGGCGGCGAGCGTCAGTGACCCGCGTCCTCCCACGTACGGCCCACGCCGACCGACACCTCCAGCGGCACCCGCAGGTGGTAGGCCGCGTTCATCTGGTCGCACACGAGCTGCCGCAGCGCCTCCAGCTCGCCCGGCGCCACCTCGAACACCAGCTCGTCGTGGACCTGCAGCAGCATCCGCGAGGCCAGGCGTTCCTCGGCGATGGCCTGGCGGACGTGCAGCATGGCGACCTTGATGATGTCGGCCGCCGAGCCCTGGATCGGGGCGTTGAGCGCCATCCGCTCGGCCATCTCGCGGCGCTGGCGGTTGTCGCTGGTCAGGTCGGGCAGGTAGCGGCGGCGGCCCATGATGGTCTCGGTGTAGCCGTCGTTGCGGGCCTGGCGGACGATGTCCTGCAGGAAGTCGCGCACCCCGCCGAACTCCTCGAAGTACTCCTCCTTCAGCGCCCGCGCCTCGGCCACCGGGATGTTGAGCTGCCCGGCCAGCCCGAAGTCGGACAGGCCGTAGGCCAGGCCGTAGTTCATGGCCTTGATGCGCGCCCGCAGCTCGCCGTCGACCTGCTCCGGCGGCAGGTCGAAGACGCGCGCCGCGGTGGCCTGGTGGAAGTCGTGGCCGGACTCGAAGGCCGCGATCAGCGACTCGTCGCCCGACAGGTGGGCCATGATGCGCAGCTCGATCTGGCTGTAGTCGGCGGTGAGCAGCGTCTCGTAGCCCTCGCCCACCACGAAGCCCTGCCGGATGCGCCGGCCCTCGGCGGTGCGGATGGGGATGTTCTGCAGGTTGGGCTTCTCGGACGACAGCCGGCCGGTGGCCGCGATGATCTGGTTGAAGGTGGTGTGGATGCGCCCGTCGTCGGCGACCTCCTTGATCAGGCCCTCGACGGTGGTGCGCAGCTTCTGCTGGTCGCGGTGGCGCAGCATGATGGTCGGCAGCTCGTGCTCGGTCTGGGTGGCGAGCCAGGCGAGCTGGTCGGCGTCGGTGCTGTAGCCGGTCTTGATCTTCTTGGTCTTGGGCAGGTTGAGCCGGACGAAGAGGATCTCCTGGAGCTGCTTGGGCGAGCCGAGGTTGAACTGCTCGCCGACGACCCGGTGGGCCTCCTCGACGGCGTGCTTGACCGCGGCGCCGAACTCCGCCTCCAGGCCCGTGAAGTACGCGCTGTCGACGGCGATGCCGGCCCGCTCCATCTCGGCAAGCACGGTCACCAGCGGCAGCTCCACGTCGGCCAGGAGCTGGGTGCCGCCGCGCCCGGCCAGGAAGCCCTCCAGGGCGTCGGCCAGCTCGCGCACCACGTGGGCGCGCAGCGCGAGGTCCTTGGCCGGGGCGTCCTCGTCGTCGCCGAACAGCGCGGCCTGGCCGTCGGACTCCTCCTCGGCCCGCAGGTCGCGGTTGAGGTAGCGGCGGGCGAGGTCCTCGAGCGTGAACGTGCGCTGCCCCGGCATCGCGAGGTAGGCGGCCAGCGCGGTGTCGCAGGCCAGCCCGCGCAGCGTCAGGCCCTGCTCCCACAGCGCGAGCATGGGGCCCTTGGCGTCGTGGACGGCCTTGGGCCGGGTCTCGTCCTCCAGCCAGGCGCGCAGCGCGGCCTCGTCGGCCTCGGTGAGCTTGACCGGGTCGATGTGGGCGGCCGTGCCGTCGGGCGAGGCGATCGCGATGCCCTCGACGCGGCCGGCGCCGCGCCCGTAGGAGCCGCGGAAGGCCAGCCCGGCGCGGCCCTCGGGCATCGCGGCCAGCCAGCCGGCCACCCGGTCGGGGCCGAGCAGGACGGTCTCGACCTCGAAGCCCTGGTCGGGCTCGCGCTCGCCGGAGCCGAGCGTCTTGAAGACGCGCTCGCGCAGCTCGCCGCGGATCTGGAGGCTGTCGAAGAGCTTGTTGACCTCCTCGCGCTCCCAGGCGCCCTGCTGGAGGTCGGCCAGGTCGACGTCGAGGGCGACGTCGCGCAGCAGCTCGGTGAGGCGGCGGTTCATGAGCACCTGGGCGACGTGCTCGCGCAGCTTGTCGCCCACCTTGCCCTTGACCTCGTCGACCCGGTCGATCAGCGCGGTGAGCGAGCCGAACTCGCGCACCCACTTGGCCGCGGTCTTCTCCCCCACGCTCGGGATGCTGAGCAGGTTGTCGCTGGGGTCGCCGCGCAGCGCCGCGAAGTCGGGGTACTGGGCGGGCGTCAGGCCGTACTTCTCCTCGACCGCCTCCGGCGTGAACCGGGTCATGTCGCTGATGCCGCGGCGGGTCATGAGCACGGTGACGTGCTCGTCGACGAGCTGGAGCGCGTCGCGGTCGCCGGTGACGACCAGCACGTTCATGCCCTCGGCCGAGGCGCGGGTGGCCAGCGTGGCGATGAGGTCGTCGGCCTCGAAGCCGGCCTTGGACAGGTGCGGGATGCGCAGCGTGTCGAGCAGCTCGTAGATGAGCTGCATCTGGCCGCGGAAGTCCTCGGGCGTCTCGCTGCGGTTGGCCTTGTAGGCGGCGTACTCCTCGTGCCGGAACGTCGGCTCGGACCGGTCGAAGGCCACGGCCACGTGCGAGGGCTGCTCGTCGCGCAAAATGTTGGTCAGCATCGAGGTGAACCCGTAGACCGCCTCGGTGTGCTGACCATCGGTGGTCATCAGGTTGGCGTCCTTGAGCGCGTAGAAGGCGCGGTAGGCCAACGAGTGCCCGTCGAGCAGCAGCAGGCACGGTCGGCTGGGGGTCACTTCAACTTTCGGCACACCCGCAGCCTAGTCTGCGACTGCGACAGAAAACCGCTGCCCCGAAGACTGGAGGCCACCTCTTGACGCAGACGGACCCCGCCGACGTGACGCAGGCGGACCCCGCCGACATCGGCATGTTCAACGCCTTCCACGAGGGCACGCTCCCCGAGCGCATGGGCATCGAGTTCGTGGAGGCCGGCGCGGAGCGGGTCGTGGCCCGCATGCCGGTGGAGGGGAACACGCAGCCGTACGGGCTGCTGCACGGCGGCGCCTCGGCGGTGCTGGCCGAGACGCTGGGGTCGGTGGGCGCGGCGATCCACGCGGGCCCGGAGCGGATCGCGGTCGGCATCGAGCTCAACGCGACCCATCACCGCTCGGCCACCTCCGGCCACGTGACGGGCGTGGCCACGCGGCTGCACGGCGGCCGGACGCTGGCGACGTACCACATCGAGATCACCGACGACCAGGGACGACTCGTCTGCACGTCGCGTTTGACCTGTATGTTGCGCGATCGTTGAACGCCACGCGCTCACGTCTCCCTTTGCACAGGGCACCCGTGGGTCGCTACCGTTGTTCCCGAGCAGAGCCCGCAGGGGCGACCGAGTAGATAACGTGTGAGGCCGGGGAAGCCCCGCACGGTCCCAAAGGTCGCCCCTCGGGCTCGTTCTCGTTACGGGGCCGCGCCCGAGGCGCCGGGGCGGCGCGCGGGGCCGGTCGTCACCGGCCTGTCACAGCAGGGGCGTCGGCGTTAGCGACGATTCACCGCCTGACCTGCTGCGTTGTTTGCTCACGCCTGCGACACGCACATGTCACTAATTGGTGACGGACGATAGATAAGGCACTCCTTCCCGCAATAAGCTCCCGCAACAGCATCGAGTTGTGCCTGCGATGCGCGCGTGTCGAGATGGAGGGGCACCCATACCCCGCCTTGACCTATAGAGGGAGCACCATTGCGCAGAGCCGTGATCGCGTTCACGGCCTTTCTGAGTGGACTCGTCCTCCTGCTCACCGCCCCGGCCCAAGCGGCCACGGCGGACCAGGGCCTCAGAGGAACGCTCACATTCCAAGGCCAGCCAGTGAATGGCGTGAAAATCGTCGTGACCACCGAAAGCGGACAACCCGTCGCGGCGGTCACCACCAACGCGCAAGGTACGTGGCAGGTGCCGGTCGACAAGGCCGGCCGGTACAAGGTCACGCTGGATGTCGCCACGCTGCCCAAGAACGCGGCGGTCCGGGGCGGGAACAACGTCCGGACGCCGACGGTGTACGAGGGCAACATGTCCACCGTGCTGTTCGCCCTGCAGCCCAAGGCGGCGCCGGGGCAGCCCGCGGAGGAGGAAGGCGGCGAGAGCAGCTTCTGGACCCAGGCGGCGCAGCTCGCCTTCGAGGGCCTCAACCTCGGCCTCATCATCGCGCTCGCGGCGCTCGGCCTGTCGCTCATCTACGGCACGACCGGCCTGACCAACTTCGCCCACGGTGAGCTGGTCACGCTCGGCGCCATCCTGGCCTACGCCTTCAACGTCGGCGTCGGCCTGCACCTCATCCCCGCCGCGGTGATCGCGGTGATCCTCGCCGGCGGCCTCGGCTACGCGCAGGACCGGTTCTTCTGGGGGGCGCTGCGCAAACGGGGCACCGGCACCATCGCCATGATGATCATCTCGATCGGTGTGGCCCTCTTCCTGCGCTACGTGTTCCTCATCTTCTTCGGCGGCCAGAACGAGGCGTTCGCCCAGTACACCGCCCAGCCCGGCATCGAGATCGGCCCGATCTCGGCGGCGCCCAAGAACTTCGTCGCCATGGGCATCGAGCTGCTCGTCCTCGTCGTGGTCGGCGTCGCGCTGCTGCGCACCCGCACCGGCAAGGCGGCCCGCGCCGTCGCCGACAACCCGGCGCTGGCCTCGTCGTCCGGCATCAACGTCGACCGGGTCATCCGCATCATCTGGACCATGGGCGGCGCCATCGCCGCGCTGGCCGGCATCATGCTCGGCCTCTCGCAGAACCTGAAGTACACGATGGGCCAGGACATCCTGCTGCTCATCTTCGCCGGCGTCACGCTCGGCGGACTCGGCACCGCGTTCGGCGCCCTCGTCGGCTCCCTCATCGTCGGCCTGTTCATCCAGCTGTCCACCCTCTGGGTGCCGCCGGAGCTCAAGTCGGTCGGCGCGCTCGCCGTGCTCATCATCGTGCTCCTCTTCCGGCCGCAGGGCATCCTCGGCCGCCGAGAGCGGATCGGCTGACGGGGGGAACCATGGACTGGGTAACGATCATCTCCACCACCGTCAAGGCCGCCGTCGGCGTCGAGACGGTGCTCTACGCGCTCGCCGCCATCGGCATCAACGTCCACTTCGGTTACACGGGCCTGCTGAACTTCGGCCAGGCGGCGTTCATGGCCGTGGCCGGCTACGGCCTCGCGGTCACCGTCACCGTGCTCGGGCTCCCGTTCTGGGTCGGCATCGGCGTCGGCCTGCTGGCCGCCGTGCTGCTGGCGGTCATCCTGGGCATCCCGACCCTGCGCCTGCGCGCCGACTACCTGGCCATCGTCACGATCGCGGCGGCCGAGATCATCCGGCTGATCTTCCGGTCGGTGGCCTTCAAGGACGTCTTCGGCGGCTCCGACGGCCAGCGCGGCTTCTCCGAGGGCTTCTACGCGCTCAACCCCTTCCCCGAGGGCGACTACGGCTTCGGGTGGTTCACCTTCAACAACCGGGTCACCTGGGTGCTGTTCGTCGGCTGGATCCTCATCGCCCTGTCGTGCCTCATCGTGTACCTGCTGATGAAGAGCCCGTGGGGCCGGGTGCTCAAGGCCATCCGCGAGGACGAGGACGCGGTGCGCGCCCTCGGCAAGAACGTCTTCTCGTACAAGATGCAGTCGCTCATCCTCGGCGGCGTCATCGGCGCGCTCGGCGGTTTCATCTACGGCCTGGCCTTCGCCTCGGTCCAGCCGGACATCTTCGGCACCGAGACCACCTTCTTCGCGTACACGATCGTCATCCTCGGCGGCGCGGCCCGCGTCCTCGGCCCCGTCGTCGGCTCGATGATCTTCTGGGTGCTGCTGGTCCTGGTCAACGGCATCCTGAGCGGCGCGGTCGAGGCCGGCTACCTGCCCTTCATGGCGCCCACCCAGGTGGGCCCGGTGCGCTTCCTCCTGGTCGGCATAGGACTCATCCTCTTGCTCGTCTACCGGCCACAGGGCATCTTCGGTGACAAGAGGGAGATTGCAATCGATGCACGCTGACAGCACCGCCGGCACCGTGACCGCGACGACCGAGCGCAAGGCCGCGGCCCTGGCCGCGTTCAAGGACCTCGCCCGCGACCCCGGCGTGCCCAAGCCCGACCCGATCCTCGTGGTGGACAAGGTGGTGCGCCGCTTCGGCGGCCTGACCGCCGTCGAGGTGGAGCACGTCGAGATCCAGCGCGGCTCCATCACCGCGCTGATCGGCCCGAACGGCGCCGGCAAGACGACCTTCTTCAACCAGCTCACCGGCTTCGACACCGCCGACGCCGGCGAGTGGACGTTCAACGGCCGGCCGATGAACGGCGTGCCCGCCCACAAGGTGGCCCGCGCCGGCATGGTCCGCACCTTCCAGCTCACCAAGGCGCTGTCGCGGCTCACCGTCATGGAGAACATGCGGCTCGGCGCCCAGCAGCAGAAGGGCGAGAGCTTCTTCCGGGCGCTGCTGCCGAACCTGTGGCGCGGCCAGGAGGACGAGATCACCGAGCGGGCCGAGGACCTGCTCACCAGGTTCAAGCTCGCCGCCAAGCGCGACGACTTCGCCGGAGCCCTGTCGGGCGGCCAGCGCAAGCTGCTGGAGATGGCCCGCGCGCTCATGGTCCAGCCCGAGCTGGTCATGCTCGACGAGCCCATGGCCGGCGTCAACCCGGCCCTGACCCAGTCGCTGCTCGGTCACGTGAAGGACCTGCGCGAACAGGGTATGACGGTGCTGTTCGTCGAGCACGACATGGACATGGTCCGCGACATCAGCGACTGGGTCATCGTCATGGCCCAGGGCGCGGTGATCGCCGAGGGGCCGCCGGACACCATCATGTCCGACCCCCGCGTCATCGACGCCTACCTGGGCGCGCACCACGACGCGCCGCTGTCGGAGACGGAGCTGCAGGAGCAGCTTCACGAGGCGGAGGCGGAGCTCGAGGCAGAGATCGAGGAGGAGACTCAGAAGTGAACACCGTCCCCGAGTCCTCGAAGGCCGAGCAGCCCGCTCAGGAGGGCGCAGAGGCCCCCGAGACCGCCGCCGCGGCGACCGCGACCGCCGAGGAGCCCGCCACGTCCCGGCAGGCCGTCACGGACCGCTCGGCGCACCTGCAGGGCGCGGAGAGCGCCGTGCTGCGCTGCGACGAGCTGATCGCCGGCTACCTTCCCGGCGTCAACATCCTCAACGGCTCCGACCTGTACGTCGGCGAGGGCGAGCTGATCGGCATCATCGGCCCCAACGGCGCCGGCAAGTCGACGCTGCTCAAGGCCATGTTCGGGCTCGTCACCATCCGCAGCGGCACGGTGAAGCTCAAGGGTGAGGACATCACCAACATGAAGGCGCACCAGCTGGTCTCGCGCGGCGTGGGCTACGTCCCGCAGACCAACAACGTCTTCCCGAGCCTCACCATCGAGGAGAACCTCGAGATGGGCGCCTTCCAGGTGCCCGGCAAGTTCAAGGAGCGCTTCGAGTTCGTCGCCGAGCTGTTCCCCGCGCTCAAGGAGCGGCGCAAGCAGCGCGCCGGCTCCCTGTCGGGCGGCGAGCGGCAGATGGTGGCCATGGCCCGGGCGCTCATGACCGAGCCGTCGGTGCTGCTGCTCGACGAGCCGTCGGCGGGTCTCTCGCCCAAGCTGCAGGACCTGGTGTTCATCCAGGCGCAGCAGATCAACAAGGCCGGCGTCACGGTCATCATGGTCGAGCAGAACGCCCGGCGCTGCCTGCAGATCTGCCACCGCGGCTACGTCCTCGACCAGGGCCGCAACGCCTACACCGGCACCGGCCGGCAGCTCGCCAACGACCCCAAGGTGATCGAGCTGTACCTCGGCACCCTGGCCAAGGCGTAGGGGTCGCTTTCCCGACATAACGGTTCTCGGTAACGGTTCTCGCACAACGGCGGAGGGGCTCCCCACGGGGGCTCCTCCGCCGTTTCAATGACGGGTGTGAGACGAATCGTGGTGACCACGCTGCTCGTGCCGCTCCTGTCGATCCTCGCCGCCTGCCAGAACACGCCCGCCGCCACGGCCGGCAGGTACAGCACGGGCGGGGATCCCACCGACGACCCCTGCGCCCGGGTCGTCTCCGCCATCGGGTACGCCGACCTCCTCCTGAGGCCCAGAGGGCAGGAGGAGGGCCAGTACTTCGAGGACGCGGTGCTGGGGCGCCTGGCCGAGGCCCGGGGCATCACGCTGCAGTACGGCCCCGCCCTGCCCGCATCGCTGGCGCCCGCCGTGCGGGACGTCGAGGACGCGACGGCGGGGCTGTCCCGCGCCGACGTGCCCCGCGCCCGGCAGGTGGAGCTGCTGAAGAAGTACCGCGCCGCGGCCGACCGGATCAGGGCCGGCTGCGCCTGACCTGGCCGCACGGCGAAGGGGCCTTCGGAAAGACGGCGAAGGGGCCCGGTCCGTGCGGACCGGGCCCCTTCGAAGGCTCGCGCGAGCGTCAGCCGGCGATGTTGCCGGTGCGGTACTCGAGCGCCTTGGTGGCGTACTTGTTGTCCTTGCCGTACTGGTAGATGCCGATCGTGGCGACGGCCGGGTCACCGGCGTCGTTGAACTCGACCGGGCCGCTGACGCCCTCGTAGTCGATGTCCTTGCCGGCCTTCAGCAGCTCGACGCAGGACTTGAAGTCGTTGCACTTCTCGCCGCCCTTGCTGACCTCGGCCAGCTTCTTGGCGATGTCGGTGCCGGCGTCGCTCTTGGCGGCCTCGGCGGCCAGCGCGAGCAGGTTGGTCGCGTCGTACGACTCGGGTCCGTAGCTGAAGTCCTGCAGCTTCGGGTTGGTCGCCATGAGCTTCTTCTGGAACTCCTCCGGAGCCGCGGCGCCCGGGATGGTGCCCTTGACGCCCGTGAGGGTGCCCGGAGGCATCTTCACGTAGTTGGTGTTGGAGGTGTTGCCGTCGACCATGTACCACTTGTGCTTGCTGGCCGGCATGCCCTGCTTGACCAGCTCCTGCACGACCTTCGAGGTCTCCTCGAAGCCGATGAGCACGATGCCCTTCGGGTTCTTGGCCTTGATCTTCGCCACGTCGGCGGAGAAGTCGGCGGCCTTCGGGTCGTAGTCGACCCGCTCGACGACCTGGCCACCGGAGTCGGTGACGGTCTTGGAGACCTGGTCGGCCAGGCCGGTGCCGTACGAGTCCTGCATCGCGAGGATGCCGACCGTGTCGTTGCCGTCGGCCACCACGAGGTCACCCAGCACGCGGCCCTGCAGCTTGTCCGGCGGGGACGTGCGGAAGTACAGGCCCTTGTCCTCGATCGTGGTGAACTTGTCCGAGGTGTTGGCGGGCGAGAACTGGATCACACCGGCACCGGTGATCTTGTCGATCACCGACTCCGACACCGACGACGACGCGGCGCCGATGATGGCGTCGGCCTTCTGCGCGAGCAGCTTGTCGACCGACTGCGAGGCGATGTTGGTGGTCGTGTCACCCGAGTCGGTGTCGTACTTGACCACCGGCTTGCCGAGCACGCCGCCCGCCTCGTTGATCTCCTTGAGCGCAGCGTCCACGCCCGCGATCTCGGGCGGGCCGAGGAAGGCCAGCGAGCCCGTCTGCGGCAGTAGCGTGCCAAGCGTGAGCGTGCCGTCACCCTTAGCCGCGGGGGCCGCGGAAGACGGCGCCGCCGCGGACTCGGACGGCTGAGTGGCGGTGTCGCTGCCACCACCGCAAGCCGTAAGAGCGAGGCTGGCGGCAGCGGCGACTGCCAGCGCCCGCCCCACGGGAGCAATGCGGACCATGAAGTGTCTCCTTCATCTCCAGGCCGGGATCGGTCAGCACCGCCGACGTTCCCGTTCGAATGACGGAAACGTACAAAACCGCCATGGCCTGGAACCAGATGCCGTCCTGAACTGTCGGCACTTGGATGCGGAGTCGTAACCAGTCCTCAACTTACGAGAGCCGCTCAAGGTTGCCTAATGTGCGTGCAGTGAAGCACTTTAGGGTCCCCCTGGTCATGGTGGTTATGCTGTCGGGTTGCGGCAGTCCCGGCAGACCGGCCGAACCCTCGTCACGACCACCCTACGGGGTGTCCGTGTCGCTGGCCCAATGGCGCTCCGACGAGCCGGCGCACGCCATCGAGGTCGCTGTCCGCAATACCACGGACACGCCTGTGCATTTCGCCGATGTCCAACTGATCTCGCCGTCATTCAAAACTCTTCCACCGGAAAGCAAGGACTCCACCATCGGGCGCACCGAGCGCACCGATCTCCGCATTCCCTACGGGGAGGCGAACTGCTCGCCCCAGGGGTTGCCGGAGGTCCGGCCCGCCACGGTCGCGGCCCGCGTCCGCGTCGGCTCGGAGCCGCTGCGCAGGGTCGTCTTCCCGGTGCCGCACCCGGACCCGTTGCTGGCCCGGCTGCTGCGCGAGGAGTGCTCGGCGTTCCTCGTCAAGCAGGCGGCCGACATCGCCTTCGGCCCGGACTGGAAGCGGGACGGCGACCTGATGCGCGGCACCCTCGTGCTGACCAGGCGCGGGGCGGGCCGGGTGGCGGTCGGCTCGGTGGACGGCACGACGCACTACATCGTGACGCCCGCCCGCCGGGCCAAGCCGCTGGTGGTGCTGGAGGCCGGGGCCGCGCGGGCCGAGGCGCCGATCGCGCTCTCACCCGGCCGTTGCGACCCGCACGCGTTCGCCGAGGCCAAGAAGGCGTTCCTGTTCCCCGTGCGCGCCTCGGTGGACGGCGGCGAGGAGCGCGTGGTCATCGTGCAGCCGCCGGCCGACCGGCAGAAGGAGCTGATCGACTACGCGCTGGAGGTGTGCGGCCTGAAGAAGTGACCCTCCGGGCCGCGCACAATTCCTAAGCGCGGGGCGCCGCGTCGTCGATGACGATCTGCGCGACCTCGCGCATGCTCAGCCGCCGGTCCATGGACGCCTTCTGGATCCACCGGAACGCCTGCGGCTCGCTCCACCCGTGGGCCGCCATGAGCAGCCCCTTGGCCCGCTCGACCAGCTTGCGGGTCTCCAGCCGCTCGGAGAGGCTCGACACCTCCGCGCTCAGGGCCACCATCTCCTCGTGCCGGCTGACGGCCATCTCGATGGCGGGCACGAGGTCGGCCTTGGTGAACGGCTTGACGAGGTAGGCCATGGCCCCCGCGTCCCTGGCCCGCTCGACCAGGTCGCGCTGGGAGAAGGCGGTCAGGATGAGGCACGGCGCGATCCGGTCGGCCGCGATCCGCTCGGCGGCCGAGATGCCGTCGAGGACGGGCATCTTGACGTCGAGGATCACCAGGTCGGGCTTGAGCTCGGCGGCCAGCCTGATGGCCTGCTCACCGTCACCGGCCTCCCCGACGACGACGTAGCCGTCCTCCTCGAGCATCTCCTTGAGATCGAGGCGGATCAGCGCCTCGTCTTCCGCGATCACCACTCGCCGCTGCGTACTCACGAGCAGAAGAGTACCGATGTCCGCTAGATTAGAGCCACGTCGGTGCTGGCCGGCCGCCGAGTTGGGCTACGCTTTGGCCGTGCGAGACTGTTGATCCGGTCTTGGCCGGATTTTTGCCTCGGTATCCCAATTGGCAGAGGAAGCGGATTCAAAACCCGCGCAGTGTGGGTTCGAGTCCCACCCGAGGCACCTGACGAACCGCTCGGCGCGACCGCCGGGCGGTTCTGTCGTCTCCGGGGTCCGGTCCTCGGCGCACGAGACCTTGGCCGGGCGCCCCCCTTCCCGCGCCTGGCGGCCGTACGACGACGGCTGGTCAACCGGGCCGCGAACGCGGTGACAGCGGGCCAGGACGGCCGGTATCGCCGCAAATTTCGGTAAAAACTCTCTGAGGTGCACCGATACGGGGCTCTTGTGGCCTATGTGACATGCGTAGGAAATGTCGCGAGCGGTGATGTATCCCGGCAGGAGGTGGGACGATGGCGCTGAGCGAGGCCGAGCGGCAGGCGTTCCTTGCCGGCGCGCACATCGCGGCGCTGTCGGTCGAGGCCGGCAAGGAGCGGGCGCCGCTGGTCGTGCCCGTCTGGTACGCCTACAGCCCCGGCGGCGAGGTGTGCCTGCTCACCGGCGGCGACTCGCGCAAGGCCAGGCTGATCGGCAAGGCCGGCCGCTTCGCGCTGCTGGTCCAGCGGTCCAGCCCGACCTACCGGTACGTGTCGGTCGAGGGCCCCGTCGTCGGCTCAAGCCCGACCACGCCGGAGGACCTCACGCTGATCGCGGCCCGGTACCTGGCGGCCGACGCGCTGCCCGGCTACGTGGGCGGCTCGGACACGCGGGCCCTGGTGACGTTCCGGATGCGACCCGAGCGCTGGCTCTCCGCCGACCTCGGCTCCGTGTGACGCCGGGCGCGCGGAAGCCCGGCGACGCGCCCGCCTCCGCCTCGTCCTTCCCGGTGACGGTATTTTGAGGCCCGTGACTGCTATCGACCCCACCGTGACCGGCGCGTACGGCATCGGCCTGGCCACCGTCGCCGCCGACGGCACCGTTCTCGACACCTGGTTCCCGGCGCCCGAGCTGGGCGAGCCGCCCGCGGCCGGCACCGAGCGGCTCGACGCCGCCGCGGCCGGCGACCTCGCCTCGCTGGTCGGCCCCGACCCGCTGCGGGGCGTGGAGGTGGTGGCGGTGCGCACCGGCATCGCCAAGCTCTCCGAGCCGCCCGCGGACGCCCACGACGCCTACCTCAGGCTGCATCTGCTGTCGGCCCGCCTGGTCAGGCCGCACGGGCTGAACCTGGACGGGTTGTTCGGCGTGCTGGCGAACGTGGCGTGGACCAACCACGGGCCGTGCGCGGTCGAGGGCTTCGAGCAGACGCGGCTGCGGCTGCGGGCGAGGGGCCCGGTCACGGTGTACGGGGTGGACAAGTTCCCGCGGATGGTCGACTACGTGCTCCCGGCGGGCGTCCGCATCGCCGACGCCGACCGGGTGCGACTCGGCGCGCACCTGGCCAGCGGCACGACGGTGATGCACGAGGGCTTCGTGAACTTCAACGCCGGAACGCTCGGCGCCTCGATGGTGGAGGGCCGCATCTCGGCCGGCGTGGTCGTGGGCGACGGCTCGGACGTGGGCGGCGGCGCGTCGATCATGGGCACGCTCTCGGGCGGCGGCAAGGAGGTCATCTCCATCGGCGAGCGCTGCCTGCTGGGCGCCAACGCCGGGGTGGGCATCTCGCTGGGCGACGACTGCGTGGTGGAGGCCGGCCTGTACGTGACGGCCGGCACCAAGGTGGGCCTTCCGGACGGGCGCGTGGTCAAGGCCAGGGAGCTGTCCGGGAGCAACGGTCTGCTGCTGCGCAGGAACTCGCGCACGGGCGCGGTCGAGGCGGTGCCGCGTACGGGCCAGGGCATCGAGCTGAACGCGGCCCTGCACCAGAACTGACGCCTGCGGACGGCCGGGCCCCGGGAAGGGTCCGGCCGTCGGTCTCGGGGCCGCGCTCGGTCAGGGTCTCGCTCAGTCGTGCGCCGGACGCAGGAGCGGCGACATCACGTCGGCCGTCTCCTCGCGCCGCTCGACGACCCGCCACCGCCGCCGGGTGGCGCGCACCGGAACGGCCGCGGAGGGCGCCGGCGGGCGGGGACCCGGCGAGTTCGTACCGGAACGGCCGCGGAGGGCGCCGGCGGGCGGGGACCCGGCGAGTTCGTATCAGGACCGCCGCGGGCGGCCGAGCCGTCACCGTGGCGTCGGAGACGGTGGGCTCATCAGGGGGCGGCCTGGCCCGGGCACCGTCGGGGAGACGAGCGAGTGCCGCGGCCGGGCCGCCTCAGCACACCGAGGGGCGGCTAGTTGCCGTGGGAGACGGCCGAGCCGATGGTGTGGACGCGCAGGGCGTTGGTGGAGCCGGGCGTGCCGGGAGGGGACCCGGCGACGATGACGACCTTGTCGCCCTTCTCCAGCCGGCCGAGCGACAGCAGCGACGCCTCGACCTGCCGCACCATGTCGTCGGTGTGGTGGACGAACGGCACGTGGAACGTCTCCACGCCCCACGTCAGCGAGAGCTGGCCGCGCACGTGCGGCGCCGAGGTGAAGGCGAGCAGCGGGATCGGCGAGCGGTAGCGGGCCAGGCGGCGGGCCGTCTCGCCCGACATGGTGAACGCCACCAGGGCCTTGGCCCCGACGATGGCGCCGACCTCGGCCGCGGCCCGGGCGATGGCGCCGCCGGTGGTCTCGGGCATGCGCTCCAGGGTGTGGGTGGCGTGCAGCGAGTGCTTCTCGGCGGCGCACGCGATGCGGTCCATGGTGGACACGGCCTCGATCGGATAGTTGCCGACCGAGGTCTCGCCGGAGAGCATGACCGCGTCGGCGCCGTCCATGACCGCGTAGGCGACGTCGGACGCCTCGGCGCGGGTGGGGCGCGGGGCGCTCATCATGGAGTCGAGCATCTGGGTGGCGACGATGACCGGGCGGGCCTTCTCGCGGCACAGCTCGATGATGCGCCGCTGCACGATCGGCACCTGCTCCAGCGGCAGTTCCACGCCGAGGTCGCCGCGGGCGACCATGATGCCGTCGAACGCCTCGACGATCTCGGGCAGGCGGTCGACGGCCTGCGGCTTCTCGATCTTGGCGAGCAGGGGCAGGCGGACGGCCTCCTGCTCCATGATGTTGCGCACCACGTCGGCGTCGGAGGGACGGCGGACGAACGACAGGGCGATCATGTCGAAGCCCGTGCGCAGCGCCCAGCGCAGGTCGGCCTCGTCCTTGTCGGTGAGGGCGGGCGCGCTGACGTTGACGCCCGGCAGGTTGAGGCCCTTGTTGTCGGAGATCATGCCGCCGATGACCACGCGGGTGGTCACCCGGTCGCCGTCGACGCGGGTGACCTCCAGCACGAGGCGGCCGTCGTCGACGAGGATCGTGTCGCCGGGGCGCACGTCGCCCGGCAGCCCCTTGTACGTCGTGGAGACCTGGTCGCGGTCGCCCGGCACGTCCTCGGTGGTGATGGTGAAGACGTCGCCGAAGCCGAGCCGGACCGGGCCCTCCTCGAACTTGCCGACGCGGATCTTGGGGCCCTGCAGGTCGGCGAGCACGCCTACGCCGCGGCCGAGGTCGGCCGCCACCTCCCTGACCCGGTCGTAGATCTCGCGGTGCACCTCGTGGGTGCCGTGGCTGAGGTTGAACCGGGCCACGTCCATGCCGGCGGAGATCAGCTCGCGCAGGCGTTCAGGGGACGACGTGGCGGGGCCTAGGGTGCAGACGATTTTCGCGCGACGAGTCACGAGTCCTACCTTAATTGGTACAGACCACTTGGCAGTCACGGACGACGGAGAAGGTAGCCGCCGTAGCTCACCGCGATCACGGCCGCGAGGGCCGCGCGCGCCACGCCGGTGTACTGCTCCGGGTAGATGACTCCCTCGATGTAGTGGTCGATGAAGCCGCTGGGAGGCAGGGCCGGCAGACCGGCCCCGCGGCGGCCCCAGTCTTCCAGGACCGTCAGCGGGCAGTCGACGCCCGCGACGACGGACAGCAGTGCCCAGCATACGACGGCCGCATGAGCCCAGATCGTCCGCCTCCACCTCCAGGCGAGGAACCCGCCCACGGCGAGGTAGGCGAGGAAGGCGAAATGCGCCGCCATCGCCAGGTCCGCGACCAGGCGATACATCACCTCTTCACGGTAACCGCCCGCAGCGCGTCCACGACCCCGTGGCCGTAGAAGCCGTTCTTGGCCTTCCCGCCCTCGCAGGTCTGCGTCTCGCTCTCGCCGTACACCTTGTAGACGTACGCGCGGGGCCGCGGGCACGCCTTGTGCTGGGCGGTGGCGTAGAGCAGCCGCTGCGTCTCGGCGGGGTCGAGTTGGAGGCCGCCCTTGCCGGGCTTGCCGAAGCGGCTGACGAGCAGGGCCGCGACGCCGGTGGCGTGGGGCGCGGCCATGGAGGTGCCCTCCATGTACTGGTAGTACGAGCACACGCCCTTGGAGCAGTCGCGGACGACCTCGGCGGTCTTGGGCTTGCCGGAGCCGTCGAGCTTGCCGGCGGCGCGCAGCGCCGCCTCCGGGGCGGCGGCCAGGATGCCGCGGGTGGCGGAGGTGCCCTTGCCGTCGAGGGTGTCGCCGCCGGGCGCCGCGAGGTCGGTCTGCTCGGTCCCGTAGTCGCTGTAGATGGCCTTGCGCCCGGACGGGCCGACGGAGGAGATCGAGATGACGCCCTTGGACTCGGCGGGCACGTTGAGGCAGGAGTTGTCGACCTTGCGGATCTTCTCGTCGCCGCGCGGGTAGCCGGGGCTGTCCTTGTCGAGCTTGGGCTTGCCGAGGTCGGTGGCGCCGTTGCCGAGGGCGGAGACGAGCGTGACTCCCCTCTTGCGGGCGTAGTCGAGGGCGCGCTGCATGCCGGTGATGATGGCGCGCTGCTCCAGTTGCTCCTTCTTGCCGTCGGCCTTGTTGTGGGCGCAGTTGAACAGCCACGGGTCCACGTAGTAGCTCATGTTGACGACGTCCACGCCGATGTCCCCGGCGTAGGTGAGCGCGTCGAGGCTGGCCTTGAGGAAGAAGTACCCGGAGTCCTGGCCGGCCCGGATGTTGACCAGGCTGACGCCGGGGGCGACGCCGCCGATGCCGATGCCGTTGATCGGCGAGCCGATGGTGCTGGCGACGTGGGTGCCGTGGCCGTCGTCGTCGCGGTCGACGGGGTCCTTGCAGCCGCTGACCTCGCAGGGGCCGTCGAGGGTGTCGCCGTTCACGTCCTTGGGCCGGTCGGTGACGAAGTTGCGGCTGAGGGCGCGGTCGAAGTTCGGGGCGATGTCGGGGTGGGTGCCGTCGACGCCGGTGTCGATGATGCCGACCAGCACCTTCCTGGTGCCGCCGGTCTTGGCGTGCGCTTTGTCGGCGCCGATCATCCGCATGTCCCACTGGCGGGGGGCCAGCGGCTCGCCGGAGGAGTCGCCGTTCGCGATCGACGGCCCGTCGGGGAAGGCCCGCGAGCCGAGGCGGCTCCCGGAGGCGGCGGGGGCGGTGAGGGCGCCGCTGGGGTCGGACAGGGCGGAGGGGAAGCCCCGCCAGGAGGCGCCGGTGGACGAGGCGTAACCGATCGCCCGGTCGGTGGACACGCCGACGACGGCCGGGTCGTCGCCCAGCGCGCCGACGAACGCGTCTCCCCCGCCCTCGGCGATCAGGTAGCCGAGCCTGGGGTCGCCGCCGACGGCCTTGCCGCCCGCGCGGTCCACGGCGGAGCGGGCGTCCCCCTGGTGCCCGCCGGCGTAGAAGACGAGGTAGGAGGCCATCGGCGCGGCGGCGGTCGTGGCGTCGGGCGCGCCGGCGGGCGCACAGGCGGCGATGGCGGCCGCCGTGGTGAGCACCGTGAGGCCAGCGACAAGTCCCCGCATTCTTCCCCCATTCGCCCGCATACGCAGATTTCGCATCCTTCCGCCACACGGCACAGGATGCAACTCATGCGCCGACGGGCGCCGACGGGGTGAAGCGCACGGGCATCGACTCGTACCCGGAGATGAAGTTGGCCGGACGGCTCGCCGGCTCCGCCGCGCCGACCGGCTCCATGTCGGGCATCCGCCGCAGCAGCCGCTCGACCATGGTCCTGACCTCCAGCCGGGCCAGGCTGTTGCCCAGGCAGAAGTGGCTGCCGAAGCCGAAGGCGATGTGGTCGTTGGGGGTGCGGGCCACGTCGAAGCGGTACGGGTCGGCGAACACCGTCTCGTCGCGGTTGGCCGACGGGTAGAGCAGCAGCACCTGGTCGCCGGCGCGCAGGCGCTGTCCGCCCAGCTCGGTGTCCGCGACGACGGTGCGGTTCATGTTCTTGATCGGCGAGACCCAGCGCAACATCTCCTCGACCGCCGCCGGGATGCGGGCCGGGTCCTCGGCCAGGGCGCGGCGCTGGTCGGGGTGGACGAGGAGCTGGTACACGCCTCCGGACAGGACGTGGCGGGTGGTCTCGTCGCCGCCGATGAGGATGAGCAGGCACTCGTACAGCAGCGAGTCGTGGGCGAGGCGGTCGCCGTCCACCTCCGCGTGGACGAGGGTGCTGATGAGGTCGTCGCGGGGGCAGGCGCGCCGGTCGTCGATGACTCGGTTGGCGTACGCCTCGTACTGCTCGAACGCCTCTCCGGCGCGGACGAGCAGCTCGCTGTCGGCCTGCCCGACCAGGCCGCGCAGCATGTCGTCGGACCAGCGCATCAGCGCGTCGCGGTCCTCGGGGGCCACGCCGAGGGCGTCGCCGATGACGATCAGCGGGAGCGGCGCGGCGATGTCCCAGACGAAGTCGCACTCCCCGCGCTCGCACACCCGGTCGAGGATCTGGTCGCACAGCCGCTCGATCCGCTCGGCCTGGGCCGCCACGCGGCGCGGCGTGAAGCCCCGGCTGACGAGCCGGCGGCGCAGCAGGTGCGCGGGGTCGTCCATGTCGATCATCATGGGGAGCGGGCCGGAGTCCGGCCGGATGCCCTGGGCGTTGGAGTAGGCGCGGGGGTTGAGGGAGACCCGGCGGACGTCGCGGTACGACGCGACGCCCCACACCTTCCCGTCCCAGTAGACCGGGGCGTTCTCCCGCATCCAGCGCAGCTCCTCGTGCGGGTCGCGGCCCCAGAAGGCGCCGCTGGTGAGATCGATGGCGTCGTTGACCGGATGGTCGACGGCGTGCCTGACCGGGTGATCCGTCACCGCTCGTCCTTTCGCCGTGGCTCGTGCGACACCACTCAACCAACCAAGCGATAGGTTGACAAGCCCCGAGGACGCGTCGCTCGCCGTCGAGGCGCTCACGACGGCCTGCCCTCGTGGTCGCAGGTCGGACGCGAGCACGGTCTCCCCCGCCCGGCTCGCGGTGGACCACGTGCGGGTCCACCGGAAGCCGCCGGCCTGACGAGGACCGCACCAGACGAGAGCGCCCGCCCGGAACAGGTTCCGGGCGGGCGCTCCGCGGTCGGGGCGGCGTGTCAGACGAGCGGGCGCGCCGTCGGCAGGATCGGGTACGGCAGCGCCGTCTCCCCCGTCAGGTACCGGTCGACGCCGGAGGCGGCGGCCCGGCCCTCGGCGATGGCCCAGACGATGAGCGACTGGCCGCGGCCCATGTCGCCCGCCACGAAGACGCCGTCCACCTTCGACATGTACGTCTTGTCGCGCGTGACGTTGCCCCGGGCGTCGTAGAAGCCGTCGCCCGCGACCTCGGCGAGGTCCTCCAGCAGGGCACCCTTCTCCGGGCCGAGGAAGCCCATGGAGAGGGTGACCAGCTCGGCCGGGATCTCCCGCTCGGTGCCGGGGATCGGCCTGAAGCCGTTCTGCGGGCCCTCGACCTCGACCAGGCGCAGCGCGCGGACGTTGCCGGCCTCGTCGCCGACGAACTCGGTGGTGGAGACGGCGTAGACGCGGTCGCCGCCGCCGTCCGCCAGCTCCTCGTGCGCGCTCTCCATCTTGAACAGGATGGGGAACGTCGGCCACGGCTGGCTGCCCGGCCGCGACGCCGGCGGCCTCGGCATGATCTCCAGCTGGGTGACCGACAGCGCGCCCTGGCGGATGGCGGTGCCGATGCAGTCGGCTCCGGTGTCGCCGCCGCCGATGACGACGACGTGCTTGCCCTCGGCCGTGATGGGCGACTCGGCGAGGTCGCCCTCCTGCACCTTGTTCGACAGCGGCAGGTACTCCATCGCCTGGTGGACGCCGTTCAGCTCGCGGCCGGGGACGGGCAGGTCGCGCCACTGGGTGGCGCCGCCCGACAGCACCACCGCGTCGAACTGCTCGCGCAGCTCGGCGGCCGTGACGTCCACGCCGACGTTGACGCCGGTGCGGAACTCGGTGCCCTCGGCCCGCATCTGGGCCAGGCGGCGCTCGATGTGCCGCTTCTCCATCTTGAACTCGGGGATGCCGTAGCGCAGCAGGCCGCCGATGCGGTCGGCCCGCTCGAAGACCACCACGTCATGCCCGGCGCGGGTGAGCTGCTGGGCGGCGGCCAGCCCGGCGGGGCCGGAGCCGACCACGGCGACGCGCTTGCCGGTCCTGCGGGCCGGCGGCTGCGGCGTCACCCAGCCCTCGGCGAACGCCCGGTCGATGATCTCGACCTCGACGCGCTTGATCGCCACCGGGTCGGAGTTGATGCCGAGCACGCACGCCGCCTCGCACGGGGCGGGGCAGAGCCGGCCGGTGAACTCCGGGAAGTTGTTGGTGGCGTGCAGCCGCTCGATCGCCTCGCGCCAGTCGGTGCGGTAGACGAGGTCGTTCCACTCGGGGATGAGGTTGCCCAGCGGGCAGCCGTTGTGGCAGAACGGGATGCCGCAGTCCATGCAGCGGGCCGCCTGCTTGGTCAGCTTCTCCTGCGGGAAGTCCTGGTAGACCTCCTGCCAGTCGCTGATGCGGACGTCCACGGGGCGGCGCGCCGGCAGCTCGCGGTCGTACGTGAGAAACCCCTTGGGGTCGGCCATCGGTTACGCCTCCCTTAACCCTGAACCGCGGCGGACATGACCGCCTCGTCGACGTCGCGGCCCTCGATGCGGGCGGCCTCGGCCGCGCGCAGGACCCTCTTGTAGTCGGTCGGCATGACCTTGCCGAACCGGCCGAGCGCGGAGTTCCAGTCGGCGAGCAGCTCCTTGGCCGCCGGCGAGCCGGTCTCGGCGAAGTGCTTCTCGACCGTCTCGCGCAGGAACTCGGCGTCCTCCTCGGTGAGCTCCTCGATGGCCACCATCTCGCGGTTGACCCGCTCGGGCCGCAGGTCCAGCAGGTAGGCGACGCCGCCGGACATGCCGGCCGCGAAGTTGCGGCCGGTGGGCCCGAGGACGACGGCCCGGCCGCCGGTCATGTACTCGCAGCCGTGGTCGCCGACGCCCTCGACGACGGCGGTGGCCCCGGAGTTGCGCACGCAGAACCGCTCGCCGACGACGCCGCGGACGAACACCTCGCCGGAGGTCGCGCCGTACAGGGCGACGTTGCCGGCGATGATGTGGCCGTCGAGCGGCGCCTCGTCGTGCGGGCGGACCGTGAGCCGGCCGCCGGACAGGCCCTTGCCGAGGTAGTCGTTGGCGTCGCCGGTCAGCCGCAGCGTGACGCCGCGGGGCAGGAAGGCGCCGAACGAGTTGCCGGCCGAGCCGGTGAACGAGATGTCGATCGTGTTGTCGGGCAGGCCGGCGCCGCCGTACCGCTTGGTCACCTGGTGGCCGAGCATGGTGCCGACCGTGCGGTTGACGTTGCGGATGGGCAGTTCCAGCGTGACCGGGGTGCCGTGCTCCAGCGCGCCCTCGGCGAGCTGGATGAGCGTGTTGTCGAGGGCGTGGCGCAGCCCGTGGTCCTGCTCGACCGTGCGGCGCAGCGGGGTGCCCTCGGGCAGCTCGGGCCGGTGCAGGATCGGCGACAGGTCGAGCCCGTTCGCCTTCCAGTGGTTCTCGGCCGCCGACACGTCGAGCAGCTCGACGTGGCCGATGGCCTCGTCCAGCGAGCGGAAGCCGAGCTGGGCGAGGTACTCGCGGATCTCCTCGGCGATGAACTCGAAGAAGTTCACCACGAACTCGGGCTTGCCGCTGAAGCGCTTGCGCAGCTCGGGGTTCTGCGTGGCGACGCCCACCGGGCAGGTGTCGAGGTGGCAGACCCGCATCATCACGCAGCCGGATACGACGAGCGGAGCGGTGGCGAAGCCGTACTCCTCGGCGCCGAGCAGGGCGGCGATGACGACGTCGCGGCCGGTCTTGAGCTGACCGTCGACCTGCACGACGATGCGGTCGCGCAGCCCGTTGAGCAGCAGCGTCTGCTGGGTCTCGGCCAGGCCGAGCTCCCAGGGGGCGCCCGCGTGCTTGAGCGAGGTCAGCGGGGAGGCGCCGGTGCCGCCGTCGTGGCCGGAGATGAGCACCACGTCGGCGTGGGCCTTGGACACGCCCGCCGCGACCGTGCCGACCCCGACCTCGGCGACGAGCTTGACGTGCACGCGCGCCTCGGGGTTGGAGTTCTTCAGGTCGTGGATGAGCTGGGCGAGGTCCTCGATCGAGTAGATGTCGTGGTGCGGCGGCGGCGAGATGAGGCCGACGCCGGGCGTGGAGTGCCGGGTCTTGGCCACCCACGGGTAGACCTTGTGGCCGGGAAGCTGGCCGCCCTCGCCGGGCTTGGCGCCCTGGGCCATCTTGATCTGCAGGTCGGCGGCATTGACGAGGTACTCGCTGGTGACGCCGAAGCGGCCGGAGGCCACCTGCTTGATGGCCGACCTGCGCTCGGGGTCGTAGAGGCGCTCGGGGTCCTCGCCGCCCTCGCCGGTGTTGGACTTGCCGCCCAGGCGGTTCATCGCGATGGCGAGCGTCTCGTGGGCCTCGCGCGAGATCGAGCCGTACGACATGGCGCCGGTGGAGAACCGCTTGACGATCTCGGAGACCGGCTCGACCTCCTCGATGGGGATCGGCGTCCGGTCCGACTTCAGCTTGAACAGGCCGCGCAGGGTCATGAGCCGCTCGGACTGGGAGTCCACCAGGTCGGTGTACTCCTTGAAGATCTCGTAGCGGCGGGTCCTGGTGGCGTGCTGGAGCTTGAAGACGGTCTCGGGGTTGAACAGGTGCGGCTCGCCCTCGCGCCGCCACTGGTACTCGCCGCCGATCTGGAGGCTGCGGTGCGCGTTGGGCACGCGCGGGTAGGCGTGGCGGTGCCGCTCGGCGACCTCGCGGGCCAGCACGTCGAAGCCGACGCCGCCGAGCCGGGAGGTGGTGCCGGTGAAGCAGGAGTCGATGACCTCCTGGCTCAGGCCGAGCGCCTCGAAGATCTGCGCGCCGGTGTAGGAGGCCACGGTGGACACGCCCATCTTGGACATGACCTTGATGACGCCCTTGCCGTACGCCTTGATGAGGTTGCGCACGGCCTTGCGCTTGTCGCCCGGGATCACGCCGGTGTCGACGAGGTCCTCGACGGTCTCGATCGCGAGGTACGGGTTGACCGCGCCGGCGCCGTAGCCGATGAGCAGCGCCATGTGGTGGCACTCGCGGGCCTCGCCGGTCTCGATGACCAGGCCGATCTTGGTGCGGGTCTTCTCCTGGATCAGGTGGTGGTGGACCGCGCCGGTCAGCAGGAGCGCCGGGATCGGGGCCAGCTCGGCGGAGGAGCCGCGGTCGGACAGCACGATGATCCGCGCGCCCTCCGCGATCGCCTCGGACACCTCGGCGCGGATCTCCTCCAGGCGGTGCAGCAGCGCCTCGCCGCCGCCCGAGACCTGGTACAGGCCGGAGACGACGTGCGGGTGGAAGCCGGGCAGGTCGCCCTCGTCGTTGATGTGGATGATCTTCGCGAGCTCGTCGTTGTCGATCACCGGGTACGGCAGGACGAGCTGGCGGCAGGAGGTGGGGCCGGGGTCGAGCAGGTTGCCCTCGGGGCCGAGCACGCTGGCCAGCGAGGTGACCAGCTCCTCACGGATGGCGTCCAGCGGCGGGTTGGTGACCTGCGCGAAGAGCTGCGTGAAGTAGTCGAACAGCAGCCGCGGCTTCTCGCTGAGCACGGCGACGGGCGTGTCGGTGCCCATCGAGCCGATCGGCTCGGCGCCGGTCCTGGCCATCGGGCTCAGGATGATCCGCAGCTCCTCCTCGGTGTAGCCGAAGGTCTGCTGGCGCTTGATCAGCGCCTCGTGGGTGGGGATCTCCCGCTGGCGGGCGGGCAGCTCCTCGAAGCGGACCAGGCCGGCGTGCAGCCAGTCCTCGTACGGCAGCTCGGCGGCGAGCTCGGCCTTGATCTCGTCGTCCTCGATGATCTTGCCGCGGGCGGTGTCGATGAGGAACATCCGGCCGGGCTGCAGGCGGCCCTTGCGCACCACGTCGCCGGGGGCGAAGTCGAGCACGCCCGCCTCGGAGGCCAGCACGACCAGGCCGTCGGCGGTCACCCAGAAGCGGCCGGGACGCAGGCCGTTGCGGTCGAGGACGGCGCCGGCCAGCGTGCCGTCGGTGAAGGTGATCGAGGCGGGGCCGTCCCACGCCTCCATCATCGAGGAGTGGAACTCGTAGAAGGCCCGGCGGGCCGGGTCCATCTCGGTGTGGTTCTCCCACGCCTCGGGGATCATCATGAGCACCGCGTGCGGCAGGCTCCGGCCGCCGATGTGCAGCAGCTCCAGGGCCTCGTCGAAGCTGGCGGTGTCGCTGCCGTCCGGGTCGCAGATCGGGAAGAGCCGCGAGATGTCGCCCGGGATGTGCGCGGAGGCCAGCATCGCCTCGCGGGCGCGCATCCAGTTGCGGTTGCCCTTGACCGTGTTGATCTCGCCGTTGTGGGCGATGTAGCGGTACGGGTGGGCCAGCGGCCAGCTCGGGAAGGTGTTGGTGGAGAAGCGGGAGTGGACCAGCGCGATGGCCGTGTCGTAGCGCTCGTCGCTCAGGTCGGGGAAGAACGGCTCGACCTGCTCCGGAGTGAGCATGCCCTTGTAGACGATCGTCCGGGCGCTCAGCGAGGGGAAGTAGACGCGAGCCTCGTGCTCGGCGCGCTTGCGCAGGCAGAAGGCCAGCCGGTCGAGCTCGATGCCCGACTCGCCGGCCGGGCCGGCGACGAAGAGCTGCGCGAAGTGCGGCATGACCGCCCGCGCGCTGGGGCCCGGCAGGGCCCGGTCGACCGGCACGTCCCGCCAGCCGAGCACGGTCAGGCGCTCCTCGGCCGCGATCTCCTCGATCAGCCGCACGGCGGCGGCGCGCTCCTCCTCGCCGGCCGGCAGGAACGCCATGCCGGCGGCGTAGCGCCCGGCCTCGGGCAGCTCGAAGGGCACGTTCGCGCGCAGGAAGGCGTCGGGGATCTGCGTGAGGATGCCGGCTCCGTCGCCGGTGTCCGGCTCGCTACCCTTGGCCCCCCGGTGGTCGAGATTGAGCAGGGCCGTCAGCGCCTTCACCACGATCCCGTGCCCACGGCGGCCGGCGACGTCGGCCACCATGGCCACACCGCAGGCGTCATGCTCGTTGGCGGGGTGGTAGAGGCCCTGGGGCTCGGGGAACCCGAGGCGGGCAGCAGGCATTGAATCCCTCCCGTCGTCATCGTCTGTTCGAAACTGCTCAACAGGCGGGGACGACGTTGGCCCTGCTGCGTTGTGCGTAGAGATTACCGCACCCATCTCACATGGTGCCCGCTCTGTCCGCATTGCGAACATTGCCCCTATCTGGAGCTGGGCATTTCCACTGACGCAACACCGTAAACCATGGCTGAATTCCCATGCACGCGGGCCGATAAGGTTGCACTCATGGACCGTGACGGGTTGGAGCGGCTGCTCAGCGAGGCCGGGGTGGACAGCAGGCGGCTCAGGCACGCCCTCACCCTCCTGTGCGACGGCCAGTGGTGGACCCTGGCCGACCTGGTGCGCGACAGCGCCACCTCCCGGCGCACGGTCGAGGCGCTGCTGCGCGAGGTGCGGCTGGAGCGCTCCGGCGACCGGTTCCGGGTGCCGGCCGCCGACTCCCCCGCCTACCAGGACCTGCTGGCCATGGCGCCGCCGCCCGCCGACCCGGTCGCCCACCTGCTGCCCCACTACGAGCACGCGCTGGAGCGGCTGACCGGGTTCGTCGCCTCCGGGCCGCGCTCGCGCCAGGCGCTCGACCACGTCGCGGCCACGCCCGAGACCGTGCTGCGGCGGGCGCTGCTGCTCGGCGCCCGGTTCTGGCTGCCCGGGGCGCGCCTGCTGTGCGTGGGTGACCACGACCTGACCTCGCTGGCCGTCAAGCTCGTCCACCCCGAGACCGACGTCACGGTCGTCGACGTCGACGAGCGCATCCTGCGGCACATCGACGCGCAGGGCCTCGGGGTGCGCACCCGCTGGGCCGACCTGCGGCTCGGCCTGCCGCCGTCCGCCCTGGACCACGACCTGGCGATCACCGACCCGCCGTACACGCCGGACGGGGTCGGGCTGTTCGTGGCGCGCGCCCTGGAGGGGCTCAAGCCCGACGGGCGGGTGCTGCTGGCGTACGGCGCGAGCGAGCGCACGCCCGCCCTGGCGTTGAAGGTGCAGGGGGCGCTGGCCGCGCTCAACCTCGTCAACGAGGCGATCTACCCCGACTTCAACCGCTACGACGGCGCCGAGGCCATCGGCTCGGCCGCCGACCTGTACGTGCTGCGGCCCACCTCCCGCACCCGGCCCGCCGTGGCCGCCCGCGTCGAGCGGCTCTCGACCGCCATCTACACGCAGGGCCCGCAGTCGGTCGAGTCGGCCGCCGCCGCCCCGGCGCCGGCCGGGGCCGCGGAGGGGGCCGACCTGCTGGTGGGCGACTGGCCCAAGGAGCTGCCGCAGCCGCGGGTCAAGCTCACCACGTGGCTGGCCAAGCCGTACGCGGCGGCCGTCCGCCGGGTGGCCGTCGCGGTGCCGCCGGGTCTGGAGGCGGCGCTGCCACGCCTGCTCCTGGCCACCCGGGCCGAGCACGTACGGGCCGTCCTGTCCGCGCCGCCCGGCCCGCCGCCCGGCTTCCTGGCGGAGGTGTACGCGACGACGGTCACGGGCGAGACCGTGGAGGCCGCGCGCCGGCCGCAGCCGGACGACCCGGCGGGGGCGGTGCTGCGGCGGGTCCTCGACAACGCCCACGGGCGGCTGGCCAACACCTGGCGTGAGGCGCTCATCGCCCTGGCCAGGGAGCAGGGCACGGCGCTCACCAAGAACGAGGCGCGCGCCCTGATCCGTCAGGCCGCCCCGTGGGCCGAGGGCCTGACGCCGCTGGAGGCGCCGCTGCACCGGCTGTCGGCCCTCCCGGGCGAGGTCGCCGCCACGGTCGCCGCGCTGTCCGGCACGCTGCCGGGCTGACCCGCACACTGCCGGGCTGACCGGCGTCCGCGGGGCCCCTCCGCCGCGAGGGGGCCCGGCTTCCGGGTGGGAGTCGCGGCGGCGCGCTACGACGCCACGGGCGCCGGGTCGGCCGCCAGGGCGAACGTCTCCACCAGCTCCGTGCAGGTGCCGTGCTCGCCCATCACGCACAGCGCCAGCGTGTCGTAGGTCGCGGTGAAGTCCGCGGCCGGCGGCAGCGCGCCGTCCCCGGGCCGCCACGCCCGTTCACGGAACCGCGTGATCGTGATGTGCGGGCGGAACAGCTCGCCCACCTCGTCGTAGCCGTACCGGTCGAGGTTGTCGCGGGCCGGCGGCGGGGCGGTGAGCCGGTGCTCGGCCAGCACCCGGCCGACCGGGTCGAGGCGGCGCAGCCCCGTGCGCAGCGGGGCGACGGCGGCGATGACGTCCTCCTGCAGCCGCGTGAGGGCGTCCGACTTGACGTAGAACAGCTCGAACATGCCGTGCTCGTTGCCCACGAACCGCTCCCCCGCCAGGTGGAGCGCGGGGGTGCGCGCGGCGATGCCGCGCAGCAGCCGGACGGCCTCGGCGCGGTCGCCGGGCGTGAGGTTGGCCATGTAGAGCGAGATGTGCGGATAGGGTCCGTCCTCGCGCAGGACGAACTCCGTGGGGGCCGGTTCGGCGCAGCTCCGGCTCAGGTCGGCGGATCGGGCGTTGACGTCCGGTGGCGGGAGGAGCACCACGTCGTACACCGGGAGATCGTCCATACCGCTCATGGTAGGGACCGTTCGGAGAATTCGTGATCCTCCTTCCTGCTTCACCGGCATCTGCCTCGATCGCTCTAGGTCTTACGTCACCTCTACAGGCGGTTAGCGTCTCCGGGGAACTGCCCGGCGACGTGGATCTACGCCGCGTGGTGCTCGAGGCTCATGGCGTTGAGCAAGTTGCGGGCGGCGTTGACATCCCGATGGTGACCGAGACCGCACCGGCACGTCCACGACCTGTCGGCAAGCGTCAACTCCTGGTTGATGGCTCCGCATCCGCCGCACAGCCTCGAGGAAGGGAACCAGCGGTCAGCCGCCCACACATTCGATCCGTACCACGCGGCTTTGTACTCGATTTGGCGGAAGAACTCCCCGAACCCGAGATCGGAGATCGCTCGAGCGAGCCGCCGGTTCTTCACGAGCCCGGCGACGTTGAGGGTTTCGACAGCGATGGCTCGCTTGGATCTCGCGAGCATCGTCGTCGTCTTGTGCAGGAAGTCCGCCCTCCGGTTGGTCACCGCAAGGTGGACCTTGGCAAGCTTCTTGACCGCCTTCGCCCGGTTGCTCGAGCCAGGACGTTTCCTCGAGACCGCCTTGCCCGCTTTGCGCACCTTGCGGAGGGCGGCCTTGAGCGGCTTGGGAGCGTCGATCTGCAGTACAGTGCCGTCGTCGTCCACGATTGTGGCGAACGTCTTCACTCCGACATCGATCCCGCACGCCGGCATGTCGTCCGAGACCGCGCGCTGGGAGTTGATGTCGGTCCGGTCGATCTCGAGTTGGAACGACACCCACCAGCGACCCGCATGCTCGCGGACCGTGGAGCCGATGACCCGAGCCTGGCCATCCGCGATGCGATCGGTCAGCCACGACATGTCCTCGAGGGTGTGCACCTTGCCGACGCCTGGCAGCCTGACCATTCGAGTTGCCTCGGGCCTGGCGCGGTCAGCGTCGTAGCGGAACCTCGAGCCGTGTTTGCGCTTGCGCCAGCCTGGGAAGCCGACCTTTCGACCTTTGCGTCTACCGGATCTGGAGTCGAAGAAGTTCTTGAACCCGGCCGCCCGGGCCCTGCACGCCTCCTTCGGCACCCTCGATGACAAGCCCTCCCCGGCGAACCATGGGTAGCGGTCACGGTGCTCGAGACGCCACAGGCGCTCGAACGCAGGAGCCGACCACGGGACAGGTGTCAGATCTGCAGCGCGAATGCCGTAGGTCTTCTCAGCCTCGCGCTGCTCAAGCGCAGCATGCACCTTCTCCAGGCAGAAGTTCTCCACTACCCGGGAGAGGCCCGCGTGCTGCCCGAGCCGAGCACGTTGCTCGCGAGTCGGGGCCAGTTCGACACGGTAGCCCTGCCGGACGCTCACACAACCTCCCGCGCGGCGCGGCATAAGGCTGAGCGCCGCCCGTACAGCCGCGCCCACTCGGACGGTTTCACTCGTCAACAATCCCAGTTGAAGCGTCAGAAACACTGATGACTTCGCCAACAGCACAAGACCCCAGGCGTGATCCGCTCGCCCTCTGAGGGCCGACTTATCATGGGAGGAGCGCCGTAAGGGGGTGCCGGGATGCGTGTCGACGTGGTCGTGGAGACGCCCGGGGGCTCGCGCAACAAGTACGAGATGGACCAGGCCAAGCAGCGGATCCGGCTGGACCGGCTGCTGTTCACCTCGACCGCCTACCCCTACGACTACGGCTACGTCACCCACACCCTGGCCGAGGACGGCGACCCGCTGGACGCCATGGTGCTCCTGGACACGCCCACGTTCCCCGGGTGCGTGATCTGCGCGCGGCCCATCGCGGCGTTCTGGATGACCGACGAGCACGGCCCCGACGCGAAGATCCTCTGCGTCCCCGCCGGCGACCCGCGCGCCGAGCACGTGCGCGACCTGGAGGACGTCCAGTGGTACGTGCTCAACGAGATCGGCCACTTCTTCGACGTGTACAAGGACCTGGAGCCCGGCAAGAGCAGCAACACCCGGGGCTGGGAGCCCCGGGCGTGCGCCGAGGAGATCATCGACGAGGCGGTGCGCCGGGCCGGCGCGAACGGCTGACGCACTCCGCGCCCCCGGTCACACGAGGCTCTGGCCGCCGTCCACGGTGATCACCTGGCCGGTGACGTACGGGTTGGCCATGAGGAACAGCGCGGAGGCGGCGGCCTCCTCCGCCGTGCCGTACCTGCCGAGGAGCGTGCCGGCCCCGGCGGCGGCCATGGCGGCGTCGGTGGCCAGCCCGGAGGCGCCGCGCATCAGCGGCGTGTCGACGACGCCGTAGCGGACGGCGTTCACCCGCAGCCGCCGGGGGGCCAGCTCGACGGCGAGCGCCCGGGTGAAGGTCTCGACGCCGCCGATGGAGGCGAGCGGCCCCGTCAGGCCCGGCACGGGACGGATCACGTACGTGCCGGAGCTGAACGTGAGCGTGCCGCCGGCCGGGAGCCGCGCGGCGGCCAGGCGGGCGGCGGTGAAGGCGCCGAGGACGCGCTCCTCGAAGGCCGCGCGGAGGTCGCCGGCCGAGACGTCCGTGACGGGCCCCGCGCCGGTGAGGCCGCCGCTGGTGACGAGCACGTGGTCCACGGAGCCGGCCAGGTCGAACGCCTCCGCGAGCGCCGCCTCGTCGGCCCCGTCGGCGGCCACGCCCAGCACGTCCGCCCCCTCGCCCGGGTTCTCGTCGCGGACCCGGGCGACGGCGGCGGCCAGCCGCTCGGGGTTGCGGCCGACCAGCACCACCCGGCCGCCGAGGCGGCGCAGCAGGGTCGCGGCGGCCAGGCCGATCCCCGAGCTGCCGCCCACGATGACGGTGGCCGAGCCGGCCAGCCCCTCGGGCAGGGGCGAGCGCACGGGAATGGCGGTGACAGCAGACATGACGAGCACCTCTCAGGAAGTAAACCATCCGGTTGGTTTGAATTCTGCGCACACCGCCGCACGGAAGTCAACTGGATGGTTTAATTCAGGGCATGAGCTACGACGCGGAGGCCACGCGGCGGCGCATCTTCGCCGCCGCCATCGACGAGTTCGCCGCCCACGGCCTGGCCGGGGCGCGGGTCGAGCGGATCGCCGCCGCCGCCAAGGCCAACAAGCAGGCCATCTACCTCTACTTCGGCGGCAAGGACAAGCTGTTCGGCGCGGTCGTGCGCGCCAAGGTGGACGAGGTCTGCCACAGCAGCTCGATCGACCCGAACGCGCTGGGCGAGTCCGTCGGGCAGCTCTTCGACTGGTACCAGGAGCATCCGGAGCTCATCCGGCTGCTGCTGTGGGAGGCGCTGGAGAGCGGGCCGGGGGCGGTGCCGGGCGAGGACGAGCGGCGCGCCGCGTACCGCGACAACGTGCGCGACCTGGTCGGCGCGGGCGTCGCCGCCCACCTCGACGAGCCGGCGCGCACCCGCGCGGCGCAGGACTGGATGTTCACGCTGCTCGGCCTGGTGGCGTGGAACTTCGCGGTGCCGCAGCTCTGCCGCCTGGTCCTGGATGAGGACGACGAGCGGACGGCCCTGGCCCGCCGCCGCTCGGCCGTGGTCGGCGCCGTCCGCGCCCTGGCCGCGCAGCGGCTGGAGGAGGCGTCCGGCCAGGGGTGAGGCGCGTCTCAGGGTCGCCCCAGGGTCGCCCGGGGGCCGTCCCCGATGCCCGCGCGGCGGCCGCCCGCCTACGCTGCCGCTGGGACCGGTGTTCGGGGACGGGCCCACGTCATTCCCCACCTCTCGCGCGCCCATGGAGGCCCGATGAAGGCGATCGTCCAGGACCGGTACGGCCCGCCCGACGTCCTCGAACTGAGGGAGGTGGACCGGCCGTCGCCCGCCGCCGACGAGGTGCTGGTGCGGGTGCACGCCGCCTCGGTCAACGCCTACGACTGGCACTTCATGCGCGGCCACCCGTACGTGCCGCGCGTCGTCATGGGCCTGCGCGGGCCCAGGACGCCGATCAGGGGCAGGGACTTCGCCGGGCGGGTCGAGGCCGTCGGCGGCGAGGTGACGCGGCTGCGTCCCGGTGACGAGGTGTACGGGGAGGCCGACGGGACGTTCGCCGAGTACGTGTGCGCCCGCGCCGGCGCGGTGGACCTCAAACCGGCCAACCTGAGCTTCGAGCAGGCGGCGGCGATGCCCCTGGCGGCCGGCACCGCGCTGATGGGCCTGCGCGACGCCGGACAGGTCCGGCCGGGGCAGAAGGTGCTCATCAACGGCGCGTCGGGAGGTGTGGGAACCTTCGCCGTCCAGGTCGCGGCGGCGCTGGGGGCGGAGGTGACCGCCGTGTGCCGGGGCCGCAACGCCGACCTGGCCAGGTCGCTCGGCGCCCACCACGTGATCGACTACACCAGCGAGGACTTCACCCGCACCGGGCGGCGCTACGACGTCGTCTTCGACGGGGTGGCGACCCGCACGCTGAGCGACCTGCGCCGCGCGGTGACCCCCACGGGGACGCTCCTGCTGGCCGGCGGCGGCGAGCCGGGCGGCGTCCTCGGGGCGATGGGGCTGCTGTTCAAGGCGCTGGCGGTCAGGCCGTTCGTCCGCCAGCGGCTGGTGCCGGTCATGGGGCCGGCGCCGCGCTGGGAGAACCTCGCGGCGCTGCGGGAGCTCGCCGAGGCCGGGAAGGTCACGCCGGTGATCGAGCGCTCGTACCCGCTGGACGAGGTGCCCGCCGCGATCCGGCACATGGAGGTCGAGCACGCCCGGGCCAAGCTGGTCGTCAACGTCGCGTGACACCCGGCGCGGCCCGGCGGCGGGCGCGTGACACCCGGCTCGGCCGGGCGGCGGGCGCGCGTGCGCGCGGGCCGGTCGGGCGCGGGCGCGTGTGCGCGCGGGCGGGTGGGGCGCGGGCGCGTGTGCGCGCGGGCCGGTCAGGCGTCCACCGGGTGGCGGTCGGTGTCGGGCACCCACCGCAGCGGGTCGGCGGGCGCGGGGAGCCGGGGGCCGCGGCCCAGCCGCCGCAGCAGCGTGCGCAGCGGCGGCGGGGGGTCGCGGCGCCGCCACACGATCCACCACGGCATGAGGATCTCCGGCTCGACGATCGGGACGCGCCGCAGCCCGCTGCCTCCCGCGTCGATGCTCCGCTCCCCCAGCCCCACCGCCGCCTTCTCGCGCAGGAACAGCTCCACCAGATGCCCCTGCCCGATGGCCGGCTCGGTGAAGCGGAGCGGCAGGCCGAACCGCTCGCACAGCCGCGTCAGGTAGCCGCGCCACTCCTCGGCGCCCGCCGGGTCCGGCACGGCGATGCCGTGCTCCCTCAGGTCGGCGGGCCGCAGCGCCTCCCGTCCGGCGAGGAGGTGGTCGGCGGGCACGAACGCGTCCAGCGGCTCCAGCCGTACGAGCCGGCAGGCGAGCTCCGCCGGCCAGGGACGCGGCGTGTCGTGGACCCGGCCGAAGGCCGCGTCGATCTCGCCGCGCCGCAGGGCGGGCAGCGCCGCGGACAGCCCCTGCCGCATGCTCAGCTCGACCCGCAGGGGCGGTTCGGCCGCGCTCGCCTCGCGCAGCATCCGCAGCGGGGTGAACCGCTCGTCGTAGACGTCCACGCGCAGCGGTTCGCCGCCGGTCCGCACGGAGTCCACGGCCCGGTCGAACGCGGCCACGGCGTCCACGGCCCGCGGCAGGAACCGGCGCCCGGCCGCGGTCAGCTCCACGCTGCGGGTGGTCCGCTCGAACAGCCGCGTCCCGAGGGCGTCCTCCAGTCTGCGGATCCTCTTCGACAGCGCCTGCTGGCTGAGGTGCAGCCGGACGGCCGCCCGCCCGAAGTGCAGCTCCTCGGCGGCGACGGCGAACGCCCGCAGGCCATGGATGTCCACGTCCATGGCGGACGAGCCTGGACCGACAACCACCGGTTGTCAATGCGGGCGGAACCGCTGTTGGACGACCAGCCCGGCGAGCCGCTTCGCTGGGAACCCGGTACATGCGTGAGAGGGGACGGCGGCGTGGACATCGTGGAGATCCGCCCGGAGCTGCACATGGTGGTGCTGGAGTTCGGGCAGATGTACGTGTGGGACGACGCGGGCGCGCTGACGCTCGTCGACACCGGCATCGCCACCTCCGGACCGGACGTCGCCGAGGCGCTGAGCCGGCTCGGGCGCCGTACGGACGACGTGCGGCAGGTCGTGCTCACCCACTTCCACGAGGACCACTGCGGCGCGGCGGCCGAGATCGCCGGCTGGGGCGAGGTGACCGTGATGGCGCACCGGCGGGAGGCCCCGGTGATCCGCGGGGACGCGCCCGGCCCGCCGCCGGCGTTCACCGACGAGGAGCGCGCCCTGCACCGCACTCTGGGCGCCCACCTGCTGCCGCCCGCGCCGCCCTGCCGCGTGGACCGCGAGCTGGAGGACGGGGACGTGATCGCGTTCGGCGGCGGCGCCCGCGTGATCGCCACGCCCGGCCACACCGACGGGAGCATCGCCGTCCACCTGCCCGGGCCGGGCGTGCTGTTCACCGGTGACACCGTGGCGCACGTGGGCGGCCAGGTGATGCCCGGGGTGTTCAACCTGGACCGCGCCGAGATGCTGCGCTCGTTCGCCCGGCTGGCGCGGCTCGACGCGCGGGTCGCCTGCGTCGGGCACGGCGAGCCGATCCGGGACGCGGGCGCCGCCCTGGCCGCCGCTGTCGCCCTCTGACCCGCTCCGGGAAACCTGATCCGGCGGGACTACGCGTTCCCCGGGCTGGGCACGACACTCCTGGACTCCGTGCGCCGCGCCCGGCCGCGCCCCCTGTCAGGAGACGAGCAGACCAGTGGACAGCGAAGCGTCAGAGGCGGCATCCCGCCCTCCGGCCGGGCCGCGCTCACGGCCGCTGACCGGCATGCGGGTCGTCGAGGTCTCCGGGTACGTGGCGACCCCGCTGAGCGGCATGACGCTGGCGCAGCTCGGCGCGGACGTGATCCGGGTCGAGCCGATCGGCGGCGCGCCCGACCGCACCCGCCTGCCGCGGGCCGCGAGCGGGACCAGCCTGTACTGGTCGGGGCTGAACAAGGGCAAGCGCGCCGTCGAGGTGGACCTGTCGCGCGAGGCGGGCCGCCGGCTCGTCGCCGATCTGGTCGTCAGCGGCGGGGCGCGCGGCGGGATCGTGATCGTCAACTTCGAGGGGATCCCCGAGCTGGGTCACGAGCGGTTGCGGGCCCGCCGCCCCGACGTGATCCACGTGCTGCTCACCGGCCGCCGGGACGGCGGGGCCGCGGTGGACTACACCGTCCAGGCGGCCACCGGGTTCCCCCTGCTGGCCGGGCCGGAGGGCGACCCGCGGCCGGTCAACAGCGTCGTGCCCGCCTGGGACGTCGCCGCCGGCCTCTACCTGGCGACCGGCCTGCTGGCCGCCGAGCGGCACCGGCTGCTGACCGGCGAGGGGCAGCAGGTGCGGGTCGCGTTGGAGGACGTCGCGCTGGCGACCGCCGGCAACCTCGGCTACCTCGCCGAGGCGCAGGTCACCGGCACGCCGCGGGAGCGCTGCGGCAACCACGTCTACGGGACCTTCGGCCGCGACTTCGCCACCTCGGACGGCGGCCGGCTCATGGTCGTGGCGCTCACGGCCCGGCACTGGCGCGACCTCGTCGCCGCCACCGGCCTCACCGAGGCGGTCGCGGCGCTGGCCCGCGCGCTCGGGGCGGACTTCGGCGAGGAGGCCGAGCGTCACCGGCATCGCGGGCTGCTGGCCGAGCTGCTGGCGGGTTGGTTCGGCGCGCGGACGCTGGCCGAGGCCGAGGCGGCCCTGCGGCCCTGCGGCCCACGCGGGTGCTGTGGTCGGTGTACCGGAGCTTCACCGACCTGGCCGCCGGCGACGCGCTGCGGGACCATCCGCTGATGGGAGAGCTCGTCCAGCCCGGGGTCGGGCGGCACTGGGCGCCCGGCTCGCCGGTGGTGATGGACGGCGAGCAGGCGCCGCCGGCCCCGGCTCCGCCGGTGGGCCGGCACACCGCGGAGGTGCTGCGGGCCGAGCTGGGCCTGTCGGCCGAGGAGCTGGCGAGGCTGCGGGACGACGGCGTCATCGGGACGTACGACGAACGGCACGAGGAGGCCGACGGGACTCCCGAACGGCACGACGGCGTCCTCAAGACCCACGAACGGCACGACGGCGTCATCAGAGCGCGCGACGACGATCGGGAGGCGGAATGACGCCGGTCACCGGCCGGGCGGCGGTCAGCTCCGGCGGGCGCCGATGAGCCGTGACCCCGTGTCCCGCTGGGAGCCGCACACGGTCACGACCACGGAGACGGTCGATCCGGCCCCCGTGGCGGCGCTGTCAGCCCTGTTCGACGACGGCACGCCGCCGGTCGGCCCCGGGGACCCCCTGCCGCCGCTGTGGCACTGGCTCGCCCTGGCCCGCTGGCCCCGCTCGTCCACGCTGGGCCCGGACGGCCATCCGGCGCGCGGCACGTTCCTGCCCCCCGTCGGGCTGCCGCGCCGGATGTTCGCGGGCGGCGAGGTGGCCTTCCACGCCCCGCTCGCGGTGGGCTCGACGGTGCGCCGCGAGTCGGCCGTGGCGTCGGTCGCCGAGAAGCCGGGGCGCTCGGGCCCGCTGGTCGTCGTGTCCGTCGCCACCAAGGTGTACGACGAGAGCGGCCGGCTCGCGATCGAGGAGCGGCAGGACCTCGTCTACCGGGGCCGCGAGCCCGTCCTCCCGCCGGGGACCTCACCGGAGCCGACGGCCGGACCGGATCCCTCCGGCGCGCCCCTCACCCGGGCCGGCGCGTGGTCCTGGGACCTCGCCACCGACCCGGCGCTGCTCATGCGGTTCAGCGCGGCGACGTCCAACCCGCACCGCATCCACTACGACTGGCCGTACGCCACCCGCGTCGAGGGCTATCCCGGCCTGGTGGTGCACGGCCCGCTGATGACGCTCGCCCTGGCGGAGGTGCTCCGGCTGGAGGGACACGACGGACGGGTGGAGCGGATGCGGCACCGCAACCGGCGGCCCCTGTTCTGCGGGCGGGCCGCGCGGCTGCGGCGGATCGAGGACTCCCCGCTCACCCTGGGAGTCCTCACCCCTGGCTCACCCGAGCCGTGCGCCGTCCTGACGGTCGAGGGGTGAGCCGTCCCGCCCCCGGCCCGGGAACCGCCGGTGGCCGGGGCGCGCCCCGCCGGGTGTCCTACCGGGTGAGGTGCCGCCCGCCCGCCACCGACAGGATCTCGCCGTTGACGTGCCCGTTGGCCGCCGAGCCGAGGTAGGCCGCCGCCGACGCCACGTCCTCGGGCGTGCAGATGCGTCCCGTCGGCGTCTGCGCGCTCTCGGAATCCACGGCGTCCTGCCCGAGCCACGGCGTGGACAGCACCCGGTCGGTGAGGGTGAAACCGGGCCGTACGACGTTCGTGAGCACGCCGTGCCCGGCCTCCCGGACGGCGAGCACCTTCGCGGCCGCCTCCAGCGCGCCCTTGGCCGCCGGGTACGTCACGCCCGCCGGCATGGGCTGGTCCACCACGTCGGACGAGATGAGCACCAGCCGTCCCCATCCGGCGCTCCTCATGCCGGGGAGCACCGCGTCGACCAGCGTCAGCGTCCCGGTCACGTTCGCGGTGAAGCCGGCGTTCAGCGTCCGCCAGGTCTCCGGCCCTCTCTCCGGCCAGGCCACCGCGTTGGCGACGAGGACGGCCACGGCGCCCAGGTCGCGCTCGACCTCGGCCACCGCGGACGTGATCGACTCCGGGTCACCCTGGTCCACGCGCACCGCGACGGCCTTCCCGCCGGAGCCCGCGATCTCCTCGACGAGATCGCGCGCGCCTTCCCGGTCGCTGTGCCATCCGGCGGCGACCAGAGCGCCCTCGCGGGCGAACGTGGTGGCGATCGCCCGGCCGATGCTGCCCGATGCCCCGGTGACCAGGACCACGCGTCCTCCGAGCCCCAGATCCATGACTCCTCCAGATAGTTAGCCGACTACTTTTTAGCCGACTATACATTTATAGGATGGTCCCGTGGACACGACCGAGGCGATCCGCGTCAACCGGGCGCTGAACAAGATGAGCAAGCTCTACCGCGCCGCCAAGGCCCGCAAGCTGGCGGCGCTCGGGCTGCACCCGGGGCAGGACGTCATGCTGTGGTTCCTCGCCCAGGAGCCGGACGGGATCACGGTCTCGGAGCTCGCGGCCCGGCTCGGGATCGAACCGCCGACCGCCACCCGCAGCCTCGCCCGGCTGGAGGGCGGCGGCTGGTTCCGCCGCGCGCCGGTGCCCACGGACCGCCGCCAGGTGCGCATCGTCGTCACGGAGGCCGGTCATGCGCTGGTCCCCCGGATCGAGCGCGCCTGGGCCGAGCTCGCGGAGGAGGCGATGGGCGGGGTGAGCGACGAGCAGCGCGAGAACGTCCTCCTCGCCCTCGAACACGCCAACGCCCGCCTGCGCGGCCTCGTCGACGAGACCGCCCTGACGGACGAGTGACGCACTGACCGAAAAGGGACGGTCCTCCCTCTGGCGGGGGAAGCGCCTGCCCCTTCCCGGGGAGGCGCGGACGGCCGCCCGGCCGCGAGGCTCATGACCATGCATGCCGACGTCACGAACCGCGGCGACAACAGTCGCGATGTCACCATCCAGAGCCCCGGCAGCCGCGGCCGCAGGCGCACGATGCTGCGCCGCGTCGCCGCGTTCGGCGCGGCGGGATCGATGTCCCTCTACCTCGCGGTCAAGATCCTCTGGATCACCCTGGAAGTACGTCAGGGCACGGCCGACTGGGTGATGCTCAACCTGGTCACGGTCGTGATGGCGCTGACCGGGATCACGCTGGGCCTGGCGCTCGGGCAGTCGTGGGGGATGCGGCTGCCGGCCTGGCTGGTGCTGCCGCTCGCCTGGATCGGCAGCGGCTTCCTCGTGTCCCTGCTGCCGTACATGCTGGTCAGCGCGTTCCTGAAGCAGGACGCGCCCGCGCCGGGCGACGGCGCCGCCATGCCGGCGTGGGAGGCGGTGTTCATCACGGTGGGGTTCGCCGGGATGGCCGTGGGGCTGGTCGTCGCCCTGCCGATCTACCTGGCCGAGCGGTGGCCGCACGCGTTCGCGGGGCGGGCGGGCCGGCCCGGCCGGGAGGCGGGCGGGGCGTGGCCGCTGCTCCCGGCGGCGGCGCTCGCCGTGCTGTGGGCGTTCTGGGCGGCGGGCGGGACGGCCGGCCTGAACCCGGCGGCCCTGGCCGGATGGGATGCGAACGGGCGGGTCCTGATCGGTGACGGCGCGCTGTGCGCGGCCCTGGCCGGCTGGAGCGTGTGGGCGCTCAGCCGGCCAGGCGGCCCGCGCACGCCGCTGTGGCTGCCCATGGCCGCCGGGTTCGTCGCGTCGGGGTCGCTGTTCGCCTGGGGGGCGTGGAAGCTGCTGTGGGTGCTGCTGCCGGGCGCCTACCGGCCGTTCGAGTATCGGGGCGTGGCCGTGGCCGAGCACGCGGTCGCCATCGTCACGGGACTCGCCGTCCTGCTGACCTTGCTGCGGGAGCACCGCCGTCGCGCCTCCGTCGGGCGATGACGGCCGTCACCTGCTCACGGGATCGGGGTCCGCGGTCTCACCGGGCGTGCGGAAGTGCGCCATGCCCCGTACCAGGAGCAGCGCCGGGGGCGCCAGGAGGATGACGGCCGCGGCGCCCGCGAGCACCGCGCCCGGGCCCGCGAGCCCGGCCAGCGGCCCGGTCAGCGCCTGGCCGAACGGCATGAGCCCGAAACTGCACAGCCAGGCGAACGAGCTGATCCGGCCGATCAGCCGGTCCGGGATCTCGCGCTGCAGGGCGACCTCCCAGTGGATGGCGTAGACCTCCACCCCCGCCCCGGCGACCGCGTACGCCACGAAGACCGGCAGCGGCGACGGCGCGAGCAGCAGGGACAGGGGCGCCGCCGCGTAGAGGGCGATCGCGGTCAGCGCCACGACGCCCACGGCGCGGGGCCGCCACGCCAGGGTGAGCAGGCCGCCGGCCAGGCCGCCGATCCCGTAGCAGGTGAGAGCCACGCCGTACACGGCGGGCGACCCGAACGCGGCGGTGCTCACGACCGGCAGCAGCACCTGTGTCGGCGCCAGCACGAACACCAGGTTGACCGCGGAGAAGACGAGGATGGCGCGCACCCACGGGCGGCGCCGCGCCTCGGCGACGCCGGCCCGGATGTCCTCGGCGAACGACGCGCGGGGCGCCGGGGTCCGCGCCGGCTCTGCGACCCACCGGAGCGCCACGACCGTGGCCGCGAAGATCACCATGGTGATCGCGCACGCCGCCCGGGTCCCGGCCACGGCGATCAGCCCCACGCACACGGCAGGACCGGCCATGATGCCGCTGCGGATCGACACGCCGACCAGCGACCTGCCCGAGACGCGCTCGTCGTCGGTGAGCACGCCGCGCAGGAGCCCGTTGAACGCGGGCCGGACGAACGCCTCCGCGACGCCGGCCAGCAGGACCACGGCCGCCGCGCCCCAGATCGAGGGGGCGGCGGGCAGGGCCGGCGCGCCGGCCAGGAGCGCCTGCCCGGCGTAGGCCGCCATCACCAGGCGCCGCCGCGGCACCCGGTCGGCCCACACTCCGCCGACCGGCAGGAAGGCGACGAGCGTGATCCCGCGCGCGGCGAGGACCAGCCCGAGCGAGACCGCGTCGCCACCCGCGCGCAGGACGGACACGGTGATCGCCACGGCGAACATCTGCTCGCCCATGACCGCGGCCGTCTGCCCGAGCAGCAGCAGCCGGAAGCGGGGGTTGGCGAGGGCGGCGACGCCTTTCATGCCGGTGATGCTGCCCGGATCGGGGGACGCCGTCCCGCGTGTCCGCTGCCGGCTGACGGCGCGCTCCTCGTCCGTGCGGACGCCCCGTGGTGGGCGGTGGAGCGAGCGCGAGGCGGAGGGTTCAGCGCCGCCTGCGGCGGGCCGTGCCGAAGAGGGACCTGGTGATCTCCCGGCCGAACGCGGACGCCGCCGAGCGCGCCATGGAGCGGAACTCCTTCGACTCCAGCACGCTCTCCAGCAGCGACGGCTTCGCTTCCCGTTCCCGCTCCTCCCGGGCCTCCGGCTCGCGAGGGGTCTGCGGGGACGGAGGCGTCCCGGCGGGCTGCGGTGCGGTCAGCTTCGCCGACAGCATCTCGTACGCCGACTCCCGGTCCACCGCCGTGCCGTACTTCCGCTGCAGCGGCGAGGCGGCGATGAGGCCCGCGACCACCTCCGGGCTCGACGGCGCCATGAGCGTGCCCGGGGCGCGCAGGCGCGTCCAGGCCACCGGCGTCGGCGCGCCCGTCTCCGACAGGACCGTGACGACGGCCTCGCCGATGCCGAGCTCGGTGAGCAGCCGTTCCAGGTCGTAGGAGGAGGCCGGGAAGGTGGAGACGGTGGACCTGAGCGCCTTGGCGTCCTGCGGGGTGAAGGCGCGCAGGGCGTGCTGCACGCGCGCCCCGAGCTGGGCGAGCACGTCGGACGGCACGTCGTTGGGCGTCTGGGTGACGAAGAACACCCCCACGCCCTTGGACCGGATGAGCCGCACAGTCTGCGCGATCGACTGCAGGAACGCCTTGGACGCCTCGTCGAACAGCAGATGCGCCTCGTCGAAGAAGAACACGAGCTTCGGCTTGTCGAGGTCGCCCACCTCGGGAAGCTCGTCGAAGAGGTCGGCGAGCAGCCACATCAGGAAGGTGGAGAAGAGCTGCGGCCGGTCCTGTACGGCGGGCAGTTCGAGGATGGAGACGATGCCCCGGCCGTCCGGCGTCACCCGGAGCAGGTCGCGCACGTCGAACTCCGGCTCGCCGAAGAACGCGTCGGCGCCCTGCGCCTCGAAGTTGGTCAGGGCGCGCAGGATGACCCCGGCCGTGGCCGCCGAGAGCCCGCCGATCCCGCTCAGCGCCTCAGGGGTGCCGGTCAGGTGCCGGATGACCGCGATCAGGTCCTTGAGGTCGAGCAGCGGCATGCCGTTCTTGTCGGCGAAGTAGAAGATCAGCCCGAGGGACGACTCCTGCGTCTCGTTCAGCCCCAGGACCTTGGCCAGCAGGGTCGGCCCGAAGGCGGTCATCGTGGCGCGGATCGGGACGCCGGACCCGAGGCCGCCCAGGGAGTAGAACTCCGCCGGGCACGCCGCCGGCGCCCACGTCTGCCCGACCTCGGCCGCGCGCCGGGCGACGCGGTCGGAGGCGGCGCCCGGCGAGGCCAGCCCCGACAGGTCGCCCTTGACATCGGCGAGGAAGACCGGGACCCCCCGGGCCGCGAGCTGCTCCGCCATGAGCTGGAGGGTCTTGGTCTTGCCGGTCCCGGTGGCCCCGGCCACCAGCCCGTGCCGGTTGAGCATGCCGAGGGGGATCCGGATCGGCTCCGCGGCGTCGGCGGTGCCGTCCTCGCGCACCAGGGCCCCGAGCTCCAGCGCCGGTCCCTCGAAGTCGTAGCCTTTCACCGCTGGTTCCGCCTCCCTCTCACGCCGAGGCGGAGCCGCAGTCGTCGCTGAGACAGGCCAGTGCGGCGTCCCCCCAGGATGATCAGTGGATCGGCGTTCTGGCCCACGGCGGCATTCCCTTCAGGTGTGCGTGGCTGCGCCGGAATTCCTCCCCTCGCCCTGTCCGCCGACACGCGAAGGCGAATAAAATGCGCGCCTGCTCATGTTCTCTGCCGTGGTGATTCTCAGGGTGATTCTCAGGCGGCCAGGTTCAGGGCTCTGGCCACCTCGCCCGTGGCGGCGCCCGTCCGCGTGGAGTCGTAACCGTCGCGCAGGGACGCGTCCGGGTCCTTGAGTCCGTCGCCGCTGAGCGTGACGACGACGCGCGATCCCGCGGGGACGTTGCCGCGCTCGTGCTGGTCGAGGAGGCCGGCGACGCCCGCGGCGGAGGCGGGCTCGGCGAAGACGCCGTCGTGGCGGGCGATCATGCGGTACGCGGCGAAGATCTGCTCGTCGGTCACCGCCGCGATCAGGCCGCCGGACTCGTCGCGGGCCGCGACGGCGCCGTCCCAGGTGGCGGGGTTGCCGACGCGGATGGCGCTGGCGGCCGTGGCGGGCTCGGCGACGGGCGCGCCCGTGACGAGCGGGGCGGCGCCGGCCGCCTGGAAGCCCCAGAGGCGGGGGACGCGGGTGGCCGGGCCCTCGGCGGCGTAGGTCCGGTAGCCGTGCCAGGTGGCGGTGATGTTGCCGCCGTTGCCGACCGGCAGGCAGTGGATGTCGGGCGCGTCACCGAGGGCGTCGACGATCTCGTACGCCACGGTCCGCTGCCCGGCCAGCCGCAGCTCGTTGCGTACCGAGTTGACCAGCGCGACGGGATGGTGGGCGGCCAGCTCGCGGGCCACGCGCAGGCAGTCGTCGAAGGTGCCGTCGATCTCCACGATGCGCGCCCCGTACCGGACGGCCTGGCCGAGCTTGCCGAGCGCGACGGCGCCGCGCGGGATGAGGACGGCCGCGGCGAGCCCGGCGCGTGCGGCGTAGGCGGCGGCCGAGGCGCTGGTGTTGCCGGTGGAGGCGCAGACGACGAGCTCGGCGCCCGCCTGAGCGGCCCGGCTGACCGCGATGGTCATGCCGCGGTCCTTGAACGACCCCGTCGGGTTGGCGCCCTCGACCTTCAGCCACACGTCGCAGCCGGTCAGCCCGGACAGATGGGCGGAGCGGAGCAGCGGCGTGTTGCCCTCGTGGAGGGAGACGGCGGGGGTGTCGTCGGTCACGGGCAGCCAGCGCCGGTACGCGCTGTCGATCAGGCCATGCCAGGTGCTCATGCCCCGGACCATAACATTCGTTTCGCACATGCGGTCAAATTCGAGGCGATGTAACATCTGTCAGCATGGAGCCCGACACGCTGGCGGCCCGCCTCGGCGCGGTCTATCCCGAGCTTCCGCCCGGTGAGCGGGCGATCGCCCGGGTCATCCTCGACGACTACCCGTTCGCGGCGCTCGGGTCGCTGCGCTCACTCGCCGAGCGCGCCGGGGTGAGCCCGCCGACCGCCTCGCGGCTGGTCGGGCGGCTCGGGTTCGCCGGCTTCGCCGACTTCCAGGCAGCGGTACGGGCGGGCGCCCGCGAGGCGGACCGGTCACGGCTGCGGGAGTTCGTGACCCGGCCGCCCGACACCGGCCAGGCGGCCGAGGACCTGCGGGCCGGCCTGGAGGGCACGCTGGCCGCGATGACCGGACCGCTGCTGGACGCCGTCGCCACGCGGCTGGCCGAGGCCCGCGCGGTGTGGGCGCTGGGCGGGCCGCTGAGCGAGCTGGCCGCCGACTACCTGGTGCGCCAGCTCGCCGGTCTCCGTCCCGGGGCGCGCCGCGTGCCCGAGACGCCGCCCGCCCGCGCCCGGGCCCTGCTCGACCTCGGGCCGTCCGACGTGGTCGTCGCCTACGACTTCCGCCGCTACTCCCCCGACACGGCCAGGTTCGTCCGGGCGGCGCGGGGGCGCGGGGCGCGGCTGATCCTCGTGACGGACGCGTGGGAGTCGCCGCTGGCCGACGAGGCCGAGGTGCTGGTACGGCTGCCGCGCGAGGCGGCCGGGCCGATCGCGCCGCTCACCCATGAGATCGCGGTCACGGAGCTCGTCCTCGTCGCCACGGCGTCCCGGCTCGACGCCTCGGGGCGGCTCACCGACCTCGACGCCCTCACCCGCGACCTCTCCCGCGACTCCACCGACGCCCCTGACCCCACCGACTCCACCGACTCCGCTGATTCGCATGAGACCTGACGAGCGGCTCCGCGCCTCCCCGACGAGGACGGCTCCTCTCGCAGGCGGCCCTCCCGGCCTCCCCCGTGACACCGGCCGTCCTGCGGCGGGCCGTCGGCCGGGCGCGAGACCGGCCGTGGCAGGGTGCGAGACCGGCGGCCGGCCAGTGAGGGCGACTCCTCGCGCAGGCGGCCCTCCGGCCTCCCGGCACACCGGCCGTCCTGCGGCGGGCCGTCGGCCGGGCGCGAGACCGGCCGCTAGCTGTATTGACCCGCAGCGTTGTTGACGCGAGTGATCGGGGGTCGGCCTCCGAGAGCGGTGTGGCAGCGGTGGTGATTGTAGGTGTGCAGGAAGTCTTGCAGAGCGGCGGTGCGTTCGTCGTTGCTGGCGTACGGGCGGATGTAGGCCCACTCCTCCAGCAGGGTGCGGTTGAAGCGTTCGACCTTGCCGTTGGTCTGGGGCCGGTAGGCGCGGGTGCGTTTGCCGGTCGCTCCGATGTCGGCCAGGGCTTGGCGCCAGGTGGTGCTGCGGCGGTAGGCCAGGGCGTTGTCGGTCAGCACGCGTTCGATCGTGGGGATGCCCAGGCCGGCGAAGTAGGTGATGGCGCGGCGTAGGAAGGCGGCGCAGGTGGTGGCCTTCTCGTCAGGGTGGATCTCGCTGTAGGCGATGCGGGTGTGGTCGTCGACGGCCGAGTGGATGTAGTCGTAGCCGACGGTGCGGCTGGGGTGGTGGCTGCGCTGGTCGCGGCCGTGGATGCGCCAGCCGCCGCCGTCGGGGATGCGGCCGATCTTCTTGACGTCCACGTGCACGAGCTCGCCGGGGCGATCGCGTTCGTAGCGGCGGATCAGCTGGCCAGTGGGCCGGTCCAGCCATGCCAGCCGGTGCAGGCGATGTCTGGTGAGGATCCGATGCACGGTGGAGGTCGCCAGCCCGAGGATGGGCCCGATACGGGCCGGACCGAGCTTACGGCTGGTACGCAGCCGGCATACCTGACGCTCCATGTGGGCGGGGGTGCGGTGCGGCGTGGTGTGGGGCCGGCTGGGACGGTCGTGCAGGCCCGCCTCGCCCTGTTCGCGCCATCGACGTATCCACTTGTGGGCGGTGGGCCGGGAGATGCCCATTTCAGCGGCCACATGCGCGACCGGCCTGCCGGACAGGACGCGTTCAACGAGCAGACGCCGGCCATGAATGGTCAGCCGGGCGTTACGGTGGGACACGAGGCCTCCGCGCGGTGAAGATTCGACACCTACACCACACCGGAGGCCTCTCCTTTGATCAAGACCCCACTGTTAACAACGCTCGTGGTCAATACAGCTAGCCAGCGCGGGCGGGCCCGGGCGGGTAGCCGGGCAGGTAGGTGCTGTGGGTAGGGGCGGGGTCTAGGCGCGGCGGGTAGACGCTGTGAATGGGCGCGGTAGGTGGACGGTGTGCATGGGCGCCGTGAATGGGCGCGGTAGGTGGGCGGTGTGCATGGGTGCGGCGGGCAGGCGCGGTGGGTGCCCGCGTACGGGAGCCGGCGTCAGGTGGCCGCGACGACCCGCGCCTGCACCACCTGGCCGAGCTTGTCCAGCTCGATCAGCGTCGGCACCAGGTCGGTCCCGCTCTTGCCCGGTGTGCCCGCCCAGCTCACCGTGACGTAGTGTCCCATGGCGCGTACCGTGGCCCGGCTGTGGGCGGCGTCGAGGGACACCGCCGGCCGGACGAACCCGTCCTTGCCCAGCGCCGTCACCAGGGCGTCGGCGGCGCGCCCGTCGGCCAGGTTGAAGATGACGAACTGACCCGCCACCCCCGCCGGCCCCTCGTACGCGGCCCGCAACGCCTGGGTGCAGCCGGCGGCCGTGACGCCCCACAGCGCCTCGTCGCAGCCGTCGAGCTGCTCGGCCGACACCCGCCGCAGCGTGCCCAGCGTGGCGTTGCCGGCGGAGAAGACCTCGTCGACCGTCAGCGGCTTGGAGTCGGCCTGGCGGGTGTCGATGAGGGAGTAGAGGGCGGAGGTGCGTTCGCTGCGGAGCGTGGCCGGCCGGGGCTCGTCGCCGCCGAGCCAGAACCACGCCCCGGCGGCGGCCACCGCGAGCCCGGCCACGGCCGCCAGCGTGACGATGAGAGGGCGCGGCATCAGGCCTCCACTCCAGTGATGGTGCCAGGGGTCGCGTCGGCCGGCGGCATCAGGACTTCGGTCCCGTGATCGTGACGACCCGGCGGTAGACGGCCTTCTCGGCGCCGCGCAGCGTCAGCGCGAGCCCCACGAAGTCGTCCCGGGCGGTCGGCTCCGCCCCGTCGATCCTGCCCAGCCACACCAGCCCGACGTAGTGGCCGAGGGCGTAGCCGGCGCCCTCGGAGTAGCCGCTCCGGGGGAACGCGGCCGAGCCGGCGGGCAGCGCCTGCACCCAGCCGCCCCGGTAGCCGAGCTTCAGCGACTCCACGAGGTCGGTGGCGGCCTGGCCGTCGCGCAGGTTGAGCAGGGTGTACTGGCCGAGGTAGCGGCCGTCGGAGCTGGTGTAGAGCCCGCGGGCGGCCTGGTTGCACCCGGCGTCGGCCACCTTGGCGCGCAGTTCCTCGCCCCACACGGCGGCCGAGCAGTCGGCGTCGATCCGCCGGGCGGCGAGCTTGAGCGTGAGCTTCTTGCCACCGGTGAGGGTCTTCTGGGCGAAGACCTCCTTGTCGGTGAGCGGCTTGGCGTCTTTGGCCCGGTCGAGGACGGGCGCGAACAGCTTCGGCGAGGACCAGGCGGTGTAGGTGGCGGGCAGCACGGCGTCGCCGCCGACCGTGCCGCCGGCCTCGCGGTCGGGGGTGAAGCCGCCGAGCGAGGCGATGGCGAAGACGAGGCCGCAGGCCAGGGCGACGACGCCGGCGACCGTGGCGACGATCACGATGAGCTTCTGGCGGCTCGGCGCCATCCCCAGGTCGGTGAGTACCGGGAACTGCCAGTCCGAACGCGGGGGACGGCGCCGCTTGCGCGGCGCCTGCCTGGTGGTGGTCACAGGCCGGACGCTCCGATCAGGTTGCCCAGGGCGAAGGTGAGCGCGGCGGCCAGGGCGCCCACGAGGAGCTGGCGCAGTCCGGAGAACCACCAGCTGCGTGCCGTCACCGTGGACACCAGGGCGCCCGCGGCGAACAGCGACACGCAGGACACCACGGCCGACAGCACCAGGCTCGTGGCGCCGAACAGGTAGGGCACGAGCGGCAGGAGCGCGCCGGTCGCGAACGCCAGGAACGACGAGACGGCCGCCACCCTGGGCGAGGGCAGGGAGTGGGGGTCGACGCCGAGCTCGTTCTGGGAGTGCACCTCCAGGGCGCGCTCGGGGTCGCGGGAGATCTGGGCGGCCACCTCGGCCGCGGTCTCGGGCAGGACGCCCTTGTCGACGAGGGCCTGGGCCAGCTCGGCCTGCTCGTCCTCGGGGTTGCGCTGCAGCTCGCGGCGCTCGACGGCGATCTCGGCCAGGGCCAGCTCGCGCTGGCTGGCCACCGACACGTACTCGCCGCCGGCCATGGAGAACGCGCCCGCCGCCAGGCCCGCGCCGCCGGCCAGCAGCACGACCTTGGCGTCGGAGGTGCCGCCGGCGACGCCGGCGATGAGCGCGAAGTTGGACACCAGCCCGTCCATCGCGCCGAACACCGACGGCCGCAGCCAGCCGCCGGTGACGTCGCGATGCCGGTGGTGGATCTCCGCGCGTCCGGTCATCGCGCGTGCTTCTCCTCTGCCGTGGCGTGCTCACCGGGCGCCCGGGCCGCCCCTTCCGCCTCGGGCTCGCCCTCCGCCTTCACCGTACTCTCCGGGCCGGCCTCGGCACGCTCCGGACCCGCCTCGGCCTCCGCGGCCCCCGCGGGTTCCATGGGTTCCGCGCCGGGCTCGGCGGACGTGTCCGGCTCCGTACGGGCCGCGCCGGAGGTCTCCGCCTCGTCGGCCTGGTCGGCCGGGTGGGCCGGGTCGGCGACCGCCCCGTCGCCCTCGGCCAGGGGCTGGACCCCCGGCGGGACCACGTGCTCCACGGTGTCCTTGTTGCGGGTCGCGAAGAAGTAGACGACCGCGCCGACGAACACCACGAGGGCGGTCCACTGGTTGAGGCGCATGCCCAGGAACGTCACGGCGTGGTCCACACCGCCCACCGGGTCGATGCGCAGCCCCTCGATCCAGAAGCGCCCCAGGGTGTAGCCCGCCACGTACAGCGCGAACAGCCGCCCGTGGCGCAGCCTGAACCTGCTGCCCACGAACAGCAGCAGGAACCCGAGGGCCACGTTCCACAGCGACTCGTACAGGAACGTCGGGTGGTAGAGCACCCCCGGCTCCCCGCCGTGCTGCTGGTCGATCTCCAGCCCCCACGGCAGCGTGGTCGGCCCGCCGTACAGCTCCTGGTTGAAGTAGTTGCCCCAGCGCCCGATGGCCTGGGCGAACGCGATGCCCGGGGCGACCGTGTCGGCCACGGCGCTCAGCGACAGGCCGCGGCGGCGGCAGGCGATCCACACGCCCACGCCGCCCAGGGCGATCGCGCCCCAGATGCCGAGGCCGCCCTCCCAGATGAACAGCGCCTTGTAGGCCGGCTTGATGGCCCGGGAGCCGAAGTACATCTGCCAGTCGGTGATGACGTGGTAGAGCCGGCCGCCGATGAGGCCGAAGATCACCGCGGGCACGGCGATGTCGATGATCGTGCCCTTCTGGCCGCCGCGGGCGCGCCAGCGGCGCTCGCTCAGCCAGACGGCGAAGATCACGCCTGCGACGATGCACAGGGCGTAGGCCCGGATCGGGATGAATCCGAGGTACCAGACCCCCTGGGAAGGGCTGGGAATCGAGGCAAGGGGCATGTCGGTGAGGGTAGCGGACGTCAGGCTACTTGGCCGCCTTCGTGACCTGATCGCGTAGCTGCTGAGGCGTGAAGGCGACATTGCCCTCCAGAGCCACGCCGTTCAGCTTCACGGTGGGCGTGCCCTCGATCTTCTGCGCCTTGATGACCTTGTCGGCGTAGGAGAGCTGTGCCTGGGCGTGCTTCTGCGAGGTGACGCACTGCTCGAAGTCGGGCGAGGTGACGCCGGCCTCCTTGCCCCAGGTGACCAGATCGTTGGTCTTGAAGCCCTCGACGGTCTCGGACGGCTGGTTCTTGTAGAGCAGGTCGTGGAAGGCCAGCCACTGCCGGCCGTCGGCGACGCAGCGGGCGGCGGCGCCGGCCCGCAGGGAGTTGCCGCGGGTGGGCTCCCGCTGGAAGATCGAGATCGGGTGGTAGACCACCTTGGCCTTGCCCTCGGCGGCGAGGTTCTTGAACGTCTGCCCGCTGACGGTCTCGAGCTGCTTGCAGGCGGGGCACTGGAAGTCCTCGTAGACGTCGAGGACGGGCTTGTCCACGCCGGCCCTGGCCATCACCACCGAGCCGTCGGGCTGCACGGTGACCGGGGCCTGGTTGCCGGCGGCCGCCTCCTCCGACTGCGACCTGCTCGCCGCGTACAGCCAGCCGCCGCCGATGGCGGCCAGCGCGACGACGCCCACGGCCGCGTAGGTCACGACGCGCCTGCGCTGCTCGCGCTGGCGCTCGGCGGCCTGCTGCTGCTTGATCTTCTCCCGTGCGGTCTTCATCCGCTCCCCCTTGCTCATGCCCGTGTCCCCTGGTCGCCCGCGTCGTCGCCGCGCGCGTCGTCGCCGCCCGCTTCGTCGCCGCGCTCGCGGCCGTCGTGCTCGTCACCGTCGTGATGGTCGCCGTCGTGATGGTCGCCGGCCACCGTCCTGTCGCTCCCCGCGTCGCCGGCCAGGCCGAGCGCCGAGTCGAGCGCGAAGGCGCCCGGCGCGAAGCGGACGGTCCAGACGCCGAGCAGCACGAGGCCGAAGTCACGCAGGATGTCGAGCAGGTACGACGGCTCCTGCCCGACGCCCAGCTCGCCGCCGCCGCCGAAGCAGCCGCAGTCGATGCGCAGGCCGTGGGCCCACGCCCAGCCGATGCCGAACACGAAGGCCAGCATCAGCAGCCCCGCGATCACCCCGGCGACCCTCGTCATCAGGCCGACCACCAGCAGCACGCCGACCACGATCTCGATGATCGGCAGGCCGTAGCCCACGGTCGTGGCGACCGAGTCGGGCAGCAGCTGGTATGCCTTGACCGCCACGACACTGTCGGACGGGTTGCCGATCTTGAGCCAGCCGGCCGCGATCAGCACCCCGCCCAGCACGAGCCGAGCGACTGTCGTCACCAAGGGTATCGCTGATCTCGCGGGCAGTGACGCAGACGACGCGATCACGGGCCTTCTCCTTGTCTCCGCGCTGGGATGCGCACAATTACCCGGAGACCATCCGATCACGGATCCGATAAGCGTCGGTTAAGGCGGGAGAGGCTGCCCCGCCTGGCGTTTCACGACCTCCCGGGCGAGACCAGGCTAGCAGCGGAAACGGGCGCCTCCCCAGTCGGCGTGGTCGTTTCCCACGCCGTCTCCGCCGTCATCCACGACAAGTTCGGCATATCGGGCGCCGCCGAGGTCCGCCGTCAGCTCGTACGGCGCGTCGGCCGCCCGCAGCACCCCGCTGGCCGCCTTCACCACGCCGTCGGCCAGCACCGTGAACCGCACCGAGCCCCGGGCGCCCTGCGAGTCGTCCACGCCCACGGCGGCCGTGAACGCCGTGCACGAGCCGCCGAGGAAGTAGCGGACGCGGGCGGGCGCGTGCGTGCCGAGGCCCTTGGCGAACACCTGGCCGCCGATCGTCAGGGGCGGGCCGTCGCCGGGCGCCGAGTCGCCGTTGGCGCGGTCGCGCTCGGCCGGTCCCCAGCCGTTGTCGGCGCTCACCCACTCCAGGTCGCTCGCCCAGGCGTCGCCGGAGGGCGGCGGCGGGAGGGTGCGTACGGACGCCGCCGCCGCGACAGTCCTGGGGTTCCCGGCGGCGGTGTAGGAGGCGGTCGCCCCGATCTCGTACACCCCGTACGGCGCGCCGGCCGGCGGCGTCACCTTCCAGGAGGTCTTCCACGTGCCGCCCGGCTCCACCGTGGCCGGGCCGCCGCCTCCCCCGACGGTCCACCCGTCCGGTACGGCCGGCGTCACCAGGACGTCCACGGCCGGCACGTCCTCCCGGTTGACGAAGGTCACGCCCACGTCCCCCGCCACCCCCTGTTCGAACACCGGCGACGCGGGCGCGACCGTCAGCGACGCGCACGCCTGGGCCTCGGGCGACTCCCCCAGGTCCCGGACGGCGAAGTCGTCGAGGACGAGGTCGGCCCCCTCCTGCTCGGCCTGGAGGGAGCGCAGCCCCACCCACACCTCGCCGCAGCCCGCGACCACCCGCTCGGCGAACCGGGTGGTCGTCCGCCGCTCCGGCAGCGGCGTGCCGCGCGTCTCGACGGTGTCGCCGCCCTTGTCGTAGCCGGTCACCCAGGTGTACGCGCCGGCCAGGCTGCTCTGGTACCGGAACGACACCTCGTAGGCGTGCCCCGGCGTGAACCGCGCCGTCCAGGGGACCGTGCGGTAGACCAGGCCGCGCCGCTCCTCGTGCGCCTTGAGCGAGAACCGCCCCTCGATGACGTCGTCGACGGCCTTGCCGTTCCAGCCGGCCTGCGTGTACGGCTCGTGCCGCTCGGCCAGATGGGTGCGCGCGTCGAAGGCCCCTCCGGCGTCGCCCTTGACGAACGGCTCCCAGCCCGGCTCCGGCGACTCGAAGGCGCCCACCGTCTCCGGCGCGGCGCTCCGCATGAGCCGCACGTCGTCCACGCGCACCCGCCCGGTCCCGCCCGCGGCGGCGATCCTGAACGTCACCTCGGAGCCCCGCGGCGTGAACCGCACGGGCACCCGCTGGAAGAACGTGTCGTGCTTCTCGTCGGAGGCGATGTAGTTCCTGGCCGTGGAGCGGGTGAGCGTAACGCTCTCGCGCAGGCCAGGGGCGCGCACCTCCAGCGTGGTCTCGCGGGCGCGGCCGGGCTCGACCTCGACGGCGGCCGACACGGTGTACGGCCGGCCGGGCCGCAGCCCCGTCAGCCGCTGTTCGAGGCTCGCCGGGGCGCCGTCGCCGAGCAGGGCGACGCGGTGGCCGAGCGCGTTGGTCTCGACGCCGACGGACCCGGTGGCCGTCCAGCCGCGCAGCCGGTCGTCGTTGAAACCGGGGTCGCGCACGCCGCTCCCCTCGCCCCAACGCGGGTCGGGCGGGGCGGGCGCGGCGCCGGGGTAGAGGACGTAGGCCACGCCGGCCTCGGCGCGCAGCGTGATCCGGCCGCCGACCGGGGTGACGACGCCGGTCCGCACCCGTCCCTGGTCGGTGAGCCGGTAGACGGTCAGCGGCCGGTCGGCGTCCCAGGTGGTCTCGCCGCCGGCGGCGTTGTAGTGGTAGAGGCGGCCGTCCCACGGCAGCAGGTACGCGGCCCCGTCGAGGACGAGGTGGCCGCCGGCGTAGATGCGCCGCGTGCCTCCGGAGGAGGTGCCGCGCACGCCGTCGGAGAAGACGATCTCGTCGGCGTTCCAGTCGAGGATGCGGTGGCGCTGCAGGAACTTGGCGGGCAGGTTGTGCTGCCAGATGTTGCGGGAGAACGCGGTGTAGTCGTTCTCCGCGGTCCAGCCCTCGAACTCGACGATCCGGGCGTTGCCCAGGATGGGGTGGGTGTTCCAGACGTCCTTCTCGCCGTTGCGGATGAACCGGATGATCTGCGAGTTGAGTCCCTTGTTGGTGGCGCCGCCGTAGTTGAGGTCGTTCGCCCAGTGCGCCCACAGGGAGGTGCGTTCGAGCTTGTCCGACCACTCGGTGGCGACCTGGAAGCCCCGCGCGGCCAGTTCGCGGCCGGTGCGGTCGGCGACCCAGCCGAACGGCCGGAACACGTCCACGTACAGCAGCGCGAGGTTGGGGTCGGTCTCCTCGCGCAGCCGCCTGAGCCGCGCGGCGAGCGTGCCCCGGGTGAGGTCGCCGCGCTGGTCGATCAGGTACGCCTGGTCGAGCCAGTCCCAGCCCTTGGCCTTGGGGTCGGCGAGCTGCTTGTTGAAGGCGTGCGCCTCGGGATATGCCTCGGTGGCGTTGACGTGGGCGCCGAAGGTGGCGTTCCACCGCCGGCCCGTCCTCAGCAGCGTGTTGAGGTCGGCCAGGCCGCCGGCGCGCTCGTTGTGGTGGCCGCCGTAGTCGGGGTGCGCCGAGTCGTGGCCCTCCGACTGGTAGCCCTTGAGGATGGCGAGCTGGCCGAGGCCGTCGGTGGCCAGCGAGACGCGCTTGACGTCATCCAGGGTGCGCAGGAACGGGTGGGTGGCCTGGCTGGAGAAGTTGAACGGGATGTGGGTGACGACGCGGTCCTTGGTGGCGTCCGCGCCGGGCGCCTTGACGCCGATCTCGTGGAAGGCGAGCGCGCCGTCCTGCCAGTCGAGGGCGCCGTCGCCGTTGGCGTCGGGGGTGACGACGACCTTGGCCCAGGGGCGTTCCTCGGTGAACGGGGAGCCGGTGGCCCGGTGGGTCCACTGGCCGCTCCACACGCCCACCCTGACCGTGCCGCCGGGCTGCGTCCTGGCCTGGTGCCAGAAGCGGGCGGCGTCCTTGTCGGTGGGGCCGGCCGGGCGGTCGTAGGTGGAGTTCGACTCGACGGCTGCGGCCAGCCGGGCGGTGTTCACGATCGCGTACGTGGCGCCGACCGGCGCGGGGTCGGGCGCGGTCCGCTCCGTGACGGCGGCGAAGACGTCGGCGGTGCGGGTGGAGTTGGGGTCGAGCCGGGTGAACGCGGTGGCCGCGCCGGGCTCGTCGCTCGCCACGGAGACGAGGTCGTGGCCGGGCAGGTCGATCGTGTTGACGCGGAAGGCGGCGGTGTCGGCGACCTCGTCCACGGCGAACGTCGTCACCCGGCCGCGCACGCGGACGCTCGTCTCCAGGCTCACGCCGGGCAGGGCGGGGAAGGCGAGGCGGTAGCGGGCGCTCGCGGCGTCGCGCCCGGCCGGCCGGACGGTCACCTCGTACGGCCGGTCGTTGAGGACGACGGCGGGCACGCCGGTGCTGCCGCCGAGCGTGGCCCCGGTGGCGCGGTCGGTGTAGCGCAGGATCCGGGGGAAGGCGGGGTCGAGATCGACCGTGAGCCGGTCGGAGGAGATCGTGAGGGGCTCGGCCACGGCGGCGGCCTTGGGGGCGATGGCCTGCGCGGTGGGCGTGGGGGCGGGGGCGCCGGTGGGCAGCGGGTCCGGCGAGGCCAGGTCGTAGGACGGCGGCGCCGGGGTGGGGTCAGGCGGGGGTGTCGTCGTGGACGGCGGCGGGGTCGCCGCGGCGGGCGGCATGCGGACGGAGGGCGCGGGGGCGAACGGAGTCAGCAGGGATAACGCGAGGGAGGCTGCGAGCGCGGCGGGACGGCGCATACGTGTCCTTCGTCGGGAACTCCGACTCTCTCCGCGAAACTGACATCTCGCAACACATACGCGTCAATACGCATCCTTATCAGCACCGAAACACAGCACCGAAAAGACACATGCCCGGGTCCGCGAGGGAGCCCGGGCGTGCCGATTCTGAAGAAGGACGTCAACCGCGGGAGCGGACGCCCTGCGCCATCTCGCGGGCCAGCTCGGCGATCGAGGCGCGGCCCGCGGCCTCGTCCGGCGCGTCGAGCATGCGGCGGATGAACGCCGACCCCACGATGACGCCGTCGGCGTACCCGGCGACCTCGGCGGCCTGCGCGCCCGTGCCGACGCCGAGCCCGACGCACACCGGCAGGTCGGTGTGCGCGCGCGTGCGCTTGACCAGCCCCTCGGCGGCGACGTTGACCGACTCCCTGGCCCCGGTGACGCCCATGAGCGAGGCTGCGTAGACGAACCCGGTGCAGCACTCGGCGACCGCCTGGATGCGCTCCTCGGTGGAGCTGGGCGCCACGAGGAACACCGTGTCGATGCCCGCCGCGGCCGACGCCTCGCGCCAGGTGCCCGACTCCTCGGGCGTCAGGTCGGGCGTGATCGTGCCGACGCCGCCGGCATTGGCCAGGTCGCGGGCGAAACGCTCGGCGCCGTAGCGGTCGATCGGGTTCCAGTACGTCATGACGAGCGTCGCCGCGCCGGTGGCGGCCACGCCTTCGACGGTGCGCATGACGTCGGCGATGCGGGTGCCGTTGATCAGCGACCGGTGGACGGCGTCCTGGATGGTCGGGCCGTCCATGAGCGGGTCGGAGTAGGGCAGGCCGATCTCGATGACGTCGCAACCGGCCTCGACGAGGGCGGCCGCGGCGGCGATGGCGCCGTCCTTGGACGGGAAGCCCGCGGGAAGGTAGCCGACCAGCGCGGCCCGGTTGTCCGCCTTCGCCTTGGCGAACACCGTCTGAAGAGTAGTCATGATCGTCCGTTCTCGGTGGTCGGTGGCCTCTTCGCCGCCGCCCTTCCCATCATGCCGTCATCGGGCCCGTCGTGCCGTCATCGGGCCGCCGCCGACGCGTGCGCCCGGGCCCGGGGCCGGGCCGCCCGCCGGGGCCGTCACGCGGTCCCCGGCGAGGGAGGGCCCCGGCGTCGCAGGGCCCGGCGTCATCAGCAGGCCCGGCGTCGAAGGGCCTGGGCGACGAAGGGCCCGGTGTCGGAGGGCCCCGGTGTCGGAGGACCCGGCGTCGGAGGGCCTTGGTGTCAGAGGTTGAAGTACTTCATGGCCGTGCCCATGTCCTTGTCACCGCGACCGGACAGGTTGACCAGGATCGTCGCCTCGGGCCCGAGCTCGCGGCCGAGCTCCAGCGCGCCGGCGAGCGCGTGGGAGGACTCGATGGCCGGGATGATGCCCTCGGTCCTGGCCAGCAGCGAGAAGGCGGCCATCGCCTGGTCGTCGGTGACGCCGTGGTAGGTGGCGCGGCCGGTGTCCTTCAGCCAGGCGTGCTCGGGGCCGACGCCCGGGTAGTCGAGCCCGGCCGAGATCGAGTGGGACTCGATGGTCTGGCCCTCGTCGTCCTGCAGCACGTAGGTGCGCGAGCCGTGCAGCACGCCGACGGAGCCGGCGGTGAGGGTGAGCGCGTGCTCGCCGCTGTCGAGGCCGCGGCCGGCGGCCTCGTAGCCGTGGAGCTGGACGTCGCGGTCGTCGATGAAGGCGTGGAAGATGCCGATCGCGTTGCTGCCGCCGCCGACGGCGGCGCAGACCGCGTCGGGCAGCCGGCCGGTCAGCTCCAGCATCTGGCGGCGCGCCTCGACGCCGATGATCCGCGCGAAGTCGCGCACGATCTCGGGGAACGGGTGCGGCCCGGCCACGGTGCCGAACAGGTAGTGGGTGGTGTCGACGTTGGTCACCCAGTCGCGGAACGCCTCGTTGATCGCGTCCTTCAGCGTGCGCGAGCCGTTGTGGACGGGCACCACGGTGGCGCCGAGCAGCTTCATGCGGGCCACGTTGAGCGCCTGGCGCTCGCAGTCGACCGCGCCCATGTAGATGACGCACTCCAGGCCGAGCAGGGCCGCCGCGGTGGCGGTGGCCACGCCGTGCTGGCCGGCGCCGGTCTCGGCGATGACGCGCTTCTTGCCGAGCCGCTTGGTCAGCAGCGCCTGGCCGATCACGTTGTTGATCTTGTGGGCGCCGGTGTGGGTGAGGTCCTCGCGCTTGAGGACGATCCGCGCGCCGCCGGCCTGCTCGCTGAAGCGCGGCACGTCGGTCAGCGTGGTGGGCCGTCCCGCGTAGGTGCGCAGCAGGTGGTCGAACTCGCGCAGGAACTGCGCGTCGTTCTTGGCCTTCTCGTAGACCGAGGCCACCTCGTCGAGCGCCGGGATCAGCGCCTCGGGCACGTAGCGCCCGCCGAAGATCCCGAACTTGCCGTGCCGGTCGGGATCGTCGCCGTGGACGCCGTTGCCGGCCAGGTCGGCGGCGGTCAGGATGGAGCCTTCGTGTGTCACTGCTGTCCCTCTGCTCCGTGGTCGGGGCGCGTGGCCGGGTGGGCGCCGGCGGTCACCAGCGCCTCGACCGCCCTGCGCGGGTCCTTGCCGGTGACCAGGCTCTCGCCCACCAGCACCGCGTCGGCCCCGGCGCGGGCGTAGGCGAGCAGGTCGTGCGGCCCGCGCACCCCCGACTCCGCGATCTTGATGACATTATCCGGGATCTTCGGCGCGATCTTGGCGAAGACATCCCGGTCGACCTCGAGTGTCTTCAGGTTGCGCGCGTTGACCCCGATGACGCGGGCGCCCGCGGCCAGGGCCCGGTCGAGCTCCTCCTCGGTGTGGACCTCGACCAGCGGGGTGAGCCCGATGGAGGTGGCCCGCTCGATCAGCGAGACCAGCGCCTCCTGCTCCAGGCAGACGACCATGAGCAGCGCCAGGTCGGCGCCGTGGGCGCGGGCCTCCCACAGCTGGTAGGAGGTGAGGATGAAGTCCTTGCGCAGGATCGGGATGTCGACCCGGGCGCGGACCGAGGCGAGGTCGTCGAGGCTGCCGCCGAACTTGCGGCGCTCGGTGAGCACGCTGATGACGTGGGCGCCGCCCTCCTCGTAGTCGGCGGCCAGCGCCGCGGGGTCGGCGATCGCGGCGAGCGCGCCCTTGGAGGGGCTGGAGCGCTTGACCTCGGCGATCACCGAGACCCGGTCGCCGCCCAGCGCCGCGAGCGCGTCGCGGGGGGCGGGAGCCCGCTCGGCCCGCCGCTTGAGGTCGTCGAGCGACACGGCCTGCTGGCGTGCGGCGAGGTCGGCACGCACCCCGTCGAGGATGTCGTCGAGGACGCTCGGTCCTTCCGTCCGCTCACTCACGCGCTTGGGATCCCTCCGGTCGGCAGCAGGGGATGGCAGGAAGTTCGCGTCGCGTCCGCTCCCGGCCTGTCCCTGCGATGGTATCGGCCCCGGCGGCGTCGCTCCGCCACCGGCCCCGGCTAGGGCGCGAGGAATGCCCCGAAGGGCAGGTTACGGACGACCCAGTACACGAGGACGAGCGCGAGGAACGCCCACAGCCACGCCGGGTGGGCCAGGCTCGTCCGGCGCGGGCGGCCCTGCAGGGCGCGCACCAGCCAGCGTCCCCACCAGAACACCAGGAACGGGATCATCGCCACGGCGAGCGGGTTGAGGCCCAGCGCGGCGGCCGGGTCGAGGTGGGCCAGCGCGTGGATGGTGCGCAGCGTGCCGCAGCCGGGGCAGTACAGGCCGGTGGCCCACAGGAACGGGCACGTCGGGTAGTGCCCCGGTTCGTTGGGGTCGATCGTGCCCACCACCGCGAAGACCACGCCCGCGGCGGCGGCGACGCCGAGCGGCGCGAGCACCGACCGCAGCCGGTCGGAGCCGCGCCGCCCGATGTCCGCCATACCCATCAGTACGTCGAGCTCGGGGCGTTGGCCGCCACGATCACGAACAGCAGCACGTAGCCGATGATCACGAGGACCCACCAGATGATGCCGGCGATCAGCGAACGCTTCCACCAGGTCTTGGCCTCCTCGGACGCCTGCACCGCACCCTGGTAGTCGCCGACCTGCCACTTGGAGTTGACCTGCGACGACTTCACGATCGACACGATGCCCAGGGGGAGGCAGCAGAAGAGCGTCGTCAGGATCGCGGCGACCAGGTGGTTGTCCGGCGGGGTCTGCGGGGCGCCGTAGCCGCCGGGCTGGCCGTAACCGCCGCCGGGGGGCTGCTGGCCGTAGCCGCCGCCGTAGCCGCCACCGCTCGGGGGCTGCTGACCGTAGCCGCCACCGCTGGGGGGCTGCTGGCCGTAACCGCCACCGCTCGGGGGCTGCTGACCGTAACCACCGCCGCTCGGCGGCTGCTGACCGTAGCCGCCACCACTCGGCGGCTGCTGGCCGTAGCCGCCGCCAGGAGGCTGGGCGCCGTACCCGCCGTCGCCCTGGTTCCCGTAGCTCATGCTGTGACTCCTCATGTGTCCATCTCTGGCGAGTTGCGCGCGGCAGCCTAGCGAGAAACCACCTGGGACGTGGAAATACGTCCACTTTGCGGACAATTTGTGATCAGACCGGAAGTCTCCGTGACCAACCGGCGGACTTCACCGGACGGCGACAAAACGGTCAAGAAGCACCCCCCGGGTCGTCAGTACGAGCCCGAGGTGCCGGCGGCCGTGGTGACGCCGATGAGGGCCAGCCACATGCCGCCGAAGAACAGCCACAGGACCAGCCAGAGCACGATCGTGATGTAGGAGGTGACCAGGCCGCCCATGGCCATGCCCTGGCCGTCCTCGCCGGTGCGCTTGATGCGGCTCATCGCGATGTGGCCGACGATCGCGCCCGGGATGCTGGTCAGGCCGCAGAACACCAGGCCGACGATGCCGAGGACGAGCGAGGTGACCGCCAGGCCGTTGGTGCTGCGCTGCTGCGGGGGGCCGTACCCGCCGTATGGGGCCTGACCGTACGCCTGGCCGTAGCCCTGCTGGGCGTACGCCTGCTGGCCGTGGTTCGGCTGGCTGTAGCCCTGCTGGCCGTACCCCTGCGGCCCCGAGCCCGGCTGCCCGTATCCCTGTTGCCCGTAGCCCTGCTGCCCGTAGCCCTGCGCGCCCGAGCCGGGCTGGCCGTAACCGTAACCGCCGCTCCCCGGCTGACCGCCGTAGCCGCCGTTGGGCGACTGCTGGCCGTAGCCGCCCTGGCTCGGGGGCTGCTGGCCGTACCCTCCCCCAGGGGGCTGCGCGCCGTAGCCGCCGCTGCCGCTCTGGTCCCCGTACCCCATGTCGCTCCTCCGTCGTCGTGGCCCGTTGCAGGGGCAGCTTATTGACAAAAGGAACAGCGGTCCGGTGGCCCGGGAGCACCGAGGGCGAGTTGTAACCTCCACGCGACAGCCGCGACCAGGACAGACGCCCCAGTACGGGCCGTTCCACCACGAAACCCCGCCAACGCCGGGGAGGCGTCAGGTCGGGTCGTCGCCCCGGTCGAGGGCGTCCCACAGGGCGCGGTCGCCGGCCGTCTCGGCGCGGCCCGCCGCCGGGGCGCGCTCGTAGCGGTCGGACATGCCCGCCCACCGCGGGCCGCGCACGGCGGCGAACACCCCGCCCGCGACCATCAGCGCCGCGCCGAGCCCCGCCAGCGCGGGCCAGGCCGCCACGACGTCCCAGGAGAACTTGCCAAGGCCGCGCAGCGCGTCGTGCTCGCGCAGCCAGCCCGCGGGGCCGTCACCGGCGACCGCCAGCCAGGTGGCGAGCCCGGCGCCCAGGCCGCACAGGGTCAGCAGCGCCCCCACCACGCGGCGGGCGAACCCCTTCGAGGCCAGCGCCGCCACCACGCCCGCCAGACCCGCCAGCGCGAGGGGCGTCAGCACGGGGGCCAGCTCGCCGCCCGTCGGCGCCGCCGGGTCGGCTCCCACGCCGCCCGGCACGCCCGCGGGGTGCCCGGCGCGCACGGTGATCCACGCGCGCGTCGCGGCGAACAGCACCAGGGCGCAGCCGAGCGCCGTCAGGCCCACCCACGTCCACAGCTCGCGACCGCGCCCGCCCGCTCCGCGCGGGCCGGTCGTGGCGTGCTCGTCGTGCGGCCCGGTCATGGCGCGGCCGACACCTCCAGCGGGGCGGCGTCGAAGCAGGTGCGGTCGCCCGTGTGGCAGGCGGCGCCCACCTGGTCGACCTGCACCAGCAGCGTGTCGCCGTCGCAGTCGAGCGACACGGCCTTGACGTGCTGGACGTTGCCCGAGGTCGCGCCCTTCACCCAGTACTCGGAACGGCTGCGCGACCAGTACGTCGCCCTGCCGGTGGTGAGCGTGCGGTGCAACGCCTCGTCGTCCATCCAGGCGAGCATGAGGACCTCGCCCGTGTCGTGCTGCTGGACGATCGCGGGCACCAGCCCGTCGCCGTTGCGCTTGAGCCGCTCGGCGACCTTCGGGTCGAGGGACATGCCGCCATTCAACCAGCCGCGCCGACCGCCCCCCGCATCGGAGCGCCCGGTCAGGCCAGAGCCTGGGAGAGCGTGGCGTAGATGGGGAACAGCGGCGCGAGGTTGGTGCGGCGCAGCCGGCGCAGCACCTGGCCGCCGGGCGCGACGAGGGCGATGCTCCCCTCACGCTCGCGCAGGTCGGCGCGGACCCGCACGAGCACCCCGAGCCCGGTCGTGTCGATGAACGTCACCCCGCTCAGGTCGACGACCAGCCGGGAGCCGCGCGCCCTGGCCGACTCGTCGAGGCAGGTGCGCATCCGGCCCGAGTTGTCGACGTCCACCTCACCGGCGAGGCTGACGACCGTCAGGTCGCCGTGCCTGCGCCGCGTCATCCGCAGCACGTCCACGCCCTGCTCCCCATGACGCCCTCCGGCCCCGCGGGCCGGTCCCGTGTTCAGCACCGTACCTGGTTCGACGGCCGGTCACCCTGAGTTCGTTGAAGAATGCACTACGTGATCGCGCCTGGCCGGGTACGGTCGTCGTCGGCGCCCGCCCGAGGAGCGGCGCGGCGGACGCAGCCGGGAGGGTCGTGATGGACGTCGCGGGGTCCGTCCTGGACCCGGAGCTGGGTGACCACGTGTGCCTGCCGTTCGCGGGCGAGGGCGAGCGGATCGCGGCGACCCGGCTGTTCACCGCGAACGGCCTGCGGCGCGGGGCCCGGGTGCTCATCGTCACCTGCGCCCGCACGCCCGAGGAGACCAGGGCCTGGCTGGCCCCGGCCGTGCCGGGTCTGGCGCGGGCGGAGGCGGAGGGCCGGGTCGTGATCCGGCCGGCCGGCGCGACCACCCTGACCGCCGGCCGGCCGGACCCGGGCCGGGTGCTCAAGGGGCTGAGCGCCGCGGTCGAGCGGGCCGGGCAGGACGGCCACGCGGGCCTGTACGCGCTGGTGGACGCGGCGTGGGGAGCCGGCGACCCGGCGCGGCAGACGACGTGCGAGGCGGTGTCCAACCCGCTGTTCGGCGAGCGGCGGCTGGCGTCGGTGTGCCAGTACGACCTGCGGCTGTTCTCCGGCGAGGCGGTGGAGCGGGCGGCGTCGGTCCACCCGATCGCGCCGGAACGGGCGGCGCTGCGCTACGCCGCGACGTCCCGGCCGCCGGGCCTGCGGCTGTCGGGAGACGTGGACCTGACCAACCGGCAGGCGCTGGCCTCGGTGCTGGCGCCGCTGGAGCGCGAGCCCGGCGAGGTGGTCGTCGACCTGACGGCGCTGGGGTTCATCGACGCCGGGTCGGCGCAGCTCCTCTCGGCGACGGCGCTGGCCCGGCAGGGCCGTCCGACGGTCGTGGTGTGCGGGGAGGCCGTGGCGCGGGTGCTGCGGCTGGTGCGGGCCGACGCGCTGCTGACGGTCCGCCGGGGTGACGGTGGGTAGGCCGGCGCTGGTGTGCGGCTTCGCGCGGGGCCGCATCACCGTGGTGCGGCGCGCGGTGACGGAGTTCGCGGCGGCGGAGGGGCTGGCGGGGCGCCGGCTGGAGGACTTCGTGCTGGCGGTGAACGAGATCACCACGAACGCGGTGCTGCACGGCGGTGGCGGCGGCCGGCTGCGGCTGTGGTCGCTGGAGGGCCGGCTGTGGTGCGAGGTGACCGACGAGGGGCCGGGCCTGCCGCCGGGGTGGATGGGGTCGGAGCGGACGCCGTCGCGCTACGACACGGGCGGGCGGGGGCTGTGGCTGACCCGGCTGCTCTGCGACCACGTCACCATCGTCTCCACGCCCGCCGGGACCAGCGTGACGTTCTCCACCTGCACGGGCTGAGACCGCGCGGGCCGAGACTGCGCGGGCCGAGATCTCGCGGGCCGAGACCGCGCGGGTCGGGCCCGCGCCCGCTCGCCGGGTCAGGAGCGGGCGGCGGAGACCCAGGAGGCGTGCAGGGCGGCGTAGACGCCGTCCTCCTGCCGGACGAGCTCGTCGTGCGGGCCGCGCTGCACCAGCCGGCCGCCGTCGAACACCAGCACCTCGTCGGCGTTCTCCGCCGTCGAGAGGCGGTGCGCGATGGAGATGGCCGTGCGGCCGCGCGTGACGCCCTCCAGCGCCCGGGCCAGGCGCACCTCGGTGGCCGGGTCCACGGCGGAGGTGGCCTCGTCGAGCAGCAGCAGGTCGGGGTCGGCGAGGTAGGCGCGGGCCAGGGCGACGAGCTGCCGCTCGCCGGCCGACAGCGACTCGCCGCGCTGCCCGACGGGCGTGGCGAGCCCGGCGGGCAGGCCGTCCACCCAGTCGGCCAGGCCCAGCTCGGTCATGGCCAGCTCGATCTCCTCGCGGGTGGCGTCAGGGCGGCCGTAGCGGATGTTGTCCTCCAGCGTGCCGTCGAACAGGAAGCCGTCCTGCGGCACCATGACGATGCGCTCGCGCAGCGAGGAGAAGCGCACGCCGCGCAGGTCGTGCCCGTCGATGGTGACGCGACCCGAAACGGGGTCCATGAGCCGGGTGAGCAGCTTGGCGAAGGTCGTCTTGCCGGACCCGGTCTCCCCCACCACGGCCACGCGGGAGCGCGGCGGGATCACGGCCGTCACCTCGCGCAGCACGGGCGGGCCGCCGGGGTAGGCGAAGTGGACGCCCTCGAAGGCGACGGAGATGGGGCCGCGGGGCAGCTCCACGCCGTCGGCGCCCGGGTCCGCGACGTCGGCCGGCGTGTCGAGCACGCCGAGGACGCGCCGCCAGCCGGCCACCGCGTTCTGGGCCTCGTTGAGCACCTCGGTGGCGGTCTGCAGCGGGGAGACGAACAGCGTCACGAGGAACAGGAACGCCACCAGCCGCCCGGCCGTGATGTCGCCGGACAGGCCGAGCCGGACGCCGAGCAGCACGATCCCGGAGATGGCGAGGGCGGCGACGATCTCGGTCAGCGGGAAGACGAAGCCGACGATGGTCTGCGCCCGGGTCTGGGCCGCCTTGTTGGCGTCCACGGCCTTGTCGACGCGCTCGGCGGTGCGCCGCTCGGCCGCGTACGCGCGGATGACGGCGGCGCCGACGACGGACTCGCTGACGGCGGCGAGCATGTCGCCGGTGCGCTCGCGGACCGAGGTGTACGCGCCCGACAGCCACCGCTGGAAGCGCGGCAGGGCGATCATCAGCGGCAGGAAGCACGCCCACACCAGCAGCGTGAGCTGCCAGGAGTAGAAGAGCATGAGCACGCTGGCCACGAGGACCTGGCCGAGCGAGACGATGATCATCAGCCCGCCCCACTGCATGAACGTGCTGATCTGGTCCACGTCGTTGGTGACGCGGGAGACCAGCGCGCCGCGCCGCTCGGTGTTCTGGGTGAGCACCGACAGGTCGTGGACGTGGCGGAAGCCGCGCACGCGCAGGGTGGCCAGGGACGACTCGGTCGCCTTGTACAGGCGCACGTTCATGACGTAGCCGGCCAGGGCGGTCAGCACGACGGCCGCCGCGCACAGCAGGACGGCGCGCGTGACGTACCCGACGTCGGCCGAGGAGTCCTTCAGGCCCGTGTCGATGGTCTGCTGCACCGCGATCGGCACGATGACCTTGCCTGCCGTGGCCACCACCGCGAGGGCGAGCGTCCCGGCGAGCCCCTTGCGGAACTCGGGCGTCAGGGACAGCCCGCGGCGGATGGTGGCCAGCGCGGAGCGTTCGGCGCTGGCGCCGATCCCCCGGACGTCGCTCACGCGTTGATCCCCTCTTCCTCGGCGGCCGCGACGGCGGCCCGCTCGGCTGCTTCCCGGCCGGCCGCCCGCCCCGCGGCGGCGGCCTCTTCCTCCTCGGCCGTCAGGGCGGCGCGCTCGGCTTCCTCGCGCTCGTAGGCGGTGACGAGGTTGCGGTAGCCCTCGCAGCGCGCGAGCAGCTCGTCGTGCGTCCCGTGGTCCACCACGCGGCCCCGGTCGAGGTAGACGACCTCGTCGGCCAGGGCGATCGTGGCCATCCGGTACGCGACCACCACCACGCTGGAGGCGGCGGCCGCGTCCCGCAGCCCGTGCAGGATGCGCGCCTCGACCTGCGGGTCCACGCTGGAGGTGGCGTCGTCGAGGATGAGCAGGCGCGGCCGGCGGGCGACCGCGCGGGCCAGCGCGAGCCGCTGCCGCTGGCCGCCCGACAGGGTCGCGCCCCGCTCCCCCACCCGCGTGTCCAGGCCGGACTCCAGGCGGGCCACGAACCCGTCGGCCTGCGCCAGGCGCAGCGCCGCCCACACGTCCTCGTCGCTGACGGACAGGCCGAGCGCGATGTTGCCGCGCACGGTGTCGTCGAACAGGAACGTCTGCTGCGGCACCAGCGCGACCGACTCGGCCACGGCGCCGTACGGCAGCTCGCGCAGGTCCACGCCGTCGAGCAGCACGCGCCCGTCCGCCGGGTCCACCAACCGGACGAGGAGCTGCACCAGCGTCGACTTGCCGGAGCCGGTGGGCCCGACCAGGGCGACGGTGCGTCCCGGCTCCACCGCGAAGGAGACGTCGTGGACCACGGCGGCGGCCTCCGGGCCGGTGCCGTAGGAGTAGGACACGCCCGACGCCTCCAGCCGGGCCGGGTCCGAGGTCGCGGGCGGGGCGGCGCTGCCGTACTCCATGGAGCCGCTGGCCTCCAGCACGGCCCGCACCCGCTCCCAGCCGACCACGCTGCGCGGCAGCTCGGCGAGCACCCAGCCCAGCGCCCTGATGGGGAAGGAGAGCAGGGTGAACAGGTAGGCGACCTGCACGAGGTCGCCGGGGGTGATGGAGCCGGACGCGAGCCGCGCGGCGCCGACGCCGAGCACGGCGAGGACGCCCAGCGTGGGCAGCGCCTCCAGCATGGGGTCGAACAGGCCGCGCACCCGGCCGACGGCGATGTTGGCGTCGCGCAGCTCCTCGGCGCGCCGCCGGAACCGGTCGGTCTCCAGCTCCTCCCTGCCGAGGGTCTTGACGACGAGCGCGCCGTCGAAGCTCTCGTGCGCGATCTCGCTGACCTCGGCGCGCAGTTGCTGGGCGCGGGTGGCCAGCGGGCTGAGGCGGCGCTGGTAGACGAGGTTGAGCACGGCGATGGCCGGGAAGATCAGGAAGCCCACGGCGGCGAGCGCCGGGTCGGTGAGGACCATCGCGACGGCCGCGGTGAGGAGCATGACGACGACGCCCACGGCCATGGGCAGCGGCGCGAGCGGCGCCCAGGCGGCCTCGGCGTCGGAGCTGGCGTTCGACAGGAGCTGCCCGGTCGGGTGCCGGTGGTGCCAGGCCAGCGGCAGCCGAAGGTACTGCTTGGTCACCTCACGGCGGGAGCGGGCCTGCATGCGGTACTGCATGAGCCCGGCCAGGATGCGCCGGCCGGCCACGCCGATCGACTTGAGCAGCGCCGCACCCATGATCAGCAGCACGCCGGTCCAGAGGGCGCCGGCGGTCGCGGAGCCGGTGGAGAAGGCGGGCAGCACGACGTGCTCGGTGGCCCAGCCCAGGGCCCAGGCGGAGCCCACGGTCATGCCTCCGTACAGGGCGCTGGCCAGGACGGCCGAGGCGAACACCGCCTTCTCCGCGCGGATCGCCACCCCGAGGACGCGCAGTCCCTGACGCATGACGGCCGAGGTCACCTTGCTGGCCACTCGATTGGTTTCCTTCCGTCGCGACAGATTTGCCCGTAACACCCAATCACTCCCGATCATCACGTTATTCCCCGCGGGTAAGGTTGGGGGCGTGACTCACGCTCGTGGCGAACGCGCGGCCCTGTGCGACCTGCTGGACCGTCTGGGCCCCGACGCCCCGACCCTCTGCGACGGGTGGACCACCTACGACCTGGCCGCCCACCTCGTGCTGCGCGAGCGGCGGCCGGACGCGGCGGCGGGCATCGCGCTCAAGCCGCTGGCCGGCCACACCGCCGCGGTCCAGGAGTCGCTGAAGGCCCGCCACCCGTACCCGGAGCTGGTCGGTCTGGTGCGCAGGCCGGGCGGCGTCTACGGGCTGGTGCCGTTCCTGGACGACGCGGTCAACACGCTGGAGATGTTCGTCCACCACGAGGACGTGCGCCGGGCCCAGCCCAGCTGGGAGCCGCGCACCATGCCCGAGGACCTCGACCGGCTCATGTGGAAGCGCGTGTCGGCCGGCGGGCGGCTGATGCTGCGCCGCTCGCCGGTGGGCGTGGTGCTGCACCGGACGGGCGGCGGCGTGGCGCTCGGCGGCCCGCGGATCGGCCCCAAGGTGGAGGTCACCGGGCCGGCGCCGGAACTGCTGCTGTTCTGCTTCGGGCGGCAGGAGCACGCGCGGGTGGAGCTGACGGGCGACCCCGAGGCGATCTCCCGCCTCAAGAACGCCCACCTCGGCATCTGACTCCCGCCTGAAGCGCGCCCACCTCGGCATCTGATCCGCCGCCGCCCCGCCAGGGGGCGCGCGGGTCAGTCCTCGCCGTAGCGGGTCAGTCCTCGCCGTAGCGGCGCAGCGCGACGTTCGCCTGGGCGAGGCGGCGCAGCGCCGTGAGCAGCGTGTCGCCCATCAGCGTGCCGAGCACCACCACCTCCAGCGTCCGCTCCCGGTCGCCCAGCTCGCCGACGACCCTCATGTCGGCCTCGGCGATCAGCTCGGCGGCCGCCGCGTAGTCGGGCAGCGACGCGAGCATGGCCTCGTGGCCGAGGTCCTCCAGGCTCGCCATCACCCCCACCAGCGTGGCGTACGCGGGGTGCTCGCTCATGTCCTTCCAGCCCCGGCGGGCGCACAGCTCGTCGAGCGCCCGCCGCGCCCGCTCCACGTGCGGCCCGGGCTGCGGCTCCTGGCGGCCGGTGACCATGAGCTGACCGAGCCCGAGCAGGTTGTTGTCGCTGACCTCCGGGTCGTCCAGGTAGCGCACCAGCTCGCCGATGGCGGCGATGCTCAGGCCGCCGTACTCGGCCAGCGCACGGACCAGCTTGAGCCGCCGGACGTGCGCGGGGCCGTACTCGGCCTGGTTGCGGCCCACCGGCCGGCCCGGAGGCAGCAGGCCCTCCCGCAGGTAGTACTTGATCGTCGGGACGGGCACTCCCGTGTCCGTGCTCAGCTCGGCCATGCGCACCTTTGTGGCTCCCCTCTTGTGGACAGTGGAGAGTTTAGCTATAGATAGTAGTAAGTAGCACTATCCGCTATCCAAAGGAGGCGCCATGTCGCGCTGGCACCGGCCGCTGATGGTCTCGACGGGGCTCATGTCCGCCCTCGCCGTGGTGACCGCCGTGGCGCTCGTCCTGGACGACCGCACGCTCGACGGCATGCCCGTCTGGGCCAAGCCGCTCAAGTTCGCGATGTCCGTCGCGGTCTACTCCTTCACCTGGGCCTGGCTGCTGTCGTTACAGCGCCGCGAGCGCCGCTGGGGCCGCATCGCCGGCACCGTCCTCGCCGTGGCGGGGGTCGCCGAGGTCGCCGTCATCACCTTCCAGGCCGCCCGCGCCCACCGCAGCCACTTCAACGCCGCCACGCCGTTCGACGCGGTCCTCTTCGGCGTCATGGGCATGATGATCATCGGGCTGATGGTGGCGAACGTCGTCGCCGCCGTCGCCGTGCTGCTCGACCGGCAGGCCGACGGGCCCTCCACCTGGGCGGTCCGGTTCGGGCTGGCGATCTCGACCCTGGGGCTCGCGAGCGGCGGCCTCATGCTCGGCCCGCGACCCGGCCAGAGCGTCGACGGCGGCGTCATCGGGGCCCACACCGTCGCCGCCGCCGACGGCGGGCCCGGCCTGCCGCTGCTCGGCTGGAGCACCGTCGCCGGCGACCTGCGCGTGCCGCACTTCGTCGGCATGCACGCCCTCCAGCTCCTGCCGCTGCTGCCGCTCGCCCTCGCGGCCCTGTCCCGCCGCTTCCCCGCCCTCGCCCCCGTGCGCGTACGGCAGGGCCTGACGGTCACCGCCGGCGTCGTCTACGCGGGCGTGTTCGGGCTGGTCCTGTGGCAGGCGGAGCGCGGGCAGTCGCTGGTCCACCCCGACGGGCTCACCCTGGCCGCGGCGGGCATCCTGGCCGTGCTGGCGCTCGGTGGCGTGGCGTGGTCCTTCCGCGCCCGCGCCCCGAGGCAGGTCGCCCTGGCCGTCCCCGCTCCCGCGGAGGCCGCCCGGTAACCTGCCGCCGCCCTGACGGAGGCCCCGGCACAGCCGGCCCCCCGCTCGCAGAAACCACCCTCGCAGAAACCGCCCTCAGGGAAACCGCCCTCGCGGAAGCCGCCCTCACGGAAACCGCCCTCGCGGAAACCGTCCGATGACCCGCCGCCTTGTTCGCCCCAGGTCACACGACCACCCGCCGCACGTCGTCCGGCCCCGCCGTCACCGGCGGGGCCGGCGTCCCGTTCCCCGCCCGACCGGAGAGTGACCGATGAGCACCGCGACCCTGTTCGACCTCAGCTTCTACGCCGCCGCGCCGTTCTGGGCCCTGATGATCCTGGCCCCCACCTGGTCGGTCACCCGCAGAGTGGCGGCCTCGCCGCTCATCGTGCTGCCCGCCCTGGCGGTGAACCTCGTCCTGCTGGCCCCGGTGCTCGGCCTGGTCTGGCCGGTCGTCACCCGGCCCTCGCTGGCCGGGCTGACGGCCCTGGTCGCCACCCCCGGAGCCCTGGCCGCCCTGTGGGCGCAGATCATCGCCTGGGACCTGTTCCTCGGCCGGTGGATCTACCTCGACAGCCGGGAGCGGGGCGTGCACCCGCTGCTCATGGCCCCGGTCATGGTGCTGACGATCCTGCTGTCGCCCCTCGGGCTGCCGGTGTACCTCCTGCTGCGCCTGGCATACCGGGGCAACAACTCTGATACCCCCTCGGCTAGTCCCGTGATCCGTACCATGGCGTGAGAAGGAAGCCCCCCGGTTAGGATCAAGAACATCTTCATAGAAGATGCCAGTGATCGCCCAGATCCGGGTATATACGGCTGGGAATGGACTGCAGGAGGCCCCCATGCAGGTCAAGAAGGTAGCCACATACGTGCTCGTGGCCTTTGTGATCTTCTACCTGTTCACCCGGCCGGCCCAGGCCGCGTCCGCGGTCAACGGCGTGTTCGACGGAATCGTCCATGGAGCCAATCAGTTGGCCGTCTTCTTTACCAATGTTCTAGCGTGAGCTGGCCACCTGTCCGCGTCAGACGCTTCCCCGTACCCCCGGAACGTGTTACGCAGACAGGATGAGAGATCGCCTCACCGCCACCAAGGTCAACCAGCCTGATCCCCACGTGCGGCGCATCCTGGAGCGGGCAGAGCTCGAAGGCGTCGAGCTCATCCGCTTCCTGTACGCCGACCACGGAGGCGTGATCCGCGGCAAGGCGGCGTCCCGGTCGCGACTGGCCGAGCGCCTCACCACGGGGATCGGGCACACGGTGGCCATGATGGCGATGAACATGCTCGACCAGTTGCAGGACGTCGAGCACATGGGTCCGGTGGGTGAGGTACGCATCGTCCCGGACCCCTCGACCTACGTCCCGCTCCCGTACGCGCCGGGCGCCGCCGCGATGCTCTCCGATCTGCGGCGGCAGGACGGCTCGGCCTGGGACGCCTGCCCGCGCACCTTCCTCAAGGACGCGATCGAGGCGCTGGCCGCCGAGGGCTACACGCTGATGGCGGCCTTCGAGCCGGAGTTCACGCTGGGACGGCGTCTGCCCGACCCGTCGGGCGGCCCCGACCGGGTCGTGCCGATCGACGACACCCTCTGTTACGCGGGCACCGGTTTCGACACGGCCCACGACTACGCGATCAAGCTCATCCGGGCGCTGGAGACGCAGGGGCTCCGGGTCGAGCACTACCATCCCGAGCTGGGGCCGGGCCAGCAGGAGCTGTCCATCAGGCACGCCCCCGCCCTGCGGGCGGCCGACAACCACGTCCTGTACCGCGAGACCGTGCGCGGCGTCGCGATGCGCATGGCGATGTGGGCCACGCTGGCCCCCAAGCCCCTCCCCGGCGAGGCGGGCAACGGCGCGCACCTGCACCTGTCGCTGTGGCGCGACGGGCGCAACGTCTTCGCCGACGACGGGGATGAGCTGGAGTGCTTCGTCGGCGGGCTGCTCGCCCACCTGCCCGCCCTGACCGCGCTCACCTGCGGCACGGTCAACTCCTTCCGCCGCCTGGCGCCGCGCTCGTGGGCCGGCGCGTACGCCGTCCACGGGCCCGACAACCGGGAGGCGGCGGTACGGATCTGCTCGCCCCTGGGCGAGAGCGGCGAGCCGAACCTGGAGCTCAAGCCGTCCGACTCCTCGGCCAACCCGTACCTGTCGCTCGGGGCGGTCATCCACGCCGGCCTCGACGGACTGCGCCGTAAGCTGGACCCGGGCGAGCCGGTCGGCGTGGACCCCGACACCCGGCCGGGACGCTACCGGCGGCTGCCGACGTCGCTGGACGAGGCGCTCGACGCGCTGGAGGCCGACGAGGTGCTCATGGAGGCGCTCGGCCCGTTGCGGCGCAGCGCCTACCTGGCGGTCAAGCGCTCGGAGGCGGCGGCGTTCGCGACCATGGACGAGGCGTACGAGCTGTTCCACCACATGAAGGTGTTCTGACGCCGCCTCGCCGGACAGTGATCTACGGTGGCGTCATTCCGCTGAACGCGATAGCATTCCATGATTCGGAAAACTCCGGCCACCGGGCCGTCCGAGGAGGAACCGTGAGCGGTACGCAGTCGCCGGTGACCAGCGTCGATCGCGCTCTGCTGATCCTGCAGGAGATCGGCAGGCACAGCAGGGGCATGACCATCGACGAGCTGTCGACCCGGCTGGGGCTGCCCAAGAGCTCGCTGCACCGCCTGCTGGGCGCGCTCAAGCACCGCGGCTTCGCCGCGCAGCCCGATCCCGGCGGGCCGTACTTCCTCGGCACGGAGATGCTCGCGACCGCGTTCCGCTTCTACGAGACCATGGACGTCCGCGCCGTCATCCACCGGCTGCTGCTGCGCCTCAGCGAGGAGTTCGCCGAGACGGTGCACATGGCCACGCTCGACGGCGCCGAGGTCGTCTACCTCGACAAGGTCGAGACGATGCGGGCGATCACGATGACGTCGGTGGTGGGCGGGCGCAACGCCGCGCACGCCACCGGCGTCGGCAAGGCGCTGCTGGCCTGGACCTACCCCACCGACGAGGCGATCAAGGCGTGGGCCGAGCGCCATGGGCCGCTCGCCGCGCCCACCCGGTCCACCATCACCAACCCGGCGAAGCTGGCCGCCCACATGGCGCTGATCCGCGAGCGCGGCTACGCGCTCGACCTGGAGGAGAACGAGCCCAGCGTGCGCTGCGTGGCCGCCCCGGTGTTCATGGGCAAGCCCACGCCCGTGGCCGCGGTGAGCGTGACGGCGCTGAAGGACCGCATGCCTCCGGCCCGCATGGAGGAGATCGGCACGGCCCTGACCAAGGCCATCGCCGAGTTCTGATCATCGTGGTCTGACCACCGGGTTCCCACCATCGAGTTTCTGACCACCGGGCGCCCGACCGGGGCCGTCGCCGCGTTCCGATCCCCCGGCCCGCGACGATGTCCCGCCGCGTTCCGATCTCCCGGCCTGGCGGCGAGGGCTCTCGTCCGCATGGAAGATCGTTCTGCATCATGGAATGAGGTCTGGATGACTGCTCTGAAGTGTCCCCGTGCGGCCGGCCGTTCCCGGAGGGCCCGATGACCAAGGTCTCCGAGCCCGAGATCGTCGCGGTGCCGCCGTCGCGGCTCGGCGAGGGCCCGCGCTGGGACGGGCGCACCGGCACGCTGCTGTGGGTGGACATCCCGCGGGGCCTGGTGCGCCGCCTGGACCCGGCCGACGGCTCCCACGCGGTGCTCGGCGTGGGGCAGCCCGTCGGGGTGGCGGTCCCGCGGGCCGCCGGCGGGCTGGCGCTCGCCGTGCGCGACGGCTTCGCGCTGCTGCGCGAGCCCGCCTGGCAGGAACCGGCCTGGGACGGGCCCACGGACGAAGCGGCGGCGGACGGCCCGCAGGTGGTGGACGCCCTGGAGGTGGTGGACGGCCTGGAGATCGTGGCGCCGGTGACCGCCGCCGAGCGGCCCGGCAACCGCATGAACGACGGCGCCTGCGACCGGGCGGGCCGCTTCTTCGCCGGCACCAAGGCCGAGGACGACACCCCCGGCGCCGGCGCCCTGTACCGGCTCGGCCCCGGCCGCCGCGCGGAGCGGGTGCTCGGCGGCGTCGGCATCTCCAACGGCATCGCCTGGAGCCCGGACGAGCGGCTGTGCTACTACGTGGACACCCTCACCAGCCGGGTGGACGTCTTCGACTACGATCCCGCCTCCGGGCGGCTCGCGGGGCGGCGCACGTTCGCCGAGATCACGCGCGGCATGCCCGACGGCATCACCGTGGACGCGCGGGGCCACGTGTGGGTCGCGCTGTGGGACGGCGGCGCGGTGCTGTGCCTGCGCCCGGACGGGAGCCTGGACCTGACCGTCGAGATCCCCGTCCGCAACGTCACGAGCTGCGCCTTCGGCGGTCCCGGCCTGGACGAGCTGTACGTGACGACCGCATGGGACGGCTCCGCGGGCGGCGAGCTGCTGCGCTGCCGCACCTCCGTCGAGGGCGTCCCCGCCAACCCCTACCGCGACGCCGGCTGAGCGTCCTCCCGGCGCCCCCTTCCCTCTCCGGCGCCGGGCGGGGACACGAGCGCGCCCGCCACGCGGACGACACGCGTGACGGGCGTGGAGGAAGGCGGGGTCTCCAGGGACGCGCGCCCTTCGGGGGACGGCAGGAGGCGGACCGCGCCGGCCGGCCGCAGGATCAGGGCGGCCGGCGGGATGGAGGCTGTCGGTGGGTGGAAGCTGTCGGTGGGTGGAGGCTGTCGGCGGGTGGAGGCTGTCGGCGGGACGCGGGCTTTCGCGGTCAGGGAGCGAGTAACGCCTTGACCGGGGTGGCGCGGCCGTTCATGAGGGCGGTGAACACCTCGGCCCCCTCCTCCAGCGGGAAGGTGTCCACCCAGCTCAGGTCCCACCGCCCGACGAGGTCCACGGCTGCGGCGAAGTCGGCGTCCCGGTAGGCGAAGGAGCCGAGCACCCGCTTCTCGCCCCGCACCAGCGCCGCCGCGTCGAACCCGGCGTCGCTGTCGGCCAGGCCGAGCCAGACCGCGGCCCCTCCGGGGCGCAGCAGGGCCAGCGACTGCTCGTGGGTGACGGCCGCCCCCACCGCGTCGAAGACGACGTCGTACTCGCCCGACAGCCGGGAGACGGCGGCGTCGGCGCCGAGCCGGGAGGCGGCGGCCAGGCGCTCCTCGGAGCGGTCGGCCACCTCGACCCGGGCGGCGCCGCCCGACCTGGCGACCAGCAGGCAGGCCAGGCCGATGGCGCCGGCCCCGATGACGCCCACCCGGGCGCCCGCCGGGGCGCCGGCCAGCTCCCAGGCGTGCACGGCGTTGGCCGCGGGCTCCACGACGCCGGCGGCCGTCCAGCCGAGCGAGTCGGGCACCGGGACGAGGGCCCCGGCGGGCACGGCGACCCGCTCGGCGAACGCGCCGGGCGTGTGGACGCCGACGATGCGCCGCTCCCGGCACACGTTGCCCAGGCCGGCGGCGCACAGGTCGCAGCGCCCGCACGACAGGATCGGGTTGACGACCACCCGGCGCCCGTCGTCGGTGCTGCCGGCGAACTCGTGGCCCATGACCAGCGGCGGGACGCGGAAGCCCGGGGTGCGCACGCCGTGCAGCTCGCTGCCGCAGATGCCGGAGGCGGCCACGTGGACGAGCACCTCGCCTGGGCCGGGCTCGGGCTCGGGCACGTCGCGCATCTCGACGACGCCCGGCGCCGTGAACACCACCGCCCTCATCGGGTGCCGTCCACGACGGGGTTGCGCAGCGCGCCGATGCCTTCCACGCTCACCTCGACCACGTCGCCGGGGCGCAGGGAGCGCGGCGGGTCCATGAAGGCGCCGCAGCCCCACGGGGTGCCGGTGAGCACGACGTCGCCGGGTTCGAGGGTGAAGGAGGCCGAGCAGAACGCCAGCAGCTCGGCGACGCCGAAGAGCATCTCCGCGGTGCTGGAGTCCTGCACGGTCTCGCCGTTGACCACGGTGCGCAGGCGCAGCGCCTGGGGGTCGCCCAGTTCGTCGGGGGTCACGACGACGGGGCCGAGGGGGCAGAAGGTGTCGAGGCTCTTGCCGCGCGTCCACTGGCCGTCGGAGAACTGCAGGTCGCGGGCCGAGACGTCGTTGGCGACGGTGTAGCCGGCGACTGCGGCCAGCGCCTCGGCGGGACCGGCGTGCCGCAGGGGCGTGCCGACGACGGCGGCCAGCTCCACCTCCCAGTCGACGCTGCCGGTCAGATCGGAGTCGATGACGACGGGCTCACCGGGGCCGATCACGCTGGAGGGGAACTTGGCGAACATCAGCGGGCGCGCGGGCTTGTCCATGCCGGTCTCGCGGATGTGGTCGAGGTAGTTGAGGCCGATGGCGACGATCTTGCCCGGCCGCAGCGGCGCCACCGGCACCGCGCCGGGCAGCGGCCCGACGGCGCCGGCGGCGGCCCGCCGCAGCTCCTCGGGACCCCGCGCGAGCAGCGCCTCCAGGGTGACGCCCGCCGGGATGTCGAGGGCGTGCCAGAGCCCGTCCCTCTCCACGGCGGGGAGTCTGGCTCCGTCCCCGACGCGGACCGTTCCTAGCCTCATATCGGTCTTCCTTCTTCTCGTATTCCGTATGACGAAACGCTATTCTGAATTGCTATCAGGACATCATCAGCGCCCGCGAGCTGTCAAGAGGCGCTCCCGCCCCCTCACCCGCCCCGCGAAGACGGCCGACCGCGGGAGCCGATCCGGCCCGGCATCCCTCCGGAGGCCGCCGAAAGTGGCCTCTGCCACAATGTTCCGCAGAACAGAACGCTGGACCATTGAGCGGAACCAATGCTAGCTTCATGCCGTATCCGTGCGGCCGAGAGGACACCGTGTATCCCGAGCTCGACACCCCGGCACTCCTCATCGACCTGGGCGCGGTCCGCGCCAACGTGGCCGAGATGGCGAAGGTGGCCGCCACGCACGGCGTGGCGCTGCGCCCCCACATCAAGACCCACAAGATGCCGGAGCTGGCCCTCATGCAGATCGAGGCCGGGGCGCGCGGCATCACGTGCGCCAAGCTCGGCGAGGCCGAGATCATGGCGGACGCCGGGATCGACGACATCCTGCTCGCCTTCCCGATCTGGGGCGAGCCGAAGACGCGGCGCCTGGAGGCGCTGCGCGAGCGCGCCACGGTGCGCGTCAGCCTCGACTCCCCCGAGGTGGCCGCCGGCCTGGGCCGGCTCGGCCTGCGCACCGGCTCGCCCGTCGAGGTGCTGGTGGAGGTCGACACCGGCCAGCACCGGCTGGGCCGCCCGCCCGGCCGCCCCACCGCCGACCTGGTCGCCGAGATCGCGGCGATCCCCGGCGTCGAGGTCGTCGGGCTGCTCACCCTGGCCGGACACGCCTACCACGCGCGCACGCCCGCCGAGCTGGCCGAGGTCTCGCGGCGCGAGGGCACCGACCTGGTCGCCACCGCCGAGCTGTGCGCCCGCGACGGCATCGAGCTGCGCGAGATCAGCGTCGGCAGCACCCCCACCGCCCGGCACGTCGCCGGGGTCGCCGGGGTGACCGAGATCCGGCCCGGCACCTACATCTTCAACGACACCGCCATGATCCGCCTGGGCGTCGCCACCGAGGAGAGCGCGGCCTCGCGCGTGCTGGCCACCGTCATCGCCCGCCCCTCCCCCGACCGGGTCGTGCTGGACGCCGGCACCAAGTGCCTCACCTCCGACAACGCCGGCTCGCCCGGCTGGATCCGGGCCGCCGGCATCCCGTGGCTGAGCATGGACTTCCTCAACGAGGAGCACGCCGTCGCCCGGCTCGACCCGGAGCACGCCCACGACGGCGAGCTGCCGGTCGGCACCCGGGTACAGCTCATCCCGGGGCACGCCTGCACCGTCACGAACCTGTTCGACGTGGCGTGCGGTGTCGAGGACGGCCGGGTCGTCACCGAGCTGCGCGTCGCCGCCCGCGGCGCCGTGCGCTGAGCACAGAGCGGCCGCCGAAGGGCGCCGAGCAGGAGAAGGGATCGTCATGCGTGGACTTGCGGGCAAGAGGGTGCTGGTCAGCGGGGGCAGCAGCGGCATCGGCGCCGCCACGGCCCGGCGCTTCCTCGAGGAGGGCTCCCGCGTCGTGATCGGCGGGCTGGACCCCCACGAGGTGGAGCGGGCCGTGGCCGAGCTGGCGCCGCTGGGCGAGGTGAGCGGCCTGGCCGGCGACGTCAGCTCCGAGGCCGACGCGACCGGCCTGGTCGACGGCGCCGCCACCGCGCTCGGCGGGCTGGACGTGCTGGTCAACAACGCCGGCACCGCCTGGCGCGAGCCGTTCCTGGAGATCACGCCGGAGCACTGGGACCGGGTCATCGCGGTCAACCTGCGCGGCATGTTCCTCGTCGCCCAGGCCGCCGCGCGGCTGCTGGTGGCGCAGGGCCGCGGCGGGGTGATCCTCAACATGTCCTCCACGAACGGGATCGGAGGGGAGGGCGACTACGCCCACTACAACGCCTCCAAGGCCGGCGTGCTGCTGCTGACGAAGACCATGGCGGTCGAGCTGGGCCGCCACGGGATCCGGGTCAACGCGCTGTGCCCCGGCTACATCCGCACCCCGCTCAACTCCGCCATCGCGGCGGGTCTCGAGGGGGACTTCGTCTCCGCGTACGAGCGCGACCACATCCCGCTCGGCCGGGCCGGGCTGGCCGAGGAGGTCGCCGCCGCTTACGCGTTCCTCGCCTCCGACGACGCGGCGTTCGTGCACGGGACCGAGCTCGTCATCGACGGCGGCCAGCTCGCCGTCATGTGACCCCGTGCGGGCGGTGAGAGCCGCCCGCACGGGACCTCGTCCCTATCCCTTGACCGCGCCGGTCAGCGCCTGGATGAAGCGGCGCTGGCCGAACAGGAAGACGCCGAGCACCGGCAGCGTGGTGAGCACCGTCCCGGCCATGACGGCCGGCCAGTCGGCGCGGTGCTGGCCCTGGAACGTGGTCAGCCCCACCTGCACCGTGTACTTCGCCTCCGAGTTGATGACCACCAGCGGCCAGAACAGGTCGTTCCAGGCCGTGATGAAGGTGATGACGGCCAGCGCGGCCAGGGCCGGCTTGGCCACCGGCAGCACCACCCGGAAGAACACGGCGAAGCGCGAGCAGCCGTCGATGCGGCCGGCCTCCTCCAGCTCCTTGGGGAAGGACTGGAAGAACGACGTCATCAGGTAGATGCCCACCGCCGAGCTGAGCTGGGGCACGATCAGCGCGCCCAGCGTGTCGGTCAGCCCGACCTTGTTGAAGATGAGGAACGTCGGGATGACGGTGAGCTGGAACGGGATCAGCGCCGTGGCGATGACCAGGACGAGCACGAGCCGCGAGCCGACGAACCTGATGCGCGCGAAGGCGTAGCCGGCCATGCCGCACAGCACCACCTGGGCCACCACGATGGTCCCGGAGACCAGCACGCTGTTGAGGAACCAGCGCGGGAAGTTCGACCCCTCCAGCACCCGCTGGTAGCCGCCCAGGTCGACGGCGTCGGGCCAGATCGGCGGCGGGAACCGGTTGAGCTCCGCCTGCGTCATCAGCGAGCTGAGCACCATCCACACGAAGGGCAGCACGGTGACGAGCGACATGGGGGCCAGCACCAGGTGCCAGCCGCTGGGAAGCCGGCGCCGCTTCATCGCGTCGCTCCCTTGCGCCGGGCGAGCAGCATGCCGGCCACGATCAGCACGAGCGTGCCGACGAACAGCACGTACGCCACCGCCGCGCCGTACCCGGCGGTGAAGTAGGTGAAGGCGAGCTGCCAGACGTAGTAGACGATGGTCACGGTCGCGTTGGCCGGGCCGCCCTTCGTGGTCGTCATGACCAGGTCGAAGAACTGCAGCACGTCGATCATGCCCCAGACCGCCAGGAAGACCGTCATGTGCCGCACCGACGGCACGATGACGTGCCGGAAGGTCGCCCACCGTCCGGCGCCGTCGATGGCGGCGGCCTCCACGACCTCCTTGCTGATCTCCTGGAGCGCCGCCAGGTAGATGACCACCGAGAACCCGAACCGCGTCCAGAAGAAGATCACGGTCAGCACGAGCATGGCCTGCGACGGGCTGCTCAGCAGCCCCTGGGCGGGCAGGCCCAGCTTGACCAGCAGGCCGTTGAACAGGCCGAAGTCGCGGTCGAAAATGTAGCCCATGAGCAGGCCGGCCGCGGTGGCCGAGGCGACGTACGGCACGAGGAAGCAGGTGCGGTAGAACCCGATGCCGCGCACCTTGCGGTTGAGCAGCACCGCCACGGCCAGGCCCGCGGCCAGCGAGGCCGGCAGGTACAGGAGCAGCAGCAGCGCGGTGTTGCGCAGCGCCTGGTGGAAGACCGGGTCGGCGACCAGCGCCCGGTAGTTCTCCAGCCCCACGTTGCGGCCCGGCGACATGAGGTCGGAGTCCGTGAACGACAGGGCCAGCGCCCACGCCATCGGCACCAGCGAGAAGCCGAGGATGATCAGCGTGGCGGGCCCGGCGAAGGTCCACCCGGTGATGTTGTCGGCGAGCCTGCGCCGGTCGGGCGGCGTGGAGTGGCGTGAGGCCCGGCTCAGGGCCGTCGCGGTGCTCGTCATGAGCCCGGCACGGCGAGCGCCGCGTCCGTCTTGGCGGCGGCCTCGTCCAGCGCCGACTTGGCGTCGGCCCGGCCGAGCAGGGTCCTGGCGATGGCGTCGGCGACGAACGACGAGATCCGCGGGTAGGACGTGGTCGGCGGGCGCACGCGCTTGGCGTTGGCCAGGTTGCCGGAGATGACGTCGATGCCGGGGTACTTCTTCAGGTAGGCGTCGTAGCCGGGCTGCTGCGCGATCGACGCCCGGATCGGCAGGGAGCCGGTGTCCTTCATCCACCGGAGCTGCTGTTCGGGCGCGGTGAGCCAGGTGAGGAACGCGGCCGACGCCTTGACCCGCCGCTCGTCGTGCTCGAAGACCGTCCAGGTGTCGGGGCCGGAGATGGTCTCGTGGTTGCCCGCGGTGCCCGGGAGCTGCACCACGCCGTAGTCCACCCCGGCCGCCTGGAGGTCGGGCAGCACCCACGGGCCGGACAGGAAGAACGCGAGGCGTCCCGACTCGAACAGCTTCTGGCCCTTCTCGGCCGGGCTGGAGTCGAGGTAGACGGACTTGTCGTCCACCGCCATGGAGCGCAGCAGGTCGAGCGAGCGCCGGCCGGCCTCGGAGTTGAAGGCCGCCTTCTTGTTGTCGGCCGTGAGGATCTCACCGCCGGCCTGCCACACCAGCGGCCACAGGCCCCACACCGCCTCCTCGCCGCCGCTGATGGCCCACGTGGTGCCGAAGATCCCCTTCTGGGCGTCGGTGGCCCGCTTGGACATGGCGCGGAAGTCGTCCCACGTCCAGTCCTTCGACGGCGGCTTGAGGCCCGCCTTGGCCAGCAGCTTCTTGTTGTAGAGGACGACCATGTTGTCGACCACCGCGGGGAAGCCGATGATCTTCCCGCCGACGGTGACCGTCGCGCGCTCGCTGGCCCAGAAGTCCTCCCACTTCACCGCCGGGTCCTTGATGTACGGGGTGAGGTCGGCGGTCTTGGGGTTGCGCGCGATGTTGGGCGCCCACGAGCCGTACAGGTAGGCGATGTCGGGGTGGGCGTCCGAGGTGAGCGCCGCGGTGATCTTGGGCAGCATGCCGTCGGCCGTGACGCCGCCGGAGGTGATCTGCACCTTGACGTCCGTGTGCGTCTGGTTGTACTCGGCGACGAGCCGCTCGATGGACTTGGCGGAGGTGTCCTCCTGGCCGTGCCACATGAGGATCTCCACGGGCCCGCCGGCCTTCTGCTCCGTCCCGTCGCCGCCGCACGCGGCCAGCACGGCGGGCAGGAGCAGGGCGGCGGCCGCGGCGGTCACTGCGCGTCTCATCGGATCCCCTCGGGAAGCAGGGCGCCATGGGCGGCGATCATCTCGTCCACCATGTCGTGGATCTGCTGGAGCGTGAGCGTGGCGGAGGTGTTGGGGTCGAGCATGGCCGCGTGGTAGACGTGGTCGCGGCGGCCTTCGAGGGCGGCGCGCACGGTCAGCTCGCCGACGTTGAGGAAGGTCTGGTTGAGCGCGGCGAGCTGGGGCGGCAGGTCGCCGATCCGGGTGGGGCGCATGCCGGCCCGGTCCACGACGCACGGCACCTCGACGCAGGCGGCCGCGGGCAGGTTGCCGATCAGGCCGCCGTTGCGGACGTTGCCGTGGACGATCCTGCGGGTGCCCGTCTCGATCGAGTGGATGACCTCCGAGGCCAGCTCCATGGCGGGCTCGATCTCCACGCCCTCGCCGGCGGCCAGCCGCCGGCGAGTCTCCTCGAAGGTGTCGACGTTCTCCCGCGACCACTGGAGGTAGATCTCGACGGGGATGCGCAGGCGCTCCACCTCGGCGTCGTGGTGCAGGAACCAGGGCAGGTACTCGGAGCCGTGCTCGCTGGACTCGGTGGGGAAGTGCCCCAGCCGGCGGTACATCTCCACCCGCACGGTACGGCGCAGCTCGGGGTCGTTCGCGATGACCTGGTCCAGCACCGGGTAGAGGTTCTCGCCGCCGCGCTCGAAGGTCAGCACGAACGCCTGGTGGTTGACCCCGGCGGTGACAAACGAGATCTCCTCCTCCGGCACGCCGACGAGGGAGGCCAGGCGGGCCTCGGTGTCGCGCACGGAGTGGCACAGGCCGACGACCCGGTCGAACGAGCTGCCCTCGTAGACGGCCCGCGGGATCATCGACATCGGGTTGGTGTAGCTGAGCAGCAGCGCGTGCGGGGCGAGCTCGGCCAGGTCCTCGCCGAGCCCCACCATGACGGGGATGGTGCGCAGGGCGCGGAAGATGCCGCCGATGCCGAGCGTGTCGCCGATCGTCTGGCGCAGGCCGTAGCGGCGCGGGATCTCGAAGTCGCGCACGGTGGCGGCGTGGCCGCCGACGGCGATCTCGTTGATCACGTAGTCGGCGCCGTCCACGGCGGCGCGCCGGTCGAGGTGGGCCTCCACCTTCGCGCCGAGGCGGAGCTCGCCCACCATCCAGGTGGCCATGGCCTCGGCTGTGGCCAGCCGGTCGGCGTCGATGTCATGCAGGACGAGGGTGGACTCCCCCAGTTCTGGAAATGTCAGGATGTCCGAGAGGACATTCTTGGTGAATTCGACGCTGCCGGCGCCGATGAACACGATGCGTGCCATGGGGCTGTTCCCTTGCGGAGCACGGCGGGCCCGAGGGCCCGCTGAAGTGGCGAGTATAGCCTTGTGTCTGTTTTGTTGATGATCATTCCGTTCAACGGAACGCCGATCAGGAGAGGAGGTGCGCCGCCTAGCGCTCTCCGCTCTTTCCCCGCGGTCCCGTCCGCAGTGATCTCGCAGGTGACGCGCGGCCGGGGCGAGGTGGCCGGGCGTCCCGGCGGAGTCGTCTCTGCCGCATGGCGCCTGTTCCGTATCGCAGAATGCAGTTCTGAATTGGGAATAGGACACCATCCCGGCATGCGACTGTCAACCCTCCGGGCCACCGACCGGACGAAACAGCACGATGATCGGCATTCCATATAATGGAACACTAGACCGCTATACAGAATGCTGTTAGTTTGCCGTACATGCCCGCGAAGACCACCGCCACCGGGGAGCCGCTGGACGCCGCCACGCTGCGCGAGCTGCGCGCGATCGTCGGCGCCGAGCACGTACGGCACGCCGACGGCGACGTGACCCCCTACGCCCGGGACGCCACTCCCCTGTTCCGCGCCAGGCCCGGCGCCGTCGTCCACCCGGCCTCCACCGAGGAGGTCGCGGCCGTGCTCAGGCTCGCCGGCGCGCGGGGCGTCCCCGTCGTCCCGCGCGGCGCCGGCTCCAACCTGTGCTCGGCCACCGTCCCCCTGCAGGGCGGCATCGTGCTGGTGCTGACCCGGCTCGACCGCATCCTGGAGATCAGCGCCGAGGAGCTGCTCGCCGTCTGCCAGCCCGGTGTCACCTCCGCCGCGCTCGCCGACGCCGCCGCCGCCCACGGCCTGCTCTACGCGCCCGACCCCGGCAGCAGGAGCGTGGCCACGATCGGCGGCACCGTCGCCACCTGCGCCGGCGGGCTGCGCGGCCTCAAGTACGGCGTCACCCGCAACTACGTGCTGGGTCTGGAGGCGGTGCTGGGCACCGGCGAGGTCATCCGCACCGGCGGCCGGCTCTGGAAGGACGTCGCCGGCTACGACCTCACCCGGCTGCTCACCGGCTCCGAGGGCACCCTCGGCGTGATCACCGAGGTCACGCTGGCCCTGCTGCCCGCGCCCGAGACCGCCGGCAACGGCCTGGCGTACTTCCCCACCCTGGCCGACGCCGGCCGCGCCGTGACCCGCGTCATCGCCGCCGGCATCGTCCCGGCCACCCTGGAGTTCCTCGACGCCCGCTGCGTCGACGCGGTCGAGCAGCACGCCCGGCTCGGGCTCAGGCGCGACGCCGGGGCGCTGCTCATCTTCGGCGACGACGGCGAGCCCGCGGCCGTCGCCCAGCGGCTCGACCGCATGGCCGAGCTGTGCCGCGACACCGGCGCGATCGAGGTGTCCGTGGCCGGCCACGCCGCCGAGTCGGAGGCCCTGCTGGCCGCCCGCCGCTGCACGCTGCCCGCGCTGTCACGGCTCGGCTCGATCACCATCCTGGAGGACGTCGGCGTGCCGCGGCCCCGCATCGCCGAGATGGTCGGCCACATCGAGGACATCGCGCAGCGGCACGACGTCACGATCGCCACGTTCGGGCACGCCGGCGACGGCAACCTGCATCCGACGTGCGTCATCGACAAGGGCGACGACGCGGCGGGCGAGCGGGCGCACGACGCCTTCGGCGAGATCTTCCGGACCGCGATGCGGCTCGGCGGCACCATCACCGGGGAGCACGGCGTCGGCGCCGCCAAGCTCCCCTACCTCACCGAGCGGCTCGGCGCCGCCCAGATCGACCTGCAGCGCCGGATCAAGGCCGCCTTCGACCCGGCGGGCATCCTCAACCCCGGAAAGGCAGGCTCATGACGCGCTCCGCCCTCGGCACCGGAACGGCCGGCTCATGACCGGCTTCACCCCCGACCTGCTCAACCGCTGCATCGCCTGCGGCTTCTGCCTGCCGGCCTGCCCCACGTACGCGCTGACCAAGGACGAGACGTCCTCGCCGCGCGGCCGCATCGACCTCATGCGCGCCCTCGACGAGGGCACCCTGCCCGCCGACGACCCGCGGGTGCGCGAGGAGGCGTCGTTCTGCCTCGGCTGCCGGGCGTGCGAGACCGTGTGCCCGGCCGGCGTGCAGTACGGCGACCTGCTGGAGGAGTGGCGCGACCAGCAGTGGCAGGGCAGCGGCCGGCCGCTGGTCGCCCGGCTGCTGATGATCCTGGTCGACGCCCGCTGGCGCGTGCGGCTCCTGGGCCTGCTGCGCCGCCACGCCCGCACCCGCGGCGGGCGGCCGGAGGGTCCGTCCCTGATGCTGGGCTGCTTCGAACGCGCCCTGTTCCCCAAGGTGAGCCGGGCGGCCCGGCGGCTGTTCCCCGAGCTGGCCGCCCCGGCGGCGCAGGGCTGCTGCGGCGCCCTGCACGCCCACAACGGCGACTCGGCGCGGGGCCGCCGGATGGCCGAGGAGCTGGGCCGGCGGCTGCCGGGCACGATCGTGACCACCTCGGGCGGCTGCGCGGCCCACCTGTCGTCGGTCCTCGGCCGCGACCGGGTCAAGGAGCTGTCGCGGTACGCGTACGAGCGCGACATGCCCGGCGGCGCGGAGCCGTCGCGGCCCGCCGCCGAGACTCCGCCCGGTGGGGTCCCGGCCGAGACAGCGGACCGGCCGCGCGTCGCCCTCCAGGACTCCTGCCACCTGCGCAACGGCCTGGACGTCTGGCGCGAGCCGCGCGCGATGCTGGAGCGGATCGGCACCTACGTGGAGCTGCCGTCGGCCGGGACCTGCTGCGGCGCGGCCGGCACCTACGCCCTGGTCCGCCCCCGCGACAGCCGGCGCGTCCTGGACGCCAAGCTGGACGAGATCGAGGCGGCCGGGGTGGACTACGTGGCCGTGGTCAACCCCGGCTGCTACCGCCAGCTCGACCAGGGCCTGCGCCGCAGGAAGTCGCGGGTGCGCGCCGTGCACCTCGCGGAGCTGCTGGCCGGCGAGCGCCCGCGCCGCCGCGAGCCGTGAACACTCGCCGCGGTCAGCTACCGGGTCGCTTGACGAGTCACTTGCCGACGAAGGCCAGCAGCGCCTCGTTGACCTCGGCGGCGTGCGTCCAGAGCAGGCCGTGCGGCGCCCCCTCGACCTCGACGTACTCCGCCTCCGGGAACGCCTGGTGGAAGGGGCGACCGGTGGCGTCGATGGGCAGGATGTTGTCCTTCGTGCCGTGCAGGATCAGCGACGGCTTGCCCGCGGCGCGCACCGCGGCCACGTCCTCGCGGAAGTCCTCGATCCAGGCGGACACCACCGCGTAGGCGGCGACCGGGGCGGAGGTGGTGGCGGTGTTCCAGTTGGCGGTGACGACCTCCTGGCTGATGCGGCTGCCGAGGTTCTCGTCCAGGTTGTAGAAGTCCTTGTAGAACTGCGTGAACCAGGCGTAGCGGTCGGCCCGGGCGGCCTCCTCGATGCCGTCGAACACCGACTGCGGCACGCCGGTGGGGTTGTCGTCGGCCGCCACCAGGAACGGCTCCAGCGACGCCAGGAACGCGAGCTTGGCGACCCGCTCGTGGCCGTGGTTCTTGACGTAGCGGGCCAGCTCGCCGGTGCCCATGGAGAACCCGACCAGGATGACCTCGCGCAGGTCCAGCGTCTCCAGCACGGTGTCGAGGTCGGCGGCGAAGGTGTCGTAGTCGTAGCCGGCGCCGACCTTGCTGGACTGGCCGAAGCCGCGGCGGTCGTAGGTGATGACGCGGTAGCCGGCGGCCAGCAGCTCGCGGGTCTGGCGCTCCCAGCTGTGCCCGTTCAGGGGGTAGCCGTGGATGAGGACGACGGGCTGACCCGATCCCTGGTCCTCGTAGTACAGCTCGATGTCGGTGCTGTTCTCGGTGCCGACCTTGATGCGACCCATGATGATCCCCTTTCATTGCAGAGAACGCTCGTTCTCTGACCTTGTGCCCCCTACAGTAGAGAACGATGGTTCTCTGCGCAAGGAGAGGTTCCGTGATCGATGAGGAGACGGCGCGTGAACGGGTCGTGTCCACCGCCGACCGGCTGTTCTACGCCCACGGCGTCCAGGCGGTCGGCATGGACGCCGTCCGCACCGAGGCCGGCGTCTCGCTGAAGCGCATCTACGCGCTGTTCCCGTCCAAGGACGACCTCGTCCTGGCCGTGCTGCGGCACCGGACGGACCTGTGGGACACGGGCATCGCGGACGCCGTCGCCGGCGCCGCGACCCCCTGCGGCAAGCTGCTGGCGATCTTCGACTTCCTCGCCACCTGGTTCCGCGAGGACAGCTTCCGCGGCTGCGCCTTCATCAACGTGTTCGGCGAGCTGGGAGGCGGCAGCGAGACGGTCGCCGAGGCCGTCCGGGAGCAGAAAGCGTCCTTCCAGCGCCGCGTGGCCGAGCTCGTCCGCGAGGCCGGCGCGCCGGACCACCTCGCCCCGCAGCTGGCCCTGCTCGCCGAGGGCGCCCAGACCACGGCCGCCATCTCCGGCGACCCGGAGGCGGCGGGGCACGCCCGCGCCGCCGCCGACACCCTCATCCGCTGCGCCCTCGCCGACTCCTAGCGGGCGGGCCGCGCGCGGCGCCGCCATGGCCCGTCCGCCGGCGCCGCGATCCTCACGGCGCCCCGGGCGGGCTCAGAAGTTCGCGATGGAGCCGCCGCGCGACACCCAGCCGCGCCTCCAACCGGCCGTCGGCGCTGCGGCCCAGGACCGGGCCACCGCTCGCCTGCCTGCCTAGGGACCGCCAACCGCCCCATTCGCCCCGTTCTGTTGCGCAAGCTGCCGCCGAGTCTGGCGAGTGTGGGATCCAGAGGCATGGCGCCCCTCCTCGCAGAAAGGAGTTGATTGATCACGGAAAGTCAATCATGCCGCCCTCCGCGAAAGCGGGCGACACAGCGGGTCGAATCGGTCACGACATCGCCATGGCGTTCAACGTGTATTTCCTGGCGGACGTAGGAGGGCGCGAAAACCCATGGATGCCGGCAATGACGACGAGATCTTCCTCATCCAGGCGCAGGCCGACAAGCCACCCAACAGCAGAGCGGGCCAGGATCGCCGCCCGCGTGACGCCGTGAGAAGTGGGTCAGGTGGTCGGCGTGGCCAGGTAATCGCCGTGCTCCAGGTCGTCGAGCAGGGTCGGGTGCACGGGTGACCAGCCGAGCAACTCCTGGGTGCGGGAGCTGGAGACGGGCCCGTCGAAGCCGTAGGCGATGGCCATGAACGGGCTGACGAAGTGCGTGGCGGCCTCGTCGGGGGTCAGCGAGACCGTGGGCACGTCCAGGCCGCGGGCGATCACCTCTGCGATGCTCTTCAAGGTGACGCCGCTCTCGGCCGCTCCGTGCAGCACGCTGCCCGCAGGTGCCTTCTCCACTGCCAGACGGAACAGGACCGCCGCGTCGAGCCGGTGCACCGCGGGCCACCGGTTGGCGCCGTCTCCCACGTAGGCGGACACGCCGGTCTTGCGCGCGGTGGCGATGAGCATGGGGATGAAACCATGGTCGTCGGGACCGTGGACGGTGGGAGCCAGGCGCACCACGCCGGCGCGCACTCCCCGGGCGGCGAAGTCCAGACACGCCCGCTCCCCGGCGATGCGGAAGGCGGCGATCCCGGTCGCGTCGGGCTCGTCCTTCTCGGTGCTCTCCCGACCGGCGGGCATGACCAGGGTGCCCGAGGTGACGATGAGCGGCTTGCCCGAGTGTTCCAGCGGCCGGCCGAGGGTCTCGATCGCGGTCCGGTCGCGCCTCATCATGTCGTCGAGGTCGGAGAAGTCGCCGCCGTAGGCCATGTGCAGCACTGCATCGGCGGCTTCGGCGCCGCTGCGCAGAGCGTCGAGGTCGTCCAGGGAGCCGCGGTGTGGTGTGGCGCCCAGCGACTTCAGCCGGGCGGCCGCGGCGTCCGAGCGCGCCAGACCGGTGACGGCATGGCCGGCCGCGATGAGCTCGGCGACGACAGCGGGGCCGGTCTGGCCGGTGCCACCCGTGACGAAGACATGCATGAGGCTCTCCCTACTTGAAGCCAGTGACTGGCACTACGTAGCGCCAGGGGCCGACTGTAGGTAGCGCCAGTCACTGACGTCAAGTAGCGCCACTGACTGACATATGCGATATCCTTCGGAGCGTGCCACGCAGCGGAGCAGAAGCGCGCCGCCGCCTTCAGCAGGCGGCCCTGGAGCTGTACCGGGAACGCGGGTTCGACCGGACCACCACGGCCGAGATCGCCGCCCGGGCCGGCCTCAACGAACGCACGTTCTTCCGGCACTTCCCGGACAAGCGCGAGGTGCTCTTCGACGGCGAATCCGACCTGCGCGCGTCCCTGACGCGGGCGGTGGCCGAGGCGCCCGACGGTCTCCAGCCGCTCGACCTGCTGCTCCACGCCTTCCGAGAAGTCGAGCACATCCTTGAGGACAACCGGCCCTTCGCGGAACCACGACTGCAGGTCATCGCGGCGACACCGGCACTGCGCGAGCGGGACCTGGCCAAGGCCGCGTCGATCGCTGAGGCCGTGGCGCAGGCGCTGCGGCAGCGCGGCGTCGCCGACCGGCTGGCAGACCTGGCCGCTCACACCGGGTGGGCCGCCTTCCACCAGGCGGCCCAGGCCTGGATCGACGACCCGTCACAGAGCCTGGACGTCCACCTCCTCCAAGCCTTCGACGACCTGCGCGCCCTCTGCCTGACCACCCCGGCCGGCGACTCCGGTCGTTGAAGACCCCCGCCGGTGCCCGGCCGGTCCGCGCACCGGCATGCCGGTCGTGGGCTCAGCAGCGTCCGGCCCGGTACACGGCCGATCCGGCGCCGCCTCACAAGCGCCGGTGACACCCACTCCCGGACGAACTGCATCGTGTCCCCCGATCCGGTGACACGCCGTAGATTGTCTCCTGCGGGGTGTCTCCTGCGGTTCGCCGGAGAGCCGTCGCACCGGACGTCCGGAGGGGGCGCCATGCGGGAGGAAGCGCGCACGCGCGTGTCGGCGTACGCGCTCGCCACCGCGCGGGACCAGGTGCTGCTGACCCGGCTCTCCGGCGCCTCGGCGATCTTCACTCCCGGGCTGTGGCACCTTCCCGGCGGGGGCGTCGACCCCGGCGAGCAGCCGATGGAGGCGCTCGCGCGCGAGCTGCGCGAGGAGACCGGCCTGGAACTGCTCGGCGCCCGCCTCGCGGACGCGCGGACCTACACGGCCGACCGGCTCGGAGTCCGCTGGCACGTCGTCGCGCTGTTCTACCTGACCGAGCTCCGGGCCGGCCCGCTCGTGATCAACGAGGTCGGCGGTTCCACTGACGCCGTCGCCTGGACGCCCATGCCCGTACGCGACAAGGGGAGGCTGTCCCCGGCGGCGATCGACGGCCTCGCGCTGATCGACGCGGCCGACCCGCCCGGCCGGTGAGGCGCCCGACCTCGCTTCCACGCAAAACCGCAGGTAGCCTGACCCGCACAACCCCCTGGCCACACCTCCGCCCCCACCAGATGGACCCCATGGAGATGTGCGTGTTCACCACAATCAGGAAGCGGGCCGTGCTGCTCGCCACGGGCATGGCCGCCGGGATCGCCCTGATCTCCGCCGGCACGGCCGCCGGCGCGACCACCCTCCACGCGGCGCCCCCGGCCGTCGCGGCGGCCGCCGACCGCGCCGCCATCATCGGCGGCAGAACCGCGAGCGAACCTTACGCGTTCATGGTCTCCCTCCGGCTGCCGTCGCTGCCCGCGCACCACTGCGGCGGCTCGCTCGTCGCCCCCGACTGGGTCGTCACCGCCGCCCACTGCGAGGGGCTGCTGAAGCCCGGCAAGACCCGGGTACGCGTCGGCTCCCCCGACCGCGACAAGGGCGGCTCCGTCGCCGGCGTCGAGCGCGTCATCACCTTTCCGCACCGCTACGACTCCCGCCTGGGCAAGGTCCCCGAGGGAGACCTCGCCCTGGTCAAGCTCGACCGGCGCGTCCCCGAGACGCCCATCCGCATCGCCGACGCCCCCGGCCGGGTGGGCGAGCCGACCCGCGTCATCGGCTGGGGCATGACCTGCGAGTACCGCCGGACCTGCGGAGCGGGCCCCCAGCAGTTGCGGGAGCTCGACACCGTGCGCCTGGCCGACCAGCGGTGCACGTCGCTCGACCACGGCACCGAGGTCTGCACCGGCGCGCTCTCCGGCAAGGCGGCCAACGCCTGCAACGGCGACTCGGGCGGCCCGCAGATCCGGCGCGTGGCCGGCCGGTGGGAGCTGATCGGCGCCACCTCGCGCGACGGCGACGACAAGGACCAGCGCACGGGCGGCTCCGCCGGCTGCGCCACCACCCCCGACGGCAGGCCCGGAGCGGGCATCTGGACCGACGTCACCCACTACCGGTCCTGGATCGACGACGTCATCGCGCAGGACGGCCGGTGATCCACGGCTCCCCCCGCCTCACCGGTCTCCCCTGAGGCAAGAACGGCGTCGCGGCCGGCAGCACCCTGCGCTCCTCGCCTGCGAACCGGACTTCTCCTGGGCTCCTGCCGCACAGCGGGCGTGTTCGCCGTCGGCGAGGCGTGGGTGCCGCGCCGACATCGGGACGGCCGCGACGCCTCCGCCGAAGCGGTCCCGCAAGCGTGGTCACTGCGGAGCAAGCCGGTGCGGCCCGGGCCGGCCTGTTGCGTCGTCCGCGTGCTCTCCCGCCGTGGGCCTCGACCGAGCCGGCGGATCAGGTGTCTCCACCTTGATCTACATCCGGAGAACGTGATGCTCACGCCCGAAGGGCCCATGGTGGTCGATCGGGCCGACGCCAGCGAGGGGTCGCCCGCGCTGGACTGGGGGATGTCCGCTCTGATCCTGGCGGAGGCCGCGGTGAGCCGCCGGGCGGACGCGTCCCTGAGGTCCCTGGGCCTTCCTACCCGGACGGGACGCGCCTCGGTGTCGCGCGGACGTGCGCGCGTTCGCCCTGCTTCCCGATGAGGCTCAGGAACTCGACGGGGCCGGCGCTGGTGGCCCCGAACCAGTGCGGGGTGCGCGTGTCGAACTCCGCCGCTTCCCCCGGCCTGAGCGTGAGGTCGTGTTCCCCGAGGACCAGGCGGAGCGTCCCGTTGAGGACGTAGACCCAGTCGTAGCCCTCGTGGGTGCGCAGATCCGGCTCGGCGTCGTCGCTCCCGTCCGGGATGACGAACTTGTACGCCTGGATTCCGCCCGGCCTGCGGGTCAGCGGCAGGACGACCGCGCCGTCGCCACAGGGGATCGGCCGCAGGTTGACGCGGGGATCGCCGGTCGGCGGCGCGTCGACGAGCTCGTCCAGCGTGACCCCGTGGGCGCGAGCGAGGGGAAGCAGCTGCTCCAGCGTGGGGCGTCGCAGGCCCGCCTCGAGCCGGGACAGGGTGCTGGTGGAGATCCCGGTCTCCTTGGCGAGGTCGGCGAGGGTGACGTCCCGATGCAGCCGGAGGCGCTTCAGCCTCGGTCCGACGGCGTCAAGAGTGCGGTCCATGGCTTCGTCCACCCGGCAATTTTGCCATTCGGCAACAAGGTTTGCTCATCCGCCTCGTCCCTCAGCACCATGAGGCGCGAACCGAGGAACGCACCCACACAGAGGGGCCCTCGCGGACGAGGAGGACGAGCGATGACGCACGGATTCGACAAGGACTTCTGGGAGCAGCACTGGCGACAGACGGGAGCCGGGGGCCCCGGGTCCATGGGCGGCAACCCGCCGAACCCGTACCTCGCCCGTGAGACCGGCGGCCTCACCCCGGGCACGGCGCTGGACGCGGGATGCGGCGCCGGCGCCGAGGCGATCTGGCTGGCCTCCCGGGGCTGGCACGTCACCGCGGCCGACATCTCGTCGGAGGCCCTGGCCCGCGCCGCCGAGCGCGCGGCGGCGAGCGAGGCGTCCGAGCGCCTGCGCTGGGTCGAGGCCGATCTGAGCCTCTGGAGCCCGGACACGCGGTTCGACCTGGTCATGACCCACTACGCCCACCCGGCGATGCCCCAGCTGGACTTCTACGACCGCATCGCGGGGTGGGTGGCCCCCGGCGGCACGCTGCTCATCGTGGGGCATCTCGACGCCCCCGGCCCCACCGCCCACGGCCACGGGCATGAGCACGGGCACGGGCGCGGGCACCGTCCTCCCGCCGAGGCGTCGGCCACCCCCGCGGCCATCACCGCGCGCCTGGACGGCGCGGAGTGGGACATCCTCACCGCCGACGAGCACCTCCGCACGCTCACCGGCGACGGGGGCCGCGCCGTCGCCCTCCGCGACGTCGTCGTGCGCGCCACCCGGCGCCGATGATCACGCCATCCGGCGGCGCCGGCGCCCGCCGCTCCCACGCCGACACCCTGCGAGAGGACTCCATGAGCACGACCCGCTCCTCAGCCCCCGAAGCCCGCGAAACCCCCGAAACCCCCGAAACCCCCGAAACCCCCGAAACCCCCGACCGTCCATGACCCGCGACAACGGCGGGCGATCCTCGCCGGGGTCTGCGTCGCACTCATGGCGGTCATCGCTTCGCCTGGTCTCTCCAGCCACGGGCCGAGCCCAGGGGAGGCCCGTCCGGTCGATGACGCCCATACGCGCCGTGAGTTCGTCGACTCGGTCGCTCGCCCCTGAAGCCTTGATTCGGACTGCAGCATGACTCCTCACCGCAAACCGTGCGCGATGGGGCGAGTCCTGGCGGGTGGCGGTCGACGGGGACCGAGCGAACGCCTGAGTCGATACCTGGCCTGGAGCCCTCTGCCAAGGCAGTCGCCTCGGTCGGCTGCCTGTCCCACTGCCTGCAGGAACGCACGATCTATGACGAGCTCACCGCCTCCCCTCCTCGTCCATCGAGGCGACTCAACCACGCGTCCTGAGCGTCGGCCAACCTCTCTACCAGCGGTAACGGGACGAAACGGCACGCGAACTCCAGACCGGCGTCCGCGCCGTCACCATGAACACGATGGTGCCATGCATCAGCGCCATCGGGATCAGCGGTGAGCTGGAAGAACGTCGTCTGCCGCGGCTGGCCGTTGTCTTCACGAGGCCGGTGGTCCACCGCGATGGGCCCGACGATGGCGACTTCGGTCAAGCCGGTCTCCTCTGCGACTTCCCGCAGGACGGCCTGTTCCAGGCTTTCGTCCGGCAGGACCCCTCCCGCCGGCACCTGGGTGCCGGCTTCGGGCATGCCGACATGATCGAAGACAAGGAGCTCCGGGGTGGACCGGTTACGGAGGATGTAGGCAGCGACGCGGATTCTTGGACGGGACATCCCTCCATAATCGCAGGCGCCGATCTTCAAGGTGTTCGCCAGAGCCAAGGACTTGACGCCCTAGGGAGATCGGATGGCTTGGCAGGTGTTCGAGTCCCGGCCGACACCTCCATGAGGCCGGGGCTCAGGCTTCAGCGCCTGTGCGTGTCGCGGCTCGCCCACGCCGGGGGTCCGGGGGCCGGGAGGCCACCGGCCAGGGGGTGCGGGGGAGCTCGGCTCCCCCGCTGTCACAGCCCGAGCCCCCTCGCGCGAAGCGCGCGCTGGTGAGGACCGCGCGCCATGAGGCCCTCGACTAGCGCACCGGGTACCCCGCTGTGCGGAGCGTCTCCTTCACGTCGGCGATCTTGAGGGTGCCGAAGTGGAACACCGACGCCGCCAGCACCGCGTCCGCGCCCGCCTCCACCGCCGGCGGGAAGTCCTCCAGCCGTCCCGCGCCGCCGCTGGCGATCACCGGGACGCGCACCACGGCCCGCACCGCGCGCAGCATCTCCAGGTCGTAACCCTCGCGCGTGCCGTCGCCGTCCATCGAGTTGAGCAGGATCTCGCCCACGCCCAGCTCCTCGCCGCGCGCCGCCCACTCCACCGCGTCGATGCCCGTGCCGCGCCGCCCGCCGTGCGTGGTCACCTCGAACCCGCTCGGCGTGCCGGGCGCCCGGCGCGCGTCCAGCGACAGCACCACGCACTGCGCGCCGAAGCGCCGCGACGCCTCGGTCAGCAGTTCGGGACGGGCGATGGCCGCCGTGTTGAGCGAGACCTTGTCGGCACCCGCCCGCAGCAGCCGGTCCACGTCGTCCACCGAACGGATCCCGCCGCCCACGGTCAGCGGGATGAACACCTGCTCGGCGGTCCTGCGGACCACGTCCAGCATCGTGTCGCGCTCGCCCGAGGAGGCGGTGATGTCGAGGAAGGTCAGCTCGTCGGCGCCCTCCGCGTCGTAGCGCCTGGCCAGCTCGACCGGGTCGCCCGCGTCGCGCAGGTTGGCGAAGTTGACGCCCTTGACCACCCGGCCGGCGTCGACGTCCAGGCAGGGGATCACCCTGACGGCCACGGTCATGCGCGCATCGCCTCTATCTCGATCTCGACCAGCATGCGCGGGTCGACCAGGCCGGCGACCCGCACGCCCGTGCAGGCGGGACGGACGTCGCCGAACACCTCCCCGATGGCCCTGCCGACCAGGTCGAAGTGCCGCTGGTCCACCACGTAGTAGCGCACCATCACCACGTCCTCCCTGGTCAGGCCGGCCAGCTCCACGGCGCCGAGCGCGATGCCCATCGCCGTGAGGCTCTGCCGGTAGGCGTCGCCGACGTGCCGGACCTCGCCGTCGATCGTGGCGGTGCAACCCGACACGATGACCCGGTCACCTACCACGACCGCGCGGGAGTAGCCGTACCGCTCCTCCCACACGCCGCCGGAAAACACCCGCGAACCGGTGCTCTCCATACTCATGCTGCTCACCACGGCCCCTCCTACCATCTAACCGCGAACAGCGACCAAGGCGCTCTCGAGCGTGAACGCCTGGGCGTACAGGGCCCTGCCGACGATGGCGCCCTCGACGCCGTCCGGCACGAGCCGCGACAGCGCCACCAGGTCGTCCAGCGAGGACACTCCCCCGCTGGCCACGACCGGCTTGTCGGTGCGGGCGCACACCTGGCGCAGCAGGTCGAGGTTGGGACCGCGCAGCGTGCCGTCCTTGGTGACGTCGGTGACGACGTAGCGGGGGCAGCCGTCGGCCTCCAGCCGCTCCAGCACCTCCCACAGGTCGCCGCCCTCCTCGGTCCAGCCGCGCGCCGCGAGCGTGGTGCCGCGCACGTCCAGACCGACCGCGATCCTGTCGCCGTGCTCGGCGATGATCCTGCGGCACCACTCGGGGTTCTCCAGGGCGGCCGTGCCGATGTTCACGCGGCGGCATCCGGTGGCCAGCGCGGCGGCCAGCGACGCGTCGTCGCGGATGCCGCCGGACAGCTCCACGTTCACGTCCAGCCGGCCGATCATGTCGGTGATCAGCTCACGGTTGGAGCCCCGGCCGAACGCGGCGTCGAGGTCGACCAGATGGATCCACTCCGCCCCCGCCTCCTGCCAGGCCAGCGCGGCGGCCAGCGGCTCGCCGTAGCCGGTCTCGGTCCCGGCCTCGCCCTGGACCAGGCGTACGGCCTGGCCGTCCGCGACGTCCACGGCGGGAAGGAGTACGAGCGACATCAGATCCTCCGGTCGAAGGCAAGGGTCATGACAACAGGGACGAGCAAGAGGGACAGGACCAGGACACCGAAGCTGACGGCGAGGGAGGCCCACACCAGCCATACCATCACCTGGACGAGCGCGAACGCGAGCGCCACGACGGCGTTCTGGGCACGGCGGCGGCGGGCGCGCAGGCCGCCCTGACGGGCGAAGCGCACCGGGCGGGGCGTGAGGCGGGCCACCACGGCCCGCCGGCGGGCGGCGCGGGCCTGACGCTCCTCGTTGCGCAGCGCCGCGCGCTCCCGCGCCGCCTCGCGCTCCGCGCGACGCCGCGCCCGCTCCTTACTCACGGCCCCTCACGAACGGTCCGCCATGACAGGACTCACGGCCCCTCACGACAGGACGACGCGGGACGCCGCGGCGGCGCGGCCGCCGCTCACAGGACGCCGAGCCAGTTGGTCAGCAGCGCGGCGCCCGCGTCGCCGGACTTCTCCGGGTGGAACTGCGTGGCCATGAGCGGCCCGTTCTCGGCCGCGGCCACGAACGGCACCCCGTGCTCGGCCCACGTCACCAGCGGCTCGGCGAACCCGGGACCCGGCCGCAGCTCCCACTCCCGCACACCGTACGAGTGGACGAAGTAGAACCGCGTGTCGGCGTCGAGCCCCCGGAACAGCACGCTGCCCTCGGGCGCCTTGACCGTGTTCCACCCCATGTGCGGCAGCACCGGGGCCTCCAGCTGCTCGACCGTGCCCGGCCACTCTCCGCAGCCCTCGGTCTCCACGCCGTGCTCGACGCCCTTGGCGAACAGGATCTGCATGCCCACGCAGATGCCCAGCACCGGCCGCCCACCGGCCAGCCGCCGGCCGACGACCTGCTCGCCGCGCACCCCGAGCAGGCCCGCCATGCACGCCGCGAACGCCCCCACGCCGGGCACCACGAGGCCGTCGGCCTCCATGGCCGCGTCCAGGTCGGACGTCACGGTCACGTCGGCGCCGACCCGGGCCAGCGCGCGCTCGGCCGAACGCAGGTTGCCCGACCCGTAGTCGAGCACGACCACGCGCTTCACCACCACATCACCCCCGCCGTGATCGCCAGCGCCGCGCCGACCGCGCAGATCGCCGCGCCCGCCTTGAGCCCCTGCTTGACCAGCGAGACCACCCCGCCGACCAGGAAGAGGCCGATGAAGATCATCGCGATCGACAGCGTGTTGTCGCTCATAGGACGCCCTTGGTGCTCGGCACCCCGCTCGCCCGCGGGTCGAGCTCCGACGCCTCCCGCAGCGCCCTGGCCAGGGCCTTGAACTGCGCCTCGACGATGTGGTGCGCGTTGCGCCCGTACGGGACGTGGACGTGCAGGCAGATCGCCGCCTGCGCGACCAGCGACTCCAGGATGTGCCGGGTCATCGTCGTGTCGTACTCGGGGCCGATCATCGGCGCCATGCCCTCGGGCTCGGAGTGCACGAGGTACGGCCGGCCGGACAGGTCGACCGTGACCTGGGCCAGCGACTCGTCCAGCGGGCACGACGCGCTACCGAACCGCCGGATGCCCGACTTGTCGCCCAACGCCTCGCGGAACGCCGCACCCAGCGCCAGCGCCGTGTCCTCGATCGTGTGGTGCGCGTCGATGTGCAGATCGCCCTCGGTCTTGACCGTCAGGTCGAACAGCCCGTGCTTGCCGAGCTGCGCCAGCATGTGGTCGAAGAACCCCACACCCGTCGACACGTCCACCCGGCCGGTGCCGTCGAGACCCACCTCGACCAGGACCGACGTCTCCTTCGTCACACGCTCCACGCGGCCGACCCGACTCACAGAACCCCCTCCATCGCGGCACGGAACGCCGCCATCTCCTCGCCGGTGCCGATCGACACGCGCAGCCACTCGGGCGGGCCCACCTCGCGGATGAGCACACCCCTGTCCAGCAGACCCTCCCAGACCGCACGACGCTCCGGGAACCGGCCGAACAGTACGAAATTCGCGTCGGAGTCGGCGACCGTCAACCCCTTGCCGCGCAGCCACTCGACCGTCGCGTCACGCTCGCGCCGCAGCGCGTCCACCGTGCCCAGCAGCTCGACGCGGTGCCGCAGCGCCACGCGGGCCGCCGCCTGCGTCAGCGTCGACAGGTGGTACGGCAGGCGCACCAGCAGCAGCGCCTCGATCACCGCCGGGTGCGCCGCCAGGTAGCCCAGCCGGGTGCCGGCCATCGCGAACGCCTTCGACATCGTCCGCGTCACGATCAGCCGCGGATGCGACGGCAGCAGGCTCAGCGCCGACGGCGTGCCCGCCCGCGCGAACTCCGCGTACGCCTCGTCCACCACCACCATGCCGGGAGCCGCCTCCAGCACCCGCGCGATCGTCTCCAGCGGCAACGCCGTGCCGGTCGGGTTGTTCGGCGAGGTCAGGAACACGATGTCCGGCCGGTGCTCCTCCACCGCGGCCGCCGCCTTGGCCGGGTCGAGCGAGAAGTCGTCCTCCCGCGCGCCCCCGATCCACTCGGTGCTCGTGCCCGTCGTGATGATCGGGTGCATCGAGTACGACGGCTCGAACCCCAGCGCCGAACGGCCGTAACCGCCGAACGCCTGCAGGATCTGCTGGAGCACCTCGTTGGAGCCGTTGGCCGCCCACACCCGGCTCGCGTCGAGCCCGTGCCCCAGATAGTCCGCCAGGTCGGCGCGCAGCGCCGACGCGTCGCGGTCGGGGTAGCGGTTGAGCTCGCCCGCGCCCCGCCGCACCTCCTCGGCCAGGTCGGCGACCAGCTCCGGGGAGGGCGGATAGGGGTTCTCGTTGGTGTTCAGCCGCACCGGCACGTCGATCTGGGGCGCGCCGTACGGCGTGCGGCCCCGCAGGTCGTCGCGGATCGGCAGATCGTCCAAGGTCAGCTCGTCCACGGTCGTCTCGTCCGGCGTCATGACGGGACCCGCCAGTCGAAGCGGGCCCGGACGGCCGCCCCGTGCGCGGGCAGATCCTCGGCGTCGGCCAGCACCGACACGTGCGCGGCGGCCTCGGCCAGCGCCTCGCGGGTGTAGTCGACCACGTGGATGCCGCGCAGGAACGTCTGCACCGACAGGCCGCTGGAGTGGCAGGCGCAGCCGCCGGTCGGCAGCACGTGGTTGGACCCCGCCAGGTAGTCGCCCAGCGACACCGGCGCGTACGTACCCACGAAGATCGCGCCCGCGTTGCGGATCCGGCCCGCCACCGCGGCCGCGTCAGCCGTGTGGATCTCCAGGTGCTCGGCCGCGTAGGCGTTGACCACGGCCACACCCTCGTCCAGACCGTCCACCAGGACGATCCCCGACTGCCGGCCGCTCAGCGCCTCGGTGATGCGCTCGGAGTGCTTGGTCGCCTCCACCTGGGCCGGCAGCTCCTTCTCCACCGCCTCGGCCAGCTCCACGCTGTCGGTCACCAGCACCGCCGCGGCGATCACGTCGTGCTCGGCCTGGCTGATCAGGTCGGCCGCCACGTGCACCGGGTCGGCCGTCTCGTCGGCCAGGATCGCGATCTCCGTCGGACCCGCCTCGGAGTCGATGCCGATGCGGCCCTTGAGCAGCCGCTTGGCCGCGGCCACCCAGATGTTGCCCGGCCCGGTCACCATGGTGGCCGCCGGGCACTCCTCCGTGCCGTAGGCGAACATGGCCACCGCCTGGGCGCCGCCCACCGCGTACACCTCGTCCACGCCCAGCAGCTCGCACGCCGCCAGGATCGTCGGGTGCGGCAGCCCGCCGAACTCCTTCTGCGCCGGGCTCGTCACCGCCAGCGACGCCACCCCGGCCTCCTGGGCCGGCACCACGTTCATCACCACGCTGGACGGGTAGACCGCCCGCCCGCCCGGCACGTACAGGCCCACCCGCTCGACCGGCACCCACCGCTCGGTGACCGTGCCGCCCGGCACCACCTGGGTCGTCACGTCGGCGCGACGCTGGTCGCGGTGGACCAGCCGGGCGCGCCGGATCGACTCCTCCAGCGCCGCGCGCACGTCGGGCCGCAGCCCGGCCAGCGCCTCGCGCAGCGCCTCGCGCGGAACCCGCGCCCGCTCGATCTCGACCCCGTCGAACCTGGCGGTCAGCTCCCGCACGGCCGCGGCGCCATGATGGCGGACCTCGTCGCAGATCGGCCGCACCTTGTCCAGGGCGGCCTCGACGTCGAGTTCGGCGCGGGGCAGCACGTCGCGCAGGTCCCCCGGCAGGGAACCGCGCAAGTCGATACGGGAAATCACCCTCCCAGTCTACGGAGTCCGACCAGTGGGTCCCGTTCCGTCCACCATGCGGACACCCGGAACCCGTCAAGCCTCGCACCCGCCCATGCGACCCCGGCAAGTCCCGGACCCGCCGATACGATGTCCGGAAGATCCGAGCGGGAGGGGGCCGTCATGGTGCGCGACGAGGAGCTGCGGCATCTGCGCCGCTGCGTGGAGCTGGCCGCCGAGGCCCTGTCCGTGGGCGACGAGCCGTTCGGCTCCGTGCTCGTGTCCGGCGACGGGAAGGTCCTGGCCGAGGACCACAATCGGGTGGCCGGGGGCGACCACACGAGGCATCCGGAGTTCGAACTGGCGCGCTGGTCGGCCGCCCACCTGACGCCCGAGGAGCGGGCCGCCGCGACCGTCTACACCTCCGGCGAGCACTGCCCCATGTGCGCCGCCGCGCACGGGTGGGTCGGGCTCGGCCGCATCGTCTACGTCGCCTCCTCGGCGCAGCTCGTGAGCTGGCTGGCCGAGCTGGGCGTGCCGGAGCCCCCGGTGCGTCCCCTGCCGGTCTCCGAGGTCGCGCCGCGCGTCGTCGTGGAGGGCCCCGTGCCGGGGCTCGACGACGAGGTACGCGAGCTGCATCGCCGCTTCCACCGCGGCGCCTGAGATCGCGGCGCCTGAGATCGCGGCGCCCGCACGACCGGGCGCCTTTACAAAGTAGATCACGAGATCGTCCGGAGGCGGAGACGTGGGCAAGACGAAGGCGCAGGGAGGCACCCCCGCCACGGTGGCGCTGACCAAGGCCGGGGCCGACTTCACGCTGCATCCCTACGACCACGACCCCTCCGCCCAGGCGTACGGCGAGGAGGCCGCCGACGCGCTCGGCGTGCCGTACGAGCGGATCTTCAAGACGCTCGTGGCCGAGACCGAGAGCGGGCTCGCCGTGGCGGTCGTGCCGGTGGCGGGCAAGCTCGACCTCAAGGCGCTGGCCTCGGCCCTGGGCGGCAAGCGCGCCGCCATGGCCGAGGCGGCGAAGGTGGAGCGGGTGACCGGCTACGTCGTGGGCGGCATCAGCCCGCTCGGGCAGCGCAAGCAGCTGCCCACGGTGGTCGACGCGTCGGCGCTGGAGTTCGAGACGATCTACTTCTCGGCGGGCCGGCGCGGGCTCCAGATCGAGACCGCTCCGGCCAACCTCGTCGCGCTCACCCGCGCCGTGACCTCCCCCATCGCCAAGCGCTGAGCCCCGGTGCCGCCGTCCCACGGTCCCCGCCGGGACCGCCGCGGCGCCAGAGCCCCCGCCGTGACCGCCGCGGCGCCAGAGCTCCCCGGCTGGAGCCTGCGCGGCCCTAGCGCCCCGTGGTGGTCCCGGGCGGGGCCGCCCCCGGTGCGGCGGCGCCCGGATCGACCGTGCCGGGTGCGGCGGCGCCCGGCACGGTGGCGCCCTGCACGGCCATGCCCGGCCCCATCGGAGCCACTCCGGTCCGCCCTCCGAAGCCCGGCCGGCGCTCGTCCGGCGTGCCCAGCACGTCGGCGCCCGGCGGCCACAGCTGGTGTCCGTGGCGGCGCGCCCACTTCAGCCACTGCCGCTGCCGGTGCAGCATCGCCCGGATCTGCTCCGCCTCCTCGGCCTCCTTCAGCCCGGGCGTGAAGCCGCCGCCGAAGCGGGACATGTCGGCGGGGTGGAAGTCGCCCGCCGGGATGTCGCGCAGCGCCGACTCCATCGAGTCCACCCAGATCGGCCCGGGCAGCGACGCCCCCTGCACCGACCCGTAGTACTCGCCGCCGATCTGCACCCCGCGCAGCGGGTACCGGTAGGAGCCCCGGATGTCGCCCACGCTGACCGCCGCCGCGAGCTCCGGGGTGTAACCGGCGAACCACGCCGAGGTGTAGCCGTTGTTGGTGCCCGTCTTGCCGGCGGCGGGCCGGCCGATGCCCTGCCCGGTCATCGTGCCCTTGTCGAACACGCCCTGCAGCACGTGGTTGACGGCGTCGGCGACCTTGCGGTCCAGCGCCTGCTCGCAGGTGGGCCGCACGTGGGCGGTCCGGCCGTCCCGGCCGGTGATCTCCACGATGGCCAGCGGCCGGCAGTACCGGCCGCGCGCCGCGAAGGCCGCGAACGCCGCCGCCACCGTCACCGGGTCCATCTCGTTGACGCCGAGCGTGAACGTCGGCACCTCGCGCAGCGGCCGGCCGTCGGCGCGGGCGATGCCGAGCGCCTTCGCGGTCCGCACCACGTTGCACAGGCCGACCTTGCGCTCCAGCATCATGTAGAAGATGTTCACCGACTTCCACGTGCCGGTGGACAGGCTGTACGGGCCGCCCTCGCCCTCCCCGCTGGCGTTGTGCACCCGCACGCTGGGCGCGTTGACCGCCCGGCCGCGGCAGTCGCGGTATCCCTGCGACGGCACGAGCACGCCGGGCGTCTCGAAGCCCTGGTCGAAGCGCCAGCCCTGCTGCAGCGCCGTCGCCAGCGTGAACACCTTGAACGTCGAGCCCGCCTGGAGCCCCATCCCGCCGCCGTGGGCCATGTCGGCCACCAGGTTGAACGTCGTCCGCGTCCCGTTCTTGCGGTCGCCGGGGTTGCGGCCGAAGTCCTTGCTGGCCGCCATCGCCCGGATGCGTCCCGAGCGCGGCTCGACCATGGCCTCCGCGGCCACCTCGGTGTCGCGGGCGTCGACCCGGGCGCGGATCGCCCGCTCGGCGGCCCGCTGCGCCACCGGGTCCAGCGCGGTCCTGATCACCAGCCCGCCGGTGGCGAGCCGGGCCCGCCGCTCGCGCGCCGTGGCGCCGAACGCCTCGTTGGTGAGCAGCTCGCGCTGCACGTACACGCAGTAGTACGGATACCTGCTCTGCGCGCAGCCGCCCGGCTCGGGCCGCAGCTCGATGCCGAGCGGGCTGCGCTTGGCCGCCGCGGCCTCCCGCGGGTTCACCAGGCGCAGCTCGGCCATCCGGTCCAGCACGAGGTCGCGCCGCTCCTTCAGCCGCGCCCGCTGCGCCGGCCCGATCGACGGGTCGGTCGAGTACGGCATGCGCACCGCGCCGGCGAGCGTGGCCGCCTGCGGCAGCGTGAGGTCGGCGGCCGTGGTGGAGAAGAAGCGCCGGGCCGCCGCCTCGACGCCGTGCGCGCCCGCGCCGAAGTAGGCGATGTTGAGGTACCGCTCCAGGATCTCGTCCTTGGTGTACTTCTGCTCCATCGCGAGCGCCAGGCGCAGCTCGGTGATCTTGCGGGCGAGGTTGGGCGCGCGCGCCCGGTCGCGCTCCTCCTCGGTGCGGGCGCTCTCGACCAGGATGTTCTTCACGAGCTGCTGGGTGAGCGAGGAACCGCCCTGCCGGATGCCGCCGGCCGAGGTGTTGGTGAGCAGCGCCCGGAGCGTGCCGCGCACGTCCATGCCGCCGTGCTCGTAGAAGCGGGCGTCCTCGATGGCGACGATGGCCTGCCGCATGACGGGCGCCACCCGGCTGAGCGGGATCGCCCGCCGGTTGGCCTGGTAGAACTGCGCGAACGGCTTGCCGTTGCGGTCGAGCAGCCGCGTCACCTGCGACAGGGGCTCCTCGCGCGGCGCCGGAGGGAGCTGGCTGAAGGTGTGCGCGACGCTCTTGGCGGCGAGCCCGGCACCGCTCACGACGGGGGCGGCCATGGAGGCGGCCAGGACCCCGCAGAGCGCTCCCACCAGCCCCAGGGCGCTCACACATCGCACAACTCTCACGCAGTCGGTCTGCGGCGCCGCGATCCCCGGCAAACCCGGGGATCCGACACCTTTACTCTTCCCGGCGGATGTTCAGACCCAGGGACACGAACTGCTCGAACGGCTTGTGATATCCGCGCACGATGTGGTGGACGCCGCGCAGCGTGGACGTCCCGTCGGCCACCGCCGCGGCCAGCACCGCGGAGAAGCCCGCCCGGATGTCGGGCAGCGTCACGTCGGCGCCCTTGAGCTTGGACACGCCGCGCACCACGGCCGAGTGCCGGGCGTTGGTGTCGTGGTAGCGGCAGGCGGGCCCGCCGAGGCACTGGTCGAACACCTCGATCTCGCAGCCCATCCGCTGCAGCGCCGGCACGTACACCAGGCGGTTCTCGAAGACCGTCTCGTGCAGCACCGACATGCCGTTGCTCTGCGTGAACAGCACCATGAGCGGCGTCTGCCAGTCGGTCATGAAGCCCGGGTGGGTGTCGGTCTGGACGGCCGCCGAGCGCAGCCCCTCGGGCGGGGCGGTGGCGCACAGGTACTCGTCGTTGATGTCGAAGCGGGCGCCCATCCGGGCCAGCGTGGTGATCGCGGTGACCAGGCGGTCCTGCGGGCAGCCGTGCACCCGCACCTCTCCCCCGGTGATCAGGCCGGCGGCCAGGTACGAGAACGCCTCGATGCGGTCGCCGGCCAGCCAGATCGAGGCGCCGCGCAGCCGCTCGACGCCCTCGATGACGATCCGGCGGTCGGGCGAGAGCTCGATCCTGGCCCCCATGCGCTGCAGGAACAGCGCCAGCTCGACCACCTCGGGCTCCATGGCGGCGTTTTTCACCACGGTCTTGCCCTCGGCGAGCACGGCCGACATGAGGATCGTCTCGGTGGCGCCGACGCTCGGGTACGGCAGCTCCAGCCGGGCGCCGCGCAGCCGCGCGGCCTTGGCGAAGATCCCTCCGTCGCCCACCTCGACCTCGGCGCCCATCGCGCGCAGCGCCTCGACGTGGAAGTTGACCGGCCGCCGCCCGATCGGGTCGCCGCCGACCAGCGGCACGAACGCCTCGCCGGCCAGGTGCAGCAGGGGGCCGAGCATGAGGATCGGGATCCGGTTCAGGCCGGTGAACGCGTCGGGCACGCGCGGCTGGATCTCCGCGCCCCGCTCGACGCGGATCTCCTTCTCCGTGATCTCCACGTGGATGCCGAGGGACTCCAGCATGGCCGCGGTGATGCCGACCTCGCCCACCTCGGGGGCGTTCTGGATCGTGCTCTCGGTGCCGCCGAGCATGGCGGCGACCATGTGCTTGGAGACCGCGTTCTTCGAGCCGCGCACCTCGACGTCGCCGCGCAGCGGGCCGGAGGGATCGATCAGCCAGACCTCATCGTGATTCACGAAGCGAGCCTAACCGGGAGATACCATCAACCTGTTCCGGTGAGCCGGTTCAGTGGCACATCTTCCGTGGCACAGGTGAGGTGGCACCTCTGAGGGGGAATCGCGTGACGAGGCAAGTGCGGGCGTTCGCGATCACCGTCCTCGCCGTCGCCGCCCTCGCCGTGCTCGCCGGGCTGCTGTGGTCCGCGCTCGCCCCCCGCGCGCCGTACCAGGTGACGGGGCAGGGGCCGGTGCTGGCCGACCCGGCCACGCAGGCGCTGATCGCCGCGGACGGCTGGTTCGCGGTGATCACCGGCGGGCTGGGCGTGGTGTGCGGGGCCGCCGGCTGGTTCCTCAGCCGCCACGACCGGCTGCCCGTGCTGCTGGGGTTGTGCGCGGGCGGGGCACTGGCGGCGTTCGTCACGTTGTGGGTGGGTTCGACGTTCACGCTGGGGGCGGTGACCGTCGAGGCCGCCGCCACGCCGGGCGCGAAGGTGGTGGCGGGCTCGCTGCACCTGACCGCCCGGGGCGTGCTGGTGGCCTGGCCGCTGTGCGCGGTGGCGATCTTCGGGCTGATGGAGGGCATGCACGGCTACCGCGAGTCGCCGCTGCGCACGCCGTACGGGGTGGGCGACCCGCCCGGGCTCGGCTGAGCCCCGCGGGCCCGGACCTCACAGGGGCGGGCGGCGCAGGCCGTGGCCCGTCGCGGCCTCGAACGCGGCGGCCACCCGCAGCACCTTGGCGTCGGCGAACGGCCGGCCCACGATCTGCACGCCCACCGGCAGCCCGTCGCCGGTGAACCCGGCCGGGACCGACGCGGCCGGCGCGTGCAGGACGCTGATCCAGTACGCCGAGCGCATCCACGCCAGGTAGTCGGGCATGGGCACGCCGTCGATCTCCTTGACGTACGGCTCCTCCACCGGGAACGGCGGCACCTGGCTGACCGGCGCGATCAGCACGTCGTAGGTGTCGAAGAAGGCGGCCATGCGCTGGTAGAGGCCGCTGCGCAGCCGCTCGGCGCGGGCCAGGTCGGCACCGGTGACCTCGCGGCCCCGCTCGACGTTCCAGCGGGTGTTCGGGCCGAGGCCGGTCAGGTCGCCGAACGCGAGGGCGTAGTACCAGGCCCGGTAGACGCGGAAGGCGTCCTCGGCGTCGGACAGGTCGAGGTCCACCCGCTCCACCCGCGCCCCGAGCCGCTCGAACACGGCGGGGGCGCCCGCCGTGACCGCCGCCGTCGCCGGGTCCACGGGCAGGCCCCCCAGGTCGGGGCTCCACGCCACGCGCAGCCCGGCGACGCCCTCCTCCGGGTCCGGGGCGAAGTCCTCCGTGATCGCGAACGGCGAGCGGGGGTCGAACCCGGCGACGGCCGACATCATCAGCGTCACGTCGCCGACCGTGCGCGCCATCGGGCCCTGGACCGACAGCGTGTACCAGGCGGCGGTGTCGGACGGGTCGGGCACCCGGCCCGGAGTGGGGCGCAGGCCGACGACGTTGCAGAACGAGGCGGGATTGCGCAGCGAGCCACCCATGTCGGAGCCGTCGGCGAGCGGCACCATGCCGGTGGCCAGCGCCGCCGCCGCGCCGCCGCTGCTGCCGCCGGCCGAGCGGGACAGGTCGTACGGGTTGCGGGTCGCGCCGAACACCTCGTTGACCGTGTGGGAGCCGGTGCCGAACTCGGGGGTGTTGGTCTTGCCCACGCTGATCGCGCCGGCGCGCCGGAGCCGCCGCACGATCAGGTCGTCGGCGTCGGGCACGTGCCGGGCGTACCGGGGCGAGCCGTACGTGGTGCGGATGCCGGCCGTGTCGACCAGGTCCTTGTGCGCCACGGGCACGCCGTGCAGCGGCCCGGCGGGCTCGGCCGCGTCGGCCGCCTCGGCGGCGTCCATGGCCTGCTCGGCGGCCAGGGTGACGACGGCGTTGACCCGGGGGTTGACCTGCTCGATCCGGTCGAGGCACGCCTGGAGCAGCTCGACGGCGCTCACCTGCCGGGTGCGCACCAGGCGGGCCATCTCGGCGGCGGTGAGGTAGTGCAGTTCGGTCACTCTCCGATCCTGCCCCACCCCGGCGGTGAGCGGGCCGCCGGCCGGTTCAGCCGCCGAGGCAGGCCGGGCCGAGGAGCTGCTTGAGGTCACCCATCAGGGCCGGCGACGGCGTCACCCGCAACCGGTCCTCCACCCGCAGGACCGTGGTCTTCGGCCCGTTGTGCACCTGGAGGTGCACCTCGGACGTGCCGGGGTGGGTGGTGAGGATCTCCTTCAGCCGGGTCACCACCGGAGGCGTGCACCGGTTGAGCGGCAGGCTCACCAGCAGTGGTCCGCCCGCCTCCTGGGTGAGGTCGGGCGCGGTCACCTCCATCGCGATGATCTTGGCGACGTCCTCGCGCTTGTCGATGCGGCCCTTGACGAAGACGATCGCGTCCTCGGCGAGGATCGTGGAGCAGAGCTGGTAGGCCGACGGGAAGATCATCACCTCGATCGAGCCTTCGAGGTCCTCCAGCTGGGTCAGCACCCAGGTGTCGCCCTTCTTGGTGATCTTCCGCTGGACGCCGCTGAGGATGCCGCCCACGGTGACGATCTGCCCGTCGGGGCGGCTGTCGTCCTGCAGGGCGGCGATGGTGCAGTCGGCGCCGGCGGCGAGGATGTGCTCCACGCCGAACAGCGGATGGTCCGACACGTACAGGCCGAGCATCTCCCGCTCGAACTGCAGCAGCGTGTTCTTGTCCCATTCGCCGACCGGGATCTGCACGTCGAACGTCTGGTCCTCGCCGCCGTCGACCGCGCCGAACAGGGAGTCCTGGCCGATGGCCTCGTTCTTCTTGATGTCGATGATCGCGTCCACGGCCTGCTCGTGCACCGTGACCAGGCCCTTGCGCACGTGGCCGAGCGAGTCGAACGCGCCCGCCTTGACCAGCGACTCGATCACCCGCTTGTTGCAGACGATCGCCGGCACCTTGCGCAGGAAGTCCTTGAAGTCGGCGAAGCGGCCCTTCGCCTTGCGCGCCGCGATGATGCCGTCGACGACGTTGGCGCCGACGTTGCGCACCGCCGACAGGCCGAAGCGGATGTCGGTGCCGCGCGGGGTGAAGTCGAAGTCGGAGTCGTTGACGTCCGGCGGGAACACCTTGATGCCCATGCGGCGGCACTCGTTGAGGTAGAGGGCCGACTTGTCCTTGTCGTCCTTGACGCTCGACAGCAGCGCGGCCATGTACGCGGCCGGGTGGTTGGCCTTGAGGTAGGCCGTCCAGTACGCGACGAGGCCGTAACCGGCGGTGTGCGCCTTGTTGAACGCGTAGTCGGAGAACGGCAGCAGGATGTCCCACAGGGCCTTGATGGCGGCGGCGGAGAAGCCGTTGTCCCGCATGCCCTTCTCGAAGAACTCGTACTGCTTGTCCAGCTCCGACTTCTTCTTCTTGCCCATCGCGCGGCGCAGCAGGTCGGCGCCGCCGAGCGAGTAGCCGGCGACCCGCTGCGCGATGGCCATGACCTGCTCCTGGTAGACGATCAGGCCGTAGGTCGTGTCGAGGATGTCCTTGAGCGGCTCCTCCAGCTCCGGGTGGATCGGGACGATCTCCTGGACGCCGTTCTTGCGCAGCGCGTAGTTGGTGTGCGAGTTGGCGCCCATCGGGCCGGGGCGGTAGAGCGCGAGGGCGGCGGAGATGTCCTCGAAGTTGTCGGGCCGCATCAGGCGCATGAGCGAGCGCATGCCGCCGCCGTCGAGCTGGAAGATGCCCAGCGTGTCGCCGCGGGCCAGCAGCTCGTACGTCTTCTGGTCGTCGAGCGGCAGGTCGAGCAGCTCGATCTTCTCGCCGGTGGTGGCCTCGATGGCCTTGAGGCAGTCGTCGATGATCGTGAGGTTGCGCAGGCCCAGGAAGTCCATCTTCAGCAGGCCGAGCGTCTCGCAGGTCGGGTAGTCGAACTGCGTGATGATCGCGCCGTCGGAGTCGCGGCGCATGATCGGGATGTAGTCGGTCAGCACCTCCGAGGACATGATGACGCCGGCGGCGTGCACGCCGGTCTGCCTGATCAGGCCCTCCAGGCCCCTGCCGAGGTCCATCGTGGCCTTGACGTCGGCGTCCTCCTCGTAGAGCCGGCGCAGCTCGCCGGCCTCGGCGTAGCGCGGGTGGTCCTTGTCGAAGATGCCCGACAGCGGGATGTCCTTGCCCATCACCGCCGGCGGGAACGCCTTGGACACGCGGTCGCCGAGGGCGTAGGGGTAGCCGAGGACGCGGCCGGCGTCCTTGATGGCGGCCTTCGCCTTGATGGTGCCGAACGTGGCGATCATGGCGACCTTGTCGGCGCCCCACTTCTCGGTGACGTAGCGGATCACGTCGGCGCGCCGGCGCTCGTCGAAGTCGATGTCGACGTCGGGCATGGAGACGCGCTCGGGGTTGAGGAAGCGCTCGAAGATCAGGCCGTGCGGGATCGGGTCGAGGTCGGTGATGCCCAGCGCGTACGCCACGAGGGAGCCGGCCGCCGAGCCCCGGCCGGGGCCGACGCGGATGCCGTTGTTCTTGGCCCACATGATGAAGTCGGCGACCACGAGGAAGTAGCTCGGGAAGCCCATCTGGACGATGACGCCCAGCTCCTTCTCCGCCCAGGCGCGGTGCTCCTCGTCCACGCCGCCGGGGAAGCGGCGCTCCAGGCCCTTCCAGACCTCCTGCCGGAAGTACTGCTCCTCGGTCATGCCGTCGGGGATCGGGAAGGTCGGCATGAGGTTCTTGTGCGCGAAGAACCCCGTCGGATCGACCTTCTCGGCCACCAGCAGCGTGTTGCGGCAGCCCTCGGCCCACAGGTCGGAGGAGTCGACGGCGCGCATCTCGTCGGCGGTCTTGATGTAGTAGCCGGTGCCGTCGAAGCGGAACCGGTCGGGGTCGGACAGCCGCTTGCCCGTCTGGATGCACAGCAGGGCGTCGTGGGAGGCGGCGTCGGACTCGTAGGTGTAGTGGGAGTCGTTGGTGACCAGCGGCGGGATGCCCAGCTCCCGGCTGATGCGGGTCAGCCCGTCGCGGACCCGGCGCTCGATCTCGAGGCCGTGGTCCATGATCTCCAGGAAGAAGTTGTCCTTGCCGAAGATCTCCTGGTACTTCGCCGCCGCCCTGACCGCCTCGTCGTACTGGCCGAGCCGCAGGCGGGTCTGCACCTCGCCCGACGGGCAGCCCGTGGTGGCCATCAGGCCGTCGGCGTGCTCGGCGAGGATCTCCGCGTCCATCCGCGCCCACTTGCGGACGAAGCCCTCGGTGTAGGCGCGCGAGGACAGCCGCATCAGGTTGTGCAGGCCCGTCTTGTCACGCGCCCAGATCGTCATGTGCGTGTAGTAGCCGCCCGCCGAGACGTCGTCCTTCTTCTGGTGCGGCTCGCCCCACAGGACCGGCCTCTTGTTGTGGCGCAGCTCCGGCGCGACGTACGCCTCGATGCCGATGACCGGCTTGACGCCCGCGGCGGTCGCCTGCTTGTAGAAGTCGTAGGCGCCGTGCATGTTGCCGTGGTCGGTGATCGCGATCGCCGGCATGCCCAGCTCGCCGACCTGCTTGAACATCTGCTTCAGCCTCGCGGCACCGTCGAGCATGGAGTACTCGGTGTGCACGTGCAGATGGACGAACGAGTCGCTGGACGACATGGAGCGGCGCCTCCCGGTCTCATGGTTTGCGCTCCGACTTTAGTGCTCCCCACCGACAGTCCGCCTACCCTCGCGACAGCCTTCCGTTCGGAGGCGTGCCGCACGGCGCGGCGCCGGTTACGCTGCTCGTGCGGTCCGGCGAATCGGGGCGTTCCGACCGCCGCGGGGGCTTTCGGGAGGCAGGGCTGGAAAGGCGCGGGATCGTCGGCATCGTCCCCATGGTGACGGCCGCCCTGCTCGGCGTGCTCGTCGCCGTCGCGGGGCTCCCTCTGGGCTGGTACGGCGGGCTGGCCTGCGCGGCGCTCCAGGCGGGCTGTCCGGCCACGGCGCCGCCCGCGGGCAACCTTCCCCGGGCCACCCGGCTGACGGCCGTCCAGGTCGCGCTGAGCGGCTCGTACGCGGGCCTCGGCGACTCCTACTCCTCCGGCGAGGGCGTCTACGCCCCGGCCGGGCAGGACGACGGCGACGGCGGTACCGGCGCGGAGCCCGACCCGGGCCGGCTGCCCGCCGGGGAGGGCGCGGCCCCCTGCCACCGGGCGCTCGGCTCGTACGTGCCGCTCGTCGCGGGCGCCCACCGCTTCGGCGGCGGCGCCGGCTTCTGGGCGTGCAGCGGCGCCACCACCGGCCAGCTCCTGCGCGGCCAGCACGGCCAGCGCCCCCAGGTGGCCCGGGTGGACCGCTCGACCAGCCTGGTGACGGTCACCATCGGCGGCAACGACGCCGGGTTCGCCCGCGTGCTGACCGCCTGCATCGTCAAGCTGCCCTGGTCGTCGGCGTGCGTGGACCAGGACGCCGAGGTGGCGCGGCGCGTCGACGGGCTGCGGTCGAGCCTGCACGGCGTGCTGCGGGAGCTGCGCTCGCGCGCCCCGCAGGCCCGGATCGTCGTGCTGGGCTACCCGAGGCCGTTCCCGGCCCGCCCCGCCGACCGCGTGGACAACCTCGGCGTCGACGACCAGCTCTGGCTCAACCGCGTCACCCGGCGGCTCAACGACGTCATGCGGGAGGCGGCGGCGGGCTTCGACCGGGCGGTCGCGGCGTTCGGCGGGCCGGGCAGCGTGGAGTTCGTGGACGCCTACGACGCGTTCGACGGCCACGAGGCGGGCACGGCGCAGCCGTACCTCAACCGGCTCATCGTGCACGTCAAGGAGCTGAGCGTGGACAGCCGCAGCTTCCACCCGACGGGCGCCGGCTACCGGCGCCTCGCCGAGCTGGTCGACCGGCAGATCGTCACGGGGCCGGGCCGCCCGCTGAACAACTTCGTCCTCTCCCGGCCGTGAGCGGGGCCCCGCCGGCCCGGTGAGCCGCCGTCACGCGCGGCGGCGCTCCTCGGCCAGGTGCAGGCCCGCCTCGATGACCGCGTTCATGACGGCCGCCAGGCGCTCCTCGCCCAGCGCCGGAGCCCGGCGGGCCATGCGCGCGACCAGCGACCGCTCCCGCTCCATGTCGCGGCCCGCGAACCCGCCGACCGGCTTGAGCGTCTGCACGACGCCCGCCAGCTCGGCGCGCCGCTCCAGGAGCGTCGCCAGGGCCGCGTCGACCCGGTCGATCGCCTCCCGGCACTCCGGCAGCGTGGCGGGCGTCTCGGGCCGCAGCAGCGCCCCGACGAGCGTCACGGCCTCCCGCGCCGCCCGCAGCTCCTCCGGGTCCACGACACCCATCCCGTACGCGTCCTCGCCCTCGCCCCCCGGGGCCGCCGGGAGGCCGCCCAGGACGAGGCCGTCGGCGCCGGCCGCGACCGCGGCCGCCGACAGCCCGGGCCGCCCCGTGACGTCGGCCACGACCGGGCGCCCCGACGCCTCCCGGGCCGCGCGCAGCAGCCCCAGGTCGAGCCGGCCGGTCTCGCACAGGATCACCTCACCGCCACCCTCCATCGCGCAGTAGTCGGCCAGCCCCAGCCACTCCTCCAGCGACGCCGAGGGCCGCCGCTCCACCACCACGGGCAGGCCCAGCGCCGCCGCGGCGCGCACCAGCGGGATGTCGCGGGTCCAGGACGCGCCGATCACCACGCCGTCGGCCCGCGCCGCGACGGCGGGCAGGTCGCCGGCGCCCGCGGGCTCCACGAGCGGCACCCTCCCGGCCAGCCCGTCACGGGCTCCCGGGGGCGGCCACCCGTCCGTGGGGCCGTCATGGGGGCGGGCGACCGGGCGGGCGCGCAGGCTGATCCGGCCCGCGATCACCACCGCGGGTCCCGCGCCCACGCGCGCCCCGCCCAGCGTGACCACGCGGCGTTCCAAGGTCGAAGACATCTCGGCTCCTCATCCAGGGCCGGCTCGCCGGAGCCGGCGAAACGAAAAAGGCAGAGACGAGGCGTCTCTGCCGGTGCCGACTCCAGGTGGTCGCTAGCTCACGACCGGCCCTCCCGGAGCCGGCTCGGTAAACGCGTGGCGACAAGTCATGTCCGAAACCCTACACCCGCCCTCCACCTGCTGGACTGTCCTTCTCACATGGCGGACTGTCCTTCGGGCGAGTCGCCGTTGATCCCTCGCTATGGGAGTATTTCTTGGCCTAGAGGAGGGGTTTGAGGCCGTTGATGTCGGATCGCAAACGGGACGGACGCCGCATCGCCGGCCGCTACCAGTTGCAGGAACCCATCGGCAAGGGCGGCATGGGCATCGTGTGGCGGGCCTATGACGAGCTCCTGGACCGTGAGGTCGCGGTCAAGGAGGTCCGCTACGCCGCCGCGCTGGGCGACGAGGTGCAGCTCCTCAACCGGCGCACGATGCGCGAGGCGAGGGCGGCGGCCAGGTTCGAGCACCCCAACGTGATCGTCGTGCACGACGTGATCGAGGAGGACGACCGTCCCTGGATCGTCATGCAGCTCGTCCCGTCGCGCTCGCTGGGCGCGGTCATCAAGCAGGACGGGCCGCTGAAGCCGCGCCGGGTCGCCGAGATCGGCCTGGCCGTGCTGGAGGCGCTGCACCGGGCGCACGAGGCGGGGGTGCTCCACCGCGACGTCAAGCCCGAGAACGTGCTGCTCGCCGACGACGGCCGGGTCGTGCTCACCGACTTCGGCATCGCCACGCTGGAGACCGAGACGCAGCTCACGGTGACCGGCCTGGCCGGCACCCCGGCGTTCATCGCGCCCGAGCGGCTCAAGGGCCTGCCGGCGCGGCGCGAGTCCGACCTGTGGTCGCTCGGCGCGACGCTCTACACGGCCCTGGAGGGCCGCTCGCCGCACGAGCGGGGCATGGCGCTGGCCACCATGCACGCCGTCCTCACCGACCCGCCGGACCCCGCGCCGCACGCCGGCCCGCTGGCCGGGGTGATCGACCTGCTGCTCGCCAAGGAGCCGGTCCAGCGGCCCACGTACGAGGAGACGGCGCGCATGCTGCGCCAGGTCATCACGCCGCCGGTGCCGCAGCAGTCTCCCGCCCCCACGGCGCAGATGCCGGCGGCGACCGCGCAGCTCCCGGCCCAGCCGTCCGCCGAGGCCGGGACACGGCCCCGCCGCCGCTTCGGCCGCCAGGCGCCGCCCGTCCAGCCGCCCGTTCAGCAGGCGGTGCCGGTCGAGGACGACACGCCGACCGACCCCAACCTGCTCGCGCCCGAGCCGGCGCGCCCCGCGCCCGCCCCGCGCGCCCCCGTGTCGGGAGGCTCGAAGGGCTTCGGCCACGATCCGACCCCGCCCGAGACCGGCGTGCGCATCACCGCGGCCGCCCCCGAGCCGGACAAGGCGGACGAGCCCACGGTCGGCTCGTCGCGGTCCGAATCGGGCCGCCGCCTGGGCCCGGTCGTCGCGGCGGCCGCCGCCGTGGCCCTCGTCGCGGGCGTGGGCGGCTACCTCGGGCTGAACTCGGCCCCCGACGACCGCCCGGTCAAGTCGGCCGACGCCTCGGCCACGGGGCCCGCCACGTCCGCGAAGGGCTCCACCCCGGCGTCGCCGTCCGCGCCGGCCTCGGCGTCCCCGTCGGACGCGAAGCCGTCCCCGTCGGCGACGCCCACCCCCACCGCGTCGCCGACCCCCACCGAGGAGAAGACGCCCGATCCGGCCGACGCGCTGCCCAAGGGCTGGCACATGTACAAGGACAAGAAGTGGGGCTTCTCCGTCGGGCTGCCCAAGGACTGGGACGTGTGGGACCGGCGGGGCCGGCAGGTCCTGTTCAAGGGTCCGGGCGGGGCCTCCAACGCGTACCTCATGATCGAGACGGCGAAGAAGGCGGGCAGCGACCCCTACAAGGACTGGAAGAAGCAGGAACCGGACCTCAAGAACAACTTCGGCGGCTACCACAAGCTCGGCATCAAGAAGGTCGACTACCAGAAGGCCGCGGCCGACTGGGACTTCACGTGGAACACCAACACGGGCCCGACCCGGGTCCGCAACCGCGGCTTCATCACCGACAACGGCAAGGCGTACGCCATCTACTGGCACACGCTGAAGGACCACTGGGAGGACGACTACCACTTCTTCGAGGGCTTCTGCGCCACCTTCAAGCCCGCGAAGTAGGCTGCGCCGCGTGAGCAAGGAGGTCGGCGGGCGCTATCGCCTCATCGAGCCGCTCGGCGAGGGCGGCATGGGCGTGGTCTGGCGCGCCCACGACCGGCTGCTCGACCGCACGGTCGCGGTCAAGGAGGTGCGCTACACCGGGGTCGGCGACGACCAGCGGGCCGACCTCAACCGCCGCACCATCCGCGAGGCGCGGGCGGCCGGCCGCCTCGACCACCCGTCGGTGGTGGTGATCCACGACGTCGTCGAGGAGGACGGGCGGCCGTGGATCGTCATGCAGCTCGTCCCGTCGCGGTCGCTGGCGCAGGTGCTCGCCGAGCAGGGGCCGCTGCCGGTCGAGCGGGTGGCGCTCATCGGCGAGCGGGTGCTCGGCGCGCTGCGCGCCGCCCACGCCACCGGCGTCCTGCACCGCGACGTCAAGCCCGAGAACGTGCTGCTCGCGCACGACGGCCGGGTCGTGCTGACCGACTTCGGCATCGCCACCCTGGAGGCCGAGCCGGGGCTGACCGCCACGGGCGGGCTCGTGGGCACGCCCGCGTACATGCCGCCCGAGCGGCTCAACGGCGAGCCCGCGCGGCCCGAGTCCGACCTGTGGTCGCTGGGCGCGACGCTGTACGCGGCCGTGGAGGGCGCCCCGGCGTACCGGCGCGACTCCTGGGCGGCCACCGTGGCGGCCATCCTGCACGACGACCCGGCGCCGCCCGTCCGCGCGGGCGCGCTGACCCCGGTGATCACGGGGATGATGCGCCGCGACCCGGCGGCCCGGATGCCGGCCGGCGAGGCGGCGCACCTGCTGGGGATGATCGCCTCCGCCCCCTCCGGCCACACGGTCCCCGTGTCGGCCTCCCGGGGGCGCCCGCCCGCGCGGCGGCGGCTCATGGTGCCCGCCGCGATCGCGCTGGCCGCGGTGCTGGCCGCGGGCGGCACGCTGCTGGTGGTCCGGGCGAGCGGCCTCCTGGCTCAGGGCGGCACCTCCTCCGCGCTGACGGGCACACCGGCCACGACAGGCCAACCCACCCCCACCGCCACCCCGGAGGCCACCGAGCCGACCGGGAAGGCGGAGCCGAGCGCGACGGCCACCCCCGGGGGGAGCGGCATGGACGTGCCGCCGGGCTGGCGCGCGTACCGGAACGCCGAGGGCGGCTTCTCCATGGCCGTCCCGCGCGGCTGGTCCGTCGTCAAGAGCTCCACCCGCGACAGCGTGACCGTGCGCGGCCCCGGCGTCCCGGGCATGTTCATCGTCGAGTGGACCGTGCCCGAGGGGTCGTGGCCCGGGCCCGTGCGGCACTGGCAGGGGCTGGAGAAGGAGATCCTCGGCCGGGGCGAGTTCCCCGGCTACCACCGGATCGGCATCGAGCCGACCACGTTCCTGGGGCGGCCGGCGGCCGACTGGGAGTACACGTGGCGGCGCGCCGGCGCCCTCGTGCACGTGCTCAACCGCGGATTCCGGACCACCGCGGGCCGGCCGTACGCGCTGTACTGGGAGGCGCCCGACTCCAGGTGGAGCCGCGACCGCCGCTACTTCGACACCTTCACCGGCACGTTCGCCACGCTCTGACCCGGTCTTTAATCCGGCGAGGTGTGCGCTTGGGAGGGGCTTTATCGGGTAGGCGGCCCGCATGTCCGATTCAGCGGTAATGGTCGGTGGACGCTACCGGCTGCTCAGGACCATCGGCCAGGGCGGCATGGGTACGGTCTGGCACGCCCACGACGAGGTTCTCGGCCGTGACGTGGCCGTCAAGGAGATCCACCCGCCGCCCGACCTCAACGGTCCGGAGCGCGACGTGTTCAGCGTGCGCACCTTCCGCGAGGCGCGGGCCGCGGGCCGGGTCGCGCACCCCGGCGTGGCGGCCGTCTACGACGTGCTGGAGGAAGGCGGCCACCCGTGGATCGTCATGCAGCTCGTCCGGTCGCGGACGCTGGGCGAGCTGGTGCGCGAGGAGGGGCCGCTGCCCCCGGCCCGGGTGGCGGAGATCGGCCTGCAACTGCTGGAGGCGCTGCGCGCCGCGCACGCGGCCGGCGTCCTGCACCGCGACGTCAAGCCGGACAACGTGCTGCTCGCCGAGGACGGCCGGGCGGTGCTGACCGACTTCGGTATCGCCACCACCGAGGACGAGGCGCCCGTCACCAGGACCGGCATCCTCGTCGGCACGCCCGCGTTCATGGCGCCGGAGCGGGCCGCGGGCGGCCAGGCCGTGCCGGAGTCGGACCTGTGGTCGCTGGGCGTGACCCTGTACCTGGCCGTGGAGGGCCACTCCCCCTTCCAGCGGGCGCACGCGCTGGCCACGCTGGGCGCCGTACTGCACTCCGAGCCGCCGCCGCTGGCCCGCGCGGGCGCGCTCGCGCCGGTGCTGCTCGGGCTGCTGCGCAAGGACCCGGCGGAGCGGATGAGCCTGGACGAGGCGCGCTGGCGGCTGCACGCGGTCGTCGCGGGCAGCGCGCCGGAGCCGACGGCCCCGGTCGCTGTCCCGGCGGGCGGCGTGACCGCCCCCGGCGCCGCCCAGGGCGCGCCGCTCAAGGACGTCGCGGGCGCCGCCCCCGCCGTTGCCGCCGCGCACGCCGCTCCGGCCCCGGCGGCCGAGGCGACTCCCCCCGTGCCCGTCCCGGCGGCGGCCCGCAGGCGCAGGCCGCCGCTGGCGGCGCTCGTCGCGGGGGCCGCGGCCGTCGCCGTCCTCACGGGCGGCGCCGCCTGGTGGACGAACCAGCCGGCCGGTCGCGCCCGTACGCCGGCGACGGTCCCCGCCGTGGTCTCCTCCGCGGTCCCGTCCGAGAAGCCCGGCAAGGGGCCGGGCACGGAGCCCGCCACCGACCGCAGGACGAGCACCCCGGCCACCCCCTCCGGCAGGCGGCCCGTACGGCAGGGCACCGTGCCCACCGGCGGCCCCACCCACCGGCCCACGTCGAGGGCCACGCGCGAGCCCACCACCCAGCCGACGAAGCCCAGCGCCAAGCCCACCAGGAAGCCCACGCAGACCCCCACCAGGAAGCCCACGACCAAGCCCAGCGTCAAGGCGACCAAGAAGCCGACGCCCGGCAAGTCGAGGAAGGCCGACGAGCAGGCGTCGCGCGAGCCCGGCCAGGTGGACCCGGCCGGCACGGGCCGCGCGGTCAAGAAGCCGAAGAAGGCCAAGCACGGCAAGCACGCCTGACGACGGACGGACCCGGCGCGGTCGGCGGCACGCCTGACGACAGGCGGGCCGGACGCGGCCAGGAGCAGGACAGGCGGCGAGGGCCGGGCGACGAGGGCCCGGCACGGTCAGGACTCGGCGCGGTCAGGACTCGGCGCGGACCAGGTCGAGGGCCTGCTGCAGGTCCTCGGGATAGTCGGTCTGGAACGACATCCACTCGCCGCTCGACGGGTGCTCGAACCCGAGCGACACCGCGTGCAGCCACTGCCGCCCGACGCCGAGGCGCGCGGCCAGCGTGGGGTCGGCGCCGTACAGCAGGTCGCCCACGCAGGGATGGCGCAGCGCGGACATGTGCACCCGGATCTGGTGGGTGCGGCCCGTCTCCAGCTTGATGTCGAGCAGCGACGCCGCCCGGAACGCCTCGATCGTGTCGTAGTGGGTGACCGACGGCTTGCCGCCCGCCACGACCGCGAACCGGCCGTCGCCCGACGGGTGCCGGTCGATGGGGGCGTCCACCGTGCCCCGGAACGGGTCGGGGTGGCCCTGCACCAGCGCGTGGTAGCGCTTGTCGACCGTGCGCTCCTTGAAGGCGCGCTTGAGGTGGGAGTAGGCGTGCTCGCTCTTGGCGACGACCATCGCGCCGGTGGTGTTGGCGTCGAGCCGGTGCACGATGCCCTGGCGCTCGGCGGCGCCGCTGGTGGCGATCGTGTGACCGGCGCCCAGCAGCCCGCCGATCACGGTGGGGCCGGTCCAGCCGACCGTGGGGTGCGCGGCGACGCCGATCGGCTTGTTCACCACGACGATGTCGTCGTCCTCGTACACCAGCCGCATGCCGGGCACCGGCTCGGCGACGGGCATGGGCGTGGTGACCGGGGGCGGCAGCGTGACCTCCAGCCAGGCGCCCGCCTGGACGCGGTCGGACTTGGCCGGCTCGCGGCCGTCGACGGTCACCTCGCCGGCACCGATCAGCTCGGCCGCCCGGGTGCGCGAGAAGCCGAACAGCCGGGACAGGGCGGCGTCCAGGCGCTCGCCCTCCAGCCCGTCGGGCACGGGGAGGCTGCGGTGCTCGCTCACTTGCCCTCCCTCGTTCCGTCGATCTGGTAGCCGCGCCAGGCCAGGAATACCGCCAGGACACCGCCGCAGACGATCGCCGAGTCGGCCACGTTGAAGATCGGGAAATAGTCGATCACCGGGAAGTGCCCGGGCAGGACCTCGATGAAGTCGACCACGTGCCCCTGGAACTGGGTGCTCCTGCCGAACCCCGACGGGTAGCGCAGCAGCCGGTCGGTCAGGTTGCCGAGCGCCCCGCCGAGCAGCAGCCCCAGCGTGATCGCCCACGGCAGGCTGCGCAGCTTGCGGGCCGTGCGGATGATCGCGAACACGACGCCGACGGCGATGAACGTGAAGACTATCGTCATCCCGGTGCCGATGCTGAACGCGGCACCGGAGTTGAAGAACACCCGGAACTGCAGCACGTCCGGGATGACGACCAGGGGCGCCTTGCCCTCAAGAGCCCGCAGCACGGCCGTCTTGCTGGCGAGGTCGGCCACGTAGACGACGACGGCCAGCGCCACGAGGATGACGACGAGGCGGGCGCGCCGCCTCGCTACCGGCGCTCCTCCTTCTGCTTGCAGGCCACGCACAGCGTCGCCCTCGGGAACGCCTGCAGGCGCTCCTTGCCGATCGGCTTGTGGCACGATTCGCACACTCCATAGGTCCCTGCGTCGATCCGGGCGATCGCACGTTCGTTCTGCGCGACCAGGTCGCGCGCATTCAGGGTAAGGGCGATCTCGCGTTCGCGCTCGTACGTCTTGGCGCCGGCGTCCGCCTGGTCGTCACCTGCGCCCTGGGTCACATCACCCGAGGCGATCTCGGACTCATGACGGCGGATGTCCGCGTTGAGCTCGTCGATCTCGCGCTGCAGCGTGCCGCGTACCTCGGCCAGCTCCTCGTCCGACCACATCGAGGGAGTGGTGGTCTGCGTGACTGCCGCCATGAGTGCCTCCATGCTGATCAAGGCCATGAGTGGTGCGGGCAGCTTAGGTGCCCTATAACGGAACGGCAAACGACCCGCCGCCCCGTTTACCTCTCCCGTACTATCCCGCCGCGCGCCTTCAACTCCTCCGGCGGGCAGTCCATTCCCGCAACTTTGTCGCCGTTTACGAGTTCCGTACCGGAGCCAGGGGCCTCACCAGGGAAACCGGGAAGACCCGGGCCCCGCTCTGCGTTATGGTGTGAATCTGCAAGGCGTCGATGGGGCCCGCCACAATGTGAGGGACATCACCCCGGAGCCGCCGGAAGAACGGCTCCCCGGAGCTCATTAGAACCGGCAGCAGACCAACGAAGTGGGCCCCGGGTCACCGGGGTCAAGAAGGGTGGTACCGCGGAGCCGCACGGCTTCGTCCCTTCACGCATCCTGTCCGACAGTGACCGCGTGGAGGCGCGCCCCAGATGTCTTCCCCTAGTTTCCGCTCTCTTCCCGCGCAGGTCGACCTGCCCGCGCTCGAGCGTGAGGTCCTCGACCGGTGGAGGGACGGGAAGGTCTTCGAGCGCTCCGTCGAGCAGAACGACGGCAACCCCGCCTGGGTCTTCTACGAGGGCCCGCCCACGGCCAACGGCCTGCCCGGCGTCCACCACGTCGAGGCCCGCGTCTTCAAGGACCTGTTCCCCCGCTACAAGTCGATGCAGGGGTTCAGCGTGCCGCGCAAGGCCGGCTGGGACTGCCACGGCCTGCCCGTCGAGGTCGGCATCGAGAAGGAGCTCGGCCTCACCGGCAAGAAGGACATCGAGGCGTACGGCATCGCCGAGTTCAACGCCAAGTGCCGCGAGTCGGTGCTGCGCCACGTCGACGCCTTCGAGCAGATGACCGAGCGCATGGGCTACTGGATCGACCTGTCCACCGCCTACCGGACCATGGACCCCTCCTACATCGAGTCGGTCTGGTGGTCGCTCAAGGTCGTCTTCGACAAGGGCCTGCTGTTCCGCGACTTCCGCATCACGCCGTACTGCCCGCGCTGCGGCACCGGCCTGTCCGACCACGAGCTGGGCCAGCCGGGCGGCTACGAGACCGTCTCCAGCCCGTCGGTCTACGTCCGCATGCCCGCCACCTCCGGGCGGCTGGCCGAGCTGGGCGCCTCGCTGCTCATCTGGACCACCACGCCGTGGACGCTCGTGTCCAACACCGCGGTGGCGGTCCACCCCGACGTGACCTACGTCGCCGCGCGCACCGCCGCCGGCGAGGTGCTGGTGGTGGCCGAGCCGCTGCTGTCGGTGCTGGGTGACGGCGCCACCGAGGTGGCCCGCTTCACCGGCCGCGAGCTGGAGCACACCTCCTACTCCCGGCCGTTCGACCTGGTCGACATCCCGGGCGCCCACTACGTGGTGCTCGGCGACTACGTGACCGTCGAGGACGGCACCGGCCTGGTCCACCAGGCGCCGGCGTTCGGCGCCGACGACATGGCCGTGATCAAGCGGTACGACATGCCGGTGGTCAACCCGATCGGGCCCGACGGGCGCTTCCTCGACGACGTGCCCATGGTCGGCGGGCGGTTCTTCAAGGACGCCGACGAGGAGCTGACCGAGGACCTGCGGGCCCGCGGCCTGCTGTTCCGCGGCGGCCACTTCGAGCACAGCTACCCGCACTGCTGGCGCTGCCACACCCCGCTGCTCTACTACGCGCTCCCGTCCTGGTACATCCGCACCACCGCGGTCAAGGACGCGATGCTGGCCGAGAACGCGAAGACCAACTGGTTCCCCGAGACGATCAAGTGGGGCCGGTTCGGCGAGTGGCTGCGCAACAACGTCGACTGGTCGCTGTCGCGCTCCCGCTACTGGGGCACTCCGCTGCCCCTGTGGGTGTGCGGCGAGGACGAGTCGCACGTCACCTGCGTCGGGTCGATGGAGGAGCTCGGCACGCTCGCCGGCCGCGACGTCTCCGCGCTCGACCCGCACCGCCCGTACGTGGACGACGTCACCTTCCCCTGCCCCGACTGCGGGGCCGAGGCGCGCCGGGTGCCGGACGTGATCGACGCCTGGTACGACTCGGGCTCGATGCCGTTCGCCCAGTGGGGCGCGCGGGGCAAGCCGGAGGGCGTCTACCCGGCGCAGTTCATCTGCGAGGCCACCGACCAGACACGCGGCTGGTTCTACTCGCTCATGGCCGTCGGCACGCTGGTGTTCGGGCAGTCGTCGTACGAGAACGTGCTCTGCCTGGGCCTCATCCTGGCCGAGGACGGCCGCAAGATGAGCAAGCACCTCGGCAACGTGCTGGAGCCCATCCCGCTGATGGACCAGCACGGCGCCGACGCGCTGCGCTGGTTCATGGCCTGCTCCGGCTCGCCGTGGGCGGCCCGCCGCGTCGGCCACAACGCGCTGGAGGAGATCGTCCGGAAGGTCCTGCTGACCTACTGGAACACCGCCTCCTTCTTCACCCTGTACGCCAACGCCGAGTCGTGGTCGCCCGCGATGCTGGCCGCCGCGCCGCCGGCGTCCGAGCGTCCGCTGCTCGACCGGTGGGCGCTGGCCGAGCTGCACCGCACGGTCGCCGAGGTGACGGCCTCGCTCGACGAGTACGACACGCAGCGGGCGGGCCGCCGCCTGGCCGACTTCCTCGACGACCTGTCCAACTGGTACGTGCGCCGCTCGCGCCGCCGCTTCTGGCAGGGCTCGCGGGAGGCGTTCGCGACGCTGTACGAGTGCCTGGAGACGGTCACCCGGCTGATGGCGCCGATCGCGCCGTTCGTCACCGACTACCTGTGGGACGTGCTGCGCGGCGAGGACGCCCCCGCCTCGGTGCACCTGGCCTCCTGGCCGGTCACCCGCGAGGAGCTGCTGGACCCGGCGCTGTCGGAGCAGATGGCGCTGGTGCGCCGCCTGGTGGAGCTGGGCCGCTCGGCCCGCGCCTCCTCCGGCGTCAAGACCCGGCAGCCGCTGCGGCGGGCCCTGGTCGGCGCGCACGGCTGGCCGGCGCTCCCGGCCGAGCTGCGCGACCTCATCGCCGACGAGCTGAACGTCCAGGCTCTGGAGGACATGTCCGGCTTCAGCGCCGACCTCGTGTCGTACACGGTGAAGCCGAACTTCCGGGCGCTCGGCAAGCGGTTCGGCTCACAGACCAAGCTGGTGGCGGCCGCGGTCGGCGCGGCCGACGCCGCGTCGGTGGCCCGCACGCTGCGCGGCGGCGGCACCGTCACGCTGGAGGCGGGCGAGCTCGGCGAGGTCGCGCTCGGCCCCGACGAGGTGATCGTCACGGAGCAGCCGCGCTCCGGCTGGGCCGTGGAGACGGGCGCGATCGACACCGGCACCGGTGAGACCGTCGCCCTCGACCTGGAGCTCACGGACGAGCTGCGCCGGGCCGGGCTGCTGCGCGAGGTGATCCGCCTGGTGCAGGAGGCCCGCAAGGCGTCGGGCCTGTCGATCACCGACCGGATCGCGCTGTGGTGGACGTCCGCCAACGCCGACCTGGCCGCCGCGCTGACGTCGGGCGGGTCGCTGGTGGCGGAGGAGGTGCTGGCCACCTCCGTCACGGAGGGGGCGCAGGACGGCCTGCCGGTCCACGAGGACGCGGACCTGGGCCTGAGCTTCCAGCTCAGGCGCGTCTGACCTGCGGGAGGCGGGGCGCCCCTTCGGGGGTGTCCCGCCTTTCGCGTTCCCGGCCTCCTGGCATCGACGAGCGGCCCGGCTCTCGCGTGGCGCGGGCCGGTGCGCAAGGGCCGTCAGTCGTCGGCGTCGTCGTCCTCGCGGCAGACCGAGCAGCGCGTGAGCTCGGCCTCCTCCGCCTCGGCGAGGGTCATGGTGAGGACGCCCGAGTCGCCCACGGCGCGGACGAGGGGGCAGGCGGTGGCGTGGTAGCGGCTGGTCCCCTCGATCACCTTGACGGTGGCGGAGGCGTTCGCTGCTCCGCCGGAGGCCGCCTTGGAGCCCTTGACCGGCTCCTCGGCGCCGGTGGAGGTCTTCCCGGCGCTCGCGGGCTTGGTGCCGGATGCCGCGCTCTTGGTGTTCGCGGGAGCGTCCTTGGCGTCCGCGCCGGATCCCTCTCCGTCCGAGGTGGAGTCCTCGGCGCCGCCCGCCGAGCCCTTGGGCGTCTTGGGGGTGGAGGGCCCACTCGGGCCGCTCGATGCGCCCGAGGAGGAAGCCACGGAGGCCGCAGGCTTGGCACCCGAGGTAGCAGCACCCGGGGCCGAGGTCTTCGCACCCGAGGAGGCGGCACCCGAGGGCGGGGTCTTCGCACCCGAGGAGGCGGCTCCGGAGGTTGAGGTCTTCGCGCCACCCGCAGCCGGGGCCTTCTCGCCCGAGGAGGCGTCGCCCGGGAGCGGGCCCTTCGGCTTGGCGGACGACTCGGAGGCCGACGCGGGCCGGACGGGGACATCCCGGGCCCCGGTCTTGCGGGCCGGGGGCTCGACCGGCTCACCGGTGGCGGACACGGCGCGCTGCGGCCGCGTCTCCGGCCCCTGCTCGTCGTCGGCCGCCGTCGGCCGCTCCAGCGCCCGGTCCTTGGCCTCCGCGCCCGTGGCGGGCCTGGCGACCCCCTCGGAGCGGACGGGGAAGATCTGGGTCGCCTCGCCCGGCCGGGACCCCGCCGGAACCGACGGGCCGGCGGGCGCCTTCGGACCGCGCGCGGCCGGAGGGGTGAACGCCACCGAAGGAGAGGTCTGCTGGTCGTCGTCCTCGTCGTCACCGGAGCCCGCTCCGGGAGCGGCGGCCGAAGGACGCGTAGCCGGCCTGCCCTCGCCGGCAGCACCCTTGCCGGGTGCGCCCTTGCCAGGCGTGCCCTTGCCGGACGCGTCCCCCGGAGTGTCCTCATCGGGGGCGTCCTTGGCCGAAGCGCCCGAGGCGGTGCCGCCGGAGGTCTTCTTGGGTGCGTCCTCGCCGTCGGACGCCGGACGGGCGAACCACGCGTACGGCTTGGAGGACGAGCCCGACCCGGCCTCGTCCTTGGCGGCCTCACCGGAGGCGCGCCCGGGGCCGGAGGACGGCGAGGCGGCGGAGGGACGCTCCGCGCCAGGCTTGGTCGCGGCGGGCTTGGCCGCGCCGGCCGAACCCGCGCTGCCGGAACCGGCGCCGGCGACACCGGGGCCGGAAGAACCAGAGGTGGTCGAGCCTGACTTGGCGGCGGAACCCGAGGCGGACTCGGACGGACGCGCGGAGCCGGGCTTGGCACCGGAACCCGAGGCGGGCTCGGACGGGCGCGCGGAGCCGGACTTGGCGGCGGAGCCTGAAGCGGACTCGGACGGACGCGCGGAGCCGGGCTTGGCACCGGAACCCGAGGCGGGCTCGGACGGGCGTGTGGAGCCGGGCTTGGCGGCGGGATCCGTGCCGGGGGTGGAAGCCTTCGCGGGGGGCGCGGCGGGCTTCGGCGCGGCGGGCGGACGGCCCGTGCCGGTGGGGGCCGGCGGGCGCAGGATCCGCGTGGACGCGGAGGAGTCGTCGGGCTCCTCGGAGCCGGCCGACTCGGCGCGGCTGCCGGTGGAGACCTTGGCGGCGCCGGCGGAGGTCTTGGAGCCGCCGGCGGGGGCCGGACCGGACGACGCCGGGGGGGCGGACGACGTCGTGGACCCGGTGGAGGCCGCCGGTTCGGGGTCGGCTGCCGGGGGCAGCTGCCGGCCGCCGAGGGCGGCGTCGGGCAGGCACGTCGTGCAGGGCGTGAAGCCCTCCTCGCGTGCCTCCTCGTAGGTGAGCTCTTCGTGATCCCGGCCGACCAGCTGGCGGCACCCCGCGACGTGGTAGCGCTTGCGCCCCGGGATCACCAGGACGAGCGCGTCGGGGGAGATCCCCGTCGCCGGCGCGCGGCGCGCGGCGGACGCGGGGACGGTCGCCGTCTGCTGCACCCGCGGACGCGGGGACGGCGACGCTCCCGTCGGGCCGGTCTGCGGCACGGCCGTCGGGCCGGTCTGGCCGTACGGCATGCCGGGCGGCACGTGCCCCACCGGAGGGGCGGCCGGCTCGGCGGCCCGCCCACCACTGGGGAACAGCTCGTGACGCCGCAGGAAGGCCCCGATCACCAGGAACAGCGCGGACAGCACGCTGACCACGATGGACCACATGATGAGGTACACCTTGGCCGCGACGAAGCCCGCGATCAGCAGCACGACCGCCGCGAGCACCAAACCAGCGCTGATGAGGATCACAGAGGGCTCTTTCGAAGTGACGGGCCTGGTGGTCGACCCGTTACTTTACCGGCGGTCGTTGTGAGGACCGTCACCGCCGGGGAAAGCGCCCTGCGGGCCGTCGCCGCCGAACGGGCTCGGGCCGCCGGGGAGCGGCTGCTGAGCGCCCTGGGGCACGGCGTGGGACATGGCCGGAGCCGCTGCCGCCGGACCACCCGACATCACCGGGAAGGCACCGCTGCCCTCGGCGGAGACGTTGAGCTCGGCGAGCTGGTTCTCCAGGTACAGCTTGAGGCGGCTGCGGTACTCGCGCTCGAAGCTGCGCAGCTCCTCGACCTTGCGCTCCAGCTCGTCGCGGGTCTGGACGAGGGAGCCCATGGCCTGGCGGTGGCGCTCCTGGGCGTCGCGCTCCAGCGTCTCGGCGCGGGCGCGGGCGTCGCCGATGACCTGCTCGGCCTGGCGGCGGGCCTTGGTGAGGATCTCGTCGGCCTCGCGGCGGGCGCGGGTGACGGTCTCGTCGGCCTCGCGACGGGCGTCGGCGATCGCCTGGTCGGCGGTCTGCTGGGCCAGGGCGAGCACGCGGGCCGCGGTGTCCATGTTGTCCTCGGCGGGAGGCATGTTCATGGCCACGGGGACCGGCTGGGGCTGGGGCTGCGGCTCCGGGGCCCGCATGGGCTCGGGCTGCGGGGGCGCCATCATCTCGGGCTTGGGCTGCTCCTGCACCGGCGCGGAGGCCATGGGCATGCTCATGCCGCCCGGCACCTTCCCGCGCAGGCACTCGCCCAGCTTGGCGCGCAGCTCCTCGTTCTCTTGGATCAGGCGGTCGAGCTCGGCCTCGACTTCGTCGAGAAAGGCGTCGACCTCTTCCTCGTCGTAGCCCGGTCGCAACCGGGTCGTACTGAACTGCTTGTTCCGCACGTCAGCGGGCGTCAGCGGCATCTTTTGGTCTCCTTGGCGCGCTTGGAGTCTGTCCGGAGGGACGGGGATCCCGAATCACTTCAGCGCGGACACGAGTTGGATCTCGACCGGTGCCCCGCGGTCCCCCTCACCGGCCCATCCATCCCACGATCTGGATCAGGAGCAGGACCACGATGAAGAGGACTGTGAAGCTCAGGTCAAAGGCCACCGTACCCAACCGGAGCGGAGGAATGAAACGGCGGAGGAACTTGAGGGGTGGGTCTGTTGCGGTGTATGTGGCTTCGGCCAGCACCAGCACGACCCCGGTGGGCCGCCACTGGCGGGCGAACGCCTGGACCGTCTCAAAGATCATCCTGCCGATGAGCAGCACCAGGTAGAGCGACAGGACGACGACCAAGATCTGACTTACGATCGCCACGGGCTGGCCGCGCCTCCCCTTCTGGTGTGCCCTGCGGGCCTCGGCGAGACCCGGTCGGGTGCGATAGGCATACAGAGACTCTAACTCTGGTTGAAGAACCCGCGTTCCGCGATTCGAGCCTTGTCCTCGGCGGTCACCTCGACATTGGCAGGGGACAACAGGAACACCTTGTTGGTAACACGTTCGATGTTGCCGTGTAGGCCAAAGACCAGACCTGCCGCGAAATCGACCAGGCGCTTGGCGTCGCTGTCAACCATCTCGGTCAGATTCATGATGACGGGGGTGCCGTCGCGGAAGTGCTCGCCGATCGTCCGCGCCTCGTTGTAGGTGCGGGGGTGGAGGGTGGTGATGCGGGCCAGATCGGTCGTACGGCGCTCCAGGACGGTCGTGGCGGGCCGGGGCGCGGGGACGCCCGGGTCGGTCTCCTCGTCGCGGTCCTGGACCGGCACGGGCCGCTCCTCGCCGGTGCGGGGGGCCTCGTCCTCGTAGGCGTACTCGTCCGGGTAGGTGTCGTACCTCTCGTAACGGTCGTCCTCCACGAGACCGAGGTAGACCGCCATCTTGCGCATCGCGCCGGCCATCGCTACGTCGTCCTCCTGCTCATGGTCGCACTCGCTCGGGCCTGTCGCAGCGCCCGAGGCGGTAGCCGTACCCCCTTGAAGCTCACCGCTGATCGACCTCTACTGGATGCGCGGGCCTGAAGCCCACTTGAGGGGACATTACCTGACGAAGGGCTTGCGACGGCCGAGCAACGCCGTACCGATCCGCACGTGTGTCGCGCCGTGCGCGACGGCCTCCGTCAGATCGTCGCTCATCCCCGCCGAGATCATGGTGGCGCGCGGATGGTTCTCCTGCACGGCCTGCGCCACCTCGCGCAGCCGCGCGAACGCCTTGCCCGGGTCCTCGCCCAGCGGCGCCACGGCCATGACGCCGCCGAGCCAGACGTGGCCGAGCGCGGCGATCTCGTCGGCCAGCGCCGGCACGTCGGCGGGCAGAGCGCCGCCCCGGCCCGGGTCGTCGTCCAGGGACACCTGGACGAGGCAGCCGATCTCGCGGCCCAGCCGCCCGGCCTCCTTGCTGAGGGCGGCGGCCAGGCGCAGGCGGTCGACGGAGTGGACGACGTCGGCGTAACCGGCGACGGAGCGCGCCTTGTTGGTCTGCAGCTGGCCGACGAAGTGCCAGGTCAGGGGCAGGGCGGCCAGCTCGTGGGCCTTGGGCGCGGCTTCCTGGTCGCGGTTCTCGCCGACGTCGCGCACGCCCAGGTCGGCCAGGATCCGCACGTCCTCGGCGGGGCGGGTCTTGGTGACGGCGATCAGCGTGACCTCGCCGCGGTCGCGCCCGGCCGCGCGGCACGCCTCCGCGATCCGCCGCTCGACGTCGGCCAGCCCGGCCGCGATCTCGTCCCGCCGCTCGACCTCGTCCCGCCGCTCGACGTCGGCCGGTCCGGCCGCGATCTCGTCCCGCCTCATCGCCCTTGTCCCTTCCCCTCAGGACTTCGGGACTGCCCTGTTCGTCCCGCCTCAGTCATGGGGCCTTTCGCGGCTTCCCGCAGGCCACCATCATGCCCGGTGCCCGTCCGGTCCCGCCGACCGGGCCGATCATCGCGACCGTCTTGTACGGCACACGGCCGCACGGACGGCCTCCCGGCCCCCTCGCCGGGCGCCCCGGCTCCCCCGGTGCGCCGTCACGACGGCCCGAGGCGCCCCCGCACACAGCGGCGCCGCTCCGCCGTCCCCTGTGAACGGGAGCGGAGCGGCGAGGGCGCGACGGTCACTTGAGGAAGTCGGGGACGTCGAGCTCCTCCTCCTGCTCCTCGAAGACGACCGGGCGACGCTTGGCCGGCTCCGACATGCGGGAGGTGATCGGGGTGGGCGGGTTGGCCGGCTCGGGCGTGGGCCGCGGGATCGAGACGGGGCCGGGCGGCTCCTCGGCCACGGCGACCGGCTCGGGGTCGGGCGCGGGCTCGGGGACGCTCTCCACGGGCCGCATCGGCTCGGCCCGCAGCTCCGGCCGCGGCTCGGCCCTCAGCTCGGGCCGGTGCTCCGGACGGGGCTCGGGACGGAAGTCGGGCCTCGGCTCGGGCCGCACCTCCGCGCGCGGCTCGGGCCGGGGCTCCACGCGGGGCGCGGGCTCGGCCTTCACGGTCGGCGGGGCGACGCTGGGCCGTACCGGGGCGGAGACCGGCGGCGCGGCCTGCGCGGCGGGGCGGCTCTGCGGGCGCGGCAGCTTCTCCACCGGCGGCGGCACGTCGTCGAAGCCGGCGGCGATGACGGTGACGCGCACCTCGTCGCCCAGGGCGTCGTCGATGACCGTGCCGAAGATGATGTTGGCGTCGGGCGCCGCGGCCATGGACACGAGCTGCGCCGCCTCGTTGATCTCGAACAGGCCCAGGTCGGACCCGCCCGCGATCGACAGCAGCACGCCGTGGGCGCCGTCGATGCTGGCCTCCAGCAGCGGGCTGGAGACCGCCATCTCGGCCGCCGCGACCGAACGGTCGTCGCCGCGCGCGTGGCCGATGCCCATGAGCGCCGAGCCGGCGCCGGACATGACCGACTTGACGTCGGCGAAGTCGAGGTTGATCAGACCGGGCGTGGTGATCAGGTCGGTGATGCCCTGGACACCGGACAGCAGGACCTGGTCGGCCGCCTTGAACGCGTCGAGCACGCTCACCTGCCGGTCGGAGATCGACAGCAGCCGGTCGTTGGGGATCACGATGAGGGTGTCGACCTCGTCGCGCAGCGTCTCGATGCCGGCCTCGGCCTGCATGGCGCGGCGCCGGCCCTCGAAGCTGAACGGCCGGGTCACGACGCCTATGGTGAGGGCGCCGAGGGACCGGGCGATGTTGGCCACGACGGGCGCGCCGCCCGTGCCGGTGCCGCCGCCCTCGCCGGCCGTCACGAAGACCATGTCGGCCCCCTTGAGGACCTCCTCGATCTCCTCACGATGGTCTTCCGCCGCCTTGCGCCCCACGTCGGGGTTGGCGCCGGCGCCCAGTCCGCGCGTGAGCTCGCGGCCCACGTCGAGTTTGACGTCGGCGTCACTCATCAGCAGCGCCTGGGCGTCGGTGTTTATCGCGATGAACTCGACGCCCTTGAGTCCCTCCTCGATCATCCGGTTGACGGCGTTGACTCCGCCGCCGCCGATGCCGACGACCTTGATGACCGCGAGGTAGTTCTGCGGTGCTGCCACGACGAGGGGCCTTTCCGCTCGTTTACTTGCCATTTCGGTGCGGATGTCTCCGCGTTCTCAGTTCGGGTAAGTCTCAACCTCAAGTTGAGATTCAGATTTATGTCAACCTGAGGATTGATACGGACAGTAGGAGTTACGCTCCGGGCGGGTCAACTAACCGCGCCGCAAGCGCGTCCGGCGTGTCGCGGGCTGTCCGTTTCGCTCTGTGATCTCGCCAGGTCGGGGCACCCCTCCGCCGTACGTCCCGCGTACAGGCTCTCACGCCCGGGCCGCCGGCGCGCACAGGCGCGGCGAACCTCTCGCGCCCCCGCTGATCGGACGGCGGAAACGCGTCCGCCCGGCGGCTGGTAAGGATCATTACCAGATGCGCCGCGATAAGATCACTTGAGGGTGACGACGTCCGGTGAGCTGACGTCGTAGACGTCGGCCTTGCGCCCCAGCACCCGCGCGAGGATGCGCGCCTTCTCCTCGCCGCGCTCGGCGCCGCCCCAGAAGACCGTGCGGCCGTCGGTCAGCTCCAGCGACACGCCCTCGGCCGTGGTGGCGCTCACCTGGCGCACCTTGCCCGCCAGCGAGCCGGGCAGCGACTGGACGACCTTGAGGGCGGCCATGGTCGCCGGGTCGCCCGCGGCCGGCCGGTCGACCTTGAGCACCGGCAGCCAGGCCGGTGCCAGATCCCTGACCTCGATCACCACGCCGTGCGCGTCGACCAGCGCGGCCCGCCCGCCCACGGGCAGGGAGGCGACCGGGCGGCGCTCGGTGACCCGGATGCGCAGCGTCCCCGGCCAGACCCGCTCGGCCTTGGCCGTGGCGAGCTGCGGCAGGGTCAGGACCCGGGCCTCGACCCCCTCCAGGTCGACCGTGGCCAGCGGGTGCAGGGAGGGCACCGCGGCCTTCTCCTTGACCCGGTCCTGGGGCACTGTGAGATTTCCCACGATCTCCACGGAGCGGACGCCGAGGACGGGCGAGAAGAACACCAGCCACGCCGCGACGCCGACCACGCCCACGGTCAGCAGCACCAGCAACGCCGTCCGCGCCCTCATCACTCTCCCGGCTGCACGATCATCCGTCCCGATCACGGCATCGAACCTACGCCGAGCCCCGCCTGCGCCGCCCGAGGCGCGCCCGCGGCCCGGCCCGGGGCGCGGCCGGTAGGGCCCCGTGGGGGCGTCAGCGGCCGGAGAGCTCCGCCAGGATCTGGGGGCCGAGCTCCGTCACGTCGCCGGCGCCCATGGTGAGCACGATGTCGCCCGGCCGCGCGCGCGACGCCGCCAGGTTGGGGACGGCGGTCCGGTCGGGCTCGTACGCGACCCGCTCGGCCGGCAGCGGCACGCGGCCCGCGACCATCGCCCCCGACACGCCCGGCTCGGGGTCCTCGCGGGCGCCGTAGACGTCGAGCACGATCACCTCGTCGGCCAGCGCGAGAGCCGCGCCGAAGTCGTCGGCGAAGAAGCGGGTGCGCGAGTACAGGTGAGGCTGGAAGATCGCGACGACCCGCCCGTCGCCCGAGTAGGAGGCCACCACGTCACGCGCGGCCCGCAGGTCGGCGGCCAGCTCGGTCGGGTGGTGGGCGTAGCTGTCGAACACGGCGACGCCGCCCGCCTCCCCCTTGGCCTCGAAGCGCCGCTTGGCCCCGCCGAAGGCCGCCAGCCCGTCCCTGATCTCCTCGAACGGCAGGCCCAGCTCGTCGGCCACGGCGATCACCGCGGTGGCGTTGAGCGCGTTGTGGGCCCCGGGCACGGCCAGCCTGACCTCGCCGCGTCCCTCGACGGTGAAGCGCGTGCCGAAGCCGTCGGGCCGCACGTCGGTGATCCGCAGCTCCCCCGCCTCGCCGTACGTGCGCACCCGCAGGCCGCGCGCCCGCGCGGCCTCGGCCATCTCGGCCGCGCCCGGGTCGTCGGCGCAGGCGATGAGCAGGGAGCCGATCCGCTCGCTGAAGCGGGCGAAGCTGTCGTGGACGGCGCGCGGGTCGCCGTAGTTGTCGAGGTGGTCGGCCTCGACGTTGGTGACCACGGCGATGTCGGGGGCCAGCATGAGGAACGAGCCGTCGCTCTCGTCGGCCTCGGCGACGAACACCTCGCCGGAGCCCTCGTCGGCGCCGAGCCCGGTGGTGACGAGCTGGCCGCCGACGCAGTAGGACGGGTCGGCGCCGCACTTCTGCAGCGCCACGGTGAGCATCGAGGTGGTGGTGGTCTTGCCGTGGGTGCCGGCGACGGCGACGGCCGTGCGGCCGGCCATCACCGAGGCGAGCGCGGCGGCGCGCGGGATGATGCGCAGCCCCTGCTTGAGCGCCTCCCCCAGCTCGGGGTTGGAGTCGCGGATCGCGGTGGAGACGACGACGGTGTCGACGTCCCTGATGTGCGAGGCGGCGTGCCCGATGTGCACGGTGGCGCCGAGCCGGCGCAGCTCGCCCACGAGATCGCTGCTGCGCGCGTCGCTGCCGGACACGCGCACGCCGCGCTTGAGCAGGATGCGGGCGATGCCCGACATCCCCGCGCCGCCGATGCCGATGAAGTGGACCCGGCCCAGGTCCTCGGCGGCGATGGGCTCGACCAGCTTGACCAGACTCATCCGGCTATCTCCAAGACTTTCCTCGCGAGCATGATATCGGCGTCCTTGCGGCCGAGGCGTGCGGCCGCCTCCGACATGACGGCGACCCGCTCGGGGTCGCGCAGGATCGGCAGCAGGTGGTGGACGATCCACTGGGCGGACAGCTCCGCGTCGTCGACCACGAGCCCGCCGCCGCCGGCCACGATGCGCTCGGCGTTGACGCGCTGCTCGCCGTTGCCGTGCGGCAGCGGCACGTACGCCGCGGGCAGCCCCACCGCGGTCAGCTCGGCGCAGGTCATCGCCCCGCCCCGGCACAGGGCGAGGTCGGCGGCGGCGTAGGCGAGGTCCATGCGGTCGACGTAGGGCAGCAGGACGTACTGGGGGTCGCCGGGCGGCGGCTCGTGGTCGGGGACGTTGTCCGGCCCGAGCACGTGCAGCACCTGGATGCCGGCGGCGCGCAGGGCGGGGGCGGCGGCCAGCGCCGCCTGGTTGAGCGACCTGGCACCCCGGGAGCCGCCGAAGACGAGCAGCGTGGGCCGGTCGTTCTCCAGCCCGAACCAGGAGCGGGCCTTGTCGCCCGTGGACAGCCGGTCGAGCGTCGCGATCTCGCGGCGCAGCGGCGTGCCGATGTAGGCGGCGCCGGTCAGGGCCGGCTCGGGAAAGCCGCTGAAGACGTGGTCGGCGAGCCGCGCGCCGAGCCGGTTGGCCAGGCCGGGGCGCGGGTTGGCCTCGTGGACCACGATCGGCAGGCCGCGCCGCTTGGCGGCGAGATAGGCGGGCGTGGCGACGTACCCGCCGAAGCCCACGAGGATGTCGGCCGCGACGCGGTCGAGCACGGCGGCGACGGCGTTGACGGCGCCCGCCAGCCGGCCGGGCACCGTGAGCAGCCGCGGGGTGAGGGCCCGGGGCAGCGGCACGGCCGGCACCAGCTCCAGGTCGTAGCCGCGGGCCGGGACGAGCTGCGTCTCCAGGCCGCGCTCGGTGCCCACGCACGTGATGCCGACGCCCGGGTCGAGGCGGCGCAGCGCGTCGGCAAGGGCGAGCGCCGGCTCGATGTGGCCGGCCGTCCCGCCACCGGCGAGGACCACCCTCATGTCCACTCCCTCACGTCGTGCCCAGCGTCCCGTCTCTCACGTCATGCCCCGCCGCGCGGCGCCTCAGCGCCGGGCCTCGCGCCCGGCCCGGGAACCGGCCCTGGACTCGGCCCTGGATTCGGCTCTCGATCCGGCCCTAGATCGGGCCCTGACGGCGCGTCCCAGGCCCAGCCAGCTTAGGGCCCGGGCGGCCGGTCCGGGGCCACGGGCGGCGAGGGCCTCGCGGGCGCCGGGCTCGCGTTTGGCGAACGACAGCAGCATGCCGAGCGCGGCGAGCGTCGGCAGCAGGGCCGACCCGCCGTACGAGACGAGCGGCAGCGGGATGCCGGTGATGGGCAGCACGCCGAGGACGGCGCCCATGTTGACGATGGCCTGACCGGCGATCCAGGCCACGATCGCGGCGGCGGCCAGCCGGACGAACGCGTCGTTGACCCGGGTGGCGACCCGCAGCCCCGCGTACCCGAGCAGCCCGAACAGCGCCACCACGACCAGCGTGCCCATCAGGCCGAGCTCCTCGCCGAGGATGGCGAAGATGAAGTCGCTCTCGCCGTGGGGCAGCCAGCTCCACTTGGCCCGGCTGCTGCCCAGGCCGAGCCCGAACCAGCCGCCGGAGCCCATCGCGATCTGCCCCTGCACGGCCTGGTAGCCGGCGCCCTGCGCGTCGGCCCACGGGTCGAGGAACGCGCCGATGCGGGCCATCCGGTACGGCTCCACCTTGATCATGATGATCGCGGCGAGCACGGCCAGCGACAGGATGCCGGCGAACAGCTTGATCGGCGCCCCCACCACCCACAGCAGCGCCAGGAAGATCATGAACAGCACGAGCGTGGTGCCGAGGTCGCGGCCGAGCATGACCATGACGGCCAGGATGGCCGTGCCGGGCATGAGCGGGATCAGCATGTGGCGCCACTCGATGCGGCCGTGCCGGGCGCGCCGGGCCAGCAGGTCGGCCCCCCACAGCGCGAGCCCGAGCTTGGCCGGCTCGGACGGCTGGAGCGTCAGCGGGCCGACGTAGATCCACCGCTGCGCGCCCAGCTCGGACGAGCCGATGAACAGCACCATGACCAGCGCGATGATCGACAACGCCATGAGCGGATAGCCCGCCCACCGGAACACCCGGTGCGGCAGCCGGGAGCAGCCCCACATGACCAGCACGCCGAGCGCGGCCGAGAACGACTGCTTGATGAACCAGGAGAACGGGTTGCCGGTCTTCTGCATCGCCTCGATGCTGGAGGCCGACAGCACCATCATCAGCCCGAGAGCGAGCAGCAGGGCGCTGCACCCGAGGATCAGGTAGTAGGTGGTCAGCGGCTTGCCCAGCAGCTCCCTGAGCGCGGCGAGCTGCTCGCGCGCCCAGCTCGACGGCCCCTCGACGGCGCTCTGCCGCGGCCGGTCCTCGGTGCTGGTGGCGCTCACGTGGCGGCCTTCAACCCGTGTACGGCACGCGCGAAGGCCTCCCCCCGGGCCGGGTACCCCGCGAACATGTCGAGCGACGCCCCGGCCGGCGAGAGCAGCACGGTGTCACCCGGGCGGGCCAGACGGGCGGCTTCGGTGACGACTTCGTCCATCGCACCAGTGTCTTGGGAGGAGATGTCCACGACGGGGACATCCGGGGCGTGTCGCGCGAGTGCTTCGGCGATCACGCCGCGGTCGGCGCCCAGCAGCACCGCCCCGCGCAGCCTCGGCGCGGCCCGGCGCACCAGGTCGTCCACGTCGGCGCCCTTGAGCTGACCGCCCGCGATCCACACGATCGACGGGTAGGACGACAGGGCCGCCGCCGCGGCGTGCGGGTTGGTGGCCTTGGAGTCGTCGACGTAGTCGACCTCGCCGAGGCGGGCGACGTGCTGGAGGCGGTGCGGGTCGGGCGTGAAGTCGCGCAGGCCCTGGCGTACGGCGGAGGCGGGCACGCCGGCGGCGCGGGCGAGCGCGGCGGCGGCCAGCGCGTTGGCGACGTTGTGCGGGGCGAGCGGGCGCACGTCGGCCAGCGTGGCGAGCTCCTCGGCCGCCTCCACCGGGTCGGCGACGAACGCCCGGTCCACGAGGAGGTCCTCGACCACGCCGATCTGCCCGGGCCGCGGCACGCGCAGCGTGAAGCCGACGGCCTTCGGGTACGGCTCGGCCAGCCGGGTGGCCTCGGGGTCGTCGGCGTTGTAGACGACGGTGCCCGCGCGCTCGAAGATGCGGCCCTTGGCGGCGGCGTACTCCGCCATGGAGCCGTGCCAGTCGAGGTGGTCGGGCGCGACGTTGAGGACCGCGGCGGCCAGCGGCGCCAGGGAGCCCGACCAGTGGAGCTGGAAGCTGGACAGCTCCACGGCCAGCGTGTCGTACGCCTCGTCCCCCGTGCGGGTGACGGCCCGGATGACGGGCTCGCCGACGTTGCCCACGGCGGCGGCGGCGCGACCGGCGGCCAGCAGGATGGACGTGAGCATGCGCACGGCGGTGGTCTTGCCGTTGGTGCCGGTCAGGGCGAGCCAGGGGGCGGCGCCGGCCGGACGCAGCCGCCAGGCCAGCTCCACCTCGCCGACCACCTCGACGCCGGCCCGCAGCGCGGCGGCGATCAGCGGGTGGTGCGGCGCCCAGCCGGTGGTGACCAGCCGGGTGACGCCCTCGGGCAGCTCCATGGCCCCGAAGCGGGTCTCCACGCCCAGCGCGGCCAGGTCGGCGGCGGCGCGGCGCTGCCGCTCCCCCTCGACGGCCTCCACGACCACGACCCGCTCGCCCCGGGCCGCGAGCGCCTCGGCGACGGCGGTGCCGGAGACGCCGAGCCCGGCGACGCAGGTGAGGCCGAGGGCCGCCGCGTGGGTCATCGCGGCATCCACTCGACGTAGAACAGGCCGAGGCCGAGGGCGGCGCACAGCATGGCGATCAGCCAGAACCGGACCACGATCGTGGTCTCCGCCCAGCCCTTCAGCTCGAAGTGGTGCTGCAGCGGCGCCATCCGGAACACGCGTTTGCCGGTCATCTTGAACGAGCCCACCTGGATGATCACCGACAGGGTGATGATCACGCACAGGCCGGCGAGGATGATGAGCAGGAGCTGGGTGCGGGTGGCGATGGCCAGGCCCGCCAGCACGCCGCCCAGCGCGAGGGAGCCGGTGTCGCCCATGAAGATCTTGGCGGGGGGCGCGTTCCACCACAGGAAGCCGATGAGCGCCCCGAGCACGGCGGCGGCCACCACGGCCAGGTCGAGGGGGTCGCGCACCCAGTAGCAGTTGGGGCCGAGCTGGTCGATGCAGTTGTTGCGCAGCTGCCAGTTGCCGATCAGCACGTACGCGGCGAGCACGACACCGGTCGCGCCGCTGGCCAGGCCGTCGAGGCCGTCGGTGAGGTTCACCGCGTTGGAGAAGCCGACGATCATGATCAGCACCCAGATGGTGAACCCGACGATGCCCAGCGGCGGCCCGAAGTCGCGCAGGAACGACAGGCGCGGCTCGGCGGGCGTGATGCCGTACACGTTGGCCTGCTGGGTCACCATCACCGCGAAGATCGCTCCGACGACGAGCTGGCCCAGCGCCTTGGCGCCGCTGCGCAGGCCCAGGCTGCGCTGCTTGTAGATCTTGATGAAGTCGTCGAGGAAGCCGACCGCGCCGAGGCCGGTCATGAGGAACAGCACCAGCAGGCCCGAGACGGTGGGCGGCGACAGCATGGCCAGGTGGGAACCGCCGTAGGCCAGCAGCGAGGCCAGCACGATGACGATGCCGCCCATGGTGGGGGTGCCGCGCTTGTCGTAGTGGCCGGACGGGCCCTCCTCGCGGATCTCCTGGCCGTAGCCACGACGGGAGAGCAGCCGGATGGCCAGGGGGGTGCCGAGCATCGACAGGATGAGTCCCACCGCGCCGGCGATGATGATGTTGTTCACTGGGTGGCACCCCCGAGCAGCAGCTCGGCCGTCCTCTCAAGGCTCATCGCACGGGGTCCCTTGACGAGCACGACGTCGCCGGGCCGCAGCCACCGCGACACCTGCGCGGCGGCGGCCTCCGCGTCGGGCACGTGCACGATCGGCATCTCGCCCGTTCCGGACATGTCTCCGGTCGGGGACATGTCCCCCGGGTGGGCGGCGGCCGCGGACGCGCCCGCCAGCACCGGGTCGGCCTCGGGGCCGGCGACCACCAGCCCCGACAGGCCCGCGCCGCCCGCCAGGCGACCCAGGTCGGTGTTGAGCTGCGTGGAGTCCTCGCCCAGCTCGCGCAGGGCGGCGATGACGGCGAACCGCCGCCGTCCCCGGCCCAGGGAGCCGAGCGCGGCGAACGCGGCGCGCATCGAGTCGGGGTTGGCGTTGTAGGCGTCGTTGATCACGGTGACGCCGTCGGGGCGGTCGGTGACCTCCATGCGCCAGCGGCTGCGCGGGGTCGCCTCGCTCAGCTCCGCGGCGATGGTCGCGACCGGCAGGCCCAGCTCGTAGGCCGCCGCGGCGGCGGCCAGGGAGTTCTCGACCGCGGGCTCGCCGTACAGCAGCAGCGAGACCCGGGCGGAGCCGGACGGCGTGGTCAGCGTGTAGGAGCCCCGGCCGCGCTCGTCGAAGGTGACGTCCTCGGCCCGGATCGCGGCCTCCGGCGCGCGCCCGAACAGCGTGACGCGCGCCTCGGTGCGCGCGGCCATCTCGCGCACCAGCGGGTCGTCGGCGTTGAGCACCGCGACGCCGTCGCGGGGCAGCGCCTCGACCAGCTCGCCCTTGGCCTTGGCGATGGCCTCCTTGCCGCCGAACACGCCGAGGTGGGCGGTGCCGACGTTGAGGACCACGCCGATGCGCGGCGGCGCGATGCGGGTGAGCGCGCGGATGTGGCCGATGTTGCGGGCGCTCAGCTCCAGCACCATGAAGCGGGTCTCGTGGTCGGCCCTGAGCACGGTCAGCGGGTGGCCGATCTCGTTGTTGAACGAGCCGACCGGCGCGATCGTGGCGCCCATGCGGGCGGTCAGCCGGGCCAGGAGGTCCTTGGTGGTGGTCTTGCCGGCCGAGCCGGTCACGCCGATCACGGTGGCGCCGGGCAGGGCCGCGCTCTGCGCGGTGGCCAGGGCGGCCAGCGCGGCGGCGGTGTCGGGCACCACGACCGCGGGCGCGTCGACCGCCCGGCTCGCGAGCACCGCGACGGCTCCGGCGCGGACCGCCTGGGCGGCGTAGTCGTGACCGTCCACGCGCGCGCCCTTGAAGGCGACGAACAGCGATCCCGGCCGGACGTCCCGCGAGTCGATCACCACCGGACCGCGGACCACCGCGCGGGGGTCGGCCATGCCCGACAGGGCCCCCGAGGTGATCTCGGCGATCCTGGCCAGAGGCAACGGGATCATGCGTGCTTCCTGCTTTCCTTGCGTGCGTCGATCGCCCGGGCGACGACCTCGCGGTCGTCGAAGGGGATCACCTCGCCTGAAATGTACTGACCCTGCTCATGGCCCTTGCCCGCCACCACGATCACGTCGCCGCGGCCGGCCTGGCCGACCGCCAGCTCGATCGCGGCCGCGCGGTCAGGCTCAATGATCACATGAGCGCGGTCGTGCCGCGGAACGCGGAGCGCTCCCTCCATCATCGCGGCCAGGATGGCCAGCGGGTCCTCCGAACGGGGATTGTCGCTGGTGAAAATCGCCACATCGGCCAGCCGGGCCGCGGCCTCGCCCATGAGGGGCCGCTTGCCCGTGTCGCGGTCGCCGCCGCAGCCGAGCACCACGGTGAGCCGCCCGGCGGTGACCTCGCGCAAGGACGTCAGCACCGACTCGACCGCGCCGGGTTTGTGCGAGTAGTCGACCACGGCCTGGAAGTCGTCGCCGGCGCCCGTGATCCGCTCCATGCGGCCCGGCACCCCGGTCATCGCGCCGACGCCGTGGACGGCCGTCTGGAGCGGCACGCCGGCCTCGACGAGGGTGACGACGGCGCCGAGCGCGTTGGCGACGTTGAACGGGCCGGGCAGCGAGATCTGCGCGTCGGCCTCGACCCCGCCGGGGCCCACCACGCGGAAGGCGCTGCCGTCGGCGCCGAGCCGGGTGTCCAGCGCCCGCCAGGCCGCCTCCGGGTCGCCGAGCGCCGAGAACGTGGTCATCGGCACCTTGGCCCGCGTCAGCAGCTCGCGGCCGTACGGGTCGTCGTAGTTGGTGACGCCCGCCCGGCACATCTCCGGCTGGAACAGCCGGGCCTTGGTGGAGAAGTAGTCGTCGAGGTCCTTGTGGAAGTCCAGGTGGTCCTGCGACAGGTTGGTGAACAGCGCCACGTCGTAGTGGACGCCGTCGACGCGGCCGAGCGCCAGGGCGTGGCTGGAGACCTCCATGGCCGCCGCCGTCACGCCCCGCTCGCGCATGAGGGCGAACAGGCCGTGCAGCTCGGACGCCTCGGGCGTGGTCAGCCGCGGGTGGAACACCAGGTCGCCCGCGTGGATCTCGACGCCGCCGACCAGGCCCGTGGTGTGGCCGGCCGCCCGCAGCCCCGCCTCCAGCAGGAACGTCGTGGTGGACTTGCCGCTGGTGCCGGTGACGCCGAGCACCTGGACGTCGTGGGCCGGCTGGCCGTACACCCAGGAGGCGACCTGCCCGAGCAGGGCCCGCGGGTCGGGCACGACCAGCACCGGCAGCCCGGTCGCGACGGCCCGCTCGCGGCCCGCCTCGTCGGTGAGGATCGCCGCGGCGCCGCGCGCCATGGCCTGCGCCACGAAGGACGCGCCGTGGGCGGTGCTGCCGGGCAGGGCGACGTACAGGTCGCCGCGCATGACCTCACGCGAGTCGATGGTGACACCGGTCAGCGCGGCATGGGGCGACCTCGCCGAGCCGGACTCGGCGTCGAGCATGGTCGCCAGCCCGGTCAGCGGGCGGGGCGGACTGGTCGTTGGACGCATAGACGACGGGGGACGCACGGCGGCAGCGTACCTTCCCCGGTCACTGTCCCGCGCGCGTCCGCACCGCGGGCGCGGTGGAACCCGTGGGCGGGATCTTCCTGCTCTTGATGGCGAACGTCATCACATCCTTGAACACGGGCGCGGCGATCTGCCCGCCGAAGTGTCCGTTCTTCGGGTTCTGCAACACCGACAGCACCACCAGCCGGGGCGCGTCGGCGGGGCTGAAGCCCGCGAACGAGGCCGTGTATCCGTCGTAACGGCCCAACTGCTGATCGTAGCGGTCCGCGGTGCCCGTCTTGCCCGCCACCCGGTAACCGGGGATGGCGGCGAGCTCACCCGTGCCCTGGGCGCTCACCGCGGCCTCCAGCATGGTGGTGATCTCCTTGGCCGTGTGTTCGCTGACCACGCGGGTCTTCCTGCCCGGGGCGGAGGGGACGAACCGCCCCGACGCGTCCGTCGTGCCGGCCACGATCTGCGGCTCGATCTTCACGCCGCCGTTGGCGATCGTCTGGTACACGCTGGCCATCTGCAGCGCGGTCACCGACACGCCCTGGCCGTAGGCGACCGTGCAGCTCTGGCTGCCGGACCAGGTCTTGTAGTCGGGCAGCAGACCGGCGCTCGCGCCGGGCACGCCGCCGCCGGGCGTCGCTCCGAAGCCGAACGCCTTGAGCATGCGGTACAGCCGCTCGCTGCCGATCTTGCGGGCGGCCATGATGGTCGCGACGTTGCTGGACTGCGCCATCGCCTCGCGGAAGGTCATCGCCTCCGCCGGGTGCGGGTGGGCGTCGCGCAGCACCCGGTCGTAGCACTTGATGTTGTCCTTGACCTGGAAGACCGTGTCGGGGCTGACCACGCCGGCCTCCAGCGTCGCCGCCGCGGTGATGACCTTGTTGGTGCTGCCGGGCTCGAACACGTCGGCGGCGGCCCGGTTGACGTACAGGCCGGGCGGGGCCTTGCCCCAGTTGTTCAGGTCGAGCTCGGGGGCGTTGGCCATGGCGATGATCTGCGCCGTCCGCACGTCCATGACGATGACGGTGCCGCTGCTCGCGCCCGCCTCCTTCACCTGCGCGGCGAGGGCCCGCTGGGCGGCCCACTGGATGTCGCGGTCGATGGTCAGCCGCACGTCGCGGCCGTCGACCGGGGCGGTGCGCTGGGTGCTGGTCATGGGGATGGGCTGGCCGTCGCGGCCCGTCTCGGCCCGCTGCTCGCCGTCGCGGCCGGCCAGCAGGGAGTTCTTGGCCGCCTCGATGCCGCCGAGGCCCTTGCCCTCGTCGCCGACGAACCCGATGAGGCTGCCCGCCAGGTCGCCGGCCGGGTAGAGCCGCCGGTAGATCTTCTTCGCCGTCAGGCCGGGCACGCCGCCCTTGAGCAGGCGGGCGGCCACGCCGGGGTCGACGTCCCTGGCCAGGAGCTGGTAGCGGGTGCCGGTCACCGCCAGCTTGGCGGCCATCTCCTGCTCGGACCTGCCGAGGTGGGCGGCCAGGGCCTGGGCGACCGCGGGACGCGCGGCGGGAGGCACCACGCTGGGGTCGATGGCGATCTCGCGCGCCTCGGCGGTGACGGCCAGCGGGTGGCCGCCGACGTCGGTGATCGTGCCGCGCTTGGCCGGGATCTGCTGGGTCTGCAGGCGCTGGCTGGCGGCCCGCGCCTCGTACACCTTGGAGTCGAGGCCCTGCATCTGGATCAGACGGCCGGCGAAGATCGACAGGATGAACGTCATGCCGATGAGGCCGACGTTGATGCGCCGGCGCGGGCTGCCGAGGCGCAGCACGAGAGGCGGCCTGGCGGGGCGGGACGGCGGCCTGCGCCCCGACCCGGGCCCGCCGCCGCGTCCTCCCGGGCCCCGGCCGCCGGGACCTTGGCCGTCGGGGTCCCAGCCGTCCTGGCCCCAGGCACCTGGGGCTCCGGGCAGGCGGGACAGCAGCGCGCCCAGGCCGCGGGCGAACGGGCTCGCGGGCCCGCGACGCGGGGCTCCCCTGCGGGGGACGGTGGGGCGTCCTGGGGCGTCCTTGGGGGCGCGTCCACGAGGGTCGCGCTCCTGCGCCGCGGCCCGGCCACGCGCGCTGCCCCGGTCGCGCGGGTCACGATCGCGGTCGCGCGGGTCACGATCACGCGGGTCACGATCACGGAGGTCGCGGTCGCGGAGGTCGCGATCACGCGGGTCACGATCACGGGGATCGCGGCGCCCGCTCGGGTCACGATCGCGGTCGTGCGGGTCCTGATCACGGTCGCGGTCGCGCGGGTCACGACCGCGGTCGCGCGGGTCCCGACCGCGGGGATCACGATCACGCGGGTCACGATCGTGCGGGTCACGATCACGGTCGCGGGGGTCGCGGCTGCGGTCACGGGGGTCGCGGGAGTCGCGGCTGCGGGAGTCGCGTGGGTCGGCGTCCTGCGCGGAGGTCCGGCGCGTCCCCGCTCCCTGAGCGCCGTCCTGGCGCAGGCGGCCGCGCCCGGACGGCCCGCCGGCCTCGCCACGCGCGCGGCCCCGGGCGGGCTCGGCGCCGTCGCCCTCACGGCCGCGGATGACACGTCCCAGAGGCTCCTGACGGGAACGGGCACGCGGACCGTCACCGTCGTCCTGACGGGAACGCGCACGCGGACCGTCACCGTCGTCCTGACGGGAACGCGCACGCGGACCGTCGCCGTCGTCCTGGCGGCCGGCGCGCGCCGACGGGGTCTCGCCGCGTCCCCTGAGGGGCGGGAGGTCGTCACGGTCCTGAGCCGAGCGCCTGGAGCGGGCGGAACCGGCCAGCGGGTCCCAGTCCGCCGGGTCGCCGTCGTCCTGGCGGGAGCGGCGGGCGTCGGCGGAGTCGCGCTCGGCCCGGCCGCCCGGCCGGTCCTGGCGGGCGTTCACCCGGTCGTCGGCCGAACGGCCGCCCGACCGCCCGCGCGCGCCGTCTCGCGACGAGCGGCCGTGTGGCAGGTCCAGGGGGTCACCTTCCCAGTCCCGGCGCGTACGGCCCCGAGCGGGGCCCTGTGGTTCACCGTCGGGGTCACGGCGCAGGCGTCCCCGGGGAGCGGCCTCTCGCGCGTCGTCATCACGCTCACGGCCCGCACGGGCACGCGGCGCGGCATCGCGCGCGGCGTCGTCACGGTCGCGGCGTACGCGTCCCGCCGGTAGGCCGCGTGGGTCGTCGTCCTGGACCCGGCGCAGGCGGCCACGGGCCCGCGGCTCGTCGTCCGGGTCGCGACGCAGGCGGCCGCCCGCGTCCTGCGGTGCGCGGGTGCGGGGCGGGTCCTGGGGTGTGCGGCCACGGGGCGTGCGGCCGCGCGGCCGGTCGTCCGGGTCGTCGTCGGCCAAGCCGCCGGAGGACAGATCGAAGGGCAGGTCGAACGGGTCATGGCGCTTCCCGGGGTCGCGACGGTCGTCGGACGACGCGCGCCCCGTCCCCTCCGAACGGGACGAACCCGTCTGCCTGCCCGGCCTTCCGGGACCGCCGGGCGTACGACGGGCGGCGCCGGGCCCTCCCTGAGAGCCGGCGCCGCCCCCGCCACGGCCGGGCCCCTGGCCCCTGCCGCCTGTGTCCCTCACCGGGTCCGGCCCACCAGCCCGGCGTCGGCTCCGGTGCCGGCCGGGGCGCCGCCGTCGGCGCCCTGCCCGGTCGTCGCACCGGACGTGCCACCGGCTTCGCCGCCGGACGCGTCACCGGTCCGGTGGTCCTGTCCGGACGTGCCACCCGTACGCGCCCCGCCGCCGGACGTACCCGTCCCGCCCTCGCCACCGGGCACCGTCGCGGTGCCGGGCGTGGTGCCCGTCGTGCCGGTCTCGGCCGTGCCGCCCGTGCCCGTCCTGGCCTCGCCGCCCGTCACCGTCGTGGTGCCGGGCGTGGTGCCCTTCGTGGCCGGGGTGCCGGTGCCGTTCGTGACCGGGGTGCCGGTCTCCGTGCCCGTGCCGGGCTTGGCGGCGCCCTTGCCCGTGTCGCCGAGCGTGAGCGGGTTGATGCTGTTGTCGAGGTGGAGGCCCTGGTCCTCGGCCCGCCTGGCGATGACGGACGCCTGCGTCTCCTCCTCGATCACCTGCTTGAGCCGGTCGTTGTGCTGGCGCGCGGCGGCGATCTCGCTCCGCAGCCGCGAGGCGGTGATCGAGTCCTGGGCGAGCACGGTGTTGAGCAGCAGCAGGCTCACCAGGCCACCGCAGAGCAGCCCGACGACGAGCAGCACGAACGGCGCCCGCTGGCGGCGGCGGGCCGGGACCCCCCGGGCCGCGGGGCGGGCGGCGCGCTCGCTGCGGTCACGGTGGGAGGCGGACTCGGCGGCCGGGCGCGGGCGCGGGATCGGCCGCGCCGAAGGCGACGGCTCCTGGCCGGGGCCCGTGCCGGGACCCGGTCGCGTCGTGGGCTCGCCGGACGGCCGCGCGGGCGGCGCGGCGGGTGACGTGCCGGCGGGGCCGGTGAGCGTGCGGGTGCCGTTCTTGGGCTGCTGGGCGGGCGCGGGCCTGCGACGGCCCGTGCCGGGCGCGCCGGCGGCCCCGCCCTTGACCCCGCCGCGCGCGCCGGAGCGCGCCGCGCCAGGCCGCGACGGACCGGCCGACGGCAGGTCGGGCGAGCTGTGGTCGGATGAGGTGAAGTCGGGCAGCGTGATGACCGGCGTGTCGGCGTCCGCGGCGGCGGAACCGGAGGCACCGCGACCGGACGCGCGGCGCTCGCCCGCATCGGACGCGCCGCGGCCGGAGGCACCCGACCCGGACGCGCCACCACCGGAGGCGGCCGACCGCGACGCGCCACGGCTGGACGCTCCGCCGGAGGCCGACCCGGACGCGCCGGTGTCGGACGCGCCGCCGGGTGTGGCGGCGCCGGGCGCGGCGGGCTCGAGCACGGTGCCGCGGGCGGACGCGCGCCGCCTGGTCTCCTGCTCAGTCGTGGTCGTCAACACGGATCCTCTCTGCCGCCCGTAGCCGGGCCGAGGCAGCCCGCGGGTTGCGGGCCAGCTCTTCTTCGCCGGGGAGCTCGGCCCCCCTCGTCACCAGGCGGAACCGCGGCTGGTGTGCCGGCAGCGGGACGGGGAGCCCGGGTGGGCTGGTGTCCCTGGTTCGCGCCGTGAGGACCTGCTTGGTGAGCCGGTCCTCCAGGGAGTGGTAGGAGAGCACGACGACTCTCCCCCCGAGCGCCAGCGCGTCGAGGGCCGCGGGCAGCGCCGCCTCCAGGGCGGTGAGCTCCGCGTTGACCTCGATGCGCAGCGCTTGGAAAGTCCTCTTGGCGGGGTTGCCCCCGGTGCGCCGGGTAGCGGCGGGAATCGCCTGCCGGACGATCTCCGCGAGCCGCTTCGTCGACGTTATGGCCTCCTTGGCCCTTTCCTTGACAATTAGGCCCGCGACACGCGGTGCGAACCGTTCCTCGCCGTAATCACGGAGGATGCGCGTTAGCTCCCCGGCCGAGTAGGTATTGACCACCTTCTCCGCCGTGAGCTCCTGCTCGGTGTCCATCCGCATGTCCAGCGGGGCGTCATAGGAGTACGCGAATCCGCGCTCGGCCTCGTCGAGCTGCGGCGAGGAGACCCCCAGGTCGAACAGCACGCCGTCGACCGTCGTGCGGCCGAGGGCGGCGCCGGTGGTGGCGACCACGTCGGCCAGCTGGTCGGAGGAGGCGTGGACCAGGGTGGTCCGCTCCGCGTACGGGGCGAGCCGGCGCGTGGAGAAGTCGATCGCGAAAGGGTCGCGGTCGATGCCGATCAGGTGGAGTGCCGGATGCGCGGCGAGCAGGGCCTCCGAGTGGCCGCCGAGGCCGAGGTTGGCGTCGACGACGACGGGACGCTCACCGCCCAACGCCGGAGCCAGCAGCTCCAGTACGCGGTCGAGCATGACCGGAACGTGACCGCCGGTGCCTGTGGCGTCGCTCATCTCCAACCCCCCTCTCGCGTCCTTGCTCGCGGATGACGCGGTCGGCGATCCTATCGGCCCTTCCTGGGTCCCCACCCGGCGCCGCCCGGCCAGGTCCCCATCCGCACCCTCTTCGTGGAAGCCCGCCATCTGACACCGGGGAAGGTGCATCAGCTGGCCGGCAGTGGTTGCGGGTGGAGACCTCGCCGAACGACATCTCCGACGGATCGACCGTGCCTTCTACAAGATCCCTGGCAGCACCTCCTCCGACAGATCGGCGAACGCCTGCTCCTGAGCGTTGAGATAGGTGTCCCACGCCTGCGCGTCCCAGATCTCCAACCGGGTGTTGGCCCCGATGACGACGCAGTCGCGTTGCAGGCCGGCATACTGCCGCAGGCTCTGCGGAATGGTGATGCGGCCCTGCTTGTCGGGGGTCTCGTCGGACGCGCTGGCGAAGAAGACGCGGCTGTAATCACGCACCGCCTTGGCGGTGACCGGGGCGGTGCTGAGAGCCTCGGTAATGCGCTGGAACTCCTCCACGGGAAAGACGTAGAGGCATCGCTCCTGGCCTTTGGTGATCACAAGACCCTCCGCCAGCTCCTCACGGTACTTAGCCGGCAGGAACAGCCGTCCCTTGTCGTCCAGACGCGGTTGATGGGTGCCGAGGAACATCGGCCCCACCTCCCGTGCCTAGTGAAGCGCTCGACGCTGGCGCACCGGCCCTCCACTGCGCACCACCATACTCCACTTCTCCCCACCGTCAACTGATTCAACCCCATGTCACAGCCTGATCGTTTCGCGTTTTCGCAGGTCACAGCGGTGGAGCGCAGTGGGGGGCGCGGAGGGGGCGTGGACGGCCACGGGCGTGTCGGAACACGCCGAAGAAACCGGAGGCTGGAGGGCCGGAGGCGCGCGGGGACGGGCGTGGGGAAAAGTGGGGGGCGCATGGTAGCCGCGTGTCACCGGATTCGCACCGCTATGACACAAGAACAGGACATCGTCCAAGTTCTCTGGAAAATCGGCAAAAGTCGCCCCAGAACCCGCACCATCGTAGGGTCGTACACACAATGGAAAAGGAACGGCATGGCTCCCGCAATGGCATGGCCGCCACTGGGGACGACCGTCGCACTTCTTCTCATGGAGGCCTGGTGGCAGTTACCCATGACGTCCCTCCCCAGCTCGACGAGCTGGTCTCCACGGCGCACCGCATCCGCGAGGCCGTCGAGTCCGTGGTGGAGGGGAAGAGCGACGCCGTCCGCCTGACCCTCACCGTCCTGCTCGCCGAGGGCCACCTGCTGATCGAGGACGTGCCGGGCGTCGGCAAGACCATGCTGGCCAAGGCGCTGGCGCGCTCCATCGACTGCCCGGTGCGCCGCGTGCAGTTCACCCCCGACCTCCTGCCGAGCGACATCACCGGCGTCAGCGCCTACAACCAGCAGACGCGCGAGTTCGAGTTCAAGCCCGGCCCGGTCTTCGCCAACATCGTGGTCGGCGACGAGATCAACCGCGCCTCGCCCAAGACCCAGTCGGCCCTCCTGGAGTGCATGGAGGAGCACCAGGTCACGGTGGACGGCGTGACGTACCAGCTCGACAGCCCGTTCATGGTGATCGCCACCCAGAACCCCATCGAGATGGAGGGCACCTATCCCCTCCCCGAGGCGCAGCGTGACCGCTTCACCGCCCGCGTCGCGATGGGCTACCCCGAGCCGCACGCCGAGCTGGAGATGCTCGACGTCCACGGCGGCGCCTCCCCGCTGGACAAGCTCCAGCCGGTCGCGACGACGGCCGAGGTGCGCACGCTCATCGAGGCGGTGCGCGGCGTGTACGTGTCACAGCCGGTCAAGAAGTACGCCATCGACCTGGTCGTCGCCACCCGCCACTCCCCCGACCTGCGGCTCGGCGCCTCGCCCCGCTCGACGCTGCAGCTCGTGCGCGCCGCGCGGGCGCACGCCGCGCTGGCCGGCCGCGACTACGTCATCCCGGACGACCTCCAGGACCTGGCCGTGCCCGTGCTGGCGCACCGGCTGCTGCCCAGCGTCGAGGCCCAGGGTCAGCGCCGCCTTCCGGAACAGGTGGTGACCGACCTCGTCAGGCGCGTGCCGGTGCCGGAGACCAGGGCGTCGTGAGAGCGGGGCTGCGGGCGCTCACCGCGAGGGGCCGTTCGTTCCTCGCCTCCGGTGTCGCGGCGCTGGTGATGGCGGTCCTGCTGGGAGAGAACGACCTGTTCCGCATCGGGGTGCTGGTGGCGGCGCTGCCGCTGCTGGCCGCCATGGTGGCGGCGCGCACCCGGTACCGGCTGAGCTGCGCCAGGCGGCTGGACCCGGCCAGGGCCGAGGTGGGCGGGGAGGCCACCGTGACGCTGCGCCTGGAGAACGTCACCCGGCTGCCCACCGGTCTGCTGCTCATCGAGGACACCGTGCCGTACGCGCTGGGCGTGCGGCCCCGGTTCGTGCTGGACAAGGTCGAGGCGAGGGGCATCCGCGAGATCGACTACCGGGTCCGCTCCGACCTGCGCGGCCGTTACACGATCGGGCCGCTGTCGGTGCGCATCGCCGACCCGTTCGGGCTGGTGGAGCTGTCGCGCTCGTTCACGATCGCCGACACGCTGGTGGTGACGCCGCAGGTCGTGCCGCTGCCCCACGTACGGCTGTCCGGCGAGTGGACGGGCGGCGGCGACAGCCGCACGCGCAGCGTGGCCGCGGCCGGCGACGACGACGTGGCCCCGCGCGAGTACCGGCAGGGCGACGACCTGCGCCGGGTCCACTGGCGCTCCACGGCGCGGCGCGGCGAGCTGATGGTGCGGCGCGAGGAGCAGCAGTGGCAGAGCCGCGGCGCGCTCCTGCTCGACACGCGCCGCCACGCCCACCGCGGCGAGGGACCGCGCTCGTCGTTCGAGGTGGCGGTCTCGGCCGCGGCCTCCATCGGCGTGCACCTCGCGCACGAGGGCCTCGGCCTGCGCCTGGTCACCGACCAGGGCGCCGAGCACCTGACGGACACCGGCCTGAGCTGGTCGCTGCTCGACACGCTCGCCGTGGTGCGGCAGAGCCCGATCCGCTCGCTGGACATGGCGGTCTCGGCGCTGCGGCAGGGCGGGGGCGACGGGCTCGTCGTGGCCGTGCTCGGCTCCCTCGACCCGGAGGAGGCCCGCGAGCTGGGGCGGGTGCGGCACAGCGGCATCACCGGGGTGGCGGTGCTGCTGGACGTCGACACCTGGAACGGCAGTGAGCCCGGCTCGAACGAGGACTACCAGGCGGTGCAGGCCGTGCTCAGCGGTTACGGCTGGCGCATCGTGCGGCTGCCCGCCGGCACGTCGATCGCCTCCGTGTGGCAGGCGGCCGGCAACCGCGGCCGGTACGCGCTCAGCCCGGCGGGAGGTGCGGCATGAGGCTGTCGGTCGCGGCGGCGGTGGCCACGTTCTGCGCGGCGATCCTGCTCTATCCGCTGTTCGAGGGCGGCTCCTGGTTCTGGGGGACGCTGGGCGCGGTGCTCGCGGTCCTCGCGGCGAGCATGCTGAGCGGCCGGCTGTCGCTGCCCGCGTGGGCGGCGCCGGTGGTGGGCGTGATCGTGCTGTGGATCTACCTGACCGCGTCGTTCGCCGCCGGCAAGGCGTGGGCGTGGTTCGTGCCGACCAAGGCGTCGGTCGTGGAGCTGGCCAGGCTGCTCGGGACCGGGTGGACCGACATCCAGCGCTTCGCCGCGCCGGTTCCCGCCAACACCGGCGTCACGCTGCTCACCTGCGGCGGAGTCGGCCTCGTCGCGCTGCTGGTGGACCTGCTCGCGGCGCGGATGCGGCGGGCGGCGCTGGCCGGGCTGCCGCTGCTCGCGCTGGCCACGGTGCCGGCGACGATCCTGGCCGACCCGATCAGCTGGCCGGCGTTCGTGATCGCCGCGTCCGGTTTCCTCGGCCTGCTCCTTGCCGACGGCCGCGAGCGGGTGGGTCGCTGGGGACGGGCGGTGCTGGTGCGCCGCACCACCCGGGCCGCCGCCCCGCAGCCGCCCGGCGCGGCCGGGCGGGGAGCACGGGCCGCGGAGCATGTGCGGGAGACCGCCGACACGCGGGGACTGCGGCTGTCGGGCAAGCGGATCGGGTTCGCCGCGGTGGTGCTGGCCGTGCTGGTGCCGGCGGCGCTGCCGGTGATGGAGCCGGTGTCGTTCTTCACCTTCGGCGTGGGCGGCAGGGGCCCGGGCGCCGGCAACTCGATCAGCATCCCCAACCCGATCGCCGGTCTGCGGGGCCAGCTGGAGCTGCCCGAGCAGCGGGTCGTCCTGTCGTACACCAACAGCGACGACAAGCCCCGCTACCTGCGGATCTACGCGCTCGACACGTTCGACGGCGAGCAGTTCAGCATGACCGAGCGCAAGGGCTCGCCGGACAACCGGACCGAGGACGGGCCGCTCCCGCCGCCGCCGGGCCTGTCGCGGGGCGTGCCGGTCTCCAACGTGGTGACCGACATCCGGATCAGCGACGAGATCACGAAGTTGTCGTTCCTGCCCTTGCCGTACCCGCCCCGGCAGATCCAGGTGGACGGCGACTGGCGGGCCGACGTGAGCTCACTCATGGTCTTCTCCACCCGGGACGAGGCCGCCGGCCTGGAGTACAAGGTGTCGACCAGCGAGCCGGCGCCCACCAGCGAGCTGCTGAAGTCGCTGCCGCACTCGCGGTCCGACCTCGACGCCCGCTTCCTGAAGCTGCCGGACGACCTGCCCCCGGAGATCCGCGCGCTGGCGGACCAGCTCACCAAGGGCGCCCGCAGCGACTACGACGCGGCGGTCAAGCTCCAGGAGTTCTTCACCAGGACCGGGAACTTCACCTACACCCTGGAGACGCAGGGCCACGGCAACTCGGCGCTGAAGGACTTCCTGCTGCGCAGCCGGGCCGGGTTCTGCGAGCAGTTCGCGTCGTCGATGGCGGTGCTGGCCAGGCTGGCGGGCATCCCGTCGCGGGTCGCGATCGGCTACACCGGCGGCACGAAGGTCGGCGACCGCTGGGTGGTGGGGACGAACGACTCCCACTCCTGGCCGGAGCTGTACTTCGAGGGCGTGGGCTGGCTGCCGTTCGAGCCGACGCCGACGGGCTCCCTGGGGCAGGGCAGCGCCCGGGTCCCCGCGTACACCGTGCCGCCGCCGGACTCGGTGGGTGACAGCTCGACGCCGACGCCCGGCGCGACGAGCAACTCCGCCGACGAGCCGCTCTCGCCGCAGGGCCGGATCAACCCGCGCCAGCTTGACCGCGAGGCCGCGCTGCAGCCGGTCGGGCTGCCGGCCGAGGAACCGGCGCCCTGGCCCGCCTACGTGGGCATCGGGGTGGCCGTGCTGCTGCTGCTCCTGCTGGTGCCGGCAGCGCTGCGGCTGCTCACGCGCGGGCGGCGGCTGCGCCGCCTCGACGGCGCGGGCGGGACGTCGTCCAAGCCGTCCCGCCCGTCCAAGTCGTCCCACCCGTCCGGGCCGGACGGGTCAGACGGGCCGGACGGTCCGGACGGAGCGGGCGGGCCGGGCGCGCCCCGGACCGGCTCCGGTGCGGGCGTCAGAGCCGTGGCCGGGCGGCGGCCGAACGTGGCGGCCGTCTGGGCGGAGCTCGACGACCTGCTGCTGGACTACGGGACGGAGCGCGGCACCAGTGAGACGCCGCGCGCGCTGGCGCGCAGGCTGGCCGAGCGGTACGAGTTCGACGCCGACTCGGCGGCGGCCCTGACGGCCATCGCGTCGGCGGTGGAGCGGTCGCTGTTCGCCCGTTCGCCCGGCGAGATCGGGCCGATGAGGCAGGACCTGCGCACGGTGCGGCGGGCCCTGGCGGCGACGGTGTCGCGGGGGCGGAGGGTGCGGGCCGTGCTGCTGCCGCCCTCTACGCTGCGCCGGTTGCGCCGGCTGGGCGAGGGGCTGCTGGACGGCTTCGACCGGCTGGAGAGCCTGCGGCTGCGCAGGGCGGCCCCGAAGGGGTCATGACGGGAGACGCGTGATCGTGCGGTCGTTCCCGAGGGACGGCCGCACGACCGTGCGGAGAGATGCTCGGACCGGCGGGTGACCGCACGACCGTGCGGAAGAGAAGCCTGGACCGGCGGTTGACCGCACGACCGTTCGGAAGGGGAGCCCGGACCGGCGGGTGGCCGTGCGGTCGTTCCGCGGGGATGACCGCACGGTCGTGCCGGGAAGGCTCCGGGTCAGCGCTCGTCGTGACGGCGGCGCCAGCGCTCTTCCATGCGCTCCATGAACGTGCCCCGCCCGCCGCGACGGGCCGGCTTGCCCGGAGCGGGAGCCGAACCGGAGGCGGTGTCGACGAAGCCGTTCATGCGCTTCCAGCTCGACAGGCCCCACAGACACGCGGCGAGCATGACCACGAAGCCGCCGACGCCGAGCGGGATCAGGTTGATCACCACACCGACCATGAGGAGCACGACCCCGAGCGCAAAGCCGATGGAGGCCTTGATCAGGCGGCGCTTGTAGTGGCTGCGGGGGTCACTGATCCTGACGGTGTTGGCCCACTTCGGATCCTCGGCGTAGAGTGCCTGCTCGATCTGGTCGAGCAAGCGCTGCTCGTGCTCAGAGAGCGGCACGGCGCCTCCCAAGGACGGCCCCAGGACGGGGAAGACGGCAACGAACACGGGGTGTCCGGACCTCGCGGTCGGTTATCCCCAGAATACGAGGCTGTAGACGTAGGCGAAAGCAAACGTCCAACGCAGACCAAACCGGAGGTGACGTCATAGCTCCATTGTGGGTCATCTAGGCACCACTCCCCACACTCCCCCCGACTCGTGACATCGGCGACGACATCGGCGTCATGCTTCCATTTCATCAAGTCTTCCGCGCACAAGCGACGCCGGGAGCACCGCGTCGGGCCCGAACCTGCGGATCGCCTTGTCCATCGCGCGTTCCGCCTCCCGCCATCCCGTCTCGCGCTCGCCGAGACTGAGCTGCCGCGCCGTCGAACCGGCGGGGCTGAGGTTCTCCATCCTGACACCGACGAGGCGAAGGCGCACCCGCTCCAGCCCGGCCGCCTCGAACAGCTCGCAGGCCGTGGTGTAGATCTCCTGGGCGACGTCGGTCGGCTCCTTGAGGGTGCGCGAGCGGGTGATGGTGGTGAAGTCGGCCCGGCGCAGCTTCACGCTGACGGTGCGGCCCACGTGACCGCCCGCCCGCATGCGCGCCGCCACGCGCTCCGACAGGCGCAGCAGCTCGCGCCGGATCGCCTCGGGGTCGTCGACGTCGGCGGCGAACGTCTCCTCGTTGCCGATGCTCTTGTCGGGCGTGTGAGCGGTGACGGCCCGCTGGTCGCGGCCCCAGGCCAGCTCGGCCAGATGGCCGCCGACGGCGTGGCCCAGCTCGCGGCGGAGCGTGGCGGGCGGCACGCGGGCCAGGTCGCCGACCGTGCGGATGCCGAGCCGTACGAGGGCCTGCTCGGTGCGCTCGCCGACGCCCCACAGCGCCGAGACGGGCAGCGGGTGGAGGAACGCCACCACCTCGGCCTCGGGCACCACGAGCAGGCCGTCGGGCTTGCACTGCTTGGAGGCGAGCTTGGCGACGAACTTGCTGCCGGCCACCCCCACCGAGCAGGTGATGCCGTAACGCTCGCGCACCTGCTCGCGGATCATCGCGGCGATCGCCGCGGGCCGGCCCAGCCGGCGCCGGGCGCCGCCCACGTCGAGGAACGCCTCGTCGGAGGCGATCGGCTCGACCAGCGGCGTGATCGCGTGGAAGATCTCCATGACGCCCCGCGACACCTCGGAGTACTTGCCGTGGCTCGGCGGGATGATCACGGCCTGCGGGCACACCCGGCGGGCCCGGCTCATGGGCATCGCCGAGTGCACGCCGTAGGCCCTGGCCTCGTAGGTGGCGCTGAGCACCACGCCGCGGCCGGCGGGCGAGCCCACGATCACCGGCCGGCCGCGCAGCTCCGGCCGCTCCAGCAGCTCGACGCTCGCGAAGAAGGCGTCCATGTCGACGTGGAGGATCGGGCAGCCGCTGTCATCGGCCCCGCTCCGCGGTGCGGGGCCGATGCCGGTGATCTGCTTGCGGGACACGTCCTCGATTCTATCCGAACACCCGTACGAACGCCCGGGCGGCACCCGCCCGGCGGGTCAGCCGCGGCGGGCCAGGACGTGGAGCTGGGTGGCGATGTCGCGCAGCACGGGGTGACCGGCCGCGACCTGCTCCAGCGCGACCAGCGCCTCGGCCGCGCCGGGCTCGCCGTCGACCAGACGGCTGGGCACGAGGTCGGCGAAGACCCGCACGCCGTGCACGGCCCCCACCGCGAAACCCGTGGCCGCCAGCAGCTCGGACAGCGCCTCGGCGGTGTAGCGGCGCGGGGTGGGGTCGCGGTCGCCCCAGCGGCCCTCGGGGTCGGCCAGCGCGGCGCGCGCCTCGTCGAAGTGACCGGCCAGCGCGCGGTGGAGCGCCGCCGCGACCGGGTTGGCCGCCAGCACGCTCACCGCCCCGCCCCGGCGCAGCAGCCCCGCGACGGCGGTCATCGCGCCGATCGGGTCGTCGACGTACTCCAGCACGCTGTGGCACAGCACCAGGTCGGCGTCGTCGTGGTCGAGCAGGTCGGCCAGGTCGGCGAGGTCGCCCTGGAGGCCGCGCACGCCGACGCCCTTCTCCTTGGCCCGGCGCTCCAGCGCGGCCAGCGAGTCGGGGCTCGGGTCGACGACCGTGACGGTGTGGCCCAGCTCGGCCAGCGGCACGGCGAACCCTCCGGTGCCGCCGCCGGCGTCGACGATGTCGAGCCGCTCGCGCCCGGTGGTCTCGCCCAGCCGGGCCAGCTCGGCCAGCAGCGCGTCCCAGACGACGGCGGTCCGCACCGCCGGGGGCCTCGTGACGCCTTCAGCTCGCAACCTCGGCTCGCCTCCTTCTCGCTCCTCCGACGCGCCCCAGCCTACGCCGTCCCACGCCTCCCACGTGCTGCCACGGGTGTCATGCACACGGACCGTCACGGCGCGGAGGTGAGAGGAGCGGGCGCACGGCGTGGACGGGCGCCGTGCATCTCGGCGCCGGGACCGGCGGACGGGCGCCGGACGTCATACCACCGAAGCCGGCGGACGGGCGCCGGGCCGTCACGGCACCGGGGCCGGGCGCAGGGCGCGGACCACGGCGGCCGGGTCGGCGGCGAAGAACCGCACGGACGTGACCTCGGCCCGGCCCCCGAGCGGGCGCACGACGGTGACGGGCGCGCTCAGCTCGACGGCCACGTTGGTCTGGGACCCCACCGCGACCCGCAGCCGCCCGTCCTCCACCGCGACCACGCGCTTCTCGTCGTACGAGCGCGCCACCGCGGCCGAGGCGATCAGCTCGCGGGGTACCCGGAGGTCGAGGTACTCGCCGTACCGGACGCGCAGCTCGTCGCGGCTCACCAGGTGCGGCCGCAACGCGCAGGAGGCGACCAGGGCCAGGGCGAACAGCACCCCGTACGCGTCGATCAGCAGCACCGGCAACCGGACCGCGGCGGGCACCCCGAAGGAGACGAGCAGCAGGTCCACCACGACGGTCTCCACGGCCAGCGCGAAGGCGAGGACGAGCTGGAGCGCCGCCTGCTCCCCCGCGTACGGGCCGGCGACGGCGCCCGGCGGCACCCGCGGACGGCCGCGCCGCGCCACGAACAGGACGAGGGCCGCCACGCCCCGCGCCTCCAGCACCACCAGCCTGCGCACCACCGGCGGCACCAGGGCGTCGAGGGTGGCCGACAGCGCGGCCCGCCGGCCCGCCCCCGCGCGGCGCCCGGCCAGGTACAGCCGGCCGGCGACGGCCGCCTCCAGCGCGAACACCAGCGCCGCGGCCGTCTCCGCGCCCGCGAGCAGGACGGCCGGCGGGCGGATCCCCGACACGAGCAGCACGGCCAGCAGGCACTCGGCGGGCACGGCGGCGTACAGCGCGGCACGCGCGATCCTCAGCATGACGCGGCCGCCCCCGGGCCGCGGCCCCCGCCACGCCGCCCGCTCCCCCGGGACCTCAGCATGACGCCCGCTCGCGCAGCCGCTCCATGAGCAGCCGCAGCACCTCGGCCTGCGCGGGCGCCATCTCCCCCGCGAACGTCCCCAGCCACCGCTCGCCGTCCGCCACCGGCGAGCCGCCGGCCGGTGAACCACCCGCCGTTGAGGTGCCCGCCATTGAGTCGCCCGCCAGCGCGCCACCCGCCGTTGAGGTGCCCGCCATTGAGCCGCCCACCGGCGAGGCGCCCGCCGCGTCACGGCTGTGCTCGATCATCGCCGCGGCCATCGCGTCCGGGATGTGCACGGCCAGGTCGGCGGCGAGCCCGGCCACCCGGGGGTCGTCCGGGTCGGCCGCGGCGAGGTCGTCCAGCCGCCGGTAGAGGTCGAGCCCGCGGGCGAGCATGCCGGGCTCGGTGAGCGGCCGCATCAGCTCGACCACCGCGTTCTCACCCTCGGGGCCACCCATGGCACTGGCCAGCGTCAGCATCTGGCGGTCGAGCTCGGCGAAGCGCGACCCGTCGAGGGACAGCTCGCGCAGCAGGCCGGCCATGTCGGCCGACATGAGCGTGCCGGACCCCTCCTCGACGCGGGCGAGCAGCGCGGCCAGCCGGGCCCGCCTGGCCGCGATCGCCTCCTGCTCCCTGGCGAGGTCGGCGTCCAGCTCCTGGAGCACCTCGCGCAGGTCGCGACCGTCGTCGTCGGCCAGCGCGTCGCGCAGCTCGTCGAGGGAGAGCCCCAGCCGGGCGAGCTGCCGGACGCGGGCCAGGGCCACCGCGTCCGCGAGCCGGTACTCGCGGTAGCCGTTGGCCTGCCGCGCCGGCTCGGGAAGCAGGCCGATGTGGTGGTAGTGGCGCACGGTCCGGGTGGACACCCCGACCAGCGCGGCGAGTTCGCCGATCCTCATGCCTCAATGAGACACGTTGACGTCGCGTGAAGGTCAACTCCGCGCGACGGCCCCTACAGGGTGAGGCTGGGCTTGAGCTGCTTGAAGCGGGCCAGCAGCCCGTTGACGAACTGCGGCGACTCGTCCGTGGACAGCTCGCCGGCCAGGTGCACCCACTCGCTGATGACCACGCCCTCGGGCACGTCGGGCATCCAGAGCAGCTCGTACGTGCCGCCACGCAGGAGGTTGCGGTCGACCGCGGGCATGCGCTCGAGGGTCCAGCCCTCGGCGTAGGTGGTGATCAGCTCGTCGATGCGCGCCTGGTGCCGGGCGACGCCCTCGACGAGGGCCGAGGTGTACTCGTTGACCGGCGGCTCCTGCCGCTCCACCCGCTCGGCGAGGATCTTGAGAGGATCCTCGCCGCGGATCTCGGACTCGAAGAGGATGTCCAGCGCGCGCCTGCGTGCCTTGCCCCGTGCCGACACCTCAGGCCCGGCCGAGGTATTCGCCGCTGCGGGTGTCGACCTTGACCTTCTCGCCGGTGGTGATGAACAGCGGCACCTTGATCTCGGCGCCGGTCTCCAGCGTGGCCGGCTTGGTGCCGCCGGTGGAGCGGTCGCCCTGCAGGCCGGGCTCGGTGTTGGAGATGGTCAGCTCGACCGCGGCGGGCAGGTCGACGTAGAGCGCGGCGCCCTCGTTGAAGGCGACCGTGGCCAGGGTGTTCTCCAGCATGTAGTTGGCGGCGTCGCCGACCGTGCCGGCGGACACGTTGACCATGTCGTAGGTCTCGGTGTCCATGAACACGAAGTCGTCGCCGTCGCGGTAGGAGTACTGCATCTCGCGCTTGTCGACGTTGGCCACGTCGACCTTCACGCCGGCGTTGAAGGTCTTGTCCACGACCTTGCCGGACAGGACGTTCTTGAGCTTGGTGCGCACGAACGCACCGCCCTTGCCCGGCTTGACGTGCTGGAACTCCACAACGGCCCACAGCTCTCCGCCGTCGAGCTTCAGCACCATGCCGTTCTTGAGGTCGTTGGTCGTCGCCACTCGTTTTCTCCCGCGTGCGGCCGCTCTAAAGGACGAGCAGCTCCTTGGTCGTCTTCGTGAGGAGTTCCGGCTCGCCCTCACGTGTCACGAGGGTGTCCTCGATGCGAACGCCGCCCTGACCGGGCAGGTAGACCCCGGGCTCGACGGTGATCGGAACTCGATCCTCTAGTCTACCGGTCCGTGACGGGCCCAGGAACGGCTCCTCGTGGATCTCCAGGCCGACGCCGTGGCCCAGGCCGTGCCGGAAGTGGCCGCCGTGACCGGCGCGCTCGATGACGGAGCGGGCCGCCGCGTCCACCTCGCGGACGTCGGCGCCGGGGGCGAGCGCCTCGCGGCCCGCGCGCTGGGCGGCGGCGACGAGGTCGTACAGCTCGCGCTGCCAGGCGGCGGGCTCGCCGAGGGACACGGTGCGGGTCATGTCGGCGTGGTAGCCCTCGTAGACCGCGCCGAAGTCGAGGGTGACCAGGTCGCCCGCCATGAGCGGCCGGCCGGTGGGGACGTGGTGCGGCACTGAGCCGTTCTCGCCGGCCGCGACGATGGTCTCGAACGAGGGACGCGCGGCGCCGAGCTCGGCCATGCGCGCCTCCAGGACGCGGGCGACCTCGCGCTCGGTCATGCCGGGCCGGATGGCGCCGCAGATGTCGGCGAAGGCCTGGTCGGTGATGGCGCAGGCGGTGCGCAGCAGCTCCAGCTCGTCCTCGTCCTTGACGGCGCGCAGCCCCTCGACGACGTGCTCCAGGGGGACGAGCGCGTCGCCGCCGAGGCGGTCGAGCAGCCGCCGGTACGTGGCGACGCTCATGCTCGCGGCCTCGATGCCCGTGCCCGGCACGGCCAGCGCCCCGGCCGTGTCGACGGCCTCGACGACCGGCACGTCCAGGGCCTGGGCCCGCTCCACGTACCGGTTGTCGGTGGCCAGCCGCGCCGAGCCGTCGGCCCCGACGAGCACGGCGGCGTTGGAGCTGTCGAGACCGGTCAGGTAGCGCACGTTGACGCGGGAGGTGACGAGGAGGGTCTCGACGCCGTGGGCGGGCAGTGCCGCGGCCAGCCTGGCCCGCCGCTCGGAGAGGATCGTCATGGCGTCAATGTACGTCAGAGCCGCCAGTCGCCCAGGAAGTCGGGCAGCGGTCCCGAGGTCGGCACCTCGCCCCGGGCCTGGGCGGCCCTCAGCTCGGCCATGACCTCCTTGATCTGGTCGCGGCCCTTGGCGTCGCGGCCCCGCTCGAAGCTCTTGGCCGCCTTCCTGAGCTTCTTGCGGGCGTCGTCGGCGAGGCGCGGGTTCACGTCGCCGACGGACCGCTGGGCCGTCAGGGCGTTGTCGAAGGCCCACAGCCACGCCGACCACCCGCCCGGCGGTACGGCGCCGCTGCTCAGCGTGGCCTTGGGCTGGGCGGTCTCCTGGAGGGAGGTGGGCGCGGGCGACGGGGTGACGATCCGGGCGGTGCTCGGCGGGGCCGTGGTCGGCTCGAAGGTGGGGATGTCGGGGGTCTCGATCGTGGTGACCGGGGTCGGGGTGGGGGCGGCGGTGGGCGTCCCCTGGGAGCCGCCCCACACCACGAACGCGACGGTGACGGCCGCGATCACCGCGAGCGCGACGCCGAGCTGCAGGAAGAGCTTGCGGTTGGAGGCGGGTTCGCGGCCCTCGGACGGGAGCGCGTCGTAGACGGCGGTGTCTCCGGCGCGCGGCGGCTGGTGCGGCCCTCCGCCGGGCGGCGCGGGCAGCGGGCCCGTCGCGTGCGGGCCCACCGCGTGCGGGGACGCGCCATGTGGGGATGCGCCCTGCGGGGACGCGCCATGTGGGGATGCGCCATGTGGGGATGCGCCCTGCGGGGACGCGCCGTGCGGGGAAGCCGCCGGGCCGGTCGGCGGCGCGCCGTACGGGGCCGCGGACTCGGCGGTCGGCGGCGCGGCGGCGGCCGGCGGGGGCGTCTGGGGGCGGGGGCGGGCGATGGCCGCCAGCGCCCGCCGTACCGGCTCGCCGCCGGAGGGCCGGGCGGCGGGGTCGGCGGCGAGCATCGACAGCACAAGCCGGTCCAGCTCGGCGGGCACCTCCGCGCGGTGGCGGCTCGGCGGCACGGGCTCGACGCTCCGCCCCTCCTCCGGGGCCTCCTCGTACGGCGGGCGGCCGCACAGCAGCTCGTAGCACATGCAGCCCAGGCCGTACAGGTCCGACGCCGCCTCGGCCGGGCGGCCCGCGGCCTGCTCGGGAGCGGTGTACCGGGTGGGCGGGACGGCGATCCCCGCCACCCCGAACCCGACGACCTTGAGCACCCCGCTGCCGGCCCGGCGGAAGCTGCCCGGGTTGACCTGCCCGTGGACCACGCCGACCCGGTGGGCGGCGTCCAGCCCGGCGGCGGCCTGCCCGACGAGGTCGCACGCCTCGGTCACGGGCAGCGGCCCGCGCGTGGCCAGCTCCTCGCCCAGGCTCTCACCGCCGAGGAACTCGGTCACGAGGTACGGCGTGCCGTCCTCGTCGCCCACGTCGAGCACCATGGCGACGTTGGGGTGGATGACCCGGGCCACGGCCTCGGCGTGCCGCTGGAGCGCCTCCCGGGAGGCGGCTCCGGACCGGAGCAGCTTCACCGCCACGGTCCAGTCGGCGCGTGTGTCGTACCCCCGCCACACCTCTCCCATCGGCCCGTTGCCGATGCGCTCGTCGAGCCGGTACCGGCCAGCGACCATGGACGGCGCTTCGTCCGACATATCCCCGCCAATAACTCCAGAAACGGCATTTTCGACCAACCATAGGGCCCCAGCCGTCCTCCGATGTCCCGATTGCGCGGCCTGCCGGCGGGAGACGTGTTTCCGCGCACCTCGGGACCGCCCCTTCGCGACATCCCCGACACTGGCGGGCTTCCGGAACCAGGGGCGCGGCCCGGGAGAGCGTTCCGCCCTCCGAGACGCCGCGCGGCGACGTGAGGGGGGGGCTCCGGGGAGCAGGGCGATGACGGTGTCCCGGAACCCCCACGAGGACGCCCCCGGCGCCGGAGAACCGGCCGCCCCACGAGTCACCCACGGCTGGTGAGCCGGGGGCTCCTGCGGGCGAAGGCGGGGGCGTGCTCGGGCCGGGGCCCGAAGCCGACGAACCGGGCCGGGATCATGCGCAGCCACGGGAACACGCGCACGAGGAGGAGCAGGGACCTGGGCGGCCCGGACCTCCTGCCCGGGGCCCGCATCTCGAACATGGCACGCTGGAGCAGCCGCTGGGCGCCCTGGACGATCACGGTGGGCGGTTGCCTGCGCCGCTGGACGGCCGCCAGGTCGGCGACGGTGACGGCGTGCCGCCGCAGGGGCCCGGCCAGCAGGGCGGCGGTGGCCACCGCGTCCTGGATGGCGAGGTTGATGCCCACGCCCCCGGCGGGCGACATGGCGTGCGCGGCGTCGCCGATGAGCAGCAGGCCGTCGCGGTACCAGCGCCGCAGCCGGTTCAGCTTGACGTCGAGCACGTGGACGTCGTCCATGCTCGCGAGCTGGTCCACCCGGTCGGCGAAGTCGGGGCGCAGCCGGGCGATCCGCTCGCGGAAGCGCTCGATCCCCTCCCGGCGCAGCCGCGCGTCGGAGCCCTTGGCGGTGAGGTAGGCCACCTGGTAGTAGTCCGGGCGGGTCAGGCACAGCAGCAGCTCGCCACCCCGCGCGACCGGCGTCACCCCGGCCGGGGCGCTCCGTTCGGCGGGCGGCCGGGGCAGGCGGAACCACCACACGTCGAACGGCACCCGGAACTCCCGGGGCGTCAGCCGCGCCTCCCGGCGCAGCGTGGAGTGCCTGCCGTCGCAGCCCACGGTCAGCTCGGCGCGGATCTCCCCTTCCCGGCCGTCCGCGGCGCGGTAGCGGACGCCGACGACCCGGTCGCCGTCCCTGACCAGCCCGGTGGCCTCCGTCTCCATGCGCAGCGTGAACCCGGGCTCCTCGCCGGCGGCCTCGGCCAGCAGGTTGAGCAGGTCCCACTGGGGCACCATCGCGATGTGGTCGTAGGGCGCGGGCAGCGCCGCGAAGTCGCCCAGCGTCACCAGTTCGCCGTCGGGGGTGGGGAGCGCGAGGTTGCCCAGGCGGCTCTGCGGCAGGGCCCGGAAGGCCGCCCCGAGGCCGAGTTCGTCCATGAGCCGGATGGTGGCGGGGTGGACGGTGTCGCCCCGGAAGTCGCGCAGGAAGTCGCCGTGCTTCTCCAGCACGGTGACCTCGACGCCCGCCCGGGCGAGCAGCAGTCCCAGCATCATCCCGGCCGGGCCGCCGCCGCACACCAGGACGCCGGTCTTCTCGACGGTCATGACAGTCCTCTCTCCTGCGGGTCGCGCCTGATCCTCGTCGAAATTCATCAAATGATGAGTCTCTACTTGAGACGATACACACATGAGGTTCAGATAGGAAGCGGTACCATCTCCGTCCATGGACAGGGCGCTGGTCGAAGCCGCGCTGGCGGCAGCCGAGCGGCACGGCAAGGACGTGGCCGAGGTTCCGTTGAGCGCGATCGCGGCGGCGGCCGGCATCTCGCGCAGCACCCTGCTGCGCAGGCTCGGCGGGTCGCGGGTCACGCTGGACGAGGCGGTGCGGCGGGCCGGGGTGGACCCGGGCGGGCGCCCGCCGGTCCGGGAGCGGGCCATCGAGGCGGCGGCCACGCTGGTCGCCCGCGACGGGCTCGGCGCGGTCACCCTCGACGCCGTCGCCGCCGCCGCCCAGTGCTCGCCGACGAGCCTGCACGCCGTCTTCGGCGGCCGTGACGGCCTGATCGCCGGCGTGTTCGACCGGTACGTCCCGGTTCTCTATCTGGAGGCGCTGGCCGCCGATCCCCCGGAGTCCGTCGAGGACACCGTCCACGCCGTCTACCGCGCGCTGGCCGAGGCGTTCACCCGGGAGCCGCGGGTGCTGCCGGCCATCTTCGGCGACCTGTTCAGCCGCCCCGACGGCACGGCCGCCCGGATGCTGAAGGCCGGCCTGCCCCGGACGTTCGCCAGTATGAGCGCGCTGTTCACCGCGCAGATCGAGGCCGGCCGGCTGCGGCCGCTCCCCCTGCCGCTGCTCATCCAGCTCATGCTCGGCCCGATGGCGGCGCACATGCTGTTCCGCCCCGTCCTGGCGGACGCGCTCGGCGACGTCCTTCCTCCGGTGGACGAGGCCGCGCGGACATTCGCCGAGGCATTTCTCCGCGCCGCCGCGCCGTGAGCCGAGTTCTTTTCCCGTGCCCGGCTCCCAGTGATCCACAAGTGATCTCCAAGAACGCGCACACATTCTGAGGGCTGTCACCGACTTCTTCACGAAAGGAAAGAAGAAGATGAGCCCTCGTCGTCTGGCCGCGGCCGCGCTGATGGCCGGCGCGCTGGCGGCCGGCGCCATGGCCGGTCCCGCTTCGGCCGCTTCCGCCCAGGTCACCGAGGCCTGGCACCTGATGGGCAGTTACGCGTACCACGGCGACTGCGTGAAAGCCGGCGTCAAGGCCATTTCCCTCGGCACGGCTCTTGATTTCTCGTGCAAGCCCTCGGGCTCCCGCTACGACTTCTACCTCTACTACTGAGCACGGCCAACCGGACAAAGGAGTTCAGCAGAATGAGAATGCGCAATGTGATCGCGACCGCCGCGGCCGGGGCCGCGCTTTCCTTCGGCCTCGTCGCCACGCCCGCGCACGCGGAAGGCTGGCAGCACTTCGGCTGGTACTCGACCCAGCGCAACTGCATCACCGCGGGACAATCCCTTGAGGTGCGCTACAGGTGCGTCCCGGTCTCGCCGAAGTGGGATCTGCAGATCTACGTCACCGACGTGTGATCGCCGCCCGGTGACACGGCCCGTCCCGGCGGCCGGGCCGTGTCCGGCGGCCGGGCCGTGTCACCGCCGGACGCACGATGCGAGGCGGTCATGAGGCGAGCAGGTCGAAGTGGAAGCCGAGCACGAACAGTCCCAGGGACACCCAGCGCGTCGCCATCGGCAGCTCGGGATCCTGAAGCGCGGAACCGAGCCTGAAGGCGAGCAGGCCCGCTGCGCCCCCGAGCGTCGTCCCGAGCACGAACTCCACCGGCCAGGGCACCCCGATCGGCTCGGCGACGAGGACGACGGCTCCCCCGGTGAGAAGACCGACGACGAAGGTGTTCCGGCTGGGCTTGCGCGCCATGAACCGCGCCAGGCGTTCGCCGTAACGGGACAGCTTCTCCGGGCCCACCAGATCGACGACGACCGTCGCGCCCGACACGAACGACAGGATCTTGCCGAAGCGGCCCCACCAGAGCAGGGGCAGGCCGAGAAGGTCGTGACCCAGCGTGGACCTGCCGTCCAGCCACATGCCCCACGCGTCGAGGTAGCTGATGTCGGCCACCAACGGAGCGTAGAGGCATCCGGGCGCGTTGCCCAGCCCGGACGACGCGAAGGGCGGGAAGCCCGGTGGCTTCCCGCCCTTCACGCTGCGCGGAGCGTCAGGCCGCGGCCGGCTCCGGGGCGCCGGCCGCACGCTCCGGCCGGCGCGCGTCCAGCTCCTGCGGCGCCGCGTTGAACACCGCCTCGTCCAGGCGGCCCTCCGAGCGGGCCACCAGCACCGGCACGACCATCTGCCCCGTGACGTTGGTCGCGGTGCGGATCATGTCGAGGATCGGGTCGATCGCCAGCAGCAGGCCGACGCCCTCCAGCGGCAGGCCGAGCGTGCTCAGCGTCAGCGTGAGCATCACCGTCGCGCCCGTGAGGCCGGCCGTGGCGGCCGAGCCGACGACCGAGACGAACGCGATCAGCAGGTAGTCGCCCACGCCCAGCGGCACGTTGAAGACCTGGGCCACGAAGATGGCGGCCAGGGCCGGGTAGATCGAGGCGCAGCCGTCCATCTTGGTGGTGGCGCCGAACGGCACCGCGAAGGAGGCGTAGTCGGCGTCCACGCCGTTGCGCTCGATCGTGACGCGCTGGGTCAGCGGCAGCGTGCCGACCGAGGACCGGGAGACGAAGGCCAGCTCGATGGCGGGCCAGGCGTTGCGGTAGAAGGTCAGCGGGTTGACCTTGCCCCAGATCGACAGGAGCGTCGGGTAGACGGCCAGCAGCACGATGAAGCAGCCGACGTACACGGCGACGCTGAACTTGGCGAGCGGCGCGAGCAGCTCCCAGCCGTAGGTGGACACGGCCTTGCCGATGAGGCCGGCGGTGCCGACGGGGGCCAGCCGGATCACCCACCACAGCGCCTTCTGCACCAGCTCCAGGACGGAGCGGCTGAGCGCGAGGAACGGCTCGGCCTTCTCGCCGACCGCGAGGGCGGCGGCGCCGAGGACGGCTCCCAGGAAGACGATCTGGAGGACGTTCATCTCGGTGAAGGCGGTGAAGACGTTCGTGGGCAGGATGCCGGTGACGAAGTCGAGCCAGGTGCCCGCGCCCTCGGTGTCGACGGCCTTGGCGGCGCCGGTGTCGAGGGTGACGCCCTGGCCGGGGTTGATCACCAGGCCGAGCGCGATGGCGAAGCCGACGGCCACCGCGGCGGTGGCGAGGAACCACAGCAGGGTCTTGGTGGCCAGCCGGGCGGCGCCGTTGACGTTGCGCAGGTTGGCCACGCTGACCAGCACGGCGGTGAACACCAGCGGCGGCACGGCGAGCTTGAGGAGCTGGACGAAGATCTGGCCGACCTTGGTCAGGGTCTCGGCGAGCCAGGCGACGTCCCAGATCTTGGCGGCGAAGCCCAGGGCGACACCGAGCACGAGGCCCAGCAGCAGCTGAAGGGAGAAGCTGAATCTCTTCACGACGGAAAGACTCCGGAGGTACGGGCGGGCACGGCGGGGCGCGCCTCAGGCGGTCAGGGAGGTGGTGCCCGGGGGTGGCGTGGCACGAAGCGGCACGACGTGCCGCGAAGGGGGATCGGCGATCAAGCGCGTCAGGGCGCGATCAGCGACAGAGAGACCCCAGAACCCGGCACAGGTCGATGTGCAGGCGTTCGACGAGCCGCACGATCACCACGGAAAACCTCACGAGCGTGTTCAACACGCCGTCTCCAGGACCGCATTCCCCGGCCCGGCGTGATCGTCGTCACACCGGGCCGGGCGGATCGCCGGACTCAGCCGGCGATCTCCTTGATGCGCTCGATGAGCCGGACGCGCTCCTCGTGCGTGCGGCCCAGCGGCGCGACGTTGAGCGTCGTCACGCCGGACTCCCTCATCGCCTGGACGCGGTCGCGCACGAAGCCCTCGTCGCCGATCAGCGAGATGTTGCGCAGCAGCTCGTCCGGCACGAGCGCGGCGGCCTCGTCCTTCCTGCCGTCGAGGTAGAGCTCCTGGATCTGCTCGGCCTCCTTCTCGAAGCCGTAGCGGCGGGCCAGGTCGTTGTAGAAGTTCTTGCCCTTGGCGCCCATGCCGCCGATGTAGAGGGCAGCCATCGGCCGCCCGAACTCCAGCAGCCCGGCCACGTCGTCGCCGATGGCCAGCGACGCCTGGGCGATGACGTCGAGCTCGCCCAGCTCGGGATCGCGCCTGGCCTTGCCCGCGGCCAGCGCCTCGCCCCACACCGCGCCGGCCCGCTCCGGCATGTAGAAGATCGGCTCCCAGCCCTCGGCCAGCTCGGCGGCCAGCTCGACGTTCTTGGGGCCGATGGCGGCCACGACGATGGGGATGCGCGGGCGCACCGGGTGGTTGATGAGCTTGAGCGGCTTGCCGAGCCCCGTGCCCTGGTCCGGCGGGAGGGGCAGCGTGTAGTGGCGGCCCTGGTACTGCACGCGCTCGCGCCGCCACACCTGGCGGCAGATCTCGATGACCTCCCGGGTACGGCCGAGCGGCGCGGTGTACGGCACGCCGTGGAAGCCCTCGACGACCTGCGGGCCGGAGGCGCCGAGGCCGAGGGTGAACCGCCCGTCGGAGACGTAGTCCATGCCGGCGGCCGTCATGGCGAGCAGGGTGGGCGTGCGCGAGTAGATCGGCAGGATGCCGGAGGCGATCTCCAGCCGCTCGGTCCGCGCCGCGATGTAGCCCATCTGGCTGACCGCGTCGAAGCTGTAGGCCTCGGCCACGAAGACGATGTCGAGCCCGGCCCGCTCGTAGTCGGCCAGCTCGGCGACCGTCTCCTTGAAGCCGCCCGAGTAGTTGAGTGCCATACCGATGCGCATTGCCGGGCTCCCGATACCGAATGTTATTCCGTTGCGAGGGCAACAGACTAGCGCGTCCGCGCGCGGCGCGGCGAGCGGCTAGCCTGGTGCGCAACTCGGAGAGGGGCCGATGCTGAACAGGATCGTCGGGCGGATCGTCGTGGCGGGGGCGGCCGTGGTGGCCGTCGTGCTGGCGGGGCATCGCCTGATCCCCGCGATGGGCGGCTTCACGCCCGTCCTGGAGAGCCTTCTCCCCTGGCTCGGCTGGGCCGTCCCCCTCCTGCTCGGCGCGGCGGCGCTGGCGCGCTCGCGCCTGGCGGCGGTGGCGGCGCTGGTGCCCGGCCTGGTGTGGGCGGTGATGTTCGGCCCGGCCCTCTTACGGTCCTCGCCCGGCGGGCGCTCCGACCTGTCGGTCGGCACCGTGAACGTCGGCGTGACCAACGACTCCTCCGGCACCGCCGTGCGCACCATCGCCGACGGCCTCGACCTGCTGGCCGCCCAGGAGCTGACCTCAGGCGGTCCGGCCGCCAAGCGGCTGAACACCCTGTTCCCCCACCACTACACGGTCAGCACGGTCGGGCTGTGGAGCCGCTACCCGATCCGCCAGTCCAAGCCGCTCGACGTCGGCATGGGCTGGGTGCGCGCGTTCCGCGCGGTGGTCGACACCCCGAAGGGCGACGTGACCGTGTACGTCATGCACCTGGCCTCGGCCAGGCCCGGGCAGACCGCCTCGCGCGACGAGTCGCTGGCCGCGGCGCGCCGGCTGATCGACGCCGACACCAGCAAGCGGATCCTGCTGCTCGGCGACCTCAACACCGCCACCACCGACCGCGGCATGCGGGGGCTGACGCCGCCGCTGCTCAACGCGCAGCAGGAGGCGGGACAGGGATTCGGCTTCACCTGGCCGTCGTCGTTCCCGATCACCCGGCCCGACCACATCCTGTACAAGGGGATGACGGCGACGGAGGCCGGGGTGGCCCCGGCGACGGGCAGCGACCACCGCGCGGCGACGGCGTCCTTCCGCCTCTAGCCTTCCGGGGTCAGTCCGCTGAGCTCCGGCCTTCCCCGGTCAGTCTGCCGAGGTCGGCGGGGGTGTCGATGTCGGCGGGGTCGCCGAGCCCGTCGCACGGCACCTCGGTCACCAGCTCCGGGTGCGCCTTGATGAAGGGCCGGGCGCCGACGTCGCCCACCGCCAGCCGGGCCACCTCGGCGAAGTCGGCCCGCGACAGCAGCACCGGGTTGCGCCGCCGCCCGCCGTAGGTGGCGACGGCCAGCCGCGCGCCGCTCGCGACCAGGGCGCGCACCGCCTCCGGGCCGACGAACGGCTGGTCCACCAGCGCCACCACGACCGCCTCGGCCTGCTCGGGCAGCGCCGCCAGCCCGACCCGCAGCGACGAGCCCATGCCGGAGCGCCAGCCGGGGTTGCGCACCACGACCGCGCCCCGCACCTGGACGGTCGCCGCGCCCACCACCACGACCACGGGGTGGCAGCCGCCCTCCTCCAGCAGCCGCACCCCCCGGTCGACCAGCCGCTCCCCCTCGTGCTCGACCAGCGCCTTCGGGGTGCCGAGCCGGGAGCCCTCGCCGGCCGCCAGCAGCAGCCCGGCCACGCGCGAGGCCCGCACGCTCACGACGCCTCGTGGTGGATGCGGCCCGAGGTGTCGCTGAGCGGCCGGCCGGAGCCGCCCCACCGGAGCTGGATCAGCTCGGCCGCGATCGACACGGCCGTCTCCTCCGGGGTGCGGGCGCCCAGGTCGAGACCGATGGGCGAGCGCAGCCGGGCCAGCTCCTCCTCCGCCAGGCCCGCCTCGCGCAGCCGGGCCAGCCGGTCCTCGTGGGTGCGCCGCGAGCCCATCGCCCCGACGTACCCGGCGGGGGTGCGCAGCGCCACCTCCAGCAGCGGCACGTCGAACTTCGGGTCGTGGGTGAGCACGCAGATCACCGTGCGCTCGTCCACGGTGGTCGAGGCGAGGTAGTCGTGCGGCCACTTGACCACCACCTCGTCGGCCTCCGGGAAGCGCTTGGGGGTGGCGAAGACCGGCCGGGCGTCGCAGACGGTCACGTGGTAGCCGAGGAACTTGCCGAGCCGGGCCACCGCGGCGGCGAAGTCGATCGCGCCGAACACCAGCAGGCGGGGCGGCGGCGCGAACGAGTGGACGAACACGGCCAGGTCGTCCAGCCGCCGCTCGCCCCGCGGGCCGTACCTCCTGATCCCGGTGACGCCCTGGGCGAGCATGCCGCGCGTGTCGTCGTCCACGGCCTCGTCGAGCCGGTCGAATCCGAGCGTCCCGATCGAGCGGTCCGGCCAGACGACGCGGCGGGCGCCCATCCGGCCGGGCCCGGACACGACGGTGGCCACGGCGACCGGCTCGTGCGCCGCCACCGAGCGGGCGATGTCGCCCAGCTCCGGGTACGTCTCGATGGACACCGGCTCGACCAGGATGTCGATGATGCCGCCGCAGGTCAGGCCCACGGCGAAGGCGTCGTCGTCGGTCACGCCGTACCGCTGGAGGACCGGCTCGTCGATCTCGGCGGCCAGGTCGAACACCGCGCCCTCGACGCAGCCGCCCGACACGCTGCCGACCACCTCGTCGCCCCGCACCGCCATCGCGGCGCCGGGCGGCCGGGGCGCGCTGGCGAACGTGCTGACCACGGTCGCCAGCCCGAACCTGAGCCCCGACCTCCACCACCGCATGATCTCGGGCAGCACGTCACGCATGGGCGAGCCTTTCGCTGAGGTCCTCGTAGGCGGCCAGGCTGTGCCCGGCCACCAGGTCGTCGAGGTACGGCAGGGCGGCGCGCATGCCCCCGGTCAGCGGCTCGTAGTCCGCGTACCCCTTGTGCGGGTTGACCCAGATCACCCGGTACGCCTGCCGGGACAGCCGGGCCACCTGCGCGCCGAGCAGGCTCGGGTCGCCGCGCTCCCAGCCGTCCGAGGCGATCACCACGATGTCGCCGCGGGCGTGGCGCCGGGCGAGGAACTCCTGCAGTTCCTCGCCGAGCCGGGTGCCGCCGCTCCAGTCGGGGATGGCCCGCGACGCCGCGTCCAGGGCCGTGCCGGGGTCGCGGTGGCGCAGCTCGGCGGTGAGCGGGGTGAGCCGGGTGCCGACCGAGTAGACGCGGGTGGCCCGCGGCTCGCTCCTGACGAGGGCGTGCGCGAAGCGCAGCAGCGTCTCGGCGTACGGGGCCATGGACCCACTGACGTCGACGAACAGCACGACGCCGCGCGGCCGCTCGGTGTGGCTCCTGCGCAACAGGCGGGCCACGTCGCCCTTGCGCAGCGCCTCACGGATGGTGCGCCGCTGGTCGAGCCGGCCCCGGGCGGCGGGCTCGAAGCGGCGGGAGCGGCGCGCCGCGCGCCCGGCGCTCAGCATGGCCAGCATGCGGTGCACCTCGGCCCGCTCGGCCTCGGTGAGCGCGGCCACGTCGCGGTGGCGCAGCAGCTCCGTGCGGCTGGCGCTGCCGGGGGCGCTCTCGTTCTCGCCCTCCCCCGTCTCGTCGCCGGCCTCGTCGCCGAGGGTGAGGGTGTGGCGGGTGACGCTCACCGCCCCGGCCGGCCGGCGGGAGGCGGTGCGCCCGCCGAAGTACGCCTGGAAGCAGCGGTCGTAGCGGGGCAGGTCGTCCGGGCCGGCGCAGAGCGTGAGGCGGCCGGCCCAGTAGACGTCCGCCGGCCGGGTCACGTCGAGGTGGCGCAGGGCGCCCAGCAGGGCGTGGGTGCGCTCGTGGTCGGCGCCGACCCCGGCCGCCCGCAGGGTCCGCGCGAACCCGGTCATGGTGGCGGCCAGCCCGCCTACGTCCTCACTCGTGGCGGTGAGGGCGCCGGCGTCCTCACTCATGGCGCAGCAGCCCACGCGACAGGACGCTCTCGACGTCCTCGCGGTACTTCAGCGCGGCCCCCAGGGTGGCGGCGGCCCGGTCGGGGTCCAGCTCCTTGGCGCCGAGGGTCAGCAGCGCCTCGGCCCAGTCGAGCGTCTCGGCCACGCCCGGCGGCTTGACCAGGCCGGCGCCGCGCAGCCGGGCGGCGGCCCGCGCGACCTGCGCGGCCAGCGTCTCGGTGCAGTCGGGCAGCCGGCGCAGCAGGATCGCCACCTCCCGGTCGAAGTCCGGGTGCTCCAGCCAGTGGTAGAGGCAGCGGCGCTTGAGCGCGTCGTGGACCTCGCGGGTGCGGTTGGAGGTGACCACGACGACCGGCGGCGTCGCGGCGCGCACGGTGCCGAGCTCGGGGATGGAGATCGTGTAGTCGGACAGCACCTCCAGCAGGAACGCCTCGAACTCGTCGTCGGCCCGGTCGATCTCGTCCACCAGCAGCACGCTCGGCCCGGTCTCCAGGGCCTTGAGCAGTGGCCGGGCGATGAGGAAGCGCCGGTCGTAGATCTCGCCCTCCAGGCGGCCGACGTCGGTGATCCCGGCGGCCTCGGCGGCCTTGAGGTGGAGGAGCTGGCGGGCGAAGTCCCAGTCGTACAGGGCCTGGGCGGCGTCGAGGCCCTCGTAGCACTGCAGCCGGATCAGCGGCGCCTCCAGCAGCGCGGCCAGCGCCTTGGCCAGCTCGGTCTTGCCGACGCCGGCCTCCCCTTCGAGGAACAGCGGCCGGCCCATCCGCAGCGCCAGGAACGCGGCCGTGGCCAGCCCCTCGTCGGCGAGGTACGCCTGCCGGTCGAGCAGCTCGACGAGCCTGCCCGGCGCGTCGATGCCCGCCGCCACGCCGGTCGCGCCCTTCGCCTCACCCGTCCGCCCCAGCACGCTTTCAGGCTACGCGCCGAGCCGCCGCGGCGATATTCGTCACAGGGCCCGACTACTCACGGCGAGGCATCGCTCACGCAAAGACTCCTCCAGGAAGGAGCGCACCTCCCCGGCCTCGGGAACGCCGAGCTCCTCGTACAGGCGCAGCGCCAGCCGTCCGTGCTCGCGGGCGCGTTCCTCGTCGCCGAGCGCGAGGTGGGCGCGGGCCAGCCCGTCGTGGGCGCGGGCCTGCTCCGGCCGGTGGCGGGCCGCGCCGGCGAGCGCGAGCGCGGCCGTGTGCTCCTCGACCGCCCGGGCCGGGTCGGCCGCCGCCTCGGCGAGCCCGTTGAGCGCCGACGCCTCGTCGCCGGCGCTGCCGAGCCCGCGGTGGAGGGCCGCGGCCCGCTCGTGCCGGGCGCGGGCCCCGGCGAGGTCGCCCTGGCGCCGGAGGACGAGGCCGAGCTGGTCGAGGATCAGCGCCTCGCCGGCCGGGTCGCCGACCTTGCGGTGCAGCGCGAGCGCCAGGTCGAGGTGGCGGCGGGCCTCCTCCGGGCGGCCGGCCCGGTCGAGGGCCAGGGCGAGGATGCCGAGCACGTGCGCCTCGCCCCAGGTGTCGGCGCCGATCCGGGTGAGGTCGAGCGCCTGACCGAGGTGGCGCTCCGCCTGGGCGTCCTGGCGGCGGCGCAGGGCCACGTTGCCGAGCGTGAGCAGGGCCCGGGCCCGCTCGCCGGGCCGCTCGCACGCGTCGAGGGCCTGGTGCGCGTGCTCCTCGGCCCGCTCGTACTCGCCGAGCCGCCAGTACGTCCACGCCAGGTCGGCGAGCGCCCGCTCCTCGACCTCGCGCTGGCCGAGCTTGCGGCCGCGCCGCAGCGTCAGGGTGTGCAGCGTGAGCGCGTCGTCGTGGTGCGCCTGCCGGTCGAGGTAGGGGCGCATCGCCAGGGCGAGCATGCCCAGGCACACCTCGGGGCCGTGGACGGCGGTGGCGATGATGTTGGAGCGTTCGGCGTCGAGCCAGGCGAGCGCCTCGGCGGCGTCGCGGACGGGCGCGACCGGGGTGGCCGGCCGCGGGATGCCCTCCCGCTGGGCGACGCTGTGCGGGTAGAGCCGGTCGATCGCCGCGCGGGCGCGGTGCAGGTAGTAGGTGAGCAGCCGCAGGACCGCGCCGTCGTCCTCGGCGATCGAGCGGGCGTGCTCGCGCAGCAGGTCGTGGAAGGTGTAGCGGCCGGGTTCGCGCTGCAGCAGCATGTGGGCGTCGAGGAGGCTCTCCAGGAGGTCCTCCGCCTCCTCCTCGGTGATCCCGGCCAGCGCCGCCGCGCCGCACGGGTCGATGTCGCGCCCGGGCACCAGCCCGAGCAGGCGGAACATGCGCCGCTCGGCCTCGTCGAGCTGGTCGTAGGACAGGGCGAAGGCCGCCGACACCCCGTTGAGGAGCCGGCGGTGGTCGTACAGCCGCTCCGCCAGGTAGGACACGCTCCAGCGCGGGCGGTGCTGGAGGCGGGCGGCCGACAGGCGGATGGCGAGCGGGAGGTGCCCGCACAGCCGCAGCACCTCGCGGACGGCGCCGGGCTCGCGAACGGCGCGCTCGCCCACGATCCGCTCGAACAGCTCGACGCCGTCCTCCTCGCCCAGCGCCTCGACCGACAGCGCGTGGGCGCCGTCGAGGTCGACCAGCCGCCGCCTGCTGGTGATCAGGACCAGGGTGTCGGAGTGCCCGGGCAGCAGGGGGCGTACGTGCTCGGCATCGAGGGCGTTGTCCAGGACGGCGAGCACGCGGCGGCCGGCCAGCTCGGCGCGCCAGAGGGCGCCGCGCTCGGCCAGGGTGACGGGGATGCGGTCGGCGGGCACGCCGAGCTGGCGGAGCAGGGTCTCCAGCGCGGCGGCGGCGTCGAGCGGCTCCCGGCCCGCGGTGTGGGCCTGCAGGTCGATGAACAGCCGGCCGTCCGGGTAGTGCTCGGCCAGCCGGTGGGCCACGTGGACGGCGAGCGTGGTCTTGCCGATCCCGGCCATGCCGTCGATCGTGACGACCGCCGACCGCTCGGCCACGAGCCGCTCCAGCTCGGCGGTCCGTCCGGAGAAGTCGGGGATGTCGTACGGCAGGTAGGTGGAGCGGCGCGGCGGTCCGGAGGCGGCGGGCGCAGGGGCGGCCGCATCGGGCGTAGGGGCGGCCGGGCGCAGCGCCGGGTCGTCGGCCAGGACGGCCCGCTCCAGCTCGGTGAAGGCGTGGCCGGGGTCCAGCCCCTGCTCCTCCGCCAGGGCCGTGCGGTAGGCGCGCGCCGCCGCCAGGGCGTCGGCCTGCCTGCCCGCCCGGTGCAGGGCCAGCACGAGGTGGCCGTTGAGCCTCTCGCGCAGCGGGTTGGCGGCCACCTGGGCGGCGAGCTCGTCGAGCAGGTCGCCGTGCCGCCCGGCGGCCAGCTCGCCCTCCACCAGGCGCTCGTACGCCGACAGCCGCCGGTCGTTCCACAGGTCGCGGACGGCGGCGACGTAGTGCGCGTGCACGTCCTCCAGCGCCTCGCCGCGCCACAGGGCCAGCGCCTCGCGCAGCTCGCCGGCGGCGACCAGCTCGGTGAAGTCGTGCGCGTCGACCTGGCCGGGCTCCGGCCGGGCGACGTAGCCGCCGGCCCGCGTCTCCAGCAGCCCTTCGGCCCCCGCGCCGCGCAGCGCCTTGCGGATCGCGGTGATCGAGGCGTGGATCTGCGAGCGGGCCGTGTCGGGCCGGTCGTGGCCCCACATCGCCTCGATCAGCCGCTCGATGCTGATCACCCGGCCGGCGTTGAGCAGGAGGTAGGCCAGCACGGCCCGGTGACGTGGGGCGAGGCCCGTCAGCGGCGCGTCGCCGGCCACGAGCTGGACGGGGCCGAGAAGGGTGAAGCGCGGCATCGTCCCCCCATCACCATCGCATCGTGCGCGCATCGCGAATGTATCAACCCGGGCGGCCACTCTGGTCCCACAACGAACCACCACAAAGGAACCACCGCAGAGGAGAGCACGATGGAAGCCCGGATGAAGAACCCCGCCACGGTCATCCCCACGGCGATGAAGCCGATCATGGAGCTGATCAAGGCCGCCCAGTCGCAGGGCCTGCCCCAGGAGCTCATGGAGATGATCCACCTGCGGGTCAGCCAGATCAACGGCTGCAGCTTCTGCGTCGACGCCGGCCTGAAGAACCTGCGCAAGCTCGGCGAGAGCGACGAGCGCGTCGGCCTGGTCGCCGCCTGGCGCGAGGCCCCGTACTACACCGACGCCGAGCGGGCCGCGCTGGAGCTGGCTGAGGCCTCGACCCGGCTGGCCGACCGGGCCGACGCCGTCTCCGACGACGTCTGGAACAACGCCGCCGACCACTTCGACGAGCAGCAGCTCGCCTCGATCCTGCTGATGACCGCGGTCACCAACCTCTTCAACCGCCTGAACGCCCCGATCCGGCAGGTCGCCGGCAGCTGGTAAGCCCCCATCACCTACGCAGAGAACGAGAAGGAGAACCGACATGTCCGTCGTCCGCTCGCACCGCTACTCCGTCGCCGACGCCGACCTCGAGGAGTTCCTGGCCCGCCGGGCCTCCCTGATCGCCACCGTACGGGCGGCGCACCCGGGCCTCACCCACACCGCGCTGATCCTGCTGGAGGACGGCACCTACAGCGACACCTGGCACTGGGCGACCGGCGAGCAGATGGGCGCGGCGTTCGCCGCCCTGCCCACCCTCCCGGAGGCGCCGCTGACCATGGCCCTCACCAAGGACGCCACCGCCCTGAACGGCCGGCTCGTCGACGAGCGCTGAGCCCGGCGAGGAGGGATCACTCCTCGCCGGCCTCGCCGCGCTCGCGGATGAGCGCGGCGAGCTCCGCCGTGGCGCGGCGGGCGCGGGCCTTCTCCGAGCCCTGGATGCCCATCGCGCCGATCGTGCGGCCGTCGGAGAAGTCGATCCGGGGCCAGGGGTCGCCGACGAGCAGCGTGACGTCGATGACCTCGGGCCAGGTGTAGCGGTGGGTGCGCAGGACGTTGACGATCGTCAGGCCCTCGTCGTCGGCCTGGACGCGCACCCGCCCGAGCAGGTGCAGCACCCACGCCACCGCCAGCCCGAACGCCACGAACGCGATCCGGTCGGCGATCATGAACGGCTCGGCGATGAACAGCGCCATCAGCACGGCCCCCACGACGACGACCACGGCGAAGACGTACGGGACGATCCTGCCCCGGCTCGGACGCCAGGTGACGGGCAGGCTCGGGGCGGGCACGGGCTCGGGCACGCGTCGAACCTACAACAGCTCAGGCGAGGTCCCGCAGGAGGAGTGCCGTCTCCAGCGCCGCGACCACCGACTCGTACCCCTTGTCCTCCTTGCTGGCGGGAAGCCCGGCCCGGTCGAGGGCCTGGTCGAGCGTTTCGCAGGTGAGCACGCCGTTGCCGACCGGGGTGCTCTCGTCGAGCGAGACGCGGGTCAGCCCGGACGTCACCGAGTCGCAGACGTAGTCGAAGTGGGCGGTCTCGCCGCGGATGACCGCCCCGAGCGCCACGACCGCGTCGCAGCGGCGGGCCAGCGCCTGCGCCACGACCGGGATCTCCAGCGACCCCGGCACCCGCACGACGGTGGCCGTCGCGCCGCTGTCGTCGCACGCGCGCACGGCCCGCGCCACGAGCTGATCGGTGATCTTGGCGTGCCAGCTCGCGGCCACCACGCCGACCGTCAGTCCGGACGCGTCCGGCGCCGCCACGCTCGCGGGACGTCCCTCGCCGCTCATGAAGCCTCCGAGATGTCGTGGCCGAGGCGCTCGCGCTTGGCCCTGAGGTACCGCTCGTTGTAGGGGTTCATGGCCACGGGCATCGGCTCGCGGCCCAGCACCTGGATGCCGTACCCGTCCATGCCGGCCAGCTTGGCCGGGTTGTTGGTGAGCAGCCGGATCGACTTGACGCCGAGGTCGGCGAGGATCTGCCCGGCGTTGGAGAACTCGCGGGCGTCCACCGGCAGCCCCAGCTCCAGGTTGGCGTCCACGGTGTCGCTGCCGTTGTCCTGGAGGCTGTACGCCTTGAGCTTGGCCAGCAGGCCGATGCCGCGGCCCTCGTGGCCGCGCAGGTAGACGACCACGCCGCGGCCCTCCTCGGCGATCGCGGCCATCGCGTGGTCGAGCTGCGGGCCGCAGTCGCAGCGCAGCGAGCCGAACACGTCGCCGGTCAGGCACTCGGAGTGGGCGCGGACGAGGACGTCGTCGCCGCCGTCCAGGTCGCCGTAGACGAGGGCGACGTGCTCGCCGCCGTCGAGGGCGCTGGCGTAGCCGTAGGCCCGCCACATGCCGTACGCGGTGGGCACGTTGGTCTCGGCGACCCGGGTGACCATGCTCTCGGCGCGGCGCCGGTGGTCGACGAGCTGCTCGATGGTGACGAGGGCCAGGCCGTGCTCGTCGGCGAAGGCGCGCAGCCGGGGCAGCCGGGCCATGGTGCCGTCGTCGTTGACGATCTCCGCCAGCGCCCCGGCCGGTGACAGCCCGGCGAGCCGGGCGAGGTCCACGGCCGCCTCGGTGTGGCCGCGCCGGGCCAGCACGCCGCCCTCCTGGTAGCGCAGCGGGAAGATGTGGCCGGGCCGGACCAGCTCGTTCGGCTCGGTCGCGGAGTCGGCCAGGGTGCGGATGGTCCGCGCACGGTCGGCGGCGGAGATGCCGGTGGTGACGCCGTCGCGGGCGTCCACGGTGATCGTGTACGCGGTGCGCATGCGCTCGTTGTTCTGCGCCACCATGAGCGGCAGGCCCAGCCGGTCGAGGTCGCGGCCCTCCATGGCCACGCAGATCATGCCGCTGGTGTGCCGGATCATGAACGTGCACAGCTCGGGGGTGGCCCGGCCGGCGGCGAAGATGAGGTCGCCCTCGTTCTCGCGGTTCTCGTCGTCCACGACGACGACCGGCCGGCCGTCGCGGATGTCGGCGATGGCCCGCTCGACCGGGTCGAGCCTGATGCCGCTCACGACGCCACCGCCACGGCCTCGCCGGTCGCCACGCGCGCCCGGTACTCCCTGAGCCACTTGACGAACCCCCACAGCACCAGCAGGAAGAACACCCCGTACACGGCGCCGGAGACGACGAGCCCGGAGCTGAACGCCAGCGGCACGCCCACGAGGTCGACGGCCACCCACACGACCCAGAAGTCGACCAGGGCCCTGCCCTGCGCCCACGTGGCGACCGCGCTGCCGACGAAGATGTAGGCGTCGGCGGCCACCAGGAACGCGCCCTTGGGCAGCGGCACGGCCGCGCCCCACGACAGCTTGAACACGTAGAACAGCACGCCGACGACGGCGGTGCCGGCCAGCATGAGCGCGACCATGAGCGCGCGCTCCCTGGCCGTCGCGGGCCGCACCGGCAGGCCGGAGTCGTTCTGGGTGCCGCGCCGCCACGCCCACCAGCCGTAGATCGCCAGTACTCCGAACAGCGCCTGCTTCAGGGCGTTGCCGGTGATGTGGGCGTTGATCGAGGCGACGAACAGCAGCACCGCGCCGGTGAGCTGCACGGGCCAGGTCCACAGGGATTTGCGCATCGCCAGCACGACCGTGGCCAGGGCGGCGATGTTGCCCACCAGGTCCGTCCAGAGCACGTGGGTGCCGAACGCGTTGAATCCGGCCTCTGTCCAGTTCACTGCCTGACCAGCCTTTCGACATACTTCGCGATCACGTCGACCTCGAGGTTGACCAGGTCGCCGACCCGGAGCCCGCCCATCGTGGTCAGCTCCAGCGTGGTCGGGATGAGGCTCACGCCGAAGCTGTCGTCGTCAACCGTCGTGACGGTCAGGCTGATTCCGTCGATCGCGATGGAGCCCTTCTCGGCCACGTAGCGGGCGAGCGGCTCCGGGAGGGAGAAGCGCAGGTCGTCCCAGCGTTCGCCGGGGTCGCGCGAGAGCAGCACGGCGGTGCCGTCCACGTGGCCCTGCACGATGTGGCCGCCGAGGCGCTGGTCGGCGCGCACGGCCCGCTCCAGGTTGACGGCCGCGCCCTCCTTCAGCCCGCCGAGGGAGGTGCGGTCGAGCGACTCGCGCATCACGTCCACGGTGAACACGTCACCGTCGGTCTCGACCACCGTCAGGCAGACGCCGTTGACGGCGATGGAGTCGCCGTGGGAGGCGTCGGAGACGACGAGCGGGCCGCGTACGGACAGCCGGGCGGAGCCGCCGGCCTGGACGAGGGCGGCCACCTCGCCCTTCTCTTCGATGATTCCGGTGAACATCACTGCTCCTTGCGGGGGAGGGCGGGCCCGGTGCGGGCCGTCAGGCGGAGGTCGGGGCCGACGCGGGTGACGTCGTCCAGCACGAGACGGTGGATGCCGGCGATGCCGGTGACGCCGGCGTCGCCGAGGGCGGCGGCGCCGGAGCCGAGCAGGGCGGGGGCGAGGTAGGCGACGACCCGGTCGACGAGGCCCTGCCGGAGGAAGGAGCCGGCGAGGGTGGGGCCGCCTTCGAGGAAGACGCTGACGACCTCGCGCCGGGCCAGCTCGCGCAGCAGCAGGCCGAGGTCGAGGCCGCCGCCTGAGCCGCCCCCGTGGCGGAGATCGCCCCCGTGGCGGGGGACGGCTTCATGGAGGGGATCGCCTCCGTGGCGGGGGACGCCGTCGTGGCGGGGGACGTCGTCGTGGCGGGGGACGTCGTCGTGGCGGGGGACGTCGTCGTGGCGGGGGACGCGGAGGAGGCCGGCGGCCCGGCAGCCGGCCGGCAGGGGGTCGGGGGCGTCAGGGGCCAGGGCGAGCAGGGTGGGGGCCTCACCGTCCAGGACGCGGGCGGTGGGCGGGGTGCGGCCGTCGGAGTCGACGACCACCCGCAGCGGCGGCCTGCCTTCCGGGAGTCCGGGGCGGGCGGTGAGGCGCGGGTCGTCGGCGAGGACGGTGCCGATGCCCGCCATGATCGCGTCGGCCCGGGCCCGCAGCCGGTGGACGTCGGCCCGCGCCTCGGGCGAGGTGATCCACTGGCTGGTGCCGTCGGCGGCGGCCGAGCGCCCGTCGAGGGTGGCGGCGAACTTCCACGTGACGTGCGGCCTGCCCAGCCTCGCGTACGTCAGCCACTCGGCGTTGACCCGCTCGGCCTCCTCGGCGAGGAGTCCGGTCTCGACCGCCACGCCGTGCTCCCGCAGCCGGGCCGATCCGCCGGCCGCCTTGGGGGTGGGGTCGGGCACGGCGACCACCACGCGGGCGATCCCGGCGGCGAGCAGCGCCCGGCTGCACGGGCCGGTGCGTCCGGTGTGGTCGCAGGGCTCCAGCGTCACGTAGGCGGTGCCGCCGCGGGCCCGCTCGCCGGCCTCCCGCAGGGCGACGACCTCGGCGTGCGGGCCGCCGGCGTACGCGTGGAACCCCTCCCCCGCGACCCGGCCGCCGGCGTCGAGGATCACGCAGCCGACGACGGGGTTGGGGCTGGTGGTGCCGTGACCGCGCGCGGCCAGCTCGACGGCGCGCGCCATGTGGCGGGCATCGCCGGCGGGCTCGACGACGTGCGCAGGTGTCGCGGACTCGGCGACATCGCTATGCGTCGCTGACGCGGCGTCGTGGGCAGGTGTCGTGGACCCGGCGACGTCGGCACGCGTCGCGGGCTCGGCGACGTCGGGGTCGCGTGCGGGGTCGGTGGTGCGCGCCGTGTCCCTGGTCTCCACCCCGGGTCTCCTCCTCGCCATCGGCTCTCGGCCATGGCGGGCCCCGGGGGATCGGACGATGCGCGTACGCATCACAGAGGCGCCCGGCGATCACCGGACACCCGCGCGCTTCCTCCCATCCGGACTTTAACCGTCGGTCCCGGAATTTCACCGGGTCAACCGGCCGATGGCATCGGCCGGGTCGCGGACTGTCACCGCCGGTTCGGACTTTCACCGACCCCGGAGCACGCTAGCTCTGTTCTTGTACCAGTTTGCCATGCCGCCGAAGCGGCATGCGCCCACCCCCCACTATGGCAACCAAGCGGCCGCTTGGTCAAATGCACGGAGGGTTCTCACGCGGCCATGATGCGCCGGGCCTCGCGGGCCGCCGGGGAGTACCGGACCTGGGCCGGGACGAGTCCGAGCCCGGTGTGCAGGGCGCGCAGCGTGGCCGTCGCCCACAGGTCGCCGACGGGGGTGGCGGGCAGCCCGTACAGGCGGCGCGCCCAGCGCGGCATGGTCGCGAACGCGAGCAGGGTGAGCGCCGGCAGGGCCGGGCGCAGGGGCGTGAGGACGAGCGGGAGCGGGGCGTTCAGCGACAGGCGCAGGGGGTGCGCCGCCTCGGGCACGAAGCGCAGGCCGGGGCGCTGGGCCTCGATGTAGTCGCGCATCTCGGCGACCGTGCCGGGGACGCTGTCCGGCGCGAGCCCCACCAGCTCGGCCGCGCGCCGCCACTCGGCCACGAACGTGTCGGCCTCGGCGTCGGTGAGCCGGACCCCGCCGCGCCGCGCCACCGACAGGTAGGAGTCGACCTCGCCGACGTGCACCCACCGCAGCGCCTCGGGCTCGTCGAGGCGGTACTCCTCGCCGGTGTCCGGGTCGTGCGCGGTCAGGCTGGAGTGGATCTTCCGGACGCGCCGGGCGGCCCGTTCCACCTCGGCGTGACTCCCGTACGTACGGACGCGGACGAACTCGGTGGTGCGCACGAACCGCGACCACGCCTCGGAGGGGTCCATGAGGGAGGAGTGCTGGAGGACGCCGCGCATGGCGCGGGGGTGCAGGCCCTGCATGAGGAGCGCGCGCAGGCCGCCGACGAGAAGGATCGGCTCCCCCATCACCCGCCAGGTCACCGAACGGGGGCCGAAAAGGCCATGATCCGCCATAAGTGGGCAGTTACCCAGGTCTGGAGGGGTTTATGTCACTTCATCCGGTGACAGCGACGTTCACGTCACGTCACGTCACGCCGCAGCGCTCAGCGCGTCAGGCGCCGCCCGGAGAGCGGACGTACACCCGCTTTCAGGCGCCGGCGAAGAGGTCGACGAGGTCGTCGAACGCGGCCACGAGGACGGCGCCGATCAGCCCGGCGACGCCCGCCACGACCGCCCCGGCCAGCGCGGGCGCCCCCAGGGGAAGGGCGAGGCCGAGCAGCGTGGCGGTGATCAGCAGGCCGTTCCGGACGAGATGGCGGGGCCCGAGCGGCGCGGCGGACGCGCCGAAACAGCGACACGGGGCGCGCTGACCGCGCCGCAGCGCCAGGGCGATCGCCACGGTGAACGCCGCCAGCATGACCAACGCCAGCGCCAGGCCGAACGCCGCGACACCGGGCACCCCCGCGAGCAGCGGCACCGCCACCAGAAGCGCCACGAGCCCTTCCAGCGCCGCCACCAGCACCGCCAGAGGGCGTCTCAGGGCGCGGCTCACGGGGACGAGATCCGGCAGCGAACGGGCGAACCCGCTCAGATCTCGCGCCTTGGACACCGCCGTGATGGCGAAGACCACCGCGATCAGCCAGGCGCACCCGACCCGCACGTACTCCACTCGCGCACCTCCGCAGCCACTGTGCCGCCGATCACCCGGAGATCATGATGATCCGGGGGTACGGCCTCGCGCGCAATGGCGTACGTCACATTGGCGGGTCACGAAGCCGTCGCGGCCCGAGCCCCCGCACGTCAGCACGTCGGCACGTCGGCACGTCGGCACGTCGGCGCGCCGGTGTGTCGGCGCGCCGGTGTGTCGGCGCGCCGGTGTGTCAGCACGCCGGTGTGTCAGCACGCCGGTGTGTCAGCACGCCGGTGTGTCAGCACGCCGGTGTGTCAGCGCGCCGGTGTGTCAGCGCGCCGGTGTGTCAGCGCGTCAGGATCAGGGGGCTCAGCCGGTGACGGTCTCGGCCTGGGCGCGGAGGGCGTCCACGGCCGCGGAGGGGTCGCCGGCTCCGTACACGGCGCTGCCCGCGACGAAGACGTCCGCCCCGGCCTCGGCGACCCGCTCGATGGTCTCGGTCGTGATCCCGCCGTCCACCTGGATCCAGATCTCGCCGCCGTGCCGCTCCACGAGGGAGCGCGCGGTGCGGATCTTCGGCAGCACCATGTCCAGGAACCCCTGGCCGCCGAACCCCGGCTCGACCGTCATGAGCAGCAGCATGTCGATCTCGCCGAACAGCCCCTCGTACGGCTCGACCGCGGTGCCCGGGTTGAGGGCGAGCGCCGCCCGCGCGCCGAGGGAGCGGATCTGGCGCAGGGTGCGCACGGGCGCCTTGGCGGCCTCGGCGTGGATGGTGACGCTGCCCGCCCCCGCCTCGGCGTAGGCGGGCGCCCACCGGTCGGGGTCCTCGATCATGAGGTGGCAGTCGAGCGGCAGGGACGTGGCCTTGCGCAGCGACTCCACGACGGGCAGGCCGAGCGTGAGGTTGGGCACGAAGTGGTAGTCCATCACGTCGACGTGCAGCCAGTCGGCGTTGGGCACCGCCGCGGCCTCGTCGGCGAGCCGAGCGAAGTCGGCGGACAGGATGCTGGGCGAGATCTGTACGGCCATGATGTGCCGAGTCTATTGAACCGCGCCCCACCACGCGCCCCCGCCCTCCCGGCCGCAGGAATCGCGTGTCCGACGCCCCCAACCCCGAAGGCCGCGCACACCCCCGGGCCTCCCGCCTCAGGGCGCCGCTCTCTCTCGCCCTCCCGGCCCCAGGATGGCCGCACACTCCCACCCTCCCGCCGCTTCCTCACTCAGACGCCGCAGACCGCGGCTCCTGCAGCGCCCTCTCCCCTCGCTCAAGACGCGCTCCGCCGCCATCCCGCCGCCTCTCACCGCCGACGCTCCAGGAAGACACAGGTTCACGTCCCTCTCCTGGGCCCTGGGGTGAGCCTTACGCCTGCCTTGCGCGCTGTCCCGCCACTCACCTCGGAAGGGTGAGCCCTGTGGGACACCGCACGCCCAGGCCCCGCCCGGGCGGCCGTGTCACGCGCGCTTGCGGAGCAGCGCCAGGAACATCGCGTCGGTGCCGTGGCGATGCGGCCAGAACTGGGCGTGCGGCCCGTCGCCCAGGCCGTCCACCTCGGGCAGGTAGTCGCGGGCGTCGAGCTGCTCCACGTCGTCACGGCGCGCGATCACGTCGCCGACCACGACCCGGGTCTCCGCGAGGTGCGGGGAGCAGGTGACGTACGCGACCACGCCGCCGGGGCGGGTGGCGTCGAGGGCGGTGTTCAGCAGGGAGCGCTGGAGCCGTCCCAGCTCGGCGACGCTGGCCGGGTCGCGCCGCCAGCGCGCCTCGGGCCTGCGCCGCAGCGCGCCCAGACCGGTGCAGGGGGCGTCGAGCATGACACGGTCGAACGCCCCGGGCCGCCAGGCGGGCCGGGTGCCGTCGGCGGTGATCACTCCGGCGTGCGCGGTGGTCTGCGCCACGAGCCGGGCCCGGTGCTGCTGCACGTCGGCGGCGAGCAACCGCGCCCCACCGGGGAACGCCACGGGCCGCCCACCCCCGGCTCCTTCACGAACCGGCCCGCCCTCAGCCACTTGGGAAAGCGGCCGCCCACCCTCGGCGCCTTCGTGCGACGGCACAGACCGCCCGCCCTCGGAGACCGACCCGCCACCCCCGGCATCCTCAGCGCTCGGCACAGCCTGACCGCCATAGGCGGTGTCGCCGTCGCCGTACGCGGTGTCGCCGTACACCGCCACGGCGTCGAGCAGGCCCGCCTTGCCGCCAGGACCGGCGCACATGTCGAGCCACAGCTCGCCCTCGGCCGATCCCGGCCGCGGCGACGCAGGCGGACCGAGGGGTACGCGGGTCAGGGCGAGGGCCACGAGCTGGCTGGCCTCGTCCTGAACGGCCGCCCGGGTCTCGGCGATCGCCGCGATCTGCCCGGGGTCTCCCTCCGCCAGGTACGCCCCGTACGGCGAATAGCGGGTGGGCTCGGCGCCCGCGTCGAGCAGTTCGCGGCGGGAGGAGCGTCCGGGCCGGGCCACCAGGGTGACCAGGGGCCGGGCGTTGTCGGCGGCGAGGAGCTCGGCCGTCTCCTCGATGCCGCTGCCGAGCGCGTCGCGGAAGGCGCTGACCACCCAGCGCGGGTGGCTGTGGACGACCGCGAGGTGCCCGGACGGGTCGTCGGCGAGGTCGGGCGCCACGATGGGCAGCCACTCGTCGAGCGTGCGAGAGGCGATCTTGCGCAGCACCGCGTTGGCGAACTTGGCCGCGCCCGGTCCGACGCGCTGCCGTACCAGGTCGACCGTGGTGCCCACGGCCGCGTGCGGCGGGACGCGCATGCGGAGAAGCTGGTGGGCGCCGAGCCGCAGGGCGTCGTGCACGGCGGGGTCGGGGGCGCGGTCGCTGCAGATCGCGATGATCGCGTCGTACGTGCCGAGGCCGCGCAGGGTGCCGTAGGCCAGCTCGGTGGCCAGGGCGGCGTCGCGGCCCTTCAGACCGCGCTCGCGCAGGAGGCGCGGGGTGAGGAGGTTGGCGTAGGCGTCGCGCTCGTCCACGGCGCGCATGACGTCGAACGCGGCGTTGCGCGCGGGGTCACGCGGTGCCCGCCCGGCCCCGCCACGACCACGGCCGCCTCCACGCGGCGCGCCTCCCGCATCGCCCCGCCCACTGGACGGACCGCCCCGCTGACCGGACTGACCACTCCACTGGCTGGACTGGCCACCCTGCTGACCGGACGGCCCGCCCCGCCGATCGGACCTACCGCCTTGCTGACTCGGGGAACCGCCGGTTCCACCGACCTGACCGCCCTGCCGACCGACCTGGCCACCCTGCCGACCGACCTGACCGCCCTGCCGACCGGACTGACCACCCTGCCGGCCGGGCGAGCCTTCCGGTCCCCCAGACGGACGGGCCTGCCGGCTGGACGCACTGCGGTACTGCTCCGAGGGACCGCTCTGCTGACCGGGCCGGTCACCCTGACGCCCGGAGTCGCGACCGGAACCACGCCCGGCGCCCGATCCCGACCTGGGGCCAGGCCCGCGACCCGCGTCACGACCTGAACCACGCTCGGTACCCGATCCGGGCTTCATGCCGGCCCCACGACCAGCACCCGACCCGCGACCCGTGTCACGGCCCACACCGCGCCCCGAGCCGCCCGCGCGACCCGCACCGGCTCCTCTGCCCGTGCCGGCCCCGCGACCCGTGCCGGCCTCGCGACCCGCACCGGAGCCGCGCCACGCGTCCCCGCCGGAACCGCCGCCGCCTTCGCGCCCCGCGTCGCGCCCCGCTCCGCGGCTGCCTTCGCGGCCGGTGCCGCGGTCCTCGGGCCCACGGCCCCCGCTGGTGCTCATCCCCTCCGGCTTTCCCTCATCTGTTCCGATCGCACGTACGTCGACCGGCGTGTCCGCCGCCCGTACGCCCATCGCATGCCTGTCGCCCGTACGCTCGCCGGACACACGTCCACCGCCCGCACACCCGCCGCACGCATGTCGGCCAACGCTACGCCCGCCGCCGTCATCCCCGCGCACCGGCCGGCGCCCGGCACCCGACCCGCAGACCGGTCACCGCCGAGCGCTCGACCCGCAGACCGGTCACCGTCCGGCACCCGACCCATCAGACCGTCCACCACCCGGCGCCAGGCGCGCGAGACCCCGCGGCGCTCCCGTGGACGACCACGGACAGGACACCGGGTCAGCGACGCACCCCGGTCACGCGAACCGGTCGCCGCTCTCCACGCGCGCGCCCCGCGCCCACTCCCCCGCGCTCATCAGCCGCTTGCCCTGCGGCTGCACCTCGCCCAGCTCGACCGGGTGGGTGGCGGTGCCGACGAGCACGGAATGCTTGCCCGCCGCGATGGCGCCAGGGGCGAGGCTCTCGGCGGACGGCGCCGGCGTGACGCGGCCGACCTTGAGCCGCTGGCCGCGGAACGTGGTCCACGCCCCCGGGTTGGGGGTGCAGGCCCGGACGAGCCGGTCGACCCGCATGGCGGGCGCCGACCAGTCGATCTCCGCGTCGACGACGTTGATCTTGGGGGCGACGCTCACCCCGTCCGACGGCTGCGGGCGGGCCTCCAGCGTGCCGTCCTCGACCCCGTCGAGCGTGGCCGCGAGCAGCCCGGCCCCGGACTGGGCGAGCCGATCGAGGAGGGCGCCGCTCGTGTCGTCGGGCCGCACCTCCTCGGTGACCACGCCGTAGACGGGCCCGGCGTCCAGCTCCTTGACGATCTGGAACGTCGAGGCGCCGGTGATCTCGTCGCCGTGCAGGATGGCGTGCTGCACCGGGGCGGCTCCGCGCCAGGCGGGCAGGATCGAGAAGTGCAGGTTGATCCAGCCGTGGCGGGGCACGTCGAGCGCCGACTGGGGCAGCAGCGCGCCATAGGCCACCACGGGGCAGCAGTCGGGCTCCAGCTCGGCCAGCCGCTTCAGGAACTCGGGGTCACCGGCCTTGGCGGGGCGCAGCACCGGGATGCCCGCCTCCTCGGCCAGCTCGGCGACCGGCGACGGGTGGACCTTGCGGCCCCGGCCCGACTGGGCGTCGGGGCGGGTGACGACGGCCACCACGTCGTGCCGCGGCGAGTCGATCAGCGCGCGCAGCGACGGCAGCGCCGTGTCGGGCGTGCCCGCGAAGACCAGGCGCATCGGCTCACAACGCCTTTCCGCCGGTGGCGTGCGGGGAGAACTTGACCGTCGGCGCGGACAGGCCGCTCCACTCCGCCTCGCGGATGGCCTTCATGGCGAGCTTGCGCTGCTTGGGGTCCATGCGGTCGATGAACAGGATGCCGTCGAGGTGGTCGGTCTCGTGCTGGAAGCAGCGCGCCATCAGGTCGGTGCCCTCGAGGACGACCGGCTCGCCGTGCATGTCGAAGCCCTTGGCGACGGCGCGGATGGCGCGCGGCGTCGGGTAGGTCAGCCCCGGGAAGGACAGGCAGCCCTCCTCGCCCTCCTCGTCCAGCTCGGAGGACAGGTCGAGGTCGGGGTTGATCAGGTGGCCGAGCTGGTCGTCCACGTAGTACGTGAACACGCGCAGCCCGACGCCGATCTGCGGGGCGGCTAGGCCCGCGCCCGGCGCGTCCATCATCGTGTCGGTCAGGTCCTTGACCAGCTTGCGGAGCTCCTTGTCGAAGTCGACGACCGGGGCCGCCGGGGTGCGCAGCACCGGGTCTCCGAACAGCCGGATCGACTGGATCGCCAAGGGGTCACTCCGTTTCGCTTGGATGGGGTGAGCCCAGTTTAGTGTGCTCGACGGATCGCGCCTTCATCGCCGCTTTGCGCGCCGCCTTGACCACCGCCGGGTCGTCGTGGGCGGAGGCGAGCATGTCGAGGACGGCGATCGTGTCGGGGTGGCCGACGGCGGGCATCTCGCCGACCAGCCGGATCAGGTCCTCGCCGGGCTCGGGCGGGTCGAGCCGCCCGGCGGCGTGGCCGGACAGGTGCATGAGGGCCGCGAGGGAGTCGACCGCGATCCAGGTGTGGTCGTCGGCGCTGAGCGCCGGGGCGTCGAGGTCGCGGATGTGCAGCCAGGACGCGGCGTAGCGGCGCATCAGCGGCAGCTCCAGGGCCTCGCGCAGGGGCTTCTCGGCCTCGGGCCCGAGCTCCTCCAGGATCGCGCCGACGGCGCCGCGCTGCCCGGCCGTGCCCGCGGCGGCGATCTCGATGAGCTCGCGGGCGGCCTCCTCGGGCGGCCGCCGCTCCAGCCAGCCCGCCACGGCGCTCTGCGTGGCGCTGCCCTTGACCAGCGCCTCCACCAGCTCGGCGGCGGACAGGTCGGCGAACACCTCCACCTCCGCGGCCGTGGGCGCGTCGTGGCCCTCGCGCAGCAGGTCACGGCGGATCGCCCACACCCCGAGGGGCGTGAGCGCCGTACGGCCGGCGTCGGTCTGCTCGACCAGGCCGCAGTACGCGAGCAGGGACAGCGCCTCCAGCAGCTCGGCGGGCAGCGAGGCGGCCAGGCGGCGCAGCTGCACCGTGCCGGGCTCGCAGGCGACCTCGTGGGACTGGAGGATGCCGCGGGCGAGGTTGGCGACGGCCACGCCGGAGCGCACGGAGTAGACGGTGGCCAGCATCTCGGCGAGGTGCTCGTCGACCACGGCCGAGCCGGTCAGCCCTTCGTCGGCGCGGTCGAGGACGTCCATGACCACACCGTCCCAGAACTCCAGCGTCGCCTCGACGGTCAGCATCTCGGGCAGCGGGCCGCGCAGCGCCTGGCCGCGGACGATCTGCAGCAGGCCGGTGTTGACGGCGACGATCCAGATGAGACGCAACCGCGCCGCGTCGACGCCGAGGGTCTCGGCAGCGGCGGCGGCGTCGGCCTCGGCGAGCAGCCCCTCGGGGGTGACGGGACGGGTGCCGGTCCACGCGGTGAGGCGGATGGCGTCGGCCACGAGCGGCACGGCGGGCACCAGGCGGGCCAGCCGGGCGTCGGGCATGAGCGTCACGGGCGGGAACGTCAGGGCCTCGTGCTCCTCGGCCGCCTCCTGCGGCGGCCGCGGCGGCATGGCGGGCTGCTCATCGATCAGCTTGCGCAGCTCGGCGAGGTCGAAGACATTGTTGGCCACCCACGAAACTTACTGCACAGGAGTCACAGGGACGTACTCATCGCGGATCCCGGCCGGGTTCGCCGGAGTTCTACCTGATGGCGCGGGAACGGGCCTTGAAGGCGGCCTTGCGCGCCGCCTTGGCGACCGTGCCGTCGGGGATGGAACGGCCGAGGAGTTCGAGCACGTCCACCACGTCGGGGTGGTCCACCCGCCACATCTCCTCGATGAGGTGGGCGGGCGGGCCGGAGGCGGCCATGTTCTCGGCGAAGACCTCGGGGTCCTCCTGGGCGGCGGGCATCGCCAGGGCCAGCATGTCGACGCTGACCCAGAGCAGTTCGTCCTGAGTGAGCGCGGGGGCCGGCAGGCCGCGGGAGGCGAGCCAGTGGATGGCGTGCGGGCGCAGCTCGTCGTCGTCGAGGCAGGCGCGCACCGCGGGCTCGGCCTCGGCGCCGAGGCGGTCGACGATGGTGACGGCGATGCCGCGGGCCACGGCGGGCGCGCCGGACGCGGCCGCGAGGAGCTGGGCGGCGGCCTCGCCGGGGGTGCGGCGGCTGAGCCAGCGGGCGATGTCGTCCTCGGCCATCTCGGTGGGCATGCCGTCGAGCAGGCCGCCGACGAGGCCGGTGGCGTCGGACTCGGCCAGGTCGGGCGCCTCGGGGGCGTCGATGCCGAGCGCCAGGTAGTGCTCGCGCAGCGCCCACACGGCGAGCGGCGTCAGCCCGGCCGAGCCGCTCCACCGGGCCGCGCCTCCCTGCGCACCGGGGGCACGGTCGTGACCGCCCGCGGCGACCCGCCTCCCGGACGCGGCTTCTTCCTCGATCCCGGCCGCTTCCCGACCGAACGCCGCCGCCTCGCCGCTGATCCCGGGCGACCGTCCACCGGCCGCACCAGGTCGTCCGTCCGGTCCAGCCGTCTCTCCGCCGGATCCGGTGAGCTGTCCGCCGCCCGCGCCGGAGCGTCCGCCCCGTCCAGCAGCCCGTCCGCTGGATCCGGCGAGCCGTCCGCCGCCCTCGCCCGGCTGGTCAGCCGATCCGGCCGGTTGCCCGCCGGTTCTGGCCGGGCGGCCGGAGCCGCGGTGGGCGGAGGTCCCGCGCTGGAGGCCGAGGACCCGCCGGCCCCCGGCGCCGTGCGAAGCCTCGGGCCCGGGGTGAACGGCGACGCCGATGCGGCCCGCGACGGGCGCCAGCGGCCGGCCTCCCGGGCCGGTGCCCGTACCGGCCGGCGAGGCGGCACCGGTGGCTTCACCGCCCGTCCGCGCCCCCCGGGGCGGGAGCGTCCCGGGCGGGTCGGGCGCCATCTCGATCAGCCCGCACCAGGCCAGCCGGTCGAGGGTCGCCGGTACGTCCACGTCGCCGTCGTCCACGACCTCATGGAGGTAGTCGGCGATGACCGCGACCGGCACCCGGGTGCGCAGCCGGTAGAGCATGTCGAACAGGTCGTACAGCTCGTCGTCCAGCTCCGCGCTGCCGGTGACCGCGCCGCGCGTGTCCTGGTCCACGAGGTAGGCCACCGCGCCCGCCCACAGCCGCAACGCCCCGTCCCCGTCCCCGTCCCCGTCCCCGTCCCCGGAGGCGTTCCCGGAGGGGCCGGCGTCGTAGTACGTGTCGAGGTGCTCTCGCAGGCCGGCCACCAGTGGCCGGTACGGCTTCTCCGGCGGGTCCTCCCGCAGCGCCGCCCAGAGCGGCACGCGCGCCAGCGCCTCCAGCAGCTCGCCGGGCGCGGCGAGCCGGACGCCGGGCAGCGGCGAGCACCCCGGGCAGTCGCACGGCGCCTCCCCCAGGTCGGGCAGCTCGCCGGACGGGATCGCGATCGACCGCTCCAGCGACTCGGGCCCGATGGAGCTGAACAGGCTCTTGGCCATGCCGAAGTTGGACTCGTCGGCCAGCGCCTCGGACATGCGCGGCTCGATGTCGTCGATCCGCTCGCGCATGGCCCCGGCGGTGTCGGCGCTCACCTCGCCGTTGTCCTGGAGGTAGTCGACCAGGCTGCGGGCGGCGGCCACGGTCTGCGGGGCGCTCTCGGGCGGGGTGATGACCTTGCGGGGGTAGATGGACAGCAGCAGCTCGTCGAAGGTCGCGGGGGTGAAGTCGCCCGGCTCGTTGACGTTGAGATAGTCGCTGGCGTAGTCGCAGAGCAGGCGGACCTCGTCCGCGTCCACCTCGACTCCCCGCGCCCGTCCCCAAGCACGCAGGTCGTCGATGGCCTGGTTCACCCATTCGATCGACACAAAGGCACGCTAACGGCTGACTTACGGATGAGCGAATCGGGGAAACAGCCTAAATCAGGTCGAGCGGGTCGACACTCACCCTCACGACATCCGGCGCCTTACGCGCCGCGCGTACTCCGCTGGCCCCTTTGAGCGCCGCCGCCAGCACCGCTCCCCCCGGGCGTGGCACGCGGATCATGGCGCGTTCCTGACCGGCCTCGTCGATCGGCACCGGGCCGAGCACCTGCGCCTCCGCGGGCAGCCGTACCTCGTCGAGCATCTGCCGCACCGCGGCGGAGGCGCCCGTGAGCGTGGCCATCCGCACGGCGGGCGGGAAGCCCAGCTCGGCGCGGTCGGCCAGCTCGCGCTCGGCGTGCGTGATCGGATCCCACCGCAGCAGCGCCTGTACGGCCGGCAGTCCCGCGTCGGCCAGCACCACCAGCTCGGCACCGGGACGGAGCAGGGCGGCGGCGTTCATCCAGCGGCGCAGCGCCTCCTCCGAGGCCCGCAGGTCGGCCCGGCCGAGCAGCGACCACGCGTCGAGCAGGACGGCGGCGGCGTAGCCGCCCTCGGCGACCGGCTCGGCGCCCGGCGTGGCGACGACGAGCGCCCGCGCGGCGGTAACGGAGGCCAGCACGCCGTCACGGCCCGACGTGCGCACGGGCGTCGAGGGGAAGGCGCGGCCCAGCTCCTCGGCGGTGCGCCGGGCGCCGACGACCACGGCCCGCAGCCGCGCCCCGCCGCAGTGCGGACACCTCCAGCCGGGATCGACGCGCCCGCACCAGCGGCAGAACGGGGCCGCGTGGCCGGCGCGCAGGGCGAGAGGGCCGTGACAGAGCTGCGCGTCGCCGGAGACGCCGAGCTGGGCGGGCCGGTCGGCGAGGCGGGTGGGGGGCATGGCGCAGCGGGCCGGGGCGCGGCACTGCTGGCACGCCACGGCGGGCAGGTAGCCGCGCCTAGGCACCTGCACCAGCACCGGCCCCTGCTCCAGTCCCTGGCGCAGCGCCCGCCAGGCCAGGCTGGGCAGCCGCGCCGCCCGCGCCGCCTGGTCCTTGGCCAGCTCGGCGTCCTCACCGGCCGGGCGTACGCGGGGCGCGAGGCTGCGCACGGTCTGGCGGGCGGCCACGATCGGCCGCGCCCAGCGGGCGGCGATGAGCTGGGTGGCCTCGGCGGTGCGGGTGTGGCCGCCGATGAGCATGGCCGCGCCCGAGCGGTGGGCACGCAGCGCCAGCACCTCGCGGGCGTGCGGGTACGGGGCGAGCCGTTCGGCGTGCAGGTCGTCGCCGTCGTCCCAGATCGCCACCAGCCCGAGATCGGCGACGGGGGCGAACATCGCGGCCCGCGTGCCCACCACCGCCCGCGCCTGTCCGCGCAGCAGGCGCAGCCAGCGGCGGTAGCGCTCGGCGGGGCCGAGGTCGGCGGTGAGCGCCACGTGGTCGCCGGGCTCCAGCGCCTCGGACAGGGCGGCGTCGGCCAGGGCCACGTCACGGCCGTCGGGGACGACGACGACGGCGCTCCGGCCGCCGTGCAGGGTGGCCCGCACGGCGTGGGCGATCTCCGGCGCCCACCCGCGGGCGCCGGGCAGGGCCTGCCAGACGGCCCGCGGCGCCCTGCCGTCCCGCAGGGCGGCCAGGAAGGACGCGCCGTCCGGGTACGAGGCCCAGGGGCCCGCCTCCGTCTCGGGGACTCCTGAGGAGGCGGGAGCAGGGGTCTCGGGGACGGCCGAGGCGCCGGGAGCGGGCCCCTCGGAGACGGACGAGGGGCGGGAAGCGGCGGCCTCGGACCCGGCCGGGGATCCGGGAGCCGCAATCTCAGGGGCCTCTGAGGAACCGGGGGCCGCGATCTGAGGGACGTCTGAGAGTCCGGAGGCCGGGGTCTCAGGGACGTCCGAGGACCCGGAAGCCGGCGTCTCAGAGACGTCCGAGGACCCGGAAGCCGGCGTCCCGGAGCCGCCCGAGGACCTGGGGGCGGGAACCGGGGTCTCCGCCTCGGCCTTGGCGTGGCGTGGCGGGACGGCCAGGCGGAGGACGTCGGCCAGGGTGCCCGCGTACCGGTCGGCGACCGCCCTGGCCAGGCCCGCGATCTCGGGCGTCAGCACCCGTTCGGGGGAGACCACGCGCTCCAGGGCGGTGAGCGCCCCGGTGTGCTCGCTCCGCCCGGCCCGTTCGAGCAGGAACCCGTCGACCAGCTTGCCGGCGAACCGCACCCGCACCCGCACCCCGGGCTGCGCGCTCTCGTGCATCGAGGCGGGCACCAGGTAGTCGAAGGGCCGGTCGAGGTGGGGCAGCGGGTTGTCGACCGCCACCCTGGCCACCGGCAGGTCGGGGGCGGGAACCGGCGCCCCCTTGGACGGCACCACCGCGGGCCGCACGGCGTCGAGCGGCAGCAGGGCGTCGTCTGAGTCGGTCACGGACTACGTCTACCAGAACCCCGCCACCTGCCAGACCACGCCAGGGTTCCCGTCCGCCCGCGGGCGGCTCACCCCTGGTCGGACGCGACCGGCCCGGCCACGCGTGAGGACGGCTCAGCCGCGTGCGAGGGCGGGCCGGCCGCACGGGAGGTCCGCTCGTGGCTCGCGACCTCGATCGCGGTGCGGACGAAGCGGGCGATCGCCGGCGAGCGGCTCCCCGAGGTCCAGGCGATCGCCAGCGTGTACGGCCCGGCGTCGCGCACCGGGCGGTACGCGATGTCGTCCCGCCGGTTCCGCTCGGCGAGCGACGCCGGGATCAGCGCCACGGCCTGACCGAGCGCCACCGCCTCCAGCAGTTGCGAGCTGTCCCTCACCACCGGCCGGGGCGCGGCCACCGCCTCGTCCCGCACGTCCCGGCCCGACCAGTAGTCGTCGGCGTGCGGCGGCAGCACAGGGCAGTGCGGGAACGGCAGGCCCGCCAGGTCACGGCACGACAGGACGGACCGGTCGGCCAGCGGGTGACCGGCCGGCAGCGCCGCCACCCGGGGCTCGGACGTCAGCGGCTCCAGGTCCAGCCCGTGATCGTCCTCCCCCGTCCCCAGGAGCGCCACGTCGGCGCGCCCGTCGCGCACCAGCCCGCCCTGCTCGCCGTACCCGCTGACCAGGATCTCGACCCGGGCCGCGCCGGGCTCCGCCGCGTACGCCCGCGCCGTGCGCCGCAGCAGGTCCGTGGCCACGCCCGGCTTGGCGGTCACCACGACCACGGGCGCGGCCAGGGCGGCGCGGCGCGTGCGGTGGGCCGCCGCCGAGACCGCGTCGAGCACCCGTACGGCCTCCTCCAGCAGCACCAGTCCGGCGGCCGTCGGCGTCACCTGCCGGGTGGAGCGGTCGAGGAGGGACACTCCCAGCCGCCGTTCGAGCTGCCGGATGGCCCGCGACAGCGGCGGCTGGGCGATGCCGAGGCGCTCGGCGGCGCGGGTGATGTTGCGCTCCTCGGCGACGGCGCGGAAGTACCGGAGATCCCTGACGTCCAGAACACCGTCGATGCCGCCCGTCGCGTCCATACCGTCAGGGTATGGCGTGAGATCGAACTGATCCTTCCGGGCGGGACATCGGGCTGCTGAAGTGAACGCCGGCACATCCCCCGCAAGCGATACGGAAGCGACACCACTCATGACCGATACGGAGCGGAACAAGCAGCTCGTGCTGGAGTTCCTCGACCTCGCCTTCAACGGCAGGCAGCCCCACGAGGCGTTCTCCCGCTATGTCCACCCCGACTACGTCCAGCACAATCCGCACGCCCCCGACGGCGCCGAGGCGTCGGCGACCTTCCTGGCGGGGTTCGTGGGCGGCTTCCCGGACCTCAGCCTCGACATCAGGCGGGTCGTCGCCGAGGGCGGCCTGGTCGTCACCCACGGCCTGATGCGGCTGACGCCCGGCGACCGGGGCACGGCGATCGCCGACGTGGTGCGGCTTCGCGACGGCCGCATCGCCGAGCACTGGGACGTCGCCCAGGAGCTTCCCGAGACGACGGCCAGCGGCAACCCCATGGTCTGACGCGGCCTCCCGGTTGCCCGCCTCCCGCCCGGAGACGGCACCCGCCCCCCAGGAGCACGTGGCAGCGGCCCGCACCACGTATCGGCGCCACGGAGCCGGGCCCGCCCCCTGAACCGGGCAGAGGCCGCGCGGAGCCCGAGGGGCCCCGGACGCGCGGATGCCGCGTCCCGCCGAAGCGGGACGCGGCATCCGTCGCGGACGATCCGCGGGCTCAGAGACCGGCGGCGGCGCGCAGCGCCTCGGCGCGGTCCGTGGACTCCCAGGAGAAGCCCTCGCGGCCGAAGTGACCGTAGGCGGCCGTCTCCGAGTAGATCGGGCGCAGCAGGTCGAGGTCGCGGATGATCGCGGCCGGGCGGAGGTCGAAGACCTGGAGGACGGCCTCCTGGATCTTCTCCACCGGCAGCTTCTCGGTGCCGAAGCACTCGACGAACAGGCCGACCGGCTGGGCCTTGCCGATGGCGTAGGCGACCTGGACCTCGCAGCGGTCGGCCAGGCCGGCGGCCACGACGTTCTTGGCTACCCAGCGCATCGCGTACGCGGCGGAGCGGTCGACCTTGGACGGGTCCTTGCCGGAGAAGGCGCCGCCACCGTGGCGGGCCATGCCGCCGTAGGTGTCGATGATGATCTTGCGGCCGGTGAGGCCGGCGTCGCCCATCGGGCCGCCGATCTCGAAACGGCCGGTCGGGTTGACCAGCAGGCGGTAGCCCTCGGTGTCGATGTCGAGGCCCGCGAGCACGGGGTCGACCACGTGCTCCTTGATGTCGGGCGTCAGCATCTCCTTGAGGTCGATCTCGGCCGCGTGCTGCGTGGAGACGACCACGGTGTCGAGGCGGACCGGCTGGTCGCCGTCGTACTCGATGGTGACCTGGGTCTTGCCGTCGGGACGCAGGTAGGGCACGGTGCCGGACTTGCGCACGTCGGCCAGGCGCTTGGCGAGCCGGTGGGCCAGCGTGATCGGCAGCGGCATCAGCTCGGGGGTCTCGCGGCAGGCGTAGCCGAACATGAGGCCCTGGTCGCCGGCGCCCTGCCGGTCGAGCTCGTCGCCGTCGCCGCCGACGCGGTGCTCGTAGGCGTCGTCGACGCCCTGGGCGATGTCGGGCGACTGCGCGCCGATGGACACCGAAACGCCGCACGAGGCGCCGTCGAAGCCCTTGTGGGAGGCGTCGTAACCGATCTCCAGGATCTTCTCGCGGATGACGCCCGGGATGTCGACGTAGGTCTCGGTCGTCACCTCGCCCGCGACGTGGACCTGGCCGGTGGTGATCAACGTCTCGACGGCGACCCGGCTCTTGGGGTCGTCCTTGAGCATGGTGTCGAGAATCGCGTCACTGATCTGGTCAGCGATCTTGTCCGGGTGGCCCTCGGTGACCGACTCCGAGGTGAACAGGCGGCGTGACAACTCAGTGGCTCCTCATGCAGCGGCTGCTGACGGATGTGCGGCTCCGGCTGCTGTACGGGCCAGGGCCTCGCGAAAGTCTAGCCCTACCCGCGCGCCGGTCGCGAAACCGCCACGCGAACAGGGACTTCACAGATAGGGCAATGGATCGAGGGGAAGGGTCTCGGGGGCGAAGACCTCGGCGTCGGCCGCGGCCACGACCGCCGCGTACTCCTCGTCGACCTCGAACGCCATGGACCCGAGCTCGATCACGGGGCGTGGCGCCTGCATGATCGGCCCGAGCCGGGTGTGGCGCGGGAAGGCGGCGTGGACGGAGACGGGACGGTCGGTCCTGAGCATGCGGGTGGCGAGCACCGAGATGGCCTTGTCCGTGACGACGATGAGGAAGTTGGCGGCTCCGGGCGGGCCGATGGACAGCGCGGGGAAGACGTAAAGGATCTGCTCCTGCTGGCCGAGCAGCGTCCTGCAACGATCCCTGACAGCGGAACTCACCGGCATCGGGTCCCCCTTCGTGCCAAGTATCCGCAGCCCGAAGGGGTGCTGCAACAGCCGATCCGGTAATCGAGCGGTCCGGAAGCGGCGCTCCAGCGCGGCTCAGGCGAGACGGGAGGCCACGAGGTCCCAGACGGCGTCGGCGACGTCCTCCTTGGGGCCGCGCGGCACCTCGACGGGCGCTCCGCCGGCGACGAGCACGACGGCGGCGTTGTCGGGGGTGCCGAAGGCCAGGCCCGGGCCGACCTGGTTGACGACGAGCAGGTCGCAGCCCTTGCGGGCGAGCTTGGCCTGGCCGTTGGCGAGCACGTCGTCGGTCTCGGCCGCGAAGCCGACGATCACCTTCGGGGACGGCCCGCGCTCCCCCGCGGCCGGGCTCCGCTCTCCCGGCCGTTCGGGGCTCCGCTCCCCCGTTCCGGCGTACGGCGGAAGACCGCCGGGCCCGGGCGCGGCGCCGGCGACGCCCGCCGGGACGGCCCCTGAGGCGCCCGCCGGGACGGCCCCTGAGGCGGCCGCCGGGACGACCCCCGTGGCGGCGCGGCGCAGCTCGCCCAGCTCCGCCAGGATGTCGGGGTTCTTGACCAGGGTGATGGCGTCCGGCTCCCCGTCCGTCTTCTTGATCTTCGAGTCGTGCCGGACGGCGGGCCGGAAGTCGGCGACGGCCGCCGCCATGACCACCACGTCGGCGCCGGGCGCCGCGGCGAGCACGGCCTCGCGCAGCTCGGCCGTGGACTCGACGCGCACGACCGTGGCGCCGGCCGGGTCGGGCAGGGCGACGTTGGCGGCCACCAGGGTCACCTCGGCGCCCCTGGCCACGGCCGTGCGGGCCAGGGCGTAGCCCTGCAGCCCGGAGGAGCGGTTGCCGATGTAGCGGACCGGGTCGATGGGCTCGCGGGTGCCGCCGGCGGAGATCACCACCTTGCGTCCGGCCAGATCGCGGGGGCGGCCGCGCAGCACGCGCAGGCACACCTGGAAGATCTCGGCCGGGTCGGGCAGGCGGCCGGGCCCGGTGTCGGCGCCGGTGAGCCGGCCCACGGCCGGGTCGATCACGATGGAGCCCCGCTCGCGCAGCGTCTCGACGTTGGCGCGGGTGGCGGGGTGCTGCCACATCTCGGTGTGCATCGCGGGAGCGAACACCACGGGACACCGGGCGGTCAGCAGGGTGTTGGTGAGCAGGTCGCCGGCCAGCCCGTGGGCGGCCCTGGCGAGCACGTCGGCGGTCGCGGGCGCGACCACGACGAGGTCGGCGCCCTTGCCGATGCGGACGTGGGGCACCTCGTGGACGTCGTCCCACACCTCGGACGACACGGGATGGCCCGACAGGGCGGCCCAGGTGGGCTCGCCCACGAACCGCAGCGCCTCACGGGTCGGCACCACCCGCACCTCGTGCCCCGACTCGGTGAAGAGCCGCAGGAGCTCGCACGCCTTGTAGGCCGCGATGCCGCCGCTGACGCCGAGGACGACCTTCATCGAAGGGGTCAGACCGCGCCTTCGATGGGCTCGGCGTTGAGCAGGCCCTCGGAGACCTCGCGCAGGGCGATGGACAGCGGCTTCTCCTGGGCGTGCGTCTCGACCAGCGGGCCGACGTACTCGAGCAGGCCCTCGCCGAGCTGGGAGTAGTAGGCGTTGATCTGGCGAGCGCGCTTGGCGCCCATGATGACCAGGGAGTACTTGCTGTCGACGATGTCGAGCAGCGCGTCGATCGGAGGGTTGGTGATGCCCTCGGCGACCGGGGCCGTGCTTGCCACGATGGTCAGACCTCTCGGTTGGTGGTGGTGGTGACCCCCAGAGGGTCGGTCATCAAGGCTATCAGCCGGTGGCACACGTCTTTGACATCCGTGTTCACCAGGGTGAGGTCGAATTCCTTCTCGGCCGCCATCTCGATCCGCCCGGCCTCCAGGCGGCGGGCGATGACGTCCTCGGGCTCGGTGCCGCGCCCGCGCAGCCGCTTCTCCAGCTCCTCCCAGGTGGGCGGGGCGAGGAAGACGAGCAGCGCGTCGGGCATGGTCCGGCGGACCTGCCTGGCGCCCTCCAGGTCGATCTCCAGCAGGGTGGGGACGCCCGCGGCCAGCTTGTCCAGCACGGCCGCGCGCGGCGTGCCGTAGCGGTTGCCGGCGAACTCCGCCCACTCCAGCAGCTCCCCCGCCTCGACGAGCCGGTCGAACTCGGCGCCGTCGACGAAGAAGTAGTGCAGGCCGTTCACCTCGCCGGGCCGGGGCCGGCGGGTGGTCACCGAGACCGACAGCCACACCTCGGGGTGTGCCCGCCGGATCTCGGCGACGACCGTGGACTTGCCGACGCCCGACGGTCCCGAGAGAACCGTCAGGCGCCTTTCACCGGAGGGGAGGAAGTCGACCTTCGTCCCGGCGCGGACCGCCTCTCGGGCCCTTGCATCGCCGGACCAGGACCTCTCGGTCACCTTCCTACCCCCCGTCGAACCTGCGCTTTCGTGTGGAACAGAGACTAGCTCTCGTTGCCACCGAACTCGCGCTCGAGGGAAGCCCTCTGGTTCGCGCCGAGACCCCGCACGCGGCGGGACTCGGCGATGGCGAGCCGCTCCATGAGCTGCTTGGCGCGGACCTTGCCCACGCCGGGGAGCGATTCCAACAGAGCCGACACCTTCATCTTGCCGATGACGTCGTCGGTCTGCCCATCCTTGAGCACCTCAGCCAGAGATACCGCGCCGTGCTTGAGCCGGTTCTTGACCTCGGCACGCTCTTTACGGGCCTTGGCAGCCTTCTCCAGGGCTGCGGCGCGCTGCTCAGGGGTCAGGGGAGGAAGAGCCACGCCGGGTCACCTCGAATTTCTTGTCGACGTACTCGGACGGCACTGGAAACTAGCTGGTCATCAGCCCCTAAGCAACGCCAAGTCCAGTTTCTCCCCCGACAAAGTCAACTTCGTCACTTTGTGTGGCCATGTCACTACGGTGTGCTGATGAAATCGCTTGCACTTCCGACGTCGGCCGACGCCCGGGAAGGCCGGCGCCAAAACGGACGAAGATCGCATTATTGGCGATCTCTATGTCCGAAACCCCACGTCGAACGGCGTCCCAAACCCGGCCGGGTCGCGTTCGGGCGAGGCTTGTGGCAAGATTTGATCTTGTTCGTGGGGACGCTCCCCGGCCCGGGGGACGCCGGCTCCGCGTGGCCTCGTCACGCCTTCGGGCGGGATCTCGCGGCCGCGCGTGCGGGCGGTGTCCGGCAGGCCGTGCTTCGCGGCGCGGTCTGCCGCCGGCGGGGCGGCGGCGCCCGGCTCCGGAAGCGGCCCGGCGACGGGTGCTCTCCGTGGGGCGCTCAGGGGTCCGCCGAACGCCCCACGGAGCGGTGCGGGCCCGACGACCGCGAACCCGGGCTCCCGGGCCGCGTCACGGGCCCACAGAGCGCCGGACGGCCGTCAGGGCGAGGCCGGGGCGGCAGGCCCGGCACGGCGGGACCCGTGCGCGAGCCGACCCGTGCACGATGCGCGGAACCCCGCGAAGGGGCGCAGACGCCCAGGAGCGGCGCAGGCCCGTGGAAGGGCGCAGGCCCCAGGAGCGGCGCAGTGGCCGCCCCGGGGAGCACAGAGGGCTTCGAGGGGCCGCAGGACGGCCCTGGGGGCTCAGGAAGGCGTCGTGCGGCGCAGGGCGGCGGCGATCGAGGCGGCCGCGGCCCCCGGGTCCGGGGCGGCCGTGATGGGCCGCCCGATCACCAGCAGGTCGGCGCCGTCCGCCAGCGCCTGCTCCGGCGTCGCCACCCGGGCCTGGTCCTGCGCGTCGGCCCCCGCCGGACGCACCCCCGGCGTGATGAGGGTGATGTCCGGCCCCACCTCGGCCCGGACCGCCGCCACCTCGTTGGGGCTGCACACGAGCGCCGTGGCGCCCGCCTCGACCGACATGGCGGCCAGCCGCCGCACGGCGTCGTCCGCCGGCCCCGCCAGGCCGATGGCGGCCAGGTCGGCCTCGCCGAGCGAGGTGAGGACCGTCACGGAGGCGATCTGGGTGTGCGGGGCGGCCTCCACGGCCGCCCGGATCATCTTGGGGCCTCCTGCGGCGTGGACGGTCAGGATGGCCGGGCGCAGCCGGGAGACGGCCCTGGCGGCCCCGGCGACCGTGTTGGGGATGTCGTGCAGCTTCAGGTCGAGGAAGACGCGGACGCCGCTGGCTCCGCGCACGGAGGCGATGACGTCGGGCCCGTAGCGCAGGTACAGCTCCAGGCCGACCTTGACGGTGCTGACGTGCGGGGTCACCAGCCCGGCCCAGCGGGCGGCGGTCTCCAGGTCAGGGGCGTCGAGGGCGACGGCGATGGGTGCGGGCGTCACGGGGAGCTCTCCTCAGAGTCGACGAGCAGGTGCCGGGGGGCGCTCCCCGGCGGGCGGTGGGCCAGGCCGACGGCGTCGGCCAGCCGCTGGAAGCCGCGCGCCTGGAGCAGGTCCTCCAGCTCGCGCTCGATGCGCAGGCACGCGTACGGGTCGTGGAACAGCGCCGTGCCCACCCCGACCGCGCAGGCGCCCGCCAGGATGAGCTGGAAGGCGTCGTCGCCGGTCATGACGCCGCCGACGCCGATCAGCGGCACGCCGGGCAGCGCGGCGTGCACCTGCCACACGCACCGTACGGCGAGCGGCAGGATGGCCGGACCCGACAGCCCGCCGGTCACGGCGGCCAGCGAGGGCCGCAGCGCCACGGTGTCGATGGCCATGCCGAGCGGATTGTTGATCATGGACAGCGCGTCTGCCCCGGCGTCCACGCAGGCGCGGGCGACGGACACGATGTCGGCCACGTCCGGTGCCAGCTTGGCCACCACCGGGACGTCGTAGCGCATGATGGAGCGCACGGAGGCGATCACCTCGGCCGCGGCGGCCCCCTCGCGGGCGAAGACCCGGCCGCGGTCCTCGATGTTGGGGCACGACAGGTTGACCTCCAGCGCGGTGACGCCGGGCGCGTCGGCGAGCCTGCGGGCCAGCTCGGAGTACTCCGCGACGGTGCCGCCGCCGACCGAGACGATGGTCCTGATGCCGCGCTGGGCCAGCCAGGGCAGCTCGCGTTCGAGGAAGGCGTCGATGCCGGGGCCCTGGAGGCCGACGGAGTTGAGCATGCCGGAGGCGGTCTCGGCCATGCGCGGCGTCGGACGGCCCGCGCGCGGCGCCATGGTGACCGAGCGGGTGGTCAGCGCCCCGAGCCGGTGCAGGTCGAAGAACTGGGCCAGCTCGCGGCCCGAGGCGGCGCATCCGGCGGCGGTGGTGACGGGGTTGGCGAGCTCCACGTGCGCCAGGAACGTGCGCATGTCGACGGGCATGTCACCTCACCCGCGCCCGCGCGGAACAGCGGGACAGCCGTCGGCACAGTCGTCAGCCGGCCCGGCGGCCGCGACCCCCGGGCGCTCAGCCGGCATGGCGCGCACCGCCCCCGGGCGCTCAGCCGGCATGGCGCGCACCGCCCCCGGGCGCTCAGCCGGCATGGCGGGCACCGCCCCCGGGCGCGCCCAGGGCGTCGAACGGGATCGTCCCGACGTCCTCGAACCGCACCCGCTCCCCCCGGAAGACCGGCCCGTCGGCGCAGGCCCGCACCATCCGGGTCACCCCGTCGTCACCGATGACCGGCAGCACGCACGTCATGCACACGCCGATCCCGCAGGCCATCGACTCCTCCACCGCCACCTGCACCGGGATGTCGAACTCCATCGCCACGGCCGTGACCGCCCGCAGCGTGTCCATGGGGCCGCAGGCGTAGACGGCGTCGGCGCGGGTGTCGGCGATCACCGACGGCAGCGCGTCGGTGACCTTGCCGCGCAGCCCCAGCGAGCCGTCCTCGGTGGTGAGCGTGGTGGTGGCGGCCATGCGGCGGGCCCGCATGGCGCCGAAGACCCGGTCGGCGCTCGCGCCGCCGAGCAGGAAGTCGACCCGGCAGCCGCGCTCCATGAGGGCGTCGGCCACCGGGAACAGCACCGCCGCCCCGTACTCGTCGCCGACGAGCACGCAGTGGACGGGGTCGCGCGGCAGCGGGAACGGCCGCCCGAGCGGCCCGACCAGGTTGAGCGTGTCGCGGGCGCGCCGCTCGGCGAGCCAGGCCGTGCCCGGGCCGCGCACGGTGAAGACCAGCTCCACCGTGCCGCCGTAGTCGGGCTTGACGTCGTGGACGGTGAACGCCCGGCGGGTGATCATGGACGTGCCCGGCCCGCCGACGGCGACGGACACGAAGTGGCCGGGCCGGTGACGCTCGGCGATGCCGGGCGCCACCACCGTCAGCGCATGGTAGGCGTCGACGCGGCGCGTCGTCAGCACCGTGCCCGTCACCTGCACCGGAGTGCCGGCCAGTCTCCTTCACCTCCTGTGGGCCGCCCAGGACCCCCTGCTAGCCCCGCAGCGCCTGCGCGTGCTCCTGGAGGGACCGTACGCCCACATCGCCCCGGACGATGGCCTGGATGCCCGCGGCGGCCGCCGCGAGTCCTGAGACCGTGGTGATGCACGGGACGCCGCGCAGCACCGCCGCGGTGCGGATGTCGTACCCGTCGAGACGCGGGCCGGACTGCCCGGGGCTGCCGAACGGCGTGTTGACGATCAGGTCCACCTCGCCTTCGAGGATGCACTGCACGATCGTCGGTTCACCTCCGGGCCCGGGCCCCTCGCTGTGCTTGCGCACGATCTTGGCATGGACGCCGTTGCGGCGCAGCACCTCGGCCGTGCCCTCGGTGGCGAGGATCTCGAAGCCGAGGTCGGCCAGCGCCCGCACCGGGAAGATCATCGCACGCTTGTCGCGGTTGGCCACGGACACGAACGCGCGTCCCTTGGTGGGCAGCTCGCCGTAGGCGGCGGCCTGGGACTTGGCGTAGGCGACGCCGAAGAACCGGTCGATGCCCATGACCTCGCCGGTGGAGCGCATCTCCGGCCCGAGCACGGTGTCGACGCCGCGGAAGCGGTTGAAGGGCAGCACCGCCTCCTTGACCGCGATGGCCGCGTCCATGGGCAGCGTGCCGCCGTCGCCCTCGGCGGGCAGCATGCCCTCGGCGCGCAGCTCGGCGACCGTCGCCCCGAGCATGACCCGGGCCGCCGCCTTGGCCAGCGGCACCGCCGTGGCCTTGGAGACGAACGGCACGGTACGGCTGGCCCGCGGGTTGGCCTCCAGGACGTACAGGACTCCGGCCGACATCGCGTACTGGACGTTGAGCAGGCCGCGCACCCCGACGCCGCGGGCGATGCCCTCGGTGGCGGCGCGGATGCGCTTGATGTCGTGGCTGCCGAGCGTGATGGGCGGCAGGGCGCACGCCGAGTCGCCGGAGTGGATGCCGGCCTCCTCGATGTGCTCCATGACGCCGCCGAGGTAGAGCTCCTCGCCGTCGTAGAGCGCGTCGACGTCGATCTCGATGGCCTCGTCGAGGAACTTGTCGACCAGCACCGGGTGGCCGCCCTCCTGGGCCGCCATGTAGCCGCTCAGCGTCTCGTCGTCGTAGACGATCGCCATGCCGGCGCCGCCCAGCACGTACGACGGCCGCACCAGCACGGGGTAGCCGATCTCGCCCGCCACGCTCAGCGCGCCGGCCACGGTGGTGGCGGTGCCGTGCTTGGGCGCGGGCAGCCCGGCCTCGGCCAGGACGCGGCCGAACGCGCCCCGCTCCTCGGCCAGGTGGATCGACTCGGGCGAGGTGCCGACGACCGGCACGCCGGCGTCCTTGAGCGCCTGGGCCAGGCCCAGCGGCGTCTGCCCGCCGAGCTGCACGATGACGCCCGCGACCGGGCCCGTCTGCTGCTCGGCGTGGACCACCTCCAGGACGTCCTCCAGCGTGAGCGGCTCGAAGTAGAGCCGGTCGGAGGTGTCGTAGTCGGTGGAGACCGTCTCGGGGTTGCAGTTGACCATGACGGTCTCGAACCCGGCCCGCGACAGCTCGAACGAGGCGTGCACGCACGCGTAGTCGAACTCGATGCCCTGCCCGATGCGGTTGGGGCCGGAGCCGAGGATGATGACCTTCGGCCGCTCGCCGGCGGGGACCTCGTTCTCCTCGTCGTAGGTCGAGTAGAGGTACGGGGTCTTGGCGGCGAACTCGGCGGCGCAGGTGTCGACCGTGTTGTAGACCGGGCGGACGCCGAGGGCGTGGCGCAGGTCGCGCACCCGCGCCTCGCCGACGCCGCGGATCTCGCCGATCTGCGCGTCGCTGAAGCCGTGGCGCTTGGCCCGCTCCAGCACGCCGGCGGTCAGCTCGGTCGCCGCGGCCAGCTCGGCGGCCTCCTCGTCGAGCAGGAAGAGCTGGTCGATGAACCACGGGTCGACGCTGGTCGCCTCGTACAGCTCCGCGGCCGTGGCGCCGGCCCGGATGGCCTGCTGCATGGTGCGCAGCCGCCCGTCGTGCGGGGTGCGGCAGGCGTCCAGCAGTTCCTGCTTGGCGGGCAGCTCGCCGGGCGCCCACGAGAACGACGAGCCGGACTTCTCCAGCGAGCGCAGCGCCTTCTGCAGCGCCTCGGGGAAGGAGCGGCCGATCGCCATGGCCTCGCCCACGGACTTCATGTGCGTGGTCAGGGTGCGGTCGGCGCCGCGGAACTTCTCGAAGGCGAAGCGCGGCACCTTGACCACGATGTAGTCGAGGGTCGGCTCGAAGGAGGCCGGCGTCTCGCGGGTGATGTCGTTGGGGATCTCGTCCAGGGTGTAGCCGATGGCCAGCTTGGCGGCGATCTTCGCGATGGGGAAGCCGGTCGCCTTGGAGGCCAGCGCGGACGAGCGCGACACGCGCGGGTTCATCTCGATGACGATCATGCGGCCGGTGCGCGGGTCCACCGCGAACTGGATGTTGCAGCCGCCGGTGTCGACGCCGACCTCGCGGATGACCGCGATGGCCACGTCGCGCATGTTCTGGTACTCGCGGTCGGTCAGCGTCAGCGCGGGCGCGACGGTGACGCTGTCGCCGGTGTGGACGCCCATCGGGTCGATGTTCTCGATGGAGCACACGATGACGACGTTGTCGGCCTTGTCGCGCATGACCTCCAGCTCGTACTCCTTCCAGCCGAGGATCGACTCCTCCAGGAGCACCTCGGTGGTCGGCGACGCGTCGAGGCCCGCGCCGGCGATGCGCCGCAGGTCGGACTCGTCGTAGGCGAAGCCGGAGCCCACGCCGCCCATGGTGAACGACGGCCGCACCACCAGCGGGTAGCCCAGCTCGCCCACGGCGGCCAGGCAGTCGTCCATGGTGTGGCAGATGACCGAGCGGGCCGACTCGGCGTTGAGGCCGTGCTCGCGGGCGACCTTGGCGACGATCTCCTTGAACCGCTCGCGGTTCTCGCCGGCCTGGATGGCGTCGAAGTCGGCGCCGATCAGCTCGACGTCGTAGCGCTCCAGCACGCCCGACTCGTGCAGCGCGACCGCGGTGTTGAGCGCGGTCTGGCCGCCCAGGGTCGGCAGCAGCGCGTCGGGCCGCTCCTTGGCGATGATCTTCTCGACGTACTCGGGGGTGATCGGCTCGACGTACGTGGCGTCGGCGAACTCCGGGTCCGTCATGATCGTGGCGGGGTTGCTGTTGACCAGGATCACCCGGAACCCCTCGGCCCGCAGCACGCGGCAGGCCTGGGTGCCGGAGTAGTCGAACTCGCACGCCTGTCCGATGACGATCGGCCCGGAGCCGATCACCAGGACCGACCTGATGTCCTCACGCTTGGGCACGGTTCATGACCTCGCAGAACTCGTCGAACAGATAGGCGGCGTCGTGGGGGCCGGCGGCGGCCTCCGGGTGGTACTGGACGCTGAAGGCGCGGCCGTCGAGCAGGCGCAGGCCCTCCACGCAGCGGTCGTTGAGGTTGACGTGGCTGACCTCGGCCGGGCCGAACGGGGTGTCGAACGGCCCCTCCAGCGGCGCCTCGACGGCGAACCCGTGGTTGTGCGCGGAGATCTCGACCTTGCCCGTGCGCACGTCCTGGACCGGCTGGTTGACCCCGCGGTGGCCGTAGCGCAGCTTGTAGGTGGAAAGGCCCAGAGCGCGCCCGAAGAGCTGGTTGCCGAAGCAGATGCCGAAGAACGGGGTGCCGCTGGCCAGCACCTCCCGCAGCGGCTCGACGTCGGCGGTGGCCGGGTCGCCGGGGCCGTTGGAGAAGAACACGCCGTCGGGCCGCAGGCCGAGGATCTGCTCGGCGGTGGCGGTCGCGGGCAGCACGTGCACCTCGCAGCCCCGCTCGGCCATGCGGTGCGGGGTCATGCCCTTGATGCCGAGGTCGACGGCCGCGACCGTGTAGCGCTTCTCGCCGATGGCGGGCACCACGTACGGCTCGGCGGTGGCCACCTCGGCGGCCAGGTCGGCGCCCTCCATGACCGGCGCCTGCCGTACCCGCTCGACCAGGGCCTCCACCGGCTCGGCCGGCGCGCTGAAGATGCCGGCGCGCATGGCGCCGCGCTCGCGCAGGTGGCGGGTCAGGGCGCGGGTGCCGGGGATGGCGATGCCGACGACGCCCTGCTCCTTGAGGTAGTCGTCGAGCGAGCGGTTGGCGCGCCAGTTGGAGACGACGCGGGACGGCTCGCGCACGACGTAGCCGGCCACCCACACGCGGCCCGACTCGGGGTCCTCGTCGTTGACGCCGGTGTTGCCGATGTGCGGGGCCGTCATCGCGACGATCTGCCGGTGGTAGGACGGGTCGGTCAGGGTCTCCTGGTAGCCGGTCATGCCGGTGTTGAAGACCATCTCGCCGAACGTCTCGCCCTCGGCGCCGTAGGGGGTCCCACGGAAGGTCCGCCCGTCTTCGAGTACGAGTAGCGCTTCGGTCACCGGAACCTCACCAGGGAGCCGTAATCTGCGGAGCTTGTGCGGATGGCCATGTTCTCTCGACTCCGTCCACTAGAGTTCGGAGCGCCGGCGATAACCAAGCCGACGTGCTTGACGGCCCCAGGGCATGGGGTTGCAGCGCGGGGAGCCCTCCAGCCGCTGGGCGGGGCCGTGAACCGCGAACCGCCCGGGGTGACCCGGGAAACCCGGTCCGGCGAGGACAGGGTGGATGTCAAGTGAGCTTCCCTTCGAGGACGGTGGGCCGGCCGCGCAGGAACGTCGCCACCACGCGGCCCGGCAGCGTCATGCCCTCATAGGGCGTGTTCCTGCTCTTGGACGCGTAGCCGGACGGATCGACCGGGGTGCGGACGGACGGGTCGTAGAGGGTGATGTTGGCCGGCGCGCCCGCCTCCAGGGCGAGGCCGTGGCCGGGCAGGCGGCCGATGCGCGCCGGGGCGGCCGACATGCGCTCGGCCACGCCCGCCCAGTCGAGCAGCCCGGTGTCGACCATGGCCTCCTGGACCACGCTGAGCGCCGTCTCCAGGCCGATCATGCCCATGGCCGCGGCCGACCACTCGGTCTCCTTGTCCTCGACCGGGTGGGGGGCGTGATCGGTGGCGACCACGTCGATCGTGCCGTCGGCCAGCGCGGCGCGCAGCGCCTCGACGTCGGCGCGGGTGCGCAGCGGCGGGTTGACCTTGTAGATGGGGTTGTAGGCGCCCACCGGGGAGTCCTCGACGAGGTCGTCGGTGAGCAGCAGGTGGTGCGGGGTGACCTCGGCCGTGACGTTCCAGCCCTTGGACTTGGCCCAGCGGATGATCTCGACCGAGCCGGCGGTGGAGACGTGGCACACGTGCAGGCGGGAGCCGACGTGCGCGGCCAGCAGGCAGTCGCGGGCGATGATCGCCTCCTCGGCGACCGCGGGCCAGCCGGTCAGGCCGAGCCGTCCGGAGACGACGCCCTCGTTCATCTGGGCGCCCTCGGTCAGCCGCGGCTCCTGGGCGTGCTGGGCGACGACGCCGTCGAAAGCCTTGACGTACTCCAGCGCGCGCCGCATGAGCACCGCGTCGCTGACGCACTTGCCGTCGTCGGAGAAGACGCGGACCCGGGCCGCGGAGTCGGCCATCGCGCCGAGCTCGGCCAGCCGCTCGCCCTCCAGGCCGACGGTGACCGCGCCGACCGGCTGCACGTCGCAGTGGCCGTGCTCGCGGCCGAGCCGCCACACCTGCTCGACCACGCCGGCGGTGTCGGCGACGGGCGAGGTGTTGGCCATGGCGTGGACGGCGGTGTAGCCGCCGCGGGCGGCGGACTGGGTGCCGGTCAGGACGGTCTCGGCGTCCTCGCGGCCGGGCTCGCGCAGGTGGGTGTGCAGGTCGACGAGGCCGGGCAGGGCGATCGCGCCCCCGCCGTCCACGACCTCGCCGCCGCTCAGGCCGGGACCGATCTCGGCGATCAGGCCGTCCTCGACACGGATGTCCACGGGTTCCCCGCCGAGAACCCGAACACTCTTGATGATCATGCTAGGGTCTCTCCCCCGAGCAGCAGGTACAGGACGGCCATGCGGATGGTCACCCCGTTGGCGACCTGCTCGACGATGGTCGAGCGCGGGGAGTCGGCCACCTCGGCGGCGATCTCCATGCCCCGGTTCATCGGGCCGGGGTGCATCACGATGGCCTGGTCGGGCATCTTGGCGAACCGGTCGCGGTCGAGGCCGTAGCGGCGGGAGTACTCGCGCTCGCTGGGGAAGTACGCGGCGTTCATCCGCTCCTTCTGCACCCGCAGCATCATCACCGCGTCGGACTTCGGCAGCACCGCGTCGAGGTCGTAGGAGACCTCGCACGGCCAGCTCCCGACCGAGACCGGCAGCAGCGTGGGCGGCGCCACCAGCGTGACGTCGGCGCCGAGCGTGGCCAGCAGCAGCACGTTGGAGCGGGCGACCCGGCTGTGCAGCACGTCACCCACGATCGTGATGCGGCGCCCGTCGAGGCCGCCGAGGCGGCGGCGCATCGAGAACGCGTCGAGCAGCGCCTGCGTGGGGTGCTCGTGGGTGCCGTCGCCGGCGTTGACGACGCTGCCGCGCACCCAGGTGGCCAGGCGGTGCGGCGCGCCGGAGGCGCCGTGCCGGATGACGACCGCGTCGGCGCCCATGGCCTCCAGGGTGAGCGCGGTGTCCTTGAGCGACTCGCCCTTGGAGACGCTCGACCCCTTGGCGGAGAAGTTGATCACGTCGGCCGACAGGCGCTTGGCCGCGGCCTCGAACGAGATGCGGGTGCGGGTGGAGTCCTCGAAGAACAGGTTGACCACGGTGCGTCCGCGCAGCGTGGGCAGCTTCTTGATGGACCGTTCCGAGACCCTCGCCAGCTCCTCGGCGGTGTCGAGGATGAGCAGCGCGTCGTCCTTGGTGAGGTCGCCGGCGGAGATGAGGTGGCGGTTCACTTGGCGCCCTCCTTGATGAGCAGGACGGCCTCGCGCCCGTCGGTCTCCTCCAGGTAGACCTTGACCTTCTCGCTCTTCGCGGTCGGCAGGTTCTTGCCGACGTAGTCGGCGCGGATGGGCAGCTCCCGGTGGCCCCGGTCGACGAGCGTGGCGAGCTGCACGGAGGTCGGCCGGCCGAGGTCGTTGAGCGCGTCGAGCGCGGCGCGCACGGTGCGGCCGGAGTAGAGGACGTCGTCGACCAGCACGACGGTCTTGCCGTCGATGCCGTCGGGCGGCAGCTCGGTGCGGCCGAGCGGCCGGGCCGGCTTGAGCCGCAGGTCGTCGCGGTACATCGTGATGTCGATCGAGCCGACGGGGATCTTGACCCCTTCGAACTGCTCGATGCGGTCGCCGAGGCGGCGCGCCAGCGTGGCGCCGCGGGTCGGGATGCCGAGGAGGACGACCTCGCCGGCGCCCTTCGTGCGCTCGAGGATCTCGTGCGCGATGCGGGTCAGCGCCCGATGGATGTCCGGGCCTTCAAGGACGGCCCTGGATTCGGACATGGGGAATTCACCACCTTTCCCGCCTCACGGGACGGGTCTTAAAGGGTTTGGCCGCACTCACATTACCAGGCGTCACCAGCCACAACAGGGCGGGGCCATCCGCGTGACACCGCGCTCCTCGGGGAAGAGACAGACAATGACGTTCCATGTCGATTCGGAGGTGGGCCGGCTCCGGCAGGTGTTGCTGCACAAGCCCGACCTGGCGCTCAAGCGGCTGACGCCCACCAACAAGGACGATTTCCTGTTCGACGACGTCCTGTGGGTGCAGCGGGCGATGGAGGAGCACGAGGAGTTCCAGGACGCGCTCCGCCGTCGCGGCGTCGAGGTGCACATCCTGGCCGACCTGCTGCGCGAGACGGTCGAGATCCCCGAGGCCCGCAAGCACATCCTGGACGCGATCGTGGACGAGCGCTTCATGGGTCCCCTGGCGGTGGACGACGTGCGCAACACGCTCGACGCGATGGACTCGGCCACGCTGCAGACGTACCTGACGGGCGGGATCACCAAGAGAGAGCTCGCGGAGCTGGGCTGCGACCCCAAGTCGGTCGCCTACCACTCGCTGCCGGAGGACGGCTTCGTGCTGCCTCCGCTGCCCAACCACCTGTTCACGCGCGACACCTCGTGCTGGGTGTACGACGGCGTCTCGATCAACGCGATGCGCAAGAAGGCCCGCATGCGCGAGACCGTGAACATGGAGGCGGTCTACCAGTACCACCCCACGTTCGCCGACGGCTTCGGCGTGCCGCAGAAGGGCGGCTTCCACGTCTGGCTGCCCGGCCACGCGGTCGCGCCGGCCACGCTGGAGGGCGGCGACGTGCTCGTCATCGGCCGCGGCGCCGTGCTCGTCGGCATGAGCGAGCGCACCCGCCCGCAGGCCGTCGAGATGTTCGCCCAGCGGCTGTTCCAGGCCGGCTCGGTGACCAGGATCGTCGCGCTGCACATGCCGAAGGCGCGCGCCTTCATGCACCTCGACACGGTCATGACCATGGTGGACGTGGGCGTGTTCACCAAGTACGCCGGGCTCGGCATGCTGCCGTCGTACACGATCGAGCCGGGCGACACCGAGAAGGAGCTGAAGGTCACCGACCACCCGCCGGAGGACATGCACCGGGCCATCGCCCGCGCGCTCGGCCTCGACGACATCAAGGTGCTCACGCCGACCCAGGACGTGTACGCCGCCGAGCGGGAGCAGTGGGACGACGGCTGCAACGCGCTGGCCGTCGAGCCCGGCGTGGTCGTCGCCTACGAGCGCAACACCACGACCAACAACTTCCTGCGCGACAACGGCATCGAGGTCATCACCATCCGGGGCAGCGAGCTGGGCCGGGGCCGCGGCGGGCCGCGCTGCATGAGCTGCCCGCTCGAACGCGACGGCATCTGACGGGATCTGACGGGATCGGGGACGGGAACGGGGAGGGGGCCGGATGCGGGTCATCGTCGCCCTGGGCGGCAACGCGGTGCTGCAACGGCAGCAGAAGCCGGACGCCCACACGCAGGTCGCCAACGTGGCCGCCGCCGTGCGGACGCTGGCCGGCCTGGCCGAGCGGCACGAGCTGGTCATCACGCACGGCAACGGCCCGCAGGTCGGGCTGCTGGCCCTAGAGAGCGCCACCGACCACCACCTGACCCGGCCCTACCCGTTCGACGCGCTGGGCGCGCAGACCCAGGGCATGATCGGCTACTGGATGCTCCAGGCCCTGCAGAACGCGCTGCCCGGCCGTCAGGTCCTCGCCATGGTCACGCAGACGCTCGTCTCGGCCGTCGACCCGGCCTTCGACGACCCCGGCAAGTTCGTCGGCCCGGTCTACGACCGCGACGAGGCCGCCAAGCTGGCCGAGGAGTACGGCTGGAGCGTCAAACAGGACGGCGACTACTGGCGGCGGGTCGTCCCCTCCCCCGCGCCGCAGCGGGTCGTGGAGACCCGGCTCATCCGCCGGATGCTGGGCGAGCGGGTCATCGTGATCTGCGCCGGGGGCGGCGGCGTGCCGGTCATCCGCGACGAGCACGGCCGGCTGTCCGGCGTCGAGGCCGTCATCGACAAGGACGCGACCGCCTCGATGCTGGCCGAGGCCCTCGAATGCGACGCGCTGCTCATCCTCACCGACGTGCCGCGCGTGATGCGCGGCTTCGGCACTCCCGCGCAGAGCGAGATCGGCCACACCACCCCGCACGAGCTGCGCGCGCTCGACTTCCCGGCCGGCTCGATGGGGCCGAAGGTCGAGGCGGCGTGCAGGTTCGTCGAGACGACCGGCGACATGGCCGCCATCGGCCGGCTCGACCAGGCGGAGCAGATCCTGGAGGGCTCCGCGGGCACCATCGTCACGCCCAACGCCCGCTGGCCGCTGACGAGCACGCTCTAGGTCCGTAGGAGGTTCCGGTGACACTGGCCCAACGGCTCTTCCGCACCAAGCCGACCGCGCAGATCGTCGCGGAGGGCGGCCGGGGCGAGGGCGGCGAGCTGCGCCGCACCATGTCCCTGTGGCAGCTCACGCTCTTCAGTGTCGGCGCGACGCTCGGCACGGGCATCTTCGTCATCCTCGGCCAGGCCGTGCCCAAGGCCGGTCCCGCGGTGGTGCTGTCGTTCGTGCTCGCCGCCATCACGGCGCTGTTCTCCGCGCTGTCGTACGCGGAGCTGGCCGGGACCATCCCGGTGTCCGGCTCGTCGTACTCGTACGCGTACGCGACGCTGGGCGAGCTGATCGCCTGGGTGTGCGGCTGGTGCCTCATGCTGGAGTACGCCGTCTCGGTGGCGGCCGTGGCCGTCGGCTGGGGCCAGTACCTCAACTCGTTCCTGCACAGCCTGTTCGGGTGGACGCTGCCCACCGCGATCATCGCCTCCCCCGGCCAGGACGGCGGCGTGATCAACCTGGCCGCCATCCTCATCGTCGTGCTGGCCACCTGGGTGCTGCTGTACGGGGCCTCCGAGAGCGCCACGGCCAACGCGATCTTCGTGCTCATCAAGATCGTCGTGCTGGTGTTCTTCTGCCTGGTGGCGTTCTCGGCGTTCCAGGCGAAGAACTTCACGCCGTTCGCCCCGCTGGGCGTCGCCGGCATCACGGCCGCCGCCTCGCAGGTGTTCTTCTCCTACATCGGCTTCGACGCCGCCTCCACCGCCGGTGAGGAGGCCAGGAACCCCAAGCGGGACCTGCCGCTGGCCATCATCCTGTCGCTGGCCATCGTGACGGTCCTGTACGTCGCCGTCGCGGCGGCGGCGGTGGGCGCCATGCACTGGACGCAGTTCGACCCCGAGAGCACCGAGGCGAGCCTGGCGCAGATCGCCGACCTCGCGACCGGCTCGACCTGGGCCGGGCTCATCGTGTCGTTCGGCGCGGTCATCGCCATCGCCAGCGTCGTGCTGACCGTCATCTACGGCCAGACCCGCATCCTGTTCGCGATGTCGCGCGACGGGCTCATCCCCCGGGTGTTCCAGAAGGTCAACCCGCGCCACCAGGTGCCGGTCGCCAACACGCTCATCGTCGCGGCGTTCATCTCGGTGCTGGCCGGATTCGTGCCGCTCGGCCAGCTCGCCGAGGCCACCAGCATCGGCACCCTGTTCGCGTTCCTCATCGTGAACGTCGGCGTCCTCGTGCTGCGCTACCGCAGCCCCGAGCTGCCCCGCAGCTTCCGCACGCCGCTCTTCCCGCTCACCCCGGTACTGGGCGCGATCTTCTGCGCCCTGGTGATGGCCGGGCTGGCGGGCGTCACCTGGCTGGCCTTCGGCCTGTGGATGCTGGTGGGCCTGGCCGGGTACTTCCTGTACGGCTTCCGCAAGTCGCGCCTGAACGCGGAGGTGGTCTGATGCGGTTCGACAACATCCTGGCCGGAGCCATCCCCGAACCCAGGGGCCGCGACGGGCTCGTGCTGGCGGCGCTGCTGGCCAAGCAGTCCGGCGGCCGTCTCACGGTGGCCGCGATCCAGCCGCCCGGCTGGGGCACGCCCGGTCCGGCGCGCGCGGAGGACGCCGCCTGGCGCGCCTACCTCAAGGAGCAGGCCGAGACCACGCTGGCCCAAGCCCGGCAGATCGCCGGGGAGGACGCCGAGTACGTGGTCCACGCGCACCGGGGCAGCGGGCGCGGCCTGGTGGAGCTCGCGCGCCGGCGCTCGGCGGACGTCGTCGTGATCGGCTCGGCGCCGGACGGCGCCAAGGGCCGCATCGCGATCGGCAGCACCGCCGACCAGCTCCTGCACTCCTCGCCGGTGCCGGTGCTGCTGGCCCCGCGCGGCTACGCCGAGGACCCGCCGGGCGTCTTCGAGCGCCTCACGGTCGCCTACCGGCGCAGCCCGTGCTCCGACGCGGCGGTCGCCTCGGCCGCCAAGGCGGCGGCCGCGCTGGGGGTCCCGCTGCGCCTGGTCACGATGGTGCTCAGCAGCGGCAGGAAGGTCGAGATCGAGGAGCGGATGCTGGAACGGCTGCGCGACCAGACCGCGGCCGACCTCAAGGTGGCGGCGCGGGGGCACCGGCGGCGGCTGGACGTGGAGGTGGAGGTGCTGGAGGGGCGGAACGTGGCCCAGGCGCTCGTCACGACGTCGTGGCGGCCCGGGGAGATCCTCGTGTGCGCGTCCAGCACGGGCGGGCCGCTGCGCCGCGTCTTCCTCGGGGACACGTCCGTCAAGATCGTCAAGGCCGCCACGTGCCCTGTGATGATCCTCACTCGACAACCGTGAAACGGAAAAGTCGTACTCGACAAACCGTGACGAAGTACCGTTATTGCCGGGACAAGTGGGACTAATGTGGCGTACCCTCCCGGATCGGATTCGGCATCTTTTTTCCAATCAGCTTGACCTTGGGCGTCCTCCCCTTTACCGTCACTGTGCGTAACCACACCACGCGGGGTTTTTGGGGTAAACCCAGGGCCTTGGCTACCGATGGTGCCGAGTTCGGCACCAGACCCCCGGTGGCTTCGGCGTTCACCGCGGGGGAGCACAATCTACTGATAGCGATACATACGAGAGCCGGGGGGCCACACGATGCCGTCTGAGTACGCAAAGTCGCTGGGTGCACGACTGCGCGCCATCCGCACCCAGCAGGGCCTGTCCCTGCACGGGGTCGAGGAGAAGTCGCGTGGCAGGTGGAAGGCCGTGGTCGTGGGGTCGTACGAGCGCGGCGACCGCGCCGTCACGGTGCAGAAGCTTGCCGAACTTGCCGACTTCTACGGAGTGCCCGTCTCCGAGCTCCTGCCGGGCGGCGCCGCGCCCAGCCCGCTCGGTCCGACGCCGAAGCTTGTGATCGACCTGGAGCGGCTTGCCACGCTGCCGAAGGAGAAGGCCGGGGCGCTCGCCCGCTACGCCGCCACCATCCAGAGCCAGCGTGGCGACTACAACGGCAAGGTGCTGTCGATCCGCCAGGAGGACCTGCGCTCCCTGGCCGTGATCTATGACAAGTCGCCGAGCGAGCTGACGGAGGAGCTGATCAGCTGGGGCGTCCTGGACGCGGAGGCCCGCAGGGCGGTCGAGTCGTTCTGACCCGCCCGGCCCGGGGCTCTGGCCCACCGGCTCCCGTCCCGGTTCCTTCGCCGGGGGCGAGATGGTTTCCCACCTGAGGGGCGCGCACCGCACTGCGCGCCCCTCAGGCGTGTCCGGGGCCCGTCGCACGCGGTTCGGTTCGCCCGCCCGCCCCCTACGAGTCGCCCTCGACAGGTGTTCGCCCTGGGACGTCCTCCGAAGGCGGGGGACGTCCCCTGAGAGCCCTGGACGTCCGTGGAGAGGGCGCGCATGACGAGCGAGGGGCGGGGCCGTTCTGGCGCACGCCGTCACAGGTGCTTGCGTGGCGTCGGCGGGGTACTCGTCCGCGACGCGACCTCCGAAGCGGAGGGCGTACCTGGGCAGGCGGGCTGGAAGGCACGAGCAGGCGCTCGGCCGCGCGCGTCGCCCGCGCCTCGCCGCCGACGCTTCCGGCGGCCGGCGCGGCCGAGCGCGGCGTGAAGCGAGGACGGCAGCGAGCGCGGCGCAGAGCAGGGACGACGCCGAGCCCGGCGCGGAGCGGGGACCGCGCCGAGCCCGGCGCGGAGCAGGGACGACGCCGAGCCCGGCGCGGAGCAGGGACGACGCCGAGCCCGGCGCGGAGCGGGGACCGCGCCGAGCCCGGCGCGAAGCAGGGACGGCGGCGCGGAGCGGGGACGGCGGCGAGCGCGGCGTGAAGCGAGGACGGCAGCGAGCGCGGCGCGGAGCGGGGACGGCGGCGCATCGCAGTCGCGTGAGGACGGGCAAGCCTCCGGTGCGCCTTGGGGGCCGCGCCGATCAGCGCGGCGGCAGAGAAGAGGGCAAGGCCCTGGTCGTAGCTCTGGCTCAAGCCGCGCCAGAAGAAGGCGGCCCTGGCCGTGACTCTGGAGGCGCGCCACACAAGGTCGGCCCTGGCCGTGACTCTGGAGGCGCACCACAAAGGTGGGCCCTGGCCGTGGCTCTGAAGCCGCGTCAGAAGAGGGCGGGGCCCTGGGGTGGCTGGGCGCGGCGGCGGCTCACCCGGCCAAAGGGACCTCGACGGGCAACTGGGGTTGGGTAGGGACCCCCAGCATCTCCTCCACTCGCGTCACAAAGGTCTCGGCCTCGGCCAGCAGCTCGTCGGCGTCGGCCGCGGAGACCCCGCGGACCATGCCGGCCTCGGCGGCGGCGCGCTTGGCGGCGCTCACCGCGAAGTAGGCGGCCCACTCCGCGAGCTCGGGCTCCGCCTCCGGGAGCAGCTCCCACGCGCTGCGCAGGCGGCGCCTGCGGCCCTCCATCGGCCGGGGCCGGGCGGCCAGGATCGCGGCGGCCGCGCGCAGCGCCGCCAGGTGTGCCGACACGTATCGGGATGCCGGGGTGCGCGCGACCGACGCCTCCGCCAGGCAGGAACGTGAATCCGCCAGGTGCGCCCGAACGGCTTGCGACAGCCGGGGACCCTGCGGGTCTCTAGACCGTGGTGCCATGTGCACGCCTCCTTGGGGTCGTGGCGGGCGGCCGGCGTCACCGCCGGTGAAGCCAGAATCGCAGGCGCCACCGACAATTCCGCCGGGCCGGCCGGACGTGGAGCTTCCCCTCTCCCCGTCCGGCCAGGACACGCCCTGCTCGTCTCCGCCGACGACGAGGACGCGCCCTTCGCCCGTGGAGCCTGACCGCGGGTCTCGCTTGGGGGAAGCGTGGCCCGCGACCAGGTCCTTCGACGTGAGCCGCGAGCCTCACGTCACTACGTCGAACATAATTTCGATCACGCTCGGTGTCAACCCGTTTCAGAACACAGGTTCGATCGGCATGGCGAGAACGCGACGCATGACGTACGGACGACCCCTCCGTGGCCGCGGACGCGGCCCGGGCCGCCTCAAGCACGGCCCGAGCGGCATCATGCGAGACCCCTGGCGCGGCCTCGACGGCCCCGCGTGCGGCCCAGACGACCCCAAGCGCGGCCTCCGCGGCCTCGGGTGCGGCCTAGGCGGCCCCAGGGGCGGCCTTCCGGCCCCCTCGGGCGGGTGGCGTCACTCCGCGATCGACAGGGCGCCCGACGGGCACAGCGTCACCGCGCGCCTGACCCCGTCCTCCAGTTCCGCCGGCGGCGACGTCTCCAGCAGGACCACCGTCCCGTCCTCGTCGCTCTGGTCAAAGACCTGCGGCACCGTGAGCGCGCACATGCCCGCCCCGATGCACACCGTCGTGTCAGCCTTGATCTTCATGGTGATCTCCCTACCACGTGACGGGGAGGCGGTGCACCCCGTAGATGCTCATGTCCGTGCGCATCGGCACCTCCTCCGGCGGCACGGCCAGGCGCAGCCCGGGGAAGCGGCGCAGCAGCGCCGGGAAGCCGATCCGCATCTCGATGCGCGCGAGCTGCTGGCCGAGGCACTGGTGGATGCCGTGGCCGAAGGTCAGGTGGCCGCCGGCGGGCCGCGCCAGGTCGAGGGAGTCGCCGCCGGGGAAGCGGGCGGGGTCGCGGTTGACGACGGGCAGGCTGAAGGCGACCGACTGGCCCTTCCGGACCATGACGCCCTCCACCTCGACGTCCTCCAGCGCGGAGCGGATCGGGCCGATGTGGATGATCGTGAGGTAGCGCAGCAGCTCCTCCACGCCGTTGTCGACCACGGACGGGTCGTCGCGCATGGCGGCGAGCTGGTCCGGGTTGCGCAGCAGCGCGTACGTGCCGAGGCCGAGCATGTTCGCGGTCGTCTCGTGCCCCGCCACGAGCAGCAGGAACGCGACGCCGGTCAGCTCGTCGTCGGCCAGCTCGCCGCCCTGGACCAGGCCGCTGATCAGGTCGTCCTGGGGCTCGGCGCGCTTGCGCTGGATGAGGTCGTACAGGTAGCCGGTCATGCTCCGCATGGCGTCGATGACCTCGTCGGCGCCGCTCTCCAGTGCGAGCAGCGCCCTGGAGTAGCTCTGGAAGCGCTCCCTGTCCTCGTACGGCACGCCGAGCAGCTCGCAGATCACCAGCGACGGGATCGGCAGCGCGAAGTGCTCCACCAGGTCGGCGGGCCTGCCCGCGGCCGCCAGGGCGTCGAGGCGGGCGTGAGTGATCTCCTCGACGCGCGGTTCGAGCTGCTTCATCCGGCGGACGGTGAACTGGCCGGTGAGCAGCTTGCGGTAGCGCGTGTGCTCGGGCGCGTCCATGCGCAGGAAGAACCCCGGCACCGCGAACTCCCTGCCGCGCAGCTTCTCCGCGACCTCGGCGCGGGCCGGGATGGTGGGGTGCGTGAACTCGGGCCGGTTGCTGAAGCGGGGGTCGGCGAGGATGGCGCGGGCGGCCGTGTAACCGGTGACCAGCCAGCCCTCGTGCCCGTCGGCGAAGGTCAGCCGATGGAGGGGCGCCTCCCCGCCCAGTCCGGCGATCCGGTCCGGCGGGTCGAACGGGCGTTCGCGGTCGGTGGTCATGACGAGCTCTGACATCCGTGGCTCCTAGCGGTCGCCTTGCACAGAACTTCCGGGTCACCCCCCACAAAACATCATCGAATGCAAACTTTCAATGGATGAAAATCCAAAATGCGTGCAGTACAGTTCCGCCATGGCGGGCATCAGGGAGCGCAAGAAGCAGCGCACGCGCCGGGCGCTGATCGAGGCGGCGCTCCGGCTCTTCGCCGAGAAGGGCTACGAGGAGACCACGCTCGCGGAGATCGCGGCGGAGGCGGACGTGTCGACGCGCACGTTCTTCAGCTACTTCGCGAGCAAGGAGGACGTGCTCCTCCACGACATCCAGACCCGTATGGAACGCACCATCGCGATCGTGGCCACCCATGCCCCCGACGAGCCCCTTTCCGACCTGCTGATGCGGATCGTGCGCGACGCGCTCGGCCAGGTGGCCGACGACGAGGACTACGACGCCGAGAAGGCGCGGGTGCGGATCCGGCTCGTGACCACCGTCCCCGGCCTGCAGGCGCGCGCCCTGCGGATCATGTTCGCCAACCAGCTCCGGCTCGTGCAGGCGCTGGAGGAGGCGTACCGGGGACGGCTCGGCATGGTGGAGGCCGCGGCGGCGGTGGGCGCGCTCGCGGGCGCGGCCAAGCTGGCGATCGTGGCCAGCGTCGAGCGGGGCGACTCGATGGAGGAGGCGCTGGCCGCCGCCCTGCGCGCGGCGGAGATCTCGGTGCGGGGCCTCGGCTCGCTGACCTGAGCCGCGGCCCCCCGCGCATCTGGGTGGGCGGCGGCCCGCCCACGCTGTCGCTCCGGGTTCCTCAGCGGCAGCCGGGGCCGGACCAGCTCGTCCACCCCTGGCGCTCGCCGCCCAGGCCCGTGGCGGTCCAGCCGTCCGGGGGCGAGCCCGCGTCCGGGGGGACCACGGCCGTGCAGGCTCCGGCGGGCGGGGCCTGGTGGGCGCCGTCGTACCGCTCCAGCCTGGTCCACCAGACCCGGGACGTGAGCGGGACCCAGACGTTCCACCGCACCCTGGTGTCCAGGGCCACCCTGCCGGGAGGCGGGTGGGGCAGCCAGTCGGGACCGGCGGCGGGCGCGGCCTTGGGGGCGAGGTCGGCGGTGAAGGCGACGTTGACGGCGGCCAGCGCGACCACGAGCGGCACCAGCCCGCGCGCCCACGGACGTCGCGCGGCGCGGCCGCCGGTCCGGAACGTGACCAGGCAGGCCGCCAGGGTGAGGCAGGTCAGCAGGGCGAGGGCCGTCGCCGTGGTGCGCACCATGTCGAGGTGGTCGCGGGCGCCGCTGAGGAACGACACCTCGGGGAAGTCGAACGCGATGAACGCGTACCGCCTGAGCCGGTCGCCGGCGTACCAGGCCGCCACTCCCCCGGTCGCCGCCATGAGCACGGCCGCCGCCCCGGCGTAGGCCACCATGCGCCGCACGGCCGGATGGAGGCGGCGCGGGACGCCCGGACGACGCGCGCCCGACTCCCGGACCGCGATCGCGACGCGACCCTCGGTACTTCCGGCGCGACCCTCAGTGCTTCCGGCGTGAGCCTCCATGGTGGCGGCGCGGCCCTCCATACCTCCCGCGCGACCCTCCATGGTGGCGGCGCGGCCCTCCATACCTCCCGCGCGACCCTCCATACCTCCGGCGCGGCCCTCCACGATGGGGCGCCGGGTCATGGTGGCGGCGCGGCGGGTCATGGCGACGTGGGCCGTCCTGGACAGGACCGCGAGGCCCACCAGCGTCCACACGACCGCCACGCACGCCAGGTACCGGCCGTAGACGTAGTTGCCCACCCGGTGCTCGTCCGGCAGCGCCGCCGACGACGCGTACGCCACCCCCAGGGTGACGGCCAGCAGCGTGCCCGCGAGCACGCGACGGGCGAACGGGCCGCCCGGCCGTACGAGCTGGACGGCCGCCGCCACCAGGCCGACGCCCGCGAGACCCCAGGTGCCCACCATCAGGTACCAGAGCTGGCCGACGGCGCCCGACAGCGCCCACGCCTGGCCGTCGAGCCCGGTGAGCCGCTCGGCCAGCATCCCGGACAGGTCACGGGCGCCGCCCGGGTACACGGCGGAGGCCAGCGCGCGGTTGAGCGCCCCGCCCGCCGCCGCGACCAGCCCGGCCGCGCCCAGGGCCGCGACCCCGGCCCGCAGCGGCAACCGCCGCCCCGCGCGCCACGCCGCCCTCCACCGGCGGCCTCCCCCAGGACCGCCCCGCGAAGAAAGGTCTCGCGCCGCGGCGCCGCCCGCCCCGGCTCCCAGGGCCGCGGCGCCGCCCGCCCCTGCTCCCCGCGCCGCGGCGTCGGTGGCCCCGGCCTCCCGCGCCGGGCGGCGGATGACCAGCAGCGCCACCACCGTCAGCGCGTACACCGCGAGGATCACCGTGCCCCGCAGGTGGACGGCCGTGGCGAAGCCCGCCAGGGCCCCCGCCACCACGCCCGCCCGCGGTGAGCCGGTGCGCGCCAGGTCGTGCGTGGCGAGCAGCCAGCCGAGCACCAGCGTGGGAAGCACCGCGTCCGCCAGCGCCAGCCCCGAGAACAGCAGCAGCGCCGGCGACAGCCCCGCCACGAACGCCAGCGCCACGGCCTCCCGCCGCCCCAGCGCGAGTCGCCGCAGCACGACGTACGCCAGCGGGAACGCCGTGGCGGCCGCCACCGAGCCGATCCCGGCCACCAGCCGGTAGACCATGACGGGATCGGACGTCACCCAGTACGCGGGCACGAGCAGCAACGCGTAGCCGCCCTGGTAGAACGTCGAACCCGTGAGGTCCGCCCCCGCTCCCCCGGCCAGCCAGCGGGCGGCGACCAGGTAGCCCGTCTCGTCCGGGTTGGCGACGGGCCCGGTGTGGTACCGGTACAGCCACAGGCGCAGGAGCACCTGGGCCAGCCAGCCGCCCGCCAGGGCCCACGCGAGCCACCTGCTCCGTCCTCTGGCCGTCCGCCTGGCCGTTCCCGGCGACGGCCGCCTGACGGGTGACGTGGTGTGCGCGGTGCGGGCCACGGGCGTGGACAGCATGTTCCCCCCTGCTCGGCGCCCGGGTGGTTCCCGAGCTCAGAGCAGGGAGTTCAGCAAAGGCCCGCTAACCGGGCCGTCACCACATGTGGTTATACGGACGTTATGTCGGGCTTCTGCCGCAGCGGGCGCGCAGGGCCGTCCGGCGCCGAGGTCTGGTCACGGGCCGTCCGCAGGAAGCCCGCCACCAGCGGGTTCGCGGCGTCCTCTGCCCGGTGACAGGCGGCGACCGTCGTGCGCGCGCCACCCGGGCTGATCCTGCGGTACGCGACGCCCGCCGACCGGATGCGCCGGACACTGGCCGGGGCGAGCGACACCCCGAGGCCCGCGCCGACGAGCGCGCAGACCGTCTGCCACTCCACCGCGCGCTGCCCGGCGCGCGGCTCGAAGCCGGCCGCCCGGCACAGCCCGGCGATCCGGTCGTGGACGGTGGGCGCCGCCGCGCGCGGCAGCAGCACGAACGGCTCGTCCGCCAGGGCCGCCACCGGGACGGCGCGCCGGGCAGCCAGCGGATGACCGGCGGGGAGCACCGCGACGAAGCCCTCCGACAGCAGCGGCTCGGCCACCAGGCCGTCCGTCTCGGGCGGCTCCCGCATCAGCCCCACGTCCAGCGAGCCGTCGCACAGCGCCGCCACCTGCGGCGCCGTGGTCATCTCGCGGACCTCCATCTCCACCCCCGGATACCGGTCGTGGTAGGCGCCGAGGATGCGCGGCAGCACGGTCAGCGCGAGCGAGGCCGCGAAGCCGATCCGGATGCGGCCCGCCTCTCCCCTGCCGGCGCGGCGGGCCGCGTCGAGGCCGCCGGCGATCTCGCCGAGGGCGCGCCGCGCGGCGGGCAACAGCCCGTGCCCGGCGGGCGTCAGCGCGACCCCGCCGGGGCCGCGGTCGAACAGCGGATGGCCGACCTTGCGCTCCAGCCGCCGGATCTGCTGGCTCAGCGGCGGCTGCGCGATGCCGAGGCGTTCGGCGGCCCGGCCGAAGTGCAGCTCCTCGGCCAGCACGGCGAAGGCGTGGAGCTGGTGCAGCGCCAGCTCCGGCCGGTCTCCTCCAGGCCCGTCCATACGCGCAGGGATATCACACCATGCCTCAGGTCGTCTTGGACGTATCGTCGCTGCTCCCCTACCGTTCTGGGGCATGACAGAGCGACGCGCGATCATGAGTGGGTCCGTCTTCGAGGAGCGGATCGGGTACGCCAGGGCCGTGGTGGACGGCGACCGGGTGCACGTGTCCGGCACCACCGGGTTCGACTACGCCACCATGACCATCTCCGACGACGTCGTGGAGCAGGCCGGGCAGTGCCTGCGCACCATCGGGTCGGCCCTGGCCGAGGCGGGCTGCTCGTTCGCCGACGTGGTGCGGGTGCGTTACCTCCTGCCGGACCGCGCGGACTTCGAGCCGTGCTGGCCGGTGCTGCGGGCGTGCTTCGGCGAGGTGCGCCCGGCCGCGACCATGCTCGTGTGCGGGCTGGCCGACCCCCGGATGAAGATCGAGATCGAGGTGGACGCCCGCCTGCCCGGCCGGCCGGACGCCGGCCCCCGGCCCGTCGCCTGACGACGGCCGGGAGCCTCGGGCAGGCGCCACGCTCGGGCACCGCCCAGGCGCGACGGAGGGCGCCGCCCAGGCGCGGTGGGAGGCGCCGTTCAGGCGTCGCTCAGGCGCGGCGGTAGGCGCCCCGGACGTGCACCGGCACGCCCGTGCCGAGCATCCCGGGCAGCACCTCGGCCACGTTCATCGGCATCCGCACGCATCCGTGCGAGGCCGGATACAGCGGCACCGACAGCGCGCCGTGGAAGGCGATGCCGCCGTTGAAGAAGATCGGGTTGTACAGCCGGCCCAGGTACGAGGTGTGCCAGCCCGACTTGCGCCACGTGGTCTTGTAGTCGCCCGTGGGCGTGCGGGCCGAGCCGCAGAAGCGCTGCTGCTTGCCCTGCCACACCGCGGTCTCGCAGTACGCCACGCCGCTGCCCGACGAGATGTGCGTGATCAGCTTCGGCTGCCCGGCCACGTACAGGACCATGATCTGCTTCGTGAGGTTCACCTCGGCGCGGGTCGGCTGCCCGTTCGGGACGAGAACCTTCGGCGCCCTGGGGCTCTCCAGGGCCGTCCAGGTGCGCGCGGCGACCGTGCTGGTCGGCGCGATGCCGTTGACCTTCTGGAAGGCCCACACGGCCGTCAGCGTCGTCCCGCCGTACCGGCCGTCCGCCCGGCCCGGCTGGTAGCCGAGCTCGGCCAGGCGGCGCTGGAGCCACGCGACGGCCTCGCCCTTCGCGCCCAGCCGCAGCGTCTTGCGCGGCGCCTCGGCCCTGACGGCCGCGTACGCGGTCGTGGGAGTGGTCGTGGGGGTTTTCGCGGCGATGGTCGTGGCGGCCTGGAGCGCCGGCGTTCCGGTGGGAGCGGCGGCCGCGGGCCCCGTCCCGGACCCGGTCAGGACGACCACACCGGCCGTGACGAGAGCTGCCATTCCCGGCAGGCGTCGTGCTCTCACCCGAATCACCTCTTCAGCTCAGCAATCGAATCAAAGGACCTTACATCACCACCATGACCAGGTAAGGGCAAGGTCAATCCCCGTAGAGTGGGCCCATGTCCGAGAAGTCGCCTGACGCACAGCACACGGAACCGTCCGCGCCCCCCACCGCGGCCGAGCTGGCGGCCCGCTCCACCGGGCTGCCCGCCAACGCCGTCATCGTCCAGGGCGCCCTGCGCGAGCTCGGCGCCGCCGGCGAGATCGTCGTCCTGCCGGAGAAGGCGCCGACCGCCGCGACCGCCGCCGCCCAGCTCGGCTGCGAGGTCGGCGCGATCGCCAACAGCCTCGTCTTCGACGCCGACGGCGCGCCCCTGCTCGTGATGACGAGCGGCGCGCACCGCGTGGACGTCGAGCTGGTCGCCCGCACGGCCGGCGTCCGGTCGGTACGGCGGGCGACGCCGGAGTTCGTCCGGCAGGCGACCGGCCAGCCGATCGGGGGCGTCGCGCCCGTCGGCCACCCCTCCCCGATCCGCACCCTGGTCGACACCTGGCTCGGCAAGTACGCCGTGGTGTGGGCGGCGGGCGGCCACCCGCACACGGTGTTCCCGACGACCTTCGACGAGCTGGTGCGCATCACCGGGGGCACACCGGTCGACGTCGAGTAATGTGCGCAGCGTGATCGAGTTTCGCGGGGCGGGTCCGGCCGAGTTCGACGAGCGGCTGGACACGGTGATCGACATCTACACCGCCGCCATGCGCCCGCCCGCGGAGCAGATCACGGGGCGGCGCAGCATCATGCGCAACCACGGCATGTACCCGCGCTTCCAGTGCTACTTCGCCGAGCTGCGCGGCGAGCCGCCCGTGCCCGTCCCCGTCCCGTGGCCGGAGACGGGGCCGGGCACGGGACCGGGCCCGGGGCCGGACGCGGGGCCCGGCATGGGGCGGGGTGCGGGGCCGGCGCGGCGGGGGGCGGCCAAGGTCGTCGGGTTCGCCTACGGTTTCCACGGCGCGCCGGGCCAGTGGTGGCACGACGTGGTCTACCGGGCGCTGGAGGACCGCTCCGGGCCCCGGGTGGCCGACGCCTGGCTAGGCGACGCGTTCGAGCTGGCCGAGATCCACGTGCACCCCGACTACCAGGGCAAGGGCATCGGCCGGGCGATGATCACCACGCTGTGCGCGGGGCGCGCGGAGCGCTCGGCCGTGCTGTCCACCCATGACCGGCCCACGGCCGCCCGCCACCTCTACCGCAGCATGGGCTTCACGGACCTGCTCTCCCGCTTCGTCTTCCCCGGCGGCCACGAAGAGTACGCGATCGCCGGCCGGCCGCTGCCGCTGAGCTGACCCAGCCTCCTGGTAAAGCCTTGACCTGCGGGTTTGGCGGGCATGACGGTCGGGGATGAATGACTACGCAAAGTAATGGACGCTCTACCGCGCGTCTGTCCCACCCCTACCCGCCACCCGCCGGGTCCCCCTGCGGGCGGGTGGCGGGCACCCCCGGGCCACCGGCCTCAAGGGTCTCATCGGGCCTCACCGGGCCGCACGTCGGCCTCACGCGGCCTCACCGGGCCCGCACGGCTCCGGCCGTACGACGGCTCGGGCGAAGTTCTTTCCGGCGGACGGGAATGTTCGGGGGCGACGGCCGGTTCTATGACACGTGGCCGGTGTGCCCAGTGTCCCCGGGCCTCACCTATCGCCTTCGCGGAATACCGTTCGGCTGGAGCCGCGTTGTGCATCTCGCCGAGAGGCGACACGCACACCGGTACGCACACGTCGAAGCGCCCGTCCCCGTCAGGGGGCGGGCGCTTCGCACATGTGCGACCGGAGCGTCAGACGGCGACCGGCTCCGGGTGCGACAGGAGCTGGAAGACCTCGCGCGAGGCGCTCGACCGGTTGAACGTGATGAAGTGGATGCCCGGCGCGCCCTCGTCGAGCAGCCGCTGGCACAGCTCCGCGCCGTGCTCGATGCCGAGCCGCCGCACCGCCGCCGGGTCGTCGGCGACGGCCTCGAAGCGGGCCGCCAGAGCCGGCGGGAACGGCGCCCCCGACAGCTGCTCGGAGCGGGCGATCGTGCTCGTCTGGGTGACCGGCATGATGCACGGGATGATCGGCGTGTCGCAGCCGCGGGCCGCGACCCGGTCGCGCAGCCGCAGGTAGTCGTCGGCCTGGAAGAACATCTGCGTGATCGCGTAGTCGGCGCCCGCCCGGCACTTGCGCACGAAGAACTCGGTGTCGGACTCGATCGACGGCGAGCGCGGATGCTTGTAGGGGAAGGCCGCCACGCCCACGCAGAAGTCGCCGGCCTGGCGGATGAGCCGCACCAGCTCCTCGGCGTACAGCACGCCCTCGGGGTGGCGGACCCACTCGCCGGTCGGGTCGCCGGGCGGGTCGCCGCGCACGGCCAGGATGTTGCGCACCCCGGCGTCGGCGAAGCGGCCGACGAGGTGGCGCAGCTCGCGGGTCGAGTGGTTGACGGCGGTGAAGTGGGCCACCGGCGTGAGCGTCGTGTCGTGGGCGACCCGTTCGACGATGTCGACCGTGCGGTCGCGGGTGGAGCCGCCCGCCCCGTACGTCACCGAGACGAAGGTCGGCCGCAGCGACTCCAGCTCCCGGATCGCGCGCCACAGCTGCCGCTCGCCCTCGTCGGTCTTCGGCGGGAAGAACTCGAAGGAGAACGACCTGCCACCTGAGGCGAGGAGCTCGCGGACGGTGGGGACGCGATCGGGCAGGACGGATGGTCGACCAAGGGCCATGGTCCAAGGTTACCGTGGCGGGGCCCGAACCAGCCGTCACTCGGGTGGCCTGGAGATCCGGCGTCGCCCCGCGGCCACTAGTCTCAAGGCATGAACACTGAGGCCGCGAGCATGGACACCCTGCGCGAACAGGTGGACCGTTGCCTGAGGGAGTTCGTCGACCGGCAGCTTCCCGTCTCGGGCGCGCCGGAGCTGGAGCCGCTCCGCCTGGCCGCCAAGGAGCTGCTGGCGGGCGGCAAGCGGCTGCGCCCCGCGTTCTGCTACTGGGGGTGGCGCGGCGCGGGCGGGGCGGACCTGCCGGGCGTCTACCAGGCGGCGGCGTCGCTGGAGCTGCTCCAGGCGAGCGCGCTGGTCCACGACGACGTGATGGACAAGAGTGACCTGCGGCGCGGCATGCCCTCGGCCCACCGCCGCTTCGAGGCGATGCACGCCGACGCCGGCTGGCAGGGCTCGGCCGAGCAGTTCGGGATGGGCGCGGCGATCCTGCTGGGCAACCTGCTGCTGATCTGGTCGGGCGAGATGTGGCGCGGCAGCGGCCTGCCGCCCGAGTCGCTCGCGGCGGCGCAGCCGGTCCACGACCACATGCGCACCGAGCTGATGTGCGGCCAGTACCTCGACCTGCTGGAGCAGGCCCACGGGGAGAACACGTTCGAGTCGGCGCTGCGGGTCGCGCTCTACAAGAGCGGCAAGTACTCCGTGGAGCAGCCGCTCCGGCTCGGGCTGGCGCTGGCGGCGGGCGGGCTCACGCCGTGGATGGACGAGCTGTGCACCACGTACGGCACGCGGGTGGGGATCGCGTTCCAGATGCGCGACGACATCCTCGGCGTGTTCGGCGACCCGGCGGCCACCGGCAAGCCGGCCGGCGACGACCTGCGCGAGGGCAAGCGCACGATGCTCGTGGCGCGCACGCTGGCCGCCGCGACGCCCGAGCAGGCGGCGCTGGTGCGCAGCCTGCTGGGCGACCCGGGGCTCGACGACCGGGGCGTGGCGGCGCTGCGCGAGGTCATCGAGGACACCGGGGCGCTGAAGGAGTGCGAGGACCTGATCGGGGCCTACCTGACCGAGGCGCTGGCCTGCCTCGACCAGGCGCCGATCACGGCGGAGGCGCGCTCGGCGCTCGCCGACCTGGCGGTCGCGGCCACCTCCCGCCAGGCCTGAGCGCCGCCACGGCCGTGGAGGCCGTCGTCACGTCGCCGCCAGGCGCTTGGCGAACTCGGCGGCCGCCGCGCCCGGGTCGTCGGCCTCGGTGATCGCCCGCACCACGACGACGCGGGTGGCGCCGTAGGCCATGACCTCGTCGAGGTTGCCGAGGTCGATGCCGCCGATCGCGAACCACGGCCGGTCGGCGCCGAGCCCGGCCGCGTGCCGCAGCAGCGGCGGCCCCGGCGCCGGACGCCCCGGCTTGGTCGGGGTGGGCCAGGTCGGCCCGCAGCAGAAGTAGTCGACGCCCTCCTCCACCGCCGCGGCGGACGCCTCGGCGGCGGAGTGGGTGGACCTGCCGATGAGGATGTCGTCGCCGAGGATCTCCCGTGCGACCCTCACCGGAAGGTCGTCCTGCCCCAGGTGGAGCACGTCTGGCCGGGCGGCGTGGGCCACGTCCGCCCGGTCGTTGACCGCGAGCAGTTTGCCGTGCCGGTCGCAGGCGTCGCGGAAGACCTCCAGCAGCGCGAGCTCCTCGCGCGCCTCCAGGCCCTTCTCGCGGAGCTGGACGATGTCGACGCCGCCGGCCAGGACCGCGTCGAGGAAGTCGGCCAGATCGCCGCGCCCGCGGCGGCCGTCGGTGCAGAGGTAGAGCCGGGCGTCAGAAACCGAGGGCCTGGGCACGCCGCTTGACCTCCGTGTGGCGGCCCGCGCGGATCGCCTGGATGGGCGAGCCCGGCAGCGAGTCGTCCGGGGTGAAGAGCCAGCGCAGCGCCTCGACGTCGTCGTAGCCGGCGTCGAGCAGCACGGTGAGCGTGCCGGGCAGGCCCTTCGTCACATCGTTGCCGTCGAGGAACACGGCGGGCACGTGCGGCCCCCCGCTTCCGCGCCGTACGCCGAGCAGCTTGTGGTCCTTGAGGAGTTGCTTGGTGCGCCCGAGCGAGAGCTGCATGCGCTGGGCCACCTCGGGAAGGGTGAGCCACTCGTCGACGAGCTGCTCGGTCTCCCGGTCGATCTGTGCAACAGAAAGCGTCACGAAACCACAACTACCACATGGCGCGCTTGCTCAAACAACACAATCGCGTAGAGGGACATCGGGATCTACCAGGCGTTCCGGGTCCATCCGGGGGCCCGCGTCGATGATGCGGCGGCCCTGGACGAGGTCGCGCGGCCGGTCCACGGCGAGGACCGCGGCGAGGGTGTCGTCCTCGGTCAGCCAGCAGGCCGACCATTTGCCCTCCGGGCCGCCCCGGTGGAGGAGGCGGGCGCCGGCCGGGTGGTGGCCCGCGTACTGGACCATGTGGCCGAACTGCTCGGACCAGAAATACGGGACCGGGTCGTACACCGCGTCCTCGCCGAGCAGCGTGGCCGCGGCGACCTCCGGCGCGCCGAGCGCGGTGTCCCAGTGCTCGACCCGCAGGCGGGTGCCGTAGCGGCGCGACCACCAGGCGGCGCAGTCGCCGACCGCGACCACGCCGGGCAGCGAGGCGCGCAGGTGCTCGTCGGCGACGACGCCGTTGTGCAGGTCGATGTCGGCGCCGGCCAGCCACTCGACGGCCGGGCGGACGCCGACGCCGGTGACGACCACGTGCGCCTCGAGGAACTCGCCGTCCACCAGGCGCACGCCGCCCTCGTCCACCGAGGCGACCATGGTGTCGAGCCGCAGCTCGATGCCGTCGTACCAGGGCAGGGTGCGGGCGCCGAGCTCGGCGCCCACGGCCTGGGACAGCGGCGCGGGGCCGGCCTCGACCACGGTCACCTCGCAGCCGGCGCGGCGCGCGGCCGTGGCCACCTCGGCGCCGATCCAGCCGGCTCCGATCACGACGACGCGGGCGCCGCGGACGAGCCTGGCGCGCAGTTCGAGCGCGTCGTCGAGGGTGCGCAGCACGTGCTGCTGCCCGTCGCCGGGCAGCGTGATCGGGTCGGCGCCGGTCGCGATGACCAGGCCGTCGTACGGCAGGTCGCCCTCGCTGGTCTCGACCACGCCCGCGCGCAGGCCGGTGGCGCTGACGCCGGGGCGGAAGTCCACCTCCAGCGTCGCGAGGTCGGAGTCGACGAAGCTGGAGTCGCTGGTGCCCAGCAGCACCGCCTTCGACAAGGGCGGGCGGTCGTACGGGCGGTGCCGTTCCTGCCCGAGCAGGACGATCTCGCCTTCGAACCCCCGGGCCCGCAGGGCCTCGACACTGCGCACTCCGGCCAGGCCGGCTCCGGCCACCACGACACGGTTCACGTTCATGACCATAACGGGGCCGCCGCCGGGGTTCGGCACCGAGGCCGTAGGCTGGGGGCGTACGACGCGCGGGAGTCCGGCCGTGACCGGGCTGAGAGGAAGGCTTGACCGGGCCTTCGACCGCAATCCACCTGATCCGGATCATGCCGGCGAAGGGAGCGCGCATGGAGCTGATCGTGGGCGGCGGGATCGTCGGGCTGTCGGTCGCCTGGCGGCTGTCGCGGGCGGGGCGTCCCGTCACCGTGGTGGACCCGGCGCCGGCCTCCGGCGCCTCGCACGCGGCGGCGGGCATGCTGGCGCCCGTGAGCGAGGTCACCTACACCGAGGAGCCGCTGCTGCGGCTGGGGGTGGCGTCGCTGCGCCGCTGGCCGTCGTTCGCCGCCGAGCTGGCCGCCGACGCGGGCCTGCCGCCCGGCGCGCTCGCGCCCTCACCCGCGCCCTCGGGCGGTCGCTCGCCCGCGGCCTCGGGCGCGCCCTCGCACGGCGGGCCCGGCGCGCTCTCGCACGGCGGGCCCGGCGCGCCCTCGTACGGGCTGGACTTCCGCGCCGACGGCACCCTGGACGTGGCGTTCGGGACGGACGACCTCGCCGCGCTGGACGAGCTGGCCGCGTTCATGGGCAAGCTGGGGCTGCCGGTGGAGCGGCTGACGGGCCGGGAGTGCCGGCGCCTGGAGCCGATGCTGGCCCCCTCGGTGCGGGGCGGGCTGCTGGCGCCGGGCGACGCGTGGGTGGACCCGCGCCGCGTCACCTCCGCCCTGCTCACCGCCCTGGAGCGGCGGGGCGTCCCCGTGGTGCGGGCCCGGGTGTCGCGGCTCCTGCGGGCCTCTGGGGGCTCGGGAGATGGCGCGGTCGTGGGCGTGGAGCTGGACGACGCGGCCGGGGGCGGGGCGGTCCCCGCGGAGATCCAGGCCGACGGCGTCGTCCTGGCGGCCGGGGTGTGGAGCGCGGAGCTGGCCGGCGTGCCCGTCCGGCCGGTCAAGGGGCAGATCATGCGGCTGCGCTCCGCCGAGCCGCTGCTGAGCAGGTGCGTACGCGGCGTCGTCCACGGCACCCCCGTCTACCTGGTGCCGCGCGGCGACGGCGAGCTCGTGGTGGGCGCCACGCAGGAGGAGATGGGCTTCGACACGCGGGTGACGGCCGGCGGCGTGTACGAGTTGCTGCGCGACGCCCGGGAGCTGGTGCCCGGGGTGACGGAGCTGGAGGTGGCCGAGGTGGTCGCCGGCCTGCGCCCCGGCACGCCCGACAACCTTCCGCTCATCGGCCCGAGCGGCACGCCCGGCCTCACGCTGGCGACCGGGCACCACCGCGGCGGGGTGCTGCTGGCGCCGCTCACCGCGGCCCTCCTCCAGGGCGAGGAGCCCGAGCTGGCCGCCCTGTGCGCGCCGGCCCGCCACCACCCGGCCTCCGGGAGCGGCGGCCCCTGTGCCTCCCGCGGCCCGGCCGCTCCCCCGTACGACGAGACCTCCGGCTCCAAGGAGATGGGATGAGAGTGACGATCAACGGCAGCCCGCGCGAGGTGCCCGACGGCACCACCGTGGCGCAGGCCGTGCGGATCCTGACCAGCGCCACCACCGGCGTGGCGGTGGCCGTGAACGACGAGGTCGTGACGCGCGGCTCGTGGGACACCACGGCGCTCGGCGACAGCGACCGGGTCGAGGTGCTGACGGCGGTGCAAGGTGGATGATCTGATCATCGCCGGGGAGAAGTTCTCGTCCCGGCTCATCATGGGGACCGGCGGGGCGCCCTCGCTGGAGGTGCTGGACCAGGCCCTCGCCGCGTCCGGCACCGAGCTGACCACGGTCGCGATGCGGCGGCTCGACCCGTCGGCGCGCGGCTCCGTCCTCGACGTGCTGCGCGGGCGCGGCATCAAGGTGCTGCCCAACACCGCGGGCTGCTTCACGGCGGGCGAGGCCGTGCTGACGGCCCGGCTGGCCCGCGAGGCGCTCGGCACGAACTGGGTCAAGCTCGAAGTGATCGCCGACGAGCGGACGTTGCTGCCCGACCCGATCGAGACGTTCGACGCGGCCGAGCGGCTGGTGGCCGACGGCTTCGTGGTGCTGCCGTACATCGGCGACGACCCCGCGCTGGCGCGCCGCCTGGAGCAGGCGGGGTGCGCGGCGGTCATGCCGCTCGGCGCGCCCATCGGCTCGGGCCTCGGCATCCGCAACCCGCACAACATCGAGCTCATCGTGGAGGCGGCCGGCGTGCCGGTGATCCTCGACGCGGGCATCGGCACGGCCAGCGACGCCGCGCTGGCGATGGAGCTGGGCTGCGACGCGGTGCTGCTGGCGACGGCCGTCACCCGGGCGCAGCGGCCCGACCTGATGGCGGCGGCCATGCGGGGCGCCGTCCAGGCCGGGCGCCTGGCCCGCCAGGCCGGCCGCATCCCGCGCCGCCGCTACGCCGAGGCGTCCTCCCCGATGACCCCGTAGGGCCGGACCGCGTCACGGGACGTATCGGATGTCCGCAATGCGGCGCCCGTCAAGCCCCCAAGGCCGGTGCGGCGGGGTCCCGGGCGGGCGGCTCCGGGCCGGTGAGCCCGGGCCGCCCGGGCGTGGCCCGTGGGGCGCAGGGAGAGCTGACGACGCCCTGGTCCCGGCGCGATCCGGGAGGCGGGACGGGGTCCGGCGGGGGCCACGGGTCGGCATCGTTTCGGATGGTCGCGCCCTGCGGGCCGCGAAACGCCCGTAAACTCGGCGACGTGGACACGACGACTGCGGACCCCCTGGTCGGGCGGACCCTGGACGGGCGCTACCGCATCGAGTCCCGGATCGCGCGGGGCGGCATGGCGACCGTCTACCTCGCGCTGGACGTCCGGCTCGACCGCACGGTCGCGCTGAAGGTCATGCACCGCTCGCTCGCCGAGGACCCGGCGTTCGTGCGGCGCTTCATCGGCGAGGCCAAGTCCGTGGCCAGCCTCTCCCACCCCAACGTGGTCCACGTCTTCGACCAGGGCACCGACGGCGACGTCGTCTACCTGTCCATGGAGTACGTCCCCGGCAGGACGCTGCGCGACATCCTCAACGAGCGCGGCAGGCTCCCGGCCCGCGAGGCGCTGGAGATCCTCATCCCGGTGCTCGCGGCGCTGGGCGCGGCCCACCAGGCGGGCATGGTCCACCGCGACGTCAAGCCGGAGAACGTGCTGATGACGGCCGACGGCCGGGTCAAGGTCGTGGACTTCGGCCTGGCGCGGGCGATCGAGGCGACCAACCAGACCCGCACCGGCATGATGATCGGCACGATCGGCTACATGTCGCCCGAGCAGGTGACCACCGGCCGGGCCGACGTGCGCACCGACGTCTACGCGGCCGGGATCATGCTGTTCGAGCTGCTGACGGGCCAGCCGCCGTACGAGGGCGAGACGCCGATGTCCGTGGCCTACCGCCACGTCCACGACACCGTGCCGGCGCCGTCGTCGCTGAACCCCGAGGTGCCGCCGGTGGTCGACGCGCTGGTGGCGCACGCCACGGCGCGCGAGCCGGACGCGCGGCCCGCCGACGCGACCGCGATGCTGGTCGAGGCGGTCGAGGTGCACCGCCAGCTCCCCCGGCTCACCGCGCCCGGCGCCCCGCACACGGGTGCCCGCTACTCGCTGCCGGGCACCGGCCCGCACGCCTCGTCCGTCCCGCCCGCCCCCTCCGGTCCCCACGCGCCGTCGGGCCCGCTCCCGGCGCCCACGGCGCAGCTTCCCTCCGGCGCGCACGCCTCGCCCGCCGCGGGGCACCTGCCGGGTCCCCGTACGGGCCCGCACTCTGGGGCGCAGCCCACCGGGCCGGCTCGCGGCGGCTACGGCCCGCAGCCGGCCTCCCAGCCCGGCGGTTACGGCGCGCAGCCGGGCTCCCAGCCCGGCGGCTACGGCACGCAGCCCGGCGTGGCCGGCGCGCCGGGGATGACGGTGGCCATGCCGCAGGTCCCGCCCGGCGGCGCGGCCGTCCCCAACCCGACGATGATCCAGCCGCGCGCCGAGACGCCGGCGGATCGTCCGGCCGGGCGGCGGCGCGGGTTCCGGCCGAGCTGGATCATCGTGGCGCTCGCCGTCGTGATGGTGGCCGCGATCGGCCTGACCGGCTGGTACGTCTCCCGTCCCCAGTACGTGACGGTGCCCGCCGACCTGGTCGGCAGGCCGGTGTCCCTGGTCGAGGCGAAGCTCGCCTCCGGCGGCCTGAAGGTGAGGGTGGCGCAGGGCCGCCACGACGACAAGACCGACGAGGGCCTGGTGCTCAGCCTCGACCCGGTGGGCGGGCAGGAGGTGGAGGCGGGCACGACCGTGACGCTCGTGCCCTCGCTCGGCCCCAAGCTCGTGGTGGTGCCCAAGGTGGCGGGCATGTCGGCCGACGACGCCCGCGCCGCCATCGCCAAGGCGGGCCTGGCCGTCGGCACCGTCCGGCGGCTGGCCAACCCCGACGTGCCCCGCAACACGGTGATCCGCACCTCGCCGCTCGTGGGCGAGAAGCTCAAGGAGGGCGCCAAGGTCTCCATCTACGTCAGCGCCGGGCTCACCATGCCCGACGTCGCGAAGATGCCGAAGGACCAGGCCGCCGCCTTCCTGCAGGAGCAGGGCTTCCAGGTGCAGGTCAACGAGGTGGACGACGACGCCGAGCCGTGCACGGTCATCGCCCAGTCGCCCAAGGCCAACGCCGAGGTCGACCGGGGCGCCGTGGCGATGATCACGGTGGCGCGCTGCCAGAGCGACTTCTGGGACTGGTGGAAGGGCGACAACGAGGCCCGCGACGGCGAGGAGCACCAGCTCGTGCCCGCGGTCATGGGCAAGAACGTGAACGACGCCCGCCAGGAGCTCCAGCAGCTCGGCTGGAAGGTGCGGGTCCTCAAGCTGGGCAAGGGCAGCGGGGTCGTCCGCTTCCAGCGGCCCCTGCCCAACAGCGAGCGCCCGCCGGGCTCGGAGGTCATCCTCTGGCACTGACCCCCGCGCGGGGTCAGCCGGTGAGGTGGCCGTGCAGCCGCACGCGGGCCAGGCCGCCGTCGGGGTGGATGTCGACCCGCACGTGCGTGACCGGGCCGGCCTGGGCGAGGCGGAAGCGGTGCGGGGTGTCCGGCTGCAGCCGCGTCCGGGGCAGCAGCTCGACCTCGCGGTCGCCGTCGAGGCCCGTGAGGGTCACGGCGGCGGGGGCGTTGAAGATCAGGTTCGTGGTGTCGATCTCGGCGAGCCGGATGACGCCCCGCCCGGCCAGCCGGATGACCAGCCACTCGTTGCCCTCCTCGCGGCGGCGGGCGGTCTCCCAGCCCTCCGCCTGGTGGCGGGCCAGGCCGGGGGCGATGACGTTGTTGGGCGAGGAGTAGAAGGCGTTGGAGCAGGCGGTGACCAGGCCGCCGTTGTGCAGGGCGGCCAGGTCGAGGCTCAGGCCGTCGTACACCGACAGGTCGGGGCGTGCCTCGCCGTGGACCCGCAGCCGGGCGATGCCGCCGTCGGGGAACATGTTCAGCCGCACGTGCGTGTAGCGGGCGTCGCCGGCGACCTCCACGGGGTGCTCGGCGTCGCCGCGCAGCGGGGTCCTGGGCACGATCTCGGTCCAGCGGGCGTCGAGCAGCTCGGCGGGCGACGGGTGGCCGTCGACGGCCGCCGCCTCGACCGAGGCGTGGGTGGGGTGGTTGCCGGTGAACCAGGCCGTGTCGATCACCACTCCACGCACGGCGCCGGGCAGGCCGAGCCGGACGATCGCCCAGTCGTGCCCCGGCCCGCGCCGCCGCCGCGTCTCCCAGCCGTCGTACACCTGGCCCTTGCCGCCGAACGTCTCGGGCCGGAACGCGGGCCGGCCGGGCCTGATGAGGGCCTCCTTCTCGGCGAACGACTCGTCGCTGGCGGCGACGACCGAGCCGCCCAGGGTGCGCAGCGCCAGGTCGGGCAGCGTGGTGAAGCCTTCGGACGGCTGTTCGGGCGCCATCTACTTCTCTCCCAGCAGGAAGGTCCCGCGCGGCTCGCCGTCGACGGGCCGGCCGCGCAGCCAGGTGGTGAGCACCGCGCCCCTCAGGGTGCGGCCGTGGTACGGGGTGACGGGGTTGCGGTGGTGCAGGGCGCGGGCGTCCACGAGGGCGGTCGCGTCCGGGTCGAAGGCCACCAGGTCGGCGTCGTACCCGGGCTCGACGGCGCCCTTGCGCGGGATGCCGGCGATCGCGGCGGGGCGGGTGGACATCCAGCGGGCCACGTCCGCCGGGCCGTACCCCCTGCGTGACGCCTCCGTCCACACGGCGGACAGCCCGAGCTGGAGCGAGGCGACGCCGCCCCAGGCGGCGGCGAAGTCGGGCACCTTGAGGTCGGCGGTGGACGGCGAGTGGTCGGAGACGACGCAGTCGAGGACGCCGCGCGCCAGGCCGTCCCAGAGGCGGTCGCGGTTGGCCTCGTCGCGGATCGGCGGGCAGCACTTGAAGCTCGTGTCGCCCTCCGGCACCTCCTCGGCCGTCAGCGTGAGGTAGTGGGGGCACGTCTCGGCCGTGACCGGCACGCCCCGGGCGCGGGCCTCCTCCAGCGGGCCGAGGCAGGCGGCGCTGGAGACGTGCAGGACGTGGACCCTGGCGCCGGTCTCCTCGGCCAGCCGGATCACCAGCTCGACGGCGCTGCGCTCGGCCGCGCCGGGCCGCGACTCCAGGAACTCCCGGTACGTGGGCCCGGCCGGCTCGGCCAGCAGCGCCGGGTCCTCGGCGTGCACCACCAGGAGGCCGCCGAACCCGGCGATCTCCGCCATCGCCCGGCGCGCCTCGTCCGGCCGCAGCGGCGGGAACTCCTCCACCCCGGAGGGCGACAGGAAGCACTTGAAGCCGCGCACGCCGCGTTCGTGCAGCGGCCGCAGGTGCTCCGCGTTGCCGGGCACGGCGCCGCCCCAGAACGCGGTGTCCACGTGGCAGCGGCCCTCGGCGGCGCGCAGCTTGGCGTCCAGGGCGTCGCAGGTGACGGTGGGCGGGACGGAGTTGAGCGGCATGTCCACGATCGTGGTGACGCCTCCGGCCGCCGCCGCCCGGGTCGCCGACGCGAACCCCTCCCAGTGGGCGCGGCCGGGCTCGTTCACGTGGACGTGGGTGTCCACGAGGCCGGGCAGGAGGAGCAGGGCGCGCAGGTCGACGTCCTCGGCCGTCTCCAGGAGCGCCTCGTAGGGGTGCAGGGCCGCGATCCGCCCGTCGCGCACGGCCACGGCGGCGGGCCGCTCGCCCTCGGGCGTGAGCACCCGCCGCGAACGCACGACCAGGTCGAACATGCCCGGCTCCCTTCTCTCCACGGGCGTGCGCCCGTCCACGCCGGTCGGGTCAGAGGCGCTCGGCCGCCAGGCGGGCCGCCAGCCGCTCCAGGAGGACGGCCGCGTCGGCCATGCAGCGCTCCGGGTCGGGCTCCAGGTCGGTCAGCGCGTACGCGGCCTCGATGCCCGCCGCCCGGAGCTCGTCGTCGGACAGCGTCCGCCGCCCGCACACGGCGACCACCGGGACGCCCGCCTTGGCCGCCGCCTGGGCGACCCCGATCGGGGCCTTGCCCCGCAGCGACTGCTCGTCCAGCGACCCCTCGCCCGTGATCACCAGCCGCGCGCCCCGCACCAGCTCGCCGAAGCCGAGCAGGTCGAGCAGGTACGCAATTCCCGGGCGGACCTCCGCGCCCAGGAAGGCGAGGGCGGCGAACCCGGCCCCGCCCGCCGCGCCGGCGCCGGGCGCCCCCGCGACGCCCATGGGGCGCGGCGTGCCGTCGTGCTCGACCGCGCCGACGAGCCCGTGGGTGCGGGTGGCCACGGCGGCCAGCCTGGTCAGGGCGGCCTCCAGCAGCTTGACCTCGGCCGGGTTGGCGCCCTTCTGCGGCCCGTAGACGGCGGCGGCGCCGTGCGGGCCGAGCAGCGGGTTGTCCACGTCGCTGGCCACCACGAACTCGATGCCGGAGATGTCGGCGAAGCCGCTGATGTCGATGCGGTCGAGGGCGGTGAGCGCCGCGCCGCCGGGCTCCAGCTCCTTGCCGTCCGCGTCGAGGAACCGCGCCCCGAGGGCCCGCGCCAGGCCCGCTCCCCCGTCGGTGGACGCGCTGCCGCCCAGGCCGAGCACGATCCGCCGGGCGCCGCGGGCGACGGCGTCGGCGATCAGCTCGCCGGTGCCGTGGCTGGTGGCGGTGAGCGGCTCGTACCCGCCGGGCAGGCGGCGCAGCCCGGACGCCTCGGACAGCTCGACCACGGCGGTCGGGCGGCCCTCGTCCGGCGGGCCGGACGGGGTGCCGGTGGGGTGCCAGGCGTAGGAGGCGCGCACGGGCCGGCCGGTGGGCCCGGTCACCTCCAGCGTGACCCGGGTGAAGCCGCAGGCCACGACCGCGTCGACCGTGCCGTCGCCGCCGTCGGCCACCGGCAGCTCCACCGCCGGTACGCCCAGCCCCGCCGCCACCCTGGCGGCGACCTCCGCGGCCGTCAGCGACCCCTTGAACTTGTCCGGGGCGACAAGCACGTGCTCAACCACTGCGAACTCCCACGCGACGACGAACGTTGCCCGGCCATCCCGACGCGTCCCGCGGGCGGGTGCGGCGTGCCGGCGTGGGACTCATCATCACACCTCCCCGTGATGGACCTGATCGGCGCCCTCGGGGGCGCTAGGCCGGCTCGACCCCGCGCTCGCGCGCCAGCCGCCTCAGCCGCCGCCCCGCCCGCGCCCCCGCCTGCCCGGCCGCGTCCTGGGGGACGGTCCTCAGCTCGTCGTCCGCCACGACCGTCTCGCCGCCCACGAGCAGGCGGGCCAGCGGCGGCTGCGCGGAGGCCAGCACGAGCGCGCACACCGGGTCGTCCACCGCCGCGGCGAACGGCCCGTCCACCCGCCACAGCGCGATGTCGGCGAGCTTGCCCGGCTCCAGCGTGCCGAGCTCGCGTTCCCGGCCGAGGTTGCGGGCCCCGCCGAGCGTGGCCAGCTCCAGCGCCTGGCGGGCGGTGAGCGCCGCGGGCCCGTTCATCGCCCGCTGGAACAGCAGCGCCTGCCGCATCTCCCCGGCCAGCCCGGTCAGCTCGGCGGAGGAGCTGCCGTCCACGCCGAGCCCGACGTTGGCGCCGCGCCGCAGCATCTCCGACACCCGGGCGACGCCCGCGCCGAGCCGCCCGTTGGACGACGGGCAGTGCGCGGTGCCGGTGCCGGTCTCCGCGAGCCGGCCGATGTCGGCGTCGCTCAGGTGCACGGCGTGCGCCACCCACACGTCGTCGCCGAGCCAGCCCAGCTCCTCCATGTACTCGACCGGCCGCACGCCCGTCTGCTTCAGGCAGAGCTCCTCCTCGTCCAGCGTCTCGGCCAGGTGGGTGTGCAGGCGCACGCCCTTGGACCTGGCCAGCTCCGCCGCGGCGGTCATGAGGTCGGAGCTGACGGAGAACGGCGAGCACGGCGCGACCGCGACGCGCAGCTTCGAGGAGAACGACGGGTCGTGGTAGGCGTCCACGGCCGCGGCGGTGGCGTCGAGGATGGCGTCCAGCGGCTCGACCACCTCGTCGGGCGGCAGCCCGCCCCGTGACCGGCCGCGGTCCATGGAGCCGCGTGCCGGGTGGAAGCGCAGCCCGACCGCGCGGGCGGCCTCGACCTCGGCGGCCAGCAGGTCGCCGCGGCCCCGGGGGAAGAGGTAGTGGTGGTCGCTGGAGGTCGTGCAGCCCGACAGGGCCAGGTGCCCGAGCCCGGCCGTGGCGGCGCCGTGGACGACCTCGGCGTCCATGGCCGCCCACACGGGGTAGAGCGCCACCAGCCACTCGAACAGCGTCGCGTCCTGGGCCAGCCCCTGCGAGGCCCACTGGTACAGGTGGTGGTGGGTGTTGACGAGCCCGGGCGTGGCCAGGCAGCCCGAGCCGTCGATCCGGGTCGCGCCGGGCGCCTCGGGGACCTCGCTCATGGGGCCGACAGCGGCGATCCGGTCGCCGTCCACCAGGACGTACCCGGAGCGCAGCTCGGGCCCGGCGACGGGGGCGACACAGGCGTTCTCGATGAGCAGCCCGCTCACGCGCCCGCCTCTCCCCGCGCCGGGTCCGCCTTGCGTTCCGCCGCGAGGCGCACGGCGTCGAGGATCTTCTCGTAGCCGGTGCAGCGGCACAGGTTGCCGGCCAGGGCCTCGCGGATCTCCGCGTCGGAGGGCCGCGCGACGCGGCTCAGCAGGTCGTGCGCCTGCACGAGCAGCCCGGGCGTGCAGAAGCCGCACTGGACGGCCCCGCACTCCATGAACGCCTCCTGGACGGGGTCCAGCCGCCCGCCCTCGGCCAGGCCCTCGACGGTGCGCACCCGGCGGCCCTGGGCCTGGCCGGCGGCGACCAGGCAGGCGCAGACCGGCGTGCCGTCGAGGTAGACCGTGCAGGAGCCGCACTCGCCCTGCTCGCAGGCGTTCTTGGAGCCGGGCAGGCCCAGCCGCTCGCGCAGCACATACAGCAGGCTCTCGCCCTCCCAGACGTCGTCGGCGCTCTCCTCGCGGCCGTTGACGGTGAACGTGACGCGCATCAGGCGGCCCTCCTTCCCCGGTGGTCGTCCCAGGCCCAGGTCAGCGTGCGGCGGGCCATCACGGCGACGGCGTGCCTGCGGTAGGCGGCGGTGCCGCGCACGTCGTCGATCGGCGCGGCGGCGGCCGCGCACAGCTCGCCGAAGCGCCGCAGGAGCCCGGCGTCGAGGCCCTTCGCCGGACGGCCGGACGGCGAGGGGCCGCCGGCGTCCCAGTCGAGCTCGCCGCTCAGGAAGTCCTCGGCCTCCGGCGCCCGCAACGGCGTGGGCGCGGCCGAGCCGATGCCGGTGCCCACCCGCCGCTCCTGCGGGTGCAGCGCCAGCGCGAACGAGCAGACCGCGATGACCATGGCGTTGCGGGTGCCGACCTTGGAGAAGTACTGCGGGCCGGCGGCCACCGGGACGCGCACGGCCCGGATCAGCTCGTCCGGCTCCAGCGCGGACCGCTTGACGCCCAGGTAGAAGGCGTCCGCCGGGATCGTCCTGATCCCCCGCTCGCGCGACTCGACCTCGACGGCGGCGCCGGCGGCCAGCAACGGCGGGTGGCTGTCGCCCGCGGGCGAGGCCGCGCCCAGGTTGCCGCCGACCGTGCCGCGGTTGCGGATCTGCGGCGAGCCGACGGTCCGCGCCGCCTGCGCGAGCCCCGGCAGCGCGCCGCCCAGCTCGTCGATCACGGTCGCGTACGTGACGCCCGCGCCGAGCCGGCACACGCCGCCGGCCACGGACCACTCCCGCAGCTCTGCCACCCCGGTGAGGTCCAGCAGCGCCTCGGGCCTGCGCACGTCGAAGTTGATCTCGACCATCACGTCGGTGCCGCCCTGCAGGGGCAGGGCGCCGGGCCGCTCGGCCTTGGCGGCCAGCGCCTCCCGCCATGTCGTGGGGCGCAAGAAGTCCATCGCTACTCCCAGGCGAATCCGGGGTCGGGCGCGTCGTCCCGCAGCACGGCGCCCTCGATGAGGCCGTAGGGGCGGTCGGCGGCGTTGAAGACCACGTTGTCGTTGTCGAGGCCGAACGGCGACAGGTCCACGGCGAAGTGGTGCCGGTTCGGCAGCGCCAGCCGGACCTCGCAGATCTCGGGGCACCGCGCCAGGGCCCGCTCCCCCATCGCGTACAGGGTCTGCTGGAGCGAGCGGCTGTGCGTGCCGGCGAACGCCTCCACCAGGTGCTCGCGCACCCGGGTGTACGAGTCGCCGTACGCGGGGGTGTCGCCGGCGTGCCGCCACCGGGCGTGGACGGCGGTGGCCAGCACGCGGTCGGTGGCGGGCGGCAGCGTCGTGTACTCGTCGACCGCGTAGCCGTGGAACTCCGAGCCGGTCGTGTTGAGCAGCACGAGGTCCTTCAGCCCCGACACGACGCTGACGCGGCCGTCGCGGTCGTGGTGGACGACGCAGGTGCGCACCTCGCCGCCCCGGCGCGCGAAGGAGTGGCCGGTGACGGGGACCCGGTCCCAGGCGTACTCCTCGATCTCCACCCGGGCGTGGTGGACGGCCGGCTGGGAGCTGGTGAAGTGCCGGGCCAGCAGCAGCGCGAAGTCCTCGATCTGGTCCACCCCGTGCTTCCTGGCGAAGGCGTACACGGTGTTCTTCTGCGTGTCGGTGGGCAGCACCGCGGTGTTGTCGCCGGTCAGGTGGACGGCCTCCATGTCGCCGGACAGGGAGGTGCTGACGTTGAGGTCCTTGAGGTGGTGGGTCTCGCCGTCCCTGGTGACGCGGACGAGCCTGGTCTCCGCCTTGCCGTAGCGGTTGGGCCCCAGGATGATCGCCATCTAGCTCCCTCGGTAGGTGGAGTACGCGTACGGGCTGAGCAGCAGCGGCACGTGGTGGTGCGCCGAGGGGTCGGTGACGCTGAAGGCGACGACGACCTCCGGGTAGAAGGTGTCGTCCAGGTAGCCGCCGGTGTCGAAGACGACGCGGTTGACGCCGGCCCTGGGGGTCCAGCCCTTGAGGCGGCCGTCCTGGTCGGTGCGGCCCTCGCCCAGCACCTGGCCGTCGTGCTCCAGGCGGACGAGCAGCCCGGCGGCGGGCCGGCCGGTGACCGCGTCGAGCACGTGCGTGGAGAAGCTCATCGGGCCGTCTCCTCCAGGAGGGGGTTCATGGGGTCTCCCCGAGCAGTTTGCGGATCCGCAGGCGGGTGATCGCGGCGAGCTCGCCGCGGACGACGGCCCGCTCGGCCTCCGGCTCGTTGCCCAGCCGGCCGCGCAGCCTGGCCAGCAGCTCGGCGCCGGTCAGGCCGGCGGCGCAGACCAGGTAGACGTGGCCGAAGCGGTCCTCGTAGGCGCGGTTGCCCTCGGCGAGCTCCCGCCGCGTCCCCTCCTCGACCCCGGCCTGCTCCTGGCGCGACCAGGCGGCCTCCCGGCCCGCGCCGGCCGGGCGCTCGCCGATGCGCGGGTGGGCCGCCAGCGCCTCCAGCACGTCCGGCCAGTCCAGCGCGCGCACGGCGGCCTCGGCCGCGTCCAGGAGCCGTTCCGGGTCCCGGTACGGGCGGCCCGCGGCGACAGCCGCGGCGAAGGCGCGGGACGCGCAGCAGGACAGCAGCAGCCGCCGCGCCTCGGCGTCCGGCGCCGCGTCGAACCGGGTCAGCGCGGTGAGCGTCTCGGGCATGCCTGCAGTACACACATGCCCGTCATTCCCGGTCCATCCCCGAGAACTCCGAACCGCGCGACCCGTTGGCCAGGTCTTTTCGTGGCATGCTCCAAGGCGTGTGCGCGGCGGGAACGGTCGGCCGTCCCGCCTAAACTGGTGGCACCATGACCTCACGCTCTCTCATCGGCGGGCACGTCTCCGTCACCGGCGGCCTGGCCAAGGGCGGCCTCGCCTACATGGCCGACATCGGCGCCGAGATGATCCAGGTGTTCGTCACCAACCCCCGTGGCTGGGCGCTGGCCGAGGGCCGGCCCGACCAGGACGCCAAGCTGGCCGAGTCGGGCGTCGACACCTTCGTCCACGTGCCGTACCTCGTGAACTTCGGCTCGCCCAACCCCGAGACGCTGGCCAACTCGATCGCGGTCCTGCGCCACACGCTGCGGCGCGGCGCGGCGATCGGGGCCAAGGGGGTCGTGGTCCACACCGGCTCGGCGGTGTCGCAGCCGCGCGACGACGCCATGCGCCAGCTCCACGAGCACCTGCTGCCGCTGCTGGAGGAGATCCCCGACGGCGGGCCCGACGTGCTGCTGGAGCCGATGGCCGGGCAGGGCGCGATGCTGTGCGCCACGGTCCAGGACATCGAGCCGTACCTCGCGGCGCTCGACTGGCACCCGCGCGCCGGCATCTGCCTCGACACCTGCCACGCCTTCGCCGCCGGCCACGACCTCACGGCCGAGGAGGGGCTGCGGGAGACGTTCGACCAGTTGCACAAGCTGGCCGAGGGGCGGCTGAAGCTGATCCACGCCAACGACTCCAAGGACGCGTGCGGCTCCAAGAAGGACCGCCACGAGAACATCGGGGCCGGGCTGATCGGCAGCGCGCCGTTCGCCGCGCTGATGCGCCATCCGGCGACGGCCGGCGTGCCGATCTGCATCGAGACCCCGGGCAAGGCCGACAAGCACCGGGCCGACATCGAGCTGCTGAAGAGCCTGCGCGACGGCGGCTGATCATCCTGGGGTGGGACGGCTCGTGTGGGGCGCCCGCTAGCGCGATCCAGCGCCCCCGATTGGCGGATCGCGGCCAGAGGCTCGCGGCCCCCTGGCGGGCGCCCCTACACGTGGCCGGCGGACGGGCCCTACCCCCCGGCAAGGGCCCGGCGGCCGTGGTGACCTGGTCGGTCACCGGTGGATCCCGGCGCATCAGGCGTGCGGTGAGCCCCCCGGCTCGTCCCCCGATGCGCCGGGGTGTTGTCCGATGGCGAAACACTACGGTCGCGATCTTCCGGCCGACACCCGCTTTCCGCATGCCTCGATGAACGGTCTGTAGTCATCGCCATACGGAGCGTGGCGGTCGGACGAGCGGTCATCCCGGCGCGACGAACGGTCATCCAAGGGGCTCGCGCTCCGGCGTGAGGGGCGTGAACGACACACGCACACGGCGGCGGCGCGCGGGCATGGCGGGGCCTTCGCGGACGACCGGGCCTTGACCAGGGAAAACCACGGCGTGAGAGCGGGCGCGGGCAGGCGCGAGGGGGCGCACGCGCGGGCGCGGGGCCCGCGCCGTTCACACCCGTCGGCCCGGTACGCGCGCACGCCGCACACACCCCCACGCCCCCTCCGGCGCGGGGCCCCTTCCGGCGGGGCCGGTTAGCCGCCCCGGTGCTGGTGGACGAGCTGCTCCCGCACCTGGCGGCTGTGGCGGCGGCTGACCTTCAGGGTCTCGGTGCCGACGGTCAGCGTCACCCGGCCGCCCTCGAAGCGCATCTCGCTCACGTGCCGCGACGACACGAGCGTGCTGCGGTGGACCCGGATGAAGCCCGCCTCGGCCCAGCGCCGCTCCAGCGCGGCCAGCGACATGCGGACGAGGTAGCTGCCGTCCACGGTGTGCAGCCGCACGTAGTCGCCCTTGGCCTCGGCGAACCAGATCGCCTGCTGGGGCACGAACCGGGTGATGCCGCCCAGCTCGACCGGGATCACGTCGTCGTGACCGGGGTCGACCACGGGGACGGCGGCGGCCTGGAGCCGGCGGACGGCCTCCGACAGGCGCTCGGCGCGCACCGGCTTGAGGAGGTAGTCGACGGCCTCCAGCTCGAACGCCTGCACCGCGCACCGCTCGTGGGCGGTGACGAAGACGAGCTTGGGCGGGCTCGGGAAGCCGCCGACCAGGCGGGCCAGGTCGAGCCCGCTCAGGCCGGGCATCTCGATGTCGAGGAACACCCCGTCGAGCCGCTCGCCCGCCCCGATCATCTGGACCATGTCCTGGAGGGCGGCGACGCCGTCGGACGCGGTCAGCACCTGCTCGACCCGGACGTCCTGGCGGAGCAGGTATGCCAGCTCCTCCAGTGCGGGCAGTTCGTCGTCAACGGCCAGGAGACGCAGCATGACCTCTACGCTGACGCAAGAACGCCAAGGTCACAAGCGATACGCAAACCCAGAGTAAAGATCTGGCCACAATGCGCTAAATTGCGGCATGATCCCCGAGGGTTAAGGGGGCCCTTCGCCCGGCTCCTCCTGATAGGAGTAGCGCTGCTCCCGCCAGGGGTCGGCCACGTTGTGGTAGCCGCGCTCCTCCCAGAAGCCGCGCCGGTCCTCTAACAGGTACTCCACCGCCCGGACCCATTTCACGCTCTTCCACGCGTACAGGTGGGGCACCACCAGGCGCACCGGGAAGCCGCGTTCGGCGCTGAGCGGCTTGCCGTCGAGCTCCATGGCGAACAGCGTGCCGGCGGCGGTGAAGTCGGACATCCGGATGTTGGCGCCGTAGCCGTACTCGGCCCAGATCATCACGTGCCGCACGCCCGGGTCGGGCGGCGCGGCCGCGAGGATGGCGGCCGGGCTCACGCCGCGCCACTCGTTGCCCATGATCGACCACTTGGTGACGCAGTGGAAGTCGGCGAGCACGCTCGTGCGGGGCAGCCGCTCGAACTCGGGCCAGGTGACGCAGTGCTCCTCGCCGGAGGCGGTGGCGCCGAAGACGCGGAAGTCCCAGGTGTCCGGCTTGAAGGAGGGCACCCTGCCGTAGTGGATCACGGGCCGGCCGCGCGGGACGTACTGGCCTGGCGGCAGGCGCGACTGCTCCACGGGCACTCCCCTCGCACGGTCTCGTGGTCCGGAGCCATCCTCCCACCGGGCCGCGGGTGACCCGCGCCCGGGTGCGGTCCCTGTTCCCCGGAGGTGCGCTAGTATTGCGGCCTATGCGCACCGCGTTCCTGTTTTGGTATGGCGACGGACCCGAGTCCGTTCGCCATCTGACGCTGCGCTAGCAGACAGGCGAACGAAAGGCCCCGGGTCCTCACAGGACCCGGGGCCTTTCGTGTTTCCCGGAAGTTTCCCCGACAAGAGCACTTCTCTGACAAGGAGCGAGCAGATGGTCATCGTGATGGGCCCGGAGGCCACGCGGGAGGATGTCGAGTCGATCGTGACGGTCGCGCGGGCGGCGGGGGTCGAGGCGTTCGTGAGCCGGGGCGTGCGGCGCACGATCGTCGGGCTGGTCGGCGACGTCACCCAGCTCGACGCGGCGGGCCTGCGCGGGATGAGCGGCGTCCGGGACGTGATGCGCGTGTCGACCCCGTACAAGCTGGTGAGCAGGGAGAACCATCCGCAGCGCTCGACCGTGCACGTGGGCGGCGTGCCGATCGGGCCCGACACCGTGACGCTGATCGCGGGCCCGTGCGCGGTGGAGACGCCCGAGCAGACGCTGGGCGCGGCCCGGATGGCACAGGAGGCGGGCGCGACGCTGCTGCGCGGCGGCGCCTACAAGCCGCGCACCTCGCCGTACGCCTTCCAGGGGCTCGGCGAAGCCGGCCTGCGGATCCTGGCCGACGTGCGGGAGGAGACGGGCCTGCCCGTCGTGACCGAGGTGGTCGACGCGCACGACGTGGCGCTGGTCGCCTCGTACGCCGACATGCTCCAGGTCGGCACGCGCAACGCGCAGAACTTCGGGCTGCTCCAGGCCGTGGGCGAGGCCGGCAAGCCGGTGATGCTCAAGCGCGGCATGAGCGCCACGATCGAGGAGTGGCTCATGGCCGCCGAGTACATCGCGCAGCGCGGCAACCTCGACATCGTGCTGTGTGAGCGGGGCATCCGCACCTTCGAGACGGCCACCCGCAACACGCTGGACGTCTCGGCCGTGCCGGTCGCGCAGCGCCTGTCGCACCTGCCGGTGATCGTGGACCCGTCGCACTCGGGCGGGCGGCGCGACCTGGTCCTGCCGCTGACGCGCGCCGCCGTGGCCGTGGGCGCCGACGGCGTGATCATCGACGTGCACCCGCAGCCGGAGCTCGCGCTGTGCGACGGCCCGCAGGCGCTGGTGGACGGCGACCTGGACGAGCTGGCGACGGTGATGCGGGACCTGCCGCCGCTGCTCGGCAAGTCGGCCGCGGCGCCCCTGACCGTCTGACGGTCCTTTCCGGCGGCTCGCCACCCAGCGATGCTCTCCCGGTACGGCAGCCCCCGCCACGAGCGGGCACGCGCCGTACCGGCCCCTGGGACACGGCGGGACTTCTCGCTAGAGCGTGTACTCCTGGATGGAGTCGGCGAGCTGGACGGCCAGCTCCTCGGCGTCGAGGCGCTTCTCGATCTGCTTGAGGTCCTCGATCTTGGCCCGGGTCTCGGCCCGCTTGGGGGCGAGGAGGCTGCAGCAGTCCTCGTCGGGCAGCTCGGAGATCTCCAGCGTGCCGATGCGCCGCGCCTCGGCCATGATCTCCGTCTTGTCCCAGCCGACCAGCGGGCGCAGGATCGGCAGGTCGACGGCGTGGTCCTGGGCGGTGATGTTGGCCAGCGTCTGCGAGGAGACCTGGCCCAGCGCGTCGCCGGTGATCAGCGCCGCGGCGCGGATGCGGTGGGCGACCTCCTCGGCCGTCTTGAGCATGAGCCGCCGCTGGGCGATGACCGCGAGCCGGTCCTGGCCGGAGGTGCGGATCGACTGCTGCGCCTTGCCGAACGGCACCACCCACAGCCGCGACTGGCCCTGGAACCGGTCGAGCTTGCGCACCAGCGCGTACGCCTTGTAGATCGACTCGGAGGTGGTGAACGGGATGCCGGAGAAGTGCAGGAAGTCCACGTGCAGGCCGCGCCGCATCATGCGGTAGGCCGCCACCGGCGAGTCGATGCCGCCCGACATGAGCACGAGCGCCCGGCCGCTGCTGCCGACCGGCAGGCCGCCCTGCCCCGGCAGCCCGCCGGTGAAGACGAACACCTCGTCGCGGTCGACCTCGATGTGCACCGTCAGCTCGGGCCGCTTCAGGTCGACCGGCAGGCCGTACTCGTCGTTGATGGCGCCGCCGACGAGCCGGTCGAGCTCGTTGGAGCGCAGCGGGAAGCGCTTGTCGCGGCGGCGGGAGCGCACGGCGAACGGCGCGCGGCGCCGCACCTCGTCGGTGTCGCGCACGAGCTCCAGGCCCGCCTTGAGCACGGTGTCGGGGTCCTTGGCCACGCGCCAGGCGGGGTGGATCCACACCAGCCCGGGGACGTCGGCGACCCGCCGGGCGACGGCCTCGGCCTGCTCGGGGGTCGAGCCCGCCGGCAGGAAGATCGCGACGACGCCGTGCCGCCTGCGTACGTCGAGCTCCAGGCCGAGCTCCTTGAGGGCGTGGCGGATGTTGGCGATCAGGCGCCGCTCGAACAGCTCGCGGTTCTTACCCTTGAGGACGATCTCGCCCAGCTTGAGCAGAACGCACGGCTCGCCCAGGGCGGACATCGTCATGGTGGAACCTCCGGGGAAGACAGGGACGCGCACCGCGGGCGATCCCGCGACCCATCGAGTTTAGTCCGCCGCCGGCCTCCTCTCTTCGGCCGGCGGCGGGCGTGAGGGTCTCTCACGTTATCGACACGCCCGATTGACAGATAGTCGGGGTATCCATGCGAATAGGACAGGACAACTGGCACAATCCGGTGACCCCTAATGCAAGGAACTCCACCGAATGTCTTCCGCTGTTAACCACTTCACCCATGGACCCATCACGCCGATCCTGGCCTACGTGATGTCGTGCATGGGCTCGATGCTCGGACTGCGGCTGACCGTCCAGGCCCGCGCCTCGCGCGGGGCCTCACGGATGCGCTGGCTGCTCGGGGCGGCCGTCTCCATCGGAGGCACGGGCATCTGGGTCATGCACTTCATCGCGATGATGGGCTTCCAGGTCGAAGGCACCCCGATCAGGTTCGACGTGCCCCTCACCGCCGCCTCGGCCGCCGTCGCCATCGTGGTCGTCGGCGCCGGCCTGTTCCTCGTCTCCTACGGCCGCGGGCGGGCGATCGCCCTGCTCGGCGGCGGCCTGCTGACCGGTCTCGGCGTGGCGAGCATGCACTACCTCGGCATGTACGCGATGAACATGTCCGCGCACGTCTCCTACGACCGCGCGACCGTGATCGCCTCCGTGGTCATCGCCGTGGTGGCCGCCACCGCCGCCCTGTGGTTCACCGTGCGGGTCACGCGCCCGATCTGGATCCTCGGCGCCGCCCTGATCATGGGCGTGGCCGTCTCCGGCATGCACTACACCGGCATGTACGCGCTACGGGTCACGGTCGACCCCGAGGCCGCCGTCGTGCCCGGTGCCGACGCGCTCGACTTCCTGGTCCCCCTGATGACCGTGATCAGCCTGATCACGCTGACCATGCTGCTCATGGTCATCCTGTCGCCCTCCGAGCAGGAGATGAGCGAGGACGCCGAGCTCACGCGCCGGCTGGAGATGCGCCGCCGCAACCGGCAGCAGCTCACCGAGACCTCGCTCGCCGAGGCCGCTCCCCTCGCCACCGGCCGGCGCCCGCAGCGGGGGCCGGTGCTCGCCGCCCCCGTCCCCGACGGCTCCATGGCCGGAGCTCCCGGCGCCTTCACCCCCGGGGCGCAGCGGACCCCATACCCCGGACAGCCCTACTCCGGACAGCCGTATCCCGACGGCCAGGCGGCGCCCGGCCAGAACGCGCCCGTCATCCCCTTCCCCGGCCAGACCGGTACGCAGCCCCAGCAGGGCGGCCAGAGCCCGGCCCCCCAGCAGCAACAATCCGGAAAGAGATCACGATCTCGCCGTAGGTAGTTGATTTCGGTCGGCCCGAGCCCCGATACTCCAGGAATTGCCGAGGGGGGCTCATGTCGCCGATCGACCAGTTCTCGCACGGGTTGCTCACGCCCGTCCTCGCCTACGCGATGTCCAGCGTCGGCTCTCTGCTCGGTCTGCTGCTCACCGCCCGGGCCCGCCTGATCGGCGGCAAGGAGGGCCGGTACTGGCTGGTGGGGGCCGCGCTGGCCATCGGCGGCACCGGCATCTGGACCATGCACTTCATCGCGATGACGGGCTTCGCCGTCGAGGGCACCGACATCCACTACGACCTGCCGCTGACCGCCGCCTCCGCGCTGCTCGCCGTCGTGGTGGTGGGCATGGGGCTGTTCCTCGTCTTCCACGGCGGCGAACGCGTCTCGTCCCTCGTCGGCGGCGGCGTCCTGACCGGACTCGGCGTGGCCGGCATGCACTACCTGGGCATGGCCGGGATGCGCATGGCCGGGCACGTCTCCTACGACCCGGTGGTCGTGGGGCTGTCGGTGGTGATCGCGGTCGCGGCGGCGACGGCCGCGCTGTGGTTCGCGCTGCGCGTCCGGGGCGCCCTGCGCACGACCGGCGCCGCCCTGGTCATGGGCGTGGCCGTCTCCGGCATGCACTACACCGGCATGCACGCCATGGCCGTGGAGGTGCACGCGGACGAGACGCCCCTCGGGGGCGCCGCGGCGGGGGACTTCCTGCTGCCGCTCGTCGTCGGCCTGAGCGTGGTGACCGTGGGACTGCTGCTGGCCGTGCTGCTGTCGCCGTCGGAGCGGGAGGTGCTCGCCGAGATGGAGTTCCGGGAGCGCATGCTGAGGGGTGAGAGGGGCGAGCCGGAACCGGATTCGTTCGGCACGCCCCGTGGATGACGCCACCCCCGTGGGACGTCCCCTGGGTACGGCCTGCGTCGCGTAGTGGGCCGCCAACTCGCCGCGGCGCAGGCCGTACCCCGAAGGGGGTCGTCGGCGACCCCCTGGCAGCGAAGGTACGGCCCGCCGCTTGCAGGCGGCTTACAGGCCGCCGAAGGCGCCGCTAGCCGAAGAACACCTCGGCCTCGGCGTACCGCTCCACCGGGACGGTCTTGAGCTCGGAGGTGGCCTCGTCCAGGCCGACGCGCACGATGTCGGTGCCGCGCAGCGCGACCATCGTGCCGAAGTCGCCCTCGTGGGCGGCGTCGATGGCCTGGAGCCCGAACCTGGTGGCCAGCACCCGGTCGAACGCGGTGGGCGTGCCGCCGCGCTGGATGTGGCCGAGCACGGTGGTGCGGGCCTCCTTGCCGGTGCGCTTCTCGATCTCCTTGGCCAGCACCTCGCCGATGCCGCCCAGCCGTACGTGGCCGAACGCGTCGAGCTCGCCGGCCTGCAGCGCCATCTGCCCCTCCAGGGGATGGGCGCCCTCGGCGACCACGAGGATCGGCGAGTAGCGGGTGCGGAAGCGCGACTCGACGTACTCGCAGACCCGGTCGATGTCGAACGGCTTCTCCGGGATGAGGATGACGTTGGCGCCGCCCGCCATGCCGGCGTGCAGCGCGATCCACCCGGCGTGGCGGCCCATGACCTCGCAGATCAGCGCCCGGTGGTGGGACTCGGCGGTCGTGTGGAGCCGGTCGATGGCCTCGGTGGCGATGTTGACGGCCGTGTCGAAGCCGAAGGTGTAGTCGGTGCCGGACAGGTCGTTGTCGATCGTCTTGGGCACGCCCACGACCTTGACGCCGCGCTCGAACAGCTGACGGGCGACGCCCAGCGTGTCCTCGCCGCCGATGGCGATGAGCGCGTCGACGCCGCCCGAGGCGAGGTTGTCCTTGATGCGGTCGACGCCGCCCTCGATCTTGATGGGGTTGGTGCGCGACGATCCGAGGATCGTGCCGCCGCGCGGCAGGATGCCCCGTACGGCCTGGATGTCCAGGGGCATGGTGTCGCCCTCGAGCGGCCCGCGCCAGCCGTCGCGGAAGCCGACGAATTCGTGGCCGTAGACGCTCACGCCCTTGCGGACGACGGCCCTGATGACGGCGTTGAGACCGGGGCAGTCGCCCCCTCCGGTGAGCACTCCAATACGCATGGCGGGTTCCTCCCGATGGGCTTCACACGACCAGGATCGCATTGTGCCCACATCCGCGGGCACTGGTCTAGACCAAACGGGAGCGTACTGATCGGCGACCCGCGCGGCGCGGTATTCCACGAGCGTGTCGGCCCTCCGGGCGAGCCGGAGGGGGCCTGGCGCCCATGCCTGGCACCCCAGGTCATGCCCGTGCCGGGCGCCGACCGAAACCCCGAGCGGGGCTCGGCTCGCGGACCCGATCACCCGGACCGGTAGGTCCCGGCCGACTCCAGGTGGGTCACGGTCGGCGGCCGGGCGCAGATCTCGTTCAGCGCGGCCCGGTAGCGCTGGAAGGAGGGCAGGTGATGGTGGGCGGCCTCGGCCGGACCGCCGTCGGACTCGATGACGGCAACGAACCGGCCGGTGCCCTCCAGGCGGAAGGTCTCGTAACGGAGCCGTGGCGGTCGCGTGCGCTCCAGATCGGCGTAGACCTCGGCCAGCAGGTCGAGGCTGCGATCGACCTGTTCCGGCCGGACGGTGTAACTGATCATCACGCGCATGGCGGGACTCCCTGGAGTAGGACAGGCCGCTTTTGGTCGGACAGCCTGCATTTCGATGAACATGCTGTATTTGGTCGGACGCATTGTCAAGCCAAATGCTAGGCTCACCGGCATGCCTCCCACGCGCAAATACGAGCAGCGACTGCGGGCCAAGGCCGCCGACCAGACCCGGCGGCGCATCCTGGACGCCGTCTACCAGTGCCTGATCGAAGCCCCCTCCGAGCAGGTCGGCATGGACAAGGTCGCCAAGCTCGCCGAGGTGTCCCGCTCGACGATCTACACCGTGTTCGGATCGCGCGCGGGCCTGTTCGACGCGCTCGGCATGGACCTGCTCCACCGCGGAGGCTTCACCGACATGGTCGGCGCCGTCCTGCAACCCGACGCCCGGCGCGGTCTTCGCGACGGCATCACCGGAAACGTGCGCATGTACGCCGCGCACCGCGACGTCCTGCGCGCCCTGTTCTCCATGGCCCACCTCGACGCCGACGCCGTCGGCGGCACCGTCCGCCGCCTGGAGGACGGCCGCGCCCAGGGCATGGACGACCTGGCCCGGCGCCTGCACGACCAAGGCGCGCTCCGCGACGGGCTCACCGCCGGCGACGCCGGCCACCTGCTCTGGCTGCACACCAGCTTCGACGCCTTCGACCTGCTGCACAGCGGACGGTCGCTGCCGGCCGACACCGTCGCCGCCCTGCTGGCCGACGCCGCGGAGCACGCCCTGTGCCGCCCCTCGGACACCCCCTCGTCAACCGGCGGTTGACGTTCGTAGGTCGTCAACCTATGGTTGACGCATGGATCAGATCGTTCGTCTTGGCGAACTCATCACCGCGATCAAGAGCCGTCACCCCGACGGCGACCCGCTGCGGCAGCTCACCGACGCCGTCGTGCTCGGCGAGCAGCTCGGCGAGGTGGCCGACCACCTGATCGGCCATTTCGTCGACCAGGCCCGCCACGCCGGCGCCTCCTGGACCGACATCGGCCGCAGCATGGGCGTGACCAAGCAGGCCGCGCAGAAGCGCTTCGTGCCCAAGGAGACCTCGCTCGCCGAGGACCTGCGCTCGTACGGGCGCTTCACCGAACGCACCCGGGCCGTCATCGTGGCGGCCCAGGCCCTCGCCCGGGACGGCGGGGCGGGCCACATCGAGCCGCAACACCTCGTGCTCGGCCTGCTGAGCGAGCCGCAGTGCCTGGCCGTGCGCGCGATGGACGCCCTCGGCGCGTCGCCCGACACGGTGCGCCAGGCGATGGAGGCCCTCACGTCCTCCGGCGAGGCGCACGGGGACGCCTCCGCGGCCCCCACGCCCCCCGCCGACTCGGAGGAAGCGGCGGGAGCCGCCGGAGGGCCGCCGTTCTCCGCCCTGTCCAGGAAGGCGCTGGAGCTGACGCTGCGGGAGGCGCTGCACCTCGGGCACAACTACGTCGGCACCGAGCACGTGCTGCTGGGCGTGCTCTCGCTCGGCGAGGCCCCGGGGGCGCATCCCGTCGTGACGGTGCTGGAAGGGCTCGGCGTGACCAAGGAAGCGGCGGAGCGCGAGATCAAGGAGCTCCTGGCCGCCATCCTCCGCGACCGCACCTGACCGGCCGTTCCCTCCCCCGAAGAACACCCCGGCGCGGGGCCTACGCCGCGCCGGTCGGGGCCGGGGTGGGGGTCGGGAGGAGGCGGGGGCCGGGGGCCGGCCCCCGGGTGATCCGGTGCAGGAGGGCGTGCAGGCCGAGGGAGGTGCGGGGCGGCCCCGGCGTCCGCCAGCGGGGGCACGGGCCCTCGCAGCGGATCAGCCTCCCGTACAGGCCGATGCGGGTGCGGCCCGGGCCTGGGTGGAGGAAGGCCAGGTCCGCGCCGTCCCGACCCGCGCGCGTCAGGGCGGCGCGCATCTCCGGCGACCAGTACGCGTCCCACCCGGGCGACACCACCGCCAGCGCGCCGCGCAACGCGCCGAGGGTGAGGTCCACGCTGGTCAGGTACGCCAGAGGCGCGCCGCTCCGCTCGGCCAGGGCGACGGCGCGCCGCTCGTAGGCGGTGAAGAAGTCCGCGCCCGTCCCGTCGTAGGGCCGGTCGAACGTCACCTTCGGCGCCCGCGTCCCGCCCTCCGCGAGGTCCCGTCCTCCCCACCGGTTGTGGGCCTGCCAGGTGGTGACGGCGTTGACGAGCACCACGCGGCCACGCGCCGACGAGGAGCGCACGGTGATCGGCACGTACCGGGCGCCGCCCGTGGACGCGTCCAGCCGGACCAGGTAGACCCCCTCCCGCCAGCCGGTGGTGTCCACGGTCAGCGACGGCTTCCAGTGGGCGGCCGTCACCATGCCCCCGACCGTGAGCGGCCCGGCCTGCCGCGTCCCCGGGACGTTCCCCGACCGCCACACCAGCTCGGGCCGGGCGCCCATGCGGAAGGCGCGCGCGGTGAAGCCGGGCGCGGTCGTGGACACCAGCAGCCGGAACCGCTCACCCGGCAGCACGCTGACCCGGTCGGCGTACCCCTCGATCTCGTGCTCGCCGCCCTCGGCGCCGATGCGCCACGCGGCCCGCCGGACCTGGCGGACCTGCCGTCGTCCGGGGACCGGCCCGGCGGCCCCGGCGCCCGTCCCCGGGTCCGCGCCCTTGTCCGCGACCGTCCCCCGGCCTGCTTCCGGGCTCGGCCCCGCCGCGGTCGGGGGCACGGCACCGGCGGCGGTCGGGGATGGGGCGGCGGCGGGCGTGGGACGCGATCCGGGCGGCACGGCGGCGGCGCCGCAGCCGGCGACCGGCGCGAGGGCCAGCGTCAGGGCGAGCCCGGCCGCCGGCAGCCTGAGCGTCCGCGGAGGGCGCGACGGGACCCGGCGGGACGAGGGCGCCGCAGCGCCCGGGGAGGTACGCACGGAACCCCATCGTCACGACGCCGCCCCCGACAGCCGGCCACTTGACCGACTCCTTACGGCCCCACGGCCCACCCGCGACCCGTCACGCGCGTGTGCCGCCGCGACCCGTCACGACGCGTGTGCCGCCGCGGCCCGTCACACCGGCAGGACGCAGCCCGGGCTCTCCACCCGGTACGTCTCCCCCGTCGGCGCCGGCACCCCGTCCTCCAGCGCGAACACCGTCACCACGTCCGCGTGCTGGTTGGCCACGTACATCCGGTCGCCGTCGACGGCGAAGTGGCGCGGCCAGGCGCCGCCGGACGGCACCTCCGCCACCGTCGTCAGGTCCTCGGCCCGCAGCACGGAGATCGTGTCCGGCCCCCGGTTGGCCACGTAGACGTGCTCGCCGTGCACCTCCAGGTGGGACGGCTGGTTGCCGGAGCCCGCCCGCGAGGCCAGGCCCGTGAACCGCGCGTCGCCGTCGATGGCGGTGACCACCCCGTCGAGCTCCCCCACCACGTACAGCCGCGACCCGGCGAAGGCCATGTGGCGCGGGCCGGTGCCGGGCGGCAGGCGCAGCGGCTCCAGGGGCTCGCCGTCGAGCGTGTAGCGGCGGATCTCGTCGGTGCCGAGGTCGCTGATGTGCAGGACGTCCTCGTGGAAGACCGCCTGGTGGGCGTGCGGGCCCTCCTGGCGGTCGGCGACGGGGCCGGACCCCTTGTGGCGCAGGGCGATCGCCTGGCCGGTGAAGGCGCCCCGCTCGTCCAGGCGGTGGATGCTCGCGGTGCCGTCGCCGTAGTTGGCGACGGCGAGCAGCGCGCCGGACGGGTGGACGGCCACGTGGCACGGCGTGTGCCCCTCGCTGGGGCGTTCGGCCAGCGGCGACAGGCCGTTCCCGGCGCGCAGCGCGGTGATCCACCCCTGCGCCAGCTCGCCCACCGCGTACAGCACCGGAAGGGCGGGGTGGGCGGCCAGGAAGGACGGCGAGGCGATGCGGGTCAGCTCGCCGTCACCCGTGACGATGCCCGGGCCGTATCCGCCGATGTACAGGTGCTTCACGACAAGCGTCCTCTCATGGTTGACTGGAGCAATGAATTCATTGACCCAAGCAAGGGTTTCTGAGATCAGAGCCTTCAACCGGTTCTATACGAAGGTGATCGGCGTTCTCCAGGCCGGGATGCACGACTCCGCGTACTCCCTCACCGAGGCGAGGGTCCTGTACGAGCTGGCGCACCACGGCGAGCCGATGGAGACCGGCGACCTGCGCGGGCTGCTCGGGCTCGACGCGGGCTACCTCAGCCGCATCCTGTCGCGGCTGGAGGGCGACGGCCTGCTGGCGCGCGAGCGCTCGCCCGGCGACGCGCGCAAGCAGGTCGTACGGCTGAGCGAGACCGGCGTCGCCACGTACCGGCACCTGGACGCCCTGTCGGCCGAGGAGATCGAGCAGCTCCTGGCCGCCCTGCCCGAGGCCGGGCAGGAGCGGCTGGTGAGCGCGATGGCCACGATCAGGGAGCTGATCGGCGGCGAGCGGGAGCGCGAGCCGTTCGTCATCAGGGCGCCGCGCGTCGGCGACCTCGGCTGGGCCGTCCAGCGGCACGGCGACCTCTACAGCCGCGAGTACGGCTGGGGCCTCGCGTTCGAGCAGCTCGTGGCCCGGCTCATGGGCGAGCTGGACTTCGCGGGCCGCGACACGGGCTGGATCGCCGAGGCCGGCGGCGAGCGGCTGGGCTGCGTGTTCTTCGAGCACGTGGACGACGGCACCGCCAAGCTGCGGATGCTGCTCGTCGAGCCGTCCGCCCGGGGGCTCGGCCTCGGGCGGCGGCTGGTCGAGGAGTGCGTGCGCCACGCCCGCGCGGGCGGCTACAAGCGGATCACGCTGTGGACCCGCGAGTGCCTGGACAGCGCCCGGCGCATCTACGCGCGCGTGGGGTTCGTGCACGAGTCCAGCGAGAGGGGCGTCGAGAACGGCGTCGAGGTGGTGGACGAGATCTGGACGCTCGACCTGTGAGTCAGCGCCCGCGGCGCCGGCCCGGCCACCAGTTGAGCGGCCCGGCCAGGCGCATCAGGCTGGGCACGAGCACCGCCCGGATCACCGTCGCGTCCACCAGCACCGCCACCGCCATGCCGACGCCGAGCATCTGCACGAACGTCACCTCCGCCGTGGCGTACGCGGCGAAGGACAGCGCCAGGATGCCGCCCGCCGCGGTGATCAGCGGGGCGCCCCGCTGGAGCCCGGCCGCCACGGCCCGCGTGGTGTCGCCCGTCCTCGCGTACTCCTCCTCGATCCTGGACAGCAGGAACACCTCGTAGTCCATGGACAGGCCGTAGGCCACGCACAGCATGAGGATGGGGATGCTCGGGTCGAGGCTGCCGGTGGGCGTGAAGCCGAGCAGGCCCGCCAGGTGCCCGTCCTGGTAGACCCAGACGAGCGCGCCGAACATCACGCCGAGGCTGAGCAGGTTCAGCGCGCTCGCCTTGACCGGGATGAGCAGGCTGCGGGTCATGGCGAGCAGCAGCACGAACGTGACGCCCAGCATCAGCCCGAGGACCAGCGGCAGCCGGCCGACGACCGAGGCCCGGTAGTCGGCCAGCTCCGCCGGATAGCCGCCCACCAGCACCGGGAACGGCGGCCGGACGGCCCGCACGGCCGCGACCAGCCGCACCGGATCGCCGGCCAGCGCCTCGGCCGAGGGCACCACCGACAGCCAGGTACCGTTTGTGCCGCTTGTGCCGCTTGTGCCGCCTGTCCCGCTTGTCCCGCTTGTGCCGCTTGTGCCGCTTGTGCCGCTTGTGCCGCTTGTGCCGCTTGTGCCGCCTGTGCCGGCCCGGCCGGCGAACCGGGCCGGGTCGCCCGCGCCGACGCGCCGCCCGGCCGCGTATGAGCCGGCCGCGGAGTCGACCTGGGCCACCCCGGGCAGCCGCGACAGAGCCACCGCGTAGGCGTCCACCGGCCCGCCGCCACCCCGGACGGCCGCGGAAGCGTCCGCCCCGCCGCCACCCTGAACGGCCGCGGAGCCGTCCGCCGGCCCTGCGGCCGCCCGGGAGACGACCTGGATGGCGTCGGTCTCCTCGGCGGGGAAGCCCTGCCGGATGACCTCCTGCGTCTGCCGGGCCGGGGCGGAGACCGGCAGGATCCGGTCGTCGGCCACCCCGAACCGCAGCCCGAGGAACGGCGAGGCGAGCAGGAGCAGCAGCCCGGCCGCCAGGCCCCCGAAGACCAGCGGCCGGCGCATGACCCGCGTCGCGAGCCCGTGCCAGAACCCGCCCTCCCGCTCCGGCGCGGCCCGCCTCGGCAGCAGCGCCCCGCCTGCGGAGGCGAGGACGGCCGGCAGCACGAGCACGGCGGCGACCGTCCCGCCGAGCACCACCGCGATGCCCGCGTACGCGAACGAGCGCAGGAACCCGAACGGCAGCGCGAAGAGCACCGCCAGCGAGGCGGCCACGGTGAGCCCGCTGAACAGCACGGTGCGCCCCGCGTGCTCGACGGCCGCGGCCACGGCCTCCACCCGGTCGAGCCCGCGCCGCGTCTCCTCGCGGAAGCGCGCGATCATGAACAGGCAGTAGTCGACGCCGAGCCCGAGGCCCATCGCCAGCGTCAGGTTAAGGGCGAAGGTGGAGATCTCGGCGAACGCCAGCACCCCGCGCAACAGGGCCAGCCCGACGACCATGGCGTACACCCCGGCCAGGATCGGCACCAGGGCGGCGGCGACCCGCCGCTGGTAGAGCCAGAGCAGGACGAACACCAGCGGGAAGACGACCATCTCCGCGCGGACGAAGTCCTGGCGGGCCAGCGGCACGGTCTGGCGGAACACCTCCTCGCCCCCTCCGGCCCGCACCTGGAGGAGCGCGTCGCCCCGCGTGATGTCGGGGACCAGGCGGGGCAGCACGACCTGCCGGACGTGGCCGGCGTCACCGGGGACGCGCGCGACGATCAGCGCGTGCCGCCGGTCCTCGCTGCGCAGGGTGGCGGAGCCGCCCCGGGTCCAGTACGAGGCGGCCTCGGCGACGCCCTCCGCGGCGGCGACCCGGGCGGTCAGCCGGCGGCCCGCCTCGGCGACGGCGGCGTCGTCCACGGTGCCCGTCCGCGCCGTGACGAGGAAGACCAGGTCGGGGCTTCCGGTGCCGAACCGGGCGGCCAGCTCGGCCTGGGCCCGGTCGGACTCGGATCCGGGAGCGTCGAACCGGGCCAGCGACAGGCGCGGCACCGCGCCGGCCGCGAGCGCCGCGGCGGCCACGAACAGGGCCAGGGCGAGGGCGAGCACGGCGCGGCGCCGCCGGGCGAGGAGGCGGCCGAGCCGGCGCAGGGGCGGCCCGTCCCCGGGCGCGGCCGGCGCGGGTCCGGTGTCCGGGACCACGGGCGCGGTCGGGTTGGTCATGCGGGCTCCCCGGAAAAGTCGGTAATCTACTCGTGTTCTGTCCTACGAGGCTCAGGAATACAAGTAAATGCTCGCATTTGTCAACGCGGGATGCCGTCGCGTCCGGAGGCCGTCGTGACCGAGCGCGCGGTGCGCAGGCAGGCGCGGGGGCTCCGGCGCATGGCCGAGATCCTCGACGCGGCCGAGCTGGTGATCGCCGACGTCGGCTACCCGGAGATGACGACCAACCAGGTCGCGGCCCGCGCCGGGATGTCGCCGGGCTCGCTGTACCAGTTCTTCCGCAACAAGGAGGAGATCCTCGACGGGCTGGTGGCCCGCTACACCGACGAGCGGGAGGAGTTCTGGGCGACCCGGCTGGCCGAGGTCACGCCGGAGGTGCCGCTGGAGGCGCTGGTCGGGCGGCTCGTGGACGAGAGCGTGGCGTTCAAGACGCGCTCGCCCGCCTACTGGGCGCTGCTGTACGGCTCGGCGACCGGCGACCGGCTGGCCACCGCGGCGGGACGGCTGCACGAGGCGATCGCCGGCCAGGTGGCGCGGATGCTGCTGCGGCGCTCCCCCGGCCTGGAGCCGGAGCGGGCGCTGACCCTCGGCACGATGGCGGTGGCCGCCGTGAAGGCCGTCATGCCGCTCGTGTCGACGGCCGCGCCGGAGCGGGCGGACGCGCTCGTGGCCGAGCTGAAGGTGATGCTGGTGCGCTACCTGGCCTGAGCGGTCCGGGAGCTCAGGGCCCGGCCCGGGAGGTCAGGGCCCGATCCGGGAGGTCAGGGCCGGAAGGAGCCGGCCCGGGAGGTCAGGGCCGGAAGGAGCCGGCCCGGGAGGTCAGGGCCGGAAGGGGCCGGTCACCTCGAAGGTGTGGCCGTCGCCCGGCTCGCCGGCCGGGCCGCGGCGGGAGGAGAAGTACAGGCGCGAGCCGTCGGGCGAGAACGCGGGCCCCGCCAGCTCCGCCCCGGCGTGCCCCTCCAGCCGCAGGAACGGGGCGATCGCCCGGTCGGGGGTGATGACGTCGACGCCCATCGTGTCCCTGGTCACGTACAGGTCGCCGGAGGGCGCGGCGGTGACGGCCCGCACGCCTCCGCACAGCCGCTCCAGCGTGGACGTCTGCGCGTCGTAGGCCCACAGGCCGTGATCGCCCTTGGTGGTGAAGTAGCAGACGCCGCCAGCGTAGTGGCAGCCCTCCGCGCCGTCGAAGCGGCGCGCGTCCTCGACCTGGTGGCGGGCGGCCTTGAGCAACGCGGCGGGCGAGGGCACCGGCCGCCAGCCGCCGGAGACGCACAGCACCTCCAGTCGCCCCTCGGTCAGGTCGCCCCAGTCGCCCGGCACGAACCGGTAGAAGCACCCGTCGGGCTCGCCCTCGGTGAGGTACACGACCTGGCGGTCGGGGTCGCAGGCGGCGGCCTCGTGACGGAAGCGGCCCATGGCCAGGCGCGGCCGGGCGGCGCGGGCGCCGTACGGGTCGCACTCGAAGACCCGGCCGCGGTGGCCCAGCTCGCACGACAGCCAGGTGTGCCAGGGGGTGGCGCCACCGGCGCAGTTGAGATCGGTGCCGGACAGGATGCGGTAGGCGTCGGCGATCGTGCCGTCCGGCGCGAAGCGGAGGGCCGAGGCGCCGCCGAGCAGGGGCAGCTCGGAGTTGGACACGTAGATCCAGCCGGCGCCGTCGGGGAAGCAGGCGCCGCCGTCGGGTGCCGCGTGCCAGGTCAGCCCAGCCACCTTGCGGCCCGAGCGGGCCACGACCCGGCCGGTGAACCCGGCGGGCAGGACCAGCCCGTCGCCGCCGTACGGGGCGAGCGGGCCGTACGGGCCGGCCGCCTCCCGGCGGAGCGGGCCCGTGCGGAGGAGAGTCTTGCGGGACATGGGTCAGGCCTCCCTCTGGGTCCACGCTAGTCGACAGCACGGACATGAATGGCGGGATCCCGGCCGCCGAACAGCACGCGAACCCCGGCCCACCGGCCTGTCGCATCCGTGCATATCGCCCACGGCTTTCCCCCTGTCCCGGCGTCCGGCACGGAAAAGCCCGGGGCCGCGCGGGGCTCCGGGCTTGACCGGCGGGGTCAGCGCTGGGCCTGGAACATCCAGCGCTCCTTGTCGATGTCCTGGGCGATCGCGATGAGGATGTCCTGGCTGGCGGGGTCGGGCTCCTCGGTCGCCTCGATCCGCTCGCGCAGCCGCCGGCCGATCCCGTCGAGGATGTCCGCGACCGTGGCCACGACCTTGCCGTCCTCGATCCAGCCGTTCTCCGGCTGCGCCAGCTTGGTGTTCTTGGCCAGGGTGGAGGAGCGGCCGTCGGGGTTGATGCCCAGCGCCGCCGCGCGTTCGGCCACGGTGTCGGCGTGCTCGCGCGCCAGCGAGACCAGCTCGTCGAGTTGCAGGTGCACCGAGCGGAAGTTCGTGCCGACGATGTTCCAGTGCATCTGCTTGGCGACGAGCGACAGGTCGATGAGGTCGACCAGGGTGCCCTGAAGGCACTCGGCGACCGTGCTCTTCGCCTCGCCCGAAAGGGGTCCGGTGATCGGAGCCATGATGTTTTCCTCCCCGTTGTACGACATCTCTGCTCTCCTGCACGAAATATGGCGCTTTAATCCTCTGGATTGACACTGCAACAGTGACAGTGTCATCGTGGTGGCATGGAGGAGACCTGGACCATCGGCGAGCTGGCGGAGCGGGCGGCCGGCCTGCTGGGCGCCGGCGGGCCGAACGGCAACGGGCGGGTGCGCGAGGTGCCGGGCGAGCGGCTGATCAGGTGGTACACGACGATCGGCCTGGTCGACCCGCCGCTGTCCCGGCGCGGCCGGATCGCCCGCTACGGGCGGCGCCACCTGCTCCAGCTCGTGGCGGTCAAGCGCCTCCAGGCGGCCGGGCTGTCGATCGCCGACATCCAGGTGGCGCTGGCGGGCGCGACGGACGCCATGCTGGAGGGCGCCGCCCAGCCGGAGCACCCAGGACAGGCCGCCTCGGCGTCCCGCCCTGACGACGGGCCGGAAGCCGCCCGCGACCGGGCGGCCGAAGCCTCCCGCGGCCGGCCGGAGGGAGCCTCCCGCGAACGGACGGAGGGAGTCGCGCGCGATCGGACGGAGGGATCCGCGCGCGGCCGGACGGAGGGATCCGCGCGCGAACGGGCAGGGGGAGCCTCCCGCGAGCGCACGGCGGAAGGCTCACGCGAGCCCGCGCCAGACCGGTTCTGGGCGCGGGCGCCGCGAGACCGTGCCCCCTCCCCCGCTCCGCCCCGCGACGACGAGCCGCGCCGGCGCGATCCCGCCCCCGCCCCCGCCCCCGAACCTGAACCGCCCGGCGGGCTGGTGCGCGGGATCAGGCTCGCGCCCGGCGTGACGCTGGTGCTCGACGGCTCCGGCCGCGTCCCTTCCACCGACGACGTCCAGGCCGTGCTCGGCGCGGCCGCCCCGCTGCTGGCGGTGCTCGAAGAGAGGAAGCTCGCATGAAGATCGTTCCACTCGAGCCCGGACGGTGCCGGCCGGTGCCGGACGCCGGGTTCGGCGCGCTGCGCACGGACCGGGGCAACCTGCCGCTGGAGAGCGTGGACGTCACGGCCGCCGTCTCGGGTCTCGTCGCCGGGGTCGAGGTGGCCCAGGAGTTCCGGAACCCGTTCGACGTCACGCTGGAGGCCACGTACGTCTTCCCGCTCCCCGACCGGGCGGCCGTGACCGCGTTCCGGATGGAGGCCGACGACCGGGTCATCGACGGCGTGCTCAAGGAGCGCGGGCAGGCGCGGGCCGACTACGACCGGGCGCTGCGCGAGGGCCGGCGCGCGGCGATCGCCGAGGAGGAGCGGCCGGACGTGTTCACGATCCGGGTGGGCAACATCCTGCCCGGCGAGCGGGTCACGGTCCGGATGTCGCTCAGCCAGCCGCTGCCGTACGAGGACGGCGCGGCCACGTTCCGCTTCCCGCTGGTGGTGGCGCCCCGCTACATCCCGGGCGCCCCGCTCGACGGCGCCCCCGCCGGCGACGGCACCGCGCCCGACACCGGGGCGGTGCCCGACGCCTCGCGGATCACCCCGCCGGTGCTGCTGCCCGGCTTCCCCGCGCCGGTGCGGCTGTCGCTTGCGGTGACCCTCGACCCCGCCGGCCTGGACCTGCGGGAGGTCTCCTCCAGCCTGCACGTGGTCGAGGAGGACGGCCACACCGTACGCCTGCGCCCCGGCGAGCGGCTGGACCGCGACTTCGTCCTCAGGCTGGCCTTCGACGCCTCGACCTCCCTCCGGATCGACACGAGCGAGACGAACGGCGAGGGCGACGGCGGGGGGACGTTCGCGCTGACCGTCGTCCCGCCCGCCCTGGAGGCCCCGCGCGCCCCGCGCGACCTGGTGCTGCTGCTCGACCGCTCGGGCAGCATGGGCGGGTGGAAGATGGTCGCCGCCCGGCGGGCCGCCGCGCGCATCGTCGACACGCTCACCTCAGCCGACCGGTTCGCGGTGCTGACGTTCGACTCGGTGGTGGAGCAGCCGTTCGAGGGGCTCGTGGAGGCGTCCGACCGCAACCGGTACCGCGCCGTCGAGCACCTCGCCCGCGTGGACGCCCGCGGCGGCACCGAGCTGCTGGAGCCGCTGCGCGAGGCCGTGCGGCTGCTGCCGCCCGCCGAGGGCCGCGAGCGCGTGCTCGTCCTCGTCACCGACGGCCAGGTCGGCAACGAGGACCAGATCCTGGAGCAGGCCGGCGGCGCGCTGTCGGCCATGCGCGTCCACGCCGTCGGCATCGACCGCGCCGTGAACGCCGGCTTCCTCGGCAGGCTCGCCGGGCTCGGCGCGGGCCGGTGCGAGCTGGTCGAGTCGGAGGACCGGCTCGACGCCGCCATGGAGCAGATCCACCGGCGCATCGGCGCGCCCCTGGTCACGGACCTGGCTCTCAAGGGCCTCGACACGGAGCCGGGCACGGTCACGCACCTCGGTTCGATCTTCCCGGGCGTGCCGCTGCGGGCGTACGGGCGCCTGCGACGCGTCGAGCCGGGCGACGTCGAACCGGGCGACGTCGAACCGGGCGACGTCGAGCCGGGCGACGCGACCGTGACCGTGCGGGGGCTCGCGGCGGGAGAGCCGTGGGAGCGGCAGGTCACCGCGACCGCCGTGGACAACCCCGCGCTGCGCGCCGTGTGGGCGCGGGCGCACCTGCGCGCGCTGGAGGACCGGTACGCGATGGGCGAGCACGGGCTGGAGGCGGAGATCGTCCGGGTCTCGCTGGAGTACGGCGTCCTGTGCAGGTTCACGGCGTACGTCGCGGTGGACAGCAGGGCGGTGACCGAGGGCGGCCCCGAGCACCGGGTCATCCAGCCGGTCGAGCCACCGAGCGGCTGGGAGATGCCGTCGCCGCCGTCGATGCCCGGGTTCGTGGCGCAGGCCGCCGTGATGGCGGCGCCGGGCCGGTTCCGCGCGTCGTCGCCGTCGTTCGAGGCGGCGCTGGAGCAGGGGGCCCCGATGAGCCCGCCCGCCGCCCCGTCGCCTTCGGGCGCTCCGGTCGCGGGGGCTGCCCCCTCCGCTCCCGGCTCCGCGCCGGACGACGCCGGCGGGTTCGGCGCCTCGTCGGGCGGGTCGGTGGGGCCGCGCGGGCCGGTGTTCGGCCGGCCGGGCGCGGTGCCGCGTCCACCCCGCCGCGCCCCGCGCGGGCTGGAGCCGGTACGGGGACAGCTCGTGGCCGAGCTCGACCGGCTCAGGGCGCTGCCCGTGGCCGACGCGCTGTACCTCGCCGACCTGGGCTCCCGGCTGGCGGCCCTGTCGGCGTACCTGGGGGATCACGCGGAGCTGTCGGCCCTGGCGCGGGAGCTGGAGGCGGCCGAGCGGCCGGGGACGGACCTGGCGGAGCTGCGACGGCACGCGGTCGAGGTGCTCACGTCGCTGACCGGCGGTCCCGCCCCGGAGACGGGCGGGGGCGGCTCCCCGGCCGAGCCGCGGCGCGGGCCCTTCTGGAAGCGCGGCTGACACTGACGGGCACCCCGCTCCGCGGCGAGGGGGTGCCCGTCAGCGTTCGATCATCCGCATCCGCTCCTCGCCGTGGTGGTCACCCGCGGCGGGGGGCAGGTCGTCGAGCCTGGCCATGATCGCGTCGGTGGGCTCCAGCAGCACGGGGTCGGGCACGTCCTCCACGCGCACATCACCGGCGCCGCAGATCAGGGTCGCTCGCATGAGAGCCTTCCGTCGTCGTGGGTCGTCCGTCGTCGGACCTCCCCCAGGCCGGCCGGGGCCGGATGACCGGCACGCCTGACCCAGGCCGGTCCCAGGTAGATCTGCGGCGGGGCGGCTCCTCGGGACCGGGTCGCCCCCGATCGAACGCGCGCGCCTGTCACGGGTGACGACAAGAGCCCCCGGGCGATGGCGCACGGGCCCGCGGGCCGGCCGGGCATAATTCTTTGCTGGGAAAATGCCGTGAATTCCGGGAGAAGACCGGATACGATCCGCCGCCGTGGCGGCACGCTGTGACACCACGCCAAAACAGTCCCGAACTCGGCCGGACCCGGCCTGGTGACATCCGGCGGCCGCGCCCGTTCCCGCCTCCCGCCGTGCGACCTGCGGAGAAGCGCTCCCCCGGCCGCATCAGCGCCCGGCGCACACCGCACCCATAATCACGGAAATTTCCGCATAAAGGGGGGAGGTCGCTTTTCCTGGTTGACCCGGAAATCGCGCCTCCATCGGCATCCCGGAAAATCCGCGCACCGTCCGGTCCGGTACGCCGCGGCCCATAGGCTGGAGCGTGTGAGCACTCTTGTCCTGGACGGCGGTCTGGCCACCCACCTCGAAGCGCTCGGCGCGGACCTGAGCGACGAGCTGTGGTCGGCCCGGCTGCTGATGGAAGACCCCGACCTGATCCGGCGCGTCCACGCCGACTACTTCGCGGCGGGCGCGAACGTGGCGACCACGGCCAGCTACCAGGCGTCGATCCCGGGGTTCCTCCGGCGGGGCGCGAGCGTGGCCCAGGCCGAGCGCCTCATCAGGCTCTCGGTCGAGCTGGCCGCGCAGGCCCGCGACGAGGCGGGCGGCGGGCTGGTCGCCGCCAGCGTCGGCCCGTACGGGGCCTACCTGGCCAACGGGGCCGAGTACACCGGCGACTACGACCTCGGCGAGGAGGGCCTGCTCGCCTGGCACCGGCCCCGCTGGGAGATCCTCGCCTCGGCCGGCGCCGACCTGCTGGCCTGCGAGACCATCCCGTCGTACGCGGAGGCGCGGGCGCTGGCCCGGCTGCTGAAGGAGACGCCGGGGCTCAAGGCGTGGGTGAGCTTCTCCTGCCGGGACGGCGAGCACATCAGCGACGGCACGCCCATCCGCGAGGCGGCGGCCCTGTTCACCGGCGACCCGCAGGTCGTGGCCGTGGGCGCCAACTGCACGGCGCCGCGCCACGTGCCCGGCGTGATCGCCGCCCTGTCGGGTGGCCTGCCGGTGGTCGTCTACCCCAACTCGGGCGAGACGTGGGACGCGGCGAACCGCCGCTGGCTCGGGCTCACCGACCCGGTGGAGTACGGCCAGGCGGCCAAGGAGTGGGAGCGGGCGGGCGCGTCCCTGATCGGCGGCTGCTGCCGCACCACCCCCGACCACATCAGGCAGATCCGCACCCACCTGTCCTGACCCCGGCTTCTGGCTGGTCTCCAGCCAGGTCCGGAACGGGGACCAGGCCTTGGCATGACGAAGCAAGGCCGTCTCTGGCCGGCCCCCACGGGGCCGCTGCCCACCGCGAGGTGAGCGCGGCCCACGGCGGGCGGACGTCACCAGGGGGCCGTGACCGCCAAGGGCCTACTCCTGGGCCCGCGGAGCAACGGCACGATCACTCCCGAGATCCGGGCGAGTGGAGTCGCTCCCGCGATGACCCCGGACGCGTTCACGGTCAGAGGCGGCCTTGCCGCTGCCCGTTCCGGCGGGACAAGCGGGGCGGCGAGCCGGCACCCCGCGAAAGGGCGCCTCAGGCGGTCGCGCCGGCCGGGGTGCGGCGGCGGCGCAGCAGGGAGTCCAGGGCCAGCGCGCCGCCCCCGGTGAAGCCGACCGCCAGCGCCCCCGCCGCCAGCGACAGCACGAACTCGTAACCGCCCTTGTCCACGCCGAACCCGCTGGCCCCGTGGACGAACACGATCGCCCCGACCATGTCGAGCGCCAGCAGCGTGCCCGCGATCGGCAGGGCCGCGCCGAGGATCAGCGCCAGGCCGCCCGCCACCTCCAGCACCGCGATGGCCGGAGCCGCCACGCCCGCCATCGGGACGCCGATCGACTCGAAGAACTTCGTGGCCCCCGCGAGGCCCATGACGGCGAACTTCTGGTAGCCGTGCACGAGGAAGATGACGCCGAGCGCCACCCGGGCGAGCAGCAGGGCGACGGGGCGCGCCTGGTCGATCATGCGGTCTCCTCAGGTGTTGGTTCGTTCAGATTTGAACGAATATACCAAGGTAGTTCAAATCTGAACAACAAGTACACTTGGGCCGTGACGGACACCCGGTGGCTAGACGACACGGAAATGGCGGCGTGGCGCGCCTTCCTGTCCACCTCTCACCTGCTGGAGAGGCGCATCGAGGAGCAGCTCAAGGCCGCGGCCGGGCTGACGCATCCGCAGTACGAGATCCTGGTCCGGCTGGCGGACGCCCCGGACCGGCAGATGCGCATGACGGAGCTGGCCCGGGGCGTCGTCGTGTCGAAGAGCGCGCTGACGTACCAGATCACCCGCCTGGAGCGGGCGGGACTCGTGGAGCGCGCGACCTGCCCGTCGGACGACCGGGGCGTGCTCGCGGTGCTCACCGAGGCAGGCCTGCGCTGTCTCGAACGCGTGGCCCCCGGCCATCTCGCGGTCGTGCGCGCCTACCTCGTCGACCGGCTCACCCGCGACGAGCTGGAGGTCATGACCACGGCCATGCGCAGGACGGAGCGGGCTCTGCGCGAGTAGCCCGCCGCGGCGACGGTCAGTGCTTGGCGGCGCGGGCCGCGCGCTCCATCTCGACCTTGGCGCTGGCCGCGTACTTGTCGACGTACTCCTGGCCCGACAGCTCCATGAGCGCGTACATGATCTCGTCGGTCACCGCGCGCAGGACCAGCCGGTCGTCCTCCATGCCGTAGTAGCGGGAGAAGTCGAGCGGCTTGCCGAACCGGACGCCCGGCCGGATGCCGAGCCTGGGCAGCGCCCGGCCCGGGGGCATCATCTCGAACGTGTTGACCATGGCCCACGGGATGACCGGGGCCCGCGACTCCAGCGCCAGCCGGGCCACGCCGGTCTTGCCCTTGTACAGGCGGCCGTCGGGCGAGCGGGTGCCCTCGGGGTAGATGCCGAGGATCTGGCCCTCGCGCAGCACCCGCAGGCCGGTGCGCAGCGCCGCCTCGCTGGCCTTGCCGCCGGAGCGGTCGATCGGCACGGTGCCGACGCCGCTGAAGAACAGCCGGGTGAAGAAGCCCTTGACGCCCCGGCCGGTGAAGTAGTCCGACTTGCCGAGCGAGATGACCTTGCGGCGCAGGTGCAGCGGGCCGAAGAAGTGGTCGGCGAACGACAGGTGGTTGCCGGCGAGGATCACCGGCCCCTGCCGGGGCACGTTGTCCGCACCCTCCGTCCAGGGACGGAAGATGAGATGGAGGAACGGCCCCAAGATGGCCTTGACCACCCAGTAGAACACCCGGCCACCTCTTCCTCTGCGCTTCATGTGTGAGCAACGTCATCTTCGCATCTCAGACTCGATGCTCCTACACCACCTCTCGCACAAAGCCCCGGGATCGTGCGACGATCGGGCAGTTCCGGGATGAAATCCCTTCGAGGAGCTGTTATGCCGCTCATGCCAGGCGCGGAGCCGTACCATCACGAAGCAGGCCAGATCGGGGTGCTGCTCTGCCATGGGTTCACCGGCACGCCGCAGTCGCTGCGGCCGTGGGCGGAGTTCCTGGCCGGGCACGGCCTGAGCGTCTCCCTGCCCCGCCAGCCCGGTCACGGCACGACCTGGCAGGAGATGAACCACACCCGCTGGGAGGACTGGTACGCCGAGGTCGAGAAGGCGTTCGAGGACCTCCAGGGGCGCTGCGCCGAGGTGTTCGTGGCGGGCCTGTCGCTGGGCGGCTGCCTGGCGTTGCGGCTGGCCGAGGTGCACGGCGAGGCGATCAAGGGAGTGGTGGTGGTCAACCCGTCGATCGCCAACGACGTGCCGCTGCTGAAGCTGGCGCCGCTGCTCAAGTGGTTCCTGCCGTCGGTGCCCGGCGTGGCGAACGACGTGAAGAAGCCGGGCGTGACCGAGCTCGCGTACCCGCGCACCCCCGTGAAGGCGGCCGCCTCGCTGCCGGGCCTGTGGTCGCTGGTGCAGGCCGACCTCGCCCGGGTCACGCAGCCGCTGCTGGTGTTCCACAGCATCGACGACCACGTGGTGAAACCCACCAGCGTGGCCATCATCCGTCAGAAGGTCCCGCAGGCCACGATCGAGGAGCTTACGGATAGCTACCATGTTGCGACGCTCGACAACGATGCCGACAGGATCTTTGCCGGTAGCCTCGGCTTCATCAGGACGCATGCCTCGGTACCCTTGCAGAGGGACTGATCGCGCCCAGGGGGAAGCCGCGATCGCTGCGGAGAGGGCCGGCTAGGTGACGCCCCAGAGTGACGAGGACGAGGTCTGGCGGCAGATCGTCGCGTCCTTCAACGACACGGCCGAGCGCGACTCGGCGGATCAGCCATGGCCGGACAGCGAGAACGTCCCCCTCGACCAGACGCGCCGGGTGATCCAGCCCGCCGAGCCCGTCCTGCGCGAGAGCGACGCCGATCGTCCCGAGCCGCATCACGACCAGCACGACGACGAGGACGACGAGGGCCACTACGAGCCTCCGCCGCCGCCCCCGCTGCCCAAGCTCGACCTGACCACCAAGCTGGCCTGGACGGCGCTGTTCGGCGGCCCGGCCTATCTGCTGTTGTCCGCGATGGCCGACTGGCGGATGGAGGGCTGGGCGCTGTTCACGGCGGTGGCGGCCTTCATCGGCGGCTTCGTGGCGCTGGTGGTCCGCATGGGCGACGGCCCGCCCAACGACTCCGGCTGGGACGACGGGGCCGTCCTGTAGCGGCCTCGGCCCGCCGGACGACCTCGCTCCCCGAACGACTCAGGACGGCTCCACCAGCGTCCGCCGCCGGGCCGGCCTGGGTCAGGAGTCCTTCGGCGGCGGGCCGCCCGGCCCGAAGGTCTCCACCACGTCGCTGTAGCGGTCGGCCAGGTCGACGGCGTGGCCCACCGCCCACACCGCCCCCTTGCCCGGCAGGTAGGTGACGGCCTGCAGCCGCACGCTGCTGCGGCCCTGCGCGGCGGCGCCGCGGATGATCTCGCAGTCGCCCTTCTCGCAGCGCAGCATGAACGGCTCGGTCTCGCGGGTCGGGTCGTAGCCGGAGATCCAGTAGCGGCCCTTGCCGTCACCGGTCACCCCGTACAGGCGGGCGTCGGTGCCGGGCAGCGGCACCCGGCGCCAGTGCTTGCCGTCCCAGGACAGCACGAGCGGCTCGACGTCGCTGGGCCCGTGGTAGACGCCGCCGACGGCCATGGCCCGCTTGCCGCCGTCGACCTGGACGTCGCGCAGGTAGCCGCCGGGCACGTCGGGCACCGGCATGGCCTTCCACGTGTCGCCGGACTGGTGCATGATCAGCGGCTGGGTGCCGGTGTCGCCGACCGCGATGCCCTCGGACACCGCGTAGAGGGCGCCCTCGGCCTCGGTCTCCTGGACGGTCCACCTGCCGTTCTGCCCGGTGACGATGAGCCCGACCGTCCAGTTGCTCTTCCTCGGGTCGAGGTCGCGGCTCTTGCCGCGGCCGACGGCCACCACCCGGCCGGGGCGGGCGTCGACGCCGCCGAGCCAGTCGCCGGTCCACAGGCCCTCGGCGCGCACGCGGTCGAAGCCGTTGACGTCGCCGTGGGCGAGGTAGGGCACGCCGTCGTGGCCGTCGCCCACGGCCCACACGTCGGACGGCGAGGCCGCGGCGACGCCGCGCAGGTTGCCCGCGCCGCTCGCGTCGCGGATCGCGACCTCCGACCACCGGGAGCCGTCCCAGTGGCGGATCGTGCCGCGGCTCTTCCAGACGTCCCAGATCTCCTGCTGCCCCACGGCCCACACGTCGTCGGCGGACAGGGCCGCCACGTCGGACAGCGAACCGTCGGCGACCAGGCGCGCGCTCGACGAGCGCTGCCACGCCTCGACCGAGACGGGCCGGGGCTCGGCTAGCACGGCATGCGTGACCTGGGACCAGGCCACGGACGTCGCCATGATCAAGGAGAGCGCACGCCGCCGGAAGCGACGGGTCATGAGCAAATGCTAAGGGTTCACGACAGGTCCCCGGAGCCGGCCCCCGATTCCACCTCCGCGACCACCGGCAGGTGGTCGGAAGCCGCGGCCAGGTCGGCCGGATCGGCGAGCGCCCCTCCGCAGTCGCGAACCCGCAGGCCGGGCCCGGTGAAGATCGCGTCGATGCGCGCCTGGGGCGACCTGGCGGGGAAGGTCAGGCCGTCGCCCCGCGGCGCCGCCGGATAGCAGTCGGCGAGCCGGGCGGCGACGTAGCGCCAGGCCGGCTGGTGGTCGCGCTCGTTGAAGTCGCCGCACAGCACGGGCTCCGCGCCGAAGCGGGCCGCCGCCGCCTCCAGCAGCGTCATCGCCTCGGTCACGTGGTGCAGCCGGGCCGCGCCGTTCAGGTCGAGATGGGTGGAGCCGACGGCCAGCCGCGCGCCCTCGACCTCGGCGACGGCGATCGCCAGACCGCGCACCTCCAGGCCGACGAAGACGCGCAGCACGTGGCTCTCGGCGTGCAGCAGCCGCGCCCGGGGGGCGGCGAAGACGGCCACGCCGCCGAGCCGCCGTCCCGCCACGACCCGCAGCCCGCACGAGCCGGCCAGCGCCTCACGCCGGGCCTGCCAGCCGAGCAGCCGGGGCGCCTCCTGGACGCAGAGCAGGTCGGCGCGCAGCGCGCCGACCACGCGGGTGAGCGCGGGGACGCTGTCCTTCATCCCCCGCACGTTGTAGGTGGCCAGCCTGACCGTCACGGACGGACTGTAATCCCGTCAGCGATGCCTGGCCAGGTCGGCGGCGCCGACCATCCCGGCGTTGGCGCCCAGCTCGGCCAGCCGGATCTCGGGCAGCGGCCGGTGCCCGCGGCCGGTCAGCCGCTCCTCGAACGCCGCACGCGCCCGGTCGAGGAACAGGTCGGAGGCGCGGCACACGCCGCCCCCCACGATGAAGCAGCCGGGGTCGAGCACCGCGGCCAGGTCGGCCATGCCCTGGCCGAGCCAGTCGGCGAGGCTCGCGAACGCCGCGAGCGACGCCTCGTCGCCCTGCCGGGCCGCCTCGGTGACCTCCTCGCCCTCGATCCTGCCGCCGGCCAGGCCGAGCAGGATCCCGGCGCGCTCGGGCTGCTCCTCGGCGATGCGCCTGGCCTCCATGACCAGCGCGTTGCCGCTGGCGTACTGCTCCCAGCAGCCTCGCTGGCCGCAGCCGCACGGCCGCCCGTCGGGGACGACCTGCATGTGGCCGAGCTCGGCCGCCATCCCCCAGTGGCCGCGGAACAGGGTGCCGCCGAACACCAGGCCGCCGCCGATGCCGGTGCCGACCGTGAGGCACACGATGTGGGACTGCCCGCGGCCGGCGCCGAAGCGGGTCTCGCCCCAGGCCATGGCGTTGGCGTCGTTCTCGATCACCACGGGCAGGTCGACCATGCCGCTGATCTTCTTCTGCAGCGGCTCCTCGCGCCAGGCGAGGTTGGGCGCGAAGCGGACGACGGACCGCGACTCGTCCACGAACCCGGCGGCGCCGACGCCGACGGCCTCGATGTCGCGGCCCTCGGCCAGTTCGCGGACCACGTCGGCCACGGTCTCGGCGATGAGGTCGGGCCGGTCGGCCGGTGTCTTCCTCAGCGCCTGCTCGACGATCGCGCCGTTCTCGTCGACCACACCCGCGCTGACCTTCGTGCCGCCGATGTCCACGCCGATCGTGAGCATTGCCGTTGCCCCCTTATCCCAGGTCGATGTGCTGCACGGTATCGTGCCCGCGCTCCCGGTCGTCGCGCGGCCCGCGGGGGGCGGCCGGCTTGCTGAGCGCGTCGAGCGTCTGCCGGAACGCGGCGAACAGCTCGCCGCCCGCGGCGACCAGATGGCCGGTCACGTCCTTGCCCGACTCGCGCTGCGCCGCGATCGCCCGGCACACCGGGCAGGCGCGGCAGATGTACTCCTCGTGCGGTTCGGAGACGGCCTCGCTCCACACGTCGCGCTCGTCCCTGCGCCCGCCGCCGCCGAGGGAGCCGGTGAACGAGCTGAGCACCGTCCGGCCGACGTGGCGGGTGGCCTGGCCCTGGATCGCGTCGAACAGCTTGCGCGCCTCGTCGGCCACCGTGCCGATCGGGTCACGGCCGCTCTGGTCGCTCTGACCGGCCTGGCCGGTCCGGCCGCTCTGGCCCGTCCGGGTGCTTCGGGTGTCGTCCGCGCGGGGGTCGGCGGCGCGGGGTCCCGTGTCGCGGGGGTCTCTGTCGTTGGTCTCGGTCATCTGGCCCTCCCTGGCTCCGGAGCGCCCGCCGTCTCGCTCACGTCGCGGCCGGCCTGTCGTCGTGGCCGGAGGCTCCGCTCGTCGCGCCGGATCGGGCTCCCGAGCTGAACCGTACCCGCAGGACGCCGTCGCGGAGCGCCGCGCCGCCGATCTCCCTGCGGGCCAGGGCCACCGGCAGCGCCAGGATCCTCCGGTACGGGCCCGCGGTGACGATCAGCTCGTCGCCCTTGCGCGCCAGGTCGACCTCGCCGCGGTCGGCGCCGGGCAGGTCGAGCTCCAGCTCGTCGGCGGACAGCCGCAGCGGCGGCCGCACCCGGGGCGGCCCGAACGGGTCGGCCTCGCCGTACAGCCGCTCGCCGACGGCCGCCAGCGCGTCGGCGCCGACGGGCTCGGCCGGCAGGTACGGCACGACGTGCAGGGGCAGCGGCGCGAACGACTCCTCCGCCTCGGCCAGCAGGCGCGACTGGGCGTTCACCCACTGGGCGCGCCACTCGTCGGCCCCGCCCGCCGGGAAGACCCGGTTGGCGATGACCGCGTCGACGCGGTAGCCGTACAGGTTGAGCGAGGTGAGCGTGCGGCGGGCCTCGGCGAGCACCACGGCCTCCGGCGTGAGCACGAGCCGCACGGACGCGCCGTCGCCGGTGAGCAGCTCGCGCACCTCCAGCAGCGCGCGGTGCAGGCGCTCGCCCGCGCCGACGACCTCGTCGCCCGGGGCGCTGACGCGCGCGACGCCGCGCACGAACGGCGCGGCCAGCTTCATGATCCGGCGGCCCACGGGCAGCAGCCTGTTGACGTGCCAGTCGAGCGCCTCGGGCAGCGCGAGCAGCCGCAACGTCTCGGCGGTGGGCGCGCAGTCGACGACGATGACGTCCCAGGCGCCGGACTGCGCGTGCTCGCGCAGCTCCAGCAGGGCGATGACCTCCTCGGCCCCGGGCAGGACCGTGATCTCCTCGGAGGTGATCTCGTCCAGGCCCAGCTCGGTGAGCAGGCCGCGGGCGTAGTCGCGCAGCTCGCCCCAGTGGCGTTCGAGGGACTTCTGCGTGTCGACCTGGTGCAGGTGCAGGCCGGGGGCGACCTCGCCGGGCTCGACGGCCAGGGCGTCGGCCAGCGAGTGCGCGGTGTCGGTGGAGACGACCAGCGTCTTGAGGCCGCGCCGGGCGGCGAGGGTCGCGGTCGCGGCGGCGGCCGTGGTCTTGCCGACCCCGCCCTTCCCGGTGAACAGCAGGACCCGGGGGCTCACCTCAGCGGCCTTCGACACGCTTCTTCAGGCCCTTGAGGGCGGTGTCCACGATGACCTTCTCGGCCTTGCGCCGCAGCATGCCGATCATCGGCACCTTCAGCTCGACGGCCAGCTCGTACGTCACCTCGGTGCCCGTGCCCACCTCGGACAGGAGGTAACTTCCCGCCAGCTCGGCGACCATCTTGCCGGGCTCGGCCACCCGCCAGGAGACGCTCTCGTCGTCGTGCCAGGTGTAGGCGAGGGTGTAGGTGTCGCTGATCACGCCCGCGTCGAGCGTGAACCGCACGGTCTCGGCCCGGCCGTCGGCGCCGGTGGTCAGGACCTCGGCGCTCTTCACCTGGCCCGCCCAGTCGGGGTAGGCGGGGAAGTCAGCGATGACGGCCATCACGCCGGGCCGGTCGGCGTCGATGACGATGCTCGAAGTCGTGCGATCAGCCATGCGACCACCGTAGTGCAGAACCCGCTACTTGCGGCGGACCGCTGAACGCGGCCCACCGTAGTGCAGAACCCGCTACTTGCGGCGGACCGCTGAACGCGGCCCACCGTAGTGCAGAACCCGCTACTTGCGGCGGACCGCCGATCAGGCGCGGACGCTCACCACAGGACGTTCACCACTCCAGGACGAACGGCTCGCCCCTCCCCCGGAAGTGCCCCACGTTGACGCACTCGGTGCGGCCGATGCGGGTGCGCCGGTGCAGCGGCTGGTGGACGTGGCCGAACAGCGCGTAGCGGGGCTGCGTGCGACGGATCAGCTCCAGCGTGGCCTCGCTGCCCCGCTCGAAGCGCCGGGCCACCACGTCGTAGAGCAGCTCGGGCACCGCGGGCGGGATGTGGCAGCACAGCACGTCGACCTCGCCGACCGCCTCCACCTTCGCCGCGTACTCCTCGTCGCTGATCTCGTACGGCGTGCGGTACGCGGTGCGCAGTCCCCCGCCGACGAACCCGAAGCGCAGCCCGCCGATCTCCACGCTCTCGCCGTCGAGCACCCGGTGCCCGTCGCGCGCGTAGTCGGCCCACAGGCGCGGCAGGTCGACGTTGCCGTAGGTGAGGTAGGCGGGCGCCGGCATCGCGGCGAACAGGCGCTCGTACTGGGCGCGCACGTGGCGCTCGATGTGCTCGCGCGGGTCGCCGTCGAGGGTCTCCCACAGGCGGGCGGACATGGCGCGGGCCTCGTCGAAGCGCCCCGCCGTGCGCAGGCCGATGAACTCCGCGGCGCGTTCGGCGCCGAACAGGTCGGCGAAGATGCCCTGCCCGTGGTCGGCGTAGTCGATGAACAGGATGAGGTCGCCCAGGCAGACGAGCGCGTCGGCGCCCTCCCCGGCGGCGGCCAGCGCGTCGGCCCTGCCGTGCACATCGCTGATGACGTGGACCCGCATGCGGGCAATCCTAAACGCGCCTGCGGCGCTGCTTGTGGCGGGTCGCTGAACGCGACCCACCATAGGCGCCGATGCGGCGCTGCCTGTGGCGGGTCGCCGAACGTGGTGGGCGTCCCAACGGATCTGTGGCTGCTAGCGTGAGGAATGGGTTCATAACGCCTGGATGACAAAGCTACCGGCGCGTAACTTATCGCGGTAACGTCCAGGCAATCCCCGAAGCGTCCGCCTGGAGGAGTTTGTCCGTGCGCGAGTACAGCGTTCCCGTACTGGTGGATGTGCCGCCCACCGCGAGCCTGCCCGACACGGTGTTCGACAGGGCGGAGCGGGAGCCCGGAAGGATCGTCGTGCGACGCCAGGTGGACGGCGCCTGGGCGGCCGTCACGGCCGCCGAGCTGCGGGACCAGGTCGTCGCACTGGCCAGGGGACTCATCGCGGCGGGGATCGAGCACGGCGACCGCGTCGCGCTCATGTCGCGCACCCGCTACGAGTGGACGCTGATCGACTACGCCATCTGGTCCGTGGGCGCGGTGACCGTGCCCATCTACGAGACCTCCTCGATCGAGCAGGTCCGCTGGATCCTCACCGACAGCGCGGCGCGCGCGGCGTTCGTCGAGTTGGACGGGCACGAGGAGACCGTGCGCGAGGCCGCGCCGGGGCTGAAGGACCTGTGGCGGGTCGAGGCCGCGCTGGACGGCCTGCCCGGCGCCTCCGAGATCTCCGAGGCGGACGTGGCCGAGCGCCGCGGCCGGGTGTGCGGCGCCGACCTCGCGACCGTCGTCTACACCTCCGGCACGACCGGCCGCCCCAAGGGCTGCCGGATCACCCACGACAACCTGCTCTTCACCGGCCGCAACGTGGTGCGCGGGCCCCTGGAGCCGCTGTTCACCGCCAAGGACCCGGCGGGGCTGCTGTTCCTGCCGCTGGCGCACATCTTCGCGCGCATGATCCAGGTGGCGCTGGTCGAGGCTGGCGCGGTCCTCGCCCACACCCCCAACATGAAGAACGTGGCGCCCGACCTGGTGGGGTTCCGTCCCACGTTCCTGCTGGGCGTGCCGCGGGTCTTCGAGAAGGTCTACAACGGCGCCGAGCAGAAGGCCATCGCGGGCGGCAAGGGCGCGATCTTCGCGCGCGCCGTGGACACGGCCGTGGCCTGGAGCCGCGCCGAGAACGCGGGCGGCGCCCCCCTCGGGCTGCGCCTGCGACATGCCCTGTTCGACCGGCTCGTGTACCGCAAGCTCCGCGCGGCCACCGGCGGCCGCCTGTCGGCGGCCGTGAGCGGCGGCGGCGCGCTCGGCGAGCGGCTCGGCCACTTCTTCCGGGGCGCCGGCATCGAGGTCTTCGAGGGGTACGGGCTGACCGAGACCTCCGCGCCGTGCTCCGTCAACATGCCCGGGGCCAACAAGATCGGCACCGTCGGCAAGCCCCTGCCCGGGGTCACCCTGCGCATCGGCGAGGACGGCGAGATCCTCGCCAGGGGCCGCAACGTGTTCCACGGCTACTGGAACAACGAGGACGCCACGGGCGAGGTGATCGACGGCGACGGCTGGTTCCGCACCGGCGACGTGGGCGAGCTGGACGCCGACGGCTACCTGCGGATCACCGGGCGCAAGAAGGAGATCCTGGTGACCGCGGCCGGCAAGAACGTCGCCCCCGGGCCGCTGGAGGACGCGCTGCGGGCCCACCCGCTGGTGTCCCAGGCCGTGGTGGTCGGCGACGGCCGGCCGTTCGTCGGCGCGCTGATCACGCTCGACCCGGAGGCGCTGGAGCAGTGGCGCTCCGCGCGCGGGCGGGCCGGGACCGCTGCCGCCGATCCGGCCGCCGACCCGGAGATCCGCGCCGAGGTCCAGCAGGCGGTGGACCGGGCCAACGCCACGGTGTCGAAGGCGGAGCAGATCAAGAAGTTCACGATCCTGCACGCGGACATCACCGAGGAGAGCGGCCACCTGACGCCGACCCTCAAGATCAAGCGCAACATCGTCATGCGCGACTTCGCCGCCGACGTCGAGGCTCTGTACACGTCCTGACCTCCGCCTCGCGGCCCGGGAAGGGGTCAGCCGACGGAGGTCAGCTCCCGGCTGGTGCGCTCGACGGCCGCGACGAGGCCGGCCAGGGCGTCACGGGTGGCCTGGAGGCCGGCGAGCTGCTCCTCCAGGCCGGTCAGCCGGCCCCGCAGGTGCTGGAGCGTGCAGGCGGCGAGCCGGTCGTCCCCCTCGACGCAGGGCAGCACCTCCTTGATCACCCTGGTCGGCAGCCCGGCGTCGAGCAGGGTGCGGATGCGCCGCACGACGACCGGCGCGTCGGGCCCGTAGTGGCGCTGGCCGCCGCCGTCGCGCTCGGCCTCCAGGAGGCCCTGCTCCTCGTAGTAGCGCAACAGCCGAGGGCTCACGCCGGTCTCACGCGACAGGTCGCCGATCTTCATGCCACTCATGTGAGCTTCCAACGCCGCTCACACGCCCCGCCATTCCGCCCTTTATGCCCGTTTTGAACGGCGAACATTACGGGCGACTTTTCCGGACATTTCTTGTATTTGCCCAGGTAGGCGACCTGAAATTTGTTCGAAGTCGCGTCCGGAAATGGCCTTGGCAGCCGCGAGCGGACGGGTAATCTGAGTCCCAAGAAAGAAAGAAAGCGGGACCGGAGATCCAATACATCCCCGGTCCCTACCTAGAAAGGTAGGGGAGATCGCGATGAGCATCAAGGACGCGGCGCTTCAATACGCCACGGCGATCGAGAACGAGCTGATCCAGGTCCGCGCCGACCAGATGGAGCTCGGCCAGCAGCTCACCGAGCGCATCAACGGCGTCGCCGACCGGGTCAAGGTCCTCGACAGCAAGGTCACGCTGCTGGACGACAGGCTCGCGATCATGGATCGCAAGTTCGAGGCCCTGGACCACAAGGTCGACACCGGATTCGCGGAGCAGCGCGAAGAGCAGAAGGCCATACGGGAGACCCAGGCGGCCATGCAGGAGACCCAGACAGCCATGCAGAAGGCCCAGACGGCGATGCAGGACAGCCAGCGCTCCATGCAGAAGACACAGGTCGAGATGATGGACATCCTCGTCGCCATCCAGGCCAAGCTCGAACTCAACTAGCCCGCGTCGGGCATGACGCGTGACCGGCCGCGCGCCCGGCCGGTCACGCGACGATCAGCTCGCCCGGCTGCTCGCCCAGGATCCGCCGCGCCTCCTCCGGCAGCCCCGCGTCCGAGACCACCACGTCCGCCTCCGCCAGGCGGGCGATGGTGCTGATGCCGACCGTGCCCCACTTGGTGTGGTCGGCGAGCACGACGAGGCGGCCGGCGGCCTCGACCAGCGCGCGGTCGGTCTCGGCCTCCATCATGTTCGGGGTGGTGAAACCGGCCCGCACGCTCATCCCGTGCACGCCGAGGAAGAGCAGGTCCACGTTCAGCCGCCGGATCGCGGCGACGGCGACCGGGCCGACGAGCGCGTCCGACGGGGTGCGCTCGCCACCGGTGAGCACGACCGTCTGGTCCGGCCGGCCGGCCCGCTGGAAGACGTCGCCGACCCGCACCGAGTTCGTCACGACGGTCAGTCCGGGCACCGCGACCAGCTCGTGGGCCAGCGTGTACGTCGTCGTGCCGGCCGACAGCGCGACCGCGGACCCCGGCTCGACCAGGACCGCGGCGCGGCGGGCGATGGCCCGTTTCTCCTCCTCCTGCCGCATCGACTTGGCGGCGAAGCCGGGCTCGTCGGTGGAGCCGGCGCCGATCGCCGTGGCGCCGCCGTGCACCTTGGCCAGCAGCCCCCGCTCGGCCAGCACCTCCAGATCGCGCCGGACGGTGATGTCGGAGACGCCGAACGCCCGGACGAGATCGACGACCCTGACGCCGCCGTTCAGCCGGACCAGCTCGAGAATGGCCTGCTGCCGCTGCGGGGCCAGCATCGCGTCACCACATCCCAACAGTTTCCGACACATCCTCAGACGCATGATGACATGCCGTTCTCGGAAATCTGCCGGCGTTATTCCGAGAACTCCCGCAAACCCGCACGAAATCATGCGTTGACAGTCCGAAATGTTGGGTTTTCGATGAATGGAAGTGCGCGAACTCGGGGGAATATGTCGGTCCACGCTAGGAGGAACCCCCCATGGACCATGGTGCGCCCCTCTCCCGCCGCAACCTCCTGCTCGGGGCCGCCGCCGCGGCCGGCGTCCCGGCCCTGCTCGCCGGCTGCTCCTCCGGCGCGCGGCCGTCCGCCGGCGGCGCGAGCGCCTCGGGCGGCCTCGGCACGGTGACGCTCGGCTCGAACGCCTCCGACGAGGTGCCGAAGAAGTCGCTGGCCACGGTGCTCGCGAGCTTCCACTCCGCCCAGGTGAAGGTCAACACCGTCGACCACAACACGTTCCAGGAGAACATCAACCGCTACCTCAAGGGCAGGCCGGACGACGTCTTCACCTGGTTCGCCGGCTACCGGATGCAGTTCTTCGCCGAGCAGGGCCTGGCCACCGACATCTCGGACGTGTGGCGCGAGATCGGCGGCGACTACACGCAGGCGTTCAAGGACGCCTCGACGGGCACGGACGGCAAGCAGTACTTCGTGCCGTTCACCTACTACCCCTGGGCCGTCTTCTACCGCAAGAGCCTCTGGCGGCAGAAGGGCTACCAGCCGCCCAGGACGCTCGACGAGTTCACGGCGCTGGCCAGGAAGATGAAGGCCGACGGGCTCATCCCGATCGCGTTCGCCGACAAGGACGGCTGGCCGGCCATGGGCACGTTCGACATCATCAACATGCGCACGAACGGCTACGACTTCCACATCTCGCTCATGGGCGGCAAGGAGTCGTGGACGGACCCGCGGGTCAGGCAGGTCTTCGACACCTGGCGCGGGCTCATGGAGTACCACCAGCCGGCCGCGCTGGGCCGCACGTGGCAGGAGGCCGCGCAGTCGCTCCAGCAGAAGAAGACCGGCATGTACCTGCTCGGCATGTTCGTCGCCCAGCAGTTCCCCGAGAACGAGCGCGACGACATCGACTTCTTCACCTTCCCCGAGATCGACCCCGCGCACGGCACCGACTCGATCGACGCGCCCATCGACGGCTACATGATCTCCGCCAAGGCGAAGAACGTGGACGGCGCCAAGGCGCTGCTCAAGCACCTCGCCCAGGCCGCGGCGCAGAACGTGGCCACCGGGCTCGACCCCGGCACCCTGGCCGCCAGCTCCAAGGCCGACACGAGCGGCTACAGCACGCTGCAGAAGCGCGGCGCCGAGCTGGTGTCCAAGGCGAAGCACATCGCGCAGTTCCTCGACCGTGACACCCGCCCCGACTTCGCCTCGACCGTGATGATCCCCTCGCTCCAGTCGTTCGTCGGCAAGCCGGGCGAGATCGACTCCTTGCTGGCCGGCATCGAGAAGCAGAAGGCCACCATCTTCCGGTGATGGCCGTCAGGACCCGTCGCTACTCCGCCCGCGACGTGACCGTGCTGGTCATCGGGCTGGGGGTGGCCATCGTCGTCAACGTGGGCCTCATCTGGGGGCCCACGTTGGCCTCCGTGGGGCTGTCCGGCACCGACTGGAACGGCATCGGCCCCCTCCGGTGGGTCGGCGGGCGCAACTACGCCGACCTGGCCGGCGCGTACCCGCCGTTCTGGTCCGCGGTCCGCAACAACCTGCTGTGGCTGGGGTTCCTCGGGCTGGTCGCGACGCCGTTCGGGCTGCTGTGCGCGGTGCTGCTGGACCGGCGGCTGCGGCTGTCACGGCTCTACCAGAGCGCGCTCTACCTGCCGGTCGTGCTGTCGCTGGCCGTGGTGGGCTTCATCGCGCAGCTCGTCTACTCCTCCGACTACGGCGTGCTGAACGCGGTGACCGGGCTGAGCGTGGACTGGCTCGGCGACCGGTCGATCAACATCTGGGTGGTCATGGTCGCGGCCGGCTGGCGGCACGTCGGCTACGTCATGATCATTTACCTGGCCGGGCTGAAGGCGGTGGACCCCGCGCTGAAGGAGGCGGCGGCCATCGACGGGGCGAGCGAGGCGCAGACGTTCTTCCGCGTCGTCTTCCCCACGCTGCGGCCGGTCAACGTGATCGTGCTGGTCATCACGGTGATCGAGGCGCTGCGCGCGTTCGACATCGTCTACGCGATCAACCGCGGCCGCAACGGGCTGGAGCTGCTGTCCGTGCTCGTCACGGAGAACATCGTGGGCGAGGCCAGCCGGATCGGGTTCGGCTCGGCCATCGCGGTGATCCTGCTGGCCATCTCGATCGGGTTCATCGTGACGTACCTGTCGCAGCTGTTCAGGGAGGAATGATGACGCTCACCGCCCCCGTCCCCACCCGCGCGGCGGGGCGGCCGGGCACGCCGCCCCGCCGCCCGGTGCGCCCGCTACGGGCGCTGCTGCACGTCTTCCTCGGCCTGGTCGCGCTGGGCTGGCTGCTGCCGCTGGCGCTCGCGGTGTACGCCTCGCTGCGCCCGTACGACGAGACGGCCCGCCTGGGCTACTTCTCGCTGCCCGAGCACCTGACGCTGGACTACTACGGCCGGGCGTGGAGCCAGGCCGAGCTGCCCCGCTACTACCTCAACACGCTGATCATCGTGGTCCCGGCCCTGGTGGTCACGCTGTTCATGGCGTCGTTCACGGCGTTCGCCATCGCGCGGCTGCGCGTCCCGGGCCGCAGGGCGCTGCTCATCGTCTTCACCGCGGGCAACCTGCTGCCGCCGCAGGTGCTCATCACTCCGCTCTACACCGTGTACGCGATGGTCCCGCTGCCCGCGTGGCTGTCGGACTCGCAGTCGCTGTACGACTCCTACCTCGGGCTGATCCTGGTGCACGTGGCGTTCCAGTTCGGGTTCTGCGTGTTCGTGATGGCCAACTTCATGCGCACGATCCCGGAGGAGATCGACGAGGCGGCGCTGGTGGACGGGGCGGGCGTGTGGAAGCGGTACTGGCGGCTGACGCTGCCGCTGTGCCGGCCGGTGCTGGCGGCGCTGTCCACGCTGCAGTTCACCTGGATGTACAACGACTTCCTGTGGGCGCTGGTGCTCATGTCGTCGGGTGACAAGCTGCCGGTCACCTCGGCGCTGAACAACCTGCGCGGCCAGTTCTTCACCGACTACAACCTGCTGGCCGCCGGGTCGGTGCTGGTGGCGCTGCCGACGCTGATCGTGTTCCAGCTCCTGCACAAGCAGTTCGTGGCCGGGCTGACGCTCGGCGCGACGAAGGGGTGACCTCACCGGGAAGGGGTGACCTCACAGGAGGGTGTGGAAGCGGGTGGCGACCAGGTCCCAGGACCACTCGCGGCCGATCCACTCGCGCCCGGCGGCGCCCAGCTTGCGGGCCCGCTCGGGGTCGCCGAGCAGCTCGGCGAGGGCGGCGGCCAGCTCGCCGGTGTCCTCGCCGTCCACGAGCAGGCCGGTCTCGCCGTGGCGGACGGCGTCGGGCGCCCCGCCGGAGGCGCCCGCCACCACGGGCAGGCCGGTCGCCGACGCCTCCAGGAACACGATGCCGAGCCCCTCCACGTCGATCCCGCCCCAGCGCGTACGGCAGGGCATGGCGAAGACGTCGCCCGCCGCGTAGTAGCCGGGCAACGCCGAGGCCGGGACGGTGCCGGTGAAGCGGACCGACTCGTGTCCGCCGGCCAGCCGTTCCAGCCGCCGGCGGTACGGGCCGCCGCCCACCAGCAGCAGCACGGCGTCCGGGACGGCGGCGAGCACCTCCGGCCAGGCCGCGATCAGCCGGTCCTGGCCCTTGCGCGGCACGAGCCGGGACACGCACACGACCACGGGCCGGCCGGCCAGCCCGAGCGCCTCCTTGGCCCGGCCGGGTTCGGCCTCGGGGCGGAAGCGCCCGGTGTCGACGCCGGGCGCGAGCTGGACGAGCTTGTCCGGGGCGATGGCGGCGGCCAGCCGGGCGCGCGTGTACTCCCCCAGGTAGGTGACCACGTCGGCGTGCCCGCCGATGCGGCGCAACACGGAGCGGAACCCGGGCCCCGCCGCCCAGGACGCCTCGTGGCCGTGGGTGAGCATCACCACCCGGCGCGCCCCGGCGGCGCGCAGCCGCGGCGCGAGCAGCCCGAGCGGGGCGGCGGCGCCGAACACCACGGTCCGGGCGCCGTGCTCGGCGACCAGCCGGGCCGCCGTGCGGGCGACGGCGGGCGTGGGCAGCATGAGCGAGGTCGGGTGGCGCACGACGGGGTACGGCTGGCGGCGGTCGAACTCGGCGCAGCCGGGCCAGGCGGGCGCGTAGACCGCCACGCCGGGCGTGCGCGCGGCCAGGCCGTGGACGAAGGACTGGATGCCGCCCGGCCGCGGCGGGAAGTCGTTGGTGACGATGAGGACGCGGGCGGTCACGGCGCCGGGACGCCGTTCAGCCGCGCCCAGGCCCGTGCCAGGGCGATCCGCTCGGGCGTCGACGGATGAGACGCAAAGAGCGCATATTCCACGGCATCAGGCGACAAGTCGGAAATATTGGTAATTGCGAGGCGTTTCTGCATGGCCACGAAGGTGGCCGGGTCTTTCGTCAGGTCGAGGGCGTGGACGTCGGCCCGGGCCTCGACGTGGCGGCTGACGAGGTTCAGGGCGGGGCCGGACAGCACGGTGGCCAGCGACATCAGCCCGACCAGCACGGCCACGGCCCGCGGGTCGGCGGCCGAGGCGACTCCGGTGCGCCGCCGTACGAGCTGGAAGGCCAGATACAGCAGCGCGGTGCCGGCGGCGGCGCCCAGCGCGCCGACGAGGGTGCCGTCGAGCACGTCGCCGTTCTTCGCGTGGCCGAGCTCGTGCGCGACCACCAGCTCCACCTGCGGGACCGGCCCGCGCAGCAGCGTGTCGTAGACGACGATCCGGCGGGTGGCGCCGAAGCCGGAGACGTACGCGTTGAGCGCCGTGGTGCGGCGGGAGGCGTCGGCGACGAGCACGTCCTCGACCGGCACGCCGTCGCGCGCGGCCATCTCCAGCAGGCTCGTGCGCAGCGCGCCCTGCGGCATGGGGCGGAAGTCGTTGAACAGCGGCTCGACCACCACGGGATAGACGAACGACAGCGCCACGGTCAGCGCGAACGCGCCCACGGCGGCGGGGATCCACCACCGCCGCACCTTCCGGGCCAGGCCGACCACGACGACCATCGCGAGCGCCAGCACGGCGGCGTCGACCCCGATGCCCTTGATCCGGTCGGCCGACCAGGCCGCCCAGTCCTGCGTGGACAGGCCGTACGCGCGCAGCTCGCTCTCGGCCCACATGCCGAGCGGCCAGCGCACCGCCTCGACCAGCGCGGTGAGGAGCAGCACGCCGAGGACGACCCGCATCCACCAGGGGCCGCGCAGGCGGCCGAGCAGCCGGGCGCCGAACGGGGTGAGGACGAGCAGGCCCGCGAAAAGCAGGGTGAGGCCCAGCGACAGGTAGACGGGGGCGGTGGTGGCGGCGTCGAACGCGGCGGCGCGGGCGATCTCGGCGGGGGTGAAGTCGCGGGCGGGGTCGGGGACGACGTGCGGCGCGGAGGGAGGCAGCGCCCGCCAGGGCGTCGTGACGGCCACGACGGCCACGGTGGCGAGGCCGAGCACGGCGCACACCACCCCGGCCTGCCGCCACCCGTCCCTCGAGTCCTCAGCCTCGGAAGCGCCGGACGCATCGGCCCCCGAGTCCCCGGCCCCGGAAGCGCCGGGCATGTCAGACCCCGGCGCGTCCGGCCTGGACGCGTCCGCCGTGGGGACCGTGTCCCCCGCCTGCCCGTCCTTCGTCACGTGTCCCCCTACGCCAGCTTCTCACGCACGTACGCGCGCCAGCCCGCCGTCAGTCTCGCGGTGGGGAGCCCGGCGGCGGCGAGCGCCCGGGCGGCGCCCCGCGTCCTGGCATCACGGTAGAGCCTCACCAGCGTCTGCTCTCCGCGCCACTCGGCGATGAACCGGCACGCGAGCCACGCCTCCTGGTAGACCGCCGCCAGCCTGGACGAACCGGGCGCGAAGTCGGCGGCCCCGGGCAGCCGGCGCGGCGTCCTCCCGGCGCGCACCTCGGCGGCCAGCTCGGCGGCGGCCACCGGCACGGCCAGGCCGGCGTCACGGTAGGCCACGTAGTCGGCGAACCCCTCGTACAGCCAGGGCGGCAGTCCGCCGGTGCCGGCGGCGACATGCGTGAGCTCGTGGGCGAGCACGACGTCCCGGCCGACGTCGGTGAGGCGGCCGAACGTCTCGGGGACGACGATGACCCGCCCGCCGTCGGCCAGCGCGGCCAGCCCCTCGACGCCCGCGACGCGGGCCAGCCGCGCGGCCTCGGCGGAGGAGTCGGGGACGAGCACGAGCGGCCGCACGGGGGTCCGGAGGACGGCGGAGACGCGCGCGCCGGCGGCGTCGGCGCGGCGAGCCAGGTCCCGCAGGAGCGCCGGGGCGGCCCGGTGTCCCAGCACGAGGGACCGCGCGCCGCGGACGGTCCGGGTCTCCCCCGGCCACGGTTCGGCCGCCACGTCCGTGCCGGGCGGGCCCGCCGCCGCGGTCCTCGCGCTCTGGCGGGCGGCGTCACCACGGTCGGGAGCGTTCTGGAGGCCGGCGCCGGTACGGTCGGCAGCGCCCTGGAAGCCGGCGCCGGTACGGTCGGCAGCGCCCTGGAAGGCGCCGCCGTCACGGCCGGGAGCGGACGCGGCGGCGAGCGCGAGCAGGGGCGCCACCCCCGCCAGCACGGCACGACGACTCACCCGGACCGACACGCTGTCCGATCGTACCCGGCCGTCCGGCGGCCACCCGGCGGTTCCCCCACGCGAGGGCGACCCGCTCCACCGATCCCGCCCGTGAACGTCTGCTCTGCCGGTGAACGCACGAAGACCCCGTCCCCAACCCGGGACGGGGTCTTCGTGCGTGCTCACAGGCCAGGACGTACCGCAGCCACGAACGACGACTTGCGCCATCCGCTGAGCTTCTCGATGCGTACCGTCAGACCTGTCCGCGGCGAGTGGACCATCTTGCCGTGGCCGACGTACATGCCCACGTGGCCGAGCCCCCGGAAGAACATCAGGTCGCCCGGCTTGAGGTGCTTCCAGGAGACCTTCTTCTTGATGCGCGCGTACTGGCTGTTCGTCACGCGGGGGATGCGCACGCCGGCCTTCTTCCAGGCGTACTGGACGAGGCCGGAGCAGTCGAACGCGCCAGGTCCGGTGCCGCCGTAGCGGTACGGGTCACCGATCTGGGCCTTCGCCACGGCGACGGCCGTGTGGGCCCTCGCCTGCTGCCGGACGGCTTTCGACGCCTTCGCCGACTTACGGGTGGCCTGCTTCACGGACGCGGCGGCCGTGCCCGCCGAAACCGAGGAGAAGCCGGCCGTGGTGCTCGTCGTCCCTTGTGCCTGGGCCGCCGGGGCATGGAGAACCAGGCCTCCGGCCGTCACGGTCATGGTGAGAGCGACACCGCTCAGCGCGATTCGGGACAGACGGGGGTTGTGCGAAGAGGTAGACAGGATTTCTCCTTGAGTCTTCCACGAACGCCTACCGGGTTAGCTGACGGATTCGGGCCTGGAAGTCGCCCTACGGCGCGCTCGCGCGCCGATTCACCCCTGATCCCGGGTTCGGGATCGCTGGGTCCCCGGCTCCGTGCCTCCTGGCTGCACGGACTCGGCAGGTCACCGCCGACACACGTACGGATATCTACGGCGGCGACCGCTGGATCTCTATCTCGTCCACATCGGGAGGACCGATGCTGGCTCGCGACGCCATGGCTTGTGCGCCGCGACGCCAGAAGTTACGCCGACAAGTCATGAAACGGCAAAGCCACCGTCAAGCTGTAAAGATCCACATAAGGTGTTAGTAAGACGATGAGTCCCAGCTTGTCACCATGATTCGTTACGCAAATGTGACTCTGCTCACACTTGACGCATCACTGGCCAGTCAAGGCTCTTTCGTCGCATTTGTCAGGTTTGCCCCGACCGCCATGCCAGGCCACCCGACCATGAACGGCACCAGATCCGTTCAGTTCTTTACTGCCGTTTCCGTCACGGAATAGCGGCAGGATCGCTAAAATGCCCCGCCACACCCCTCTGCGAGGGGGCGACGGGGCCGCCGGCCGAGGCCGGTCTCAGGGACGTACGGCGCCGACGATGCTGCCGCCGTACGACGAGAGCGTGACGACCTTCACCACGTCGCCCGTCTGCGGCGCGTGAACGATCTGGCCGTTGCCCGCGTAGATGCTGACGTGGCCCAGACCGTTGCTGAAGATGAGGTCGCCGGGCTGGAGCGCGTCCAGCGAGACCTTGCGCGAGGCGCCCCACGCCCACTGCTGCCAGGTGGTGCGTGGCAGGGAGACGCCGGCCGCGCGCCAGGCGGCCTGCGTGAGGCCCGAGCAGTCCCAGCCGCCGGGGCCCGTGCCGCCGAACACGTACGGCTTGCCGACCTGCGCGTAGGCGAACCTCAGGACGGCCGCCGCGTTGCCCGAGGCCGGGCCGGAGTACTTGATGCCGGTGCTGTTCGGGTCACCGGCGCGGTAGGCGCCGAGCCGGTCGAGCAGCTTCTTCTGCTGGGCGATGAGCTTGAGGACCTCGGCGCGTTCCTTGCGCACCGCGTCGCGCTCGTCGTCGGCGGCGGCCAGGGCCGCCTCGGCCTTGTCACGCTCGGTCTTGAGGCCGCGGTTCTCCCGGTCGAAGGCGGCCAGCTTCTGGGCGCGCTCCCTGGAGACCTGGTCGGCCAGGGCGAGGCTGCCGAGGACCGTGGAGGGGTCGTCGGAGGTGATCACGCCGGGCACGGCCGCGGCGTCGCCGCCGAACTTGTAGCTGTTGACCGCCGCGGAGATGACCTGCTGGCGCAGGTCGGCCACGGTGGCGAGCTTGCGCTTGTAGCTGGCGTTGAGCCCGTCGTAGACGGACTGGGCCTTCTTGTGCTTCTCGGTCGCCGTGTTGTAGCGGTCGACGACCTTGTCGGCCTTGTCGTTGAGCTTGGCGAGCTTGGCCTTCGCCTGCTTGATCGTCGGCTTCGGCGCGGCCTGCGCGCCACCCGTCGGCGCGATCATCAACCCGGCCACGAGACTCGCGACCACCGGCACCCGGCCCAACCTCACAGCGACGCCTCCCAGGGAACACACCTGGGGCGAAATAGTACAGAAGTTGCGGCGGTGATCTCACCTAAACGTCAGATTCCTTTTACCGCCGTTTTACCGCCGGTGGTCGCGACCGCATCCGTTCACGTCGGCGCCCCTGACCGCACCTGTCCGGCCGGGGCGGCAGTGCCGCACCGGGCCGAGTCCGAACGGAGCCGCCGGCGCCAGTGCGGGTCTACGCGCGGCCCAGCCTGCGCAGCAGCAGTCCTGATGGTACGGGCCGGGCGCCCATCCTGCGCACGGATTCGGCGACCTCGCGGTCGGAGGACACCACGGCGATGGCCCGCCCGGGCGGTTCGGCCCGGACGAGCTGGCGGATGAGGTCGTCGGCGATCTCCCCCGGCGCGCTGAACAGCACGCGGACCCCGCGCGGCGCCACCACCTGGACCGGCGCGTTCAGCTCGGCCCCGTCGAAGACCACCGTCACCTCGACGCGGGTCTGCGCGACCAGCCCGCCGAGCCCGGTCATGAGGCGGTTGCGCTGGTCGGCCAGCGTGAGGGTGCCGTAGCCGGCCTTGGTCACGTTGTAGCCGTCGATGATCAGGTGCACCTGGGGCAGGGCGAGGAGCTGGTCGAGGAGCTGCGGGTCGTCGTCGGCCAGCGCGCGGGCGGGCACGCCGCGCACGCTCGGACGCTCGCCGGTGACCGCAGCGACCGAGTCGGCGGGCCGGCTGATCATGGTGGGCAGGGCCAGCTCGCGGCGCAGCCCGGCGGAGGCGTCCTGGAGGGCGTCGAGCAGGACGCGGATGCGGGCGTCCTCGATGCTGCGTCCCTCTCGGGCGGCCCGGCGGGAGGCTTCGAGCTGTTTCTCGGCGTCGGCCAGCCGCTCGCGCAGCCGCCGCAGCTCGGACTCGCCGGCGCTGCCCGCCGCCGACGCCGCCGACCGGGCCTCGTCGGCGGCCTGCGCCATCTCCTCGGCGTGCCGCTGCGCCGCCCTGGCCCGCTCCCGCGCCTCGTGCAGGCGGCGGCGCAGGTCGGAGTTCTCGGTGCGGGCGGCCTTGAGCTGCTCGCGCAGCCGTTCGGTCTCCTCCTTGGCGGCGTTCTTCTGGGCGGCGAGCTGCTCGCGCAGCCGCGTCACGACCTCTTCGCGCTCGGACCCCTCGGCGGCCACGGCGGAGCGTTCGAGGTCGGCGCGGGCCGCCTCGACCATGTCGGCCCAGCCGGGCGGGCGGGTGAGGTAGGCCGCGGCGGCCACGAGCACGGGGTCGGCGGCGGGCGGCACGTGGCCCTCGGCCAGCGAGGCGACCAGCTCGGGCCAGCCCGCCGCGACCGACTCGGCGACCAGCTCGCGGAACTCCTTGTCGCTCTCCAACTGCGCGGCGATGGGGGCGCTGCCCAGGCGGGCGCGCTTGCGCGGGTCGAACTTGGCGATGCCCCGCAACGGGGGCGGAACGGACGCAGCGGGGAGCGAGCCGAGGACCTGGGCCGCCAGGTCGACGACGTTCAGCCGCACCGGTTCGGGAAGCGGGCGAGACAGGCCTTCACCCGCTGAGCTCATCCCACTGTCCCTTCGTGACATGCCCTTTCAGACAAGGGTACGGCTGCCCCGTACCTGACCGTAACGCTCGCCCCACGTAGACAAGCGCTTGCTAGGGGTATACCACTGGTGCGGGACCCGAACAGCAGGAGGAGACCGCCGTGGCCGAGGAGATGCGGACATCGACCCGTGACCTGCGCACCCTCCACGACCGGGTGGCCACCTGGCTGTCCGGCCGCACCGGCGGCCCGGTGGAGGTGTCGGAGCTGTCGCGGCCCTCGGCGAACGGCATGTCGAGCGAGACGCTGTTCTTCACCGCCTCCTGGGCCGGACGGCGGCCGGTGCGCTGCGTGGCGCGCCTCGCCCCGGAGACCGAGGCGGTGCCCGTCTTCCCCCACTACGACCTCGGTGCCCAGTTCGAGGTCATGCGGCTGGCCAGGGAGCGGGCGGGGGTCCCGGCGCCGAGAGCGCTGTGGTTCGAGCCGGACCCGGGGGCGCTGGGCACGCCGTTCTTCGTCATGGAGCGGGAGGACGGGGACGTGCCGCCGGACGTCATGCCGTACACGTTCGAGGGCTGGCTGCTCGACGCGCCGCCCGGGAGACGGCGAGAGCTCCAGGACGCGAGCGTGGGGCTGCTGGCCGCGCTGCACGACACGCCGTTCACGAGGGACGAACTCTCGATCCTCTTACGCCCTGACCCCGGCAGAGGGGGTGGGTTGCGGGCGCACGTGGACGCCCAGCGCGCCTACTACGGATGGGCGCACGGGGACCACCCGATCCCGCTGCTGGAACGCGCCTTCGACTGGCTGGAGGCACACTGGCCGGACGACCCCGGACCCGACGTGCTGACCTGGGGCGACGCCCGCATCGGGAACGTGATGTACCAGGACTTCCGGCCGGTCGCCGTACTGGACTGGGAGATGGCCGCGGTGGGGCCGCGAGAGCTCGACCTGGCGTGGATGATCTTCCTGCATCGGTTCTTCCAGGACCTCACGGAGGCCATGGGCCTGCCTGGCCTGCCCGACTTCATGCGCCGGGACGACGTCTGCCGGACGTACCAGGAGCTCACGGGCCATCAGCCCGCGAACATGGACTTCCACCTGACGTACGCGGCGCTCCGGCATGGGGTGATCATGGCGAGGGTGTGGCGGCGACGGATCCACTTCGGCGAACAGGCCATGCCGGACGACCCCGACGACCTCGTCCTGCACCGCACGACCTTGGAGCGCATGATCGCGCACTGAGCCGTGCCACCACCCAGACGCCTTCTCACCCTCCCCGCCCTGAGCGTCCGAACCGGCGAGGCTTTCCACTACTGAGGCCGCCTCCACGCCCAGGTTTGCAGCCGCACCCTGCGCGTCCCAACTCCTGAGAAGCACCTACTCACCCGGCCGCCCGCAGTTCCGCAGACGAGCCGCCAGACGAGCACCCGCCTCCCTGAGCTTCGCTCGCTTGAACCGACCGGTGGCCCGGTTCAGCTCGCTGAGCCGGCGTCGTGGACGATCAGGGCGATCTGCACCCGGTTGTTCAGCCCCAGCTTGGTGAGGATCCGCGACACGTGCGCCTTGACCGTGGCGACGCTCATGTAGAGGTCGGCGCCGATCTCGGCGTTGGACCGGCCCTGGCCGACCGCCACCGCCACCTCCCGCTCGCGCTCGCTCAGCCGGTCGAGCAAGGAGCGGGCGCGACCGGCGCGGCTCTCCGCCCCGCCGCCCGACACGTGGCTGATGAGCTGCCGGGTGACGACCGGCGACAGGATCGGCTCGCCCGCGGCCACCTTCCGGATGGCGCCGACCAACTCGGCGGGCGCGATGTCCTTCAACAGGAACCCCGCCGCCCCGGCCCGCAGCGCCCGGAGCACCTGCGCGTCGGCGTGGAACGTGGTCAGGACCACCACCTCGGGCGGCTCCTTCGCCGCGCGCAGCGCCTCGGTGGCGGTGAGCCCGTCGACGTCAGGCATGCGGATGTCCATGAGAACGACATCGGGACGGTGCTCGGCGACCATCGGCGGCACCTGCGACCCGTCACCCGCCTCGCCCACGATCACGATGTCGTCGGCGCCGCCGAGGATCATCGCCAGACCGGCCCGGACGAGCGGGTCGTCGTCCACGATGAGCACCTTGATCGTCATGCCGTCCACCGTAACCACCCTCCACCACGCACATCCCCACACCCCATCCGACCCCGCTCCACCTCACCCGACGCCGGCCCAGCACGCCGTACGACCCCTGAAGCCGAACCCCGCGCCCCATCACGCCCAGCCGCCCGAGCGCCGCGTCCCAGCCTGTCCGACCACCACGCCACACCACGCCCGACCGCCCAACCACCGTGCCCGCCCACGCGTGCCACGAGTTGTCCCGCACCGGACCGCACTCGCCGCATCTCCCCAACACCGAGTCCCCGCCCGCTCTTTTCTCCCCGCGGGATCACGGAGTCCATGGCAACCAGGCGTGCAGGCGGAAGTCACCTCCCGCCCCCGGGCCGAACTCCAGCCGGCCGCCCGCGAGCTCGACCCGTTCGGTGAGCCCGATGAGCCCCGCCCCCGCGCCTGGGATGCGCGGGCTCTGCCTGGCCCACACCGCGTTGCGCACCTCGACCGTCACCCCGTCACCCGGACGTCCCGCGACGGTCACCGACACCGGCGCGCCGCCCCCGTGCTTACGCGCATTGGTGAGGGCCTCCTGGACGACGCGGTAGACGGTACGGCCGAGACCATCGGACACCACCACCTCACCGGCGACATCCCCGAAACGCTCGCCGGCGCCATCACCGGCACCTTCGCCGACCCCATCGCCGAAACTCTCTCCGAGGCCGTCAGCGGCACGCTCTCCAGCACCACCGCCGGGGCCGCCCCTCACCCCCGCCCCCTCGAAGCCGTCCATCGTGAAGGACAGCTTCATGCCCGCCTGCCGGCACTCCTCCACGAGCGAGCGCAGGTCGGCCAGCGTGGGCTGGGGCGGGGCGGGGACCGGGCCGTTCTCGTCGCCGGAGGACGACGGGTGCCGCAGTACCCCGATCACCTCGCGCAGATCCTGGAGCGCCTGGTGGGCGCTGTGCCGGATGGCGCCCGCCGCCCTGGAGATCTCCTCGGGCGGCGCGCCGGGCCGGAACTCCAGCGCCCCCGCGTGCAGGCTCAGCATGGAGATGCGATGGGCCAGCACGTCGTGCATCTCCCGGGCGATCCGTTCGCGTTCGAGCCTTTTGGCCTCCTCGGCCGCGATGACCGCGCGCTGCCGTAACGACCAGACGAGCTGCCGCCGCGCCCGGACGACCACGCCCCACGCGAACACCGTCAGCAGGATCGCCACGCTGAGCGTCATCGTGCCGGCCGGCCCCAGGTCGGGGTCGGGGTGCAGCATCACGTACGGGCCCAACGTCAGCATGGCGAACGCGGCCACCGGCCCCGCCACCTTGAACGGCCGGTGCACCGCCACCGTGAACATGCCGACCACCGCCGCCCCGCCCACCATCAGCAGGAACGTCGACAGCACCGTGGTGACCATCGCGAACCACACCGGCCACCGGCGGCGCAGCCACACGGCCACGCACGACAGCACCCCGGCGACCTGCTCGATCATCATGAGCGGCCGCGGCAGGCCCTCCAGCTCCGGCGCCGTCAGGAGCGTGATGCCGCACGCGGCCAGGAACATCGCGATGTCGACGATCCAGTCACGGGTGGAGCGCCGCACCGGCCGCACGGCGGAGCCGTCGCCCAGCAGGACGGCCGGCAGGGCCCAGCGGTACTCGTCGTGGTCGCTCACAGGTCCCGAGGTTAGGGGGTCGCGGGGCGGGCGGACAGCGACCAAAGTCGATACTCCGCGCGACCTCCGGCGGACGCGCCGGAGTCACCGCTGGTGTCATGGTCGGGAGCATGGAACGTCACGACGAGCACCCGGCCCCCCGGCCTGCCCCGCGGCGGGGGGCGCCCCCGCTCCCCCGGCCCGGCGAAGGCGCGGTCTCCCGCCCCGGCGAAGGCGCGGTCTACCGACCTGGCGGAGACGGGGTCTACCGGCCTGGCGAGAGCCCGGTCCCCCAGCGTGGAGGCGCCCCGGCTCCCCGGCCTGACGACAGCCCGGTCTCCCGGCACGGAGGAACCCTGGCCTCCCCGCCTGACCCCGACCTCCGGCGCGGCACGCACACCCCCGACGCCGGCCACGGCATGAGCGGGGTCGCGTTGAGGCCGCCGCGTCATCAGGCCGATCCGCGGGCGGTCTCGTGGTGGACCGCGCAGGCGCTCATCCTGGCCGTCCCGGTGGCTGGCGCGGCCGTGGCGGCGTACTGGCTGTTCACCGGGCACCCGGTCTGGCTCGGAGTGCTGGTGGGAGGGTTCGCGGGCTGCTGCCTGGCGTTGGCGGTCGCCGGTCCGCGGGCGTCGTACCGGGTGGAGCGCTGGGAGGTCACGGACGACGCCGTGTACACGCGCAAGGGCTGGCTGACCCACACCTGGCGAGTGGCGCCGATGTCGCGCATCCAGACGGTCGACACCGCGCGGGGGCCGGTGCAGCGGCTGTTCGGCCTGGCGGACGTGACGGTGACCACGGCGTCGGCCGCCGGGCCGATCACGATCGAGGGGCTGGACCACGAACTGGCCGCCGAGCTGGCGGCCAGGCTCACCGCGATCACGCAGGCCACGCCCGGGGACGCGACATGAGCTGGCGCCGGCTGCCCCGGCGCAGCCTGGCGGTGTCCGCGGTGCTGTCCCTGGGCGCCGTGGTGCCGGTGGACGTGGTGGTGGTGCGCGTGCTGCACGAGCGCGACTGGACGTGGGGGACGATCGCGGCCGTCGCGGCCGTGGTCGCGGTGCTCATCGTGGCGGGGATCGTGGCGTACGAGGTGGCGCGGCTGCGCGCGACGCGCTGGCGGCTCACGCGCGAGCGCCTGGAGCTGCGCTCCGGCGTGGTGTCCCGGCAGCACCGGTCCGTGCCGCGCGACCGGGTCCGCAGCGTGGACCTGCGTGCCGATCCGGTACGGCGGGCGTTCGGGCTGACCGTCGTGAAGATCGGCACGGGTGGCCACGGGGACGAGAACGCCGAGCTGACTCTGGACCCGCTGACGGTCTCCGAGGCCGAGACCCTGCGCCGTGTCCTCCTGTCGGGCGCCCCGGCCGACGCCTTCCTCACGGAGGACCCCGTCCTCGCGGGCGAGCCGAGTCGAAGGGACGAGCTCGTCTCGGCAACCGAGGCCGCGTGGGGAAGCGCCCCGTTCCGGAAGGACGAGGCACCCCAGGGCAATGGGCTTCCCGAAGGGGACGAGACGTCGCGAAGAAGCGGCCGTCACAGGGGGAACGAGGCATCCCTGGGAGGTGGGCGTTCTCGGGGAAGCGCGGCCTCGCGGGGTAACGGGCCCTCCCAGGAGGACGAGGCTTCTTCGGGGCATGGGTCTTCCTGGGGAGGCGGGCCTGCGGGCGCGATGCGTGCCGTCGAGGTGGTGGCGCGGTTGCGGTGGCCGTGGGTTCGGTACGCGCCGCTGACCGTGTGGTCGTTCGCCGGGGCGGCGCTGGTGCTCGGCGTGCTCTACAAGCCGCTGGACGCGCTCGGGGTGGAGGTGTTCTCGGCCGAGACGGCGGCCCTCGTGTGGGGCTGGCTGACGGAGCGGCCTTGGGTGACCATCCCGGTGGTGGTCGCGGGCAACGTGGCGGCCGGTGTGACGGGGGCCCTCCTGATCTTCGTGGAGTCCTGGGGCGGTTACCGCCTGGAACGCGAGCCCGGCCGTCCCGGAGCGCCCGAGGACACCGGACCGGACGCGCGCCCGGCATCACGTGATGGGCGGTGGCGGGTGCGGCGCGGCTTGCTGACCAGCCGCTCCCTCACGCTGGACGAGTCGCGGCTGCGCGGCGTGGAGATCCGAGAGCCGCTGCTGCTGAGGCTGGGCGGAGGCGCGCGCGTCACGGCGGTGGCCACCGGGCTGGGCAAGGCGCGGGAGGGCGAGACCGAGGACGTGGCGGCGCTCACCCCGCCCCTCCCCCAGGCCGAGGCGGTGCGCATCGCGGCGCTGGTCGCGGGCGGGCGCCTGCCCGCGCCTGTTCCGCATCCGGCGGCGGCGCGGCGCAGGCGCGTGCGGCGGGCGCTGATCGCCGCCGTCGTCCCCGCCGTGGCGCTCGCGGCGATGGCCATGTGGATCCGGAACGGTGGCGCGGAGGCGTGGACCCGGGGCAGCGGGCTCGGCGCTTGGGCCGGGGGCGGCGGGCTCGGCTCTTGGGCCGGGACCGGCGACGTGCAGGCGTGGATCCGGGACGGCGCGCTGGAGGCATGGGTGTGGGGCGCGGTGGCAGCCGTGCTGCTCCTGGTGCTGCCGCTCGCGCTCCTGGTGGCCGTGGCCGGGTACCGGGGCCTGGGGCACGGGCTGGGCGGGCGTCATCTGCTGGCCCGGTCCGGCGCCGTGGTCCGGCGTACTGTCGCGCTCGACCGTGGCGGCATCGTCGGCTGGACGATCACGCAGTCGTACGTTCAGCGCCGCGCCGGGCTGTTGACGGTCTCGGCCACGACGGCCGCCGGTGACGGTCATTACGACGTGGTGGACGTGGGCGGCGACACCGGGCTGGAGCTGGCGGCACGCGCCGTGCCCGGACTGCTCGACCCGTTCCTGGTCAGGAGCGGCCCGGGAGCAGGATGCCCTCCGACGTCGCGGGCGCCCTCCGCTGATGCGGCGGTGCCGTCTCAGGGGCCCAGAAGCTTCTGAGCCCAGAAGGCTCAAGGCTCAGAAGCCTCAGGGCTCAGAAGTTCCAGGGCTCAGAAGTTCCAGGGCTCAGGAGCCTCGCGCGCGCGGGCCCGGCTCCCAACGGGCGGGCGCGCGCGAGGCCGTGAGGCGCGGGATCACCCACGGCCTGCCCGCGCCCCTGTCACGGTCAAGCGAGATCACGCGGCTCGGATGTTGCGTGATCAACGCTATTTGCCCGGCTTGCAGACCGGTTGCAGGCCCGTAAACCTCTCGCGTAAAGCGCCCGGGAATGCCCGTTCACGGAGCCGCTGCTCCTACCGACCTCGCGGCCACCTGAACAGCGCGTCCCGGCGGCCGGCTCCCGGCTGAGAGAGGTCAGCGACCGAGGCCGGCGTCGCGGGCGCGGACGATGGCCTCGGTCCGGTCGGCGACGTGCAGCTTGGCGAAGATGTTCGAGACGTTGTTGCGCACCGTCTTCGGCGACAGGAAGAGCGCGGAGGCGATCTGCGGATTGGACCGGCCGGCGGCGATCAGCGAGAGGATCTCCCGCTCGCGGGGCGTGAGCTGCGGGAACATGGTCTCGTCCGGCGTGGGCGCCGGCGCGGAGAAGTACTCGGCCACGCGGCGGGCGACCGTCGGCCCGAAGATGGCCTCCCCGTGGGCGACCGCCTGGATCGCGCGGACGATCTCCGCCTGGTTGGCGCCCTTGAGCAGGTAGCCGCGGGCTCCGGCGCGCATGGCGGCGAACAGCGTGGCGTCCTCCTCCGACATCGTCAGCATGAGCACGCCGATGTGCGGGCTGTCGGCGACCACCCGCCGTGTCGCCTCGATGCCGTCGAGGTCGGGCATGGTGACGTCCATGACCACGATGTCCGGTTGGAGGGCGGCGGCGCGTTCCACGGCCTCGCGTCCGTTCGCTGCCGTGCCGACGACCTCCACGCCGGGGATCGAGCCCAGCAGCACCGCCAGCCCGTCCCGGTAGACCGGGTGGTCGTCGGCCAGCAGCACGCGGATCGGCTCATCGGACACCTGTCGCCTCCAGATCTGTCTTCTCCAAGGCCGCCGCAACCGATCCGTCGGACGGGGCAGAGCCGTCAGACGCAACCGAGTCTGCCGCCGTTCCCGGGTTCGCCGCCGCAGCGGAGCCCGCCGCTGTGACGAGAGCCGACGCCGACGCCGCACCTGAAATCGCGGGACTCTCCTGAACCTGCGCCAGCGGCAGCCGCGCGCGGACCAGCGTGCCGCCCTCCGCGGGGCAGCTCACCTCGCACTCGCCGCCCAGCTCCGCCGTACGCTCGCGCAACGACAGCATGCCCACCCCGGCGACGACGTCCGGGCCGATGCCGCGCCCGTCGTCGCGGATCAGCACCTCCAGCGCGCCCTCGCGCACGCCGAGCGTGACGTCGCAGCGCGCTGCGCCGGAGTGCCGCACCACGTTGGCCAGCGCCTCCGACACGATACGGTACGCAGCCACCTCCACCGCGGCCGGCAGCGCGGCGAGCCCGTCGCCGGACACGGCCACGTGCGGCCCGCCGGAGCCCTGCCCGGCGGCGACGCGACACCCTCCGAGGCGGTCGGCCAGTTGCTCGACGGCGCGCAGCAGGCCGAGCTCGTCGAGCGCCGGCGGCCGCAGGTCGTGGACGAGCCGCCGGACGTCGGCCAGCACGGTGGTGACCTCGGCGGCCGTCTGCTCCAGGATGCGGTCCGACTCCGCGGGCGCGGACGCGGCGAGGTTGCGGGCGGCCTCGATGCGCAGCGCCACCGCGCCCAGGCTGGGGCCGAGCCCGTCGTGCAGGTCGCGCCGCAGCCTGCGGCGCTCCTCCTCGCGGGCGAGGACGAGCCGGGCCCGGATGCGCTGCAGGTCGGTGCTCAGCTCGCTGGCCCGCGCCGCCGCGGCGGCCTGCCGGACGAGGTCGCCGAGCAGCCGCTGGTCGCGTTCGGTGAGGTCGGCCCGGCACAGCACGAGGCGGCCCACCGCCTCGCCGCGGTAGGCGACGGGCAGCGACAGCGACGGCCCGCGCGGCGAGCCGTGCTCCACCACCGACCGCACGCCGCCGGGCCGTTCGATCTCGACCCGCACGTACGGCAGGCGGAACGCCTCCGCCACGGTCGTGGCCAGCGCGCGGAGCTGGTCGTCCGGCTCGGTGGCGAGTTCGAGGCGCTGGGCGAGCGTGGAGACCGTGGCGTACGGGTCGTCGCGCGCCCCGCGGGCCAGCCGCCGGGCCGCCCGCCACAGCCAGGTGCGCAGCGGCGCGTAGGCCACCGCCACGATCGCCATCGCGGTCAGCGCCGACTCGCGCTCCCCGAGCACGCTGCCCGCCACGGTGAACACGACGATGTCGATCACGACGGCCAGCGCCGCGAGCACGCCGTACAGGAAGGTGGCCGGCAGCAGCCGGTCGATGTCGTAGAGGCGGTACTTGGTCACCGCGACCAGCACCGCGCCCGAGGTGAGGCCGAGCGCGACGCAGAGCAGCGCCGCGGGCACCCCCGGCGGCGCGACGAGCGGCAGCAGCAGCACGAACATGTCCACCAGCGCCGCCCACGTCAGCCAGCGGATCTGCGCCCGCCGCTCCGGGTCCGCGGCGCGGTAGCGGCGCACCATGACCGCGAACGGCACCACCAGGCTCAGCGGCACCGCCGCCTGGGCCACCGCGATCAGCGGCCGCCACACCTCGTACGGCAGGCCGACGCTGATCAGGTCCAGGTCGAGCCGGGCGATCCCGGCGGGCAGCTCGGCCGCCCAGTGACGGCTCAGCACGTCCATCGGCACGAGCAGCCAGACCACCGCCTGGAACGCGGTCAGGCCGAGACCGGCCAGCGACAGCCACCGCCAGCCCCTCCCGGCGGGCAGGCGGCCGTCGGGGAACAGCAGGATCAGCAGCGGCAGCCCGACGAGCAGCATCGCGCCGAACCGGGCGTACAGCCAGTACGCCAGAGCCGCGCCCGGCGTCCCCGGAGAGCCGTAGACGGCGTGGAGCGACCAGGCGTCGGAGAAGCCGTTCAGCCCCCACAGGACGCCCGACAGCACCAGCACCCATGCGACCGGATGCCGGGGCAGCCGCCGCAGCAGCAGCGCACCGGGCACCACCTGGGCAAGCCCGGCCACGGCGTACGGCCAGCTCGCCTCGTCCAGGTCGGCGCCCGGCGGGACGACGACGCCGACGTTGACCACGTCCAGGACGACCGTGCCGGCCGTGAGCGCGACCACGAGGAGCGTCACCGCCGCGGCCACGATCACGGGGAAGCGGGCGGCGCCCGCCGGCGTCCCGTCCGGTCCGGTTTTCGTCATTCGAGCATTGTCGCCGGTTTTGTGTCCCGTTGTCCCGGGACAGGGTGTCCCGGGACAACGCAGCCCGAGGCAGCGGCGCCCCGGCGACGGTCCCGAACGACGGGGCCTGGGCAGCCGGGCCGGAGACGCCTCCGGACGGCCGTTCAGCTTCCGGTAAGCTTGCCCTCCAGGCCCGCCAGGTACGCGCGGGCCACCTTGAGCGCCCCCGCCTCCGCCTCCTTCTTCGGCATGAGGCGGACCTTGGGCGAGTTGGTAGGCTCGTCGCCCCGATGCTGCTGCCCCGCGTAGTCCACCGCGACGACCAGCGCGCCCTTGCGGATCATCACGGTCGTGCTGCCGGCGAACACCACACCCCGGCGGTAGCTGAGGTACTGCCTGTAGGCGGCGTCGCCCATGCCCTTGATGTCGGTCAACTTGTCCCAGGTGACCTCCTTCGTGGAGAAGGACTCCATGGACTTGCTGCCGCCACGCTTGCCCGCGTAGAACGTGCCGGCCGCGCCGGGGTCGGGCGCCCCCGCCCGGTTGGTGAACCGGTGCGTGGTGATCAGCACGCTGCGGACCTTCGTGACGCCGCCGCCGGCGTCGATCTCGCGGTTGAGCCAGCGGCACTCGTTCTGGGTGTCGGCGCCCGTCGTGCTGCCCGTCGCCTTGGTCTCGGCGTCCGGCACCAGCGCGGTCGCCGCCTTGCCCGCCGCCACGCAGTCGGCGGGCATGGCCGCGAGCTTCGTCGGCGACGGCGTGGGGGCGGCGGTCGGGAGCGTGGGCGTCGGCGTGGAGATCTTGAGCGGCTGGGCCAGCACGTCGGGGTGCTGGGCCTTCCACGCGGCCACGCCCTTGGCGATCTGGCCGACGAGGCCGGTGACCTCGCGGATGGCGTTGTCCTCGGTGATCGACTGGACGGTCTTGTTGGTGAGCAGCGCGGCGTCCTTGCGTCGCTGGTCGGCCTGGTACTTGACCTCGATGGTCATGTCGCCGACCCGGGCGTGGGCCTCACCGTAGGCGTACCACAGCACGCTGCCCGACCGCCGCCACACGTACTGGGCGAACGCGCCGTCGCCGATGCCCTGGATGTCCGTGACCTTGGAGGTGTACTCCTTGTCGCCCTTCGTCGGGGTGGGTTTGGCGGTCTCGGCGTACTTGGCGCCGCCGCGGTCGATCTCGAACGAGTTCTGCGCCATCGACCGGCCGGTCTTCGCGCCGTCGCCGCGGTGCTGGTCGACCTTGACCTCGATCTGGCGGCTGCGCCAGTACTCGCCGAACGAGATGCGCAGGTTTTCCCAGGTGCAGTCGAAGTTGATCGTGTAGTCGGTGGACCGGGAGTCGCCGGTGACCTTCGCCTCGGGCACGAGCCGGTCGATCGTCTCCTTGGGCAGCATGGCGCACACGTCCGGGCCGGGCACGGGGCCGGTCGCCGGCTTGGACGCCTTGGCCGCGGGCTCCTGACCGGCGGACGTCCTGCCGTACACGAGGTACGCGCCGCCGGCGCCGCCCGCCAGCAGGAGCGCCACGCCCGCGGCCACGACGGGCATCACCCAGGGGCGGCGCGCCTTCGGGCGGTCGGGGATGGGGGCTCCGCCGGTGGGGAGGTCCAGGCCGACGGACGACGGCATGGTGACGGGGCCGGCGTCGGCGGGCGCCGCCTGACCGTGTCCGGGGCCATGAGCGTTCTGGCCGGGCGGGCCGTAGGGGATGCCTGGAGGTGGCGCGCCGTAGGGCTGAGGGGCGCCGCCGTGGTGGGGCGGTCCGGGAGGGGGGCCGCCGTACGGGGCGGGCATGCCTTCCGATGACGCGGAGGGACCGGCGGCCGGCCAACCGGACGGCCCGGCGGGCGGTCCCCAGGATCCAGCGGCCGGTCCCGAGGGCTGCTCCGCCGGAGACACCGGTGGGACGGGAGACGGAGGGGCGGGAGGCCAGACCGGCGCCCCGAAGCCAGGACCGGACGGCGCCCCGGAGTCAGGAGCGACTGACTGAGAACCGGCTGGCTGAGGACCGGACGGCCGAGGACCGGCTGCGTGAGGACCGGCTCCGTGAGGACCGGCTGCGTGAGGACCGGCTGCGTGAGGACCGGCTGCGTGAGGACCGGCTGAGTGAGGACCGGAAGGAGCGCCGCCTGGAGAGCCCGCCGGCGGGGTGGCGGGCGGGGGAACAGGGCGGCCCTCGTACGGCTCCGCCTGCGGCTCCCACGGAACGAACGCGCCAGGCGGCGACGCCCCCTGCGCCGGCGGGAACCCCTGCGGGCCGGGCTGCGGAGGCCCTTGCGGCCCGTGCTCAGGGAACGGCGGCCGGAACTCAGGCGGTGGGGACGGGGGTCCGGCCGGTGGTGGGGACGGGGGTCCGGCCGGTGGCTCGGACGGGCCGCCCGGCCCCGGGCGGGGGTTGTGCGGGGGCTCGTTCCGGCTACCGGCATTCACGAGGGACTCCTGGGGATTCGTCATGACATGCGACTGAACATGCTAGTGAAAGCGATGATCCGCCACTCACCGATCCACCCGAAGCGGCCACGAGCCGGCTCGTCGCGACAAGCGGTGACGTAAGGAGTAAAGCTGCGTCAGGTCGCTTGCACGACACTTGCACCACCGATGACGCCCCGCCCCGGCGGGTCATCCCCCGAGCGCCGCCGACACCGCCCGCGCCGCCGTGAGCACCGCCTGCTTGCCGCCACCCGCGTCCTTGATCGGCACATTCCCGCGTTCCAGGGTCACCTGCCCCATGAGGTTGTTCAGCCGGAACAGCACGACGTCCTCACTGCGCCCCTCCTTCGAGCCGGTGAGCTTGAACGAGGTCTGCGCGTACGCGGCCTCGCCCACCCCCTTCACGTCCTGACCCTCTCCGGTGATCGTGTAGAAGACCGTGCCCTTCGCGCCCACCCTGCCGGCGCGCTCGCTGGCGTACCTGCGCTCGGCGACCCGGGGGCCGCTGAGGTCGTCGGCCGGCCGCTCGGCCCAGATCTCCACGAGCAGCGTGCCCGGCGCGACGGCCTCGTCGAGTCGCCACTGGCACGCGCCCGGCCGGGGCGCCGTCCGCAGCACCGTACCGCCCAGCAGCTCCACGGCCCGGGCGTCACTGAGCAGCCCGCACGGGTCGGGCGCCGTCGCGAACCTCCCGGTCTCGGGCGTCCCCTTCAGCGCCGTGACCCCGTACCAGCCGGCCACGCCCACCAGCACGGCGGCCACGGCCGCCACCGGAGCGAGCCACCAGCGGCGACGGCTGCCGGACGGCTCGGCCAGCGCGCTCAGCCGCTCGCGGATCACGCCCGCCGGCGGGCGCGCGACCGGGTCCTTGGCGAGCATCGCCATGATGAGCCCGCCGAGCTCGGGGCCGGCGCGTTCGGGGAACGGGGGGTCGTGCAGCAGCACCGCCGCCGCGACGGCGGCCGGCATGGCGCGCTCGAACGGCGCCCTGCCCTCGGCCGCCACGTACAGGGCCGCGCCGAGCGACCACAGGTCGGACGCGGAGCCGGCGGCCTGCTGGTTCAGCCGCTCGGGCGCCATGTACCCGAGCGAGCCGCCGCCCGAGGTGGGGCCCGCGCCGTCCTGGCCGTACAGGGGCACGGCGATGCCGAAGTCGGTGAGCATGGCCGAGCCGTCGGCGTCGAGCAGGATGTTGGCCGGCTTGACGTCGTGGTGGAGCATGCCGTTCATGTGCGCGGTCTCCAGCGCCGACAGCACGCTCAGCCCGATGCGCGCCACCTCCTCGGGCGGCAGCGGCCCGCGCTCCTTGACCACCTTGTCCAGCGAGCGGCCGGTGACCAGGTCCATGATGATCCACGGCTGGTCGCCCTCCAGGACCACGTCGTGGACCATGACGATCGCCGGGTCGCGCAGCCGCCCGGCGGACCTGGCCTCGTGGATGGCGCGGTCGGCGAACGCGGCCCGCTGCGGCGGGGTCAGGCCCGGCGGCACGCGGACCTGCTTGACCGCCACCTGCCGGTCGAGTGTCTCGTCGATCGCCCGCCAGACTGTGCCCGCGCCGCCCTCGCCGAGCCGCTCGACCAGGTGGTAGCGGCCGGCCAGCCGGTAGGCGTCAGCCCGCACGGCGCAACGCCTCCTCGGTGGCCCGCGCCGCGTCCAGCGCGGTGCGCTTGATGTCGTCGTCGGTGGGCCGGTCGCCCAGCGTGGTGTACTCGACCCGCACCACGAGGTTGGCCAGCCGGAAGTAGACGTGGGCGCTGTGCATCCGCCCCGTCGGCCCCTTCATCTCGTAGCCGAACGCCTCCTCCCCGATCCCCGTCACGGCGTGGACGGGGGTGAGGGTGGCCTTGTTGGAGCCCGTCGCGCCGACCTCCGGCCAGGTCCAGTCGACCTGGTGGTACTTCCCCCATTTGATCTTCTGGTTCTCGAACAGGGTGTGCGCGGAGACGGGGGTCATCGACCACGGGTCGGCCGTGTCGGAGTCCTTCTGGAGCTGGACGCCGATGCCCGTCTTGGGGATGGTCCAGCCGCAGGTCGGGCCCTCGTCGTCGGAGCTGCGCCGACCGGCCGGGGGCTTCTGGACCCGCAGCAGCCGGGCCACGTCCCCGCCCGGCAGCGCCGAGCAGGCGTCCATCGGCACGGTGAACGCCTCGGGAAGCCCGTCGCCCTGCTGCCGCACCAGGACGAACACGCCCGCGCCCACGACGGCGGCCACGGCGACGGCGGCCACGGCGCCCCACAGCAGGCCCCTGCGGGGGCGCCGCACCCGGCCGGGCGCGGTCATCTCGTGCGTGACCGTCAGGCGCGGCGACTGGCCGGCCGCCACCTGCCGCAGCGCGTCGCGGGCGGTGCGCGCGTCCGGCCTGGCGAACGGGTGGCGCGCGGTCAGCGCGGCGATCACCGGGCCGATGTGGCCGCCGACCTCGGGCGGCGGCGTGGTCAGCGTCGCGGTGATCCGCTCGCCCGCCGTGCCGCCGTACATCGGACGGCCCTCGACCGCGTAGAACAGCGTGGCCCCGACCGACCACAGGTCGCTGGCCGGGCCGCCCGGGTCGCCGTCCAGGCGCTCCGGCGCGATGAACCCCGGCGAGCCGATCGTCAGGCCCTGCTCGGTGATCGCGGCCTGGCCCTCCTGGCGCGCGATGCCGAAGTCGGTGAGGACCACCCGGCCGGTGTCGGTGATGAACACGTTGCCCGGCTTCACGTCGCGGTGCTGCAGCCCCTGCGCGTGGGCGGCGGCCAGCGCCTCCAGCAGGTCGGCGCCGACCCGGGCCGCGTGCTCCTGCGGCATCGGGCCGTGCCGCTTGACCACGTCGGCCAGGCTGCCGCCCCGCAGCAGCTCCATGACCAGCCACGGGCGGCCGTACTCGACGATGACGTCGTGCAGGGCCACGATGCCGGGGTGGCGCAGCCTGGCGGTGGCCTGCGCCTCGCGCACGGCCCGCGTGACCAGCTCGTTCCGCTCCGCGGCGGGCAGCCCCTCGGGCAGCGTGAGCTCCTTGACCGCCACCTCGCGATCGAGCATCTCGTCCCTGGCCAGCCACACCTTTCCCATGCCTCCGGCGCCGAGCTGGACGATCAGGGAGTAGCGGCCGGCGAGTCTTCCGCCAGACATACCCGGAAGACTAACTAATGATCATGATGAAGGGTTATTCGTCGGGCGGACGCGCAACTGTCGGTGGCCGACTCTATGGTCTTGGATCGTGGACGCGGTACAAGGCACCCTCGACGAGCTCGGCACCCCGCTGAGTGACGTCACGTTCGTGGTCTTCGACCTGGAGACGACCGGCGGCTCGCCGGCCGAGCACCAGATCACCGAGATCGGCGCGGTCAAGGTGCGGGCCGGCGAGGTGCTGGGCGAGTTCTCCACGCTGGTCGACCCGGGGGGCCCGATCCCGCCGTTCATCTCGGTGCTGACCGGCATCACCGACGCCATGGTCATGGCCGCGCCGCGCATCGAGGCGGTGCTGCCGAGCTTCCTCGAGTTCATCCAGGGCACCACGCTGGTCGCGCACAACGCGGGCTTCGACACCCGGTTCGTCAAGGCGGCCTGCGCCGCCCACGGCTACCCGCCGCCGGCCAACCCGGTCGTCGACACCGTCGACCTGGCCCGGCGGGTGCTGACCCGCGACGAGACGCCCAACGCCAAGCTGGCCACGCTGGCCCGGTTCTTCCGCAGCCCCGCCGACCCGTGCCACCGCGCCCTGCAGGACGCCAGGGCCACCGTGCACGTCCTCCACGGGCTGATCGAGCGGGCCGGGTCGTTCCAGGTCCACACGCTGGAGGAGCTGAAGTCGTTCGTCCGCGCGCCCACCCCCGAGCAGCAGCGCAAGCGCCACCTGGCCGAGTCGGTGCCCCACGGCCCCGGCGTCTACATGTTCGAGGACGAGCGCGGCGAGGTGCTCTACATCGGCAAGAGCACCAACCTGCGCAACCGCGTGCGCTCCTACTTCACCGCCGGCGAGACCCGGCCGCGCATCCGCGAGATGATCGGCATCGCCGAACGGGTCCGCCACATCGTGTGCGCCACGGGGTTAGAGGCCGAGGTGCGGGAGCTGCGCCTCATCGGCGGCGCCAAGCCCCGCTACAACCGCCGCTCCCGCTTCCCCGAGAAGGTCGTCTGGCTCAAGCTCACCCAGGAACCGTTCCCCCGGCTGTCGATCGTGCGCGAGCTCAAGGACGACGGCGCCGCCTACCTCGGCCCGTTCGGCAGCAACCGCTCCGCCGACGACGCCCGCCTCGCCCTGCAGGAGGCGGTGCCGCTGCGCCAGTGCACCCAGCCGATGACGCTGCGCACCCGCCGGGCGGCGTGCGTGCTGCTGGAGATGGGCCGCTGCGGCGCGCCCTGCGAGGGGCGGCAGAGCCAGGCCGAGTACGCCCTGCACGCCGAGGCGGCGCGCCGGGCCATGACGCTCGACGCCACACCCGTCCTCGCCGCCGTGACCGCCCGCATGGAGCGACTGTCGGCCGAGCAGCGCTACGAGGAGGCGTCGATCGACCGCGACCGGCTGGCCGCGTTCGTCCGCACGGCCGCGCGCATGCAGCGCCTGTCCGCGATCACGCGCATCCCGCAGCTCATCGCCGCCAGCCCCGCCTTCGACGGCGGCTGGGACATCCACGTCATCCGGTACGGCCGGCTCGCGGCGGCCGGGGTCATGCCGCGCGGCGCCCACCCCGTGCCGTACGTCGAGTCGCTGGCGGCCCACGCCGAGACCGTCCTGCCGGGGGCGGGGCCGATCCACGCGGCCAGCGCCGAGGAGACGGAGTGCATCCTGCGCTGGCTGGAGTCGCCGGGGGTGCGGCTGGTGGAGGTCGACGGCGACTGGGCGCTGCCCATCCACGGCGCGGCCCGCCACAAGGCCCGCATCGAGCTCGCCTACCGGCCGCTCGCCGCCGAGCGCTCGCACGCCCGTGAGGGCCGGCCCTTGCGCTGACCCGATAGAGTTGGGGCCATGGTCACGGCTATCGTTCACATCAACGCCGAGGTCGACCGCATTCCGGAGGTCGCCCAGACGATCGCCGAGATCGACGGCGTCAGCGAGGTCTACTCCATCACCGGCGAGTACGACCTGCTGGCCATGGTGCGGGTGGCCGCCTACGAGGAGATCGCCGAGGTGGTCCCGGGCCGCATCAACAAGGTGTCGGGCGTGCTGCACACCGAGACCCACATCGCGTTCCGGGCCTACTCCAAGCACGACCTGGACGCCGCCTTCTCGATCGGCTTCACCGAGTCCGACTGACTCCTCGGCCGGGGCCCGCACCGCCGGTCGCGGACCTGATCCGGCGTCCCGTCACTCGCCGAGGTCCCGGCGGTCCGTCTCCCCGGCGGTCCGTCTCTCCCTGACGACCCGGCACTCGCCGAGAGCTCGGCGGCCTGCCTCCCATGGACGCGCCGAGAGCTCGGCGGCCTGCCTCTCCTGGACGCCCCGCCACTCGCGAAGAGCTCGGCGGCCTGCCTCCCCTTGACGACCCGCCATTCGCGGAGGGTCCAAGCTCTGTCCGTCGCCGGCGGGCTGTCCCGCCGGGGCACCCTTCCGGGCTCCCGGCCCGCACCGCCGACCTCCGCGCCGCCCGCTCGTGTGCGGCGCTGTCCGGCTGTCGCGCCGTCCCCGCCTTGCGCGTCTCCTGGCGGCATACCGGGCGAGCGCGATCGTCGCCGATCCCGGCCCCACAGCATGGGAGAACGGCGCGGGCCCGGGCGGCTGGTGCCGTCCGGGCCCGGGCTGGGCCGCCGGTCCTCGGGAGACCGGCGGCGGGTGGATCAGTGGGTCAGCGAGCGGTCCTCGCCCGACCCGATCGCGGCGTGCTCGTCCTCGTGGCCGTGGCCGTGGCCCTCGTCCAGAGCGATCTTCTCGCCGCCGTACGCGCGGGACATGCGAGCCCGCAGCTTGCCGAGCGGACCGCGCATGCCCTTCGGCGGGATGCCGGCGCCGTCCGCCTCGACGGGCAGCATCGGCACCGCCTGCTTGCCGCGCACGTGAGCCTCGATGTCGTCCGCCGCCGGCGTGTGGATCTCGATGAACTCACCGTGCGGCAGCCGCTTGATGACGCCCGACTCGACGCCGTGCGAGACGACGGCCGCGTCGGAGCGCTGCAGGCCGAGGCAGACGCGGTAGGTGATGATGTACGCCAGCGCCGGCCCCAGGAACACCAGCACCCGGCCGATGTACGTCGTCCAGTTGAGCGAGATCTGGAAGTTCGCCGAGAGCTCGTCGTTGGCGCCGAGCAGCCACAGCACGCCGTAGAACACGATCGCCGCCATGCCGATCGACGTGCGGTGCGGGTTGTTGCGCGGACGGTCGGCGACGTGGTGCTCGCTGTGGTCGCCCGTGATCCAGCGTTCGAGGAACGGGTACAGCGCGAGACCGGTCATGACCAGACCCAGCGGCACGAGCGCCGGGATGATCACGCTCAGCGGCAGCGTGCCCGCGTGGGACGTGCCGAAGAGGTTGATCTCCCACGACGGCATGAGCCGCAGCGAGCCCTCCAGGAAGCCCATGTACCAGTCGGGCTGCGAACCCGCCGAGATGTCGGCCGGCGTGTACGGGCCGAACAGCCAGATCGGGTTGATCTGGGTGAACGTCGCGAGCCCGGCGACCACGGCGAACGTGAACAGGGTGTACGCGCCCGCCTTGGCCATGAAGGCCGGGTAGAACGGCGCGCCCACCACGTTCTTGTTGGTGCGGCCCTTGCCCGGCATCTGGGTGTGCTTCTGCACCCACATGAGCACCAGGTGAGCCGACACGAGCGCCAGGATGAGGCCCGGGATGAGCAGGATGTGCAGCGAGTAGAACCGGGAGATGATGTCCTCGCCCGGATACTCCCCGCCGAACAGGAAGAACGTGATGTACGTGCCGACCAGCGGCAGCGAGATCGCCACACCCTCGGTGATCCGCAGACCGGCGCCGGAGAGCAGGTCGTCGGGAAGGGAGTAGCCGGTGAGGCCCTCGACCAGCGCCAGCGTGAACAGCAGGACGCCGATCAGCCAGTTGAGCTCGCGGGGCTTGCGGTAGGCGCCGGTGAAGAACACCCGGAGCATGTGCACCAGCATGCCGGAGACGAACAGCAGGGCCGCCCAGTGGTGCATCTGCCGCACGAGCAGGCCGCCGCGCACGTCGAAGCTGATCTCCAGCGACGACGCGTACGCCTCGGACATCATGACGCCCTTGAGCGGGGCGTACGAGCCGTCGTAGGCGATCTCCCCCATGCTGGGCTTGAACCAGAGCGTCAGGAACGTCCCGGTCAGCAGCAGCAGGATGAACGCGTACAGGGCGATCTCACCGAGCAGGAACGACCAGTGGTCGGGAAAGATCTTCCGCAGGTTGCGCTTGAGGAAGTTGGCCCCCCCGATGCGCTCGTCGAGGAAGTTCGACGGACCGGCGATGCCCTTGGGAACCGTCGTCAGGTCGCTGCTCATGCGTGACCTCCCTTGGCCCTGGCCTCGGCCTCGGCGTCGCCGCGCTCCCAGTAGCTGGGGCCCGGGGGCACCGCGAAGTCGCCCTTGGCGATGAGGTAGCCCTGGTCGTCGACCGTGATCGGCAGCTGCGGCAGCGGCCGGGCGGCCGGGCCGAAGATGACCTTGGCGCCGTCGGCGGCGTCGAACGTCGACTGGTGGCAGGGGCACAGGATGTGGTGGGTGGTCTGCTCGTACAGGGCCGCCGGGCAGCCCACGTGCGTGCAGATCTTGGAGTAGGCCACGATCCCGTCGTGCGTCCAGTTGAGGTTGGTGCCCGACTTGATCTCGTCCGCCCGGAACTTGATCAGGATCAGCGTGGCCTTGGCGAGGGCGTTGAGGTCGTGCTGGTAGCCCTCGGGAACGACGGAAAGGATGCCGCCCGGCGAGTTGAAGTCGGCCGCGCGGATCGGCTGGCCGGTGCCCTCGACGACGAGCCGCAGCGGCTTGCCGTCCTTGGTCTTCTCGCCCCAGACGGTGTGGCGCAGCGTCTCGTTGAACTTCGCGCCCGGCATCTTCGAGTTGTCGAGGTCGCGCAGGAGGACCAGCGGGATCAGGCCGAGCGGGGCCGCCGCGAGCAGCAGGGTGCGGCGCAGCAGCGGGCGCTTGACGAACCCGCTCTCCTTGGCGCCCTGCAGGAAGGTCTCGGCGACCACCTCGCGGGTGTCATCGTCGGAGACCATCGGGTGGCGCTCCTGGATGAGGGAGTACTTCGGCATGATCTGGCGGACCCAGACCACGATGCCGACGGCCAGCCCCAGCAACGCGAGCGTGAGGCTGCCTCCCAGTGCGAGGTTGGAGATCGCGGTCTTCTCCGGGCTGCCCACCTGGAACACCACGTAGGAGATGATGAACGCGATCGCCGCCAGGAAGGTGATCGTGAAGCACAGCGCCACGATCTTCTCGGCCTTGCGGGCCTTGGTCTCGTCCTGGTACGTGACGCCGGCGACCTCCGCGTCGCGTGCGGCGGGTTCCCCGTCGCCGAGCATCGAGGTGCCCGGGGCGGGGGTGCCGATGACGCGCTTGGGTACGCGCTCGTCCGGCTGCTCGATCTCGTGCTCGATGTCTGTCATGACTTCTGTCGCTTCTTCGCGGTGATCCAGATGGAGGCGAGTACGAGGGCGGTGATGCCCACGACCCAACCTACGAGACCCTCGGTCACGGGGCCAATGCGGCCCAGGCCGAAGCCTCCCGGGTCCTTCTGCTCGCGCACCTGGGTGATGTAGGCGATCATGCTGCGCTTCTCTTCGGGCGTGATCGTGGTGTCGTTGAACACCGGCATGGCCTGCGGGCCGGTCGCCATCGCCTCGTAGATCTGCGTGGGGGTGGCCTGGTTCAGGTTGGGCGCGTACTTGCCCTGCGTGAGCGCGCCGCCCGCGCCTGCCCAGTTGTGGCACTGGATGCAGTTGGCGCGGAAGAGCTCGCCGCCCTTGCCGGCGTCGCCGAGCGCGGGGTCGACCTGCTCCTTGCCGGGCACCTGCGGGCCGCCGCCGAGCGACTGCACGAAGGCGCCGATCTGACGGATCTTGTCCGGCGTGACCCATCCCGCCATCGGCTTGCGCGGCACCTGGGCGCCGGGGTTGGACGCCGGCATGCGGCCGGTGCTCATCTGGAAGTCGACGGCAGCCGCGCCCACCCCGATCAGCGTCGGGCCGGTCGAGGTGCCCTGCGCGTTCATGCCGTGGCAGCTGGCGCAGTGAACCTCGAACAGGCTCTTGCCCGCGGCGACGTCGTCGAGCTTGCCCGAGGCGAGGGCCGCGTCCGCGGGCCGGCCGGCCTGCACGAAGGCGGTGTATACCATCCCGACCAGCGCCAACGCCAAAATCAGGACGGCGTATCTCGCGAGGGGATGCCGCCGCCAAGCGGTGATCCTAGTCACAGAGATCCCGTTCCTTAACGAATGATGTAGATGGTCGCGAAAAGACCGATCCAGACGACGTCGACGAAGTGCCAGTAGTAGGACACGACGATGGCGCTGGTGGCCTGCTCATGCGTGAAGCGCTTCGCGGCGTACGTGCGTCCCAGCATGAACAGGAACGCGATCAGGCCACCGGTCACGTGCAGGCCGTGGAAGCCCGTCGTGAGGTAGAACACCGACGTGAATGCGTTGGCGGACAGGGTGGCGCCCTCGCTCGCCAGCTCGCCGTACTCGTACAGCTGCCCGGCGACGAAGACGGCGCCCATCAGGAAGCTGACGAAGTACCAGAAGCGGAGCTTGCCGACCTGCCCCTTCTCAGCGGCCCACACGCCGAGCTGGCACGTCACACTCGACAGCACCAGGATGATCGTGTTGACCGTCGCGAACGGGATGTTCAGGTGAGCGCCTTCTTCGGCGGTCGCGCCCTTCAGGTGCAGGGCGGGCCCCCATTCGAGGCCGTGGCCCTCGCTCACCGACCGGATGGTGAAGTACATCGCGAACAGCGCCGCGAAGAACATGAGCTCAGAGGACAGCCACACGATGGTCCCGACGCTGACCAGGTTGGGTCTGCGGGCCGGGTGTGCTGTCGTCGTCGAAGTTATTGCGGATGCTGTCGCCACGGGCAGCATTATTGCGGCTCCGGGTGTCGGTCCGGCGCACGACCCCCCGTTAGCGGGGGTCCGGAGACCATCAAGCTGGGATAATTCCTGCAAATCACGCGCCAGGGGCGGCGGCCTGGGATTGCACGCCGCCGCACCGGTACGATCCCAGGTGACCCTATACCGCTTCGACCGATAGCGAGCGCGACCGTGAGCACCGACGACACCATGAAGGTCCTCGTCTACAGCGACGACGCCACCACCCGCGAGGAGGTGCGGCGGGCGCTCGGCCGCCGTCCGGCCGCCGACGTGCCGTTCGTGGAGATCGTGGAGTGCGCCACCGAGCCCAAGGCCCACCAGTGGCTCGGCTCCGGCGAGATCGACGTCGCCGTGCTCGACGGCGAGACCCAGCCGGCCGGCGGCATGGGCGTGTGCCGCCAGGCCAAGGACGAGGTCTACGACTGCCCGCCGGTGTGCCTGATCATCGCCCGGCGCGACGACCGCTGGCTGGCCGAGTGGTCCAAGGCCGACGCCGTCGTCCCGCAGCCGCTGGAGCCGCTGGTCCTGGCCGACACCGTGGCCGACCTCATGCGCCGCCGTTCCTCCACCCGACTCAACGCTAAGTAGGTGCCCTCCGTGGATGCCCGGACCACCTGGCCCGCCCTGCTGTCGGCGCTCCTCGCCGGCGAGCACCTCACCGCCGACGAGACCGCGTGGGCGATGCGTGAGATCATGTCCGGCTCCGCGACGTCCGCGCAGATCGCCGGCTTCGCCGTCGCGCTGCGGGCCAAGGGCGAGACCGTGGCCGAGGTGGCGGGCCTGGCCCGCACCATGCTGGAGTTCGCCACGCCGCTGAGCGTGGAGGGCCCCGTGGTCGACGTGGTCGGCACCGGCGGCGACCGCGCCCACACGGTCAACGTCTCGACGATGGCGGCGATCGTGGCCGCCGCGGCGGGCGCCCGGGTCGTCAAGCACGGCAACCGCGCGGCCTCGTCCTCGTGCGGCGCGGCCGACGTCCTGGAGCACCTCGGCATCCGGCTCGACCTCACGCCCGCCCAGACCGCCCGGGTCGCCCGGGAGGCGGGCATCGCCTTCTGCTTCGCGCCCGTCTACCACCCGGCGCTGCGCTTCGCCGGGCCGCCGCGCAAGGAGATCGGCGTCCCGACGGTCTTCAACTTCCTCGGCCCGCTCACCAACCCGGCCCGGCCCGCCGCCCAGGCGATCGGCGTCTACGACGCCGGCATGCTGCCGGTGCTCGCCGGCGTCTTCGCCGAGCGCGGGGTCTCGGCCCTGGTGTTCCGCGGCGACGACGGCCTCGACGAGCTGACGATCTCCACCACCTCCACGGTGTGGACGGTCCGCGACGGCGCCGCGACGCAGACCGTGTTCGACCCGGCGGTGCTGGGCATCCCGCGCGCCGACGCGGGCGCGCTGCGGGGCGGCGACGTGGATTTCAACGCCCAGGCGGTGCGCGACCTGGTCGGCGGGGTGACGGGGCCGGTGCGCGACGCGGTGCTGCTCAACGCCGCGGCCGCGCTGGTCGCGCTCGACGGTCCGGGCGACGACCTCGACTCCGCCATGATCGACGCGTACGCGCGGGCGACGCAGGCGGTCGACTCCGGCCGGGCCGCCGCGACCCTCGACCGCTGGGTCGAGGTCAGCCGCGCCGCCTGACGCCGCCTCCGACCTTCACGGGCCGCCCCGTGTGCGCGGTCGCGGCCCGTCGTCGTGTCCGCCGGGTGCGGTCGCGGCCCGCGGCCGTACCCCTACCGCCTGTACGGCCCCTGCACGGCCCTCAGCCGCCCGCGCGCCCGCTTCCGTACATCGGAGTGCCGGGAGCGTCACGGAGCGCCAGGAAGCCCTCTGACGGGCCAGGACGCGGTACCCGGGTCAGGGCGCCCGGGTCAGAAGGTCGTCGTGGGCCCGTCCTTGAGCGAGCTCCACTTCAGCCATTCCTTCCAGTTCTCCTGCCAGTGCCCCCAGCCGTTCGTGGGCTCCAGCACCCGCGGCGACCCCGTGATGATGATCGGGTCGCCGATCAGGGTGTTGTCGAGGAACCACTTGGCGTTCTCCGGGCTGACGTTCACGCACCCGTGGCTGACGTTGGAGTTGCCCTGCGCCCCCACCGACCAGGGCGCGCTGTGCACGTACTCGCCGCTGTTGGAGATGCGGACCGTGTCGTAGACCGTGAGCTGGTAGTAGCCCGGCTCGCCGGGGCCGATGCCGGGTGAGGTCATGACCGTGACGTTCTCCCGGGACATGGCCAGGTGGATGCCGGAGGTCGTGTAGAACTTCCAGGCGCCGCCCTGTCCCGCGCTCATCGGCATGGTGCGGATGACCTTGCCGTCGCGCTTGACGGTCAGGACGTGGTTCTGCGTGGTGCCGCGGGTGATCTGCGCGCGGCCGATGCGGAAGTCGAGCCGCACGTCGCGCTTGCCGTACAGGCCCTCGCCGCCGCGCACGCCGGCCAGGCGGGCCTCCACGCGCACCTTGGTGCGGGCGGGCCAGTACTCGGTGGGCCGGTAGTCGACGTGCCGGTCGTCGAACCAGTGCCACGCGCCCTCGACGGGCTTGGAGCTCTGCACGGTGAGGTTGCGCTCGACGGAGACCCGGTCGGTGACCGGCTTGTCGAAGGTGATCATGATGGGCATGCCGATGCCGACGGTGAGCCCGGTGTCGTTGCTGTTGGGGGTGATGTACTCGATGTCGAAGGTGTCCTTCGCCTTGACCGTGGTGAAGGTGCTGGTGCTCTCCTTGCGCTTGCCCTCGGCGTTGACCGCGACGGTCCGCACCGTGTAGGTGGTGCCGGGCCGGGCGGTCTGGTTGCTGCGCCAGCGGGTGCCGTCGTCGCTGATGACGCCGGGCAGGCGGCCGTGGTCGCTGGTGACGTGGACGCTCTTGAGCGTCCCGGCGTCCGCGGCGACGATGACGGTCTCGTCGGTCGGCACGTCGCCGGTGCGGTCACGGGGGGTCACGGCCACGGAGACGTCCGGGGCCGCGGCGGGTTTGACGGTCTGCCTGGTCGCGGTGGTGGCGGTGCACGCCGCCAGCAGCGACACGGCGATCAGAGCGGCCGATCCATGCGCGAGGTGCCCCACGAGTACTCCCCCGTCCCGTTCGGTCCCTTCGCCTCTTGTCTTACCCTGCGTGATGGATTGGCCACTTCCGCGACGTGGTAAAGATCATCAAAAAGCGGGCGTCCTCCCCCAAGGAGGACGCCCGCTCTCTGGACGGCTGGAACCAGACGGCTCGGGTCAGTGCGAGAAGTTGCCCCGGTAGTACTGGAAGACGAAGCCGATCATGGCCATGATCACCAGGAAGACCCCGATGATGAACATCCACAGGCCGATGACGAACCCGGCGAAGGCGAAGGCCGCGGCCAGGCAGAGGAACAGCGGCCACCAGCTGCTCGGGCTGAAGAAGCCGATCTCACCGGCGCCGTCGCTGATGTCGGCCTGCTTGTTGTCCTCCGGCTGGGCGCCGATGCGCCGCGCGGTGAACATCAGGTAGTAGCCGATCATGAACGCGAAGCCGACCGAGATGGCCATGGCCGTGGTGCCGACCGGCTCGCCCCGGCCCGACTCGGCCTTCGTCCAGAACCAGTAGGCGACGTCGACGCCGGCGAAGAACAGGCCGCACAGCAGGAACAGCCAACCCTGGACCTTCATCAGGCCTCAACCTCCTGGGCGGACTTGGCGGACGCGTGGGGGTAGTGCAGGTCGAAGGCCGGACGCTCCGAGCGGATGCGCGGCAGCGAGGTGAAGTTGTGCCGCGGCGGCGGGCAGGAGGTCGCCCATTCGAGCGAGCCGCCGAAGCCCCACGGGTCGTCGACCGTGACCTTGGGCGCGGTGCGCCAGGTCTTCCACACGTTGTAGAAGAACGGCAGCGTGGACGCGCCGAGTATGAAGGCGCCCACCGACGAGATCATGTTCAGGTCGGTGAAGCCGTCGGCGGCGCTGTAGTCGGCGTAGCGGCGGGGGAACCCGGCCACGCCCAGCCAGTGCTGGATGAGGAACGTGGTGTGGAAGCCGATGAACAGCAGCCAGAAGTGCAGCTTGCCGAGGCGGTCGTTGAGCATCTTGCCGGTGAACTTCGGCCACCAGAAGTAGAAGCCGGCGAACATCGCGAAGACGACGGTGCCGAACACCACGTAGTGGAAGTGCGCGACCACGAAGTAGGTGTCGCTGATGTGGAAGTCCAGCGGCGGCGAGGCCAGGATGACGCCGGTCAGGCCGCCGAGCAGGAAGGTGATGAGGAAGCCGACCGAGAACAGCATCGGCGACTCGAAGCTCAGATGGCCCCGCCACATCGTGCCGATCCAGTTGAAGAACTTCACGCCCGTCGGCACCGCGATGAGGAACGTCATGAACGAGAAGAACGGCAGCAGGACCTGGCCGGTCGGGAACATGTGGTGCGCCCACACCGTGATGGACAGACCCGCGATCGCGATGGTGGCCCCGACCAGGCCGATGTAGCCGAAGATCGGCTTACGGCTGAAGACCGGCAGGATCTCGGTCACGATGCCGAAGAACGGCAGCGCGATGATGTACACCTCGGGGTGGCCGAAGAACCAGAACAGGTGCTGCCACAGGATCGGCCCGGAGTTGGCCGCGTCGAAGATGTGGGTGCCGAGCTTGCGGTCGGCCTCCAGGGCGAGCAGCGCGGCGGCCAGCACCGGGAAGGCCATGAGCACCAGCATGCTGGTGAGCAGGACGTTCCAGGTGAAGATCGGCATGCGGAACATCGTCATGCCGGGAGCGCGCATGCAGATGATCGTGGTGATGAAGTTGACCGCGCCGAGGATGGTGCCGAGACCCGACAGCGCCAGGCCCATGATCCACAGGTCGCCGCCCATGCCGGGCGAGTAGACCGCGCTGGACAGCGGGGCGTAGCCGAACCAGCCGAAGGAGGCGGCGCCGTTCGGGGTGAAGAAGCCCGAGACCGCGATGGTGCTGCCGAACAGGTAGAGCCAGTAGCTCACCATGTTCAGGCGCGGGAACGCGACGTCGGGGGCGCCGATCTGCAGCGGCATCAGCTCGTTGGCGAAGCCCGCGAACAGCGGCGTCGCGAACATCAGCAGCATGATCGTGCCGTGCATGGTGAACAGCTGGTTGAACTGCTCGTTGCTGGTGATCTGCAGACCCGGCTGTGCCAGCTCCGCCCGCATCACCAGCGCCATGACGCCGCCGATGAGGAAGAAGACGAACGACGTGATCAGGTACAGGTGACCGATGATCTTGTGGTCGGTGGAGGACAGCCACTTGGCGATGATCCGGCCCTTGGGTGTGGGCCTGGCCGTCGTCCGGAGGGGCTCTTGGATGGCGGTCACTGGGCGCTCCCAGTCTGGGTCGCGATGTACTGGTCGTACTCAGCCTGCGGAACGAGCTTGACGTTGAACAGCATGCGGCTGTGGTCGACGCCGCACAGCTCGGCGCAGCGGCCGGCGTAGACGCCGGGCTTGTTCAGCGTGACGATCTCGAACTTCCGGCCCTTGTCGTTCTCCTGCAGGCCAGGGATCACGTCGCGCTTGAAGAGGAAGGCCGGCACCCAGAAGGAGTGGATGACGTCCGGGGAGCTCAGGTCGAACTCCACGCGCTTGTTGACCGGCAGGACGAGCTGGGGGCCCTGGTGGTAGTCGTTGACCGGCGTGCCGGTGACGGGCTTGAGCGTCTTGCCGCCGACCTCCGTGGTGAAGCGCCAGCTCCACTGGAACGCCTCGACCTTGACCCGCACGTCCGCCTTGCCCGACACGGCGTCGACCTCGCGGGTGTCACGGGCGGTGAAGAAGAAGAACACCGACACCATGACGAGCGGGACCAGGGTGTAGAAGATCTCGATCGGCAGGTTGTAGCGCACCTGCGGAGGCAGCTCCGCCTTGGCCCGCCGCCGGGTGTGGAAGATGCACGCCCAGACGATCAGGAAGATGACGACGACACCCGTGGCGAGCGCGGCGATCCAGGCACCGTTCCACAGATTGGTGATGGTGTCACCCTGGGTGGTGATGCTCGTCGGAAGGAGGCCACGACTCCAGTCGGCCTTGGGCACGTCATTAGCACACGCCGTCACGGTGGCCAGCAGCAACGCCAAAGCGGCGGCGCGCGGCACCCCGCGCCGGGCCAACGAACGCCGTGTCGAACGGCGAGTCGGACTCACGGATCGCCTACCCCACAGATGAAGCCCAAGAGTCACTCTTGGGCGCTCGTATTTCCAAATGCACAGCTGATTGCAGACACATTAGCGTGCAGGGGCCCCGCCCTCCCGCGCGGCCCCTCGAATGGCGCGCCCTCACGGGCGCCGCCTCCTCCGGCCGGGATGACGGCCGGACGGCCGGGAGCCGGCCGCGAGCGGGTCCACGCGGGTGGGACGATGGTCTCGTGGCGTACTTCGACGCGGCCTCGACCGAACCCCTCCACCCCCGGGCGCGCGAGGCGCTCCTGGAGGCGGTCGACGTCGGCTGGGCCGACCCCGCGAGGCCGTACACCCAGTCCCGCCGGGCGCATCTGCTGCTGGAGCAGGCGCGCTCGGAGGTGGCCGAGGTGCTGGGCGCGCGCCCCGACGAGGTGTCGTTCACCTCCTCGGGCACGCAGGCCGTGCATCTCGGCGCCCTCGGCACCCTACACGGCAGGCGCAGGGCCGGACGCCACCTGGTGACCGGCGCCGTGGAGCACTCCAGCGTGCTCCACGCGGCCCAGCTGCACGAACGCGACGGCGGCACGGTGGAGACGGTCGGCGTGAGCCTGACCGGACGGGTCGATCCGGCCGCCTTCGAGGCCGCCGTGGCCCGCGAGGGCACCGCGCTGGCGTGCCTGCAGAGCGCCAACCACGAGGTCGGCACGGTGCAGCCGGTGGCCGAGGTGGCCGAGGCGTGCCGGCGGCACGGGGTGCCGCTGCTGGTCGACGCGGCGCAGACGGCCGGCCGGCTGCCGGTGCCGGCGGGCTGGTCGGTGCTGACGGCCAGCGCCCACAAGTGGGGCGGCCCGGCCGGGGTGGGCGTGCTGGCCGTGCGCAAGGGCACGCGGTTCCGGTCCTTCCTGCCCGAGGACGAGCGCGAGCGCCGCCGCGTGCCGGGCTTCGAGAACGTCCCGGCGATCGTGGCCGCCGCCGCGGCGCTGCGCGCCATGGCGGAGGAGGCGCCCGAGGAGCAGCGGCGGCTGTCGGAGCTGGTCGGGCGGATCAGGGAGACGATCCCCAAGGTCGTCCCGGACGTCGAGGTGATCGGCGAGCCGGTCGAGCGGGCGCCGCACATCGTCACGTTCTCCTGCCTGTACGTGGACGGCGAGGTGCTGCTCGGCGAACTCGACCGGGCGGGATTCGCGGTCTCGTCCGGCAGCTCCTGCACCGCTAGTACGCTTCGTCCATCGCATGTCCTGGAAGCGATGGGCGTGCTCACCCATGGGAACGTGCGGATCTCCCTGCCCAGAGGCGCCACCGCGGACGAGGTCGACCGGTTCCTCGCCGTGCTGCCGGAGCTGGTGCGCCGGATCCGCCACGACGCAGGAGTCGCATGACCGAGGTCACCACGCCGGCGCTGACGATCGACGCGCTCGGGAAGAAGTGCCCGATCCCGATCATCATGCTCGCCGAGCAGATCAACTACGTGCCGCTCAACTCCGTGGTGGCCGTCCTGGCCGACGACCCGGCGGCCTACACCGACGTGCCGGCCTGGTGCCGGCTCAAGTCGCACCGCCACGTCGGCTCGTACGAGTTGCCCGGCGGCGGCTGGGCGATCCACGTGCGGCGCAACTACTGACCTCGCCCCAGCGGCGCGCGGGGTGATGTGGCTTGTGACGCGACCTGGGTAGGGCCACAGCGACCGACCGCTGACGAGCCACCCCAGGGGGAGAGATGACCGCAGGACACCCGCACGAGACCGCGCGCGACGTGATGAACCCGGGCGCCGAATGCCTCCCGGCCCACGAGACGCTCGACCGGGCGGCGCAGCTCATGCGCAACGGCAACGTCGGGGCGTTGCCCGTCTGCGACCCGGACGGGCGCGTCGTCGGGATCATCACCGACCGCGACATCGTCGTGAAGTGCATCGCGGAGGGGCGTGACCCCTCCGAGGTACGGGCCGGCGACCTCACGACGGGGCTGGTGTCGGTGACGCCGGACGCCCCGCTGGCGGAGGCGCTGTCCCAGATGGAGGAGCACCAGATCAAGCGGCTGCCGGTGGTCGAGGGCGACCACGTGGTCGGCATGATCAGTGAGGCCGACCTGGCCAGGCACCTGCCGGACGCGCAGCTCGCCGAGTTCGTCCACCGCGTCTACGCGCGCGGCTGACGCGGCCGGACGGGGCGGGACGCCCGGACCCGCGGGCCGGCAGCGACGCACGGCTCGCGGGTCCTCCGCGTTCTTCGGACCCCTCGCGGGTTACGGGTGGTGGCAGCGCACGTGGGCGGCCACCTCGGCGGCGGCGTCGGCCCCGTAGGCGGCGGCGAAGCGCTCCAGGAAGACCTTCTGGCCGAGCTCGTACTCCTGGCCGCCGACGTTCTCCAGCACGTGGGTGGCCGTCAGGTTGCCGATCTGGCCGCAGCGCTCCAGCGACAGGCCCCAGGCCAGGCCGGCGAGGAAGCCGGCGCGGAAGGCGTCGCCGACGCCCGTGGGGTCGGCCTTGCCGAGCTCGGGGGCCGGGGCCACGTGGATGGACGGCTCGCCCGCGCGGTCGATGACCGCGCCCTTGGGGCCGAGCGTGGTGACGCGGACGCCGACGCGGGACAGGATCTCGTCGTCGGACCAGCCGGTCTTCTGCTCGATGAGCCCCTTCTCGTAGTCGTTGGAGAACAGGTAGGCGGCGCCGTCGACGAGGTCGCGGATCTGGTCGTCGGCCATGCGGGCGAGCTGCTGCGACGGGTCGGCGGCGAACGGGATGCCGCGCTGGCGGCACTCGTCGGTGTGGCGCAGCATCGCGTCGGGGTCGTTGGGGCTGACCAGCACGAGGTCGAGGCCGCCGACGCGGGCGGCGACCGGCTGCAGCTCGATGAGACGCGCCTCGGCCATCGCCCCGGTGTAGAAGGAGGCGATCTGGTTGTGGTGCTCGTCGGTGGTGCACAGGAAGCGGGCCGTGTGGCGGGTCTCGGAGACGTGCACCGAGCCGCAGTCGACGCCGTGGCGCTCCAGCCAGGAGTGGTAGTCGGCGAAGTCGTTGCCGACGGCGCCGACGAGGACCGGGTTGAGGCCCAGGCAGCCCATGCCGAAGGCGATGTTCGCCGCGCACCCGCCGCGACGGATCTGCAGGTCGTCGACCAGGAACGAGAGTGACACCCGGTCGAGCTGCTCGGCGATGAGCTGATCGCCGAAGCTGCCGGGGAACGTCATCAGTTGGTCTGTCGCGATGGAGCCGGTGACGGCGATGCGCACGGGATTCTTCTTCCTCGTTGTCAGCAAGCCAGATGAGCCCATCGAGAATACGCGAAGGTCCCGCGCGCACAAAGGCGAGCGGGACCGTGTCGGTGACGACCCGTCAGGCGACTAGTTGAAGGAGTCGCCGCACGCGCACGAACCCGTGGCGTTGGGGTTGTCGATGGTGAAGCCCTGCTTCTCGATGGTGTCGACGAAGTCGATGGAGGCTCCCATGAGGTACGGGGCGCTCATCCTGTCGGTGACGACGCTCACGCCGCCGAAGTCGGTGACGACGTCGCCGTCCATCTGGCGGTCGTCGAAGAAGAGCTGGTAGCGCAGGCCGGAGCAGCCGCCCGGCTGCACGGCCACGCGCAGCTGGAGCCCTTCCTCACCCTGCTGCTCGAGCAGGCTCTTGACCTTGGCGGCGGCCGCGTCGGTCAGGATCAGGCCCTGCGCTGTGGTCTCGCTGCTCTCAACCGTCATCTGCTGACTCCCTAACCCGGCTGTCTCTTTCTGACGTCCTACTTAGACGCTACCAACACCCGGGGTATGCCCGGCATTCCCCTGCCTCTCCCTGGTTCTTCTCCGTCCCCGCCCACCCGGGACGCGAGCATGGCGCGCCGTGTGCCATCATCGGTATCGTCAAACCGACGATAAGGGGGGATGGCGATGGCCACCCAGACCGGTCTGCCGCTCTTCGTCCTCGGCCAGGGCGCCGACCCGCACTCCGAGCGGGGGGTGGACTGCCCCGGTGAGCTGCCGCCGGCCTCCGACCCCGGCCTGGTGGAGCGGGCGCGCAAGGCGAAGGAGGCGCTGGGCGATCGGCTGTTCGTGCTGGGCCACCACTACCAGCGCGACGAGGTCATCCAGTTCGCCGACGTGACGGGCGACTCCTTCAAGCTGGCGCGGCTGGCGGCGGCCCGGCCGGAGGCCGAGTACATCGTCTTCTGCGGCGTGCACTTCATGGCGGAGTCGGCCGACATCCTCACCTCCGACGCCCAGAAGGTGATCCTGCCCGACCTGGCCGCCGGGTGCTCGATGGCCGACATGGCGACGTTCGACCAGGTGGAGGAGTGCTGGGAGGCGCTGGAGGACGCCGGCCTGGCCGATGACGTGATCCCCGTCACGTACATGAACTCCAGCGCCGACATCAAGGCGTTCTGCGGCCGCAACGGCGGCGCGGTGTGCACCTCCTCCAACGCGCGCCGCGCGCTGGAGTGGGCGTTCGACCAGCGCGGCAAGGTGCTGTTCCTGCCCGACCAGCACCTCGGCCGCAACACGGCCGTGCTGGAGATGGGCATGTCGCTGGACGACTGCGTGGTGTGGAACCCGCACCGCCCCGGCGGCGGCCTCACCCGCGAGCAGCTCCAGCGGGCCAGGATGATCCTCTGGAAGGGCCACTGCTCGGTGCACGGCCGCTTCACGGCCGAGTCGGTCGACGACGTACGGCGCCGCGTCCCGGGCGTGAACGTGCTCGTCCACCCGGAGTGCCGGCACGAGGTGGTGCTCAAGGCCGACCACGTCGGCTCCACCGAGCACATCATCAAGACGCTGGAGGAGGCCCCGGCCGGGTCGAGCTGGGCCGTCGGCACCGAGCTCAACCTGGTCAAGCGGCTCGCCGGGATGTTCCCCGACAAGAACGTCTCGTTCCTGGACCGCACGGTCTGCTACTGCTCGACCATGAACCGCATCGACCTGCCCCACCTGGTGTGGGCGCTGGAGTCGCTGTCGCTGGGCGAGGTGGTCAACCAGATCACGGTGGACGAGGACACGGCGCACTGGGCGCGCGTGGCCCTCGACCGCATGCTGGCCCTGCCCTAGGTCCGCGTCACGGTGGCGCCGGCCTCGGTGTCCGTGCCGGCGAAGGCGTAGACGACGCGGACGCCGACCGACAGCGTCTGCCGGCCGGGGCTGACCGACGCGCGCTCCTCGGCCGCCATGGCGGCGAACGCCATCGGCTGGGGGCCGCCGCGCGCGTCCTCGGTGACGGAGACGACCCGGCCGAGCGCCCGCCCGGCCAGGCTCGCGTACTGGGCGGCCTTGGCCGCGGCGTCGCGGAACGCCCGTTCGCGGGCCTCCGCGAGCGCCGCGGCCGGGTCGGACAGCTCGAAGGACACGCCGCCGAGCCGCGCCTCCTCCCCCACCCCGGCGACGGCGTCGACCACCCGGTCCGCCCGCGCCAGGTCGCGCACCACGGCCTCGACCCCCTGGGCGGCGCGGTAGCCGGACACCTTGGGGTACGCCTCGTACTCCGGGCCGAGGGACAGCTCACTCGTGCGCAGGTCCTCGGCGGCGACCCCGGCCTCGCGCAGGGCGGCGTCCAGCCGCGCCGCGGCGGCCCTGACCTCGGCGAACGCCTGCGCGGCCGAGGCGCCGCGCGCCTCCACCCCCGCGCTCAGGCGCATGACGTCGGGCGCGGCCGACGCCGATCCCTCTCCGGCGACCGCGATCTGCTCGTGTTCGGTGGTCACGCGCACCCCTTCGTGGACGGGTCCGGGTCCTTCGGCCGTGGGACGGTGTCTCGTACGGATGAGCCGTTCCGCCGCCCCATTGTGCGGGCCGATCGTGTCGGCCGTCACGCCCGCCGTCGGCCCCCGCCCGCCTCCCCCGCGCCCCGTACGGCCGCCACCAGGGCGGCGGGGTCGCGGAGAAGGGCGCGGCGGCGGACGCGGACCAGCTCGGCTCCCAGCGCCGCCGCCACCCGCCGGCCCGGGGCGCGCCGGCGGGTCGTGCTGACCACGGTGACCGGGACGGCGGGCATCGGCCGGCGGGCTCTCAGGAGGCGCAGGCAGGCGGCCATGTCGCGGCGCGCCAGCCACTCCCCCAGGACGGCGGCGGCCACGTGCCCGCGCTCGCCGGGTCGTGGCCGGACGGGCTGGACGGGGGCGTGGAGCCGGTCCAGGACCGGGGCGGGTGGGACGGGGGCGTGGAGCCGGTCCAGGACCGGGGCGGCCAGCCGGGCGAGGACGGCGGCGCCCCACGTGCCGCCCAGGGCGGGCAGCCATCGGGCCGCCTCCCGTCCCGCGGCCGAGGTGCCGCGCGCGCCGCGCACGCCGGGGTGCGGGTCCACGAGCACGAGCGCGGCCACGCGCAGGGGATGCAGCCGGGCGAACGCCTCCGCGTGCCAGGCGGCCTGCCCGTGGGCGACCACGGTGACGCGTTCGGGGTGCGCGGGGGCGAGCGCGGCCAGCCGGGCGGCCTCGCCGTACAGGGTGGGCGGCGCGGAGGACGCCTCGCCGTACAGGGTGGGTCCGTACAGAGTGGGTGGCACGGCGGGGGCCACGTCGTAAAGGGTGGGTCCGTACAGGGTGGGTGGCGCGGCGGGGGCCGCGTCGGGAGCGCGCGAGCCCCGCCGGTCGGGAGCGGCCGGCACGCACGCGTCCGCGCCGAGGCCGGGGCGGTCGAAGCGGGTCACCCGGTGCCCGCGCGCCAGCGTCCGCGTCAGCCGGTCCCACGGCAGCCAGGCCCCTCCGAGGCCGCCGGTGAGGATCACGGCGGGTCCGGTCCCGTGCCGGGCCACGCGGGGCGGCGCGCCGGGGCGCGCCGGCCCGGGGCGTACGAGCAGCCGGAGCGCCGCGTACACGAGCCAGCCGGCAAGCAGCGCGGCCTGGAGGCGCTGCACGGCCCCCGCGCCCGCGAGGAGCGCCAGGAGCCCGGGATCGATCCCGCGGACGGCGTGAGCGAGCGCCGGAGCGCCGGAAAGCGACGCGAGGGGTGAGGCGGAGGCGGCGGTCAGCGTGAGCGCGGCGGGCGGTACGAGGGCCGAGCCGCCGGGGAGGAGGACGGCCATGAGCGTGGTGGCGCCGGTGGCGACGGCGCCCAGGAGGGCGGTGGCGCCCAGCGAGGCGCCGGCGAGGAGGGCCGCGGGCCAGGTGTGCCAGCGCAGGCTCAGCAGCACCATGGCGGCCACGCCGCACGCCTCGGACGGCGCCCACGCCGCGGCGTGGACGTGGTGGGCTAGCGACCGCGCCCGGTGCGCGCACGACGGGTCGCTCAGGACCGCGCAGTCCAGCGGGAACACGCCTCCCAGCAGCGCGAGCGCGGCGAAGACGGCCAGCGCCAGCCAGCCGGTGCCCTCCCGCGCCGTACGGGGCGTCAGTGCCACGCCCGCCAGGCAGGCCAGGGCGGCGAGCGCGTCGGTGGTCCGGAACAGGCGCGTCCACGGCTGGTCGCGGGCGGCCAGCTCGCTCACGTAGCCGCCCGCGCCGCTCAGGGCCGGAGTGGTGAACTGCCCGGTCACCCAGGCGCTGGCGAGTACGGCGGCCACGATGAACGCGGAAGCCGCGAACACCGACAATTGTCGCTCCACGTGACGATTACACCACTAAGCGTATCTATCGCCACGAACCGCCCCCGGCGCGAGCACATGTCCGCGTCCGGACACCGAGCAGCCGCAACACGTCGGGCGTCCCTCGGCGTCTGGATGGTGAAGGCCGTCGAGGACGGCGGCGCCGGGCCGGGCTCAGAGGCCGGGGGCGCCCCAGACCGGGAACCAGCGGCTGAGGTCCGGCTCCAGCGGCAGCTCGTCCGCGAGCGCGCCGCGCGCCTGGAGTTCGAGCGCGTTGTCGCGCCGCTGCCCCGTCAGGGGCGCGAACGGGTAGAACGTGCCGCGCTTGTACAGGTACACCAGCGATAGCCGCCGCCCGTCCGCACCGGCGAGCGACACGATCGAGCACAGCAGCGACGGGCCGAACCCGGCGCCCTCCAGCGTGGAGTTGACCGCGTGCAGCTCCGTCACCAGGTCGCCCACCGCCTCCGGCGCGCGCCGGACCAGCAGCCACGTGTAGCCGTAGCCGTCGTCCGACTCCTCGACGCGGTCGCCGAGCAGCGCCTTGGCGTCGCGTTCGGCCGCCGCGAAGGCGCCGCCCTCCGCCGCGCGGAAGGCGACCGAGCCCGTCCCGGTCGCCTTGAGCCCGGTGGCCGCCTCCAGGGTCACCAGGGCGGACGGCAGCGCGAACAGCGCGTCGAGGTTCGGCCTGACCGGCTTCGAACGGCCGAGCAGCGCGTCCAGCCAGCCCACGCTCACCCCCTCCCGAGCTGGGCGGAGATTTCCGAGAGCTGCCGGAGCCGGCGGTCGAGGGGCGGGTGCGTGGAGAACAGGTTGGCCAGCGTCGCGCCGGGCGCCGCGGCCGGGGCGAAGTAGAAGGCGTTGAACGGCGCGGCCTCCCGCAGGTCGCGGGTCGGGATCCGGGCCATGTCGCCGCTGATCTTGACGAGCGCGCTGGCCAGCTCCGACGGCCGCTGCGTGAGCAGGGCGCCGGCCCGGTCCGCGGACAGCTCGCGGTAGCGCGACAGGGCCCGGGTGAGCAGGAAGCTCACCGCGTACACCACGACGGAGACCACCATGACGATCAGCCCGACCGGCAGGCCGCCCTGCCCGTCGGAGCGGCGCGCGCCCAGCCCGCTGTAGAGGGCGAAGCGCGTCATGAGACCCGCCACGAGGCCGAGGAACGAGGCGATCGTCATGACGGCCACGTCGCGGTGGGCGACGTGCGAGAGCTCGTGGGCCAGCACCCCCTCGAGCTCCCGCGCGTCCAGGCGGCGAAGGATGCCCGTCGTGACGCAGACGACGGCGTGCTTCTGGTCACGACCGGTGGCGAACGCGTTGGGGACGTCGGAGTCGGCGATCGCCACCCGTGGCTTGGGCATGTCGGCCATGGCGCACAACCGGTCGATCAGCCCGTGCAGTTCGGGAGCCTCCCGCGGCGACACCTCGCGCCCGCCCATCCCGTACAGCGCGATGCGGTCGGACAGGAAGTACTGCGCCAGCAGCAGGCCCCCGGCGATCAGCAGCACCGTCAGCGCCCGGACCCCCAGGGCGACGAGGGCGCCGACGAACACCACGTACAGCAGCCCGAGCAGGAACATCGTCACGACCATGCGATTGGTCAGGCCGCGGTCGGGCGCGAACCGCGTGCGCACGGCTCAGCCCGGGATGAGGCCCTGGTCGCCCAGCATCTCCCGGACCTCCTCGATCGAGGCGTCCGCGGGGGGAAGGATCAGCTCTGACGGCTCAAGGCTGTCGTCGGGCAGCGTCTTGCCCACCTGGCGCACCTTGTCGAGGAGCGCGTGGAGCTTGACGCGGAAGCTGGCCTCGTCGCCGGTCTCGATCGCCGACTCCAGCTCGCCGTCCAGCTCGTTGAGCACGGCGATGTCGTCGGACGAGATCTCGACCTGGCCCTCGCCCATGATCCTGACGATCATGCGCCCTCCCCCGGCTGACGGAACTGCTGCGTGTGCTGCTGCGGCTGCGCCTGCTGCTGGGGCTGCGCCTGCTGCTGCGGGTGGCCCTGCTCGATCGCGCTCTGCGGCGCGGGACCCTGGCCGAGCTCGGCCTTCATGCGGGCGAGCTCCAGCTCGACGTCCATGCCGCCGCCCATGCGGTCGAGCTCGGCCTGGATGTCGTCGCCGCGGGTGCCGCTGAAGTCGTCGAGCGCGCCGCTGGCCAGCAGCTCGTCGATGGCGCCGGCGCGGGCCTGCATCTGCGCCGTCTTGTCCTCGGCGCGCTGGATCGCCAGGCCGACGTCGCCCATCTCCTCGGAGATGCCGGAGAACGCCTCGTTGATGCGCGTCTGCGCCTCGGCCGCGGTGTAGGTCGCCTTGATGGTCTCCTTCTTCGTGCGGAAGGAGTCGACCTTGGCCTGCAGCCGCTGGGAGGCGAGCGTGAGCTTCTCCTCCTCGGCCTGCAGGTTGTCATGCTGGATCTTCAAATCGGCCATCTGGGTCTGCAGCCCGGCCCGGCGCTCCAGCGCGGTGCGGGCGAGGTCCTCACGGCCGACGGACAGCGCCTTGCGGCCCTGCTCCTCGTAACGCTTGGCCTGCTGCTCCAGGCCGTTGATCTGCAGCTCGACCCGCTTGCGAGAGGTGGCGACGTCGGCCACGCCCCTGCGCACCTTCTGCAGCAGCTCAAGCTGCCGCTGGTAGGAGTAGTCGAGGGTCTCGCGCGGATCCTCCATCTTGTCCAGGGCCTTGTTGGCCTTGGACTTGAAGATCATCGAAAGTCTCTTCATCACGCTCATGCGCGTCGGCCGTCCCCTTCTTAGGTCGTGCTGGTGGTCACCCAGTGCAGCGCAGCCGCCCTGGGATTACCCTACGCATAACGCACGAGGGCGTCACTAAGTTGCAGTCCAGGTAGGGTTGACGTCGTGTTGCGACGCCGTTCCCAAACCTCCGTGGACGACACTCCCGTCCCCGCTGACGATCCTAAGCCTCAGGGCAAGGGTCGTCCCACACCCAAGCGCCGAGACGCCGAAGGCAGGCGGCGCCAGCCGGTCAGCGCTCCGAAGGACCGCAAGGAGGCCTACCGGCAGATGCGGGCCAAGCAGGCCGTGGAGCGCGATCGGGCCCGCAAGGGCATGCTCGCGGGAGACGAGCGCTACCTCCCGGCGCGCGACAAGGGCCCGGCCCGCAAGTTCGCCCGCGACTGGGTCGACTCGCGGCGGCTGCCGAGCCAGTACTTCCTGCCGTTCTCGCTGCTGATCCTGCTGGCGACGTGGATCCCGTGGCCGATCCAGGTGCGGGGCCTGATCCTCGGCTACGTCATCACGATCGGCTGGCCCATCATGATGATCGGCGTCGTGGCCACCTCGCTCTACGTGGCCTGGAAGGTCAAGAAGCTGGGCGCGGAGAAGCTGCCGAACGAGAGCATGCGCGGCGTCGGGTTCTACGCGGCGATGCGCGCCCTGCAGATCCGCAAGCTCCGCTTCCCGCCGCCCACGGTGGCGCCGGGCGGCAAGCCGGTCGCGCCCAGGAAGTAGGCCGGAAGGCCGAGGAAACCGGCCGGTAAGGCCCAGGAATCAGGCGGGAGGCAGGCCGCCGCGGGCGGCTCACGTCCGGGTGGCATGTCCGGGCCGAGGGCCTACTCCCAGGTGAGCGCGCCGTCGACGACGCGGGGCCGCAACTCTCCCAGTCGGCCCCGCTCCAGGCCGTCGGCCACGGCCCGCAGCAGCCCGTAGTACGACCGGACCCGCAGGCCACCGGGGCGGTCCGACATGTACTCGTCGCCGATCTCGACGACGGACCCGGCGTCCTCACTGGAGACGAGCAGCACGCCCTCCAGCTGGCCGCCGACCGGGATGAGCCGGTCGTCCCAGTTCTCCCCCGGCACGATCCCGCCGCCGTCGCGGCAGTACTCCCGCCAGAGGGCGCGGATCTGCCGGACGCCGAACAGCCGCTCGCCGACCAGCCCGAAGTGCGCCGCCCCGTCGTGGCGCAGCAGGGAGGCGCGCAGCGCGTCGGGGAACTCCACGCCCATGCGCGCCTCCGCGAGCGCGATGTGCCGGGGCCTGCCCCGGGCGCCCAGCGTCGCGTACGTCCGCGGCGCGTTGCGCCGCAGCCACCGCTCGATGCGCCGCCACTGGTGGTTGACGGCCCGCCGGACGCGCGGGTCGATCGGCCGCACCACCGCCGGACGCGCGGCCGGACGGCAGACCAGGTCCGCGGGCGCGCGGAGCCCGGTGTCCGGGCTCGGGGACGCGCCGACGGGGGCCGTGGGCGAGGCGGTGGCCAGGGGTGACGCCCCGGCCGGTGACGGCGTGTCCAGCGGCGACGGCGTCTCCGCGGGCGACGAGCTGTCCGCCGGCGACGAGGCGGCCAGCATGGACGGCGTGGCCGCCGGTGAAGGCGTGGGCTCCGGCGGGACGGCGGGCGTCAGAAACGCGGCGGCCACCAGCAGCACGACCGCCACGACCGCCCCGGCGGTGAGCAGGAGCGGCGTGATCCCTCCGGAACGCCGGGACCGCCCGCTCCCGGCCGGCCCCGAGGCGGGGTGACCAGGCGCCTGACCAGGGTGTTCCTGGCGCGCCCGGCGGCGCAGCCGTACGGCGATCGCGGTCAGGATCGCCGCGGTCAGCGCCGTCCGTACGAGCTTCAGCACGTCGCGCACCCTATCCCGAATCAGGTCACATCACGTGACCGCCTAGGGTCGTGGACATGGAATTCCGTCACCTCGGCCGCAGCGGTCTCAAGGTCAGCGAGATCAGCTACGGCAACTGGCTCACCCATGGCTCCCAGGTCGAGGAAGAGGCCGCCAAGCAGTGCGTGCAGGCCGCCCTCGACGAGGGCGTCACCACGTTCGACACCGCCGACGTGTACGCCGGCACCAAGGCCGAGGAGGTCCTCGGCCGGGCGCTCAAGGGCGTGCGCCGCGAGTCGCTGGAGATCTTCACCAAGGTCTACTGGCCCACCGGACCGGGCCAGAACGACCGCGGACTGTCCCGCAAGCACATCACCGAGTCGATCCACGGGTCCCTGCGCCGCCTGCAGACCGACTACGTCGACCTCTACCAGGCGCACCGCTTTGACTACGAGACGCCGCTCGAGGAGACCCTGAAGACGTTCGACGACCTCGTACGGCAGGGCAAGGTCCTCTACGTCGGCGTCAGCGAGTGGAGCGCCGACCAGATCGCCCAGGCGCTGAAGATCGCCGACGAGATGGGCTTCGACCGGATCGTGTCCAGCCAGCCGCAGTACTCCATGCTGTGGCGGGTCATCGAGGCCGAGGTCGTGCCGCTGTGCGAGCGCGAGGGCATCGGCCAGATCGTCTGGTCGCCGATCGCGCAGGGCGTGCTCACCGGCAAGTACCTGCCCGGACAGCAGCCGCCGGAGGGCTCGCGCGCCACCGACCCGAGCGGCAGCGGCATGATCGCCCGGTTCATGAACGACGACGTGCTCTCCCGCGTCCAGGAGCTCAAGCCGATCGCGGCCGGCCTCGGGCTCAGCATGGCGCAGCTCGCCGTCGCGTGGGTGCTGCAGAACCCGAACGTGTCCAGCGCGATCATCGGCGCCTCCCGGCCCGAGCAGGTGCGCGACAACGTCAAGGCGGCGGGCGTCAAGCTCGACGCCGAGGTGCTCAAGCGGATCGACGACGTGCTCGGCTCCGTGGTCGAGCGCGACCCGGGCAAGACCGCCAGCCCCGCCAAGCGCCCGTGACGGGAGGGCCGGGGTCCTTTCGCACGTGACGGACCCCGGCCCTCGCGATCCTCGTGGTACTCGCGATCCTCTCGGCCCGCGGCCCTCGCGGCCCCGCGGTCCTCGCGTGCTTGTGGTCCCCGTGGGCCTCGCGGGCTTGTGCTTCCCACGGTCCTCACACGACGAGACCCCTTGAGCCCGTGATCGCGGCTCAAGGGGTCTCGCTCTCGTCAGCGGGGCTTCCGTGGTCGGTCAGGAGGCCCCAGGGCTGATCGGTCGTCCGTAGTCCGTCATTCCGTCATTTCGTCACTTCGTCATGGGGATGCCGGCCGTCACTCGGCGCGCAAGGACAGGCCCTGGTACTCGACACGGTCCTCGTCGAGCAGGGCGACCTGCTCGACACCGGATTCAAGCAGGTCACGCCAGTTCTCGCCGAGCCAGGACTCCGCGTCGGCCTGGCTGGGGAAGACCTCTCGCGGCAACGGGCGGTCTGTCACCTCACCACCATGCGCGTTCTCGTAACGCCACCGCCATGTCATGCCATACGCTCCTTTTCCGCGGGTTCGCCGGCGCACCCTCCGGCGGCACTGGCACCCTACTCCCGAGCCCCGTCATGGGGCCTCACGCCGCACACACCGTCCGCACACCCCCGTGCTCCCGGCTCGGGCGACTCCGGTGCGCCGGGCGCGTACGCTCGGCGCGGTGAAGGTCTTTCTCCCCGGTACGGCGGGCGCCGCGGGCTGGCCGGAGCCGGGCTGCCGGTGCGCCTCCTGCCGCCGTCTGCCCGCCGGCCGGCGCCGGCCGTTCGAGATCGTGGTGGACGGCGTCGCGCGCCTGCCGTTCCTCGCCCCGCCGCCCGGCTACCGCGCCTTCGCCGGAGGCCACGGCCTGGAGGGCCCCGACGGCACGCGCGTCCTGTACGTCCCGCCCGGCCCTTGCCCGGAGGGCGTGGAGGGGCGCTGCGACCTCCTCCTGATCGACCTGCTCGACCGGCCGGAGCGGCTCGGGCTGCTGCGGCGCGACGGGGTCGCCGACCGGGACACCTTCGTGGTGGCGGTCGGGCTCGACCATCGGGCGCGCTCCGAGGAGGAACTGGCCCGGCGGCTGTGCCTGTGGGGTGCGCACGCCGTCCCGGACGGCGCGACGCTCGACACGGCCTCCCCCGCGGCGCTCCCCCTCCCCCAGCGGCCTGCCGGGGACGGGCCCTGGCGGGAGCTGGTGCTGGGCGGGTCGCGTTCGGGGAAGTCGGCCGAGGCGGAGACCCGGCTGGCCGGCGAGCCGTACGTCACCTATGTCGCCACGGGTCCCGGCGGCGAGGGGGACGCCGAGTGGGCGGCCCGGATCCGGGTGCACCGGGAGCGCAGGCCCGCGCACTGGGCGACGCTGGAGACGACCGACCTCGCGGGGGTCGTCCGGGACGCCGCGACGCCCCTGCTGGTGGACGGGCTCGGCACGTGGCTGGCGGCGGTGTTCGACGAGCACGGCGCCTGGGAGGGCGACCGGACGGCGGTGTGGCGGCGGTGCGACGAGCTCGTGGCCGCCTGGCGCGGCGCGGGGCAGCGGATCGTGGCGGTGTCGGACGAGGTGGGCATGGGCGTGGTGCCCGCGACGGCCAGCGGGCGGGCGTTCAGGGACGCCTTGGGCCGGCTCAACGAGCGGCTGGCGGCCGAGTCGGAGGACGTCGCCCTCGTCGTGGCCGGCCGCGTCCTCCCCCTGCCCTGACGTCCCAGAGCCCGGTCTCCCCCGGGCCCGACGCCCCGTCCCCACGATGGCCGGCTGCTCGACCTCCCTCTGGCCCTGACGCCCCTGGCTCGGTCCGCCTCCGGCCCAGCGGCCCTCGGACAGGACCCGCTGACAGGGCGGTGCGAGGGCTGACACCTGCGGGGGCGTCTGCGGGCGGCCTGGCGTGGGCGGCCTGGTGCGGGCGGCCTGGTGCGGGGGATGGGGGTCAGGGGCGGATGGCGCGGGCGTACCAGCGGCCGTCGAGGCGGTCGACGTGGAGGGCGCGGCCGAAGCACTCGGACAGGTTGCCGGGCGTGAGCACCTCCGAGACCGGCCCCGCCGCCAGGACGCGGGCGTCGCGCATGAGCATGGCGTGCGTGGTGGTCGCGGGGATCTCCTCCAGGTGGTGCGTCACCGTGATCGTGGTGAGCACCGGCCGCGTGGCCGCCAGGTCCTCGACGGCCGTGATCAGGTCCTCGCGGGCGGGCAGGTCGAGCCCCGCGAACGGCTCGTCCAGCAGCAGCACCACCGGGTCGGACATGAGCGACCTGGCCACCCGGACGCGGGCCCGCTCGCCCTGGGAGCACACCCGGAACGGCCGGTCGGCCAGGTCCTTGCAGCCGAGGTCGCCCAGCAGGCGCAGCGCGCGGTCGCGCTCAGCGTCGCCGTACTTGTCCCACAGCGGGGCGCTCGTCCCGGTGTGGCCGGTGAGTACCACGGTGAGCGCGGTCGCCCCTTCCTCCTCCAGGAGATCCTCGTCGACCAGGCGCTGGCTGGCCGCCACCAGGCCGATGTGGCGGCGCAGGGAGCGCAGGTCGACCCGGCCGAGGCGGTGGCCGAGCACGCTGACCGCGCCCTCGGTCGGATGCCGCACGGCGGCGGCCAGCGACAGCAGCGTCGTCTTCCCCGCCCCGTTGGGGCCGAGGATCGCCCAGTGCTCGCCGTACTCCACCCGCCAGTCGACGCCGCTCAGCAGCGTCTTGCCGACGACCCGGACCGCTACGCCTTCGAGTTGAACCACGTGCATCCGCTCACCCTAACGGCCGTACCATCGACCGTTATGCGGCTTCGCGGGGGATCTCCTGGCTCGTCCGCGGCCGGGGCGGGCCGGACGGACGGGCTCCGGCTGGCCGTGGGCCTGCTGACGATCTTCCCGGTACGCGTCCCGCGGGTGGATCGGCGGACCGCGGGCGCGGCCATGGGCTCCGCGCCGGTGGTCGGACTGGTGCTGGGGCTGGTGGCGTGCCTGCCGCTCCTGCTCCCGGGGCCGCCGCTGCTGGGCGCCGTGCTGGCCGTGGGGGCGCTGGCCGTGCTGACGCGGGGGCTGCACCTGGACGGGCTGGCGGACCTGGCCGACGGGCTGGGCAGCGGCAAGCCCGCCGATCAGGCGCTCGACATCATGAAAAAGTCGGACATCGGGCCGTTCGGCGTGATGACGTTGGTCATCACGTTGCTCGCCCAGATCGCCGCGCTGACCGCGGCCGGGCCGTTCGCGCTGGTGACCGCCTGCGTGACGGGGCGGCTCGCGCTCGTGTGGGCCTGCCGGTCCGGGGTGCCCGCCGCGCGGCCCGGCGGGCTCGGGGCGACGGTGGCCGGCACGGTAAGGCCGGCCACCGCCTGGCGGGTGACCGCGGCGGCGCTGATCGTCGCCGCGCTCGCCGGGGTCGTCCTCGCCGCCTGGACGTCCGCCTCCCATCCGCCGCCCGTGACCGCCCCGCTCGAATGGGGCCCCGCGACCGCCCCCTCCGACCGGACGTCCGCGCCCCTCGGCCTGACCCCGGCCGCCCTTTCCGGCTGGGCGTCCGCGGTCGTCGCGCCCATCGCCATGGCGGCGGGGCTGGGGGCCGCGCTGCTGCTCCTGCGCCGGGCCCGGCGGCGGCTGGGCGGTGTCACCGGGGACGTGCTCGGCGCGCTGGTGGAGACGGCGACCACCGCCGCCCTGGTGGTCTGGGCCGTGATCGGCTGAGACCTCAGCCCGCGGCGGGGGCCCCGGCGGGATCCGGCTCGGGCACGGGGAAGCAGGGGGGCCGCGGCGCCCGTACCGGGAAGAAGCGGAGCAGCACCACCGCCGTCACGGCCAGCACCGCCCACCCGGCCAGCCCCGTGAGCCCGGCCACGACCGGGTCGGGCGGCGCGGCCGCGTCGCCGAGCAGCAGCACGACGCCCGTCACCGCGTTCACCGAGCCGTGGGCCACCACGGCGGGCCACACGCTGCCCGAGCGCAGCCGCAACCACCCGAACACCACCCCGGCCGGCACGCAGAACCCCACGAAGTAGAGCGCGGCCCAGGGGCCGAGGCGGGCGTAGTTGTAGCCGAGCAGCGTGAGCGGGGCGTGCCAGAGGCCCCAGACGACGCCGGAGAGCGCCAGCCCGGCGACCGTGCCCCGCGCGGCCACGAGCCGGGGCGCCAGCCAGCCGCGCCAGCCCCACTCCTCGCCCAGCGACGGCACCGCGTTGAGCAGCGGGCCGGCCAGCGTGGCGATCAGGATCTGGATGACCACCACCGTGGACAGCCCGCCGGGCACCTGCGCGCCCTGCGCCCGCAGCCCCTGCTGGAACAGGCTGAACCGGGTCAGGTCCAGCGAGACCAGCCCGAGGGCGACGCTCAGCGCGATCGACGCCGCGACGAGCAGCGGCACGCCGAACCAGGCGAGCAGCACCAGCAGGACGGTGCGGCCGGGCCGCTCCCCCAGCGTCAGCCCGGTCTCCCGGGCGAACCGGCGGAACGGCGGCCGCCCCACCGCCTCGCCCGTGCCGGAGCCCGCGGCGCGGCCCGTCAGCAGCCACGCCGCCAGCACCCCCACGCTGGGCGTGAACATCATCAGCATCCCCGACACCTGCGTCATGGGCGAGCCGAGGCCGCCCGCCAGCCACACCGGCAGCGCCGCCACCCACGCCAGCCCGAACGCCACGACCAGGAACACCGGCAGGGGCCTCATGCGCCCACCCGCTCCGCGAGCAGGGCGTTGATCAGGGACGCGGCGCGCTCGGCGTCGTCCACGCTCACCGCGAGACGCCCGCCCGATCGGTAGCGGACCACGAGGCACTCCCCGCCCCGCAGCATGATGGTGGCGTCGCCCGGCAGGCCGCGGAAGCCCCACCCGCCGACCTCGACGGGGCTGCGCGTCTCGGTCCACGCCCGCTCGACGCGGTCCAGGCGGATCCTGCGCACCGGCCAGCCGAACGGCCCGAACCCGATCGCGAGCCCGTCCTCGGTGACCCGGGCCGTGAGCGAAGAGGTGAACAGGCCGGCGGCCAGCACGATCACCAGCCCGGGAAGCGCCGAGGCCGCGGTCTCGTCCCCGGCCAGCCCGAGCGTCCACAGCAGGCCGAGCAGGCCCAGCCCGGCCCCCGCCGCGGCGGTCACCGCGGACAGCCACCGGTTGCCGGCGCGGCCGACCCACACGGCGCGCTGCCCCGGCCGCAGCCGCAGCTCCGGAGGCACGGAAGCCGCGCCGCCGGGCTCGTCCGCCCCGCCGCGGCGCAGGCGGGCGGCCAGCAGCGCCGCCGCCACGGCCGTGGCGAGCACCGCGGCCGCCTGCCAGCCGGGCAGGCGCGCCTCGGTCCAGGAGGGGGCGTCAAGGTTCGCCAGCAGGGTGGTGGCGCCCATGCCGAGGAAGAGCGCGGAGGAGCCCGCCAGGGCGCCCCACCAGCCGGCGCGGGCCCGGCGTCGCCCGGAGACGGCCGGGACCATCACGAGGAGCGTCACCCAGACGGCGGCCCAGAGCGCCACGTCCGTCGTCGCGGACGCCGCGAGCGGCATCGACCGGTCAGGACCCAGGCCGAGACCCCAGTGGACGGCGATCGGGTCGGGCAGCCGGTCGCGCAGGACGAGCGGTCCCGCGGCGAGGACGGCCGAGACCGTGAGGCCCCACAGCGCGGCGGTCCGACGTGAGGGCGTCGCGAGGGCCGGGGTCGTCGTGCCGGGGTTCATGGCAGCTCCTTCAGGATGGTGATGAGGTCCTCTCGGCGGTAGCCGTGCCTCTGGGCGTCCTCCAGCAGCTCGCGGGCCCGCTGGACGAGCAGGGCGCGGCCTCCGGCGACGCCGGCGACGCTGACGCCCCGCCCCCGCCGGAACTCCAGCAGCCCCTCATCGCGCAGGTCGCGCAGGGCGCGCAGCACCGTGTTGGTGTTGATGCCGAGCGCCTGGGCCAGTTCGCGGGCCGGCGGCAGCCGGTCGCCGGCCGCGTAGGAGCCCTCGCCGATGGCCCGGCGGATGGCCGCCGCCACCTGTTCGTGCAGGGGACGGACGTCGTTGAGATCGAGCGTGAGCAGCATGGTGCCAATAACACTAGCACCATTCCATCAACCGGCCATTGGTAGGATGAACCCCTGTTTGTGAGTACCTCGTAACCCTCGATAGAGTCGGTTTACGTGACCACTGTGCGGCTGAACTCAGCAGATCCAGTCTCTTTCGACACCGACGCGCTGATCGTCGGGTTCCGGTCCGGCCCCGAGGCCCCCCTCCCCGTCACGGGCGCGCAGGCGCTCGACGCCGCCTTCGGGGGCAAGCTCGCCGCCTCCCTCACCGCAGCCGGGTTCGCCGGCAAGCCGGGCGAGATCGCCAAGGTGCCCACCTTCGGCGCCATCAGCGCCCCGCTGCTGGTCGCGGTCGGTCTGGGCGACAAGAGCGACGCCGAGACGCTGCGCCGCGCGGCCGGGGCCGCCGCCCGCTCCCTCGCCGGCACCGCCCGCGCCGCGATCGCGCTGCCCGCCGAGTCCGCCGCCGACGCCGAGGCCGTCGCCCTCGGCGCCCTGCTCGGCGCGTACGGCTTCAGCCGCTACCGCACCGGCGGCGACGCCAAGGACCCCGTGGCCGAGCTGGACGTGCTCTCGCCGCTCGGCGGCGAGGAGGGCGCCCGGATCACCGAGCGGGTCACCGCGCTCGCCGAGTCGGTGTCGCTCGTGCGCGACCTGGTCAACACCCCGCCCTCCGACCTCTGGCCGGCCAAGTTCGCCGAGATCGCCGAGCAGGCCGCCGCCGAGACCGGCCTGTCGATCGAGGTGCTCGACGAGAAGCAGCTCAAGGACGGCGGCTACGGCGGCCTCATCGGCGTCGGCCAGGGCTCGGCCAACCCGCCCCGGCTCGTCCGCCTGTCCTACACCCACCCCGAGGCCGCCAAGACGCTGGCCTTCGTCGGCAAGGGCATCACCTTCGACTCCGGCGGCCTGTCGCTCAAGCCGTCCGCGTCCATGGACTGGATGAAGTCCGACATGGGAGGCGCGGCCGCCGTCTTCGGCGCGCTGCTCGGCATCGCCCGCCTCGGCGTCCCGGTCAACGCCGTCGGCTACCTCTGCCTGGCCGAGAACCTGCCGAGCGGCACCGCGCAGCGCCCCTCCGACGTCATCCACAGCTACAGCGGCAAGACCGTCGAGGTGCTCGACACCGACGCCGAGGGCCGCCTGGTGCTCATGGACGGCATCGCCCGCGCCGCCGAGGACTCCCCCGACCTGATCGTCGACGTGGCCACCCTCACCGGCGCGCAGATCGTCGCCCTGGGCTGGCGCACCGCCGGCGTCATGTCCAACGACGACGCCGTCAGGGAGCTCGTCGTCGAGGCCGCGACGGCCGCCGGCGAGGGCGCCTGGGGCATGCCGCTGCCCGAGGAGCTGCGCAAGGGCCTCGACTCGCCGATCGCCGACCTCGCCAACCTCCACCCCGAGCGCTGGGGCGGCATGCTGACCGCGGCCATCTTCCTCAAGGAGTTCGTGCCCGACGGCGTGCGCTGGGCGCACATCGACATGGCCGGCCCCGCCTTCAACAAGGGCGAGCCGTACGGCTACATCCCCAAGGGCGGCACGGGCGCCATCACCCGCACCCTGATCGGACTCGCCGAGCGGCACGCGAGCATCTGAAACAAATGAAAAGATGACGGCATCACGAACACCCCGACAAGGAGCCTTCCTGTGGCCTACGACATCGTCGTCCTAGGTGGCGGCAGCGGCGGCTATGCCTGCGCGCTGAGGGCTGCCGAGCTGGGCAAGTCCGTCGCTCTGATCGAGAAGGACAAGATCGGCGGCACCTGCCTCCACCGGGGATGCATCCCCACCAAGGCTCTGCTGCACTCCGCCGAGGTCGCCGACGAGACCCGCGAGAGCGAGACGTTCGGCGTCAAGGCGCGCTTCGACGGCATCGACGTCCCCGGCGTCCACGCGTTCAAGGACAAGATCGTCAATCGCGCCTGGAAGGGCGTGCAGGGCCTGCTCAAGGGCGCGGGCGTGACGATCGTCGAGGGCGAGGGCCGCCTCGTCGGGGAGCGGGCGATCCAGGTCGGCTCCGAGGTGTACGAGGGGGCCAGCGTCGTCCTCGCCACCGGCTCCGCGCCGAAGTCGCTGCCCGGTCTGGAGATCGACGGCGAGCGGATCATCACCAGCGAGCACGTGCTGACCATGGACCATGTCCCCGCGTCCGTGGTGGTGCTGGGCGGCGGCGTGATCGGCGTCGAGCTGGCCAGCGTCTACCGCTCGTTCGGCGCCGAGGTGACGATCGTCGAGGCGCTGCCGCACCTGCTGCCCACCGAGGAGGAGTCCAGCTCCAAGCTGCTGGAGCGGGCCTTCCGCCGCCGCGGCATCAAGTACGAGCTCGGCGTCTTCTTCGACAGCGCCAAGACCACCGACACGGGCGTCGTGGTCACCCTGGCCAACGGCAAGACGCTCGACGCCGAGGTGCTGCTCGTCGCGGTCGGCCGCGGCGCGGTGTCGGCCGGCATGGGCTTCGAGGAGGCCGGCATCGCGATCGAGCGCGGCGCCGTCGTCGTCGACGAGCACTGCCGCACCTCGGTCCCCGGCGTCTACGCGATCGGCGACCTCATCCCCACCCTGCAGCTGGCGCACGCCGGCTTCGCCGAGGGCATCATGGTCGCCGAGCACATCGCCGGGCTCAACCCGCCGCCCATCGACTACGCCGGCGTCCCCCGCATCACGTACTCCGACCCCGAGGTCGCCTCGGTCGGCATCACGTCCGCGCAGGCCGCCGAGCGCGGCATCGAGATCGTGGAGCAGGTCTACGACCTCGCGGGCAACCCGAAGAGCCAGATTCTCGGCACCGCTGGGGCGGTCAAGGTCATCGCCCAGAAGGACGGGCCCGTCGTCGGCGTCCACATGGTGGGCCGCCGCATCGGCGAGCTCGTGACCGAGGGTCAGCTGATCTACAACTGGGAGGCGCTGCCCGCAGAGGTCGCCCAGCTCATCCACGCACACCCGACCCAGTCCGAGGCCATGGGTGAGGCGATGCTGGCACTGGCCGGCAAGCCGCTGCACGTACACAACTAGTCCAGCCCTCATCAGAACGCGAGAGAAGATAACGATGCCGGTCTCCGTACAGATGCCCCAGCTCGGCGAGAGCGTCACCGAGGGCACGGTCACCCGTTGGCTGAAGAAGGAGGGCGAGCGCGTCGAGGCCGACGAGCCGCTCCTCGAGGTGTCCACCGACAAGGTCGACACCGAGATCCCGTCGCCGTCCGCGGGTGTCATCACCAAGATCGTCGTCGCGGAGGACGAGACCGTCGAGGTCGGCGCCGAGCTGGCCATCATCGACGAGAACGGCCAGGCGGGCGGCGCCGCGCCCGCGCAGGAGGAGGCTCCGGCCCCCGCCGCGCAGCCCGAGCCGGAGCCCGCCCCGGCCTCGTCGATCCCGCAGCCCGCGCCCGCCCAGCAGGCCCCGCCGCAGCCGGCTCCGGCTCCGGCTCCGCAGGCCCAGCAGGCGCCGCCGGCTCCGGCGCCCGCCCCGGCTCCCGCTCCGGCCCCCGCGCCCGCCCCGGCTCCGCAGGCGCAGGCCCCGGCCGAGCAGGCCGCGCCGTCCGGGGAGAGCCCGTACGTGACGCCGCTGGTGCGCAAGCTCGCCAACGAGCACGGCGTCGACCTGGAGTCGGTCACCGGCACCGGCGTCGGCGGCCGCATCCGCAAGCAGGACGTGCTGGAGGCCGCCAAGGCGCAGCGCGAGCAGGCCGCCCCGGCCGCGGCCCAGCCGGCCGCCGCCGCTCCGGCGCCCGCCGCGCAGGCCCCGGCCGCGCAGGTCAGCGCGGCTCCCGAGCCGGTCGAGGTCGACACCACGCTGCGCGGCCGCACCGAGAAGATGTCGCGCCTGCGGCAGACCATGTCCAAGCGGCTGGTCGAGTCGCTGCAGACGGCGGCCCAGCTCACCACGGTCGTCGAGGTCGACGTCACGAAGATCGCGCGGCTGCGCGACCAGGCCAAGGCGGAGTTCCTGCGCCGCGAGGGCGTCAAGCTGTCGTTCATGCCGTTCTTCGAGATGGCCGCGATCGAGGCGCTCAAGCAGCACCCCAAGCTCAACGCGACGATCAACAACGAGACCATGGAGGTCACGTACTTCGACGTCGAGCACCTGGGCATCGCGGTCGACACCGAGCGCGGCCTGATCGCGGCGGTCATCAAGAACGCCGGCGACCTCAACCTCGCCGGGCTGGCCCGCAAGACGGCCGACCTGGCCGAGCGCACCCGCGCCAACAAGGTGACGCCCGACGAGATCACCGGCGGCACGTTCACGCTGACCAACACCGGCAGCCGCGGCGCCCTGTTCGACACGCCGATCCTCAACCAGCCGCAGGTCGGCATGCTGGGCACCGGCGCCGTCGTCAAGCGTCCCGTGGTGGTCGACACGCCGGAGGGCGAGGTCATCGCGGTCCGCTCGATGGTGTACCTGGCGCTGACGTACGACCACCGCCTGGTCGACGGTGCCGACGCGGCGCGCTTCCTCACGACGGTCAAGCGCCGCCTCGAGGAAGGTCGCTTCGAGGCGCAGCTCGGCCTTGCGTGATCTGTGAATAGTGGCCCGGACGGATTCCCTCCGTCCGGGCCGCTTTTCGTTCTCGGGGTCACGGCGCAGCCAAGCCGGCCGCCACCCGCCGTACGGGGCTCAGGGCCTCCAGGAAGACGGCCTCTGACCGGATGGTGGCGGGGCGCCGTGACGCCGCACCCTTGACCGTCACCGTGGTCGACCCCGCCGGCCGTCCCACCCCCGTAAGACGGCCACACTCAGGGGCGGTGTGGCGTCGGCGTGCTCGGGGGCGATTCGCGACAGCGCGGCGTAGGCTGGGCTGGTGGTGATCATCGTGACCGGGGCGTCCGGGTTGCTGGGGAGTGCGCTGGCGGAGGCTCTGCGCGGGCGTGGCGATCGGGTCGTCGCGCTGGTGCGCCGGCCGCCCCAGGGGCCCGACGAGAGGTTCTGGGACCCCGGGGAAGGCGTGCTGGAGCCCGCCGCCCTGGAGGACGCCGGCGCGGTGGTCCACCTGGCCGGGGCGCCCGTCGGCGACCGGCGCTGGAGCCCCGCCTACAAGCGCGAGCTGATCCGCAGCCGGGTCCTGGGCACCCGGACCCTCGTGCGCGCCCTGGGAGAGCTGTCACGGCCTCCTGAGGCCCTGCTGTCGGCGTCCGGGGTGGACTTCTACGGCGACACGGGAGACCGGCCGGTCGACGAGAGCGCGGGCCGGGGCGAGGGGTTCCTGGCGGAGCTGTGCGTCCGGTGGGAGAAGGAGGCCCGGGAGGCCGAGGCGCTGGGGATGCGGACGGCGCAGTTGCGCACCAGCATCGCGCTGAGCCGGCGGGGCGGGGCGCTCGGCCGGATGCTGCCGATCTTCAAGGCGGGGCTGGGGGCGCCCCTCGGTTCGGGCCGGCAGTACTGGTCGTGGATCTCCGAGCAGGACTGGGTGGGCGCGGTCCTGCACGCGCTGGACCGTCCGGAGGTGTCCGGCCCGGTCAACCTCGGCTCGCCGGGGCCGGTGACCAACGAGGAGTTCACCCGCGCGCTGGGCAAGGCGCTGGGCAAGGGCACGGTGCCGATGCCGGTGCCGGCGTTCGCGCTGGGGCTGGGGCTCGGCGAGTTCGCGAAGGAGGCGCTGCTGCCCAGCCATCGGCTCGTGCCGCGCAAGCTGGAGGACACCGGGTACCGCTTCGCCCATACCCGTCTCGACGAGGCGCTGCGCGCCGTACTCTAAGGTGCTGTTCGCCCCTCACCAGCGGATCCGCGCGAGCGGCCCGCGCCGCAGGACCGGCGCGGGCGGGCCCGGGCCGCCGGGGCGAGGGGCCGTCGAACGTGTGAACCGGATCGGGGAGGCACCGGCATGAGCAGGTCAGGGCAGTCGCACATCCTTGCCATCGGCGGCGGGTCGTTCGTGCCCACCGAGCGTCACGGCTTCCTGAAGGCGAGCCCTCTGCTGCGCTACGCCCTCGACCTGACCGGCCAGGACCGGCCGCGCCTCGGGCTGCTGGCCACCGCGACGGGCGACGACTCCGACTGGCTGCTGAAGATGTACGGGGCGTTCGCCGGGTGGGACGTCGAGGTCAGCCACCTGACCGTCTTCCCGATGCCCAACGTCGCCGACCCGCGCGCGTGGATCCTGGAGCAGGACGTGATCTACGTCAGCGGCGGCAGCGCGGCCAACCTGGCGGCGCTGTGGCGCCTGCACGGGCTGGACGAGGCGTTCGCGGAGGCGTGGCGGGCCGGGGTGGTGCTGTCCGGGCAGAGCGCGGGCGCGCTGTGCTGGCACGTCGGCGGCAACACCGACTCCTTCGGCCCCGAGCTGCGGGTGTGGGCCGACGGCCTGGGCCTGCTGCCCTACTCGTGCGGGGTCCACTACGACTCCGACCCGCAGCGGCGCGCGCTGCTGCAGCGGTCGGTGGCCGAGGGCGAGCTGCCCGCCGGCTACGCCGCCGACGAGGGCGTGGGCCTGCACTACGTGGGCACCGAGTTCATCCAGGCGGTCAGCACGCGGCCCGACGGCTACGCCTACCGGGTCGAGCACGACGGCGACGGCGGCGTGAAGGAGTTCAGGATCGAGCCGCGCCTGCTGACCTCCTGAATTACCCTTCAAGGGTGACGGAACGGCACAATGGACCCATGCGCCCCAGGCACGGGGTCGATGATCCCCTCGCGCTCGCCATCGTCCGCCTCGGTGTCGACGTCCCCTTCGAGCAGGCTTGGGCGCTCCAGCGCCGGGTCCACGGCAAACGGGTCGCCGGCGAGCTGACCGACACGGTGCTCCTGCTGGAGCACGCGCCCGTCTACACCGCCGGCCGCCGCGCCGCGCCGCACGAACGCCCGGCCGACGGCACGCCGGTCGTCGACGTCGACCGGGGCGGGCGCGTCACCTGGCACGGCCCGGGCCAGCTCGTCGCGTACCCGATCGTGGCCGTCGGCGACGTGACGACGTACATCTGCCGGCTCGAGGAGGCGATGATCCAGATCTGCGCCGACTTCGGGGTGCTCGCCCGCCGCGTGAGCGGGCGGGCCGGGGTGTGGGTGTCGGGCGATCCGGGGCTCGGTCTGCCCGACCGGCAGATCGGCGCGGTCGGCATCCGGGTGACGCGCGGCGTCACCATGCACGGGTTCGCCCTCAACTGCGCCAACGACCCGCGCTGGTTCAACCGGATCGTGCCGTGCGGCGTCCCCGACGCGGGGGTCACGTCGCTGTCGGCGGAGACGGGGCGGCGGATCGTGGTGGACGAGGTGCTGCCGATCGCCGAGAAGCGGCTGGCGGAGTCCCTGGGCATGCAGCCGTTCGACCTGCACGAAGAGGATCTTCTGCGGAGGTAGCCGCACAGAGCGCCGGGAAAGGGGCTCGCCGGGGACGGGACGGTCGTTTACGCTCGGGCCGTGAAGCGGTCGATCACGCTCGTCCTCGCGCTCCTCGTCCACCTGCTCACGGTCGCCTTCGTCGCGGGCGGCGTGTGGATGGCCGCCGTCAACAACGCCGACATGATCCTCGGCTGGCTGGTGGGCGGGCTGCTGGTGGCCATCGGCGTCATGCTGCGGCCCCGGCTGGGCGGGCGGCTGCCGGCCGACGCCGAGGTCCTGGAGCGCGGGGCCGCCGGGGAGCTCTACTCCGCCGCCGAGCGCGTGGCCGACCGGGCGGGCGTGCCGCGTCCGCGGGCCGTGGCGGTGCGCGACCTCGACCCGGTCTCCCGCTACCTTCGGGTCGGCCCGCTGCGCCGGCCCGTGCTCGTGGTGGGGCTGCCGCTGTGGCTGGCCCTGTCGCCCCGGCAGCGGGCGGCGGCGCTGGCCCTGGCGTACGCGGAGGCTCCCACGGTCGAGGAGCTGATCGTGGACGGCGCACTGGCGACCCTGGGGCATTGGCACGAGGCTCTGCTGGGGGCGGCCCCGCTGGATGTGCGGCACGAGGCGCAGACGAAGGTGCTCGCCTCCTCGCTCGGCGCGCTCGACCACCCGGGCACCGGGTACGAGGCGGCCGGGCTGATCGGCCGGGTCATCGGCCGGGTGCTGGGCGCGCCGGTGCTGCTGGTCGAGCACGGCCTGGTCCGGCTGGCGCGCTCGGACGCCGCGCGCGTCGAGCGGCGCAAGGAGGAGCTGGCGCGGCGGGTGGTGCCGGCGGCCGACCTGGCGGAGGTGCGGGCGATGCTGGCCGGCGGAGGCTATCTCGCGCCGATGCAGGCGGCGGCGCTGCGCGGCGAGAGCGTGCCGGCCATCCGGGAGGGGGCGCTGGGGCGGGCGTCGCTGCCGTCCTCGGACTCCGGCTCGGACCTGCTGGGCGCGGCCGAGTCGCACCGGATCGACGACGAGCTGCTGCGGCACTACACGCGGGCGATCCGCGGGTTCGGCCTGATCAGCTAGCGCCGCCCCGCCCGCGGCCGCACGGTCGCGATCGGGTGCGGCCACCCTCGCATGAGCCAGGTCCGGGCGAGACGTAAGCTGGGCTGGTGACCGTTGCTCCTGAAGGCCGAAAGCTCCTCCGCCTGGAGGTGCGCAACGCCGAGACCCCTATCGAGCGCAAGCCCCCGTGGATCAAGACCAAGCTGAAGACGGGCCCCGAATACACCGAGCTGAAATCGCTCGTGCGCCGGGAGGGCCTGCACACGGTCTGCGAAGAGGCGGGCTGCCCCAACATCTACGAGTGCTGGGAGGACCGCGAGGCGACGTTCCTCATCGGCGGCGACCAGTGCACGCGCCGCTGCGACTTCTGCCAGATCGACACGGGCAAGCCCAAGGAGTACGACCGGGACGAGCCGCGCCGCGTGGCCGAGTCGGTCCAGCAGATGGGCCTGCGCTACGCCACCGTGACCGGCGTGGCCCGTGACGACCTGCCCGACGGCGGCGCCTGGCTGTACGCCGAGACCGCGCGGCAGATCCACTCCCTGCTGCCCGGCTGCGGCGTGGAGCTGCTGGTGCCCGACTTCAACGGCGACCGCGAGCAGCTTGAGGAGGTCTTCTCCAGCAAGCCGGAGGTGTTCGCGCACAACGTCGAGACGGTGCCGCGCATCTTCAAGCGCATCCGGCCGGCGTTCCGCTACGAGCGCTCGCTGGCGGTGATCACCATGGCGCGCGAGGCGGGCCTGGTGACCAAGTCCAACCTGATCCTGGGCATGGGCGAGACGCGTGAGGAGGTCGTCGAGGCCATGCGCGACCTGCACGCGGCCGGCACCGACCTGCTCACCATCACCCAGTACCTCCGCCCGACGCCCCGCCACCACCCGGTGGAGCGGTGGGTCAAGCCGGAGGAGTTCGTGGAGCTGCAGGCCGAGGCCGAGGCGATCGGCTTCGCCGGCGTGCTGTCCGGGCCGCTGGTGCGCTCGTCGTACCGCGCGGGCCGGCTCTACCAGCAGGCGATCGCCGCCCGGCAGAGCGCCTGACACCCGGTCGCCCCTCTCGCGGGGGGCGCCTGACGCCCGGTCGCCCTCTCGGGGGCGCCTGGCGTCCTCGCGGCGTCCCCTCCGGGGGGCGCCGCCGCCCGGCCGGTTAGGTCACGTTTTCCTTTCACGACCGGTTGGTTTGTATCCTTGCCAGCATGGCGAAGTCCGTGGATCCAGAGAAGCCGGGGCGCATCAAGCAGCTCCGCATGATCGCGCAGATCATTCAGCAGGCCAACCCCAAGGGGTTGCCGATCGTCTTCCTGTCGGCGGTCGGCACGCTCGCTGTGGTCGTCGTGATCGGCCTGGTCACGGGCTTCCTGTGGTATTCGGTGTTCCTCGGCGTGCTGCTGGGGCTCACCGTGGGCCTGGTCGTCTTCGGCCAGCTCGCCCAGCGCGCCCAGTACTCGATCCTGCACGGCCAGACCGGCGCGGCCGCGGCGGTGCTCCAGGGCATGCGCGGCAACTGGCAGGTCACCCCGGCCATCGCGGTCAACCGCGACCAGGACCTCGTGCACATGGTGGTCGGCTTCCCCGGCGTCGTGCTGGTGTCGGAGGGCCCGGGCAACCGGGTGGGGCGGATGCTGGCCGCCGAGAAGAAGCGGGTCTCGCGGGTGGTGCTCGGCATCGAGATCTACGACATCCAGTGCGGTGACGGCGAGGGCCAGGTGCCGCTGGGCAAGCTGCAGCGCCACATCATGAAGCTGCCGCGCAACCTCAAGAAGCCCTCGGTCAACGAGGTCAAGGACCGTCTGCGGTCGCTGCCGAAGAACGTCCCCATGCCCAAGGGCCCGATGCCCAAGGGCGTGCGGATGCCGCGCGGCCCCAAGATGCGCTAGATGCCCTCCTCCTCGTCGCGGGCCAACCGCGGCTGGTGGGACGGCAACGCCGACGACTACCAGGTCGAGCACGGCGACTTCCTGCGCGACACCGGGTTCGTGTGGTGCCCCGAGGGTCTCGACGAGGCCGAGGCCCGCCTGCTGGGCGAGGTGCGCGGGCGGCGGGTGCTGGAGCTGGGCTGCGGGGCCGCCCAGTGCGCGCGCTGGCTGGTGACGCGCGGGGCCGAGGTGGCGGCCTTCGACATCTCCCACCGGCAGCTCCGCCACTCCCAGCGCATCGACCTGGAGACCGGCGTGCGGGTGCCGGTGGTCCAGGCCGACGCCGAGGCGCTGCCGTTCGCCGACCGGTCGTTCGACCTGGCGTGCTCGGCGTTCGGGGCGCTGCCGTTCGTGGCCGACCCGCTGGCGGTGTTCCGCGAGGTGGGCAGGGTGCTGCGACCCGGCGGGCGGTTCGTGTTCTCGGTCAGCCACCCGATCCGGTGGGCGTTCCCGGACGATCCGGGGCCGCGCGGGCTGACCTCCGACCGGTCGTACTTCGACCGCGCTCCGTACGAGGAGCGCGACGAGGACGGCACGCTGACCTACGTGGAGCACCATCGCACGATGGGCGACTGGGTGGGCCTGGTCGTGGCGGCCGGGCTGCGCGTGGCCGGGCTGCTGGAGCCGGAGTGGCCGCCGGGCCACGAGCGGGTGTGGGGCGGCTGGAGCCCGCTGCGCGGCCGGCACCTCCCCGGCACGGCCATCTTCACCGTCGAGCGCCCCCACTGAGGGCTCCTCAGTCTCGCGGGCGTGGGGCTCCTCAGTCGCGGGCGTAGCGGGCGGCCATGGCGTGGAAGACCTTCTTGGGCTCCCAGCGGGTGCCGTCGAGCATCCGGACCACCCCGTACGAGCCGATGTCGCCGGCGCCGGCGCGGTTGTAGCCGGCGAAGGTGAACCACAGGGCCGTGTCCACGCCGGCCTCCTCGAAGACGTCGAGCAGCTCGCCGAGGTAGCGCACCTGCTCCTCCTCGTCGGGCACCGCCCCGTCGGGCACGACCCAGGCCATGCCGCCGCGCTCCCCCGCGCCCCGGTAGGCGCACGTGCCGAACTCGGTCACCGCGACCGGCTTGCCGTGGCGGAAGTGCCCGCGCAGCTCCTCGCGGAAGGTCGCGGCGTTGTACGCGGCGCGGTAGGCGTCCACCCCCACCAGGTCGAACGGACCCCAGTCGACGAACTCCCACGGCCCGGCCGCGTAGGTCACCCGGCCGCCGAACACGGGCCTGACGGTGGCGGCGGCCTCGGCGAGGAAGGCGTTGAAGCGGGCCATGACCTCGCCCAGCGACCGCCACCACTCCATGTCGCCGTCCGTCATGGCCTGGAGCCGGTCGCGGTAGGTGTCGCCGGGGATGAAGCCGGGGCCGAAGGCGCTGGTCTCGCAGCCGGTGACGAGCACCACCTCGGCGCCGCCGCGCCGTAACGTCTCGGCCCGGGCGGCGCAGTCGGCGTACAGGGCGAGCATCTCCTCGCGCGGCACGTCCACCGGGAACGGCGCGAACCACACCTCCAGTCCGGCCGCGGCGGCCTCCTCGGCGGCGACGCCGAGGCGCTCGGGGTCGCCGCCGGAGACGCGCACGGCCCGGCAGTTCAGCTCGCCGGCGATCACGCGCATCTCGCGGCGGACGCTCTCGCGGCCGAACTCCTGACGCGACCGCTCCGGGCCGTTCAGGAACCCGGTGTCGTAGTTGATGCCCTTCTTCATGATGTGCCTCTCTCGGTGTCGTGGCCGTTTTCCAGCAGGTCGAAGGCCAGCTCGACGTCCCCGGCCAGGGCGCGCCCCGCCTCGGCGAGCGGCGTGCCGGCGGCCAGCCGGGCGAAGAACGTCTCCTGGAGCGTGGTGACCGTGGCGGTGATCTGCGCGGCCATGACCCTGGCCGCCAGGCCGGGACCGTGTCCGGGCGATCGCGCGGCGGCCAGGGCGGCGGCCAGTTCCTCGCGCTCCTCCGCGTACGCCTGCTGGACTCCGGCCAACAGGGCCGGGCTGGCGGAGATCACCCGTACGCGGGTCATGAGCGCCTCGACGTCCAGCTCCTGCGAGTCGGCGGCAGCCAGCGCCCGGTAGTGGGCGCGCAGCGCCGCGAGCGGCGTCACGCCCGGCCCCCGCCCGGCCACGATCCGCGCCATGTCGTCCTTGACCCCGTCCAGGACCAGGCAGTCCTTGGACGGGAAGTAGCTGAACAGCGTCACCTTGGCCACCCCGGCGGCCTCGGCGATCTCGTTGACGGTGACCGCGTCGTAGCCGCGCTCGGCGAACAGGCGCAGCGCGACCTCGGCGATCCGCCGCCGTGTCTGCTCCTTCTTGCGCTCCCTCAGTCCTGCCATCACAAGAAAAACGTACCCGGTTCGTTTCCGAACCGGGTACGTTTTTCGCGAGAAGGACGGGCTACATGCGGACGACCACGGTGTTCGACACCCGGTCGTGCACCCCCCGGTGGTCACGATCGAAGATCAGCGCCGGCACGGCGAGCGCGAGCAGCGCGGTGCGCACCACCACGGGCAGCAGCCGCGGGTCGCCGCCGTCCATGGCGGCCACCCTGATGCCGGCCAGCCGGTGCCCGAACGTCTGCCCCATGAAGGCCACCAGCACGAGGTACTGCGCCGCGAACACCACCACCGGCACCCACGGCGACTCGGCGGGATTGATCCGGAGCAGCAGTTGCGTGATCGCCCAGGTGCAGATCATCCAGTCGATGACCAGCGCCGCGATGCGCCGGCCCCACCTGGCGACCGACCCGCTGCCCTCCTCCGGCAGGCCCAGCCGCTCGCCCGGATAGCCGAGATCGACGCCCGCCGCCCTTACACCGCCCAGCCAGGTCTGCGTCCAGCGGGGCTCGTTGCCGCTCATGCCCTCAACGGTATCCGGCCGGGGGCCCGGTCGCTCACCCGGAGCGGCGCCCGCGCCCCCCGGCCGGCCTCGCTGCTTAACACATGCGAAACAATCGGGACACCGTTCGGAAACGGCCGCGACCTAGCGTCGGCAGATAGTCAGTCCCCAGGGAGGTTCGAGAGTGTTCAGCTCCGCCGACGACGTCCTGAAGTTCATCAGCGACGAAGGGGTGCAGTTCGTCGATGTCAGGTTCACCGACCTGCCGGGGACGACGCACCACTTCACCTTCCCGGTCGAGAACTTCGACGCCAGGGTCTTCACCGACGGGCTCATGTTCGACGGCTCGTCCATCCGCGGCTTCCAGGCCATCCACGAGTCGGACATGCTGCTGCTGCCGGACCCGTCCAGCGCCGTGCTCGACCCGTTCCGCCAGCACAAGACGCTCAACCTGAACTTCTTCGTGCACGACCCGCTGACGGGCGAGGCCTACAGCCGCGACCCGCGCAACGTCGCCCGCAAGGCGGAGGAGTACCTCAAGGGCACCGGCATCGCCGACACGGTCTACTTCGGCCCCGAGGCGGAGTTCTACATCTTCGACGACGTCCGCTTCGAGACGCGGCAGAACGCCGGCTACTACTACATCGACTCCATCGAGGGCGCCTGGAACACCGGCAAGGCCACCGAGGGCGGCAACCTCGGCTACAAGCCGCGCTACAAGGGCGGCTACTTCCCGGTCCCGCCGATGGACCACTTCACCGACCTGCGCTCCGAGATGGTCCGCAACCTCATCGAGTGCGGCATCGACGTCGAGATGCAGCACCACGAGGTGGGCACCGCCGGCCAGGCCGAGATCGACTTCAAGTTCGGCACGCTGCTGAAGACGGCCGACAACCTCATGCTCTACAAGTACGTGATCAAGAGCACGGCCCTGGAGTTCGGCCACACGGTCACGTTCATGCCCAAGCCGATCTTCGGCGACAACGGCTCCGGCATGCACTGCCACCAGTCGCTGTGGAAGGACGGCTCGCCGCTGTTCTACGACGAGGTCGGCTACGCGGGGCTGTCCGACACCGCCCGCTACTACATCGGCGGCCTGCTCCGGCACGCGCCGTCGCTGCTGGCCTTCACCAACCCGACGGTCAACTCCTACCACCGTCTGGTGCCCGGCTACGAGGCCCCGGTCAACCTGGTCTACAGCCAGCGCAACCGCTCCGCCTGCGTCCGCATCCCGATCACCGGCTCCAACCCGAAGGCCAAGCGCATCGAGTTCCGGGTGCCCGACCCGTCGTGCAACCCGTACTTCGCGTTCTCGGCCATGCTGATGGCCGGCCTCGACGGCATCCGCAACAAGATCGAGCCGCCGGAGCCGGTCGACAAGGACCTCTACGAGCTCCCGCCGGAGGAGGCCCGCCAGGTGCCCCAGGTGCCGGGCTCCCTGCCCGAGGTGCTCGCGGCCCTGGAGGCCGACCACGACTACCTGCTGGAGGGCGGCGTGTTCACGCCCGACCTCATCGAGACCTGGGTGTCGTACAAGCGGGAGAACGAGGTCGACCCGATCCGCCTGCGGCCCCACCCGCACGAGTTCGAGCTGTACTACGACGTCTAGAAGCGGCTGTCGCGAAGCGATCCGCTAGCCGAGGTCGCGCAGGAGGGCGTTCTCCAGGTGCACGGAGACGTCGGCCAGTCGCCAGCCCTCCTGCTCGGCGCGGCGGGCCAGGTCTTCGTGCAGCTCGGCGCGCACCGGGATGATCTGGCCCCGTGAGTCGAGAATGGGCTGGTACTTGCGGCGGATCTCGTGGTCGTGGCGGCGGATGAAGGCGAGCAGCCCTTCATGGTCATGCGCCAGGTCGGTGACCGCCAGCACCGCCCTGTCCCTGAGCCAGGCGGGCATCGGGTAGTGCGCCCCGGCCTTCTCGACCACGCGCGCGGGATCGGTGGGGCCGGCGTCCTCCTGGGGCGGCGCGAAGCTTCCGGCCAGCACGAGCATCAGCCGGTCGGTGGGGAAACCGCCTGGCAGGGGACGGCCCTCGACCAGAGGTCTGACGACACTCGTCAGCGCGCGCCGCGGGTGCCGGGCGAGCAGGACGTCGAGGGCGTCGACCAGGATCACGCCTCGGTGGATCGTCGCCGGCCTGCCCGAGGAGCGGGAGACCAGCTCCTCGACGAGCTCCGTCACCCACCACGGCTGCCCGGCGGCCTCGCCGGCCGCCTCCGCGTCCGGCCCGGTCAGCGCGCTCGCGTCCAGCACCGCCCACGGCACGTCCCAGACCTCGGCCAGCGCCTCGACCAGGGCGGTGCGCTGGCCCGTGCGCGGGTCGACCAGGACGACGCACCGGCGGTCCGCCCCGCCGGCGGGTGAGCCGTAGTGCCTGCTGCTGGCCACCGCCAGGGCCTCCCTGGCACGGACGGCTCCCGGCAGGAGGCCCGCGAGCTTCCGCGAGACCTGGTGCGGGGTCAGCGCCCGGCCGCCGGCCGACGGCGAGACCAGGGCCGCCGAGTTCAACCCCCTGCCCACCAGCTCGGCGTCGATGATCAGCGCCGGCTCGCCGGGCTTCGCGCGCTCGAACATCGTGGCCGCCAGCGCGTTCTCCATGACGCCGCGCAGCCCGCGCGCCCCGACGCCGCGCAGGAGCGCCTCGCCGGCGATCCGCTCGACACCGTCCTGGGTGAAGACCGTGCCCTTCCTGCCCTGGAGGGCCAGCAGTTCCGCGTACTCGTGGGTCAGGCCGTTGTGCTCGTTCTGCAGGATTCTGACCAGTTCGGCGTGGTCGAGCGGAAGCGTGGCCGTTATCACCGGGAACCGGCCCACCAGCTCGGGCAGGAAACCGTACTCGATGACGTCCTCAGGCAGGATGTGGTCCATGAGCGCGGCCCGGTCGCCCAGGGCGTCCTGAGGCAGGCTGAGCCTGCGCGCCACGTGCTCGGCGAGGCCGTTGAAGGCGCCGAGGCACACGAACAGCACGTTCTTGGTGTCGAACTGGTAGAAGTCGAGATTGCCCGACAGTTCCGAGTCACCCTTGGGGACGTCCACCACCGACCCCTCGACGAGCTTGAGCAGCTCCTGCTGCACAGCCCCGCTGGAGGCCCTGCTGCGCTCTCCGTGTCCGAGGGCAAGCTTGTCGAACTCGTCGACGCAGACGATGCCGTACTCCGCCCTGCGCAGGTTGAAGGAGCTGGCGATCAGCAGCCGGTAGAGCATCTTCTCCACCGTCATCCCGCCGTAGCCGGTGCTGCTCAGCACGGTGGCGTTGGCGATGACGAACGGCACGTCGAGGAAGCGGGCTATCGTCTCGACCAGCATCGTCTTGCCTGTGCCGGTCGGGCCGAGCATCATCACGTTGGCCTTGCGGATGGCCACGGGCGGCGCCTCGAACCTGTTGGCCATCGTCAGCCGCAGGTAGTGGTTGCTGACCGCGACGGCCAGCCGCTCCTTGGCGGTGCGCTGGCCCTCGATCCTGCTGTCCAGGTGCCGCACGATGTCGGGCGGGTCACGCAGGTCCACGCGGGGCAGGATGCGCGTCTTGGCGTCGATGAAGTCGTCCAGCGTCAGTCGCGTGGCCGACCGGGCGCCCGCGGCGTCGGCCGCCCAGTGCACGAGCTGCCGCAGCTCCGCGCCGGTGAACCCGGCGACCCCGGCGGCGATGGCCCGGATGTCCACCCCGGCGACGAGATCGTGCTCCTTCAGCAGCAGCCGCAGGATGTCGGCGCGTTGCTCCTCGTCCGGCAGCTCCAGGTCGATGCGCAGAGCGAAGCGGGTCGGCGCGAACAGCGCCCGGTCGATCACCCGGGGCCTGCTGGTGGCCGCGATGACGTAGACCCGGCCGTTGGCGTCGAGATCGTCCATGGCGGTCATCAGCTGCGCCATCGTGCGGTGGGCCTCGGCGTCACCGCCGGCGCCGACGCTGGGCCCGCTGCTGCGCTCCGCGGCGATCAGGTCGATCTGGTCGATGAAGACGACGACCGGCTTGCTGCCGGCGCTCCTGCGCGCCTCGACGAACGCCTGCCGCATCCGGCTGGAGCCCATGCCGATGAGGATCTCGTGGAACTCGGCCCCCGAGTAGGTGTACAGGGAGGCGTTCGCCTCACCGGCGATGGCCCGCGCGAGAGCGGTCTTGCCGCACCCGGACGGCCCGGCGATCAGAACCGCCCGCGGCACGTCGCCTCCCAGCATGCCGGACGGCTTGCGCAGCCAGGCGACGACCGGTTCGAGCTCCTTCTTCACCTCGTCGAGCCCGCCGAGCCGGGCGAAGCGTTCGTCCGGCTGCTCCGCCGACCGGCCGAGGCTCTGCACCTGCTGGGGCTGGTTGGCGGCGATCTGCCGCAGGCCACCCGCCAGCATCCTGATCGCCAGCCCGACGAAGATCAGCGGGAGGCTCACGGCCAGGACCAGCGCCCACGGCACGCCGATGAGCCAGGTGGCCGCCGTCTTGATCCACGGTCCCAGGTTGCGCCATTCGCCGCTGAACACCAGGTAGAACGCGATCGCGAGGGACGGCACCGCCAGCGGCCTCAGGTACTTCACAGCGTCTCCCCGCTCAGGGTCCGGTATGGGTGAACAGCGCCCAGACGAGCGGGGCGTAGGGCATGCGGTCCCGCAGCTCCAGGACCGCCTCGTGCAGCGCCACGGCGGTGCCGGCCGCGTCCATGCCGCCCCGGCCGTCGCCCAGCCGCCGGTAGACCTGCGCCGCGACGTGGGGAGCCGTACTGTCCTCGAGCTGCCATTGAGCGCCGATCACGTGGCGGTATCCCGCCAGGTGCACGGCGGACGACAGCGTGATGGCCTCGTCGGAGAGCCGTTCGTCGCCACGCGAGGTGTCGCAGCCGGACAGGAACGCCAGCCGCGCGTGGTCGGACAGGTCGAGCACCGCCAGGTCGCGGACCGTCAGCGGCCCGTCCTGGAGGGCCAGCCAGGCGTGGAACGGGCTGGCCGTGTCCTGGGCGCCGTGGCAGGCGAAGTGCACCCAGGGGCTGGCCCGCAGCACGGTGACCACGGCCTCGCGGGTGGCGCTCGTCCCTCGCAGCGTGCGGGCGCTGGGGAAGCACTCGCGGAAGATCTCCTCCTCGCGGGCCGCGCCCGGCAGGTCGGCCGCGCCCGGCGTCGTGGGCATGGACACGACCAGCGGCTGGCCGCCGGGCCGCGAGACGGGCGGCGGAAGCGAGCGGACGTGCGCCAGCGCCCGCACGGTGGGGGTGTACGAGGACACCACCCGGTCCAGCACCGTACGCGGTCGCGGGTCATGCCGCGTGCGGTGGTCCCCGGAGGCGTGCAGCGGGAGGAAGACCGCCAGCCCGGTCGGGCACCACCAGACCCGCCGCGCGCCGGGCAGCCGGTCGAGCACCGGCTCCGTGACGGCGTCCCAGACCCAGCGGAGGGTGTCCTGGACGGTCTGCCTGGCCGTCAGCCGGTCGTCGAACTCACGCGCGCCCCCGCCGAGCGCCTCGATCGCCTCGGTGAAGCCCGTCACCCGGTCCTCGACCGCCTGCGCGGACAGGTCCGGCAGCGGCACGACCGTGACCTCCCCGTCGGCGACGACGAGGGCGTCGCAGCGGTAGCGGCTGACGTTGATGACGACCACGGGGCCGTCGGAGGCGGCCGCGGCCAGCCGGGTGAAGTCCATCGACCGGTGGAAGTTCTCGAACCCCGGCTGCTGGCGGATCTCGGCCACCAACGCGGCGTGCCGCCTGGCCGCCGCGTGTCGTCGGTCCATGTCGGCGGACTGGTCGTCGAGATCGGCGTAGACCTCCGTGAGGCGGCCGGCCAGCTCGGGCAGCTCCCGGGCCAGCCGGTCGCGGTCGGCTCTGGCGTCGAGCGCCTGCGCCAGCAGGACTCCCCGGCCCTGCTCCAGCAGCTCGATCGCGAGGCGCGCGTCGCCGGTCTCCAGCGCGCAGGCGGCCGCGTCGCCGGCGGCCCCCTGGAATCGCGCGAGCAGCCGTTCCTGGTCACCGCGGCTCAGGCCGCGCCAGGCCATGACCTCCAGCAGCCCCACCATGACCCCGAATCCCTGGACGGCCAGCGCGAAGTCACCCTGGCCCGCGGCGAGGCGCCCCCACAGTCTGGCGGCGCCCGCGCGCGAGCCCGCCGGGGCCGCCTCGATGACCGCGGCCTCGCGCAACGCCTCGATCGCCTCGGCCCGCAGCCGCTCCGCCTCGCCCGGCTCGTCGTCGGCCCAGCGGTCGAGGAGCAGGGCCAGCTCGTTGAGCACGCTGGCCCGGCGCGGCTGTTCAGGGGTCATCAGGTCCAGGGTCTCGCGCAGGAGGCGCACCGCCTTGTCGTACGAGGCGGGCTCCCCCGTGACCTTGGCACGCAATGACAGGCCGACGCCCAGCGCGGAGAGCCACATGGGGTATTCGGCGTGCGTGACCGGCCCGGCCGCGACCGCGCCCTGCAGCATGTCGACGGCGTCGTCGAGATCGTCGATCACATGGGCGGGCCTGGGGCCGTCCCGCACCTCGTGGACGAGCCCCGCCAGCGCGTCGGCGTCGGCCGGCAGGGAGATCTCACCGCGTGCCAGGCCCTGGATCAGGTGGGTGATCTTCCGCTCCCGCTCGGTCACCAACGCGGCCTCAGCCTGCGCGATCAGCGCCAGCCCGAGGCTGGCCATCATGCCCGCCCGGCTCACGTGCGTGTCGCCGAGCCTGGCCAGGCCGGTGCGCAGCAGCTCGACCGCGTCGCCGGGCGCCGCCGCCCGGTCGTGGACCATGAGCGCGTTGGCCAGGTTCCGCGTGGCCAGGCCGCCGACCGGCGTCTCCTGGGGGACGGAGGCGACGGACTCACGCAGGACCAGCCGTGCCTCCTCCAGCGCGGCCATGTCGTCGTACTGGACGTACCGCTGGACCAGGGCGCTGCCGAGGTTGGACAGGTAGGTGCCGCGCAGGGTGTGCTCGTGCGGCGTCAGCCGGATGCACGCGCGCAGCGCCTCGATCGCGTCGTCCAGATCCTTCTCCAGCCCGAGGTCCTCGAACCGCGCGATCAGGGAGCCGCCGAGGTTGGCGCGGTAGAGGGCGGCGTCGTAGTGGTGGTCGGGGGTGGCCCGCACCGCCTCCCGATGCGCCTCGATCGCGCCGTCGATGTCCTCCCGGCGGCGCCAGCGCTCGTAGGCGTGGTGCAGGGCGGTGCCGAGGCCGGTGAGGGCCATGCCGCGGTTGGCGTGGTCGGGCGGCGTCAGCGCCACCCCCTCCCTGTACAGCCGCAGGCACTCGGTCAGGTGCTCCTCGCGCCCCGTGATCTCGTAGGCGATCGAGGAGGTGTTGGCGAGGTTGGCCAAGAACAGGCCGCGCTCCGGGTCGCCCTCGGGTAACCGCTCGATGCCCGCCTCCAGCAGGTCCTGGGTCGCCCTGAGGTCGGCGGTGGTGCCGGTCGTCTGCATCCTTCGCCCCATCGCGGTGCCCAGAGCGGACAACAGCTCGCCGTACGCGGGATGCCCGCCGGGCAGTTCCGCCAGGGTCGCGCGCATGGCCGTGATGACCTCGTCGAGGAGCGTGAGCCGGCCTGACGTCATCGCGACGATCGAGGCGTAGTAGGCGATGTGCACCAGGTGTTCGGTCCGGAGGGCGTGCTCCTCCGGCAGCAGCGTCATCTGCTCGCGGAAGTGGGCGACGAGCCGGTCCACGGTGACGACCCGCTCCGAGAAGTCGATGCCGTGGTCGAGCACCCAGCCGAGCGCCCCCCTGATGCTGCGCCGGTCGATCTCGGCCGCGGTCGGGAAGCGCTGCCGCACGACCTCCAGCAGCTCGCGCAGGTGCCGGTCGCGCTCGGGCAGGTCCGCTCGCTGCACGAGCAGCGTGGCCAGCTTGACCACCCGCGACAGGTAGTAGGCGTGGTGGGGGCTGGTCTCCCGCACCAGCCGGGTCAGGATCGCGTGGGTCTCGTCCTGGTACTCCCTGAGCCGCTCCGGGTGCAGCTCGGCCTGCATCTCCAGCGCCAGGACCAGGTTGACCGTCGCCGAGTCGCGCAGCTCGGGATCCAGCCCCGGGCTCTCGCACACCTCGCGGAGCAGGGCGACGGCCTCGTCCAGCACGGCGCGGTTCTCCGCCGCCGTGCTCCGGTCCGGCCGGTGCAGCTGGTAGATGTTCAGCAGCGCCGTGGCCCGGCTCAGCCCGGCCGCCACACCGGCATCGGTGCCCTCGGCCAGCCCTGCGGCGCTGCGGTGGACGGCGAGCGCCTCCGCGATGTCCTCGATCCGCCCGACGTGGTCGAACCTCATCGACAGCCCGTCGCCGAGCGCCGACAGCCAATCCGCCCGCTCGGGATGGCTGTCGGGCACCCGCTCCAGCGCGTCCCTGAGCGTCTCCAGCGCCTCGTCGAGCTGCCGAAGATCATGTGTCGACGGGTACTCGCGGATGTTCCACGCCGCTTGTCGGGCGGCGCGCACGGCTCGGCGTCGTCGAAGCATCCGCATCCTCCCCCCATGGGGCCGGCAGAACCGTTCTCATCGCGTTGGAGCACCCTCCTGCGGTTCGTTTCCGGGGATGGGTGTGTTACCGCCCCTTCGCCTTGCCGCCCCTCGCGGCGGGTGGTAGACACCAAGCCATGGCAGACCTGCCGGACGACGGCCGCGCCTTGGCGGCTCTGTGCGAGAGCCTCCCCCGGCTGGTCCGCATGGCGGCGGCCGAGGGGTGGTCGGCGGAGCTCGACGAGGCCCGGCGCGCGGTGCGCCACGGCGAGCGACGCCCCAAGGAGGTCGTCGACGAGCTGAGCCGGATGCTCGGCCTGGACGTCCTGGCCCGCGGCAAGCCGGTCATCCCCGACCTTCCATCGGCGGGGCACCTCCCGCCACCTCCGGGCGGATACCGCTGCCCGGAGAGCCGCTGCCCGCGCGACGCCCGGTCCGAGCCCGGCGGCGCTGTCCCGACCTGCGACGTCTATGAGCTGCCGCTGAAATACTCGCCGGGATGACGGGGTTCCTGTCGAGCCTCGGGCAGAAGCTCGCCGAGCGATGGCTGGCCGTGCTCGTCCTGCCCGGCGCGCTCTTCGAAGGTGTGCTCTGGCTCGCCGCCGTGCTCGGTCACCGGCGCCCCTGGGACCTCCCGTTCCTGGCCGACCGGGCCGGCGCCCAGACCAGGGCCCTGGACGGCAAGCCCGTCGCGCAGGCCCTGCTGCTCGTCGCCCTCCTGTTGGGCGCGTTCGGGGCTGGGCTGGGCGCCAACGCGCTCGCGGGGCCGGTCGTGCGCTGCTGGTTCATGCGGGGTCCACGGTGGCTGGCCCGGCCCCTGGTCGAGCGGCGCAGGCAGCGCTGGGACGCCGCGCACCGGGACTTCGACACGGCGACGGCGGGCCGGAACGAGAGCGCCGCGGACTTCCAGCGCCGCCGGGGCGAACTGGCCGCGCGGCGCAACGCCATCGCCCTGGCCCGCCCGTTCCGGCCGACCTGGATGGGCGACCAGATGGATGCCGTCGTCACCCGCGTCCACAACCGCTACGGCATCGACCTCGACGCCGCCTGGCCGCGCCTGTGGCTCGTCGTCCCCGATCACGTGCGCACCGCGATCGGCGACGCCCGCGCCGCCCTGTCCGGCGCCGCGACCACGGCGGCATGGGGCGTGCTGTACCTGGGCACAGCGGCGATCACCCTGTGGTGGCCGGCGGCGCTGATCGGCGCGGTGACGATCGCGGTCGGCCACCGCAGAGGACGGGCGGCGACGGGGACGCTGGCCCAGGTGTGCGAGGCCACCGTGGACCTCTACGGGGCGGAACTGGCCAAGGCCCTCAACGTCCCGCTCGCCGACGGCCAGGTGACCCGGCCGGCCGGCTTCACCATCACCGAGCTCCTCCGCAAGGGCGCGTGAAGCCGGTGGGAGCGCTCCGTCAGCCCTTGAGGACCTGCTCCCAGTCGACGCTCCCGGCCCAGTCGGCGTACGTGTGCCAGCGCACCGACGGGTAGGCGGCGCGCAGGGCGGCCGTGTCGACGAAGTCGGTGTTGCGCTCGAAGGCGTCGAACATCTCCGCCACCTCCTCCCCCGCCCACTGCCGGACCATGTCGAGGGGCAGCCTCCGGTACGGGATCTCGCGGCCGATCGCCTCGCCGAGGATCCGGGCGGCCTCCTCGCCCGTGACGCGGTCGGAGGCGAGGTCGACGCGCCTGCCGACCATCTCGGCGGGGTTCTCGACGGCGTGGACGGCCAGGGCGGCGATGTCGGCGACCGCCACCTGGTCCAGCTCCTTGCCGGGCGACAGCGGGCTGGACAGGACTCCCTCGGCGAGGCCGCTGAAGCCGAGGTTGAGGGCGTTCTCCATGAAGTAGACGGGGCCGAGGACCGTCGCGGGCACCTGCCGTTCGCGCAGGTACGCCTCGACGAGCTGCTTGCTGTCGGCGTGGTCGACGTTGGTGGCCTCCAGGCGGTCGCCGCCGCGTACGGAGGAGTAGATGAGGTGGGCCCCGGCGCGCTCGGCGGCGTCCACGAGGCGCCGGCCCTGGGCGACCTCCTCCTCCTTGCCGCCGGCGCCGAACGGCACGGACAGGCCGAAGACGGCGTCCACGCCGGTCGCCGCCCCCTGGAGCGCCCCGGCGTCGGCCAGATCGCCCGGGGCGAGCCGCGCGCCGGCGGCGGACAGCGCCCGGGCGGCGGGCGACTCCTCCGAACGGACGTAGGCCACCACCTCGTGCCCGTGGTCCAGGAGCAGGCGGGCGACGGCGCCGCCCTGCTTGCCGGTGGCGCCGATGACGAGAACCTTGCTCATGACGGTCTCCTGTAATCATGTAATCCGGGAAGAGGCGCGCGCTGCGGGAGCGGGCCCGGGCACGATTCTGTGACCTCAACCACAGTTGAGGTCAATCACGGGCGATCGTCGTCCGGCCGGTACGGGGCCAGGCCGGCCTCCACGGCGGAGGCGTCGCCCTCCCGCAGGCCGTACACGGCCTCCTGGAGCGCGAACGTGGCCGCGTAGGCGTCCGCGCGGGCGGCGAGGCCGGGGAACGCCTCGGCCAGCCGCGCCCGGGTGGCGGGACCGACCGAGACCGACAGGGCGGCGAGGTCCACCGCGGGATCGCCGGGGCCGGCGGCCTCCCAGTCGAGCACACCCGCCACCCGGGCCGCGCCAGGGGCGCCCGCGATCAGGACGTTGGCGCCGCCGAGGTCCCCGTGGACGAAACCGGCGGGCGCCGACTCTGCCGTCCGCAGCGCCCGCGTGGCGTCGGCCAGGGCCCGGCGGCCCTGCCCCGGCGCCAGGAGCGGCACCACGAGCCGCCGCACGTCGTCGGCCAGCTCGCGCCACTCCTCCCGCCACACGTCGTCAGCCGGCGCGCGCCACTCCCCCCGCCACACGTCGTCAGCCGGCGTCCGCCGCTCCTCTCGCCACACGTCGTCGGCCGGCTCGCCCCGCTCCTCCCGCCGGTCGGGCCCGGCGGCGCGGCCGAGCGGGACCGAGGCGAGCCGCTCCAGCAGGCCGGTCAGCGCGGCGGGGTCCGGCTCCCGCCCCGGCGCCAGCGGCTCCCCGTGGACGAGCCGCATGACCAGGCAGTCGTCGCGCACCTCCACCACCTCGGGCGCCGGGACGCCGTGCGCGCGCACCAGCCTCATCCGCTCGGCCAGCGACGCGAGGGCGCCGGCGCCGGCCGGGCGGCGCGGGAAGCGCCACGCCAGGCCGGTCGCGTCGTCCAGCACCACGTCCGCGGACTCCCCCGCGCGAAGCCGCAGGCTCTCCGCCGGGCTGCCGACCGTGCGGGCGTACCGGTCCAGGGGCGAGATCACGCACCGAGGCTAGCTGTATTGACCACGAGCGTTGTTAACAGTGGGGTCTTGATCAAAGGAGAGGCCTCCGGTGTGGTGTAGGTGTCGAATCTTCACCGCGCGGAGGCCTCGTGTCCCACCGTAACGCCCGGCTGACCATTCATGGCCGGCGTCTGCTCGTTGAACGCGTCCTGTCCGGCAGGCCGGTCGCGCATGTGGCCGCTGAAATGGGCATCTCCCGGCCCACCGCCCACAAATGGATACGTCGATGGCGCGAACAGGGCGAGGCGGGCCTGCACGACCGTCCCAGCCGGCCCCACACCACGCCGCACCGCACCCCCGCCCACATGGAGCGTCAGGTATGCCGGCTGCGTACCAGCCGTAAGCTCGGTCCGGCCCGTATCGGGCCCATCCTCGGGCTGGCGACCTCCACCGTGCATCGGATCCTCACCAGACATCGCCTGCACCGGCTGGCATGGCTGGACCGGCCCACCGGCCAGCTGATCCGCCGCTACGAACGCGATCGCCCCGGCGAGCTCGTGCACGTGGACGTCAAGAAGATCGGCCGCATCCCCGACGGCGGCGGCTGGCGCATCCACGGCCGCGACCAACGCAGCCACCACCCCAGCCGCACCGTCGGCTACGACTACATCCACTCGGCCGTCGACGACCACACCCGCATCGCCTACAGCGAGATCCACCCTGACGAGAAGGCCACCACCTGCGCCGCCTTCCTACGCCGCGCCACCACCTACTTCGCCGGCCTGGGCATCCCCACGATCGAACGCGTGCTGACCGACAACGCCCTGGCCTACCGCCGCAGCACCACCTGGCGCCAAGCCCTGGCCGACATCGGAGCGACCGGCAAACGCACCCGCGCCTACCGGCCCCAGACCAACGGCAAGGTCGAACGCTTCAACCGCACCCTGCTGGAGGAATGGGCCTACATCCGCCCCTACGCCAGCAACGACGAACGCACCGCCGCTCTGCAAGACTTCCTGCACACCTACAATCACCACCGCTGCCACACCGCTCTCGGAGGCCGACCCCCGATCACTCGCGTCAACAACGCTGCGGGTCAATACAGCTAGCGGCGCGAGCGGATGCCGGTGAGGCGGCGCAGCACGTCCCACCAGAACGGCGCGCCGAACAGCAGCGCCACGTACGTCATGAGGTAGCCGGGCCAGTGGCTGAGCGTGGTGAGCCGGTCCCACCAGGTGGCGCCGTTCCAGTGGACGGCCGGGTCGCCGTCCTCGGGGATCGACAGGCTCACGAGAGCGTGGTCGAAGACCTTGACCAGGGCGGGCTGGCTGAGGGTGTCGGTGATGCAGGGCACCGGGTTGGCGTTCTCGCAGCGGGCCTTGAGCTCGCCGTAGGCGTCGGGCCCGGACTCGGCCACGGCCGTCACGGAGGCGCGGAAGGCGTTGTCGCGCAGCAGCGTCTTGGCGTACTCCAGCCCGTCCATGGTGAACACCAGCGTCACCACCAGGCCGAGCGCGGCCACGACCCACTTGACGTAGCGCCGGTACAGCATCGACAGGCGCTGCATCTCGCCGTCGAACCACGTCTCGACCCCGGCCCGGAAGCGTTCCATGTCGCGCTGCGCGCTCTCCCACACACCCAGGAGGTGGCCGTGCAGGGGGCTGCCCATGGCCTTGAGCTTGGCCAGCAGCCCCTCGACGCCGCCGTCCTCGGCCGCCGCGAGCTCCATCATCGCGGTGGCGAACCGGCCCGGCGGCAGGTTGGCGATGCTGGTGCGGCCCTGCTTGGGGTGGTCGATCTCGCGGACCCGCTGGTAGAGGAGGTTGATCATGGCGTCCTCGGCCTTGGTCTCCTTGGCGGGCAGCTCGCCGGCCTCGGGCGGCGCGGGCTGGTCGCTGTGCCGGGGGCGCGGGTCCCGGGTGAACGGCAGCACGGCGAACACCTCGCGCACGCTGGCGGGCAGCCAGCTCCTGCCCTCCTGGTCGCTGCCGTCCATGGTGTCGCGCAGGTACGCCCACAGGAACTTGCTGCGGATGGCGAGCAGCCGGACGAACGCCTCGTTCAGCCCGCTGACGAGCAGCGACAGCAGCAGGAACGACAGCACGAGACCTAAGGCCAGATCCACGTAAAGCGACAGCAAAGTGATCACCCCGCGCCTTGCATACACCCGCGCGGGCGGGGGGCGCAACGGCTCAGGAGCCGTAGAAGACGCGTTCCACGACCTGGCGGGCACGGCGGGTGACGCGGCGGTAGTCGTCGAGGAAGTCCTCGGAGCCGTCGGGCGGGTAGCCGAGTGTGCGGGCCAGCCGCATCCGCTCGCGGGCGTCGGCGGGCACGCTGTCGCCGGGCCGCCCCTTGACCAGCATGATCGCGTCACGGATGCGGGAGGCGCACTGCCACGCCTCGGCCAGCACCTCCTCGTCGGAGGCCCGCAGCAGCCCCTCGGCGACGGCCGCGCGCAGCGCCTCCAGGGTGCGGGTGGTGCGCAGCGACGGGACCACCCCGGCGTGGCGGAGCTGGAGGAGCTGCGCCACCCACTCGACGTCGGACAGGCCGCCGGGGCCGAGCTTGGTGTGCAGCGCGGGGTCGGCGCCGCGCGGCAGCCGCTCGGCCTCCATGCGGGCCTTCAGGCGCCGGATCTCGCGTACGGACTCCTCGCGCAGGCCGCCGGCCGGGTAGCGCAGCTCGTCGGCCATCGCGCGGAACTCCTCGCCCAGCGCGGCGTCGCCGGCGGAGAAGCGGGCCCGCAGCAGCGCCTGCGCCTCCCACGGCGACGACCAGCGCGCGTAGTAGGCCCGGTAGGAGGCGAGGGTGCGCACCAGCGGGCCCTGCCGGCCCTCGGGCCGCAGGTCGGGGTCGATGAGCAGCGGCGGGTCGGGCGCGGGCAGGCTGAGCAGGCGGCGCAGCTCGTTGGCGACGGCGAACGCGGCCTCGCCGGCCTCCCGCTCGTCCGCCCCGGGGTGCGGGTCGTGGACGAACATGACGTCGGCGTCGCTGGCGTACGACGACTCCATGCCGCCGAGCCGGCCCATGGCGATGAGGGCGAAGCGGGTGGGCGGCGGGGCGCCTCGCGCCGCGCTCAGCTTGGCGATCGCGGCGTCCAGCGCGGCCTGGAGCGTCACGTCGTTGAGCGTGGACAGCGCCACCCCGACCTGCTCGATCCCGGCCAGCCCGAACAGGTCGGCGACGGCCGTGCGGAACAGCTCCCTGCGCCGCAGCGCCCGCACGGCGGCCACGGCGCCGGCCGGGTCGGCGGCGTGCCGGGTCACCGCGGCGGACGCCTCCGCCCGCAGCGCCTCGGCGGAGCGCAGCGCGAGGTCGGCGTCGGAGCCGAGCAGCGCCACGGCGTCGGGGGCGTGCATGAGCAGCCCGGTGGCGTAGCGGCTGGCGCCGAGCACGCGGGCCATGCGGGCGGCCACGGCGGTCTCGTCGCGCAGCAGCCGCAGGTACCACGGCGTGGCCCCGAGCTTGTCGCTGACCTGCCGGAAGCCGAGCAGCCCGGCGTCGGGGTCGGGCGTGTCGGCGAACCAGCCGAGCATGACCGGCAGCAGGGTGCGCTGGATGGCCGCGCGCCGCGACACGCCGGAGGTGAGGGCGGCGATGTGGCGCAGCGCGCCGTCGGGGTCGACGTAGCCGAGGGCGCGCAGCCGCGCGGCCGCCGCCGCGGTCGACAGCCGGGTCTCGGTGTCGGGCAGCCGGGCGACGGCCTGGAGCAGCGGCCGGTAGAACAGCTTCTCGTGCAGCCGCCTGGCCTCGCGCGCGTGGCGGCGCCAGCGGGCGGTGAACTCCCCCACCGGGTCGGCCTGCATGCCGAGCGCGCGGCCCAGGCGGCGCAGGGCGGCGGGGTCGGTGGGCAGCACGTGGGTGCGCCGCATCCGGTGGAGCTGGAGCAGGTGCTCGACCTGGCGCAGGAACGTGTACGCCTCGGCCAGGCCGCGCGAGTCGTCGCGGCCGACGTACCCGCCCCGCGACAGCGCGGCGAGCGCCGGGAGCGTGGCGCGGCGGCGCAGCAGCGGGTCGAGCCGGCCGTGGACGAGCTGGAGGAGCTGCACCGCGAACTCGATGTCGCGCAGCCCGCCCGGGCCCAGCTTGATCTGCCGCTCACCCTCGGCGCGCACGTGCTCCTCGACGCGGCGGCGCATCGCCTGCACGTCCTCGACGAAGCGGTCGCGGGTGGCGGCCGACCAGACCAGCTCGTTGACCGCCTCGACGTAGGCGGCGCCGAGCTCCAGGTCGCCGGCGATCGGACGGGCCTTGAGCAGCGCCTGGAACTCCCACGTCTTGGCCCACCGGCCGTAGTAGGCGAGGTGGCTGGCCAGGGTGCGCACCAGCGGCCCGTTGCGGCCCTCGGGGCGCAGCCCGGCGTCCACCTCCCACAGCGCGCCCTCGGGCGTGGCGGCCGAGCAGACCCGCATCATGGCCTGGGCCAGCCGGGTCGCGGCGCGCAGCGCCTTGGTCTCGTCGGCGCCCTCGCGCGGCTCGGCCACGAAGATCACGTCTACGTCGCTGATGTAGTTGAGCTCGCGGGCGCCGGCCTTGCCCATGCCGATGACCGCGAGCCGTACGTCGTCGGCCTCGACCTGGGTGCGGGCGACGGCCAGGGCCGCCTCCAGGGCAGCGCCGGCGAGGTCGGACAGTTCGGCGGTCACCTCGCTGAGCGAGGCGCGGCCGGTGAGGTCGCGGGCGGCCAGGCCCAGCAGCCGCCCCCGATAGGCGACGCGCAGCGCGACCATGGGGTCACCCGTCGTCGCGGCCGAGCCGGCGCGGGCCGCAGGATCGTCCGGACGCGCGGGTGAACCGGGCTCTGACGGCTGCTGGGCGGAGCCGGCGCGGGGCAGCGGGTCGGCGGGGTCGGCGGCCACGGCGCGCAGCAGGTCGTCGCGGGGGTCACCCGGATCGGCTGCCAGCAGGTGGAGGTGGCCGGGGTGGCGGACGAGGTGGTCGCCCAGGGCGGCGCTCACGCCGAGCACGGCCAGGGCGCGCTCGCGCAGCCGCTCGTCGGCCTTCAGCGCGCCGATCGCCTGGGGGGCGCGCTCGGCCAGCCGGGTGAGCGACAGCAGCGCCAGGTCGGGGTCGGCGACTTCGACCAGCCCGTCGAGCAGGTCGTCCAGCTCGCCGCCGGACTGCTCGACGAGCCGCGCGGCGGTCGCCCCGTCGGCGAACCCGAGCTTGGCGAGCCTGGCGGCGGTGGACTCGATCCTCGGCACCCCTCCATCTTGACAGGCCGTCCGGCGACCGGCGTAGAGTGCAACGCAACGTTGCGTTGCATTTGAAGGAGGGAGCCGGCATGGAGGAATCGACGGAGACCCGGCGCACGGGCACGGGCGGGGTCCCGGCGGCCGTGACGTGGGGGCTGCTGGCCGCCTGGGCGCTGCACGACGCCGAGGAGCTCGTCACGATGCCCGGATGGGCGGGGCGGGCGCGCCCCCGGCTCGAACGGCGCCTGCCCGGCGTCCCGTGGGAGCGGCTGGACGTGTCGCGGGCGCACGCGACCGTGGCGATCGGCCTCATGGGCGGGGCCGTGGCGGCGCTGTCGGCCGCGGGGGCGCGCACGGGCGGGCGGAGCCCGGTGTTCCAGGCGGCGCTGGCGGCGTTCGGGCTGCACGGGGTCGGGCACCTCGCGCAGGCGGCGCTCACCGGCGGCTACACGCCGGGCGTGGTGACCTCGCCGCTCGTCGTCATCCCGTTCACCGTGTGGGCGCGGCGGCGGCTGCGCGCGGCGGGGGTGGAGGCTCCGCGCGGGGCCGCGTTCACCTTGGGCGCGGTGGCAGCCGTCCCGCTGCTGCTGGCGGGCGTCCACGCGGCGGCCCACGCCCTCACCGGGCCCCGGCGCCGCTCAGCCCGTGACCGCTGGTACTGAGTCACCGCCGCCGCCACCGTACGGCGTGCGGCTCAGCCGCCCCTGACGACGGACGCGAACGCCTCCGCCACGGGACGCCAGGTGGACACCAGCTTGTCCTCGGCCGCCCGGACCGCTCTGACCAGCTCCTCCGCCCGCTCCAGGGTGGAGGACGCGGCCCACGACGCGAAGATGCCGGGCGTGGCCTCAGGATGGAACTGCACGGCCCAGGCGCTCTCCCCCAGCCGGTACGCCTGGTTCGGGTAGGGGGCGCCGGTCATCAGCGGCACCGCGCCCTCCGGCAGCCGCGCCATCATGTCCTGGTGGTACTGGACCGCCACCGCCGTGCCGATCCCCGACAGCAGCCGGTCGGAGGCGGCCTCGGGCAGCGCGCTCACCTCGCACAGCCCCACCTCCAGCCCGTCGCCGCCCCGCTCGACGACGCCGCCGCAGGCCATCGTCATGAGCTGGGCCCCGAGGCAGATCCCGAGCGTGGGCGTCCCGTCGAGAACGGAGCGGCGCAACAGCTCGCGGGTCGCGGGCAGCCAGGGGCAGCGCTCGTCCTCCCACGCGGCGGCCTCGCCGCCGAGCACGACGAGCCCGTCGGCCGCCCGCTCGGGCACCTCCTCGCCCCGGTACGGCCGGACGACGTCACAGACCGGACCGAACCAGCCGGCCAGGTACCCGAGCCCGGCCTCGGCCTCGTGCTCGATCACGGTGATGCGCATGCCGGGTAATTTATCCGGAACATCCGCATTCCGTCTCCCCCGCGGCGTCCGGCCGGAGGGAGCCGGTGCGCCCCTGTCCCCGGCCCCGGGGATGTCTCTAGGATCCGGTCCATGAGGGTGGACGAGGTCGGCGGGCTGCGCATCGCCGTGTTCGGGGACGGACCGCGCGTGATCATCGCGGTCCACGGGATATCGGCGTCGCTCATGGCATGGGCGGCGGTGGGACGGCGGCTGCCGGAGGGCTGGTCCATGGTGGCGATGGACCTGCGCGGCCGGGGGCACAGCGCCGGGCTGCCTGGGCCTTACGGGCTGCCGCGGCACGCCGAGGACGTGCTGCGCGTGGCCGACCACGTCGGCGCCGACGACGGCGCGGTGCTCACCGGGCACTCGATGGGCGCCTACGTGGCGGCCCTGGCGGCGGCCCGGCGCTCGTTCGCCCGGGTCGTGCTGGTGGACGGCGGCCTGCCGCTGCCGCTTCCGCCGGGCACCGACCCGGACACGGCGCTGGCGGCCACGCTCGGGCCCGCGCTGGCCCGTCTGTCCCGGACGTTCGCCACGCCCGACGACTACGTCGCCTTCTTCCGCGCCCACCCGGCCTTCGCGCGCTCCTGGAACGACGACGTCGAGGCGTACGTCCGCTACGACCTCACCGGGCCGCCGGGCGCGCTGCGCTCCCGCGCCGTCGAGGACGCCGTCCGGGAGGACGGCCGCTGGCTGCTGACCGGGGCCGAGGAGCTCGGGGCCGCGCTGGCGTCGATCGAGGCGCCGCTGCGCGTCCTGCGGGCCCCGCGCGGGCTGCTCGACCAGGAGGTCGGCATGCTGCCGGACGAGCTGGCCGCCGCCTGGACGGCCCGGCTGCCGCACCTGGAGGACGAGGTGGTGCCGGACTGCAACCACTACACGATCCTGTTCGAGGAGCGCTGCGCGTCGCTGGTCGCCGCCCGCCTCACCGGCTGAGCCCCGAGGGCCGGAACGCGAACGGCCCCGGAACCGCGCGGGTTCCGGGGCCGCCGGACTTCTCGGCGTCCTGGCGAGGCTAGCGCGGGGTGATCCAGGTGGCGCGGGCCGCGGCGACCAGCGTGCCGTCCACCTCGTAGACGGCGCTCTCGCCGAACAGCTTGCGCCCCTCGCGGCCGGTGGCGCGGGCCACGGCGGAGTAGGCGCCGCCCGGGTAGACGCGGCGGTGGATCTGCAGGGTCAGGCGGCCCAGCAGCGCCGACTCGCCGGGCTGGAAGTGCGCCCAGCCGGTGATGCAGTCGAGGACCGCGCCCACGATCGAACCGGGCACGCCGTCGGCGTCGGCCACCGTGTGCGGCACCCGCCAGCCGGCCGCCACCACGTCCTTGCCCTCGACCGGGCCGGGGAAGACGCGCAGGCCGTCACCGGGCTCGCGCAGGCCGCAGGCGAAGCACTCGGGGAAGGCGTGCCCCTTCCACCCGGCGAAGCCGGCCTCGGCGCGGGCGGCGTCCTTGAACGGGACGAACTCGGGGGCGTCGAGGTCCTGCGCCACGGGGATGGCCTCGACGAGCAGCCGGTCGCCGTCGGAGAGGGTGACGGTGTTGGCGACGTGCTCCAGCCGGAGCTCGGTCTCCAGCGGGGTGGGGGCGTGCAGCGTGACTTCGACGGCTGATCGGTTGTCGTTGAACGCGTCCGCCATGGTCCCGGCTATCCAGCCGCCGTTGGCGGCTCCGGCCGGTCCGCGGAAACGCGCGGGAACGGTCAACACGGTCTGCAGGGCAGCCGTCGTCATGCCTCACCCTCCCATATCGCTTCAACAGCGAAAAATCCGGAATTGTATATAAAGCAGGCCGATATTACCGGAGATCCGGACGGCCCGTACCAGGGGGGTGGCCGCCGATCAGCCCGCGTCAGGACATAACACTCCAGACCCAACGAAACCTTCCCGCCCCATGCGCACCGGCAGGGCGGCGGGGCCGCGCGGCGCCGCACGCGAGAGGATCCGAGGGTGGCGGATCAGCCGTACCCGTAAGATACGGGCGCTAAATTGCACGCATGTGACTTCAGCGTAAGAAGTGACGCTGATCACTCCGCGAAGTCCCCTCACGTCAGGTGCGGCCCCCGCGGGAACGCCGTCACGTTCAGGGGCGTGAGAGGGGGGACGGCGTCCTGTCTCGGGCGCGAGAGGCGGGGGGCTGTGTCGTTCACGGGCGTGGAAGGCAGGGGCGGCGTACTGTCACGGGTGTGACCATGCCGGCCGGGCGGCCGGAGGGCGCGCCTCGTCACGGCCTCGGAAGCCGAGCGGGCGAACGGCCTCGGAAGGGGAGCGGATGAACGGCCTCGGCCCCCGCGCGGTCCTCGTGCCGGACCTGGGCGACGACCTGGCGGTCGCGATCGGCGCGCTGGAGCGGCTGTTCCTCGCGCTGCGGGCCGCCGAGGAGGACGGGGCGGCCCTGGCGCCTCCCCTGGCGGGCGGCGCCGCGCTCGCGGCGCTGCGGCGGCTCTGGCGCGCGGTGGCGCCGACCCAGGGACGTCAGGGGCCGCCTCCGGCCGGGCGGCTGTACGCGCACGGCGGCCGGCCCGAACTCGTCCCGCTGCGCCTGGTGGACGTCGACCCGGTGGACGTGGCGACCCTGTCGGCCGCCGCGGCGGCGCTCGGCCGCGGCGCGAACGGCGCGGGACCGGTGCGGCGGGCGCTGGAGGAGAGCGGCGGCGACCCGCCGGGCACGGACCTCGTCGTCGCGGCGGCGGGCTTCAGCGGGCTGCTCGACCTGGCCGACACGGGTGAGTCCATCGTGCTGCGCGAACGGCTGGCGGCGGCCGGGCCGGGCGTGGACGTCGTGCTCAGCCCCGTGCAGGAGAGCGCCTACCGGGCGACCGTGGAGCGGCTCACCGCGATGTGGCCCACCCGCCGGCCCGGCCCGCCACCGCCTTCCGGAGGGGGCCGCCGGTCCCCCGCGGGGTCCTGACGGAGCCGCGACCGACGGGCGGCGGCGGGGGGCCGAGCACGTCGGCCGCCATCGCCGGCCCCGCCTCCACCTGTCCGGACTCGCCCGCCCTTCCGGGCTTGCCCGGCTTGCCGGGCCGGGGCTTTCCCGGTGGAAGATGCGCATGGGACCTGATGAGCCGGCCCACCGCGATGTTCTGCGTGTTCGCCTCCTCCAGGCCGGTGCCGACGTCGATGGTGGCGGTGACGCTCCTGTGCGCGGTGTCGATCACCACCACGGCGTCGCTCTTGCCGGTGGTGGTCGTGACGTAGGCGGTCCTGCCGTCGTGGCTGAGCGCCACCCCGATCGGCCTGCGGTAGTCGGGGATCGTGATGCCGGCCGTGACGGCGTTGCCTGCTGTGTCGATCACCGTCAGCGCGCTCTCGCCCCTTTCCGAGAGGGTGGCCACGTACGCGCGGGTGCCGTCGTCGGAGACCGCCACCCCCATGGGCGCGCCGCTGACGGGGATGGACCTGAGCAGGCCCCCGGTCGCCGTGTCGATCACCGACACCTGCCCGCTGTCCCAGTAGTTCCCGGTCACGTACGCGCGGTGGAGCAGGGGATGGACGGCGATCGCCCGGGGAGTGGCGGGCAGGGGGATGGTCCGCGCGATGGCGTTGGTCCTGGTGTTGACGACGGTCAGGTTGGGAAAGGTTCCGTCGGCGCCCGGCCCGACGCCCACCAGGGCCCAGCGGCCGGCGTGGTCGACCGCCACCGGTCCCGGATTGCCGGCGATGGGGATGGTGGCGCTGACCGACTCGGTGCGCGCGTCGATCGCCAGGACCTTGTTGTGCGACAGGTCGTAGGTGTCGTAGACGGTGGCGTACACCTGGGCGCCGTCCGGGGTGACCGCCAAGCCCGCGGGGCCGTGGTCGACCTCGATCGCGTCGAGCACGCCGTTGCTGATGGTGCTCATCACCAGGATGGCGTCCTTGCCCTCCCTGGCGAGGTTCGCGACATAGGCGCGGTCACCGTCCGGGTTGAGCGCGATCGCGGCGGGGCAGCCGCCGGCCGGGGTGTGACCGGCGACGGTGTTGGTGGCGGTGTCCAGCCGCGTCACCGCGCCGTCGTCGAAGATGCCGGGGCAGCTGTTGGCGACGTAGGCGATCGTCGGGAACTTCGGCGGCCGGACCGGGGGCGGCGCGGCGGCGGCCGGAGCGGACGGCAGCGGGAGCAGCCCGCAGGCGGCGACGGTCACGGCCATGCCGAGCCTGAGGCCGTACCGCCATCCGTGGGCCACGTTCGTGGTCGGCGAGCGCATGACACGCATTATTCGGCGCGGGTGATCGCCGCACCCGGCGTGCTCCGGACGGGTCCGGTCAACAATGCGTCTGTACGGGAAAAAGTGCCGGGCGGGGCCCCGGGCACGGACCCGCACGGGCGGGAATGGCGCCGCGTTCGGCGGCCAACGCCCGCGGATCGTCACTCGGAGGGGCGCCAGGCGTCGCGCGGCAGGATCATCGTGGTCGACGTCCACCACGCGCCGCCCACCTCGACGCTTCGCGGGTGCTCCTCCCCCTCCCGGAAGCCGAGCCGTTCGTAGATCCTCCTGGCGCGCTCGTTGTGCGCGTAGACCCCCAGCTCGACCCGCTCGACCCGGGGGTCGGCGAAGGCCGCGCCGACCGCCGCCGCGACCATGGCCGCCCCGCGCCCGCGCCCCCGGGCGGAGGGCGCGACCAGCACCATGCCGAGCCGCACCGACCGGCCCCCGGGCTGGGCGCGCAACCCGAAGTGCCCGACCGGGGTCCCGTCGGGGCCGGTGGCGACCATGAGCCGGCGATCGGGGTCGGCGGCGCTCAGGCCGAGCAACTGCCGCCCGTCGAAGGGCCAGGTGAACAAAGTGTTGCCCGACCAGGTCACCAGCGCCTCGGGGCCGTCGATCCACGACGCCACCACGGGGGCGTCGGCGGGTTCGAGCGCGCGCACACTTATCACGGCTCCCAGAGGTACCGCACCGGCGGCGGGAGGGTCAAAGTCGTCCGGCACGGAGGGTTCACATGAGGGGCGCCGCCCCGGGCACGACCAGGTGCGTCACGGCCCGGGGACGGTGGACGGCCGGCACTCTCGCCTGGCCGGTCCGTACGTTCACCGCGTAGACGACCTGGCGGTGGTCCCGCTCGTCGTCGGACACGTGGGCGGCGAGTGTGACCTCGGAGGCGTTCAGCCCCGCGCCGAGGGTGACCACGAGCTATGGGGGTCAGTCGCGGGTGGCGGGATAGGCGGGGAAGGCGAAGTGGAGCCTGCCGGCGATGGCGTCGGTGATGGCCGGGCGGTGAGGGAGGGGCTGGCGATCGGCCATCACGTAGAGGGCGGTGAGCACGTCGAGGACGTTGGCGACCTGGGCCGGCACCGGGCCGGGTCCGCCGGTGGCGAAGAGGCGATCCACGGTGGCCAGCCAGCCGGTCGCCTGGGCCGGCGTCAGCTCCGGGCGGGCGAGGATCCGGATCATGGCCCGGGCCACCCGGTCCCCCTCCATGTGGGCGTAACGGTAGGGAGTGGGCGCCACGACGCGCTCGATGATCACCGTCAGCAACGCGGCCGCCTCGTCGGCGGTGAGCCGCGGCGAGGCGCCGAGGGAGCCGCCCAGGTCGGCACCATGGGCGATGGCGTGCAGCCAGCCGAGGTCGTCGTCCCAGCCCCGCAGGTCGCTCTCGGTGAGCCACCACGCGGTGAAGGCGTCCCGCCAGCGCCGTACGGTGGCCGCGTCCAGCAGACCTGCGGCGGCGTCCCGCTCGACCTCGGCGGCGAGGATCAGCGGTGCGAACGTCCGCGCCTGCACGTCCGCGTGAGAAAGGCGCGCCACCATCGTGCCGCCGAGGGCAGTCAGCCGATCGTCGAGCACACCGCGCCGAATCCAGGTGATCAGCACCTCGTATGCCTGGCCGTCACGGATCGCCGGATCCGCCGCGGCGAGCATGGCGACCAACTCGTCGACCGCCGCGGCCAGGCCCTCCGGTACGGCGAAGTCACCCTTGATCACGGCGTCCCAGTCGGTCATCCGGCAAACATATCGATCCCGGCAGGAAGCGGACCGCCCAGGGACGGTCGGTGAGGTCTCCGCAGGCCATGGCATCGCCCCGCGGGCGATCCCGCTGATCCCCTAGTTCCTGTACGTCTTCGGATCGACCGGACGCCAGTTCTCCGGATTGTCGAGAGGATCGGCCGGGCCGGAGACGTAGAGGGAGTTGTAGGCGGCGGCCTCCAGGGTCGCCGTGACCTTGAACGGCTTCCCGTGGTCGTCGATGGTCTGAGTGACGACCCCCGCATCGGTGAGAACGTCCACGGCGAAGACGAACTCGCAATACCGCGTCCTGCTTCGAGCGGTCATCTGTAGCGTGACATCTTCGCCACGCCTCAGCGACACGGTTCTCTCCTGGAAGAACTCGGCGTACGTCCCATCGCCGTGAGCGAGTTGCGCCTGCGGGTCCGCCTGGTCCAGGTCGAATTCGATGGCTTCGTTCGGAGTGGACCCGACCATGGAACTCAGGAAGAGCATCCCGGCGAGCGGACTCCGGCAACGCGGAACCGCCTTCATCCCGACGACGCGAATCGGCGCGTTCCGATTACCCCGGATCACTACTTTGATGACCGAAGCGTTCGGGTCGACGGCGCCCCGGCGCCGGAACCACTCCGCCTCAGCGGCACTCCACCAGGGGAGCGCGTTCAGCTCGGAAAGGTCGGCGGAGGTCAGCTTCAACCCCTCCGGGAACACCCAGTCGTTCGCCTGCTCGCCCCCGTTCCGCTCCAGACGAACCAGGCTCACCACGAGCGGCGCGCCCTCGTCCTTGGGCTTGGCGTTGTTCGTGACGGCTCGCTCGATTCCCCAGACCAGTACGCCGACCAGCACCGGCGTGGCGACAGCCACCCCCGCCCACTTCGCCATGGGATGCTGCCACCAGCTCGCCGATTCCCGCCCGTCCCCTTTTCTCGGCGCTTTGTTTCTCGGCGCTTTCTTTCTCAGCGCTTTCTTTCTCGGCGTCATCGAACTGGATCCACGTACGGCTCACGGGTCACCTTGATCGGCACAAGTCGACTCTTCCCGACCCACGAAAGACAGATCCCAGGGCCGGCGATACTTTGCGGGAAAGTGACCATGGGTACATGGCCGTTCGCGAGCTCATCCCTCTCCCACCACACCGCCTCGCCAAGGAGGACGCCTCATGCGCTGGCTGGACGTGCGCAGACACAGCTTGACCAAGAAAGGCGCGATGCGCGGCCGGGGATCTCATCTCTCCGCCGACGGCATCGCCCTGGCCCGCTTCATCGGTTCTGGAGCCGGCCCCTACGAGCGCGTCGTCACCAGCTCGTCCCCACGGGCGGTCGAGACCGCCGTCGCGATGGGGTTCGCCGTCGACGACACCACGGAGATGCCGTCGGGCTACGTGTCCGGAGAGATCCCTCGGCATGCGCAGTGGGAGTGGACCGAGCCGTACCAGCAGTTGGCCGGCATCATCCGGAAGGGTCGTGCCGCGGCGGCCGTGGCCGAGACCCACCGCGCGATCTGGGCGGACACGGTGGCCGGCGTCGCGGAGGGCGGGTCGGCGCTGTTGGTCGGGCACGGAGGGGCGATCGAACTGGCGTTGGTGGCGTGTCTGCCGGACGCTCCGCACGACACGTGGGGAACGCCGTTCGCACACTGCGATGGCGTCCGCCTGGGCTTCAGCGAGGGTCGCTTTGTCAGCGTCGAGTTCTGCCGGGCCCCGGTAAGCCTCCCCCAAGGACAGCCGCCCGTGTCAAGCGTGGAGGGGCGTGGCAGGTGTTCGCCACGCCCCTCATGAGGGTCACTCGCCCGAGACGGTCTCGTGCCAGTCGATGTGGTGGCGGTGGACAGGGCCGAACATCTGCTCGGGCGCGGGCATGGCGGGCTTGTCCCCGGCCTGGCCGGACTTGGCCTTGTTCGTCGCGGCGGCACCGCCGCTGATCATTTCCACCCGGGCCCGGCGCAAGTTCTCGTACGCGGTGAACGCGGCGGCGGGAGTGGGCAGGTCGCGCAGGCAGCGGGCCAGTTCGACGGCGCTCTCGATGGCCTGGGAGGCGCCCTGCCCGGAACTGGAAGACGGGGCGTGGGCCGAGTCGCCCACCAGCACCATGCGACCGCGATGCCAGCGCGGTAGCGACGGCATGCGCTCCATCGGACCGACGATCATCATGTCCTGCGGGTCGGACCGGGCCAGGAGATTCTCGCCGGGCACGTGGCCGGCGTACAGGTCGCGCAGTCGCGCCAGCCAGTCGGCTGCGGGGACGCTGAGGACCTCGGCGTAGGTGAGGGGCTCGGCCTGGGGGAGGCTGGCGAACCAGCAGATGCGGCCGTCCGAGTAGAGCCAGTAGCCGATGAAGGTGCGACCGAAGGCGAAGTACATGGTGCCCGGCTCGGCCTGCACGCCGCTGTCGGAGCTGAAGCCGCCGAAGCTGAGGACGCCGCCGTATTCGGGGCCGGGAGCGTCGGGGTCGATGAGGGTGCGGACGGTGGAGCGGATGCCGTCGGCGCCGATCAGCACGTCGGCGGTGGCGGTGGTGTCGTCGGAGAAGGTGGCGGTCACTCCATCAGGGGTCTCTTCGGCGCCGACGAGACGTTTGCCGTACTCGATCGACACGCCCCCGGCCAGCGCATGGTCGGCAAGTGCCCGGAACAGCTCCGCTCGGGGCATGGCCACGCTGGCGGGCAGGCCGGGGAAGCCTCCGAAGTGGGCGAGTTGGTTGCCGCCGCCGTCGGCCATCACCACAGCGGGGACAGGCTGACCTAGCGCCTGTACGGAGTTCGGATCTTCAGGTCGGTCGAAGGCTTCGGATCCACAAGATGGCCCCGCGTAGATGAAGACCCGCCAGATAGCTATCGGGGGTCTTGTCGAAGCGGAAAGCCAGCCCACGCCACTCCTTGATCCGATTGATGCATCGTTCTGCGGTGTTGCGTTGCTTGTAGAGATCGGGATCATGGCTGACCGGCCGGCCGCCGCGGGAGCCGCGCTTCTTGCGGTTGGCCGCCTGGTCGCTCTTCTCCGGGATGACCGCCTTGATCCGGCGTCGACGTAAGTAGGAGCGGTTGCCGCGCGAGGAGTAGGCCTTGTCGGCGGCCACCGCGTCCGGGCGGGTGCGCGGACGTCCGAGGGGCAGGCGAATCTTGATGCGCTCCAGCACGGCGCGAAACTGCGGGCTGTCTCCCGCCTGGCCAGGGGTGAGAACAAAAGACAGCGGACGGCATCGCCGCTCAGCTGACAGGTGCACCTTGCTGGTCAGCCCGCCCCGCGAGCGGCCCAGCTTGGCCGCCGTCAGCCGGAACCTGCGCCGCCGTCGTAGCCGCCGCCCTTCGTCTCGGCCGTCTTCATCGGGGTTGCCGTCGCGGGGGTTTTGCCCCTTTGGCGGAGCCCCTTTTCCTGCTCGGCTGCCTGTTCCAGCAGTTCGACAAGCTCGCTGTCGAGTGCCATTCCGGCGGCGTGATGGTGGGCGCGGGCCGTGGTGGAATCCACGCTGACCAGGCCAAGCTCGGTCTGCCCGCGGGCCGCGGCCTCGGCGATCATTGCCTGCATCAGCTGCTCGAATACGCCGCTCAGTGCCCAGGAGCGGAACCGGTCGTAGGTGCTGGACCAGGGCCCGTACTCGGTGGGCAGGTCCCGCCACGGACTGCCCGTGCGAAACCGCCACATCACCGCGTTGAACTGCCGCCGCAGATCCGGAATCGGGCCTCGCTCACCCAGGGGCAGGTGAGGCTCGATCAAGGACCATTCCTCGTCGGTGAGGTCTCCACGTGCCATGGCGAAGACCTACCAGGATCGCGGACAGCAGGCAGGCAGATCCCTCTGATCTCAACTCCGTACAGGCCCTAGGGCCTGAACGACCTTGTCCGCCTCAATGACCTGCAGCGCGTCCAGCCCGTTGGGCGCCAGGCTCAGGATGGCGCCGACACCATCAGCGGCCTGCGGGTGCGCCTCGTAGACGGTCGCCTGGATGCCCGCCTTGGCCAGCGCCAGTGCCGTCACCGGTCCGGCGATGCCGCTGCCGATCACCAATGCCGTCTTCACCTTGCTCATGCCTGCTCCTCAGGTTCGTGCGACATTGCGATAGTTTCACTGAAACTAGTTCAATGTCAACTAGTTCGTTTGGAGCTACTATGAGCGGCATGACCACCTCGCCGTCCCCGCTCGCCCTGACAGTTCTGGCGCTGCTCCACTACAAGCCCTTGCATCCGTACGGCATGCAGCGGTTGATCAAGCAGTGGGGCAAGGACCAGGTCGTCAACGTGAGCCAACGTACGAGCCTCTACCGGACCATCGACCGCCTGTGCGCGGGAGGCCTGATCGCCGTTTGGGAGAAAGGCCGCGACCAGTCCTATCCCGAGCGGACCGTCTATGAGCTCACCGACCGCGGCCGTCAGGTCACCCGCCAGTGGCTGGACGAGATGCTGGCCGAGCCCAAGCAGGAATACCCGCAGTTCCCCGTGGCCCTGTCGCACCTGCCAGTGACCACCCCGCAGGAGGCGCTACAGGTACTCGAACGGCGTGCCGGCCGGGTAACTCAGACCCGGGCAGAGCTGGAGGCCGGCCTCGCCGCCCACGACGTACCGAGGGTGGCCATGCTCGAGATCGAATACCTGCGCGCCGTCACTGCGGCCGAGGAGCAGTGGCTGCGTTCGGTCATCGAGGACCTGCGCACCGGCACGCTCACCTGGTCGCGGGAGGAACTGATCGGCCCCGAGACGTTCAGCGCCTGACCAGAGCGGCCTCGACGCCGTCCAGGAGCCCGGTGAGCGCGTACCGTGAAGGTCTGCCTCGCCTGCCGCCCCAGTAAGTCAATCTCTTGGCGGGACGTCCTGCCCTGTGCCATCGGACCGCTCGCCGTACCCGTCATCCGTTTACCGTGCCCTGCGCCCTCTGTCTCCCGCAAACGGGTCGAGTCCTCGGAGCGGTGCGCATTCCGCGACGCGGTAGGTGCCGTGACTGGATCGCGGGCGGCCGGGCGATCCCACGGATCTCAACTCCGTCCAGGCCCAAGAGCGACGTCCCGACGTCCTCTCGCTTACGGCCATGGCGATGAGCCACTTGTTCGTGGTGATTGTGGTCGTCACCGGCCGAGGTCGCGGGGGTGCGGGGGCCGGCAGGCCAATGCCGAGAAGTTAAGAGATCTGCGAGCCCACGGCCCTCACCGCGCACCCGCAAACAGCCATAGCTGGCCAGGTCCCACGCGGTGACCTACACGATCACCATCGACCCGCCCTTGACAGCTGAGACAGCCGCATAGCTTCCCGGCATTGGCCTGCCGGCCCCCGCATGAGTCGCGTTCCCCGGCCCGGCCACGCCCGAGCCGATGGGCTGCGCACCTGGTTGCCGGCGGCTCCCGGCAGGCATAATCGTGGACCCGGATCGCGATCATGATCATGGAGGTTCCGCTGTCCGCTCGTGCCGTCACCTGTGGGGTGGCCGCAGCGCTGGCCGTACTGTCGCTGAGTGCCTGCACGAACGCACACCCCGCCGCGCGCCGGCCGGCCGCGACGAGGCCGGACGCCACGGGCGGTCCGCTGGCCATCGGCGTGGCTCCCGGGACGCGGGCGAAGCCGGCGTCCTGCCAGAGCCCTCCCCGCCGGAGCGACCAGTTCCACGCCCGCCGGGTCACCGCCGGCTGGCGCAAGGTCACCCCGGACAGCCCTTCCGGGTTCTTCAGCCAGGGGAACGTGAGTGCCGACGGCTCGCTCCTGACCGTGCAGGACCCCGGCGGCATCGGTGAGGTGCGGCGCCTGACCGGCGACACGCTGGAGCCCGTCCCCACGCCGTGGCCCGGCAAGAGCCTGGGCCTGGCGGCCGGCGGCGAGCGCCTCTGGGTGCTGACCGGGGCCGGGCAGCAGAAGTACGGCCTCGGCTCCCGGCAGGCCGGCACGTGGTATGGCGGGCCGCTGACGCCGGCATCGGGGGGCGCGGACGTGGACGGCCGCGGTCCGTGGGTGATGGCGGGCGACCGGACGATGCGCTGGGACGGCCGCGCCTGGCGGCAGGCGCCGCTGCCTGACTTCGGCGCCTCGCTCACCGGCACAGCGCGGGCCCCTTGGGTCGTCCTCGACGAGGACGCCCGTGCGCCGCTGGCGCAGTGGACCGGACGGGCCTGGCGGCTCGTGCGGGTGCCCGGCGTCAAAGGGAAGTGGGTTCAGCTGAGCGCGGTGGCGCCCACGCGGCCGGGCGAGTTCTGGGCCCTCGGCATGGTCACGTGGGACGAGGACGACGCGGAACTCGAGCCTCTGGCACGCAGCAGGCTGCTCGCGCTGCGTTGGAAGGCCGGGCGGTGGAGCTGCCTGTTCGGGCCCACCGACGAGGAGGGGAACGCCCGTTTCACCGATGCCGTCCACGATGGCCGTGGCGGGTTGTGGGCGGTGACCCACGACGGCGAGCTGTGGCATCTGACCGATGGGCGCTGGACCAGGGAACGGCCGCGCGAGGCTCGGCACGTCATGAACCCGGACATGGTGCGCGAAGAGATCACGGAGCTGGCCGCCAGTGAGGACGGGCGCCACGTGTACGCGCTGGGCAGGGCGGTGTGGCGGCTGGGCCGGTGACGGCCAGGACTCAGGACGAAGAGGGCTCAGTGTCCGGCCGCGTGGCGAAGGGCCCGGACGTCACGTAGGACTCCACACGACTCCAGACGGCTCCGCGCGGGCCAAGGTCACGGACTCGTGCGGCCTCACGGGCTCGTGCGGCCTCACAGCCGGGCTCTCCGCACGTCGACCTCGCAGTGAACGCCGCTGGCTGACGTGTGGGCGGCGGCGATCTCGCGGACCGCGCCGCGCCAGGAACGCGAGAGGCTGAGCCTGCGCTCCTCGTGCTACCGGCGGCTTTCAGGAGTGTTCTCGTCGAGTACTACGTCGTTCTTGGTCACCGGCCTTCGTCGCGGGGGTGCGGGGGCCGGGAGGCCCCCGCCTGGGGGTCGAAGGGGGCGAAGCCCCCTGGGGAGCACGCCTGAGCGTCCCAGAACGCGCGAAGCGCGCCCCCCGTGAAGACCTTGCCCTTGGGGTCGAAGGGGGCGAAGCCCCCTGGGGAGCACGCCTGAGCGTCCCAGAACGCGCGAAGCGCGCCCCCCGTGAAGACCTTGCCCTTGGGGTCGAAGGGGGCGAAGCCCCCTGGGGAGCACGCCTGAGCGTCCCAGAACGCGCGAAGCGCGCCCCCCGTGAAGACCTTGCCCTTGGGGTCGAAGGGGGCGAAGCCCCCTGGGGAGCACGCCTGAGCGTCCCAGAACGCGCGAAGCGCGCCCCCCGTGAAGACCTTGCCCTTTGGGGCCCTTTCAGAGCACCGGCAGGTACCGGTCCAGCTCGAACTCCGTCACCTGCCGACGGAAGTCGCGCCACTCCGCCCGCTTGTTGCGCAGGAAGTGGCGGCCTCATCCACAGTCATCTGCATACTCTCTCTATGCGTGTCCCAGCTGGCTCTTGGACCGTCAGCGCCTGTCCCTGTCTGTCAAAGTAGGCTGCCCCTGGACGGCCCACAGACGGCCCAAAGCGGCCCACCACGCATCTCTGATGGGAAGCCTTGACATCACGCCCTGCGGAACCTCGTGAGTGAGCTGCGGCATCGGCGATCTTTAGCGTAGTTGGCATGTCACCACCTCTGCGAGGCTACGCAAGCTGATCGCAGTATGCCCTCATGGCGGTTTTCTCGCCGAGTTCCCAGAGGAACTCCACGGACAGAGCCGACGCATAGCGGAACTTCGGCATCAGATCTCCCTATTGATGCTCCTCTCATGCTTAGCGCCTCTTACGGACTGCGTTCCTACGGCGAGCGCGGCAGAGAGTACCGCGTTTATGGATTCCGGCAGCGCTCGATTCCAGTATTCGTCGATTATTAGTTTATTTATCGCCAAGTCTTCACTTTTGAGTCCAGAATGTCGCCCGCTTTCTTGGCAGGCATTCCTCATGCGGACGCGGGCCTTAATCTCATCTGGGGCAGTAAGATTATGGTATAGCGTTGAAAGTAGGTCGGTACAGCGATGCCACTCACTCCATGGGCGATCATCGTGAAAATAGACCTTCAGTCGACTCTCCAAGGCATAGGCACGCGTGCGCATTTTCCTATATTGTGCATGCACATCCAGCAAAGGATTATCGGAGTTTATATGCGCGGGAGTCTGAGTACCACCCACTCCTCGGTTATATTCCTGCAATAGGAAGAAGAGAGCATTCGCACATTCAGTCATTTGCGTAATGAGCTCATGACGGAGACTGTAATCTTCGCGCCGACTTTGTCCCTTTTCAGTAATTCTATTTAGAAGCGGATAGCCTATCAATACAGCTCCGATTGGGCCAATTGCGGCAAGAATCAGCTTCTCAAGGAGATCTGGAGTAGATGTCACGGCACATATATACCGGCCTCGCTTAACACATAATCACAGCTTTGAGTATTTCTGGCTCACTTTATACCTGCACAGGACGGCGGTTCTGCTTGCGATCCTGCCAGGCATACCCGACCAGAACCGATTGCCATGTTTATCGAAACTCGCAGGCCAGGTTCACCGGACGCTACTGTCCGAAAGTCAGCAGCGGAATGTCGTAAAGATCAGGGTTCCGGGGCCTGTAAATGATGGTGTAACCACTTCCACCATGAGCATCTCCGCGAGGAAAATGACCGCGACGACAGCAGGGGACTCGTGCAACCGTAAGCGGACCGCTCCTTGGGCCCGAGCGTGGTGTGAATGTGCGGGAGGATTCCGCCGGTCTCCTAATCGGACGCGATTCTGCCGCAGCCCAGGGCTTCCGCTTCGTCAAGTGCATCTTCGTCCACACCGGAGCTTTTCTGCGATGAACATGGAGTTGTACCCCTGCTGGATGCAGTGCTCGCGGCAAAAGCCCGCCAGCGCGGTCATGAAGTCGTCGCCAACGGCACTCCGCCATTCTTGGTCACCGGCCGGCGTCGCGGGGGTGCGGGGGCCCGGCAGGCCCCCGCCTAGGGGTCGAAGGGGGCGAGGCCCCCTGGGGAAGCACGCCCGAACGTCCGGCCCATGGACGGCCCCAGTCAAGCAGACGGACGACGCACCATCTCCACCTGGATCTCCACCTGGCTGGCTACCGCCAGGTGTAACCGAGCGGGTCGACCGTCTGCAGTCGTCTTGGGTGAAGTCACACGGATATCTCCTTGCCACTCCCCTGCCTTGTATGAGATCCTGATCGGCTGTCCATCAGGAGAAGGATCATGGATGCAGAACGCTCGCTATTTATGCAACTGGTCACCGATCTAGCCAATCAGGCGATCGCGTCCTTAGCCCACCCTATAAATGAACAACAGATAGCGGAATCCATATTAGAAGCGTCGTATCATTGCCTCCACAATACCGAAACACTAGCCCCGGCGCACCATGCCTGGAGCTTGAAGGAAGCTCGGCGCATAAAGAAGCGTCGCCGACACACAGCAGAAAGAACGGAAAACAGAATACTCAGACGTTTCGCCGTCACCTTTGACGCATGGGAGTCGCTTCTCTCCGCCGCAGAGCTAGTGAACAAGCTACTCGTGCACGCTCTAGCCCGCCAACTGAAGGAGGAAAGACACCTTCACCGGAGCTATCTATTCGGCATCCAGGAGGAACTTGGCGGCCCGCCACTCAAAACCCTCGTGCTCACTGGAATGCAAGCACGGATGACGACGTACTGCGGCGAAATTCTGCTATTGCTTCGACACGGGTACCATGATGGCGCGCACGCCCGCCTGAGAACCCTGTACGAGATGTCCATCAAGGCCTGGTTCATATGCAATAACGAGCCGGTGCCTGACGGCTACCAGCTCGCCGAACGATATTATGTATCGGCACGACTGGAAGCCCCGGATCCTGATGAACTTGACGCCCAGGACCGAGAAGTTCTAGAAAAGGCGCGCGAGCAGTGGGGTGCATCTTTTTTCAGGAGCTCGCATGGCTGGGCTGCACCTGGAATAAACAATCCCGAAAAACGGGTGATAACGTTTAAAGATATCGAGGATGCCGTGCAAGGCAATCTTCTACGATACATCTATCTAGCATCGAACTCTGCAGTGCATGCAGGCAGCAAGCAAGTAATCGCTACGACGATAGGTGCTTCCGGCCCGGTACTGAACACACGACCAGCATTCGTGCCCGAACAGGTCGCCTATGTTGGCGCAACATCTATAGAAATATTGCGCATGGGCACGATCCAGATCCTGCAGCGCATAGCACGTGACGCTTGCGATTGGGATGTACAACTACAGGCGGCAGCGTTCATGTGGCATGCAGAAAAGGTGCGATCACTTCTAGGGAGCCGCCCAGAAGTGACATCCCTAAGTTTTGACTAGTGAAGCGCACTTCTCGAAGTAAAGTCCCAAGGAAAAGGGAGACACCTGCCGGAATTTTTCATACTCTCGGACAGTCGCCCTGCCATCTTTCCGCATCGCATCAAGGACACGGACGGCAAACGCTTCTACACAATGACGCCGACAGTGGCCGCTGCCGCGCGACGCCGTTCCTAGTCACCACCGTCGCTGGAGTGCGCGACCGACTTCATGAAAGTCGCAGCGACGAAACTTCTGACTGGGTAGCCATCGGGCCGCGTCCCTCTGCCTGTCGTTATTATCATCGCGGAGTTAGTAGGTCGTTGTTTACGGGCCCTACCCCTCGAACGTCAGCAGAGGAACGTCATAAAGATCCGGATTCCGTGGCCTGGTAATCGATGGCGACACCACTTCCACCACGAGCATCTCGGTGAGGAACAGCACCCGCGCCGAGAGCAGGTGACTCGTATAACCATCCGCAGACCTCTCTTTGAGCCCGAGCGTGGTGTGGATGTGCGGGAGGATGCCACCGGTCTCCGGATCGGCCGCTATGGTGCCGCAGCCCAGGGCTTCCGCGTTCGTCAGGTGGACCTTGGTCCACACCGGAGCTTCCGGGTTCTCAAGTTTCTCGCAGGTACCCACGATCTCGGCTTCGGCGAAGCCCGCGATGAACATCGGGATGTACCCCTGTCGGATACCGTGCTCGCGGCAGAAGTCCGCCAGCGCGGTCATGAAGTCGTCGCCGTGGTCGAAGGTGACGCCGAAGGTACGTCCGGTGGTCAGTTCGTGGGCTCGCATGCGCTCTCGGTTCCCTTCACAGCAGGTGATGACCAGGTGGTGGATGCGGCGCGCAGGCCACGGCCGCCGACCGCGGCGAACGTCTCCCTGATCTGGAACGAATCGGCTCCTGACTTGAGGAGTAGGTAGAGGAGGATGCGCGCTTTCAAGGGATCAAGGTAACCCGCCGCGATCAAAGCGCGCGCCCGCAAGTCGGACTCCGACCCCTCGAAGCCGTACGTCCTCTCGTGCACAGGGCCGGCACCCGTCCGAGAGGCAAGCACCACCGGGACGCGGGACGCGAGCTTGGCCAGTGCCGGCACCATGGCCGCTGGGACGTGCCCGACGCCGAATGCGCTGATAACCAGGCCATCAACGTGCTGCCCCATGGCCGCGACAAGCTCTCCATCGCTGTCCAGAGCCACGGTGAACAGGCCCACCTTGACAGTCCGCCATGTGTCGGGATGGAGGACCGGCCCACGCGCCACGCGCAGGGGAATGTCCACGTGCCCCTCGACCACGTGGCCGATCGGCCCATGGTTCGGGGAGACGAACGCGGCCGGACTGCTGGCATGCGTCTTGCGGACCCAGCGTGCCGCGTGCACCTGGTCACCGAAGACGACCAGGCACCCCAGTCCGCGTGCTGTACCGCTGGCGGCCGTCCGGATCGCCGCGAGCAGGTTCGCGGGACCGTCCGCGCCGGCCATGGAGGGGTTGCGCATCGCACCCGTCACCACCACCGGTGCGTCACCACCGCAGAGAAGATCGAGCACGTAGGCCGTCTCCTCGATCGTGTCAGTGCCCTGTGTGACCACGACCCCATCGGCCCCGTTGCTTACGGCCTCCTCGATGGCCGCCGCCAGCTCGATCAGGTCGGCGAAGGACAGTGATGCGCCAGGAAGCCGCCTGAAGTCGTGGACCGTCAACTCGACCGCGAGACCGTCAAGCCCCGGAATCGCTGAAAGCAGGTCGGCAGCGGTCAAAGTCGGGACGACGCCGTTGGCGCCGGGCACCATGGCGATGGTGCCGCCGAGTGAGAACACGGCGACACGGGCAGGGGCAGTCATAGGGAGAACCTCTCGCGGAGTCGAAGGCAGGTACACGTCATGAGACGGCGTGGCCGGCCTCGCGGACGAAGGCGCAGGCGGCATCAATGCCCGCAACTGAGATCAACCTGCTGCGGGGACGGAGTAGCCCGCCGCTGCCGACCTGGGCGAGCGCCTGGCAACGAGAGCGCAGCCACGTCCAGTCAAGTTCCAGATAGGCGGCCAGCGCGCGGAGTCGCTGGGCAGGGGCGTCGGCTTCGATGACGGAATGTGCGCCTACCTGTCCGCTGGCGTCGCGGAATTCCCGTAGTACGGAGACGCGCCGTGTCGTATCCACGTGCCACATCCCTGCGCCTCGGACCCAGTTCGCGATGATGGCTTGGTCTCCCCCGAGGACGAAGCCCTCGACACTCGAGTACGACGGATCGTCGCAGATCTTCGCGTGAATTCCGGTTGCTTCCATCAAGGCGATGGACAGGAAGAGCAGGATGCGCTCGTGGCGGGGCGAATCATGGACGGCGCCGCGCGGGATGCAGAACATGCGGGTAGAAGCCTGCCGGCCTGTGGTGTCCCGAACGGCTCGCAGGTAGGCGTACTTGTGATCGAACAGCAGCCACGTGCACGCCTCCTCCCCTCGCTGTTCACGCGTCCAGAAGGTCGGGAGTTCGGGAAGCGTCGTCAGGTTGCGCAGGATGTGCCGCGCGCAGAAGTCCGAGCCCAACCACATGTGCGAGACGCTCCCCAGATCGGGGGCCGCCTCACGGCTGACCGCCGATGCGCTGAGCTTCTCGTAGGCGGAGAGTTCCTCGTGCGAGGCGGCAAGTTCCTGATCATCGGCTTGCAGGCCGTCGTCCAGACTGGCCGCAGCCCACAGCAGGCCGTACGTGAAGTCGTCCAGCTCGTAGGCATCAGGGATGGCCACGCTGCCACTGTCGGGCGAGTTCGCGAGCCGGCGCCGTGCCTCCCGGGCGTCCAGCGCGAAGAACCGGGGTTGGCCGGCCGCCTTGTCGACGCCGATCAGGAGACCGCGGCTCGTGGCGCGCGAGAACTCCGCCCACCGCGGAACGTTCGTCAGCATCGTCATGGCGCGACCGGCGGTCGTGCTCGCCTCATGGAACTGCATCCGCAGGACGGCCCCCTCCATTGCGCGGCCGTCGGGAAGCAACGCCGTAAGGTCCACACCGTAATCAGGCGAGGGATGCGAAAGCCTGAGACCAGGCCATTGGGACTTGGCGAGCGCCACGAAACCGAATGGGTCATCCGGAACGCTGATGGTCGGAAGTGAGGACGACGGCAATCCCATGCCTACCTGTGTGAGCAACGCGGCGGTGCTTCCGACCAGAAACGTCCGCCTATTGAGTTTTGCCCACACTTGCCCCTCCTCGTCCACGTAGAACGACAGTCTTTCGGGGCCGGCCACGTCTTGCGATGGCACTTCGATGGCATTTCGCTGTTGGAACCCGAGCTGGCCGAAGGATCGCCCGGTCAGCGCCTCTAGTGCCCGCTGGTACGCGGGGCGCGGGCGGCTTACCTCTCCGTCCTCCCAGCGCGCCACCAGTCGGGCATCGCAGGCCAGGCCGTACTCACCGATGGTCTCGGCGATCGCCACCACCGCGCGCGCGAACTCTTCACGCGACTCATGTCGCTCCTCTTCGCGGATTCGCCGGAGCACATAGTTGGGCGTCCTGACCTTGCCCTTGGTCACCGCCGGGCCCCCTGCCATCGCCTCTATGGACTTTGCGCGGAGTACGGCAACCGTAACTGTTCACTTTGGCTGTCGCCAGCCACTTTGCCATTCATGTGCCCAGGAAGACGCCATCGAGATGCCTTGGGCTTAGGCGGTCCACTTGATGTGGCGCAGGACGGACCTCGCAACATCAAGGGAGTAGGGCATGGAACTCACGACGGTTTGGGCGTCAGTCCGCCGATATCTCCGGTGGGAGACGCTCAACGATCTCGCCGAGTGCGCGCTCAGCCTTGCTGAGGGCGACTTTGGTCCGGCGGACCTGATCCTGCACCTCAGCCAGTTCTGCGCGGAGTCGTGGGAGGTCCTCCGACAGGGACACATCCTGATTCCGATGGCGTACGTACGCGCCACTGCCGGCGCGTACCTCGACCAGCCCCAGGGCCTGCAGCTGACGGATTGCTGCGGATGCGGTGTTCCTGGCGACGCCGTACTCGGCCTCAAGCTCTCTGACCGACTTCAGCTTGTCGCCTGGTGCGTAGACGCCCTGCTCGATCTCGCGCTTCAGCTCGTCGGCAATCATGCGGCTCCCGCGTGAAGCGCTGCCCCTGAGATCTCCGTCCGCCACGCGCCAAGCATACCCACGAACTGTCCTACGACGGAGGGGTTGACCCGTCGGCTTACCTCCACTACTGTCCTATGACAGTGAGGGTGATTGAGACAGTAGTCCGCTCTCCACCGAAAGGAATCCCTGGACATGCGTGGTATCCGCTCAAGCCGGGTGCTTTCCACCGTCCTCATCATCGTCACGTTGCTCTTCGTCATTCGGCAGCCCGCCACGGCTGCCGATACCGCCACAAAGATCTTCAACTGGCTCACGAAAGCGATCGACGGACTGGTGGTCTTCGCCAGTTCGCTCGGCTGATCCACCACCAAAACGAGGAGCGGCCCCCAATCCGCCAAGACCCGGGGCCGCCCCTCAACTCCAACCCACTGCAAGCAAGAAGGAGCGTCTCCATCATGACCTACGGGTCCCTCAAGGCACAGGGCTGCCCCCCGGCCTGTCGCAACGGTCAGATCTGGAACCCGGGCACCGGTCCCTATCCGTGCCCGTTCTGCAGCTCGGGCGCCAAGCCCGGTAAGGCGCGTTGATGCGCGTCCGTGGCCGGGGCGCGGTGCGCGTTCTGCGTGCGGCGCTGGTGCAGGCCGGTCCGGTCTGCACCAGCGGCGACGCGGAGCTGTTCACCGGCCCCGACGCCTTCACCGACGAGCCGGCCGACGTCCGCGAGGAGCGTGAGGCGCGCGCCAAGGCGGTGTGCGCCAGCTGCCCGGCGCGGGTGCCGTGCCTGCTGTACGCGATGGCGATCAAGCCGCGCGTGGGCGTGTGGGCGGGCCTGACCTCTGACGAGCTGCGCGGCGTTGACGCGCGGGCGGAGGTGGCCTGATGCCTGCTGCTCGCTACTTCTCCGTGATCTCCCCGGCGCCGTGGAACAAGTCCGGCCAGGCCCGGATCACGGTCCGCACCGGCGGTTCGTACGAGGTCTACCTCTGCGTCGGCAACCAGCGGGTTCCGCTGACCGAGGCGGAGGCGTGGGCGTCGTGGGTGGCGCTGGGCAACGCCCTGAGCGCCAGCTTCGGTCCCGTCCCCGAGTGGGCCGCCGACCAGGCCGACGACCGGGCGGGTGAGGGCTGATGGGCCGCTACCAGTGCCCGCTGTGCCAGAGCCTGCACCGCAGCGAGGACCAGGCCCGATGCCCGGTTCACGGCATGGGCTACTCGCCGCGCTGCCAGCAGTGCCGGCACGTGGCCGTGCTGACGCCGTGCGGGGGTGGCCGGTGATGGGCCGCTTCCAGTGCATCGGCTGCGACCGCGTCCACACCGCCGCGACCGGCTGCCCGCGCTGCTGGATCGGGTGCCGGCAGGTGGAGATCTGCCGCGTTCACGGTGCCCGCCCGGTGCGTTCCTGCGGCTGCTGCCGCGTCCTGACCCGTGCTCAGACCGGACTGTAGGAGACCCGGCATGACCACCACGACCCTGACGACCGGCCGGCCGATGCCGCTGGGGCCGGTCAAGCGCTGCCCGCGCTGCGCCACCGTGCTGGACGGCGGCCCGGTGCTGTTCCACTGCCAGTCCTGCAAGCGCGCGGTCTACGCCGCCGATCTGGACAACGAGATCCCCACCACACTGGGGAGGGCCGCATGAGCGAGGTCCGCGCAGGCGTGTCGATCTACCAGCCGCGCGCCAGCGAGATGACGCTGAGGCCGCACCCCGAGTCCAAGACGCTGTTCTTCACCCTGTCCACGGACCACGTGTGGTTCGCCCTGAACGCCGCTGACAGCGACGTGGCCGCCGAGGCTGAGGCGATGGACCGGCTGGCCGAGCTGGCCACCGAGGCCGCCGCCCGGCTGCGCGCCCTCCACACCGTCATGGCCGGTGCCACGGCCGAGGGCGGGGGTGGGCGGTCGTGACGTCGCTGAGCCTGTCCGCTCGGGTGCTGTTGGCCGAGGTGGCTACCTGGGCGCGTGCCCGTCAGATCATCATCGTCGCCGCTGTGGCCGGCCGCACCGCCGACTCCGCCACCCGCGCTTGGGCCGAGTGCCCGGCCAACTGGTGTGACCGACCCGGCTGCCCGAAGTGCTGGAGCCGGGGGTGCCCGCAGTGAGCACGCCCGTGCAGATCCGGCTGATCGGCGAGCCCGCCGACGTCGAGCGCGTGGCCGAGGTGCTGCGCGCCGCTCTCGACCTGTATGCCGAGTCGCGGCCCTACGCCAGCCGCCGCAACCCCTCCCACGTCCGCCTCTACCTGGAGGTTCTCCCGTCATGACCGTCACGCTCAACACCGGGCAGCCGTCCACCTCCGGTGCCGACACGCAGACGGAACCCACCCGCGCCGTGTTCGTCGTCATCACCGTGCAGACCGCCTACGGGGAGGTGTCCACCAGCAGTCACGACCTGATCGTTCCAGTCGGCATGCGCCACTTGGACCTGCTGACGCGCGTGCTGAAGGAGCGCATCCCTGAGCACCTGCGCGGCAACTGCGTCGTGCTGCACTACTCGGTTCATCCGGCGGTGATCTCGTGAAGCGCATCGCCCCTGCCGTGGAGGTGGCTGGCCTCGCCGATCTGGTCGTCGCCTTGCGAGACGCCGCCCATCTGCCTGGCCTGCTGGTCTATGTCGCCGGCGAGCTCGGCGACAACGCCACCGCCGAGGCCCGTCCGTGCGGGTCGGCGCCGCTCGTCGGCGTGGGCGCCGACCTGCTGGACGACCACCGCTCGCCCGAGCTGGTGGGGTCGGTGGCGCACGAGATCGCCCATCACGCGCTCGGCCACCTGTCCGGCTGGCTGGTCCCGGCGCTGGACTGGCTCTACATCTGGACCTGCGTCGCGGGGATCATGAGCGCTTTCCTGCCGGTGCCCGGCTGGATCAGCCCGGCACTGCTGTCGCTCGCGCTCGCCGCCCGGCTGTGCGTGAGCTGGCTGCGTCGGGCGGCGGAGTTCGCCGCCGACCGGCACGCCGTCGCGCTGCTCGACAGCCTGGGCATGCCGGGCCGGCAGATCGTCACCGCGATGCTGATCCGGGACCTGGCCGTCGAGCCGATCTGGTACGCGATGGTCGGCTGGCTGGCCGGCACACACCCGCCCGCGCACGCCCGGCTTCGCCGCCTGGCCGACGCACCGTCGTTCACGCTGCACGGTCTGGAGGTGACGTCATGACCGCCACGTTCCCCTTGCCGGAACCGACGCCAGAGGAGGTGTCGCGCGGGCTGGCCGAGCTGGAGCGTCACCTGCGCGACCAGGCGCAGCCCGCGCCCGCGACCGTCCCGGCGCCCGTCGACGTCCCGCCGGCCGCTACGGAGCCCGCCGCAGGGCCGAGCGAGACCGGGGGGCAGACCAAGCGGGTGCGCCGGCTGCGCGATGAGGTGGCCGAGGCGCACCTGCTGGCCGACCTGCAGGAGGACGAAGCGCCGCTGCTGGTGGACACGCCGAAGGTTCGCAAGCGCCGCAAGCGGGCGGCCGAGGCGGCCCGGCTGCACGAGCTGGCCAGCGACCCGGCGGCGGTGGCCTACCGCGACGCCAAGGTCCGCCGCACCGTGACCGTCATGGTCATGCTGGCCGCGTGCATCGCGCTGCTGGTCTCCAGCATCGGCGTGCAGGCATCGGTCGCCGCGGCTCTCGACCTCGCCCCGCACACGCTCGGCTGGTGGGCGGCGTTCGGTGTCGAGCCGGCGCTGTCGCTGCCGCTGCTGGCCGCCGTCGCCGTCCAGGCCTACAGCGCCATGCGCGGCCTGGTGGTGGACCGCAAGAGCCCTGAGGGGCGCAAACTGTTTCGGACCGAGGCGCTGCTGCTCGGGCTGACGCTGGTGCTCAACTGCTGGCCCGCGCTGGCTGGCGGATTCGATGCGCTGTCGCTGATCGTGCACAGCCTCGGCCCGGTGGCTGCGGTGACCGCGATCTGGGTGCTGCCCGCCCTGTGGTCGGTGCTCGCCGCCCTGCCCGTGCTCAAGACCACCGACGCCTCTACCGCTGCTACGTACAGCGTCAACGCCGCCAGCGTCGCCCCTCTCGTGGCACGGGCGCGCCGCCTGATCGAGGACGGCATGTTGCCCGAGCGGCCGAGCGCGAGCCGTCTGCAGCGGACGTTGCGGTGCGGGATGGACGCGGCCCGCGCGGTGCGTGACGCGCTCGCTGAGGGAGCTTCGTGATGCGAACCCTCAGCATCACCGCCACCCCACGCACCCGCCACGGCTGGCGCGAGCGGCTGCAGGCCGGTGCGCGGGGGGCGCTGGCGATGCTGATGCTCCTCTCGACCGCCGCCGACGCCTGGCTGAGCGCGCTGCTCGGCCTGCCGCTGCTGGCGCCGGCGGTGCGCCGCCTGGCCGCTGTGATCGCAGATGAGTGCCGGGCGTGCGCGGCCGGCGCCATCGACGCCGACGTCATCGAGGACCCGGAAAGGCAGGTGTGGCGTTGATGGAGCGCCGCAACATCACCGAGCTGTCCACCGTCGAGTTCACCGGCTCGCTGGGGGCCGCCTTCCAGCACTACGGCCGCCAGCTGACCGCGCTGGCGCAGCGATGGGGCACCGAGCTGGACATCGCCGCTGTCGACGCCGAGGCGGCGATGTCGTCGATGAAGGGCCACGTGCTGCTGTTCGGGCTGGACTCCAAGGTCCGCGCCCGCCGGGTGGCCAAGCGGCTCAAGCGCGCCCGTGACCTGACCGCCGCGCTGGCCGAGCGCGGCGAGTCCTTCCACCGCAGCTACCGCAAGCACTTCCTGCCCTGACGAGAAAGGAGGCATCTGATGGGGACCGGACACGCCCGGCTGGACGAGATCGCTGACATCGAGTTCCACGGCAAGGTCGCAACGAAAATCGCCGAGTACACGCTGGCCACGCAGTGCTTCGCGCACGACATGGCCCGTGAGCTGGACGCCGCCGAGTCGGCCGCGGAGTCGGCGATGGGTGAGCTGAAGGGCCACCCGCTGCTGATGGGCCTGGACGTGCGCGCCCGCGCCCGCCGGGTGGCCCGCAACCTGCGCGAGGCGCGCGAGCTGGCCCAAGGCATCTCGGCCGAGGCGATCAAGTTCAACCTGCAGTTCCGCCAGGAGTTCCTGCAGGCCATGGAGGAAGCGCGTGCCACCAAGCGCAAGGAGTACAAGGGGAAGGTGGATCTGTGATGGCCCGCAACAGCAAGACGCCGTCCCTGCAGCTGGTGCAGGAGGCCACCATGGACCGGCTGGCCGCCTCGGCCGTCTCCAAGGTCGGCGTTCTCGTGCCGCCGTGGGCGGTGCTCGGCGTGGAGGCGGCAGCGGGTGCGATCTCGCACGGAATGTGGGGGCAGGCGCCGGCGGTGACGTGGGCGGCGGTCGGCTGCACCCTCGGCTCCACCGTGCTCACCGCTCTGACGTGGGCGGTGACGCATCAGCGCAGGTTGATCGGCCGTCTGCACGCCACGCTCACCACGGCGGCGGCGTCGGCGTGGTTCACCACCGTGACCATCACCGGCTTCGACGTCCCGGCCGTGACCGGTTCGCTGTTCTTCGGCGGCGCCACCCTAGCGCTGTCATGGAACATCCGCACCGTCATCCGCAACGCCGGCGGCGAGGAGGGCGAAGGCGGCGGCGACGCGCTGGCGTCACTGTTCAACCGCGCCAAGGAACAGGCCGGTCTGAAGGGGGCGCGGGTGCGGGCCATCGAAGTCACCGACCACAAGGTCAAGGGCCAGATGCAGCTACCGCCCGGGGAGAAGACCGCCGACGACGCCATCAAGGCCACCGACCGCATCGAGTCCGGCATGCAGCTGCCGCCGGGCAGCGTCATCGTGGCCCGCGACGACGACCGCGCCGACCGCGCGCACATCACCGTCTCCGACCCGCGCGCCATCCGCCAGCCCATCGCCTGGCCCGGCCCCTCCCACCCCGGCGCGTCGGTCGACAAGCCGCTGCGCATCGGCATCTACCAGGACGGCGACGACGTGCAGTACCGGTTCGTCGGCCACCACCTGCAGATCATGGGCCGCACCGGTTCCGGCAAGTCCATCGGCGGAGCCTGGAACATCATCGGCGAGGTCATCACCCGCGCCGATGCGGCGGTGTTCTCCATCGACATCAGCAAGGACGACCAGACCATGGGCCCGCTGCGGGAAGGGCTGCATCGCTTCGAGACCACCAAGGCCGGCGCGGTCGAGCTGATCCGCGCCATGCACGAGGCGATCCCGCAGCGCACCAAGTGGCTGGCCGACCATGGCTACAGCGACTGGGAGCCCGGCTGTGGCCTGACCTACTGGTACCTGCACATCGAGGAGATCGCCAAGCTGGTCAACGAGATCGGCGGCCAGGACGAAGAGCGACTCGGTGAGATCCTCAAGGAGATGCGCTCGGCCGGCGGCAGCGTCATCCTGTCGCTGCAGCGCGCCGACTACACCCAGATGCCGACCCTGTTCCGCTCGCAGATGGCCAAGATGTGCTTCGGCCTGTCCGACCCCGACGACGTCAAGTACGGCGTCTCCGCGCGCCAGCGCAAGGCCGACGTGGCCCCGCACGAGTGGGAAGACCACTACCCCGGCATGGCCCTGCTGGACGCGCGCGGCATCCGCACCACCCACTACGCCATGCCGCTGCGCACCTTCTCCTGGGGCCGCACCAGCGCCGAGGCCCGCGCGGCGATGGCCGCCCACGCCGCCGCGCACCCGGCAGCGGGCAAGCAGGTGGACCCGTTCACCGCCGCCCTGGCCCGTCCCACCGCGCCCGCCCGCACCGCGACGGCGGTGGAGGCCGGCGGGGCGCTGTCGCTGCCCCCCGGCGCTGCGCAGGAGTCGGCGCCGCGGGATGAGCAGGAGGAGTTCGCCGCCGACTTTGCCGAGCTGCTCGCCGACGCCGCCGAGCTGGTCATCGCCACCCAGCACGCCTCCCCGAGCATGCTGCAGCGCAAGCTGCGCATCGCCTGGCAGGACTGCCTGCGCCTGCTGGAAGCCCTGCAGCGCAAGGGCGTCGTCGGCCCGCCCGAGCCCGGCAGCGACAACCGGCCGGTCCTGATCGCGGCCGACGACCGCGCCGCCCCGGCCGTCATCGAGCACCTGCGCGAGGACGGCGACGTCGTCACCGAGACCCTGGCCCGCAGCGACGACCCGGACCCGGGCCTGACGGCCGGCCCTGACGACGCCGTCCAGCAGCCCACCGAGCAGGAGGCCGACGCGCTGAAGGCGCCCGGCCCGGCGGTCAAGATGCACCCCGCCGAAGCCCGCCAGCTCATCCACGCCTGGCTGCGCAGCCGCCACCACCACGGCGCGCTCACCTTCACCGCCACCGACGACGACCTCACCAACGTGCGCCGCCAGACCGGCAACGGCCGAGGCTGGATCTACAAGGTCCTGACCGACCTGACCGACCGCGGCGTCCTGACCGTCAACGCCGCCGGCGCCACCCGCACCTACACCATCACCGACCTGAGCCCGCTGGACCGCGACGACCACGCCGGCGAGCGCGCCGCCTGAGCGAGGCCCGGGGCGACCCATGACGACGGCGCCGCCCCCGCCCCTCGCGCGGCTGCGCGTGGGACGCCCGCAACGCACGCGAACGATCTTGTCACGCGTCTGTCACGGGCTCTGTCACACCGCCTGTCACGGGGCCGCTGTCACGGTGTCACACCACCGCTGACCTGCAACACCCATCCCCAGCCCCTTTCCGTGACAGCCCACCCTGTCACGACCACCACCGCCACCCGTCCATCTCGCCATGCCTCAAATCAGGAGACCCCCATGTCCAGCCCGTCGATCTTCACCACGTTCGCGACCCTCGCCATCTGCCTGACCGTCCTGGCGGTCCTGGCGGCCGGCCTGGCTGTCGCCTACCGGCACAGCCTCAAGCACCACCCCTACACCGACTGCCGCCGCTGCAAGGGCACCGGCCAGCGCCGTAGCTGGCTGTTCGCTCACTCCGTCGGCTACTGCCCCGACTGCACCGGCACCGGCCTGAAGACCCGCGCCGGCGTCCGCCTGTTCAACATCCGCTAACCCGCACCCCGAAGGAACCAGCATGCACCTGAGCACGCTCGCCGCAGCCTGCCTGATCGCCACCACCGCAGCCACCTGCGCCGCCCCACCGCCAACGCTGCCCTCCGCGTCCAAGACCGACCCCGCCGGACTCGTCATGGGCACCAAGAACGACCGCGTCCTGATGATCGGCATTCTCAACCGCTTCCAGGCCTACGAGCGCTCCGCCACCCCGGCCCAGATCAGGGCCTGCACCAAGCGCCCCGACATGCGCTACCCGCAGTGCCTGCCCCCCACGCGCTGACCCGCCATCGGCACCGTGTCTGAAAGGACGACCTCAACCATGACCGCCCCGGCCACCACCACCCGCACCAACGAGATCACCATCGGCATGACCGGCCGCGAGCTGCGCCAGTTCCTCGGCGCCGTCCTGCCGCACGCCAGCACCGATGACAGCCTGCCGGTGCTGACCATGGTGACCTTCGAGGCCACCGGTGACATGCTGCACGCGCTGGCCACCGACCGTTACACCCTGGCCATCGCCCGCCACCCGCTCCCCGACCCGGCCCCTGACAAGGTCACCCTCACTGTGCCGGCCGCCGCGCTTGGTGCGGTGCTGCGCCAGATCAAGGTGCGCGCCGACGTGCGGCTCACGCTCACCAGCGACGGCCTGACGCTCGACCAACTCAGCGACCCGCGCCTGACCTATCGGCTGCACGCCACCGGCGAGGCGCCGCTCCTGGCCGACTGGCGGAACTGGATCGCCAACCGGCTCACCGCGAAGCCGGAACCTGTGGTGACCTCCGCCCGAGGCGTCGCCCTGAACCCGGACTACCTGGCCCGCTTCCGCGCCGCTTCCCGCGACCACCTGCCCCTGGAGATCCGCCCCGCCGGACGCTGCATGGTCATCACCTGCGGCACCCACTTCCTCGGCCTGCTCACGCCCATGGACCTCACCAAGATGAGCGAGTACAGCACCGACCCGCTCACCGGCTGGCTCTCCACGCCCCCTGCAGACACGAACGCGGCGTGACGACCGCCATGACCATCACAACCACCCCGCCGGCCTTGCATACCGACCTGCTCAACGGCGCCAGCTTCACCTGCCAGTGCAAGGCCGGCAGCCCCACCGCCTGCGGCAAACCGCACAAGCCCACCGGCGGGGCGTGCATCGTCCCGCACAGCCCCGCCGCGCCGCTGCACGTCGTCGCGCGCCAGGACGTCCCGTGCGAGCTGGCGGCGGCACTGCCTGCGCGGGCGCTGATGCTCCTGTGCGACGACTGCCACGCCGCCCTGCTCGCCCACCGACGCAAGACCCGCACCACCGCGCCCGCACCTGACGCCCTGTTCTGAAAGGACCGTCGATGAGCACCCAGCAGCTCCGCTACGCCCTGGCCGCCGCCGCCCGGGGTTGGCATGTCTTCCCGCTCACGCCCGGCGACAAGACGCCGCTGGAGGGCATGAGCTGGAAGCGGCAGGCCACCACCGACCCGCAGGTGATCCGCCGGATCTGGGGACGCCGACCGTACAACGTCGGCATCGCCTGTGGGCCGTCCCGGCTGCTGGTGGTGGACCTGGACGTGCCCAAGCCCGGCGAGCACCCGCCCGCGCCCTGGGACCTGCCCGGGGTCCGGGACGGGGCCGACGTCTTCGCCCTGGTCTGCGGGCGGGCCGGCGAGCCGGTGCCGCTGGAGACCTTCCAGGTCCGCACCCGGCGCGGCGGCCTGCACCTGTACTTCACCGCCCCGCACGGCCTGGCCCTGGGCAACACCTCCGGCGACAAGGGCAACGGACTAGGCTGGAAGATAGACACCCGCGGCGACGGCGGCTACGTCGTCGGACCAGGCAGCGTCGTGGAACTGCCCGACGGCGCCGGCACCTACCAGCCGCTCCACACCGCCGACCCGGCGCCGCTCCCGGCCTGGCTGGCCGAGCGGCTGTGCCCCGCACCACCGCCCCGGCGGTCGGTCGTGGTGCCGTTGCGGACCGGTCGCAGCGGCGCGTACCTGGACGCAGCCATCGGCGCGTGCCTGGAGCGGATCGCCGCCACCGGGGAGGGCCACCGCAACGTCACCCTGTGGGGCGCGTCCGTGGCGCTCGGCCAGCTGGTGGCCGGCGGCGCGCTGGACGACGCCACCACCGAAGCCCTGCTTCTGGAGGCTGCCGTCCAGGTCGGCTACCCGGCCGGTCCGGCGCGTAAGACGATCCGGTCGGGGTTCCGCCGCGGCGCCATGCGGCCCCGGAGGGTGCCCGCATGACCCGCACCACCGACGTCCAGGTCGGCTCCGGACCGGAGACCATCCGGGTCCTGAAGGCGGCGCTGGCCGAGCGGCTGCTGCCGGAGACCTACGTCTCCGGCGGCGCCCTGGTCCACATGGAGACCGTCTCCGGCGGCCAGGCCAGCCCCGCGGCCGACGAAGACTCCCCGCTCCCGGTCACCGCCAGCACCATCACCCCGGCCACGCTCGCGGGACTGCTGGCCGAGCATGCCTACGTCTACCGGCTGCGCTCCCGTAAGGACGGCGCCGGCCGCGAGGAGATGTACGAAGAGGAGATCACCCCACCCCGCGAGATCCTGTCCGCCGTACTGGCCGGCAAGACCTGGCCCGGCGTCCCGGTCCTGCGCGGCGTCATCGGCGCCCCCGTACTGCGCCGCGACGGCACCCTTCTACAGGCACCCGGCTACGATCCGGCGACCGGCCTCTATCTCGCGGCCAAGGTCAGCCTGCCGCCGGTCCCCGACCAACCAACCTCTGAGCAGGTCCACGCCGCCCGGGACTTCCTGCTCAACTGGTTCCTGCGCGACTTCCCGTGGGCCAGCCCGGCCGACCGCGCCAACTACATCGCGCTGCTGGCCACGCCGATCCTGCGGCACTTCACCCGCTCGCTGACGCCGTTCGCGCTCATCGACGCCACCATGCCCGCCTCCGGCAAGAGCATCCTGACCGGCGGCCCCGGCATGCTCTACGGCCAGCGCGTCATGCCCTGGCCCTACACCGAAGAAGAACTCCGCAAGAGCATCACCGCCGTCCTGGCCGAACAAGTCGGCGTCGTCGTCTGGGACAACCTCGCCGAAGGCACCGTCATCGACTCCGCCACCCTCGCCCTGCTCGTCACCGCCGGCGTCTGGTCCGACCGCCAGCTCGGCGCCTCCCGCAACATCGCCACCGTCAACGACCGGCTCTGGATGGCCACCGGCAACAACCTCCAGGTCGGCGGCGACATGGCATCGCGCACCGTCCGCGTCCACCTCGATCCGAACATGCCCCGCCCCGAGCAGCGCGACCAAACACGCTTCGGCATCCCGCACCTCGACCAGTGGATCACCGTCCCGGCCAACCAGCACACCGTGCTCTGGCACCTGCTGGTTCTCGTTCTGGACTGGACCGGCCACGGCGCTCCCAGAGCCGCCACCGTGGCGATGCGCCAGTTCACGCCCTGGGCGCAAGCCCTCGGCGGTTTCCTCGCCCACCACGGCATCGACGGGTTCCTGGCCAACGCCGCCGACGTGCGCGGCATCGATGAGGACGAAACGCGCTGGCGTGCCTTCCTCGCCTGCTGGCACACCCTGCACGCCAGTAAGCCGATGACCGCCGCTGAGCTGCGTCGCTCAGCCGAGCCCGACCGGATCGGCGATAGCGAGCACGACATCTGGGACGGCCAGTTCATCACCACCCACACCGGCCGCCTGCCCAACGCCCTTGCCCTCGGCCGACTCCTCACCGGGCAGGTCGGCCGCTGGCGCGGCGACTACGTCATGCGCTCATCCAAAAACGAGCGGGGCGACCGCAACGTGTTCTGGGTCGAGTGCCATGCCTGACCGGACCCGAGAACCGCTGAAACATCTCCGCATCTCCGCATCTCCGCAAACCGGCCCTCCACCAGCGCAAACAGTTGCGGAGATGAAACACCCCTCCGGACGTCCATCTCCGCATCTCCGCACGATCTTGCGGAAATGCAGGCCGGTTGCGGAGATGGAGTCACTCCAGAATTTTCTATCTCCGCAAGCGTTTCCGCAGGTCAAGCAAGATCGTGCGGAGATGCGGAGATGCGGAGATGTTTCAGCCCCCCGCACTAGAGAGCCGCACCGGCGATCTCACCTCCGCCCCGCCGGCCCTCCAGGAGATCGGGAAAAGCGCCGGACCGGAAAGCCCGTCACCTCATCAACCGACCGCTGGACACGCAAGGAGACCGCACGCATGGCCACCGCCGTTCCCCGGCTTCGTCCGGTGCCCGCCCCAGAATCGCCCACCTTCCTCACCCCCGAGCAACTCGCCGACCTGTTCACCGTCCCCCTGGAGACCGTCTACCAGTGGAGGCGCAAGCGCACCGGCCCTCCCGGCTTCCGAGTCGGCCGCCACCTCCGCTACGACCTGGCCGCGGTGCTCGCCTGGGTCGCCCAGCAGACCGAGAACACCGGAGCCGCCTGATGGCAGGACACGTCCAAGACCGCTGGTACAAGACCGAGCCGGGAGCCGACGGCAAGCCCAAGCGCGTCCGCACCGACCGGTACGGCAAGGGCATGCGATACCGCGCCCGCTACGTCGGCCCGGACGGCACCGAGAAGAGCCGTTCCTTCCCCGACCGCCAGAAGCGCAGGGCTGAGGAATGGCTGGCCAGCATCGAGGCCGACATGTCCCGAGGCCAGTACATCGACCCTCGCGCCGCCCGCACGACCTTCGGGCAGTACGCGGAACGATGGCTGGCCTCCCAGACCACCGATCTGAGCACCCGGGTGTCCGTGGCGACGCAGCTTCGCCGCCACGCCATCCCCTACCTCGGCTCGCGTCCCCTCGACTCCTTCCAGCCCGGCCACATCCGCCAATGGCTCAGCGAGCTGGAGAACGTCCTACCGGCGTCGTCCTACCGCCGCGTCATCTTCGGCAGCGTGTCGGCCGTGTTCACCGCGGCTGTGGACGACGGCCTGTTGACCAAGAACCCGTGCGTCGCGCGGTCGGTGCGGGCGCCGGCCCCCGCCCGCGGCCGCGTGCAGCCATGGACGGCCGAGCGGGTCTTCGCGGTACGGGCAGGACTCCCCGAGCGCTTCCAAGCCATGACCGACATCGGCGGCGGCTGCGGACTTCGACAAGGGGAGATCTTCGGACTCCCGCTCGATGAGGTTGACTTCGCGGCCGGCTGGCTCCACGTCGCCTATCAGGTCAAGGTCGTCAACGGGCACATGGTCTTCGCCCCTCCCAAGCGCGAGAAGGAACGCGACGTACCTCTTCCCGACCGCGTGGCCGACGTCGTCAAGGCGCACATGAAGCTCCACCCGCCCAGCAAGGTCACACTCCCCTGGCGCACGCCCGGCGGCCCGCCGCTCACCAAGCTGCTGCTCTTCACCCGGAAGGACGGCGGCCCGGTCAGGCGGACCGACTTCAACGTGTACGTCTGGAAGCCCGCGCTCGTGGCGGCCGGCGTCATCCCAGAGCCTGAGAGCGGCCGGCGCCACCAGGCCGCCCGCGAGCACGGCATGCACGCCCTGCGGCACTTTTACGCCTCGGTCCTCCTGGACGCCGGCGAGAGCATCAAGGCGCTCAGCCAATACCTCGGCCACAGCGATCCGGGCTTCACCCTCAGGGTCTACACGCACCTGATGCCGAGCAGCGAGGGGCGGACCCGCCGCGCCGTGGACAAGGTCTACGAGGCCGCCGAATCACAGTCCGACGGCCCACAGACGGCCCAGAGCCAGTAAGACAGCGTGGGGCCGACGGCACTACGCGGTCGACCCCACAACCGCGATCGGAGAGAAACCGCTCCTGACCAGGGCTTACAGCACCGGGAGGTACCGGTCGAGCTCGAACTCCGTCACCTGGCGGCGGAAGTCGCGCCACTCAGCCCGCTTGTTGCGCAGGAAGAAGTCGAAGACGTGCTCGCCCAGCGTCTCGGCCACCAGCTCGCTCTGCTCCATGACGGCGATGGCCTCGTCGAGGGACTGCGGCAGCGGCCGGATGCCGAGGGCGCGGCGCTCGGCGCTGGTGAGGGTCCAGACGTTGTCCTCGGCGGCCGGCGGCAGCTCGTACCCCTGCTCGATGCCCTTGAGCCCGGCGGCGAGGACGAGGGCGAAGGCGAGGTACGGGTTGCAGGCGGAGTCGAGGGAACGGAACTCGATGCGGGTCGAGCCGCCCTTGTGCGGCTTGTACATGGGCACTCGGACCAGGGCCGAGCGGTTGTTGTGGCCCCAGCAGATGTAGGACGGGGCCTCGCCGCCCTGGCCGGCGATGGCCTCGGCGCCGCCCCAGAGCCGCTTGTACGAGTTGACCCACTGGTTGGTGATGGCGGTGATCTCGGCGGCGTGCTTGAGCAGGCCGGCGATGAACGAGCGGCCGACCTTGGACAGCTGGTAGTCGGCGCCGGCCTCGTAGAAGGCGTTGCGGTCGCCCTCGAACAGCGACATGTGGGTGTGCATGCCGGAGCCGGGGTGCTCGGTGAACGGCTTCGGCATGAACGACGCCCAGATGCCCTGCTCCAGCGCCACCTCCTTCATGACCAGGCGGAAGGTCATGATGTTGTCGGCCGTGGTGAGGGCGTCGGCGTAGCGCAGGTCGATCTCCTGCTGGCCGGGGGCGCCCTCGTGGTGGCTGAACTCGACCGAGATGCCCATCGACTCCAGCATCATGATCGCCTGGCGGCGGAAGTCGTGGCCGGAGCTGTGGGGGGTGTGGTCGAAGTAGCCGCCGGAGTCGATCGGCTCGGGCCGCCGGCCGGGCTCGGGGCGGTTCTTGAGCAGGAAGAACTCGATCTCGGGGTGGGTGTAGAAGGTGAACCCCATGTCGGCGCACTTGGCGAGCGTGCGCTTGAGCACCCAGCGCGGGTCGGCGTGCGAGGGCGAGCCGTCGGGCATGAGGATGTCGCAGAAGATGCGGCCGGCGCCCGGTGTCTCGCTGCGCCACGGCAGGATCTGGAACGTCGCCGGGTCGGGCTTGGCGAGCATGTCGGCCTCGTACACGCGGGCGAAGCCCTCGATGGCCGAGCCGTCGAAGCCGATGCCCTCGGCGAAGGCGCCCTCCAGCTCGGCCGGCGCGATGGCCACGGACTTGAGGAAACCGAGGACGTCCGTGAACCAGAGCCGGATGAACCGGATGTCGCGTTCCTCGAGCGTGCGGAGCACGAACTCCTGCTGGCGGTCCAAGGCATCCCCTCAAGAACAGTTGTCGTGTCCCTACCAGCATGCCGTGTCCGTGTTTCGCACACGTTACGGGGGGTCGTGGGGGCGCAGCTCGCCGACAAGCGGGTGCGAGCCTCGCTGACAAACCGCCCGCCCCCACCTACTGTGATCATGCAGTCGGTCTCGGGGGAGGCATGGGTGGCCATCGACCTGCTCAATCACAAGCTGGATCGGGCGTTCGACCACATCGACGCGGGCGGCGGCGGCTCGGTCGCGCGCGGGGATCTGCTGGGGCTGGGGGCGCGCGTTCTGGTGGGTTTCGGCGAGTCGCCGACGTCGGTCACCGGCAGCGGGCTCGTCGACGGCTTCGACGCGATCTGGGCGGCCCTGGCCGACGCGCTCGGCCGCGACCGCGACGCGCGGCTGTCGAGGGAGGACTTCCGCGACGGCATGCGGGCGGCGTTCGTGTCGGGTGACCGGTACGAGCCGGTGTTCCGGCCGGTGACGGTGACCGTGGCGGGGCTGTGCGACCCGGACGGCGACGGGCTGATCGGGCCGCGGGAGTTCCGGACGATGCTCAGCGCGTTCGGCACCGCGTACGACGACGTGGACGCGGCCTTCGACCGCCTCGACCGGGCGGGACGCGGCAGGCTGACGGTGGACGGGCTGGTCGTGGCGGCCCGGCAGTACTACACGGGCGAGGACCCGAACGCGGCGGGCAACTGGCTCTTCGGGCCCTTGTGAGCACCGCCGTGATCGCGACCGTGAGGACCGCGCTGCGGTCCGTGCTGCAGTGGAACCCGCTCGCCCCCGCCCCGCGCGCGGGGGAGGCGGACCCGCGACGGGCGGAAGGCGGCCCGCGGGGCGGGGCGTCGGCGCTGATGACGCTGACGGAGCGGGTGCCGGCGCTGGCCGCCCCGTGCCGGATGCACCCTTCCGTGTACGCGATCGAGGCGGCCGTGATCGACTGGGCGCGGCGCACCGGCCTGGAGGCGGACCCGGGCGTCGGGTTCCACCGGATCGCCGGGCGGGCGCTGGCCGAGTTCGACGCGGCCGCGGCGGCGCTGTTCGCGCAGTGGCTGACGTGGCTGTTCCATCTGGACGACGAGATGGACGAGGGTCCCGCCCGGCTGGAGATCTTCCAGGGGCTGCTGGAGGGCCGCGCGGCGCATCCGCTGGAGGCGGCGTTCGCGGACCTGTGGCGGGTGACGAGCGCGCGGATGAGCGACCACTGGCGGGCCAGGTTCGCCGCGAACCTGCGGCGCCATCACGACGCGTGCCGCGCGCAGGCGGCCAACCGGGCGGCGGGACGCGTGCCGACGCTGCGCCAGTATCCGGCGCTGCGCCGGGCGACCGTCGGCCCGTACGTCTTCGACCTGGTCGAGCCGTGCCTGCGGGTGGAGGCGCCGGCCTGGCTGCAGGGCTGCGAGGCGTGGCGGGAGCTCGTGGACGCCTGCAACGACGTGACGGCGTGGTGCAACGACGTCGCCTCGCGGGCGAAGGAACGCGGCGACGGGCACAACCTGGTGGTGGTCGCGGCGGCCGAGCTGGGGCTGGCGGAGCCGGAGGCGGTGGCGTGGGTGCTCGACCGGATCGCCGAGCGCTGCCAGGACATGACGCGGGCGGCCCGGCGGCTGCCGCTCGACGAGCTGGGGCCGCGCGCGGCCCGCGACGTGAGCAAGGTCGCGTGCGCGTACCTGGCGGCGCCGCGGGCGCACATCGACTGGCTGGTGGAGTCGACCCGATACGCGCACCGATGAGAGCCCGGGTCAGGGGGCGCGCGTCCAGGGCAAGAGGCTCGGTCAGGGGGCGTGCGTCCAGGGAAACCCTCGGTCAGGGGGCGTGCAGGGCGAGGGCGTCGCCCGTGGGGGTGCGCCGGTAGACGACCTCCTTGCCGACGCGCAGCCCCACGGCCAGCCCGCTGTCGCTGAGCACGCCGAGGTGCTGGCTGACGGCGCCGCGCGAGATGGTCATCCGGTCAGCCAGCGCCGAGGTGGTGGCCGGCTCGGCCAGCGCGAGCAGGATCCGTGCCCGGCTGCGGCCGATGAGCGCGGCGAGCGCGCCGGGGGCCGGCGGCGGCCCCTGCTCCCACAGCGTGCCGACACCGGACACCGGATAGACGAGCATCGACTGGTACGGCTCGGACATGATGGCCGTGGCCGGCCAGTAGAACGCGCTGGGCACCAGCAGCAGCCCGTCGCCGTGGATGGACTCGGTCGCGCGGTGGCAGGGCCGTTCGACGACGAGCCGCTCCCCCGTCCACGACACGGCCGGGTCGAGCCCGGCGAACAGCTCCCGCGCCCCGCCCGTGGTCAGCAGCCGCGACCTGCGCAGCACGTCACGCTCCAGCAGCGCGTACACGCGTGGCCAGAACTCCGCCAGGCACGCCTCCCAGTACGCCTCCAGCGCGTCGGCGACCCGGGCCACCCCGGCCGCCGGGTCGGCGCGGAAGCGCTCGATCATCGCCGGGTCCGAGCCCACGACCCAGCCCGCCTCGATCGCGGCCCGCTCCGGCGGGGTGCGCCGCACGACCTCGATCTCGCTCGCGAAGTCGGGCAGCGGCGTGTCCGGCGGCGGGGTGATGAAGTCCACCAGGTAGCCGTCCGGGGGGACGAGCGCGAACAGCTCCTCCATGTCGAGCCCGGCCAGGCGGGGCCGCACGCACTTGATCCACGGCAGGTGGACCGACTGCCGGGCCGGGTCGCGCAGCGTCCGCAGGCTGGCCACCAGCTCCCACAACGGCGAGAACGCGAACCTGATCCGCGCCACGTCCTCCGGCTTGAGCACCCAGGTCATCGCCACACGTTTTAGTGTGCCCTAAATCGTTCGCCCGCCGCCGCGCGGGTCATCACGCTTGGTCCCGTGAGCACCCCCGTTCTTGAGAAGCCCGGTTTCCTGCGGTCGGCGTTCGGCGGGCTGCCCCGCCCGTTCTGGGCGTTGTGGGGCGGCACGCTGGTGAACCGCCTGGGCACCATGGTCCTGCCGTTCACCGGCGTCTACCTCACGCAGGAGCGCGGCCTGTCCGTGGCGGCGGCCGGGGTCGTGATGGCGGTGTTCGGCGCCGGGTCGCTGGTGTCGCAGCTCGGCGCCGGCGTCCTCGCCGACCGGATCGGCCGCCGGGCGACGCTGGCGGGCGGCATGCTGGCCACCGCCGCCACGATGCTGTGGCTGGGCGCCAGCTCGTCGCTCGCCATGATCACGACGGCGATGTTCGTGCTGGGCGTGGTGATCGACGCCTACCGCCCGGCGACGAACGCGCTGGTCGCCGACCTGGTCTCGCCCCAGGAGCGGCCCCGCGCCTACGGGCTGTTGTTCTGGGCGATCAACCTGGGGTACGCGTTCGGCATGACCGCCGGCGGGCGGCTGGCCGGCATGGGGTTCTCCTGGCTGTTCTGGATCGACGCGGCCACCTGCGTGGCCTTCGCGGCGCTGGTGTGGCGGGCCGTGCCGGAGACCCGGCCGGTCGGGCGCGAGGCGGGCGGCGGGTTCGGCGTGGTGCTGCGTGACCGGGTCATGGTCGCGTTCACCCTGGTCATGCTGGGCAACGCGCTCATGTACTCGCAGACGGTCACGATGCTGCCGGTCGCGATGACCCGGGTCGTGGGCATCCCGTCCGGCGACTTCGGCCTGGCGATGGCGCTGAACGGGGTGATCATCGTGCTCGCGCAGCCGCTGGTGTCCGGATGGATCGGGCGGCGCGACCCGGCGCGGATGCTGGCCCTGGGACTGATGATCATGGCAGCCGGGTTCGGGCTCACCGCCTTCGTCACCTCGGTGGCGGGGCTGGTGGCGACGATCGTGGTGTGGACGTCCGGGGAGATCGTGACGGCCGGCATCGCGGGGACCGTGGTGGCCCGGCTCGCTCCCCCTCATCTTCGGGGCCGGTACGCGGGGCTGGAGGGGTTCCCCTGGTCGGTGTCCGCGGTGCTGGGGCCGCTGTTCGGCGGGCTGCTGCTGGGGGTGAGCCCTCAGGCGCTGTGGTTCACGGTCGGCGGGCTGGGCCTCGCGTCGGCGGCCGGCATGCTCGCCCTCGGCCCCGCCATCCGCCGGCGCGGCCAGGTCATCCCGCTCCACCGCCGCTGACCCGGCCGTCCCCGGCGCCGGGATCGCGCGAACTTCCCCGGCCCTGCGGTCGTCGTATGGACCGAACGACGTTCAGGGGACGTTGAACGGCTTTTGATCGGATGATGGCACCCGTCCGATACCTTCCTCCCCGAGCAGCAGGGTCACCGGGTGAGAGGACGGGTGGGATGCGCCACGCTGGACGGGCGCGCGGGGTGGCGATCGGCCTGGCCTCGCTCGCCGTCGTCTTCGAGCTGACCAACATCTGGGTGACGGCCCAGCTCCCGCAGCCGTCGTACACGCCGCTGCCGTTCGCCCCCGAGGACGTCGCGGGCACGGCGTTCCCGGTGTTCGGCGCGATCCTCGTGTACAGCAGGCCGCGCCTGGTCATCGGCTGGCTGCTGGTGGCGGGCGGGCTGGCCTCGGCGGCCAACATCCTGTCCGCGAACCTCAACCTGCTCCTCGACGGCCCGGCGCTGGACTGGCTGATCGTCAACGTCACCTGGCAGGTCGGCGAGCTGACCCTGGGCGTCCTCCTGCCGCTCCTCTACCCGACCGGCAGGCTGCCGGGCAGGAGGTGGGCGTGGGTGGCCGGGCTGGCGCTGGCCGGCGACGCGCTCGACTGGGTCGCCGTGTCCGTCCGCAGCCTTCCCCTGCGGGAGGCGGCCCACTGGGCGGTCGCGGCCGCCATGGGGCTGGCGTTCGTGTCGCTGGCCGTGCGGTTCGCCCGGGGGGACGCGGTCGAGCGGCGGCAGTTGCTGTGGCTGCTGGTGACGCTGCCCGGGCTGCTGCTGCCGTGGATGCTCGGCGACCCGTTCTGGTGGCTGGCGTCGCTGGGGATCCCGCTGATCCCGGCGGCGATCGCGGTCGCGGTGCTGCGGTACCGGCTGTTCGGCATCGACACGCTGATCAGCCGGGCGCTGGTCGGGACCGGCCTGGCGGTGGTGATCGGCGGCGTGTACCTGGCGGCCGGTGCGGCGTCCAGCCTGTTCCTGTCGGGGGTGGACCGGGTGGCGGGGCTCGCGGCGGCGCTGTTCGCCGGGGCGTTCTTCCACCCGATGCGCCGGCTGTTCCTGCGCGGCGTGGACCGCCTGCTCTACGGCAGCACCGGCGACCCGGACGCGCTGGCCGACCGGCTCAAGCTGCGGCTCCAGCTCGCCGATCCCGGCCACGGGCTGCTGGCCACGCTGGAGGTCCTGCGCGACGGGCTGTCGGTGACGGGCGTGGCCGTCGAGGTGGACGGCGCGGTGACGGTGACGGGCACGCTGGACGTCCCGGCCCGTACGGTGCCGCTGGTGTGGCACGGCGAGCCGGTCGGCCTGCTGCTGGTCGGACCGACGGACCGGCGCCGCTTCGCGGCCGCGCACGACGAGCGGGTGCTGGGCACGCTCACGCCGTTCATCGCCGACGCCGCGCACGCCGTGCGGCTGACGGCCGCGCTCCAGCGCTCCCGCGAGCGGATCATCACGGCGCGCGAGGAGGAGCGGCGGCGGCTGCGCCGCGACCTGCACGACGGGCTGGGCCAGTCGCTCAGCGGCATGGCCATGTCGATCAACGCGGCGCGCATGACGCTCCACTCGTCGCCCGAGCGCGCCGCGCGGCTGCTCACGACCCTGCGCGACGGCATGGACGCCGTCACCGGCGACATCAGGCAGCTCGTGTACGGGCTGCGCCCGCCCGCGCTGGACGAGCTCGGCCTGGCCGGGGCCGTCGAGGAGCTGACCGAAGCGCCGGTCGAGGCGTCCGGCGACCTCACCGGCCTGCCGGCGGCCGTCGAGGTGGCCGCGTACCGCATCGTGCAGGAGGCGCTGACGAACGCCCGCAAGCACTCCGGCGCCGACCGGATCGAGGTCGCGCTGCGGCGCGGCCCCCTCACGGGCGACGGCGCCGGCCGGGGCGACGTGCTGCGGGTGACCGTCACCGACGACGGGTGCGGCATCCCGCCGGACGCGCGGGCGGGCGTGGGGCTGTCGTCCATGCGGGAGCGGGCCGCCGAGCTGGGCGGCACCTGCGTGGTCCGGCCGCGCGAAGGCGGCGGCACCGAGGTCAGCGCGGACCTCCCGCTGTGACGCGCGCCCCGGGCCCGCGTCGTGAAGCCGTTCTCCACCCGCTCACGAAGCACTGTAGAAGATCGCCATATCCCCCGACGTCAAAGGGCTCTACGCTTACCTCTGCCATGCTGACATTCACCGCGCTGGGACCGTTCCATGCCTGGTCCGACGGCGTTCCCCTCGACCTCGGCGGCCAGCGGCAGCGGGCGGTGCTCGCCCGCCTGCTCGTGGCCGGCGGCCGCGCCGTGCCCGTGACCACGCTCATCGACGAGCTGTGGCCCGGCGACCCGCCCGCGCAGGCGCTGTCGACCATCCAGGGGTACGTCTCCCGCCTGCGCCGCGCCCTCGAACCCGGCCGCGCGCCCCGCGAGGAGGCCGGGGTGCTCGTGTCGGCCGCCCGGGGGTACGCGCTGCGCGCCACGCCCGACCAGGTGGACGCCTGGAGGTTCGAGGACCTCGTCCAGTCCGACGGCGACCCGGCGCGCCTGTGGGAGGCCATGGACGCGGCGCTCGCGCTCTGGCGGGGGCCCGCGCTCGCCGAGTTCTCCGACCTGACCTGGGCCGTCACGGAGGCGGGCCGGCTGGAGGAGCTGCGGCTGGTCGCCGTGGAGCGGCGCGCCGGCGCGGGCCTCGCGCTCGGCCGGGCGACGGCGCTGGTCGCCGACCTGGAGGCGCACGCCTCGGCGTACCCGCTGCGCGAGGAGGCGTGGCGGCTGCTGGCGCTGGCCCTGTACCGGACGGGCCGGCAGGGCGACGCGCTCGGCGCGCTGCGGCGGGCCCGCGCGATCTGGCGCGACGAGCTGGGGCTGGACCTGACGAGCGGGCTGCAGCGGCTGGAGGGCGACATGCTCGCCCAGCGCCTGGAGGAGCCCGCCTCCCCCGCCCCGGCCACGTCCCCGGCCCCGGTCTCGGCATCGGTCGCGGGGCCGGCGCTGCGGGTGCTCGTGGCCGACGACCAGGCCCTGGTACGCGCCGGCATGCGGACCGTGCTGAGCGACGAGCCCGGACTGGAGCCGGCCGGGGAGGCGGCCGACGGCGAGGAGGCGATCGCGCTCGCCCGCCGCACCCGCCCCGACGTGGTGCTGCTCGACATCCAGATGCCGCGCCTGGACGGCCTGGCCGCGGCCCGCCGCATCCTGGCCGACGAGCGGCCGCCCAAGGTGATCGTGATGACCACGTTCGGCAGCGACGACAACCTGTACGCGGCGCTGCGGGCGGGCGTCAGCGGGTTCGTGCTGAAGACGTCCCCTCCGGAGCAGCTCGTGGCCGCGATCCGGGCCGCCGCGGCCGGCGACGCGCTGATCGACCCGGCCGTCACGACGCGCGTGATCGCCGGGTTCGCCGGCCGTACCGACCCGGCCTCTCCCCCGGCCCTGGCCGGGCTGTCCGACGACCGGATCGACGTGCTCAAGCTCGTGGCCCGCGGCCTGACGAACCAGCAGATCGCGCGGACCCTCGCGCTGCCCGAACCGGCCGTGGCCGCGCGGGTGACGGCGCTGCTCGACCACCTCGGGCTGATCGACCGGGCGCAGCTCGTCGTCGCCGCCTACGAGTCCGGCCTGGTCACCCCGGGAGGCGCGATCAGGAAATGACCCGATCTTCACCGCCGGGGTGCCGAAAATCATGGCGTATTAGGCTGGACGTGTGGCTCAACTGCGCATCGCCCTGGCACAGACCAACCCCACCGTAGGAGACCTCAGCGGCAACGCCGGCAAGCTCGTCGCCTGGACCCGCGACGCCGCCGACCGCGGCGCCCACCTCGTGGTCTTCACCGAGATGTTCCTCACCGGGTACCCGGTCGAGGACCTGGTGCTGCGCACCTCGTTCGTGGACGCCAGCATCAGGGCGCTCCGGGAGACGGCCGCCCGGCTGCGCGACGAGGGGCTCGGCGAGCTGCCCGTGGTCGTCGGCCACGTCGACCGGGCCGGGCTGGCGCCGCGCGTCGGCCAGCCCAAGGGCGCGCCGCTCGACGCCGCCGCGCTGCTCCACCGCGGGGAGGTGGTGACCTGCACGGCCAAGCACCACCTGCCCAACTACGGCGTCTTCGACGAGTACCGCTACTTCGTCCGCGGCGACCGGCTGCCCGTCTTCCGGCTGCACGGCGTCGACGTGGCCGTCGCCGTCTGCGAGGACCTCTGGCAGGAGGGCGGCCCCGTGTCCGTCGTCGGCCGGGCCGGCGCCGGGCTGCTCGTCGTGCCGAACGCCTCGCCGTACGAGAAGGAGAAGGACGACGTCCGGCTGGAGCTGTGCGCGCGGCGGGCGCGCGAGGCCGGGTGCGCCCTCGTGTACGTCAACCAGGTCGGCGGCCAGGACGAGCTGGTCTTCGACGGCGACTCCCTGGTGGTGGACGCCTCGGGCGAGCTGGTCGCGCGGGCCGGGCAGTTCCGGGAGGAGCTGCTCACCGTGGACCTCGACCTGCCGGTGTCGGACGCCGAGCCCGGCAGGTACCCGTTCGACGCGGGCGACGGGTCCACGATCACCGTGGAGCGGCTGGTGCTGTCGCCCGAGCCCGTCCCGCCGTACGAGCCGGAGCCTCCGGTCATCGCGGACCGGCTCGACCTGCACGCCGAGGTCTACGCGGCGCTGGTGCTCGCCGTGCGCGACTACGTGGCCAAGAACGGCTTCCAGTCGGTCATCCTCGGGCTGTCCGGCGGCATCGACTCGGCGCTGACCGCGACCATCGCCTCCGACGCCATCGGCCCCGACCGGGTCCACGTCGTGCTCATGCCGTCCCGCTACTCCTCCGACCACTCGCTCGCCGACGCCGAGGAGCTGGTCCGCCGCCAGGGCGTCAACGCGCGGGTCGTCCCCATCGCCGACATCGTGGACGCGTTCGAGAAGGAGATCGAGCTGTCGGGCCTGGCCGCCGAGAACCTCCAGGCCCGCGTCCGCGGCATGATCCTCATGGGCCTGTCCAACGAGCACGGCCACCTGGTGCTCACCACCGGCAACAAGAGCGAGCTGGCCACCGGCTACTCCACCCTCTACGGCGACTCGGCGGGCGGCTTCGCGCCGATCAAGGACGTGCCGAAGACGATGGTGTGGGAGCTGTCCCGGTGGCGCAACGAGCACAGTGACCCGTCGTTCCTGCTGCGCGCCGAACGGCCCGTGCCGGAGAACTCCATCACCAAGGAGCCCAGCGCCGAGCTGCGCCCCGACCAGCGCGACACCGACTCGCTGCCGCCGTACGAGGTGCTGGACCGGCTCCTCGACGACTACGTCGAGAAGGACATGGGCTCGCGCGAGCTCATCGAGGCGGGGCACGACCCGGAGCTGGTGGCGCGGGTCATCCGGCTGGTGGACCTGGCGGAGTACAAGCGGCGCCAGTACCCGCCGGGGCCGAAGATCACCCCGAAGAACTTCGGCCGCGACCGCCGCCTGCCCATCACCAACCGCTGGCGCGAGACCACCTGACCCCTTCCGGGCCCGGGGCCCGCTACGGGCAAGGCCCTCACGGGGGCGCGCTCCGCGCGGGTCGCGGCTCGGCCGGCGCCACCGCGTCCTGCCGAACACGGTCAGAAGCACGCGGTGGTAAGGCTCTCGGAGAAGCGAACTCCCGCCCCTGGTCACAGCCCGCACGTGCAACAGTTTTCCCCCTTCGTCCCTCTGAACGGTGAAGGAACGACGAAGGGCGACGAGTCTTGGATGCAGATTCCCGTTTCGCGGAGTTCGTCGCCGAACGCGGCGACGCGCTCCTGCGCTACGGCTACATGCTGGCCGGCAATCCGCACGATGCCGCCGACCTGGTGCAGGAGGCGCTGCTGAAGGTGCGGGCCGCCTGGCCGCGGCTGCGGAGCAAGGAGAACCCGGAGGGCTACGCCCGTACCACGATGGCCCGGCTGCACATCGCCACCTGGCGGCTGCGCCGGCGTGAGTTGCTCGCCTGGGACCTGCCGGAGCTCGAGCACCACGACCGGCTGTCCGGCGGCGACGAGCGCAGGATGTGGCAGGCGCTGGCCGGGCTGCCGCGCAAGCAGCGCGCGGTCCTGGTGCTGCGCTACTACGAGCAGCTCGACGACGCCGAGATCGCCGCCGTGCTGGGGATCTCCCGGGGGACCGTGCGCAGTCAGGCCGCACGCGCTCTGGACAAACTCCGCGCCGCCGTCCCGGCCGACCCGATGACGAGGGGGAACGTACGATGACCGAGGTCGAGGACACGCTGCGCAGGACGTTCGGCCAGGCGGAGGAGCAGGCGCCCCGGCTGCCCGCGCTGCTGGCCGAGCGGCTGGTGGCGGCTCACCGGCGCAGGAGGCGGCGGGCCAGGACGGCGCTGGCCGCCGCCGCGGTCGTCCTGGCCGCCGGTGGGGTGGCGGCCGTGACGCGCGGAGGCGACACGATCACCGCCGTGCCCGCCTCGCAGCCGCTCTCCTCCAAGCCGGACGCCTCCGTGGAGCAGGTCTGGCCGCGGGCCGTGCTGACGGCTCCGGCGAAGGGGCCCGGCGGCCTGGACTGGCGGCCGGCCGCGATGATCGACGACCGCACGGCGCTGATGGTCACCGTGACGGCGAGGGGTGGGTGGGCGGCCGCCCTGTACGCCTACGACCTCGACAGCGGCGCGCAACGCGAGATCGTCACCTTGCCGGAGTCCGCGGACGGGTACGGCCTGGCCAACGGGTTCGCGGTGGGGAACGGTCAGGTGGCCTGGTGGAGCAGCGGCAAGGACCGCGTCGCCGGCCTGTGGACCGTGCCCGTGGACGGCGGGAAGCCGCGGCTCGTCGGCACCCGGAGCATCAAGAAGGGCGACGGCAGCGGCATCGACGTGCTGGCCGTGGCCGGCGACAGGATCGTGTTCTCGCTCTACACCGGCGGCGTCTTCTCCGTCCCCCTCGCGGGCGGCCCGGTGGAGCCGGTCGAGCAGGGCGCCGGGATGCACCTGCTCGCCTGGCCGTGGATCGGCACGCCAGGACAGGGCGGCGAGCCCCACGGCACCGAGTACGCCCGGATCCTGAACGTCGAGACGGGCGAGACCAGGACGGCCGTCACCGAGCCCGGCGAGCAGATCCAGATCTGCGGGGTGACGCTCTGCTTCGGCCAGGGCGCCGACGGCCGGAGCCTCGTCCGGCACCGGGACGGTTCCGCGTCCAAGGTCCTGCCCGGCCGGGTGGCCCTCATGGAGCCGCCGACCCAGGACCGCTTCTTCGTCTCGACGTACGGCGACGGCGGCCCGAGGGGCGTGGGGCTCTACGACGTGGACACCGGCAAGGCGGGCGACCTCGGCATCCGGGGCGATGGCCAGATGATCAGCCTGCCGTCCACCGATCCGAGCGGCCGGCTCCTCAGCTACCTGCGGGGCGACCGGCTCTATCTGATCGACCTGTCCAGGATCCGATGACGGTGGGGACGGCGGGAGATCCCCGGCGCATGCCCTCCGGGTGTCCTGGTCCGGCCCGGCCGGACCCCCGAGCATGAGGCACGGGACGAATCCGACCGGGAAGGGACGTCAGGATCCTGAAGAGGTCGATGAAGGGTCTGGTAGCGGCGGCGGCGGTCGCGACGGCGCCGGCGGGGGCCGGCGTCGCGACCGCGCCGGTGGCCGAGGCCGCCGCGTCGTTCACCTGCCCGCCGGGCGTGGGAACGACCGACGGCCACAGCCCGGGCCCGCTGACCGGCCCTTCCCGGGGCCGGTCAGCGGAAGACCCCGCTGTAGGCGTTGAGGGCGGGCTGGCCGCCCAGGTGGGCGTACAGGACCGTGGAGTCGCGCGGGATCTCCCCGCTCCGCACGAGGTCGACGAGGCCCGCCATGGACTTGCCCTCGTACACGGGGTCGAGGATCACGCCTTCGAGGCGGCCGGTGAGCCGGATGGCGTCCACGGTGGACGGGACGGGGACGCCGTACACGTCCCCGGCCCAGCCCTCCAGCAAGGTGATCTCGTCGTCGCGCAGGTCGCGGCCGAGTCCGACCAGCTCGGCCGTGGCACGGGCGATCTTCTCCACCTGGGCGCGGGTCTCGGCGGGCTTGGCGGAGGCGTCGATGCCGAGGACACGGCGGGGACGGTCCTGACCGGCGAAGCCGGCGATCATGCCCGCCTGGGTGCTGCCGGTCACGCTGCACACCACGATCGTGTCGAAGAAGACGCCCAGCTCCTCCTCCTGCCGCCGCACCTCCTCCGCCCAGCCGGCGAAGCCCAGCCCGCCGAGGGGGTGGTCGGAGGCCCCGGCGGGGATCGCGTACGGGGTGCCGCCGGCCGCCCGGACGTCGTCCAGGGCCTGCTGCCAGCTCTCCTTGAACCCGATGCCGAAGCCCGCCTGGACCAGCCGCACGTCCGCGCCCATGATCCGCGACAGCAGGATGTTGCCCACCTTGTCGTTGACCGGGTCGGGCCAGTCCACCCAGCTCTCCTGCACCAGCACGGCCTTCAGCCCGGCCTTGGCGGCGGCTGCGGCGACCTGGCGGGTGTGGTTGGACTGCACGCCGCCGATGGTGACGAGGGTGTCGGCGCCGCGGGCCAGGGCGTCGGCGACGAGGTACTCCAGCTTGCGGGTCTTGTTGCCGCCGAAGGCCAGGCCGCTGTTGCAGTCCTCGCGCTTGGCCCAGACGCGGGCGCCGCCGAGGTGGTCGCTCAGCCGCTCCAGCGGGTGGACGGGGCTGGGCCCGAACAGCAGCGGATAGCGCGGGAAGTCGTCGAGGGGCATCTGTCGCTCCTTGCCTGGTGGTCTCTCACGGCTCGTCGGGGAGGGCGTCGAGGAGGGGATCGAGGGTCTCCCAGTTGGCGCGGGTGGCGGCCGCCGCGCCCTCGGCGTCGCCCGCCGCGCACAGCGCGATGATCCGTTCGTGCTGCGCGACCGAGCGCCGGCCGCTCAGCGAGGAGAAGCGCAGCCGTTCCAGCCGCCGCAGCATCGGCGTGAACTGCTCCAGGACGGAGCGGATGGCGGCGTTGGCGCTCGCGGTGACCAGGACGCCGTGGAAGTCGTCGTCGGCGGCGATGGCCGCCTCGACGTCGTCGCGGCGCAGCGCGTCGGCGAAGCGCTCGTTGGCGGCGCGCATGGCGTCCAGCTCGGCGGCCGACAGGCCGGGCAGCGCCTCGCGTACGGCCAGCTCGTGCATGGCGGACGTCACGGACCGGGCCGCGCGGGCGGCGCGCACGTCGAGCGGGCTGACGATCGTGTAGCGGCCGGGTTTGGTGCGCACGAGACCGGCCTGCTCCAGCCGTGCCAGCGCCTCGCGCACGGGGGTGCGGCTGACGCCGAGCCACTCCACGAGGTCGCCGTCGCTGAGGCGTTCGCCGGGCGCGAGGGTGCCGTCGACGATGGCGTCGCGGATCGCCCGGTAGGCGTCGTCACGCAGGAGGGATCGGGAGACGTACCCGCGTCTCTTGGGGACCGGCATGCAATATATTGCATGCTGCCGGAGGGGACGTTGTCAATGCGCCCTCGCCGTGATCACAGCTCCTTCGCGGCTGCTCCGATGACGCCGCGCACCGCCAGCGTGATCCGCTCGGCGGCCACGCCCGGGTCCAGCGGGCCGGCGCCGGACGGGCCGGGGCCGGAGGGATCGGCGCAGGACGCGGGACCGGAGGGGTCGGCGTCCGGCGAGCCGGTGTCCAGCCAGGCGAGGACGCCCTCGACGGTCACGGTGAAGGCCAGCCGCGCCGCCCAGCCCGCCCACGCCGGGTCGGGGATCCGCTCGGCCAGCTCCCGGCGCGCCAGCTCGACGGACGTCGCGGTGAAGGAGTCGACGACGTCGCGGAACTCCGGCTCGCGGGCGGCGTAGCGGAACAGCACCCGGAACCCGTCGGGGTCGGCGCCCGCCGCGCGGACGAGCGCGGGGATGGTCCCGGCGTCGAAGTGGTCGTCCCCGACCTGCTCGACGAGCCGCTCCCGGCACCGGTCGAGCACGGCGCGGTAGAGGTCGGTCTTCGACTCGAAGTGCCGGTAGAGGATGACCTTGCTGATGCCCGCCTCGTGGGCCACGGCCTCCAGGCTGGTCGCGCCGAAGCCGGTGCGCGCGAAGGTGCGGGCGGCGGCGTCGATGATCTGCTGCCGGCGCTCGGCCCGGCGCATCCTCCGCACGGTCTCCATCCGTCCCCCTCTTGTTAACTCCGAAGGTAACAACTAGCGTTGTTTACATGCGAGTCAACAAAAGCTCCTCGCCGTGCCCGATGGAGCGGGTGCGCACCGCCGTGGGTGACGAGGCGTGGCGCGTCACCGGCTACGACCTGGCGCGCCGCCTGCTGGACGACGACCGCCTGGGACGTTCGCACCCCGACCCGTCCTCCGCCGCGCGGATCGGCGAGTCCGCCCTGTTCGGCGGGCCGAGCGGCGACCACGCCACCGAAGGCGAGGACCACGCGCGGCTGCGCGCCATGCTCCAGCCGCACTTCTCCCCCGCGCGCGTGCGCGCCCTCCGGCCCCGCGTCGAGGAGCTGACCGCGCGGCTGCTCGACGCCATGGAACGCGACGGCCCGCCCGCCGACCTCCACCGCGCCCTCGCCCTGCCCCTCCCCCTCCTCGTCATCTGCGAGCTGCTCGGGGTCCCGTACGAGGACCGGGACCGCTTCCGCGCCTGGACCGAGGCCGCCGGCGACACCACCGACAACGCGCGCTCGGCGCAGGGCCTGGCCGCGCTCTACGCGTACGGCAGGGAGCTCGTCGGGCGCAAACGCCGGGAACCGGCGGACGACGTCATCTCCCGCCTGTGCGCCTGGCCCGGCGCGGACGACGACGAGATCGCCCGCCGGTCGATGACGCTGCTGTTCGCCGGCCACGAGACGACGGTGGCGCAGATCGGCCTCGGCGCGGCGCTCCTCCTCGCCGACCGCGGGCAGTGGCGCGCCCTCGCGTCGGACCCGGGCCTCGTGGACGGCGCGGTCGAGGAGATCCTGCGGGCGCCCACGTCGAGCGGCGCCGGCATCCCCCGCTACGCGCGCGCGGACTTCGAGGTGGGCGGGGCCCGCGTCGCGGCCGGCGACCTCGTCCTGCTGGACACGGCCGCCGCGAACCACGACCCCGCGGTCTTCGAGCGGCCCGGCGACCTCGACATCACGCGGAAGGCGGCCGGGCACCTGTCGTTCGGGCACGGGGCGCGCTACTGCGTCGGCGCGCCGCTGGCCCGCCTCGAACTGCGCGCCGTCTTCTCCGGGCTCGCCGCCCGGTTTCCGGACCTGCGCCTGGCGGTGCCCGCCGACCGGCTGCGGCTCCGGACCGGGTCGCTGACCAGCGGGTACGTGGAGCTGCCCGTCACCTGGTAGGCCCGGAAACCGAAGGCAACCGATCCCCGCCGGTGACCGAAATAAGGATTACGCTGGATAACTGGGGGATCTCATGAACATCGGCTTCTTTCTCATTCTCCTGATCGCCGTGGCGATCGTCTTCAGCATGGGCTTCCTGCTCGTCGAGACGGTCCTCAAGATGGTGCGCGACGAGGACTGGAACGTGGGCGCCCGCGCCGAGCGGCACCGTCCCCTGCGAAGGTGACGCCGCGAGGATGACGCGCCGGGGGGCGCGCCGCGATGCGGCGCGCCTCGATCGCCGGCATCTGGAAGAAGCGGCGCCCGCCCGGCCCCGCGGACCAAGCTCGGGCCGGGCGAGCGCCGCCGGCACAGGGTGGGTCAGACGCCGCGGGCGGCGTCGAACCGGGCGATGACGTCGGTCCAGTTGATCAGCCCCCACAGCTTCTCGACGTAGTCCGGGCGGACGTTGCGGTACTGCAGGTAGTACGCGTGCTCCCAGGCGTCGAAGACGAGCAGCGGGGTGGTGTTCATGCCGACGTTGCCGTGGTGGTCGTAGACCTGCTCGACCACCAGGCGGCGGCCCAGCGGCTCCCAGGCCAGCACGCCCCAGCCGGAGCCCTGCACGGTGGCGGTGGCGGTGGTGAGCTGCTTCTGGAACGCCTCGAAGGAGCCGAAGTGCTCGACGATCGCGTCGCCCAGTTCACCGTCGGGGCGGTCGCCGCCGTCCGGGGACAGGTTCTGCCAGAAGATCGTGTGCAGCACGTGCCCGGACAGGTTGAACGCGAACGTCTTCTCCAGCCCGACCAGGCCGCCGAACTCGCCCTTGTCACGGGCCTCGGCCAGCCTTTCGAGGGTGTCGTTGGCGCCCTTGACGTACGCGGCGTGGTGCTTGGCGTGGTGCAGCTCCAGGATCTCGCCGGTGATGGCGGGCTCCAGGGCGGCGTAGTCGTACGGCATGTCCGGAAGGGTGTACTGACCCATCGGCGCGCTCTCCTCCAACGATCCATCGCTTAATGCGAGTTATTTGCAATAGCGATATCAAAGCAGAAACGCGTGTCCGGTGCCAGACGACAGCCCGTACGACTCATGCGGCGAACAGGAGGGTGAGGCCGCCGAGGGTGTAGCAGAGCATGAGGACGAACAGCGGGATCTGCCCCGCCACCGCGCGCTCCGGCGGCAGGAGCCGGACCGAGCGGTCGTGCGCCGCGACGACCCCCGCGACGTGACCCGCCACGATGGCCAGCACCTGGACCGTGGCGATCGTGCCCGGCCCGACGACGTCCCGGTCCACCTCCACGCCGAGCCGGTCCAGGCCGAGGGCGAGGATGACAGCCCGCTGGCCCTCGAAGACGAGCAGCGAGAAGTAGTGGGCCACCAGGTAGCCGAGCGCGATGGGCACCAGCGAGTGGGCGAAGCGGGGCGCCAGGCCGCGCGTGCCGCCGACGAGGCCGGCCACGCCGAGGCACGCCGCGTACAGCAGCGCCACCCCGGCCACGGCCGCGAGCAGGCCGAGCGTGCCCAGCCCGGCGCGGCCGAGCGGGCTCGTCTGCAGGGCGTTCACCCAGGCGGGCGCGCCGGAGAAGCCGTCGTAGCCGGTGCCGCCGAGCAGCACGCACACGGTCGCGACCAGGCCGGGGGCGGGCCGCACGGCGTCCAGGCCGTCGAACGGGCCACGCAGCACCCGCGTGCCGTCCGCGCGCCGGCCGAGCGGGGACAGGTGGCCGATCAGCGTCGAGTACACCTCGAACGGGTCGCCGCGTTCGAGCCAGGCGTGGCCGTAGGCGAGCGTGCCCGCGACCTGCGCCGCCGCGTACACCGCGCAGAAGGCGAGCAGCGTGGGCGGCGCGGCGGGCGCGGGCGCGACGAGCTCCGTCCAGGTGAACGCGAGCAGCCCGGCGGCGGCCGGCCAGTAGCCGAGGCGGGCGGGCAGCGGGCGGCGCGGCCGGCCGGGCAGCAGCCGGAACGGGCTGACCGTCCGCCACACCGGCCCGAACAGCAGCGACGCCGGGACGAGGCCGACCCAGAACAGCACGTACACGAGGTACGGGCCGGCGTTGCCCTCGGCCGGGCCCACCAGCAGCCACCCCGCGGTGTAGAGGGCGGCGAGCAGGGCCGCCACGCGGGCCGGGCGGGCGGGGAGCCGCGCGCGGATCGCCCGCCCCGCCCGGTCGCCGCTGAAGCGGGAGTCCGCCCACAGCAGGCCGAGCGCCAGGAACGACACGACCAGCGCGGCGAACGCCCCGGCGTAGGCGTAGAAGAGCGGGATGGGCAGGTCGCTGCGCTCGCCCACCCCGTGCGCCAGGGCCGGCAGGCCGCCCCCTTGGGCCAGAACCCCCGCGCCGCTCACCGCACCGCCACCTGGGTGAGGACCAGGCCGCTCTCGTGCGTCTCCACCTCGAACACGCCGGTCAGGTCCGCCCGGAAGCGCACGGTCACGGCCTGACCGGGTCGCAGCTCGGCCGTGCGGTCGTAGCCGTGCACGTGCAACTCGTCGGCGACGTCGCTGGTGACCGTGATGGCGACCGTCTGGCCGCGCCGCGCCTCCAGCCAGCCGGACGGGGGGCTCACCCGCCCGGCCCGTACGGTGATCACCGCCCGCGCCTCGCCGCCCTGACCGCCCCCGCCCGGCGGGGCGGTGGCCACCTCGTGGCTGTTGCCCGGCTTGTGGTGCGTCTGCGACAGCGGCCCGCACCCGGCGGCCAGCAGGACGACCGCCGCCCATCCGGTCAGCCGCCGCCTCATGCCGCGACCTCCGCCTCCACGGCGGACTTCCCGGCGGAACGGGTACGGCGCGGCGCGAGCACCACGACCGCCCACAGCACCCACACCCCGACGAGGAGCCCCCGGAACCAGCCCGGCCCGAGCGGGATGACCGGGATGAGCCGGACCAGCCGGTCGTAGGCGTCGGCCAGCGCCAGCACGCCCAGCGCGACCGTGAGCCAGCCGAACGCCCGCCGGTCCCTCAGCACCGCCGCGCCCAGGCACAGCCACCACCCGGCCATGAGCAGCAGCGCCACCCCCGCGAGCAGCGTGTCGTCCACGGCCGCCGCCACCACGTCCAGGACCAGCCCGGCCAGCCCGAGGACGGTGCCCGCGACCACGAGCCGGCGCCCGCGGCGTGAGCCCTCCCTGCGAACGGGCGTCATACGGCCCTCTCCGCGAACGGGCGTCATACGGCCCGCCCGCGCCCAGAACAGCACGGCCAGCAGCCCGAGCACGAGCGAGCCGCCCAGCGCGAGCTGCGTCTCCACCTTGCCGAGCCCCGACGCGCCGAACCAGTCGCAGCCCGCGGGCAGCCGCGCCGCCTGGGCGCTGAAGTCGGCGCACAGGTAGAGCTTGGTGAGCTTGACCGGCTCGGCCAGCCACCTGCTGGAGCCGCCGGACAGCTCCGGCGCCCGCTCCGCGCAGAGCGGCAGCGCCGCCGGGCTGGTGCGCGCGGCCCGCGCCTGCCAGCAGTTGCCCGTGCCCTGGCCGTCCCACCACACGTCGCGGCCGTTGGGCCGCCGCCGGCCGTCCGGGGCGACGCCGAGCACGTTGCCCTCGTACCGGTTGAAGTCGGAGGTGTCGGCCTGCCGGTCCAGCCGGCTCTCGCCGCGGATGAACGCGGGCACCCCGAACAGGTGGAACGCCGCCCCGCGGTGCCCCCAGACCTGGTTGTCCCGGAAGATGTTGTAGTTGCCGCCCGCGACGATCACGCCGGTGCCCGGCGGCACGCCGACCTGGGAGCAGACCACGCCCCGCTCGTAGCCGCGCTCGGCCGGCGGTCTGGCGCACGTGCCGTCGCGCGTGTAGCGGTAGTAGTCGCGGTTGTTGTCGTAGATCTTGTTGTTCTCGAACTTGGCGTGGTTCTGCGGGAGCCCGGGGTGGCTGGGCCACAGGCTGTCCATCGTGGCGCCGACCATGTTGTCGTAGAACTCGTTGTCGTGGACCCACATCGAGTCGCCCGCGGTGCCGGAGTAGCCGAGCGCGTTGTCGTGGCTGCGGCAGCGGCGGATCTCGATCGCGTAGCGAGGGACGTCGTGGCCGCGGCCCTCGTTGAGGTTGGAGGCGCTGCCCGGGTACAGGCCGCCGTCGCCGTTGCCGTACGCCTCGCAGTCGGTGTACAGGCCGTGGTCGCTGGCGAAGGTGAGGAAGCCGTACTCGTCGTTCCAGCGGGTGAGGACCCGGTCGATGACGAACCCGTCGGTCTCCAGCACGTACAGGGAGTTGAACGTGGTGCGCTGGGCGGTGAGGTTGCGGAAGTAGACGCCGTCGGTACGGTCGGCGCGGATGGCGTTCAGCTTGCGGTACTCCGCGTCCACGATCACGTCGAGCGGTCCGGCGCCGGTGCCCTCGATCTGGAGGTCCTTCTTGCCGAGGACGGCGACGAGGTTCTGGTTGTGGGGGCACTGCTGCTGCTGTTCGAACGACAGGATCTGGTAGCCCCAGGTGGACCAGCGGGCGGGCAGCCGGGCGCAGGCGCCGGTCGGGGCGGCCTGGCTGGGCTCCTCGCGGTAGAGGCCGGGCAGCATCGCGATCGTCATCCCGGGCCGGTCCACCCTGTCGACGGCCTCCTGGAGGTGCCTGACGCCGTCCTTGAGACATCGCCGGAACAGCGTCAGGTTGCGTTCGCGCAGCTCGGCCGGGAAACCGGCGACGCGGCGGGCGAAGTCGGCCTCGTCGGTCTTGCACACCAGCAGGTCGGGCTCGCCGGTGCGCAGCGCCGGCACGCTGCCCGATCCGTCCGGCAGGGTGACCGGCCGTTCCTCGTGGGCCAGGGCGGCCCCCGCCGGGAGCAGCAGAGCCGCGGTGAGGGCGGCTACTGATCCCACGCGGCGGAGAAGGCCGCGTAAGGGGGGCCTGGGCAAGGGGCGTAAGGGGGGCATGGCCGCGACACTAGAACAGGGCTCACGTTCTGCCTAGAGCCAGATGATCTTCTTTGTCCGCGTGGCCCGGGAACGGCGACGGCCGCCCCGGAGGGAACCCGGGGCGGCCGTAGGAGTGCGGGAGAGGCGGTCAGCGCGAGGCGATGCCGGACAGGACCTGGTCGACGATCCGCTCGGCGAGGCCATCGGTGAGCTCGGCGTTGCCCCACTTGGTGTACCAGAGCATGGCGCCCGACAGTGAGGCGAGCGCCACGTCCACGTCGATGTCGGGCCGCAGCTCGCCGGTGTCGACGCCGCGCTGGACCACGTCGCGCACGGCCTTCCTGCGCGGCTCGACGGCGACCTTCACGAACCGGCCCATGAGGCGCGGGTAGCGGTCGGCGTCGCTCATGGCGACGTTCATGAGGCATCGGGTACGGTCTTGGCCCGCCTCGTTCTGCATGGCCGCGAGGAGCGTGATCAGATCCTCGCGCACCGAGACGCCGCGGACGGGCGGCAGCGGGGCCTTGAGGGTGGCGAGCGAGTCGGCGACCAGGTCTTCCTTGTTGGACCAGCGCCGGTAGATGGTCGTCTTGCCGACCCCGGCCCTTGAGGCGATCGCCTCGATGGACAGCTCGGCCACGCCCATGCCCTCCGCGATCAGGTCGAGGGTGGCCTCGATGATCGCCTTCTCGGCCTTCTCGCTGCGGGGGCGGCCCGCCGGGCGGCCGGCTCCCGCCACCGCCTGCCCGGCCGTCCCGTGCGTCATCTCCTGCGTCGTCATCGCGGCCTCACACTACCGCTGGTTCCCTCGTTTCGGCCTCCTGAACAGGGGCCGGCTTGCCCGGCATCCACCGGAAGACCACGCCCACGCCGACCAGCGCGATCACCGCGGACACCAGGGCGGTGATGTGCATGCCGTGGATGAACGCGTCGTAGGCGGGCGCCATCAGGCCCTGGCCGCGCGCGCCGAGCGCCTTGGCGGCGGCGTCGGTGGCCATGAGCGACTCACCGGCGGCGTGCCGCATGGCCTCGGGCAGGCCGGTCAGGTGCGGGGCGATCTCACCGCGGTAGCTGGAGGACAGCACCGAGCCGAGCACGGCCACGCCGAGCGCGCCGGCGACCTGGCGGACGGTGTTGCTCATGGCCGACCCGACGCCGGCCTTCTCGCGGGGCAGCGACTCCATGATGGCGGTGGTGGCGGGCGGCATGATGTTGGCCATCGCGGCGCCCTGGATGAAGAAGATCACCTCGATGAGCAGGACCGGGGTGTCCTGGTCGAGGAGCGCGTAGCTGGCGAGCACCAGGGTGATCACCGCCATGCTGACGCCGGAGGCGAGCTTGGCGCCGAAACGCTGGTTCACGCGCTGGCTGAGCGGCGCGAAGATGAGCTGGGCCGCGGCGAAGGGGATCATCAGCGCTCCCGCCTGGACCGGGCTGAAACCCAGCACGATCTGCAGGTAGAAGGTCAGGAAGAACATCCCGCCCATCATCGCGAAGAAGACCATGCCCATCATGCCGATGGCCGAGCTGAAGCGGACGTTGCCGAAGTTGCGCACGTCGAAGACGGGGTTGTCGATGCGCCGCTCCCACCAGGCGAAGACCGCCAGCACCGCGACGCCCACGAGCGTCGGGACGTAGACCTCGGGGTCGGTGACGGTGGCCAGCTCGCCGCCGCGGATGATGCCGTAGACGATCGCGACGAGACCGATGATCGACAGCAGCACGCCGACCGGGTCGAGCTTGGACGGCTTGGGGTCACGCGACTCGGGCACGATGAAGCCGATCAGGAACATGCTGATGATCACGATCGGCACGTTGACGAGGAAGACCGAGCCCCACCAGAACCGCTCGATCAGCAGGCCGCCGGTGATGGGGCCGATGGCCACGGCCAGGCCGACGCCGCCCGCCCAGATGCCGATCGCCTTGCCGCGCTCGGACGGGGGGAACACGTTCGAGATGATGGCCAGGGTGGCCGGCATGATCGCCGCGCCGCCGATGCCCATCGCCGCGCGGGCCAGGATCAGCTGGGTCGGGTCCTGGGAGTAGGCGCTGGCCAGTGAGGCCAGGCCGAACAGCGCCATGCCGACGAAGAGCATCCGCTTGCGGCCGGTGCGGTCACCGATCACGCCGAAGGTGAACAGCAGTCCTGCGAACACCAGCGTGTAGGAGTTGATCGCCCACTCCAGCTCGCTCTGGGTCGCGCCCAGGCCGTGGGTGGGGTCGGCGATGGTCTTCATCGCCACGTTGAGGATGGTGTTGTCGAGCACGACCGCCAGCAGGCTGAAGACCAGCACTCCGAGGATCGTCCACCGGCGCGGATGGCCTGCGTGGGTTTCCATGCGAACTCCAATTTCGATACGTCAATGTTTCGCAACGCGAGCGTATCGTAAGAATATTCCGATACGCAACGGTGTCGTTTCGAAAGCTGGTCACCCGGTCCCGATCACGCCCACCCCGATCGTTGAACGCCCAGCTCAGGGAGGGTTTCCTCTTGGGGAGGATCGGCGCAGAAGTCCTACGCGGGTGCGGGCCCCACGCAGAGGCGAGCACCACATACGGGCCCCGCAGGGGCGCCGCACCGGGGAGCAGGCGCTGAAGGAGGCGCCGCGCAGGGCTGCGATGGCATGTCGCGCTCAGGGGACATGCCGCACGCGACGCGCGCCCAGGGCCTGGAGACGGCAGCACGCCGCGGCCTCGGCGGAGCGGCGCCCGGCGGGTCAGGGGGTCGCGGTGGCCGGGGCCGGTTCCTCCGTCGTCGTCCGGCTGGCCTCCGCCGAGCGGCCGCGCCAGAACGGCACCGCCACCCCCACCATGACCACGCCCACCGCCCCCGCCACGGCGAACGCCCAGGCAGGTCCGTGCGCGTCGATGACGGCGCCCGCGATCGGCGCGGACAGGGCGCCGCCGACCAGCAGGGCCGTGCCGTGCAGGCCCATCGCCTCGCCCCGCGCCGCCGCCGGCACCCGCCCGCTCACGGCCTCGACCGTGGACGACAGCGCCGGCGCGCACAGCAGACCCGCGGGCAGCATCGCCAGGACCAGCCACCGCCAGTCGCCGGCGGCCAGGCCCACGGGCGCGGTCAGCAGCCCCATCCCCGCGATGAGCCCCAGCGGCGAGAACCCCCGGCTCAGCCCGCCGTACACGAACCCGCCCAGCAGGGAGTACACGCACCACAGGGCGACGGCCAGCCCCACCCACGCGGTCTGGCCGGCGTTCTTGATGGTGCCCACGAGGGCCAGCTCGCTGGCGGTCAGCACGAACGTGGCCGCGGCGGCCGTGCCGAGCAGCGCGGCCAGTCCGGGCGTGAGCCAGCGCCGCCTCGGCACCCGCACCTGCTCGGCGGCGAGCTCCTCGGCCGAGCGGGTCGGCGGGTCGAGCACGATCAGCCCCAGCCCGGCGGCCGTCATGCCGCCCGCGATGACGGCCATGGTGGGGCCGCTGCCCAACGTGGTGACGCCGGCCACGGCCAGCGCGGGCCCCGTCATGTAGGACAGCTCGACGATCATCGAGTCGAGCGAGAAGCCCATGCGGCGCTGCTCCGGCGGCACCAGAGCCGTCAGGCACTGCCTGATCACGCTGAACACCGGCAGCGCCAGCAGGCCCGCGAGCGCCGCCGCGGCCACCAGCGCCGGGAACGGCAGCGCCCACGCGCACGCCCAGAACGCCGCCTGCGCGCCGGTCGTGACGGCCAGCACCGGGCGCAGCCCGTGCCTGTCGACGAACCTCCCGGATAACGGCGAGCCGACGGCCATGCCGACCGTGCTGGCCATGGTGACCAGCCCCGCCTGCCCGAAGCCGAGCCGCATGCCTTCGACGACGTGCAGCGTCAGCGCCATGCCCGTCGCGGTCGACGGGACGCGGGCCAGCAGGCCCACGAGGAGCAGGGTGCGGACGCCGGGCAGCCTGAGCAGACGCCGGTAAGGTTCGAGAGCCATGGTGATTGCTTACCTCCGCACCCATTGTGGCAAGCGGCACCGACAGTCTCGCCACCGGTTTTCGCGGGTGGCATCATCGAAGGGTCCGGGTACGCCACTGGGGCGCCTCGAGACTTTCTGGAGCGTTCGACATGCCTTCTTCCACCATGCCCCCACCCACCCCCACCTCCCTGTACGGCGGCGCCGCCGGGCGGCGCGTCACCGTCCGCGACCTCGCCGCGGCCAAGGAGCGCCGCGAGAAGTGGCCGATGCTGACGGCCTACGACGCCATGACGGCGCGGGTGTTCGACGAGGCGGGCGTGCCGGTGCTGCTCGTCGGCGACTCGGCGGCCATGGTCGTCTACGGCTACGACTCCACGGTCCCCGTCACCGTGGACGACCTGCTGCCCCTCACGGCCGGCGTCGTACGCGGCTCCTCACGGGCGCTCGTGGTGGCCGACCTGCCGTTCGGCTCCTATCAGGCGTCGCCGGCGCAGGCCCTGGAGTCGGCGGCCCGCTTCCTGAAGGAGGCCGGGGCCCACGCGGTCAAGCTGGAGGGCGGCCACCGGGTGCTGCCGCAGGTCGAGGCGCTGGTGTCGGCCGGTGTCCCGGTCATGGGCCACCTCGGTCTCACCCCGCAGTCCGTCAACGTCTTCGGCGGCTACCGCGTCCAGGGGCGCGGCGAGTCGGGCGAGGAGCTGATGAAGGACGCCAAGGACCTGGAGCGGGCGGGCGCGTTCGCGCTGGTGCTGGAGTGCGTGCCGGCCGAGCTGGCCGAGCGGGTGACGGCGTCCCTGTCGATCCCGACGATCGGCATCGGCGCAGGCGCGGCCACGGACGCGCAGGTGCTCGTCTGGCAGGACCTCATGGGGCTCACGCCGCATCCCGCGAGGTTCGTCAAGAAGTACGGCGACCTGGCGGCCGACCTCGACCGCGCGGCCCGCGCCTTCGCGGCGGACGTCGTCTCGGGCGCCTTCCCCGCCCCGGAGCACACCTACCGCTGACCGCTCCGGTCACCTTCGCCGCCGCCGCCCGGCCGCCCTCCGGCCGCCGGGCGGCACCGCTTTCCGGTAGCCGCGCGGACTCCCCGGCCGAGCCGGGGCAGGCATGCGACGAATCTCACTCCGCGTTCAGGGTGGACGGGTCGGTGTTGGCGCCGCAGACCACGACCGCGACCCGCTCCCCCGGCGCCGGCGTGTACGCGCCCGACAGCAGCGCCGCGTAGGCCGCCGCGCCGGCGTGCTCGGCCACCACCCGGTGGCGCTCCCACAGCGCCCGCCGCGCCGCGACGATGGCCTCGTCCGGCACGAGCACACTGGCCAGGCGCCCCTCCGCGGCGGCCCGCGAGCAGATCCCGTACGCCAGCCCGCCGACGCGGCTCGCGCCGAGGGCGTCGGCCGCCACCCCGCTGACCGGCACCTGGACCGGCTCCCCCGCGCGCAGCGCCTCGTGCAGGGTCGGGCACAGCTCCGGCTCCACGGCGACGATCCTCGGCCCGGGCGTCCCGTCACCGGAGGTCCCGTCGCCCCCGGGCGTCCCAGCACCGGGAGTCCCGTCGCCCCCGGACGTCCCGTCGCCCCCGGGCGTCCCAGCACCGGACGTCCCGTCGCCCCCGGGCGTCCCAGCACCGGGCGTCCCGTCGCCGGACGCATCGCCGCTCGCCGTGCCGCCCTCGCCGGGCGCACCGCCGCCCAGCGCGCCGCCGCCCAGCGCGCCGCTGCTCACCGTGACGCCGGCGACGAGCCCGCCGCCGCCCACCGCCACGATGATCGTGTCGAGCCCCGGCACCTGGCCGGTCAGCTCCAGCCCGAGCGTGCCCTGCCCCGCGACCACCTCGGGCTGGTCGTAGGCGTGGACCGCGAGCGCGCCCGTCTCGGCGGCGCGCTTGGCGGCGGCCTCGGCGGCCTGCGCGTAGAGGGCTCCGCTCTGCCGGATCTGCGCGCCCAGCGCCCGCAGCCCTGCCACCTTGACGGGGCTGGTGACCTCGGGCACGAAGATCTCGGCCCGGACGCCGAGCGCCCGGGCCGCGTGGGCGACGGCCAGGCCGTGGTTGCCGCCGCTGGCCGCGATCACGCCGGCCGGCGGCAGCTCGCCCGCGGACAGGATCCGGTTGAAGGCGCCGCGCGCCTTGAACGACCCGGCGTGCTGGAGCTGCTCCAGCTTCAGGAACAACCCCGGTGACACCTCGAGGACCGGCGTGCGCAGCGCGTGCCCCGCGATCCGCCGGGCGGCGCCCGTCACGTCCTCGTACGTCACCGTCATGGGGGGCTCCTTCTCGATCGGGCCAGGGCACAGCGCGATGACTAGTCTGCCAACGCCTGCTCGATGTCGGCCCACAGGTCCTCGGGGTGCTCGATGCCGACCGCGATGCGGACCGTGCCCTCGCCGATGCCGAACCGGGCCAGGGCCTCGGCGTCGAGCGAGCGGTGCGAGGTGGTGGCCGGGTGCATGGTGAGCGTCTCGACGCCGCCCAGCGACGGCGCGAGCAGGGCGAGCCGTACGGACTTCATGAACCTCTCCCCCGCCGCGCGCCCGCCCGCGAGGTCGAAGGAGAACACGCCGCCGAAGTCCGGCAGCAGCTTGCCGGCGATCTCGTACGACGGGTGCGACGGCAGGCCCGGCCAGTGGACCGCGGACACGGCGGGGTGCTCGACCAGCCGGGTGGCCAGCAGCCGGGCGTTGGAGCAGTGGCGCTCCATGCGCAGGGCCAGCGTCTGCATGCCGCGCAGCGTGAGCCAGGCGGGGAACGGGTCGGCCGAGGCGCCGAGCACGGTGGAGTGGTGCCACACCTTCTCGTGGAGCTCGTGGTCGCGGAAGACGGCCAGGCCGCCGACCACGTCGGTGTGCCCGGACAGGTACTTGGTGGTGGAGTGGACGACGATGTCCGCGCCGTGCTCGATGGGGCGGCACAGCACCGGCGAGGCGAAGGTGTTGTCGACCACCGAGACCAGGCCCAGCTCGCGGGCCGCCGCGCACATCCCGGGCAGGTCGGCGACCAGCGTCATCGGGTTGGAGATGGTCTCCAGGTACAGCATCCGCGTCTCGGGGCGGGCGGCCTCGCGCACCGCGCCGGGGTCGGCCTCGTTCACGTGGGTGACGGTGACGCCGAAGCGGGCGGCGAGGTCGTTGAGCGTCGCGGCGGTCCCGCCGTACAGGGACTTCTGCGCGATCACGTGGTCGCCCGGCTTGAGCAGGGCGTACAGGACCGTGTTGATGGCGCCCATGCCGGAGCCGGTGGCGAACGCCGCGACGCCGCCCTCCAGGCCGGACACGGCGCTCTCCAGGGCGCGCACGGTGGGGTTGCTGTAGCGGCCGTACACGAACGGGCCGTCGGGGCGTCCCATCGCGTCGGCCATCACCGCCGGGTCGTCGAAGACGAATCCGGACGTCTGGTAGATCGGCATCGTGATCGGCCGGCTGTCCTCGACGGGCGGCTGCGGCGGGTGGACGACGCGGGTCTCAGGTCGGAGTTCGCTCATGTCGTCCAGGATGTCCGTTCGAGGTGGCCTCTGTCAGATCCAATGCGGCAGAATTGGTCCATGAACGGGGCCAATGTCAGCATCGATGACCTGGTCGACTTGCTCGGCCGGTGGGCGTCCGGGCGCGGGCCGCTCTACCTGCTGCTCGCCGCCCGGTTCCGGGCCCTCGTCGACGACGGGGTGCTGCCGCCCGGCACGCCGCTGCCGCCCGACCGGACGCTCGCGCGCCGGCTGGCCGTCGGCCGGGGCACCGTCGTCGCCGCGTACGACCTGCTCCAGCAGGAGGGACGCGTGACGCGCCGCCAGGGCAGCGGCACCCGGGTCGCGCCGCTGGAGCTGCCCGCCTCCCGCTCGGCCGACAGCGTGCGCGCCAACCCCCTCCTCCTGCACATCCTCCAGCCACCGGACGGGGTGAGCCTGCTGACCTGCGCGTCGCCGGACCGGCCGCCGGCCGTGCTGGCGGAGGCGTACGAGGAGGCGGTCGGCCGGCTGGCCGGCATCCGCGACCTGGGGTACCAGCCGGCGGGCAACCCGGAGCTGCGCGAGGCCGTGGCCGCCTACTACCGCGGCCGCGGGCTGCCGACGACGGCGGAGGAGATCCTGGTCACGACGGGGGCGCAGCAGGCGCTGACGCTGCTGTCGGGGCTGCTGCTGGCGCCCGGCGACACGGTGCTGACCCAGTCGCCCACGTACCCGGGGGCGCTGGAGGTGTTCCGGCACGCCGCCGCGGTGGTGCGGCCGGTGGCCCTCACCGCCCCGGCCTCCCGGTCCGAGCCGGTGACCCTCACCGCCCCGGCCTCCGGGTCCGGGCCGGCGCCCGACCTGGCGGCGGCCCTGCGGGAGCGGCCGTCGCTCGTCTACACCGTGCCGACGGCGAGCAACCCCACCGGCGCCACCCTGCCCGCGGGCGAGCGCAGGCGGCTGGCACGGCTGACCGGGGAGCACGACGTGCCGATCATCGACGACGAGGTCTGCGCCGAGCTGTGCTTCTCGGGCGAGACCCCGCCGCCCGTCGCCTCGTACGCCAGGGGCGAGCAGGTCATCACCATCGCCTCCCTGAGCAAGGTGGTCTGGGGCGGGCTGCGGGTCGGGTGGGTGCGCGCGCCGGCGCCGCTGGTGTCGCGGCTGGCGCGGCTGCGGGCCGTGCACGACCTGGGCGGCGAGGTGCTCGGCCAGGTCGCGGCGGCGGCGCTGCTGCGACGGCTGCCGGAGATCCGGCCCGCGCGGGTGCGCGAGCTGCGCGACGGCCACGACCACCTGTGCGCCGAGCTGGCCGCGCGCCTGCCGTCATGGTCGTTCGAGCCGGCGACGGGCGGGCAGACGATCTGGGTGCGGATCCCGCGCGGCGACGTCGACGCGTTCGCGCAGGTGGCGCTCAGGCACGGGGTGGCGGTGCCGCCGGGGCGCTCGTTCGACCCGCTCGGCGGCCATGCCGAGTACATGCGGCTGCACTTCCTGTTCCCGCGGGAGGAGCTGTCGCGGGCGGTGGCCGGCCTGGCGGCGGCCTGGGACGCCTATGACGGCACCCGGGGCCCGGCCACGCGCCCGCCCCTGGTCGTGTGAGCGGCGCGGGTCTCGGGTCGGGTGAGCGGCGCGGGTCTCGGGTCGGGTGAGCGACGCGGGTCTCCGGTCGTGTGAGTGGCGCGGGCCGCCGGCGCGCCGGTGACCGTCCGCGATCGCTGTGAGCTGACAGCGGTCTCCCGCGCTCCCGGGTCGCGCGACCCTGGAGGCATGACGACCACCTTCGTGTTCCTGCACAGCCCCGCCGTCGGCCCCTCGACATGGGAGCCCGTCGCCGCGGCGCTGGAACGGCGGGGCCGCGCCGCCGTGATCCCCGACCTGACCGGCGTCACCGCCGGAGGGCCGCCGACGTGGCCGCGGGTGGTCGAGGCCGTGCGGGCGGCCGTCCCCGAGACGCCGCTGGTGCTGGTGGCCCACAGCAGCGCGGGCCTGTTCGCGCCCGTGGTCAAGGAGGGCCTCGGTGACCGGGTGGTGGCCTGCGTGTTCGCCGACGCCCACGTGCCGCCGCCCAAGGGTCTCGTCCAGGCCGCCGAGGAGCGGCGGCTGGAGTTCCTGCGCGCCCGGGCGGGCGAGGACGGGCTGCTGCCGCGCTGGACCGACTGGTGGAAGGAGGAGGTCGTCGCGGCGATGCTGCCCGACCCGGCCGCGCGGGCCAGGGTGGTGGCCGAGCAGCCCCGGCTGCCGCTCGCCTTCTTCACCGAACGGATCCCCGTGCCCGACGGGTGGGACCGGGTCAGGTGCTCCTGCCTGTGGTACGGCCCGCCGTACGACGTGATGGCCGAGGAGGCGGAGCGGCGCGGCTGGCCCGTGGCGCGGGTGCCGGGCGGGCACCTGCACCAGATGGTGGATCCGGAGGCCGTCACCGGCGCGCTGCTGAAGCTGTCGCGCGTCTCGTGAATTCTTCACTGCCGCCGCCCGGAACGCCCAGGAATAGTCGTGTTCATGACGGCGATTCGCGTGGAAGCGCTCCGGAAGAATCATGGACGGTTCGAGGCGGTGAAGGGCATCTCCTTCGAGGTGGCCGCCGGTGAGGTCTTCGCGCTGCTCGGCCGCAACGGGGCCGGCAAGACGACGACCGTGGAGGTGCTGGCCGGGTTCCTGCGGCCGGACGGCGGGTCCGTGCGGGTGCTCGGGCTCGACCCGTCCGCCGAGCGGGCGGAGGTCCGGCGGCGCACCGGGATCATGCTGCAGGAGGCGGGGTTCTTCCCCGACCTGACGGTCGCGGCCACGGTCGACGCCTGGCGCGGCTTCACCGCCGCGCCCCGGCCCCGCGACGAGGCGCTGGAGCTGGCCGGGCTGGCCGGCCGCGCCGGGGTGCGCGTGCGCCAGCTCTCGGGCGGGGAGAAGCGCCGCCTCGACCTCGCACTCGCCCTGCTCGGCCGCCCCGACGTGCTGTTCCTGGACGAGCCGACGACCGGCATGGACCCCGAGGGCCGCGCGGCGACCTGGGAGACGGTGCGCGAGCTGGCCCGGCGGGGCACCGCGGTGCTGCTGACCACGCACTACCTGGAGGAGGCCCAGCGGCTGGCGTCCGCGATGGCGATCATGGATCGCGGCGAGATCGTCGCCTCCGGCGGGATGGCCGAGACGCTCGCCGCGCGGGGCGGTCGGGTGTCCTTCCGGCTGCCCGCCGGGGTCGAGGCCGCCGACCTGCCGCTGCCCGTGACCGTGGACGGCGACGAGGCGGTCTGCCGCGCCGAGGACCCGGACCTGGCGGCGCAGACGCTGCTGAGCTGGGCCGCCGAACGCGGACTGCGCCTGCCCGGCCTGGAGGTCCGCGCCGCCACCCTGGAGGACCTCTTCCTCGACCTGCCGACGTCGGCCCGATGACCTGGAGGCTTCGATGACCCTGACCGCCACCTACCGGCTCGGCACGCGGCTGTTCTGGCAGGACCGCGCGCTGCTGCTCGGCTCCGTCCTCACCCCCGCCCTGATCGCCATCGGGCTGCCGCTGCTCATGCGGCACCTCCGGCCCGGCGCGACCGGCGAGGCGACCGCCCAGTTCCAGGGCACGCTGGCCATCATCCTGTCCATCACCGCGTTCATGAACGTCGCCGTGGCCCTGTCCGCCCGCCGCGACCAGCTCGTGCTGAAGCGGCTGCGCGCCACGACGCTCACCGACGGCCGGATCCTGGCCGGCCAGATCGCCGCCACGGCCACGCAGACGGTGGCGGTGGCGGTGGTCTGCACGGTGGCGGTGAACCTGGCGGCCGGGGTGCCGTATCCGGCGAACCCCCTGCTGTACGGCGCCATGGTGATCGCCGGATCGGTGGTGCTGGCGACGCTCGGGGCCGCGTACACGGCCGCGATCCCGCGCGCCGAGCTGGCGGGGGCCGCCTGCATGCCGGTGTTCCTGCTGTCGGGGATCGCCACCGGCGCGATGGGGCCGATCCGCCAGGCGCTGCCGTCCTGGGTGGGCGCCGCGCTGGACCTGCTGCCGACCACGGCCGTCGTGGACGCCGTCAGGACCGGCGCGGTGGCCCGGCCCGCGCTCCTCCTGGCCGTGTGGGGCGTCGCCGGGGTCGTCGTGATCCGGTTCTGGTTCCGCTGGGAACCGCGCCGGTCGTAGCCGGTCATAATGGCCGGGACATGACCTCCTCCTCCGCCCAGCGGCTCGCCCGCGTCCTGATCACCTCCGTCGGCGCCGTCTACGTCCTGATCGGCCTGTGGTACTTCGCGGTGAGCCCCGGGTACGGCCTCGTCGCGGCCGGGTTGATCGTCGCGGTGGCGGCGCTGCACTTCGTCACCATGCGCGCCGCCCTGCGGGACCCGCGCCCGCCGCTCTTCCCGCTCTTGCCGGCGCTCCAGGCCGTCGCGACGTACGCGCCCGACCTGTTCCTGCCGATGGGCTGGTCGGGGGTCGCGGCGCCGATGCTGGGCGGCGCGGTGCTGGTGACGCTGCCGCTGCGCTTCGGCGGGCCGCTCGTCGGCCTGATGACGCTGTACTCCAGCGCAGCGATCTTCCCCTACAACCCGGTGGTCGCGCTGTTCTACGGGCTCACCATCCCCCTCACCGGCGGCATGGTCTACGCCCTGGTACGGCTGGTCCGGGTGACGTCCGACCTCGAACAGGCCAGGGCCGAGCTGGCCGAGGCGGCGGTGCTCCGGGAGCGGCTGCGCATCTCGCGCGACCTGCACGACGGCCTCGGCCGCAGCCTCACGGCGATCGCGCTCAAGGGCGACCTGGCGGGACGCCTCATGGAGCGGGACCCGGCCGCCGCCCGGGACGAGGTCGGCGAGCTGGTACGGGTGGCGCGGGAGGCCGCGCAGGACGTGCGGCAGGTGGCGCGCGGGTACCGGGAGCTGTCCCTGGCGGGCGAGGCGAACCGGGGGGCGGCGCTGCTGGAGTCGGCCGGAGTGGGCTGCCAGGTCCACCTGGCCGACGTCACGCTGCCCCGGCCCGCGGAGGAGGCCCTGGCCTGGGGCGTGCGGGAGGCCGTCACGAACGTCCTGCGCCACAGCGCGGCGACGACCTGCACGATCGCCACGTCGCGGCACGCTGGCTCCGTCCGGCTGGAGGTCACCAACGACGGCGTCCCGGGCGGGGGCGAGCCGAGCGCGAACGGGAACGGCCCGACCGGCAGCTCTACCGGAAGCGGGCCGACCGGAAGCGGGCCGACCGGGAACAGGTCGAGCGGTGACGGGCTGAGCGGTGACGGGAAGGCGGTGCCCGGCGGCGGGCTGACCGGGTTGGCGGAGCGCGCGGCGCACGCCGGCGGCACGGTGGACGCCGGGCGCACCCCCGCCGGAGGCTTCCGCCTGACGATGGAGGTCCCGGCATGACGGGCGTGATCCGGGTCCTGCTCGCGGAGGACATGCACATGATCCGCGCCGCCCTCACGGCCCTGCTGCGGCTGGAGCCGGACATCGAGGTGGCGGGCGAGGTGACGAGGGGCGACGAGATCGTCCCGGCGGCGCTGCGGCTCCGTCCCGACGTGGCGATCGTCGACATCGACCTGCCCGTCCTCGACGGCATCACCGCGGCCGCGTCCCTGCGCTCCGAGCTGCCCTCGTGCCGGATCCTCGTGCTGACGGCGCTCGGCCGGCCGGGTCAGGTGCGGCGGGCGCTGGAGGCGGGCATCCAGGCGTTCCTGGTGAAGGACGCGCCGGGCGAACGGCTCGCCGACGCGGTGCGCAGGACGGCCGCCGGCCTGCGGGTGCTGGACCCGGAGCTGGTGGCCTCGGCCCTGCAGTACGGCGAGAGCCCCCTGACGCCCCGGGAGACGACCGTCCTGCGGGAGGCGGCCCGGGGGTCCTCGGCCGAGGACATCTCGGCCCGCCTCCACCTGTCCGCCGGCACCGTACGCAACTACCTGACCAGCGCCATCACCAAGACCGGCGCCCGCAACAAGATCGACGCCATCCGCATCGCGGAGGACGCCGGCTGGCTGTGACCGGCCCCGCCGCGACGGCGCGGCACCGGTCACACACCGCCCCGCCAGGACGGTACACAGGGCCGGTCACACCGCCCCGCCAGGACGGCGGCTGGTCACACGCCGTCCCGACAGGACGGCACGCGGGGCTGATCACACGCCGCCTCGCCCCGGCAGGGACGCGAGCCGGTCACACGTCGGTGATGCGGATCCCGGCGTGGGCCTTGTAGCGGCGGTTGACCGAGATGATGTTCGCGGTCAGCGCCTCGACCTGGTGGGCGTTGCGCAGCCGCCCCCCGTACACCCCGCGCACCCCCGGGATCACCCCGGCCAGCGCCTGGACGAGGTCGGTGGCCTCCCTGTCGTCGCCGAGGACGAGCACGTCCAGGTCGACCTTCTCCACGGCCGGGTCCAGCAGCACGACGGCGGAGACGTGGTGGAACGCCGCCACGACGCGGCTGCCGGGCAGCACGGCGGCGGCCTGCTGCGCGGCGCTTCCCTCCTCCACGGGCAGCGCGTAGGCGCCCTGTTTGTCGAAGCCGAGCGGGTTGACGCAGTCGACCACGATCTTGCCGGCCAGCTCGTCGCGCAGCGACTCCAGCAGCGCCCGGTGCCCGTCGTACGGCACGGCCACGATCACGATGTCGGCCTCGGCGGCGACGGCGGCGTTGGCCGCGCCCCGCACGGGCCCGGCCTCGCCGAGGGAGGCGGCGGCCTCCTGGGCGCGCTCGGCGCTCCGGGAGCCGATCAGCACCTCGTGCCCCGCCAGCGCGAACCGCCGCGCCAGCCCCTTGCCCTGGTCGCCCGTGCCACCGAGGATGCCGATGGACAATCCGCTCACGTCAGTCATACCCCCGATCATGCCAGCCCGCCGGGGAGGGCCCCGCGCGACCCCGTCCCGACGCGGCAGCCCCCGGCGGCACCGGCGGAGCGACAGGGACGAGACTCGCCGGGCCGCTGAGGGCGGGACGGAGAGGGTCTCCGCCGCAGGCGGGCGCAACGAAGACGGTCACCGCCGCAGGCGGGCGCAACGGCGACGGGCCCGGCCGCTGAAGGGCGGCCGGGCCCGGGCGTTCCGGATGGCCGGTCAGCAGTTGCCGATCGCGGGCAGGCCGAGCACCCGCAGCGCCAGCCACTCGATCGCCAGCGGCCCTCCTTCGACCGCCCCGAGGACGTGGGAGCCGGCCGGCAGCGAGGTCCAGCGCACGTTGGCGCCGGCCCGGCAGTACTCCGAGCGCAGCGTCGCGCCCACGGCCTGCGGGATGATCTCGTCGCCCTGCGCGTGGTAGAGGAACACCGGCACCTTGGGCGGCGTGGCGCCGAGCCGGTTCTCGGCCAGGCGGACCCGCCACTTGGGCAGGTCGAGCAGGTCCACCGGGCTCAGGTCGGAGAAGCGCAGCCCGGCCAGCTTGTCCTCCAGCTCGCCCACGCAGTCGTCGGCCGCGTCGCCCAGCAGGGCCTTGCCGCGGTCGTTGAGGTCGGCCTCCAGGTCCAGCTCGGGGTAGGCGGCGTCGAGGCCGACGCCGGCCGCCGCGGCGAGGCCGAAGTTCTTGTCGCCGTCCAGGTGGGCGGCCACGGCCCGCAGGTCGGCCGGCACGCCGCCGGCCGCCACGCCCTTGAGCCGCAGCTCGGGGGCGTACGACGGCTGGAGCTGCCCGGCCCACCCGGCGGACGCGCCGCCCTGCGAGTAGCCCATGACGGCGACGGGGGCGCGGTCCGACAGGTTGGCGCCGGGGACCCGGGTCGCGGCCCTGATCGAGTCGAGCACGGCGTGGCCCTGGGAGACGCCCACCATGTACGTGTGCTGTCCCGGGGTGCCCAGGCCCTCGTAGTCGGTGATCGCGACCGCGAACCCCTTGAGCAGGAACAGGCTCACCAGCGCCAGCTCGGCCTCGCCGCCCCGGCTCATGCTGGCGGAGGGGGCGCACTGGTCGCCGAGACCGTGGGTGCCGGTGGCGTAGCCGATGACGGGCCGCCTGCCCAGGGGGTAGGCGGCTTTGGGCACGAGCAGGGTGCCGGACACGGTGGTGGGCTGCCCGGTGGCGGAGGTGGAGCGGTAGAGCAGGTGCCAGGCGTCGACCGGGACCTCCAGCAGCTTGCCCGGCAGGAGGTAGACGGTGGTCGGCTCGGCCGAGACCACGTCGCCGGGGGCCTGCGCGGCTGCTCCGGAGACGCGGGCCGACGCCGCGCGCGCCGGTGACGCGGCCGTCGTCGCGGCCAGGAGTGACGCGATCACTAACAGGACGATGGACATGCTGACGCGGACACGTAGGGTCATGTGCCGCCCTCTCCGTGGGGGGATCGGTTGGGGCCGGCGGCGCCGCGAGCCGATCGTTACCCGGCGGTAACCACCTGTCAAGGCCCGAAATGACATGGACACTCCACCGATGTCAGACGGGCATGGCGGCGAAACGGGCCGACGAAGCGGCGGCGGTCATGCACTATGGGGCGATGGACTCTGGTTCGGTGGACTTCCTCCGCGAGCTCCTCGCCGAGACCGGATGGGTCGAGCGCACCCGCGAGCTCGGGCTCGCGCTGCGGGCGACCCGCTCTCCCGGGGGCCTGCTCCTCGTGGGCACACCCGAGGAGGAGCCGTGGCATCTGACCGCCCACCTCGCCGACGAGGCGCGGCTGTCGGGTCTGCCGCAGCTCGCCCCCACCCTCGTGCGCTGGTCGCCGCCGCCCGGGGCGCCCGCGCACCTGCGGGTCGGCCTCGACCGCGTGCGCCGGGCGGGCCGGGGCGAGACGCTGTTCGTGGTGGCCGAGGGGCAGGCCCCGGTGCCGCTGCTGGAGCGGGTGGACGACGCCCGCCGCGTCGGGGCGACCATCCTGGCCCTGGAGGGGGCGCACCCGGAGGTGGCGGGGCTCGCGCACGACGCGATCGCCGTGCCGGCCGGCGGGCCGGTCTCGTTCGACGGCGCCCAGCACCTGGTGAGCGCCGCCGCGGGCGAGATCCCCCGCAACGTGGGGCTGCGCGAGCGGCTGGCCCGCCTGCTGGAGAAGGTCACCGGCCCGCAGGTCACCGACTGACGCCACGCCGTGCACGCCGCGGACGCCGTACAGACCGCGCGGGCGGACGCCCTGCCGACCGCGACGGCGCAGGCGGCACGGCGCCTCAGGCCGGCTGGAGGTGACCCTTCAGGCTGCCTTCGAGGGCGGCCGTGGCGTCCTCGATCGCGCCGATCACGACCGCCTGCACGGGGTCCGGCTCCCCCGACCGGGTACGGCTGACCCGGGTCACCGCGTCGAGCCGGCGCGCGCCCACGTCCCGCAGCTCGCTCACCCGCACCTCGCCCTCCGGCACGTCGAGCAGCGCCAGCGTGGGCACGATCGCCACCCCGTGCCCGGCCGCGACCAGCGCCAGCGCCGGGCCGAACTCCGTGATGACGTGGACCTTGCGCGGCTCGAAGCCGTGCAGCCCGGCCAGCCGGTCCAGCGCCTGGCCGCACGCCTGGTCGGGCTCGCCCGCCACCCAGGGCATGTCGGCCAGGTCCGCCATGGAGCGCGGCGGGTTCGGCCAGTCGGGCGGCACGACGATGCGGTACTCGTCGACGTACAGGGCGCGGGTGGCCAGCGACGGCTGCGACAGCACCGGCAGGCTCATGTCCTGCTCGGTGATCAGCACGTCCACTGCGCCCAGCCGCAGCTCCTGGAGCGCGGGCTGGCCGTACACCTCGTGGATGACCGGCGTGATGCGGGGATGGCGGGCCGCCAGGTCGCGCAGGGCGGGCACCAGCATGTGCTTGATCACGGTGGGGAACGCGGCGATGCGCACGGGCCCCGCCAGCCGCTCGGTGAACCGCGTGAGCTCCCGCCGGGCCTCGGCCAGCTCCTCCTCGACGCGCTCGGCGTACCCGGCGAGCACCCGGCCCGCCGGGGTGAGGGAGACGCGCCGCTGGGAGCGGTCGATGAGGGCCAGGCCCACCTCGCGTTCGAGCTGGGCGAGCTGCTGGGAGACCGCGGAGGGCGTCAGGAACAGGGCCTCGGCCGCGCGCATGACCCCGCCGCGGCGGGCCACCTCGTGCAGGACACGGAGGCGCCGGGGGTCGATGTCCATACAGGAAAGCTTACTTGCGGCTGTAGCAACCTTTAATTGCACTTTATGACTAGAAATTCGGACAATGGGCGGCATGGACCTGCTCTTCGAGGTGGCCGGCTGGCTGGGCGCCGGTCTCCTCCTGCTCGGCTACGGCCTCGTCACCGCCGGCCGGCTGCCCGCGGGCGGCGTCGCCTACCAGGTCGTCAACCTCGCCGGCTCGCTCGCCCTCATGGCCAACAGCGCGCGCAACGACGCCTGGCCGTCGGCCGGCCTCAACCTCGTGTGGGCCGTGATCGGCGCGGTCGCGCTGGTCCGGCTGGTACGGATCGGAGTGTCCGCGTGATCGTCGAGCTGAGCCACCCCATCGTCGAGGGCATGGTCACCTATCCGGGCGTGCCGGGCCCCGTGCTCGGCACGCACCTCAGCCGGGAGGACTCACGGGAGGTGTACGCGCCGGGCACCGAGTTCCACATCGGGACGATCACGCTGGCCGCCAACACCGGCACGTACCTCGACACGCCCCACCACCGCTACGACGGCGGGCCGGACCTGTCGCAGGTGCCGCTGAGCAGCCTGGCCGACCTGCCCGGGATCGTGGTGCGGGCCGCCGGCGCGACGGACCGCGAGATCCGCCTGGACCCCGATCTCGACGTGCGCGGCAAGGCCGTGCTCGTGCACACCGGCTGGGACCGGTACTTCGGCACGGACGCCTACTTCCACGGGCACCCCTACCTGGCGCCCGAGTCGGCGCGGCGGCTCGCCGAACGGGGCGCGGCCCTGGTCGGCATCGACTCGCTCAACATGGACGACACCCCGCCGCGCGGCGAGCGGCCCGCGCACACCGTGCTGCTCGCGGCCGGGATCCCGCTGGTGGAGCACCTCACGGGGCTGGCGGCGCTGCCCGACGAGGGCTTCCGGTTCCACGCCGCGCCGCCGATGGTGGCGGGCATGGGCACCTTCCCCGTACGGGCCTACGCCGTCGTCCCCTGAGCAGGAGTCATTCCTCGTCGGCGTCGGCCTCGTCCCACGCCTTGTTGCGCTCCGCCGCGCGCTGCAGGGCGCCGGCGGCCTCCTGCTCGCTCGCGTACGGACCCATCCGGTCCTTGTTGGGGCAACCCTGCTCGGGCTCGACCCGCATGTGCTTGAGACAGAACCACCACTGGCCATCGCTCACGGGGGCTATTCTGCCCCGTAGACTCGTCTTTCATGACGACACTGCTCCAGCCCGGGCGAGTTTCGCCCATGCGAAAGGTCCCCGCGCACATCGAGCGGCCGGAGTACGTCGGAAAGAAGCGCCCGAAGACCGGCGAGGCCGACGTCAAGACCCCGGAGACCATCGAGCGGATGCGGGTGGCGGGGCGGATCGCCGCGCAGGCGCTCGAGGAGGTCGGCAGGAACGTCCGGCCGGGCGTCACCACCGACGAGCTCGACCGGATCGGCCACGAGTTCCTGCTCGACCACGGCGCCTACCCGAGCACGCTGGGCTACAAGGGCTACCCCAAGTCGCTGTGCACCTCGATCAACGAGGTCATCTGCCACGGCATCCCCGACGACACCGTCCTGCGCGACGGCGACATCGTCAACGTCGACATCACCGCCTACATCGGCGGCGTCCACGGCGACACCGACGCCACCTACCTGGTGGGCGAGGTCGACGAGGAGTCGCGGCTGCTGGTGGAGCGCACCCGCGAGGCGACGATGCGCGCCATCAAGGCGGTCGCGCCGGGCCGGCAGCTCAACGTGGTGGGCCGGGTCATCGAGGCGTACGCCAAGCGGTTCGGCTACGGTGTGGTGCGCGACTTCACCGGTCACGGCATCGGCACGACGTTCCACTCCGGGCTGATGGTGCCCCACTACGACGACCCGTCGCTGCGCGTGGAGCTGGTGCCGGGCATGACGTTCACCATCGAGCCGATGCTGACGCTGGGCACGATCGACTACGACATCTGGCCCGACGGCTGGACCGCGGTGACCAAGGACCGCAAGCGCACGGCGCAGTTCGAGCACACGATCGTGGTCACCGAGACCGGCAGCGAGATCCTCACCACCCCGTAGCCGCCCGGCGGCCGGTCAGCCGCGCCTGGGCACCGCCGCGGTGACGGTGGTGCCCTCGCCCTTCACGCTGCTCACCGACAGGGTGCCGCCGACCTCGGCGACGGCCGCCCGCATCCGCGCGATGCCCCGCCCGGCCTTCTCCGCGGGGAAGCCGCGGCCGTGGTCGCTGACAGTCATGCGCAGCCCGTCGCGGCCCGCGGTGACGGCCACCGACACGACCTTGGCGCCGCTGTGCCGCTCGACGTTGGCCAGCGCCTCGTTCAGCGTCTCCAGGACCGCCTGGCCGACCGGGGCGGGCACGTCGGTGGCGGGAAGGGCCCAGATCTCCACGCGGACGCCGCTGCGCTCGGACCACTGCGCCAGCCGGCTCTCGAGCGTCTCGGCGAGGCTCCGCCCCCCACGCATACGCGTATCTTCCACCTCTGCTCGCCTTCCCGGGGCATCCCGGACTCCTGGCCGGACCCCACACCGGCGTCGCGCACCGGGTGACGCGGCCCCCCTCAAGGCCCCGCGCACCCCTGCGGGAAGGTGATGCCCACCTCCCCGTAGGGCAAGGCTACCTGGCGGGTGGGAGACGTACGGCTTGAGGATAGATTGCCCTGCCGATCCGGCTACGCGCACCCGCCCGGGTCAGTCGGCGCGGTCGGCCTGGCCGGCCTTGCCCGCCTTGTTGAGCCGCGCCAGGTAGGCGTTGTAGGCGTCGAGCTCGGGGTCGCCCCCGCCGCGGTCGGCCCGCCGGTCGGCGCGGCGGCCCTTGCGGTCCTCGTCCTGGTACCACTGCACGGCGATGGCCAGCAGCACGATGAGCGTCGGGATCTCGCCGAAGCCCCACGCGATCGCGCCGCCGTCGCGCTGCTCGTCGATGAGCGGCCCGCCCCAGACGCGGCCGAGCTGCTCGTAGTAGTCGGACGCGATGACGGCGCCGGTCATCATCAGCGCGACGCCGAAGAACGCGTGGAAGGGCATCGTGACGAACAGCGTCAGCAGCCGGCCCACGTACGGCAGCCGGTGCGGGGCCGGGTCGACGCCGATGATGACCCAGAAGAACAGCGACCCGGTGATCAGGAAGTGCAGGGTCATCCAGATGTGCCCGAGGTGCTCCTCCATGGCCGAGGTGAACAGCGGCGTGAAGTACAGCGCGTACGTCGAGGCGATGAACAGGGCGGTGGCGATGCCCGGATGGCCGACGACCCGCACGAAGCGGCTGTGCAGGATCGTGGTCAGCCACTCGCGCGGCCCCCGGTCGCCGCGCCGGACGGCCGGCTTGAGCGCGCGCAGGGCGAGCGTGACCGGCGCGCCGAGCACGAGGAAGATCGGCACGATCATGGACAGGGTCATGTGCTCGATCATGTGCACGTCGAACATGATCTTGGAGTAGCGGGCCACGCCGCTCTGCGTCGCGACGACGAGGATCGCCACGCCCAGGAACCAGGCGGCGGTGCGGCCCCACGGCCAGGCGTCGCCCCGGCACAGCAGCCTCACCACGCCGGCGGCGTACAGGCCGGCGAGGAGGGCGGCCACGAGGGCGAAGAACAGGTCGAGCCACCACAGCGTCGCCAGGTTGGCCAGCGAGATCGGCGGCGGCACCGGGAAGCCGAGCAGCTCGAAGGCCCGGTCGGCGGGCAGGCTGACCTCGGGCGGGCGGGTGCGCGACAGGGCGACGGCCAGGCCGACGGTGGCGGCCATGAGCAGCGCCTCGCCGCCCGCGAGCCGGGTGAAGGCGCGCGGGCGGTCCGCGGCGAGCGCGGCGAGCGTGCGCTGCCGGTGCCACCAGCCGACGTAGCCCAGCAGCACGAACGCGACGATCTTGGCCACCACGAGCACGCCGTACGACGACGTCCACAGGTCGGACACGGCGGAGAGCCGGGCCACGACGCTGAACACCCCGGACACGCCGACGCCGACGTAGCACCACAGCGCCATCCGCGAGAAGCGGGCGGCGGCCACGTCGAGCCGCGGCTCGCGCCGGACGGCGTGGACGGCCAGGACGACGAGGCCGCCCACCCACAGGGCCAGCGCCAGCAGGTGCAGCGACAGGGCGGAGGTGGCCAGGCCGTGGTTGGGCGAGGAGGAGGCGTGTCCCGTGAGCGCCGGCGGCAGCATGGTGACCAGCGCGAACACCAGCAGCCCGGCCGCCGCGCCGGCCGTGATGGCCCCGCGCGAGAACAGCGAGATGGCCACCGAGAACAGGATGACCAGGGTCAGCGCGATGCCCTGGCTGGTCTGGGTGGCGTAGGAGCTGAGGTAGTTGGCGGTGGTGATCGCCTGCGGCAGGGGCTGCCCCCACGAGTCGGACACCTCGAAGACGAGGGTGAGGAACGCGCTGCCGGCCCAGGTCAGGGCGGCCCAGGAGGCGGCCCGGACGTAGCCGGTGGCGCTCGCGCCCAGCATGCCCTTGTCGTTGGGCAGCAGCGCGGTGGCCGCGAGGAGCAGGCCCACGGTCAGCACGCCGGCGGCGTCCATCGCCAGCTTGGCCAGCGGCAGCCCCCAGCGGGTGACCACCCCGGCGTCGGGCAGGCCGGCGATGATCCGCGGGAAGGCCGCGCCCCCGGCGATCATGGCGATCACCAGGACGGCGACCGCCGCCGCGGCCGCCGCGAGCGCGAGACGCGCGGCTCTGGTCACGGCCGCTTCTTGCGCATGCTGATGAGGAAGCCGACGCCGATGCCCGCCAGGGCGCCGACGACGACCACCAGCCAGACGGGGAAGGTGGCCGAGGAGCCGCCGGCCTCCTGGGTCGCGGCCGCCGGGGCGGAGGAGCCGGCCGGGGCGGCGGACGGCGCCGGCGACTGCGTGGCGGCCGGCTGGGCGGCGGCCGTCTCGGAGGTCTGCGCGGCGGGCGTCTCGGTGGCGGGGCTCTGCGTCTCGGCCTTCGGGGCGCCCTTGACGGTGAAGGGGATCTCGCCCTCGATCGGGTGGCCGTCGGAGGAGACCACGCGGTAGGCGATCGTGTACGTGCCGTCGGGCAGGGTGTCCTTGAGCGCCTGGCGCACCACCGGGCCGTCGGTCTCGGCCGAGCCGGCCTGGTGCTGGGCGCCGTCGGCCCCGCGGACGATCACGAACGGCATCCGTACGCTGGCGCTGAACTCCAGCTTCACCTTCTCGACGGTCTTGACCGTGGAGCCCTTGGCCGGGTCGCTGCTCTTGAGCGAGTCGTGCGCCAGCGCGGGCCCGGCGGCGGTGCCGAGCAGGAACAGGGCGGCGAGGAACGCGGTGACTGCCGCGATCAGGGGTCTTTTCATGGCAATCCCAGGCTACCGACGTCGCCGCCCGGTCCCTACTTCGGTCACAGACCGGCGCAGGCGAGGGCGCGCTGGTACGCGGCGACGCTTCCCTCGATGTCGCCGAGCAGCTCCATGCTCTCGGCCGCGGCGTACCATTTGCCGGCGACCCGGCGCGAGTCGGGAAGCGGCGAGAGCCAGTCGCTGACGGCGCGCAGCTCCTCCCGCGCCTCCGACAGCCGGCCCAGGCCGCCGTAGGCGCGGCTGAGCATCAGGTGGGCCTCCGCCTCCAGCGCCCGCGCGGTCTTCGGCATCAGCTCGACCCCGGCGCGGCCGTGCTGGACGGCCCGCTCGAAATCGCCCGCCACGAGCTCGGTGCGCGCCAGCTCGACCTGGGCGTTGGCGCGGTCGAACGTGCTCGCCGAGGTCTGCGTCAGCTCCTCATCGGCCCGCGCCAGCGTGGCGCGCACCTCCTCGACGGCTTCGGGGTGGAAGCGCAGCTTCTCGACGGCGTAGGCCACGCGGGCCCGGGCGAGGTTGCGCGGCTGCCCGTTCTCCGACTGGATCGCCAGGGCCCGCTCCAGGAAGGCCAGGGACTCCTCGCCATGGCCGGTGCTCTGAGCCACGAGGGCGGCGTTCCAGCACGCCGCGACGATCGCCCTGGGCGAGCCCAGCATGTCGGCGGCGTTGAGCAGCTCCGCCGCGAACTGGCGGGCGCGCAGCAGGTCGCCGCTGTAGAGATAGGCGATCAGCAGGGTCGCGCCCAGCTCGACCAGCCCGTCGGTCCAGGTCGGACGGGGCGAGACGCTGAGAAGCGCCTCACCCACCTTGATGGCGTCGCTGAGGCGGTCGCTCAGCCGGTAGCAGCGGCACAGGGCGACGGCGATGCTGATCTGCCGCTCGGGGGCGATCTCCTCGGCCTGCAGCCGGCGCAGCGTGGCGATCGCCTCCCCGAGCTCTCCGCACGCCTCCAGGGCCAGCGCCAGCCCGTATTCGGTGTCTTGACGCAGAGATGTCAGACCTGCGAGGTTATGGTTCGCCAGGAGTTCGGCGAACCTCGTACGGGCCTCGACGACCTCGCCGTTCTCGAGAGCCAGCCTCGCGTACCCGAGGGCGAGCTCGATCTCCTCCATCTGCTCCGCGGTCACGCCATTGAGCAGGTAGGAGAGCGAGCAGTCCAGCTTCTGGGCCAGGAGCTCCAGCACGGCCGGGGTCGGGGTACGCTTGCCACTCTCGATCAAGGAGACGTAGCTGTCCGACAACTCGGGGTGGGCGAGCTGCGCCTGTGACAGGCCACGCTGCCGCCTCACCGTCTTGATGCGAAGTCCGACCAGGTCAGATGTGGTCACAGCTATCGCTCCCTGAGATGATGACGTCCGAACAACCTAGAGGCGAGGGAGAACCCCCATGCGCGCGCGCATTGCCCTGTCCGTACTTTCCGCTTTGGTCACGGCTTTTGTCGTGGTCGGAGGCAATGCTACGGCCGATGCGGCCGTTTCGTCTCCATCGGATTCGAGCGCGACATCAGTGAACTTCGAGACTCCCGCGTGCTGCTGACCCTCGGCGCCCCCGGCTGCTGATCCTGTGTCCGGCACCGCACCGGACACAGGTCTCGCTCACCGGCCTTCCGGCTCAGCCCGCACACAGCGCCAGGAAGAAGTCGACCCGGTCGGCCATCGACGACAGGTCGCGGCCGGTGAGCTCCTCCACCCTCCCGATGCGGTAGCGCACGGTGTTGACGTGCACGTGCAGCCGCTCCCCGCAGGCGTTCCACGAGCCGGCGCAGTCGAGGAACGTGGCGAGCGTCCGCACCAGCTCCGACTGATGCCGGCGGTCGTAAGCGACGATCGGCCCGAGCAGCCGGTGCGCGAACGAGCGCCGTACGTCCCCGGGCACCGTGGCCAGCAGCAGCGCGTGCGTGTAGATCTCGTCGCTGGTCACGACGCCGCCCGAGCGGGCCTCCGCCAGCCGCCTGGCGTGACCGGCCTCCTCGATGCCGCCCCGCAGGGCCGCGGCCCCGGTCAGCTCGCCGCTGAGCCCGACGCGCAGCCGCCCGTCGGGCAGCGCCGCCAGCACCTCCGCTCCCCGCCGCAGCCGCTCGGCCAGCTCCCCGACGCTCGCGCCGGCCAGCGGCACCACCGCCACCGCGCCGTCCAGCCCCGCCACCGCCCCCGCCCGGTCCGGCGGCGTCGCCGCCGCGGCGCGCTCCAGGGGCGTCGCCGCCGCCGCGCGGTCCGGCCCCGTCACCGTCGCCGCGCGGTCCGGCCCCGTCACCGCCGCCGCGCCGTCCGTGCCCACCGCCGCCACGACCTCGCGACCCAGCAGCTCCTCCAGCGCCAGCCCGCCGAGCGTCGCGGGGCCGGGGCCGCTCCCGGGGGCGTCGCCGTGCCGGGTCCGCCGGGGCAGGGTGGCGCTGACCACCGCGTACGGCTCGCCGTCGCCGATGCCGCAGGTGCGCAGCCGGGCGGCGACGACGGCCGGGTCGGGCTCGGTGAGGGCGGCCGCGACGAGCTGCCCGGCCAGCCGCCGCTCGACCCGGCGGCCCTCCTCCGTCCGGTTGCGTTCGAGCGTGACGCAGGCGGCCAGCTCGTGACCCAGGTCGGTCCGCTCCATCAGGTCGCCGTCGCAGGCGAGGACCCAGCCCGCCGCCCGCCGGCCGTGGCCGGTCCCGCCCGGCCCCACGGCGAACAGCGTGTGAGCGCCGGAGCGGCAGGGCAGCGCGGGCGCGGTGAGGTAGGCGCGGGCCAGACCCACCGGGTCGTCCGCGTGCCCGGCGACCACCTGGCCGCAGGCGGAGACGACGGCACCGGTGACGCCCAGCTCGGCGGCGGTGAGCGCGAACAGCTCGGTCAGCCCGGCGCCCTCGGCGACGGCGGCGACGAGCCTGCGGTGGCGGCCGAGCGCGTCGCGGGCGTCGCGGGCGTCGCGCGCGTCCCGGAGCTCCCCGGCCGGGCGGGAGGCCGCCAGCTCGGCGAGCGCGCCGAACGACACCTCCGTGGGCACCTCCAGCAGCGGCAGGCCCGCCTCGGCGCAGGCCGCGACCAGGTCACCGGGGACATGGCCGAGCCGGGCCAGACCGGCGCCGAGCGCCGCCACCCCGGCCCGCGCGAGCGCCGCGACGAAGGGCGCCGAGTCGGCGGGTCCGTGCCGCCACATGAGCCCGGTCAGCACCAGCTCGCCGCCCGACAGGTAGCGGCCGGGGTCGGGCAGGTCGGTGATGTGGACGCCGCGGAACTCGGTGTCCGGGTCGCCCGTGAGCAGCCCGAGCCGCAGCCTCCCCACCGCCAGCAGCTCACTGATGCGCACTTGGAGGAATATACAAGTCCGCAGGTCGAGTGCGGACCCGGATTTCACTCGCCGCGCATTGGAGGGCTGCGGCGGCGGTGCTCTACTCGAAGGATGACCGAGACCAGCACCGGGACCCGCGCCGCGGCGTGGGGCGTCGGCGCGAGCGCTCCGCGCCCCGACGCGACGCTCAAGGTGACGGGCGAGTTCGCCTACGCCTCCGACCTGTGGCTCGACGGCATGGTGTGGGGCGTGACGCTGCGCAGCCCGCACCCGTCGGCGTGGATCCGCTCGATCGACCTCGGTCCGGCCCTCGCGATGCCCGGGGTGCTCGCCGCGCTCACCCACGAGGACGTGCCCGGCGAGAAGTTCTACGGTCTCGACGTCAAGGACCAGCCGGTGCTGGCCGTCGACCAGGTGCGTTACCAGGGCGAGCCGGTCGCGCTGGTGGCCGCCGACCATCCCGAGACGGCGCGGCGGGCCGCGGCGGCGATCGTCGTGGACTACGAGGTGCGGCCGGCGGTGACGGACCCGCGCGAGTCGCGTGACGTCGTGCGCCACCAGCCGGTGCGGGTGGGCGACACCTTCGAGGCGGAGGTGGTGGTCACCGGCGAGTACGAGGTCGGCATGCAGGACCAGGCGTTCCTCGGCCCGGAGTCGGGGCTCGCGGTGCCGGCCGAGGACGGCGGCGTCGACCTGTACATCGCCACGCAGTGGCTGCACGTGGACCGCGACCAGCTCGCCCCCTGCCTGGGCCTGCCGCCGGAGAAGGTGCGGCTGACGCTGTCAGGAGTGGGCGGCGCGTTCGGGGCCCGCGAGGACCTGTCCATGCAGGTCCACGCCTGCATGCTGGCGCTGCGGCTGGACCGTCCTGTCAAGATCGTGTACGGGCGGGAGGAGTCGTTCTTCGGCCACGTCCACCGGCATCCGGCCCGCATGCGCTACGAGCACGGCGCCACCCGCGACGGCCGGCTCGTCTACGTCAAGGCCGACATCCTGCTCGACGGCGGCGCCTACTGCTCCTCCTCCCCCGCCGTCGTGGGCAACGCCGCCTCGCTGGGGGTCGGGCCGTACGAGGTGCCCAACGTGCGGATCGACGCGACCGGCGTCTACACCAACAACCCACCGTGCGGGGCGATGCGCGGGTTCGGCGCCGTGCAGGCGTGCTACGCGTACGAGTCGCAGATGGACCGGCTGGCCGAGGCGTGCGGGCTGTCGCCGGTGGAGATCCGCGTGCGCAACGCGATCTCCCAGGGCTCGTCGCTCATCACCGGCCAGGTGATCGACTCGCCGGCGCCGCTGGCCGCGATGCTGCGCGAGCTGGAGGCGATGCCCATGCCGATGGAGCGTTCCGGCTCGGACCTGCGGGGGCTGCCGGGCGGGGTGTCGCAGACCACCCACGGCGAGTCGGTACGGCGGGGCGTCGGCTACGGCGTCGGCATCAAGAACATCTGCTTCTCCGAGGGCTTCGACGACTACTCCACGGCCCGGGTGCGGGCCGAGCTGGTCGGCGGCGAGCCGCACGTGACCGTGCACACCGCGGCGGCCGAGGTCGGCCAGGGCCTGGTGACGATCCAGGCGCAGATCGCGCGCACCGAGCTGGGCGTCGAGCACGTGACCGTGGCGACGGCCGACACCACCGTGGGCTCGGCGGGGTCGTCGTCGGCCTCGCGCCAGTCGTACGTGACGGGCGGCGCGGTCAAGGCCGCCTGCGAGGCCGTACGGGCCCGCTTCGAGGGGCTGCCGGCGCGCGAGGCGCTGGAGAAGTTCGGGCCCGTCGAGGAGACGCGCGAGTACCGGCACCGCCCGACGTACCCGATGCACCCCGAGACAGGGCAGGGCGACTCGCACACGCAGCTAGCGCTGTGCGTCCACCGAGCCGTGGTGGACGTGGACGTGGAGCTGGGCCTGGTCAAGGTGGTGGAGCTGGCGGCCGTGCAGGACGTCGGCCGGATCCTCAACCCTTCGGCGCTGGAGGGGCAGATCCACGGCGGCTCGGCGCAGGGCCTCGGGCTGGCGCTGATGGAGGAGATCCAGGTGCGCGACGGCCGGGTGCTGAACCCGTCGTTCACCGACTACCTGATCCCCACGATCCTCGACATGCCGCCCATGCGGCTGCGCGTCCTGGAGAACCCGGACCCGGCGGCGCCGTACGGGCTGCGCGGCGCGGGCGAGCCGCCGACGCTGTCGTCCACGCCCGCCATCGCGGCGGCGGTGCGGGCGGCGACGGGACGCGAGTTGACGCGTGTTCCCATCAGACCCGAAGATATCGCCTTGTTCTGGGACCGGTCCGATGACGCGGTCCGCTGAAGGGCCCGGACCTGCGGCGATCACTCGCCGCGCCGGCCGGGCCCGCGACGGGGAGGTATGCGATGGCTGACGCGCGCGAAGCGGCCAAGGCGGAGTTCGAGCGGTTCGACGCCGACGGCGACGGCCTGCTGACGGCGGCCGAGATCCGGCAGGTCAACCAGGCGCTGGGCGGCCAGGGCGTCACCGACGAGGAGGTCGAGGCGTTCATCGCGGCGGCCGACAGCGACGGCGACGGCCGGATCGGGCTGGAGGAGTTCGTCGCCCTGGTGGGCGGCGGCAGGCACGAGAAGGCCTGACCACCGCGGGTGGCGGCCGCGACGACCATCGTGGGCGGCGGCCGCCGCGAGAAGGCATGATCGCCTCTCTCGCCGGGTAGGGCACCGGCAGTCCCCCTGACCGCGAGGGGGGATGTCCGTGCTCGACAGGGTCTTCGAGCTGAAGGCGCGGGAGACGACCGTCGCGCGCGAGGTGCGCGGCGGGATCACGACCTTCATGGCGATGGCCTACATCGTCCTGCTCAACCCGATCATCCTGGCCGGCGCCCATGACGTGACCGGCGCGCGGCTCACGATCGCCCAGCTCACCACCGCCACCGCGCTGGCGGCGGCGGTCAGCACGCTGCTGATGGCGTTCGTGGGCAACGCGCCGTTCGGGCTGGCGGCCGGTCTCGGGCTGAACGCGGTGGTGGCCTACCAGGCCGCCCCGTACATGACCTGGGCGCAGGCCATGGGGCTGGTCGTGCTCGAAGGGGTGGTCATCATCGTGCTGGCCGTCACGGGCCTGCGCACGATCATCATGAACGCCATCCCGCTCGCCCTCAAGCACGCGATCAGCGTCGGGATCGGGATGTTCATCGCGCTGATCGGGCTGGTCGACGCGGGGTTCGTGACCCGCGGGTCGGGGACGCCGGTGCAGCTCGGCTCGACCGGCCACCTCACGGGCTGGCCGGTCACGCTGTTCTCCTTCGGCCTGCTGCTGATGATCGTCCTGTACGTGCGACGGCTGCCGGGGGCGATCCTCATCAGCATCATCGTCACCGCGGTCCTGGCCGTGATCGTGGACGCGACGGCCCGCGTGGACCCCCGCTCGTGGGGCGTGGTGCAGCCGCGCGTGCCCGAGCGGCTGGTCGCGCCACCCGACTTCGGGCTGGTGGGCCAGGTGGACGTGTTCGGCGGCTTCGCCCGGGCGGGGGTGCTGACGGCATCCGTGGTGCTCTTCACGCTGGTGCTGTCGGGCTTCTTCGACGCGATGGGCACGATCATCGGCGTCGCCGACGAGGCCGGGCTGGTGGACGAGCAGGGCCGCGTGCCGAGGCTGGGGCGGATCCTCACGGTCGACGGGGTCGCCGGCGTGATCGGCGGGGCGACCAGCGCGTCGGCCAACACGGTGTTCGTCGAGTCGGCGGCCGGCGTGGGCGACGGCGCGCGGACCGGCCTGGCCGCCGTCGTGACCGGCGCGCTGATGGGGCTCACCCTGCTGTTCACACCGCTCGCGGGAGTGGTGCCCGCCGCGGCGGCGGCCCCGGCGCTGGTGCTGGTCGGGGCGCTGATGATGACGCAGAGCCGGAACGTGCCGTGGGAGGACCTGGAGCTGGCCATCCCGGCGTTCCTGACGATCGCGATGATGCCGTTCACGTACTCGATCACGAACGGGGTGGGCGCGGGCGTCGTCTCGTACACGCTGATCAAGGCGGCGCGGGGGAAGTTCGCGCAGATCCCGTGGCTGCTGTGGGTGGTGTCGGTGATCTTCCTGGCGTACTACGCGATCGACGCCCTGGAGGGGTGGGCCGGCTAGCGGATGTCGGCGCTGTTGCAGGCGACGCCGTTGCCGTCCACGTCGGTGTACCAGGTGTACTCCTCGTGGCGGCCCCTGGTGTAGGGGCCGAAGCCGGCGGCCACGGCCTCCTTGCAGCTGGCGAACTTCCGGTCGGGGGTGCGCCGGCCGCCGGTCGCGGTGTTCGTGCCGCCGGGGGTGGTGGCGGGACCGGTGGCGGGGCCGGTGGTGGGATGGGTCGCGAACGGGTCGGTGACGCCGGTGCCCGGGGTGCTCCGGGTGCCCGGGTTCGTGGCGCCGGGGTCCGTGACGCCCGGGTTGGTGGCGGCCGGGTTCGTGGCGGCAGGGTCGGTCGCGCCGGGCGTCGGCCGGCCCGCTCCCGGCTGGTCCGTGCCCGGCTGGCCGGTCGCGGGCGGGCCGCCGAGCAGGCGGGCGACCAGGGCCTCGGCCTCCTGCCTGGTGTAGCCGGCGATGCTCAGGCTGTCGCCGTTCATGGTCTGCGTGACGACGGGCGCGGCGACGACCGTGCGGGGCAGCAGCACGACGGCGATCTGCCGCTCGGTGGCCGCCATCTCGTCGATGAGCTCGACCACCTTGTCCTTGAACTTCGGCGCGATCGCCACGCGCACGGAGTAGGTGCCGTCCTTCTCGCGCACGGGCTCGATCCGCTGCACGGCCTCCACCGTGACGCCGTCCTCCAGGAGGTAGCAGGTGGTCTGCCGGTCGTCGAGGGCGGCCTCGGCGCCGGGGCACGGCGCGGGCTTCTGCTCGCGGATCGGGGCGAAGTGGATGGGCGTGCGCAGCCGCTGGGGCGGGACGCCGCCGAGCAGCGGCGCGTCGGGGCTGCGCGTCATGAGGACGGCCACGGTGCCGAGCACGCCCGCGATCACCACGACCAGGACGAGCGAGACGATCAACACGATGGTGGTGAGCCGGCTGGCCTGCGGCTCCCCCGGGACCGCTGGTGGCGGTTCCTCCGGCTTGTCCATCCTTGGCGACCCCATCCCTGACGTACGGGCTGCCGGTGAGCTTAGCGAGGAGGAGCGGCACCCAGGTAATCAGAGCGAGATTCCCTACGTTGTCCTGGGATAAGGCGGCTTTTCGAGGAATAAGGAGGAGATGGCGGCGATTCTGTCCGGCTGACGAAACGAGGGCGAGTCATGAAGGTCGGCGTTCCCCGCGAGGTCAAGGACAACGAGTACCGCGTCGCGCTCACTCCGGCAGGCGTCCACGAACTGGTGCGCAACGGGCACCAGGTCTTCGTCGAGAGGGATGCGGGCGTCGGCTCGTCCATCCCGGACGTCTACTTCGAGTCGGCGGGGGCCGTGATCCTGGACACGGCGGACGAGGTCTGGGCCGAGGGCGACCTGGTGCTCAAGGTGAAGGAACCGGTGGCCGAGGAGTACCACCGGATGCGCAAGGGGCAGGTGCTGTTCACGTACCTGCACCTGGCGGCCTCCCGGCCCTGCACCACGGCGATGCTCGACTCCGGGGTCACCGGGGTCGCGTACGAGACCGTGCAGTCCGACAACGGCGCGCTGCCGCTGCTCGCGCCCATGTCGGAGGTGGCGGGCCGGCTCGCCCCGCAGGTGGGCGCGTATCACCTGATGCGCTCCGGCGGCGGGCGCGGCGTGCTCATGGGCGGCGTCTCCGGCGTGCGCGCGGCGAACGTCGTGGTCATCGGCGCCGGGGTGTCCGGCATGAACGCGGCGGCCATCGCCCTCGGCATGCAGGCCGAAGTCGTGCTGCTCGACCGCAACATCGACAAGCTGCGCCAGGCGGACCTCATCTACCAGGGCCACTGCCAGACGATCGCCTCCAACACGCTGGAGATCGAGCGCGCGGTCCTGGAGGCGGACCTGGTCATCGGCGCCGTGCTGGTGCCGGGCGCGCGGGCGCCCAAGCTGGTGACCAACGAGCTGGTCAGCCGCATGAAGCCCGGCTCGGTGCTGGTGGACGTCTCCATCGACCAGGGCGGCTGCTTCGAGGACTCCCGGCCGACCACGCACGCCGAGCCGACCTACCAGGTCCACGACTCGGTGTTCTACTGCGTGGCCAACATGCCGGGGGCCGTGCCGCACACCTCGACGTACGCGCTGACGAACGTCACGCTGCCGTACGCGCTGGCGATCGCCGACCTGGGCTGGCGGCGCGCCATGCACCTGGACCCGGTGCTGGGGCGGGGCCTGAGCACCCACGAGGGTCATCTGGTGAGCCGCCCGGTGGCCGAGGCGCACGGCCTGGAGTGGACGGCCCCCGAGGACGTCCTGGGCCGCGCGGCCTAGGGCCTGTTTTGTGGATCTCATGCAAGCCATAGCAGCAGGCAGGCGATGGTGACAGCTGCCTGGTAGTGAACGGCGAGCTTGTCGTAGCGGGTGGCGATGCCTCTGAACTGCTTGAGCCGGTTGAAACAGCGTTCGACGACGTTGCGACGTTTGTAACGGGCAGGGTCGAACGCGCAGCGCCGGTGCCCTCGATGAGCTCGCCCAGCCAGCTGGTCGACGCGTTCAGGGATGGTCGCGCTGATACCCCGCCGGCGCAGATAGGTACGGATGGCCCGGGAGCTGTAGCCCTTGTCAGCGATGACGTGCTGAGGCCGGGTGCGGGGACGGCCAAGGCCGAGCCGAGGGACGCGAACGGCTGCCATCACACGGGTGAACTCGGTGCAGTCGTTGATGTTGCCGCCGGTGAGAACGAACGCCAGCGGCAGGCCGCGTCCGTCGGTGGCCAGGTGGAGTTTGGTGGTCAGTCCGCCGCGCGAGCGCCCGAGCGCCTGTCCGCCTTGATCCCCAACGTGATGGTTCGTCCTTGCCGGGTTCCCCCTTTACGGGCGCCCGCGGCGTGCTGGTGGGCCCGGACAATGGTCGAGTCGACGCAGACGGCCGACCAGTCCACCGCTCCTGCCGCATCCTCGTGAGCCTGGACATGCTCCAGCAGCCGCTGCCACGTCCCATCCGCTGACCAGCGACGGAACCGCTGATAGATCGTCTGCCAAGGGCCATACCGTTCGGGGATGTCCCGCCAGTCGGCACCGGTGCGGATCTTCCACACGATGCCGTTGAGCACTTGACGGTGATCCCGCCACCGGCCACCTCGTCCTGGGTGGGCCGGCAGTAGCGGCGCGATACGTTCCCACGCGGCATCGGTTAACTCATGGCGACGGACCATGTACCCATCGAGCCACACCCGAGCTCATCGCGCTGCCCGAATCGGCGAATCAGGAGGTTGAACCCACCTCCTGATCCACAAAACACGCCCTAGCACTCCCTGACGGGGCGCGGCCGTCAGATGTGCTCCATGACGAAGACCGCGCTGGTGTCGGCGGCGAGGGCGTCGAAGATGTGCGGCACGTCGCCGGGGTAGGTCACGTAGTCGCCCGGCCGCAGCTCGACCGGCTCCTCCGCGGGGCCGGCCAGCGCCCGGCCGGAGGCCAGGACGACGTGCTCGACCGTGCCCGGCGCGTGCGGCGCGGACAGGCGCGGCTCGCCGGGCCGGGCCGTGACCCGGTACAGGTCGCGGCGGGCGTTCGGGGGGCTGGAGGCCAGCAGGGCGGCCGTGTAGCCGGCGACCTCCGAGTGAGCGGCGGGCCCCTCCCCCGCCCGCAGGACGCGCGTGGCGGGCCGCGGCGGGTCGACGAGCCGGCTGAACGGCACGCCGAGCGCCGTGGCCAGCGCCCAGAGCGTCTCGACGCCGGGGTTGCCCGCGCCCGACTCGATCTGGGACAGCGTGGACTTGGCGACGCCGGCCCGCTTGGCCAGCTCGCTCAGGGACATGCCGGCGCGCTCGCGCTCGCGGCGCAGCGCGGCGGCGATCACCGCGATGAGACCCGGCTCACCGGCGGGGCTGTTTCCCAAGGCGTTCACTCTCCTGGACAGTCGTTCGGTTTGACGAACACCACAGCGCTGGTCCACTCTGACGATACAGCCGTTCGGTACACCGAACACCGGAAGGGAAACCCCATGCCCCACCTCGGCATCCTCGCGCACAGCACGGAGGGCGCGGCGCTCTGCTTCCTGGACTACTGCCAGGAGGGCTTCCGCCGCACCGGCCGCAACGAGCACCCCGACGTGACGCTCGACTACATCGCCCTGGGCCGCAGCATGCCGGCCTGGGACTCCGGCGACCACGTGGCCGTGCGGCGCACCCTGGCCGTGAGCGTGGACCGGCTGGAGCGGGCCGGGGCCGCCTTCTTCGCCTGCCCGGACAACACCGCCCACCTCGCCCTCGAACACCCGGGCGCCGACTTGGCGCTGCCCGGCCTGCACATCGCGGAGGTGGTCGCGGACCGGGCGGCGGCCGAGGGACGGCGGCGCGTCGGCGTGCTCGGCACGCGCTACACCATGGACGGCCCCGTCTACCCGCGGGCGCTGGCCGCGCGGGGCATCGCCGCCGAGGTCCCCGAGCCCGCCGACCGCGAGACGGTGAACCGGATCATCTTCGAGGAGCTGGTCAACGGCGTCTTCACGGACGCCTCCCGGCGGGAGTACGTCCGGGTCATCGAGCGGCTGGCCGCGCGCGGCTGCGACGCCGTGGCGCTGGTGTGCACGGAGATCCCGCTGCTGGTGACCCCGGACGTCGCGCCGCTGCCGACGCTCGACTCGACCCGGCTGCTGGCGCGGGCCGCCTACGAGGTGGCCGTGGGCGAGCGGCCGCTGCCGACATGGCGCGGCGGCCCGCTCACGGCCTGATGACCGCTACTCGCTGCGGTCGATGAGCGCTACTTGCTCTGGGTGGGGCTGGCGGTCGGGGCCAGGGTCTCCATCGGCTGCTGCTGGTTGCCCTTCGGCTCCGGCGGCAGCGGCGCCTGGTCGGCGGTCGTGGTGATCGCGTCCGGGCCGCCGCAGGTGGTGCCCAGCTCGGGGGTGTCCTTGCCGTTCTGGAACTTCTTGATGAACGCCGGGAGCTTCGGGTCGTCCGGCTTGTCGAGCTTGAGCTGGTGCCCCCAGGAGGAGACCACGATCGGCGAAGGCAGGTTGGGGTAGGGGCTCATCAGCATGAAGTCCTGCTGGCCGGTGCTGGTGGCCACGGCGCGCAGCGCGTCCACCTGCTGCTTGGGCAGGTCCGGCCGGTAGGTGATCCACACGGCGCCGTGCTCCATCGAGTGGACGGCGTGCTCGTTGTGGATGGGCTTGGAGTAGATGTCGCACGCCTGCCAGTAGTTGTTGTGCTGGCCGCCGACGGGCGGGGTCTCCTTGTACGACACCGGGGTCCACACGTGCTGGCCCGCCTCGTAGGAGTAGTTGGAGACCGCGTCGAGCGAGGTCTCGCGGGTCTGCTTGACCAGGTAGAAGCCGACCCCGCCGACCAGCAGCAGGACGACCAGGCCACCCGCGCCCCACATCAGGAACGCCGCGCGCCGCTCCTTGCGCTTCTGCTCGGCGCGCATCTTCTGCAGATGCTCGCGCCGCGCCTGCGCCTTCTCCTTCATCGGTCCTCCATCGGCGTGCCAACTCGGGTCACCCTATGCCCTGAAATCGTATGGGGAGAATAAGGCCGTTCTAAGCCGTAGATCACCGGTGAAAGCAGAGGGTCCGGTGCCCCGGGTGGGTACGCTGGACACGCCATGGACAACCCCGAATCCCCAGCAGGGCCCGAAGTGCCGGAGGCGCCCGAGTCCCCGGCGAGGCCCACCAGCTCCCAGCGCGGCACGCTGCTCGCCGGCCTCGCCGTCCTGATCGTCGCCGCGGCGGCGCTCTTCCTCGTGTTCGGCCGGGGCGGCACGCCCGCCGACGCCTCCCCCGAGGCCGGGTTCGCCCGCGACATGGCCGCCCACCACGCGCAGGCCGTCGACATGTCCTTCACGATCAGGGACGAGAGCCAGTCGCGCGAGATCCGCAACCTGGCCTACGACATCATCACCGGCCAGTCCAACCAGCGCGGCATGTTCATCGGCTGGCTCCAGCAGTGGGGCCTCGACCAGGCCACCGACCGGCCTCCCATGGCCTGGATGAACGGCCACGGCCACGGCGGCGGCCCGGCCGCGACGCCGGGCGTGATGCCGGGCATGGCGACCCCCGAGGAACTGGCGAAGCTCAAGACGCTCAGGGGCACGCAGGCCGAGGTGCTGTTCCTCCAGCTCATGATCCGCCATCACGAGGGCGGCGTGCAGATGGCCCAGGGGCTGCTGCGGCTGTCCGACCGGGAGGAGGTCGCCAACATGGCAGACAAGATCGTCAAGGGTCAGTCCAGCGAGATCAAGCTCATGACCGACCTGCTCAAGGCCCGCGGCGCGCAGCCCCTGCCCACGATCCTCAAGTGACCCCACGCCCGGGCCGCCCGCGCACGCCTCAACGGGTCCCGGACGGGAGGCGCACGCTCCCGTCCCGAACGCCTCTGCCGGGGAGCGGCCCACGAGCGTCCCTGCCGGGGAGCGGCTCGCGGTGAGCGGGCGGGCGGTGGTCGTCGGATCGGGTCCGAACGGGCTCGTCGCGGCCGTCGCGCTGGCCGCGGCCGGACGCGAGGTGGTGCTGCTGGAGGCCGCCGAGCGGTTCGGCGGCGGGCTGCGCTCGGAGGAGCTGACGCTGCCGGGCCGGGTCCACGACGTCGGGGCGACGGTCATGGCGCTGGCCCTGGCCTCGCCCGCGTTCCGGGAGCTGGGCGTGGAGCGCCTGGTGCAGTTCGCGCACCCGCCCGTGGCCGTCGCCCACCCCCTGGACGACCGGCCGGCGGTGCTGGTCCACCGCGACGTCCGCCGCACCGCCGAAGGGCTGGGGGCGGACGGCGCGGCGTGGCGGGCGAGCGTGGGGGCGGCGGCCCGCGCGGGGCTGCCGCTCACCGACCTGCTGCTGAAGCCGCTCGGGCCGTGGAGCGGGAGCCCCCGGGCGTTCGCGTCGGCGGCCGCGTTCGGGCTGGCCGGCCTGGCGCCGGCCACGGCGTTCGCCCGGCGCGTGTTCCGCACCCCCGAGGCGCGGGCGGCGTTCGCGGGGCTGGCCGCGCACTCGATGCTCGACCTGCGCGCCCCACTCAGCGGCGCGTACGGCCTCATGCTCGGCACGCTGGCGCACCTGGTCGGCTGGCCGCTGGTCAGGGGCGGGTCCCAGGTGCTGGCCGACGCGCTGGTGGCGCGGCTGCGCGAGCTGGGCGGGCAGGCGGTCACCGGGCACCGGGTACGCCACCTGAGTGAGCTGGAGGCCGACATCGTCGTGCTGGACGTGACGCCCCGGCAGTTCCTGGAGATGGCCGACCTCCCCCCGGCCTACCGGCGGCGGCTGCGGCGCTACCGCTACGGGCCGGGGGTGTTCAAGGTCGACTGGGCGCTCGACGGGCCGGTGCCGTGGCGCGACCCGGCCGTCGCCTCGGCCGGCACCGTCCACCTGGGCGGCACGCTGGAGGAGATCGCGCTCAGCGAGGCGGAGATGGCGCGCGGACGCCACTCGCCCCGCCCGTACGTGCTGCTCGTCCAGCCGTACGCGGCCGACCCCACGCGCGGCGGGCACACGCTGTGGGCCTACTGCCACGTGCCCCACGGGTCGCCGGTGGACATGACGGCCGCGATCGAGGCGCAGATCGAGCGGTACGCCCCCGGCTTCCGCGACCGGGTGCTGGCCCGGCACGCGATGGGGCCGGCGGCGCTGGAGGCGTTCGACGCCAACCTGGTGGGCGGCGACATCGGCGGCGGGCTGGCGAGCGTGGTCCAGTTCGCCCGGCGGCCGGTCTGGTCGCCCGCGCCGTGGCGCACGCCGCTGCCCGGGGTGTTCCTGTGCTCGGCGGCGACGCCTCCGGGCGCCGGCACCCACGGCATGGGCGGCTGGCAGGCCGCCCGCCTCGCCCTACGTACGAACTAGCCCCCTCACGGGCGGGCCGCGCGTCCGGCCGTCCGCGACAGCGTGGCGGCCGGGCCCGTCGGGTGCGGCGGCCGGGCGGCGGGGGCGAGGGGCCGGAGCGTGAGGAGGCCGGCCGCCGTGGCCATGGCCGCGCAGAGCGGCGTGTACACGATCAGGTTCAGCCAGTAGAACGGGGTCGCCGTGTCCGCGCCGATCCCGAGGATCCAGACCAGCCCGGCCGCCGCCCGTACCAGCGTCCCGGCGGCCACGGCGCCGGTGACCAGCCGCGCGGGCAGCCCGCCCCGGCCGCGGGAGCGCGCGAGGACCGCCACGGCCCCGGTGGTGAGCACGGCCGCGAGCGGCACCAGGACGCGCGGGGTGAAGGGCACCTCCAGGTTCAGCACCGCCAGCGAGAGCGACCTGACGTCGTGGGCGGGCCAGGTGCGGCCGGTCAGCCAGTACAGGTGCGCGGCGGCGTCGGTGAGGAGGACGGCGGCGGTCAGGGTGCCGAGGCGTGAAGTGTTCATACCCGGCAGGAGTCGGCGAACCGCCCGATGGTTCCATGGAACCTTTCGCGCCTTCCCCGCCTCTGGATGGACATGAGCTGGCCTGTTGCCGACCTGGACCCCGTACGACGGCTGCGCGCGCTCGCCGCCGCCATCCCCGGGGCGTACGTCGCCGAGCGCGTCATCCCCGCCCCCTTCGCGGCGGTCTGGGCCGTGGCGGGCGACCTGGAGAAGGAGTTCGGCACCTTCGAGCCCGACATGCGGCGTCTCACCCTCGACTCCGCCCGCCCGGACGGCCGCCTCGTGGCCAGGGCCCGCAGCCGGTACGGCATGCGTGCCCGGTTCGACGTGGACCTGCGGCCGGGCTGGTGCTGGATGCAGAGCCGATTTCTGCTCGTGGGCCTGGCCGCGACGGCGGTGCCGGAGGGGACCCTGGTCGCGCAGACGGGCGGGGTCCGCGTCCCGGGCCGGGCCGCGCTGGTGCCGTGGGGGGTGCGGGCGGCCGGGGACCGGGCGCTGGCCCGGCTCGCCGCCCGGGTCGCCGGGAGGCCGGTGTGACGCCCGGGCTGGTGCTCGCCGCCCAGCGGGGCGACACGATGGCCATGAACGACCTGCTCACCGAGCTGACGCCGTACCTGGGCCGGATCTGCGGCCCGATCGCGCTGGACAGCGGGCCCGACGCCGTCCAGGAGGCCCTGATCGCGATCTTCCGGCACCTGCCGGACCTGCGCGAGCCCGAGGCCCTGCACGGCTGGGCCCGGGCGATAGCCGTGCGCGAGGCCGTCCGGATCGCCCGGCGCGACGGCCGCTCCAGCCCGGCGGAGCTCGACGGGCTGCCGTCGCCGCAGGACGTCGAGCGCGCCGTGGACATCCGCGACGTGCTGGAACGCCTGCCGCCGGAGCATCGGGCGGTGCTGGTGCTGCGCGACCTGGAAGGGCTGCCGGAGGAGGCCGCGGCGCGGCTGCTGCGGGTCCCCTCCGGCACGGTGAAGTCCCGCCTGCACCGGGCGCGCGCGAGCTTCCGCCGCGCCTGGCAGGGGTGAGACGAGGCCGGGGAACGCACCGCGGCCCGCGGCTCCGCCCGTCCGGGCCGGGAGCCGCGGGCCGCGGGCGATCCGGCTAGCTCGCGCCGAGCTCCTCGGCGAGGGCCGCGGCGAAGGCGTCCACATCGGCCTCCGTGGTGTCGAAGGCGCACATCCAGCGCACCTCGCCCGTCGCCGGGTTCCAGGTGTAGAAGCGGAAGCGCTTCTGCATGCGCTCGGTGACGTCGGGCGGCAGGATCGCGAAGACGGCGTTGGCCTCGACGGGCCGCGGCACCTCCACGCCCGGCAGGTCGCGCACCGCCTCGGCCAGCCGCCGGCCCATGGCGTTGGCCTGGCGGGCGTTGCGCAGCCACAGGTCGTCCGACAGCAGCGCCAGGAACTGGGCGGAGACGAAGCGCATCTTCGACGACAGCTGCATGAACGTCTTGCGCAGGTAGTCGACGCCGCGGGCCGCCCGCGGGTTGAGCACCACGACCGCCTCGCCGTACAGCATGCCGATCTTGGTGCCGCCGAACGAGAGCACGTCCACGCCCGCGTCGGTGGTCAGCGCCCGCATGGGCACGTCGAGCGCGGCGGCGGCGTTGGTCAGGCGCGAGCCGTCGAGGTGGACGAGCATGCCGAGCTCGTGGGCGTGGGAGCAGATCGCGGCGATCTCCTCCGGCGTGTAGACGGTGCCCAGCTCGGTGGTGTTGGAGATGGACACCACGCGCGGCTGGGCGCGGTGGACGTCGCCGAAGCCCCACGCCTGCCGGTCGATCAGCTCGGGCGTGAGCTTGCCGTCGGGGGTGGGCACGGTGAACAGCTTGATGCCGCCCGCCACCTCCGGGGCGCCGCCCTCGTCGGTGTGGATGTGGGCCGTCTCCGCGCACACGACCGCCTCCCAGGGGGCGAGCATGGAGCGCAGCGAGACGACGTTGGCCGCGGTGCCGTTGAACACCGGCCACGCCTGCGCCGTCTCGCCGAAGTGCCGGCGGAAGACCTCGGCCAGCGCCTCGGTGTAGACGTCGTCGCCGTAGGAGATCTGGTGGCCGCCGTTGGCCTCGGCGATGGCCTGGAGGATCTCCGGGTGGACGCCGGCGTAGTTGTCGCTGGCGAAGCCCTTGAGCGAGGGGTCGTGCAGTGCTGTCACGTCGTGAGGTCCTGTCGGGTTCCGTTGATCTCGGCGGCGGGCCGGTCGTAGAGCCCGCCGACGGCCTGGGCGAGGTCGCGCACGTCGGTGAACCCGGCGAAGCGCGCCTCGGGCTTGGCCGCGCGCATGGCGTCGTTGACCAGCGCCTTGATGACGAGGATGACGGCCGCGGAGCCGGTGTCGCGCAGCGCGTCGGCCAGGGAGAGGGTCCACGCCTCGGCGGCGGCCTTGGCGGCGGCGTAGGCGGCGCCGCCGGCCGTGGGCCGCTGCGCCGCCTGGGCCGAGACGATGACGAAGCGGCCGTTGCCGCTCCTGCGCAGCAGCGGCTCGAAGGCCAGCGACACGTGCTGGAGCGTGCGGATGAGCAGGTCGTGCAGGGTGTCCCAGTCGTCGAGGCTGGTCTCGGCGAAGCTCTTGGAGCCGCGCCAGCCGCCGACGAGGTGGACGACGCCGTCGACGACGCCGTGCTCCTTCTCCACGCGCGCCGCGAACGCCTGGACCGCCTCGCGGTCGAGCAGGTCGACGTCGTCGCGGTCGACGCCGATGACGGTGTGCCCGCCGGCGCGGAAGTGGTCGGCGACGGCCTGGCCGGTGGGACCCGCGGCCCCGGTCACCACGATGATCATCCCCGGATCCCCTTCGTCGACTCGACCACGTCGGCCAGCTTACGGCGCAGCGCCTCGTAGAACATGCTCAGGGGGAACTCGTCGGACAGCACCGCGTCCACCTTGGCCTTCTGCTCCTCGGGCAGCGCCTCGACGCCCTTGGCCCAGGTGGAGGCCGGGTGCGGCTCGACGTAGGCGGTGACCAGCTCGTAGGCCGCCAGCCAGTGGGCCAGCTTGGAGCGGTCGATGCTGTCGCGGTAGAGCTTCTCGACCTCGCCGCGCAGGTCGGCGACGCCGTCGGCGACCCGCTCCCAGTCGATGCTGAGCCGGTTGTCGGTCCAGCGGACGATGTCGTTGCGGTGCAGGTAGGCGAACAGGAGCTGGCCGCCGAGCCCGTCGTAGTTGCGCACCCGCTCGCCGGTGATCGGGAAGCGGAAGAGCCGGTCGAACAGGATGGCGTGCTGCACGTAGCGGGCGTGCGGCACACCGCGCGCCTCCAGCTTGACCGCCTCGCCGAACGCGGTCAGGTCGCAGCGCAGCTCCTCCAGCGAGTACAGCCAGTACGGCATGCGCTGCTTGATCATGAACGGGTCGAACGGCAGGTCGCCGTGGCTGTGGGTGCGGTCGTGGATGAGGTCCCACAGCACGAAGGTGTCCTGGGCGAGCTGCTGGGAGGCCAGCAGCCGGGCGGCGTCCGGCGGCAGGTCGAGCCGGAGCGTCTCGGTCGCCGCGCCCGACACCCGGCGGAAGCGGGCGGCCTCGCGGTCGGCGAAGATGCCGCCCCAGGTGAAGCGGGCCGGCGCCTGCCGCACGGCGACGGTCTCGGGGAAGAGCACGGCCGAGTGGGTGTCGTAGCCGGAGGTGAAGTCCTCGAACGCGATGGGCACGAACATCGGGTTGTCGTAGCCGCCGGCCTCCAGCTCGGCCAGCCAGCCGGGCCAGATGGTGCGCAGCCAGACCGCTTCGAGGTTGCGGTTGGGGTTGCCGTTCTGGGTGTACATCGGGAACACCACCAGGTGCTCCAGCCCGTCGACGCGCTGGGTGTCGGGGTGGAAGAGCTCCAGCGAGGCGAGGAAGTCCGGCACGCCGAGGTCCTGGCGGGCCCAGGCGGCCAGGTCCTCCTGGACGGCCTGGAGGTAGGCGGCGTCGTGCGGGAAGTGCGGGGCGAGCTCGGCCACGCGGGCGGCGATGACGCCGACCAGCTCCTTGGCCCGCTCCTTGTCCTCCGGCACCGAGCCGTCCTTCACCTGGAGGGGGCGCAGCTCCTCGACGGCGGCCTTGAGCTGGGCGAACAGCGCGGCCTTGGCCTCGTCGCGGCCGGCCTGCGAGGCGGCGCCGGCGGGGACGCGGGCCGCCCAGGTGACGACGTTGCCCCAGAGCCGCCGGTGGTCGTGGTCGTCGAGGGAGTCGTCGCCGAACAGGTCGGAGTCGGCGAAGACGACCACCCGGCCCTGGCCGTAGGCGAGGGCGACGGCGAGGGGCTCGCCGGCGGGGGCGGCCTGCGGCGAGGTGGCGAACAGGACGGTGGCGTCCTGCCCGGCGGTGAGGACGCCGGAGCGGTAGAAGCAGGCGTGCTTCACGCCGGCGAGCAGCCCGGCGCCGGTGGCGGGCTCGGCGACGACCCAGGTGGCGACGCCCCGGTGGGCGTGCCCGGGGTCGCGCACGGTGGTGTGGCGGACGCCGACGCCGAAGCGGGCGAGCAGGTCGGCCAGGTTGCTGCCGTACTTGTCCTGCTCCTCCTCGGCGAGCACGACGAGCCCGCCGCCGCCGGCGACGAAGTCGCGCACGGCGTCGAGCTCGGCCTCGGTGAAGATCGGGGCGCCGAGGCCGGTGGTGCGCTCCCAGCGCTCGTCCGCCGGGTGGGCGATGACCAGGACGTCCTGGTCCTGGAGCGCTCCATCCGTCAGCGGGCCGTCGGTGTGGGCGGCCACCGTGTGTCCCAGGTGCCGCAGCAGGTCGGCCGCGCGGGCATAGCTGCTGTCGTCGGGGTGGGCGGGGTTGATGGCCTCGGCCACGTCACGGCGGATGGTCCACGACTCGTTGTGGGCCTCGTCGAACAGCACTCTGGGGAAAGCCTGCATGAAAGATCTCCTGTTACTCCCGCTTCCAAACGGAAAATATACACACAGGCCCCGCAATCCTCACAAAAGGCTTCCGGATGCTGAGATCCTCCCCGCCCCGCTTCACGCGGCTCCCGGCCGCACCACCCCCGACTCGTACGCGAAGACGACCGCCTGCGCCCGGTCGCGCAGATCCAGCTTCATGAGCACCCGCGCCACATGGGTCTTGACCGTGGCCTCGCCGACGAACAGCTCCTTGGCGATCTCGGCGTTGGTGATGCCGCGCGCCAGCAGCCGCAGCACCTCCAGCTCGCGCGGGGTCAGCTCGGCCAGCCGGGGCGAGGGCGTCGGATCCCGGCGGCCGGCGAAGGAGGCGATCACCCGGCTGGTCACCGCGGGATCGAGCAGCGCGTCACCGGCGTGGACCACCCGGATGGCCTCCAGGAGCTGCTCGGGCGGCGACACCTTCAGCAGGAAGCCGCTGGTGCCGGCCTGCAGCGCGGCGTACAGGTTCTCGTCGCTGTCGAAGGTGGTCAGCGTGATGACCTTGGGCGGGGACGGCGCGTCGAGCAGCTCCCTCGTCGCCGACAGCCCGTCGAGGCGGGGCATGGAGATGTCCATCAGGACGATGTCGGGACGGGTGCGCCGGGCCACGGCGACGGCCTCGCGCCCGTCGGCGGCCTCGCCCACCACGTCCATGCCCGGTTCGGCCTCCAGGATCATGCGGAGGCCGGCTCTGATCATCGCCTGGTCGTCCGCGATGACGATGCGTATGCTCACACGCGGAGACTAGACGGCCACCGGCGGATTGGACACCCAGGTCAAGCCGCGTACAAGTGGCTTACAAGATCACAAGTCGGACAAGGGCGTCACTGGAGGCGCACGCTCTGGCGCACGCGCGCCTGCACCGCGTCGTCGCAGGTGTTGCGGGCGCAGAAGTAGAGCAGGAGCATCGGCTTGGGCTTGCGGTCCACGACGTAGCCGACGAAGCCGAGCCGGGCGCCGCTGTCGCGGTCGGTCAGCGACCCCGAGTAGCGGGTGGCGGGGCTGGTGCCCGCCTGCTCGGTGACCGGGCCGCTCACGTCGATCCTGCCGGGCAGCAGCCCTTCGAGCATGGCCTTCATCTGCGTGTCCGTGGCCGTGGTGCTGAGGGTGTCGGAGACCTGGACGTACACGCCGGTCGCGTTCTCGGGGTCGTCGGTGATGACCGGGACCACCGGCGTCCAGTCCGCGCCGGCCCCGGAGACGAACATCGACTCGAACTCCGGCGCGCGCGGCGAGACCAGGGCGAACAGGTCCTCGTGGGTGCGCACGGTCCAGCCGGCCGGGTACTCGAAGCCGACCGGCGCGGCCGTGGTGGGCTGGTAGCGGGCCCAGGACTCGCCCCGCTGGCTCAGCACGAGCAGCACGACGAGCACGAGCGCCGCGACGGCCGCCGTGAGCGTGGCCGCGATGATCGGCAACCGGCCCGGCCGGCCGGTCCCGCCGCGCCCGGCGGCCGGGCGCCGGGGCCGCACCGGGAGGGGGGCGGCGAGCGGCCGGTCCTCCAGGTGGCCGCTCATCGCGTCGCGCAGCGCGGCCACGAACGCGCCACAGGTCGGGTAGCGCTGCTCGGGTGACTTGGCCAGCGCCCGCTCCATCACGGCGTCCACCTCGGGCGGCAGCTCGGGGCGCATCTGCGACAGCGGCGTGGGCTGCTCGGCCAGGTGCGCCCACAGCAGCGCGATGTCGTTGTCGCGCTGGAACGGCAGCCGCCCCGACAGCCCCTCGTAGACGACGCAGGCCAGCGCGTACTGGTCGCAGCGGCCGTCGATGTGCTCCTTGTTGATCTGCTCGGGCGACATGTAGCGGGGAGTGCCGATGAACTGGTCGGTCTGGGTCAGCCCGGAGATCGACGTGCGGTGCTTGGTGATGCCGAAGTCGGTCAGGTAGACGTGGTCGCCGGCCAGCAGGATGTTGGCCGGCTTGACGTCGCGGTGGATCAGGTCGTGGGCGTGGGCGGCGTCGAGCGCCGCGGCCACCTGGGTGAAGATCTGGTTGGCCTGGGCGAGCGGCAGCGGCCCCCGGTCGTAGATGAGGCGGCGCAGGTCGAGGCCGTCGACGTAGCGCATCGAGATGTAGAGCACGCCGTCGGCGTCGGCGTTGGCCTCGTAGATGGGGATGATGTTGGGGTGCTCGATGCTGGCGACCGTCCTGGACTCCAGGATGAACCGCTGGCGGAAGCGGTCGTCCACGCTCAGCACCGGGTTGAGGATCTTGAGCGCGACCCGGCGGCTCAGCCTCGGGTCCAGGGCGAGGTAGACGACCGCCATGCCGCCCTTGCCGACGATGTCCTCGATGTAGTAGCCGGCCACCTCCTGGCCGATGAGGGAGCGTTCGTTCACCGGCATCACGTCTCGATGGGGTGACCGCAGTAGCCGCAGAACCGGTGCGCGGCCCCCAGCCGCATCCCGCAGGCGGTGCAGAACTTCACGGCCTGCTCCTGCGCGGTCAGCACCTGCTTCTGCTGCGGGATCACCGCGAACGGCTGGGAGCGGCGGACGACCACGGTCTGGTTGGCGCCCTCGTCCAGCGGCTGCGGGGGCACGGCGACCAGTGGCGGCGGCTCGGGCTTGGGCTCGGGGCCGCGCCGGCGCCGCCACAGCAGGACCGCCCCGGTCGCCGCGGCCAGGAACAGCACCCCGGCGGCCACGGCGAACGGCCACATCGGCGTGGCGGAGCGGGCGGGCACGGGGACGGGCCGGACGCCGCGGTCCTCGGGGCCGCCCCGCTTGGCCAGGGAGTCCTTGAGCAGCGTGGCGGCCACCACGTTGCCGGGGTAGAGCTCCAGCACGCGCTGGAAGCCGGGGGCCGCCTCGGTGTAGTACTTCGTGTGGTAGCGGGTCAGCGCCGCCTCGAACGCCGAGTCGATCGCGCCCCTGCGCGGGGCGACGCCGGCCTTGGTCAGCGCCGAGGTGACCTCCCGGATGCCGATCATCCGGGCCGCCCGGCCGCCGCCGATGAGCATGCCGACGACGTGGCCGTCCTTGTCGCCGATGACGGGCGCGCCGCGCAGGCCGCGGTCGGCGAGGCCGGCCAGCTTCACGGGCTCGTCCACCTTCTTGTCGGGGTCGGCGAACGGCCGGCCGTTCTCGCCCGCGCCGCCGCCCTTGCCCAGGTGGGCGATCTCGACCGTGGTCTGCACGGTGGGGCCGGGCCGGCCGAGGAAGCCGGCCACGTTGGTGGGCGAGCCGGCCGACTCGGGCACCCGGTCGGCGAGGGGGGCGGTGGGCAGGCCGACGCCGCCGACGACCCGGCTGGACGTCTGGAGCACGGCCGGCGTGTCCGGGCCCGGTCCGGCCTTGACCAGGTCCGCCTTGAGGCCCTTGGGGTCGGCCGGTGAGACGTTCGGGAAGACCGTGATGTCGGTCCTGATGTTGTAGATGCAGGTCGCCTTGGAGGTCAGCGGCGGGTAGCACTGCTGGAGGTGGCGGTCGAGCACCTCGTCCTTGAGCTTGTGCCGCTCGAAGTCGGCCGGGATCTTCACGCCGTGGTGCTCGGCGAAGATCTTGTTGGCCGCGTGGACGGCGAGGTCCTGCTCGCTCTTGACCACGCGGGTGAGCGTGACGATGCCGCCCTCGGGGTTGACCACGACGCCGGTGCCGACGCCGATGGGCACCTTGTAGGACCGTTCCACGTGGACGAGGTCGCGGATGTGGTCCAGGAGCGTGATGTCGATGTGCGCGGTGGCCTCGACGCGGACCACGGCGGGGGTGACGAGGTCGGTGATGCCGCTGGGGTGCTCGTGCGCGGCGGCCGGGAGCACGCCGTACGGGGAGAGAGACAGGGGGAGGGACAGCGGGAGGAACAGCGCCACGAGCGCCACGGCGGCGCCGCCGGCCAGAGCTGTGAGACGAGCCATCGCCGCTCCGTTTCGCAGAAGTGTCAACAGCGTCCCAATCGCCTGCCGTAAGTACAAGAGGGAAGGTCGTAGACAAGCGCTTGCTTGTTGTCTACCGTACCGGAATGGGCTTCGCGATCGGCGTGGACGTCGGTGGCACCTTCACCGACGTGGTCCTGCGCCGCCCCTCGGGCGCGGTCACCGTGGCCAAGTGTTTGAGCACCCACGACGACCCCATCGCGGGGATCGTCACCGGCGTTACGCGGGTCCTGTCCGGGCTCGACCCGGCGCTCGTGACCCGGGTGGTCCACGCGACCACGCTCGCCACCAACGCGGTGCTGGAACGCAGGGGCGTGCGCGTCGCGTTCGTCACCACGCGGGGCTTCCGCGCCGTCGTGCCGCTCGGCCGCTACGCCCGGGTCGAGGAGGACCGGTACGACCTGCGCTTCACGCCCCCTCCGCCACCCGTCGACCCCGGCGACTGCTTCGAGGTGACCGAGCGGATCTCGGCCCGCGGCGAGGTGCTGACCCCGCTCGACGAGGACTCCGCCCGGCGGGCCGCCGCCGAGATCGCCCGGCGCGGCATCACGTCGGCGGCCGTCTGCCTGCTGCACTCCTACGCCGACCCGGCGCACGAGCGGCGCGTGGCGGCCATCCTGCGCGAGCACGTGCCGGACGTGGTGGCCTCCTCCGAGGTGTGGCCGGAGATCCGCGAGTACGAGCGGGCCACCACCACCATCATGTCGGCCTATGTCGGGCCGCTCATGGCGTCGTACCTGTCGCGCCTGGAGGACGCCCTGGCCGCGCTCGGGGTGCGCGCCCCCGTCCACGTCATGGAGTCGGGCGGCGGGGTCATGTCGGCCCGCCTGGCCGCCCGGCGGGCCGTGGCCACCATCGAGTCCGGGCCGGCGGCCGGGGTGCTCGCCGCGGCGGCCACCGGACTCGGCGACGTGATCTCGTTCGACATGGGCGGCACCACCGCCAAGGCGTGCGTGGTGCGCGGCGGGCGGCCGGAGATCACGCACGAGTTCCACGTCGGCGGCAAGGGCAGCTTCGGCGGGCGGCGCGCCGGCACCGGCGTGCCGATCAAGACGCCCGCCATCGACCTGGCCGAGGTCGGCGCGGGCGGCGGCAGCGTCGCCTGGATCGACGCCGCCGGTGCCCTGCGCGTCGGCCCCCACTCGGCGGGCTCCTCCCCCGGCCCCGCCTGCTACGGGCTCGGCGGCGGCGAGCCCACCGTGACCGACGCCAACCTCGTGCTCGGCTACCTGGCCGCCGCCTCCATCCCGCTGTCGCCCGCGCTCGCCGGCAAGGCCCTCGACCGGCTCGCCGAGCCGCTCGGGGTGTCGCGGGCCGAGGCCGCGCACGCCGTCCACACGATCGTCAGCGCCGCCATGGCCTCGGCCGTGCACGTGGTGACCGTGCAACGGGGGATCGACCCGCGCGGGTTCGCGCTCGTGGCCTTCGGCGGGGCCGGGCCCGCGCACGCGGCGCGGGTCGCCGAGCGGTTCGGGATCGGGCTGGTCGTGGTGCCCGAGCACTGCGGGGTCGCCTCCGCCGCCGGTCTGCTGGCCGGGGAGCTGTCGGCCGACCGGGTTCTGTCGCGGCTCGGCGCCCGCGATCCGGAGGCGGTCTTCGCCGGGCTGGCGTCCGCGGCGGCGGCCGACCTCGGCGTGTCGCCGGACGACCCGGGGGTGCGGGTCGAGCGGTCGGTGGACGCGCGTTTCCGCGGGCAGTCGCACGATCTGACGGTGCCGTGGGAGGCGTCGCGGGACCGGCTGGAGTCGCGGTTCCTCTCCCGGTACGCGCAGGTGTACGGGATCGAGCAGCGGGGGGAGGTTGAGCTGGTCGGCTACCGCGTCCAGGTCACGCTCGCGGCCCCGGCCGGAGGGTCACCCGGCGCCCCGCTCCTGGGGGCCGCGCCTGACGAACCGCCCACCGGCACTGCTGCGGGCGAACCGCCCACCGGCACCGCTTTGGGCGAGCCGCCCACCGGCACCGCTTTGGGCGAGCCACCCACCGCGCCCTCTGGAGGGCCGTCACCGGCCGCGCCCGGGAGGGAGCCCTCGCGGCCCTCGCCCGGGACGCGCCCCGCGTACTTCCCCGAGCTCGGTGGCTACGCCGAGACGCCCGTGCGCACCCGCGCCACCCTGGGGGCCGGGCTGGACGGCCCGGCGATCGTCGAGGACCCCGAGTCCACCATCGTCGTGCCGCCCGGCTGGACGGCCCGGCTCGGCCCCGGGCGCGCCGTCCACCTCACCCGGATCACCACCGGAGGGGAGGCGCGGGATGGCGCCTGACACGCTCACCGCCGACGTGCTGCGCAACGCGCTCGTGGTCGCCGCCGAGGAGGCGAGCATCGTGGTGGTGCGCTCGGCCTACTCGACGTTCATCGTCGAAGGCTCGGACGCCTCCGCCGCCCTCCTCGACGCCGAGGGACGGCTGATCGCCCAGTCCATGGCCACGACCCTCATGAACAGCATGGCCCTCAAGGTCGCCCTGCCCGAGCTGCTCGCGGACATCCCCCTCGCCTCCATGCGGCCGGGCGAGGTGTACGTGCTCAACGACGCCTACCGGGGCGGCGTCCACACCAACGACCTGCTGGTCTACCGCCCCGTCTTCGTCGGGGGGCGGCCCGCGTACTTCACCGCCACCATGATCCACGTCTCCGACCTGGGCGGGCTGTCGGCGGGCGGCATGGCGCCGCTGGCCACCGACATCTTCCTCGAAGGGCTCCAGCTCCCGCCGATCCGCCTGGCGACGTCCGCGGGGATCGAGCCCGCGGTCGAGGCGATCCTGCGCGCCAACAGCCGCACCCCCGACAAGGTCATGGGCGACGTGCGGGCGCTGATCGCCGGCACGGCCGTGGCCGCCGCCCGGCTCGGCGCGCTGGTCGAGGAGTACGGCGAGGCGGGCCTGGCCGCGGGCGTCGAGGCGTACCTCGACTACACGGAGGCCCGCACCCGGGCGGCGCTGGCGGAGCTGCCGGCGGGGCGGTTCGCGGCGTCGTACCCGATCGACGACGACGGCATCGACCTCGCCACCCCGCGCCACGTCCGGGTCGCCCTCACGCTGCCCGGGGCGGAGGCGGCGCGGTCGGGCGCGGTGGCGGACTTCGCGGGCACGGACCCGCAGGTGCCGGCGGCGATCAACGCGTCGGCGTCGCAGTCGCTGGCGGCCGCGGTCTTCGCGGTGCGCTGCTTCCTCGACCCGGCCATCCCCATGAACGACGGCTGCCTGCGCGCCATCGACGTGCGGCTGCCCGCCGGGTCGCTGCTCGACGCCCGCTCCCCCCATCCGTGCGGCGGCCGGTACGTGCCGATCTATGCCGCCATGGAGGCCGTGTTCCAGGCGCTGTCGGACGCGGTGCCGGAGCGGGCGATCGCGGCGAGCGGGATCCTGCAGCCGTTCTCGATCGCGGCCGTGGGGGCGCCGTACTGGATCCATCTGGCGTACGACTTCGGCGGGGTGGGCGCCCGGCGCGGGCTCGACGGGCCGGACGCGACGGGCGTGCACTTCGGGATCGGCCGCAACTCGGTGCCCCAGGCGGAGCCCGTGGAGAGCCGCTGCCCGCTGCTGGTGGAGTCGGTCGAGACCGTCCCCGACTCGGGAGGGCCCGGCCGGTTCCGCGGCGGGCTCGGGTCGCGCACGGTGTACCGGTTCCTGGCGGACTGCCACGTGACGACGCGCGGCGACCGGCTGCGCCTGGCCCCTCCTGGTCGCGACGGCGGACTGCCGGGACGCCTCGGCGGCTTCTACCGGCGCCGCCTGGACGGGACGCTGGAGCGGCTGGCGTCGAAGGTGAACAACGTCCGGTTCGCGGCCGGGGAGGCGTTCGTGGTGGAGACGACGGGGGGCGGCGGGATCGGCTCGCCGCTGGAGCGGGACCTGGCGGCGGTGGCGGAGGATCTGCGGGCGGGCCGCGTCACGTCGCGCGGGGCCGCCGAGGATTACGGGGTCAGGGTCGCGGCGGACGGCACGCTCAGCCGCGACGCCTCATGAGGTCGGCCGGGTCGAAGCTGACGGGGAACGGGGCGTGCAGGTCCGCGACGACGCCGGCCTTGTGCGCGGTGGGCGGGCCGTAGGTCTCGCCGTCAAGCTCGTAGACGTAGAGGGTGGGGCCCTCGTCCATCTCGACGCGCCAGTAGACGGGGATGCCGGCGGCGGCGTAGACCTCAGGTTTCAGGAACCTGTCCTGGGCCCTGCTGGTCGGGCCGACCACCTCCACGGCCAGCGTGACATCCCGCGGCGAGACCATCGAGGTCGCGCTCTCCGTCGCCGCGGCGGGCACGACGGCGACGTCGGGGACGTAGAGCTCCCTGAAACCGACCCTGAGATTCACCGTCTGCAGCGGCTCCACACCCTCTGGCGCGACATCCTCCAGGATGCGGCAGACGCGGCTGCTCACCCGCTGGTGCAGCGGCGTCGGCCCCGCACTGATGAGCAGGCTGCCGTTGACGAGCTCGTAGCGGATGTCGTCCCCCGGCAGGCCGAGCAGGTCGGCCACGATGTAGGGGGGATGGTGCGGCGGCACGACCGTCGCGTCAAGGCGTGTCACAGGCCCAGTATGGAGACCGGCCGCTCACTCCGTGCCGCGTTCTCCAGATTTCATCACTCTACGGCGCGAGGCCGCCACGTTTCGGCACCGGCGCGGACCGCCTGGTGGACGGCTCTGGCCAGGCGGGCGCCCCAGGTCGAGCGGGGCCCGGCGAAGAGCTCCTCCGGCCCCTCCTCCCGTACGGCCACGCACACCGCGTCCGACGCCGTGCCCGTGCCCGCGAACCCCGTCTCCACCAGCGCCTGAGTCTTCGCCTCCGTCACCGTCATGACGGCGTTGACCAGCGCCGCGTCCGTCATCGCCACCGGTAACGCGGCCACGATGTTGATCGTGCCGACCCGTGGCGGCGCCAGCATGGGGGCCAGCTCGGGATCGGGCGCGCCCTCCGGAGCGGCCGCCCAGGTGGGGACGCGCAGCCCCACCGTGGCCACCACCCGCACCCCGCCGTCCGAGGCGATGACGCGGCGCGAGACCGAGGCGGCCGTCATCATGCCCACCCCCTCCCCCGGCGGCGCCAGGGAGGCCAGGTGGCCGGCCGGGTCCATGCGGGAGTAGCCCGCCACGACCTGGGCGTTCAGCACCCACGCGCGCGGCCCGATGCCGCCGCCGAGCACCGCCGAGGAGATCATCCGCCAGCCGGGCCCGAACTCCCACAGCAACGTCCCGAGCCGCTCCCCCTCCTCCTTGCGGAAGGTGAGCCGCAGCCCGCCCGCGTCCTCACGGTGGCTGAGGCTCACCTTCGCGGCCCTCCCCGGACGAGGTGGACGACGGGCCGGCCGTCGGGCCCCGGCTGCACCTGGACGCCGGCGCCGAAGTGCCGCCCGACCAGGTCCTCGGTGAGCACCTCGGCGGGGCGGCCCGCCGCCGCCACCCGTCCGTCCGCGAGCAGCAGCAGGGTGTCGGCGTACTGCCCGGCGAGGGTTAGGTCGTGCAGCGTGGTGACGACGGTGAGGCCGTCGGCGAGGCGCAGCCGGTCGACCAGCTCCAGCACCTGCTGCTGGTGGCCGAGGTCGAGGGCGGTGGTGGGCTCGTCGAGGAGGAGCACGGGCGCCTGCTGGGCGAGCGCCCGGGCCAGCACGGCGCGCTGCCGTTCGCCGCCCGACAGCTCGCCGGCGCGGCGGGTGGCCAGGCCGCTGAGGTCGAGCCGGTCGAGCACCGACGCCGTGACCTCGCGGTCGTGGTGGCTCTCGCGGCCGAGGTACGGGATGTACGGGGTGCGGCCGAGCAGGGCGTAGTCGAACACGGTCATGTCGGGCGGCAGGGCCGGCGTCTGGGGGGCGTAGGCCACGAGGCGGGCCCGGTCGCGGGGGCGCAGCTCGCGGGCGGGCCGGCCGCCGAGCGTGATCTCGCCGTCGTGGGCGAGCAGGCCCATGACGGCCTTGAGCAGGGTGGACTTGCCGGCGCCGTTCGGGCCGAGGACGGCCAGCCACTCGCCGGGACGTACGGACAGGTCCACGCGGTCGAGGACGCGCCGCTCACCCAGCCGGACCGAGAAGGCCACCGCGCCGATCACCGGTCCCTGGGCGCCGTTCTGGCCGCCCGCGGTGCTGCTCTGGCCGCCCGCACCGGTCTCGTCGGCGCCCGCAGCTGTCTCGTGGGTGCCCGCGGCGGTCTCGTGGGTGCCCGCCTGGGTACCCGCAGTGGGCTCGTGGGTGCTCGCGGCGCTCTTCGGGGAGGTCTCATGAGATGCGGAGCCGGCCGGGGCGCCGGACGTGGCAGAGGACGGCGTTCTGGGAGGACCGCCTGGCGTGGGGCGGGTCATGGGGCGCTCCGGCGGGTCAGGCGCAGGACGCCGACGAAGAACGGCGCGCCCACGAACATGGTGACCACCCCGATGGGCAGCTCGGCCGGCGCGATGACCGTGCGGGCCACGACGTCGGCGAGCACGAGGAACGCGGCCCCGCCCAGCAGCGAGAGCGGCAGCACGATCCGGTACGAACCGCCCGCGAGCCGCCGGGCCACGTGCGGGATGACGATCCCGATGAACCCGATCAGGCCGCTCACCGCGACGGCCGCGGCCGTGGCCAGGGAGGCGGCGAGGAGCACCACGAGCCGGACCCGGCCCGCGCGCACCCCGAGGCTGGTCGCCTCCTCGTCGCCCACGGACAGCACGTCGAGCATCCGCCCGTGCAGGAGCAGCAGGACCGAGGAGACGGCGGCGTACGGCAGGACGAGGCGGACCTGCTCCCATCCGCCGCCGACGTCCCCCATGATCCAGGAGTAGATCCGCTGCAGCTCCTCGACCTTGAACTGCTGGATGAACGTCTGGATCGCGGTCAGGAACGACGTGACCGCCACCCCGGCCAGCACGAGCGTCGCGGTGCCGCCGGAGCGCCCGGCGGTGTTGCCCAGCGCGTACGCGAGGAGCACGCCGCCGAAGGCCCCGGCGAAGGCCGCCACCGGCACGGCGACGACCCCGGCCGGGACGAGCACGATGACCACGGTCGCGGTCAGCCCGGCCCCGGCGGCGGCGCCGAGCAGGTACGGGTCGGCCAGCGGGTTGCGGAAGACGCCCTGGTACCCCGCTCCGGCGATGGCCAGCAGGCCGCCCACGACGGCCGCGAGCAGCACGCGGGGCAGCCGGATCTCGTACAGCAGGCCCTGCTCGACGGGGGCGAGGCCGGAGTGGACGTCGACCAGCGGCAGCCAGTCGAGCGCCTGGAGCACCACCTGGCCGGGCGAGATGTCGGCGGCGCCGCCCAGCAGCCCGACGATCATGGATACGACCAGCAACGCCGCCGCCCCGGCCAGCCACAGCGGCCTGGCCCGGGCCGGCGCGGGCGGCCCAGGCGGCTTGGGCGCGCCGGACGGGCCAGGCGGGCCAGGCGGGCCAGGCGGGCCGGACGGGCCAGGCGGGCCAGGCGGGCCGGACGGGCCAGGCGGGCCGGACGGGGCTGGCCGGGCGGTGGACCCCGCGGACTCGGGGAATTCCGGAGATCCGGGAGACCCGGCAGATCCGAAAGATCCGGCAGATCCGACGGTCCCGGCAGGCTCGGAGGATCCCGCCGGCTCGGCAGACTCAGGGGATCCCGCGGACCCGGCAGGCTCAGCGGGTCGGGAAGACCCCGAGAGCCGGTCGGGACGGCCGGAGCGGCGGAACGGCGCTGGCCGGGACACTACGAGCCGGCCGCCTTGGAGACCGCGTCACCGATCGTGTGGGCGAGGTCCACGATGCGCGGCCCCCAGCGGGAGGCCACGTCGTCGTCGAGCGGGACGACCTGGTCGTTCTTCACGGCCTTGAGGTTCTTCCAGCCGGGCCGCTTGGCCAGGGCCTCCTTGTTCTGGCCGCAGCACTTCACGTCGGCGAGGAAGATCAGGTCCGGGTCGGCCTGGGCGACGAACTCCTTGGACAGCTTCGGGTAGCCGCCGGCCGCGCCGGGCGCCTTGTCGGCGATGTTGACCAGGCCGAACATCGCGTAGATCTGCCCGATGAAGGTGGAGGACGTCGCGGCGTAGGGCGTCTGGTCGAGCTCGTGGTAGTAGGTGAGCTTGCGGTCCTTGGGGGCGCTCGCGGCGAGCTTGTCCAGCGCGCCCTTCATCGTGGTGACGAGCTCGTCGGCCTTGGCCTGGTTGCCGGTCGCGGCGCCCAGGTCGGCGATCTCGTCGTACGCCTCGTCCAGCTTGGTGGCGGCGGGCTCCAGCAGGACGGGGACGTTGAGCTTGCCCAGCTCGGAGGCGACCTTGTTGATGTCGTTGGAGATGATGACGAGGTCGGGCTTCTGGGCGGCGATCGCCTCGACGTTGGGCTTGAACCCGGACAGGTCGGTGCGGGGGGCCTGCTGGGGGAAGTTCGACTGGTCGTCGACCGCCACCACCTGCGGGCCCGCGCCGATGGCGAACAGGGTCTCGGTGTGCGCGGCGGACAGCGAGACGATGCGCTCGGGGCGCTTGGCCAGGGTGATCCTGCCGTTGGCGGCCTCGACGGTGACCGGGAAGCCGGCCGCGGCGTCGGGACTCGCGGAGGCGGGAGCCGAGGCGGTGGAGGCGGTCGAGGGGGCGGTGGACGAGGGGGCGGTGGGGGCGGTCTGGCCGCACGCGGCCAGGACGAGCGTTCCCAGCAGCGCGCCCGCGAAGGCCGTGCGTACGGGCCTCACGAGTAGTCCTTTCACACTGTCGGAACCGAGAGACCCGCGATGAGCGACGGATCACCCTTTTCCACGAGGGTTGATGACGTCGGCGCAGAGGCAGGCGACCTGGCTATGACAGTTGCGGGACAGCGCCGGACTCGCACCGGACTTCGCTGCAACACTGCGCGTCGGACAAACGCTATCAATGCTCCGGATCGAGCCGAAGTCAAGGGGCAGCCAGTTGCGCCTCGGCCTCGGCGATGACGCGCTGGAGCCGCAGGCCGCGGGCGGCGTCGAGGGGGTGTCCGCCCTCCCGTACGGTGCGGGCGAACTCCTCGGCGACGACGGCCAGGGCGTCGCCGTCGTCCGGCACGAGGACGGCGCTGCCCTTGCGGCCGTAGACGGCGACGGAGGTGGGCGGGGTCTCGCCGGGGACGGTCATGCAGAGCGACGTCTCGCTGACCGCGCCGCCCTCGTGCTCCAGCAGCAGGCCGGTCCAGCCGAGCGGGTCGCCGTGGGCGCGCACGCCGGTGACGGGGCCGAGCGCGGCGTCGAGCAGGTCGATCATGTGCGGTCCGACGTCGAGCAGCGCGCCGCGCTCCAGCCGCCACGGGGTCCCGAAGGGGTGGTCGCCGAGCAGGACGCCGGAGAGGTTCGCGGCGTGCCCGCCGAACGGCTCGATCTCGGCGCAGCGGGCCAGGAACTCGCGGGTGCGGGCCGCGTAGCGCAGGGTCAGCATCATCTGGGAGGGCACGCCGGCCTCGGCGATGGCCGCGGCGAGCCGCTCGGCCGCCTCCAGGGAGTCGGCGAGCGGCTTCTCCAGCAGCAGCGCCTTGCCGGCCTTGGCGGCCTTGACCCCCAGCTCGGCCTGTACGGCGGGCGGCACGCAGAACGCGACGGCCTCGCAGGCGTCGAACAGCTCCTCGACCCGCTCGAACACGGGCGCGCCGAGCCGGGCGGCGGCCTCCGGGCGGCGGGCCCAGACGCCGGCCAGGCGGGTGTGCGGGCCGCGGGCCAGCATGGGGGCGTGCGCGAGTTCCGCCCACGGCCCGGCTCCGATCAGTCCCACCGCTACCGGCTCCATCAGCCCTCCCAAAGCCCGATTTTTCATGACTTTATGGGATGAGCATGACCCATGGGACGAGGGGGTCCAGAGGAGAGGCGGTGGTCAGGGCGGGGCGAGGCGCCGCTGGTGGAGGGCGTGCTCGGGCCGGTGCGCCAGCGTGCCGCAGTCGATCACGACCGTCTGCCCGGTGATGCACCGCGCCTCGTCCGAGGCCAGGAACGCCACCAGGTCCGCCACGTCCTCCGGCGCGCACGCCCACGGCAGCAGCCGCTCGGCCTCCTTGTCGGCCAGCCGGTCCGGGCCGAGGGCCAGCCGGGCGGCGTCCGTGAGCACCAGCGCCGGGGCGACCGCGTTGCAGCGGATCCCGCGCGCGCCGTACGTGGTGGCCACGTACCGGACGAGCCCCGTGAGCGCGGCCTTGGACGTGCCGTACGCGGCGTGGTCCAGGTCGCCCGTGAGGCCCGACACCGACGAGGTCAGGACGAAGGCGCCGCCGTCGGCCATGCGCGGGGCGGCGTGCTTGACCAGGAGCATCGCGCCGCGCACGTTGACGGCCATGGTCCGGTCCCACACGTCCGCGTCCAGGGTCTCCAGGTGGTGGTCGCGGCCGTACACCTCGCGGCCGAGGGCCGCCGCGTTGGAGTGGACGACGTCCAGCCGCCCGTACGAGGCCAGCAGCTCGGCCACGGCGGCGGCGACCTGCTTCTCGTCGGAGACGTCGCAGGTGAGGGCCGTGGCCGTGCCGCCCCGGCCGCGGATGGCGGCGGCCGTGGCCCGGGCGCCGGAGGCCCGTACGTCCAGGACGCCCACGCACGCCCCCTCGACGGCCAGCCGCGCGGCGCAGGCCGCGCCGATGCCCGACCCCGCGCCCGTCACCAGCGCCACCCGCCCGTCGAACCGGCCGCCGGACACGGCGAAGCCGGGCAGGCCCGCCGTCACCACTCCACCAGCAGCGACGGCAGCCCGCGCCCGACGATCGAGCGGCGGTAGGCGATCTCCTGGCCGGGCGCGAGCCGCAGCCCCGGCAGGCGCCGCCCCAGCACCTCCAGGGCCGTGCGCAGTTGCAGCCGCCCGAGGGCGGCCCCGACGCAGAAGTGGATCCCGTACCCGAACACCATGTGCGCGTCGGCGTTGGGCCGGTCGATCACGAACCGCTCCGGCTCCGGGAAGACCGTCTCGTCGTGGGCGGCCGAGTCGGTCGACAGCAGCACCAGCGACCCGGCGGGGATCGTCACCCCGTGCAGCGTGACGTCGGTCGTGGCGTACCGGAACGAGCCGAGCGAGGCGCCGTCGATGCGCATGCACTCCTCGGCCGCGTTCTGGACCAGGGCCGGCTCGACCGGCCACGCCTTCTCGCGCAGCAGCCGCAGGACGGTGTTGCCGAGCTGGTTGGGCACGGTGTCGTTGCCGCCGAGCAGGATCGTGGAGATCAGCTCCACCACCTCGCGGTGGCTCAGCTCGGTGCCGATGAGCGAGGTCATCAGCGAGGTGAAGTCGTCGCGCGGGCGCTCGGCCCGGGCGGCGACCAGGCGGTCCACGTAGGCGAGGTAGGTCAGGAAGCTGTCGGCCAGTTCGAGCTGGCGCTCCGGCGGCTCCGGCGACAGGAAGAGCTGGAACCAGTCCTTCACGTGCGCCTGCACGAACGCCTCGTCCTCCTCCGGCACGCCGATGAAGCGGGCGGTCAGCTTGATCGACGGCTCGTGGCCGATCTCGGTCACGAAGTCGGCGCGGCCCTTGGGCCCGATCCGGTCGAGCAGGTCCTCGTTCAGCCGCCGGAACGTCTCCTCCATGGCCGAGACGGCGCGCGGCGTGAACGCCCGCGACACCGACCGGCGCAGCCGGGTGTGGTCGGGCGGGTCCACGTTGGCCACGAAGCTCGACAGGAACGAGCCGTGCTCGCCCAGCTTCTCGCGCGTCTCCCGGGTGAGGCTGCGGGAGATCGTGAGCGAGCCCTTGGAGGAGAAGCGCCGCGGGTCGCCGTACGCGGCGCGCACGTCGGCGTGGCGGGTGAGCACGTACGCGCCGAGGTGCTCGCTGGCGAACACCGGCCGCTCGCGCCTCAGCCGGGCCAGGAACGCGTACGGCGAGGCGACGTGCCAGTCCGAGGCGACGTCGAAGTCCTCGATCATCCGAAGATCCTCCGCGGGTTGTCGACGAGCATCTGGTGGATCTGCTCCTCGGTGACGCCGCGCTTGCGCAGCTCGGGCAGGACGTCACGGGAGACGTGCAGCAGGTGGTAGTCGGGGTGGCGCTCGCGCACGACGTCGGCGTCGAAGCGGTCGTTGAAGCAGTACGAGTCGTGGCCGAGCACCATGCGGCCGGCGTGCCCGCGCTCGCACATGGCGGCCACGACCGCGACCCGGTCCTCGAACGGGCTGATCGTGCCGATGCCGAAGCGGTCCATGCCGATGAAGGAGCCGTTGGCCACCAGCTCCTCCAGGTAGGCGACGTCGGTGGAGTCGCCGGCGTGGCCGATGACGACCCGGCCGAGGTCCACGCCGAGGGCGGCGAGCAGCCGCTGCTGCTCCAGGCCGCCGCGGCCGGCGCTGTGGGAGTGGGTGGTGATGGGCACGCCCGTCTCCAGGTGCGCCTCGGCCACGGCGCGGAAGACCCGCTCGCAGTTCTTCGTCATCCCCGGCCGGTCGGTGGCGCACTTGAGGATCGCGGCCCTGACCCCGGTGCGGCCGATGCCCTCGGTGATGTCGCGGACGAAGAACTCGGCCAGCCGGTCGGGCCCGCCGAACAGCGTGCCGGGGCCGCGGTTGCCGAAGTAGGGCGGCAGCGCGTCGTAGGTGTAGAGGCCGGTGGCGGCCACGATGTGCACGTCGGTCAGCTCGGCGACCCGCTGGACGGCCGGCACGTGGCGGCCGAGCCCGACGACGGTGAGGTCCACGATCGTGTCGATGCCCTCGGCCTTGGCCGCGTCGAGCTTGGCCGCCGCCTCGCGGGCGCGCGTCTCCAGGTCCCAGCCCTCGGGGATGTCCGGCCAGTTCCAGAGGATCTCCGGGCTGAGCCCGAAGACGTGCTCGTGCATGAGCGTCGCCCCGAGGTCGGCGACCGGTCCTCTCACGGTCTCGGGCACGGGAACCTCGGGTGGTCGAAGGGCCGGTTGACCTCCAGGCCGAGCCCGTCGGTCTGCTTGTACGGCGTGCCGGTGTAGAGGGCGTCGGCGTCGAAGTAGGTCACCGTGAACGACAGGCGGGTGCTCTCGCGTCGGTTGGCGGGCGCCCCGTGCACGGTCAGCGCGTGGTGGACGGTGGCGTCGCCCGCTTCGAGGTCGAGCGGCGGCGACAGCTCCAGCTCCTTGAGCCACGGGTGCTGGGTGAGCTGGTCGTCGCCGGCGCGGGTGAAGCTGCGCCCGAGCACCCCGTGCCGGTGCGAGCCGCTGTAGAAGCGCAGCGAGCCCATGTCGGCGGGCACGTCGGCCAGGGCGAGCCAGACGGTGAGCATGGCCGAGCGGTCCATCGGCATCCACGGGAAGTCCTGGTGGAACTCCGTCGCGCCGTGCTCGCCCGGCTCCTTGACCAGCAGGTTCGTCACCTGGACGCGGACGTCGCGCACGCTGTGGAGCAGGCGGACGGCGTTGCGGCCCATCGCGGGGGCGAGGGCGAGCGCGCGGAACGCCTCGTCGCCGTCGGCCACGTCGCGCGACTGGCCGAACGCCTGGTCCACCAGCGTGGCGGCACCGCGCTCGCGGGCCCGCAGGTGGTCCATGGCCCGCTCGCGCAGGGCCGTCACGGTGTCGGGCGGCACCAGCCGTGCGAGCCGGACCCAGCCGTGCCGGTGGAAGAAGCGCACCTCGTCGTCCGTCGCGTGACGCACCGGGATGTCCATGCGGCCAGTGTCGCACTTGAAGCAAGCGCTTGGTAAGTGGGCGGCGTACACTCTCGGTCCAGACGCTCGGCCGAGACGAGGAGGCGCGGTGCGGCGGTTCAGGTTCGGGGCCGTGATACGGCAGGCGGAGTCCGGCAAGGAGTGGGCCGAGAAGGCCCGGCGACTGGAGGGCTCCGGGTTCGACGTGCTCCTGGCGCCGGACCACCTGGTCGGGCCGCGCTTCGCGCCCGTGGCCGCGCTCACGGCCGCCGCGTGCGCGACCACCCGGCTGCGCGTGGGCACGCTGGTCTTCGCCAACGACTTCCGGCACCCGGCCGTGCTGGCCAAGGAGACGGCGACCCTCGACCTGCTGTCGGACGGCCGGCTGGAGGTGGGGCTCGGCACGGGCTGGATGGCCGGCGACTACGTCTCGGCCGGGCTGCCGCTGGACCCGCCCGGCGTCCGGGTGGAGCGGCTGGCCGAGGCGCTGGCCGTGCTCAGGGGGCTGTGGGGCGACGGGCCGTTCACCTTCGAGGGCGCCCACTACCGCGTCCGCGGCCTCGACCAGCGGCCCAAGCCGGTCAGCCGGCCGCACCCGCGGCTGCTGCTCGGCGCGGGCGGCCCCCGGATGCTGCGGCTGGCCGCCCGCGAGGCCGACGTGGTCCACCTGACGACGCGGGTGCGCGGCGACGGCAGCGGCCCGGACGAGCGCGACGGCGGCCTGGCGGCGTACCTGGACAAGCTGCGGACCGTGCGCGAGGCGGCGGGCGACCGCTACGAGCGGCTGGAGCTCGGGACGAGCGTGCTGCAGGCCGGCGAGCGCCGGGCGGAGGAGGCGTGGAGCGCCGCCGCCAGCGCGCGCCTGGAGGACACCCCCCAGGTGCTGCTCGGCACGCGGCGCGACATCGCCGACCGGCTCCGCCACTGGCGCGACGCGCACGACGTGTCGTACTTCGTCGTCCACCACGAGCGTGATCTCGGCGTCCTCACCCCCGTGGTCGAGGAGCTGGCCGGCGCCTGACCTCCCTCCGGCCGCTCCCTCAAGCGAGGTCGAGGTCGGGCGTGCCGGATGATGGGAGGCATGGATGAGATGTTGCTGCTCAGGCATGGTGAGACCGAGTGGAGCCGGACCGGCAGGCACACCGGCCGCACCGACGTGCCGTTGACGCCCCACGGCGAGGAGCAGGCGCGGGCGCTGGCCCCGCTGGTCAAGGAGTGCACGTTCGACCTCGTGCTCGTCTCGCCGCCGCAGCGCGCCCGCCGCACGGCGGAGCTGGCCGGGCTCGGCGCGTACGAGGTGGAGCCCGACCTGTGGGAGTGGGACTACGGCGGCTACGAGGGCATCACCACGCCGGCCATCCGCGAGGACCGGCCCGGCTGGTACCTGTGGCGTGACGGCGTGATCCCCGGCGACGCGGAGCATCCCGGCGAGACGGTGGAGCAGGTGGGGGCGCGGGCCGACCGGGTGATCGCCCGGGCCAGGGCGGCCGAGGGCCGGGTGGCGCTGGTGGCCCACGGCCACATGCTGCGGGTGATCGCGGCCCGCTGGCTGGGGCTGCCGCCGCGGGACGGGCGGCTGTTCAAGCTGGAGACGGGCACGTACTCACGACTCGGCTTCGAGCACGCCGAGCCGGTCGTCGTCGCCTGGAACGCCCCCGTCACCCCCTGACCCGGGCCGCTTGAGTCGGTCAGGGGGCCAGCCGGCAGCCCGGGAACGGCGCGAGCAGCGTCTCGCGCCACGGCCCGTCGAGGTGGTCGCGGGCCCGCTTGGCCCAGCCGAGCAGCCGGTCGTCGGGCTCGGCCTCGTCGTCGAGGCCGAGCGCGGCGTCGCGGGCGCGCTGGGTGCGCAGGTGGTCGTCCAGGGAGACGCCCCAGAGCGTGACCACCTCGGTGTCGCAGAACAGCACCTCGTACAGGCCGACCAGCTCGTGCCCGTGCTCGGCCATCAGCGGCGCCCGCTCGGCGCGCACGGCCTCCAGGTAGTCGAGGGCGGCGCCGGGCCGCACCCGGGCGCTCTCGAACAGGTAGAACTCGGAGCGGCCGACGTCGGCGAGCGACGGCGTGCCGGGCACGGCGCCGAGCGGGCGGGAGAAGGCGGAGAAGCGCAGGTCGTCGATGTCGGACAGGAAGAGGCGGTCGTCCACGCCGCGGTAGATGTTCATCATCTGCCGCCAGCCGCCGTCCCAGCCGCCGTGGCACTCCCACAGCGTGACGGCCTTGAACTGGGGGTGCCCGGTGATGCCGACGGCGTAGAACGCGCCGGCCAGGTCGATGTCGCGGGACCTGATGGACGTGCCCGAGGTCAGGGTCGGGCGGTCGAGGGTCTCGTCCTCGCGTTTGTAGCGGGTCAGCCAGGTGAGGTACTCCAGGGGCCGCCGGGAGTTCATGGGGCGGAAGTCGACCTCTTCGATCAGGTAGATGGCCCGGCGCACCACGCCTCCTCGACCTCGCATGACCAAGCGATTGCTCGGCTCAGGCGCGAGCCTAACACGACCCCGGGAGGCGCGGGCAGGGGGCGGGAAAAGGCGGGAAGCGAGCAGGGTCAGGACAACAGTGCCTGCTTGGGCTGCGGTCCTCGGCCGGTCAGCCACGCCAGCACCTGGCGGTGCCCGGACGCGGCGTCCTCGAAGTGGCCCCAGTGCCAGTATCGGGGCTGGTCGCGCAGGCCGGTCACCCAGGTGCGGTACGAGACGCTGCCGGATTCCGCCGGCGCGACGCCGTACGTGCGGATCACGACCTTGCCGCCGGGCGCGAACAGCACGTCGTCGGCGATCGGGTAGAGAGTCATCTGGTCGAGCATGGACCGCATCCTGCCGCCCGCGCGGGGCGGGGCCGTTACGCCCCCGGCGCGCCGCCGTTAAGCGGGCACGCCGGAGGTTAACACGCGGTTACGCCGTCCCGGGAAGGCCACCGGAGGCGGGGCCCGTGCGGGCGCCCGTCAGACGAGGGGGGCGTCAGACGAGGAGGCCGTCGAACTCCCCGTCCTTGACCCCGAGCACGAGGGCCCGGATCTCGTCACGGGTGTAGATCAGGGCCGGCCCGTCGGGGAAGCGCGAGTTGCGCACCGCGACGCCACCGTCGGGGAGCTGGGCGAGCTCCACGCAGTTGCCCTGCGAGTTGCTGTAGCGGCTCTTGCGCCAGGCGACCTGCTTGAGGTCGGTCGCGGGCATGCCGTTGTAGGTCTGCTTCATCTACATCTTTCTGAGAAGACCGCCGATGAGCTCGACGGTGCCCCCGGGCGTGGTGCTCTCCACGCATAACTGCTCCATGGCCGTGAGGTACGGGTCGATGTCCTCACGTTTGTCCAGGTATAGGGCACCCCAGAGCTGCTCGACATAGACAACGTCCGACAAATCGGACTCGGGAAACCGCAAGATGCTGAACGCGCCACCTTCAGCCGCGTGCATACCGTATCTGAAGGGCATCACCTGAAGGGTGATATTGGGCAGTGCGGCCACTTCCAGCAGGTGCTGGAGCTGTTCGGCCATGACCTCCCGCCCGCCGATGGTCCGCTTGAGCGTGGCCTCGTCGATGACGGCCCACAGGCGCGGCCCGTCCTTCTGGGTGAAACGCTCCTGCCGCTGCATGCGCAGATGCACGCGGCGTTCGATCTCCGCGGGGCTCGCCTCGGGGTTGCCGAGCTGGAAGACCGCGCGCGCGTACGCGGCCGTCTGCAGCAGGCCGGGCACGAACTGCACCTCATAGGTGCGGATCACGCTGGCGGCCTCCTCAAGCCCGACGTAGGTGGTGAACCACGAGGGCAGCACGGCGGAATACTTGTGCCACCACCCGGGGGTGTTGGCCTCGCGGACCATCTCCAGCAGTGCACGGCGTTCGGCGTCATCGACGACGCCGTACAGGGTGAGCAGGTCCTCGACGTCACGTGTCTTGAATCCGACGCGCCCGAGCTCCATCCGGCTGATCTTGGACTCGGACGCCCTGATGTGGAATCCGGCCTGGTCCCTGGTGAGCTCGCTGGCCTCGCGAAGGCGCCGGAGGCTGGCTCCGAGCATGATGCGCCTGACGGTCGAACCAGAACCCGGCGGATCAATGGACACGCGCTGCTCCTTGGTCGTTTCCTTGACACCTAGTCTGTCACTTCACGGTCGAAAGATCATCAACCGCGGCCAAGATCCCCTTTCACGCCGGTTCCGACCATTTGAGGGAAACCGTAGCGCCTGCACGCACCCTCTGCACGTGCATTCGCCCTTGCACCTGCACGAGAGTTTGCCGCAGAATGATCTATGTGCAACCCACCCTGGCTCCCGGCCAATGGACCACGTTCGACTGGTGGCCCCCCGTCGGCTGGTGGCCGGAGGCGGCGCGCGACCTGCTGACTTCCGGCCCCTCCGCGAGTGCCACGTTCGTCCTTCCCCCCACACCGTCCTCCGTGCACGCCGCCCGCGCCTTCGCCATGGGCGCGCTGAGCGGCTGGAAGCTGGAAGAACTCACAGAGAACATGGAGCTCGTCGTCTCCGAGCTGGCGACCAACGCGCTCCGCCACGGCCTGCACGTCTCCGACCCCGGCACCCGGCCGCCCGTGCACATGTCCCTGGTACGCCGCGGTCCGCTCGTCACCAGCGCCTTCACCGACCCGGCCTCCGGGGTCCCGGAGCTGCGCTATCCCGGCCCCCTCGAAGCCGGCGGGCTGGGGCTGCACATCGTCGAGTCCCTCAGCCTCCGCTGGGGCTGGTCGGCGCTCGCACCACAAGGGAAGATCGTCTGGGCAGTCCTCACGTGACCGGGGGTGATCTGCACTACCGTGGATGCTCATGGCTCACGGTGAGTCCCGCGCGCGACCCCTGAGAGTGCTGACCGATGGATGATCACCTGCTCGGCTGGCTGCGGACACTCGACGAAGACCGGCTCGGCCGCATTCTCGCGAACCGGCCCGACGCCATCGCCGCGCCCTGGCCGCGGCGGCTCGACACGCTCGCCCAGCGGCTGTGCAACGGCTTCGCCGTGATGGAGGCGCTGCGCGGCCTCCCGCTGCCGTGCCTGGAGCTCGCCCAGGCGTGCCTCGTGGTCCGCCGTCCCACGCCCGAGCGGGTCGCGCAGTTCCTCGGCGTGCCGGCCTCCGAGGTGACGCCCTGGCTCGACCGGCTGCACGACCACGCGCTGGCCTGGCCCGACGCCGAGGGCGTGATCCACCTGGCCGAGGCCGTCTCCCGCTGGTGGCCCACCCCGCTCGGGCTCGGCGAGCCGCTCGACCACTACCTCAACTCCTGGACCATCAGCCTCGACACCCTGCGCGCCCTGGCCCGCCGCCTCGGCCTGCCCCCCGGCGGCCCCAAGCGCGCCGCGATCGCCCGGGTGAGCGAGGTGCTCGCCGACTCGGCGCACGTGGCGGCGCTGCTGCGCCACGCCCCCGAGGGCACGCGCGAGCTGCTGGACGCCTTCGCCTGGAACGGCCCCGTCCGCGACGTCGACGGCCACCGGTTCGTCGTGCCGGGCACACCCGAGAAGTGGTGCGCCGACCACGGCCTGCTCTACCGCCCGAGCTGGCACGTGGCCGAGATGCCGCGCGAGGTGGCGCTGTGCGTGCGCGGCCCCGGCCACCACCCGCCGTTCACGCCCGAGCCGCCCGAGGTGGCCACCATCCCCATCGACCCCGAAGAGGTCGACCACCTGATGACGCTGGCCGCGCCGCACGTGGTGGAGCGGTGCGCGGCCCTGCTCGACAACATCTCCAAGACGCCGCTGCCGCTGCTCAAGACCGGCGGCGTGGGCGTGCGCGAGGTGCGCCGCGTGGCCAAGGAGACCGGCTGCGACGAGGACGAGACCCGGCTGCTGCTGGAGGTCTGCGCGGTGGCCCGGCTGCTGGCCTGGGACGAGCAGGCGGGCGGCATGGTGCCGACCGAGCGGTTCGATCGGTGGCGGCTGGACGAGGGCGCCGCGCGGCTGCGGGTGCTGCTGTCGGCGTGGTGGCGCATGGAGCGCTCGTCGCTGCGCCGCGTCGACGGCCGCTACGGCACCGTCCTCGGCGACGACCGCGCGGGGGCGGCCGTGGCCCGCATCCGCCGGGCGGTGCTGCCGGTGCTGGCGCGCCTGCCGTCGGGCACCGCGTTCGCCGACCGCGCCGGCCTGGTGGCCGACGTGCACTGGCACGCGCCGCTGCTCGATCAGGAGCTGCTCGGCGAGTGCGCCACGGCGACGCTGGAGGAGGCGCGGCTGCTCGGCCTGCTGGCCAACGACTCGCTCACCGACCTCGGCCGGGCCCTGGCCGGGCTGGCCGCGCAGGCGGGCGACGAGAACGACGAGGTCGTGCCCCTGGTCGAGCACGACCCGATCCTGGTGGAGGCGTCCACGCGGGCGCTGGCCAGCGTGCGCAGGAGCGCCCTGTTCGGCCCCGACCTGACCGCGGTGGTCACCGGGCCGCCCGCCGCCGAGCTGGCCGCGCTGCTCGACCGCGTGGCCGAGCGCGAGTCGCGCGGGGCCGCCTCGGTGTGGCGCTTCACGCCCGCGAGCGTGCGCGGCGCGCTCGACCACGGCCACGACGCCGACGAGCTGCTGGCGGAGCTGGCCGCGGTCGGCACGGTGCCGCAGCCGCTGGAGTACCTCGTGCGTGACGTGGCCCGCCGCCACGGCGAGGTGACCGTGACCACGGTCGGCTGCGTGGTGCAGGCGTCCGACCCGGCGCTGCTCGCCGAGATCGCCGCCAACCGGCGGCTGGCCCGGCTCGGGCTGCGGCTGCTGGCCCCCACGGTGCTGGTCGGCTCGGCCGACGCCGAGCGCACGCTGGCCACGCTGCGCGAGCACGGCTACGCCCCGGTGCCCGTCGCCGACACCGGCGAGATCACCATCCGTCGGGTCCGCCCCGAGGAGCCGCCCGCGGGCGGCAAGCTGATCCTGCTGCCCGGCGGTCAGGTGGCCGAGCTGCCGGAACGGCCCGTCCCGTCGGGGGCCGCCGCGCTGGCCGGCCCCGACGGGTTCGCGCACGTCGTGTCCGACCCCGCGCCCGACCCGTACGAGCACGCCCGCCGGCTGCTCGCGACCGGCCAGAGCGCCCAGCCGGCCGGCCGCACCTGGGCCGTCATCGGGCGGATGGCGACCCGGCTGCCCACCGCGCAGCAGTCGCTGCTCGGTTTCGTGGTCGACCGGGGCGTGCGGGCCGGCATCACGCTGACCGGCGGCCTGACCGCCACCATCAGCCACGGCGAGCTGAAGGGCGGGGCGCTCGACGCGTGGTGCGAGGAAGCGGGCGACTACCTGGAGTTCCCGCTGGGCGAGATCGTCGAGGTCAGGGGAGCTTACTAGCCTTCCTGAGGTCGGCCACGAGCCCCTCGACGAACGCCGCGTACCCCTGGTAGCTGAACGGCGTCTCGGCCCGCCACGGGTAGAGCTGCCCGGCCTTGACCGCGGGGAGCTTGGCGAAGGTCGGCTTCCGCATCATCTCCTCGGGCTTGAGCGCCTGCGTGCGGGTGTCGTACAGGATGACGTCGGCGTCGTAGGTGTCGGCGTTCTCCCAGCTCAGCGTCTGGAAGAAGCCGCCCTCGTCCACCTTGGACGGCTTGACGACGTCGAGCCCGGCGGCGGTCAGGTGGACGATGTCGGGGTACTCCGGCGGGTTGACCACCCAGAACGCGTCGGCGCCGCCCGACACCATGAGGATCTTCAGGTCCTTGAACGCGGCCAGCTCCTTCGAGGCGGCCTCCAGCCGGGCCTTGGCCTCGGGCACCCCCTTCATGTCGGCGCCGAGGGAGGCGGCCAGGGCCTCGTAGCGGCCGATCACTTCCGTGGCGCTCTTGCCGGTCAGCATGATGCCGGCGGTGGGGGCCACCTGCTCGATGGTGTCCTTGGACTTCTCCGGGACGTACCAGAGGGTGTCCTTCACGTACATGTTGCTCACGAGCAGGTCGGGCTGGAGCGCGATGTACTGCTCGACGTTGAACTCGTCCCACACGTTGCCGAGGCCCGTGACCTTGGTGATGTCGACGTTGCCCGCCTGCGGGTCCCTGCTGCCGTCCTTGAGCCTGTGCGGGCCGAACACCGCCACCGGCCGCACGCCGAAGTCCCACAGCGCGGCGGCCGAGCCGACCTGGGCCACGACGCGCGCGGGACGTGCCGGGCGTTCGAGCTTGCGGCCGCGGTCGTCGGTGAACGTCCACGGGCCGCCGCCGGCGGATCCGCTCGGTGCGGGCGATCCGGCCGCCGTCGTGCCCGTCGTGCTCGTCGTCCCGGTGCCGGACCCGCACGCGGCCAGGGTCAGCGACGCCGCCAGGCCCGCGGCCGCCGTGAGGAAGCCCCTGCGGGCCAGTACCGGTTCGGACATTTCCATCTCCTGAGGTTAGGCTTGCCTTCGTCGATCGAGATGAGATTAGCCTTACCTTACTTTGACCGCTACGAGAGGGGGGCGGGTGCGCCCGGCCAAGCAGAGCGAGCCGCCGACCGCGACGGCCGAGGCTCCTTCCGCCGGCGGTGCGAGCGGCGGTGCGAGCGGCGGGGGGACGGGACGGCGGCGGGCGGCCCTCCTGACCGGCGGGCTGGTGGCCGCGCTGGGCGTGCTGGTGCTCGTCGCGCTGGCCAGCGTGGCGCTGGGCGCCCGGTCCGTGCCGCTCTCGACGGTGATCGACGCCTTCCTCGCGCCCGACGCCTCCAGCGACCACACCGTGATCCGCGAGCTGCGGGTCCCCCGCACGCTCCTGGGCATCGGCGTGGGCGCCGCGCTCGGGCTGGCCGGGGCGATCATGCAGAGCCTCACCCGCAACCCGCTGGCCGACCCCGGCCTGCTCGGGATCAACGAGGGGGCGGCCCTGGGCGTGACCGTGGCGCTCGCGCTGCTCGGGGTGTCCGATCCGGCGGCCTACGTGTGGTTCGCGTTCGCGGGCGCGGCCGTGGCGGCCGTGCTCGTCTACGCGCTCGGCTCGGCGGGCCGGTCGGGCTCGGCCCCGGTGCGGCTGGCGCTGGCGGGCGTGGCCGTGGGCATGGCGCTCACCGCCGCGTGCTCGGCGCTGCTGCGCATCGACTCCCGGACGTTCGACCGGATGAGGTTCTGGCTGACCGGGTCGCTGGCCGGGCAGGACGCGGGCACGCTGACGCGGCTGGCGCCGTTCATGGTGGCGGGCGTCGCCCTCGGGCTGACGCTGGCGCGGCCGCTCAACATGCTGGCGCTCGGTGACGACGCCGGCCGGGCGCTGGGCGTGGCCGTCGCCCGGACCCGGCTGCTCGCCGGAGTGGCGGTGACGCTGCTCTGCGGGTCGGCGACCGCGGCGGCCGGGCCGCTGTGGTTCGTGGGCCTCGCGGTGCCGCACGCCGTGCGCGCGCTCGTGGGCGGCGACCAGCGGTGGGTGCTGCCGTACACGGCGGTCGTCGCGCCGGCGCTGCTGCTGGCGGCCGACGTTGCCGGGCGGCTCGTCGCCCGGCCCGGCGAGGTCCAGGTGGGCATCATGTGCGCGCTGCTGGGCGCCCCGGTGTTCATGCTGATGGCCCGGCGCAGGAGGCTCGCCGCCCTGTGAGCCCCCGTTCGAAGAGACCCCCCGTACGATCCCGCGCAGGAGACCTTCCGTGACCCTGTCCCCCTCTCCCGGCTCGCCCGGCCGGCCCCGGCGGGCGGTGCGCCTCGGGCCCTGGTCGGTCCGGCCGGCGCCCCGGGCGTTGTCGGTGTGCCTCGGGCTCGTCGTCGTCGGGTTCGTGGTGGCCGTGCTGGCGATCTCCACCGGCGAGTTCACCGTTCCGGTGCCGGACGTGCTGCACGCGCTGTTCGGGCAGGGCACGCCCGTCGCCGAGCTCATCGTCGGCAAGCTGCGCGCTCCCCGGGTCGTCACCGGCCTGCTGGTCGGCGCGGCGTTCGGGATGAGCGGCGCGATCTTCCAGAGCCTCACCCGCAACCCCCTCGGCAGCCCCGACTTCATCGGGTTCACGGCGGGCGCCTCGACGGGCGGCATCCTCGCCGTCGTCTCCGGCGGCACGGCTCTGCACGTCGCGGGCGGCGCGCTGGCCGGCTGCGTGGCGACGGCCCTGCTGGTGTACGGGCTGGCCTTCCGGCGCGGGGTGCAGGGCTACCGGCTCGTGCTCGTCGGCATCGGCGCGAACGCGCTGCTCGTCGCGGTCAACTCGTACCTGCTGACCCGGGCGAACATCAACGACGCCGCCACCGCCGGCGCCTGGCTCACCGGCAGCCTGAGCGGGCGCGGCTGGGACCACGCGATCCCGGTCGGCGTGGCCGTCGCCGTGCTGCTGCCGGTCTGCGCGTACGTGTCGCGGCCGATGCGGATGATCGAGATGGGCGACGACGCGGCCCGCGCCATGGGGATCGGCGTGGAGCGCGTGCGGGCGGCGGCCGTCGTCGCCGGGGTGCTGCTGTGCGGCGTGGCCACGGCCGCCGCCGGCCCCGTCGTGTTCGTCGCGCTGGCCGCGCCGCAGCTCGCCCGGCGGCTGGCCCGCTCCCCCGGCGTCACCATGACGGCCTCGGCGCTCACGGGCGCCGTCCTCCTGACGGGCGCCGACCTGGCCGGGCAACGGCTGTTCGCGCCCGTCCAGCTCCCCGTCGGGGTGCTCACCGCCGCGATCGGCGGCGTCTACCTCGCCCTCCTCCTGCGAAAGGACCGCCACTGATGCCCGAGTCCGCCGCCCGGCTGTCGGGCTCCGGCCTGACGCTCGCCTACGACCAGCGGGTGGTCGCCGAGGACCTGGACGTGACGATCCCCGACGAGTCGTTCACCGTGATCATCGGGCCGAACGCCTGCGGCAAGTCCACGCTCCTGCGCGCCCTCGCCCGCATGCTCAGGCCGCGCGCGGGCGCCGTCCACCTCGACGGCAGCGTGATCACCTCGCTGCCGTCCAAGGAGGTGGCCCGCAGGCTCGGCCTGCTGCCGCAGACCTCGATCGTGCCCGACGGCATCACCGTGGCCGACCTGGTGGCCCGCGGCCGCTACCCGCACCAGCGGCTGATGCGGCAGTGGTCGCGGGCGGACGAGGCGGCCGTGGCCGAGGCGATGCGCGCCACCGACGTGGCGGAGCTGGCCGAGCGGATCGTGGACGAGCTGTCGGGCGGGCAGCGGCAGCGGGTGTGGCTGGCCATGGCGCTGGCCCAGGAGACGCCGATCCTGCTGCTGGACGAGCCGACGACGTTCCTCGACATCTCGCACCAGATCGAGGTGCTGGACCTGTGCGCCGACCTGCACGAGGCGGGCCGCACGATGGTCGCCGTGCTGCACGACCTCAACCAGGCGTGCCGCTACGCCACGCACCTCGTCGTCATGCGCGCCGGCCGGATCGTCGCCGAGGGCGAGCCGTCGGCGATCGTGACGCCCGAGCTGGTGGAGCGGGTGTTCGACCTGCGCTGCGAGATCATCGCCGACCCGCAGACGGGCACCCCGCTCGTCATCCCGGAGGCGCGCCGCCGCGCCGCCGCCCCGGCCGTCCTCGCGGAGGGGCCCTAGCGGACGCGCCCCGGCCGTCCTCGCGGAGGGGCCCTAGGGCCTGTTTTGTGGATCTCATGCAAGCCATAGCAGCAGGCAGGCGATGGTGACAGCTGCCTGGTAGTGAACGGCGAGCTTGTCGTAGCGGGTGGCGATGCCTCTGAACTGCTTGAGCCGGTTGAAACAGCGTTCGACGACGTTGCGACGTTTGTAACGGGCAGGGTCGAACGCGCAGCGCCGGTGCCCTCGATGAGCTCGCCCAGCCAGCTGGTCGACGCGTTCAGGGATGGTCGCGCTGATACCCCGCCGGCGCAGATAGGTACGGATGGCCCGGGAGCTGTAGCCCTTGTCAGCGATGACGTGCTGAGGCCGGGTGCGGGGACGGCCAAGGCCGAGCCGAGGGACGCGAACGGCTGCCATCACACGGGTGAACTCGGTGCAGTCGTTGATGTTGCCGCCGGTGAGAACGAACGCCAGCGGCAGGCCGCGTCCGTCGGTGGCCAGGTGGAGTTTGGTGGTCAGTCCGCCGCGCGAGCGCCCGAGCGCCTGTCCGCCTTGATCCCCAACGTGATGGTTCGTCCTTGCCGGGTTCCCCCTTTACGGGCGCCCGCGGCGTGCTGGTGGGCCCGGACAATGGTCGAGTCGACGCAGACGGCCGACCAGTCCACCGCTCCTGCCGCATCCTCGTGAGCCTGGACATGCTCCAGCAGCCGCTGCCACGTCCCATCCGCTGACCAGCGACGGAACCGCTGATAGATCGTCTGCCAAGGGCCATACCGTTCGGGGATGTCCCGCCAGTCGGCACCGGTGCGGATCTTCCACACGATGCCGTTGAGCACTTGACGGTGATCCCGCCACCGGCCACCTCGTCCTGGGTGGGCCGGCAGTAGCGGCGCGATACGTTCCCACGCGGCATCGGTTAACTCATGGCGACGGACCATGTACCCATCGAGCCACACCCGAGCTCATCGCGCTGCCCGAATCGGCGAATCAGGAGGTTGAACCCACCTCCTGATCCACAAAACACGCCCTAGCGGACGCCCTTGACCGTCGTCGGGGAGGGGCCCTAGCGGACGCCGCAGAGGCGGACGGCGAGCAGGGCGAGGGCGCGGGTCACCTCGCGCAGCTCCGCCAGCTCCACCTGCTCCCTCGGGGCGTGCGCGAACCGCACGTCGCCCGGCCCGTAGTGCAGCGACGGGATGCCGCCCGCCGCGTACAGCCGCAGGTCGCTGCCGTACGGCGCGGCGGCCTCACGCGGCCAGGCGCCCGAGACGTCGGCGACCGCCCGGTTGACCTCGCCCAGCAGCGGATGCCCCTCGGGCAGCCGCCCGCTGGCGAACTGACCGCCCGGCCACGTCACCACCGGCGGGTTCTCCCGCAGCCAGGGGCTCGCCGCCCCGTGCACCGCCTCCTTGAGGGCGGCGCGCGCGTCGGCGGGGTCCTCGTCGAGCCGGACGCCCAGCCGTCCCTCGGCGACCAGCAGGTCGGGCACCGTGCTCGCCCAGTCGCCGGCCCGCACGGTGCCGATCTCGATGGGGTACGGCAGCGCGTTGTCGCCGTACAGGGGCGGTACGTCGCGGTTGCGCTCCTCCTCCAGCCGCCGCAGCGCCTCGAACACCGGCCAGAACACCTCGATGGCGCTGACCCCCTCGGTCCGGGTGGCGCCGTGGGCCGCGCGGCCGGGGACCTCCAGCCGGAAGGTCAGCGCGCCGGCGTTGGCCGTGATGACGGTGCCGCTGGTCGGCTCGGTGAGGACGGCCGCCTCGGCGGTGTGGCCCCGGGCCAGCGTGGCGAACGCGCCGAGCCCGCCGTCCTCCTCGCTCATCACGCAGTGGACGGCCAGCGGCCGGGCCAGGCGCACCCCGGCGGCGCGCAGGGCGCGGACGACGGCGATGTTGGCGACCAGGCCGGCCTTCATGTCGCAGGCGCCCCGGCCGTGCAGGGTGTCGCCCACGATGCGCGCGGCGAACGGGTCGCTGCCCTCCCACTTGGCCAGGTCGCCGGTCGGCACGACGTCGACGTGGCCCTGGAGCGCCAGCGCGGGCACGCCCTCGCCGCCGGTGACGCCGACCACGCCGTACGCCTCCGTGCGGGGCGCCTCGGTGCCGGGGAAGTCCGCGCGGGCCCGCAGCCCGTCGATGTCGATCTTCCACACGTCGACGTCGAGACCGGCCTCGTCGAGCAGCCCGGCGACGTGATGCTGGAGCTCCGACTCGGCGTCGGTGCCCGTGACGCTGGGCACCCTGACCGTCTCGGCCAGCAGGCTCACGGTGCCGGGGTCGTCCACGGCGTCCAGGACCCGGGCTTCCACGTCGCGCATGAGGCAACCCTAGCCACGCCGCGCCCCCGCCATGAACCCGGTCCTGGGGTGGTGGCGATACAGGGGGGAGGTGCGGGAGTGCGTCGATGGCAGCGGGTCGCGGCGGGGGTCGTCACCGGGGTTCCGGGGGGCGTCCTGGCGGGGTGGGCGGCGGTGCGGTGGAGCGGGTTCGAGCCGGGCTGGCCGTGGGTGCCGGTGGTGGCGTTCACGCCGTACGCGGGGGGCGCGGCGGTGGTGGTGCTGCTGGCGGCGGGTCTCCTGCGGCTGCGGGCGGCGACGGCGCTGGCCCTGGTGGCGGCCGTGGGGCTGGGCGCGGCCGTGCTGCCCCGGGCGTTGCCGGACGGCGACGCGGGCGGGGCGGGGTTGCGGGTTCTGAGCGCGAACCTGCTCGTCGGCTCGGCCGACCCGGCGGCTCTCATGGCGCTGGTGGAGCGGCTGCGGCCCGACGTCCTGGCGCTTCAGGAGCTGACGCCCGCGGCGGTGGAGCGGCTGGAGACGGCCGGGTTGCGCCGCGCCCTGCCCTACGTGGTCGCGCGTCCGGGGCCCGGGGCCGGCGGGTCGGCGTTGTACGCGCGGCACCGGCTGACGCCGGTCGCGGGACCGCCGCCGGGCACGTTCGAGCAGGCGGCCGGGGTGCTGGAGCTTCCGGGAGGCCCGCGGGTGGAGGTGGTGTCCGTGCACCCGTGCGCCGTCCACGTCTCCGAGACCCGGCCGTGCTGGCGGCGCGAGCTGGACGCCCTCCCCCGCGCCGACGGGACCCTGAGAGTGCTGGCCGGCGACTTCAACGCGACCCTCGACCACCTGCCGCTGCGCCGCCTGCTGGCCTCCGGCTACCGCGACGCGGCCGACGCCGCCGGGCGCGGGCTCACGCCGACCTGGCCCGCGCGCGGGTGGCACGGCCTGCCCGGCGTGGCGATCGACCACGTGCTCGTACCGGAAGGGGTGTCGGTGCGCGGGTACGACGTCCAGGCGCCGGTGGGCAGCGACCACCGTCCCGTCTTCGCCGAGCTGGTCCTGCCCGCGTCCCACGGATCATGAAAGCGCTGGTCGGGCGCGGCGGCCTCCCGGCGGATCGTAAACTTGGCCCGTGGCAGAGCCCAAGTTCGAGATTCAGATGCTGCACGACCGGGTGATGATCCGGCTGGAGCAGAAGGCCGAGGAGCGGCGCAGCGGCTCGGGGATCGTGATCCCGGCGACCGTCAAGCTCGCCAACCGGCTGGCCTGGGGAGAGGTCTGCGGCGTCGGGGCCAACGTGCGCTCGGTCAAGGTCGGCGACAAGGTGCTGCTCAACCCTGAGGAGCAGTTCGAGGTGGAGCTGCACGCCCAGGTCTACCTGGTCATGCGCGAGCGCGACCTGCACGCCGTGGCGACGCAGGAGACCGACCACGGCACGGGGCTCTACCTCTGACCCTGCTGCCGTTCACGCCGGGCTGGGCTGTGAGGCGCGGTTGAAGGTCAGCCACAGCTCGGCGGTCCACGTGCGGGCCGGGATGACGGCCAGCGCGCGCGTGACCCTGCCGTCCAGGCCCACGACGGTCAGCCGGTACGCGCCGTTCTGCGGCATGACGGCGATGACGTGGTCCTCGTCCCACCAGCCGAACAGCGCGGCCGGCCGTACCGCGACGCGCCTGGTGATCCGGCCGGTGGCCGGGTCGGCGACGCACAGGCGCTCGGCGGAGCGCGGCGGGCACCACAGCGCCAGGCGGCGACCGGAGGGCGAGTAGGGGTCCTCGGGGCCGGCGGGCCGGCCGAGCGCGGTGTGGGTGCTGAGGACGGCGCCGTCGGCGGCGCGGTAGGCGCGCAGCCCGTCGCCGTACCGCGCGATCAGCTCTCCGGCGGGCGTCCACGTGAACGCCGCGCGCGTGTCCAGGCCGGCGACCATGACCGTGCGGGCGGTGCCCGCCGCCGCGTCCACGACGGTGAAGCCGGCGGCGCGCCAGGACCCTCCCGTCTTGCGCTCGACGGTCAGGACGACCCGCCTGCCGTCCCTGGACCACGCGACGGACGAGGCGGCGAGCGGCTTGGCGACGGTCGGGACGCGCCGCAGCGCGCCGGTGGTCCGGTCGCCCAGCAGGAGGGCGTCCTTGCTCGCCCGGTAGGTGGTCGGCACCGCGGCGAGGGTGCGCCCGTCGGGCGAGACCGCGGCCTCCGACACGCCCGCGCGCACGGTGAACGCGTCGCCGGTGCGGGCGCGCACGTACGTGGCCTTGGTGCCGAGCCCGTACGTGGACAGCCGCGCGGGATCCCGCGACGCCTGCTGGTAGGTCACGCCGACGCCCGGCAGCGGCAGGGCCGTCGCCCTCCCCGTGGACGCGGTCGGCGTGGGTGTGGGGATCGGCGTGGGGGTCGGCGCGGTGAGGCCGGACGGCGCGAGGAGCGTCAGGGAGAGCACGGCGGCGGCGAAGGCTGGCACTCCCCGCACACTAGACACCGCGCGCCGCGATATCCCGCGCGATAACGGCCCGGTATGACACGGGCCGTCGGCGGGTGGCGGGTCAGATGAAGCGCTGGGCGAGCTGGAGCAGGTCGATGCCGACCGCCTTCATGCCGAAGTACACGATCGCGGCGGCGGCGGCCACCGTGACGAGCAGCACGACGATGCGCACGGCCCAGCCCTGCTCCTTGTACCACTCGGTCCAGGCGCGCAGGGTGCGCTTGCCGAACTCCAGCACCCGCCGCGCCCAGTGGAACTCGGTGGCGAGGATGGCCAGCCCCGCGAACACCACGAGCCAGCCCGGCCCCGGGAACGGCACCATGATGAGGCCGCCCACGACCGTGACGGCGCCGATCGCGCCGACGACGATCTTGAGGGTCAGGGCGCCCGTGCGGGTGGAGCGGACGCCGTCCAGCCAGCCGTGCAGGCCGCCGCGGCGCGCTGGCATGTCGGAGGCGTGCGCGGCCTCGTCCTTCACCGCGTCGGCGTCCCCGGTCTCTGAGTCGTGGATCGGCACAGTCCCCCCGGACGTTCGTTCGTGCCCCAAGGATACGGCCCGATCGTCCGGACATATGCGACCCGAAGCTTAACGATCTATAAACCCCGCCGAAAGTAAAAATATCCGTCCAAGAGGCACTATCTTTCAAACATCGGTTAATGTGCGCTATGCCCGAGGTCATGCTTCGCACTGTCACCGGCCCGATCCGCGCCGCCTCGGTGGAGGGCGCCGTCCTCCCCCACGAGCACCTGCGCACCGACATGCGCTGGGCGGTCGGCATCGACTCCGATCCCCACCGCTGGCTCGACGAGGAGCACACGGTCACCGACGAGCTCCTCGACCTGCGCAGGTCCGAGGGGCTGAACCTGGTCGTGGACCTCACCTGCCTCGGCATGGGCCGCGACGCCGCCGGCCTGGCCCGCCTCGCCGCCGCCGCGCGGGTGCCCGTGATCGCCTCGACCGGCGTGTTCAGCGAGCCGTTCTCCCCGGCGCGCGACGCGGACGTGCCCACGCTCACCCGGCTGCTCATGGACGAGATCTCCAACGGCCTCGACGGCACCGGCGTGTTCCCCGGCGTGATCGGCGAGGTCGGCTGCTGGGGCGCCGAGCCCACGCCCGCCGAGGAGCGCGCCCTGATCGCCGCCGCCCACGCCTCGATCGCCACCCGCCTCCCGGTCGCCACCCACGGCCGCGACGCGCTCGGGGTGCTGGAGATCCTGCTCGCCCAGGGGCTGCCGGCCTCGCGGGTCGCCGCCGGGTACGCGGGCTCCGACCTCCCCGAGGCCCGCAAGATCGCCGAGATGGGCGCGTACGTGAGCGTGACCGCGCTCGGCAACGGCGTGGACGCCGCCGTCCGGGTCGCGCTCGGGCTCATCGAGGAGGGGCACGGCGAGCGGCTGCTGCTGAGCACGGGGACGAGCCGGGTGTCGCAGCTCGCCAAGTACGCGGGGCCGGGGTACGCGAACCTGTTCCACGCGGTGCTGCCGCGCCTGCGCGAGGCCGGGGTGGACGAGGACATGATCCGGCTGGTCACCCACGGTAACCCGCTGCGCTGGCTCACCTCCGGCGCCGCCTGACCCGTCCCCTCCTCCGCCGCTCGGCCCGTCCCCACGCCCGCCTCCGCCGCTGGGAGCGGCCGTCCGTGGGGCGGGAAATGGCTAGGATCGAGGCGATACGAGCCTGGCCGGGTGGGGGATGGTGAGCGAGGACACGCACAGCGGCGGCCGGTCGCGCGGGCGGTTCGCGCGGCTGTCGCGCCGGAGCACGGCACGCCGGTCGGGCGGGACGTTCGCGCGACTGGGCGACGTGCCCGTCGTGGTGATGCTGGCGTGGGCCGGCTGGCTGGCGGTCCCGTGGTCGTTCAGCGGCCTCGCCCAGGCGCGGGCCGCCGCCGCTGCGGCCGCCGAGGCCGGTCTCCCTCCGGCTCCGGCCGTTCCTGAGGCCGCCGCCCCGCCCGTCCCGCCACTCCCGTCGCTCCCGAGCCAGAACGCCGCCGGCGCCGGTCTCGCCGAGGCAGCTCTCGCCGCGCCCGGCAAGGCGTGGGGCCTCCCTCCGGCCCGTGACCTCCCCACCACCGTCATCCGGCCCGCCGCCGCCCAGGCCCCGGCCCCTCCTCAGGCCCCGGACGCTGCCCCGAACCCGGCCCCTGCCCAGGCCCCGGCCCCTGCCCACGCCCCGGCCGCTCCCCCGGAGGCGGCGCGGGAGGCGTTCGCGGCGGAGCGGGCGTGGATCGCGGGCGAGGTGCACGACGCCGCCGGCCACGGGCTGGCGGCCATCGCCATGCAGGCCGGGGTCGCCCTGGTCACCCTGGACGACGATCCCGAGCAGGCGCGGGTCTCGTTACGGGCCATCCGCGAGACGAGCCTGACCGCCCTGGCGCAGCTGCGCGCCGCCCTCGACCGCCTCGACCCGCGCCCCGGCGAGGCCCCGTCCGTCATGGCCGTCGCGGACACCGCGCGCGGGACGGACGGCGGGCTCGGCGCGCTCGTTGACGGGGTACGGGCCGCGGGCCTTCGCGTGGAGGTCGAGCCGGAGGCTCCCGCCGTGCCGCCCCGTCTCCAGGACGCCGTCTACCGCGTGGTGCGGGAGTCCCTCACGAACGTCCTGCGCCACGCCGGGCCCTCCGCCACGGCCAGGGTCACGCTGTCCGGCGAGCCGGGCGCGTACGTCGTGGAAGTCGTCAACCACGCGGCCGGGACATGGGAACTCGGCGGCGAGCCGGGCGTCGGCGGGCGCGGCCTGGCCGGGATGCGCGCCGGGGTGACCGCGCTCGGCGGGCAGCTCATGGCGGGCCCCCGCGAGGACGGCGGTTTCCGCGTCCTCGCCCGCTTCCCCCTGAGCCCGAGCCCCGGTCCCGGGGAGGTCGCGTGATCCGGGTCGCCGTCGCCGACGACCAGGCCGTCGTGCGCATGGGCCTGCGGGCCCTGCTGGAGCGCGAGCCCGACCTGGAGTGCGCCGGCGAGGCGGCCGACGGCGCCGCCGCGCTCGACCTGCTCCGCCGTACCCGTCCCGACGTGCTGCTGCTCGACATCCGCATGCCCGGCATGGACGGCCTGGCCACGCTGCGCGCCATCGCCGCCGACCCCGAGCTGGCGGGCACGCGGATCGTGGTGGTGACGACGTTCGCCGTCGACGAGTACGTCTTCGCCGCCCTCCAGGCCGGCGCCAGCGGCTTCCTGCTCAAGGACAGCGCCCCCGACGAGCTGGTGAACGCGGTCAGGGTGGTCGCGGCGGGCGAGGCGCTGCTGTCGCCGTCGATCACCCGCAAGGTCATCTCCCTGTTCGGCCGCAGCGGCGCCGAGCCGGTGCGCGGGCTGGACACGCTCACCCCGCGCGAGCGGGAGATGGTGGCGTGGGTGGCGACCGGCCGTTCCAACGAGGAGATCGCCGGGGAGCTGGTGATCAGCCCCGACACGGTCCGCACCCACGTGAGCCGGGCCATGGTGAAGCTGGGGGCGCGCGACCGGGCCCAGCTCGTGGTGTTCGCCATGCGGGCGGGCCTGGCGGTCCCGGGGTAGCGGGCTCAGCGCAGGAAGCCCTCGTAGGTGCGCTGCTGGAGCTGCGCCTCGATCTGCTTGACCGTCTCCAGCCCCACGCCCACCATGATGAGCACGCTGGTGCCGCCGAACGGGAAGTTCTGCTGCGTCCCGGGATCCCTGAGGATCATGAACGCGATCATCGGCAGCAGCGCGAGCACGCCGAGGTAGAGCGCCCCGGCGGCGGTCAGGCGCGACAGCACGTAGGCGAGGTAGCCGGCCGTCGGCCGTCCCGGCCGGATGCCCGGCACGAACCCGCCGTACCTGCGCATGGAGTCGGCCACCTCCACCGGGTTGAAGCTGATCGACACGTAGAAGTACGCGAACCCCACGACCAGCAGCACGTACGCGGTGAGGTAGAGCGGATGCGTCCCCGTGGCGAGGACCCGCGACAGCCACCCGCCCACCCCGTCGCCCAGCAGCGGCGCGGCCATGGAGGGCAGGTAGAGCAGCGACGAGGTGAAGATGACCGGCACGATCCCCGCCTGGTTGACCTTGAGCGGGATGTAGGTGCTGGTCCCGCCGTACATGCGGCGCCCGACCATGCGCTTGGCGTACTGGACGGGCAGGCGGCGCTGCGCCTGCTCCACGTACACGACGCCCGCGACGAGGAACGCGCCCGTCACCAGCATCACGCCGAAGGAGAACGGGCTGACCATGAAGATCGTCGACATGTAGGACGGGAAGACGGCCACGACCTGGGTGAACATCAGCAGCGACATCCCGTTGCCGATCCCCCGGTCGGTGATCAGCTCGCCGAGCCACATGACGAGGCAGGCGCCCGCGACCATGGTGACCACGATGACGGCGACGGCTAGCAGGCTCTGGTCGCGCAGCAGCGGCGTCGCGCAGCCGGGCAGCAGGTTGCCGGCGCGGGCCAGGGCCGTGACCGTGGTGGCGTTGAGGACGGCCAGCCCGACGGTGAGGTAGCGGGTGTACTGGGTGATCCTGGCCTGCCCGTTCTGTCCTTGCTTGCGTAGCGCGTCCAGGCGGGGCACCACCACGGCGAGCAGTTGCATGACGATGCCCGCGGTGATGTACGGCATGGCGCCGAGCGCGAAGACGGACAGCTTCAGCATGGCGCCGCCGCTGAGGAGCTGCATCATGTCGACCAGCCCGCCCCGCGCGGAGCCCAGGCACCGCCGGACGGCGACCACGTCCACGCCGGGCGCGGGCAGCATCTGCCCGAACCGGAACAACGCCAGCAGACCCAGCGTGAACAGCAGTTTCCGGCGGAGCTCCGGCACACGGAACGCCCTGATCAGCACAGTGAGCATGGCTCACGAGTCTGGCCCGGGACCGGCCGGGGGTCGTCCGCTCAGCCGATGCACCCGTGTACGCGGATCCGCGTACACCGGCCCGCTTCATGAAGGTGGGAAGACCGCCGCGAGGACGCCGGGCAGGCGCGGGACCAGCCGGGTGAAGCGGCCCTCCGCGCAGCCCGCGTCCGGCTCGTTGGCGAGCTGCTGGGACACCAGCCCGGCGATGAGGCTCGCGGCCAGGGCGAGCCCGTCGTCGCCGGCCGCGTCGGGGTGCAGCTCGCCGCGCTCCACCGCGCCCCTGATCAGGGCGGCGAAGTGGGCGTGGATGTCCTGGGCGGGCGCGTACGCCTGCGGCGACGGCGTGAAGCCGGGCACCGGCCGCCAGAACAGGAGCTGCGCGAGCACCTGGTTGTCCATGATCCACCGGGCGCCCGCCTCGTAGGAGGCCCCGAGGGCGCGCAGGCCGGGCGGATGCGGCTCGGCGGCCCGGCGGACGGCGTCGAGGTACTGGCGCTGGCCGCGCTCGAACAGCGCGTCGTACACGGCGGTGCGCGACGGGAAGTACCGGTAGAGCGACGGCGGCTGGACGCCGAGCCGCCGGGCCACCGTGGACAGGCTCAGCCCCGCCACCCCCTCCTCCGCCATCACGCCGAGCGCCAGCCCGAGGATCTCGTCCTGCGTCTGCGCCCTGCGCCGGGCCCTGCGATCCGGAATGTCAGCCACGGCATGTAGCTTACGCTATGGGTATTAGCTAATGGCATTAGCAGAAGCTAAGGGGGATTGCATGTCGCGCGACATCGTGCTCACCGGACTGCGCCAGAACAACCTCAAGGACGTCTCGCTGCGGGTGCCCAAGGAGCGGCTCACGGTGTTCACCGGGGTGTCGGGGTCGGGCAAGTCGTCGATCGTGTTCGAGACGATCGCCGCCGAGTCGCGGCGCCAGCTCAACGCCACGTTCAGCGCGTTCGTCCGCAACCGGCTGCCCTCCTTCGAGCGCCCGCGCGCCGAGCGGCTGGCCGGGCTGACGGCCGCCGTCGTGGTGGACCAGAAGCCCGTCGGCGGCAACGCGCGCTCCACGGTCGGCACGATGACCGAGATCCACCCCATGCTGCGGGTGCTGTTCTCGCGCCGGGGCGAGCCGTCGGCGGGCCCGGCCACCGCCTACTCCTTCAACGACCCGCAGGGCATGTGCCCTGAGTGCCACGGCATCGGCCGGACCATGGAGGTGGATCTCGACCTGCTGCTGGACCGCGACCTGTCGCTGGAGGAGGGCGCCATCCGCATCCACCCCGTCGGCTCGTACGCCTGGAAGCTCTACGCGGCGAGCGGCCTGTTCGACCCCGCGAAGCCGCTGCGCGACTTCACCGGCGAGGAGCTCGACCTGCTGCTGTACGGCGGCGGCTTCAAGGTCGAGCGCGGCGGCGGCTACGAGAACACCTACGAGGGCGTCGTCACCCGCTTTAACCGGCTGCACCTCAACCGCGCGGTCGACGCCCTCGACGAGACCGCGCGCCGGGTGGTCCGCGAGGCACGCTGCCCGGCCTGCCGGGGCGCGCGGCTCAACGCGGCGGCGCTCGCCTCGCGCATCGGCGGGCGCAACCTCGCCGACCTGTGCGCCCTGGAGGTCGCCGACCTGATCGGCGTGCTGGACGAGCTGGACGACCCGGTCGCCGGCGAGGCGGTCGAGGCGCTGCGCCGCATCGAGGCGATCGGCCTCGGCTACCTGACGCTCGACCGCGAGACCCCCACGCTGTCGGGCGGCGAGGCGCAGCGCCTGAAGACCGTGCGCCACCTCGGCAGCAGCCTGACCGGCCTGACGTACGTCTTCGACGAGCCCAGCGCCGGCCTGCACCCGCGCGACGTGCACCTGCTCGGCGACCTGCTGCTGGAGCTGCGCGACAAGGGCAACACCGTGCTGGTCGTCGAGCACGACCGCGACCTGATCGAGCTCGCCGACCACGTCGTGGACCTGGGGCCGGGCGCCGGGGCCGACGGCGGCCGGGTGGTGTACGAGGGGACGGTCGCCGGGCTGCGCGCGAGCGGCACGCTGACCGGCCGCATGCTGGAGCGGGTGACCGGCTTCAAGGACACCCGCCGCGAGCCGACCGGCTGGCTGACCGTCGGCGGCGCCCGCACGCACAACCTCAGGGACGTGACGGTCCGCCTGCCGCTGGGCGTGCTCACGGCGGTCACCGGCGTGGCGGGGTCGGGCAAGAGCACGCTGGCCACGGTCGAGCTCACGGCCCGCCACCCCGGCGTGATCCTGGTCGACCAGTCGGCCATCGCCGCGTCGGTGCGCTCGACCGTGGCGACGTACCTGGGCGCCATGGATCCGCTGCGGCGGATGTTCGCCCGCGCCCACGGGGTGCGGGCGGCGCTGTTCAGCGCCAACTCGGAGGGCGCCTGCCCGGCGTGCGGCGGACGCGGCGAGATCACCACGGACCTGGCGTTCATGGACCCGGTCACCCGCGTGTGCGACGCGTGCGAGGGCACCCGCTTCCGGCCGGAGGCGCTGTCGTACCGGGTCGGCGGGCGGACCATCGCCGAGGTGCTGGCGCTGACGGCCGACGAGGCGGCCCGCGCCTACGACCTGCCGGGACCCGCCCGGCTGGCGGACCTGGGGCTCGGCCACCTGACGCTGGGCCGCGCGCTCACCACCCTGTCGGGCGGGGAGCGGCAGCGGCTCAAGCTGGCGCACCGGCTGCGGGAGGAGGGCAACGTCTACGTCTTCGACGAGCCGACCACCGGCCTGCACATGGCCGACGTCGGCACGCTGCTCGCGCTGCTCGACCGGCTGGTCGACGCCGGCAACACGGTCGTCGTGGTCGAGCACGACCTGGAGGTGGTCAAGCACGCCGACTGGGTGATCGACCTGGGGCCGGAGGCCGGGCGGCACGGGGGCGAGGTGGTGTTCGAGGGCACGCCGCCCGAGCTGAGCCGGGCCGCCACGGCGACGGGCGCGTACCTGGCCCGCTCGCTCGGGACCCTTCAGCTCACCACCCGTTAGCCGCCGTCACCCCGTAGCGGTCGTCACCCGGTAGTCGTCGTCGCGCGCGTCCATGATCGCCATGTGCCCCGGCAGGTGTCCGATCGCGAACTCCACCCCGCTGGCCATGATCGCCGCCTGCGGCGTCACCCCGCACGCCCAGAACACCGGCACCTCGCCCCGCCGCACCTCGACCGGATCGCCGAAGTCCGGCCGGGCGAGGTCCGCGACGCCGATCGCCGCCGGGTCGCCCACGTGGACCGGCGCGCCGTGCACCATCGGGTACCGGCCGCTCACCTCGATCGCGACGTCCACCAGCTCCTCCGGCACCGGCCGCATCGACACGACGAGCGGCCCCGACAGCGTCGCCGTCGGCTCGCACGGGACGCTCGTGCGGTACATCGGCACGTTCATCCCCAGTTCCAGGTGGCGTACCGGCACGCCGGCCGCGAGCAGCGCGCCCTCGAAGGTGAAGCTGCAGCCGATGAGGAACGGCACGAGGTCGTCGCGCCACCGCGCCACCACGTCGCCGACGTCGGCGACCGGCCGCCCGTCCCGGTAGACGCGGTAACCCGGCAGATCGGTGCGCAGGTCACCGCGGAACAGGGCGGTGGAGCGCGCCCCCGGCTCCCCCACGTCGAGGACCGGGCACGCCTGAGCGTTGCGGTGGGCGAACAGCAGCAGCTCGTAGGCGAGCGGCCGGGGCACGGCGATCAGATTGGCCTGCGTCCAGCCCCTGCACCAGCCGGCGGTGGGCGACCGCTCGCCCGCGCGGAACCGCTCGCGCGCCTGCGCGGGCGTCAGGTCTGCGACATCCACGCTTCGACACTACGCCCGGGGTGCCGCTCAGCTCTCCACCGAGAAGGTGGGGCTCGCTCAGCTCTCCACCGAGAAGACGGGGTCGCTCAGGTCTCCACCGAGAAGGTGTGCGGGCCGAGGCCCACCCGGTCGCCCTGGGGCACCACGTACCCCTGGGCGACGAGTGTCGCCAGGCTGCGCCGCAGCCCGTCCTCCTCCAGGCCCGTGGCGCGGCACAGCGCGCCGACGTCCACGCTGCCGCCGCCCTGTGCCTGCGCGGCGACGGCCTCGTAGACGTGCACGTCCACATCCGACAGCGCCTGCACGTCGTGGGCCCGCGCGTCCTCAGGCCCAGGCTCATGCTCGTGCTCGTTGTGGTGGGTCATCAGCGTGCCCTCGCTCCCTCCCGCAGCCGCTCGGGGTCCACGTCCCGTTCGGGGTAGCGGCGCAGGTACTCGCTCTCCAGCTCGTTCGTCCGCGAGGTGTGACGGGCGAGCGCGTCGTCGGAGCCGTGCAAGAAGGTGTCGGTCCGGGTGGCGTGCAGTTGCCGCAGCTCACGCAGCAGATCGTCGTCACTCAGGTCTCTGGGGTCTATTCCCATGGTCGTCATGGGGTGCCCCCTACCCTGAATGACCTCGACAATATCTGTCACATTTCCTGACAGATGGGATTGCCGCGAACAGAAGTGAGCCTTACCTTCCCGGTATGGACCTTGAGCTCCGGCACCTCAGGATCGTCCGGGCGGTCGCCGACGCGGGAAGCGTGAGCAAGGCCGCGTCCACGCTGGGCCTGGCGCAGCCGGCCCTGTCCGCCCAACTCAAACGCATCGAGAGAGCGCTCGGCGGCACCCTGTTCGAACGCGACAGGCTCGGGGCCCGGCCCACCCGCCTCGGCGAGCTGGTGCTCGCCCGCGCCCGCGTCCTCCTCCCGGCCGCCCAGGAACTCCAGGACGAGGCGGCCCGCTTCGTCACCCGCCCCTCCCCCGGGTTCCGCATCGGCGCCACGTACGGGCCCGTGCTCGGCGGCCTCGTGGACCGGCTGGCGGCGGAGCACCCGGTCACCACGTACACGAGCTGGTCGGCCCGCGAGCTGGCCTCGATGGTGGAGCTGGGCCGCCTGGACTACGCGCTCGTCGGGGCCTGCGGCGACAGCGGCGCCCCAGGCGGCGCGCTGCTGTGGGACTCGATCAGCCTGGACCCGATCTTCGTGCTCGTCCCCGAGCAGCACCCGGCGGCCGGCGAGAAGGAGGTGGAGCTGGCGGACCTGGCGGACGAGCAGTGGGCCGTCACGCCGGGCGACGCCTGCTTCGCCGACTGCTTCGCGATGGCGTGCGCCCGCGCCGGGTTCACGCCCGGCACGATCTACGAGACCGACGTGGCCACCTGCGCGCACCTCGCCCAGGTCGGCCGCGCGGTGGCGCTCTGCCAGGCCACGCACGTACCGGAACCGGGGCTGGTGATGGTGCCGCTGGCGGGGGCGCCGTTACGCTGGCGCCAGCTCCTCGGCCGCGACCCCGCCGCGCCGGACGCCACCTGGGTCCTGTCCCACGCCAAGCAGGCCCACCTGGACGCGGTACGCCGCAACCCGGCCTACAGCGACTGGCTCGTCCGCAACCCGTCCTTCGGCACCGCCCCGTGACCCTGGTCCTTCAGCGGCTCATACGGGCCAGGTCGCCACCGTGAACTCCCACCCCGGCCGCCATGCGAACGGCGCGTCCACCAGCTCCTCCAACGGCACGCCCTCCAGCAGGTTCTGCAACGCCCACCGGTTGGCGGAGTGCGCGACGACGAGCACCGTGCGCCCCTGCCACTCCTTCATGCAGTCCTCCAGGAAGGAGGCGGTCGCGGCCACCACGTCCCGGTAGCTCTGCCCTCCGGGCCAGGGCACGTCGATGTACCGGCGCCGCAGGGCCGCCACCTCGCTCACGGGCCGCCCGTTGTAGATCCCGTAGTCGCACTCCCGCAACCGCGCATCCAGCCGCACCTCCTTGCCGGCCCCGTCGCGGACGGGAAAGGCGATCTCCACGGTCTGGACGGCCCGCCGCAGGTCGGAGCAGTAGACCACGTCCACGTCCCGCCGCCGGACCCCGAGCTCGACGGCCAGCTCCCGCCCACGCTGCGACAGCTCACCGGGCAGGACGCCGGTGGCGATGCCGATCTCGTTGTCCACGGTGACGGAGTGCGTCTCGTAGACCAGTCTCACGCCCATCCCCAGACGCTACCGGCCCACCCTGGGAACCCCTGACCCACTCGATCAACGCGTGGGAGCGTGGAATGATGTGCTCGCAGCGAACCCTCCCCCGGCGCGACGGGCCTATGCTCTACCCTTAGCCTGCGCCCCGGGGTCGGGACCGCGGACAACTGAATCCAGGGGCGGTAGCTCAGCCGGTCAGAGCATCGGACTCATAATCCGTGGGTCGTGGGTTCAAGTCCCACCCGCCCTACTCTCTCCACCATCGCAAAGCCGTGATCGCATGCCGGCGGCTCCCGGGAGTCGTTGACGAGCATCGGGCCCGTCCGGGTTGTGTGCGGGAACGTGGTCGGGTGATGCTGGGTCGGCCCCGGAGCGATACTTCGATGTGGAGACGCCATGGACGTGGTCAGCTTCGCCGAGGTCCCGACGCAGGAGCGGTTCGCCTTCTGGCGCGAGATGAGCTCGAAGATGTGGATGCCGCTGGACGCGCACTGCGAACCACGTCTGGAGAGCGCGTTTCAAGCTCACGTCGCCCTCAGCGGCCTCGGCCTCGTGCAGGCGACCTTGCTGACCGCGCCCTCGTTGACGATCCGGCGTACGCCCCGCCTGATCCGCCGTTCCGACCCCGAGACCTTCTTCGTGACCTGCGCCGTCCGGGGTCACGCCATCGGCGAACAAGCCGGCCGGCAGGCGGAGCTGCATGTCGGGGATCTGATGCTTCGGACCAGTTCGCAGCCCTATCTGACCACCTTCGAGTCGAGGGGCCCCGCGGACGGGCAGGTGCTGTCGCTGCAGTTCCCGCGCTCCTTGCTGCCCCTGCCCGAGCGCGGCCTGCGGGAGCTCAACGCGGTGCCGATCCGCGGAACTCGGGGCATGGCTGCGCTGGCCTCGCAGTTCCTGCTCCGACTGGCCCGGCATCTGGAGGAGTTCAGCCCGGCCGAGGCGACGCGGGTCTCCCACCTGACCCTCGACGTCCTGACCGCCGCGCTGGCCGGCGCGCTGGACGCCCGGAGCGCGGTGCCGCCGGGCAGCCGGCAACGCGCGTTGCTCGCCCAGATCCACGCCTTCGTCCAAGCGCACCTGGGTGATGCGGACCTGACTCCGGCCGCGATCGCCGCGGCGCACCACATCTCCCTGCGGTATCTGAACAAGCTGTTCCACGCCGAAGGGCACACCGTGGCCGGCTGGATCCGCGAGCGCCGCCTGAAGCAGTGCCGGCGCGATCTCGCCGAGCCGCATCTGGCCGGCCACCCGATCAACGCGATCGCGGCCCGGTGGGGGTTCACCAGCCCGGCGCATTTCAGCCAGGTGTTCCGCAGCGCCTACGGGATGTCGCCAAGCGAGTTCCGCCGGCAGTGCGCGAGCACGAGATAGTGCCCGCAGACTGAACATCCGTGCACGCAGCTGCAACGACGGCCCCAGCCCGCGGCGGCATCCTTTTGCCTTGGCGGGGTCGACTCCGTCACCACACGTAGGCAGCAACGTCACGGAAACCCATGAGCAGAGGAGAGACCCTCATGGAGACAGCAGGGAAGTTCAGGAAGGCCCGCCTTCTGGGTGCCCTCCTGACGATGGCGACCGCTCTCACGGTCACCTCGACAGTGGCAGCATCACCTGCTTCCGCCAAGGTCACCGATCTCAAGAAGGTGGCCGGGATCAGCAGGTGCCTGGGGCTCTGGGCCCAGGACGGCAGGATCAAGCTCCAGCACCAGAGCCGCTGCGGCCCCAACGGCTCCTACCACATCCACGTCTGGAGCCCTGGACACGACACCAACAGCGGTACCTACACCTACGCCGGCGTCGCACTGACGTTCAACAACCCTTGGCCGGTGCCCGCGGGCACCAACATCTGCGCGGAGCTCTGGCACCATGAGCCCGGTGGCGGATATTCGAGCTGGGGCCTTCCCTGCGACACGATGTAACGCCGGCCGACTCCCGTAACGGCTGCGGGGGCCACGAGGTCTCCGGTATTCGGTTGGTCCTGGTCGACTCACCGCTTACCGGAGACCTCGCCCATCGCCGATCCCCTAGGGGTTGTAGACGGCGGAGCTCCCGTAGAGCTTGTTGGTGAACGCCGAGATGTAGGACGCGGTGTTCGCCGACGTGAGGTTGTAGGTGAGGAAGACGCCGTACCCCTCGGCGACCGTGCGCCGGGCGAGGCTCGCGGCGGTGGACGAGCTGGTGGCGGTGTACGACACGGCGGCCGGGGAGAGGCGGGACCTGGAGGTCGGGCCGTTCGGCACGGCCCAGGTGCCGTAATACGGGTTCCAGGCGTAGTCGAAGGTGTTGGCGACGCTCACGCCGTTGTAGCTCAGGCGATCCGCGGCCGGGCCGATGTCGTACAGCGTGATGAGCTTGTCCGGCAGCTTCCGGCGCAGGGCCGAGACCAGGTAGACGAAGGAGTAGGCGTTCGGCTGGCCGGTGCCGTTGTTGCCGTACTCGGCGTACTCGTCGTCGAAGTCGATGCCGTCGAGTCCGTACGTCGTCACCGCGTCGGCCAGTTGCTGGGCGAACGCGTCGGCGGCCTGCCGGGTCGGGAAGTTCGCGAAGCCGGCGCCCTGGTGGTTGCCGAGGACGGACAGCAGGACCTTGATGCCCTTCTCCTGCAGCGGGCGGATCTCGGTCGCCACGTTGTCGAGCACCCGCTGCACGTTCTCGTTGAAGTACAGGTAGGCGTTCGTGCCGTCGTAGTTGATGTTCGCCGCGAAGATGACCGCGATGTCGAACACCTGCGCGCCGCCCCTGGCGAGCGTGTACTTGGCGGCGTTGGTCATGCTCTCGTTGTTGACCTCGATGTAGACGACCGAGATCGGTCCGGTCTTGGCGCCCGAGCGGCCCTCGGCGTGCGCCGTCGCGGGTAACGCGACGCCGGCGGCGGTCACGGCCAGGGCTGACAGCAGGGTCCTTCTCCGCATCAGGGGTGCGCTCATCGGTCGGCTCCTCATCGCAGGGGGGTGGCGTTGCTATATCGGTTAAGTCCAGTTCACCGCCTGCCGGGTGGACAGGCGGTGGTGGGAGATAAATCGGTATAGTGCCTCGATCATCGACATCCCCGGGCACGCTGTCAAGGTGTCGCCGGCTCAGGACGGCCGTCGCGCCGCGGCCCGGTGAGGGTCTTCCTCGCGCGGTGAGGTCAGGCCATGCGAAGAGGGCGGGCCCCCGGGAGTCCCATCAAGGAACGCCCGGGCGGCCTGCCCTCCGTGTACGACTACATGACTACATCCGCGCGGCGGCGTCCCCCTGGCCGGCCGAGGCGGACAACAGCCCGGCGATGTAGTCGGCGACCGCGGCGACCGTCGGCTGCTGCCACAGCAGGGTCGCCGGCAGCGAGCATCGGAACCGCTTCTCCAGCCGCCGCCGCACGACCACCGTCAGCACCGAGTCGAGCCCCTGCTCGACCAGCGGCCGGTGCGGCTGCAGGTCGGCGGGGGCCAGCCGCATCTCCTTGGCGATCTGCGCCCCGACCTCCTCCAGGAGGAACGCCCGCAGCTCCTCCGGCCCCAGGTCCACGATGGACTCGGCGGGCCGCACGCCTTCGGCGCCGCTCTCCGCGGCGGGCGGCGCGTCGATGACCGGGTAGCGCAGCCCCGACAACCAGCCGGCGACGGCGCCGGCGCGGTCAGCCATCCGCACGTGAACGGTGTCGGCGCGGTCAGTCACCCGCACGTGAACGGTGTCGGCGCGGTCAGTCACCCGCACGTGAACGGTGTCGGCGCGGTCGGGGTCGAGCCACACCTCGATGTCCACCGTCTCCGGCGGCTGCCCGACCGTGACCAGCCGGTCCACGTGCGTCACCATGCGGAGCAGCGGGTCGCCGGGGAACACGCTCGGCGCCACCGACATCGCCGCGTCCAGGACGGGCGCCCACGTGGCGGCCGGCCCGCACCGGACCCGGGCGCGCAGCGCGCCGTCGCCGCGCAGCAACTCCTCGACCGTCCAGTCGAACCCGGTTCCCGGTACGCCGACGGCGGCGAGCCGCTGCATGACGAGGCCCGGGTCCGCCGACTCCAAGCGCCGTGCCGGTGGAACCGGCGCCTCTCCCGGTTCGGCGGGCACCGTGGCGGTGGCGATCATCTGCCAGGCGGCGTCCGGATCGCCCGCGGCGCGGGCGGCCAGCCGCAGCCCGGTCCCCTGCCGGACGACCTGGACCTCGCGGCGCTCGGCGGTCAGCAGCGGCGCCGACATCGTCACCTCACCGAGCGCCTGCGCTTCGGCGGCGGCGAAGAAGGTGGCCGCCAGCACCGCGGCCGGCACGATCTCCACGCCCTCGATGGCGTGGCTGCCGGGATAGGGCCTGCTCTGGTCGTCCACGCCGGTCCGCCAGAGTCGTACGTCGGTGCCCGCGAGGTCGAGACCGTCGCCGAGCAGGGTGTGCGTGTCCGGGTCGTGGCCGCGTCCGCCGGTGTCGGGGGCCGACGGCGCACGCCAGTGCCTGCGGCGCTGCCACGGGTACGAGGGGAGCACGACCGGTCCGCCGGCCGGTTGCAGCCGGTGCCAGTCCACGTCGAGGCCGGCGCAGTACGCCGCGGCGACACTGGCCGGCAGGGTGACGCGCGGGGAGCGGTTGCGCCGCAACGACGCGCCGACGAACACCTCCTCGTGGCCGCCCGCGCCCAGCGTCTCCAGCACCGAGTGGGTGACCACCGGGTGCGGGGAGATCTCGACGAACGCCCGGTATCCGTCGGCCGCGGCCGCCGCGACCGCCTCGGCCAGGCGCACCGGCCGGCGCAGGTTGGCCGCCCAGTATTCGGCGTCGAAGCCGTGTTCCGTCCGTGGATCGTCCAGCACGGTCGAGTAGACGCGGATGCCGGGGGCACCCTCCGTCAGGCCGGCCGCGGCGGTGGTCAACTCGGCCAGCAGCGGATCCATCTGGGGCCCGTGGAAAGCCACGTCCGAGGCGACCCGGCGGGCCGGGATGCCCTCCTCCAGCCAGCCGGCCAGCACCTCGGCCACGGCGTCCGGATCGCCGGAGACGACGGTCGAGCCGGGCGACGACGCGATCGCGGCCACCACGTCGGTGCGGTCTCCCAGCAGCCGCGCCGTCTCGCCGAACGGCAACGGCACCATGACCATCGCGCCCCGGCCGGCGACCCGCCGCAGCAGCAGGGACCGCCGGCAGATCAACCGGGCGCCGTCCAGGCGGCTCAGCGCGCCGGCCGTCACGGCGGCGGCGATCTCGCCGACCGAATGGCCGATCACCGCGTGCGGGCGCACCCCGTGCTCGCGCCACAGCTCGACGAGGCCGAGCTGCATCACGAAGATCATGGTCTGGATGCGGTCGACCTCGGTCAGCTCGTCCTCGGTGAGCGCCTTCCGCGGCGAGAAGCCGATCTCGGCGGCGAAGACCGGCTCCAGCTCGTCGACCACCGCGGCGAAGGCCGGCGAGGTCTCCAGCAGTTCCCGGCCCATGCCGGTCCACTGCGAGCCGTGCCCGGAGAAGACGAACACCGGGCCGGGACCGGGATCAGCGAGCACCCGCCCGGTGGTCACCGCGTCGTGCGGGGCTCCGGCCGACAGGGCGCGCAGCCGGTCGGCGAGCGCGGCCGGGTCCTCCGCCGCCACGACCGCCCGCTGCGGCAGGTGGGCGCGGCGCAGCGCGAGCGTGTGCCCCACGTCGGCCGCGGACAACCGGCCGACGACGCCGGCGAGGTTGCCGGCGGCCTGCCGCAGCGCCGCCTGCGACGCGGCCGACACGGGGTACAGCCGCGCGACCGACACGGAGTACGGCCGCGCGGGCGACACCAGGTACGGCCGGCCCACGGCCTCTTCGGCGGGTGACCGGGCGGCGGCCACCTCGGCGGGCGGCTCGGTCGCGGTCCCTGCGGCGGGTGGCTGGGACGCGGCCCCTTCGGCGGCAGGCTGGGACACGGTCCAGTCGGCGGCGGGCCGGGGCGGTGGCGCCTGTTCGAGGACGACGTGGGCGACGGTGCCGCCGTAGCCGAAGGCGGAGACCGCGGCCCGGCGCGGATGCGCGGAGCCCGGCCACGGCGCCGGCGCGTCGACCACGCGCAGCCCCGCGCCCGCCCAGTCGACGGCCGGGGTGGGCGTGTCGAGCCGGCTCGGCGGGATCTCCCCGCGCTCCAGCGCCAGAACCGCCTTGACCAGGCCGGCGATGCCGGCGGCCCCTTCGAGGTGACCGATGTTGGACTTGGCCGAGCCGATGAGGCACGGCTGCTCCGGCGGCCGGCCCTTCCCGTAGACCGCGCTCAGCGCGCCGGCTTCGAGCGGGTCGCCGATCGCGGTGCCGGTGCCGTGCGCCTCGACGTAGCCGACCGTGCCCGGCTCGACGCCCGCCTGCCGCAGCGCGCGGCGCATGACGTGCTCCTGCGCCTGGCCGCACGGCGCCATGATGCCCACGGTGCGGCCGTCCTGGTTGACCGCGCTGCCGCGGATGGTCGCCAGGACGCGGTCCCCGTCGCGTACGGCGTCGGCGAGCCGTTTGAGCACCACGACCACCGCGCCCTCGCCCCGCCCGTAGCCGTCGGCGGCGGCGTCGAACGACTTGCTGCGCCCGTCCGGCGCCAGCGTGGCCGCGGCGTCCAGGGTCAGCGTCTCGCCGGGGGACAGGATGAGGTTGACCCCGCCGGCCAGCGCCACGTCGGTCTCGCCGGCCCGCAGGGCCTGCACGGCCAGGTGGACGGCGACCAGCGACGCCGAGCACGCCGTGTCCACCGCCATGCTCGGACCGCGCAGGTCGAGCGCGTACGACACCCGGTTGGCCACCGCGCAGGTGGCGGCGCCGATCCCGGTCCACGCCTCGATGTCGGGCAGGTCCTCCAGCAGCCGGTGCCCGTAGTCGCCGGTGCAGACGCCCACGTACACGCCCGCGTCCGTGCCGGCCAGTGAGGTCGGCGGCACGCCGGCGTGCTCCAGCGCCTCCCACGCGGTCTCCATCACGAGGCGCTGCTGCGGGTCCATCAGCTCCGCCTCGCGCGGCGAGAGGCCGAAGAACTCCGCGTCGAAGTCGGCGACCCCGTCGAGGAAGCTGCCGCGGGCGAGGGTGCGGCGCACCGCCGCCGCGTACGACGGGCCGCGCTCGGCGTAGTCGCGCCAGCGGTCGGCGGGCGCCGGTCCGCTGGCGTCCCGTCCCTCGCACAGCAGGGTCCAGTACTCGTCCGCCGAGCCGACGCCGCCGGGCAGGCGGCAGCCGACACCGATCAGCGCGATCTTCTCGGCAGGTCGGTCCATCACACATGCCTCCCGTGGTCGAACCCGATCGTCGATGCGCCCGGCCGCTCAGCCGGGCCTGCCGGAGGCGTACTCCTCGGGGATGTCGCGGATCCGCAGGACCGCGCAGGCCAGGGTCTTGCCGGCGCCCACCCCGACGAGGAGCACGTAGTCGCCGGCCGCCAGCGCGCCGCCGGCCAGCAGGTGGTCGAGGGCGACGAACTGGTCGCTCACCCCGAGGTGACCGATGCCGGCGCCGTACTCCCAGGTGGTGTCGGCCAGCGTCAGCCCGAGCCAGCTCGCCCGCTCCTCCACGTTGTCCCAGCGGCCATGGGGGAACGCCACGCGCGCCACCTCGTCGAGCGTGATCCCGGCCTCCTTGAGCGTGCGGTCGACCAGCACCATCAACGTCGACTGGATCGCCCGCATGACCCCGGCGCCGTCGCGGGCCAGCAGCCGCCTGCGGAACTCACGGTGGCGGGAGGCGAAGTCGAGCGGTCTGCCCACGGTCGCGTCCGGCGGGAACATCGGCACGCCGCCGTCGTTGACCGCCTCGGCTTCCGGCAGCACGGTCACGTTGACCGCGCGCAGCTCCGCGAAGCCCGGCTCCGTGGTGACCAGCAGCGCGCACCCGCCGTCACCCACCACGTAGCCCTCCATCATGCGCCACCGGTCGACCAGCGGGCTGCCGTGGTTGTCGGCGCCGACCAGCAGGGCGGTGCCGCCCGGCCGCAGGTAGCCGGCGGCGAGCTGGAGCGCGCCGAACAGCCCGCAGCATCCCTGCCGCAGCTCCATCGCCAGGACGTCGCCGCCGACCAGGTGCCGCTGCAGGTAGAACTGCGGCTGCCAGCCCTCCGGCCCCTGGTGCCAGACGTCGGCGTACAGCATGAGGTCGAGGTCGCGCGGCGACATCCCGCCGGAGCGCTCGAAGGCGTGCCGGGCCGCGCGGAGCGCGAGTTCGGGGGCCGGCACGTCGCCGGCCACCGCGGCGCCGCGCAGGCGGAAGTGCTCCCTGTCCTCGGCCGGGTAGCGGCCCTCGGCGACCGCCGTCTCGATGCTGACCACCGGCGGCAGATGGACGCCGATGCTGCGCAGGTAGATGTCGGGTGTACGCATCCGTGCTCCTTCATCGCGGCATGCCGCGGCGCGGGGCGGGGTGGAACGAATGACCCTCTGCTGGGGAGAGAAGAGCTTGTCGGTAGAGCTGCCGGGTTACCGATCACAGGCCGGCGGCACGTGCGGCGGGCCTCGCGACCTCGGACGCCTGTGTCCGGGGAGGCAGCGCCGATGCTAATCGAATGGATCTTCCATGACTAGTGGTGTCATTCTCCGGTCGGACCATGCATAATCTTCACCTCCGATGATCAACAACAGCTCGTCCAGGTCCCAGGACCAGGCTCCGGCCACCGGCCGGAAGCGCACCGGCCGGCTCGTCCTCGTGCTCGCGGCGCTCACCGCGGTCGCTCCGCTGGCCGTCGACATGTACGTGCCCGGCTTCCCCGGCCTGGCCGGGACCTTCGGCGCCGCGGCCTCCTCGGTCCAGCTCTCGCTGACGGCCTTCCTCGTCGGGCTCGCCGCGGGGCAGCTCCTCCTGGGGCCGGTCAGCGACATGGTGGGCCGCCGGCGCGTCCTGCTGTCCGGCGCCGCGCTGTTCACGGTGCTGTCGCTGACCTGCGCCGTCTCCCCCGGCATCGAGATCTTCGACGCGGCGCGGCTGGTGCAGGGAGTCGCCGGGGCGGCGGGCATGGTGGTCGCCCGGGCCGTGCTCACCGACCGCTTCCACGGCACCCCGGAGGCGGGCCGCCACTTCGCGACGCTGTCCGCGATCGTGTTCACCGCCCCGGTGGCGGCGCCGGTGCTCGGCGGGGCGATCCTCGGCGTCGGCTCCTGGCGGCTGGTGTTCGTCGCGCTGGCGGGCTTCGGCGTCCTGCTGATCGCGGGTATCCTCGCCTGGGTGCCGGAGAGCCTGCCCGCCGCACGCAGGCGGCCGGGCGGGGTGACCGGCGTGGTCAAGGCCGTCGCGATGCTGGCCGGGCGGCGCGCCCTCGTGGGGTACGTGCTCGCCTCGTCCTTCACCGGGGCGGCGCTCTTCACCTACATCGCCGGCTCGACGTTCGTCTTCCAGGACGGCTACGGCCTGTCGGCCACCCGGTACAGCCTCGTCTTCGCCACCAACGCCCTCGGCATGCTGGCCTCCAGCCTCGTGTTCGGCCGCCTGTCCGCCCGCGTCCCGGTGCGCACGCTGCTGGTCGCGGGGCTGGCCGTGGCCGGATCGGGTACGGCGGCCCTGGTGGGGTCGCTGGTCATGACCGGCGGGTCCTTCGCCACCACCTGGGCCTGCCTGCTCGTCACCGTCGCCGGTCTCGGCACGGCGCTGCCCGCCACCACGACGACCGTCCAGTCCCTCGGCCATGACGCTCCGGGAGCGGTCTCCGGCCTGCTCGGCGGCAGCCAGTTCGTCCTCGGCGCGGCCGCCTCGCCCCTGTCGGGCCTGCTGGGCGACGGCGCGCTCCCCATGGCCGCCGTCATGCTGGCGGCCTTTGGCCTCGCCGCGCTGTCGCTCGTCCTGGTACGCGGCGCCGGGGGCCCGTCGCCGTCCTGACCGGAGCGGCCCGCCTGGCATCATGCCCCCATGCTGCAAGTGTGTCCCAACGGCGCCCGCGACCGGAGCACGTGCCCGCATCTGCCCGTCTCGCCGGCCGAACTGGCCGCGGCGGTCAGGGAAGCCGTCGCCGCCGGCGCGCAGGACGTCCACCTCCACCCGAAGACCCCCGAGGGGGCCGACAGCCTCGCCCCGGAGCACGTGGCCGCCGCGGTCACCGCGGTGCGCGCGGCCGTGCCCGGCGTACCGGTCGGGGTCACCACCGGCGCGTGGGCGGCGCCGGATCCCCGCCGGCGGGCCGAGCTCATCCGGTCCTGGTCGGTGCTGCCCGACCACGCCTCGGTCAACTGGCACGAAGAGGGCGCGGAGGAGGTGGCCGAGGCGTTGCTGGAGCGTGGTGTCGGGATCGAGGCCGGCGTCTTCTCGGGGACGCCGGCGGCGCGCAGGTTCCTGGCCTCGCCGCTCGCGGGCCGGGTCCTGCGGGTGCTGGCGGAGGTGACCGACACCGACCCGCGCACGGCGCCGGCCGCCGCGCGCACGCTGCTGGGTGAGCTGGGCGACGGCCTGCGGGCGCCGGTGCTGCTGCACGCCGAGGAGGGGGCGGCGTGGCCGGTGCTCCGCCTGGCGGGTGAGCTGGGGCTCGACACGCGCATCGGCCTGGAGGACGTGCTGGAGCTGCCCGACGGAACTCCGGCGGTGACCAACGCCGAGCTGGTCCGCGCGGCCCGCGCCATGCTCACCGCTACCCGCTGACCGGCCCGCGCGGCCCACGCCGTGCTGGCCATGCCCCCCTGACCGGTCCGCGTGGCCGCGCCATGCTCACCGCGACCCGCTGACCGGTCCGCCGCCGCCCGGCGGGGCTCAGGGGTGGATCTTCTTGTGCTCCCGCAGCATCGCCACGAACTTCTCGATGCGCGCCGCCCGGGTCGTGGCCTTCTTGGCGTCGCCCACCCGGTGGAGGATCGAGAAGCGGTTCCTGCTGTCCAGGGTGGCGAAGAACGCCGCCGCGGCCGGGTCGGCGTCCAGCGCCGCCCGCAGGTCGTCGGGCACCTCCGCTGTCCGCTGCGGCTCGTAGGCGGCCTCCCACCTGCCGTCGGCCCTGGCCGCCTCGATCTGCGCCAGGCCGGCCGGGCGCATCGCCCCGGCGGTGATGAGCTCCTCGGCCCGCACGCGGTTCACCTTCGACCACTTGCTCCTGGCGGTGCGCGGGGTGAAGCGCTGCAACCAGTGCTCGGCGTCGTACGAGCGCTTCTGCCCGTCGATCCAGCCGAAGCACAGCGCGACGTCGAGCGCCTCGGCGTAACTGACCGAGGGGATGCCGGAGCCCTTCTTGGCGATCTTCAGCCAGAGCCCTGGCGACGCGTCGTGCTCGGCCTCCAGCCAGGTCTCGAACGCGGTCCGGGAGGGGAAGGCGAGGGTGGGGAGGTCTTGCTTCTCCGTCACGGCTGGCAGCACTCCTTCGATCGGGGACTCTCAAGGGCCGTCCTGCACCAGCATCCTGTCCCAAAAGCCACCGCCTTCGTCCACGAAGGTCCCTTCACAGCGCTTGGAGCGGTGCAAGATCCCTGTTTTCGGTCGCGGTCTTGACAGTGCCACGGCCCGTGGTCTTGGCTGACTGGGAGCGCTCCCAGACCCGTCGTTGGGAGCGCTCCCAACCCCCCGCCGTGACACAACTGGAGCAAGGGTGTCGAGATCAACGTCCGTCGCCGGCCCGCCCACCGAGTCCGTCACGAGCGGCCGCCGCTGGGCGCCGCACCTGTGGTGGATCGCGCTGGCCCTCGGCCTGGCCGGCGCCGTGTTCGTCTGGCTCGGCACGGACCACAGCCGCGCGATCGGCGCGGCCTGGCAGCTCGTGGCCAAGCTGGTCGTGTTCGCCTGCCTCTGCTGCGCGATCGCGTTCTTCCCGTCCTCGTCGCGGCGCCTCCACTGGCTGCTGTACGTCCCCTTCGTCTTCTTCACCGGCTACGTGATCCCGCGCATCAGCTGGTTCTACTACGGCGACACCGGCCGGGCCTGGCCCGACGACTTCTACACCCACGTCTACCTGCTGCTCTATCCCGGGATCGTGCTCACGGTCGCCGCCGCGTACCGGCTGGGCGGCGGCTCCCCCGGACGCTGCCTGAAGGTCATGGCGACCGGGGTGCTCATCGTGTTCTCGGGCTGGCTCGACATCATGTGGTACACGATCAACCCGGTCCCGCGCCCGGAGACCATGGACGCCCCGCACATCAGCCTGATCACCGGCGGCCCCATCTCGTTCGGCGCGACGATCCTGTTCGCGCTGGCTCACCTGCCGATCATCGTGGGGGTCAACCTGCTCCCCCTCGACCGATGGATCGGCCGTCTGCTCGGAACCCGCCCGTAGTTCGCGGAAGCGCCCGCATGTCCCACCCGAACGAGACGATCGCGCGAAGGTAACGCATGCCGACATCCCCTGCCCTCTCCCCCACCCTTGAGATCTCCGTGGCGGCGCCGGCCTACAACGAGGCGGACAACATCGCCGCGGCCGTGCTGGAATGGCGTGACTACCTGGCCGGGAACCCGGCGGTCGGCGCCTGGGAGATCGTCGTCTGCGACGACGGAAGCACGGACGCGACCAGGGCCATCCTCACGGCGCTGCAGGAGGAGTGCCCGCAGCTCGTCGTCGTCGGCTTCGACCGCAACCGCGGCGCGGGCGCGGCCGTCGCCGAGGCCATCGCGCACACCCGGCTGGCGTGGGTCGCGCTCCTCGACTCCGACGGCCAGTTCCCGATCACCAACCTCGACCGGTTCGTGGACCGCGTCCGGGCCGGTGACGGCCTCGCCTTCTCCGGGGCGCGGGTCAGGAAGGCCGACAGCCTGCCGTACCGGTGGGGGTCGGCGGCCAGCGGCGCGGTCAGCAACCTCCTGCACCACACCGGGTACCGCGACTTCAACTCGATCTTCAAGGTGGTGCACGGCCCCCTGTTGCGCGCCCTGCGCCTGGAGTCGGGCGGGATGAACTGCTCGACGGAGATCACGGCGCGGGTGGCGGAGCTCGGGCACACGTGGCAGGAGATCCCGATCGCGCACCGGGTACGCGGCGGCGGGCAGCGCGGGTGGCGGTTCTGGCGCGGGGCCCGCGATCGGGCGCTGTTCGTCGGCTATCTCGGCTATCGCCACTGGCTCCTGCGGCGCGGCGTGCTGCGCCTCCCCGACGCTCCAGGCGTGCCGATCGGCTCACCCGACGCTCCGGGCGTGCCGGCCGGCTCCGCGGCGTACGTCATGGCCGCCGGTCCGGAGCGGGTCCGTTGAGGTCGCCCCACGCCGGCCGGATCGAGGTGGCGATGTTCAGCGGCGGCCGCGGCGGGGCCGGCATCGGACGGCACCTGCTGCGCACGCCGGGCGTCGCCCTCTCCGTGCTGATCAACGGGTACGACAACGGCCTGTCCACCGGCGCCCTGCGCCGCCAGCTGCCCGGGATGCTGGGCCCGTCGGACTTCCGCAAGAACCTCCTGCTCCATCTCGACGGCGACGACCCCCGCGACGCGGCGCTCGTCGCGGTCCTGGAGTACCGCTTCCCGGCCGGCAGCACCCGGCGGGACCTGGACGAGCTCGTCCACGCCCTCGGCTCGCCCGGCCGCCGCGAGTTCGCCGCGCTGCCCCGCCGGACCCGGGCGGCGATCGTCCGGGACCTCACCGCCTTCCGGCACCGGCTCGACGCGGACCCCCGCGGATTCGACCTCGCCGACTGCGCCCTGGGCAACCTCGTCTTCGCCGGCGCCTACCTCCGCGCGGGCGAGGACTTCAACGCCGCGGTCCGGTCCTGCGCCTGGACGTTCCGCTCACCGGCGCGGCTGGTCAACGTCACCGGCGGGGAGAACGCCTACCTGGCCGCGCTCAAGGAGAACGGCCGGGTCCTGGCGGACGAGGCCGACCTCGTCGCCCCCCAGGACGCCGCCGCCGTCACCGACCTGTTCCTGCTGCGCGAGCCGCTGACCACGCGCGAGCGGGCGGAGCTGGACACGTGGCCCGTCGAGCGGCGGCGGCGAGCCCTGGCGGGCCGCTCCACCCCGGTCTCGCCGAACCCCGAGGCGCTGCGGGCCCTCCGGGACGCCGATCTGATCGTGTACGCCCCGGGCACGCCGCACTCGTCGTTGTTCCCCAGCTACCTCACCCCCGGCGTCCCGGAGGCGATCAGGGCCGCCCGCGCCCGGGCCAAGGTGCTCGTCGTCAACCTCCGCGAGGACCACGACGTCCAAGGGCTGACCGCCGCCGACCTCGTGGACCTCACGCTGGCGTATCTCGGCGACCCGCTCAACGAGCGCGGCACCGTCACCCACGTCCTGTGCCATCACGCCGGAGCCCCGGGGTCCGGCGTGCCGGCGACGCCGTACGGGCTCGCGGACGGCGGCACCTGGGCCGGGGCGCGGTGGATCATCACCGACCTGGAGGACCCGGAACGCCCCGGCACGCACCGCGGCGACCGCACCGCCGCCGTCCTCACCGGCATCGCCGGCGCGGCGGCCCTGGTGCGGGCCGGATGAGCCCGCGGAGGGCGGCCGCCGGCGAGATCGCCCGGCGGCGGGTCTGGCTCTGCGACCTCGACGGCACGCTGGTGGACTCCGCGCCGGCCCACCGGGCCGCCTTCCGCGCCGCGCTGGCCGAGGTCGCGCCCGGCCTGGCGGGCTCGTTCCGCTACGACGCCCACGCCGGCGCCAGCACCGCGGACGTGGCGGCCGCCCTGGGCGCCGGCCCGGAGGTCGCCGCCCGGCTGGTCCGGCGCAAGCAGCAGATCTACCGCGGCCACGTCGAAGCGGGCCGGGTGGAGGTGCTCCCCGGGGCGCGCCGGCTCCTCGACCGGCTGGTCTCCGGCGGCCGCACCGCCTACCTGGTCACCAGCGGCAGCCGCGGCTCGGTCGAACGGGTCCTCTCCGCCACCGCGCTGGGCGGGTACTTCCGCGGCGTGCTCACCGCCGACGACGTCCCGACGAGCAAGCCGCACCCGGGCTGCTACCTGGAGGCCCGCCGCCGCTGGGCGATCGAGCCCGGCGACGCGGTGGCCGTGGAGGACTCCGCGCACGGGGTGGCCGCCGCGGTGCGCGCGGGCCTGGTGACGCTCCAGGTGCACGCGGCCGAGCCCGCCCCGGGCGCGATCGCGATGAACGGCCTGGACGACGTCGTCTCCCTTCTCGACGCGGAAGCCTCCCTCCTCGACGCGGAAGTTCCCCTCCTCGACGCGGAAGCCTCCCTCCTCGACGCGGAAGGCGGATGTCCGTGACCGGGCGAGGTGTCTGCGCGGTGATCCCGGCGGCCGGGCGCGGCACCAGGCTCGGCGCCGCCGTACCGAAGATCATGATCGAGGTCGCCGACGGCGTCACGGTGTGGCACCTGCTGCACCGGCGGCTGCGGCCGTACGTGGACCACCTCCACGTCGTCGTCTCCCCGGAGGGTGAGGCCGCGTTCCGCCGCCTCGTGGCCGGCGAGATCGCCGGCGGCGCCGTGTCGGTGAGCGTGCAGGAACGGCCGACGGGCATGGGCGACGCCGTCTTCGGCGCGGCCCCGCACTGGGAGGCCCACGACACGGCCCTGGTGGTCTGGGGCGACCAGGTCAACCTGGCGCCGGCGACCGTGCGCGAGGTCGTGCGCGCCCACCGGCAGGCCGCGGGCCCCGCCCTCACCCTCCCCCTCGTCCCGCTGCCGGACCCCTACGTCGAGTACGAGGTCGTCTCCGGCGGGCTGCGCCGGGTGCGGATGTCCCGGGAGGGCGACGCGTGCCGGCCCGGCGGGCTCAGCGACGTCGGCGTGTTCTGCCTCAGCACCGCCGGCCTGCGCGAGGCATGGGAACGGTATCTGGCCACCGCCGCGCGCGGCTCCGTCACCGGCGAGGTCAACTTCCTGCCGTTCCTCCCCCACCTGTCGCTCGTCCACGGCTGGGAGGTGCGGACTGTGCCGGTCACCGACCCCGGCGAGGCGCGCGGCGTCAACACCCCGGACGACCTGGAGTTCGCCCGGCGGGCGTTCCAGCGGTGGGCGCGCTGACCGCCCGGGGCCGGGACCCGCTGGCGCGGCTGCTCCGCGGTCACCGGTGGGCGGCCGGGCCCACGCTGATGAGCACCCTGGCCAGTGGGACGGCCGCGGCCACCACGCTCGTCATCGCCCGCGGGACGGGCGCGGCGGTCTTCGGCCGCTACTCGCTGGTCATGTCGCTCGCCCTGGTGGTGTCGGTCGGCATGCTGATGAGCCTGCACTACGTGCTGCTCCAGGAGCTGCCCAGGGCCGCGCCCGCCGCGCGCCCGGCCCTGGTGACGACGGCCCTGTTCGCCACGCTCGCCCTGGGCGCCGGGCTGGCCGCGGTGGCGGCGCCGCTCACCCCGCTCCTGACCGCCGTCTCGGGGGCCGACGCCGGATCGGTGTGGTTCGCGCTGGCGCTGGCCCTGGCGCTGACCCTGAACCAGCTCACCGAGAGCTTCCTGCGCGGCCTGGCGAGGTACGCGTTCGTGGCCGCGCTCAAGCTGGCCGTCGCCGGGCTCCACCTGGCCGTGACCGTCTTCAGCCTGCTCGTCCTCGGCGTCCACGACGCGAGCTTCTACCTCACCGCGTTGATCGTCGCCTATGTCGCTTTGGCGCTCGTGGCCGTGACGGCTCTCCCCGTCGTCCCGCGGTCGTGGTCGCCGGCGCTGGCGCGCTCGCTCTACCGGCACGGCGCGTACGTGACCGTCATCGCCGCCCTGACCGGTGTCCTGTTCGGCGTCGACGTGGTCTTCCTCAACCACTGGGCCGACGCGGCCGACGTCGGCGTGTACTCCGTCTACAGCGGTTTCCCGAGGCGGCTGCTCGGCGTGGTGTTCGTCGAGGGAATCGGTCTCGCGCTGTTCCCGGCCCTGGCGACCATGGACAAGCCCGCGCTGCTGCGGCGCGTCGCGCGGATCGCGCCCGTCGCCGGGGGCGTCACGGCGGTCCTCCTGTTCGGGGCGAGCGCGGTCTTCTTCCTGCTGATGCGCGGGCAGTACCCGTACTCCCCGGCCCTGATGGCGCTGTCCGCGCTGGGGATCGGCGGGCACGCGGTCTTCCACCTCTACTACGCGGCGCTGTCCATGGACGGCGTGCGCGGCGCCAAGGTCCTCATCGCCTGCCTCGCCGCCGGAGCCCCGCCCGCCCTGGCCGGCCAGGTGGCCTGCGTCGCCCGGTGGGGCCTGACCGGGGCGCTGGTGAGCTTCGCCCTGACCAACCTCCTCCTCGTGGCCGTCGTGGCCGTCACCGCCGGACGGGTGTACCGGCGGGCTGAGATTCCCGTACCGGAGGCACGCCGTTGAAGATCGCCTATGTCGTCACCCAGTTCCCGCCCAACATCAGCGCGGGACTCGGCCGGTACGTCGAGCAGATGGTCCCGTACCTGGCCCGCGACCACCGGCTGGCCGTGTTCACGCTGAACGACGGCCGCCTGCCGGCGCACGAGCGGGACGGCGCCGTCACCGTGCACCGGCCCCTCGGCCGCCTGCTGGGGGCGGTCAGCGGCGGGCGGCGGCTGAACCGCACCCGTCGCGCCGAGTTCCTGCTGCTCACGGCCACCGTGGTGCTGAGCAACTGGCGGTACTTCGCGCTGCTGCGCCGCGCCGGCCCCGGCGGGCGGCCCGACCTGGTCGCCGTCCACGACGCGACGAACTTCCTGTGTGGCCTGCTGTGCCACTACGTGCTGCGGCTGCCGGTCGTGTACCACGTGCACACCGCCGAGTACGGCGCCGCCCGGCACCGTGACGTCGCCGACCCGCTCGGCGTGTTCGCGGGGCTGGAACGGTGGCTCGGCCGGATCGCCCGCCGGGTCGTGGTCCCGACGCCCGACATGCGCGAGGAGCTGGCCGCCGCCGGCTGGGACCGCGCGGCGATCGAGGTGGTGTCCCTCGGCGGCACCTTCGAGCGCGTGCTCGCCGACCCGGCCTTCGACCGGCGTGAGCTCCGCGCCCGTGCCATGGACCTGCGGGCCCGTCTGGGGATCCCCGCGACGGCCCCGGTGCTGCTGTTCGTCGGCCGCCTCGACCGGCAGAAGGGCGTCCACCAGCTCCTCGCGGCCATGCCCGAGATCGTCCGGGCGCTGCCCGACCTGCGGCTCGTGCTCGTCGGGGAGGGCGACCTCGCCGGGGTCCGGCGCACGGTGGAGGAGTCGGGACTGCGCGGGCACGTCCTCGCCTCCGGGGAGTTCGTCGGCCGGGACGAGCTGCTGCGCCACTACGAGATGGCCGACGCCTGCGTCTTCCCCTCGCTGTTCGAGCCGTTCGGGCTGGTGGCGACGGAGGCGATGGCCCTGGCCAGGCCCACGATCCTCGGCGACGGGTTCTCCCGGGTCTTCCTCGGCGACCCGGCGCGGCCCGCCGCGCGGTTCGTGCGCGCCGCCGATCCCGGCGACATCGCCGCCGGCGTGATCGAGGTCATGACCGACCCGGAGCTGCGCCGCGCGCTGGCCGAGCGGGGAGAGCGCTTCGTCCGGGAGCGGCTGAGCTGGGCCCGCGCGGCCGGCGAGACGCTCGCGGTGTACCAGGCGGCCGTACGGACCAGTATGGGAGTGTCCCGATGACCACGGTGTCCCTCGTCATCCCCTGCTACAACGCGGCCAGGACGCTGCGGCTGTGCCTGGAGGCGGTGGCGGCCCAGACCCGGCGGCCGGACGAGGTCGTCGTGGTCGACGACGCGAGCGGCGACGACTCCACGGCGATCGCGGCCGAGTTCGGCTGCCGCGTGATCCGGCTGCCCGAGAACCGCGGGGTGTCGGCCGCCAGGAACGCCGGTGTGGCCGGCACGACCGGCGACATCGTGTTCTTCCTGGACTCCGACGTGGCGCTACGGCCCGACGCGGTCGCCAACGCGGTCGGCATCCTCGAACGCCATCCGGAATACGGCTGCGTGTACGGCATGTACGAGCCCGAGCCGCTCATCGACGACGGGCCCGTCGAGTGGTACCGGATCCTGCACGCCGTCAACTGGTACACCCGGCTGGCCGGTGAGGTCCACAGCGTGGTCTTCGCCCTGGCGGCGATCCGCCGGGAGGCGTTCCTGGAGACCGGCGACCTCGACGAGGGCCTGCGCGACTGCGAGGACATCGAGTACGCCGGACGGCTCGCGCGACGCCACCGGATCCTGCTCAGCGACACGGTCCGGGGCCGCCACGACGACGGGCACCGGCTGCTGCCGATCCTCGCCGAGCAGTGGCGGCGCTCCCTGCCGCTGGTGCCGCTGGCGCTCGCCGGGACCAGAGAAGGGGGCGGCCGGCGGGAGTACACGAACCGTCCCGGCGGGATCCTGGCCTGCGCGCTCGCGCTGGTCTGCCTGCCGTTCGCGCTGGTGCATCCCCTCGCCCTCCTGGCGGTCGCCGCGTTCCTGGTGGCGTTCGCGCTCGCCGACCCGCCGCTGCTGAGGCTCGTCCACCGGCGCCGCGGGACGGCCTTCACCGGCTACTTCCTCCTCGTCCACCTCGCCGTCCACGTCGTGCTGGTGGCGGGACTGGTCACCGGCTCGGCCCGGCTGCTGCGCCCGCGGCGGCCCGGGGTCGTCCCGAGGCAGGCCACGTCCGAGTGAGGCCCGCCCGCCGTCCCGGGGCGAACTGATCCACCCGGCCGCCGACCTATGATTCTTTTCATTCGGTATCTGGCTGAATGTCGGAAAGGCGGTCATGACCCACCCCCTCAGCCGACGGTCCGCACTGCTGGGCGCCGCCGCCCTGGCCGGCCTCGCCCTGGCGCCGAGACCGGCCGCGGCGGCGAACGTGGCCGTCGGCGCCGCCGCGTTCGACGCCGCGCGTGAGCGGTGGGTGAGCCTGCTGGCCGGAGGGTCGTACGACCCCGCCTACCTGGAACGGACGCAGGCCGTCGAGGGCTCGGCCAACGCGGTGCTGCGCAAGCTCGCGCCCGACCCCGGCCGCCCGAGCCTGTGGCCCGACCTGCCCCTGGACGACCCCGGGACCGGCAACTTCAACCGCTCCTACAACCGCATGCGCGCGCTGGCGCTGGGCTGGGCCACGCCGGGCACCGCCATGCACGGCGACCGGCAGGTCGCCGAGACCGCGGCCGGCGCCCTGGACTTCCTGTACGAGCACGCCTACAACGAGGGCCTCGACCGGCGGGGCAGCAACTGGTACTGGTGGGAGATCGGCGTCCCCCGCTCGCTGACCGACACCTGCGCCCTCATGTACGACGGCCTGCCCAGGGACCGCGTCGAGCGCTGGCTGCGCCCGTTACGCCGCTGGTGCCCCGACCCCGAGCGGCGCGTCAGCCACCCCGGCGTCGTCGAGACCGGCGCCAACCGGGCGGGCAAGGCCATGGCGGTGGCGATGCGCGGCCTGCTCACCCACGACGCGGGCCTGATCGAGCGGGCCAGGGACGCGGTCTCCGCCCTGCTGCGGCCGACCTCCGGCCCAGGCGACGGCTTCTACCGCGACGGGTCGTTCATCCAGCACGGCGTGTACCCCTACAACGGCAGCTACGGCGTGGACTACCTGGACAGCGTGGCCAAGCTCATCGCCATGCTGGCGCGCTCGCCGTGGCAGATCACCGGCGTCGGCGACGTCTACGACATCGTGGACCGCTCGTTCGTCCCGTTCGTCTTCGACGGGCTGATGATGGACTGCGTGCGCGGCCGGCAGATCTCGGTGCAGGGCCACCGCGACTACCACTCGGGGCAGAAGGCGGTCGAGGCCATCCTCACCCTGCTGGAGGCCGCGCCCGAGGGCCACGCCCGGCGGTGGCGGCCGATGGTGAAGGGCTGGCTCACCCGCAACCAGGCCATACCGTACGACACGCTCGCGCCGCTGCCGAGCATCGCCCAGGCCAGGGCCCTGCTGGAGGACGCGTCTGTGCCGGTCAGCCCGCGGACGACGGGCACGTACGTCTTCGCCGACATGGACCGGGTCGTGCACCGCCGCCCCACCTGGGCGTACGCGATCGCGATGAGCTCGGAGCGGGTCGGCGCGGCCGAGGCCATGAACCGGGAGAACCTGCACGGCTGGTACACCGGCGACGGCATGACCTACCTCTACACCGACGACCTCACCCACTGGAACGACGACCTGTGGCCCACGATCGACCCGTACCGGCTGCCGGGCACGACGGTCGACCGCCGCAGGCGCGCCGATCTGCCGCACGGCGGGCGCGCCCTGCCACCCACCCCGTGGGCGGGCGGCGTCGCGCTCGACGGCGAGTACGGCGTGGCGGCCATGAGGCTGATCGCCGACGGCTCCTCGCTGCGGGCCAGGAAGGCGTGGTTCCTGCTCGACGACGCGGTGATCGCCCTCGGCGCCGGGATCACCGCCTCCGACGGCCGCCGCGCCGAGACGATCGTGGAGAACCGCAACACGCACGACACGCACCCGCCGCTGGCCCGGGGCGACGGCTGGGTCCACCTGTCCGGCGTGGCGGGCTACGCGCTGCTCGACGGCGCCAAGGCGAAGGTGATCCGCGAGAAGCGCACCGGCCGCTGGCGCGACATCGACAAGGGCGCCACCACCGGAGGCGACACGACCCCCGTCACCAGGCACTACACGACGATCCTCATCGACCACGGCGTGGACCCGCACCGCGCCCGCTACGCCTACGCCGTGCTGCCCGGCGCCTCCGTCGCGCAGACCAAGGCCTATGCCCGCCGGGTCGAGATCCTCGCCAACTCCGCAACCGCGCAGGCCGTCTCCCGCGGCGACCTGCTCGCCGCCGTCTTCTGGCGCGCCGGGACCGTCGAGACCCCGCACGGGCCGCTCACCGCCGACGGCCCGTGCGTTCTGCTGATCCGCCGCGACCACCGGCGGGTACGGCTCGCGGTCTCCGACCCGTCCAGGACCGCCGACGAGGTGCGGATCACGCTGCCGTGGCCGGTGCGGTCGGTCAAGGAGGGCGACCACGGGGTGCGCAGGTCCAAGCGAGCGGTCAAGGTGAAGGTCGGCGGCAGCCGCGGCCACGCCCGCACCGCCGTGGTGCGCGTCTGAGCGCTCCGCTCACTCGCGCGCCACCGGCTCCAGGGAGAGGTCCCAGAACTCGGCGTAGCGGCCGCCGCGGCGCAGCAGCTCGTCGTGGCCGCCCTCCTCCACGACCCGGCCGCCGTCCAGGAAGACGATGCGGTCGGCGCGGCGGACGGTCCGCAGCCGGTGCGCCACCATCACCACCGTCCGTCCCGCCATCAGCCGCTCGATGCCCTCGTGGACGGCCGCCTCGTTCACCGGGTCCAGCGCGGAGGTCACCTCGTCCAGCAGCACGATCGGCGCGTCCTTCAGCAGCGCCCGCGCGATGGAGACGCGCTGGCGCTCGCCGCCCGACAGCAGCGCGCCGCCCTCGCCGACGTTCGTCGCCCAGCCGCCGGGCAGCCGCTCGACCACCTCGTCCAGGCGCGCCGCGGCCGCCGCCGCCCGCACCTCGGCCTCGGTGGCGCCGGGGCGGCCGAGCCGCACGTTCTCCTCGATCGTGCCGTCGAACAGGTAGACGTCCTGGAACACCATCGCGATCCGCGCCATCAGCGCCTCCGTGCCGATCGCGCGCACGTCCACGCCGCCCAGCCGCACCGCTCCCCCGTCCACGTCGTGGAAGCGCGCGAGCAACTGCAGCAGCGTGCTCTTGCCGGCGCCCGACGGCCCGACGACGGCCAGCCGCCGCCCCTCTGGCACCGACAGCGACACGCCGTCGAGCACCGTACGGTCGCCGTGCCGGAAGACGGCGGAGGCGAACTCCAGGTCGTGGCGTACCGGCTGGACCGGTTCGGGCGCCTCCGGCAGCGGCTCGGTGCGCAGCACCGCGTCGAGCCTGGCCAGCACGGAGCGCGCGCCGCGGAGCTTGCCGCCGATGCCCGACAGCGACAGCAGCGGATCCGCGCAGCGGGCGGCCAGCACCAAGATCGTCAGCACCTCCGCCACGCCGACGGTCCCGCCCAGCGCGAGGTACGCGCCCAGGACCAGCAGCGCGGTGAACACCGCCTGCACCACGAGCGTCAGGCCCAGGGTGCCGGGCAGCGACGACAGCACCGAACGCCGGGAGGCCCGCCGGATCTCCCGCAGCGCGTCGTCGAGCAGTCCGAAGCGTTCGGCGGTCCGGCCGCCGGCCCGCAGCACCGGCTGGGCCTGGAGGTACTCGATGACCCGCCCGGCGGCCTCGTGGTCGCGTTCGTGGCGCTCCTCGTCGTCGGCGGCCGTCGAGCGTCCCGTCCAGATCTGGACGGCCGCCACGACCGGCGCGGCGACCAGCGCGGCCAGCCCCATCGGCGGGTTGTAGGCGAGCATCACGGCCACGATCGTCAGCGGCGTCACGCAGGCGGTCAGGAACGGCGCCAGCAGGTGCACGATCACGCTCATGGCCTGCAGGACGCCGCTGCCGGCCAGCACGGACACCTCGCCGACGCGGTCCGGGCCGTACCAGCCGACGGGCAGCCGGGCCAGGTGGTCGCCGAGCCGGTGGAACATGCCGCGCAGCAGCGCGGTCGCGACGCGGAAACCGGACAGGTCGCTGCGGTAACGCAGCGCCGCGTAGGCGGCGACCGCGGTCCCGAACGCGACCAGCCAGGGCCCGGCGTCGCCGGGCGCGCCCCCGAACAGCGCCCGCAGCACCGGCACCAGCAGCGCGTACGACAGCCCCTCGGCCACCGCGGTCGTCGTCATCAGCGCCACGGTGCGGCGCACCGGCCGGGCGTACTCGTCTCCCAGGACGAGCAGCAACATGCGGATCATCGGGGCTCGTCTCCTCGGGGCGCGCCGCTCTCGCCGGCGGCGGCCGATCGGTGGGACTTCCAGAACGCGGCGAACCTGCCGTCGCGGGCCAGCAGCTCGGCGGGCGTGCCGTGCTCGACGATCACGCCGTCCTCCAGCATCACGACGGTGTCGGCGTCGGCGATCGTCTCCAGGCGATGGGCGATGACCAGGACGGTCCGGTCGCCCGCCAGTGTCGCCAGGGCCCGGCGCACCGCCTGCTCGGTGCGCGGGTCGGCGAAGGCGGTCGCCTCGTCGAGCACCAGGACGGGCGCGTCGGCGAGCAGTGCCCGCGCGATCGCGACGCGCTGTGCCTCGCCGCCCGACAGCCCGGCGTCCTCGCCGATCACCGAGTCGTACCCGCGGGGCAGTTCGAGGATCCGGTCGTGGATGTCGGCCAGGCGGGCGGCGCGCATGACGTCCTCGCGGCCGGCCCGCGGCACGGCCAGCGCGATGTTGTCGGCGACCGACGCGCGCAGCAGCCGGACGTCCTGGAAGACGAAGGACACCTTCTCGTACAGCTCCCGGCTGCCGATCTCGCGCAGGTCGGCGCCGCCCAGGACGACCGAGCCGTGGGTCGGGTCGAAGAACCGCGGCAGGAGCTGGACCAGCGTGGACTTCCCGCTCCCCGACGGCCCGACGACCGCCGTGACCGTGCCCGGCTCCAGCACCAGGTCGATCCCGCGCAGCACCTCGCGCCCGGCCTCATAGCCGAAGCGCACGTCCCGCAGTTCCACCCGGTGGCCCCGGGGCGCGACCGGGCGCGCGGGCTCCGGCAGTGGCGGCACGGCCAGCACGTCGCCGATCCGGCCGAGGGCGCGCCGGGCGGCCTGCAGATCGTCGAAGCCGTGGCCGAGCGCCGCCACCGGAGCGGTCAGGCCGAGTCCCAGCAGCAGGAAGGGCAGCAGCGCGGCCGGCTCCATGGCGCCGTTCGTGATCAGAGCCGCGCCGCCGGCGAGCACGACCAGCAGCACGAACGGCGGCGACAGCGCGAGCTGCATCCCCGCGGCGACCGGCGCCATGCCGCGCACCCAGCGCAGGAAGGCGTCGGTGAACTCGTCCGCGGCCGTGCGGAACCTGCGGTGGGCGCGACCGGCCCCGCCGAACGCCTTGACCACCGCGATGCCCTGCGCGAACTCGACGGCGGCGTTCGAGATCCGGCCCATGCCCGCGTCGAACTCCTTCTGCTCGCGCAGCCGGGCCGGGGTCATCATGAGGGGGACCAGCGCCACCGCCAGCACCACGGGCGCCAGCGTGATCAGCGTCAGCCGCCAGTCGACGGCGAACAGGTAGACCAGCGACACCAGCGGCACGACGAAGGCGGCGACGAGCTCGCCGGGAGCGTGGGCGACGACCGGGTGGACGGCGCTCACGTCGTCGCCCACCACCTTGGCCAGCTCGCCGGTCCGGCGCCGGGAGAGCCAGCCGATCGGCACGCGTCCCAGCCGCGCGGCGAGCCGCCGGCGCAACGCGAGCTGCACCTGGCCGTCGACGAGGTGCCCGATCCCGGACGACGCGGCCGTGAACAGCAGCCGCACGAGCAGGCCGGCCGCACCCACGAGCACGACGGTCCAGACGTGGTCCTGGTCGGCCGGGCCGGGCGACAGCAGGGCGCGGCCGAGCTCGGCGACCGCCAGCAGCGGCGCCAGACCGGCGACCGCGCCGACCACCTGCAGGAGGACGACGGCGGCGAAACTCCACGCGTGGGGGCGCAGCAGCCGCGCCAAGCTCTGTTCCGCAGGGTCCACCGCCGGGACCGGGGGTGGCGCGGACCGTTCCCTCACCTGTTGCGTCATCACGGCCGCCATCGTCGTGCAGCCGTCGTTCAGGGGCGTCCTGCGGACGGAGTCTTCTGCCGCTACCGCACCGGGATCAACGACCGGCCGCGCTACTACGCCGGGAGTAGTCCCGGGCCACGACGGCCCGCTCACGCACGAGCAGCCCGCCGAGGGCGGCGGCGAGGACGGGCAGGCCGACGACCACGGCCGCGACAGCGGCCCACGGGGTCTCGAAGGGCAGCACCCGTGGCGGGTCCTCCCAGGTGGTCGACATCGTCAGGGGCCAGATCAGCAGCATCCCGACGGGACATCCGGCGAGCGCGCCGAGCACCACCCCGCACAGCGCGCCCATCCCCGCCCGGGAGGCGCCGAACCACCGCAGAGCCGCCGATCCGGCGCCGGCCCGCCGCAGCACCTGCCCCGGACGCGCCCGCGCCGCCGCGCCGATCCCGGTCGCCGACGCGCCGCCGAGGGCGAGGAGGAGCAGCGCCGCGGCGACGACCCGCCAGCCGATCATGGGCTGGTATCCCCGCTCGACATAGGCGTCCGCGATGTCGCCCAGCCGGCTGCGGAGCCGCGCCCGCTCGTCCTCCGAGGCTCGGTGGAGGGAGGGATCGACGATCAGCTCGTTCGGCACCAGCCGGAGGCCCCGGTCACGGGCGATCTTCGCCGGGATGAAGATCGTCTCCATGTGCGGATCGACGGTTCCGGCCACGACCGCCGGGATGGTCTCGACCTTCACCGCGCTGTCGCGACCGTTCACGCGGTAGTCGATCTCGACCGAGTCGACCCGCACGTCGTCGGTCGTGACCACCACGGCCTTGTCGGGGTCGTACGGCGTCGCCTGGTCGCCCGTGAGATACCTCAGCAGCGTCTCGTCGCCGATGACCTGGGACCAGTAGGCGGATTCGTCCGACAGATCGACGTCGTCGGCACTCGCGTTGAAGGTCTGGTCTCCGAACAGAGAGCCGCTCAGGGTCTCGGTCTGCGTGACGGGCACTCCAGGCAACTCCCGCTGGACCGCCGCACGTACGTCGCCGAGGTGCCCCGCCTCGAAATACCCCACCAGGAGGGCGCCGGGCCGGGCCCTGGGGACGTACTGGGCGCTGCTCTGCCCCGTCATGCCGACCGCGACGACCGTCAACGCGATGCCGAGGGCGGTCGCCATCGCCGTCACCGTGATGGCGCTGGCCGTGATCTCACGACGTCCGGCCAGGTCACGGGCCGCCAGGCGGACGGGCAGCGGCAGCCGTTCCGCGTACCCGGCGAGGATCTCCAGCAGCCGCGAGGCGAACGGCCCCAGGCCGAGGAGGAGCAGCCCCGCGCCCGTCAGGGCCATCAGCATGAGCCCGATCGCCTCCAGGGCTCCGTAGTGCGAGTCCTCGTACGCCGACCACGCGCTGAGCGCCATCAAGCAGAGGCCGACGAGCGACAGGGCCCATCCCCAGCTCACATAGGGCCGGCCGAGGCACGTGTGGCGGTTCGGCGGGGCGGACGACGTCGCGAGCGTCACGGCCGCCGCCGCGAACGCGACGGGAACGACCATGCCCTCGGCGATCCTGGCGAGGGCCTCAAGCTCGGCGATCATGAACGGATCGTAGCCACCCGCCCTCCACCGCCACGACCGCGTACCGTTTCACATAGGTCACATATCCACCATTAGTCGCGAAAGGCCGGTCTCGTCACGTGCCCCTGATCTCCGTCATCACGCCCAGTTACCGGCCGGTGCGCGAGCAGCTCCTGGAAGCCTACGAGTCGGTGCGTTCGCAGGAGTTACCCCGGGGCTGGGAGGTCGAGTGGATCATCCAGGAGGACGGTGACACCGGCGCCGCCCTGGAGATCCTCCCCGAGGACCCCGTCGTGCGCTTCGCCACGGGCCGGCGGGGCGGCGTCGCCCTGACGCGGAACATGGCGCTCGCGCGGGCCCGCGGCGATCTGGTGAAGAACCTGGACCACGACGACGTCCTCACCCCCGGCGTGCTCGCCCGCGACATCGAGGTGCTCTCGTCGGACCCGCTGGTGCAGTGGACGACCTCCCCGGTGCTGGACCTGCTGCCCGACGGCTCGACGGTCGCCTTCGACAGCGACCCGGAGCCAGGACGGATGGAGCCGGGGTACGTCTTCGACCACTGGCGCACCCACGGCTACCGGCTCCCGGTCCACCCCACGAGCATCTGCATCCGCCGGCCGCTGGCCGTGGCACTCGGCGGCTGGATGGGCGTTCCGGGGTCGGACGACACGGGGCTGCTGGTGCCGGCCAGCGTCGTCAGCTACGGCTACTTCCACGGCGAGGCGGGCCTGCTGTACCGCAAGTGGCCGGGCCAGGAGACGGCGGCCGCCGGCCACTACGCGCCCATGGAGTGGAGCCTGCGCATGCGGCTGATCGAGGAACGGGCGGAGACGGTGCGCAAGCTGTGGCCGGATGTCGTGGGGGTCTGATCATCATGTGGGGTGGTCGAGGAGGAGGGGTTTGAGCTGGCGGAAGAATTCGGTCGCGTCGGCCAGGGAGTCGCGGCCGGGGGCGTGTTCGATGATGTTGATGGTGAGGAGGCGCTTGTAGTCGGGCGTCCATCCGTAGACGGTGGCGATCGTCTGGTCCTGCTCGTTCTTCCGCCACGCCGCGAACCCGGGCCCTAGCTGGTCAGGAAGGTCGACCCCTCGGTTCGATCTTTTGGTGTTCTCCAGATCTTCCTGGCGATCCGTGGAAGGGTCGAAGAGTTCGATGAGGAGTCCTCCGCCGTCCTCTCGGCCTGTCCTGTCCATAACCGTGCACGACTCGAAGTGACGCCCCATGTCCATTTTCGTGCCGAGGACCTTGTAGCGGTCGAGCCCGGTGGCAATCTTGATGGCGCTGGCCGATATCAGGTCACATTCTTGCGGCGCGGCGGTCACGTCGCCCAGCGGCCGGGTGTCCTGTGGAGGAGGCGGGGATGAGCACGCCGCTGCGAGGCCGAGGACGGCGAGAATGGTCAGTATCCATGACCGGCCTCTCATGAGCCATGGCCCGAGTAATACTTTTCGGCCTTGTTGAAGCCGAGCTCGATGGACTCGTCCGGGCGGCTGAAGACGCGGCCGGTCGTGGGTAAGCCCAACCACTCGGTGTAGGCATCTCGCTGGTCGGCGTTCATGTCATCCCATGACCTCATCTTCCCGTCGACCATGAAGTCGCCCTGTGAACCCGCGGAGAAGTCCTTGTGGTAATACGGGTGCGTCACGGCAGGCACGGACCCGTCCCCGAAAAGCCCGTGGCGCATCATTGCTGCCGCAGTGAGATCGGTGAACATATGCTGGGCCACCCCCATTGTGGTGTCCGCGTCCTGGCGAGCTCGATCCTCATTGCTGGACTTCATCTTGCCGAAGATCGCTCCTTTGGCCTCGTCGACCAGGAGCCCGACGAACTTCCCCTGCGGCCCCGGAGCCAGGCCGACCACCTTCTCAGCCATACCCTTGAAGGCCGCGAGCCGCGCATCGTCAGCCTTCGCTTCCTCAATGTCCGAGACGTTAGCAGCATCAGTGATCAGCCAGGTGGTAACGCTGAGATCACGCACCGCGCTTGCGAATTGGGCGCCTCCGCTTCGACTCATGCGCTCCTCCAGGATGTCCTGTCGCACAGCGTCGAGTTCCTGTCGCGAAGCACCGGGGTGCGCCGTCTGCCATTGCGAGGACTTGGCGCCGATCTCCGCTGCGACGTTTGCAGCGAGTTCGTCCAGCAACTTGGCGGAATATACCCCGTGTGCAGCGGCCACCGTCTCCAAAGCGTCGTCGTCCGCGAACGCCCACGTCATCGCCTTCTGAATGTCGCTCCCATTGAAGGTGGCGCCATAGGGCTCCGCACCCCGCAGGCTCTTGTCTGGATCCGGACTTGCCACCACGCCGGGCACTTTGTCAGTGAAGGACTGCGCGTCGCGGTGCACATCCCCGATGTAATGGCCCAAGACCGTACCGAGGTTCCCCCGCGTATGCGGCAGATTCCCCTGAACCTTGGGATCGCTCCAGAACCGGACCGCCCAAGAAGCGATCAACGCCGACCTGTACCCCCGCGATCCCCCCGGCGGCAGATCATGGTCCCGGAACTCTGTGCTCGCCGCCTGTATCGCCCACCCCAGGTCGCCGTCGGCGTCGCCGTCCCACGGGTGCTTGCGCATCAGGTACGCCAGCGGTCTGCGCTGCGGGTCGGTGAAGAAGTCCTGGGCCACGGCGGGATGGTGGGCCAGGGCGACCAGCGCCGTCCCCATGGGGCTGAGGTCTCCCGGTGAGACGTCCTTGGGGCCGGGCTTCGTCCAGGGGTCTCGCGGGAGGCTCGGGTCGGGCGGGTGGGCCACGTCCTTGTCGTACAGCTTCCGCACCACCGTGAGCAGGAACGCGGGGTCGAAGTCGCCGTCCTGGAGCAGCTTCTTGACCGCGAACGCGTTCTGCGGGTTCTCGACGTCCTCGACCAGCCGGTCGGCGTAGTCGGCGGGCAGCCTCATCGAGCCCACGCCCCGCGACGCCGTGCCCAGGATCCGGCTGAGCAGGGCGGCGAGCCGGTCCTGGGTCCGGACGTCGCGCTGGGACGGGCGCTCCGACTGTGTGAGGCCGGCCCCGTACGTCCGGGCGATCAGGGCCTTGAGCTCGCGCGGCGGGATCTCCTTGGCGAGGGCCAGGGCGAAGTACGGGTCGTTCCTGTGCCGCTCGACGTCGGCCACGCTCTTCGCGTCGAGCGCGTGATCCTTGATCCGCTCCCGGAGCCTGGCGGCCAGGGTCCTGGCGGACGCCGCCCCCTCGGCGGGGGACTTCGACAGCCAGTCGGACTCGTTGGCCCACAGCGTGCCGCCCTTGCCGGGCTCGCGGTCGGGGGTGGCGAGGATCAGGTCGAGGCGGCCCTGGAGGGCGGGGATCCGGTCGCTCATCTGGTGACCGATGGCGCGGACCGGGGTCGGGCCCCACAGCGGGATGTCCAGCGCGGTCAGCGCCCGCTCCACCTGGAGGCCGACGTCCGGGATGGTGCCGCTGACCCGCTTCATGCCGTTGATGAGCTGCGTCATCAGCGCGGGGTTGATGCCGACCATGGGGCTCATCGGGGGGCGGCCCCCCGATGGTCGGACGGCCTCAGGGAGTCCAGCAGGGACAGGGCGCGGGTGAACATGTCCTTGAAGCCCTGGTCCCACGCGCGCAGGTCGGCGGCGAGCCTGTCCCCCGCCTCGCCCTTGAGCGCCCCGTCGTCGACCAGCCGGACGAGCGCGATCACGTCGTTCGCGTGCTGGTCGCGTAATCGCTCGATCTGGCGCCGGGCGGCGTCGATCTCTTCCTGCGTCGCCATGGTCCCCCGATCTCATGGACGTGGGAGATGCCGGGATCGATCGCATGGTAACCACGGGGAAGGCCGGGTTGAAGTCGAATGTCGCGTACGCGGCGATATTGCTATGGATGATCTGACGGACGGCGGTGGCGGCCGGCGTTCCCGGCCGCCACCGTCGTGTCCGGGCCCGACCGCTAGTCCACCTCGGCGACCGCCTGGGCGAACTGGGCGGAGTACAGCCGGGCGTAGGCGCCGTCGGCCTCCAGCAGCGACTCGTGCGTGCCCTGCTCGACGATCCGCCCGTTCTCCATGACCAGGATCAGGCTGGCGTCGCGGATCGTGGACAGCCGGTGGGCGATCACGAAGCTGGTGCGGCCCTCGCGCAGCGAGCTCATCGCCCGCTGGATGAGCACCTCGGTACGGGTGTCGACCGAGCTGGTGGCCTCGTCCAGGATGAGGATCGCCGGCTCGGACAGGAACGCCCGGGCGATCGTGATGAGCTGCTTCTCGCCCGCGCTGACCGTCGCGCCCTCCTCGTCGATCATCGTGTCGTAGCCGTCGGGCAGCGTGTGCGCGACGCGGTCCACGTGGGCGGCCCGCGCGGCGGCCTCGATCCGCTCACGCGTGGCGCCCTCCGCGCCGTAGCCGATGTTCTCCGCGATCGTGCCGCCGAACAGCCAGGCGTCCTGCAGCACCATGCCGATCTGGGCGCGCAGCTCCTCCCGGGACATCTCGGCGATGTCGACGCCGTCGAGCGTGATCCGGCCGCCGGTCACCTCGTAGAAGCGCATGATGAGGTTGACCAGGGTGGTCTTGCCCGCGCCGGTGGGGCCGACGATGGCCACGGTCTGGCCGGGTTCGACGGTCAGCGACAGGTTCTCGATCAGCGGCCGGTCCGGCGCGTAGCGGAAGGACACGTTCTCGAACGCCACACGCCCCCTGGCCCGCTCGGGACGGGCGGGCGCGGCCGGGTCCGGCGACTGCTCCGGCGCCTCCAGCAGCTCGAAGACCCGCTCGGCCGAGGCGACGCCCGACTGCACCAGGTTCGCCATGCCGGCCACCTGGGTCAGCGGCTGGCTGAACTGCCGGGAGTACTGGATGAACGCCTGCACGTCGCCCAGCGAGATGGAGCCCGAGGCCACCTTGAGCCCGCCGACCACGGCCACCAGCACGTAGTTGACGTTGCCGATGAACATCATCGCCGGCTGGATGATCCCGGAGATGAACTGGGCGCGGAAACTGGAGGCGAACAGGGCCTCGTTGTGCCGCTCGAAGGTCTCGGCGGCCTCCTGCTGCCGGCCGAACACCTTGACCAGCGTGTGGCCGCCGTACATCTCCTCGATGTGGCCGTTGAGCTTGCCCGTCGAGGACCACTGCTTGACGAACTGCGGCTGCGAGCGCTTGCCGACCGCCGCGGTCACGTACACCGACACCGGCACCGTGACCAGCGCGATGAGCGCCAGGACCGGCGAGATCCAGAACATCATCACCAGCACCGCCACGACCGTCAGCACCGACGAGATGAGCTGGCTCATCGTCTGCTGCAGCGTCTGCGCGATGTTGTCGGTGTCGTTGGTGGCGCGGCTGAGGATCTCGCCGCGCGGCTGGCCGTCGAAGTAGCTCAGCGGCAGCCGCGCCAGCTTCTCCTCGATCAGCCGGCGCAGCCGGGACGCCGCCCGCTGCACGACGGTCGTGGTCAGCCGGAACTGGACGATCCCGAGCAGCGCCGCCAGCAGGTAGATCGCCAGCACCCAGCCCAGCACCTGGGCGAGCGCGGTGAAGTCGATGCCGTGGCCGGGCACCACGTTCATCGACGCGACCATGTCGGCGAACGTGCCCTGGCCCCGGGCGCGCAGCCCGGCCACGGCCTGGTCCTTGGTGATCCCCGCGGGCAGGCGGGCCCCGATGATGCCGGAGAAGATCAGGTCCGTGGCGTGGCCGAGGATCTTGGGGCCGGTCACGGTCAGGGCGACGCTGGTCGTCCCGAGGGCCAGGACGACGGCCAGCAGTGCGCGCTCGGGGCGCAGCAGCCGCAGCAGGCGGCGCAGGGAGCCGCCGAAGTCGAGGGCCTTCTCGGCGGGCCCGGACATCATCCGGGCCGGCCCGAAGCCGGGCTGGGGCCGGCGCGGGGGCGCCTGGTTCGTCATGCCGCGGCCTCCTGTTCGGTGAGCTGGGACAGCACGATCTCGCGGTACGTCGGGCAGCCGGCCATGAGCTTGGCGTGGTCGCCGCTGCCCACCACCCGGCCGTCGTCGAGCACGAGGATGCGGTCGGCGTCGCGGATCGTGTTCACCCGCTGGGCCACGATGACGATCGTGGCGTCGGTGATCTCCTCGGCCAGCGCGGCGCGCAGCCGGGCGTCGGTCGCGTAGTCGAGGGCGGAGAAGGAGTCGTCGAACAGGTAGATCTCGGGCCGGTGCACCAGGGCCCTGGCGATGGCCAGGCGCTGGCGCTGGCCGCCGGAGACGTTCGTGCCGCCCTGGGAGATCGGCTCGTCCAGGCCGCCGGGCATCGCCTCGACGAACTCCCGGGCCTGGGCCACCTCCAGGGCCCGCCACAGCTCCTCGTCGGTGGCGTCCGGCCGGCCGTACCGGAGGTTGGAGGCGACCGTGCCGGAGAACAGGTAGGGCGTCTGCGGGACCAGGCCGACCGCGCGGGAGAGCGCGGCCGGGTCGAGGTCGCGCACGTCGACCCCGTCGACCCGCACCTCGCCGGCGGTCGCGTCGAACAGGCGCGGGATGAGGTTGAGCAGCGTCGTCTTGCCGCTGCCCGTGCTGCCGATGATCGCGATGGTACGGCCCGGCCGCGCCGTGAAGCTCACGCCGCACAGCACCGGCTCCTCGGCGCCCGGGTAACGGAAGTCCACGGACCGCAGTTCCAGCTCGCCGATCCGGGTGCTCGGGGTGACGGGAGCGGCCGGCGGGGCGACGGTCGGCTCGGCGCCGAACACCTCCTCGATGCGCTCGGCGCACACCTCGGCCCGGGGGATCATCATGAACATGAACGTCGCCATCATCACCGACATGAGGATCTGCATGAGGTAGGAGATCACCGCGGTCAGCGCGCCCACCTCCATGGTGCCGTCGGCGATGCGGTGGCCGCCGAACCACACCACGGCGACGCTGGAGACGTTCACCACCAGCATCACCGAGGGGAACATCAGCGCCATCAGCCGGCCGACCCGCAGCGACACGTCGGTCAGCCGGTCGTTGGCCACGCCGAAGCGCTCGCGCTCGTGCCGGTCGCGGACGAAGGCCCGGATGACCCGGATGCCGGTGATCTGCTCGCGCAGCACCTGGTTGATCCGGTCGATGCGCTCCTGCATCGTGCGGAAGAGCGGGCGCATCCGCATAACGATCACGCCCACCAGGACGATCATCACGGGCAGCACGACGAGCAGCAGCGACGACAGCGCCGTGTCCTGGCGCAGCGCCAGCACGATGCCGCCGACGCACATGATCGGAGCGGCCACCATCATCGTGAGCGTCATCAGCACGAGCAACTGGACCTGCTGCACGTCGTTGGTGGTGCGGGTGATCAGGGACGGCGCGCCGAACCGGTTGACCTCCTGGGCGGAGAATTCCTGCACCCGGTGGAAGATCGCGGCCCGCAGGTCCCTGCCGAGGGCCATCGAGGTGCGCGCGCCGTAGTACACGGCCACGATCGAGCAGACGATCTGGACGAGCGTCACCCCGAGCATCACCAGCCCGACGCGGGCGATGTAGCCGGTGTCGCCCTTGATGACGCCGTCGTCGATGATGTCGGCGTTCAGGGTGGGGAGGTAGAGCGTGGCCAGCGTCTGCACGAACTGGAAGAGGACCACGAGCGTGATCTCCTTCCCGTACGGCCTGAGCCGGGCCCGCAGGAGCCGCAGCAGCATCACGGGGCGCTTTCTGTGGAGGGATCCGGGGGTGGGGAGGGCCGTACGAGCAGCCCGTCGAGCAGCACGGAGACGATCTCGTCGTCGTCCATGTCGTTGAACTCGTCGCCGTGGCCGAAGCCACCGCGGAACACACTCACCGTGGTCAGCATCATCAGCAGTTGCGCCGTGGCCTCAGGGGAACGGCGCAGCCGGTCGCGGTCGGGTTCGATGATGGCGGCGAGCGCGCTCTGGATCCGGCCCCGCCTCTCGCCCATCCGCTCCAGGAACTCCGCGTCGTCGGCCATCAGCTCTCTGGGTGTGGTCATGAGCTTGGCGTTGGCCATCATCCCCGCCCGCATCGTCCTGACCACCTGACGAAGCCGGGCGCGCAGTTCGAGCCGCGTGCCGACGGCCGTGATCGCGTCCACCGCCGGTTGCGGGTCGAACGCGCTCATCACCGCCGCGCGCAGCAGCGAGACCTTGTCGGGGAAGACGCCGAAGATCGTGCCCTCGGCCACGCCCGCGGCCTCGGCGATCTGGCGGGTGGAGACCGCGGTGCCGTGCTCGCGCAGCAGCGGGATCGTGGCGGCGATCAGCGCGGCGCGGCGGTCCTCGGGCGCCATCGCGGGCACCCTTCGCCTCTTGGTCATGCGGGTGAGCTTAATGAGCGAGTACTCACTCGCTCAACCTATTTAACCCTCTCGCCCCGTTATGACGCAGTGTTATGACTCGGTGGCGAGCCGGCGCGGACTGGCGAAGGCCGCTCAGAGTGAGCTCAGGGTCCCCTGGTGGAAGTACACCCGCCAGCCGTCCCCGGACCGGCGCCACACGGAGCTGCGGCGGGCGCGGCGCCCGGCGTTGTCGCTGACGTAGGTCAGGTGGACGATGTCGGGCGGTCGAGAAGCCGGAGCTCCCCGGCGATGGCGGCCTGTATCGGATCTGTCCGCTCGTCCGTCATGCCATGGACCCTAAGGGCTCCGCGCCCTGCCCGGCGGTTCAGGCCGCGACGAGTCCGGCCGAGGCCAGGACGCGCAGATGTTCCAGCAGGCCCCGGGGGGTGTCGGCGAGCGGCTGGACGCAGACGTGGTCCGCTCCTGCGTCGAGGTGCTCCCGTACGCGCCCGATCACGGTGTCCGGCTCGCCCCACACCACGATGGCGTCGACCAGCGCGTCGCTGCCGCCGCCGGACACGTCCTCCTCGGACCAGCCCAGGTCGCGCAGGTTGTTGGCGTAGTTCGGCAGGCCCAGGTAGAGCGCCATGAACCGGCGGGCGATCCCCCGCGCCCGCTCCGGGTCCGTGTCGAGCACCACGGTCTGCTCCGGCGCCAGCACCGGGCCCGCGCCGAGGACCTCGCGGGCGCGGGCGGTGTGGTCGGGGGTGACGAAGTAGGGATGCGCGCCCTGGGCGCGCCGGGCGGCGAGCTCCAGCATCCTGGGCCGGAGCGCGGCCAGCAGCCGCGGCGGCGGTTCCGGCAGCGGGCCGCCGTACTCCGCGGCGTCCATGGCGTCGAGGTAGGCGTTCATCGCCGCGAACGGCCTGCGGTAGTCGTGGCCTCTCGCCGACACCGTGGGCGCGTGGCTGACCCCCAGACCGAGCACGAACCGTCCGCCGGACGCCTCCGCGAGGGTGTTCGCGCCGTTGGCGGTCGCGACGGCGTCGCGGGCCCAGATGTTGGCGATCCCGGTGGCGACCGTCAGCCGATGCGTCGCGCCGAGCAGGATGGACGCGTGGGTCAGCACCTCCTTGCCGGTCGGGGTCTCCCCGATCCAGAGCGCACCGTAGCCCAGGCTCTCGATGTGGGCGGCCACCTCGCGCCCCACCGAGGCGGCTTGCCCGCTCAGCGTGCTGTTCCAGACCCCTACGCGTCCCAGGCGCCGCTTCAACGCCTCGGCCTCGCCCGCATCCGTCATCACGTCCTCCGCCGGCCTGTCACCGTGGGCCGCCTCCGGCCCGCCCCGGTCTCACGATAGGCAGCGGGACGTCTTCGCAGGTCAACGGCCGATTCATGACTTGCCGCGTTCTCTCCTGACGGGGTGCGCCCGGTCCGGGGATCTCAGGCATTGACCGGGAGAAAAACGTGATGGATAGTCACGTTGTCCTTTCGACCAGCAAGGCCAGCGAGGATGGTGAGGGAGTCGTGCGACTGTTGCGTCACGTTGCCGCCCGTCTTGTCGGCAAGGTCCGCGTCAGCGGCAAGTACCCGTACTGGCCGTACCACGGCGGCGGCAAGTAAGCAGCACCCGCCGGTTGGACCCGGCACGCCCGCCGGGGCCTCGCGGCCACTGGCTGATGGGCAACGCCGCCGCGTACGAGAAGGACCGCGCCGGCTTCCTGCGCCGTCATCACCGTGACTACGGCGACGTGTTCTCCTTCGACGAGCGGATCGTCTTCACCGTTGATCCGCGACTCGCCCACCAGGTCCTGACCGCCACCAACCGGGACTACGTCACGGAGCCGGCGCCGTTCGCCGGGTCGTCTGCTCCGGGCGACGCGGGTGAGGCGGCCCGCCCGTGGATGCGGGCGCGCCGCGTGCTGCGTCCCGCCGTGGCCGACGCCGCGCCGATGGTCACGGGCATGGACGGGCGGTTCGTCGCGATCCTGGACGACGTGCTGGACCGGACGGCGGGCCGCGAGGCCGAGGTGCTGCCGCTGATGCTCGACGTCGCCGGGCGGGCCGTGGCCGAGCTGTGCCTCGGCGAGGACGCGGCGGGCGTCCCGGACCTGCTGGCGGCCGTCAACGCGGCGCTGCTGCCGTTCGAGGACGCGGGCTACCAGCTTCCCGCGTGGATCCCGTCGCCGCGCAACCGCCGGTTCTTCCGCGTCCATCGCCGTACGTCCGAGACCCTGACCGGGCTGGTGCGCGCGCGACGACGCGCCGGGGCCGCCCTCACGCCGCCCCGGGACCTGCTGGACGTCCTGCTCGCGGCGGGTCCGGCGATGAGCGACGGGGCGGTGACGTCCGCGCTGTGGACCGTGCTGATCGGCGGGCACGGGGTGCCCGCGGCGGCGCTGACCTCCGTGGTCCGCGAGCTCGCGATGCGCCCCGACCTGACCGCCGCCCTCGCGCACGAAGCCGCCCGACTGGACGAAGCCGAGCGGCCGGGCGGAGGCGAGCGGCCGGGCGGAGGCGGGCGGCCGGGGCCGGGCAGGGGAACAGACGGGGCGGGGTGTCCGCGGGCGCGGCTGCCGCTGGCCGAGGCGGTCGTCCATGAGGTCCTGCGGCTGTGCCCGCCCGCGTGGACGATGACGCGGGTCGCGTGCGCCGCCGTCGACTTCGGCCGGTGGCGGTTGCGTCCGGGGGACGAGGTGCTGTCCATCCCGTACCTGATCCACCGCGACCCGCGCTGGTGGCCCGACCCGGACGTCTTCGACCCGTCCCGGTGGCCCGCCGTGCGGCCCGCGCCCGGCACGTACCTGCCGTTCGGCTCCGGCCCCCGGCGCTGCCTGGGCGCGGCGGCGGCGCTGCGCCAGCTCACCCTCGCGGCGTCCCACATCGCCCGGCGCTTCCACGTACGCGCGCCGGACGCGGCCGCCGCGGAGCCCGCGTTCTGCGGCCGCCTCGCGCCGGCGGGCCTGCGTGCGGCGTTCCACCCCGTCGAGCCCTGATCACAGGCGCCCGACGAGCCTCTTGAGCGGACGGACCCCGTAAGCGGGCGGGCCTCATGAACGGGCGCCTCGTGAGAGGCGGGAGGTCAGTCGGCGGGGAGGCCGGTGCGGCGGGCGAGCGTGCTCAGAGTGACGCGCAGCGTCTCCGCCCCCTCCTGGTCGAGCCCCTCCAAGAGCTCCGCGTCGAGCTCGGCCGCCGCCCGCGCGCACTCGGCCAGCAGGTCGCGCCCCTCGGCCGTCAGCGTGAGGATCTGCCGGCGCCGGTCGGACGGGTCGCGCTCGCGCCGCACCGCCCCCAGCTCCTCCAGCCGGTCGGCGAGCGAGACCACCAGACTGGGCGCCACGCTCATGATCTTGGCGACGTCGAGCTGGGAGGCCGCCACCCCGGAGTCGAGCACCGCCAGCAGTCCCACGTGCTTGGGCTTGAGGTCGTGGGCCGCCAGGCGCGCCGTGAACCGGTCGGTCAGCACGGCCCCGAGCGTGCCGAGCCGGAAGGTGAGCGTCGAGGTGAGCTTGACGGCGTTCATGGTGGCAATGCTACCGTCTCTTCATCATTCAGCTTCTGAACGATTTGGAACGTGAATCATGCTTGACGCCACCACCGTGCAGTTCGTCTTCGCCGACCTCCAGGACGCGATCGTCCCGGCCGGCGCCACCAACCCCGCCCCCTCCCTGCGCCGCGCCGCCGGGGTGCTGGGGGCGCTGGCCCCGGTGCTCGACATCCCGTTCACCGTCTCGGTCGCGCCCCGGCCGGGCGGTCCAGGGGTGATCGAGGAGGTGCCCGAGGCCGAGCCGTACGTGCGCACCGGCCCCTCCTGCTGGGACGACGCCGCGTGGCGCGAGGCCGTCCTGGCCCACGGCCGCCGCACCCTGGTGATCTGCGGCGTGACCACGGAGATCGTGGTGCTGCGCACCGCCCTCGACGCGCTCGCGCACGGCCTGTCCGTCCAGGTGCCGGTGGACGCGTGCGGCGGCATGACGCCCCGCACCGAGCAGGCCGCCCTGCGGCAGATCGAGGCCGCGGGCGGCGTGGTGACCTCGGTGGCCGGCGTCGCCTCGGACATGGTGCGCGACTTCACCACGCCCGTCGGCCACCAGGTCATCACCGCGCTCCACCAGCTCACGTGAGACCCCGGGCCGGGGTCAGCCGTCCCGGCGCTGGGTCGCGAGCCACTCGTCGAACGTCGTGGGCGCGATGTGGGCGCCCTCGCCGGGCAGCAGCACGTTGCCCGCCATCGCCTCACCGAACAGCCCGGACCAGGTCGGCACCAGCTTCACCGCGCGCCCGAGCGCCTGGTGGGTGCGCCGCGCCATGTCGACGAGGTCCTGCGGCTCGGGCCCGGCCACGTCGGCGTACCGGCCCCGGGGCTCGCCCGTCGCGATCCCGGCGAGGACGCCGGCCACGTCGGCGGGCGCGATCGGCTGCACGAGCAGCGGCGCGATGGTGGCGACGCCGTCCTGCTCGGTCCAGCTGGCCACCATCGCGGCGAAGTCGTGGAACTGCGTGGCCGGGACGATCGTCCACGGCACCGGCCCCTCGGCCACCAGGCGCTCCTGCTCCCGCTTGCCGGCGTAGTGGGCGTTGCCCGTGACCTTGTGGATGCCGACGATCGAGAGCAGCACGTGGTGGCGGACGCCGGCCCGCTCCTCGGCGGCGAGCAGGTTGCGCGTGGCGGCGCCGAAGTACGCCACGGTCTCGGCCACGTCGGACGCCGGGCCGTTGGTGACGTCGATCACCGCCTCGACGCCGGCGAGGGCGTCGTCGAGCCCCTCGCCGGTCAGCAGGTCCACGCCGAGGGAACGGCTGACGCGCACGACCTCGTGGCCCTGCCCTTCGAGGGCGGCGACGGTCAGGGCACCGATGTTGCCGGTCGCGCCGGCGACTGCGATCCGCATGATGATCTCTCCTCTGTCTCGGCTGGACGCTATCACGGACTATATAGGTCCACAATGTCTCCGATATGCTGGGGGGCGTGAAACTGCCTGTGAGCACGGAGTGGGTGCTGCACTGCGCCACGACCCTGGCGCAGCTCGAACCGGGAGCCACCGCGTCGACCGCGCAGCTCGCGCTGTACTACGACCTCCCGGCGCCCTATCTCGCCAAGCAGTTGCAGGCCCTGGTCAAGGCCGGGGCGCTGGCCGCGACGACGGGGCCGCGCGGCGGGTTCAGGCTCGCGCGGGCGGCTTCGGAGATCACGCTGCTGGACATCGTCGAGGCCGTGGACGGCACGTCGCCGCCGTACGAGTGCCGGGAGATCCGCCAGCGCGGCCGGGGGGCGCTGCCGCCCGAGGACTGCCGGCGCACGTGCGTCCTCGCCGAGAAGATGGCCGACGCGCACGCCGCGTGGCGGGCCAGCCTGGCCGGGGTGACGCTGGCCGACGTCCTCGCCGCGATCCCCCCGTCGGCGCCGGCCCGCACCCGCGCGCGCCTCGCCGGCACGTAGCCGCGCCGGCACCCGTCCTACGACGATCTCACCCGTCGGCCAGGCGCGCCTCCAGCTCCGCCAGGTCGCGGACGAACCAGACGTGCCGCCCCCGGTCGGACTCGCGCACCCAGTCGCGGAACGCGGTGCTGGCGGCGACGTGCCGGGAGACGTCGCCCACGATCGCGAGGCCGACCCGGTAGTTGACGAACTTCTGCGCGATCTCGCCGGCCACACCGGTGCGCAGGCTGAAGAAGTCGTCGTGCAGGCGGGCGACCGGCAGCGCGACCCAGCGGGCCCCGCCCCAGGCGGCCTCGCCGAGGATGTCCATCAGGTCGGAGGTGTCGCGCAGGGGCGTCCCGCCGGGGTCGCAGAGGAAGACGTCGTCACGCATGGTGGGCCTCCATCAGGCTTCAACCTTCTCTTTCGCTCCCTATGATGCAGCAAAGAGAGGAAGAAAAGGGAATGGGAGGGCGTCGGCGGCGTTTACGGTGGCGCTCTCCCCCGCCCCGCCGTCCCCCACGGCCACCGACACCGCGGCGCCGACCGCGAGCCCGTCCGCCACCCCGTCCGACCAGGGGCCGGGACAGGGCCGGCGCTGGGGTCACCGGATGGGCTTCGGCGGCCCCGCCCTGCACGGCGAGTTCGTCGTGCCCGACGGCGAGGGCGCGTACACGACCGTCGCCACCCAGTACGGCGACGTCACGGCCGTCGACCAGGACTCGGTCACGGTCAAGAGTGAGGACGGCTACACCAAGGAGTACACGGTCGACGCCGGGACCCGGGTCAACCGCGACGAGGGCATCGCCGCGGTGAAGACCGGGGCGAAGGTCATGGTCATGGCCAAGGTGGACGGCGGGAAGGCCACCGCCGTGACGGTGCGCGACGTGTCCCTGTGCGACGGGCAGGGCCGGCCCGGCCGGCCGTTCCCCGGGGGCCGGGACGGTCGCCGGCACGGCGGCGACCACCGGTGGCCCGGCGAGCCGCCGGCCTCCTCGCCCGCGCCCAGCTCCCCGCCGTCGAGCACGCCGCCCAGCGCGGAGCCGAGCACCTCCGCCACCGCCACCTCCTGACCGACCCCGCCGCTTCCCCACCGCCACCTCCTGACCGACCCAGCCGCTTCCCCGCCGTCACGTCATGAGCATGACGGCACGACCCGTCCCGGCCGTCACGTCGCGGCCACTCCCCGCGGCCGGCTCCCGGCCGCTTCCCACGGCCACTTTCTGACGGCCGGGACGGGCCCCGCGACCCATGCCGCCCCGCGCGGCGTGGGTCGCGGCGTTTCGGCACGTCAGCGCACCAGAAGACGTCCCGATCACCCGTCCCCCTGGATCGCTCCAGGAGCCGCCCCGCGCCGGGACGGCCGACCGGGACCGGGGACGGGGTTTCGGCGTTCCGGTTGACAACGCCGCGCGATCCTCGCTTTGCTTGTTACCGGAACTCCATTCCGCATTATGGAATACGACGTGATAGAAAGGTGACGTGGTGGTCAGCCTCCGCACGATCTTAACCCGGTTCACCGCGGTCACGGCCCTCGTTCCGGCCGCCGCGCTCGGCCTCCAGGCCCCGTCCCAGGCCGCGACGGCCACGTCGCCGTCGACGACGGCGGGGATCTGGCGGCCGCCGGTGGACAGCCGCTGGCAGTACCAGCTCCAGGGCAGCAAGACCTACGCCTCGACCGGCGGCGTCAACGTCGACATCTGCGGGGTGCCGCAGAGCGGCGGGGCGTGCGTGCGGCCGAGCGTCTTCGACATCGACCTGTACGCCGCCGCGGAGGTCGCCGGCAACAACACGACGCTCAACACGGCGGCCGTCAAGGCGATCCACGCCAAGGGCGCCAAGGCCATCTGCTACGTCGACGCCGGCTCGATCGAGGACTTCCGCCCCGACTACCAGGAGTTCGTCGACTGGCACAACGCGCACGGCAAGTCCCTGCTGGGCAAGCCGTTCAGCGACGAGTTCCCCAACGAGCGCTGGGCGAACATCAACAACGACAAGGGCCAGCGTGACTTCCTGCTGAAGATGATGGCGGCCCGCGTCGACAAGTGCGCGCAGGCCGGCTTCGACGGCGTCGAGTTCGACGTGGTCAACGCGCACGAGGAGGGCAAGTCCGTCACCGGCTGGACCGTCAGCCCCGCCACCCAGCTCACCTTCAACAAGGCGCTGGCCGCCATCGCCCACGGCAAGGGCCTGTCCGTGGCGCTGAAGAACGACCTCAGCCAGGCCGAGGAGCTCGTGTCCTCCTTCGACTACGCCGTCAACGAGGAGTGCTTCCAGTTCGACGAGTGCTCCGAGCTGAGCGTCTTCGTCAAGGCCGGCAAGCCCGTCTTCCACGTCGAGTACGCGACGGCGCCGTCGAGCTTCTGCGCCAAGTCGAAGACGCTGAAGTTCAACTCGCTCAAGAAGCCCGAGGACTACTCCCTGTTCGACAAGCCGTACGCGCCCTGCCGGTGAGCCGGTGGCCGGCCCGCGCCAGCGCGCGGGCCGGCCCTGGCCGTCATGCCAGCCGCGGCACGAGCGCGAGCGCGTTGGCGGCGAAGACACGTTCCAGGACGTCGTCCGGCAGGCCGAGACCGGAGATCGTCCAGCGGCCCATCAGCGGCGGGTCCTCCAGGGAGTGCGCGAACGCCTCGTCGGCGGTCTCCATGAACCGGAAGTGGATCCGGTAGACGTCCGGGTCGGGCGGGATCTCGTCGGTGCCGAACAGCACCCGGCCGGGGTGGCGGAGCATGAGGGCGCGCGTGGCGCGGGGCTGGCGTCCCAGCTCGGCGACGCGGGCCGCGATGTCGATGTGGAAGTTCGGGTACGTGTCCAGCATCCGGCTCGCGAAGCCGAGGTTCTCCGGCCAGCAGCCCGCGTGGACGCCGATCACCGTGGTGGCCGGGTGCCGGGCGACCATCGCCTCCAGGGCCTCCATCAGCCGCTCGAACGGCGGGAACCCGGGTCCGGAGAAGTTCCAGTCGGGCCGGGCGGTGAGTTGTTCGAGGCGTTCGTTGCGCTCGTCGGCCGGCTCGAAGAAGGCGACCGGGTCGGCGGTGTGCAGGGCGATCGGGACGCCGGCCGCGCCGACGGCCGCCCACAGCGGGTCGAGCCGCGGGTCGTCGAGCATGACCAGCTCGCCGCGGTGGTCGCGGACCCGCAGGCCCACGTCCTTCCACACCTTCAGCCCGGCGGCGCCCTCGGCCACGGACCGGGTGAGCTGGGCGGCCAGCCGCTCGCCGAAGCCGGGCTCGGCCGCCTGCGACCAGTCGACGTGGCAGAAGGTGGCGAAGCGGCCGGGGTGGGCGGCGTCGTAGCGCTCGATGTTCTCGGCCAGTTCCCTGCCCCAGCGGCCGTCCAGGTTGACCATGCCGCGCAGGTTCAGCTCGTCCATGAGGCCGACGAGGGCCGGGACGTCCCGGACCATCCAGCCGCCGTCCTCGGTCAGCCAGCGGCCGAGGTGGATGTGGGCGTCGACGGCGGGCACGTGGGCCCGCCGTACCTCGTGGACCGCGACCCTGAGCTGCGACACCGGCCGGTAGCGGGAGAGGGGCAGGTCCGCGTCACCCACGCCTGATCCCTTCCGCGACCGCGGCCCGGCGCTCGGCGTGGGCCTCGATCCGCGCGCCGATGCCCAGCTCGGCGACCATCCACCGGGCCATGGCCTCGGCGGTGTCGAGCCGGGCCTGGTCGATGTCGTGCAGGACGATCGTCGAGTCCGACAGCTCGGGGAAGGTCAGCAGGTCGGACAGGAGGTTCTTGGCGAAGGTGATGCTGCCGGCGCCGACGAGGACGATGCGGGCCATGGTCTCCTACCTCCCTTGCGGGGTGAGCAGGGCCTTGATGGGCGCGACGGCGCCGTTCATGAGCGCCGTGAACACCTCCGCGCCCTCGGCCAGGGGGAAGGTCTCGACCCAGCTCAGGTCCCAGCCGGAGACCAGGCCGAGCGCGCCGGCGAAGTCGGCGTCGTCGTAGGCGAAGGAGCCGAGCACGCGCTTCTCGCCGCGTACCAGGTCGCGGGCGTCGTAGCCGGCCACGGTGTCGGCCAGGCCGAGCCAGACGGCCGTGCCGCCGGGGCGCAGGCGGGCCAGCGACTGCTCGCGCGTGGCGGCGACGCCGGCCGCGTCGAACACCACGTCGTACTCGCCGGTCAGCTCGGGGCCCGTGGTGGCGGCGCCGAGCCGGGAGGCGATGGCGAGCCGTTCCGGCGAGCGGTCGGCGACCTCGACGGAGGCGGCGCCGCCGGAGAGCGCGACCTGCAGGCAGGTCAGCCCGATGGCGCCGGCTCCGAGCACGCCGATCCGCGCCCCGGACGGGCGCCCGGCCAGCCGCCAGGCGTGCACGGCGTTGGCGGCGGGCTCGACGACGCCCGCGGCGGTCCAGCCGAGCCCGCCGGGCAGCGGCACCACGGCGCCCGCGGGCACCGCGACGCGCTCGGCGAACCCGCCGGGCCGGTGCACGCCGATCATCCGCCGGTTGCGGCACACGTTGCGCAGCCCGGCCGCGCAGACGTCGCAGGTGCCGCAGGACAGGATCGGGTTGACCGCCACCGCCCGCCCGTCGTCGGTGCGCCCGGCGAACTCGTGCCCCATCACCAGGGGCGGCACCCGGAAGCCCGGGGTTCTGACGCCGTGCAGCTCGCTGCCGCAGATGCCGGACGTGACCACGTGGACGAGCACCTCGCCCGGGCCGACGTCGGGTTCGGGGATGTCGCGCGGCTCCACGACACCGGGCGCGGTGAAGACGAGGGCCTTCACCGCGGCCCGCCGGCGATCGCATGCGGCTGTTCCATGGAGCTCCTGTTCCGTATTATGGAATGATGTTCCGATGCAGGTGACAGCAGATCACCGAGGCTCAGAGCATGTCAAGTATCGGGGGCCGACCCTCAGGGGCGGCCACAGCGGACGCCGCGCTGTCCCGTACCGGTCGCCAGCAGGCTTTTCGGGCACTTCACGGAGATGTTCCGGGAGATGGAACGTCGCCCTGTAACTCAGAATCGAGTGGCCTGGCCGGTCACGCCGGGCGGGCGAGCCTGGCGAAGGAGAGGACCACGACCGTCGACAGCAGCCAGCCGAGCACGCTCGCCACGTTCAGCAGCGCCGAGGTCACCCGGCCGGCCGTGGTGCGCGTCTCCGGGTACCAGACGGCGCGCTGCCCCAGCGAGATCAGCGGGACCACGGTGTCGATCGTGTAGAAGACGGGGTCGAAGCAGCGGACCTGGCCGTCGCCGCACGGCCCCGGGCGGGGCGCGGCGCGGGACCGGGTGGCGCTGGCGTCGGCCGCCTGCTTGGTCTCGTCCACGGTGACCAGGCGGCCGTCCACCGCGTACACGTTGCCGCGGGGGTCCGTGGCCCGTAACGTCGCCTGCGCCGCCGGGATCGCCACCAGCGTCCCGACCAGGGCCAGCAGCGCGCCGAGCAGCCACAGCGTACGTCCCGGGCGGTAGCCGTAGCCGACCGTCACCCCGTACAGGACGTCCCGCAGGTCGCGCAGGAGACGGCCCGGCGTGCGCGCGCCAGGCGGCCGGGCCTGCCTGGCGTGCCTGCGCTGTTCCATGAGCAGCCGCTCGGCCTCCACCGGCCGGCCGTGCTGGCGGTAGACCCTGGCCGCCTGCTCGTACGGGCCCGCGTCGAAGGGCTCCATCCCGCGCAGCCAGTCGCGGCGGGTCCGCCAGTCCCAGGAGCCGTCGAACCGGTCGTACACGAAGCCCGCGATGGCCGAGCGGCGCGGCCACGTGGCGGGATCGTCGGCGAGCACGGTGGTGATCGCGCCCGTGAGGTCCACCGAGTCCGGAGCGGTCGCCCAGTGCAGGTCCATGCCGCCGCGCGCGGTCGCCGACACGCCCGTGAGGTCGCCGAACGTGCCGCCCGCGCAGTCGAGCCGCCCTTCGATGACGGCCCGGTCCAGCAGGACGGAGCCCTCGGCGGTGAATCCCCCGGCGAGCAGGACCGATCCCCTGACCATGGCCTGGCGCAGGGAGAGCGCCTCATGCCCGGGGTCGCACAGCCTGGCGCCGTGGGCGTCCAATGCGGTGCCTATCGTCGCGGAGCGGAAGATGATCCGTCCGCCACGTGTCTCCACCCGGCGCAGGTCCACGTTGCCGTCGATGGTCGAGCCCTGCGCCGCGACGAGCGTGCGGTCCTCCGGCCGGCTCCACCGGGTGCTCCTCAGGACGAGGTCGCCCCTGATGTGCGCGCCCGCCAGTCGCAGCGTTCCCTCGACGGCCACCCCTTCGGCCAGGACGAGGCTGGAGCGGAGTTCGGCGTTGGTCAGGTCGAGCGCCCGTTCTCCTCCGGCGGCGATCGCCGTGCCCTCGTGGATCCGGATGGTGCTGTACGTCCCCATGGACAGGTCGACGCCGCCGCCGATCCGGCACTCCCCCTCGATGCTGACATCGCCGTTCACCACGAGGCCGGGCGCGCTGACCGCGGTGCCGGCGCGGCGCCGGCTGCTGTAACCGGTGCCGGTCACGGCCCCGGCCGGCTCCAGGTCGGCGTCGCGGATCAGGAGCTGGCCGGCGATCCGCGCGTTGCCCAGGTCGAGGCGGCCCCGGATGAGCGGGCGGCGGCCCGTCTGGTCGGCGATGACGAAGACGCTGCCGCCGATCGTCGCGTCGCCGAGGGTCAGCCCGTTCATGAGACGGGCGCCGGTGAGGTCGAGCGAGCCCGCCACGTCCGCGCCGATGAGCCGGATGCCGCCGCGCGCCTCGAACCCGTGCAGCAGCCGGATCGTCCCGCCCACCCGCATCCGGTCGGCCTGCACCGCGCGGACCGCGCCGTCGATGACGGTGTCCACGCACAGCAGCCGCCCGCCGATCTCCGACTCGCACAGCCACACCGCGGCGCTGCACGAGGTGCTGGCCGAGGTCCACAGGTCGCCGCGGACGCGGGAGCGGGACAGGTCGAGATCGCGACGCACGCGCAGCCCGTTGGCCAGGATGCCGGGGACGTCGCACCCGTCCAGCACCAGCGCGTGCAGCTCGGCGCCGTCGAGGTCGAGCGGCCGGTCGAACGCGCAGCCCACGAACCGCAGCGGGAAGGGGACCTGCATGCCGCGCAGGTCGAGGCCGCCCTCCACGCGGAAGCCCTCCAGGGTCAGGCCGCGGGGATCGAGGTCCTGCGGGTCGCGCCGGAACAGCTCGCGCAGCAGGCCGCCGGTCACGACGAGGGCGCCGCCGTTGCCGTCACCGTGGGCGGCGCCGTCGTCGTCGCCGTTGTCGTCGCCGTCGAGCGGGCGGAGCGCCTCACCGGTCACGGCGGCGCGGCGCAGGGTCGCCTCATCGATCATGTGATCACCTTAGGCGCGGCGGGCCGGTCCGTCTTGAGGCCGCGGAGACGTGGCCGCGCGCACGGGTCGGTCCCTCCACAGGGAACGGAGACACGACCACGGGCGCGAATCGTCCGCCTCAACCGCGGCCAAGCCTTGACGCGCCCGCTCCGCGAGAGGCATCATCTACCCCAATCTGAGATCGATCTCACATTGGAGCGCAGAATGTCGCAGGTCCGCACGCCCGTCCGTCCGCTCGGAGCGATATCGGAGACCTTCCGGGCCGATCTGGACGCGGCGGTGACGCCTGAAATCGAGGCCCAGGTGACCGCGTTCGTCGACAAGGCGCTCACCCCGGCCACCCGGGTGATCTACCTCGTGGGCTGCGGCGGATCGCTGTTCATGTTCGGCGCCATGCGCTTCCTCCTCGAACGCTCCCCGATCCCCGTGGTCGCCCTCAACGCCGACGAGTTCATGCTGCGCCGCCCGGCCGCCCTCGGCCCCGGCTCGGTCGTGATCGCGAGCAGCACCAACGGCGGCACCCCCGAGACCGCCCGGGCTGTGCGCTTCGCCCGCGAGGCCGGCGCGCCGGTGCTGCTCGTCACCAAGGACCCGGACAGCCTCGTCGCCAAGGAGGCCGAGGACGTCGTCCTGCACCGCAGCGTCGAGGCCAAGCAGGTGCTGCAGGGGCTCATCGCGTACGCGCTGCTGCGGGCGCAGGGCGTGGCCGGCGACTACGACGAGGCGCTGGCCGTGTTCCGCTCCTGCTCGGAGGCGTTCGAGACCTCGGTGCGCGAGCTGGACGAGCGGCTGCGCGACATCGCGGCGGCCTGCGTGGACGAGCCGTGCGTGTACGTGCTCGGCTCGGGCCCCCTGGAGGGCGCGGCCCAGACCTTCGCCGCCTGCTACCTGCAGGAGATGCAGACCAAGCACGCGGTGGCCACCGGCTCGGGCGAGTTCCTGCACGGCGCGTTCGAGGTCGTCGACGGCACGGTGCCGGTGATCGTGCTGCTCGGCGAGGACGCCACCCGGCCGATGGGCGCGCGCGCCATCTCCTTCCTGGAGCGTTACAACGAGCGCAACCACGTCATCGACGGCGCCTCGCTGTCGCTGCCCGGGGTGCCCGCGCACCTGCGCGCCACGGTCGGCTCGTTCGTCATGGCGAGCTGCGTCACCGCCCGGCTGGCCCAGCACTTCGAGGCGTTCTCGGGCCGCCCGCTGAGCGAGCGCCGCTACATGTGGCGGGTCGAGTACTGATGCGGCTCGCGGCCGTCGGCGACAACATCACCGACTGCTACCTCGACGCGGGGCGGATGTACCCGGGCGGCAACTGCGTGAACGTGGCCGTCCACGCCGCCCGCGCCGGCGCGCGCGCCTCCTACGTCGGCTCGGCGGGGCGCGACGAGCGCGGCGACCGGCTCGCCGCCGCGCTGCGGGAGGAGGGCGTGGACGTCTCGCGCCTGCGCCGCCCGGCTGGGCCGACGGGCTACGCCACGGTCGTCAACGTCGGCGGCGAGCGCGTCTTCGGCCCGTACGACCGCGGGGTGGCGCGCTTCCGGCTCGACGAGGCGGACATGGAGTTCGTCGCGGCCCACGACATGGCGCACTCCAGCTACTCGGCCGACCTGGAGGAGCAGCTCCCGGCCCTGGCCGAGCGCGTGCCGCTCTCCTTCGACTTCGACTCCCACACCGGCGACGACTACGCCGCCGCGCTGATCCCGTACGTCACCTACGCCTTCTTCTCGGCCTCGCACCTCGGCGAGGCCGAGACCGGCGACCTGCTGCGCTGGGCCGTCGGCCCGCCCCACCACCGCGCGTCCCGCACGACCGGCGCCCGCGTGGCCCTGGCGACGCGCGGCGCGGCGGGCGCGTGGCTCTTCGACGGCCGCGAGCTGCTCGCGGAGCCGGCCGTGCCGGTCGAGGTGGTCGACACGCTCGGCGCGGGAGACACCTTCATCGCCCACGTCCTGACCGGCCTCGCGGCCGGCCTGGGCGGGCGCGAGACCCTGCGGCGCGCGTCCGCGCACGCCGCGCGGGTCTGCACCGCGCTCGGCGCCTTCGGGCACGCCGCGCCGCTCACCCCGGACATTCCCCGACACCCCGAAGGCTTCCGAGCAGCACAAACCCCCCAGTAGCAAAGGAATCGACATGACCGGTATCAGTGGTGGCCGCAAGGGCGTGGCCCTGATCGCGCTGCCGGTGTGCGCGGCGCTCCTCCTGTCCGCCTGCGGCGGCGGGTCCGGCGACGCCGCGCGATCCGCGGGCGCGCCGGCCCAGGCACAGGGAACGGCTCAGCCCGCCGGCGACCCCGCGGTCGCCAAGCTCGTCCCGCCGGACCTCAAGAGCGCCAAGGTCGCGGTCTTCGGGGACTGGGCGCCCGAGGAGTACGTGGAGAGCGGCCAGATCAAGGGCTGGAGCGTCGAGCTGGCCAAGGCCATGGCCGCCAAGATGGGCATCGCGTTCACCTACACGGCCACCGGCTTCGACATGATCATCCCGGGTCTGGACAACGGCCGCTACGACGTGGCCGTAGCCTCCCTCGGGGTCACCCCCGAACGGCTGGAGAGCCTCGACTTCGTCCCGCTGCAGAAGGAGGGCACCGCCTTCGGCTGGAAGAAGGGGGCGGGGCTGACCATCGCCCGGATCGAGGACGTGTGCGGCAAGTCCGTGGCCGTGCTCACCGGGGCCTGGGAGTACAAGTACCTCACCGAGCACAACCCGCGCACCTGCGGCTCCACGCCCATGAAGATCGAGCAGTTCAAGGACCAGCCCTCGGCCGAGCTGGCCGTCACCTCGGGCCGCGTCCAGCTCGTCGCCGCCGGCTCGGGCAAGCTCAAGTACAGCGCGAAGCAGACCGGCCAGCTCGAGACCTCGGCCCTGCTGGTCAACGCCGTCTACAACGGGCTGGGCGTGAAGAAGGACAGCCCGCTCGGGCCCGCGCTCAAGGCGGCGCTGCAGGCCGTCATCGACGACGGCACGTACGCGAAGATCCGCTCCGACTGGGGCGTGACCAGCGAGGGCGACCTCAAGACCGCCGTCCTCATCACCAAGGCCAACCCCGAAGGCTGACCCGCCCCATCACCGTGAGGAGTCGTCCATGACGAACGCCGGCAGCCCGGCACAGGGGACCGCCCACGGCGGCGGGTTCCGCAGCGCCGGGGGCGCGCGGAGGGTGCCGCTGCGGCACCCGTGGTGGTGGGCCGGAGGGGCGGTGCTCGTCCTGCTGATCGCGCTGTTCGCGCGGCTGCTGGTGACGAACGAGAACATGCGCTGGTCGGTGGTTCTGGAGTACCTGTTCGACCGGGAGATCCTCGGCGGCCTGGTCACCACCCTGGAGCTGACCGTGCTGGCCATGGTGCTCGGCCTGGCCCTCGGCGTGGTCCTCGCGGTGATGCGGCTGTCGGCCAACCCGCTGTTCCGCTCCGTGAGCTGGCTGTGGCTGTGGTTCTTCCGGGGGGTGCCGCCGCTGGTGCAGATGGTGTTCTGGTTCAACCTGGCCACGCTGATCCCGGTGATCGAGCTGGGCGTCCCGTTCGGGCCCACGCTCGCCTCCTGGGACACCAACACGGTCGTCTCGTCGTTCTCGGCGGCCATCCTCGGCCTCGCCCTCACCGAGAGCGCGTACGCCGCCGAGATGATCCGCGCCGGCATCCAAGCGGTGCCCAAGGGGCAGACGGAGGCCGCGCTGGTCGTCGGGATGTCCCGCTTCCAGGTGCTGCGGCGGGTCGTGCTGCCCCAGGCGCTGCGGATCGTCGTCCCGCCGATCGGCAACGACCTCATCTCGATGCTGAAGTTCACCTCGCTGGTCAGCGTCCTGGCCACGCCCGACCTGCTCTACAGCGCGCAGATGATCTACTCCCGCAACTATCGGACGATCCCGCTCCTGCTCGTGGCCACCATCTGGTACCTCGTGCTGACCACCCTGCTCACCGTCGCGCAGCAGCAGGTGGAGCGGCGGATGAAGCTGACCCGGGCCGCCGCGGGCGCGGCCGGTGACGGCAGACGGCTGCGCTTCCTTCCCTCGTTCGGAAAGGCGTGAGGCGCGATGCCCGAGATCCCCCTGCTCCGTGTCGAGAACGTCGGCAAGGCGTTCGGCCGGCACCAGGTGTTGCGCGAGGTGTCCCTGGACGTGCACGCCGGCCAGGTGCTGTGCGTCATCGGCCCCTCGGGCTCCGGCAAGAGCACCCTCCTGCGCTGCGTCAACCGGCTGGAGGTGCCGGACAGCGGGTACGTCTACCTCGAAGGACAGCCGGTCGGCTTCCGCTGGAAGGGCGACGGCCTGCACGAGATGACCTCCTCCCAGCTCGCGGCCCAGCGCCGCCGGATGGGCATGGTCTTCCAGAACTTCCACCTGTTCCCCCACCGCCGCGTCATCGACAACGTGACCGAGGGCCCGGTCGTCGTCAACGGCCTGGACCGCCGGACGGCCGGGGAGCAGGCGATGGAGCTGCTGACCAAGGTGGGCCTGGCCGACAAGGCCGGCGCCTTCCCCGAGTCGCTGTCCGGCGGCCAGCAGCAGCGCGTCGCGATCGCCCGCTCGCTGGCCATGCGGCCCGCGCTCATGCTCTTCGACGAGCCCACCTCCGCGCTGGACCCGGAGCTGGTCGGCGACGTCCTCGACGTCATGCGCGACCTGGCCCGTGACGGGATGACCATGGTCGTGGTCACCCACGAGATGGCCTTCGCCCGCGACGTCGCCGACCAGGTGGTGTTCATGGACGGCGGCCGGGTGGTGGAGGCGGGCCCGCCGGAGCGCGTCTTCGGCGCGCCGGAGCACGAGCGCACCCGCTCGTTCCTGTCGAGGGTGCTGTAGTGGACGTGCTGATCCTCTCGGACGCCGACATCCGAGCCACGCTGGACGCCGCCGAGGTGGTGGCGACCCAGGAGCGGGCGTTCCTGCTGGCCGGTGAGCCGGGGCGGGTGCGCGCCGCGCACACCCACCACGCGACGTTCGCCCCGGACGGCATGGCGTTCGCCCACGCGGCCGTGGCCGCCGGGGAGACCGGCGTGCCGTCCGCACCCGGGACCGGCATGGTGCCCGCACCTGGAACCGGTGTGGTGCCCGCACCTGGGACCGGCGTGCTGTCCGCACCCGGGACCGGTGTGGTGTTCAAGACCGGCACCCAGCACCCGGCCAACGCTGAGCGGGGCCTGCCCACGGTCCACGCGACGGTCACCGTCCACGACCCGGAGACCGGCGCGGCCGTCGCCGTGCTGAACGGCACGACGATCACCACGCTGCGCACCGCCGGCGGCCTGGTCGCCGCCGCCCGCGCCCTGTCCCCCGCCCTGTCCCCCGCCTCGTCCCCCGGCCTGTCCCCCGGCCGTCCGCACACCGTCGGCGTGCTCGGCGCCGGGGCCCAGGCGACCGAGTTCGTGCGCCTGATGGCCGCGCTGACGCCGGTCGAGCGGTTCCTCATGTGGAGCCCCGGGCTGCGGGCGCGCGGGGCCGCCCGGCTCGACCCGCGGCTCGCGGACCTGCCGATCGAGGTGGCCGCCTCCCCCCGGGACCTGTGCGAGCGCAGCGGCACCGTCGCCACCTGCACGCTCAGCCGTACCCCGGTGGTGGAGGGCGCCTGGCTGCGGGCGGGCACGGCAGTGCTGACGATGGGCTCGTACGCGCCCGACCGGCGCGAGATCGACCTCGCCTGCTCGGCGCGCGCCGCCCGCACCTACGCCGACCTGCCCGAGCAGGCGCTGCGCTCGAACGGCCCGGTCGTGGCGGCGGTCGAGGCCGGGGTGCTGGAGGCCGCGGCGGTGCGCCCGCTCGCCGCCGCGCTGCGCGGCGACCACCCGGCGCGGGCCGGCGACGGGGAGACGGTGGTGTTCCACAGCAACGGCCTCGGGGTCCAGGATGCGACGCTGGCCTGGCGTGCGTACACTCGCGCTCGCGCGAACGGCCTCGGCACCCGTGTCCGCCTTTGACATCCTCCCCCGCCTGAACGCGGGGGATTCCAACGGCAGCTACCCCACGAGGAGGAGGTCGCGTTGAGGTTCGCGGTGCACCGGCCCGGCAACCCGTGGCCCTTCCCGCACGGACACGGCATGCCCTGCCGCCAGCTTGATGTTCCTGGCCGCGTTCACATCAGCGTTGCAGGCGTATCCGCAGGACCGGCAGCGGAAGTCGGCTTGGCTCTCGCGCGACTTCGCATCCACGATCCCGCACACCGAACACCGCTGACTCGTGAACGCGGGGTTGACCTTGGCGACCCGCCCAGGCCCCTTGTGCTCCAGTCGTTGGACGAGCCGGCCCCACGCGGCGGCCATGATCGACCGGTTGAGGCCCGCTTTCTGGCGGACGTTCCGGCCGGGCGCTCCGATGGTGCCCTTGGCCGACGTGGTCATGTCGCGGATCTTCAGGTCTTCGACAGCGATCACGTCGAACCGGCGTGCCAGACCGGTGGAGGTCTTCTCCACCCAGTCCTTGCGCCGGTCGCTCTCCCGCGCCTTCAGCTTGGCGATGGCCTGCTTGACCTTGCCGCGCCGGTTCGACCCCCGCTTGGCCCGCGCCAGCTTGCGCAGGAGCCGCCGCAGGCGCGCCTTCTCGGGGTTGCGCAGGCCGGGAGCGTTCAGCATCTCCCCGGTGGACAGGGCGGCCGACACGGCCACACCCCGGTCCACGCCCACCACCTCGCCCGTGCCGGGTACGGGGATCGGTTCCGGGATCGCGGCGAACGCCACATGCCAGCGTCCCGCCCGGTCGCGGGTGATGCGGTAGGACTTCACGCCGTCGGGGACGGTACGCGACCAGCGAAACCTGACCCATCCGACCTTGGGGACCTTCACCGCGCCGACGTTGCCGGACAGGCGGCGTACGTCGCCCACCTTGAGCGCCTGCTGCTGCACGATGATCGAGCCCGCCCGCAGCCACTCGGATTCCGCTCGCGCCTCGGTCAGCTGGCGGCACTGCTCGGCGAACCTGGGCGCGCTCTTGCGCCCCGGCCGCCAGTGCGCGTGCTGCTCACACGCCAGATTCCACACGAACCGGGCGTGCCCGCAATGCTCGGCCAGCGCCTGCTCCTGGGCAGGCGTCGGCGTCAGGCGGTAGCGGGACATGCCGATAACCTACCGACCGTCACCGACAGAACCGGGAGCTCAGAGTGTCCGACCGTTCCGGCTTTCCTGCCCGCCCTGAAGGACAGGGCCTCCAGCTTGTAGATATTCGGTGATCGTGGCGACTGAACCCGGAGCGGGCTCGGGCTCCAGGCGGCCCAGCCTCAAGGACGTCGCCGCGCGGGCGGGGGTCTCCAGGGCCAGCGCCTCGCGCGTGCTGGGCGGCTACGGCTACTCCAGCCAGGACGTCGTCGACCGGGTGATGGCGGCGGTCCGCGAGCTGGGCTACGAGCCCGACCGCGTCGCCCGCACCATGCGCAGCGGCAAGTCGGGCGTCATCGGCTTCGTCTGCGCCGACATCTCCGACGCCTTCTTCTCCAGCGCCATGCGCGGCATCTGCGACGTGGCGCTGCGCGAGGGCGCGCAGGTCATCGTCATGAACACCGACGACAAGCCGGGCCAGGAGCGCGACGCCACCCGCGTGCTGCTGTCGCACAAGGTGGACGGCGTCATCATCACCCCGGTCTCGGTGCGCGAGCACGCCCACATCGGCGCCATCACCGGCGCGGGCGTGCCGGTCGTCTCGCTCGACCGGCAGCTCAGCGACATCGGCATCGACAGCGTGGTGGCCGACAACGAGGCCGCCACGGAGCAGGCGATCCGCCACCTCATCGGCCTCGGGCACCGGCGGATCGCCTTCCTCGGCTCGGTGCAGCGCGAGGAGCCGCCCGTGCTGCGCGTCGGCAAGGTGCGGGCGAACGTCGTGGGACCGTCCCGGCCCTCGCTCGACCGGGCGCGGGGCTACCTGCGCGCCCTCACCGCGGCGGGGCTGCCCGTGGAGCGCGAGCTCATCGCGTTCGCCCCGCACGACGCGCCGGACGGCCGCCTGGAGGCGGTGGCGGCGGTGCTCGCGGCCGAGCCCCGGCCGAGCGCGCTGTTCACGGCCGACAGCTACATGACGCGCAGCGCGTTCTCGCTGCTGTCGGAGCGCGGCATCGCGATCCCGGGCGAGATGTCGCTGATCGGGTTCGACGACCTGGAATGGACCACCCTGGTACGCCCGCGGATCTCGGTCGTCGTGCAGCCCGCGTACGACATGGGGCGCGCCGCGGCCGACCAGCTCTTCGCGCAGATCGCCCGCCCCGACGGAACCGGGGCCGGGACGGGCGCGGGGCGCGGGCACCGCACGGTGGTCCCGACCCGCTTCATCGAACGCGGCAGCGCCGGCGCGGCGCCCTGACCGGCGCGCCCCGCCGGACGGCGCCGACGCGTCAGACGATGTTGAGCTCGGGCCGGGCGCCGGCGAGGGCGAAGCGGCGGGCGTCGAAGCCGCTGACGTCCACGAACGGCTCCCGCCCCAGGTACAGGTCGCGCACCACCTCACCGACCGCCGGGCTCATCAGGAAGCCGTGGCCGGAGAACCCGGTGGCGTAGATGAACCGATCCACCTCGGGGGCGACGCCGATGAGGGCGTTGTGGTCGGGCGTCACCTCGTACAGGCCGGCCCAGCCGGTGGCGATGCCGGTCTCCATGAGCGCCGGGGCGCGGCGGGCCATGGCCTCGCCCAGCCGCGGCAGCCAGGCGTCGGAACGGTCGAGCTTGAACCCGGGCGTCTCGTCGGGGTCGGACATGCCGAGCAGCAGGCCGGGCCCCTCGCGATGGAAGTAGAACGTGGTGCCGAAGTCGATGGTGAACGCCGTCGGCGGCAGGTCCGGGACCGGCTCGGTGACCAGCACCTGGCGGCGCAGCGGGGTCACCGGCAGGTCCACGCCCACCCACGCGCCCACGGGGGCCGACCAGGCGCCGGCCGCGCAGACGACGGTGTCGGTCTCGATGCGGCCGCCCTCGGTCAGGACGGCGGTGATGCGCCCGTCCACGGTCTCGACGCCGGTGGCGGCGCAGTTCGGCAGCAGTCGCGCGCCGAGCCTGCGGGCCGCGCCCGCGTAGCCGAGGACGACCGACTCGGGCGTGCAGTGGCCGTCGGTGGGCGAGTACGCGGCGCCGAGCAGCCCGTCGGTGTCGATGAGCGGCGACAGCTCGGCGGCCTCGCGCAGCGAGATCATCCGGCTGGGCACCCCGAGGTCGTTCTGGATCGCGACGTTCTTCTCGAACTCGGCGACGGCCGCGGGCGTGTCGAGCAGGAACAGGTAGCCCGGCTTGTGCAGGTCGATCTCCTGGCCGAACCGCTCGGCGAAGGCGTCGAACGTCTCCAGGCTGCGTACGGCCAGCTCGATGTTGACCCGGTCGGAGAACTGCGCGCGCACTCCCCCGGCGGCCTTCGAGGTCGAGCCGGAGCCCAGCGGTCCCTTGTCGACGAGCACCACGTCCGGGACCCCGGCGGCGGCCAGCGCGTAGGCCGAGCTGACGCCCATGGCGCCGCCCCCGATGATCACGACCGAGGCTCGCGACGGCAGCTCGCGCCCGGACTCGTTCATGGGACGGCTCCTTCCTGCGTCATGGGGCATGGTGTGTCCAGCATCGCGGAGGGGGCGACGCCGGAGGAAGCGGCCGAGCGCGGGCATCTGTGGGCGTGGCGGAAGAACTTCTTATGCTTCATCGCCGCTGGTCCGCGCAGGTGAGCTTCATCGCTGCTGCTCCGCGAAGGCGAGGCCGGGCAGGACGCCGCCCAGCCGGGCCGCCGCCCGGCGCAGGGCGCGCACCGCGCCGGTGATCGCCGGGTTGGTGGTCTCGGAACGGTACACGGCGCCGATGCGGCGGCGCGCGCCTACCCCGTCGAGCCGGGCGGCGGCCACGCCGTCGCTGGGCTGGTGGGCGAGCGCCGGGACGAGGGCGACGCCCAGACCGGAGCGGACGAAGCCGCGGATGACGCCGTAGTCGTTGCTGCGGTAGTCGACCTGCGGCTGGTAGCCCGCCTGGGCGCACAGGCCGCGCAGGAACGCGGCCCCGGCCGTGCCCTCCCGGGTCGCCACCCAGGTCTCGTGCTTGAGGTCGTCGAGACCGACGGCCCCGGCGCCGGCCAGGGAGTGCCGCTCGGGCAGTAGCACCAGCAGCTCCTCCTCCAGCAGCCGGACCTGGTGCAGGTCCCTCGGCCAGGCGCGGGGCACCAGGTCGTACCGGTAGACCAGCGCCATGTCCAGCTCCCCGGCGCGGACGAGCGGGATCAGCTCGTCCGGCTCGCCCTCGTCGAGCAGGGTCTCCACGGCCGGGTGCGACTGGGCGTACCCGGCCAGCGCGATCGGCAGGAGCCGCTGGCTGGCCGTGGGGAAGCTGCCCAGCCGGAGCCGGCCGATCGTGCCCTCGCACAGGCCGCGGACGTCCTCCTCCAGGGCGTCCAGCGCCGACAGCACGTCCACGGAGCGCTGGACGAGGTAGCGGGCCGCCGGGGTCGGCGTGATCGTGTGCGCGCCGCGCTCGAACAGCGGCACCTTGACCACGCGTTCCAGCGCGGCGATCTGCTGCGAGACCGCGGAGCCGGTGTAACCGAGGCTCCTGGCCGCGGCGGCGAACGACCCGGCGTTCAGCACGGCGGCCAGCGTCCGGAGGTGCACCGGGTTGAGCATCAGCAGATCTGTCCTTACATGTACCAATTACCGCTATTCTCCCGTACCTCCAGGCCCGTGAACAGCCACAACCCACATGCCGGACACGCACGCCGGGCTTTTGTCGGTGGTGGTCCCTACTGTCCCGGCCATGAGCCAAGCCACGCAGACCTACAGCTACGCCGCGCCCTCCGCGATGGTGGACGGGCGCCTCGGACTTTCCACCTCCGGCGGCCGGGCCCTCAGCGGCCCGGCCGTGGCGCCCCGGTTCTTCAGCGGGCTGGTGACCCAGGCCGCGCCCGCCGCCGCCGCGCTGCTGGGCGTGGCCGACGTGGCCCTCGCCCGCTACCACCAGCCGCGTCCTGGCTGGACCCGCGACCCGGTCGTCACCTGCGGCGGCGACCGGCTGCGGTTCGAGTCGTTCTCCGCCTGCGGCGGCGTCTACGCCCGGCTCGACCTGCTCGGCGGCGCCCTGGACGGCGAGGTCTTCGACCGGGGCACCACCAACGTCGACGTCAACGGCCCGCTGCGCGAGGCGCTGGCCAGGGTCGGCGGGCGCGACCCGCTGCACCTGGGTGTCGGGGCCGACGAGCTGGTCGTCACCACGCTCGACGGCGCGGTCGTGGAGAAGAAGGTGCCGCTGCCGGAGCGGTGGCTGCGCGGCTTCGCCGAGGTCCAGGTCATCGCGGCGGGCATGGACCTGCGGGCGGAGCTGACCGGCATGAGCGCCGTACGGTTCCTGCGGTCGCTGCCCAAGCGCGCCACGGCCGACCTGTGGGTCGCCCCGGCGGGCCGCGACCTGCGCGTCACCGACCGGTCCGGCGCGGGCGCGGTGTGCCTGTCCGGCGCGGGGCGCCTGGCCACGCTGCACCCCCTGCTGCGCTTCGCCAAGAGCCTCAAGGTGTACGGCCCGGCGGCCGGCGACGGTCCGCTGTCGAGCGCCTGGGAGCTGGAGCTGCCCGGCATGCGCTACACCCTCGCCCTGTCGCCGGAGCGCTGGCGCGGCTTCTCCGGCGAGGGCGCCGTGCTGGCCGACCTGGCCACCGAAGAGGCCGAGGCCGACGCCGACGTGGTGGGCATGCTGCTCAACTTCGAGCCGGAGGTGGAGATCGGCCTGCTCGCCGACCGCGCCGGCCTGCCCGTGGACCGGGTCCGGGCCGCGCTCACCCAGCTCGGCACGGCCGGCCGCGTGGGCTACGACCTGTCCGAGGCCGCGCACTTCCACCGCGAGCTGCCCTACGACCGCGAGCACGTCCAGCACCTCAACCCGCGCCTCACCTCGGCCAGGAAGCTCGTCGAGGGCGGCGCCGTGCGGCTCGACGGCGACGTGGCGCTGGTGCGCACCGACGGCGGGCTGCGCGAGGTCAGGCTGTCGGACGGCTCGTGCACCTGCCCGTGGTGGTGGGACCACCGAGGCTCGCGCGGGCCGTGCAAGCACGTGCTGGCCGCCCGCATCGCCGCCCGGGCCACCGACGACGTATCGACCGACGTGCCCGCTGACGTGCTCGGGTGACCACGAGGAGACGGGTCGGCCTCTGAGAGGCGGGTCAGCGGCGCACGCTGGAGCCGCGGATGACCAGCTCCGGGTCGAACAGCACCTGCCGGTGCCGGTGGCGCTCGCCCTCGTCGATCTCCTCCAGCAGCAGCTCGGCGGCGACCCGGCCGAGCTCCTGGCGCGGCTGCCGGATCGACGACAGCGGCACCGCCGCCGCGGCGGCGTAGTCGATGTCGTCGTAACCGATGAGCGCCACGTCACCGGGGATCCGCACCCCGGCGGCGGTGAGCCCCTGCATGAGGCCGAGCGCGAGCAGGTCGTTGGCGCAGAACAGCGCCGTGGGCCGTTCGGGTGCGGGCATCGCGGCCAGCCGCTCGGCGGCGTGCCGTCCGGAGGCGAAGCTCAGCGACGGCACCTCGATCAGCGTGAGCGACGGCGCCTCGGCGCCGCCCTCCTCCTGGCCGCCGGTGCGTGCCGCGGCCTCCACCGCCTGGGCGGCCCCCTTGTGCCGCTCGGCGACCTGGCTGATCGACCAGGAGCCGCCCACGAAGCCCAGCCGCCGGTGACCCTGCGCGAGCAGGTGCTCGGCGGCGAGCCGGCCGCCGAGCACGTCGTCCACGGCGACCGAGCAGCGGTTGCGCCGCGTGGCCCGGTGGTCGAGCAGCACCACCGGCGTGCCGCGCCCGATGATCTGCTCCAGCCGCTCGTTCTCCCGCTCGACGGGCGTGATGAGGATGCCCTGGACGCGCTGCTCCTCCAGGTGGTGCAGGTAGCGCTGCTCGCGCGGCCCGTCCTGGTCGCTGTTGCAGAGCGTGACGATCATCCCGTGGTCGGCGGCGACCGCCTCCACGCCCTTGGCCACGTCGGTGAAGAACGGGTTGGTGACGTCCAGCACCACCAGGCCCAGGGTGCGCGTACGGCCGGAGCGCAGCGCCCGGGCCGACTCGTTGCGCACGAAGCCGAGCTCGTTCATGGCGTTGAGCACCCGCTCGCGCGTGGCGGGCGAGACCGCGTCGGGGCGGTTGAGCACGTTGCTGACCGTCCCCACGGACACGCCGGCCAGCTTGGCGACCTCCTTGATGCTCGCTATCGCCATGGCTCCTCACACGGACGGGTCACGCCAGGATCGTGCGTCAGCGTACGGGACGTTCGACCCGTACGTGGACGAGACCGAGGACGGGCTCGACACCGTCGCCTGGGTACGGGCGCAGGGCTTCTGCGACGGGCGGGTCGGCATGTGCGGCGCGTCGTACATCGGCGCCACCCGGCTCCTCGCGGCCCGGGTGGCGCCCGGCGGGCGCGCGTACGGGGCGGTGGACGGGAGCCTGCGGGCCCGCTACCCGCACGGCACGGACCGGGAGGTGCCGCTGTCGTGGAGACGGTCTCGTTCGCCGGAGCGCCTAGGGACCGTCCGGTGGCGGGATGACGTCGGCGCCGAGCCCTTCCAGCAGCTCGGCCAGACGGGCGGCGTTGCGCTGGGAGTTGTCGGCGCAGCAGTTGTTGGTGAGCACGTGCGTGATGGCGGCCTCCTGCGACAGCGCCGCGATCCGGCCGGCCCAGTCCCGCAGCTCCTCCTCCGCGTACAGGTAGCCGAACCGCTCCTCGATGACCCGGCTCGTCCACTTGTCCGAATGGCCGTGCAGGCGCACCACGGCCAGGTCGGAGGTCGCGGCCAGTACGGGCGGCACGGACGACGCGTGGCCCTGGGGCATGTCCACCCCCACGTACGGCAGGTCGTGGTCGGCGAGGAAGCCGAGCGTCTCGCGGCGGTGCTCGTCGTCCAGCCACGCCGCGTTGCGGAACTCCACGCAGATCCGGGCCGGCCGGCAACGGTCACGGCATTCGAGGATGTACCGGCGGCTCGCGCTCCCGGGCCGGAACCACGGCGGGAACTGGAACAGCACCGCCCCCAGCTTCCCCGCCTCCCGTAACGGCCGCAGCGCGCCCAGGAACCGGCTCCACACCTGCTCGGCCACGTCCTCCGGCACGTCCCGCAGGTAGAGGGAGCGCCGCGGCTCACCGAGCGCCGCCCGTAAGTCCTTGTACAGCGCGTCGGGCCGGGTGGGGTGGTGGGTGAGCAGGGAGAACGCCTTGACATTGAAGGTGAAGTCACCGGGGGTGCGGTCCCGCCACGACGCCGCGGTCCGCTCGGAGGGCGGGTGGTAGTAGGTGGCGTCCACCTCGACCAGGGGGAACCGGGAGGCGTAGAAACGGAGGCGGGCCTCGGGCGTGGTCGCCTCGGGGGGATACCAGCCTGAGGCGAGCAGCGACTTGTCGGTCCACGAGGCCGTACCGACGAGGATCTTGCCCATGACGTCACCGTAGGTTGCGAGGGTTGGGGGTGCGGGGTCAGCGATCAGAGTTGTCGACACAGGGTTTCCCCGTTGAAGACGATGTAACGCGGACTCACCATGAGCAGCCCAGATCCTGTTTCGGTCTTTTCGATCGCGCGCGGACCAGCACGCTCCGAACAGGAATAGTCTCAGAGAGTGACATCCTCGTCAGCCCCCGGTCACGGATTCGCCCAGTGCGACCAGCCGGTGCAGCCGTCGCGCCTCCTGCGCCACCCGGCTGGAGCCCTTGCGGCCCGCCATGGCGGCCAGGGCGGGCAGGTCCGCCTGGGCCTTCGCGGGGCGGGCGGCGGTCGCGGCGGCGGCCATGAGGTCGGCGAGCCCGGTGCGGGGCCGGTCGCCGTCCACCGGGAGCAGGGCGGCCAGCAGGCGTGCGGCCACCGCCCACACCACGTCGTGGCCGCCCGCGCGCGCCGCCTCGTCGAGGGTCGCCGACACCCGGTTGAGCTTGAGGTATCCGTCAGTGATCAGTTCGGTGAGTGCGGCGCCGAGGGCCTCGACCGGCGTCTCGCCGCGCGCCGCCAGCGTGAGCAGCGCGTCTGCCGTGCTCGACCGGGACGCCGAATCGGCGTGGCCCATGCCGTAGGCCAGCGCGTACGCGGTGGCCGTCCCCGCCGGGCCGGCGCAGTGCGCGAGGTCTCCCAGGACGGCGGCCACGCCGCTCTTCGCCTCCGCCGCATGCGCGAGGTGCGGCAGGAGATGGGCCGCCGCGAGCTCCCGGTGCGACGGGAGGGCCAGGGCCCACCAGTTCGGCAGCTCGGGGTAGTCGTGGGACCAGACCGTGTCCAGCCCCTCCACGGCGGGCAGGGTCAGGGTCACGCGGACGCTCTTCTTGGTCGACCAGTAGTCGGACGTGCTGTACGGCTCGCAGGACACCTCCGGGTCGGGCAGGCGGTCGCCGGACATCCAGGCGGCGCAGGCGCGCCCGGCGTCGGAGGTGAAGGTCCTGGCCCGGGCCGCGGTCGCCGCGTCCACGTCGCGGGGCAGCCGGAGGAGGGCCTGCGCGAGGTCGGCGGGCAGCGCCTCCGCCCCGGACGCCTCCAGGAGGGCGAGACGGTCGAGCAGCACTTCAGGGTCCACGTGCCCGGTGCCCGTGGTGGGGGTGGCCAGCAGCACCGGGTGGCCCGCCCCGCGCTCGAACACGGCGACCAGCTCGAACGCGCGGGCCCGGTACAGCCGGTCGATCGGCCCGCAATGCGGTGACGAGCCGTTGGGCCAGTTCGCGGAGGTGATGCCGCGGCTCTGCTCCGGGGCGGCGAAGGCGAGGAAGGCCCGGTTGAGGAGGTGCTCCGCCTCGTCGTCGAGGTTCTGGCCGTAGGAGTGGCGGGGGTGCTCCCACCAGGGGCGCAGCGCCTCGCGCAGCACGTCGGGCGCGCGGTGCGACCACTCGGCGAGCCCCGCGAGGAGCCGTTCGAAGGCGGACGCGTCGTCGTGCTGCCCGCGGAAGCCGGCCAGCTCGCGGGCCAGCTCGTCGGGCGAGGCGACGGGCGGCGGGAGCGACGGGGCGGGAGCCGCCACCAGGGACGGGGCGGCCGGCTCGTCCTCCTCGGGCAGCTCGCCGTAGGCCGCGGCGATCCGTTCGCGCAGCTCGGACGGCAGCGTCGCCGCCGCCTCCCTGATCGCCGCGCGCCCCTCCTCCCCCGCCACGGGCGCCAGCGGCACCGCCAGCCGTACCGCCCGCTCCTGCAGCACCAGCGCCTCGTGGCCGATGATCTCGGCCAGCGCGCGCAGCGCGACGTCGGCCCGCCCGGCGGCGCGGGGCCCGGCCGTGGCCCCGAGCCACGACAGCACGGCCCGCAGCAGCCTGGGCTCCGGCCGGAACGTCAGGGCCTCCACCGCCTCGGCGAACAGCTCCTCCTCCAGCCGTCCCGCCTCGTCCAGCGCCCGCAGCCGCGCCACGGCCGACTCGGCCACCGGGACCGGCGCGGGCGGCAGCAGGCGCACGTAGTCCTTGGCGCGTGACGCCGTCTCGTCGAGGTCGGGGGCGAGCCAGTCGTGCAGGTTCGCGAGGACGGGCAGGCCGTTCTGCCCGTCGCGCAGGAGGCGGCCGACGACGCCGTCGAGCACGGCGCGGCGATCCAGCAGCCCGGCCCGCACCAGCTCGTCCAGGACCATGGCCTCGGCGACCGAGAAGCCTTCGCGCAGGGCGTCGCTCTCGAAGATCCGTGGCCCCAGGACGGGCAGCAGCGGGTCCGCCGCCGCCGACTCGGCCCGCAGCTCGTTCAGCCAGCCCGCCATGAACGCGGGGTTGTCCGGCGGCTCGGCGCCGGTCTCGCGGACGAGGGCGGCGGCCAGCTCCCAGTGGTCCAGCTCCGGCAGCCGCACCCGGGCGGCGACGCGGCGGGCCAGGTCGGCCCGCCACGGCTCCGGCCGGTCGCGCACCAGCTCCAGGATGCGGGCGACGTCGTTCGGGTCCTGCCTGCGCCAGCGGAACTCGCGCCGGAACAGCCACGCGGCGACCGCCGCCGAGCCGCCGAGACAGCCGGCGCCCACCATCATGAGGGGACGGATGTGGTGGCGGAACTCCCCGGCCCACCCCGGCTGCCCGCCGCGGACCGCCTTCCGCACGTGCTCCGTCGCCTCGGCCGCGACGGCCTTGCGGTCGGCCGGGCCGAGCCCGGCCACGAGCCAGGCCGTGCGGGCGGCGTCGCCGCCGCGGATGAAGGGGTACAGGTCGTTCCAGGCGGTCATGAGGGCCTCTCCAGTACGGGGGGTCACTGGATCCGGGACGTTAGCGACGCCCTACGACAATCTTGATCGGCCGGTCGGGCTCAGCGGACGGTGGGGTGGGTGACGTCGTGGGCGCGGAGGTGCCCGCACATGCCCCACCGCTCCTCGGGCGGGCTCTCCAGGAGGGCCGATCCGGCGAGGTGGGCGGCGTCGCCCGCCTCCAGGGCGTCCAGCACGGCGGCGGTGTGCCGCGCCTGTTCGGCCACGTTGCGCTCCCACAGCTCCCGCCAGCGCCCCACGTTCGGACGCACCAGCGCCACCGCGTCCGCGTACAGCCGGCGCAGCGGCCCCAGGTCACCGGCCGCGGCCGCCTGCGCGAGCCGCAGGAAGCCCTCCACCGCGAGCTCACGCCGCCGGGCCACCGCCCGCTCGATCTCCTCCGGCGACGCCCCGGCGGGCAGCGCGGCGGCCGCGCGATAGCGCGCGGGGTCCCCCACCACGTCCGGGGGGAACGTCATGACCGCGTCACCCGCCTCCGGCAGGCCCGCGTTCTGCATCACGACCACCACCTCCAGGCCGTCGTGGTTGACCGCCCGGTGGATCGTCCCCGGCGTGAACCACACCGTCGAGCCGGGCGCCAGCTCGGTCTCGCGCGGTCCGCGCACGTCCAGCGTCTGCAACGCGCCGCGCCCGCCGACCACCACGTACGCCTCCGTCGAGGCCGTGTGCAGGTGCGGCGTCCCGCCCGCGAGACCGTCGGCCGCGCACGTGCCGGAGTACACCGACAACCGGCTCACCGACGTGCCACCCGGGAACGCCATGCCGCCGGAGAACGCCCCGCCGCCGGAGGTCATGCCGCTCCCCCGGCCAGCGCCGCCCTGCCCCGCTCGGCCAGCAGCGCCGTGCCCTGCTCCCCCCTGTCGCCGTCGGCCACCACGACCGCGTACCGGAAGCGCAACGTCTCGCCGTCCGGCAGCTCCAGCTCCTCGCTGAAGAACGGCGCCGGGCACAGGCAGGCGAACTCCTCCGTGCGGGCGAACCACTGCGGCGGATGCCGCGGGTTCGCGGCGTCGTCCACCATGACGATCGTCGAGTGCCCGCCCGTGCCGTCGTGCCGGCCGCGGAAGCCGAACCACTCGGCGCGGGTGCCGCGCAGCTCGCCGCCGCCCGCCCCGGCGGGCGACTGGATGAGGCCGCCGGTGAACGAGCGCGGGCCGCGCCAGAACAGGCCGCCGTAGCCGGCGTTCTCGCGTCCCTTGGTGGTCGGGGAGCCGAAGGACAGCGTCGCGCCGGACACGTTCGTCATGGCCGTGTCGAACACCAGGGCCCACGTCGCGTCGTCGAGGACCGAGGCGGCCAGCGCGCGGCGCTCGTCGATGACGGGGTCGCCGGCCTGGGAGGTCCAGGCGAGGGTGTGGCCGATCCCGGCCCGGCCGCCCTCGGCCGACAGCGTGGTCATCTCCTGGTGGGTGGCGCTGCCGTTGTTGTCGAGCTGCACGTAGAAGCGGCCGTGCACGTACGTCGGGCCGCCCCAGAAGTTGTGCTCGCCGACGTGCGGCAGCGACCAGGCGATGCCCTTGTGCCAGACGTGGTCGTGCGGCCGGAACAGCGACACGAGCTCGCCGCCGAGGGTGCGGACCGGGTGGAGGTACGGCTTGGGCGACTCCAGCACCGGCGTGTCGGGCCGGTAGACGTAGGTGAAGAGCTGGACGCCGCCCGCCGAGACGGCGACCGAGCGGCCGAGAGCGTGGTCGACCTGCAGGGTCACTGGTTCCTCACCTTTTCCCACGGTGCGCCGGTCCCGTCCATCCGCGTCGCGAACGGGTCGCCGGGCGTGATCTGTCCGCTGCGTACGCGCTCGCCGGTGAAGGCGGAGCGGTACAGGGCGGCGATGAACTCCATCGTCCGCCGGGCGTCCCCGGCCGTGACGGGCGGCGCCTCGCCCCGGTCCAGGGCGTCGAGCACCGCCGCGAACCAGCCCTCGTGGCCGCTCGGCACGGAGCTGCGCTCCCGGTTCCACAGGGCCGCGACGTCCTCGTGGCCGGGGGCCGGGGTGACGGTCCAGTCGTCGTCGGTGTAGCCGTACAGGTGCTCCACCTCGACGGTGGCGCGTTCGTAGTCGAAGCGCAGCGCGGAGGTCTGCCGGGGCGAGACCACCGAGTTGACCACGGTGGCGACCGCGCCGCCGTCGAAGGTGACCAGCGCGGCCGACACGTCCTCGGTGTCGACGGCGCGGGCCCGGCGGGCGGCGAGCGCGGTGACCTCGCGCCACGGTCCGAGCACGGAGAGCAGCAGGTCGAACTGGTGGATGCCGTGTCCCATGGTAGGGCCGCCGCCCTCGCTCTCCCACGTGCCGCGCCAGGGCACCGCGAAGTACGCCTCGTCGCGGTACCACTGGGTGGCGCAGGTGGCGAGCAACGGCCGGCCCAGCTCGCCCGCGCCGGCGAGGCGGCGCAGCCGCAGCGCGCCCGCGCCGAAGCGGTGCTGCAGGACGGTGGCGACGTGCGCGGTCGAGCGGGCCTCGGCCGCCACCAGCGTGTCCATCTCGGCCAGCGAGAGCGTCGGCGGCTTCTCCACCAGCACGGTCACCCCCGCCTCCAGGCACTCCAGGGCGAGCGGCGCGTGCAGCGCGGGCGGGGTGCAGAGGTGGACCAGGTCCACGTCGCCCTCGCGCAGCAGGTCGGTCAGGCTCGCGTGGACGCGGGGGATCTCCCACGTCTCCGCGAACGCCTTGGCCCGGCCGAGATCCACGTCCACGGCGGCGGCTAGGCTCGCCCGCCCGGCCGAGGCGGCGACGGCCCCGGCGTGGGCGGAGGCGATCCCACCGGTGCCGACGATGGCGGACCGGTAGTTCCGTTGAGACAAGGTGGGGCTCCAGGGGGGCGGGGAGACAGCGGGAAAACGCTTTCCCAAAAGTCTGCCCGGAGGGCCGCGGCAGCGTCAAGGGCCGCCCGCCGAGGAAGAGGCATCGCACCCCTTCACCTACAAGATCTCAACAGGTATGGTCAGATCCGTTCGCGAAGAAAAGTTTCACCCCTGGAGGGACAGTGGGCAAGAAGCTTCAGTTGCTGGCGTTACCGGTGGCGGCCATCGCGCTGGCCACCCTGACCGCCGGCCCGGCCCAGGCCGCCGACGGCTACGACCGCTGCCACGCCGGTTACTACTGCCTGTTCTCCGGCCTCGACGGCTCGGGCGACATCGTCGAGATCAAGAGCGACACCCCCGACCTCGGCGCGCTGAACATGGCGGACCGCGCCAAGTCCGACTGGAACCGGACGAGCTCCTACATCCACCTGTACTCCGAGGCCAACTACGGCGGCTGCTCGGCGGTGACCAGCCCCGGCGGCAAGGGCAACTTCTTCAGCGCCTTCCGCGACTTCTTCGACTCCGTCCGCGTCGGCGGCCCGAACGGCCCCTCCTGCGAGGTGACGTTCTCCCGCTCGGTCACCGACTCGCACGGCTGACCCGGACTCCGGCCCGGCGGCGCGCGAGGGGTCACGCGCGGCGCCGGGCCGGAGCCGTCACCATGCGACGAGCAGGGGCCCGCCGGTCACCGGCCCTCCTGCTCGCCGCCGCGGCCCGTCATGCGCTATGCGCGGGCCGTCACGACGCTCGCCGCCGTCTCCCCGTGCAGGCCGCGCTCGTCCGTGTTCCGGGCCAGCAGCTCCCGTACGGCCTGCCGCAGCGCCTCACCGTGGCCGGCGGCGTACGGCGAGGCGACCGCCGAGAACCCGAACAGGCAGCACAGCGCGTCCGGCCCGCCCGGCAGCGTGACCGGGACCGTCCACTCGCGCACCTCGACCCCCGTGAACCCCGCCTCCTCCACCAGCGCGGCGACCTCCTCCCCGGCCAGCGTCCACGGCTCGGCGAACAGCTCGGCCTCCTCCGGACCCAGCACGGCCCCCACGGCGTCGCGCAGCGCGCGGAACAGCGGGTTGCGCTCCAGCGGCAGCCAGGTGACGATCGCGATCCGCGCGCCCGGCCGGGCCGCCCTGCGCATCTCCGCGACCGCCGCCCGCCGGTCCGGCACGAACTGGAGCACCTGCTGCGCGGTGACGACGTCGAACGCCTCGTCGGACACGTGCAGCGGCGCGGCCCCGCACTCGACGTACTGGATGGACGCGGACTGGATCGGCACGGACTCGATCGGCGCGGAGTCGATGGGCGTTGAGTCGATGGGCGTTGAGTCGATGGGCGCTGAGTCGATCGGCCCGGACAGGATCGGCGCGGGCTGGATGCGGGCGCCGGAGGGTGGCGGCTCCTCGCGGGCGAGCGCCAGCATGGCCAGGCTCGGGTCCGTGCCGACGACGGCGCCGGCCGGGCCCACGGCCGCCGCCAGCACGCGCGCCACCGTCCCGGGCCCGGTGCCCACGTCCAGGGCCCGCGCGCCGGGCGCGGGGGCGAGCGCGCCGACCAGCCGTTCCGCCCACGGCCCGAAGATCGCCGGCACCAGCACCTCCCGGTACGGCCGGACCCGCGCCGTGCCGCCCGCCTCGAACGCGGGCGCCGCGCCCCCGCCCCGCGCCGACCTCGTCGCCCCCTCCAGCGTGGCGGCCAGGTGGTCCACCTCGTCGGCCGCGTTGTACAGGTAGAACGACGACCGGATGGCGGCCGGGATGCCGAAGCGGCTGCACGCGAGTTGCGCGCAGTGGTGGCCGGAGCGCACGGCGATGCCCGCCTCGTCGAGCACCGTCCGCAGCTTCTGCAGCGGCACCCCGTCCACGACGAACGACAGCAGCGGCAGCCGGTCCACGCCGTCGGCCGGCCCGATGAACCGGATGCCCGGCACCCGCCCGAGCCGCTCCAGCGCGTACTCGACGAGGGCCTGGTCGTGGGCCGCGATCGCGTCCATGCCGATCCCGGCCAGGAAGTCGCAGGCCGCGCCCAGCCCCACGGCCTGCGCGACCGGCGGCGTGCCGGCCTCGAACTTCAGCGGCGGCGCGGCGTACCGCATGGCGTCCACGCTGACCGTCTCGATCATCTCGCCGCCGCCGAGGAACGGCGGCAGCGCCTCCAGCAGCTCGTGCCGGCCCCACAGCACGCCGATCCCGGTCGGCCCGCACATCTTGTGCCCGGAGAACGTCACGAAGTCCGCGCCCAGCGCGGCGACGTCCACCGGGAGGTGCGGCACCGACTGCGCCGCGTCCACCACCAGCAGGGCGCCGACCTCGGCGGCGCGGGCGGCGATGGGCGCGATCGGGTTCACGGTGCCGAGGATGTTGGAGGCGTGGACGACCGCCACCACCCGGGTCCGCTCGGTGACCACCTCGGACAGGCGAGACAGGTCGAGGCGGCCGTCGTCGGTGATGCCGAGGTAGCGCACCGTCGCCCCGGCCCGCTCGGCGAGCAGCCGCCACGGGATGAGGTTCGAGTGGTGCTCCATCTCGGTCACCACGATCTCGTCGCCGGGACCGACCCGCAGGTCGTCGCCGGCCCACATGAGGGAGTTGGACAGGAGGTTGACGGCCTCGGTGGCGTTCTTGGTGAAGACGATCTCCTCGGGGCGGGCCGCGCCGACGAAGGCCGCCACGGTGCGGCGGGCCCCCTCGTACAGCTCGGTGGCCTCGACGGCCAGGCGGTAGACGCCGCGGTGGACGTTGGCGTTGGTGCGCGTGTAGTAGTGGGCCAGGGCGTCGAGCACCGGGGCGGGCTTCTGCGTGGTGGCGGCGCTGTCGAGGTAGACGGGCGGGCGGGAGCCGTCAGCGGGTGTCTCGAAGAACGGGAATGCCTTCCGAATCGACTCGACGTCGATCGCCATCGTGGCCTCCTCTGCCGTGCGGTGTAGCGGCAGTGTCGCCCGGGCCGGCGCGCGCGGACCCAACTGGAGTTGCGCCACGGAAATCCCACGATGTCCTCCGTACGATAGGCCGCCGCCGCCCCGGTGCGCGGGGGCGCGGGTGGCAGGAACCGGCCGCCGCTTCTGGCCTTCGTCCCGAAGATGATCTGGCGCCTAACCTGGCGGCATGGCCGGCGATTACTTGGTCGACGGGGCGCGGATCATGGCCATGCGGCGGGCGCGCGGCCTGTCCCGGCGGGTCCTGGCCGACCTCGTGGGCTGCAGCGAGGAGTGGCTGCGGCTCGTGGAGAAGGGCGTACGGCCGCTGGACCGGCTGTCCACGCTCATGCGCATCGCCGGCGTCCTGCGCGTCGAGGACCTGTCGGAGCTGGTGGACGGGCCGGTCGCGCTGCCCGCCGCGGCCGGCGTTCCGGGGCACCCGGACGGGGGGTTCGGCGGGTCGGCGGACATGGTGCTCGCGCTGCTGCTGCCCCGCCGCCCGGCGGACGACGGGCCGGTCGAGGACGTCCACCGGGTGCGCCGGCGGGTGTCGGCGGCCTGGGAGGTGTGGCGGCGCTCGCCGCGGCGGTACACGGAGCTGCGCCGCGACCTGCCCGGCCTGCTGCTGACGGCCCAGGCCACGGCCCGCGCCGCCCATGCGGAGGACGCGGCCTCCTCGGCGGGAGGTGCGCCCAAGAGAGAGGCGGCCTCAGAAGGGGCGCTCTCGGGGAGGGCGTTCTCGGGAAGGGCGGCCTCGGGAGGGGCGGGGACGGTGGCGGTCAGGGAGGTCGCGGGGATGGCGGCGGCCGAGCTGGGGCGGGTGTACCGGCTGTTCGCGACGGTGCTGCGCGGGAGCGGCGAGTACGCCCCCGCTCTGCTGGCGGCCGACCGGGCGGTGTCGGTCGCGCGGGGCGATCCCGTGGCGGCTGCGCCGGCGTGGGCGGAGACGGCCGAGGTCCTGGTGCTCCTGGGGCGCCCGGCCGACGCCCGCCGCGTCTGCCTGACGGCCGCCGACCTCGCCGCCGGCCCGGCGTCCCCCCGCAACAGGCCGTACGCGCCGGAAGCCGGAGCGACTCCGCGCAGCCGGCCGTACGCGCCCGAGGCCGGAGCGACTCCGCCCAGGCGGCCGTACGCGCCGGAAGCCGGAGCGACGTCGCACCCGCGCGGCACGCCGTACGCGGCGGCCGTGGGGGCGTGCCTGCTGGCGGCGGCGCTCGCCGCGGCGGCGGAGCACGACCTGCTGGGCGTCGAGGAGCTCCTGAACCGCGCACGCGGGCTGGCGGCCCGGCTCCCCGAGACCGACGGGGACGGAGGCGGAGACGGGGATGGAGACGCAGGCGACGGCGAGGACCGCGACGGCTTCCTGGTGGAGGTGGACCTGCGCGCGGCGGCGGCCGCGGTCCGCATGGGCCGGCACCGGCAGGCCCTGCGCCTGGCGGAGGGCCTCGACCCGGCCCGCCTGACCACCCGCGACCAGCGCGTCCGGCACTTCCTGACGCTGGCCGCCGCCCACGCCCGGGACCGCGCCCCGCGCGCCGCCGCCGCCATGCTCCGCAAGGTCGCGGAGAGCTGCCCGGAGGAGCTGAAGCACGGGGCCCAGGCGGTGCGGCTGCTGGCGGAGCTGCGCCTCCTGGACTGCGCGACCACCCAGGTCGAGCTCCGCGAGCTGCGCGAGCTCACCCGCCTCACCGCCTGACCCCGCGGGGAGCCGCGCACCAGCCCTCGGCGCGGCCCGGCACGGCGACGCCGCGGGACCCCCTCACGGTGGCCCCGCGGCGCGCGCCCGAGCGATCAGCCCCGGTGATCAGCCCCGGTGATCAGCCCCGGTGATCACCTCAAAGGATCAGCCCAAGGGATCGGCTCAACGGATCAGTAGCGTTCGGCGGCTCCCGTGTTGATCTCGATGAGGGCCAGCGTGGCCTGCTGGTAGGCCGCGAAGTCGTCGCCCGGCGGCCGGGTCAGCACCGTCCGGGCGTGCCGGGCGGCGCCGCCGACCGTCCGCGCCCCGATCCGGTCCATGGCGACGCCGCGCACCGCCGTGGCGGCGTTGATACGCCGGCTGCCCAGGTTGAGGTACGCGCCGAGCAGTTCGGTGCGCAGCGCCCGCGGCTGCGGGAGCGGCGGCGCGAGCGCGGCCGAGACCTCCTGCTGCGTCAGCAGCCCGTCCGGGGAGGAGCCGTCGGCCCCGTCGAAGCGGGTGTCGGTGGCCTGCACCCGGGCCAGCAGCTCGGCGGTGCGCAGCGCCGGCATCGCCATCCATACCGCCGACGGACGCGGGTCGCGGCTCGGCGCCACCTCCGTGACCGTCGAGGTGGCCGAGGCCGTCACCGGGTCGTACGCGCAGCCGTTCGCGTTGACGTACACCACCTTGGCGTGTCCCGTCTGCTCCGTGCCGCCCGTCACGAGCAGGCTGGAGCGGGTGGTGAACGCGACGGTCGCCGTGGCGCCCGCCTCCACCGGGCCGAGGCGCCAGGTCAGCGTGCCGCCGGAGACCTCCGTGGGCCGGGGCCCGCTCCCCTGGTCGAGGGCGGTGCTGTAGTACACCTCGTCGGGCAGCGCGTAGGTGAGCGTGACGCCGGTGGCGGCGGCGCCGCCGGTGTTGCGGACGGTCAGGGTGGTGGTCGTGGCCTCGCCCGCGTTCGCCTCCGGCGTGGTGGCGGCGGACAGGGTCAGGCGCGGCGCCTTGACCGTGCTCTTCGCCGTGCCGGTGTTGTCGGTGGTGTCGGCCTCGTCGCCGCCGGCGAGGTTCTTGGCCGCCACCGTGGCCTTGTTGGTCACGACCGAGTCGTTGTCGGCCGTGCACGGCACGACGTAGGTGAACGTGGCGGAGCGCTGCGCCGCCGCCCGGATGTCGGGCAGCCGCTGCTCGGCCGTGGTGCCGTCGGGGAAGGTGTCGGTCACCTTGACGTCGGCGGCGGTCCCCCGGCCCTCGTTGCGCACGAGGACGGTGTAGGTGAGGGTGTCGCCGGGCAGCGCCTCGGGCTTGTCCACGGTCTTGGTGGCGGTGACGTCCGGGTCGTAGAAGTCGCGCAGGGCCAGCTCGGCGCCGAGCACGGCCGGGAACCCGATCTCGGTGACGGACGTCGAGGCCGCCGGGGCGCCCGCGTCCGGGGAGCCCGCGGCGCGGTACTTGAGGCTTCCCCAGTCGTCGTGGCCGGTCAGCAGGGTGGCGCGGCCGGTGTCGCCGGGCCCGGGCGCCGTGTTGCAGGCGTCGCCGCCGTTGAGGATGGCGTCGCCCTCCCGCACGTCGTTGCCGGAGGGCATCGTGGTCAGGATGCCGTCCGTGCCGGCGAGGACGCAGACGTCGTCGTCGGAGTTGATGTCGGCGGCCACGCGGTTCGGGTCGTTCGGCACGGCGTCGTCGTTCCAGTTCAGCGCGCCGGTGCCGGGGCCGAACAGCGGATTGCCGCCGGGGAGCCGCCAGCGGGTGAGGTCCTCGCCGTCGCGGATGCCGTCGCCCTCCAGGAGCTGCCCCTTGTCGAGCGTGGGCAGCTCGCTGCGCGAGTAGTCGAGGCGGCGCGGCAGCGGGTCGGGGCCCGTCGGGATGCCGCCGGGGTCGAAGGCGTAGTTCATGACGCTGAGGTAGTTGGGCTTCATGTTGGTGCGGTCCGTGCCGCCGTGCGCCAGGCCGAGCGCGTGCCCCAGTTCGTGCATGATGCTGCCGGACTGGTCGCGTACGGTCCCCACGTCCGCGTCGGCGGCCCCGGTGCCCTTCTTCAGGATCTGCCGGTCGTCGGTGCGCGGGTCGGCGTCGGTGTCGCAGGTACGGTTGGAGCCGACCAGCAGGTCCTCGCCCATCTTCGCGTCCGTGGCGGCGGGCGTGGTGTCGAGCTTGCCGTTGTCGCCGGGCGCGACGCAAACCGTGCGCCAGCCGCCGAGGGTGACGATGAAGTCCTTGTTGTTCCCCCGGTTGGGCTCGCAGCAGCGGCCGGAGCTGAAGCCGCCGGCCGTCTGCCGGTGGGCGAAGATCGCGTAGTGGGCGTACGGGGCGAGCAGCTTGCTGAAGTTCGCGTCGCGCGCGGCGCGGTAGTCGGCGTCCAGGCCCATCACGTCGCGCTCGGCGACGGACGCGCCCGCGATGTGCACGAAGTCGACGCCCTGCGTGGTGGTGAAGCCCGGATACGGGCAGGGTGACACGGGATCCACGGGCGCGTCCTCGAAGGCGCGCTCGACCTCCTCGATCGCGGCGTCCTTCGGCTGGTGGCTGTGCCCGTCGGCGGCGCCGGTCATGTAGTCGATCTGCACGACGACGGACTTGCGGCACGGGTTCGCGCCCATGGCCTTGAGGTCGTACTTCATCGACCCGTCCTTGTCGCGCACCCCGAACCGCTCGATGACGTCGTAGATGCCGTCACCGTCGATGTCGGGCAGCGGGCTCAGCCGTTCGATCTTGATGCCGATGGTGATGGCGACGCCGTCGTTGGTGTCGGGGAAGTTCGGGTCGCCGTCGCCCGTGATGCGTTCCTGGCCGGGGGTGATGCCGTCCTCGGGGGACGTCCAGGTGTCGGTGCCGATGTCGTACGTGAGGTCGAGGTCGTCGTCCTGGTTGCCGGGGCTGATGTCCATGTGGTCGTCACCGAAGTTGGTGCCGTCGTCGTAGTCCCACAGCCGCACCAGGATGGGCACGGTGGTCCGGTCGTCGGGGACCGTGGTGTCCTGGGTGAAGACCCACGGGTCGGGGAAGGCGCTGGGGTTGAACACGTCGTCCTGGACGTACGGCTTGCGCAGCAGCGGCCCGTCGCCGATGCGGATCTCCGGGAAGTAGTCGCCGTCGCCCCCGTCGTCGTCGGGGTTCTCGCCCTGCTGGATCCAGGTGATGGACAGCTTCAGCCGGACGGCGGTCGAGGCGCGGGCCGGCGCGGCGAGCGCCGCCAGGCCGGCCGTGACGAGGAGCAGCGCGGCGAGGACGGCGAGCGCTCGGGCCCGGACCGCCACGCCGGGGTGAGGATGCATGACATTTCCCCCTGCCATCTGATGGGACTGTGGCAAGGATCGGGACGGGGACGGTGCGGCGCATGAGTAGCCCTCTACTCGGATGAGCCTTTGCCGGGAATTGGGCCGGTGCCGGGATATCCCGCACCGTACCGGTCATCGGTCGCCTCAGCGGGGCTTGAGGCCGTCGAGGGCGATCTCGGCGAAGCGGCGCCAGTCGCCGGCCTCGTTGCGGATGACCGACGCGAGACCGCAGACGATCATGTTGACGTCCGAGGCCGCGGCGTCCGCCCGGAACGCACCCGCGGCCTTTCCCCGTTCGACCAGCTCGCGGGCGACGTCCCTGAGCGCCTCCCCCGTCCGTCCCTGCGGTTCGGTGGTGCCCACCACGGCCTCGATGGCCTGCGACATGCCGCGGTCGGCGGTCAGCACCTCGCCGACGTGCGCCACGAAGAGGGCCAGCGCCCGGGCCGGGTCGGCCTCGCCGAGACAGTGTGCCCGCGCGTGCTCCAGCAGCTCGGCCGACCGGCTCTCGGCGGCGGCCTCGATGAGCGCCTGACGGGTCGGGAAGTGCCGGTAGAGGGTGCCGATGCCGACTTCGGCGACCCGCGCCACCTCCGTCATCTGCACCTCCTGGCCGTGCTCGGCGAACAGCGCCCGCGCCGCCTCCAGGACGCGGGCGCGGTTGCGCTCGGCGTCGGTGCGCGGCTTGCGGCGGGGCGGCGGTGTTGACATCGGGGCCCGTCCTCTGGCTAGAGTCGTTTACGGAATCCGGATTCCGGATTCCGCTTATGTCGTCCATTGTTCCACATGCCGCGGAGCTCGCGGCACTCGCGGCGCGAAGGGATACCCCCATGTCGAAGGACCGTTTCATCCTGCTCGAACCCGGCGAGGCCCGGCCCGGCCGCATCCGCGTCCCTCCCGCGTTCTCCGTGAAGGCGCGCACCGAGGACACCGAGGGGCGGCTGTCGCTGCTGGAGACGACCCTCGCCCGGGACATCCCGCGGCACGTCCACCATGAGGCCGACGAGTGCGTCTACGTGCTCGACGGTGTGCTGGAGGTGGAGTTCGACGACCGGGTCGAGCGACTGGGCAAGGGCGGGTTCGTGCTGCTGCCGCACGGGGTGCCGCACGCCCTGCGCAAGGGGTCGTCGCCGCCGCCCCGGGTCATCCAGATCTCCTCGCCCGGCGGATGGGAGTGCTACGTGGAGGACCTGGTCGAGGCCGGACCGGCGGTCACGACCGACGGCGCCTTCGACCCGGTGAAGCTCAACCAGGTCGCCGCCCGGCACGGCATCACCTACGAGGTCCCCTGACCCCGCGCCGGGCGGTCAGCGGACCACGGCGACGGTGCAGCGGGCGTGGTGGAGGACGCTCCGGCTGACCGAGCCCAGGAGCAGCGACCCGACCGGCCCCACCCCCCTGGACCCGACGACGAGCAGCGCCGCCCGGGTGGAGGCGGCCACCAGGGCCGGCACGGGCGGGCAGCGGGTGACCTCGCAGGTGACCGTCACGTCCGGGTAGCGCTCCCGCGGGCCCGCGAGCCGCTCCTCCCCGTGCCACTCCTCGACGTCCACGGTTTGCGCTTCCGGGGAGCGGCCACCCGCGCCCGTCCCGGTGAGCGGCCCGCGTCCGGGCGGCCGTCGCGTGGTGGCGTGCTCAGGGCGGGCGTGGACGACCAGCAGCGGGCGGCGGTGCAGCCGGGCCTGCTCGAACGCGAACTCCAGCGCGCGGTCCCCCTCCCCCGCCTCGCCCGCCCGCTCGTCACCGGCGCCCACGACGATCCGCCCGACCTGCCCGCCGCCCAGATCGCCGAACGCGATGCCGTACGGATCGTCGAACCCCATGCCGCCGGAGTCCGGCGCCTGCGGGCAGCGGGCCACCACGACCGCGCCGGCCACGTGCCCCGCGACCCGCAGCGGCACCGACCCCACCAGCGTGCCCGGCGCCACGCCCGCCCCGTGGCTCCCCACCACCACCTCGGCGGCCCCGGTGGCGCGCTCGCGCAGCACCTCGTCCGGCCGCCCCTCGGCCAGTTCGGTGGTCACGGCGGAGGCGCCCGCGTACCGGGCGGCGACCCGGGCGGCCTCGGCGAGCACCCGCTCCCCCTCCTCGGTCCCGGAGACGCCCGCGGGCACGGCGTGGACCAGGTGCACGCGCAGCCCGCGCCGCGACGCGTCGTCGGCAGCCCACCGCACGGCCGCGGCGGCGCCCGCCGAACCGTCCGTCCCGGCGACGATCACCCCGCTCATGACGCTCTCCCCGCTCTCCGCGAGCCCGCGCTCCCTCGTCCCCTACCCCTCCGGCCGGCGACGACGCGCCCCTGCCTGGGGGATGGGCGAGAGGGTAGAAGACCGGTCATGGATCCCTGGGTGCTGGCCTACGACGGGTTCGACCCGGCCGCCGAAGGGCTGCGGGAGGCGCTGACCACGCTGGGCAACGGGTACGTCGCCACCCGGGGCGCCGCGGCCGAGGCGGAGGCCGACGGCGTCCACTACCCCGGCACGTACCTGGCGGGCTGCTACGACCGGCTGGAGTCGCACGTCGCCGGCCGTACCGTGACGAACGAGGACATCGTCAACGTCCCCAACTGGCTGCCCCTGACATTCCGCCCCGTGGGCGGCGAGTGGTTCGCGCCCGGTGGCGACGTCCGGATCCTGAGCTGCCGGCGGCGGCTCGACCTGCGGCGCGGCGTCCTGACCCGACTGGTACGGGTGCGCGACGGCGACGGGCGCACGACCGCGGTGGAGGAGCGGCGGCTGGTGTCCATGGACGACCCGCACCTGGCCGCGCTGTCCGTCACCGTCACCCCCGAGGACTGGGACGGGCTCCTGGAGATCCGCGCGGCGCTCGACGGGCGGGTGGTCAACGCGGGCGTCGCCCGCTACCGCGAGCTGAACGGCCGCCACCTGGTGCCGCTCGCCGCCCACTCCTCCGCGGACGGGATCGTCGAGCTGCTGGCCCGTACCGCGACGTCACGGGTGGAGATCGCGCTCGCGGCCCGCACGACGGCGCCCGGCCATCCGGGCGCGCGCCGCGCCGCGCTCACCCGGCGGGCGTGGGCGGCCGACGTGCTGACCCTCCACGCGCACGCCGGCGAGGCCGTGCGGGTGGAGAAGATCGTGGCCGTCCACACCTCCCGCGACCGCGCCATCGGCGCCCCCGCCGAGGCGGCCCGCGCGGCGGCCCTGCGCGCGCCCGGCTTCGAGGAGCTGCTGGAGCGGCACGCCGGCGCGTGGGAGCGGCTCTGGGCGCGGGCCCGCGTCGAGAGCGGGGACGCCGAGGTGCGGCAGACCCTCAACCTGTACGCCTTCCACCTGCTGCAGACGGCCTCGCCGCACGTCGCCGACCTGGACGTGGGCCTGCCCGCCCGGGGCCTGCACGGCGAGGCGTACCGGGGACACGTGTTCTGGGACGAGCTGTTCGTCTTCCCGTACCTGGCGCCGCGCTTCCCCGGCGTCGCCGAGGCGTTGCTGAAGTACCGGTGGCGGCGCCTGCCCGCCGCCCGCCGGGCCGCGGCGCGGGAGGGGCGCGCCGGGGCGATGTTCCCGTGGCAGAGCGGCAGCGACGGCCGCGAGGAGACGCCGGACCTGCACCACAACCCCCGCTCGGGCCGCTGGCTGCCGGACAACTCCCACCTGCAGCGCCACGTCGGCCTGGCCGTCGCCGTCAACGCGTGGCGGCACCACCGGGTGACGCGGGACGCCGCGTTCCTCGCGGGGTTCGGGGGCGAGCTGATGGCGGAGGTGGCGCGCCTGTTCGCGGCGCTGGCCGTACGGGAGGGCGACCGGTACGCGATCCGCGGCGTGATGGGCCCGGACGAGTACCACGACGGCTACCCGGACCGCGCCGAGCCGGGCATCGACAACAACGCCTACACCAACGTGATGACGGCCTGGCTGATGCGCCGCGTGCTGGAGACCCCCGCCGTCGCAGACGCGGGCGGCCTCACCGCCGCCGACCTGGACCGCTTCGCCGAGCTGGCGCACGGGCTGCGGGTGGACTTCCACGACGGCGTCATCAGCCAGTTCGAGGGATACGGCGAGCTGCTGGAGCTGGACTGGGACCGCTACCGGCGCGGGTACGGCGACATCCGGCGGCTGGACCGCATCCTGGAGGCCGAGGGCGACACCCCGAACCGCTACAAGGCGTCCAAGCAGGCCGACGTGCTCATGCTGTTCCACGTGCTGGGCGAGGAGGAGCTGACCCGGCTGCTCACCGGCCTCGGATACGCCTGGGACCCGGCCGCCGCCGCGCGCACCGTGGACTACTACCTGGCCCGCACCTGCCACGGCTCGACGCTGAGCGCGGTGGTCCACGCCGGGGTGCTGGCCCGGGTCCGGCCGGGCGCCTCCGAGCCGTTCCTGGTGGAGGCGCTGAACAGCGACGTGCGGGACGTCCAGGGCGGGACGACGGCGGAGGGCGTGCACCTGGGCGCGATGGCGGGGGTGCTCAGCCTGTTCGGCGGGTCCGCGGAGCGACGCGCGAACGCCCACCCCGGGGCCGGGGCGGGCGCTGAGCCTTGAGGGCCGGGCTACTTGAGGATCGGGTGCCGCCGGACGACCGGCAGGTTGCCCAGGCCGAGGGTGGCGCCGGCGCCCGACAGGGCCAGACCGGCCAGGACGATCGTGTAGACGATGTGGTCGTCCATGAAGGGGTTGGTGGCGAGGGGCAGCTCCGCGGCCCACATGAGCACCAGCATCAGGCCGCCGCTGACGGCCGCGATCCGCATGCCCACGCCGAGCGTGAGGGCCAGGCCGACGCCGAGCAGGCCGGCCATGAACAGCCAGTCCACCCAGACCTGGCCGGCCAGCGCCGAGAACACCCCGCCGAGCGCGTTCTCACCGGTGCCCTTGAGGAAGCCGGTCGTCGGGCTGCCACCCGCGATCCAGGCCTTCGCGGCGGGGGTGGCGAAGCCCCAGCCGAACGTCTTGTCGAGGAACGCCCACAGGAACACCCAGCCGAGGCTGATCCGGGCGATCGCCCAGACGTAGTCGACGGGACGGTGCGCCGTCTCGGCCGTGTGAGCGCGGGGGGCGGTGCTGGGGAGCGTGGTGGCCATGACGGCCCCCTTCCTTGCCGGTTCAGGAGGTTCTCTTTGCATCTCCATGACATCGGACCGGCCGCCTCCGGGGCAGAGCCGTAAGGTCCGGTCCGCCGGGACCTTCCAGCCCCACCCGCCGGGACTTTCGGCCCGGCGGCGCCTCTGCCCCGCGATGTCGCGGTCGTCCGGAGGAAGGGGGGTCTTCGCTGTTCAGGAGGGTAATCAAGCCTCAGGCGGAGGTGACGGCCCATCGCCCCCGCCCTGCGCCGCCGGCGAGGAGGGTGGGAAGCCATGCTGGTCCGGGAGGTCATGTCGAGCCCGGTCGTGACGGTCGGCCGCACCACGTCGATCCGCCAGGCCGTCCGCGTGCTGTACGAGCACGACATCACCGCCGCCCCCGTCCTCGACGACGCCGGGCGGCTGGTGGGCGTGGTGTCCGAGCTGGACCTGCTGCGCGGCGAGTTCCCGCCGGACCCGCGCGCCAGTGCCCGGCCCGTGCCCGGCGGTGAGGGCCCGCCGCCCGCGCTCGTGTGGCAGGTCATGACCCACGCGGTGGTCACGGTCAGCGAGACGGCCGACGTGACCGCCGCCGTCGATCTCATGGTGGGCAAGCAGGTCAAGAGCCTGCCGGTGCTGGCCGGCCACCGCGTGGTCGGCATGGTCAGCCGGCGCGACCTGATGCGCATGCTGGCCCGTCCCGACGATGAGCTGCGCGCGGAGGTGGCGGCCGCGCTGCGTGAGCACTACCCGCACGGCCCGTTCTGGGAGGTGGCCGTGCACGACGGCGTCGCCGAGCTGCGCCCGGCCCCCGAGTCGCGCCCGTCCGCCGGCGCCGGTCCGTCCGGGGCGCTGCTGGCCTCCGGGCCCGGTGACGTGCTCGCCGAGCACGTCGCCGACGTGCTCGCCCGTACGGTGCCCGGCGTCGTCCGGGTCAGGCACCTGGGGTGATCGAGGACCGAGCTCGCAGGAAGAAGCCGGCGGCGAGACCCTTGGGAGTGGGCCTCGTGGTGGTCCCGCCGCCGACGAGGTGGCCGAACGCCATGCGGGCGGGCCGATGCGCGGCCGCGGCCCCGCCTGGTGTCGGAGCGCGGGAGAGTTCCCCGGCCTAGAGCAGCGGGGGCACGATGAGCCGGTCCTCCGGGGCGACGTCCAGCTCCGAGACGACGTCCACGACGCCGTCCACGGCGCGGAGTGCCTCGGCCGTCGCGGCGGCCTGCGACACGGAGCCCACGCGGCCCCGGATCGTCACCACGCCGCGGTCGATCTCGACGGAGAGCTCCCCGCCGGCGTCCGCCGGGTCCGGCAGCGCGGCCAGCACGTCGGCCTCCAGCTCGGCGGCAGGCCGGGTGAAGACCGCCAGGACGTCGCGCTGGTGGAGCGCGCCGATCACACGGCCGGTCACCGGGTCGATGACGGGAAGCTGCTTGATCCGCCGGTCGCGCATCGACCGGGCCGCGTCGCGCACCGGCGTCCCGGGGGTGACCGTGACGGCCGGCGCGGTCATGAGCTGCGCCGCCGTCGCGCCGGCCGCCTTCTCGTGCTCCCGCCGCCGGCGGGCGGCCCCGAGGAAGGGGAGGCCGGTCCGCCCGTCGCCCGCCTCCTTGAGCAGCAGGTCGTCCTCCGACACGACGCCGACCGGCCGCCGGTCGGCGTCGATCACCGTGACCGCGCCCACGCCGCCCAGCCTCATGGCGGTGATGATGTCGGAGAACGACGCGTCCTCCCGGACGGCGACGGCCATGCGGCCCATGACGTCCTTCACGGTGATGGACATGGGTGCCACCTCGCTTTCGCCTCTCACCTTGCTGCGCGGGGCCGCTCCGCGTCACCGGCCGACGTCCCGTCTCTTCGGGCCTTTGGCCCCGGGCCCGTACGGACCACGGACCCTCAGCGGGCGCGCACGACCGCCACGGGGCACTGCGCGTGGTGCAGGACGCCGCGGCTCACCGAGCCGAGGAACATCGACGCCAGGGCGCCCTGGCCGTGCGAGCCGACCACCACCAGGTCGCTCTCGGCCGACGCCCGGCGCAGCGCGTCCACGGGGTGCGAGGCGCGGACCTCCTCGGTGACGCTGACCTGCGGGTATTCCTTCTTGTACCGTTCGAGGTGCTCGTCGATGACCTCGCACGCGGCCTGGCGGATCGCGTCCATGTCGTGCGGGCCGGGCGCGAACGCGTACACGGGCATGTCCCAGGCGAACACGGCGCGCAGGGCGCTGCCGCGCAGCCTGGCCTGCTCGAAGGCGTACGGCAGGGCGGGCTCGCACGAGGACGTGTCGTCCACGCCGACCGTGACGACGCCGTGCCGCCGGCCGGTCTCGCCGCGCACCACGACGACGGGGCAGGGCGCCCGGCCCGCGACGTTGACGCCGGTCGAGCCGAGCAGCGCGCCGGCGAACCCGCCGAGCCCGCGGCTGCCGACGACGATCTCCGCGGCGTCCTGCCCCTCGTCCCGGAGGACCTGCGCCGGGGAGCCTTCGAGCATCCGCGTGGTCGCCTCGACGGACGGCTGGCGCTCGTGCGCCACGGCGAGCGCCTCGGCCAGGGCCTTCTCGCCGCCGCGGATGAGCGCGTCGGGCCACTCGGCGGTGGGGAACTTCGCGATCTGGTACGGCGAGCGGTCCACGGCGTGGACGATGCGCAGCGGCTCGTGCATCCGGAGGGCGTCGTCCGCCGCCCACTCCACGGCGGCGCGCGCGGGCGCGGAGCCGTCGACACCTACGATGATCATGGTCTGCCTCCCTGTCCGCTCCCATCGCATCGCGGGCAGGCGGCCGGAGGGCAGGGCCCTTGGTCCCGTCCGGCCGGGCCGAACGGCATCCCGATGGGTGATCGCCCACCGCGGCCTCTACCAGGCGTGATTCGACGGGCCCGCGCCGGGCACGCCTCGCAGGGAGGGGGAACGCCCGGCGAGAGGCGAGGAGGCGGCGATGAACGCCAAGCAATGGACCGTGCAGATCTACATCAGCGAGGACGAGGGCGACGAGCGGACGCTCGCCCGCGCCGTCCTGTCGGCGACCGGCACGCCCTGGCACGAGAGCGTGGGGCTGGCCCGGCGCAACCCGGCGGACCGTCCGGTGCCCGAGATCGGCGACGAGCTGGCCGCGGGCCGGGCCCTGATGGACCTGGCCGACAAGCTCCTGGGCGACGCCGCCAGGGACGTGGCGGAGCTGGGCGGCCCCGCCGAGGTCCGCTGAGGCCCTCCGAGGGCCGCGGAGGCGGCGGCGCCGACCGAAGCGGCCCCGGGAGGCCGGGCCGGACTGCCCGGCCACGAGGCGGCGGCGCCACCGCACGGGTGGCCACGGGCGGTCACGTCGCGCCACCGCGCGGGCGGTCACGTGGTCACGGGTGGTACGGCGGCAGGCCCAGGCGCTCGCGGATGGTGCTCTGGATGGCGGCCTTCTCCCCCCGGGCGTCCACGGTCGTGACGTACTCCTTGCCGCGGAACAGCTCCAGCACCGGGTCCGTCTTGTCGTGGTAGTCGCGCAGCCGCACGGCCAGCGCCTCCGGCGTGTCGTCCTCGCGGGCGACCAGCTCGCCGCCGCACACGTCGCAGCGGCCCTCGACCTCGGGGCGGTGGGCGATGAGGTTGTAGTCCATGCCGCAGCGGGAGCACAGGCGCCGGGCCAGCACGCGCCGCCGCACCTCCGCGTCGGGCAGGTCCAGGTGGATCACGCCGTCGATGTCGTAGCTCTCCAGGAAGAACTCCGCCTGCCGCCGGTTGCGCGGGAACCCGTCCACGACGAATCCGTAGTTCCAGTCGTGCTGCTGGAGGCGTTCGCGGACGACGTCCTCGACCAGGTCGTCGCCGACCAGCTCGCCCGCGGCGACGATGCGGCGGACCTGGGCGCCGAGCTTGGTGTGCTGCTTGACGTGCCACCGGAAGATGTCGCCCACGTTGATGTGGGTGAGGTCCAGGTCGCCGGCGAGCAGCTTGCTCTGGGTGCCCTTGCCGCTCCCCTGCACACCCATGATCACGTATTTGCGCATGTCCCATTGTCGGACGCCCGGAGCGGCGGACGTGTCACCGGGGACGGCACGCGCTTCGTGTTGACAGCCGAACCAACCAAGCGCATGCTTCATGCTGTGACGGGGGCCACATCCCCAGCTCGTCCGTAGCGTTCGCACCGGGCGCGAGGTGCCATCGCGGTTGTTCCTCCGGCTGCCGCCGGCGAGCTCTCCGCCGTAGCGGCGCACGCACGTGGAAGGGATCGGATCCAGCATGCCCGAGTCCAGCACGGACCCCACCCCCCAGCCCATCACCCCCGGACCGCCGGCGCTCCCCGCGCCCAGCCGCCGCACGCTGCTGCGGGGCGCCGCCCTGGCCGGCGGCGCGCTGGTCGCCGGCGCCACCCTCGGCCACCCCTCCCCCGCCCGCGCGGAGGCGGAGTACGACGTCGTCGTCGTGGGAGCCGGCGCCGCCGGCATGACCGCCGCGCTGACCGCCGCCAAGCGGGGCCTCAGCGTGGTCGTCGTCGAGAAGGCCCCCGTCTTCGGCGGATCCGCCGCGCGCTCCGGCGCCGGCATCTGGATCCCCAACAACGAGGTCATCCTGGCCGCCGGCGTGCCCGACACCCCGGCCAAGGCCGCCGCCTACCTCGCCCGCGTCGTGGGCGACACGGTGCCCGCCGCGCGGCAGCAGGCGTTCCTCGCCAACGGCCCGGCGATGATCTCGTTCGTCCTGCGCAACAGCCCGCTGCGCTTCCGCTTCATGGAGGGGTACGCCGACTACTATCCCGAGTACCCCGGCGGCATGCCGAACGGCCGCTCCATCGAGCCCGACCAGCTCGACGGCCACATCCTCGGCGCCGAGCTGGCCCGCCTCAACCCCTCCTACATCCCCACCCCGGCCGGCCTGGTCGTCTTCAGCGCCGACTACAAGTGGCTGACGCTGGCCGCCGTCAACCCCAAGGGCCTGGAGGTCAGCGCCGCCTGCCTGGCCCGCGGCACCGCCGCCGCCCTGCGCGGCGAGAAGCCCCTCACCATGGGCCAGGCCCTGGCCGGCGGGCTGCGCGCCGGGCTGCTCGCGGCCGGCGTCCCGGTCTGGCTCAACACCCCGCTCGTGGACCTGCGCATCGAGAACGGCCGCGCCACCGGCGTGCTCGTCAGCCGCGAGGGCACGCAGACGTCGGTCAAGGCCCGCCGCGGCGTCATCGTCGGCTCCGGCGGGTTCGAGCACAGCGCCGCGATGCGCGCGGAGTTCCAGCGCCAGCCCATCGGCACCGACTGGACCGTCGGCGCCGCGTCCAACACCGGCGACGGCATCCGGGCCGGCGAGCGCGCCGGCGCCGCGCTCGACCTCATGGAGGACGCCTGGTGGGGCCCGGCGATCCCGCTGCCCGACGAGCCGTACTTCTGCCTGGCCGAGCGGACCCTGCCCGGCTGCATCCTGGTCAACGGCAAGGGCGAGCGCTTCGTCAACGAGGGCGCGCCGTACAGCGACGTCGTGCACGTCATGTACGACCGCAACACGCCGTCGTCGCCGCACATCCCGGCCTGGCTGATCGTGGACCAGAACTACCGCAACAAGTACCTGTTCAAGGACATCGCGCCGCTGCTGCCGTTCCCCGACTCCTGGTACGACAGCGGGGCCGTGTTCAAGGCGGCGACCGTCGAGCTGCTCGCCCAGAAGATCGGCGTCCCGCAGGCGGCGCTGCGCGCGACGGTCAACCGGTTCAACGGGTTCGCGGTCACCGGCAGCGACGCCGACTTCCACCGCGGCGACAGCGTCTACGACCGCTACTACGCCGACCCGTTCGTCCGGCCGAACCCGTGCCTGGCGCCGCTGTGGCTGCCGCCGTTCTACGCGTTCAAGATCGTCCCTGGTGACCTGGGCACCAAGGGCGGCATGCGGACGGACGCGCGGGCGCGCGTGCTGCGGGCCGACGGGTCGGTCATCGCTGGCCTGTACGCGGCGGGCAACGCGAGCGGCGCCGTCATGGGACACAGCTACGCGGGGGCGGGCTCGACCCTGGGGCCGGCCATGACGTTCGGGTACGTGGCGGCCAACGACATCGCTGCCGGCTGACCCGCTTCGCCGCCCGCTTCCCTCGGGCGGGCGGGCGGCGAAACAGGAGCGTCTCCGAGGTCAGTCGTCCGCGACCAGCCGGGCCGGGAACCCGCCCGTCGAGATCGGCCCCCAGCGCTCGATGTGCAGCCGGATGAGCGACTTGCCCTGCCGCGCCATCGCCGCCCGGTACTCGTCCCAGTCGGGGTGCTCGCCCGCGATGCACCGGTAGTAGTCGACCAGCGCGTCCAGCGCCTCGGGCATGTCCAGCACCTCGGCCCGCCCGTCCACCTGCACGTACGGGCCGTTCCAGTCGTCGGACAGCACGCAGATGGACGTCCGCTCGTCACGCCGCGCGTTGCGGGCCTTGGCGCGTTCCGGATAGGTGGACACCACGATCCGGCCCTCGCCGTCGACCCCGCAGCTCACGGGCGAGAGCTGGGGCCGCCCGTCGGCACGGGTGGTCGCCAGCAGCCCGTGGTGCCTGGGGCGCAGGAACTCCAGCAGGTCGGGCAGATCGACGCGGCGCGCGGTCGCGATGTTCGGAGCCATCGGGGCCTCCCCCTCGTACGTGTCCAGGGCGGGGCCAGGCTACCGGCCGCGGAGCTCAGACGGTGACCTGCTGCGGCTCGTACATGGTGTCCTTGGCGCCACCGCGAGACGTCGAGGGCTCCGCGGCGCCCGCGGACCCCGGCCCGGCCTCCCAGCGGGGGGACAGGCTGCCGCGCAGCCGGCGCACCCACGTGACGAGCGAGGCGATCAGCAGCGTGAGACCCAGCAGCGCGAACACGGTCAGGTGGACGCCGAGGACCATGAGCAGGACGCTGCCGAACAGCGGGCCGGCCGCGGACGCCCCGTAGCTCACCAGCCGGGAGAAGCCGGTGACGCGGGCGATGAGGTCGGGGTGGCTGCGGCTCGTCACCGTCTTGATGGTCACGTTGCTGAGCCCGCCGGCCGCGCCCATGACGACCAGCCCGGCCGCGAAGAACACCGGGGCGTTGGTGAAAGCGATCAGCGCCAGCGACAGCACCCACAGCCAGGCGTGCAGCACGAGCGTGGAGCGCCCCCGCCGGGTCAGCCCGGCGTGGTCGGTCACCTTGCCGACGAGGGGCCTGCGGGCCGTCCAGCCGGCGAGCCACGAGGCGACCCGGCCGCGCCGCGGCGCGACGAGTGAGCCGATGAGCCCGCCCACCCCGCTCGCGGCCAGCACCAGTCCCGTGACGAGCGGGGAGGTGCCGTGGTCCACGCCCGAGGCGATGAAGACGATGACGAGCGCCTGGAAGATCATGTTCGTGGCGGCGGTCAGCCACGTGGCCACCCGCAGGAAGGCGTCGCCGCGTACGACGGTGATGCCCCGGCGGATCTCCTGGAGCAGCGGCGCCCGGTCGCGGGAGGTGAACGACCCGCCGAGCCCGCGCAGTGCCGTGAGAAAGCCGCCGATCAGGACGAGGTTGGCGACGAGCGGTGCGGCGGGCAGCCAGCCGAACAAAAGGCCGCCGAGAGGGCGTCCGGTGAGCACCGCGATGTGCACGCTGCTCTCATGGACGGCCATTGCGTTCCCTATATCCTTTTTGCGGACTATGGCCGAAATAAGAGCGGTTTCGGCGAGCGAGGAAAAGACCGAGAACGCGGCCTCGAAGAATGCGACGGCGAGCAGGTGCCACACGTCGAGCCGCCCCCACATGAGGGCCAGGACGACGCTCGCGATCGCCACCGCCCGCAGGACCTCGCTCCACCTCAGCACCAGGCGTGGATCCCACCGGTCGACCAGGGCGCCGGCCGGAATGTAGAGCAGCGTCGGCACCGTCCAGGCGAACACCACCCATCCCGCCCACACGACGGAACGCCCGTCCAGAACCGCGAGCAACGGATAGACGACGCCGAGCGCCCGAGTGCCGGCCATGGATACGGCCGAACCCAGCCAAAGCCTCCGGAAACCGGGATAAGCGACAAGAACCGCCAGCGGTCCTCGTCTCCTCACCTTACCCTTTATACCGGCAGGAACCATGGAGTGAGTTTCGTCGGGTCCCGGCGGTAACGGGTCAGGACTCACCGCTGAATGCTAATGCACGGGAAACCTTTGTTGATTATGGGATCGCTGATTTAGCCCCGGACCAGGCGCTCCGCCACCTCGACCAGCGGCCGCGGGAGCGGCGGCCGCACGCCGTCCTCCAGGGCGCGGCGGGCCAGGCTCGCGACGTCGTCCCGCCGTCCCGCCGCGTCGCGGATCCGGGCGACCCGGAGCAGCACGGTCACGCTCGTCTCGTGCTCGATGGGGGGCACGAGGTCCAGCGCCTCGTCCACCCGTCCCTCCAGCGCCAGGGCCAGCGCGTAAGCCGTCCGCGCGGACGGCGAGTAGCCCCAGTCCAGGCGCCCGAGGTCGCGCAGCGCCGCCGTCGGGCGGCCGAGGTCGGCCATGATCTCGCCTCGCGCGCGCAGCGCCCGCCGCTCGTCGCCCTCCTCGGCGAGCACGGTGTCCAGCATGTCCACGGCGCCGTTCACGTGCCCGGAGCACCACATCACCCAGGCCAGCTCGACCCTGATGCCCGCGTCGTCGGGACGGCGCAGCGCGGCGGCCTCCAGGTCGCGCAGCGCCGACTCGAACCGTCCCTGCGCCATCTTGATCTGGCTGATGGCCGTCAGCACCCCGGCGACCTGCCCCTCCGCGCCCGGCAGCGACTGGAGCAGGACGGAGGCCCGTCCGTAGTGGTCCACGGCGGTGTCGAGGTCGTCGCCGCGGTAGGCGATGTCGGCGAGCAGTTGCTCCAGGTCCGCCCGCAGACGCTGGTCGGGCCCGCTGTGACGCAGCGCCGTGCGCGCGTGGTCGCGGGCGCGTTCCAGGTAGCCCTCCCGCAGGGCGGCCTCCGCCAGCCGCCGGTACTCCGCCGGGTCCACCCGCCCGGCCGGCGCACGGCTCTCCTCGCCGCGCGTGAGCGCCCGTACGAGGTGGTCGTGGGAGAGCCGCCAGCGGCTCCCGCCCTGGAGCCGCTCCTCCAGCCGGAGCACATGGCGCCCGGCCAGCGCCCTGATCACCGCGTCCGGCAGCCCGGCGCTCTCCGCCGAACCGGCCACCACGTCCTTGCGGCCGCCCTTCTCGTCCACGAACGCCTCGCGCAGCCGCGCCCGCAGCCGCTCCGTCTCGCCGTGGTAGGCGTCGCGGGCGACCTCGTCGATCACGCCGTCGTAGAAGTCGGCCAGGGACCGGGCGACGTCGCCGAGGTCCCGCACGTGCCCGGCGGTGACGACGGAGGCGTCCGGCGGCAGGGCCTCCCACAGCGCGGAGCACACCACCTGGAGCTGCAACGGCTCGACCAGGGGCAGCCGCTCCTCCGTCTCGTCGCCCAGGGGGCTGACCCGCCGGACGGTCAGCAGATCCTCCACGAGCCTCTCCGCCGCGCCCCGCGCGAAGGGGCGTCCGGCCGTCCTCGCCGGGCCGCGGACGGCGGCCGTGGCCGCGGCCGGTTCGAGCGCCTCGACGGCGTACTCGACCGCGCGCCGGAAGACCTTCTCCCGCCGGCTTCTCAGCATCGGCAGCGCGTCCTCGCGCACCACGACGAGCGCGCGCAGGTCGCGGTCGCCCTCCAGCGCGGTGGCGAGCTGGGCGAACAGATCATCGCTCGCCGCCGGGTCACGGCCGGCGGCCAGCAGCGCCTCGGCGCCGTCGACCGCGACGAGCGTGGGCATCGGGTCGCCGTACTGGTCGTGGCGGACGCGCCGCCGCGCCAGGAAGCCGGAGATGGTCACGTCGGAGAGCCCGGACGGCGCCTCGTACGGCAGCCAGGACGAGAGCACGGCGAAGACGTACGGGTTGGACCCGCCCCGCAGCGCGACCGGGACCCGCGTGCCGGACGACACGCGCCCGACGGGCAGCGCGTCCACGACGTCCGGATCGAGCAGCGGCAGCACACCGGCCTGGAGCAGCGAGGTCTTCCCCGCGCCGGCGGGGCCGCTCAGGAAGGTCAGCGAATTGGCCTGCCAGTGGTCGGCCAGCTCGCGCGCCTCCCTGGCCCGCCCGAAGAAGACGTGACGGTCCTCGGGCCGGAACGCGCGCGGCCCCACGTACGGCCCTCCCTGCTGCTCAGCTCTGCTGCGGGGTGTCATCATGTCGTCCCAATCGCCGCCGGAGCTCCCCCGTGAATTCGTCGATTGTCCCCCAGTAGATGGAAATACGCCATTTATCGAAGCGAGCCGCTTGATATTGCATCATCGATGGCCCCGCATCACCTCCCGACGGGTTCACGGACGGCGGGAGCTGAACGCTGACGTGACGCCGCCGGACCATTCCCGGCAGCACCCGTTGCAGGCCGTTGAAGATGGTGCGGAATGTCATGTCGCGCATTCCGTAACCGATGAACAGCAGCGATCTCGTCGTCAGGGCGGCGCGGATGACGGGCGGTATGATCTCGCGGTCGGCCACCAGGCTGGTGATGAACTCCTCGTAGTCGTCGTTGGTCAGGACGATCGACTGCGGCTGGCGCATGCTGCCGTGGAGGTGGTAGATCAGCGGAGAATCGGGGCGCGGATTCCAGCCCGCCTCGCTGCTGAGCAGCTCCTGGCTGTGATTGATCTGGTCATGCCACGGACAAATGGCGACATTTGGCTTTTTGCCGGCGCGGGTCAACGCTTTGAGCAAGAGATCATCATAATTGGTGGTGATGAAGATCGGCAGAGGGAGCTCAGCCAGGAGGGCGTACGGCTCCAGCACCGCGTCCAGGCCGTCCGCCCCCGCCCGGATCTCCTCGCAGATCAGCGACTTCACGTACGGGACGTCGCCGCCGAACCACCACACGAGGTAGTCGGTGACCTCGATGAGATCGCCCGGCCGGTCGTAGGGGTACTTGTACTTCTCGGCCAGCCGCCGGCTCAGCTTCGTCGCGTCCGGGAGGACGCCGGCACCGGCGCCGGCCCCGACGAAAGGCACGCAGTCACCCTTGCTCAACTGATCGACCAGCCGATCCCATTCACCGTCCCGCCACGCGATCTCCGCCATCGCTCACCCAGGTGCCGCCTCCGCTCACATCGCGGAGTTGAACGCGGCGACCGCCTCCCCGTTCCTCGCGACCAGTTGTTCGAGCGCCCGCCTCAGCCTGGCGTTGCCGAGAGCGGGAAGATCGTCGAGGGGCAGATCCGAGACATCGATGAGAACAGCCGTTCCGAACGACTCTTCGCTCATGCGTTTCTCCCTGTGGGCGGTCCGGGCGCCGTATTCGGTCACCCGTTATCCGGTGATACGTGACCTGATATCTGACCGATAAATGGAGATGATCGCTCCCTCGCGATCGTTTCATCGCTATATGCGATTCTGTGACGCGACGCCATGCTATTCAACCTTTAGGATCGCGGTAGCGGAAAACAATCTTCCACATGCGGGAGGTTCCAGATGGTCTCGGTGGGCAACGTCACGACGCCGGAGCGGGCTCCCGAGGTCTGGGGCAAGGTGCCGCCGCGCAACCGCAACTTCACCGGCCGCGAGGAGTTACTGGCGCAGATCAGGCGCAGCATCGGCGAGGTGACCGCCGTCGTCCCGCTCCCGCAGGCGCTGCACGGCCTCGGCGGCGTGGGCAAGACGCAGCTCGCCATCGAGTACTGCTGGCGCTACCGGGGCGAGTACGACGTGGTCTGGTGGATCACGGCCGACCAGAAGGCGCTGGTTCCCCCGGCGCTGGCGGCGCTCGCGCCGCGCCTCGGCGTCGCCCACGCCGACACGGTGGGCGTGGACGAGTCGGCGGAGGCGGTTCGCGAGGCGCTGGAGCGCGGCGACCCGTACGGCCGGTGGCTGCTGGTCTTCGACAACGCCGACCAGCCGGAGTCCATCAAGGGCTACATCCCCGCCAACGGCCACGTCCTCATCACCTCGCGCAACACCCGCTGGGACACCGCGGCCGAGACCGTGTCGGTGGACGTGTTCGCCCGCGAGGAGAGTGTCGAGTTCCTGACCAAGCGCCTGCCCAGGATCGGCCTCGCCGACGCCGAGCGGGTCGCCGACGCCCTGGGCGATCTCCCCCTCGCGCTGGAGCAGGCCAGCTCGCTGATGACGCAGACCGCGATCTCCGTGGACGAATACCTGACGCAGCTCGAGAAGAACACCCGCGAGCTGCTGGCCGTGGGCCGGCCGACCGAGTACCCGACGTCCATGACGGCCGCCTGGCGGCTGTCGGTGACCCACCTGCAGGCCCGCCGTCCCGAAGCCATCGACATCCTGCGCTGCTGCGCGTTCTTCGGCCCGGAGCCCATCCCGCGCGACGTGTTCCGCCCGGGCGGCGGCCCTCTCCCGGCCGGCCTGAGCGAGCTGCTGTCCAGCCCCATCGAGCTGAGCAAGGCGATCGGCGAGCTCAACCGCTTCGCGCTGGCCCGCATCGACTCCGACAGCCGCACCCTCCAGGTCCACCGGCTGATCCAGGCGCTGCTCCGCGACGATCTGGACGCGACGGAGCAGGCCGCGACCCGGCACGTCGTCCACCGGCTGCTGGCCAACGGCGCCCCGCGCGACCCCGACGACAACACCACCTGGCCCCGTTGGGCCGAGCTCGTGGGTCACCTGCGGCCCTCGCTGGTGGCCGACTGCGAGGACGACGAGGTCCGCGCGTTCGCCATCAAGGTCATGCGCTACCTCTACCGGCGGGGCGACTACCGCACCGCCCGCGACATCGCCGAGCAACTGCTGGAGAAGTGGACGCAGAACTCGGGGCCGGACGACCCCGACGTGCTGGCCGTCCGCCGGCACCTCGGCAACGTGCTGTGGCAGCTCGGCGAGTACGACACCTCGTACCGGCTGAACGAGGAGACGCTGAGTCTCATGCGCCGCACGCTCGGCCCCGAGCACGAGGAGACGCTGGGCGTCATCAACAACTTCGGCGCGAACCTGCGCGCCAGCGGAGACTTCGGTCAGGCCGCCGAGGAGGACGCGAACTCCCGCGAACTCCACGAGAAGGTCTTCGGCAAGGACGATCCGCGCACGCTGCGCGTGATCGGCAACCTCGCGCTCGACTACGCCCTCACCAGCGACTACACGACCGCGCGCAAGGAGCACGAGCACACCTACCTGGAGCAGACGAGCGGCTCCGGCGGGGCGAGCCGCTGGGACATCCTCAACACGATGACCGGCCTGGCGCGGGTGGTGCGGCTGTGCGGCGACTTCTCCGACGCCTGCGACATCGGCGCGGAGGCGTACGACTACGGGCGCACCGAGCTGAGCCCCGACCACCCGCTGACGCTGAAGGCGGGCAAGGACCTGTCCATCGCCCTGCGGATGCGGGGCGACCTCGCCGAGGCGCGCGAGCTGGCGGAGCTCACCCACAGCCGGCTGAGCGCCCTGTTCGGCATGCGCAACCCCGACACCCTGGCCGCCGCCGTCAACCTGGCCAACGTCCTGCGCCGGATGGGCGAGCTGGAGGACGCCTTCCGCCTGACGAAGGAGACGGCCTCCAGGTACGCCGAGGTCTACGGTGCGGGGCATCCCTACACGCACGGCTGCCGGCTCAACCTGGCCCTGCTGCACCGGCTGCGGGGCCGGCCGGACGAGGCGCGGGCGCTGAACGAGGAGGTGCGCGAGGCCCTGCTGCGGCGCCTCGGCCCCAAGCACGACTACGTGCTGAGCTGCGCCATCAACCTCGCCAGCGATCTGTCCGTGCTCGGCGAGCACGCCGCGGCCAGGGATCTCGGCCGGCAGGTCCTGGGCGACCTGGCCACGCACTTCGACCGCGACCACTACATCACGTTCTCCGCCACCCACAACCTCGTCCTGGACCTGCGGGCGACGGGGGAGCTGGAGGAGGCCGCCCGCCTGGACGCCGAGATGCGCGGCCGGCTCAGGCTCGACGACACCTCCTCTGACCACCGCCGGGAGATCCTGGCGGGCGGGCGCGTCGACATGGACTTCGACCCGCCGCCGCTCTGACGGTCGCCGCTCCGGCCGCCGCCGCTCCGGCCGTCGCCGCCCTCGGGAGGGCGCGGCGCTAGGAGTGGGCGGCGTTCCAGCGGGCGCGGTGGCGGTCGGACTCGTGGCGGGCCGCCGCGTCCGCCCGCTCCCGCGCGGGCTCCTTCAGCCAGCCCTCCAGCGTGCCGCGCATGCCCGCCACGAACGCCTCCCCCGCCTCCGTCAGCAGCCCGCTCGCCGCGAGCGTCCCCGTGGCCTCGTACGCCGCCTCCCGCCAGCGGGCGAACTCGACCTCGGCGCGGAACCGGTCCTGCTCGTCCGCCGGCAGGTTCCTCTGCCGCCGCCAGAACCCGGTCACGCCCAGGAAGGCGTACGCGCCGTGGAGCAGACCGTGCGCGGGCCGGGGGTCGTCGCGCCACGGGGCGTAGAAGCGGCGCCCGTCGTCCGGCCGCAGCAGCGGGACGAGGGTCAGCAGCGCGCCCAGCTTGGCGTGCTGCACCTCGTGGGCGAACGTGGCGGCCAGCCACAGCCCGTCGGGCGGCGCCGACAGGGCGAGCGTGCCGAAGTGGTCGCCCGAGGAGGCGCTGCGCGTGCGGTCACGCTCGGGCGCGTCGATCGGGGTGAGGACCGTGACGATCGCGGCGGTCTCCTCGGCCAGGGTGCGGTGGCCGGCCTGGAGGAGGCGCCAGGCGTCGCGCAGGCGCGCCGCGAGGGTCTCGCGTTCGGGGCCGGGCAGGGGGCCGCGCCGGACCGAACCGGCCGGCCAGCGGTACGGGTCGAGGTCGTCGAGGAGGACGGCGAGCCGCCGCCCGCCGGTCTCGGCGGTCAGGCGGTGGAGCCGGCACCAGGCGGGCGGCTCCGCGTCCGCGCCCGGGGCCGTCCCGCGGCGACGCCCAGCCGCCTCGCCCGCGGCGGCCTTGTCAGCCCCGGCCATCCCGGCCCCGGTCACTTCGGCCGCGGTCAGGTCGGCCGCGGTCAGGTCGGCGACGGTCACCTCGGCCGGGCCCGCGGTCAGGCGGTCTCCGGGGCGCACGGTGAGGCGTACGAGGCCGTCCTCTCCCGGCACGGCGAGGCGTCCCAGGGACGGCAGTGTGAGGTGCCCGGCGGCGACCGGCGCCTCCCCCTCGTACGGCAGCCCCGCCCGGACCGCCGCCGCCGCGGCCACGGCCCCCAGCCGCGCCGGATCATGCCCACCCCACGCCACCGCGCCCGTCCCTCGCAGGGCCGCCGCGCCCGCCTCAAGCGGGCCGGTCTCGCCCGCCTCCAGCGCACCCGCCGTGCCCGCCTTCAGTGGGACCGCGCCCGCCTCCAGTGGGCCCGCCGCGCCCGTCCCCAGCAGCAGGGCGCCGGCTGTGGCGCGGGCCCACGCCCCCACCGCCGGATAGCGGATCAGCGTGTCCACCGCCGCCGGCGCCGTCCGCTCCAGGGCGGCCAGCGCCGCGTACGCCCGCTCCGCCGCCCCCGCGTGCGGGTGGCCGGCCCGCCTGGCCGCCTCCACCACCCCGAGGATCAGCAGCATGTGCCGGCCCCGCTCGGAGGCGCGCAGATGACCGGCCGCGGCGGCCCCGCCGCCGCCCCGCGCAAGGGCCGCGAACGCCTCGGCCGGCAGCGCGCCACAAGCACCCGGCCCCGCCGTCATGCCCCCTCCACAGGTGCGGGCGGTCGCCGCAGGTCGGCGACCACGCGTGAGCGGATGTGCCCGATCAGCCGGTACAGGTCCGCGCAGTACACCGACGGGTTGCGGAACCCGGTACCCGCCCGGTACCGGTGCGGGTACAGCCCCGCCCCACAAACCCGCCCGAACCTGCACGCCCGGCACTCCTCGCCCAGCGCGGCCCAGCCGAGCTGCCGCGCCACCATGCCCGGGTGCCGCAGCGCCTCGTCGAACGGGTGGTCGGCGATGTTGAGCCCCGTCGCGGCGGCGCCGTGGCCGACGACCTTGAGCGAGTCGGTCTGCTCCACGGTGCCGTCGGTCTCGACCACCACCAGGGTCGCCGGCGTCAGGCCCACGGCCTCGCTCGCCGACGCGCCGCCGAGCAGCAGCCGGATGATCTCGTGGAACAGCCTGACCACCGTCTCGTCCCGGTCGGAGCCGTACCAGCGGTCGAAGATCGCGATCAGCCAGTCGCCGTAGGGGGCGCGGCTCTGGTCGGGGGTGCGCTCCGGCGGGGGCGACTCCCAGGTGCCGTGCGGCAGCAGCAGGTCGATCACGGGCGGGTCGAACGCGATGAGCGACTCGTACGTCTCCACGGGGTCGTTGGCCAGGTCGACCGTGCAGAGCAGCCCCGCGTACAGGTGGCGGTAGGCGGGGCGGGTCAGCAGGCGCAGGGCGGCGGCGACGGCGGCGTGGGTGCCGCGCCCGTCGGCGTAGCGGCGGTTGCGGTCGTGGGCGCGCGGGCTGCCGTCGAGGCTGACGCCGACCTTGAGGTCCAGCTCGTGGAAGGCGCTCAGCGCCCGCTCGTCGAGCAGCACGGCGTTGGTCTGGACGGCCGCGTCCACCCGCACGTCGGGGGCCGCCTCGGCGCGGATGAGGCGGATCGCGTCGGCCAGGTACGCGTACCCGGCCAGCAGCGGCTCGCCGCCGTGCAGGATGACCCGGACGGAGCGGAGCCGGTGGGCGCGGGCGTGCTCGGCGATGCGGCGCGCGGCGGCGGCCACGACGGCGGACGACATGACCATCGGCTGGGAGCGCCAGCTCTGGTCGCCGAGCGTGTAGACGTAGCAGTAGTCGCAGGCGAGGTTGCACCTGCTGTGCATCTTGAGCAGGAACTGCCGGAAGGGGCGGGGGCGCCAGCCGTCCGCGACGAGCCCGTCGACGTCGAGCGTGGCGGGCCACTCACGCCCTGGCCGCGCCGCGCCGGATTTCATCGAGAAACCACTCCCGTGAGCCCGAAAGCATGAGCAAATACCGATGGTAACCGGGCCGCGGATGAATGGATACCGGCATCCCGCCGGGATTAGAGTAATTCCCTGTTCCCGTCACGCGGGCGCTTTCTCGTACGGTCCGCAAAAACCGGATAAGGCCGTTCCGATATCCGGGTGGGGAGGCGCGGATGAAAGCGGAGCCGGTGGTTCTGGCCACGGCGGCGTTCAGTCTTCTCGTGGGTCTCGGCGGGTACGCCTGGCGGTCGCGGCGCGGCGACGGGGGCGGCTTCGAGCGGGCCTATGTGGTGTCCTGGCTGCTGATCTCGCTGTTCCCGGTGCTGCTGATCTTCTCGTTCTTCCCGCAGAGCGAGTTCTCGGCCGGGGTCAAGGGCGCCACCGCGACGGGCGCGGTGGCGCTGTTCGTGTTCCTGTGGTGGTACGGCACGCGCACCACCCGGGCCGCCGCCACGGTGGACCGGCTGCGCGCGGAGCTGGCCGGGCGCACCCGGGAGGCCGAGGAGCTGCGGGCGCGGCTGCGGCTGCCCTCGCCCATCGAGGAGACCAGGACGTACGAGTACGTCCTGGACGGCGCCCCCGACCGGCGGCTCGTCGTGATCACCGGCGACCTGCGCGGCGTCAAGGGCGTGGACGTCTGGGTCAACTCGGAGAACACGGACATGCAGATGTGCCGGTTCCACGAGACCTCCATCTCGGCGATCATCCGGTACGAGGGCGCCCGGCGCGACCCGGTGACCGGCCGGGTCGTGGAGGACCTGGTGGCCGACGAGCTGCGCGAGCGGCTCGGCGGCCAGCCGTCGGTGGAGCCCGGGTCGGCGGTCGTCACCGGGGCCCACGGGCTGGCCGAGCGGTACGGCGTCATGGGCGTGGTCCACGCGGCGGCCGTGCACGGCACGGGCGCCGGATACGGCCAGGTCGGCAACCTGGCCGCCTGCGTGCGCAACGCCCTGGCGCGGGCCGGGGAGGTGCGCGACGGCGAGCGCCGGGCGGGGTCGGCGCTGCTGCCGATCCTCGGGGCGGGCACGGGCGGCGCGGCGGTCGAGGCCACGGTCCGCACGATGGTCAACGCCATCGTGGGTCACCTGGCGGGCCCGCCGGAGCCGCGGGTGCGGTCGGTGTACCTGCTCGCCTACACCGACGCCGAGCTGGCGGCCTGCGAGAGGGCGCTGGACGAGTGCGAGCGGTTACGGCCGGCGTTCACCCGGCCGAGACCGAAACGGCGTTCCCGGAGAACCGGAAGGGGCCCGCGAACCACGTCGTGAAAGAGACGCACAAGGGATCCGAAAAGGCGCGCGGCGATTCCCCGCGAATACGCCGCGTTCATCCCTTGAGGTACCGGGTCATCCCGGCCGCGAGCGCCGCGGCCATGCGTTGCCGGAACCGCGGGTCGGACATCTTGGCGGCGTCGCCGCGGTTGCGCATGTTCCCGCACTCGATGAACACCGCCGGCCGCGTCGACAGGTTGAGCCCGCCCAGGTCGGTGCGGACCGACAGGCCGTTCCTGGCGGTGTAGGTGGCGTACGGCAGGCCGGTGAGGCGGTGGAAGGCGTCGCGCACGTCGAGCCCCAGCCGCCGGGACGGGCGGATGATGGCGTCGTTGTGGCCCGCGACGAGGCCGGGCAGGATCACGTGGAAGCCGTGTCCGGAGGCGACCGCCCCGTCGCCGTGGACGGACAGGACGGCGTCGGCCCTGGCCTTGTTGCCGATGGCGGCCCGCTCGGTGACGCACGGGCCGACGCCCTCGTCGTCCGGCCGGGTGAGCACCACCTTGGCGCCCTCGGCGAGGAGCAGCGGGCGCAGGCGGCGGGCGACGTCCCAGGTGAAGGCGTGCTCGGGGTATCCGGCGTCCGTGCTGGTGCCGGTGGTGTTGCACGGCTTGCGGCCGGTGATGACGTCGACCTGGCGGTTGATCTGAGCGGGGTGGGCGGCGTTGCCGCCGTTGTGGCCGGGGTCGATCACGACGACCTTCCCGGCCAGCGGCCTGCCGGCCCGCTCGCCCTGGGGCCCGGTGGGCGTCCCCGGGGCGCCTTGGGGCCCCGCGCTTGGGGAGCGCGCGCCCTGGGGCTCGGTGAGCGGCGCCCGCGCGGCCGGCGACCGCGTGCCGGGCGGCGTGGTCGCCTCGCGGGCGGGCGGGCTCGCGCCGCCGCCGCATGCCGTGGCCAGTGTCGCCACCAGCGCGGCGGCGATCGCCGGTGCCGTCCCGTCGGCGCGCATGCCTCAGACCGTACCGGCCGCCCGCGCACGCCCCGGTCTACGTAACGCCCGGATTGGGAAGATCTTGACGATCAGGGCAGCAGCTCTACGGTCCCCCTCTCCCCGTCCACGCGCACGCGGTCGCCGTCGCGCAGCCGCATGGTGGCGTTGCCCGTCCCCACGACGGCCGGGATGCCGAGCTCCCTGGCCACGATCGAGGCGTGCGACAGCGGCGCCCCCATGTCGGTCACGACGGCCGCCGCGCGCGGGAACATGGGCGTCCACCCCACGTTCGTCAGCGTCGTGACCAGGATCTCGCCGGCCCGCAGCCGCTCGCCGTCCTCGGGGCCGGACAGCACCCGCACCACGCCCTCCACGACGCCCGGCGCGCCGGGGAAACCGGTCACGGTGTCGGCGGCGGGCGCGGACGCGCCGCGCGCGTCGTACACGTCGCCGCGCCGGTCCGGGTCCGCCGCCCAGCGCACCGGGTCGAACGGGCCGACGATCAGCGCCGGGTACGGGGGCAGCGCGGCGTACCGCTCGTACGTGGCACGCCGCACCGGGACGCGGGCCAGCGGCCCGGACGAGCCGCGCAGCACGGCGAGGATCTCCTCCAGGTGCAGGAAGAACAGGTCGTCGCCGTGCCCGGTCAGCTCACCGGCGCGCACCACGAACGCGCGCAGCACCCAGAACGCCCGGATGACCTCGGAGCGCGTGGCCTCGCGGTCGCGCACCACCTGGTTCCAGCGGCGGACCCGCTCCCGCATCCGCGCCACCCGGCGCGGATAGCGGCGGGCGAAGCGCTCCCAGGCGGCGTCGCGGGCCTCCTTCTGGCGTTCGAGCAGCGCCCGCGTGCCCTCGGCGGCGTCGCGCAGGCCGGCCAGCGCCGCGTCGATCCAGGCGGGGTCCTCGCCGGGCCGCGGCAGGGACACCTCGAACTCGTGCGGCCCGCGATGCCCGTAGGTCCTGGCCCAGGTGTCGCGGTCGATCTCGCCGGCGGCCAGCCAGGCCAGGCCGGTGACCGGCCCGAGACTGGCCAGCTCGCCGCCGGCGCCCGCGCCGGTCAGCATGGCCTCGGCCTCGACCTCGCCCACCAGGCGGCGCAGCTTGTCGCGGGTCCACACGAGCGTCGCGCCGCCCTGGCGGCCGGCCGCCTCCAGCATGCGGCAGGCGGTGACGAGGTGCGGCTCGATCTCGTCCGCCCAGAGCGCGGCCAGCTCGGGGCCGGTCGCGGTGGCGGCGATCCGGGCCCGCAGTTCCTCGCACCGCCGCTGGGAGGTGGCGAGGAACGCGGGCATGCCCCTGAGGTTGTCGCGCACGCGGCGGCGCAGGTTCAACGCCATGGGCAGCGTCCGTCTGATGATCTCCCAGCGGGAGGTCGTCAGCAGCGGCACGTCGAGGCCGGGCGGCAGCTTGCCGAAGACCTGCTCCACGGCGCCGAGCCGGCTCTCCATGCCGAGGGCGCGGGCGATGGAGAAGGTCACGCTGAGGTTCATGTAGAAGCGGCCGCCGATGTTGCCGACCAGGTCGAAGCCGGGCAGCGTCGAGGCGTGCATCGCCTCGTGGATGAACAGGCGGACGAACGACCAGGTCGCGGGCGTCATCACGTCGGGGATGGCCTCGCCGAGGTTGCCGGCGGTCCACAGCTCGCCGCCCTTGAGGCTGTCGTTCCACTCCTCGACCTCGGGGGCGAGATTGGTGATGGGCCGCGCCTGGAGGATGAACAGCTCGCCGTCGCGGCGGGCCCACTCCACGTCCATCGGTGTGCCGTACAGCTCCTGGATCCGGGACCCCAGCTCCGCCAGCCGTACGGCCTGCTGATCGTCCAGCACCGGACGGTGGCGCAGCTCGGCGGGCACGGGCCGCTCCCGGGTGCCGCCGGGGACGCGCGCGGTCATCACGGCCTTGTCGCCGATCCGGGTCTCGGTCACGGCGCCGCCCGACACGACGACCGTGTCGGGCGTGACCTGGCCGCCGACGACGGCCTCGCCGAGCCCCCAGGAGGCGTTGACGACGGTACGGTCGCGGGCGCCGGTGACGGGGTCGGCGGTGAACATGACGCCCGCCGCGTCGGCGTCGACGAGCTCCTGCACCACCACGGCCAGGGCCACGTCGTCGTGCGGCACGCCGTTGTGCTCCCGGTAGGCGACGGCGCGCTCGTTCCACAGCGACGCCCAGCAGCGTTTCACCGCGTCGAGCAGCCCGTCGCGCTCGACGCCGAGATAGGTGTCCTGCTGGCCGGCGAACGACATGTCCGGCAGGTCCTCGGCGGTGGCGGACGAGCGGACGGCGACGACCGCCCGTCCGTCGCCGAGCGCGTCGTAGGCGGCGCGGATCTCGGCGGCCAGGCCGGGCGGCATCTCCCGCCGCTCGAACAGCTCGGCGACGCGGGCGGGGTGGCCGGCGGCATCGCGGGCGGTGTCGCGGGAGGCGTCGCGGACCGTGTCGTGGGAGGCGTCGCGGACCGTGTCGCGGGTGGCGGCGCGGGAGGTGTCGTGGCGTACGGCGGCCTCGGCGAGCTGCTCGCGGAAGCCCGCCGTGAACTCCCGGTAGGCGGCCGTGGTGATGTGGAACCCGCCGGGCACGGGCAGCCCGGCGCGGCTCAGTCGCGCCAGCGAGGCGCCCTTGCCGCCCACCGTCTCCAGGTCGGCGCCCTCGTCGTCGAACGGCAGCACGGCCTTCATGCCCGGCTCCCCTCTGCGCCGGTGACGGCGTCCATGGTCTCCAGGGGGACGTCCAGGGACGCCGCCAGTTTGGTCAGCGCGATCTCGCGCATGCCGGCGAGGTAGCCGGCGGTGGCCTGCCGGACGGCGCGGGCGCCCTCGTCTTCCAGGGGCGTGCCCGAGCCGATGGCCAGGTCCACGGTCTCGGCGATCAGGGCGGGCAGCCGCTCCTCCGCGGGCTCGGACCCGGGCGGCAGCATGCCCCGCGTCATGAGGAACCCGTAGAGCACGGCGCTCAGCACGGAGACCCGCTCCTCCGGCGTGGGGCCGGGACGCAGCGCGCCGTGCCGGCCGAGCACCGCCAGGTAGCCCTCGAACGCGGCCAGCTGCCCCGCCAGGACCTGGGAGGCGTCCGCCGCGCCGAGCCGCTTCTGCCGTACGAGCTTGCCCAGCACCTCGGAGTCGCCCGTCATCAGCGCCGTCATCAGCGGCCGGCGCAGCAGGCCCGCGGCGAGCTCGCGGACCAGCTCGCGCAGCGTGGCGGGCGCGGCGGCGGCCACCTCCTCCAGCATGCCCACCCGGTCGCGGCGCAGCAGCGCCGAGAACAGCGCCTCCCGGGTCTTCCAGTGCAGGTAGATCGTGCCCTTGGCGACACCCGCGCCCCGGGCCACGTCGTCGATCGTCGTCTTGTCGTAGCCCCAGCGCAGGATCAGCTCCGCGGCGGCGTCGAGGATCCGGTGCGCCCGCTCCAGCCGGCTCGCCGGATCCTGCGGGGGCCTTCCCGTCCTGACCATGTCGTCTCACCCCAGTTTCGTGACTGGATAAGACTATGTGGTCAATCAATTCATCGCAACGTCACCCGATCCTCGCCAGGAGTTCGGCCGCCTGCGGCGCGAAGGCGGCGTCACCGGTGGCCACGGCCGTCTCCAGCAGGCGCCGGGCCGTGGCGAGGTCGCCGTGCTCGTACCGGATCTCGCCCAGCCGGAAGGCCGCCTCCGCCACCAGGTCGGGCCGGTCCGTGAGGGTCAGGGTCAGCTCGTAGTGGCGCAGCGCCCCGTCGCGGTCGCCCAGCCAGTGGCACAGCTCGCCCAGGTGCGCCGCCGCCATGCCCGACTCGAGGTCGCCCGAGTCGATCACCCGCTGGTACCAGCCGAGCGCCTCGGGATAGTCGCGCGCCCGTTTCGCCAGCGCGCCCAGGTACATCGCCGCCACGGCCGCCGTGTGCCCGTCCTCGGCGTCCAGCGCCTGCAGGTACCAGCGGCGGGCCTCCGCCTCGTCCTCGTCGTGGTACGTCTCGCCGATGGCGATCACGGCGCGGGCGGCCAGGTCCGGGTCGCCCGCGTCCAGGACCCGCCGGTAGGTCCGGCGGCCCTCGTCCACCTCGCCGGCGGCGACCAGGGCCTGGGCGAGCAGGGCGAGGGCCGTGGGCTCGCCGGTCGCGGCCGCCTCGCGCAGCGTCCGCAGGGCGGCCTCCGTGTCGCCCTGGCGTTCCTGCAGCATGCCGAGCAGGCCGCCGAACACGCCCGGCGCGGGGCTGTCGGCGTCGCCGGCCTGCCGTTCGGCCAGGCTGTAGAAGGCGTCGGAGTCGCCCTCGGCGTCGAGCAGCGCGAGCAGCCTGCCCCCGGCGACGAACCGCACACCGGGATCGTCGTGCTCGTGGAGCCGCTCGAACATCGCCCGCGCCTCGGCGGTGCGCCCCAGCTCGGCGAGGCGCTGCGCCACGTCCAGCTCGACGAACGGGCCGGAGCCGGCCAGCTCGTAGTAGGGGCGGACGGCGCCGGGGTCCGGGCAGCTCGCCGCCAGCTCGCGCGCCACCGCCACGCCGTCCTCACCCATGACCCCCAGGACCCGCACGGCCAGCGCGTGCGCGCCACCCTCGTGCGCCAGGCGGGCGGTCGCCTCCAGCTCCTCCATCGCGGTACGGGCCATCGCGGTATGGGCCTGCGCGGTGGGGATCATCGCGGTGCGGGCCTGCGCGGTGGGGGCCATCGCGGTGGGGGCCATCGCGGTGCGGGCCTGCGCGGTGGGGGCCATCGCGGTGGGGGCCATCGCGGCGCGGGCCTGCGCGGTGCGGGCAGCCGCGGCGGCGGCGAACGCCTCGGCGGCGCCCTGCAGATCGCCCGCGTCCCGCAGGCGGGCGCCCAGCAGCAGCCCGGCCCGCGCCACGGCGTCGGGATCACCGGAGGCCATGGCCAGGCGCGCCTCACGCGCGGCCTCATCCAGGTCGCCCAGCTCATCGAGAACGACGGCGAGATCGGCCCGCGCGCCACCCACGACGGCGGCATGGGGCGCGCCACTACCCGCCGCGGCAGGGCGGGACAGGAGGTTCCCGTCGCCTGTCGCGGAAAGCACACCGCCGCCCCCCGCGCCGAGACCAGACGGGTGGGTCTCCACCCCGGCCGCGGCGGACACACCGCTACCCGTGACACCGGGCCCGGACAGGACGGTGTCCACGCCGGTCGCGGACAGCACGCCGCTCCCTCCCTCGGGGCCGGGTAGGACGGGCTCCACGAAGGTCGCGGAGAGCCCGCCGCCCATGATGTCGCGGCCTGCGGCGTCGCGGCCTGCGGTGCCGGGACCCGCAGCATCGGGGCCCGCGGCGTCAGAGCCCGCGGCATCGGAGCCCGCGGCATCGGAGCCGGTCGGGTCGTTTCCTGCGGTCTCCCGGGAGACGGCGCTGATTCCCTCGCGGTAGGCCGCCGCCGCGCCCAGCAGGTCGCCCGCCGCCCGGAGACATGCGCCCCGCACCCGGTGGCCGAGCACGACGGTCTCGGGATCGCCCGTGTCCACCGCCCGCCGCGCCTCCGCCTCGGCGGCCTCGTAGCGCTCGTGGCGTACCAGGTGGACCATCAGGGCCCACAGGGAGGCGAGATCGCCCGCCTCGGCCCCCGCGGCGAGGGCCCGGCCGGCGCCTTCGGGGTCGCCGAGCTCGTCGAGCACGCCGGCGAGCGCGACGGCGGTGGCGGGCATCGCGGCCCCGAGGGCATCCGCGGCGCCGACGAGGTCACCCCGTCCGCGCCTGGCGACGGCGATCCCCCGCCAGGCTGCCTCGGCAAGCCCCGGGACGGCGGCCTCGCCGCTCCCACGCCAGGCGGTCTCGGTGACGGGTCGCAGGCACAGCTCGGCGTGGGAGTGACGCCCCTCGTCCGACAGCAGCGCGCCCAGCCCGAGCCGCGCGCGTGCGGCCGTTCCGGCGTCGGCGCGCTCGGCGACGTGCTGGTAGAGCGCCTCACCGTCCCGGCCGCCCAGCTCCCGGGCCACCTCCAGCACGAGCGCGTACGCCCTCCCCAGCCCCCTCAGGTCGCCCAGCCCCCTCAGCTCGCCCAGGGCCGCCAAGGCGCCGTCCACGTCGCCGGTGGCCGCCAGGGCCGCGGGGCGTTCCTCCGGCGTGGCCAGCCCGAGCCGCAGGCGGGCCGCGAGCGTCACGACCGGGTTCTCGTCCAGTTCCGCCGCGCGCCGCCAGGCGGCCCGGGCGCCCTCCTCGTCACCGGCCCCGGCCAGCGCGTCCGCACCCTCCAGCAGGATCTCTCCCGTGAGGTCCGGTTCCAGCTCGACGGCCCGCTCGAACGCCGCCCGAGCCCCTTCCGGGTCCCCCGCCGCCGCCCGCGCCGCGCCGAGCACCCGCGCCGCCCACCCGGCGAGCTCCTCCGGTACGGCATCGGCCGCCTCCTCCGCCACCGTCAGAGCGGCCGTGGCCTCCCCCGCCTCGCGCAGGAACGCGGCCAGGTACAGCGGGGCCGCCTCACCGGTCAGCGTGTCCAGCAGCCCACGGGCCTCCTCCACCCGCCCGAGCTCGGCCAGCACCCTGGCCAGCAGCATCGCGGCCTCCGCCACCTCACCGAAGTCCCCGGCACCGGCCGCGGGCTCATCGGCACCCGCGCCACGGGCCTCCGCCACCTCGGCGAAGTCCCCGGCGCCAGCCTCGGGCTCACCGACGCCCCCGCCGCAGGCCTCCGACCCACCGACCCCGGCACCGGTCTCCGACCCACCGACCCCGAGACCAGCCTCCGACCCACCGACGCCCCTGACGCTCGCCTCCCGCCCGCCCGCCGCCTGCCCCAGCGCCCGGGACAGAACCTCGGCCGCCGCGCCCGGATCACCGAGCCGGTGCAGAGCCCGCCCCATACCGGTCAAAGCCGTCACCGCCGGCCCCGTCGCCGCCGCCGACCCACGGCTCTCCTCGACCGCGCGCTCCCAGGCCGCCAGCGCGCCGCGCCAGTCCTCGGCCTCCGCCCGCCACGCGCCGAGCCGGCACGCCACCTGCTCCCGGTACTCCGGATGCCCGTGCTCCAGCAGCAGGGACAGCAGCGCGTCGGCGTCGCCCGCCCGCCCCGCGCGCCGCCAGGCGTGCGCGCACTCCAGGCCGAGCAGCGCGCCCAGCGGCCCCCCGTCCTCCGGGGACAGGAGGACGAGCGCGCGCCCCGCCCCGGCCAGGTCGCCGTCCAGCAGGCACCGCGCATAACGCCCGAGCCCCACCTCATCCCCCGAAACCGGAGAAACCATGGCGAAGGCCGCACGGGCCCCCTCCAGGTCGTCCAGCCGGACCCGCGTCAGCCCCAGCAACAGGGCGTGCCGGGCCGCCGCCCGCTCCTCACCGCCCTCCGCGATCAGGCGTTCGTGCAGCCGGGCCACCGCCGGCAGGTCCCCCTGGAGCTCCAGCACCCGCAGCAGCGCCCCCGCCGCTTCCGCCCGCAGCCCCCGGTGTCCCGTCCCGAGCGCCGTCTCATAGGCCCGGCGCGCCTCGGCCAGGCTCTCCGCGTCCCCGTCGAGCAGCCCGCCCAGCGCGTACCCGACCCACGGGGCGAGCACCGGGTGCCCCTCCGCGCGGGCCCGGCGCAGCAGCTCGACCGCCTCCCCGCCCTCGCCCCGGCTCTCCAGGATCTCCCGGTAGACCAGCGCCGCGTACGACAGCGCCAGCGGGTCCCCGGCACCGGCGGCAGCGCGGAACAGCCTGCCCGCCTCCGACACGTCGTAGCCCGTCGTCGCCAGCACCTGGGCGAGCACCGCCGTGGCGATCGCCGCCACCGCAGGGTCGGGGTGCTCCATGGCCGTCCGGTAGCCGACCAGCCCCTCCTCGCGTCCGAACCGCTGGTGGTCGAGGATCGCCCGCAGCACCGGATGCGCCCCCGCCCCCGCGGGCTCCGGCGCGCGCAGCAGGTGCAGCATGAACGCGGCCGTGAACCCGCCCACCACGTCGTCGCCCTCCGCCACGTACGACAGCAGCTCGTCGGCCTGGTCCAGATCCCCCTGAGCCAGCTCCACCTGGGCGAGCGCCACCATGGCGCGCACGGCCTGGGTGCCCGCGCCGGAGTCGGCGGCGCGGCGCAGCAGCCCGCGGGCCTCGGCCAGGCGGCCGTCCTGGAGCAGCACGAGCGCGTCGTCCACCTCGCGCAGCGCCCGCTCCTCGACGGGGTCGGCGCGCGGCCGCTGCCGGGCGTCGTGGTCGAGCAGCAGCCCGGCCTTGAACGCGGCGTCCTGGTCCGGATGCCCGGCGACCTCCCCGGCCAGCTCGATGATCGGCCCGCGGCGCTCCGGGTGCTGCTCCAGCAGCATGCCGAGGAGCGTGGCGCTGACCGACGCCCACGGCGACTCCCCGGCCGCGAACACCGCCCGCAGCGCCGCCAGCGCCTCGTCCACCTCGCCCGCCTCGGTGTGGAGCTGCGCCAGGCAGGCCCGCGCCTCCAGGGCGTAGTCCCGCTGCCCGCTGGCGATCACCCGCTCGAAGATCGCCCGCGTGGCCGGCATGTCGCCGAGCTGGGCGATGACCTTGGCCTGTTCGATGAGGGCGGGCAGGCGCACATCCGGCCGGGGGTCCTCGGCCGCCCTGGCGTACGCCTGCACCGACTCCGCGTACTCGCCGAGATCGACCAGCACCGCCCCGAGCAGCTTGTACGCCATGGTGAGGTGGTCCGGGTGGCCCACGGCGATGGCGTGCTCGCACGCCTCCCGCGCCGCGGCGAAGTCGCCCTCGTCGGCGTGGATCCGGTACAGCCGGAACGCCGACAGCGACACCACCTCAGGGTCGCCGCAGATCAGCAGCTCGCGGTAGTCCTCCTCGCCCTCCGCCCGCTCGTACAGCTCCCACGGCGTACGGGGGTCGGCCCACTCGAAGACGGGCAGCTCCAGCCGCTCGGCCAGCTCCGCCACCGCGGGGCTGTCGCAGCGGCGGGCCCGCTCCAGCGCCTCGGTCGCGCCCGCGGCGTCGCCCAGCTCGGTCAGCACGAGGACGAGCGCCGTGTCGGCGAGCGCGGCCACCTCGAAGTCGGCCCCGTCGGAGGCGATCGTCAGCACCCGGTAGGCCGCCGGCCACTCCCGGGCGGCGACCAGCATCATGCCCATGGCGATGGCCGAGCGCTGGCCGAACACCGGATCGCCCGACTGGATCACCGACCGGTGGGCCGCCTCCGCGCCGTCGAGGTCGCCCTGCTCCTCCAGCAGGCACGCCAGCAGATGGGACGCCTCCGGGTCGCCGGTGGCGGCGATCTGCCGGAACAGCACGGCGGCACCGTCGAGATCTCCCTCCTCCCAACGCTTCATGGCCGCGGCGAGCTGTTCTGACGTCATATCGACTCCCAAGTCACTCAATAGAGTGAAAAAACTACCCAGGTGTCACGCACGTCACAGGCATTTCGGCCCAGCCCGATCGGCGCGGCCGTGACGGCCTGGCATGTCTCGTGTACACCGGGGTAACAGAGGGCGCATGAGATCTCCGTTCGCGGTGGCCGCGCTCGGGCTCGCGTTGACGCTCACCGCGGGGTGCGGCGTGGACACGGCCTCGCCCGCCGGCGCGGCGGCGCGCTTCCACACCGCCGTGGCGGCGCACCAGGACGCGGCGGCCTGCGCCCTGCTCACGCCCAAGACCGCCGAGAAGCTGCCCGACCCGGACGAGACCTGCGCCCAGGCGCTGGCCGCGCTGAAGCTAGGCCCGGCCGGCCGGGTCACCGGGGTCGAGGTGTGGGGCGACGACGCCCTCGTGCGGATGGCGGGCGACACGGTCTTCCTGCACCGGTTCTCCGACGGCTGGCGGGTCACGGCGGCGGGGTGCGAGCCCCGGCGCGACCTCCCCTACGACTGCGAGGTGGAGGACTGATGCGGGTGATGTTCTGGCTCACGCTGGCGCTCATCGCGGCCGGGCTGGCGTACTTCTTCGCGATCGGGCTGGCCCACCTGTGAGCGCGGCTGAGGGGGACGCATGAGGTGGATCAAGGAGAACGCGCTCTCGGTGGCGTTCCTGGTGATGTTCCTGCTGGCGCTCGCGGGCCAGGCGTGGTCGGGGGCGATCCACTACAACGAGGAGCAGCTGGTCAACGGCCTCCAGCCCGTGTCGGTCTGGGCGTACGTGACGTCGTCGTCGTTCGCGGTCGACGTGGCGGAGAACTGGCAGTCGGAGTACCTCCAGTTCCTGCTGTTCATCGTGCTGACCGTCTGGTTGGTGCAGAAGGGCTCGCCCGAGTCGAAGAAGCCGGGTGAGGAGGGCCCCGAGGCCGACCACGAGCAGCTCATCGGCGAGCACGCCGAGAAGGACTCGCCGCGCTGGGCCCGCGTGCGCGGGGCGCGGCTCTGGATGTACAGCAACTCGCTCGGGCTGGTCATGGGGACGATCTTCGTGCTGTCGTGGCTGGCGCAGTCGGTGGCGGGGCTGGCGGCCTACAACTCCGAACGGATCACCGACCTGCGCGACCCCGTCGACTGGGGCTGGTACGTGACCTCGTCGGAGTTCTGGAACCGCTCGCTGCAGAACTGGCAGTCGGAGCTGCTGGCCGTGCTGTCGATGGTGGTGCTGTCGATCTACCTACGCCAGCGCGGCTCACCCGAGTCCAAGCCGGTGGGCGCGCCGCACCACGCGACCAGCGTCGAGGGCTGACCCCTCACCCCGGCTCACCCCGGCTCACCCCCGGCTCATCTCGGCGGGAAGGGCTCGCCGGTGACGACCGCGACGACCCGGGCGCCGGGCGCGAAGCCGCCGCCGCGCGCCCGGGACACGATCCCGAGGAGCATCTTGGCCACGTACACCTCCTCCACCCCGTGCCGCGCGGCGAACGCGCGCAGCTCCGGCGTCGTGCGGGCGTAGCCGCCGAAGTGGTGGTCGAGGTCGATCGACCAGTTGTCCCACACCCGCCCGTACGCCTCGCGCTGGAGCCGCGCCACCTCGTCCACCAGGAACCCCGCCCCCTTCAGCACCGCGAACCCGAGCGCCCGCCGGCCCGCCGGCAGCCCCGCCGCGATGCCCGCCAGCGTGCCGCCCGTGCCGACCGGGCAGCAGACGACGTCGTACGCGCCCCCGGTCCCGGCCTCGCACTCGGCGGCGAACTCGGCGTCGATCTCCGGGGGCAGCTCGGCGCAGCCGCGCACCGCCGCCGCGTTGCTGCCGCCCTCCGGCAGGATCAGCACGTCGCCCCACCGCTCCCGCAGCGCCGCCTCCACCTCGGGCGTGTTCTTGCGCCGGTACGTCTCCCGGTCGAGGTAGGTGAGCGTCATGCCGCAGGAGGCCGCGTACGCGAGCGACGGGTTGAGCGGCAGCCGCTCCTCGCCCCGGATGACGCCGATCGTCGCGAACCCGTGGCGCAGCCCCGCCGCGGCCACGGCCCGGATGTGGCCGGAGTAGGCCCCGCCGAAGGTGAGCACGCGCGGATGGCCCAGGTTGTAGCGCAGCTTGCGGGCCTTGTTGTCGTCCCGCTTCAGGAAGACCCGGACCGAGCCGAGGTCCGTATCCAGCAGCTCCTCCACCCGCGCTAGTCTACGGTCGGGCCTTTGTTGAGGAGTGTTTGGTCATGCGCGTTGTTGAAGCTTTCCGCGCGGCGTTCGGCGCGGACCCGCGAACGGTCTGGCACGCGCCCGGCCGCGTCAACCTGATCGGTGAGCACACCGACTACAACGACGGATTCGTGCTGCCCTTCGCCGTGCCATGGGGCGTCACGGCCGCCGTCACGCCGCGCGGCGACCACACGGTCCGGCTGCTGTCCCTCCAGTCGGACGGCGAGCCGATCACGATCGAACAGCACCAGGACGCGCGCGGCTGGACCCGCTACGTCGTGGGCGTGCTCGCCATGCTGGCCGACCGGCTGGGCGAGCCCGTGCCGGGCGCCGACATCGCGATCGACGGCGACGTGCCGCAGGGCGCCGGGCTCAGCTCCAGCGCCGCCCTGGAGGTCGCCGTCGCCTGCGCGCTGAACGACCTGCACGGCCTCGGCATGACGCCCATGGAGCTGGCCCTGCTGTCGCAGCGGGCCGAGAACGACTTCGTCGGCATGCCCTGCGGCATCATGGACCAGGCCGCCTCGGCGCTCGGCGAGGAGGGCCACGCGCTGTTCCTCGACTGCCGCTCGCTCGGGTCGCGCACCATCCCCCTCGACCTGGCCTCCCACGGGCTGCGCATCCTCATCGTCGACACGGGCGTCCACCACGAGCACGCGGGCGGCGAGTACGCCAAGCGGCGCGCCGAGTGCGAGTCGGCGGCCCGCAAGCTCGGCGTCGAGGCGCTGCGCGACGTCACCGACCTGGCCGGCGCGCTGGAGCTGCTCCAGGGCGACGAGCGCAAGCGCACCATGCACGTCGTCACCGAGAACCACCGGGTCGAGGCGCTGATCGGCCTGCTGCGGGCGGGCGCCGTCACCGAGATCGGCGCGCTGCTCAACGCCTCCCACCTGTCGCTGCGCGACCAGTACGAGGTGTCGTCGCCGGAGCTCGACGTCGCGGTCGAGGCGGCCCTGCGCGGCGGGGCGCGCGGGGCGCGCATGACGGGCGGCGGGTTCGGCGGCTCGGCGATCGCCCTGGTGGCCGAGGACCGTCTCGACAGCGTCCAGGAGAGCGTGGCCGCCGCGTACGCGGAGCGGGGCTGGCGCGCCCCGCGCTTCCTGCCCGCGGTCCCGAGCCCGGGCGCCCGCCGCCGCGCCTGACCCGCCGATCGGGGCCCGGCCCTGTGAGCCGGGCCCCGTTCACTGGGCCCGGCTCACAGCTTCCGGCTCACAGGGCCGGGAAGTTCGGAGGGCGGCGCTCCAGGAACGACGCGACGCCCTCCGCGAAGTCGGGCCGCCCGAAGGACGCGACCATCTCGGTGACCGCGTTCGCGGCCGACTCGGCCAGCGTGACCTCCCAGTCGTGCCAGACCTGCCGCTTGATCACCGCCATCGACGCCGGCGAGCTGTGCTCGGCCAGCTCCCGGGCGTACCCCTGCGCCTCGGCGAGCAGCCTCTCCCCCGGCACCGACCGGTTGACCAGCCCCATCTCGTACGCCTCCCGCCCCGTGAAGACGCGGGCCGACAGCAGCACGTCCATGGCGCGCTGCTGTCCCATGAGCCGCGGCAGCACCCACGCCAGGCCGTACTCCGCGATCAGGCCGCGGCGCGCGAAGGCGGTGGTCCACTTGGCCTCGTCGGCGGTGAGGACCACGTCGCAGACCAGCGCGTGGACCATCCCGAGCCCGGCGCACGCGCCGTTGACCGCGGCGACGATCGGCTTGCCGATCGTCGTGGGGAACGTGTTCGGCCGCGGGTCGAGCTCCTCGTCATGGCTGCCGTCGCGGATCGCGCCGAGCGTGCCGAAGTCGGCGCCCGCGCAGAAGCCGCGCCCCGCGCCGGTGACCACGATCGCCCGTACGGCCGGGTCCTTCGCGGCCTCCTCCAGCAGGTCGAAGTAGCGCCGCCCCATCGGGACCGTCCAGGCGTTGAGCCGGTCGGGACGGTTGAAGGTCAGGGTCAGCACACCCCGGTCCGTGGAGGAGAGCACGAGTTCGTCCATAGGTGAACCGAATCATGTTCTAGCCGTGGGGGGCAAGCCAGGGGTCACTTGTGGCGGACGAACGCCGGGGTGAGCGCCGGATTGTCGTAGTAGCGATGGAACACCGGAGTCGCCCCGCCGGAGATCGGCGGCACGATCCACGACCAGTCCGCCGGGCAGACCCGTCCCGCCTTCTCCTCCCGCGCCAGGTGCGTCAGGAAGCGCCGTGCCTCGGTGTGGTGGTCGGACATCGTCACCCCGGCCCGTTCGAACGAGTGCAGCACCGCCACGTTCAGCTCCACCAGCGCGTGGTCGCGCCACAGCGACCGCTCGGTGGAGGTGTCCAGCCCGAGCCGGGCCGCCACCACCGGGAGCTGGTCGTAGCGGTCCACGTCGGCCAGGTTGCGGGCGCCGATCTCCGCGCCCATGTACCACCCGTTGAACGGCGCGCACGGGTAGCAGATCCCGCCGATCTCCAGGCACAGGTCCGAGATGGCCGGGACGGCGTGCCAGCGCAGCCCGAGCTCCTCGAACCACCGGTAGTGCGGATGGACGATCGGCACCTCCAGGACCGCGTCGCCCGGCAGGGTGCACAGCAGGGGCCCGCCGCGCCCGGACCGCACGACCAGCGGCAGCACGTCGAACCGCCCGCCCGCGCCGCGCCAGCCCGACGCCCTGACCAGCTCCGTGAAGTCGGCCTGGCGCGGGTCGCCCACCACCCGCCCGTCGGCGGCGCGGTATCCGGCGTAGCGGATGAGCTGCTCGTTCAGGATGCGGGGCCCGGGCCGGCCGGGCACGTCGGGGGCGAACACCGTGATGGCGGGCCGGATCCGGCCGCCGTTGGTGACCTCGCGCAGGTGCTCCACGCACTCGATCGCGACGCCCTCGGCGCTGGTGACCTGCCGCCGGTCGCGCACCCGCAGCGACCGCCAGTACAGGCGGCCGATGCAGCGGTTGCTGTTGCGCCAGGCCACCCGGGCGCCGAACTCCAGCTCGGCGAAGGTGTGCGCGTAGGTGCCGTACCGCGCGATGTCGGCGGCCACCTCCCGCAGCCGGGCGTGCGGGGGTCCCGCGGCGGGGTTCTCCGCGTGGAAGAGCCTGATGAAGCGCTCGGCCTCGCGGACGTCGATGGTCCGCTCGATGAGCGTCTGCACGGCGATCGAGTCGAAGGGACGGAGAGATCTGATCCAGGTACGCACGCAGAAACCAGCACTTCTCTCTCACGGAACACCCCGCCGATTCCGGGTCGGCGGCACGCTCCTGCCGGCGGCGCCCCTCTCCGCACCGCCCGTCGGCCTGTCCGCGGCCACCCCATCCTGGCGTCTCGCCCCGGCGTTGTCACGGCAAATGCAAGAAGGTGTGACCTTACCGCTACAAAGCGTGAACCATCGGTCGGTCCGCACTCCGGCGACATGCCTCAAGAGACGCCCGCCCGAACGCTGCCCAACACCTTCCCGGCGCAGCCTCACGACTCACGACGGTGTAGCGGATCACGAGATCAGGTGCGAAGTTGATCAAGTTGCGGGTCATAGCAGTGCAATCCGAGGCGCTGGGCTACCTCTGGGTTTCGTGCATCTGCGCAGCCTCGGCGTCGCTGGATGGGCATTCGCCCCCCCACACAGCCAGGTCGTAACTCATGGCAGAGATCCTGTCAGCCGGGATCTGTCGGCGCGCACGCGTCAGGCTCACCCTGGCGCGGCGGCAGGCGGGCAGGCTTCCACGGCAGCCCGCTCGGACGGTCAGGAAACGATCGCGCTGCCCGGCGCTGGAGCGCGTGACGAGAACTTGCTCGACACGCACCACCCAGACCGTCTACCGGCACCCGATGAGGCCGGTCATCGTCCATGGACACCTCTTCGGGACCGGCGAGTCGTTCGTCCCATGGCTCCCGGAACGACTCAGGCCCCCTGCCTGTCTCCAGATAGGGGGCCTGAGCTGTGTCCCTCAGGACTGCGAAGCTCCCGCGATAGGACTCGAACCTATAACCTGCCGGTTAACAGCCGGCTGCTCTGCCGTTGAGCTACGCGGGATCGCTCGTTCGCGCTGATCGGCGGGCTTTTTTGGCCCTTCCGTTCGGCGCAGGACTAGATTAGCGCACTCCTGGAGTGCGTGTCGCATCGTCATCGGGGTAGGCCCGGTGTCAGCGGAGGTGCGAAATGCGATATCGAATGACATTCGCCGTCGGTCTGGCCGTCGGGTACGTGCTCGGCAGCCGCGCGGGCCGTGAGCGGTACGAGCAGATCAAGAAGATGGCCCAGCGTGTGGCCGACGACCCGAGGGTGCAGGAGGCCGCGGGCGTCATGGGCGCGCAGGTGTCGAAGGTGGCCGGGGTGGCCCGCGACCGGGTCGGCGGCACGCTGCAGGAGAAGATCCCCTTCCTGGGCGGCCACGACCACGACTCGGGCACCGGCTGGCCGGAGGACAGCGTGCGGCAGAAGAAGCCCGACGAGACCGGTATCCCCTACTGACCGGACGGGCGCGTCCCCGCGCGCACCGGTCGCCGGACGGCACCGGTCCTCCGGGAGATCGACGGGCGTGTGCGGCGGCTTCTCCAGGCCGCCCACGCGCCCGCCCCGGGTCCCTTCCCCGATGAGATGGCGCGACGGCCAGGGAAGGCCCGAAAGGGCCCCTCAGACGCCCATGCTCCGCCGTACGCCCTCCAGGGCCTGCTCGGCCTGGGCGCGCAGGCCGGGGTCGGTGGGGTCGAGGCCGTCGTCGAAGACCAGGGTCCAGCCCAGCATGTCGCCGCCGGGCCGGCGCCGGGCGACCAGCCGCACGCCGCCCCGCCCGGGCAGCGACACGTGCTTGTTGACGATGATCGTGGAGTTGACCCGCTCCCGCACGGTCTCGGGCAGCAGCCGCGGCTCGGCGATGCGCTCGCGGTGCCAGGCGCCGTCCATGGTGAGGACGCGCAGCCCCTCCTCGTCCCACGCCGCCTTGTCGACCGTCTCGTACGGCACCCGCGTGCCGTCGGACATGAACAGCGCGCGGTCGGTCGCGACCACGTAGCCGCCGTCGGACCCGGCGAAGGTGAGCACCCGCTCCCCCGGCTCGGTGGCCAGGGACTTGCGGACGTCGGAGGGCAGGCGGCGCAGCAGGCTCATGCCCCCACGTTATCGGCGAGCAGGTCGAGGGTGAGCGCGGCGCTCCACGAGAAGTCGCGGCAGCCGCGCCCGCTGCCGTCGAACGGGTCGAAGCACTCCCGGAACCCCGCCTGCCGGACGAGGCGCAGCGTGCCGCCGGTGAGCTGGTCGCGCAGCGGTCCGAGGCCGTGCACGGAGGCGGCGCGGCGCAGCAGCCAGTTGGTGTTCACCCAGGAGGGGCCGCGCCAGTAGCGGGTGCGGTCGAACTGGGACGCGCGGATCTCGCAGCTCGGCACCGGGTAGCCGGTCGCGCCCATGAAGCGGGCCGACTGGAGCACGTCGACGAGCGCGCCGACGTGCTCGCCGGGCAGCCAGGGGTCGAGCAGCGGCCCGAACCCGCCGACCGTGCAGATCGGGATGAGCCGGTCGGTACGCAGGTCGCGCGCGTAGAAGCAGCCGTCCCAGAGGCGCTCCAGCAGCCCGCGCCGGATCCGCTCGGCCTGCTCGGCGTGCGGGCCGGGGTCGGCGCCGGCCAGCGGCGCGAGCTCGGCCAGCGCCTGGCAGGAGGCCAGCCAGATGCCGTTGAACAGCGGGCACTCGATGGCGAACGGGTGGTCGTCGCGCAGGTACTCGGCCCGGTAGCCGGCGTCGCGGTAGCGCAGGGCGAGCCAGACGTACCGGTCGTGGTCGCTGTCGGGGTGGCGTTCGTCCAGGTCGAGGTTGCGGTAGCCGTAGCGGATCTCGGGCAGGGCGGCGAGCGGCCGGTCCCAGGCGGGGCTGTCGTCCATCCCGGACTCCCAGGGATGGACGATCGCGGCGAGCCCGGCCCCGCCGAGGTCGCGGGCGGCGGCGAGGTAGCGGTGCTGCGCGACCAGCGCCGGGAAGGCGCGCCGCACGAACGCGACGTCCCCGGTGTGCCGGTAGATCCACCACAGGGCGAGCCCGTGGACGGGTGGCGCGGTCAGACCGGAGGTGAGCACGCGGGGCGCCGCGGCGTGGTCGTGCGAGCGCCAGACGGACGGCCCGGGGAAGTACGCCTCGGGCGTGTGGAAGACGATGTGCGGGACCATCCCGGTGGCCCACTGCCCGGCGAGCAGGCTGAGGAGCTCGGCGCGGGACCTGTCGGGGCGGTGCCGGGCGAGGCCGATCGCCACGAACGCGGAGTCCCAGCTCCATTGATGGGGGTAGAGGCCGGGCGCGGGCACGGTGGCGGTCCCCGTCCAGTTCGCGTCGAGCACGGACAGCGCCTCACGCCCGAGCGCGGCGTCGTCGACCGCTGGCCGCGCATCCATTCACTTACTATGCGCCGCCCGGCGTTCGGAAGCTATGTCCTCTTCGTCCACTTTGACAGAAGCATTACGCCCGCGGCGACGAGGCCGATGATGAGACCCCACTTCAGCAGGGTGAAGGCGAGACCCAGGAGCGGGCCGATGAGCACCAGCGCGGCGAGCACGGCCGCGGCGATCAGAAGAATGCGTCCCATGCTTTGACGATAAAAGATCCTTTAAGCATCTTGCAGGTGACACAGGGTTCAATCAGGGTCATGTCAGGGACCTCCCCCAGTTGCCGGAACCAACCCACCACGACTCCCGTTAAGCCGGTAAAAGCGGGGGATCGGGGACCCTCTTCAGGGGGAGCGGGATGAGCCTGGGACCACCCATGAGCAGGGAAGGGGCCGAGTACGCGCTGCGTGCCCGGGCCGAGGAGCGCGACCGCATCTCGGGGCACCTGCTCGACCTCGAATCACACACCACCTACCAACTCCTCAAGGGCGCCCCGCTGCGGGGCCTCACCCAGCGCCGCTGGGCCGCCGGACAGGGCGCCCTGACCGCGCTGTGGACGCTGTACGACGCCTACCGGGGCGTCCTGCGCGACGCCGAGCAGCTCAGGGCGTCGCGCGGGCGGCTCGGCTCGGAGCAGCTCGCCGCGCTGACGGGCCTGCTGGCCGGCCCGTCCGTGGTGCTGAAGGCCGCGGTCAAGCCGGTCGAGCAGCGCTCGCTGCTGCCCGAGCAGGACGAGCGGCTCAGCCTCGACGAGGCCGTGGCCCGCATGGACGCCTCCTTCCAGGAGGTCACGGACGTGCTGGCGGACGTCGACGCCGTCTGGTCGGCGGCGCTGCCCCGGCTCGACGCGGCCGACGCGCTGTTACGCGAGGTGATCGCCCTCCGGCGGGAACTGGACGCCCCCGACACCGGCGGCCCCGAGTCCGCGGCCATGGCGGTCGACCCCGGCCCGGCGGATGTGGCGGGAGACGTGGCGGGCGACCTCGGGCCGGCGGGCGTGGGCGGGGAGTTGCGGCGGATGCGGGCGTCCGTCCTGGAGGACCCTCTGGGCGCGCCGCCGTCCCCCCAGGACCTCGACCGGATCGATCGCCTCCTCGCCACCCACCGAGCGGACCTGGAAGAGGCGCTGCGGGCCAGGCGTGAGTACGGCCGGCGGCGCGAGGAGCTGGCCGCCGCGCTGGACAGGGTGCGGGCCGCCGAGAGCGAGGCCCGGCTGGCCCACGGCGCGGTGGTCGTGAAGATCGCCCTGCCGGCCCGCGCCGTGCCGCGCAGCCGCGTGGACACCTTGAGCGACGAACTGGCCCTGCTCGACGCCTCAGCCGACGACTGGCTCGCCCGGGCCCGCCGGCTGACCGCCCTGGAGCAGGCGGCGCGGCAGGCCGCCGACCAGGCGCGGGCCACGGCCGCGGCGATGTACGGCCTGCTCGGCAGGCGTGACGAGCTGCGCGGCCGGCTCGGCGCCTGCCAGGCCATGGCGGTGCGCAGGGGCACGGCTGAGGACCCGGAGGTGACCCGCCTCCACGAGCGGGCGCGGCTGCTGTTGTGGACCGCGCCCTGCGACCTGACGAAGGCGGCCGAGGCCGTCGACCTGTACCAGCGCGCGATCCATGGAGGTGGCCGATGAGCGGATGTCGGCAGCCCGGCTGCACGGGCACGATCGAGGACGGCTACTGCGACCTGTGCGGCCACCCCGAGACCCCGGCGTCCCCCTTATCCGGGCCGTCCGCCGGGACCGGCGCGGGCGCAGGCACGGGCGGCACGCCGTCCCCCTCCGGCGGCTCCCCCGGATACGACGCCCCCACCCCCAGCCGCCCCCTCACCGGCCCCGTCAGCACCGGCCGCTCCCGCGCCGGAGCGCTGCCCGAGCTGGCCGACCTGCCGTCGGTGCCCTACCGGGACCCGGCCGCCGCCGTCATGGCGAACCCCGAGGTGCCCGAGGACAAGCGCTTCTGCTCCAACCCCGACTGCGGCAAGCCGATCGGCCGCTCGCGCGACGGCCGGCCGGGCCTGAGCGCCGGGTTCTGCCCGCACTGCCGGCGCGAGTTCTCGTTCACCCCGAAGCTCGGCAAGGGCGACCTCGTCGGCGGGCAGTACCGGGTGCTGGGCTGCCTGGCGCACGGCGGCCTCGGCTGGGTCTACCTGGCCGCCGACGAGAACCTCGACGGCCGCTGGGTGGTGCTCAAGGGCCTGCTCAACACCGCCGACGCCGAGGCGCTGGCGGCGGCCGAGGCCGAGCGCCGCTTCCTCACCACGGTCGACCACCCCAACATCGTCAAGATCTTCAACTTCCAGCGGCAGGCCGGCCTCGACTACATCGTCATGGAGTACGTGGGCGGCCAGTCGCTGCACGAGCTGCGCCGCCAGGGGCCGCAGCCGCTGCGCGAGACCCTCATGTACGGCCGCGAGATCCTGCGCGCGTTCGCGTACCTGCACGAGCAGGGCCTGGTCTACTGCGACCTGAAGCCGGCCAACGTGATCCGGGTCGGCAAGCAGCTCAGGCTCATCGACCTGGGCGCGGTCCAGAAGGTCGGCTCCCCGCCCGGCTCGTCGTGGGCGACGCTCGGCTACCACGCGCCCGAGCTGGACACGCGGCCCGCGTCGGTGGCCTCCGACCTGTACACGGTGGGGCGGACGCTGGCCGTCATGGCCATCCCGTCGTTCAGCCCGGCCAGGAACGGCGTCGAGACGCCGCTGCCCGACAGCTTCGGCACCGAGTCGTTCATCCGGCTGCTGCGCCGGGCCACCGCCCCCGACCCGGCCGCCCGCTTCCCGAGCGCCGAGGAGATGGAGGCGCAGCTCGTCGGCGTGCTGCGCGAGGTCAGCGCGATCGCCGACGGCCGCCCGTACCCGGCGCCGTCGGCGCTGTTCGGACCGGAGCGGCTCGCGGCGGGCGCGGCGCTGTCGGCCGACACCGGCCTGGTGTTCGACCCGCTCGACCCCCGCGCGGCAGCCGCGGCGCTGCCCGTGCCGCTCGCCGACCCCGAGGACCCGGCGGCGGGCGCGCTGGCGGGCCTGGTGGGGCGCGACCCCGCCCAGCTCGTCACGCAGGTGGCCGCGATGCCGCAGACCCCCGAGACCTGGCTCACCCGGGCCCGGCTGCTCGCCGAGCAGGGCGCCGAGGGGGCCGCGCAGGCGCTCGACGACGCCGAGCGCGCGCTGCCCGGCGACTGGCGGATCACCTGGTACCGCGGGGTGCGGGAGCTCGCGCTCGGGCAGGCGGCGCGGGCCGTGCCGCTGTTCGACGCGTGCTTCTCGACGCTGCCGGGCGAGTGCGCGCCCAAGCTCGCGCTCGCCTTCGCGCTGGAGTGCTCGGGCAAGGACGCCTCCCTCTGGTACGACAGCGTGTGGCGGACCGACCACGGGTACGTGAGCGCGGCCTTCGGGCTGGCCCGGTCGGGCCGGACCGGGGTGCTGGACCAGGTGCCGCCCACCTCTTCGCACCGGGTGGCCGCGCAGCTCGCTTTGGTGGCGTCGGTCGCGCGGGCGGGGCGGCCCGAGGCGCTGCGCCCGGAGGAGCTGGCGACGGCGGCCGACCGGCTGGACGACCTGACCGACCTCGACCCGCGCCGCCGCGAGGCGATGACGGCCGAGCTGCTCCAGGCGGCGCTGGCGTGGCTGCGGAGCGCCGGCGCGCCACCGGGCGCCCCCTCAGGAGCGGGGGCGGGAGGGCTCACCGTGGCGGGCGCGCCGTTCACCGACCGAGGGCTGCGGGAGCGGCTGGAGGGCATCCTCCGCCGCCTGGCCGTCGCCGCCGACACCCGGCAGGAACGCCACGACCTCATCGACCGGGCCAACGCCGTACGCCCCCGGACGTGGCTGTGACCTGCCCCCTCTGCGCGGCCCCGGTGCTGGCCGAGCACGCCTTCTGCGAGGCGTGCGGCCACGAGCTCGACGCCCCGGCCTGCGCCGCGTGCGGGGCGCAGGCGGTGGACGCCGACGGCTACTGCGAGCGGTGCGGGCTGCGCCAGCCCACCGGCCGGGACGAGGCGGAGCTCACGCTGCCCGGCGGCGCGGCCGCGGTCACCCACAAGGGGCTGCGCCGGGCCCGCAACGAGGACGCGATGGCGCTGCTGGAGGCCGGCGACGTCACCGTGGCGGTGGTGTGCGACGGCGTGGGCAGCTCGCCGCGCGCCGACGAGGCGTCGGCCGTGGCGGTGGAGACCGCCGCCCCGGCCCTGGCCCGCGGCATGGACCCGGCGGAGGCGTTCGCGCTGGCCGGGCGGGCCGTGGCCAAGCTGGGGTCGTCCCCGGACGACGCCCCGGCCTGCACGTACGTCTCGGCGGTCGTCTCCGGCGGGCGGGCCACGCTCGCCTGGGCCGGCGACACGCGCGTCTACTGGCTCCCGCACGGCCCCGGCCCGGTGGCCGCGGTGCGGCTGACCGACGACCACGCGACGTCCACCGGTGAGATCACCGCGTGGCTCGGCGCCGACGCCGGCGACTGGAAGCCAAGCGTCCGCGTCTTCGAACCGCCCGGCCCCGGGTCGCTGCTGGTGTGCAGCGACGGCCTGTGGCGCTACCTGGACGGCCACACCGTCCCCGGCGCGGCCGTCCACCCGGCCGGCGCCTCTCTCGACCTGGCCCGCGAGCTGCTGCGCTTCGCGCTCGGCCGCGGCGGCCACGACAACGTGACCATCGTCCTGATCCCCCTAGGAGGACAGCATGGGTGACCAGCCCGCCTTCACGCTCCAGATCGACCAGAACAAGTACCTGCCGCTCGACGGGCGTGAGGTCCACGCCATCCTCACCGTTTCCTCCACCGGGACCGTCACGACGACGACGTCCGTGCCGGCCGAGGCCGCCGAAGTGATCATCGTGGACACGTCCGGCTCCATGAGCGGCGGCAAGATCCGCGAGGCGCGGCAGGCCGCCGCGAGCGCGGTGCAGGCGCTGCGGGACGGCGTGAACTTCGCGGTGATCGCGGGCACCGACACGGCCCGCGTGGTCTACCCGCGCGGCCGCACGATGGCGCGGGCCACGCGCGCCACCCGCGCCGAGGCGCAGACCGCCATCGGCAAGCTGTCGGCCAACGGCGGCACGTCCATCGGCGAGTGGCTGCTGCTGGCCCGCGACCTGCTCGACGCGCACCCCGACGCGATCCGGCACGCCCTGCTGATGACCGACGGGCAGAACAACGAGAGCGGCGACGCCTTCGCCCGCGCCCTGTCGGCCTGCTCGGGCCGGTTCGTGTGCGACAGCCTGGGCGTGGGCTCCGACTGGGTGCCGGCCGAGCTGCGCAAGGTGTCGGAGGCGCTGCTCGGCACGTTCGACTTCGTCCGCAACCAGAGCGACCTGTCGGCCTTCTTCAACCGCATCACCCAGGAGTCGATGAGCAAGACCGTGGCCGAACTGGCGCTGCGGGTGTGGGTGCCGCAGACCGCGACCCTGAAGTTCGTCAAGCAGGTCTCCCCCACGCTGCTCGACCTGACCGGCAAGCGCGCCGACGTCAACCCGCTGACCGGCGACTACCCCACCGGCTCGTGGGGCGCGGAGGAGCGCGAGTACCACCTGTGCGTGGAGGTGCCGCCCGGCCAGATCGGCACCGAGATCCGCGCCGGCTGGGTGAAGCTGCTGCGCCCCGACACCCAGGAAGTGCTGGCCAGCGGCAACGTGCTCGCCCAGTGGACCGACGACCTGGCGCAGTCCACCCGGATCAACGGCAAGGTCGCCCACTACACCGGCCAGGCCGAGCTGCACGAGCTGATCCAGGAGGGGCTGAGCGCGCGGGCCGCGGGCGCCGTGGACGTCGCGACCGCCCGCCTGGCCAAGGCGCGGCGGATCGCCGCCGAGTCGGGCCGCGAGGACACGGCGCGGCTGCTGGACAAGGTCGTCGAGGTCGATCCGCGCGACGGGACGGCGCGGCTGCGCCGCAACGTGGACAAGGCCGACGAGATCGAGCTGGACACCGGCTCGGTCCGCACCAGCCGGCTGCGGCAGGGCGGGGAGGGCTCCTGATGGCCACCTGCCCGCAGGGACACGCCTCGGGCGCCGACGACTACTGCGACGTCTGCGGGGCCCAGATGACCGGCGCCCCGCCTTCCGCGCAGGGCGGGTCCTCCGCGGCGCAGGGCGGGCCGCCGGCCCCGGCCTCCCCCGGCGCGGCGGCCCAGGGGCCGGTGGAGGAGTGCCCGGTGTGCCGGACGCCGCGCGCCGGCCAGTACTGCGAGGTGTGCGGCCACGACTACTCCGGCAGCGCGCCGCCCCGCGTCCCGGTGGTCGCGGCCCGCTGGGAGGCGGTCACCGGCGCCGATCGCGCCTACTACGAGGAGGTCGTCGGCCAGGACGGCCCCGACGCCCACACGATCGCCTTCCCGCCGTACTGCCCCGAGCGTTCCTTCCCGCTCGCCGGCGAGCAGGTGCGCATCGGGCGCGGCAGCAAGCGGCGCCCCGTCAAGCCGGAGATCGACCTGACCGGGCCGCCGGAGGACCCGGGCGTCTCGCACCTGCACGCGGTGCTGCTCGCGCAGCACGACGGGTCGTGGACGCTCGTGGACCCCGGCTCCGCCAACGGCACGCGGGTCAACGGCAAGCCGGTCGCCGTCAACGTGCCCGTCCCGGTGGGGCCGGGCGACCGCATCCACGTGGGCGCGTGGACGGTCATCACGATCAGGGAGGGAACGCCGTGACCACCGTCCAGGCCCCGCCGCCGTCCACACCACCGTCCGCCACGCCGCCGTCCGCGCCGCCGGCGCCGGCCGGCGCGCTCCCCGCGGTACGGCCGCCCGCGCCGCCGCGCCGCAGCGTGCCCCGCCGGATCCGGGTCATCACGGGCGTCACCGTCACGGCCCTGGCGCTGCTGTTCGGCTCGCTCGCGGTGGGCAGCGCCGCCGCCCGCGACGGACTGCGCGTCATCGGGCGCGACGCCGGCCCCCAGGTGCTCGCCACCGCCGGCCTCTACTTCGGGCTGAGCGACATGGACGCGCAGATCGCCGACGCCCTGCTCATGGGCCAGGGGTACGGCGGGCGGCGGCAGGAGGCGCTGGCCCGCTACGAGCGGCGGCGCTCCGAGGCGAACGACGCGCTGATGAAGGCGTTCGCCCTGTCCGGCGACGACCCCGCCGGGCGGCGCACCGTCCAGTCGGTGCTCGACGGGCTCGGCCGCTACGAGCGGCTGGTCGGGCAGGCGCTGCTGCTCGACTCCCAGGCCCGCCACCCGGCCGGCGCACCGCCGGAGAAGGTCGTCGAGGTCTACCGGCAGGCCACCGACCTGATGCGGCTGGTCCTGCTCCCCCAGGCGTACAACCTGACCCTGGAGAGCGGCACGATCGTGCGCCGCACGTACGACGACAAGAGCCTCACCGTGCCCGCGCTGCGGGTCGCGGTGATCGTGACCGGGCTGGTGGCGCTGGCCTGCCTGGTGTGGCTGCAGGTGTACCTGGCGCGGCGCTTCCGGCGCGTGTTCGGGCTCGCGCTGCTGGCGGCCACCCTGGCGACGGCCGTCGCGCTCGTGGCCGGGGCGAGCGTGCTCGGGCAGGACGAGCGCGACCTGCGGGTGGCCAAGACGCAGGGCTTCGACCCGGTGCTCAACGTGGCGCGGGCCCGGGCGATCAGCAACAGCATGCAGGGCGACCAGAGCCGCTACCTGCTGGACAAGGTCCGGGCCGACACCTACGAGCACACCTACCTCGACAAGGCCCAGACGGTGTTCTACCTGCCGGCGGGCAACCTCGACGCCTACCACGCCGGCGTGGCCGCCTCCAGGCAGGGCTACCTCGGCCTCATGGGCGACCGGCTCGGCGGCCGGGCCGGCGAGCAGGCGCTGAGCGCCTACCAGGCGTTCCAGCGGGCCGACACCGGGTTCCGGGCGCTCGCCGCGTCCGGGCGGGCCGACGACGCCGTGGCGGCGCGGCTCGGGGAGGTCAGGCAGGCGTTCGACACCTACGACGGCGCCCTGGTGACCCTGTCGCGCGGCCACGAGGCCGCCTTCCGGTGGGCCGTCGGCGACGGCGAGCGGGCGCTGGACGACCTGTGGCGGCTGCTCCCGTTCGCGATCGGCGGCATCGCGCTGCTGATCCTCGCGGGCGTCTGGCCCCGACTGAAGGAGTACCGATGAAGCGGATCTTTCCCGTCGCCCTCGGGCTGACCGCCCTGCTGGCCGTCACCGGGCTGCTGGCGGGCGGGTGCGCCGCGGGCGGGCGGAAGTCGGTCCTCGACGCGGACAGGATCGTCATCGGGGTGCGCCCCGACCTGCCGTCGGTGGGCTTCCGCCGGCCCGACGGCACGTTCGAGGGCTTCGACGTGGACGTGGCCCGCTACATCGCCCGCAAGCTCGGCAAGGGCGTCACCTTCGAGCCGGTGCTGGCGGCCGAGCGCGAGAAGGCCATCACCTCGGGCAAGGCGGATCTGGTGCTGGCCACGTACACGATCAGCATGGACCGCAAGCAGAAGGTGCTGTTCGCCGGGCCGTACCACATCTCCTACCAGGACATCCTGGTGCGGCGCGACGAGGGCGGCATCCGCAACGTGCGCGACCTGAAGGGGCGGCGCATCTGCGAGGTCCAGGGCTCCAACGCCGCCCAGCGGGTGGTCACGGAGCGCAAGGTGGCGGCGCAGGTGGTGCCGTTCCCCGACTACGCGGGGTGCCTGGCGGCGCTCAAGCAGGACCGCGTGGACGCCATCACGACCAACGACGTCATCCTGGCCGGCCTGGCCATCCGGGACGGCTCCGGCCTCAGGCTGGCCAACGCCCAGTTCAACGAGCAGCGGACCGGGGTCGGCATGCGCAAGGGCGACGTCGAGGGCTGTGAGGAGGTCAACCGGGCCATCACCGAGATGTACCAGGACGGCACGGCCTCGCGGCTGCTGCACCACTGGTTCGGCAAGGCGGGCCTGAACCTGTCCACGATCGCGGTCCCCCAGTTCGAGGGCTGCTCGTAGCCGTCGCGCGTACGAGGGGCCCGGGGGCGAACCCCCGGGCCCCTCGTACGCCTGGAACGGTCAGTCCAGGTAGTCGCGCAGCATCTGCGCCCTGGTCGGATGGCGGAGCTTGGCCAGGGTCTTGGACTCGATCTGCCGGATGCGCTCCCGGGTGACGCCGAACTCCCTGCCCACCTCCTCCAGCGTGCGCGGATGCCCGTCGGCCAGGCCGAAGCGGAGCTGGATGATGCGCTGCTCACGGTCCGACAGGGTCGCCAGGATGTCGTCGAGCTGGTCCTGCAGCATGATGAAGGCGGCGGCCTCCATGGGCACGACCGCGTCCGCGTCCTCGATGAAGTCGCCGAGGTCGGAGTCCTCCTCGCCGATGGGCGACTGGAGCGAGACGGGCTCCTGCGCGATGCGCTGGATCTCCACCACCCGGTCGACCGGGAGATCCATCTCCTTGGCGATCTCCTCGGGCACGGGCTCGCGGCCGAGGTCCTGGTGGAGCTGGCGCTGCACCCGGACGAGCTTGTTGATCGTCTCCACCATGTGGACGGGGATCCGGATCGTGCGTGCCTGGTCGGCGATCGCCCTCGTGATCGCCTGCCGGATCCACCACGTGGCGTAGGTGGAGAACTTGTAGCCCTTGGTGTAGTCGAACTTCTCCACCGCGCGGATCAGGCCGAGGTTGCCCTCCTGGATCAGGTCCAGGAACAGCATGCCGCGCCCGACGTACCGCTTGGCGATCGACACCACGAGCCTGAGGTTGGCCTCGATGAGGCGTTGCTTGGCCCTCGTGCCCTGCCACACGAGCTCCCTGAACTCCGGGAAGGCCAGGCGCGACACCCCGCCGGCGAGTTTGTCCTCGGCGAACAGGCCCGCTTCGATCGATTTGGCGAGCTCCACCTCCTCCTCAGCCGTCAGCAGGGGCACGCGACCGATCTCCCGCAGGTAGATGCGGACCAGATCGCTGGTCGGCGCCCGCTTGCCCACGTCTTCCTCATCGGCGCGGGAGGTGTCGTCGTCGCCCTGGGGCTCGAGGACCTCCACGCCGTTCTCGGCGAGCATGCGCACGACGCGTTCCAGCGCGTCGGACGGCAACTCTGATCGGTCAAGCGCGGCTGCGACGTCATCGACGGTGACGCTTCCGCGCTCTCTTCCTTTCGCGACGAGGTCCGCCACCTGATCTACCGATGGCGGCCCGCTTGGCAGCACCGATGCACCCACGGGAGACAGTCTGCAGTATTGCTTCCATAAAATGGCAGACCCATTTTTGGCACCGAAGGTAAGGCGTCGGCCCTTACCGAATTGAGATCCATAAAAGGTTTGGCCGGAGTTTGATCAGGAAAGAAAAGTCAATTACGCGAGCAGGTAACGGGGCGCCGCGACGACGGCGGGCGGCGCCCGTGCCGCGGCCTGCCCGGACGTCTCCTCAGGGGACCGTCCGGCGCGCGTCTTGCCCGGCATGCCGGATGGGCGCACGACTGATGCGAATAACACTTTCCTTCACAACAGCTCGGCTTTGTGTCGATCGATGCCATAGGCGTTCTGCGAACGCGCGGCGGGGGCGAGCACTCAGCTTCCGGCGGCGCGTTCCCTCAGCACCCGCCGCTGCTGCTCCAGCGCGACCAGCTCGCCGAACAGCTTGTTGTACTCCTGCTGCTCGTCCACCGGGTTGAGCCGCTGGATGCGGGACTTGACCTGGGCGATGGCCCGGTCGACCGCGATGGCCTCGATGGCCGCCAGCATGGCGGCTCCGTAACGCTCCTCGACGTGCGCGTCGGCCTGGATGGCCTCCACCGCGAAGCGCGTCACCAGCACCCGCGCCGCCTCGTCCGGCGCCTGCTCCAGCAGCCGGTCGACCCACTCGCGCCCGCCGTGACCGGCCGTCGCCGTGCCGCCCGCCGCCGCGACCACCTGGCGCAGCGTCACGTGGTCGGCCGCGGTGAACGCCTGCGGGTCGAGCGCGTCGAAGCGCGGCCCGAGCAGCGCCGGACGCTGCACGGCCAGCTTGAGCAGCTCGGCCTCCACCCGGGTGTGCGGATCGACCGGCGCGGGCCGCGGCGCGCGCTGCGGGCGGCCCGCCTGGGCGTTGCCCACCTCGCCGATGCGCTGCATGACGAACCGCTCGTCCATGAAGCCCAGCCACCGGTCGAGGTCGATGGCGTAGCGCTTGCGCAGGCCGGGGTCCTTGATGCCGGCCACGATCGGCGCCGCCGCGTCGAGGGCGGCGATCTTGCCCTCGTTGCTGCGCAGGTCGTAGCGGGCGATCGTGCTGCGGATGGCGAACTGGAACAGCGGCTCGCGCCCGGCGATCAGGTCGCGCACGGCCGCGTCGCCCTGCTTGACCCGCAGGTCGCACGGGTCGAGCCCGTCGGGCTGCACGGCCACGTACGTCTGGGTGACGAACTTCTGCTCGTCGGCGAACGCCCGCAGGGCGGCCTTCTGCCCGGCGGCGTCGCCGTCGAAGGTGAAGATCACCTCGCCGCGGAACTCGGCCTGGTCGAGCAGGAAGCGCCGCAGCACCTTGATGTGCTCCTCGCCGAACGAGGTGCCGCAGGTGGCCACGGCGGTCGGCACCCCGGCCAGGTGGCAGGCCATCACGTCGGTGTAGCCCTCGACGATCACCGCCTGGGAGCGCTTGGAGATCTCCCGCTTGGCCAGGTCGATGCCGTAGAGCACCTGGCTCTTCTTGTACAGCGGCGAGTCGGGCGTGTTGAGGTACTTCGGCCCGTCGTCGGAGTCGAGCAGCTTGCGCGCGCCGAACCCGATGACGTCGCCCGTCGCGTCGCGGATCGGCCAGATGAGCCGCCCACGGAACCGGTCGATCGGCCCCCGGCGGCCCTCCTTGACCAGCCCGCCCTTGATCAGCTCCTCGGCGGTGAACCCGCGCCCCATGAGGTGGCGGCCGAGCGCCTCCCACTCGGCCGGCGCGTAGCCGACGCCGAACGCCTCGGCGTCGGCCCGCTCGAACCCGCGCTCGGACAGGAACCGCCGCCCGGGCGCCGCGTCGGGGCTCATGAGCTTGGCGGCGTAGAACTCGGCGGCGGCGCGGTGCGCCTCGATGAGCCGTGCCCGCTCGCCGTGGTCGCGCCGCGGCACGTAGCCGCCCTGCTCGTACTGGAGCTGGATGCCGGCCCGCTGCGCCAGCCGCTCGACGGCCTCGCCGAACGTCAGGTGCTCGATCCGCTCCACGAACGTGATGACGTCGCCGCCCTCGGAGCAGCCGAAGCAGAAGTACATGCCGCGCTCGGGGGTGACGTTGAACGACGGGGTCTTCTCGTCGTGGAAGGGGCACAGGCCCTTGAGGTTGCCGCCCCCGGCGTTGCGCAACTGGATGTGCTCGCCGATCACGTCGGCGATGGGGGATCGCTCGCGTACGAGCGCGATGTCGACGTCACGGATGCGGCCAGCCACGCCGGTGAGTCTATTGCGAACGGCGGGCGGACCCCACCCCGGCGGCCGCGGTGCGTCCGGTTTGGGGTGATGGGAAGGGTGATATCACCTCAGCGCCCGGAAAGTGGAAAACGTGTCCAGCCTGTTGTCCCGGTCGGCTACAAAGGTAAAGCTCGGGCTGGATACGGTGACGCGGGTGGAGATCATGCGATCGGGGCTTCTGGGACGATGGGCCGCCGTGGCGGGCGCACTGCTGCTGACCGGCGCCTGCGCCCAGTCGACCGGGGTGGCGGGGGTCAGCGCCCAGTCGCCCGAGACCGTACCGCCGGCCGCGACCGGGCCGACGCCCGACGTCACCGCGACCATCCCCGGCCCCGACGCCACGACGGAGGCGTCCGTGGACCCGCCGAAGGGCAAGTCGCCGGTCAACGTGCCGCCGCCGAGGCTGTCCGACTTCACCTACGCCTTCCCCGTGACCGGCTGTCAGGTCAGCTACCAGCGGCAGTTGCTGGTGCTGCCGAAGACGACGATCTGGACGGGCAAGGGCTGCACGTTCGTCTCGCCCACGAGCGGCGTGGTGGACGAGGTGAACACCGGCGACCGGTGGAGCGCGGCCACCGACCGGGGCCAGGACCGCGAGGGCCGCTTCGTCACGGTCGTCGGCGACGACGGCGTCCGCTATCTCGGCGGCCACCTCGACTCGGTGGCCGCCGGCATCAAGCCCGGCGTGCGGGTGACGGCGGGGCAGGCGCTCGGCCGGGTCGGCACCTCGGGCAACGCCCGCACCCAGGGGCCCAACCTGTACTTCGCGCTGTCGTGGAAGACCGGCTCGTCGGCCTGGTGGGTGCGGCGCGGCATGGTCAACCCCTGGCGGTACCTCGACGCGTGGCTGGCCGGCAACAAGACCCTCTCCCCGCGCGAGGAGACCATGGCCACCCGGGCCCGGCTCGGCGAGACGCCCCGCTGCCAGGTGCAGTGCGCCTCGAAGAAGCCGGTCAAGAAGAAGCGCGAGCCGCGCGAGACGCCGGACCCGGTGGTCACCATCACGGTCAACCCGACCTGAGCCGCCCTCCGGCGGCGGCCGTCAGCCCGAGGCCAGCTCCTTGGGGTCGGCGACCTCGCCGGAGCGGATGCGGTCCTGGATGCCGCCCACGACGTCCCAGACGTTGACGTTCATGCCCGCCACCACCCGGCCCTCGCGCAGCCAGTACGCGACGAACTCCAGGTCGTCCACCGACCCGCGGTACACGACCTCGTCGTAGCCCGTGGTGTCGCCGGAGAACTCCATGCCCAGGTCGAACTGGTCGGTGAAGAAGTACGGCACCCGGTCGTAGACGACCTCCTGGCCGAGCATGGCGCGGGCCGCGGCCGGGCCGCCGTTGAGGGCGTTGGCCCAGTGCTCGACGTGCAGCCGCCGGCCGTACAGGGGGTTGAAGGGCTCGGCGACGTCGCCCGCCGCGTACACGTCGGGGTGGGAGGCACGCAGCGAGGCGTCGGTGAGGATCCCGCGGCCGACCTCCAGCCCCGCCTCGCGGGCGAGCCCCACCTCGGGGACGACGCCGACGCCCGCCACGACGAGGTCGGCCTCCAGCCGCTCGCCGGTGGTGAGCCGCACGCCGTCCTCGGCGATCTCCGCCGCGCCGGCCCCGAGGCGCAGGTCCACGCCGTTGCGGCGGTGCAGGCCGGCGAACACCTCGCCCAGCTCGGGCCCGAGGACGCCGTGCAGCGGCGTGGGGGCCGGCTCGACGACGGTCACCTCGCAGCCCGCCTGGCGGGCCGCTGCGGCGGTCTCCAGGCCGATCCAGCCGGCGCCCACGACGACGACCCGGCCGCCCGCCCCGCCCACCTCGGCCAGGCGCCGCTTGAGCGCGTCGCTGTCCTCGGCGGTGCGCAGGTAGAGGGCGGGCCCGGGCAGCCGCCGCGGCGTCGCCCCGGTCGCGATGAGCAGCTTGTCGTACGCCCGGCGGGAGCCGCCGGCCAGCCCGACGGCGTGCTCCCCCGGCTCGATCCGGGTGACGGGGCTGCCGAGCAGCAGCTCGACGGCGTTGTCGGCGTACCACTGCTCGGGATGGACGTAGATCTTCTCGCGCTCGCTCTTGCCCTGGAGGTAGCCCTTGGACAGGGGCGGGCGCTCGTAGGGGCGCTCGTTCTCCGCTCCGATGAGGACGATCTCCCCGTCGAAGCCCTCCTCGCGCAGCGTCTGCGCGGCCTTCGCCCCCGCGAGGCCGGCGCCGACGATCACATATGTGGCCATGGCCGCAGTTTCTCAGCCGGACAGGCGGCGGTGCCAGGCGACGGCCGAGGTGTCGGTGAGCGAGGCGATCTGGTCGATGACCACGCGGGTGCGGGCGGCGTCGCCCGAGGCCGCGGCGAACGCGGGCCGGAAGGCGGGCTCCAGCGTGCGGGGCGCGCCGAGCGTGATGAGGGCGGCCAGCTCGGCGATCAGCTCCCGCTGCCGGGCCTGGTTGGCGTGGTGGTCCTCGGTGGTCATCACGTAGTGGGCGGTGATGCCCTTGAGCACGGCGCACTCCAGCTTGGTGGAGCGGGGCACGACCAGCTCGACCCGGTGGCGCATGCCGTACGCCTCCTTGGTGGCGGTCTGCGCGGAGCGGCAGAACCGGCCGATGAGGCCGCTGGTGAGGGCCTTGAGCCCGGCCAGGTCGGCGAAGGTGGCGGCGAAGCCGCGCGGCCACAGCGGGTCGGCGATCAGCCGGCCGAAGACCTCCTCCAGCTCGGCGCAGTCGGCGTCGGGGGCGTACCAGGCGCGGGCCAGCTCGCACACCTGCCGCCGCTCCTCCGGCGAGCGCAGCGCCTCGGGCGTGACGTGGCCGGAGTGCAGCGCGTCCTCCAGGTCGTGGACGGAGTAGGCGACGTCGTCGGACCAGTCCATGATCTGCGCCTCGAAGCTGACCCGGCGCGGCGGCGCGCCGTCCCTGATCCACTCGAAGACGGGCAGGTCGTCGTCGTAGACGCCGAACTTCGGCGCGTCCTCGCGGGTCCACGGGTACTTGATCGAGGCGTCGAGCGCGGCCCGGGTGAGGTTGAGGCCGGCGCTGTGGCCGTCCTCGGTCAGGACCTTGGCCTCCAGGCGGGTGAGCAGGCGCAGGCTCTGCGCGTTGCCCTCGAAGCCGCCGCAGCCGGCCGCCAGCTCGTTCAGCGCGACCTCGCCGTTGTGGCCGAACGGCGGGTGGCCGAGGTCGTGGGCCAGGCAGGCGGTCTCGACCAGGTCGGGGTCGACGCCGAGGACGGCGCCCATCTCCCTGCCGACCTGCCCGCACTCCAGGGAGTGGGTGAGCCGCGTGCGCGGGATGTGCTGGCCGGCGCCGACGGCCTCGAACGGGCCCACCACCTGGGTCTTGGCCGCCAGGCGGCGCAGCGCGGAGCTGTGCAGCACCCGCGCGCGGTCGCGTTCGAAGGCGCCACGCTCGGGGTTGCCGGGCGGCTCGGGCACCCAGCGTGCCTGGTCGTGGTCGTCGTAGCGGGCCATAAGTGCAGTGATTTTATCCACTTTCCGGACTCCGCTAGTGTCAAGTTTCGCGAGAACCCCCTTCCCCGGGAGCCCTCCTTCATGACCACTGCGTTCCGTGCCGTGCTGGCCTTCACCCTGCTCGCAGGGTTCTACGTGCTGGTCGGCCTGTTCGTCGGCGCGGCCGTCCTCCTCGACGTGCTGCTGATCGTCGACTTCCACGTCAACCTCCTGAAGGCCGCGATCGTCCTGACGCTGGCCGCCGCGGCGCTCGTCCGGGCACTGGTCATGGTGAGCCGGACGAAGGGCGGCGAGGAGCCGGGCGTGGCGGTGACCCGCGAGCAGGAGCCGGTGCTCTGGCAGACGGTCGAGGACCTCGCCCAGCGGGTGCGCACGGCCCCGCCCGCCGAGATCCGCCTGGTGCCCGAGGTCAACGCGGCCGTGTCCGAGGACACCCGCTTCCTCGGCCTGAAGGCGGTCAGGCGGCGCATGTTCGTCGGCCTGCCGCTGCTGCAGACGCTGACCGTGGACGAGATGCGCGCCGTGCTCGGGCACGAGCTGGGCCACTACAGCGGCGCCCACACCCGGCTGGGCGCGCCGGTCTACCGGGGCCGGGTCTCGCTCATCGCCGCCGTGCAGGGGCTCGACGGGCATCCGGTCATCCGGCGGGTGTTCTCCGCGTACGCCAAGCTCTACCTGCGGGTCTCGCAGGCCGTCTCGCGGCGGCAGGAGCTGGAGGCCGACGAGCTGGCGGTGGCCATCGGCGGCCGGCGGGCCATGGCCGAGGCGCTGCGCAAGATCCACGGCACGGCCGCCGCCTGGGACGTCTACGTGGGCAGCTACCTGTCGCTGACCGGCGCGGGCGGCCTGCGTCCGGCGTCGGTCTTCAACGGCTTCCACACGCTCATGAACGACCCGGCGCGGCAGGCGGAGGTCGCCGCGCTCGCCGCGCGGCCGGAGGAGACCTCGCCGTACGACTCGCACCCGAGCCTGGCCGAGCGGCTGGCCGCGGTCGAGCGGCTGCCGGAGCCGCCGCACGTGCCCGACCCGCGCCCGGCGCTGACGCTGCTGCGCGACCCCGGCGTGGCGGCGCAGGCGGTGGAGCAGTCCATGTGGACCGCGGAGGCGCTGGCGACGCTGCGGCCGGCCTCCTGGGAGGAAGTGGTCGAGCGCGGCATGTACGCCGCGCGCAACGCCGAGGCGCTGCACGACCTGGCCGTGGCGGGCCAGCGGGTGGTGGGGGCGGCCCGGCCGTACCTGGACGCGGCGTTCGAGGCGATCGCCCGGGGCGCGCAGGAGGAGCTGGCGGCGCGCCTGACCGAGCTGGGCTGGAGCCCCTCCCCCACGATGCTGGCCGGGGTGCTCGGCCAGGCGCTGGAGGGGGTGCTCATCGAGCACGGCCAGGCCCGGTGGACGCTGTCCTGGTCGGGCCCGGCGCGGCTGGTCTACGACGACGGCGAGGAGGTCGCCCTGGCCGAGTACGCGGCCCAGGTGGCGGCCAACCCGCCGGCCGTGGCCGGCCTGCGCAAGTGGCTCGGCGACCACGGGGTGCGGCACGACTACGTGCCGGTCCCCGAGGAGGACCGGCACGCGCCGGGTCTGCCCGCCTGACCGGCCCGCCCGCGTCGCGGGGAGGGCACGCGCCTGACCGGCCCCCGTCGTGGGGAGGGCCGGTCGGGGCGGTCAGCGGGTGTCGGAGTCGTTCTGGCTGAGCGCGGCCCGCCCCGCCTCCAGGCGGGCGACCGGGATGCGGAACGGCGAGCAGGACACGTAGTCGAGCCCGGCCTCGTGGCAGAAGTGCACCGAGTCGGGGTCGCCGCCGTGCTCGCCGCAGATGCCCAGCTTGAGGTCCGGCCGGGCGGCGCGGCCCTCGTCCGCGGCGATGCGCACCAGGCGGCCCACACCGTCGCGGTCCAGCGTCTCGAACGGCGAGACCCCGAAGATGCCGAGCTCCAGGTAGCGCGAGAAGAACGCCGCCTCCACGTCGTCGCGGGAGAAGCCCCACGTCATCTGGGTCAGGTCGTTGGTGCCGAAGGAGAAGAACTGCGCGGCCTCGGCCACCTGCCCGGCCGTCAGCGCGGCCCGCGGCGTCTCGATCATCGTGCCGATGAGGGCGTCCACCCCGGCCTCGGCGAGGATCGCGGCGGCCTCCTCGCGGACCGCCTCCAGCTCCTGCACGGCCGCCGTGAGCGGGATCATGATCTCCGGACGGGCTCCGGGCACCGCCTTGGCGGCCTGGGCGATGGCCCGTACCTGCATGGCGAACAGGCCGGGGATCACCAGGCCGAGCCGCACGCCGCGCAGGCCCAGCATGGGGTTCTGCTCGTGCAGCCGCTTGACGGCGGCCAGCAGCTCGTGGTCCTTGTCCGTCGCCTCGCCCGCGCCCGCGTCGGCGAGCGCCACGCGCACCGACAGCTCGGTGAGGTCGGGCAGGAACTCGTGCAGCGGCGGGTCGATGAGGCGGATCGTGACGGGCAGGCCGTCCATCGCCCGGAAGATGCCCTCGAAGTCGGCGCGCTGCAACGGCTCCAGCGCGTCGAGCGCCGCCTGCCGCTCCTCCTCGCCGGAGGCGAGCACGAGGTCCTCGACGAGCTGGCGGCGCTCGCCGAGGAACATGTGCTCGGTCCGGCACAGGCCGATGCCCTGCGCGCCGAAGCGGCGGGCCCGGGCCGCGTCCTCCGGAGTGTCGGCGTTGGCCCGCACCTGGAGACCGCGGGTCTCGTCGGCGTGCCGCATGAGGCGGTCCACGGCGCGGACGAGGTCGTCGTCGCCGACGTCCTTGCCCTCGAAGTACTCGACCACCGGCGAGTCGACCACCGGCACCTCGCCGAGGAACACCTCGCCGGTGCTGCCGTCGATGGAGATCACGTCGCCCTCGGACACGGTGACGCCGCCGGGAGCGCTGAACCGCTTGCCCTCGATCGACACCTCCAGCTCCTCGGCGCCGCAGACACAGGTCTTGCCCATGCCGCGGGCGACCACGGCCGCGTGCGAGGTCTTGCCGCCGCGGCTGGTCAGGATGCCGCGGGCGGCGATCATGCCGGACAGGTCGTCGGGGTTGGTCTCGCGGCGCACCAGGATGACGTCCTCACCCTTGTCGGCCAGCTCGACGGCGCGCTCGGAGGAGAAGACGGCCTTGCCGACGGCGGCGCCCGGCGAGGCGTTCATGCCCTTGGCGATGCGCCGCTTGTCGGCGTCCGCGTCGAAGCGCGGGAACATCAGCTTGGCGAGCTGGTCGCCGGTGACCCGGGTGACGGCCTCGTCCATCGTGATGAGGCCCTGGTCGACGAGCTGGGTGGCGATGCAGAACGCGGCGGCGGCGGTGCGCTTGCCGACGCGGGTCTGCAGCATCCACAGCTTGCCGCGCTCGATCGTGAACTCGATGTCGCACAGGTCGCGGTAGTGGTTCTCGAGGGTCGCCATGATCTCGAGCAGCTCGTCGTAGGAGCGCTTGTCGATGCGCTCCAGGTCCTGCAGCGGGATCGTGTTGCGGATGCCGGCGACGACGTCCTCGCCCTGGGCGTTCTGGAGGTAGTCGCCGTAGATGCCCTGCTGGCCCGAGCCGGGGTCGCGGGTGAAGGCGACGCCGGTGCCGGAGTCGTTGCCGCAGTTGCCGAAGACCATGGCCACGATGTTGACCGCGGTGCCGAGGTCGGCCGGGATGCGCTCCTGGCGCCGGTACAGGATGGCGCGCGGGGCGTTCCAGGAGTCGAAGACCGCCTTGACGGCCAGGCGCATCTGCTCGCGCGGGTCGGCGGGGAACTCCATGCCCGCCTGCTCGCGCACGATGCCCTTGAACGTCTCGACGAGTCCCTGGAGCTCGCCGGCGTCGAGGTCGGTGTCCTGCCGGTCGCCCTTGAGCGCCTCGAGGGCGCCCTCGAAGTGCTCGCCGTCGATGCCGAGCACGGTCTTGCCGAACATCTGGATGAGCCGCCGGTAGGAGTCCCAGGCGAAGCGCTCGTTGCCGCCGGCCTGCTTGGCCAGGCCGTGGACGGACTCGTCGTTGAGGCCGATGTTGAGGACGGTCTCCATCATGCCGGGCATGGAGAACTTCGCGCCGGAGCGGACGCTGACGAGCAGCGGGTCGTCGGTCTGGCCGAGCTTCCTGCCCATCGCCCGCTCCAGGGCCTCCAGGTGCTGGTCGACCTCGTCACCGAGGCCGTCGGGCACCTTGCCCTCGGCGAGGTAGTACCGGCACGCCTCCGTGGTGATCGTGAACCCGGGGGGCACGGGCAGGCCGAGATTCGTCATCTCGGCCAGGTTCGCCCCCTTGCCGCCGAGGAGGTCTTTGAGATTTCTGTTGCCCTCGGTGAAGTCGTAAACGTACTTGGCCACCACAGCTCCAATCGACGCCTCTGCCGGGGACTCTACCGGCGAGAAAGATGAAGAAACCGCACTCATCGGTTAAGTCATCGTTTCCCCAGGTAGACCGGCTGTCACCGGTCTAATCCAATTAATATTCCGTTGATCGGGAAATTGGTTTATACCAGTGGTTTACACCAATTCTTCGGAAAGTCGGGAAGCGGGAAGAATCACGGCATCCCCCTGCAGGAGGCGCCCATGGCCGTCTTTCGTCCGGGCGCCGCCCGCGCCGCGCGGGGCCTCGCGGTGTGGCTCGACGAGCGGCTGGGGTCGGGTCGGTGGCTGCGGCCCGCCCTGCGCAAGCCCTTCCCGGGCCACTGGTCCTTCCTGCTCGGGGAGCTGGCGCTGTACGCGTTCGCGCTGCTCGTGCTGACCGGGGCCTTCCTCACCCTGTTCTACGAGCCGTCCACCGGGGGCGCCTACCCGTCGGTGCGGGGGCTCAGCCTGGAGATCCGCGGCGGGCTGCTGGTGCGCGGGCTCCACCACTGGTCGGCGACCGTGTTCGTGCTGGCGATCGTGGCGCACCTGTGCCGGGTGTTCTTCACCGGCGCCTTCCGCCGGCCGCGGGAGGCCGCCTGGGTCCTCGGGGTGGTGATCTTCGGGCTGGTGCTGGCGGAGTCGTTCCTCGGGGTGTCGCTGCCGGCCGACCGGCTCGGCTTCACGGGGCTGCGGGAGGCGCAGGGGCTGCTGCTGTCGGTGCCGGTCGCGGGGGCGTACGTGTCGCGGCTGCTCTTCGGCGGCGACTTTCCCGGGGAGGTGGTGCCGCGGCTGTTCGTGGCGCACGTGCTGCTGGTGCCGGGAGTGCTGCTGGCCGCCGTGCCGCTGCACGCGCTCGTGCTGACGTGGCGGCAGGGGCACACCGAGCGGCGCCGCCCCGGCGCGCGGGAGGGGCGGGTGAGCGGCGGGCCGTTCTTCCCGTCCTTCGCGGCGCGGAACGCGGGGACGGCTCTGGCCACGGCGGCGGCGATCGCGCTGCTGGCAACGCTCTTCCCGGTCGGCGCCGGCTGGGCGGGGCACCACGGGCCGTACCACCCGGGGGCGCCGCCGCCGTCGGCGCAGCCGTTCTGGTACGCGGGGGTGCTGGAGGGGGCGCTGCGGCTGGCGCCGCCGTGGGAGGTCACGGTGGGCCCGTACACGCTGCCGGTCGGGCTGTGGCTGCCGCTGCTGGTCCCGGCGGCGTTCTTCGTGGCGCTGCTGGTGTACCCGTTCGCGGAGCGCCGGGTGACGGGCGACCGGGGCGAGCACCACCTGCTGGACCGGCCCGCCCGGGCGCCCGGGCGCACGGCGCTGGGCGTGGCGGTGATCGTCTTCTTCGCGGTGCTGTGGGCGGGGACGTGGGTGTCGGTGATCCCGCCGGACCCGTGGTCGCCGCAGCCGACGCTGGTGACGTCGGAGGGGATCTACCGGGGCATCGTGTACGGGCTGCGGGCGGCGGTGTTCGTGCTGCCGGTGGCGGCCTACGCCCTCACCCGAGTCTGGTGCCGCCGCCACGCCCGCCGTCACCCGGAGAGCCCCGCACCCGCTGCCGCCCCTGACGCCCCCGGCGCCGGCCCGCCTCCCTGAGGGCCCTCCTCCGAGGCCGCCCGCGTTTGTGCACCCTCCTGCTCACGCCGACGGCTCTGAGATCAGGTCCGCCGAGCCCGCGGCGCTGAGACCTCGGCCACGTTTCCGAGTGCTCCGGCTCCCCCGCCGAGAGCGCGACAGACGGCGGAGACGGCGGCGGCCGGGGGCTCGGTGGGAGCCGCCCGGCCGCGTCGCGGAGAACCGCGTGTGGGTCGTCGCGTCGTGGAAAGTCGCGTGTCGGTCGGCGCGGTCGAGGAAGACCGCGCCTCACCCGTTGCCGTGCCTCAGTCGTTGAGGTGGGTGCGCAGGTAGGTCTGCACCTGGTCGAGGCTGATGCGTTCCTGCGCCATCGTGTCGCGCTCGCGGATCGTCACCGCGTGGTCCTCAAGGGTGTCGAAGTCGACGGTGACGCAGAACGGCGTGCCGATCTCGTCCTGCCGACGGTAGCGGCGGCCGATCGCGCCCGCGTCGTCGAACTCGACGTTCCACCGGCGGCGCAGCTGCGCGGCCAGGTCGCGGGCCTTGGGCGACAGGTCGGCGTTGCGCGACAGCGGCAGCACCGCGACCTTGACCGGGGCGAGCCGGTGGTCGAGGCGCATGACCGTGCGCTTCTCCATGACGCCCTTGGCGTTGGGGGCCTCGTCCTCGGTGTAGGCGTCGATCAGGAACGTGAGCGTCGCCCGGTCGACGCCGGCGGCCGGCTCGATCACGTACGGGACGTAGCGCTCACCGGTGTCCTGCTCGAAGAAGCTGAGGTCGACGCCCGACGCCTTGGAGTGGGCGGTCAGGTCGAAGTCGGTGCGGTTGGCGATGCCCTCCAGCTCGCCCCACTCCGAGCCGGCGAAGTTGAAGCGGTACTCCACGTCGACGGTGCGCTTGGAGTAGTGGGACAGCTTCTCCTGCGGGTGCTCGTAGAGCCGGAGGTTGTCCTTGTTGATGCCCAGGTCGGAGTACCAGCGGAAACGCTCGTCGATCCAGTACTGGTGCCACTCCTCGTCGGTGCCGGGCTTGACGAAGAACTCCATCTCCATCTGCTCGAACTCGCGGGTGCGGAAGATGAAGTTGCCCGGGGTGATCTCGTTGCGGAACGACTTGCCGATCTGGCCGATGCCGAACGGGATCTTGCGGCGCGCCGACTGCTGGACGTTGAGGTAGTTGATGAAGATGCCCTGCGCGGTCTCGGGCCGCAGGTAGGCCAGGCCGGACTCGTCCTCGACCGGGCCGAGGTAGGTCTTGAGCAGGCCGCTGAACTGCCGGGGGTCGGTGAAGGCGCCCTTGTTGCCGCAGTTGGGGCAGGTGATGTCGGCCAGGCCGTTCTCGGGGGCGCGGCCGTTCTTCTCCTCGTACGCCTCGACGAGGTGGTCGGCGCGGAAGCGCTTGTGGCACGACTGGCACTCGGTGAGCGGGTCGGAGAACGTCTCGACGTGGCCGCTGGCCTGCCAGACCTCGCGGGCCAGGATGACGCAGGAGTCGAGGCCCACCACGTCCTCGCGCGCCTGGACCATGGACTGCCACCACTGGCGCTTGACGTTGTTCTTCAGCTCCACGCCCAGGGGACCGTAGTCCCACGACGCACGCAGACCGCCGTAGATCTCGCTCGACGGGTAGACGAGCCCGCGGCGCTTGGCGAGGCTGACGATGGTGTCCATGACGTCTGTTCGGCGTGCCATGTGGTTGGGTCTCTTTCCGGCTGGAGGTCGGCGAGGGGATGGATGAGCTCCCAGCTTAGGGGACGTGGCGGGCCCCTCGCGCGGGAGTGAGGTTACGCCCGCTCTTGGGTGTAGACGTCCTCGAACGCGCTGGGCTCGTGGACCATGAGGATCATCAGGGGATACATCGCCATCCGGGCGGCCGAGAGGGCCCGGCGGTAGAAGCCGGCGCCCTCCCACTCGCTGACCAGGGCCCACAGGTTGGGCTCGTCGACGGATCGGGCGAGCCGGCCGCGCAGGTAGCCGGGCTGGGTGGCGAGGGTGTCGAGGATGGCGTGGCCCTGCTTGACGAAGTCCTGGGACTGGGACTCGGGAACGGTGTAGCGCATGACGGCGAGCACGTGACCAGATTAGAGGCGCTTGGACCCGCCGGAAGCGCCGACTGCCGTAGGCTCTGGCTGTGGCCCCGAACAGCAAGCGCCCGCTTCCCCAGGGGGAGCAGTTCTTCACGCCGGGCGCGACCGGCCTGCGCAAGGCCGTCGAGCGGCGCAGCGCCGTGCCGATGACGTACCTGTTCACGCAGGTCCCCCGCTGGGTGGCGCCCGCCGCGCTGGTGATCCTGCTGCTGGCGGGGTTCGCGGTCGCCAACCCGCTGGGCGGCGTGGCCGTGCTGCCGGTGATCCTGTTCGTCGGCTGGCTGGCGTATCTGTCGTGGCCGTCGCTGGGGGCGGGCGGCAAGCTGCTGCGGGTGGTCGTGCTGACCTTCCTGGTGCTCCTGGTGGCGACCCGCTTCGGCGCCTTCCCGAACGGCCTCTGACAGCGCCTCGCGCCTCCCGGCCTCCGCCGCGCTCCCGGCACGTCGCCTCGGGCCCCGGCGACGGCTCCGCCGCCCCCGCCGGGGCGATCACGCGTGCCCGCGTACCGACCCCCTGCATGCGGCACGCTGCCCACGCCCATGGGCGGCGCCCTCGCTCCTGTACGCCGTCCGGAATCCCCTTCCACGACGTGCCGCACGAACCCGGGAGATTTTGACAACCATTTTCATTTTGCCGCATACTGGCTCGCATGATGTCGCGATTGTCCCGGTCGTACGCTGCCGGTCTGCTGGCCGGAGCCGCCCTCCTCACCTCCACCGCGTGCGGGGCCGGCTCGGCGGAGACCGGAGCCGGCGCGGGCGGCGGCAAACCCGCCGTGGTGGCGGCCTTCTACCCCCTCCAGTGGCTCAGCCAGCAGGTGGGCGGCCCCGACGCCGCCGTGAGCGTGCTGACCGCCCCCGGCGTCGAGCCGCACGACCTGGAGCTCGGCCCCCACCAGATGGCGGAGCTGGGCGAGGCGAGCCTGATCGTCTACATCAAGGGCGTGCAGCCGGCCGTGGACGACGCCGTCGACGCGGACAAGGCCTTCGACGCGGCCACCGCCGTCAAGACCCTCCCCGCCGGCCACGACGAGGCCGGCCACGAGGGCGAGGAGGCGGAGCACGACCACGAGGTCTCCTACGACCCCCACCTCTGGCTCGACCCCGCGCGCCTGGCCACGGTCGCCACCGGGCTCGGCGAGCGGATGGCCGCCGCCGACCCGGCGCACGCGCAGGGCTACAAGGACCGCGCCGCCGCGACGGCGGCCTCCCTCGGCGCGCTCGACAAGGAGTTCACGCAGGGCCTGGCCACCTGCCGCTCCCGTACCCTGGTGACGGCCCACGAGGCGTTCGGCTACCTGGCCGACCGCTACCGGCTCAAGCAGGTCGGCATCACCCTCGCTCCCGAGGCCGAGCCCTCCCCCGCCCGCCTGGCCGAGGTCGCCGGGCTGGCCAAGAGTGAGAAGGTGACGACCGTGTTCACCGAGTCGCTGGTCAGCCCGAAGGTCGCGCAGGTGCTGGCCTCCGAGGTGGGGGCGAGGACGGCGGTGCTCGACCCGCTGGAGAGCAAGCCGTCCGGCGACTACCTGTCCGCGATGCGGGCCAACCTCACCACCCTGCGCACGGCCCTGGGATGCGGAGCATGACCATGAGCGAGACCGCCGGGAACACCACGGGCGAGAACGCCACGGGCGCGAACACCACAGCCGCCAACACCACGGGCGCCAGCACCACGGGCGCCAACACCACGGGCGCGAAGACCTCGGGCGAGACGGCCTTCTCCATGACCGGCGGGAAGGTCACCCTGGACCGGCGGCCGATCCTGCGGGGCGTGGACCTCACGATCCGCCCCGGCGAGGTGGTCGCGGTCATGGGCACCAACGGCTCCGGCAAGTCCACGCTGGTGCGGGCGCTGCTCGGCCTGATCCCGCTGTCCGGCGGCCAGACCCTCCTGTACGGCCGCCCGCCCGCCCGGTTCCGCGACTGGTGGCGCATCGGCTACGTGCCCCAGCGGCTCCAGGTCGGCGGCGGCGTGCCCGCCACGGTCCGCGAGGTGGTCGCCTCGGGACGGATCGCGCGGCAGCGCCGCCTGCGCCGGACCAGCGCGGCCGACCGGGCGGCCGTGGCCGACGCGCTGGAGGCCGTGGACCTGACCGCGCGGGCCGGCGACCCCGTGCAGCACCTGTCGGGCGGCCAGCAGCAGCGGGTGCTCATCGCCCGCGCGCTGGCCGGCGAGCCCGACACGTACGTCATGGACGAGCCCACGGCGGGCGTCGACGCCGAGACGCAGCGCCTGCTGGCCGACACGCTCGCCACGCTGGTGCTGCAGGGACGCACGATCGTGCTCGTCGCCCACGAGCTGGGCCCGCTGGAGCCGCTGATCACCCGGGGCGTCGTGGTGCGCGACGGCCTGATCACCCACGACGGCGCGCCGCCCCGGCCGGAGGGCGAGTGCGCCCGCCCGGGACACGAGCACGTCCATCCGCACGCCCCGGACGAGCCCGGCGCGAGCGAGATCCTCGGGCGCGGCGCGGGCGCCGGGCCGCTGAACTGGCAGGGAGAGGCATGATCGAGCTGCTGCAGGCGCCGTTCTTCCAGCTCGCGCTGGTCGCGGCGCTGCTGGTGGGCCTGTGCGCGCCCGCCGTGGGCACGTTCATCGTGCAGCGGCGGCTCTCGCTGCTCGGCGACGGCATCGGGCACGTCGCGCTGACCGGCGTGGCGCTCGGGTTCCTCACGGACACCGAGCCGGTGCTGACGGCCGTCGTGGTGTCCGTCGCGGGCGCCGTCACCATCGAGCTGGTACGGGCACGCGGCCGGACGAGCGGCGACGTGGCCCTGGCCCTGCTGTTCTACGGCGGCATCGCCGGCGGCGTCATGCTCATGGGCATCGCGCCGGGCGGCGGCACCGCCAAGCTGAACTCCTACCTGTTCGGCGCCATCGCCAGCGTCACCACCGAGGACATCTGGGTCATCGGCGCGCTGGCGGTCGCGGTCGTCGCGGTGGTGGTGATCTTCGGCAGGGAGTTGTTCGTCCTGTGCCAGGACGAGGAGATGGCGCGGGCCAGCGGCCTGCCGGTGCGCTTCCTCAGCCTGGTGATCGCGATCACGGCGGCGCTGACCGTCGTCATCGCCATGCGCGTGGTCGGGCTGCTGCTCGTCAGCGCGCTCATGGTGATCCCGGTGGCCACGAGCCAGCAGCTCACCAGGGGCTTCCGGGCGACGATGGCGCTGGCCATGACGATCGGCGTGGTGGTCGCCGTGGGCGGCCTCCTGGCCTCCACGCTGTCGTCCCGGGTGCCGCCGGGCGCCGCGATCGTCCTTCTCGCGCTCGCCGGCTTCGTGCTGGCCCTCGGTGTCGGTAGATTCGTACGCCGAGGCCGTGTCCGGGAGCCGGGCATACACGGGGATCCTACGACGACGCCTGTCAGGGAGGCTGCTTGACTTTCTCCCCATGCCTGGAGGCGAGGGATTCCCACCTTCGCAGGTCGGGGTTCCTGCTTCACCGGCGACCGCACCCGGGTGGACCCGGAGTGTCTGACGTCACCTCCGCAGGCAGTCACGGCAAGACCTGCCGCCAGGATGTTCTTCGCGGCGTTGAGGTCCCGGTCGTGCCGGGTGCCGCAGGACGGGCACTGCCACGTCCGGATGCCGAGCGGAAGCCGCTCAAGCAGGTGCCCGCAGGCCGAGCAGGTCTTGGAGCTGGGCAGCCAGCGGTCGACCACGACCAGGTGACGCCCGTACCTGGCCGCCTTGTAGGCGAGCATGCGGCGGAAGGCGCCCCATCCGCAGTCGGAGACGGCCTTGGCCAGTGTGCGGTTGCGGATCATGTTGGTCACGGCCAGGTCCTCGATCACGATCACGTCGTGGTCGCGGACCAGCCGCGTGCTGGTCTTGTGCAGGAAGTCCGTGCGGGACGCGCGTACCTTCCGGTGGGCGCGGGCGACCTTGGCCTTCGCCTTGCGGTGGTTGCTCGACCCCTTGACCTTGCGTGCTCGGCGGCGCTGGTAGCGGGCCAGGTTGCGCTCCCGCTTGGCCAGATGGCGCGGGTTGGGGATCTTGTCGCCGTCGGAGGTGACGGCGAAGTCCGTCACGCCGAGATCCACGGCGACCACGGTGCCCGCCGCCGCGAGCCGGTCGGGAACGGCGACATCGGCGGCGAAGGAGACGTACCACCGTCCGCACGGGTCCCGGGAGACGGTCACCGTGGTCGGGTCGATGGACGCCGGGTGCACCTCGGGCCAGGACCAGACGAATGCCAGGGGCGCGTCCATCTTCGCGAGGAACAGTCGCCCGTCTCGGTAGCGGAACCCCGAGCGGGTGTATTCGGCCGACTGCCGTCCGGTTCGGGACTTGTAGCGCGGATGTCGGGCGCGTCCGGCGAAGAAGTTCGTGAACGCCGCCTGCTGGTGCCGGATCGCCTGCTGCAACGGCACCGACGACACCTCGTTCAGCCATGCCAGCTCGTCGGTGGCCTTCATCGCGGTGAGGTAGGCGTTCGCCTGGACAAAGCCGATCTTCGCCTGCTGGGTGCGGTATCGGTCGCGCCGCCAGGCCAGGGTGCGGTTCCAGACGACGCGTACGCACCCGAACGTGCGATTCAACGCACTGGCCTGCTCAGGCGTCGGGTACGCCCGGCACTTGTACGCCGTCCTCACAGATCCATTCTGACGAATCACCCCCTCAGGAATCAGCCACTTCGCACGAAGCACGTGCGTGGTGGTGCCCGGCCTTCCTGCCCAGGGCCCAAGCCCGGGGTCTCCAGCACCAAGGAGTTTCGATGAGCACGAGACGCGATGCCGTGCACGACACTCTTCGCCGAAGCGAGGGGTTCCGCAGCGCGCAGGACGTCTACGCCGAGATGCGCCAGCACGGCGCCAAGATCGGCCTGACCACGGTCTACCGCGCCCTGCAGGCGCTGGCCGACGGCGGTCAGGTCGACGTGCTGCGCACCGACGACGGCGAGTCCGTCTACCGCGCGTGCGCCAGCGGCGACCATCACCACCACCTGGTCTGCCGCCGCTGCGGTCACACCGTCGAAGTGGCCGGCCCGGCCGTGGAGCGCTGGGCGGAGGCGGTCGGCGGCGAGCACGGCTTCACCGAGATCACTCACACGGTCGAGGTCTTCGGCACCTGCGCGTCCTGCTCGGCCTCCGTGCGGGCCGGCTGAGCGCCGCGCGAGCCGTACAGGACACCGAGGACGATCACCGCGCAGCCGGCGAGCTGGAGCGGCGACGGGCGCTCGCCGAGCGTCAACGCCGACAGCGCCACGGTGGTCAGCGGCTGCACGAGCAGCAGCAGCGCGGTGAGCGCGGCCGGCTGCCTCGGCAGCGTGTACGTGATCAGCGACCAGCCGATCACCTGCGGCCCGAGCGCGAGCAGCAGCAGCCAGCCGTGCGCAGGCCAGGCCGGGACCAGGTCGGCGCCGCCGAAGACCGGGCTCAGCGCCGCGATGGCGAGGGCCGCCACGGCCGTGGCGTGCGCGAGAGGCCCGGCGGCCCGCTCCGAGCCGCCCTTCATCAGCAGCAGGAAGCCGGCGTACGAGATCGAGGTGGCGGTGCCGGTCAGCGCGCCGAGCATCGGGTCTGAGCCGTAGGCGGCGCTGTCGAACAATCCCGAGATGAGCGCCACCCCCGCGAACACCACCGGGGTCGCAAGCATGAGCCGGCCCGAAGGCCGCTCCCGGAAGATCGCCCAGGCGGCGAACGCGACGATGAAGACCTGGAGGTTGCCGAGCACGGTGGCCAGGCCCGCGCCCACGTAGGCGATGGTGTGGTGCCAGAACAGCAGGTCGAGGGCGAACAGCAGGCCGGCCGCCCACGCGATGCCGGTCGCCCGGCGCCCCAGCGGGCCGAGCCGGCGGCGTTCGCGCCAGGCCAGGACGGCCATGGGCGGCACCGCGTACGCGCACCGGAAGAAGGCCGAGGTGGCGGGTGAGACGTCGGCCAGCCTGACGAGGGGGGCGGAGGTCGAGATGATCAGCGCTCCGGCGATCGCGACGAGCACGATGCGGCGGTGTCCGCTCACGTATGACCCCCGAACGCGCAGACTAGAGATACGCTGCGTCCACGCTAGAATGGGCGCCAGACAGGAGTCAACATGCCGTTTGGCCATGACATGGTCCACTCGCTGGCCACGGTCGTCGAGCTGGTCAACACCTCGCCCTCGACCGGCGGCGATGACCGGCTGGCCGACCTCGCCACACTCCGGGCGTTCGTCGAGGCGCGGCAGGTCAGCGGCATCACCACGCTCACCCCGCGCGACCTCGGCCAGGTGCGCCTGGTACGGGAGGCGTTCCACCGGGTGTTCACCGCGCCCGACCAGCCGACCGCGGTGCGCCAGCTCAACGCGCTGCTCTCCGAGACGCGGATCACGCCCCGGCTGACCGAGCACGACGGCCACCCGCTGCACGTCCACTACTTCGCGCCCGACGCGACGCTGTCGGAGCACCTGGCCGCCGACTGCGGGGTCGCGCTGGCCCACCTGCTCGTCGAGGGCGAGTGGGAGCGGCTGCGCACCTGCTCGGCGCCCGACTGCGACCGCGTGTTCGTCGACGAGTCGCGCAACCGCTCCCGTGTCTACTGCGACAGCCGCACCTGCGGCAACCGCATGCACGTCGCCGCCTACCGCGCCCGCCGCCGCGCCTGAGGGGGAGCCGGACGGCCGGCGTTCGGTGTCGTGTCCGAGGAGAGCCGGACGGCCGGCGTTCGGTGTCGTGTCCGAGGAGAGCCGGACGGCCGGCGTTCGGTGTCGCGGTCGAGGAGAGCCGGACGGCTAGCGTTCGGTGTCGCGGTCGAGCACCGGCTTGACGTCCACGATGGGGGTGCCGTCCAGCGCCTCCAGGTCACGCACCCGCAGCCGCGTCCCCTCGACCGCGACGACGCCCACCCGGTGCAGCCCCACGGGGTTGGGCCGGTCCGGAGAGCGGGTGCTGAAGACGCCCTGCCGGGGCCGGCTCGCGTCGCCGCGCGGATGGACGGACAGGACGTCGCGGACGGCCCGGTCGAGCCAGGTCAGCACGATGACCTCGTCGCCCTCACGCAGGTCGCGCAGCCCCTCGCGCACCCGCTCCTCGAACACCAGCCACGCCTCCGGCGCGCCCTCGTCACCCTGCTTGGGCGCCTGCCCCCGGTCGGTCAGAGGCGACTCGACATGGCCGATCGGCTCGATCACGTACGGACTCATGGCGCGCATCCTGCCGTAAGCGCGCCCCGTCTTCTAGACCTGGTTGGGGATGGCGCCGCCGTAGCGCCGGTCGCGCTTGGCGAAGATCTCGCACGCCTCCCACAGGTCACGGCGGTCGAAGTCGGGCCAGAGCCGGTCGAGGAACACCATCTCCGCGTAGGCCGACTGCCACAGCAGGAAGTTGGAGAAGCGCTGCTCCCCCGACGAGCGGACGAACAGGTCGACCGCCGGGATCTCCGGCTCGTCGAGGTAGCGGGAGAAGACCTTCTCGTCCACCTTCGACGGCTTGACCCGGCCCGCCGCGATGTCGGCGGCCAGCTTGACCGCGGCCTGCACGATCTCGGCCTGCCCGCCGTAGTTGACGCAGAACTGCAGCGTCAGCTTCCGGTTGTGCACGGTCATCTCCTCGGCCGTCTGGAGCTCGGAGATGACGCTCTTCCACAGCCGGCCGGGACGGCCCGCCCAGCGCACCCGCACGCCCATCGCGTGCAGCTCGTCGCGGCGCCGGCGGATGACGTCGCGGTTGAAGCCCATGAGGAAGCGCACCTCGTCGGGCGAGCGCTTCCAGTTCTCCGTGGAGAAGGCGTACGCGCTGAGGTACGGGATGCCCAGCTCCAGCGCGCCCTCGATGACGTCGAACAGCGACGCCTCGCCCGCCTTGTGGCCCTCGGTGCGGGGCAGCCCGCGGGCCTTGGCCCAGCGCCCGTTGCCGTCCATGACGATGGCCACGTGCCGCGGCACGAACTCGCGGGGGATCGGCGGCGGCGTGGCGCCGGACGGGTGGGGGGACGGCGGTCGGACGTTCACACTGGCTCCCTTTCGACGTGTCGCAGAGAGCGTATTCCGTGTTCGAGGTGCCATTGGAGGTACGCGGCCACCAGGCCGCTGCACTCGCCGCGGTGACGCTGCTCGGAGGCGTCGGCCGTCGCCCAGTCGCCGCGCAGCAGCGCCGTCATGAGCCCGATCGTCTCGATCGCCGGCACGGCCGCGCCCGCCGGCCGGCAGGCGCCGCAGACCACGCCGCCGGAGACGATGGCGAACGCCCTGATCGCGGGCGCCCGGCACTTGGCGCACGCGTCGAGCGCGGGCGCGTAGCCCGCCACCGCCAGGGAGCGCAGGAAGTAGGCGTCGAGGACCAGGCGCGGCTCGTGCAGGCCCTCGGCCAGCGTGCGCAGCCCGCCCACCAGCAGCAGGAAGTGCCGCAGGGCCGGCTCCTTCTCGCCGTGGACGAGCCGGTCGGCCGTCTCCAGCATCGCCGTGCCCGCGGTGTAGCGCGGGTAGTCGGACGCCAGCGCCTCGCCGTACGGCCGGATCGTCTCGGCCTGCGTGACGACGTCGAGCGTGCGGCCCGTGTGGAGCTGCAGGTCGACGTGCGTGAACGGCTCCAGCCGGGCGCCGAAGCGCGAGGTGGTGCGGCGCACGCCCTTGGCGACGGCGCGCACCTTGCCCGTGCGCCTGGCCAGGATGGTGACGATGCGGTCGGCCTCGCCGAGCTTCTGCGTGCGCAGAACCACGCCTTCGTCACGGTAGAGACTCACTCGCCCATCTTATGGCCGCACGGTCTTTCTGTTACGGGACCGCGTCAGTGACGCGACTCTGCGCGACTCTCATTAGACTCAGACGCCTGTCCCCGCAATACCTCCAGTAGTTCATCCCCCCGCAACCGCCTCGAAAGGGAGTCATGACCCGCGTGGTCCTGCTGGGCTCTTCGCCCGGCCCCGACACCGCTCCTACCGGCCTGAGGCTCGCGGCGCTGCCCGGCGGCCCGACCGTGGCAGAGCGACTGCGCAGCCAGATCCTGTCCCTGGATCCGCGGCCGGCGACCATCGAGTCCGACGACGTGGCCGCCGCCCTGCGCGCGCTGGCCGACGTCGCGGAGTCCGCGACCGAGAGCCTGCTCATCCTGCCCGCCAACTCGGTGATCCACGACGAGCTCATCTACCAGATCACCAAGACCAAACGCGGCGCGCTGGCCCTCATCGCCAAGGAGCCCAGGCCGGAGGCGGCCGACGAGGCGCAGGAAGACATCGTCCCGATCGACGAGGCGGAGCCCGAGATCAGCCTCCGGCGTTTCGAGGACCTGCCCGTGCGCGCCCGCGCCGGCAAGTCCCGCATCGTCTCCGTCGGCACCGCCCACCACGCCGTGACCCGGCCCAACATGGTCGCGCTCGGCCCCCTGCACGTCAGCACGCGCAACGCGGCCGTCCTGGCCGAGGCGTGCCGCGAGATGGCCGGCCTCGCCCACCTGTTCGGCGAGGACGACGACCTGGTCCAGCTCCTGATCTTCGGCCTGGTGCGCAAGGGCGTGTCGGTCGGCGTCCGCGGCCGGCGCGACCTGTTCTTCCGCCGGGTCTCGACGCAGCAGGAGGCCGACGAGGCCGTCGCCGAGATGTCCGGCTTCGACGAGGACCGGGCCCGGCTCAACAACGCGGTCAAGGGCGCCGACGGCTTCTTCACCACCTACTTCGTCTCCACCTACTCCCGTTTCATCGCCCGCTGGGCGGCCCGGCGCGGGCTGACGCCCAACCAGGTCACGCTCATCTCGATCACGCTGGGCGTGCTCGCGGCGGCCTGCTTCGCCACCGGTGACCGGCCGTGGATGGTGCTCGGCGGCGCCCTCATCTACTTCGCGTTCGTCTTCGACTGCGTCGACGGGCAGGTCGCCCGCTACGCCCGCAAGTTCGGCGTGCTCGGCGCCTGGCTCGACGCGACGTTCGACCGCTTCAAGGAGTACGTCGTCTTCGCCGGCCTGGCGATCGGCTGGGTCGTGTCGGGCAACGGCGACGACATCTGGATCCTCGCGCTGGCCGCCATCGGCCTGCAGTCGGTGCGCCACCTGCTCGACTTCTCCTACGGCGTCGCCAACCGGCGCAAGCCGCCGGCCCAGCTGCCCACGCTGCCGCTGACCGCGCCCGACGACCGCCCCCTGCGCAAGGCTCTGGAGCGCCGCCGGGTCGAGCGCAGCCAGGGCATCCGGGGCGTGCTGAAGATGTGGTCCAAGGCCGGGCGTTACCGCGCCGTCCACTGGGCGCGTAAGATGATCGTCTTCCCCATCGGCGAGCGGTTCGCGGCCATCGCGATCACCGCCGCCCTCTTCGACGCCCGCATCACCTTCCTCACGCTGGTGATCTGGGGCACCGTCGCCGCCGTCTACACCCTCACCGGACGCCTCATGAGGTCGCTCGCATGATCACCTACCCGCAGGCCGCCGCCACCCCCACGCCGGATCCCGACGAGGAGCGCCGCCGCGTCCAGACCGCCCGCCTGCTCGCCTACCGTGACGACGGGCCCCTCGTCCACGCGCTGTCCGGCCGCCTCGGCAAGGGCCTGCCCCCGGTGCCCGCCACGCTGCTGGCGCTGGTCGCGGTCGCCGTCCTCACCGCGATCGGCCTGCCGTCGTCCGGGCCGATGCTGCTCGTGCCCGTGCTCGTCGTCCTGGTGCTCGTGCTGCCGACCGCGCCGCGCGACCACCTGGGCCGGCTCGACTGGCTCACCCCGCCGCTGCTGCGCGGCACCGAGTTCCTGACCATCATCGCGGTGGGCCTGGCGGCCGACGCGCCCCGGTGGCTGCTGTTCGTGCTCGTGTACGTCGTGGGCTACCACACCTACGACACCGTCTACCGCACGCGGCAGAGCATCTGGCCGCCCGCCTGGGTGTTCCACGCGGGGCTCGGCTGGGAGCTGCGGCTGCTGCTCATCGGCGCGGGCGCGGCGCTCGGCTGGCTGCCGCTGGTGCTGGCGCTGCTGACGGCCTACCTGTTCGTGCTGTTCGCGGTGGAGAGCGTGACGAGCTGGGTGCGCCTGGACAAGCAGTCCGCGCAGGCCGGCGCCGAGGCCGAGCAGGACCTGGAGGCCTCTCCCGAGGACGCCCTGGAGGCGGCCACCGGCGAGGCCGACAAGGGCTGACCTCCCCCAGGATCCGTCCGGCGAGCCGGGGCGCGTGCGTCGAGCACCGCCCCGGCTCGCTCGCGTTCGCGCTCCGTGTTTGAGAGCGCTCTCCATCGTTTGACACCCCCGTCACGGCATGTTTACCTCTCTGTAAGAGAGCGCTCTCTCGCGACAGGTCCACGCTCCGCCCCCGCATCCCCCAGGAGCAGCCATGACAACGCGCCTCCTCCCCCGCCTCCCCCGCCGCCACCGGCGTCGCCTGGCCGCCCTCGCCGCGGCTCTGGTCACGCTCGCCGGCCTGCTCGTCCACGCGGCGGCCGGCGCCTCGGCCGCCGTCCCGCCCACCCCGTCCGGCTGGTCGCTCGTCTGGTCGGACGACTTCACCGGCCCCTCCGGCTCGGCCCCGTCGGCCGAGTGGATCGTCGACACCGGCCACGCCTACCCCGGCGGCCCCGCCGACTGGGGCACCGGCGAGATCCAGAACTACACCGGCAACCCCGCCAACCTCAGCCTCGACGGCTCCGGCAACCTGCGCATCACCCCGCAGCGCGGCTCGTCCGGCGAGTGGACCTCGGCCCGGATCGAGACCCGGCGGGCCGACTTCAAGCCCGCCGACGGTCGCGTGCTGCGCATCGAGGGCCGCATCCAGATGCCGAACGTCACCGGTGACGCCGCCCTCGGCTACTGGCCCGCCTTCTGGGCGCTCGGCGCGCCGTACCGGGGCAACTACTGGAACTGGCCGGGCATCGGCGAGTTCGACATCATGGAGAACGTCAACGGCGTCAACGCCGTCTGGGGCGTCCTGCACTGCGGCGTCAACCCCGGCGGCCCCTGCCAGGAGACCAACGGGCTCGGCGCCAACCGGGCCTGCCCCGGCTCCACCTGCCAGTCGGCCTTCCACACCTACCGCTTCGAGTGGGACCGCTCCGTCAGCCCCAACCAGCTGCGCTGGTACGTGGACGGCCAGCAGTTCCACAGCGTGAGCCAGGCCCAGCTCGACGCCGGCACCTGGACCGCCATGACCGGCCACGCCGGCTACTTCCTGCTGCTCAACGTGGCCATGGGCGGCGCCTTCCCCAACGGCGTGGCCGGGTTCGGCACGCCCACCGCGGCCACCGTGCCCGGGCGGCCGATGCTGGTGGACTACGTGGCCGTGTGGCAGAGCGGCGGCGCCGGCCCCACGCCGACGCCCACCGTGACGCCCACGGTGCCGCCCGGCGGGGTGGATGCCCGCTCCACCATCCAGGCCGAGGCGTACCAGGCCCAGTCGGGCACCATGATCGAGAGCACGACCGACACCGGCGGCGGGCAGAACGTCGGCGGGATCGCCAACGGCGACTGGCTGCGCTTCGACGGGGTGGACTTCGGCTCCGAGGCGGCCCGGCAGGTCAAGGTGCGCGTGGCGTCCGGGGCGGCGGCCGGGGTGAGCGGGCTCGTCCAGGTGCGCCTGGACAGCCTGGGCGCGGCTCCGGTGGGCGACTTCGCGGTGGCCTCGACCGGCGGCTGGCAGAGCTGGCGCACCGTGCCGGCCAACATCGCCCCGGTGACGGGCCGGCACACGGTCTACCTGACCTTCGCCAGCGGCCGGCCGGCCGACTTCGTCAACGTCAACTGGTTCACGTTCTCGACCACCTGACCGGCGGTCTCCAGCCCGGCGGCCTCCTGACCGGCGGCCTCCTGACCGGCGACCGCCCGACCGGCGACCGCCCGACCGGCCACCGCCCGACCGGCCACCGCCCGACGGGGCGGCCTCCTGACCGGTGCCCGCCCCGGCTCGCCCCGCCCGCCCGGCCGGCGCTCAGGTCGAGTCGCGCACCACCAGGCGGGCCGGCAGCACCACGGGGCCCGCGTGCCGGCCGTCCAGGCGGGACAGCATCAGCCGCGCCAGCGCGAGGGCCTGGTCCTCGGCCGGCACCCGGACCGTGGTCAGGGCCGGTGTCGTGCAGGAGGCCGCGTCGATGTCGCCGAACCCGGCGATCGCGACGTCCTCCGGCACCCGCCGCCCCAGGTCGCGAGCCGCGCGCAGCGCGCCGATCGCCAGGTCGTCGGAGGTGGCGAAGAGCGCGTCCAGCTCCGGGTGGTCCGACAGGAGCCGCCGGGCCGCCGCCGCGCCCGACTCGCGGTCGAGCCCGGACAGGGCGAGCAACGGCCGTAGCCCGGCCTCACGCAGGGCGTCGCGGTGCCCGGCGAGCCGGTCCTGCACGGCGACGAGGTCCGTCGGCCCGCAGACCATGCCGATGCGGCGGCGGCCCCCGGCCAGCAGGTGGGCGGTGGCCGCCCGCGCGCCGCCGGCGTCGTCCACGGCCACGTGCGGCACGAGCGAGGCCACGGCCGGGCGGCCGAGCAGCACGACGGGCACGCCGGTGCGGGCCAGCCGCTCGGCCAGCGGGCCGTGGTCGTCGGGCGGCAGCAGCACCACCCCGTCGGCCTGGCGCGCCTCGACGTGCTGGATGACGCGCCGCCGGCTGTCGGCCGTGTCGGCCAGCATGAGCGTGATCTGCTTGCCGGCCCCTTCCAGCATGCTGGTGACGTACCGGACGACGGCCGCGATCAGCGCGTCGCCGCCGTGGCGCGGCTCGGACAACACCAGCGCCACCGTGTCGGTCCTGCGGGTGACGAGGCTGCGCGCGGCGGCGTTGGGGACGTACCCGAGCTCGCTGATCGCGCGCAGCACCGCGTCGCGCGCCTCGGCGCTGACCGACGCCTCGCCGTTGACGACCCGCGAGACCGTGGCCCGCGAGACGCCGGCGCGGGCGGCGACGGTCTCCAGCGTGGGCCGCCGCGTCCGGCCGTCGGGCAGGCCGTTGCGGGCGATGACGTCGCGGTACCACAGGGCGCTGTCCTTCAGCCGCCGCCGCTGGGTCTCCAGGTCCACGTGGACCAGGCCGAACTTGCGCCGGTAGCCGTCGGCCCACTCGACGCAGTCGAGCAGCGACCACACGAGGTAGCCGCGGACCTTGGCCCCCTCCTCCAGCGAGACCCGCAGCGCGCGCAGGTGCTCCTCGATGAAGCTCGTCCGCTCGACGTCGTGGATGCCGTCGGCCGTGACCACGTCGACGAAGTCCGCCCCGTTCTCGGTGATCATCATCTCGGTCTCGGGGTACTCCCGCGACAGGCGGCGCAGCAGCAGGGTCAGCCCGCTGGGCACGATGGGCCAGCCCATGGCCGTCACGGCGGTGGGCACGCTGCAGAACAGGACGTCCTCGCTGCCGGGGAAGGCCGGGTCGGCCACCGCGCCCGGCCGGGCCTGCACGACGGTCGGGGTGTAGTAGTTGACGCCCAGCAGGTCGATCGGCCGGCCGATGAGGTCGAGGTCGCCGTCGCGGACGTGCCCGAGCCCGGCCGTCCGCTCGATCAGCGCCAGCAGGTCGGCGGGGTAGCGCCCGCGCAGCACCGGCTCCAGGAACTGCCGGTTGTGCAGCGCGTCGATGCGCGCCACCGCCGCCGCGTCCTCCTCGGACGGCCGCGACTCCATGTCGCCGAGCTGGCCGGGGGTGAGCACGGGCGAGAGGTTGAGCAGGATGCCGGCCCGGCCGGCGCCCGCCGAGCGCAGCGCCTCCAGGCCGAGCCCGTGGGCGAGCAGCATGTGGTGCGCGGCGGTGAACGCCTCGGCCGCCGAGCTCCGGCCGGGCGCGTGGACGCCGGAGCCGTGCCCGAGGAAGGCCGCCACCCACGGCTCGTTGAGCGTGAACCAGGTGCCGACGCGGTCGCCGAGGCGGTCGTGGACGGCCCGGGCGTAGTCGGCGAAGCGGTGGGCGGTGTCGCGGGAGGTCCAGCCGCCCTCGTCCTCCAGGGCCTGGGGCAGGTCCCAGTGGTAGAGGGTGGCGTACGGGGCGATGCCGGCGGCCAGCAGCTCGTCCACCAGCCGGTCGTAGAAGTCCAGGCCGGGGCCGTTGAGCCGCCCCCGGCCCGTGGGCATGACGCGCGGCCAGCTCACCGAGAACCGGTAGGCGGCCATGCCGAGGTCCTTCATCAGCCGGACGTCGTCGGCGTGGCGCCGGTAGTGGTCGCAGGCCGGATCGCCGTTGCGCCCGCCGGGGAAGACGTCCCAGATCGACGGGCCGCGCCCGTCCTCGGTGGTCGCCCCCTCGATCTGGTAGGCGGACGTGGACACTCCCCACACGAACCCTTCGGGGAAGCGCGCTGTGCTCATCTCTCGACAACCCTCCGGCGGCGTACGCGGACGCGGCAGGCGGCGTCGCGCGGCGCCTAGTCTGCCGCATGTCCCGTCATGTCGCGCGGCGCGCCGGCGCTCGTCACGTCGGGACGCCGCCGCCTGTCCTGTCGCGCGGCGCGCCGACGTCCGCCCGCGTCGCGCCGTGACGGGGCGAGGCGGTATACAGGGCCCGTGGAACTGGACCGGCTGGATCGCGCCATCATCGCCGCCCTCGTCGAGGACGCCCGGCAGACCTACGCGGAGATCGGGCACCACGTCGGGCTGAGCGCGTCCGCCGTCAAGCGCCGCGTCGACCGGCTGCGCGAGACCGGCGTCATCACGGGCTTCAGCGCCCGGGTCGCGCCGCGCGCGCTCGGCTGGACCACCGAGGCGTACGTCGAGCTGTTCTGCCAGGGCAAGACCAAGCCGTCCGACATCGCGCTCGCGGTCGCGAAGTTCCCGGAGGTGGTGGCGGCGGCCACGATCACCGGCGAGGCCGACGCGCTGGTGCACATCCGCGCCACGGACGTGCGTCACGTGGAGCGGGTCATCGAGCGGATCGCGGCCCAGGCGTTCGTGGTGCGCACCAAGAGCTCGATCGTGCTGTCGCGCCTGGTGGACGAGCCTCCGGGGGCCTCCCTGGACGAGGTCGCGGGCGCCGGGCAGGTGCGGGAGACGCCGCCCGAGGCCGCCCTGCGCTAGCCGCCCGAGACACCCTGGGAGGGCCGCGTGGCGGGGCTGTCCGGTGGCCGCGCAACGGATCGCACGCCGACGCCCGATACTCGCAACAGACCCGCGCGAACACGCCATTCGCATTGCTTGGCCTGCATAAACATACATTCCTAGGCTGTGCTCGTCCCCCACGCCCGGGGCTCACACACCCTTGTACGACCTCTACGGAGACCTGCATGCCCAAGCACTTCCTCATGTGCCGCCCCGAGCACTTCACGGTTGAGTACGCCATCAACCCGTGGATGCATCCGGAGGCGGGCGCCGACCGCGACGTCGCGATCCGGCAGTGGGAGGGACTCAAGTCCACGTACGAGAGCCTCGGGCACCAGGTCAGCCTCATCGACCCGGTCGAGGGCCTGCCCGACATGGTCTTCGCGGCCAACGGCGCCCTCGTCGTGGACGGCCGGGCGTACGGCGCCCGCTTCGCCTTCCCCGAGCGCGGCCCCGAGGGACCGGCGTACCTGCGCTGGTTCGCCGAGCGCGGGTATCCTGTGCTGGAGCCGGAGCACGTCAACGAGGGTGAGGGCGACTTCCTGACCCTGGACGAGGTCGTGCTGGCCGGCACCGGGTTCCGCACGAACGTCGCCGCCCACCTGGAGGCCCAGGAGTTCGTCGGCCGCCCGGTGGTGTCGCTCACGCTGGTGGACCCCCGCTTCTACCACCTCGACACGGCGCTGTTCCCGCTCGACGGCCGCAACGTCTGCTACTACCCCGACGCCTTCTCCGAGGGCAGCCGGCGGGTCCTGGCCCGGATGTTCCCGGACGCGGTGCTCGCGAGCGCGGCCGACGCGGAGGTGCTCGGGCTCAACGCCGTCAGCGACGGCACCCACGTGGTCATCAACTACGAGGCCGCGGATCTGCAGCTCGAACTGAAGCGGCGGGGCTACGAGCCGGTCCCCGTCGACCTGTCCGAGCTGCGCAAGGCGGGCGGCGGCCCGAAGTGCTGCACACTGGAGATCAGGGGGGACAACTAGGATGACGACCAGCTCAGAGCTGATCGGCGTGATCGAGCGCCGGAGCGCGCACAACTACCACCCGCTGCCCGTGGTGATCAGCGAGGCGCAGGGCGCCTGGGTGACCGACGTCGACGGCAGGCGGTTCCTCGACTGCCTGTCCGGCTACTCCTCGCTGAACTTCGGCCACGGCAACGAGAAGATCGTCGAGGCGGCGCAGCGGCAGCTCGCCCGGCTCACGCTGACCAGCCGCGCGTTCTACCACGACCAGTTCGCCGAGTTCTGCGCCGGGCTCGGCGACCTCACCGGCAAGGACATGATCCTGCCGATGAACACCGGCGCCGAGGCCGTCGAGACCGCGATCAAGGTGGCCCGCAAGTGGGGTTACGAGGTCAAGGGCGTCGAGCCGGAGCAGGCCACCATCATCGTGATGGAGGACAACTTCCACGGTCGCACCACCACGATCGTCAGCTTCTCCACCGACCCCGACGCGCGCGGCGGCTTCGGCCCGTACACGCCGGGCTTCAAGATCGTCAAGTACGGCTCGGTCGAGGCCGTGCGCGAGGCGATCGACGCCAACACGGTCGCGGTGCTGGTCGAGCCGATCCAGGGCGAGGCCGGAGTGCTGGTGCCGCCGGACGGCTACCTCACGCAGCTGCGCGAGCTGTGCACGGCCGAGAACATCCTCATGATCGCCGACGAGATCCAGTCGGGTCTCGGGCGCACCGGCCGGACCTTCGCCTGCGAGCACGAGAACGTCGTCCCGGACATGTACGTGCTGGGCAAGGCGCTCGGCGGCGGCGTGGTCCCGGTCTCGGCCGTCGCGGCGAACGCGGACGTGCTCGGCGTGATCAAGCCGGGGCAGCACGGGTCCACGTTCGGCGGCAACCCGCTGGCCTGCGCCGTGGGCAACGCCGTGATCGAGATCCTGCGTACCGGCGAGTTCCAGGAGCGCGCCGCCCGCCTCGGCGAGGTGCTGCACGCCCGGCTGCGCGAGCTGATCGGCGACGGCGTGGTGACCGTGCGCGGTCGCGGCCTGTGGGCGGGCGTCGACATCGACCCGTCGCTGGCGACCGGCCGCCAGGTGTCGGAGGCGCTCATGGCGCGTGGCGTGCTGGCCAAGGACACCCACGGCTCCACGATCCGGCTCGCCCCGCCGATCGTGATCTCGGAGGAGGACCTCCTGTGGGCGGTCGACCAGCTCGCCGACGCGATCAAGTCGTTCCGCTGAGCTGACGGACCGTCGAACTGACGGACCGTCGAGTTGACGGACCGTCGAGTTGACGGACCGTCGAGCCGACAGGCCGTCGAGCTGACGGGCGCCTTGCGGCCCGCGCCGCCGCACGACGCACGCACCGGACCGGACGTGCGGCCCCGCCGCGAACCCTCGCCTGTGGCGGGGCCGCACGTCCGCCACGGACGCCACAGATCGCCGCGAAGGCCGCCCGTTCCCGCGAACGCCGCCCTTGGTGGCGAATCCGCACGCCCCCACACGGGGGGCCGCGCGCCCGCCGCGCTATCCCGCGCGGCGCCAGGCCTGCATGCCGTCGGGGGCGTCGTCCGGGACGAACCCGGCCGCCTCCAGCTCGGCCCGCAGCCGGGCCGTGGTGGGCCGGTGGGTCTCGCCCAGCACCTCGTCCTCGCTGATCAGGGCCCCGTCCTGGGTGATCTGGTAGAGGTGGCGGTAGCGCGAGGTCTCACCGGAGACCTCCAGCACCTGGCCGCGCACCTGGTAGGTGTGCCGGCCCACCCGGTAGGAGCCCATGAGCTCCATCTCCCCGGGCTCGGCCTGGGGTCGCTCCCGGTGGTTGAACAGCAGCAGCCCGCCGGGTTCGAGCGAGCGGGCCAGCACGGGCCAGAGCCGCTCGCGCTCAGCCCGGCCGAAGCCGTACAGGACCGAGATCATGACGATGGCCTCGGCGGGCTCGGCGAGGACCACGTCGTGCGCCCCGCACGCCAGGACGGTCACGCGCTCCAGCAGGTCCGGGTCCTCGGCCAGGCGGGACAGCAGGACGGAGCGCATGGCGAGCGCCGGCTCGACCGCGAAGATCTCGGCGGGGGTCGCCCGGGCGATGACCCGGGTGATCAGGCCGGTGCCGGCGCCGATCTCCACCACGCTCCGCCGGACCCCCTTGAGCAGCGGCGGGAGGAGCTCGCGGATCTCGGGCACGTGCCCGTCCTCGTGCCACAGGTCGTAGAAGGGTACGGCGACGGAGTACTGGTCATTGCTCACGACGCCGAACGATAACCGTTTTCACTTTATTTGTACAGAAGCGATCTCTTTGATGGTGTTGCCCGAGGACTGGTACCAGGTGGCGCGGTCGGGGAAGGTGAGCGTGGCCAGGGCGTTCTGGAACCACGGCCCCTCGGTCACCCGCCACCGGAACGGCGGCCTCGGGATGCGGGCCGAGCGCGCGAGCCAGCCGCCGACCAGGGTCGCGACGCCGAACTGCGTGATCACGTTGGCCCAGCGCAGCAGCGGGCTGAGCGGGTTGCGGATCGGCGAGCAGACGATCTGGTGGATGTCGCCGGCGTTCGCCTTGGCCACGTAGGAGTAGTGGACGTCGCCAGACAGGACCAGCGTCGGCTTGCCCACCCGCACCAGCAGCCGCGCCAGGTCGTCGAACGAGCGGCGGAACGCCGCCCAGTGCTCCAGGTCCACGGCCTGCCGGAACTTCTCCGACAACCGCGCCACCAGGCGGCCCCACTTGCCGTCGCACAGGGCCTCGTTCCAGTTCTGCACCGAGTGGACTCCCTCGGGCAGCAGGAACGGGATCGAGGAGCCGACGACCAGCCGACCGGCCGGCTTGCCGACCTCCTCGACCAGCCACTGCCACTCCACCGGGTCGAGCATCCGGCGGTCGCCGGGGGTGAGCTGCCGCGCGCACCTGGTGTCGATCATGATGAGGCGGGTGTGGCCGAGGTCGCGCGCGTAGCTCCAGCGGGTGCTGGCCGGATCGGCGTCGGCCTTCTCGGCGAAGTCGTCGAGCAGGCCGCCGCCGTCGCCCGTGCCCTCGCGCAGGCTGCGCAGCAGCGGATCGGCCTCCCGCTCGGCCGGCGACAGGTTGCCGAGGTGCTGGTAGATCCAGTACGCGCCGAGCCCGGAGATCACCCGGCGCCGCCACCAGCTCGTCGCGGCCATCTGCCGGCGCCAGGTGTGGGAGGTGTTCCAGTCGTCGCGCAGGTCATGGTCGTCGAAGATCATCGCCGTGGGCACGGTCGACAGGAGCCAGCGGATCTCGGGGTCGCTCCACGCCTGCCGGTAGAGCTCGGCGTACTCCTCGTAGTCGGCGATCTCGCCGTGCGGCTCGTCGTCGCGGCGGGCGCGGATGTACTCCAGCATCTCGGGCGAGGGACTGTCGGCGTAGACCTGGTCGCCGAGCAGCAGCAACAGGTCGGGCCACTCGTCGTCGCCCGCCTCCATGAGGTGGCCGCCGTAGGCGCGCAGCACGTCCTCGCCGTGCGTCAGGACGTGGGCGGCGTCGTGGGGCACGCTCGTGCGGCAGGAGCCGAACGTCATCCGGCGCGGCCCTTCCGGCGGCAGCAGCCGGATGCGGCTCGGCGGCCGGCCCTCCTCCGGCCACACCCGCTCGCCGTCCAGCTCGACCGCGTAGCTCTCGACGTCCGCAGTTAAGCCGACGAGGTCGACGATCGCGTAGTGGTGGCCGTGCACCGTGAAGGTGCGCGAGTCGTGGGCGCGCCCGTCCGCGACGACGGAGACCGCGCACGGGCCGTCGGTCTCCACCCAGATCGATGCGCTGGACGCGTCCACGTAACGCAGCATCGGCCCGAGCACCAGTGCGGGCATCCCGACCCCCCGATTCGACAACAAGGCACAGTCTCGTACCCAAGGGTGCCAGAGTGGCACCTACGCGGCGCCGCCAGCTAGGGGTTGGATCGATGAATGCAGCACCGTTTCGCCACGACTATCAAAAAACCCAGTCGCGCCGAAACAGGCCGCTATAGGATCATCGCGACACCTACCCCCAAAGAGGCAGGCAATGGCGCCTGTCCTCCCCATGGGGGTACACACCAGGAGGCACTCCTTCCATGACCGTCATGGTGCCGTCAATGACGCCGGCGCTCGCGAAACCGGCCTCGATCCCGTCCGACCTCACGACCCCGGGCCTGCAGGCCCTCGACTCCGCCCTCCGGCAGCTCCACCACGCGGCCGAGCACCTCGGCCTCGACGACGGGCTGCGCACGATGCTCGCCACGCCGCGCCGCTCCCTGACCGTCTCCGTGCCGCTGCGGCGTGAGAACGGCCAGATGGACGTCGTCCAGGGCTTCCGCGTGCAGCACAACATCTCGCGCGGCCCCGCCAAGGGCGGCATCCGCTTCCACCCGGCCACCGACATCCACGAGGTCACCGCCCTCGCGATGTGGATGACCTGGAAGTGCGCCCTCGTGGGCATCCCGTACGGCGGCGCCAAGGGCGGCGTGGCCGTGGACCCGAGCGCCCTCAGCTCGCGCGAGCTGGAGCGGCTGACCCGCCGCTACGTCAACGAGATCCTGCCGCTCATCGGCCCGGAGAAGGACATCCCGGCCCCCGACGTCGGCACCGACGAGCAGACCATGGCCTGGATCATGGACACCTACAGCGTCAACACCGGCTACTCGGTGCCCGGGGTGGTCACCGGCAAGCCGATGACGCTGGGCGGCTCGCTCGGCCGGGCCGGCGCCACCTCGCGCGGCGTGCAGATCGCGGCACTGGCCGCGCTGGGCCGCTCGCCCGAGGGCGTGACGGTCGCCGTGCAGGGCTTCGGCAAGGTGGGCGCGCTGGCCGCGCAGTACCTCGCCGACGCGGGCTGCGTGGTCGTCGCCGTCTCCGACGTCTCGGGCGCCGTCCACGCCCCGGCCGGGCTCGACGTGGCCGCGCTGCGCGCCCACGCCGACGAGTCGGGCGGCGTCGCCGGCTACCCCCACGCCGACGCCATGGCCCACGACGACCTGCTGGAGCTGGACGTCGACGTGCTGGTGCCGGCCGCGCTGGAGAACGTCATCACCGCCGCCAACGCGCCCCGCGTCCGCGCCCGCCTGGTCGTGGAGGGCGCCAACGGGCCCACCACGCCCGAGGCCGACGAGATCCTCGCCGACGCCGGCACGACGGTCGTCCCGGACATCCTGGCCAACGCGGGCGGGGTGATCGTGTCGTACCTGGAGTGGGTGCAGAACATGCAGGCGTACTCGTGGAGCGCCGGTGAGGTCGAGCTGAAGCTGCGCGACCTCATGGAGAGCGCGTACGGCGAGGTGCGCACGCTGGCCGGCGAGCGGGGGCTGACCCTGCGGCAGGCGGCGCACGTCATCGGCGTGGACCGGGTCGCCGAGGCGCACCGGGTGCGCGGCCTGTACCCCTGATCGAGCCCGCCCGGGCCCGCACCTAGGTTGGGTAAACCTCGCCGATCACCAGGTGTCGCAGGTCAGGGCATTGATCATCGGGGACCTAAGGTGGGGGACGTGCTCAGGTCGGTGCTGTCCCTCACCCTGCCCCTCGCCCTCCTCCATTCGCCTCTCGTGCCTGACACGCAGGTCACGGCGCAGCGGGCGCTCGCGCAACGGTCCGTCCCCCAGCGCCAGGTCCTGACGCCGGGGGGCGACCGGCTGGGGTACGCGCCCGTCGCCCCGCCCTACGCCGGGGAGCGGCGGCTGGCGGGGCTGGTGCTGGCCCGCGACCCGGTCGCGGGCCGCACCGTGCTGTGCGGCGGCGCGGTGATCAGGTCGCGCAGCCGGAGCCTGGTGCTCACGGCCGCCCACTGCCTGTACGACCAGGGCAGGAAGCTGCGGGAGGTGTCGTTCCTGCCGGGCTTCCAGGGCGGCCGGCCGCCGCTCGGGGTGTGGCGGGCCGCGCGGACGTGGGTGCCGCAGCGGTGGCGCACCGGGCAGGGCACGGTGGACCAGCTCCCGTACGACGTCGGCCTGATCGGGGTCGGCGGCCGTGGCCCGGCGCTGGAGGACGTGACCGGGCGCGGGCTGCGGACGCTGCCCACGCGGCACGGCACCTCGCTGCGCGGGCTGGAGCTGCTCGGCTACCCGGCGGGCCGGAGGTACCCCGGCACGGATCTCTACCACTGCCTGGGCGACGCCGCCGAGGGCGCGGACCGGGGGCCCGGGGTGCTGGTGACGCGCAACTGTCACGCGCCCGACGGCGGCAGCGGCGGCCCCGCGCTGCACGACGGGGCGGTGGCGGGCGTCGTCTCCTCCTCCAGCCCGCTGCACGACCCGCGCGGTTTCACCGTGCTCACGCGGCTCGGCGGCCGGACGTTCCGGCGGATGCTCGACGAGTCGGACCGGTGGATGAGCGAGCGGTGGACGAGCGGCAGGCGGACGGGCGACCGGCCCCTCCTCCCCTGGCCGGTCGTGGATCAGCTCGTGCCGTGCTCCCCGGCGTGCCTCACGATGTCCTCGCAGATGGCGTGGGTGATGAGCGCGTCGTCAGCCGTGAGCAGGCGCCCGTCGCGCACGGCGTCGAGGAAGTCCAGGCACGCCTGCTCGATGCCGCGCTGCCGGGCGACCGGCACCCAGTCGGGCCGGCGCACCAGCGTCTCGCCGGCCGTGTAGTCGATCACGTCACCCAGGTTGACCACCCGCCGCTTGACGCCGCCGCCCATGACCTCGCAGCTCTCCTCGGCGGCGCCGCTGACCCGGCACATGGAGCCGATCGCGGTGAACCCGTCGCCGGTCAGCTCCAGCACCAGGTGCTCGGCCAGGCCATTGACGACGCGGGTGCGGATCGCGGTGCCGGTCACCTCGCCGGGGGCGAGGAAGCGCAGGGTGTCCACCACGTGGATGAAGTCGTCGAACACGGTCCGCCGGGGGTCGTCCGCCTGGCCGGCGCGGTTCTTCTGCATGAGGACCAGATGGCGGGGCAGCGCCGCGAGGCCCACGTAGCCGGGGGCGTACCTGCGGTTGAAGCCGACCATGAGCGAGCGGCGCTCGGCGTGCGCGAGCCGTACGAGGTGCTCGGAGTCGGGCAGGTTGTCGGCGAGCGGCTTGTCCACGTAGACGTGGACACCGGCCTTGAGCAGCGGTTCGACCAGCTCGCGGTGGGCGGTCGTGGCGGCGTGGACGAACGCGGCCTCGACGCCCGCCTCGATCACCTCGCCGACGGAGGTGAACCGGCCGGCGACGCGGTAGGTGTCGCCGAGCCGGTCCAGGGTCGGCCGGTCGCGGGTGCAGAGGTGGAGGTCGATTCCGGGCTGGGCGGCGAGCACGGGCAGGTACGCCTTCTCGGCGATGTCGCCCAGGCCGATCACGGCTGTCTTCATCCGGCGAGCGTAGCCCGCAGCGCCTCGTCCGTCGGCGTGGGGCGCACGCCGAAGGTGGTCTGGAACGCCGAGGAGTCGAGCACGAACGGCTCGACGAACTGGTAGCGGATGTGCCGCATCTCCCCGGCCATGGGGTTGACCAGGCCCACCGCGCGCACCAGCGGCCACGGCAGCGTGCTCATCCTCGGCGCCGGGCGGCCGAGGACGGCCGCCATCCGCTCGCCGATCTGCCGGAAGGTGAGCGGCTCGGCGGTGGGCACGTGCCACGGCCGGCCCCACGCCCGCTCGTCGGAGCCCGCCACGATGAGCGCGTCGGCGACGTCCGGCAGGTACGTCCAGCTGTGCGGCACGTCGGCGGGCCAGACCAGCGAGACCGTCTTGCCCGCGCGCAGCGGGACGAGGAACCGGGCGCCCAGGTAGGACTGGTCGGAGGAGCCGGGCCCGAAGTAGTCGGAGCCGCGCACCTCGGTCACCCGGACGCGGCCCGCCTCGTGCGCGGCCAGGGCCTCGGTCCACATGCGGGCGCGCACCCGGGCCTTGGGGCTGGTGGAGGCGAGCGGCAGGTCCTCGGTCATCGGGCCGCTCACGGGGCCGTACGCGTAGAGGTTGCCGAGCATGGCGTACACGGCGCCGGTGGCCTCGGCGGCGGCCAAGAGGGAGGCGGCCATCGGCGGCCAGTCGGTGAGCCAGCGGTGGTAGGCCGGGTTGACGCAGTTGTAGAGGACGTCGGCGCCCTTGCCGATCTCGGTGAGCCGGGCCTGGTCGGTGACGTCGGCCGCCACCCGGGTGGCCCCCTCGGGGCCGGAGCCGGAGCGGGTGACGACGGTGACGTCGTGGCCCTGCGCGACGAGCTTGGCGGCCAGGTGGCCGCCGACCTGGCCGGAGCCGACGACGATGTGCTTACCCATGATCAGACCTGCTTCCAGAGGATGCGGAGGACCGCGTTGACGACGAAGACGAGGGCGAAGACGGCGGCCGGGGCCGCCCGGCCCGCAGCGTAGAGGAAGAACGCGCCGCCGCCGAACCAGACGATCTCCAGGACCGCCCGGGCGATCCCGGTGAGCGGGATCGTGGCGTTGGCGCCGCCGCCCGCGCCGAACAGCGCCCACACGGCGATGAACAGGGCCGGGCCGCCGAGGCCGGCGAGCAGCTTGATCGCCCAGTTGGGGCTCACCGTGAAGCCCCAGTAGGCCACGGAGGCGAGCACGCCCAGCTCCAGGAAGAACATCAGCACCGCGTTGGCGCCCTTGAGGGTGGTGAGCATCTCGGCCTCCGGTGACTACCCGTTCGCTTACGAGAGCAATGCTCTCTCAAGTGAGCGGCAGTCGTCAAGAGCGGTGCTCTCGTTTTCTGCCGCCGCTCTGGTAGCGTGCTGGACATGACAGCCAGCCGAACCGCGAGAGAACGCGTCCGCGCCGAGCTGACGAGGGAGATCGTGGAGATCGCCCGCAGGCAGCTCGCCACCGAGGGGGCCGGCGGCCTGTCCCTGCGCGCCGTGGCGCGCGAGATGGGGATGGTGTCCTCGGCGATCTACCGCTACTTCCCGAGCCGCGACGACCTGCTCACCACGTTGATCATCGACGGCTACAACGCGCTCGGCGAGGCCGTGGAGCGCGCCGACGCCGCCGCCCCCGGCGGCGACTTCCCGGGCCGGTGGGCGGCCCTGTGCCACGCCGTACGCGACTGGGCGCTGGCCCACCCCCACGAGTACGCGCTGCTGTACGGCTCGCCGGTGCCGGGCTACCAGGCGCCGCAGGACACGATCGCGCCGAGGGTGCGCGACCTGAGGGTGTTCGGCGCGATCCTGTCCGCCGCCCAGCGGGCCGGGGCGCTCGTGCCGCCCGCCGCCCCCGTGGAGGCCGATCCGGCGCTCGCGGGAGAGGCGGAGGCGAGCCTGGCCGAGCTCATGCCCGGCGTGCCCGGCGACGCGCTGCTGCGCGCCCTGTCGGCGTGGACGGCCCTGTACGGGTGGGTGAGCTTTGAGGTGTTCGGCCAGTTCAAGGGCGCCTTCGAGGACAACCGGCCGGCGTTCGACCACATGGTGCGGGCGCTGGGCGCGACGATCGGGCTCACCCGCGCCTGACCCCGGAGACGACTCGACCGCGCCTCCCCCGGGGTCGCGGGGAGCGCGGTCGAGTGACTCCGGGCCCGGCAGGTCGTGCCGGGGCCCGGAAGCAGGGCCCGCCGGGTCAGCGGGACGCGCGGTTGACGGCCGAGATCACGGCCTTGAGGGCGGCGGTGGTGGTGCTGGCGTCGATGCCGACGCCCCACAGCACCTGCCCGTCCACCTCGCACTCCACGTACGAGGCGGCCTTGGCGTCGGAGCCGGCGCTGAGCGCGTGCTCCACGTAGTCGAGGACGCGCACCCGGACGCCGATGCGCGCGATGGCGTCGATGAACGCCGAGATGGGGCCGTTGCCGGAGCCCGCGACCTCCCGGATCTCGCCGTCGACCCGCACGTCGGCGCTGATGCGGTCGACGTCGTCGGCCACCGACTCGTGGCGGTGCGCCATCAGGCCGAGGCGGCCCCAGCGGTTGGCCGGGTTGGGGAGGTACTCGTCCTGGAAGATCTCGAACATGGCGGCCGGGCTGATCTCGCCGCCCTCGGTGTCGGTGCGGGCCTGCACGACCTTGGAGAACTCGATCTGCAGCCGGCGCGGCAGGTCGAGCTGGTGGTCGGCCTTCATGATGTAGGCGACGCCGCCCTTGCCGGACTGGCTGTTGACCCGGATGACCGCCTCGTAGCTGCGGCCGATGTCCTTGGGGTCGATCGGGAGATACGGCACCGCCCAGGTGAACTCGTCGACGGGCACGCCCGCCTCCCGCGCGTCCTTCTCCAGGTGCTCGAAGCCCTTCTTGATGGCGTCCTGGTGGGAGCCGGAGAAGGCGGTGTAGACCAGCTCGCCGCCCCACGGGTGACGCGGGTGGACGGGCAGCTGGTTGCAGTACTCGGTGACGCGGCGGATCTCGTCGATGTCACTGAAGTCGAGCTCGGGGTCGACGCCCTGGGAGAACAGGTTCATGCCCAGCGTGACCAGGCAGACGTTGCCGGTGCGCTCGCCGTTGCCGAACAGGCAACCCTCGATGCGGTCGGCGCCGGCCAGGTAGCCCAGCTCGGCGGCGGCCACGGCGCTGCCCCGGTCGTTGTGCGGGTGCAGCGACAGCACGATCGAGTCGCGGTGGCGCAGGTTGCGGTGCATCCACTCGATCTGGTCGGCGTAGATGTTGGGGGTGGCCATCTCGACGGTGGCGGGCAGGTTGATGATGACCTTGCGGTCGGGGGTGGGCTGCCACACGTCGTTGACGGCGTCGCACACCTCGACCGCGTACTCCAGCTCGGTGCCGGTGAACGACTCCGGTGAGTACTGGAAGCGGACGTCGACGTCGGTGGCGTCGGCGAGCTTCTTGACCAGCTTGGCGCCCTCGACGGCGATCGCGGTGATGCCGTCCTTGTCCTGGCCGAAGACGACCCGGCGCTGCAGGGTGGAGGTGGAGTTGTACAGGTGGACGATGGCCTGCTTGGCGCCCTCGATCGCCTCGAAGGTGCGCTCGATGAGCTCCGGCCGGGCCTGCGTCAGCACCTGAACGACGACGTCGTCGGGGACGCGGCCCTCGTCGATGATCTTTCGGATGAAGTCGAAGTCGGTCTGGCTGGCGGCCGGGAAACCGACCTCGATCTCCTTGAAGCCCATGCGGACGAGCAGCTCGAACATCTGGAGCTTGCGGTGGGAGTCCATCGGGTCGATGAGCGCCTGGTTGCCGTCGCGCAGGTCGACCGCGCACCAGCGGGGGGCCTTGGTGATCACCTGGTCGGGCCACGTGCGGTCGGTCAGGCGTACCGGCTCGAACGGCTGGTAGCGATGGAACGGCATGGGACTGGGCTGCTGAGCGGTCATGGTGGGCTCTCCTCGTCGGTCGATGGCGAACGGCCGACGCGCATGACTCGCCCCGCGGCGAGGGAGCCGGCCTAGAGGCCCCCGCCGCGGCGGCTAAGAAGGAGTCCGCGCAGCATGCCAAGCACGCTACCAGACGTCTCGCCGTGCGCCGTCCCGCGTCTCGGATGTTGAGATGTCAGGGGATGAGGACGGACAGGCAGGTGACGCAGCCCTCCAGTTTCTCGAACTCCGAGATGTCCACGGTCGTCACGTCCAGGCCGCGCTGGACCAGCAGGTCGGCGGTGCGGGGCGCGGAGGCCGCCATGAGGACGCGGTCGCCGCCGAGGAGGACGACGTGGGCGCCGGACTCCTCCTCGGGTTCGAGCAGGCCGGCGGGCCGGTCGAGGCGGGCGAGGTCGAGGGCGGCGAGGTCGAGGTGGGCGGGGTCGCCGATGAGGGTGCCGTCGGGCAGGGCGGTGACGGCGGACTTGAGGTGCAGCACGCCGTCGAGGTCCACCGGCCGCACCTGCCGTTCGGGCAGCAGCGCGGCGAGCTGGGCGATGCCCTCGTCGTTGGTGCGCGACGAGCGGCCGACGTAGACGGCGCGGCCCACCTGGAGGACGTCGCCGCCGTCCAGCGTGCCGGGGCGGGTGACGCGCACGGCCCTGAGGCCGAGCCCGCGCACCGCCTCCTCCACCGCGGCCACCTCCGGCCGCCGCTCGGGGGCGCCCGGGCGGGTCAGCACGGCCAGCCGCCCGCAGACCACGACGGCGTCCTCGACGAACGGCGCGTCGGGCAGGTCGTCGGCCGGTTCGACGTGGACCGGCGTCCAGCCGGCCGCGGCGAGGGCGGCCACGTACGCCTCGTGCTGCACGAGGGCGCGCTCCGGGTCGACGGGTTCGCGCTCGATGTGGGTGACGAGACCCTCGGCGATCCGGGGTCCGGGCTTCCTTACCAGCGCGATACCAGACATAGGGCGCTTTCTATCACGTACTCAGTAGAGTCTCCGACATGCGTGACGACGAGATTCTGAGCCGGATCAGCGCCCTCGTGACCGAGGAGCACGAGCTGCGCGGCAAGCTGTCGGCGGGCGAGGTCACCTCCGAGGAGGAGAATGCCCGCGTCAAGGAGCTGGAGGTCGCCCTGGACCAGTGCTGGGACCTGCTGCGGCAGCGTCGCGCCCGCCGCGGCGCCGGCGAGGACCCGGACGCCGCCAGCGCCCGCCCGGCCTCGGAGGTCGAGGGCTACCGCCAGTAGGAAGACCCGCTCACCGGCCTGGTGCGAGGGGGCCGTTCTTCACGTGCGTGTTGCCCCGATGTTAAGCGTGCGTTAGATATCGGCCTCCTCCCCTTGTTCGAACATCCTTCTGCGGCGAGGCTCTGGCCTGCAACTACTCCCCCCAGGAGGTACACCAGTGAGCACACCCAAGGTGCCGTGGAAGGCGGTCGTCGGCGGCTCCATCGGCAATCTGGTCGAGTGGTACGACTGGTTTGTCTACAGCAGCTTCGCGATCTACTTCGCCGCCTCCTTCTTCCCTGACGGCGACGCGACGGCGCAGTTGCTCAACACCGCCGGCATCTTCGCCGTGGGCTTCTTCATGCGGCCCGTCGGCGGCTGGCTGCTCGGCCGCTACGCCGACCGGAAGGGCCGCAAGGCCGCGCTCACGCTCACGGTCACCCTGATGTCGGCCAGCGCCCTGCTGATCGCCATCGCCCCGACGTACGAGGCGGTCGGCTTCTTCGGCGCCGTCGTCCTGCTGATCGCCCGCCTCCTGCAGGGTCTGTCGGTCGGCGGCGAGTACGCCGCCAGCGCCACCTACCTCACCGAGGCCACGCCTCCCGGCAAGCGCGGTCTGGCCTCCAGCTTCCAGTACGTCTCGATGACGGCCGGCCAGCTCGTCGGCCTGGGCCTGCAGATCATCCTGCAGAACACCATGTCGGACGAGGTCCTCAAGTCCTACGGCTGGCGCATCCCGTTCGTCATCGGCGCGCTCGGCGCGGCGGTGGTGTTCTACCTGCGGCGCAACCTCCTGGAGACCGAGGCGTACGACGAGGAGGAGCGCGAGGTCGAGGGCGGCCACCAGCAGCGCGGCACCATCAAGGCCCTGATGGCGCACAAGAAGGAGGCGCTGCTCGTCATCGCCCTCACCATGGGCGGCACGGTCGCGTACTACACCTACACGACCTACCTGACGAAGTACCTCGCCAACACCGCGGGCCTGCCCAAGCAGACCGCCACCCTGGTCAGCTTCTGCGCGCTGTTCGTCTTCATGCTCATCCAGCCGCTCGCCGGCTCGCTGTCGGACCGCATCGGCCGCCGGCCGCTGCTCATCACGTTCGGCATCGGCTCGCTGCTCGGCACCGTGCCCCTCATGACGGCGCTGGCCAGCGTGGACGGCTTCCTCGGCGGCTTCGTCCTCTCGCTGGTGGGCCTGATCATCATCACCGGCTACACCTCGATCAACGCGGTGGTGAAGGCCGAACTGTTCCCGACCAACATCCGGGCGCTCGGCGTGGCCCTGCCGTACGCCATCGCCAACGCCCTGTTCGGCGGCACCGCCGAGTACGTGGCCCTGTGGTTCAAGTCCAGCGGCATCGAGTCCGGCTTCTACTGGTACGTCTCCGGTTGCGCCGCGGTGTCCCTGGCCGTGTACCTGACCATGCGTGAGACCCGCGACGCCGCCCTCAGCCGCGCTGAGCAGAAGGCCGGCGAAGCGGATTCGGTCCCGATTCGCCTCTAGTCTGGGCGACATGCGAGTTCTCCTGGTCGAAGACGACGATCGGCTCGCCTCCGCGCTCACCACGGCCCTCGCCCGCCACGGCCACCAGGTCGCGCGGGCGGGGCTGGCCGTCGACGCCCTCCGCCTCGCGGGGGGCGTCGACTTCGTCCTGCTGGATCTGGGCCTGCCCGACATGGACGGTCTCGACGTGCTGCGCCGCCTGCGCCGTGTGTCGGCGGTCCCGGTGATCGTGGTGACCGCCCGGACCGAGGAGCGCGAGGTGCTGCGCGGGCTGCGCTCGGGCGCCGACGACTACCTGGTCAAGCCGTTCCGCACGGTGGAGCTGATGGCCAGGATGGAGGCCGTCGTGCGGCGCGGCACCCGGCCGATGCCCGATCGCGGACAGGTGGTGAGCGTCGGCGACGTCCACATCGACCTCGTCGCCCGCCAGGTCACCGTGGCGGGGGCGGCGGTGACCCTGACCCGGCGCGAGTTCGACGTGCTGGCCCTGCTGGCCCGCGAGCCGGGCGTGGTGCGCAGCCGCGAGGAGATCCTCGACGAGGTCTGGGGCGACCCGCTGCTGTCGGCGTCGCGCTCGCTCGACGTCCACGTCGCGGGCCTGCGCTCGAAGACCGGCCGGCCCGGCCTGGTCGAGACGCTGCGCGGCACGGGCTACCGCCTGGGCTCCGGCGCGTGAACTCCCGCCTGGTGATCACGTTCACCACGCTGATCGCGATCCTCATCACGGCGCTGGCCGTGCCCCTGGCCCTCTCCTACGCCTCCCACCGCACCAACCGGCTGCTGCTGGACCGCCGCGCCGACGCCACCCGCTTCGCGGAGCTGGCCGACCAGGCGACCCGCGAGGGCGACCACACGAGCCTGACCTCCGAGGTGGTCCGCTACGCCGAGCTGTACGGCGCGGCCGTGCGGGTGCGCGACCGGGGCGGTCGCGTGCTCGTCACGGCCGGCCGGTTCGAGGCCGACGACACCGAGCCCACGCGGCTCGCGCTGTCCGGCCGCACCACCGAGGACCTGCCCATGGTCGACCCGTTCGGCCCGGCCAGCGTGCTGCTGGCCGAGCCGGCGGGCCGCGATGCCCAGCTCTCGGGCGCGGTGCTGCTCCAGGCCCGCACCGACCAGGCCCGGCTGGACGTCGGGATGGTGTGGGGCGCGCTGGCGCTCGGCTCGCTGATCGCGCTGGCCTACGGCGTGCTGGCGGCGCGCCGGCTGGCCCGCTGGATTTTGCGGCCGGTCACCGAGCTGGACCGCACGACGCGGGCCATCGCCGAGGGCCATCTGGACGCCCGCGCGCACCCGGGCGTCGGCCCCACGGAGCTGCGGCGGCTGGAGGAGCGGTTCAACGCGATGGCCGACGCCCTGTCGGGGGCGATGGAGCGGCAGCGGGCCTTCGTCGCCGACGCCTCCCACGAGCTGCGCACGCCGCTGACCGTGCTGGGGCTGCGGCTGGAGAACCTGGAGCCGCACCTGCGCGACGAGGGCTCGGCCGAGTTCGAGGAGGCCATGGCCGAGCTGGACCGGCTGGCCGTGCTCGTCGAGGACCTGCTGGCGCTGGCCCGGGTGGAGGCGGGCGCGATCGCCGACGACAAGGAGGTCGAGCTGGCGCCCCGGCTCGGGGTGTGGCGCGAGGTGTACGCGGCCAAGGACATCACCCTGGACATGGACGTACCAGAAATGTCGGTCGTGCCGGAGGCGGCGGCCAGGATCGCGGACATAGCCCTCGACAACGCCCAGAAGTTCGTGCCGCCGGGCGGCACGGTGACCGTCACCCTGCGCGACGGGGTGCTGCGCGTCGCCGACGACGGGCCGGGGCTCGCCGAGGAGGAGCGGGCCGACGCGCTCGGCCGCTTCTGGCGCTCGGTCAGCCACGCCAACGTGCCGGGCAGCGGGCTCGGGCTGGCGATCGCCGCCGAGCTGGCCAAGGCGTGCGGAGCGACGCTGTCGCTGCTGCCGGCCGACCCTCACGGCCTGGTGGTGGAGCTGCGCCTGCCCGAGCAGTACGCGGCGGGCTGAGAGAGCTCCCGGGCCTCAGCCGTAGACGGAGCGGTAGTAGCGGGCCGCGCCCGGGTGGAGCGGGACGATGCCGGTCCCTATGGCGTACCTCTTGTCCAGCCGGCCACCGGGCGCCGAAGGGGCCTGGAGCCGGTCACGGGCCCGGAAGAGCGTGTCCGTCACGGTGTAGGCGGCGTCCTCGGGCAGGTCGCGGCGGCACATCAGGTAGCTCGGGGTGCCGACGGTCGGCACGGGCAGCGTCCCCGCGTACACGCCGGCCGGGACGTCCGCCGGTTCGTAGACCGGCCCGTACGTGCGGCGCAGCACCGGCACCAGCGACTCCAGCGGGACGAGCCTGATGCCCTCGGTCGCGGCGAGCGCCGGGGTCGGGACGCCGCCCGACCAGAAGAACGCGTCGACGTCCCCCTCGCGCAGCGCGAGGATGGAGGCGTCCAGCCCGAGCCGGAGCGCCCCCGCGCTCGGCAGGCCCGCGGCCGACAGCACCCGCGCGGCCGTCACCGCGGTGCCCGATCCCTCGGCGCCGATGGACACCACCCGCCGGGCCAGGTCCTTCGGCTCGAAGATCGCCGAGTCGTGGCGGACCACCAGGTGGACGTAGTTCATGTACATCCTGGCCAGCGCCGCGACGGGCTGGTGGCGCACCCGCACCGCGTCGTCGGCGCTGTCGGCCAGCGAGAAGCCGACGTCGGCGCGGCCGTCGGCGAGCATCTGGAGGTTCTGCACGCTGGCCGCCGTCTTGATCACCTGCACCGCGACGCCGTCACGCCGCAGCTCGGCCGCGAACCGGTCGCCCAGCACCTCGTACGGACCGCCCGCCAGCCCGGTCGCCAGCCGGATCGTGTGCTCCGCGTCCTCGGCCGGCGCGCAGCCCGTGGCCGCGAGCGAGGTGAGCACCAGGAAGGCGCGGCGGGACATCGGCACGATCTCACGCTATCGAATCACGCAGAATGAGAGATATGACCCAACGGGACGCACTTCTCCGGATCGCCCCGGAGCTGCGGATGTTCCTGCCCGTGAGCCGCCGCCAGGAGTGGCAGCGGGTGACTCCGGACGGCAGCTCCACCCTCGGGCACCACGTCGAGTCGGTCGGCATCCCCCTGACCGAGGTCGGCCCCATGACCGTCGAGGGCCGCGGAGTCGCCCCCTCCCACCAGCTCGCCGCCGGCGACGTCGTCGAGGTCGCCCCGGTGCCGCGCCCCCAGCAGCTCCCCCGCGAGCCGCGGTTCCTGCTGGACGTCCACCTCGGCACGCTGGCCCGGCGGCTGCGGCTGCTCGGCATCGACACGGCCTACCACAACGACATGGACGACCCGGCGCTCGTCGTCCAGGCCAACGAGGAGCGGCGGGTGCTGCTCACCCAGGACCGCGGCCTGCTGCGCCGCCGCGCCCTGTGGCTCGGCGCGTACGTGCGCGGCTCGCGGCCCCAGGACCAGCTCCGCGACCTGATGGAGCGCTTCGCACCGCCCCTGCGGCCGTGGACGCGCTGCACGGCCTGCAACGGCGAGCTGACCCCCGCCGACAAGGAGGCGGTGGCCGCGCGCCTGGAGGCGGGGACGAGGCGCAGCTACGACGCGTACGGGCAGTGCCGGGCGTGCGGCCAGGTGTACTGGCACGGAGCGCACAGCGATCACCTGGAGGAGATCGTCCGCACGGCCCGTGCGTGGGCGGGCAGCCTCTCCTGACCTCACGGGCGCTCTGCCCGTCGCTCTGCCCGTCGCTCTGGCCGGGGCGGCGTCGCCGTCCTAAGGTGGCCGTGTGGCCGATCCCCTTCAGCCGGGCCCCCGTCAGGGCAGGATCAGACGCGGCAGGCGCGGGTACGCGCTGGCCGTCAGCGTGGCCGCGGCGCTGCTCGTGCTCTGCGCCGTCCTGCCGTGGGCGGGCATCGAGGCCAGAAGTGAGGTCATCGGCGGCGGTCTCACCAGCGACGTGCGGGGCGTGGACGCCGGGCTCGGCGTCTTCACCCTGGTCGCGGGGCTGGTGGCGCTGGCGCTCGGGGTGGCGGGGCTGCTGGGCCGCCGCCCGTGGGTGGCCGCCCTCGCGGCGCTGCCGGGGGCGTTCGCGACCGTGCTGCTGGTGATGTTCGCGGCCGACCCGGGCGGCGTGACCGGCCGGGTCTCGCTCGACCTGGGCGGGATGCTGTCGGTGGGGCCGGTCATCAGGTACGGGTGGTTCGCGGCGCTGGCCAGCTCGCTGGCGCTGGTCCTGTTCGCCGTGCTGGCCGCCGCGCGCCGCTCCCCCGCGACCGGCTGACGACGGCGCGAGGCCCCCCGATCAGCCGGAGCAGCCCGATCAGCCCGGTCAGTCGGAGCAGCCGGATCAGTCGTAGAAGCCGAGCCGGCGCAGCTGCTTGGGGTCGCGCTGCCAGTCCTTGGCGACGCTGATGCGCAGGTCGAGGTAGACCCGGGTGCCGAGCAGCGCCTCGATCTGCTGGCGGGCCCGCGTGCCCACGTCGCGCAGCCGCTCGCCCTTGTGCCCGATGACGATGGCCTTCTGCGACGGCCGTTCGACGAACATGTGGGCGTAGATGTCGAGCAGGTCGTCGCGGCCCTCGCGCGGCAGCATCTCGTCGACCACCACGGCGATCGAGTGCGGCAGCTCGTCGCGGACGCCCTCCAGCGCCGCCTCCCTGATCAGCTCGCCGACCAGCACCTGCTCGGGCTCGTCGGTGAGCTGCCCCCCCTCGTACAGCGGTGGGGACTCGGGCAGGTGCTCGATGAGCACGTCGCCGAGCACGTCGAGCTGGTCGCCCCGCTCGGCCGACACGGGCACGATCGCGGCGAACTCCGCGACCTGCGACACGGCGAGGAGCTGCTCGGCGATCTGCTCCTTGGTGGCCAGATCGCACTTGGTGACCACGGCAACCACCGGGGTGCGCTTGACGGCGGCGAGCTTGTCGGCGATGAACCGGTCGCCCTTGCCGATCGGCTCGTTGGCCGGCACGCAGAAGCCGATGACGTCGACCTCGGTCAGCGTGGACAGCACCAGGCTGTCGAGCCGCTCACCGAGCAGGGTGCGCGGCCGGTGCAGCCCGGGGGTGTCGACGATGACGATCTGGGCGTCGGGCCGGTGGACGATGCCGCGGATGACCCGGCGGGTGGTCTGCGGCTTGGACGAGGTGATCGCGACCTTCGTGCCCACCAGGGCGTTCATCAACGTGGACTTGCCGACGTTGGGCCTTCCCACGAAGCAGGCGAATCCGGCGCGATGGTTGTCTGGCGAGGTCACTAGTGCATTGTCGCCCATCAGCGGGTCTGCCCGCGCCACCAGGCGAACACCTCGGGCAGCACGCGGGGCGACCACGGCGTCATCGCCAGCCCCGCCAGCTCCTCCTCGGTGACCCACCGGTAGTCGGTGATCTCGTCGCCGTCGGGCTGCGGGACGCCGGAGGCGAGCGCGCAGCCGTACACGGCGATCATGTACTGGCACCGGTGGCCGTTGGGGTAGACGGCGTGGAACTCGGGGCCGCTGTACACGCCGATCACGCCGCGCACCTCGACCTCGACGCCCAGCTCCTCGCGCAGCTCCCTGACCACGGCCTCCTCGGGCCGCTCGTCCGGGTCGAGCATGCCGCCGGGCGCGGCCCACAGCCCGACGTCGCCGTGGCGGGCCAGCAGCAGCCGCCCCGACCCGTCGAACACGCATCCGCACACCGACGGCAGCAACAGCAGGTCGGAGCCGACCTTCGCGCGCAGCCCGGCGAGGTACGGCGACATCGGCATGTCAGCTCCGCAGGGTGCCGTCGGGGCCGGCCACGAGCAGCGCCTTGACGCCCAGCTCGCGGGCGACCTCCTCGTCGGCGGGGCTCGGGCCGTCGCCCGCGGTGACGAGCGCGACGGCCTCCAGGGACTGCGCGCCGCTGGAGACGGCCATCGCGACGGCCACCTGCACAGCCGACAGCCGCAGGGAGGAGAGCGCGACGTCGGTCGCGGAGTAGGTGCGGCCGGTCTCGTCGCGCACGGCGGCGCCCTCGGCGGAGCCGTTGCGGGCGCGCGCGGCGCGGGCCAGCGTGATGATCTTGCTGTCTTCGGGATCGAGAGTCACGGGCACCAGACTAGGCGCTGGCCATCTTCAGGACGGCGCCGACCAGTCGTTCGGTGCTCGCCCGCTCGACGCTGGCCATGCCGCTGTGCACGATCGAGACGAGCGTGTCGCCCGCGCGGGCGAGCACGACGTCCATCGTGTACGGGTATCCGCGCAGCTTCCCGCGCAGCCGGGCGCTCACGGCCTCGTCGCCGGGCGCCTCGACCGGCAGCGAGCGCAGCCGCAGCCGCGTGCCGCCGGGCGCCCGCACGGTCTGGCACTGCGCCAGCGAGCCGGCGAGCGCGTCGAGGTGGCTGCCGGCCTCGGAGCCCGAGTAGCGGGCCAGGCCCACGGCGACCTGCTCGCCCAGCTCGTCCCCCTGGTAGCTGACCGCCGCCTGCCCGGTGAGCGCCCGCAGGGGTGCGTGGCCCCCCGCGGGCTCCAGGATGGCGCGGCAGTCGCGGTCGGCCACCTTGAACGGCACCCGCCACGCCGCGCCGGCCCGGGGAGAGAACCCGTCGGGCAGCGCCTCCGGCCGTTCGAGCAGCGCGTGCAACCGGACCGACGCCCGGACGCTGGTACGCGAGGTGGTGTACGTGCCGGCGTGCCCGCCGCTTCTCCGCGCCTCGCAGGCCGCCAGTCCGCCGGCCAGGAGCGCGGCGACCGTGGCGAGCCCGATGATCCGCAGTCCGCGTCGCATGATTACCTCCGCTCGCGGATCTCCCCGGGAGCCGAACAGGACAACCCACCACAGTCACCAATAAAGCCTCAAACGCTGAAAGGGTGCCCTCGTCCGGCTTTACGGACGAGAGCACCCTTACGCCAAGCAACGCCGCGATCGTGATGATCGAGACGTTGCCGCCCCCCGGGAGCGTCCTCCGGCCGCGAACCCCACCCGGCGTTCGGACGCTTCCCTCGTTCGACGCCCTCCGCACTGGGCGTCGAGACAAGACTGGGACACCCCGCTTGCAACCGGCTTGTAGAACACTTGCCACAACTGCCAACAAATGCCGCACTGCTGCAATTCACCGGCGTGGGTGGCGGAGGGGCCGGAGTCAGTCCCGCTGTTCGGTGGTGGCGAGGCGGACGTCAGTCCTGCTGCTCGGCGGAGGCCGGGACGGTCTCGCCCTCCGGCCGCGTGACCCGGCGGACCACGACCGTGCTGATGCGGTTGCGGCGGCCCGCCAGGCTCTCGGCCGTGAGCTGGAGCCCGGCGACCTCCGCCTGCGAGCCGGCGATCGGCACCCGGCCGAGCGCGTGGGCCAGCAGCCCGCCGACCGTCTCGACGTCGTCGACCTCGATCTCCGTGTCGAACAGCTCGCCCAGTTCGTCCACCGGCATGCGGGCGGTGACCCGCAGCGCCCCGTCGGGCATGGGCTCGACCCTCGGCGCCTCCTGGTCGTACTCGTCGGCGATCTCCCCGACGATCTCCTCCAGGACGTCCTCGATCGTGACCAGCCCGGCCGTGCCGCCGTACTCGTCGATGACGATCGCGAGGTGGATCTGCCGCGCCTGCATCTCGCGCAGGAGCTGGTCGATCGGCTTGCTCTCGGGCACGTACGTGGCCGGCCGCATGATCGAGTCGATCCGCTCGGCGCCGCCGTCCTGACCCGACTCGTGCACCCGGCGGATGATGTCCTTGAGGTAGGCGATGCCGACGACGTCGTCCTCGTTCTCCCCGACGACGGGGATGCGGGAGAAGCCGCTGCGCAGCGCCAGCGACAGAGCCTGGCTGAGCGTCTTGCCGCGCTCGATGAACACCATGTCGGTACGGGGCACCATGACCTCGCGCACCAGCGTGTCACCCAGCTCGAACACCGAGTGGATCATCTCGCGCTCGTCCGGCTCGATGACCCGGCGCTCCTCGGCCAGGTCGACCAGGTCGCGCAGCTCGGCCTCGGAGGTGAACGGGCCCTCGCGGAACCCCTTGCCGGGGGTCAGCGCGTTGCCCAGCAGGATGAGCAGCTTGGGCAGCGGGCCGAAGATCCGGGTCAGCCCGTAGACGATCGGCGCCCCGGCCAGCGCGATGGGCTCGGCGTGCTGGCGGCCCAGGGTGCGCGGCGAGACGCCGACGATGACGTAGCTGACCACGATCATGACGGCGGCGGCCGTCACGTACGCCCACCCCTGGTCGCCCAGGCGGTCGATGCTCAGCAGCGTGACGATCACCGTGGCGACCAGCTCGCAGCTCAGCCTGAGCAGCAGGAGCAGGTTGAGGTAGCGCGGCGGGTCGGTGACGATGGCCTGCAGCCGCACGGCGCCGCGCCTGCCCTCGCGCACGAACTCCTCCGCCCGCACCCGGGAGATGCGGGTCAGAGCCGTCTCCGCGCTGGCGATCAGGCCACCGATCACCACGAGCGCGATGGCCAGGGGCAACCAGGCGTTCACCGCGGGTCGCGCACCTCCTGCCACGCCTCCAGCAGCCGCGCCTGCAGGCCGAACATCTCCTTGTGCTCCTCAGGCTCGGCGTGGTCGTAGCCGAGCAGGTGCAGGATGCCGTGCGTGCACAGCAGCTCCAGCTCGTCGCGGGTGGAGTGGCCGGCCTCCTCGGCCTGCCGGGCCGCGACCTGCGGGCAGAGCACCACGTCGCCGAGCAGCGCCGGGTCGGCGGGCGCGTCGCCGTCGCCGCGCGCCCCGCCGCCCGGGCGCAGCTCGTCCATGGGGAAGGCGAGGACGTCCGTGGGACCGGGCTCGCCCATCCACTTCTCGTGCAGCTCCGCCATGGCGTTCTCGTCGACCACCATGATGGACATCTCGGCGAGCGGGTTGATGCCCATCTCGCCGAGCACGTGGGCGGCGAGGCGGACGATGTTCTCCTCGTCGACCTCGACGCCCGACTCGTTGTTGATCTCGATGCTCATCGCCGCTTACCCCGGTGCTGGATCGGCTTGGCGGGCCCGGCCGCCTCCTGAAGGGCGTCGTAGCGCCCGTAGGCGTCGACGATCTCGCTGACCAGCTTGTGGCGCACCACGTCGGAGCTGGTCAGGCGGGCGAAGTGGATGTCGTCGATGCCGTCGAGGATCTCCTGCACGACGCGCAGGCCGCTGGTGGTGCCCGCCGGCAGGTCCACCTGGGTCACGTCGCCGGTCACCACGATCTTGGAGTTGAAGCCGAGCCTGGTCAGGAACATCTTCATCTGCTCGGCCGAGGAGTTCTGGGCCTCGTCGAGGATGATGAAGGCGTCGTTGAGGGTGCGGCCCCGCATGTACGCCAGCGGCGCGACCTCGATCGTGCCCGCCGCCATCAGCTTGGGGATGGAGTCGGGGTCGACCATGTCGTGCAGCGCGTCGTACAGCGGCCGGAGGTAGGGGTCGATCTTCTCGTACAGCGTGCCCGGCAGGAAGCCGAGCCGCTCGCCCGCCTCGACGGCGGGACGGGTGAGGATGATCCGGTTGATCCGCTTCTCCTGGAGCGCCCGCACGGCCTTGGCCATGGCGAGATAGGTCTTGCCGGTGCCGGCCGGACCGATCCCGAACACGACCGTGTGGTTGTCGATCGCGTCGACGTAGCGCTTCTGGTTGACGGTCTTGGGCCGGATCGTCCGGCCGCGCGAGGAGAGGATGTCGAGGGAGAGCACCTCGGCCGGCCGGTCGGAGGTCATGCGCAGCATGGCGATGCTCCGCTCGACCGCGTCGGGCGTGAGCTCGCCGCCGCTCCTGAGCACTTCGACGAGCTCTTCGAACAGCCGCACCACGGCCCCGCTCTCGTCGGGGCTGCCGGTGACGGTGATCTCGTTTCCTCGGACGTGGATGTCGGCCCGGAAGGCGCCCTCGATGACACGCAGCAGCTCGTCACGGGAGCCCAGGAGGCTGACCATCGGGTATTCGTCCGGAATCAGCACCTTGGCCTGTGTGCGCGTCGGAGGTGCGGTCCGGCGGGTTTCGTGTAGTTCGGACATGGGCAGGCCAGCGGCCTGATGCCTCCCGGTCTGTTCGTGTGTGCTTCTTCGCCCATGGTAGCCGGGCCCACGCGAACCGTTCTCGTCAATATCAGCCGGTCGCCGTCAGCCGGGCGGCCAGGTCAGGTCGCGGCCCCCGAGCACGTGCGCGTGGACGTGGAAGACCGTCTGGCCGGCCCCGGGCCCGGTGTTGAAGACCACGCGGTAGCCGGTGCCGGCCACGCCCTCCTGGACGGCCACGGCGTGGGCGGCCTTGAGGACGTCGTCGGCCAGCCCGTCGTCGGCCGCGGCCAGCGCTGCCGCGTCGGCGTGGTGCTCCTTGGGGATGACCAGGACGTGGGTCGGGGCCTGCGGGTTGATGTCGCGGAACGCGAGCGCCCGGTCGGTCTCCAGGACGACCTCGGCCGGGATCTCCTTGGCGACGATCTTGCAGAAGAGGCAGTCGGTCACCTGCCCACCCTATCGAGGCGCGCCGCCGGCGGCCCGCCTGGAACGTTCCCGACACCCAGGAACCCGTTGTGAATCGGTGACCGAGCGCGCCGTGCAAGGGAAGATCCTCGCGGTTAGGGTGGGTGTGCGAGACTTCAAGCACAACAGCACACATCAGGGTCGGGTACGGCCACCTGGCGAGGACACGACTGGGTAATGCCCTTCAAGGAACGTAAACCCTCTCGGAAGGCCGCGCGTCCTCATGAGGTGACCACCGAGACCCTTCTGGCCGACAGGTCGTTAGGGGCGGTGCCGGTCGGGTGGGACGCCGACATGGCCGTGACCGCGCTCTACAGCGCGCACTTCCGGTCATTGGTGCGTCTCGCCGTGTTGCTCGTCCGCGACATGGCGACCGCCGAGGAGGTCGTGCAGGACGCGTTCGTCGCCATCCACGGCGCCTGGCGCAGGCTGCGCGACCCGGACAAGGCACTCGCCTACCTGCGTCAGTCCGTCGTCAACCGTTCCCGATCCGTGCTGCGTCATCGCGCGGTCGTCGAGAAGTATGCTCCCAAAGGTCTGCCCGACGCCCCGAGCGCCGAGAACGGCGCGATCGGCGAGCTCGAACGCTCGGCCGTGATCGAGGCGCTGCGGGCCCTGCCGGCACGTCAGAGAGAGGCGCTCGTCCTTCGCTACTACGGTGACCTGTCCGAGGCTGAGATCGCCCACGCCATGGGCATCAGCAAGGGAGCGGTCAAGAGCCACACCGCACGTGGCATGGCCGCTTTGCGTTCCGTCCTGGAGAAGATGTCATGACCCAGCCCCCCGACGAGTACGGCGACGTGCTGCGCCGTGTGCTGCGCGCGGAGGCGGACACGGTCGTGCCCTCGCCGGACGGACTGGAGGTCATCCGTGCCCGCATCGAGCGGCGCGGGGTCCGCAACCTGTTCTGGTGGCGCGCCGGCGCCGCCGCGGCCAGCGCCGTGCTGGTGGCCGGCACGATCGTCATGGTGATCCCCGACCTGCGCCAGCAGGTGCTGCGCGAGACCGTGCAGGACGTGCGCAGCACCTCCACGCCGCCCTCCGGCTCCTCCACCACCCGGGCCGTGTCGCCCGAACCGCCGCAGCGCAGCGAGCCGCGCGAGGTCGTGGTGGTGCCCGATCCCACGACCCGGCCGCCCCGGCACATCCCCGAGACCGCGCGGTCCACCAGCAAGCCGGCGCGCCCGACCCCGTCCCCGACGCCGTGCGCCTCGACGCCCGGCGCGGAGGCCGCGCGGGACGACGACTGCCCCGGCGTGACGCAGTCCCCGACGCCCACCCCGTCCGTCACGGCGACGGACGCCACACCGACCGTCGTCCCGTGCCCGGCCGACGACTGCCCGAGCGACGATCCGCAGCCGACGCAGCCCACCCAGCCCGTCACCACGATCCTGGAGACCCAGCCGGTCGCCCCGCAGTGAACGCGTCGGACGCCCCCGGCGTCAGGCGTCCCTGAGGTCGGAACGCGTCGGACGCCCCCGGCTTCAGGAGTCCCTGAGGGTCAGGCGGTCACCAGCGGCCGGTGCGGGCCATGAGGACCGCAGCCGCCGCGACCCCGGCCGTCGAGGTGCGCAGCACCGTCGGCCCGAGCAGCACCGGCACGGCGCCCGCCGCCCTGAACCGGGCCACCTCCTCGTCCGCGACCCCGCCCTCCGGGCCCACGACCATGACGATGTCGCCGCCGGCCGGGACCTCCACGCGCGACAGCGGCTCGGCGGCCTCCTCGTGCAGCACGAGCGCCAGGGCCGCCTCGCGCAGCAGCTTCTCCACCTGGGCCGTGGACGCCGGCTCGGTCACCTCGGGCAGGTGGAAGCGGCGGGCCTGCTTGCCCGCCTCGCGGGCCGTGGAGCGCCAGCGGGCCAGGGACTTGGCCGCCCGGTCGCCCTTCCACTGGGTGATGCTGCGGGAGGCGGACCACGGGACGACCACGTCCACGCCCGCCTCGGTCATCATCTCGACGGCCAGCTCGCCCCGGTCGCCCTTCGGCAGGCCCTGCACGGCCACGATCCGCGGCCGCGGGGCCGGCACGTCGTAGCGTGCGACCACGTCGAGCCGCAGGGAGTCCTTCAGCGTCTCGCGGACGACGCACTCGGCGACCGCGCCGGCGCCGTCGGTCAGGTCCACCCGCTCACCGGCGCGCAACCGGCGCACGGCGGCGGCATGACGCCCCTCGGGGCCGTCGAGCACCAGCTCGGCGCCGTCCAGGGCATCGGACAGGAAGACGGGGACGCTCACGCCCGCCTGCCCGCGCCGGCCTCGCCGGAACGCTCCCTGGCCCTGCCCCGCCCGGCCTCGCCGGAACGCTCCCTGGCCCTGCCCCGCCCGGCCTCGCCGGAACGCTCCCTGGCCCTGCCCCGCCCGGCCTCGCCGGAACGCTCCCTGACCCCGCCCCGCCCGGCCTCGCTCCGGGTCATCGGCCGTTGAAGGCGTCGCGCAGCCGCGAGAAGAACCCCTGCTGCCCCGGCGCGAACTTGCCCGGGGGCCGCTCCTCGCCGCGCAGCTTGGCCAGCTCGCGCAGCAGCTCCTCCTGCGCCGGGTCGAGCCGCGACGGAGTCTCGACGTTGACGTGGATCAGCAGGTCGCCGCGGCCGCTCTCGTTGAGCCGCTGCACGCCCCGGCCGTACATCGTGATGACCTGCCCCGACTGGGTGCCCGGACGCACGTCGATGTCCTCGGCGCCGTCGAGCGTCTCCACCGTGAGCACGGTGCCGAGCGCCGCGGCCGTCATCGGGATCTGCACCGTGCAGTGCAGGTCGTCGCCGCGCCGCTCGAAGATCTCGTGCGGACGCTCGACGATCTCCAGGAACAGGTCGCCGGGCGGGCCGCCGCCGGGGCCGACCTCTCCCTCGCCGGCGAGCTGGATGTGCGTGCCGTCCTCGACGCCCGCCGGGATGCGCACCTTGATCGTACGGCGGGTGCGCACGCGGCCGTCGCCGGAGCACTCCTGGCAGGGGTGGCGGATGATCGACCCGAAGCCGCCGCACTGGGGGCACGGCCGGGACGTCATGACCTGGCCCAGGAACGACCGGGTGACCTGCGAGATCTCGCCGCGGCCGTTGCACATGTCGCAGGTGTCGGGGTGGGTGCCGGGAGCGGCGCCCGCCCCCTGGCAGACCTCGCACAGCACCGCCGTGTCGACGACCAGCTCCCTCGTGGTGCCGAACGCGGTCTCGCGCAGGTCGAGCTCGACGCGGATCGTCGCGTTGCGGCCCCTGCGGGCGCGCGAGCGGGGGCCGCGGGAGCCGCCGGCCGAGCCGAAGAACGCGTCCATGATGTCGCTGAACGGGAAGCCCGCGCCGAAGCCGCCGGCCCCCGCGCCCGCCCCGGCCCCGCCGAAGGGGTCGGCGCCCAGGTCGTACATCTGGCGCTTGTTCGTGTCGGACAGCACCTCGTAGGCCTGCGTGATCTCCTTGAACCGCTCCTGGGTCTCAGGGTCGGGGTTCACGTCAGGGTGGAGCTCTCGGGCCAGCCTGCGGTAGGCCTTCTTGATCTCGTCCTGACTGGCGTCACGGCGCACCCCGAGGGTGGCGTAGTAGTCGCTGTTTGCCACTTATCGACCTCTTATGATGCAGCCAGGATCTGGCTGACGTAGCGTGCCACCGCGCGTACGGCGCCCATCGTCACGGGGTAGTCCATCCTCGTGGGACCCAGCACGCCGAGCCGTGCCAGTTGGTTGTCGCCAGAACCGTATCCGGTGGCGACGATGGACGTGCCGTGCAGATAGGGGTTTTCCGAGCCGATGCGCACGGTGAGCGCGGACGGGGTGTCGCCGGACGTCTCGCCCAGCAACCGCATGAGCACGACCTGCTCCTCCAGGGCCTCCAGCACGGCGCGCAGCCCGGTGGTGAAGTCGGCGCCGGCGAGGTTGGCCGCCCCGGCGAAGACGATCTTCTCGTCGTGCCGTTCGACCAGGGTCTCGAGCAGCACCGACAGGATCGTGGCCACGGCCGGGCGGTCCTCGGCGGGCAGCCGCTCGGGAAGGTCGGCGACCAGGTCGGGCACGGCGCTCAGGCCGCACCCGTCGAGGCAGGCGTTGAGCACCGCCCGCAGGTGCGCGATGCGGGTCTCCTCGACGACCTCGGGCAGCTCGACGACCCGCTGCTCGACGCGGCCGGTGTTGGTGATGAGGACCAGCATGACCCGCCGGTCCGTCAGCGGCACCAGCTCGACGTGGCGCACGGTCGAGCGGGTCAGCGTCGGGTACTGCACGACCGCCACCTGCCGGGTGAGCTGCGCGAGCAGCCGCACGGTGCGGGTGACCACGTCGTCGAGGTCGACCGCGCCCGCCAGGAACGTCTCGATCGCCCGCCGCTCGGCACCGGACAGCGGCTTGACCTGGGACAGCCGGTCGACGAACAACCGGTAGCCCTTGTCGGTCGGCACGCGGCCGGCGCTGGTGTGCGGCTGGGTGATGTAGCCCTCCTCCTCCAGCGCGGCCATGTCGTTGCGGACCGTGGCGGGGGAGACCTTGAGGTTGTGGCGCTCTGCCAGCGCCTTGGAGCCCACCGGTTCGTTGGTGGACACGTAGTCTTCGACAATGGCGCGGAGCACCGCCAGTTTACGATCGTCGAGCACGTGCTCACCTCCTGCCTCTGCCTTGCGGGAACGACCGTCTAGCACTCTGTGTTCCCGAGTGCCAAGTGTACGGCTCTCACCCACAAGGTGCGATAACACCTGACCATCATGCTGCTGGCGCGGGCCCGCGGTCAGGGATCACACTGGCCGACATGACCGACGATTCCCCGTCCCAGCCGCCGGAGCCCGATCCGTCCGGGCCGGCGCCCGGATCCGGCCCGTACCCCGGTCAGCCCGCTCCACCTCCGCACGGCCCGCCACCGTACGGGCGGCAGCCTTACCAGACGGGGCCGCAGGGCGCTCCGTACCCGCCTGCGTCCCACGGCGGGCCGTCGGGTGAGCAGCGAGCCTACCCGCCGCCGCCGTACGGACCGGGACCTTCGACGGGCGCGCAGGCCCCCTTCCCGCAGGGCCCTCCCCCGCAGGGTCCTTACGGGCCGCCGTCGGGCGGGCAGGGGCCGTACGGCCCGCCGGGGCCGGCGTCGGGTCCGCAGGGCCCTTACGGTCCGCCGTCCGGTGGTCAGGGGCCGTACTACGGGCCGCCGTCGGGGCCGCAGGGTCCGTACGTGGACTCGGGGCCCCAGGGTCCGTACGGCGGGTCGGGCGGGCAGGCCGCGTACGCCGGGCAGCCGTTCGGGGCGTCCGGGCCGTACGGCGGGGCGTCCGGGCCGTACGGCGGTGGCCCGCTGTCCACGCCGTGGGTGAGTCCCAAGCTGCTGCGTCCGCCGCTGTGGTGGATGTGGGCCGCCTGGGGGGTCGCGCTGGTGTGCGTGGTGGCCGGGGTGGCGCTGTTCGTGAGCGGCGTGACGACCACGGTGAACGGCGCGCTGCCGACGAGGACGTTCGCGGCGGGCGAGACCGCCTCCGTGACCGTGGACCCCGCCGAGGCCCCGGTCGTGTACCTGGCCAGCGCCACCCCCGTCCAGTACACCTGCTCGGTCACCGGCGGCGACGGCAAGGGCCTGCTGGCCAGGATGCCCGGCACCATGACGGTCACCCAGGGCTCGACCCGCTGGCAGGCCATCCTGGCCCTCAACGTGTCCAGGAAGGGCGGCTACGTGCTCCAGTGCGCCACCGTGCAGTCCGTGGGGGCGCGCTTCGCGGTGGGCCCGTCCGTGGACGCCGGCGGGCTCGCGGGCGGGGTGGCGGCCCTGGTGCTGCTGCCCGGCGCCGGGATCCTGCTGGCGCTCGTCGTGACGGTCGTCGTCCTCGTGCGGCGCAGCTCCCACCGCAAGCGCCTCGCCACGGGCGGGTGATTTGCTACGGTCCCCGGTGTGTACGACGGTGATGTTCTCGCGGGAAACTGGCGGCGGCCGGGCAAGGGCACGATCCCGAAGGTGCCCGCCGAACCCGACCTCGTCGTGGAGGACGCCGAGAGCGGCTTCTGCGGCGCGGTCGTGGCCTGCGACAAGGAGGCGGTCACGCTGGAGGACCGCTTCGGCAAGCGGCGGCTGTTCCCGCTGGCGCCCGCCGCGTTCCTGCTGGAGGGCAAGGTCGTGACGCTGGTGCGGCCGGCCGCGGCACCGAGCGGGCCGAGGCGCAGCGCGTCCGGGTCGATCGCGGTGGAGGGGCTGCGCGCCAAGGTCGCCAAGGAGAGCCGCATCTACGTCGAGGGGGTCCACGACGCCGCCCTCGTCGAGAAGATCTGGGGCCACGACCTGCGCGTGGAAGGCGTCGTGGTCGAGTACCTGGAGGGCGTGGACGACCTGCCCGCGATCGTCGCCGAGTTCGGTCCCGGTCCTGGACGCCGGCTGGGCGTGCTGGTCGACCACCTGGTGCCCGGCTCCAAGGAGAGCCGCATCGCCGCCCAGGTGACCTCGCCGGACGTGCTCGTGGTGGGGCATCCGTTCGTGGACGTCTGGCAGGCGGTCAAGCCGTCCGTGCTGCGCATCCCCGCCTGGCCGGAGGTGCCGCGCGGGGTGCCGTGGAAGGAGGGCGTGATCGCCGCCCTGGGCTGGCGCGTGGAGCCGGCCGAGGCGTGGCGGCGCATCCTCGGGTCCGTCTCCTCGTTCGCGGACCTGGAGCCCGAGTTGCTCGGCCGGGTGGAAGAACTGATCGACTTTGTCACGGAGGCACGATGAGTCAGGACCCGCCGCACCACCAGCCCGACGACGACGCCACCCGGCGCGTCCCCCGCCCGGACCCGGAGCCCGGGGCGGGCCACGGCCATGACCCGCAGGCCGGTCCGGCGTACGGGTCGGGCTCTCAGCCGGGGCCGCCGCCGTATATCCCGGAAGCCGGCTACGGTACCGGGCCGCAGTCCGGCGGTCAGAGCTACGGCGCGGGGCCCCAGTCCGGCGGCCAGAGCTACGGTTACGGCCAGCAACCGCCCCCACCCCCCGGATACCAGCCCCCCGGGTACCAGCAGCCCGGCTACCAACAATCCGGTTACCAGCAGCCCGGCTACGGCTATCAGCAGCCGAGCGCCCCCGGCTACCCCGGCAACCCGGGATACCAGCAGCCCGGCCCCGGCTACTCGAACCCGTACCAGCGCCCGCCGCACCGCCCCGGCGTGTACGGCCCCCGTCCCGGCACGGACGACACCACGATGGCGATGCTCTCCCACCTGCTGGGGCTGCTGGTCTCGTGGATCGGCCCGCTGATCATCTACCTGATGAAGAAGGACGAGGCCCCCTACGTCCGGGACCAGGCGGCCGAGGCCCTGAACTTCCAGATCACGATGTTCATCGGCTACGTGGTGGCCGGAATCCTATCGATCTTCGTGATCGGGCTGCTGCTGTTCCCGATCGTGTGGATCGTGTCGCTGATCTTCCACATCCAGGCGGCCCTGGCCACCAACCGGGGCGAGAACTACCGTTACCCGCTGTCCGTCCGCCTGATCAGCTGACCATGTCGCGCACCAGCGCGTCCGCGAGCAGCCGCCCCTTCAGGGTGAGCACCATGAGACCGGCCTTGAACGCCTCGGGTCGCAGCAGACCGTCCGCGAGCGCGGCGGCGACGGCCGTCCGGGCGCGCGGCGCGACGTCGGCGAGCGGGTAGCCGGACACCAGCCGGAGCTCCAGCATGAGGCGTTCGGTCTCGCGGTCCTCGTCGGGGAGCACCTCGCGCGCGTGCGCGGGCGAGGTGCCGGCGGCCAGGCGCTGGGCGTAGGCGGCCGGGTGCTTGACGTTCCACCAGCGGGTGCCGCCCACGTGGCTGTGGGCGCCGGGGCCGGCGGCCCACCAGTCGCCGCCGGTCCAGTAGAGCAGGTTGTGCCGGCAGCGGGCCGCCTCGGACGTGGCCCAGTTCGACACCTCGTACCAGTGGAACCCGGCCTCGGCGAGCATCGCGTCGGCGATCTGGTAGCGGTCGGCGGCCACGTCGTCGTCGGGCATGGGCAGTTCGCCGCGCCGGATGCGGGCCGCCAGGCGGGTGCCGTCCTCGACGATGAGGGAGTACGCGGAGACGTGGTCGGGTTCGGCCTCGACGGCGGCCGCGAGCGAGGCCCGCCAGTCGTCGTCGGACTCGCCGGGGGTGCTGTAGATGAGGTCGAGGTTGACGTGCTCGAACCCGGCCTTGCGCGCCTCCTGCACGGCCTGCGCGGCCCGGCCGGGGGTGTGGTGGCGGTCGAGGACCTTGAGCACGTGCTCGCGGGCGCTCTGCATGCCGAAGCTGACCCGGGTGAAGCCGCCCTCGCGCAGGCTCTCCAGGTACGCGGGGTCGACCGACTCGGGGTTGGCCTCGGTGGTGACCTCCGCCCCCGGCGCGAGTCCGAACTCCGCGTCGATGGCCGCGAGGATCCGGGTGAGGTCGGCCGGAGGGAGCAGCGTGGGCGTGCCGCCGCCGAAGAACACGGTCTGGACCGGCAGGTCGGCGTCGCCGAGCACGCGTCGCGCCAGCCGCACCTCCTGCAGGACCGTGTCGGCGTAGTCGCGCTGCGAGGCGCCGGGGCCCAGCTCGGCGGCGGTGTAGGTGTTGAAGTCGCAGTAGCCGCAGCGCGTCACGCAGAACGGCACGTGGACGTAGAAGCCGAACGGGCGCTCGCCGAGGCCGCGCAGCGCGCTCTCGGGCAGTTCGCCCGAGGCGGGCGCGGCTTCGCCGTCGGGCAGGGTGGATGGCACGCCTCCAGTCTGCCCGCCTCCGGCGACTGCCCTGACCGCTGCCGGTGCCGGACCAGGCTCGGGCTCAGGTCAGGGAGCCGCCCAGCACGCGGGTGGCCACGTCGTCCCAGAACGCGGCGCGCTCGGGGACGGCGAGCACGCGCCGCATCAGCTCCTTGTCGCCGTGGAACGCCCGGAACGCCTCGGCGACCGTCACCCCGTCCCGGGGCCGGTGCAGGACGCGCACCCCGTCGCCGACGCCGAGGTCGCCGGCCTCCACCACCTTCAGGTACGCGCCCGGCCGTCCGGCGTTCGTGAACCGGCGCACCCATCCCGGCTCGTCCATCCAGTTGCGGAACACGACACACGGCACCCGGGGGCCGCTGATCTCCAGCACGACCGACCCGACGCGCCACCGCTCCCCGAGCATGGCGCCGTTGACGTCGAGTCCCTCGGTCGTCAGGTTCTCGCCGAACCGGCCGTCACGGAGCTCGCGCCCCAGCTCGCCCTCCCACCAGTCGTAGTCCTCGCGGGCGTACGCGTAGACGGCGTGGCCCTCGCCGCCGTGGTTGACCAGGTCGCCCCGCCCGTCCCCGGCGAGCCCTTCGGGGCGCGCCTCGACCCGGTGCAGCACCGGGGACTTGTCGATCGCCGTGCGCCCGGTCTTGCCCGCCCAGGCCGCATCCACAACTTTCCCAACATTTACCGAGATGACCCGCATGGCGCTGACGCTAACCGAGCGATCTGACGACGGCGATCCCTTTTCCGCCGTTTTGTACTGTCCCAGGCGGGGTCAGAGGTCCTCCGGCATGTCGGTCATCGCGTTGAGCAGGGGGACGAGCTGTTCCTCCTCGTAGTCGAGGTGCGCCTCCAGCTCACGGGCGAGCCGCTCCAGCTCCTCCGCGACATCCGTCCCCGGCCCGGACGCGACGTCCGCGTCGGCCTCAGCCGTGGCGTCCGCGCCGCCTTCCGGTGATTCGCCGGCGCCGACCAGGGCCCGGATGCGGGCCAGCAGCCGGGCCACCACCTGGTGCTCGTCCCGGAGACGGTCGAGGACGGCGGCGAGCTCGGGGTGCAGGCCGTCCAGGTGCGGGAAGAGCACGTCGTCCTCGCCGCTGTGATGGGCGTGCAGCGCCTCGCAGAACGTCAGGCAGTGCTCCCGCAGCGCGGGCGCCCGCATCGAGCCGCTCCGCAGCGCCGCGAGGTCGCGGCGGAAGGTGTCATGCAGCTTCACCAGCTCGTCGCCCCAGGCGATCGCACGCTCGTGGACCACCCCCTCGTCACCTCCACTCACGTCGCGTCCCTTGCCGTCGGCCACGCCGTCTCCCTCGCCACTTGTCACGCCGACTCCCTTGCCACCGCTCACACCGTCTCCCTCGCCACCGCTCACACCGTCTCCCTCGCCACCGCTCACACCGTCTCCCTCGCCACCGCTCACACCGTCTCCCTCGCCACCGCTCACACCGCCTCCCTCGCCACCGCTCACACCGCCTCCCTCGCCGCCGTCTGCACGGCCTCCACCGCCACGTGGGACGGCGTACGGGCGAGTGCTCCCTGCGCGAAGGCGAACACCGCCGAGACCAGGGCCGCGATCGCCGAGACCGCGAAGCTCCACCCCGCCCCCGCGCCGGACAGCACGGCCGCCGTCACAGCACCGGCCAGGCTGCTGCCCACCACCCGCACCAGCGCGTTCACGCCTCCCGCCGCGGCCGTCTTGGCCGGTTGGACGTGCTCGACGGCCATCGTGCCGAGCGCCGCGTACCCGAGGCCGATGCCGAGCCCGAGAACGGTCGCCGCCCCGTACAGGGCAGCCGGCGACCCGTGCGAGAGGCTCAGCCAGAGCGCCGCGACGGCCACCACCGACGACCCCGCGGCGACCAGCGACGAGGCGCTGAAGCGGCGCATCAACCGGCCCGCGAGCAGCGAGACCGCCAGCATCAGCAGCGCCGTCGGCAGCAGGTACAGGCCCACCTGGAGCACCGAGGCGCCGAGCCGGGCCTGGGCCACCGACGACAGCGTGGTGATGACGCCGAACAGCGCGAACCCGAGCAGCAGCGAGGCCACGGTCGCCCCGACGGTCCCCCGGTGCAGGAGCATCGGGAGCTCGATGAGCGGCGCCGCGGCGCGCCGGGCCGACAGCACCCAGGCCGCGCACAGCACGACGCCGCCCGCCAGCAGCCCGAGGGTCGCCGCCGACGTCCAGCCCCAGACCGTTCCCTTGCTGACGGCCAGCAGCAGGCAGACCAGCCAGGCGGCCATCAGCGCCGCGCCGGCGAAGTCGGGGCGCGCCCCCGGCGCGGGACGGGCGGGCTCGCTCACGAACACGGCGACGAGCCCCGTTCCGACGGCGGCGAGCCCCGCAAGGATCCAGAACAGCGCCTGGTAGCCGCCCCCGACCAGCCCGGCCAGGATCATGCCGCCTCCGCTGCCGACGCCCATCATGGCGCTCAGCACGCCGATCGCCGTGGGCAGCCGGTCGCGCGGCACCTCCTGCCGGGCGATCCCCATGGCGAGGGGCAGCAGCGGCGCGGCCAGCCCCTGGAGCACGCGGCCGGCGACGACCCCGGCGAGCGTGGTCGCCAGCGCGGCCACGACCGATCCGGCGACCAGCAGACCGAGGGACACCATGGCGACGCGCCGCCGCCCGTACAGGTCGCCCAGGCGCGACAGGAGCGGGATGGAGATCGCCCCGGACAGCAGCGAGGCGGTCACGGTCCAGGAGGCGGAGGTCAGCGACGTCTGGAGCTCGCGTTGCAGCGCGGGCAGCATCGGCACCACGGCCGTCATCTGCAGGGTGCCGACGGCCACGCCGAAGGCGAGGACGCACACGGCCACCCACGGAGACTTTTTGTACATGTATAGAAAGTAACATGGCAGGATGCCGGTGCGCACGGGGCGGCCCCCCAAGATCTCGAAGACGGACATCCTCACCGCGGCCCACCGCGTGATCGACGAGGAGGGCACACAGGCCCTGACCATGCGCCGGCTGGCCCGCGAGGTCGGCACCACGCCGATGGCGCTCTACCACCACGTACGCGACAAGGACGAGCTGCTCCTGCTGCTGCTCGACGACTACGCCGCCGGAGTGGCGAGGCCGGAGCCGCCGGCCGGGGCGGGCCCGGGCGAGCGGGTGGTGGCCGCCGCCGTGGCCATGCGTGACGCGCTGACGGGGGTGCCGTGGATCGTGGAGGTGCTCAGGGCCGACGACCTGATGTCGGCCCGCGCCCTGTGGTACCCGGAGGAGATCATCGACGCCGCCGTCCAGGCCGGGCTGACGCCGGAGGAGGCCGTGGACGCGTACCGCATCATCTGGCACTACACGGCCGGCGAGATCACCGCGCGGTCGGCCGCCGCGCGCCGCCGCGAGGACGACCGGCCCACGCATCGGGGCCGGGTGTTCGAGGACCTCGACGCGACCCGGCTCCCCCGCCTGGCCGCGCTCGGCGCGCGCTGGGAGGAGCTGACGTCCCGCGACACGTACGACAAGGGGGTCCGAGCCCTGGTCCGCGGCCTGCTCCCCCACCCATGACCGGCCATGCCAGACCCCGGCCCGCCCCCTCACCCCCGCCCCGGCCGTGTCGAACCCGTGCCCGCCCCTTACCTCCACCCCCAGCCATGTCGAACCCCATCCCGCAGTTCGAGGCCCGCCCCCTTACCCCGCCCCCGGACGTTCCGAGCCCCGGCCCGCCCGCTCCTCACCCCGACTCGGCCGTTCCGCCACGCCACCCGGCCTCAGCTCATCGCCCTGACCGCCTCCACCCCAGCCCCCGTCGCGAGCGGCTCTCCTCTGGAGACCGCGCCTCAGCTCCCGGCCGGATGCGCCACATCCGCCACCGGGCCTGCCGCCGCCCCGATGGGCTCGGCCGGATGCGCGACAGGGCTGGGTCCACCAGTGGGCCCCACCCTGAGGCCGCCTGCTTGCCTCGCTCCTCACCGGGCCGATCGAGAGCTGACCGGGCTTCTCACGTCCGAGGCCGGTCGAAAGTCTCGGCGGCTCGCTGGAGTCGAGCGCGGCGCGGGGCGAGCGCACGGCGGGCCAAGGCCGCGGAGGGCTAGCCGGCGGACGCGGCACGGGCAGACCGGCAGGACCCCCGGTCGAGGAGAGCTCGACGCCCGCCTCCCGTGGCGGGCTGGGCCTCACCCCCGGGTGCCGTCGCGGTCGCGGGCCGCCGGGGCCGCGAAGTTGAGCTGGGACTCGGCGTCGAAGCCCGCGAGCTGTAACAGCTTCTCCAGCGCGGCCTGCCGCGTCTCCTCCACGGTCTCGCCCCGCTCGCCGAAGCAGTCGGCCGCCACGTCGAGCACGGCCATGACCACCGCCGCGTCCGGGTACGGCACGTCGATCACGATGGCGCCGTCCTTGGCCCGGTCGGCGGGCACCAGGTGCAGCCGCAGCAGCCGGCGCATCTCCTCGGCCATGGCGACCCCCAGCACGGCCGCGCGCTCGAACTTCTCAGCAGCAAGCATGACACTCTCCAGTCGCACAGGTGTTCGGGAACACCAAAGCTAGCCTGCGCCACCGACAGAATCCGCCTTCCAGAACCCCGCCCCGGCACGCGCGCGGCAAGATCGGCCGCAATAGGCTCGAACGGTGTACGAGAAGTCCGTCGTCGCCGACGACCTCCACGTCGCCCTCGGCGGCGAGCCCGTGCTCCAGGGGTTCTCGCTGAGCACCTCCCCCGGCGAGATCGTCGCCGTCGTGGGCCCGAACGGCTCGGGCAAGTCCACCCTGCTCCGCTGCCTGGCCGGGTTGCAGCCGGTCGAACGCGGACGGGTCACCGTGTTCGGGGTCGCGCCCTCCGACGACGCCGCGTTCTGGCGGGACGTGGCGCTGCTGACCGACGAGCCCGCCTGGTACCCGGGCCTGACCAGCCGCGAGCACCTGGAGCTGGTCGAGGCCGTCCACGGCAAGCCCCGGATGACCGCGGAGACCGCGCTCGGCCTCTTCGAGCTGACCGGGCGCGCCGACGCGCCGCCGCAGAACCTCTCCACGGGGCAGCGTCAGCGCCTCTCCCTCGCCGCCGCCTTCCTCAGGCCCAGCCGGCTGCTCCTCCTCGACGAGCCCGAACGCGGCCTGGACACCTCCTTCCGCGTACGGCTCGCGGAGCTGGTCGCCGCGTACGCGGCCGAGGGCGGCACGGTGGTCATGGCCACCCACGACCCCGCCCTGGCGGACTGCGCGCGCCAGGTCTCCCCCGCCGGCCAGGCGACGCCATGACGCCCCCGCCCTCCCACTCCCCCGCCCGAAGGACGACCGCGTGAACGCCTCCGCGCCCCCTTCAGGAGGACGATGACCGGGCTCTCCCCGCTCCCCTCTCATCGAAGGACGACGGCAGGCTCTCCCCGCACCCCTTTCGCATGACGACGGCTGGGCTCTCTCCGCCCCTCTCCCGGGGGAGGACGGCTGGACTCCCCCGGTCCCCCCGCTCCCCCGTCTGAAAGCCCCCACCCTCCCTCTCGAAGGACGACCGCGTGAACCCTCCCCCCTCCCCCACCCCCGCCTCCGTGCGGCAGTTCCTGCGGCGGCGGCGGGGCCCAGCCGGCGCCCTGGACCGGTACGTCACCGGGTTCGGCCTGGCCCTGATCGCCGTGATCGCCGGGCAGCCGGTGTCGTCCCTGATCGCGAGCATGGCCGGGCAGGTGACACCGGCGCGCATGAGCGCGGGGCTGGCGCTGGTGGTGCTGGCCTTCGCCGGGTTCGTCGCCGCGGCCCGGGCCGCGGGGCCCGTCGCGCTGCCCGCCTCCGACGCGTCCTGGCTGCTGCTGTCGCCGCTGGCGCGGCGCGGGGTCCTGGGCCGGACGACCCGCCTGCTCGCGGTGACCGCCGTGGTGGCGGGCGCGCTGCTCGGGCTGGGGCTGCTCGCGGCGATGGGCGCTCCCGACGGGCTCCTCTGGCGGCTGGTCGCTGCGCTGGTGCTGGGCGTGTCCGCGACGGCCGGCGCCATGGCGCTGGCGGTGCTGGAGCAGGCGTCGAGGCTCTGGGACGGCTGGCTGGGGATCGCGCTGACAGGGCTGGTGACGCTGGCCGTGGTCCTGAGCGCGGCGGAAGTCGCCGCCGAGACGGCCCGCCCGGCCCTGACCGGCACCGGCCTGGCCACGGAGACCGGGTTCCTGTCCCAGAGCGGGCTGACGTCCGGCGGTGCGCTGACGTCCGGGGGTGCGCTGACGTCCGGCGGTGCGCTGACGTCCGGCGGTGCGCTGACGTCCGGGGGTGCGCTGACGTCCGGCGGTGCGCTGACGTCCGGGGGTGGCGGGCTGGTGTCGGGCAGCGAGGCGGCCTCCGGGACCGTCGCGGGGGTCGTCCCGGCGGTTCACCATGCGGTTCTGGGGGCCGTGGGCGCCGTGGCCGCCGCTCCTCCGGCGGCTGTCGCGGTCGTCGCCGCCTCGGCCGCTCTCCTCGTACGGCAGGCATGGACGGCCATCGGACGCATGCCGGCCCGTGCCGTGCTGGCCGCCTCCACCCGGACGGCGCACGTCACCCGCGCGGCCGTGCTCCTGGACCCCGGCGTGCTGACCTGGATCGCCGAGGACAACCACTGGCGGGCCGGCAGGCTCCGGTCGAGAAGGTGGCCGTCGCTCCCGGCGCCGGCGGCGCTGGCCTGGCACGACTGGCGCCGCCTGGCCCGCCGTCCGGGCCGCCTGGCCGCGATGGCGGCCTCCGCCGCGCTCCCCGCCGTCCTGGCCCGGGCCCTGGGCATCACGGCGCCGGGCACCACGGCCACCAGCATCGCTACGGGCATCACGGTGACCGGGCCGGGCGTGACCCCCGATATGTCGGCGCTTGGTGCAACGCCAGATATGTCGGCGCTGGGGATGACACCAGATATGTCGGTGCTTGGCGTGACGCCGGACATGATCGGATTAGCCGGGAGCGCGCCTGTCGCGGCCGTGGCGGCACCGTCCCTGACCGCCGTGGCCGTGACCGCCGGTGCCGTGCTGGCCGGCGCCATGGCCGTGGCCGCGGCCGTCGCGACGGGCGCGCGGCGCGACGCCGACAACCCCGCCCTGAGCCGGCTCACCGCCGTCGGCCTCAGACCGACGCTGGCCGCCCGCGCGGTGCTGCCCGCGCTGCTCGCCGCCGCCTGGACGGCCGCCGCCCTCACCGGCCTGACCCTGGTGGGCGCGCTGCCGTCCGGGGCGTGGTGGGCGTTCGGACCGGCGATCGCCCCGGCCGTGGCGGCGGGGGCACTGCGGATGGCGCGGCGGCGTCCGGTCGACCACTCCATGCCGGTCATCGACACCCCGGGCGGCGCCATCCCCACGGGGCCGCTGCTCTGGGCGCTGACCGGCGCCGACGTGGCCCTGGCGGGCTGCCTGCCGGCGCTCGTCGCCCTCCTGGCGCCGCCGGACGACCTGGCCGGGCCGCTCGCCCTCCAGGCCGTCGCGAGCGCGGCGGCGCTCGCGGCCTAGCTGGTGCGAGCCCGCAAACCCGCGAACGGCCGCTGAGCCGCTACCGGCCCGCGAACGCCCGCTGAGCCGCTACCGGCCCGCGAACGCCCGCTGAGCCGCTACCGGACCGCGAACGCCCGCTGAGCCGCCACTGACCCGGGAACGCCCACTGAGCCGCCACCGGCCCGCGGGGGCCGTCAGCGCTCGGGCTTTCAGCGCTTGGACTTGTCGGCGCTGGAGTCGGTGGACAGGGCGGCGACGAACGCCTCCTGCGGCACCTCCACCCGGCCGACCATCTTCATGCGCTTCTTGCCTTCCTTCTGCTTCTCCAGCAGCTTGCGCTTACGGGAGATGTCACCGCCGTAGCACTTGGCGAGGACGTCCTTGCGGATGGCGCGGATGTTCTCGCGGGCGATGACGCGGGCGCCGATGGCCGCCTGGATGGGCACCTCGAACTGCTGCCTCGGGATCAGCTCGCGCAGCTTCTTGGCCATGTCGACCCCGTAGCCGTACGCCTTGTCCTTGTGCACGATCGCGCTGAAGGCGTCGACCGCCTCGCCCTGCAGCAGGATGTCGACCTTGACCAGGTCGGCCTCGGCCTCGCCGGCCGGCTCGTAGTCGAGCGAGGCGTAGCCGCGGGTGCGGGACTTGAGCTGGTCGAAGAAGTCGAAGATGATCTCGCCGAGCGGCAGCTCGTAGCGGATCTCGACGCGGTCCTCCGACAGGTAGTCCATGCCCTTGAGCTGGCCGCGCCGCCCCTGGCAGATCTCCATGATCGCGCCGATGAACTCGGCCGGGGCCAGGATCGTGGACTTGGTGACCGGCTCGAAGACCTGCGCGATCTTGCCGCCGGACGGGAACTCCGACGGGTTGGTGACCGTGTGCTCGGAGCCGTCCTCCATGATCACGCGGTAGACGACGTTGGGCGCGGTCGAGATCAGCGACAGGCCGAACTCGCGCTCCAGCCGCTCGCGCACGATCTCCATGTGCAGCAGGCCGAGGAAGCCGACGCGGAAGCCGAAGCCGAGCGCGGCCGAGGTCTCCGGCTCGTAGACGAGCGCGGCGTCGTTGAGCTGGAGCTTGTCGAGGGCCTCGCGCAGCTCGGGGTACTCGTCGCCGTCGATCGGGTAGAGGCCGGAGAACACCATGGGCTTGGGGTGCTCGTAGCCGGCCAGCATCTCGCCGGCGGGCTTGGCGGCGGAGGTGACGGTGTCACCGACGCGCGACTGGCGGACGTCCTTCACGCCGGTGATGAGGTAGCCCACCTCGCCGACGCCGAGGCCGAGCTCGGACGGCTTGGGCTCGGGCGAGATGACGCCGATCTCCAGCGTCTCGTGGGTGGCGCTGGTGGACATCATGAGGATGCGCTCGCGCTTGCTCAGATGGCCGTCGATCACCCGGACGTACGTGACGACGCCGCGGTAGGTGTCGTACACCGAGTCGAAGATCAGCGCGCGGGCCGCGGCGTCGGCCTTGCCGACCGGCGCGGGCACGGAGGCGACCACGTGGTCGAGCAGCTCGCGCACGCCCTCGCCGGTCTTGCCGGACACGCGCAGCACGTCGGACGGCTCGCAGCCGATGAGGCCGGCGAGCTCCTCGGCGAACTTCTCGGGCTGCGCGGCGGGCAGGTCGATCTTGTTGAGCACCGGGATGATGTGCAGGTCGGCGTTCATGGCCAGGTAGAGGTTGGCCAGGGTCTGCGCCTCGATGCCCTGCGCGGCGTCGACCAGCAGGATCGCGCCCTCGCACGCCTGGAGCGAGCGCGAGACCTCGTAGGTGAAGTCGACGTGGCCCGGCGTGTCGATCATGTTGAGCACGTGGCCGTCCCACGGCAGCCGCACGGCCTGGGACTTGATCGTGATGCCGCGTTCGCGTTCGATGTCCATCCGGTCGAGATACTGGGCGCGCATGGAACGGTCGTCGACCACGCCGGTGATCTGCAGCATCCGGTCGGCAAGGGTCGACTTGCCATGGTCGATGTGCGCGATGATGCAGAAGTTGCGGATCAACGCGGGGTCGGTCTGGCCAGGCTGAGTGCGCACCGAAGTCCGTTTCGACAGGGTTGAGGTCAAGCGTCTTTCATGGTGACATGCCCGGGTGATCCCCCGAACCGTCATCCGCCGCGGCCTGCGCCTGCTCGCGCTTGCCTTGGTCGTCGTGGTCGCGCTGGTCGGCCTCCTGGCCGCCGCGTTCCGCGTCCAGTTTACCGGCGACCCGGCAGGCTGGGCGAAGAGCACGGACAACGACGCCCTCTGGCTCGGCCACATGTGGGTGGACGGCCGCCGCACCCGGGCGGACGTGGCGGAACTGGCGGAGCGGCTGCGGGGCACGGGCATCAGGGACCTGTACGTCCATTCGGGGCCGTTCGAGGCCGATGGCCGCCTTGATCCCGCCAAGTACCCCGCCGCCCGAAATTTCGTGAAGTGGGTGCATGCGGCGCTCCCCGGCGTCCGCGTCTCCGCCTGGCTCGGCCAGAAGGTGGACGGCGTCCTCGACCTGGACGACGCCCGCTCCCGGGCCAACGTCCTGGACGGTGTCCGCGCGGTGGTCGCGGCCGGCTTCGACGGCGTCCACTACAACTTCGAGCCCATCGGCAGCGGCGACGAGGAGTTCCTCGACCTGCTGGCGCGCACCCGCCCCCTGACCAGGCTGCTGTCCACCTCGACCCCGCAGATCGAGCCGTACCCGCTCATGCGCCCGGCGGCCCGGCTCGCCCTCTCCCACGACAAGTACTGGTCGCAGGACTACTTCCGGCGGGTGGCCGAGCGCGTCGACCAGGTGGCGGTCATGACGTACGACACGGGCATGCCGATGCGGCCGCTCTACGGCGGGTACGTCGCGCGCCAGGCGGAACTGGCCCTCGACCTGGTCCCGGAGGACCGGCTGCTGCTCGTCGGCGCCCCCGCCTACCACGACCACGGCGTCTCCTGGAGCGACGACGCGGAGAGCGTGGCCGACGCGGCCCGCGCCGCCCGGCTGGCCCTGTCGGAGCACGGGTCGGAGCACGGCCGGCGCGAGCGGTTCGGCCTCGCAATGTACGTGGACTTCGCGGCCACGGAGCAGGACTGGAGGGAGTACGCTTCGGAGTGGCTCATCGACGGAGCCCACCCAGGTCGTTGATTTGAGCAGCCACCTGGGTTATTGGTAATCTGTTCAACTGCGTGTGGCGCGCCCTCTCTCGAGCCCGCGCGCCCCATCCATCACCCAGACTTTCACCGAGGCTTCTTCGTGGCGAACATCAAGTCCCAGATCAAGCGCAACAAGCAGAACGAGAAGGCTCGCCTGCGCAACAAGGCGGTCAAGTCGTCCCTGAAGACGGCCGTTCGCAAGTTCCGTGAGGCGGCCGAGCAGGGCGACGTCGAGCAGGCCGCGGCGCTGCAGCGCGACGCCGCCCGCCAGCTCGACAAGGCCGTCAGCAAGGGCGTCATCCACAAGAACCAGGCCGCCAACCGCAAGTCGGCGATCGCCAAGCAGGCCGCCGCCCTGGCCGCCAAGTAGGACGGTTCTTCCGAGCGCCGCACTTCCTCGTGAGGTGCGGCGTTTGTGTTTGCGCGCCCGATAGCGCCCCGTGACCACGATGTCCAGCCGCGCTGTGTCACAGTTTCGATATCACATCGGTATCGCCGGGCCGTATCGGGTCCGTCACCGTTGACAAGATCCCTTGCCCTGTCCACCGCCGTTCCCCAGAGTTCTCTGAGAAACCGGCGGAAGGGGGCACGGTGCGGGGGCCGTGGGTGCTCAGGCGCGCGCTCAGCGAGCCATTGCTGCTGCTGGCGGCGTTCGGATCGATCCTCCTGGCGACGACCACGCTGGTCTCGCTCACCATGTACGCCACGTCCACGGCCGAGGCGGGCGTGCGCCGGGCGATGGAGACCGCGTCGCTGCGCCAGGTGGCCGCGATCGTCTCCACCCCCGTGACGGCCGAGACGTTCCCCCGGCTCGACGCGGCCGTGCGCGAGCGGATCGGCGCCGCCTACGCGGGGGCCCCGGTCACGATCACGACCGCCTTCCGCTCCGACTCGTACGTGCTGCCCGGCCAGGAGCGCCGCGAGCGCCCCGGGCTGCTCAGGTTCGGCTCCTACGACTCCCTGGACCGGCACGCCAGGCTGGTGACCGGCTCGTGGCCGCGTCCCGCCCCGGCCGGGGCCCCCGTGGTGGAGGCTGCCGTGTCCCTCTCGGCGGCGTCGGCGGCCGGGTGGGAGGCCGGGCAGGAGTTCTCGACCCAGGGCCGTCTCGACCACCGGACCGTGCGGGTCCGCGTCACCGGCGTCTTCCAGCTCGACGACCCGTTCGGCGACCGCTGGGCCGGCGAGCAGCTCCTCAGCCGGGGCGTGGAGAGCGGCGACTTCACCACCTACGGCCCGCTCATGGTGCCGCGCGAGACCTTCCTGCCCCGCTTCGCCACCAACGTGAACACCACCTGGACCGCGGTCCCCGACCTGCGCGGCATCACGCCCGAGGCGCTGCGGCCGTTCGCCGCGCGCGTGGCGGGGCTGCGCCAGGCCCTCCAGGACGGCGGCTGCGGCTCCTGCACCGCCACCAGCCGCCTGCCGGAGTTGCTGACCCAGCTCGGCACGGCCGCGCTGGTGGCCCGCTCCACCATGCTCATCCCGGTGCTCCAGCTTCTGCTGCTCGCCGCGTACGCCCTCATGCTCACCGCGCGCCTGCTCGCCGACCACCGGCGGATGGAGGTCGCGCTGCTGCGCTCGCGCGGCGCGGGGACGCCCCGCCTGGCCGCGCTCGCGGCCGGCGAGGCGCTGCTGGTGGCGTTGCCGTGCGCGCTGGTCGCGCCGTTCCTGGCGCCGCCGCTGCTGTCGCTCGTCGGGTCGCTGCCGTGGATCGCCGCCTCCGGCGTGCGGCTCGCGCCGCGGGCCGACCTGGGGACGTTCCTCGTCTCCACGGGCGTGGCGCTGGCCTCGGCGGTGCTGCTCGTGCTGCCCGCGCTCGCCGGCGCCCGCCGTACGTACGTGGAGGAGCAGGCGGCCCGCGGGCGCGGCGGGCGGGGCCTGGGCGAGCGGGCGGGCGCCGACGTCGCGCTGCTCGTGGTGGCGGCGCTGGCCATCTGGCAGCTACGCCGGTACGGCGCGCCCGTCACCGCCACCGCCACCGGCGAGCTGGGCATCGACCCGCTGATCGTCTCCGGGCCCGCGCTGGCGCTGCTCACGGGCGGCATGCTGGGGCTGCGGCTGGTGCCGCGGATCTCCCGGCTCGCCGAGCGGCTGACCGCCCGCCGCCGCTCGCTCGCCCCGGCGCTCGGCGCCTGGCAGGTGAGCCGGCGCCCGCTGCGGTACTCCGGGCCCGCGCTGCTGCTGACCATGGCCGTCGCGATCGGCGTCATGTCGATGGCCACGGCGGCCACCTGGCGCACCTCCCAGCAGGACCAGGCCGACCACCGGGCGGGCGCCGACCTGCGGCTGTCCGGGCCGCCCGACGGGCCGGAGCTGGGGGCGCTCGGGCGCGGGACGGCGTTCGCCGCGCTGCCCGGCGTCACGGCGGTCTCGCCCGCGTTCCGCGGACAGGCGGAGTTCGGCGGCGGCGACGCGGTCCTGCTCGGGCTCGACGCCGCGCGGCTGACGGAGCTGTTCCGGCTGCGCCCCGACCTGTCCGACCGCGGCGCGGGCGAGCTGTCGCGCGCCCTGCGCCCCGCCGGGCCGGGCTCCGGCGGGCTGGAGATCCCCGGCAAGCCGGCCGCGCTCGCCGTCGAGGCCCGCTCGGACGCCGCGGCGCCGCTGCGGCTGACCTTCTCCGACGCGCTCGGCGTGTGGCGGGAGCTGCCGCTCGGCACCCTGAAGGCCGGCGCCAACCGGCTGGAGGCGTCCCTGGACGGGCTGACCGGCCGTGACGGGAAGATCGCCTACCCGCTGCGCGTCCGCGGCCTGGCCGTCGGGCCGGTCGCGGACGGCACGGCCGAGGTGACGCTGACCGGCCTGGTCGCCGGCGGCCACCCGGTCGCCCTGCCGGGAGCCGGGACCCTGGAGGTCACGGCGGCGCGGCCGGTCGTCTTCACCCCGGGCCGGGCGCCGGCCCAGGAGCCGCTGCCCGTGGTGCTCACCGCCGGGCTCGCCGAGTCGCTGAAGCTGCGGACCGGGCAGATCGGGCGCGTCACGCTCGACCGGGACGTGGTCGAGGTGGAGGTGGCGGGCATCGTCGAGCGGATGCCCACGACGGCCGGCGACCAGCAGGCCGTCCTCGCGGACTGGGGCGCGCTCCAGGCCCGCGCGCTGGCGGCGGGACAGCAGCCGAGGCCCGCGACCGAATGGTGGCTGGCCGTGCGCGACGGCGACACCGGGCCCGCCCGCGCCGCCCTCGGCCGCCACCCCCAGTGGGACGTGACCGCGGTGGACCGGCGCGAGGTGACCGCCGCGCTGCGCGACGACCCCCTGGCCGGCGGCCTGCAGGGCGCGCTGATCCTCGGCTTCGTGGCGGCGCTGGTGTTCGCGGTGCTCGGGTTCCTCGTCAACGCCACGGTCGCGGCGCGGGAACGGTCGGCGGAGTTCGCGGTCCTGCGGGCCCTCGGGGTCAGCTCGCGGCAGATGCTCGGGCTGCTGGTCGTGGAGCAGGCGTTCGTGGTCGGGCTGTCGCTGGTCGCGGGCACAGCGCTCGCCGCCGTCATGGGTGTGCTGGTCGTGCCGCACGTCGTGCTGACCGGGCAGGCGTCGGCGGTCACGCCGGACGTGGTGCTCGACGTCCCCTGGGCCGCGACCGCCGGCATGCTGGCGCTCGTGACGGCCCTGCTGTTCGTCATCGTCGCCGGGCTCGCGCGCAGCGTGCGCGGGCGCGGCGCCCGCCTCGGGGAGCTGCAGTGAAGCCCTTGACGCGCGTCCGTCTCGGGAGGGCGCTGTGAGGTCATGTACGCCTCCGTCTCGGGAGGGCGCTGTGAGGTCGTTGGTGCCGGCGCGCGTCCACCTCGGTCCGGTGGCGCTGCTCGCCGTCCTCACGCTGAGCGCGTGCCTGCTGGTCGGCGGGCTGCCGCGCGCCCTGCAGGCGTCCTTCGACGACGCGCTGCACGCGGCCCTGCGCGGCGCTCCGGCCCTCCAGACCGACCTGCTGGCGCAGGTGGAGCCGCCCAGCGCGGAGAACAGCCTGCGCGAGCCCGCCCAGTTCGCCGCCGCCGACGCGCGGCTGCGCGCGCTCCTGCCCCCGGCGCTGCGGCCGCTCGTGCTGCCCGCCGGCCAGGGCACCAGCCACATGAGCGCCGTGACGTACGACACGCCGGTCCACGGCTCCAGCGGCAAGCGCTACCTCAACGTCGGCTGGCTGTCCGACGCCGACCGGCGGGTGCGCTGGACCGAGGGCCGCCCGCCCGGCGCCCCGAGCTCCATGACGTACCAGCGGGAGACCATCCCCGTGTTCGAGGTCGGCGTCTCCGAGGACGCCCGCGCCAGGATGGGGCTGAAGGTCGGCACCACGCAGATCCTCGGCGAGAGCGACTACGCGGCCGTCAAGGTCGTCGGCGTGTACGCGGCCGTGGACGCGGCCGACCGCTACTGGAGCCTCCACAACGACGTCGTCCGGGTCGTCGAGACGCTGCCGCCCGGCGGGCTGGAGGTGGAGCGGCGGGCGACCGCGCTCATCTCCGCCGCGAGCCTGTCCCGGCTCGACGGCGACGACCGCAACCTCGTCTACACCTGGACGCTCGGGCTCGACCCGGGCGCGCCCACCTCGCTCGACGCCGCCGACGTCGAGGCCGCCATCACCGACTACGTGCGGGCCGTGACGGTCGAGCCGGCCACGACCGCCGGCCGCTACCAGCTCAACACCCGGCTGCCCGAGCTGCTCGACAAGTTCCTCACCGCGCAGAACACGGCCCGGACCGTGACCGTCCTGGTCCTCGGCGGGCTGCTGGCCGTGGCCGTCGGCGTCATCGTGCTGGCCGTACGACTGCTGTCGGAACGCGCCGACACCGCCCTGGCGCTCGCCCGGGCGCGCGGCGCGTCGCTGCGGCGCCTCGCGGCGGCCGGGGCCGGACCGGTGGCGCTCGCCGCCGTGCCGGCCGCCGTCGCCGGGTACGCCCTGTCCTGGCTGGTGCCCGGCCCGCCCACCCTCGTCGTCCACGCCGGACCGGCGCTGGTGCTCGCCGTGGCGCTCGGCTACGCCGCCGCGCGGCCGGTCGTCGCCCACCGCACGCCGCTGCGCGAGCGCCGCGACGACGTGGCCGCCGCCCGGCCCCCGCTGCGCCGGACCACACTGGAGGCGCTGGTCGTGGTGCTCGCGCTGGCCGGGGCATATCTGCTGCGCTCGCGCAGCCTCGCCGGCGAGGCCGGGGACGACCCGTTCCTGCTGGTCGTGCCGGTGGCACTGACCGTGGCCGCCGCGCTGGTCACGATCCGCTGCTACCCCTACCCCCTCCGCCTCCTCGTCCGGCTGGCCTCGCGCGGCCGGGCGGCCGTGCCGTTCCTCGGCCTGACCCGGGCGGCGCGGGCGCGGCCGGCCAGCGTGCTGCCGGTGCTCATCCTGCTGCCGGCGCTGGCCGTGTCGGTGTTCGCCTCAGTGATCTCCGGCGCGGTGGAGACGGCGCAGCGGCAGGCCGCCTGGCAGGCCGTCGGCGCGCCGATCAAGGTGACGTCCCGGGTGGAGCTGCCCGCCGGCGTGGTGGAACGGGTCAGGGCGGTGCCCGGCGTCGAGCTGGTGGTGCCCGCGCAGACCGGGCAGGTCCAGCTCGGCTACACCGGCGAACGGGCCGAGGCCATCGCCGTGGACGTGGCCGCCTGGCGGCGGGTGCTGGAGGACTCACCGGCCGGCCTGCCCGCGCTCCCCGCGTCCGCCTCGGGGCTGCCCGCGCTGGTGTCGCCCGAGCTGCACGGGCGCGGCACGATGGACATCGGCTGGCAGGCCCGAACCAAGATCACCGAGGCGGGGGTGGTCACGGCCGTGCCCGGGTTCTTCACGCGCGGCAAGTTCCTCGTGACGCCGCTGCGGGTGAACGCGCGGCCGTCCGTGAACACCCTGCTCGTCAAGGGCGACGCCGACCCGGCGGCGGTGGCGCGGGCCGTCGGGCAGCCGCTCGCGGTCGTCACCTCCCAGGCCGCCGAGCTGGCCGCGATCCGCGACGCCCCGCTCACCGGCACCGTGCGGACCGTCCTCGGGATCACCACCGTGGCGCTGGCCGCGTACGCGCTGGTGGCCGTGGTCGTCATGCTGGTGATCGGGGCGGCGGACCGGACGCGGGCGCTGGCCTTCCTGCGTCCGCTCGGGCTGTCGGAGCGGCAGGCGCGCGGGCTGACCACCCTGGAGATCCTGCCCCTGGTGCTCGTCACCGCCCTGGTCGGCCTGGGGCTGGGGCTCGCCCTCCCGGCGGCGCTCGGGCCGGGCATCGACCTGTCGTCGTACGCGGGCGGGGTGGCCGTCCAGGGGTACGCCCCGGACCTGGCCGTGCCGGTGCTGCTGGCGGCGGGGCTCGCGGTGGCCGCCGGGCTCGGCGCGTACGTCCACACGGCGGCCGGGCGCGGACGCGGGCGCGGCTCGGGTGCGACGCTCCTGCGGACGGGCGACCTCACATGACCGGCCACGCCCCCATCCGCGATTCCCGCCCCGTCGCGGGCGGGCTCCCTTCGACCGACCCACGCCCCCACCCCGTCGCGGGCGAGCTTCCTTCGACCGACCCACGCCCTCACGCCGTCGCGGGCGGGCTCCGTTCCATCGTCACCGATCCCCACCCCCACCCCGTCGTGAGCAGGTGATCCCGCCATGAACCCCACCCTGTCCGAGCTGGAGGCCCAGGCCGGCGCGCCCAGGGCCGCCTTCGGCGGCGACGCCCACATCGTGTGCGACAACCTCGTGCGCATCTACAAGACCGAGGGCGTCGAGGTGGTCGCCCTCCAGGGCCTGGACCTGCTCATCGACGAGGGCGAGCTGGTCGCGGTCGTCGGCGCGTCCGGCTCCGGCAAGTCCACCCTTCTCAACGTGCTGTCCGGCCTGGACGTGCCCACCGCGGGCGTGGCCAGGGTGGCGGGCATGGACCTGCTGTCGATGACGGCCAAGGACCGCCTGCGCTACCGGCGGGAGGTGGTCGGGTTCATCTGGCAGCAGACGGCGCGCAACCTGCTCCCGTACCTGACCGCGCGCGAGAACGCCGAGCTGCCGGTACGGCTGGCCGGCCGCCGCGGCAAGGGCCGGGCCATGGAGCTGCTGGACCTGCTGGGCGTCGCCGACCGGGCCGGGCGCAGGCCCGGCGAGCTGTCCGGCGGCGAGCAGCAGCGGGTGGCCATCGCCGTCGCGCTGGCCAACTCGCCCCAGCTCATCCTGGCCGACGAGCCCACCGGCGAGCTGGACAGCGACACCTCGGAGGAGGTGTTCGACGCCCTGCGCAAGGCCAACAGGGAGCTGGGCGTGACCGTCGTCATCGTGACCCACGACCCGCTCGTGGCCGAGCAGGTGGACCGGACGATCGGCATCCGCGACGGCCGTACCAGCAGCGAGACGCTGCGCCGGGAGGGCGCGGAGGGGCAGGTCGTCGCCGAGGAGTACGCCGTGCTCGACCGGGTGGGGCGGCTGCAGCTTCCGCGCGACTTCATGAACGCCCTGAACATGGAGCGACGGGTACGCCTGGAGCTCGAATCCGACCATATCGGCGTATGGCCGGCCAGAGAGGAGCCCTCGAGTGAGCAGTGAGCCCTTGGTCGTGGTGGAGGGGCTGCGCAAGGTCTACCGGACCGGACCGAAGGAGGTCGTGGCGCTGCGGGAGGTGACGTTCGAGGCGTACCCCGGCGAGCTGATCGCGATCCGCGGCCGGTCCGGGTCGGGCAAGACCACGCTGCTCAACCAGATCGGCGGCCTCGACCGGCCCGACGCCGGCCGAGTGGTCGTCGCCGGGCAGGAGGTCACGGCGATGGCCGAGGACGACCTGGTGGGGCTGCGCCGGGACGTGGTCGGGTTCGTGTTCCAGTCGTTCGGGCTGGTGCCGGTGCTGTCGGCGGCGGAGAACGTCGGCGTTCCCATGCGGCTCAACCGCATGCCGGCCGGCGAGCGGGAGGAGCGGGTGCGGATGCTGCTCGCCCTCGTCGGGCTGGACAAGCACGGCAACCAGCGGCCGTACGAGCTGTCGGGCGGGCAGCGGCAGCGCGTGGCCATCGCCCGGGCCCTGGCCAACCGGCCGCGGCTGCTGGTGGCCGACGAGCCCACCGCGCAGCTCGACTCGCAGACCGGGCGGCAGATCATGGAGCTGCTGCGGGCGCTGGTGCGCGGCGAGGGCGTGACGGCGCTGGTCGCCACCCACGACCTCGGCCTCATCACGCTCGCGGACCGGGTGCTGGAGATCGCCGACGGGGTGCTGCACGAGGTGGTCCCACAGGCGTCCTGACGATCGCCGCGAGGTTCGCCGCGGCGACCAGCGCCCCGGCCGCGAGCAGCAGCCCGGTCGTCCCGGCCAGCGCGGCCAGCGGCACCGCCACGGCCAGCCCGAACGGCCGGGCCGCGAACGAGATGAGCTGGTCCAGCGACCGCACCCGGCCGAGCGCGCCCTCCGGGATCTCCTGCGCCACGACGGTCTCCCACAGCGGGCTCAGCACGCCGAGGCCGCACATGGCGGCGAAGTAGGCGCCCGCGATGACCCAGGCGGGCGCCGGGACGGCCAGGGCCGCCAGCGGCAGGGCGTACAGGGCGGCGGCGACCTGCACCACGACGATCGGCCGGCGCATCCTCGTGGTGCCGGTCGCCGCGCTGATCGGCCCGAGGATCGGCAGGCGCGGCGCCGCCAGCACGCCCAGGACCAGGCCCGCCGTGCCGGCCTGCGCGACCAGCACCCACGCGCCCTCGCCGCCGAGGTGCGCGACGGCGGTCAGCGGGCCGAGGGTGAGGAAGAGGCCGGCGGTGAGGTGCCAGACGCCGTGGCCGAGGACGCTCCGCAGGAACCAGGGCCGCACCCGGACCTCGCGCCACCCCTCGGCCAACTCCCGCCCGAACCGCTTCTCTGCGGTCTCTCGGTTCGCCGACGCGCCAGTCCGTCGATCGGCCGAAGCGTCCGTCCGGCGATCCGCTGACGCGCCAGTCCGTCGATACGCGGGCGCCTCAGCCCCGCGGAAGTCGGGCGCCTCAGCCCCGCGGAAGTCGGGCGCCTCAGCCCCGCGGTTCTCGTACGCCTCAGCCCCGCGGAAGTCGGGCGCCTCAGCCCCGCGGTTCTCGTACGCCTCAGCCCCGCGGAAGTCGGGCGCCTCAGCCCCGCGGTTCTCGTACGCCTCAGCCCCGCGGTTCTCGTACGCCTCAGCCCGGCGGTTCTCGCGCGCCTCAGTCCGGCGGTTCTCGGGCGTGACGTCGCCGGAGGTGCGGATGCCGCCCAGGGTGAGGGCCGAACCGGCGAACAGCAGGCCGGTCAGCGCGGCGGCCCAGCCCGGGCCCACGGCCATCGCCATGCCACCGGCCACCGCGGGGGCGGCCACGCCGGACACGCTCGTCACGACACCGATACGCGCGTTCACGCGCAGCCGGTCGGCCACCGGAACAAAGGCCGCCACCAGGCGCGGTACGGCCGGCATGCCGAACGCGATGGCCACACCGGACACCGCCGACAGCACGGCGAGCACGGCCAGCCGCCCGGACCCGGCGACCAGTTCGGCGCCGATCGCAACCTGGGCCAGGCAGCGTACGAGGTCGGCCAGCAGGATGACCCGCTCGGGACGCAGCCGATCGGCCAGCACCCCGCCCACCGGGAGGAACACGAGCAGCGGGACCAGCTCGCAGGCCAGCACCACTCCCAGAGCGCCGGACTCGTGTCCGTGGGTGCGCAGGACGGCGAGGGTGAGGGTCGTGGGGATGAGCGCGGTGGCCAGGGCGGACAGCCCGCGCCCGACGAGCAGGCGACGTGTCATGGCCAGGGAGCATATTTCGCCAGCGAATCTTTCGTCAACGAATATTATGTTGACTACCGTATTACGGCTCGAACGATCTTTCGCCGGCGAACGCTTCGTCGCCGAACGCTCCCGCCTCGGCCGACGTATGATCGGGTGCGTGGAGGACGACTCGGTCGATCGGCACCTGGCGCGCTGGCGCGGCAAGGCGCCCTACGACGAGCGGGTCGAGGGTGTCGTCACGCGCATGCAGTTCCTGGTCAAGCACCTCAAGCAGTTCAAGGAGGCGGCGCTGGCCCAGGTGGGGATGCAGGACTTCGAGTTCGAGACGCTGCACCGGCTGGTGGCGGCCGGCGGGTCGGCCACGCCGTCGAAGCTCGCCGCCGAGATGCTGCTGTCACCGGCGGGCATGACCGGCCGCCTCGACACGCTGGAGCGCTCGGGCCTCGTACGCCGCGTCCGCGGGTCGGACGACCGCCGCCGGGTGGACGTGGAACTGACCGCCAAGGGCCGCGAGCTGTGGACGGAGGCGATGGCCATCCGGGCGCGGGTGGAGTCGGAGCTGGTCTCGGCGCTGGACGCGGACGAGCAGCAGACCTTGGACGCCCTCCTCAAACGCCTCATGATCCAGGCGGAATCCCGCCGCTGACCTGCACCCGGCCCTCCACCACTGAGGAGCCCGAACCGGCCGACGCCCTATGAGCACCGAACCAGCGACCCCACGCCCAGCCCTCCGCCACTGAGGCGTCAAGGTAGGCCCGGACCCCGCTCCTTCGCTGCGTAGCGTATGAAGGACCCGAGGCGCCCCGAGCCGCAACTCTCCACTACTGCCGGGCAGCCCGTGCTGCGTCTCGGCTTCTATCGGCCCGTGCGGCTGGCCACGATGACCTGGACGGCGTGTTCCAGCGCGTACGCCGGGTCGGCGCCGCCGCCCTTCACCTGTTCGTCGGCGTCGGCCACGGCCTGGATGGCCCGCGACAACCCCTGCGGCCCCCAGCCGTTGAGCTGCCGTTTGACCCGGTCGATCTTCCAGGGGGGCATCCCCAGGTGGCTCGCCAGCTGGCCGCCCCGCAGGTTGCGCGGAGCCCCGGCGACCTTGGCGATCGACCTCAGCCCGCCCGCCAGCGCGCTGACCAGCAGCACGGGGGCGACTCCGGTGCCGAGCGCCCAGCGCAACTGCTCCAGGGCCTCGGCCAGCCGCCCCTCCACCGCGGCATCCGCCACGTTGAACCCCGTGACCTCCGCCCGGCCCTTGTGGTAGCGGGCCACAGCGGCGACGCCGACCGTCTTCTCCTCGGTGTCGAAGATGAGCTGACTGCACGCGGCGGCCAGCTCGCGCAGGTCGTTGCCCACGGCGTCCAGAAGTGCCTGGGCGGCGTCGGAGGCGATCGAGCGGCCCGCCCGCTTGAACTCGCTCTTGATGAAGTCGAGCCGCTCCCCCGCCTTGGTCGGCTTGGCCACGGTGACGACGTGCGCCTTGGCCTTCTTGAGCCCGTCGACCAGCGCCTTGCCCTTGGCGCCGCCCGGATGCGCCAGCACCAGCACGGTGTCACCCGACGGGTGGGAGGCATAGGAGACGACCTCCGCGGCGACCTCCTTGGCCAGGTCCTGCGCGGACCTGATCACCACCACCGACCGGTCGCCGAACAGCGACGGCGAGGTGAGCTGGACCAGGTCCCCGGTCCCCACCTTGGACCCCACGAGGTCGTGCACCTCGGCACCCGGATCGCCGGCCCGCGCCGCCGCCACGACGGCGCCGACGGCCCGCTCGGCCAGCAACTCCTCGTCGCCGACGACCAGGGTCACCAGTGCTGGATCGCTTCCCGCCATGTCGAGCAGCATCCCACGCTCCACCGACAACCGGGTACTCGACGACCCCGTCCGCCCCATCACCGACTCACCATCCCGGACCTGCCCTCTCTTGGGACGAGCGACGTTCGCACAAGACCCAACCCACCATCCGTCAGGCAGGACCTGGGCCAGCACCCGACAGGCAAGCCTTAGACCACCTGACAAGCAAGATGTGGACCAGCACCGGACAGGCGCGACCCAGGCCACCCACCTGGCAGACTGCCCCAGCATCACGGAGGCGGCTCGGAATCCTCCTGACCGGCCGCTATCACGGAAGAGGCCCGGAATCCTCCCGTCCCCCGCCATCACGGAGGAGGCCGGGCATCACCTTGCCTGCCCCGGGACACGATGGCCAGGCGTCCCTCCCGTTCCACCACCGCGAGATCTCCCGACCGATCCGTCCGGTACACGCGGGCGCCCAGGCGTTGCAGAAGCGACAGAGTCGGTTGCGCCGGATGGCCGTAGTCGTTGCCCGCGCCCACGCTGATCAGGGCGGCGCGGGCTCCGACGGCGGCGAAGAACGCGGGGTCCTGCCGGGGTGAGCCGTGGTGCGGGACCTTGAGGATGTCGGCCTGGGGAAGCAGGCCGCCGCGCAGCAGATCGTCCTGGGCCTCGGTCTCGATGTCGCCGCTCAGCAGCGCCGAGCCGGTCCGCCAGCGTACGTGGACGACGACACTGGAGTTGTTGGCGGCGCTGCCCTCGCCCTGGCCGGCGGGCGCGGCGCGGGCGGGTTCGGGGGCCAGGACGGTCAGCTCGGACGGGCCCAGCCGCCAACGGGCGCCCGGCGGCGCGGTCCACTGGGGGATGCGGCGCCGGGCGAGGTCCGCCGACAGCCGGGACGCCTGCTGTTCGAGTGTGCGCTGCGGGCTGACGACGACGGCCCCCACCCGCCGGCCCCTCAGGACGCCGGACAGTCCGTCGATGTGGTCGGCGTGCGGATGGGTGAGGATGACCAGCGGGACGTCGGTCACGCCAAGGCGGCGCAGGCAGCGGTCCATGGTGACGGGGTCGGGGCCGGTGTCCACCACGACGCCCCGTCCCTGGCCCGCCGCCAGGACCAGGCCGTCACCCTGGCCGACGTCGCACACCACCATCAGCCACGCCTTCGGCGGCCACGGAGCGACGATCGGCCGTACGACCAGCAGCACGACCAGCGCGCCCGCCGCCACCGCCAGCGCCACGGCCCGCCAGGCGCGGCGCCTGGTCAACAGCGTCGCGACGACAGCCGCCAGGGCGAGCAACCCGAGACCCGCGAGGCCGCCCGGCCACGGCAGGGTGGCGAGCGGAAGGCCGACAGCCCAGCCGGCCACCGTGATGATCCAGCCCACCGCGTAGCCGGCGGGGACGACGATCAGCTGCGCCGCCGCCGGCCAGAACGGCGCCACCAGCGCGGCGGCGAACCCGAGCAGCGTCGCGGGCGCCACCGCCGGACCGGCGAGCAGGTTGGCCGGGATCGCCGCCAGGGACACCTGGCCGGCCATGAGCACGAGCACCGGTGTCACGGCGACCTGCGCGGCGCAGGGCACGGCGACGGCCTCGGCCGCCCATCCGGGCAGCCTCGTCCTCAGCTTCAACCGGTCGCGCCAGCGGGGCGCCAGGAGGAGGATTCCGGCCGTCGCGCAGACCGACAGGGCGAAGCCGTACGAGACCGCCAGGTCGGGCGAGAAGAGGAGCAGCAGGAGCACCGCCGCCGAGAGAGCGGCGATCCCGTCCTTGGGCCGGCCGGTGGCGAGGGCGACGGCCGCGACCAGGCCCATGAGGAGGGCTCTCAGCACGCTCGGCGAGGGCCGGGCGACCACGGCGAAGCCGATCATGGCCATGGCGGCGAAGCCCGCCCTGAGGGTGAGCGGGAGTCCGACGAGGCGGGACAGGGCGAGCGCCGCGCCCGCCACGATGGACAGGTTCGTGCCGCTCACGGCATTGAGGTGGTTCAGGCCGGAGTCCTTGAGGTCTGCGCTGACGTGGGGGTCCATGCGGGAGACGTCGCCCACGACGAGGCCGGGCAGAAGGCCGCGCTGATCGGCGGGGAGGACGTCGGCCGCTGTGCGCAGACCTTGCCTCAGGGTGCCGGCGACGGCTTGGACGCGGCTCGGGGGCGTGAGGACGCTGGGGGTTCCGCGGACGAACAGGACGGCGGCGGTCAGTTCGCCCGGGGTGGGCTCGGCGAGCCGCGCGGTGACCTGGACGCGCTGGCTGGGTAGGAGAGGACGCCATCCGGGGCCGTGGGCGAGGACGAGGACGGGGAGGCTCACTGCTTCGCGGCGGCGGGGTGTCCGGTAGGAGTCGAGGGTGGCGTGGACGACGGCCTGCTCCTGGCGGAACCGGCCGAGTTTGATCCTGGGGTCGTCGGTGAGGGTGATCTCGGCGGTGATCGTCGCTCCTTGGTGGGCGAGCACGGCGACGGGGCCCGTGGTGACGGCGTGAACGCGCGCGGCGACGGACGCTGAGGCGGCGGCCGTGCAGACCAAGGTGGCGATGATGAGGTTGCGCCAAGGGCGTGGGCGGTGGCCTCGATCTTGGTGGCGATCGTGGCCGGGTCGGGTGTTGCCCGCGCGACTGTCTTCTCCTTGGGTGTGCCGGTCATGGTGGGGGTTGTCGCCTAGGTGGCGCGTGGTGTCTGCGTGGGAGTCATTGTCCGCGCGAGGGGTGCCGTGCAGGCGCAGACGGTCGTCTGTGTGCGGGCTGCCGTCCGTGCAGGGTTGGGCGCCATGGGGCTGCTCGTGCGAGTGGGGGTGGTCGCGGGAGTGCTGCTTCGTGTTGCCTCCGGAGTGCCTGTCTGTGTGGACGTTGGCTTCGCGGGTGCGGTCGGCGTGGTCCGCTCCTCCGGAGCTTTCGTGTGTGTGGGGAGTGGCTTCCTGGGTGAGGTGGCTGCGGCGGCGGGTGATGAGTGCCGCGGTGAGGGATCCGAGGGCGGCGAGGGCTGACACGGTGAGGGCGGCGGCGGGAGAACTGTGCAGGAGTGCCAGGGTTGCGGCCCAGGTGGCGAGGGCCGGGCAGGTGAGGATCCAGACGTGAGCTCCGGCCGCCGCATTGGTTGTTTCCTCGGCCGGTGGCGTGACTGGGTGCGGGCTGGTGGTTCGATCGCCGGATCCGTCGAGGGCGGGGTCGGAGGTGGAATCGCGCGGCGTGTCGGAGGTCGACCCGGGGGTGGCGTGGCGGGGCATGTCAGATGCGGACCTTGTCCTTGAGTTCCTCGTACTTCTTGGTGCCGATGCCGGGGATCTCCTGGAGCTGGGTCACGCTGGTGAAGCCGCCGTGGGTGGTGCGGAAGTCGGCGATGCGTGCTGCCAGGACCTCGCCCACGCCGGGAAGCTGCTCCAGTTGGTCGGGGGTGGCGGTGTTGAGGTCGAGGACCGTGGTGGCGGGGTCCGTGAGAGGCGGGGCTTGGGGGTTGCCGACGCCGGGGGCGCCGACGGTGATCTGTTCGCCGTCGATGAGGCGTCTGGCGAGATTGACCGTGGAGGCCGCGGCGGGCTGACGTACTCCCCCGGCGGCCTTCACCGCGTCGGCCACGCGGGCGCCCATGGGGAGGGTGTACATGCCGGGCTTCCGTACCTTGCCGGTGATGTGGACGGTGACCTCGCCCGTGGGGGTCGGCGAGAGGAGCGGCGTTGGGCGGGACACCCTTTCTTGGGGTGTGGGGGATGTGATGGGGAGCGGCTCCGGGGTTGGTTCTGAGCGCCAGAGGAAGACGCCTGCCGCCAGGGCTGCCAGGGCCGCGAGGAGGACGAGCACGCGCAGGCCCGGGCGGCCGGGGTCGAGGGCCGGTGCCTTGGCCGTGATGGCTGCTCGGAAGGCTTCGAAGGAAGGGGGCAAGGTCGGGGGCAGTGGTGGTCGGGATGGGGGTGGGGCGGGTGCCGTCCTCTCACTGCCCCCAACCTCGTCGCTGCCCGGCGTCTCGGTGACGCCACCGATGTGCCGGCTGAGGGCATGCCAGTTCAGAGCATGAGGGCTCAGGGCATGCCGCACTGTGTTTTGGGGGCGCTGGGCAAGGTCGTGCGGGGTTGGGGCGTAGGCGTCGCCTACGGGGATGTGCGAGGCGTGCCGGACATGGGTGTCGGCGTCCGTGGAGTGGTCGTCAGCAGCGTGGGGGTCCCAGGAGGCAGCCGTCAGAGAGCGCGAGTCCGTGGAGCGGGCGGGTCGTGTCGGGGCGGGGTGAGGGCGGCGGTGCGGTCTGGCGGCGTCCCATGCGCGCGCGTCGTCAGGAGGGTTGAGGGTGCGGGAGTCGGCCTGCGTCGGGTGAACAGCGGGGTGGCCGGCGGCGCTCGGGGCGCTCTCTTGGGGATGTACGTCGGCGATGTGGTGGGCGGCTGCGTGGTTCGTGGAGTGCGTGTACGGGTGGCGGCGTTCACCGGCGCGGATCGACGGGGCGAGCGGCGCAGTGGGTTGAGGGTGGTCCTGCGGGAGGGCGGGCGGCCGAGCAGCCGGAGTGTCCTGGAGGGCGGATATGGGGCGGGGGCGGCGGCGGGCAGGAGCCGTGAGGGAGCGCAGCCGCGCCTCGGCCACGGTCCGCTCGTCGATCAGGTCCTGGGAACGCACGTCCCAGAACGTACGGCCCCACCCCGCTCCCGGAATCGGGCGAACGAGGTTCTGGGGATGAGGGGCCGAGCGTCGCGCGTTGCTGTGGAGAACCGGCCGGAAGCCGGCCTACGGGCCGGCTTCCGGGCACACCGTCAGGCCGAGCATGCCGGGTCCCACGTGCACCCCGATCACCGCCCCCACCTCGACGAGCTGTAAGTCCGTCACCTCGGGCAACCGCTTCGGCAGGCGCTCCGCCAGGGCCCTGGCCCGGTCCCACCCCGCCAGGTGCTGGACCGCCACCCGCGCCGGACCCCGGCCGGCCGCCGCGACCGCCAGGTCCTCCAGGCGGGCGATGGCCCGCGTGGCCGTGCGGACCTTCTCCAGCAGGACCACTCGCCCGTCCACGAAGTGCAGCAGCGGCTTGATGGCGAGCGCCGAGCCGAACAGCGACGCCGCCGTGCCGACGCGGCCGCCGCGGCGCAGGGACTCCAGCGTGTCGGCGTAGAAGAACGTCCGGGTACGGGCCGCGCACCCCAGCGCCGCCCGGACCACCCCCTCCAGCTCCTCCCCCCGGGCGGCGGCGTCGGCCGCGGCCAGGACCGGGAAGCCGAGTCCCATGGCGATGGAGCCGCTGTCGATCACCTCCACCGGCAGCGGCGCCTCCTTGGCGGCGATCCGGGCCGACTCGGCCGTGCCGGACAGCTCCCCCGACAGGTGGATCGACACGATCTCGGTGGCTCCGGCCGCGGCCAGGGCCGCGTAGCAGGAGGCGAAGCGGGCGGGCGCGGGACGCGAGGTGGTGGCCGCGTGCAGGTCTCCCGTGAACGCCCCCTCGTCGCACGACGTGCCGCCCGACACCACCTGTACGGGTACGACCGAGACGCCCGGCGTCGGGGGCAGGTAGGCGGTGGAGTCCGTGACGACGGCGACCGAGGGCGGCATATCAGGAGAGTAGCCAGTTCGGGATATTTCAACCCTGCCGGTCAAAGGCCGGTCGGACGATGCGCCGTTCGCGCGTCACTGGACGGGGATGCCGCCTCGCCACACCCGCCGCGGCTTGAGGCCGAAGGACCAGGCGAAGGCGCCTTCGTGGTCGGCGTCCCACTGGACGATGTCGGCCAGCCGGCCCGGGGCGAGGACGCCGCGGTCGGGCGCGCCGAGCACCGTGGCGCCGCCCAGCGTGGCCGCGCGCAGGGCGTCGTTGACGCTCATCCCGAACGCCGACACCGCGAGCGCGATGACCAGCGACATCGAGGTGATGCCGCAGTAGCCGGGGTTGTGGTCGCTGCCGAGCGCGATCTGCACGCCGTGCTTGATCATCTGGCGCACCGGCGGGAGCTTGCCGCGCTGGAGCGCCGTGGCGGGGCTGACCACGGCCGGCACGCCGTACCGGGACATGATCGCGATGTCCTCGTCGGACATGTGGTGGAGGCCGTCGGCGGAGGCGCAGCCCAGCTCGGCGGCGAGCTGCACGGCGCCGCGGCGGCTGAACAGGCCGGCGTGGATGCGCGGCAGCAGGCCGACGTTGCGACCCGAGGCGAGCACCCAGCGGGACTCCTCGGTGGTGAAGTGGCCCTCGTCGCAGTAGACGTCGACGCTGTCGGCGCCCGCCGCGGCGGCGTCGGCGCACCAGGCGCCCACGGCCTCGACGTACTCGCGCTGGCGGCCGAAGTACTCGGGCGGCACGACGTGCCCGGCGAGGAACGTGACGTGCACCCGCGGCATCATCGGCTCCTTCTCCAGCTCGCGCAGGAGCCGCACGTCGGCGAGCTCGCCGTCGCGGGTGAGGTGGTAGCCGGTCTTGGCCTCGACGGTCGTGGTGCCGCTGAGCAGCCAGCCGCGCAGGCGCTCGCGCACGCCGTTGCACAGGGTCCACGGGTCGGTGCCGCGGGTCACGGTGACGGTGGAGCCCACGCCGCCGCCCGCGGCGGTGATGGCGGAGGAGGTGGAGCCGCTGGTGCGGATCGCCAGCTCGGCGTAGCGGTTGCCGGCGTAGACGGGATGCGTGTGCGCGTCGATGAGGCCGGGAGTGACCAGGGCGCCGCCGAGGTTCTCGACGTGGTCGACGTCGACGATGTCGTCGACGACTCCGGGGACGCTCTGCGGGAGGTCGGGAGCCCGTCCGACCCAGGCGATCCGGTCGTTGTGCACGAGAATGGCCGCGTTGCTGAGGACCTCGTTGCCGGTCCACAGGCGGCCGATGTTGGTCAGCAGCCGAACGGTCACCGCATCACCACCCCGCACGAGCACGTCACCCAGCGCACGGAACGCGCGGCGGCGCCCACTGAGTCGGCTCCGGGTAGGGACGACATGGGGGAGTCTCCTGCTCTCATCCGCTTGGCTGTGCGGTGACCGGATCGCCGGACTCATGATCCGGCGATTTCAGTTCAGTTACGTTATTTCACAGGCTGGCTCGGTGTACAGGGTTATTCGGAAGAAAGCCCAATCATCCCAGTGGTCACCGCGCCCCGATCGTTCCCTGAGACCCCCGCAGGCACCAAGAATCGTCATCTGAAACCCGCGACGTTAGTGTGGTAAGGCTCGGCATATCCTAGCAATCCGAGGGTTCCACGGCCACTGTCGCTTTTGGGCAGCTCTGCGAACTATTTCGACAGAGCTGCCCAACCATCGCATCAGGAAGAGACGCGTTCCACCGGTTTGCCCACGCGCTCCAATTCCTGGAACAGGCCGCCCAGCACCCGCGCGTGAAGCACGGTGCCGTCCTCGACGTGGTCCACCGAGAGCACCTCGCCCTCCTTGTGGGCCCGCGAGATCAGGTCGCCCCGCTCGTACGGCACGAGCAGCGTGACCTCGTGGTCGAGCCGCGGCAGCCGCTCCTCGATGAGCTCCATCAGCTCGGCGATCCCGGCGCCGGTGCGCGCGGAGACCACGATGCTGTCGCGCTCGCGCCGGGAGATCCGGTCGATCACGTCGGGGTCGGCGGCGTCGGCCTTGTTGATCACCACGATCTCGGGCAGGCCGGAGGCGCCCTCGATGTCGGCGATGACCTCGCGGACCGCCGCGAGCTGGCCCTCGGGGTCGGGGTGCGAGCCGTCGACCACGTGCAGGATCAGGTCGGCGTCGCCGACCTCCTCCAGCGTGGAGCGGAACGCCTCGACGAGCTGGTGCGGCAGGTGGCGCACGAAGCCGACGGTGTCGGCGATCGTGAACAGCCTGCCCTCCGGCGTGCGCGCCCGGCGCACGGTCGGGTCGAGCGTGGCGAACAGCGCGTCCTCCACCAGCACGCCCGCGCCGGTGACGCGGTTGAGCAGGGAGGACTTGCCGGCGTTGGTGTAGCCGGCGATGGCGACCGCCGGGACCTCGCGCTTGGCGCGCCGCTGGCGCATGGTCTCGCGCGAGGTGGACATGCCGCTGATCTGGCGGCGCAGCTTGGACATCCGCTCGCGGATGCGGCGGCGGTCCAGCTCGATCTTCGTCTCACCGGGGCCGCGGCCACCGATGCCGACGCCGCCCGCGGCGCGACCGCCGACCTGGCGCGACAGGTTGCCGCCCCAGCCGCGCAGGCGCGGCAGGAGGTACTGCAACTGGGCCAGCTCGACCTGCGCCTTGCCCTCGCGGCTCTTGGCGTGCTGGGCGAAGATGTCGAGGATCAGCGCGGTGCGGTCGATGACCTTCACCTTGACCGTGTCCTCGAGCTGGCGGAGCTGGCCGGGGGTCAGCTCGCCGTCGCAGATCACGGTGTCGGCGCCGGTCGACTCGACGATGTCGCGCAGTTCGAGCGCCTTGCCCGAGCCGATGTAGGTGGCGGGGTCGGGCTTCTGACGGCGCTGGATGAGGCCCTCCAGGACCTCGGATCCGGCCGTCTCGGCCAGGAGCTTCAGCTCCATCAGGGAGTTCTCGGCGTCCTCCGCCGTGCCCGAGGTCCAGACGCCGACGAGGACGACCCGCTCGAGCCGCAGCTGCCGGTATTCGACCTCGGAGACATCCTGGAGCTCGGTGGACAGGCCGGCCACGCGCCGCAGCGCCTGGCGCTCCTCAAGGTCCATCTCGCCGGTCTCGAACGGTTCGAGCGCGGAGTATTCGTGCATTCGTGTCATCTCTAATAGGCAACGTCTGGACACCGTGGTGTCTTCCCCGATGGTGACACGACATCCGCGCTGCGAGCACCTGGTTATCGGGGCAACACGCGGCTAGGCGGGCGAGACGGTGATGTCGCCCGACCCGGCCTCCAGCGTGAGCTTGCGCGGAGAGGAGTCGTCGTCCTTGACGGAGATGTTCTCGTCGCCCGAGCCGGTCTTGGTGGTCACCGCGTACGAGCCGTCGGGGACGCGCAGCCCGATGTCGCCCGACCCGGCGTCGATCTGGACGCTGTCCGGCGCCGCCACGTACTTGAGCTCGACGCCGCCCGAGCCCGCCTCGGCGATGGTGGACTTGGTGCCGAGGCCGGTGCCGTCGATGTCGCCCGAGCCGGTCGAGACCTCGGTCGTCCCGGTGAGCGAGCGCAGCGTGATGTCGCCGGAGCCGTTCTTCACGGTCACCGCGAGGCCCTTGGGGACCTCGACCTTGTAGTTGACGTCGCAGTCGCCCCAGCCCTTGATGCCGCTCGCGCAGGTGTAGGTGAGCAGCAGGGTGTCGCCCTCGACCTTGTGCTCGGTCTTCGGCTTGTTCTCACGCCACTGGACGGTCTCGGTGACGCGCACGGCGGTCCCGTCGTACTCGGTGACCGCGACGTCGCCCGACCCGCTCTTGACCTGGAGCCGGGAGACCTTGTCGGTGACCTGGTAGTCGACGGTGTCCTGGTTGGTGGGACCGGCCAGGCTCTTGAGCCCGCAGCCGGTCAGCAACGCCGTCGAGGCGAGCAGCCCGCCCGCGATCACGATCGTCTTCATGTCCTGGATCCTCGCGCGCGACGGGCCTTCCGGCATCGGGGATCCCCCCTGAACCGGCCCCGGGGTACCCCCACCTTTGACCCTGGAACGGGCGTGAAGTAGCTTCGCTTCCATAACTCGGAAGTGAATTTCCACAATGCGGAAAAGGGAGCGACATGGAGATCAACGGCCCGATCCTCGACCGGTTCGACGAGATCCTCACGCCGGAGGCGCTCGGCTTCGTGGCGGCGCTCCAGAAGGAGTTCGGCCCCCGCCGCCTGGAGCTGCTCGAGGCCCGGCGGGCCAAGCAGGAGGAGCTGGCCGCCGGCGGCACCCTCGACTTCCTGCCCGAGACGCGGACGGTCAGGGAGGAGGAGTGGAGCGTCGCCCCGCCCGCACCCGGCCTGGAGGACCGCAGGGTCGAGATCACCGGCCCGGTCGACCGCAAGATGACCATCAACGCGCTCAACTCCGGCGCCAAGGTCTGGCTGGCCGACTTCGAGGACGCCAACTCCCCGCTCTGGGCCAACTGCGTCGGCGGCCAGCTCAACCTGCGCGACGCGCTCGACCGCGCCATCGACTTCGAGTCGGGCGGCAAGACGTACGCGCTGCGTCCGGACGACGAGCTGGCGACGATCGTCGTGCGCCCGCGCGGCTGGCACCTGGACGAGAAGCACGCCAAGGTGGACGGCCGGCCCGTGTCGGCGTCCCTGTTCGACTTCGGCCTCTACTTCTTCCACTGCGCGCAGCGCCAGCTCGACAAGGGCAAGGGCCCGTACTTCTACCTGCCGAAGATGGAGTCGCACCTGGAGGCGCGGCTCTGGAACGAGGTGTTCGTCCGCGCCCAGGAGCTGCTCGGCATCCCCCGGGGCACGATCCGGGCGACCGTGCTCATCGAGACCTACCCTGTTGCGTTCGAGATGGAGGAGATCCTCTACGAGCTGCGCGAGCACTCGGCGGGGCTGAACGCGGGCCGCTGGGACTACCTGTTCAGCGTCATCAAGAAGTTCCGCACCCGCGGCCGGGAGTTCCTGCTGCCCGAGCGCAACGCGGTCACGATGACGGCGCCGTTCATGCGCGCCTACACCGAGCTGCTGGTGCGCACCTGCCACAAGCGGGGCGCGCACGCGATCGGCGGCATGGCGGCGTTCATCCCGTCGCGGCGCGACCCCGAGGTCAACGCGGTGGCGCTGGAGAAGGTCCGCGCGGACAAGACCCGCGAGTCGGGCGACGGCTTCGACGGCTCGTGGGTGGCGCACCCCGACCTGGTGCCGGTCTGCCGCGAGGTGTTCGACGCGGTCCTCGGCGACCGGCCCAACCAGCTCGACCGCAAGCGCGAGGACGTCAGCGTCTCGGCGGCCGACCTGCTGTCCGTGGCCAAGACCCCCGGCGAGATCACCGAGAAGGGCCTGCGCAACAACGTGGAGGTGGCGCTGCGCTACCTGGCCGCCTGGATGGGCGGCATGGGCGCGGTGGCCATCCACAACCTCATGGAGGACGCCGCCACCGCCGAGATCTCCCGCTCGCAGATCTGGCAGTGGATCCACAACGACATCGCGCTCGCCGACACCGGCGAGCGGGTGACCAAGGAGCTCGTCGAGCGGATCATCGCCGAGGAACTGGAGGGGATCGCCGCCGAGCCGGGGCACGACGAGGAGTTGTACGCTCAGGCCACGGCGCTGTTCAAGGAGGTCGCCCTGGACGACGAGTTCGCCGAGTTCCTCACGCTTCCCGCGTACGCGCGCATGCCGTAGAAGGAGCCGTATGATCCCGAGCCCACCCCCCTCGATCGCTCCCCTGACGGCCGCCCTGCGCTCGGCCCTGCCCGGCGACTCGGTGATCACCGATCCCGTGCGGCTGCGCACGTACGAGTGCGACGGCCTGACCCACCACCGGGCCGTCCCGGCCGTCGTGGTGCTGCCCGAGACGGCCGAGCAGGTGGCGCGGGTGGTACGGCTGTGCAACGAGCACGGCGTACCGTTCGTGGCCCGGGGCTCCGGCACCGGGCTGTCGGGCGGCGCGCTGCCGCGCGAGGACGGCGTGCTCATCGTCACCTCGAAGATGCGCCGGATCCTGGAGATCGACCTGCCCGACCGGCGGGCCGTGGTGGAGCCGGGCGTGACGAACCTCGCCGTCACCGAGGCCGTGCGCGACCGGGGCCACTACTACGCGCCCGACCCGTCCAGCCAGCAGGTGTGCTCCATCGGCGGCAACGTGGCCGAGAACTCCGGCGGCGCCCACTGCCTGAAGTACGGCTTCACCGTCAACCACGTCGAGGCGTGCGAGATCGTCACCCCCGACGGCGACCTGGTCCGGCTCGACCGCATGGACCCCGGCTACGACCTGCTCGGCGCGTTCGTCGGCTCCGAGGGCACGCTGGGGATCGCCACCAAGGTCACGGTACGGCTGAGCCGCGCGCCGGAGGCGGTGACGACCGTGCTGGCCGCGTTCCGGAGCATCGAGGAGGGTGGCCGGGCGGTGTCGGCGATCATCGGCGCGGGCATCGTGCCGGCGGCGATCGAGATGATGGACGCGCTGGCCATCGAGGCCGCCGAGGCGGCCGTGGCCTGCTCCTACCCGGCGGGCGCCGGCGCGGTGCTGATCGTGGAGCTCGACGGCCCGGCGACGGAGGTGGAGGCGCAGTTCGCCCGGCTGCGCGAGCTGTGCTCGGGCGCGTTCGAGCTGCGGGTGGCGGCCGACGCGGCCGAGCGGGCGGCCGTGTGGAAGGGCCGCAGGTCGGCGTTCGCGGCGGTGGGGCGCATCAGCCCGGCCTACATCGTGCAGGACGGCGTGGTGCCGCGCACCTCGCTGCCGCGGGTGCTGGCCGCCATCGACCGGCTGTCGGCCGAGCACGGCATCCGGGTGGCCAACGTCTTCCACGCCGGTGACGGCAACCTGCATCCGCTGGTGCTGTTCGACGACGCCGAGCCGGGCGCGGGCGAGCGGGCCGAGGTGGTCTCGGGTGCGATCCTCGACCTGTGCGTCGAGCACGGCGGCTCGATCACCGGCGAGCACGGCGTGGGGGTGGACAAGGCCCGCTACATGCCGAAGATGTTCACCGGCGACGACCTGGACACCATGCAGCTCGTCCGGTGCGCCTTCGACCCGAGGGGGCTGTCCAACCCGGGCAAGGTGTTCCCGACGCCGCGGCTGTGCGGCGAGGTGCCGGGCGTGCGCAAGGGCGTCCACCCGCTGGTCGAGTCGGGGAAGGCGGAGCAGTTCTGATGCCGCGCGAGCTGCTGGAGAAGACCGGCGTGACGCTCAGGGACGCCGTGGCCGACGACGCGGTGGCCGGGGTGAGCCCGCGCTGGGTGGCGCTGCCGGAGACGGTCGAGGAGGTCTCGGCCGTGCTGCGGGCCTGCGCCGAGGGCGACCTCGCGCTCACGCCGGCGGGCGGCGGCACGAAGCTGCACTGGGGCGCGCCGCCGGAGCGCTGCGACGTGCTGCTCGACCTGTGCTGCCTGAACGAGGTGCTGGAGCACGCCGCGGGCGACCTGGTGGTACGCGTCCAGGCCGGGGTGACGATGGGCGCCCTCGCCGGCGCGCTCGCCGCCGAGGGGCAGGAGCTGGCGCTGGACGCGCCGCCCGAGGCGACCGTGGGCGGCACGCTCGCCACCGCCGCGTGCGGCCCGCGCGCCTTCCGGTACGGCGCGCCGCGCGACCTGCTCATCGGCGTCACCGTCGTGCTGGCCGACGGCACCGTGGCCCGCTCGGGCGGCAAGGTGGTCAAGAACGTCGCGGGCTACGACCTGGGCAAGCTGTTCACCGGCTCGTACGGCACGCTGGGCGTGATCGCCGAGGCCGCGTTCCGGCTGCACCCGCTGCCCCCCGCCCGGCGCTGGCTGGTGGTGGCGGACGCCGCGCGGCCCCGCGAGCTGGCCGCGGCCCTGGCGGCCTCCCAGGCCGAGCCCAGCGCGGTCGAGCTCGACCGGCCCGGTCCCGGCGCGCCGGCGACGATGGCCGCGCTGGTCGAGGGGACGGCCGCCGAGGAGCGGGCACGGGTGCTGCGCGACGCCGTGGGCACGGGTGAGGTCTCGCCCGAGCCGCCCGCCTGGTGGGACGCGCCACCGTACGAGGAGGTGCTGGTGGAGGCCCGGTTCGTGCCCTCCGCGCTGGACGGGGTGCTGGCGGCGGCGGACGCGCACGCGCTGCGGCTGCGCGGCTCGCCCGTCTCCGGCCGGCTGCGCCTGTCCCCCGCGGGCGAGATCAGCGAGGAGCGGCTGGCCGCCGCCGTGGCCGCGCTGCGGGAGCGGGCGCACGCCGTGATCGTGCTGGCCGCGCCGTACGAGGGCGTGGACCGGTGGGGACCCGTCGGCGCGCTGCCGCTGATGCGGCGGGTCAAGCAGCAGTTCGACCCGGGGCGCCGGATGTCGCCCGGACGCTTCGCGGGAGGGATCTGAGATGGACCCGGAGCTGATCGACGACTGCGTCCACTGCGGGTTCTGCCTGCCCACGTGCCCCACGTACGTGCTGTGGGGCGAGGAGATGGACTCGCCGCGCGGCCGCATCCACCTGATGAAGCAGCACGTCGAGGGCACGCCGGTGACGCCGGAGATGGCCGGGCACTTCGACGCCTGCCTGGGCTGCATGGCCTGCGTCACCGCCTGCCCGTCCGGGGTGCGCTACGACCGGCTCATCGAGCAGACACGGGCCGAGGTGGAGCGCGCCCGCGAGCGGGAGCCGCGTGAGCGGGCCGTGCGCGGGCTGGTCTTCGGCCTGTTCCCCTACCCGCGCCGGCTGCGGCTGTCCAGACCGCTGACCGGCCTGACCCGGCGGCTGGCGCCGTTCCTGGAGCGGGCGCATCCGAGCCTGGGCGCGATGGCCGCGCTCACGCCCGTCGTCGAGCGGCGGCAGCGCCTGCCGCGGCTGGTGCGCGCCAGGGGACCGCGCCGCGCCGTCGTGGGCATGCTCACGGGTTGCGTGCAACGCGAGTTCTTCCCGCAGGTGAACGCCGCCACCGCCCGGGTGCTGGCGCTGGAGGGCTGCGACGTGGTCGTCCCGCCGGGCCAGGGCTGCTGCGGCGCGCTCAGCGTCCACTCCGGGCGCGCGGAGCAGGCCAGGCGGCTGGCCCGCCGCACGGTCCGCGTGTTCGAGCGGGCAGGGGTGGACACCGTGGTGGTCAACGCCGCGGGCTGCGGCTCGTCGATGAAGGAGTACGGCGAGCTGCTGGGCGCGGAGCCCGCCTTCCGGGTGCGCGACCTTTCGGAGTTCCTGGCCGAGCTCGGACCGGTGGCGACGCGGCACCCGCTGCCGCTCGTCGCGGCCTACCACGACGCCTGCCACCTGGCCCACGCCCAGGGCGTACGCGCCCAGCCGCGCGCCCTGCTGGCCGGCATCCCGGAGCTGGAGCTGCGCGAGGTGCCCGAGGCGGCCATCTGCTGCGGCTCGGCCGGCACGTACAACATCTTCCAGCCCGAGGCCGCCCGCGACCTCGGCGACCGCAAGGCCAAGGGGGTGGCCTCGACCGGCGCCGAGCTGCTGGTGTCGGCCAACCCCGGCTGCACGATGCAGATCGCCGCGGCCATGCGCCGGGCCGGGGCGGCGATCAGGGTGGCGCACACCGCCGAGGTGCTGGACGCCTCGCTGCGCGGGGTGCCGCTGTGACGGGATCCGGCGCGGGAGACGGGGGTACGGGCGCGTGAGCGTGCAGTCGATCGAGCGGGCGCTGGACGTGCTGGAGAGCCTGGCCGAGCACGGCGGCGCGGCCGGCCTGTCGGAGATCGCCGCCAAGACCGGCCTGCCGTACGGGACGATCCACCGGCTGCTGCGCACGCTGCTCGCCCGGGGCTACGTGCGCCAGGAGTCCGACCGGCGCTACGCGCTCGGGGCGGGGCTCATGCGGCTCGGCGGGGTGGCCGAGGGCATGGTCGGCGCGTGGGCGCGGCCCTACCTCGCGCGGATGGTGGAGCTGTCGGGCGAGACGGCCAACCTCGCCGTCATGGAGGGCGACTTCGTCGTGTACGTGGCGCAGGTGCCCTCGCCGCGGCGGCTGCGGATGTTCGCCGAGGTGGGCCGGCGGGTGCTGCCGCACAGCACGGCCGTGGGCAAGGTGCTGCTCGCCGACCGCGCCGCCGACGACGCGGTGACGCTGCTGGAGCGCACCGGCATGCCGCGCCGCACCCCCAACACGATCACCGAGGCCGGGGCCATGCTGGCCGAGCTGGACCGGGTCCGGGCGCTCGGCTACGCCATGGACCTGGGCGAGGAGGAGCTGGGCGTGCACTGCCTGGCCGTGCCCGTGAGCGACGGCGAGCGGGTGGTGGCCGCCATGTCGGTGTCCGGGCCGGCCGAGCGGATCGACGCGGTGGACCGGGAGGAGCTGGCCGAGGGCCTGCGGGGGATCGCGCGGGCGTTCGGCGCGGAGCTCGCGCCGATGACCGGCGAGCGCTGACTGTCACAGTCGGTGGCTACGGTTGGGGCATGTGCCGAAGTATCAAGACGCTGCGCCCGCCGTACGCCGAGGACGTCACCGAGGACGACGTGCGGGCGGCGGCGCTGCAGTACGTGCGCAAGATCTCCGGTTTCCGCTCGCCCGCCCCGCACAACGCGGAGGCGTTCGAGCGGGCGGTCGAGGAGATCACCCGGGCCTCTGAGGAGCTGCTGGGGGCGCTGAAGGTCCGCGGCTCCCGCTGAGCCCCTCCGCGGCACGGGCCCCTGACCGCGCGGGTCGTTGACAGCGGCCCCCGCCGGGAGAAGTCTCCCCGGTGTACCCCATCGGTCGCCAGGGAGCTGCCATGATCAGCGGGCTGTATCAGGGTGAGGACGGCGGATCGCGACTGGAGCTCCGGGTCGACGTGGACGGGGCGCGGCCCACCGGCCGGGTCAGCGGCGACCTGTTCTCCGTGGCCGGCTCGACCACCACCTACGCCGGCTCGTTCGTGGTCCACTCCCCCACGGTCCGGGCCGAGGGCGACCAGGCGCGCATCGCGGGCCGGGGCGCGTTCAGCTTCGACACGCCCGCCGAGGACGTCACCGTCACGCTGACCGGCGGCTCCGGCACCGCCGAGGTCGCCGGGCGCGTCTACCCGGTGGCGTTCGCCTTCCCGCACTTCCGGCAGGTGCTGCTGGAGGTCGACTCGGTCGTCGGCACGGTGCCGTTCGCCTCCTACGCGACCTCCGCCCTGCCCGCTCCCTCCGGGTGCCCGCCCCGCGAGCTGAGCGTGGCCGCCGCCTACGCCGAGGCCGGGATCGGGCTGACCGTGGCCGAGCCGGGCGTCATCCCGGCCGACGGCTCCGGCGCCGACCTGGCCTGGGACGACGCCGAGCTGCACCACGCGATGACGCAGCAGTTCGGCCTGTTCGCCGACGCGCCGGCCTGGCGGGTGTGGCTGCTGGTGGCCAGCCGGCACGTGGGCGGCTACCGCGGCATCATGTTCGACTACAACGACGCCCACCAGCGGCAGGGCTCGGCGGTGTTCTACGACGCGATCAAGGGCGACACGCCCCAGGCCCAGCGGGCGCAGCTGCGTACGTACGTCCACGAGCTCGGGCACGCCTTCAACCTGCTGCACTCCTGGCAGAAGAACCTGGCCGTCCCGCCGCAGCCGCTCGGCCCCGACGGCGGCTTCGGCGACCTGTCGTGGATGAACTACGTGCAGAACTACCGCCTCGGCGGCGAGCCGGGCTACTGGGCGGCGTTCCCGTTCCAGTTCACCGACGCCGAGCTGCTGCACCTGCGGCACGGCTTCTACCGCGACGTCGCGATGGGCGCCAACGCCTTCGGCACCGGCGCGGCCGAGATCGCGCCGTTCGAGCGGCCGGTCGAGGACCTGTCGGGACTGCGGCTGGAGGTGCGGGCCAAGGAGTGGTTCGGCTTCGGCGAGCCGGTCGTGGTGGAGCTGAAGCTGTCGTGCACCGGCGAGCCCCGCGTCACCCACAGCCACCTGCACCCCGACACCGAGTTCACGCAGATCGCCATCACCCGGCCGGGCGGCCGCACCGTCCTGTACCGGCCGATGATGCGCCACTGCGTGGACCACTCCGCCGAGGTGCGGCTCGACCCGGGCAACCCGGCCGTGTACCGCAGCGCGTACGTGGGGCACGGCCGCGACGGCCACTACTTCCAGCAGCCCGGCGAGTACCTCGTGCGCGGCCAGTACATCGCCGCCGACGGCTCGCGCATCGTCTCCGACCCGTGCCTGGTGCGGGTGCGCTACCCAGCCGGCGCCGACGACCACCGGGTCGCCGAGCTGATGCTCGGCGAGGAGCAGGGCAAGCTGTTCTCGCTGCTCGGCTCCGACTCGCCGGAGCTGCGCGCCGGCAACGAGGCGCTGGACGAGCTGATCGACCGGTACGGCGCGCACCCCCTCACGGTGTACGCCCGGATGGTCAAGGGGCTCAACGCCGAGCGGGAGTTCAAGGCGATCACGGCCGGCAAGCGGCTGCGGGTCCGGCCCCCCGACCCCGAGCAGGGCGTCGAGCAGCTCTCGGCCGTGGCCCGCGAGGCCGCCTCGGGCGGGCTCATCGACAACATCACGCTCAACATGGTGATGCGGCGGCTGGCCAGGGCCGAGGCCCGGCAGGGCGACCTCGGCCGGGCCCACGCCGTGATGGACCGGATGGTGACGGTGTTCGAGGAGAAGGGCGTCAACCCGATCGTGCTGGGCCAGATCAGGCGGCAGGCGGAGCTGACGAAGGCGGCGCTCGGCGCGGGGTCCTGACCCCTGGACCGGATTTTTCCCCGCCGTTCCCGCTGGTCAAGGGCGATTCGGTCGATCTTGTGCGAATTTCTGGACGTTCTCTGTGCGGGTGATCCGCAATCTTGATCCCCAGCAAGCGCGTTTCACAGAGCCAACACAGCTCGGGCGCCGCGCGGGACTCCTCCCCGGCGCCCGTGGAAGGAATTCGCATGAGATCCAAAGGGATGCTCACGTTGGGCTTCGCCCTGTTGATCGGCCTTGCATCGGGCCAGGCCGCCGCGTCGGCCAGCACGGTCTACGCGCCGACGGCGACGACCACGCCCACCCCCAGCACCAGCGCGACGGCGACGCCCCCCGCGGAGGACGAGGGCGAGGGCGGCGACCCGGCGGACGAGGTGAACGTCCCCTTCGCGGCCACCCTGGCGGCGCCGAAGTTCCAGCTTCCCTTCCCGTGCGGCCAGTCGTGGACCGGCAACTCCAGCAACAGCAGCGCCCACCGGTCGTACGAGATCGACTGGAACCGGGGCAGCACCGCGGACGCCGACCTCGGCGACACCGTCGTGGCCGCGGCGGCGGGCACCGTGGTCATCTCGGCCCACCAGGGCTCGACCAACGGCTACGGCAACCTCGTCAAGATCGACCACGGTGGCGGCTACACGTCCTTCTACGCGCACCTGAACTCGCGCGTCGTCTCCGCGGGCGCCAAGGTCTCGCAGGGCCAGAAGATCGGCACGGTCGGCAAGACCAGCAAGCCGGGCAACAACATCAGCCCGCACCTGCACTTCGAGATCCGCAAGGGCAGCAGCTACCCGTCCAACATCCAGAAGGCCGTCTTCAACGGCTCGACCTTCGGCTACCCGACCCAGACGCTGACCTCCAAGAACTGCGGCGGCGGCGGTGGCACCCCGGGCAACCCGGAGACCCCGGCGTCCGTGTGCGGCAGCGGCTTCAAGGTCATCGACCAGCAGGCGCTCGGCACGGCCGGCACCGTGTACCTGACCTACAACAGCGCCAACGGCCAGAACTGCGTCGCCACGCTCAAGAAGACGTCGCTCGGCACGAAGACCGCCACCAGCGCCTTCCTGGAGGTCCAGGGCAAGACCCGCGCCACCGACAGCGGCAGCTTCACCTACTACGCGGGCCCGGTGAAGGCCACCGCGTCCGGCAAGTGCGTCAAGTGGGGCGGCAAGGCCGGAACGGCCACCTACACCAGCCCCTTCGAGCACTGCGACTGACCTCCGGCGGCCGCCCGCGCCTGGGGCGGGCGGCCGATCCCAGGTGACCGCGGCCCGTCGTCTCACCCCACGAGACGGCGGGCCGCGGTCACCTCTGCTTCGGGAGGCTCACGGGCCGGCCGCCGGAGCAGGCGATCGTCACCTCGACCTCCTCGCCCTCCTCCGGCTCGAACTCGACCTTGGCGCGGAGCGCGGGACCGGGCTCGACGCCGTCCACGGAGTAGCCCTGGGCGGGGCTCCAGGAGCGCAGCCGTACCCGGTCGCCCTCGCAGGAGGCGATGACCGTGCCGCCGGCCGTCTGGAGGAGCCGGCCGCCCGCCGCCGGAGCGGCGGTGCCCGCCGGTGAGGGCGCGGGTGTGCCGGTCGGGGGCGCGGGTGTGGCCGCGGGGCGGGGGCGCGCGGTCGCGGAGGCCAGCGCGGCGCGTACGTCGTCCCGGTCGAGCACCCGCCCGGAACCGGCCGTCAGCGAGCCGCCCAGCAGGCCGAGCACCGCCACGGCGGCACCGGTCGCGGCGGCCGCGGTGGCGGCCCACGCCACGACGTACCTCTTCACCGCCCCAGCTTCCCCCCTCCGTGGCTAAGCCGCCGTTAACGCGAGGATAAGAGAGCCGGGCCACCCGCCGGCACCGTCTACGGTTTCCTCATATGGCTGACATCCTGCTCATCGAGGACGACGGGGCGATCCGGACCGCGCTCAGCCGCGGGCTGCGCGACCTGGGCCACGCCGTCTCCTCCTCCCCCACCGCGTTCGAGGGGCTGCGGCTGGCCGTCGAGGACCGGCCCGACCTGGTGGTCCTCGACCTCGGGCTGCCCGACCTCGACGGCGTGGAGCTGCTGCGCATGCTGCGCGCGGTGAGCCGGGTGCCGGTGATCGTGGCCACCGCCCGCGACGGCGACTCCGAGATGGTGCCGGTGCTCGACGCGGGCGCCGACGACTACGTGGTCAAACCGTTCAGCGCGGCGCAGCTCGACGCGCGCGTCCGGGCCGTGCTGCGGCGCGCCGGCGAGCCCGCGCCCGCCGCGCTGCGCGTCGGCGGCCTCAGCGTGGACCCGAGGGGGCGCGCGGCCACGCTCGACGGCGCGCCGCTGGACCTGACGCCGCGCGAGTTCGAGGTGCTGCACTACCTCGCCGCCCGGCCGGGCGAGGTGGTGACCAAGCGGCAGCTCCTGACGGAGGTGTGGCAGCTCCCGTACGGCGGCGCCGACAAGACCGTGGACGTCCACCTGTCGTGGCTGCGCAGGAAGCTCGGCGAGACCGCCGCCGAGCCCCGCTACCTGCACACGGTGCGCGGGGTCGGGGTGAAGCTGGTCGATCCGTCGTGAGGCGCTGGCTCGCGCTGCTGGTGGCGGCCACCACGTCGGTGGTGCTCATCGCGCTGCTGGTGCCGATGGCGCTGCTCATCCGCGCCGTGGCCGAGAACGGCGCGATGAGCCGGGCCACGGGCGCGGCGGCGTCGGTCGGCGTCGCGGCCGGCACCGGCGACCTGCCGCTGGCGGTGGAGCGCGTGGAGCTCCCGGTCACGGTCTTCCTGCCGGACGGACGCACCCTGGGCGCCCCCGCCCCGCGCTCCGACGCGGTACGCCTCGCGGCGACCGGCCGCAGCGTGACGGCCGAGGCGCCGGGCGGCAGGGAGGTGCTGGCCGCGGCCCAGTCGCCGCAGGGCACGGTCGTGACCCGGGTGTTCGTGAGCGAGGACGAGCTGACCCGCGGGGTGCGCGAGGCGTGGGGCGCGCTGGCGGGCCTCGGCCTGGCGCTGGTGGTGCTCGGCATCCTGCTGGCCGATCGGCTCGCGCTCGCGGTGACGCGGCCGGTGGACGGGCTGGCCCGGGTCTCGCACCGGCTGGCGGGCGGCGACCTGGAGGCGCGGGCCGAGCCCGGCGGGCCGCCGGAGGTGCGGTCGGTGGCGCTCGCGCTCAACCACCTGGCCGGGCGGATCGGCGACCTGCTCACGGCCGAGCGCGAGTCGGTGGCGGACCTGTCGCACCGGCTGCGCACGCCGTTGACCGCTCTGCGGCTGGACGCCGAGTCGCTGCGCGACCCCGAGGAGGCGGCCCGGCTGGGGGCGCGCGTGGACGCGCTGGAGCGGGCGGTGAGCGCGGTCATCACCGGCGCGCGCCGCCGCTCGGCCGGGCGGGAGACGTGCGACGCGGCGGCGGTGGTGCGGGAGCGGGTGCGGTTCTGGTCGGTGCTGGCCGAGGACCAGGGGCGCGAGGTCGAGGTGTCCGTGCCCGGGACGGCCCTGCCGGTGGCGGTGGGCGCGCAGGACCTCGCGGCGTGCGTGGACGCGCTGCTGGGCAACGTCTTCGCGCACACGCCCGAGGGCTCGGCCCTCGTCGTGCGGCTCGGGCCGCGCCCGGAAGGGGTGGCGCTGGTCGTGGCCGACCAGGGGCCGGGGTTCGATCCGGCGCTGCTCAGGCGGGGCGACAGCGGCGGCGGCTCGACCGGGCTCGGGCTCGACATCGCCCGCCGTACGGCGGAGTCGTCGGGCGGCTCCCTCGGGGTCTCGCGCGGCCCGGACGGCGGCGCGGTGGTCGAGGTGGTCCTGGGCGGCGGTTGAGGCCGGCGGTGTCCTGCTGGCCGCGCAGGGTGCTCGCGCGGTAGACCGGGGAGATGACGCCGTACCTGGTCGGACCGGACGGGCTCCGGGTGGAGCCCGTCGAGCTGCGCGTGGACACGGTCCTCTGGCTGTTCGCGCGCATGATCGAGCCCGCGGCCCGGCCGGGCGAGGTCTGGTACCGGGTCACCCGGCACGGCCACGCCCTCGGCGCGGGCTACTACCAGCTCGACCAGCTCCAGGAGATCGTGGACCTGGCCGACCTGCGCGCCCCGGCGGACGCCGGGGAGGAGACGGCCTGAGAGCTCCTCCGGGGTCCAACCGCGTACGGCGCTAAAAACTCCCTAACCACGGCTTAGCGCCGGCTTACCGCTCGCCACGCTTACCTGGGAACATGCAGCTCACGAAGAGATTCATGATCGTCGGTACCGGTGTCGTCCTGTCCGTCGCGGGCGGGAGCTACGCGCTGGCGGCGGCCGCCACCTCCGAGGACGGGGCCCGCGACCGGGCCGTCTCCGTCGCGGCCCCCGCCGCGGCGCCCAAGGTGCTCGCCGAGCAAGCGCTCAAGATCGCGGAGAAGGAGGTGCCGGGCGGCTGGGTCGCGCACCTGTCGCTCGACCGGGAGAACGACGGCAAGGACGTCTGGGACGTCGACGTCGTCAAGGGCGACACGCGCAGCGACCTGGACATCGACGCCACCACAGGCAAGGTCCTGTCCAACAAGGTCGACGACGACCACCAGGACGACAACGACGGCCGGGACGACCGGGACGACGACCACGACGACGGCAACTGACGGGTCGCCCCCGCTCCGGCGCCGCGCCTGCGCGCGCCGGAGCCCCGGCCACGTGACAGGTCCCGGGTGGGAGCGCGGCTCAGCAGGAGGACAGGATGCCCTGCATGGCGTCCTTCTCCCCGCTCGTGACCCACACGCCGTACTTCGCCTTCACCTCGATCTGCCGGGCGATGTAGGCGCACCGGTACGCCTTGCGCGGCGGCAGCCAGGTGGCGGCGTCGGAGTCGCTCTTCTGGCCGTTCAGCGGGCCGTCGACCGCGAGCAGGTTGAGCGGGTCGTTCGCGAACTCCTTGCGCTTGGTGGCCGTCCACTGCTGGGCGCCCTTCTGCCAGGCGTCGGAGAGCGGCACCAGGTGGTCGATCTGCACGTCCGTGCTGGTGTCCTGGCCGCGCTTGAACTGGATCGTCTTCCCGCTGTAGGGGTCGTCCAGGACGCCGCTGAGCACGATGCAGTCGTGCGTGCCGGCCTTGAACTTCTCGTCGCGCAGGTCGCGCTTGAGGATGTCGTTGCGCGTGTCGCAACCGTTGCGGTCGACGTCCGCCCACGCGGGCCCGAACTTGTCCCGCTCGAAGCCGGTCCGCGGGGCCCGGCCCTTGACCTCCAGAGTCCCCAGCTTCTTCCGCGCCTCCCCGACGTCGATCTTGCCGGACTTGGAGGAGGAGGACGAGGTGCCGGTGTCCGCCCCCGTCCGGGCCTCCAGGCCCCCGCACCCGGCGAGCGCCACCACCGCCGCTAATCCAGCCAGCCCTGCCCGAACCCGCACGTCCACTCCCCCAGACTTCAGAATTGAGTAAAGCCTAGGTAGAGAAATTACCCCTATTCGACCAAGTATCCCGCCATGCCGCTGAACAGCCATTTCACGAGATACGCGGCGTACGCGGCGGTGACGCGCCGCGACCCGGGTAAAGCGTCGCGATCGAGCGCCGACACGACGGGAAGGGGGCGGCTCGCGCAGGCCGGGGAGCGTCCATACCCTGGGGAAGGTGGAGGGCGTCGTACACGTCGGCGAGGTTCCCCAGGTCACGCTTCTCGGCGGGCCGGACCTCATCGACGCGATCGAACTCACACTCGTGCGGGCCGACCGGGGAGTCTCCCGCCACGAGCAGCTCGGCCACGGCCTCGGACACGCCTGCCGATCCCGTCCCCCACACCGCCCACCGGCCACGCTCCTGGTGTCACGCGACGGGTTAGTCCTGACGTCGTCGCCGGATGAGCGACCGCGCCGCCGTCCCTCGCCCGAGCCGTCCTGGTACGGCAGGCGGGCTCGACCTCGCGTACCGGTGGGCCAGGGTGACCAGCCGCCCGATCCTCGGGCCCGGCGGGAACCACGTTCCGCGCTCAGCCGCGCGACATGCCCGCACCTGACGACCCGCCAGCGCCACCGCGACCTCGTCGCCGGACGCGCAGAGCCCGCCCAGCGCCCGCCGTCGCGCGCTCCGGAGCGGCCCGGCCACGGCCAGAGCCCGTCCGAGACCGACCGGCGGCCACAATCTCGCGCGCTGCCCGGCGGCGACCAGATCGGCCTGGGCACCCCGCGCCCCGACCCGGCCACGTATGTACGGGGGGACGATCTCTACCCGGCCGAGCCGGTCGGAGCAGGGGCGTCCCCCGATGTTCAGCCGGTCGATGCTCAGCCCGCGTCAGCCGTCCGCGCAGGCGCTCTCGGTCACCTCGGACGGCACGGCCGGGAAGACCAGGCCGCAGGTGGGCGGGCCGGGGCCGCGGTCGTGCAGGCCGGAGACGCAGGCGTACGAGCCGCAGCCACCGGCGTGCGGGCCGGAGACGCAGGCTACGTGCGGCTAGCCCGGGTCGACCACGGTGAGGTCGGCCCAGCCGGGTCCGGCGAGTTCACCGATCCAGCGTTCGGCGAGTTCGCCGACCAGGGCGTGACCGGCGACGCCCGCACCTGTGACGCCGAGACGTGGCCGGTCTACCCCGCGCCCTCCGGGTTCTTATTACGCAGCCGGCCCCTGATCACGTGACGACCAGGGGCCGCCGGCCGGGGCCGGCCGCCGCGAGGGCGTCAGGAACGCCCGTAGGAGTCCTCGAGCCGCTCGATGTCGTCCTCGTCGAAGTGGCCGAACGCGATCTCCAGGATGCGCGTGGCCGGGCCGGAGGAGCTCAGCCGGTGGGTCTGCCCGCGCCGGATCAGGATGCGCTCGCCCACCTCGGGCTCGACGCGCTGCCCGTCGACCTCGAACACGCACCCCGGGTCGAGCGCCACCCACAGCTCGTCGCGGTGCTCGTGCCGCTGGAGGCTGAGCCGCTCTCCGGGCAGGACCTCGATGATCTTCACGGTGGACGGCTCGTTGAGCGTGAACCGCTCGAAGCCGCCCCAGGGCCGCTCGTCCCGGATGACCGCGGCCAGCCTGTCGATGTCCTGCATCGTCCCCTCCACGTGTGCCGCGCGGGCAGGCGCGCCCGCGCGAGGTGTACGGCGCCGGAGCGGGCCCGGGGCGCGTCCGGGTCCTCTCCGATCCGCAGCGCAAGTTATCAGGTGATCCGCCACCGTCATCCGGCGGATCACGCTCCGCCGGGTGCGACGTCCGCGGCCTCGGTCAGAGGCCGTACTCCTTCACGATGCGCTCGTGCCGCTCGACCTCGACGTCGACCTCGCGCGCCAGGTCGAGCCAGGCCAGCGGGTGCGACCAGCGCTCGGTGGCGTCGTCGAGCAGGGCGTCGACCTCGACCGCCGACACGCCCGGGGGCACCGCCACCCAGCCGAAGACGCCGGGCAGCGCCTCGCCGCTGGTGGGGTGGGTGACCGTGTAGTTCTCGTCGCTGTAGACCCACATCGGCCAGCCGCGCTCGGCCATGGTCTCGGTGAAGTCGGCCCAGTCGTCCTCGGCCGGCGCGGCGCCGTCGAAGAAGTAGCTGGTGTAGCCGCCGGGCCGCAGGATGCGCACCGCGGCGAACGGCGGCACGAAGTTCTGCGCCTCCTGCGGGTCGTCCGGCACCGGCTCCAGGAGCTGCGGGTCGAACACGACGAGGTCGCCCGCGTTGTAGTCCATGCCGCGCGGCTGCGGCAGGGCGAGGCGGGCGGTGGCCGGGCCGGTGCGGATGGACAGCACCTGGCGCTGGCCGCCGTCGGGCGCCGGGAGGATGACCCGGATGAGGCCCATCTCCTCCTCGATCGGCCCCGACGTCGACTTGATCGGCATGCCGATCTTGGCCGCGCCCTTGCGCACGGTGTCCCAGTCCTCGGCGGAGGTCGCCATGACGATCATGCGCCAGGTGTCCTCCTCGGTGAGCTCGTCGAGGATCTCCAGCAGCGCCTGGGCGCCCTTGGCGTTGTCGTCGAGCTGCTGGGCCGCGGCGCCGACGATGCGGCGGGCGTCGAGGCCGGCCCCGGCCGCGACGGCGTGCTCGGCCGCCTCCAGCGCCTGCTGCCAGCGCTCGCGCGCCATGTGCAGGCGGGCCAGCGTGAGGTGCTGCTGGTCGTGCGGGAGGAGCGCGGCCATCTGCTCCAGCCGCTCGTCCTGGCGGGCGTCGACGAGCAGGGTGGTCAGGTACGCGATGTCGTCGGCGTCGGCGGAGGCGACATCGCCCTCGTCGACGAGCAGCTTCCAGAAGATGTCGGCGCCCGTGGCGGGGTAGCCGAGGTAGCCGAGCGTGGTGGTGTGCCGGCGGGTGGTCTCGAGGTCCTGGCCGGACAGCGGGGACAGCCAGCCGGCCCAGCGCTCGGGGTCGGCGTTGTGGCCGTCGGCGGCGTCGAAGTAGGCGACGCGCTCGGCGACCGGGCCGGGCGCGGGCGGCTCGGGGGTGGCGTCGGCGGCGGCGCGCAGGGCCGCGACGCGCTCGGCCAGGCCGGTGCTGTCGCGCAGCTCGCCCGTGCCGGAGTCGGCGAGGTCAGCCAGCAGCCGGGCCTGCCACACGCCCTGCCGGGCGATGGCCAGGTCGCCGGCGACCAGGGCCAGCTCGACGCGGGCGCGGTAGCCGCCCATCATGCCGAAGTAGTCGATCCACTGGCGGATCACGCGGCCGAGCTGCCAGGTGTTGGTGATCTGGGACGAGCCGGCCAGCAGGCTGACCGCGCTGGTCCACTCGACCCAGGCGCGCGGGTGCTCGCCCACGACGTCGAGGTCGGGCAGCGCGTCGACGGCCTCGGCGACCCGGCCGAGCGTGGCGAGGATGAGCGCGCGGCGCACGCCGTCGCGGTAGGGCTTGGCCACCGGGTCGTCGGCCTGGAAGTCGGCCGCGGCCTGGAGGGCGCTGAGCGCGTCCTCGGCGCGGCCGGCGGCCAGCAGCGCGCGGGCGCTCTCGGCGCCCAGCTCCCAGCTCGCCTGGCGGCCGGCGGCGCCGAGCCGCTGCACGGCGGACTCGGCGTAGGAGACGGCCTCGCCGGCCCGGCCGGCGTCGGTCAGGGCCGAGACGTACTGCGTGACCAGGCCGGTGTAGACGGGGTCGGACGGGTCGGCGGCCTCGATGGCCGGGCCGAGCTTCTCCAGGCGCAGCGGCGCGTAGCCGGGCCCGTCGGCGTTGGCCCAGGCGAGCGCGAGCGCCTCGACCGCGGCCGGGGCGGCCGGGCAGTCGCGGACGTCTTCGCGCTGGGCGAACGCGAGAAGCTGCTCAGCGTCGCCGATCGCGACCGCGCCCTGGGCCCGGTCGCCGACGCGGCCGATCAGATGCCAGTAGCGGGCGTAGAACTCCAGCCAGGGCAGCTCCAGGGTCTCCGCCTGCTGCGCGATGGCCGGGGCCATGACGTCGAGCTGCGGGTAACGGCCCTCGTAGGCCTGTGCGGGGAGGTCTCCCAGCGCCATGGCGAGGCCCACGTTGCCCGCCTCGGAAAGCTGCTGCTGGGTGTCTCCGACCCAGGCCCAGATGTCCACGTCCATGGCATGCCAGTCTGCCAGGTCAATGAGCCTGCCCAAAACGCAGAAGCCCGATGAGCTCGTCCGATTCATCCTCGTTAAGCACCGAAAACACCGGTGCCATGAGGTCGTCCGTGGCGTCCTCCACGGCCGCCCGGCGGGCGACGAGCTCGGGCGCGGGCTCCGGATACGGCTCGGGCCACTGGAAGAATCTCGCCATCGTCTCTCCGGTCACGTGCCCGAAGGGCGATCCGTCGTGCGGGCAGGCGAGCATCGCCTCCAGCGGGCTCATGCCCGCCGCGATCACCGCGTTGGCGTGCAGGCCGCCGCGCAGCTCGCGTACGACGTGCATGAGCTGCGCGGCCCGCGCGGGCGGGTCGCCGGGCAGCGGAACGGCCCGCCACCCGGCGAACAGCGGCGCCCCGGGCGACGGGGCGCGCGCGACGACGCGTTCGAGCAGTTCGGCGATCCGGGCGCAGCCGTCGAAGCCGCCGAGCTTGCGCCGCCCCCACGCGTGGCAGACCCCGGCGTAGAGCTCGACCGCCTCCTCGGCTGCCAGCTTTCGCCCGCCGTTCCAGCTCTCCTCGACGTGGGCCGGCGGGAAGAAGACCGCGACCGAGGTGACGACGTCGGCCGCGCACTCGCCGAGGACGCCGCAGCGCCCGCGGAAGTACAGCTCGCGGGGGCCGAGAGCGAGCTTCTCGCACAGCGCCTTGGCCTCGCGCGAGACCATGAAGCCGCCGCCGTACTGCCCGATGGGCGCCTTCACCTGTCGTGCGGTGGTGCGTGGGTCGGCCATGGGTCCACCCCTCTCGGTTCGGGAAGTGGACCCAGCATCGCTCAAGAGAACATTATTCTGCAAGCATGAGCTCGCCGGCCGCGATGATCACGGCGGGCCCGGCCAGGTAGCTGGTGTCCGCGGTGAGCGTGACGGTCAGCGTGCCGCCCAGCACCTCGATGGTCCAGGAGCCGGTGGTCTCGCCGCTGAGCGCCGCCGCCGCGACGGCCGTGGCGACCGCGCCGGTGCCGCACGCGCGGGTCTCGGCCGAGCCGCGCTCGTACACCCGCATGACCGCGCGCGCCGGGCCCACCGCGTTGAACAGCTCGACGTTGACCCCGTGCGGGAAGACCCCCGGGTCGAAGCCCGGCTGGTGCGACAGGTCGAGCTGGACCACGGGCTCCCCGATGGCGCAGGCCAGGTGGGGGTTGCCCATGTCGACGTGCAGCCCCTCGAACTCCTGGCCCGCGACCGTGGCCACGCTGCGGCCGTGCACGGCGGGCAGGCCCATGTCGACGGTCACGTCGCCGGAGACGTCCAGGCTGACCCGCCTGAGGCCGCCCCGGGTCGCGATCGCGAACTCGCCCGGCTCGGCCAGCCCCGAGTCGACCAGGTGACGGGCGAAGACCCGCGTGCCGTTGCCGCACATCTCGGCCACGCTGCCGTCGGCGTTGCGGTAGTCCATGAACCACTCGGCCTCGCCCGCGAGGTCGGACACCTCCGGGCTGACCTTGGTGCGCACCACGCGGAGCACGCCGTCGGCGCCGATGCCGGCGCGCCTGTCGCAGATCGCGGCCACGAGGGCGACGGACAGCTCCAGCTCGCCGTCGGGATCGGGCAGGATGACGAAGTCGTTCTCGGTGCCGTGCCCCTTGAGAAAACGCATCGAACGATTTTATACGGGCCTGTGTCAAGGGCTGGTGAAGGGGCTGTTTCAGGCCGTCGCGCCGCGCGGTTTGACGAGCCCGCAGTCGTAGGCGAGGACCACGGCCTGGGCGCGGCTGCTGAGGTTGAGCTTGGTCATGAGCCGGTTCAGGTGCGTCTTGACCGTGGCCTCGCTCACGTGCAGCCGGTCCGCGATCTCCCTGTTCGACAGCGCCCGCCCGACGGCGCGCAGGACCTCGGTCTCGCGCGTGGTGAGCTGCGCGAGGTCGGGGACCTCGCGCGGGGCCGTCGCGGGCGCGCCGGCGAACGCCTCCACGAGCCTCTTGACCGCGCCGGGGACGAGCAGCACGTCACCGGCCGCCACGGTGTGGATCGCGGAGATCAGCCGCTCGGGCGGGGTGTCCTTGAGCAGGAAGCCGCTGGCTCCCAGGCGCAGCGCGTTGTAGACGTACTCGTCGATGTCGAACGTCGTGAGGATCAGCACCTTCGGCGCCCGCTCGCCGCCCTCGGCCAGGATGCGCTCCGTCGCGGCCAGCCCGTTCACTCCGGGCATCCGGATGTCCATCAGCACCACGTCGGGCCGCGCCGAGGCCGCCAGCGCCACGGCCTCCTCGCCGGTGGCGGCCTCCCCCACGACGTCCAGCCCGGGCGCGGCGCGGATGAGGGCGGCCAGGCCCGCCCGGATCAGGACCTGGTCATCGACCACCAGCACGGTGACCATGCGCGTCCTCACGGGTAGGGGGGCGTCCGGCCGGCGGGCGCCCGGCGTCACCCACGTCCGTCGGGCACCGGCAGCGGGAAGGTGGCCCGCACGTCGAATCCGCCCTCCGGGAGTGGGCCTGCGGTGATCGTTCCACCGTAGAGCCTGACACGTTCGGTCATGCCCATCAACCCGTGCCCGGTCGAGCCGGACGCGGGCTGCGGCGCGGCGCCGTCGTCGGTCACGCGGATGGTCAGGTCCTCCGGCCCGTACGCCAGCACGACCTCCACGCGGGCCGCCCGGGCGTGCTTGAGCACGTTGGTGAGCGACTCCTGGATGATCCGGTACGCGCACAGGTCGAGCCCCGGCGGCAGGGGCCGGGCGGCTCCCTCGACCCGCGTCTCGACCGCCGGGCCGGCCATGCGGACCCGCTCGACGAGCGGCTCCAGCCGGGCCAGGCCGGGCGTGGCGGCGTACAGGTCGGCCCCGTCGTCCCGGTCGTCGTCGCGCGGATGGCCCTCCATGCGCAGGATGGACAGGATGCGCCGCATCTCGGTCAGCGCCTCGTGGCTGGTGTCGGCGATGACCTCCAGGGTGGCGTGCGCGGTGGCCGGGTCGGACAGGGCCACGTAGCGGCCCATGCCCGCCTGCACCGAGATCACCGACATGTGGTGCGCGACGACGTCGTGCAGCTCCCGCGCGATGCGCACGCGCTCCTGCGTGGCCGCGTGCGCGGCGGCGGTGGCCTGCTCGCGGTGCAGCTCCACCGCGAGGTCGGTGAGCTGCCTGGTGCGCAGGGCCAGCAGCCGCATGCTGGTGCCGACGCACACGGCGATCGCGGCCACCACGAGAGCCTGCCCGAGCGCGGACCACCACGCGATGCCGGGGTGCAGCGTGCCGGCGTGCGCCCACTCCGCGGTGACCAGCACCGCGCCCGCGACGACGAGGGCGGTCGAGCGGTACAGGGTCACCGTGTACAGGGCCAGCAGGGGGCCCATGCTGTTCAGGCCGTAGTTGTAGCCGAGCGCGTGGTAGAGCGCGGCGGCCGCCGTCGAGACGACGAGCACGGTGAACGGGGCACGCCGCCGCAGCGCCAGGGGCAGGCCGGCGATCGCCGTCAGCAGCACCGACACCGCGTCCAACGGCCGCGTCGCCCGGCCCGGCTCGTACACGGCCCACAGCCAGGTGCCGCCGAACAACAGCAGCGCCAGGCCGACGTCCAGCAGGAGGGGATCGACGGAGGGAAGACGCCGGAGCATCGAAGCGGCACCACCGTGCATCGTTGGATGCTAATCCGGCGCCGCCGCGCCGCACATCCATCCTTCGATTGACGTGGGCGTACCGCGGAAGGTGGAGTCATGGGCGCCGCGACCGGAGTAAGCCGGGCGGATGACGCCGCTCCGCGCTACCGCGCCCGTTTGACGAAGAATTCCATTCGCCGGCTGACGCCTCGCCGGAGGGCCACGAATTACGTTGTGACTCCACCGGACCGAACGGAGTCCCGGTCACCGGAAAAGCGATTCGGGACTCCACGACCGAAGGAGAGGATTCGTATGGCCGTATCCATGGGACGCGTTCTCGGCAAAGGCGCCGTGATCGCCGCCACGATCTGCGCGGTGGGCGCCGCCGGTGCGACCCTGGCCTCCGCGGAGGGGGGCTTCACGACCAGCATGTCGAACGTCGCCGGCGGCTTCGAGTCCCGTACCTGGAAGGACCGCAACAGCGACCACTGGCGGACCGCCGTGGAGCTGTCCGGCTGCTCGTCGAACTCGCCGCAGGCCGCGCCCGCGCTCGGCCTGTACCGCGAGCGCCTCGGGCCGGACAGCAACTACGGCACGAGGGGGTACGGCGGCTGCGACCGGCGGATGGTGCGCGGCGACTGGGGGGACGTCCGCTCCGGCAAATACCACTTCACCGTCAAGAACATGCCCGAGAGTTGGTACCGGGTCTCGGCACGCAAGGTTCAGGTCTGGTATTAGGAATCGCGAGATCGCTGCCGGTCGGTACCCGGAGAATGAGCGGGACGGCCGGCCGCGGTTTCCCGCGACATGTTTCCCGGATTCTTATCGCGGCAGGCGAGGAAAGAGATGCCGATTTCCTTTCAAGGGTGCGCCTTCGGCCATCGCCGGGGCTCCCGCGTCTTCACCCGGCTGGACCTCGACGTCCCGGCGGGACGCACCGCGCTGATCGGCCCCAACGGGTGCGGGAAGTCGACGCTGCTCGGCCTGGCCGCCTCGGCGCTGCGGCCGGGGGCGGGCCGGGTCTCGTACGAGGGGCTGGACCCGTTCCGGCGCGGGAACCTGGCGCGCTACCGCGCCCTGGTGGGCTGGATGCCCCAGGGGATCAGGCCGCTGCCCGGTCTGACCGCGCGCGAGCAGGTGGGCTACGCCGGCTGGCTCAAGGGCATGTCCCGCGCGGACGCCTGGCGCCGCTCCCTGGAGGCCCTGGAGGCGGTCGAGCTGGGCCCGCTGGCGGACACGAGGTGCTCGGAGCTGTCCGGCGGCCAGCTCCGCCGGGTCGGGCTCGCGCAGACGCTCGTGCACGACGCCGAGGTGGTGCTGCTGGACGAGCCCACGGCCGGGCTGGACCCGGAGCAGCGGGAGAAATTCCGCGGGATCGTGGCGCGCATCGGGGAGCGCGGGCACCTGATCGTGGCCACGCATGACACGGCGGACCTGGCGCGGACGTACGACTCCGTGGTGCTGCTCGGCCGGGACCGGGTCCGCTACGCCGGGCCGGTCGCGGGGCTCGGGGCGCTCGCGGGGCTCGGGGCGCTCGCGGGGATCCCGGGCTTCGCCGGGGAGGTGTGAGCCGTGCCGATTCGCCGCTGGGCGCGTTCCTCCGCGGCCGTGCTCGCCCTTCCGGTCCTGACGGCCTACCTGTTCTTCGTCATGAGCCGTTCGGTGGACGTCCTGGAGGACAACTGGCTGTCCGCCACCGTGCTCGTCTCCTCGGCCGCGGTCCTCGCGGCCGGTCCCGTGTGCGGCGCGGCCGGCGCGTGGGAGGGCGCCAGGCTGGCGCGGGGCGGGGTGGACGGCGCCGCCGCGGTACGGTCGCGGGCGGCGATCCTGGCCTGGTCGCTGCTGCCGATCCTGGTCGCCGCCCTGGTGGCGATGCTCGGCGGGCTGGCGCTGGCCGGGGTCGCGATGGCGGGCGTCCCGGGTCTGCCGGACCCCCTCGTGCTCGCGGTGGCGCTGCTGGTGATCGTCGCCTGGACCCTCGCCGGGTTCGCCGCGGGCCGCCACCTGCACCCGCTGGTCGGCGTGCCCCTGCTGCTGGTGGGCACGTGGCTCTGGCTGGCCTACCCGGCCGCCCTGGAGACCTTCTGGGTACGCCACCTCACCGGCGACAACCTGGGCTTCTGCTGCGAGACCGACGCCGTCTACGACCAGCGCGCCCTGTACGCGCAGGCGGTCGTCGCCGTCTGCCTGGCCGGTGCGGCCTACCTGTTCTGGAGCCGGCGCCGGGGCGCCCGCCTGGCGTGGGCGGGGATCGCCGGGCTGCCCCTGCTGGCCATGGCCGTGGCGTTCCCGCTGGTACGGGACATGGGGCCGGAGGCGCAGGTGCCCCGTACGAGCGGCCTGGCGTGCGGCCGGAGCGACGGCGTCGAGGTGTGCGTGTGGCGGGAACGCGAGAAGCAGCTCGGAACCACTGCCCTGATCGCCGTGCCGGCCGCGCGGCGGCTGGCCACCGGGACCGGGCAACCGGCGCCCCGGCGCGTCACGGAGGGACCGGCCGACGGCGCGGACTCCTGGCGCTTCGCGGCGCCGCCCGGCGCGAGGCCGGACGACGTGCTGTTCGGGCTGGCCACGGGCCTGCTGCCGGCCGAGCCGCCGGTGTGCGGGCCCGGCTGGTCCGGCGCCGACGCCTACGGCCCGCTGAGCGCCTGGCTGGCCCTGACGGCGGGCGCCGGTCAGGACGCGGTCGAGCGCAGGACCGGGCCGGAGTCCCTCGGCGCCGCCCGGCGGGTGCTCGGCCGGCCCCCGGCCGCGCAGGTCCGCTGGTTCCGGCACAACCTGGACGCGCTGCGCCGCTGCGACGTCTCCCCCTCGGAGGTGACGCTCCCGTGAGGACCTGGCTGCGGGTGCACCGCGCCGCACAGGTGTGCGTGGCGCTCGCCCTGACGGCGGGGCTGGTGGCGGCGGCCGGAGACGTGCTCGTGCCGGTCCCCCGCCCGACCCTCGACGACCTGGCCGGAGTGCCGGTGGCGCTGGTCGCTCCGCTGGTGGCGAGCTCCGTGCTGGTACGCGGCGCGCTCGCGGGCGGCGGGAGCCTGGAGGCGGTCGCCGTGCGTCCCGTGCTCGCCTACCGCACCGGCCTGGTCGCCCTCACGTGCGCGCTGTCGCTGGTCATGGCCGTCGTGGAGACGGTGCCGTACGGGGCGGCCGCGGCCCGCAACCTCGTGGGCTTCACCGGGCTGGCGGCGCTGGCCGCCCTGTGGCGGCGCGACGCGGCGACCGCGGCGCCGGCCGCCTACCTGGTCGCCGCGATGCTCCTGGGCCGGCCGGGCGCCGGGTCGTGGTGGGACTGGCCGGTCGAGCCGTCACCGCACCCGGCGACCTGGGTGGTCCCGGCCGCGTGCCTGGGGCTCGGGCTGGCCGCCCCGGCGCTTCCGCGCCTCATGCCGCGCCGCCACCGGCGGTGACGACCAGGCCGCTTCAGGCCGCGCCACCTCCGGCGGTGACGAGGGCGAGGGCGCGGTCGAGCAGGTCGGGCGCGTCGTACGGCAGCCAGCGCACCCGAGGGTCGCGGCGGAACCACGACTCCTGCCGCCGGGCGAAGCGCTTGGTCGCCCGCACCGTCTCCTCGAACGCCTGCTCCTCCGTCCACTCCCCCTGCAGGAAGCGCAGCACCTGGGCGTACCCGAGGGCCCGGCTCGCCGTGCGGCCCCGCGCGAGCCCCTGCCCGAGCAGCCCGCGCACCTCCTCCACCAGGCCGGCCGCCCACATGCGCTCCACCCGCAGCGCGATCCGCTCGTCCAGCTCCGGCCGCGGCACCTCCAGCCCGATCTGAACGCACGGGTAGACGCCGTCGTAGGAGGGCATGGTCGCCGAGAACGGCCGGCCGGAGTGCTCGATCACCTCCAGCGCGCGCACGATGCGGCGGCCGTTGCTCGGCAGGATCGCCGCGGCGGCGACCGGGTCCTCGCGGGTGAGCCGCTCGTACAGGGGCGCGGGGCCGCTCTCGGCCAGCTCCGCCTCCAGGCGGGCCCTGATCGCCGGGTCGGTGCCGGGGAACTCCAGGTCGTCGACCGCCGCCCGTACGTACAGGCCGCTGCCGCCGACCAGCACGGGCACCGCGAGCGTGTCGAGCAGCGCCCGGGCGAGCTTCTGGTACTCGGCGACGCTGGCGGTGACGGTGACGTCCCAGATGTCCAGCAGGTGGTGCGGCACGCCGCGCCACTCCTCGGGGGTCAGCTTGGCCGTGCCGATGTCCATGCCCCGATAGAGCTGCATGGAGTCGGCGTTGACGCATTCACCCCCCAACCTGAGGGCGATGTCCACGGCGAGATCCGACTTCCCGGCCGCCGTGGGACCCACGACGGCGATGACTGGCTGCTGGCGCACACCGATAAGTGTGTCAAGTGTCGGGGTATGGGGTGACAGACGGCACCCCTCAGGAGCCGTCCGGGGGGATCACTGATCGGGGGATCAGATGTCCATTCTCGAGAAGATCAGGGACATGTTCACCGCTCACGGCAAGCACCACCACGTGCCCGGCCAGGCCGGGGAGGCGGAGCGGCCGGCGTCGGAGCACGAGGATCTGCTGGACCGCCTGCGCGAACGGGTCTCGGGCCCGACCGGCTCCGGCAAGGCGCCGGAATCGGAGACGACCGGATCGGACACGGCGGACACGGCGGAATCGGCGGAAACCGACACGGCCGCCACCGGTCGTACCGGCCAGGACATGGGCCAGGACATGGGCGGTGAGACGACCGGCGGGCTGGCCGGCGCCGCCGGGGCCATGGGCGGTGTGACCGGCGCCGCCGCCGGAGGAGCCGTGGGCGGCGCCGCCCGCGAGAGCGCGGAGCACGACGGCGACGAGGGCGGCCCGGCGGAGGGCACCGAGGGCTGACCCTCCGCGGACGGAGGCGAGGCGCTAGAGGTCGAGCAGGGTCGGCTGCAGATAGCCCTCGTGGGTCAGCAGCCAGCGCTTCGTCTCCACGCCCTCGCCGCCGCTGAACCCGCCGAGCCCGTTGCCCGCGATCACGCGGTGGCAGGGCACCACGATCGGGATCGGGTTGGAGCCCATGATGGAGCCGATCCCGCGGGCCGGCACGGCCGATCCGCTGCGTCCGGCCAGCTCCCCGTACGTCACCGCGGTGCCGAACGGCACCCGGTGCAGCGCCTGGAGCACCACGCGCCGCGAGCCCGACGTCAGCCGCCAGTCGATCGGCGTCTCGAACGCGCGCAGCTCACCGGCGAAGTACGCCTCCAGCTCGGCGACCACCTGGGCCGTGCGATCGGGGTCGCGCACCTCGGCGATGCCCGTCCCGAGGCGCTCGCGCGCCACCACCATGCCGCCCCAGCCCAGGGCGACGAGCCCCGTCTCGGTGACGGCGGGCACCAGCGTCCCCACCGGGCTCTGCACCTCGGCGAACGCCACTGTGGTCATCATGTCCTCGCGTCGACTCGTGCGGCGCCGCCCGCGCGACGCCTCCCTGTCACCGTAACTCCTACGGCTGGAAAATCCTTTCGAGTAGTGAACACCGATCGGCCCGCGCGGGATGCGGCAACCGACCTCACGGGGGAGGCCGTACGATCCGGGGATGGACCTCCGCCGCCGAGACCGTCATGTCGTCGCGTGAGCTGGTGGTGCTGGGCACCTCCAGCGCCGTCCCCACCCGGCACCGCAACCACAACGGCTACTTCCTGCGCTGGGACGGCCAGGGTTTCCTGTTCGACCCGGGCGAGGGCACGCAGCGGCAGATGGCGTACGCCGGGCTGAGCGCCAACGACGTGCACTGGCTGTGCGTGACGCACTTCCACGGCGACCACTGCCTGGGCGTCCCCGGCGTCGTGCAGCGCATCGCCCGCGACAAGGTGCGTCACCCGGTGCGCGCCGTGTTCCCCGCCTCCGGCCTGACCTACTGGCAGCGCCTGCGCCACGCCACGGCGTTCGCCGACACGGACGTCATCACCGAGCATCCCCTCGACGGCGACCACGCGGTCCTCGGACAGCTCTCCGCCCGCCGCCTGTCGCACCCGGTCGAGTCCTACGGCTACCGCATCCAGGAGCCGGCGGGCCGCCGCATGCTCCCCGACCGGCTGGCGGCCCACGGCATCGGCGGCGCGGAGATCGGCGAGCTGCAGCGCACCGGGTCGGTCAGGGGCGTCACCCTCGACCAGTGCAGTGTCCCGCGGCCCGGCCAGAGCTTCGCCTTCATCATGGACACCCGCCTCTGCGACGCGGTCTTCGAGCTGGCCGACCGCACCGACCTGCTCGTCGTCGAGTCCACGTTCCTGTCGGCCGAGGAGGGCCTGGCACGGGAGTACGGGCACCTCACCGCCGAGCAGGCCGGCCTCGTCGCCGCCCGCGCGGGCGCCCGGCGCCTCGTCCTGACGCACTTCTCCGAGCGGTACGGCTTCGCCGACGAGCCCGCCTTCCTGGCCGAGGCGCGCCGCCACTACGACGGCGACGTCGTGGTGGCCCGCGACCTGACGACCGTTCCCGTCCCGAGCCGGCCCCGGCACCTGGCCCTCGGGTGACCGGCGGGTCCGGTCAGTCCCCCTGGGACCAGGCGGCCACGGGAAGCGAGAGGTAGACGCCGAAGTCGTCCAGCCCCGTCGCGTCGGCGACGCTCTCGTGCAGCAGGTCCACGCGTTCCTGACGGTTGGCGGCCCGGCTCTCGAACCACTTCGACCGCACCTCGATCACGACGTCCAGGCCGCCGCGGTCCAGCGGGCCGTACGGCCGGAACCTCAGGTCCACGTCACCGGGCTGGAGGTCGCCGTCGTAGGGCTCCTCGGGGCACTCCACGGCCTTCGAGACCAGGTGGGGCAGCGCCGAGGCGAGCTCGCGCAGGGTGGACTCGGCGACGTGCGGGGCGTAGGTGATCTCGACGAGCGGCATCGCACCAACCTAGCGCCACCCGTACGCGAGCGCGTCGGAGCGGCCAGGCGGCGGGGTCAGGTCCAGGCGGCCACGAAGTAGCCGACGCCGTAGGGGGCGACGTCGGCCAGCAGCCGCCCCTTGAGCCCTCCTGGGCCGCCGCGGCCCGCGGCGCCCGCGAGGACCTGCAGGGCCGCGCGCCCGGCCACCCACAGCTCCTCCGCCCGCTCCGGGTCGAGCCCCGCGAGCGCCGCCGCGTCCGCCTCGGCCACCGCCCGCACGAGCATCCCGTTGTACGGCTCGGCGTCCGGATGGTGGTAGCCCGGCGACTTGGCGGTCAGCCGGGCGGAGCCGTCGGCCATGACCAGCAACGCCACCCGCCCGTCGCGCGCCAGCGACTCCCCCAGCGCCAGGCAGCCGGCCGGCTCCGCGTCGAACGCCACGGCCTCGAACCCGTCCGCCGGCCGATCCCCCAGCAGCAACCGGCCGATGGTCAGCGACAGCGGCAGCACCGGCTCCCCCTCGCCGACCACCACGTCCGCGCCCCACGGGCGCAGGCTCCCCGCCGCCCGGCCGCCGTAGGAGCCCGCGGACTCGGCCCCGCCCACCACGACGAGCCGGTCGGGGGCGGCGGCGTCGAGCTCGGCGAGCGCGTCGCGGCAGGCCGCGCGCAGGCCGTCCAGCTCGTGGGCGGCCGCACCGGCCAGCTCGGGGACCATCAGGGGCGGATGCGGGCAGACCGCCGCGGCGACAAGCACACGGCCAGCGTATGCCCACCCGGAGATCACCACGAGCAAGGCGGCGCCCGGCACCGAACCGGTCAGGATCGGAGAAGCGACGGCCGCCAGGACTCCGTAACGTGACGCTCACGTGCGACAGCACCCACTCGTGAAGGAGACAAGGCATGAAGGCACACGTCAGCTCCATCCTCCTCGGCGTCCGCGACATGGAGGCGTCCAAGCGGTTCTACACCGAGGGGCTCGGCTGGAAGATCAAGCAGGACTACGGCATCTCGGTGTTCTTCGAGTCGGACGGAGCCTCGCCCGTCGGCTTCTACGGCCGCGAGGGCCTGGCCCAGCAGGTGGGCACGAGCCCGGAGGGCAGCGGCTTCAGCGGGCTCGTCCTCACCTACGTGGTCCGCAGCGAGGCGCGGGTCGACGAGATCATCGCGGAGGCCGAGAAGGCCGGCGCCACGATCCTCAAGCCCGGCGGTCCCCTGCCGTGGGGCGGGTACGGCGGCTCGTTCGCGGACCCGGACGGCTACGTCTGGAGCCTCGGCTACAGCGCCCAGGGTGAGGACCAGCCCTACGCGGAGTAGCCGTCCGCGTAGGGGTCGCGGCCGGCGGCGACGGCCCGGAGGAGTCGCCTGGTGTGGGCGTGGACGGCCTGGTGGAGGCCGTGGCCGTAGCTGATCCGGGCCACCCCCAGCTCCGTCAGCCTGGCCGTCGACGGCATCCCCGGCCGGAAGAGGACGTTCACCGGCGCCCCGATCTCCTCGACCAGGCGCTCGATCTCCTCCTCGCCGTCCGCCCCGATCGGGTACACGCAGTCGGCGCCCGCGTCCAGGTAGCGCCGCGCCCGGTCCACGGCCGCCGCGCGGCTGCCGTCGCCGCCGAGGTACGTGTCCACGCGGGCGTTGATCACCAGCCGGGACCCGGCGGCGGCCCTGACCCCGGCCAGGAACTCCGCCTGCCGCTCCGGCGCGACCAGCTCGCCGGTCCGCGGGTCGGAGTCCTCCAGGTTGCACCCGACGGCCCCGGCCGCCAGCAGCCGCTCGGCCAGGTCGGCGGGGTCGAGACCGTAGCCGCGTTCGACGTCGGCGGTGACCGGCACCGGGACGGCCCTGGCGATGCGGGCGATCGCGGCCATCATCTCGGCGGCCGGCGTCTCTTCACCGTCCGCGTACCCGAGGACCGGCGCCACCGCCGCGCTGCCCGTGGCCACCACGGGGAACCCCGCCTCCACCACGGCGCGCGCCGAGGCGGCGTCCCAGGCGTTCGGCAGGACCAGGGGGTCGCCCGGCACGTGCAGCCGCCGCAGCAGGGCGGCGGCCTCCCCCAGGGAATCCGTGAGGGAGCCTGCCGGGGATTCCGTCGGGGAGCCTGCCGGGGGTTCCGTGGGGGAGCCCGTCGAGGATTCCACCGGGGAGCCCGTCGGGGAGTACGCCGGAGAATCCGCCGGGGATTCCGCCACGGGCGCCTCCCCGGTCGTCCCCGGGTCGCCGGAAGTGTCTCGCCGGTCGCCGCCGGACTGCTCGTCTCTCCTCGTACCGCGCGTCATGCCGCGACCCTAGGCGCGCGGTGCGCCCGGTCCCAGGTCCACTGCGCGCCCGAAGGGCCGAACCACTTCGGCCGGTCTCAGCAGCCGCTCCTGGAGCACTGGCCCGCGACCTGACCGGCCGGGCCGTCGGCGGCGCCGTCGGAGGGGTCGCTCTGCTGGTCACGCGGCGGCTTGGCGGGCGAGGCCGTGGGCTTCTTCGCCGTGCCCGTGTTCTGCGTACCCGTGCCTGTCGTGCTGTCCTTGCCCGCCGTGCCCGTGTCGGACCGCGTGGCCGTGCCCGCGTCGGACGGACCCTCGGCGGTGCCGGAGTCGCCGCCGTCGTCGGCCGTGCGCTCGCCCGCGGGGTCGTCGGTGACGGCGTCGCCCATGGCGGCCTCCTCGTCGTCCGCCAGCCCGTCGTCCGCCTCCGGGGAGCCCTGCCGGTCGCCGCCCCGCTCGACCGTCCCGCCCCGCTGGTCCGGCCCGCCCTGCCGGGCGTCACCGTTCGGCTGAGCCGTCCCGTTCGGCTGGGCGCCCGGGAGGCCGCCTCCCGACAGGACGAAGCCGACGCCGCCCGCGGCGAGCATCGCCACGAGCGCCGACGCGGCGATGAGGACGGTCTTGCGGCTCTTGGTGCTGGTACGAGCGGATCTGGGCGGTCTGGGATCGTCGCCCGGTCCTGTCAGGATCTCCTGGCGATCCGGCTCGTTCGGATCTCGCATGGTGGCACAACTCCCTGCGGTCGTATCGGGAAAGCTCGCCGGCTTCCGCGGGTGATGGACCACACTAGCCGCATCAGTGGAATGCTCGCTCACCGTTCACTGACAAATCACCATCACAGCCACAATCAGCGATCACAGCACCAATCACGGAGGAATCACGACTTGACTCGCCTCAAGGGCATTCGCGCAGGTAGTCAGGACCGCATGGCGCCGGCGGCGAGCGTGGCCGGAGTGCTCATGATCGCCGGAATGGGCGTCGTCCTGGCGTTCGTCGGCGCCCCGCGTACGGCCCAGAAAAGCACGCCGGCGAATGATCGGATAAGCCTGCTTACCGATGACGCGAGCATTTCCGCGCCACCGCGCGCCCACCGGCAGGGGCGGGCGGAGTGGCCCGGGGAGTGGCCGGCCGACTGGGCGGGAACCTCGCCGGGGCCCGCCTCGGGGCCCACGCCGGCGCCGGTGGGCATCCCCGCCCCGCCGCCCGGCCCTGACACGTGGCTCGAACGCGTCAGCCCGCCGGCCCGCGAACGCGGCGGCAAGCGGCGCCCGCCCCGGCTCGGGCTGCCTCCGGTGATGTCCCCGTGGGTCACGCCACCGCTGGACGCGGACGGAGCCGCGCCGTCCGTCGCGGACTCGCCCAGGGAGAGCGCGATGCCGGAGGCGCCGGGCGAGCCGGCGCCCGCCGCGCGGGTGGCCCCGTCGCCCTCTCCCGTCCCGGTGGCGCCCCCGCATCCCCGCGCGACGCCCGCCGTACCGGACGCGGAGCCCCAGACCGTTGCGCCGCCCGAGCCCGCCGAACGCCGCCGTCAGGACCCCGTGCCCGCCGAACGGCGCCGCCTCGAACCGGAGGACGCCGGACGCCGCCGCCAGGAACCGGCGGACACGGCACACCGACAGGAGCCGGAGGACGCGGGACGCGCCGCGACCGCCGACCGGCTTCCCGCCCCCGACCCGTGCGCGACGTTCCCCGACGCCCGCCGGGACTACTGCTACCGCCTTCTCGGCGGCCGATGACGCGCCCGGCCCAGGCCGATGACGCGCCCGGCTCAGGCCGGTGAGCCGGCCCGGCCCGGCTCAGACCGGGCAGCCGCCCACGGAGGCGGCGGGCGCCGCGGCCGGGCGGCCGATGGACGGCATGCCCAGCATGACGCCCGAGGCGCCCTGCGAGGAGCCGCCCTGACGGGCCTCCCAGGCGTCGCCGGCCCGGGTGCGGCGCAGCCCGAGGACCGCGCCGTCGGCCACCAGGTGGTGCGGCGCCGCGTAGGTCACCTCGACGGTCACCATGTCGCCGGGCCGCGGCGTCTCATCCCCGGCGGCGAAGTGCACCAGGCGGTTGTCGGGGGCGCGGCCGGACAGCCGCCGCGTGGCGTCGTCCTTGCGGCCCTCGCCCTCGGCGACCAGCACCTCAAGGGTGCGGCCGACCTGCTTCTTGTTCTCCTCCCAGGAGATCTCCTCCTGCAGCGCGACGAGCCGCTCGTAGCGCTCCTGGACGACCTCCTTGGGGATCTGGTCGTCCATGGTCGCGGCCGGGGTGCCGGGGCGGATGGAGTACTGGAAGGTGAAGGCGTTGGCGAAGCGGCTCTGCCGGACGACGTCGAGGGTGGCCTGGAAGTCCTCCTCGGTCTCGCCGGGGAAGCCGACGATGATGTCGGTGGAGATGGCGGCGTCGGGCATGGCGGCGCGGACCCGCTCGATGATCCCGAGGTAGCGCTCGGCGCGGTAGGAGCGGCGCATGGCCTTGAGGATCCGGTCGGAGCCCGACTGGAGCGGCATGTGGAGCTGGTGCATGACGTTGGGCGTCTCGGCCATGGCGGCGATCACGTCGTCGGTGAACGCGGCCGGGTGCGGGGAGGTGAAGCGGACCCGCTCCAGCCCCTCGACGCCGCCGCAGGCCCGCAGCAGCTTGCCGAACGCCAGCCGGTCGCCGAACTCGACGCCGTAGGTGTTGACGTTCTGGCCGAGCAGCGTGACTTCCAGCACGCCCTGGCCGACCAGGGTCTCGACCTCGGCGAGGACGTCGCCGGGACGCCGGTCCTTCTCCTTGCCGCGCAGCGACGGCACGATGCAGAACGTGCACGTGTTGTTGCAGCCGACGGAGATGGCGACCCAGGCGGCGTAGGCGGACTCGCGCTTGGTGGGCAGCGTCGAGGGGAAGACCTCGAGCGACTCCTTCAGCTCCACCTGCGCCTCGCCGGCGACGCGGGCCCGCTCCAGCAGCACCGGCAGGGAGCCGATGTTGTGGGTGCCGAACACGACGTCGACCCAGGGGGCCTTGCGGATGATCTCGCCTTGGTCCTTCTGCGCCAGGCAGCCGCCCACGGCGATCTGCATGCGCGGGTTGCCGACCTTGGCGGGGCGCAGATGGCCGAGGTTGCCGTAGAGGCGGTTGTCGGCGTTCTCGCGCACGGCGCATGTGTTGAACACGACCACGTCGGCGGTCTCGCCGTCGGCCGCGCGCACGTATCCGGCGTCCTCCAGCAAACCCGAAAGCCGTTCGGAGTCGTGCACGTTCATCTGGCACCCGTACGTGCGGACCTCGTACGTGCGGGGGCTCTCCTGGGTCACAGTCATGGCGCGTTCTAGGGTAGTCCTTGCGCGGGGAAGAGAGACCGTGCGGGCCCAAAAGTCCAGCTCGACGGCATGATGTGATCGGATCGGTACCACCTGGTTAGTGCGCAGCGTCCTAACGCACCCTAGGTTTTGACCCATGACGGAGAACGGGGACGTGACTCCACTGGTCAAGCTGGAGCACGTCGACAAGCACTTCGGGGCGTTGCACGTCCTGAGGGACATCAACCTGACCGTCTCCCGTGGCGAGGTCCTCGTCGTGATCGGCCCTTCGGGTAGCGGTAAGTCGACGCTCTGCCGGGCGATGAACCGGCTGGAGACGATAGACAGCGGGCAGATCATCTTCGACGGACAGCCCCTGCCGGCCGAGGGGAAGGCGCTGGCGCGCCTGCGCTCCGAGGTGGGCATGGTGTTCCAGTCGTTCAACCTCTTCGCGCACAAGACGATCCGCGAGAACGTCACCCTGGGCCCGGTCAAGGTCCGCAAGGTGGCCAAGGACGCGGCGGACAGGCGCGCGATGGAGTTGCTGGAGCGCGTCGGGATCGCGGCCCAGGCGGACAAGTACCCCGCGCAGTTGTCCGGTGGGCAACAGCAACGGGTGGCGATCGCCAGGGCGCTCGCCATGGACCCGAAGATGATCCTGTTCGACGAGCCGACCTCCGCCCTGGACCCCGAGATGGTCCAGGAGGTGCTCGACGTCATGGTCGGGCTGGCACGTGACGGGATGACGATGGTGGTCGTCACGCATGAGATGGGATTCGCCCGCAAGGCCGCCAACCGGGTGGTGTTCATGGCCGACGGGCAGATCGTGGAGGAGAACACCCCGGACGAGTTCTTCACCAACGCGCAGACCGACCGTGCGCGTGACTTCCTGTCGAAGATTCTCACGCACTGACTATTGAGGTGGTACACATGCACATGCGTCGAACCGGAGCAGTGCTCTCTCTTGCGGCCCTCCTGGGTGGTGTGGCCGCGTGCGGGGGCGGTGACGACAAGTCCTACGCCACTGTCGTGGAGAAGATCCAGGGTGGCGGCAAACTGGTCGTCGGCACCAAATGGGACCAGCCGAGCCTGGGCCTGAAGAAGGGCGCCGAGCCCGAGGGCTTCGACGTGGACGTGGCCAAGGCCGTGGTGAAGGAACTGGCCGGTGGCAAGGACGTCGACATCGAATGGAAGGAGTCGGCGTCCTCCAATCGTGAGCCGTTCCTGGCCAACGGCACCGTTGACCTGATCTTCGCCACGTACTCCATCACGGAGGAGCGCAAGAAGAAGGTCACCTTCGGCGGCCCTTACGTCATCGCCCACCAGGACGTGATGGTGCGCAAGGACGACACCTCGATCAACACGCCGCAGGACCTCAAGGGCAAGAAGATCTGCAAGGCCGCGGGCTCCAACTCCTACAAGCGGATCACCGACCCGCCCCCGGACGGCCAGCTCGACCTCGACGCGACGACGGTCGACGCCGCCAGCTACTCCGAGTGCGTGCAGAAGCTGGGCGGCAGCAACCTCGACGCGCTCACCACCGACGACCTGATCCTGGCGGGCTTCGCCAAGCAGGCGGGCGGCAACTTCAAGGTGCTGGGCCAGGGCTTCACAAACGAGAAGTACGGCATCGGCATCAAGAAGGGCGACACCAAGACCTGTGAGGCCGTCAACACCGCGGTGAAGAAGCTGTGGGACAACGGCACCATGAAGCAGCTTCAGGAGAAGTGGTTCGGGGGCATCCAGGGTCTGAAGCTGACCGAGACCGCACCGCCGGCCGAGGGCTGCGCCTAGTCACGTCCGAGGCGGCGGCCGGCGACCCGGCCGCCGCCGTCCTATGCGGTGGAGCACATGGACGAACTGATTACCTACGGCCCCGAGCTCGCTCAGGGCTTCCTGGAGAACATCAAGCTCGCTCTTGTGGGGCTGGTCGTCTCCTTCATCCTCGGCACGATCCTGGTGGCGATGCGCGTCTCCCCGACGCCGGTGCTGCGCGCCGCCGGCACGGCCTACGTCAACGTGGTGCGCAACACCCCGTTGACGCTGGTGCTGGCCTTCTCCGCGCTGGGCCTCAGCGACCAGCTCGGCCTGGTCTTCTCGGACCAGCCGGAGACCAACTCCTTCTGGCTCGTGGGTCTGGGCCTGGGGGCCTACACCGCGGCCTTCGTCTGCGAGGCGCTGCGCGCCGGCATCAACACGGTGCCCATGGGGCAGGCCGAGGCGTCCCGGGCGATCGGGCTGACCTTCTTCCAGACGCTGACCATGATCATTCTGCCGCAGGCGTTCCGGGCGGTCATCGCCCCGCTGGGCAGCGTGGTCATCGCCATGATCAAGAACACGACGGTCGCGACCGCCGGTGGCCTGCTCACCGACTCCGCGGCGACCATGAAGATCGTCTTTGACACGACCGGCGCCTCGATCCCGATCTTCCTCGGCGTCATCGCGGCCTTCATGGTCCTGATCCTGCCGATCGGCTACTTCACCGGGTGGCTGTCGCGGAAACTGGCGGTGGTCCGATGAGCACGAGCGTCCTGTTCGACGTCCCCGGGCCGCGCGCCCGTGTGCGCAACCACCTGCTCACGCTCGTCAGCGTCGTCCTCGTGGGCGCCGTGCTGTACGGCGTCTACCGCGGCTTCGACGCCAAGGGCCAGTGGGCGGGAAAGATCTGGGAGCCGTTCATCCAGGCCGACACCTGGCGGGAGTTCATCATCCCGGGCCTGATCGGCACGCTGAAGGCCGCGGCCGCCGCCGCGGTGCTGGCGATGCTGTTCGGGATGGTGTTCGGTCTGGCGCGGCTGTCGGACCACGCCTGGATCCGAGTCCCGGCGGGCGTGATCGTGGAGGTCTTCCGCGCCATCCCGCTGCTGCTGCTGATCTTCTTCATCTTCTACCTGGCGCCCAGCGTGATGGGCGGCGGCGACTACGCCTTCTTCGCGGTCGTGCTCGGCCTGACCCTCTACAACGGGTCGGTGCTGGCCGAGGTCGTCCGGGCCGGCGTGCTGTCGGTGGCCCGGGGCCAGTCGGAGGCCGGGTACGCGATCGGCATGCGCAAGAACCAGGTGATGCGGCTGGTGCTGCTCCCGCAGGCCATCACGGTGATGATGCCGGCGATCGTCAGCCAGCTCGTGGTGCTGCTCAAGGACACCGCGCTCGGCTACATCATCGCGTACGTCGACCTGCTCAACACCGGCTTCAAGATCCTGCCCGCGGTGTTCTTCGGCTCGCTGATCCCGGCGGCCATCGTCATCGGGATCATCTACGTGGCGCTCAACATGTCGCTGAGCTACCTGGCCACCTGGCTGGAGCGGCGCACGCGGCGCAGCCGCAAGGTGACGGCCGGCCCGGTCGAGCCGCCCAGCGCCATGGCGGCGGTGGGAGCCGGTCAGCCGACCGGTGGCCCCATCATCGACTGACCGAAGCCCTACGGGGCACGGGTTCACAAGGGGCGGTCGCCTGCTGGGGTGACCGCCCCTCACCGTCGCCGATCTTCCGGCAGGATGCCCCTATGCCCTTCTGGCCCTCCCCCGTCTCCACCACCGACGTCGCCCGGTCCGGGCGCCGTCCGTCCTGGCCCGTCGCCCGTGACGGGCAGGTGTGGTGGACCGAGGACCGGCCCGACGAGGGCGGGCGCACGACGATCGTGCGCCGCGCCGCCGACGGCACCCACAGCGAGCTGCTGGCCGCGCCGTGGTGCGCGCGCACCCGGGTCCACGAGTACGGCGGGCGGCCGTACGCGGTGACGCCCGCCGGCGAGGTGGTCTTCTGCAACCTCGCCGACCAGCGGCTCTATCGCGGCCACGACGACCCCGTCCCGCTCACCCCGGCGGGCGACGGCTCCCGCTACGCCGACCTGCTCGTACGCGACGGCCGGGTGTGGTGCGTGCGCGAACGCCACCACGACGGCAAGGTGACCCGCTCCGTCGTCTCCTTCGCCCTCGACGCCCCGGGCGACATGCGCGAGCACGTCACCGGCGCCGACTTCTACGCCTTCCCCGCCCTCTCCCCCGACGGGCGCCACCTGGCCTTCGTCTGCTGGGACCATCCCCTCATGCCCTGGGACGGCACCGAGCTGCGCGTCGCCCGTCTGTCCGACGGCGCCACGTGGACGGTCGCGGGCGGCCCGTCCGAGTCGGTCCTCGCGCCCCAGTGGAAGGACGACGACTACCTCTACCTGGTCTCCGACCGCTCCGGCTGGTGGAACCTGCACGAGGCGCCGGTGCACGGCGGGCCCTCCCGGGCGCTGCACCCGGCCGGGGAGGAGTTCGCGGGGCCGCTGTGGCGGCTGGGCGGGATGCCGTACACCGTGCTCGGCGACGGGCGGCTCGCGGTCCTGCACGGCCGCGGCGACCTGCGGCTCGGCCTGCTCGACCCGCGGACGGGGGCGCTGCGCGACCTCGACGCGCCCTGCGAGGGGTGGGACCCGGCGCTGGCCGCCGACGGCGGCGCCGTGATCGGAGTCGGGTACGGTCCCACGGCGCCGCGGACGGTCCTGCGGGTGGACACCGCGACGGGAGGCGCCGAGACGCTGGCCCGCGACGCCGAGCGGCTGCCCGACCCGGCCTGGCTGCCGTCGCCGCGGGCGGTGGAGCTGCCCGGCCGGGAGGGCCGCCGCGTCCACGCCCGCCTCTACCCGCCGACCGGCGGCGACCCCGGCGCGGCCCCGCCGTACGTCGTCTTCGTGCACGGCGGGCCGACCGCCCACGCGGGCACCGCGCTCGACCTGGAGAAGGCGCTGCTCACCTCGCGCGGCATCGGCGTGCTCGACGTGGACTACGGCGGCTCCACCGGTTACGGCCGGGCCTACCGCGAGCTGCTGCGCGGCCGGTGGGGCGTCGTGGACGTCGAGGACGTCGTCGCGGCGGCCGAGTGGCTGGCCACCGAGGGCCTGGCCGACCCCGCCCGGGTCGCCGTTCGGGGCGGCAGCGCGGGCGGCTGGACCGTGATGGCCGCCTGCTGCCGGTCCGGCGTGTTCGCGGGCGGCGTCTCCTACTACGGCGTCAGCGCCCTGGCCCCGCTCGTCACCCACACCCACGACTTCGAGTCGCGCTACGTGGAGTGGCTGGTCGGCCCGGAGGACCCCGCTCTGTACGCCACGCGCGAGCCGCTCGCCCTGGTCGGCGGGGTGACCTGCCCCATGCTGCTGTTGCAGGGGCTGGACGACCCGATCGTGCCGCCCGAGCAGTCGGCGGCCTTCGCCGACGCCCTGGCGGAGCGCGGGGTGCCGTGCACGTATCTCGCGTTCGAGGGCGAGTCGCACGGGTTCCGCCGCGCGGAGACCCGCGCCACCGCCCTGGCCGCCGAGCTGGCCTTCTACCAGCAAATCTTCAGCTGACCCGGGGTCAGCCCTTGCGCCACTCCCCCGATCCGAGCGCGCCGGCGGCCTGCGGCCCCATCAGGCCGAGCCCGCCGTCCACGAACACCGTCGACCCGGTCACGTACGACGCCGCCGGGCTCGCCAGGAACGCCACCACGGCGGCCACCTCGTGCGCGTCGCCCGGCCGGTTGATCGGGTAGCCGGGCCTGGTGCCGGCCTGCGGCGGCAGGTCGTCCTGGCCGGTCATGGGCGTGGCGATCTCGCCCGGGGCCACGGTGTTGACGGTGATCCCGTACTCCGACAGCTCCAGCGCGAGGACGCGGCTGAGCATCCGCAGGCCGCCCTTGGCCGCGCAGTACGGGCCGGCCCCGACCCGGGGGAACTCCTCGTGGACGCTGGTCACGCTCACGATGCGCCCGCCGCGACCCGTCTCGATCATCCGCCGGGCGGCGCGCTGCGCGCACAGGAACGGCCCGTCGAGGTCCACCGCGACGACCGAGCGCCAGCGCTCGTAGTCCATGTCGAGCAGCGGTTCGGAGCTGCCGGTGCCCGCGTTGTTGACCAGCACGCCGAGACCGCCCAGCTCCTCGGCGAGGTCGTCCACGATCCGCGCGGCGGCCACGGGGTCGGTCAGGTCGTGCCGGCGGACGGTGGCGGCCTTGCCCAGGTCGCGCACCTGCTTGGCGGTGTCCTCGGCTCCGTCGCTGTCGGAGTGGAAGGTGATCCCGATGTCGAACCCCTGCTCGGCCAGTGTCACGGCGGTGGCCTTGCCGATGCCGGAGTCGGCTCCCGTGATGATGGCGACCCGGTCGTACCCCTCGGTCATGACGCTCCCCTCGTCGATGGCGGCTCGTGCCGGACCCCCGTCCCGTGGCGCGCTCCGCGCCGGACGGCGGCTCCCGGGCCCCCTGCCCGCGAACGGCCCCCGTTCACCGGCGTGCGCGCCATCGCCCTGACAGGTCGCTGCCAGGGGGATGCCAGCGGGCCCGGACACCGTGGGGGACATGACCTACGCGACTCCGATGATCGAGACCACCGAGACCATGACCACGCGTGACGGCGTCGAGCTCGTGGCGACGCTCTGGCGGCCCGCCGTGGACGGGCGCTTCCCCGTGCTGCTGTCGCGCACCCCGTACGGCCGGGCCGTCGAGGGCCCGGGCTTCCACCTCGACGTGCCCCGCCTCGTGGCCGCCGGGTACGCGGTCGTCCTGCAGGACGTGCGCGGCACGGGCGCCTCGCAGGGAGAGCTCCAGTTCGTCAGCGGCGAGGCGGCCGACGGCCACGACGCGGTCCGGTGGGCGGCGACCGCGCCGTGGTCCGACGGAAATGTCGGGATGTACGGGGATTCGTACCTGGGCATCACCCAACTGCTCGCGGCCCAGGAGCGGCCGGAGGGCCTGCGGGCCATCGCGCCGCACGTCGCCCCCGCGGGACTGTACGAATGCGTCTACCAGCCGGGCGGCGTCCCCAACCTCAACGTCATCCTCACCGTCAGCGCGATGGTGCTCGCCGTGGACGAGCTGGACCGCCGGATCTCGCTGGGCACGGCCACGCAGGAGGACAAGGACAGGTACCTGGCGGCCGTCGGCCTGCCCGACCGGCTCGGCGAGCGCCTGCTGGAGCTCTCCGAGCGGCTGCCGCTCAGCGACCAGCCGCTGCTCGCGGACCTGGTGCCCTTCTACGCCTCGTGGATGAGCCGCCCCGACCCGCGCGACCCGCTCTGGCGGGACGGGGTCGTCGACCACTCCAGGATCGAGGTGCCCGCGCTGGTCAGCACCGGCTGGTACGACTACTTCCGCGACGGCTCCATCGGGCACTACGAGCGGCTGCGCGGCGAGTCCCGGCTGATCGTGGGCCCGTGGACGCACTTCACGCACGAGCGCGACATCTGCGGGCGCGACTACGGCGACCAGGCGAGCCACGCGGCCGTGGACTGGACGGGGGTGCACCTCGACTGGTTCGACCACTGGCTGCGCGGGGCGCCGATGCGCGACCGGGCCCGCGTGAAGATCTTCGTGATGGGCGACGACGCCTGGCGCGAGGAGGACGACTGGCCGATCACGCGGGCCCGCCGCGTCCCGTACCACCTGCACGTCGACGGGACGCTGAGCACGAGGCCGGCGACGGGCGGCTCCGCCGAGTTCGCCGGCGACCCCGGCGACCCGGTGCCGACCCTCGGCGGGGCGGTCATGACGTTCGACGCGTTCGGCCCGCTCGACCAGCGGCCCCTCGACGAGCGCGGCGACGTGCTGCGCCACCGGAGCGAGCCGCTCGGCGCGCGGTTGGAGGTGAGCGGCGAGGTCGAGCTGGTGGCGCGCGTCTCCTCCACCGCACCCAGCGCGGACGTTACCGCCAAGCTGATCGACGTCCACCCCGACGGGCGGGCCGAGCTGCTGACCGACGGCGTCGCGAGGGTGGAGGGCCTGGAGCCCGGCGAGGTGCGCGAGGTCACGGTACGGCTCGGCGCGATCTCGAACGCGTTCCGGCCGCGCCACCGGATCAGGATCGACGTGGCGGGCTCGAACTTCCCCAGGTTCGGCCGGAACCCGGAGAAGGGCACCACCACGCTGCACGGCCCGTCCTACGTCGTGCTGCCCACCATCCCGTAGACCTCTTCTTTGGACATGGCCGCGCCCCTGGCGAAGCACTCCTCGAAGTGCTCGTCACCGAGCGCGGCCCTGGCCGTCTCCAGGCCCTCCACGGTGTCGAGCGAGGTGTCGCGCGGCTCGACCGCCGACGACGCGCCGAACAGGACGGCGGCCCGCTCCTGATCGCCCGCGGCCTGCGCGGCCAGCGCGAACCCGGCCAGCACCGGCGACAGCAGCGGCCAGCCGGGGTTGCCCTGGCCGAGCGCGCCGAGGGCCAGGCGGTGCTGCTCGATCGCGGCGTCCGGCTCCCCGGTCCGCGCCAGCGCCCGGCCGTACGCGGTCCTGAGCGAGGCGGCGAGCTGCGCCATCGGCGGAGCCTGCGCGAGCAGGTCGAACAGGCCACGGTAGATCTCCAGCCCGCGGTCCGGCTCACCGCGCAGGCAGGCGTACCCGGCCTCGCCCATCCCGAGCAGGAACAGCGTGTGCGGCGTGGTGTCCTCGTCCACGCCGGCCCTGGCCCTGGCCAGGTCCTCGCCCGCGCCGTCGAGATCGCCGCCGCGCATGCGCAGCTCCGCCAGCCTGATCAGGGTCGAGATCTCCTCGTCGGCGCCGACCCAGCGGCTGGTCATGCCCCAGACCTCGGCGATGATGTCACCGGTCGGCGCGCCCCTGGCGGTCCGCAGCTCGGCCAGGCCCAGGAGCGCCTCGGTCAGCCCCCACCGGTCGCCGAGCCTCCTGAACCCGGCCACCGACCGCTCGAGGTCCTCCTCGGTACGGCGGCTCAGGCCGCCGATCATGAGGGCGGAGCTGGCCAGCCAGGGATCGTCGCTCTCGACGTACCCTCCGAGCAGCTCGGCGGCCACCTTCTCGCGGCCCGCGACGGCGGCCATGACGACCCTGCTGAGCTTGAGCATCGGGTGCAGCGGCCCCTCCTTCTCGGCCACCTCGACCAGCCGGTCCATCCGGTGCGACAGCGCCAGCATGGCGGGCCGGTCGTCGACGATCGTGCCGAGCATGGACACGCCGTACCCGAACATGCAGGACGTGTAGGCCCCGGCCAGCCCCGGCGGCGGCTCGTCGCCCGCCAGGTCGAGCACCTGCGCGGCCCAGGCCGTGGCCTCCCGCCGGTAGCCGCACATCCACCAGTACCAGGTGAGCGCTCCGCACAGCCGCAGCGCGCTCTCCACGTCCCGTTCCTCGACCGCCCAGCGCAGGGCGGCGGCGAAGTCGTCGCGCTCGGGCGCCATCCGCTCCAGCCAGGCGGTCTGCGCGGCCGTGCGCAGCTCGGGCACCGCCCGTTCGGCCAGATCCAGCAGGTACGCCGCGTGCCGCCGGCGGTACTCGCCGGCCTCGCCCGCCTCGGCCAGCCGTTCGAGCGCGTAGGCGCGGATGGTCTCCAGCATCGAGGAGCGGCCCTCGGGCGAGACCTGGACCAGCGACTTGTCGGCGAGCGCGCCGAGCACGTCCGCCGCTCCCCCGCAGACCGCCTCGACCGCCTCGACCGCCTCCAGCGTCGCGCCGCCCGCGAACACGCCGAGCCGCCTGGCCAGCACCCGCTCCTCGGCGTCCAGCAGGTCCCAGCTCCACTCCACCACCGCTCTGAGCGTCTGCTGGCGCGGCAGCGCGGTCCTGCTGCCGCCGGTGAGCAGCCTGAACCGGTCGTCGACGCGGTCGGCGAGCTGCCGCGGCGTCATGGTGCGCAGGCGGGCCGCGGCCAGCTCGATGGCCAGCGGCATGCCGTCCAGCCGGCGGCAGAGCGCCACCACCGCGGCCACGTTCCCCTCGTCGATCGCGAACCCGGGCCGGGCCGCGCGGGCCCGGTCCAGCAGCAGCCGGACCGACGGGTACGCCTCCGCCCGCACGGGGTCCGCGCCGACGGGCGGCGGCGCGAGCGGCGGGACGGGCGCCAGGTGCTCGCCCGGCACGTTGAGCGGCTCCCTGCTCGTGGCCAGCACCCGCAGGCCGGGGCACGCGGTGAGCAGCCGCTCGGCCAGCTCGGCTGCCGCGTCGACGAGGTGCTCGCAGTTGTCCAGCACGAGCAGCGCGGGCCGGCCCGCGACGGCCTCGGCCACCTGCGCCACCGGGTCGGCCCCGTCCGCGGGCATGCGGTACGGAGGGCGGTCGTCACGCAGCCCCAGCGCGTCGAGCACGGTGCCGACGACCTCGTGCGGATCGGTGACCGGGGCCAGCTCGACCATCCAGGCCGCTTCGGCGGATCGCAGCGCCAGCTCGGTGGCCAGCCTCGTCTTGCCCGCGCCGCCCGGGCCGACCAGCGTGACGACCCGGGCCCGGGCGAGCAGGTCGGCGAGCTGGTCCAGCTCGGCCTCGCGGCCGATGAAGCTGGTCCTGGGGGCCCGGACGTTGCCCCTCCGCCGGGGCGGGGCCGGCGGCTCCGGGGTGGGGACGTCTCCGGAGACGACCGCGACGTGGGCGGCCCGCAGCTCGGGGCCGGGATCGACGCCCAGCTCGTCGGCGAGTGTGCGGCGGGTGCGTTCGAACAGCTCCAGCGCCTCGGCCTGCCGTCCCTCGGCGGCCAGCGCCCGCATGGCCAGGGCGGCCAGCCGCTCGCGCAGCGGGTGCGCGGCGACCTCGGCGGTCAGCTCGACCGGCGCCCCGGCCGCCAGCCGGGCCTCGACGGCGGCGAGGCGGTCCTGCTCCAGGGCGGCGGCGGCGTTCGCCAGGAGCGGCACCGACGTGAGGTCCGCCAGCGCCGGTCCGCGCCAGAGCTCCAGGCCCTCCCCGCTGCGGGCCGTCCTCCTGAAGCGGAGGGCGTCCACGTCGTCCGGTTCCACGGCGAGCGCGTAACCGCCCGGCCTGCTCTCCACCGCCTCGTACGGGCGCAGCGCCGCCCGCAGCCGCTTGACCAGCGTCTGGAGGGCGTTGGCCGCGTTGGCGGGGGGCTCATGCGGCCACAGGGCGTCGATCAGCCGTTCGGTGGTGACGGTACGGCCGGCCTCCAGGGCCAGGAGGGCCAGCAGCGCCCGCAACCTGACCCCACCGACCGCGACCGGTCCCTCGTCGCCCTCGACCTCCAACGGGCCAAGGATGGATATCCGCACATGTCACATCCTGCCCTGCTCTTCCGTGCCCTGCCCTGCCCTGCTCGGCCCTGCTGGACGGGGCGGGTCAGCGGGCGAACTCGGTGGCGCGCGACTCGCGGACGACCGTGATGCGGATCTGCCCCGGGTAGGTCAGCTCCTCCTCGACCTGCTTGGCCACGTCGCGGGCGATCACCTGCGCCTGGATGTCGTCGATCGCGTCGGGCTTGACCATGACCCGGATCTCCCGGCCGGCCTGCATGGCGAAGACCTTCTCCACGCCCTCGTACGACTGCGCGATCTCCTCCAGCCGCTCCAGCCGCTTGACGTACGCCTCCAGCGACTCGCGGCGCGCGCCGGGACGGCTGCCGCTGATCGCGTCGGCCGCCTGGGTGAGAACCGCTTCGACGGTGCGCACCTCGACCTCGTTGTGGTGCGCCTCGATGGCGTGGACCACGTCCTCCGACTCGCCGTACCGGCGGGCGATCTCCGCGCCGATCAGCGCGTGGCTGCCCTCGACCTCGTGCGTGAGCGCCTTGCCGATGTCGTGCAGCAGCGCGCAGCGCTTCATCAGCCGCTGGTCCAGCTTGAGCTCGGCGGCCATGATGCCGGCGATGTGCGCCGACTCGATGAGGTGCTTGAGCACGTTCTGCCCGTACGAGGTGCGGTAGCGGAGCTGGCCGAGCAGCAGCGTCAGCTCCGGGTGCATGTCGGTGATGCCGAGCTCGACCAGGGCGTCCTCGCCGGCGCGGGCGCACAGGTCCTGGACCTCGGCGCGGCTGCGCTCGTGGGCCTCCTCGATGCGCTGCGGGTGGATGCGGCCGTCGAGCACGAGCTTCTCCAGGGTCAGCCTGGCGGTCTCCCGGCGTACCGGGTCGAAGCAGGACAGCAGGACGGCCTCGGGGGTGTCGTCGATGATGAGGTTGACGCCGGTCGTCGACTCGAACGCCCGGATGTTGCGGCCCTCGCGGCCGATGATGCGGCCCTTCATCTCGTCGCCCGGCAGGTGCAGCACGCTCACCACGGACTCGGCGGTCTGCTCGGCCGCCACCCGCTGCACCGCCAGCGTCACGATCTTGGCGGCGCGCTTCTCGCCCTCCTTGCGGGCCTGGCCCTCGATCTCCCGGATGATCAGCGTGGCCTCGCGCTTGGCCTGGTTCTCGATCTCCCTGACCAGCTCCGCCTTGGCCTGGGCGGCGGTCAGCCCGGCCACCCGCTCCAGCAGGGCCCGCCGCTCGTCCTCGATCTGGAGCAGCTCGGCCTTGCGGTCGGCGAGGCGGGTCTCGTCCTCGGCCAGCTTGCGCTGGTGCTCGGCCTGCCGCCGGGCCTCCTCGTCCAGGCGCTCCTCGCGCTCGGCCAGCCGGGACTCGCGGCGTTCGAGATCGGCGCGCAGCTCCTTGAGCTCGGACTTGAGGATCCGGCCCTCCTCCTCGACCTCGCGCCGCATCCGCGCGGCGCTCTCGGCCGCGGCCTCGGAGCGGCGCAGGATCTCCTCGGCGTCGGACTCGGCCTTGCCGCGGATCTCGCCGGCCTCCTGGCGGGCCTGCTCCAGCTCCTCGTGGACGGCCTGGAGCTGCTCGGCGGACGGCTTGCCGGACTGCGGCGCAAGACCCGAGGTGCGGCGTACCACGAGGAGGAGCGTGGCGATCATGCCGAACGTGAGCAGGAGCACCGCCACCGACAGCACAACGACAAGCGGCCCCATGCGCTCCCCGCCCTCCTCGCGTCGTCAACACCCGTAACGTGGCCACAGAACGCGAGGTGTCACATGCGCGGCGCGGAACGCCCGGTCGGCGTCATCACGACGCTGACATCAAGGCCGATATCAAGCCAAGGCGGAAGCCAGGCCCGCCTCCATCAGTCAAGCTCGCTCGTCCGTACGTCACCGGTATGACAATCCGCGCAGCGCGGAGTAACTCCTCACTGCCGTCGAGGTTATGCGTCGAAGAAGTCACGAGCAAGCAAACGCGTTATCAAGCGTGTCTTACGGGATGGCTTCTCGCCATTCGCCCGGATATCGAGCGATCCCGGGAAATGGCACGTGTACGGCAAGCCACGCTTCCTCCCCCACATTTCCTCACATAAACCACATCAGCCCCATCTTTTCCTGGGGGCCGGGGCCCAAAGGGCCGACCGCCCCGCGAGAAGGCCCCGCCGGGAAAGGGCGGCATCCCCTCGGACGACACCGCCCAGGGGCGCCGCCCCCGCCCGCCGATCCGCAGGGCGCGGACGCTGACCTCCCTCGGGAGACGTCCGGCAGCTCGGCGCACGCGGCCCCCGGGAGACCTCCGGCAGACCCGGACGCGGACCACGGGGACCTCCGGCAGGTCGGCGGGCGCAGAGGCCGGGCAGCGCGTCCTCCAGGCCCGCAGGCGCAGCCCTCTTCGCCGTCCGGCCTCATGGCATGTCCGCTCAGGCCCGCAGACGCAACCCCCGTGGCGTCGGGTGGAAGCCCGCCGCCTCAAGCGCGTCCGCCAGGGGCGACTCGGTGATGGAGGCGCCGTCGGCCCGCTCGACGGTCAGCTTGCCCAGCGCTCCGTCGCGCACGGACAGGGCCAGCGCGTCCACCGCCGGGCGCAGCCGCTCGTCGTCCGTGAACGACAGCAGCGTCTTGCCGCCCCGCTCGACGTACAGCACGAGGAACCCGTCGACCAGCACCACCAGCGCCCCGGCCTTGCGCCCGGGCTTGTGCGCGACGTCGCCGGGATGCGCCGGCCACGGCAGGGCGGCGCCGTAGGGGTTGGCCGGGTCGGCCGCCGCCAGCACCACGGCCCGCCGCGTGCCCCCGCGCTCTCCCGGCCGGAACCCACCGGCCTGCCCGGGAGGCCCGTCGAAGGGCAGGCCGGGGCTCGGCGGCCCGGCGGCGGTCGCGAGGGACGGGGCCATGGCCCGCATCCGGTCGACCGCCCCCGGCAGCGCGAACTGCGCGCCCCCGAGACTCTCGACGAAGTAGCCGCGCCGGCACCGGCCGCTCTCCTCGTACGCGCGCAGCACCTGGTAGACCGGCGAGAACCCACCGGGCAGCCGTTCGGACGTGACCGCGCCACGCGTCAGCACGCCGTGGCGTTCGAGCAGGGCCTCGGCCTGGGCCTGTGCCCGCTGGGTCGCGTCACCGGCCGGTGACGGCAGCAGCCACCACCGCCCACCCACGGTCGGCGGCCCGCTCCGGGTGGGCAGCACGGCCCGGCGGCGCCGCGTGGCGGCCGGGCGGTGCGCGGGACGCCCGGACCCCAGCGTCGCCCGCAGCGGCGCCAGCGTGTCGCCCGACACTCGGCCGGACCACACGAGGTCCCACAGGGCCGTGGCGAGCGTCGTGTCGTCGAGCGAGCCGAGCCGGTCGGACAACCCGCGGAAGAACAGCGCCCCTCCGCCGCCGAGCGCCTCCAGCACCTGGTCGTGGACGGGCGTCATGGTGATCTCGGCGGGTTCGGGCATCAGCAGGGGCGCGGTGTCGGCGAAGTAGAGGGACACCCACCCGTCGCCGCCCGGCAGCGAGCCCTGTCCGGCCCAGATCACCTCGCCGGACGAGGTGAGCTCGTCGAGCAGCGCCGGATGGTAGCCGGGCACCCGCGACGGCAGGACCAGGGACTCCAGCGCCGAGGCGGGCACGGCCGCGCCCTGGAGCTGCTCGACGGCGTGGACCAGCGCGTCCATCGCCCGCGCCGCCCCTGTCACACCGCCGCGGCCGCCCGGACCCATCGCTCCCGAGCCTCCCGGACCCGTCGCTCCTGACGCTCCGGGCCCCGCCGTGCCCGCCGTGCCCGCCATGCTCGCCGGGCCCGCCGGCCCGGCCGAGGCGGTGATGCCGTGCCAGGCCGGCAGGAACAGGGCCAGCGTCTCGGGCGCGACCGGCTCGACCTCCTTGCGCAGCCGGGCGAGCGACCTGCGCCGCAGCATGCGCAGCACGCCCGCGTCGCACCACTCCTCGCCCCGGCCCCCGGGCCGGAACTCGCCGTTGACCACCCGCCCGGACGCGGCCAGGCGGTGCAGCGCGTCGCGCACCACGGCCACCCCCAGACCGAAGCGGGCCGCCGCCGTACCCGCGTGGAACGGCCCCCGCGTGCGGGCGTGACGCGCCACCAGGTCGGCCAGCGGGTCGGCGACCGGCTCCAGGAACGCGTGGGGCACCCCCACCGGCGGCGGCACGCCCAGCGCGTCGCGCATCCGCGCCGCGTCCTCGATGGCCGCCCACTGCTCCTCGCCCGCGACGCGCACCCGGATCGCCCGCCGCGCGCGTTCGAGCTCCTCCAGCCAGGCGGGGTCGCCGCCGCGCACGCTCACGTCGGGCGCGAGCAGCGGCCCGTGCGAGCGCAGCAGGTCGGCGAGGTCCTCGGCGTCGCGCAGCGGCCGGTCGAGCCTGGCCAGCTCCCGCTCGGCGTCGGAGATCACGTCGGGGTCGAGCAGTTCGCGCAGGTCGGCCTGGCCCAGCAGCTCGGCCAGCAGCGAGGTGTCCAGGGCCAGCGCCTGCGCCCGCCGCTCGGCCAGCGGCGCGTCGCCCTCGTACATGAACGCGCCCACGTAGTGGAACAGCAGCGACGCCGCGAACGGCGACGCCTGCGACGTCTCCACCTCGACCACGCGCACCCGGCGCGCGGCGATGTCGCGCATCAACTGGACCAGCCCCGGCACGTCGAACACGTCCTGCAGGCACTCGCGCATCGTCTCCAGCACGATCGGGAACGACGCGTACTTCGAGGCCACCCCCAGCAGGTGGGCCGCCCGCTGGCGCTGCTGCCACAGCGGGCTGCGCCGGCCGGGGGTGCGGCGCGGCAGAAGCAGCGCCCGTCCGGCGCACTCCCGGAAGCGCGAGGCGAACATCGCCGATCCGCCCAGCTCCTCGGTGACGATCTGCTCGATCTCCTCGGCGTCGAACGCCGCCACGTCGGACGGCGGCTCGGCCAGCGTGTCGGGGATGCGCAGCACGATGCCGTCGTCGGAGTGCACGGCCTGCACGTCGAGGCCGTAGCGCTCGTGCAGCCGCCGGTTGACGGCCAGCGCCCAGGGCGCGTGGACGCGGGCGCCGTACGGGGAGTGGATCACCACCCGCCAGTCGCCCAGCTCGTCGTGGAAGCGCTCGACCACGAGGGTGCGGTCGTCGGGGACGTAGCCGGTCGCCTCGCGCTGCTCGGCCAGGTAGGACTGAAGGTTGGCGGCGGCGTACTCGTCGAGCCCCGCGGCCCGCGCGCGCTCGGCCGAGCCGTCGGCGGCCTGCTCGCGCAGGAACGCGCCGATGGCCCTGCCCAGCTCGGCCGGCCGCCCGGGGGCGTCGCCGTGCCAGAACGGCAGCTTGCCCGGCTGGCCCGGAGCCGGGGAGACGAGGACGCGGTCGGCCGTGATGTCCTCGATGCGCCACGACGTCGCGCCGAGCACGAACACGTCGCCGACCCGCGACTCGTAGACCATCTCCTCGTCCAGCTCGCCGACCCGCGACGCCTTCTCGCCGACCAGGAACACGCCGAACAGGCCGCGGTCGGGGATGGTGCCGCCGTTGGTGACGGCCAGCCGCTGGGCGCCCGGCCGGCCGCGCAGGGTGCCCGTCACCCGGTCCCACACGAGGCGCGGGCGCAGCTCGGCGAACTCCTCGCTCGGGTAGCGGCCGGCCAGCATGTCGAGCGTGGCCTCCAGCGCGGTGCGCGGCAGCGTGGCGTAGGGGGCGGCGCGCCTGACGACGGCCTCCAGCTCGTCGACGGTCCACTCGTCGAGGGCGGTCATCGCCACGATCTGCTGGGCGAGCACGTCGAGGGGGTTGCGGGGGTAGCGCAGCTCCTCGATCTCGCCGCTCTTCATGCGCTCGGCGACCACCGCGGTCTGGACGAGGTCGCCGCGGTACTTGGGGAAGATCACGCCCTTGGACACGGCGCCCACCTGGTGGCCGGCCCGGCCGATGCGCTGCAGGCCGCTCGCCACGCTGGGCGGCGCCTCGACGCAGGCGACCAGGTCGACCGCGCCCATGTCGATGCCCAGCTCCAGGCTGGAGGTGGCGACCACTGCGGGCAGCCGGCCCGACTTGAGCGCCTCCTCGATCTGCGCCCGCTCCTCCTTGGAGACCGAGCCGTGGTGGGCGCGGACGATCTCGGTCGGCACGCCCTTGCTCGCTCCGGCCTGGGCCATCATCTCGGCGGGCGTCCGCCGGACCGGCGCGCCGTCACCCGACCGCCGCCCGCCCTCCGGGGCGGGCTCACCGTCGGGGGCGGGCTCACCGTCGGGGGCGGTCTCCCAGATCGACAGGTCGACGGTGTCCGTCCCGTAGGCGCGCTCGTACGCCAGCTCGTTGAGCCTCGTGCACAGGCGCTCGGCAAGCCGCCGGGAGTTGGCGAACACGATCGTGGAGCTGTGGGCCCCGATGAGGTCGAACAGGCGGTCCTCGACGTGCGGCCAGATGGAGCGGCTCGCCGGATCGGGCATCAGGTCACCGCCGCCGCCGTCACCGTCGCCGTCGCCGTGGTCGCGGCGGGGCGCGCCCTCCATCTCCGTCATGTCCTCGACCGGGACGACGACGTCGATCTCGATGCGCTTGTCGGAGGGCGGCTGCACCACCGTCGCCGGCCGGGAGCCGCCCAGGAACGCCGCCACCTCGCTGACCGGCCGGACCGTCGCCGACAGGCCGATCCGCTGGGCGGGCCGGTCGAGCAACGCGTCGAGCCGTTCGAGGCTGAGCGCGAGGTGGGCGCCGCGCTTGGTCGCCGCGACGGCGTGCACCTCGTCGATGATCACCGTGCGCACGTCGCGCAGCGCCTCGCGCGCCTGGCTGGTGAGCAGCAGGAACAGCGACTCGGGGGTCGTGATCAGGATGTCGGCCGGCCTGGCGGCGAACCGCCTGCGGTCCTCGGCGGGGGTGTCGCCGGACCGGATGGCCACCGAGATCTCCGGCACGGGCAGACCGAGCCGCCTGGCCGTCTGCTTGAGCCCGGTCAGGGGGGCGCGGAGGTTGCGCTCGACGTCCACGGCCAGCGCCTTGAGCGGCGAGACGTAAAGGACCTTCGTACCGCCTCGGCGGGAGGCGTCGTCCTTGGCGCCCCCGCGGCGGGAAGTGCCGTCCTTGCCGCCGCGCCCGCCCCGCCGATGCGGCCCCGACGTCCCGGTCGGCTCCGCGTCCGCGGGATGCTCGGCGTGCTCGGCGGCCAGCCGGTCGAGCGACCACAGGAACGCCGCCAGCGTCTTGCCGGAGCCCGTCGGCGCGACGACCAGCGTGTTGTCACCCCGGGCGATGGACCGCCACGCGCCCTCCTGGGCGGTGGTGGGCGCGACGAAGGCCCCGGAGAACCACTCCCTGGTCACCTGGCTGAAATGGTCGAGCGAGCTCACCTGCCCATAGTGCCTCGCCGTACCGACAGAAAACGCATTGTGGCCGCCCAGGGTGGTTGAGCGGCACGCAGGCGGACATAGAGCGACCGTGAGCATCGACAACACAGCCATGGACGCGCGCCGTGACGAGATCAGGGAGCGCTACCTCTTACCGCGCCGGCCTCCCAGCAGCGCCCGCGGCCTGCACCACTTCGCCCTGGTGTCGTCGGACGTGGAGCGGACGGTCCTGTTCTACCAGGAGCTCCTGGAGTTCCCGCTCACGGAGATCATCGAGAACCGCGACTACAAGGGCTCCAGCCACTTCTTCTTCGACATCGGCAACGGCAACCTGCTGGCCTTCTTCGACTTCCCGGGGCTCGACCTCGGCCCGTACCAGGAAGTGCTCGGCGGACTGCACCACATCGCCATCTCCGTCGACCCGGCCACGTGGGAGCGCCTGCGCGGGAAGCTGGAGATGGCCGGCGTGCCGCACCAGATCGAGAGCGGCGCCTCCATCTACTTCCGCGACCCCGACGGCGCCCGCCTGGAGCTGCTCGCCGACCACCTCGGCGAGATGTACGGCTCACGCGTGCTCTGACCCCGCGCGACGCCGTCCCGGTCCCCTCTGGCCGTGACCGATCCACGCTCGCGGTTGCCCGCTGTCGCGGGACCCGCGCCGCCGGCCGGACGGACACCGGTCGTGTGACCGGGCGCGACCTAGCGCCGCGACGCCCGGCGCGTCCTCGGCAGGCCCACGCGCGGTTCGCGCCTGAGGCCGGCGTGCCGCTCGGACCTGTCGGCCTTCTCCTTCCGCACGGCCAGCCGTTGCGCCAGCCGTAACGCGCGGCGCCTGAGGCGGTTCGCCTTGATCTTGGCGGTCTTCGGGGGCGAGGGTTTGTGAGTCTTGGCCATGGGTCTGTCCTACCCATGGCGTGGGTGGTCCCATACTTGAGTGATGCGGTTGACCGAGTTCTGGAGACGGATGCGCGCCCACTTCGGCGACGCCTACGCCGACTCCTGGGCGCGTGACTACGTCCTGGCGCCGCTGGGCGGCCGCACAGTCACGCAGGCGCTGGCGGAGGGCGAGAGCGCCAAAACCGTCTGGCGGGCGGTCTGCCAGGTGGAGGACGTACCGCCGCAACTGCGCTGACCCGGACCACCCTCCGCCGGCCCTCAGGATCGCCTCAAGGGGGATCGCGGGCTTCGGGATGGAGAGGCCAAAGGACGCAGCGCTCGGGGATCGTCTCACAGGGACTTCGCGTGGGGCGGGGTGTCGAGCGTCCGCCGCAACGCACCGGCCGTGCGCGTCAGCTCGTCCACGCGCCCCTGTCCGCCGGGCGCCCACAGGAAGATCCATCCGCCGCGCGAGGGAGTGGCGAAGATGATCGTCTGCCGCCCTGTCTGCGGATGCCACACCCAGAGCATCGGGTCGTCGCCGCCGATCATGCGGCTCACCAGCCCCTGCTCGGGCAGCAGCTCAGCGAGAGCCTCCAGATGGGCGCGCCGCTCTCCGGTGTACGTGCCTGACACGTCGCCGCCTCCAACCCTCTACCCTTGACTCTCCCCCGCCCATGACGCCCGACAACACACACGCCGCAAACCACCGCACATCCGGGTGAACCTGGACGTACCGTCGCGACACGCTCACACAGCGCCCCGACGAGAGACCGCCGACCGCGACCGAACGAGAGACGCCACCGACGGGCACGGAGCACGTTCGGCCGCGGCCCCGCCGGGCCCGCTCCGCCCGGGCGCGGAGCGTCGCGGGCACTGAGCCGCGTGTTACCGATGTGATCGAACAGCCGTTCGGCTACCATGGAGAACGCCGGGGACCCCGCCTCCCCGACACTCCGCAGAAAATGTCGGTGGCAGGCCGTAGCTTTCACTCGACTGAATCGGACCACGACCCTTCAGGGGGAGCTCCCATGGCTATCAACGACCGCGAGAAGGCCCTCGAGACCGCCCTCGCCCAGATCGAGCGGCAGTTCGGCAAGGGCTCCGTCATGCGCCTCGGCGATGACGCCAGGGCTCCCATCGAGGTGATCCCCACCGGCTCGATCTCCCTCGACGTGGCGCTGGGCATCGGGGGTCTGCCCCGTGGCCGCATCGTCGAGATCTACGGTCCGGAGTCGTCCGGTAAGACCACGATCGCCCTGCACGCGGTGGCCAACGCCCAGCGGGCGGGCGGCATCGCGGCGTTCATCGACGCCGAGCACGCGCTCGACCCCGAGTACGCCAAGAAGCTGGGCGTCGACACCGACGCGCTGCTGGTCTCCCAGCCCGACACCGGTGAGCAGGCGCTCGAGATCGCCGACATGCTGATCCGGTCCGGCGCCGTCGACATCATCGTCATCGACTCGGTGGCCGCGCTGGTGCCCAAGGCCGAGATCGAGGGCGAGATGGGCGACAGCCACGTGGGTCTGCAGGCCCGCCTCATGTCCCAGGCCCTGCGCAAGGTGGCCGGCGCCCTCAACAGCACCGGCACCACCGCCATCTTCATCAACCAGCTCCGCGAGAAGATCGGCGTCATGTTCGGCTCGCCCGAGACCACGACCGGTGGTAAGGCGCTCAAGTTCTACGCCTCGGTCCGCATGGACATCCGCCGCATCGAGACTCTCAAGGACGGCACGGAGGCGGTCGGCAACCGCACCCGCGTCAAGGTCGTGAAGAACAAGATGGCCCCGCCCTTCCGGGTGGCCGACTTCGACATCCTCTACGGCGTGGGCATCTCCCGCGAGGGCGGCCTGATCGACATGGGCGTCGAGCACGGCTTCGTCCGCAAGTCCGGCGCCTGGTACACCTACGAGGGCGACCAGCTCGGCCAGGGCAAGGAGAACGCCCGTAACTTCCTGAAGAACCACCCCGACATGGCCAACGAGATCGAGAAGAAGATCAAGGACAAGCTGGGTGTCGGCCCGCGCCTCGACGCCCCCGCCGAGGCCGCCCCGCCGGCGCCGCCCGCCCCCGCCTCCACGGGCCGCGGCGCGAAGGCCGCCGCCGCGCCGAAGCCCGGTGACGTCTGATCGGTCATCCCCCCATGAGTGAACACCGGCCATCGGCAGCGCCATGAGCGGCGACGACCAGGCGCCCCACGATCGCGACTGGGGCGCCTGGCCAGACCTCCCGCTTTCCTCGGCCGACCGCAAGGTCAGACGCGGCCGACGAAACCCGGCGACCGGGTCAGACTCGGGATTGGGATCGGGATCGGGGTCCGGCTGGGGCTCGACATTCGATTCGTCCCCTTCGGGCTCGTCCGCTGGGTCCCGTTCCGATGCGTCGGGTGGGTCCCGTTCGGCCTCATCCGGCTCCCGGCCCGGTTCGGCCAGGTCTCGTGCCGGTTCGTCGTCGGGCTTCCGTCCCGGTCGTCGGTCGGGCTCCGGCTGGAACCAGAGCCAGGACGGGCGGAGCGGCCGGAGACGAGGCGGCTCGTCCGACGACGGCACGAGCGCCTCGCAGGGCCAGGCGTGGGGCGACACCCGCGATCAGGGCCGACGCGGCCAGGAACGACGTGGTCAGGAGTGGGGCGACCAGGCCGCCACCACCTCACCGTCCGTGGACGGCTGGCCGTCCCTGGCCGAGTGGCAGGAACAACGCACCCAACGCGCAGCCTCTGCCACCCCCGGCTCCCACCACGAAGACCACGAACAGACCCCGCACGACGAGGACACCGACACCCACCCCCCGCTGTCCAGCACCGCAGGCCCCTCCGCCCGAACCGAAGCCACCCACGACAGCGGCATCAACCGGTCCCCCGCTCCCTCCTGGGATGCCCAACCATCCCCGACCATCGCCCCGTCATGGGCGAGCGCCGGCTCGGAGCCTGCGTGGGATCCGGAATCACAGGCCGCTCTGCCCTCCTGGGCAGCGGAGCCACCGCGGGCACTTGACCTTTCGGCGTCGGAGTCGGAGTCGAAGCCGGGGACCGAGCCGTCGTGGGCGCCTGCGCCTGTGCAGCCTGCGTGGAATCCAGACCCGCGGGACTCCCATGCCGCCGCTGGAAACGAGCCATCGCGGGCGAGTGCGCCTTCGGGCTTTTCATGGGAGCCGGCCCCGCAGAAGGCGCACCCTTTCTGGGAGAGCACGCCATCGCAGCCAGCCGCCCCTTCAGGGCTTTCAGACACTCACCCCTTCTGGGGAAACACGCCGTCGCCGGCAGCCGACCACGCGGATTCGCAGGACCCTCAAAGCCCTCGGGGAAGTGAGCCGTCAGGCTTCTCGTGGGAGCCGGGCGCACAGGACACTCACCCCTTCTGGGCAAGCGCACCATCGTCGGCAACCTCTTCATGGGGACCGAAGTCGCAGGACACTCAGCCCTCTCTGCAGGCCGAGCCGCCGGGAGACGAGGAGCCATCCTCTGCGGCCGGGGGTTCCCAAGAAGCCAAGCCACCCGTTGAGGCGGAACCGCCCCTCGACACCCACCGCTCTTCCGCCCCTGAGGTGACCGCAGTCAGCGACCACCCTGCGAACGAGAACTCCCCCTCGACCGGCGAGCGCACCACCAGCCAAGAGTCCACCCGAAGCGGAGGACCCACGGAAGGCCGGGAGTCCGTCATCACCCAGGAGTCCACCACAGCCGCCGGGGCCACCGCGAGCGGCGAGGCCGTCACCAGCGAGGGGCCCATCCCGGGCGGCGAGCCAATCACAGCCCAGGAAGCCGCCGCCGGTACGGAATCCGCCAGCAGCCGACTGGCCGCCGCCCGGCAAGAGCGCACCACCAGCCGAGAGCCCACCGTGGGCGAAGGGCCCCTCGCCGCTGGAGAGCCCACCGCCGGCAGCGCGTTTGTCTCGGGTGCCGAGCACTCGACTGGCAGCCTGGAAGGGTCTTCCACCGAGGACGGCATTCCGGAAGGGACGATCGCGGACTCGCGCAGCCTGGAAGACGTCTCCACCGACTCCGGCCGCTCGCACGAGCCCTTCACCGACTCCGGCACCCCGGAAGCCTCCGCCAGCACCAGCGACCCGCAGGAGTCCGCCCCGCGAAATCTCGCCGCCGACTCCGGCAGCCCGCAAGGAACCTCCGCAGAACCCCTCAGCCCGCAAGGAACCTCCGCGGAACCCCTCAGCCCGGAAGGGGCCTCCGGCAGTTCCGGCGATCCCCAAGGGTCCTCCGCCGACTGGGCGCCGTGGTTCGCGCGGTCCGAGCCAGACCGCGGCGAGGCCGCGGCAAGCACCGAGTCGCCCTCACTTGGGTGGGCCGGTGACAGCGAGGACGACAACGCATCCGAACCCCTGACTAAGGGGCGAGGGCGCCGATACGGAAAGGGGCGCTCCCGGGACGGCCGTGGAGGGCGCGGAAGGCGGTCCACCGGAGCGGGCCGGGGATGGTTGCCGGACGGGCCCGACGAAGGCTCGTCCGCGGCGGCGGCGCCCCAGGCCGACCCCGAGGCGGTGGCACGAGCCATCTGCCTGCGGTTGCTCACGATGGCGCCCAAGACGCGCGCCCAGCTCGCCGAGGCACTGCGCAAGCGTGACGTACCCGACGAAGCGGCGCGGGCGGTGCTCGACCGGTTCTCCGAGCTGGGGCTGATCAACGACGAGGCGTTCGCGGAAGCCTGGGTCGACTCGCGTCACCACGGTCGCGGCCTCGCCAAGCGCGCCCTGGCCGCCGAACTGCGCCACCGCGGCGTCGACTCCGAGACGGTGAACGAGGCCGTGGAACGGCTCGACCCCGACCAGGAGGCCGAGACGGCCCGCCGCCTCGTGGACCGCAAGCTCGCCTCCACCCGCAACCTCGACCCCCAGACGCGCACCCGCCGCCTCGCCGGCATGCTGGCCCGGAAGGGCTACCCCTCCGGGCTCGCCTTCCGCGTCATCAAGGAGGCGCTGGCGGAGGAGGGCTTGGAGGTGGAGGAGGACTATCCCTGAGGGGGCGAGCTCTTCACGAAACTTCGCGCGTCAGGCGGTCGTCGCTCGGATCAGGTCGTCCACCACTCTGGTGAGGTCGCCGGTGGTCGCGTGAGTGCGGAGCTGGCGGGTGGCGCCCGAGCCTCTTCGGAGCAGCCGGGCCAGGCCGTCCTGGACGAGTTCCAGGTCGCCCGACTCGGCCAGCGCGGCCCGTACATGGTTCAGGAGGCGGCAGGCCAGTACGGGGGCGGGGACGAGGGCGCCCGTACGCAGGTCGAGGCTGTCGCCGGCGAGCCCGTCGCGCGCGGCGCGCCAGTAGGCGGCCCGCAGCACCTCCGGCGGCACGGGCAGTCCCCGGTCGCCGCCGGCCACGTCGCGCAGGGCCGTCACGACGAGGGCGCGCACCAGGCCGGCGAGGGTGGCGCTGTCGCCCACGTCCAGCGGCACGTCCGTGACGCGCACCTCGACGGTCGGGAGGCGAGGCGACGGGCGCACGTCCCAGAACACCGTGCGCCGGTCCATCAGCGCCCCCGACTCCGTCAGCGCTTCCAGGGTCTGCTCGTAGGCGGCGTACGAGGGGAAGTACGGCGGGGCGCCCGAGACGGGCCAGCGGCCCCAGCTGATCACCCGCCAGGAGGCGTATCCCGTGTCGCGGCCCGCGAAGAACGGCGAGTTGGCGGCCAGCGCGATCAGCGTGGGCAGCCAGGGACGAAGATGGTTGGCCACGTAGACGGCGTGCTCGTCGTCCGGCACGTCCACGTGGACGTGGAGGGCGCAGATGCTGATCTCGTCCTGGAGGGCGCGGTAGAGCTCGCGGCCGTGCTCGTAGCGGGCGTCGTCGCCGAGCGGGGGCCGGGCGACGTCGCCGAGGACGGGGCAGCCGCTGGCCATCACGGACAGGCCGCACGACCGCGCCGCCCCGGCCACGTCCTTGCGCGTCAGGCGCAGGTCGGTGGCCAGCGCGTCCAGATCGGACGTCGGCGCCGTGCGGGCCTCCACCTGGAAGCGGGTGATCTCCTGGTCGACGTCGAGCGCCCCCGAGGCTCTGGCCAGGACCTCGGCCGCCCGGGGGACGACCTGACGGGTGCGCGGGTCGACGACGAGATACTCTTCCTCGATCCCGATCAGCAAAGCCACGACCACCTCACAGCGCGCTCAGCGAACCACCTCCGTACCGTTCTTTTGTGGTTTGTGCCCGTTGGTGCGCCCGGGCGAACCGCTTCACCGATCTTCGCCGCCGTTTCCACGGTCCTTCTTCCTTCCTTTACGGCCGGCACGGGAGGGCCCACCCACCGCACGGGGCCGGCCCCCGTCCAGGGGAACGCTCCTCCGGTTCCCCGGCTTGCCGCCGTGACGTGCGCGTCGTGGGCCGTCCACGTGGTGATCCCGTAGCGGGAAACCGCTTACTCTTGTGCGGGCCCGAGGGTCGTGGAAAACTGCCGAGCAGACGCAACTGTTAAGAATCTTTCCAGTAAGCGTGGCCTGGCGTCCCCGTCCTCCTGCCCGAGGGAGCTTCGAACCGCATGGAGAACCCCCCGACCGAGACGACATCCGTCGCATGACCGTGTGGGCCTACGCCCGGGCCACTTCGTGCGCGCAGGGCGACACGCTGCCTTTCGTCGTCTCCGGGATCGCGCCGGTCGAGGTGGCCGACGTGGCGAGCGACCGGGTGGTGTTCACCGGTGTCGCGACGCCCGGCTGGGAGCTGGAGATCGGCGCCGACTGGCCCAGCTCGCTCTACCGGGCGCGGTTCGGGCCCGAGGTGCCCTGGCCGCAAGGGCTGCCGGGCGCGGCGCCCTGCCCGGACAACGAGGTCTTCTTCGTGGTCCGCGAGGCGGTGCCCGCCGCGCCGATCCTGGTCAGCGTGCCGTTCACCACGTGGCAGGCGTACAACAGGGCGGGTCTGCCGGGGCAGGGCCTCTACTGGACCGAGTCGCCGGTGCGCGCGGGCCGCGTGAGCTTCGACCGGCCGGGCGGCGGCCCCTGTCCGGAGCGCTGGGAGTTCGGCCTGATCCGGTGGCTGCGACCGGCCGGCTACGACGTCGCGTACTGCTCGAACCTCGACCTCGACCTCGATCTCGGAGGCGGACCGGAGCTGCTGGCGCGGCGCCGCGTCCTCGTCGTGAACGGCCACGACGAGTACTGGTCGGACGGGATGCGCGACGCGGTCGAGGAGTTCGTGCGGCGCGGCGGGAACCTGGCCGTCTTCTCCGGCAACACCGCGTGGTGGCGGATCCGGCTGGAGGACGGCGGGCGGACCATGGTGTGCCACCGCGACGCGCTGTGCGACCCCGTGGACGACCCCCGGCTGGCGACCGTCGAGTGGTCGTCCGCCGGCCGGCCCGAGAACGCGCTCACCGGCGTCAGCTTCCGCGCCGGGGCGGGCACGTGGGGGCCGGACATGCGGCGCATGCTGGACGAGTCCTACACGGCGCGCTTCGCCGGCCACTGGGTGTTCGAGGGGACGGGGCTGAAGGACGGTGACCCGTTCGGGCAGGGCTGCCTGGGCTACGAGACGGACGCGGCCGAGGTCGAGGAGATCGGCGGCGTGCCCCGGGCCACGTGCCGCGACGGGACGCCGGCGTCGTTCGTCGTGCTGGCCACGGCGGACCTGCGGCACTGGAGCGCCTACGGCCAGGGCGGGACGGCCACCATGGGGATCTTCACCAGCGGCCTGGGCACCGTGTTCAACGCGGCCACCGTCAACTGGGGCAACACCCTGCACGACCCGGTCGTGGAGCGCGTCACCCGCAACGTGCTCGACCGCTTCAGCGGCGCGGCGCCCGCACCCGCGTGGGAGGTCATCGGGCCCGCCGGGACGGACGTCCGGGCGCTGGCGGTGCGCGATCGGACGCTGTACGCGGCGGACGGGGCGGGGGGCCTGCTGCGGCGGGAGCTGTGCGGGCAGAACCTGCCCTGGGAGCCCGCCGGGACCGCCGGCGCCGCCGTCAGGACGGCCGAGGCCGAAGAGGCCGCCGGAGGCCCCGAATCCGGCAAGGTCGCCGGGGGCGTCGTCGCGCTGGCCGTGCCGAGGGAGGCCGCAGCAAGGTTCTCCGTGGGGCTGTACGGGCTGACCGACACCGGGCGGCTCATCCGATGGGACGGCGCGGACGCCTGGGCGGATCTCGGGGCGGCGCCCTCGGGGGCGACGGGGCTCGCGATCGCCGACTGCACGTTCTACGCGGCGACGGAGGACGGGGAGCTGTGGCGGCGGCCGTTCGCCTCCCAGGGGTGGGAGCCGGCGGATGCGATCCGGCCGCCCGGGGCCGTCTCAGGAGACATCCGGGTGAGCGGGCTGGCGGCCATGAGCGGGCGGCTGTTCGCGGGCCTCGCCGACGGGCGGGTGCTCACCGCACTGCCCGGCGGCGCATGGGAGGAGTACGACGTGAGACTCGTTGCGGCGGTCTTCACGGCGCACGCGGGCGCGCTGGTGGCGGCCGACCGCGAGACCGCGCTGAGCCGCCACACCGTCCGCCGCAGCCCTCTCATCCGGCGATGACGGAGAAGGGCCTCAGAGGGACGTCGGGCCGTAGAGGGCGTGCGAGGCCCCGGTGGTGAAGGCCCAGTAGCGGTCCCCGTACGACCAGTGCCACCACTCGGTCGCGTAGTTGACCAGCCCCACCGGCTCCAGCGCCCCGGCCAGGATCTTGCGGTGCCGGCGCGCCGCCTCCGGCAGGTCCGGGGCCGCCGTGTAGCACAGCCCGCCGCTCTGCTCCGGCGTGTCGTTGATCGCCGTGCCCATGTCGTACTCGGCCCCGTCGGGATCGCACAGGGTGAGGTCCACGGCGGCGCCGGCCGTGTGCGGGGCCACCTCGACGGGTGAGACGTAGCGGCTGGTGGCCGAGCGCAGCTCGTCCGGCGTCAGGCCGGGGAAGCGTCCGGCCAGCTCGGCGCGGTAGCCGTCGAAGATCTGCCGCTGCGCGGCGATCGTCCGGTGCCCCTCGACGATCAGCAGGTGGTACCCGTCGGGCAGGGTGCGCTCGGCGCGTTCGAGCCGGTCGACGACGCCCTGCCTCAGGTGGGCGTACGCGCCCTCCGGATCGGCCATCCGCTCGTCCACCCGCAGCCGGCCGCGGACGTCGACCAGCGGCTCGCCGGCGTCTTCGAGGGGAATCGCGGCGACACGCGGATCGGAGATCAGCACGATGTCGCCAGTTGGGTGCCACATGTGCAGCAATTCTCACACAGTGTCGGAGAAGACCTGTTCCCGGGCTTGCTCCAACGCGGCCACCAGAGCCCCGCGCAGGACGGGGTTGCCGGTCACTCCCGTGGCCGCGACCGTGGACCGGCTGGGGCTGATCCTGGCCGCGGCGGTCTCGACGCGCGCGGCGAGCTCCGCGCCGCCCGCCTTGCCCACGTCGCCGGCGAGCACGATGAGCCCGGGGTCGAGGACGACGCTGACGGCGGCGACGGCCACGGCCAGCCGGGCGGCGACCGCGTCGAGGAAGCCGGTGTTGCCGGCGGCGACCGCGGCCTCCACCAGCCCGGCGACCGACCCCGCGCGCGAGGCCGCAGCGACGGGGTGTTCGGGGTCGCCCGCCTCGTCCCCGTCCACGAGCCCATGGGCGCGGGCCAGGGCGGTCAGCGCCTTGCGGCCCACGAGCCGCTGGTACGACCCCGACTGCGGCCGCCCCACGTCGTCCGGCAACGGCTCCCCCGGCACCGGCAGCCAGCCGATCTCCCCCGCCCCTCCGGTGGTGCCGCGCCGCAGCCGCCCGTCCAGCATGACGCCGAGCCCCTGCCCCACCCCCGCCCACATGACCACGAAGTCGTCGTGCCCGGCGGCGGCGCCGTGGCGGTGCTCGGCGAGGGCGACGAGGTTGACGTCGTTCTCGATGGTCACGGACGCCCCGAGCGAGCGGCGCAGACTGGCGAGCACGCCCGTGTGCCAGGCGGGCAGGTCGTACGAGAAGCGCATGTCGCCCGTGCGGGGGTCCACGACGCCGCGCGTGCCGATGACGAACGCCCGGAGCTGCCCGAGCGTGATGCGGGCAGAGGCGCAGGCCCGCTGGACGGCGTCGTGGACGGCGGCGACGGGGTCCTCTCCCCCGGCGGGGTCCACGACGATCTCCGCCACGACGCGGCCGGTGATGTCGGCGACGCCGACGGTGATGGAGTCGGGCAGCACCTCCAGCCCGGCGACGTGGGCGCTGGAGGGCACGACGCCGTACAGGGCGGCGTTGGGGCCGCGGCCGCCGGCCCGTTCGCCGGCGACGTGGACGAGCCCGCGCTCCTCCAGCCGGGCGAGGAGCTGCCCGGCCGTGACCTTGGACAGGCCGGTCCGCTCGCCCAGCTCGGCGCGGGTCAGCGGGCCCTCGGAGATGAGCAGTTCGAGCGCGCTGCGGTCGTTGAGCCGGCGCAGCAGCCTGGGGACGCCCGGGTTGAGTGTCACGGGCTCCCTCCCCTCTCGTCACGAAACGCTAACGCCGGTTTCTTTTAAGAAAGTTTCTTGTTAGTTTACCACCATTCGACACTGACGATCAGCCAGGTGCGGGACCCCCGGGCTCGGCACCCGTATGAGCGCAGACCCCCGACGCGTTTTAGCCGGGAAGGGAGAACCCTAGTGAGGATCGCGAAGACCACGGCCGCTACGGTCACCACGGCCGCCTTGGCCCTGGGACTGGCCGCGTGCGGCGGCTCCTCCGAGCCGTCCAAGAGCCAGCCGGCGCAGTCCGCCTCGGCCGCCGGTCCCAAGTTCGCGGGCCAGAGCCTCACCGTCTGGCGTCTCGGCGACCCCAACGAGCCGTCGCAGAAGTACATGGACGACCTCGTCGCGGAGTTCAAGACGCAGACCGGCGCCGACGCGAAGGTCCAGTGGATCCCGTGGCCGCAGGTCAACGACAAGTTCACGGCCGCCGCGGCCGGCGGTGAGGGCCCCGACGTGACCGAGATCGGCAACGACCAGGTGCCGCTGTGGCAGAGCCAGGACGCCCTGGCCCCCGTCACGTCGATCACCACCTCCGGCGAGCAGGCCCAGATCCCGAAGAACCTGTTCGGCCTGGAGACCATCGACGGCGAGGTCTACGCCATGCCGTGGGGCGCCGGCACCCGCGCGGTCATGTACCGCACGGACTGGTTCAAGGAGCTCAAGATCGAGGTCCCGAAGACCTGGGACGAGCTGCTGGCCGCCGCCAAGAAGATCCAGGAGAAGAAGGGCAAGGACGTCGACGGGTTCGCCTTCAACGGCGGCTCCGACGCCAACCACCTGCTCGGCGCGCTCGCCTGGTCCGAGGGCGGCGATTACGCGGTCAAGGAGGGCGGCAAGTGGGTGGGCAAGCTCACCGACCCCGCCTTCAAGGCCGGTTTCGCGTCGTACACGGGGATCGTCACCTCCGGCGTGTCCGGCAAGTCGCGCCTGACGCAGAACACCACCGACATCCGCACCCGCTTCTCCAACGGCAAGGTCGGCATGTACCTCACGGCCTCGTGGGACATCGCCACCATCAAGGAGGAGAGCAAGGGCAAGATCAAGGACGACCAGATGGCGTTCTTCCCGCTGCCCTCCAAGAGCGGCGGCGAGACCCCGGCGTTCTTCGGCGGCAACGACATCGCCGTCTGGAACGACGCCAAGAACAAGGAGCTCGCGACCGAGTTCGTGAAGCTGGCCTCCGGCAAGAAGTGGGCCGACCGCTACGCCAAGGACGGCGGCCTGCTCCCGGTCTACCCGGACACCCTGGCCGAGCTGGCCAAGGACCCGGCGCAGGCGCCGTTCGCCGCCGCCTTCGCCAAGGCCAAGGCCTTCCCCGCCGACCCGCAGTGGACCGAGGCCAACGAGACCAAGGCCGTCCTGCAGAACGCGGCCCGCTCGGTCATCGAGGGCAAGGCCACCGCGGATGACGCGCTGGCCGCGGCCAACAAGGAACTCGAAGACATCCTGAACCAGTCGTGACGATGACGGACACGTCAACCCTCGCCCGGGGCGGAGCCACCTCTGCCCCTGGGCGGCGCCGCGGCTCGCGCAGGCCCCCCCGCGCCGGCGGCATGCCGGCGTGGGCGGTGCCCTACGTCCTGCTCGTCCCCGGCATGCTGGTCATCGCGGGACTGCTGCTGTACCCGATGGTGCAGATGGCGATCATCTCGTTCCAGGACATCAGCCTGCGGGTCATCCGCGGCGTCGCGGAACCGAAGTGGGTCGGGCTCGAGAACTACCGGCGCATCCTGGACAACGAGATCTTCCGGTCCGCGCTGCGCAACACGGTCGTCTTCGCGCTCGTCACCGTGACGCTCACGCTGGTGCTCGGGACCGCGGTCGGCGTGCTGCTGCACCGGCTCAGCAAGCGCATGTCCACGTTCGTGATCATCGGGATCATGTCGGCGTGGGCGGTGCCCCCGGTGGCGCAGGGCACGATCTGGCGCTGGCTGTTCGACGCCGAGGCCGGCGTCATCAACTGGGCGCTGAACCTGCTGCCCGACTGGCTGTCGTCGCTGGTGTTCGGCCGGGCCGACTGGTCGGGCCAGCCGTGGCTGAACGACTCCTGGTCGGTGTACGTGGTGCTGGTGCTGACCGTGGTGTGGGCGTCCTTCCCGTTCGTCGCGGTGTCGGTGCTGGCCGGGCTCAAGGGCATCCCGTCCGAGCTGTACGAGGCGGCCCGGGTGGACGGCTCCACCCCGTGGCGCACGTTCAGGACGATCACCTTCCCGCTGCTCAAGCCGGTCTTCGCCGTGCTGACCATCCTGTCGATCATCTGGGACTTCAAGGTGCTCAGCCAGCTCTACGTGCTGCTCAACGGGCCCACCAACCGCGAGGCGTTCAACCTGTCCCTCTACTCGTACGCCGAGGCGTTCAAGGCGCCGCCGAAGATGGGCACGGGGGCGGCGATCGCGATCGTGCTGACGATCATCCTGCTCGTCGTGACCGCCTTCTACACCCGGCAGATGGTCAAACAGGAGGACCTGGCATGAACCCGCTCGCCCGCAAGCGGCTCACCCGGGCCGCGCTGAACACGGCCGGAGTGCTGGTCTTCCTCTTCGCCGTCTTCCCCGTCTACTGGATGGTCTCGACCTCGTTCAAGGCGAACGACCAGATCTTCACCACGAGCTTCATCCCGTTCCCCACGCACTTCACCGTCGAGCACGTCGAGCGTGTCCTGACCGAGGGCGTGGCGGGCAACCCCATCTGGGTCTACATGCGCAACAGCGCGATCGTGGCGCTCGGCACCGTGCTCGTCGGGTCGGCGTTCGCGCTGCTGGCGGCGACCGCGGTGGCGCGCTTCCGGTTCAGGGGGCGCACCGCGTTCCTCGTCACGCTGCTCGTCGTGCAGATGATCCCGTGCGAGGCGCTGGTCATCCCGCTCTTCCTGAACGTCAAGCGCCTCGGCCTGTACGACAACCTGCTCGGGCTCATCGTGATCCAGGTGGGCATCACGCTGCCGTTCGGCGTCTGGATGCTGCGCACGTTCGTCGCGGCGGTGCCCAGGTCGCTGGAGGAGGCCGCGTGGATCGACGGCGCGAGCCGGTTCACCACGTTCAGGAAGGTGCTCTTCCCCCTGGTGGCGCCGGGGCTGGTGGCCACGAGCATCTTCTCGTTCATCACTGCCTGGAACGACCTGATCTTCGCGCTGGTGCTGATGAAGGAGAGCTCCGGCTACACGATGCCGGTCGCCCTGCAGTACTTCTTCGGGCAGCGCGGCACCGACTGGGGCGCCATCATGGCGACCTCCACGCTGATGACGCTGCCCGTCATCGCCTTCTTCCTGCTGGTGCAGCGCCGCATGGTCTCCGGCCTGGTGGCCGGGGCCGTCAAGGGCTGACCCTCCCCTGCCGCGGTCCCCGGCACGGCCGGCGTCCCTCCACACGCCGGTCCGTGCCGCGGACCGCCCTGTCCGGATCGAGGAACCATGAGTCACAGTGATCGGGGGCTGCGCCGCCTCGCGGCGGGCACGCTGCTGGCCGCGTTCGAGGGCACGACCGCGCCCGACTGGGTGCTGAGAGAGCTGGAGAACGGCCTCGGCGGCGTCACGCTCTTCGGCTTCAACGTCACCGAGCCGGACGCGCTGGCCGAGCTGACCGCCTCCCTGCGGGCCGCCGGCGACCCCGTCGTCTCGCTGGACGAGGAGGGCGGGGACGTCACCCGGCTCGCCTACCACGTCGGCAGCCCGTACCCGGGCAACGCCGCGCTCGGCGCGGTGGACGATCCCGACCTCACCCGCCGCGTCTACCGGGCGATCGGCGCGGAGCTGGTCGCCTGCGGGGTCAACCTGGACATGGCGCCGGACGCCGACGTCAACACCGCGGCGGACAACCCGGTCATCGGCACCCGGGCGTTCGGCGACGACCCGGAGCTGGTCGCCCGGCACACCGTCGCGGCCGTCGAGGGGCTCCAGGCGGTCGGAGTGGCCGCCTGCGTCAAGCACTTCCCCGGCCACGGCGCCACCACCGTGGACTCGCACCTCGACGTGCCCTTCGTGGACGTGCCGCTGGACGTGCTGCGGGCCAGGGAGCTGGCGCCGTTCCGGGCGGCCGTCGCCGCGGGCACCAAGTCGATCATGACGGCGCACGTCGCGGTGCCGGCGCTGACCGGTGACCGCCCGGCCACCCTCTCCTCGGCCGCGCTCACCGGGCTCCTGCGCGGCGAGCTCGGCTACCGGGGGGTGGTGATCTCGGACGCGCTCGACATGCAGGCCATCACCGACGGCGTGGGACTGGCCGAGGGGGCCGTCCAGTCCCTGGCCGCCGGCGCCGACCTGCTGTGCCTCGGGCCGAAGCCGGGGCCGGAGGACGTGGCCGGCATCATCGAGGCGATCATGGCGGCGGCCCGGGAGGGGCGGCTGCCGGTGGAGCGTCTGGAGGAGGCCGCGGCCCGTACGACGGCGCTGCGCACCTGGTTCGGCACGCGCGCCGGCGCCGCCCGCGCGGTCCGCTCCGCCGCCGCGCCGGAGAGCGGGCACGGCGACGGGACGCCGCCGGCAGGACAGAACGGCGGGACGCCGCGGGCCGGCCAGGGCGGCGGCACGCCGCAGAACGCGCAGGGCGGCGGCACGTCGCAGGACGGGCAGGGTGTCGGGACGCTGGAGGACGGGCGCGGCGGGGGCCCCGTCTCGATCGGGCTGCACGCCGCGCGGCGCGCCGTCCGTCTCGACGGCTCGGCCGGACCGCTGACCGACCCGCTGGTGGTGGAGGTGGACACCCCGCCGACCATCGCGGTCGGGGACGTGCCGTGGGGCGTCGCGCCGTGGCTGCCGCAGGCCGAGGTGCTCCGGGTACGGCCCGCCGACGCGGACGCGGGCGCCCTGCTGGAGCGCGCCACCGGCCGGTCGCTGGTGGTGATCGTCAAGGACGCCCACCGTTACGCCGACAGCCGGGCGCTGGTGTCGGCGCTGGTGGCCGCGCGGCCCGACACGATCGTGGTGGAGATGGGCCTGCCGGTGTGGCGGCCGGGCAGCGCGGCCTACATCGCCACGTACGGTGCGGCTCGCGCCAACGCCCAGGCGGCCATGGAGCTCCTCACCGCCTGACGACCGCCCGCCCCACCGAGCCGAGAAGCCGAAGGCCCGCAGGCGAAGACACGCAGGCGAAGGCCCACGGGGGAAGGCCCGCTGGGGAAGCCCACCGAGAAGCGCCGCCGAGAAGGCCCGCCGGGAAGGCCCGCCGGGAAGGCCCGCCGGGAAGGCCCGCCGGGAAGGCCCGCCGGGAAGGCACACCGAGAAGGCACACCGCCTCCCCGGCGGGCCTTCCCGCGTGCGTGGCGCTCCCAACCGCGCGGACGGGCGGTGCGCCAGAGAGGGACGAGGGCCGCGTCATGGGAAGGGATGCATGACGAACGGCGGCGCGTCAGAGGTGGAGGCGCGTCATCAGGTGCCGCTGTCGTTCACGGGGTGGGGGTGCGTCTCGGGGTGGCAGTGCGTCAAGTGGGGCCGACGCCCTCTGGGGCGCGGCTGGTCGGTGCATGCCCCAGGAGGCGGGTTCAGGAGGCGAAGATCTCCTCGTGGGCCTGCTGGAGGGCGGCCAGGACGGCGCCGCGCAGCACCGGGTTGCCCTCCAGGGTGCTGGTCGTCACCTGCGGACGTACGGGGCAGATGCGGGCGACGGCCTCCTCCACCCGGGCGGTGAGGGCGCGCCCGCCCGCGTGCCCCACCTCGCCGCCCAGCACGACCAGCCCCGGGTCGAGGATCACGCACACCGCGGCCACCCCCAGCGCCAGCCGGTGGGCCAGCTCGTCCAGCAGCGGCTCGCCCCGGTCGCCCGCCGCGAGCGCGACCTCCACGCACTCCCGCGCGCCGGCCGCCGCGAAGCCGTAGCCGGCGGCGAGCTCGGCCACCGCCTCGGCACTGACCAGCGACTGCAGGCCGCCCGCCAGCGCGGGCAGCCGCCCCGGCGAGGTGCGGATCTCCTCGGGCAGCGGCGCGCCCGGCACCGCGAGGTAGCCGATCTCGCCCGCGCTGCCCGAGCGGCCCCGGTGCAGCTTGCCGCCGAGCATGACGGCCAGGCCGAGCCCGCGGCTGGCCCACAGCAGCACGAAGTCGTCGAGGCCCTCGGCGGCCCCGTCGGCGCGCTCGGCGACGGCGGCGAGGTTGACGTCGTTCTCGATGGTGACCTCGCGCTTGAGCTCACCGGCCAGCGCCTCGTGGCTGCCCTCGTGCCAGCCCGGCAGGTCGAAGGCGTAGCGGACGTCGCCGGTGCGGGGATCGACCACGCCGGGCGTGCCGATCACGACGCCGCGCAGCTTGCCGACGCCGACCTTGGCGCTGCGGCAGGCCTTCATGATGGCGCCGTGGACCACGGGGACGAGGTCGTCGTGGCCGTTGGGGGCGAAGGTGACCTCGGCGACCGTGCGGCCGTGGATGTCGGCGACGGCCGCGGAGACCTGTTCCGGCCCGACCTCCAGGCCGGCCACGTACGCGCTGGAGGGGATGACGGAGTAGAGCGCCGCGTTGGGCCCCCGGCCGCCGGCCTGGGCGCCGACGACCTCGACCAGGCCGCGCTCCTCCAGCCGGGCGAGCGTCTGGGAGGCGGTGACCTTGGACAGTCCGGTCAGGTCGCCGATCTGCCCCCGGGTCATCGGACCCGTGGAGAGCAGCAACTCGAGCGCGGCCCGGTCGTTGATCTCCCTGAGCAGTCTGGGCACACCAGGGCGTCGCTCCACGCTGAATCCCACCGTCTAATCGAAAAGGTTGTTGGAAGTTTAGCGCTCCTCCCGCCGCCGATCAGCGCAGGTGAATGCGAGGATCCCTCGCGACGGCCGCCTCCTGGGCACGCTCCCATCGTGGCCGCCCCCGCGGGCGGGTGGCGAGCGGGAGAAAACGGGTCCGCGGAAATGTCCGCCCAGGCAGGACCGCTGCCGCGACGCCGATCTTCCGGCCGTTCCGGCGCCCGTGCGCCTCATCACTGTTGACCAGGGGGGATAATCGACAACATGCGCCTATCCGCTCGTGTCGACTACGCCCTCCGTGCCGCCGCCGAACTCGCCGCAGCCGGTGCCGGCCCGACCACCGTGGGCGAGCTCGCCAAGGAGCAGGACATGCCGCCCAAGTACCTCGAGAACATCCTGCTGCAGATGCGCCGGGCGGGCCTGGTGCGCGGCCAGCGCGGCCCCGAGGGCGGCTACGTGCTGGCCCGCCCCGCGGCCCAGATCTCACTCGCCGACGTGATCAGGGCGGTGGACGGGCCGCTGGCCAACGTCCGCGGCGAGCGTCCCGAGCACGTCGGCTACCGCGGCCCGGCGGAGTCGCTCCAGCAGGTCTGGATCGCGTTGCGGGCCACCGAGCGCTCCATCCTGGAGGAGGTCACGCTGGAGCAGGTCGCGAGCGGCGCGCTGCCCGAGCGCGTCCGCCAGCTCGCCGCCGACCCCGCCGCCTGGGACTGAGCCGCCGACCCCGCCGCCTGGGACTGAGCCGCCGACCCCGCCGTCTCGGACTGAGCCGCCGACCCCGCCCGCCTCGGACCGGCCCTCCCGCGCTCCACAGAGCGACGAGCCCTGCCGGCACCCCGCGGGGCGTCGGGCGGGGCTTCCTAGACTGGAGGCATGCCCGAGGGAGACGCCGTCTACCGCGCCGCGGCCCGGCTGCGGGGAGCGCTCGACGGGCGGGTGCTGACCAGGTCCGACTTCCGGGTGCCCCGCCACGCCACCGCCGACCTGCGCGGCCGGACGGTGCTGACGACCGTGTCGCGGGGCAAGCACCTGCTCACCCGCGTCGAGGGCGGCCTGACCGTGCACACCCATCTGCGCATGGACGGGATCTGGCGGATCACGCCGGCCCGCCGCGCCACGCCCCGGACGGGCGGCGACGGAGTACGGCTCGTGCTGGCCAACGCGGAGTGGGAGGCCGTCGGCGTCAGGCTGGGGATGGTCGACCTGCTGCGGACCGCCGGCGAGTCACAGGTCGTCGGGCATCTCGGCCCCGACCTGCTCGGCGACGACTGGGACGCGGCCGAGGCGGTGCGGCGGCTGATGCGGGAACCGGACAGGACGATCGGGGAGGCGCTGCTCGACCAGCGCAACCTGGCGGGGATCGGCACGATCTACCGCGCCGAGACGTTGTTCCTCAGAGGGATCTGGCCGTGGCGGAAGGTCGGGGAGGTGACGGACCTGGAGGGGGCGGTCACGCTGGCCCGGCGGCTGCTGGATGCGAACAAGGCTCACGCGGGCACCGTGACGACGGGCGATCGCCGTCCCGGCGCGCAGACCTGGGTCTACGGCAGGGCGGGGCAGCCCTGTCGCCGATGCGGCACGCGCATCAGCCGTGGGGAGATGGGGGCACGGCCACAGGAGCGGTTGATCCTGTGGTGTGGGGCCTGCCAGCCTCGTTAGGCGGCCACCATGTTCTTGACCTCGGGGAACACGGAGTCGGAGATCGATCCGGGCACCGAGTCGCTCAAGGGGATGCGCTCGTGGTCGGGGACGTCGGCGAGAACGGGGGCAGCCTGCAGCTCGGCCAGGGCGAACTGGTCGGACACCTCACGCAGGACCTGCGACAGCGGAATGCCCAGGGCGCCGCAGATCGAGGCCAGCAACTCGGACGACGCCTCTTTCTGACCACGCTCGACCTCGGACAAGTAGCCGAGCGAGACCCGCGCCAACGTGGACACCTCTCGGAGAGTGCGTCCCTGCCGCACGCGCAACCGCCTCAGCACGTCGCCGAGCAGCTGACGCAGCAAAATCATCTGTCGCTCCCTCCCCGGGGTGGAGGTCTTCACCACGCCCCGCGCGATCGGATCGTGCCGCCCGTCCTTCTTCTTCGCTTGGTACATGCTCCTCGCCGTCATCATGGGGCCCTGCCGTCCCCGGATCGTCGCTCCCGGCCCGTCATGCGAGACACCCGGCCTGCCTGCCGGGCGCTCGTTGCTTGACGTTGGCTCACGGACCTCACTCACAGCTCCACCGTACCTGTATCGACCGACACCGCGTCAGACCGTGCCTGTCATGTTCGCTCGGGACGTAACACGGTAATCACCCGGAATGTTCCCCCTTGTTCGGCTTAAGCACACCTGTAAGTAGATCAACCGCCTCGTCCACCGTCTTTACCCTGATACGTTCGCGGGACCCCTGGAGTCTCAACTCTCGGGCCCAGATTTCTCCGCCGGGCCCGGCGACGGCGACGTAGACGGTGCCGACGGGCTTGCCGTCCTGCGGATCGGGCCCCGCCACCCCGGTCACCGCCAGCCCGTACGTCGCCGCGCACACCCGGGCCACACCCGCGGCCATCGCCGCCGCGACGCCCGGGTCAACCGCCCCCTCCCGCGCCAGCAGGTCGTCCGGCACGCCCAGCAGCGCGTGCTTGAGGTCAGTGGCATACGAGACCACCCCGCCCCGGAACGCCTTCGACGCCCCCGGCACCGCGGTGATGGTCGCCCCGATGAGCCCCCCGGTCAGCGACTCGGCCACGGCGAGCGTGGCACCCCGCTCCACGAGCAGCGTGATCGCCTCGGCGGCCGGCGCCATGCTCACTCCCCTCTGGCCTGCCGCGCCACCTTGCGCAGCTTGACCGCGCGAACCACGTAGTCGACACCGGTGGCCACCGTGACCACCAGGGCGGCGCCCATGACCGCCCAGCGCAGCCACTGGGGCACTCCGGGCAGGATGTACAGGACGATGGCCGCGATCTGCAGCACGGTCTTGACCTTGCCGCCGTAGCTGGCCGGGATGATCGCCCGGCGGATCAGCACCAAGCGCAGCACCGTGATGCCCAGCTCGCGGCCGAGGATCACCAGCGTGATCCACCAGGGCAGCTCGCCGAGGATCGACAGGCACACCAGCGCCGCGCCGGTCAGCGCCTTGTCGGCGATCGGATCGGCGATCTTGCCGAAGTCGGTGATCAGCCCGTACCGGCGGGCCAGCTCCCCGTCGAGGTGGTCGGTGATGGACGCCACGGCGAACACCGCCAGCGCCGCCAGGCGCCAGCCCGCGCCCGGCACGAAGAGGCAGACGACGAAGAAGGGGACGAGCGCCAACCGCAGGACCGTGAGGACGTTGGCGATGTTCCACGGGCTGACCACGCGGCGCTCGTCCCTCGTCATGGACCGGCCTTGATGCGGGCGATCAGGTCGACCCCCTCGGCGTCGACCACGACCGCGCGCACGATCTGCCCCCGGACCAGGCCGATGCCCTGCACGGTCACGGACCCGTCGACCTCCGGCCCCTGGTGGGCGGCCCGGCCCTCGTAGCCGCCGTCACCGAGGTCGTCGTCGATGAGCACGTCGACCTCGGTGCCGATGCGCTCCTCGGCCCGCTGCGCGGTCAGCTCCTCGGCCAGCTCGGTCAGGATCCGCACCCGCTCGTCGACGACCTCCTGGTCGAGCTTGCCGTCGAAGCCGGCCGCCTCGGTGCCGTCCTCGTCGGAGTAGCCGAACACGCCGATGACGTCGAGCCGCGCCCGCTCCAGGAAGCCGACCAGCTCGCCGAACTCCTCCTCGGTCTCGCCGGGGAAGCCCACGATGAAGTTGGAGCGCACGCCCGCCTCGGGGGCGTGCTCGCGGATGCTCTCCAGCAGCCCGAGAAAGCGCTCCGGGTCGCCGAAGCGGCGCATGCGGCGCAGCACCGTGCCGCTGGCGTGCTGGAAGGACAGGTCGAAGTACGGGGCGATCCCCTCGGTGCCCGCGATGACCTCCAGCAGCCCCGGCCGCAGCTCGGCCGGCTGCAGGTAGCTCACCCGCACCCGGTCGATGCCCTCGACGGCGGCCAGGCGCGGCAGCAGCTTCTCCAGCGCCCGCAGGTCGCCGAGGTCCTTGCCGTAGGAGGTGGAGTTCTCGCTGACCAGGACGAGCTCGCGCACGCCCCGGTGGGCGAGCCAGTCGGCCTCGGCCAGCAGCTCCTCGGGGTCTCGGGAGACGTAGGCGCCGCGGAAGGCCGGGATGGCGCAGAACGTGCAGCGCCGGTCGCAGCCGGAGGCGAGCTTGAGCGAGGCCACCGGGCTCTCGTCGAGCCGCTTGCGCAGCACGCGGGGGCCGCTGGCCGGGGCCAGCCCCTCGGGCAGGTCGCCGTGGCCCGGGATGGCGGCCTTGGGGGCCGCCGCCCGGTCCACGGGCGAGATGGGCAGCAGGGTGCGGCGGTCACGCGGCGTGTGCGGCTTGAGCGGACGCCCGGCGATCACGTCGTCGAGGCGGCCGCCGATGTCGGCGTAGTCGTCGAAGGAGATGACCGCGCTGGCCTCGGGCAGCGCCTCGGCCAGCTCGTTGCCGTAGCGCTCGGCCATACAGCCCGCGGCGACCACCTTGGCCCCGGAGTCTGCCGCGGCCAGCAGCGTGTCGATGGAGTCCTTCTTCGCCGAGTCGATGAAGCCACACGTGTTGACGACGACGACGTCGGGGGCGTCGTCGCCCAGCTGCCAGCCGGCAGCCTCAAGTCGCGCGGCCAGCTCCTCGGAGTCGACCTCGTTGCGCGCGCAGCCCAGGGTGATCAGCGATGCGGTTCGGCGGGATGACATGGTGAACACTACGGTATCGGGAGTTGGCCACCACCCGATGCACCGGCTACCTCGCAGGAGGCGCCGGCGGCCCGAACGAGCGGCGCACGGTCTGCCCGCGCGTGCCGAGCTTGCCCACCTTCTTGCCGTTGACCTGCACCGACACCGCAGTGGCGTCGCTCACTTCCAGGTCGACCCGGTCGGGGGCCCGCCAGGTGGAGGTCATGCCCGCCTCCATCATCCCGGCGAACAGCTTGCGCCCCGTGGCGTCGGCGACGTTGACGTAGGACGACCGCTTGGCCTTGACCTGGACCACGACCTGGTTGGCGGCGACGGTCGGCTTCACGCTCGCGCCCGCCCGCGGCGGGGCCGGCTTGGCCCGCTGGTGCACCCCCGGGGCGGGCAGGGTCGGCACGGCGGGGATCTGCTCCACCCCGGCCTCGTGCGTGCCGCCGGCGCCGCCCATGACGCGGACGATGCCGAAGACGACAACGAGGCTCAGCGCCACGCCCAGGGCCATCGACCAGTTGGGCGAGCGCCGCTCGGCCGCCCGCAGCCGGCGGTCGGTGCGGAAGACGCTGGCCATGCGCACCGCGGGCGGGTCGCCGCCGTGCAGCTCGTCGTAGAGGTGGACCATGGCCTCGGGGTCGAGGCCGAGCGCCCGGGACAGCGCCTTGATGTGGCCGCGCTCGTAGAAGTCGCCGCCGCACTGCGAGAACTCGTCACGCTCGAAGGCGTGGATGATCGCCTCGCGTATGCGGGTGAGCGCGCTGAGCTGCTCAACCGTCATGCCCGCCGACCGCCGGGCGGCGGAGAGCACGGCCCCGAGGCTCCGCGTCTCCACCCCCGGCGCCGGCGCGCCCTGCTCCTGTGTCCTCTGGTCCTCCACGGCGCACGCCTCCCAGCCCCCGACGATGCGTAGTCAGTCCTATTCAACCAGTAATCGCCGTGGTTGGACACACCGGGGTCACCCGCCGCGCAGGTCGGCCAGCAGGGCGGGCAGGTCGTCGGGCTTGACCAGCACCTCCCGGGCCTTGGAGCCCTCGCTGGGGCCGACCACGTCGCGGCTCTCCAGCAGGTCCATCAGCCGGCCGGCCTTGGCGAAGCCGACGCGCAGCTTGCGCTGGAGCATCGAGGTGGAGCCGAACTGGGTCGTCACGATCAGCTCGGCCGCCTGGATCAGCAGCTCCAGGTCGTCGCCGATGTCCTCGTCGATCTCCCGCTTGACCGGCGCCGCGGCCACGTCCTCACGGTACTCGGCCTGCATCTGCGTCTTGCAGTGCGCGACGATCTCGGCGATCTCCTTCTCCGAGACGAACGCGTTCTGGATGCGGATGGGCTTGCTCGCGCCCATCGGCAGGAACAGCGCGTCGCCCTGGCCGACCAGCTTGTCGGCGCCGGGCTGGTCGAGGATGACCCGCGAGTCGGTGAGCGAGGAGACGGCGAAGGCCAGCCGGGAGGGGACGTTGGCCTTGATGAGGCCGGTGACGACGTCCACGGACGGCCGCTGGGTGGCGATGACGAGGTGGATGCCGGCGGCGCGGGCGAGCTGGGTGATGCGCACGATCGAGTCCTCGACGTCGCGCGGGGCGACCATCATGAGGTCGGCCAGCTCGTCCACGATCACCAGGAGGTACGGGTAGGGCTGGTAGACCCGCTCGCTGCCCGGCGGCGGCTGGAGCTTGCCGGCCCGCACCGCCTTGTTGAACTCGTCCACGTGCCGGAACCCGGAGGCGGCCAGGTCGTCGTAGCGGCGGTCCATCTCGCCCACGACCCATTCGAGGGCCTCGGCGGCCTTCTTCGGGTTGGTGATGATCGGGGTGATCAGGTGGGGGATGCCCTCGTACACCGAGAGCTCCACCCGCTTGGGGTCGACGAGCACCATGCGCACCTCGTCGGGCGTGGCCCGCATGAGGATCGAGGTGATCAGGCCGTTGACGCAGACGGACTTGCCCGCGCCGGTGGCGCCCGCGATGAGCAGGTGGGGCATCTTGGCGAGGTTGGCCACGATGGTGCGGCCCTCGACGTCCTTGCCCAGTCCGACGATCATCGGGTGGTGGTCGGCCTGGGCCACCTGCGCGCGCAGCACGTCGCCGAGCGCCACGAGGTCCTTGTCGGCGTTGGGGATCTCGACGCCGATGGCCGACTTGCCGGGGATGGGCGACAGGATGCGCACGTCGGCCGACTTGACGGCGTAGGCGATGTTCTTGGTGAGCGCGGTGACCTTCTCCACCTTGACGGCGGGGCCGAGCTCGATCTCGTAGCGGGTCACCGTGGGGCCGCGGGTGAAGCCGATGACCTGGGCGTCGATGCCGAACTGCTCCAGCACACTGGTGAGCGCGTTGACCACGACGGAGTTGGCCTTGGTCTGCGGCTTGGGCGGGGTGCCCTGCTTGAGGAACTGCAGGTCGGGCAGCGCGTACGGGCCGGCCTGCGACGACAGGACGAGCTGCTCGACCTTGCGCGGCGCGGGCGTCGGGGCGGGCGGCTCCGGGCTGCGGACCGGCTCGGGCGCGGGCGGCTCCTCCTCCACCAGGCCGGGCACGATCTCGGGCGCGTGGTCGGGCCGCTTGTCCTGGTCGGCGAGGACGGGCGTGTCGTACGGCGGCTGGCCCTCGCGCTCGGGCGCGTCCTCGGTGCTCTTGCGGACCCGGCGCGGCCGCCTGGCCTCGGGCCGCGGGGCGCCGGCCGGGGTGGCGCCCCTCTCCTCGAACAGCAGGTGGCGCAACTCCGACAGCCGCTCGGGGATGCGGTGGACCGGCGTGGCGGTGATCACCAGGACGCCGAAGCCCGACAGCATGAGCAGGAGCGGGATCGTGATCCACGAGGGCAGGATGCTCATGGGCGGGGCCGAGACGATGAAGCCGATGAGGCCGCCCGCCTGCGCGACGCGGTCCATGCCGTCGTTGGCGGTGCCCGCGGGGTTGGGGTAGGGCACGTCGTTGGCCACGTGGATGACGCCGAGCACGCCGATCAGCAGCGCGCTCCAGCCGATCACCATGCGGCCGGTGTCGGCGTTCTGGTCGGGGTGGCGCAGGTAGCGCCAGGCCAGCAGGCCGAGCAGCAGCGGCAGCGCCCACGCCAGCGAGCCGAACATGGCGCGCACGACCACGTTGACGACGGTGGAGACCGTGCCCTCGGAGGCGCGCCAGGTCATCGCGGCCAGCACGATGGCGCCGGCCAGGACCGCGAGGCCCACGCCGTCGCGCCGGTGGGCCGGGTCGAGCTCGCGGGCGTTCTTGCCGAGCGCGCGGGCCGCTCCGCCGATGCCGTTGGCCACGAGCATCCACAGCCCGACGACCAGCTTGCCGATCATCGTGAAGACCCACGTGATCGGGTCCTGATGGGTCAGGGACGCCTTGCGGGCCGGCGCGGAGCCCCTCGCCCTCGAACGCCCCGACGACGTGGATCCGCGCTTGGCGGGGGCCGGGCGCGGGCCGGCCGACCGCTTCGCCGGCCCCTTCGATGCGCTTTTCGGCGGACGGGTGGCCATGATGCCAAAGGTACGTCGGAGACACCGGCGAACGCACTCAGGCTCGCCGGTGACCCCCGCGATCCGGCATCAGCCGGACACCTCAGACAGGAAGACCTCAGGCGGGGAAGCGGTAGGTGGTGGTGGAGGTGAAGCGCTCCCCCGGCCGCAGCACCGTGGAGGGGAACTCCGGCCGGTTGGGCGAGTCGGGGAAGTGCTGGGTCTCCAGGCAGAAGCCCGCGTGCGGCCCGTACGGCGTGGAGGCGCCGTCGAGCATGCCGCCGGCGTAGAACTGCACGCCCGGCTCGGTGGTGGTGACCTCCATGGTCAGGCCGCTGACGGGCTCGACGACGCGCATGTCGCCCGAGCCGTCGAGGACGAAGCAGTGGTCGTAGGCCCCGTCGAGGCGGGCCCCGATGGCGTGGGGCGTGGTGAAGTCGAACGGCGTGCCCTTGACCGCGGCGAGCTCGCCGGTGGGGATCTTGTCGTCGTCGACGGGCAGGTAGTGCTCGGCGCCGATGCGCAGCTCGTGGCCGAGCACGTCGCCGCCGCCGGCGAGGTTGAAGTAGGAGTGGTTGGTCAGGTTGAGCACGGTGGGCGCGTCGGTCTCGGCGGTGTAGTCGATGCGCAGGGCGTCGCCGTCGACCGTGTAGGTGACGGAGGCGGTCAGCGTGCCGGGGTAGCCCTGGTCGCCGTCGGGGCTGGTCAGGGTGAGCGTCACGGACGTGTCACCGGCGTCGGCGACCGTCCAGACCTTGCTGTCGAACCCCTCGACGCCGCCGTGGAGGCTGGCGGGGCCGTTGTTGCGGGGCAGGGTGTAGGTGACGCCGTCCAGGGTGAAGGAGCCGTTCGCGATGCGGTTGCCGTACCTGCCGACCACCGCGCCGAAGTAGCGGCTGCGGGTCAGGTAGTCCTCCAGCGTGTCGAGACCGAGCACCACGTCGACGCCCGCCACCTCCAGCGACTGGAGCACGGCGCCGTAGCTGAGCACGGCGGCGCGCAGCCGCCCGGAGGTCAGCTCGAAGCGTTCGACGCGCTCCCCCGACGGCAGTGTTCCGAACATCATGTGCGTGCCTCTCCCGTGGACTCTCGGACGATCAGGGTGGTCTCCAGCATCGTGACACCCGTGGCCGCCTCGGCGTCGACCGACTGCAGCAGCATGTCGACGGCGATGCGGCCGGCCGCGGCCGTGGGCATGGCGATGGTGGTGAGCTTGGGGCGGCCGAGCCGGCCCGCCACGATGTCGTCGACGCCGATGACGCTCACGTCGCGCGGCACCTCGACCCCGCGCTCGGCGAGACCCTCGATGAGCCCGATGGCGACGAGGTCGTTGTAGGCGAGGACGCCGGTCGCGCCGGAGGCCACCACGTCGGCGGCGGCGGCCAGGCCGCCCAGCTCGGTCGGCGGGTTGGGGCCGAGGAAGACGACGTCCACCTCGTTCATCGCGGCGGCCGCCTCCTGCATCTCCTTGCTGGTCCACGACCCGCTCGGGCCGGTGACCACGGCCAGCCGGCGGTGGCCGAGCCCGGTGAGGTGCTCGACGGCGAGGCGGGCCCCGCGCCCGACGTCCATGAGGACCGTGGGCATGCCCTTGACCCGGCGGTTGACCAGGACGAACGGGATCTCCTCGCGCAGGCGCTCTATCGTCCTGTTCGTCAGGCGCGGGCTGCACAGCAGGACGCCGTCGACCTGTTTGGTGAGGGTCTGGATCAGATCCTCCTCGGCCTTCGGGTCCTCGTCGGTGTCGGCCACGAAGACGTGGTAGTCGCGCAGCCGGGCCTGGGCCTGGGCGGCCTTGATGAGCGGCGGGAAGAACGGGTTGGCGATGTCGGCCACGATGAGGCCGAGGTTGTGGGTGCGCCCGGTGGTCAGCGCGCGGGCGGCGCGGTTGGGCCGGTAGCCGAGGTCCTCGGCGACGGCCAGCACGCGGGTGCGGGTCTCCGGGTTGACCAGGTGCGGCGCGGAGAAGGAGCGCGACACCGTGGAGACGTGGACGCCGGCAGCGCGGGCCACGTCGCGAATCGTCACTGCCACGCCTGGCCTCCTCCGACCATAGCTGTACTTTAGTGCAAGCGTTTGTATTGCCGTCACTGAGCCGTCGCCGCCTGGCCTGCACCGTCGGCGCACCACCCTATCCCCATGTTCCCCCAAGTGGGAGGGGCGTCCGCCCCATCGCCGCTTGACGTTGCCGGAACGAAACCTCAATACTTTTTGCAACCGGTTGCCGAACCCGACCCCCAGGAGTGGTGAAAGATCCGATGACACGAACACTGGTGACCGGGAGCGCCGGCCGGCTCGGGCGCAGCGTGGTCACCACATTGGCGCAGGCCGGCCACGAGGTGATCGGGGTCGACGTCGCGCCGGGCACTCCCCCGGAGGCGGCCGCCACGCTGCCCGCCGACCTGACCGACCTCGGCCAGGCGTACGACGTGCTCAACCGCTTCCGCCCCGACGTGGTGGTGCACCTGGCCGCCATCGCCACGCCGTTCAGCCGGCCCGAGGGCGTCATCTACCGCACCAACACCCAGCTCGCCTTCAACGTCTGCGCGGCGGCGAGCGGCACCGGGGTCGGCCGGGTGGTCGTCGCGAGCAGCCCGACCGTCATCGGCTACGGCGCGCCCCGCGGCTGGGCCCCGCGCTACCTGCCGATCGACGAGGAGCACCCGGCCGAGCCGTGGAACGCCTACAGCCTGTCGAAGCTGGTGGCCGAGCAGACCATGGCCGCCTTCGCGCGCTCCTCCCCGACCAGGTACGCGGCCGTGCGGCCGTGTTTCGTGGTGGCCCCCGAGGAGTGGGCCGGCGCGCCCACCCAGTCCGGCCACACGATCGCCGAGCGGCTGGACCGGCCGGAGATCGCCGGGGTGTCACTGTTCAACTACATCGACGCGCGTGACGCCTCCGACATGATCTCCGTCCTGATCGACCGCATGGGCGACGTGCCGAGCGGCGAGGTCTTCTTCGCCGGCGCGGCCGACGCCCTCGCCCGAGAGCCCCTGGCGGAGCTGCTGCCCGCCGTCAACCCCGCCACCGCGGCCACCGCCGCCGCGCTGACCGGCACCGCCCCCGCCTTCTCCTCGGCCAAGGCCGAGCGGCTGCTGGGCTGGACCCCCAGGCGCGCCTGGCGAACCGAACTGGAGATCGGATGAACCTCAGCGGGATCCTCTTCTTCCCGGTAACGCCGTTCGACGCCGAGGGGCGCCTGGCCGAGGAGGTGCTGGCCGAGCACATCGGGCGCGGCCTGGAGCACCGGCCGGGCGCCGTGTTCGTCGCCTGCGGAACCGGCGAGTTCTCCGCCCTGTCGGAGGCCGAGCACGAGGCGGCGGTCCGGGTGGCCGTCACGGCGGCGCGGGGCGGGACCCCGGTGCTGGCCGGTGCGGGCGGGCCGCTCGGCTCGGCGCTGCGCCAGGCGCGCGCGGCCCGCGACGCGGGCGCCGACGGGCTGCTGCTCATGCCGCCGTACCTGGCCATGGGGCCGCGCGAGGGCTTCACCGCGTACGTGCGGGCGGTCGCCGAGGTGCTGCCCGTGATCATCTACATGCGCGGCTCGCTGGTGCTGACCCCCGAGCAGGTGGTGGAGCTGGCCCGGATCCCCGGCGTCGTGGGCCTGAAGGACGGCCTGGGCGACATCGACCTGATCCAGCGCGTGGTCCTGGCCGTGCGGCGCGAGGTCGGCCCGGGCTTCGCGTTCTTCAACGGGCTGCCCACGGCCGAGCTGACCATGGGCGCCTACCGCGGCATCGGCGTCGAGCTGTACTCCTCCGCGGTGTTCGCGTTCGCGCCGGAGATCGCCACCGCCTACCTCGCGGGCGCCGAGAGCCTGGTCACCGAGTTCTACGAGCCGCTCGTACGGCTGCGCTCCAAGGTGCCCGGGTACGCCGTGTCGCTGGTCAAGGCCGGGGTGCGGCTGACCGGCCTCGACCCGGGCCCGGTGCGGCCCCCGCTGGTGGACGCCGCGCCCGAGGACGTGGCCGAGCTGGCGGAGCTCGTCCGGCACGGCAGGTCCGTCGCGGCCGCGCACGGCCGGACCACGGCGGCGGCCGGCCGGTGATCCGTGACCTGCGGGTGAGCGCCCGCACGGCCGCCCTGCCGCGGCCCTGGGGGCCGGACGTGCCCGTCAACCACGTGCTGGTCGTCGAGGTGGTCCTGGACGACGGCCGCGTCGGCACGGGCTTCTCCTGGACGCCGCAGATCGGCGCGCGGGCCGTCCAGGCGCTGCTGGAGCACGACGTGCGCGAGGCGCTCCTCGGTCTCGACCCGCACCCGGAGGTGGTGTGGGACCGGCTCTGGCGGCACCTGCGCGAGGCGGGCCCCGGCGGGCTCACCACCATCGCGCTCGCGGGCGTGGACCTCGCGCTGTGGGACCTGCGGTGCGGCGAGCGCGGGATCGTGGACGTGCTCGGCCGCCGCCGGGACACCGTCCCCGTCTACGGCAGCGGCGTCAACCTGCACTACCCGCTGGAGGAGCTGGTCGCCCAGGCGGAGCGGTGGACCGCCGCCGGACATCCGGCCGTCAAGATCAAGGTGGGCCGGCCCGACCTGCGCGAGGACGTCGAGCGGCTGGCGGCGGTCCGTGAGGTGATCGGGCCGGACCGGCTGCTGATGATCGACGCCAACCAGCGCTGGGACCTGCACCGGGCCCGCCGCGCGGTGGACGCGCTGGCCCCGTACGGGCTGCACTGGCTGGAGGAGCCGCTGCCGGCCGACGACGTGGCCGCGCACGTGGAGCTGCGCCGGTCGGTGGACGTGCCGATCGCGGTCGGCGAGAACGTCTACACCGTCTACGGCTTCCGCGACCTGCTGACCGCGGGCGCCTGCGACGTGCTGCAGCCCAACGTGGTCAGGGTCGGCGGCATCACGCCGTTCCTGCGGATCGCGGAGCTGGCCCGGGCGTTCGACGTGCCCGTCCACCCGCACCTGCTGCCCGACCTGTCGGCGCAGCTCGCGCTCACGCTGCCGTTGCCGTGCATGGCCGAGGAGGTCGAGGACGCCTCGTTCGCGGCCCTCGGGCTGCTGGAGGAGCCGTACCCGGTCCAGGTGAGCGGTGGGAAGCTGAGCGTCGGAGAGCACCGGGGCCTCGGGCTCCGCTGGAGGTGAGCATGCGGGTCGTACTGGCGGGCACGCGCGGGTTCGGCGCCCACTACCTGGAGCGGCTGCGGCGCCTGCGCGACGTGGTCGAGCTGGCCGGCGTCTGCGACACCGCGCCGCCGGAGCCGGCGGCGCTCGACGGGCTCGGCGAGCCGGAGTTCTCCCCCGACCTGCCCGAGCTGGTCAAGCGGACCGGGGCGCGGATCGCGATCCTGGCCACGCCCATCCCGACGCACGCCGAGCTCACGCTGGCCGCGCTGGCGGCCGGAGCGCACGTGCTGGTGGAGAAGCCGACGGCGGCCACGCTGGCCGACTTCGAGCGCATGGAACGGGCCGCCGCCGAGGCCGGCCTGGCCTGCCAGGTGGGCTTCCAGAGCCTCGGGTCGGCGGCGATCCCGGCGGTGCGCGAGATGATCGCCTCAGGGGTGGTCGGCCGGGTCACCGGGATCGGCGTGGGCGGCTCCTGGCCGCGGCCCGCCTCCTACTTCACGCGCAGCCCCTGGGCAGGGCGGCGCCGGCTCGACGGCGTGGACGTCGTGGACGGGGCGCTGACCAACCCGTTCGCGCACGCGCTGGCGACCGCCCTCGCGGTGGCCGGGGCCGAGGAGCGCGGCGCCGTCGAGGCGGTCGAGACGGAACTGTTCCACGCCAACGCCATCGAGTCGGACGACACCTCCTCGATCCGGGTCAGGACCGCGGGCGGGCCGCCGATCGTGGCCGCGGTGACGCTGTGCGCCGCCGAGCGGGACGAGCCGTACGTGGTCGTCCACGGGGAGCGGGGGCGGATCCGGCTCACGTACACGCTGGACGAGGTCCAGGTGGACGACGAGCCCGTGCGGCGCTTCGGCCGGACCGACCTGCTGCGCAACCTGGTGGCGCACGTCGCCTCCGGCGAGCCGCTGCTCGTGCCGATCGCCAGGACCGGCGCGTTCATGGAGGTCATGGAGGCCATCCGGGTGGCGCCCGACCCGCTGCCGATCGCCGCCGACCACCTCGACCGCTCCGGCGACGGCGTGGTGCTGCCGGGCGTCGCCGACCTGGTCGACGCGAGCGCGGACCGGCTCGCGCTGTTCTCCGAGCTGGGCGCCTCCTGGGCGACGCCGCTGCTGGTGGGCGACCGGGTCGTCGCGGAGTACGTCACCCGGCCCGATCTGCCGCTCACCGAGTCGCCCCGGCCGTACCTGCACCCGGTGCGCACGCTGGGCGGGACCGTCGTGACCGAGGTCCGGCCGCCCGACCATCCGCACCATCTGGGCGCCGGCGTGGCCGTCACGGACGTGGGCGGGCGCAACTTCTGGGGCGGGCGCACGTACGTCCGTGACCAGGGGCCCACCTGGCTCGACGACCACGGCGTGCAGCGGCACGTGGCGTTCGAGGAGCGCGACGCGGCCGGCTTCGCCGAGACGCTGCTGTGGGAGCGGCCCGGCGAGGAGCCGGTCGTGCGCGAGGAGCGGACGGCGCGGGCGGTGCCGCTGTCGCGGGGCTGGGCGCTGCGCTTCTCCTTCACGCTGCGCAACCTCACCGGCTCGCCGCTGACCGTCCGCAGCTCGGCCACCAAAGGTCGGGCCGGCGCCGGGTACGGCGGGTTCTTCTGGCGGGCTCCGGCCGGGACGCCTGGGCTGCGGGTCTTCACCGGCGCGGCCGAGGGCGAGCGGGCGGTCCACGGGTCGCGCGCGCCGTGGCTGGCGCTGTCGGCCGAGGACTGGACGCTGGTGTTCGCCCAGGACGACGACCCGTGGTTCGTGCGGGTCGCCGAGTATCCCGGGGTGGGCACGGCGCTGGCCTGGGACACGCCGCTGGTCTTCGACGACGTGCTGGCCCGCCGGGTCACCGTGGTCGTGGCCGACGGGCGCGTGGCGCCCGCGGACGTCCCGGCGCTGGTGGCCGAGGCCACCGGTTGACGCGATGGGCGCCCGGGCCGCCGGCTCAGGCGCCCAGGTGGCGTTCCAGCCAGGCGAAGGCGTGCTCCTGCATGGGCACGGTGAACGCGTGCGGCGCGTCGAAGAAGACCCCCTCGTATCCGCCGTCCGGGTACGCCCGGGAGATGATCGCGTGGGCCCGGCGCATCCCGGCCGGCGGGAACAGCTCGTCCCGCTCGCCGTACTGCACCAGGAGCGGCCTCGGGGCCGCCGAGGCGGCCAGGGACGGCCAGTCGCACACCCGCGACAGGCCGGGCGGGTAGAGCATCCAGGTGTGCGCGGCCACGTGGCGGTCGAGCAGCTCGCGGTAGGACGACATCATGGCCGCGACCACGACCGCGCCGATCGCCGGGTCGAACGCCCCGAGCAGCGCGGCGCGCAGGCCGCCGCCCGACAGCCCCACGCAGCCCACGGGGCCGACGTCGGGCCGGGAGCGCAGGTAGGCCGCCGCGGCCAGGTCCTCCCCCGCCACCGCCCCGGCCAGCGACGTGCCGAGCAGCACGCAGTACTTCTCCAGCAGGTGCTCGTGCAGGGCCGCCGCGCGGTCGTAGGCGTCGGCCTCGGACAGCCCCTCCGCCAGGCCCTGGGTGGCCGCCGCGGCCACCGGCTCGGGCATCGTCCCCAGCGGGAAGCGGCGGCTCCCCCAGCCGAGGACGTCGTGCACGAGCACGGCGAAGCCGCGCCGGGCCAGCTCACCGGCGTACGCCCGGCCGCCGTAGATCTGGCCGCGCAGCCGGGTCACCTCGGGCGACGGCGGCCCGGGGCCGTCGGCGATCTTCTCCTTGCCGGCGAACTTCATGCCGGCGTGGCAGTGCAGCGCGACGACGCCCGGCAGCGGGCCGGACGCGCCGCGCGGCCTGAGCAGGTAGGCCCGGGTGCGCGGGCCGTGGCCGAGCGACCAGGACAGCTCCTCGCCGGCCAGGTCGCCGGCGGTCCAGGCGTGCTCCACGCGGACGTCGCCGGCGGTGAGGTCGAGCACGCCGGCCGCCTCCCGGGCGGCCCGGCGCAGCTCCGGGCCCGGGGCTGCCTCGGGGAACAGGCCGCGCCCGCGCCCGGCCGCCTCGGCGAGGCCGGAGAACGCCCCGAGGTGCCGCGCGAACGTCCGCTCAGGCATCGGCGAGGCTGGTGCCGTCCTCGGTGAGGGCGACGGGCAGGCCGGTCGCGGCCGAGCGGTTGGCGGCGACGCCCACCAGCACGCTGCGGATGCCGTCGCGGTAGCCGGCCGGGCGGCCGAGCGGGTCGTCGCCGGGGCCGCGGAAGACGTCGTTCAGCAGCAGGCGGTCGCCGCCGCCGTGGCCGCCCGCGCCGCGCTCGATCGGGATCTCCTCCGGCTGCCGCCAGTGGCGGTGCAGCACGAGCCTCTCCCACGCGTCGGCCGCGTGCTCCTTGCTCGCCGCGCTCGGGTCGATGGCGGCCTGCGGCGGGGTCCAGGACCGCTCGCACACCTCCAGCTCGATGCGGCCCTCGGTGCCGGTGAACACGACGCGGTAGCCCTCGGACGGGGCGTGCGCGGTCAGCGAGTAGGTGAGCATCGCCCGGTCGGCGTAGCGGACGAGGACCGCCATGTTGTCGTCGATGGTCACGCCGTCGGCGAAGACGTCCTGGTCACGGAGGTAGCCGTCCTCGTGCTCGGCGTCGAGGTAGAGGCGCTTGAGCCGGGGGTCGGCCGAGATGTCGAGCAGGTACGGGTCGGTGCCGAGGCCCGGCGCGCCGTGCGAGCGCGCGGGACGCTCGCCCCGGGGCCGGGCCGTGCCGTAGAAGCGCAGGTCGGCCTGGGCGAACACGAGCTGAGGAGCCGCGCCGAGCCACCAGTTGACCAGGTCGAAGTGGTGGGTGGACTTGTGGACGAGCAGGCCGCCCGAGTTGGCGCGGTCGCGGTGCCAGCGGCGGAAGTAGTCGGCGCCGTGGATGGTGTCGAGGGCCCAGTCGAAGTGGACGGAGGTGACCTCGCCGATGGCGCCCTCACTGAGCAGGCGCTTGACCGCCGAGTTACGCGGGGAGTAGCGGTAGTTGAACGTCACCACGAGCTTGCCGGAGGAGCGCTCCGCCGCCTCGGCGATCGCGGCGCAGCTCTCGGCGTCGACGGTCAGCGGCTTCTCCACGACGACGTCCTTGCCGGCGTCCAGCGCGGCGCAGACGTAGCGGGCGTGGGTGGCGTCGATCGTGGTGACGACCACCGCGTCGGCCAGGTCCAGCAGCTCGCCGAACTCGTCGGGGCCGAAGCAGGGCACCTCCCGGCCGATGCGCTCGACGTAGTAGGCCATGCGGGTGCGGTTGGTGTCGCAGAGACCGGCGATGGTCCCCGCGTCGCTCCAGTCGCCCAGCAGCGCGTCCACGTACATCTGGACGCGGTGGCCGAGGCCGACGAAAGCGTACCTGGTGCTCACTTGCTCTCCCCGGGATTCGAGATGTGCGGCCGGGGGGCGCTCGGCCCCCGGCCGGTCGTGCTGGTGACCGGCGTCAGCCGGCGATGGCGGCGTTGGCCTCGGACAGGAACTTCTGGGCGCCCGCGTCCGGCGTGGTCTTGCCGAACAGGACCTCGTCGGTGTTGCGCTTGAGGATGTCCTCCATCTGGAGGGCGCCCTTCGGCGGGGCGGTGATCGGGCTCAGCTCACCCTTGATCTCGTCGATGAAGGCGAGGGTGCGCTGGTCGACCGGGGGCAGCTTGTCCTTGACGGCGGCCAGCACCTTGGAGTTGGTGGGCAGGCCGCGGTCGCTGAGCAGGATCGAGGCGGCGTCCGGGTCGTTGACCAGGAAGTCGATCAGCTTGGCGGCCTCGGCGGGGTGCTCGGACTTGGCGGAGGCGGTGTAGTACATGGCCGGCTGGAGGAACATGCCGGCGGTGGGGGCGCCCTTCTGCCTGGGCATGCGCAGCAGCTCCAGCTCCTGGCCCGACGCCTTGGACAGGGCGTTGAGCTGGTTGCTCCACCACATGCCCATCGCGCCGGCGTTGGTGGCCAGCAGCGACTGCTCGGGGCCGGCGGTCAGCAGCTCGGCGCTCTTGGCCGGCTCGGGGGCCGCCTTGGCCGCGATGAGCTGCTGGCTGATGTTCCACCACGCCTTGATCGTGTCGACCGACAGGCCGATCTTGTTGCCGTCGTAGAACTTCTCGCCGCGCTGGGCGGCGAAGATCTGCAGCCAGGCCGGGTTGGGGTTGTACTCGGCGCCCATCGCGCCGCCGCCGCCCGCGGAGATCTGCTTGGCCAGGCCGATCCACTGGTCCCAGGTCCAGGTCTTGTCGTCGGGCAGCTTCTGCTTGCTCTTCTCCAGCACGGAGGGGTTGGCCAGCATGGAGAAGGCGTTGACGCCCGTGGGGACGGCGTACTGCTTGCCCTCCACCTGGCCGCTGCTCAGCACCTGCTGGTCGAGGTCGGCGCTCGGGACCTTGCCGGCCAGGTCCGCCAGGGCGCCGCGACCGGCGTACTCGCTGAGGCCGCGGATCTCGATGCTCATGACGTCGGGGGCGTCGTTGGCCGCCACCTTGGTCGCGAGCTTCTCGTAATAGCTGTCCCAGTTGGAGAAGTCGCCCTCGACGTCGATGGCCGGGTTCTTCTCCTCGAACTTCTTCAGGGCCTGCTCGGTCAGCTTCTGCCGGGCGTCGCTGCCCCAGTAGGAGAAGACGATCTTCACCTTGTCGCCGGAGCCGCCGCCGTCGCCGCCGCTCCCGCCTCCGCAGGCACTGGCCGTCGTCATCACGGCCGCCGTCAGGAAGGCGACCGTCCACATCTTCTTACGAGAGCCGAGACTCACAGCTCTTCCTCCTTCAGGAGATTTCGGGGGGTGAATCGGCTACTTGAGGCCGGTGGTAGCCACACCGCGGATCAGGTACTTCTGACCGGCCAGGAAGAACCCGAAGATGGGCCCGAGCGAGACGATCGACATCGCGAACATCGGCCCCCACGACGACTCCCCGCTCGAGTCGAGGAACTGGCGCAGGGCGACGGCCACGGTGAGGTTGTCGCTGTTCGTCAGATACAGGTTCTGGCTGAAGAAGTCGTTCCACGTCCAGATGAAGGTGAAGATGCCGGTCGTGGCGAGGGCGGGCGTGCACAGCGGGAGGATCACCTGCAGGAAGACCCGCCAGTACCCGGCGCCGTCGATGGCGGCGGCCTCGTCGAGCTCCCGGGGAAGGGTCCGGATGAACTGCACCATCAGGAAGATGAAGAACGCGTCCGTCGCCAGGAACTTCGGCACGACCAGCGGCCAGATCGTGTTGATCCAGTCCAGGTTCGAGAACAGGATGTACTGCGGCACGACCGTGACGTGGTGCGGCAGCATGATCGAACCCAGCATGATCGCGAACCACAGCTTCTTCAGCGGGAAGTTCAGCCGGGCGAACGCGTAGGCGGCCAGCGAGCAGGCGACCAGGTTGGCCAGCACGCTCAGGCCGGTGATGACGGCGGAGTTCCACAGGTAGTACCCGAACGAGTGCTTGAGCGCGTTCCAGCCCGCGGAGTAGTTCTCCAGCGTCAGGGTGCTCGGCAGCAGGCCCGGCTCCCGGAAGATCAGCTCCTCCGGCTTGAGCGAGCTGGAGATCATCCACAGCAGCGGGTAGAGCATCAGCAGGCCGAAGCCCGCGAGCATGAGGTGCTTGAGCAGGCGCCCGCCCCGCATCGGGCGGAACAGGAACGGCACCGCGTTACTTCGTGTCGCCATAGAAGACCCAATACTTCGACGCGAGGAAGTTCACGCCGGTCAGGCCGGCGATGATCAGCAGGAGAACCCAGGCCATGGCGGCCGCGTAGCCCATCTCGTAGCTCTTGAAGCCCTTGAGGTAGAGGTAGAGCGTGTAGAAGAGCGTGGAGTCGACCGGCCCGCCGTTGCCGCCGCTCACGATGAACGACTGCGTGAACGACTGGAACGACTTGATGACCTCCAGGACGAGGTTGAAGAAGATGATCGGCGTCAGCAGCGGCAGCGTGATCGAGCGGAACTGGCGCAGCCGGCTCGCGCCGTCCACCGAGGCGGCCTCGTAGTAGCTCTGGGGGATCTGCCGCAGCCCGGCCAGGAAGATGACCATGGGCGCGCCGAACGTCCACACGTGCAGGAGGATCAGCGTGCCGAGCGCGGTGTCGGGATCGGAGACCCAGCCGGGCCCCTCGATGCCGAAGACGGCCAGCACCGCGTTGAACAGGCCGTCCACGCCGAAGAGCTTGCGCCACAGGATCGCGATGGCGACGCTGCCGCCCAGCAGGGAGGGCAGGTAGTAGATCGAGCGGTAGAACGACAGCCCGCGCAGGCCCCGGTCGAGGGCGAGGGCGAGCAGCAGCGCGAAGGCCAGCTGCAGGGGCACCGACACGACGACGTATATGGTGGTCACCTTCAGCGAGGTGAGGAACCTGTCGTCCTGCGTGAACATCTTGACGTAGTTGTCGGCGCCGACCCACGAGCCCTCCTCCAGGAGGCTGTAGTCGGTGAACGACAGGTACAGCGAGGCCAGGATGGGCCCCACCGTGATGACGAACAACCCCAGGAACCAGGGGGCGAGGAAGACATAGGCCGTCAGGGCCTCACGCTTTTTGTGAGCGTTCACAGCCGGGGGCCGGCGATGTCCCGCGGTTACGGACAGCGAGTCAGACATGGATTCATGCATCCCTCATTCCAGGGCCTCCCCGGCACGGCGGGATCGGATAGCGCCTTCCTATAGGGATGCGAAAAGTTTCGTCAACCCTTTGCAGGCGTTACATACCCGTTACCGATATATCGCCAACTCGGAAACCCCAGCTCACACGAGAGAACCTGCACAGGGAGGCCAGTTAACGTTTTGGGCTCCTGCGGTTCAGGACTACAACCGGTTGCATGTTTGCGGCGGCCGAAGGACGGTCACGGACCGTGGCCGGCGGGAGCCGTGGCCCCCGCCGGATCAGGCGCCGCCGCTCACCACTTGCCGCCCAGCTCCTTCAGCGTGAAGACCCCGCCCGCCCGGTCGTGGAGGGGCTCGGCGAGGTCCGGCTCGCCCTGCTCGGCGAGCAGAGGGGCGGCGTGGGATTCCGAGTCGTCCTCGGAGACGTACCCGATGGCGCGGGCCTCGTCGAGCGACCACCAGCGCCGGGTGTTGTCGGAGACGCCCCAGACGACGTGGAACCCCGGCGCGGTGAACGCGGCCTCCACCAGCCGGGCCAGGTCGCCGGGCGAGATCCAGGTGGCCAGGCCGCGGGTGTCGCCGGACCCCTCGTTGCAGGTGCCGAGCCGCACCACGGTCACGTTCATGCCGAACCGGTCGTGGTAGAGGCTGCCGAGCGCCTCCATGACGACCTTGCTGACGCCGTAGTAGGTGTCGGGGCGGGGGAAGGCGTAGTCGGGCAGGTCGGCGCCGCCGGCCGGGCGGGTGTGGAACCCGGCGGCGTGGTGGCTGCCCATCATCACGACGTGCCGCACGCCCTCCTCCCGGGCGGCCTCCAGCAGCACGTGCGTGCCGTCCATGTTGGCCCGCACGATGTCGGCCCACGGGTGCTCGCGGCTCTGGCCGCCGAGGTGGAGCACGGCGTCCACGCCCTTCATGGCGGCGGCCATCGCGGCGGGGTCGGCCAGGTCGGCCGGCACCTCCTCCTCGCCCGGGCCGGGCGCCGGGTCGAGCGGGCGGAGGTCGGACAGGCGGAGGACGCGGCCCTCCCGGGCCAGGCGGGGGCGGAGCAGCGTGCCGACCTTGCCGGCCGCGCCGGTCATGAGAATGCGCATGACCCTCTTGTACACAACCGTCCGTCCTCGTACACAGATCTGGCTCAAATTCACATTCTTGGATATTGACCGTGATCTGGGTCACTCGTTACCGTCTCCAGGACGAGCTTCACATGGGCGACACTCGTCCACATCTGTGAACAGGAGGCGGTCTTATGTCACGCCATCTGCTCAGGGTCGCGCTCGCGGCGACCCTGGCCGTAACGCTGACAGGCTGCGGCTCCGGGGGATCCGGCTCGGGCGACGACGCGTTGGAGATCTGGATCAGGCAGGCGCCCGATTCCGCCTCCGCCAAGACGGCCGTCAAGCTCGCCGACGCCTTCACCAAGGCCAGCGGGATCAAGACGAAGGTGGTCGCGATCTTCGACGACTTCGAGACGAAACTCCAGCAGCAGGCCGCGCAGCGCAAGCTGCCGGACATCGTCATCAACGACACCGCGCAGCTCGGCAACATGCACACCCAGGGCTGGGTGCGCGAGGTGGACAAGGCCGGGCTGGCCGGCGGCGACAAGCTGTCCGACCTCGCGTGGAAGGCCGCCCAGGGCGGCGACGGCAAGTACTACGGCGTGCCGTTCTCCGCCCAGGCGTTCGCGCTGATCATCCGCAAGGACTGGCGGGAGAAGGTCGGCCTCGACGCGCCCAAGACCTGGGAGGACCTCACCAGGCTCGCCCAGGCGTTCACCGACAAGGACCCCGACGGCGACGGCAAGAAGGACACGGCCGGCTTCGTCATCCCCGGCGGCACCAAGCGCGGCTACGCCTCCTGGTACGCCTCCTCCCTCATCTACGCCAACGGCGGCGACTTCGTGAAGGCGACCGGCCCCGGCAAGTTCACCGCCACAGTGAACGACCCGAGGACGGTCGAGGCGGTGCGGTACCTCCAGGACCAGTTCTGCAGGACCAAGACCGTCAACCCCGGCGCGGTGAGCAACGACACGACCGTCACCCATGAGGTGTTCGAGAAGGGCCAGGGCGGCATCTACCTGGTCGGCCCGTACGTGCTGGCCCGCTTCGTCAAGAACGTCGGCACCGACAAGATCGAGGTCGTCCCCGTGCCCAAGGGCCCCTCCGGCGGCCCCGGCACGCTCGGCGAGGGCGAGAACGTCTACCTCATGGCCGGCTCCGGCGACGAGGAGGGGCAGCGCAAGTTCGCCGAGTTCGCCGCTTCCGCCGACGGCCAGCGGATCGGCATGAACAAGGACGCCGACGGCGTCATCGTCCGGCTCCCGGTCAACACCCAGATCGACATGGCGGCCGAGCGGCAGGACCCGCGCTGGAAGGTCTTCCAGGAGTCCTACGCCAACGCGGTCTACGCGCCGCCGGTGCCGAACTGGGCGCCCATCCGGCAGACCTCGGCCGACGCGATCAACACGGTGTGGGCCGACTGCTCCGCCGACGTCAAGAGCGCGATGGAGGCCCTGAACACCAAGCTGAACCAGGAACTGCAGTCGCAGAAGGCCGGCTGAGCATGGGTCCGAGCGTGACGCTGACGCAGGCGCCGCCCGCCGCGGCGACCCCCCGCCGCCGCCCCAGGAGGGCGCCGCGGCGGGGGACGCTCGTCGCCTGGGCGTTCCTGGCGCCCGCCCTGCTGCTGTTCCTCTACTTCAAGTTCATCCCCATGGCCAAGGGCCTGGTGATGAGCTTCCAGGAGATCCGCTACCTCGACAGCACGTGGGTGGGGTTCGACAACTACCGGACGATCCTCACCGACGAGGCGTTCACCGCGGCCATCCGGCACAGCGTGGTGCTGGCCCTCGGCACCACGGCCGGCTCGCTCGTGCTCGGCCTGGTGCTGGCCCTGCTCATCGAGGGGCCGGCCCGCTACCTGTGGTTCGTCAGGACCGCCGCGTTCCTCCCGGTCGTGACCACGATGGCGGTCGTGGCCGAGGTGTGGCGGATCATGTACCACCCGGGCGACACCGGCATGGTCAACAGCATCCTCGGCTGGTTCGGCGGCGACCCGCAGCCGTTCCTGGCCAGCGAGCACTCCTCGCTGCTGTCGATCATGGGCATGAGCGTCTGGCGCGGCACGCCGTACGACATGATGATCTTCCTGGCGGGGCTCGTGGGCGTGGACCGCTCGCTCTACGAGGCCGCCGCCGTGGACGGCGCGACCACCTGGAAGCGGCTGCGGCACATCACGCTGCCGGCGCTGCGGCCGGTGTTCTGGATCCTGTTCACGCTGGCGGCGATCCGCGGCCTGCGGGTCTTCGTCGAGGTGTACGTCCTGACCAACGGCGGGCCGAACGGCTCCTCCGAGGTGCTCATGACGCTCGTCTACAAGCTCGGCTTCCAGAAGGGCGAGCTGGGCGTGGCGTCGGCGGGCGGCATCCTGCTGTTCCTCGCCACGCTGCTGCTCACCGTCCTGGTCCAGGTCATGCGCAGGAGGCAGGCGGCATGATGCGATTCGACAGCGCCCTCGGCCTGGAGGCGCGCCGGGGGCCGGTCGCGACCGCCGTGAAGGTGGTCGTCTACACCGGCATGGTCCTGGTCTTCACCGGCCCGCTGGTCGGCCTGCTGGTCAGCGCGTTCAGCCGGACGCTCGACCCGACCGCCTTCTCGCTGTGGCCCGACGGGTTCACCCTCGACAACTTCGTCCAGGCCGCCGACAAGAACGTCTACCACTACCTGCTCAACTCGTTCGTGGTCGTCGGCTTCGGCCTGCTGCTGCAGATGCTGGTCAGCGTGTTCGCCGCCTACTCCCTGTCGCGCAAGAAGTTCCGCGGCATGGCGGTCGTCATGCTGGTCATGCTGGCCACGATGATGCTGCCCGAGGAGATCATCGCGATCCCGCTGTCGCTGGTGCTCGCCGACCTGCCGCTCCTCCACGCCGACCTCATCGGCACGTACGCGGGGATGATCCTGCCGGTCGGCGCCTGGGGCTTCTCCATCCTCGTCATGACCGAGTTCATGAAGGAGGTGCCGGTCGAGCTGGAGGAGGCCGCGCGCATCGACGGGGCGGGCGAGCTGCGCACGTTCTTCACCATCATCCTGCCGCTGTGCCGGCCGGCCCTCGGCGTGATCGGCGTCTTCGGCTTCACCATGATCTGGGACCAGTACCTGCTGCCGTTGATCGTGGCGCCGGAACCCGGCATGTGGACGCTGCCGATCGCGCTACGCTCGCTGCGCTCCGACGAGGAGGTGGGCATCGGCGTGCTGCTGGCCGCCTCGCTGCTGGCGCTGCTGCCGTCGATCATCGCGTTCCTGGCCTTCCAGCGGCAGTTCATGCGCGGCCTGACAAGCGGCGCGGTCAAGGGTTAGGCGTTCATGTACGTGGACGGCATCCAATATTCTGGACCAGTGGAGCGTCGCCGAGATGGGATGAACATGGAGCCGCAGCTCGTCAAGTCCGCCGAACGGACCGTCCGCATCCTCGAGGCCCTGGCCGCCTCGCCGGACACCCTGACGCTGTCGGAGCTCCAGCAACGCACCGGTTTCCCGCGCAGCAGCCTGCACGCGCTCATGCGCACGCTGGTGGAGCTCAAGTGGGTCGAGTCCGACTCGGTCCGCGGCGCGTTCGGCATCGGGCCGCACGCGCTGCTGACCGGCACCGCCTACCTCGACAAGGACCCGGCGCTGCCGTTCGCGCAGCAGACCCTGGAGGACCTGCGCGCGGAGATCGGCCAGACCGCCCACTTCGCGCGCCGCGACGAGTCCCACGTGATCTACCTGGCGACCCGCGAGTCGCGCGAGGCGCACCACGTGATCCCGCGGGTGGGCCGGCGGCTGCCCGCCCACGTCACGGCGCTCGGCCAGGCGCTGCTGGCCCAGCTCACCGACGACGAGGTGGCGGCCCTGCTGCCCGCCCCGCTGACGTCGATGACCGCCCACACGATCACCGACCTGGCCAAGCTCACCGGCGAGCTCGACCAGGTCCGCACGCGGGGCTTCGCCTACGAGCGTGAGCAGGGCACGCCCGGCGTGGCCTGCGTGGCGGTGGCCGTCGACTACCGGATCCCCGCCACGGACGCGATCAGTTGCTCGATGCCGGCGGGACTGTCGCCGGCCGAGGTCTCGAAGGTCACCGAAGCGGTGATCAGACACACCCGCGCGCTCGCCGCCACCCTCCGGCGCGAGGGCATCCGCTAGAAAGGACCGTTCATGCGGCTCGATGGTGTTCTCTTCTTTCCCGTGACCCCCTTCGGGGCCGATGGGGGCGTCGCCGACGACGCCCTCGCCGGCCACGTCGCGGGCGGCGTCGCGGCCGGTGCGGGAGGAGTGTTCGCCGCCTGCGGCACGGGCGAGTTCAACGCGCTCGACCTCGCCGAGCACCGCGCGGTGGTGCGCACGGCCGTGGCCGCCACGGCCGGGCGCGTCCCCGTCTTCGCCGGCGCGGGCGGCGTGCCGGCCATGGCCAGGGCCAACGCCCGGGCCGCGGCCGACGAGGGCGCCGACGGGCTGCTGGTCATGCCGCCCTACCTCGTCGGCGGGCCGCCCGGCGGCCTGGTGCGCTACGTCCGCGAGGTGACCCGGGAGACGGGGCTTCCCGCCATCGTCTACCAGCGGGGCACGGCGCGCTTCAGCCCGGCCGCGGTGGCCGAGCTGGCGCAGCTCCCGGAGGTGATCGGGTTCAAGGACGGGCTGGGCGACTTCGACCTGCTCCAGCGCATCATCCTGACCGTGCGCCGGTCCACCGAGCGGCCGTTCACCTTCTTCAACGGCCTGCCGACGGCGGAGCTGACCGTGCCCGCCTACCGGGGGATCGGGGTGGCGCTGTACTCCAGCGCGGTGTTCGCGTTCGCGCCGGAGATCGCGCTGGCCTTCCACGACGCCGTCACGGCGGGCGACGAGGAGCGCACCCGGCGCCTGCTGACCTCCTTTTACATGCCGCTGGTGGAGCTGCGCGACCTGGTGCCCGGGTACGCGGTCTCGCTGGTCAAGGCCGGGGCGCGGCTGCGCGGGACGGACGTGGGCGGGGTTCGGGCGCCGCTGGTGGACCCGTCGCCGGAGCACGTGGCGCGGCTGGAGAAGATCCTCGCCGCCGGGCTGGAGGTGGCCGGGGCCTGACCCCACCGGCCGTACCGGCGACGAGACGGGAGCGTGAGCATGGCAGGGCGGCCCCCCGCGCCCGGGGACGGACAGCCTGGCCTCGGTGACGGACGACCGGCCCTGCGTGACGGGCGGCCGGGCCTCGGTGACGGGCGGCCGGGCCTGCGTGACGGGCGGCCGGGCCTCGGTGACGGGCGGCCGGGCCTGCGTGACGGGCGGCCGGGCCTGCGTGACCGGCGGCCGGGCCTGCACAGCCTGACCGCCGGGCGCGGGCTGCTCTTCGGGGGCGACTACAACCCCGAGCAGTGGCCCGAGCACGTCTGGGCGGAGGACGTCGAGCTGATGCGGGCCGCCGGGGTCAACCTGGTCACGGTCGGCGTCTTCAGCTGGGCGCGCGTCGAGCCCGAGCCCGGCGCGCGCGACTTCGGCTGGCTGGACCGCGTGCTCGACCTGCTCGCCGGGGCGGGCATCGCCGTGGACCTGGCCACGCCCACCGCCTCGCCGCCGCCCTGGCTCGGCCACCGCCATCCCGGGACGCTGCCGGTCGACGAGTCCGGGCACCGGCTCTGGTACGGCGCGCGCAACCAGTTCTGCCCCTCCTCCCCCGTCTACCGCGAGCGGGCCCTGGCCCTGGTCGCCGACCTCGCCGGACGCTACGCCGGGCACCCGGCGCTGGCCCTGTGGCACGTCGGCAACGAGTACGGCCAGGTCTGCCACTGCGACGTCTCGGCGGAGGCGTTCCGGGCCTGGTTGCGCGAGCGCCACGGCGACCTCGACGGCCTCAACGAGGCGTGGGGCACCACCTTCTGGAGCCAGCGCTACGGCGACTGGGCCGAGGTCATCCCGCCGCGCCGCGCGCCGTACCTCGTCAACCCCACGCAGCGGCTGGACTGGGCGCGCTTCTGCTCCGACGCCCTGCTGGAGCACTACCGCGCCGAACGCGACGTCCTGCGCGGGCACACCCCCGGCGTCCCGATCACGACGAACTTCATGGGCCTGTTCAAGCCGGTCGACTCCTGGCGGTGGGCGCCCGAGGAGGACGTCGTCTCCAACGACTGGTACCCCGACCCCGCCGACCCGCTGTTCCCGGTGCGGGCCGCGCTCACCCACGACCTGACCCGCTCCCTCGGCGGCGGCCGGCCCTGGCTGCTGCTGGAGCAGGCCGCCTCGGCGGTCAACTGGCGCCCCCACAACCTGCCCAAGCCCGCCGGGCGGCTCCGGCTGGAGTCGCTGCAGGCCGTGGCCCGCGGCGCCGACGGCTCCTGCTACTTCCAGTGGCGGGCCTCCCGCTTCGGCGCCGAGCGCTTCCACTCCGCGATGCTGCCGCACGCCGGTCCGGACACCCGGCTGCATGCCGAGGTGCGGGCGCACGGCGCCGAGCTGCGCCGGCTCGCCGAGGTGGCCGGGCAGCCGGTGCCCACCCGGGTCGCGCTCGTGCACGACTGGCCGAGCTGGTGGGCGATGGAGGAGGCCGGCCGGCCCAGCGACCGGCTCTCGGTGACCGGCCAGCTCCTCGCCTACTACCGGCCGCTGTGGGAGCGCGGGGTGGCGGTGGACCTGGTGCCGCCGTCGGGCGACCTGTCCGGGTACGCGCTGACCGTGGTGCCGAACCTGTACCTGGTGAGCGACGCGGACGCCGAGGCGCTGACCGCGTACGTGCGCGGCGGCGGCGTGCTCGTGGTCGGCCCCTTCTCCGGCGTCGCCGACCCGAACGGGCACATCCGCACCGGCCGGTTCCCGGCCCCGCTGCGCGACGTGCTCGGCGGCTCCGGCGAGGAGTGGCGGCCCGCCCCCGAGGACCGGCCGGTGCGCTGCGCCTGGGCCGACGGCACGCCGTTCGAGGCCCGGACGTGGACCGAGCTGATGCGGACGGAAGGGGCCGAGCCGGTCGCTGTCTTCACCGAGGGCGAGCTCGCCGGGTCGCCCGCGATGCTGCGCCATCGCGCCGGGGCCGGCGTCGCGTGGTACGTGGCCACCCTGCCGGACCACGACGCGCTGGCCGAGCTGACCGGGCGGGCGCTGGCCGACGCGGGGGTGTCCGGCGCGCTGCCCGGGCCGCCGCCGGCCGGCGTCGAGGCGGTGCGCCGCGGACCCGTCCTGTTCCTGCTCAACCACGGCGACCGGGAGGCCCATGTGCCTCTCGCCGAGCCGGCCGAGGACCTGCTGACGGGGGCGCGGGTCGAGGGCGGGGTGACGCTCGCCGCGCGTGCCGTCGTCGCCCTGCGCCCCTGAGACGTATCCGGATCACCTGCTGAGACGTATCCCGGATCACCTGCGTATCTTCCGCAGACGGCAGCCTTCCGAAGCCCCTCGCCTCCTAGGAGTGAATCGCCCGATGCCGACCACCCCAGCCCGCGCCTTCCCCGAGGACTTCCTGTGGGGCACGGCCACCGCCGCCTACCAGGTGGAGGGCGCCGCCGCCGAGGACGGCCGCGGACCCTCGATCTGGGACACCTTCTCCCACACCCCCGGCCGCGTCGACCACGGCGACACCGGCGACGTCGCCTGCGACCACTACCACCGGCTGGAGGAGGACCTCGGCATCCTGGCCCGGCTGGGCGTCGGCGCCTACCGGTTCTCCATCTCCTGGCCCCGGGTCCTGCCCGGCGGCGGCGACCGGCTCAACCGGCGCGGGCTCGACTTCTACTCCCGGCTCGTGGACGGGCTGCTGGAGCGCGGCGTCGCCCCGGTCGCCACCCTCTACCACTGGGACCTGCCCCAGGAGCTGGAAGACGCCGGGGGCTGGCCGCACCGCGACACGGCGCTGCGCTTCGCCGAGTACGCGCACCGGATGGGCGAGGCACTCGGCGACCGCGTCCACACCTGGATCACGCTCAACGAGCCGTGGTGCTCGGCCTACCTCGGCTACGCCTCCGGCGTGCACGCGCCCGGCCGTACCGACCCGGCCGGCGCCCTGGCCGCCGTCCACCACCTCAACCTCGGGCACGGGCTCGCCGTCCAGGCCCTGCGCGCCACCGCCGCGCCGCCGGCGCGGGTCGCCGTCACGCTCAACCTGCACCACGTACGGGGCGTCTCCGAGCGGGACGCCGAGGCGGTGCGGCGCGTCGACGCGCTGGCCAACCGGGCCTTCCTCGGGCCGATGCTCGACGGCGCCTACCCGCGCGACCTCATCGAGGCCACGGCCTCCGTCACGGACTGGGCGTTCGTCCACGACTCCGACGAGGCGACCGCGTGCCAGGCGCTGGACCTGCTGGGGGTCAACTACTACAGCCCGGTGCTGGTCCGCGCGCGGGACGGGGAGACGGCCGACGGCCCGGCCTCGCCGTGGATCGCCTGCGGGGACGTCGAGTTCGTGCGGCAGCCCGGCCCGTACACGGAGATGGGGTGGAGCATCGACGAGACGGGGCTGACCGAGCTGCTGCTGCGGCTGCACGGCGACCGCCCCTCGCTGCCGCTGATGATCACCGAGAACGGGGCGGCGTTCGCCGACGTCCTCGACGGCGACGGCCGCGTCCGCGACGAGCGGCGCGTCGACTACCTGCGCCGCCACCTGACGGCGGTCGCGGACGCGATCGACGCGGGGGCGGACGTGCGGGGGTACTTCGTGTGGTCGCTGATGGACAACTTCGAGTGGGCGCACGGGTACGCCAAGCGGTTCGGGATCGTGTACGTGGACCGGGAGACGCTGGACCGGACGTGGAAGGACAGCGCCCACTGGTACCGGGACGTGGTCGCGACGGGCACGGTGCCCGACCCGTCGTGACCCCCGCTCCTCGGCCCCCTTCGGTTCTCCGGAGAAACGATGCCCTGAGAGGCGCCGCGGCTCCACCGGTCCCGCGGCGCCTGGCGGAGTCAGGCCGAGAGGGCGCCGTCCACCCGGCGCGGGATGCCGAGCGGGTTGCCGTCCTTCAGCTCGTCGGGCAGCAGCTCCGCCGGCCAGTCCTGGTACGCGGTCGGGGCGAGCCACCGGTCGATGGCCGTCGCGCCGACCGAGGCGTGCGCCGAGACGGTGGCGGCGGGCCAGGGGCCGCCGTGGTGCATCGCCCAGCACACGGCCACGCCGGTGGGCCAGCCGTTCCAGATGAGCCGGCCGGCCTTGCGGGACAGCACCTCGGCGATCTCGCCCGCCTCACCCGGCTGGGTGGAGTGGACGGTGGCGGTCAGCGAGCCCTCCAGGCGTTCCAGCACCGGCAGCAGGTCGGCGGGGTCGCGGTAGGTGACGACGATCGAGGCGGGGCCGAAGCACTCCTCGGCGACGCGCGGCAGCCCCTCGGCGAACGACTCCAGGTCGGTGGTGAACACCTTCGGCGTCACCGCCCAGGCGCCCTCCCCCGGCTTGCCCTCGGCCAGCATGGTCAGGGCGCCGAGCCGCTCCAGGCCGCCCAGGTAGCCGTCGCGGATGCGCTCGGCCAGCATCGGGCCGCCGGTGGTGCCCTCGACGGCGGCGGCCAGGGCCTTGCGCAGCTCGTCGTCGTCCGGCACGAACATCAGGCCGGGGTTGGTGCAGAACTGTCCCACGCCCAGGGTCAGGGAGGCGGCGAAGCCGCTCGCCACCTCGGCCGCGGGCGCCGACGGCAGCACGACGACGGGGTTGACGCTGCCCAGCTCGCCGAAGAAGGGGATCGGGACCTCGCGCTCGTCGATGAGTGCCTGGATCGCCTTGCCGCCGGCGACGGAACCGGTGAACCCGGCCGCCACGACGCGGGGGTGCTGGACGAGGTCCTTGCCGGCCCGCATGCCCTGGACCAGGCCGAGCAGGTCGGGGTGCGGCAGGGCCTCGCGCACGACGGCGGCGACGCGCTCGGAGGTGCCGGGGTGGCCGGGGTGGGCCTTGACCACGACGGGGCAGCCGGCGGCCAGGGCCGAGGCGGTGTCGCCGCCGGCGACGGAGAAGGCGAAGGGGAAGTTACTGGCCGCGAACACGGCGACGACCCCGGGCAGCGGGCGCTTCACGCGGCGCACGTCGGGCCGGGGCGGGGTGGCCGTGGGGTCGGCGTGGTCGATGATCGCGTCGAGGTGGCCGCCGTCCCGGACGACCTGCGCGAAGAGCCGGAACTGGCCGGCGGTGCGGGCCACCTCGCCGCGCAGCCGTACCTCTCCGAGCGCGGTCTCCTGGTCGGCGATCCGCCACAGCTCGTCCACGTGCGCGGTCAGCGCGTCGGCGACGGCTTCCAGGGCGCGCGCCCGCTCCTGCGCGGGGGTGGCGCGCCAGGCCGTGCCCGCTGCCGCGGCGGCCGAGACGATCGTGTCGACCCCGGCGGTGTCCGTCTCCGGGATGGCGTCGCCGACGGTCTCACCGGTCCTGGGATCGTATCCGTTGATCATGGATGGGCCCTTCGCAGTCTTGACACTCTCAGAGGTCGATTCTTACAGTTGCGGCATTCGTCCACAAATCTGGCTGTAGTTCACATATATGGACGGCGGGGCTATGCGCATCAGGGATGTCCAGGTCACACCGGTCGCGTTCCGCGACCCTCCTCTCCTCAACGCCGCCGGCGTCCACGAACCGTGGGCCCTGCGGACCGTCGTCGAGGTGATCACCGACGAGGGGCTGAGCGGGCTGGGAGAGACGTACGGCGACCTCGGCCACCTGACCAAGGTCCGGGAGTGCGCCGAGGCGATCGTGGGGATGGACGTGTACGCGGCCCACGCGATGTACGCCAGGATCGCCTCCATCGTCGGGGACGTCGTCACCGACCTGCACGGGCTGACCGGGGTCGCGACCAAGGAGAAGAGCGTCGACCGGGTGTTCGCGGCGTTCGAGGTGGCCTGCCTGGACATCCAGGGCAAGGCCGCCGGGGTGCCGGTCGTGGACCTGCTCGGCGGGCGCGTGCGCGACGCCGTGCCGTACAGCGCGTACCTGTTCTACAAGTGGGCCGCCCACCCCGGCGGCCTCGTGGAGCCCGACCGCTTCGGCGAGGCGCTCGACCCCGCCGGGCTCGTCGCGCAGGCGTCGCTGCTCATCAAGGAGTACGGGTTCTCCTCCATCAAGCTCAAGGGCGGCGTCATGCCGCCCGAGGAGGAGATCGAGGCGATCAAGGCGCTGCACGCGGCGTTCCCCGGCCTGCCGCTGCGGCTCGACCCGAACACCGCCTGGACCGTGGAGACCTCCGTGCGCGTCGCCCGGGCCCTCGACGGCATGCTCCAGTACCTGGAGGACCCCGCACCGGACATCTCCGGCATGGCGGCCGTCGCCCGCGAGGTGTCGATGCCGCTGGCCACCAACATGTGCGTCGTCACCCCCGAGCACCTGCCGCCCGCCATCGCCCAGAACGCCGTCCAGGTGCTCCTCCTCGACCACCACTACTGGGGCGGGCTGGTGCGTTCCTCGCACATCGCCTCGCTCTGCGGCACGTTCGGCCTCGGACTGTCCATGCACTCCAACTCCCACCTCGGCATCAGCCTGGCCGCCATGACCCACCTGGCCGCCGCCACCCCGAACCTCACGTACGCCTGCGACACTCACACGCCCTGGCAGGACGGCCAGGACGTGGTCGCATCCGGCAGCCTGCGCTTCGTGGACGGGGCGGTGCCGGTGCCACCCGGTCCGGGCCTCGGCGTGGAACTCGACCGCGACGCGCTGGCGGTCATGCACGAGCAGTACCTGAGGTGCAGGATCACCTCACGGGACGACCAGGGGTACATGCGGCGCTTCGACCCGGAATTCAGCACGCGGCGGGCGTCATGGTGAACACCTGCGTCGAGCGTTCAGACGCATGACCACGAACACCCGCTCTCTGCCCACGCTCGCAAGGCACTCAGATCGACCACGAGCCACGTCCACCGGCAGCTACTGAAGCCCCCGTACCGACGCCTCCTGCCACCCGCGAGCACCCCCGCGGCCCCCGGCCCCCGGCCCCCGGCCCCCCACCACCGAACACCACCACGCCCGCGGACCCCCAGGAGGGCACCACCGGCCGACTCTGAAGACGCATGACCGCCCCGATGGCGGTGAACGGAACCCCATACCCTCTTCCCCACGAAAGGACGGCCGGCCTCGTGAACGTCGCCTACGTCTACCCCTGGGACGTCGTCGGCGACCCGGCGGCGCCGGAGCGGCTGGCCTCCCTCGGAGTGGAGGCCGTGGCGCTGGCCGCCAGCTACCACGCCACCCGCGCCGCCACACCGCACCACCCGGCACACCGCGTCCTCGACGTCCCGCACGCCGCCTTCTACCTGCCCGTACGGTCCTCCGCCTGGGGCCGCCTGGTGCCCAGATCGCCGTCCTGGACGACACCTGACGCGTACCTCCAGGCGAGCGAAGCCCTGCGCGCCGTCGGCCTCCAGGTGCACGCCTGGACCGTGCTCACGCACAACTCCGTCCTGGGCCGGGAGCACCCGGACGTCGTGGTGCGCAACGCCTTCCGCGACCCGTACCCGCACGCGCTCTGCCCGTCCTCCCCCGACGTCGTGGACTACTGCCGGCGCCTGGTGCGCGAGATCCTGGAGGTGGGCCGACCGGACGCGCTGATCCTGGAGTCGTGCGGCCCCATGGGGTACGGCCACCAGAGCATCCACGAGAAGACAGCCGGGGCCGACTGGACGGGGGTGGACGGCGACCTGCTGTCGCTCTGCTTCTGCACGGCATGTGCCCCGCGCTATCCGGCGGGCACCAGGGAGAGAGTCAGAGCAGCGATCGACGACACCCCCGCCAACGCAGCCCCGCCGAGGCCAATGACCCCCGAAGCAACACAGGACAGAGCCCCCACCCCGGAAGCGACGCAGGACAGAGCCCCCACCCCCGAAGCGACGAAGGACAGAGCCCCCACCCCCGAAGCAACACAGGACAGGTCGTCCACCTCGAAAGTGGCACAGGACAGACCACCGGCCTCCGGACCAGCACCTGCCGGGCCACCCGCACCCGGAACAGCACACGACGCCCCATTCGGCTCCGTGGAGGAAGCCTTGGGCCCGCTGGCGGCCGACGTACGCGCGCAACGCGTCAGCCTGTCGACCTCGCTCCGCCAGACCCTCATCTCGACAGCCCGCGAGGCCGCACCTGACGTGCCGATCACCATCCACGCCAACCCGGACCCGTGGGCCACCGGCGCCTTCGCCGCCCTCCCCAACGGCGAACCGGAGGCTGACGTGCTGGTGGCCAACTGCTGGGGCGACCCCGCCACGGACACGACCCGCCTGACGAAGCTCCTGGAACTGTGCCGCCCGGGTCAGCGCGTCGGAGCCTACGTCCTCGGCCTGCCTCCCCGCCCGGCAGACCCGGAAGCCCAGGCGGAGCTCCTGAGGGCCTACGCCGAAGCGGGCGCCTCGGAGTTCCACCTGTACCACGCAGGACTGGCATCCCCGCGCCGCCTGTCGGCCATGAAACAGGCCCTGCGCCTGATCAACTGACCCCGACCACGCGACAAGCCCCCACCCGACCAACTCACCCCGACCACATGACACGCCTTCACCTGACCAACTCCGCCCCGCCACGCAGCGCACCCTTCACCTGACCAATTCGGCCCGACCACGCGACAAGCCTCCACCCGACCAACTCCGCCCCGCCATGCAGCGCGCCCTTCACCTGACCAACTGACCCCGACCACATGACACGCCTTCACCCGACCAACTCCGCCCCGCCACGCAGCGCGCCCTTCACCTGACCAACTGACCCCGACCACATGACACGCCTTCACCTGACCAATTCCGCCCGACCACCCGACAAGCCTCCACCCGACCAACTCCGCCTGGCCACGCAGCGCACCCCTCCACCCGACCGACACCCCAGTTGATCTGGTCAGCGACCGGCGCCGCGCACGAGGCCGCTTGGCAGCGGGACGCGGTCAGTCCTGGCCGCGCCGCGCACTCTCACGCGATAAACCCGGTGACGTCGCCGATCGTCCCCGGGATACTGGTCGCCCATGAATGAGGTCCAACTGGTCGTCGCCCACTCCGAGCGCGCAACTCTGCGCGTCGGCGACGTGTTCCTGAAGGTGGACGCCGATCAGGCGCGTATCGACGCCGAGGTCGAGGCGATGGCCCTGGCGCCGGTGCCGACCCCGAAGGTCCTGTGGCACAAGCCGCCGGTGCTCGCGATCGCCGCAGTCCCGGGGACGGCGCTCGGCCGCCTCGGCGAGCCGTCGCCCGCCTCCCCGGCGGCGTGGGCCGCTGCGGGCGCCGCCATCCGCAGGTTGCACGAAGCGCCGTTGCCGCCCAAGCCCGGCCGGGCCGGCCGAGACCTCGACGAGTTGGCGGCGGACCTCGATGGCGAGTGCGAGTGGCTCATGACGAACGGCGTCCTGCCCGCGGACCTGGTCACCCGCAACCGCCAGGTCGCCGAGGCCGCGCTCCGGCCGTGGACTCCAGCCTTCACCCACGGCGACCTGCAGATCACTCACGTGTTCACCGACGACGACAGGGTCACGGGCATCATCGACTGGTCCGAGGCGGGCCAAGGTGACGGCCTGTTCGACCTCGCCACCTTGACGCTCGGACACGAGGAACACTTGGGCGACGTCGTCGCCGGCTATGGCACCGACGTCGACCTCGACGTGATCCGTGCGTGGTGGTCGTTGCGCAGCCTGCTGGGAGTGCGCTGGCTGATCGAGCACGGTTTCGACCCGTTCGCACCGGGCTGTGAGGTCGACGTGCTGAAATCCCGGCTGTGATGCTGCGCGGGGCTTGACGGCCAAAAGGAGTCCAACCGACATCACCGCTTGACCCGCATACCCCAAACACCCAGCACCACATCACCGCCTGACCCGCACACCCCAAACACCCAGCACCACATCACCATCAGACCCGCACACCCCAAACACCCAGCACCACATCACCATCAGACCCCCACACCCCAAACACCCAGCACCACATCACCATCAGACCCCCACACCCCCACACCCCCACACCCCAACACCCCAACACCCCAACACCCAGCAGCACATCGGCGTTTGACCTCTGCGGTCCAGACACCCGGCGGTACATCAGCGCGGATACCGCGCTTCGCCGGGTTACGTCCATCACGATGTATGGGACCCCTGACCAAAGACAGACGCACGCCCGAAGTGACGCCCACACCCCTAACCGGTCACCGCACCGGCTCCACCAGCCCGCTCTCGTAGGCCGCGATGACCAGCTGAGCACGGTCCCGGGCCTCCAGTTTGGCCAGGAGGCGAGTGATGTGGGTCTTGACCGTCGCCAACGTCACGTGCAGGTGTCCGGCGATCTCCGTGTTCGAGAGCCCTCGGGCGATGAGCACGAGAACATCGCGTTCCCGCTCGGTCAGCCCGTCCAATCCCTTCGGCCGCACCGAGACCGGCGTACGGCTGAACTCCTCGATCAGCCGACGCGTCACAGACGGAGCGAGCAGCGCCTCACCACCGGCCACCACCCGAATGGCCGTCACCAGGTCAGCAGGCGGCGTGTCCTTCAACAGGAACCCGCTCGCCCCGGCCCGAAGCGCGTCGTACACATACGCGTCGAGATCGAACATCGTCACGATCAAGATGCGGGAGGCGTCACCGATGCGCCTGGTGGCCTCGATGCCGTCCATCTCCGGCATGCGGACATCCATCAGCACCACGTCGGGGCGTTGCTCCAGGGTGACGGCCACCGCTTCGGCCCCGGTGGCGGCTTCGCCGACAACGGTCAGGTCCGGCTCCGAATCGACCAGCACCTTGAAACTTCCCCTGAGCAGCGCCTGGTCGTCGGCCACGACCACCCGGATCATGAAGCACTCCCGTAGGGCAAGGTCGCCAGCACGCGAAACCCTCCGCCGGGGATCGTCCCGGCTTCGAAGGCTCCACCGAACATCGCCACGCGCTCCCTCATCCCGATCAGCCCATGACCGGCCCCTTCCACCGCCGGCTCGCCGCCGGCCAGCCCCGACCCGCCATGCCTGCTTCCTGTGGGCGCATCACGGCTTCCCATGGACACACCACGATTTCCTGTAGCCAGACCACGGCCCGCCGCCCGGTCATTCGTCACCTCGATCCGCACCTCACTGGAGCCGGCCACCACGGACACCCTGCAGCGAGTCGGCGCCGCGTGCTTGGCGACGTTGGTGAGCGCCTCCTGGACGATCCGATACGCCGACAACTCCACACCTTCGGGCAGGCGCCTCTCCCCCGAGGCCCCTCCCGGGCGCCCGCTCCCCTCCCGCTCCTCAGCTACGAGGTCCTCGGCGCCCGACTCTCCCATGGACGCTGCGGCCCCGTCTCGCGGCACGGGATGCCTACCGCCAGACCCCACAGGCCCTCCGTCACCAACCGGACCCCGGTCCCGAGGTCCCACGCCTCTCCCTGAAGAAACCCGGCTTCCCGCTTCCGGCCCCACAAGTCTGCCGCCAAGAGCCGGACTTCCGCCTCCTGCCTCAACAGGCCCCGCGCCAGATGAACCCCCGCCGCCCGCTCCCACGAGCCCTTCGCCGGAAACCGGAATTCGGCCCTCAGCTCCCACAGACCTCACGCCAGAGACCGAACGTCCACCTTCAGGTCCCACAGAACTCCTGTCAGGAACCGGACCGCCGCCCTCGGCACCCACAGAACTCCTGTCAGGGGCGGAACTCCCCGCTCCCGACCTCAAAGGCCCTCCCTCAGGAACCGGACCCCCACCCTTGGCCCCCACAAGCCTGCCGCCAGGAACGGGAGTTCCTCCGCGCAGTCCGATAGACCCTCCATCAGAGAGGTGACTCCCTCCCATGGCCGCACTCCCAACCCCCGACGGCGGCTTCACTCCCCCAGACGCGGCATCGCCTTCCACCCCCACGGAGGTGAACCGCAGGTCCAACTCGACCTCCACCCCGGCGAGCCGAGCACGTTCGGCCAGCTCACGAATCCCGTTGAGCCTGGGAAGGGGCCCTCGATCCGGGTCGTCCTTGGAGCGGAGGACGCCGAGCAGATGGCGCATCTCGACCAGTGCGCCGCGGCTGACCGTCTCGATCACCTTCAAGGCGTCGTGCGCCTCTTCCGGCTTGCTGCGCACGACATGGTTGGCCACGCCCGCCTTCACCGCGATCAGCCCCACGCTGTGCGTGACCACGTCGTGCAGCTCGCGCGCGATGCGCAGTCGTTCCTCCGTCACCTTCTGTTCGGCAAGGCGCTCGGCGTCGCGCGCCGCGTACGTTCTGCGTTCGCGTACGGCACGCCCGACCGTCCAGGAGCCTCCCAGAGCGGCGATGCCGAGCAGCGGCACGTCGAGATGCGCGAACCAGGAGGGGGCGCCCGGTTGTGGGGATCCGCCCATCGCGACGAGCCCCACAAGCGTGATCAAGGTCAGCACGGCGATCGCCATGGTGGGCGCCAGAGCACCTCGATCGTCGGTGAGCGCCACGATGTACAACGCGTAAGCGGGCGCGACGTACGCGATGCTCACGACTCCCAGCACCACGGCGGCCACGGACACCGTCAGCACCAGGCAGAAGACCGGCACGGGCCACACGCGCCGCAGGGCCAGCGGCAGCCCGAGACCGAGACAGACGGCGAGCCGGGCCCACGGCACATCGAAGGTCGGCGTGGGCGCCATCAGGAAGACGAACGAGAAGCACAGCCCGGCCACCAGGTCGAGCATGACCAACTGGCCCCGGCTGAGGCGCCTGGCGAAGAGGGGGTTCGGCTCGTGCACGCGTAGACGGTAGCCAACATGCCCGCCTCCGCACGTCAACCCAGGGTCTGACATCAAGGTTCGGACCGTGGTCCGATGTGCCGCCGACCCGCCGTACCCCATCCTCGACGACGTGATCCGACTCCACCACCTCACCAAGCGCTACGGCGACACGCTCGCCGTCGACGACCTGTCCTTCACCGTCGAGCCCGGCCACGTGACCGGCTTCCTCGGGCCCAACGGAGCCGGGAAGTCGACGACGATGCGGCTGATCCTCGGCCTCGACACTCCCACCTCCGGCGAGGCCCTGGTCAACGGCCGGCCCTACACGACCTTGCGCAGGCCGATGGCGCAGGTGGGCGCGTTGCTCGACGCCGGTGCGGTGCACGGCGGCCGTACCGCCTACCACCATCTGCTCTGCCTGGCCCGCACCAACGACATCGGGGAGCGGCGTGTGGCCGAGGTTCTCGACCTGGTCGGCCTGACCGGCGTGGCGCGAAGACGCGTGGGCGGGTTCTCCCTCGGCATGAGACAGCGGCTCGGGATCGCGGCGGCGCTCCTGGGCGACCCGCGCGTGCTCATGTTCGACGAGCCGGTCAACGGCCTCGATCCCGACGGCGTGCGCTGGATCCGCGACCTCATGCGCTCACTGGCCGCCGAGGGCCGCACCGTCCTGCTGTCCAGCCATCTCATGAGCGAGATGGCCCTGACGGCTGACCGCATCGTCATCATGGGCCGCGGCAAGCTGATCGCCGAGGCCACGATCCAGGAGCTCACCACCCGCTATCCCACCCTCGAGGACGCCTATCTCGCGCTCACGGCCGGCAGTGTGCAGTTCGGAGCCGCGCGATGAGAGCGGTCATCTCCTCGGAGTGGTTGAAGCTCCGTTCTGTCGCCTCGACCTACTACGCGCTCGGAGCGGCCGGCCTCATGGTCGTGCTGGGCGTGGTGTGGAGCGTCTATGCGAGCGGGCTGGCGGACGAGCGCGGCTCCGTCCGGGCAGCGGCCCCGGAGGAGGGCTTCCTGCCCCTGGTGCAGATCAGCCTGGCTGTCATCGGAGTGCTCGCCATCACGGCCGAGCACGCCACCGGGATGATCCGTACGAGCCTCACGGTCGTGCCCAGGCGAGGTGTCCTGCTGTTCGCCAAGACGGCGGTCGTCACGGTCGTGACGTTCGCGGCGGCGACCGCCATCATCATGACCACGTACGCGGTGAGCAGACTGCTGGCGGGCGAGCGGCGGCTGGGCTTCAACGAGTCCTCGTTCGCCGAGGACGTGCCGACGCTGCTGGCCGCGGGGCTGTCGGTGACCGTGCTGGCGATCGTGGGTCTCGGCCTCGGCGCCGCCGTCCGCTCCACCGCCGGGGCGCTCGTGTCGGTGGTCTCGCTGCTGTTCGTCCTGCCCGGAATCGCCAACTACCTCCCCGCGCCCTGGAACACCAGGATCGCGGCCTTCATGCTCCCCAACCTGACGCCGCAGCTCACCGGCGAGCGCCTCTCCAGACGACTGGGCGACGGAATCCTCCCACCCTGGGCCGCCCTGCTGGCTCTCCTCGCCTATGCCGCGGTGGCCCTCGGGGCGGGCCTGCACATGCTCAGCAAGCGAGACGCATGACGAATTCTCAGCAGGCGCAACGCCTGACCGCCCCGCGAGGAGCGAAACGCATGACGCCTGCTCAGTCAGGGGAACGCCCGACACCCCTTCCGATTTGGGGAACGCACGCCACTCCTCGGGCCGTGAGACGCATGACCTCCTCCACACCCACCACGGCCGAACGCTCCCGGAGACGACTCCTATGAACATGCTCAGCTCCGAATGGCTGAAAATCCGCTCGGTCCGCTCCACCGGGCTCCTGCTCCTCCTCAGCCTCGGCGCCATCCTGCTCGGCGCCGCCATCGCCTGGATGGCGGCCGGCATGTACGACGACGCGACGCCGGCCAAGCGCGCGACAGCCTCGATCGCGGAGCTGGAGGAGGTCGTGATCATCGTGCCGCAGCTCTGCATGGGCATCCTCGGCGTGCTGGCCATCACCTCCGAGTACGCGACCGGCGTGATCAGGACCAGTCTGACCGCCGTGCCCAGGCGCTGGCCGGTGCTCGCGGCGAAGGCCGCCGTCGTGGGGGCCATCAGCCTGCTCACCGGCAGCGTTGCGATCTTCGGCACGTACTTCCTGGCGCGTCAGGTGATCGGCGACCGCTTCTCCGGCACCTACCTGACGCCGTTCCTCGACCGGCTTCCGACGCTGGCCGCGACGGGCCTGACCGTCTGCGTGTTCGCCCTGCTCGGTCTGGGCCTCGGGGCGTTGACACGGTCAACGGCTGGTGCCGTGGCCGTGCTCGTCGGCCTCGCGTACGTCATCCCGATGTTCGTCGGCAAGCTTCCCTCCCCGTGGAAGGACTGGCTCGGCTCCATGATGATCAGCGCCTTGCCTCGGCAGATCAGCGGGGTGCCTTTCAAGAGCTCCGTGTACGGCTCGAGTCTTCCTCCCGCGGCGGCGGTCGCCGTTCTCGCCGCCTACGCGCTCGTGCCGGTGCTGGCGGGCACCTGGCTCTTACGCCACCGAGACGCCTGAGACCCTTAAGGCCAGCACGTCAGCTCCCGTTTTGCGGCGACCTCCCTCGGCTGGACCACCTGCCTCGGGTCAAGAGACCTGCTGTCTACCCGTCCACCTCTTCAAGCCGCCTCACCGACGCTCGATCCCCCATTCACGTTCTGACCGGAGACCCGACTCCCGAGCGCGCGTGGCACCCGTCTGACGCCTCCACCCCGCTGGAAGCCCTCGCCTCCGGCGGTCTGCGATGATGCACTCGCACATTGTGATCATCGGTGCCCCGCCCCCGGGGCCCCGCCCTGAGGAGATCTCCCCCATGGACCGCAGACGTTTTCTCGCTCTGACCGGCACCGCAGCGGTCGGCGCCGGACTGGCCACCACCGGGTTCGGCCCGGCCGCGCAGGCGGCGAGCTACCCGTTCGCCGACGGCGGCGTCCCCACGGAGGCGCACACGAAGACGGCTGAGCTGGCGCCCTACGGCATCAGCGCGATGGCGTTCACCCCGTCCAACGGCTGGGTCATCGTCACCCAGGACGGCCGCTACTTCGCCCGCGGCATCCCGGACGCCTGCTTCGCCGAGCTCGGCAGGTTGACCAAGGGTGGGACGAAGATCCATTGTGTGGCCTTCCCGCCCGAGGGCGGCGACCGATGGGTGATCACCGGCGACAAGGGGATGACCGCCCGCGGACTGCCCGAGGAGTGTCACGCGCGCATCACCGCCAGCTACGACGCCGGCCGGCAAGTGGTGGACGTCGCCTTCCCGCCCGCGGGCGGCAACCGCTGGACGGTGGCCGACACCGGCGGCTTCTACGCCAAGGGCGTCGACGACGAGTGCTACCAGATGATGCGCAACCTGACGCAGGGCGGTCGCCGCGTGACCCGCGTCGCCTTCCCCAAGGCCGGCGGGTGGGCGGTCGTCGCGCAGGACGAGTTCCACGCGCGCGGCATCGACGACGCCTGTTTCCAGAAGCTGAACGACCTGGCCGGAGGAGGGTGGCAGCTGCACAACGTGGCGTTCTCGCCCACCGGCGGCTGGTCGGTGAGCTCGCGCGGCAAGGTGCCGGCGCTGCCCGCGGACCGGGTGCGGCAGGTCGAGAACGCGGTGGGCGGCGCGACGATCTGGCAGCGGATGAACGCGTGGAAGACGCCGGGCGTGGCGATCGCGGTGGTCGTCGGCAACAAGATCGCCTGGTCCACGGGGTACGGCTGGCTGGAGGCGGGCAGCGGCGCGGCCGCGCATCCGGAGACCGCCTTCCAGGCCGCCTCCATCAGCAAGGCCGTGGCCTCCCTCGGCGTCATGCGCCTCATGCAGACGCTCAAGCTGCCCCTGACCACCGACGTCCGCCCCCACCTCGGCTGGACGCTGCCCGCCCGCGACTGCGTCCCGGCGACGGGGGTGCCGACGGTCGACCGCCTGCTCACGCATCGGGCCGGCGTCATCGGGCGCGGCTCCACCTCCCCGGCGAACGTCTGCTCCGGCTTCGTCTCCGGCACGGGCGGCGGCTTCGCCGGGTACGGGCCCGACGCGACGGTCCCGACCCTGCTGCAGGTCATGAACGGCGAGGGCAACTCGCCGAAGATCGAGCTCACCACCGACCCCGGCGCCGAGTTCCACTACTCCGGCGCGGGCTTCGTGCTGCTGCAGCGGATGGTGGAGCAGAAGAGCGGCCTGCCGCTGGCGCAGTACATGGACAAGGAGGTGTTCGCGTCGCTCGGCATGAAGTCCAGCTCGTACGCCCTGTCGCCCGGGTTCGAGCTGGCCGCCGGGCACACCGCCTCCGGCGCGGTGATCCCCGGCAAGCGCAACCGCTACCCGGAGTCGGCCGCCGCGGGCCTGTACACGACGGTGCTCGACCTGTGCCGCCTCGTCAGCTACCTCAACCGGGCCTACACCGCCTCCGGTGACATCGCCGGCCCGCTCACCAGGGCTTCCGTGCGAACGCTGCTCACCAAGGGCCCCGAGCCGACCATGGGCCGCGGCCTGTTCCTCGCCGGCGCCGGGACCAAGAACTTCTCCTACACCCACGACGGCTCCAACTACGGCTTCAAGTCGGTGTTCAAGGGCTATCCGGAGCTCGGCGCCGGCTATGCCGTCCTGGCCAACGGCAACAACATGACCCTGGTCAACGAGATCGCCTCGGCCATCCGGTCAGCCTACGGCTGGGTCTGACGGCGGGCAGCCGGCGCAGTTCGTCCCCACGACGGGGACGTCGACCGGCTGAGGCGTGAGGGGGCGCGGTGAGGCCCAGCGCGGCGAAGCTGCAATGGAGGCTCCCGGCGCGCGAGGTGAGACTCTGATGAGGATTCCCGGCGCACAGAAGGAGTGACCCGGATCCGCGCCCCAGCCCCGCGTAACGCGCGGGGCCGCAGGGCGGCATCAGCCCCGGCGAGGTGTCGAAGATCGGCGTCCTCAGAGGGAGCGGGCCAGGACGCGGGTCGTGCCGCCGTCGTCCTCCTCGATGTCCCGTACATGCCGGAAACCGATCTTCCCCAACACAGCGAGAGAGACCAGGTTGTCAGCGGCCACGGTGGCGAAGACCTCACTCAGCCGCAGAGTCTCGAAGCCGTAGGCGACGATCGCCTCCGCCAGCTCGGTGCCCAGGCCGGATCCCCAGGCCGCCGGTGCCAGAGCGTAGATGATCTCGTGCCCGCCGACGGTCCCGGTGGGCTTGATCTCAGCATGCCCGACATACTCCCCGTCCCGCCGGACGGCCCAGACCTCGAACAGGTTCTGCGCGTAGACCTTGGTGAAGATCCGGCCGAACAGCGCCCGGTCGTCCGCCTCAGGAGAGGGACCGTCCCCCATGTACCGGGAGACCCTCGCGTCCTGGAACAGGGCGACGAAGCCGTCCTCGTCCTCGGGCACGTACGGCTCCAGGACCAGGCGTTTCGTGTGCAGAGTCGGCGTCATGGCGGACGACGCTATCCACGTCCCCCGAGCCGGGCAAACCAATTTTCCCAGCTCCGGTGGTCGGCGGCCCGCCCTCATCGGAGGGCGGGCGACCGTCACCGGTCGAGTGGAGCCGGCCTCAGACCTCCAGCACCACAGGGATGATCATCGGACGGCGGCGGTAGGTGTCGCTCACCCAGCGGCCGACCGTGCGCCTGACGACGCGCCTGATCTCCTGCATGTCGACCACCCCGTCGGCGGCCTTGGCCTCCAGGGCCTTCTCGATCTGCGGGATGAACTCCTCGAACTGCGCCGGATCGATGCCCGAGCCCCGGGCGTGGATCTCCGGCCCGGCGGTGAGCTTCCCGGTGGCCGAGTCGACCACGATCACGACCGAGATGAACCCCTCGTCGCCGAGGATCCGGCGGTCCTTCAGCGAGGTGTCGGTGATCTCACCGACCGAGGAGCCGTCGACGTACACGTAACCCGCGTGGACAGCGCCGACGATCTTGGCGCGGCCGTCGACCAGGTCGACCACGACGCCGTCCTCGGCGATCACGATGTGGTCCTCGGGCACGCCGGTGAGCTCCGCGAGCCGCGCGTGGGCCCGCAGGTGCCGCCACTCCCCATGGACGGGCATGAAGTTGGACGGCCGCGTCAGGTTGAGCACGTACAGCAGCTCGCCGGCGGCGGCATGCCCGGAGACGTGCACCTTGGCGTTGCCCTTGTGCACGACGCGGGCGCCCCAGCGGGTCAGCCCGTTGATCACCTTGTTGACCGCGGTCTCGTTGCCGGGCACCAGCGACGAGGCCAGCAGCACGGTGTCGCCCTCCGCGATGCGGATGGGGTGGTCGCGGTTGGCCATGCGCGACAGCGCGGCCATGGGCTCGCCCTGGGAGCCGGTGCAGATCAGCACCACGTCCTCCGGCGGCCACGACTCGATGGCGCGCGAGTCGACGAGCAGGTCCGGCGGCACCTTGAGGTAGCCGAGGTCGCGGGCCACGCCCATGTTGCGCACCATCGAGCGGCCGACGAGCGCCACCTTACGACCGTGCCGGGCGGCGGCGTCCATGACCTGCTGGATGCGGTGGACGTGCGAGGCGAAGCTGGCGACGATGACCCGCTGCTCGGAGGTGCGGATGACCTCGTCGATGACCGGCCCGATCTCCCGCTCGCTGGTGACGAACCCCGGAACCTCGGCGTTGGTCGAGTCGGACATCAGCAGGTCGACGCCCTCGGCCCCGAGCCGGGCGAACCCGCCCAGGTCGGTGAGCCGGCCGTCGCTCGGCAGCTGGTCCATCCGGAAGTCGCCGGTGTGCAGGACGATGCCCGCGGGCGTGCGGATGGCGACGGCCAGCGCGTCGGGGATCGAGTGGTTGACCGCGAGGAACTCGCACTCGAACGGCCCGAACCGGTGCCGCTCCCCCTCGACCACCTGCAGCTTGGTCGGCTGGATGCGGTGCTCGGTGAGCTTGGCCTCGATGAGGGCCAGGGTCAGCTTCGACCCGATGAGCGGGATGTCGCGCCGCTCGCGCAGCAGGTAGGGGACCGCCCCGATGTGGTCCTCGTGGGCGTGGGTCAGCACCACGGCCTCGACGTCGTCGAGCCGGTCCCTGATGTACTCGAAGTCGGGCAGGATCAGGTCGACGCCCGGCTGGTCGGGCTCGGGGAAGAGCACCCCGCAGTCGACGATCAGCAGGCGGCCCTCGTACTCGAAGACGGCCATGTTCCTGCCGATCTCGCCCAGCCCGCCCAGCGCCACGATGCGCAGGCCCCCCTCGGGCAGCGCCGGCGGGGGACCGAGCTCCGGATGGGGATGACTCATGCCCGTTCCCCCTTGTTGACTCGTGTTCTCAAAACTGCCGGTTCCTCCCCGTTCTCATGCGTCGGCCAACGCTCTTATGCGTCTGTCAACGTTCCTGTGCGTCGGTCAACGCTCTTATGCGTGTCTCAACGTTCTTATGCGTCTGTCAACGTTCTTATGCGTCTGTCAACTTCACGCCACCCGCCACCAGGCAGGCGCGCAGCTCGGCGTTCTGCTTCTCCGTCTCGGCGACCAGCGGCGGCCGTACGGGGCCCACGGGCATGCCGACCATGCCCAGCGCGGCCTTGGCCATGATCGCGCCACCGGCGCTCATCATGATCCCCTCGACCACGGGCGCCACCTGGCGGTGCACGGCGAGCGCCTCGGCGACGTCGCCGTTGCGGTACAGCTCGATCATGCGGGCCAGGTGCGCCCCGACCACGTGGCCGACGACGCTGACGAAGCCGGCCGCGCCGACCGACAGCCACGGCAGGTTGAGCAGGTCGTCGCCCGAGTAGTAGACGAGATCGGTCGCCGTCATGACCTGGCCGCCGGCGAACAGGTCGCCCTTGGCATCCTTCACGGCCACGATGCGTTCGTGCTGCGCGAGCCGGATCAGGGTCGTGGTCTGGATCGGCACACCACTGCGTCCAGGAATGTCATAGAGCATCACCGGCAGTTCCGTCGAATCGGCCACGGTGATGAAGTGTCGGTAGAGCCCCTCCTGCGGGGGCTTGCTGTAGTACGGCGTCACCACGAGCAGGCCGTGCGCACCGGTACGGGCCGCCGCCTTCGCCAGCTCGACGCTGTGACGGGTGTCGTTGGTGCCGACCCCGGCCACCACGGTCGCCCGGTCCCCGACCGTCTCGAGGACAGCGGCGAGGATGCGCCGCTTCTCGTCGTCGGAGGTGGTGGGCGACTCTCCGGTCGTGCCGCTCACGATCAGGCCGTCGTTACGCTGCTCGTCCACCAGGTAGGCGGCGAGCCGCCGCACGGCGTCGTAGTCGACCGCGCCGTCGGCGGTGAAGGGCGTGACCATCGCGGTCAGCATGCGGCCGAAGGGTGCGTCCGTGGTTCGGGTTGGCGCTGCCATAGTGCGAACGCTACCTGGATTCCCAAAACCCTTGGACGCCGCCACCCCGCTTCGCCCACCTCAGGGGCCATCCATCGGCCGGAACCCGGTCTCCGGAGGACCGGCGAGAGAGGGTCTCATGGAAGAGGTCGCCGATATGTGCTCGGGGGTACACACATCGACGACCTCTACCGGAGAATCGCCACCCCTTACACCAGCGTTACAAGGTTTCTCCGATAATTTTGCGCTGCCGCAAAGTTGGGGCTCCAAGGGTCGTCGATGACGGTCGGTTACCTGCCGAATACGGCAACATAGGGCAGCGTCTCACCCGAACCCCCAGGGATGAACTAGTGGCCACCTCAGATCCGGTCTACCTGCGCGTCGTAGAGGACATTCGGCGGCAGATCAACGACGGCACCCTTCCCCCGGGCGCACCCATCCCCTCACGGGCGCAGCTCACCCGGAAATACCAGGTCGGCGAGACCGCGGCCCGCCACGCGCTGCGCGTGCTGGTCACCGAGGGTCTCATCATCGGCCGGGTGGGATCGGGCCATTACGTCAGAGAACGCCCGATCCTGATGCCCCTGCATCGATGGCGTTTCCCCGAACACCCCACCCCGTTCGCCGCCGACCTGCAGACGCAGGGCCGCCGCGTCACGTGGGAGTGGCAGATCGACTCCACCGAGGCCACCCCCGAGATCGCCCGGCGGCTGCGGCTGCCGCTGTCGGCCAAACTCACCCGCACGCGCTACCTCTACCGCGGCGAGGGGCGTCCGCTCCAGCTCGCGGTCTCGTACGAGCCCGTGGAGTTCGCCGCGCACCTGGACGAGGAGCGACGCGGCGTGGTGGCCCGGATGTCCGCCCACGGCGTGCGGATCACCGAGATCCGGGAGACCGTGCACACCAGGGTGCCGCGCCCGGCCGAGGCCGACGCCCTGCAACTGCCGGCGGGCACGCACGTCCTGCACGTCGAACGCACCCACTGGGCCGGCGAGCGCCCGATGGAGACCAGCGACATCGTGCTCCCGGGCGACCGGTTCCGCGTCACGTACAGCATGCCGGTCGGCTGACCCGTCCACGACGGACACCCTGCACAGGCCGTTCATCCGGAACGCCTCCTCCCCTGTGCAGGCGGGCCGCTCCGCGACGCGCAGGAGCATCCCGACCCCGTTTCCTTCGGGCGACTCCGCGGACGGCTGCCACCACGCTCAACACCGGCCATGGGCCCGCCCCCCTCCACCCCGCAAGACCCTCCGCGACCTCGTCGCAGACCTGAACGATGCTCTTCAGCAGCTCGCAGCGCCCGGTGAGGTGAGGCGCGCTGCGGGTGGGCCGCGCTCGCATCCCCAGCTTGTCGGTCCCGGTTGATACAACCTTCCTGTGCGAGTCAAAGACCTGCCCACGCGGGAGCGCCCCAGGGAGCGGCTCATGACGAGCGGGCCGGCGGCGCTCGCCGACCGTGAGCTCCTGGCCGTACTGCTGGGCTCCGGCTTCCGCGGAGCGAGCGCGGTGGACCTGGCCTCCCAGGTCATCGAACACTGCGGCGACCTCGACGGGCTGGCTCGCTCCGAGCCGCACCGGCTGCTCGCCGTGAAGGGCGTGGGCCCCGCCAAGGCGGCGCGCGTGGCCGCGGCCTTCCATCTCGTACGCCGCGCCCAGGCCGATCCCGGACGCCCGCGGATCACGAGCACGTCCGACCTGGCCGCGGTGGCGGCACCCCTCCTTCAGGGGCTGTCGCGTGAGCGGCTGGTCGTGGTGGTGTGCGACCCACGAGGGGCGGTCCTGCGGCGCACGGTCCTCACGGAGGGCGGCGCCGACCACACGGCCGTACCGGTACGGGAGATCGTCACGACGGTGCTGACTTGCGGCGGCGCCGCGTTCGGCGTGGCCCACAACCACCCCAGCGGCTCCCTCGACCCGAGCGACGACGACCTCTCGGCGACAGCCCGGCTGGCGGCGGCCGCGAGCACGGTGGGCCTCCGCTTCCTCGACCATCTGATCATCACGGACGCGGCCTGGAGACGCGTCCCGGTTCCCGAAACCGGCCCGCCGGTGCCCGCGCCCCGCCAGGCCCCCAACGCTCGCCCTCCGAAAGCCGCCACACCACACCCTTAACCCACACCCCACCAGAAAAACCATGATCCCGCTGAAAGTGCGGAACGCCAGCGTCGGCACGGCGGCGCATGCCATCCTTTTGGCGCGGGTCGGCCGTGGCCCAGGTTCCAGGCCGATACCCGTCACGACGCGGTCCCGGGCCACCCGGAAAGCACCGGGACCGCGTCCCTCCAACAAGTCCCCTGCAGGCCCCGCGGAGCGATCCAGGGCCTGCAGGGAACCACATCCGGCCGCCTCTTGCGGCAGTCTGGGCGGCCGGAGTCACACGGCCTCGTGGGTTCCGATGGGATTGAGTGATCGGAACCCACGAGAGTCCCTCCTGAGGGGATCAGGCAGCACAGTCCAGCAGCAGAGGGCCGTTCCCTGTGCGGGCCGGCGAGGGCGAGAATGCCCAGTCGCGACGTGCCGGCGGCCGCACCCGGGCCGGATGCCGCACCGGTGCCGCATAACGCGGACGCACGCCGGATCAGCAACGGAGATTGCACCACGAGGTCATCGGGCCATTCCCGCGAGCACCAACTGCCACATCCTGTCCGCATCGTCGGCGCTCATCCTGGGGCTGACCTGCATGATCCTCCGTCTGCCGTGCGTACTTGTCCGGCGAATGAAGCGGACGCCTCCCACCTGGCACAACTCGTACACCACAGGCTCGCAGGAGCACGTGTGCGCTCTCACCCGCGCCCGCTTCCCCCATGGGGCCTCCAGCTCCCAGTCGATGACCCGTATGGTTCGACCCGTCATCCGCACATGGCATCCCGAACACTCCCCCAGCTCCGCACCCGCCTCGGGATCAGCCATGGCAGCACTCTATGTCTAGTTGTATCGCAATGACTAGTCGGAACTTGCGCTACGTCTAAACAGACAGAGCGTTATGTGGCACCACGTACCCCTTCGCCTATCTTGCGTACGTGCTCGACTACGATGGCGATACCCATCTATACCTACAGATCGCCGACATTCTGCGGCGCAGGGTCTCCGACCTGACCTCCGGACATCCAGTCCCCAGCGAGGCGGACATCCAGGCGGAGTTCGGCGTGGCGAGGACGACGGCCCGGCGGGCCATCCATGTGCTCCGCGAGGAAGGGCTCATCTACACCGTCCAGGGTGAAGGCACGTTTGTCGGCGCCCCGGACGCCGCACCGCGCAAGCAGCGCAAGACGCCGATGTACCAGCAGATCGCCGGCGACATCGCCGAGCAGATCAAAGCCGGGCGGTACCAGCCACGCCGCCCCATTCCCGGAGAGACAACTCTGCTGCAGGAGTACGACGTGGCCCGCGAGACGGTACGGCGGGCGATGGCCCTGCTGCGCGAACAGGGATGGATCTACACGGTGGCCCAGCGGGGAAGCTACGTGTCGCCCAAGGAGGAATGGCCGGACGCCTAGCTGCTTGGCGCGGCTCCATGAGATGCGCCGGAACTTCTCAGAAAAGTCGACTGCTTGTATCGGCACGTCTATAGGATGCGAGCGTGCTCGACCGTGAAGGTCCCGTCCCCCTGTATCAGCAGATCACTCGGATCATCGAGGAGCGGATCCTGCGCGGGGAATTGCCGCCCGGTGCTCCGGTCCCGAGTGAGACACGGCTGGCGGAGGAGTTCGGCATCGCCCGTACCACGGCCAGAAGGGTCGCTCGCGAGCTGAGGAGCCGTAGAGTGGCCTACACCCTCCAGGGGGAGGGCACCTTTGTGGGCGACCCTGACGTTCCTCGCGCGGCCAGAAAGGTTCCGCTGTACGTCACCATCGCCAGCACTCTCGCGGGGCGCATCCGGAGCGGCGAGTTTTCGCCGCAGAGGGCGATTCCCAGCGAGAAAGCCGTGATGCACGAATTCCGCGTCGCCAAAGTGACTGTCCGACAGGCGGTGGCGCGCCTCAGGGACCAGGGCTGGGTGTTCACGATCGCGCACCGTGGGACCTACGTGGCCGATCCCCAAGATTGGCCGGATGCGCCCCACAGCGAACTCCCTGAGGAAGAGAGCGGCAAGTCAGCGGCGACAAGCATGGTCGGCCCCTGTACGAGTCTGTGCTCGGGCCCAAGAGATGCCTGTGCCACCATGAGTCGCGTGATCGAGATTGGCCCCCTGCGCTCCCAGGATCGTGCCGCGTGGGAAGTGCTCGCCCGCGGCTACAAGACCTTCTACAACACCGACGTCCCCGACCAGGGATACGAGGACGCCTGGCGGCGGCTGATGGACGGCACCGAGGTGCACGGCGTCGGTGCGCGGCTGGACGGGCAACTCGTCGGCATCGCGCACTACCTCTTCCACGTCACCTTCTGGATGCCCGACTCCTGCTACCTCCAGGATCTGTTCGTCGGGGAGGCGGCACGCGGGCGAGGGGCGGCGCGGGCGCTGATCGAGCGGGTCGCCGAGGATGCGCGTGAGCGTGGAGCGGCCAGGCTCTACTGGACGACCAAGGAGGACAACACTTCCGCGCGACTCCTGTACGACAAGGTCGCCCGGTTCAACGGCTTCATCCGGTACGACTATCCGCTGTAGAGGATCATCGCGGTCAGCCGGCCACGCGGTAGTGCACACAGACGACTTGCGAGGAGTCGTCAACCTCGTAGCCCTCACTCGCCCAGAAGCGGCGGTGGCCCTCGCGCCAGTGCTCGACCGAGCGGAAGCCCTCGCCCTCCGCCTGGGCGAACTCCCAGGTGACCTCACCGAAGGGCACCACCTGGACGTCCACGACCTCCAACTCCGCCGCCTTGGCGCCCGAGTCGTCCACGAGCGCCAGGCGCTCGCCGACCTGCTCCAGCGGCTCATCCTCCGCGTGGTAGTCGAGCTCCAGCAGCCCGGCCGTGGCCCTCTTCTCTCCGGCCAGGGTGAGCTCCGTCAGACGCCGGCGCATCTCGCCCGGCGTGCCCAGCTCCAGTACGCGCAGTCCGTCGACCCGTCCCCACACGAGAACTGATCGTAGCTGTCGGTGCTCCGGGTCCTGCTGGGAGCCGGGGGCCGGCAGCAAACCGATTCCACCCATGTGCTCATGGCCATGCGCACGATGAACCGGCTGGAGCAGATACATGAAACGGTGCGCGCCGCGCTCAACGCGATGGCCGCCGCGAGCGCCGCAAACCACGAGAACCGGTACCCGGCATGACTCTCAGCGGGTTGGTGCTCGTGGTGGTGGATGCTGTCGTGCAAGTGCGGTTGATCGATCATTCCACAATTCGTTGGACGTCTGCCGAACATTCTGCGACCATCCGCACGGTGACAGATAAAGCTGATCAACAGACGTCGTTCCCCACCAGTTCGAAGCTAGTGCGCTTTGTCGAGTTGTCGAGCGCTGCGATGTCCGCTCTGCTTGACGGGGATCTGCCCGCAGCCAGCGACACGGCTGGGGTCGCGCTGACTGAGTACTTCATGACAGATAAAGCGCGGTGGCTGTGGCAGCTTCGGCTCGACCAGATGGCCGCCGATCCCCGCCACGCACGGTGGATGGCGCGGCAGGCGGTGACCGGGCCTGAAGGTGTCGTCATCGGTCATGCCGGATTTCATGGACCCCCCGATGAGGCGGGCATGGTGGAGATCGGCTACGCCGTCGCTCCTGACTTCCGCCGCCAGGGCTATGGCCGAGCCATCCTGATCGAGCTGTTGCGCCGGGCCGCGGCCGAACCGGAGGTCAGGACCGTACGGGCGACGATCAGTCCCGACAATGTGGCGTCTTTGGCCACGATCGCCGGCTTCGGCTTCGTCCAGGTCGGCGAAGATTGGGATGAAGAGGAAGGTCTCGGACTCATCTTCGAAGTCCCTGCCAACCGCAACTGCTAGGTGCAACAACCCAGTGAAGGTTACCGGTCACCGCATCCCGAACCCCGCCCTCATCCTGTTGCTTTCAGCGGTGAAGCCGGCTCGGCATACAGCTTCTCAGACAGGAAAGGCCCCGTGATCACGGGGCCTTTCCTGTTCGGTCTACTTCGCCGACAGCGTCCCTCTTGGATGGCGGAGCGTCGTCGTGATCGTGCGCCACTGGTACGTCATGATCTTAAGATCGAAGCTCCGATCTTGACGGCAATGAACCGCTCAGAACACCGGGATGATGTCCTCCGGGTCGATGAAGTCGACCTTCACGCCCTCCAGGTCCAGCTCCGGAATGGCCGGGAACGCGATCCCCCACCGTTCCACGATCGCCCGGACCCGGGCCATCGCCACCCGCCAGTTCTCCGCCTGCTCCTCGTACGACAGCACCCCCAGCCCCGCCTGCCGGGCGTGGTCCATGAGGACGCGGTGGTTGGCGAGGAAGTACGGGGGCAGGTCCCAGAAGCCCTCGGGCGGCTCCCAGAGGATCATGGACAGGAACACGAACCCGGCCCGGAGCTGCCGGGTGATGAGGGTGCGCGTGTCGTCGGTGAGGCCCGGCCACTCGTTCTCCAGGATGGTCATGCAGATCTGGAGGTGGCGGGACTCGTCGCGGCCGATGCGGTGGAACATCTCGCCGAACACCGGATGCCGGGTCTCCGACGCCATCCCCCTGAACAGGGTGGACGCCGCCATCTCGCCCATCATGAAGCTGGTGAACAGCACGGGCAGGCTGTACTTGCCGACGGCGCTGTTGTAGCCGTTCCAGTAGCGGCCGCCGTTGTGGTACAGCCAGCCGATGTTGTTGTGGGCGGCCCGTTCGAGGTCGTCGGACGGGGTCCAGCCGAGAGGGCCGCCGGGCCAGAGCTTGGCGATCGTGCGCTGGCAGCACTCCTCGTGGTTCATCTCGTCACGGGTGATGGAGAAGAAGCACTTCCTGACCGGGTCCTCTTCGTGCTTCTCGAACGCCTGGATGGTGGCCCGGGCGAACACCGCCGGGCCCGAGGCGTCGAAGTTCGCCAGCACGGCGAACCAGTACATGATGCCGAGCCGCTGCTCGCGGGTGAAGTCGGCCGGGTCGAGGCCGTCCCAGGGCAGGTCGGCGGGGTTCCAGACCATGCGCTTGGACTTCTCGTAGATGGCCGCGAGCTTGGCGGTCTCGACCCGCCACTCCATCGGGTAGATGTTCGGCTGCGGGATCTCCGGGGCGGGCCAGAAGCCGCCCTCCGGGATGGTGAGGTCTGCCATGTGACACCTCCATCCCTCATCCTGCGCGGCGCCGTCATGCGTTTCAAGCGTCAGCTACGGGTCCGCTGCGTCACCGCGACGCACACCAGGACGGCCAGCGCCCCCAGCACCGTCGCCGTCCCGAACCGCTCCCCCATGAGGAACCACGCCCACACCAGCGTGAGCAGCGGCTGCGTGAGCTGCGTCTGCCCGGCCCGGGCGATCCCGCCCCTGGCCAGGCCCGCGTACCACGGGATGAAGCCGAGGAACATCGACACCGCCGCCACGTACGCGAACCCGGCGAGCGCCTCGCCGGACGGGTGGACCGGCGTCGTCGCGGCCAGCACGGCGGTCACGGGCGCGGTGAGCGGCAGGGACAGGACGAGCGCGTACGAGATGACCTGCCAGCCGGGCGTCTCGCGGGCGAGCCGGCCGCCCTCGGTGTAGCCGACGGCGGCCGACAGGAGGGCTCCCACCAGCAGCAGGTCGGCCCACGCGCCCTCCGGTCCGGAGCCGTGGCGGGTGATGGTGAACGCGGTGATGGCGGCGGCGCCGGCCGCGCAGGCGACCCAGAACAGCGGCTTCGGACGCTCACCGGCGCGCAGCACGGCGCAGGCGGCCGTGGCGGCCGGCAGCAGGCCGATCACGACGGCCGAGTGGGCGGTGGTCGCCCCCAGGTCCAGGGCCAGGCCGCTGAAGACGGGGAACCCGAACACCACCCCGAGCGAGATCAGGGCATACGAACCCCACTGGCGCCGGGGCGGGAGCAGCGGAAGCCGGGCGGCCCGCAGGCAGACGAGCGCGATCACGGCGGCGACGAAGGCCCGGCCGATGGCGACGAGCCACGGGTCGAAGCCGCGCATCGCGAACGCCGTGGCCGGGAACGACCCGGAGAAGGCCAGCACGCCGAGGAAGGCGAGCCCCGTGCCGCCACGCTTCGAGGGGGCCGCGGGGACCGCTACCAAGGGTTCGACGATAGCGCTATTCTGGTCTTTCATGAATAACGATAGCAGTATCGCCCAGATCGCCGCGATACTGCGCGACGAGGCCGCCCGGCTCCGGCCCGGCGACCGGCTGCCCTCCAGCCGTGAGGTCATGCGCCGCCACAGCGTCAGCCCCGTGACCGTGTCGCGGGCTCTGGGCATGCTGGCCGCCGAGGGCGTGGTGGTCACCCGGCCGGGCAGCGGCGCGTTCGTCGCCCACCGCACCGAGCGGCCCGCCGCCGCGCCCGATTTGTCCTGGCAGACCGTCGCGCTGGGCGACCGCGTGATCGACGCGTCGTCCGTCGTCTCGCTGCTGAGCCCGCCGCCCGAGGGCATGGTGCCGCTGACCGGCGGCTATCCGCACCCGGGGCTGCGGCCCGACCGGCAGCTCGCGGCCGCCGCGACGCGGGCCGTGCGCCGGCCCGACGCCTGGGCGATGCCGCCGCTGAACGGTCTGGCGGAGCTGCGCCGCTGGTTCGCGGCCGAGGCGGGCGGCGACGTGACGGCCGCCGACGCGCTGATCGTCAGCGGCGGGCAGGCGGCCCTGACGCACGCCTTCCGTGCGCTGGCCGCCCCCGGCACGCAGGTGCTGGTGGAGACGCCGACCTATCCGGGCGCCCTGGCGGCGGCCAAGGCGGCCGGGCTGCGGGCGACGGCCGTGCCGATGGACCGCGACGGCGTACGGCCGGACCTGCTGGCCGAGGCGTTCGCCGTGACGGGCGCGCGGGTGTTCTGCACGCAGCCGACGCTGCACAATCCCACGGGCGCCACGCTGCCGCGCGAGCGCCGCGAGCAGGTGCTCCAGGTCGCCCGGGCGGCGGGCGCGTTCGTCATCGAGGACGACTTCGCCCGCTACCTGACCGACCAGGCGCCGCCGCCGATGGTCTCCATGGACGAGCACGGCGTCGTGGTCTACATCGCCTCCCTGACCAAGGTGCTGTCGCCGAGCATGCGGGTGGCGGCGGTGATCGCCCGCGGCCCGGCGGCGCACCGGCTGCGCGCGAGCCAGCTCGTGGAGTCGTTCTTCGTGGCCCGGCCGTTGCAGGAGACGGCGGTGGAGTTCCTCGGCTCGGGCGCGTGGGGGCGGCACCTGTCGGCGCTGCACGCGGAGATCGTCACGCGCCGCGACGCGCTGGCGGCCGAGCTGGCGCTGCGCATGCCGCGGGCCGAGCCGTACCTGCTGCCGCGGGGCGGCATGCACCTGTGGCTGCGCCTGCCGCCGGAGGTGGACGAGACGGCCCTGGTGGAGGAGGCCCGGCGGGGCGGCGTGCTGGTGAGCCCGGGCCGGATGTACTACCCGTCGGAGCCGCCGGGGCCGCGCGTGCGGGTCACGCACATCGCCGCGACGCATCTGGCGGAGCTGGCCGAGGGGGTGCGCCGCCTGGCCGAGGCCCTCGATCGCGTCTCGTGATCAGGATGATCAATCTCACGGGGGGCCGTCCGGGCGGGTCGCGGGAGCCGCCGTACAGTATGGGCATGCCGGCACCCGCGGAGCTCGTACGCGACTTCGTGAACACCCTGGACGTGGAGTGCGACACGGACGAGCTGGCCTCTCCGGCGGAGCTGGCGCTGTGGCTGCGCGAGCGCGGCCTGGCGGGCCCGCTCGACCGCGCCACGGACGACGACCTGGCCACCGCGCTGGCCCTGCGCGAGGCGTTGCGCGCCGCCCTCCGGACCCACCACGACCAGGCGCTGCCGGTGTTGCCGCTGCGCGTGGTGGTCGATCCCCTCCCCCGGCTCGTGCCGGTCGAGAGCGGGGTCCGCGGCGCTCTCGCCGTGATCGCCGCCGCGGTCGCCGACGCCTCCTGGGACCGGCTCAAGGTGTGCGCGGAGATCACCTGTCAGTGGGCCTTCATCGACGTGTCGAAAAATCGATCTCGCTCGTGGTGTTCCATGCGGGTCTGCGGCAACCGCACCAAAACGCGCGCCTACCGGGCGAGGAAGCAGGGTTCGCGTCGTCTCCAAGCCTCAAACACCGATACGGTGTAACTCGTGCCTTGTGGCATGGACGGCAGGCGAAGGAGCGGGCCGAGATGGCAGACGTAGGCGTTCGGGCGGCCCGGCGCGAGGATGTGCTCCAGGTGGCGAATGTTCAGATCCGCGCCTGGCGCTACGGCTATCGGGATTTCCTCCCCGAGGGCCCTTTGGAGCAGATGACCGGCCCGGCGGCCGAGAAGATGTGGCTGCGCCAGTGGGACGAGGCGATCGTCGCCCCGCCCACGTCGAGGCACCGGGTGCTGGTCGCGGTGGAGACCATCCTCGACACCGAGGGGTTCCCCGCGCTCGGCGTCGGGGGCAGCGGCGTGCCCGCCACCCCACGGGGTGGTGAGCGCGTGGTGGGCCTGGCCTCGCACGCCCCCGCCGAGGACCCGGATCTCGACCCCACCGAGGTGGCGGAGATGCTGACGCTACTGGTGGACCCCGACTTCGTACGGCGCGGCCATGGCAGCCGCCTGCTCAACGCGACGGTCGACCACCTGCGCCAGGACGGCTACCGGCAGATCGCCACCTGGGTGTTCGCCGACAACTACGCGGTGCTGGGCTTCCTGGAGTCGGCGGGCTGGGGCGAGGACATGGCCGAGCGCGTCCTCGACATGGGCCGCCCCATCCGCATGGTCAGGCTCACCACCGACATCAGCTAAGGGATCTCCAGAGATATGGCAACCCCCGGCCAGTGGATCGCCGGAGCGCGTCCCCGCACCCTCCCCAACGCCGTCGTGCCCGTCGTGGTCGGCACCGGCGTGGCGATCGGCGAAGGTCATCCGATCTGGTGGCGTGCGGTCGTCGCGCTCCTCGTGGCGCTGCTGCTGCAGATCGGCGTCAACTACGCCAACGACTACAGCGACGGCGTGCGCGGCACGGACGACGAGCGGGTGGGCCCGATGCGGCTCGTCGGCTCGCGGGCCGCGACGCCGCCGCAGGTTCTCGCCGCCGCGTTCGGCTGCTTCGCGGCGGCGGCGGTGCTCGGGCTGATCCTGGTGATCGCGACCCGGGCGTGGTGGATCCTGCTCGTGGGCGCCGCCTGCATCGCCGCCGCGTGGTTCTACACGGGCGGCAAGAGCCCGTACGGCTACAAGGCGCTGGGCGAGGCGGCCGTGTTCGTGTTCTTCGGCCTGGTGCCGGTGATGGGCACGGCGTACGTGCAGACCGAGCAGCTCTCGTGGCCGGCGCTGATCGCCTCGATCCCGGTCGGCCTGCTGTCGTGCTCGATGCTCGTGGTCAACAACCTGCGCGACGTCCACACCGACGGGCCGGTCGGCAAGCGCACGCTCGCGGTGGTGCTGGGCGCCGAGCGCACCCGCACCCTGTACGCGGCGTGCCTGATCGCGCCGTTCGTGGTGGCGGTGGCGATGTTCCCCCTCGCCTGGCTGGCGCCGCTCGCGGTGCTGGCCGCGCCGCTGGCGGTCATGCCGGTCAAGACGGTGCTGCACGGGGCCGTGGGTCCGGCGCTGATCGGCGTGCTCCAGCAGACGGGCAAGCTGCAGATGGCGTACGGCCTGCTGCTCTCGATCGGCCTGGCCGTCAGCCTCTAGGAGGCCCGGGGCTGGGGCGCGCGTGTCCCTGGGTCGTCCGCCTGGATCACGCTCGCGCCACGACGACGGGTGCGCTCATGACGACGCGGGGCGCCACCTCGATGCCCAGCTCGCGCTCGTGCTCCACCAGCGCCCGCAGCTCGGGCCCCCACTCCCCCTCGGGCAGCACGGCGAAGCCGTGGCGTTCGTACCAGGGGGCGTTCCACGGCACGTCGCGGAACGTCGTCAGCGTCACCGCCGGCACGCCGCAGGCCAGCGCGTGGTCGCGCACCGCCGCCACCAGCCGCCCGCCGATGCCGCGCCGCATGCGCGAGGGGTGTACGGCGAGCTGCTCCAGGTGCAGGTTGCCGTCCACCTGGCCCATGAGCGCGAAGCCGTGCGGCGGGTCGCCCTCGACCAGCACCGAGGAAGGGTCGCCGACCTCCTCGATCTGCGTGGTCCCCGGCGGGAACGTGATCCCCACCCGCTCGAACATCGCGTCGGCGGCCAGCTCCACCGCCACCAGACCGGGCAGGTCCCCGGCTTCGGCCCATCGCACCATGGCGACACGGTCTCATGTTCGGGCCGGACGGCGCCTCTGTATTAGGGTTCAGAGCGTGTGGCTCGGCGGTGCGGCGCCGAGACCCCTTCCGCACCCCGTGCCCACCCGCCTGCCTGTTCGCAGGCGGTGGGCACGCCGTGTCTGAGGAACGCTCCTCAGACCCTCAGAGGTCGAGCAGCGGCTCCAGGCCCACGGTCAGGCCGGGCAGCTCCCGCACCCGCCGCACGCCGAGCAGCACGCCCGGGGTGAACGCGGAGCGGCTCATCGTGTCGTGCCGGATCGTGAGGATCTCGCCGTCGCCGCCGAGCAGCACCTCCTGGTGCGCGATGAGCCCCGCCAGCCGTACGGCGTGGACGTGGACGCCGCCCACGTCGGCGCCGCGCGCGCCGTCGAGCTCGGTGCTGGTGGCGTCGGGCATGGCGCCCAGCCCGGCCTTGGCCCGCGCCTCGGACACCAGCTCCGCGGTACGGCGGGCGGTGCCGGAGGGGGCGTCGGCCTTGTTCGGGTGGTGCAGCTCGACGATCTCGACCGACTCGAAGTGGCGGGCCGCCTGCTGCGCGAAGTGCATCATCAGCACGGCGGCGATGCCGAAGTTGGGCGCGATCAGGGCGTTGGTGCCCGGCGAGGCCGCCAGCCAGCCGCGCACGGTGTCGAGCCGCGCGGCGTCGAAGCCGGTGGTGCCGACCACCGGGTGGATCCCGTGCGCGATCGCCCACTCCAGGTTGCCCATGACGACGTCGGGATGGGTGAAGTCGACCACCACCTCGGCGCCCGTCAGGCCCTCGACGGGGTCGTTCTTGTCGAGCGCGGCCGCCAGCTCCATGTCGGGAGCAGCCTCGACCGCCTTGCACACCTCGACGCCGACACGACCGCGGGCGCCGAGCACACCTACCTTGATCACACGGTCAACCCTATACGTCCGGTCCGCGCGGGCCGCAGGAGGACCCGCGCGGGGACGTCACGCGATGGCGAAGGAGAAGTCCTTGTCGCCGTACGGGCCGATCACGGCGAGCGTGAGCGGCCGGGTCAGGACGTCGGCGGACACCTCGGCGATCTCGTCCGGGGTGACCGCGTCGATGCGCGCCAGCACCTCGTCCACCGACAGCAGCTCGTCGTAGACCAGCTCGTTCTTGCCGATCCGCGACATGCGCGAGCCGGTGTCCTCCAGGCCGAGGACCAGCCCGCCGCGCATCTGGCCCTTGCCGCGCATGATCTCGTCGGCGCTCAGCCCCTCGGAGACCACGCGGGCCACCTCGTCCCGGCAGATCTTCAGCACATCGTCGATCTTGGACGGGAGGCAGCCGACGTAGATGCCGAACTGCCCGGTGTCGGCGTAGGCCGAGGTGTAACTGTAGGCGGAGTAGGCCAGGCCGCGCTTCTCCCGGATCTCCTGGAAGAGCCGGGACGACATGCCGCCGCCGAGCGCGGCGTTGAGCACGCCGAGCGCGAAGCGCCGGTCGTCGGTGCGGGCCATGCCGGTGGTGCCGAGCACCAAGTTGGCCTGCTCGGTCGGGCGGTCGAGCACGGTGACCGCGGAGTGGGTCGCCGCGCCCGGGCCGCTCGTGCGCGGCGGATCGCAGTCGAGGGGCCCGCCGAGGGCGCCGGCCCGCTCGTACGCCCGCGCGACCAGCTCCACGACCTCCTCGTGCCGGACGTTGCCGGCGACCGAGACGACCGTGCGGCGCGGCTCGTAGTAGCGGCGGTAGTACTCGGCGATGCCCTCACGGCCGAGCGCGTCGATCGACTCGACCGTGCCGAGGATGGGCCGCCCGATCGGCGAGTCGCCGTACAGGGCCGCCGCGAACTGCTCGTGCACGACGTCGGACGGGTCGTCGTCGTGCATGGCGATCTCCTCCAGGATCACGCCCCGCTCGGACTCCACGTCGTCATCGGTGATCAGCGAGCTGGTCACCACGTCGGCGAGCACGTCGACCGCGACCGCCAGGTCCTCGTCGAGCACCCGCGCGTAGTAGCAGGTGTACTCCTTGGCGGTGAAGGCGTTGATCTCACCGCCGATGCCCTCGATGGAGGCCGAGATCTCCATCGCGTCACGCGTGGGGGTGCCCTTGAACAGCAGGTGTTCGAGGAAGTGGGTGGCCCCCATGTGCTCGGGGGCCTCGTCCCGGGAACCGATGCCGACCCACATGCCGACCGCGACGCTGCGCACGGTCGGCATGGTCTCGGTCACCACGCGCAGTCCGCCGGGGAGCACGGTCCGCCTGACCACCCCGGCCCCTTCGCGGCCGGGGTGCAGCGTGGTGGTGAGGGTCACGAGTTGCGGTCGTCGGCGTCGTTGCGAGGGGCGCGCACCCGCGTGCGGGTGCGGCGGGGCCGCTCCTCACGGGGCTTGTCGTCGGCGGCCGGAGCCTCGTCGGACGGGGCCTGCTCGCCGTGAGCGTGCTGGCCGTCGCCCTTGGCCTCCTTCTCCGCGGCCTCCTTCTCGATGACCTCGACGGGCACCAGGGAGAGCTTGCCGCGCTGGTCGATCTCGGCGATCTCCACCTGGATCTTCTCGCCGACGCTCATGACGTCCTCGACGTTCTCGATGCGCTTGCCGCCGTGCAGCTTGCGGATCTGCGAGACGTGCAGCAGACCGTCCTTGCCCGGCATGAGCGAGACGAACGCGCCGAACGCGGCGATCTTGACGACCGTGCCCAGGTAGCGCTCGCCCACCTCGGGCATGTGCGGGTTGGCGATGGCGTTGATCGCCGAACGGGCCGCCTCGGCGGACGGGCCGTCGGTGGCGCCGATGTAGATCGTGCCGTCGTCCTCGATGGTGATCTCGGCGCCCGTGTCGTCCTGGATCTGGTTGATCATCTTGCCCTTCGGGCCGATGACCTCGCCGATCTTGTCGACCGGGACCTTGATGGTGATGATGCGCGGCGCGGTCGGGTTCATCTCCGCCGGGGAGTCGATCGCCTCCTGCATCACCTCGAGGATCGCCAGGCGCGCGCCCTTGGCCTGCTTCAGCGCGGCGGCCAGCACCGAGGCCGGGATGCCGTCGAGCTTGGTGTCGAGCTGGAGCGCGGTGATGACGTCCTTGGTGCCGGCGACCTTGAAGTCCATGTCGCCCATGGCGTCCTCGGCGCCGAGGATGTCGGTCAGCGTCACGTAGGTGTCGCCCTCGCCGATCAGGCCCATCGCGATGCCCGCGACCATCTCCTTCAGCGGCACACCCGCGTCCAGCAGCGCCATCGTGGAGGCGCAGACCGAGCCCATCGAGGTGGAGCCGTTGGAGCCGAGCGCCTCGGACACCTGCCGGATCGCGTACGGGAACTCCTCGCGCGAGGGCAGGACCGGGATCAGCGCCCGCTCGGCCAGCGCGCCGTGGCCGATCTCGCGCCGCTTGGGCGAGCCCACCCGGCCGGTCTCACCGGTGGAGTAGGGCGGGAAGTTGTAGTTGTGCATGTAGCGCTTGGTCCGCTCGGGGTTGAGCGTGTCGATGACCTGCTCCATGCGCAGCATGTTGAGCGTCGTGATGCCCAGGATCTGGGTCTCGCCGCGCTCGAACAGCGCCGAGCCGTGCACCCGGGGCACCACGTGGACCTCGGCCGACAGGGCGCGGATGTCCTTGGTGCCGCGGCCGTCGATGCGGACGCCCTCGTTGATGACCCGCTCACGCATGAGCTTCTTCATCACCGAGCGGAAGGCGGCGCTGACCTCCTTCTCACGCCCCTCGAACTCGGGCAGCAGCTTCTCGCCGGCCAGCGCCTTGACCTTCTCCAGCTCGGTCTCGCGCTCCTGCTTGCCGGCGATGGTCAGCGCGGCGGCCAGCTCGGTCTTCACCGCGTTCTCGACCGCGGCGTAGACGTCCTCCTGGTACTCGAGGAAGACGGCGTACTCGGCGGTCTCCTTCGCGGCGACCTGCGCGATGCGCGCCTGCGCCTCGCACAGCACCTTGATGAACGGCTTGGCGGCCTCAAGACCCTGCGCGACCGTCTCCTCGGTCGGGGCGACGGCGCCGTCGGCGACCAGCTTCAGCGTGTCCTTGGTGGACTCGGCCTCGACCATCATGATGGCGACGTCGCCGTCGGCCAGCACCCGGCCGGCCACGACCATGTCGAACGTGGCCCGCTCCAGCTCGGTGTGGGTGGGGAAGGCCACCCACTGGCCGTCGATCAGCGCGACGCGCACGCCGCCGATCGGGCCGGAGAACGGCAGGCCGGCCAGCTGCGTGGACAGCGACGCGGCGTTGATGGCGACCACGTCGTACAGGTGGTCGGGGTTGAGCGCCATGACGGTGGCGACGACCTGGACCTCGTTGCGCAGGCCCTTGACGAACGACGGGCGCAGCGGCCGGTCGATCAGGCGGCAGGTGAGGATGGCGTCCTCGGAGGGACGGCCCTCACGCCGGAAGAACGAGCCGGGGATGCGGCCCGCGGCGTACATGCGCTCCTCGACGTCCACGGTGAGCGGGAAGAAGTCGAGGTTCTCCTTGGGCTGCCTGGACGCGGTGGTCGCGGACAACACCATCGTGTCGTTGTCGAGATACGCGACGGCCGAACCCGCCGCCTGACGCGCGAGACGCCCGGTCTCGAACCGGATCGTGCGCGAGCCGAACGTGCCGTTGTCGATGACGGCTTCGGCGGTGTGGACACCCTCCACGGGGGACCTCCTTTTGGTCGGTCACCCGCGCCCTTCTTTTCTCACCGGCACCCTCGTTAGGTGCAGCGCCGGTCTTCGATCGAAGCGCCCGGTCTTGGTTACCGGAAGCCACTACCGAGGACCGGCCCGCAGGCGTCGCGGGTCGCATGGTGCTGAGCGGACGCGGGGGCTGTAGTGTCTCGGATCTTCAGTTGTATGCCAGATGCCCGCCGCGGGAGCGGCGACACACCGGCTTCGCACGGCATATGCGAAGGGAGCGACGCGGACGCCGCTCCCTCCTCATGTTATCGCCGCAGGCCGAGCCGCTCGATGAGCGACCGGTAACGCGCGATGTCGACCTTCTGCAGGTACTTCAGCAGGCGGCGCCGGCGACCGACGAGCAGCAGCAGACCACGACGGCTGTGGTGGTCGTGCTTGTGCGTCTTCAGGTGCTCGGTCAGCTCGCTGATGCGCTTGCTGAGCAGCGCGATCTGCACCTCGGGCGAACCGGTGTCGCCCTCGGCCGTCGCGTACTCGGTGATGATGGTCTTCTTGGCAGCGGTGTCGAGGGACACGGCTCTCCTATCGAATCTACGGGCACGCCTGGCGTACAGGAAAGCGAGCAACCGTGCGTGCCTACAGTCGCCGCAGCGAAGGCCTTCAGGGCAGCGCGCTGCGGCGCCGTCACAGAGCCGACATGCAAGAGTACCACCAAGCGTGGCGTCCTCGCGTGCCCACCGTCACTCCCCGTGCGTGGCCGGGCGGTCAGGAGGTCAGGCGGCGGGTCTCGGCGACGTCGTCGTTGATCTGCTCGACCAGCGCCTCGATCGAGTCGAAGCGGGTGTTGCCGCGCAGCCGGGCCACGAACTCCACCGCGACGTGCACGCCGTACAGCTCCAGGTCGTCGCGGTCGAGCGCGTACGCCTCGACGGTGCGCGGCACGCCCTCGAACGTCGGGTTGGTGCCGACCGAGATGGCGGCGGGCCAGCGCTCGCCCGCGTAGACGACCGGCAGGTTGGCGACGGGCACGCACTCCAGCCACCCCGCGTACACCCCGTCGGCCGGGATGGCGGTGTGCGCCGGGGTTTCGACATTGGCCGTGGGGAAGCCGAGCTGGCGCCCGCGCTGGTAGCCGCGCACCACCACGCCCTCGACCCGGTGCGGGCGGCCCAGCGCCGCGCCGGCGCCCTCGACGTCGCCGGCCGCCAGCCGCTCGCGGATCCCGGCGCTGGAGACCCCGGCGAGCAGCGGAACGGTCTCGACCGTGAAGTCGTGCTTGTCGCCCAGCGCGCGCAGCGCCTCGGTGTCGCCGGCCGCCCGGTGACCGAACGTGAAGTCCTCGCCCACCACGACCGTCGCCGCGCGCAGCCGGTCGGCCAGCACGGACTCGGCGAAGTCGGCGGCGCTCGTGCGCGACAGCTCCAGCGTGAAGTCCAGCACGCACACCTCGTCCACGCCCAGCGCGGTCAGCAGCTCCGCCCGGCGCCGCGGCGTGCTCAGCCGGGGCGTCCGCGAGCCGGGCACGACGACGTCGTCCGGGTGCGGCTCGAACGTGACGGCCACACAGCGGACACCCCGCTCGCGGGCGGCGGCGACGGCGCGCTCGACCACCCGCTGGTGGCCGAGGTGGACCCCGTCGAAGACGCCGATCGCGACCACGGACCTCTCCGAACCCTGCACACCGGCCCCATTCGCTCGTGGCGGATCACTCCTCCCCAAGCCTGCCATGCGGCCCGGCCTCCGCTCCAATCGAGGGGGCGATCGGGAGCCGGTCGAGGGGGGTAGCATCGGTCGCACCATGGCTCGATACGCGTTCCTGATCCTGCCCTCCCACAACCGCGTCTACGGCGAGAGCTCCGTCCGGCTGACCCGGGCCGAGCTGGCCGTCTTCAGCGAACGGGCGATGGAGGGCGCGGTGACCGACATCGGCGAGACGCGCATCGGCGGCCTGCCCTACGTGACGTTCGAGACGCCCCGGCCGCTGGAGGGCGACGACGTCGCCCTGCTGTCCAACCTCTCCTCCGTCTACGCCCTGTTCGCCGTCGAGGGCGAGCTGCTGCGCCCGCTGGACATGCGGCCGCTCGACCGGCTGAGCAGCGACCTCGTCACGATCCTCAAGTACGCGGGCAAGACCAACGAGCACTTCACCAAGCTGCTGCTCAACGTGACCGTGCTGGCCTCCGACTTCCCGCTCGGCGGCAAGCTGGCGGTCTTCGACCCGATGTGCGGGCGCGGCACGACGCTCAACCAGGCGCTCATGTACGGCTACGACGCCTACGGGATCGACGTGGACGGCAAGGACGTCGAGGCGTACACCGGCTTCATCAAGACGTGGCTGCGCAACAAGCGGCTCAAGCACACGGCCGAGACCGTGCCGGTGCGCCGCGAGCGGGCGCTGGTCGGGCGGCGGCTCAACGTCGAGTTCGCGCTGTCGAAGGAGGCGTACAAGGCGGGCGAGACGCAGCGTCTCTCCGTGGTCAACGCCGACACCCTGCGCGGGCGGGAGTTCTTCAAGCCCCGCTCGTTCGACGTGATCGTCACCGACGCCCCGTACGGCGTGCAGCACGGCAGCCACGGCGGCCGGGCCGGCAAGGGGCTGTCGCGCAGCCCGCTGGAGCTGATCGCCAAGGCGGTGCCGGTGTGGGCGGAGCTGCTGCGCCCCGGCGGGGCGCTGGGCGTCTCGTGGAACACCTACGGCGGCGGCCGGGACGAGCTGGCCGCGATCCTCGCCTCGGCGGGGCTGGAGGTGGCCGGCCTGCCCGACTTCGAGCACTGGGTCGACCAGGCCATCGTGCGCGACCTCGTGGTGGCCCGCAAGCCCTGACACGGCCTGCCGAAGCCCCCAGGGGCTTCCCTAGGACGCGAAGACCGCCAGCGGGCGGGCCGTGCGGCCCTGCTCCTCCACCAGCGCCAGCAGCTCGCCGTCCGGGCCGAACACGCCGATCGGCCCCGCGCCGAGCCCGGCCGCGGGCAGCCGCCCGCCGTGCCGCACCAGGGTGGCCTGCTCGGCCGTCACGTCGCGCCGGGGGAAGGCCGCCGCCACCGCCTCGCCGATGGGCAGCACGACGCACTCCTCCGCCAGCTCGTCCAGGGTGCGCGCCATCGACAGGTCGTACGGGCCCACCCGGGTGCGGCGCAGCCGCGTCAGGTGGCCGCCGACGCCCAGCCCGGCCCCCAGGTCACGGGCCAGGGCCCGGATGTAGGTGCCGCTGGAGCAGGTGACGACGGCGTCCACGTCCACCACGTCGTCGTGGACGCGGATGTCGAGCACCTCGAAGCCGTACACGGTGACCGGGCGGGCGGCCAGCTCCACCTCCTCGCCGGCGCGGGCCCGCTTGTAGGCGCGCCGCCCGTCCACCTTGATCGCGCTGACCTGCGGCGGGATCTGCATGATCTCGCCGGTGAGCGCGGCGACGCCCTTGTGGACCTCGGCCGGGGCGACCCCGGCGGCCGAGGCCGTGGCGGTCACCTCGCCCTCGGCGTCGTCGGTGTTGGTCGAGACGCCGAGCCGCATGGTCGCCGTGTAGACCTTCTCGGTCAGCGCCAGATGGCCGAGCAGGCGGGTGGCCTTCTCCACGCCCACCACCAGCACGCCCGTCGCCATGGGGTCGAGCGTGCCCGCGTGGCCGACCCGGCGCGTGCCCGCCAGGCGGCGCATGCGGGCGACGACGTCGTGCGACGTCCAGTCGGCGGGCTTGTCGACGATGATCAGGCCACTGTCGGCCATTCAGACCTTCCTCAGCAGTTCGCGGAACCTCGCCATGGTCTCCTCGACACCGTCGTGCGAGGTGAAGCCGGCGGCGTTGTGGTGGCCGCCGCCGCCCATCGCCGTGCACACCGCCCCGACGTCGACGGCGCCCTTCGAGCGGGTGGACACCTGCCAGGCGCCCTCGTCGTCCTCCTTGCAGACGACCGCGACCTCCGCCTCGTCGGCGCGGCGCACGATGTCGATGACGCCTTCCAGCTCGCTGTACGGCAGGCCGTACGCCGCCCGGTCCACGCGGGTCACGTACGTCCAGACCAGGCCGTCCTCCAGCGTCACCCGGTCGAGGGCGGCGGCGAGCACCTTGAGATAGCCGAACGGTGACCGGTCCCACAGCTCGCGGGCGATCTCGTCGGTACGCAGCCCGGTGGCCACCAGGCGGGCGGCCATCTCGTGGGCGGCCGGCGAGGTCGAGGAGTGGCGGAAGGAGCCGGTGTCGGTCACCAGCCCCGCGTACAGGCAGGTGGCGATGTCACGGTCCAGGGCGCCGCCGAGGCGGTAGATGAGCTGCTCGGCGATCATGGCCGTGGCCGCGGCCCTGGGGGCGATGAGGCCGAGCGTGCCGAACCCCTGGCAGGAGGGGTGGTGGTCGACCACGATGAGCTCGCGGGCGGCGGCGGCGTTCGCGCCGAGCAGGCCGAGCCGGCTCGCCGACGCCGAGTCGAAGGTGATCATCAGCTCGGGGGCGGCCGGGTAGTCCTCGGGCGGGCTCAGCATCTCCTGCCCCGGCAGGAACCCGAGCAGGCGCGGCACCTGGAACGTGCGGTCGCCGAACGAGGCGACGACCCGCTTGCCGAGCGAGCGCAGCACGAAGGCGGTGGCCAGCATCGAGCCGAGCGCGTCGCCGTCGGGCGAGACGTGGCAGGCCAGCGCGACCTCGTCCGCGCGGGCGATCAGCTCGACCGCGCGTCGCCAGGCCGCCTCGGGGATGCCCTCACCCACGGGGTCTCCTGCCGGCGGATGTCCGTCCGGCGAGTCTCCACCACTCGCCGCACCGTCACCCGCCACCGCTCGGCCACCCGCCACGCCGTCATCCTCCACGCCGTCACCCTCCACGACGTCGCCTTCCACGACGTCGCCCGAAGCGGTGCCGGCTGCCGGAGGAGACGACGCGGCGGAAGGCCCTCCGAGGCCGGAAGTCCCTCCCTGATCGGGAGGCTCCGTGCGGACCGGAGCCTCCGCGCGTCCGGAAGGCTCCGTGCGGGTGTGCGCGTCGGGCCTCACGGCGCCGGGTGTCCCGCCTGGTCGTCCTCCTCCTCGTCGGCCTTCTTGTAGGGGTCGGCCTCACCCGCGTAGGAGGCTCCCTCGGCCCTGCGCGCCACCTCGGCGTCCTTCGCCCGGGCCGCGTTGATGAGGGTGTCGAGCTGCCGCGCGCTGTCGGGCAGCGGGTCGTGCTTGAACGTCAGCGTCGGGGTGAAGCGCACGCCCGTCTGCCGGCCGACCTCGGACCGGATGATGCCCTTGGCGCTCTCCAGGGCCGCGGCGCTGTCGGCGCGCTCGGCGTCGGAGCCGAACACCGTGTAGAAGACCGTGGCCTCGCGCAGGTCGGCCGTGATGCGCGTGTCGGTCACGGTGACGAAGCCGAGGCGCGGGTCCTTGATCCGCCGCTCCAGCATCTCGGCGACGATCTGCTGGATGCGGTCGGCGAGCTTGCGCGCTCGCGCTGCGTCCACCATGTTCGCTCCCCCTCACACACGACGTCCGTCGTGCAGTCGTTCAGTCTTCGTCGTTGTAGAGCCGCTGCCTGGCCGACAACAGCTCGATCTCAGGCCGGAACGCCACCAGCCGCTCGCAGGCGTCCATCACCTCTTTGCAGTTGCCCGCCGAGGCGGAGACCACCGCGATGCCGACCTCCGCCCGCCGGTGCAGGTCGAGATGGCCGGTCTCGGCTACGGCCACGGCGGGGAAGCGTCGTTGCACCTCGGCGACCAGGGGACGCACGACGGAGCGCTTCTGCTTCAGCGAGTGGACGTCGCCGAGCAGGATGTCCAGGGTAAGAGCACCCACATACATCGTTGGCCACCGCTTGTGCTGGTGAGTGAGGCGCACGCCGGGCCTGCTGCGGTGGGGACCAGGCCCGGGCGTGCGAGAGGCGCCCGGCGGATGGTCCGCCGAGCGCCCGGCCGCGTGCTTACGCGCGCGGCTTCTCCCGCATCTCGAACGTCTCGATGACGTCGTCGATCCTGATGTCGTTGTAGCCGACACCGATACCGCACTCGAAGCCCTCGCGGACCTCGGTCGCGTCGTCCTTGAAGCGACGCAGCGACGAGACGGTGAGGTTGTCCGCCACGACGACGCCGTCGCGGATGATCCTGGCCTTGCTGTTGCGGACGATCACACCCGAGCGGACCAGCGAACCGGCGACGTTGCCGATCCTCGGCACCTTGAAGACCTCGCGGACCTCCGCCGTGCCCATCTGGACCTCTTCGAACTCGGGCTTGAGCATGCCCTTGAGCGCCGCCTCGATCTCCTCGATCGCCTGGTAGATGACCGAGTAGTAGCGGATGTCGACGCCCTCGCGCTCGGCCAGGTCACGGGCCCGGGGCTCGGGCCGGACGTTGAAGCCGATGATGACCGCGTTGTCGTCGGCGACGGCCAGGTTGACGTCGTACTCGGTGATCGCACCGACGGCGCGGTGCAGGACACGGAGCCTGACCTCGTCGCCGACGTCGATCTTGAGCAGGGCGTCCTCCAGGGCCTCCACCGAACCGGAGACGTCACCCTTGATGATGAGCTTGAGCTCGTCGACGCGGCCCTTCTCGAGGTCGCTGAACAGCTCCTCGAGGGTGCGGCGACGGCTCGACTTCGCCATGTCGGCGCTGCGCTTGCGCGCCGCGCGCTGCTGGGCGATCTGCCGGGCCATCCGGTCGTCGGTGACGACGATGAAGTTGTCACCGGCGCTCGGCACGGCCGTCAGACCCATCACCAGGACCGGACGCGACGGCGTGGCCTCCTCGACCGCGTCGCCGTTGTCGTCGAGCATCGCCCGGACGCGGCCGAAGGCCTCGCCACAGACGATCGAGTCGCCGACGCGCAGCGTGCCGCGCTGGACCAGGACGGTCGCGACAGGGCCGCGGCCCTTGTCGAGGTGCGCCTCGATCGCGATGCCCTGGGCGTCCATCGTCGGGTTGGCCCGCAGGTCGAGCTCGGCGTCCGCGGTCAGCAGGATCGCCTCGAGGAGGTTGTCGATGCCCGTGCCGTTCTTCGCCGAGATGTCGACGAACAGCGTCGAGCCGCCGTACTCCTCGGCCACCAGGCCGTACTCGGTGAGCTGGGCCCTGACCTTGTTGGGGTCGGCGCCCTCCTTGTCGACCTTGTTGACCGCGACCACGATCGGCACGTCGGCCGCCTGGGCGTGGTTGAGCGCCTCGATCGTCTGCGGCTTCACGCCGTCGTCGGCCGCGACCACCAGCACCGCGATGTCCGTGGACTTCGCGCCTCGGGCACGCATGGCGGTGAACGCCTCGTGACCCGGGGTGTCGATGAAGGTGACCTTGCGCTCTTCGCCCTCGTGCTCGGTGGCGACCTGGTAGGCGCCGATGTGCTGGGTGATGCCACCCGCCTCGCGCGCCACCACGTTGGTCTTGCGGATGGCGTCGAGCAGCTTCGTCTTACCGTGGTCGACGTGACCCATGACGGTCACGACCGGCGGACGCGCGGCCAGGTCGGCCTCGTCGCCCTCGTCCTCGCCGAACTCGATGTCGAAGGCCTCGAGAAGCTCGCGGTCCTCCTCCTCCGGGCTGACGACCTGGATGTTGTAGTCCAGCTCGGTGCCGAGGATCTGCAGCGTGTCCTCGCTGACCGACTGGGTCGCCGTCACCATCTCGCCGAGGTGCAGCATGATCTGCACCAGCGAGGCGGGGTTGGCGCCGATGCGGTCGGCGAAGTCGGCCAGCGAAGCGCCGCGGGGCAGCCGGATGGTCGCGCCGTTGCCGCGCGCGACCTGCACGCCGCCGATCGACGGCGCCGACATGTTGTCGAACTCCTGGCGCCTCTGACGCTTGGACTTGCGGCCACGCGCCGGACGGCCACCGGGACGACCGAAGGCACCGGCCGTGCCGCCACCGCGACCGCGGCCACCGCCACCGGGACGACCGGCGAAACCGCCGCCGCCACCGCCGGGACCGCCCGTGGTCGTGCCGGGACGGCCACCGCCGCCACCGGGACGGCCGGCGAAACCGCCGCCGCCACCAGGACGACCGCCACCGCCACCGGGACGGCCGCCGCCGCCGCCACCCGGACGGCCACCGGGGCCGCCGCCGGGGCGACCGGCGCCGCCGCCACCGGGACCGGCGGGCCGGCCCTGCGGCATCATCATCGGGTTGGGACGCGGACCGCCGGGACGCGGACCACCGGCACCGGGGCCCGGACGCGGACCGGCGGCGCCGGGCGGACCCGGACGCGGGCCCGGAGTCGGCCTGCCCTCGCCACGGCCCTGCGGCGGACGCGGCATCGCGCCGTCACGCGGCGGACCGTCACGACGCTCACGCTGACCGGGGCCGCCGCCGTCACGCGGGCCGCCCGGACGCGGCGGACGGGCCTGGCCCATGCCGCTGGCGTTGGACGAGAACGGGTTGTTGCCCGGACGGGGACCACGCGGGCCCGGCTTGGGACCGGGACCGGGACGCGGACCGCCACCAGAGGAGCCGGCCGGAGCGCCGGGACGCGGGGCGCCGGGGCGCGGGGCGCCGGGAGCACCGCCGCCGGAGGCGCCGGGACGCGGCGCGGGACCCGGCTTCGGGCCGGGACGGGCCGCGGGGCCCGGACGCGGGCCCGGGGTCGGGCTCGTGCCCGCCTCGAAGTGCGCCTGCGGGGCACCGGACGTCTCGCCGCGCGCCGCCTCGGGCTGCTGCGGCTGCTGCTGGTGAGGCATGGGAACCGGCGGGCGAGGCGTGCCGCCCGCGGGGCCCGGACGCGGACCCGGCCTGGGGCCAGGACCCGGACGCGGGGCCGTGGGGGCCGGCGCCTCGGCGGCGCCGTTGCCGGCCTGGCTCTCGGCCGGCCGGGGAGCAGCCCTGGGAGGCTGCGGCTTGGACGACGAACCGCCGCCCCTGGAGGACCCACCCTTGGATGCGCCCAAAGCTTCGGTGAGCCGCCGGACCACCGGCGCCTCGATGGTGGAGGACGCCGAACGGACGAACTCCCCCATCTCCTGGAGCTTGGCCATGACGACCTTGCTCTCGACTCCGAACTCCTTAGCGAGCTCGTATACCCGGACCTTCGCCACTGCACTCCCTTACTCGGCCCGGGAGGCTGGCTGTGCCGTCCGGACCGTCGCTACCTTGACGTCTTCATCGCCGCGTGCTCATCAGGCGCTCATAGCAATCTGACTCCGCCCCATCAACTCGGCGTCCTACATGACATGTCGTGGTCCTCCCTGTCCAGGTGCGCTCGCACGCGCGAGACGTCAAGCGGCCCCGGCACGCGAAACGCGCGCGGAAACGCTCGGCGACGCTCGGCGAGCTCGAGACAACTCATGGCCGGGTGCAGTGAAGCCCCCCGGCCAGGAAGCCGTCCTCGCAGGTCGGGGACCACATGATCCTCGACCCGCACCAAGCGGAGCAGCTCGGACTTGGCCGTGCGAACCCTGCAACCCACACAGGTGCGCTGCGGACCCGCCTGGCCACCATATTCCAGCTTACCGTGTCGACGCATCTACGGAACCGGCGGCATCCTCGGCCTGGGTGTCAGGACGGATGTCAATCCGCCATCCCGTGAGCCTCGCGGCAAGCCGGGCGTTCTGCCCTTCCTTGCCGATCGCCAGCGAAAGCTGGTAGTCAGGCACGGTCACCCGGGCCACCCGCCCGTCGAGATCGAGGACCTCGACGTGAGAAACACGCGCGGGCGACAGGGCATTCCCGACGAACTCCCCGGGATCTTCCGACCAGTCGATGATGTCGATCTTCTCGCCGTGCAGCTCGGTCATCACGTTGCGCACCCGCGACCCCATGGGGCCGATGCAGGCGCCCTTGGCGTTGACGCCGGGCTTGCGCGACCTGACGGCGATCTTGGTGCGGTGCCCGGCCTCGCGGGCGACCGCGGCGATCTCCACGGTGCCGTCGGCGATCTCCGGCACCTCCAGCGCGAACAACTTCTTCACCAGGCCCGGATGCGTGCGCGACAGCGTGACCGAGGGGCCCTTGTGGCCCTTCTTCACCTGCACCACGTAGGCGCGGATGCGCTCGCCGTGCACGTAGTCCTCGCCGGGCACCTGCTCGTTGTGCGGCAGCACGGCCTCGATCTTGCCGAGGTCGACCAGCACCACGCGCGGGTCCTTGCCCTGCTGGATCACACCCGAGACCAGCTCGCCCTCGCGGCTGGCGAACTCGCCGAAGTTGATCTCGTCCTCGGCGTCGCGCAGCTGCTGCAGGATGACCTGCTTGGCGGTCGTCGCCGCGATCCGGCTGAAGTTGCCCGGAGTGTCGTCGAACTCCCGGACGACCTCGCCGTCCTCGTCCAGCTCGGCCGCCCAGATCGTGACGTGCCCGCTCGTGCGGTCGAGCTCGGCGCGCGCCTTGGGCGCCGCGCCCTCCGTGCGGAAGTAGGCGATCAGCAGCGCGTCCTCGATGGCCTTGACGACCAGGTCGAAGGAGATGTCCTTCTCCCTCTCCAGGCTGCGCAGGACGCTCATGTCGATGTCCACGAGGCTCCCCCCTTAGCCCTCGTCGCCGTCATCGTCGACGTCCGCGTACGCGTCGTCCGCGTCGTCGTCGTCGAACCGGCGGAACTCCACCTGCACCCGTCCGCGGGCCAGGTCCTGATAGTCGAGCCGGCGGACCGTGCCGTCGACCACGAGGTCCACGCCGCCGTCGTCGGCGGAGCGCACCCTGCCCTCCACCACGGTCCCGTCACGCAAATCCGCCTTCACCAGCCGCTTGGCGGCACGCCGCCAGTGACGCGGCTCGGTCAGCGGGCGGTCGACGCCCGGCGAGGAGACCTCCAGCGTGTAGGCCGCCTGGCCCATCACGTCGGTGTCGTCGAGCGCCGCGGAGACGGCCTGGCTCACGTCGGCGACGTCGTCGAGGCTCACCCCTCCGTCGCGGTCGACGATCACGCGCAGCAGGCGGCGCCTGCCCGCCTGTGTGACCGTGACGTCCTCCAGGTCGAGGCCCTCCGCGCTGACGACGGGCTCAAGGAGCTTCATCAGGTGGTCGCGGGGTGACGCGCTGCCCATATCGACCTCCCCTATTGTCATGTCTCAGCCGGGCGGACCTCGCCTGCGGCCCTGCGCCGTCTGGCCGCTCAGCCAGCGACGACAGTTGACACCCTATCTGTAGGAGGACGTCCAAAGAGCGCCAGTCGGCGCGGACGCACCCTGAGCATGGGCGAGCGTACGGGGCGGGGGCTGCGGGCCCGTCACGGGGTCCCCGGAAGGCGCGTCCGGAGCGTTCCGTTGTCGCGGCGACGCGGGGCGAGGGGACGCGACGGTGCGGCGGCGCTTGGGTGCGGGGACGCGGCGGAGCGGGGACATGGCGGGCGCGGGGGTGTGGGGACGGGAGCGACGCGGCGACACGGCGACACGGCGACGACGGACTGTGGGCCTCGCTTGACGGCGGGCAGGGGCGCGAGCCCGTACGATGCTACGTGCGTCCGTAGTCCGGAGGGCTACTCGCGTCCCGTCCGCGGCGCGGAGGACCGGCCAGGTCCCGTCCCGCCCGGCGGGCTCCTCACGTCCAGCCGTGGCCCATGGGGCCGCGTACGTCCGCGTCCTGGAGGTTCCTTCCCGTGGGCCCTTCCCTCTCCCGGCGAGCCGCGCTGGCAGGCGGAGCGGCCGTGGTGGCGCTCACGGGGTGCAGCGGCGAGGACGGCGCCGGGCCGGAGCAGCCGCCGGCCGAGCCGCCGGAGCTGGTGCTCGCGCGGGAGCTGATCGCCGACAAGGAACGCGTCATCGGCCTGTACGGCGTGCTGATCGGCAAGGGGGCCGGTGAACTGGCGCCGTTCCGCGACCGGCACCAGGCGCACCTGACGGAGCTGCGCCGCCGCTTCCCCGCCGCGGCCTCCCCCGCGCCCGGCGCCACCCAGTCCTCGGGCACTCCGTCACCAGGCGCCTCCTCCCCCGCGGCTTCGTCCCCGGGCGCTCCCACGGCGGGGGCGGCCAAGGTGTCGCTGTCGTCGCTGCGCGAGGTGGAACGCAAGGCGGCCGCCCAGCGCGCCCGCCGGCTGTCGGGGATCGCGCCTTCGATGGCGCAGCTCGTCGCCAGCATCGGCGCCTGCGAGGCCGCCCACGCCCTGGCCCTGCCGAGGTCCCTGTGAGCCGCGCCGCCGAGATCTCCTTGAGCGGCCTCGCCGAGGTCGGTGCGGGACACTCTGCCGATGTCCGCGGAGGGCGCCCGGCGGTCGTCCCTGACCGACGCCCTCATCGAGGTGCCTGTGAGACGAGGAGGTCGTCGTGAGCGGTGACGTCGAGAGACTCGGCAAGGCGCTGGCCGCCGAGCACGCCGCCGTCTTCGCGTACGGGCTGATCGGCGCGCGCACCACCGGGGCGCTGCGCTCCAAGGCCACGCAGGCGTTCGACGCGCACCGCGCCCGCCGCGACCAGCTCCGCACCTTCATCACCGGCCGGGGCGGACGGCCCGCCGAGGCCGAGGCGTCCTATTCCCTGCCCCTCGTCCCGTCCACACCGGCCGACGCCGTGCGGCTGGCGGTGCAGATCGAGGCCGGCATGACGGCCGCCTACCTGGAGCTGGTCGCCGGCGATGACGCGGCGCTGCGCAAGTACGCGGCGCTGGCTATGCAGGAGGCGGTGGCCCGCTCGTACGCGTTCCGGCCGGCCGTCGGGACGGCCTTCCCCGGCATGCCGGGCGCCGCGTCCCCCGCGTCCTCGCCCGCTTCCCCGCCGGCGTCGCCGTCCGCGCCCACGGGCGGCTAGGTCGCGAGGGCGCGTCCCGGGCGCGGGCGGCGTGGAGTGTCCACCCCGCGCCGACCCAGCCTCTCCTCGTGCCTGACCGCATGGTGCCTCCCCCGTTCTTGGGGTCGCCCCAGCCGCGACTTTGTAGGGTCGCCGCCCCCCTGAGGGGTCTCAGCCATGTGCCGCCGCTCCTCAGGCCGCCGCGTCCGGCACGCAGGTGTTCCCACCCGCCGCCCTGGAGTCCGCGCAAGCGGTCCAGGCGAGAACGCGACGGCGCCGGAGCCGCGGCAGGCTCCGGCGCCGTGGTCAGGCTCGTCTGAACGAGCGTCAGAGAGCCTGTGACGGCCCGTATGGCGAGCCGAGACCCAGGGCGTCTCTCCGTCGCCCGGAGGGTCGCACAGCGCCCGTGAAAGCCCGGAGGGCCAGAGTCCGGAGGAAGGGGCGGGCGACCCACGCGGGCGCAGTGCGGAACGGCGCAGCGCTGAGTGGGCCCGGTGGACCACATGGCGCCGAGGAGGGCTGGGGGCTCGCCCCCAGCCCCAAGGAGGACGGGGGTGGCTCGCCCCGGCCCAGAGAAGGACTGGGTGGCTCGCCCCCGCCCCGAAAGGGAGGACCCAAGTCACCCACCACGGCCCCGGAGGGCCGGGTGGGCGACGGGTCAGGCGCGGCAGGCCGCCGTGACGCGGTCGGCCGCCTCCGCGAGCGGGATCTCCGTCTTCTCGCCCGAGACCCGGTCGCGCAGCTCCACCACGCCCTGGGTGAGCCCGCGGCCCACCACGACGATGGTCGGCATGCCCAGCAGCTCCGCGTCCTTGAACTTGACGCCGGGCGACACCCCGGCCCGGTCGTCCACGAGGACGCGCAGGCCGCGGGACTCCAGCTCGGCGGCCAGCTCCAGGGCCGCCTCGATCTGGTTCTCCTTGCCCGTGCCGACGATGTGCACGTCGGCGGGCGCGACCTCGCGCGGCCACACCAGGCCGAGCCCGTCGTGGAGCTGCTCGGCCAGGACGGCGACCGCGCGCGAGACGCCGATGCCGTAGGAGCCCATGGTGATGCGGATGGGCTTGCCGTCGGGGCCGAGCGCGTCGAGGCCGGCCGCGTCGGCGTACTTGCGGCCGAGCTGGAAGATGTGGCCGATCTCGATGCCGCGGTCGATGGAAAGCGCGGAGCCGCACCGGGGGCAGGCGTCGCCGGCGCGCACCTCGGCGGCCTCGATGGTGCCGTCGGGCACGAAGTCGCGGCCCGCCACGACGTGGGCGGCGTGCCGGCCGGGCTCGTTGGCGCCGGTCACCCAGGCGCTGCCGGTGACGACGCGCGGGTCGACGAGGTAGCGGATGCCGAGGCCGCGCAGGACCTGCGGGCCGATGTAGCCGCGGACGAGGCCGGGGTGCCTGGCGAAGTCCTCGGCCTCGAAGATCGCGGGCTCGCCGGGGGCGAGCGCCGCCTCCAGTCGCTTGAAGTCGACCTCGCGGTCGCCGGGCACGCCGATGACGAGGGTCTCGACCTTGTCGGAGCCGGGCGTGGTCACCTTGACGACGACGTTCTTGAGGGTGTCGGCGGCGGTGACGGACAGGCCGTGGTGCTCGTTGACGTACGAGACGAGGCTCTCGATGGTCGGGGTGTCGGGGGTGTCGAGGACCCGCAGCGGCTCGTTGTCCTCGATCGGGCGGGCGGCGGGCGCCGGGGTGGTGACGGCCTCGGCGTTGGCGGCGTAGCCGCAGGAGTGGCAGGCGACGAAGGTGTCCTCGCCCGTGGGGGTGGGGGCCAGGAACTCCTCGGAGGCCGAGCCGCCCATCGCGCCCGACGTGGCGAACACGATCTTGTAGGTGATGCCGAGCCGGTCGAAGGTCCGGATGTAGGTCTCGCGGTGCTGCTCGTAGGAGTGCTTGAGACCGTCGTCGTCGAGGTCGAAGGAGTAGGAGTCCTTCATGAGGAACTCGCGGCCGCGCAGGATGCCGGCGCGGGGACGGGCCTCGTCGCGGTACTTGGTCTGGATCTGGTACAGCGTGACCGGGTAGTCCTTGTAGGAGCTGTACTCGCCCTTGACCATGTCGGTGAAGAGCTCCTCGTGGGTGGGACCCAGGAGGTAGTCGGAGCCCTTGCGGTCCTGCAGCCGGAACAGCAGGTCGCCGTACTCGGTCCAGCGGCCGGTGGACTCGTAGTACTCGCGGGGCAGCAGCGCGGGGAACAGCACCTCCTGGCCGCCCATCCGGTTCATCTCCTCGCGGACGATCCGGGTGACGTTCTCCAGGACCATCTTGCCGAGGGGCAGCCACGAGTAGATGCCGGGCGCCACGCGGCGGACGTAACCGGCGCGGACGAGGAGCTTGTGGCTCGGCACTTCCGCGTCTGCCGGGTCGTCCCGCAGGGTGCGAAGAAACAACGACGACATGCGCAGCGACACGGCTACTCCTTGCTCGGGCCGGATGTGGAGGATTACAGGCTATCGACTCGGGAGAGGGGGCCGCTCAGCTTATTCGCGCTCGTCGGCGCTTTCAGGGGCCGATCCAGAGGCCGCCCCACAGCGTGTCCGTCAGGAGGACGGCGACCAGGCCCGCGAGCGCCGCTGAGACCGCGAGGGCGCGCAGCCGCCCGGCGAGGGTCCGGCGCAGCCCGAGCACCAGAGCGATGGTCAGGCCGCCCACCACGATGGCGGTGACGGGCCAGAACGCCCGCTCGGTGGCGATGAAGCCGGGCGTGGAGCGGTCTATCACGTCGGCGAGCAGCGCCGCGCCGATGGCGCCCGCCGCGAGGTCGCCCCAGTGGTCCCGTCTGCGCGCGACATAGCCGAGCAGGCCGAGGCCGACCAGCATGAACAGGATCCAGTTGAGCCCGGCCAGGCTGCCGCCGACGACGTCGAAGGTGAAGTCGCGGCCGTGGACCGCGCTCGCCCCCATGGCCGCGACCAGCATGGACACGGCGGCGAGGAACGTGCTCAGCGCCGCCCAGCCGAACCCCTGCGCGGTCACGCCCAGCGCGATGGCCAGGGCGAGGTAGGCGTAGGGGTCGTAGAGGCGCACGCACCAGGCGGGCCCGCTCCCGGACACGAACATGCCGACGAGGCCGACGGCCAGTCCCCCGATGAAGGCCGCCAGCACGTGCCGCTCGATGCCGCGCTGGCGCCGGTCGTAGTCGGCGAAGTCCGCGTACTCGATCGTCGGTTTCTTCATGTCCATCCCCGCTCATACCTCCCCGGGACCTTCGGGATGGACGACCACATTCCGGTGATGCGGATGTACAAAAACCGCAAAGCTTCCCAACCACGGCCATATCAAGCAATCGCTTGGTAGTCTCGCGGGCGTGACGGTCACCGACGAGCTCCGCGACGTGGTCCGCTCCTACCTGGCCGACCGGCCCGGCGCCTCCTGGGGGATGTTCGCCGGGGAGCTGGGCGTCGCGGGGCTCGCCGTCCCCGAGGAGTACGGCGGGGCCGGGTGCGGGCCGGCCGAGGTCGCGGCCGTGGCCGAGGAACTGGGGAGGGCGCTGTCGCCGCACCCGTTCCTGCAGACCGCGGTGCTCGCCGTCGAGGCGGTCAAGGCGGGCGGCGACGCGGCGGCGATGGCCCGGCTGCTGCCCGTCCTGGCGGGTGGCGGGCGCAGCGCGACCGTGGCGCTGCCCGGCGACGGCGAACTGGTCCTGGAGGACGGGCTGCTGTCGGGCGTCGTGCCGTACGCGCCGGCGGGCGAGCTGGTGCTCGTGTACGCGGCCGGGCTGCTCATGGAGGCGGAGCCGATGCGGCGCGCGCCGCACCGCACCGTGGACGAGAGCCGGCCTCTGGAGGAGCTGACCTTCGAACGCGTTCCGGTACGGCCGGCCGGCGACGGCTCGGGCTGGACCCGGGTGCGCGACCTCGGCGTCGCGGCCCTGGCCGCCGAGCAGACGGGCGGGGCGGCGCGCTGCCTGGAGATGGCCACGGACCACGCCAGGTCGCGCCACCAGTTCGGCCGGCCGATCGGCTCCTTCCAGGCCGTCAAGCACAAGCTGGCCGACCTGCTGCTGCTGGTGGAGTCGGCCCGGTCGGCGGCCCTGGGCGCGGCCGGAGCCGGGGAGGCGGATCTGGAGGAGGCGGCCGCGATCGCCGGCTCGTACTGCTCGGAGGCGTACCTGACGGCCGCCGGCGAGAACATCCAGATCCACGGCGGCATCGGCGTCACGTGGGAGCATCCGGCGCACCGCTACTTCAAGCGGGCCACCTCGGACGCGCAGCTCTTCGGCCCTCCGCAGGCGCACCGCGCGCGCCTGGCCGCCCGCGTGCTCGGGTAGGGCCGCCCAAGGGACTCCCGCCGGGGGCGGCGGGCCGCTCAGCCACCGAGGAGCTCTTCCCAGGGGTGGCGGGCGTTGGTGCGGCGCGTGGTGTCGAGCGCCTCGGCCAGCCGCCAGAAGCCGGGCCTGGCGCGTACGCGGTCGGCGCCCATGGGGTCGATGGCGTGCAGCTCGAACCGCACCCCCATGACGTCGAGCACGGCCGACGCCGCGCCGCCGGGACCGGCGGCGGTGACGGCGCCCGGCGCGGCCAGCCGCTCGGCGAGCAGGGCGGCGGCCTCGGACGCGAACGGCCCGTCGCGCCATTCGAGGTGCCAGCTCTCGTCGGAGCCGCGCCACCAGGTGAGGTCGCGGCAGGACTCGATGAAGTCGGCCTCCGTCGCCAGGGCCGCCATGACCCGGCCCAGGGCTTCGTAGCGGCGCGCCCCGGCGGAGGTGGGGTCGTCCTCGTCCTTCGCCCGCCGCAGCGCGTGCTTTCGCCTCACGAGCATCCACTTTGATCGCGACGGCGCCCTTCCCGCAAGGGTTTACCGCTGATAGTCTCTACCAAGCGAGCGCTTGGTTTACTACTTTCGCCGGAGGCGCGATGACGTCCCTACGGATCAGCCTGGGGTATGAACTGGAGGTCCGCGGGCGCACCCGCGAGGTCGAGCAGAAGGCGTTCCAGAACGTGATCGAGCAGGTCGTCCTGGGCGACCGGCTGGGATTCGACACCGCGTGGTTCGTGGAGCACCACTTCACCCGCGGCTTCTCCCACTCCTCGGCCCCCGATCTCGTGCTCGCCGCCGCCTCGCAGCGCACCGAGCGCATCCACCTCGGGCTCGGCGTCGTGCTGCTGCCGTTCCAGTCGCCGATCCGCACGGCCGAGCGGGTCGCCACGCTGGACGTGCTCAGCGGCGGCCGGGTGGAGTTCGGCACCGGCCGCGGCGCCTCCCCTCTGGAGTACCAGGCGTTCCAGCGGCCGTTCGAGAAGTCGCGGCAGATCTGGGAGGACTGCCTGGAGGCGACGCTGGCCATCTGGCAGGCCGACGGCGAGCCGGTCAGCCGCTCCAACGAGTTCTTCGAGATCCCCGACGTGGCCGTCTACCCGCGTCCCGCGCAGGTGCCGCACCCGCCGGTCTGGGTGGCCTCCACGTCGCTGGAGGGCTACCTCGCCGCGGCCCGGCACGGCTACAACCTGCTCGGCATGACCATGCTCAAGGGCATCGACGACGTGGCCACCGACATCGCCCGCTACCGCGAGGCGCTGGAGGAGGCGGGCTTCGACCCGGCGACGCGGCGGGTGGCCCTGATGATCCCCTGGTTCGTCGGCCCCACCCGGGACGAGGCCGCCGCCACGGCCGCCGACGCCGTGCTGTGGTACATCCGCCGCCAGGTCAACCTGGTCACCCCGCCCGACTACTACGACGCCCGGCACGCCACCCACCGGGTGCTCGGCCAGCTCGCCGCCGGGATGCCGCCTGAGGAGGCGATGGCGACGTTGCGGGAGCACCTGATGGTCGTGGTGGACGACGTGGAGGGGTCGCGCAAGGCGCTGGCCCGCATCGCGGAGGCGGGCGCCACGGACCTCATCCTCCAGTGCCAGGTCGGCGGTCTCGCCCACGAGCACGTGTGCGCGTCCATGCGGCGCTTCATGGCCGAGGTGGCGTCATGACGGCCGGCTCGGGCGCGGCCCGGCACCCCGGCGCGGTCCAGGACTCGGGCGCGGCACAGGATCCGGGTGCCGTCCAGGACCCCGGCGCGGCCCAGGAGCCGAGCGCGGGGCCGTACCGGTGGCTGACGCGCGACGACCTCGGCGCTGCGGCGGCCTCCGCGGGCGGGCTGCTCCACGTCTCCCCCGACGTCTCCGCCGTGTACCCGCTCGCCCTCGCCGACCGCGCCGCGGAGGAGGAGCGGACCGCCGCCGCGCTGCGCGCGGCCGGGGTGGGCGGGCGCGACCGGGTCGTGGTCGCGCTGGCCGAGCCGGCGGGCGCGCTCTGGGCCGCGGCGGCCTCCCGGGTGGCCGCCGCGGCGGCCTCGGTGGGGCCGCGCGGCCGGATGCGCCTGCACCACGCCCTGTCGGCGCTCGGCGCCACCACGCTGGTCGCCACCCCCACGGGCGCCATGGACTTCCTGTCCCGGCTGCACCTGGAGTTCCTGCTCGACCCGCTCGACCTCGGGCTGCGCCACATCGTGCTCACCGGCGAGATCGCCTCGAAGCGGACCCTCGGTCACCTCGCGGGCGAGTTCGACGCCGAGGTCCACGAGGTGTACTCCAGCCCGTTCAGCGGCGGGGCGCTGGCCTGGCGGGCCTCGGAGGAGGCCCAGCTCACCCCGCTCGCCGAGGGCCTGCTGCGGCTCGCCGCGCTCGGCAAGGACGAGCTGTCGCCATACACCGCCGGCACCGCCGAGCTGGTGATCACTCCGGTCGGCCACTCCACGCTCGGCGACGCCGCGCTGCGCACCGGGCAGGTGGTACGCGGCCCGGCGGACGGCTCCCCGGGACGCCCGGACGGCGCCGCCTCCTCCCCGCCTGGCGCGATCCCCGCGCCGGCGCACACCGTGGGCGACCACGTGCTGGTACGCGGGGTGTGGCTGTCGCTGCCGCGCATCGGCCGGACCCTCGCCAAGATCGACGGGGTGGCGCGCTGGGAGCTCGGCGTCAGCAGGCAGGGCACGCTCGACGCGGCGACGCTGACCGTGACGTTCAACCGGCCGAGCCTCGTGGGCAACCCGATGTGGCGCTCCCGCCTCCAGGAGTCGCTGCGGGCCCTGACGCCGATCGCGCTCAAGGTGGAGATCGCGCCGGAGGTCGCCGAGACGTCCGCCCCCGGCATGGTGAGCGACCTGCGCGGTCACCACCTCGGCCGGGACCGGGCCCTGGTGACCTGACCTCCGCAGCACCCCAGCAGCTCGTGACCCGACCCCTCCTGGAGGCGCGAGAGCCGTGGAACCGGTGCCCGACTGGGGGACGATCCCCCGCATGCTGCGCGACCAGGCCGCCCGGCACCCCGACGCGGTCGTCGTGGCCGGCGAGGCGACGCGCATGAGCATGGCGGAGCTGCTCGGCGAGGCCACGCGGGTGGCGCGGGGCCTGATGGCCCTCGGCGTCGGCCCGGGCGACCGGGTCGCGCTGTGGGGCGTGAACGACCCGTCCTGGGTGGTCCACGCCTTCGGCGTCTGGTGCGCCGGCGCGGTCGTCGTGCCGCTGTCCTCCCGGGCCAAGGGGCTGGAGGCGGCGGCGATGATCCGCAAGACCGGCGCCCGGGTGCTGATCACGGGCGAGGGGGCGGGGCACACGGTCCTGGCGGACCTCCTGCCGCCGGGCACCGGCCTGCTCCACGCGGTGGTCCCCGTCCCCTCTCCGCCCGGGAAGAAGCCCGGTCCCGGGCGGCTCACGGTCGCCGAGCTGCGGGAACAGGGCGAGGAGGTCGCGCCGGACGCCGCCGAGCGGCGGGCCCTGGCCGTACGCCCCGACGACCTGTGCGAGATCATGTCCACCTCCGGCACCACCGGCACGCCCAAGGGCGTCATGCTGGACCACGCCCAGGTGCTGCGCGGCTACTGGGACTGGGCCGAGATCGTCACCCTGCGCGAGGACGACCGCTACCCGGTCATCGCGCCGTTCAGCCACGGCTTCGGTCTGAACGCCGGGCTGCTCGCCTGCGTGCTGCGGCGGGCCACGATGCTGCCGGTCCCGGTGTTCACGCCCGACGGGCTGATGGAGCTCGTCTCCTCCGGCCGGATCAGTGTCCTGGCCGGGCCGCCCACGCTGTTCCACCGGCTGCTGGACGAGCTGGACCGGGGCGCGTGGGACGTCTCGTCGCTGCGCGTGGCCATCTGCGGGGCCGCCGCCGTCCCGCCGTCGCTCATCACCCGGCTGGTCGAGCAGGTCGGCGTGGAGCGTGTGATCAACGCGTACGGGCTGATGGAGGGCACGGTCGTCTCCATGACGCGGGCCGGCGACCCGGTCGGGGTGGTGGCCGCCACCACCGGGCGGGCGGTGCCCGGCATCGAGGTCAGGATCGTGGACGAGGCGGGCGAGGACGTCGCGGCCGGCGAGCGGGGGGAGATCCTGCAACGCGGCTACGGCGTGATGCGCGGCTACTGGGACGAGCCGGAGCGGACCGCCGAGGTGGTCGACGCGGACGGGTGGCTGCACACGGGCGACGTCGGCGTGCTCGACGAGGCCGGCAACCTCGCGATCGTGGACCGCAAGAAGGAGCTCTACATCGTCAACGGCTTCAACGTCTCCCCCGCCGAGGTCGAGTCGCTGCTGCTGCGCGAGGGCTCGCTGGCGCAGGCCGCCGTGGTGGGGGTGCCCGACCCCGTCTCCGGCGAGGCGGGCCGCGCGTACGTCGTGCCGCGTCCCGGCGCCGACGTGGACCCGGCGGCGCTGCTGGCCTGGGCGAAGGAGAACATGTCCAACTACAAGGTGCCCAGGCGGATCGTCGTGGTGGACGCCCTTCCCGCCAACGCCAACGGCAAGATCGACAAGCTGGCGCTGCGGGCCCGCGCGACACAGGAGGACTCCGAGCCCGAAAAGAGGCTGTCATAGGCGCCCGTCCGGGTAACAATCGCCACGAGGCGGCGATGCCGGCCGGACGACGTGCCCGGGCCGCGCGGTCGCCGTCGCAGGGAGGCGACGTGGCGTTGCGCGTGGCGGTCATCGGATCGGGTCCCGCCGGGATCTACACGGCCGAGGCCCTGGTCAAGCAGTCGTCGGAGCCGGTCGAGATCGACGTGCTCGAACGGCTGCCCACGCCGTACGGGCTGGTCAGGTACGGCGTCGCGCCCGACCACACCTCGATCAAGTCCATCGCCGGCTACCTGCGGCGGGTGCTGGAGCTGCCCCAGGTGCGCTTTCTCGGCGGTGTCACGCTCGGCGCCGACGTGTCCGTGAGCGACCTGCTGAGCGCCTACGACGCCGTCGTGTACGCCACGGGCGCCATGGTGGACCGGCGGCTCGGCATCCCCGGCGAGGACCTGCCGGGCAGCGTCGCGGCCACCGACTTCGTGAACTGGTACTGCGGCCACCCCGACGTGGACGCCGGCCGGTTCTCCCTCGACAGCTCCGAGGTGGCGGTCATCGGCGTCGGCAACGTGGCCGTGGACGTGGTGCGGATCCTGGCCAAGACGGCCGCCGAGCTGAGCGCGACGGACGTGCCGCACGAGGTGCTCGAACGCCTGCGCGCCAGCCAGGTCAAGGCCATCCACATGATCGGCCGGCGCGGGCCGGAGCACGCCAAGTTCACCCTCAAGGAGCTGCGCGAGCTGGGGGAGCTGGCCAACGCCGACGTGTGCGTGCGCCCGGAGGAGGCCGTCGTGCTCGGCGGCGACTACCCGCGCCAGGTGCGCGGCAACATCGAGGTGCTGCGCTCGTGGTCGGAACGGGTGCCGCAGGGGCGCCCGCGCCGCCTGGACGTGCGGTTCTGGCTGCGTCCCGTGGAGATCCTCGGCGGCGACCGGGTCGAGGGGCTGCGGCTCGAACGCACCCGCCTGACGCCGGAGGGGCGCGTGCAGGGCACCGGCGAGTTCGAGACGCTGCCGGTGGGGATGGTGCTGCGCTCCGTCGGCTACCAGAGCGTGCCGCTGGCGGACGTGCCGTTCTCGATGGAGACCATGACCGTGCCGAACGAGGCGGGGCGGGTGCGCGAGCGGGAGTACGTGGCGGGCTGGCTCAAGCGCGGCCCGACCGGGGTGATCGGCACGAACAAGTCCGACGCCGCCGAGACCGTCCGCACGCTGCTGGCCGACCTCGCGGGCCGTGAGCACGAGCTGAAGACCGACCTCGACACGCTCCTGGCCGAGCGCGGGGTGCGGCCCGTCACCTACGAGGAGTGGCTGGCGATCGAGGCGGCCGAGGCCGATCTGGGCGGCGCGCTCGGCCGCGGCGAGCGGGTCAAGCTGCCCGGCCTGGAGGCCATGCTGCGCGCCTGCCGTCCCTGACCGGCGCCCGCCGGGTGCGGCTAGGGTGCAGGACATGCGGGTGACCATGGGAGACGTGCCGCTGTCCGGATTCGAGGAGGCCCTGCGGACCCAGCGGGCGCGCTATCCCGGCGCCGACCCCGCGTGGCGGCCCGGGTGGCAGCCGGTGCACACCGTGTACGTGCCGGCCGACCGGTTCGAGGCCGGCACGGTCGCGGACTGGGGCGGGCGCGCCCTGGCTTTGGCGCGGGCGCACCTGGCCGGTCCCGCCGAGGTCGCGGACGTGTTCGGGGTGCCGGAGGCGCTGGCGCCGGCCGTGCACGAGCGGGTGCTGCGCAAGCTCGGCCGCGAGCCGGTCGAGGACCTGCGGATCGACTTCGAGGACGGCTACGGCGCGCGGCCCGGCGAGGAGGAGGACGCGGACGCCGTGCGGGCCGCCGAGGCGGTCGCGCGGATGCGGGCGGCGGGGACGCTGCCGCGACGCTGGGGGCTGCGGGTGAAGTCGTTCGCCGACGGCGACCCGGCGCGCTCGGCGCGCACGCTGGACGGTTTCCTCACCGAGGTGACGCAGCGGTGCGGCGGGCTTCCGCCGGGATTCGTGGTCACCTTTCCGAAAGTGCTGATGGAGGAGTACCTGCCGGCGTTCGCCGACCTGCTGGCCCGGCTCGAACGCGGGCTGGAGCGCGGGCTCGGCGGCCGGGCCGAGTTGCGGCTGCGCTTCGAGGCGCAGGTGGAGGCGCCGCAGACGCTGGCGTTCCTGCGGGGCGACCTCGCGGAGCGGCTGGAGGGCAGGCTGGCCGCGGCGCACTTCGGGGTGTTCGACTACACGGCGGCGATCGGCCTGCCGCCGCGCGAGCAGCGGCTCGACCATCCGGCCTGCGACCACGCCCGGCACGTCATGCTGACGGCGTTCGCGGGGACGGGGGTGGAGCTGTCGGACGGGTCGCTGGCGGCCGCGCCGGCCTCGGACGCGGCGGCGGACGTGCGGGCGCTGTGGCGGCGGCACGCGGAGCTGGTGCGGCACTCCCTGGCCCACGGGTTCCACCAGGGGTGGGACATGCACCCCTCGCACCTGGTGAGCCGGTTCGCGACGGTCTACGCCTTCCATCTGGCGACGTACGACGCGTACCGGGAGCGGGTGCGGGCCTGGGAGGAGCGGCGCGCGGCCGGTGGCGGGGTCATGGACGAGCCCGCCACGATCAGGACGCTGGCGGCGGCCCTGGCCCGCGCGGACGCCGCCCTGTCCTGACGGCCCCTCCCTGAGGGCTTCAGTCGCGGTCGACGAGGGCGCGCCACCGCTGGACCAGCCGCGGGTCCACGGGCTCCGACCAGCTCTCCCGTACGGCCGAGCCGACGTGGAAGGCGCGCACGCCGTAGTCGAGCAGGGCCGGCACGTGGGGCGCCTTGAGCCCGCCGCCGGCCATGATGATCGAGCCGTCGCCGGCCTCGGCGCGGCTCTTGAGCACCGGCAGCCCGTCGGCCACGCCGGTGGGCGCGCCCGAGGTCAGGACGGTCGCGAGGTTCGGCAGCAGCCGCACGGCCCGCCAGGCGGCCTGCACGTCGGCCGCGTGGTCCACCGCCCGGTGGAACGTCCAGGGCAGCGGCGAGACGGCGTGGATGAGCGCCTCCGTGGCGGCCAGGTCCACGGCGCCGTCCCCGTCGAGGAACCCGAAGACGAAGCCGGCCGCGCCCGCCTGGGCCAGCTCCTTGGCGGCGCGGCGCAGCCGGTCGAGCGTCTCGGGCCCGGCCGTGAACGTCGCGTCGAGGCGCAGCATGACCATCTGGGGCAGCGGGCACTCGGCCGCGATGGCGGCGACGGTCTCCGGCGACGGGGTGAGCCCGTCCGCCGCCATGTCGGCGACGACCTCGACGCGGTCGGCGCCGCCTCGCTCGGCGGCCACGGCGTCGCGCACGTCCAGCGCGATCACCTCAAGGAGGGATCCGGTCATGAGGAGAGGTTATCGGGTGCTCTACCCCTTTCATCAGGGGAAGCCCCGAAAGCCCGTTACGCCCCACTTGACCTCGCCTGGAGCCCGCCCGGCGAGGAGACCCTCAGGCGCCGATGAGCTCGGGGAGGGTGAGGTCGCGGAAGGCGGCGACCAGGGTGTCCTCCGCGGGCCGCTGGAAGAGGGCGCCCGAGGCGCGGTGCGGGAGGTCCACGGTGCGGACGTGGTGGAAGCCGCGCCGCCGGTAGTAGTCCTGCAGGCCCGGGTTGCGCTTGGCGCAGTCGAGCCGCAGCCAGCGGCGCCCGGAGGCCCACGCCGTGGCGCCCGCCCAGTCCAGCAGGGCGTCGCCGAGGCCCGTCCCGGCCCAGGGCCGGGCCACCGCGAGCTTGTGGACGTACAGGGCGGCGCCGGGGTCGTCGCCGGGGGTCCAGAACTCGGGGTCGGCGTGGTCGTCCAGGGCGATGGTGGCGACCGGCGGGACGTCCTCGTCCGGGTCGAGGTAGCGCAGCTCGTCGTCCAGCAGGTACAGCACGCGCTCCTCGATCAGCGGCTCGATGCGCTCGGGGCCGAAGCCGCCCCGCGGCCACTGGCTCACCCCCTTGGAGTGCAGCCACTCGGCGGTGTCGGCGAGGAGGGTGAGCACGCCCTGGAGGTCGGAGCGGTCGGCCCGGCGCAGTGCCAGCGGGTGGAGGAGGGTGGCCGAGGCGAAGGAGGAGCCGGAGAAGGAGGCGGAGAAGGGGGCCGTGGTGCCGGAGACGGTGCTGGAGTGCATGGTTCGCCCTTTCGATGCGTTGGGTGTCCGAACGACAGCGCACAGTGATGATGCTGTGGCGCACGAGCTCGGCATAGGTGATTAAAGGCGATATGTACGCATATATGCGCATAAATAGGTCTTGGGGAGTACGCGCAACTCCCCTAGCCCTGCGAGGCCGGATTACTCGCGGCGGGCCGCCGGCGGGATCACCCCCAACGGAGCTCGACTAGCGGCGGTCGAGCTCGTATCTGATCAAGTGCTTGTCGGCGGGTAGCACCGAGACCGCGACACGCACCGGCATATCAGCCCTGTCGTAACCAACTCGGACATACACGACAACTGGCGTGCCCAGTTCCAATTGAAGCCGTTCAGCTTCCTCTTGGTTGGGCATTCGCGCCCAAATGTCGTCAATCACGCGAACTTGTTCGTGGCCGAGCTCCTCCAGAACACGGTTCGCCCCTCGCGCGATGTCGCCTGGCCTGGCGATTTCCGAGTTGGCCACCAAATCCCGGGGGAAGTAGGAGTCGTTGGTGTTGTACGGCTGCCCGTCCACGAAGCGGAGCCGCCGGCGCACCACGGCGAGCTCCCCGTCGGCCAGCTCCAGGCGGCTGGCGATCTCCTCGACGGGCGTGACCGTCAGCACCTCGATGAGCTGGCTGGGCTCGCGGCCCTCCTGCGTGACGGCGAAGGCGAAGGCCTCGCGCAGTTCGCCGCTGGGCTGGGGTTCCAGCTCTCGCTGCGGGTAGATGAGCAGCGGCCGGCGATCCCGGACGATCGTGCCGCGGCGCGGGGTGCGGGTGACCAGTCCCTCGTTGACCAGCTCCCCGAGAGCCAGCCGGACGGTGTTGCGGCTCACCCCATGGTCCTCCATGAGCTGGGCCTCGGTCGGCAGCTGCGCCCCGGGACCGAGTACACCGGAGTAGATGGCCTTCCGTAGTTCGGAAGCCACCTGCTGGTACAGCACCGACCTTGCCACTTTCACCCCTTATTGTGCCAACAATTTAGACGATCTGGTTCTAGCAGGCCACAACCCCTTGACCAAAGGGCCCCGACAGCCGCATCATCCATTCGTTGGTACAAATCCATCGAAAGGCCCGGGAGGGGGTGAGGGCCGGTGTCGCCGGTCCACGCGGGTACGCCATACCTGCCCTGGCAAGACCCAGACGATGCACCACGTTTACTGCGTTACGCGGTGCGCCGCCATACGTTCGGTCTTCCCTGCTCGGACACCCGGAATGGCAGTCCCGTACCGACCAGGCCGACCGTGCGTTGCCGGCGACAGGAGTCCTCGCACTCCCCCACCGACTCCGTGCGCGAACCATCGATCTAGGACTCCATCCCTCGCCGGAGTCCTGGCGTCGCCGCGCATGGGGCTGGAAGCGCGTCCTGGCGGGTCCCCCACGCCCGCCAGGGCGCGCGTTCCGTTCCCTGCTCCGAAGAGCCCCTGACGGCCCTCACGGCCCCGCGGGCGGCCGTTCACTCCCCGGCGGGCTCCCAGTCGACGAGCGTGAGCCCCCCGGCCCCCGGCGTGAACACGCCCCTGACCCGCTCCCCGCCGACCGGCTCGCGGGCCGCCCGCCACCCGCCGTGCAGCAGGCAGTCCGGCACGGCGGCCGGCCGCACCATGACCACCACGTACGGCTCGCCGCCGCCCGCCCCGAACGCCTGGTGGTTGACGATCCAGCTCTCCACGGTCCCCTCGGGCTCGGCCGCCTCCCAGTGCCACCGCTCGGTCCGGCAGGCCGGGCAGAACGCCCTGGCCGGCAGGCGCGCGCGGCCGCAGGCGTCGCACCGCTGCACCGCGAACTCCCCCCGCCCGGTCCGCTCCCACCACGGGGCCGAGTCGCGGTCCGTCGTCACCTGGAACACCGGGCGCATGCGATCAGTCCTTCCTGAGGATCAGCGCCGACGTCGCGGGCAGGACGTAGCCGGGCTGGGCCGTCGACAGCGCCACCTCCGCGCCCGGCACCTGCCGGTCCCCCGCGTCGCCGCGCAGTTGCGAGACGGCCTCGGCGACGTGGTTCATGCCGTGGACGTAGCCCTCCGACAGGAAGCCGCCGTGGGTGTTGACCGGCAGCTCACCGTCCAGGGCCGTGGCGCCCGAGGCCACGTACGGCCCGCCCTCGCCCTTCGGGCAGAACCCGTAGTCCTCCAACTGGACGATCACCGAGTACGTGAAGCAGTCGTAGATCTGGGCCACGTCCACCTCGCGCGGGCCGAGGCCGGCCTGGCCGTACAGGCGGGGAGCGAGGGCGGCGGCGGCCGTGGTGGTGGGGTCGGCGGGCCCGCCCGACAGGTGGCTCTCCCCACCGCCCCAGGCGGCGGCCGAGACGAGCACGGGCGGCCGGCGCAGGTCGCGGGCCCGCTCGGCGGTGGTGACGACCAGCGCGCAGGCGCCGTCGGTCTCCAGGCAGCAGTCGAGCAGCCGGAACGGCTCGGCGATCCACCGGCTGGCGAGGTAGTCGTCGAGCGTGATGGGCGCGCGCATGAGGGCTCGGGGGTTCTTGACGGCGTTGGCGCGCTGGGTGACGGCCTGCCGGCCGAAGTGCTCGGCCGTGGTGCCGTACTTCAGCATGTGGGCGCGGGCGTACATCGCGTACTGCTGCGGGGGCGCGAACAGGCCGTACGGCGCCTGGTACTGCACCTCGGGGCTGGCGGGCAGGGCGCGGCCGGTGCCGCCCATGCGGAACTCCGAGCGGGCGTTGATCGCGCGGTAGCAGACCACGGTCTCGGCCACGCCGGCGGCCACGGCCAGCGCGGCCTGGCCGACGACGGCGTGGGAGACGCTGCCCCCGCCGAACTGGTCGAGGTGCCAGCTCAGGTCGCGGATGCCGAGGGCGGGCCCGACCAGCGTGGGCGGCGCCGAGTCGCCGACGCGGTGGGTGGCCAGGCCGTCCACGTCGCCGGGGCCGAGCCCGGCGTCGTCCAGGGCGGACAGCACGGCGCGGCAGGCCAGCGTGAGGGTGCTGACGCCCGAGTCCTTGGTGAAGGGCGTGTAGCCCACGCCGGCGACGGCCGTACGATCCCGGAAATCAAGCAAGCGCTTGGCCATCAGTCCACGCTAGGCCGCCCGTCGCGACCATGTCAACGACGCCCGCGGGGCGGGGCGGCTTGACAGGCTTTCCGCCCCGCGCCTACCGTCCAAGCAAGCGCTTGGTAAGATAGAGTCCGTCAGGCGGACGAAGGAGGCCACACGATGAGCACTCACGCTGCCCGGCTGGTCGCGCCGGACGGCTGTGCCGGCCGTCCCACGCCCTACCAGCGCAGGACCCTCCACGGAGCCGCCATGCCCAACGGCCCTGTTCCCCAGAGCGCGAACGGCCATCTCGACGCCTTACGGTTCCGCCAGGTGCTCGGACGGTTCGCCACCGGCGTGGTGGCGATCACCGCGCTCGACCCGGCGACGGGCGGCCCGTGCGGGCTGGCGGCCAACTCGTTCACGTCGGTGTCGCTGGAGCCGCCGCTCGTCGCGTTCTGCGTGGCGCACACCAGCACGAGCTGGCCGCGCGTGCGGGACGCCGAGGTGGTGACCGTGAACGTGCTGTCCGAGCACCAGCAGCCGGTGTGCGCGCAGATGGCGGCCAGGGGCGGCGACAAGTTCGCCGGGCTGAAGTGGACCGGCTCCCCCGGCGGCAACCCCGTGCTGGACGGGGCGCTGGCCTGGATCGACTGCGTGGTCGAGGCCGAGCATCCCGCCGGCGACCACATGATCGTGGTCGCCCGGGTGCTCCAGCTCGACGTCCACGCCGACGGCGGTCCGCTGGTGTTCTTCCGCGGCGGGTACGGAGGCTTCGTTGAGCCTGCGTGAGCAGGCCGCGGCGGGTACGGGGGCTTCGTCGGGCCTGCGTGAGCAGGCGCGGGCCTGGCTGGAGGAGAACCTGACCGGCCCGTTCGCCGGCGCGCGCGGCCTCGGCGGGCCCGGCCGCGAGCACGAGGGGCACGAGATCCGGCTGGCCTGGGAGCGCCACCTCGGCACGGCGGGCTGGACCTGCCTGGCCTGGCCCGAACGGTACGGCGGGCGCGCGGCGTCCCTGGCCGACCAGGTGGCCTTCCACGAGGAGTACGCCCGGGCCGACGCCCCGGCCCGCGTGGGCCACATCGGCGAAGGGCTGCTCGGCCCCACCCTCCTGCGATTCGGCACGGATGAGCAGAAGGCCCGGTTCTTGCCGCCCATCCAGCGCGGCGAGGAGCTGTGGTGCCAGGGCTACTCCGAGCCGGACGCGGGCTCCGACCTGGCCGGCGTGCGCACCCGCGCGCAACTGGTGGGCGGCCGGTGGGTCGTCGACGGGCAGAAGGTGTGGACGTCGCTGGCCCACGTGGCCGACTGGTGCTTCGTGCTCTGCCGTACGGAGCCGGGCTCCCAGCGGCACCGCGGCCTCTCGTACCTGCTGGTCCCGATGCGGCAGCCCGGCGTCGAGGTGCGGCCGATCGTCCAGATGACCGGCACGTCGGAGTTCAACGAGGTGTTCTTCGACGGCGCGGTCACCGACGCCGCCAACGTCGTCGGCGCGCCCGGCGACGGCTGGCGGGTGGCCATGGCGACGCTCGCCCACGAGCGCGGCGCGTCCACGCTGGGGCAGCAGATCGGGTTCCGGCGGGAGCTGGACAAGGTCATCGAGACGGCGCGGCGCACGGGGGCGGCCGAGGACCCGGTGCTGCGCGACCGGCTGGTGCGGGCCTGGCTGGAGCTGCGGATCATGCGGCTGAACGCGCTGCGCACGATGCGGCCCGACCCGGGGCCGGAGGCGTCGATCGGCAAGCTCTACTGGTCGGAGTGGCACCGCAGGCTCGGCGAGCTGGCCCAGGCCGTCCAGGGCCGGGCGGGGCTCGTCGCCCCCGAGGGCGAGCTGAACGACCTGCAGCGGCTCTACCTGTTCAGCCGCGCCGACACCATCTATGCCGGGTCCAGCGAGATCCAGCGCACGATCATCGCCGAGCGGACGCTGGGCCTGCCCCGGCAGTAGTCCTCCGGAGACGGGAGCACGATGAGACCGCTCTACCCGCGGGCGCACGGCCTGCTCGACGGCAAGGTCACGCTCGTGACGGCCGCGGCGGGGGCCGGCATCGGCTACGCGACCGCCCGGCGCTGCGCCGAGGAGGGCGCCGTCGTCGTCGTGTCCGACCGGCACGAGCGGCGCCTGGGCGAGGCCGCCGAGGCGCTGGCCGAGCTGACCGGCGTGAAGCCGCTGGCCGTGCCGTGCGACGTGACCTCGCAGGAGCAGGTGGACGGGCTGTTCGAGGCGGTCGAGCGGCGGCACGGGCGGCTGGACGTGCTCGTCAACAACGCCGGGCTGGGCGGGACGGTCGAGCTGGCCGCGATGACGGACGAGCAGTGGCACGCGGTCATCGACGTGACCCTGACCGGCACCATGCGCTGCACCAGGGCGGCGCTGCGCCGGATGTCCGCCCAGGGGTCGGGCGTCATCGTCAACAACGCCTCGGTCGTCGGCTGGCGGGCGCAGCGCGGGCAGGCGCACTACGCGGCAGCCAAGGCCGGTGTCATGGCGCTGACCCGGTGCGTCGCGATGGAGGCGGCCGGGGACGGCGTGCGGGTCAACGCGGTGGCGCCGTCGCTGGCCGTCCACCCGTTCCTGGCGAAGGTGACCAGCGAGGAGGTACTGGCCGAGCTGACGGCGCGCGAGGCGTTCGGGCGCTCGGCGGAGCCGTGGGAGGTGGCCAACGTCATCGTCTTCCTGGCCAGCGACTACGCGTCGTACATGACGGGCGAGGTCGTGTCGGTGTCGTCCCAGCACCCCTGACCCTCACCATATCCTGTCTCGCAGGATATAGTGAGCACGTGAACGTCACGGAACCCATGTTCCTCGCCCTCACCGCGCTGGTGGACGAGCCCCGGCATGGCTACGGCATCGTCCAGGAGGTCGAGCGCCTGTCCGGCGGGCGGGTGCAGCTCAAGATCGGCAGCCTGTACGGCGTGCTGGACCGGCTCGCCGGCGACGGGCTGGTCGAGCTCGACCGCGAGGAGGTCTGGCGGGGGCGGCTGCGGCGCTACTACCGGCTGACCGACGACGGCGCCCGGATCCTGGAGGAGGAGGCCGCCCGGCTGGCCGCCAACGCGGCCGCCGCGCGTTCCCGCCTGCGGGCGCGAGGACTGTCCACCCGGCCGGCGGGAGGTCCCGCATGACCGCCGCCGAGTCGTCGTCGACCGAGCATCTGGAGGAACGCGTGGACGATTCCGAGCCCGTGCTGCTGGAGCGTCGCTACCGTGCCGCGTTGCGGCTCCTGCCCGCCTCCTATCGGGCCGAGCGGGAGGAGGAGATGGTGGCGGCGTTCCTGGAGATGTCCGGCGACGTGCCCGACGAGCGCGGGCCTCGGCCGCGATGGGGCGAGCTCGCCAGCGTGGCCGCCCTCGCGGTGCGGGTGCGGCTCGGCGGCGCCGGCGCGCGGGCCGCCGCCTGGGGCGAGACGGTCCGGCTCGTGGCGCTGCTCGGCCTGGCCTTCCAGGCGATGCTGGGGGTTTACGGCCTCGTGGGACGGGCGGCCGCGGCCGCCGCGCACCTCCCCACCCCAGGCGCCGCCACCTCGCCGATCCCGGTGGTGGCGGACGTGCTCTGGATCGTCGCGTTCGCGGCCGCCATGCGCGGCTTCACCGGTCCGGCCAAGGTCGTGGCCGCCGCGGCGGGAGCGGTCTCGCTCCTGCTGATCGGCGCCGGGCCGGCCGTCCAGCTCACCTTGGCCGCGCCGCCCGCCGCGCTCATGGCGTCGGTGCCGCCGCTCGCCCTGCTGGCGGGCTTTCACGCCGAGGCGCCGGCAACGGTCCGCCCGTGGCGCCTCCTCCTGCCACCGGTGGCCGCGACCCTGCCGTTGGTGTTGCTGTCGTGGGCGCCTGTGCCGTGGGACTCGGCGTTCGAACCGCTCCTGGCCCTGTCGTCCCTGCTCTCTCCCGACGGGATCGCGACCGTGGCGTGCGCCGTGGCGGGCATCGTCGCCCTGCGCCGCGGGTGGGCTCCCTCGGCGCGCCTCGCCCTGGCGGCGGCGGGGCTGTTGCTGCTGGCGTGGCGCCTGCCCATGGCGTGGCCGGTGCCGGGCGCCGAGGTGTTGTGGGGGCCCGCCGCGGTGCTGTGCGGCGTGCTGGTGACGGTGATCGTGCCGCTGGTCGTCACGGGGACGCGGCTGCTGCCCCCGGAGCGGCGGGCGAAGCCCGGACGGGCCTCCTGACCGGGCGCGACTGCACCCCTGACAACCTAGGCGGCGGGGGCGGGGACGCCCTACTGTCCGGTGTATGGCAACCCGCTCCTCCTTCCTGCTCGACGTTCTCACCACGGAGTTCGGCGAGTCGATCAAGCGCGACCCGGCCGCGTTCCGGCGCAAGTTCCGCAAGATGGCCGCCTCGCCGTTCGCGTTCTACCGTGGCAGCGCGAGCCTGTTCTACGCCGACCTCACCGGCGACTTCGCCGACGACTCCTACCTGGACGGGCCCACCAGCCGGGTCTGGATCCACGGTGACCTGCACGCCGAGAACTTCGGCACCTACATGAACGCCTCCGGCGTGCTCGTCTTCAACGTCAACGACTTCGACGAGGCGTACGTCGGCCCGTACACCTGGGACCTCAAGCGCTTCGCCGCGAGCGTGGCGCTCATCGGGTACGCCAAGGCGCTGTCGGACGAGGTGATCACCGCGCTCGTGCGCGGCTTCGCCCTCTCGTACCTGGACGAGCTGACCGCCATCGCCCGGGGCGGCGACGACGCGATCGGTTCGCTCACGCTCGGCAGCACGACCGGCGTCCTGCACCGGGTGCTCCAGACGGCGCGGCTGCGGACCCGGGTGGCGATGCTGGACGTGGAGACCGTCATCGACGACTACGACCGGCGTTTCGCGATCATGGAGGGGCGGGAGCCCGTCGACCCGGACGTCCGCTCGGCCGTGCTCGCCGCGTTCGAGGACTACCTGACCACACTGCCCGCGCAGACGACCTCCGTCGAGCACGTCATCAAGGACGTGGCGCTGCGCAAGGGGGTCGGCATCGGGTCGGCCGGGCTGCCCTCGTACAACCTGCTGCTGGAGGGGCGCTCCCAGGCGCTGGAGAACGACGTCATCCTCTACATGAAGCAGGCCCAGGTGCCGGCCGTGGCGCGGTACATCACCGACGAGAAGGTGACCGGCTACTTCCTGCACCAGGGGCACCGCACGGCCGAGTCGCAGCGGGCGCTGCAGGCGTACGCCGACCCGTGGCTCGGCTACACCACGCTGGGCGGCGTGGGGCAGATGGTGGCCGAGGTCTCGCCGTACTCCGCCGACCTCGACTGGGACGACGTCAACGAGCCGGCCGAGCTGGACTCGATCGTGCGCGACCTGGGCCGGGCGGTGGCGCGCATGCACGCCGTCGCCGACGACGAGTCCAGCCACGACCTCGTGGACTTCTCGACCGAGGAGTCGATCGTGGCGGTGGTGGGCGACGACGGCGCCGGGTTCGTCGGCATGCTGGTGGACTTCGCGCACCGGTACGGGACCCAGGCGCGGGCCGACCACCAGACCTTCGTCGACCTCTTCCGCAACGGCCGGCTCCCCGGCGTGTGACGGTCGCGTCAGAGCAGCTCGCGCAGCGCCCTGGCCAGGTTGCGGGGCGCCTGCGGCTCGTAGCGCAGGAACAGGTACGGCTCGGTGAGCTCCAGCTCGATCACCACCGGGGTGCCGTCGGGCAGCCGGACCAGGTCGATCCGCGCGTACAGAAGGGCTTGGGGGATGGCGGCAAGCACCTTCTCGGCGAGTTCGACCTGGTCCGGGTCCGGGGTGCGGAGCTGCGCCCGCACGTGATCGGCGCCCGACTTGCCCGGTGACAGCATGGGGGTGCGGCGGACGGCGTGGCTGAAGCGGCGGTTGAAGTACAGCAGCGAGGTCTCGCCCTCGGACTCGACCATGTCGAGGTAGGGCTGGACCATGGGCGTGCGTCCGGACGCCTCCAGCCAGGCGGCGTGCGCGGCGGCCTCGGCGCGGTCGGTGGTCCTGATGGTGTCGCGGGCGCCCGCCGAGATCGCCGGTTTGACGACGTACTCCTGCCAGTCGGGCAGGCCCTCCGCCGACCAGTGCGTGGGCACGACGGGGAGGTCCAGACGGCGCAGGTACGTCTTGTCGGTGTTGTCGGCCAGCACGGACGCGGGGTTGAGCAGCTTCGTGCATTCCTCGACCCGCCGGGCCCAGGCGAGGAACTCGTCGCGCCGGGAGACGTAGTCCCACGCGGAGCGCACGACCACGGCGTCGTAGGCCGCCCAGTCGGCGGCGGGGTCGTCCCAGCGCTCGGCGCGCCCGTCGATGCCCTCCTCCCTCCAGGCGGCCAGGACGACCTCACGCTCGTCGTCATGGTCGTCTTTGTCGTCAAACGTCACATATGCACAGGTAGTCACGGCGACGATGGTACGGCCCACCGCCCGGGCGGCCCGAGAGGCGGGGAGGGGCCCGCCTCCCGGGGGTCGTCGTCCGGATGAGGTCTCCTCACGGGCACCGGCCGGGCTCTCGCGCTAGTCGACCTGGTTACTCACGGCCGCGCCGCTGCGGCGGGCGGCGGTGGAGGTGTTGGCGTTGACCGAGGTGACGTTGGTGGAGGCGCCGGTGCCTCTGTTCTGGACCGTGATGGTGCCGAAGATGTTGCCCGACTGGGAGGACTCGCGGTTGGAGCTGGAGTCGGAGACGGCCGTGTCGGCGCCGGCGGGGACGGCGGCCAGGCTCGCGGCCGTGGCGAGCGCGGCCCCGGCGGCGGCCACGACGAGGCCGGTGGCGCAGAGCTTCTTCATGCGGGTCTCCTTGGGTTCGAGGTTGTCGGCGGTGCCGGATGGCTCAGGGATGCTCAGGGATGAGGGTGGAGCCGTCCGCCGGAGAAGAACCCCCCGGGGGATGAGGGCCCAGGGAGAGAGAGGCCCACCGGGGGAGAGCCTCTCCGGCGGAGGAGCTCCCGGAAGGGGCTGCCTGCCCGGGAGGGAATGGCAGGCATGGGCGGCCTGCCGGGAAGGGAGCGGCAGGCGGCATCGTGCGCCGGGATGGGGGCGGACGTCGGAGTTCGGCCGATCAGGCCCCGGACGGAGCAGGCTCGGAGGGGACGGGGTGGGCTGATGGAAGCTGGGATGGGAGGCCGGCGGACCGGCAGGGCGCGCGCCCGGTCGGTGCGCCCGGTCGGTGCGCCCGGTCAGTGCGCCCGGTCAGCGGGAAGGCGGTGGCAGGAGGGCCCACCGCGATCAGTAGAAGACGTAGGTGATGACGGTGCTGCCCTGGGTGGCTGTCGTCGCGACACCGTTGACGTTGTTGACGCTGGTGGAGCGGCCCCAGCCGCGATTGGACGCGGCGACGTCGCCGAAGGTGTTGCCGGACTGCGCGGAGTCGACGTTGCGGCTCCAGTTGTCGGTCCAGGTGTCGGCGCTCGCCGGGGCGGCCAGCAGGGTGAGCGCGGCGGCCGCCGTCATGGCGCAGGCGGCGCTCAGACTCTTGATCACGTGGGTACGGCTCCTTCGCCGGTGGACGGGCGGTGACTGACGGGACCGATCCTATAACGATGCGTTACTGATCCATAGCATAGAGTGATCAGAACTTTGCTCGGGTCTTCCGTTCACTGACACAAGGTGTCAGTCGGCCCCTCCTACCGTCACCCGCATGATCTACGAGCTTCGGCGCTACACCCTGCACCCCGGGCGGCGCGACACACTGATCGAGTTGTTCGAGCGCGAGTTCGTCGAGTCGCAGGAAGCGGCGGGCATCGGGCTGGCCGGCCTGTTCCGCGACCTGGACGCGCCAGACATCTTCTGCTGGATGCGGAAATTTCCTGACATGGAGGCTCGGCGGGTGGCCTTGGCCACGTTCTACGGCGGCCCCGTCTGGAAGGCCCACCGCGAGGCGGCCAACGCGACGATGATCGACTCCGACGACGTCCTGCTTCTCCGCCCCGTCGCCTCGTCCGCCGCCGCCGACGGCGGTGACTCCCCGGCGCACCCTCAGGGCCCCTCCGGCCGTCCCGGCACCGCGAACGATCCGTTCCCGGCCGCGACGCCACCTCCCGCGGGGGCCGTCGCTCTTCCGCGGTCCCTCTACCTCGCGACCGTTCACCACGTCGCGGGGGATGCGGCAGGGTTCCCCGCCTTCTTCGCCGAGCGCGTCGCCCCCGTGCTCGCGGGCGCCGGCGCGGCGCCGGTCGCGTGCTTCGAGACCGAGCACTCCCCCAACACCTTTCCCGCCCTCCCCGTACGGACCGGCGAGGACGTCTTCGTCTGGCTCGCCCGGTTCGAGCGGGAGGAGGACCTGGAGAAGGCGCGTGAAGCCCTGGAGGAGGAGGTGTCCCTGCTGGAGGGACGCGTGGCGGGTCCGCCGCAGCGGTTCCGCCTCGCCCCCACCGCCCGCTCCACCGTCCGCTGACCCGGCGTCTCCGCCGTCCGCTGACCCGGCGTCTCCGCCGTCCGCGGACGTCACGGTGTCGAGGGGCGCCCGGTCCAGCGCCACGCCGGTGTCTCGCCTCCCCCGTGGACCTGGATCTCCGCCCCCGTCACGTATCCGGGGCTGCCGAGCCACAGGCACACCCGCGCCACGTCCTCCGGGGTCGCCATGCGGCCCGCCGGGATCGTGGCCTCGGCGGCCGCGCGGCCGCCCTCGTAGTGGTCCTCGGCGTTCTCCGTGGCCGCCAGGCCGACCACCACCGAGTTGACCCGCACCTCCGGCGCCCACTCCGCCGCGAGGCAGCGCGCCAGGTGGTGCAGGCCGGCCTTGGCGGCCCCGTACGCGGAGGTGCCGGGCGAGGGACGGGTGCCGCTCGCGCTGCCGATCATGATGACGGCCCCGCCCGACGCCTTCAGCAGCGGGTACGCCCGCTGTGACACCAGCAGGGGCGCCGTCAGGTTGAGCTCGATGACGCGGGCGTGCAGCCGGGGCGAGGTGCCGTCCAGGGGCGCGTGGGGCGAGCCCCCCGCGTTGTTGACGACGACGTCCAGCCGGTCGAACCCCGAGATCAGGCGGGCGACGTCCTCGGGATCCCGTACATCGGCCCGGACGAACCGGATGGGAGGCACGGCCGCCCGCCGCGAGCTCTCCGCGCCCCTGTCGCCCCCGGCGACCGCGATCCCCGTGCCCCCGGCCGGCGGGGTGCGGGCGCAGACGACGACCGTGGCGCCCGCCTCCTGGAGGGCCCTGGCGATGCCCGCGCCGATCCCCTTGGTCCCGCCCGTCACGAGGACGACCTTGCCCGCGTAGTCGTAAGTCACGGTCACGGGTGCTACCGTACCAAGCAAGCGCTAGGACAAAGCAAGCGCGGGACGAAGCAAGCGAGGCGAGCACTCCGGGAGTGGGATGGGAATCACGCTGCGCGCCGGCCCGATCGCCGAGGTCGTCATGGACGTCCCGCCGGTCAACGCCCTCGCCGTACGGCACTGGCACGACCTCGCCGACGCCCTCCACGACGCCGGGCGGGACCCCGTGACCCGGGTCGTCGTCCTTCGCGCCGAGGGACGCGGGTTCAACGCGGGCGTGGACATCAAGGAGATGCAGTCCGCCGACGGCCACCAGGCGCTCGTCGGGGCCAACCGGGGCTGCCACGCCGCCTTCGCCGCCGTCTACGACTGTCCCGTGCCGGTGGTGGCCGCGGTCCACGGCTTCTGCCTGGGCGGCGGCATCGGGCTGGCCGGCAACGCGGACGTCGTCGTGGCCTCCGACGACGCCTACTTCGGGCTGCCCGAGGTGGACCGCGGGGCGCTCGGCGCGGCGACGCACCTCGCCCGGCTCGTCCCGGCGCACCTCATGCGGGCCATGGTGTACACCTGCCGCAACGTGACGGCCGCCGAGCTGCTGGCGTTCGGCTCGGTGCTGGACGTGGTGCCGCGCCAGGCGCTGACGGACGCCGCGATGGAGGTGGCCGGGCGCATCGCCGACAAGGACCCGTGCGTGATCCGGCTGGCCAAGGAGTCGCTGAACGGCATCGACCCCGTGGACGTCAAGCGGAGCTACCGGTTCGAGCAGGGGTTCACCTTCGAGCTGAACCTCCTCGGCAAGGGCGACGAGCACCGTCACCGGTTCGTGGCCGGTTCATGAGCGAAGGAGCCGCTGGTCATCAGCGAGGAGGCCGCATGGGCAAGGTCATGACCGTCGAGGAGGTCGTCGGGCGGCTGGAGAGCGGCATGACGGTCGGGATCGGCGGCTGGGGGTCGCGGCGCAAGCCGATGGCCCTGGTGCGGGGCCTGCTCCGCTCGCCGTTGCGGGACCTGACGATCGTCTCGTACGGCGGGCCGGACGTGGGCATGCTGTGCGCCGCGGGCAAGGTCCGCCGGGTCGTCGCCCCGTTCGTGACGCTCGACTCGATCCCGCTCGAACCGCACTTCCGCCGGGCCCGCCAGGAGGGGTCCGTCGAGTTCACCGAGTACGACGAGGGCATGTTCATGTTCGGCCTGCTGGCGGCGGCGCACCGGCTGCCGTTCCTGCCGACGCGGGCCGGGCTGGGCTCGGACGTGATGCGGGTCAACCCGCACCTGCGCACCGTCCGCTCGCCGTACGGGGACGGGGAGGAACTGGTGGCCGTGCCCGCGCTCACCCTGGACGCGGCGCTGGTCCATCTCCACCGGGCCGACCGGCGCGGCAACGCCCAGTACCTCGGCCCGGACCCGTACCTCGACGACCTGTACGTCAAGGCGGCGGCCGGCGCCTACGTCTCGTGCGAGCGGCTGGTGGACACCGCGGACCTGCTCAAGGAGGGGCCGGTGCAGTCGCTGCTGGTCAGCAGGTCGATGGTGACCGGCGTGGTGGAGGCGCCCGGCGGGGCCGGGTTCACCGCGTGCGAGCCCGACTACGGGCGCGACGAGGAGGCGCAGCGGCGTTACGTGGAGACCCCGTGGGAGGAGTACGTGCGCAGTGAACAGGGCTGACGTCTGTGTGGTGGCGTGTGCCGAGGTGTTCAGGGGCGACGGCGAGATCCTGGCGGCGGGGATCGGCGGGGCGGTCACGGTGCTGGGGGCGCGGCTGGCGCGGCTGACGTTCGAACCGGACCTGCTGACCAGCGACGGCACCTGCCTGCTCACCGGCGACGTGCCGGCGCTGGGCGAGGCGCCGGAGGTGGTCGAGGGCTGGCTGCCGTTCCGCGACCACCTGTGGCTCGTGCTGAACGGCCGCCGGCACGTGATGCTGGGCGCGAGCCAGATCGACCGGCACGGCAACACGAACATCTCGTGCATCGGCGACTGGAGCCGTCCCAGGGCGCAGCTCCTCGGCGTGCGCGGGGCTCCCGGCAACACCCGCTGCGACCCGACGAGCTACTGGATCCCCCGCCACTCGCCCCGGGTGTTCGTGCCGGAGGTGGACGTGGTCAGCGGCGTCGGCACCGACAGGGGCGCGTACGGGCTGCGGCGGGTGGTGACGGACCTCGCGGTGCTGGACCTCGGCGGGCCGGGAGGCACGATGCGACTGGTCTCGGCGCATCCCGGGGTGAGCGTGGCGGAGGTGGTGGCGGCCACCGGGTTCGAGCTGGACGTGCCCGCCGACGTGCCGGAGACGCGGGCGCCCACGGCCGAGGAGCTGCGGCTGCTGGACGAGGTGCTGGACCCGCGCGGCCTGCGCCACCGCGAGGTCCCCGAGCCGCGCGCCGGACGTGCCGGAGCAGGCGGGGGCGCGGGAGCAGGCGAGGGCGCCGGAGCAGCCGGGGGCGCGGCGTGAGGACCGCGCTGACCGAGCTCGTCGGCTGCCGCCACCCGATCGTGCAGACCGGCATGGGGTACGTGGCGGGCGCCCGGCTGGCCGCGGCCACCTCCCGCGCGGGCGGCCTCGGGATCATCGCCGCCGCCACGATGTCGGTGGCCGAGATGACGAGCGCGATCAGGACGGTCAAGGAGCGCACGGACGCCCCGTTCGGGGTGAACATCCGCTCCGACGCCGACGACGCCGCCGAACGGGTCGAGGTGATGATCCGCGAGGGGGTGCGGGTGGCCTCGTTCGCGCTGGCGCCGCGCAGGGAGCTGATCGCCCGGCTGAGGGACGCGGGCGTGGTGACGATCCCGTCGGTCGGGGCGCGACGGCACGCCGAGAAGGTGGCCGCCTGGGGCGCCGACGCGGTGATCGTGCAGGGCGGCGAGGGCGGCGGGCACACCGGGCCGCTGGCCACGACGCTGCTGCTGCCGCAGGTGGTGGACGCCGTGGACATCCCGGTGGTCGCCGCCGGCGGCTTCTTCGACGGGCGGGGGCTGGTGGCGGCCCTGGCGTACGGGGCGTGCGGGATCGCCATGGGGACGCGGTTCCTGCTGACCCGCGACTCGCCGGTGCCCGACGCGGTCAAGCGGCTCTACCTGGAGGCGGCGGAGACGCTGGTCACCACGAAGGTGGACGGCGTGCCGCACCGGGTGCTGCGCACGCCGTTCGTGGAGTCGCTGGAGCGCTCGCGGCTGCTGCGCGCGGTGGTCAACGGGGCGCGGTTCAGACGGTTGTCCAGGCTGTCGTGGGCGGCGATGATCCGTGAGGGGCGGCGCATGCGGCACGGCCGTGACCTGACGTGGGCGCAGGTGCTCCAGGCGGCGAACACGCCGGTGCTGCTGCGGGCGGCCATGGTGGAGGGCCGCGGCGACCTCGGGGTGATGGCCTCGGGCCAGGCGGTGGGGGTGATCGGCGACCTGCCGTCGTGCGAGGAGCTGATCGGGCGGATCATGGCGGAGGCGGAGGCGGCGCTCAAACGCCTGCCCGCCCCCTGAGCACCTGCCCTCCTGAGCGCCTGGCCCCTGAGCGCCTGCGCGCCTCCCGGCGGCCGAGGCGCGGTCGCACGAGCTGAAGCGCGCTCCCGCGACCGACGCGCGTCCCGGCGGCCGAAGTGCGTCCCCCCGCGGCTGACGCGCGTTCCCGGCGGCGCAGCGGACCGGGGGCCATGCGCGTTCTTCGGTCATGACCCGCGCCGCCCGATGACCGGCGCAGGAGGTCAGAGCACGGTGATGCCGCGGGCGGCCAGGATGGCGGCCGCCTGCGCCTGGTTGACGATCGCGCCCGCGAACGCCCTCAGCTTGGCGTCGTCGGGCTCGCCGAGGTCGGCGCCGCGCAGGTCGGCCTTGGCGAAGACGGTCCTGATCAGCTTGGTGCCGCGCAGGCGGCAGTCGCTGAACGTCGCCCCGGTGAAGTCGCAGCCCGACAGGTCGGCGTCGTCGAAGCGCACGCCCTCGATGACCTGCCCGCGCAGGGAGCAGCCGCCCAGGTTGGCCAGGGTGAGGTTGGAGCCGGTGAGCGTGAAGCCGGTGCCGCGACCGGCCGTCAGCGACGCGCCGATCATGCGGCACCCGGTGAACGCGGCGTCGCTCAGCAGCGCGCCGCCGAACCGGGCGGAGGACAGGTCGACGTCGGTGAAGGTGGCGTCGACGAGGTCGGCGTCGTCGAAGCGCAGGCCCATGCCGCCGCCTCCGCTGAAGACGGCCCCGTCGAGGTCGGCCTTGCGGAAGTCGGCCCGCTCCAGCATGCACGACTCGAAGCGCGCCCCGCCGAGGGCGGCCTCGCGCAGGTCGGCGCCGGTCAGGTCGCAGCCGCGGAAGACGTGGGCCTCGCCGGGCGTGAGCCGCTCCCCCAGCGCGGAGTGGGACAGGTCCTCGCCTTCGACCTCCATGCCGTCAGAGCTCCCCACCGTGAACGACCATGCCGAACGACCATGCCGTCAGAGCTCCCCGCCATGGACCTCTGTGGCGTCAGAGCCTACCGGTGATCACCTCGGCCGCGGCCTGGCCGCAGACCGGTGCCGAGCCGTAGGTGGCGATGTGGACGGCGCCGACGTCGGCGCGTAGGGGCAGGCCCATCTCGACCACCACGGTGTCGGGCCGGGCGCTGAGCAGGTGGCGCAGGGCCTGGGTCTGCCAGGGGTGGCGGTGCGCGTCGCGGACGGCCACGACCAGCGGCTGCCCGGCCGCCCCGCGCAGGAGCTCCTCCAGCGCCGGGCCCGTGGCGAGGGCGGCGGTGAGCCGGGTCACGGTGGTGCCGGGCAGCAGCCGGGACAGCGGCTCCCCCACGCCCCAGGGGGTGTTCCTGTCGATGGCCAGGTTCATCTCGGGGGCCAGCTCGATCACGACGGGCGCGGCGGTGAGCGGCAGCACGGGCTCGGCGGCCCTGCGGGTGACGCGGACGGCCCGGCGGGCGGCGGCGAGCCCGGCATGCCCACCGAGCCCGTGCCCGTCGAGCCCGTGCGCGTCGAGCCCGTGCCCGTCGAGCGCATGCACGTCGGGCGAGAGGGACGGCGGGGTGGTGGCGCTGCCCGAGGAGGCGGTCCAGGCGCCGAGCTCGCGGACCCTGCGAGCGGCGTCGGCCAGGCGCTCCTCGGGCAGCACGCCCGCGGTGACGGCGGCGGCGACGGCGTCGCGCACCTCGACGGCGGTCGCCTCGTCGGCGTGCTCGCCGCCGACGCAGATCGCGTCGGCGCCGGCCGCGATGGCGCGGGCCGCCGCGCCGCCGATCCCGTACGTGCCCGCGACGGCGGCCATCTCGATGCCGTCGGTGACGATCAGCCCGTCGAAGCCCAGCTCCTCCCGGAGGAGGCCGGTGAGGATCTTGGGGCTGAGGGTGGCCGGGAGCACGCCGTCGAACGACGGAACGAGCAGGTGCCCGGTCATGACGGCCTTGACCCCTTCGTCGATCACCTCGCGGAAGGGCCGCAGCGCGTCCTCGATCCCGTCGGCCGCCACGACGGGCACGCCGTGGTGGGAGTCGACCGAGGTGTCGCCGTGGCCGGGGAAGTGCTTGGCGCAGGCCGCCACGCCCGCCGACTGGATCCCGCGGACGAACGCCCGGGCGTGCCGGGCGACCAGCGCCGGGTCGGCGCCGAAGGACCGCAGCCCGATGACGGGGTTGTCCGGGTTGGAGTTGACGTCGGCGGACGGGGCGAAGTCGATGGTGATCCCGGCGGCGGCGAGCTGGGCGCCGAGGTCGCGGGCGAGCGTCTCGGTGAGGTCCACGTCGTCCACGACGCCGAGCGCGTAGCCGCCCGGCCGGCTGCTGCCGGTGCTCACCTCCAGCCGCGTCACCTCGCCCGACTCCTCGTCGACGCCGACGAGCACGGCGGGGTTCTCGGCGCGCAGGGCGGCCGTCAGCGCGGACACCTGCCCGGGGCCGGTGATGTTGCGGGAGAACAGCACCACGCCGCCGAGTCCCTCGCCCAGCCGGCGACGGAGCCAGTCGGGAGGGGTCGTCCCCTCGAATCCCGGCATGAGGACGGCGTCGGCCAGGCGTAGCAGGTGGGCGCTGTTGGGCATGCCTCGCAATCTAATAGGAAAGTTTCCTATTTGCTAGTGGCATTTCCGGCCGTGGGAGGCGTCAGAGCCGTTCCAGGATGGTGACGTTGGCCTGGCCCCCTCCCTCGCACATGGTCTGCAGGCCGTAGCGGCCGCCGGTCCGCTCCAGCTCGTGCAGCAGCTTGACGGCCAGCACGGCGCCGGTCGCGCCGAGCGGGTGGCCGAGCGCGATGGCGCCGCCGTTGGGGTTGACCCGGCCGGGGTCGGCGCCGGTCTCCTTCAGCCAGGCCAGCACGACCGAGGCGAACGCCTCGTTGATCTCCACCACGTCCATGTCGCCGATGGACATGCCGGTCTTGCGCAGCGCGTACGCGGTGGCGGGAATCGGCGCCGAGAGCATCACGACGGGGTCGGCGGCCCGTACGGACAGGTGGTGGACCCGGGCCCGCGGGGTCAGCCCGTGCTCCCGCACGGCCCGCTCCGAGGCGACGAGCAGGGCGGCGGCGCCGTCGGAGATCTGCGAGGCCAGCGCGGCGGTGAGCCGGCCGCCGTCCACGAGCGTCTTCAGCGCGGCCATCCGCTCGGGGCTCGTGTCGCGGCGCGGCCCCTCGTCGTCGGCGACGCCCTCGTACGGCGTGATCTCGCGGGCGAAGCGGCCCTCGTCGATCGCGGCGATCGCCCGCCGGTGGGAGGCGTAGGCGTACGCCTCCATGTCCTCGCGGGAGACGTCCCAGTCGGCGGCGATCCGCTCGGCCCCGGCGAACTGGGAGACCTCCCGGGTGCCGTACCGCTCGCTCCAGCCCTTGGAGCCGGAGAAGGGCGTCTCGTGGCCGAGCGGCACGCCCGCGTGCATGGCCGAGGAGATCGGGACCATGCTCATGTTCTGCACGCCACCCGCCACGACCAGGTCGGCGGTGCCGGACAGGACGGCCTGCGCGGCGAAGTGCAGCGCCTGCTGCGAGGAGCCGCACTGGCGGTCCACCGTGACGCCCGGCACCTCCTCGGGCAGTCCGGCGGCCAGCCAGCAGGTGCGGGCGACGTCGCCGGCCTGCGGCCCGATGGTGTCGACGCAGCCGAAGACCACGTCCTCGACGGCGGCCGGGTCGGCCCCGGTGCGCGTCATCAGTTCCTGCAGCACGTGGGCGCCGAGGTCGGCGGGGTGGGCGCGGGACAGGCCGCCGTTCCTGCGCCCGACCGGGGTCCTGACCGCGCCGACGATGTAGGCCTCGTTCATCACCCGATTGTAGCAATCGCTTGGTCGGGGCAGGAATGGCGGATGAGCAGGCACACTTCGGTGAACAAGCGATTGTCCCAGGGCCCATAATGGAGAGCGTGACAACGCGTAAGAGCTCCGGCTCCACCACGGCCGCCCCCGCCAAGCGCCAGCGCGCAGGTTCCTCGGGTCCGGCCTCGGAGCGCCGCGACCATCTGGTCAAGCTCGCCGCGGAGATCTTCGCACGCAAGGGCTTCCAGGCCACGACCGTACGCGAGATCGCCACAGAGGCGGGCATTCTCTCCGGAAGTCTCTATCACCACTTCGACTCCAAGGAGACGATCGTCGACGAGGTGCTGTCCACCTTCCTCGACGACCTCATCGCCCGCTACCGCGCCGCCCTGGAGTCCGGCTCCGACCCGCGCACGGTGCTGTCGGAGATGGTGCGCATCGGCTTCGGCACGCTGGAGCCGCACCGCGCCGCGATCACCGTCATGCAGAACGACTGGAACTACCTGCGCCAGTTCGAGCGGTTCAACTACCTCGTCAAGGCCGAGGACGAGGTCGAGCAGATGTGGGTGGCGCAGATCAAGGCCGGCCAGGCGGCCGGGCAGTTCCGCGCCGACGTCGACCCCAAGCTCACCTACCGCATGATCCGCGACACCATCTGGGTGGCCGTGCGCTGGTTCCGGCCCGGCGGCCGGCTCAACACGACCGGCCTGGCCGAGCACTACATCACGGTGCTCTTCGACGGCCTGGCCACCGGCGAGCGCACCACCCAGAAGGGATGAGCGCGCCCGAAACCACGCCCGAGGCCGTGCGCGACGCGGTGCGCGCGGCCCTGCGCGCGGCGGCCGAGCCCGCCAAGGCCCCGCTCATGCAGGCGTACATGAAGTCCTCGATGCCCTTCCTCGGCGTCCAGGCGGGGCCGCGCCGGGCCGCGCTCAAGCGGGTCTTCGCGGGCCACCGCATCGCCACCGCGCCCGAGTGGCGGCAGGCCGTGCTCGCGCTCTGGCGCGAGGCCGAGTACCGCGAGGAGCGCTACGCGGCGGTCGAGCTGACCGGCCACGCCCACTACCGCGCGTTCCAGACCCTCTACACGCTGCCGATGTACGAGGAGATGATCGTCAGCGGCGCCTGGTGGGACTTCGTGGACGAGCTGGCCACGCATCGCGTCGGCGGGCTGCTGGCCGCCTTCCCCGAGGCGATGCGGCCCCTGCTGCTGGAGTGGGCGCACGACGGCGACCTGTGGAAGCGGCGCACGGCCATCCTGTGCCAGAACCGGTTCAAGGAGCGCACCGACACCGCCCTGCTCTACGCCTGCATCGAGCCGAGCCTGTCCGACAACGACTTCTTCGCCCGCAAGGCGATCGGGTGGGCGCTGCGCGAGTACGCCAAGACCAACCCGGACGAGGTCGTGCGCTACGTGCGCGCCAAGGGCATCAGCGGGCTCAGCCGCCGCGAGGCGCTGAAGAACCTCCCCGTGGCCTGACCCCGCCGTCTCCGGCGGTCAGCGGGTCCAGAGGGCGTCCTGCACGGCCTGCACCAGGGCCATCAGCTCCGGCGTGACCCGTTCGCGCGACCAGGCCAGCCCGTAGGTGATCCGCAGGTCGCCGGCGGCCAGCGGCACGAACGTCACGTCGTCGCGGCGCACCGCCCGCACCAGGAGCTGCGGGGCCGGCAGCAGCCCCGCCCCGGCCGCGACCAGGTCGAGGGCCGCGGCGAAGTCGTCGCCCGGCGCCGCCCGGGTCCGGCCCGGCAGCCCCGGCCACGGCCGCCCGCCCGGCGCGAGCACCGTGCGGCCCGCCAGGTCCCGCGGCTCGACGCGCGGCCGGGCGGCGAGCGGATGCCCCACGGGCACCGCCAGATGGTCCACGGACACGTGGAAGCGGGCCCCGGTGACCAGGGGCGCGGGCGCGGGGACGACGAGGACCGCCGCCGACACCTCGCCCCGGACCAGCGCGGCCGACGCCTCGGCGCGGTCGGCGACGCGCAGCTCCACGCCGACGGGCGGGGTGCGCGCGGCCAGCCGCCTGGCGACCCGGGCGACGAGCGAGCCGACGAGCGGTGGATAAGCCAGATGAATGCTCGGCCGGGCCAGCCGGGAAGCCTCCGCCGAGAAGGCCGACGCGGTCTCCAGCACCTGCTCCGCGTACGGCAGCAGGGCCCTGCCCTCGGCCGTGAGCCGGACCGCCCGCGCGCTGCGCTCGAAGAGACGGAGGCCGGCCGACCGCTCCAGCCGGGTGATCGCCTGGCTCATGGCCGGCTGCGACATGCCGAGGTCGGCGGCGGCCCGCGAGAAGCTGAGCCGGTCCGCCACGCGGGCGAAGCACTGGATCTCCCGGAGCATAAGCGTCACGAATCCATGGTGCACCCACCGGGAAGGGGTGGGCACGATTCCCGGCATTGATCAAGCCGCGCGTCGATCGCGCCACGACCACTCAGGGAGCACACATGTCCACGCCGCCCGCCTTCCCGGCCTCCACCGTGCTGGGCTATCCCCGGATCGGCCCGCGCCGGGAGCTGAAGCGCGCCCTTGAGGCGTACTGGGACGGCCGCTCGACCCGCGAGGAACTGGACCGCGCCGGGGCCGAGCTGCGGGAGCGGACCTGGCTCCGGCTCGCCGAGCTGGGGCTTGAGGCGCTGCCGTCCAACACCTTCTCCCTCTATGACCACGTGCTGGACACGGCCGTGCTGCTGGGCGCGGTGCCGAAGAGGTACCTGGACGCCGAGGACCCCTACTTCGCCATGGCGCGCGGCACGGACGGCCTCGCGCCGCTGCGGATGACCAAGTGGTTCGACACGAACTACCACTACATCGTGCCCGAGGTCGGGCCGGACACGGCCTTCGCCCTCGACACCGCCAAGCCCCTCGGCGAGGTGCGGCAGGCGCGGGCGCTCGGCCTGGAGACGCGGCCCGTGGTGCTCGGACCGGTGACGTTCCTGCTGCTGTCGGAGCGCGGCGCGGCGGCGCTGGACCGGCTCGGCGACGTGCTGGACTGCTACGAGCGGCTGCTGGCGGAGCTGGCCGCCGAGGGCGTCGCCTGGGCGCAGCTCGACGAGCCCGCGCTGGTGACCGACCTCGGGCCGGCCGGGCTCGCCGCGGTCCGCGAGGCGTACGAGCGGCTCGGGGGCGCCGCCGCCCGGCCCGGCCTGCTCGTCGCCGCCCCCTACGGCGACCTCGGCGAGGCGCTGCCGGTGCTGGCCGCCACGCCCGTGGAGGCGATCGGCGTGGACCTGGTGCGCGGCGGCCTGGACGGGGTCGCGGCGCTGGCGGGCAAGACCGTGGTGGCGGGCGTGGTGTCCGGGCGCGACGTGTGGCGCACCGCGCCGGAGCGGGCCGCGCACGCGCTGCGCACGGTCCGCGCGCACGCCGCGCACGTGGTGGTCGGCACGTCGTGCTCGCTGCTGCACGTGCCGTACGACGTGGCGGCCGAGCCGGACCTCGACCCGGCGCTGCGGGCGCGGCTGGCCTTCGCCGAGCAGAAGGTCGCCGAGGTGGTGGAGCTGGCGCGCTCCTCCTGGGACGGACCGGAGCCGGCGGCGGCGTCGGTGCCGCTGGCCGCGCCCGTCCCGGCCGGGGAGCGGGCGCCGTACGGGGTGCGCGCCGCCGCCCAGGCCGAGCGGCTGGGGCTGCCGCCGCTGCCCGTCACCACGATCGGCTCGTTCCCGCAGACCGGCGAGCTGCGCGCCGCCCGCGCCGCCGTGGCCGCCGGGACGCTGCCGGAGCAGGAGTACGACCGGCTGGTGGAGGCGGAGATCGAGCGGGCCGTCCGCGTCCAGGAGCGGCTCGGCCTCGACGTGCTCGTCCACGGCGAGCCCGAGCGCAACGACATGGTGCAGTACTTCGCCGAGCACCTGGACGGCTTCGCGGTCACCCGCGAGGGCTGGGTCCAGTCGTACGGTTCCCGCTGCACGCGTCCGCCGATCCTGCACGGCGACGTCTCGCGGCCCGGGCCGATCACCGTGCGCTGGGCCCGGCACGCCCAGTCGCTGACGGACCGCCCGGTCAAGGGCATGCTCACGGGGCCGGTCACGATCGTCGCCTGGTCGTTCGTCCGGGACGACCTGCCGCTGCGCGACGTGGTGTTCCAGGTGGCGGAGGCGATCCGGGAGGAGGTGACCGACCTGGAGGCGGCCGGGGTGCCGGTGATCCAGGTGGACGAGCCGGCGCTGCGCGAGCTGCTGCCGCTGCGCCGCGCCTCCCGGGCGGAGTACCTGGAGTGGTCCGTCGCCGCGTACCGGCGGGCCACCTCGGGCGCGGGCCCGGCCACCCAGATCCACACGCACCTGTGCTACTCGGACGCCGACCAGATCCTGGCCGCGATCGACGGCCTGGACGCCGACGTCACCACCGTCGAGTCGGCCCGCTCGGGCGGGCGGATCCTGGGGGCGGTCGGCGGGTTCGGGCGCGGGCTCGGTCCGGGGGTGTACGACATCCACTCGCCGCGGGTGCCGGGCGGCGAGGAGGTCGAGCGGCTGCTGCGCGAGGCGCTGAAGGCGCTGCCGGCCGGGCGGCTGTGGGTGAACCCGGACTGCGGGCTGAAGACCCGTACGTACGAGCAGGTCGAGGCGGCGCTGGCCAACGTGGTGGCGGCCACGCGCCGCCTGCGCGAGGAGCTGGCCCTCAGCTGAAGGCGCTCAGCTGAACGTGCGGACCAGGTTGGCCAGGGCGGCGTCCGCGTAGTGCCGGGGGCCCGTGCTCAGGCCGTAGGCCAGGTCCTCGATGAGGGCGCACCGGGCGTAGAAGCGCACCCGCGCCCGGTCGTCCTCGCCGAGGCCGCCGTCGTAGTGCGCGGCGGCGGCCTCGAACACCTCGGGGCCGAAGTCGCGGTAGACGCGGGCGAAGTCGTGGGCCGGGTCGGTGAACGCCGCGTCGGTCCAGTCGAGGACGCCCGTCAGCAGGCCGGTCTCCGGGTCGGCCAGCAGGTGCTCGGCGCCGAGGTCGTTGTGGCAGAAGCGCAGCGCGCCGGTGTCGGCGGGCACCGGGGCGCGCAGGAACGCCTCGACCAGCGGGCGCTGCTCCTCCGGCACGTGCTCCTCGACGTCTCGGTAGTCCTGGCCGGCGTCCTGGAGCAGCGTCGGCGCGGGGTAGAGGTCGGGCGGCGCCAGCTCGCGCAGCCCGTCGGCGGGGGCGGCGTGCAGGGCGCTGAGGAACGCGCCCAGCGGCTCGGCCAGCCGCATCGGGTCGGGCACCGGGTGCAGGTTGACCGGCCGGCCGGGCAGCTTGCGGTAGGCGATGACGGCGGCCTCCGGGTCGCTGAAGACCACCTCGGGCACCGGCAGCGGGGAGATGGCGCGCACGGCGGCGAGCAGCGCGGTCTCGCGCCGGGTCTCGTCGCCGTCGGCGACCCTCGCGCCCCGGACGATCAGCTCGCCGTCGACCTCGTACACGACGTTGTCCAGGCCCTCGCCGAGCCGGACGATGGAGTGGATCTCGTGGCCGGGCAGATGGCGGGCCAGCAGCGCGCGGATGTCGGCGATCACACTGCGCAGCCTAGGCCCGCCGGGCCCGCCGTGCGAGGGCCCATGCCCGTCCGCGATCAGCCCGTCACTTCAGCGCCCCCGCGGTCAGCCCCGCCTGGATCTGCCGCTGGAAGATCGTGTAGACGACCAGCATGGGCAGGATGGCCAGGGTCAGGGCGGCGAACAGCGCCGACCAGTCCTGGTCGTAGCCGGCCGCGGTGGAGATGTCGGCGATGCCCTGGGTGAGCACCCACTTGTCGCGCTCCTGGAGCAGCACCAGCGGGAGCTGGTACTGGTTCCACTGGCCGAGCACGTTGAAGATGGTGACGCTCACGATGCCGGGGCGGGCCATCGGCAGCATGATCTGGAAGAACACGCGGGTGTGCGAGGCGCCGTCCACCATGGCCGCCTCGCCGACCGCCGTGGGCAGGGTGCGGAAGAAGGCCGCGAGGAAGAACACGGTGAACGGCATCGAGTACGCGATGTAGACCAGCACCAGCCCGGCGTGGGTGTTGAGCCCGATGAACGGCCCGAGGACCGGCACGTTGCCCATGTTCTGCACCACGAAGAACAGCGGGGTCAGCGCCAGGTACACCGGGAAGGCCAGGCCGGAGACGAACAGCAGGTAGAAGGCCCGGTTGCCGCGGAAGGGGTAGCGGGCCAGCACGTACGCGGCCATGGAGCCGAGCAGCATGGTGCCGATCGTGCCGAACGACACGACGATGACGCTGTTGAGCGTGTACTGCCCGATGTGCGCCTGCTCCCAGGCGCGGGCGAAGTTGTCCCAGTGCAGGGTGGCGGGCAGCGACCAGGCGTCGCCGAAGATCTCGTCCTCGCTCTTCACCGAGGCGAGGAACGTCCACAGGATCGGCACCACGACCAGCACGGTCCACACCAGCAGCGCCATGTGCGAGAGCACGCCCAGCGGGCCGAGGCGCCGCCTGCGGACCCGCCGCGCCTCCCCCCGCGAGGTCGCGACCGTCCCCGAGGTCATCGTTGTCATCAGTACTCGATTCGTTCGCGCCTCGACAGGCGCAGCGAGATGATCGCGAAGCCGACGGTGAAGAAGAACATCATGACGCCGAGCGCGGAGGCGTAGCCGAAGCGGAAGTACGAGAACGCGTTGCGGTAGATCTCGGCCGCCATCACGGTCGTCGAGAAGTCCGGGCCGCCGTGCTGGTCGGTCATGACCCACACGATCGCGAACACGTCGAGCGCCAGGATGCCGAGGTACACCCACGCCACCTGCACGGTGTCCCACAGCAGCGGCAGCGTGATGCGGAAGAACAGGCTGCCCCGCCCGGCCCCGTCGATCTGCGCCGCCTCGAACATGTCGCGCGGGATCGAGGCGAGGCCGGCGGAGAAGAGCACCACGTAGAACCCGACGGCCTGCCAGACCATGACGCCGAGGACCGACCAGAAGGCGATGTCCGGGTCGGACAGGAACCCGATGGGCTTGACCCCGAGCGCCATGAGCGGCCCGTTGAGCATGCCGCTGCCGTCGGGCCGGAACACCTGCTGGAACAGCACCGCGACCACCGCCACGGCCAGCACCTGCGGGAAGAAGAAGATCACCCGGTAGAGCTTCGACCCGCTGATCCCCTGCAGGCCGCCGGTGCCGCCGCCCACGTTGAGCAGGAAGGCGAAGAACAGCGCGATGACGATCGTCAGCAGCGGCAGCAGCACGAGCAGCGCCGCGTTGTGCCGCACCGCCTGCCAGAAGATCCCGTCGGAGAACAGCCTGGAGAAGTTCTCGAACCCGACGAACCGCGGCGCGGCGGTCACCCCGCGCCAGTCGGTCATCGCGATGTAGAAGGCCTGGATGTACGGCGAGATGACGTACACCAGGTAGAGCGTCACCGGGGCCGCGAGGAACGCGGTGATGAACAGCCCGCGCCGGTAGCGCTGGAACAGCATCAGCGCTTGAACTTCTTGATCGAGGAGTCGCCCTTGATCTCGTCGGCCTTCTTCTGCAGCCGCTCCAGGTACTTGTCGGGCGTGAGGCCGCCGGTCATCAGCTCGCCGGTGGCGGCGATGGCCTCGTCCTTGAGCTGGGCGTACCAGGTCTGCCAGCGGTAGGTGACGGTGTTGGCGCCCGCGGCGGTGACGGCCTTGGACGCGCTGGCCGCGCCCGGGGAGAGCTGCCGGCCCTCGCCCGCGCCCTTGACGACCGAGACGGTGCGGACCAGCTCGCTGAAGTCGCCGGCCGCCTTCTTCGACAGCATGGCGCGCAGGTACTCCATGCCGCCCTGGGGGTTGGCGCCCTTGGCCGGGACGATGAAGTTCTCGCCGGGCGAGGTGTGCAGGGTGCCGTACGGCATCTTGTCGGAGCCGGTGAAGTCGGGCAGCGGGAACATGCCGTACTCGAAGTCGGCGGGCGTGGTGGTCTTCTGCTCGTTCTCCAGCCACGACCCGGCGGGCAGCATGGCCACCTTGTACTTGTTCTGCGCGGTCTGGGTCTGGACGTGGTCGAGGCCGGCGGTGCCCTCCATGAGGTACTTCGCGCCGATCTCGGCCCAGGCGGCGGCCGACTGCTTCATCGGCTCGCTGGTCCAGGCGCCGTCCTCCAGGTTGTCGATGTTGACCAGCACCTCCGGCCCGCCGATCTTGGCGGCCAGGGTCAGCAGCGGCTCGTACAGGTACTGGGGGAACTTGCCGGCGTAGGTGAACGGCGCCATCTTGCCGGACTTCTTGATCGTCTCGCAGAGCTTGAGGAACTCGTCCCAGGTCTTCGGCGGCTGCCAGCCGTTGTCGCGGAAGGCCTTCTGGGAGTACCAGATGCCGAAGATGTAGTTGACGTAGCCGAGCACGCTGAACGTGCCGTCGTAGGTGCCGATCTCGATGACGGCCGGGTCGAGCAGGTCGCGCACCTTGACGTTGGGGTCGTCCCAGCTCGGCGCGTCGAGCAGCGGGGTGAGGTCGTGGAGCTGGCCGTCCTGGGCGAGCGCGCCGAAGTCCATGGCGTTGGCGCCGGAGTTGTCGATGACGTCCGGCGGGTTGCCGCCGGCGAAGCGCGGCTGCAGGACCTTGGTGATCTCCTTGGTGGACTCGATCTTGATCTGCGCCTGCGGGTACTTGGTCTTGAACAGCGGCTGGTGGATGTCCTTGGCGTAGGCGGTGCCGAAGCCGCCGTCGAAGATCCAGACCTCCAGCGGCTTGTCGGCGGCCACGCCGAAGGGGTTGGCGGCGCTGGTGGCCACCGGAGCGGCCGAGGACGAGGCCGGCGCCTTGGACGCCGGGGTGGCGCAGGCGGCGAGCGCGCCGGCCACGGGGACCAGCGCGGCGCCCCGGAGGAGCTGGCGCCGGGTGATGTTCTGGGGGGTGTCGGTCATGATGGTGCTCTCCTGACTTTCAGGCTCCGCGTCTGATGCGCCCCGCGTAGCGGCTCTCCAGGGCCTTGTTGTGCTCGTCGCCGCCGGTCACGTTGACCGACAGGTAGATGGGCGGCGTCTCGCCGAGGGCCGCCAGGCGCTCCACCGCCTCGGTGACGACCATCTGCGCGAGCAGCGCCGAGGTGATCGTGGAGACGGCGCCGTACGCGCCGCCGCCGGGCAGGTCGAGGACGGCGTCCCCGTACGGGGAGCCGTTGTCGAGGACGACGTCGGCCAGGTCCAGCAGCCGGCGGCCGGACGGGTGGCGCGAGGTCATCCGGGTGCTGTGCTCGACCGAGGTGATCGCGATCAGCGGGTGGCCGCGCTCCTTGACGATCGTGGCCAGCTCCACCACCGTGCCGTTGACGCCGGAGCTGGAGACGAGCACGAACACGTCGTGCGGGTCCACCGGGGCGAGGTCGTAGATCCGCCGGGCGACCGCGGGGTCGCGCTCCAGCTCGGGGGTCAGCACGCCGGGCGGCTCCCCGCCGTACAGGACGAGGTCGCGCGGCGAGAGCCGGTTGCTGGGCACCAGCCCGCCGGCGCGACCGGCGATCTCCATGGCGATCGCCTCGGAGTGCCCGGACCCGAAGGCGTTCACCACCCCGCCGGCCCGCAGCGCCTCGACGATCAGCCCCGCCGCCCGGTTCACGGGCTCCGCCTGGCTCTCGGCGACCCGGTGCGCGAGCTCCAGGGCCTTGGTCGCGTACGTCATTCAGCCTCTCTCCACCCGGTGGCTCTCCACGGCGCTGATCGTGCGCTCGAACGCCTCGTTGGTGCGCTCGTAGGTGCGCTGGGCGACCGCCACGTACACGGCGTCCAGCACGAACAGCTGCGAGTGGACGGCGGCCAGCCCGCCGAGCCGGAACGTGGTCTCCCGGCTGGCCGTCGTGAGCACCAGGTCGGCCAGCTCGGCCAGCGGCGAGCGGGCGAAGGAGGTGACCGCGACCGTCGTGGCGCCGTGGCTGCCGGCCTCGGCCAGCGCCTCCATCACCTCGCGGGTGCGCCCCCGGTGACTGATGCCGATCGCGACGTCGCCCGCGCCGAGCAGCGCGGCGTCGGACAGCGCGACGTGCGCGTCGCCCGCGCTCCAGCACGGCAGACCGATGCGGCGCAGCCGCCCTTCCAGCATCGTGGCGACGTTGCCGCTGGTGGAGACGCCGACCAGCAGCACGCGTCGGGCGGCCACGACGGCGTCGGCCACGCGGGCGACCGTCTCGGAGTCGAGCTGGGCGGCGGTGTCCTGGATGAGCCGGGCGTCGGCGGCGGCCATGACCTCGATGGCGGAGTCGAGCGGGTCGTCCGGGCCGATCTCGTGGCCCACGCCCGCGCCCCACCCGGCCTGCGCGGCCCGGCCGGTCTCGGTGGCCAGCGCCACCCGCAGCTCGGCGTAGCCGGAGAAGCCGAACGCGCGGCAGAAGCGCGTCACCGTGGCGGGCGAGCTGCCCGCCCGCTCGGCGAGCGCGATGATGGTCGAGCGCGCGGCCTCGGCGGGATCGCCGAGGATCACCTCGCCGACCCGGCGCAACGCCTCCGGCAAACCGGGTAGTTCTGTTTCGACGCGCCCGAGCGCTCCTGAAGTCACGAATATTCCTTCCGAATACCCGGTCTTCTGGCGAAAATTATTCTTGCTAGCTGGTCGAGTCAACCCCCAGAATCGGACCGTGACGAAGTCGTTCGTGATCGGGGTCGACGCCGGCGCCACCTCCACCCGGGTGGCGGTCCACGCGCTGGACGGCTCGCGCGCCGGCTACGCCCGGGCCGGGGCCGGCAACCCGAGCGCCCACGGCCTCGGCAAGGCGGTCGCGGCGATCGGCGCGGCCCTGGCCGAGGCGCTCGACGGCATCGACCCGTCCCGGGTGGTGGCCTCCCTGGCCGGCGTGGCCGGGCAGGTCGAGGAGCTGCCCGGCGAGCTGGCCAAGGTCTGGGCCGAGCACGGCGTCGCCGCCGGGCCCCGGGTCACGGGCGACGTGGTGATCGCGTACGTGGCGGGCACGCCGGAGCCGTCCGGCTCGCTGCTGCTGTCGGGCACCGGCGCGGTGGCCGCCCGCGTCACGGACCACGAACTGGAGGCCATCGCCGACGGGCTCGGCTGGCTGCTGGGCGACGCGGGCTCCGGCTTCTGGATCGGCCGCGCCGCCGCCAAGGCCGTGGTCGCGGCGCTCGACCGCGGCACCCGCGAGGGAGCGCTGGTCGAGCTGGTCCTGGACGACTTCCTCGGCGGATGGCGGGGCGCGACGACCCGCGCCGACGCCGACCGGATCGTGCGGCTCGCCCAGGCCGACCACATGCGGCTCGCGGCGCTGGCGGCGCCGGTGAGCCGGGCCGCCGCGGCGGGCGACCCGATGGCCGTGGAGATCGTCCGCGAGGCGGCCGGCCACCTGGCGGCCACGGTCGGGCGGGTCCACGTGTCCGGGCCGACCGTGCTGGCCGGGAGCGTGCTCACCAGCGACGGCCCCGTCCGTCAGGCGGTGGGCGCGCTGCTGGCGGGCCGGGAGGTGGCGACGGCGGGCGACGGGGCCGGGGCGGCGGCCTGGCTGGCGGCCCGCGAGCTGATGCCGCCGGAGCGGGCGCGCGAGCTGCACCCGGTCTTCACCGCCGCCCGCTGATCACTCGCTCGTGTCCTCCGGGGGCTTGGGGCCGCCGTAGAGCGGGTTGTTGGCGACCCGCTTCTCGGACACCAGGAGGCGCACGACACCCGGCTGGTCCGCCACAGCCTCCCAGACGGTCCAGTCGTCGCCCACCGGGTCCGACTGCCTCTGGGGGTTCATGCCGTAACCGTTGCCGTCCGCGTTGGGCTCGATGATCTCGAAGACCGCCTTGAGGCCGCGCCGGTGGACCTCCGCCAGGACCTCGCGCACCGGCCGCTCGTCCACGCGGACCCCGGCCAGCATCTCCCCCTTGCGGGTGGCCACGGTGAACGACTGGTAGTGCTCCCCCGGTCGGGCCGGACGGCCCAGGCTGAGCTGGACCTTGCCGGTCAAGTCCTTGCCCACCTGGATGGTGAGCGCGCAGTCCTCGTGGCCGAGCGTGCAGCCGGCGGGCTCCAGGTCACCACTGACGCCGACGACGTCGCCGGGGGCGGGCGGCTTGGCGTCGCGCATGCCGACCTTGACGAGCCTGCCCACGGAGCCGGGGGCGACCGGCACCAGCGTGAGCTCCACGTCCAGCCCCACCGCCCGGAACCCCTCGGTGTAGAGGGCGTGGTCGGCGAGCGGGTCGCGGATCCGGGCGATCCACTGGTCGCCCTCCCGCCGGACCTCGATGGCCGAGTTGGCGTAGGAGGTCGCCGGACCCGAGCCGTCCTCCAGGAAGCTGGGCCCGAGCACGACCGCGCCGGCGAGCGCGGCCGTCGCCAGAGCCCCGGCGAGCAGGCGGCGGGTGCGGCGCCTGCGCGGGTTCCCCGGCGCGGGCACCGCGTGCGGGATCTCGTCCGGGTCCACGGCCGTGACGGAGGCCAGCAGCGCCCGCGCCCCCGCGCCGGACGCCCGGCCCGCCAGCTCGTCGTCACGGACGCGGGCGAGGTCGGTCAGCTCGTTCATACGGTCTCCACTGCTGCGAAGCGATGGGCGCACACGCCCGCGCCGGTCAGAGCCTTGGCGAAGCGCTTGCGCGCGCGATAGAGGCGGATGCGCACGGCGTTGCGGGAGCAGTCCAGGACCTTGGCGATCTGGCCCGCGTCGAGCCCTTCCCAGGCGACCAGCGACAGGAGCTCCCTGTCGCTGTCGGGCAGCTCCTTGAACGCCCGGGCGATCGCGCTCAGCTCGACGCCGCCCTCGGGCGAGTGGGCGTAGGCGTCGGCCACGTCGACGTCGAGCGCGACCAGGCGCCACCGGGCCGCGCCGCGGCGATGGTTGGCCAGGACGTTGCGGGCCACGCCGTACAGCCACAGCCGGACCTCGTCGCCGCGCGGCAGCGCGTCGGCGCGGCGCCAGGCGATGGCGAACGTCTCGGACACCACGTCGGCGGCGTCCTCCGGCGAGTCGCAGCGGCGCACCGCGTATCCGAGGATCTGCTCGTACGTCTGCTCATAAACGGCCTCGAACCGGATCCTCCGGTCGTCATCCACGGGCGGTCCCCATGGTCGGCCTCCTGTGTCAGGGGATGATGGAACACCCCTTCATGTCGGAAGACGTCCGAGCATTTCAGGATTTTTCATGAGGTGAGGATCGCGGCGCTTCCGTAGCTGCCGCCGAAGCCCGTGACCAGCGCCGCCTCGCGGCCCGCGCGCAGCTCCCGCACGGCCTGCGCCACGTTGTTGAGGCCGTGCACATACCCCTCCGACAGCAGGCCGCCGTGCGGGTTGACCCACGCGTGGCGGCGCTCCAGCAGGTACGCCCCGAGGTCGGCCCGCTCCACCAGCCCGAAGTCCTCCAGTTGCCGGGGGACCAGCCACGAGTACGCGTCGTAGGGAAGGGCCGCGTCCACGTCCGAGGGGCGCATGCCCGACGCCTCCCACAGGATGGGCGCCACGTACGCCGAGAAGACCTCCGTGACGTCGGGGGCCCGGTCCATCGCCGAGCAGCCGGGCCCGCCGCCGCGCACCACGGCCCGCACGCGCGGACCGCCGAGCACGCCGCTGACCAGCAGCGCGCACGCGCCGTCGGCCTCCTGGCAGCAGTCGGCGGTGCGCAGCGGCGTGCAGACGTACGGCCTGGCCAGGTAGTCGCCGAGCTCCATCGGCCCCCGGCGCAGCGCCCGGGGGTTGGCCTTGGCGTTGGCGCGCGACTGGGCGACGACCGCGTGCAGGTGCTCCTCGGTGAGGCCGGTGTCGTACAGGTAGCGGGTGGCGGCCAGGGCGAACAGCGGGATCGGCCCGGCCATGCCGTAGGTGAAGCGCTCCTGCGGGCCGGTGGAGACGGTGTTCATGCGCCGCCCGGAGCGGCCGTTGAGCGCCCGGTAGACGAGGACGTTGCGGGCCAGCCCGGCGTGGATGAGCAGCGCGGCGTCGCCGAGGATGGAGGCGGCCTGCGTGCCGCCCCCGGCGATGTCGTTGTGCCAGCCGAGGCGCTCGATCCGGAGCGCGCGGGCCACCTGGACGACGGGCACGGAGTCGTTCATGTGGTAGCTGAGGACGGCGTCCACCTCGGCGGGGACCAGGCCGGCGTCGGCGCAGGCGGCGCGGCACGCCTCGATCGCCTGGTCCAGCACGGTGCGGCCGGACTCGCGGGTCAGGGCGGTCATCCCGATCCCGGCCACGGCCGCGCGCCCGGCGAACGGCTGCATGGGCGTCCTCCCCTGGCCGGGCGCACGGGTGGGCCGGCTGCGGTCGCGGTCGCCCGCCGGGACGGGGCGCGATCCGTCCCGGCGGGCGACGTCTGCGGTGCTCGCCGTCACGCTAACGCGCCGCCGTTCTGTAGACAAGCGCTTGCTCGGCAATCTCCGGCTGTAATACGGGAAGGTGATCAAGCGATACCCGATCCCCATCACCAAGAGGTGAGCGATGGATCTACGGCACGTACGGCACGCGATCGCGATCGCCCGCGCGGGCAGCCTCCGGCGGGCCTCCGCGGTGCTCCAGGTCCCCCAGCCGACCCTGTCGGAGCAGTTGCGCGCCCTGGAGAAGGAGATCGGGGTCGAGCTGTTCACGCGCTCGCCCAGCGGCGTGCGGCTGACCGAGGCGGGCGAGGCGTTCCTGGCGCAGGCGACGGTCGCGGTGGACGCCTTCGAGCGTGCCGTCGGCGCCGCCCGGGGCAAGGGGCGCGCGATCCGGCTCGGCGTGGCCGACGGCCTCGGCGACGTCGTGGCGCGCATGCTGGCCCGCGTCGAGGGGACCAGGCTGCGGGTGGCGCCGATGAGCACGGCCGAGCAGCTCGTCTCCATCGCCGACGGCACCCTCCAGGCCGGCCTCGGATACGCCCCGGGCTCGCTGCCGCGGGGCGTCGCCCGCATGACGGTGCGCCGCTGCCGAGTGCGCGCCCTGCTGCCCCGCGGGCACGAGCTGGCCGCGCGCGACCCCCTCTCCCTGACCGACCTCGCCGCGCTCCCCTGGTGATGCCCGACTCCGACGCGGTCGCCGGGGCCCGCCGCTTCCTGGAGGGGTTCGTCCGGATGGGCTTACACCCAAGGCTCGGCCCGTCGGCGGCCGGGCACGACGCGGTGGTCGCCATGGTCGAGGCGGGCGCCGGATACTCGTTGAGCGTTCGCGAGGAGGTCGCGGTGCCGGAGGGCCTGGTGTTCGTGCCGCTGGCGGAGGACGTGCCGCCGATCGAGGTGGTCTTCCTGTGGAACCGCCAGGCCGAGGTGGACGACCTGGCGCACGCGGCGCGGCACCTCGCCCGTACTGGATAGCGCTATTATCCAACGATGCGCATCTCGGAGCTGAGCACTCGGTCCGGCGTGGCGATCGCGACCATCAAGTACTACCTGCGCGAGGGCCTGCTGCACCAGGGCGAGCAGGTCGCCGCCACCCGCGCCGAGTACGACGAGTCCCACCTGCGCCGGCTGCGGCTGATCCGGGCCCTGCTGGAGGTCGGCCGGCTGCCCGTGGCCGCCATCAAGCAGGTGGTCGAGGCCGTGGAGGACGAGACGCTGCCCATCCACGAGGTCCTCGGCACCGCCCACTACGCCCTCGGCCCCACGGTCGAGCCCGAGCCCGGCGAGGCGTGGGACGCCGCCCTGGCCGAGGTCGACCGGATCGTCGCCGGCCAGGGCTGGACGATCACGCCGCACGCGCCCACCCGGGCCGAGCTGGCCCAGACGCTGCTCACCCTGCGCCGGCTCGGCATGTCCGTCGACCTGACCCGCTACGCCGAGAGCGCGCGGCGGATCGCCCGCGACGACATGGACAAGATCCCGCTCGACGCGCCCCGCGAGAGCGCCGTGGAGGCGATGGTGCTCGGCACGGTCCTGTACGGCCGGGCACTCGACACGCTGCGCCGCATGGCCCACGAGTCGGAGTCCGCGCACCGCCTCGACCTCGCCCCGCAGGACACCTTCGGCCCCGCCCCGGAAGACGCCCCCTCCGAGGGGGATCGAGACGCGCCCACCGGGTAGGCACGATCGCATGTTCGAGAACTTCGCGGTAGACCGGATCGACGTGGGCGAGGCCGAGCTGTTCGTCCGCCACGGCGGCGCCGGCACCCCGGTGCTCCTGCTCCACGGCCACCCGCGCACCCACGCAACCTGGCACCAGGTGGCCGCCCGGCTGGCCCCCCACCACACCGTGGTCTGCCCCGACCTGCGGGGCTACGGCCGCTCCTCCAAGCCCCCCACCACCCCCGACCACGAGCCGTACTCCAAGCGGGCGATGGCCCGCGACATGGTCGCGCTGATGCGCGCGCTCGGCCACGACCGGTTCGCCGTCGCGGGCCACGACCGCGGCGCGTACGTCGCCCACCGGCTGGCCGTGGACCACCCCGACGCCGTCAGCCGGCTGATCGTGCTCGACGCCGTCCCGATCGGCGAGGCGCTGGCCCGCTGCGACGCCGGGTTCGCCGCGAGCTGGTGGCACTGGTTCTTCCTCGGCCAGACCGCCAAGCCCGCCGAACGGGTCATCAACGCCGACCCGGACGCCTGGTACCAGTACACCGACGAGCACATGGGCCGGGAGGCGTACGAGGACCTGCGCGCGGCTCTGCACGACCCGGAGGTCGTGCACGCTATGTGCGAGGACTACCGGGCCGGCCTCGGCGTCGACCGGGAGGCCGACGAGGCCGCGCAGGCGGCGGGCCGCCGGGTGCGCTGCCCGACGCTGTTCCTGTGGGGCTCCAAGGACGACATGGAGGACCTGTACGGCGACCCGCTGGCGATCTGGCGCTCCTGGGCCGACGACGTGCGCGGGCACGCCGTCGACAGCGGCCACCACATGGCCGAGGAGATCCCCGGCGAGCTGGCGCGGGAGATCCGGGAGTTCCTGGCGTCAGTCCCCCACGGTGACGGGGCGCTTCAGTAACCACAGCGCGGCGCGCCGCAGCAGCGTCCGGTGGATCTCGTTGTCGTAGGAGCGGGTGTCGTGGCCGAGCGCGTCGTAGACCACGCGCCCGCGCCGCACCGGCCGGGCCCAGACGAGCGGCTGCCCGCCCGCCGAGGCGAGGGGCCGCACGTCGGGCAGCACCTCCAGGTCGCTGTAGACCTCGTCCACCACGTCGAAGTCGCGCAGCCCCTCCACGATCGGGTGCTCGCCGTGGACGCGCACCCCGGTCCAGCCGAGCGGCGGGTGGTGCGACTTGGGCCAGGTCCAGCACCCGCCCAGCACGCGCGGCCACCCCTGCCAGTCGTCGAAGCAGATGGAGGCGGCGTGCATGGCCAGCACGCCGCCGCCGCGCTCCAGGTGGTCCAGCAGCGTGGTGCGGGCCTGGGCGGGCAGCTCGAAGCGCCACTGCTCGCGCAGGTCTGCGAAGCGGTCCTGGCCCATCCGCCAGCGCAGGGCGTTGACGGTGATGAGCTGGGTCTCGGAGGGCTCGCTGAGCGCGCCGGCGATGTCCTCGGTGATCTCCGACTCGATTCCGACCTCGGCCAGCACCTCGGCGAGCGCGGCGGAGGTGGCGTCGAAGTCGTGGAAGGGGCCGCCTGACAGGATCAGATTTCTCGCCATCGCCTCACCCCATCATGCCCGCCGCGGCTTTTCCACCGGCGCGTTCAGGCGGAAGCGGCGGCGGCCAGGTCGCGGCGGGGCTCCTATAGTCACCCTCGTGACTCCTCCGTTCCCTGACGGGAGCGGCTTCTCGCTAAGCCGCTCCCGCGGCGTCGCGAAGGGCAAGCCCTGCCCTGAGGATGTTGACGGCCGCGTTCACGTCGGCATGCGCAGCGTGACCGCACGCCGTGCAGGTGAACACGGCTTGGCTGACGCGGTTCTCCGCAGCGATGTGCCCGCAACGGGCGCACGTGCGGGAGGTGTTGGCGGGGTTCACCGCGATCAGCTTGCGACCGGCGCTTTCAGCCTTGTACGCGAGGACCGTCAGGAACACCCCCCAACCCGCGTCCAGGATGCTCCGGTTGAGGCCGGACTTGGCCGCGACATTGCGACCGGGCGACTTGAGCGTGCCGGACGCCGAGCGGGTCATGTTCGAGATCCGCAGGTCCTCGTGCACGATCATGTCGTACCCGCGGACCAGGGCGAGCGCGGCCTTGTGCGCGCCGTCCAGACGTTGCCGCCGCACCTTGGCATGCAGCGCCGCCACCTGCGCGACAACCCTACGGCGGCGCCTGGACCCACGCTTTTTGCGGGCCAGAGCCCGCTGCGCGTCCGCCAGACAGCTGGCGGACGCTTCCAGATGGCGCGCATTGGCCACATGCTCGCCGTCGGACGTCGTCACCAGCCAGGCCACGCCCACGTCAACGCCGACGGCCACGCCCGTGGCGGCAAGAGGCTCGGCCGGCACATCATCACAGCAGAGGATCAGGTACCAGCGGGCGCCTTCCCGCCGCACGGCGATCGTCTTCACCCGGCCCTTGACGGTGCGATGCTGGTGGACGCGCACATGGCCGATTCCCTGCAGACGTACGAAAGTCGCCGAAGGGCGCTCCGGCTGGGAGTCCCACCGGCAGCCGTCACCGTCCTTGGCCCAGGTCACCGTGTCGAACCAGCCGCGTCCCTTGAACCGCGGGAACCCCGGTGCGCGCCCGGCCTTGACCCGGGCGAAGAACGCGGCGAACGCCTTGTCCAACCGGCGCAGGGTGGCCTGCTGGGAGGAGAAGGACCACCGCCCCTGACCATCCGCGTCATGGGCACGGATGTGCTTCAGATCCGCCGACTGCTCACCGTACCGGACGCTCACGCCCGCCTTCCGGTAAGCCGTACGCCGGTGCTCCAACGCCGCGTTGTACAACTGGCGGTGGTCCTCCAGGCACGCCGCAAGTGCGATCTCCTGGCGACAGGTCGGCCGTAGCAAGAACTTATAGGACCTGCGCACGACCGCCACTCCTCGCGGCGCGTTCGTTCCGTCTCCCGCTGTGGCGCCGCACCATGTATCCAGGGTCGTACGCGACGCCTGGACACGCACACACCTGGCACGTCACGCGATGATTATGACGGCACCACGTGCTCTGAAGAGAGGAAGTCATGGATCTCGGTATCGCGGGCAAGGTCGCACTCGTCACGGGAGGCAGCGCGGGCATCGGCCTGGCCGCCGCGCGGAGCCTGGCGCGGGAGGGGTGCGCCGTCTGCGTGTCGGCCCGTGACCCCGAGCGGCTGGCCGACGCCGTGGTGGGGCTCCAGGAGTTCGGCGGCGTGGTCCACGCCGTGCTGGCCGACGTGGAGGACCCGGCCTCGGCCGCCCGCGTCGCCGCCGAGACGCGCGACGTGCTGGGGCCGGTCGACATCCTCGTGGCCAACGCCGGGGGCCCGCCCGCCGGCCGGTTCACGGACAAGAGCCTGGAGGAGTGGGAGGTGGCGATCCAGCGCAACCTGCTGGGCACGGTCCGCCTCATCCACGCGGTGCTGCCCGAGATGCGCTCGCGCGGCTGGGGGCGGATCGTCACGGTGACCAGCCGCTCGGCGCGCGAGGCGCTCGACGGTCTCGCCCTGTCCAACGCCACCCGCTCGGGCGTGGCGGGCATCGTGCGGACTCTGGCGCGGGAGGTGGGCGGCGACGGCGTGCTGGTCAACAACGTGATGCCGGGCCCGATCGCGACCGACCGGCTGCGCGAGCTGGCGGGCGGGGACGAGGGCCTGGCCGGGCGGGCCGCGGCGGTGCCGGTGGGGCGGATCGGCGAGCCGGAGGAGGTGGGCGACGTGGTGGCGTTCCTGGCCAGCGAGCGCGCCTCGTACGTCAACGGCGTCTCCCTGCTGGTGGACGGCGGCGAGAGCCGGGTCATCGCCTGACCGGGGCTTCTGGACGGCCTGCCGGCGCCGACTTGCCGGTAGGCCCGTTTCGCGTGACATGCTTCGAATGAGAACTTCGTGGGGAAGGCAGGGCCATGGACAAGCCGGTCATCGTGACGGTGGACGACGACCCGGGGGTGTCGCGGGCGGTCGCCCGTGACCTGCGCCGCCGTTACGGGCAGAGCTACCGGATCGTCCGCGCCGAGGCGGCCGACCAGGGCATCGCGGCCGTCAAGGAGATGCGCCTGCGCGGCGACGAGGTGGCGGCGATCCTCGCCGACTACCGCATGCCGCAGATGAACGGCGTGGAGTTCCTCGAGGCGGCCATGGACATGTACCCGTACGCCCGCCGGGTGCTGCTGACGGCCTACGCCGACACCGACGCCGCGATCCAGGCGATCAACGTGGTGGACCTCGACCACTACCTGCTCAAGCCGTGGGACCCGCCGGAGGAGAAGTTCTACCCGGTGATCGACGGCCAGCTCGACGCCTGGCACCGCACGGACCGGGTGGAGGTGGCGGAGCTGCGCGTGGTGGGCGACCGCTGGTCGGCCCCGTCGTACCGGGTGCGCGACTTCCTGGCCCGCAACCACGTCCCGTACCAGTGGATGCTGGCCGAGGACCCCGAGGGCGCCCAGCTCGTCGCGGCGGTCGGCGAGCAGTGCCACCTGCCGCTGGTGGTCACGGCCGACGGCACGTCCCTGCAGGCGCCCGAGCCGTCCGCGCTGGCCTCGGCCGTGGGGCTGTCCACGACGCCGGCCACCGACTTCTACGACCTCATCGTGGTCGGCGGCGGCCCGGCCGGGCTCGGGGCGGCGGTCTACGGCGCCTCCGAGGGGCTCAACACGGTCCTGGTGGAGGCGCAGGCGTCCGGCGGCCAGGCCGGTCAGAGCTCACGGATCGAGAACTACCTGGGCTTCCCCGACGGCGTCTCGGGCCAGCAGCTCGCCGACCGGGCCCGCCGGCAGGCGCTGAAGTTCGGCGCCGAGCTGCTGACCGCGCGCAAGGTCACCCACCTGGAGCCGCGCGGCCAGGCCCGCGTGGTCGGCTTCAAGGACGGCGGCGAGATCGCGGCGCACGCGGTGATCCTGGCCACCGGCGTCACCTACCGGCGCCTGGACGCGCCGGGCCTGGACGAGTTCACCGGCCGGGGCGTCTTCTACGGCGCCGCGCTCACCGAGGCGCCGTCGTGCCGCGGCCTGGAGGTCTACATCGTGGGCGCGGCCAACTCGGCCGGGCAGGCCGCGGTCTACCTGTCGGGATTCGCGAGCAAGGTCCATCTGTTGGTGAGAGGTGATGGATTGGAGAGGTCCATGTCCCACTACCTCATCGAGCAGATCGACGCGATCCCCAACATCGAGGTCCACACCCAGACCCAGGTCACCGGCGGTCACGGCGACGGGCACCTGGAGCGGCTCACGCTCAGCACGAAGGGCGAGGAACGCACCGTGGACGCGCAGTGGCTGTTCGTCTTCATCGGCGCCGAGCCGTACACCTCCTGGCTGGGCGACACGGTCGAGCGCGACTCCAAGGGCTTCGTGCTGACGGGGCCCGACCTGCTGCAGGGCGGCCGGCGGCCGCGCAACTGGACGTTGCGCCGCGAGCCGTACTACCTGGAGACCAACGTCCCCGGCGTGCTGGCCGCGGGCGACGTGCGCGCCGAGTCGATCAAGCGGGTCGCCTCGGCCGTCGGGGAGGGCGCGATGGCCGTCGCGCTCGTGCACCGCTACCTGGAGAAGCAGTGACCACCACCACGATCGACATCGACGAGCTGCGCAAGCTGTTCCTGTTCGAGCGGCTCACCGACGAGCAGCTCACCAAGCTGGCCATGAGCGGCCAGGTCCAGTCGTACCAGGCCGACGACCTGGTCATCCGGCAGGGCGACCCCGCCGAGTGCTTCGCGGTGCTCATCGAGGGCGAGATCCAGATGGTCCAGGAGACCGTGAGCGCCGGCACCGTCGCCATGCCCCGCACCTCCCAGCCCGGCGTGTACGGCGGGGCCACCTCCGCCTACCTGGGCGACCGGGCGCCGCAGACCTACCAGCACTCGCTGCGGGTCACGGCGCCGTCCCGGATGTTCCTGCTGCCGGCCAGGAAGTTCGCGCACATCGTGACCGAGTGGTTCCCGATGGCGATGCACCTGCTCGACGGCATGGTGTCGGGCGGCCGGATGCAGCGGGAGGTCATCGACCGCAGGCAGCGGCTGACGGCGCTCGGCACGATCACCGCGGGGCTCACCCACGAGCTGAACAACCCGGCCGCCGCGGCGGTCCGCGCCGTGGGCGAGCTGCGCACGCTGATCAGGTCGTCCCGGATGGAGCTGGCGCAGCTCGCCGAGAACGGCATACCGCCGGAGCGGCTGCGCGCGCTGGTCGAGATGCAGGAGAACTGCACCGAGGCGCTGGGCAAGCTGCCGCCGCGCTCCCCGCTGGAGATCTCCGACGCCGAGGACGAGCTGGGCGAGGCGCTGGAGGAGCTGGGCGTGGACGGCGCCTGGGACCTCGCCCCGGCGCTGGTCCAGGCCGGTTTCGGCCAGGTGCACCTCGACAAGGTGCGCAGGAAGGTGGGCGACGAGCACGCTCCGGCCGCGCTGCGCTGGCTGTCGGAGGCGGTCGAGATCTCGCAGATGCTGGGCGAGGTGACCGAGGCCACCGAGCGCATCGCCTCGCTGATCCGCTCGGCCAAGCAGTACTCCCAGATGGACCGGGCGCCGTTCCAGATCGTGGACGTGCACGACCTGCTGGACAGCACCGTGGCGATCTTCCGCGGGAAGATCCCGCCGGGCATCACCGTGGTCACCGACTACGACCGGACGCTGCCCGCCATCCCGGCGTACGGCGGCGAGCTGAACCAGGTGTGGACCAACCTCATCCACAACGCGCTCGACGCCATGGGTGAGGAGGGCACGCTGACGATCCGCACCGCGCACGACGAGGACGAGGCGATCGTCGAGATCGGCGACACCGGCCCCGGCGTGCCCGACGCGATCAAGGACCGGATCTTCGAGCCGTTCTTCACCACGAAGAGCGTCGGCCAGGGCACCGGGCTCGGGCTGGACATCTCGTACCGGATCGTCGCCGGACGGCACGGCGGCGAGATCAAGGTGCGGTCGGTGCCCGGCGAGACGTGGTTCGAGGTGCGCCTGCCGCTGCGGGAGCCCGCCTCCTCCGCCGCGGAGTGACCTTCGGGCGAGGACGGCCCCCGGCTCAGCCGACCAGGCGGCCGTCCTCGCGGTGGATCCAGTAGCGGCGCAGCACGCGCAGCACCACCGACACGTCGAGCGCGTTGATGCCCGGCAGGTGGGCGAGGTCGCGGGTGAGGAAGTCGCCGAGTTCGTCCTCGTGCCGGAAGACGCCCTGGTGGATGACCGACGTGGTGCCGGCCACGATGCTCACGTAGCGGGCCGAGGGGTGGCGGGCCAGCTCCTCGGCCACCGGCTGGATGGCGCCCGGCGAGGTGGTCAGCGCGACGATGACCTCCAGCGCGTAACCGAGCAGGGCGGGCTCGACCTCCACCCGCGGCCGGACGACGCCGCGCCGCAGCAGCGACTGGATCGCCCGGTAGGCGGTCGACTGGCTCATGCCGAGGGCGCGGGCGGCCTGCGCCGCGGTGATGCGGCCGTCGGCGCGCAGCAGCCGCAGGATGCCGCCCTCCTCGGGGCCGGTGGCGGGGGGCCTTCCGGGAAGCGGTTCCTCGGCCTCGGACAGGGCCTTGACCTGGTCGTCGGCGAGCCGGCGCAGCCGCCAGGAGTCGGCCTTGGTCAGCGCGCGCAGCACCAGCTCCGAGTGGGTGGACACCACGCCGGGCACGGCCGGGATGCGCGTGGTGAGCAGCTCGCGGGCCTGCGCGCGGTCGGCCGGGTGCAGGGCGCAGTAGACGTCGGCCCGGCCGGAGGTCTCGGCCACGAGCTGGGCCTCGGGCAGCTCGGCCAGCGCGGTCGCGACCCGCTCGGTCGCGCCCGGCGCGGTCTTCACCCAGACGTGGCGGGGGTTGCCGTCGGCCCGCACGGACCATGCGGCCTGCCCGATCACGCGCAGGATGCGCTGCTCCTCCAGGCGGCCGAGGCGCCGCCCGACCGTGCTGGGGGACATGCCGAGCACGTCGGCGAGCGCCGCGGCCGAGGCGCGCGGGGCGATCTGGAGGGCGGCGACCAGGTCGAGGTCGGCGTCGTCCAATACAGCGGCGTCCACCACACCGAGACTGTATCGCGCATGGAGGGGTAAAGAAGCGACCGATTCATTCAAGTCGGAGTGGCTGCTTGCCATATTCCGTCATAGTGCGTGTAATGGATGGCCATAAACCGCAGGAGGAGGATCGGGTGGGCACGACCGAGGCGACCTCGGAGTCACGACCGCTGGACCGTATGCTGCGCGCCCTCGGCGGCATCGAACGGCTCGGCAACCGGCTCCCCCACCCGTTCTGGCTGTTCGTCATCCTCAGCGCGGTGCTCGGGCTGGCGAGCTGGGGCCTCGCGGCGGCGGGCGTGTCGGCGGTCAACCCGGCCACCTCCAAGACCGTGGCGGTCAAGAACCTGCTGTCGGCCGACGGCGTGCGCATGATGGTCGGCGACGCGATCGAGAACTTCACCTCCTTCCCGCCGCTCGGCACCATCCTCGTCGTCATGCTCGGCGTCGCGGTCGCCGAGCGGTCCGGGCTGCTGGCCGCCGTGCTGCGCTCCGGCGTGTCGAAGGTGTCGCCGCGCTGGGTGACGTTCGTGCTGGCCTTCACCGGCATGGTGGCGCACGTCGCCTCCGACGCCGCGTACGTGGTGCTCATCCCGCTCGGCGCGCTGGCCTTCCGGGCCGTGGGCCGCAGCCCGGTGCTGGGCGTGGTGGTGGCGTTCGTGTCGGTCTCGGCCGGCTACGACGCGAGCCCTTTGGTCACGCCGGTGGACGCCATCCTGTCCGGGCTGACCACCGCGGCGGCCCACACCGTCGATCCCGCGTACGTCGTCACCCCGCTGGCCAACTACTTCTTCTCCCTCGCCTCCTCGCTCGTGCTGGCCGCCACGATCACGCTGGTGACCGAGAAGCTGCTCGCGCGCCGGGCCGAGGCGCTGCCCGCCGACGAGGACGCCGAGGCGCTGAAGGACGACCTGGGCGAGCTGGCCCTGCGCCCCGAGGAGCGCCGCGGGCTGCGCGCCGCGCTGGTCACGCTCGTCGTGTTCGTCGCGGCCGTGGTGCTGGCGGTGCTCCCCTCCGGCTCGCCGCTGCTCACCTCCATCGCCGTCTTCCTCGCGCTGGCGTTCCTGGCCGTCGGCTGGGCGTACGGCAGGGCGGCCGGCACCGTGACCTCCGGCCGGGACGTGCCCGCGTTCATGGCCCACGGCATGCGCGAGCTGGCCCCGATCCTCGTGCTGTTCTTCGCGATCTCGCAGTTCCTGGCGTACTTCAAGTGGACCGGGATCGGCGAGGTCATCGCCATCGACGGCGCCGGCCTGCTGAAGTCGGCCGGTGTGACCGGCCCGGTCGTCTTCCTGGGCATCCTGGTCGTGGTGACCGTCATCAACCTGGTCGTCACCAGCGGCTCGGCGCAGTGGGCGCTGGTCGGGCCGGTGTTCGTGCCGATGCTGATGCTGCTGGACATCCCGCCGGAGTACACCCAGGCGCTCTACCGCATCGCCGACTCCTGCACCAACGCGATCACGCCGATGAGCCCCTACTTCGTGATGGCGCTCGGCTTCCTGCAGCGCTACCGCCGCTCGGCCGGCATCGGCACGCTCGCCTCGATGACCATTCCGCTGTCCCTGACCCTGCTCGTGGTATGGACGGTGCTGTTCTTCGTGTTCTGGTGGCTCGGCGTCCCGCTGGGCCCCGGCGCACCCGTTCGCTAGCCCCCACAGGAAGGAAACCCGTGTCGATCACCGACTGGACCCGGGAGGCCCTGCCCGCCATGCTCGACGACCTCCGCACGGTCGTCGAGCTGGAGACCCACAGCTCCGACAAGGCCATGCTGACCACCGGGCTCGGCGGCGTGCGCGCCCTCACCGCCGAGCGGCTGGGCCCGCCCGACGCGGTCGCCGTGCACGACGGCGGCGAGTTCGGCGACGTGCTGGAGCTGACCTACCGGGGCACCTCCTCCGGCACCGTGCTCATGGCCAGCCACTACGACACCGTGTGGCCGACGGGCACGCTGGCCGAGTGGCCGTTCACCGTGTCCGGGGGCAAGGCGACCGGGCCGGGCGTGTTCGACATGAAGACGGGCCTGGTGCAGTCGATCTGGGCGGTGCGCGGGCTGCGCGAGCTGGGCCTGCCCCACCCGTCGGTGCGGCTGCTGTTCAACGGCGACGAGGAGATCGGCAGCCCGTTCTCCCGCCCGTACATCGAGGAGGCCAGCGCGGACGCCCTGGCGACGCTGGTGTTCGAGGCGTCGGGCGGCGGCGCGCTGAAGACGGCGCGCAAGGGCGTCGGTCTGTTCGACGTGACCGTCACCGGAATCGAGGCGCACGCGGGGCTCGACCCCGAGGCGGGGGCGAGCGCCATCCACGCGCTGGCCGAGGTCATCACGCAGATCACCGGGGCCGCCGCCCCCGAGCGCGGCACCACGGTCAACGTCGGCCTGGTCAGCGGCGGCACCGGCCGCAACGTCGCGGCGGGACACGCCACGGCGGGCATCGACGTGCGGGTCAGCGAGCCGTCGGAGATGGCCCGGGTCGAGGAGGCGTTCGCCGCGGTCAAGGCCCTCGACCCGCGCGTCACGGTCACTGTGTCGGGCGTGTGGAACCGGCCGCCGATGACGCAGAACCCCGCCTCGCAGCGGCTGTTCAAGGAGGCGCAGGCGGTGGCGGCGGGCTTCGGGATGCCGCTGGAGGAGATCTCGGTGGGCGGCGCCAGCGACGCGAACTTCGTCTCGGCCCTGGGCCGGCCGGTCCTGGACGGCCTGGGCGCGGTGGGCGGCGGCGCGCACGCGCGGCACGAGCACGTGGTCGTCGGCCACATCCCGGAGCGGACCGCACTGACGATGGGGCTGGTCACCGCCCTCGGCTGAGGAAACCTTCGCGCGGCGGGATCTCAAGCGGGAGCAGACCTGATACGCTCCCAAGCGAGCGCTTGGTTTACCCCTCCGAGAGGCCGCCGCATGAAGTTCTCAACCTTCCACCTCTTCCACCGCTTCGACGGGCAGAGCTTCGAGGACGTCTACGCCTACCATCTGGAGCTCATCGAGCTGGCCGAGGAGCTGGGGTTCGACGGCGTGAGGCTGGCCGAGCACCACTTCCGCGACTACGGCGTGGCGCCCAACCTGTTCACCATGCTGGCCCACGCCGCCGCCCGCACCTCACGCCTGCGGCTCGGCACCGGCATCGTGGTGCTCCCGCTGCACAACCCCATCCACGTGGCCGAGGAGGCCGCCCAGGTGGACGTGCTCTCCGGCGGGCGCCTGGACCTCGGCATCGGCCGCGGCTACCAGAGCTACGAGTTCGAGGGCTTCGGCGTGGACCTGGCCGAGGCCCGCGACCGCTTCAACGAGGCGCTGGAGGTGATCCTCGGCCTCTGGACGCGCGAGTCGTTCCAGCACGAGGGCAAGTTCTACCGGACCGGCACCGAGGTGTCGCTGGTCCCCCGCCCCCTCCAGAGGCCGCACCCGCCGCTGCACGTGGCCGCCGTGTCGCCCGAGACCGTCACCATGTACGCCGAGCGCGGGCTGCCCATCCTCGCCGACCCGGTGGCGACGTTCCGCAAGGTCGTCAAGGCGGCCGAGACGTGGCGGGACACCGCGGCCCGCGCCGGGCACGGCACGGAGACCGAGCTGGTCGTGGCGCGCAGCGTCTACGTGGCGCCGACCGCCGAGCAGGCGCGCGAGGACCAGGCCAGGTTCGAGGCGTCCTTCGACCGCTCGCGCATCTTCAACGAGCGCAGCGCGCCCATCGACCCGCGCACCGGCAAGGCCGCGCAGGGCTTCGAGTACTACCAGGACCGCTACCTGAAGGGCGGCAGCCTGTCGCCCGACTTCCGCTGGGAGCAGCTCGACGTGATCGGCGACCCGGCGCGGGTCGTCGAGCAGATCACGCTGCTGCGCGACGCCGGCTTCGCCAACCTGCTCTGCGACTTCGGCAGCACGCGGCCCATGCCGCTGGAGGAGATGAAGAAGGTCATGCGCTTCTTCGCCGCCGAGGTCATGCCCGCCTTCGCCTGACCCCTCGCCGTCCCCCGACCCCCCTCGGCGTTCACCCCCCTGGAGGCGCGATGATCCACAGCCTGACCCTCTCGGACGTCCTCGCCGAGCACGCCCGCAGCCGCCCGGAGACGACGGCGGTCGTGGACGGCGAGGTCCGGCTCACCTATCCCGCCCTCGACGAGCGCGTCTCCCGCCTGGCGGACGCCCTGGCGGCGCGCGGGGTCGCACCGGGCGAGCGCGTGCTCTGGCTCGGGCAGAACTCCCACGCCGTGCTGGAGCTGCTGCTGGCCTGCTCGCGGCTCGGGGCGGTCCTCTGCCCGGCGAACTGGCGGCAGTCGGCCGACGAGCTGCGCTTCGTGGTCGAGGACCTGACGCCGCGCGTGGTGGTCTGGGAGCCGTCGGAGGCGACGACGGCCGTGCAGGAGGTGCTGGGCGCGTCCGACGCCGCGTGGGTGCGGGCGGGGCAGGCGTACGAGGAGCTGGTGGCGGGCGGCTCGGTCCGCGGCTTCCCACAGGTCGCCGACACCGAGCCGGCGCTCGCCCTCTACACCGCCGCCTTCGACGGCCGGCCCAACGCGGCCCTGCTCAGCAGCGCCGCCCTGGTCGCGCACAGCGCGTCGCTGCTCGTGGTCCGGCAGATGGAGCCGGGGTTCACGTTCCTCGCCAGCGGGCCGCTGTTCCACGTGGGCACGATGATGTTCTGCCTGGCCACGCTGCAGATCGGCGGGACGAACGTGTTCACTCCGGCGTTCGACCCCGAGGAGGTCTGCCGGCTGATCGACGCCGAGCGGGTGACGCAGGCGTTCCTGTTCGGGCAGATGATCGACGCCGTGGTGGCGGTGCGGCCGCAGGGCAAGTACGACCTGTCGTCGCTGCGGTTCGTCTCGCACTCGGCGGAGTGGGACGAGCTGATCACCGTGGACGACTCACCGTGGTGCCGGTCCAAGATGGGCGGGTACGGGCAGACCGAGGTGGGCGGCATGCTCACGTTCCTGGGACTGGCTCCGGGGGCGGCGGGGTTCGCGGGGCGGCCGTCGCCGTTCGTCCAGGTGCGGATCCTGGGGCCGGACGGCGCGGAGGTGCCGGCCGGAGAGGTGGGCGAGATCTGTGCGCGCGGCAAGACCCTCTTTTCCGGATATTTCGCCCGGCCGGAGTTGAATGCGGCGAAGTCCGCACATGGGTGGCATCACACGGGCGACCTCGGGCGCCGCGAGCCCGACGGCACGATCACCTTCATCGGCCCGCGCCTCCGCATGATCAAGTCGGGCGCCGAGAACGTCTACCCGGCCGAGGTCGAACGGGCACTCAAGTCGCACCCCGCGGTGGCGGACGCCGCCGTCATCGGCGTCCCGGACGAGCGCTGGCACCAGGCGGTCCGGGCCGTGGTGGTGCTCGCCCCGGACGCCACGGCGACGGCCGAGGAGCTGATCGGCCACGTGAAGGGCCTGCTGGCCTCGTACAAGAAGCCTCGGGACGTGGTGTTCGCCGACGCGATCCCGAAGCGCGGCTTCACGCCCGACTACGACGCCCTCGACCAGGCGCACGGCGGCGGCAACTACCCCGGCACCTGACACCCGCCGCCTCACCTCGGGCACGTAGCAGGCCGAGGTCGCCCTGGAGGCGGGGCAGGTGCGGTGGCTCGGCGCGCAGGAGCACGCGGGGCGGAACATCGGCGGCACCGAGACTCACGCGATCTTCGTCGAGCTCAAGGAGCCGCCGGCGCGTGCCGTCCCCTCCGCGCCGCGCCTCGGGCCCGACCGGCCCGAGGACTGACGCCGGCCCGTTCCCCATCGGGCACGGGCCCTTCCGGCACGCGCCGGGGCGCTCGCGGAACGGTCATAACTCGTGGAACCCCGGCCCCAGGGTGCGCACCTCCCAGGTGTCGAGCCCTTTCGGGCCGCCGAGCCCCTGCCAGTCCGACCAGCCGCCGTCCGGCTGGACCTGCCAGACGTGGAGCGGGATGACGCCGTTGCCGTTGACGGCGAACACCTCCAGGCGGCCGTCGACGTTACGGGCCACGGTCATGATCGCCCCATGTTGCAGTCGTACTGCATCAATGCAGTCATACTGCATTCCATGCCGGGCGCCGTCAAGCGGGAGGCACGCGACGCCCGACCGTTCAGAGGACGGCGAGCGGGTTGACGGCGCTGCCGGTGCCGCCCTCGATCCTGAGCGGCGCCACGACGAACACGAACTCCGTCCGGTCGCGCGCGCTCAGCTCCTCCAGCCACAGCATCTCCACCAGGTGCACGCCGTGCCGGTGCAGCAGGATGAGATGCAGGTCGTCCTCCAGCCCCTCCCCCGCGAGCTGGCGTTCGTCCAGGCCGCCGATCGCCGCGTTGTCCGAGGCCACCACGGCGACGTCGCGCGCCGCCAGCCACCGGCCGGCCTCCGCCGACAGGCCGGGCTGGCCCGACCAGTACTCCTCGCGCGAGCGCCGCCACACCGCCGGCCAGCCCGTACGGATCACCGCGACGTCCCCCGGCCGCGGCTCCGGGCCGCACGCCTCCAGCTCCTCGGGCGTGATCCGGTGCCCGGCCGGCAGGTGGTCCAGGCCCAGCCGGCGGGGCACGTCGAACAGGATGCCCCGCCCCACCACCCCGCCGACCTGCTCGATCCCGCACCGCGTCGCCCCGTAGGAGCGCACTCGGGCGGCCGGGTGGCCGTTGTAGAGCTCGTCGCCGGACCACATGTGGCACAGCGCGTCCATGTGGGTGGTCGTGCCGTGGTGGGACACGATCAGCGCGTCGTCGGCCACGCGCAGACCCGCGCCGACCGGCCGCGCGCCCGCCGCGTAGTCGCCGCCGTCCACCGACATGAAGTGCTGCGGCAACGGCCTGCCCCTCAGGTGCGGCACGGTGCCGGGCGCGGGCGAGGACGTGGAGCCCCTGATCGGCAGGGCCAGGCTGAGCACCTCGCCCGTGACGGCGGTGCGCAGCGCGGCCAGGACCGCCTCGGGGGTGAGGAGGTTGAGCGTGCCACGCTGGTCGGCTGGGCCGAAGCGGCCCCAGTTGTTAGGCTCGGCAACCAAGTAAGCGCTTCCTTTCATGAACGGTGTCTGGAGGTCCTCATGCGGTGCGATCCCCGGTTCTCGCGAGTGCGCGAGGTGTTCGAGCGGCATCTGGCGGACGGGGAGGAGCTGGGCGCCGCGTTCGCGGTGTTCCTGGACGGCGAGCCGGTGGTGGACCTGTGGGGCGGCGTGGCCGACCGCCACAGCGGGCGCCCCTGGGCCGAGGACACGCCCGCCTTCGCGTACTCCTGCACGAAGGCCGTCACCGCGACCGTCCTGCTCCAGCTCGCCGAACGGGGGCTGGTGGACGTGTCGGCGCCGGTCGCGGACGTGTGGCCGGAGTTCGCGGCCGAGGGCAAGGGGGGCGTCACCGTCGAGCACCTGCTGACGCACGCGGCCGGGCTGCCGGTGGTGGAGGACCCGGTGCCGGTGGAGGAGTTCGGCGACCACGCGGCCATCGCGGCCCGCCTCGCCGGGCAGCGCCCGCTGTGGGAGCCCGGCACCGCCCACGGTTACCACGCTCTGTCGTACGGGTTCCTGGTGGGCGAGGTGGTGCGGCGGGTGACCGGCAAGACGGTGGGCGAGCTGGTCGCGGCCGAGATCGCGGGGCCGCTCGGGCTGGACCTGTGGGTGGGCGCGCCCGACCCGGTGATCGCCCGCGCCGCCCGCCTGACCGCCGCCACCGGTACGCCGGAGGGACGGCGGGACGCGCCGGCCACCGACCCGGCACCGCGACCGGCGGCTCCCGCCACGGACCCGCCGGTCACCGGCACCGACTCGTCGGTCACGGACACGGGCGCGCCGGTCGTCGGCACGGCCAGTGGTGAGGGCAACGGTGAGGGCAACGGTGAGGGCAACGGCGATGGCGGCGCGTTCGGCCTGATGGCCAGGGCCGTGCGCGATCCGGACAGCCTCATGAACCGGGCCCTCGGCAACCCCTCCATGCAGCGGCTGAAGGGCGGCGCCAACCACCCCGCCGTCATGCGCGCCGGCTGGCCCGCCGCCGGCGTCGTCACCACGGCCCGCGCCCTGGCCGGCTTCTACCGGTCGCTGCTCGCGGGCGACGTCCTGCGCCCCGGGACCCTCCACGACGCGCTCCGCCCCCGGGTCTCCGGGCCCGACCGGGTCCTGTACGTGGACAGCTCCTTCGGCCTCGGCTACATGCGCCCGGCGATGACGTTCTTCGTCCCGTCGGCCACCGCGTTCGGCCACACGGGGCTCGGCGGTTTCCTCGGCCTCGGCGACCCCGAGCACGGCCTGGCCGTCGGCTACGTCATGAACCGCATGGCCGGCGCCGTCTCCGGCAGCCTGCGCGCGTACCGGCTCACCGAGGCCGTCTACCAGTCCCTCCGACCGTAGCCTCCCCGCCCTCGCCACCCTCGCCGCCATCGCGTCGTCCGGCGAGGTCACTGCATGGTGACCCCGCCGCTCACCGACAGGGTCTGGCCGGTGATGTAGGCGGCGCGGTCGGTGCACAGGTAGGCGACGAGGCCGGCCACGTCGGCGGGCGTGCCGAGGCGGCGCAGCGGGATGCCCCGGGAGATCTTCTCGACCAGCCCCGGCTCGGCGGCGGACACGCGGCGCAGCATCGGGGTGTCCGTGGGGCCGGGGCAGACCACGTTGGAGGTGACGTACGCCCGGGCCGCCTCCCTGGCGAGGGTCTTGGCCAGCCCGAACAGTCCCGCCTTGGTCGCCGCGTACGCGCCCTCGCCGCCCGAGCCGGCCCGCGCCCCGTCGGAGGAGACGAACACCAGCCGGCCCCAGCCGCGCGCGGTCATCCCGGGCAGGAGGAGCTTGGTCATGAGCATGGGGCCGCGCAGGTTCACCAGCCACATGAGGTCCCAGCCCGCCGGGTCGCTCTCGGCGAACGGCTCGACGATCGACAGGCCGGCGTTGTGGACGACGATGTCCGGCTCCAGGCCCCGTTCGCCGAGCTCGTGGCAGAACCGCTCCACCGACTCGGGCGCGGAGAGGTCCACGGCCAGCGGGACGGCGCCGGCCAGCCCGGCGGCGACCGCGTCGGCGCCGTCCGCGTCCACGTCGGCGACGACCACGCGGGCGCCCAAGGCGGTCAGGTCGGCGGCGATGGCGGAGCCGATGGCGCCCGCCGCGCCGGTCACCACGGCGGTCCGCCCGTCCAGCCGCAACCCCTCCATCGTCACAGCCCTCTCTCCCTCGTCACGAACCTCCACGCCACAGGCCCCTCCTGATCACGGGTCCCACCTCGTCGTGGGTCCCACCTCGTCACGGGTCTCACCCCGGCCCTCGCGGGCTCTCTCCCCCGTCACCCGGCGGTGCGGGGCGTGCGGTGCGGACGGTCCTCCCACCGCTCCCCCTCCTTCCAGCGCTCCACCAGGCGGGACGTCGTCACGCGGGTCGCGAGGAGGCTGACCGTGTGCTTGAGCACGGCCCGCGCGTACTCCTCCGGGATCCCGGCGACCGCGTCCGTGACCACCGTGACCCGGTAGCCGCGGTTCACCGCCTCCAGCGCCAGCCCCGGGATGCCCAGGTTCAGCGACACGCCCACGGCGACCACCGACGAGACCCCCAGCGAGCGCAGCGTCATGTCCAGGGACGTGCCGGTGAACGGCGAGAAGCCGTGGTACCGCCGGCTCTCCAGGTCGGCGGGGTCGCGCAGCTCGGGCAGCACCTCGACGGCCGGCGTGCCCTCCAGCATGTGGGCGGGGTCGTCGAGCAGCGACACGATGAACGGGCAGTTGCGGGTGTGGGAGCCGGCCCGGTCGGCGCGGAAGGCGGCGGTGCAGTGGACGACGGGGATCCCGGCGGCCCGGGCGGCGTCGAGGACGGTCGCCGCGTTGGGGACGACGTCGCGGACCCGGCACGCCGTCACAAGGTCCGGAAATTTCGTGAGATCGCCGATGACGCCCCGCTGCATCTCCATGACGAGCACCGCCTCGCGGTTCACCTGGCCTCCAATTAGCCGAGCGCTTGCTTGGGAGCGTGTCAAGCGTACACGAGCCACCCCCGCCGCCCCGAGTGACACCAGCGCAACCTTGGGCGAAATATCGCCAGTCGTGACAACCCGCACCCCGGATGAGACCGTCGAACCCGTAAGACCGGAGCAGCCGGAAAGGCCCGGAGCCGCCCGAAAAGGCGCGAGCACGCTCACGCGACGGCGGCGGGCCCGGGACGGCTCACGTGATGGGGGTTGAACGTGGTCCCTGGGTACCGGGAAGTGCGCCAGCTCGGCGCCGGTCACACCGGTCGCGTGTTCCTCGCCACCTACGAGACCACCGGCGCCTACGTGGCGATCAAGTACCTGAACGCCACCCTGCGCAGGGACGCCGAGTTCATGGAGCGCTTCCGGGCCGACGCCGCGTCCCTCGTCGAGATCGACGACCCCCACGTGGTCCGGCTGCACGAGTACGTCGAGACGCCCGGCCGGGCGGCCCTGGTGATGGAGCTGGTCGACGGCGTCTCGCTGCGCGCCCTGCTGACCGAGCACGGCCACGCGAGCCCGGAGGCCGCGCTGGTCGTGCTCAAGGGCACCCTGCTGGCCCTCGCGGCGGCGCACGAGCGCGGGGTGGCGCACCGGGACGTCAAGCCGGAGAACGTCCTCGTCCAGGCCGACGGCACGGCCAAGCTGGGCGACTTCGGCGTCGTGGTCCACGCCGAGGAGCCGGGCGTGCCCGCCGGGAGCCCGCCGTACATGGCGCCGGAGCTCTGGACACGCGGCGCCGCCGGGCCGCCCGCCGACCTGTACGCGGCGGCGTGCCTGCTGTTCGAGACCGTGAAGGGACGACCGCCGTTCCGGACCGGCGGCGTGACGGAGCTGCGCGGTGTGGCGGAGCCCGGCGGCGTGGCGGGGCCGGGCGGCGTGGCGGGGCCGGGCGGTGTGGCGGCGCTGCGCGGGCTGCACCTGGAGGAGCCGGTGCCGCTGGAGGTCGTGCCGGACGCGCTGCGCGGCCTGCTGCGGCGCGGTCTGGCCAAGGACCCGGCCGAGAGGTACGCGTCGGCGCGGCGGTTCGCGGCCGAGCTGGAGCAGGACGCGGTCGCGGGCTACGGCCCGGACTGGGAGCAGCGGGGCCGCCGCCACCTCGCGGAACTGGCCACGCTGCTGGCGCTCCGTTTCCCGCTGGCCCCCTCCGGCGCCGCCACCGGGTCCCGCACATCGCTGCGGGACCGGCTGCTCCGCGACCGGCTGCTGAGGGTGCCGAAGCTGCCGCCCCACCTGTGGATCGCGGGCGCGGCCGTGACCGCCATGGCCGTCGCGATCGTGGTGTCGGGCGGCCGGCTGGACCGCGATCCGGGCACGGTGCTGATGCCTCAGCCGCAGGAACCGGGACGGTCCGCCGCCGGCGACCCCACGAACCCGCGACGATCCACGACCGGGGACCCCGCGAACCCGCGACGGTCCACGACCGGGGACCCCACGGACCCGGCGCGCCCGGGCGCGACCGCCACGCGCGGCCCGGCCGCGCCCGCCTCCTCGCGCCCGGCCACGTCGGGTCCCGTCGCGCCCGTCCCGGCCTCCTCGAAGCCCGTCCCCTCCGGGTGGGTCTCCTCGGGGCCGCCCGCGCCGACCTCGTCGTCCGCCGTCACCGCGCCGACGGGCCGCCAAGGGGCGGGTTCGCCGGTGGTCCGCTCCGCCGGCATCGTGCGGTGGAGCGGGTCGGCGGGATCGGTTCGGGTCTCGGCCGACGGCACGGGGCCCGTACGGCTGCGCATCGCGTACACGCGGCGCGACGGGGACGGGCCGGCCCGTACGATCGCCCGGGAGACGCGCACGCTGACCGGCGGCACCGTGTACACCAGCGGGGTGCTGCGCGACCTCGGCGACGTGCCGTGCGGCACGCGGGCGCACTTCGGCCTCATGGTGGCGACCGAGCCCGCGGCCGACAACGGGCCGCAGATCAGCGAGGTGGAGGTGGACGGCGGCCCCTGCCTGTCGCCGACGCCCACCCCGCCCGCCACGACGGGAGCTCCGACGCCGACATCCGGCCCGGCCGCCGCGCCGCCGAGCCCGCACGTCGGCGTCCGCACGGAGCCGGACGTCGGCGTCCCGGCGGAGCCGGACGGCCTCGTCACCGAGGACGCGGGCCGCCCAGCCGAGCCACCCCGCCCCCTCACCGACGAGCCCGCCGAGCCGGACGGGCCCGGCGACCTGGGCGACCCCGGTGACTTCACCTAGCCACCCCGCCCCCTCACCGACGAACCCTCCGGTTCTTCCGAACCCGACGTTCCCGGCGACTTCACCCGACCGACCAGCCTCCTGACCGGCGACTCCGCCGGCGTCGAGGGCTCCTCTCCGGCGATCCACCCGTCCTGGAGCCCCCGCCCGTCCCGCGCGAGGTGCGCGTGCTCCCGATCAGGCGAGGACAGGACGGTCGAAGAAGGGAGCCCCCGAGGGGTCGCCTACGCCGGCACGTGGACGCCGTCGACCGTGCGGGGAACGCCCAGCGGGTTGGCTTCGCGCAGCTCCGGCGGAAGCAGGGCGTCCGGGGTGTTCTGGAAGCAGACCGGCCGCAGCCAGCGCTCGATCGCGGTGCTGCCCACCGACGTGGAGGCGCTGGTCGAGGCCGGGTAGGGGCCGCCGTGCTGCATGGCCGGGGCGACCGTCACGCCCGTGGGCCAGCCGTCCACGACGACGCGCCCGGCCAGCCCGCTCAACCTGGCCACCAGGTGGGCCGCGTCCCCGTCCTCGCCCTCGTCCGCCGCGAGGTGCGCGGTGGCCGTGAGGTTGCCGGGCAGGGCGTCCAGCACCGCGTCACGCTCCTCGGCCGAGCCGTAGCGGGCCAGGACGGTGACCGGCCCGAAGCACTCCTCCAGCAGCTCCTCGTGCTCCCCGCCGCCGGCGAGCAGCGCCGCGCCCACGGTCAGCATGCCGGGCCGCACCGCGAGCGGCGCCTCCCCGTCGCCGTCCGCCTCGCCGGCCGCCAGGACCTCCCGTACGCCGGGCAGCGCGGCCCGCTCGCGGACCCCGGCCAGGAACGCCTCCCGCATGCGCGGGTCGAGCAGCGGACCGGAAGGCACCGCGGCCGACACGGCGGCCTCGACGACGGCGTCGCCCGCCGGGCCCTCGGGGAGGAGCACGAGGCCGGGCTTGACGCAGAACTGGCCGAACCCCAGGGTGTAGGCGGCGGCCAGGCCCGCCCCGATCTCCGCGGCCCGTGTCTCGGCCGCGCGCTCCGTCACCACCACCGGGTTGAGGCTGCCCAGCTCGCCGTGGAACGGGATCGGCCGGGGCCGCGAGCAGGCGATGTCGTACAGGGCCCGGCCGCCGCGCACCGACCCGGTGAAGCCCACCGCCGCCGTCAGCGGGTGGCGTACCAGCTCGGGCCCGGCGTCGAAGCCGTGGACCAGGCCCACCACGTCCTCCGGCAGCCCGGCCTTGACCGCCGCCGCGCGCAGGAGCCGGGCGCACAGGACGCTGGTGGCCGGATGGTCCGGGTGCGCCTTGACCACGACGGGGCAGCCCGCGGCCAGCGCGCTCGCGGTGTCGCCGCCGGGCACGCTGAAGGCCAGCGGGAAGTTGCTCGCGGCGAAGACCGCGACCACGCCCAGCGGCACCTTGTAGCGCCGCAGGTCGGGCCTGGGCGCGGGCTTGGCGTCCGGGTCGGCGTGGTCGATGATCACGTCGAGGTGGGCGCCGGACTCGGCCACGTCCGCGAAGGCACGCAACTGGTAGCAGGTGCGCGCGAGCTCGCCGGTCAGGCGCGGACGGCCGAGCGCGGACTCCGCGTCGGCGGTCGCGACGATCTCCTCGGCGGCGTCCTCCAGGAGCGCGGCGGCGGTGCGGAGCAGGGCGGCGCGCGCGGCGCGGTCCGCGAGGGCCTCCGTCGCGGCGGCCGCCGCGCGCACCGCCCGGTCGACGTCCTGGGGTGTCGACTCCGTCGCGACGCGCTCGCGGGGCTCCCCGGTACGCGGGTCCACGCTCAGCACGGCGTTGGCCATCTCGTCCTCTTTCCTGGTCTGTCGTGTCGCTGTGTCACTGATCGGGTGAGAGGTGTGAGCGGTCGAGCGCGGCCAGCTCGCCCAGGGTCACCGGGGCCGCCAGGCTGCGGCTGGACAGCGGGCGCAGGTCCTCGGCGGTGGTCTCGCGGCGGTTCAGGCAGGCCGCGATGCCCGCGGTGGCGAAGCCGCACACCCGTCCCTGGCACCAGCCCATGCCCGGCCTGGCCAGCATCTTCAGGGTGCGCGGGTCGTGGGCGCCGAGCTCGTCGTGCGCCCGGCGGAGGTCGCCGTAGGAGACCTCCTCGCACCGGCAGACGAGCGTGCGCTCCTCCAGCCATTCCGTCCAGGCGCCCGGCACGGGGTACGTCCGGTGCATGGCCGCCGCGAACCGGCGTCCGCGGCCGATCGCCGCCCGCAGCCGGCCCATCAGGCCCGGTACGGCCGGGCGGCCGAGCGAGCGCGCGAGGGCGAGGGCGCTGAGGCGGCCCTCCTGCGTGGCCAGGACGGCGCCGCCCACCCCGGTCGCCTCCCCGGCGACGTACACGCCTTCGACGCTGCTGCGCTGGAAGCCGTCCACGGCCACGACGAGGGAGCCGTCGACGTCCTTCCTGGTGTCGGCGCCGAGCATGAGCGCGAGTTCGAGCGACGGGGTGAAGCCCCAGCCGAGGGCGACGAGGTCGGCCGCGATCTCCTTGACCGGTCCGGCCGGGCGGCCGTCCCGGTCGACGCGGCTGATCCGCACCGCCTCGACCCTGTCCTGGCCGAGGATCCGGGTGACCACGGTCCTGGTGCGGTACGGGATGCGATGGCGGGCCATCAGCGCCGCGTACTGCGCCGCCTCGACGGCCTTGCCCGGGACGGAGGCGGCCCCCACAGGGTCGCGCAGCCAGCCGAGCGTGCCGTTGGCCTCGGCGACGGCCTCGACGGACGCCCCGGCCCGCGCGAGGCCGGTGGCGACCGGCAGCAGGAACGGCCCGGTGCCGGCGACCACGGCGCGCCTGCCCGCGAGCACGCGATGACCCTTGAGCAGGGCCTGCACTCCCCCGGCGGTCATCACGCCGGGCAGGTCCCAGCCGGGCACGGGCAGTTGCCGGTCGTACCCGCCGGTGCAGAGGATCAGCGCCCGGGCCGTGATCTCCCCGGCCGCGTCCGGCGCGGAGCCGCCCGAGGCCGAGGAGGTCGCGAAGGTCTTCGAGGATTCACCCGCGCCGGAGGCCGAGGTGGTCTCCGGGGTTTCACCCGCGCCGGAGGGCGTGGTGCGGAGGGTGAACGTGCCGGACTCGTCCCGGGTGACCAGGTAGACCTGGCGGCCGGGCAGGTAGCGGATGCGGCCGGCTGCGCGAGCCGCGCGCAGGCGCTCGCGGAGCCCGGCGAACACCGGCCAGCCGTGGTGGCCGGCCCGGTCGTCCGGCCGGGCGTGCCGCTCGTCGTAGTGCCGCCAGTACTGGCCGCCGGGCTGTGCGGCGCCGTCCACCAGCGCCACCTGGAGCCCGGCCTCGGCCGCCTCGACGGCGGCGGCCAGACCCGCCGGACCGGCGCCGACCACGGCGACGTCATGCGTCTGCGCCACGGTCACCTCCTTGAGAAGCGTCACGCGAGCCGCCGCCCCGCGACTCGTCGCCCTGCGGGGAGCCGTCCTGCGGGGAGCCGTCCTGCGGGGAGCCGTCCTGCGGGGAGCCGTCCTGCGGGGAGCCGTCCTGCGGGGAGCCGTCCTGCGGGGAGCCGTCCTGCGGGGAGCCGTCCTGCGGGGAGTCGCCGAGTCGCATGCCGTCGGCGGCCGGGACCAGGCAGGCGCGCCGGTCCGGCACCCCGTCGATCGTGATCAGGCAGTCGAAGCAGACGCCGATGCCGCAGAACAGCCCGCGCGGCCGGCCCTCCTTGCGGGTGGTGCGCCAGTCGAGGATCCCCGCCGCGACCAGGGCGGCGCCGACGCTCTGGCCGGGCTCCGCGGTGACGGCGGCCCCTCGGAAGGTCATCCGGTACGTCACCGGGGCACCTCCTCTGTGTCCGGACCGGCGTCCGGGAAGCGGTCGGGGGCGAACGGCTTGAGGTCGAGGTCGGGGGCGCGCCCCGTGAGGGCCTGCGCGACCAGCTTGCCGGTGCCGGCGGACAGCCCGATGCCGGCGCCCTCGTGGCCGCAGGCGTGCCACAGGCCGGGCGCGCGCGGGTCGGGCCCGATGACGGGCAGGTGGTCCGGGCAGTACGGCCGGAAGCCGAGGTAGGTGCGCATGGCGCGGACCTCGCGCAGCATCGGGAACAGCGCGATCGCCTTGGCGGCGAGGGCGCTGATCGCCTCGACGGACACCGTGCGGTCGAAGCCGACGCGCTCCCGGGAGGCGCCGATGAGGATCGTGCCGCTGTCGGTGCCCTCGACCACGGGTGAGGTCTGGAGGGCGGCGTCGGAGCTGGCCACGTCGCCCACGTACTCGGCGGCGTACACCTTGTGCCGGATCGTGCGAGGCGGCATGGGCTGGGTGACCAGGATGAACCCGCGCCGGGGCAGCACGGGGACGCGCACGCCGGCCAGGCCGGCCACGGCGCCGGCCCACGTGCCGGCCGCGTTGAGCACGGCCCCGGAGGGGAGGTCGCCGCCGGTGGTGCGCACGCCGGTCACCCGGTCGCCGTCGCGCAGGAACCCCGTCACCTCGGTGCCGGTGCGCACCTCCGCCCCGAGGCCCCGGGCCAGGCGGAGCAGATGGGCCACCACCAGCATGGGCTGGACCTGGGCGTCCTGCGGGTAGAAGGCCGCCCCGGCGAGCTCCGGCGACAGGTGCGGCTCGTAGTCGCGCAGCTCGTCGCGCCCGACGTCGCGCACCTCGACGCCGTGCCGGCGCTGGTGGTCGCCGAGCCCGCGCAGCGCCGCCACGGTCGGCTCCGAGGCGGCGACGACCAGGCCGCCCTTGGCCTCGAACTCCCACAGCGCGGCGTGCTCGGCGAGGTCCTCGCGCCACACCCGCTGCGAGTACAGGGCCAGGTCGAGCTCGGGGCCGGCCTCCTTGTCGGAGACGAGCAGGTTGCCCTCCCCGGCGCTGGAGGTGCCCCCGGCGATGGCGCCGCGCTCGACGACGACCACCCGCAGCCCGGCGAGGGCGGCGAAGTAGGCGCTCGCCGCTCCGACCACGCCGGCGCCGACGACGACGAGGTCGGCGCCGGCGGAGTGCCCGGACCGCCCGGCCGCCGGGGTCATGTCGTCCCCTCGGAGCCGCCCGCCCACAGTCCGCGGACGTGGCCGATGTGGCGGTGCATCATCAGCTCGGCCCCGACCGGGTCGCGGGCCTGGATGAAGTCGAGCAGCTCGTGGTGCTCGGCGGCCGAGCGGCCCAGCCGGCCGCTCTGCAGCAGCGGGGTCAGGCCGAGCAGCCGGGTCCGCGAGCGCAGGCCGGACACGACCTCGACCAGCACCGGGTTGCCGCTGTAGCCGAGCAGGGTCAGGTGGAAGACGTGGTCCGCCTCGACGTAGCCGACCAGGTCGCCGCGCTCGGCGGCGTCCACGATGTCCTGGGCGAGCCCGCGCAGCGCGGGGAGGTCGTCGTCCGGGATGGCGCGCACGCTCTCCCGCACCGCCGGCGGCTCGATCAGCAGCCGTACGGCGGCCAGGTTGTCGAGGTCCTCCTCCGATACCTCCGTCACCCGGAATCCCTTGTTCGGCTGCGGGACGACCAGCCCCTCCTTGACGAGGTCGAGCATGGCCTCCCGCACGGGTGTGGCCGAGACGCCGAACTGCGTGCCGAGCGCCGGCGCCGAGTAGACGACGCCGGGCTCCAGCTCGCCGGAGATGATCGCGGCGCGCAGCGCGGCCCGGATCCGGTCCCGGAGGTTCTCTCGGGGACCGACGCCGGGCAGCTCCGGGACCGGGGACAGGCTCACAGCAGGAACCCCGCGGGGAACGGGTCGGAGGGGTCGAGGTGGAACTGCGAGGTGCCGGTGACCCAGGCGCGGCCGGTGATCGACGGCAGCACCGCGGGCAGACCGCCGACCGTGGTCTCGCCGAGCAGCCGGCCGGTGAAGCGCGTGCCGATGAACGACTCGTTGACGAAGTCCTCGCCGATCGCCAGCTCGCCCCGCGCGTGGAGCTGCGCCATGCGGGCGCTGGTGCCGGTGCCGCACGGCGAGCGGTCGAACCAGCCGGGGTGGATCGCCATGGCGTGCCGGGACAGCTTCGCCGTGGAGCCGGGCGCCTTGAGGTAGACGTGGTGGCACCCGTTGATGTCGGCGCGCTCGGGGTGGACCGGGCGGTCGTGCTCGTTGACGGCGTCCATGACGGCGAGCCCGGCGGCCAGCAGGTCGCCCGCGCGCGAGCGGTCGAACGGCAGGCCGAGGTCCGCCAGCTCGACGACGGCGTAGAAGTTGCCGCCGAAGGCGAGGTCGTAGCCCACCTCGCCGTAGCCGGGGACCTCGACCTTGCGGTCCAGCGCGTACGAGAACGACGGCACGTTCTCGATGGTGACCGAGGTCGCCGCGCCGTCCTCGACCGCCACGGACGCGACGACGAGCCCGGCCGGGGTGTCGAGCCTGATCGTGGTGACCGGCTCCACCACGGGCACCATGCCGGTCTCGACCAGGACGGTGGCGACGCCGATGGTGCCGTGCCCGCACATCGGCAGCAGCCCGGAGACCTCGATGAACAGCACGCCGTAGTCGGCGTCGGGGCGGGTGGGCGGCTGCAGGATCGCCCCGCTCATCGCGCCGTGGCCGCGCGGCTCGTACATGAGCAGCGTGCGCACGTCGTCGCTGTTGTCCATGAACCACTGCCGGCGCTCGGCCATGGTGGCGCCGGGGATCACGCCCACGCCGCCGACGATCACCCGGGTGGGCATGCCCTCCGTGTGGGAGTCGACGGCGTGGAAGGTGCGGCGGGATCTCACTTGTAGCCCTTGCGGATGACCGCCTCGGTGTCGGCGGTGATGCGGGCGGTCAGCTCGGGCGACAGCGGCAGGCGCGGCGGCCGGCAGACGCCGCCCTTGAGCCCGGCGAGGTCCATCGACAGCTTGATCGACTGGACGAACTCGGTCTTGGAGTCCCAGCGCAGCAGCGGGTGCAGGTCGCGGTAGATCCGCCCGGCCTCGGCCAGGTCGGCGGGGTCGCCGGAGGTGGCCAGCCGGTAGAGGCGGACCGTGGCCTCGGGGATCATGTTCGGGTAGCCGGCGATCCAGCCGACCGCCCCGGCGATGCCCAGTTCGAGCAGCACGTCGTCGGCGCCGACGAGCAGGTCCAGGCCGGGCGCGAGCTCGGCGATCTGGTAGGCCCTGCGCACGTCGCCGGTGAACTCCTTGACCGCGACGATCAGGCCCTCGTGGAACAGCTCGGCCAGCAGGTCGGGGGCCAGGTCGACCTTGGTGTCGATGGGGTTGTTGTAGGCGACGACGGGCAGCCCGGCCTTGGCGACCTCGCGGTAGTGGTGGACCACGGCCTCGCGCTCGGCCCGGTAGGCGTTCGGCGGGAGCAGGAGCACGGAGGTGGCCCCGGCCTCGGCCGCCTGCTCGGCCCAGCGGCGGGCCTCCAGCGCGCCGTACGCGGCGACGCCCGGCATGACGCCGAACCCGGCGGGGGCGGCCTGGACGGCGGTCTCGACGACGCGGGCCCGCTCCTCGGCGGTGAGGGTCTGGTACTCGCCGAGCGACCCGTTGGGCGTCACGCCGTCGCAGCCGCCGGCGGCGAGGAAGCGCACGTGGTCGGCGAACGCGTCGTAGTCGACGGACAAATCGTCGGTGAAGGGCAGGGCCGACGCGACGTGGATGCCGCGCCAGGGCGTGGCGGCGGTGGTCATGCTGAGGTCTCCTCTGTCGGGGGATTCCGAGATTATCAGTGCAATGTCACATTTTCTACCACGGCCGCCATCCATTTCTCCAGCTCACCGGCGGCGAGGGGCAGCGCGCCTGACAACACCTCGGCGCCCGTCTCCGTCACCAGGAGGTCGTCCTCGATGCGCACGCCGATGCCGCGCAGCTCGGGCGGCACGGTCAGGTCGTGGGCGTGGAAGTACAGCCCCGGCTCGACGGTGAGGACCATGCCGGGGGCCATGGCCGCGTCCTGGTAGGCCTCGGGGGTGGAGCGGGCGCAGTCGTGGACGTCGAGGCCGAGGTGGTGGCCGATGCCGCACACCAGGTAGCGGCGGTGGTGCTGGCCGGTGTCGGACAGCGCCTCGTCCACGGAGACGGGCAGCAGCCCCCAGTCGGCCAGGCCGTGCGCGATGACCTCCATGGCGGCGTGGTGGAAGTCGGTGAAGCGGCGGCCGGGGGCCACGGCCGCGAGCCCGGCGCGGTGCGCCCGCTCCACGAGGTCGTGCACCTGCCGCTGGACCGGGGAGAACGTCCCGGAGGCCGGGAAGGTCCTGGTCACGTCGGCGGTGTAGTAGGAGGTGGTCTCCACGCCCATGTCGAGCAGCAGCAGCTCGTCGGGCAGCACGGGGCCGTCGCAGCGCACCCAGTGCAGGGTGGGCGCGTGCCGGCCGCTGCCGACGATGGTGGCGTAGCCGGGGCCGTTGCCGTAGGCGCGGGCGTGACGGTCGAAGGTGCCCTGAAGCCACCGCTCGCCGGGCCCCGCCACGGCCGCGGGAATCTCGCGGATGACGGCGGCGAACCCCTCGACCGTGCGATCCACCGCCTCGCGGAGCTGCCCGACCTCCCACTCGTCCTTGTACATGCGCAGCTCGGCCAGCGTGCGGCCGGTCTCCTCGTCCAGGCCCGCCGGGTCCAGGCCGAGCTCCGCGAGCTCGGCCAGCGGCCGGACCGGGACGCCGAGGGCCCGCGCCCAGTCGTCGAGGCCCGGCGCGGCCCCGACCCACAGCTCGCCGTACCTGGCGTCGGTGAAGAACGCCGGGTCGCCCGGGTAGGCGGGCGGCGGCAGGTAGAGGGTGGCGTCGGCGCCGCGCAGCACCACCACGGCGTTCTCGACCGGGCAGCCGGTCAGCCAGAAGAAGTCGCTGTCCGGCCGGAAGTCGTAGGCCGTGTCGTTGCTGCGGACGGGCGCCTCGCCCGCGCCCAGCACGAGGGTCCGGCCGGGCAGCGCCTCGGCCAGCCTGGCCCGGTGCTCGGCCGCGGCCCGGGCGGCGCCCGGGACGACCGGCGGGGTCCGGTCGGGGGTGCCCCAGCCGGTGTCCATGTACGCGGTGAACGCGGGGACCTCGGAAAGCTTCGGGGGCCTGCCGTCACGCATCGGTGATCTCTCCTCCCATGTCGCGGATCATCTCGCCCAGCCGGTCGAAGACGCGGGGGTCGGAGATGCCGTCGTGTTCGTACTCGTTGGTGATCCAGCAGCGGGTGTTGCCGGTCCGGGAGGCCGTGTCCAGTTGCAGGCCGGCGTCCACGAACATGTCGTCGTGGTAGACGGCCGCGGCGACCGGCACCTCGTTGGCGGCCAGCCGGTCGGGGTCGTACAGCGGCGGCCACTCCTCGCGGGCGGCCATCACCTCGGCCGCGCCCCGGAACGGGCGCAGCTCGGCGATCTCCTCGAACATCCAGGGGTAGATCATCTCGCCGGTGAACAGCAGCGGCCTGGCGTCCTCGGCGAAGGCCGGGTGCCGGGGCCGCTCGGCCTGCGCGGCCCACGCGGTCGCGCCCGGGCCGTGCCCGTAGATGCTCTCCTGCAGCGCCGCGAACAGCGGGTTGTCGCTGTAGGAGGTGCGCGCCAGCACCTGGTGCAGGAACGTCGCCGACAGCTCGCCGCCGTTGAACGCCTCGTCGAGCAGGTAGTGCAGGCGCTCGTAGCCGGGCTTCATGCCGAGGTCGATGCCGAGCGACTGGAAGCGCCGCACGGTGAGCGCGTCGCCGTCGGGGAGCCGCACGTCGCCGGCCGCGAGCCGGTCGGCGACGCGGCCGGCGAGTTCGACGTGCTGCGGGTAGCGCCGGTAGAACTCCCTGTTCTTGGCCTCGACCCGGGGATAGGTCCGCCGGTACACCTCGGCCGCCGACGGGTCGAGCCCGGGCAGCCCGCCCGTGACGCGGCAGGAGCGCAGGGCCTCCGGCGCGGCCGACAGGTACGTCAGCGTGAGGAAGCCGCCGTACGACTGGCCGATCGTGCTCCAGCGCCGGCCGCCGTAGACGCTCCCGCGCACGTGCTCGTGGTCGGCCACGATGGAGTCGGCGCGGAAGCAGGCGAGGAAGTCCGCGCCCTCCTCGGCGGTGGCGAACGCGCTCATGCGGCGGCCGTCGACGCGGGTGCTGCGGCCGGTGCCGCGCTGGTCCATCATGACGACCCGGTGCGTCTTCAGCGCCTGGCCGATCCACCCGTCGGGGGCGAGCGGGCGCGGGCCCTTCCCGCCCGGGCCGCCCTGCAGGTAGACCAGGCACGGCAGGTCCTCGCGGGCGCGGGCGGGATCGGTGATCTCGCGGAAGAAGACCTGGATCTCGCCGCGACCGGGGTCGGACCAGTCGAGCGGCACGGGGACGACGTGCTCGCGCACGTGCATGCCGGGGATGGTGTACGTCGCGGTGATGCTCACCGGGCGGCCCTCCTTCTGCGGTCCCATTCGGGGTTGATGCGGGGGATCGCGGCCAGCAGCGTCCTGGTGTAGGGGTCCTCCGGGGCCTTGAAGACCTCGTCGCACGGTCCCTGCTCCACGATCCTGCCCTTGTTCATGACGGCGACCCGCTGGGCGAGCTGCCGGACCACGGCCAGGTCGTGGGCGATGAAGATGTAGCTGAAGCCGCTCTCCCGCTGGAGCCGGCGCAGCAGCTCGATGATCTGCGCCTGGACGGAGACGTCGAGCGCCGAGACGGCCTCGTCGCAGATCACCAGCTTGGGGTCGACGGCCAGGGCGCGGGCGATGCCGATGCGCTGCGCCTGCCCGCCGGAGAACTGCGCCGGGTAGCGGTGCGCGTGGTCGGGGTTGAGGCCGACCCGTTCCATCAGCTCGCGGGTGTACGCCCGGCGGCCGCCCTTCGGCGCGATGCCCTGGTAGTCCAGCGGCGCCATGAGGATGCGCTCGACGGTGTGCCGCGGGTTGAGCGAGGAGAACGGGTCCTGGAAGACGACCTGCACCTTGGCGCGGTAGCGGGCGAGCCGGGCACCGGCGGCGTGCGTGATGTCCTCGCCGTCGAACTCCAGGGTGCCGGAGGTCGGCTCCATGAGCCTGGCGACGATGCGCGCGCTGGTGGACTTGCCGCACCCGGACTCGCCCACGACGGCCAGCGTCTCGCCGAGCCGCACGTCGAAGCTGACGCCGTCCACCGCGGTGAACTCGTTCCTGCGCCGGTACGGCCCGCGCGTGGTGAACCGCTTGGTCAGGTCGCGCACGCGCAGCAGGACGTCGTCACTCACAGGACCACCTCGTCGTCGATGCGCGGGATGCTCTCCAGCAGCATCCGCGTGTAGTCGTGGCGCGGGGCGGCGAAGACCTGCTCGGCCTCGCCGTACTCGACCTGCTCGCCGCGGCACATGACGAGCACGCGGGTGGCGATCGAGCTGATCACCGCCAGGTCGTGGGTGACGAACACCATGCCGGTGCCGCTGTCGCGCTGCAGGCCGGCCAGCAGGGTGAGGATCTGCGCCTGCACGGTCACGTCCAGGGCGGTGGTCGGCTCGTCGGCGATGAGCAGCGCCGGCGAGCACACCAGCGCCATCGCGATCATGACGCGCTGCCGCTGGCCGCCGGAGAACTGGTGGGGGTAGTAGCCGGCCCGCCGCTCGGGCTCGGGGATGCCGACCTGCGTCAGCGCCTCGACCACGACCCGGCGGGCCTCCTTGCGCGAGCACCGGCGGTGGGCCCGGTACATCTCCTCGATCTGCAGGCCGACCGTGTAGTACGGGTTCAGCGACGACAGCGGGTCCTGGAAGATCATCGAAGCCTGCTCGCCCCGGACCCGGCGCAGCTCCCGGTCCGGACGGCCGAGCAGCTCGACGCCGTCCAGCCGGATGCTGCCCTTCGTCGTGGCGCCGGGCGGCAGCAGGCCCATGACGGCCAGGCTGGTCATCGACTTGCCGGAGCCGGACTCGCCGACGATGCCGACGGTCTCGTTGCGTCCCACCGTGAACGACACGTCCTTGACCACGTCCACGGGGCCGCGGGTGGTCGGGAAGGTGACCGTGAGGTCCTCCACGACGAGCAGCTCGCTCATGACACCCTCACTCTCGGGTCGAGACCGGTGTAGAGGAGGTCCACGACGACGTTGCCGGCCATCACGAAGAACGCGGCCAGCAGGGTGACCGCCATGATGACCGGCTGGTCGTTCTTGGCGATCGAGTCGGCCGCCATCTTGCCGATGCCGTTGAGCCCGAACACGGTCTCGGTGATCAGCGCGCCGCCGAGCAGCGCGGCGAAGTCCATGCCGAAGATGGTGACGATCGGGGTCAGCGCGGGCCGCAGCGCGTGGCGGCGCATCGTGAGCGCCGGGCTCAGGCCCTTGGACCGCGCGGTGCGCATGAAGTTCTGCGCCAGCGTGTCGATGACGTTCGCCCTGGTCAGGCGGGCGTACAGGCAGGCGTAGCCGGTGGCGAGCACCAGCCACGGCATCAGGTACGACTGGAACCACAGGAGCGGGTCCTCGGAGAACGGCACCGCCGAGGGGAACGGCAGGATCTGCAGCTTGACCACGAGCACGTACTGCAGGGTCAGCGCGAGCACGTAGTTGGGGATGCTGGCGCCGCCGAGGGCCAGGCCCATGGCGGCGCGGTCCCACCAGGAGCCCTCCTTGACCGCGCTGAGCAGCCCGGCGGCGATGCCGACGATCAGCCACAGGACCGCCGCGCCCACCGCGACCGTGGCGCTGACCGGCAGCCGGTCCACGATCATCTGCGTCACCGACTGGCTGCTCTGGAACGAGTAGCCGAGGCAGGGCGCCGGGCAGTGGACGAGGTTCGGGCCGCTGCCGTAGTCGCGGCCGGCGACGAGCCCGCTCAGGTAGTCCCCCAACTGCGTGAGGAACGGCCGGTCGAGCCCCAGGGAGGCGCGGATCTGCGCGACGCGGTCGGGGGTGCAGGTCTTGCCGCAGATCATCAGCGCCGGGTCCGGCGACAGCTTGAAGAAGATCAGGTACGTGAACACGCAGACGAGCAGCAGCAGGACGACGAGCCCGGCCAGCCGGCCGGCGACGTAGCGGGCCATCAGGACGCCTCCCCCGCGTCCGACGCGGCCCGGATCCGGTCCCCGAGCACGGTCAGCGACAGCACCGTGAGGAACAGGAACAGTCCGGGCACCGCGAAGTACATGGGGTCGGTCGCGTACCAGCTCACCGCGCTGGAGATCATCTGCCCCCACGAGGGTGTCGGCGGGGTGACGCCCACCCCGAGGAACGACAGGCCGGCCTCGGTGCCGATGTAGCCGGGCACGGCCAGCGTCGTCATGACGATCAGCGAGTTGCGCAGGTTGGGCAGGATCTCCTTGAACACGATGGCGCCGGTGGAGGCGCCGGACGCGCGGGCGGCCTCGACGAACTCGCGGTTGACCAGCGTGAGCGTCTGCCCGCGCACCACGCGGGCGAGGTACGGCCACCCGAACACGGTGATCACCGTGACCAGCAGGACCGAGCGGTCACCCGTCGGCAGGGACGACAGGATCGCGATCATGAAGATCAGCGCGGGGAAGGCCATGAGGAAGTCCATGATCCGGGAGATGACCTGGTCGACCCAGCCCTGGTAGAACCCGGCGAGCAGGCCGAGCACCACGCCGAGCAGGGTGGTCAGCACGGTCGCCGAGATCGCGATCAGGAACGACACGCGGGCGCCGTAGGCGATGCGGGCCAGGATGTCGCGGCCGTTCTGCGGCTCCACGCCGAGCAGGTGGTCGGCGCTGACGCCGCCGAACGAGCCGCGCGGCAGGCCGCCGAGGTTGGTGTCGACGGCGGCGGGGTCGAAGTCGTTCGGCCCGTGCCCGGTGACGGCGGAGATCAGCGGCGCGCAGATCGCCATCAGCACGACCAGGCCGAGGAACACCGTGCTGAGGACGGCGCCCCGGTCGCGCAGCAGGGCGCGCGCGATCCGGCGCCCCTCCGTGGCGGGCGCGTCTCCCGCGCCCGCCAGGGGGTCCGCCATCGCTTCGTGCGAGGGTGCGGCGGTGGTCATGGTCGTCCTACTTGCTCGGGTCCTTGAGCGCGACCGAGACCAGGTCGATCCCGCCGGAGTACGAGTCGTGGAGGTAGGCGCCCGCGACGTTCTCGCCGATGACGGTCACGTTCTTCTCGTAGAGCAGGGGCACGACGGGGGCCTTCTCCATGATCTGCTTGTCGAGCCGGCCGTAGGCGGCGTTGGCGGCGTTGACGTCGGTCATCGCGGCGATCTCGTCGATCTTCTCGTTGATGGCCTCGTCGTTGATCTGGGCGAGGTTGGTGTTGCCCTTCTGGGCGATGTTGCGGCCGTCGAACAGCGGCGGCAGGAAGGTGGCGCCGGACGACCAGTCGGGGCACCAGCCGGTGAGGGCCGCGTCGTGCTGCCGGGCGGGCGTGCCGATCACCTCGTAGAAGGTGGACGTGTCCATGTTGTTGATCTTGACGTTGATGCCCAGCGGCTTCAGCGACTCCTGGATGGCGACGGCCATGCCCTGCTGGCGGGGCACCGGGCGCACGTCGAGGGTCAGGTCGAAGCCCTTGCCCTGGCCCGCCTCGGCGAGCAGCGCCTTGGCCTTGGCCGGGTCCGTCGGGTACGGGTCGTAGTCCAGCCGGCCGACGATGGTCGGCGGCTGGATCGCGCCGCCCTTGGTGGCCAGCGTCGTGCCGCCGTCGCCGGCGACCACGTTGTCCTTGTTGATCGCGTAGTTGATCGCCTGGCGGACCTTCACGTCGTCGAGCGGCTTCTTGGTGGTGTTCAGGCTCATGTACGTGGTGCAGCCCATGTAGCCGGACAGCGTGCGCGCCTTGTAGCGCGGGTCCTGGATGCGGGCCACGGTGGCCGGCTGGATCGCGCCCGCGATCGCGCTGGCGTCGGCGCCCTGCCCGGCGAGCATGCGCTCGTCGATGGTCGCGCCGTCGATCCCGAAGGTGATCTCGTAGGAGTCCGGCTTGGCGGCGCGGACGGTGTCGGTCGCGGCCTTCCAGTGCGGGTTGCGCACCAGCTTCAGCTTCGCGCCGCGCTGGTAGCTCTCCACCTTGTACGGGCCGGACGCGATCGGCTTGGCGTCGAACGCTCCGCCCGCGCCCGTGCCCTTGGGGAACGGCACGAAGTTGGGCTGCACGAGCGCGCTGGCGAAGTCGGCGAACGGCTTCTTCAGGTGGAAGACGATCGTCTTGGGGTCAGGGGTCTCGATCGTGTCGAGGTCGCCCGTGACGTACGGACCCTTGTAGTCCTTGGGCGCGTCGATGAGCAGCTTGGCGTAGGGCGAGCCGATGCCGGCGTCCGGGTCCCAGGCCCGCTCGACGCCGAACTTCATCGCCTCACTGGTGATCGGCGTGCCGTCCTCGAAGAAGATGTCGTCCTTGAGGGTGAACGTCCAGGTCTTGTTGCCGTCGGACGGGGTGCCGGTGCTGGTCGCGAGGTCGGGGACGACCTTCGTGCCCTCCTTGCCGGGACCCGCGCCGAACGTGGTCAGGCCCCGGTAGATGAGCCGGTAGAAGTTGTTGACGCCGCCGTCCCAGCCCCGGACCGGGTCCAGGTGGGAGTAGTCGGCGGTCTGCAGGACGTGGACGGTGCCGCCGGAGGCGGCGGCCTTGGCCTCGGAGCCCGAGGCCGCGGTGCCCTTCCCGCCGCTCCCGCCGCCGCCACACGCCGCGACCGCCAACGTGGTGAGCACCGAGACGCCGGCGAGGGCGGCCGATCTCCTCATTTCGCCTTCTTTCCTCTTGTTGCAGTTGCGGCGGCGGCCTGGGGCTGCCGTCACCGCGACCTGACCCACACGCGCATGGCCTCGGGCCTGCGGTTGCCCCACAGGAAGTAGGGGACGAGGGCGGCGCAGAGGTCCGCCGCCGGGCTGGCAGGAGGCTGCGCGTCGTACTCCGGGTACAGCTCCGCCGGCGGCTGCTCGGCGACGCCCGCCGGCACCCGGAGGACGACGGCTCCCGGCAGTTCCTCGGACCCGCCGATGTTTGCGCTAACAACATCGGCCGGGGACAGTACGAGGTCGTCCACGGAGGCCGGCACGTCCTGCTGCTCGACGCAGTAGACCAGCGGCCCGCGGGCGACGGCGACCGCGCCGCGGGCCGCGTCCACGTACGGGTGCGGCACGTGGGCGCGCACCGGCATCGGCAGGCGCAGGCGCAGGACGTCCCCCTCGGCCCAGCGGCGCTCGACGGTCAGCCAGCCGTCCTCCGCCGCCACGGGCTCGCCGTCCAGCGTCGCGCCGCGCGCCCACGCGGGGATCCGCAGCCGCAGGGCGTACGGACGCCCGGGGGCGCGCTCGATCGTGACGCGGACATCGCCGTCCCAGGGGTAGGCCGTCTCGACGGTCAGCGCGACGTCGCCGGTCTCGACGCGGGACTCGGCGTACTGGGCGAGGTAGAGCACGCCGTCGCGCTCGGCCGCCATGTAGTCGCCGAGCTGGGCCATCCATCGCACGATGTTCGGCGGGCAGCACGGGCAGCCGAACCACGAGCGGCGCAGCTCCTCGCCGCCGGTCTCGGCGCCGCTGCGCTGCTGGTGGTCGGGGCGGCGCTGGAGCGGGTTGTCGTAGAAGAACGCCCTGCCGTCGGCGGACAGGCCCACCGCGTAGGCGTTGTAGAGCACGCGCTCGAAGACGTCGAGGTGTCGGGCGCTCCCCGTGGCCAGGAACATGCGCCAGCCCCACTGCATCGTGGCGATGGCGGCGCAGGTCTCGCTGTAGGCGCGCTCGGACGGCAGCTCGTAGCGGTCGCCGATGGCCTCGTCGGAGTGCCGGCTGCCGAGCCCGCCGGTGATGTAGAGCTTGGTGGCGACCATGTCGTCCCAGAGGCGCTCCAGCGCGTCGAGGAGCGTGCGGTCGCCGGTCTCGACGGCGACGTCGGCCGCCCCGGCGGCGAGGTAGGCCATGCGCACCGCGTGCCCGGTGACCGACGGCAGCTCGCGCAGCGGCACGTGGTCCTGGAAGTACTCCGGCGGGAAGATGCTGTGCCTGAGCCGGCCCCGGCCGCGCCGCTCGACGAACAGCGCGGCCTGTGTCAGGTAGTCGCGCTCGCCGGTCTCCCGGTAGAGCTCGACGAGCGCCATCTCCACCTCGGGGTGGCCGCAGACGGCCTCCTCGCGGCCCTCGCCGAAGCGCCGTACGACGAGGTCGGCGAACCTGACCGCCACGGCGAGCAGCCGGTCGTCGCCCATCCGGCGCGAGGCGGCGACGGCGGCCTGGATGAGGTGGCCGAGGTTGTACATCTCGTGCCCCCAGGCGAGGTCCTCCCACGGCTTCTTGGCCGCGGCGGGGTCCTGGAAGAACGAGTTGAGGTAGCCGTCCTCGGCCTGGACCCGCTCCAGCAGGCCCACGACCTCGTCGAAGAACTCCCGCTCGGCCTCGCCCGCCGCGCCCCGGCCGATCTCGTACGCCAGACCTTCGAGGGTCTTGTACAGGTCGGTGTCGAGGAACGGGTAGCGGCCCCGGTAGGGCGGCGCGTCGTCCTCGGTCAGCCGGCGCAGGTTGGCGACGTTGCCGGCGGCCCGGAGCTGCTCGACGGTGTGCGGGATCGTCGCGCGCCGGTTGCGCTCCTGCCAGTCACGAAGCAGGCCACCGGTGATGCGGACGCCCGCGACCGGGGAGACGGCCCCCGCCCCGGTCCGTACGGCTCCGGCCGGTGACGTCGACTTCAGGGGCATGCGGGCGGCTCCTCCGGTATGTGTGCCATTGCACTTGTGCTGTGTGGCATTGCACTGCACCCTAGAGCTGTGGCTGATGGCCGCCAAGAGGCCATCGACAAAGTGCGCAATTCGTTATAAAACCCCATAGAGCATGAATTTTCGCCGCATTTCCCCTGCGTGTGGGGGGTGCGGCGGGCAGCCGGCGGCTTCCAGGCCGCCGGGCGATGACCTGTGCCCCAAGCCGCCCTCCGCACCGCGAGCGGCGGCGCCGGACAGAGCAATTGCACACGGCGCATCCTCCGCTGTGCGGAGCCGTGCCCACGTGCGCACGCGCCCTTGTCCGCTAACCAAGCGTGCGCTAGCTTGGCAATCGATGACCGGTGACACCTCCGCCTACTGGGCCGCCTGCAGGCGCGGCGAGCTGGTCGTCCAGCGCTGTACGGACTGCGGCCGGCGGGTCCACCTCCCCGAGGCGGCCTGCCCCTGGTGCGGCGGAGGCGGGCTCGTCTTCGAGCCGGTCTCCGGCGACGGCGTGGTGCACACCTACACCGTCGTGCACCGGTCCTTCGCCCCCGGCTACCGGGGACGCGAGCCGTACGTGCTGGCCTGGGTGGACCTGCCGGAAGGGGCCCGCGTGTTCGGGCAGGTCGTGGGCTGCGCGCCGGATGAGGTCCGCATCGGCATGCCGGTGCGGGTGACGTTCGTGGACGACCTACCGCATTGGAGACCCCTGTGAGCGTGCTCGGCAAGCTCGGCAACGTGCTCATCCCCGTCGCCGACCTCGACCAGGCGATCGCCTTCTACGGGCTGCCGGTGAAGTTCCGCGACGGCGACAGGTTCGCCGCGCTGGACGGCGGCGGCGTGACCGTGGCGCTGGCCGGCCCCGCCGAGCAGGTCGCCGACACGGCGGCGCCCTCGTACAAGGTGGACGACGTGGCGCGGGCCGTGCGCGAGCTGGCGGCGCGCGGCGGCGAGGTGGTGCGCGCCCCCGAGGAGGGGCCGCACGAGACGCGCGCCGTCCTGCGCGACCCGTCGGGCAACGTCTTCGTCCTGTACGCGCCTCTCTGACGCCGCGCCCTTCTGACGCCGCGCCTCTCCGACGCCGCGCCGCTCCCGTCCGGTGAGCGCCCCGCCGACCCGCCGCACCCGACCCCGGCCACCCGCCGGCCCCTGCTCCGCTCCTCCCGCCGGCCCCTGCTCCGCCAGCCCGACCGCCTGATCCGGAGGCCCCCATGGCGCGATCCCCCTACGGCAACTACGGCCACGCGATCCTGACCGCCGGGGCGATGCGCACCCCGGACCGCGAGGCGCTCACCTACTGCGGCGAGCGCCGCTTCACCTACGACCGGCTCAACCGGCTCGTCAACCGCCGCGCCCACGCCCTCCTCGCCGCCGGCATCACCCCCGGTCAGCGGGTCGGCGCGCTGCTCAACGAGACCCTGCACGTCGCCGAGGTCTACCTCGCCCAGGCCAAGACGGGCGTCGTCACCGCCGCGCTGAACCCGTACTGGCCGGTCGACACGCTGCGCGCGGTCGTCGAGCAGTCGGGCTGCACGGCGTTCGTGTACGACGCGACCGTGGAGGCGGCCGTGGCGGAGATCCGGCCCGCGCTCCCGGGCGTGACCACCTGGATGAAGGTGGGCGGGCCCGGCGACGGCGCGGTGGACCTCGACGCGCTGGCCGCCGAGGCGTCCGAGGAGGAGCCGCCGATCGCGGGCGGCCACGACGACCCGCTCGCCCTCTACTACACCTCCGGCACGACCGGGCTGCCGAAGGCGGTCGTCCACACGCACGCCTCGTCGCTGGCCACGGCCCAGATCTGGCTGGACGTGCCGCGCGGGCCCGAGTCGGTGTTCGGCACCGGCGCCATCATCTGGGGCATCGGGTTCCCGGCCATCGTGGGGCCGGCCCTGTACGCGGGCATGCGGCTGGTGCTGGAGCAGGACTGGGGCCCCGCCAACTTCCTGCGCGTCGTGCCGCGCGAACGCGTCACCCACGTGTCGCAGATCCCGTCGTTCTACGCGGCGCTGCTCGGCTCGGCCGGGCACGAGGGCGTGGACCTGTCGTCCGTCGAGGTCATCATGCTGGGCGGCGAGCCGCTGACCGCCACCATGCTCGACCGCATCAAGCAGCGCCTGCCCGGCGCCGCCGTCTACTCCTACTACGGCCAGACCGAGGCCCCGTACACCTGCATGGGCCGCGTCGACGACGGCTCGATCCCGCTCGGCTCGTCGGGACGGGCCCGCACCGGCAACGCGGTCCGCGTGACCGGCCCCACCGGCGAGCGGGTGGTCGGCCGGACCGGCGAGATCAACCTCGCCGGCCCGCACGTGATGGCCGGCTACGACGGGCTGCCGGACCGGACGGCCGAGGTGCTGCGCGGCGGCTGGTACGTCGGCGGCGACCTCGGCACGGTGTCCGAGGACGGGGTGCTGCGGGTGCTCGGGCGGCGCGAGGACGCGATACTCAAGGGCGGCGTGTGGAGCCAGCCGGTGGCCGTCGAGGAGGCGGCCGCGGCGCTGGACGGCGTCGCCGAGGCGGGCGCGGTGGGCGTCCCGGCGCACGTGGAGGGCCAGGAGGCCGTGGAGCAGGAGATCCTGCTGGCCGTGGTGCCCCGCGCCGGTCACACCCTCGACCCGTCCAAGCTGGCGCTGGCCCTGGCCGACACGCTGCCGGCGCACCAGCGGCCCGACCACATCGTGGTGGCGGACGAGCTGCCGCACTTCCAGGACGCCTCGGGCGGGCCGGGCAAGCTGCTGCGGCGGGAACTGCACCGGCTGCTGGAGCGCTGAGGGATGGCGGTCGGCGGCGGCGAGAGCGGGCCCGTTCCCGGGGTCGTCTTCGAGCACGAGGCCAAGGCGCTGCTGCGGGAGGCCGGGGTGCCGGTGCCGCGCGGCGTCGTGATCACCGGGCCCGCGCCGGACTTCGGGGCGGTCGGCGGGCTGTCCGAGCCGGTGGTGCTCAAGGCGTTCGGGCCGGGGCTCGTCCACAAGTCCGACTCCGGCGCGGTGCGGCTCGGGCTGCGGCTCGCCGAGGTGGCGGACGCGGCCGGGCGGATGCGCGAGGCGCTGGCCGCGCGCGGGATCGCGCCGAGCGGGTTTCTCGTGGAGGAGCAGGCCGCGGCCGGGGTCGAGCTGATCGCCGGGCTGGTGCGCGATCCCGGGTTCGGGCCGGTGCTGCTGACGGGGCTCGGCGGGGTGTGGGCGGAGGCGCTGCGCGACACGGCCCTCGCCCTGTGCCCGGTCTCGGAGGACGACGTCCGCCGCATGCTCGGCTCGCTGCGCGGGTCGGCGCTGCTCCACGGGTACCGGGGCGGGGCCGGGGTGGACGTCGGCGCGGTGGTCAAGCTCCTCATGACGCTGGGCGGGCCCGGCGGGCTGTGGGAACGGCTGGAGCTGGGCGAGTTCGAGGCCAACCCGGTGATCGCCACGCCGTCGGGCGTGGTCGCCGTGGACGCCCGCTACCTGCCGTCCGCGTCCCCGACGGGACGCGCGACCGGCGGCGGTGACTTCCGGAAGCTGTTCGAGCCGCGCTCCGTGGCCGTGGTCGGCGCCTCCACCACCCGCCCGAACTTCGGCAACATGTTCCTCGACTTCTACCGGGCCGCCGGGATGCCCGTGGTGGCGGTGCACCCCGAGGCCGCCGAGGTCGCCGGGGTCCCGGCCGTGCCGTCGCTGGCGGCGGCGGGCGCCGACTACGCGCTGGTCGCGGTCCCCGCCGAACGCTGCGCGGACGTCGTGCGGCAGGCGACCGGCGTGGCGTACACGCAGGTCATGAGCGGAGGGTTCGGCGAGGCGGGACGCCCCGAGCTGGAGGCGGACCTGGTGGAGGCGGCGCGCGCGGCCGGCACGCGGCTGCTCGGGCCCAACTGCATGGGCGTGTACTGCCCGCGGGGCCGCCAGACGTTCACCGGCGGCGGCCTCGGCCCGCCCGGGACGGTGGCGCTGATCTCGCAGAGCGGCGGCCTCGCCGGCGAGGTGATCAAGGTCGGCGAGCGGCGCGGCCTGGCCTTCAGCCGGGTCGCCACCGTGGGCAACGCCGCCGACGTCACGCCCGCCGAGCTGCTGCGCTGGCTGTCGCACGACCCCGAGACGCGGGCCGTGGGCCTGTACCTGGAGGACCCGCGCGAAGGGCGGGCCCTGTACGAGGCGCTGGCCGCGACCACGCTGCCCGTGGCGCTGCTGGTCGGCGGGCGCAGCGCGCAGGGCCGCCGGGCGGCGGCCTCCCACACCGGCGGGCTGGTCGGTGACGGGCGGATCTGGCGGGCGCTGGCCGAGCAGACCGGCGCCGCGCTGGTGGGCAGCCAGGACGACCTGATCGGCGTGCTGTCGTTCTTCCAGGCGCACGGGGCGCGGCCCGCGTCCGGCGACGGGGCGCTGGTGATCGGGCCGAGCGGCGGGGCGAGCGTCCTCGCGGCCGACGCGTTCGACCAGGCCGGGGTAGGGCTGGAGCCGCTGCCCGGCGACGCCCTGCCCGACCTGCGCGGGCTCGGCCTCGGGGCGGGCAGCACGCTGGCCAACCCCCTGGAGGTGCCCGTCGGGCCACGCGGCCGCCCCGAGCTGGTGCGGCGCGCCGTCGCCGCGATCCTGCGGCGCCGGCCGTACCGGGACGTGGTGGCGCACGTCAACGTGCAGAGCTTCTTCACCTACGGCACGTCGGCCGAGCCGCTGCTGGAGTACGCCCGGGCCCTCGGCGGGGCGCAGGAGGAGCTGGCCGGGACCAGGTTCACGCTGGTCACGCGCAACGGCGAGTGCGCGCCGGCGGGCGTGGAGGACGAGGTGCGGAGGATCGCCGGGCGGGCGGGCGTCCCGGTGTACCGGTCGATGGAGGCGGCGGCGGTGGCGGTCGCGGCCGGCCGGACCCTCGACCGCCTCGCCTTGGACGGGCGGGCGGGATCGTGAAGGCCGGCGCCGGAGCGGCCGGCGTTGGCGTGGGAGCGGCGGGAGGTCGCGGTGGGACTGCTTGACGGCAAGGTGGCGCTGGTCACGGGCGGCGCGCGGGGCATGGGCGAGGCGCACGTGCGGCTGTTCCGCGAGGAGGGCGCCGAGGTGGTCTTCGGCGACGTGCTCGACGAGGAGGGCAAGGCGCTGGCGGAGGAGACGGGCGCGACCTTCGTGCACCACGACGTGACGGACCGGGAGGAGTGGGCGCGGGCCGTGGGGACCGCGGTGTCGCTGCACGGCCGCCTGAACGTCCTGGTCAACAACGCCGGGATCCTGAAATTTCGGCGTATCGCGGATATGGAGCCGGAGGAGTTCGACCGCGTGATCGAGGTGAACCTCAAGGGCACGTGGCTCGGCGTCAAGTCGGTCATCGAGCCCATGAAGGCGGCCGGGCGCGGCTCGATCGTGAACATCTCCTCGATCGAGGGCTTCGTCGGCGCCGAGGGACTGTCGGCGTACGCGGCCTCGAAGTTCGCGGTGCGCGGCGTGACCAAGTCGGCGGCGCGGGAGCTGGCCCCCTTCAAGATCCGCGTCAACTCCGTGCACCCCGGCGCCATCAACACGTCCATGGCCATGAACCCGGACATGATGGACGAGGTCGACGCCGAGGCGTTCGTGCGGGCCATGGTGATCAAGCGGTTCGCCAAGCCGGTGGAGGTGTCGCACGTGGTGGCGTTCCTGGCCTCGGACCGGTCGAGCTACTGCACGGGCGGCGAGTTCACGGTGGACGGGGGCCTGACCACCGGAGCCGGCTACTGAGGACGCCGGCGAGACGGGGCGGGCGCTCGGGACCGGACGGGTACGCGCGGCGAGGCGGGGGCTTCAGCGGTCAGGTGACCTTGAGGCCCACCCACTCGGCCGGCGTGATGAACAGGCCGGTCGCCTCCACCAGGACGGTGCCGTCCGGCAGGGCGATGCGTCCGTCGGCCCACGACTTGCGGCCCTCCGACCGGGTGTGCTCGGCGGTGGCGACGAGCGGCCGACCGTACGGGACGGTCGCCCGGTAGCGGACGGTCAGCGTGCCGGTGAGCCCGGCCACCCCGGCGGCGGCGACCGCCTGGCCGAGCACGTGGTCGAGGATCATCGCGCTGATGCCGCCGTGGACGGCGGAGGGCGGCCCCTCGTGCAGGGGCCGGAAGGCGATGTCGGCCCGCACGCCGCGCTCGGGGTCGCGCTCGACCACGAGCGGGAGCGCGTGCGGGTTGGCCGCGCCCGTGACGGCGTTGCCGAGGTGCCGCACAGTGCCGTCCGCGCCGATCTCCAGCGGCTGCGGCGTCTCCCGCGCGGCCGCGCGCAGGCGGGCGGTCAGGGCGGCCAGCTCGGCGGCGACGGCGGCGATCTCGCTCCCACCCACCTCGGTGAGGGCCACGGCGTCCATGAAGTCCCTGGTCTCCTGGGCGAGGGCGCAGAGGGCTTCGAGGCGGGCGTCCTGGGCGTCTTGGGCGGCGACGTCGATCGTCATGGAACGCATTCTAGAACATGTTCTAGAGACGGTGATCGGCGCGTTCCTCCCGTGGGTCGGGCAGGGCGAGGCAGAGGGCGTCCAGGGCGGCCGCGACCGCGTGTTCGGGTGGTGTGCCGTAGCCGATGACCAGGCCGTCGCGCGGTGGCATCGTGCTGTCGGGGTGCCGGTAGGGGCTCAGGCCGTCCAGGGCCAGGCCGAGGCGGCGGGCGGCGCGGAGTGCCGCCCGCTCGGTGCCCGGGGGAAGGTCGAGGACGGCGTGCAGGCCCGCGGCGATGCCGCTCACGGTGATGTGCGGAGCGCGTTCGGCGAGCGTGGCCGTGAGCAGGTCACGACGACGCCGGTAGATCCTGCGCATGCGGCGCAGCTGGCGGTCGTAGGCGCCGCCGGCGATGAAGTCGGCGAGGGTGAGCTGGTCGGTGACGCCGGACGAGAGTTCGCGCGGTCCTTTGGCGGCGAGGACGTCGTCCACCAGCCGGCCGGGCAGCGCCATCCAGCCGAGCCGGAGCGCGGGTGACAGGCTCTTGCTCGTGGAGCCGAAGTAGACGACGCGGTCGGGGTCGAGGCCCTGGATGGCGCCGACCGGTTCGCGGTCGTAGCGGAACTCGCCGTCGTAGTCGTCCTCCAGCAGCAGACCGCCGGTCGCGCGGGCCCAGTCGAGGACGGCGGCCCGGCGGCGCGGGTGCAGCGCGCCTCCCGTGGGGTACTGGTGCGCGGGCGTCAGCAGGACGGCTCGCGCGTCGGTGTCCGGCAGCCGCTCGACGCGCGCGCCGCCGCCGTCCACGGTGAGCGGCACGGTCTTCAGCCCCGCCTCCATGAGGATGGAGCGGTGGAAGTCGAGCCCGTACGACTCGACCGCGACCGGACCGCGCAGGACCTGGCACACCAGCCGCAGCCCGTGCGCGAAGCCCGAGCAGATCACCATGTGCTCCGCCTTCGTGCGCACGCCCCGGGTACGCGCCAGGTACTCCACCAGCGCCTCGCGCAACTCCGGCCGGCCCCGGGGGTCGCCGACGCCGAAGGCGTCGTTGGGCGCCTTCGCGAGCGCGCGGCGGGCGGAGGCGATCCAGGACGCCCGCGGGAAGGCGGCCGCGTCGGGGGAACTGGGCATCAGATCGTGCACGACCCGCACGCGGGACGGACGCGCGGGGGAACGCCGGTCGCCGGGCTCCAGGGGCGCGACGCGGCGCGCGACCTGCGTGCCCGACCCCTGACGGGAGGTGAGCCAGCCTTCCTCCACGAGCTCCGAGTACGCCGCGGCGACGGTGTTGCGAGCGATCCCCAGGTCGAGGGCGAGGGCGCGGTAGGGCGGCAGCCGGGTGCCGGGCGCCAGCCGCCCCGAGCGGATCGCCTCGCGCAAGGCCCGCGTCAGCCGCACGCGCGCGCCGCCGCCGCCGGCGAGTTCCAGGTGCAGGTCGCTGCCGCCGTCCGCCGGCGGGCCGCTCACCGCCACGTCCGGTGCCGGAAATTGACCCACGAAATGTCCACGAAAATGCACCATAGCGTGGGCCGATCCCGCTTCTAGGGTCGGGAGCATGACGAACGTCGCCATTCCCCCACGCATGAACATGTCCGTTGTCGCGCCCAGGATCTTCAGGGCCGTGCTGGCCCTGGACGCGGCGGCCCGCGAAGGGCTGGACCAGGTCCTGGTCGAGCTGGTGCAGATCCGCGCCTCCCAGATCAACCGGTGCGCGTACTGCATCGACTACCACACCGGCGACGCCCGCCGGGCGGGCGAGAGCGAGGCGCGCATCCACCAGCTGAGCGCGTGGCAGGAATCCAGCCTCTACACCGCGAAGGAGCGCGCCGCCCTGGCGCTGACCGAGGCGGTCACCCTGCTGCCCCAGGGCGTCGAGGACGAGGTGTACGACGAGGCCGCGCGGCATTTCGACGACAAGGAGTTGGCGCGGCTGATCGCGTTGATCTTCACGGTCAACGCCTGGAACCGCATGAACGTGACCACGCGCAAGACGCCCGGCACCGAGTAGCGGCACCTCCGTCCGCTCCACCGGTGGCGGCCGCCTCGCCGTGGCCGCCACCTCGTCATGACCGCATCGGAAAGGCCGACACCGTGACCTCCACCGACGTGCCGCCCCCGCGCCCGGCCCGGGACACCGTCCCCGCACCGGTCCGGGGCTGGCTCGCGATCCTTGCCGTGACGCTGGGGATCTTCGCCCTGATGACGTCCGAGCTGCTGCCCGTCGGGCTTCTCACGCCGATCGGGGCCGCGCTGGACGTCTCCGAGGGCACCACCGCGCTCATGGTGACCGTGCCCGGGCTGGTCGCCGCCGTCGCGGCGCCGATCGTCACCGTGGCCACCGCCCGGATCGACCGCCGGCTGGTGCTGGCCCTGCTGATCGGGACGGTGGGCGCGGCCAACCTCGCCTCCGCCTTCGCCACCGGCTTCGCCGTCGTCCTCCTCGCCCGGTTCCTCATCGGCGTCAGCGTCGGCGGCTTCTGGTCGCTGGCCGGGGGCATCGCCCTGCGCCTGGTGCCCCGGCACCACGTCGCGCGTGCGACCGCCGTCGTCTTCGGCGGCGTCGAGACCGCCTCCGTCCTCGGCGTGCCCGCCGGCACCCTGGTCGGCGACCTCAGCGGCTGGCGCACCGCGTTCGCGGCCGTGGGCGTGCTCGGCCTGGTCTCGCTCGCCTGCATGGTCGTCGTGATGCCGAGGGTGGCGCCGGAGCGCACGATGACGTTCGCGGACCTGCCGAAGGTGTTCCGGACACACCTCGCGCTGCGCGTGGGCATCGCCATGACCTTCCTGGCCGTCACCGGGCATTTCACCGCCTACACGTTCGTCCGGCCGATCCTCCAGGACGACGGCGTGTCCGACGGCCTGATCAGCGTGCTGCTGCTGGTCTTCGGCGTCGCCGGCATCTGCGGCAACTTCGTCGCCGGCGCCCTGGTCACCACACGCCTGCGGCAGGCCGTGTGCGGCATCGCCGTGCTCCTCACGGCGTCCATGGCCGCCCTCGCCATGACCGATCACAGCGCTGTTTCGGCGGCCGTGGTCCTCGTCGTCTGGAGGCTGGGGTACGGCGCCGTCCCGGTCACCTTCCAGACCTGGATCCTGAACGCCGCGCCGGCCGCCACCGAGGCCGCGTCCTCCCTGTACGTGTCGATGTTCAACCTGTCCATCGCCCTCGGCGCCCTCGTCGGAGGTCTGGCCGTGGACGCGCTCTCGACGGTGAGCGCGCTGTGGATCGGGGGCGCGCTGGCCGTTCTGGTGCTGCCGGTCGCCGGCCTGCCGGTCGCCCGCGGGATGGCCGGCCGCACGGCTTCCGGCTCGGGGCCGGCCGAGTGAGCGCGTGGCGACTCACCGTGATGCGCAACGATCCGCCCGGCGCAACAAGCTAGATCTTTTACCTATAAACGACACGTTCTTTGGACAAATCTGGCAAGCTCTTGACCTGCACCTTCACCTCCGCCACCAGCGCGACACGCGCGTGACGGATGCTTTACCTGCCTTTTTGTCACGGTAGCCTCCGATCGTCACGAAAACTACAGGCCTCCGGATCTGTCACACGTGTCCCGGGTACCCCGTGTACCCCAGACTGTGCGGATGAATCCGGTCTTGCCCGGAAGGTTTCTCTGCACTACATGACGCCAGAGATGCGGAAGTTCATCGACCTTCTCGAGAGCCAGCTCGGCTACTCGGAGAGGGGCGGTGCGTACACCAAGTTCGGCGACTGGTACGGCAAGAACGTCGAGTTCGACGCCGACTACACCTCAGCGCCGTGGTGCGACATGATGCTCTCGTGGGCCGCGCACAAGCTCGGCTACGAGGAGTGGATGGGCCAGTTCGCCTGGACCGTCAGTCACGCCAAGTGGTTCCGCAAGCACGACGCCTGGGGACACAAGCCCGAGCCCGGAGCCTTCGTCTTCTACGACTGGAGCGGCTCCAACAGCCTCGACCGGATCGACCACGTGGGCATCGTGACCCGGGTCGAGGGCAACACGATCCACACGATCGAGGGCAACATCGACGGCGGCGTCCTCAAGCGCAAGGAACGTGACACGAGCAAGGTCGTCGGCTACGGCTACCCGTGGCGGATCAAGGAGCGTCTCGACCGCGAGAACCGCGTCGACCCCGTCCTGCCGCCGGCCAACACCGACACCGGGCTGCTCCAGCAGACCGACAGCACGCTCGGGGCGCTGATCCCGTACTCCGAGGTCACCATCGTCCAGCCGCCGCTGGCCGCCCGCGCCCAGCCCACCGCGAAGCCCACCAACGGCGCCCAGCAGGCGACCGGCCCCACGCCCACCACCCGGACGCAGCCGGTCCAGCCGCAGACCCAGCCCCAGGCCCAGCCTCAGGCGCGACCGCAGGCCACCAGCTCGGCCGCCACGAACACCGACAAGGCCGCCAAGAAGGGCAAGCACGCCAAGCCCGCCACGGCCGACACCAAGGCCGTCACCAGCGAGCCGCTGGCGCCGCTCGGGGACGCCTCGGCCACGCACCCGTCCCCGGCGCTGGAGTCACCGACACTGGTGGGCTCCGCGCTGGTGGCCGCCCTCGCGCTGCTCGCCGTGGCCAAGACCCGGCACATGCGCGCCCGGCCCGCTCTGACCGCCGCCGCTCCGGCCGCTCCCGGCCGTCGCCGCCACCGCCGTCCCCGCCGCCCGGCCTTCGCCTCGGCCGCCGAGAGCGCGCCGGTCAAGGCCACGATGGTGCGCCGTACGACGGCGGACGCCACGCTGACGACCCGCGCCACCGCCGCGGCCCGCGCCACGGCGGGAGCGGCCCTGGCGGCGGGCGCCACGGCCACGGCAGGCGCGACCCTGGTGGCGATCGCCACGGCCCGCGGCACGACGGCGCCGGCGGGCGGCACCGCGGTGAACGGCCGTGAGGCGGCGGCACTGGCGGGCGGCACCGCGGTGAACGGCCGTGAGGCGGCGGCACTGGCGGGCGGCACCACCGCTGCCGCCGGGGCGGGGCGTTCCGCCCACCCGGCCGCGGACGCCCTGCTGGAGACGGTCGAGCCGGTCAGCACGTCGCGCTCGGCGGCCCTTGGCGGCTCCTCCGCCGCGTCCCGCTCCGGTTCCGGCTACGGCGTCGCTACCTGGTACGGCGCCGATTCCGGGTACGGCGCCGGTGCCGCGTCCGCCGCGGACTTCTTCCCGGTGGACCCGGCCTCCACGGGCCCCATGCCCCTGCACCCGGACATCCTGGCCGGCCTCTCGGAGGACGCGTCCGCCGCTCCGCTGGAGCCCACGGCCATCCACCAGGGAACGCCGCTGGAGGCCCTCGGCGCCCGCCGCATCGTCCCGGTCGAGACCTCGCCGGACCCGGCGGCCACCGGCCGCAGGTTCGTCACGCTGGAGACCGCCGCGGCGCGGCGGGGGCTCTCCCTGGAGGCGCTCGCCGCGCGCCTGGCGCTGCCGCCGGGCACGTTCGCGATCCCGGAGGCGACGAGCCGGTTCGACGCGTTCGGCCCCCGCGCGGCCTCCGCCGCCGACCGGCCGACCGGCCGTATCCCCGAGACGGCCACCGGCCCCGGCGCCACCCGCGCTGCGCAGACGCCTCACGCGCCCGTCTCCGTCCGCACCTCCGAGGCGTCTCAAGCGCCCGTCGCCGCCCGGGCCACGCGGTACGTGCCCGCGGAGCCGTGGCCGGCCGCCGAGTCCCTGCCGCCGGACGTCGCGCTCCTGGTGCGCGACGCCCAGACCCTCCTGCGCGACGCCCAGGGCCTGCCGCGCGAGGAGGAGGCGTGGGACGCCTTCGGCCGCCGCCCCCGCCCCAGGGGCTCCGGCGACTCCTCTGACGGCCCGTACGCCCGTCTGGACGGCCACGCCCACGCGGGAAGCCCTCAGGGACGGTACGGGGTCGTGGACGGCCTCCAGGGCGGCCACACCCGCACGAACGGCGCTCAGGGCCGATCCGGGCGCCAGGACGTCCCGACGCGGCCCGGGCGGCAGGACCTCCCCGCGCGTTCCGGACGGCAGGACCTTCCGGGGCGGCCCGGGCGGCAGGAGTTCGCCGGGCGGTCAGGGCGGCAGGACGCCTCCATCGGCGGATACCGGGGGCGGAGGCGCCGCAGCGGGCACCCCGTCGAGGAGCCGGCCACGTTCTCGCCCGACGCCGCCCCGCGCGGCCGCCGCCACCGCGGGATGGCCCAGTACCGCACCGAGCAGCCGCACCACATGGACGCCCGCCGGATCGACCCCTACTGGATCCACCCGCAGCCCGCCCCGCTCCACCGCGCGGACACGCTCGCGGGCGAGGCCCAGCCCGGCGACGGCCGGCCCGGCTCGCACGACGGCGGCACCCACGGACCCGCCGCCCGTCGCAACGACGCCCACGGACCCGACGCCCATCGCGGCGACGCCCAGCGGGCCGGTGGCCGCTGGGACGTGCGCCAGTTGGAGCCCCGCTGGTCCGACCAGTTCGCCCAGGACGGGCCGCTCCGAGGCCGCCGCCACCGCTCCCCCGCCCACGCCGCCGCGGAGTCCGCTCCCCATCGCGCCGGGTCGTCCTCCACGCCGCCCCTCTCGGCTCCGCTCATCTCGGACGTGTCCCTCCAGGGACCGCCCGTCACGGGCCTGTCCCTCGCGGCGCCGTCCGTCCCGGGAACGCCGATGGAGGGACGGGTCTCACCGGCGTCCCCGAGCGCCACGAGTGCGAGCAGTGCGACGAGTGCGACCGCGGCAAGTGCGGCAAGTGCGGCGAACCGCCCGGCCGCCGTTCCGGGTGCCGGAGACGCTTCCCCAAGCGCCCCCAGCACGGACTCCCCCGCACGCGAGAGCCGCCGCAGAAGGGGCCGCCACCGCGCCTGACGAGCCGCCCAGCGAGAGGGCCGGGGTGAGGGCCCGGTGAGAGGGGCCGGTGAGGATCCGGGTGAGGGCCCGGTGAGAGAGCCCCGGTGAGGGTCGGCGTCTCAGCCGCCGGCCGTCACCCCCGTACCGGCTCCCACGCGGGCGTGACCCCGTACCGGGCCGCGAAGGACTCCAGACCCGCCACCGCGTCCCTGCTCCGCGTCCACGGACGGACGATGAGCCGGTTCACCCCCAGCGCCGCCCAGGACGGCACCTCGTCCGGCGACCCCAGCTCGTACGCGTGGACCGTCACCGACCTCGTCCCCCCGAGCGCCGCGAGCCGGTCGAGCTGGGGCCGGATCGACTCCAGCGTGTGCGGCATGCTGATCCAGCCGTCGCACAGCCGTGCGGCCCGGCGCAGCGCGGCGGGCGACTCGCCGCCGCACAGGATCGGCAGCCGGTGCTGTACGGGCTTCGGCTCGAACGCCACCTCCGGGAACGAGTAGAACGTCCCGGAGTGCGCCACCACGGGCTCGCTCCACAGCCGCCGGGTCACCTCGATGACCTCGTCCAGCCGGGCTCCCCGGTCCGCGAACGGCACCCCGGCCGCGTCCCATTCGCCCCGGTACCACCCGGCGCCCACCCCGCAGATCGCCCGGCCGGACGACACCACGTCCAGCGTGGCGAAGGCGCGCGCCGACACGAACGGGTGCCGCAGCGCCAGCAGGTGCACGGCCGTGCCCAGCCGGACGCGCGTGGTGAGCGCGGCCAGCCAGCACAGGTACGCCGGGGCGTCGAAGAGCGGTGTGGACGGCTTGATGCCCGGGTTCGAGGTGCCCGGGTAGGCGGCCGACGACAGGTCGGTGGTGAACACCAGGTGCTCGGGCAGCCACACCGACTCGAACCCGAGCCGGTCGGCCGCCACCGCGACGTCCTTCCACGCGGCCGGGTGGATGAGGCCCAGGGGCACGCCGTACTTCACGGGTACCGCCGCAGGTCGCCGCCCGCCAGGGCCTCGCGGATCCTGGCCCGGTGCTCGGCCGCGCCGCCGTACGCGGCCGACAGCGACCACGCGCGGGCCAGCCAGAACCTCAGGTCGAGCTCCTCGGTGTAGCCGATCGCGCCGTGGGTCTGGAGCGCGGCGCGCGCGGCGAGGTCGGCGGCCTCGCCCGCCGCCGCCTTGGCGGCGCTCACGTCCCGATCCACGTCCGGCACACCTCCGTCCGGCACACCTCTATCCGGCACACCGGCATCCGGTACGGCCGCCTCCACCGCGAGGGCGGCCCGGTGGACCAGCGGCGCGGCGAACGCGATGCCGACCGCCACGTCCGCCAGCCGGTGCTTGACCGCCTGGAACGACCCGATCGGCGCCCCGAACTGCCTCCTGACCCGCGCGTAGGACACGGAGACCTCCAGCAGCCGCCGCGCCACCCCGATGAGCTGGGCGGCGGTCGCCACGGTGGCCGCGCGCAGCGCCGGGCCGAGCGGCCGGTCCAGGGGCGTGGCGTCCGTGTACGACACCTCGGACAACCGGCGGCACGGGTCCGGCCCCGGCAGGGGTCGCAGCCGCGCCGCCTCGCGTCCCACCACCACCGCACCACCGTCGCTCCCCCTCGAGACCACGATGAGGTCGGCGAGGTCCGCGTCCGGCGCGCCGGCGCCGCCCGGCGGCACCACGCTCACCCGTACGGCCCCGGAGGCCAGCTTGGGCACCCAAGGCAGCAGGTACGGCGCGACGACGGCCGTCTCCACGACCGGCCCCGGCAGGCACGCCCTGCCGGTCTCCTCAAGGGCGGGTAGGGCGTCCACCAGGCGGAGTCCCAGCCCGTCGGCCTCGGGGGGCACGAGCAGCCCGAAGAACCCCACGGCGGCGAGCCGGTCCCACGCGGGCAGCCGCTCGGCGCGCAACGCCTTGGGCGGGCAGTGCTCCGTCAGGACGTCTCGTACGGTCTCGGCCAGCGCGAGCTGGTCCGGGGTGAAGGCGAAGTCCATCGAGGGGACCTCCCGGCTCGGCACGGACAGGACTCGCGAGGAAGCGGGACACACGAGGCACGCGGCGTCACCGGGGCAGCCCCAGGACGCGCTCGGCGATGATCGTGCGCTGGATCTCGTTGGTGCCCGCGTAGATGGGCCCCGCCAGCGCGAACAGGAACCCGTCGAGCCACGGCGTCGTCCCCGCCCGCTCGCCCAGCAGTTCCATGGCCAGGCCGTGCATCCGCAGGTCCAGCTCCGACCAGAAGACCTTGCCCATGCTCGACGCGGGCCCGATCGACTCCCCGGCCGCGATGCGGCGGGCGGTGTGGAAGGTGTGCAGCCGGTACGCCTCGGCGTCGCTCCAGCATCGGGCGGCCCGGTCGGCGAGCGCCGGGTCGGCGTCGCGGGCCAGGGCGACGAGCCGGTCGGCGGTGGCCAGGAAGCGGCCGGGGCTGCGCAGGGTGAGGCCGCGCTCGGAGGAGGTGGCGGCCATGGCGATGCGCCATCCGTCGCCCGGTTCGCCGATCACCATCGCGTCGGGCACGTACACGCCGTCGAAGAACAGCTCCGCGAACCCGGGCAGCCCGTCGAGCTGGGCGACGGGCCGCACGCCGACGTCCTCCAGCGGGAACATGAGGTAGGTCAGCCCCTTGTGCCGCGCCCCGGAGGTGCGGAACAGGCCGAACCCGTGCGAGGCGTACGCGGCCCGGGAGCTCCACGTCTTCTGCCCGTACAGCCGCCAGCCGCCGTCGGCCCGCTCGGCGCGGGAGGTGAGCGCGGCCAGGTCGCTGCCCGCCTCGGGCTCGGACCACGCCTGCGCCCAGACCTGGTCGGCGCGCGCCATGCCGGGCAGCCAGGCGCGCCGCTGCTCCTCGGTGCCGAACGCCATCAGGGTCGGGGCGAGCAGGAAGACGCCGTTCTGGCTGACCCGGCCGGGAGCGCCGGCGGCCCAGTACTCCTCCTCGAAGATCAGCCATTCGACGAGCGACGCGCCGCGCCCGCCGTACTCCTCGGGCCAGGAGACGGCGGAGAGGCGGGCGGAGGCGAGCAGCGCCTCCCAGGCGCGGTGCGCCTCGAAGCCCTCGGGGGTGTCCATCGACGGCAGCCGGTCGGGTACGTGCCCGGCCAGCCAGTCGCGGACCTCGGCGCGGAAGTCCCGCTCGGCCCTGGTGAAGTCGAGATCCACGGACACCAACCTAGCGCACGCTTGGTCAACTGGCCAGGCGCGGCCGGGCGATCCGGAGCGGTTCATCCGGCCGATGGCCCGGCGGCCCCGGTCCGGAAGGCGCGGCGCAGGGCGGCGAGCCGGGCCGCGGAGACGGCCCGGCCCAGCTCGGTGTCCGGCAGCAGCACCTCGAACCCGTGGAAGCCGCCCGGATAGAGGTGGAACTCCGTCGAGACCCCCGCCTCGGCGAGCCGCCGGGCGTAGTCGAGCGCCTCGTCCCGGAAGATCTCCAGCTCCGTCACGTCCACGAACGCCGGCGGCAGCCCGGCCAGGTCCGTCGCCCGGGCGGGCGCCGCGTACGGGGAGACGTCCGCGCCGCCCGCCCGCTCGCCGAGCAGGGACCGCCAGCCGAAGGCGTTGGCCGCGCCGTCCCACAGCGGGGCGTCGGCGAGGCGGCTGGACGGGGTGACGCCGCGGTCGTCGAGCATCGGGCCGGCCAGGAGCTGGAACGCCACGGGCGGGCCGCCCCGGTCGCGGGCCAGCAGGGTCGTGGCCGCGGCCAGGCCGCCGCCCGCGCTCATCCCGGCGACGGCCAGCCGGGACGGGTCGGCACCGAGCACAGCGGCGTTCGCGGCGGTCCACACCAGGCCGGCGTAGCAGTCCTCGACGGGCGCCGGGTGCGGGTGCTCGGGCGCGAGCCGGTAGTCGACGGAGACGGCGACGCAGCCGAGCCGCTCCACGTACCCGGCGAGCAGGCCGTCGTCCATCTCGGGCCGGCCGAAGACCATGCCCCCGCCGTGGATCCAGTACAGACACGGCCTCCCCGCCGGAGCTGAGGACGGAGCCGGGGGCGGGGCCGCCGGGAGGTGGACGCGCAGGCGCACGTCGCCTCCGGGGCCGGGCGCGCGCCGCTCCTCGACCACCACCCCCGGCCCGGGCGGCGGCATGAGCGCTAGCAGGGCGTCCAGCTCGGCCCGGTGCCGCGCGACGGCCTCGGGCGTGAGCGTCGCCGCCTCCAGCATGTGCAGCGGCGCCCGTTCCAGGGCCTCGCGCAGTTCCGGGTCGAGGTTGGGGTGCAGCGTCATGCCCCAAGTCCTTCCTCGGAACGGGCCCCCGTACCCCTGAAGGCCCGGACGGGCGCCTACGCGAGGAGTTCGACGACGCGCTCGGCCAGCGGGGCGGCGCTGGCGGGGTTCTGGCCGGTGGCGAGGCGGCCGTCGACGACCACCTGGGCCTGCCAGTCCGGCGCACCCTCGTGCCGCGCGCCCCGCTCCACCAGCGCGTCGGCCAGCAGGAACGGCACGACGGTGTCCACTCCGGCGGCCTTCTCCTCGCTGTCGGTGAACGCGGCGACCCGCTTGCCCGCCACCAGGTGGGTGCCGTCGGACAGCGTGAGGTTCACCAGCGCGGACGGCCCGTGGCAGACGGCGGCCACCACGCCGCCGCGCTCGTAGACCTCCCTGCCGACGCGGGCGACGTCGGGGTCGGTCGGGAAGTCCCACATGGTGCCGTGGCCGCCGGCGTAGAAGACGGCGTCGTAGGCGGAGCCGTCCACGTCGGCCAGCCTGGCGGTGTCACGGGCCGCCTGCGTGGCGAGGAAGGCGTTCTGTACCTCGTCGGACGGGTCATGGCCGTCCTGGGGCGGCTCGCCGCCGCGCACGCTGGCCACGTCCACGTCGAACCCGGCCGCGCGGAACACCTCCCACGGATGCGCCGCCTCGGACACGTAGTAGCCCGTCGGGCGTACGCCGCCGAGGTCGTCGTGGCTGGTCAGTGCGATGAGAATGCGCTTGGTCATGCCCCCAGGATGGCGCGCGTAGCCATCAGCCACAAATAGCGCGAAGCCCGACGAGCCATCAGAATACTGATATGCCGGTATCGCTGGATCTGCTCAGGACCTTCCTCGCCGTGTACCGCACCGGGTCGATCACGGCGGCGGCCCAGACGCTCCGCCTGTCGCAGCCCGCCGTCACCGCCCAGGTCAAGTCGCTGGAGGCGGCCCTGGAACGGCCGCTGTTCGACCGGATGCCGCGCGGGGTGACGCCCACGGCCGCCGCGGACGAGCTGGCCCGCCGGGTGGCCGCCTCCCTCGACACGCTGGACGCCGTCGTGGGGGCGCGGCTGCCGGTCGAGCGCGCGGTGCACCTGGGCGGGCCGGCGGAGTTCCTGTCGGAGCAGGTGGTGCCGATGCTCGCGCCGCTGGTGAGCGACGGGCTGCGGGTGCGCCTCACGTTCGGCCTGTCCGACGACCTGCTCGCCGACCTCGCCGCCGGGCGGCTCGACCTGGTCGTCTCCACGATCCGGCCGCGCCACCGCGGCATCCAGGCCGAGCCGGTGTACGACGAGGAGTTCGTGCTGGTCGCCGCCCCGGCCGTGGCGGGGCGATGGCCGGGCGAGCTGCCGCTGATCGCGTACGCGGAGGACCTGCCGATCGTGCGGCGCTACTGGCGCACGGTCTTCGGCCGCCGCCCGTCGGCGGACGCCCGGCTGGTGATCCCCGACCTGCGGGGCGTCCTGAACGCGGTGCTGGCCGGGATGGGGTGCTCGGTGCTGCCCGCGTACCTGTGCCGGGCGCACCTGGCGTCCGGGGCGCTGGTGGCGCTGACCGAGCCGGAGGTGCCGCCGATCAACACCGGCTACCTCGCGGTCCGCTCGGGCGGCCTGTCCGCCGAGCCGGTCGCCCGCGTCCACGCCCACCTGCTCGCGGCGATCCGCGCCGTCCCGTCCTTCTGACCGCCCCGGACCCGGAGCAGCGGTCAGCCCAGGTACGCCGCCCCGATCCGGAGGGGCGGTCAGCCCAGGTACGCCGCCCGCACCACCGGGTCCTCCCGCACCTCCTCCGGCGGGCCCGTGGCGATGACCCGGCCGAGGTCGAGCACCACCAGCCGGTCGCAGGCGTCCATGACGAAACCCATGTCGTGCTCGACGAGCAGCACCGTGGTGTCCAGCGCCGCGACCACCGCGCGCAGCCGGTCGCCCTGCTCCGCGTCGAGCCCGGAGGTGGGCTCGTCGAGCAGCAGCAGCCTCGGCCGGTCGGCCAGGGCGCGGGCCAGCTCCACCATCCGCCGCTGCCCCACCGGCAGCGCCGCCGCGTACGCGTCGCGCAGCGCGGTCAGCCCGCACAGCTCCAGCACCTCGTCCACGCGCGCCCGCCGCTCGCGCTCCAGCCGCCGCCGCGCGGGCCGGCCCACCAGGTCGGCGACCAGGCCGCCCCCGCCGCCGTGCCAGTCGAGGGCCGCCAGCACGTTGCCGGCCACCGTGAGCCGCCCGAACACCTGCGTGCGCTGGAACGTGCGCCGCAGCCCGCGCCGGGCGCGCCGCACCGCGGAGGCCCGGGTCAGGTCCTCCCCCGCCACACTCACCCGCCCCGCGCCCGGCCGGCGCAGCCCCGACACCACGTCGAACAGCGTCGTCTTGCCCGCGCCGTTCGGCCCGATGACCCCGCACACCTGCCCTTCCGGCACCTCGAACGACACCCCGTCCAGGGCCTTGACCCCGCCGAAGGACACGGACACGTCGCTCACCCGCAGCATCACGACACCCCCAGGTAGGCGGCGGTCAGCCGGTCGGCGTCCACCTCGGAGCGCGGCCCGGTCCAGGTGATGCGGCCGAGCCGCATGAACGCCACGCGGTCGGCCACGGCCAGCGCCTCGGTGGCCTTCTCCTCGACCAGCAGCAGGGCCACCCCGCGCTCGCGCAGCTCGGCGAACACCTCGAACACCTGCCGGACCACGAGCGGGGCCAGCCCCAGCGACGGCTCGTCGGCGATGAGCACCCGGGGCGGCCTGACGAGCGCGGGAGCCAGGGTGAGGAGCTGCTGCTCGCCGCCGGACAGCGCCCCGGCGGGCACGCCGCGGCGGGCGGCGAGCTGCGGCATCCGCTCGTACGCGGGGGCGGGGTCGTCGAGCCAGGTGCGCAGGTTCTCGTCCACGGTGAGGCCCGGGAAGACGCCCCGGCCCTCGGGCGCCAGCAGCACCCCGGCCCGGGCCCTGCGGTGCGCGGGCCACGCCGTGACGTCCCGGCCGTCGAGCAGCACCCGGCCGGCGGCCACGGGCAGGTCACCGGCGGCGACGGCGCAGGCGGTGGACTTGCCGGCGCCGTTCGCGCCGAGCAGCGCGACCACCTCGCCGGGCCGTACGGACAGCTCGACCCCGCGCAGCACCGTGCAGTCGGCGTAGCCCGCCACCACGTTCTCCAGCCGGAACAGGACGGGCTCCTCCCTCTCGACGGCGGGAGACGCTCTGTCGGCGGGCTCCTCCACGACGAGGGAAGCAGCAGGTGAAGGGGTGGCGGGGCGCTCGCGCTCCTGGCGGCGCAGCCGGCGCCGGTGGCGGGACTCGGCGAACTGCGCCAGCACCCCGTCCGGATGCCGGGCCAGGACCACGCCGCCCGCGCCGAACAGGATGGCCCCCACGTGCGCCGACAGGCCCCACGTGGCCAGCAGCTCGGGCATGGCGGCGGCGACCAGCCCGCCGAGCACCGCGCCGCCGACCCGGCGCACCCCCTGGAGCACCACCACGGCCAGCCACACGAATCCGGAGAAGGCCGGCAGGTCGGTCGCCGTGATCGACTCCTTGGAGACGGCGAACAGCACGCCGCCCAGCCCGGCGATCCCCGACGCCAGCACGAACAGCGTGATCTTGGCGCGGGGCGCGGACAGCCCCGAGGTGGCGGCGGCGGCCGGCGCGGAGCGGACCGCGAGGACGGCCCGCCCGGAGGCCGAGCGTTCGAGGTTGCGCACCAGCAGCCCGGCCAGCCCGACCAGCGCGAGCAGCAGCACCACCCGCACCCGGGGGTCGGAGGTGTCGGCGAACCCGAGGGACAGCGCGGGCAGCGGCCAGCCGATCGTGCCGTTGCTGAAGGCGTCCACCTGGAACAGCACCTGGTCGGCGAGCAGCGCGAGGGCCAGCGTGGCCAGCGTCAGCACCCGTCCGCCGAGCCGCAGCGCGGGCAGCGCCACCAGCAGGCCGACCGCGCACGCCGCGAGCACCCCGAGCAGGATCGCGGCGAAGAACGGCAGCCCCGACGCGTACGCCCACCCGCAGGCCAGCGCCGCCATCGCGGCGAACGACGCCTGGGCCAGGTTGACCATGCCGCCGATCCCGGTGACCACCACGAACGAGCAGAAGATCAGCGCCAGCACCAGCCCGTTGGCCGCGACGCCCACGTAGTACTCCGGGCCCGCGGCGGTGAAGGCGAGCAGCGCGGCCAGGGCCAGCGCCCACGGCAGGCGCCGCCGCCACAGCGGCACCGCGGCCAGGTGGTCGGGCGGCGGCGCGTCCTCGGCCGTGCTGCCCGCCACCCGCTCGCGCGAGCGGTTGAGCAGCACGAGCCCGGCGAACAGCAGGATCACCGGCACGGCGGTCCGCAGCCCGGTGACCTCCTCGAGGAAGTCGGTGTACCCGGCGACCAGGTTCTGCACGACGCCCAGCCCGAGCCCGGCGGCGAACGTCCACGGCACCGACCGCAGCCGCCCGAACACCGCCGCCGTGGCCGAGGCGAACAGCAGCACCGTGTACGCGGTGGCGTCGAGCCCGATCACCGGCACGGCCAGCACCCCGGCGAGCCCGGCCAGGCCGGAGCCGAGCATCCAGGCCAGGGCGGAGGTGGCGTCCACGTCCACGCCGCGCAGCGTGGCCAGGCGCCGCCGGTCCACGGAGGCGCGCATGCGCAGCCCGTACGGGGTGTGCCGGAGGAACGCCCACAGGCCGGCGGCGGTGAGGGCGGAGAGCGCGAAGGTGATGAGCTGGTCGGTGTCGAGGCGGACGCCGAGCACGTCGAGAGCGGCGGCCGGGTGCGGGCCGACGCCGCGCGGCAGGGCGGTGGCGTCGGCGGGCGGCAGGCCGAGCAGGTCCACGGCGAGCAGGCCGAGGGCGGGCAGCGCGATCGTCAGCCCGATGGTGGCGACGATCTGCGCGGTCTCCCCGGCCCGGGCCAGGCCGCGGAACATGGCGCGGTGCAGCAGGTAACCGAGCGCGGGCGCGAAGAGGCCGACCGCGAGCAGCGCCGACAGCCACGGGGGCAGCCCGGCCCGGTCGCACTGGTAGAACAGCAGGGCCGCCATGAAGCCGACGGCGCCGTGGGCGAAGTTGAACACGCCGGTGGCCGCGTACGACAGGGTGAGACCCGCCCCCATGACGGCGAAGACGGCGCCGGTGACCAGCCCGCTGAGGATGTATCCGGCGATCATCTGAGCGGCACGTTGTCGAAGCACTTCATGCTCTTGGCCACCTTGAACGCGCCGCCCTCCAGCTTGACCAGGGCGCCGCAGCCGTTCGGCTCGGTGTGGTCCTGGGGGAAGCGGATGCGGCCGAATCCGGCGTTCTCGTAGGAGTAGCCGCCGTTGGCGGTGGCCAGGAACTTCTCGCGGGTGAGGTCCTTGCCGGTCTTGGCGAGCAGGTCGAGGAAGATGTCGGCGGCCCAGTAGCCGATCGCCATGTGCTGGGTGAGCGTGGCCCCGGGCGCGACCTTCTCGACGTCCGCCTTGAACGCGGCGATCTCGGGGGCGGTCGACTCGAACGGCTCGAACATCGGCGCGGCGACGACGCCCTCCATCGCCTGCGCGCTGGCCGGGTCCTTGAGGATGGCGGCGTCGTAGCTGGTGGCGTCCGTGAGCACGCCCCGGTAGCCGGCCCGCTTGAGCGCGGAGTAGAGGCCGACGTTGAACTTGGTGCCGGCGATGACCGAGACGACGACGTCGGGCGCCTTGCCGCCGTCCGAGGTCATGATCTTGTTGACGTACGGGAGCCAGTCGGGGGGCGGCGCGGCGGCGGGCAGGCCGGAGTTCACGCCGGCCAGCTCGAACCCGGCCGCGGCGAACGACTGGGAGATCGTCGTCCCGCCGTACTTGCTGCCGCTGGAGTCGGTGGTCTGGACGTAGACGCTCTTGCCCTGCGCACCCCCGAGCAGGTCGGCCATCTGCCTGCCCCACCAGGTCTGCGAGCCGGCCCCCTTCCTGGGCGCCAGGCAGCCGTTGTAGCCGAATCCGGTCCGCGTCCCGCACCACTGCGGACCGGTGGCCCAGCCGAACCACGGCACGCCCTGCTGCTCCAGGAACGCCGCGCCGCCGAAGTTGGGCGCGTGCACGGGCACCAGGGCGAACACCTGGTCCTTCTGCACGAGTTTCCTGGCCGCCGCGTCGCCCTTGGCCGCGTCCTGGCCGTCGTCCTCGGCGCCGACGAACTCGATCTTCCGTCCGTTGACGCCGCCCTCGGCGTTGGCCCGCTCGAACCTGGCCCTGGCGCCGATCTCGGCGTCCTTGGTGGAGTAGCCGCTGGCGCTGGTCTTGGTCAGCACGCCGCCGACCTTGACGGTGGTCGCGGTGACGCCGGGCGCGGCGCCGCCGGTCGCGGCGGGCGTCCTGCGCTCGGCGGCGCAGCCGGCCAGCAGCAGCGTCACGGCCAGCGCGCCCGACAGGGCCGCCGCGCTCCGCCGCACCTCGTGATGTCGTCGCACCATCGCCTTCACCTCTTGGGTACGGCGTGCGCCATGCCCTCTTCTTGGCCTAGCGCTCGCTTGGTTTCGGCCAGCGTAAATTCGGCCCCAGAAGGTGTCAACGGACCCCGGGGCAAGAAGGATCTTGCCGAGCAATCGCTTGCTCACGTCGCACGGCCGGGCTAGCGTGAGCGCATGCTCATGCGCGCCGCCGTGCTGACCGCCTTCGACCGGCCGATGGAGATCCGCGAGGTCGAGATCGCCGATCCGGGCCCCGGCGAGGTACGGGTCCAGATCAAGGCGTCCGGGGTGTGCGGCTCCGACCTCAAGGCCATCGACGGCAAGAGCCCGGTCGTCGCGCGGCTGCCGTACATCCTCGGCCACGAGAGCGCCGGCGTCGTCGAGAGCGTCGGACCGGGCGTGACCACGGTCCGGTCCGGCGACCACGTCATCGTGTCGATGAGCGGACCCTGCGGCACATGCCGCCACTGCGGGGCCGGCCGCTTCCACCTGTGCTCCGGCCCGGCCCGGATGCGGGCCATCATGGGCGGCGAGCCGCGCGTCACGCTGGACGGCGCGGAGACCCGCCGCTTCATCGGCATCGGCTCGTTCGCCGAGTACACGGTGGTCAACGAGCCCATGTGCGTGCGGATCGCCCCGGAGGCGCCGTTCGACGTGATGTCCCTGCTGGCCTGCGGCGTCGTGACGGGGGTCGGCGCCGTGCTCAACGTGGCGCGGGTGGCCCCGGGCTCCAGCGTCCTCGTCGTGGGCTGCGGCGGCGTCGGCCTCAACGTCATCCAGGGCGCGGTGCTCGCCGGCGCGACCACGATCATCGCCGCCGACGTGGCGGAGGCCAAACTCAAGCTCGCCGAGCGCTTCGGCGCCACCCACACCCTCGTCGCCGGGGACCTGCCCGCGCAGGTCGGCGAGGTGGTGCGGGGCGGCGTGGACTACGCCTTCGACGTGACGGGGGTGCCGGGCGTGCTCGCCCAGGCGTTCGCCGCCACGGCCCCGGGCGGCGCCACGGTCATGGTCGGCAGCCCGCCGGCGGGCCGGCCGGTGGAGGTGGACCCGTCGCTGCTGTTCTCCTCGCGCCGCCTCATGGGCACCCAGGGCGGGGACGCCGCGCCCCACCGCGACCTGCCCATGCTCGCCGCGCAGTACCAGCGGGGCCGCCTGGACCTGGGCGGACTGATCACGGAGCGGCTGCCGCTGGACCAGATCAACGACGCGGTCACCCACGTCCGCCAGGGCACGGTCGCCCGCACGGTCATCGTCTTCTGAGGCGCCAACTCATCTGCTATTCTAACGATCCTTAGAAAAGCAGAGGAGAGCGTCATGTCGTACCCCGAGCCCCGTTACCTCGCCGAGAAGGGCGAGGTCAGCGCTCGCCTGCGGACCGCCGGCCAGCCCGCCGACCTGGTGATGGGCCCCCACACCGACGACCCGGCTGAGCGGCGCACCCACGTGCACTACCTGGGCACCGGCGCCAGCACCAACGGCGCGTTCGGGCTCTACCGCTGGGAGATGGGCCCCCGCCCGGGCGGCGCCGGCGCGCACTTCCACCGCACCATCACCGAGTCCTTCTACGTCCTCGACGGCTCGGTGCGCCTGTTCAACGGCGACCGGTGGATCGACGGCAACCCGGGCGACTTCCTGTTCGTCCCGGAGGGCGGCATCCACGGCTTCCGCAACGAGTCGGGCGCCCCGGCGACCATGCTCATCCTGTTCACCCCCGGCGCCCCCAGGGAGGGGTACTTCGAGGAGCTGGCCGAGATCGCCACCACCGGCCGGGAGCTCACGGAGGAGGAGTGGACCGAGCTCTTCCTGCGCCACGACCAGTACATGGTCGGATGACGAGTTTCCCCGAAGAGCCGATCTACGAGCAGCTCGCCCGCATCGGCAAGGTGCTGTCGAGCCCGGTGCGGCTGCGGCTGCTCGACGTGCTGGACCAGCAGGAGCGCACGGTGGAGGAGCTCGCCGAGGAGGCGGGCATCGCGCTGAAGAACACCTCGGCGCAGCTCCAGCAGCTCCGCGCCGCCCACCTGGTCACCAGCCGGAAGGAGGGCACCAAGGTCTTCTACCGGCTGGCCGACGACGGGGTGTCGCGCTTCCTCGGGGAGATGCAGGCCTTCGCGCACGGACGACTGGCCGACCTGCGCGAGGCGGTGGCCCGCCACCTGGGCTCGCCCGAGGGCGTGACGGCCGCCGAGCTGGCCGCCCGGCTGGAGGACCCGGGCACGATCGTTCTGGATGTGCGCTCGGCGACGGCCTTCGCCACGGCGCACCTGCCGGGCGCGGTGTCGCTGCCGCTGGCCGAGCTGCGCGACCGTCTGGAGGAGCTGCCGCGCGACGCGGAGATCGTCGCCTACTGCGGCGGGCCGTACTGCGTCGTGTCGCCCGAGGCGGTGCGGCTGCTGCGGCGCAACGGATTCCGGGCGCTGGCGCTGGAGGGCGGCATCACGGGCTGGCGCCGCTCAGGACGCTCCACCACATCAGGCTGACAAACCGTCACAAAGGGGTATATATCGTGACAGTACGGGCGTGAATGACACGGGCACCGAGCGTTGACCAAGGGTTTCCGATCCGGGACAGTGAAGGGACCGAAGGCCATGGGCAGCAGTCTCCGTCTCGCGCTCCTCGGCGGCTTCCGGCTGCTGGCCGGCGACGACCAGATCAACGTCTCCAACGGCTCCGAACGCCTGCTCGCCTTCATCGCGCTGGGCTGCCGGGCCGTCTCACGCAACCTGGCGGCGGTCACGCTGTGGCCCGACGCCCCCGAGCACCGCGCGTACGCGAGCCTGCGCTCGGCGCTGGCCCGCCTCGACGCCACCGGACGCCGGATGCTGCACGTCGGCGCCACCGAGGTGGGCCTGGCCCCGGACACGCACGTCGACCTCCACGAGGCCCGCGCCCTGGCCGAGCGGATCCTCGACCCGGCGGCCGCCTGCCCCGACCTCGACCGCCGCGCCATCGAGGTGCTCTCGCACGGCCTGCTGCCCGGCTGGTACGACGACTGGGTCCTCGGCGAGGCCGAGCAGTGGCACCAGCAGCGGCTGCACGCCCTGGAGGCGCTGTCGGCCCGGTTCGTCCGGGCGGGCAGGTTCGCCGACGCGGTGGCCGCGGCGAGCGTGGCCCTGCACGCCGAGCCGCTGCGGGAGAGCGCCTGCGCGGCCCTGGTCGAGGCGCACCTGGCCGAGGGCAACCAGGCCGAGGCGCTGCGCCAGTACCAGCTCTACGTGCGCGGACTGCGCGACGAGCTCAGCCTGTCACCGACGCCGCGGCTGCGCGGCCTGGTCGCCGGTCTGCGCCCGTCGGAGGAGCTCTGAACGACGCCGGTGATGCCGCCGTCACGCCGGCATCACGGGGCGGTGACTGGAACCCGGCCATGCTTTCTGGTGAGCGCCGGAGCACCCGCAGGTGGTCGTCACCGCGGGCCGGCGGGATCAAGGAGACAGGAATGCGTACCAGGCGAGTGATGATGCTGGCCGGTCCGGCACTCCTCGGCGCGCTCGCGCTCGGTCCGGCCGCGGCCTCTCCCGCGTCCGCCTCCGCGGGCACCGCCAAGGCGCCGGTCGTCCAGGCGGCCACCACCGTGAACACCGTCGCCGTCAAGCCGCCCGGCAAGAAGCGCTACAACAAGGGCTACAGCAAGGGCTTCAGCGACGGCCGGTTCGACTGCAAGGGCGGCCAGCCGTTCGACCTCACCTTCACCGGCTCGGACCCGTTCAGCATGGGCTACCGCAACGGCTACATCAGCGGTTTCCACAGCTGCACGCCGCCGAAGAAGCCGTAACCCGCGACCTCAGGACACCTTCCCCGGTGGGACGAAGGACCCCGCACCGCCTGGGCGGAGCGGGGTCCTTCCCGCGTGGGGGCGTTGCCGGACTCAGCCGCGGGCGCCCACGGGCTCCGGCAGGTCGTCGCGCTGCCCCTGACCGGCGTCGCCGCCGGGACGGACGTCGTGCTCGTCCTCCTCGTGCCCCTCGACCGACAGGTTCGGCAGCAGCCGGTCCAGCCAGCGCGGGCACCACCAGTTCGCCCGGCCCAGCAGCACCATCGTGGCCGGCACGAGGAAGCCCCGGATGATCGTGGCGTCCACGGCGATGGCCGCCGCCAGGCCCACGCCGAACGTCTTGACCATGGGATCCGGATACGCGACGAACGCCACGAACACCGACACCATGATGAGCGCCGCCGAGGTGATCACCCGGCCGGTCGAGCCCAGCCCCTCCGCGACCGCGCGGGAGTTGTCCCGGTGCCGCAGGTACGCCTGCCGCACGGCCGTCAGCAGGAACACCTCGTAGTCCATCGACAGCCCGAACAGCACCGCGAACAGCATGAGCGGCACGTAGCTCTCGATCGGCACCGTGAAGAAGAACGTCTGGAGCGAGGACGACTCCAACGGCGGGTCCATGCCGACGAGCCGGCTGCCGAGCCCGACGGAGAAGACCGTCGCGAGCGTGCCGAAGGCGGCCCCGAGCGAGATGAGGTTCATGACCGCGGCCTTCAGCGCGACGACCGGGGCGCGGAAGGCCAGCAGCAGCAGGAGGGCGCTGAGCAGCACGACCACGCCGATGACCAGCGGGGTCCGCTCGGCCATGCGGTCGCCGGCGTCGGTCAGCGCGGCGACCTTGCCGCCGACGTGCAGCTTCGCGCCGGGTACCGACAGGGCCCGCACGTCGTGCACGACGTCGGCGGAGCGGCTGTCGCTGGGCGCGTACTCGGGGATCGCCTGGATCATCACCGTGCGGCCCGTGTCGCCGACCTTGGCCGGGGCGACGTGCGCGACGCCGTCCACGTCCTCGATGGCGTCGCTGAGCCGCTTCACCACGGGCGCCTTGGCGTCGGCCGCCTTCTCGTCGAGCTCGGCCACGACCAGCAGCGGCCCGTTGACGCCGGGGCCGAAGCCGGAGGCCATCAGCTCGTACGCGCGGCGCGGCTCGGAGCCCTGCGCGGCGTACCCGTCGTCGAGCGGCCCGAGCTTGAGCGCCAGCGCGGGCGCGGTGATCGCGGCCAGCACGACGACGCTGCCGATCAGCACCCGCCACGGGCGGCGGGCCACCCACGCGCCGAGCCCGGCCCAGCCGGAGGAGTCGCCGCCGCGGCGCCGGCCGAGGAAGGGCAGCCTGAGGGCGTTCACGCGGTGGCCGAGCAGCCCGAGCAGCGCCGGGACCAGCGTGACCGACGTGAGCACGGCGGTGACCACCGAGACGCCCGTGACCAGGCCCAGCGTGCGCAGCAGCGGGAACCCGCCGAGCACGAGGGCGCTCAGCGCGACGATGACCGTGCCGCCCGCGAACACCACGGCCCCGCCCGAGCTGGCCACCGTGCGGCGCACCGACTCCTGGACCGGCGCGCCGTCGGCCAGCAGCTTGCGGTGCCGCGACAGCAGGAACAGCGCGTAGTCGATGCCCACGCCGAGCCCGATCATCGTGGACATGATGCCCGCCTGCTTCGGCACGTCGGCGACGTGACCGAGCAGGCCGATGATCCCCAGCCCGGCGGCCACGCTGACCAGCGCGGTGAAGATCGGCACCAGCGCCGCCGTCAGCGTGCCGAACGCGAAGACGAGCACCAGCAGCGCGCACACCACGCCGATGATCTCACTCGGCCCGGTCTTGATCTCCTTGTCGGCCGGGGAGGAGCTGTCGGCGGCGACGACCTCCAGACCGGCGGCCCGGGCCGGCTGCGCGGCGCGCGAGACCGCCTGGGCGGCCTCGGCCGGCTTGGCCGGGTCGTGGCCCTCCATCCGGACGGTGATGAGGCCGATCTGCAGGTTGGAGGCGATGCCGCCGCGGCGGAACGGCGTGTCGACCTGCTTGACGTGCGGGACCGCGCGGATGTCGGCGATCGCCCGTTCGACGGCCTCCTTGCGGGGCTTGTCGATGAGCTGCCCCTGAGGCGCGTAGAGGACGAGCTGCACGGTGCCGCCCGTCTCATAGCCGGGGCCGAAGCCCGAACGCATCAGGTCGTGGGCGCGCTGCGCGTCCGTGCCGGGGATCGACGCGTCGTTGCTGACGGGACTGCCGAGCACGAGGCTGGCGCCCATCAGGCCGGCCGCCGCGACCACCCATAAGGTCAGTACCACCATCCCGTGCCGGGCGCACCAGCCGCCCAGCCGTCCCAAGAACCGCGTCATCGCAGGCCCCCTCCTCGACGGCCGTCCTGTACGGTCGTACAGGGCCTACGATAGATCGATATGTCCCCAAAGGCTGAGGCGAGCACGGAAATGAGACGATGACCACAGCCGACGACACCCGCAGCAGGATCCTCGCCGCCGCCCGCCGCCTGTTCGCCGAACGCGGCTACGCGCAGACGTCCCTGGCCGACATCGCGGCGGCCGTCGGCCTGACCAAGACCGCCGTCGCCTACCACTTCCACCCCAAGGACCGGCTGGCGGCCGAACTGCTGGCGCCCTGCGCCGACGACGTGATCGCGCTGCTGGGCGCCGAGTTCCCGGACCGCGAGGCGTTCCTGGAGGCGCTGGTCGCCTTCACCGTCCGGCACCGCACCGTGCTGCGCCTGGTCATGGAGGACGTCGGCGGGGCCGACGACGCACCGCCCGGCTCGCCCGGCGAGGCCATCAGGACGTTCCGCGACGAGCTGTTCGCCCGGCTGGTGGGCCCGGAGCCGGACGCGGTGGAGCGGGTGCGCGGCTGGGCGGTGCTGGGGGCGTTGCAGTGGGGGGTGGTGCACACGACGGACCTGCCGGAGGACCAGGTCCGAGACGTCCTGCTGCACGCCGCCCAGGCGATCTGACTGTTCTTTCGAGGGCAAGGTCCTCACAGAGGGGCGCGCTTCGCGCGAGGGGCGCTCGGACAGCGCCTCCCAGGGGGCTCCCGCCCCCTTCGACCCCCGCCAAGGGCATGGCCCTCGCTCCGCTCGGACGCCTTGCCGGGGGCTACGCCCCCAAGTGGGGGCCTACCGCCCCCCACACCCCCGGTCCTGGGCCGGATCAGCAAGAAGGCATCTTGAACGGAGTCAACGCATTCAACGGAGAGGAAGGGCTCGAACTCTGATGCCGGCGGTGGTGAAGGCCGCGATGGCGCCCGCTCGAAGATGCGGCTCAAGAACATCGAGTCGTCCGACGATGATGTTCACGAGATCCGGCGGGCGCAGTTCGAGAATCTCCCTCACGAGGATGACCGAAGGCTGAGTCGCACGAGTGTAAGCCAGAAGCGCCCCGAAGTCCGTGTCCGCCGAGACGATGACCCGCTGCCCTGTCACAGCAAGGGACATGACCGTGGTGTCAGGTGCACTCGTCGCCTGGAGGTCGCGAACATGAACGGCGTCATGGCCGGCCTTCGTCAGCAACTCGGCGACCCTCTGTGAGAGGTTCTCGTCGACAAGGAAGTTCACGCTGGCTCTCGTAGGGGGTAGAAGTGAACATTGGTCGCGGCAGCCGCATACTCAAGAGCCTGCTTGATGTCCTCACGCTCCAGATCCGGGTAGTCCAGCAAGATCTCGTCAAAAGACCACCCAGCCGCAACCAACCGGACCACCGTCTCCACTGTGATCCGCAAGCCTCGAATGGTCGGCTTGCCTTCAAGCTTGCCGGGATCCACAGCGATGCGATCGAAAATCATGTGTTCTCCCCTCCTCTTCGATGGTGCCAGGTCTGGTTCATATCAGCGAGTCAGTTGCCGTCCATCGGCAAGCCCAAGGGCAGTTCCTGCCCACGGCTCGATCTGGATCCCGCGTCACGCCGGCAACTGCCGGTCATGACCAGCATGTTCGCCCCATCGAGGCGGGCATCGTGGCGCTCACGCACCCAATCGACGAAGCCGTCCCGCCAGCTCCGGGATGTCCTCCAGCTCCCCCGTCGTCACGGCGATGACCAGCCTTTCGGCTTCGTCCACGTCCTGGTACTCCAGGATCTCCCCGTTGTCCTCCAGGAAGGCGACGGCGGCCGTCCAGGCGAGCCGTTTGTTGCCGTCCACCAGCGGGTGCCCGATCAGGATGCTCTGCATCAGGGCCGCCGCCTTCTCCCACAGATCCGGATAGGCGTCGTCGCCGAACACGGTCGTCTGCGGGCGCAGCACCGCGCCGTGCATCTGGCCGCCGTCGCGGAGACGGACCTCGGGCAGCACCTCCTCGGCCAGGGCGAAAAGGTCCTCCGTGATCGGGTAGCCGGTCATCGCGCGAGCCTTTCGAGGAGTTCCCGGTCGCGTTCGGCGACCTTCCGGCCGATCGCCCGGTAGCGTTCGCGCCGCCGACGCGCGATGTAGTCGTCGATCGCCGCCACCATCGCCGAGTTGACGCTCTGCCCGTCATCCCCGGCGATCTTCTTGATCTGCTCGTACGTCTCATCCGGCAGCCGAAGCCGCGTCTCAGCCATGCCCGGGACGGTACCACTCTTTGATACCACAATCCGGTGATATATCGCGGGTACCCAGCTCCTCGCCCGGAGCAGAGTCATGCGGCCGTCTTCACATGCGCCCAACGGGCCGTTAACTTGATCATCCATGGAGTCGGTCGAAGCGATGTCCGCACGGGATCTGCAGATCGTCCAGGAGTGCCTGGATGCCGCCATCCACGGCCCGTTCTTCGAGGACTGGGAGTTCGACACCCTCATGGGCCTCACGCGGGACGAGGTCGCCGCGATCGCCGCCTCATGGCCGCACGCGGACGACGCCGACGCGCGGCACCTCGCGGTCAACAACGTGCTGAACAATCTTCTCGGCTATCCCCACGGATACGGCAGGCGATGGCACGAGTTCTTCTCCGCCACGCCGGAGGAGATGGCGGACGTGCTGGCCCGCTGGCGGGGCGACGAGGCGTTCGACGCCTCGCCCAAAGGCACCTTCGACCGTCTCCTCTGAGACGGGCCGCTCATCGCCGGGTTGCCGTCCATGTAGTAGCAGTCCCCTTCCACGTCAGTGCCACGCGCTCACGAGGTCGAGGGCGGGGTCGGCCGGCTCTGGTGGCACGATCCGTGGTCCGGTCCCGGGACGATCCACCCCACTCGCGGCCCGGCCCGGGACGAAGTCAGTCCCAACAGAACTGACGACCGAAGGAGGTGTTCTTGGAGGCGAGGCCGGCGACGGGCTTGTTGGTGATGAGCTTGACGCCGGTGTCGGTGAAACCGGACGCCTTCACGCCCGACTCCGCGTACTCGACGACGGCTTGGACGCCCATCTCCGCCATCTTCAGCGGCGACTGCTGCGAAGTGGCCGCGATCTGGCCGATCTCCACAGCCCGGACGCCGGCGCAACCGCCGTCGACCGACACGACGATCACGTGCTTCTCCACGCCGCGGGCCTTGAGGGCGGCGTGGGCGCCGAACGCGGTGGGCTCGTTGACCGTGTAGACCACATTGAGGTCAGGAGCTGCGCGCAGGCAGTCCCGCATCACGATCCGGCCCAGGGTCTGGTCGCCGTAGCTGTAGGTGGAGCACACGATCGACGGGTCGCCCTCGGCGATGCCGAAGCCCTTCAGGAAGCCGGCGTGCCGGAGCCGGCTGGTGGAGCTTTCCGGCGCCGCGTCCAGCATGGCCACCTTGGCCGGCCTGTCGCCCATCATGTCCTTGGCGTACATGCCGATCAGCTGACCGGCCTTGAAGTTGTCCGTGCCGAGCAGAGCGTCCGTGGCGTTCTGCGGCTTGGTGGGCGTGTCCAGCGCGATGACGAGTACCCCCGCGGCCCTGGCCTTCCTGATCGACGGGACGATCGCCGTGGCGTCGTTCGGGGTGATCAGGATGCCCTTGACGCCCGCCTTCACCATGTTCTCGATCGCGGTGACCTGGGACGCGTTGTCACCGGTGAACCTGCCCGCCGCAGTGATCAGTGTCGCGCTTCGGGCCGCGGCCATGGCCTGCGCGCTCTGTCTCATCGCCACGAAGTACGGGTTCGCCTCCGTCTTGGTGATCAGCCCGATCTTGATCTCGGGCTGCCCGGCCTCACGCGAGGCGACAGGGCCGCAGGCCGCCAGGGTCGCCGCCGCGGCGACCGCGAAGGCCGTGAGCCGAGCGGCTCGTGTGGTGCGACGCATGACCTTGATTCCCGGATGATGGTGATGCTCGTACGACGTTCGGCGCATCGCGTCGTGACATTCGTGAGTGTGCCCTTATCTGTGCCAGGGTTAGGGCCGTTTTCTCCCGAAAGTGTTGATGTCAGGACAAGGACTCGGCAAAACGGTCGAACGCCTACAGCTTCCGGCGGCTACGAGTCGGCCAGGACGCGTTCCAGGGTGCGCCGGCCCATCCGGCCCATCGCCGGGTTGCTGTCGATGTAGTACCAGACCGCCCCCATCGACTGCTGGAACGCCCACGCCTTGCCCCGTTCCCATTCCACGTCGCCGCAGCCGAGCCGTTCCCGGAGCGCCTGCCGCGGCCCGGACTCCAGCAGGTGCCACGCGCTCACGAGGTCGAGGGCGGGGTCGGCCGGTCCGAAGCCGCCGACGTCGAGGAACCCGCTCAGCCGGCCCCCGGACACGAGCACGTTGCCGGGGATCAGGTCGCCGTGGGTCATCACGTCCCCCGCCGGGTCGTGGGGCAGGTCGCGCAGCTTCGCCCACAGGTCGCGAAGGCGGTCCACGTCCAGCGGCAGCCGGCCGGCCGCCCGCAGGTCCTCGGTGTGCCCGAGACAGGTCTCCACCCACGCGTCATGCGTACGCAGGTCGCCTCCTCGGCCGTCGCCGGAGAAGGTCCGGCCGCGCGTGCCGATCGCGCGCAGGTCCTCGATGAGGTCGGCGAGATCGTGGGCGAACGCGACCGACTCGCCCGGGTCCGCGTCGGACGCCACGACACCGGGCAGCCACGTCTGCACCGACCACGGAAGCGGGTAGCCCGCCCCGGGCCCGCCGAGCGCCACCGGCTCGGGCGTGGGAAAGCGCGTGCGGCCGGCCAGCTCGCGGGCCGCCTCGGCCTCGGCCTCCAGCCGGCGCCGGATCGGCTCGACGTCGCCGGGCTGCAGCGGGAAGCGCGCCGCCAAGTCGTCACCGATGCGGAAGATGGCGTTGACCGTCCCCTGCGATGACACCCTCCGGACGGGCAGCCCACGCCACTCGGGGAACTGCTCGTCCACCAGCGCCCGCACCGTCTCGGGCGTCACCGTCAGCTCGTCGGCGTGCATCTTCACGCCGGCGAGCGTCCCGCGGGGCGATCCGCGACCGCAACCCGTTTTATCTGCGCTGGGCTTATCTGGAGAGACGAGCCACGTCGGTATTACTAAGGTACTCTTCTGGTATGACCCAGAAGAGAGCGATCAGCCTGCCCGACGAGGACGCCGCCTGGCTCGACGAGAAGGTGCGCACCGGCGAGGTCCAGTCGTTCTCGGCCGGCCTGGCTGAGCTGATCGCGGCCGCCCGTCAGCGTGACGCCTGGCTCGCCCGCGAAGAGGCAGCCTTCGGCGAACCTCTGCCGGACGACCCCGAGCGTGAGGACTACTGGGCCGCTCGCCTACGCCGCTCCACCGCCGAGGTTCTGGACGACAACGCGCACGACGCCGCATGATCACCAGCCGTATCCTGCATACCCCCGCCGTGACCGGATACCTCGGCGGAGACAAGGATCTACGCCTCCTTCTCTCGGCCGCCGCGCGCGAGATGGTGACGCTCGTCCTGCCGTCCACCGTGCTGGCCATGGCCACCAGCAACCACCCGGAGCTCTACCTGCAACGTCTGTCCGACCGTGTCAGCGCGCTGTTGACGAATCCCGCCATCGTCGTCGACCACCTCGTCGACCGACGGGGAGAAGGTGAGCGGGCCGTACGAGCCGGGTTCCTGGTGGACGCGCTGGACCTCACGCTTGAGGACGCGCAGACCGCCGACCTGGCACTCAACCGATCTGCTCCGGTGCTCACCACACGCGCTGGTGCCGCCCGACTCGCGAAGATCGAGCCGCGGCCGGCGTTCGACCTGATCGGCTGATCTGAGGAGGCCCTGGCTTGCCGTCCGAGACCGAGGGCGGCTTCCTCGCGCCATCACCGGCGTCCCAGCTTCTCCTCCATCCAGGCGACCCCGAAGCGCACCACGTCCCCGGCCTCGAACAGGTGACTCTCCGCCGCGCCCACCAGGCCGCGCCGCACCATCCCCGCGGCGATCATCTCCTCGGCGATGACGGCGAACGGCCAGCGGCCCTCGGGCACCGCGGAGGAGTAGTCGAACGCCCCGTCCTCCGAGTCGATGTCGCGGAAGCGGCGCCAGACCCGCTCACCGTCCACGAGGATCGGCTGCTCGTACTCCACGAACCGCTTGCCCGGCGCGTCCGCCAGCGCCTCGGCGTGGTGCAGCAGCGTGAGGGTGTCCAGCGGGGCGCCCAGCAGCAGCACCCGGCCTCCGGCGGCGACCAGATTGGCCAGCGGGCTGCCGGGGCCGTGCGGGTCGTCCCACGGGTGGTCGGCCATCAGCCCGGCCGCCGACGCGCCGAGGGCGGCGAAGCTCGCGTCGGGGTGCCGGCTGCGGACCGCGCCGGGCCGCCGCCGCAGCGCCTCCGGCAGGCGGCCGTTGTTGTGGTCGGCCTCGCTCAGCTCCGGGTCGTACGCGGGCTGCCCCTCGCGCAGGGCGTCCTGCCACGGCCGGGGCCAGTCGGTGAAGTCGTACGGCGGGGCGTCGTTCCAGCCGCAGGTGACCATGAGGGTGCCGCGCTTCCCCACGACGTCGAGCAGGGCGTCGATGACGGTCTGCGTGCCGCCGGCCACGTACCCGATGGCGGACATGCGGGTGTGGAACATGACGATGTCGCCCTCGGCGAGGCCGAGAGCGGCGAGGTCGCGGGCGATCCGGTCGCGGGTCACCGGGCCGTCGGAGTGCTTGAGCAGCGCCAGCTCGTCCATGATCGAAAGATAGCGGCGGCGCGGCGGCCGTGGACAGCGGATTTCCGCAGCCGGACCGCATGCAGACGCCCGGCGAGGGAATCCCTGCCGAGCGTCTTCCGGGTCGGACGTCGAAGCTCAGCCGTTGCGGCGACGACGACGCGAGAGTTCCGCGCCAGAGCTGTCGTCTCTCGGTGAGCGATGAGGATCGAGCAGCCGCAGGTGGGACAGGCCCAGGTACTTCAAGATGGACATGGTGTTCTCCGTATGACGTTTACGGGGCGGGGTTCCCCCGCCCTCATCGGCGACAACACCTCGACCGTCCTGGACCTGCCCCGGGACTTCCCCACCGGGAGGGTTGTGCCCTGGTTTTTCATGAGCTGAGCCCGTGCCGGGACCCAGGCCGGTTACCTCCATCCGGGCTTTGCGGCACGGGGAGGTCGTTTTGCCGTTCCTGGAGCCCCCGGTGGTGCCGTCACGGTGACGCCGCGAGCGCTCCGATCGCGAAGTCGATCGCCGTGGCGAGCCTCTCGGGATCGTGTCCGGCGCGTTCGCGCACGCGCAGTCCGAGCACGGTCGTGAACAGCGACTCCACCGCCGCGTCGACGTCCAGCGCAGCGGGCAGGTCGCCGTCGCGGACGCCGCGGCGCAGCAGCGACGCCAGCGTCGTCCGGGTGACCTCGAACGCGGCCTCGGTGCGTTCCTGGACCTCCGGGTCGGTGGTGCCGAGTTCGGCGGCGGTGTTGACCACGAAGCAGCCGAGTCCGGCGTCGTGGCTGATCATCCAGATCAGCCACGCGCGCAGGATCTCCAGGCTGGGGCCCGGGGCGTTGAGCTGCTCCTCGGCCTGCGTGGAGTCGGTCGCCCGGTAGTGGTCGAGCGCGCGCAGGAACAGGGTGCGCTTGTCGGTGAAGGTGCGGTACAGGCTGCTCTGCTTGAGGCTGAGCTCGGCGCCCAGGTCGCGGACGGACGTGGCGTTGTAGCCGCGGCGCCAGAACAGCCGGGCCGCTCTGGCGACCACGTCCCGCTCGTCGAACTCCCTGGGTCGTGCCATGGCCGCCACTCTAGCAAGGTTGTGGAGCAATCGCTCCCGTATTAGGGTGTGCCGTCATATGGGAGCGATCGCTCCCGAATGAGAGAGGAGACTTCCGCGATGACGGCGACCCCACCCATGCCGGCCGAGCCGGCCGCGCCCACGCAGACGGCCGGAACGGCGAGGAGCCGCCGGCCCGCGGTGTCCGCGGTGGCCTTCGGCACGTTCCTCCTGGTGACGGCCGAGCAACTGCCCATCGGGCTGCTCGCTCCCGTCGGCTCGGCGCTGTCGGTCTCCGAGGGCGCGGCGGGGCTGATGGTCACGGTTCCCAGCGTCGTCGCCGCCGTCGCCGCGCCGGTCGTGCCGGTACTCGTCGGCAGGCTGGATCGCAGGATCCTGCTCGTCGCCCTGATGGGGCTGATGACGCTCGCCAACGCGGCCTCCGCCCTGGCGCCGGACTACCCGCTGCTGGTCGCCGCCCGCGTGCTGGTCGGGGTGGCGATCGGCGGGTTCTGGGCCGTCGCCGGCGGCCTGGCGGTCCGGCTCGTCCCGGCCGCGCACGTGCCGCGGGCCACCGCGATCATCTTCGGCGGCGTCGGGGCGGCGAACGTCTTCGGCGTCCCCATCGGCACGATGATCGGCGGGCTGGCGAGCTGGCGGATCGCGTTCGGCGCGCTGGGCGCCCTGGCGCTCGTCGTGCTGTTCGCCCTGCTGGCGCTGCTGCCGCCGTTGGCCGCCGACCGGCCCGTCAGCCTGCGGCGGCTGGCCGGCCGGCTCGGCGACCGGGGCGTCCGCGTCGGCATCGTGGCGACCTTCCTGATCGTGACCGGCCACTTCTCGGCCTACACGTTCGTCGGCCCCGTGCTGCGGGATCTGTCCGGCATCGACGAGCAGTTCGTCGGGCCGCTGCTGTTCGGGTTCGGCGTGGCCGGCATCGCGGGGAACTTCGTCGCGGGCGCCGCGGTGGCCAGGCGGCTGCATCGGACGGTCCTCGCCATCACCGTCGCCCTGGCGGTGACCGTGCTCCTCTACCCCGTGGCGGGGGTCACCGGCGTGGGCGGGGTGGCGCTGCTCGTCGTCTGGGGCCTGGTGTACGGCGGGGTCTCCACGAGCCTCCAGACCTGGATGATCAAGGCTGCGCCCCAGGCCGTCGAGGAGGCGTCGGCCTTGTGGGTGGCGGTGTTCAACCTGTCGATCGGGCTCGGCGCGCTGGCGGGCGGGACCATCGTCGACGCCCTGCCGCTCCGGGGCATCCTGTGGCTGGCGGGCGCGCTCTTCCTGCTGGCCGGACTGGCGGTGTGGAGCGCGCGCCGCAACGAGAGCCTCAGGTGACCCGGGCCGCGGGGCTCAGGCGGGCCTGTCGGTGGCGGTGGAGGTCGGGGCCGGGCTCTCCGTGGCCGGCGGGTCGGCGGGTTCCGTGGGGTCGGGGTCGCTCTGGGCCAGGACGCCGACCGTGAGGACCACACCCATGCCCGGCTTCGCGCAGGTGCCGGCCGCGACGCTCTGCGCGAGGACCGTGCCGGCGCGCGCCTCGTCCGTCACCAGCCGCGTGTCCTGCGTCACCGTGAACCCGGCGGTACGCAGCGTGCCGCTCGCGCCCTCACCCGTACGGCCGAGCACGCCCGGCATCTTCGTCCCGTGCCTGGACACCACGAGTGCCACCTTGCCGCCGCCGGCCACCCGCGTGCCGGCCCGCGGGCTGGAGGACAGGATCTGCCCGTCCGGGCGGGCGGAGCAGGACGTGGTCACCGCCCCCAGCGCGAGGCCGGCGCTGGTCACGGCGGTCTCGGCGGCGCCGCGGCGCAGGCCGGTGACGGCGGGCACGACCAGCCCGGCCGAGACCCGCAGCGCGACCGCGGTGCCCTTGGGCACGGCCGCCCCGGCCTGGGGCTGCGTGCCGAGCACCTGACCGACCTCGCGCGGGGAGTCCACCTGGGTGACCGTGCCGGGCACGAGACCGGCGCGCTGGAGCGCCTTGAGCGCCGCCCCGCGGTCGAGACCGGTCAGCGCCGGGACCTGGATGCCCGCCGGCACCCGGGCCGGCGGGTCGGCGGAGGGCGCCGTGGCGGGGTCGGCGGCGGGCTGCTGCGCCCCGGTGCTGTGGCGTTCGCGGTGGGGGGAGGCGTGGCCGGAGTCGGGCATCGTGCCGGCCGGGGCGGTGGTGATGACCGTGGGACGGGCCGCCGCGGGGGCCGGGCCGACGTGCCGGAACGCCGGCACCACGACCGTGACCAGCACCGCCGCGCTCACCAGGAGGGCGGCGGAGACGGCCAGGCCGGCCCGGTTGAACGCCTGCCCGACGTGCCGGGTCTGCTCGGTGTCACCCGGTACGGGGCCGGTGCCGAGAGGTGAGCCGTACGTCGCGGGAGGGACGGCGCCGCCCGGCCACGGGCCGCCCTCGGGGGGCCGCCCGGCGCGGAAGGAGGCGCCCTCGGGCAGGAGATAGCCGTGCGGGGCGCCGGTCGCCTCGGGCTGGGCGAGTGGCGTGCCGCCGAAAGCTCCAGGAGAGACGGGGCCGATCGGAGAGGATCCCGCCAGCGCGTACGCCACATGCGACGACGGGAACGCCGCGCTCTCCCCGGGCGGGACCGCCGGGCCGGGCGCCGACGGCGGGGTGCGCAGGATGTGGGGCGGAGGCGAGCGCAGCACCTCCGCCGGCACGCCCTCCGCGTCGCCCAGCAGCTCCAGCAGCAGCTCCCTGCTGGTCGGCCGGTTGCGGGCGTCCTTGTCGAGGCAGGCCGCCACGATGTCCCGCAGCCGCCCGTCCAGCCGCCCCAGCTCGGGCGGCGCGGTGAGGATGCGGTGCAGCACCGGCGCCACGGAGTCCTGGCCGAACGGCGCCACCGCGTTGGCCGCGAAGCACATCGTGGCGCCCCAGGAGAACACGTCCGCGGCCCCGGTGACCGCCGAGGCGGTGATCTGCTCGGGCGCCATGTACGCGGGGGTGCCCACTCCCCTGCCGCTGACCGTGGCCGCCGCGTCGAGCGCCCTGGCCAGGCCGAAGTCGATGACGCGCGGCCCGTCCACGCCGAGCAGCACGTTCTGCGGCTTGAAGTCGCGGTGGACGATGCCGGCCCGGTGGATCGCCGCGAGCGCCGTCGCGGTGCTGACCGCGAGGCGTTCCAGCGCGGCCCCGCCGCGCGGCCCGGTGAGCATGACGTGCCGTTGCAGCGACGGCCCGTCGACGTACTCGCTCACGATGTACGGCCGGCCCTCGTCGAACCCGGCCTCGATCACCTGCGCGGTGCAGAACCTGGCCACGTGCTTGGCCAGCTCCACCTCCCGCAGGAACGCCGCCCGCTCGTCCCCGACGGGTCCGTGCAGCAGCTTGACCGCGTAGGTCTCCTCGCCCCTCGAACCGAGGAACACCACGCCCTGTCCGCCCTCGCCCAGGCGTCCGGTCAGCTCGTACGTGCCGAGCCGCCGCGGGTCCCCCGTCCTGAGCGGCTGCGCCGTTGGCACGGGGCGCCTCCCCTCGCCGCCACCCCACATCACCTTCCACTGAAGGCAACCGGCGCCGGAGAGTCAACGGTCCGGCCGGCATCGCCACCGGACCGTGACACTCAAGGTCAGAAAACCGCCGGACATTTCGCGAAGTGGTGACATCCTTGGAACCCCAGGGCGGCAGGACGCTCACCGCCGGGGTAAGCCCCGCTGTCAGCCGGGGATGAGCCGGGCGTACTCGTCGAGGACGGGCAGCACCTCGTCGGCCGGTCCGCTCGGCAGGCTCGCCACCGTCTCCTCGATCCCGAGCTCCGCGTAGTAGCCGAGCTTCTCGCGGGTCGGCAGCGTGCCGAACGGGATCACCCGGGCCATCGGCCGCCCGGCCTTCTCGCACGCCTCGCGCAGCGCCGGCAGGGCGGCCTTGATCCCCTTGCCGCCGATGGGCATCCACCCGTCGGCGTACTCGGCGACGTGGGCGAACATCTTCGGCCCCGCCGCGCCGCCGATGTAGACGGGTGGGCCGGAGGCCGGTTTGGGCCAGGACCAGGAGGGCGCGAAACGCGCGAACCGGCCGTCGTAGGAGGCCACCTCGTCGCGCCACAGCGCCCGCATGGCCAGCACGTGCTCGCGGGCCATCTCGCGCCGCGCCCCGTACGGGACGCCGTGGTCGGCCATCTCCTCGACGTTCCAGCCGAAGCCGACGCCGAGCACGACGCGCCCGCCCGACAGGTGGTCGAGGGTGGCGACGGCCTTGGCGGTGACGAGCGGGTCGCGCTGGGCGGCGAGCAGGATGCCGGTGCCGACGCGCAGCCGCTCGGTGACGGCGGCGGCGTAGGCCAGCGCGACGAGCGGGTCGAGGGTGCGCCGGTACGGCTCCGGCAGCTCGGCCTCCCCGTTGGGCGGCGGCGTGCGGCGGGAGACCGGGATGTGGGTGTGCTCGGGCACGTAGAGGGAGGCGAAGCCGCGCTCCTCGGCCGCCCTGGCGAGCTCGTGGACCGGCATGGCCCGGTCGGTGGTGAACATCGTGACCCCGAGCCGCATGCGCCAGCCTCCTCTAGGTCAACCAAGCGATTGCTCGGCTAAGATTTCTAGAGTAGCTTGCCGCTCAGAGAAACGCCCCGTGGAAAGAGGTCTCCCGGTGAAGTTTTCCATCTTCCTGAATCCGCAGATTCCAGGCTCCGGATACGCGGCTGAGGAGAACGCCAAGGCCAAGCGCCCCATCGGGCGCGACACGGAGTCGTATCAGCGGCTGCTGCACGAGGTGCGGGAGATCGCGGTCCACGCCGACCGGATCGGTTTCGACGCGCTGATGATGACCGAGCACCACTTCCACTCGGAGGGCATGGAGTTCTCGGTCAACCCCCTCATGTTCCTCACCGACCTGGCGGCCAGGACCGAGCGGATCCTGCTCGCGCCGCTCGGCATGGTGCTGCCCGCCTGGGACCCGATCAGGGCGGCCGAGGACGTGGCCCTGCTCGACCAGTTCTCCAAGGGCCGGCTGCGGCTGGGCGTGGCGCGCGGCTACCAGAACCGGTGGATGAACGTGCTCGGGCAGCGCTGGCACGCGGCGGCCGCGCGCTCCGACGGCTCGGCCTCCGACACGCGCAACTTCGACGTCTTCGGCGAGGTCCTGAAGATCATGAAGATGGCGTGGACGCAGGAGACCCTCCGCTACAAGTCGGACGTGCTGGAGTACGAGGTGCCCTACCCGTACGAGGGGATCGAGGGCTGGCCCGCCCAGGAGTGGACCCGGACCTTCGGCGCGCCCGGCGAGCTCGACGACGAGGGCAGGGTGCAGGCCGTCTCGGTCTGCCCGCGGCCGTACCAGAACCCCTACCCGGAGCTGTGGCAGCCGTTCACCATCTCCGACCGCTCGGTCATCAGGGCCGCGCAGGAGGACATCCTGCCGTGGATGTTCACCCCCAACCCCGACGACCACGCCGCCAAGGCCAAGCTCTACCAGGAGGAGTCGGCCCGGCAGGGCCGCGACTACAAGCTGGGCGAGCACACCGGCATCCTCAAGATCGTGGGCATCGCCGACACGACCGAGGAGGCCATCAACACCTTCGGCCGCAGCATCCCCAAGGACTTCGCCGCCTTCTTCGGCCCGTTCGGCTACCTGGAGGTGCTGCGCAAGAAGGAGGACGAGAAGCACAAGCCCATCTCGCCGGAGAAGGGCGACGCCAAGCGGATGAACGACGTCGAGATGGCGCTGTTCGGCACCCCCGACGACGTCAAGCGCGGCATCCAGCGGATGCTCGACCGGATGCCGGACCTGGAGTGGTTCGGCCTGTACATGCAGGGCCAGCAGGGCGTGCTGCCGCTCGACACGGTCAAGCGCAACCTGGAGCTGTTCGCCACCAAGGTCATCCCGGAGTTCCAGTGAGGTTCTGGCTGGGGGCCTCGTTCACCGACACCGGCCACTATTTGGAGCTGGCGCGGGCGGCCGAGCGGTGCGGCTTCGACACGCTGACGCTGTCGGACCACCTGTTCTACGCCGACTTCGCCTCGCCCTACCCCTACTCGCGCTCGGGCCGGCCGCGCTGGGACGCGCGGACGCACTGGCCGGACGTGTGGGTGACGATCGGCGCGATGGCCGCCGTGACGAGCACGCTACGCTTCGCGCCGAACGTCTACATCGCCCCGGCCCGCGACCTGTTCACCGTGGCCAAGCAGGTCTCGACGGCGGCGGTGCTGTCCGGCGGCCGGGTGAGCTTCGGGGTGGGCGTCGGCTGGTGCAAGGAGGAGTTCCTGGCCACCGGGCAGGACTTCCACACGCGGGGCCGCCGGCTCGACGCGATGATCCCGGTGCTGCGCGAGCTGTGGACCGGCCGGACCGTGACGGTGGACGGCCTGCCCGAGCTGTCGATCGCGCCCGTGCCGGACCGGCCCGTCCCCGTGATCGTCGGCGGGGACAGCGAGGCCGCGCTGCGCCGCGCCGCCCGGCTCGGCGACGGCTGGATCGGCAACCGCGTCTACACCGAGGAGCAGTTCGAGAGCGTCCTGGCCGCCCTGCGGGCGTCGCTGCGCGAGCACGGCCGGGACGACGACGGCTTCGAGATCGTCGCGCCCCTGGCCGTCATGCCGGACGCCGCGACCTACCGCCGCTTCGCCGCCAAGGGCGTCACGGGGACGATGGCCGCGCCGTGGTGGCTCGCCACGCCCGAGGAGAAGGCCCGGTACGGCGAGGACACCCTGGAACTCAAGATCGCCACGATGGAGCGCTTCGCCGAGGAGGTCATCGCCAAGATGTGAGCCGGGCCATGCCACGTCACGGCCCCGTCATGGCCCTGTCATGGCCCCGTCATGGCCGCCGCCAGTGGGCGGCGAAGGCCCGGGCCGGGTTGCCGATGAAGATCGCGGACGCGACGTCGGGGCCCAGTTCGCGCTCGATCCGCGGGCGCAGGCCGCCGAGCAGGAACGGCATGCCCGGGCCGTCCGCGCCGGACCTGGCCGCGGGCGTGACCGTGTCACCGCCGAGCAGGAGCTGCTGGGCATGGCCGGCTTCGGCCAGGGCGGCGAGGCTGTCCAGCAGGCGCCAGTCGGTGCCGTGGTGCGTCCGGGACGGGCCGTCGAACGCCAGGAAGCAGCCGGCCTCGGCGGCCTGCCGGTGGATCCTCGCGTCGGGGAAGCGGTGCAGGTGCCCGAGGATCACCCGCCGCGCGGGGACGCCGTGCGTGTCGCACAGCAGATGCAGCACGTCGAGGGCCGCGGTGCCGCCCTCCAGGTGGACGCCGATGGGGGCGTCGGTGGCGTGGTGCGCCTCGGCCGCGGCGGCCAGGACGTGGCGGGCGTGGTCGTCGAGGCGGTGGTACGCCCCGGCGACCTTGATCATCCCGGCGCGCACCGGGCCGCCGGTCAGCTCGCGGACGAACAGCCCGGACAGCCCGCCGTACACCCGCTCCAGCACGCGCTCGTCGTAGTGCTTCGCCTGGTGCAGCCCGGTGGCCGCGACGAGGTGCACGCCCGTGCGCCGGGACAGGTCCGGCAGCTCCTCGGTGCGCCGCCCCATGCCCCACGGCGTCCACTGCACGACCGCGCGCCCGCCGAGCGCGGCGAAGGCCCGCAGCTCGGACAGCGCGGCCCCGGCGTCGTCGAGTTCCTGGCCCGGCAGCGCCGCGGAGCGGATGAACAGGTGGTCGTGGGCGTCGCAGACGCCGAGGTCCTCCGGGGCGACGTCCCCGAGGACGGTCCGGACCGCCGCCCCCGTCACGCCTCCTCCCGCTCGGCGTCGAGGTCCCGCTTGGCGTCGAGGTCCCGCTCGGTGTCGAGCGCCGCCGCCGCGACGCGCAGCCCGGCCAGCGCCCTGGGCACGCCGACGTAGGGCGCCAGGTGGACGAAGACCTCCACGATCTCCTGGCGCGTCATGCCGACCCGCAGGGAGGTCCTGACGTGGCCGGCCAGTTGCGGCTCCACGGCGCCCAGCGCGGTCAGCGCCGCCAGGTTGACCAGTTGCCGGTCCCGCGGGGACAGCCCCTCGCGCAGGTAGGTGCCGCCGAACAGGGCGGTGACGATCCAGTCGGCGAAGCCGGGGGCGAGGTGTTCGAGGCCGGGCAGCGCCGCCTGCTGGGTCTGCTCGTCCTGGAGCAGGTCCAGCAGCCGGTATCCCTCGTCGCGGTCCAGTCGCGCGGGTGTCAACTGCTCCGACAGCGCTCGGCTCGTCGTCATGGTCTCTCCTCACTTCGGGGTTGTAACGCTTCAAGCGTTACGTCACCGTAGCACGCTTCGTAACGCTTGAAGCGTTACACTTGAGTCATGGTCAAGGAGGACCCGCTCGCCTTCCGCTTCGACTGCGGCGCCATCTGGCTGAACCTGCTCGCGACCCAGGGGCGCACGTTCGGCGCGCACCCGGTCGAACGGCTCGCCACGCCCGGCAGGCTCGCCGAGTGGCTCGAACGCTGCGAGCTCACCCCGGCCCGCCCGCCCGACGACGACGACCTGCGCCTGGCGCGGGCCCTGCGGGAGACGCTGCGCCCGCTCGCGCTGGCCACCGTCGACCACCTGCCGCCGCCCGCGTCCGCCGTGGCGGAGCTGGCCGCCTTCCTGGCCGGCCACGACGATCCGATCCGGCTGAGCGCGGACGGCCGGCTGCGCCGCGAACCACCGCGGAGCACCGCCGACGCCCTCGCCCGCATCGCCCGTCAGGCGGTGGACCAGATGACCGGCGCCGACCGGTTCGCCCTGAGAAGCTGCCCGGAGCAGGACTGCCGGGGCGTCTTCGTCGACCCGCCCGGGCGCCGGCGGTGGTGCCCGTCCCCGGCGTGCGCGAGCCGGGGACGGGTCCGCGCGCTGCGCGCACGCCGCACGGCCGCCGCCGCCGGCACCGACGCCGCCGCGCCGGACGCGCAGAACTCGCCCGCCCCGGACGCGTAGGACGCGTTCGTGCCAGACGCGCCGGACGCGCTCGCGCCCGACCGTCCGGAACGCCGGGAAGATCGGTAGGGCACGCGGAGATCGGTACGGGACCAGCGGTCCGATACCCTCGTGCCGTGCTGGAATCCATCGCGGCCACGCGTTACGTGACGCCGCTGCGGGAGGGCGGATCGCTGCCGGGGGTCGTCGAGGCCGACGACCTCGGCACGTACGTGGTGAAGTTCCGCGAGGCCGGCCAGGGCCGGCGGGTCCTCGTCGCCGAGATCATCTGCGCGGAGCTGGCCCGGCGGCTCGGCCTGCGCACGCCCGATCTCAAGCTCATCGACCTCGACCCGCAGCTCGGCGCCCGCGAACCGGACGAGGAGGTCCAGGACCTGCTCAAGGCCAGCTCCGGCCGCAACCTGGCGATCGACTTCCTGCCCGGGGCGCTCGGCTTCGACCCGCTCGCCTGGACGCCCGACCCCGCGTTCGCCTCCCGGGTCGTCTGGTTCGACGGGCTGATCCACAACATCGACCGGAGCTGGCGCAACCCCAACCTGCTGCTCTGGCACGGCGACATCTGGCTGATCGACCACGGCGCGGCGCTGTGGTTCCACCACAACTGGCGCACCGCCGACCCGCAGCGCCCCTTCGACGCGGGCGACCACGTGCTGGCCCCGTTCGCCACGGCCGTCGAGGCGGCCGGGGCCGAGCTGGCCGCGCGCATCACGCCCGAACTGCTGCGCGCGGTCACGGCGCTGGTGCCCGACGAGTGGCTCGACGGCGAGCCCGGCTTCGCCTCCGCGCAGGACGTCCGCGACGCCTACGTCGAGCACCTGCTGAGCCGCGCGCACGGACCCCGCGCGTGGCTCACCCACGAGCCGCCGCCGCCCGCCCGGCGGCCCGGTCCGGGGTCGGTCGGCGCGTTCTGGCGGGGAGACGGCCGATGAGCGCTACGGAGGCCCTGGTGAGGGACGTCTACGAGTACGCGGTGATCCGGGTCGTGCCCCGGGTCGAGCGCGGCGAGCTGATCAACGCGGGCGTGCTCCTGTACTGCCAGCCGCGCGGCTACCTGTGCGCGCGGGTCCACCTCGACACCGTCCGGCTGCGCGCCCTCGACCCCGACGCCGACATCGACGCCGTCCGGCGGGCGCTCGGCGCGTACGAGCTGGCCTGCGGCGAGGAGGCGGGGCCGCTGACCGGCGAGTCACTGGGCGGCCGGTTCCGCTGGCTCACGGCGCCGCGCAGCACGATCGTGCAGGCCGGCCCGGTCCACGCGGGGCTCACCGCCGACCCCGGCACCGAGCTGGCCCGCCTGTTCGACAAGCTGGTGCGGCTCTAGCAGAGCATCCGGAACAGCACTAGAACAGCACGGACATGAACGTGTCCACCTCGTGGAAGCCGACCTTGCGGTAGACGGCCCGCGCCGGGGTGTTGAAGTCGTTGACGTACAGGCTGACGACCGGCGCGAAGCACGACAGCGCCGCCTCGACGACCGCGGCCATACCGGCGACGGCGAAGCCCTGGCCGCGCAGCTCGGGGTCCACCCACACGCCCTGCACCTGGCAGGCGAACGGCGTCACCGCGCCGATCTCCGCCTTGAACACCACGCGCCCGTCCTCGATGCGCGCGTACGAGCGGCCGATGCGGATCAGCTCCGAGACCCGGGTGCGGTAGAGCGCGCCGCCGTCGCCCAGGTTGGGCGACACGCCGACCTCCTCGGTGAACATCGCCACGCAGGCCGGCAGGACGATGTCGAACTCCTCCGGCCGCACCCGGCGCACCAGCGGGTCGGGGGGCACCGGCGACTTCTGGGAGATGGCCATGACCGGCTGCGCCCACCGGATGGCCCGCGCCCGGCCCCAGTGCGGCTCCAGCCGCTCCCACAGCAGCGAGACGGCGTCGGCCGGGCCCACGATGGACGAGCAGCGCCGTCCCTGCTTGCGCGCGCGGTCGGCGAAAGCGTGCACGGCCTCCGGGCCGGCGTTGACCGGGACCAGGTTGGCGCCGGCATAGCACAGCGAGACGAGCCCGCCACGCGGCCCGAACCCCCACATCTGCCCGCCCAGCCGGGCCTGGTTGAGGCCGACGGTCCGCACGCGGGAGGCGACGAAGACGTTCGCGACCGGGTCGCTGTCGAGCAAGGCCAGAGCCTCGTCCCGGTCGCTGTCATCGAGCACGCGCGACGCCGAGGTACGCAGCATCACATGGTCAGACTACGCGAAGCCCCACCGATTGGCTCATCCCGACAGGGCCTGGGTGAGGGATTCCTGTCCGTGGAGCCGCCGGGCGGCCATCCGGTCCACCGCGCGGGGCTCCGGCACGGCCGGGCAGACGGCCGTGCGCCGCGGCGCCTTCCCCTCGCTCAGGTAGGTGACCAGGTGCCGGTCGACGCACGTGTTGCCGCTCAGCGAGATGCCGTGGTTGCCGCCGCCCTCGACGACCATCCGCGCCGTGGGGAGCCGGCGCAGCAGGTTGAGCGCCCCCTGGTACGGGGTCGCGGCGTCACCCCGCGACTGGACCATGAGGATGGGCGGCAGATCGGTGCGCCCGCGGACGTCCACGGGCTTGCCGCCGGGCTGCGGCCAGAACGCGCAGGGGGCGTTGTACCAGGCGTTCGGCCAGGTCATGAACGGGGCGCTGCGGTGCAGCGGGGCCATGTCGGCGTGCCAGGCGGCCCAGTCGCGGGGCCACGGCGCGTCGGTGCACTGGACGCTCAGGTAGACGGCGTAGCCGTTCTCGTCCTCGGTGCCGTGGCCGGCGAGCCGGTCGTAGCCGTCGAGCAGGCCGTTCACGTCGCCCTGGCGCACGTACCGGGACCAGAGGGAGGCGAGCTGGGGCCAGAGCCGGTCGGTGTAGCCGCCGGCGCTGAAGAGGTCGTCCAGCTCGCTCGGGCCCACCACGCCGCCCGCCGGGTGCTCGCGCAGCCGGGCGCGCATCGCGTACCAGGCGAACGAGGTCTGCTCCTCGGTACGGCCGAGGCGGTAGACGTCGTTGTGGCGGGCCACCCAGGCCAGGAAGTCGCGGTGCCGGCGGTCGAAGGCGACGTCCTGGTTGAGGTTGGCCTGGTACCAGACGGCGCCGGGGTCGACCGAGCTGTCGAGCACCAGGCGGCGCACCCGCTGCGGGAAGAGCGTGGCGTAGACGGCGCCGAGGTAGGTGCCGTACGAGTAGCCGAAGTAGCTGATCTTCTCCTGGCCGAGCGCGGCGCGGACGCGGTCCATGTCGCGGGCGGAGTCGGCGGTGGTCATGTGCGGCAGCAGCCACGGGTACAGGGCGGCGCACCGGTTGGCGTACTCCTGGGCCCGGCCGAGCAGGACGTGCTCCTCGGCCGCGTCGGCGGGCACGGCGTCGGGGCGGGGCGGGGCGTAGTAGGTGCGCGGGTCGACGCAGTGCATGGCCGGGCTGCTGCCGCCGACTCCACGCGGGTCGAACCCGACGATGTCGTAGCGGCCGGCCAGCTCGGCGGGCAGGGCGCCGGCGACGAACTCGGCCAGCTTGCGCCCGGAGCCGCCCGGGCCGCCGGGGTTGACCAGCATGGTGCCGAGGTAGCGGCCGCCGTCGCGGGGCACGGTGGCCGGGATGCGGTTGACGGCGATCGTGAGGGACTGGCCGAGCGGCAGCCGGTAGTCGACGGGGACGCGGACGGCGCCGCACTCGGTCCGGGCGGCTCGCGAGGGGGTGGCCTGCCCGGGGGTGGCGTCGGTCCGGTCGGCCGCCGGACAGGCCGTCCACGCGATGCCGGACCGCGCGCTCGCGCCCGCCGCCGCCCCTGACGCGCCGCCCGCCGCCACCCGTGACGCCACGCCGGCCGCCTCTGACGCCACGCCGGCCGAGGCACCTGACGCCACGCCGGCCGCCGCCTCTGCCGCCCCGCCGGCCGCCGCCGGGGAGCCGCCGGCGCTCACCATCCCCCCGGCCAGCGTCGCCACCGCCGCCACGACCCGGACGCACCGCTTCACCCGTCTCATGGCTGACGATGCTGCCGGGGCGCGGCCGGACGGGGGCGCCGCATGGGCGAACCCTTGCCATGCTGTAACGAGCCGATGGCGTACCGTAACGAATGCCTGCTCAGGTGGCAGCGACCCGGACGAGTGAGCCTGGTGCCCGCCCGCGCGGCTCAGCGGCGGGTCAGCCGACGGTGACCTGCGGGCCCGTGGCGTCGTCGTCGAGATCGACCTCCACACCCATCTCCTCGGCCAGCCGGAGCGCCTCCTCGATCAGCGTCTCGACGATCTGCGACTCCGGCACGGTCTTGATGACCTCGCCCTTGACGAAGATCTGGCCCTTGCCGTTGCCGGAGGCCACCCCCAGGTCGGCCTCGCGCGCCTCTCCGGGGCCGTTGACCACGCAGCCCATGACGGCGACGCGCAGCGGCACCTTCAGCCCTTCGAGCCCGGCCTGCACCTGCTCGGCCAGCGTGTAGACGTCGACCTGGGCGCGCCCGCACGACGGGCAGGAGACGATCTCCAGGCCGCGCTCGCGCAGCCCGAGCGACTCCAGGATCTGGTTGCCGACCTTGACCTCCTCGACCGGCGGCGCCGACAGCGAGACGCGGATCGTGTCGCCGATGCCCTCGGCCAGCAGCGCGCCGAACGCGACGGCCGACTTGATCGTGCCCTGGAAGGCGGGGCCCGCCTCGGTGACGCCCAGGTGCAGCGGGTAGTCGCACCTGGCCGCCAGCAGCCGGTAGGCGTTGATCATCACGACTGGGTCGTTGTGCTTGACCGAGATCTTGATGTCGCGGAAGCCATGCTCCTCGAACAACGAGCACTCCCACAGCGCCGACTCCACCAGCGCCTCCGGGGTGGCCTTGCCGTACTTCTGGAGCAGCCGCGGGTCGAGCGAGCCGGCGTTGACGCCGATCCGGATGGGCACGCCGTGGTCGGCCGCCGCCTTGGCGATCTCGCCCACCTTGTCGTCGAACTTCTTGATGTTGCCCGGGTTGACCCGCACCGCCGCGCAGCCCGCCTCGATGGCGGCGAAGACGTACTTGGGCTGGAAGTGGATGTCGGCGATCACCGGGATCTTCGACTTGCGGGCGATGATCGGCAGGGCGTCGGCGTCGTCCTGCGACGGCACGGCCACGCGGACGATCTGGCAGCCGGCGGCCGTCAGCTCGGCGATCTGCTGCAGGGTGGAGTTGACGTCGGCGGTGACCGTGGTGGTCATCGACTGCACGGAGACGGGCGCGTCGCCCCCGACGAGCACGTCGCCGACCCGGATCTGGCGGGAGTGGCGGCGTTCGGCGAGCGGCTTGGGGCGGACCGTCGGTATGCCGAGTGCTACAGAAGACATTTCTACCCTTAGGTGTCGAAGACGATTCCAGTCTAGGAAGTCAGCGGGACTGCCCTGCCGCGAGCTCCGACGCCCGGGCCCGGGCCCAGGCGTCGGCGGCCAGCACCTCCTCCACGGAGCCGGCCGGGGTGACCTCGTGCTCCTCCACGACCCGGGCCACCGTGTCGACGATGCCCAGGAACGGCAGCCGGCCGCCCAGGAACGCCTCCAGGCACGCCTCGTTGGCGGCGTTGTAGACGGCGGGCGCGGTGCCGCCGGCCTCACCGACGTGGCGGGCCAGCGCGACGGAGGGGAACGCCTCGTCGTCGAGCGGCTCGAAGGTCCAGGTGTGGGCCTTGGTCCAGTCGACGGGGGAGGCCGCGCCGGCCAGGCGGCCGGGGTGGCCGAGGGCGAGCGCGATGGGCAGCCGCATGTCGGGCGGGCTGGCCTGGGCGATGGTGGAGCCGTCGACGTACTCCACCATGGAGTGGATGATCGACTGGGGGTGGACCACGACGTCGATCCGGTCGAACCCGAGGTCGAACAGCAGGTGCGCCTCGATGACCTCCAGCCCCTTGTTGACCAGGGTGGCCGAGTTGACGGTGATCATCGGCCCCATCGACCAGGTCGGATGGGCCAGCGCCATCTCGGGCGTCACGTCGGCCATCTCGGCGCGCGTGCGGCCACGGAACGGCCCGCCGCTGGCCGTGACCACCAGCTTCCGGACCGCGTCGGGGTCGTAACCGTGCGGCCCGGCCGCCCACAGGCACTGCTGCAGCGCCGAGTGCTCGGAGTCGACGGGGACGATCTGGCCCGGCTTGGCCAGCCGCTTGACCAGCGGCCCGCCGATGATCAGCGACTCCTTGTTGGCCAGCGCGAGCGAGCGCCCCGCCTCCAGGGCGACCAGCGTGGAGGTCAGGCCGAGCGCGCCGGTGATGCCGTTGAGCACGATGTCGCACCGCCACCCGGCCACCTCGGCGACGCCGTCCGGGCCGCCGAGCACCACGGGCGCGGCGCCGAGGGCGGCCAGCGCCTCCCTCAGCTCCGGCACGCGCGCGGCGTCGGCCACCGCGACCACCTCGGCGCCCAGCTCGGCGGCCTGCCGGGCGAGCAGGTCGACCCGGCCGCCCCCGGCCGCCAGCCCGGCTACCCGGAAGCCGGCGGGGTTGGCGGTGATGACGTCGATCGCCTGGGTGCCGATCGAGCCCGTGGAGCCGAGCACGACGACGGAGCGGAGGGTCTCTGCATGCACGGGTCCATTCTCCCCGGTCCGCGGCTCGCCCGGGCACGCGGCCGCGACCGGCCCGAAAACCGCGCCTTTTGTGACGCCGAGTGCCGTGCGGAGTTCGTGGGGTAATCGCGCTATATCCGTCTGCGCATAGCTTGAGAAAAACCCGATATCCCGCACGTACCTCCCATCGGCAGATCCGGTTTCGGGAGGTACGTAATGCACCGCAGAGTCGCCCTGCTCTCCGCCGTCACGCGGCGCGCGCTCGCCCCGCTCTCCGCCGTCACGCACCGCCGGCTCGCCGCGCTGTCGGCCGTCACCCTCGCCGCGACGGCCGTGACGGCCCTGGCCGCGGCCGGGCCCGCCCAGGCCGGGTCGCGGCCCGGCTCCGGCACCGGTGCCGGCTCCTCTGCCGGCTTCGGTGCCGCGGCCGAGCCCGGGCCGGTCCGGTGGTCGGCCACGGACTCGTCGTCGGAGCGCACCTCCGTCCTGCGGTACTGGACGTCGCAGCGCATGCTGGCGGCGCGGCCGTACGACACGCCGACGCCCCGGCGCGCCACCGGCTTCGACCAGCCCACCCAGGGCACCCCGTGGGCCACCCGCGGCGCCTCCGCCGCCCTCCCCCAGCGGGCCCCGCTGCGGGTCACGACCGTCGCCGCTCACCGGCCGGCGGAGGTGGTCGCCAACAGCACCGGCCTGCGCTGGGTCGACGGCGGCGGCGTCGTGCGCACCGTCGGCCGCGTGTTCTTCACCACCGCCGGCGGCGGCAACGCCTCCTGCTCCGGAACGGCCGTGACCAGCGCGAACAAGAGCGTCGTCATGACGGCCGGGCACTGCGTGAAGATGGGCGGCGCCTTCCACCGCAACTGGGTGTTCGTCCCGGGGTTCGACAACGGCCGGCGGCCCCTCGGCACGTGGGTGGCCACCCGGCTGCTGACCACCGCGCAGTGGAACGCCCGCGAGGACATCAACTTCGACGTCGGCGCCGCCGTGGTCGCGCCGCTCCAGGGCCGCACGCTGGTGGACGTGGCCGGCGGGCAGGGCGTCGCGTTCAACCAGCCCCGGCAACGGCAGACGTTCGCCTTCGGCTACCCGGCGGCGGCGCCGTTCGACGGCTCGGCGCTGATCTACTGCAGCGGGCGTTCCTTCAACGACACGGTCATGACCCAGGACCAGGGACTCGCCTGCCGGATGACCGGGGGCTCCAGCGGCGGGCCGTGGTTCCGGGGCTTCGACGGGTCCACCGGCCTCGGCTGGCTCAACTCCGTCAACAGCTTCAAGTACAACTTCGCGCCGAACGTCATGATGGGCCCGTTCTTCGGCAACGAGGCACAAGCCCTTTACCAGGCGGCGCAGACGACCAATGCACTGTGAAGCTTTTCACCGGATGTAGTCACGAGAGCACATGACGTAGTGCACACTCGGATCTCATGACCCTGAGCTCCCCACTGCTGGCGGCCGTTCCGCTCGTCGCGGGGCTGATGGGGCCCGCCCTCATCGGCGCGACGCCGGATCCCGCCCGCCATCCCGGCCGTCCCCCCGCCGCCCCCGCCCCCGCGCCCTCCTCGTCCGGCACGCCGTCCACGGCCCGCACCCCGTCGGCGGGGCGCGCGGGGGCCCGGCCCGGCGCCGTCGTGGAGCACGTGGCCGCCCGCCGGCCCGCCGACCACGCGCGCGTCCTCGGCTACTGGACGCGGGAGCGGATGGCCCGCGCCCTGCCGATCGACCTGCTCGACGGCGTGTCCCGCGGCGGTCTGCTGGGCGGCTCGCCGCACGGCGGCCCGCTGGGCGGCTCGTCACGTGGCGGCCCGCTGGGCGGCTCGTCACGTGGCGGCCCGCTGGGCGGCTCGTCACGTGGCGGCCCGCTGGGCGGCTCGTCACGTGGCGGCCCGCTGGGCGGCGTGACGGGCCGGTCGGCCCTGACCACCGCCCCGGGCCTGTCCCACGGAGCCCTGAAACTCCTCCCCCGGCCCCACGCCGCGACGGGGACGGGCGGCCACGGGGCCGAGCGCCACGCCGGCGGGGTGGAGCGCCACACGATCACCGGCGCGGCCGAGCGCCCGGCGGGCACCGGGGCGGCCGAGCACCCCACGGGCACCGGGGCGGCCGAGCGTTCAGCCGGCACCCGTGCGGTCGAGCGCCGCCACCAGTCGGCCCGCCCGCAGATCGTCACCGCCGGGTCGCGCTGGACCACCGGCGGCGCCGTGACGCGCACCACCGGCCGGGTCTTCATGACCCTGCGCGGCGTCGACTTCGTCTGCTCCGCGGGCACCGTGCGCAGCGCCAACCGCGACGTCGTCGTCACCGCCGGCCACTGCGTCAAGGACGGCACCGGCCCGTGGGCCGAGAACTGGACGTTCGTCCCCGGCTACCGCGAGGGCGGCGCCGAGCCGTACGGCCGGTACGCGGCGCGACGCATGTTCGTCGCCGGGCCCTGGTCGCGCTCGGCCGACGACGACTACGACGTGGGCATGGTGGCGCTGACCACGTGGGCCGACCGGCACGTCACCGACGCCGTGGGCGCGCAGGAGATCGCGTTCAACACCGGGCGCGGCGGCCAGGCGTTCGGCTTCGGCTACCCGGCCGACCCGCCGTACACCGGCGAGCACCTCGTCTACTGCGCCGGCAAGCTGCGCGACGACCCCCACGGCCAGACCCGCGACCAGGGGCTCGGCTGCGACATGACGGCCGGGTCGAGCGGCGGCCCGTGGCTGTCCGGCTTCGACCACGCCACCGGCTGGGGCACGATGACGTCGCTGAGCAGCTTCAAGTACAGCGACGACCGCCGCACCATGTACGGCCCGTACTTCGGCGACACCATCAAGACCCTCTACACCGCCGCCGAACGCGCCTGACGCGACACGGACGAAACACGGACACCACTACCCTCGCCGGCATGAGGGTCACGCGTCCGCCCGCCCACGATCCCGTCGTCCTGGAGCTGTGCGCCGAGCAGCAGGCCGAGCTGGCGTACCGGCAGCGGGACGTCGTCGACGACACCCCGAAGCACCTCGACCCGCGCATCGCGTTCGTCCTCCTGTGGCCGGAGGCATCTCAGGGGGACGGCGCGGGCGGGGAGGCCGAGGCGATGGCCGGCGAGCGCGGCCTGCACGCGCTGCGGCTGGAGACCGGCCGGCTGTTCACCGAGGCGATCGGCCTCTACACCGCCTCCGGCTACGTCCGCGTCCCGCGCTTCGGTCCGTACGCCGCCTGCGCGGAGAGCGTCTGCTTCGAGAAGCGGCTGAGCGCGCCTCAGGGCGCCGCCGCGCTCGGGGCGTAGGGGCGGCGGCGCAGCCAGTACGCCAGGACCCCCGCCCCCAGCAGCACGGCCCACAGCGGGTACGGCCACAGCAGCACCTGGAAGAGCTCGTCCCTCTCGACCGCGTTGGCCACCAGCCCGGGCGAGGCCATGCAGCAGGCGCCCGCGACGATCCCGCCGGCGATGACGGGCAGCCGCACCGGCACCGGACGGCCATGGACGACCGGCGTCCACCTCGGGAAGACCTCGCCCCATCTGCTGATGAGGCCCAGCGTCAGCACCGCGCCACCCAGGGCGCCGAAGGCGATGGCCAGCCCCTGCAGCCTCAGGCCGGGGTCCAGGGGGCCCGTCAGCTCGGCGTCGGTGGGCCACGGCGTCAGCCAGGTGAGCCGGTACAGCGCGTACGGCAGCGGGCACAGCGCCGCCCCGATCGTGGCCGGCCGCCCCCAGCGCAGCACGGTGGCGGGCCGGGTCCAGGCGGGCAGCGTCCCGCTCCGGTACGCCTTCACCGCGATCAGCACCCAGACGAGACACGCGACGCAGTCGGCGAGCGTCCAGCTCACGCGGCCGGCGTAGTCGTACAGGGAGCCGGCGATGTTGCGCGCGGCCAGCCAGGGCGGGAACCCGGCCGCCGTGCTCGCGACCACCCCCGCCGCCAGGATCGCGAGGCCCGCCCACCCCCACGGCCTGCGGCGCGCGCAGCCCATCAGCAGGACGCCGACCAGGGCGACCGGCCCCAGCACGGCCAGCCCGTACCCGAACAGCGACATGATCCCGGCGTCCGACATCACGACGCCGAAGAACACCACCTGCGCGATCGCGCCGGCCCTGAGCGCCCGTCCCGAGGCGAACGCCGTGGCCAGCCCCGCGAGTCCGGCAACCAGCGTCATCGCGCCGCCCACGTCGTGCTCGAACAGGTGAGACAACGACACCGTCACCCGGTCGCGGGCCCCGAAGGGGTAGCTCTCGGGGACGGCCCACCACAGCGCGCCGACGGCGGTCACGGCGAGCGACAGCACCGCCCCGGCGATCCGATCTCTTCTCGTCACGCCGCCCACGCTAGGAACGCCTTCCGCTCGCCACCTCCCCCCGATGGGGGAATCCTGTCCGGCGCCGCGCGGGCTAGCATCGGCCCACGTGAGAGGTCATGTCGCCCGAGCGCTCGCCGCCGGGGTCCATCAGGTGCTGGGGGCGGCGCTGCTGACCCCGGCCGCCGCGGTGCTCGGCCTGGTGATCCTCACCGACCCGACGCCTGCGCGGGTGCTCGCGCTGTGGGCCGCGTGCCTGCCCGTCGCGGTGCTGCTCGCGATGACGCCGCTGGTGCGGCGCATCGAGGTGGCCGCGCTGTCGGAGCTGCTCGGCGTGGACGTGCCGGAGCGGGCCGACCGGCTCTACCTGGTCGCCCTGACGAGCCTGCACCTGTACGGCGGCGCGACGCTGAGCGCGGGCGTGCTGCTGCTGTCGCCGGGGCTGACCCGGCTCGGCGACGCGGACCTGTGGCGCGCTTCCCCCGGGGAGGCGGCGCAGGTCGTGCTGCTGGCGCTGGCCGTGCTGGCGGCGCTGGTCGCGACCGGGCTGGGTCAGCGCTGGGCGGCGCGCCGGCTGCTGGCCGGGGAGCCGTCCCGCGCGCTGGAGCGGCTCGGCCGCCGCCAGAGCCTGGCGCTGGAGCTGCACGACTCCGTGGGGCATGCGCTGAGCGTCGTCCTGGTCCAGGCCATGGCCGCGCAGGCGGCACTGCAGAAGGCCGCGCAGGCTCCCGAGCAGAACGGCGCTCATGCAGCACCTTGGAGCGACACGGACGCAGCACCTCAGAACGGCGCCCAGGCGGTACCCCGCAACGGCGCTCGAGCCGCATCGCGGGGCACCGAGGAGGCTTCGCGGTCGCTGGAGCATCTCGCCGACACCGCCCGCGCCGCCCAGCAGGAGCTCGACGTGCTGCTGCGGGTGCTGGAGGACGACGGCGACGCGGCCGAGAGCCCCACGCTGGACGCCCTGACCGCGCTGACCCGCGGCCTCGACGTGCGGGTGAGCACCGGACGCCTCGACCGGGTGCCGCCGGCCACCTCCCGCGCGGCGTACGCGATCGCCCGGGAGGCCCTGACCAACGCCCTGCGGCACGGGCGCGGCCCGGTCACGCTCGACGTCCGCGTGGCGGACGACCTGGTCCTGACCGTGGAGAACGCGACCGGCCCCCGGGAGACGGACAGCAGGGAGGGGCGGGGGCTGACCGGCATGCGGATGCGCGCCCGCCTGGCCGGCGGGACCTGCGTCCGGGAGGAGGCGGACGGACGATGGCGTGTCCAGGCGACGCTGCCCCTGTGAACCGGCCGCCCGCGAACCAGAGGACTCCGATCAGGGTCGTGCTGGCCGACGACGAGCGCCTCATCCGGTCCGGATGGGCGGCGATGCTCTCGGTCCACGACGGCCTGGAGGTCGTCGGCCAGGCCGCGGACGGCGTCGAGGCGGTCGAGGCGGGCGCGGGCGCCGACGTCGTGCTGATGGACGTGCGCATGCCCCGCCTCGACGGCCTGTCCGCCACTCGCGAGCTGACCCGCCGCTCCCCCGCGACGCGGGTCGTCGTGGTCACCACGTTCGAGAGCGACCAGCTCGTCTGGGGCGCGCTGCGGGCCGGGGCCGCCGGATTCGTCCTCAAGCGCGCCCCGGCGGCCGAGCTGGTGGAGGCGATCCGGCTGGTCCACGGGCGCGACGCCGTGCTCTTCCCCGACGCGCTGCGCCGCCTCGCCTCCCCGCACCAGGGCTCGGCCACGCGGCGCCTGCCCGTGGAGCCCACGCCGCGCGAGCTGGAGGTGCTGCGGCACGTCACACTCGGACGGACCAACGCGGAGATCGCCGAGGCGCTGCACGTCTCGCGGGAGACAGTCAAGACGCACGTCGGCAACGTGCTGGCCAAGCTCGGGGCGCGCGACCGCACCCACGCGGCCGTCCTCGCGTACGAGCTGGGCCTGGTCTTCGCCGGCGTGGACCCCCTGTGAGCGGGGACTCCGCGGCGATCCGGGCCTTCGCGGCCCGGGGCGCCGCGGCGGAGCTCAGAGGGTGAGCCCGGTGATCACCATGACCTTCTCGTAGGTGAGGTCGCGCATCGCCGACCCCAGGCCCTCGCGGCCGATGCCCGAGTCCTTGACGCCGCCGTACGGCATCTGGTCGGCCCGGTACGACGGCACGTCGCCGATGATGACTCCGCCGACCTCCAGCTCCCGGTTGGCGCGGAAGGCCGCGTCCAGCGAGCGGGTGAACACGCCGGCCTGCAGGCCGTAGGCGGAGTCGTTGACCATGGCGTACGCCTCGTCCATCGACGCGGCCCGCTGCACGATCATGACGGGCCCGAAGACCTCCTCGCGGGCCACCTTCGCGTCGGCGGGCACGTCGGTGAGGACGGTCGGCGTGATCGTGGCGCCCTCGCGGACACCGCCGGCCAGCACGCGGGCGCCGCTCTCCACGGCCTCCTTGATCCACTGCTCGACCCGCTCGGCCGCCGCCTCCGACACCAGCGGCCCGACCTGGGTCTTCTCGTCGGCCGGGTCGCCCGTGACGAGCGCGCCGACCGCCGGGAGCAGCCGCTCGACGAACGCGTCGTAGACGGGCTCCTCGACGATGACCCGCTGCACGGCGATGCAGCTCTGGCCGGCCTGGTAGTTGGAGTAGAGCGCGACGCGGGTGGCCGCCCAGTCGAGGTCGGCGTCGGCCAGCACCACGGCCGCGGCGTTGCCGCCGAGCTCCAGCGTCACGTGCTTGCGCGGCACCTGGTCGGCGATCGCGTAGCCGACGGGCGCCGACCCGGTGAACGACACCACGGGCAGCCGCGGGTCCTCGACCAGCGCGCCGGCGCGCTCGTTCTCGACCGGCAGGATCGAGAACATCCCGGCGGGCAGGTCGGTCTCGGCCAGGATCTCGCCGAGCAGCAGCGAGGTGAGCGGCGTGGCCGGGGCGGGCTTGACGATCACGGGCGCACCGACGGCGATGGCCGGGGCCACCTTGTGGGCCACGAGGTTCAGCGGGAAGTTGAACGGGGTGATCGCCAGGACCGGCCCGTACGGCACGCGCGAGACGTAGGCCAGGCGGCCGGCGGCGGCGGGCTCGGTGTCGAGCCGCTGCACCTCGCCCGACCATCGGCGGGTCTCCTCGGCGGCGAAGCGGAACGTCGCGACGGCCCGGCCGACCTCGCCCCGCGCCCAGAGGATGGGCTTGCCGTTCTCGGCGGTGATCAGCCGGGCGATCTCCTCGGCGCGCTCGGCGAGGCGGCGCGACACGTGGGCCAGGGCCTCCGCGCGCACGTGCACGGGCAGTGCGGCGGCCTGCCCGGCCACCTGCGCGGCGGCCGCGACGGCCTCCTCGACCTGGGCGTCGGTCGGCACGGAGTGCCTGCCGACCTCGCGCCCGTCGAGGGGATTGGTGACGATGAGCTCGGTGTCGCCGGTGGCGGGGCGTCCAGCGAGCCAGAAGGTGCGCACGTCCATAGCTCCGACGTTATGCCACCTGGGGCGACGGCGAAGGTGGCCGGGCCGCACAAAGCCCCACCGGCGGCACGCCGCTCCGTACAAGCCCGCTTTCCCCCGTATCCAGCGGGACAGTCAGGGCCGGGGCCTTCAGTGGGACAGTCCGAGCCATCGGGCCAGGTCCTCGATCTCCCGGTCGATCTCCGCGGCCATGTCCTCGGTGAACGGGACGTCCTGGTGGATCGCGTTGACCCGCAGCACCCCGGCCCTGCGGTCGGCGGCGGCGTCCAGCTTGCCCACCAGCCGGTCCCCGTACAGGATCGGCAGCGCGAAGTACCCCCACCGGCGCTTGGCGACCGGCTTGTACATCTCCAGCTGGTAGTCGAACCCGAACAGCTCCAGGGCGCGCCTGCGGTCGTGGACCAACCGGTCGAAGGGCGACAGCAGCGCCGCCCGTCCCGTGAACGGCCCGTCCAGCAGCGACGGATCGACCCGCCACTCGCCCCTGACGCCCTCGACCACGGCCGGTTCGCCGGCCTCGCCCACGTCCGCCGGCTCGACCGGGAACTGCGTGGTCCGCGCCCAGGCGATGCCCAGGGCCCGCAGCCGCCGCTCGTCACGCAGGCGCCGCGCCTCCTCCACGGGGACCGCAGGCTCGTCGGGGTAGACGCGTTCCGCCAGGTCCCACAGCCGGTCGTTGCCGCGCCGCCCGGCGACGGCGACCTCGCCGAGCATGACCATGCACTCCAGCATCTGGGTGACGTTGCGGTTGTCGGTCCACCCGGTGGACTTCCACGGCACCTCGCAGGTGTCCGGGAGTTCGCGGGACGGCAGCGGCCCGGCCGACCCCAGCCGGGCGATGATGTCGAGACGGCACGCGTCGTTCGCGCGCACCCACTCCCGCCAGGCCCGTCCCGGGCTGGGCCTCAGGGCCATCTCCGCGCGGTAGAGCGCCAGATCCTCACAGGGCCGGACGAAGGCCCGCAGTTCGAGCAGCTTCCGTTCCTCCAGCGCGGAGACCAGCTCGGCCCGGCTGTAGGAGGAGCCGAGGCGGCTCCACGCCACCAGGTCGGCGTTCGGGGCGACAGCGGCGGTCGGATCGATCTGCAGCAGCGTCAGATGGCGGACGAGATCGAGCAGCGCGGCCGGCCGCGAACCGTCCAGGAGCTGGGCGCGCACGGCGACACGACGGGCATCGGCCGGGGAGAGCCGGTGAGGGGTCATGACCCCCATTGTCCCCAGTGGCAGGCGCTTACCCGACCCTCTCCTTTACCCACCATGTAACAGATGACCCGAGGTCAGCAGGGGATCGTGGGCTGAGAGGAGCCAATCAGGGAGCCAGGCTAAGCGGACTTGAAGACGAAGATTTTGTCCATGGCCTGGGCGCCGTCCATGATGACGGGCCGCAGCTCGTGTCGGTAGATGGTTTCCGTGATCGCCGTACTGGAGTGCCCGACGAGATCGGAGATCTTCTCTATGGCCACTCCCCCGTGGTTGCTCATGAGCGACACGAAGGTGTGGCGGAGTTCGCGGGGTACCCAGTCGTCGCCGAGTCCCGCCGCAGTGGTGATCTTCCGGAAGTCGTATCGGACCTGAGCCGGGTCGAAGGGAGACCCGTCACCGTGGCAGAACACCAGGTTGTTGTCCCGCCACGCCTTGCCCGCCGCGAGCCTTTCTGCGGCTTGCCTGACCTTGTGCGCGGCAAGAGCGCTGACGGCAAGCTTGGCGATGCCGAAGCCGCGCCGCGACTTGCTCGTCTTGGTCTCCCCCTTGTGCCTGTCGGCGCGCAGGACGTAGACGACCCCTTGGCTCAGATCGACGTCGTCCCACGTGAGTGCTCGGGCTTCCTCCGTCCGGATGCCGGAGAGCAGACACAGCCACACGTAGGCGCCGAGACGCCATTCCGGTTGCTGAGCCACCTTGAGCAGGGTGACGGCCTGCTCCAGAGTGAGGCTCTTGCTGGGGCGTCCCTTCTGCCCTTCGGGCGTGTCCACCAGCTCGGCCACGTTGCGGAACACCTTGTCGCGACGCTGGGCCATGCGGATCGACCGTCTGAGCAGGTCATGAGTCCGGCCCACCGTCTCGCTTGAGAGATGCGCGGCCAGCGCTTCGAGCCATTCGTCCACGTCGTCGGCCGCGAGATCCTTGAGCTTGACCGCACCGATCTTCGGAACGATGTGGTTCGTAGCGAGAGACGTGTACAGCCTGAGCGTGCCCGCAGACTTGCCCTTGAGACCATGGGCGAGGAAGTCGGTCACGCAGCGCGCCACGGTGTAGCCGACCTCTGCCTTGACGCCCCGTTCCAGGTCACGAACTGCCTCGATGAGCTTGCTCTTGACCTCTGTCTTCGTCTTCCCCTTTCTCTTCAGGCGCTTGCGCTTCCCGTCCGGCCCGAAGCCGAGCGAGAGGGCTCCCGTCCAGCCTCCGTTCTCTTCGTAGATCGACCCTTCGTAGCTGCCTATTAAGATCTTCGCCATCAGGCTCCTCTCGACTGGTCATCCCCTGCGCACCCCGGTCCGCTTTCGAGGCGTACCACCGCGTTCGTGGCGACCGGGGCTTGTCCTACGTGCTCTCGCTCTCGTGCCGGCCGATGTACTCATCGATGGCCTTCCGGATGATGTAGGCCAGGTCTCTGTCCTGCTTCGTCGCGATCTCTTGGAGCTTCCTGCGGCGCTCGATGTCGAGCCGCAGGCTGTAGTTCTCAGTGGGCAATTCGTCTCCTCGGCTGCGGGCGGGAAGCCCTGTCAAGGAGTCTGCGCCGCACTGCATTACGGTGCAATGCAGTTCTATTGATCATTTCGACTTCGGTCCTCCAGAGACGCGATGAAGTCGGCGAGATGCTGATCGGTAATGCGACGCAATTTGCCGATCTTGACGCTTTTGAGCTGTCCCGTTCTGATGAGTTCGTAGATCTTGTCTCGACCGACATTGAGCCGCTTGGCTACTTGCTCGACCTTGTATGCCTCCATGCCTCACCCCCTTTCGCGGCTACGTTCTGTCATCGTCCGCGCGTCCGTCCGCGAACGAGTCCTCGCCCTATACGTGCAGACGCGCGCGGACGGACGGACGCGGACGATTACGGATCGTCAGCTTCTTGAGGTGACGCGCCAGCGTCCCCGAGCGACTTGAGTGACCCGTCCGGCGCGCGCCAGGTCTTGCAGCCGTTGGTAGACCCACGTTCGGCCCATGGCGGTTTCCCGCATGAGATCGCCAATGGACGCGCCCGCTTCGTCGGTGTTCTCCAGAGCGGAGAGGAGCGTCCTTTCAGCGTCTTCTGAGGTGTCCGATCGCGCATGACGGGGTGACCCTCGGAGAGCGCCGTCAGCGCCGTCCTGAGAGCCGTCCAGCGCTTCATGAGTGGCGCTGTGGGCTTCCAGGGCCGCCACGGAGATCGCATCTAGCTGCGGGCGATGGGGCGCGTGACGCTCTGCCGTGCGCTGGACTCCCGCATCGTCCAGAAGGTAGGTCCGTGCCCGCCTGGGCACGTCGTGTTCCGGTGCGCTGACCAAGAACTTGCCGGGGGCGTCCAATCGGTGGGCATGCCAGCCGGCCTTGAGCATGCCTTGCCCGAGGATGAGATCGACGTCCCGCTGTTCCCGTACGCGGAAGGACACTCGGACATCCATCTGTGAGCGCACCGCGCCCTTGCCCATGGCGCGTTGTGAGGGGCGTTGGGTGGCGGCCACGATGGTGACGGCGGGGGCGCGTCCGCGTCGGGCGATGGAGTCGGCGTGGCGGACGGCGCCGGGCGCCTCTTCGACCAGTTCGGCGTACTCGTCTATCAGGATGATCAGGGCGGGAGCGTCCGGCGTCGGTTCCCAGACGCGAAGGCCCTGACGGGCCAGGTGATCGGCGCGTCCGTCCAGGACGGCCACGGCATCGGCCAGCAGCGCTTCGGCTTCCTGGGGTGTGGTGGCCAGGCGGTCAAGGCAGGATGCCCACGGCAGGAGTTCCATGCCCCGCTTGAGGTCGATGCCCCAGATGACCACGTCCGAGCACGCGGTGAGATCCCCGAGGATCACGTTCACGCCTCCGGACTTGCCGGCCCCTGCCACGCCGCCGACGAGCCCATGGCGCCGCAGTAACAGGACGCGTACGGGGCTCCCGTCCTCGAACAGCCCCAGCTTGACCGGTTGCGTGACGGACGTGATGGCAGGTCCCGACCAGGTGATCGCGTCCGCATGCGGATCTTTCTCGATCACCCGGACGTCGGCGCGGTTGGCCAGCTCAGGAACCGGCTGGATGCGAAGCGCACCGCGCCGGGTGCCGAGAGCTGATTCCAGCGCGGGCATCTGCCGGATGGCGTCCTCTACCGTCTGGCCGCGCGCCAGCTTGAGCCGTAGCCGGTAGCCCCACAGGTCCACCATGGCCGACTGAACGCGTGAGCCCGCGAGGCCGACCGTCTGGGCGATGTCGGGCCAGGCGGCCAGCGTGCGTTCGACCCGCACCCGGGCGCGGCGCCGGCGGTGCGCCCACCAGGGCACGGCCAGAACCACCCCGCCGATCCCGAGGACCGCCGGCAGAGGGGCTACAGCCGGACCGATGATCGTGGCCGCTGTCAGCCATGCCCCCGCGAACGCCGTGGTGACGGCGGCGTAGCCGCGCTCGATGCTTCGGGACAGGTTGACCCAGCGTCCCCCGAACGCCAGCGCACCGGCCAGCATCACCGTGGCGATGGCCACGATGGGCCACCAGTCCGGGTAGGCGGTGTGCAGGATGACTCCTGCCAGGAGGGTCAGCGTGGCGACGGTCAGGGGCGCCAGCTCGGACCGGTAGCGCCAGATCAGACGGGCGATGGTGACGATGACCAGGGGCGCGAAGTCCAGATCGTCGGTAATCATGGCGATCGGCTCGACCCCGTGTCGGCGCATGCGGCGCGCGTTGCGCCGCATCGTGTGGCGCGAAACGCGATGCCGGTTCAACGGGCATCACCCGAATGTGCCGAGTCGGCGAGGTGCTGCGCGTCCAGCTCATCGCGCAGGTAGAACAGCGGGTCCCTCTCGCCGTCATGGTGGGCGGCCAGCGTGGCACGGCTTGCGGCGATCAGGTTTGCGCGGTGCCGGCGGATGGTGACCAACTCGGCGCGGAGTCGGATGACCTCGGTCACCAGGGCAGGAGCGTCATCCAGGGCGGCGGTGACGTGCTGCCAGATGTCGTCGAGGGCGGATGCGGAGCGGGCGAACGTGGTGATAAGTCGGCGGGCGATGTGGTGGCGGGAGATGACCTCCTGAAGGTCGGTGTGCGGGTAGGGGTGTCGGTTGGTCACTAGGCATCACTCCTTCGGTCGGCGGACAGGTCACTGGCCGGTGAGCCAGTTCAGAGCGGCGCTGAGCGCGCGGCGAATGTCGGGGGCGAGAGCAGTGGCGGCCACGAGGAAGCCGCACAGGAGGCACGCGATCGCGTGCCACAGGCGCAGTCCGAGGAAACGCCAGGCGATCAGGACCACCACCGCGAGGATCACGACCAGGGGAATGGTTACCGTCATAGGGGCATCACCTCCCTTCAAGTGAGGGATCGGCAGGGGTCTCAGATGCCGTCGTGGCGGGACTTGCGGCGGTGCCAGCGGGCACGGGCCCGACACTTCTGGCAGCGCTTGCTGCCGGAGTCCGGCAGAGCACCACACGGGCAACCACGGGTCAGGGGGAAGGTACGCAACAGACGATCACCTCCTTGCCTTGCGAGTGGTCGGAGAGGAGCCGGAGGGGTCGGGGCGGCGGGAATGCATGCCGAGCACGCGCCGCGTCACGCGTACGCCCCAAGAGCGGGAGTCGTCGGAGAGGTTCATGCGGCGGTCATCTGCGCGCACGCCGTAGACGAGCACTGCAAACAGCAGCACGACAGCGAGCGCAGCCAGAAGCGCCAGCATGAGGACCAGCAGGGGCAGGTCCACCCTCAAGCCCCCTCGGACGGGTCCGGCAGGATGGAGTCCTGGTACGACATGAGCGCCGCCCAACGGGCGCGACTCGCGTCTGAGATGGCCACCGCCTGATAGCAGACCGGCCCGAAGGACAGGGTTGCTCGGTGATGCCCATAGCTCATCGCGTCCGAGTCGATCGACGTGCCGAGAATCCGCGCGATGCGGTGGATCTCCGCCTGCCGCTCAGGGTCGTCGCCGTGCCGGATGCTCACCATGACGTCGATGCCCTGCGGAAGTGGCAGGTCAGGACGGCTGTCCAAGAACGCTGCCAGCGCGCGGAGCCCGTCAACGATCTGAGCCCGGTGCTCACTGCTGAAAATCATGTGGATCACTTCCTTCCGCGTTGTGCGCCGGCGAGGAGCGGCGCGTCCGGGCAGTTCTCCAGGAAGTCAGCCACGACGTGAAGGGCGATGATCAGCAACAGAAGCGCGGTCGCGCCAAGTTCGCCCGGAAACAGCCCATCGACGCAGTTGTCAAGAAACTCCGCCACGGTGCGGACACCGGTGATCAGACGCGGATCGTGGAAAGCCTGGAAACCGTGCATCTTGATCACTTCCTTCCGCGTCTGGGGCTGTAGCAGCCGCTTGTCCTGGCCGAACACCCCGTGTAGGGGGTGCTACACGAAGGACCGTACAGGCCCCCCTGCACGGCCGTCAAGGGCCCCCTGTACGAGTCGTGTCTAGTCCCCCCTTGACGAAGCGCGTACTCTGGCGTCCATGACGAAGGAAGGCGTGAGCGAGGCGGTTGGGTCTGCACTTGAAGACCTCGAACACGCTTTTGATGCAGCAATTACGGCGATAAATGCGGAATCGGATCACAACGTCGCCTATAACGGGGCGACAGAGCTGGTCGAGACGCTGCGGCGACTCTTTGAGGCTTCGGCAGACCAGCGGGCACGGTCGGCGGCGCGCATCTTTGAGCAAGAACGCATGTCCTTGGCTGGTCTTGCCGACCGGATCGGAGTCTCGAAAGCCCGCGCGGCTCAACTTATAAAGACAGCCAAAGACGCCAATGATCAGCGCACAAGCGGGGAGGGCGGCTAATAGGTGAGCGAGCCTACGGAAGTAATCGTAGAAGTCTGGCCTGTGTCGGCTGACGACGTCGGCCTATGGCTGATTAGCGGAAGCGACGCATGGCGCTCAGAGGCCATTCACCAGGACAGCGATCCACACACATCCGTCGAAAGGATTCTAGAAGCGAACGGCGCACTAGATGGGGTCAAGCTTCTGCACTCCACCTCATGGCGGGCGGATGAAACCGCCGTCGTCCTCACCTATGTTGCCGTGATCGGCTGCGGGGCGTTCGTGCGCGATAAGTGGCTGGACGCTGCCCCCATAAGCCCCGCTATTCCAGATGCCGTGGGGAAGCCGAACGAGGTGCTGGCCACCGAAGCACCGATCCCTCGCTATATCGACGTGCTCATGCACGGCATGCGTCACCTGCAATTCCTGCTGCAAACGGACTCGTCAGCCCGCTCGGCGCTCTGCGGCAAGTGGCCCGAACACCTGGCCGCCTTCCGCCCGGCACTCGCCGGCATGTACGACTTCGAGCGCGGGGAGGAGCCGATAACTCTCCCCGAAGGACAGAGCGCTCGCTAATCAGAACAAGGCAACAGGAGGTCATAAAGGTGCCGGAAGAATCGCTAGATCGTCTGCACACACAGCAACGAGCGGTTAAGGTCCTGGAGCAGCTTCTAGCGCGCATCGCGAATGAGAAACTTCCAGTGATCACCTGGACTCTCTCAAGCGATAATTCCCAAGTAGCACTCATCGGCACCTGTGACTCCGACAATGCAGATCAACGGCACAGCGATTTCGAGGCATGGCGCGATGCCCTATCGGCCACTGAGCTTCCGCCCGAAGCTGCGAGTGGCGGCGGAACCAGATTGAAGGCATCGGTCATCGACCACTACCAGGACGTGGCTATCGCGCTCATCGCGGACGTCTGAGCAAACCAACAGAGGGCGGGACGGCTACTGCCGTCCCGCCCTCTGTTGGTGCTTGCCCTAAGGGTGGGCGATACTCGTGCACACGACGCAGGCTGCGGGGCCCGGCTTCCACGCTACGGGCCGCCTTGCGGCCCCCGCAGAGATGGCCACGGTCAGACCGCACAGCGCAGTGCCTATCCAGTAGCCGGCTCTCGGCATAGCCTCTCTCGGACAGGCGGCGGCATGCTGCACGAGGCCGTCCCCCAAAACTCCCCTCGCATATCGCGGGCGGGCTAGAGCCTGTGCCAGTTCTCTGTCGCCGAGTCGAACGAAGCCACACATATCGAAGGTCATCCATTCCTCGCAGCTCTAAGGAGCTGATCGGCGCGCGCCTTGGAAATGCCTAGCCGCTCTCCAAGCGCCTGAATGGAGAGACCTTCACCTTCCCGGATCTGCGCAGCTACCTTGGCGCGCGTCAGCGCGGCATCATCCGCCATCTCGCGCAATGCGTCGGCTAGGACAGTTGCACTGCCAAAAGCGACCTCAGGGTCAGAGGACATTTGTAGCGCGCCGCTGATCTGCTCGTAGATTCGTCGCAGCACGTCTGCCGGATTGTCCCGCCCTGCGAAGTCACGTTCAACCTGTTCTACCACCTGAGCTTCCTGCCTGATTCCGTCTTGTGAGTCGCGCATTGCAGTATCCTCAAAACTCCCATGGGGGCTTACTTGGGATGCAGTCGGGCCAGACAGGCGCGTCCTTCTGTCGGATGAGCAGGCGCTCATCCTTCTTCACGCCGACGATGAGAGTCGCGGTGCCAGATTGATCGAACTGGCATGTGAACCAGATCTCCGCTCGACAGGGAGTACACGGACGCCAATCACGCCCATGGCTCACTACGTGAACGATCTGACCCCACACGCGCGAGGAGTTCTCGCCACGGCTTTCCGGATCGGCGGGGGCGATGGCGAAAGGTGCGTTCTCGGTAGGATCGAAAGCTAGGAAGTCGCCTATTCCTAGGAGATCCGCACGTAAGACGGCCTGTCCGGGAGAGGTCATAGAGTTCCTCCATCGCTTTCCTGTTTAAGGCTTTCGAGTCGCAGGATCACCCTTCGAGCGGCGGTAAGAGGATCATCGGCGGGACAATAGGCGTACACCCGGCGCCCAGCAAATTTTGAATAGCTACCGTTCCACCAACTGAAATGCGCTCCATTAGTCCACACCACTAGGTTGATGTAGACCGATACGAGCGCAACATGCGCGTTTCCGTTGACTTCGGCTGGCACCCCCATTTCCGAGAGCGCGTAAGCAAGCCATTGGGCAGCTTGTTCGGCGGTCGTCGGCTTCGTGCCGGGATTCATCAGGGGAAGCTTCACGCCGATCGCCTGCCTCCGTTCCGGGGCGTGGTGGGCGCGGCACCGGAACAAGGGCGATGAGAAGGCTGATCCAGGATCAAGGTCATGTGTGCTTGATCTCCCGCCATGGAGTCGGACGGTCGCTTAGCAGCGTCACTGCCACCGGGGCACCCAGAGTACGACAACCTGGCCATGGCTGGCCAGGGCCAGCCATGGCTATCTCGGGTTATGCCTGGTCACGTAGGGTTTGCGTCGTGAGCATTGATCGCGAGGGGGTGCGAGCGCCCTACCTTCAGTTGGCGGACATACTTCGCACCCGCATCCAGACGGGTGAAATTCCGACAGGGCGCAAGCTTCCATCGCAGATGGAGCTTGAGCAGGAGTTTGATCTCAGCCGGAACACGATCAAGAAAGCTCTCGACGTCCTCAAGGCCGAAGACCTGATCGAGACCGCGCCTGGGCGGGGCCTCTTCGTGAAGAACTCGAAAGCGGAATAGCAAGAATGGCCGGCCAAGTGCCTGCCCTGATCAGGTCTACCTCTGACCACCGGAAACGCGACTCTCGCCTACGGGACAAGCGGTGAACACCCACGTGCGACCGTATGGTGTTCACACCACCCCTACGCGAGGAGGCTGGATGACCCCCGGATGCGGCTCGTGCGACTGCTACACCGTGGAGACCGGAAGCGTGCTGGTCAGCCAGGAGGATAACTTCTAGGGTGCTCAGCACAGGCCGTAAACCGACACGTATGCGAGCAGCCAAGCCCCCGGATTCCTCCGGGGGCTTCTCCATGGGCCGTAGCCGGGCGACAGCGGGGCGGTTAACGCTAGACCTGCACCTCGATCACGCAGGAAGCCCCCGCCTGCCGCAGCACGAGCAGAATCACGATCACGATGATGAGCGCGCCGGCGTAGACCCACATGGGCCGTTCGCGGTCGCCCAACTCAGCCGCCTGGAAGCTGGGGTTCAGCGGGAAGGCCAGCGGCAGCTGGAACGACACGGGGAGCAGGAACGGGAACGTGATCTCCATGGGGACACCTCTCTGTCGATGCTTCCAGACAGGGCGTACCATGGAGGCACCACACCTGAGGCTGCCCTGTCTGGGAGCAAGCTTCGCCAAAGACCGCCTCCCGAATTGCGAGGCGGTCTTTGGCGTTTCTGATACCCAAAGTCTATGGCTTGATCGGGTCGCTTGTTTTCGCCACCGGAGCGTTTCAGCACGGTCGAAGAAACCTACCTGAGGCGATCATCCGATGACTAAGTACATGCCATTGACCAGGCATTTAGCGCCTGAGGTCATCTTCGACATGACCTCTGGCCTTGAATGGAATACACGCATTTAGCGCTCATGATGATGACCGACATGATGAAAACCGGCAGCCTGGATGAGGTCTGCGACACAAAAGGGCCACATCTCAAGCGACGGTTCGCCGCAGAGACGTCTGCGACACGTTCAACGATCGAACGTGTCGATCCGGTCTTGGGCAGTCCTGAGTGGGCATCCAAGAGCCGGCATCACCTCCTACGGGTCGCATGCTCATCACTCAAACGGGTGTGATTGAAATCACAGCGCTTCGCAGGCCCACCCAGTGCTGCACGCCGGAACGATCAGCAACGCGGTGGTCGTGGGCGATCAGCGAGAGCGCTGAGGACAGTCGTCAACATGGGTAACGCAGCCCCCGACAAGCGGCCTACCTGGACGCGCCTCCAGGTGAGCCGGTCGTCATGACACACAGGACGCGCAAGAGCTACCAACTGCGCACATCTCACCCCGAAAGCTCGTCTTTGGCAGCGATCCGCTTGTCTACGTAGTCGGCCGCCTGGTCCCACCAACTGGAGTGGGACACCGGGCCGAGCGCCAGACGCAGCACACCCGCGGGCGGATCCTGTGGCGTCCGCGCCAACTCAATGACCTGGTAAGCGGCGACACTGTTCGCGTTGAGAGACCGCAATCGGCGCAGCGCCTCTACCCGCCAGGGTTCCGGGGTGCCACCAGGAGGTTGAGGCGCCAGCAGGTGCGGCTCGATATGGGGCCGCAGCACTTCGTGGGCGATCGGCAGGGCCGTCAGCACGATGTTGTCGAGGTCCTTGCCCTGCTCGGGAGGGACAACCAAGAAGGTCATCTTCACGGGGACCGTCAGGAGGTTGAACATCGGGCGGCGCACTTTGAAGTCTTCCATGCGCTCACGGAGGACCGCCTTGAAGTCCTCACCCTCGCGGCTGTTACGCGGCAGCCCTGGGAGCTTCAGCGTCAACGGGTGTGCCAGGAGTTGGCCGCGACTCATGGTGCCGGTATCGCGAAGGAGGCTGGCGATATGGCTGCGATACGGCTCGGGGGCGTACAGCGAGGCAATCTGGGACCTGCTGTCGAGGTACATGCATAAGCCAGCAAACAGGGCTGAGTCGATCTGGCCCAGGACCGCTCTCTGGAACCGCGTCAGCCAGTAGAAGCGGCTGAACCGCTCGACGTAGTCCCACATGTCGGAGTCGTCAGGCTGATGTAGGCGGTTGTTCCAGTCGTCGTCCAGGTCATCGGGAAGGTCCGGTGCCTCGAATGGGTTGGATTCGTCCTGACTATCGTCGAGGTGCCGGAGCCGGTTGGCCATGGTCAGATCGGCGACGACGTCGCGGCCCGGGCGGGCGAGAATCCTGATCCACCCGGCGCGCTCACCGTCAAGATGGGAGCCATTAGCACCTGGCCGCCCGGTCGGGGGGAGCGGTGCTTGTTCGTCGGAGTGTCCAGACCGGCGGGTGATGTTGGCCCAGGAATCGTGAAGGCCCGATGGCGTTGGTAGCTCAGCCGGCACTCTGTCGCGGTTCCATGCCTGGTCCAGGTCCACGTAGAGGTATTTGACCTGCCGGTCGTCGCGGTACAACACGCTACGCCGCCGGGGCCGGACCCCTGGACTGGCTGGCCCCCAGCAGGTCAAGGATGTGCTTGGCGACCCGGTGAATCGCTGGCGGGTTCTTGCGCGTGCTCTTGAGCGACAAATCCAGGGCTACGGGCCCGGTGAAGGGACGCCGACTGGCGGCGGTCATCTGCTTGATGACCTGCTGCTGAAAGGCGACGGCTGATCGGTGACCCCTGACGCCTTTCCGTTCAGGCTCACCCTCGATCGACAGACGCAGAGTTCGTAGCAAGCGGGCCCGCCTTTGGATCACCCAGAAGTCGTCCGGCAGGTCCCACGCCCGTTTCATTGCCCCTCCATGACACGCCATGGGAGCACGATCATGCGCGGGGGCGCTAGGCGCGAGACGACGAACGTTGCATGTTCCGACCCAGACTGTCGGGCGTACCACTGGTGATCCTCGGCACATACGCCCCACTCGCGGCTGTGGCGGTCTCAGCGTCCAGAACCACAGGACAGACGTCGGCTGACAGCATGTGCACTTCGTAGACGTCGCCTCCGTGGGCCGGCTCGATGTCATGGCCGCCCAACGCTGCGAACGCGCGCAGCCCAAGCGAGAAGTGCACCTCTTGGGGCGGCCGGCTTTAGCCTGACCTCTGTCACCCCACCCAGTGATCGTTCGGTCACAGCATTGACCTTCCCCGAGTCCGCATTCGCGTAGGACTCTCGGGCCTAACGGGGGAGCCACACGGGGGAGCCAGCGTAGGCAGACTCCCCCGGATAGCCCCCGCCTTCTACGGACGTCCCCCGCAGCTCACAGCTCTGCACTCGACGCCCGCAGACCCCGACCGACCCTCTCCTTTACCCACCATGTAACAGAAGTAGACCTAATTCGGGATGTTTACCGTGCGGAGCGGTTTGAACGAAGCCCGCCCTGGCTAAGTCAACGTGTGCGGGTCTCCCAGCGCGGCGGGCCCCCGAGCAGAAAGGCGTGGGCCCATGACCTCCTCGGCGCCGCTTGGACTTCAGGGCGCCTACCTGATGGGCGAACGGGCGAGCCACGACGAGCTGCGTTCCAGGCTCCTGGACGTCGCGGTCAACCTCCTGGTGAGCGACGGCCCGGAGAGCCTGACCATGCGCAGGATCGCCAGCGAGGCCGGCTGTACCACCACCGTCATCTACACGATGTTCGGCAACCGGGAGGGGCTCGCCGAGGCCCTCTACCTGGAGGGATTCGAGCGCTTCCGGCGGTTCCTGGAGGCCGTGCCGCAGCGCGACAACCCCTTCGAGTACCTGTCCGCGCTCGGCCCCGCCTACCGGCAGGCGTGCCTGGCCGAGCCCGGCTACTACAGCCTCATGTTCGAGCGGGCCATCCCCGGCTTCGAACCCAGCGAGCGCGCCCGCACCCTGGCCCGCGCCGCGCTGAACATCCTCGACCGGGTCATCGCCGACTGCATCTCCGCCGGCTACCTCGTCCCCACCCAGCCCCGCAAGATCGCCGACGCGCTCTGGGCGGCGGCCCAGGGGGCCATCAGCCTCGAACGGGCCGGCCACCTGCGCGACGCCCGCACCTACGAGGCCGTCACGACGGCGACCATCTGCTGCTACCTGGTCTCCAAGCAGTGAGGCGGGCGCGCCGCCGGCTCTGAGCGCTTGACCTTGACGCCAGTGTCAAGGGATAGCGTCGTCAGCCGCCACGGGTACAACCGGCGATGGATCCCGCGCCAGGCCGTTCGGCCGGTGCCGGGGTCCATCGCCGTACGCGGGGCGTGCGCCGATCTGCCGCTCCTGACCTCCGGGCGGGCTCAGGCACGCGCCCCCGCGACGGATCTGAAGGAGACATCATCGTGGGGGAAGCACCGTCCGACGCCGAGCTGGCGCGCTCGCTCGACGGCGGGTTCGTCAGCGCGCACGCCGACGTCAACGGCACCCGGCTGCACTACGTGTCCGGCGGGCACGGCGCGCCTCTCATCCTGCTGGGCGGGTGGCCGCAGACCTGGTGGGAGTTCCACAAGATCATGCCGCCGCTCGCCGAGCGCCATCGGGTGATCGCCGTCGACCTGCGCGGCATGGGCGGCTCCGGCAAGCCCTCCCACGGGTACGACAAGAAGACGATGGCCGCCGACATCCTCGGACTCGTCCGCCACCTCGGCCACGACCGGGTCGACATCGCCGGCCACGACATCGGCGGCATGGTCGCCCACGCCTTCGCCGCCAACCACCCCGCCCACACCCGGCGCATCGCGCTGCTGGACATCGCCCACCCCGACGAGCGCTTCTACACCTACTCCCTGCTCCCCCGGCCCGGCCGCCAGCAGGTGGACGGCGACATCCACGCGGGGCCGGGCCGGTTCCTGTGGTGGTTCGCCTTCAACCAGGTGCCGGGCCTTCCGGAACGCCTGCTCGCCGGCCGCTCCCGCGACCTGGTCGACTGGATGATCGACTATCTGGTCGAGGATCCCGGCTCCATCAGCGACCACGACCGCGACGTCTACGCCCACGCCTACGCCACGCCGGACGCCATCCGCGCGGGCAACGCCTGGTACCGGGCGTTCGGGCAGGACATCGCCGACGAGAAGACCTACGGCAGGGTCACCGCCCCGCTGCTGGGCCTGGGCGGCGGCGAAGGCGGTCACATGCTGCTGCAGGCGGTGCTGCCGGACAAGGGCACCGACGTCCAGGTGGCGCTGGTGCCCGGCAGCGGCCACTACATCCCCGAGGAACAGCCCGGCATCGTCGTCGAGCACCTGACGCGGTTCTTCGCCTGAATACCTCGAATCGAGTTGCATCTTTTCGAGGTATCGAGTTGACTCCTCCACCATGGACGACAGTGCGGGCGACGCGACGCCGAGGCGGATCGAGACGCTGGCTTACGGGCCGCATCCCGACCAGGTCGCCGACGTCACCCTTCCGGTGCGCGCCACCGGCGCGGTGCCGCTGGTGATGCTGCTGCACGGCGGCTTCTGGCGAGCGGCCCACGACCGGCTGCACGTGGGCGTGGTGGCCGATGCCCTCGCGTACGAGGGATACGCCGTGGCCAACGTCGAGTACCGGCGGGTCGGCATCGGCGGCGGCTGGCCGGCCACGTTCACGGACGTCGCGCAGGCGGCCGACACGCTCCCGGACATGATCGCGCGGAGCTCGCCGGGGCGCGTCGACCTCGACCGGATCGTCTACCTCGGGCACTCGGCGGGCGGGCAGCTCGCCGTCTGGGCCGCGCTGCGCGACCGCCTGCCCCAGGGCGCGCCCGGACACACCGCCGTCCCGCCACGGGTGGCCGGTGTGGTCGCGCTGGCTCCGGTCGTCGTCGTCCACGGCGACCAGGACGAGGTGCTGCCGGTGGACCTGTCCCGCCGCTATCACGCCTCATGCGGGGCGAAGCTGATCGAAGTCCCCGGCGCGGGTCACTTCGACCTCATCGACCCCCGCTCGGCCGCCTGGCTCTCCGTCCTGGACGCGCTTCACCTGCTCACGGAGGGATAGGCGGGCGAGCCGCCTCGCCGATGTCGGGGCCCCGGAACTTCCGCCTCACGCGGACGGTTCCCGGGCCCCCGGAGGGGCGCCGCCCGCCGGGTCGGTGGCGGCCAGCGCGATCCACAGCTCCGCCCGCACCCCCGGATCGTCCAGGTCGCGGCCGAGCAGCTCGGCCACGCGCCGCATCCGGTAGCGCAGCGTGTGCCGGTGGACGCCCAGCCGCTGCGCCGCCGCGTCCCAGTGGCCGTTGCAGCTCAGGTACGCGCGCAGCGACTCCACGAGGTCGGCCCGCGAGCCGTACCGCGTGAGAGGGGCCAGCAGCGCCCCGGCGAACGCCCGCGCGGCGCCCGGGTCGAGCAGCCGCAGCAGCCCCTGCCCGGCCAGGTCGCCGAACCGCACCAGCCGTCCCTCGCCCCGCTCGCCGGCCGCCGCCGTGAGCGCGCGCCGCGCCTGGTCGAGGGCGCCGGTCAGCTCGCCGTACGAGCACGGGACGCTCGCGCCCACCGGGCCGCCGGCGAACGCCGCCGCCTGGTCGGCGGCCCGCTCCCCCACCACGGCCACCACCACTCCCCCGCCCGGCGCCGGCGCCTCGGCGTCAGGCTCACGGGCGACGCCCGAGACGGGGCGCTCCTCCCGCAGGAGGACCGTGAAGGCGTGCGGCTCCAGCGCCTCCAGGGCGTCGGCGGGGGCGGCCAGCACGACCAGCGGCTCCTCGGGCAGCCGCCCGCCGACCGGCTCCAGCACCGCGCGCGCCTGCTCCGGCGCTCCCGCGAGCAGCAGTTCCAGGACGGACGAGCGCAGCCGCCGCTCCGCCTCCAGCCGAGCCCCGCCCTGCTCCAGGGCCAGCGTGAGCAGCGAGCCGGCGGCGTTCAGGACCGTGTGGCCGACCGGCGAGAACGGCTGCGCCGAGCCGGCGGCGAAGAACCCGCGCGGTCGCGGCCCGCCGCCGAGCGGCAGCACCACCATGTGCCCGCCGGGCCCGGACCACGCCAGACTCGCGGGCCGCCCCGCCGCCCCACCGGCAGACCCCGGAGCGGGCCGCCCCGCCTGCCCACCGGCGGGTCCCCGAGCGGGCTGCCCCACCTGCCCACCGGCAGGTACCCGAGCAGGCTGCCCCACCTGCCCACCGGCCGGCCCCGGAGCGGGCCGCCCCGTCTGCGCACCGGCGGGTCCGGGAGCGGGGTGGCCGGGCAGGGCGCCGAGGCGGGTGAGCTCCGCCACCACCGTGCCGACCTGCGCGCCCGGCGAGGCGTGACGGACCTCCCCGGTCTCGTCCAGCAGCGCCGCCCAACCGCCGATCTCCTTGGCCAGGCGGTCGACCACCGCCCGGGGGCCCTCCGGCCGCAGGGCGGCGCGCGTCAGCCGGCCCTGCGCCGCGAAGGCGTTCTTGATCTCGTCGTACTGCTCGGCCGCCAGCAGCTCGCTGACCGCCTTGCCGATCGCGATGAACGGGACCTCGCGCGGCACCTCCAGCAGCGGCAGACCGGCCTCCTCCGCCGCCTGGACGAGGCCGGGCGGCACGTCCTCGTGCGTGAGCCCCACCGCGAAGCCGAGCCCGGCCACCCCCCGCGCCACCAGCCGGGCGACATATCCGGAAAAGTCGGCTTCCAGCCGCATCCCCGTCGTGAGGAGCAGCTCCTCCCCCTCCAGGTACGGCGTCGGATCCGCCAGCTCACTCACCGCGACCCAGCGCACCACCACGCCCTCGACCGACCCGGCGAGCGGCCGCAGCCCCATCCGTCGCACCACGACCCGAAGCGAAGGCGCCATCCGTGAGAGTTGTCCATTCCGGCGAAGAAACGTGGCTCCAGTGTGCCATATCGACGTATCGGCGCAGGTCGGAGCGGGGCTTAACGTCGGAGCCATGAGCATCCCGCAGGAGCGCCGTCTCGTCACCGCCATCCCCGGACCCCGGTCGCAGGAACTGCTGGCCCGCAAGCAGGCCGCCGTGCCCGGCGGCATCGGCACCACGCTGCCGGTCTTCGTGACCCGCGCGGGCGGCGGCGTGGTCGAGGACGCCGACGGCAACAGGCTGATCGACTTCGGCTCCGGCATCGCCGTCACGAACGTGGGCAACGCCGCCCCGCGCGTGGTCGAGCGCGTCCAGAAGCAGGTCGCCGACTTCACCCACACCTGCTTCATGGTCACGCCGTACGAGTCGTACGTGCAGGTCTGCGAGAAGCTCAACGAGCTGACCCCGGGCGACCACGACAAGCGCACCTTCCTGGTCAACAGCGGCGCCGAGGCCGTCGAGAACGCCGTCAAGGTCGCCAGGTACGCCACCGGGCGGCAGGCGGTCGTGGTGTTCGACCACGGCTACCACGGGCGCACCCTGCTCACGATGACGCTCACGGCCAAGAACATGCCCTACAAGCAGGGCTTCGGCCCGTACGCGCCCGAGGTGTACCGGGTGCCGCTGGCCTACCCGTTCCGCTGGCCGACCGGCCCCGAGAACTGCGCCGAGGAGGCCGCCGCCCAGGCCATCGACATGATCACCAAGCAGATCGGCGCGACCAACGTGGCGGCCGTGGTGATCGAGCCGATCGCCGGCGAGGGGGGTTTCATCGAGCCGGCCAAGGGCTTCCTGCCGAGGATCGCGGAGTTCTGCCGCGAGAACGGCATCGTGTTCGTGGCCGACGAGGTGCAGACCGGCTTCGCCCGCACGGGCGACCTGTTCGCCTGCGAGCACGAGGGCGTCGTGCCCGACATCATCACCACGGCCAAGGGCATCGCGGGCGGCCTGCCGCTGGCGGCGGTGACCGGCCGCGCCGAGCTCATGGACCAGGTCCACCCGGGCGGCCTGGGCGGCACGTACGGCGGCAACCCGCTGGCCTGCGAGGCGGCGCTCGGCGTGCTGGAGACCATCGCCGAGGAGGACCTGGTCGCCAGGGCCCGGCGGATCGGCGAGATCATGCTGCCCCGCCTGGAGGCGATGCGCGAGCGCTTCGACGTGATCGGCGACGTGCGCGGGCGCGGCGCGATGATCGCGATCGAGCTGGTGCGGCCGGGCACCAAGGAGCCCGACCCGGCTGCCGTCGCCGAGGTGGTCAAGCGCTGCCACGCGGACGGCCTGCTGGTGCTCACCGCCGGCACCTACGGCAACGTGCTGCGGTTCCTGCCGCCGCTGGTGATCCCCGAGCACCTGCTGGAGGAGGGCCTCGGCATCCTGGAGAAGGCGTTCGCCGAGCTCTGAGCCCTTTACAAAGTATGAATAGGTAAAAAACGGGCATCCGGCTTGTGGCTGGATGCCCGTTTTTATGCGCCTAAAGGAGGCGGGGTGGGTAGAGAATTCACTCTGGCTTGACGCCCAGCTAGACGATCACGAGGGCGGTCGGGGTTATAACGGATCCGGTGCACGGGTGCGCGATCACCTCGGGGAGCGTGATGAACTGGGGCCCGACAGGAACGGCGCATGACATGTTGACGTTCGACCCTGATGATCTGAGCTGGGCGCAGCGCGAGGGCGATGCCTGCGCCGTCTGCCACAAGCGGTGGCCGAGGCCGCGCGTGCGCGTGGGCCGGCTGCCCGACGACTCGGCCGTGCTGGCGTGCGCCGACTGCGCCGAGGCCCTGCTGCCCGCCCCCCTCGGCACCGTCCTCGCCTTCCCGGCCCGCTGACCTCCCGGTGCGGCCCGGCGGGGCCGCACCGCCGTGTTCTCCGGCTGTTACCAGTCGTCCTCGTCGCGGACGTCCACCGACTCCCCGGCGCTCGTGCGGGGCGTCATCTTGATCGTCACCTTGTGGGTGACGTTCCTGGCCACCGTGCCCTTGGCGCCCACGGAGACGACTCCGAGGCGCACGCCCGCGTTGCCCGACCCCTCCTTGCGGACTTCCATGCCGAACTCGACGGTCACCTCGCCGAGCGCGAACTTCAGGTCCTCCTCCGCACCCCGCTTACGTGCCACGTCGAGCTGCTTGCGTAACGCGGTGATCGCGTCGTCCAGCTCCACCCACTCGGAATCGCTCACGCCGACCTCCTATCGCCGCCCACAATCCGGGGAAAACCAGATCGTACGTGGAGGTGAGGCGTGGCCGCTGAGTCCGCGAGATCCGTGTACGTGCGCGCCCGGACGGACGACGGGCGCAAGGTGTTCGGCAGTGGTTTCCTCGTCGCTCCGTCGCTGGTGCTGACCTCGGCCCACGTGGTCGAGAACGTGGGCCACGAGGTGACGGTCGGGTGGGCCGGCCACGAGTCGGCGGGCACCGTGGTGTGGCGGCGCCGTTCGGGAGCCGTGGACGCGGCGCTGATCCGCGTGGCCCACACGGACCGGCGGACCGGCCGCGGGCCGGTGCGGTGGGGGCGGCTCACCGGCACCAGACCCGGCGTCCCCTGCCAGGCCACCGGCTACCCGAAGGCGCAACGCGAGGACAGCGGACGGTGGGAGGAGCAGTTGTCCGGTCACGTGAACCCGGGCACCGCCGCCTCCGCCGGCCGGTACGAGATCCACGTGGACGACTCGCTGCCCAGACCTGGAGCGCCGGGAGAGTCCCCGTGGGCGGGCATGTCCGGCGCGGCCGTCCTGTCCGCCGACGGCCGGCTCGTGATCGGCGTGGTCTCCCAGGACCGCATGGCCTACGGCGGCCGCCTGGCCGCCACCCGCGCCCAGGACCTCCTGGCCGATCGGGATTTTCACGATCTGGTCAGGGACGCGACCGGCCACCTGCCGCTGCTGGAGTCGGTGGAGCTGGCCGGGCTGCTGGACGCGCCGCAGGCCCGCGCCGATCTCCGCTCGCCCGCCTTCCTGCTGCGCGCCGACGCCGAGGTGGTCTCCTTCCGCGGCCGCGGGGAGCTGCTGGAGGAGCTGGCCGCGTGGTGCGAAGGCGACGGGGTCTCCGTGCGCCTGCTCACCGGCCCCGGCGGTCAGGGCAAGACCAGGCTGTCGCGGCGGCTGGTGACCGACCTGTACGGGCGCGGCTTCGTCGGCGGCCACCTGCTGTCCCGGCGCGTGGACCCGGCCGCCTACGCCGCCTTCGCCCGGACGACGGTGCCGCTCGTCGTCGTCGTGGACTACGCCGAGAGCCGGCCCGAGCAGGTGGTGCACCTGTTGGAGCAGGTGTTGCACGGCGGCGACGGGGAGGCCGTACGGATCCTGCTGCTGGCCCGCACCGCCGGGGAGTGGTGGACCCAGCTCCGCACCGGCCATCCCGACCTGGAGGCGGCGCTGTCCGGGACCGTCGTGCACACCCTCCAGCCGCTCGAACCCGACGAGGACGGCCGCCGGGCCGCCTTCGGCGACGCCTTACGCGACCTCGCCACCCACCTCGAACGCCTTCCCGGCTTCGGCGGCCCCTCCTGGGCCTCGGCGGTCAAGGCCATCGACCCGCCCGTCTGGCTGGGCGCCGATGTGCGCGCGTCCATCCTGACCATCCAGATGGCCGCACTCGTGGAGCTGCTGCAGTCGAGCGAGCATCCGGTCGAGGTCGGGGCATCCGACGCGGTCGAGGACGTGCTGCTCAACCACGAGCGCCGGTATTGGCAGCGTACGGCGGCCGCCGCGGGCCTGGCGGCCAACCCCGGGTCGCTGGAGCGGGCGATCGCCGCGGCCGCCCTGTGCGGCGCCGACGACGCGGCGCAGGCCGGGGCCACGCTGAAGGCGGTGCCGGGCTGGACCGACGCCGGCGACGACCGGCGGGAGGCGGCGGCACGCTGGATCCACGGCCTCTACCCGGCCCCGGCGGGAGAGTACTGGGGCGCCGTCCAGCCGGACCGGATCGGCGAGCACCTGGTCACGATCGTCACCAGGGGCGCTCCTGAGCTGTTGAACGTCCTGTTGCCCGCCGCGAGCGTCGAGCAGCGCGAGCGGGCGCTGGAGGTGCTGGCGCGCGCCTCCGCCCGCGAACAGCGGCATTTCCGCTCGATCTTCCGCTCGCTGCTCGGCATCAGGCACTGGCACCTGGTCGTGACGATGCTCGACATCACGACGCAGGCCGAACGCCCGGAGGCGCTGCGCGACGCGCTGGCCTCCTTCCTGGAGGAGGAGCAGGACCTCGGCTACGACGAACTGCTCGCCCTGACGATGGCGACCCCCTTGTCGACCCTGGTGCTGCGCGACTTCGGGGTGAGGGTGGCGGAGCGGCTGGTCACGGTCGCCCGCGAGGATGCCCGGCGGGCGATCGCGACCGGCCGCCTGTGGCCCTTCCGCGTGCCGAGGAGGCACCGGCGGGTCGTGGGCGATCTGGCCACGGCGCTGGCCTACCTGGCCGAGCGTTACCTGGTCGTGGACCGGCGGAAGGAGGCGTTGACCGCCGCCGAGGAGGCCGTGGACCTCAACCGCCGCCTCGGCCGGGACCACCTCTCCGGCCTCGCCGACGCGTTGCGGATCTTCGCCAACGCGTGCCCGCCCGGGCGGCGGGAGGCGGCCCTGGCGGCGGCCGAGGAGGCGGTGGCGCTGTGGCGCCGCCAGATGGCCGCGACCGAGCGGGGCTCCTTCGCGGAGGAGCACCGGCAGTCGGAGCTGGCGCACGCCCTCGTCACGCTGTCCACCCTGTACGAGCAGGCCGGCCGGGGCGCCGAGAGCGTGGCGGCGAGCGAGGAGGCGACCGCCATCGAGCACAGGCTCGCGGAGATCGATCCGGACAACCACGCGCCCAGGCTCGCCTCGACACTGACGACGGCGGCCTCCAGTCGGGCCGGAATGGGCCGGCACGACGACGTGGTCGAACGCGCGGAGCGGGCCGTGTCCCTGCTTCGCGACCTCGCCGCCGGCAGCCCGGACGAACACCTGAACAGCCTCGGTGTCGCGCTGAACAATCTGTCGAACGCGTACGGAGAGGCCGGCCGCCGGGCGGAGGCGCTGGCGGCCACGCAGGAGGCGGTGGCCGTGTTCCGCCGCCTGACCGCCGACGGGCCCGGCAGGGCGCCGGACGGCCCGGCCACCGGCCAGGACGGCAGAGGACTGGACAACCTGGCCACCGCGCTGGCCAACAACGCCATCCGGTACGCCCTGCTCGACCGGCACGCCGAGGGGCTGGCCCCGATCGACGAGGCCATCGCGATCCGCGGCGGCGGCACAGGGGAGCCCGAGGCGCTGGCGCACTGCCTGTCGTTGCGCGGCGGTCTGCTCGTCGAGTGCGGGCGCCCGGTGGAGGCGATCGAGCCGCTGCTGACGAGCCTCCACCTGCTGATCGAGCTGGACGCCGAGACGCAGGCGGCGGCGATGTGGCTGCGCACCGCCGGGGAGGCGGATCCCGACGGGGTGTCGGCGGAGTGGCGGCGGCTCACCGGCGAGGAGGCGGACTGGTTGGAGGCCCCTGACGGGCGTACCGCTCCGGACTAGGCGGCGGCCTGGCGCTCCTCGCGCATCTCCCACGGGGAGCCGTACTCGTGCAACAGGTCGAGGAACGGCACCGCGTCGAACGCCTCGGGCCCGAGCACGCCCGCCCCCTTCCAGACGCCGCGCGCCACCAGCTCCAGCGCCACGACGGGGTGGACGGCGGTCTGCCAGACGACGGCCTGCGAGCCGTACTCCCGCATCGACCAGTCGTTGTCCACCACGTGGTACAGGTACACCTCGCGCGGCACGCCGTCCTTGCCGAGGCCCTTGACCCAGGTGCCGGCGCACGTCTTGCCGTGCATGCGCTCGCCGAGCGTGGCCGGGTCGGGCAGGCGGGCGGCCACGAGGTCGCGCGGCGCCACCTCCGCGCCGCCGACGCGCACCTTCTCGGCGCTGTCGAGGCCGAGCTTGCGCAGCGTCTTGAGCACGCCGATGAACTCCTCGCCGAGCCCGTACTTGAAGGTCACCCTGCGCGCCGGGATCCAGCGGGGCACGAGCAGGACCTCCTCGTGCTCGACGTTCACGCACTCCACCGGCCCGATGCCGGCCGGGAAGTCGAACACCTCGGGCTCGCTGAACGGCTCCGTGGTGTGCCAGCGCCCGTCCTCCCAGACGACCGGCGGGTTCAGGCACTCCTCGATCGTGGTCCAGATGGAGAACGTGGGCGCGAAGTCGTAGCCGTCGACGACCAGGTTGGAGCCGTCGCGTACACCGATCTCCTCGATGCTGGAGAACAGGTGGTCGGCGGCGTAGCGGGCGAACACGTCGGCCAGGCCGGGCTCGACGCCCATGCCGACCAGCGCCAGCCGGTCCGCCTCCCGCCACGCGCCGTCGAGGGCGAACTGCCGGTCGCCGAGCTTGACCCCCGGCATCCGGTACGGCTCGCTGGGGTGCGGCCGCGACAGCGACATGGCCATGTCGAGGTAGTGCGCCCCCGCCGCCAGCGCCGCCTCGAACAGCGGCATCGTGAACCGGGGATCGACGGCGTTGAACAGCACGTCGCACCGGTGCTCACGCAGGGCGGCCTCGACCTGGGCGCGGTCGGAGGCGTCGAGGGTGATCGCGCTGAAGCGCGGGTCGTCCACACCGGCGACGGCACGTGCCGCCCGGCTCTGTTGGGAGTCGGCGACCACGATGTGTTCGAAGAAATCTCGGCGAGCGGCGATGGGCACGACAGCGGAGCCGACCCCGCCGGCGCCGACCAGAAGGATTCTCATGCAGAGCACCCTACTCACTGACTGGTCATTCAGTCGAGACTGACTGGTCATTCAGTCTGAAATTGAGACAGACATCTCCACGGCCCCCACCTGCGGCGGAGCTCACTTGACCAGCGCGCGCCACCGTTCGGCCCACGCGATGTACGCGGGGCAGCCGTCCTTGGGCTTGCAGCCGTCGGGCGGGCGGGTGGCGAAGGCGATCCGGCCGATCCGCTCCGGGTCCTCGACGCCGTACGCGTCGCAGACCCGCTGGGTGGCCTTGACGCACGCCTCCGGGTTGGCCGGCGCCAGCCCCAGCCAGGCGACGGCCTTGCGCTGCACCGTGGCGGAGGCGGTGTAGGCCAGCCAGCGGTAGGCGCAGTCGGTGTTGGGCACGCCGGCGCCGAGCATCCACGAGTCGACCCAGCCGGTCGCGCGCGGGGTCTCGACCGCCTTGACCGGCCTGCCGGCCTGCTGGAGCAGCAGGCGGTAGTACGGGGTGGCCTGGGCGTAGTCGAGGGAGCCGGTGGCGAAGCCCTTGACCAGGTCGAGGGAGCTGGTCCAGTACGTCCGGCCGGGCTGCTCCTCCAGCAGGTCCACGGCGCCGTCGAGCTCGTGCTTGGTCAGCTCGAACGGGTCGCCCTCGACCCCGTCGGCCAGCGCGGCGTCGGCGATGGTCAGCGGGCTGTCGCGCAGCACGACGTGGCCGCTGCCGAAGACGTCCTTCAGGGTCGGCTCGCCCTTGACGCGGGAGGAGTCGTACAGGAACTCGTGGTAGCCCCACAGGTAGGGCACGCCGTAGACCTTGCCCGAGCGGACCGTCATCTCACGGAAGCGCTTGGTCAGCCGGTCGTAGCCGGGCACCTTGTTCGGGTCGATGACCTGGACCTGCTTGGAGGCGATGAGGTCGGCGGCCAGCACCGGCCCCGCGGAGATCACGTCGTAGGGCCGCCCCCGGACGGCGGCGGCCATCTGGTCGGCGGTCTGCACCGTGTCGTAGCGGGCGATGCGGCAGCCGGTGGTCTTCTCGAAGTCGGAGGTGGTGCCGGAGTAGTCGGCGTAGCCGCGGTAGGTGAGGATCTGCAGCGTGCCGTCGCTCTGCGCCGGGCCCGGCGGGGGGACCGACTTGCGCGGCTTCACGCTCACGGCGGGCGACGGCGTGCCCTGCGGAACGGGGAGCGCCACCCGCGAAGCGGCCGCGACCGGCACGGCGCCCGGTACTGGGGCCGGCACCGCGGCCGGCGCCACCGCCGCGCCCGCCGACGGGCCCGCCGCGCCCAGGCTCGCGGCCAGCGCCGCCACGGCGAGCGCCAGAGCGCGTGTGCGCCGATCCACTGGTCCCCCTTGTCCGCGGTCCCCTTGAGGGCGACCTCCTGCCCCGCGGCTCGTCAGGTGCGACCCGGGCCCGCGGTCTCGATCTCGTGACCTGGAGCTTACCGGGGAGAGGGCCGGGGAGGGACGCTCGTCCCTCCCCGGTGGGGACCCGGGGGCCTACCCGTTGGTGGGGAAGCCCAGGTTGACGCCGCCGTGGGACGGGTCGAGCCAGCGGGAGGTGACGACCTTGCCGCGGGTGTAGAAGTGGACGCCCTCGGCGCCGTGGACGTGCGTGTCGCCGAACAGCGACGCCTTCCAGCCGCCGAAGCTGTAGAACGCCATCGGCACCGGGATCGGCACGTTGATCCCGATCATGCCGACCTCCACCTCGTTCTGGAAGCGCCGGGCGGCGCCGCCGTCGTTGGTGAAGATGGCGGTGCCGTTGCCGTACTCGCCGTCGTTGATGACCCGCACCCCCTCCTCGTACGAGGGGACGCGCACGATCGACAGCACCGGCCCGAAGATCTCCTCGGTGTGCACCCGGGAGCCCACGGGCACGTGGTCGAGCACGGTCGGGCCGAGCCAGAACCCGGGCGCCTCCGACGCCTTGCCGCCGCCGAGCAGCGCGCTCTCGCGGCCGTCCACGACCAGCTTGGCGCCCTCCTCGACGCCCAGGTCGAGATAGGAGGCGACCTTGTCGCGGTGCTGGCGGGTGACCAGCGGACCCATCTCGGCCCTGGGGTCGTCGCCGGGGCCGATCACCAGCTTGGCGACGCGCTCCTTGATCTTCTCGACCAGCTCGTCGCCGACGGGGTCCACGGCCAGCACGACCGAGATGGCCATGCACCGCTCGCCGGCCGAGCCGAAGCCCGCCGACACGGCCGAGTCGGCGACCAGGTCGAGGTCGGCGTCCGGCAGCACGAGCATGTGGTTCTTGGCACCGCCGAGCGCCTGGACCCGCTTGCCGTGCGCCGTGCCGGTCTCGTAGACGTAGCGGGCGATGGGGGTGGAGCCGACGAACGAGACGGCCCGCACGTCGGGGTGCTCCAGCAGCCGGTCCACCGCGGTCTTGTCGCCCTGCACGACGTTGAACACGCCGTCGGGCAGCCCCGCCTCCTGCCACAGCCGGGCCATGAGCAGCGACGCCGACGGGTCCCTCTCGGACGGCTTGAGCACGAACGCGTTGCCGCAGGCGATCGCGATCGGGAACATCCACATCGGCACCATGGCCGGGAAGTTGAACGGCGTGATGCCGGCCACGACGCCGAGCGGCTGGCGGATCGAGTAGGAGTCGACGCGCGTGGAGACGCCCTCGGAGAAGCCGCCCTTGAGCAGGTGCGGGATGCCGCAGGCGAACTCGACGACCTCCAGGCCGCGGGCCACCTCGCCGAGCGCGTCGGAGTGCACCTTGCCGTGCTCGGCGGAGATCAGCGCGGCCAGCTCGTCGCGGTGGGCGACCATGAGCTCGCGGAAGCGGAACAGCACCTGCGCCCGCTTGGTCAGCGACGCGTCCCGCCAGGCGGGGAACGCCGCGACCGCGGCGGCCACCGCCGCGTCCACCTCCTCCACCGACGCGAGCGCCACGTGGCCGCTCACCTCGCCGGTCGCCGGGTCGAAGACCTCCCCGGTGCGGCCGTCGCCGCCGGTGAGCGCCCCGCCGATCCAGTGCCTGACAGACTTCACTGCGCTCCCGCTTCCGCGTCGATGACTTCCAGGGCGTGGACGATGATGCCGAGCCCCTCGGCGGCCTCGTCCATCGTGAGGGTGAGGGGCGGGGCCATGCGGATGGCCGTGCCGTACAGACCGCCCTTGCCGGCGAGCAGGCCGGCCCGCTTGCTCTCCTCCATGAAGCGCGCGGCCTGGGCGGGCGTCTCCAGCTCGACGGCGAACATCAGGCCCTTGCCGCGCACGTCCTTGACGATGCGCAGCCGCTGGGCGGCCTCGCGCAGGCCGTCCATGATGAGCGCGCCGGTGCGGGCGGCGTTGGCCTGCAGGTCGTGGTCGAGGACGTAGTCGAGGGTGGCGTTGGCGGCGGCCATGGAGATGGGGTTGCCGCCGAACGTGGCCAGGCCCACCGCGGGCAGGGCGTCCATGAGGTCGCCGCGGGCGACGACGCCGCCGACGGCGAACCCGTTGCCGAGGCCCTTGGCGAAGGTCATCATGTCGGGCGTCACGCCGTGGTTCTGGATGCCGAAGAACGCGCTGCCGGTGCGGCCCCAGCCGGTCTGCACCTCATCGGAGATGAACAGGATGCCCTGCTCGTCCAGGACCTCCTTGTAGGCGGCGAACAGGCCGTCGGGGGCCATGGTGAAGCCGCCCACGCCCTGGATGGGCTCGGCGATCAGCGCGGCGACGTCGCCGGCGACCGTGGTGGCGAGCACGTGGCGCAGGTCGTCGACGCACACCTTGATGTACTCGGCGTCGGACAGGCCGCGGAACTGGGCGAGGTGCCGGTCGGCGCCGTGCAGGAAGTGCGCGTTGAGCGGGGAGAGCGAGTTGTTCTTCCAGGAGCGGTTGGAGGTGACGCTGATCGCGCCGAAGCTGCGCCCGTGGTAGCTCTGCCGCATGGCCAGCACCTGGTCGCTCTTGCGGGCGTAGGTGGCGAGCAGCAGGGCGGTCTCGTTGGCCTCGGTGCCGGAGTTGGTGAAGAAGACCTTGGCGTCCGGGATGCCGGACAGGCGGGCGATCTTCTCGGCCAGCTCGATCTGGCCGCGCAGGAGGTAGACCGTGCTCGTGTGGACGACGCCCGTGGCGAGCTGGCGCTCGACGGCCTCGCGCACCTCGGGGACGTCGTAGCCGATCATGTTGGTCAGGATGCCGGCGAAGAAGTCGAGGTAGCTCTTGCCGTCCGCGTCGACGACGCGGTTGCCCTTGCCGCTGACGATCTCGATGGGCTCGGTGTAGTTGAGGGCCAGCCAGTTGGGCATGACGGCCCGGTGGCGCGCGAGAAGCTCCGACATGCTACGAGTATCCCGTTCTGACATCATTCCTCCCACCGGCAACCTGTCGGCGGGCCGCCGAATCGCCTTACAGGCTGTCGGGGCGACCTCTGGACTTCTGGCCAGTCTATGTCATGACATCAAGACTTCCTGCCGTCAGTCTTCCGGCTTCCCGCCGTCCGTCCCCTAGGGGATGTCCCGTGCGCCTGCGGGCGTACGGGCCGCGCCCCCGGTACGCCGCCGGAGGCACCGGCGATGACCTCCCGCGGCCGACGACCGGACGGGGCCGGCTGGGCCACGATCGGGTCATCACGAAAGACGACCCGAGGAGACACCGGCCATGACCATCACCTTCGAACCCCCCACCGCGACGCACACCGCGACGCGCCCCGAGCTGCCCTCCGGCCCGCCCAAGCTCAGCCGCGACCTGCTCCGCCAGGCCGAGCGCGACACGCTCGCCACCCCGCGCATGGCCTACAGCCTGCTGGCGCGGATGATGTTCAAGCCGGTGGACCTCCTGTACGGCAGGCAGGGCTCGTTCACCAAGTTCGCCATGCTGGAGACCATCGCCCGCGTGCCGTACCAGGCGTGGGAGCGCATGGGCTACTGGGCGGTGCACCGCCACGCGGGGCGCTCGGCGCTGGCCAGGAGGGTGTTCGAGCGGATCGTCGAGGCCCGAGCCGACCAGGACAACGAGCAGTGGCACCTGCTGATCGTGCAGGACCTCGTGCAGCGCAACGGCGAGCGGCAGACGTGGCTGCTGCACCGGGCCGCGCCGTGGGTCATCGCGTTCTTCTACTACCACGTGTCGTGGATGCTGTTCCTGGTCCGGCCCGACTGGAGCTACCGGCTCAACGCCGAGTTCGAGGACCACGCCGAGCACGAGTACATGACGTTCGTGGCCGAGAACCCCGCGCTCGACCTCGTTCCGGACCCCGGCACCTACGCCGCCGAGTATGGCCGTTACCGCTCGGTGGCCGACCTGCTGCGGCAGATCGGCCACGACGAGCGCACCCACAAGCTCGACAGCCTGCGCAGCATGCGCGAGCCCCGTGTTCGATGAAACAGCGTCCGATGAGGAGCCGGGCTCACACCCGCTCGGGCTCGGGCTCGGGAGCGACGGCCGGCGCGGGCGGCCGGAGCACCGCCAGCGCGAGCAGCGCGGCGGCCACGCAGAACCCGCCGCCCACCCAGGCCCCGAGGTGCACGGCGTCGGTGAACGCGGCCTTGGCCGGCTCGGCGAAGCCCAGCCGGATCGCGTCGCCGATCGACTCCTTGGCCGCGGCCGGCACGTCCGCGGGCATGGCCGAGGTGAACACCCCGGCCAGCACGCTGCCCAGGATCGCGATGCTCATGGCCATGCCGACCTGCTGGACGGTGTCGTTCAGCGCCGAGCCGACCCCGGCGTGCTCCACCGGGATCGCCCCCATGAGCGAGGCGTAGGCCGCCGGTCCGGCCAGGCCGCCGCCGACGCCCATGACCATCAGCCCGGTCAGCACCGGCAGGTAGCCGGTGGTCGTGGCCAGCACCGCGAAGCCGCCGGCCATGACGACCAGGCCCACGCTGACGAGCACGCGGTTGCTCACCCGCTGGCCGAGCGCCGCGCCGAGGCCGTTGAACAGCGCCGCGGCCACCGCGTACGGCAGCAGCGCCAGCCCCGCCTTCATCGGCCCGTAGCCGAGCACGAACTGCAGGTACTGCGTCAGCATGAGCATGACGGCGCCCGCGCCGAAGGACATGAGCAGGATGGAGAAGGACGCCCCGCTGAAGTTGCGGTTGCGGAACAGCTCCAGCGGCAGCATCGGCTGCTCCGAGCGCACCTCCCACACCACGAACGCGCCGAGGGCCACCACGGCGGTCGCGATGCCGGCCACGTTCCACTCGCGCTCGATGATGACGTAGACGGCGGCGGTCAGCCCGACGACGGACAGGACCACGCCCACCGGGTCGATCCTGCGCCCGGAGCTGCGGGTCTCCGGCATGAGCACGAGCGCGGCCACGATGGCCAGGCCCGCGATCGGCACGTTCAGCAGGAAGACCGAGCCCCACCAGTAGTGGTCGAGCAGGAAGCCGCCCAGCGTGGGGCCCGCGATCACGCTCACCATGGCGACCGCGCTCCAGGCGGCCATCGCCTTGCGCCGCTCGGCCTCGTCGAAGACGGTCATCAGGATCGACAGGGTGGAGGGCATGAGGATCGAGCCGCCGACCCCCATGAGCGCCCGCGCGCCGATGAGCTGCCACGGCTCCGAGGCCAGCACGGCCAGCAGCGACGCGCCGCCGAAGAACGCCAGGCCGATGATCAGGAATTTGCGCCGGCCGTAACGGTCGGACAGACTGCCCGCGGTCAGCAGCAACCCGGCGAAGGCCAGCACGTAGGCGTCGAGGATCCACTGGATGTCGCCGGGGCTCGCCCCCAGGTCGCGGATCAGCGACGGGATGGCCAGGTTGAGCACCGTCCCGTCCACGCCCAGCACCAGCACCGACAGGCACAGGACGACGAGCGTCCACCACCGCCGCGGGTCTCGCACATCGTTCGAGGTGTCTGGTACATCGTTCGAATTCACTCGCACACTGTACGACGACTCTCGCACACTGTGCGAGGGGATTTATGCTGGGGCCATGAGCAAGCAGATCTCCTCCGTCTGGGCCCGCGAGCCACGGCCCACCCGGACCCCCGGCCGCAGCCGCGAGGAGATCGTCCGCGCGACCCTGGACCTGCTCGACACCGAGGGGCTCGACGGCCTCAGCATGCGCAAGCTCGGCGCCCGGCTGGGCTCCGGCGCCACCACCATCTACTGGTACGTCGAGAACAAGGACGAGCTGCTGGAGCTGGCCTACGACCACGTCTGGGGCGAGATCGCCCTGCCCGTCCCCGAGGACCTCGGCTGGCGCGACACCATCACGACCTTCGCCCACAGCATGCGCCGGGTCATGCTGTTCCACCCGTGGATCGGCTCGCTCATCGGCCGCATGCCCGCCCTGGGTCCCAACGCGCTGTCCATGTCCGACCGGCTGCGCAGGACCTTCGCGCTGGCCGGGTTCGAGGGCCTGGACATCGACTGCGCCAACGCCACCCTCACGGCGTACGTGTTCGGCACGGTGATGCCCGAGATCGCGTGGCGGTCGTACCTGAGCGGCGAGCAGCTCGACCAGGAGTCCATGCGCGAGACGTTCGAGAAGGTCGCCAAGGACTTCCCCGACCTGCTGGAGCGCGTCATCGAGGTCAACGAGAAGGTCTCCGACACCGACACGCTGCGGGAGACGAGTTTCGCGTTCGGCCTCGCCACGGTGCTCGACGGCCTTGAGGCTCGGCTGCGCTCGTAGCAGATTGAGGGTATGGGACATGACGGGCAGCACCACGACGTAGGCGGCTTCCGCGCGGCACGCGACCTCCTGCTGAACGCCGACTACGCGACCGCGCGCAGCGAGTTCCGCTGGCCCCGGCCGGAGCGCTTCAACTGGGCGCTCGACTGGTTCGACGGGGTGCTCGCCGCAGAGACGCCCGACGCGGTGGCGCTGCGCATCGTCGGCGGGGAGCGCCCGGCGACCCTGACCTTCGCCGAGCTGTCGGCCCGCTCCGCCCAGGTCGCCCACTGGCTGCACGAGCAGGGCGTGCGCCGCGGCGACCGGATCCTGCTCATGCTCGGCAACCAGGTCGAGCTGTGGGAGAGCCTGCTGGCCGCCATGAAGCTCGGCGCCGTCGTCATCCCGGCCACCACCCTGCTGACCGCCAAGGACGTCGCCGAGCGCGTCGAGCGGGCCGGCGTCGCGCACGTCGTCGCCAATGCCTCCGACGCCGGCAAGTTCGCCGCCGGGCCGTTCACCAGGATCGCCGTCGGCGACGCGTACGGCTGGCTGCCCTACCACGAGAGCCGCGAGGCGGACGCCCGCATCGTCCCCGACGCGCCCACCCTGTCCGGCGACCCCATGCTGCTCTACTTCACCTCCGGCACGACCTCCCGGCCGAAGCTGGTCGAGCACTCCCACCTGTCCTATCCCGCCGGGCACCTGTCCACGATGTACTGGATCGGGCTGCGGCCAGGCGACGTGCACCTCAACGTGTCGTCGCCCGGCTGGGCCAAGCACGCGTGGAGCAGCGTCTTCGCGCCGTGGAACGCGGGGGCGACCGTGCTCGTCCACGACTACCGGCGCTTCTCCGCGACCGCGCTGCTGGAGGTGCTGCGCGACGAGGCCGTCACCACGTTCTGCGCGCCGCCGACCGTGTGGCGCATGCTCATCCAGGAGGACCTGACCGCCTGGCGGCTGCCGCTGCGCACCGCCGTCGCCGCCGGCGAGCCGCTCAACCCGGAGATCATCGACCAGGTGGCCAAGGCGTGGGGGCTCACCGTCCGCGACGGCTACGGCCAGACCGAGACCACCGCCCAGATCGGCAACGTGCCGGACGAGCCGGTCAAACCGGGGTCGATGGGCCGGCCGCTGCCCGGCTACGAGATCACGCTGCTCGACCCCGTCACCGGGCGGCCGGGCGACGACGGGGAGATCTGCCTTCCCCTGGACGGCGACCGGCCCGCCGGGCTGATGACCGGCTACGCGGGCGCCTCCGCCGCCGCCGGCGACGGCTTCTACCACACCGGTGACGTGGCCACCCGCGACGCCGAGGGCTACATCACCTACGTGGGGCGCACGGACGACGTGTTCAAGGCGTCCGACTACCGCATCTCGCCGTTCGAGCTGGAAAGCGTGCTGCTGGAGCACCCGGCCGTGGCCGAGGCCGCCGTGGTGCCCGCCCCCGACCCGCTGCGCCTGGCCGTGCCCAAGGCGTACGTGACGCTCGTGCCCGGACGCGAGCCGGACGAGGACACCGCGCGGTCCATCTTCGAGCACTGCCGGCGCGGGCTCGCGCCGTACCAGCGGGTGCGGCGGCTGGAGTTCGGCGAGCTGCCGAAGACGATCTCCGGCAAGATCCGCCGGGTCGAGCTGCGCGAGCGCCCGCCCGGCCGGGAGTTCACGGAGGAGGAGCTGAACCGATGAGCGGCTGCCGATGTGTCAATCCACTATGTAAATGGCAGCATTGCCGATCTTACAAGCTGATCGGATAGGCTCTGTCCGTGCTGCCCACCATTGCCGATGTGCTCGCCTTGGAGACGGTTCGCCGGGGCGGACCGCGCGTGGTCGCGGGCGCCGACCGGCTGGGCAGCAAGGTGCGGTGGGTCCATGTCGGCGAGATCGCCGACATCGCCCCCCTGCTGCGCGGCGGCGAGCTGGTGCTCACTACCGGCGTGGCGCTGCCGCGCGACCCCGAGAAGCTGGCCGACTACATCGGGGAGCTGGCATCCGTGGGCGTCGCCGGGCTCATCGTGGAGCTGGGCCGCCGGTTCGTCGGCGAGCTGCCGCCCCCCGTCGTCAAGGCCGCCGAGGAGCACGGCCTGCCGCTCGTCGTGCTGACCCGCGAGACGCCGTTCGTGCAGATCACCGAGTCGGTGCACGCCCGGATCATCGACATCCAGCTGGAGGAGCTGCGGGCCTCCGAGCAGTTGCACGAGGTCTTCACCGAGCTGTCGGTCGAGGGCGCCTCGCCCGCCGAGGTGCTCGCCCAGGTGGCACGGCTGTCCGGGCGGCCCGTGCTGCTGGAGAACCTCGCCCACCAGGTGCTGGCCTGCGAGTCCGCGGCCCGCGACACCGGCAGCCTGCTCGCCGGGTGGGAGACCCGCTCGCGGGCCGTCGCGCCGTCCGAGCGCACCGCGTACGACCCGGCCTCCGGCTGGCTGGTCACCACCGTCGGCGCCCGCGGCCAGGACTGGGGACGGCTGATCCTCCTGTGCGACGCGCCGCCCTCGCCCCGCGACCTGGTCCTCGCCGAGCGCGCCGCCACCACCCTCGCCCTCGGCCGCCTGCTCGAACGCCACCAGGAGTCGCTCGAACGCCAGGCCCACGGCACGATCATCACCGGCATCCTCACCCACGCCTACGCCGACCCCGACGAGGCCGCCGCCCGCGCCCGCGCCGTCGGCGTCCCCCTCACCGGCCGCAAGCTCGTCAGCGTCGTCATCCGGCCCACCGAGCCCGTCGAGCAGGCCCTCGACGGGCAGGCCCAGCTCGGCGAGCTGGCCGAGGCCACCGCCGCGGCCTGCCGCGACGCCCGCCTGCCCGCCCTCGTCGGCGCGCTCGACCAGGACCGCGTCGGCGTCCTGCTGCCCCTGCCGCCGCGCACCCAGGCCGAGCCGGCGCTGACCGCCCTGTCCGACCGCCTGCGGATCCTGTGGAAGACCGGCTCGGCGTTCGTCCTCGCGGCCGGCTCCGTGGTCGACTCCATCCGCGACGTGCGGCGCAGCTTCCTCGAAGCCGAGCAGGTCGCCGACGTGGCCGTGCGACAACCCGACGGCAGGCCCTTCTACCGGCTACCCGACCTGCGGCTTCGGGGCCTGCTGCACCTGCTGCGCGACGACGCGCGGCTGCAGACGTTCGCCGAGCGGGAGCTCGGGCCGCTGCTCGCCCACGACGCCCAGCGCGGCGGCGACCTCACCAGGATCCTGCGCATCTACCTCGACGCCGGGCGCAACAAGGCGGTGGCCGCCCAGAAGGCGCACCTGTCCCGGCCCGCCTTCTACGACCGGCTCCGGCGCCTCGAACGCATCCTCGACACGGACCTCGACGACGTCGAGTCGTGCCTGTCGCTCCACGTCGCCCTGCTGGCCCTGGAGTCCTTCCGCCGCGACGCCCGCTGACGGCCGGGCGCACGTTCCGTCGCGGGCTCTCGCCGTCGCGGGCTTTCGCCGTCGCGGGCTCTCGCCGTCGCGGGCTCTCGCCGTCGCGGGCTTTCGCCGACGCGGGGCTCTCGCCGTCGCGAGCTTCCGCCGTCGCGGGCTTCCGCCGTCGCGGGCTTTCGCCGACGCGGGCGCACGTTCCGTGACGACCAGGAGTCGTACGGCAAGCCCGATCCAGGCTGCGATGTCAATCTCGTAACCTCTGCGACCGATTAGCGTGTTTCGCTCACCCGCCGACCATGATCACGCCAGGATGGTGCGGTTCACTGCCCGCCCTCTGGAGTTGTCATGTCTCGACGTACCCTCGCCGCCGGCCTGTCCCTGGCCGCCGCCCTCACGGTCACCACCGTGCCCGTCGCCGCCGCGGACCAGGCATCGGTCAAGTTCCCGTCCGCGAAGTTCCCCTTCCCCGTGGGGACGTCGGGCGCGCCGACGAGGAAACTGACCAGCGTGGCCCAGGGCGTCGACCTGTACGACCTGCAGGCCGGCAACTCCAGCAACGCCTACACGGTCTCCGTCCTCATGCCCAGCGGCCGTGACTACGGCATGCGGCAGACCGCCGAGTCGGTCCTGGCCCAGGTCGAGGAGGCGGGCGAGACCGCGACCCTGCAGGAGGTCGTCCGGCCGGCCGTGGCCGACGCCCCCTCGCAGACCGTCTACATGGTCCGCGTGGGCAGCTGGAAGCTTGAGGAGAAGAAGAAGGCCGAGGAGATGGTGTCCAAGCTCAAGGACGCCGGACTGAAGGCCAGGGTGGACTACACCGGCGACGACGGCCTCGAGACGACCGGCCCCTGGAACGTCAAGGTCATGATGATCGACGCGCGGACGTTCCGCGGATCGTACGCGTCGTCCCTGGGCACCAGTGTGGCCGCCCGCGACAAGGTCTCGGCCATGGCGAAGTCCGCGCATGCCCTCGCGGCCGTCAACGGCGGCTTCTTCAACATCCACACCGCCAAGAACCTCCAGGGCGAGCCGGTCGGCGCGTCGGTGGTGGCGGGCAAGCTGCTCAGCGAGGCCGTGCCCGGCCGCTCCGCCGTCGTCCTCAAGGGCCGCACCGCCCGCATCACCGAGATCAGCACCACGGTGACGGCCATCGCGCAGGACGGCTCCAAGTCCCCGGTCAACGGCGTCAACCGCGCGGCCGGCACGGACGAGCTGGTCCTGTACACCGAGGAGTTCGGTGCCAAGACCCCGGCCGACGACGGCGCCGACGTGGTGATCGACGCCGCCGGCAAGGTCGTCGGCGTGCGCGCCCCGGGCGCCGAGGTGGCCAAGGGCACGCGCGTGCTGCACGGCACCGGCGTCGCCACCGAGTGGCTGTCCGCGCACGCCACCGAGGGCACCACCCTGAAGATCGACACCAAGGTCGTGGACCTGCGCAAGCGCTCGGCCATCAAGCTCACGCCGGACGTGAACGTCATCGCCGGCAGCGTCGGCCTGGTCCGCAACGGCAAGACCAAGATCACCGCCAAGCTCAACGGCCACGACTCGATCAACATGATCCTTCGCAGGCACCCGCGCACGCTGCTCGGCACGACCCGCAACGGCAGCCTCATCGTGGCCGTCATCGACGGCCGCCAGCCGGGGATCACGGTGGGGGCCAACTTCATCGAGGCGGCCCGCTTCATGCGCTGGCTCGGCGCCCGCGAGGCCGTCAACCTGGACGGCGGCGGCTCGACCACCATGGTGGTGGGCGACAAGGTCGTCAACCGCCCGTCGGACGGGGTGGAGCGTGGGGTCGGCGACGCCCTGCTGATCCTGCCGAAGTAAGGACGGCCGGAGATCGTCCCAGCCGGGGGTGGACCCACCGCCCCCGGCTTTCCCATGTTCACCGCTGCCTGCCTTGTGCCGCCGGCCCCTCCTCGCACTGCCACGCCCACCACAGCGGATCCCGTCACAGCGGGTCCCGTCTCGGCGGGTCCCGTCTCGGCGGCTCCCGTCTCGGCGGGTCCCGTCACGGCGGCTCCCGTCTCGGCGGGTCCCGTGACAGCGGCTCCCGTGACAGCGGCTCCCGTCTCGGCCGGTCCGTGTCGCGCCTTGCGACGCCGTCGGGGCTACGGCAGCCGCCGCGACGCGGGTCCCGAGCTGGCTGTAGGGCGCCGTACCCGCCGGCCTGGCTGTCACGGCCCTTGCCGAGGTGGGGGTGCTGAGATCGGCCCAGATGGCTCGACTGTCATGACCCGACCACGCTGGCTGAAGCTGCTGCTCTGCGGAACCGACCGCGCCGCTGTCGAGAGGAAGAGCCGCGGCTGCACCCGGTACACCGAAGCGGGGGGGTACGCGATAGATGGTGCGCGATAGACATTGTCCTGAGGAACGTATCTCCGGGGCAGGCGTCCGGTCGAGGCGGAGAAACGCATCCCAGAACATGCGGGAACTGAGCCTGGACATGCGAAAAGGGGCCCACACGAGCCCCGGCATCAAGCCAGGCTCGCATGAACCCCTTCTCAAAAGATTGTCCGGCGGTGACCTACTCTCCCACACCCTCCCGAGTGCAGTACCATCGGCGCTGGGAAGCTTAACTTCCGGGTTCGGAATGTAACCGGGTGTTTCCTTCCCGCCATAACCGCCGTAACCCTCCGAAACGCACAAGCACTGCTTGCTGTCTCAGAATTGCCTAGTGGACGCGAGCAAAACCTTCAGTGTGGCGCAGCTCTGGACCCGGCGAAGAGTAACAGAGCGCAGCACACACCAAAGCATAAGCTTTGTGGTCAAGTCCTCGGCCTATTAGTACCGGTCAGCTCCACACGTTACCGCGCTTCCACCTCCGGCCTATCAACCCGGTCGTCTACCGGGAGCCTTACCCCCTCACAGGGTGGGAGACCTCATCTCAAGGCGAGCTTCCCGCTTAGATGCTTTCAGCGGTTATCCCTTCCGAACGTAGCCAACCAGCCATGCACCTGGCGGTACAACTGGCACACCAGAGGTTCGTCCGTCCCGGTCCTCTCGTACTAGGGACAGCCCCTTTCAAGTCTCCTACGCGCGCAGCGGATAGGGACCGAACTGTCTCGCGACGTTCTAAACCCAGCTCGCGTACCGCTTTAATGGGCGAACAGCCCAACCCTTGGGACCTACTCCAGCCCCAGGATGCGACGAGCCGACATCGAGGTGCCAAACCATCCCGTCGATATGGACTCTTGGGGAAGATCAGCCTGTTATCCCCGGGGTACCTTTTAGCCGTTGAGCGACACCGCTTCCACATGCCGATGCCGGATCACTAGTCCCAGCTTTCGCTCCTGCTCGACCCGTCAGTCTCACAGTCAAGCTCCCTTGTGCACTTACACTCAACACCTGATTGCCAACCAGGCTGAGGGAACCTTTGGGCGCCTCCGTTACCTTTTAGGAGGCAACCGCCCCAGTTAAACTACCCACCAGACACTGTCCCCGATCCGGATCACGGACCAGAGTTAGACGTTCAAAACGACCAGAGTGGTATTTCACCAATGACTCCACCCGAACTAGCGTCCGAGCTTCCCAGTCTCCCACCTATCCTACACAAGACGCTCCAAACGCCAATGTCAAGCTGTAGTGAAGGTCCCGGGGTCTTTCCGTCCTGCTGCGCGTAACGAGCATCTTTACTCGTAATGCAATTTCGCCGGGTCTGCGGTTGAGACAGCGGGGAAGTCGTTACGCCATTCGTGCAGGTCGGAACTTACCCGACAAGGAATTTCGCTACCTTAGGATGGTTATAGTTACCACCGCCGTTTACCGGCGCTTAAGTTCTCACCTTCGCACAGCAAGCTGCGCTAAGCGGTCCCCTTAACGTTCCGGCACCGGGCAGGCGTCAGTCCGTATACATCGTCTTACGACTTCGCACGGACCTGTGTTTTTAGTAAACAGTCGCTTCCCCCTGGCCACTGCGACCCCCACCAGCTCCAGGCGCAAGGCCTATCACCAGCAGAGGTCCCCCTTCTCCCGAAGTTACGGGGGCAATTTGCCGAGTTCCTTAACCACAGTTCACCCGATCGCCTTGGTATTCTCTACCTGACCACCTGAGTCGGTTTAGGGTACGGGCCGCCACAACACTCACTAGAGGCTTTTCTCGGCAGCATAGGATCATCCACTTCGCCACAATCGGCTCGGCATCACATCTCAGACTATATGGAACGCGGATTTGCCTACGTCCCGTCCTACATGCTTACCCCAGGACAACCATCGCCTGGGCTGGACTACCTTCCTGCGTCACCCCATCGCTTACCTACTACCCAATCAGGCCGAGCGTTCGGTCTAACACAGCCTCCGAAGAAGCCGCTGACTTAAGGACTCTTAGTATCAAGGGGTTCGATATGGGCGCATTGAAGCGGGTACGGGAATATCAACCCGTTGTCCATCGACTACGCCTGTCGGCCTCGCCTTAGGTCCCGACTTACCCTGGGCGGATTAGCCTGCCCCAGGAACCCTTGGTCATCCGGCGCGAGGGTTTCTCACCCTCGATTCGCTACTCATGCCTGCATTCTCACTCGCACAGCTTCCACGACTGGATCACTCCGCCGCTTCACCAGCTGCACGACGCTCCCCTACCCACCCACCACACATGGTGATGAGTGCCACGACTTCGGCGGTGTACTTGAGCCCCGCTACATTGTCGGCGCGGAATCACTTGACCAGTGAGCTATTACGCACTCTTTCAAGGGTGGCTGCTTCTAAGCCAACCTCCTGGTTGTCTCTGCGACTCCACATCCTTTCCCACTTAGCACACGCTTAGGGGCCTTAGTCGGTGATCTGGGCTGTTTCCCTCTCGACTACGAAGCTTATCCCCCGCAGTCTCACTGCCACGCTCTCACTTACCGGCATTCGGAGTTTGGCTGACGTCAGTAACCTTGTCGGGCCCATCGGCCATCCAGTGCTCTACCTCCGGCAAGAAACACGCGACGCTGCACCTAAATGCATTTCGGGGAGAACCAGCTATCACGGAGTTTGATTGGCCTTTCACCCCTACACACAGGTCATCCCCCAGGTTTTCAACCCTGGTGGGTTCGGTCCTCCACCCAGTCTTACCTGAGCTTCAACCTGCCCATGCGTAGATCACTCCGCTTCGGGTCTACAGCATGCGACTCAAACGCCCTATTCAGACTCGCTTTCGCTACGGCTCCCCCACACGGGTTAACCTCGCCACACACCATAACTCGCAGGCTCATTCTTCAAAAGGCACGCAGTCACATCACACAAGGACCGAAATCCTCGTAAGCTCCTACGGCTTGTAGGCACACGGTTTCAGGTACTATTTCACGACCCCTCACCGGGGCACTTTTCACCTTTCCCTCACGGTACTCGTGCACTATCGGTCATCAGGGAGTATTTAGGCTTACCAGGTGGTCCTGGCAGATTCACACAGGATTCCTCGAGCCCCGTGCTACTCGGGAACACCTCAAGAAGTCCATCCGATTTCGCCTACCCGGCTCTCACGGTCTACGGCGCCCCTTCCCAGAGGCTTCAACTATCGGAAGGATTTATAACTTCTCACAGTCTCGGCAGAAACTGTTAGAGGGTCCCACAACCCCGGACATGCAACGCCTGCCGGCTATCACACACGCCCGGTTTAGCCTCATCCGCTTTCGCTCACCACTACTCACGGAATCACATGTTGTTTTCTCTTCCTACGGGTACTGAGATGTTTCACTTCCCCGCGTTACCACCAACCGCCCTATACATTCAGGCGGAGGCAACACCACATGACTGGTGCTGGGTTTCCCCATTCGGACATCCCCGGATCAACGTCTGGTTGGCGACTCCCCGAGGCTTAACGCAGCCTCCCACGTCCTTCATCGGCTCCTGATGCCAAGGCATCCACCGTGTGCCCTAAAAAACTTGGCCACAAAGATGCTCGCGTCCACTATGCAAATCTCAAACAACAAACAGCAACCACCCAGCAACACCAGCTCACGGTGTCCTGTGATGGCCCTGTATGAGGTTCCACAGACTCGAAAGCCCGTTTCCTCAGGACCCAACAGTGTGTTCGACATCTCGTAACCCCCGAACCGCCGTTCCCACTCCCCTCACAAGGAGGGGCGGTACTAGCCGGCCGGCGATCACGCCATGCCGAGTAGCCAGTGCTCCACTAATGAGCCGTCACGCATCAGACATTCGCTGATGACCGTGACATGGACCAGGAGGTGTGAACCTTCTGGCCGATGCTCCTTAGAAAGGAGGTGATCCAGCCGCACCTTCCGGTACGGCTACCTTGTTACGACTTCGTCCCAATCGCCAGCCCCACCTTCGACCGCTCCCCCCCTTGCGGGTTGGGCCACGGGCTTCGGGTGTTGCCGACTTTCGTGACGTGACGGGCGGTGTGTACAAGGCCCGGGAACGTATTCACCGCAGCGTTGCTGATCTGCGATTACTAGCGACTCCGACTTCATGGGGTCGAGTTGCAGACCCCAATCCGAACTGAGACCGGCTTTTAGGGATTCGCTCCGCCTCACGGCTTAGCAGCCCTCTGTACCGGCCATTGTAGCATGTTTGCAGCCCAAGACATAAGGGGCATGATGACTTGACGTCATCCCCACCTTCCTCCGAGTTGACCCCGGCAGTCCCCCATGAGTCCCCAGCACCGGTAAACCGGCCTGCTGGCAACATGGAGCAAGGGTTGCGCTCGTTGCGGGACTTAACCCAACATCTCACGACACGAGCTGACGACAGCCATGCACCACCTGTCACCCAGTCCGAAGAGGCGCCCATCTCTGAGCGTTTCCGGGTGATGTCAAACCTTGGTAAGGTTCTTCGCGTTGCGTCGAATTAAGCAACATGCTCCGCCGCTTGTGCGGGCCCCCGTCAATTCCTTTGAGTTTTAGCCTTGCGGCCGTACTCCCCAGGCGGGGCGCTTAATGCGTTAGCTCCGGCACGGAACCCGTGGAAGGGTCCCACACCTAGCGCCCAACGTTTACAGCGTGGACTACCAGGGTATCTAATCCTGTTCGCTCCCCACGCTTTCGCTCCTCAGCGTCAGGTAAGGCCCAGCAAGCCGCCTTCGCCACCGGTGTTCCTCCTGATATCTGCGCATTTCACCGCTACACCAGGAATTCCGCTTGCCCCTACCTACCTCTAGCCGGCCCGTATCCACCGCAGACCCGCAGTTAAGCTGCGGGCTTTCACGGCAGACGTGACCAGCCACCTACGAGCTCTTTACGCCCAATAATTCCGGACAACGCTTGCGCCCTACGTATTACCGCGGCTGCTGGCACGTAGTTAGCCGGCGCTTCTTCTGCAGGTACACGTCAACTTCGTCCCTGCTGAAAGAGGTTTACAACCCGAAGGCCGTCATCCCCCACGCGGCGTCGCTGCGTCAGGCTTCCGCCCATTGCGCAATATTCCCCACTGCTGCCTCCCGTAGGAGTCTGGGCCGTGTCTCAGTCCCAGTGTGGCCGGTCGCCCTCTCAGGCCGGCTACCCGTCGTCGCCTTGGTAGGCCACTACCCCACCAACAAGCTGATAGGCCGCGAGCCCATCCCCAACCGAAAAAACTTTCCACCACCACCCGATGCCGGGGGCGGTCGTATCCGGTATTAGACCCAGTTTCCCGGGCTTATCCCAGAGTCAGGGGCAGGTTGCTCACGTGTTACTCACCCGTTCGCCGCTCGAGTACCCCGAAGGGCCTTTCCGCTCGACTTGCATGTGTTAAGCACGCCGCCAGCGTTCGTCCTGAGCCAGGATCAAACTCTCCATTAAAGGCTTGTCTGATGCCTAACTTGAAAAGGAATCCGTCACCGGCTCACGCCGATATGACGGGGTCATGCATTGTTCATGCACTGGCTTTTAACACACTGTTGAGTTCTCAAGAAACGGACGCGTTCTCCCCGGTCCTGCGAGAGGCGCTTTTCGTTTCGTTCGTTCGTTGTGTCTTTATTCTTTCAGCGACCGTATTCTCTGTCAAATTCGGCGCTTTCGGAATTCCGACCGTGCCCCGTCTCCGGCGCAACCCCTCTAACTTACTCCAACATCTGACCGATGTCAAAGCCGCTGTTCAGCGGCACGCTGCAGGGCACAGTGATCCGCCGTCTGGCGATGAGCTAGGAGGTGGCCCCCGAGCGAGGCCGGCGATCACCGCCGTCCTCGTGGGACTGGTGAACTCTATGCATCCCTCTGCGAACCGTCAAATCAACGGAATGCCCCTCCCCCGTCGGTGTTTCCGCTCGCCCACGGGTAGGTGCACAAGGTGAGCGACCAACCCATTCCACGAGCGCTCATCGTTCTGCTGGGGATGGCCGGCGCCGTCGTCACGCTGTTCGGCATGCGCGAGGTGGCGTCCATCATCGGGCCGGTGGTGCTGGCGCTCGTGCTCGTCATCGCCGTGGCGCCGGTGCGCGACTGGCTGGCCCGGCGTGGCGCACCGCTCTGGACGCAGGTGGTCATTCCCTTCGTGATCGTGCTGTTCGTCCTGCTCGGCATGGTGGCGATCCTGACGTTCGCGGTCACGGAGCTCGCCGGCCTGCTCCCCGCGTACGGCCCGCAGTTCCAGAAGCTGCTCGACGAGGCCCAGCGGCTCGCGACCTCCGTCGGCCTCAGCAACGCCAAGATCAACGAGGCGCTCAAGGGCATCGACCTCGGCAAGATCGTCGGCGTGGTGCAGAGCCTGCTGGGCAGCCTGGTGAACGTGCTGTCGGGCCTGTTCCTCATCGTGGTGCTGCTGCTGTCGATGTGCCTGGACGGGCCCGTGACCGCGCGGATCCTGGAGGCCGGGCACAGCAGCCGGCACATGCTGGTGAGCGCGCTGGCCACGTTCGCCCAGAAGACCCGGCAGTACCTCATCGTCTCGACGGTGTTCGGGCTGATCGTCGCGGTGCTGGACGCGATCGGGCTGGCGATCCTCGGCGTCCCGCTGCCGATCCTCTGGGGCGTGCTCGCGCTGATCACGAACTACATCCCGAACATCGGCTTCGTCCTCGGCCTCATCCCGCCCGCGCTGCTGGCGCTGCTCGACGGCGGGCCCAAGCAGATGGTGCTGGTCATCATCCTGTACTGCGTCATCAACGTGGTGATCGAGTCGTTCATCCAGCCGAAGTTCCTGGGCGACGCGGTGGGGCTGTCGACCACCATGACGTTCCTGTCGCTGATCCTGTGGACGTTCGTGCTCGGAGCGCTGGGGGCGCTGCTCGCCATCCCGCTGAGCCTGTTCGCGCGGGCCCTGCTCGTGGACAGCGACCCGCGCGCCACCTGGGCCGCCGCCCTGATCTCGGGTACGCCACCCGAGGAGCCGCCCAAAGCGGCGCCACCCGGCACGCCGCCACCTGTCGAGACTTCCGTGCGGGGGCCCGCCGTGGCCCCGGGCCCGCCGACGAGTGGGGAGAGCGCGGCGGAGGGCGGCACGGCCGAGCCCACTCCCCCGCGCTGATCGACCGGGAAGGTGGGCCGCCTCAGGTGAGCAGGCGGCTCAGGGGTACGCCGCTCAGGCGCTTCACGTCGTGGGACAGGTGCGCCTGGTCCGCGTAGCCGGACGCCGCCGCCACCTCGGCCAGGGCGACGCCCGAGCGGGCCAGCCGCAGCGCCCGCTGGAAGCGCACGACGCGCTGGAGCGTCTTGGGCGGGTAGCCGAAGCCGGCCACGCTCCTGCGGTGGAGCTGCCGCTCGCTGAACCCCAGCTCCCAGGCGGCCTCGCGCACGCTCAGTCCCGATCGCAGCGCCGCCACCAGGGCCGGGGCCGCCGGGTCGGGGGGCGCGGTCTCGCGGATGCGGGCGGCGACGGCCCGTCTCATCAGACGCAGACGTTCGTCGAGCAGGAGCCTGGGGTCGGACGACACGGACGGCGCGGCGTCCGGTGAGAGGAGCGGGCTCCAGGCGGCGCGGTTCAGCGCGGCGAGCGGGACCCGCTGGTCGCGCAGCCCGTGGACGGGCACGCCGAACACCTCACCCGTCCCGCCCGGCCGGAAGCGGATGCCGGCGAGCACCTCGCCGGCGCGCAGCGGCGCGGGCATCGGCCCCGTGTCGGGGCCCGCGACGAAGAGACCGGCCGGGCCCCAGATGAGGTCGACGCACCCGTCGGGCACCACGAGCTGCGTGCCGTCGGCCTCGGGGATCTGCCCCCAGGCGCACACGACGCGGCCGGCGAGCTCCGGCGCGGGCGGTCGTTCCTCGTACATTCCTCCACGCTAGGACACGCCACCGACAACGCGCCTCCGCGAGGGCTCCTACGGGAGCCGCCCGTACGCGCGCAGGGTCTTGAGGCGCTCGACGGTCACGTATCCGCCCCACTCGTGCTCGACCAGCGGCGTCCACATCAGCCAGTTGCCGCCCCACCCGCCCTCGGGCGACTGCGCGGCGGCCAGCGCGTCCAGGTGCCGGTCCAGCAGATCGGCCTCGAACAGCGGAAGCCGGGACGGCGCGGGGGCGAAGTCCAGCGGGAAGTGGGCCTCGCCCGGGGTGTCCGGGTCGAGGGCGACGGTGTCCAGGACGGCTTCGCGCAGGCGGGCGAACTCGGCCTCGGCCCGTTCCCGGTCCGGCGCCTCCTCCAGGAAGGCGACGATCGCCCGCGCCTCGTACGGGGTGGTCCGCTCGACGGCGGCGATCCGGGTCCAGCAGAACGCGGTGGCCCGCTCCAGCCACGGGTGGACGGCGCGGTGCCGGTGCAGGAGCGCCGCGATCGAGGCGGTCGGCACCAGGTTGCCCGGCGGGTCGTCGTCGGTCTCCCACCAGGGCGCGCGGGCGGTGCCGCGCACGCTGGGCAGCACGAACGGCACTCCGCCGTCCCCGGTCGTCACCGACAGCAGGTAGTCGCAGGCCCTCGGCACCATCGGGTCGGCGAACGCGTCCAGCTCGTCGAGGACGCGGAAGGCCACCTCGACCGGCTCCGGCTGGCTGCCCGCGCCGCGCAGGTCGGGTTCGAGCGCGTTGCCGAAGCCGCCGTCGGCGTTCTGGTAGCAGCGCAGCACGTCGAGGACCCGGTCCCTCGATCCCCCGGCGAACAGCGCCTCGAACCGGAGCCGGTCGAGCAGCCGCCCATGGAGCTCCAGGTAGGCGGCCGCCCGGGTCAGCGTGTCGATCTTCATGTCCATGAGCGGAACGTACCCGGCGGGGAACGCCTCGCTCTTGTAGGAATCGGACGCCTCAGACCGCCGAGGCGACGGGGGGCTTCTCCGCGGGCACGGCGGGAGCCGTCACGCCGGCCGGGCCGCGGCGGCCCCACGGCATGGCGACGAGCAGCACCGGCAGCAGCACGATCGACGCCCGCGACCAGTCGGCGTGCAACCCCCACCAGGTGTCGACGTCGAACTGCGTCATGTACAGGTAGCCGTACGCCGCCCACGCCGACACGCCGACGATCGCCGGCCAGGCGAACCGCGTGGGCCGGGCGACCAGGAACGGCATGAACCACAGCAGGTACTGCGCGCCGAGCCGCGGGGTGACGACCATGAAGATGAGCAGGATGGCCGTGGTCATGTCGATCGGGTCGGCCCGCCGCCACAGGAAGATGACGCCGACGACGCAGGCGTAGATGAGGTTCGTGCCCAGCTTGGCGAGGCCGGGCTCCAGCGCCCAGTCGCCACCGGTCTTCCACGGGGTCCAACCCCATTCGCCGACGATCGGGCGGATGTCCTGGATGGTCTTGATGACCTCCGGGATCTGCTGGAGCGAGGTGCCCGCGAAGATCGGCAGGGTGACGAGGAAGAACAGCGGCACGAGACCGGTCACGAACAGCGCGGCCACGCGGGCGCGCAGGTGCGGCAGGAGCAGCAGCATGCCGGGGATGAGCCAGATCGGCCAGCTCTTCGCGCACAGGGCCAGGCCCATGAGCAGGCCCGCGAGACCGGCCCGCTTGAGGTCGGCGCGGTCGGTGGGACCGGCGGTCAGGGCCCGGCGCAGCAGGCCGCCGGGGCCGAGCACGCGGTAGGCGGCGGTGCGCCAGCCGTAGGCGGTCACGCCGCGGCGGACGCGGGCGACGACCTCGGTGCGGATGCCGGGCCGCTCGGGCGAGCCCGGCCCGCGGGCCACCACGAAGGCGGCCACGCCGAAGACCAGCGCCACCGGCTCGACCTGGCCATGGATGCAGGCCACCAGCAGCGCGAGCGGGTTGAGCGCGTACTGCAGGGCGCGCAGCGACGCCTTGGGCCCACCGGCCAGCTTGGCGACGAGCGGGATGAGCGCGATGTCGGCGACCACGGTGACCAGGCGCCCGGCGTACTCCCACGGGATGCCGAGCCAGAGCAGGATGCCGTAGACGTACGGGATCGTCGGCAGGAAGTGCCAGCCGCCCTCGCTGGCGAGCACAGGGTCCTGGCCGTTGAGCACGGCCTCGCCGGCGGGCTTGAAGCTCTCCATGAAGTCCACCGGCTGCCACGAGTCGTGCGCCGCGGTGAACAGGAGCAGCACGCGGACGGCCACGCCGACGACGACGGCGACGATGATGGGCGGCCGCCAGTCCCGCCACTGGGCGACGACGGCGAAGACGACTCCCGCGACGAGCACGGTCCCTGTGAGAAATGCGTAGTCCATGGCGGGTCTAGCCTGCCGTACTCCCCTGGATGCTTCCACTTGCCAGGCCATTCTTATCCCCGACATGGCGGGTCGTACCGCGATAGACCGTGACCCTCTGTGCTGAACTCTTTCCATGGGGGGATCGCAGGTCAACCGGGCTCTGGTCCGGCTCTACTTCGAGGTGAAAGATGAGCTTCGCGACCCGGTCGCCGCCTGGGCGAAACTCACAGCAAACTCTGAGGTGTACCGCAGGGCCCGCGGCGGGCGGCGGGTACCGCTGGACGACGGCACCGCCGCGGAGCTGACGGCCGCGGCGATCGTGCACACGGCGGCCGAGTACGGCCCGGACCGGGTGGCGGCGCTGGCGACCTCGCCGCTGGCGGGGCTGGTGGCCGCGCTGGGCGGCGCGGTGCTGACCGAGCAGCCGGCGGCGCCGTGGCAGGTGCTCGGGCCCGGCTTCCGCGGCCCCGAGCCGGACGACTGGCCGAGCGCGGCGTACGTGATGCTGTGGGGCGAGAACAACCGGCTGATCCGCACGCCGGGCGCGCCGTGGGTGATCGCCGGGCGCTACAAGGGGCAGAAGGTCGTCGCGATCGGCCCCCACCCGACGCGGCTGTCGGACGAGACGCTGGTCGTGCGGCCGGGCACGGACGGCGCGCTGGCGATGGCGATGGGCCACGTGCTGCTCAAGGAGTTCCTGCTGGAACGGGCGGCGTTCGCCGAGCACGCGCTGGACCACACGGACCTGCCGTTCCTCGTGCGGCTGCGTGAGCTGGGCGGCGCGTGGGTGGCGGGCTGCGGGATCGGCCGGCGTGCCGACCGGCTCAGCGTGTACGGCGGGCCGCGCGGCGAGTCGGTCGAGGTGCTGCTGCCGCGCTTCGACGACGGGCCCGGCGTGCTGCGGCGCGGCGTGCCGGTGCGGCGGTACGGGGACCTGCTGGTGACGACGGTGTTCGACCTGCTGCTCGCGGTGTACGGGGTGCCCAGGGAGGGGCTGCCGGGCTGCTGGCCGGCAGGCTACGAGGACCGGGCCGAGCCGTACACGCCGGCCTGGCAGGAGCCGCTGACCGGGGTGCCGGCCGCGCGGGCGGTCAAGGTGGCGCGCGAGCTGGGCGCGACGGCGGAGCGGACCGGGGGCCGGTGCGTGATCGTGCCGGGGCGGCTGGAGACCTCGCACGCCGACACGGCGTACCGGGCGATGCTGGCGTTGCTCGTGCTGACCGGGTGCGGCCGCGGCTGGGCGCAGGAGGGCGCGGGCGGCGAGGTGCCGCTGGTGCCGTTCCTGTGCCTGCACGCCCAAGGCGAGGACGGCGCGAACGTGGGCCGGCTGTGCTGGCCGCTGGCCGACGGCGTGCTGAGCGGGCGCACGGGGCGTTCGGTGCTGGTCGAGGCGGTGCGCGACGGCCTGCCGATGGCGCCGTCGCCCCGGGTGCTGGCCCTGCCGCGGCCCATCTACCCGGTGCCGCCCGACCTGGACCTGCTGATCGGGCCGGACGACCGGTGCGACGTGGCGATCGCGGAGGCGGGGCTGGTGGCCGACGCGGTGGCCAAGCTCGCCGTGGGGCGAGTGGAGCCGGCCCCGGCGCGGGCGCAGGATCCGCCCGTGCCGGGGCCGATGCGGCTGATGGTGGACCACGCCTGGATGCACGAGTACGGCGAGGCGCTGCCGACGTACCGGCCGCCGGGGCCGGGCCTGCCGGTCAAGCCCACGCACCTCGTGCCCTACATGCCGCTGGTCCCCTTCAGTCCGTGACGCTCGTTCAGCCGGTGAAGCCCTTGAAGATCCCGGTGAACTCGTAGGCCGTCTGGGCGATGCCGCTGCACGTGGGCGAGACGCCGCCGCCGGGGCAGCCGCCGTTGTCGCGCCCGGCCGACCAGAAGCCGACGAACCCGATGCCGTTGGCGTTGGCCCAGTCGCGCAGCTTGCGCGCGTCGGCCTGGGTGGTGGTCATGCCGGTGTCGTTGCGGCCGATCATCGGGGTGACGCCGAGCATCCTCCTGATCTGCGCGTCGGACCGGGACGGCCACACGGTCCTCATCTGGGCGAGGGTGGCCTGGGCGGCCGAGATCATGGCGTCGCCCCAGGAGCCGGTGTAGCCGAAGTTCATGAGCATCGGGTTGACGGTCACCTCCAGCCCGCGGGCCGCGGCGTCCTGGAGGATCTGCAGCGAGAACGGGTCGACGCCGTAGTCCTGTCCCTGGACGCGCAGGGTGTAGCTGACGGTCGTGCCGCGTTCGGCCTGGAGCTGCCGCAGGGCGGTGTTGACCTTGACGACGTCGATGGACGCCTCGACGTCCACGTCGAGGTGGTTGGTGCCGACGGTGTCGAGCACCTTCTTGTACGCGGCGAGCAGCGCGGCGGAGGTGCCGCAGGTGTGCTCCAGGTACGGGCCCATGGCGCCGCCGCTGGCCACGACGACCTGGCCGCCCTGGGCCTGCAGGGCCTTGACGTCGCCGATGATCCGGGCGTCGGCGAGCGGGATGGTGCCGCCCCAGGCGGGGTTGCAGCCGGTGCTGTCGCCGAGGACGAAGGCGAGCGTGTAGTTCTTGACGCCGGTGGCCGAGGCGGCGCCGGCCAGGGTGGGCGTGGTCATGGTGATGTCGATGTACGGGGCGTACCGGATGGCGCCGGTGGGCGGCGTGGTGGTGCCGGTCGTCCGGCCGCTCGCCGAGGGGCTGTAGGCGGAGCAGTTGCCGGCGGCGTCGCAGGCGCGCACGCGGAAGCCGTAGGCGGTGTCGGGGTTCAGGCCGGTGGCGGTGTAGGTGGTGGAGGTGACGGCGGCCGGCGCGCCGCCGTCGCGGGAGACGTCGTAGCGGGCGACGGTCCCGGAGTCGTCGGTGGAGGCGTTCCAGGTGAGGGTGAGGCTGGAGCCGGTCGCGCCGCCGACGGACAGGCCGGCGGGCACCGTGGGCGGCCGGGTGTCGGGGGCGCCGCCGGGGCCGTCGAGGACGACGTCGTCGGCCAGGTACGCGGGCTGGCCGTACCAGCCGTTGACGTACACGGTCACGGACGTCGTGCCGGCCGGGGTGGTGAAGGAGGTGGACAGTTGCGCCCACTGCGCGCCGGGCGTGCCCCAGGTGCTGGCCTCCACGCCGGCGCCGGTCGCGCCGAGGAAGACGTAGGCGCCCTGGACCCAGGCGGTCAGCCGGTAGGCGGTGCCGGGGCGGACGGTCACGGTCTGGCCGCAGCGGGCGTGGTCGCCGCCGCCGGGGGTGCCCTGGAGGGCGCGGGCGCCGCCGTGGACGGGTGTGGAGACGGCCGCGACCGTGCCGGAGCAGGTCCAGCCGGACAGGTCCGACTCGAAGCCGGGGTTGGTGAGGATGTTCGCGGCGGCGGCCGGGGCGGCGTTCAGCGCGGTGAGGCCGGCGGCGAGCGTGACGGCCGCCACGAGGGTGCGGAGCAGCTTCATGGGGGGTGTCCTTTCGCGGGACTCAGCGGGACTCATGGGAACGCCCCACCGCGGGACATGAGCGGTGGGGCGGTCGCACGGAGGCCGTCGGCCGGGTCAGAAGCCGGCGGTGATCCGGGTGAACTCCCAGTCGCTCTGGGAGATGCCGCTGCAGTCGGACACGACGCCGCCGCCGGGGCAGGGGCGGTCGCGGTTGACGGCCCAGTAGGCGAGCCTGGTCAGGCCCTTGCCCTTGGCCCAGTCGCGGATCTGGGTCCAGGTGGCGGGCGAGGTGAGCTCCTGCTGGTCGGACAGGCCGTTCATGCCGGAGATGCCCATGTGCGCGTACGCCTGGGCGTCACTCCAGCCGAACGCGTTCTTGAGGGCGGTCTTCAGGCCCTCGGAGGCGTTGACGGTGTCCTGGTACATGGTGGTGCCGCCGAAGTCGAACGGCATGATCGTGTAGTTGTCGATCGGCACGCCGAGGGCCTTCGACTGGTTGATCAGCCGGACACCGTGGGCGTTCGGGCCGGTCTTGGTGGTGCCGAAGGTGACGACGACCTTGACGTTCGGGTTGTTCTGCTTGACGATCTTCAGGCCGTTCAGGATGCGGTCCTGGACGGTGTAGTTCTCGAACTCGTCGGTGTTCTCGATGTCGAAGTCGACCACGGCGGGGCCCACGGCGTTGACGACCTGCTGCACCGCTCCGGCGAACGCCTGCGGGGTGGAGCAGTTCGGGCCGAGCTTGTTGCCCTGCCAGCCGCCGAAGGAGACCTGGACGCTGCCGCCCGCGGCCTTGATCGCCGAGATGGCCTGCGCGTCGGCGCCGCCGGTCAGCGGGCGCTGCCCGTCCCAGGCGGGGGTGCAGCCGCCGCTCGACAGGATGAACGCCATGGTGAACGACTTGACGCCGGTCGCGCTCATGACCGAGGCGGGGGCGGGCGGGTTGCCCCAGCCCATGTAGAGGTAGGGGGCGCCGGGCATCTTGGAGCCGCCGCCGCCCGTGCAGCCGCCGGTGGTGCCGGTCACCGAGGCGCCGGCCGACTCCCCGGCCGCGTTGTAGGCGCGGATCGTGTAGGTGTGCGTGGTGCAGGTGCCCAGCGAGCCGATCGTGGCCGAGGTGCCGGAGGTCGTGGCCCGGTTGGCGGAGCCCTCGTAGACGCGGTAGCCGGTGACGGTGCCGGACGAGGCGGTCCACGCCAGGGAGATCGAGCTGTCGGTGGTGGCGGTGACGCGCGGGGAGCCCGGGGTGCCGGGGGCGCCGGGGTTGCCGCCACCGGTGACGGGCTTCCACAGGGCCGGCACGGCCGGGGGCTCCCAGCCGGTCTGCGAGGTGTGGGCCTGGATGCACTCGTAGTCGGCGGCGTTGTAGGTGACGCGGGCGCCGATGGCGTACCAGACGCCGGGCTGCCAGTCGGCGGCGGCGTCGGCCTGCTGGTCGACCGCGGACGGTGCTGAGGTCGCCGAGGCCGGCGCGGTGGTGGCCGCTCCGGCGCCGACCATGGCGAGGGCGGCGAGTAAGGCGAGGAACATGCGACGGAATCTCATGGCATTCCCTGAAAAGTGCGGCTTCACGGGTGGGGGGTGCGCTGGGGAGTGCGGTGGGGGCGCCCGGTGCGTGCGCCGTTCTGCTCGGGTGCCGTACGGCTCGCGCCGGGGGGTGAGAGCGCGAGCCGTACGGTGGTCAGGGCGAGACGGCGGGGGGCGGCGGCGAGCGGGTCATGGCTCCCCGATTCATGATTACTTTTAGGAAAGTTTCCTAAGAGTTGTGGCGATCGTAGCCTTGACACCTGGTCCTTACAAGACCCAACGTGCTCATGCCCGGATACGTGAGAGCGCCGCGACCGGTTCGGCCGCGGCGCCCTCGTCAGGGAATTCTGAGATCAGGGACGGCGGGTGATGCGGACGTCGTCGACGCCCGCCTCGACCAGCGAGGCGCCCGAGGCGTCCGCCGCGTCGATCAGGATGCGGACCGTCTGGCCGGCGAACGCCGTCAGATCCGCGGTCGCCGTGCTCCACGAGCCGTTGCGGTTGGCCGCCGCGCCGGCCTGCTGCAGGACGGTCGCGGTCGTGTTCCCCACGACCCGTACGCGGAAGTAGTCGGCGCTGGAGCTGTTGGAGCCGTGCGCGAGGTACCACGACAGCGACAGGCTCAGCGTGCCGCCCGCGGGCAGCGTGATCGGCGGCGACTGGATCGAGGTGACGCCGCCGTCGACGTCGTAGTCACCGGCCGAGGCGCCCGCCAGCCGGCCCGTCACCAGGTCGTTGGTGCCGCTGACGGTGGTGCCGAGCTGCTTGGCGCCGGAGGAGGCGGTGTCGGCGGGGTCGCCGCGCTCCCACTGCCCGGTCGTGGCCGTGTCGGTGCCCGACGGGTTGGCGGTCCAGGCGGTGGCCGACTCGAACGTGTCGGAGTACACGGTCTCCGGCGGGTTGCCCGTGCCGCAGTACTGGCTCTCCTTGCCGATGATCCGGTACACGCAGTCGGCGTACTCCAGGAAGCGCAGCACGACCTCGCGGTTGCGGGTGGTCTGCGGGACGATCTGCTCGTCGGGCGGGTAGAAGCCGGGGTTGGAGCCCGTGGGGTACATCTCGAAGGTCCAGCTGAAGATCTTGTAGACGCCCCACATCCAGTCGTCGATCGTGCCGTCGGTGATGTAGAGGTCGCTGGACTGCTCCGGCGTGTAGCCGTTGGTGGCGGCCATGTTCTGGCCGAGCACCGCGTGCGCGTCGCGGTCGTCCTGGGTGAGGCCGGGTGCGGTGTCGTCGTAGGTGAAGCCGTACGGCCACAGCACCAGCTCGCTGTAGGTGTGCCAGTCGATGTGCGCCTTGATCTGCTGCACGCCGCCGACGACGCGGCTGCGCACCCAGTCGGCCGTCGCCTTCACCTCGGGCGCCGACTCGGCGGCCGAGCCGCGGTAGGTCTCGCTGGAGGTCGAGCCGGACGAGCCGCCGCAGCAGCCCCAGTTGTAGCCCCAGTTGCGGTTGATGTCGGTGCCGACGGCCGACGAGCCGCTGTTGGGCTGCCGGTTCTTGCGCCACGAACGGTAGGAGCCGGTCGCGATGTCGTACTCGCCGCCGTCGGGGTTGAGGTCCGGCATGATCCAGATCTCGCGGGTGTTCACCAGGTTCGTGATCCGGCTGTCGCTGCCGTAGTTGTCGGCCAGCAGATGCATGATGTACAGCGCCATCTCGACCGTGAGGTGCTCGCGGGCGTGCTGGTGGGCGGTGAAGAGCACCTCGGGCTCCGCCTCGTCCGTGCCCACGTTGTCGCTGATCTTGACGCCGATGAGCTGCCTGCCCTCGTACGAGGTGCCGTACGTGAACGTGCTGGCGATCGCGGGATGGGCGGCGACCAGCGCGTTCACGTCGGCGGTCATCTCGGCGTAGGTGTGGTAGCCGGAGTCCGACGGCGGGAAGTCGAACGCCCTGGCGTCGGACCGGGATGCGGGGCGGGGCTGCTCCGTCACCCGGTAGCCGAGGCGCCTGATCGCGGCCACCTCGGCCTCCGTGGCCGTGACGAGGACCGACCCCTTCGCCACCTCCTCGATCGCGGCGCCGGTGGCCGCGACGGCGCTGCGCTGCCGGGCGTCGGACGGCCCCTGGACGCGGTACTGCCGGTTCGGCGGTGGTTCGGCGGAGGCCCCCGCCCCGGTGACGCCGCTCAGGCAGAGCAGCCCCAGGACGGTCAGCAGGATGACTAAACGACGTCGCACGTCGTCCTCCTCGGGTGCGCGGAATGGGTGTTGACACGCGCCTGAACCGAGAGTGAAGACGATCCCTTGCACGGGAAAGACCCAATTTGCCCCTCACGGGCCGCGCGCCTGCCGAAGCGGTGCGAGTATGGCAGGCGCGCGGGCGCTGAGCTGGGGTTGTTTCCCAGATCTTGGCAGATCAGAAGTCGTCGGGCGTCCGGATCCGGTCACGCACCCATACACCGGCCGGCTTGAGCCGCGAGGTGCCGGTGAAGGTGCCGTTCGGGCAGGTTCCCTCCTTGAAGACGGCGCCCGAGCGCTCGTCGTCGGAGTAGTTCCAGTTGACCCAGCTGATCTTCTTCTGGGCCATGAGGTCGAGGTACTGCTGCGCCCGGGTGAAGTTGTTCGACCCGTCGCCGGAGGCCTTCTGCGTGCCGAACTCGGTGACGAACATCGGGATGCGGTCGGCGGCCCTGCTCAGCGCGTTCAGGTACGCCGAGCCGTGGGAGGCCGCGTAGAAGTGGAACGTGTACATGATGTTGGTGGCGTTGACCGGGTTGTTGACCACCTCGCTCTCCGTCGCGTCGTCGGAGACGCCGAGCGAGGACCAGGCGCGGGTGCCGACCAGGATCGGCGCGTCGGGGTCGTACTGCCGGATCACCGGGATGATCTGGTGCGCGTAGCTGCGGATCGCCGACCAGGAGACGCCGTTGGGCTCGTTCGCGATCTCGTACAGGACGTTGGTCTTGGCGTTGTGCCGCTGCGCGATCTCCGTGAAGAAGGTCTTGGCGCGTGACAGGTTGTAGGCGGGGTCGCCGGGGTCGAGCATGTGCCAGTCGACGATCGCGTACAGGCCGCGGGAGGTGGCCTGCTCGATCAGGTTGTGCACCCGGTCGGTGAACAGCCGGGGGTTGGTCTCGTATCCGTCCTCCTGGATGTACATGGAGATGCGCAGGACGTCGGCCTTCCAGTCGGTGGCCAGGGCGTTGAGCGAGGCCGTGTTGAGGCACTGGTAGTACCACTGCAGGCCGTGGGTGCTCATGCCGCGGAGCTGGATCTGCTTGCCGTTCTTGTTGCACAGGCGCACGCCGCAGACGCTGAGCTGACCGTTGGCCTCGACCGGGGTGGCGGCTTCGGCTTGGACGGGGACCGGGTCCTGGGCTCGGGCCGGGGCCTGGGCTTGGGCCTCGACCGGCTGGGTGCTCGCGATCAGCGCGAGCGATGCGGCCAGCGCGGCGGCGATTCTGGTGAGTCGGTGCATGGGGGCGTGCTCCTCCTCGTTCATTAGGAAACTTTCCTAACTTGCTCGGGAGCTTAGATCGGACCTTTCGCCCGCGCAAGGCCCAATCTGACCAGAACGGTCAAGGCGCGGGTCGCGAGTTCGAACGTTTGTCCACGACGTTGGGTGATGGCGCGGTAACTTTCCGCCATGCCAACCGCAAAGCACGAGGCGCTCCACCGGATCTTCCGGGAGGATTCCTCGCTCTTCGCCCGCACGTTCAAGCTGCTGGACATCGCGTTCCCGTCGCCGTGCGCCGTCTCGGTGATGGACACCGATCTCACCGAGCTCGAACCCGTCGCACGACGCGCCGACACGCTGCTGTACCTGGAGAGCGAGCAGGGCGACCACGTGCTGGTGATCGAGTCGCAGTCACGGGAGGACAAGGACAAGGCCGGCTCGTGGGCGTACTACATCGGATATCTGCACGCCCGGCACACGTGCCCGGTCACCCTTCTGGTGGTGTGCCACGACCTGGCCACCGCCCGCTGGGCCCGGCGCCCCAAGGGCATCGGGCTGGAGGAGCGTCCGTCCCTGGTGCTCCATCCCATCGTCCTGGGACCTGACAACGTCCCCGCCGTCACCGACCTGGCCCAGGCTTCCGAGGACGTGGTCCTGGCCGTGTTCTCGGCGCTCACGCACGGGCGATCACCGCAGGTCACTGCCATACTGGAGGTACTTGCCGCAGCCCTGGACACCGTAGACACCCAAACCGCCGGATACTTCGCCGAGTTCACCGAGGTCGGCCTCGGTGACACCGACGCTCGCTACCTGTGGAGAGCCTTGATGTCCACCAAGACGTACCGCTACCAGTCGGAGTACGCCCAGCAGATCCGCGCCGAAGGGGAAGCCCGCGGGGAAGCTCGCGGGGAAGCCAAAGCGCTCTTGCGCGTCCTTCACCACAGAGGCGTGCCGGTGCCGCCGGTCGCGCGCGAACGCATCATGAGCTGCTCCGACACCGACCTTCTCGAGGCGTGGCTCGACCGCGCGCTGAACGTCACCACTGCCGACGAGCTCTTCGGCTGACCCCATCCGACCACATGTCGGGCGCCGCACATCGCGGCGCCCGACTCTCATGGAGGTGCCGATGTCGTTGGCGCATCTCTACAAATCCGAGTACGCGCAGCAGATCGAGGCCCGAGGTAAAGCGAAAGCCCTCCTGCGCATCCTGCACCACAGAGGCGTGCCGGTGGAGCCGGCCGTCCGCGAACGCATCATGAGCTGCTCCGACACCGACCTCATCGAGGTGTGGGTCGTCCGCGCGCTGAACGTCACCACCGCCGACGAGCTCTTCGACTGACCCTCACCCCAGCGACGTGGTCGCCAGCTTGGCGCCGAAGCCGAGGAACAGGGCGCCGACCCCTGAGGTGAGGCCGGCGCTGAGGCGGCGGCGGGAGCGGAACTGGGCGGCCAGGAAGCTCCCGCCGAAGATCAGGGACGTCAGGTACAGCAGGCTGAAGACCTGGATGATCGCGCCCAGGATGAGGAACGACAGCGCGGGCGTCCCGTATGACGGGTCCACGAACTGGATGAAGAACGAGACGAAGAACAGGATCGCCTTCGGGTTCAGGAGGCTGATCGTCAGGGCCTTGCGGAACGGGCGGCCGCGGCGGTCCGCGGGCTCCGACGACGCGGCGACGACAGCGGCATCGGGCACGGCACCGACGGCCTCAGCGGCAGCGGCATCCGTGGTGGTAGCCCCCGCCGTACCGGGCGACGACGTCGAGGAGCGCCAGGCACGCAAGGCGCCCCGGAGCATCTGGAAGCCGATCCACGCCAGGTACCCCGCCCCCGCGTACTTCACCACCGCGAACAGCACCGGGTTCGAGCGCAGCAAGGACGCGGCGCCCGCCGCCGCGAGCGCCATGAGCACCGTGTCGCCGACGAACACGCCGGCCGCCGCCCGGTAGCCCTCCCGGACGCCCCGCTGCGCCGCGAGGCTGAGCACGTACAGGGAGTTGGGGCCGGGCAGGAGGATGATGAAGAACGCGCCGAGGACGTACGTCCAGATGTCGGTGATGCCGAAGAACATGCCGCTTGCTCCTGGGAGGTGGTGACATATCACGGTATCGCGGGTTCAGCGGATCGTGGAGGTGCGGGCCGGAGGATCCGGGCGGGGAACCGGTCGGCCCCCGCCCGGACGCGACGCTCCGGCGCTCAGCCGAAGGCCAGGCGCCTCCAGTCCTTGACCTCCTCAGCCGTCAGCTTCCCGGCGAAGATCGCCGCGCGGTCCACCGCACCCGTCAGCCGCTGCCCGCCGCCCTGGTCGGCGCCGAAGCGCAGGGAGCGGGCCGTGCAGCCGGTGATGCCGTCGGCGGTCGCCTGGCCGGTGGCGCGCTGCTCGCCGTCCACGTAGACGGTGACCGTGCCGCCGCGGTCGAGCGTGACCACGAGGTCGATCCACCGGCCGGTGGGCAGGGTGACGGGGAGGGTCACGTTCGCGCCGGCGCCGATGAAGCGCAGCGCGCCGGCCGGGGTGACGTCGATGAGCACGCCGTCGGTGCCGGGGTCGCCCGACGGCTGGGAGTCGAACAGCCTCCGGTAGCCGCTCCCCCCGATCCTGACCTCGGCCGCGAACGTGGCCTCGGGCAGCAGGCCGAGGGTGGTGTCCGCGGTGACGAGGTAGGTGGCGCCGTCCAGCACCAGCCCGCTTCCGGACGGCGCGGTGGCGTCGTAGGCGGCGGCGCCGCCCGTGACGGTGGCGTCGCGTCCGTTGCCCGAGGCGTCGGCCACCTTGCCGTCCCGCACCGGGTCCCAGGCGACGAGGACCGACCCCGGCGCGGGTGAGGCGCACGGGCTCAGGCCGATCGCGGCCGTGGCCGAGCCCGTCCAGGAGTCGCCGGTGGCGGTCGCGACGATCCGGGCGTACCGGGAGCCGTCCGCCGACGGCGGGGTGACGGTGAACGTCGCGGTGCGGGAGCCGCCGGGGGGCGCGGCGGGCAGGGCGGCCGAGCGCGGGTCGGCGGTCCATCCCTTGGGGAGGGTGAGGGTGACCTCGGAGGCGGGCACCGCGCGGGCGCGCGTGGCGGTGACCGTGACCTCCGCCTTGAAGGGCGTGCCCGGCAGGACGGAGGCGGGCGTCTTGATGGTGACGGCGGCCTCGTTCCGGATCGTGTAGGTGACGCCGGCGCGGGCGTTCCAGCTCAGGACGTCGCCGTCGCGGCGCGGGCCGACCTCGTGGCCCCGATCGTCGGTCAGGCGGTAGCGCCCGGCGACGACGGACGACCTGACCTTGATCGGCCCGCTCTTCCCGGGACGCACGGTGATCGTGTCGGGGGCGCCGCCCTTCCAGGTGGCGCCGACGGTGACGTCGCCGCGGGCGCGCAGCCCCGACACCGAGCCGTCCTTCCAGGCGCCGGGCAGCGCGGGCAGCACGTGGACGACGTCGTGCTGGCTCTGCACCAGCATCTCCGCGATGCCGGAGGTGGCGCCGAAGTTGCCGTCGATCTGGAACGGCGGGTGGGTGTCCCACAGGTTGTCCAGGGTGGACGCCTTGAGCTGCTCGCCGAGCATCTTGTGGGCGTGGTCGCCGTCCAGCAGCCGCGCCCAGAAGTTGATCTTCCAGGCCTTGCTCCAGCCGGTGCCGCCGTCGCCGCGTCCGGTCAGCGAGACCTCGGCCGCGGCGGCCTCCGGGGTGCCGGCTTCGATCTGGTTGGACGGGTGCAGGGCGTACAGGTGGGAGACGTGCCGGTGCGTGTCGGTCTTGGAGTCCCAGTCCTGCTTCCACTCCTGGAGCTGGCCCCAGGAGCCGATCCGGAGGCCGGGGTCGAGTCCGGCCAGCGCGGCGGCGGCCTCGGCCTGGAAGCCCTCGTCCACGCCGAGCTTCTTCGCGGCGGCCAGCGCGTTGGTCAGGACCTCGCGGACGATCTGCTGCGACATGGACGCCCCGGCCGAGAAGTCGCCGTGCTCGGGCGAGTAGCTGGGCGAGACGACGAGCTTCCCGTCACGCGGGTCGGTGTGCAGGAAGTCGAGCCAGAACTCGGCGGCCCCCTTGATGATCGGGTACGCGGTGTCGCGCAGGTAGCCGGTGTCGCCGGTGAAGCGGTAGGTGTCGTACAGGTGCTGGGTGGTCCAGGCGGCGGCCTCGGGGAACCAGAACGCGCTGCCGTAGTCGTGCAGGCCGGTGAAGCCGAACGGGTTGGTCTCGTTGTTGACCACCCAGCCGCGGGCTCCGTAGACGTCCTTCGCGGTCTTGCGGCCGGGGGCGACGAGGGCCGCGATGTAGCGGTCGTACGGTCTGGTCGTCTCGTGCAGGTTGGTCTGCTCGGCGAGCCAGTAGTTCATCTGCAGGTTGATGTTGACGTGGTAGTCGGCCGACCAGGGCGGGCTGGTCGAGTTGTTCCACACGCCCTGGAGGTTGGCGGGCAGGATGTCGTTCTCGCGCGAGGAGGAGATCAGCAGGTAGCGGCCGTAGGCGAAGAACAGCGCCTCCAGGGCCCGGTCGTGGGGCGTGTCGCCGCCGGTGTAGGCGCGGCGGAGCCGGTCGGTGGGGATGTCCGGCGCCGTCTGGCCGAGGTCGAGCCTCACCCGGTCGAACAACGTGCGGTAGTCGGCGACGTGCGCGGCCCGCAGCGCGTCGTAGCTCTGGGCCGCGGCCGCGTCGACCGCCTCGGTGACCTTGGCGTGGGGGTCGGCGCCGCGGTAGGCCGGGTAGGTGTCGGCGTAGTCGGTGCCGGCCGACAGCACGAACACCGCGCTGTCGGCGCCGGTGACGGTGATCTTGTCGCCGGCGTCCGTACGGGTGCCGCCCTGCGCGATCACCCGCACCTGGGCCTCGAACGTCATGGCGTTGTCGGCCAGCCGGCCGCGTACGGTGAGCCGGCCGCCGGAGGCGGTGACCGTCTTGTCCTTGTGCGGCGAGGTGTGCCGGAGGGTGAAGGAGATCTTGCCGCCGTGGTCGGCCGAGAGGCGGCCGACGATCACGTTGCCCGGGTTGCTGGCGAAGTACTCGCGCGTGTACGCGACGCCGTCGGCGGTGTAGCCGACGCGGGCCACGGCCTCGCGCAGGCTCAGCTCGCGCCGGTAGCCGGTGGGCGACGCGGGTGCGCCGGCGATGTCGAGGTACAGGTCGCCGAAGGTCTGGTAGGCGCCGAAGCCGGTCTTGGGCTGGCCGAGCCGGGCCGCCACGTCGCCGGTGGACATCTTGCCATCGCGGTCGATCAGCCGCTGGACCTCGGCGATGGCGCCCGGCCGCGGGGTCTTCCAGTTGCCGAAGTCGTAGCCGGCGTGGCCGGGGCCGCCGGTCCACAGGGTCTTCTCGTTGAACTGGATCTGCTCGGTCGCCACGCCGCCGAAGATCTTGGCGCCGAGGGGGCCGTTGCCGATGGGCAGCGCCTGGGTCTCCCAGTCGGTGGCGGGTTGGTCGTACCAGAGGGTCAAGTCATCGGGTGTCCGCTGCACGCTCGTGGTGGGGTCGGGCCCGGCCTCGGCCCTGGCCTGCACCGCTGCGGGCCAGATGACGAGGGATAACACGGCCAGGAGGCCGGCGCCGATACGTCCTCGCGGGGGGTGGATCACCTATTCCTCCGATCACTGGGTGACCTAGATAAGGAGATAGCACCGAAACGAGGGCGCAACAAGAGCGCCATCCGATGTATTCGCCGCCTGGGCGGGCATTTTGCCGTCATCACCCCGCTCGTCCGCGGAATTAATCCGATGTATCGAGGTGGCTGCTGTGGCCGGGCGATGCGGAAGGGGCATGGCCGAACGTGTCGAAAGAGGCGGTGGCATCGTGGAGCGTCAGGTACGGTAAGCCACCGGCATCCGTGCTCATCCGAGCCCCTTCGGTCGCGCGTCGCCGGGGTAAGCACGAGGTCACCCCCGACCGCCCCTCCGGCATGCCTGGCCGCGCCCAGCGCGGGTAGTCGCCGGTGGTCGGCCTACTTGCGGAGCAGCAGCCTTGGATCATCTCCCGGTCACCCTGCCACGCCTCACCTCTCTGGCCCGCCAGGCGGTGCCCCGGCTCCTGGAGGGAGTGGTGGCGCCCCTCGCCGTGTTCTACGCGGCGCTCGCCCTGCTCGGGCTGACGGGCGCACTGGTGGCCGCCGTCGCGTGGGTGTACCTGGGCGTCGCCTGGCGGCTGGTGCGCGGGATCCGGGTGCCCGCCACGATGATCCTCGCAGCCATCGCGATCACCGCGCGGGCCGCGGTGGGGTTCTGGACGGGAAGCTGGGTGGTGTACTTCATCCAGCCCGAGCTGGGCACGATCTGCATCAGCATGGCGTTCCTCGCCTCCGTGCGGCTCAACCGGCCGCTGGTGCAGAAGCTCACCCTCGACTACATCCACCTGCCCTCCGCGGTGCTCAAGCACGAGCGGATGCGCCGCTTCTTCGCCCGGATCACGCTGCTCTGGGGCTTCGTGCTGCTGGCCAACTCGACGGTGAGCATCTGGCTGGCGCTGCACGAGTCGCTCGGCACGTTCATGCTGCTGCGCACGTCAGCCGTGGCGGCGATCAGCGGCGCGGCCATCGCCTTCTCGATCTTCGCGTTCAAGCGGGTGCTGCGCCGCCTGCACGTGGCCCACGCCTGATCCGCGCTCCGCCAGCAGGAACGCGCCGCACATCCCCATCACCAGGCCCGTGAGCGTCTCGAAGAGCTGCACCAGCCCGAGCGCGCCGCCGGGTCCCCCGCCGAGCGGGGCGCCCGTGACGACGATGACCATCGCGTACAGGCCCCAGGCGAACATCGTCCCGCTGCCGAGCCACGCCACCGTCAGGGGCCGCCAGAGCGGGCCGCGTCCCCGCGCCCGGACGACGGCGAGCAGCGCCACCGCGCCGCCGACGGTCAGCAGGCCCTTGAGGCCGTCCTGCACGACGGCGTTGAAGGAGTGCGGCGCGGCCGCCATCTCCGGCGGCAGCCCGGCGTCGCCGCCGGCCGCCCAGTACAGGCGCGTCCCGCCGAGCAGGACGCTCACGCCCAGCGCCCCCGTGGCCACGACCCGCCGGAACGCCGCCGACGGCCCCGCCTGGGCCCTGGCCACGGGCGCCAGCAGCACGTGTCCCCAGCGGTCGCGGGTGTAGAGGGCGAACGCCGTCAGCAGGCAGACGCCCTGGACGATGAAGCCGCCGTACACGGTCGCGTACACCCAGGACCTGATCGGGCCGCCGGTGTCCAGCAGGGACGGGCCCTGGGCGACGAACGCGAGCGGCACCGTGGCGACGATGATCCCGAGCAGGCCGGAGGCCACCCACAGCGGCAGGAGCACCAGCCATCCGGGCAGGCGCATCCCCCATCGCGTGGTGAAGGACAGCGCCAGCGCCAGGGCGACGGCGTCCATGCCGAACGTCATGGCGTTCATCCCGACCATGGTCGGGTCGTTCAGGAACGCCTCGTCGGTGACGCCCACCAGGTGGCCGGTCAGCCAGAGGGTCTTGAGCGTGAGGTAGGGCAGGGTTGCGGCCATCGCCACGACACCGGCCGTGACGCGGCCGATCCCGGCCCGCGGCTCGTCGCCGGGGTGCGCGGGCCGCGCGGGGCCGGTCCGCGTCATGTGCTGTGTCATGGTTCCAGGCTCGTACGCGGCGGGCGGGCGATCCTCCCGGAACGGGGGGAGTTCGCTCCCCCGCCCGGGGGAGACCCGGCGTCGCGGCCTGGCCGTCCGGGACGCCGGCGGAGGGGCGGCTCGACGGTCGGGACGCCGGCGGAGGGGCGGCTCGACCATCGGCTGGTCAGGGCAGCTCGACGGTCAGCTCGAAGCCGCCCTGGCGGGGCGCGGCCGTCAGGACGCCGCCCGCCAGCCGCACCCGCTCCCGCAGCCCCGCGAGCCCGAGCCCGCCCGGCACCGCGACGGGACGGCCCCGCGAAGGACCGTTGCGCACGCTCACCCGGCTCGGCGACACCTCCACCGTCACGGCCGCGCCCGGCGCGTGCTTGGCCGCGTTCGTCAGCCCCTCCTGGACCACGGCGTGCGCCAGGCCGGGCGCCGGCCCCCCGTCCAGCCGCAGCGTGATCGCCATGCCGGAGGCGCGGGCCCGCTCGACCAGCCCGGCCACGTCCTCCCCGACGGGCGTCAGCGGCGCCGGGCCGGCGTCGTCGCCCAGCAGGCCGATGATCTGCCGCAGCCGCTCCGTCGCGTCGGCCGCCGCGACCCGCAGCTCGCCGGCCGCCCTGACCTGGGCGGTGTCCAGGCCCGGGGACAGCTCCAGCCCGGCGGCGCGCACCGCGATGAGCGCCAGGTCGTGGCCGAGCGAGTCGTGCATGTCGCGCGCGATCCGCGCCCGCTCGCGCAGCCGGGCCTGCGCCGCGACCGACAGCTCGGCCCGCTCGCGCTGCTGGAGCAGCCGCCGCCGCACCTGCCCCGCCGCGTACGGCAGCACGTACGCGCCGAGGAGCCCGCTGACCATGGTGATCCACAGCCCCGGCCCGCTCCCCCGGACCACCACGAGGCCCGCCCCGGCGAGCGTCACCACCGCGAACACGGCCACGGCCGACCGGGGCGGCGCCGGCCGCCGCCCGCACAGGTACGCGTACCCCATCACGAACGACAGGGCCGGGGCGAACGGGAAGATCTTGACGCCCGGCAGCGCCAGCGGCCAGACGAGGTCGGAGGTGGCGAGCCCGTGCTCGAAACGCCACGGCCCGAACGGCAGCAGCAACGCCACCGCCAGCTCCGGCCGGCGTCCGCCCGCGATCACGGCCACCGCGGCCAGCGCCATCCGCGGCACGCTCTGCAGGCCGAACCCCGCCGCGTCCAGCATCGGGTCGGGCCCCTCCGCGGCGATCGCCACGCACAGCAGCGCCCACAGCAGCAGGCCGTGGACGAGACGACGGCGGCTCTCGCGGCGCTGACCCTTCACGGCCACGACCGTATCCGGGCCGCCGCCGGGGCGCCTCGGCCGAAGGTAGGGGCCGCCCCCTGACGAACGTCAGGGTGGGGCGCGATCCCCCGCGACGGTAGGGCTGGCACCACCCCGAATCCGGATACCCGCCCTGCTGCCCTCCGGACCTCCGGCCGCTTGGATCGTGGGTACGCCGGAGATCGCACCCGGACCCCCGACGAAAGTCGAGGGTGGTGTGTGTCGATCGTCCGATGTGCCGTGACCTGCGGGCTTCCTAACGTGCCCAGGGTGCGGGCCCGATCCCGATCCCAGGGGCGGGCCCGCGTGGGACCGGGGGTTTCCCCGATGCCCCTCGGCGCCTCCCGCCGTCAGGCTGTGAGGTCACAACGATCGGAGTACAACGTATGTCGCACGCCATCATGGACCTCGTCACCCAGGCGATGTCGTCCCCCTGGCTGTACGCCGCGCTGTTCGCCCTGGCGCTGCTCGACGGGTTCTTCCCCGTCGTGCCGGCGGAGACGTCGGTGATCACCGCCGCGGTGTTCGCCGCGTCGGGCGAGACGAACCTGGGTCTCGTCATCCTGGTCGCCGCGCTGGGCGCCTTCATCGGTGACCACGTCTCCTACCTGATCGGCAACAAGGCGGCCGGGCGGCTGCGCGAGCGCAAGGCGTTCGTGTGGGCGCGGCGCGCGCTGGCCGAGCGGGGCGGGCTCGTGCTGGTCGTCGCCCGCTACATCCCGGGCGGCCGCACCGCCACCACGCTGACCATGGGCGCCGTACGGCACCCGCTGCGCTCGTTCACGTTCTTCGACGCGATCGCCGCCTCGTCCTGGGCGGTGTATTCGGGACTGATCGGCTTCTTCGGCGGGATGGCCTTCGAGAACGACCCGGTCAAGGGGCTGCTGCTCGGCCTCGGGATCGCGCTGTCCATCACCGGGGTGGTCGAGCTCGTGCGCTGGGCGCGGAAGCGACGCGCCATCCAGCCTTCCCCGGAGCGCCTTCCGGCGGACACGTCCGTTTGACCCTGCCCGGTGACCATCCGAAGCGAGAGGAGAGGACATGACGCTGCTGGCCGCGGTGATCGCCCTGGTCGGTTCGCTGTTCTTCGCACTGGGCGCCGCTCTCCAGCAGTACGAGGCGGCCGGCGCGCCCGGCCTGCGGGGACTGCTCGGGCTGCTGCGCCGGCCGCGTTGGCTGGCCGGCGGGGCGAGCATCCTGGCGGGCGGCGGCCTGCACATCGTGGCGCTCGGCCTCGGCCCGCTGACCGTGGTCCAGCCCATGGGGGTGGCCAGCCTGCTGTTCGCGCTGCCCATCGCGGCCACCCTGCACGGACGCCGGCCCACCCGCGCCGAGCTGGGCGCCGCCGCGATGGTGGCGGCGGGGCTCGTCGGCCTGGTGCTGCTGGTGCCCGAGTCGGACGAGCCCGCGGTGCTCGGCCCGCCCGGGGTGCTGATGCTGCTCGGGGTCGCCGGGGTCGCGGCGGCGCTGCTGTGGGGCGCCTCCCGGGTGGCCTCGCCGGCCGGCCGGGCCGCCCTGCTCGCCACCAGCTCCGGAGTCCTGTACGGCGCCACGGCCACGCTCATGCGGGTGCTGGTGGACGGCGGCTGGAACTGGTGGTACCTCCTCGCTCTCCCGGCGCCGGCCCTGCTGGCGCTGGCCATGCTCCAGCGGGCGTACGCCGTCGGCCACTTCGGCGTCTCGTTCGCGTCCCTGCAGATCGCCGACCCGCTCACCGCGGTGGCGTTCGGCGCGCTGCTGCTGGGCGAGCCCCTGCCGACGGGGCTCGCGCCGGTCGCCGCCGCGGCGCTGACCGCGGCCGGCACCATCGCGCTGGCCCGGACCACTCCCCTGGAGGCCCGCCCATGATCGCCCCTTCCCCGGTCTGACCCTCGATTCCCTCGAACCCCTCGAAACGGAGCCGTCCCCATGGCCATGCCCCTCCCCACCGCCCTCACGGTCACCGAGACCGCGACCGCCGCCGAGCTCGCCCCCGTCGCCGAGCGCCCCCGCCGCGTCCTCATCTCCACCGACACCTATCCCCCGGACGTCAACGGCACGGCGTACTTCACCCACCGCCTCGCCACCGGGCTGGCCGCACGCGGCAACGAGGTGCACGTGGTCTGCCAGTCGGACATCGGCCCGGCCACGGCCGACGTGGTCGACGGCGTCGTCGTCCACCGGCTGCGCTCCGCCCCGCTGGTCGTGCACCCGACGATGCGGGTCACGATCCCCACCCGGCTCGACCGCCTGATCGACGCCGTCAAGCCCGACGTGCTGCACAGCCAGGGCCACTTCGTGGTCGGCCGCGCCGCCATCGCCGCCGCCCGCCGCCGCGGGGTGCCGATCGTCGCCACCAACCACTTCATGCCCGACAACCTCTTCCAGTTCGGCCACATCCCGGACGCGCTGCGCGAGCGGGTGGGCCGGGTGGCGTGGCGCGACTTCAACCGCGTCTTCCGCCGGGCCGACCACGTCACCACCCCCACGCCGCTGGCCGCCGGGCTGCTGCGCGACCAGGGCTTCGCCGGGGAGGTCGAGCCGGTCTCGTGCGGCATCGACCTGGCCCGCTTCCACCCGCACAGCGAGCCGAAGCAGTGGGCGCGCAGGCTCTTCGACCTGCCCGACCGGCCCACCGCGCTGTTCGTCGGCCGCCTGGACGAGGAGAAGCGCCTCGGCGAGCTGGTGCGGGCGCTGCCGTACGTGCTCAACACCATCGACGCGCAGGTGGTGCTGGTCGGCCGCGGCAACCAGCGGGAGGAGCTGGAGCGCCTGGCCGGCCGGATCGGCGTGGCCGAGCGGGTGACCTTCCTGGGCTTCGTGCCGGACGAGATCATGCCGCAGGCGTTCGCGGCGGCCGACGTGTTCGCCATGCCGAGCGTGGCCGAGCTGCAGAGCATCGCCACGCTGGAGGCGATGGCCTCCGGGCTGCCGGTGGTGGCCGCGAACGCGATGGCCCTGCCGCACCTGGTCGACGGCAACGGATACCTGTTCGAGCCCGGTGACGTCATGGGGCTGGCGCGTCATCTGACCGCGATCCTCGCGAACGGCGAGCTGCGCGCCCGCCTCGGCCAGGCCAGCCGCGACCTCGCCCTGACCCACGACCACCAGGTGTCGCTGGCCCGGTTCGAGCAGATCTATGACGAGGTGACGCGATGAGCGAGCCCTTCCCGGTCCCGGCGGGTGCCGCGGCCTCCGGCGGTGCCGTGGCGCCTGGCGGTGCCGTGGCGCCCGGAGGTGCCGTGGCGCCCGGAGGTGCCGTGGCGCCCGGAGGTGCCGTCGCGGGCGCGGTGGCGTGTGCGGTGACCGCCGCCGGGGCCCTGACCTACGCCGAGGTGACGCTGCCGGCGCAGCCGCTGATCAGCGACTACGCCCTGGTGCCCGGGGGGACGATCCCTGTCCTGGGCGGCATGCTGGCCCTGGCCGGCGCGTGCGTGTTCCTGGCGTACGGGCTGGCGGCGCGGGCGCCGTCCCGCTCGGCGGCGGCCCGGGTGCTGCTGGTGGCCGCCGCCGGTGGCCTGATGCTGGGCGCGGTCTTCCCCACCGACCCGTCCGCCGCGGAGATCTCCTCGATGGCGGGCGAGATCCACCGGTGGGCGTCCGCGGTCGTCTTCACCGCCCTGCCGGTCGCCGGCTGGGTCCTGGCCCGCGACGCCTCGGCGCCGCGCCGCCACCTCCTCCACAGCCCGGGTTCCGCCGGGTACGCCGCCTCGCGGCTCTCCGGCGCGCCGCGGTGGAACGTCGTCCGGGCCGTGAGCGTCACGTCCGCGCTGACGCTGGCCGCGTTCCTGGCCGCCCATCCCGCCTCCTTCCTCTCGCCGCTGATCGGCGGCGACGCCTACTACGGTCTGCTCGAACGGGCGCTGGCGCTGTCCGAGATCGCCCTGGTCGCCCTCATGGCGCTGGCCTCGGCCCGGCCCGAACGCGCCGCCGTCGCGGGCGCCCCCTCGTCCCCTCCCGTGCCGCCGCTCCCCCGGGTCCCCGAGCCGCGGCGCGAGCAGCGCGACGGACGCGGCAACGTGGCGGCCTGACCTCGTCCCCCTCTTCCCGCCGACACGCCTCGTGCCCGGCATGCTTCGGCATGCGTCGAAGGAATCACGGCATAGCGTGAACCACATGGTCATCACCCGTCACGACGAGGCCCGGGCGGTGCTCGCCGACCCCCGATACGTCCCGCCGCCCGTGCGTCAGGACGCGCCGCCGTACACGCTGGGGTGGCTGCGGGCCCAGGTGTCGCGGTTCAGCAGCGGCGAGACGCACGCCGAGCGGCGCCGGGCCCTGGACAAGCGGCTCGCGCAGCTCGACCCGGCCGCGCTGCGCCGCATGGCGCGCGAGGCGACGCTGGAGCGCGGCGGCGACCGGACGGGCGTGCCCACGGCGGTGCTGGCCGCCGCCCTCGGCGTCGCGGCCCCCGTGTCCCTGGTCGAGGCCGCCGCCACCGGCTACCTGTCCGGCGAGGAGACCCCCGAGGCCGACGCGGCGGTGGCCGAGCTGACCGCCCTGCTGGGCGACGGGCCGCCGGCCGTCACGGACCTGACGCTGCTGCTCCAGGCGCACGCCGCCACCGAGGGCCTCATCGCGAACGCCCTCACCCACGCCGACCGGGCCGGGGTCGCGGGATCCCACCGGGACCAGGGCGGGGCCGCGGCACCCCACGGGGACCAGGGTGGGGCCGCGGCATCCCGCGGCGACCGGGCCGGGGTCGAGGGGCTGCTGCAGGAGACCCTGCGTCACGACCCGCCGCTCAAGGCCAGCCGTCGCGTGGAGCGGACCACCGGCGAGGAGGTCGTCATCGACCTGGTCGCGGCCAACCGCGACCCGGCCGTGTTCGCCGATCCCGAACGGTTCGACCCCGCCAGGGGCGAGACCCCGCACCTGACGTTCGGCCACGGCCTGCGCCCCTGCCCCGCGTCGGCCCACGCCCTCGCGCTGGCCGCGGGTGTCCTCGACGGGCTGCGCGCCACGGCCGACCGATCCGCACCGCTTCCCGAGGGGGACCTGTGACCACGGCAGAGGAACGATTCGCGAGCTTCCGCGACCTGCACCGGCCGGGCGACCCGCTGCTGCTGCCCAACGCCTGGGACTACGGCTCCGCCGCCGCGCTGGCCGCCCGGGGTTTCGCCGCGATCGGCACGACGAGCCTCGGCGTGGCGGCCGTCCACGGCAAACCGGACGCCGCCGGGGCCACCCGGGCGGAGACCGTCGAGCTGGCCGAGCAGATGTGCGGCCTCGGCGTCCTGGTCACCGTGGACATCGAAGGAGGCTTCAGCGACGACCCGGCCCAGGTGTCCGACCTGGTTGCGGGGCTGGCGGCGCTCGGCGTGGCCGGGGTCAACCTGGAGGACGGCCGGCCCGACGGGACGCTGCGCCCGATCGCGCTGCACCAGCGGATCATCGAGGCGGCGCTGGGCCACGGCGTGTTCGTCAACGCCCGCGCCGACACGCGCTGGCTCGGGACGGGCGACACGCTGGAGCGGGTGCGCGCCTACGGGCACGCGGACGGCGTCTTCGTCCCCGGGCTGAGCGATCCGGACGAGATCGCCGAGGTGGTCGCCGCCACGTCGCTGCCGCTCAACGTCCTGTACCAGCCGGGTGGGCCGTCGCTGGACCGGCTCGCGGCGGCGGGGGTGGCGCGGGTGAGCACGGGGTCGCTGCTGTACCGGGCCTCCGTGCGGGGGGCGCTGGCCGCGGTGCTGGCCGTACGGGGGGAGCCGGCCCCGCCCGTGCCGTCGTACGCGGAGATCACCGCGATCCTCCCCCAGTCCTGACGCTGTCGCCGTTGGCCCGCTCCCGGCACACGCCATGGCCCGCGACGGTGCCGGTGGCCGTTCGGTCCGCGTCGGGGGGCGGCGGGCCGGGATAATCGAGGCATGCGCTTCGAGATCCTCGGCCCGGCCCGCGTTCTGGGCGAGGACGGGGCGCCGGTCCCGCTCGGCGGGCCCCGCGTACGGGCGCTGCTCGCGCTCCTGGCCCTGGACGCGGGCCGGGTCGTCGGCGCCGACCGGCTGATCGACGGCCTGTACGGCGAGCGGCCCCCGGAGGGCGTGGCCAACGCGTTGCAGTCCCAGGTGTCGCGGCTGCGCCGGGCCCTCGGACGGGAGCGGGTGGAGTTCCATCCGGCGGGATATCTGCTCGCGGCCGACCCGGAGGACGTGGACGCGCGCCGCTTCACGCGGCTCGCCGCCGAGGCCAGGACGGCGCTCGCCGCCGGGGACACCCTCCGCGCGGCCGGGCTGCTGCACGACGCCCTCGCGCTGTGGCGGGGCGCGCCCCTGGCGGACGTGCCGCACGCCGAGCCTGTCGTGGCGGCGCTGGAGGAGCTGCGCCTGGCCGCGGTCGAGGACCGCGTGCAGGCGGACCTGGAGCTGGGGCGCCACCGTGAGGTCGTGGCCGAGCTGCGCCAGCTCACCGCCGCCCACCCCCTGCGGGAACGGCCGCACGCCCAGCTCATGCGCGCCCTGTACGGCAGCGGGCGGCAGGCCGAGGCGCTGACCGCGTACGAGCGGGCCCGGCGGGTGCTGGACGACGAGCTGGGGATCGACCCGGGGCCCGAGCTGTCGGCCACCCACCTGGCCGTCCTCAGGGGCGACCCGTCGCTGTGGCCGTCACCTGGCGTGGGTGCGCGTCGTCCTGACATGGTCCCGGCCGGGGACGTGAGCTGGACGGGCCCCGGCGGGGAGGAGGCGAGGGCCGGCGGCAGCTCTACGGGGGAGCGGCCTGTGCTCGACGGTGGTGGGCGTCTGGGGCGGCGTGGGTTGCGGGCGCAGCTCACCAGCTTCGTGGGGCGGGCCGAGGAGCTGCGGCAGGTCGGCGCGTACCTGCGGGAGGCGCGGCTGGTCACCCTCGTCGGCGCGGGCGGTGCGGGCAAGACGCGGCTCGCGCTGGAGGCCGTGGGCCGGACGGACGGCGACGTCTGCTTCGTGCAGCTCGACCCGCTGGCCGCGGGCGGGGACGTGGCGAAGGCCGTGCTGGCGGCTCTGGGCGTGCGCGACCCGCTGCTGTCCGGCCCGGAGTGGCCCAACGGGGACCCGGCGGCGCGCCTCGTGGCCGCGCTCGCGGGCCGCGACCTGCTGCTCGTCCTCGACAACTGCGAGCACGTGGTGGAGGCCGCCGCCGAGCTGGCCGACGCGCTGCTCGCCGCCTGCGCGGCGGTGCGCGTGCTGGCGACGAGCCGCGAGGCGCTCGGCATCACCGGCGAGCGGGTGGTGCCCGTGGCGCCGCTCGGCCTGCCGCGGCCGGGAGCGGCGGATCCGCTCGGCTCCGCCGCCATCCGGTTGTTCGCCGACCGGGCGGCGGCGGTGCGGCCCGGGTTCGCGGTGGACGAGGGCAACGCGGCGGCCGTGGCGGGCGTGTGCCGGGCGCTCGACGGGCTTCCGCTGGCGATCGAGCTGGCCGCGGCCCGGCTGCGCACGATGAGCCTGGACGACCTCGCGGCGCGGCTGGACGACCGGTTCCGCCTGCTGGCCAAGGGCAGCCGCACCGCGCTGCCCCGGCACCAGACCCTGCGCGGCGTGGTCGCCTGGAGCTGGGACCTGCTCGACGAGGACGAGCAGCGGCTGGCCCGGCGGATGGCGGTGTTCGCGGGCGGCGCCACGCCGGAGGCGGCCGAGCGGGTGTGCGGGGTGCCGGAGGAGACGTTGTTCGCGCTGGCCGACAAGTCGCTGGTCGAGGTCGTGGACGGGCGCTACCGGATGCTCCAGACCATCCGCGCGTTCTGCGCCGAGCGGCTGGCCGAGGCGGGTGAGGTCGCGCGGGTCCGGAAGGCTCACGCCGCGTACTACCTGGAGTTCGCCCTCACCGCCGACCGGCATGTGCGCGGGGCGGAGCAGCTCGCCTGGCTGGCCCGCCTCGACGAGGAGAGCGGCGATCTCGACGCGGCCGTGCGCTGGGCGGCCGAGACCGGCCACGCCGAGCTGGGGCTGCGCCTGCTGGCCGCCGCGGCCTGCTACTGGTGGATGCGGGGGCATCGGCTGACCTGCGCGGAGCTGGCTCTGGCGGTGCTGTCCTCGGTGCCCGCGCGGGCCCCCGAAGGGCTGGTGGAGGAGTACGCGATGTGCGTGCTCGTCGCCGCGTGGGTCCACGAGCCGGACCCCGCGTTGCGGGCCCGGCTGGCGGAGCTGCGGCGGCTGCTGCCGCTGGACTACCTGCCCTCGCGGGTGGAGTTCCTGACCTTGCTGCTGCCGATGTTCGCCGGGCCGCCGGACAGCGCGGAGTGGGCGCGGGATCTGCCGACCGCCGCCGAGGGATCGATGACGCCGTGGTCGCGGGCGCTGTCCCACTGCGGGGTGGCGCTGGTCGAGCAGTTCGCGGGACGGACCGAGGAGGCGAAGGCGGGGTTCACGCGGGCGCTGGCCGCCTTCCGGGAGCTGGGCGAGCGCTGGGGGACCACGCTGGTGCTGACCGGGCTCGGGGATCTGGCGTTCCGGGAGGGCGACTACGTGGCCGCGTACGAGCTGGCCGGGCAGGCGCTGGAGACGGCGCGTGAGCTGGGCGCGGTGCCGGACATGGCGGAGAGCCTGTGCCGGCGCGCGGACGCGGCGGCGCGGCTGGGCCGTCCCGAGGAGGCGCGGGCCGGGTACGAGCGCGCGGACGAGGTGGCGCGGCGGATCGCCTCCAACGAGACGACCGCCCGGGCGCAGGCCGGGCTCGGGGAGCTCGCGACGGCGCGGGGCGACCTCGCCGAGGCGCGCGCCCGGCTGGAGCAGGGGCTCGCGGAGTGCCCTCCGGGCTGGTACAGCGCCGAGGACGTCCGCGACCGTCTCCTCTCGGATCTGGAGGCGCTGGGACGGCTGGAGCGGGGACGGGCCGGCCGGGAGTAGCGGCGGACGGGTGTGCTGTACGCGCGCTCGGGGACGGGGGCGGTTCTCGCGCGGGCCGGCGGTCTCAGGGAGTGGCGCCGGCTGGGCAGGAGAGGGTGCGGACCGGGGTGAGGTCGGACAGCCGTTTTGTCCGACCATCCGGGCCAGCCCCTCGATGGTCTCGATGCCCTGCCCCTCCCCCGCCTGCTGGTCCGCCTGCACCGACAGGAGCAGGTCGCGGCCCGGCCCCGTGATGCGGCCGTAGCTGGTGACGGCCCAGGTGTTGTGGATGAACGGCCTGGGTGTCCAGCCGTTCTTGAGCGCCACGTGGTCGCCCGGCCGGGCCGCGGCGCTGACCCCCCACGCCTGGTCGGCCTGGACGTGGGCCATCAGGCCGAGGACGAGCCGCCGGTCCGCCGGGGTGAGGCCCTTGCCGCCGTTCGCGAGGAGCGCCAGCAGGCGCAGCCGGTCGGCCGGGCTGGTGGTCGTGCCGCCCCAGTACCGGCCCGGTCCCGGCGCGGTCTCGGTCAGGCCGATCCGGCGGTAGAAGGCGCTCATGCCCTCGCCCGCGCCGACCCGCCACCACAGCGCGTCGGCGGCGAAGTTGTCGCTCTGCGTGATCATGCGGGAGGCGAGGTCCTGCTCGGCGGCGTCGAGGGTCGAGCGCAGCAGCATCAACGCGGTCAGGATGTCCACCTTGGCGCCGCTGGCGGTGATCATGTCGTGCCGGTGCTCGTCCTGGCCGAGTCGTACGCCGCTGGCCAGGTCACGGGCGGCGAACACCACCCGGCCGGGCCGTCCGGCCACGTAACGCCGCAGGTCCGCCTCCAGGGCGGCGCGGGCGGCGGCGCCCGCCACCGGATCCGGGACGGCGAACCGGCAGCGGGCCGCCCGCACCCGTTCGCCCGCCTGCTCGACCACCGGCGGCAGGTTCGTGACCTCCTGCTCCCCGCAGCCGGCCACCGCCGCCGGCCCGAGCAGCAGCATCGCCGCACACCACATCACGCGCACGCGCCCAACCCCCTGACGTTCAGCGGGGGTCTAGCCGCACTTCTCCCCTCGTGCCTGCTTCGTCACACCTCCGGGGGTCAGAGGTGGGCGTCGAGGAACGCGGCGGTGGCCTCGACGGCCTGCGTGACGTAGGGCTCCTGGTCGTAGAGGTCGATGTGGCGCTTGGCGTCCAGCCACACGAGCCGTTTCGGCTCGTCCAGCCTCCGGTACGCCTCCTCGGCGCCCTCCGGCGAGCAGAACCGGTCCACCACCCCGTGGACGATCAGCGCGGGCTTGGGCGACAGGAAGTCGGCGCCCATCATGTTGTCCACGGTGATCAGCTCGCGCAGGCTGGCCCGGGTCACCTCGTTGACCCAGTGCGGGGAGGCGCCGCGTTCCGTGCCGTAGTAGGCGTACGGCTCGTCGCCCGGCATGGCGGCCTCGCCCTCCTCCGCGACCGCCGGGAGGTACTCGACGGGGCCGCCGAGGTCCTGGCGCTCCAGCGTCTCCCCCAGGCCGGCCAGCGCCGCCTGGTAGTCCATGCCGGAACGCATCGTGTACGGGTTGTTGTACGCCCCCGCGATCCCGGCGAAGACCTTCACCCGAGGCTCAAAAGCCGCAAATTTCAGGGCATATCCGGCACCGAGGCAGATGCCCACCGCCCCGATCCGCTCCCCGTCCACCTCCGGCCGCGACCGCAGCACCGACACCGCGGCCCGCAGGTCGTGCAGCTTGCCCTGCGGGTCCTCGTGCCGGCGCGGCGAACCGCCCGACTCGCCCCACGTGCGGTGGTCGAAGGCCAGCGTGACGTACCCGAGGCGGGTCAGCCGCTCCGCGTACAGGCCCGTGACCTGGTCGCGCACGCCCGTGAACGGGCCGGTGAGCACCAGCCCCGGACGCGGCCCCTCGTCGTCCTCGGGCACCCTCAGCTCGCCGACCAGCGTGACCTCGTCAACGTCAAAATCGATCCTCATCCCCTCAGTGTGCGGGCCGCCGACGACTTCTTGCAGCCCGCACGGGTCACCTCCCAGAGAGGGGGGCAGGAGACTCCCCGGTGTGCGGGCCGCCGGAGACTTCCCGCGCGGCCCGCACGTGTCATCGCGCCGGGGTCAGGAGTCGAAGCCCAGCCCCATCCGGTCGAGGGCGCGCAGCCACAGGTTGCGCCGTCCCTCGTGCCGGTCGGCCTGGGCGATCGACCAGCGGGTGAACTGGATCACCCCCGACCGCACCGGCTCCGGCGGGAACGGCACCGGCTTCTCCTTGACCATGCGCAGCTCGGTCCGCTCCGTGCGCTCGCCGGACAGCAGGTCCAGCATGACGTTGGCGCCGAAGCGGGTGGCGCCCACGCCCATGCCGGTGTAGCCGGCCGCGTAGGCCAGCCGCCCGCCGTGCGCCTGCCCGTAGAAGGCGCTGAACCGGCTGCACGTGTCGATCACGCCGCCCCAGCGGTGCGTGAAGCGCACCCCGTCGAGCTGCGGGAACGTGGTGGAGAAGTGCCGCGCCAGCGTGGCGAACGTCTCGTCGCGCTGGTCGTACTCGGGCTTGACCAGGCCCCCGTTGTAGTAGACGGCGTCGTAGCCGCCCCAGAGGATCCGGTTGTCCGCGGTGAGCCGGTAGTAGTGGAACCGGTTGCCCGAGTCGCCGACCCCCTGCCGGTTGCCCCAGCCGATGGCGCCGAGCTGGGACGCGGTCAGCGGCTCGGTCATCAGCGCGTAGTCGTAGACCGGGACGACGAAGTGCTTGAGCCGCCGCAGCAGCGGCGGGAACACCCCGGTGCCCAGCGCCACGTGCCGGCCGGCGGCGACCCCGTGCGGGGTGCGCAGGCTGAGCGTGACGCCGTCGTCGTGCAGCGAGCGGACCGGGCTGCGCTCGTACACGCGCACGCCGGAGCGCAGGCACGCCTCGCGCAGCCCCCACGCCAGCCGGGCGGGGTCGAGCATGGCGCAGCCCTTGCGGTCCCACAGGCCGCCCAGGTAGGTGGGCGAGTCGAGCTCGGCCCGCACCTGGTCGCGGTCCATGGGCACGTAGTCCAGGCCGAGGTCGCCGATGATGTCGAGGTGCTCGTTCAGGCCCTCCAGTTGCCAGGGCTCGGTGGCGACGTTCAGCTCGCCGGTGCGCTCGAAGGCGCAGTCGATGCCGTAACGCGCCAGGGTCTCCTCGATCTCGTCGAGGTTCTCCACACCCATGCGTTCGAGCCGGGCGATCTCCTCCGGCCAGCGCTCCAGCCCGTTGGGCAGGCCATGGGTGAGGGTCGCCATGCAGAACCCGCCGTTGCGGCCGGAGGCCGCCCAGCCGATCCGGCGCCCCTCCAGCAGGACGACGTCCTGCCCGGGGTCGCGTTCCTTGGCCATCAGGGCGGTCCACAGCCCCGAGAAGCCTCCGCCGACGACGACCAGGTCGGCGCTCGTGTGTCCGAAGAGCCGCGGCAGCGGCTCGGGTCTGGCCGGGGTGTCCAGCCAGTACGGCTTGCGCTCCGCGTCAGCAAGCGCCTTCAGCGGATCCACAAATCCCACTTCCCTACGAAAGTCAGTGTTCTATGAAAATTGCGGGATCTGAAAAGGGGTGATCACGCGCGGGTTCCCCCCGCCGGTATCCGATCTCGCCTCCCTGTTCTTTGCCGTGGCCCGGACGCCGCCGGGTATGCCGAACCCCCCGCGGGGCCGCGGGGGGAAGCCTGATGGAGAAGCCGCTAGGTGCGGCGGCGCCGCGCCGCGACCGCGTTGGCGACCGCGATGAGCACGCCGATCCCGAAGATCAATGTTCCCATGACGTTGACCTGCGGCGGGATTCCCGTCTTGACCGATCCGATGATCCACAGCGGGAACGTGACGGTGGAGCCGTTGACGAAGCTGGTCACCACATAGTCGTCGATCGACAGCGCGAAGGCCAGCATGCCGCCCGAGAGCACGCCGGGCAGCACGGCCGGCAGCGTGACCTGCCGGAACGTGCCCCAGGCGGAGGCGCCGAGGTCCCTGGCCGCCTCCTCCAGCGACGGGTCCAGGGTGATGACCCGGGCCCGCACGGTGACGGTCACGAAGGACAGCGAGAACAGCACGTGCGCGATGATGATCGTGAGGGCGTCGCGCGGCAGGTTGGCGGAGACGAACAGCGACAGCAGCGACGCGCCCATGACCAGCTCCGGCGTGGAGATGGCGGCGAAGACGAGGAAGTTCGTCACCCCGCGCCCGCGGAAGGTGTGGCGGCCGAGCGCGAGGCCCAGCATGGTGCCGATGACCACGGTGATGAGCGTGCTGGCCACGGCGACGGTCAGCGAGTTCCGCAGCGCCGTGGTGAGGTCGGAGATGTCGAACAGCTCCTGGTACCAGCGCAGCGTGAAGCCCTGCCAGCTCGTGTTCGACTTGCTCTTCTTGTCGTTGAACCCGAACAGGATCATCACGGCGATCGGCGACGACAGCCAGACGATGATCAGCCAGGTGTAGGCGTGCAGCAGGCGGTCGCCGAGCCGTCCGCGCGGGCGGCGGGTCAGGGTCGTGGCGCTCATCGGGCGGCCGCCTCGAGGACGTTCTCGGTGCCGAGCGCGCGGGCGTAGATGAAGATCCCGATGAGCAGCACGGCCATGAGCGTGAACGACAGCGCCGAGGCCGTCGGGTAGTTGAGGTTGGTCAGGTACTCGGTCTGGATGATGTTGCCGATCATCGTGTTGCCGGTGCCGCCGAGCACCTGGGCGTTGACCGGGTCCGCCGTGGCGGGCACGAAGGTCATGAGCACCCCGGCGAACACCCCCGGCAGCGACAGCGGCAGCACCACCCGCCGGAAGGCCGCCGTCCTGGAGGCGTACAGGTCGTAGGCCGCCTCGACGACCCGCGGGTCCACCCGCTCCAGCGCCACGTAGATCGGCAGGATCATGAACGGCAGGAAGTTGTAGGTCAGCCCGCCGACCACGGCGACCGTGGTGGCCAGCACGTGGAAGTCGGCGGGCAGCAGCCCCCAGCCCTTCAGCGTGCCGAACAGGACTCCGTCGTCGGCCAGCAGGAATCCCCACGAGATGGTCCGCAGCACGAACGAGACGAAGAACGGCAGCAGCAGCATGAACAGGTAGACGGACTTGCGGCTGCCCCCCTTGAAGGCGATCCAGTACGCCACCGGGTAGCCGATGACGAGCATGGCGACCGTGGCGAGCCCGCCGTACCAGAGGGAGCGCACGAGCTGGGTGCTGTAGCGGCCCAGCGCGTCGGCGTAGTTGGAGAAGCTGAACGTCATCGCGAAGCCGTCGATGGCGTTGCCGGTCTGCAGCGACACCGAGGCCATCGCGGCCATCGGCACCACGAGGAAGACCGCCAGCCACATCCAGCTCGGCAGCGCGAGCAGGTAGGGAGTCAGCCGCTTCATCGTCTACGCCTGGGTGATCGACTGGAAGATCGGGTTGAACACCTGCTCCTGCTGCGTGGTGAGCGAGGTGTAGGTGCGCAGCTTGGCGTAGTCCGCCTCCGAGGGGAACATCAGCGGGCTGGCCACCATCTGCTCCAGCGCCTTCTTGTCCTCGCCGGCGGCCTTGGCGGCCTTCTCCTTGAGGATGTCCTGCACGCCGGGCACCGGGGTGACGAACTGGATGAACTCGTCCAGCTCGGCGGCCACCGCCGGCTGGTAGAGGTAGTCCATGAGCATGAGCGCGTCGACGGGGTTGGCGGCGCCCTTGGGGATGAGCATGTTGTCGGTCCAGATCGTGCCGCCCTCCTCGGGCACCACGAACTTGACCGGCTCACCCGCGAGCTGGCGCTGGAAGACGTCGCCGGACCAGGCCATGGTCACCCAGACGTCGCCCTTGGACACGGCGTCGATGTAGGACTGGTCGTAGTACTTGCGCACGATGCCGGCGTCGCGCTGCGCCTTGAGCTTCTCCCCGGCCTTCTTCCAGTCGGCCTCGGTCGACTTCTCCGGGTTGACACCGAGGGCGATCATGCCGAAGTTGGCGATCTCCTGGGCGTCGCCCATCATCCCGACGCGGCCCTTGTACTTGGGGTCGAACAGCGCCTCGATGCTGGTGATGTCGTCCTTGACGTACTTGGTGTTGTACGCGATCCCGGTCACGCCCGAGGTGTAGGGGATGGTGTAGGTGCTGCCCGGGTCGTAGGCGCGGTTCTTGTACGCCTCGCCGGCGTTGGCCGCGAAGTTCGGCAGCTTGGAGTGGTCGAGGGCGACGCAGTAGCCGAGCTGGATCATGTGCTGGAGCTGGACGCCGTTGGTCATGACCACGATGTCGTAGCCGAGCGGCTGGCCGGCCCGCAGCACCGGGTCGGCCTTGCCGAAGAACTCCGCGTTCTCCTGGATGACCTCCTTGTACTGGTAGGAGATCCCGGTCTCGCTCTGGAACTTCTTCAGCGGCGCCTGGTCCTCGGGCATGTACTCGGGCCAGTTGGCGAACACGACGCGGCCGTGCTTGGTCTGCTTCGCCCAGTAGTCCTTGACCGCGTCGGCCTTCGGCGGCGCCGCCTTCTGCCCCTGCACTCCACAGGCGGCCAGGGCGAGGCCGGCGGCGGACAGGCCCGCGATGCGGAAGGCCTCGCGACGGGTACGGGGCTGGGTCATGCCCCGCAGGAAGGCGGGGTCGTGCAGGTGGCTCATGGGGTGGTTCGACTTCCTATCGCGTAAGAGTGCTGCGCCGGCCACGACAGCCAGACCGGGTCTCCCCGCTCCGCCGTGGTCGTCGCGTCGTGCGCGTTCTGCTGGAAGACCGTGACCTCGGTCCCGTCCCCGAGGCGCACGGCGTAGCTGTTGTAGGTGCCGAGGTAGACGACCTCGCCGACGGTCCCCGGCACCACGCTCACGTCGCCGTCCGGCTTGTCCAGCGAGATGGTGATCTTCTCCGGCCGGACGGTCACGGTGACCTCGCCGTCCCGCCCGGGCACGAGGACCCGGCCCCCGCCGAGCTCCAGCACCCCGCCGGCGGCGACGCCGGTGAGCAGGTTGGAGGTGCCGATGAAGCCGGCGACGAACGCGCTCGCCGGCTTCTCGTAGATCTCCCTGGGCCCGCCGAGCTGCTCGACGAGCCCGTCGTTCATGACGGCGATCCGGTCGCTCATGGTGAGCGCCTCGCTCTGGTCGTGCGTCACGTACACGAACGTGATGCCGACCTCGCGCTGGATGCGCTTGAGCTCGATCTGCATGGCCTGGCGCAGCTTGAGGTCGAGCGCGCCGAGCGGCTCGTCGAGCAGCAGTGCCCGGGGCCGGTTGACCAGGGCGCGGGCCAGCGCGACCCGCTGCTGCTGGCCGCCCGACATCTCGCGCGGCCGGCGCTTCTCCCGGCCGCCCAGGTCCACGATCTCCAGCATCTCGCCGACCCGCCGCCGGATCTCCTCCTGCGGGGTGCGGCGCTGCTTGAGACCGAACGCCACGTTGTCCCACACGTTCATGTGCGGGAACAGCGCGTACGACTGGAAGACCATGTTCACGTCGCGCTTGTTCGGCGGGACGTTCGTGACGTCGGCCCCGTGCAGCCTGACCACGCCCCGCGACGGCTCCTCGAAGCCGGCGATCATGCGCATGGTCGTGGTCTTGCCGCAGCCGGACGGGCCGAGCAGGGAGAAGAACTCCCCTTCGGCGATGTCGAGCGTGACGCCCTTCACCGCCTGGACGACCTCGCCGTGCGAGAGGTACTCCTTGACGACGCCGTCGAGTTCGATCGCGTTCAGCTCGGCCCTGTTCAGCTCGGCCATGTCCAGGATCTGTCCTTGCGTGCTATTCGCCGATGTAGTGCATGACGTGCTTGACCCTCGTGTAGTCGTGCAGACCGAACACCGAGAGGTCCTTGCCGTAGCCGGAGTGCTTGAAGCCGCCGTGCGGCATCTCCGACACGAAGGGGATGTGGGTGTTGACCCACACCACGCCGAAGTCGAGCCGGTTGGACATGCGCATGGCGCGCCCGTGGTCGGAGGTCCACACCGAACCGCTCAGACCGTACTTGACGTCGTTGGCCTTGGCCAGGGCGTCCGCCTCGTCGGTGAACGTCTGGACGGTGATGACGGGGCCGAAGACCTCGTTCTGCACCATCTCGTCGTCCTGCCGGAGGCCGTCGACGATCGTGGGGGCGAAGAACCAGCCCTTGTCGCCGACGCGGTGGCCGCCGGTGAGCACCTTGGCGTGCGCCGGGACGCGGTCGATGAAGCCCTGCACCTTGGCGAGCTGGTTCTCGTTGTTGAGCGGGCCGTACAGGGCGTCCTCGGTGGACAGGTCGCCCGTGACGGTGGCCGCGGCGGCCTCGGTGAGCGCGGCCACGAACTCGTCGTGGACGCTCTCCTGCACGAGCACGCGGCAGGCGGCGGTGCAGTCCTGGCCGGCGTTGTACAGGCCGGCGGTCGCGATGTCCGCGGCGGCCTTGGCCAGGTCCTTGACGTCCTCGAAGACCACGACGGGCGCCTTGCCACCGAGCTCCAGGTGGACGCGCTTGAGGTCGTCGGCGGCGCTCCTGGCCACCGACATGCCGGCGCCGACGGAGCCGGTGATGGCGACCATCGCGGCGGCCGGGTGGCCCACGACCAGCGCGCCGGTCTCCCGGTCGCCGGTGACGACGTTGAAGACGCCGGCGGGCAGCACCTCGCCGAGGATCTCGGCGAGCTTGAGCGTGGAGGCGGGCGTGGTGTCGGACGGCTTGAGGACGATCGTGTTGCCCGCGGCCAGCGCCGGGGCGATCTTCCAGACGGCCATCATCATCGGGTAGTTCCAGGGCGTGACCTGGCCGACGACGCCGATGGGCTCGTGCCGGATGACGCTGGTGTGGTCGGCGAGGAACTCGCCGGCCGTCGGTCCCTCCAGCGTGCGCGCGGCCCCCGCGAAGAACCGGAAGTGGTCCGCGGCGACCGGCGTCTCGTCCTCGGCCATGCGGGCGCGGGGCTTGCCGGTGTTGAGGCACTCGGCCTCGTTGATCTCGTCGGCCCGCGCGTCGATCGCGTCGGCGACCTTGAGCAGCAGGTTCGCCCGCTCGCCCGGGGTGGTCCGGCCCCATGACTCGAAAGCGGCAGCCGCGGCGGCGTAGGCAGCGTCGATATCCTCGGCACCGGAGATCGGGGCCTGAAGGTAGGCCTCGCCGGTGCACGGGTCGATGATGTCGGAGAATCGGCCGCTCTTGGCGTCCACGAACTCACCGTTGATGAAGTTCTGCAGACGGGTGGTCAAGGTGATGACCTCCTGGTGAGGTGGCTGAGATGCCGCGACTCTTACAGAGCGTGTGCATCTGGACAAGGGATTTCGTGGCGAAGATACCAAATTGCTACGAATTCGCTTGACAGGGCGTCGAGAACTGACAACATGTCGCACCAGGACGGCAATGGACCGGGAACGCGCCCGTAACGCGCGCCGCTAGGAGGACCGCTCGCGATGACGACCCCGCCACGCGCCCGCCGCGGCAGTGACACGGCGCCTGGACAGTTCACGCTGGACGACCTGTCCAAGCGGATCATCGAGCAGCTCCAGGCCGACGGGCGCATGCCGTACGCGGCGATCGGCAAGGCCGTCGGCCTGTCGGAGGCGGCGGTCCGCCAGCGGGTGCAGCGCCTCCAGGACGCCGGCGTCATGCAGATCGTCGCGGTGACCGACCCGCTGACGCTGGGCTTCCCGCGCCAGGCGATGATCGGCGTGAACATCGAGGGCGACCTGGAGTCGGTCGCCGACGAGCTCGCGGCCATCGACGAGATCGACTATGTGGTGCTCACCGCGGGCTCCTTCGACGTGATCGTCGAGGTGGTCTGCGAGGGCGACGGTCATCTTTTGGACATTCTTAGCAAAATCCGTGCAATTCCGGCGGTACGCGCCACGGAGTCGTTCGTCTATCTGAAACTCCGGAAGCAGACGTATTCCTGGGGCACCCGCTGACCGTCCGTCACTGAAGCCACCTTGTGACCATGGGTCACACCGGTCCCAGCCGGGCCACCGCTCTCACCGGCGCGCCGTCGGCGCCGGGCAGCCGCAGCGGCAGCAGCCACGCCTCCACCGAGCGGCCCGCCGCCTGAGCCGCCAGCACGCGGTCGAGGCCGGTGAGGTTCTCGGCGATGACCGCGTGCGCCCCGCACAGCACCCGGTGCGCCGGGAAGTCCTCCGCGGGCCCGGCCTGGCCACTCGGGTCCACGCTCAGCGCGTCGATCCCGACCGTCCGCACGCCCCTGTCCACCAGCAGCCGCGCCGCCTCCTCCGTCAGGTACGGGTGCGCCGCGTACGCCTCGCTCCCCCAGTGCGCCGACCAGCCCGTGGCCACCAGCACGATCGGCGGGACCCCGCCGGCCGGGACGCCCTCGAACGCCTCCGGTCCGATCGCCGCGCGCGGCTCCCGGCCCCGGGCGTCCACCACGACGGCCGGGCCGGCGAAGCGCTCCAGCGGCAGCTCGTCCAGCGCGGGCAGCGCGTCGTCGATGTGGAAGGGCGCGTCCACGTGGGTGCCCGACTGGGAGCCCAGGTGCAGCGCCAGCACGTTGACGCCGTCGCGCGCCGCCGTGAGGGCCGGGCCGAGCGCCACCTCGGGGTCGCCGGGGTAGACCGGCATCCCGGTGGCGATCGGCACCGACAGGTCCACGAGTTCGGTGGTCATGGCGCCATCGTCACACGGGCTGCTCGGCCGGCGCGCCCACGATCGGCGGGACCGGCGTGTCCACGGCCCGCACCAGGCGCGGCCCCTCCGGCCCGTACACCTCGCGCGGCTCGGGGAACAGCGCGAGCAGCGCCAGGTAGAGCACGGCCGCCACGGCCAGTCCGAGCGGCAGCGAGACGTCCACCCCGCCGGCCAGGCCACCGAGCGGGCCGACGAACTGGCCCGGCAGGTTGACGAACAGCAGCGCCACCGCCGCCGCGGCCAGCCAGGCCGTCATGCCGCGCCAGTTCCAGCCGTGGGTGAACCAGTAGCGGCCGCCGCGCTGGCGCCGGTTGAACACCTGGAGGGCGTCGGGGTCGTACCAGCCGCGCCGGGTGACGTACCCGAGCGTCATGATCACCATCCAGGGCGCGGTGCAGGTGATGATCAGCGTGGCGAACGTCGAGATGCTCTGCGTGAGGTTGGCGGCGAAGCGGCCGAGGAAGATGAACGCGATCGACAGCGTGCCGATGAACACCGTCGCCTGCACCCGGGAGAAGCGCGGGAAGACGCTGGAGAAGTCCAGGCCGGTGCCGTACAGGGAGGTCGTGCCCGTGGACATGCCGCCGATCAGGGCCAGCAGGCAGACCGGCACGAAGTACCAGGTCGGCGCGATGGCCAGCAGGCCGCCCACGTAGTTGGGCGCGGCCGGGTCCACGTACTGCGCCGCCCTGGTCGCGATGATCGAGGCCGTGGTCAGGCCGAACAGGAACGGCAGGATCGTGGCGACCTGCGACAGGAACGCCGCGGCCATGACCCGCGAGCGCGGCGTCGAGGCCGGGATGTAGCGCGACCAGTCGCCGAGGAACGCGCCGAACGACACCGGGTTCGACAGCACGATCAGGGCGGCGCCGATGAACGACGGCCAGAACAGCGGGTCACCGGCCGCCAGCGTACCCGGGTAGGACGGGTCGAAGTCGCCCGCGAACGCGATCACGCCGAGCACGAACAGCAGCGACGCCGCCGCCACCGCGATCTTGTTGACGAACAGCATGAACCGGAAGCCGTAGACGCACACGACGAGCACCAGCCCGGCGAACAGCGCGTACGCCACGCCGTAGCTGACGTCGGAGTCCGGCAGGCCGACCAGCCGGTGCGCGCCGCCGACGAGCGCGTCGCCCGACGACCACACGGAGATGGAGAAGAACGCCACCGCGGTCAGCAGCGACAGGAACGAGCCGACGACCCGCCCGTGCACGCCCAGGTGGGCGGAGGAGGAGACGGCGTTGTTGGTGCCGTTGAGCGGCCCGAACAGCGACAGCGGCGCCAGGATCAGCGCGCCCACCAGCAGCCCGAGCAGGGTGGCGGCGAGGCCCTGCCAGAACGACAGGCCGAACAGGATGGGGAAGGCGCCGAGGACGCAGGTGGCGAAGGTGTTCGCGCCGCCGAAGGCCACCCGGAACAGGTCGAGGGGGCGGGCGGTGCGGTCGGCGTCGGGGATGCGCTCGACGCCGTGGGTCTCGATCTCGGTGATGGAGGGGCCGGTGTTCGAAGTCGCGGTGGTGGAGGGCTCAGGAAGGGGGGTGCTGCTCATGGCTTCTCCTGCAGGGCGAGGAGGCTGACGAGGTCGTAGGCGACGTGGGAGGCGGCGACGGAGGTGATCTCGGCGTGGTCGTAGGCGGGGGCGACCTCCACGACGTCCGCGCCGACCAGCCGGCAGCCGGCCAGGCCGCGCAGGATCTCCAGCAGCTCCCGGCTGGTGAGCCCGCCCGCCTCCGGGGTGCCGGTGCCGGGGGCGTGCGCGGGGTCGAGCACGTCGATGTCCACCGACACGTACAGGGGACGGTCGCCGACGCGCTGCCGCAGGGCGTCGGTCACCTCGTCGACGCCCCGGCGCAGCACGTCGGCGGCGGTCACCACGCCGAACCCGAGCCGGCGGTCCTCCTCCAGGTCCTTGCGCCCGTACAGCGGGCCGCGGATGCCCACGTGGCTGAGCGCCTCGGTGTCGAGGATCCCCTCCTCGACGGCCCGCCGGAAGGGGGTGCCGTGCGTGTACTCGGCGCCGAAGTAGGTGTCCCACGTGTCGAGGTGGGCGTCGAAGTGCAGCAGCGCCACCGGCCCGTGCCGGCGGGCCACCGCGCGCAGCAGCGGCAGGGCGATCGTGTGGTCGCCGCCGATCGTGACCAGCCGCGCGTCGATGCCGCTCGCGGCGGCCTCGATGTCCTCGATCGCCTCGCGGATGTCGAACGGGTTGGCGGCGATGTCACCGGCGTCGGCGACCTGCGCGCGCTCGAACGGCGACACGTCCAGCCCCGGGTGGTACGGCCGCAGCAGCCGCGAGGCCTCCCGGACGGCCGACGGGCCGAACCGCGCCCCGGGCCGGTAGGACACGCCGCTGTCGAACGGCACGCCCACCACCGCGACGTCGGCCGTGCCGACCTGGTCGAGGCGGGGCAGCCGGGCGAAGGTGGCGGGCCCGGCGAAGCGCGGGACCCGGCTGGAGTCGACGGGGCCGATGGGGGCTTCGTTCATTCCCGCAGTCTTCGACAAGGCGCTGACCTGCGGCAATTGGTCCTGCCACGAAGTACTACGGTGTGTGTTGTGGCGGACCACAAGGTGACGGTGGAGGACCTGCTGCGCTCGCCCGCCCTCCAGCTCCGGCTGCTGGCGGGCGAGGCGGGGCTGGGCCGGTCGGTGTCGTGGGCGCACGTCAGCGAGCTGGAGGACCCGACGCCGTGGCTGCTCGGCGCCGAGGTGATCATGACGACGGGCATCGGCGTGCCGCGCTCGGCCGCCGGGCAGCGCGCCTACCTGGAACGCCTGGACGACGCCGGCGTGTCGGCCCTGGCGCTGTCGGCCCAGCTCCACGTGCCGCCGCTGCACCGGTCGCTGTACGACGCGGCCGGGGAGCGGGGCATGCCGATCCTGGAGGTGCCGCTGGCCGTGCCGTTCATCGCCGTCGCGCAGGAGGTGGCGGCGGCCGTGCAGGAGGACGCCCGGCACCGGCTCGGCGCGCAGCTCCAGGTGTTCGGCGCGCTGCGGTGGCTGGCCGCGGAGGACCTGGACACGGCCACGCTGTTCCGGCGGCTGGAGCGGCTGTCGGGCTACGACGTGTACCTGTGCACCCCGCAGGGCCGGCCGCTGCTGCCCGGCGTGCCGGTGCCCCCGGCGGGCGTGCTGCCGGCGCAGCCGGAGGCGCCGCCCACGATCCCGGGCGGTTTCGTGCTGCCGGTGCCCGCGCCGGGCGGCCCCGCGGGGTTCCTCGTGGCCTTCGAGCGGGAGGGCGCCCGGCCGGCGGGCCTGGCCGTCGTCCAGCACGTCGCGACCGTGGCCGCCCTTCAGGTCGCCATGGCCCGCCACGAGCGCGAGACGATCCGCCGCGAGGGCGCCGAGACGCTGGCCGAGCTGCTCCAGGACGTCCTCGACCCGCCCGCGGCCCGCCGCCGGCTGGCCCGGCTCGGGCTGCCGATGGAGGAGGAGGCGGTGCTGCTGGTGGTGCGCGACGCGCCGGACGACGCGCTGCGTCGCGCGCTCGACGACCACGCCCACCTGCTGCTGCGGCGCGGCGGCGACCACTACGTGCTCGGGCCGCCCGCCCTGGCCGAGGCCGCGGCGGGCGTGCCGGGCGCCGCGTGCGGGATGAGCCGGCCGTTCCCGCCGGGCGAGTCGCTGCGGGTGGCGCTGCGCGAGGCGGGCTGGGCGGCGGCCCGAGCCGCCGAGTCGGGCCGGCCGCTGGTGCGCTACGGCGACGACACGACGGGCCGCTGGCTGCCCGACGACCCGGCCACGCTGCACGCGCTCGTGCGGCACGTGCTGGGCGAGGTGCTGGCCTACGACGAGGCCCACGACTCGCGGCTCGTCACGTCGGTGCGCACGTGGATGGAGCGCAACCGCCGCACCGAGGAGGCGGCCGCGGCGCTGCACGTCCACCCCAACACGCTGGCCTACCGGCTGCGCCGCTTCGCCGCGCTGACGGGCCGCGACCTTTCGTCGAGCGCGGCTTTCGCCGAGGTGTGGCTCGCCATTCAGGCGGCCCGCCGTCTCGGTCTCCACGACCAGTGATGAAAATGCCCTTTCCGTAAATAACGGAAATGCTCGTCCTGATGACGTGGATTTATTTCCGCCGACAGTGCGACGTATCATCACCGCAGCGGGCGAGGAAGGATTCCTATGGCGGAACCGGCTCATGTGCTGGGCAGCGGACTTTCCGAGCTGACCGGTACGACCCTGCGCCAACTGACCGGGCTGGACGACTCGACGCTCGACGCCGTGGTGGGGAGGGTGGTCGGGCGGGCGGGCCCGTGGGACCGGCTCTGGCAGGAGGACGCCAACCACGGCGCCGCCCGGCGCGCGCGTTGAGCCTCGCCCCTGCGGACGTCGAGCACCTCGTCCGCGACCTTGGCGCGGGCGACCCCACGCCGCGGGACATGCGGACCCTGCGGGCCGTCCAACTCGCGCGCAACCAGGTGCTCATCGAGGCGGTCCGCCGCGGCGTGGCCGAGCGCGGCGGCGTGGCGGACCGCGGCGGCGTGGCGGACCGCGGCGGCGACGGCGCGTCCGCGTCCTTCGAGACGCTGGCCGAGCTGCAGGAGGCGGCCCCCGAGGTCATGGCGGAGCTGCTGGTGCTGCCGCAGGTGGGGTGCTGGGCGGTCGAGTCGTTACGCCTGCTGCGCCGCCGGGAGCAGCCGGACCTGGCGTATCTCGCCGCCTTCACGGCCGGGGCGGCGATCCGCGCGGGGCGGCGGCCGGAGCTGACGCCCGGCACGTACGTCCCCGGCCTCGGCACGTACGTGGGAGGCGGATGGCGGGGGCTGCCCTGGCTGCGCGCCGAGGCGGATGGGCTGGCCCTGGCCGTCAGGCTGGAGGCCGGCGACCCGTACCTGGCCGGCTACGGCCCGCGCGGCGCGGCGGAGCCCGGGCCGTGGCGGCCGTCCCTGCGCGCCGCCTGGCGGACGCTGGCCGAGCGGCACCGCCCCGCCGCCGAGGCGATCGCCGCCGGCTTCACCACGCTGGTGCCGCTCGCGTCCCGGCCGGGAGGCAAGCCCGCCAGCGCCACGTCCGGATGGGCGTACGGGGCGATCGCGCTCTCCCCGCCTCCCGACGCGGTGACGCTGGCCGAGAGCCTCGTCCACGAGATCCGCCACCTGGTGCTGGGCGCGGTCGAGGACGTGGTGCCGCTCGCCGACGCGGCCGACCCGCGCCGCTGGTACGCCCCGTGGCGCTCGGACCCGCGCCCGCTCGGCGCGCTGCTGCAGGGCTGCTACGCCAGCATGGCGATCACCGCCTTCTGGCGCACCGAACACGCCTGCGGGCCGCCGGAGCTGCGCGAGCGCGCCGAGGCGGAGTACGCGCACCGGCGCGCGATCACCGCCGGGGCGCTGCGCCGGACGGCGGAGTCGGGCGCCCTGACGGCCGCGGGCGAGACCCTGGTGGCGGGCCTGCGCGCCCGGCTCGAACCGTGGCTGGGCGAGCGGCTGTCCCCGGCGGCGGAGGAGCTGGCGGAGCGGCGCGGCGCCGAGCACCGCGCCCGCTGGCTGCGCGCGAATCCCGGCTTCACCCTCTGACCGGGTCACTTGGATCGACCGGGTACCTCGGTCCGACCCGGTCTCTCGGTCCGACCCGGTACCTCCGTCCGACCGGGTACCTCCGTCCGACCGGTACCTCCGTCCGACCGGTACCTCCGTCCGACCGGTACCTCCGTCCGACCGGTACCTCCGTCCTACGGGGTACGCGGCCCGGTCCCTCGGTTCGACCGGGTCTCTCAGTCGTTCATCGGCTCGATGCCCAGGTTGACGCGGCCGTACTGGGCCGCCAGGCGCGCGTCGGGGTGGTCGGGCAGCGGCGAGCGCCGGTAGCCGTCGAGCATCTCCTCCCGCAGCCGGCGGGCCGCGTCGGGGTCGCCGTCGGCGGTGCGGTCGAGCGACAGGTTGGCCATGGCCGCGAGCGTGTTGGGGTGGCCCGGCCCGTGCAGGGCGAGGCTCTGCTCCAGCACCGTCTCGCCCAGCCGCCGCGCCTCGCGCACCTCGCCCAGCGCGGCGAGGTCGCTGGCCAGGTTGTGCATCGCGATCAGGGTGCTGATGTGCGAGTCGCCGACGGCCGAGCGCAGGCCCTCGACGGCCCGCTCGTCGAGCCGCCGGGCGCCGCCCGGGTTGTTGCGCACCCGCAGCACGATGGCCAGGTTGGCGCAGGCCGCGAGCGTGTTGGGGTGGTCGACGCCGGCCACCTTCTCCAGCCCGAGCACGGTCTCCTCGCCCAGCCGCTGGGCTCCGGCGAGGTCCTCGTGCAGGCGGTGGTCGTTGATGAGGTTGGTGGCCGACTGGAGGGTCTGCCGGTGCTCCTTGCCCAGGATCGACTGGTGCAGGCCCAGCGCCTTGCGGCCCTGGGCGAAGGCGTCCTCGTAGAAGCCGGCCCGGCGCAGCGCCACGCCGAAGTCGATGGCGACCAGCAGCCGGAACTGGTTCCACGGGCTGTCCTTGCGGTCGAGCACGTTGTTGATCTTGCGGATGAGGTCGAGGGAGTCCTCGTAGCGGCCCAGCCCGCGCAGGTCGCGCGACAGGCCGAACTCCGAGCTGAGCGTCGGGTGCTCGACGGGGCCGAAGATGCGCAGCCGCTCGGCGAGGGTCTCCTCGTCGTGGCGCAGCGCCTCCTCGAAGCGGCCGAGGCAGCGCAGGCTCACCGCGACGTTGCTGCGGATGCGGAGCGTGTGCGGGTGGTCGGCGCGGAACTCCCGCTCGAAGATCGGCAGCAGCTCCAGGTCGTTGCGCAGCGCGTCGGCGTACCGGCCGAGCAGGCGCAGCCCCACGCCGTGCACCCGGGCGCAGCCGAGGTAGACGGGGTCCTCCTCGCCGAAGCGGGCGCGCAGCCGCTCCAGGTTGTCGATCTGCAGCCGCAGCGACTCCTCCCAGCGCCCCGAGAAGCGCAGCGCGTTGCTCACCTGCACGGCCAGGGCCAGCGTCTGCTTGTCGTCGACGCCGAACCTGCCGCGCCACAGCTCCAGGGTCGGCTCGCCGAGCCGCAGGCTCTCCTGGTGGCCGCCGCGCCGGTAGAGCTGCTCCACCTGGTTGATGACGAGCCGGCGCACCCTCGGGTCGGCCGACTCGACCGCGCCGGAGGGCACCAGGTGCTGGAGGGAGCGCTGGTAGATCTGGTCGTTGCCCTCGCGCTCGATGGAGCCGGGGTCGGAGGCGGCCAGCAGCAGGTGGGCGGCCTCCCGGAAGCGCCGCGCCGCCTCGGGGTCCTCGCGCGCCATGCGGTCCTTGGTGACCGCCTGCACGACCCGGTGGAGCTGCACCACGTTGCGCACGCCGTCGAGCTTGAGCAGGGAGTAGCGGCCCAGCTCGCGGGCGGCGCGCCGGAACGTGGTGACCGAGGACAGCACCCGGTCGAGCGGCTCGGGCAGGCCGTGGGTGACGGCGGGCTGCACGAGCAGCTCCTCGGAGATGGGCTCGGCCGACAGGCTGGCCAGCAGCTTGAACAGCGCGTCGGCCTCGTCGGAGATGCGCGAGCGCGACACGCTCCAGGTGGTGGCGACCGACTGCGGGTACTTGATGTCGACCGCGCTGGCCAGCAGCGCGTGCGCGTTGCGCCGGAACAGGTCGAGGTACTCGGCGACGCCGGTGCCGGTCTCGTTGAGGTAGGCGGCGGCGTGCTCGGCGGCCAGCGGCAGGTTGCCCAGCTCGCGGGCCAGCTCGGCGGCGGCGTCGGCCGCGCCGGTCATGCCGGTCGCGCCGGTCGCGCCGGTCGCGCCGTCGATCGTGGCGCCGGTCGCGGGCCCGGCCGTCGAGGGCGCTTCGGCCAGGGCCGTGACGCGGCGGCGGAGGAAGGCGATGGTCTCCTCCGGGTCGAACTCGGTCACCTCGATGCCGTCGAGGTTCATGGCCCGCCGCCAGTGGCGGTCGCGCGAGGTGATGATGACGTGGCCGCCGCCCGCGGGCAGGTAGTTCTGGACGGCGGCGGCGCTCTCGGCGTTGTCGTAGATCAGCAGCCAGTGCCGGTACGGCTCCCGGCCGGCCAGCGCCGCGAGCACCAGCCGGGCGGAGTAGTCGCGGTCGTCGGCGCGGAACCCGGGCAAAGCCATCTTCCTGCCCAGCGCGACGAGCGCGTTGATGATGGTCTCCTCCTGCTCGGCCCTGATCCACCAGACGAGGTCGTACTCGGCGCTGTGCCGGTGGGCGTACTCGGCGGCGATCTCGGTCTTGCCGATGCCGCCCATGCCGTAGACCGGCTGCGGCGGCTGCCCGACCAGGGCGGTGGAGCTCTCGGCCAGGCGCTCGCGCAGCTCGGCCAGCTCCCGCTCGCGCCCGGTGAAGTAGCGGTTGCGGAAGGGGATCTCGCGGCCCCAGAGCGTGATGCGCCGCTCCGGCCGTGCCACATCCTCCATCACGGTCACCGCCGTTCGTCGTCATACGCGCCGAATTCGGCGCGGGTCCATCGTATGACGTACGCCCCGCCGGGTCCCTTGTAAAGCGGGCCGTTATTCGCGGGCGACAAGAGATATATCCGGCATTTTCTCGCCACCGCCGGCGACCGATATGCCTATTGACGGAAACTGCCCTTTCATGGACCCTCAGAAGGGTTGAGCACCCCAGGCCGCCCATATCGAAAGGCGGTGGCATGTGCACTCTGGGGGCGCCGATCGCGACAACGAGGACGCCTGGAAGCTGCTCGTCGGGGACCTCACCCACGGAGACTGCGTCCCCTTCCTCGGCGCGGGGGCGAGCGCCGAACGCCTCCCGCTCGGCGGCGAGCTGGCCCGCAAGTGGGCCTCCAAGATCGGCTACCCGTTCCCCGACTCCGGTGACCTGGCGCGCGTGATGCAGTACGCGGCGACGATGACGTACCGGGACGCCACCCGGACCAAGCGCGTGTTCGTCGAGGAGGAGTTCGCCGGGGCCGCGCCGCCCGACGGAACCGACCAATACCAGGTGCACGCCGTGCTGGCGCGCTACCCTCTACCGCTGTACGTGACCACGAACTACGACGACTTCATGTTCCTGGCGCTGCAGCGGGCGCGCAAACGTCCGGTCTGGGACCTGTGCCCCTGGTACGCCGCCTCCGCCGACGACTGGACCGGGAGTCCCTTCCGTGAACCCGACTACGTCCCGTCCCCCGACCGTCCGCTGGTCTTCCACCTGCACGGTCACCACGAGGAGCCGCGCTCGATCGTCCTGCTGGAGGACGACTACCTCGACTTCCTGGTGCGGCTCACCCAGGACGGCCGGCACACCGGCATGTCGCCCGCGCTGTCGTCCGGCGGGCGGCCGATGACGCTGCTGCCGTCCTCCGTCCGCGCCGCGCTGCGCACCAAGGCGCTGCTGTTCGTCGGGTACGGCCTGCGCGACTGGACGTTCCACGTGCTGTTCAGGACGCTGCTGCACGGCCTCGGCGGCACCCAGTTGCGCGAGCACGTCAGCATCCAGCTCAACCCCGACGACCACCCGGCCGAGGAGCGCCGCTACCTCGAACGCCACTTCGAGAGCCGGCGCATCCGCGTGCTGTGGGAGACCCCGCGCTCGTTCAACGACAAGCTCGCCGCCGGGCTGCGGGACGCGCCGTGACCGGCGGCCCGCTCCCGGCCCAGGAGCCGTACGTGGGCCCGCGGCCCTTCCGCCGGGCCGAGGCGCCACTGTTCTTCGGCCGGTCGCGGGAGGCACGCCTGGTCCGGGACGCCTGGCTGTCGGAGCGGGTCGTGGTGCTGCACGGCGCCGCCGCCGTCGGGAAGACGTCGCTGCTGCACGCGGGCGTCCTGCCGCTGCTGTCCGGTGAGGCGCCGGACGCGCCGGGCGGCGCGCCGCGGCACACCGCGGTGCTGCCCGTGGGCCGCCTGGTCCACCAGGCGACCTGGCCGCTGGCCCGCGCGCCAGGACCGGGCGGACACCGGTTCACGCTGCTCAGCAGCTGGACCCCGGCCGGTCGGAGTCCCGACCCCGGGCGGCCGCTCACCGCCGTGCTCGGCGACGTCGCCGACCACCGGCGGCCGTACCGGATCCTCGGGGCGATCGACCACTTCGAGGAGCTGTTCACCGTGTTCCCCGAGCGGCTGGCCGAGCGCGAGCGGCTGGTCGCCGAGCTGGCGCGGGCGCTGCGCGAGCTGCCGCTGAACCTGCTGCTCGTGGTCCGCGACGACCAGCTCGCGGCGCTGAGCGGCTACGAGGGCGTGCTGTCGCCGCAGCCGTTCACGTACCTGCGGCTGGAGGGCCTGGACCCGGACTCCGCGCGGGCCGCCATGACGGGCCCGGCCGGGCGCGCCGGCCGCCGCTTCGCCCCGGGCGTCGCCGAGCGGCTGGTCGAGCGGCTGCGCACGTCCGTCTACACCGACCGGCTCGGCGAGTCGGTGGAGCTGGTCGGCGACCGGGTGTCGCCGTTCGAGCTGCAGCTCGCGTGCTCGGCCCTGTGGGCGGGCCTGGCCCCCGGCGAGGAGACGATCACCGCGGAGAGCCTGGCCCGGCTCGGCGACCTCTCGGGCGTGCTGGCCGCCTACTTCGACCGGGCGGTACGGGACGTGAGCGTGGAGACGAACTGGCCGGAGGGCGCGCTGCGGGCGTGGATCCGGGCCGCGTTCGTCACCGAGCGCGGCACCCGGGGCACCGCCTACCGGGGGCTCTCGCAGACCGCCGACCTGCCCAACGCGGTCGTGGACGCGCTGGTCGCCCGGCACGTCCTCACCGAGGAGCAGCGCGCCGGGAGCCTGTGGTACCAGCTCGCCCAGGAGCGGCTGGTGGAGGCCGTGCGCGCGTCCGGCGCCCCGGGCGGCCCCGCACCGCCGGCCGGGCAGGAGGCGCTCCCGGCCCGGCCGTCCGGCCAGGAGCCGTCCCCCGGCCGCTCGCCCGGGCAGGAACCCCTCCCGGCGCGCTCCCCCGCCGACTTCCGCGCCGCGGCCGAGGCCGCGCTCGGTGAGGGCAACTTCGTCTCGGCCCGCCGGTTCGCCGAGGCCGCGGCCCGGCGGTCGCTGGAGCAGGGCGACGAGTGGCAGTTCGCGAACCTGCTGGCCTTCCAGGGCGAGGTCGCCCGGGTCGAGGGCGACCTGGAGTCGGCGCGCGAGACCCTGACCGCGGCCCGTTCGGAGTTCGAGAGCCAGCAGGACACCCTGGCCACGGTCCGCGTGCTCACGGCGCTCGCGGAGGTGTGCCTGTCGATGGGCAACGCCGACGAGGCCGTCGAGCTGGGACGCCAGGCGGTGTCGCGGCTGCCGGGCGACGTCCCGGCCCGCACCACGCTCGCGTACGCGCTGTGGCGGGCCGGCTCACCTGCGGACGCCGAGGCCGTCTACAACGACGCGCTGGACCTCGACCGCGACGCCGCCCGCGCCCTGCACGGGCGCGGGCGCGTCCGGATCGCGCTGCGCGACCACGAGGGGGCCGTCGCCGACCTGCGGCGGGCCCTGGCGCTGGGGCTGCCGCGGGCGGACGAGGACGACGCCCGCGCCGCCCTCGCCGAGGCCCGCCGCCACCTCGGCGGCTGACCGCTCCCGGGCCTGGACGCGGCCGGTGACCGAGCCGCCTGACCGCTCCCGGGCCTGGACGCCGCCGGTGGCCGAGCCGCCTGACCGGCGCGGCCACCGCGGTCCGCCCGATCGGCTCAGTCGGCGAGCTGGACGGTGGCGATCTCCCAGGGGCCCAGGTGCAGGCGGAGGGCGCCGTCCGCGACCGGGATCGGCTCGCCGGGACGGCCGCGCAGGTCGGCGTGCCGGGCACGGCCGAACGAGCCCCGCACCTCCGCCTCCACCGGCTCCGGCGAGAGCGCCACGACCCGCAGCTCCTTCCAGCCGTCGCGGACCCGGAGGGAGCTCATCACCACGCCGTCGCCCGTGACCGACAGGCCCGGGGCCGCCGCGGGCAGGTCGAGCGACGGGTCCCCCGTGCCGGGCACCGGCAGCAGCTCGTGCCGGAAGACCTCCGCCGCCGGCGGCACCGCCGCCCAGCTCCCCTCGTACGGCATGAGCGCCAGCGTGAGCGAGCGCGGCCCGCGCGACTGGGCGGCCGGGGTCGGGAGCTGCGGACCGGCCGGCTCGGGGCGCAGGGCGTGGCGGTTGCGCGACAGGTAGCCGATGGAGCGCAGGAGGGTCAGCGCCAGCTCCGTCCCCTCCCCCTCCGGGGTCCCGCCCCAGGCGCAGCCGTCGACCAGCTCGTACTCCGTGACGTGCTCCAGCAGCGCCGCCACTCCCCCGGCGGCCACCCACGAGGAGGCCGGGAAGGTGGGCAGCGGCTCCTCGCCGCAGCCGCCCTCGGCGGTCAGGCCGCGGGTGACGACCGCGAACTGGCCCTCGGCGTGCGAGACGGACGCCGGTTCCGGAAGCGGCACGTGCAGCCGGACCCGGTGGTCGGCGCAGCGGTTGTCGAACTCCACCCGCAGCCGCGCGAACGGCTCGCCGACCCGCAGCTCGACGCGGGTGTCCACGACGATCTCCTCGGTGGCGTCGGTCCGGGCGGGCGCGGGCAGGGCGGGCGTGCCCTCGATGCCCGCGCCGGCGGCCGGCCACCGGTACGCGCGGCGCACGTCCAGGGCGGCGACGAGCGGGCCGGAGCAGACCGGGGTGACCTCCACCGACTCGGGGACCGAGACGACGCGGTCGTGGGCGGGGGGCGCGTGGTTGTAGCTGTCGCCGACGTCGCCGCCGTCCACGACGCGGGCCGCGCCCGTGAGCGTGACGCCGGAGGCGGAGGTCAGGGTGAGGGTGCCGTCCTCGGCCACCTCGACGCGGAGCAGGCCGTTGTCCAGCACCCGCCCGTCGGCCCGCACCCCTTCGGACGACCCCACGAGGGCGGAGCCGTTGGCGGCGGCGCGCACGGCGAACGGTCCGGCCACGGGTCCGGCGGCGGTGGCGTGCCCGGCCGGGGCCGGGCGCAGGCTGGTGTGGCCGAGCGGCGGCACCTCCACCAGGGCGGCCACGGTGCGCCGGGGCTCGGCGACGATGCGGACCCGCGTCACCCCTTCGACCGCGTCCCGCACCTCGGCCACGTCGAAGGCGCCGCCCGGCTCCCGGGCCACCTCGAAGGTCAGCACCCCGTCCTCGACCGACCAGCCGGTGATGTGCTGCCCGTACAGCTCGGTCCCGTGGACGAACGTCAGCGCCGTGGCCGGGTCCATCTCCTCGTCGAGCAGCAGCGTGGGCGCGTACTCCAGCGGCTGGACCGGGACGGGCGCGCCGGTGGCGTCCACCAGCGGGTCGTGGCCGGCGACGTCCAGGCGGACGACGCCGCGCCGGGTGGCGGGCGTGGGGTTGACGACGAGCACGCCGCCGGCGGGGACCGCGGCGGCCAGCCGGGCGGTCACCATGTCGCGGACGGCGTGCCCGAGGTGCTCGGCCTCGGCGATGCGCGCGGCGACCTGCTGGGCGGTCTCGTCCACGCCGCAGCCGGTGACGGAGTCGTGGCCGCTGGCGTCGACGAGCCGCCACCAGGCCATGTCGAGGAAGCGGCCGGGCCACTCCTCGCCCCAGAGGGTGGCCAGCGGCTCGGCGTACCGCTCGACCATGCGCTCGGCGCGGCCCATGGCCTGCTTGACGTGGGCGCGCACCGAGATGACGCCGGGCAGGATGTTGGCGCGGGCGTGGGAGCGCAGCTCGCCCTGGACGCTGGGCAGGCCCTCGACGGACCCGCCGTCCCCGTACGCGGCGATGTAGCCGGACAGGGTGTCCATGCGGGCCCCGATCGCGGCCACCATGCCGGGCAGGCCGCGCACCGGCGCCGAGTGGTCGGTGCCGTACATCGCGAGCAGCGCCCCGTCGGGCCCGTGCCACTCGCGCATGCGGCGGGTGAAGACGGCGGCCCGCTCCTCGGTGTGGGCCGGGTCCTCGAACAGGTGGGCGCCGTTGCCGTAGCCGCCGATGGGCAGGTACTGGGCGCGGACCGCGGTGCCGTCGGGGGCCACCCACGCGAAGGCGTCGGTCACCACGGACGACGGCACCCCGCGGTAGACGCAGGCGTGCAGCAGCCCGGCCTTGCGCAGGATCTGCGGCATCTGGGCCGTGTGGCCGAACATGTCCGGCAGGTAGCCCACCGGCATCGCCCCGCCGAGCTTGTCGGCCCGGTCCATGCCGAGCTCCAGGTTGCGGATGATGTTCTCGCCGGAGCACAGGAACTCGTCGAGCAGGATCTGCCACGGGCCGACCGCGAGCCGCCCGGACTCGACCAGCGCCGCGACGCGGTCGCGCTGCTCGGGGCGCACCTCCAGGTAGTCGTCGACGCAGGCGAGCTGCCCGTCGAGGGTGAAGTGGTAGCCGGGCTCGCGCTCCATCGTGTCGAGCACCTCGTCCAGCAGCGCCACCAGCCGCAGCCGGAAGCGCTGGAACGGCTCGTACCACTCGCGGTCCCAGTGGGTGTGCGGGACCACGACGATCTCGTGCGGGCTGGTCACGCTGCTTCCCCTCCGATCGGCAGGCCGTGCTGCACGGCGTAGCGGGCGGCGATCCGCTGGGCCGTGACGATGTCCTCCAGGGCGCCGTCCGCGCCGGTCAGCGGCGGCTCCCCCTCGGTGACGTAGGCGTGGAAGGCGGCGAGCTGCGTCTCGAACGCCTCGGTCACCTCGCGCCACTCGGCGCGCCCCTCGCCGCCGGGGTCGGCGCCCGGCGTGACGACGGTGAGCACGGTGGGCGCGTTGACCAGGTACGGGGCGGGGAAGGCCAGCTCCAGGGTGCCGCCGTCGTGGTGGATCGCCACGGTCTCCCGGTAGGCGGGGTAGTCCTCCAGGTAGTGCCAGCGGATGGAGAACCGCCCGGCGGCCGGCAGCGTGCCGGCGATCTCGATCGACCCCGGGGCCGGTCCCCAGGTCTCGACGTGGGAGATCTCGGCCGGGGAGCCGGTGAAGCGGCGCAGCAGCGACAGGTCGTGGCAGATGGAGCCGAGCGCCACGCCGTAGAGGGCGCGGACGGACTCGGGGGCGTCCACGCCGAGGGCGCGGGAGACGAGGTCGTCCTCGGCCGCGCGCAGCGAGGCGAGCAGCCCGGGGTCGACGTCGGCGGCCCGGGTCAGGTTGGCGAAGGCGAGCTGCGACCCGGCGCTCGGGTGGAGCACGGTCACCTCGACCGACCGGACGGCCTCGGGGCCGCCCAGCTCGGCCAGCAGCTTCTCGGCCCGGCGCACGGCCGGGTCGTACTGCTTCATGTAGCCGACCATGAGGCGGCCCTCGGGCAGCGCGGCCACCTCGGCCCGGGTCAGCGCCAGCGGCTTCTCGCACAGCACGGCGTGGCCCGCCTCCAGGGCCCGCCGCACCGGCTCGCCGTGGGAGCCGGAGGCCAGCATGACCACCGCCTCGAACCCGCCCGCGGCGAGCATGTCGTCCAGGGAGGTGTACCGGGCGGTGACGCCCAGGCGGTCGCCGACGGCGGCGGCCAGCGCGGGCGACAGGTCGCACACGGCGGTCACCTCGAACAGGTCGCGGCGTCTCGACAGCAGCGGCGCGTACACCGCCTGCGTGACGGCCCCGCACCCGACCAGCGCGATTCTCAAATCCCCAAGTCCTTCAGCTTCCGGCGGTTGGCCGCCTGGTCCGCGATGTTCTGTGCGACGGTGCGGCGTCCCGGCAGGGTGTCCTGCTCGATGACGATCCACCCCGCGTAGTCGATCTCGTCGAGGGTGCGCACGACGGCGGGCAGGTCCAGCTCGCCCTCGCCGAGCGGGGCGAACCCGCCGCGTCCCATGAGCTCGCGCAGGTCGGCGCCGTCGGCCAGGGCCCGGGCCTGGATCTTGGTGTCGCCGTCCTTGATGTGCACGTGCCCGACCCGGCTCGCCCAGTCGCGCAGCGCCGTCACCGGGTCGCCGCCCGCCAGCAGCAGGTGGCCGGTGTCGAGGCAGAGCTGCACGTCGGTCAGCTCCAGCAGCCGCTCCACGTCCTCGGGCGTCTCGACGTAGGTGCCGAGGTGGTGGTGGAACGCGGGCTCCAGCCCGCGCTCGCGGCACCGGTCGGCCGCCTCCTGCACGCGGGCGGCGTATCCCGCCCACTCCGAGGCGGCCAGCCCTGGAACGCTCCCACCGGGGCGCGCGAACCTCTCCGGCGATCCCGAGCACGCCAGCGTGGGCCGCGGCGCGAACCCCTCGGGCGCGTAGGGCGCGGCGGCGAAGACGTCGAGCGCGGCCTCCAGCGCGGGCAGTCCCGCCTCGTACGCCGCCGCGTCGCCGTAGCGCAGGTCCACCCAGCCGCCCGCGAGCAGCAGCCCGTTGCCCGCCAGCCGGTAGGCCAGATCGGACCCGGTGCCGAGGTAGCCGATCGGCCCGGAGTCGATGCCCTCGTAGCCGGCGTCGGACAGCGCGCGCACCATCTCGTCGGCACTCAACGGCGGCGCCTCGGTGGCCAGCTCGAACACCCCGAAGCTGACCGGCGCGTTGGCAACCTTCACCCGCATGTCTACTCGCACAGTGCCATCACCTCGTTCTCATAGGTTTCCAGCCGGTGCCGTCCCTCGGCGGCGGGCAGGAGCGCGCGGGCGCCGTGGACGACCTGCCGGGCGCCGTCCGGGCGGACCAGGACGAGGCCGTCGGCGTCCAGGGCGAGCAGCTCATCGCCCAGCCTGAGCAGCAGCGGCCCGTCGGGTCCCGTGGAGACGGCGGTGCGCCCGGCGCGCACGCCGTCCAGCACCGCGCTCGTGTCCTCGGCCAGCACCCACGTCGTGGGCGCGCCCGGAAGACCGTCGTCGCCGGGCCGGTGGAAGTCACTGCCGCCGATCGCCACCACGTCGTCGCGCCAGGCGTCCGCCCAGGCCAGCGGCGCGCCCCAGCGGCGGTCCCACCAGCCGGAGCTCCACACCTCGGCGATCCGGGGCCGGCGGCTGATGGGCAGCAGCCACGCGCAGTCGCCGCCGAGCGGGTGGTTGATCGACATCAGGCCGCCCGCACGCTCGGCGTGCTCGGCCCACGAGTCGGCGGGCCGGCGGAAGTCGACCCAGCCGACGTCGCCGAAGACGTTGGCGTGGCCGCGGTCGGTGGTGACCTCCTGGCCGGGCAGCAGCGTGATGCCCCGGTCGCGGGCGCGCAGCTCGGGGTGGTGGCTGACCGTGTTGTGGTCGGTGACGGTCAGGAAGTCGAGGCCGCGGCCGCGGGCGAGCGCGGCCAGCTCGCCGATCGTCAGGGTGCCGTCGCTGTGGACGGTGTGGCTGTGGAAGTCCCCGGCGTACCAGGTCAGGCCGTCCACGGCGGGAATGTCGCGGCGCGGCGGGCGCTCGGCGACCGGCGGCTCCTCGACGGCCGGGGCCGGCGGCGCCGCAGCGGCGGTGGTGATCTCCAGCGTGTAGTCCAGGCCCTGGGGCGGGACGCGGTGCAGCCGCAGCCACACGTGCCACGTGCCCGGCTCGACCGGGCCGGGCAGGTAGCCGGGCGTCGCCCAGTCCTCGGTGATCGTGTACGTGTCGCGGGCGCCGCCCGACCAGCCGCGGAACCCGGACGGGCTGCCGCTGCCGAGGTCGAGCACGCCCTGGGACCGGTCGTAGGACAGCCGCACGGTCACTGCCGCCGCCCCGGAGGGCACCTCGAAGGGCACCTCCCGCAGCATGCTCTCCAGCCGGTCGTCGAGGGTCCAGCGGCCCTGGAACACCGTCATCGGGTCACCAGCTCCCCGTCGCGGTAGACCAGCGCCCGGTCGCGGCGCGGCGCGGCGAAGCCCTCGTCGCCGACGGCCGGCTCGCTGCCCTCGGGCACGACGGCCTGCACGGTGACGTCGTTGACGTCCAGCGTCACCAGGTGGGACGCGCCGAGGTTCTCCACGATCACCACCTTCCCGGCCAGGGCGCCCTCCGACGAGCCCTCGGCCGGCTTGGGCGCGTAGGCGTTGTACTCGGGGCGCACGCCGTAGACGACCTTCTCCCCGTCGGCGAGCAGCCCGGCCGCCGAGTCGGGGACCGGGACCGCGCAGCCGGCCACCTCCAGGGTGTCACCGCGGACGACGGCGTCGAGCAGGTTCATGGGGGTGGAGCCGATGAACCCGGCGACGAACGTGTTGGCCGGCCGCTGGAACACCTCGGCCGGGGTGCCGATCTGCCGGATCACGCCCGCCTCCATGACCGCCATCCGGTCGGCCATGGCCAGCGCCTCGGCCTGGTCATGCGTGACGAAGACGGTGGTGACGCCCAGCTCGCGCTGGAGCTTCTTGAGGAACGTGCGGGCCTCCAGGCGCAGCCGCGCGTCGAGGTTCGACAGCGGCTCGTCGAACAGGAACGCCTGCGCCTGCGTCGCCATGACGCGGGCCAGCGCGACGCGCTGCTGCTGGCCGCCGGAGAGCTGGCCGGGCCGCCGGTCCATCAGGTGCTCCAGGCCGAGCCGGGCCGCGACCTCGCCGGCCCTGCGGTGGCGCTCGGCCTTGGCGACCTTCTTGATGCGCAGCGGGTAGGCGACGTTGTCGGTGACGTCCATGTGCGGGAACAGCGCGTAGTCCTGGAAGACCATGGCGATGTCGCGCCCGCCGGGCTGCACGGAGGTCACGTCGCGCTCGCCGATGACGACCGCGCCGCCGGTGGCGGTCTCCAGCCCGGCGATGGTGCGCAGCAGCGTGGTCTTGCCGCAGCCGGAGGGGCCGAGCAGCGCGAAGAACTCGCCGTCGGGGATGACCAGGTCGAGCGCGTCGAGCGCCTTGACGCCGCCCGGGTAGACCTTGGTCAGCCTTCGCAGTTCGATTGCCGCCATTACCGCTTGATCCCTCCGTGGAACCGGAAGCCGTACTTCTTGCTGACGAACAGGTACATGAGCACCACGGGTATCGAGTAGAGCAGGCCGAAGGTGGACAGCAGCCGCAGGTTCGCCTGGCCGCCCTCGGTGTAGAGGGTGTACATGATCACCGCGGCGGGCTGCTTCTCGACGTCGCTGAGCAACAGGTACGGCATGAGGAAGTTGCCCCAGACGTTGGCCACGGCCCACACGGCGATCGTCGCGAGGCCGGGCCGTACCAGGGGGACGACCACGTGCGCCACGATCTGCAGCGGGGAGGCGCCGAAGACCCGGGCCGACTCCTCGTAGGACTTCGGCGTGGAGTCCATGAAGTCCTTCAGCATGAAGATCGCCGCGGGCAGCAGGCCGCCGCTGAGGATGAGGATCAGCCCGAGCTGCGAGTCGATGAGGCCGAGCTCGACGGCGAGCTGGAACAGCGGCACCATGGCCGCCGTGCCGGTGATGATCGACGAGAGCAGCAGCAGCGCGTAGAGCAGGGCGTCGCGCCCGGGCAGCCGCACACGGCTGAGCGCGTAGGCGGCCAGCGCCGACAGGGCCACCACGAGCAGCGCCGTGCCGATCGACAGCAGCAGCGAGTTGTACAGCGACGGCAGCGCGTACGGGTGGTCCAGGATGGCCTGGAAGTTGTCGAAGGTGAAGTCCGGCACGCGGACCTCGTAGGTGGGGTCGCTGGTCAGCGGGGCCGCGGCGAGCCACAGCAGCGGGATCGTGAAGAAGGCCAGCAGGACCGCGATCAGGGTGTAGAAGCCGATCCGGCCCAGCACGAACCGGGTCATTTCTTGCTCCTGAGCAGGCGCAGGTAGAACACCGCCACGACCAGGTTGATCAGCAGGATGACCGTGGAGACCGCGGCGCCGTAGCCGAGCTGGCCGCTCTGCAGGGCGACCTTGTACACGTGGACGGCCAGCACCTCGCTCTTCCCGTCGGGCCCCCCCGCGGTGATCATGAACGGGGTGAAGTCGTTGAACGTCCAGAGGCTGATCAGCAGCAGGTTGGTGAGGATGTGCCCCTTGATGTGGGGGAAGACCACGTCACGGAGCTGCTGCCAGCCGGAGGCCCCGGCCAGGCGGGCGCTCTCCAGGTGCGAGGGCGGCACGTTCCCGAGGGCGGCGCCGTACAGCATCATCGAGAACGCGGTGCCGCGCCAGGTGTTGAACACGATGATCGACAGCATGGGGTGTTCGAGCAGCCAGGCGTAGTCGCCGGTGCCGAGCAGCGCGTTGAGCGTGCCGCCGTCGGCGTCGAGCAGCGCCACCCACAGGAACGACACGACCGCGCTCGGCAGGATCCAGGCCAGGATGACCAGGCCCTCGACGATCCGCTTGAGCGGCCCGCGCTTGTCGCGCAGCAGCCAGGCGATGGCGAACCCGAGCCCGACCTGCCCGATGACCGCCGAGCCGAGCACGAACTGGACGGTCAGCCAGGTGGAGTTCCAGAAGGTCGGCTCGCCCAGCGCCGACAGGAAGTTGTCGAGCCCGACGACCTTGGGGTCGGCGGCGGCGGTGCCGGTCAGCCGGTAGTCGGTGAGGCCGAGGTAGAGCACCCACAGCGCGGGGAAGACCAGGAAGATCGCGATCAGGAGCAGCGCGGGGGCCGCGAAGGCTCCCGCGCGCCACCGGCCCAGGCCCGCCGCGTCGACGCTGTAGCGGCGGGCCGTGGGCTCCGCGGTCTCCCGGGTGAGGTCAGGAGGCGATGTTGCCTGCGCCACCGACGAGTCCTTCGAGCTTCTGCTGGTAGGCCGTGGCCGCCTCGTCCGGCGTCTTGCCGCCGACCACGGCCGCGGTCGCCTCCTGGAGCGCCACCGACACCTGCGGGTAGACCGCGACCGGCGGCCGGTAGGCCGTCAGCGGCAGCACCTTCTCCGAGATGAACGTCAGGAGCGGCTCGCCGGCCAGGATCTCCTTGTTGACGTCGGTGCGCGGGGTGATGCGCACGTTGCCGTTCTTGGTCTCCTCCTTCAGCGCCTCGGGCGAGAGCGTGAAGGCCAGCAGCTCGAAGGCCTCCTTCGGGTGCTTGCTGTTGGGGTTGACCGTGCGCAGGGCGCCGCCGGACATGCTGACGAAGTCCTGGCCGCGGATGCCCTTGCCGGGCTCGATGGCCGGGATCATGGCGTAGCCGACGCTCTGGTCGCGATCGGCCATCTTGGCCACGCCGTCCTTGGGGTTGACGACGCCGCGCCAGAAGTAGTCGCCCTCCAGCAGGATGCCGATCTTGCCCGAGGCGAACTGCTGGAACGACTTGTCGCGGCCCTTGGCCTCCTGCTGGAGCCGGGGGTCGCCGAGGCCGCTGCCGCCGTAGATCTTCTGGTAGAGCCCGAGGACGTCCTTGACCGGCTGGGAGGCGCCGGCCCACTTGCCGTCCTTCTGGATCTCGGCGCCCGCTCCGGCCAGCAGCGGCAGCACGCCCTGCATGGTGGTGGCCTCGCCCATCGCGGTGCCGGCGTTGATCTGGATCGGCACGGGCACGCCGGCCGCCTTGAGCTTGGCGGCGGTGTCGAGGACCTCCTGCCAGCTCTTCGGCTGCCAGTCGGCGGGCAGCCCGGCCTTCTGGAAGATCGGCTTGCTGAAGTAGAGCACGCGGCCGTCGGTGCCGATGGGCAGCGCGTACTTCTTGCCGTTGTAGGTGGCCAGGCCCTGGACGGCCTCGGGGATCTGCGCCCAGCCGTCCCAGGAGTCGGCCTCGGGGCCGACCAGCTCCGACAGCGGCTTGATGTAGCCGGCCTCGGCGAACTCGCCGGCCCAGATGCCGTCGATGTCGATCACGTCGGCGCCCTTGCCGGACTTCAGGTCGAGGGAGAGCTTGGTCTTGTACTGCTCGTCGTCGACACCGCTGGGGACGAACTTGACCTTGACATCCTTGCCCTTGGCCTTCTGGGCGGCCTCGAACTTGGGGATCACCCAGTCCGCGATGAACTCGGCCGCTCTCGCGTTCTTGCCGCCCGCGATGGCGTTCTGGGCGATCGTCAGCTCGATCGTCCCGCCGCCGCCTCCGTCGCCTGACGACCCGCCGCACGCGGTGAGCGTCAGCCCGGACGCGGCCAGGACCGCGACGACACTCACGGATCTTCTCCGCAATCCCATGGATACCCTCCGAACCCTCAGACCCATCCGTAACGGGGCCCACGCCAATATGTCATGACATCTAGATGACGTAAAGGTTTGGCTATATTTCAGGGATGTGCCCACAGTACTCCGGGGAGGGCCTTGCCGACCGGTGACGACACCGGGCGCTCCGGGTCCGAGAGCCGAAGGCACCTACCCAGCGAGGATTCGGCCTGGCAGAATGCAGGACGAAACAGACATCTGCATGTCAGGACAATAGGCCATGATGGGGAGTCTGGACCCTCTGGAGGTGCGTTGTTCGACCTGATCACGATCGGCCGCTGCGGCGTCGACGTCTACCCCCTGCAGACAGGCGTGAGCCTGGACCGCGTCGAGAGCTTCGGCAAGTTCCTGGGCGGCAGCCCGACGAACGTCGCCGTGGCGGCGGCACGGCACGGCCTGCGCTCCGCGGTGATCACCGCCACGGGGGCCGACCCCTTCGGCGCCTACGTCCGGCGGGCGATCCGCGACTTCGGCGTGGACGACGCGTACGTGGCCACGGTCGAGGGGGCGCCGACGCCCGTCACGTTCTGCGAGATCTTCCCGCCCGATGACTTCCCGATCTACTTCTACCGGGGCGAGCATCCACCCGACCTCCAGGTGACGCCCGAGTCGCTGGACCTGGACGCGATCCGCGACGCCACGGTGTTCTGGTTCACCGCCACCGGCCTGAGCCAGGAGCCGAGCCGCTCGGCCCACGCCGCCGCGCTGGCCGCCCGCCGTGGCGGATGGACCGTGTTCGACCTCGACTACCGGCCCGTGCTGTGGGAGTCGCCCGAGGCGGCCCGGCGGGGCGTGCGCGAGATGCTGCCGCACGCCGACGTCGCCGTCGGCAACCTCGACGAGGTCGAGAACGCCGTCGGCACCCGCGACCCGGAGGCCGCCGCGCAGGCGCTGCTCGACGCCGGGATGCGGGTCGCCGTGGTGAAGATGGGCCCCGAGGGCGTGCTCGCCCGCTCCGCCGACGAGCGGGCCGTGGTGGAGCCGGTCAAGGTCGATGTGGTCAACGGCATCGGCGCCGGCGACGCCTTCGGCGGGGCGCTGTGCCTGGGACTGATCAAGGGCTGGCCGCTGGAACGCGCGGTCCGCTTCGCCAACGCCGCCGGCGCGTACGTGGCCGCCCGCCTGGCCTGCGCCGACGCCATGCCGACCACGGACGAGGTGCTGGCCCTGCTATGAGCGACGTCACTCTGCCCCCACGCTCCGCCTACGAACACCTCACCCGCGTCCGGGCCACCCGGCCGGGGGAGATCGCGCGGGCCGCGGCCCGGCGGCGCCGGCGCGGGCTGCCCGCCGAGAGCGAGCGGCTGCTCGTCATCGCCGCCGACCACCCCGCCCGGGGCGCGCTGGCCGTGCGCGACCGGCCGCTGGCCATGGCCAGCCGCACCGACCTGCTCGACCGGCTGTGCACCGCCCTGGCCCGGCCCGGGGTGGACGGCATCCTCGCCTCCCCCGACATCCTGGAGGACCTGCTCCTGCTCGGCGCGCTCGAAGGCAAGCTGGCCTTCGGCTCCATGAACCGGGGCGGGATCCTGGGGTCGGTGTTCGAGGCCGACGACCGGTTCACCGGGTACGACGCGGCCTCCATCGACGCCATGCGGCTCGACGGCGGCAAGATGCTGTGCCGCATCGACCCCGGCGACCCCGCGACCGTCACCACCCTGGAGTCGTGCGCCGCCGCCATCAGCGACCTGGCCGGCCGCCAGCTCCTCGCCATGGTCGAGCCGTTCTGGTCCGGACGCCCCGGCGGCGGGCCGCTGCGCAACGACCTGTCGCCCGACGCGGTGATCCGGGCCGTCAGCGTCGCCCAGGCCCTCGGCGTCACCTCCGCCTACACCTGGCTGAAGATCCCCGCGGTCGCGGACATGGAGCGGGTCATGGACGCCACCACCCTGCCCGCGCTGCTGCTCGGCGGCGACCCGCCGGACATCGACGCCGCCTACGCCGACTGGGGGCGCGCGCTGCGCCTGCCCGGCGTGCGGGGCCTCGTGATCGGCCGCGCCCTGCTCTACCCTCCGGACGACGACGTCGCCACGGCCGTGGACGGTGCGGCCGCGCTGATTCGAGAGGTTGGCCCATGACATACCTTCCGTACGGCAAGGCCGCCGGCGGACCCTGGTCGGTGGAGATCACCCCGGAGCTGGCCGGCTGGACCTACTCGGGGCTGCGGGTGGTCGAGCTGGGGGACGGACCGGTGTCGTTCGCCACGGGCGAGGAGGAGATGATCGTCCTGCCGCTGGCGGGCTCCTGCACCGTGCGGTGCGCCCCCACCGGCGCGCCCGAGGCCGTGTGGCGGCTCGACGGGCGCGAGTCGGTCTTCGCCGGCCCGTCCGACTTCTGCTACCTCCCGATCGGGTCGGAGGTGACGCTGGAGGGCCGGGGGCGGATCGCGCTGCCGTCCGCCCGCGCCTCCCGCGCGCTGGAGCCCCGCCACGTGCCCGCCTCCGAGGTGCCGGTCGAGCTGCGCGGCGCCGGCCAGGCCAGCCGGCAGGTCAACAACTTCTGCGGGCCCGCCGTCTTCGACTGCGACAAGCTCGTGGCCGTCGAGGTGCTCACCCCCGGCGGCAACTGGTCGTCCTATCCGCCGCACAAGCACGACACCCCCGGCGCGGACGAGGCCGTGCTGGAGGAGGTCTACTACTTCGAGGTGGCCGGCGACGGGCTGGGCTACCAGCGGGTCTACTCCTCCGAGCGGGGCCGCGTCGACACCCTCGCCGAGGTGTCGTCCGGCGACGTGGTGCTCGTGCCCTACGGCTACCACGGCCCGTCGATGGCGGCGCCCGGCTACGACCTTTACTACCTCAACGTGCTGGCCGGACCGGCCGAGGAGCGGAGCATGGCCTTCTGCGACGACCCACGCCACGCCTGGATCCGCGCCACCTGGCAGGACCAGGCGATCGACCCGCGCCTGCCGTTCGGGGGCGGGCGATGACGCGCCTCACCGTCGCCCAGGCGGTCGTGCGCTTCCTGGCCGCCCAGTGGAGCGAGCGCGACGGCATCGAGCACCGGCTGTTCGGCGGCTGCCTCGGCATCTTCGGCCACGGCAACGTCGCCGGGCTCGGCCAGGCCCTGGCCACCTCCGCCGAGGACCTGCCCTACCGGCTCAGCCGCAACGAGCAGGCGATGGTCCACACGGCCGCCGCCTACGCCCGCGCCGCCAACCGGATGTCCACGCTGGCCTGCACCACCTCGATCGGGCCCGGCGCCACCAACATGATCACGGGCGCGGCCGGGGCGACCATCAACCGGCTGCCCGTGCTGCTGCTGCCCGGCGACGTGTTCTCCACCCGCGTCGCCAACCCGGTGCTCCAGGAGCTGGAGGACCCGCGCTCGTACGACGTGTCGGTCAACGACTGCTTCAAGCCCGTCTCCCGCTTCTGGGACCGCGTCAACCGTCCCGAGCAGCTCCCCTCGGCGCTGCTCGCGGCCATGCGCGTGCTCACCGACCCGGCCGAGACCGGCGCGGTGACGCTCGCGCTGCCCCAGGACGTCCAGGCCGAGGCGTGGGACTGGCCGGACGAGCTGTTCGAGCGCCGCGTCTGGCACGTCCCCCGGCACCGGCCCGAGCGCGCCGCCGTGGCCAGGGCCGCCGAGCTGATCAGGTCGGCCGCCCGTCCGGTGATCATCGCGGGCGGCGGCGTCCTCTACAGCGAGGCCGCCGACCGGCTGCGGGAGTTCGCCGAGACGCACGGCGTCCCGGTCGCCGAGACGCAGGCCGGCAAGGGCGCCCTCCCCCACGGCCACCCGCTGGCGCTGGGCGCGGTCGGCGCGACCGGCACCACGGCCGCCAACGCCGTGGTCCGCGAGGCCGACCTGGTCATCGGCGTCGGCACCCGCTACAGCGACTTCACCACCGCCTCCCACTCCCTGTTCGCGGCCGGGACGCGCTTCGTCAACCTCAACGTCACCGGCTTCGACGCGGCCAAGCTGTCCGGGCTGCAGCTCGTGGGCGACGCCCGGGAGGGCCTGACCGACCTGGGCGAGGCGCTGGCCGGCTGGGACGCGGGCGCCGCGCACCGCGAGCGGGCCGCCGCCCTGATCCGCGCCTGGGACGCCACGGTGGACGCCGCCTACGACCCGTCCGCGTCGCCCGAGGACGGCTCCCCGCTGCCGCAGTCCGTCGTGATCGGCGCGGTCAACGCCGCCGCCGGCGACGACGGGGTCGTGGTGTGCGCGGCCGGCTCCATGCCGGGCGACCTGCACAAGCTGTGGCGGCCCAGCGGCCCCGGCGCCTACCACGTCGAGTACGGCTACTCCTGCATGGGCTACGAGATCGCCGGCGGCCTCGGGGTCAAGCTGGCGGCGCCCGAGCGCGAGGTGTTCGTCATGGTCGGCGACGGCTCCTACCTGATGATGGCCCAGGAGCTGGTCACGGCCGTGGCCGAGGGCGTCAAGCTGGTCGTGGTCCTGGTGGACAACTCCGGCTTCGCCTCGATCGGGGCCCTGTCGGAGAGCGTCGGGGCCGAGCGGCTCGGCACGTCGTACGCCTACCGGGGCTCCGGACGCTACGACGGCGGGCCGCTGCCCGTGGACCTCGCGGCCAACGCCGCGAGCCTGGGCGCCACGGTGCTGCGCGCCGACACGGTCGCCGGGCTGCGCGAGGCGCTGAAGGAGGCGCGGGCCGCCACGGCCACCACGGTCGTGTACGTCCGCACCGACCCGATGAGCCGGGCGCCCTCGTCGGAGGCGTGGTGGGACGTGCCGGTGGCGGAGGTCTCGACCACGGCCGAGGGCGAGCAGGCGCGGCAGGCGTACGAGTCGGCCAGGAAGGAGCAGCGCCGGCACCTCTGACGAGCGGCGGCGGCGCTCCCCCGCATCGCCGTGGTTGCCCGGAGAGATCCGGGGGAACGCCTCTGACCAGGCATGACATCGGGGGGCGGGATGAGGGTGTGGCGTGCGCTGGGCTGGGTCGCGCTCATCGCGGTGGGGCTCTACCTGTTCTCCGTCCTGCGCACCGTCGCCATCTCGGTCATCGTCGGCCTGCTCGTGACCGCGCTGCTGATGCCACCGGCCCGCTGGCTGCGGCGGCGCGGCCTCAACCGGGCGCTGTCGACCGCGGCGGTGTTCGTGGGCGGCCTCCTGCTGGCGGCGGCGCTGGTGGCGGTCCTCGTGCCGCCCACCGCGGACAGCCTCGCGCAGATGCGCACCAGCCTCGGCAAGGCCTTCGGCGACCTCAACGGCCTGGCCTCCCGGTTCGGCCTCAACGGCGCGTCCCTGGGCGCCCAGGCCAGGGACTACCTGTCCGCCCAGGGGCAGAAGATCGCCACCGGGGCGCTCACCGGCGTGCGGACGGCCGGGGAGATCGTCGTGGGCGCGGCGCTGTCGGTCATCCTGGCCGTCTACTTCGTCCACGGCGGGGACCGGCTGTGGCGGTGGCTGATCGAGCTGCTGCCCGCCCCGGCCCGGCCGCGCGCCGAGCGGGCCGGTGAGCAGATCTTCGACGTCCTCGGCCGCTACATCCGCGGCGTCGCCCTGGTGGGCGCGGTGGACGGATTGTTCATCGGGCTGGCGCTGTGGATCCTGCACGTGCCGCTGGCGCTGCCGCTGGCGGTGCTGACGTTCGTGGGCGCGTTCCTGCCGGTGGTGGGGGCGTTCATGGCGGGGCTGCTGGCGGCGGTGGTCGCGTTCGTGGCCAAGGGGTGGGTGGTGGCGCTGGCCGTCGTGGTGGTGACCGTGCTCGTGCAACAGGTCGAGGGGCACGTGCTGGCGCCCCAGATCTACGGGCGGGCGCTCGACCTGCCGGGCGCCGTCATCCTGGTCGCCATCGCCGTGGGCAGCCTGGTCGCCGGGATCACGGGGGCGTTCCTCGCCGCCCCGGTGACGGCGGTGATCGTGGCGCTGCTCCGCGACCGCGGCACCCCGTCACCGTCGCGTCCGCTCCCGGCCCGCCCGCCTCCGCCCCTGCCCGCGGACGCCACCTGACCCCTCAACCGGCGGAGAGGGGGAGTTCCAGCTCCAGCTCATGCCTGATCGGGATGCCGTCCGCCTCGGCGGGGATGCCGGGCTTGAGCCTGCGCGCCGCGTCCACCCCGTGCCGGTGCAGGGCCACCAGGTCGAACCCGTAGCGCTGGTAGAAGCGCAGCGCGTGGGTGTTGTCGTTGGTGGTGATGAGCGTCAGCCGGTCGGCCCCGCGCCGCACCGCCTCCCCGCGTACGGCGTCGAGCAGCGCCCGGCCCACGCCCCTGCCCGGGAGCCACGCGTCGAGCGTCACCACCTCGACCTCGCGCCCGCCGTCGCGCTCGACGTAGGTCACCAGGCCCGCCGGCTCGTCACCGTCGAAGGCGAGGAAGCCCGGCAGCGCGGCGGCGTCGACCAGCTCGCCGCGCCCGAACGCCACGAGCGTCGCCCCCCAGCCACCGGCCAGGGCCCTGGTCACCAGCGGCAGGTCGGCGGGCCCCACCGCTCGCACGGAGATCGCCATGCGGTCATTATGGTCCTCATGCGATGGGCGACGTTCGACTGCTTCGGCACTCTGGTGGACTGGCGGCACGGCATCGCGACCAGCGCCGAGCTGGTCGCGCCCGGACACGGCGCGCGCCTGCTCGACGCGTACGTACCGCACGAGCAGGCGGTCCAGGCGGAGTCGCCGGGCATGCGCTACCGCGAGGTGACGGCCGAGGCGCTGCGCCGTGCCTGCGCCGAGGCGGGCGTCGGGCTGCGGCCCGACGACGCCGGCATCCTGGCCGCCACGCTCCCCTACTGGCCGGTCTTCCCCGACGTCGGCACCGAGCTGGGGCGGCTGCGTGAGGCCGGCTGGCGGCTCGCGCTGCTGACCAACTGCGACCGCGACCTGATCGCCGGGACCCGGCGGCGGCTGCCCGTGGCGTTCGACGCGGTGATCACCTCCGAGGACGTCGGCGCCTACAAGCCGGACCTCGCGCACTTCACGACGTTCAGGGACGCGTTCGAGCCCGAGCGGTGGGTGCACGTGGCGCAGAGCTACGCCCACGACCTCGTCCCGGCCCACCGGCTGGGGCTGCGGCGCGTGTGGATCAACCGGCAGGACGTGCGCCCCGCCGACCCCGAGGTGCCCCAGGACGTCCTGCCCGGCCTGCGCGGCCTCGCCGACCTCCTCTGACGCCGTCGCGCCCTCCCGGGTCTAGGACGGGATGACGCGCTGCTCCAGCACGTCCGAGATGCCGGCGAGGAACGCGTCCACGTCCGAGATCAGGTAGCCCGACCTGAGCAGCACGGTCGAGAACCTCGCCTCCCGCACCTCCTTGGCCGTCACCGGGTACTCGGTGGTGCCGCGCAGCGTCGCCACGATCCGGTCGAGGAACGCGTCGACCTCGTCCTCGTTGTAGCCGGTGCCCATCCGGGCCGGCCGGAACGCCACCCGCTCCACCCGCGCCGCCTGGGACTCGAACCACTCCTCACGCAGCATCTCCCCGGTCGGCTCCGCCATGGCCAGCCTGACCGGGCTCCTGGCCTGCGTCTCCAGCGCCACCACGAACGCCTCCAGGGCGAAGTCCACGGCCGTCTCGTGGTAGCCGCCGCGCTTGGGGCGGAACGTCGCCCGGCGGACGTCGTCGGCGGTCACGGGCTCCACGTCACGCGCTCCCCGGCCCAGCGTCGACTCGATCCGCCCGATGAGGGCGTCGACCTCCGCCGGGTCATATCCGGAACGCAGGCCCATGACGCGCGGAAAGCGGTTCAAGCCCACTCCTCCAGGAATCTGCAGATGGGTTCGATCTCGGATGGGTTCGATCTCTATTGTGCGGTTCTTTATCGCGACGATGCGAGCCGCCCTATACCGTTACAGCACCATGTGGCTCGCTCAGGTCTCTTTCCGCTACCGAAGGCGTGACCGTTACGTCATCGAGGCCGCCGAGGCCCGCCTCGGCCCCGGCGACGTGGTGGAGCTGACCGGGCCCAACGGCGCGGGCAAGTCCACGCTGCTGCGCCTGCTGGCCGGTCTCACGCGCCCCACCTCCGGCGCCGTCACCGGCCGCCCCGCCGTCGTCGGGTACGTCCCCGACCGCTTCCCCACCGGGCAGCCGTTCACCGTGGCCGGCTACCTGCGCCACATGGCGCGGGTCCGCGGCGGCGCCCGCTGGGAGCCCTGGGCCGAGCGCGTCGGCCTCGACGGCTTCTCGGGCGTGCGGCTGCGCGAGCTGTCGAAGGGCACTGCGCACAAGGTCGGCCTGGTGCAGGCCCTCATGGCGGAGCCCGGGCTGCTGGTGCTGGACGAGCCGTTCGCGGGCCTGGACCGGGACACGCGGGACGCGCTGCCGGGGATCGTCACGGAGGTGGCGGCGCGGGGCGGCATCGTGGTGGCCAGTGACCATCAGGGCGGGCTGGGCATGCTGGACGGGGTGCGGCGCTGGTCGTTACGGTCGGCCCGCCTGATCGAGCACCCGCCGGCCTCGCCCGGGGATCCTCCGGATCGTCTCGCCGCGGCGGGTCTCGCGGGGCCGAGGGACGCAGTCACCGTGGAGGTGAGCGTGCCGGCCCGTGAGCTGGACGGCTTCCTCCGGCGGATGCGCGACGACGGCTACCCGGCCCGCGCCCTCACCGAGGAGGAGGCCACGTGATCGCCCTGGTGGCCTTCCGCGTCGCGGCCTACGTGCGCTCCCACCGCGTCTTCCAGGCCCTCCTGCCCCTCCTCGTCCTGATCTCCATCCTCCACGCCGGCCGCGCGCCCCGCGGGGCCGAGGCGGCGGCGCTGACCGACTCGGCCGTGCTGGTCATCCCGCTCCTGGCATGGGCGACACGAGGGCTGCTCGACACCGAGCCGGACGAGCAGCGCGCCATCTCGGCGACCGGTGTCGGCGGGCGCCCGCGCGAGGTGGCCGCCGGGCTGCTGGCGGCGCTGGTCACGTGCGCGGCGTTCGCGGCGCTGACCCTCGGGAGCGGGCTGGCGCTCGGGCTGTCCGCCACGCCGTCACGCGGGGTCGTGGCCGCGGCGGCGGTGGTCCACGCCCTCGCCGTCCTGGCCGGGGTCGCGCTCGGCGCCCTGACCAGCCGGCCCCTCATGCCCTCGCCGGCGTACTCGATCCTGGCGCTCGTCGCGGGGTTCCTGACGATGCTGCTGGTCGGCGCCTCACCGGTCTACTGGCTCACCGTGCCGGTCACGGCCTGGATGAAGGCGGCCGGAGCGGGGCGGCTGGTGAGCGAGCTGCCGGGGCTGGCCGCCGTCTCCCTCGCGTGGTGTCTGGCGGGCCTGACCGTGTACTGGTGCCTGCGCCGAAGCCGGCCGTGACGGGCCGCGGCTCGGGACCATCCTGTGAACGGTGCCCGGCCGGCGGTGCGCGCGTCACGGCGGCCGGCCCCGTGCGGGTTCAGCGGGCGTCTTCCTGGAGGCCCTCAGCCCCGTGCGGCGGGTGGGGGCGGCTGGGCTGTGCCGTAACCGAGCGAAGAGCTGTCAGACGTCGGCGGCGGCGAGCTGGCCGCAGGCGCCGTCGATCTCCCGCCCCCGGGTGTCGCGGACCGTCACCGGCACGCCGTGGAACTGCAGCCGCCGCACGAACGCCCGCTCGTCCTCCGGACGCGAGGCCGTCCACTTCGAGCCCGGCGTCGGGTTGAGCGGGATGAGGTTGACGTGCACCAGCTTGTTGCGCACCAGCTTGCCGAGCAGGTCGGCCCGCCACTCGTGGTCGTTGATGTCCTTGATCAGCGCGTACTCGATCGACACCCGCCGCTTCGTCTTTGCCGCGTACGCCCACGCCGCGTCCAGCACCTCCGCGACCTTCCACCGCGTGTTGATCGGCACCAGCGTGTCGCGCAGCTCGTCGTCCGGCGCGTGCAGCGACAGCGCGAGCGTCACCGGCAGCCCCTCCTCGGCGAGCTTGCCGATCGCCGGCACCAGACCCACCGTGGACACCGTGACGCCGCGCGCCGAGATGCCGAGCCCGTGCGGCGCCGGCTCCACCAGGCGGCGCACCGCCCCGATCACCTGCTTGTAGTTGGCCAGCGGCTCGCCCATGCCCATGAACACGACGTTGCTGACCCGGCCCGGCCCGCCCGGCACCTCACCGGCGGCCAGCGCCCGCGCGCCCGCCACGACCTGCTCGACGATCTCGGCGGTCGACATGTTGCGGGTCAGCCCGGCCTGCCCGGTGGCGCAGAACGGGCAGTTCATGCCGCACCCGGCCTGCGACGACACGCACATCGTGACCCGGTCGGGGTAGCGCATGAGGACCGACTCCACCAGCGCCCCGTCGAACAGCTTCCACAGCGTCTTGCGGGTCGTGCCGCCGTCGGTGGTCAGCTCCTTGACCGGCGTGAGCAGCGACGGCAGCAGCTCCGACAGCTTCTCGCGCGAGGCCGCGGGCAGGTCGGTCATCGCGGCCACGTCGGTGGTGAGGCGCTCGAAGTAGTGCCGCGAGAGCTGGTCGGCGCGGAACGCCTTCTCCCCCAGCTCGGTGACCGCGGCCCGGCGGTCCGCCATGGACAGGTCGGCCAGGTGCCGGGCGGGCTTGGCCCTGCGCGGCGCGACGAACGTGAGCTGACCTGGCTGCTGGGACACGGGACTGCCTTCTGCTAGAGGGGGTTACCGACCAGGGTAGTGAACGCTCGGCGCGCGGGCGTCATTCCGGACGCCTTCCCGCCGGAAACTTCGGCCACCCGAACGCCTTCACGCCACAAGGGGCTCCAGGGAACGGCGTCATCGCGATACCGCTCGCCCCCGGGTCCTCCGCCGATCTACAGTCATCTCGTATGGCGATTTTCCGGTCGGCGTCTGGCGAGGGGCGGGCCGAGGTCGTCCTCACCGCCGGCAACCCGTACGGCAGCCGCACGCTCGTGATCGAGCGCGACGAGGACGCCTCGGTGGCCTACCTGTGCTCGCCCGACGGCGCCGTGCACGGCGCGGTGTGGCTGGCCAACCACCGTCCCGCCCCGCCGGTGGTCGATCTGGCCCGCCTCAACTCCGGCCGGCCGCCGCTGATGCCGCGGCCCGGCACCACGCACCCCGACGGCCGCGGGCCGCTCGGCCGCCTGTCCGTGCTGTGGTTCGAGGAGGGCGACGGCGTCGCCATCTACGAGGACGACGACCTGCTGGCCGTCATCCCCGGCTGGGCCGACATGAGCAGGGGCATGCCCGGCTACGCCCGCGACGCCGTGGGCGAGTCGCCGTTCGCCTGGGCGCTGGCCGAGGCGCTGGAGGGGCTGGCGCCGCGCATCTCCAACGCCCGCTCGTACTGGCTGTGGCGGCACGCGGAGGGGTCCTGGCCGTCGTTCCAGCAGTTCGCGATGAGCCACCTCGACCGGGTGCTGGGCCGCGCCGGCCGCTACTGGGACGCCGGCGGCGACCGGCTGCCCGCGGTCGGCATCACCGAGCGGCCGCCGCACGAGGAGCGGGAGTTCACCGTGCTGTCCACGGTCGGCATGAGCTGCCAGCGCATGCCGACGGTCGAGCAGTGGATCGACAAGCCGGGCGCGTACGCGCGGATCGAGCTGGCGGTGGCGACCCGCGACGACCCGCGGGAGGCGGCGCTGCTGCTCGTCTGGCTGGCGCAGTATCCGTGGCACTCGGTCACCTGGCTCGGCCACGGGCACACCGCCAAGTGGTATCACGAGCCGGCCACGTTCCCGCTGGGCCCGGGGTACGCGGGGGTGCTCATGCTGGCCGACCCCCCCGACATGCCTGACATGTCAGGATTCACCTTCGGGGGTGAGGTGGTGCGCTGGCTGTGGCTCACACCCATCACGGCCGAGGAGCTCGAAGAACACCGCCACTGACCGGAGGGCGGCCGCTGGAAAGACGTGTCAGAAGAACAACGACATGAGCAGCCACACCGGCACCAGCGTGGTCACCAGCGAGTCCAGCCGGTCCATCAGCCCGCCGTGACCCGGCAGGATCGTGCCGAGGTCCTTGATGCCGAGATCACGCTTGATCATCGACTCGATGAGGTCGCCCACGGTCGCCAGCACGGCGCCCAGCGCGCCGATGAGCGCGCCCTGCCAGAGCCGGCCGTCGAACAGCCAGGTCACCAGCCACGCCCCGACCAGAGTGCAGGCCACGACCGATCCTGCGAGCCCCTCCCAGGTCTTCTTCGGGCTGATCACGGTGAGCTGGTGCCGGCCGAACAGCACTCCGGCGACGTACCCGCCGACGTCGCTGGCCACGGTCACCGCGATGAACACGATCACCCGGTCGCGGCCGTCGCCCGGCGCCAGCAGCAGCGCCACGAACCCGGCCAGCAGCGGCGGGTAGACCAGCAGGAAGACCGAGCCCGTCGCGTCACGGACGTACCCGGCGGTGCGCCCGGCCGCGCCCGTGCCCTGCTCGCCCTCGCCGTCCCCGCCCGTGAACATCCGCCAGATCAGCACGACGAACACCGACACGACGAACACGCCGAGCAGCCACGCCGGACCACCCCAGTACGCGCCGGCCTGCATCGCGGTCATCGACACCAGCACCGGCACGACGGGCACGCGGATGCCGCGGGAGGCGAACGCGCGCGTCATCTCGACCACGCCGATGCCCACCGCCGCCACGACCACGACCAGGAAGAGCTCCTTGATCGTGTAGAGGGTGGCGATGACCAGCGCGCCCAGCCCCACGCCCACCGCGATCGCGGCGGGCAGGTTGCGTCCCGTACGGCTGCCGCCGCTCGGGCTGCTGCCAGCCGTACGTTCTTCCACAGAGACTCCCCATAAGCCACGGCCCCCGCCATCGGGCGAGGGCCGTGCGGCGGGTGCCGCTCAGACCTCGAGCAGCTCGGCTTCCTTGTGCTTGAGCAGCTCGTCGATCTTGGCGACGTGCTTCTGCGTCATGTCGTCCAGCTCCTTCTCGGCACGCCGGACCTCGTCCTCGCCCGCCTCGCCATCCTTGATCATCTTGTCGAGGATCTCCTTGGCGGAGCGGCGGATGTTGCGCACCGACACCTTGGCGTGCTCGCCCTTGTTGCGGGCCACCTTGATGTACTCCTTGCGGCGCTCCTCCGACAGCTCGGGGAACGACACACGGATCACCTGGCCGTCGTTACCGGGGTTGACGCCGAGGTCGGAGTCACGGATCGCCTTCTCGATCGCCGCCATCGAGCCCTTGTCGTAGGGCTGGATGATCACCATGCGGGCCTCGGGCACGTGGAACGAGGCCAACTGCTGGATCGGGGTGGGCGAACCGTAGTACTCGGCACTGATCTTGTTGAACATCGAGGGGGTGACACGTCCCGTGCGGATGCCCGCGAAGTCCTCCTTCGCGACCGACACGGCCTTGTCCATCTTGTCCTCGGCTTCGAGGAGGGTTTCGTCGATCACAGCGGCTCCCTGTCTTCTAGCTGGCGGATCGGGCTCGCTCGCTCACTTGCCTGCGGGACTCACCAGCGTGCCGATTTTCTCACCGCGGACCGCTCGCAGGATGTTGCCCTCACCCATGAGATCGAAGACCACGATCGGCAGGTCGTTGTCCTTGCACAGGCTGATGGCGGTCGCGTCCATGACCTGCAGGTCGCGGATCAGCACCTCGCCGTAGTCGAGGTGGTCGAACCGCACCGCGTCGGGGTTCTTGCGCGGGTCGGAGTCGTAGACGCCGTCGACCTGGGTGCCCTTGAGCAGCGCCTCGGCGCCGATCTCCAGGGCGCGCTGGGACGCGGCGGTGTCGGTGGAGAAGAACGGCGAGCCCAGCCCGGCCCCGAAGATCACCACACGGCCCTTCTCCAGGTGCCTGATCGCCCGGCGGGGCAGGAACGGCTCGGCCACCTGCTGCATGGTGATGGCCGTCTGGACGCGCGTCTCGACGCCGCGGCGCTCCAGGAAGTCCTGCAGCGCCAGGCAGTTGATGACCGTGCCCAGCATGCCCATGTAGTCGGCGCGGGCCCGGTCGATGCCCTGCTCCGACAGGGCGGCCCCGCGGAACATGTTGCCACCGCCGACCACCACCGCGACCTGCACGCCCTCGCGTACGGCCTCGGCGATCGAGTCGGCCAGGTGGTCGACCACGAGCGGGTCGATCCCCAGCGGGTCGCCGCCGGCGAACGCCTCACCGGACAGCTTCAGCATCACCCGCTTCCAGCGCAGCGGGCTCTGGGTCGGACCGGGATGCGAGGAAGCCGCCGGCGTGGCTGGCTCCTGATTGTCCTGCACGGCGGCGGCCTCCTTCTTAGGCGGTTCGGTGGGCTGAGGGTTCGCTCAAGCCTAAGCCTGACCGACCTTGAAGCGGACGAACGAGAGCACCTCGACGCCGTTCTCCTCGGCGTACTTGCCGACGCTCTTCTTGTTGTCCTTGACGAACGCCTGCTGGAGCAGCGTGAAGTCCTTGTACCAGCCGTTCACGCGACCCTCGACGATCTTGCCGATGGCGGCCTCGGGCTTGCCCTCCTCGCGGGTCATCTCCTCGAAGAGCTTGCGCTCCTTCTCGACGACCTCGGCCGGGACGGCGGCGGCGTTCAGGTACTGCGGGGCCATCGCGGCGGCGTGCTGCGCGATGTCCTTGGCGACGTCGGCGTTCGGCTTGTCCAGCTGCACGAGCACGCCGACGGCCGGCGGCAGCGCCGGGTCGGTGCGGTGCATGTAGGCGCCGATGTAGCCGCCCTCCAGCACCGCGAAGCGGCGGACCTCGATCTTCTCGCCGAGCGCGGCGTTGGCGACGTCGAGGTGCTCCTTGACGGTCTGGCCGCCGAAGGACGACTCCAGCAGAGCCGCGACGTCGGCCGGCTTGGTGGCCAGCACGTGGTCGACGACCTGGGCGGCGAGCTCCTGGAAGCGCTCGCCCTTGGCGACGAAGTCGGTCTCGCAGTTGAGCTCGAGCAGCGCGGCGGCGGAGTCGCCGTCCTGCTTGAGGGCGACCAGGCCGTTGGAGGCGGTGCGCGTCTCGCGCTTGCCGACGTCCTTGGCGCCCTTCAGGCGCAGCAGCTCGATGGCGCGGTCGAAGTCGCCCTCGGACTCCTCGAGCGCCTTCTTGCAGTCCATCATGCCGGCAGCGGTGATCTCGCGAAGCCGCTTGACGTCGGCCATGTTCACGGAAGCCATTGCTTTTTCCTCGTGGGATTTCGTCGTGGATCGGATGGGCGCCGGGTCCGGCTCCCACCCTGGGGTGGTACGGCCGGCGCGTGCCGTACGGAAGCTTGGCCTTGCTCGGTGTCTAACCCGAGCCGGTGGCCGCTAACCCGGGCGGCGGGCCCGGTTCCGCGACCTTGTGCGGAGCGATCTGGTGCCGAGCGGCCCGGTGCCGAACCTCCGACCGGAGCGGCCGTTCCGCGGGCACCGCCTGGGACCGGTGCCTGCCGGGGCCTCCTCGGCGAGTGTCCGCCAGAGGCGCCCTCGGTGGCGACCCGTCCAGTGGTCGCGACGTCCTCGGTGACGACCCGCCCGGTGACGGCACTCTCGGCGCCCGCCCGCCGGCGGGCACCCTTGGTCCCCGCGGCGCTCGATCCCGAACGCCTGGACCTCGAACGCCGGGATCCCGAACATCTGGACCCCAGCACCTGGGTCCCGAGCACCTCGACTGACCATGGACGCCTCGATCCCGGACCTCTCGGCCTCGGTCGCCTCATCTCGATCGCCTCGATTCGGTCGTCCGGGGCCTGGTGCCGCGAGAGGAGCGGATCCTCCCGCGGCGCCGCTCCGGACGGGCACTCACCGGTGGGCCACCCGTGGGCGCCGCCCCGCCCCGCACCCCGTCCGCCCCGTACAGACGGGCGAGGTGCGGGTCAGGCGGAACCGGTCGGTCAGGCCTGCGGCTGCTCGGTGCCGGCCTCGGCCTCGGCCTCGGCCGGAGCGGCCTCAGCCTCAGCCGGAGCGGCCTCAGCCTCAGCGGGAGCAGCCTCGGCGGCCGGCGCGGCCTCAGCCTCGGCGGCGGCCGGAGCGGCCTCGGCGGTCTCGCCGGAGCCCTGCTCGATGAGCTCGCGCTCCCACTCGGCCAGCGGCTCGGCGGAGGCGGGCTTCTCGTCACCGCGGGCGGCGCCGGAGCGGGCCATCAGACCGGCGGCGACACCGTCGGCGACGACCCGGGTCAGCAGGCCGACGGCGCGGATGGCGTCGTCGTTGCCGGGGATCGGGTAGTCGACCTCGTCGGGGTCGCAGTTGGTGTCGAGGATCGCGACGACAGGGATGCCGAGCTTCTTGGCCTCGCTGATCGCGATGTGCTCCTTCTTGGTGTCGACGACCCACACGGCGCTGGGCACGCGGCCCATGTCGCGGATGCCGCCGAGCGTGCGCTCCAGCTTGTCCTTCTCACGGCGGCGCATGAGGAGCTCCTTCTTGGTGAGCCCCGAGCCCGCGACGTTGTCGAAGTCGAGCTCCTCCAGCTCCTTCAGGCGCTGGAGCCTCTTGTGCACGGTGGAGAAGTTGGTGAGCATGCCACCCAGCCAGCGCTGGTTGACGTACGGCATGCCGACGCGGGCGGCCTGCTCGGAGATGGCCTCCTGAGCCTGCTTCTTCGTGCCGATGAACAGGATCGTGCCGCCGTGGGCGACGGTCTCCTTGACGAAGTCGTACGCGCGGTCGATGTAGGACAGCGACTTCTGCAGGTCGATGATGTAGATGCCGTTGCGCTCGGTGAAGATGAAGCGCTTCATCTTCGGGTTCCAGCGGCGAGTCTGGTGTCCGAAGTGAACGCCGCTCTCGAGCAGCTGTCGCATGGTGACGACGGGGGCCATCAGCTGGTCCTCCAGGTCTGGGCGCCCGGCGGGCGGGCGCGGTTCTCGGTTGTGACGCGGCGGCCGAACGGCCCCCGCCCTGATGCCCCGGACCACGCCAGCCGGGCCTGAGCCCGGACCGATGGTGTGATCCGTGACGGGGCATGCGAAGTCGGCCTGTGGTGACAGGCCACCGGAAAGTCTACCTTGGACGCCACCCCGGCCTGACCGCTCCCGGTCAACCGTGGCGCCTCGGGTCATACCGTGTCGTGGTCCTCCGTGGGCAGGCCCGGCACCGGCCTGCGCGCGTGCGGGAAGAGGTTGACCTGCGCCTCCGCGACCCGGGCCCCGGGCGGCGCGGCGTCGGGCGGGCGGTGGCGGGCCATGTAGGGCTGGAGGAGCTTGTCGATCTCCTGGGCGAGCCGGGCCAGCTCCGCGGCGTCGACCCGCAGGATGGTCCGCCCGAACCGGGTGGCGTCGCGCCACTCCTCGGGCTCCCGGTCGAGGCCGGCCAGCGCCCGCCGCGCCTCCTCGTCCGCCTCCTTGCGGAACGCCTGGATGAGCAGGTCCTTGGCCTCCCGCACCTCGGGCCGGTCGTCGGGGAGCCGCCCGACGGCGAAGCTCTTGTCCGCCGCCTTCCACAGGCGCTCCCTGCCGTCCCCGCGGGGCGGGGCGTCCTCAACGAACCCGTACTTCGCCAGCATGCGCAGGTGGTAGCTCGCCGCGCTGGGCGTGATGCCCGCCTCCTCGGCGACGTCGGTGGCCGTGACGCTGCCCCCGGCGCCGAGCCGGCTGAGGATCGCCAGCCGCGCGGGGTGGGCCAGGGCCCGCATCGCCTTCGGGTCGCTGAGGCTCTCCTTCTCCCGCGTCATGCGCCCAAGGTACCCGGATCCAGACGTGAAGCATTGCCTTCACAACTCTGAAGCATTACTTTCATACTTTATGAAGCGTTCCCTTCACACCACTCCGGCCGCCGTGACGCCTCTTCGGAAGCAGCGCGACTACCGCTTACTGTGGGGCGCCCGGACCGTCTCGATCACCGGTTCGGAAGTGTCGAAGCTGGCCATCCCCCTCACCGCGGTCACGCTCCTCACCGCATCCCCCGCCGAGATGGGGCTCCTCACGGCCGCCGCCTCGGTGCCCGCCCTGGTGTTCGGCCTCCAGGCCGGCGCGATCGCCGACCGGCTCACCCGGCACCGGCCCGCCATGATCGCCTGCGAGGTGGTGTCCGGCCTGGCGGCGGCGACCATCCCGCTGGCCTGGCTGCTGGGCATCCTGAACACGCCGTGGCTGATCGCCGTCGCGCTCGTCATCGGCACGGCGGCGGTGATGTTCAAGGCCGCGAACTTCCCCCACCTCGCCGTCGTCGTCTCCCCGGCCCAGCGCACCGAGGCGATGGCCGGGCTGCAGGCGTCCTACTCCGTCGCCACGGTCGCCGGTCCCGGTCTGGCGGGCCTGCTCGTGCAGTTCCTCACGGCGCCGCTCGCCGTACTGGCCGAGGCTCTGTCGTTCCTGACGTCGGCGCTGCTGCTGCGCTCCATCCGCACCCAGGACCGCCACGAACCGGCCCGATCACAGGGCATGTGGCGCGACGTCGTCGAAGGACTCCGCGCCGGCGCCACCAACCCGGTGCTGCGCGCACTCCTGGGCGCCGGCGTCACGATCAACTTCTTCGCGATGACGTACGTCGCCGTGCACATGCTCTACATGGTCAACACCCTGGGCATTCCGAAGGGCCTCATCGGGGCGCTGATCGCGTGCAGCGGCCTCGGCGGCCTCCTCGGCGCCTGGGTCACCACCCGCGTCGCCGCCCGCTTCGGCGAGAACCGCGTGCTGCTGGTGTCCGTGCTGTTCTTCCCGCTGGAGATCCTGGTCGTCGGCCTGCTGGGCGGCCCGCTCTGGTGGAAGGTGGGAGTGCTCGCCGTGACCGGGACGCTCACCGGCGCCATCGTGGTCGCCTTCTCCACCTGCATGGGCGCCATCACCCTCCAGGAGGCCACACCCGAACTGCGGGGCCGCGTCAACGCCACGATGACCTTCGCGGTGCAGGGCGTCATGGCGCTCGGCGGCCTGACGGGCGGCCTGCTCGCGGAGTGGATCGGCCTCCGCGCCGTCATCCTCCTCTCGGCCGCCGGCATCGCGCTCAGCGCGGTGTGGATCTGGGCCTCCCCGCTACGCCCCGGCCGCGCCGGACGCCACCCCACCCCATCCCCCGACCACGTCCCCTGACCGAATTGGGTGCCGAGTCCCATCCCCTGCCCAGATCGCCAACGCTCCCATCACGCGCGCGAGCCCACCCCGCCACCCCCATGTCCACCCACCCGAACGAGACCCACCCCGCCCTGGCCACAGCCCCCGCCCCGTCCCCGAACCAGCTGCCCGAACGAGACCTACCTCGCCCCGACCGCCGCCCAGCCTGTGGACAGCGTCTCCCCATCCACAGAACCTCGTTCGCCAGCCCTGCCCAGACCGTGTCCCAGCCAGACTCCCCGCATGCCGACGCCCTGCCTCCCCCTACGCACCTCCCCGCCGAACACATCCGTCGCGGTCCCCGCTCCGGCGACCAGGACGCGGATCCTGCTCGTCCTCATAGCCCTGATCCCGTTGCTACCGGTGTCGCCGGCAGCGGCCGACCCTGCCGTGTGGCGCTGGCCCGTGGAGGGTCGGCCGAGGATCGTGCGTCCGTTCGCCCCGCCCCTCGAACGCTGGCTGGCCGGACATCGCGGCATCGACCTCGCCGCTTCACCCGCGACGCCGGTCCTCGCCGCCGGCGCGGGCACCGTGCGTTACGCCGGCCGGCTCGCGGGCCGAGGCGTGGTCTCGATCGAGCATCCCGGCGGCCTGCGCACCACGTACCTCCCGGTCACTCCCTCGGTACGGCGCGGCCAACAGGTCTCACCGGGAGACCGGCTCGGAACGCTGGAGGCCTTTGCGGGGCACTGCGCAGAGTCGTGTCTGCACTGGGGCCTCATACGACCACCGCGCTACCTGGATCCCCTTCTCCTGCTCGGACAGGCTCGCATCCGTCTGCTCCCGTACTGGGACCCGACACCGACAACGGACGAAGGGGAGCCACCGCGTGACGCTTTCCCCAGACCGGACGGACCATCGATTCCGTGGCCGACCAAAGCAGCCGATGCTGCACCCGCAGCCCCGCTCATCACCACACCCGCCACGACCTGGTCACCATGGGCACCCACCAGACGCTCCGCAATAGACGAGCCGCGGAACATGGTCCCCCCGGAATATGCCGGCAGGACAAGCCCGCCCCCGACCACGAACTCCCACAGAGCGGCAGCATCCGTCCTGAGAACCACGAACACGAGCACCGCCTACTACGCCCAGCCAGAAAGCCACGCTCAGGGCTACGACGGGGCCCCAGCCACTGACCTTCAGCCACAGGGCCACAATCGGCCCGCAGGCATCGATCCTCTGCAAGCCCACAGTGAGACGCATGACCACGATGCCGGGCGAGATCGCGATGAGGCATGGGCGCGCGAGCCGGAGCGGAGCCACAGTGAGAAGCGAGGCAGCGATCCAAAACAGACACACAACGAAGAACAAGGCAGCGAACTGAAGCACATTCACGACGAAGAAGCGGCGCTAGGCACTGCCCCGGAACACGACCACGATGAGCAGCCTGGCGACGCCGCAACCAGACCGGGCACGACAACAAGCGACACCCCAACACCCCCACTCAGGCAACCAGAATTGCGCCTCACCACGCTGACGAGCCCGCCACACTGCGCGTCGCCACGCGCGACTCCCAAGACACCGAGTACGGCTTCCACCGTGTGGTCACTACGGTTCCCCCACGGCCGAGCCGCAGCCCCCGCCGCAGCCGCCCTGGGCACAGCCACGATCCTGGCCGGCCTTCTCCTGGTCATCCTGCTGCGCCACCACAAGCCACGGCGCCACCGGACAAGGCCGAGGCCGAAGTCCCGAACCGTACGGGGCGCACACCGAAAGCCCCCACGCTCACCAAGGAACCGCACCGAAAACCGACAGAGCACCAACCCTTAACCAGACGCGAGCCGGAAGGAGGCGAGCCCGAAGGGGAAGAATCTGCACGGTCTCCAACACCGAGCCCAGGGGCCAACACTGCACGCGAAGACCGAAATCGGTGAAGAAGCTCAAGCCTGAGCCGCGGCATAAGAACAGATGCGCCCGAGCAGAGTCACCGATATGACGTGACTCCAGAAAGCACGTCCAGGGGCTCAAGGCGATACACAACCGGAAGGGCTCAAGCCCGGGGATGAGCCTGCCGATACGCGGCACGCAGCCGATCGATCGAGACGTGAGTGTAGATCTGCGTGGTGTTGAGTGACGCGTGCCCGAGCAGCTCCTGAACGCTGCGCAGATCAGCGCCTCCCTCCAGCAGGTGGGTGGCCGCGCTGTGCCTGAGGCCGTGCGGGCTGAGGTCGGGCGAACCCTCCACGGTCCGCAATCGCCCATGTACGGCTCGGCGCACGGTACCGGCGTCTATACGACCCCCTCGTACCCCCAGGAACAAGGCCGGCCCCGAGTGCGGACGGATCCACAAGGGGCGACCGTGCACGCACCACCGATCCAGCGCCCGCAGCGCAGGACCGCCGAAAGGCACCGAACGCTCCTTCCGCCCCTTCCCGAGCACGCGGATGACGTTACGGTCGCGGTCCACGTCGTCCACGTCCAACGCGCACAGCTCGCTCACCCGTATGCCGGTCGCGTACAGCAGCTCCAGCATCGCCTGATCTCGGAGCTCCTTGGGCTCGCCCGTCATGGGCAGGTCGAGGGCGGCCCTCGCCTGGTCCTGGTCGAGTACGGCCGGCAAGGTGCGCGGCGCCTTGGCGCTGCCCAGCAACAGGCCCGGGTCATCCGGCAACCAGCCGCGGCGATGACAGTAGGCCGTGAACGTGCGGGCACATGCGGTGCGCCGTGCGAGCGTCGCGCGCGCCTTCCCCTCCGCATGCTGCTCGGCCAGCCACTCTCGCAGCGAAGCGATGTCGAGCCGATCCAACCGGCCGTCCAGATGCGCCATCAGTGAAGCGAGATCGGACAGGTAAGCCCTGACCGTATGAGGCGAGAGGTCCCGCTCAAGGCGCAGGTATCTCTCGAACTCATGGACCACCTCTTCCAGGTCCGCTGCCTGACTCACTTCACCCCTTCGTGCCGCATCCGTCGCATCGACCGCTTAAGTACCCATCATCGCCCGCTGCTGCCCGCATTGAGGCACTACTCACTCACCAGGCAGCCGCAGACCTCCGCCTCAAAAGAGGTGTCGCCGGTATTGGGCATTTGGCAGTACCGATTCAGGTCCGGTGAGGCGCAAGCTGCAAGGCACTACCGGGAGGAGGGGCAGGCGGCGATGAGGCGCTGAGGCCGGTACAGCCGGTGAGGGCCAGTACCGCCAGTGAGAGCCGGTGAGGGGGTACCGCCGGTGAGGGTCGGCACCGCCGGTGAGGGCTGGTACCCCCGGTGAGGGGCGGTGCCGCCGGTGAGGGGCGGTGCCGCCGGTGAGCGGCGGTGCCGCCGGTGAGCGGCGGTGCCGCCGGTGAGGGGCGGTGCCGCCGGTGAGCGGCGGTGCCGCCGGTGAGCGGCGGTGCCGCCGGTGAGGGGCGGTGCCGCCGGTGAGCGGCGGTGCCGCCGGTGAGGGCTGGTACCGCCGGTGAGCAGCGGTGCCGCCGGTGAGGTCCGGTGCCGCCGGTGCCGGCCGTGCGGTCGCGATGCGCCATCCGCGCTCGCCGAATCGTGGAGAAGGCGACCACGATGGCGCCGGTGAGTGTCCCGGTCACGGCGAGCACTCCTACCTTCCACCAGAGCGGGTCGCCCAGCAGGCCGACGACCAGGATCTCCAGCGGGAAGAAAATGCACTTGCACGGTCCCCCCAAGAGCGGCTCCCAGCAGCTCCCGAGAACACCTCCGCACACCTCCACGAGCGAAAGGTCACTGACCTGACGGCTCAACACGTGCTTCCGTCTCCGGTGGTTCGATGAAGGCGTCTGCGCCTGAGGAGTCAACGGGGTCAGGGAGCACGGCGTCCGATTTGCGGTATGAAGCGGAGGCTGGGCGGCGGAGGCGCCAGCCTTTCTCCACGCGTTCGACGTAACCTGCGGCTGCGAGGCCGCCCAGGGCGCTCAGTGTCGCGTCCAGGGACACGCCGGCGGACAGCGCGATGGAGGCGGGGCCGGTCCCTCCTCTGGATGGGACGGCGTCCAGGACCTTGCGGGTCACCTCGTTCAGGGCGTCGCGCGGAACGGCCGGGCCTCGGGCACAGGGGGCGAGGTCACCGCCGATCGTGCCCACCAGCTCGATCACCTCCTCGGGTGTGGTGACGCAGGTCGCCTTGCGTTCGCGGAGGAGGCGGTGGCAGCCGGCGGACATCATGGAGGTGACCGGTCCTGGCACGGCGGCGAGGTGGCGGTTCAGGGCGAGAGCGTGGGCTGCGGTGTTGAGGGCCCCGCTGCGTAGCGCCGCCTCCACGACCACGGTGCCTCGGGACAGCGCGGCGATCAGGCGGTTGCGGATCAGGAACCGGGCGCGTGTCGGGTGCACGCCGGGCGGGCACTCACTGACGATCACGCCCTGCTCTCGGGCAGCGGCGAACAGCTCGTGATGCCCGCGCGGGTACGAGACGTCGACGCCGCAGGCCAGGACCACGACCGTTGGCGTGTCCGATGCCAGCGCCCCTCGATGCGCCGCGCCGTCCACGCCGTAGGCACCGCCGGAGACCACGGTCCAGCCATCCTCTCCGAGGCCGAGCCCGAACTCCGCGGCCACGTGCAGCCCGTACGGAGTGGCCGAGCGGGCACCGACGATGGCCACAGACCGCAGGCACGAGAATCTGAGGTCCGCCGAGCCGTGCAGCCACAGACCGAGCGGCCGGGCGGCGCCGAGCTGGTCGAGCTGCGTGGGCCATTCCGGGCTGCCGGGCACGATCAGCCGGGCCCCGAGCCGCTCACCGGTCGACAGGTCGGCAGCCGGATCCGCCGCCATCAGGCGGGCATGCCAGATGCCCAGGCGCTGGTCGAGCTTCGCGGGGAGGTGGGTGGAGCTCTGTGTCTGGGCGTGGCTCTGGGCGTGGGTCTGGGCGTGGTGGTCGTGGGTCTGGGCGTGGCTCTGGGCGTGGGTCTGGGCGTGGTGGTCGTGGGTCTGGGCGTGGCCGTGGCTCTGGGCGTGGCCGTGGCTGTGGGTCTGGGCGTGGCTGTGGGTCTGGAGGTGGCTCTGGGCCAGCATGTGGGCGTGGCTCTGGGCGTTGCCGTGGCTCTGGGCCTGGGCGTGGCTCTGGGCCTGGGCGTGGCTCTGGGTCTGGGCGTGGCTCTGGGTCTGGGCGTGGCTCTGGGCCAGGATGTGGGCATGGCTCTGGGCGTGCGCATGACTCTGGGGTCGGGTCTGGGCCAGAGCTTGGGCTTGGGCCTGAGTCTGAGCTGGATCTTGAGCCCGCGTTTGGGCCTGGACTTGGAGCTGAATCTGAGCCTGGGCCCGGGCTTCCATTCGAGCTAGGGCCTGCGTTTGGGCTTCCGCTCTGGCTTGGGCTTGAACTTGATCCTGGGCCGGATCTTGAGCCTGGGCATGGGCTTGGGTCTCTTGCGCAACGAAGGCACGTGGAAGTTTTCGTTCGCGGATCAACCGGACGGCTTCGGGCGCGCCGCAATGGGCCACGAGGCGGCCCATCATCGCGTCGCCCGCATCGGCGGCACGCATGAGCGCGGCCCTGGCCAAAAGTTCAGCGCTGTTCATGGTCGTGGGTGTCTTCCGGTCCCGGTCTGGTTCTTTCTTGTCATCTGTTGGCAGCCTTGCTTCTGTTGTCGTCGTCTGCCGGCCGCGGCCTTCCTCATCTCTTGCGCCTCTGCTGTCCCCCGCTGGGTTGTCTGCGGTTCGTCTTCCGTCGGGCGGGCTCCGCATGATGAGGGACATCTCGGAGCCGGGGCGTTGATCATGAGTTCAGTCCCATCCAGAGGGCCAGGGCCGTGCCCGTTTCGTCTGGGCCCGGCTTGGGTTTGCCGGCGAGGTCGGCGAGGGTCCAGGCGACCCGGACGACGCGGTCGAGGCCCCGGGCGCTGAGCGTGCCGGAGTCGAGGCAGGACGAGACCTGCTTCATCGCCTCATCACTGGGGCGGTAGTCGGCGTGCAGGGCTGAGGAGGGGATATCGGCGTTCGTGCGCCACGGGGTGCCGGACAGGCGTTCGGCCGCGCGCTCGCGGGCGGCGAGGACGCGGGCCGCCACCGTCTTGCTCGACTCGACGAACTGGCGGTCGGCCATCAGCTCGCGCCGCGACGAACGCGCCACGGTGACCTTCATGTCGATGCGGTCGATGAGCGGGCCGGACAGGCGGCCGAGGTAGCGGCGTCTGACCGTGGGTGTGCAGGTGCAGCTGTCGCTCTTGTCCTGGGGCTGGGCGCAGGGGCAGGGGTTGGCGGCCATGACGAGGATGAACCGCGCCGGGAACGTGACCGCGCCCGCCGACCGGGACACCGTCACCTGGCCTGATTCCAGGGGCTGGCGCAGCGCGTCGAGCACGTGACGCGGGAATTCGGGAGCTTCGTCCATGAACAGCACCCCTCGGTGGGCCAGGGAGACAGCTCCGGGGCGCACGATGGCGCTGCCGCCGCCCACGATCGCGGCGGAGGTGGCCGTGTGGTGCGGGCTCACGAACGGCGGCCTGCTGATCATGGGACTGTTGGGCGGCAGCACGCCGGCGACGGAATGGATGGCCGTCACCTCCAGCGCGTGGTCGAGCTCCAGATCCGGCAGGAGCGTCGGCAGGCGTTCGGCCAGCAGGGTCTTGCCTGTGCCCGGCGGGCCGAGCATCCAGAGGTTGTGGCCTCCGGCCGCGCAGACCTCCAGCGCCCGGCGGGCGACAGGCTGGCCGACCACGTCCGACAGATCCACGGCGGGGACGATCGTGGGCAGCACATGGTCCTTCGGGTCGAACGGCAGAGGCTCGGGCGGGTCGTCGCCCTTGCGCAGCCATTCCACGAGCTGCCGCAGGTCGGACACGGGCGTGATCCGAACGTCGGGCACCAGGGCGGCCTCCGCCGAGTTCGCCGCGGGGATCACGACGGTGACCTCGCCGTGCTTGGCGGCACCCAGAACGGACGGCAGCACCCCGCGCACGGGCCTGAGCCGTCCGTCGAGGCCCAGCTCGCCGAGGAAGAACGGCTCGGCGATGCGCTCGGCCGGGATCACCCCCGCGGCACCGAGGATCGCGACGGCGATCGCCAGGTCGAACTGGCTCCCCCGCTTCGGAAGGCTGGCCGGGAACAGGCTCACGGTGATGCGCGCGTCCGGCCACGGGTAATGGCTGTTGACCATGGCGGAACGGACGCGGTCCCGGGCCTCGCTCAGCGCCGTGTCGGGCAGGCCGATGAGATGGATCCCGGCCAGGCCGTTGCCCACGTCGGCCTCCACCTCGACGCTGCGGCCGGTCACACCGACCAGCGCCACGCTGCGGGTACGTGCCACTGCCATCTAGATCGCCCCCCGGACATGGCGAAGGGAGTAGTCGCCGGCGAAGCGCTCCAGCGCGATCACGTCGACCCGTACCGTCTGGAACGTGCGCGGCTGGGTGGTCAGCCACTGGGCGGCCAGCATGCGCAGCCGGCTCAGCTTAGCCGGGCGTACGGACTCCAGAGCGGTGCCGTGGGAGCGGCTCGATCGGGTCTTGACCTCGACCACCACCAGGGCGGGACCGTCCTCGGCGATGATGTCGATCTCGCCGTGGCGGCAGCGCCAGTTGCGGTCGAGGATCTTCATGCCCTCGGATGTGAGGTAGTCGACGGCTAGTTGCTCGCCGTGGCGGGCGAGTTGCTGCTTCACGGACCCGTGCCCGTGGCCGTGCCCGTGCTCCTGACCGTTCCCGTGCTCGCGACCATGACCGTGACCGTGTGTTGCCGCGTCGTGGCTCGCGGGGGCGTGCGTCGTGGTTGCGGGCTTCGCGGGGACGTTGTCGGTTGCAGGGGTTTGCCGGGGCAGCCTCTTCTGCGTCGCTGGCTCATATTGCGCCGGTCCGCCCTGTCGGGTGGGTCGCCCAGGCTCGTGGTCGTCGCGCTTCTGCCTTGCAAGGGATCGGGTCCCGGGGTTTCGTTTTCCGGGCTCGTTCATCGTGGCCATGTGGCAGCACCTCCGGGCACCGACTTTCGTGGATGCGGAGGGTCGCTTTCGGGGCCGAACGGGGTTCTGGGGATGAGGAGGGCTTGAGGGTGGGCGACTGTGGATGACGAGGGTGCAAGGGTCACCGCCGCTCGCTCTGCTTGGCGATGCTGAACTGCCGCGGGCCTACCGCGTCCGTCCGCGCCTTACCGCGCTGTGCGCGCCTCGCTGCGCATGTCCGGGCGTCTGCCAGCGTTCTGGGCGCTGCAAGCGGGCGGGCGCTGCAAAAGTGCGGACGTGGGCTCTCCCAGCGTGCGGAGTGCTCCCAGCGCGCGTCGCGCCTCGTCGGGCTGCTTGCATGTGTGTTCCCGACTTGTGCGCACGCGCCTCACCGGGCTGCTTGCGCGTGTGTTCCCGACTTGTGCGCGGGCCTTCCTGGCACGCGCCATCGTCGCCGCCTCGCAGTCCCGGGTACGCGCCCCACCACCCCCGTACGACCACAGGCCACGGCGACCACAAGTCGACCGACGCCACCGGCAGACCACCGCCACGCCCCACACAAGCAAACTCCGCGCCCCACCAAATGCCGAAAGGGGCGCCCCGGCAAGGACGCCCCCGAGGTCGCCGGCCGCCGCCCCTCCCCCGGCCCGCAGGAGCAGCGTGCCGGTCGGCCGGTCAGCCGGAGAAGCCCTCCTTCGGCATCTCCAGGTCGGCCTTGGCGAGTTCCTCGACGTTGACGTCCTTGAACGTGACCACGCGGACGTTCTTCACGAACCGCGCGGGCCGGTACATGTCCCACACCCACGCGTCTTGCATCTTCACATCGAAGAAGACGTCCCCGTTCTCCGCCGTGCGGACGTCCAGGTCGACCGAGTTGGTCAGGTAGAAGCGCCGCTCCGTCTCCACGACGTAGGTGAACAATCCGACGACATCGCGGTATTCGCGGTAAAGCTGCAGCTCCATCTCGGTTTCGTACTTCTCGAGATCTTCTGCGCTCATCGCGGTCCTCCTGTCGTACCGGTCCCCCGGCGTGCCCTGTCAGGCAACCCCGGCCCCCATTTCATTCTCGCCCATCTCCCTGGCCACCGTGACGAACGAGTATCGGTGGTGCGAGCACGGGCCGTGCGTCTCCAGTGCCCTGCGGTGGCCGGGCGTGACGTAGCCCTTGTGTTCGGCGAACCCGTACACCGGGAATTCGCCGTCGAGCTCCACCATCATCCGGTCCCTGGTCACCTTGGCCACGATCGACGCGGCCGCCACGCAGGCGGCCACCTGGTCCCCCTTCCACACGGCCAGTGACGGCGCCGGCAGTCCCGGGACCGGGAAGCCGTCGGTCAGGATGTACTCCGGGTCACAGGTCAACCGCGCGACGGCGCGCCGCATTCCGGAGACGTTGCTCTTGTGCAGGCCACGCGCGTCGATCTCGGCGGGCGGGATGACGACCACGCCCACGTCGGCGACCTCCACGATCCGCTCGTAGAGACGTTCGCGTACGGCCGGCGACAGCAGCTTGGAGTCGCCGAGCCCGTCGACCTGCCGGCGCAGGACGACCGCGGCGACGACCAGCGGTCCGGCGCACGCTCCCCGGCCCGCCTCGTCGACTCCCGCGATCGGGGTCAGGCCGCGGCGCGCGAGCGCCCTTTCGTAGGCGTACAGTCCGGAGTCGCGCCGGACGACGCTGGGCCGGGGGCGGAACGCAACTGTCATGACACAAGGCAGCGTACGCCCCCATGGCCGCGAACCGCGACCGGAAGCCCGGCCCTACTTGACCTTGTCGAAGGTCTCGGGCTTGGTGAAGATCAGCCCGCGGGACAGCGGCCAGTAGCGGACCACCGCCTTGCCGATGACCGCGTCCTCCGAGATGAAGCCGCCTCCGGGCTCGTCCACGTGGGCGCGCGAGTCGCGTGAGTTGCTGCGGTGGTCGCCCATCAGCCAGAGCTTGCCCGGCGGCACCGTGTACTTGAACGAGTTCTCGGAGGGGTAGTCGCCCGGGTAGAGGTAGGACGACTCGTCCAGGGGGGTGCCGTTGACCGTGATGCGCCTCTTGGAGTCGCAGCAGGCCACCTTGTCGCCGCCGACGCCGATGACCCGCTTGATGGTGTCCTCGTTGCCGTCGGCGTCCCAGCCCCTGAAGACGACGATGTCGCCCCGCTCGGGCTTGCCGGAGAGCTTGTTGACGAAGACCCGGTCGTCGATGTGCAGGGTGTTCTCCATCGACCCGGACGGGATGTAGAACGACCCGATCACGAACTGCTGGAGCAGCAGGGCGATGCCCACGCCGAGGATCAGCAGCAGGACGGTCTCACGGAAGCCGCCGCCCTTCTTCTTGGGCTTGTCGCGCCCGGCGTCCGGCTTCTTGGTACCGACCATCAACATCTCCAGGGGTTGTCGGCGCCGTCCGTGCGGCGCGCTCGACGAGGCCGGGGACCGCCGGGCAGCCACCGCCGACGGATCACGAGCAGGGGTACGGCCAGCGCGAACCCGGCGGCCAGCGGCACGGAGTCGCCCAGCGGAGCGGGCTCGCCCATCGCGTGCAGGGCCGGCTGGGAGAAGGTGGCGGGGATGTCGAGCGTGCCGGCGCGGGAGAACGGCCACACGATGACGAACGCCCGTCCGATGACCTGGCCCACGGGGATGGAGCCGCCGCCCGGATCGCCCGTGTGGGCCCGGGAGTCCAGCGAGACGGACCGGTGGTCGCCCATCACCCACAGGCGCCCTTCGGGCACCGTGATGTCGAACGAGCTGTCGGAGGGCATGTTGCCGGGGTACAGGTAGCCCTCTTCGTCGATCGGCACGCCGTTGACCGTGATGCGGTGCTTGTCGTCGCAGCACTTGACGTGGTCGCCGCCGACGCCGATGACCCGCTTGATGTAGTCCTTCTCGCCGGGGACCATGCCGAACGCGGTGCCGACCCAGCGGAAGAAGGCGGCGACGGGGTTGGACGGCTCCTCCATCTGGAACTCGCCGTCCCAGGAGTCGACGCCGGAGAAGACCACCACGTCGCCGCGCTCGATGTCGCGCGTGTGGTAGACGATCTTGTTGACCAGGACCCGGTCGTTCTTGAGGAGAGTGTTCTCCATCGACTCGGACGGGATGTAGAAGGCCTGGACCACGAACGTCTTGATGATCAGGGCCAGGACCAGCGCCACGACGACCAGGACGGGCAGTTCCTTCCAGAAGGAACCCTTCTTATCCTTTTTGTCGTCTTTGGTTGGCTTCTGCGCCTCTTCCGCGACCACGTCCACCTCGTCCTCGACAGGGCGGCGCGCCGCGCCGTGCTCCTGGTTCTCGCTAGCCATCGCTGACGAGCCTAGATGATGCACCGGCTCGACAAGCCCCGACCGAGGCTACACCCGCGCCCGAGTCGCTCCGCATAAAGGAAACGCCCCGGAAAAGCCAAATGGCCCGCGCAGAACGCGGGCCACGGGCTCAACCCAGGGTCACTTGGCGGGGGTCGCCTCGCGCTTCTCGCGAATGCGGGCGGCCTTGCCGCGAAGGTCACGCATGTAGTAAAGCTTCGCCCGGCGGACGTCACCGCGGGTCACGAGAACGATCTTCTCGATGACCGGGCTGTGCACCGGGAAGGTGCGCTCGACGCCGACGCCGTAGCTGACCTTGCGGACCGTGAAGGTCTCGCGGGCGCCGCTGCCCTGGCGGCGCAGCACGAAGCCCTTGAAGACCTGGATACGGGAGCGGTTGCCTTCGACGACGCGCACGTGCACCTCGAGCGTGTCACCGGGACGGAAGTCCGGTACGTCGCTGCGCAGGGTCGTCTTCTCGAGCTCCTGGATCTTCGTGTGCATGAGAACTGTCCTCAAGTCTCGTGAGCACGCGGAGGTCCACCCGGCCGGGGCTCGCGGCGGACGCGCTTGCTGATGTGATGAACCCCGGGAGTCTCTCCCGGGCATGGCGGACCAACCACATGGTGGTTGGCGACGCTTCAGTTTGCCATATCTTCCGGTCCGACGCGAAACGCCAGCTCATCGAGCAGCTTCCGGTCGTGCTTGTCGAGCGTCTCGGGGTCGATCGCCGCCGCCAGTTCGGGCCGGTTGGCGACGGTACGGCGCAGCGCCTCGTCGCGGCGCCACCGGGCGATCTTCCCGTGGTGGCCGGACAGGAGCACCTCCGGGACCTCGTGGCCGCGCCACACCGGCGGCTTGGTGTAGACGGGGCCTTCGAGCAGGTTCCGCATGGCGCCGGGGGCGAAGGAGTCGTCGACGGCCGAGTGGACGTTGCCCAGCACGCCGGGCAGCAGCCTGCCGATCGCCTCGACCATGACGAGCACGGCCACCTCGCCGCCGGCCAGCACGTAGTCGCCGATGCTCAGCTCGTCGACGCGCATGCGGGCGCCGTACTCGCGCATGACCCGCGAGTCGATGCCCTCGTAGCGGCCGCACGCGAACAGCAGCCACGGCTCGGCCGCGAGCTCCTGGGCGATCTCCTGGGTGAACGGCCGTCCACTGGGCGTCGGCACGATGATCCGCGGGGTCGCCGAAGCCTCGGGGCCGCCGGCGAACGGGCTGCCGGTGGCCGGGCTGCCGGTGATCGGGCTGCCGGTGATCGGGCTGCCGGTGGCCGGGCTGCCGGTGATCGGGCTGCCGGTGATCGGGCTGCCGGTGGCCGGGCTGCCGGTGATCGGGCTGCCGGTGATCGGGCTGTCAGCGGCCGGGCTTCCGGCCGCGCGGCCGTCGGCGATGATCGCGTCGATGGCCTCGCCCCACACCTCGGGCTTCATGACCATGCCCGGCCCGCCGCCGTACGGGGTGTCGTCCACGGTCTTGTGGACGTCGTGCGTCCAGTCGCGCAACTGGTGGACCCGTACGTCCAGGGTGCCGCGTTCGCGCGCCTTGCCGATGAGCGAGACGTCGAGCGGCGAGAAGTACTCGGGGAAGATCGAGACGATGTCGAGCCGCATGCCCGGGGACCTGCGCTCGCCGTGCGGTGCGGCGGTCACGACAGCAGCCCCTCGGGCGGGTCGATCACCAGCCGGCCGCCGCGCACGTCCACCTCGGGCACGAGCTCACGGACGAACGGGACGAGCGCGTCGTCCTGCCCCGGTCGGGCGACGACGAGGAGATCCTGGCCGTGGTGCAGGACGTCGGTGACCTCGCCGACCTGCTCCCCCGAGGTCGTCACCACCGCGAGCCCGATCAGCTCGTGGTCGTGGAACTCGTCGGGGTCGTCGGACGGCTCCACCTCGGCGGAGTCGATGACGAGCATGACGCCGCGCAGGCTGTCGGCCGTGTCGCGGTCGTCCACGCCGGCGAACCGGACCAGCAGGACGTCCTTGTGCCAGCGGCGGCCCTCGACGACGAGCGGCCCCCTGCCGGCGGGGTCGGTGGCGATCGACGCGCCGACGGCGAAGCGCAGCTCGGGATCGTCGGTGCGCACCTCCACGGTCACGTCACCACGGATGCCGTGCGGGCGGCCTATCCGGCCGACGACGAGCTGCACGTGTACCTGCCTTCTCTCACGCGAGCGCCCTCATCGGAACGAGACCGATGAGGGCGCGAATTCCTGACGCTAACGGACGGCTTCGTCCAGGTCGAGCAGATCGACCCGCACGTACTTCCCGTCGGCCAGGGCGTTCACCACGGTGCGCAACGCCTTGGCGGTGCGCCCGCCGCGACCGATGACCTTGCCCAGGTCCTCGGGGTGCACCCGGACCTCCAGGACGCGCCCGCTGCGGATGCGGCGTGCGCGGACCCGGACATCGTCGGGATGTTCGACGATGCCCTTCACGAGGTGCTCGAGAGCCTCCTCGAGCACGTCAGCCCTCGCCCTCGGTCGGGGTCTCGGCGGCGGCCTCGGCGTCGTCCTTCTTCTTGGCCTTCTTCGGCGTGGTGGCGGCCGTGCCGGTGTCGCCACCGGACAGGGCCTCCTTGGCCGCGGCCTCGTAGAGAGCGTGGCGGTCGGCCGCCGGCTCGGCGACCTTCAGCGGCGCCGGAGCGGGCTCGCCCTTGAACTTCTGCCAGTCACCGGTGAGCTTGAGCAGCTTCATCACCGGCCCGGTCGGCTGCGCGCCGACACCGAGCCAGTAGGCCGCGCGCTCGGCGTCGACCTCGATGCGCGAAGGGTTCTCCTTCGGGTGGTACAGGCCGATCTCCTCGATCGCCCGGCCGTCACGCTTGGTGCGGCTGTCGGCGACGACGATACGGTACTGAGCGTTGCGGATCATGCCGAGCCGCTTGAGCTTGATCTTGACTGCCACGGGTGTGGTCTCTCCTGCTTCAGAGCGTGGGTGAGCGACGCCTCGCCGAGTGGGGCACGGCAGGACGGTCGCTCCAGGGACAGGCGTGGCCGCCAGGAGGTGAGAGGGCACCCGACTGGTCACGGTGTTCCAACATGTCATTCTGCCAGATCCCAGACACTGCCAGCGACGCGACGCGCGCATCGGGCCTCATCCGGCCGCGCATCGCGTGCCGGACGCGTGCCGGACGCGTGCCGCCCGCGCCCCGCACGGGCTTGTGGTCAGGCTTCTGCGAGCGATCGGGGTGACGGCCAGGGCGAATTCCCTCGCCGGGGGTGGTGACGGTCGGTGACGGCCGGACCGATTCATGCCGGGCGACGGTTCGGGTGCGCCGCGCGGCCGCAGCGCCGGGGCCTCGGCGGGGCACGCCGCACCGAGGGCCGCACCCACGGGGAAGGACGCCCCGGCGCAAGCCGGTGACACAGCGACGCCGCCCCCCGGAACGGTCACGGGAGGCGGCGTCGGCGGGTCACTTCTGGCGCGGCGGCAGGTTGAGCTTGCTCGGGTCGAAGCCCGGCGGGAGCTCCATGCCCGGCGGCAGCTTGCCGGCGCCCAGGTTGCCCAGCAGGCCGCCGGGCTTGGGAGCGGCCGGCGGCGCGTCGTCGGCCGCGGCCTTGCCGAGCGCGGCCTTGCGCGGGTCGCCGCTGACCCGGCGCCCCTTCTTCGCCTTCTTCTGCGCCTTGGCGGCCTTGCCCCTGCCCCCCGGCATGCCGGGCAGGCCCATGCCCCCGGCCACGCGCTTCATCATCTTCTGGGCCTCGAAGAAGCGGGTGACGAGGTTGCTGACGGCCGTGACGGTGACGCCGGAGCCGGAGGCGATGCGGGCGCGCCGCGAGCCGTTGATGATCTTCGGGTCCTGGCGCTCGGCCGGGGTCATCGAGCGGATGATGGCGGCGATGCGGTCGAGGTCGCGGTCGTCGATGGAGTTGAGCTGGTCGCGCATCTGCCCCATGCCGGGCATCATGCCGAGCAGGTTCTTGATGGGGCCCATCTTCTGGACCATCATCATCTGCTCGAGGAAGTCCTCGAGGGTGAAGTTCTCGCCCGAGGTGAGCTTGCCCGCCATCTTGGCGGCCTGCTCCTCGTCGAAGGTCTTCTGGGCCTGCTCGATGAGGGTGAGGATGTCACCCATGTCGAGGATGCGGGACGCCATCCGGTCGGGGTGGAAGGCGTCGAAGTCCTCGAGCTTCTCGCCGGTGGAGGCGAACATGATCGGCCGGCCGGTGATGTGCCGGACCGAGAGGGCGGCGCCACCCCGGGCGTCGCCGTCGAGCTTGGTGAGCACGACCCCGTCGAAGCCGACGCCCTCCATGAACGCCTGGGCGGTCGTGACCGCGTCCTGGCCGATCATGGCGTCGACCACGAACAGGACCTCGTCGGGCGAGACCGCGGCGCGGATGTCGGCGGCCTGCTTCATCATCTCCTGGTCGATGCCGAGGCGGCCGGCCGTGTCGATGATGACGATGTCGTGCTGCAGGCGGCGCGCCTCGTCGATGGAGCGGCGGGCCACCTCGACGGGGTCGCCGACGCCGCTGCCGGGCTCGGGGGCGTAGACGGCGACCTGCGCCCGCTCGCCGACGACCTGGAGCTGCTGGACGGCGTTGGGCCGCTGGAGGTCGGCGGCGACCAGCATGGGCGCGTGGCCCTGCTCGCGCAGCCAGCGGGCGAGCTTGCCCGCCAGCGTGGTCTTTCCGGCGCCCTGGAGGCCGGCGAGCATGATCACGGTCGGCGGGGTCTTCGCGAAGCGGAGCCTGCGGGTCTCGCCGCCGAGGATCTCGATCAGCTCGTCATTGACGATCTTGACGACTTGCTGCGCCGGGTTGAGCGCCTGGGAGACCTCGGCGCCGCGGGCGCGCTCCTTGACCTGGGCGACGAATGCCTTCACCACAGGCAACGCGACGTCCGCCTCGAGCAGCGCGATGCGGATCTCGCGGGTGGTGGCGTCGATGTCGGCGTCGGACAGCCGACCCTTGGATCGGAGGGAGGAGAAGACCGATGTCAGCCGGTCGGAAAGCGTCTCGAACACGTGGTTGGCCAGTCCTCGAAGCGAATGAAGGTCTGAACTCAGCCTAGCCGCTCCGTCAGCCGCTCCAGCCTGGGACGGCCATCCGCACCGTCAACGCGTGCTCCACCAGATTGATCAACGCGCTCTTGACCGAATCCTTCGACCGCGCATCCAACCGCACCAACGGAATATGCGCCGCCAACGTCAACGCGTCCCGAACCTCCGCATCACTATGCGGATACGCACCATCCCACCCATTGATCCCCACAATGAACGGAAGCTGCGCCTCCTCGAAATAATCGATCGCCGGAAAACTATCCGCCAACCGCCGCGTATCGACCAGCACCACCGCACCGATCGCGCCCCGCACCAGATCATCCCACATGAACCAGAACCTGTGCTGACCCGGCGTCCCAAACAAATACAGGATCAAATCCCGATCCAACGACACCCGCCCGAAATCCATCGCCACCGTCGTGGTCGACTTCAACGGCGTCATCCCCAGATCATCGATCCCCACCGACGCGTCCGTCATCACCGCCTCGGTCGTCAACGGCATGATCTCCGACACCGCACCCACGAACGTCGTCTTACCGACACCGAACCCACCCGCCACGACGATCTTCGTCGACGTGAGACCCGGAGACGACACACCAGGACTAGAGCCTGCGAAGTCCACTGAGCACCCTTTCCAGCAGGTTGACATCCGGCCGACCCGCATCCAGCTGCGGCTGATGCACCCGCACCAACCCCTCCGCCGCCATATCCGCGATCAGCACCCGCACCACACCCAACGGAATCCGCAACAACGCCGACACCTCAGCCACCGACCGAACCTGCCGACACAACTGCGAAATCGCCTGATACTCCGGCGTGATATGCGAGAACTCCCTCGGCTCAGCCGTCGCCGACGACACCAACGCCTCCATCGCCAGCTTCACCCGCGGCGCCGTACGCCCACCCGTCACCGCGTACGGGCGCACCGGCGACCCCGGGTCGAAGGACGACGGCGGCCGCTGCGCGGGACCGCTGTTCCATCTGGGATCGGTCACCTCGATCACCTGGACTGACTTGCCCGCAGCTCCGCGCGCACCGCCGGAGTCAGCACCTGACCAGCACGATCGACCATCAGGGTCATCTGGTACGCCACCAGACCCATGTCGCAGTCGGGGGCCGCCAGCACCGCCATGCACGAGCCGTCGCTGATCGACATGATCAGCATCAGCCCCCGCTGCATCTCCACGATCGTCTGGTTGACCACGCCTCCTTCGAACACCCGCGCCGCGCCCTGCGTCAGGCTGACCAGACCGGAGGCGATGGCCGCGAGCTGGTCGGCCCGGTCGGGCGGGAATCCGGCGGACGCGGCGAGCGGCAGGCCGTCCGAGGAGACGACCACCGCGTGCGCCACTCCGGGCACGGTGCTGACGAAATCGGTGATCAGCCAGTCGACGCCACGTGCCGCGTGACTGAGGTCCTTCATGCGCCCTCCTCACTGCTGCCGGCGTCCCGGGGTCCCGCCGGGTACGCCTTGCCCTCGTTGATGTCCTCGCGGGCGGCCCGGAAGCCCTGTTGGAAGCTGGACAACCGGTTACGCACCCGGTCCGGCGAGACCGCCGGCATCGGCGTGACGCCCTTGGGCGGGGCCGCGCCGCCCGCCGAGCCGGGGACGAGGTTCGCCTTCGGCACCCGCTTGGGCAGACCGGACGCCGTCGCGCCGTCGCGCACCGGCTCCACCACGGCCTCCGCCGCGCTCCACCCCGCGTCGGCCTTCGACGAGCCCCAGCTCGCGCCGCCGGCGAACCACGCCGACTCCACGGCCGCGAAGATCGGCAGGTAGTCGTCCCCGGCGGAGGGCTGGCTGTCCACCCGCGGGATGGGGCCGGTGCTGGCCGCGTCGGTCTCCGGGAAGTCGGGGCGCGACGGCCGCGGGCGGCCCAGCGGCCGGTCGAAGGGCCGCTCGATCGGCGGGTCCGGAGCCCCCCAGGGATGGGGGTCGTCGAGCGGGGGCCGCCGGGGCAGGCCGTTGCCGTTCCAGCCGGAGTCCTGGGGCGGCAGCCACGAGTCGTTGGTGTCGAACCCGGCGCGCGGCTCCGACGGCCAGCCGCTGGGCTCGGACGGCCAGGACGGCATGGCCGGCCAGCCGTTGTGCCGGTCGGGCCCGGACGGGCCGGACAGACCAGGCGGGCCGGACAGACCTGACGGGCCGGACGGGAAGGACGGATGGCCGGGCCCCGGCTGGTAGCCGCCCGCGGTCCAGGTCGGCGTGGGAGCGGGCGACGGCGCGAGCCGCGGGCCGCTGAAGGAGTCCTCCTGCGCGGGGCCGGGCGGGTTCGCGTACGCGGGCGAGGGGTTGCCGAGCAGGGAGTCCGGGAGCAGCACCATGGCGGTCAGGCCGCCGGAGGCGTGCGGCCGGAGCTGGACGCGGATGCCGTGACGGTGGGCCAGCCGGGCGACCACGAACAGGCCCATGCGGCGGGAGGCCGACACGTCCACGGTGGGCGCGTCGGTCAGGCGCTCGTTGGCCTGGACCAGCTCGTCCTGCGTCATGCCGATGCCCGCGTCGGTGATGGACAGCATGACGCCGCCGCCGTCGATGCGGCTGCCCGACACCGTCACCCTGGTCTCGCGCGGCGAGAACGACAGGGCGTTCTCGACCAGCTCGGCCAGGAGGTGGATGACGTCGTTGACGGCCTGGCCGGCCACCGACACCCCGTCGGGGACCTGGAGGACCACCCGCTCGTAGTTCTCGACCTCCGAGAGGGAGGCCCGGGTCACGTCCACCAGCTTGACGGGCTGGCTCCAGCGGCGGGGCGGGTCCTGGCCGGCCAGCACCAGCAGGTTCTCGCTGTTGCGCCGCATACGGGTCGCCAGGTGGTCCAGCTTGAACAGGTTCGCCAGCCGGCTCTCGTCCTGCTCGCCCTGCTCCAGACCGTCGATCAACGTGATCTGCCGCTCCACCAGCGTCTGACTGCGCCGCGACAGGTTCACGAACATCGCGTTCACGTTGGAACGCAACCGCGACTCCTGGCCGGCCAGCCGCACCGCCTCGCGGTGGACCTCGTCGAAGGCCCGGGCGACCTCACCGATCTCGTCGTCGCCGACGACGCCGATCGGCTCCACGTCCGGCACGCCGGCCGTGTCCGAATCCCGCAGCCGCTGGACCGTTTCGGGCAGGCGGCGCCCGGCGATCAGCAGCGCCTCGCGGCGCAGCCGGCGCAGCGGGCTGCTGAGGGAACGTGCCATCAGCACGGTGACCAGCAGGACGAGCACCAGGAGCCCGGCGATCGCGATCGCGAAGACCATCGCGCCCTGCTGCTCGGAGACCTGGACGGTACGGCTGCGCAGCATGATCGAGTCGGCGACCCGCTGCTCGACCTGCCGCATGCCGTCGATGGTCTCGGTGACGGCGGTGAACCACGCCTGGCCGTCGCCGGTGAGGTCGAGGCCGGGGTCGGTGAGCGGCTGCCCGGCGTCCTGCAGGGCCAGCGCGCGGGCCTGGATCAGCTCGGCACGGTCCACGGCCTGGCCGCTGACCGTGTCGTCGTAGGCCTGGCGCAGCGCGAGCGGCACCTGCGCGCGGAAGGCGGCCAGCTCGCTGTTGCGCTGCGCGCGGGCGGCGATGAACGCGTCCAGCTCGTCCTGGCTGAAGTGGCCGACGGCCAGCGCCGAGACCAGCAGCGCCCGCTGCCGCGACACGTACTGCTTGGCTCGCGACAGGGCGGCGAACCCGGCGACGGTGTCGGTGAGCTCCTTGTCGACGGCGCCCTGGTCGATGGTGGCGTTGAGGCCGAGGAAGTCGGAGATGGACCGGTCGTACAGCTCGATGACGGAGGCGACGTTCAGCTTGGACTCCGTCGCGGTCCTGCGCGAGCTGGGCAGCTCGTCGAAGCGGGTGCGGGTGTTCCTCAGGGTGCGCTTGCCCAGCTCCGACAGTGACGGCTCGGCCGTCGCGGCGACGGCGGTGGTCCGTTTGACGCTGGCGTCCACGACGAGCTGCTGACGCTTGAACTGGTCTCCCTCGACGCCCTTGCGGCCGGCGGCGACGTACCGCGCCGCCATGTCGCGTTCGAGCGCGAGGTCACGGGAGAGCTCACCAAGCTGGGACACCAGGGCGCCCACGTCGCTGAAGCGCTGGTACTGCTGCGCGCTGCTGATCGACCCAGTGACCCGCAGACCGCCGAAGAGCACGGCGACGATCGTGGGAACCGCGATGACCGCGATGAGGCGGGTGCGGACGCGCCAGTTGCGCAGCGCGAACGGGCTGCCCGGCTTCGGCAGCTCCGCCGGCACGGCATCGGCCACAGACGGTCCCGGCACGTCGGGATCTCTACGACCAGGTTCGGTCGTTGTCGTCGTCACTGGTGGCAACCTCTCGCCATGGGCCTGCTTCTGGATGAGCGGCATCGTCACGCCAACGAGATGATCGCAGGCTGGTTCGCCCAATTTGAGCACAAACCTCAGAGATGAGCCAACGCCTCACAGTTTCCACCGTTCCAAGGACACACTGCGTAGCCAGTAGACGCCCATCGGCGGACAAATAACCAAAGATCATGACAAAAGGCACATAAAGGACATTTATCTATATTGCTGACATATAGTGGATAGCACCATATACGGGGTATAGCGCTTCAGCTCCGATCTTCTCTCCGGTACGCTTCACGCCCGGCATCCCACGGTGCCGATCTCCATAAGCTTCCCCTGGTAGGAGAACCCCCCATGAGACGCATACTGCGCTGCCACGCCATCGTTCTGGGCGTCGCAGCCGCACTCGCCCTTGCCGGTTGCAGCGGGAACGGTGATACCGCCAAGACGGCGGCCGGCGGCAAGGGATTAGAGAAGACCACGATCAAGGTCGGTGGGCTGCCCATTCCCGACGTCGCGCCGTTGCACATCGCGATCGCCAAGGGGTACTTCAAGGAAGAGGGTCTCACGGTGGAGCCGGTGGTCATCACCGGTGGCGCGGCGGCCATCCCGCAGATCAAGAGCGGCGCGCTGGACATCTCGCAGGGCAACTACGTCTCGGCCTTCCTCGCGACCAGCAAGGGCGACAAGCTCAAGATGATCGCCGACATGTACCAGGCCGCTCCCAACACCTTCAACGTCATGGTTCCCAAGGATTCGCCGATCAAGACGGTGGCGGACCTGAAGGGCAAGACCGTCCTGGTCAACAACCTCAAGAACATCGCCCAGCTCGCCGTGACGACGCAGCTGAAGGTGGCCGGCCTCGGCGAGACCGACGTCAAGTTCGTGGAGAAGCCGTTCCCGGACATGGCCAACGCCGTCACCACCGGGCAGGCCGACGCCGCCTGGATGACCGAGCCGTTCATCACCTCCACCCAGAGCCAGCTCGGCTTCCGCAAGCTCGTCGACACGATGACGGGCCAGATGGAGGACTTCCCCATCGCGGGCTGGATGGCCACCGAGGACTGGACGCAGAAGAACCCGAAGACCCTCGCGGCCTTCCAGCGGGCGATCGGCAAGGCGCAGGCGCTCGCCGCCGGTGACCGCAAGGAGGTGGAGAAGGTGCTGCCCACGTACACGAAGATCGACGCGCAGGCGGCCTCCGTCATCACCCTGGGCAGCTACCCGACCGAGCTCAACGAGAACCGGCTGCAGAAGGTGGCCGACCTGATGCTCGAGTACAAGTACCTGGAGAGCCCGGTCGCCGCCAAGTCGATCATCGTGACGGCTGCCGGCGGATGATCGGAGCGCGGCTGCTCCGCGGCCTCGCCGGCGCCGCGGGGTTCCTCGTCGCCGGCGAGCTCGTCATCCGTTTCGCCCTGAGCAGCGACGTGATCTACCCACCGCCCTCGGTGGTCCTGTACGAGGCCGCGCGGCTGCTCGCCGACCCCGACTTCCTGGCCGGGGTCGTCATGACCCTCCGGAACTGGGCGCTCGGCCTGCTGGCCGCGGTCGTGGTGGCCGTTCCGCTGGGAGTGCTGCTCGGCGCCCTGTCGCCCGTGGAGCGGGCGGTGCGACCGCTGCTGGAGTTCCTGCGCCCCATCCCCTCGGTCGCGATCATCCCCCTCGCGATCCTGCTGATCCCGGTGGACATGGCGATGAAGGTCTCCGTCATCGTCTACGCGTCCGTGTGGCCCATCCTCATCAACACGTTGTACGGGATGCACGACGTCGACCCGGTGGCGAAGGACTCGCTGCGCAGCTTCGGGTTCGGATCGCTGGCCGTGCTGCGCCGGGTGAGCCTCCCCAGCGCCGCGCCCTTCGTCGCGACCGGGATCCGGATCGCCGCCGGGATCGCGCTCATCCTCGCCATCAGCGCCGAGCTGCTGGCCGGCGGCACGGACGGGATGGGCGTCTACGTGATCCAGGCCGCGAGCGGGAACAGGACGGACCTGATGCTGGCGGCGACGTTCTGGGCCGGGGCCTTCGGCCTGATCTCGAACGCGATACTGACGGCCGCGGAGCGCCGCCTGTTCCACTGGCACCGGATGCGGACGGGGGCGCAGGAGTCGTGAACGTGCTGGCAAGGCTCTGGTTCGTCCCCGCCGTCGCCGTCGTGTGGGAGGTCGTCACGCGGAGCATCGGCGACGCCGACTTCCCGCCGCCCTCGACGATCGTGGCGCGCATGCACGAGATGTGGTTCTCCGGTCCCGCGTCGCGGCTGTTCCTCACCGACGACGCGGTCGCCAACATCCTGCCGAGCCTGCAACGCCTGTTCGGCGGGTGGCTCTTGGCCGCCGTGATCGGCATCGTCCTCGGAGTGGTGCTCGGGCGCTCGCGCATGGCCGCGCAGTACTTCGACCCGCTGTTCGAGTTCGGCCGCGCCATCCCGCCGCCCCTGCTGATCCCGCTGTTCTTCATCCTGTTCCACGCGGGCCTGCAGGTGCACCTCGCCACCATCGTGTTCGGCGTGATCTGGCCGGTGCTGCTCAACTCCATCGACGGAGCCCGGGCCGTGGACCGCACCTACGTCGACACGGGCGTGGTCTTCGGCCTGTCGCGGGCCCAGCGCCTGCGGGTCATCGTCATCCCCGCCGCGTCACCCAAGATCTTCGCCGGGCTGCGGCTCAGTCTGTCCCTGGCGCTGATCCTCATGGTGATCTCGGAGCTGTTCGGCAGCAGCGACGGGATCGGCTACCAGCTCCTCCAGGCCCAGCGCGGCTTCGACACCCCCGCCGTCTGGGCGGCGATCGCCCTGCTCGGCATCCTGGGCTACCTGGTGAACTCGCTGTTCGTGCTCGTCGAGCACCGGGTGCTCATCTGGCACCGGCAGGCCGGCCGAACCACCTGACCGCCGGTCCGGGCGAAGCCATCGAAGCCCACCATCCTTGTGAACCCATAGAAGGCAAAGGACATATGCCCCATTCGGACGATCTCCTCTGGGACGCGGTCTCCGGACTCTCCCGTTTCGCGGCTCTGCTCACCATGGCGGAGCTGGGCGTGGCCGACCACCTGGCCGACGGGCCGGTCACGACGGAGGAACTGGCCGAGCGTTGCCAGGCCCACGCCCCCGCGCTGCGGCGGGTCCTGCGCGAGCTGACCAGCATGGGACTGCTCCGCCCGGCCGGGACGGACGGCCACGAGCTGACCGAGCGCGGATCGGCCCTCCGGTCGGACGCCCCGCACTCGCTGCGTTCCTCCATCCGCATGCTCGGCGAGGAGGGCTTCTGGTACGCCATGGGCAATCTCCCGGAGACGGTCCGCACCGGCAAGTCGGCGTTCGCCGCCCGGTTCGGCCACCTGTACGAGCACCTGGCCGCCCGTCCCGAGGCGAGCCGGCTGTTCGACGACTACATGCGGGCCAGAGCCGTCACGTTCACCGAGAACCTGGCCAAGCGGTACGACTTCCCGCAGACCGCCACCATGGTGGACGTCGCCGGAGGCAAGGGGCACATCCTCGCCACGGTCCTGCGCGCCAACCCGGACATGCGCGGCGTCCTCTTCGACCTCGACCACGTCACCGAGGGCGCCAGGGAGTACCTGACCGGCGAGGGCCTGGCGGATCGGTGCGACGTCGTGGCGGGGGACTTCTTCGCCGGGGTGCCGGCGGGCGCGGACGTGTACCTGCTGGCGAGCGTCCTGCACAACTGGGGCGACGACGACGCGGTCGGCATCCTGCGCAACGTCCGCCGCGCGATGGCGCCCTCCGGGCGCGTGCTGATCCTGGAGGTGGTCCTCCCCGACGGCACCGAGCCGCACCTCGGCAACGATCTCGACATGCGGATGCTGGCCATCTTCGACGGCGCGGTGGAACGCAGCAGCCAGGAGTACGCGGCGCTGTTCGGCCGGGCCGACCTGAAGCTCACCGACGTGATCGAGCTGGGCGCGGGCGCCTCCCTCATCGAGGCCGTCCCGAGCTGATCACGCTCGAACAGGTCGATCCGACGTGAGACAAAAGGGGGAGCGCCCACGGCGCTCCCCCTTTTCGTGTGTCACACCACCGGGAGGACACCGCACCATGCGGATCATGATCATCGGCGCCGGCATCGGCGGGCTGACCACGGCGCTGAGCCTGCACACGGCCGGGCTGGACTGCGTGGTCGTCGAGTCGGCCGCCGTCCTGCGCCCGCTGGGCGTGGGCATCAACCTCCAGTCGCACGCCACGCGTGAGCTGACCGAGCTCGGCCTCGCCGAGCGGCTCGCCGAGAAGGGCGTGGAGACCACGTTCATGACGTTCACCGACCGGTTCGGCGGCGAGATCCTGTCGATCCCGCGCGGTCGCTCGGCCGGATACCGGTGGCCGCAGTACTCCATCCACCGGGGCGAGCTGCAGATGATCCTGCGCGCCGCCGTCGAGGAGCGGATCGGCCCGGTCCGGCTCGGCACCCGCTTCGAGGGGTTCGAGCAGGACGGCGACGGGGTCGAGGTCGCCCTGCGCGACGTCGCCACCGGCGGGGCCACGCGCGAGCGGGTGGACGTGCTGGTCGGCGCCGACGGCGTGCAGTCGTCGGTCCGGGCGCTGCTGCACCCGGAGGGCGACCCGCTGCGGTGGGGCGGCATCCGCATGTGGCGGGGCATCGCGGACGGCGACCGGGTCAGGGACGGCGCGACCGTGTTCGTCGCCGGGACGAACCTGAGCGTGAAGTTCGTCGCCTACCACATCTCCCCCGCCGACCCCCGCATGGTCAACTGGGTGGCCGAGGTCAAGGTCGGGGACGGCGGCGAGGTCGGCGAGGCCGACTGGTCGCGGACGGGCCGCCTGGAGGACGTGGCTCCCTACTTCGCGGGCTGGAAGCACCCGGACGTCGACGTGACGGCCCTGCTCAGGGCGACCGGGCGGATCCTGGAGTACCCGATGGTGGACCGTGACCCGCTGGAGTGGTGGGGGCGGGGCCGGGTGACGCTGCTCGGCGACGCCGCGCACCCGATGTACCCGATCGGCTCGAACGGCGGGTCGCAGGCGGTGCTCGACGCCCGGGTGCTGGCCCGGTGCCTGGCCACGTCCGGCGACCCGGCCGAGGCGCTGGCGGTGTACGAGGCGGAGCGGCGCCCGCCGACGTCGGCGCTGGTGCTCGCCCATCGGGCGCTGCCGGTGGAGGAGACGATCAGCCTGGTGATGGAGCGCGCGCCGTACGGGTTCGCCGACATCGCCGACGTGCTGACGCCGGAGGAGCTGCGGGCCATGACGGCCGCACAGCGCGGGATCACCGACATGGACGTGAAGGCGCTCAACGAGCGCGAGTCCTGGAGCGTGGTGCGCTGACGTGCGACGGCCGTGTCAGCCGCTCCAGCCCGGCACGGCCATCCGCACCGTCAACGCGTGCTCCACCAGATTGATCAACGCACTCTTGACCGAATCCTTCGACCGCGCATCCAACCGCACCAACGGAATATGCGCCGCCAACGTCAACGCGTCCCGAACCTCCGCATCACTATGCGGATACGCACCATCCCACCCATTGATCCCCACAATGAACGGAAGCTGCGCCTCCTCGAAATAATCGATCGCCGGAAAACTATCCGCCAACCGCCGCGTATCGACCAGCACCACCGCACCGATCGCGCCCCGCACCAGATCATCCCACATGAACCAGAACCTGTGCTGACCCGGCGTCCCAAACAAATACAGGATCAAATCCCGATCCAACGACACCCGCCCGAAATCCATCGCCACCGTCGTGGTCGACTTCAACGGCGTCATCCCCAGATCATCGATCCCCACCGACGCGTCCGTCATCACCGCCTCGGTCGTCAACGGCATGATCTCCGACACCGCACCCACGAACGTCGTCTTACCGACACCGAACCCACCCGCCACGACGATCTTCGTCGACGTGAGACCCGGAGACGACACACCAGGACTAGAGCCTGCGAAGTCCACTGAGCACCCTTTCCAGCAGGTTGACATCCGGCCGACCCGCATCCAGCTGCGGCTGATGCACCCGCACCAACCCCTCCGCCGCCATATCCGCGATCAGCACCCGCACCACACCCAACGGAATCCGCAACAACGCCGACACCTCAGCCACCGACCGAACCTGCCGACACAACTGCGAAATCGCCTGATACTCCGGCGTGATATGCGAGAACTCCCTCGGCTCAGCCGTCGCCGACGACACCAACGCCTCCATCGCCAGCTTCACCCGCGGCGCCGTACGCCCACCCGTCACCGCGTACGGGCGCACCGGCGACCCCGGGTCGAAGGACGACGGCGGCCGCTGCGCGGGACCGCTGTTCCATCTGGGATCGGTCACCTCGATCACCTGGACTGACTTGCCCGCAGCTCCGCGCGCACCGCCGGAGTCAGCACCTGACCAGCACGATCGACCATCAGGGTCATCTGGTACGCCACCAGACCCATGTCGCAGTCGGGGGCCGCCAGCACCGCCATGCACGAGCCGTCGCTGATCGACATGATCAGCATCAGCCCCCGCTGCATCTCCACGATCGTCTGGTTGACCACGCCTCCTTCGAACACCCGCGCCGCGCCCTGCGTCAGGCTGACCAGACCGGAGGCGATGGCCGCGAGCTGGTCGGCCCGGTCGGGCGGGAATCCGGCGGACGCGGCGAGCGGCAGGCCGTCCGAGGAGACGACCACCGCGTGCGCCACTCCGGGCACGGTGCTGACGAAATCGGTGATCAGCCAGTCGACGCCACGTGCCGCGTGACTGAGGTCCTTCATGCGCCCTCCTCACTGCTGCCGGCGTCCCGGGGTCCCGCCGGGTACGCCTTGCCCTCGTTGATGTCCTCGCGGGCGGCCCGGAAGCCCTGTTGGAAGCTGGACAACCGGTTACGCACCCGGTCCGGCGAGACCGCCGGCATCGGCGTGACGCCCTTGGGCGGGGCCGCGCCGCCCGCCGAGCCGGGGACGAGGTTCGCCTTCGGCACCCGCTTGGGCAGACCGGACGCCGTCGCGCCGTCGCGCACCGGCTCCACCACGGCCTCCGCCGCGCTCCACCCCGCGTCGGCCTTCGACGAGCCCCAGCTCGCGCCGCCGGCGAACCACGCCGACTCCACGGCCGCGAAGATCGGCAGGTAGTCGTCCCCGGCGGAGGGCTGGCTGTCCACCCGCGGGATGGGGCCGGTGCTGGCCGCGTCGGTCTCCGGGAAGTCGGGGCGCGACGGCCGCGGGCGGCCCAGCGGCCGGTCGAAGGGCCGCTCGATCGGCGGGTCCGGAGCCCCCCAGGGATGGGGGTCGTCGAGCGGGGGCCGCCGGGGCAGGCCGTTGCCGTTCCAGCCGGAGTCCTGGGGCGGCAGCCACGAGTCGTTGGTGTCGAACCCGGCGCGCGGCTCCGACGGCCAGCCGCTGGGCTCGGACGGCCAGGACGGCATGGCCGGCCAGCCGTTGTGCCGGTCGGGCCCGGACGGGCCGGACAGACCAGGCGGGCCGGACAGACCTGACGGGCCGGACGGGAAGGACGGATGGCCGGGCCCCGGCTGGTAGCCGCCCGCGGTCCAGGTCGGCGTGGGAGCGGGCGACGGCGCGAGCCGCGGGCCGCTGAAGGAGTCCTCCTGCGCGGGGCCGGGCGGGTTCGCGTACGCGGGCGAGGGGTTGCCGAGCAGGGAGTCCGGGAGCAGCACCATGGCGGTCAGGCCGCCGGAGGCGTGCGGCCGGAGCTGGACGCGGATGCCGTGACGGTGGGCCAGCCGGGCGACCACGAACAGGCCCATGCGGCGGGAGGCCGACACGTCCACGGTGGGCGCGTCGGTCAGGCGCTCGTTGGCCTGGACCAGCTCGTCCTGCGTCATGCCGATGCCCGCGTCGGTGATGGACAGCATGACGCCGCCGCCGTCGATGCGGCTGCCCGACACCGTCACCCTGGTCTCGCGCGGCGAGAACGACAGGGCGTTCTCGACCAGCTCGGCCAGGAGGTGGATGACGTCGTTGACGGCCTGGCCGGCCACCGACACCCCGTCGGGGACCTGGAGGACCACCCGCTCGTAGTTCTCGACCTCCGAGAGGGAGGCCCGGGTCACGTCCACCAGCTTGACGGGCTGGCTCCAGCGGCGGGGCGGGTCCTGGCCGGCCAGCACCAGCAGGTTCTCGCTGTTGCGCCGCATACGGGTCGCCAGGTGGTCCAGCTTGAACAGGTTCGCCAGCCGGCTCTCGTCCTGCTCGCCCTGCTCCAGACCGTCGATCAACGTGATCTGCCGCTCCACCAGCGTCTGACTGCGCCGCGACAGGTTCACGAACATCGCGTTCACGTTGGAACGCAACCGCGACTCCTGGCCGGCCAGCCGCACCGCCTCGCGGTGGACCTCGTCGAAGGCCCGGGCGACCTCACCGATCTCGTCGTCGCCGACGACGCCGATCGGCTCCACGTCCGGCACGCCGGCCGTGTCCGAATCCCGCAGCCGCTGGACCGTTTCGGGCAGGCGGCGCCCGGCGATCAGCAGCGCCTCGCGGCGCAGCCGGCGCAGCGGGCTGCTGAGGGAACGTGCCATCAGCACGGTGACCAGCAGGACGAGCACCAGGAGCCCGGCGATCGCGATCGCGAAGACCATCGCGCCCTGCTGCTCGGAGACCTGGACGGTACGGCTGCGCAGCATGATCGAGTCGGCGACCCGCTGCTCGACCTGCCGCATGCCGTCGATGGTCTCGGTGACGGCGGTGAACCACGCCTGGCCGTCGCCGGTGAGGTCGAGGCCGGGGTCGGTGAGCGGCTGCCCGGCGTCCTGCAGGGCCAGCGCGCGGGCCTGGATCAGCTCGGCACGGTCCACGGCCTGGCCGCTGACCGTGTCGTCGTAGGCCTGGCGCAGCGCGAGCGGCACCTGCGCGCGGAAGGCGGCCAGCTCGCTGTTGCGCTGCGCGCGGGCGGCGATGAACGCGTCCAGCTCGTCCTGGCTGAAGTGGCCGACGGCCAGCGCCGAGACCAGCAGCGCCCGCTGCCGCGACACGTACTGCTTGGCTCGCGACAGGGCGGCGAACCCGGCGACGGTGTCGGTGAGCTCCTTGTCGACGGCGCCCTGGTCGATGGTGGCGTTGAGGCCGAGGAAGTCGGAGATGGACCGGTCGTACAGCTCGATGACGGAGGCGACGTTCAGCTTGGACTCCGTCGCGGTCCTGCGCGAGCTGGGCAGCTCGTCGAAGCGGTTCTTGACGCGCACGGCCTCGGCCCGCAGGGGGCTGTCGGAGGCGGCGAGGGCCGCGACGTCGGGACGCAGGTCGGCGACCAGCCGGTCCACGGTGGAGTACTGGGCGGTGACCGGGTTGCGGTCACCCTTGCGGTCCTGCGCCACGAAGGTGGCGGTGAGGTCGCGTTCCAGCTCGGTCTCGTGGGCGAGTCCGGTCAGCTTTCCGGCCAGGACGGCCGTCTGGTAGACGCGCTCGTACTCGGAGGCGCTGGTGACGGAGGAGACGACGCGCAGGCCGCCGAGCGCCAGCGCCGCGACGGTGGGGATGACGATCAGGACCAGGAGCTTCGTGCGCACGCGCCAGTTGCGCACGATGCCGCCCGGACCCCGGGCGTGCCCGGGGTGGGCCGCCGGCCCGGTCCTCGTATGGGATGACGGAAAGGACGCCTCGGCCGGTAACCCGGAATCGCCGTCAGCAGGGGGCAATGTAGTTCTCACTGGCCTCCGCAACCTCTCCTTGGATGGCCTTGGTGCAAGAGATCGAATCGTGCCCGTGCTCGTCCGTGTGCCGCCCCCGGCACCCGTGGTCCGAAAACCTCTTTATGTTCAGACAGATAATTCGGCCGCCGGTGTGGCCACACCGGCGAGTCGATCATCTGGCATATGTCTCCACGTCCCGACAGTAGCCACACGTCCTCGATGAACGCCAGCCATATCATCACCTATATCTGGACATACCTCCAGAAAAACAGTGTGATCGTTTTTTCGCCATATATATTGATAATTTCCAGAATCGGGGGACCATGCGCAAGGGTTGCCTGCGCTTTGGGGTGCGTCGAGCGTCGATCACCCCCGTTCAAAGGAGACGCGACATGAGGCTCGCTGCGGCAGGGCGCATCGCCCTGATCGGACTGGTGGCCACCCTTGCCCTGACGAGTTGCTCCAGCACGGACGCCACATCGGGAGGCGGGAGCAACGCCAACGGGCTGGAGAAGACCGACCTGCTCATCGGGCAGTACCCGGGAGCCGACTCCGCCCCGCTGTTCATCGCGATCGAGCGTGGCTTCTTCAAGGAGCAGGGGCTCAACGTGAAGACCGAGGCCATCCAGGCCCCGCAGGCCGTGCTGCCCAAGCTGTCCAACGGCAGCATGGACGTGGTCCTCGGCAGCTACGCCACCATCCTGACGATCCAGAGCGAGGGCCTGGAGAAGTTCAAGTACATCGCCGACTCCTACCAGGGGGCCGCCGGCGCCTTCGGGATCATGGTGCGGCGCGACTCCCCCATCAAGAAGGTCGCCGACCTCAAGGGCAAGAAGATCGGGGTCAACGCCCTCAAGGGCCTCGGCGTCCTGACCATGAACCCCCACCTCAAGATCGCCGGCCTGGACCCGACCCCCGGCAAGGACATCCAGTACGTCGAGGTGCCCACCACCAACTGGCTGACGGCGCTGCAGAAGGGCGACGTGGACGCGGTCTGGATGACCGACCCCTACGTCAGCGAGGCCAAGAACAAGCTGGGCGCGACCATGCTCGTCGACACCATGTCCGGCCCCACGGAGAGCCTGCCGATCACCGGCTGGGCCGCCACCGAGAAGTGGGTCGCGGCCAACCCCAAGACCATGGGCGCCTTCCAGCGCGCGATGGCCAAGGCCCAGAACATCGCCGCCACCGACCGCAGCGCCGTGACCAAGATCCTGCCGACCTTCACCAAGATCCCCGCCGCCACGGCCGCCACCATCAACCTCGGCAACTACCCGACCACGCTCAGCGCCCAGCGCATCCAGCGCGTCGCCGACCTCATGGTCGAGTACGGCTTCATCAAGAGCAAGATCGACGTCGCTCCGATGATCGTCACCTCGCAGGGATGACGATCACGGCCACCCTGGCGGGGAGGGGGCGCATCTCCCCCTCCCGCGCCCGGCTCGCGAAGTACCTCCGCCACGCCACCGGTGTGGCGGTCTTCATCCTCGCCTGGGAGCTGGCCGGCCGCACCGGCCTGATCTCCTGGCTGCCCGCCGCCTCGACCTCGCTGGCCCGGGTGGCGCAGCTCGCCGCCGACCCCGCGTTCCTCGCCGACCTCGCCTCCACGCTCACCGCCGCGGCGGTGGGCCTGCCGCTGGCCGTGCTCGTCGCCGTCCCCGTCGGCCTGCTGCTCGGCACCGTCCCCGTGGTGGAGGAGATGACCCGCGCGATCGTCGAGTTCCTGCGGCCGATCCCGTCGGTCGCGCTGATCCCGCTCGCCATGTTCTTCTTCCAGCCCGAGATCAACGCCAAGGTCGCGCTCATCGTCTACGCCGCGTCCTGGCCCATCCTCATCAACACTTTGTACGGCGTGCGCGACGTCGATCCCGTGGCCACCGAGACGCTGCGCTCGTTCGGCTTCGGCCCCGGCGCGGTCATCTGGCGGGTCAGCCTGCCGAGCGCGGCGCCGTTCATCTTCACCGGCGTCCGCCTGGCCGCCTCGATCACGCTCATCCTGGCCATCAGCGTCGAGTACGTCGTGGGCGGCGCCGGCGGCATCGGCGCCTTCCTCATCCAGGCGAGCACCGGCATCGGCGCCGACGCGATGGTCGACGTGATCGCGACCCTCGTGTGGGCCGGGCTGGTCGGGCTCGTCGTCAACACGCTGCTCCTGCGCGCCGAGCGGCGGCTCTTCCGGTGGCGGCACGCATGATCGCGACACTCGTCCGGCGGCTCTGGCTGGCGCCCGTGCTCCTGGCATGCTGGGAGCTGCTGGCGCGGGCCCAGGCCAGCCCGTACCTGCCCGCGCCGACCCGGATCGCCTCCTGGATGTACGAGCGGTGGTTCTCCGGGCCGTACGTCCTGACCGAGGAGGCGGTGGACAACTTCGTGCCGAGCCTCGTGCGCGTCGTCGGGTCCTGGAGCGTCGCCGTGGTCGCCGGGGTCGCGCTCGGCGTGGCGATCGGCCGGATGGCCTGGCTGTCCGACTACGTGGACCCGCTCGTCGAGTTCGGCCGGGCCGTGCCGCCGCCCGCGATGCTGCCCGTGTTCCTGGTGCTGTTCACCATGGGCACCCAGGTACAGGTGGCGACCATCGTGTTCGGCGTCGTCTGGCCGATCCTGCTCAACTCCATCGACGGGGCGCGCAACGTGGACCCGCTGCAACTGGAGACGGCCGCGGTGTTCGGCGTGCCGGCCCGGCTGCGGCTGCTGCGCATCATCCTGCCCTCGGCATCGCCGAAGATCTTCGCGGGCCTGCGGCTGAGCGTGTCGCTGGCGCTCATCCTCATGGTCATCTCCGAGCTGAAGGGCAGCACCGACGGCATCGGCTACCTGCTGAGCACGGCGAGCAACAACGCCGACATGCCCGGGCTGTGGGCCGGCGTGGTGGTGCTCGGCGTCCTCGGCTACGCCCTCAACTCCCTGTTCCTCATGGCGGAGCGCCGCGTGCTGACCTGGCACCGGGGAGCCCGCCGTACCGCGTAGGAGGCGGATGTGACGGACCTGCTGCTGAAGAACGTGCGGGTCGTGACGCATGACCGGAACGAGCCCGTCATGGCCGACATCGCCGTGACCGGCGGGCGCGTGGACCGCGTCGCCCCGGGACTGCCCGCGGAGGGCGTCCCCGAGGTGATCGAGGGGGCGGGACGACTCGCGTTCCCCGGCGTGGTGGACGCCCACCAGCACTGGGGGATCTACAACCCGCTGGCCGAGGACGCCGGCTCCGAGAGCCGCGCCTCCGCGCAGGGCGGGGTCACGACCGCGCTCACCTACATGCGCACCGGCATGTACTACCTCAACCGGGGCGGCGCCTACGCCGACTTCTTCCCCGAGGTGCTGGCGCGGGCCGAGGACCGGGCCTACGTGGACTACGGCTTCCACCTGGCGCCGATGTCCAGCGGCCACATCGGCGAGCTGCCCGACCTGGTCGAGCGGTTCGGCGTGCCGTCGTTCAAGATCTTCATGTTCTACGGCGGGCACGGGCTGCACGGCCGCTCGGCCGACCAGAGCGCCTTCCTCATGCTGCCCGAGGGCGAGCGCTACGACTACGCGCACTTCGAGTTCGTCATGCGCGGCGTGCAGGCGGCCCGGGAGCGCTTCCCCGAGCTGGCCAGTGAGATCTCGCTGTCGCTGCACTGCGAGACCGCCGAGATCATGACGGCGTACACGCGGCTGGTGGAGGAGGCCGGCGACCTGAGCGGCCTGGCCGCCTACAGCGCCTCGCGCCCGCCCCACTCCGAGGGGCTGGCCGTGTTCATCGCCTCCTACCTGGCGCACGAGACCGGCCTCGGCAACGTCAATCTGCTCCACCTGTCCTCGCGCAAGGCCCTCGACGCGGCCGTGCGGATGCAGCGGACGTTCCCCCACATCGACTTCCGCCGCGAGGTGACGATCGGGCACCTGCTGGCCGACATCGAGACGGCCAGCGGCATCGGCGCCAAGGTCAACCCGCCGATCAGGTCCCGCGAGGACGTCGAGGCGCTGTGGGGGTACGTGCTCGACGGCACGGTCGACTGGGTCGTCAGCGACCACGCCTGCTGCCGGGAGGAGCTGAAGTTCGGCGCCCCGGCCGAGGACGTGTTCCTGGCCAAGGCCGGTTTCGGCGGCGCCGAGTACCTGCTGCCCGGCCTCATCACCGAGGGCCGCCGCCGGGGCCTGTCGTGGGGCCGCATCGCCGCGCTCACCTCGTGGAACCCGGCCCGCAGGTACGGCCTGCGCACCAAGGGCACCATCGCCCCGGGCTTCGACGCCGACATCTGCCTGGTGGACCCGGACGCCACCTGGACCGTGCGGGCGGCGGACTCGGAGTCGGCCCAGGAGTACACGCCGTTCGAGGGGTTCGAGCTGAGCGCGAAGGTCACCGACACGTTCGTGCGGGGCCACCACGTGCTCGACACCGGCAAGATCGTCGGCCGGCCGGTGGGCCGTTACCTGCGCCGGCCGGTGGGCTGAGCCGGGAGCGCCCCGGAATGACCGTCTTCATGTCCAACCAACCCTGACTTCGGTACAGTCAGCCTGTTATCTCCCCATCTCCGGATACGCCTGTCCTAGGACGTCACTTGCTCGAGATAGACAACCTCACGCACGTTTACGGTCCCGGCAGCCCCAACGAGCACCGCGCGATCGACGGGCTCAAGCTCAGCGTCGCCGAGGGCGAGCTCCTGTGCATCGTGGGCCCCTCCGGATGCGGCAAGTCCACGCTGCTCCGCTCGATCGCCGGACTGATCACCCCCACGGGCGGCGAGATCCGGGTCGAGGGCAAGCTGGTGCGCCAGACGCCCGACAACCTGGCCGTGGTCTTCCAGGACTACAGCCGCTCCCTGTTCCCCTGGATGTCGGTGGCCGACAACGTCGCGCTGCCGCTGCGCCGCAGGGACATGGACAAGCGCGCCCGGCGGGAGGCCGCCCAGGAGGCGCTGGAGTCGGTGGGCCTGCTCGGCGCCGCCGAGAAGTACCCCTTCCAGCTCTCCGGCGGCATGCAGCAGCGGGTCGCGATCGCCCGCGCCCTGGCCTACCGGCCCACGCTCATGCTCATGGACGAGCCGTTCGGGTCGGTGGACGCGCAGACCCGCGAGGACCTGGAGGACCTCGTCCTCAAGGTGCGCGGCCACCACCGCATGACGATCGTGCTCATCACCCACGACATCGACGAGAGCGTCTACGTCGGCGACCGCGTCGTGGTGCTGTCCAAGGCGCCCTCGCACGTGGTGGGCGACCTGCGGGTGGACCTGCCCGGCCCGCGCGACCAGATCACCACCCGCGAGCACCCCGACTTCGTGCGCCTGCGGGCCGAGGTCGGCCGCCTGGTGCGCGGGGTGGACGTCGCGACCCCCGCCTGACCCGCTCCCGGGACGACGGGACCCGCGCCCGACCCGCGCCCGGACCCGCTCCTGACACGACGAACGCCGCCGGACGAAGGTCCGGCGGCGTTCGCCGTAGGGGCGGGTCCTCCGCGCCGGGGATCAGGCGGGCAGGTGGCTGTGCCGCGTCAGCGCGTGCTCCACGAGCGTGATCAGCGTGCTCTTCACCGACTCGCGGACGCGGGCGTCCAGCCGGACGATCGGGATGTGCGATCCCAGCGACAGCGCCTCGCGGATCTCGTCGTCGTGGTGGTTGAACTGCCCGTCCCAGCCGTTGATGCCGATGACGAACGGCAGCTTCGCCTCCTCGAAGTAGTCGATGGCGGGGAAGCTGTCGGCCAGGCGCCGCGTGTCCGCGAGCACCACGGCCCCGATCGCGCCGCGCACCAGGTCGTCCCACATGAACCAGAACCGGTGCTGTCCGGGCGTGCCGAACAGGTAGAGGATCAGGTCCCGGTCCAGCGAGACGCGGCCGAAGTCCATGGCGACGGTCGTGGTGGTCTTGTTCGGGGTGAGCGAGACGTCGTCGACCCCGGCCGACGCGTCCGTCATCACCGCCTCCGTGGTGAGCGGGAGGATCTCCGAGACCGCACCCACGAACGTCGTCTTGCCCACGCCGAACCCGCCGGCCACGACGATCTTCGTCGAGGTCAGCCCGGCGCTAGAGCCTGCGAAGTCCACTGAGCACCCTTTCGAGCAAGTTGAGGTCCGGCTTTCCCGCGTCCAGCGCAGGCTGGTGCACGCGGATCAGGCCTTCGGACGCCATGTCGGCGATCAGCACTCGGACCACGCCCAGAGGCTGGCGTAAGAGGGCCGAGATCTCAGCAACCGACCTGACGTTCCGGGTCAGTTGAATGATCGCCTGATACTCCGGACTCAGCAGAGATATGTCTTGGTATTCCGACGTCACGGAGGACACCAGCGCCTCCATGGCGAACTTCATCCGCGGCGCCGTGCGCCCCCCGGTCACGGCATAGGGCCGTACCAGGGAGCTCGACTTCTGCGGACGTGGAGCCGCCGGATGCGGCGGAGTGCTATCACCAGCCCAACCCTGACCTGACACCATCTTCTCCTGTCACCGCCCGCTAACGGGGGCGGGCCGCCTGCAGCTCGGCGCGTACGGCAGGCGTGAGCACCTGACCCGCGCGCTCGACGAGCAGCGTCATCTGGTAGGCCACCAGGCCCATGTCACAATCGGGCGCGGCCAGCACAGCCAAACAGGAGCCGTCACTGATCGACATGATCATCAGCAGGCCGCGCTGCATCTCGATGACGGTCTGGGTGACCATGCCGCCCTCGAAGACCCGCGCCGCGCCCTGCGTCAGGCTGATGACACCCGAGGCGACCGCGGCGAGCTGGTCCGCCCGGTCCTTCGGGAAACCCTCGGAGAACGCCAGTGGCAGACCGTCCGACGAGACCACGACGGTGTGCGCGACACCCGGCACGTTGTTGACGAAGTCAGTGATCAGCCAACTGATGCCACGCGCTCCCTGGCTCAGTTCTCTCATTTCTCCTCCTCCTCGTTCCCTTCTCCGCGGGTGAACGCGCGGCCTTGCCGTACGCCCTGTTGGAAGCTGGAGAGCCGGCTCCGCAACCTGTCGGGAGAGATCTGTGGCGCGGGCGACTGCGCCTGGGGCTCGGCCAGGCTCGCCGTGCCGGGCACCAGGTTGGCCTTCGGCACGCGGCGGGGCAGGCCCGAGGACGTCGTGCCGCCCTGCGCGGGCTGGGCCGCGGCCTGGGCGGCCTGGAAGCCGCTGTCGGCGGGCGACGACCACGCGGCGCCGGCGCCCGACTCGCCGGGACGGCGGCGCGGCAGGCCGGAGGGGCTCAGGCTCTCCTGCTGCACGTCCGGCGCGCCCCGCCTGGGCAGCGGCGGGGCCGACGGCGGGCCGTCGAGGCGCACCGCGGGCTGCACGGCCGTCTCCGACTCCTCGGGCTCCGGCTCACGCGGGCGGAGCACCTCGGGGTCGGGCTTGCGGAACCAGTCGGAGCCCACCGACGAGAAGATGGGCAGGAACTCCTCGCTCGGCGGCTCCATCGCCGAGCTGCGGACCACCGGCAGCGGGCCGGTCATGTCCTGCGAGGAGTACTCTCCCGGGCCGAACGGGTCGAAGCCCTGCTGCCCGTTGGGCGCGAAGGAGTCGGCCGGCTTGACCGTCTCGGCGAAGGACGGCCAGCGGTACTCGTCGCCGAACGGCGAGCCGCCGTCGTCGCCGAAGGCCGACCTGGACGGCTCGTCACCGAAGGAGGACCTGGACGGCTCATCGCCGAACGAGGACCTCGACGGCTCGTCAGCGAAAGCCGACCGGGACGGGTCGTCGCCGAAGGACGGCCGCGGCGGCTCGTCACCGAACGGCGGGCGGGACGGGTCGTCGCCGTACGGGCGGGCCGGCTCGGCGGGGGTGAACAGCGAGGCGGCCGGCTGCTCGCCGAACGACGGCCAGCGCGTCTCCGGCTCCTCGCGCATCGGCGGCGGCTCCGTCGCGAACGACGGCCAGCGCGGCTCGTCCTGCGGCGCGCCCGGCGGGGGCGGCTCGGTGGCGAACGACGGCCAGTTGGGCACGTCCTGGGCGGGCGCCGGGTCGGCGAAGGAACCCCAGCGCTCCTCCTGCGCGGGCGCCGGGTCCGCGAACGAGCCCCAGCGGTCCTCCTGCGCGGCGGCGGGCTGCTCGTCGCCGAAGCCCGGCCAGCGCGGCTCGTCCTGCCGCGGCTGGTCCTCGGCGAAGGAGGGCCAGTTGCCGGCGCCGGGGGCGGGCAGCGAGCCGGGCCACTCGGTGTCGACCGGCGCGTCGGAGCGGGGGTCGGCCAGGGCGGGCGGCGAGGCGTAGGCGCCGCTGCCGTTGGAGGCCGCGGCGTCGAAGGACGGCTCGGCGAACATGCTCGGGTCGAAGTCGGTGAACGCCTCGTACTGGCCGCGCTGCTGCGGCACGCCGCCCGTGCCCGGGGCGCCCACGATGAGCGTGTTGGGCAGCATGACCAGGGCGCTCAGACCGCCGGTCTCGCGCATGCGGAGCTGGACGCCGACGCCGTGGCGCAGGGCCAGGCGGCCGACCACGAACAGGCCCATGCGGCGGGAGACGGCGACGTCCACCACCGGCGGGTTGGCCAGGCGCCAGTTGGCCTCGGCCAGCTCCTCGGCCGACATGCCGATGCCCAGGTCGTTGATCGTCACGAGCACGCCGCCGTCGGCGGGCGAGCTGGTGACCTGCACCTTGCTCTCGCGCGGGGAGAAGGAGATGGCGTTCTCGATCAGCTCGGCGAGCAGGTGGACGGCGTCGGTGACGGCCGGTCCGGCGATCTGCACGCCCGAGGGGATCTGGATCTGGACCCGCTCGTAGTTCTCGACCTCGGACAGCGAGGCGCGGGCGACGTCGACCAGCGGCACCGGCTCGCTCCACTTGCGGGCGGCCTCCTGGCCGGCGAGGACCAGGAGGTTCTCGCTGTTGCGCCGCATGCGGGTGGCCAGGTGGTCGAGCCGGAACAGGTTGGCGAGCCGGTTCTCGTCCTCTTCACCCTGCTCCAGGCCCTCGATGAGCTGGAGCTGCCGCTCGACCAGCGTCTGGCTGCGGCGGGAGAGGTTGACGAACATGGCGTTGACGTTGGCGCGCAGCTTGGCCTCGTCGCCGGCCAGCCGGATCGCCTCGCGGTGGACCTCGTCGAAGGCCCGGGCCACTTCCCCGATCTCGTCGCGGGTGTTGACGCCGATCGAGGGCACCTCGGGCAGCGCGGCGCCATCACCGGACTCGCGCAGCACGCGGACGGTCTCGGGCAGCCGCGTGGTGGCGACCTGGAGCGCCTCGGCGCGCAGGCGGCGCAGCGGGCGCACCAGCGAACCGGCCACGCGGGTGGTGAAGACCAGGACGAGGAGCAGCAGCACGAGGATCATCGCGCCGGAGACGATGGCGCTGCGCTGCTCGGTGTCGCTCAGCTCCCGGGTCTCGGTCACGATCCGGGTCATCAGGCTGTCCTCGACCTTGCGCAGGGCGCTGACCTGGAGCGAGGTGCTCTCGTGCCAGAGGTTGAGCTCGCGGCGCGGGGTGGCGGTGATGTCGAGGTCGCGGATGGTCTTGTACTCGCGCAGCTGGGCCAGGGCGCGCTGGCGCATGGCGTCGGCGCGGTCGATCTGCAGGCCGCGCATGTTCCTGCGGTACGCCTTGAGGTCGTCCTGGCCGGCCTCTTCCTGGAAGGTGGCGAGCTCCTGCTGCTGGCGGTTCCAGGAGCCGAGGAAGTCGGACAGGTCGTCGTAGTCGAGCTTGCGCTCCACGAGGGCGACGACGAGGATGCCCTGCTGGCGGGAGATCTCCTCCATCACCCTTCGCAGGGCGCCGAGGGCGACGACGTCCTCGCCGATGGCGTCGTCGTCGCTGCCGCCGGCCAGCTCGTCCTGCAGCTTGCCCATGACATCGATCATGGAGCTGAAGGTGCGCAGGGCGGCTCGGGGCGGGGCGCTGCCGCTCTGGGCGATCGACTGGCGCAGGCCGTCGAGGCCGGTGAGCCAGCGGCGGATCTCCTCCGCCTCCTCCAGGGTGCGCGGCGAGTGGCCGGCGTCGAGCGCCGACACGGCCGACAGGACGCGCTTGCGCACCGAGTTGACCGCGTCGCGCTGGGTGTTGAGCTGGGCCCGGCGGGCGGAGCGGCGGCCCTCGGCGATGTACCACGCCGTGAGCGTCCGCTCCTTGCCGAGCTCGTCGGTCATCGCGCCGACGGACTGCACCAGCTCGGCGATCTGGGTGAGCCGGCGGTACTCGGCGCTGGTGGCGATCGAGTTGGCCAGCTGGACGCCGGCGAGGAGCACGCCGACGACGGTCGGGATGAGGATCAGCGCGACCAGCCTGGTGCGCACGCGCCAGTTCCCCAGCCGGAACCGGCCGCCTGTGTACTCCTCCGGCCTGGTGTGCCTGGGGTTATCGGTCCTCACTGACTCTCGCAACCTCTCGCCGTACGTGCTCGAAAAATCTGACACGCTTGGGGCGCATGGGATTTGTGCGGGCTGGGTAATTGGAACACAACCCGTACCAGATCAGCCAACCGGACATATCCCACCAAATGCGACCAGACGTGCCGTTTCGGTCGCATATCACCGCGCGTCTTCTTCAGGCGTCTCTTCAGGCGGGCCGGAACGAGTCCCGCTCCGCCGGAGCCGCGTGCTTGACCATCAGGTGACGGGTCACCGCGTATTCCTGCACCGCCTCCTGGCTCATGTCCTTGCCGAACCCGCTGCCCTTGACCCCGCCGTGCGGGGCCTCGCTGGCGATGGGCAGGTGGTCGTTCACCCACGTCACACCCACGTCGAGACGGTGCGAGACCCGCATCGCCCGGGCGACGTCGCGCGACCAGACCGAGGAGGCCAGGCCGTAGCGGGTGTCGTTGGCGAGCCGGACCGCCTCGTCCTCGCCGTCGAAGGGCAGGACCACGAGAACAGGACCGAAAAGTTCCCCTTGAACGATATCGCTGTTCTGAGCCACCCCGGTCACCAGCGTGGGCGGGTAGTAGAACCCGGGACCCTCGGCGGGGGCGCCGCCCTGGAGCACCTTGCCGGCCGCACGCTGCACGAACCCGTGCACGCGATCACGGTGCGCGGCCGAGATCAGCGGCCCGATGTCGGTGGCCGGGTCCCAGGGGTCCCCGGTCACGATTTCGGCAAGAGTCGCCCGGATCGCCTCGACCGCCTCGTCGTGGACCCGCCGGTCGACGTACACGCGGGTGGCCGCCGTGCAGTCCTGGCCCGAGTTGTACGTCGCGCCCATCGCCACGCCGGCGGCCATGGCGCCGAGGTCGGCGTCGTCGAACACCAGCGCCGGCGCCTTGCCGCCGAGCTCCAGGTGGACCCGCTTCAGCGTCCGGGCCGCGCCGGTCATGACGGCCCGGCCGGTCTCGGTGGAGCCCGTGACGCTCACCATGTCCACGCCCGGGTCGGTGACCAGCGCCTCCCCCACCTCGGCGTCGCCCGTGACGACCTGCACCAGGCCGCGGGGGGCGCCCGCCTCGGCGAACAGCTCGGCCAGGCGCAGCGTGGTGCGCGGCGTCTGCGGGGCCGGCTTGATCACCACGGCGTTGCCCGCCGCGATGGCCGGCCCGAGCTTCCAGATCGCCATGACCAGCGGGAAGTTCCACGGGGCGATCGAACCGACCACCCCGACGGGCCGGCGGACCATGATCGAGGTGTAGCCGCGGCTGAACACCCCGGCGCCCGTGCCCTCCAGCGAGCGCGCCGCGCCCGCGAAGAAGCGCAGGTTGTCCACGGCGAACGGCAGCTCGCCGTCGCGCACGACGGCGGCCGGCTTGCCGGTGTCCTCCACCTCCAGCCGGGTCAGCTCGTCGGTGTCGGCCTCGACCAGGTCGGCCACGCGCAGCAGCAGCCGCGCGCGCTCGCCCGGGGTCGCCTCCGCCCATTCGGCGAAGGCGGCGCGGGCGGTGGCCACGGCCGCCGCCACGTTCTCGACGGGAGTGTCCGGGACGCGGTCCGTCAGGTCGCCGGTCGCCGGGTTGATCAGTTCACGCATGGTTCTCGCTCCTGGCCGGCTCTCGCCGGCCCGGTCGTCGTTTGCCGGCCCGGCTATTCCTGGCCGAGCCGCTCGATGAGGTCGGCCGCCTTGCGCAGGCCGTCGCGGCGGCGGATCTCCTCGCCGGCCGCCGCCAGCCGGGCGCGCAGCCCGGTGTCGCCGAGCAGCCGCTCGACGGCGCCCGTCAGCTCCTCGTCCGTGAAGCCGTAGGTGGACAGCCGGACGCCGTAGCCGAGCTCGTGGACGCGCTGGGCGTTGTCGTACTGGTCCCAGAACAGCGGCAGCAGGATCATCGGCTTGCCGAAGTGCGCGGCCTCGGTGGTGGTGTTGTTGCCGCCGTGGGTGATGATCAGGTCGCAGAGCGGGATGATCTTCGTCTGCGGCAGGAACTCGGCGCCCCACATGTTGTCGGCGAGCTTGATCTCCTCGTGCAGCGGGCCCTTGGAGACGATGTACTGGTGCGGGGTGGTGGCCAGCACGTCGATCACCCGCTGCATCAGCTCCACGTCGGACGAGCCGAGCGAGCCGAGCGAGAAGTAGACCAGCGCGCCCTCGCCCCGCTGGAAGGGCAGCTCGAACGGCTCGTCGGTCTCGCGGACCGACGAGTCGAGGCGGTGCCACGTCGGGTCGAGCGGACGCTCGGCCGTGTAGTCGAGGATCTCCGGGTAGACGTAGAGGTTCAGGTCGCCCCGGTGGATGAAGTCGAGGTCGGGCAGCGGCTCGGTGCCCTGCTCGACGCACCACTCGTTGAAGGCGGTCCACAGCTCGCGGTGGGTGCGCTCGTACTCGGCGCGGAAGGCGTCCCACTCGCCGCGGTCATCGGCGGGCAGGCCGGAGAAGACCGGCGCGACGTTCTCGCCGCGCACCTCCAGCGGGTTGCAGGAGACGATGCGGACGAACTTGCGGCCCGCGGTGAGCAGCGCGGGGAACGTGATGACGTTGTCCTCGACGATGACGTCCGGCTGGACCCGCTCGATGATCGCCTTGAGCTGCGGCTCGCAGTACTTCACGCCGTCGATGAGCGACTCCCAGATCGGCTTGGTGACCGTCTCCAGCTGCTCCAGCGTGCTCTTGCGGTACTCGGGCGCGGTCTCGCGGATGAAGTCCTTCCAGAACTGGCCCGGGTCCTGCTCCTCCTCGGCCGGCGGCGCGAGGTCGACCAGGTCCTCCTCGAAGCCGAGGGCCTCCAGCTTGCCCTTCCAGGACGCCTCGGCGGCGAAGACGACGCGGTGACCGCGACGACGGAGGATGTCGCCGATGCCGATGGAGTTGTTGGTCGGCCCGTAGGCGCTTTCTGGCATGAACAGGATCGTGAGAGACATCACGCTACTCCGGAGGGGGCGAACTAGTTGAACGTGAATTCAAATACTCATCTAGCGTAAAGGTCAACTTCAAGGCACTATGGTCACGGCTTCCTGAATGGGAGCCGAACAGCTCGGGGGAACGAGGTGGTGAGCATGGCCCAGCGCAAGAGCCGCACCGACCGGCGCATCGACCTGATCGAGGCGGCGCGCCGCGCCATCATCCGCCACGGCATCGACGGGGTGCAGCTCTCCCATGTCGCCGAGGAGGCGGGCCTGACCTCGGGGGCGGTGCTCTACCACTACCCCGACCTCAGCGAGCTGCTGGTCGAGGCCCAGCACGCCGGCATGGAGCGCTTCTACGAGCAGCGGCTGCGGCAGCTCGCCACCGTGACCGACCCGGTCAGCAAGCTCGTCATGACGATCCGCTCCGGGCTGCCCACCGGGCCGCTCGACCCCGACGTGCGGCTGCTCAACGAGCTCGGCGGCGCCGCCGGCCGCAACCGCGTCTACGGGGTGCTGCTCACCTCGCTGTACGACCGCCAGGTGTCGATGTACCAGTCGATCCTCGACACGGGCTCGGCGCTCGGCGTGTTCCGGCTCAGCGGCGACTCGCTGTCGCTGGCCCGCAACCTGGTGGCGCTGGAGGACGCCTACGGCTACCGCATCACGGCCCGGCACCCGGTGATCGGGCCCGACGAGGCGGCCGAGCTGATCCTGTCCTACGCGCGCACGGCGACGGGCAACGACCTCGTCGCCTGAGGCGCGCGGGCTCGGCGAGGAGCTGCCGTCGCCCGCCCACACGGGCGGGCGGTTCCGGGCTGTGCCGCTCCCGACTGCGCCGGTCATGACTGGGCCGGTGATGACTGCGCCGGTCATGACGGGACGGGGATGACGACGGCGTCGTCGGCGTCCCAGGTCAGGCGCACCTTGGCGCCCGGCCGTACGGCGCTCGCGCCCTGCACGGCCACCAGCACCGGTCTGGCGTGGCCCGGCACGTCCACCGACAGGTGGGAGACGCCACCGTAGAAGCTGACGTCCAGCACGGCGCCCTCCAGCCCCTCCGCGCCGTCCTCGGTCTCCTCGGGGATCTCGGCCAGCGTGATCTTCTCCGGCCGCACGCACAGCAGCGCGCCGGCGCCCTCCTCCAGCCCGTCCAGCGGGGTCCCGGCCAGCTCGCCCAGGTCGCCCGCGTCCAGCCCGGCCGCGCGGGCCTTGCCCTCGAAGGTGTTGTTGGCGCCGACGAAGCCCGCGACGAACGGGGTGCGCGGACGCTCGTAGAGGGCGACCGGCTCGTCCACCTGGCGGACGCTGCCGCTGTCGAAGACCGCGATCCGGTCGGCCAGCGACATGGCCTCCTCCTGGTCGTGCGTGACGACCACGAAGGTGATGCCGACCTCGTTCTGCAGCCGCTTGAGCTCCAGCTGCATGTCGGCGCGGACCTTCTTGTCCAGCGCCGACAGCGGCTCGTCGAGCAGCAGCAGGCGGGGCCGCTTGACGATGGAGCGCGCCAGCGCCACGCGCTGGCGCTGGCCGCCGGACAGCTGCGCGGGCCGGCGGTCGCCGTGCGCCGACAGGCCCACGGTCTCCAGCACCTCGCCGACGCGCCGCCGGATCTCCTCCCGGGGCAGCTTCTCGCGCTCCAGCCCGTACGCGACGTTCTTGGCCACGGTCATGTGCGGGAACAGCGCGTACGACTGGAACATGAGGCTGATCGGCCGGCGGTTCGGCGGCAGCGCGAGCAGGTCGTCGCCGTCGAGTGTCACCGTGCCGGAGTCGGGCGTCTCGAACCCCGCGATGATGCGCAGCAGCGTCGTCTTGCCGCAGCCGGACGGGCCGAGCAGCGCGAAGAACTCGCCCTGCCCGATCTCCAGGGAGACCCCGTCGAGCGCGGTGACCTGGCCGAACCTGCGGGTGATGCCGTCAATCTTGAGCACGTGCTTCGCCGATCTTGGTCATGCGCTGGCCCGCGATCACCGCGGTGAAGCTCACCAGCAGGAGGATCGCGCCGAGCGCGTTGATCTCGGGGGTCACCCCGAACCGGATCATCGAGTAGATGACGATCGGCAGCGTCTGCTGGAGGTTGCCGATCGTGAAGAAGGCGATCACGAACTCGTCGAGCGACAGCGTGAACGCCAGCATGGCGCCCGCCAGGATGCCGGGGGCGAGCTGCGGGAGCGTGACCTTCAGGAAGGTGGTGACCGGTCCCGCGCCGAGGTCGCGCGAGGCCTCCTCCAGCGAGGTGTCGGTGTTCGCCAGCCGGGTGCGGACCACGGCCGCCACGAACGCCATCGCGAACACGCCGTGCGCGAGGACGACCGAGTAGAGGCCCAGCGTGAGTTGAATCAGACCGTAGAACAGCAGCAGGCCGATCGCGAGCACGAGATCGGGCAGCACCGCCGGCATCAGCGCGATCGCGTCGAGCGCGCGCGAGCGGGTGTGGCGGGCCAGCCCGACGGCCAGCAGGGTGCCGAGCACCGTGGCGATCACGGTCGAGCCCGCCGCCACGATCAGCGTGTTCAGCAGCCCGTCGAGGACCCGCTGGTCGTGGGCCAGCACCCCGTACCACTTCAGGCTGAAGCCCTCGTAGGTGTAGGCCGACTTGCCGGAGTTGAAGGACATCGCGACGACCACGGCGATCGGCGCGTACAGGAAGACGATCGTCACCCAGAACGGGACGTGCAGCAGCCTCGACCTACGCACGGCGGGCCACCCATGCCTGCGCGAGGAGCAGCACGACCAGCACGGCGACCAGCGCGAGCGCCAGCGCGGAGCCGAACGGCCAGTCCCGGGCCTGGAGGAACTCCGTGCGGATCAGGTTGCCCACCATGACCGACTTGCCGCCGCCCAGCATCTCCGGGATGACGAAGTTGCCGAAGCTCGGCACGAACACGAACAGGCAGCCGGTCAGCACCCCGGGGACGGTCAGCGGCAGCGTGACCTTGCGGAAGGTGGTGAACCCGGACGCGCCGAGGTTCGCCGACGCCTCGCGCAGCTGCGGGTCGAGCTTCTCGATGGCCGCGTAGAGCGGCAGCACCATCAGCGGCAGGTACGAGTAGACCAGCCCGACCACGATGGCGCCCTTGTTGTAGAGCAGCTCGAACGGGCCGAGGCCGAGGCTCTTCAGCGCCGAGTTGATCAATCCGGGCCCGTTGAGCAGGATGATCCAGGCGTACATGCGGATGATGAAGTTGGTCCAGAACGGGAGCACGATCGCGACGAGCGCGACCGTCTTCCACGTCCGGGGCAGCCGGGCGATCAGGTACGCCGTGGGATAGCCGAGCGCGAGCGCGATCACCGTGGTCAGCGCCGCGATCTGCAGCGACTCGCCCAGCACCCGCAGGTAGAGCGGGTCCATCAGGCGGGAGAAGTTCTCGGTGGTGTACTCGTAGACGACCCCGCCGAAGCGGCCGCGCTGGAAGAAGACGTAGCTCAGCACCAGCGCCAGCGGCACCAGCAGCAGCACGACGAGATAGGCGAGGCCGGGGGACAGGAAGACGAACGCGCCCAGCCGGCGCCGCACCCTCAGGGCGGTCGCCGGCCGGGTCCTAGCCGGGGACATCACCGCGTCACTGGGCCCTGACTTCGGTCGACAGGCGCGTGAACTTGGTCGACGCCTGCCCCAGGTCGATGATCGACTCGCCGTTGAGCAGCTCGGCGGGCTTGATGCCGAGCAGCGAGCCCTTGGGCGGGTTCACCTTGTCCATGGCGGCCTTGTTGGGGACCTTGTAGTTGATGTTCTCGGCCGCCCAGCTGTGGATCTCCGGGTCGAGGACGTAGTTGATGAAGGCGTGCGCGGCCTCCTTGTTCTTGGAGGACTTCATGATCACCATGGTGTCCACCCAGAGGTCGCTGCCCTCCTTCGGCACGACGAACTTGATGTTCTGCTTCTCGCTGGTCGTCGGGCACCAGCCGTCCCACGCCTCGACCATGACGGCCTCGCCGCTCGTCAGCTTGTCGCCGAAGGTGGTGTCGTCGTAGCCGAGCAGGTGCGGCTTGGCCTTGACCAGCAGCTCCTTGGCCTTGGCGATCTCGTCGTCCTTGTCGGTGTTGACCGAGTAGCCGAGCGCCTTGAGGGCGGGCAGGGCCAGCCAGCGCTCGGTGGTCATCATGGTGACCTTCTTGTCGGCCCAGGACGGCGGGTTGAGGATGTCGTTCCAGCTCGTCGGCGCCGCCTTCACCAGGTCACTGCGGTAGCAGATGCCGGTGGTGCCCCAGGTGTAGGGGACGGAGTACTTGTTGCCCTTGTCGTAGGAGAGCTGGGTGGCCTCGGGGTAGAGGTTCGACAGGTTGGGGATCAGCTCGGGGTGGATCGGCTCCAGCAGGCCCTGCTCGTTGAGCGCCTGGGCGTACTGGCCCGACACGAACGCCACGTCGATGCCGCTGTCACCGCCGGCGGTGAGCTTGGTCATCGCCTCCTCGTTGGTGGCGTGCAAGGTGATCTTCATGTCCTTCACCTTGAGCTTCGCCTTGACCTTCTCGGGCAGCTCCTTCGGCGTGTACCCGTCCCACACCGTGACGCTGATCGACTGCTTGGTCAGGTCCGCGTTGGGGTTGAGCTGGTCGGCCTCGGCTTTGGCGGCCGAATTCGCGCCGCTGCTCGACGACTCACCACCGCACGCCGCCACGGCGAGCGCGAGGCCGGCCACGGCTACCACGGCCGGAAGACGACGGGTGAACCGGAATCGGGACAAGGCCGCTACTCCTTCTGATGACAAGGGACGAGGGGTCGCGCGACCAACGGACACGGCAGACCAGAGCAGGAGTGTTGCAGCAGAAATCAACATGAGCAAGACTTTTGCGGACATTGCCACCTGGAAGTTTGGTCATGCTGTTGAATCCCGATTCAATATGGGACCGGTTGATCTCCGTCGGTGAGAATCCCCTCACACAGCGGGACCGCGGCCTCACAGCTGCGCTCGTCGCGTCGTTGGCGGACGACGTGCCCGCACCCTTCGCCGTGCGCCGGCTCGGCCCGCTGCCCAGCCTCTCGCACGGCGAAGCCGCCGCCGACACCGGGGTGCCGGCTGAACGCGACTTCGGAGAGCACGTCGATCAGACAAACTATTCGGTGGTGGTGAGTGATCGGGTCGTCGTCAAGTGGCTGACACCCCCGGCGCCGCTGCCGCATCCGGCCCCTGACGTCCTCGCGCACCTGGCCGCGAGCGGTTTCGAGGAGATCGCCCCGCCGTACGCCGCCCTGACATTGCGCGAAAAGTCGGGCGCCGGGGACGCCGCGGGTGCCGCCGGTGAGCGGGAGGTGCTGCTGGCCCTCGTGACCGGCTACCTGCCGGAGGCGCGCGACGGGTGGGAGTGGTGCGTGGACGAGGCCGAGGCCGGGCGCACGTCGTTCGCGCGGGACCTCGGCCGCCTGACCGCCGACCTGCACATCGCCCTGTCCACCTTCCGCCCGCCCGCCCCAACGGATCTCACCGGTACGGGCGAGCCGGGTGGGTACGGGACGCGGGCCGAGCAGGCGCTGCGGGAGGCGCTGGCGCTGACCGACGGGGAGGACGGCGCGTGGCTGGCGGCCCGGGAGGCCGCCCTGCGCCAGGAGCTGGAGCCCCTGCATCGGCCCCTCGGGCCCGCGCCGCTCATCCGGATCCACGGCGACCTGCACGTGGGCCAGATCCTCCGGTGGCGCGACGGCTACGCCGTGATCGACTTCGACGGCAACCCGACCGTGACCGGCGCCGAGGCGTACCAGCCGGCCGCCCGGGACGTCGCCCAGCTCGCCACGAGCCTCGAACACGTCGCCCAGGTGGCCGTCAGGAGACGCGGCACGCCGCCCGGGCACGCCGCCCGCTGGGCCCGCGAGACCCGCGCGGCCATGCTGTCCGCCTACCGCCGCCGCCTGGCTGGACGCGGGCGGCCCGAGCTGCTGGACGAGGCGCTGCTGCGGCCGTTCGAGGTCGAGCAGGAGTGCCGCGAGCTCGTGTACGCCGCCCGCCACCTGCCCCGCTGGCGCTACGCCCCCATGGGCGTCCTGCGCACCTGGTACCCCTGACCCCCCGCTTCCTTGACATGACACCGCCGCGCGCACCGCGCCGCACCGAGCACCACCTGGAGATCCGTTGAACCCCGAGCTGTTCCTGGCCGACCTGGAGGCCAAGCCCGCCGCCCTGGAGGCGCTGGCCGGCGACCCGGCCGCCGCCGACCCGTTCGAGGGCCTGCCGCCGGGCGTCGAGCGGGTGCTGTTCCTCGGCATGGGCAGCTCCCGGTACGCCGCCGGAGTGGCCGCCCTCCGGCTGCGCGCCGTGGGAATCGACGCCTACGCCGACTACGCCTCCGCCGCCGCCACGTACCCCGCGAACCCCGGCACGCTCGTCGTCCCGATCTCGGCCACGGGCGGCAGCCGCGAGACCCTGGACGCGCTCGCCCGCTACGCCGGCACGAAGGCGTTCGTCCTGGCCCTCACCAACGCCCCCGGGTCCGCCGTCACCGAGGGCGCCGACCTGGTGGTGCCGATGCGGGCGGGCGAAGAGCGCGGCGGCGTCTCGTGCCGCACGTTCCAGCACACGCTCGCGCTCCTGCTGGCCCTGGAGTCCCGGCTCACGGGCACGGCCCGCGACCTCCCGGCCCTGCTGCGGCGGACCGCCGAGGCCACGGCCGACCTGCTGGAGCGCAGGAAGGAGTGGCTGCCCACGGCGCTGGAACTGCTGGACGGGCCGCACGGCGTCTACACCGTCGCGCCGGCCGAGCGGCTCTCGTCGGCGGAGCAGTCGGCGCTCATGGTCCGCGAGGGCCCGCGCCGCCAGGCCGACGCCTGCGAGACGGGCGACTGGGCGCACGTGGACGTGTACCTGACCAAGACCCTCGACTACCGCGCGCTGATGTTCCCCGGGTCCCGCTACGACGAGCAGGCCATGGACTGGGTGCGGCAGCGCGGCTCGACGGTGCTCGCGGTGGGCGGCGACGTGCCCGGGGCGGCGGCGTCGATCCGCTACCTGCACGACGACGACCCCGAGGTGGCGCTGCTGACGGAGACGCTGGTGGCCGAGCTGGTCGCCGCCCACTGGTGGGCCGCCGCCGCCCCGTCGGCGGCGTCCTGACCGTACGGTGTACCGTACGAGGTGTGACGACCGAGTACTTCGGCAAGGGCGACCCCGCCCGCAGCCTCGCACTGCTCTGGCGCACCAGCGAGCGGGCCAGCCGCAAGGGCAAGCCCGACCTGAGCGTCGACCGGATCGTGCGCGCCGCCATCGAGGTGGCCGACGCCGAGGGGCTCCAGGCGCTGTCCATGCGCCGCGTGGCCGAGCGCCTCGGCGTCGGCACCATGTCGCTCTACACGTACGTGCCGGGAAAGCCGGAGCTGTTCGACGTCATGCTCGACACCGTGTACGGCGAGACGGACCGCTCCGATGACGTGCCCGGCGGGTGGCGGGGGCGGCTCGAGCACGTCGCCCGCGAGAACTGGGCCCTCTACCTGCGCCACCCCTGGCTGTCCCAGGTGGCGGCCAGCCGCCCGGTGCTCGGGCCCCACGGCACCGCCAAGTACGACTACGAGCTGCGCGCCGTGGACGGCATCGGCCTGACCGACGTCGAGATGGACGCGGTCGTCACGCTGGTGGCCGGGTTCGTCCACGGCACGGCCCGGGGCGCGGTGGAGGCGTCGCAGGCCGAGCGCGAGACCGGCATGACGGACGAGCAGTGGTGGGCGGCGCACGCCCCGTTCCTCAGCCGCATCGCCGACGTGAGCCGCTTCCCGACGGCCACCCGGGTCGGTGAGGCGGCGGGCGAGGCCATGGGCACGGCCTACAGCGCGGAGCGCGCCTTCGAGTTCGGCCTCCAACGCCTGCTGGACGGCATCGAGGCCCTGATCACCCGCCGCACCACCACCTGACCCCAAGACCTCGGCGCGCCGACCCGTTCCCCCGACCCGCCCCTCCCGAAGACCTCAACCCGCCGGCCCCTCCCCCGACGCGTCCCTGCGAATGACCCCAGCGCAACGCGGCGGGAGCGGCAGCGGCCGACGGGAGGACGACCCCCTCCCCAAAGACCTCAGCGCAACGCGGAGGGGGCAGTGGCGGCCGACAGCACGACGCCGTCCTGCTCTCCCAACCCACCCCTCCCCAAAAGACCTCAGCGCAACGCGGAGGGAGCGGTGGCGGCCGACAGGAGGGTGCCGTCCTGTTCTCCGGTCGGTGGGCGGGTCCAGGTGAGCCCCGGCCCCCCGGAAACCACCGCGTGCGACACGACGGCGCGCAGCAACGCGTCGACGGGCGCGCCCGGCTGCTCCTCGCGCGCCTCCCGGTAGCGGTCGAGCACGCGGGCCAGGTCGATCATGACGGTGTTCTCGCCCTCCCCGGCGGAGGGACGTACCGTGATCAGCAGGACCCCCGTCTCCTCCTCGGCCTTCCAGGCGGTGACGCCCGCCGAGGGCGGGGAGCAGACGATCTCCTGGACGGCCTCGGCGAAGTGCCACCGGTCCATGCCGTCGACCATCCCGTCCAGCCAGGCGGGGCGCAGGTGGAGCACGCCCGGCCCCTCCGCCGCGCCGCGCCCGGCCACCAGCTCGCGGACCGTGCCCTCCGGGTCGTGCAGGGCCGCCTCGCCGCGGGCGGCGAAGCCCTCGGCCAGCAGCGGCAGGGAGATCGCGCGCGGCGGGTCCGGGGTGACGACCGCGGACTGGGAGAGCTCCAGGAGCACGGCGTCGCCCTCGTCGTGAAAGGCCCGCAGGCCCTCCGTGAACGCGATCGCGGCCTCCGGGTCGAGGACCGGGCCCCACGCGTGCTCAGGCGCGTTCTGCGGGCCTCGCGCGGCCCTTCCGGCGGCGGGCCGGTCGCGGCGCAGCCACCACGCGAGCGCGGCGGCCACCGCGACGGCCGACACGGCGAGCGCGATCCACACCATGCGGTCCACTCCCCCCATCGGAGCCCCCTGGGCTCCTCGTCCGACAGGGCCTAGCAGCGTAGTGGTGATCGCGACCGCCCCACCTCCTATTTCCCGAAATGTCGCATAACAGTCGGGAAAGTTGGTGTAGCGGAGGTGGAGGGTGGTTTGTCCGGTTAGGAGACCGGGGCCGCGCGGAGCCGTACGACGTGCTCGACCAGCGAGATCAGCGTCGCCTTCACCGACTCGCGGTTGCGCGCGTCCGTGCGGACGATCGGCACGTGCGCCGGCAGCGCCAGCGCCTCGCGCACCTCGTCCTCGGAGTGGAGGAACTGCCCGTCCCAGCCGTTGACGCCGACGACGAACGGCAGCTTCGCCTCCTCGAAGTAGTCGATGGCCGGGAAGCTGTCGGCCAGCCGGCGCGTGTCGAGGAGCACGACGGCGCCGATGGCGCCCCGCACGAGGTCGTCCCACATGAACCAGAACCGGTGCTGTCCGGGGGTGCCGAACAGGTACAGGATCAGGTCGCGGTCGAGCGACAGGCGGCCGAAGTCCATGGCCACGGTCGTCGTCTGCTTGTTGGGCGTCATGCCGAGGTCGTCGATGCCCGCGGACGCGTCGGTCATCACCGCTTCCGTGGTCAGCGGAAGGATCTCTGACACCGCCCCCACGAACGTCGTCTTGCCGACGCCGAACCCGCCCGCGACGACGATCTTCGTCGACGTGAGGCCGGGGCTAGAGCCTGCGAAGTCCACTGAGCACCCTTTCGAGCATGTTGAGGTCTGGCTGTCCCTGGCTGAGGCGCGGCTGGTGCAGGCGGACAAGCCCTTCATCGGACATGTCCGCCACGAGCACCCTCGCCACGCCCAGCGGGACCCGGAGGAGGGCCGAGATCTCGGCGACCGACCGGAACGTTCGGCAGAGCTGCATGATGGCCTCCTGCTCGGGAGTCAGCAAGGCCATCTCGTCGTCCGGTATGGACATGGACGAGATCAGCGTCTCCATCGCAAGGTGGTAACGCGGCTCCGAACGGCCGCCGGTCACCGCGTACGGACGGAACAGGGGCTCGTCGTCCCCCGTGCCGTCAGTGCCGTACACGGCCCTCTCCCATGAGTGTCATCGCCTCACCGTGTCCTGGCGGCCTGGAGCTCGGCGCGCAGGGCCGGCGTCAGCGCCTGGCCGGCCCGGTCGACGAGCAGCGTCATCTGGTAGGCCACCAGACCCATGTCGCAGTCGGGCGCGGCCAGCACGGTGATCACCGAGCCGTCGCTGATCGCCATGACGATGAGCAGGCCGCGCTGCATCTCGACGACCGTCTGCGTCACGGAGCCGCCCTCGAACACGCGGGACGCGCCCACCGTGAGGCTCAGCAGGCCGGCGGAGACCGCGGCGAGCTGGTCGGCCCGGTCGGGCGGGAAGCCCTCGGAGCTCGCCAGGCAGAGACCATCGGCCGAGACGACGACCGCGTGGGCGACACCGGGGGTGTTGCGCACGAAGTCCGTGATCAGCCAGTCGAACCGATGCGCCTCGTGGCTCAGCGTTGTCACGCGTCCTCCCTGGAAAGACGCTCGCTCACTCTTGTTCCTCCTGTTCGCGTACTTCCGCCCGTCCCCTTCGCACTCCCTGCTGGAAGCTGGCCATCCGGCTGCGCATCCGGTCAGCCGAGACCGGCGGCACCGGCGCCTGCCGCTGCTGCCGCTGGGGCTGCGCGGCCTGCGTACCGGCCGTACCCGGGACCAGGTTGGCCTTGGGGGTGCGTTTGGGCAACCCGGCGGCGGTGATGCCGCCGAGGCTGGGGTCGCTGGCCGCGGCCGCCGCACGCCATCCGGCGTCCGCGGCCGTTCGCCACGCTTCCTCCCCAGAGACTACGGCTTGCGATGGGTTGTGCTCATCTCGGCCGGGCGCCGGCGACGCCTGCTCCCCGAGCGGACGGCGGAACCAGGCCGACTCCACCGACGCGAAGATCGGCAGGTACTCCTCCTGGTCCTTGTCCATCGGGGAGACGTCCACCGAGGGCGGAGCCTCCGGTCTGCGCACGTCAGCGGTGCTGTAACCCGAGGCGGGCGGCGGCGTCTGGAACGCGCCATTACCACTTGCCGGGGCCGGGAAGCCCTCGCGGCTGGGGAAGCCCTCACGGCTCGGGAACTCGTCACGACTGGGGAAGGCGTCGCGGCTCGGGAAGGCGTCCCTGCGCGGCAGGGCCTCGCGCCGGGGCGGGTTCTCCCTGCGCGGCGGACCTTCGACGCCCGGGGCCGACGGGAAGCCGCCCGTCGCCTCCTGGCCGGGATAGGACGGGAAGCCGCCCGGCCCCTCGGGGCTCGGGTACGACGGGAAGCCGCCGGGCGCGTCCTGGCCGGGGTGGGACGGGTAGCCGCCGGGCGCGTCCGGGCTCGGGTACGACGGGAAGCCGCCGGTGTCGTACGAGGGCTGGCGCAGCGCGCCGCCGTCGGTGTCGGCGGTGAACGGGACGCCGGGGCGGCCGGTGCCGCTGTCCGGGGTGCCGTTGCCGGAGGTGCCGTAGGCGTCGAGGCTGCCGAACGAGCGGAAGGTGCCGTTCTGCGCCGGTGTGCCCTGCCGGCCGCCGTTCGCGCCGGGACCGCCCACGCCGCTGCCCGCCAGCGCGGGACCGCCGAGACCGGGCCCACCGAGACCGGGCCCGCCGACGCCGGGAGTGGTCAGGCCGGAGCCGCCGAAACCGGGGCCGCGCGGCGCGGAGGCGGAGGCGGAGGCCGCCGGTTCGCCGCCGAAGGCGGGACGCTGCGGCAGCGGCTGCTGGGTGCCGTCGGGGATGAGCGCCGGCGGCAGCAGCACCATGGCGATCAGGCCGTTGCCGTCGCCCTTGCGGAGCTGGACGCGGATGCCGTGGCGCAGGGCCAGGCGGCCGACCACGAACAGGCCCATGCGCCGGGAGACCGACACGTCCACGACGGGCGGCTCGGCGAGGCGGCGGTTGGCCTCGGCCAGCTCCTCCTCGGTCATGCTGATGCCGGCGTCGGTCACCGACAGCAGGGCGCCGCCGCCCTCGATGAGGCTGCTGGTCACGGAGACCTGGGCGTTGCTCGGGGAGAACTGCAGGGCGTTCTCGACCAGCTCGGCGACGAGGTGGACGAGGTCGTTGGCGGCGCTGCCGACCACCGCGGTGGCGCGGTGGACCTTCACCTGGACGCGCTCGTACCCCTCGACCTCGGAGAGCGCGGCGCGCACGACGTCCACGAGCTTGGCCGGCTGGCTGCGCCGCCGGGAGGGCTCGTGGCCGGCGAGGACCAGCAGGTTCTCGGAGTTGCGGCGCATGCGGGTGGCCAGGTGGTCGAGCTTGAACAGGTCGGCGAGGCGGGCGCCGTCCTGCTCGCCCTTCTCCAGGCCGTCGATGAGCGAGATCTGCCGCTCGACCAGCGTCTGGGTGCGGCGCGAGAGGTTGACGAACATCGAGCTGATGTTGCCGCGCAGCTCGGCCTCCTCGCCCGCCAGCCGGACGGCCTGCCGGTGGACCTGGTCGAACGCCTTGGCCACCTCGCCGATCTCGTCGTTGCCCTCGACGCCGATCGGCCGCACCTCGGGCACCACGTCGCCGTTCAGGCGGAGCTTGCGGACGACGTCCGGCAGGCGGAAGCCGGCGACCTCCAGGGCCTCGGTGCGCAGGCGGCGCAGCGGGGTGACCATGGAGCGGGCGATGGCGACGGTGAGCAGCGCCACGAGCAGCAGCAGCGCGAGGATCAGGACACCGGCGATGACCGCGTTGCGGATCTCGGCGTCACGCAGCTCGGTGCCGCGCAGGGCCACCTTCTTGCTGATGTCCTCCTCCACCGAGTGGAGGGCGTCGATCGTGGCGGCGTTGTCGTTGAACCACTGGTCGGTGGGCGAGACCTTGCGGTCGGTGGAGGCGAGCAGGTTCTGCCGGATGCGGACGCCGGGCGCCTTGCCGCTGGCCAGCGTGACGGCGCGGGACTTGATCAGCTCGGTGTTGTAGTACTCGGGCCGGGTCAGCGCCTTCTGGAGCTGGATGGCGACCTGCGGGCCGGCCTCCTGGCCGACGGTGGCCATGTCGGAGCGCTGGGCCGCGTTGGAGGCGATGAAGCGCTCGACCTCCTTGGAGTCCATGCTGCCCGGCTGGTAGAAGCCCTTGATGAGCTGGACCCGCTGGCGGGAGACCTCCTCCTTGGCGCGGGCGAGCGCGCTCAGGGCGCGGAACTGGCCGATGATCTGCGAGTCGTCGCTGAGCAGGCTCAGCTCGTCGTGCAGGCGCAGCAGCGTGTCGAGCAGGGTGTTGTAGCGGGTGGTGTCGCGCTGGCCCTCGGCGCGGGTCCGGACGAGCTGCCTGATGTCGAGGCGGGCCCGCCGGACGACGTCGAGCACGCGCACGCCGTACGAGTCGTCCATGGCGTCCATGTCGGCCGTCACGGTGGAGACGAGCTTGTCGACGGCGGCCTTGCGCTCGGCGTACGGCTTGGCCAGCTTCTTGCGCTGGGCGCCGGAGACGGCCATCCAGCCGCCCGTGTCGCGCTCCATGCCCAGGGCCTGGACCAGGTCGCGGATGTGTCCCGCGTCCTCGGCGGCCCGGATGGTGCGCTCGTAGTCGTTGATGCTCTGGATCGACCCGACCACGCGGGCGCCCCCCAGCGCCACGCAGACGACGGTGGGAACGAGGATGAGGGCGGTCAGACGCCATCTCACGCGCCAGTTGCGCAGTCCGATCCGGGGCGACAGGGATCGCCTGTCGCGCGCCCGTCCGGCGGCCTGGCCGCTGTCGGAGTTCCCCGTAGTCACTGCTTCCGCTACCCCTCAATCAATCCCGTGGTCCACGGGCTCTAGGACGTCCACAAGGTATCCGCAGCGTGAGACTAAATACGCAAATCGGATGCAATCGTTACATATGTGACCCGTCCGTCGTGAGTGGTCTAGCGCAGTGCCGCCAGCACCAGATCACGGACCTGGCCTCGCTGCGCGTCGTCACTAAGAGGACGTCCGGCGCGATCGACCACGTAGAAGACGTCCACCGCCTCCGCGCCGAGAGTCTCCACGCGAGCAGCTCTCACGTCAAGACCGCACTCCCCGAACGCCCGTCCGATGCGCCACAGGAGTCCCGGCCTGTCATGGGCCCTGACTTCGACCACCGTGGCGGTCGCCGAGGCGTCGTCCACCAAGGTCACACGGGGTGGAGCCACCGGAACGCGAGCCGCCCTCACATACCGGTTCCGACGGGCCAGCCGTTGCTCGATGTCAAGACGGCCTGCAAGGACGAGCCGCAGGTCGGCTTCCAGCGTCGCGGGATCGGGCGGCGAGCCGTACTCCGGGACGACCGAGAACTCGATCACGGCCGTGGACCCCGCGGAGGCCGCCGACGCCGACCGGACGATCATCCGGTGCGCGGCGAGCACGCCCGCGGCGCTCCACAGCAGCCCGACCCGGTCGGGGGCGACCACGGTGACCGCTCCCCCGTTGACGCGCACGGCGCCGCCTCCGTGGCGGGCCAGGGCGGCCTGCTCGGACGACAGGGAGGGCGCCCTGGGCGGCGGCGAGCCCGACAGGACGGAACGGACGCGGCGCACCAGATCGGCGACCAGGCCGGCCTTCCAGGCGTTCCAGGCGGCCGGCCCGGTGGCGTGGCCGTCGGCGACCGCGAGGGCCGCCAGCAGGTCCAGCACCTCCCGGGAGCCGACCGTGCCCGCGACCTTCTCGATCGTCACGGGGTCGTCGAGGTCGCGCCGGGTCGCCGTCTCGGGCAGCAGGAGATGGTGGCGCACCACCGTGGCCAGGATCTCCCCGTCCGCGGGCGGCAGGCCGATGCGGGCGGCGATGTCGCGCACCACGACCTCGCCCGTCGCCGAGTGGTCGCCGGGCCAGCCCTTGCCGATGTCGTGCAGCAGCGCCGCGATCAGCAGCAGGTCGGGCCGCGACACCTCACGCGTGTGACTGGCGGCGTTCGCCGCGGCCTCGATGAGGTGCCGGTCGACGGTGAAGCGGTGGATGGGGTTGCGCTGGGGCCGGTGCCGCACCCTTTCCCAGTCAGGAAGAATCTTGACAAGGATGCCGGCCTGGTCGAGCTCCTCCCAGACGGGCACGGCCGCGCGGCCGGCACCGAGGATCGACACCAGCGCGCCGCGGGCCTCGTCCGGCCACGGCACCGGCAGCGGAGGCGACTGAGCTGCGAGGACGGACATCGTCGCGGGCGCCAGCGGCAGGCCCGAGTCGGCCGCCGCGGCGGCGGCGCGCAGCACCAGCAGCGGGTCCTTGCGGGGGTCGGCGCCGCGGGCCAGCACCACCTCGCCGCCGTGCTCGACGACGCCGTCGGCCAGCGGCCGACGGCCGCGAGGGGCCGGTCCTGACACGAGCCTGTCAACCGTGCGCCAGGTGACGTCGAACGCGTGGGAGATCGTCCGGCCCGCCTCCGCGAGCCGGCGCATCAGCGTCTCGGCGTCGAGCAGGCCGAGCAGCCCGGCGACGGCCTCCTGCTCCTGCAGCACGAGCCGGTCGGCTCCCCGGGCGGTGACGACGTGCAGCGCGTGCCGCACGTCCAGGATGAACTCGTACGCCTCACGGGCCCGCGGCCCCGGCGCCGAGGCCACCCAGGCCGCGGCCACGGCCTGCATGGCCTGCAGGTCGCGCAGGCCGCCGCGGCCGTCCTTGAGGTCGGGTTCGAGGCGGAAGGCGACCTCGCCGCTGGTCTGGGCCCGCTTGTCGGCCGCCTCGCGCAGCTCGCCGAGCCGGCGCCGGGAGTCGGCGCGCCACTCGGCCAGCACCGCCTCCCTGGCCTTGCGCGTCAGCTCCGGGTCTCCGGCCACGTGCCGGGCCTGGATGAGGCCGAGGACCGCCTTCAGGTCGTCGCGGGCGACCGCGACGGCCTCCTCGACGGTGCGCACCGAGTGGTCGAGGCCGACGCCGGAGTCCCAGACGGGGTACCAGACGCGGTCGGCGATTCTGCCGACGTCGTCGCGGCCCGCGTGCAGCAGCACCAGGTCGAGGTCGCTGCCCGGGGCCAGTTCGCCGCGTCCCAGACTGCCGACGGCGACCAGGGAGACGCCGTCGCCGTCGCTCGCCGTGCGGAAGAGGTCCTTCAGCCAGCGGTCCGTGTCCGCGGCCCGCTCCTTGCGCGCCGCGGCGTACGAGCGAGCTTCTCCCCTCAAGACGTCCCCTCTTCGGGCTCCGTCCGGACGCCCTCGTCTCGCTTGCCGATCTGCCGGGGCATGCCGATCCGCCGTGACATGCCCGTCCGTCCTGACCTTGCCGGTGTGCCGTGCCGCTTGCCGGTGTGCCGTGGCGCTCGCCGGTGTGCCGTGGCGCTCGCCGGTGTGCCGTGGCGCTCGCCGGTGTGCCGTGGCGCTCGCCGGTGTGCCGTGGCGCTCGCCGGTGTGCCGTGGCGCCTGGCGGTCCGGCGCGGATGTGCGCGTCCGCGCGTCCGCGCCGGACCGGCGCTCGCGCCTACAGGGCGTCGGGGCCGCGCTCGCCGGTGCGGACGCGGATGACCGTGTCCACGGGCACCGACCAGACCTTGCCGTCGCCGATCTTCCCGGTCTGGGCCGCCTTGACGATGACGTCGATCACGTCGTCGGCGTCGTCCTCGTCCGCCAGCACCTCCAGCCGGACCTTCGGCACCAGGTCCACCTGGTACTCGGCGCCCCGGTAGACCTCGGTGTGGCCGCGCTGCCGGCCGTAGCCGCTGGCCTCGCTGACCGTCATGCCCTTGATGCCGAACTGCTCCAGGGCGGCCTTCACGTCATCGAGCTTGAAGGGCTTGATGACCGCGGTGATGAGTCTCATGCGTCCACCTTCTTAGGCGCCGGGGTGACGGCGGGCCCGTTGGGGGATGCCACGCCGGAGGCGTGGACGGTGCCGAGGTCGTACCCGGTCTCGGCGTGGGTGGTGATGTCGATACCGGTGACCTCTTCCTCGGCCGACACCCGGAAGCCCATCACCTTGTCGATGATCTTGCCGACGACCCAGGTGACGACGAAGGAGTAGCCGCCGATCGCGACCGGGCCGAGCACCTGGAGGCCGAGCTGGGTCAGGCCCCCGCCGTAGAACAGGCCCTTGTTCTGCTGCTCCAGGAAGGGGTACGCGGCCAGGAAGCCGAGGGAGACGGCACCGATGACGCCGCCCACCAGGTGGACGCCGACCACGTCGAGGGAGTCGTCGAAGTCGAGCTTGTACTTCAGGCCGACGGCGTAGGCGCAGACCGCGCCGGCGATCAGGCCGATGAGCATCGCGGCCCAGGGGTCCACGAAGCCGCAGGCGGGGGTGATGGCGACCAGGCCGGCGACCGCGCCGGAGGCGACGCCGAGGCTGGTGGCGTGGCCGTCGCGCATCTTCTCGACGACCAGCCAGGCGCCGGCCGCGACGGCGGTGGCGATCTGGGTGTTCATGAACGCCAGGCCGGCCGTGCCGTCCACCGCCAGCTCGGAGCCGGCGTTGAAGCCGAACCAGCCGAACCACAGCAGACCGGCGCCGAGCAGCACCAGCGTGAGGTTGTGCGGGCGCATCGGCTCCTTGCGCCAGCCCTTGCGCTTGCCGAGGACGAGCGCGAGGGCGAGCGCGGCGGCGCCGGCGTTGATGTGGACGACCGTGCCGCCGGCGAAGTCCTCGATCCCGAGGGTGTTCAGCCAGCCGGTGCCCCAGACCCAGTGGGCGACCGGGAAGTACACGATCGTCGCCCAGATGAAGCTGAACAGCACCCAGGCGCCGAACTTCGCGCGGTCCGCGATCGCGCCGCTGATCAGGGCGACCGTGATGATGGCGAACGTCAGCTGGAAGGCCGAGAAGACCAGGCTGGGCATGCCCGTGCCGTCGTCCTTGGTGGCCGTGTGGACGAGGCTCTGGAGGCCGACGTGGTCGAGACCGCCGACGAACTGGTTCAGCCACGACATGGAATTGTCGCTGAACGCCAGCGAGTGCCCGTAGAGCACCCAGGCGATCGTCACGGTGATGATGGCCGCGAACGACATCATCATCATGTTCAGGACGCTCTTGGCCCTGGTCATGCCCCCGTAGAAGAACGCGAGGCCCGGAGTCATCAGCAGCACCAGCGCGGTGGCCGTGAGCATCCAGGCAGTCGTGCCGCTGTCGATCTTCACGACGCGACCCTCCTTACATATGACGTGTGGCCACAGCGTGTTCGTCCGCGGTTTCATGGCTCGACCAGGCGTGTTTCACATTCGTGAATCTCGCCTCAGTGGTGTTTCGCGGTTGTTTCGGGCTTTTCACACCCCACGTTCCGGATGTGCCGGGCACTACACTTAGGGTTGCCTTACCTAAACGATCAAGGAACCCACATGCGTCTCCGCCTGGCCGCCGCGGCCCTGCTCCCCCTGCTCGCCCTCACCGCCTGCGGCGCCTCCACCCCATCCCAGGACTCCGGTCCGACCCGGACGGTCAAGCACGCCATGGGCGAGACGAAGGTCCCGGCGGAGCCGAAGCGGGTCGTGGTGCTCGACACCGACAAGCTCGACACGATGGTGTCGCTCGGCCTGACGCCGGTGGGCGCGGCGCAGGCGGCCGAGAGCCAGGCGTGGCCGAAGTACCTGGGCTCCGCCCTGGCGGCCACCAAGCCCGTGGGCACGCTCCAGCAGCTCAACCTCGAAGCCATCATGGCACTCAAGCCCGACCTGATCCTCGGCACCAAGTTCCGCCAGGCCGCCTTCTACGACAAGCTCAGCAAGATCGCGCCCACGGTGTTCACCGAGAAGGTCGGCGTCACCTGGAAGCAGAACTTCCTGCTCGACGCCGAGGCCCTGGGCAGGAAGGAGCGGGCCGCCGAGCTGCTGTCGGCCTACGAGGCGCGGGCCAAGCAGGTCGGCGCCAAGTTCACCGCGCTGAAGGTGAGCATCGTCCGCTTCATGCCGACGGAGATCCGCATGTACGGTCCCGAGTCGTTCAGCGGCATCGTCGTCGGCGACGCGGGCATCCCGCGGCCCGAGACGCAGATGCTGGCCGGCCAGGCCGACAAGCGCTTCGGCAAGCTCAGCCAGGAGAACATCGCCCAGGCCGACGCCGACGCCGTCTTCTACAGCGCGTACGGCGAGGCCGCGGCCAAGAGCCAGGCGGCGGTGACCGGCGGGCCGCTGTGGAAGAACCTCGCGGCCGTCAAGGCGGGGCACGCCTACAACGTGGACGACGAGATCTGGATGCTGGGCATCGGGGTCACGGCCGCCGGCAAGATCCTCGACGACCTCGACAGCCACCTGACCCCGCTCGTCTGAGCGTTCCCCGGGTCCCGCGTCAGGGAACGCGCAGCCGCACCGGGTCGCCCTTCGCGACCCGGCCGGGGCGCAGCACGCGGGCGTACGCGCCCGCGCACGGCTGGGGCGCCATGCCGAGCGCGGACACCTGGTTGTGCCGGGCCGGGACGCGCAGGGCGTCCACGTCCCGGGGAAGCACGCCGTGGGCGAGCGTCGGCACGGCGCACCGGGGCGTGGGGGCGATGACCGCCAGCACCACCTCATCACCGACGAGCAGCTCGGCCCCCACCCAGCCGTTCTCCACGAACCCGCCCGGCACCGCCGCCCCGGACCCGTCCAACGCCACGGACCCACCGAGCGCCGCCGCCACGGACCCATCCGACGCCACGGGCCCGCCCAACCCCGCCGCCCCGGGCCCGCCCAACCCCGCCGCCCCGGGCCCGCCCAACGCCGCCGCCCCGGGCCCGTCCGGCGCCGGTTCGATCACCAGGTTCGGGCGGTAGCGGTCGGCCTCGACCGTGCCGCGCGGGCCGAGCGCGCCGATCCGGGCGAGGGTCGAGGCCGCGATCAGGTGGACGGGCGCGAAGTCGAGGAACGTCCCGGGAGCCGCGCCGCCGAGCCGCCCCACCGTGTGGCCGACCTCGGCCTCGACGCCCCGCTCCAGCACCTCCTCCGGCACCGACCGCTCCAGCTCGGCCCCCTCGGGCGGTGACTCCACGAGCCGCACCCGGCGTCCGAGCAGCGCCGACAGCTCGGCGTCGCCCGGCGGGCGGGTGCCGTCGAGGGTGAGCAGCGCGCGCCAGAGGCGGGGGCTCTTCGCGCTGGCGATCCGGCCGGTGGCCACGTCCAGCACGGCCCGGCGCCGGTCGCCGCGGAGCCCGCGTTCGCCGAGCTCGGCGGCGTCGAGGTCCTCGCCCAGCATCGACTTGACCGGGTAGCGGCGCAGCCGCCCCACCGTGCCCAGCAGCTCACTCACGCGAAGATCCTCCTACGAACGTCGGGTGCGCAGCTTCTGGCGGTTGCCGCAGCGGCTCATCGAGCACCAGCGGCGGGCGCCCGGGCGCGAGGTGTCGAGGAAGATCAGGTGGCAGTTGACCCCCGCGCACATGCGCACCCGCCCGGCCCGCGGGCCGCTGAACAGGTCGATCGCGTCCCGGGCCACGGCCGACAGGAACTGCGAGCCCGTTACCGGGTACGCCCAGCCGCGTTCCCGGCCCGCCCCGATCACCGGCACGGGCGGCGGCGCGGAGGCGGCGGCGTTCAGCACGCGCAGGTCGTCCTCGGTTCCCCCGGCCGCATCCCGGCCGAGGGCCCGGTCCGCGGGCGGGTCCTCGATCGGGGCCGGGACCCCCGGGACGCCCTCGGCCCCGGCGGAGCGCACGGCCAGCCGCCAGATCGCGGCCCGCAGCCGCCGGGCCGCCGTCAGGTCGCCCGGCCCCACGGTGACCGGCCCCTCGATCCCGAGCCGCGTCAGGGGCGCCCACGCCGCCAGGTCGGCGGGCTCGCGCAGCAGCTCCCACGGCTCCACGGCCCCGCTGAGCAGGAACTCCAGGCACAGCGTGCCCGCGTCGAACCTGAACCGCTGCCCGTCCCCGCCCGTCAGCAGCATCCCGCTTGCGTCTTCCACCCGGACACTGTAACACTTGACACCACTTAAACCGGTGTCACCCGAAGGAGATCCCATGGACGAGCTGATCGCGCTGACGGAGAAGGCGTGGGAGGCCAACCGGAACGGCGACGCCGCCTTCTACGACCGCTTCCTCACCGACGACGTCTTCAGCGTCTCCCCCTGGGGCGTGGTGACCGACCGCGCCGCCATCCTCAAGGGCTTCGCCGAGAACCAGAACCCGTACACGCGGACCGACCAGTCCGACCACAAGGTGGTCATGCTGACCGAGGACAGTGCGATCCACACCAGCACCGTCGAGATCGACATGCTCGTGGGCGGCACCACCGAGCGGACCATGCGCGTCTACGCGACGACCTCCCTGGTGCGCCGGGACGGCGAGTGGAAGGCCGCCCACTTCCAGATCACCCCCGCCCCCGAGCGTTGACCGGCCCTCCGTCGCGATCGCACGCGCCCGAGCGCTGAGCCGGCCCGCCGCGATCGCCCGCGCGCGAGCGCTGAGCCGGCCCGCCGCGATCGCCCGCGCGCGAGCGCTCAGGCGCCCGCGTTCGCGCGCTCGGCCGCCCAGAAGACCCGCAGGTGGGGCACCAGCTCGGCGGCCCGCTCCTCGGGGAAGAACAGCCGCCCGCCCTCGATCTCCACGACCTTCCTGACCCCGGGGATCGTGTCGCGCAGCCATCGCGCCCACCGCGTCTCGAAGAACACGTCGCCCGTGCCCCACACCACGAGCGCGGGCACGGTCAGCAGGGTGAGCGCCGGCTCGATGGCGATCATGTCCTTGGCGTCGATCGAGGTCAGCAGCCGTTCGAACGCCTCGCCGCCGCCCGGCTTGCCGAGGATGGGCCGCAGGTACGCATCGACGACCGCCGCCGGGTCGTCGACGCGCTCGTAGCTCTGGCCGTACGCGGTGGCCGACAGCAGCTCCGGCCGTTCGAGCACGGCCCCCATGAGCCCGGCCAGCTCCCCGCGCTCGGCCAGCTCGACCGTCGGCCGGAACGCCGGGGGCGGCGTGTCGTCGTGCACGTCGCAGTTGGTCAGCGTGAGCGTGCGCACCCGGGCGGGGTGGCGGACGGCGAGCTGCTGGGCGACGGCGCCGCCCGTGTCGTTGGCGACCAGGTCGACCGGGCCGAGCCCCAGCTCGGCGCAGAACTCCTCGATCGCGTCCGCGAGGGCCGGCAACGACAGGTCCTCGCGCGGATCGCTGCCGCCGTGCACGGGCAGGTCGGGGGCGACGCAGCGGCGCTCGCCGCGCAGCTCGGCGACGACGTGCCGCCACAGGTGCGAGCTGGTGCCCACCCCGTGCAGGAACAGCGCCACGGGCCCTTCGCCCTCGTCCACGTACGTCAGCCCGGCGACCTTGGCCATGGCGTCCTCCACTCCCCCGGGCTCTCGGAACCCGCGAAACAGACCGACTGTCGGTCTGGAAACTAACCGACCGAGAGTCGGTATGTCTAGAGTGGGGACATGAGTCTCAGGGCAGAGCGCGGCGCCGCCACGCGCGAGAAGGTGGTCGCCATCGCCCGCCGCCTGTTCGCCGAGCACGGCTACGAGGGCACCTCGATCGAGGCCGTGCTGCACGAGTCGGGCCTGAGCCGGGGCGCGCTCTACCACCACTACGCGGGCAAGGACGCGCTGTTCGAGGCGGTGCTGGAGGCCGTGGAGGCGGAGGTGGGCCGGGCGATCCGCGCCTCGGTGCGGGGCGTCGAGGACCCCCGCCGGGCCCTGGTGACGGGCTGCCTGGAGTGGATGCGGCTGGCGGGCGACCCGGTGGTGCGCCGCATCGTGCTGATCGACGCGCCCTCGGTGCTCGGCTGGGAGCGCTGGCGGGCCATGGAGGAGAAGTACGCGTTCGGCATGCTGAAGGCGGCGTTGCAGGCGGCGAAGGCGGTGCCGGAGGAGTTCGCCGACCTGCACGCGCACATGCTGCTGGCCGCCATCAACGAGAGCGCGCTGCTGGTGGCGCGCGGCGGCGGCCCCGAGGCGGCCGAGGCCGCCCTGGAGGACTTCCTCCGCCGCGTCCTCGGCCCCACGCCCTGAGGGCGAGCCCGCGGACACGCCCGAGAACAGGCGCACGGACACGCCCGAGAACAGGCGCACGGGCACGCGCGAGAACAGACTCACTGACACGGGCGAGAACACCCTCACGGGCACGCGCGAGAACACCCTCACGGACAGGCCCGGGAACGGGCCTCAGGACAGGACCGCGAGAGGGCCGAGGAGGCGGCGGCGGGTCAGGCGGCGGCGGTGGCCATGCGGCGCAGCCGCGCCAGCGCGTCGCGCTCGATGCGGCGGGCGCGGTCGCGGCCGATACCGTAGCGCTCGCCCACCTCGGTCAGCGTGTGCTCGCGCCCGTCGACCAGCCCGTAGCGCCAGCGCAGCATGTCGCGCGTGTCGCCCTCCAGGCCGGTCAGCCACTCGTCGAGCCGCTCGCGCTCCAGGATGTCGATGGCCTGCTGCTCCGGGTCGGCCCAGGTCTCGTCGGCGATCATGTCGCCCAGCTCGGTCTCGTCCTCGTCACCCACGCCGAGCTGGAGCGACACCGGGTCGGAGGCCCAGCGGCGCAGCTCGCGCACCCGCTCGATCGGCAGCTCCAGGATCTCGGCGAGGTCGTCGTCGGTCGGCTCGACGTCGAACTCGGCCAGCATGTCGCGCCGCACCCGCATCAGCCGGGTCATCTGCTCGCCGGCGTGCGTGGGCAGCCGCACCGGCCGCGCCTGCTCGTGGATGGCCCGCCCTACCGACTGCCGGATCCACCACGTGGCGTACGTCGAGAACTTGTAGCCCCGCTTGTAGTCGAACTTCTCCACCGCCCGGACCAACCCCAGGTTGCCCTCCTGGACCAGGTCGATCAGCGGCATGCCCCGCCCCGAGTACTTCCGGGCCACCGCGACGACCAGCCGCAGGTTGGCCTGGATGAACTCGTCCTTCGCCCGCCGGCCGGACACCGCCAGGCGCTCCAGCTCCTCGTCGCCCGCGTCCCCGATCCGCGGCTCCGAGCCTCCGCTGTCGAGCAGCTGCTCGGCGAAGAGGCCCGCCTCGATGCGCTTGGCGAGCTCGACCTCCTCCTCCGCCGTGAGCAGCGGGACCCGGCCGATCTCGGCCAGATAGGTCCCCAGCAGATCGCGCTCGGCGACGTGCTGCTCCTGCGTGCGACTCCCCGTAGGCCTTGCCATCCCCAGGCACCTCGTTCCGCAGCTGCGTGTATAACCCGGCAACGTCCGGCGAGATGCAAAGATTCCCTAAAGGGGTACGACCAGCGGACGGTTCTGGACGTCCTCCTCAAGGAGGAGACCGGCCTGGAAGACCTGGTGAACGAGGGGGACGCCGGGCCGGTAGGCGAGGTGTACGTACGAGGGCGCGTCGAGGACCACGAGATCGGCGCGGGCCCCCGGACGCAGCCAGCCTACGTCCGTGCGGCGCAGCGCGCGCGCCCCGCCGTACGTGGCCGCCCGCACCGCCTCCAGCGGCGTCATCCCCATCTCCCGCACGGCCAGCGCGACGCAGAACGGCATGGAGGAGGTGAACGACGAGCCGGGGTTGCAGTCGGTGGCCAGGGCGACGGTCACGCCGGCGTCGATGAGCCGCCGCGCGTCGGGGTACGGCGAGCGGGTGGAGAACTCCGCCCCGGGCAGGAGCGTCGCCACCGTGCTGGAGGAGGCGAGCGCGTCCACGTCGGCGGCGGTCAGGTGGGTGCAGTGGTCGGCCGAGGCCGCCCCCAGCTCGCAGGCGATCAGCACGCCGGGGCCGGGGCCGAGCTGGGCGGCGTGCACCCGTGGCTGGAGCCCGGCGGCGATCCCGGCCCGCAGGATCTCCCGCGTCTGGTCGCCGTCGAAGGCCCCCCGCTCGCAGAAGACGTCCACCCACTTCGCGTACGGCGCGCAGGCCGCCAGCATCTCCCCCGTGACCAGCCGCACGTAGTCGTCGGCCGACGTGCCGGAGGGCACCACGTGCGCCCCGAGGAACGTCGTCTCGTCGGTCAGCCCGGTGGCGATCTCCAGCGAGCGCCGCTCGTCCTCGACGCTCAGGCCGTAGCCGCTCTTGATCTCGACCGTGGTGGTGCCCTGGGCGAGCATCTCGGCCACCAGGGCGGCGGCGTGGGTGGCCAGCTCGGCGTCGCCGGCCCGCCGGGTGGCCTCGACCGTGGACCTGATGCCGCCCGCGGAGTACGGGCGGCCGGACATGCGGGCCTCGAACTCGGCGGTCCGGTCGCCGGCGAAGACGAGGTGCGCGTGGCTGTCCACGAACCCCGGCACGACGCACCGGCCCCCGGCGTCCACACGCCGGTCGGCCTGGGGCGCCTCGGCCGCGGGCCCCACCCAGGCGACGCGGCCGTCCTCGGCGACGAGCGCCGCGTTCCGGATCTCCTCGCGCTCCGGGTCGGCCGTGTAGAGCAGCCCGATCCCGTCGATCAGCGTCGCCGTCATGGCGTCCCTCTCCTCACGTTCCCATCCGTCATCGCAGTCGTCCGATCGCCTCGGCCAGCATGGCGCCGACGTCGCCCAGGACGTGCCGGCCGTCGCTCACCACGCGGCGGCCCCCCGAGATCACCGAGTGGACGTCGGCCGCCGTCGCCGCGTACACCACCCCCTCAGGCGTCGCCCCCGCGCCCGCCGTGCGGACCGTGTCGAGGCGCACCGACACCAGGTCGGCCCACGCGCCCGGGACCAGCATGCCCGCGTCCGGGAACCCGAGCGAGGTGTGGCCCGCGGCCGTGGCGGCGGTCAGCAGCTCGGCGGCCCGCCAGTGGCCGCGCCGGTGGCTGGCCAGCCGCTCGTCCAGCTCGACGCCCCGCGCCTCCTCGAACAGGTCGATCACGGCGTGGCTGTCGGAGCCGAGCGTGATCGGGGCGCCCCGCTCGAACAGGGCACGGGCGGGGCCGATGCCGTCGGCGAGGTCGCGCTCGGTGGTGGGGCACATGCAGACGTGGGTGCCGGAACGGCCGAGCAGCTCGACGTCCACCTCGGTCAGGTGGGTGGCGTGGACGGCGGTGGAGCGGGGGCCGAGCGCGCCGTGCTCGTGCAGGATCCGCACGGGGGTGGCGGCGTACATCTCGACGCACGCCGTGTTCTCGGCGACCTGCTCGGAGACGTGGGCGTGCAGCGGCGCGGCGTGCCGGTGGGAGAACTCGGCCACCACGGGCACGTGCTCCGGCGGCACCGCGCGCACCGAGTGGACGGCCGCCCCGATCTCCACGTCGGGCCGCCCCTCGTAGGCGGCGGCCAGGGCCTCCGCCCGGACCGCCCACCGCTCGGAGTCGCCGTCGCCGAAGCGGATCTGCGCGCCCGCCAGCGGTTCGCCGAAGCCGCCCGTCAGGTAGCAGGCGTCGAGCAGCGCGATCCGCAGCCCCGCCTCGCGGGCCGCCTCGACCAGTGCGTGGCCCATGACGTTGGGGTCGTCGTACGGCCGCCCGTCCGGCCCGTGGTGCAGGTAGTGGAACTCGCCGACGCAGGTGATCCCGGCCAGGGCCATCTCGGCGTAGACGGCGCGGGCCAGCGCGAGGTAGCCGTCGGGGTCGAGGCGGGCCGCGACCCCGTACATCTGCTCGCGCCAGGTCCAGAAGTCGCCCCGGCCCGTCTGGGTGACGCCGCGCAGCGCCCGGTGGAAGGCGTGCGAGTGAGCGTTGGCCAGGCCCGGGACGGTGAGCCCGGGAAGCCGTTCGGCCCCCGCGGGCTCGCCACGGGTCACCCGGGCGATCCGCTCGCCGTCGATCTCCACGAGCACGCCGTCGGCGACTCCCTCGGGCAGCCAGGCGTGCTCGCACCAGTACGTCAGCGGCACAGGTCCTCCAGGACGCTCGCGAGCGCGGTCACCCCGGCCGCGCAGTCGGCGGGGTCGGCGTGCTCCTCGGGCGAGTGGGACACACCTGTGGGATTGCGGACGAACAGCATCGCGGTGGGCACGCCGGCCGCCGCGAGGATCCCGGCGTCGTGCCCGGCCCCGGTCGGGAGCACCGGCACGGGCGCCCCCTCGGCCCGCGCGATGCCGCGGGTCTCTCCGGGTGTGCCTTCGGCCCGCGCGAGGCCGCGGGTCTCTCCGGGTGTGCCTTCGGTCCCCGCGAGGCCGGGGTCCTCTCCGTACGCCCCCTCCGGGTCGTCGAGGGCGCGGCCGGCGACGGCGGCCAGGTGGTCGCGCAGCCCCGCCTCGAAGTCCACGACCGGGGTCCACGACTCCTCCGCCGCCTCCACCCCGGCGCCTTCCGCGAGCTCGGCCACCAGCGCCCGCACCTCCGCCTCGGCGGGCCCGCGGGCGTCGAGCCAGGCCGACACCAGGCCGGGCACGGCGTTGGTGTTGCCCGGCGAGATCCGGGCCCGGCCCACGGTCGCGACCACGCCGTGCCGGACCGCCGCCTCGCGGGCCGCGAGCACCATGCGGGCGAACGGCAGCATCGGGTCGTCGCGGTCCTCCAGCCGGGTGGTGCCCGCGTGGTCGGCCCGGCCGCGGAAGTCGAAGCGCCAGCGGCCGTGCGGCCAGATCGCGCTGGCGACGCCGACCGGGCTGCCCGTGGCGGCCAGCCCGCGGCCCTGCTCGACGTGGAGCTCCACGAACGTGCCGACCATGGCCAGCGTCTCGTCGTCCTTGCCCAGGTCGCCCGGCCGGCGGCCGGCCCGGGTGAGGACGTCGGCGAGCGTGTCGCCGGCGTCGTCGGTCAGCCCGAGCGCCCGGTCGGGGGCGAGCGCACCGGTCAGCAGCCGCGACCCGACGCACGGCACGCCGAACCGGGCGCCCTCCTCGTCGGTGAAGCAGGCCACGCCCAGCGGCCTGGCGGGCCGCACGCCGCGCCGCCGCAGCAGGTCGAGGGCCGCGAACGCGGACACCACGCCGAGCGGCCCGTCGAAGGCGCCGCCCTGCCGCACGGAGTCGAGGTGGCTGCCCGTGACGACCCCCGGCTCGCGCGACGGGTCGCCCCACCACGCCCACAGGTTGCCGTTGCGGTCCTCGCGCAGGTCGAGCCCGAGCCGATCGGCCTCGCCCCTGAACCACTCGCGCAGTTCGAGGTCGGCGGCCGACCAGGCGTCCCTGACGTAACCGTTGGTGGAGGGGTCGTGTCCGATGCGCGCGAGGTCGTCAAGCATGGTGCCACTGTAGTGAATGAAGCCATTCAGTGGGGCGGCGGGTGATCGGACGGCGCGATCAGTTGACCGGGCCCCCGCTGGGACGCAGGGTGATCTCGGTGAGGTGGGCGTCGGGGCCGGCGTTGACGGCGGCCAGCACGGCGCGGGCGACGGTGTCGGCGCGCAGGTAGCGGTCCGGCTCGTACGCGCCGCCCTCCTGCTCGCGCACGCCGCGCTGCATGTCGGTGTCGACGCGGCCCGGGTAGACGGTCGTCACCCGCAGCTCCGGCTCCTCCAGGCGCAGCGCGTCGGCGAAGGCCCGCAGGGCGAACTTGCTGGCCGCGTACGCCCCCCAGTTGGGGTTGGCGCGCTGCCCCGCGCCCGAGTTGACGCAGACCACGTGCCCGCGGGCGGCGCGCAACGCGGGCAGCAGCAGGCGGGTCAGCTCGGCCACGGCCACGACGTTGATCTCCATCGTGCGCCGCCAGGTGTCGGCGGTCAGCTCCGCGACGTGCCCGAGCAGGGCGACGCCGGCGCTGTGGACGAGCAGGTCGAGCCGCTCCACGCCGGCGACGTCGGCGGGGCCGACCTCGGTCAGCTCGACGGGCCACGGCCGGGCGTCGGGCAGCTCGCCGGCCAGCTTGCCGAGGGCCTCGGTGTCGCGGCCGCCGAGCAGGACGTGGTGCGTGGGCGCCAGCGCCCGGGCGACGGCCTCGCCCACTCCCCGGGAGGCGCCGGTGACCAGCGCCGTCGGTCGTTCGGTCATGCGCAGCAGTTTACGACCTTGGTTCGAACACACCCTCGGCACGTCGCGCGACAAGCACTCGCCTGCCGGGGAGCCGTCCTCCCGGTCAGGCGGGATCGCCCTGGACGAACGTCCCGGTCTCGTCGGTCATCCGCTCGTACTCCTCCAGCCGAGCCTGGGTGCGCAGCGGCGCCGCGTCGGCCATGGCCTCCACCAGGGCCATGGCCAGGGCCAGCGGCGCGGCGTGTGAGTCGAACACCAGCCGGTCGCCCACGGGGGCGTCCAGCACGATCTCGGCGGGGAAGCCCGGCTTGTCGGTGATGACCGCCGTGCGCAGACCGAGCTTGCCCGCGTACTCCAGGGCCTGGACCGCCTCCACGGGATAGCGCGGCAGCAGCACCGCCACCACCCACTCGGCCCCGGCCCGGCGGGCGGCGTGCAGGCCGTCGGCCAGCTCCGACCCGCCGTGCGTGAGCAGCCGCACGTCGGGGTGGATGCGGCGGGCGTAGTAGGCGAACGTGGTGGCCAGCCCCGACGAGACGCGCAGCCCCAGGACGACCAGCGGCTCGGTCGCGGCCAGCGCCTCCCCCGCCTCCTTGAGCGGCAGCGACGCCAGGCGCTCGCGCAGCAGGGTGAGGTTGCGGATCTCGTTGTCGAACGCGCCGCGCAGCAGGCTGTCCCGCGGCGCCTCGACCGGGCCGCCCATCACCATCGGCCGCAGCGCCTGCCGCAGCTCCGGATAGCCGGCGAAGCCCAGCACGACTGCGAACCTGGTCACCGACGGCTGGCTCACGCCCGCCCGCTCGGCCAGCTCGACGCTGGACAGGAAGATGGCCTCGTCGAGGTGCTCCGACAGGTAATGGGCGATCCTGCGCTGCACGGGCGACAGCCTCCGGCCGTTGAGCAGCGGCTCCATCGCGCCGTGATATCCACCCACCACGCCACCTCCAACGCCACGCGGGCCGCATTCTCATCCCTGGCACCACCGGCGGCCGTTCCCGTCCCCCTCTCGCGAGGCCGGGAACGGCCGCCGGTGAAGCCGTCAGGACTCCCGCATCGGGATGCGCACGCCGCGCTCCTCCGCGACCCGCGCGGCCTCGTCGTAGCCCGCGTCCACGTGCCGCATCACGCCCGTGCCCGGGTCGTTGGTCAGCACGCGGTTGACCTTCTCACGGGCCAGGGCCGTGCCGTCGGCCACCGTGACCTGGCCCGCGTGGATCGAGCGGCCGATGCCGACCCCGCCGCCGTGGTGGATCGACACCCAGGCGGCGCCGGAGGCGGTGTTGAGCATGGCGTTCAGCAGCGGCCAGTCGGCGATCGCGTCGGAGCCGTCGGCCATCGCCTCGGTCTCGCGGTACGGCGAGGCGACCGACCCGCTGTCGAGGTGGTCGCGGCCGATGACGACCGGCGCCTGGAGCTCGCCGGAGGCCACCATGTCGTTGAACCGCTCGCCCGCCAGGTGCCGCTCGCCGTACCCGAGCCAGCAGATGCGCGCGGGCAGCCCCTGGAAGTGGACCTTCTCCCCGGCGGCGCGGATCCAGCGCGCCAGCGGCTCGTTGTCCGGGAACAGGTCGAGGATGGCGCGGTCGGTGGCGGCGATGTCGGCCGGGTCGCCACTCAGCGCCGCCCACCGGAACGGGCCCTTGCCCTCGCAGAACAGCGGCCGGATGTAGGCCGGCACGAAGCCCGGGAAGTCGAAGGCCCGCCCGTAGCCGGCGAGCTGCGCCTCGCCCCGGATGGAGTTGCCGTAGTCGAACACCTCGGCACCGGCGTCCTGGAAACCGACCATGGCCTCGACGTGCCGGGCCATCGACTCGCGGGCGCGGCGGGTGAAGGCGGCCGGGTCCTTGTCGCGCTCGGTCGCCATGTCCTCGAACGCGACGCCGACCGGCAGGTACATGAGCGGGTCGTGGGCGGAGGTCTGGTCGGTGACGATGTCGATCTCGGCGCCGCGGGCCAGCAGCTCGGGCACGGCCTCGGCGGCGTTGGCGACGACGCCGATGGACAGCGGCCGGCGGGCGTCACGCGCCTCGTAGGCCAGGCGCAGCGCCTCGTCCAGCGAGGACGCCTGGACGTCGAGGTAGCGGTGCTCGATGCGGCGCGACACCGAGCGCGGGTCGCAGTCGACGCAGATGACGACGCCGCCGTTGAGGGTGACGGCCAGCGGCTGGGCGCCGCCCATGCCGCCGAGGCCGGCCGTGAGCGTGATCGTCCCGGCCAGCGACCCGCCGAACTTCTTCTCGGCCACGGCGGCGAACGTCTCGTACGTTCCCTGCAGGATGCCCTGGGTGCCGATGTAGATCCACGAGCCCGCGGTCATCTGCCCGTACATGGTGAGCCCGGCCGCCTCCAGCCGCCGGAACTCCTCCCAGTTCGCCCAGTCGGGCACGAGGTTGGAGTTGGCGATGAGGACGCGCGGCGCCCACTCGTGGGTGCGGAACACCCCGACCGGGCGGCCGGACTGCACGAGCAGCGTCTCGTCGCCCTCCAGCGTCGTCAGCGTCCTGACCAGCGCGTCGAACGACGGCCAGTCACGCGCCGCCCGGCCCGAGCCGCCGTAGACGACCAGCTGCTCGGGGTGCTCGGCCACCTCCGGGTCCAGGTTGTTCTGGAGCATCCGGAGGGCGGCCTCCTGGGGCCACCCCTTCGCGGTGAGCGTGGTGCCTCGCGGCGCGCGCACGATGCGGCTCATGCGACCTCCTGAATGAAGGCATTCATATTTGTCTCTGGAAGAGTAACAATGCCTCAGGACACCAGGAACTGGGTGGCGGCCAGCTCGCGGTAGAGGTCGTCGTGACCGACCAGCTCCTCGTGGGTGCCGGACGCCCGTACGCCGCCGCCCTCCATGACGACGATGCGGCCCGCGTTGGTCACGGTGGACAGCCGGTGCGCGATGACGAGCACGGTGGTCTCGGTGGCGACCTCGGCGATGACCTCGCGCAGCCGCAGCTCGTTGACCGCGTCGAGCTGCGAGGTGGCCTCGTCCAGCAGGAGCAGCCGGGGCTTGCGCAGCAGCGCCCGCGCGATGGCGACCCGCTGCCGCTCGCCGCCGGACAGCAGCACGCCGCGATGGCCGACCGGCGTCTCCAGCCCTTCGGGAAGCCGGGCGACGAGGTCGTCGAGGCGGGTGCGGGCGATGGCGCTCCACAGCTCGTCCTCGGCGGCGCCGGGGGCGGCGAACAGGAGGTTCTCGCGCAGGGTCCCGGCGAGCACGGGCGCGTCCTGCTCGACGTAGCCGAGGGCGGCGCGCAGCTCGGCGAGCGGCCAGTCGCGGATGTCGCGGCCGTCGACGAGGATGGTCCCGGACTGATGGTCGTAGAAGCGTTCGAGCAGGGCGAACACCGTGGACTTGCCGGCGCCGGACGGCCCGACGAGCGCGGTCAGCCCGCCGGCGGGCACCTCGAAGGTCACGCCGTCGTGCACGGCCGGCCGGTCCTCGCCGTACCGGAACACCACGTCCTCGAACCGCACCCCGACCGGCTCGGCCCGCTCCGGAGCCTCGACGGCTTCGGCAGGTGCGGCGGCGAGGACGGCGACCGGCTCGGCGGGCAGGTCCTCGATCTCCTTGATGCGCTTCATCGCGGCCAGGCCCTGCTGGAGCTGGACGGCCCCCTCGACGAGCTGCCCGATGGGCGCGACCAGGTAGAACAGGTACAGCAGGAACGCGATCAGCGACGAGATCGCCAGCGCTCCGGACGCGACCCGCGACCCGCCCACCGCGAGCACGCTGAGGAACGCGAGCTGCACGGCCATCCACGTGGCCACGCCGGCCAGCGAGGTCCATCCGGCCACCTGGAGCCCTCGGTCGCGGGCCCGCTCGGCGGCGTCGCCGACGACCGCGATCTCCCGGTCCTCCGCCCCGCTCGCCTTGACTGTCCGGTACGCCTGGAGCGCCCGGTCGAGGACCGCCCCCATGTCGCCCACGGCGGTCTGGGCCTCCTGCTGCGCCCGCTGGATCCGCGGCATGATCAGCGCGGTCATGCCGCCGATCACGACCACCACGAGCAGCGTGACGAGCAGCAGCACGCCGTCCATGGCCGCCATCATGACCACGGCCCCGACGAGCATGAACACCGCGCCGATGGAGTTGACGATGCCGTTGGTCAGCACCGCCCGCAGCAGCGTCGTGTCGCCGGTCACCCGGGACAGCAGGTCACCGGGCTTGAGCCGGTCCACGTCGGCCACCCTGAGGCGGAGCAACCGGTCCACGAGGCGGCGCCGGGCGCCGAGCACGATGCCCTCGCCGGTGCGCTCCATGAGGTAGTTGCCCCCGGCCGAGACCACGGCGCCGACCACGACCGCCACGGTGAGCCCGGCGAGCGGGCCGGCGATCGATCCGCCCTGCCCGAAGGCGTCCACCACGTACTTGGCCAGCAACGGCATGGCGAGCCCCGCCGCCGAGCCGACCAGGCCCAGTAACCCTCCGACGACGAGGATCCCCCGGTGCGGGCGAACGTAGGAGAGCAGCTCCTTGATCACCACGCCTCCTTTCCCGACACATCTCGATAAATCCTGAAACGCCCAACGAACGGGCGCGCGACTTCGACACCCGTCAACCTAAATTGACGACCAAAGTATGTCAACTTCGGTTGACGTCGCGATCTTCACGCAGAGACCTCGCGCCCAGCCACATCCGAAAGCGCTCCGCCGACGTATCACCCATCGAGGAACCCGGCCGGAACCTCTCGAACAGATCAGCCCTCAGAAAGAAGGACCGAACATGGAGCTCCGGATCAACCGGCGCGCACTGATCGGGCTGGGCGTCGCGGCGGCGCTGACCGCCTCCTCGTTCGCGCTGCTCCGGACGGACGCGGGAACCGCCTCCTCGCACCGCGAGGCCCCGATGATCGCGGGCGACCCGCGCAACGACAACACCGACGTGTACGCGTTCGTCAGCCCCGACCGGGCCGACACGGTGACCCTCCTCGCCAACTGGATCCCGTTCCAGGAGCCCAACGGCGGGCCGAACTTCTACTCGTTCGACACCAGGTCGCGCTACAACATCAAGATCGACAACGACGGCGACGCCCGCCCGGACATCACCTACCAGTGGACGTTCCGCGACGAGGACCGCCGCGGAACCAGCACGTTCCTCTACAACAACGGCCCCGTCACCTCGCTCGACGACGAGAACCTGCTCTTCCGCCAGCGCTACACCCTCAAGCGGATCACCCGCCACGGCGTCAGGACCCTCGTCTCCGACGGCGTCGTCGCGCCCGGCAACGTCGGCCCGGCCTCCATGCCCGACTACGCCACGCTCCGCGCGCAGGCGATCCACGGCCTGCCCGGCGGCGGCAAGGCGTTCGCCGGCCAGGCCGACGAGGCGTTCTTCCTCGATCTGCGGGTCTTCGACCTGCTGTACGGCGGCAACCTGTCCGAGGTGGGCCAGGACACCACCAAGGGCTACAACGTCAGCTCGCTGGCCGTGCAGGTGCCCGCCGCGGACCTCGCGCTCAGGGGCGACGTCCGGCGCAACCCGGTGATCGGCATCTGGTCGACCACCGACAAGTGGAGCCCGCACGGCTACACCCAGGTCTCCCGGCTCGGCAACCCGCTGGTCAACGAGGTCGTGGCGTCCGCGGGCCTGAAGGACGCCTTCAACGCGCTGCCCCCGGCCAAGGACGCCGACGTGGCGGCCCTGGTCAAGCGGGTCACCGACCCCGAGGTGCCGAAGCTCCTGGAGGCCCTCTACGGCATCAAGGCGCCCGCCACCCCACGCGCCGACCTCGTGGAAATCTTCCTGACCGGCGTCGCCAAGGGCAACGGGCCCATCGCCGCCGACCTGAACTCCCAGACCCTCAACAAGGACGCCGGCAGGCTCCGCCCGGCCGAGATGCTGCGGCTCAACATGACGGTCGCGCCGGCCAAGGACCCGAACCGGCTCGGCGTGCTCGCGGGCGACCTGCAGGGCTTCCCCAACGGGCGGCGGCTCGGCGACGACGTCGTCGACATCGAGCTGCAGGCCCTGGCGGGGGCCGCCACCTCGGGCAAGCTCGTCGCGGCGCTGACCGACAAGGTGGACCGCAACGACAAGCCGGCGCTGCGCTCGTTCCCGTACATCCCGCTGCCGAGCGGCGTCGCCGTCAACCAGCGCTGAGCACCCACCCCTCCCGACCACCGGCGCCGCACCCCGCCCCCTCCCGTCCCATCGTGGGGGCCGCCCGGCTCCCTCTCCTGGCCGGGCGCCCTCTCCGGCGGACCCGCCCACCCCGAGGTCCGCCGCCCGCCGGCCGGTCGCCTCCCCCGTCGCGACCGGCCGGCCTCCCCACCTCCCGACCAAGCCCGTCTCCCCGGTCCCCGTCCCATCTCTCCGACCTCCCGGGCTCAGGCCCACGACCCATCCGGAGCACTCGATGCGATCACTCGTCCTCGCCGGCGGCGTGGTCCTGGCCGGCGCGCTGGTCTTCACCGCCGCCGCGGTGTCCGCCCCGCCCGCACGGCCGGCCGCGCCGCCGCGGCAGGCGGCGCCGTTCACCGAGACGTTGCAGGCCCGGCTCAGGCGCCTGCCCGGCGACCACCGCGGCTGGGCCCGGCTCGGCCTCCAGTACGTGGACCAGGCCAGGGTCACCGGCGACCCGTCGTACTACGTCAAGGCGGAGGGCGCCCTGGCCACCGCGGCGCGACTGGCTCCCGAGGACGACGCGGTGCTCACCGGGCGGGCCGCGCTGGCCGCCGGCCGCCACGAGTTCTCCGACGCGGTACGGCTCGCCGAGCGCGCCGCCACCGTCAACCCGTACGGCGCCGCGGCCTACGGGGTGCTGGCCGACGCCCGCACCCAGCTCGGCGACCTGTCCGGCGCCCGCCGGGCCGTGGACCGGATGATGGGCCTGCGCCCCGGCGTCGCCTCCTTCGCCCGGGCCTCGTACGCGGCCGAGCTGCGCGGCGACCAGAAGGGCGCGCGGGAGTTCCTGAAGTACGCCCTGGACGACGCCTGCACCCCGGCCGACATCGCCTACGTCCGCCACTACCTCGGTGAGCTGGCCCTGCACGCGGGCGACCTGCGGGAGGCGGGCGACCAGTACGGCCGGGCGCTCGCGGCCGACCCCGCGTACACGCCGGCGCTGGCCGGGCAGGCGCGGGTCGCCGCGCTCGGCGGGCGGCTGAGCGAGGCGCTCACCCTGTACGACCGGGTGGTCCAGCGGCTCCCGCTGCCGCAGTACCTCATCGAGCAGGGCGAGACCGCCGCCAGGGCGGGCCGGCCCGCCGACTGGACGCTGCTGCGGGCCCAGCGCGGGCTGCTGGAGTCGGCCGGGGTGCGCGACGACCTGACGTGGGCCGAGTTCGAGGCCGACCACGGCGACCCGCGGCAGGCGGTGCGGCACGCCCGGGCCGAGTACGCCCGCAACCCCAACCTGGTGGCGGCGGACGCGCTGGCCTGGGCGCTGTTCAGGGCGGGCGACGCGAAGGCGGCCCTGCCGTACGCGGTCAAGGCCACCTCGACGGGCTGGCGCAACCCGCTGCTGCGCCACCACCGCGCCCGCATCGAACAGGCTCTGGGAGATCGGCGCGCCGACGCGGCGGCCCTGACGGCCCGGCCCGGCTTCGACCCGTCGCTGCCCGCCCTGGCGAGGTTCTCATGACCCCCGCGAACGTGCCCGCCCGGCCCCTTCACCTCACCGCCCGGCTGATCGCCATCACCGCCCAGCCGCCGCTTCACTTCACCGCCCGGCCGTTCGCGCTCACCGCCCGTCTCGTGACCTGGCGCCCGGCCGCGACCGCAGCGCTCCCCGACCCCTCCCACCGGCAGGCGATCATCTCTTGCCCCGCCGCCTCCCGCCAGAACGCCGGCCCCGCGGCCCCCGGCGCCTCCCCTCAAGACGCCGGCCCCGCACACCGGAGCGCCTCGCGTACCGGAGCCCGGCTGGTGCCACCCGCGCTGGTGGCTGTCGTTCTGGGTGTGCTTCTGCTCGGGCCGGTCCTGTTCTCCAGGCCCGCGCTGGCGGCGACCGCGCCGGCGCACCCGATGGGCAACTTCACCGTGAACCACTACAACGGCCTGCGCCTCCAACCTGCCCAGGTACGGAACCTGGCCGTGGTGGACGCCGCCGAGCTGCCCACCCTCCAGGCGCAGCCCCAGGTGGACGCCTCCTACGCGGACCGCCGCTGCGCCGCCCTGGCCGCGGCGCAGCGGCTGACCGTGGGCGGCACGGCGACGCCGTGGCGGGTGGAGCGGGCCGAGTACGTGTACCGGCCGGGGCAGGGCGGCCTGCGTACCAGCCGTCTCACCTGCGAGCTGACGGCGCCGGCCGCGGCGTCGCCGGGCGGGCGGGGCACGGTGGTGACGTTCGCGGACGCGTTCGAGCAGGAGCGGATCGGCTGGCGGGAGATCACCGCGGTGGGGGACGGGGTGCGGCTGGCCGCGTCGTCGGCGCCCGCGGTCAGCGTGAGCGACGAGCTGCGCACATACCCGCAGGACCTGCTGGCCGACCCCCTCGACCAGCGCACGGCGACGGTGACGGTCGCCGGCGCCGGTCCGCCGTCCGCCGCCGGTACCGGCGCGGGCACGTCCGGGACGACGCCGCTGGGCGGGATCGCGATCGGCGGACCGGTCGGCGACGCGCTGGCCGCGCTGGACAGGACGTTCACGGGGCTCGTCGGCGCGGACCGGCTGACGGCGCCGCTCGGGCTGCTGGCCCTGGGTCTGGCCGTGGTGCTGGGCGCGGGTCACGCGCTGATCCCCGGCCACGGCAAGACGATCATGGCGGCGTACCTCGCCGGGCGCCGGGGGCGGCCCCGGGACGCGCTGGTGGTGGGCGCCACGGTGACGGCCACCCACACGGCCGGGGTGCTGGTGGTGGGGCTGCTGCTGAGCGCGTTCACGGCCCTGGCGGGCGAGTCGGTGCTGGCGTGGCTGGGGGTCGCGAGCGGCGTGCTGATCGCCGTCATGGGGGGCCGCCTGCTGCTCGCGTCCCGCCGCGACCACGACTCCGGCCACGGCCACGGCCATGTGCACGGAGACCGACACGAACACGCACATGGATACGGGCATGGACACGGACACGGGCACGGGCATGCGGGTGGCGGGGTCGGGCGGGGTGGGCTGCTCGGGATGGGGATCGCGGGCGGCCTCGTGCCGAGCCCCTCGGCGCTGATCGTGCTGCTCGGCGCGATCGGCCTGGGCCGCGCCTGGTTCGGCGTCGCGCTGGTCACGGCGTACGGGCTCGGCATGGCGGCCACCCTCACCGCCACCGGGCTGCTGCTGGTCAAGCTGGTCGGCCGACTGGAGCGGCGGGCCTCGGCCGGTCAGCGCCTGGCCGCCCGCCTGTCGGGCCTGGCCCCGGCCGGGACGGCGGTCATGGTCGTGCTGCTGGGCGCCGGTCTGGCGCTGCGCTCGGTCACCGCCCTCTGAATCGGGGGTGGCGAGCCACCAGAGGTATCCCTATAGTCATGTTCATGAGTAGTCATCGACATGACTATGAGGAGTGACCGATGGCGCTGAGGCATGCGGTGCTGGCGGCGCTGCTCGACGGCGAGTACAGCGGCTACCAGCTCGCCAAGGTCTTCGACGTGGGCGTGGCCAACTTCTGGTACGCCGCCCCCCAGCAGCTCTACGCCGAGCTGGCCCGGCTGGAGGCCGACGGCCTGGTCAGCGGCCGGGAGGTCGTGCAGAGCGGCCGGCCGAACAAGCGGGTCTTCACGGTCGCCGAGGCCGGGATCGCCGAGCTGGCCGCGTTCGCCGCCGCGCCCGGCAAGCCGCTGCTGATCCGCGACGACCTGGCGGTGAAGATCCACGCCGTGGACCGTCTCGACCCCGCCCCGGTCATCGCGCAGCTCCTCGAACGGGCCGAGGAGGCCGCGGCCAAGCTGGAGCTGTTCGAGCGGATGCTGCGCAACCTGCGGGGCGACCTGGCCGAGGAGGAGTTCCTGCGCCGGGGCGAGCGCGTCGGCCCGTACCTGTCGTGCCTGGGCGGGTGCCGGCTGGAGCGGGAGATGCGCGACTGGTGCCTGGCCACGGCCCAGGTCCTGACCGAACGCGCCACCGCGCCGTCCGCCGCCGGACGGCCCGCCACCCCCACGCCGTCCGCCGAAGACCGAACCGCGGCCCCCACGCCGTCCGGCGCCGACCGGCCCGTCACGAGCAGCGAGTGAGAGGACCTCGATGAGCCACACGCGTTACGTCGCCCTCGGCGACAGCCAGACCGAGGGCCTGGGCGACGGCGACGAGGCCGGCGGCCTGCGCGGCTGGGCCGACCGGTTCGCCGAGCTACTCGCCGAGCGCGAGCCCGGCCTGCTCTACGCGAACCTGGCCGTGCGTGGCCGGCTGGCCGCCCAGGTGCGCGACGAGCAGCTCGCCCCCGCCCTGGCGCTGCGGCCCGACCTCGCGACCGTCATGGCGGGCATGAACGACCTGATCCGCCCCCGCTTCGACGCCGCCGCGGTGGCGGGCGCGCTGGAGGACATGTTCGCGGCGCTGACCGGCGCGGGCGCGACCGTCCTCACCGTCACCTTCCCGGACCTCGGCCGGCTCGTGCCCCTGGCCCGCCCGCTGCTGCCCCGGGTGGTCGACCTCAACGCCCGCATCGTGGCCGCCGCCGCGCGGCACGGTGTCCTGGTGGTGGACTCGTTCCCGCACGCGGCCATCACCGACGCGCGGCTGTGGAGCCTCGACCGGCTGCACGCCGCCCCGCTCGGCCACGCCCGCATCGCCGCGGCGATGGCGCACGCGCTGGGGCTGCCCGGCAGCGACGACTCGTGGACGCTTCCCCTGCCCGTCCTCCCCCGGCCCGCGCCGTGGCGGGTGGCGCAGACGGAGCTGCGCTGGTTGGCGGGGTTCGCCGCGCCGTGGATCCGCCGCCGCCTGCGCGGCCGTTCCTCCGGCGACGGCCGCACGGCCAAGCGGCCCGCGCTCCTGCCCGTCACCCTGCCCGCCGTGGAGTGAGGTACGGCGCGGGCCGGGCGTCAGTCGATCCCGGGGACGTCCGGGTCGTCCACGTCGGTGTCGCCCTCGTCGGCCCGGCGCAGCTTGACGTCCTCCACCCACGCCAGCGCGAAGGCCCGCACCCCGGCGACCTCGTCCGGCGCCACCCCGGCGGCCTCGAAGTCCTCGTCCGGGATCAGCTCGGCGAACTCCAGCCGCATCACCAGCTCCGGCAGCGAGAACGCGGCGACGTGCGGCCGGCCCAGCGCCTCCAGCTCCCGGAACGAGCGGCCCCCGGCCGCCGCCGCGACGCCCGCGAGGTCGCCGGCCAGGCCGCGCTCGTGCAGGTCGCGTACCATGAGGCCGACCTCCTCGTCCTCCACCCCATCCCCTTTCTCCGGCCCCTCTCTCCGGCCTTGCGCGTGGAGTCAGGGCAGCCGGCGACCGCGCCGCGTGGACGGCAGGTCGTGCCGTCCCGACACGAACTCCTGGAACGCGATCTTGGCGGTGATCACCGGCCGGCGCCACCGCTCCTCCCGGTGGACGGCCTTGGCCATCTTGCGCGGCGAGCGCCGGGCGAAGAACCAGTGGGCCCACGGCGACCCCGGCCGGGCCAGCCGGACGGCCCCCACCATGAGCAGCACGGGCACGAACAGGCCCACGAGCCCGGTCCAGATCTTGCCCTTGAGCAGCGTCACGACGGCCAGCACGAGGTTGGCCACGATGAGCACGGCCGGGTTGACGGGCGTGCCGTAGTCCCAGCTCAGCGGGCGCAGGCCCATGAGGAGCAGCCCCGTGACGGCGACCGCGACGAACACCGCGTCGACCGAGGTGCGCCCTTCCTCCTCCCAGTACACGTCGTGCAGGTGCAGGATGAGCGCGAACTCGTCGAGCACGAGCGCCGAGCCGATCCCGAAGATCGAGGCCGCGGCGGCATAGCTGACCTGCGACGCCGACGAGACGATGAGCCCGGTGACGCCGCCCACGAGCATGAGCACCACGCCGAAGACGACGTGGTGGATGTGCATCTCCCCGACGTTGACGTCGCGGAACCAGCCGACCTTCGCCCTGATCAGCCGGACGTTGATGCGGGTGGCGACGAACGAGACGATGAGCGCGACGAAGAAGCAGAACAGCGGCAGCCGTCCCGTCGCGATGATGCTCTGCTCGAACCAGTTCCCCATGACCTTCGTCTTCGATGCTACGGGCCCGCCATACCCATATGTGGCGAAAACGATCTCAGGAGAGGAACGCGCGGAGCAACGCGGCGGTGCCCTCCAGGTGCTCGGCGACGGCGCGGCGGGCCGCCTCGGGGTCGCCGGCCAGGATGGCGGCGACGATCGCCTGGTGCTGGCTCGCGGCGTGTTCGAGGTTGACCTGGAGCATGGGGATGGCGTTGAGCAGGTCGCTGACCCGCAGGCGGGCGTCGGCGCAGGCGGCGGCGAGCAGCGGCGAGCCGGTGAGCTCGGCGATCGACAGGTGGAAGGCGGTGTCGAGGCGCCGGTAGTCCTCGACGCGGGCCTCGTCGAGATCGGCCAGGCGGCGGCGCAACACCGCCCGCTGCTCGTCGGTCAGGTCGCTCGCGGCCAGCACGGCGGCGGCGCCGCACTCCACCGCCATCCGGAACGTCAGGGCGTCCGTCAGGTCGGCGGTGCCCATGTCGGCCACGACGCGGCGGAGGTCGCCCGTTCCCGGCTGCGGCGGGACGTAGGTGACGAACGCGCCGCCGTAGCGGCCCCGCCGTACGTCGAGGTAGCCGGCCTCCTGCAGGGCCCTGATGGCCTCGCGCAGGGTCACCCTGCTGATGCCGAGCTGGACGGCGAGCTCCCGTTCGGGCGGGAGCTTGGCCCCCGGCGCGACCACGCCGAGCTTGATCGCCTGGAGGAGCCGTTCCACGGTCTCCTCGAAGGCGTTGCCCGCCCGCACCGGGCGGAGCACCGTCATCAATCGCGCAGAGTCGTCCACTGTGTCCTCGGGGCGTGTCATCGGCCCGGCCATCGGGCACCGTCTCCTCGGGTCTTGACAATCCATCCCACCATGGACCTCAATGGTCTAACACTAGCCCAATCAACGGGAAAGCGTGCTATTCGGATGGGAGCGGGCACGTGAGCGAGGTGAACACGCCAGGCGGGCCGGGCCTTCTCGGGGTGGAGGAGCTGCGCGAGGAGGTGGCGGCCGGCCGGATCGACACAGTGCTGCTCGCCATCGCCGACATGCAGGGCCGCCTGCAGGGCAAGCGGCTGTCCGCGCGGTACTTCCTGGAGGAGGTCCTGCACCACGGCTCCGAGGGCTGCAACTACCTGCTGGCCGTGGACGTGGACATGAACACGGTCTCCGGCTACGCCATGTCGTCGTGGGAGCGGGGCTACGGCGACTTCGTCATGCGCCCCGACCTGTCCACGCTGCGCCGCGTCCCGTGGCAGGAGGGCACGGTCATGCTGATGGCCGACCTGGTGTGGGAGGACGGCTCCGACGTGACCGCCTCGCCCCGCCAGATCCTGCGCCGCCAGCTCGCCCGCCTGGCCGAGCACGGCCTGGACGCCTACGTCGGCACCGAGCTGGAGTTCGTGGTCTACGACGACAGCTACGAGGACGCCCAGCGGCGCGGCTACCGCGACCTGAACCCGGCCAACCTCTACAACGTCGACTACTCCTTGCTCGGCACCGCCCGCGTGGAGCCCCTGCTGCGCCGGATCCGGCGCGAGATGGAGGGCGCCGGCATGTACGTCGAGTCGGCCAAGGGCGAGTGCAACCTCGGCCAGCACGAGATCGCCTTCCGCTACGACGAGGCGCTGCGCACCTGCGACAACCACGCGATCTACAAGAACGGGGCCAAGGAGATCGCCGCCCAGGAGGGCCGCTCGATCACCTTCATGGCCAAGCCGAACCAGCGCGAGGGCAACTCCTGCCACATCCACATCTCGGTGCGCAGCCACGACGGCGAGCCGGTCATGGCGGGCGACGGCACGCACGGGCTGTCGGAGCTGGGCGCGCGCTTCATCGCCGGGCAGCTCGCCTGCATGCGGGAGCTCACGCTGCTGTTCGCGCCGAACATCAACTCGTACAAGAGGTACGTGCCGGGCAGCTTCGCGCCGACCGCGGTCAAGTGGGGCGTGGACAACCGGACCTGCGCGCTGCGCCTGGTGGGCCACGGGCCGTCGCTGCGCGTGGAGAACCGGGTGCCGGGCGGCGACGTCAACCCGTACCTCGCCGTGTCGGCGCTGGTGGCCGCGGGGCTGCACGGCATCGAGAACGAGTTGCCGCTGGAGGAGCCGTTCGGCGGCAACGCCTACGCCTCGGGCGCCGAGACCGTGCCGCACACGCTGCGCGACGCGCTGGCCCTGTTCGAGGGCTCCAAGCTGGCTCGGGAGGCGTTCGGCGAGGACGTGGTCGAGCACTACGCCAACTGCGCCAGAGTGGAGCTGACCGCCTTCGACGCGGCGGTGACGGACTGGGAGCTGTACCGCGGCTTCGAACGGATGTGAACGGACTGTGACGGGCAAGGCATGAAGATCATCAATCCGGCGACCGAAGAGATCGTCGCCGACGTCGAGATGGCCGACGCGGCCGAGGTGGACCGCGCCGTGGAGCGTGCCAGGCGCGCCTACGCGTCCTGGCGCGGGGTGGCGCCCGGCGACCGGGCGCGGCTGCTGCGCCGCTTCGCCGACCTGGTGGACGAGCACGGCGAGGAGCTGGCGCGGCTGGAGACCGCCAACGCCGGCCACCCGATCGGCAACTCCCGGTGGGAGGCGGGCGCGGTCCGCGACGTCCTGCACTTCTACGCGGGGGCGCCCGAGCGCAACCACGGCAAGCAGATCCCGGTGCCCGGGGGCGTGGACGTCACGTTCCAGGAGCCGCTGGGCGTCGTGGGCGTCATCGTGCCCTGGAACTTCCCGATGCTGATCATGAGCTGGGGCGTCGCCCCGGCGCTCGCGGCGGGCAACACGGTGATCGTCAAGCCCGCCGAGTGGACCCCGCTGACCGCGCTGAGGCTGGCCGAGCTGGCCCTGGCCGCGGGCCTCCCCGAGGGGGTGCTCCAGGTCCTGCCTGGGGCAGGGGAGGTGGCGGGGGCCCGGCTGGTCGAGCACCCGGACGTGGCCAAGATCGTGTTCACCGGCTCGACCGAGGTGGGCAAGGAGATCGCCGCCAAGGCCGCGGCGCACGTCAAGCGCATCACGCTGGAGCTGGGCGGCAAGTCGGCCAACATCGTCTTCGCGGACGCCGACCTGGACAAGGCCGCCCGCAGCGCCCCGTACGCGGTGTTCGACAACTCCGGCCAGGACTGCTGCGCCCGTTCGCGGCTGCTCGTCCAGGCCGAGGTGTACGACGAGTTCCTCGACCGCCTCGCGCCGGCCGTGCTCGGCCTCAAGGTGGGCGACCCGCTCGACGAGAGCACCGAGATGGGGCCGCTGGTCAGCGCCGAGCACCTGGAGCGGGTGCGCGGCTTCGCCGAGGACCGGCCGCATCTGCAGGGCACGTGCCCGCAGGGCAAGGGCTACTGGTTCCCGGCGACGGTCCTGACCTCGAAGGTCACCGACCGCGCCTTCACCGAGGAGATCTTCGGGCCGGTCGTGTCGGTCGTGCCGTTCGCCGACGAGGCGGAGGCCGTCCGGATCGCCAACGACACCCGTTACGGCCTGAGCGGCTCCATCTGGACGCGCGACGTCGGGCGGGCGCTGCGCGTGGCCCGCGCGGTCGAGGCGGGCGCCCTGTCGGTCAACTCGAACTCGTCGGTGCGCTACTGGACGCCGTTCGGCGGCTTCAAGGAGTCCGGCCTCGGCCGCGAACTCGGCCCCGACGCCCTGTCGGCGTTCACAGAGACCAAGAACGTCTTTATCTCATCGGAGTGAGACTTATGCAGCGTTTGCAGGACCGCGTCGCCGTCATCACCGGCGCGGGCAGCGGGATCGGGCTGGCCACGGCCCGCCGGTTCGCCGAGGAGGGCGCCCGGGTCGTGTGCGTGGACGTCGACGAGGAGGCGGGCACCAAGGCCGCCTCCGAGGTCGGCGGGCTGTTCGTACGGGCGGACGTGACCAGCGAGGCCGACGTCGAGCGGATGTACCAGACCGCGTTCGACACCTACGGCAGCGTGGACATCGCGTTCAACAACGCCGGCATCTCGCCGCCCGACGACGACTCGATCCTGGAGACCGGGATCGACGCCTGGCGGCGCGTCCAGGAGGTCAACCTGACCAGCGTCTACCTGTGCTGCAAGCACGCCATCCCGTACATGCGGCGTCAGGGCAAGGGCTCGATCATCAACACGGCGTCGTTCGTGGCGGTCATGGGGTCGGCGACCTCGCAGATCTCCTACACCGCCTCCAAGGGCGGCGTGCTGGCCATGTCGCGCGAGCTGGGCGTGCAGTTCGCCCGCGAGGGCGTCCGGGTCAACGCCCTGTGCCCGGGGCCGGTCAACACGCCGCTGCTCCAGGAGCTGTTCGCCAAGGACCCGGAGCGCGCCCAGCGCCGGCTGGTGCACGTGCCGGTCGGCCGCTTCGCCGAGGCGTCGGAGATCGCGGCCGCGGTGGCGTTCCTGGCCAGTGACGACTCGTCGTTCATCACGGCGTCGGAGTTCCTCGTCGACGGGGGCATCTCCGGCGCGTACGTGACGCCGCTCTAGGAAAGGCGCTGATCGTGTCCCGTCCGGTCATCGGCATCACGACGTACGTGGAGCCGGCCCGTTACACCGTCTGGGAGCTGGACGCCGCGCTCCTGCCGTTCATGTACGTGGAGCAGGTGGTGCGGGCCGGCGGGCAGCCGGTGCTGCTGCCGCCGGCCGGCGAGCCCGGCCCGGTGGCGGCGCGGCTGGACGGGCTGATCCTGGCCGGCGGGGGCGACATCGACCCCGCCCGCTACCGGGAGGAGCCGCACGAGCGGGTCAGCTACGTGCGGGGCTTCCGCGACGACGCCGAGTTCGCGCTGCTGGCGGCGGCGCTGGAGCGGGAGGTGCCCTACCTGGGCGTCTGCCGGGGGCTCCAGGTGCTCAACGTGGCGCTCGGCGGCAGCCTCCACCAGCACCTGCCGGACGTGGTGGGCCACACTGAGCACTCCCCCGGGCCGGGCGAGTTCGGCCACCTGCCCGTACGGCCCGTGCCGGGCTCCCGGCTGGCCAAGGCGCTCGGCACGGAGCCGGTGGAGGTGCCGCACTACCACCACCAGGCCGTCGACCGGCTCGGGCTGGGGCTGAGCGTGACGGCCACGGCCGCCGACGGCACGGTGGAGGCCGTGGAGCTGGACGGTCACCCGTTCGCCGTGGCCGTGCAGTGGCATCCGGAGGCGGCGGCCGACTGCGCCCTGTTCGAGGCGCTGGTCGCCGCCTGCTGAGGCGCGGGCGGTACGGCGCGGCGCCCGCACGCGACAACAGCCCCGTCCCGGCACTAGGCTGGCGGGCATCACCGTCGAAACCGTGCGGGAGAGCGCCCTGACAGCCATCCAGGGCCCCTGAAGGAGCAAGCCCTCCCCGCGAACCTCTCAAGGCAAAGGACCGCGCGGACGAGGTGACCTCTGGAAAGCAGGCCCGCGGGCCTCGCCGAAGGTGAAAGTCCGGCAAAGCCCGGGCGAAGCTCTCAGGCATCCATGACAGAGGGGGAGGATCCTGGCATCCGACCCTGCCCTGAGGTGCGAAATGTCCCGATCTACACCGTTGCGAGACGTCCACGAGAGTCTCGGCGCGACGCTCACCGACTTCGCCGGCTGGCTCATGCCGCTGCGCTACGGCAGCGAGTCCGCCGAGCACAACGCCGTGCGGACCGCGGCCGGGCTGTTCGACCTCTCGCACATGGGCGAGATCTTCGTGACCGGGCCGCAGGCCGGGCAGGCGCTCGACTACGCGCTGGTCGGCCACCTGTCGGCGCTCGTCCCGGGCCGCGCCCGCTACACCATGATCGTCAACGAGCGCGGCGGAGTGCTCGACGACCTCATCGTCTACCGGCTGGGCGACGAGGAGTTCATGGTCGTGGCCAACGCCTCCAACTACGAGAAGGTGGCCGCCGAGCTGGCCGATCGCGCCAAGCCGTACGACGCGGCCGTCGAGGACCGCTCCGACCGCTACGCGCTGATCGCCGTGCAGGGGCCGCGCGCCCAGGAGATCCTGGCCACCCTCACCGACGCCGACCTGCCCGGCCTGAAGTACTACGCGGGGCTGCCCGGCGTGGTCGACGGGCGGCAGGCGCTGATCGCGCGTACCGGCTACACCGGCGAGGACGGGTTCGAGCTGTTCGTGGCCAACGAGGACGCCGTGCCGCTCTGGCACGCCCTCACGCGGGCCGGCGAGCCGTACGGGCTGCGGCCGGCCGGCCTGTCCAGCCGTGACACCCTCCGCCTGGAGGCGGGCATGCCGCTGTACGGCAACGAGCTGGGCCCCGACCTGACCCCGTTCGACGCCGGGCTGGGCAGGGTGGTGAAATTCGACAAGCCGGGCGACTTCGTCGGCAGGTCGGCGCTGGAGGCGGTCAAGGACACCCCGCCGCGGCGCCGGCTCGTCGGTCTGGTCGCCCGGGGCCGCCGGGTGCCCCGCCACGGGTACCCGGTCACCAAGGACGGTGCCGTCGTCGGCGAGGTCACCAGCGGTGCCCCTTCCCAGACTCTGGGCAAGCCCATCGCGATGGCCTACGTCGACACCGGGGCCGGCGAAGGTCTGGCCGTGGACATCCGGGGCAGCCATGAGGCCATGGACCTCGTGGAACTGCCTTTCTACAGGAGGAACAAGTGAGCGACATCCCTGACGAGCTGAGCTACACCAAGGAACACGAGTGGATCGCCGGCCTTGACGAGGCCATCACGGTGACGATCGGCGTCACGGCGTACGCCGCCGAGGCCCTTGGCGACGTGGTGTTCGTCCAGCTTCCCGACGCGGGCGCGACCGTCGCGGCCGGTGACTCGGTCGGCGAGGTCGAGTCCACCAAGTCCGTGAGCGAGATCTACTCCCCCGTCGGCGGCGAGATCGTCGAGGTCAACCAGGCCGTGGTGGACGACCCCTCCCTGGTCAACAACGACCCGTACGGCGAGGGCTGGATGTTCCGCGTGCGTGTCGAGGGCGACCCCGAGGACCTGCTCTCGGCCGAGGAGTACACAGCCCTCACCTCGGGCGAGTCCTGACCCACCCGCCGGGGCCCGCCGGGCCCCGGCCCTGCTGAAGGGCGCACATCAATGGCGATCAGCGTCTTCGACCTGTTCAAGGTCGGCATCGGCCCGTCGAGCTCGCACACCGGCGGCCCGATGGCCGCCGCGCACAAGTTCGCGCGCGGCCTCGACCAGGACGGCCTGCTCGACCAGGTCGCCCGCGTCGAGGCCATCCTCTACGGCTCGCTCGGCCTGACCGGCAAAGGCCACGGCAGCGACAAAGCCGTCCTGCTCGGCCTGTCCGGCGACAAACCCGAACACGTCGACGTCGACACCGTCGAGCCCCGCCTGGCCGCCATGCGCGCCTCCGGCACCGTCACCCTCTACGGCAAACGCGAGATCCCGTTCGTCGTCGGCGACGACCTCGTCTTCGAACGCAAGATCTCCCTGCCCGGCCACCCCAACGGCATGCGCTTCACCGCCCGCGACGCCGACGGCAACACCCTGCGCGAGAAGGTCTACTACTCCGTCGGCGGCGGCTTCGTCGTCGACGAGAACGCCACCGGCGCCGACCGGATCAAACCCGACGACACCGTCCTGCCCTACCCGTTCACCACCGGCGAGGACCTGCTCAAGCACTGCTCGGCCACCGGCCTGTCGATCTCGGCCCTGATGCTGGAGAACGAGAAGGCCTTCGGCCGCACCGAGGCCGAGATCCGCGAGCAGATCCTGCACCTGTGGCGGGTGATGAGCGAGTGCGTGCGCCGCGGCATCGCCCAGGAGGGCGTGCTGCCGGGCGGGCTGAAGGTCCGGCGGCGGGCCAACCAGCTGCACCGCCGCCTGCAGTCCGAGGCGGGCGAGGACCCGTTGCGGGCGATGGACTGGGTGTCGCTGTTCGCGCTGGCGGTCAACGAGGAGAACGCCGCGGGCGGCCGGGTGGTCACCGCCCCGACCAACGGCGCGGCGGGGATCATCCCGGCGGTGCTGACCTACTACAGCCGGTTCGTGCCGGGCGCCGACGACGAGGGCGTGATCCGGTTCCTGCTGACCGCGGCGGCGATCGGGGTGCTGTTCAAGGAGAACGCCTCGATCTCCGGCGCGGAGGTGGGCTGTCAGGGCGAGGTCGGCTCGGCCTGCTCGATGGCGGCGGCGGGGCTGACCGAGGTGCTGGGCGGCACTCCGGAGCAGGTGGAGAACGCCGCCGAGATCGGCATCGAGCACAACCTGGGGCTGACCTGCGACCCGATCGGCGGGTTGGTGCAGATCCCGTGCATCGAGCGCAACGCGGTGGCCTCGATCAAGGCGATCACGGCGGCCCGGATCGCGCTGCGCGGCGACGGCCGCCACTTCGTCGCCCTGGACAAGGCCATCAAGACCATGCGCCAGACCGGCGCCGACATGCTGGACAAGTACAAGGAGACCTCGCGCGGCGGCCTGGCCGTCAACGTCATCGAGTGCTGAGGCGTCCGTCCGCCGCGGACGGAGGGTCGTCGTCGGCGGCGGCGGAGGCTGAGGCGCGAGGCGGAGGTGAACGTGGACGATCGTGCGGCGCTTCAGCGGCTGGGGTGAACGCGGACGATCGTGCGGTGGTTCAGCGGCGGACGTGGATGCGGACGACGGTGCCGGTGTCGTCGTCGCGGACCTCGCGGCGGATGCGTCCCACGATCTCCTTGTCCAGCTTGCCGACCATCGCGCCCACGTCGGCCGACGGGGCGCAGGTGATGGCGACGCGCAGGTGGTCGCCGTCACCCACGACCCGCACCCCCGTACGGCTCAGCCCTTCCACGTCCTTGAGACCCACGCAGAGCATGGCCGTGCCCGTGCCCGACCGCACGCCCTGACGGCCCCAGCCGAGGCAGAGCAGCAGCCACCGCAGCGCGACAAGGCCGAGGAGCATCAGCCCGAGGGCCGCGGCCCACAGCGTCCACTGCTGCTCGGCCACCAGCCGGGCGGTCTGCTCGGGCAGCACCTTGGCCCGCGGCGACAGCCCGCCGAGCCGGTCGTCGGCGCGCAGCCACACGTACGCGCCGACGAGCAGCAGCACCGCGCCTACGATGGCCAGCCCGACCCGGTTCCCGGCGTACTGCCTCACCAGCGCCTCCTTCTGCGCAGCCGGACCACGACCTCGCCCGTACCCAGCGTGCCCACGCCCGCGAGCCGGTCGCCCACGGCGGCCCCGACCTGCCGGAGCATCGCTCCCGTGCTCTCCGCGGCCGTCGTCACGGTGACCTCGATGGTGCGCTTGCGCAGCCGTACCCGGGCCTTGGACACGCCCTCGACCTCCTGGGCGACGGCGCGCAGGGTGCGGCGCAGGCCGATCCGGGTGATGCCGATGACGATGCCGGGATCGGACGTCTCGACCGGCACCAGGCGGCAGCGTCCGGGCATGGCGGCCAGCAGCAGCAGGCCCGCGCCCGCCGCGACGGTCCACGCCGCCCCGGCGCGCAGCTCGTGCCAGGAGTGCCGGCCGGCCAGGTCGATCAGGCGTTCCAGCGGCACCCAGCCGAGCGGCTTGCCCACCAGCGCCGCGACGATCTCGGCGGCCGACAGGCCGAGGCAGGCGGTGAGCGTCAGCGCGACGACCGCCCCGGCCGGGGTGCGCGCGGGTTTCAGCGCCCGGGTGGACCGGCGGAGCGGACTGTCCTGCGCCTCCAGGACGACGCCGGGCAGGAGCTGCTGGAGACTGCTCATCACATCGACCACAGGTACACGGCCTGGCATCGGATGGATCATGCCCTCGCCGCCGGTTTGCCCGATCATTACGACGACTCCAGGCAACATGAATGTCACTCATGTTCAATTGCCCGATATGCGGATACGCTGCTGATATGGATGCCCGCCCCCGCTACGATCGCGCCACCGAGACCCTGGACCCCCCGTTCGCCATCCTCGATCTCGACGCCCTGCGGGCCAACGCCGCCGACCTCGTACGGCGCGCGGGCGGCAAGCCGATCCGGGTGGCGACCAAGTCGATCCGCTGCCGTCCCGTGCTCGAACGCATCATGGCCATGGACGGCTTCCGCGGCCTGATGGCCTTCACCCTGCCGGAGGCGCTGTGGCTGGCGCGTTCCGGGTTCACCGACATCCTGGTGGCCTACCCGACGGCGGACCGGGCGGCGCTCGCCGAGCTGGCCGGCGACGCGCGCCTCGCGCGGGAGATCACGGTCACCGTGGACTCGGTCGAGCACCTGGACTACGTGGACGACGCCGTGGCGGACGTCCACCCCCGCCCCGAGATCCGGATATGTCTGGATATCGATGCAGGCTTTGTCGCCTTCGGCGGGAAGTTCCGGGCGGGGGCGTTGCGCTCCTCGGTGCGCGAGCCCGAGCAGGCGGCCGACCTGGCCGCCGAGATCGCCAAGCGGCCCGGGTTCCGGCTGGCCGGCCTCATGGCGTACGAGGCGCAGATCGCGGGCGTCGGCGACGACCCGCCCGGCAACCCCGCGATGACCCACGCCATCCGCCTCATGCAGCAGCGCTCGGCCCGCGAGCTCGTCACGCGCCGCGGGCGCGTCGTCAACGCCGTACGCCGGCTCTGCGACCTCGACTTCGTCAACGGCGGCGGCACCGGGTCCGTCGAGCGGACCGTGCGCGAGAAGGCCGTCACCGAGGTCGCGGCGGGCTCCGGGTTCTTCCACCCGCGGCTGTTCGACTTCTACCGGTCCTTCACCGGGCGCCCGGCGGCGCTCTTCGCGCTGCCCGTGGTCCGCCGCCCGGGACCGGGCACGGTGACCGTGCTCGGCGGCGGCTACCTCGCCTCCGGCGCGCCCGGCCCGAGCCGCCTGCCCCAGCCGTACCTGCCGCCCGGGCTGCGCTACACGCCCGACGAGGGGGCCGGAGAGGTGCAGACCCCGCTGCTCGGCGAGGCGGCCGAGGACCTGCGGGTGGGCGACCGGGTGTGGTTCCGGCACGCCAAGGCGGGCGAGATGTGCGAGCGCTTCGCGGCGCTGCACCTCATCGAAGGGGACGAACTCGTCGGCACGGTCCCGACGTACCGCGGCGAGGGCAGGACCTTCCTCTGACCCCTGCGGCTGCGGCCCGCGCGGCCGGCCGGCACGCCGCCGCCGGGGAGTCGCACCCCCGGCGGCGAGCGGCCGAGACAGCGGCTCAGCGGCGGCGGCGCTTCCAGAGCATGACCGCGGCGCCCAGCACCAGCACGGCCCCCACCCCGATCAGCACGGGCCCCAGCTCGGGCGGCTCGTCGTCCCACAACCGCTCCGCGTCGTCACCCGTCGCCGGCCGCCGGGTCACCCCCAGCGCGTCACCCACGGAGGCGACGAACTCCCCGGCCCGCGCCTTCATGTCGGCGACCGTACGCTCCTTCACCCGCTTGGGGCTCACGCGGTCGGCGATGGCGTCGACCGTCTGCGCCAGCTCCGCCCGGGTCTGAGCGATCCGGCGCTCCAGCTCGTCGGGATCGGTGTCTGCCATGGCTCTCCTTTCGACCACGCTCGTGATCAGTCTGTCAGGTCGCTACCGGGTACGGCACGGCGGGCGGACGGCATGCCGGCCCGGTAGGTTTTGCTGGACGTACTCAGGAGGACCCATGACCGAAACCAAGCTCGCGCCCGGCGACGCCGCGCCCGAGTTCACGCTACCCGCAGCGGGCGGAAACACCGTCTCCCTGGGCGATTTCCGCGGCCGGCGCGTGATCCTCTACTTCTACCCGGCCGCCATGACGCCGGGCTGCACCAAGCAGGCGTGCGACTTCCGCGACAACCTCGCGCAGCTCACGGCCGAAGGATTCGCCGTGCTCGGCGTGTCCAAGGACAAGCCCGCCAAGCTGGACAAGTTCGTGGAGCGCGACGCGCTGACGTTCCCGCTGCTGTCCGACCCGGACCTGGAGGTCCACCAGGCGTACGGCGCGTACGGCACCAAGAAGCTGTACGGCAAGGAGGTCGTCGGCGTCATCCGCTCGACCTTCGTCATCGACGCCGACGGAAAGATCGAGCAGGCGCTCTACAACGTGAAGGCCACGGGGCACGTCGCGTCCCTGAAGAAGAAGCTCGGCCTCGCCTGACGCGTACCGGTCCGCGGGCCTTTCCCGGGCCCGCGCCGTCGCCGTCACGCGACGTCTGCTTCATTCAGGCGACATATCTCCAAGAGACGACATATTTCGCGGACGCATGGGCTGCTGAAAATGTCAGCACCGTTTCGCCATGGCGGCCTCTATCACGTACACGTGCGAGACGCCAGAGGAGGCGGCATCGGCTTCTCCGAGCGTGGCGGACGTGCTGCGCCGTCTCGGCGTCAAGTGGACCGGCGGCAGCCATGCGCACATCAGCCGCCGCCGGAGTCGATACGTGAGAAGGCGCCGACACTGCGCCGGGCACTACGGGAAGCCGGGGTTCCCTACGCGTGCGCAGCCTGTAGGATTGACGGGACGTGGCAGGGAAAGCCGCTTACGCTCCATGTCGACCACATGAACGGGAATTGGCTCGACAATCGGCTGGAGAATGTGCGCTTCCTCTGCCCGAATTGCCACTCCCAGACCGACAATTACGCCGGTCGGGGAAAGGCGAGCAAGGGGTCGTAGCCCAATGGCAGAGGCGCAGTCTTTAGGTGGCTGTAAGTGTGGGTTCGAATCCCACCGGCCCTACATCTCGTCCCGGAGGCTTCCTCTGGGACATGTGTCGTTCGGCACGCCCATGTGATGGGCCCCCGGAGAATCAGTTCGTACGCGTCGGGGCCGTGGTGGGCGGCTGGGTGCTCGGAAGGGTCGAGGTCGGGGTGGGCGGAACGGGCGGGACCCACGACGGCGGCACCGGGGCGACGGACGGCACCGGAACGACGGAGGGCATCGGCGGGTACGGAGCGCCGTAGCGGCAGTACGTCCCGCCGGGCGCCGGGCGGCAGTCCGGGTAGGCGCGGGGCATGTGCTCCCAGTCCTGGTAGGGGTCCCAGCCGAACCGCGGGCCCCAGGGGACGACCCGGTCGTGATGGGTGACGCCGACGACCAGCGCCACGGCCGTGCCGCCCAGCAGGCCGCCGACGATCAGGCCGATGAGGGCCGCGCCGATGATCTGGGTCGGCTTCTGGCGCAGGAAGTCGCGGAACGAGGTGTCCGGCCGGGGAGCCGCCGGCGGAGGGCTCCAGCCGGGGCTCGCGTGCGCCGTCGCGTCCTGGGAGGGGGGAGGCTGCGCCCCGGGGTCCGGGTCGCGCGGCGCTTCCTCGTCGCCGCGCGACCCAACTTCGCGATCATGATCCGCCATCACGATCTCCCTTTACTGCCCCGTCAGGGGCGCTCCCAAGGTCAACTATGCCCATGGAGCCGTAAGGCCGGCGTAAGACCTGCACGGATGTCAGACCTGGGTCGTACACCGAACTTCCACCTTGAGGCGGACACAGCCTCGGCGGGCCGTACATATCGTATGGATGTGTTCGGCAGGGTACATGCATGGTCCAAGCGCCATGCCAAGGTGATGGACGCCCTCCGGGGAGCGCCCCTCGTGGTGCTGGCGCTGGTGACCGCCCGGCCGTACGCGACCGGCACCGTCGTGAGCTCGGGCACCCCGCTCCACCTGGCCCAGTACGTGATCCTGTCGGCCCTGTTGATCGTCCCGCTGCTGTGGCAGCGGCGCCGGCCGCTGGAGACGTTCGCGGCCGTGTCGCTCGTCTCCTTCGGGCAGTGGGCGCTCGGCTTCGACCCGGTCCCGGCGAACCTGTCCGTGCTGATGGCCCTGTGGTGGGTGGCCTACGGGCGCGCGTTCCGTTGGGCGCTGGCCGCCGGGCTGATCGCCGAGCTGGGCGTGTACCTGGTGCTGGTGCACTGGCACACGGTCTCGTTCAGCATGTTCTTCAGCGGTTCCATCTTCGTCGTGACCACCTGGCTGACCGGCCTGTACGCGAACACGCGCCGCCGCTTCCTGGAGGGCCTGGAGGAACGCGCCGAGCGGGCCGAGCGCGAGCGCGACCAGCAGGCGCGGCTGGCGGCCACGGCCGAGCGGGCGCGGATCGCCCGGGAGCTGCACGACGTGGTGGCGCACAACGTCAGCGTGATGGTGGTCCAGGCCGACGGCGCCGGCTACATGATCGACCGCGACCCCGAGCAGGTCCGCCAGGCCGTGCGCGACATCTCCCGCACCGGCCGCGACGCGCTGGCCGAGATGCGGCGGCTGGTCGGCGTGCTGCGCGCCGACCGCGAGGACGACGGCGGTGACGGCGCGAGCGGCACCGACTACACGCCCCAGCCGGGGCTCGCCCAGTTGGAGGAGCTGGTGCGGGGCGCGGGCGTCCCGGCGCGGCTGCGGGTGACGGGCCCGCCGTGCGACCTGCCGGAGGGCCAGCAGCTCGCCGTCTACCGCATCATCCAGGAGGCCCTGACGAACGCGCTCAAGCACGGCGGCCCCGGCGTGCGGGCGCTGGTCGAGCTCACGTACGGCCGGGCGGAGCTGACGGTGCGGGTCACCGACGACGGGCGGGGGGCCGCGACGCCGCGCGGCCACGACGGCCACGGGCTGGTCGGGATGCGTGAACGGGTCGGCATGTACGGCGGGGCGGTGTCGGCGCAGCCGCGCCAGGGCGGCGGGTTCGAGGTGCTGGCCAGGCTGCCCGTCCCTGCCGGCCGGGCCGCCTGATGGGCGGCGCCGGGAGCCCGCGCATCCGGGTGATGCTGGTCGACGACCAGCGGCTGCTGCGGGCCGGGTTCAGGATGGTGCTGGGGGCGCAGCCCGACATCGAGGTGGTGGCCGAGGCGGGCGACGGCGCGCAGGCGCTGGAGACGCTGCGCGGCACCGACGTGGACGTCGTCCTCATGGACGTGCGCATGCCCGGCATGGACGGCGTCGAGGCGACCGCCCGGATCCGCGGCCCCAAGGTGCTCATCCTGACGACGTTCGACCTCGACGAGTACGCGCTCGCGGCCGTGAAGGCGGGCGCGTCGGGGTTCCTGCTGAAGGACGTGCCGCCGGACGACCTGGTGAACGCCATCAGGGCCGTGCACGCCGGGGACGCCGTCATGGCGCCCAGCACCCTGCGGCGCATGCTCGACCGGTTCGCCGCGAACCTCCCGGACCAGCCGCCGCCCGACGCCGCCGGGCTGACGCCGCGCGAGCGCGAGGTGCTGCTGATGGTGGCCCGCGGCCTGTCGAACCTGGAGATCGCCGCCGCGCTGGAGGTGGCCGAGGCGACCGTGAAGACGCATCTGGGGCGGGTGCTGGCCAAGCTGGAGCTCCGGGACCGGGCGCAGGCGGTCGTGTACGCGTACGAGGCGGGGCTCGTCGTGCCGTCCCACCGCCCGCGCCCCTGACCCCCACGCCCCTTCGCGAGCTGGCCGGATCGGCCGAAAGGTTGACCGCCGTCATCTGGCGGCTTATACGAAATCCCTCCTCAGGGCCCATCTTTCCCACACATCTCCCTCATAGCGTGAGTCGCGTTCCCCAACCCCTCGAAGGAGCGAACGTGACCATCACCGAGACCGAGACCGGAACCCGGCGCCGGGCCGCCCCCGCCGTCGTGGCGCGCGGCCTGACCAAGGTGTACGGCCAGGGCGACGCGAAGGTGTACGCCCTGCGCGAGGTGGACGTGACGTTCGAGACCGGCGCGTTCACGGCCATCATGGGTCCGTCCGGCTCGGGCAAGTCCACGCTGATGCACTGCCTGGCCGGGCTGGACACGGCCACGTCGGGCACCGTGCAGGTCGGCGACGTGGAGCTGACCGGCCTCAGCGACAAGCGGCTGACGCTGCTGCGCCGCGAGCGGATCGGCTTCGTGTTCCAGGCGTTCAACCTGCTGCCGACGCTGACCGCCGAGCAGAACATCCGCCTTCCCCTGGAGATCGCGGCCCGGCAGGCCGACCAGGTGCTGTTCGACCGGGTCGTGGAGACCGTCGGCCTGCGCGACCGCCTCGGCCACCGGCCGACGGAGCTGTCCGGCGGGCAGCAGCAGCGCGTGGCCGTGGCGCGGGCGCTCATCAGCAAGCCCCAGGTGATCTTCGCGGACGAGCCGACCGGCAACCTGGACTCGCGCAGCGGCGCCGAGGTGCTGTCGTTCCTGCGCGCCTCGGTGCGGGAGCTGGGGCAGACGATCGTCATGGTCACGCACGACCCGGTGGCCGCCGCGTACGCCGACCGGGTGATCTTCCTGCGCGACGGCGAGCTGGTCACGGAGCTGACCGCGCCCACCCCGCAGTCGGTCCTCGACACGCTGATGAAGCTGGAAGGCTGAGATGCTGAGGACCACGCTGGCCGGGCTGCGGGCGCACCGGCTCAGGCTGCTGCTCACGTCCCTGGCGATCACGCTGGGCGTGGGGTTCATCGCGGGCACGTTCGTGCTGACGGACACCATCGAGGCCGGCTTCGCGCAGAAGGTCACGGCCGACGCGGGCAAGGTCAGCGTGGCCGTGCTGGCCGAGGGGCCGGACGGCCGGCTGCCCGCGGCGCTGCTGGACGAGGTGCGGGCCCTGCCGGGCGTCACGGACGCGCAGGGCGTCGTCCGCGGGCCCGCGCCGCTGATCGGCAAGGACGGCAAGACCGCCGGCAACGCGCCGACGACCGCGCTGTCGATCGCGTCCGGGCCGCTGAACCGCGCCGTGATCGTCTCCGGTACGGGCCCGGGCTCCGACGACCAGGCGGCGGTGCTCGACGAGAACACCGCCAAGGCCCAGGGCCTGAAGACCGGCGACACGATCACCGTGCTGGACCCCCAGGGGCGCAAGCGGACGTTCCGCCTGGCCGGTCTCCTCGACCCGGGCGTGGACCAGGAGCTCGCCTACACCGGTGTGGTCGGCTTCACCCCCGCCATGGCGCGGCGGATGACGGGCGAGAAGGGCTTCCGCGAGATCGACGTCGCGGGCGCCGACCCGGCGCGGCTGCGGAGCGCGGTCGCCGCGGCGGCGGGCGGCTCCGGCCGGGAGGTGATCACCGGCGAGCAGCTCGCGGACCGGCTCGCCCGGCAGGCCGGCGTCGAGACGAAGGCGCTGACCGTGGGCCTGCTCATGTTCGGGCTGGTGTCCATGCTGGTGGCGGCGCTGGTCATCTACAACACGTTCACGATCCTGGTCGCGCAGCGCACCCGGGAGATGGCGCTGCTGCGCTGCATCGGCGCGACGCGGGGCCAGGTGTTCGGCTCGGTGCTGCTGGAGTCGGCGGCGATCGGGCTGCTGTCGTCGGTGCTCGGGCTGCTGGCCGGATACGGGCTGGGCGCGGCCACGCTCGCCGTCCTGGGCGCTCTGGAGGCGCCGCTGCCGACCGGCGCCGCCGTGCGGCTGGCGCCGGGCACGATCGCCCTCGGGCTGGCCGTCGGCCTGCTCGTCACCGTCGGCTCGGCGGTGCTGCCCGCTCGGACGTCCACACGGGTCGCGCCGGTCGCGGCGCTGCGCACGCAGGTGGAGGAGCAGGTCTTCCGCACCGGCCCGGTCCGGGTGCTCACGGCGAGCCTGTTCCTGCTGGCCGGCCTGGGCCTGGCCGGGGTCGGGGCGCTGGTGCTGGAGCCCGGGCAGCAGGTGTCGCTGTTCGTGGTCATGGGCGGGGGCGCGGTGACGTTCCTCGGCGTGCTCATCCTCGGGCCCGTGCTGGTCAGGCCGCTCAGCGCGGCCATCGGGGCGGTCCCGGCCCGGCTGTTCGGCGTGCCGGGACGGCTGGCCGTGGACAACTCCGGCCGCAACCCGAAGCGGGCGGCCACCACCACGGTCGCGCTGACCGTGGGCGTGACGCTGATGACGCTCATCTCCGTGCTCACCGCCTCGACCCGGGTGACGCTGACCGCCAAGCTGGACGACCAGTTCCCCATCGACTACCTGGTGGCCACCCAGGAGCGCGACTCCACGATCCCCCGCTCGGTCGGCGAGGAGCTGCGGCGGCGGCCGGAGCTGGCCTCCGTGGTGCAGGTGCGCTTCGCCGAGGCGAAGGTAAGCGGGCCGAAGGGCGGCGCGGGCCGCCTGGAGGTGGGCACGTACAGCGGGCCGATGGCCCCGCCCCTGACGGCGGGCTCCCTGCGCGGCCTCGGCGACGGGCAGGTCGCGGTCGCGGACGACGTGGCGGGACGGCTCGGCGTCCGGGTCGGCGACTCGCTGTCGGTCGCCACCGGGCGGGCCGGGGCGGTCAGGCTCGCCGTCGTCGCCCTCCTGGACGCCTCCGAGTCCACACTGCCGGAGCTGACCGTGGCCGAGGGCGCCTTCGACCGGTACTTCGGCGCGGTGCCCGACTCCCGGGTGATGATCGACGCCAGGGACGGGGTGGCGCCGGAGAGGTCCCGGGCGGTGGTGGACGCGGCGACCGCGGCGTACCCGACGGTCAAGGTGTCCAGCTCGACCGAGGTGCGCGGCGAGTTCGACGAGACCCTCGACATGCTGCTGATGATCGTCACGGGGCTGCTGGGGCTGGCCATCCTCATCTCGCTGCTCGGCATCGCCAACACGCTGTCGCTGTCGGTCCACGAGCGGACCCGGGAGTCGGCGCTGCTGCGGGCCCTCGGCCTCACACGCCCGCAACTGCGCCGGATGCTGTCGGTGGAGGCGCTGGTGCTCGGGCTGATCGGGGCGCTGGTCGGGGTCGTGCTGGGCGCGGTGTTCGGCTGGGCCGCCGTACGGGCCATGATCGACGGGGCGGTGTACGCGGTGCCGTACGGGCAGGTCGCGCTGTTCGTGGTGCTGTCGGGGGTGGCGGGGGTGCTGGCGGCGGTGCTGCCGGCGCGGCGCGCGGCCCGCGCCTCGATCGTCGGCGCACTGGCGAGCGGCTGACCCGGGCTCGCGCGCCGATCGGCCACTCCCTCGTGAGCGGCTGACCCCGGCCGCGCGACGATCGGCGGCGCGCTCGCGGGCGGCCGATCCGGGGCCGCGCGCCGCGAGGAATCTCAGTGGAGGGATCTCAGCGAGGGGTACGGCCGGGCCACAGCTCGGCCACCGTCTCCGGGTCGAGCAGGGGACGGCTCACGATCTCCCCGGACACCCGGTCGATCACGATGCAGCCGCCCCCGACCGTGCCCGGCAGCGTGGCCGGGTCGTCGGGGTCGGGCTCGCGGACCCACGCCACGTACCCCTCGCCGAACCCGTGGACCCCCACCCGCACCGGGTCGTCCACCGGCCGCACCCCGTTGAAGTACTCCTCCGCCACCGCCCTGGCCTGGTCGAGGTCCACGGCGCTCACCCCTGCCCGCCGCGGCTCACCGCGGCCGCCCGTACCGGTCGACGATGACGCAGAACACCCCGGTCACCGTCGTGTAGGGAGGATCGACCGCCATGTGGCCGCGCTGGGCGTCGATCCAGATGACCTCGCCGCCGAAGTTCACGGCGTTCCACGCGTGGGAGCCGCCTCCCGGCCAGCGCACGACGATGATGGCCGCTGCCCCGTGCCCGGCCTCGATCAGCCGCCGCGCCACCAGCGGGTAGGCGTGCCGCCCGTGACCGGCGTACTCGAACCGGTGCCCGACCCACCGCTCGATCCTGGCCGCCCCGCCCGTCTCGCCGGTCAGCACCGGGCGGCCGAGCCGGTCGTACTCGGGATGCCGGGGCGCCGCGGCGGCGGGCTCGCCGTGCCAGGTGGACAGCACGGCGAGCGCGCAGTCGGCGGCGTTGGAGGCCCGGAACGGGTCGTCGGCGGGGCCGCCGCCGTTGATGAGCCGCACCCAGGTGCCGCGCGGGTCGGGGAAGCGGGTGCCGGGCGGGACGGCTCGGCGCAGGTCGTGCTCGACCTGCGGGTCGGGACGCGCCAGCCCTCCCGCGGCGCCGTACGGGCGGCAGTCGGACAGCCGCGGCGGCCTGGCGGGGCCGTCGAACCAGTCGGGGGCCGCCACGGGCCGGCCCGGGTCTCCCCCGGCCGCCGCCGCCCACCCGGCCGGACCCGTCGGCGGCCGATGACCGGGGGCCGCCCACGCCGCCGCCCGAACACCGTCCGTCGCGGTGCCGCGGATGTCGCCCCGCGTGGTGCCGGACGTGGCGTCGCGAACGTCACCCCGCATGGTGACGGACGTGGCGTCGCGAACGTCACCCCGCAGGACGTCGGGTGCGGCGTCGTGAACGCCGCTCCGCATGGTGTCGGGCGAGGGGCCACGAGAACCGCCCCACGTGGCGTCGGACGAGGTGTCGCGGACGCCGCCCCGCATGGCGTCAGGCGTGGTGCCGCGAAGGCCGCCCCGCATGGCGTCGAGCGCGGTGGCGCGGGCGTCTCCTCGCATGGCGTCGAGCGCGGGGACGTGAGAGTCGCCCCGCGTGGCGTCAGGCGTGGTGCCGCGGAGGTCGCCTTGCCCAGGGCCGGCCGAGGTGTTGTGGGCGTCGTCCCGCGCGATGGCCGATGCCTTGTCCGGCGCGGCGCCGCTCGGGGGAGCCCCGACGAGGTGGCTCGTGGCGTCCCTGGTGCGGTCTCTCGTGGGGTCCGGCGTGGGGAACTCCCAGGGAGCCCTGCCCGCGAGGTCACCGGCGCGACCGTCTCCGGGCGTGGCGCACCCCGCCGGGGGCGAGGCCGGCGGGTGCGCCGGGAGGGCGTCCGCCTCCAGCCGCGCGGACGAGAACGCCACCGACATGTCAGGCCGCCCGGGCGAGGGCACCGCCGACGCGTCAGGCGGCTCGGGCGGGAACGCCGCCGGCGCGTCCGGCAGGAGGTCGTCCGGTGAGCGTTCCCCCAGGAGCACGGCGAGGGCCGGTGATCGGGGGTCCGGCGCGGCCGGGTCGGGCGGGCCGGGGTCGGTGGGGGTGGGGGCGGCGGCGCGCTCGTAGTCGCGCCATCGCACGCCGTCCCCCACCACCGGGTCGTAGCGCCCTTCGGAAAGGACCCACCGGGCGCGGGACTTGCGGTCGCGGGTCACGTCCTGCCTCCTGTCGTGCTCGACGCCGATCGTAGGGCCGCCGTCCGGGCCAGGAGGGGCACTCGGCAAGTTGGGCCACCACGATCCACCCGCCTTACCTGCACAAACGCGGAGAAGCGGGACAGCGCGCACCCGTCAGGCGACCTGCACGGTGATCGTGTGCCAACCGGTCGCGCCGTCCGGGGCGGGCGGCGCCTGCTGCTCCGCCTGGGTACGGCCCGCCGCGTCCGTGGCCCGTACCTCGATCGTGTGGCGGCCGGGCACGGCGTCCCAGTCGAGCGCCCACTGCCGCCACGTGTCCGGCCCCGGCACCGCGGCGAGGCGCGCCCGCCGCCACTCCCCGCGGTCCACGCGCACCTCCACGGCCTCGATCCCCGTGTGCTGCGCCCAGGCGACCCCGGCGACGGTCGTCCGGCCCGCTCGCAGCGCGGCCCCCTGCCGGGGCAGGTCGATGCGCGACTGCGTCTTGATCGGCGCCTTGGCGGCCCAGCCGCGCGGCGTCCAGTACGCCTCGTCCCGGTCGAAGCGCGTCACCTTCACGTCCACCACCCACTTGGTGGCCGAGACGTACCCGTACAGTCCCGGCACCACCTGCCGCACCGGGAAGCCGTGGTCCACGGGCAGCACCTCACCGTTCATGGCCACGGCGAACAGCGCGTCCCGACCGTCCATGACCACGTCCACCGGGGTGCCGCAGGTGAAGCCGTCCTCGGAGGTGGACAGGAGCATGTCGGCGCCGGACTGGAGCCCGGCCTCGCGCAGCACGTCGGCCATGCGGACGCCGAGCCAGCGGGCGTTGCCGATGTACTCGCCGCCGACCGGGTTGGACACGCAGGTCAACGTGATGTCGGCCTCCGTGAGGGGACGCCCGAGCAGGTCGTCGAAGGTCAGCTCGATCGGCCGGTCGACCATGCCGTGGACGCGCAGCCGCCAGGCGCGCGGGTCCACCTGCGGGACGACGAGCGCGGTGTCCACCCGGTAGAAGTCCCGGTTCCTGGTGACGAAGGGCGACAGGCCGCCGATGCGGAAGTCCGTCCCGGCGGGCAGCGGCGCCGCGGGCGTGGCGGGCGCCGGCAGCGCGAGCCCGCCCCTGGCGGTGTCCACGGCCTGGCGGCTCCCGAGGGTCCGGCCGAGCACGGTGGCCGCCCCCGCCACCACCACGCCACCCGCGACCCCGGTGAGCAGCCTGCGCCGGTCGAACCCGCCGGCACCGTACGCCCCCGGCCGCATCACCACAGGTCGCATCGCCTCGGGTTCAGGCTCACCCCCAGTCCCGCTCACAGTCCCGGTCCCGGTCCCGACCGGCGTCCCGGGCTCGCCCTCCGCCGCGCTGCCGCCGGCGACCGTCCGATCCGCGTCAGCGTCCGCCCCCTCGTACGGAGCGTCCGCCCCCTCGTACGCGGCAGGCTCCCCGAAGGCGAGACCCGCGCGCCGGACGAGCGCCCGCAGGGTCCACATGCCCGCCGCCACGCCCGCCACCGTGGGCACCACCCCCACGACCCCGGCCCCGGGCCGGGTCAGCACCGCCAGCACCCCCACGACGCCGAACGCCACGAGGCCCGCGTCGCCGTACACCGGCCGCCGCAGCGCCGCGACCCCCAGGCCGGCGGCGATCAGGGCCAGCACCACGAGCACGCCCCCGACGAGGACGGTCTTGTCGTTGGCCCCGAACGCGTTGATCGCGAAGTCCTTGACCGGCGCGGGCGTCAGGTCGACCACCACGTCGCCCACCGCCACCACCGGGAACGTCCTCGGCCCGAAGATACCGGCCGCGAGCTGGGCGATCCCGAGCGCGACCGCCCCGGCCGTCAGGCCCGCGAGCGCGCCCGCCCACGCGGGCGCCCTGTATGTCCTCTGCACGGTTCCGACGCTACGCCGGGCCCCGCCCTCCGGTTCTTACGCGCCGGTTACGGGACCCCGGTGAGTCGCCGGGAGGACCCCGGCGAGGCGCGTCAGGCGGACGGCGAGAGCAGGTCGCGCACCAGGGGGGCGAGGGCGCGGAACGCGCGGCCCCGGTGGCTGATCGCGTCCTTCTCCTCCGGCGCCATCTCCGCCGTCGTCCGGGTCTCGCCGTCGGGCACGAAGATCGGGTCGTACCCGAACCCGTTGGACCCGCGCGGCGTGGCGACCAGCCGTCCGGGCAGGTCGCCCTCGACCACCCGCGTCTCCCCCGACGGCAGCGCCAGCGCCGCCACGCACGCGAAGTGGGCCGTCAGCCGCTCGGCGGGGACGTCGGAGACCTGCGCCAGCAGCAGGTCGAGGTTGGCCTGGTCGTCGCCGTGGCGGCCGGACCAGCGGGCGGAGAGGACGCCCGGCATGCCGTTCAGCACGTCGACGCACAGGCCGGAGTCGTCGGCCACGGCGGGCAGCCCGGAGCCCTGGGCGACGGCGTGCGCCTTGAGCAGGGCGTTCTCCTCGAACGTCACCCCGGTCTCGGCCACGTCGCCGATCGAGGGGAACTCCTCCAGCCCCACGATGTCGAAGCCCGACAGGATGCGGCGCAGCTCAGTGATCTTGCCCGGGTTGCGGGTGGCGAGCACGATCTTCATCGTCCGAGCGCCTCCATCTGGATCAGCGTCAGCTCCTCGCAGCCGGCCGCGGCCAGGTCGAGCAGCTGGTCGAGCGCGCCGCGGTCGAACGGGGCGCCCTCGGCCGTGCCCTGCACCTCGACGAAGCTGCCGGAGCCGGTCATGACGACGTTCATGTCGGTCTCGGCGGCCACGTCCTCGGTGTAGCAGAGGTCGAGCAGCGGCACGCCGCCGACGACGCCGACCGAGACGGCCGAGACGGAGCCGACCAGCGGGTCGCCCGGGCACATCTTGCGCTCGCGCATCCAGGCGACGGCGTCGGCCAGCGCGACGTACGCCCCGGTGATCGCGGCGGTGCGGGTGCCGCCGTCGGCCTGGAGGACGTCGCAGTCGAGCAGGATGGAGTTCTCGCCGAGGGCCTTGTAGTCGACGCAGGCCCGCAGCGAGCGGCCGATCAGCCGAGAGATCTCGTGGGTGCGCCCGCCGATCTTGCCGCGGACCGACTCGCGGTCGTTGCGCGTGTTGGTGGCGCGGGGCAGCATCGCGTACTCGGCGGTCACCCACCCCTGGCCGCTGCCCCGGCGCCAGCGCGGCACGCTGTCCTGGACCGAGGCGGCGCACAGCACCCGCGTGCCGCCGAACTCGACGAGCACCGAGCCCTCGGCGTGGGCGAGCCACCGCCGGGTTATGGTGATCGGGCGTAGCTGGTCGGGGGCGCGGCCATCCTGTCGAGACATGCAGTTCACCCTATCTCCGCGCTGTGACGCTCTTGACCGCAAGTGTCCGCCACATGGATCCTTACGCAATGACAACGGGGGTGTTGCGGAGCCCTGACTTCATCAGGTTCCTCAGCTCACATGTGGCCAACGAACTCGGGTCGAACATCTCCCGGGTGGCATTCCCGCTGGTCGCCGTTCTGGTCCTGCATGCCGGCGCCTTCGAGGTCGGCCTGTTGTCCGCCCTGCAAACCGCGGCGTTCCTGGCGATCGGGTTACCCGCCGGCGTGTGGGTGGACCGCCTGTCGAAGCGCCGCGTCATGATCGCGGCGGACCTGGTCCGGTTCGTGCTGCTGGCCAGCGTCCCGGTCGCGTACGCGCTCGGCCTGTTATCGATCGGGATGCTGCTCGTGGTGGCGCTGCTCGCGGGCACGGCCCAGGTGTTCGACGACGTGGCCGACCAGACGTACCTGCCCGAGCTGGTCGACCGGCAGAGCCTGAGCAGCGGCAACTCCAAGCTGGAGTTCGTGCGCTCGGGGGGCGCGCTGGCCGGGCCGAGCCTCGGCGGGGTGCTGGTGCAGGCGCTCGGCCCGCCGCTGACGGTGCTCGCCACCGCGCTGGCCTCCCTCGGCTCGGCGCTCTTCCTCGCCTCCATCCGCGCGCCGGAGCGGCGGGTGCGCGCGCAGGACCGGCCGAACGGCATGTGGCGGGGCATCCGCGAGGGGCTGGTGTTCGTCTGGGGCGACCGGCTGCTGCGGGCGATCGTCGCCACGACCGCCGGCACGAACCTGTGCATCAGCGCCGTGCTCGGGCTGTCGGTGCTGTTCCTGGCCGAGGAGGTCGGGCTCGCCCCGGGCGTGATCGGCGTGCTGCTGATGTCGGGCGCGGTGGGCGGGCTGCTCGGCGGGCTCACCGGGAGCCGGTTGTTCGCCAGGTACGGCACCGCCCGGGTGACGTGGCTGTCGATCGCCGTGTCCTCGCCGTTCGGCCTGCTTCTCCCGATGACGCAGGCCGACTGGCGCGTGTCGTTCTTCACCGTCACGTCGATCGCCCTGTCCTGGGGGGCGATCCTCTACAACGTCGGCCAGCTCACCTACCGGCAGTCGGTGGCGCCGGAGGGCATGCTGGGCCGGGTCAACGCCACGGTGCGCTTCGTCGTGTGGAGCACGATGCCGGTGGGCGCGCTGCTCGGCGGGCTCGTGGCCCAGCACGTCGGGGTGCGGACGGCGCTCTGGGTGTTCATGTGCGGCCGGCTGGTGTCGTTCGTGCCGCTGCTGTTCTCGCCGCTGCCGCGCATGCGCGACTTCGACCAGGCCCGCGCCGAACCGTGACACACCGAGCCGGACCTCAGACCAGGTCGTAGACGGCGCCGCTTCGCGCCAGCTCGATCGGGCCGCCGTAGCCGCCGCGGGAGGCGTCGTCGAGCACGGCGGCCTGGTCGTTCCACGGCACGAGATGGGTGAGCACCAGCCTTCCGGCGCGGGCCTTGGCCGCGTGGACGGCGGCCTGGCGGCCGGACAGGTGCAGGCCGTCGGGCAGCCCTGGACGGTCCACGAAGGACGCCTCGCAGAGCATGAGGTCGGCGTCCTCGGCGAGCTTCACCAGCTCGGCCGACTCTCCGGTGTCGCCGGAGTACGCGATCGAGCGGTCGCCGTGGGAGACGCGGAAGCCGTACGCCTCGACGGGGTGGTTGACCAGGCGGGCCGTCAGCGTGAACGGTCCCACCTCGAACGTGCCGGGCGTCAGCGTCCTGAACGCGAAGGCCGTCTCCAGCGCCGGCTCGTCCGGCATGCCGTACGCGGCGGCCAGCCGCTTCGAGGCGTCGGCCGGGGCGATGACGGGCACGCGCGGGTACGGCGCCTCGGGGCCGTACGTGCGCGCCACGTGGTAGCCGCACATGTCGAGGCAGTGGTCGGCGTGCAGGTGGGACAGGCAGATGGCGTCCACGTCGTACAGGCCGATGTGCCGTTGCAGGGCGCCGAGGGCGCCGGAGCCGAAGTCGAGCAGCAGCCGGAACCCCTCGGCCTCGACCAGGTAGCACGACGCGGGGCTGTCGGGGCCCGGGAAACTACCCGAGCAGCCGATGATGGTCACCTTCATGTGGGCCTCCGTTGCTGGTCGTACCCCCCACTGGTGTGACTTCGACCGCGTCGATCTCCGGGCCCAGGAAACGCCGTCCCAGATGGGCGAACAGCGTGGAGTCGCCGGTGGCGCGGAAGCGGTGCCGGGGGGTGACGTCGCTTCCGGCCGCCAGGCCACGGTCGTGCAGGATCCGATAGACGTCCTTGGCCGTCTCGTCGGCGCTGGAGACCAGCGTGACCCCGTCGCCGACGACATAGGAGATGGCGCCGGTGAGGAGCGGGTAGTGGGTGCAGCCGAGGATGAGGGTGTCGCACCCGGCCTCGCGGATCGGCACGAGGTACTCCCGGACCGCCTCGATGACCTCCTCGCTCGTCGTGTCCCCCCGCTCGATGTACTCGACCAGGCGCGGGGCGGCCACGCTGGTCAGGCGTACGTGGGGGGCGGCGGCGAAGGCGTCGTGGTAGGCCATCGACGCGATGGTGGCGCGGGTGGCGATCACGCCGACCTCGCCGGTGCGGGTGGCCCGCACCGCGCGGCGGGTGGCGGGCTGGATCACCTCGACCACGGGCACGTCATAGCGCTCGCGGGCGTCGCGCAGCACGGCGGAGCTGGCGCTGTTGCACGCGATGACGAGCATCTTGACGTCGTCGGCGACGAGGTGGTCCATCACCTCCAGGGCGTACGCGCGCAGCTCGGCGATGCTCTTGGGCCCGTACGGCTGGTGCGCCGTGTCGGCCACATAGGTGATGGACTCGTGGGGAAGCTGGTCGATGATCGCCCGGGCGACCGTCAGGCCGCCCACCCCGCTGTCGAAGATCCCGATGCTCGCGTCTGGCACGTCTCAGAGGGTAGGCGACCCGCGTCCTGCGCACTGCGTAAGAATGCTCACAGTGCGTTCGTGTCACCCCCGTCCCACGCGCGCCAACTGCCGGGACTGCGCCACGAGACGGCCCCGGCCGTCGCGGACCTCCACCTCCTCGTCGAACCAGCCGCCGGAGACCAGCCGGCCGCTGCCGATGAGCGTGAGCCAGCCGGGCGCGGGCAGGGCGCGCAGGTGCCAGGTCAGGTCCACGGTGGGCGCCCAGCCGCGCGCCCCGGCGGAGAAGACGACGGGCGGGAGCGCGTCGACGGCGAGGGCCAGCACGTACGGGTCGGGGTCCTGGGGCTCGGCCATCCGGAAGTACGCCCGCGACTCGGGCCTGCCGGTGGGCCGGCCGCTCAGCCAGCCGATCGTGGGCGGGTCGAAGCGCATGTCGAGCTGGGCGTTGAGCGTCATGCCGGATTCGGGCTTGGGGTCGGGCAGCCGGACACAGTCTTCAGGTCGCGGCATGACATATCCGGTTTCGTCGGCATATGTCGGCTCATCGTCCTGCAGTGTGGCGGTCGTCACCAGCGCCTCGATCTGGGTGACACCCTCCTGGACCAGCGACGCGCGGGTGAAGGCGACCGTCTTGCCCGCCTTGAGCTGCTCGACCCGGACCCGCGCCGGACCGGCGGCCGGGGAGCGGTGGAACTGGGCGGTGGTGCTCACCGGGTGCTCGAACGGCGAGGAGTCCACCACGGCCCGCAGGAGCACGGCCATGAGGTAGCCGCCGTTGAGCGGCCCGCCGATGGCGTAGCCGGGGTCGAGACAGACGTCATAGGTGGTCTCGTCGACCCTGATCGCCTGCGTGGCCTCGTCGAACTTGGTCATCAGCCCTGCCTCACACGGTACCGAACTATATTCTAGTAGCTCGCATACTCTACGCCATGCCGATCTCGGCGGGCCGAGCAGGGCAAACGGCCGGCGCGACGAAGTCTTCAGTGCATTGCAAGCGCCCGTACAGCAACATCCGTTACTTTGCCTGTGGTCATAAGTCCACATTGTGAGTTGAGTGATGTCTGCGAATAATCCCCCTCATGGCCAGGATCCTGATCGGACGACGGCCTACCGCTGGAGCCAGGAGCAGCCCCCCAACCAGACCGCGCCGCTCGGCCAGCCGTACCCGCCGCAGCAGCCGTACGCGGGCGGTCAGTACGGCCAGCAGGCCCCGTACGGGGAGCAGGCGTCCTCGGGGCAGCAGCCCGGGTATGGGCAGCAGTCCGGCTACGGGCAGCAGCAGCCGTCCTACGGCCAGCCCACGTACGGGCAGCCCGACCACGGCCAGGCCGCCTTCAGCCAGCAGGCCGGCTACGGCCAGCAGCCCTACGGCCCCCAGCAGGGCGGCCCACAGCAGGGCGGCTACGGCCGGCAGGACTACCTCCAGCAGGGCTACGGCCAGCAGAACCAGCAGCAGGGTTACGGCCAGCAGGGGCACGCCCAGCAGGGATGGCAGCAGCAGGGGCCCGAAGGGTTCGGCCCCGCGCAGCCGGCCGGCAAGAGCCGCAAGGGCTGGATCATCGCCGTGGCCGCCGCCCTGGCCGTGGTGCTGCTCGGCGGCGGCGCCGTCTGGGCCGTGGGCGCGATCGGCGGCGGCGGCACGCAGCCGCAGGACGTGCTGCCGCCCAACGCGATCGCCTACGCCCGGCTCGACCTGGACCCGGCCGCCAACCAGAAGCTGGCGCTGTTCCAGATCGGCCGCAAGTTCTCCGTGACCAAGGACGCGTTCACCGGCGAGGACCCCCGCCAGGCCCTGTTCGACGCCCTCAAGAAGGACGGCGGCGACGACAACCTGGCCAAGATGGACTTCGCCCGCGACGTGGACCCGTGGCTGGGCAGCCGGATCGGCGTGGCCGTGATGCCGCCGGCGGCGGGCGGCAAGGAGCCGGAGTTCGCGGTGGCCGTCCAGGTGAAGGACGAGGACGCGGCCAAGGCCGGCATCGCCAAGCTGATGGGCAAGGACGAGAAGTACGGCATCGCCTTCCGCGACGACTACGCGCTGCTCACCGACGAGCAGGCCAAGGCCGACAAGTACGCCGCCGAGAGCGGCAGCCTGGCCACCGCCCCGGACTTCTCCGACGACCTCGACGCCGTGGGCGAGCAGGGCGTGCTGTCCTTCTGGACCCGCATCGGCGAGATCGGCAAGCTGGCCGCCGAGGACATGGACGCCGAGGAGGCCAAGGCGCTGGAGCAGGTGAAGAACGCCCGCTTCGCCGGCGCGCTGCGCTTCGACAGCGCGTACGCCGAGCTGGCGGGCGTGGTGCGCGGCGCCGAGGGCCTCGTGGACGGCGACCTGGAGGGCGCCAGGCTGAGCACGCTGCCCGCCTCCACCGCCGGCGCGCTGTCCGTCTCCGGCCTCGACCAGATCGTCACCAAGAAGTGGGCCGACATCGAGAAGTCGATGGCGGCGACCCCCGGCGGCGCCGAGTTCAAGCAGTTCGTCGAGCAGGCCAAGCAGACCTACGGCCTTCAGCTCCCGGACGACCTGGCCACGATCCTCGGCAAGAACCTCACGGTGGCCGTGGACAGCGAGGGGCTCGACGGCGACCAGATCAAGGGCGGCGTCCGCATCGTCACCGACGCCGCCAAGGCGCAGGCCGTCTACGACAAGGTCGAGAAGGCCATGGCCGCCGGCGGACAGCCCGCGCCCAAGCTCGCCAAGGTCGCCGGCGACGGCACGTTCACGGTGGCCACCACCGACGAGTACGCCAAGAAGCTCGCGGAGGAGGGCACGCTGGGCGACAGCGAGACCTTCACCACGGCCGTCCCGGACGCCGACAAGGCCACGTTCGCGGTCTTCGTCGACCTGGACAAGGTGGAGAAGTACTACCTGCAGAACATGGAGGGCGAGGAGAAGGCCAACGCCCAGGTGCTGCGCGCGGTCGGCCTGAGCGGCACGCAGACCAGCACGGACGCGACGTTCTCCCTGCGGCTGCTGTTCAACTGACCCCCACGGGGATGAGGCACGAAAGGCGGCCGGCTCCACGCCGGCCGCCTTCTCCGTCGTTCAGGGGCGTCTCACGCCCAGAGCTGGCCCTCCAGCCGCTCCTCCGCCTCGTCGAGCGTGCCCTCGTACGCGCCCGTCGACAGGTACTTCCACCCGCCGTCGGCCACCACGAACACCACGTCGGCCCGCTCCCCCGCCTTGACCGCCTTGGCGGCTACGCCGAGCGCCGCGTGCAGGGCGGCGCCGGTGGACACGCCGGCGAAGATGCCCTCACTGGCGAGCAGCTCGCGGGTGCGGCGCAGCGCGTCGGCCGAGCCCACCGAGTAGCGGGTGGTCAGCACCGACTCGTCGTACAGCTCGGGGATGAAGCCCTCGTCGACGTTGCGCAGGCCGTAGACCAGCTCGCCGTAGCGCGGCTCGGCCGCCACGATCGCCACGCCGGGCACGTGCTCGCGCAGGAAGCGCCCGACGCCCATGAGCGTGCCGGTCGTGCCGAGCCCGGCGACGAAGTGGGTGACCGTCGGCAGGTCCGCCAGGATCTCCGGGCCGGTCGTCTCGTAGTGGGAGCGCCAGTTGGCCGGGTTGCCGTACTGGTAGAGCATCACCCACGACGGGTTGGCCGCGGCGAGCTCCTTGGCCCGGCGCACGGCCTCGTTGGAGCCGCCCGCCGCCGGCGACGAGATGATCTCGGCGCCCCACATGCGCAGGAGCTGGCGGCGCTCCTCGGAGGTGTTCTCCGGCATGACGCAGATCAGCCGGTAGCCCTTGAGCTTGGCGGACATGGCCAGCGAGATGCCGGTGTTGCCGCTGGTCGGCTCCAGGATCGTGCAGCCGGGGGTCAGCAGCCCGTCCTTCTCGGCCTGCTCGATCATCCACAGCGCCGGACGGTCCTTGATCGAGCCGGTCGGGTTGCGGTCCTCCAGCTTCGCCCAGACGCGCACGTCCGGCGCGGGCGAGAGCCGGGGCAGCCCGACCAGAGGGGTCCGGCCGACCGACTCGATCAGCGAATCGAAGCGCATGTCACCCGCCGGCGACGGCCGGGAGGACGGTCACCGTGTCACCGTCGGACACCGGGGTGCCGAGGCCGCCGAGGAAGCGGACGTCCTCGTCGTTCAGGTAGACGTTGACGAACCGGCGCAGGTTGCCCTGGTCGATCAGGCGCTCCTTGATGCCGGGGTGGGCGGACTCCAGGTTGCTGATCAGCTCGTCGAGGGTGGCGCCCTCGGCGGACACGGCCTTGGCGCCGCCGGTGTAGTTACGCAGGATGGTCGGAATGCGAACCTCGATGGCCATCTCGCTCTGTCTCCTCAGGTCGGGTCGTCCCATCGGCGGCAACGCCGACGGCTGGATGCGAATTCCAGGTCAGCGACAGTCGTAGACGACGACAGCCGGGGTGTGCGCGAAGAGAAAGCTCTGCACCGGCCGGACCATCATGGGATGAACCTTACCTCTTCCTCGGAGACGACACCGTCGACGATCCGGAAGGAGCGGAACTCCACGTCCTGCTCGTCACGGGTCGAGACGAGCACGTAGTGGGCGTCGGGTTCGGAGGCGTACGAGATGTCGGTGCGCGACGGGTACGCCTCGGTCGCCGTGTGCGAATGGTAGATCACGACGGGCTCCTCGTCGCGGTCGTCCATCTCGCGCCAGACGCGCAGCTGCTCCATCGAGTCGAAACGGTAGAAGGTGGGCGAGCGCTCGGCGTTCTCCATCGGGACGAAACGCTCCGGCACGCCGCCGCGTCCCGCGATCACACCGCACGCCTCGTCGGGATGATCGGCACGCGCGTGGGCGATGATCCTGTCCGCGAGTTCCTGCGAGATCGTCAGCATGCCCGGAAGCTACCAGAGGGCCCGGACCAGGGTGTCCTGGAGGTAGGTGAGCCAGTCGTAGGTCACGTAGGCGGGGTAGCGGGGGTCGTCCTCGGACATCGTCGCGATCTCCTCGTGCACCTCCTCCGTCACCTCCAGCCGCACGCCGAGGGTCAGCCGGACGTCGTTGAGCGCGCGCAGCCACGCCTGGGCCTGCTCGGGCGTCAGCTCCGTGCGTCCGGGCCGGGCCGTGTCGAGCATGGTGCGCGCGTCGGCGCGCTTGCCGTCGCGCAGCGTGGCCTCGGTGTAGCGGCGGAACTCGGCCGCGTCGCCCGTGTCGTCGTACGCCGAGGGGAACAGCCGGGCCAGCACCGGATCGGACGGCGCCTCGCCCGCGCCGATGCCGAGGGCGCGCTCCAGCGGGTCGTCGCCGGTCTCCCCCGGCTCGACCAGGCCGAGCACCAGCTCCACCAGCGAGCGCAGGATCGCCACCTCCGGCGCCTCGAACTCGGCGACGACGACGCCGCCCTTCGACGAGAAACCCGAGCTCACGCGCGCCGCCTCACTTGATCGAGTCCGGCTGGACCGTCGCCCACAGGCCGTAGGAGTGGAGAATCTGCACATCGCGTTCCATCTCTTCACGCGTGCCGCTGGACACGACGGCCTTGCCCTTGTGGTGGACGTCCAGCATGAGCTTCTCGGCCTTCTCGCGGGTGTAGCCGAAGACGGTCTGGAACACGTACGTCACGTACGACATGAGGTTGACCGGGTCGTTCCAGACGATCGTCACCCACGGCAGATCGGGCCGGACGTCCGATGACGGACGCTCGACGGCGATTGGAGCGGTGCTACCCACATTCACCATCCTGCCCTACCTCCGCCGTAGTCTTCGAGTCGTGACATTGCCCATGAGCACCGCGTTGCTGACTGATCACTATGAGCTGACGATGCTGCAGGCGGCTCTGCGAAGCGGCGCCGCCCACAGGCGCGCCGTTTTCGAGGTGTTCGCCCGGCATCTGCCCGGCGGGAGGCGCTACGGCGTCGTCGCCGGGACGGGCCGCGTCCTCGACGAGCTGCGGCACTTCCGTTTCGGTGAGGAACAGCTCACCTTCTTGCGGGAGAACCGCGTGGTGGACGCGTCCACCCTGGAGTTCCTGGCTGAGTACCGCTTCTCGGGCGACATCTGCGGATACGCCGAGGGGGAGCTCTACTTCCCGGCCTCCCCGATCATGGTCGTCGAGGGCACGTTCGCCGAGGCGGTGCTGCTCGAAACCATGATCCTGTCCATACTCAACCACGACTCGGCGATCGCCTCGGCCGCCTCGCGCATGCACAACGCCGCGGGCGGGCGGCCCCTCATCGAGATGGGCTCGCGCCGCACCCACGAGCGGGCCGCGGTCGCCTCCGCCCGCGCCGCCTACGTCGCCGGGTTCGCCTCCACCTCGAACCTCATGGCCGGTCACCTGTACGGCGTCCCGACGGCCGGCACGGCCGCGCACGCCTTCACGCTGCTGCACGACTCCGAACGTGAGGCGTTCGAGGCGCAGATCGCCTCCCTGGGGCCCGAGACCACGCTGCTCGTCGACACCTACGACGTGGCCGAGGCCGTGCGCACCGCCGTCGAGCTGGCCGGGACCAAGCTGGGCGCCGTCCGCATCGACTCGGGCGACCTCGCCGCCGCGGCCCAGGAGGTCCGCGAGCAGCTCGACGCGCTCGGCGCCTTCGACACGCGCATCCTCGTCACCTCCGACCTCGACGAGTACGCCATCGCCGCGCTCGCCGCCGCCCCCGTGGACGGCTACGGGGTGGGCACCTCGCTGGTGACCGGGTCCGGGGTGCCGACGGCCGCGATGGTCTACAAGCTGGTGGCCCGCGAGACCGCCACGGGCGAGCTGGAGCCGGTCGCCAAGCGTTCGGTCGGCAAGCCGTCGCGCGGCGGGCGCAAGTACGCGTACCGGCTGTTCGACGACCAGGGCCGCGCCGAGACCGAGCTGATCACCACCTCGGACGAGGCTCCCCAGGGCGGCATGCCGCTGCTGCGCGAGCTCGTGCGCGGCGGCGAGCCCGTGGGCCGCGAGCCGCTGGCCGACGCCCGCGCCCGGCACGCCGAGCGGATCGCGACCCTGCCCCAGGAGGCCCTTCACCTGGGGCGGGGATATGCGGCGATTCCTACGGAATTCGCCTGACGTATCGTGCCTCTTATGGGCACCGCTTTGATCCTTGTTGACGTGCAGAACGACTTCTGCGAGGGCGGCAGCCTCGCCGTCGCGGGCGGCTCGGAGGTCGCGGCGGCGATCACCCGGCACGTGGCCGACCACCCCTACGACCACGTGGTGGCCACCCGCGACTACCACGTCGACCCGGGCGCGCACTTCTCCGAGAGCCCCGACTACGTGGACAGCTGGCCGCACCACTGCGTCGCGGGCACTCCCGGCGCCGACTTCCACCCGGCGCTGGACGTGGCGGCGGTCGAGGAGGTCTTCAGCAAGGGCGCCCGCGCGGCGGCCTACAGCGGCTTCGAGGGCGCCTCGGGCGACGGGGTGAGCCTGGCGGAGTGGCTGACCGAGCACGGGGTGCACGAGGTGGACGTGGCCGGGCTCACCACCGACTACTGCGTGCGGTTCACGGCGCTCGACGCGGTCAAGCACGGGCTGGCCGTACGGGTGCTGCTGGACCTGACGGCGGGGGTGTCCCGCGGCACGACGGACGTGGCGCTGGCGGAGATGGAGGCCGCGGGCGTCGTCCTCGTCGGCGCTCCGATCGTCGGCTGACGCGCACGACTGCGCGTCGTACACGATCGGCCATGGATCGTTCAGGGGATCGTCAAGCCGGAGCGTCGGCGGCGAGGGCGAAGTAACACGGAGAGTCACGTGTCTCGTCCCCGGTGTGAGGTCGCTCCATGCTCGTCATCTCTCTCGGCCTGGCCTGGCTGGTCCTGGGCCCGTTCAGCCTGTGGGTGCTCGTCTCCGGGCGGGTGTGGGCCCGGGCCGGCGCGGTCATGACGCTGACCCTGCTGGAGGTGGCGACCATCGCCACGAACGCCGCCCGCGTCCCCGCTCCGCACGACGCGCCCGTGGCGGCGTCACAGCGGACGCGGGCGGAGTGCGCGGCGCGGGAGCCCGTCCCCCAGGCGGGGCGGGTGGAGGGACGGCGCGGCGGGCTGGTCCTGTCGTGGCCGGCGACGGCCGGGGAGTGCGCGACGGCCGACGTGGTGCTGCGCGCCGACGGGCGCAGGCTCACGGTGTGGCTGCACGAGGGTCCCGCTCCCGGCGCGGCGCTCCCGGGCGTTCCCGAAGGAAGCCCCGCGGACCAGAGGGGCGCGACGACGGTGCCCGTGCGGGTCGAGGAGGGGCGGGCGTCGCTGCGGGTGCCGCTCGCCGGCGCGGCGGGCGGCCACGTCCGGTCCGCCGGAGTCGCGCGTCACGGGCACACCGGCCGTTACGTCCTGATCGACGGCAGGTCCGGCCACCGCATCCCCGCCCAGGCCGTCCCTGCGGGCGCCCCCGGCACGGCCCACCGCCGCGCCACCTGACCACCTGTCCAAGCCCCCCGGCCGCCCGTCCGAGCCCTCCGCGGCCCGTCCGAGCTCCCGGCCGCCTGCCCGAGCCCCCTACGGCCTGCCCGAGCCCGCGCGGCCGGTACGGCTAGCAGGCGGCGACCGGGTCGAGGCGGTCGGCGGTCGAGCGGAGCGCGCCGGCCAGCCGCCGCCTGACCTGGGCCCTGCTCCGCGACGCCCTGACCGGCGCGTCCGGCAGCGCCTCGTGCAACGAGTCCCGGTAGCCCATCGCGGTCTGGTGCGCGAGCACCTGCATGGCGTCCATCCTGCCTCCTTAATCAATTAAGACCTTAATTGATTAAGAACGGCGTCGCAAGGAGCTCCGCTACGGTTGGGGGATGGCCAAGGTCACGCTGCAGACGATCGCCGACAGGCTGGGCGTGTCGCGGGCCACGGTCTCCTACGCGTTCTCACGGCCCGACCAGGTCAGCGCGGAGCTGCGGCGGCGCGTCATGGAGGTGGCCGACGAGCTGGGCTACGCGGGGCCCAACCCCACCGCGCGGTCCCTCCGGCTCGGCCGGGCCGGGGCGCTCGGGCTGCTCTTCAGCGAGACCCTGGCCTACGCGTTCGCCGACCCCTACGCCGTCGGCTTCTTCCAGGGCCTGGCCACCGCCGCCGAGGACGCCGGCGTCGGGCTGCTCATCCTGCCCCTGCCGCGCGGCGACCAGCGGACCGAGCCGGTGCGCAACGCCGTGGTGGACGCGTTCTGCGTCGTCTCGCTGCCCGACGGCCACCCCGCGCTGGACGAGGTGCTGGCCAGGAAGCTGCCCGTCGTGGTGGTGGACGAGCCGTACGTGCCCGGCCACCCCTTCCTCGGCATCGACGAGCCGGCCGCCGGTGCGCTGGCCGCCCGGCACGTCCTGGAGCTGGGACACCGGCGCCTCGGCGTGGCCATGGTCGGGCTGCACGACGACGGCCACATCGGCTGGTCCGACGTGTCCCGGCAGAGGGCGGCGACCTTCGAGGCCATGCGCGGCCGGCGCGACGGCTACCAGGCGGCGGCCGAGGAGGCGGGCGTCGACTGGGCGCGCGTGCCGTTCTACGAGCTGAGCCGCAACTCCCGCGAGGCGGGCAGGCAGGCGGGCCACGCCCTGCTGGCCGCGAACCCGCGGCCGACGGCCATCCTCACCAACACCGACGTCCTCGCCCTGGGCGTCCTCGACGCCGCCGCCGACCTCGGGCTGGACGTCCCGGGTGAGCTGTCGGTGGTGGGCTTCTCCGACAGCGCCGCCCAGGACGCCGGGCTCACCACGATCCGGCAGGCCAAGCAGGAGATCGGCGCGGAGGCGGGCCGCCTGCTGCTCGGGGGCGCGCCCGCGCGGCCCGGACGCGTGCTGTTCCCGCACGAGCTGATCGTGCGCGCCTCGACCGCTCCCCCACCCCCGGAGCCGCCCTGACCGCTCTCCACCCCCGGAGCAGCGCTGACGGCCTCCGCGCCGGCCGACGGCCGGCGGCCGACGGTCGGCGGCCGGGGCCCCTTCGGCAAGGGCCCGGCCGTCGTGCGGTGGTCAGCGGCGCTGCGTGGCCCAGTGGCGGATCTTGTCGATGCGTTCCTGGATCTGCTCGGCCGTCGCCTGGGCGATCGGCGGGCCCCCGCAGGCGCGCCGCAGCTCCGAGTGGATGACGCCGTGCGGCTGGCCCGTGCGGTGGTTCCAGGCGCCTACGAGGCCGTTGAGCTCGCGCCGGAGCTCGGCGATCCGCTCGTGCGCCGCTAGCGCCGGCTCCTCCTCCTTGGGCTGCCGCCGCTTGGCCGCCTGCTGCTCGGACTGGCGCTTGCGCAGCAGCGTGGCCACCTGGTCGGGCTCCAGCAGCCCCGGCAGGCCGAGGAAGTCCTCCTCCTCGGCGGAGCCCACCGCGGCGCCCGTGCCGAACTCGCCGCCGTCGAACAGCACCCGGTCGAAGGTCGCGGACGTCTCCATCGTCTCGAACGGCAGCTCGTCGCCGAGGACGTCGGGGTTGTCCTTCTTGCGGTTGGCCTCCTCCAGGAGGCTGTCGTCCAGGCCGTCCTCGGGCGGGCGGCGGTTGAGAACGTGGTCGCGCTCCACCTCCATCTCGTTGGCCAGCCCCATGAGGGTCGGCACCGAGGGGAGGAAGACCGACGCGGTCTCGCCGCGCTTGCGGGCGCGCACGAAGCGCCCGACGGCCTGGGCGAAGAACAGCGGGGTCGAGGTCGAGGTGGCGTAGACGCCCACGCACAGGCGCGGGATGTCGACGCCCTCCGACACCATGCGGACCGCCACCAGCCAGCGGTCCTGCGAGGCGGCGAACGCCTTGATCTTCTTGGACGCGCCCGGGTCGTCGGAGAGCACGACCGTGGCGCCCTCGCCGGTGATGTTGCGCAGGTGGCGGGCGTAGGCGCGGGCCGTCTCGTGGTCGGTCGCGATGACCAGGCCGCCGGCGTCGGGCACGCCGCGGCGCACCTCGGTGAGCCGCCGGTCGGCGGCCTGCATGACCTGCCGGATCCAGTCGCCCTTGGGGTCGAGCGCGGCGCGCCACGCCTGGGAGAGCTGGTCCTTGGTGAGCGGGGTGCCGAGCGTGGCGGCGATCTCGTCGCCGGCCCTGGTGCGCCACTTCATCTCGCCGGAGTACGCGAGGAAGATCACGGGACGGACGACGCCGTCGTCGAGGGCCGGGCCGTAGCCGTAGGAGTAGTCGGCGACGCTGCGCTTGAGCCCCTCGGCGTCCTCCTCGTACGAGACGAACGGGATCGGGTTGTCGTCGGAGCGGAACGGCGTGCCGGTGAGCTGGAGCCGCCGGGTGGCCGGCTCGAACGCCTCGCGGATGCCGTCGCCCCACGACTTGGCGTCGCCGGCGTGGTGGACCTCGTCGAAGATGACCAGCGTCTTGCGCGCCTCGGTGCGCGCCCGGTGGAGGGCCGGGTGCATGGCGACCTGGGCGTAGGTGACCGCGACGCCGATGTAGTCGCGCGAGGTGGTGCCCTGGCTGTTCTTGAACTCGGGGTCGATGCCGATGCCGACCCGGCTCGCGGCGTCGGCCCACTGCCGCTTGAGGTGCTCGGTGGGGGTGACGATGGTGATCGCCCGGACCACTCCCCGCTCCAGCAGCTCGCTGGCGATCCGCAGGGCGTAGGTCGTCTTGCCCGCGCCCGGGGTCGCCACGGTGAGGAAGTCGCGTGGCTCACGCCTCGTGTAGAGGTCGAACGCCTGCTCCTGCCACGCGCGGAGCTTGGGGGCGGTGCCCCAGGCGGCCCGGTCGGGATAGGAGGGGGAAAGGTGGGACGCGGCGAAGGTGCTCACCGCATCACCTCTGGGGTTCGTGTGCTTCGCTCTCTCACAGTGACCCAAGGGTAATCGGGGAGACCGACAAGACGTGCCGTGCACCGGGGATCCTGGCCAAGGTCGTCCTTGCGTGCTATTGGGCGGCAGATGGCTTATCGCACGCTCGCCAGCAGCGCGTCCAGCGCCTGTCTGCGTGCGGGATCCTCGGGCTGGAGCACCCCGAGGACGAGGACGGGGGCGCCGTCGCGGGTGAGCAGGATCACTCTCAGGTACGCGGGCCGGTTGACCACGTCCTGGTACTCGGCGCGCAGGGCCCGGGTGTGCCCGCCGGCGACGCCCTTGTCCTCGACCACGCCGACCCTGTCGCCCTTGAGCAGGAGCCTGGAGTACAGCTCGGCGGCCTGGGCGGTGGCCCTTTTGGCGTCGCCCAGGGGGGCGGTGAGCGGCCTGGCCATGACGACCGCGCCGGCGCCGTCGCGGGCGACCGAGGTGAACCCGGTCACGGGCGGCAAAGTCCCCGCGTGCCAGCCGTCGGGCAGCGGGATGACGACCTTGGCCCGGGAGTCGGCCAGGCGGCCCGGTGACCCGGGGTCGTCCGGCTGCCGGAGGACCGCGGCGCCGAGGAGGGCCACGGCGGCCACGGTGGCCAGCAAGGCCAGTGCCGTGCCGGCCCGCCGCCAGAGCTGGCTTCCCGCCCGGCTGGGGAGGCCGGGGGAGGTGGGGGCGCCGTACATGCGGGCGGAGGGCGGCAGGGAGTCCCACAGGGGCCGGGAGCCCCACCGGACGCCTCCCCGGTCGCGGTCGCGGTCGTCATCGGGGTCGTCGTCCTGGCCGTCGTCGGGGTCGGCGTCATGGCCGCCCCATCGAGCCCGGACGTCCCGATCGTCGAGGTCGTCCGGGTCGTCGTGATCGTCGTGATCGTCGCCTTGGGCGCGCCAGCCCGCCCGGCTGTGGCGATCACCGTACGGGTCCGGCCGGTCGTCCGCGGGGTCGAGGTCGTACGGGTCGTCCGCGTCGTCCAGGTCGTCGGGGTCCTCGCGGCGGGGGCGGCCGGTGAGCCAGCGGGCCAGTCCGCTCCGGGCCGTGTCGTGGGGCGCGTCGCTCCCGGGGCGGGCGGCGCGCGGGCTCCAGGGACGGGGGGCGTCGTCGTCCTCGCCGGGCGTCCGCCTGCGGCGGAAGACGGGGGCCCAGGATCCGTGCTCAAGGTCGGGGTCGTCGTCCTCGGGGCCCCAGAACTCCTCGTCGGGGTCCTCCTCCCGGGCTCCCCGCGCGGGAGCGGACCTGGAAGCCGTACCCGAGGGTGGTCGGGAGACCGCGTCGGGGACGGGTCGGGGCCCGATGGGAGCGGGCCGGGACGCCGTGCCGGAGGCCGACCCACGCGCCCTGTCGGAGGCGGCCCGAGGCTCCGGGTCCGCAGCCGACTGACGCGCCGTACCAGAGGCGGCCCGAGGCTCTGGGTCCGCGGCCGACTGACGCGCTGTACCAGAGGCGGGCCACGGCGCCGGGTCGGGAGCGGGCCGGGGCGCCGGGTCGGGAGGCGGGTCCGGGACGGCGGCCATGGGGCGGCGGGGGGCCTCAGGGGCGTGTCCGCGCCCCGCTCCCCCGGCGGCCCCTCCGGCAGGGCTGTGCGCGGCCCTCACCGGCGGGTAGGGCGGCTCCCCTGCGCGTCCCCGAGCCGGCACAGCGCGCGGCACGGCCCGTGGCTCGGCCCGCGGCACGGCCCATGGATCGGCCTGTGCTTCGGCCCGCGGCACGGCCTGTGGCACGGCCCATGGCTCGGTCGGTGGCTCGGCCCGCGGCACGGCATGTGGCTCGGCGCCCGGCTCCTCGGGGTCCGGCGAGTCCCGGGGAGGGGTGCGGCGGTGCCTCGCCCCGGTGGTCGGGGGCCAGACCAGGTGGTCGTCCTCCATGACACCTCCTCGCCGCTGTCCTATCACTCCTCGCGCCCGCGGTCCGGCGAACCGTTGCCGCTGTGACAGGTGGGGTGGAATGTGCCTTCCACCCGGGCGAACTCCCTTCCCTCCGGGGCGAGGAAGGGGACGGAGGAGGGGTCAGCGGACGCGGGGGGCGAGGAGGGTGCCGCCGAGGGCGACAGCGCCCATGACGCAGCAGATGACCACGTACCCGCGGGCGATCTCCGCCGGGCTGTGCCCGATCACGTTGATCAGCGCGCCGCCGATCCCGAGCGACAGCGCGGAGCCGAGCATGTCCGTCACCGACAGGGCCGCGCTGTTGGCGCCCTGCTCGCTGACCGGCGACTGCTTGAGCGCCGTGACGCTGACCGTGGTCATCCCGAGGCCCATGCCGAAGCCCGCGATCACCCACGCCGGCACCGCGATCCACCCGGTGACGCCCGGCAGCACCGCCAGCAGCGCCAGCAGCACCCCGGTCATGACGCAGCCCGCGCCGAGCCGCAGCCGTCGGTACGGCTCGGCGGTGCGGCGGCTCTGCAGGAACGACCCGGCCGACCAGCCGAGGGCGCCGGTGGTCAGCGCGATGCCCGCGGCCGTGGGGTCGAAGCCCTTGACGGACTGCAGGGCGAGCGGGATGAAGGCGTTCACGCCGAAGAAGGGTGCCGAGAACATGCCGCGCATCATGATCGTCGTGGGCAGCCCGCGGCCGAAGCGCAGCGCCCCCGGCGGCAGCAGGCGGCTCAGCCCGTACCCGAGCAGGGCGAGGCCCACGACCACCGCGGCCCCGCTGGGCAGGGGCGTGACGTGCAGCCGGTCCACCCCCCACAGCAGCACGCCGGCGCCGCCCACGGCCGAGGTGGCGGCGAGCGTCATCGGCAGCGGGCGCGAGCGCGGCCCCTCGGAGCGCACGGTCTCCTCCTCCGCGGGCCGCCGGCGCAGCGCGGGGACCAGCATGGCCAGGGCGGGCACGACGAGCGGGACGATGCCGTAGAACACCCACCGCCAGCCCCACGCGCTCGCCACGAACCCGGCCACGGCCGGGCCGACCATGGCGGGCACCACCCAGGCGGCCGACACCGCGGCGAACACCTTGGGCCGCATCGCCGCCGGGTAGACGCGGGCGATCATCACGTACAGGGCGACGACCGTCGAGCCCGCGCCGAGCCCCTGCACGGCCCGCGCCACCAGGAACATGACCTTGGTGCCCGCGGCCCCGGCCAGCGCCATGCCCGCCACGAACAGCACGAGGCCGAGCAGGAACGGCGCCGTGTAGCCGCGCCGGTCGGACCACAGGCCGGACACCACGTTGGCGAACAGACTGGCGATGAGGAAGGCCGAGAAGCTCAGCCCGTACAGGTCGAGCGCCTGGAGCTGCCGGGAGACCTCCGGCATGACGACGCCGACCGACATGCCCTCGAAGGCGACGAGCGTGACCACCAGCAGGATGCCGAGGGTCGGGGCCCGGTAGGCGGCCCCGAGGATGCCGGTGTCCTGAGCGGAGTCGTATGGAGTGTCGAGTGCCTTCGGTCCTGTCACCGGGACATCTTAAGTGGGGCGCTTCAGCGCGGCGACGCGGCCTCCCTCCCCCGTGCGCGGCGCCGCCTGCGCGGCCGGGGGATCCCGGTAGACGACCCACATCTCGCGCATCCGCGCCGCCTGACCGGCGGTGAACTCCCACATGCAGGTGTCCCTGCCGTAGTCCATGAAGTTGTGGACGGGGTCGGGCCGCCCGTCGGGGCCGCAGGTGTCCTTGGCCTCGGGGCATCCCTCGGTGGGGCTGGCCTCGGGCGGCGTGTCGTCGATGCCGTCGCCGGGGTTCTGGCAGCCGTTCTCGAAGGTGTGGAACAGGCCGAGCCAGTGGCCGATCTCGTGGACGGCGGTGTAGCCGCGGTCGTAGCCGGCGAAGGAGCCGCCGGGCAGCGTGCGCCAGTCGACGACCACGCCGTCGATCTGCGGGCTGTCCTTGTACCAGTACGGATAGGTGGAGAAGCCGAGCACCTGCCGGTCGAGCTGGGCGATGTAGAGGTTGAGCGTCTCGGGGCCGCCCTTGCGCAGCGCCTGCTTCATGGCCGACTCGTTGGTGGTGGGGTCGGTGAACCACTTGGCGTTGCGGACGAGCCGGGCGCCCGCCAGGCGGAAGGTGACCCCGGTGTCCACGCCGCCGAACTTGCCGGCGTAGGCGTCCCTGAGCGCGGCGAACTGCGCCTTGACGGCGGAGGTGGCGGCGCGGGTGACGCCGTCGGTGAGGACGTGGACCCACACGGGCACGACGACGCGCTCGGGCGCCCGGCCGCCGGCCAAACCCTTGCCCAGCTCGGCGAGGACCCGGCCGACGTCCTGCGGCTGCGGCTGACGCGGCTCGGGGCCACGGTCACGGACCCGCGCCGCCGCCTCCGGATCGCGGTCACGGACGTGCGCCGCCGCCTCCAGGCCGCGGTCACGGATGCGCGCCGCCGCCTCCGGGTCACTCTCACGGACCCGCGCCGCCTCGGGCGCGCACGCCGACGCGGACGCCTTCGGGAGCGGGGCCGTGGATGTCGTGCCGGTCGCGGCCGGGACGCCCGGCCCCCCGGCGGAGCGGGAGGCGGCCTCGCCGCGGTGCGGCGGCAGGAGCCCGGCCGCCAGCAGGCATGCCAAAGAGACGGCGGTCGCGCGCCGGGCCATGCAATCCCCCGTTACCGATCGAGTTGGTCAGATTACCGACCGTAACGCGACCGGGAGGGATCACACGGGAGCAACACTCATGGGTTCTTGTCGTCGCCCTGGCCGCCGCCCGGCGGGAGACCTTCGTAGATCTCCTTGCACTCCGGACACACCGGGTACTTCTTCGGGTCGCGGCTGGGCACCCAGACCTTGCCGCACAGGGCGCGGACCGGCGTGCCGGTCACCATGCTCTCGGTGATCTTGTGCTTGTCCGCGTAGTGCGAGAACCGCTCGTGGTCACCGTCGCCGTGCGACGTCCTCGGCGTCGTTTCCTGCTCGGGGAGGATCTTCGTGCTCACCTCACCGAGTCTATGCCCCCGTCGCCTCTGCCCCGGGCAGCCGTACGGCCCCCGCCCGGGGAGGGCGAGGGCCGTACGGGACGAGACCGGGAGAGCGTCAGCCCATGTGGACCGGGGCGCTCTGGTCGGACTTGCGGCCCGCCTTGACGAGCAGCGTGAGGGCCGCGGTGAGCAGCATGACGCCGGTGCTGACGAGGAACGCCAGGTGCATGCCGTCCATGAACGCGTTGTGCACGGCCGGGCCGACCGCCTTCACGATCTGCTCGGGCGTGCCCGCCGGGAGCCCGCCGAACGCGGCGGCCTTCTCCAGCAGCGAGAGCTGCGCGGGCGGGATCTGCTGGGCCGCCGGGCCGAGGTAGCCGGGCAGCTTGTCGGCGATCTCGCCCGCCATGACCGCGCCCAGGATGGCGGTGCCGAGCGCGCCGCCGACCTGCATGGCCGACTGCTGCATGCCGCCCGCGACGCCGCTGAGCTCCACCGGGGCGTTGCCCACGATGATCTCCGTGGCGCCGACGAAGACCGGCGACAGGCCGAACGCGAGCAGCACGAACGGGATGGCGCTCTCGACGAACGAGGCGTCGATGCTGAGCTGCGACATGAGGAACATCGAGGCGGCGGTGATGACCAGCCCGATCGCCATGGTGACCTTCGCGCCGAGCTTGCCGATCAGCATGCCGGCCAGCGGCGAGGCCACGATCATGCCGGCGCTCATCGGCAGCATGCGCAGGCCGGCCTCCAGCGGGGTGAGCCCGTGGACGCCCTGGAAGAAGAAGCCCAGGAAGAACATCGCGCCGAACATGGCGAACGCGACCATCATCATGAGCACGGTGCCGATCGAGACCGACAGGTTGCGGAACAGGGAGAGCGGGACGAGCGGCTGCCGGGCCTTGCTCTGCCAGAAGACGAACGCGGCGATCAGCACGGCGAAGCCGGCGAGGAAGGCGAGGGTCTTGGCGTCGCCCCAGCCCCACTCGGGCGCCTTGATGACCGACCAGACCAGGGCGAACATCGCGCCGGACAGCAGCACCACGCCGAGCCAGTCGATGCGGGCCAGCGTCTGCGCGCGGTTCTCCTTGATGAGGAGCACGCCCATCACCAGCGCCACGATGCCGACCGGCGCGTTGATGAAGAACACCGACTCCCAGTTCACCTTCTCGACCAGCAGGCCGCCCACGATCGGGCCGGCGGCGCTGGACAGGCCGATGATGGCGCCCCAGGCGCCCATGGCCTGGTTGAGCTTCTCACCGGGGAAGGCGCCGCGCAGCAGCGCCAGCGCGTTCGGCTGGAGGAGCGCGCCGAACAGGCCCTGCAGCACGCGCAGGCCGATCAGGGCGCCCACGGGGGTCAGGCCCGGGACGACGTCGGCCAGCTGCTGGCTGAGCCCGATGCCGACCGACGAGAGCGCGAACCCGGCCACGCCGATGAGGAAGACCCGCTTGTGGCCGAACAGGTCGCCCAGCTTGCCGGCGGTGATCAGGAAGACGGCCAGGGCCAGCAGGTAGCCGCTGGTGACCCACTGGAGGTCGGACAGCGAGGCGCCGAGCTCACGACCGATGACCGGGTTGGCGATGCCGACCACGGTGCCGTCGAGCATCACCATGATGACGCCGAGACTCACCGCGAGCAGCACGAGCCACGGATTGCCCCCTCGTGCGGCACCGGACTCTGGTACCGGCGGCGCGTCTACCGCCTTCACGTCGGCCATGAAACCCCCTCAACACACGCCTCACACCGAGGCAAAGATCTCTCAAGACTCAGGTAATCTATGTCAGTCGCTGAAAGATCTCAAACCATTTAGAAAAGTCAGAGAGCGACTTCTGTCACAATGTGACACGACGATGTCGAGGGAGTGACGCCCATGGGTCTACGGGAGCGCAAGAAGGAGAAGACGCGCCTGGCGATCCTTGACGCCGCGCTCGATCTGTTCCTCGAACAAGGGTACGACTCCACCACCGTGGAGCAGATAGCGGGGTCCGTCGACATCTCGCCGCGGACCTTCTTCCGCTACTTCTCCAGCAAGGACAGCCTCGTCATGTGGTTCCACGACCACGGCGAGGAGATCATCACGGAGACCCTGCGTTCCCGCCCGCCCGGCGAGCCGCCGTTCACCTCGATGGTCCACGGGATGCGCGCGGTGCTGGGCGACATGCAGGACTCGACCCCGCAGGACGCGGAGCGGTTCCTCAAACTGCGCCGGGTGCTGGACGACCAACCCCGCCTGGTGGGCCTGTCGGTCGCCAGGGGCGCCGAGACCGAACGCCGCCTGGCCGCCGAGGTGGCAGCGCGCCGGGGCGCCGATCCGGCCGACGACCGGGTGTCGCACCTGGTGGTGGCCATCGCCATGGCGGCGGTGCGGGTCGGCTTCGAGTGCCCGCGCAAGGACCAGCCCGACCTGCGTGAGGTCGTCGAGCAGATGCAGGAGACGATCACCCTCGTGGAGGGCATGATGCGGCCCGGCTGGGACGTGCAGGACGCGCGGGAGCCGGCGGACCCGCGGGAGGCCCCGGACGCCTAGGGGGTCAGTTCATGGTCGGGTCCTCCGGGCAGTTGGCCACGAACGCCAGCTCGCCGCGCTGGCGCCGCAGCACGTGCCGCCACAGCGAGCGCGGATCGGTGTGGAAGGTGTCGCCCGCCTCGGAGTCGACCACGTACCAGGCCCCCTCGGCGATCTCGCTCTCCAGCTGACCCGCCGTCCACCCGGCGTACCCGGCGAAGATCCGCATCTGCGAGATCTCGCCCTGGAGGATCTCGGGCGGCGCGTCCAGGTCGACGGTGCCGAGCCGGGAGACGGACGGCGTGCCCGCGTGGAGGCGGCGCCAGCCCAGGGGCTCCTCGCCGCTGGGCACCGCGGCGAGGGCCAGCGCGCTGTCGGTCTGCACCGGGCCGCCCTCGAACAGCACCGGCGGGCCGGTCACCAGGGGGTCCCACACGGGCAGCACCTGGGTCACGGAGATCTCGCTGGGCCGGTTGAGCACCACGCCGAGGGTGCCCCCCTCGGAGTCGTGCTCGAGGATCAGCACGACGCTACGCCGGAAGTTCGGGTCATCGAGAAGCGGCGTCGCCACCAACAGACCGCCGACGTAGATCGCTTCCGCCATACATCCATCATGAAGGGTCACCCGCGCATCTCGCTCCCCTGGTCCGCCGTTGTTACGTTTTGCGCTCGTCCAGACCTGGATCTTTCCCCTTCGCCGGAGGGAGCGACGGGCGGCGGGACCGCCCGGACGAAGGCGCCGGCCCGCGCGGCGGCGAGAGCCTGGAGTGCGGACCTGACGGCGACATTCTCATCCACCGGCTCCTTCGTGACGAGCAGCCGGTAGTACAGCGGGGCGGACACCGCCCGGACGACCTCGGCCGCGTCCGTGCCCTCGGGCAGCTCGCCGCGCTCGACCGCGCGCTCCACGGCGCGGGCCCACTCGGCGACGCGCCGCCCGTAGAAGGCCCGCAGCGCGGCGGCGGCCTCCTCGTCGCAGGTGGCGGCGGCGATGACCGCCTGGAACGTCGCCCCGAGCCGCCGGTCGGTGACGGCGCCGAGGACGGAGGCGGCGTTCGCCCGCAGGTCGGCCTCCACCGAGCCCGTGTCGGCGTGCGGCGAGGACTGCTCGGCCAGCTCCGTCATGAGGTCGGCCACCAGGCCCGACGGGCTCCCCCAGCGCCGGTAGACCGTGGTCTTGCCCACGCCGGCCCGGGCGGCCACCTGATCCATGGCCAGCCCGTGGAAACCCCGCTCCACCAGCTCGTCCTGGGTCGCGGCCAGCACGGCCTCGCGCACCCGCGCCGTCCGGCCGCCGGGCCGCTGCATGCCCGCCAAACGGGACTCCTGTTCCATTAACGCGCCTTCCTGTGTTATCGTCACTTCCATCTTAACGGAACTATCGACCCATTAAGGGGGCGACATGACCGCGCTGACCGAGCGCGCGCCCGCCGTGGCGCGCATGACCGGACGCCAACGCCTGATCCTCGTGCTGCTGCTGGGCTCGCAGTTCATGCTGGCCGTGGACTTCTCCATCCTGAACGTCGCGCTGCCCGTCATCGGGGCGGGCCTCGGGTTCGCGCTGGCGGACCTGCAGTGGGTGGCGACCGCGTTCGCGCTGGCCGCCGCCGGGTTCACGCTGCTGGCGGGCCGGATCGCCGACCTCTACGGCCGGCGCAGGCTGTTCCTCGCGGGGATGGCGCTGCTCGGGCTGTCCTCGCTGGCCGGCGGGCTGGCGAGCTCGCCCGGCATGCTGCTGGCCGCCCGGGTGGCCCAAGGGCTGGCCACGGCCGTGGTCACCCCGGCCGGTCTGTCCCTGCTGACCACGTCGTTCCCGGAGGGGCCGCTGCGCTCGCGGGCCCTCGGGCTGAACGGCGCGCTCATGTCGGCCGGCTTCACCTCGGGCGCGGTGCTCGGCGGGCTGCTGACCGACCTGCTGAGCTGGCGCTGGGCGTTCCTGATCAACGTTCCGGTCGCGCTGGCCGTCCTCGTCACGGCTCCGGCGCTGCTCGCGGAGAGCCGGCCGGAAGGACGGCCCGCCATGGACGTGCCCGGGGCCGTCACCGTGACGGGCGGCCTGCTGGCCCTCGTGTTCGGGCTGACCCGCGCGGGCGAGCACGGCTTCGCCGACCCGCTCGCGCTCGGCTCGCTGGCCGCCGCCGCGGCGCTGCTCGTGGCCTTCTGGTTCGCCGAGCGGCGCGCCGCCTCCCCGCTGGTGCCGCCGGCCGTGCTCGCCCGGCCGAACGTCAGGTGGGGCAACCTGGCGGGCCTGGTGGCGTTCGCCACCGAGACGTCGCTGGTCTTCCTGCTGACGCTGTACCTGCAGAAGGTGCTGGGCTACTCGCCGCTGGCCACCGGGCTGGCCTTCGGGGTGCTCGGCCTCGGCACGGTCGCCGGCGGGCTGGCCGCCCCGCGCGTGCTGGCCCGCACGGGCACGCGCCGGGCGCTGGCGCTGGGCTTCGGCGTGCAGGCCGTGGCCACGGCGTCGCTGGCGCTGCTCGGGACCGGGCCCGGCTCGATCTGGCTGCTCCTCGCGGCCACCTTCGTCGGCGGCGTGGGCAACATGGTGGCCATCGTCGCCTTCATGGTCACGGCCACCTCGGGCCTGCCCGACGCCGAGCAGGGCCTGGCCACGGGCATCGCCACGATGACGCAGCAGGTGGGCATCACGATGGGCATCCCGGTGATGAGCGCCGTCGCCACGGCGGCGATGGGCTCGGGATCGGTGCTGCACGGCGTCGTCGTGGCCGTCGTGGTCAACGCCGCCCTGGCGCTCGCGGCGACGGCGATCCGCCCGAACCGCTGAAGCACGGCCGACGCACGACGGAAGGCATGGTCAACAGGGCGCCGTCACGGCGCCCCGCCACCCTCCGGTCAGAGGCCGTCTCCCTGGAGGCCCCCAGCCGCGTACGGCGACCGGGGGCCTCCAGGCTGTGCCGTGACGAACGATGACGGCTACGCCTCGGTGAAGCCCCGCGCACGGCCGCCGGCCGACTCGCGGACGGCGGCGGCGACCGCCCCCGCCACGTCCGGGTGGAAGACGCTCGGGATGATGTAGTTGGGGCCCAGCTCCTCCGGCGTGACGACGGCCGCCAGCGCCCCCGCGGCGGCCAGCAGCATCTGCATCGACACCTCCGTGGCCTGCGCGTCGAGCAGGCCACGGAAGACGCCCGGGAACGCGAGCACGTTGTTGATCTGGTTGGGGTAGTCGGAGCGGCCCGTCGCCACCACGGCCGCGTGCTCGCGGGCGTCGTCGGGCGAGACCTCGGGCTCCGGGTTGGCCAGCGCGAACACCACCGCGTCGCGCGCCATCGTGGCGATGTCGTCGCCCGTGAGGATGCCCGGCGCCGACACGCCCACGAACACGTCGGCATCCTTGACCGCGCCGCGCAGGTCGCCGGAGTAGCCCTCGGCGTTGGTGTGCTCGGCGATCCACCGCAGCGACTCGTCGAGGTCGTCGCGGCCCTGGTGGACGGCGCCGAGGTAGTCGCAGACCACGACGTTGCGGGCGCCCGCCGCCAGCAGCAGCCGCAGCACGGCGTTGCCGGCCGCGCCCGCGCCCGCCATGGTGATCTTGACGTCCTCGATGGACTTGCCCACCACGCGCAGCGCGTTGGTGAGCGCGGCCAGCACGCAGATGGCCGTGCCGTGCTGGTCGTCGTGGAAGACCGGGATGTCCAGCAGCTCGCGCAGCCGCCGCTCCACCTCGAAGCAGCGCGGCGCGGAGATGTCCTCCAGGTTGATGCCGCCGAAGCCGGGCGCGATGAGCTGCACCGCGCGGACGATCTCGTCGACGTCCTGCGTGTCGAGGCAGATCGGCCAGGCGTCGATGCCGGCGAAGCGCTTGAACAGCGCCGCCTTGCCCTCCATGACCGGCAGCGCCGCCTCCGGGCCGATGTTGCCCAGGCCCAGCACCGCCGAGCCGTCGGTGACGACCGCGACCGTGTTGCGCTTGATGGTCAGCCGGCGCGCGTCCTCCTTGTTGCGGGCGATCGCCAGCGAGACCCGGGCCACGCCCGGCGTGTACGCCATCGACAGCTCGTCGCGGTTGCGCAGCGGCACCTTCGACACCATCTCGATCTTGCCGCCGAGGTGCATGAGGAAGGTCCGGTCGGAGACCTTGTGGATGACGACGCCCTCGACCGCCTCCAACTGGTCCACGATGGCCTGGGCGTGGTCGGTGTCGCGCGCCGCGCAGGTGACGTCGATGCGCAGCTTCTCGTGGCCCGCGTTGGTGACGTCGAGGGCGGTGACCACGCCGCCTGCCGACTCTACGGCGTGGGTGAGCTGGCTGACGGCCTTGCCGCCTGCCGGCACCTCCAGCCGCACAGTGATGGAGTACGACACACTCGGGACGGTCGCCACGTCAATCGCTCCTTCGGGCCTGACCAAGAAGTTCTCCTATGGTAGGGGGAACCCGGTCAGGCCAGTGCCTCGGCCGCCGTGACGATGAGGTCCACGCACGCCGGCACCGGGATGCTGGTGCTGTCGATCACCAGGTGGTAGAGGCCCGGATCGGCCGGATCCGCGCGGTAGAAGTGCCGCACGTACGCGGTGCGGGCGCGGTCGTTGCGCTCGATGAGCTTCAGCGCCTCGCGCTCGGGCATCTCGCTGATCGTGGCCGTCTGGAGCACCCGCCGGCGCAGCGGGGCGTCGAGCCGCACGTGCAGCGCGCCGGGATGGTCGGCGAGCACGATGGCCCCGGCCCGGCCCAGGAAGACGCCGCCCTCGGCGCGGGCCGTCTCCACGAGCACCCGCTCGGTGCGCCGGACGAACTCCTCCGGCGCCAGCGGCATCGCTCCCGGCACGTACATGTCGACGCCGCCGAAGGTGACCGTGGGCAGCCGCATCGCCCCGGACAGCAGCCTGGCCAGGCCGTGCGCGGCCCGGTCGTCGTGGGCCAGCGCCTCCTCAAGGGTGCAGCCGAGCTCCTCGGCCACGGCGCCGGGGATCGCGCGGTCGACGAACGGCACGCCGAGGCATTCGGCCACGGCCGGGCCGATGTGGCCGCCGGCCGTGCCGTACGTCGCCGAGATGGTGACGACCCGCACACTCCCAGGTTAGAACAGCGCGCTGGCCAGGGCCCTACGCGCTTTGGCCAGGGAGGGGTCGTCGGCCGGGAGCGTCTCGAACAGGCCCAGCAGGTGGCGCCGCGCCTTGTCGCGGTCGTCGCCGGAGGTGCGCTTGACCACCGCGACGACCCGCGCGAACGCCTCGTCCACCGAGCCCGACAGCATCTCCAGGTCGGCGGCGAGCAGGTGGGCGTCGATGTCGGCCGGGTCGGCCAGGCGCCGCTGCACGTCGGCCGGGTCGACGTCGGCGGTGCGCTTGATCAGCCGCACGCCCGCCAGGCCCATCTTGGCGTCCTCGTCGGCGGGCGCGCGGGCCAGCAGCCGCTCGTAGGCGGCCTCGGCCGCGTCGAGGTCGCCCTGGTCGATGGCCTGCTCGGCCGCCGCCAGGTCGGGGTCGACCGGCGGCGCCTCGGGCGCCTGCCCCTCACCGGCCGCGGGCGGCCTGGCGTCGGGGTTGGCCTGGTAGAACTGCTCGACCGCGCCCATCAGCTCGTCGAGCCAGCGGCGCACCTCCTGCTCGGGCAGCACCTGCTGGAAGCCGGTGACGGCCTGGCCCTGGAAGATGGCGAGCACGGTCGGCACCGCCTGCACGCGCAGCGCCTGGGCGATCTGCGGGCTGGCGTCCACGTTGACCTTGGCCAGCACGACCCGGCCGCCCAGCGACCCGACCACCTTCTCCAGCACGGGGCTGAGCTGGGCGCTGCCGGGGGCCCGCGGCGACCACAGGTCGAGCACGACGGGCACGGTCATCGAGCGGTCGATGACGTCGGTCGTGAAGGTCTCCTCGGTCACGTCGACGATCGAGGCCGAGGACGCCGCCTGCGGGCCCGCCGCCTCACGCCGGGTCTGCGCCTCCAGAGCCTGCTTGCGCGCGCCCAGGTCCACCGCTCCGTAGAGCGACCCGGGCCGAGAGAAGTCCGCCATGCTCATCATCTTGCCGCATGCCACGGCGCGGGTACGCCAGCGAGGGTCGCGCTCCGCCGTGGGCCGAATCGCTGGAGCTCCCGGGTCACTCGCCGAAGTCGCCCGCCGCCACCCGCAGCGTGCGGAGCTGGTCGAACATCGCGTGCAGCTCCTCCTCCCCGTACATCGCCAGGCCGAAGTCGGCCGCCATGAGGTCGGCCGTGGCGCGGCGCACGACCTCGCGGCCCTCGTCGGTGATCTCGGCCAGCACGCCGCGGCCGTCCTTGGGGTTGCGCATCCGGCTGACCAGACCGGAACGCTCCAGCCGGTCGACCGTGTTGGTGACGCTGGTGGGGTGCACCATCAGCCGCTCGCCGATCTTCCACAGCGGGAGCGCGCCCGTCCTGCTGAAGGTGAGCAGCACCAGCGCCTCGTACCTCGCGAAGGTCAGGTCGTACGGCTTCAGGAGCGAGTCAAGCTGGGACAGGAGGATCTGATGCGCTCGCATGATCGAGGTGACGGCGGCCATGGCGGATGAGGGCCCGAAGTGAACACGCCAGGTCTGCGCGGCGCGTTCGATGGGATCGAACGGCAGGTTGAGCGGCTTCGGCTGCGACACAGCGCTACGGTAGCGCGCCGCTCGTCCCCTTTCGCCTGGTTACTCTGAGCTATCGCCTTCACCGCTTGGCCAAGAATCCGGACGTCAATCATCACGCTCCGTTATGGTTCTCGCATCAAACGGTGACGCGGACCCCAAGTCCATTCGGCGGTGGGGACCTGCCGGACTGCTGACGTCCGCGTTCGCCGACGGGGCACGGGGGGTGCTTGATGAACGTCAAGGGGAGATCGCGTGCGTGAGCACGCGGGCGTCACACGCGAGGAGCTGAAACAGAGCGCGGCGGTCACCGTGGCCGTGCTCATGGCGCTCGGCCTGGCCGCGGCATGGAGCGTCCTGATTCCCGGCGTGGACGCGTGGGAGAACATCGTGGCCGCGGTCATCGGCTCGCTGCGGCTGACCGGGCCCGTGGCGGCCGGGTTCGCCGCGTGGGTGGCGCTGCGCAAGCGCAAGGCGCTGCGCGGCCGCGCGCTCGGCCCGTGGCGGGCGCTCAAGGCGCCGCTGGCCATCGTGGTGGTGGTGCTGGGGTCGTTCGCCGCGACCGTGCTGGTGCTGGCCGTCAAGACGGTCCTCACCGAGCAGGCCGGGCCGATCAGCCTGCCCGGGCTCGGCGTGGGCATGGCCGGGCTGGCGCTGTACTCGGTGATCGGGTGGGTCGCGGGCTGGTTCGCGCCCTTCGCGATCACCCCGCCGCTGGCCGGGCTGGGCTGCTACCTGCTGTTCAGCCGGCTCGCCGACGGCGGGGGCTGGGCCGACCGGCTGGCGCCGGGCGCCGGACGGCCCTACGACCTGTTCCAGGGGATGGGCGGCGCGGCGTTCCTCGACCAGACGATCTGGCTGCTCGGCATCACGACGGCGCTGCTGCTCGGCTGGGCCGCGCTGGTGACCCGGCAGGCGGTGGTGCTGGCGTGCGCGCTGCTGGCCGTGCTCGCGGCGGGCACGGGGGTGGCGCGGCTGCTGGCCGCGCCCAAGCCGGCCGCCGCGCAGGACATCGCCTACGCCTGCCAGGAGTGGCCCATCACCGTCTGCCTGCACCCGGCCATGCGCGCCGGCCTGACCGAGCTGGGGACGGCCTTCACCAAGATCGCCTCTCGGCTGGCGGGCACCCCGGCCGCGTTCACGCGGGTGGAGCAGCGGCCGCTGGAGGACGAGCTGCGGCCGACGCCCGGCCTCGCGCCCATCCACGTGCGCGACCTTTCGGCGGGGTTCGCGGACGAGGCGTCGTACGAGTACGTCGAGTCGCTGGCGGCCAAGTGCCCCGGCACCCCGGCCGACGGCTACCGGGAGATCGTGATGGCGTGGCTGCGGGGCGAGCCGCTGCCCGGCGGGCCGCTGCCGGAGCACGAGTACGCGGCGGCGTGGTTCTCCGGGCTGAGCGAGCACCAGCGGCGCGAGTGGCTGCGCATGTTCTTCAGCGACTTCCAGTCGTGCCGGCTGTCGAGCACCCACTTCGGCGGCGGGCCGGGTGGGAGCGGGCGGCACCGCTCGGGCACGGCTCAGGTGACCGCGACCGCGGGCTCGCCGCAGCAGGTGTACCCGGTCTATCCGGACGCGGGTGACGCGGCCGTGACCGACTGGAGACCGTAGATGTCACCAAACGGCCGGCAAGGGTGATCGACGGCCGGGTAGTCAACACCGTATGACGACATCCCGTACGGCGCCCGCCGACGTATCACCGGTGCGGCGCCGCAGGTGGCGATACGTGGCCGGGCTGCTGGTGCTCGTGGCCCTGCTCGTGGTCGGCGGCCGGCTGGCGTGGACGTGGCTGGACCCGACCGGCGAGCGGACGATCGACCGCAGCCAGCCCGTCCTCCTGCAGTCCATCAAGGACCTCAGCCGCTTCGAGGCGGCGACCGGCAGCTTCCAGGTCGTCGTCGACCTGGAGAAGGACGCCAACTTCCTGCCGGACGCGGTCAAGGGCACCCGCACGCTGTTCGTCGGCGCGGGCGGCGTGGACGCGTACGTGGACTTCTCGGGGCTGGCGGGGAACGCCGTGACCGTGTCACCGGACCGCACCGAGGTGACGGTCCGGCTGCCGCGCGCCCAGTTGGAGAAGCCCAACCTGGACAACAGCCGCTCGTACGTCTTCGCCCAGCAGCGCGGGCTGCTCGACCGGGTGCAGGACTTCCTGTCGTCCTCGCCGGGCGACCAGAGGGAGGTGTACGTGCTGGCCGAGAAGAAGATCGCCGAGGCGGCGGCCTCCAGCGACCTGCGGGCCCGGGCCGACGCCAACACCAAGGCCATGATGGAGGGCCTGCTGAAGTCGCTCGGCTTCACGAAGGTGGTGGTGAAGTACGGCGACGAGCCGTGACCTAGGTACCTCGGGGCGGGTGCCTAGGTAGGGGCCGGCCGGGGTTTTAGGGCATCCGCCCGATGTGGGCGGGCGGGCCTTAGGACGAGTCTTGAGAGTGCAGGGACCAAGCAAGCACCTCAGGAAACAGGAGCGATTCGGATGCACGCCGAACTCGAGTACCTCGTCATGCGGAACCGCGCCGAGGAGCTGCGCCGCGCCGCCGCCCGCCACCGCCTCGCCCGCGAGGCGTCCGGCCGCCGCCGGTCGTTCGTCGCCAAGCTCTTCTCATGATCTTTCGTTACGGCACGGCCAAGCCGGCCCCAGTCGCCGCACGGGGCTGAGGGCCTCCAGGGAGACGGCCTCTGACCGGATGCCGGCGGGCCGCCGCCACGGCGCCCCCTTGGCCGTGCCTTCCGGCCAAGCGTGACCATGCCCTCCGGCACAGCGTGACCGTGCCTTCCGGCACAGCGTGACCGTGCCTTCCGGCACAGCGTGACCGTGCCTTCCGGCACAGCGTGACCGTGCCCTCCGTGAAGGCCCTGACCGGGCCTTCCCACGACTGCCGAAGTCCGGCCCTCAGCTCTCGTCCTGGCGGGGCACCCTGATGATCAGGGCGTCGCCCTGGCCGCCGCCGCCGCACAGGCCCGCGGCGCCCAGGCCGCCGCCGCGGCGGCGCAGCTCGTGGGCGAGCGTGAGCACGATGCGCGCGCCCGAGGCGCCGATCGGGTGGCCGAGCGCGATGCCGCCCCCGTTGACGTTGACCTTGTCCAGCGGCAGGCCCAGCTCCTTGGCCGACTGGTGGACCACGCTCGCGAACGCCTCGTTGATCTCGACCAGGTCGAGGTCGTCGGCCGTGAGGTCCTGCTTGCGCAGGGCCTGCTTGATGGCGTTGGCCGGCTGCGACTGGAGCGAGGCGTCGGGCCCGGCCACGTTGCCGTGGCGGCCGATCTCCGCCAGCCACGGCAGGCCCAGCTCCTCGGCCTTGGCGCGGGACATGACGACGACCGCGCACGCGCCGTCGGAGATCTGCGAGGACGAGCCGGCCGTGATCGTGCCGTCGGCCGCGAAGGCCGGGCGCAGCTTGGCCAGCGTCTCCGCCGTGGTGTCGCCGCGCACGCCCTCGTCGTCCTTGACCACCAGCGGCTCGCCGCGCCGCTGCGGCACCTCCACCGGCACGATCTCGTCCTCGAACACGCCGTTCTTGGCGGCCGCGGCGGCGAGCTGGTGGGAACGGGCCGACAGGGCGTCCTGCTCCTCGCGGCCGATGCCGAGGCGGGCGTTGTGCCGCTCGGTGGACTCGCCCATCGCGCACTGGTCGAACGCGCAGAACAGGCCGTCGTGGGCCATCGAGTCGACGATCCCGGCGCCACCGTACTTGACGCCCTTGCGCAGATCCGGCAGCAGGTGCGGCGCGTTGCTCATCGACTCCATGCCGCCCGCCACGACGATGTCGAACTCGCCCGCGCGGATGAGCTGGTCGGCCAGCGCGATGGCGTCGAGGCCGGACAGGCACACCTTGTTGATGGTGATGGACGGGACGGTCATCGGGATGCCGGCCTTGACGGCGGCCTGGCGGGAGGGGATCTGGCCGGCGCCCGCCTGGAGCACCTGGCCCATGATCACGTACTCGACGGCCTCGGGCGCCACGCCGGCCCGCTCCAGCGCCGCCTTGATGGCGATGCCGCCGAGCTCCACGGCGGGCAGCCCGGACAGCGCCCCCAGCAGCCTGCCGATCGGGGTGCGTGCTCCGGCGACGATGACGGAACCAGACATGACGGTGGCCTCCTGTGCGGGCGAGGGGTTCTTTGACACCATACCCACGGGTAGACGCTCGACGGCTATGGAGGCTGACCACACATGTTCATGCGGATCGACCACATCGGGATCGCCTGTCACGACCTGGAGGAGAAGATCGCGTTCTTCTCGGAGACGTTCGAGCTGACCGTGGTCGCGCGGGAGGTCAACGAGGAGCAGGGCGTCAAGGAGGCGATGCTGCACATCGCCGACGGCGAGGGCGGCGGCTCCTACATCCAGTTGCTCGAACCGCTGTCCCCCGACTCGCCGGTGGGCAAGTTCCTCGCCAAGCGGGGCGAAGGTGTGCACCATGTGGCGTTCGGGGTTGCTGATGTCACTGAGGCGATCGATAGAATTGCCGGAAAAGGCGTACGTGTCCTGGACGAGCGCCCGCGGCACGGGTCGATGGGCTCACAGATCGCGTTTCTGCATCCGAAGGACGTGGGAGGAATGCTGACGGAGCTGGTCCAGGCGACCAGGTCGTAACAAACGCAAGAATCGTTCATATGTAACTAGTCGCGCAGAAAATTGGACGGGGCTTCAGACTCGGCACCGGCGGAGTACTCTGGCCTTCCACCGGACATGGAGCCTGCCGAGAGGCACAGGCTCCCGGCTCGGCTGCCCCCGAACCCCCCGTCCGGCCCGTGTAGCCGTCTCGACAACCCAGGATCGAGCCTCCATGCAGTCCGACATCGACGCCCAGCTCAACAACTTCTTCGAGGACGCTCCCGCACGCGAGTTCGACGTGGTCCTCCGCGGCTATGACCGCCACCAGGTCCATGATCACCTGAAGCAGCTCGACGGCGAGCTGCGCCAGGCCCGCGAGCAGGTCGTCGCCCTTCAGCGCGATCTGTCCGACTCCCAGCGCCAGCTCCAGGAGCAGGAGCGCCCGACCTACTCCGGTCTCGGCGCCCGCATCGAGCAGTTGCTCCGGCTGGCCGAGGAGCAGGCCACCGAGCTGGTCCAGGCAGCGAGATCCGAGGCTAACGAGATCAAGGCCGCCGCCAAGGTGGAGGCCGCGGACATGCGGGCCGCCGCCGAGGCCGAGGCCGCCGAGAAGCGCGCGCAGGCCACCCGCGAGAGCGACGAGATGCGCACCACCGCGGAGCGCGACGCCGAGGACATCCGCTCGACCGCGCGCCGCGAGGCCGACGAGCTGACCAGCACCACCGAGCGCGAGGTCGCCAAGCTGCGGGCCACCGCCGACCACGAGGTCGCCGAGAAGCGGGCCGACGCCGAGCGCGAGATCGCCAAGCTGCGCACCACCACCGAGCGCGAGGTGGCCCAGCTGCGGGCCTCCACCAAGCGCGAGCGCGACGAGGTGCTGACCACCGCCAAGCGGCAGGCCGACGAGATGCGGGCGCAGGCGCAGCGGGTCCTGGAGGAGTCCGAGGCCAAGCGGGCGCAGGACGAGGCGGAGTTCGAGATCCAGCTGGCGTCCCGGCGCGAGGAGGCGGAGCGCCAGGAGGCGGAGCGCCACGCCACCGCGCAGGCCGCGACGCAGAAGCTGGTCGCCGAGGCCGAGCAGCGCGCCGCGACGGCCGAGTCCCGCGCCACCAAGGCCACCCAGCAGGCCGAGCAGACCCGCCGCGAGGCCGACCTGCACGCCAAGCAGCTCGTCGCCAACTCGCGCAAGAACGCCGACCAGATCGTGGCCGAGGCCAAGGCGAGCGCCGAGACCATCGTCACCGAGGCCAAGACCGAGGCCGAGCGCACCCGCACCGCCATGCAGCGCCAGGTCGACGAGCTCACCCGCCAGCGCGACAGCATCACCAGCCACCTGGCGCAGCTGCGCCAGCTCCTGGGCGGCGCCGCCCTGCCGGGCATGGAGCCCGAGCCCGCGGTCACGGCCGCCCCGCCGAAGCCGGCGATCCCGGCGCCCGCCGCCGAGAAGCCGCTGGCCCCGGCCCCGGCCGCCAAGCCGGAGACCAAGTCCGAGGACGACGCGGAGTGGTGGCAGGAGTAGCCGATCGCCCGCACGGGGGTTGAATGACGGCACGGAGAGCCTGGCGACCTTGGGGTCGCTAGGCTCTCTTTCTGTTGCCGGGCCCCTCCGCGGCGCCGGCGCCTGGTCCGCCCCCGACCTCCAGGAGCCCCGCTTGTCCGCCGACGTCACCCCTCATCACGACTCCCCCGAGGCCCCGTCGTCCTCCGACGCCCCGCCGGGCGCGACACCGGGGGGCGCCTCGTCGGACGCGACTGCGGGGGGTGCCCGGTCAGGCGCGGCCTCGGCGGACGCCGCACCGCACGCGGCGCCGGGAGAGCTGCACCAGGGAAGGGCGGGGACGGCGGCGCACGGGCTGCCGGGGCGGCCGTTCGGGCGGGGGCCGTTCCTGTTCGGGCTGGTCGGCGGGCTGGGCGTGCTGACGGCGATCGCCATCGCGCAGATGGTCGTCGCCTCCCTCAGCGTGATCATCCTGGTCGTGGTGGCGATGTTCCTGGCCGTGGGGCTGAACCCGGCGGTCGAGGCGCTGCAGCGGGCCGGAGCGGCCCGGCGCTGGGCGATCTCGATCGTGTTCGCCGGCGTCATCGTGTGCTTCGTGCTGTTCGGGCTGGCCATCGTGCCGCCGGTCAGCAAGGAGCTGACCGACTTCGTCGCGGCCGTGCCCGACTACGTCAAGGAGCTGAGCAACCACCCCGCCCTGCGCAGCCTCGACGCCGACTACCAGATCCTGCCGAAGCTGGCCGGGTTCGTCACGAACACGCTCGCGCCGTCGCTGGCCAGCGGCGTCGTCGGAGCCGGGCTCGTCGTGCTCGACGGGCTGTTCACCACGGTGACGCTGCTCGTGCTCATGCTGTACTTCCTCGGCTCGCTGCACACGATCAAGGCGTACCTGCTCAGGCTCGTGCCGGCCTCGCGGCGGGAGCGCACGGCGGCGCTGTCGGAGCAGATCCTGGACGGCATCGGCGGCTACGTCGCCGGCAACGTGCTCATCTCGGTCATCGCGGGCGTGGTGGCGTGGATCTTCCTGTCGGTGCTCGGCGTCCGGTACGCGCTGGCGCTGGCGCTGGTGGTGGCGCTGACGGACCTGATCCCGCTGGTCGGCGCCACCATCGGCGCCGTGCTGGTCACCGGGGTGGCGCTGCTGCAGTCGCTGCCGCTGGGCATCGCGTGCGCCGTGTTCTTCCTCGTGTACCAGCAGATCGAGAACTACCTCATCTACCCGAGGGTGATGAAGCGCTCGGTGGACGTGACGCCCGCGGTGACGGTGATCGCGGCGCTGGTCGGCGGCGCGCTGCTCGGGATCGTCGGCGCGCTGCTGGCCATCCCGGTCGCCGCCGCCATCGCGCTGATCATCCGGGAGATCGTGCTGCCTCGCCAAGCTCGGTCCTGAGGAACTCCGCGACCGCGGCGTTGAACGCCTCCGGCTGCTCGACCGCGCTCAGGTGCCCCGCCTTCGGGATGACCTCCAGCCGTCCCCCCGGTACGGCCCGCGCCATGGCCTCGGCCTCGGCGGGCGGCGCGAGCTGGTCCTCCTCGCCCACGATGACGAGCAGCGGCACCTTGAGGGCGGCCAGGGTGTCGGCGGAGTCGGGGCGGGCCGCCATGGCGCGCTGCGCCCAGGCCACCGCCCCGGGCGGCGCCGACTGGACGAGCCCCTTGACCCGGCCCACGACCATGGCCCGGCGCTCCTTGGTGGTCTGCCCGACGAGGCCGGGCAGCACGTCGGTGACGAGCACGCCGGTGTCGCCGGACAGCACCGCGCGGGCGATGCGCTCGCGGTTGTCGCGGGCCTGCCGCTGGTCGGGGGCGGCCTTGGTGTCGGCCAGGATGACGCCGAGGACGCGGTCGGGGTGACGGCGGCAGAAGGCCATCGTCACGTACCCGCCCATCGACAGGCCGCCGATCACCGCGCGCTCGATGCCCTCCTGGTCGAGCATGGCGGCCACGTCGTCGGCCATCACGTCGACGGACGGCTCATCCTCGCCCAGCCGTGACCCGCCGAAGCCGCGCAGGTCGGGGGTGATGACGCGGCACGTGGCGGCCAGCCCCTCGCGTTGCGCCAGCCACATGGCCGAGGAGAGGGGGAAGGCGTGGAGCAGTACGACGGGCAGGCCGGTTCCCGCTGATCTCGTGTAGAGCTGCACGATCACACGGTAGACCGGTTCCTTGGGACAATCACTTCACGTCGTATACCGATATACCCCGGTATAGACGTCTCTTTCTGCCGTACCGTTCTCCCCCGGCTTCCGGGTCGCGCCGGGTCAGCTCAGGCCGATGGCCGTGGCGCCGCCGTCCACGAAGAGGACCTGACCCGTCACGTACGCCGACGCGTCGCCCGCCAGGAACACCGCCGGGTGCGCCATCTCCTCCGGCGTGCCCCAGCGGCGCATCGGGACGCCCGCGACCGTGGCGCGGCTCGCCGTCTCGTCCTCCCACAGGTTGCGGTTGAGCTCCGTGGCCGTCCAGCCCGGGCACAGGGCGTTGACCCGGACGCCCGACTGCGCCCACTCCACCGCGAGGGTCCTGGTGAGCGCCACCAGGCCGGCCTTGGCCGCCGCGTACCCGGCGAGGAAGGGCGCCCCCAGCGCCGCCACCGAGGCGACGTTGATCACCGAGCCGCTGCCCCGTTCGAGCAGGTGCGGCGCGATCGCGTGGCACACGACCATGGCCGAGTCGAGGTTGAGCCGCATGAGCTTGTCCCATCCGGACAGCCGCAGGTCCTTGAACTCCACCATGAAGTTCGAGCCGCCCGCGTTGTTGACGACGACGTCGACGTGCCCGAGGCCCTCGACGGCCTGCCGGACGGCGTCGGCCGCGGCGTCGCGGTCGGTGAGGTCGGCCGGGATCACCAGGGCCCGGCGGCCCCGCGCCTCGACCTCCTTGGCGACCTCGGCCAGGGAGTCGGCCGAGCGGGACACGAGCGCCACGTCGGCCCCCGCCTCGGCGTAGGCGAGCGCGATGGCCCGCCCGATGCCCTTCGACGCCCCGGTGACGAGAGCCTGCTTCCCATTGAGATCGAACGCGCCCACGCTGCCTCCTCAAGTCATTACCGAACATGATTCTAGGGACAGGTGGCCCCGGAACGCCACCGGCGCGGGCCCCGCGCAGGGTCCCGCGCCGGTGTTCGTTCACCCGGGGGTCAGCAGGCTAGCCGCCCAGCCCCCAGATGATGATGTCGAGAGCGTCGGCCAGCCCGCTCTTGTCCATGTACTGGGCCATCTTGAAGCCGGTCTCGGCGACCGTGCCGGTCCTGGTGTTCTCCGGCTCGATCTTCTCCGGCCGGAAGATCTGCCGCTCGCCCTGCCCCGAGCCGCCGGGCCGGGCCACCGGCGGTGGTCCGTCCGGGTACGTCCGGCCGTCGCGGTAGACGGTGTAGGACTGGGTCGGCTGGGTCGAGCCGTCGTTGCGGTAGATCTGGCTCGGCCGTGGCTGCATCGGCTGCCGGCTGTCCCTGGGCGGGGACTGCCGCTGCTGCGCCCGGTGGCTGGTGGGCCGCTGCGCCGGACGCTGCCGCGCCCGCTGGATCCCGCTCGGGAGCTTGCCGGCCCGCCGGTTGCGCGTCCTGGCCGCCGCCGACGCCCGGCGCTTGGCCGCCGCGTCCGCCGCCTTCCTCCTCGCTTCCCGCTTCGCGGCGGCCGCGGCCCGCCGCTGCGCCCTCGCCGTGGCCGCCTTCCTGGCCCGCTCCTGGGCCCGCTTCTTGGCCTGTTCCTGCAGTTTCTTGCGGGCCGCCGCGGCGGCCTTCTTCCGCGCCGCCTCCAGGGCCCGCTTCTTGGCCTCGGCGGCGGCGCGCCTCCTGGCCTCCGCCAGCGCCCGGCGCCGCGCCGCCGCGAGAGCGGCCCGCCGGGCCGCCGCACGCGCCGCCGCGATGGCGGCCCGCCTGGCGGCGGCCATCGCCAGCCGCCGGGCGATGATCTGCGCCGAGACCCGCACCACGATGGCCGCGACGAACCAGAAGAGCTGACCGTCGGGGTCGCTCATGGTGACGGGGCTGTTGTTGGCGTAGGCGTAGGCGTTGAGCTGCTGCGGGTTCTGCTCCTCCATGACGGGGTCGACCGACAGGAAGCGCCCGAGCTTGGGGTCGTACTCGCGGGCGCCGAGGTGGACCAGACCGGTGGTGGCGTCCTGCGTGCCGCCCACGAACCCGCGCTGCCCCGGCCAGAACGCCGGGGGCGATCCCCGGTTCTCGCCGAACGGCGTCGTCCGGCGCACGGCCAGCTCGCCGGTGGCGGCGTTCACCGCCGCCTGCGAGGTGCCCTGGTGGTCGTTGGCCAGGAAGTAGACCTGGTTGTCCGGTGTGCGCACCGCGATGGGCTCGCCGCCGATGGTGTAGTAGCGGGTCTGCTCGACGGTGTCCTTGGCGAAGTCGAAGCGCAGCTCCATGTCGTCGACGTAGAGCGTGGCGTCGGCCGGCGTCCTGCGGATCAGCCGGTCGCCGTCCGCGCTGTAGACGAAGGACGTCGTCTTGCCCGCCTCCGTCACCGACTCCAGGTTGCCCTCGGCGTCCCAGACCAGGCTCTGGTCGGCGTTGCCGACCTTGCGCCTGGTGGTGTTGCCGGCCGCGTCGTACTCGAACAGGTCCGGCCCGACGCTCTGCAGCGCGTGCGGCTGCTTGCCGCCGGCGGCCGGGTAGGTGTAGTCGCGGGTGCTCTCACCGGCGCCGCCCCAGGCGTGCTTGGTCTCCTTGACGCGGTTGCCGGTGGAGTCGTAGGCGTAGCTGACCGCGTACGGGGCCACGCCGCCGATCTTGTCCGACTGCGGCGAGCCGCTCGCGCAGTCGTCGGTGGCGGTCCACGCCGAGGTCATCCGGCGCAGGTGGTCGTAGGTGAAGCACTGCGTGTCCGGGCCGCTCGCGCCCTTGTCCGCGATCCTGGTGATGTTGCCGATCGCGTCGTAGGTGTAGGTGAGGTCCAGGTCGGTCGCCGGGGCGCCCTCCCGGTCCACGCGCATCCGCGACAGCCGGCGCGTGCCCTCGTCGTGGGTGTAGGTCAGCCAGGTCCGCTTGCTGCCCGAGCCCAGCTCGTACTGCAGGGTCTCGCCCAGCTTGGAGTAGCGGGTCGCGCTCACGTACGCCGACAGGCCGGTGACCTTCACCGGCTGGCTCAGCTCGTCGTAGGTGTAGACGACCGACTCCTCGGCGAGCCCGCCGGCGGCCGGGAAGCTGACCGACTGGACCTGGTCGTCGATCGTGTAGCGGGTGTTGAGCACGTACGAGCCCGCCAGCTTGCCCTCCCGCTCGGGGACGGTGACGGTCTCGCGCAGCGGGCGGTAGTCGGAGTCGATGGCGTTGATCTCGGTCTTGTACGCCTGCCCGCCGACGTAGCGGATGCTGGCGTTCAGGTGGCCCTTGGCCAGCGCGTCGTACTGCCATTCGGCGAGCAGCGCGCCGGTCTCGGAGCCCTCGCGCAGCTCCTTCTTGCGGCCCAGCACGTCGTAGACGTAGTACAACGTCTTGCCGCGCGAGTCGGTCGTGCTGACCAGCTCGTCGGCGTCGTTGTACGTCATCGTCGTGACGCCCTTGTCGGGGTCCTCCGACTTGATCTCACGGCCGCGCAGGTCGTAGTGGTGGCGCCACACGTTGCCCGCCGAGTCGGTCACCGTGGACAGCCGTCCGGCGTGGTCGTAGGCGTACTTGGTGGCCTCGTACTCGCCCGTCGGGGTGGCGCCCTTGTACTGGCGCAGCTCGATGAGCCGGCCGTCCGCGTCGCCGATGCGGGTCGTGGCGGTGCCTCCGGGCGGCGGCGTCACGTGGATCCGGTCGCCCTGCTGCGTGGTGGTGACCCGGAACTTCTCCTGGCCCTTCGTCCTCAGGATCTGGGCGTTGGCGTCGCCGGTGCCGTCGAACGTCGTCACGACCTGGTTGGGCACGTCCGTGTCGGCCACGGCCAGCAGGTCGGTGGAGGGGGCGCCGGTGGCGAAGTAGCCGGTGTTGGTCTTGGCCGCCTCACCGAGCGAGTTGTAGACGGTGTCGGTGATCGTGCGCCCGTCACGCAGCGCCGGGTCCTGCGTCTGGTCGTCGCGCGGCGCGGGCTCCTGGGTCTGGCGCTTGCGCATCAGGCCGTCGTACAGCTCGTGGCTGGCGCTGTAGGTGCCGTCGGCGTTCAGCGTCTTGGTGGTGACGTAGCTCGGCCCGTCGGTGCGCATGGTGTAGGAGTACTCGGTGCTGGGCGACTGCCCGGCCGCCTTGCTCCGGTCGGGCTGCCACACCTTGACCAGGCGGCCGAGCGCGTCGTACTCCATGTCGGTGCGGCGGTTGTTGGCGTCGATCTCGGCGTACGGCTCGCCCCAGGCCGGTTCGAGCAGGGTGCGCTCGACGTGGCCGAGCTGGTTGACCTCCTTGATCTCGGTCGGCGGCGCGCCCGCCGCCGGTGAGTAGGTGGTGGTGGACTTGGTGCCGACCGCGTCGGTCTCGCTGGTCTCGCGGCCGTAGGCGTCGTAGGTGTGGGTGCTCTCCACGATCGTCGCGCCGTCACCGGAGACGGTGTGCTCGACCGTGGTCACGTCGCCCTTGCTCGGCGCCTGGCCGTAGCCCTTGTTGTCGTACTGGACCTTCTCGTCGGAGATGATCTCGTCGGCGGCCAGCTTGGACACGGCGGTGCCGCAGCCCGCGGCGACCTTCTGGATCCGGCTCGTGTAGTCGAGCATCCAGGCCGCGTCGTTGCGGGCGTAGGTGTAGCGGGTGCACTGGTCGTCGTCCGTGGTGGCCAGGTCGCCCTTCTCCTCCACCTGGGTCAGCAGGCCCTTGGTGTCGTACGCGCGCTCCTCGCCGGTACGCCGCCACTTGCCCCCTTCCAGCGCGGTGCGGGTGACCATGGACTTGGGCTCGACCACGTACGCGGCCTTGGTGACGCCGCCCTGCGTGGACTCGGCGGTCTTGACCGACCAGGGCTCCTCCAGCGTGGCGGTCAGGATCGCCCCGCCGTCGCCGTCGTAGAGGATCTCCTCGCGCTCGAAGCCGGCGAGCTGGTCGAGGTCGTCGAGCTTGACGCCCTCGGAGTCGGTGACCTGCGCGGTGCGCTTGGAGCCGTCGGCCAGCTTGTCACCGTGCATGCCGCGGAAGTACCGGAACTCCGTCAGCGTGCGCTTGGTGTCCTGCCCGTCGCCCTGGCGCACCCGTACCCGGCCGAATCCCCGGTAGTCGGACCACGTGCGGTGCTCCGGCTTGACCAGGACGTTGTCGGCGTACCGCCAGGCGGCGCCGTCGAGGTACTCGTAGTCGGTGACGACGTTCGGCGCGCCGCCGACGCGGTCCACCTCGATGGTCTGCGTGACCACGTACTTGTGGAACCAGTCGGTGACCTCGGTCTCGTTCGGCGGCGCCCAGCGCTGCGGGAAGCAGCGCCTGGTGTTCTTGTCGGCCGCGGGCACGTCGCCGGGCTTGCAGTCGGCGGCCGAGTAGTTGACGCGCAGCTCGCCGCCGGACTCGTTGTTGACGGCCTGCACCCGCCACTTGACCAGGGGGGCGCGCCCCTCGTCGGCGTCCACCCGGTTGGCGAGCTGGACCCCGGTGAACGTGATCTTGGGCAGGGTGATCGTGCCGCCCACGTGACCGCTCTGCTGGATCGACGCCAGCCACAGCGCCGGGCTCATGCCGTCGCCGGAGGCGGGGAACTGGTGCGTCAGCGTCCAGGAGTCGACCGCGTTGTAGCCGCCCGTGGCGTTGAGGACCTGCGTGGTCACCTTGGCCAGGCGCTTGCGCGTGAAGAACGTCGGCGACAGCCGGTCGGTGCACTTCACGCCCGCGTCACAGATCTGGTCGAACGGGACGTCCGGCCAGGAGGCGGCGGTCTCCTTCTTGAGCTGGTCGGCGGCGCAGGTGATCGTGCCGCTGGGCAGGCATCGCTCGGCCGTCTCGAACACGACACGGGCCGCCGGCGCCTTGGTGAACAGCTCGTTCTGCAGGTAGCCGTAGTCGATGCGGGTGAGGTAGCCGGCGCGGTCGTACACGGTGCCCTGCTCGGGCTTCATGTTGCGGCCGTAGTAGTTCTTCTCCTGCGCGTACCAGTACGTGGTGGCGTTGCCGTGGGTGTCGACCGCGTAGTCGAGGTTCCACCGGTACGCCTGCTGGCACCAGGCGTTGGCCGGGGTGCTGTTGTAGCAGGGCTCGCCGCTGTTGTTGCCGAACACCGGCACCGTCTGCACCGACCTGGTCTCCGGCTTGCCGGTGACCCAGCCGGGCAGGCGGTTCAGGCCGAAGGTGTACTGGGTGCCGTCTGCGCCGGTGACCCGCCAGTACTCGCCGTTGTTGTCGCCGTTGGTGGCGCCGGTGAGGTACTCGATGCGGGTGCCGTCGTCGCGCTTGGGCCGCCACTGCTTGGTCGTGGCGTCCTTGACCAGCTCGACGGCCGAGTTGCCGAGCGACAGGGTGACGTTCTCCCCGTCCCAGCACAGGTCGCCGGTCTTCTTGCCGTCCACCATGCAGGACTTGTAGCGGCGCTCGACGTAGCCGCTGGGGTTCAGCTCGAAGCCCTCGCCGACCCAGGACGGCTGGTTGTTGGTGGAGGCGGTGCGGCCGTCCACGCTCTGCGAGGAGTAGTCGAGGGACAGCTCCGGCTCGTCGCCGCCCAGGGCCGGCGGCGAGCGCAGGTCGTAGTCCCAGTTGAAGTCACCGGACTGGGCGCCGACGCTCCAGCTCGCGGAGGGGGCGAGCGAGGTGGAGGCGTGGTCGCCGGCCGGGCCGGACGCCGCCGCCGTCACCGCGTACAGGGCCGGCAGGTCGAAGTCGGCGGTGAGCGTGCCGGCCTTGGTGTCGTTCTCGGTCGGTACGGGCTGCGGGAGCGGGCAGGCCGCACCGGCCGCGTCGAGCGCGCAGTCCGGCAGCTTCACCACGCGCAGGCGGGAGGCGTAGTCGCCGCCGGAGGCGTAGCGGAAGCCCGAGTAGTCGATCTGGAGCCTGGTCCTGCCGCTCTTGGCGGCCACGCCCTGTCCGGGCGAGACCCGCAGGGCGACGCCGAGCAGGCCGGCGCGCTGCACCTGCGCGGGGTCGAGCAGCTCGACGCGCACCGGGCCGGACTCGGCCGCCTTGGCGGTCCTGGCGTCACTGCCCTTGGGGGCGGCCAGCCGTACGGGGAAGGCGGTGTCGGCGGCCTTGAGCTGGGCGGCGCCGCCCAGCTCGGCGGTTTGGGCCTTGGGCCAGGTCACCCCTGGCGGCGCCTTCCACGCCTGTTTCTCGGTCGGGTCGGGGAGTTCGGGCAGCACCGGCACCGGCTTGCCGGAGACGGGCTTCTCCTTCTGCACCGAGGGCGCCGAGCGGGGCGCGGCGCTCGCGGGCAGGGCGGGGGCGAGGGGGGCGAGGACGACGACGGCCAGGACGGCCGCCAGCCGGCGCGGCCACGCCGACTCGCGGATCGCGCCCTGAAAACGATTCCAGTGGGACTCTGACAGATCTAACTCGGACGATGTGTCCATGGAACACCCAATCTTGTAGGGGGGTTATTGGGCGGCTTGTGGTGAGATCTGGGTGGTCGTGGAAGGTCCCGGGGGCCCCGGGCCGAGGCCCCCGGGAAGGTTCACTGCGCGGCGAGCTGGGCGATCTGCTCGGCGCTCAGAGGGCCGTCGTAGACGCGGACGTCGTCCACGGCCCCGGGCCAGTAACCGGTGTAGGCGCCGGCGCTCCTCGTCCGGCCGAGCTGGAGCGCGCCCACGGCGTTCCACGCGCTGACGTGGCTGGTGACGGTGCTCTCGGCGAGCCGGCCGTTGACGTAGACGCTCAGCTCGCCGCGCACGGCGTCGTAGACGCCGGCGACGTGCGTCCACTCCAGCGGCACCGCGATCGCGTCGGAGCGGGTGCGCACCAGGGCGGCGGTGTCGGTGTCGGAGGCCGCCATGCCGAGGACCCACCGGCCCTGCTCCTTGTCGAAGCCGAGCTGGAACCCGGCGGCCCGGGTGCCCGGCTGGGAGACGGCGGTGGCGTCGCGGGCGGGCAGGTAGTCGAGCTGGGTCCAGGCGGCGACCGTGAACCCGGCCTTGGTGTTGACCGGGGGCACGGCGGTCTGGGCGTACCCGCCCACGCCGTCGAGCGCCAGCGCGCCGTCCAGCCAGCCGGCGGTCCAGGAGGCGCCGCCGCCGAGCGTCGCCGTCGTGCCCCGGCCGGAGGAGTCGGCGGCGGTGGTGCCCGCGTCCTCGTCCAGCTTCCAGTGGCCGACCAGCGTGGCGGCGCTGTTGACCAGGTCGGCCACCTCCTCGCCGAACATGGCGCGTTCGTAGACGCGGACGTCGTCCACGTCGCCCGGCCAGAACTCGGCCGCCGCGCCGTTGACCTTGCCGCGGCCGACGGTGAGCGACCCGGTGGCGTTCCACGGCTGGGTGAAGGCGACGGTGGACTCCAGCCTGCCGTTGACGTAGAGCGAGAGCTGACCCGCCGCGGAGTCGTAGACGCCGGCCAGGTGGGTCCACTCGTTCAGCCTGGGGGCCGCGGCGGACAGCGCGCGCACCACCGGGGCGCCGTCGGCGTCCGCGCCGGCGCGGGCCAGCGCCCACCGGTCGTCGGACTTCGCGTACTGGAGCGCGAAGCCGCCGGTCCGCGCGCCCTCCTGGGTGAGGAGGGTGGCGGTGGCGGCGTTGCCGGTCAGGCGGGCCCAGGCGGTGACGGTGAAGTTGCGGCTCGTGTCGGCGACGGGGCCCGAGGTCTGCGCATACGCGCCGGCCAGGCGCAGCCCCGTGCCGGTCTTGCCGCTGGTCCACGTGGCGCCGTTGAGCGTCGCGGGGTGGGCGTTCGCGGCGTCGCCGGCCACGGTGCCTTGGCCCTCGTCGAAGGCCCAGTGGCCGCTGGGCGCCTTGCCGGCGTTGACGTTGAAGACGTACGTGCGGATCGGGCCGAGCTGGCCGGCGCGGTCCTTGCTGCGCACCGCCAGGACGTTGGGGCCGTCGTGGCGCGGGGTGAGCGCGATCGTGGCCCGGCCGTCGGCGCCCGGGGCGACCTCGGCCTTGGGCGTGGTGTCGAGCCCGTAGACGTACGCGGCGACGTCGGTGACCCCGTTGGGGTCGAAGGTGAACGTGCCCGCGAGGCCGAGCCCGTCGCTCCAGCCGTTCTCGGCGTACTGGGGCGAGGTCACGACCGGCTCCCTGCCGGGGGCGGTGGCGTCCACGGTCGCCTCGCACCAGGGGCTCCAGGCGCTGGTCGCCTTGCCGTCCTCGGCGCGGACGCGCCAGCGGATGAGCGCGCCGTCGGCGTACAGGGCCGCCGGGATCGTCACGTAGTAGGCGCTTCCGGACGAGCCGGTGGCGGTGACGTACTCGCCGGTCTTGGTCCCGGCGGCGTTGTACCACTCGAAGCGGCCCTTGACCGAGTTGTCGGCGTCCTTCAGCTTGGCCCACAACTTCGGCGTGGCGGTGCTGATGATCGGCCGCCCCTCACCGGAGACGCAGGCCCCGCCCGGGTCGGACCACGCGTCGGCGGCCACGGGGTCGGACGGGATCGAGTTGTACTCGATGACCAGGCTCGGGTTGTTCTTGAACTTCTTCCAGGCGTAGACGTCGGTCTCGCTGGTGGCGCGCAGGCCGATCGTGACGTTGGCCCACTTCTTGGCGGCGGCGTCCACGACCTGGCTGGTGACGTTGAACTCCACGCCGCCGGGCAGGCAGGACGCGCCCCAGCCCTTGGCCACGTTGACGGTGTCGAGGAGCCTGACCCACGTGGGCTGGTTGTTCCAGGTGGTGGACTTGCTGATCGAGTTGGTCGCCCACGCCTCCACCTTGCGGGCGCTGCACGAGTACGACCAGGTCTCGTACGTGCGCAGCGTGGCCTTGACGATCTGCTTGCCGTGGATCGTCGAGCCGGTGTTCATCTGGAAGAACGAGCGGTTCTTCTGCGAGTCGACGTGGCCCACCCGGGCGACGTCGCTGGAGTTGAGGTAGTTGGAGTTGGGCCAGTTGCTCCAGACCGCGGTCCACGCGCCGCGGGCTGCCGAGAAGTACGGGTCCAGGTAGACGGGGAAGCGGGTCCTCTCGTCCGCCAGCATCTTCCGGTCCGGCATCAGCCGGAGCTGCCGGCCCGCCAGCTCCACGCCCATCGTGGCCTGCCTGGCCTCCGGCGAGCGGCCTTCCTTGAGCGCCTGCGGGCTGGTGATGCCCGCGGAGTCCCACATCGTCGGCGTGGGCGCGATGAAGAGCGTGCCGCCGCCGCTGTCGCGGGCCTCCAGGTTGCCCGCCTTGTCGGCCTTGATCGACAGGCCCCTGGCGGCGAGCGGGTACGTCAGCTCGGTCAGGCTCGCCGCCGCCTCGCGCGACTTGACCACGAGGACGTGCGAGAAGCCGTCCACGTCGGCGGTGACCTGGAGGTCCACGCCCGGCATGACCTCGGCGTAGGTGGCGGTGTCGCCGTTCAGGGCCGGCTTGGGCAGCGGGCCCGTCCAGCCGAGCTCCAGGGACTTGGCGCCGCGCGACAGTCGGGCCAGCGGGCCGGCGCCGCCGCCGGAGAACGTGAGCCCGGCGGCCGTGGCGACCGGCTCGACCTGGCCGTCGGTGCGCAGGCGCAGCGTGGTGTCCACGGGGACCCAGGCTCCGGCCTTGCGCACGCGCACCGGGCGGGCGTACTGCTCCAGGGTCAGCGTGCCGTCGGGCCTGGCCCAGACCTGACGGGTCTCGGTGCGCAGCGCCTCGACCTCGACCTGACGGCCGTCGCGGCGGGCGAGCGCCAGGGCGGCGTCCTCGGCCGGGCCGGCGCCCCGTGCGGCGGCGCGGGCGGGTTCGCGGAGGGCGTCGTCGGCCCGGGTGGGTTCGCGGAGGGCGTCGTCGGCGGCGCGGGCCGGTTGTTGTCGGACGCCGGCGAACGCGGCGGACCCGTTCGAGGGGGCCGCCGCGACCGCCCCTGCCAGCATGACCACGACCAGCCCACGACCAACGCGCATCCGCCCTCGCAAGTGCGTGCCGAGGCGGGACGCCCCACGGGTCAGGCCCGCGCGGCGCCTCCACGATCTTCAGTTGCCGATCGGATTCTCATTCAGGATGTGCGTCCCGTCCAGACCTCCTGACAGATTTCATCAGAATGAAGTTCGAAGTGAAGAAAATTGCCAGAGCCTCGGCGCGGGGGTGCGGTCACAGGCTCGTCGGCAGCGGGTACGCGGCCGGGTTGACCCGCTTGACGATCTCGTCCAGCACGATGCGGACGTACGGCTCGCCCACCCACAGGTGCTTGGCCCCCTCCACCCCGATGACCTCGGCCTGCGGCACCCGCGCGAACCGCGCCCGCGCCTCCTCCGGCCGCAGGTAGTCGTCGAACTCGGGCACCAGCACGGTCATCGGCCGGCCGAAGCGCGCCCACGCGTCGAGGTCGTCGTCCGTGGCGCGGTGCAGCGGCGGCGACAGCAGGATCGCCCCCTCCACCAGCGGGTCGTGCGCCCACTTCAGCGCCAGCTCCGTGCCGAACGACCAGCCGACCACCCACACCCGGGGCAGGTCGTGGTACTCGGCGTACTCCAGCGCGGCGGCCACGTCGAAGCGCTCGCCCTCCCCGCCGTCGAAGGCCCCCTGCGACGTGCCGCGCTCGGACGACGTGCCGCGGGTGTTGAAGCGCAGCACCGCCAGACTGGCCAGCGCCGGCAGCCGGTTGGCGGCCTTCTTGTAGACGTGGCTGTCCATGAAGCCGCCGTGGGTGGGCAGCGGGTGCAGCGTGACCAGCGTGGCCACCGGAGGGCGGTCGAGGGGCTGGGCCAGCTCCCCCACCAGGGTCAGGCCGTCGCCGGTGTGCAGCTCGATCGGCTCCCGCCGGGCCGGCAGCTCGGTGCCCGCGCGAATGTCCACCTTGGTCCCTTCGAGTGTTCGTGGGTACGGGGTTGAGGGGGTCGGGGGCATCAGTAGCGGCTGCGGCCGGGGCCGCGGTCGAGCCGCTTGCGCCAGCACGCCGTGTGCCAGTGGCGCCGCTCCTCGTCGCCGCCGGGCCAGTTGGGCCAGGTCACCACGTGCGGCTTGCCGCCGGAGATCTCCTGGTCGCAGCCCGGGCAGCGATAGCTCTTGCCGGAGGAGGCGCCCGTGAGGGCGCGCACCTTCCACTCGCCGTCGGGCCACTCCTCGACGCGGTCCATGCCCCGGGGGAAGCCGGCAGGGCGGGGCGGGGGCTCCCTGCGGCGGGCGCGGCGCGGGCTCATCTCGTCCCGGCCGCCGCTCCGGGGAGGACCTCGGCTCCCACACTGTCGAACGCCATGCGTCCAGTTTTCCAGAGCCGATAAGGTGGACCGTCATGCGGTTGGTCATCGCGCGATGCAGCGTGGATTACATCGGACGGCTCACGGCGCACCTGCCGATGGCCCCCAGGCTCGTCCTCATCAAGGCGGACGGCAGCGTCTCCATCCATGCGGACGACCGCGCCTTCAAGCCCCTCAACTGGATGAACCCGCCGTGCAAGCTCAAGGAGGACGGCGGCACCTGGACGGTCACCCACGGCAAGACCGGCGAGAAGCTGGTGCTGACGATGGAGGAGATCCTCCACGACTCCAGCCACGAGCTGGGCGTCGACCCGGGCCTGATCAAGGACGGCGTCGAGGCGCATCTCCAGGAGCTGCTGGCCGAGCACATCACGACGCTGGGCGACGGCTACTCCCTCATCCGCCGCGAGTACATGACGGCGATCGGCCCGGTCGACATCCTGTGCCGCGACGCGGGCGGCGCGACCGTCGCGGTCGAGATCAAGCGGCGCGGCGAGATCGACGGCGTCGAGCAGCTCACCCGCTACCTGGAGCTGCTCAACCGCGACCCGCTGCTGGCCCCGGTGCGCGGCGTGTTCGCCGCCCAGGAGATCAAGCCGCAGGCGCGGGTGCTGGCCGCCGACCGGGGCATCGACTGCGTCACCCTCGACTACGACGCGCTGCGCGGCATCGAGCCGGAGAACCCCACCCTCTTCTGAGGGGCGCCCGTCATGGTAAGCGACGGCTTACCGGTCTATCGTGACGCCATGGCGACGCTGACGTTCGACTCCCTGAACCCGGCCACCGGCGAGGTCGTCGGCACCCACCCGAAGCAGGACGCCACGGCGGTCCGCGAGGCGGTGGGCCGGGCGGAGGAGGCGGCCGCCTGGTGGACCGCGCTCGGCCCGGCCGGGCGCCGGCGGCGGCTGCTCGACTACAAGGCCGTGCTGGCCGGCCGGCTGCGCGAGCTGGCCGCGCTCGTCCACCAGGAGACGGGCAAGCCGGTCGGCGACGCCGCCCTGGAGCTGGTGCTGACGATCACGCATCTCGACTGGGCCGCGCGCAACGCCGACAAGGTGCTGCGCCGCCGCCGGGTCCGCACCGGCATGATCGGCGTCAACCTGGAGGCCACCCTCGAATACCTGCCGCTCGGCGTCGTGGGTGTGATCGGCCCGTGGAACTACCCGGTGTTCACGCCGATGGGCTCGATCGCGTACGCGCTGGCCGCAGGCAACGCCGTCGTCTTCAAGCCGTCCGAGCTGACCCCGGGCGTCGGGGTGCGGCTGGCCGAGCTGTTCGCCGAGTCGGTGCCGGAGCGGCCGGTGTTCCAGGCCGTGACCGGGCTGGGCGAGACGGGCGCGGCGCTCGCCGCGGACCCGCGGGTCCGGAAGATCGCCTTCACCGGCTCGACGGCCACGGCCAAGCGGGTGATGGCGGCCTGCGCGCAGAACCTCACGCCGATCGTGGCCGAGTGCGGCGGCAAGGACGCGTTCATCGTGGACGCCGACGCGGACGTGCGGGCCGCCGCCGACGCCTGCCTGTGGGGCGCGCTGTCCAACGCCGGGCAGACCTGCGTGGGCGTGGAGCGGGTGTACGTGGTGGACGCGGTCTACGAGCCGTTCATGCGGGAGCTGTCCGAGCGGGTCGCCTCGGTTAAGGCCGGGCAGGACTACGGGCCGATCACCATGCCGGGGCAGCTCGACATCATCAGGCGGCACATCGACGACGCCGTCAAGTCGGGCCGGGCCGTCACCGGCGGCCCCGGGTCGGTCCGGGCGCCGTACGTCGACCCGGTGATCGTCGAGGACGTGCCCGAGGACTCCCCCGCGGTGCGCGAGGAGACGTTCGGGCCGACCATCACCGTACGGCGCACCCGCGACGCGCGCGAGGCGCTGGAGCTGGCCAACGCCTCCGCCTACGGCCTGGCCGGCACGGTGTTCTCGCGTAACACGCGCCGCGCCAGGGAGCTGGCCCGCCTCATGCGCAGCGGCATGACCGCGATCAACTCGGTGATCTCGTTCGCCGGGGTGCCCTCGCTGCCGTTCGGCGGGGTCGGCGACTCCGGGTTCGGCCGCATCCACGGCGCGGACGGGCTGCGCGAGTTCGCCCGGCCGAAGGCCGTCGCCCGGCAGCGATTCGCGCTGCCGGGCATGAACCTCACCTCGTTCACGCGCCGGCCGGAGGAGCTTGAGCGGCTGATCAGGATTGTCACGTTCTTGCACGGGCGACGTAAGAGGTAATCTTCGCGCCCTTTCCCAAAGCGGATCATCCGTCCATAATTGTGTGCTCTGGGGGCCACGATCATGTTGGACGGGTGGAATGTGAACCGGTCTTACCGGGGAATGTCAGCCGAGCAAAGGCTGGCGGACAGACGCGAGCGGCTGATGACGGCCGCCTACACGCTATACGCGAAACCGGGTTTCGCGGCGACGACCATCGAAAGGCTGTGCTCGGAGGCCCGGATCTCCAACCGCGCGTTCTACGAATGTTTCGGCGGACGCGAGGAGCTGCTCCAGGCGTTGCACGACAGGTGCGTCGAGGAGAGCCTCGCGCACGTCGCCAAGGCCCTGCAGGAGGCCCCGCACAGCCTGGAGGGCAAGGTCGGGGCCGGGATTCGCGCGTACATCGAATTCGCCACGGCCGACTGGCGGCGGGCCCGCATCATGCATCTCGAGGTGCGCAGGTCAGGAGATGTGCTGACGGCCTCGCGGCAGCGCGCGGTGGACGCCTTCGCCCGGCTGATCGAGGAGGCGGCGGCCGATTTCCCGGTGGCCGGACCGGTGAATCGGCGGCTCGTGGCGCTCGGCGCAATTGGAGCGCTACAAGAGTTGCTCATCGAATGGATCCTCGGCAGCCCGTCGCCCGACGTCGACGAACTCGTCGATGTGGCCGCGCACATCTTCCGCGGAGCCCTCACCGGATCGTGAACCGCTCCGATCACGGATCGTGTTTACTCGGCGGCACGAAACCGGGATAGAACACCCCCACAAATCGCCTTTTTGGTTGTTGTTTTTCGGCGGAGGCGCTCACGGTTTCCGGACATGAAGAGAGCGGGCGACGGCTGATCGTCGCCCGCTCCGATATGTCGCGGCACGTGGCGGGTCCCCCGCCCGCCGCTGCCCCGTCAGGCCACCGCGGCCTCCTGCGCCTCGACACGCAGGACCCGATTCAGCCGGGTCACCGCGAGAATGCGCATGATCCGCGGGGGCACCCCCCGGAGGACGAGGCGGCGCTGCCCGGCGGACGCGCGCCGATGCGTGCCCACGAGAACACCCAGACCGGTGGCGTCGATCATCTCCAGCTCGGACAGGTCGAGGATCAGATCCCCCTCGCCGGAGTCCACCGCGTCGTGCAGCAGGGAGCGGATCCCGGCCGACGTGCCGGCGTCGAGCCGGGCGCCGATCTGCACCACCTGGGCTTTCGGATTGCCCCGGACTCGCATGCCACCTCCTCATTCACACCACGCGACCGCACGTGGTGCCTTCGTACCCTGTGGCAGGGCGTACGGGAGGGCCGAAAACTCCCTCCGATCTCTTCCCCCTACCCAGGAATCGGCAGTGACACGACCGCTTTGACGATGAACTGCCCGTCTGTCCCATGACGGACCGTGACGCCGCCGCCCACGGCGGCCATCCGCTCCCGCATCCCCTCCAGGCCGTTGCCCGGGTCGCCGTCCCGCTCATCGGCCCGCTCATCGGCCGGCTCGCGGGCCGGCGCGCCGTCGTTGCGCACCTCCAGCTCGGCCCGCTCGGCGGTGAAGCTCAGGGTGATCGCGCAGAACGTGGCCGCGCTGTGCTTGAGCACGTTCGTGACGGCCTCGCGCACGGCGTAGGCGAACACCGGCGCCACCTCCTCCGGCATCTCCCGGTACGGCAGGCGCAGCTCGCACCGCACGCCGGCCGCCTCCAGCACGCCGCGCACGCTGGCCAGCTCGGCCCCGAGGTCGAGCCGCCGGTAGCCGCGCACGGCCTCCCGCAGCTCGCGCAGGGCCGTGCGGGTCAGCCCGTTCACCGAGGTCATCTCGTCGCGGGCGGCCCGCGGGTCGCCCTCCGACAGCCGCACGGCCAGCGCGGTCTTCACGGCGATGGCCGACAGCCGGTGCCCGACGAGGTCGTGCAGGTCGCGGGCGAAGCGCAGGCGCTCCTCCGCGACGGCCAGCCGGGCGTGCGCCTCCATGCCCTCGTGGGCGCGCACGGCCAGCCGGTAGATCCACAGCCAGAGCCGGTTGGACACGACCGAGGCCAGGATCAGCAGGGCGTACATGGCGGTGTTCGCGACGACCACGGCGCCGAGCCACCCGGGTCCCCGCGCGTCCGGCATGTCCAGCAGGTGCCACCATCCGCTCGCCGCGGCGGCGGCGCTCAACGCGACGCCCAGGAGAGTCGTGGCCACTCCCAGCGCGAACGCCCGCCGGCGCGAGCCGCCGACGGCGACGACGGACAGCCACACCACCAGCGCCATTCCCGCCCCGAAGGGCTGCGCCCCGCCGGTCACCGCCGTCGCCACCGCCAGGACCCCGGTCAGCACGACCTGCCGCACCGGGTACCTCGATTCGATCACCGCGCTCACCAGGCGCAGGTAGAGCACCGTGAACCCGGCGGCGGCGACCACCGACACGGCCGTCAGCGGCCACGGCTGAGCGCCCCGGCCGGCCTCGGCCAGGGCGCTCAGCGCCATCCCGCCCCACAGCAACCCGAGGAACGAGGTCAGCATCCACCAGCACAGGCGACGTGCCCGTGCGATCTCCCCCACAGGCGTCCCGCTACTTCGCGCGCAGCACGTCGCCGAGCCGCACCCGCGCGCCGGTGCGCAGGACGGCCCGCTCGTAGACCTTCGCGCCGATCGAGAGCACGGCCACCACGGCCACCGCCATGAGCGCGAACGCCAGCCCGACCTCCCACAGCGGCACCTCCGCCGCGGCCATGCGCACCGGCATGACCATCGAGGAGAACGGCGGGATCATCGACATCACGGTGGCCAGCGTGCCGGTCGGCTCGGAGGTCGCGTAGAAGGCGACGAAGTAGGTGATCATGATGAGCATGGTCAGCGGCGACATCACGTTGCCGACCTCCTCCTGGCGGGAGACCAGCGAGGCGAGCGCCGCGGCCAGCGTCGCGAAGAACGCGTAGCCGAGCACGAACCAGACGACGACCCCGGCCACGATGCCCGGCATCCCCGGCGGGAAGTCGGTCGCCACCCCGGAGCCGACGGACGCCCCGACGCCCACCGCGAGGATCGCCACCAGGTTGACCAGCCCGAGCGCTCCCAGGCCGACGATCTTGCCGCCGAGGAGCTGCCACGGCCGGATCGAGGTGAGCAGGATCTCCACGATCCGGCTGCCCTTCTCCTCGACCACGCCCATCGCGACCATCGTCGCCTGGCCGATGAGCAGCATGAACAGCACGAGAACCAGCACCACGGCGATGCCCGTGCGGGCCGCCTGGTAGCGGGAGTCGGCGCCGACCGACTCCATCCGCAGCGGCTCGATCCGCACCCCGGAGGCGCCGAGTTTCACCTCGCGGTTCGTGCTCTGCAGGAGCACGCCGAGCTCCTGCTCGATCTCGCCGTCGGTCAGCACCTTGGCGCCGCCGACGAGCACCGCGTCCACGTCGCCGTCGAGCAGCGCCTTCCTGGCCGTCGCCTCGTCGGGGAACGCCTTCCAGGCGAACTCGATGTCGGGCGCCGCCGCCTCCAGCGGCAGCCGCTGGGAGTTCACGGTGCCCACCGTGTACTTGTCGGGACGATCCAGGACCTTCGGCGCGAACGCCGCGGCGCCCACCAGCAGGACGGTCACGAGCAGGCTGACGATGAACGCCTTGGTCCTGATCCGGGTGCTGATCTCCCGGCGGGCCACCAGTGCCAGCGCGTTCATGCCACGGCCTCCTTGAAGATCTCGGTGAGGGTCGGCTGCTCGACCCCGAAGTGCTCGACGTGCCCGGCCTTCATGGCCCGGCGCAGGATCTCCTGGCCGTCGCCGGCGGCGTCCACGAGCAGGACCTGCCGGTCGTCCTCGGCGCTCAGCTCGCCCGGCAGGCCGTCCGCCCAGCCGGGAGCCGGGTCCCGCACCACGACGCGCAGCATGCCGCCCTCCGCCGCGCGCAGGCCCGCGACCGTGCCGCTGGCCACCATCCGGCCGGAGGAGACGATGCCGACCGAGTCGCACAGCCGCTCGACGAGGTCGAGCTGATGACTGGAGAAGATCACCGGGACGCCGCCCCGGCAGCGCTCCTGCAGCGCCGTGGCCAGCGTGTCCACCGCCAGCGGGTCGAGCCCGGAGAACGGCTCGTCCAGGATGAGCACCTCAGGGTCGTGCACGAGCGCCACCGCGAGCTGCACGCGCTGCTGGTTGCCCAGCGACAGGCTCTCCACGGCGTCACCGCGCCGCTCCCCCAGGTCCAGCCGCTCGATCAGTGCGGCGGCGGCCTGCGCGGCCCGCGGACCGCTCAGGCCGTGCAGCCGACCGAAGTACTCGATCTGCTCGGCCACGCGCATCTTCTGGTACAGGCCGCGCTCCTCCGGCATGTAGCCGAACCGGCGCCGGTCGTCGTAGGTCAGCGGCCGGCCCTGCCAGCTCACCGAGCCGGAGTCGGCCTGGAGGACGCCCATGACGATCCGCATCGTCGTCGTCTTGCCGGCGCCGTTCGCGCCGACGAACCCGAACATCTCGCCCGGCCGCACGGCGAAGCCGATCCCGTCCAGGGCGAGCTTGCCCTCCGGCGCGCCGGGGCCGCCCGCGAAGCGCTTGCGCAGCTCGCTGATCTCGAGCATCAGGTCCTCTCCTTCGTCATGAGGCAATAGTGGCCTTCGCGGCGTTCGCCCTGGTAGTCGGAGAAATCATGGCTCCGGTATGCGCCCCGCGTCCCTTCCCGATGACATTTGTCATTACGCTGAGCCCATGACGCGCTCGGACAAGGACAAGCCGGTCGTCCTCTCCCGCATCTACACCCGCACCGGCGACGACGGCACCACCGCGCTCAACGACATGAGCCGCGTCCCCAAGACCGACGCGCGGCTCGCCGCCTACGCCGACGTCGAGGAGGCCAACGCCCACCTCGGGGTGGCGCTCTCGCACGGCACGCTCCCCGCCGACCTCGCGGAGGTGCTGGCCCGGGTGCAGAACGAGCTGTTCGACGTGGGGGCCGACCTCGCGACGCCGGTCGTGGCTGAGCCCGCGTTCCCGCCCCTGCGGGTCGAGCAGGCGTACGTGGACCGGCTGGAGGCGCTCTGCGACAGCTTCAACGCCGACCTCAAGCCGCTGCGCAGCTTCATCCTGCCCGGGGGCGACCCGGCGACGGCGGCGCTGCACGTGGCCCGGGTGACGGTGCGCCGCGCCGAGCGCACCACCTGGGCGGCGCTGGAGGCCCACGACGACATGAACCCGCTCACGGCCGCCTACCTGAACCGCCTGTCGGACCTGCTGTTCATCCTGTGCCGGGTCGCGCACGCGGGCCAGGAGATCCTCTGGAAGCCGGGCGCGACCCGCTAGGCGCCGGCGTGGCTGCCTGTCACCGCTCGGACGGGTGCGGCGGGCCGTGACGGCGGCCCGCCGCGTGCGGGTCAGAGGCCGTCTCCCTGGAGGCCCTCAGCCCCGTGCGCGGGGTGGCGGCCAGGCCGGCCGTGCCGTGACCCCGGAAATCACGCCACGTCGAGATACGCACTGGGAGGAGCGGACTCCAGCCAGGCGAGGAAGCCCGTCAGGGCGTCTGCGCTCATCGCCAGCGAGATGTCCCCCGCCGAGCCGCCGCAGTCGATCGCGTACAGGCCGTTGTCCAGCTCGCGCCGGGACGAAACGACGAGGCCGCGCCTCGCGATCGCGTGGCGCGGCCTCAGTCGCAGACCTATGAGCGGGATCCAGTGGAGCTCCCCGTCGGCGTAGCGGGCTACCCCGCCGCGCCAGCCGTGGTCGGCCACCCGGATCCGACAGGGGACGCTGCCCCGGGAGCGCGCGAGCATGAAGCCGCGCAGGACCACCAGGGCGGCGAGCAGCAGCACGCAGATGAATACCGTCGCCACCACTGCCGCCCCCTAAGCCTTGGGTTGTTCAGACCTCTTCGCCCGCGGCGCGCAGCCGGGCCCGGGCACGCTGGGCCTCGACCGCCGCGTCGGCGTCCTCCTGGTTGGCCTCGATCGAGGCCTGGGCCCGATCGAGAGCGTCACGGGCCGCCGCGACGTCGACCTCGGAACCGAGCTCGGCCACCTCGGCGAGCACGGACACCTCGTCGTCGGCCACGGAGATGAACCCGCCGTGGACGGCCGCGACGAGTTCGTCCTCGCCCTCCCGCTTGACGCGCAGCACGCCGCCCTCGACGAGGACGCCGAGCACGGGTGCGTGTTGCGGCATAATACCGATCTCGCCGTCCACGGTCTTGGCAATCACCATGTCGGCCTCGCCCGACCAGATCTCACGCTCGGGTGAGACAACCCCTACGCGTAGCTTGGCCACTTGTGCAGGTTCCTTTCCGATCAGGTGGTGGCACGGCCTCGGCCGCACCACCACCGTATCTCCGGGCGGGCTGCGCCCGCCCTATGGCCGGGGCGACTAGCGCTCGAGTTCCTTCGCCTTGGCGATGGCCTGGTCGATGCCGCCGACCATGTAGAACGCCTGCTCGGGCAGGTGGTCGTACTCACCCGCGCACAGACCCTTGAACGAGGCGATGGTCTCGTCCAGCGGAACGGTCTCGCCCGGCTGACCGGTGAAGGCCTCGGCCGCGTACATCGGGTGCGACAGGAAGCGCTCGATGCGCCGCGCCCGCTGGACGGTGACCTTGTCCTCCTCGGAGAGCTCGTCGATACCGAGGATGGCGATGATGTCCTGCAGCTCGCGGAACTTCTGCAGGATCCGCTTGGTCTCCTGGGCCACCCGGTAGTGCTCCTCGCCCACGATCTGCGGGTCGAGGATCCGGGAGGTGGAGTCGAGCGGGTCCACCGCCGGGTAGATGCCCTTCTCCGAGATCGGCCGGGACAGAACGGTCTGCGCGTCGAGGTGCGCGAACGCGTTGTGCGGGGCCGGGTCGGTGATGTCGTCGGCGGGCACGTAGATCGCCTGCATGGAGGTGATCGAGTGACCGCGCGTCGAGGTGATGCGCTCCTGGAGGACACCCATCTCGTCGGCCAGCGTCGGCTGGTAACCCACGGCGGACGGCATACGGCCGAGCAGCGTGGAGACCTCGGAACCGGCCTGCGTGAAGCGGAAGATGTTGTCGATGAAGAGCAGCACGTCCTGCTTCTGGACGTCGCGGAAGTACTCGGCCATCGTCAGGGCCGACAGCGCGACCCGCAGACGGGTGCCCGGCGGCTCGTCCATCTGACCGAACACCAGCGCGGTGTCCTTGAGGACGTCGGCCTCCTCCATCTCCAGCCAGAGGTCGTTGCCCTCACGGGTGCGCTCACCCACGCCGGCGAAGCACGAGGTGCCACCGAAGTTGCGGGCGACGCGGCGGATCATCTCCTGGATCAGAACGGTCTTGCCGACACCGGCGCCGCCGAACAGACCGATCTTGCCACCCTGCACGTACGGGGTGAGCAGGTCGATGACCTTGATGCCGGTGACGAGCAGCTCGGTGCGGGACTCGAGCTGGTCGAAGGCCGGCGACGGACGGTGGATGCCCCACCGCTCGGTGATCTTGAGCGAGGAGGTCGGCACGTCGAGCGTCTCGCCCAGCGCGTTCCACACGTGGCCCTTGACGACGTCGCCGACCGGCACCGAGATCGGCGCGCCCGAGTCGGTGACCGCCTGGCCGCGGACCAGGCCGTCGGTGGGCTGCATGGAGATGGCCCGGACGAGGTTGTCGCCCAGGTGCTGGGCCACCTCGAGGGTCAGGGTCTTGGTCTCGCCGCCGAGGGTCACCTCGACGTTGAGCGCGTTATAGATGTCGGGCATCGCGTCGACGGGGAACTCCACGTCGACGACGGCGCCGGTGACGCGGGCCACGCGGCCGATGCCGCCCGCGGCACTCTCTACAGTCTCAACAGCCTCTGCAGTCATTTCACTCTTTCCCGGCTGCGGCGTCAGCCAGCGCGTTGGCGCCACCGACGATCTCGCTGATTTCCTGGGTGATCTCGGCCTGGCGAGCCTGGTTCATCTGCTGGGTCAGCACCCGCATCAGCTCGTTGGCGTTGTCGGTCGCCGACTTCATGGCGCGCCGCCGCGCGGCCTCCTCCGAGGCCGCGGACTGCAGCAGCGCCGTGAAGATACGGGACTCCACGTAGCGCGGCAGCAACGACTCCAGCACGTCGCCCGCGGTCGGCTCGAACTCGAAGTACGGCGGGATCGTGGTGGACTCGGTCGCCTCGGTCTCCTCGACCTCCAGCGGCAGGATCCGCTTGACCACGACGTTCTGCGACAGCATCGAGACGAACTCGGTCGACACGATGTGGATCTCGTCGATGCCGTTCTCGTCCTTGAAGGACTCGATCAGCATCGCGGCGATCTCCTTGGCGTCGGCGTAGGCCGGCTTACGGGAGAAGCCGACCCAGCTGCCGCCCATCTCGCGGTTGCGGAAGCTGTGCCAGGTGACACCCTTGCGCCCGGTGACGAACGGCGTCACGGCCAGGCCGCGGCCCTCCAGCAGGCCACGCAGGGCCTCGGCCTCGCGCAGCACGTTGGCGTTGAAGCCGCCGCAGAACCCGCTGTCGCTGGTGACGATGAGGACGCCCGCCTTGGCGGGGTTGTCCTTCGCCACGGTCAGCGGATGGTCGACGCTCGCGGCGTTGCTGACGACGCCCGTGACGGCGCGAGTGATCTCGCGCTCGTACGGCAGCGCCGCCTGCATCCGCTGCTGCGCCCTCACGATCCGTGAAGAGGCGATGAGCTCCTGGGCGCGCGTGATCTTCGCGGTCGACCTGACCGACGTGATCCGCCGCCGCAGCAGCCTTAGCTGGGCACCCATGTCCTACTTCTTCTCCGCCGGGCGGACGACCTTCTGGATCTTCTCCTGGCCGACCTCGTCGGCGCCGAGCGGCGCCACCGGCTCGTCCTTGACCAGCAGCTCGCCGGACGAGGTGGTGAAGCCCTTCTTGAACTCCGTGATGGCGTCCTTGAGGGCGGTCACCGTGTCGTCCGACAGCTCCTTGGTCTCGCGGATGGCGTCGAGGATGCCCTTGTTCCCGCTCTGGAGGTAGTCGAGGAACTCGCCCTCGAAGCGGCGGATGTCCTCGACCGGGACGTCGTCCAGCTCACCGGTGGTGCCGGTCCACACCGACACGACCTGCTTCTCGACGGGGAACGGGGAGTACTGCGGCTGCTTGAGCAGCTCGACGAGCCGCTGACCGCGCTCGAGCTGGGCCCGGGAGGCGGCGTCGAGGTCGGAGGCGAACGCGGCGAACGCCTCCAGGTCGCGGAACTGCGACAGCGACAGCTTCAGCGTGCCCGCCACCTTGCGCATCGCCTTGATCTGCGCCGAGCCACCGACTCGGGAGACCGAGATACCGACGTTGATCGCCGGGCGGACGCCGGCGTTGAACAGGTCGGTCTCCAGGAAGCACTGGCCGTCGGTGATGGAGATGACGTTGGTCGGGATGAACGCCGAGACGTCGTTGCCCTTCGTCTCGATGATCGGCAGACCGGTCATCGAGCCGCCGCCCATGTCGGCGGAGAGCTTCGCGCAGCGCTCCAGCAGACGGGAGTGGAGGTAGAACACGTCGCCCGGGAAGGCCTCGCGGCCCGGCGGGCGGCGCAGCAGCAGGGAGACGGCGCGGTAGGCGTCGGCCTGCTTGGTCAGGTCGTCGAAGACGATCAGGACGTGCTTGCCCTGGTACATCCAGTGCTGGCCGATGGCCGAGCCGGTGTACGGGGCCAGGTACTTGAAGCCGGCCGGGTCGGAGGCCGGAGAGGCGACGATGGTGGTGTACTCCATCGCGCCCGCCTCCTCCAGGCGAGCCTTGACCTGCGCGATCGTCGAGCCCTTCTGGCCGACGGCGACGTAGACGCAGCGGACCTGCTTCTCCGGGTCGCCGGTGGCCCAGTTCTCGCGCTGGTTGATGATGGTGTCCACGGCCACGGCGGTCTTGCCGGTGCCACGGTCGCCGATGATCAGCTGACGCTGGCCGCGGCCGATCGGCGTCATGGAGTCGATCGCCTTGATGCCGGTCTGCAGCGGCTGCTTCACCGGCTGCCGCTGGACGACGGACGGGGCCTGGAGCTCGAGGGCGCGCACGCCCTCGCTCTCGATGCCGCCCTTACCGTCGAGCGGGTTGCCCAGGGGGTCGACCACGCGACCGAGGAAGCCGTCGCCGACCGGCACGGACAGGACCTCGCCCGTCCGGCGGACCGTCTGGCCCTCCTCGATCTTGCTGAAGTCGCCCAGGATGACGACACCGATCTCACGGGTGTCGAGGTTGAGGGCCAGACCGCGCGTGCCGTCCTCGAATTCGAGCAGCTCGTTCGCCATCGCCGAGGGAAGGCCGGAGACATGGGCGATGCCGTCGCCACAGTCGACGACGGTCCCGATCTCCTCGCGCGCGGCGCCTTCCGGTTCGTACGCCTGGACGAAGCGCTCAAGCGCGTCCCGGATCTCGTCCGGCCGGATCGTAAGCTCCGCCATCTCTACTCTGTCTCCCTCTTCGCCTAGCCGGCCAACCGGCGGCGGACTTCTTCGATTCGTCCCACAATGGTGGTGTCGATGATCTCGTCGCCGATGCGGACCGAGAAGCCACCGAGCACTCGCGGATCCACCTCGACGTTCAGGTGCACGTCACGGCCGTAGGAGGTGCGCAGCCACGTCGCCAGGCGGGCCTTCTGCTGGTCGGTCAGCTCGACGGCGCTGCGCACCACCGCGACGAAGCGCTGGCGCTGCTGCGCCACGAGCTGGCTGAACTCCTCCAGTCCTGCTTCCAGGCTACGTCCTCGCGGGTGTACTGCCACCTGCGAGATGAGACGCACACTTGCCGTCGCCGCCTTGCCGCCGAGCAGGTCGCTCAGCAGCCGGCGCTTGCCCTCCGCAGGGGCGGCGGCGTCGGCGAGCGCGCGGCGCAGGTCAGGGTTGGCGGCGACGACGCGGCCGAAGCGGAAGAGCTCGTCCTCCACCTCGTCGATCGTGCCCTGGCTCTCGGCCTCCGCGGCGGCGGCGACGACGCCGAGCCGCTCGAGCACGTCGGCGAGGTCACCCGCGCGCGACCACCGGGCCGACGCGGCGGCCTCGGTGGTGGCGAGCGCCGCCTCGCCGACCTTGCCCGCGAGCAGGGCCCGCACGGTGCCCGCCTTGGCCTCCGCCGACCGCGACGGGTCGGACAGGGCGCGGCGCAGGCCGTGCTCGCGGTCGAGCAGATCGGCGATCGCGAACAGCTCGTCGGAGAGCGCGCCGAGGTCGGCGCTGCCGGCGACCGCGTTGAAGCGCTCCTCGACCTCTGCCAGCGAGCTTCTGCTCAGGCCTCGCATTAGCGCACCGCCTGCGCGCTGGAGCTCTCGAGCTCGTCCAGGAAGCGGTCGACGGTGCGGCGCTGCCGGGCCTCGTCCTCGAGGGACTCGCCGACGATACGGCCGGCCAGGTCGGTGGACAGGCGGCCGATCTCGGCGCGGAGCTGGGAGAACGCCTGCTGGCGGTCGGCCTCGATCTGGGCGTGCGCGGCCTCGATGAGGCGGCGGGCCTCGGCCTGCGCCTCCTCGCGGAGCTCAGCCTTGATCTGGGCGGCCTGCTCGCGAGCCTCCTCGCGAAGGCGGGCCGCCTCCTGCCGGGCCTCGGCCAGCTGGTCGCGGTACTGCTGCTGCAGCGCCTGCGCCTCGGCCTGGGCGTCCTCCGCCCTCTTGATGCCGCCCTCGATGGCGTCGGTACGCTCGGCCAGCGTCTTCTGGATCCGCGGGACAAGCATCCGTCCGACGACGAGGAAGACGACGGCGAACGCGAAGATACCGACGATGAGCTCATAGTCGTGCGGGATGAGGGGGTTGGCGCCGCCCTCCGCCGCGAGGAGCGTAGCTGCGAGAGTCATGGATGCAGCCTTTCGTCAGGGATTCTTCTGGTCTTTAGAGGTTCGAGAAGATGAACGGCGCGACCAGACCGATCAGGGCGAGGGCCTCGGTGAGGACGAAGCCAAGGAGCATGTTCTGGCGGATCAGACCGTAAGCCTCGGGCTGGCGCGCGATGGCCTGCACGCCCTGACCGAAGATGATGCCGACGCCGATGCCGGGGCCGATGGCGGCAAGACCGTAACCGATGGCGGTGACGTTGCCGGAGACCTCAGCGAGAACGCTCATTGCTGTTTTCCTTTACTGGACGGCCGGTGAAGCGGAGTCTCACCGGTCATGGACATTCCGTTGGGTGGTTCTCAGTGCTCTGCGTGCAGCGAGCCGCCGATGTACATCGCGGCCAGCATGGCGAACAGGAACGCCTGCAGGAACTGGATGAACATCTCGAAGCCGGTGAGGATGATGGTCATGACCACGCCGACGACACCGACGGGGGCGCCCAGGGGGGTCAGCTTCTCGAACAGGAACCAGAAGCCCACCATGCTGAAGAAGGCCAGCAGCATGTGACCGGCGAACATGTTGGCGAACAGTCGTACCGCGTGCGTGAAGGGTGCGATGATCAAGTTCGACAGGAACTCGATCGGGGCCAGCAGCACATAGATCGGCTTGGGCAGGCCCGGCGGGAACATCATGTTCTTGAAGTAGCCGACCGCGCCCTGGTGCTTCATGCCCAGGTAGACCTTGATGACGTAGACCATGATCGCGAGGACGGCCGGGAAGGCGATGTGCGAGGCGACGGGGAACTGCAGGATGGGGATGACGCCCATGAGGTTCCAGACCAGCACCGTGAAGAAGATGCTGACCAGCAGGCCCATCCAGCGGTCGGCGTCCTTGCCCAGGAAGGGCCGCGCGACCTGGTCGCGGACGAACATGTAGCCGTACTCGACGACGTTCTGCACGCCCCTCGGTACGATCTTGGGGTTGGCGAAGGCAGCCCAGCAGAAGGCGATCACGAGGACCGAACTGAGGAGGGCGAGCAGCACCGGCTTGGTGAACCAGTCGACCCCGGGGATGATGGGGGGCAACTGGAACAGTTCTTCAGGCGTAGGCGCCCCGAACTCGTCGCCCGATGATGCCAGGACCGTCAGCGCACTCACGCGGCGTTCCCTTCAACGTCGTAGTGGATCACAGAAGTTTCTTCGGCGAGGCGGTCGCCGAACGGAGTCAGCGACCGTGTCGCCGGTAGACCGCGTAGCCGGCGAGCACCAGCCCAAGGATGATGCCTATGGGGAAGAACGCGGACATGTCGAGCCAGCGGTCCAGCAACCACCCGATGCCCCCGTAGAAAGCCATCCCGGCGAGAAGATAGCTGGGGACCGCCCACATGGCGTCGGCGAAGTCGCGACCGTCTGTCTCCGGCCGGCGTTCCTGTTCGCTCATCGCGCGCCCGACGATAGCAGGCAGAGAGAGGACTAGTCATATCGGACCCGCCCGGCTACCGGCTCCATCAGTCGCCCTTCCCGGGGACCTTGGCCTCGGGGTCCACGTACAGCATCTTGGTCTTGACGAAGGCGCGGACCTCGAACGCCGTCCAGACGATGGTGCAGAGCACCACGGACCAGGCGAACGCCTTGGGATGCCACGCGCCGGTGTCGCCGAAGGCGACGAGCATGAGCATGACGGCCACCACCTTGACGAGATAGCTGCCCATCGCGGCCATGGCCATGACTTGGGGGGAGACCTTTGCGGCATAGCTCACGGCTACCACGCTGACGCTGAAGAAAACCCCGACCAGCAAGGTGCCGACGACCGCGCCCAGGGCTCCCTTGCCGCCGGCCACCATGAGGGCCACGACCGCGGCGATCGCTCCCACCGCCAGGGTGGGGATCGCGGCGCTCTTGAGGACGCGCACGTCGTTGGCCTGCATCAGTGCTCCATAAGGCAAGTTGTCAAGCGAGCGTTTGCTACCTCTCGGGCCTGAGCCTTGGAGGTCCCTGCTCGTGAAAGATATCACAAGCTCACGGAAGACCGCTTTTACCTGCCGTTTCTAGTTCGCGATCATGAACGGCCCGGAAATGCCTGAATGACCGTTTCGCGGTTGGCCTGCGCGCGCGGATGCGGCGGCTCCTCCATCGGCCGGCCCTGCGACCTGACCTGTGACCCGACGTGACCCTCCACCGGCAGGATCGGCGGCATGGGCCCGGTGGGCGGCCCGTCGTCGTCGGACGGCTCGCCCCCGCGCGTGTGAACGCCGCCCCTCCCCCGCCAGCGGGGCGCCGCCATCAGCACGAGGACGCCGATCGCGAGCAGGATCACGACCGGGAACATGAGGAGCGGCACACCGATCGTGGACATCGCGACCAGGCCGAACGCGAACAGGAACGCCCAGGCGTACATGATCAGCACCGAGCGGCGGTGCGAGTGGCCGATGTCCATCAGCCGATGGTGCAGGTGGCCCCGGTCGGGGGCGAACGGCGACATGCCGTAGGAGGTGCGCCGCACGACCGCGGTGATCAGGTCGATGAGCGGCAGGACCAGCACCGCCGCCGGGACCAGCAGCGGGAGCAGCACGCCGAAGCGGTTGATGCCCTCGATGACCGACGGGTCGACCGGCGTGACGGTGACGATCGAGGAGGCGAGGACCAGGCCGATGAGCATGGCGCCGGTGTCGCCCATGAAGATCTTCGCCGGATGGAAGTTGTGCGGCAGGAACCCGAGGCAGGTGCCGATGAGGATGGCGGCGATGCCGGCCGTGGTGGTGATGTTGTCGCCGCTGATGCTCTTCGACAGGAAGATGGAGTAGGCCCAGGTGGCCATGGCGGCGATGCAGACGATGCCCGCGGCCAGCCCGTCGAGGCCGTCGACGAAGTTGACCGCGTTGATCGTGACGACCACCACCAGGATGGTGATGATCGTGCTCAGCGTGTAGTCGAGGCTGGTGGAGCCGCCCCAGTCCTTGGGCAGCGGGATGTAGACGAGCCGCAGGTCGAACCAGACGAGGACGCCCGCGGCGGCGATCTGGCCGGCCAGCTTGATGAAGGGGTCCATGCCCCACCAGTCGTCCAGGAAGCCCGTGACGGTGATGAGCCCGCCCGCGATGATCAGGGCCATCACCGGGCGCCCCTCGGCCTCGGTCAGCGCCTGGCCGGTATGGGCCAGCTCGCTGGCCACCAGCAGCCCCGCGACCAGCCCGCCGTACATCGCCAGACCCCCCAGCCGGGGGGTCGGCGTGGTGTGCACGTCACGCTCGCGGATCTCCGGAGCGGCCCCTATGCGGATGGCGAAGCGGCGCACCAGCGGGACGAGGAGGTACGTCACCGCAGCCGCTATGAGCGCCATGAACAGGTATTCGCGCACGATCCTAGTTTCGCGGATGCGCCGGACCGCTGTGACCGGAAAACGACACAGACCAGCTTAATATTCGCTGAGATATGGCAGACGGATGGTCAGCGGCGCCGGCACCCGCTCGCGAACCACCCCCGCGTGCCGGCGGGCCCGGCCGGTGTCCCCCGCCGGAGTGCACAGCCGGTTGGGCGCGCCCGGCGTCGCGGCCGGAGGCTCCGGAGCATACGGGACGGCGTCGCGGGGTGGCGTGAGCCGCGCCGGGGCGGCGCGGCGGCACCCGTCGGGTGATCGCCAGATGTTCGTCGGGTGATCGTCGGGCGTTCGTCGGGCATTCGTCAGGCGTTCGTCGTTCGTCAGGAGAAGGCGTGGGGTGCGCCCGCCGAGCTGGGGATCCAGCGGGGCGTGTCGGCGGCCTCGTCGCTGATCGAGGTGAGCACCGCCTGACGGTACTGGGCGAGCCTGGAGCGCCACTCAGCGATGTCCTCGACGTACCTCGACCCGACGGGGGCGTCCCACGTCTGCGGGCTCCTGGCGAGCGTGTAGGCCTTGTCGAGGGCCTTCGTGAGCTCCTCCAGGAGGGGGTGGACGGTCTGCCAGGCGGTGACGAGGCGCTCGTACTCCGGGTTGAACTCCCAGGCCCTCGGCTGGACGTCCAGCGGGTTGGTGCCGCCCGTCACGGGCGGGGTCTCGCCGGGGCGCATCGGCTGGGGGGCGGGCGGGTCGGCGAATGCCATCAGACGCTCCTGTACCGGGTGCCGGGGCCGTCGTGGCGGCCGTCCTGATGGCCGTGGTGGTGATGATCCGGGTGCGTCGTCGTTCCGTCGTCGCCGCTGCGGAGGCCGGTGTCGGGGACGGGCCGGTCGTCGGCGGTGGGGAGGCTGTCGGCGTACGGGCCACTGTCCGGGAGGCCGGGCTGGTCCGCTGTGGTGACCTGGTCGAGGAGGGCGCGGAGGTCGTCGAGGCCGAGGGGTCCCGCTGGTGCGGACACGACGTGCGGCGCGCCGCCCGGGGTGAGCTGATGAGCCGCGCTGACGGAGGTGGCCGCGGCCCCCGAGCTACCGGATGACGCGGGGGCCGTGGGGTCGATGACCACCGGGACGCCCTGACCGGGCGTCGTGTCGCGACCTGGCGTGGTGTCGCGGACCACGTCGTTGTCGCGGGCCGGCGTGGTGTCGCCGCGATCAGGGGTGGTGTCGCCGCGGCCGGGCGTGGCGTCGCGATCGGGCGTGGCGTCGCGGTCGGGCGTCGTGTCGCGATCGGGCGTCGTGTCGCGATCGGGCGTGGCGTCGCGGTCGGGCGTCGTGTCGCGGTCGGGCGTGGCGTCGCGGTCGGGCGTGGTGTCGCGATCGGGAGTGGTGCCGTCCGCGTCTCGTGGTGTGGTGGTGTCCGCGCAGCCGGTGTCGGTGCCGTCCACCTGACCAGGTGTGGTGCCTGTCGTGCGGTCTGTCCCCGTGCCGTCCGCGTGCCCAGGGGTCGTGCCGGTCGTACGATCCGTCCCTGTGCCGTCCGCGTGGCCGGGCGTCGTGTCGATCGGCTGGGCCGGATGGGCGCCGCCGATCGGGGTCGTGTCCGTGGGCGCCGTACCGATGGGGTGAACCGGGTGAGCGCCGCCGATCGCCGTACCGTCCGAAGGCGCCGTACCGATCGGATGAACCGGATGAGCGCCGCCGATCGCCGTACCGTCCGAAGGCGCCGTACCGATCGGATGAACCGGATGAGCGCCGCCGATGGCCGTGCCGTCTGAAGGCGTCGTGCCGATGGGGGTGGTCGGGGTTGCGGGTTGGGCATCGCCTGGCGGCGTGGGCATCTCGATGGGCTGGAACTTGTCGAGGTTGTCCAGGATGTTGCTGATCTGTGTGGCCGTGGGTGGGTCGATGGGCACCTGGAGGACCTTCACACCGTCCACGACCACGACGCGCGGTTTCTGCGGGTCGAGGTCGTCCGGGTGGTCCTTGGCGGGGGTGTCGACGCGGTCGTCCGGGGAGGCGGGGTCGGCCGGGGTCGCGGGATCGGCCGGGGTCGCGGGATCGGCCGGGGTGGTGGGATCGGCCGGGGTGGTGGGGTCGGCGCGGTCGCCTATGGGGTCGGGGGCGCCGATCGGGTCCGCGGGTGTGAGGCCGGACGAGTCCACGCCGGACTCGGCGCCGCGATCGCGCCTGCTGCCGAGATCGTCGTCCTTCGGCTCGTCACGAGTGCCCGTGTCGTCCCCGATGCCCGTGTCATCGCGAGTGCCGGTGTCATCGCGAGTGCCGGTGTCATCGCGAGTGCCCGTGTCGTCGCGCGTGCCGGTGTCGTCCCGTGTCCCTGGGTCGTCGCGTGTGCGAGTGTCGCCCCCTACGCGGGAGTCGTCACGAGTGCCGCTGTCATCGCCTGTACGCGTGTCGCCGCCGGTGCGGGTGTCGTCACTGTCCTTGCAGGACCCGCTGTCGTCCCGGCCGTTGTCCCTCGCGGGTTTGTCCCGGTCAGCGGTGCCGGTGTCGTCGCGGCCGTCCTCCCGGGCGGGTTTCTGGTCGTCGTCGGGCTTGGCGTCGGGCTTGGTGGGCTTGTGCTCGTCGTCAGGCTTGGCGTCGGGCTTGGTGGGCTTGTGCTCGTCGTCAGGCTTCGCGTCGGGCTTGGTCGGCTTGTGCTCGTCGTCAGGCTTCGCGTCGGGCTTGGTCGGCTTGTGCTCGTCGTCAGGCTTCGCGTCCGGCTTGGTGGGCTTGGGGTCGTCATGAGATGTCCTGGCGTCCTGCCCCTGCTTGTCGTCCTCGCCCTTCTTCGGCTCCTCGCCCTTCTTCGGCTCGTCGGCCTTCTTGTGGTCGTCCGCCTTCTTGTGGTCGTCGCCGGTCCTGGTGTCGTCGCGGCCGTCGTCCCGGGTGGGTTTGTGCTCGCCGTCAGGCTGGGTGGGCTTGGGATGCTCGTCGGCGCGTTTCTCCAGCAGCCCGAGCCGTACCCGGACGTCCTTGACCATGGTGTCCGCGGCGTCCGCGACCTGGCTGGGGCGGTGAGCGGCGCGTGTCGGCAGGCCGGCGCGGGTCATGATCTGCGTGACCCGCGCCTCGGCGGCGCGCAGCTGGGCGGTCGCGCGCCCGACCTCGGCCAGCAGGTCACGGACCAGCTCAGGATCCATGCCGTCGAACTTGCCCATGGGCTGCTCCCGGACGTCGTGGCCGCTCCGGAAGTCACCGTAGGCGCAGGCGGGCCGCCGCCGCAGCCGGGATAAGCAGACGGTATACGTCAGTCGTCGGTGGCGACGTACCCGATGATGCCGCGCAGCTTCTCCACGGGGATCGCGCCGCGCCTCAGCAGCCGCGGCACCGCGGTGGTGAGGTCGAGGATCGTGGAGGGCGTGTTGTCGGTGGTCTTGCCGCCGTCGAGGTAGACGGAGACGGAGTCGCCGAGCTGTGCCTCGGCCTCGGCGGCGGTGACGGCGGCGGGCGCGCCCGAGCGGTTGGCGCTGGAGACGGCCATCGGCCCGGTCTCCTTGAGCAGGTCGAGCGCCACCGGGTGGAGCGGCATGCGGATCGCGACCGTGCCCTTGGTGTCGCCGAGGTCCCAGGACAGGGCCCGGTTGGCCTTGCAGACGATCGTGAGCGGACCCGGCCAGAAGGCGTCGATGAGGTCCTGCCCGTACGGCCCGAGGTCCTCGACCAGCGCCCCGGCGGCGCGGACGGTGCCGACGAGGACGGGCGGCGGCATGTCGCGGCCCCGGCCCTTGGCCTCCAGCAGCGCCGTGACGGCCGCCGGCGTGAACGCGTCGGCGCCGATGCCGTAGACGGTGTCGGTGGGAAGCACGACCAGGTCGCCGCGGCGCACCGCGGCGGCGGCCTCGGTCAGGCCCTCGGCGCGCTGTTCGAGGTCCGTGCAGTCAAAGGTTGTTGCCACGGCGTGCATCCTAGTCAGCTAGTCGGTCGGGCTAGTCAGGTTCGTCCTGGCCGAGCCGCGCGGTGACGAAGCGGTCCCTGCGGGTCAGGTCCTGGCGCAGGCGCACGTCGCGCCAGCCGTGATCCTCGGGGAACGTCAGGTAGACGGCGCTGCCCTGCTCGTCGGCGTGCTCGACGGCCACCCAGCCGCCGGGGCGCAGCAGCCTCCGGGCCGTGCGCTCGACGGCGCGCACCTCGCCGAGACCGTCGTCGCCCGTGCCGTACAGCGCCCGCGAGGGGTCGTAGTCGCGCACCTCGGGGTCGCGCGGGACGGCGCCGGGCGGGATGTAGGGCGGGTTGGAGATGACCAGGTCGACCTTGCCGTTGAGCTCGGGCAGGGCCTCGGCGAGGTCCTCCGGGTGCAGGTGGACGCGGCCCTGGCCGTGCTCGGTGATGTTGCGCTTGGCCCAGCCGTACGCGTCGGGGTCGACCTCCACGGCGTGGACCTCGCTCAGCGCGACCTCCTGGGCGATCGACAGCGCGATCGCCCCGGAGCCGGTGCCGAGGTCGACGACGAGGGGCGCGGCGACGTCCATGGCGCGCAGCGTGTCGATCGCCCAGCCGGCCATGACCTCGGTCTCGGGCCGCGGCACGAACACGCCGGGCCCCACCTTGAGCTCCAGGTAGCGGAAGTAGGCGTGGCCGGTGATGTGCTGCAGCGGCTCACGAGCTTCGCGGCGGGCGATGCCCTCCCAGAACAGGGCGTCGAAGTCGGCGTCCTTGACCGTGTGCAGCTCGCTCCTGCGCACGCCGTGAACGAATGCCGCGATCTCCTCCGCGTCGGTGCGCGGCGAGGGCACACCTGCCTCGGCCAGCCGGGCGGTGGCGAGCGCGATTTCGTCCAGCAGAAATGTCATGAGTGTTGTGCGAGCTTCTCCGCCATCTCGGCGTCGATGAGTGCCTGGGTGACGGCGTTGAGCTCGCCGTCGAGGACCTGGTCGAGGTTATACGCCTTGAAGCCGACGCGGTGGTCGGAGATGCGGTTCTCGGGGAAGTTGTAGGTGCGGATGCGCTCGGAGCGGTCGACGGTGCGGACCTGCGACTTGCGCTCGGCCTGCGCGGCGGCGTCGGCCTCCTCCTGGGCGATGGCCAGCAGCCGGGCGCGCAGGATGCGCAGCGCCGACTCCTTGTTCTGGAGCTGGCTCTTCTCGTTCTGGCAGGAGACCACCACGCCGGTGGGCAGGTGGGTGATGCGGACGGCGGAGTCGGTGGTGTTGACGCTCTGGCCGCCGGGGCCGCTGGAGCGGTAGACGTCGATCCGCAGCTCGTTGGGGTCGATGTGGACGTCGACCTCCTCGGCCTCGGGGTAGACGAGCACGCCCGCGGCGCTGGTGTGGATGCGGCCCTGCGACTCGGTGACGGGCACGCGCTGCACGCGGTGGACGCCGCCCTCGTACTTGAGCCTGGACCACACGCCCTCGTCGCCCTTGGCCTTGATGCCGACCGTGACGTCCTTGTAGCCGCCGAGGTCGGAGGGCTGGGTGTCGATGATTTCGGTCTTCCAGCCGAGCCGCTCGGCGTAGCGGAGGTACATGCGCAGCAGGTCGCCGGCGAACAGCGCGGACTCCTCGCCGCCCTCGCCCGCCTTGATCTCCATGATGATGTCCTTGTCATCGTTGGGATCGCGCGGGATCAGCAGGTGCTTGAGGCGCTCCTCGAGCTGGGGGATGCGCTCCTCCAGCTCGGCGGCCTCGGCCGCGAACGTCTCGTCCTCGCCGGCGAGCTCCTTGGCCGTGCCGAGGTCGGCGCGCACCGACTCCAGCTCGCGGTAGGTCGCGACGATGGGCGTGAGCTGGGAGTAGCGCCTGCCGAGGGTGCGGGCCTGGTGCTGGTCGGCGTGCACGGCGGGGTCGGCGAGCCGTAGCTCCAGCTCGGAATACTCCTTGAGCAACTCGTCGAGGTTCACCGTGGGTCCTTCTGCTTGGGTTCTTCCGGCCGTTCACCAACAACGCCGACCCGGCCGCACCATGCGTGCGTCCGGGCCGGCGTCGGTGAAGCTACTTGCCCGAGGCCTTCTTGCCGAAGCGCTTCTCGAAGCGGGCCACCCGGCCGCCGGTGTCGAGGATCTTCTGCTTGCCCGTGTAGAACGGGTGGCAGGCGGAGCACACGTCGGCGTGGATGACGCCGTTCTTCGCGGTGCTGCGCGTGGTGAAGGTGTTGCCACAGGTGCAGGTCACCTGGGTCACGTTGTAGTCAGGGTGGATGTCGCGCTTCATTGCTGTCCTTTCGGGGTGCGGCCGCCGGGTCGCCTGAGTGAACGCGCCGAGCGCGTCGGCGGGAGCCGGAACCGCTACGGGTCAGCTACCAGTGTGCCAGATCCTTCAACCAGCCCAGGCCACACGGCATTCCCCCGGTCCGTATCGCGAATCCTTATGACGGGGTCATGACCGGCACACTAGGCTCCCCCCGCACAAACCATCACTTACGTCTCATAAGGATTGCGATCAGATGATCAAGGGGATGCGGCTGCTCATGGCGGCCGCTACGGGGGCTGTGCTTCTCCTCGGAGGTGTGCACCTCTCGGCCGCGAACGCGGCCACGGCCGGTCCGGACTTCTCCGGGGCGGTCTCGTCCGACGCGTTCATCCCGCTCGACAAGGACGTCGAGGTGACCGTGACGCTGCAGCTGAAGGACCCGGGGACCGTCAGCGCCGTCAACGGCACCATCACACCGCCCGGCGGCTCCGAACGGCCGGTGGGCTTCGACTTCCGGCCGTCCACCGCGGCGGAGACCGCCGTGACCGGCCGGTTCGGCATCGGCAAGAACGACCCGGCCGGCGACTGGCGGATGAACGTCAAGGTCACCCGGAACGGCGCCACCCACGACAACGCCTTCACGATCGGCGTCTCGGCCCGGCAGGGCATCCGCGACGCGTCGGTGCGGCCGGACCCGGTGCAGCTCGTCAAGGGCAAGGACGTCAAGGTCTCGGTGCGAGCGGGCGTCAGCGACGCCACGTCCGTGTCGGCGAAGCTCATCAGCGACGAGAGCAACGAGGCGTTCGACCTGGGCGACCTCGCGCTCTACTCCGACGGCTCCTACCGCGGTGAGACGTACTTCGCCGACGACACCGCGCCCGGCGCCTGGACGCTCGAGGTGACCGCCACCCGGGGCGGCCAGGCCCTCAAGGGCGTCGCCTCGTTCACCGTGAACGCCCCGGCCGGCGGCGCGTCCAAGAAGGCGCGGGCCAGGGTGACGATCAGCGCCCCGGCCAAGGCGGCCCAGGGCCGTCCGATCAAGATTCAGGGCAAGGTCTACCGCGGCTCCAAGGCGTACCCGGGCAAGCGGCTGGAGGTCTACTTCAAGGCCAAGGGCGCCAAGGCGTACAAGCTGCTCGGCTTCGCCAAGAGCAGCGCCTCGGGCAGGTACGTCAAGACGTACCCCGCCCGCAAGGACGGCTACTTCCGCGTCAAGGTGCCGGGCACGGCCACGACCCGCAGCGCCCTGTCGCCGCAGGAGTTCGTGGACGTCCGCCCCTGAGGGCGCGCCCGTCGCCGGCCCTCGCAAGCCCGAGGACCGGCGACGGGCCGTCTGGGGGCCGGTCGGGGCGGTCCGAGGGCTTCTCCTCCGGCGATCGGCACGCGCCCGTGACGGCACACGGTCCCCGCGGAGACGCGAAAGGGGCGACCGGGAGGTCCCGGTCGCCCCTTGTCGTCGCGTGCGTCAGTCGCGGTCGTTGCTCACCGTGGTCTTCTGAACCTGCAGAAGGAACTCGGCGTTGGACTTGGTCTCCTTCATCTTCTCCAGGAGAAGCTCCAGAGCCTGCTGCATGTCCAGCGCGTGCAGGACGCGGCGGAGCTTCCAGACGATCTGGAGCTCCTCCTTGCCCATGAGGATCTCTTCCTTACGGGTGCCGGACGCGTCGACGTCCACCGCGGGGAAGATGCGCTTGTCGGCCAGGGAACGGTTGAGCTTGAGCTCCGCGTTGCCCGTGCCCTTGAACTCCTCGAAGATGACTTCGTCCATCTTGGACCCGGTCTCGACCAGGGCCGTGGCGAGGATCGTCAGCGAGCCGCCGTTCTCGATGTTGCGGGCGGCGCCGAAGAAGCGCTTGGGCGGGTAGAGCGCCGTGGAGTCGACACCACCGGACAGGATGCGGCCCGAGGCCGGCGCCGCGAGGTTGTAGGCGCGGCCCAGACGGGTGATCGAGTCGAGCAGGACGACCACGTCGTGGCCCAGCTCCACCAGGCGCTTGGCCCGCTCGATGGCGAGCTCGGCGACCGTGGTGTGGTCCTCGGCGGGACGGTCGAAGGTCGAGTGGATGACCTCGCCCTTGACCGACCGCTGCATGTCGGTGACCTCTTCGGGCCGCTCGTCCACGAGCACGACCATGAGGTGGCACTCGGGGTTGTTGCGGGTGATCGCGTTGGCGATCGACTGCAGCACCATCGTCTTGCCGGCCTTGGGCGGCGAGACGATGAGGCCGCGCTGGCCCTTGCCGATCGGGGAGACGAGGTCGATGATCCTCGTGGTGAGGATGTTCGGCTCGGTCTCCAGGCGCAGGCGCTCCTGCGGGTAGAGCGGCGTCAGCTTGTTGAAGTCGGGCCGGTTGCGGGCCTGCTCCGGGTCCATGCCGTTGACGGTGTCGAGGCGGACCAGGGCGTTGAACTTCTCGCGGCGCTCGCCCTCGCGCGGCTGCCGGACGGCGCCGGTGATGACGTCGCCCTTGCGCAGGCCGTTGCGGCGGATCTGCGCGATCGAGACGTAGACGTCGTTGCTGCCGGGCAGGTAGCCGCTGGTGCGCACGAACGCGTAGTTGTCGAGGATGTCGAGGATGCCGGCGATCGGGATGAGGACGTCGTCCTCGCCGATCGTGGGCTCGCCGCCGCCCTCGAAGCGGTCGCGGCCACGGCCGCGGTTGCGCTCCCTGAACCGGCCGCGACGACCGCGCCCGCCGCGCTCGTCGTCGTCGCCGCCACGCAGGTCACGGTCGCGCTGGTCGCCACGGTCACGCTGGTCACCGCGGTCGCCACGGTCGCCGCGCTGGTCGCGGCCACCGGCGTCGGCGGCTCGCTGGTCACGGCCGTCGCGGCCGTCACGGCCGTCGCGGACGTTGTCGCGACCGCCGTCACGGCCACCGTCGCGACCGCCGTCGCGGCTGCCGTCACGGCCGCCCTCACCGCGGTCGCCGCGGTCGCCGGCCGAGCGGTCGTTGCCGATGCGCTCGCCACGCTCGCGGCGCTCGCCGCGGCTGCGCCGCTCGCGGCGGCTCTCGCCGCGGTCGCCACGCGGGTCGCCCTGCGCCGTGTCACCGGACTGCGCGGGCTGCTCGACGACGGGCTCGGCCACGGCGGGAGCGGCGGCGGCCACCGGCTCGGCCGGGGCGGCGGCGGGCTCGGCGGCCTGCGGCGCGGCGTCGTCGGCGGGCTTGACGCGGGAACGTTCCCTGCGGGCCCGGGTGGGGCGCTCAGCCGCGGGGGCCGAGTCCGTCACGGCGGGCGCCTCGGCCACGGGAGCGGGCGCGCCCGCGCCCTCGGCGGAGCCGCCCTGCTTCTCCTGGATGGCCGCGATGAGCTGGCTCTTCCGCATGCGCCCGGTGCCGCTGATGCCCAGCTCGGCGGCCATCTTCTGCAGCTCGGGCAGCACCTTCGCGGACAGGCCGGTGCCGGAGCGACGCGCGCGAGGCTTCGCGGCACGGGAGGGGGTGTCGCCGGACGCCGGCTGCGCAGGCGAGCCTGATGCGTCGGAGAGGAGTTCGGTGGTGTCGCTCAACTAAAAGGTCCTTCCCAGGGGTCGGGCGCCGGTTTTGTTCTGCCGGGCGTCCCGGAGGTGCTTGCGATCCGGAGCAACAGACCGGGTCGGGGTGCACGTTGCGATCTTCGGCCGCCGCTGGGGACGGTCGCCACTCATCGGGAGAGGCTCGTCCAGGCAGCCACAGGCCGATGGCGCGTGGAAGACACCCCCCAGATTGCTGTCGCCAGCCAGATGTCGAGGTGATTCGAACGCGCAGATCCCCGTCGTCGCCGCCTCGCGTCGGGCCAACCGGGTGTGGGCCAACCGGAGGCGACGGGTTCCGGGGAGACAGCCGCGCTGCCCACGCCTCGCGACGTGAAGCATGATGCAGCGATGTGTGGCTGACAAGCACGCACCCAACAGAGGGGCATCTGGTGCGGCTATCAGCCTAACATCACCAGCGCACACGGCTATTCCCTGGAGGTCTAAAGAGGCATCAGCGTGTCTCGGGAAACTGAACGTTCGCACCGACCTGGTCGACGTCCATTTGCTGGATGTGCCAGTCATTACCCACTTCGGGCGCGATCAAATCCTGCGAATCCGGTGTCGAAAACGCAAGGACCGTGGGACCCGCGCCGGAGACGACAGCGGGCACTCCCGCCGCACGCAGCCGTTGTACCAGATCCGCGCTCCGGGGCATGGCAGGCGCGCGGTAGTGCTGGTGGAGCCGGTCTTCCGTCGCCGCCATGAGCAGGTCCCGATCGGGCCGCTGGGTCAGCGCGGCGATCAGCAACGCGGCCCTGCCGGCGTTGAAGGAGGCGTCCTTGTGGGGCACGTCCTTCGGAAGCAGCCCCCGCGCCTTCTCCGTGGCCAGCCGTGTCGCCGGGACGAGCACGACGGGACGCACCCGCGCGTCGAGGGTCAGCTTCACCATACGTGGTGCGCCGGACTGCTCCATCCACGCCACGGTCAGGCCGCCCGCCAGGCACGGGGCCACGTTGTCGGGGTGCCCCTCCATCTCGGTGGCCAGCGCGAACACCTTGTCGTCGCCGAACGCGGCGGCCGCGTCCGGCGAGGTGAGCGCGCGGGCGGCGAGGATGCCGGCGCAGATGGCCGCCGACGACGAGCCGAGGCCCCGGGCGTGCGGGATGCGGTTGAGGCAGTCGACCCGGATGCCGGCCGGCTGCGCGACCCCCATGCGGTCGAACGTGCGGCGCATGGTGGCGACGATGAGATGGCCCTCGCCGAGGTCGACCTCGCCCGCGCCCTCGCCGCGCACCGTCACCTCGACGCCGGGCCCGGCGGTCAGCTCCGCCTCCACCTCGTCGTGCAGGCCGACGGCCAGGCCGAGCGCGTCGAAGCCGGGGCCCAGGTTGGCCGACGTGGCCGGCACGCGGATCAGCACGCTACCCATCCGATCAGGTCTTCCTCTCCACACGCCGCGATCGCGGGCCGGGGTTCCGGCTCGCCCGTGTTGTGACGCGGGTCAGGCCAGGCCGAGGGCCGCGGCCGCCGCGTGGACGTCGATGGGCACCGTGACCGGCGCCGGGGCGCCGGAGATGGCCCAGTCGGGGTCCTTCAGGCCGTTGCCCGTGACCGTGCAGACGATTTGCTGCCCCGGCTCGACGAGCCCCGCGGCGTGCGCCTGGAGCAGGCCGGCGACGCTGGCCGCCGAGGCCAGCTCGACGAACACGCCCTCCTCCTGAGCCAGCAGCTTGTACGCGGCGGCGATCTGCCGGTCGGTGACCGACTGGATGTCGCCGCCGGACTCGTCGCGGGCGGCGGTGGCGAGGTCCCACGAGGCGGGGTTGCCGATGCGGATGGCGGTGGCGATCGTGTGCGGGTGGGCGACGGGCGCGCCGGTCACGATCGGCGCCGCGCCGCTCGCCTGGAAGCCGAACATCCGCGGCGCCTTCGACGACACGCCGTCGGCGAGGTACTCCTGGTAGCCCATCCAGTACGCGGAGATGTTGCCGGCGTTGCCGACCGGGATGCAGTGGATGTCGGGCGCGTCGCCGAGCGTGTCGACGATCTCGAACGCGGCCGTCTTCTGGCCCTGGAGCCGGAACGGGTTGACCGAGTTGACCAGCGCGATGGGGTAGCTGGAGGACAGCTTGCGGGTCATCTCCAGGCAGTCGTCGAACGACCCCTCGACCTGGAGCAGGGTGGCGCCGTGGACGAGCGCCTGGGCCAGCTTGCCCATGGCGATCTTGCCCCGGGGCACGAGCACGGCGCAGGTGAGCCCGGCGCGCACGGCGTAGGCGGCGGCCGAGGCCGAGGTGTTGCCGGTGGAGGCGCAGATGACCGCCTTGGCGCCCTCCTCGACGGCCTTGCTGATGGCCATGGTCATGCCACGGTCCTTGAAGCTGCCGGTCGGGTTGGCGCCCTCGACCTTGAGATACACGTCACAGCCGGTGAGGGCCGAGACGCGGTGCGCGGGCACCAGGGGCGTGCCGCCCTCCAGAAGCGTGACGACCGGCGTCTTCGTGGTGACCGGAAGACGCTCTCGGTACTCCTCGATGAGGCCACGCCACGACCTGCTCATGATGACTCCCTGCCTGCGGTGTTGCGCCCGAGTGTACGGGGTGCCGGGGTGCGCCGCCGACCGCCGTCCACAGGGCGGACCGGTCCCGAGGAGGTTCCGATGGGTGTCCCGCATTACAGGAAATTCTCAGCATCTCCCGATAAAGTCTCGGCCAGGGGGGTCACCGACATGAACGCGCGTCCTGCCATGACGCAGAACGACTTTTCTCCTTTGCAGCAGCCGGAGCTCGGCGCCTGGACGCCTGCCCGGTCCGTGAGCGTGGTGATTCCCGCGCACGGCGGGCCGCACCTGGACCTGACGCTGGCGGCGCTCGCCGCGCAGACGTACCCGGGCCACCTCATGGAGGTGCTGGTCGTGGACGACGGCAGCGAGCCGCCGATCCGCCTGCCGGAGATCCGCCCGGACAACACCCGCCTGGTCCCCGTGGAGACCGGCTGGGGCATCGCCAACGCGGTCAACACCGGGGCCAACGCCGCCGACGGCGAGATCATCCAGCGGCTCGACGCCGACATGGTGCCCTGCCGCGAGCACATCGAGGCGATGGCCCGCTGGCACCACCTCACCGACTACCTGGTCACGATCGGGATGAAGCGGTTCGTCGAGGTTCCGCCGCTCACCCCGGAGGAGGTCTTCCGGGCGCGTGACCTGGGAGACCTGTTCGACCTGGACAAGGCGGTCGCCAGCTCCACGGAGGCGACGATCGCCAAGACCGACGGGCTGCGCAAGAGCCGCAACCCGTACCACGTGTGCACCGGGCCGACGGTGGCCATGCCGCGCGAGGTCTTCCACGCCGTGGGCGGGCTCGACCCGACCGTGCTGCGCGGCGAGGACACCGAGTTCGCCTACCGGCTGGCCATGCACGGCGTCGTGTTCGTCCCCGACATGGAGGCGCGGGCCGTCCACCTGGGGCTGCCCGCCCAGCACCGCGACCGCGAGCGCGCGGTGCGGGCCGTCGGACCGTACCTCGCGCACCGCGTCCCGCTCCGCCGCGACCTGCGCAAGGACCGCGGGCGGCGGTGGCTGGTGCCGTACGTCGAGATCGTGCTGGACGTGACGGACACCTCCGAGGCCGTCGTACGGCAGGCGGTGTCGGCCGCGCTGGACGGCAAGCTCCAGGACGTGGTGGTGACGCTGGTGGGCCCCTGGTCGCTGCTGCGCGAGGGGCGGCGCTCGGTGCTCAGCGACCCGTGCTTCGAGCTGCGGCTGATGCGCGACCTGTTCGCGCACGACGACCGGATCAGGCTGATCGACGAGGCCGCGCCCACGCCCGCCCCGGCGCCGTTCCGCTACCGGGGGCCGGTGGACGTGCCGCTGCACCGCGCGACGCTGGAGCGCATGGTCGAGGACGTGCAGAAGGACCTCACCGGCGTGCTCGTCGTGGACCTGCCCGACGGGCGGGCGGCGCGGCTCGAACGCACCTCCGCGCTCGCCCGTGCGCTGCTGTTGAGCGAGCCGGGCGGCGACCTGGACGAGGTCATCGCGACCACGCACGGCGTGCGGCACGTGGCGCCGGACCGGTACTGGCCGCCGGCCGCCGCCTCTGCCCCGGGGTCCTCCGTGCCGGCCGCCGGGGCGGGGTCAGGGGTCGTGGAGGAGGCGCGAGCCGCCAAGCCTGCTGCCCCGGCCAAGCCCGTGCCGGCCGCGGTCCACGCGCCGGCCTCACCGGAGGGCGAGCGATCCCTGCTCGGCCGCCTGAAGTCCGCCCTCCGCTCGGGCTGACGTCCTCTCAGAGGGCCCGGGGCGAGGTACCCGGCTCGGACGCTGACGTCCTCTCAAAGGACCCCGGATGGGGGTCCCGCCGCTCTTCCGGAGCGTGCCGGGCCCGAGGAGGAAGGCCGGCGCCGGACCCCCAGAGGGCAGGACCGAGGGAGTCGGGTGCGGGCGCCCGAAGAGTCGGGCGCGCGCACCGAGGGCGCCCTGCGCAGGGGCGAGGGGTTCAGGCGCGTGGGCGTTTGCCGAGGGCGCGTTTGACCGTGGTGGACAGCAGCGCCCGCATGCCCTGCTGGGCGCGGTTGGCCGCGGCGAGCTGCCGGCGCAGGCCGCTGACCTCGCGGCGCAGCTCGACGGTGTTCTTGCGCCACCGGCCGGCCTCGTCGCGCCACTTGCCCACCTGACCGCGCAGCCGCTCGACCTCCTTGGTCAGCCGCGCGATCTCCGCCTGCGCCTCGGCGCGGGCGCGCAGGGCGCCGCGCCGGCCGGTGACAGTCGGGGGCTCGGTGGTGAAGGCGTAAGTCTCGCCCTCGACCCACGTCACGCCCGCCACCTCGTCCACCACGTCGTCGAGGTCCTCGCCGGGCCGCGCGACGACGCGGGCGCGGGCGAAGGCCGACGTGCGTTCGAGCCGGGCCGCGACCACCCCCTGGGACGACTCCTCCAGGAGCACGCTGACCAGGCCCAGCCCTTCGTCGCGGCACAGGTCGAGCAGCCGCGCGAGGCTGTCCTCGCCCGGCCGCCAGCCCGGCGGCAGGCGCAGCGTGAACGGCACGGCCGGGTCCACCTCGGCGGACCCCGCCAGCCGTACGCGGCCCTCGTGCCGGTAGTGGCCGTGGACGAGCACCAGGTCCAGCTCCGGATCGGTGAGCGGGGCGCGGTGCTCGCGCTCCAGCGACTCCCACGGCCCGGTGACGACGACCGACAGGTCGGGCACCGTGCCGGCGAGCAGGGCGTCCACCGTGGCGCGCACGCTCTCGTACCCGGCCGTGCCGTCGACCACGGCGGTGACGTACGGCACCTTCCACTGGCGGCCCGGATGGGAGCGCAACCATCGGTAGGAGGGGATGCGGTCGGCCACGAACGCGTGGCTGACCCGGTCGATGCTCGCCTTGTCGCGCATGCGCATGGTGGGCCCGAGGTGGTAGGCGCGGGCGCGCGGCTCGGGCACGAACACGGCGCCGGCCTGGGCCAGCCGGTAGCCCATCTCGGTGTCCTGGCCGAGCACCAGGTCGCCGTCCATCGGCCCGGCCGCCTCGATCAGCCGGGCCGCGACCGAGGTGGCGCCGCCGACGTGCAGGCTGAAGGGCCGTTGCGGGTTGTTCGTCAGGCCGTCGGTGCGCTCGACCAGCTCGATGATCCAGCCGTGCGGCTCGGCCGGCTCGAACGCCTTCTCCAGGTCGTCGGGCAGCTCGGCGGGCACGGCGGCGGCGGTGAAACGGATGTAGCCGGTCACGACGAGGTAGGGCGCGGCGTGGTGCCAGCGCATGTGGGCCTCGACGGCGCCCGGCATGAGCAGCACGTCGGAGTCGAGCCAGTGCACGACGTCGCCGCTCGCCTCGGCCAGCCCGGCGTTGCGGGCCGCGGCCCGGCCCGGGGTGTCGCAGGTGATCAGGCGCGTGTGGGGCGGCCGGTCGGCCGGCAGCCGCAGCGGGGGCGTGCTTCCGTTGTCGACGACCACGACCTCGGTGAGCTCCGCCGGGTAGGTCTGCCGGGCCAGGGCGGCCAGCGCCAGGTCGAGCTTGTCCTGGTTGTCGTACGCGGGGACGATCACGCTGACGCGCAGGCTCGGCGTGAAGTCCTCGGCCGGTCGCAGGACGCTGTAGTCGTTGCCGCGGACCCTCACGCCGCCTCCCTCGCTCACGCCGTCTCCCTCCCCGCTCACGCCGCCTCCACCCGCGCGTCCGTGTCGTGCTCCATGAGCAGGCTCGGCCGGAAGCCGCGCCACTGGCTGGTGGCCACCTTGAGGAAGTGGGCGAGCGGGAGCTGCCAGGTGTGCGCGCCGCTGAGCCCGCGCCGCAGCACGTAGCCGAGGCCGTGGGTGCGGTAGACGCTCGCGCCGGCCTCGGTGGCGGCCTTCAGGAAGAGCCGGTCGACGGCCCGGGGCTGCGCGGCGAACCCGCCGATGTCGCGGAAGTCGTCCCGGGAGACCAGGATCGTGCCGCCGGCCACGTGGTCGGACCACACCTCGCTCCGGTACGCGGCGCCGCTGGCGAACGCGCTGCGCCGGATCGTGGCCCGCAGCGGCTCCAGGTAGAAGAACTCGCCGGAGGTGCCGGTCACGTCGGCGCCGGAGTAGGTCAGGGCCATGACCAGGTCGGCGAGGTGATCTGGACCGTACCAGTCGTCGTCGTCCCACTTGGCCAGGTAGTGGCCGCCGGCCAGCGCCGCCGCCTCGTTGAGCACCGTGCCGAACGGCACCTCGGCGGGCAGTTCCTTCCAGGCGACGGGCAGCGGGAGGTCCTCGACCGCCCGGCGCACGCTCTCGTACGGCACCCCGTGCAGCCCCAGGACCACCTCGACCTCGGCCCCGCGCTGGCGGGCGATCTGGGCGAGCGCGCCGGGCACCAGCTCGGGCCGCTTGGTGGCCATGACGACGCTGACCGACGGCGTACCGGCGGGGCGGTGGGCCAGGCGGCGCAGCCGCACGCTGTGCTCCTCGCGCCGCAGGTCGGCCAGGCAGCGTACGGTGCCGTCGGGCTCGTGGGCGAGCCAGGAGCGGTCGGTGAGCAGGGCCGCGAGGGCGGCGGGCACCCAGGCGGGGGCGTCGGCGGCGGTGAGCGGGACCCCGGCGGCGGCCAGGCGCAGGACGTCGTCGAGCGGGACCGGGCCGTCGGGCCAGTCGAGCTCCAGGCCGCGCAGCGGGCGCAGGGCGGCGATGTCGGGTGGCTGCGTGCGCGTCGAGGCCGGCGGCGGCGCCGAGGTCTCGGGGGGCCGCCCGTCGGTCGCCCAGCCGGTGCCGTTCCAGCGGAGGCGGGTGAGCCCCTGATCCGGCGTGCGCGTGAATCCGCAGGGGGTGACGGACATGCGTGCGGTGCTCCTCGGCCGGGGGGACTCAGATCGGCGCCTACCTTACGCCCGTTTGACTGACGTTAAGGCAAGCGCCTCATGGGCGGCCGAGTGATCTCCCAGCTTGGAAAGGATCTTTCTCAGATTGTCTCCAGGAACTTATGGCAACGTAGTGTCGAGTGTTGATTAAGGTGTCAATAAAACCTGACGCCTGATTTGTCCATGTCGACGAAAGGTTTGCGCGGATGCTCTCGCCTCGCCGAATGGCAGCGGCCGCCGCGGTTCTCGGAGTCCTGGCCGTCGCCGCCCTCGCGCTGCTCGTCCTCGGCGGGCTCGTGAGCGTGGGCGCCGCGGCGGCGACGGCGGCGTTCCTGGTCGCCCTGTCCGCCCTGGCCCTCCTCGTGGTCGTCGTCCGCCGCCTCGACGGCAAGGCGCAGCGCATCGACCTGCGGGTCAAGCGGCACGAGAGCGAGCTGGCCAAGACCCTCACCGCGCTCAGGCGCATCGAGACGCGGCTCGACCGGCTGAGCGCCGCGGTGGAGCAGGCGTCCGCCCGGCGCGAGGAGGACCTGTCCGCGATCCTCGCCTCGCTCGGCGAGGACCGCGTGAACGCCATGGTCCGCGCCCGAGAGGTGGAGGAGCTGCGCGAGGAGGTCCGCGCGCTGGCCAAGGGGCCGGTATGAGCGAGGCGGCCGGTATGAGCCGGGCGGCACGTGTTCCCCGCGTCAGGCACAACGACTACGGCGTCCTGGAGCCCCCGGCACTCGGGACGTGGCGGCCGGAGCTGACCGTCTCGGTGGTGATCCCGGCCCGCGGCCGCCAGGAGGACCTGGAGCGCACCATCGCGTCGCTGGCCGCGCAGACGTACCCGGCCGAGCTGGTCGAGGTGGTCGTCGCCGACGACGGCAGCGAGCCGCCGCTCGACGTGCCGGGCGCGCGCGTGGTGCGGGTGACGGAGGGCTGGGGCCGGGGCGCGGCGCGGGAGACCGGCCGGCTGGCCGCCACCGGCGACGTGGTCCACTGGCTCGACGCGGACATGATCCTCGCTCCCGCGCACATCGAGGCGCACATGCGCTGGCACCACCTCATCGACCACGCCGTGGTGATCGGCGACACCCGGTTCGTGGACGCGCCGGGCGAGGAGGGCGTCCCGTCGGAGTACGCGCGCACGACCCTGGAGTCGACGCGCATGCTGAAGGACGCCGGCGCCGGGGCGTACCTGCTGCACACGGGCGCCTCCAGCTCCGTGCGCGCCGACCTGCTGCGCGCCGCGGGCGGCGTGGACACCGGGCTCAACATGGCCGAGGACACCGAGCTCGGCTACCGGCTCGCCCAGGCGGGCGCCGTCTTCGTCCCCGATCCGGAGGCCCGCGCCGAGCACGTCGGCCCGTCCACGGTCATGCGGCGCGAGAAGGACGTGCACCGGCACAACTGGTCGTACCTCGGCGACCTGGTGCCCGAGCTGCGCTGGCTGCGGGCGCATCCGCGCCGCCACTGGCGCGTGCCGTACGTGCGGGTCGTCGTGCCGGCGACCACGTACGAGGAGACGCGCGGCGCGGTGGACGCGGTCCTGGCGGGCACGCCCGCCGACACGGCCGTCACGATCACCGGCCCGTGGGGCGAGCTCACGGACGGGCGGCGCGACTGCCTGGACGAACCGCTGCTCGACGCCCGCCTCCTCACCCACCTCTACCGGTACGAGCCGCGCGTCTCCTTCTCCGAGGAGGAGCCGTCGTCCGCGGCACCCACCCCGTTCCTGCTGCGGCTGCCGCCCGGCTGGGCACCCGGCGCCGACACGATGGCCCGGCTGGTACGGCTGGCGGACGCCGACCTGCTCGGCCTCGTCTGCGTGGCCCTGGCCGAGTCGCCGCGAGGCGTGGTCGCGGCCCGGCTGGAACGCACCGCGGCCTTCGCCCGGGCGGCCCGCCTCAACGGCGCGGACGACGACCTGGTGGACGAGATGTTCGGGTCGCTGTGGGTGAGCGGGGCCGAGTACGGGCTCGTCCCGGTCGCCGAGGCCGAGTCGCCGGCCGGTGACGCCGCCAGGTGGCGGGCCGTGGCCGCCGAGCGGCTGGCGGAGGTCAAGAGCCTCAAGGCCGAGGTGGAGCGGCTGTCGGCCGAGGTGGAGCGCCTGTCGGCCGAGGCCGGCGCCGAGTCCGACGAGCAGGGGCGGCTGACCTCGCTCATCAGGCACCTGAGGAGCGCGGGATGATCGCGGAGCTGCTGGCGGAGATGCCGGGCGCCCGGGTCTTCCTCGCGGGGATCACCGCCGCCGACCTGCCCCGCACCGCGTCCGGAGAGGATCCGTCCGGGGAGGACGCCCCGGCGCGGCCGGTCGACCTCGACCGGGACCTGCTGGAGCCCCTGTCCGCCGCCGAGCAGGCGGCGGAGGTGCTGGTGCTCGCCCGCACACCAGCCGACCTGCGGCGCGCCGCCACCCTGCACAAGCTGCTGCCCGAGACGCGCCGCGTGGTCGTGGCCGTCCTGGACACCCCGCCGGCGCATCCGGCGCCCGTGCCCACGCCGACGCCCGCGCACCGCTGGCGCTCGCTGTCGGACCTGCGGGTCCACCGGCCCAAGGACCGGGTGTGGGTGGTGGACGCGCACTTCTCCGCGCCCACGCCCGCCGGCCGTACCGTGGCCGCGACCTCCCGCGCCTTCGCCGGGCACCGGCTCGACGTGATCGGCGCGCCCGCCGCGGCCATCGCGGGCGTCGGCGCCGCCGACTGGCGGCCCGGTGACCCCAACGCCACCCCCGCCGAGATCACCGGCCCCGTGCCGGAGCGGGTCGGCGCCCCGGGCGGCGACGTCGTCCTCCGCACCTCCGAGACCGCGCCCGCCGCGCCGCCCGAGGACGGCTCGCGCGGCTGGGCCGGCGACGAGCGGCCCGTCGAGCGGCCCATGGCGCGGGCCGCCACCTGGGAACGGCTCGGCCGTCCCGGCGGCGCCGCGCTGCCCCTCGCCGACCCGGACGTGCTCGCCGAGCCGTCCATGGTCCCGCCCGTCGACGAACGCCTGGTCAACCCGCAGGGCTTCGTCACCACCCCGTCACGCGGCATGGCCTCGCTGGAGGAGCGCGACGGCCGTTGGGCGGTGGTGCTCGACGGCAGGGCGGTGACGACGTTCGCCGAGTCGGGCGGCGTCACGGACGCCGACGTGGCCAGGCTCCGGCAGATCCGTGGCGTCGAGGTGGACTGGCGGCGCGCCCACAGCGGGCCCCTCGCCGCCGTGCGGGTGCTGGCCGGGCTCGCCGCGGCCGGGGTCCCGCTGGTCGCCGAGTCGGTGCCGCGCTGGGCGGGCGGGCTCGGCGACGACCTCGTCGCCCTGCTGACGAGCCGTCCCGACCTCTCCGACGACCTGCGGCGCGAGGAGCACAGCGTCCGGCTGCGCCGCCGGGCCCTGCGCACCCATGGCGTCGCGGCCCGCTGGGAGCAGCTCGGCGCGCCGCCGCCCGCGCCGCCGCTCACGTCCGTCCTGCTCGCCACCCGCCGCGCCGACATGGTCGGCTTCGCCCTGCGGCAGGCCGCCCGGCAGCGCGGCGCGCAGCTCGAAGTGGTGCTGGCCCTGCACGGCGTGCCCCGTGGCCATCCCGACGTGGCGGCGGCGATCGCCGCCCACGACGGGCCGCTGACCGTGTACGAGGCAGACGGGCGGGAGATCTTCGGCGAGGTGCTCAACCACGCCGCCGCCCGCGCCTCCGGCTCGTTCCTGCTCAAGATGGACGACGACGACTGGTACGGCCCCGACTTCCTGTCGGACCTGCTGCTCGCCCACTCCTACTCGGGGGCGCAGGTGGTGGGGACCGTGCCGGAGTTCGTCCACCTGGCCTCGATCGACGTGACCGTGCACCGCAGCCAGGTCACCGAGCAGATCACCAGCTTCGTGGCGGGCGGCACGATCCTCGTGGAGCGGTCGGCGTTCCAGGCCGTGGGCGGGTTCCGGCCGCTGCGCCGGTCGGTGGACACGCAGTTCCAGGAGGCGCTGCAGGCCGCCGGCGGACAGATCTACCGCACCCACGGCCTCGGCTACATCCTGCGCCGCGGGCCCGCGGCCAACCACACGTGGCAGGAGCCGATCGGCACGTTCCTGCAGCGCAACAAGCGGCAGTGGCGCGGGTTCCGCCCCAGCGCCCTCATGGAGCTCGACCGGAGCACCGCATCATGACCCGGACCCCCTCATGACCCGGAGCACCGCATCGTGACCCTCATCCCCCGCATCCGGCGGCAGGACTTCGGCGTGCTCACCCCGCCGCCCCTCGGCGGCTGGACGCCGAGCCTGACCGTGACCGTCGTCATCCCCGCCCACGACCGCCAGAGCACCCTCGACCTCACGCTCGCGGCGCTGTCGGCGCAGACGTACCCGGCCGGGCTGATGGACGTCGTCGTCGTGGACGACGGCAGCCCCGAGCCGCTGCGCCTGCCCGAGACCGTGCCCGGCGGCACCAAACTCATCTCCGGCCCGCCGGGCGGATGGGGACGGGCCTGGGCGCTCCAGGCCGGCCTCGACGCCGCCTCGGGCGAGGTCGTGCTGGTGCTGGACGCCGACATGGTGCCCCACCGCGCCCACGTGGAGGCCCAGCTCCGCTGGCACCACCTGGCCCCGTACCTGGTGGTGCTGGGCTGGATCGACTTCACCTCCGCTGAGCGGCTGCCCCGGCCCGAGGAGGTCCGCGCGGCCCTGCTGGCGGGCGAGGAGGAGGGCCTGTTCCCGCTCGCGCGGGAGCGTCACGACTGGGCAGAGAAGATCATCCACGACCACGACGGCCTGCGGGCCGCGCCCAGTTCGCTGGCCACGCGGATCCACGTCGGGGCGACGGCCTCCTACCCCGCCGGGCTGCTGCGCTCCATCGGCGGGCTGGACACCTCGCTCGTGCTGGCCGAGGACACCGAGCTCGGCTACCGGCTCACGCAGGCGGGCGCGGTCTTCGTCCCGGACCCGCTCGCGCGGGCCTGGCACGTCGGGCTGCCCACGGCCATGCGCGACTTCGCCGCGCTCAAGCGCTACAACGACCCGTACGTCGCCGACCGCGTGCCGTACCGGCGCTACCTGCGTACGGACCCGGGCCGGCAGTGGCGCGTGCCGTACGTGGACGCGTACGTGCCGTCCGGGACCTACGAGGACGTGCGGGCGAGCGTGGACGGGCTGCTCGGAGCGAGCCTGCCCGACATCCGGGTCACCGTGGCGGGCCCGTGGACGTCCTTGGACGAGGGGCGCCGGTCCCCGCTCCGCGACCCGGACCTCGACCTGCGGCTGATCCGGGCGCAGTTCGCGCACGACCCGCGGGTGCGCCTCGCCCCTCCCCCGGCCTGGCCCGCTCGCCCCTTCGCCTCCGGGGCCTCGGAGGGGTCGCCCGGGGCCGCGGAGGGGTCGCCGCCGGTCGTCCCGCCGTTCCGGCTGCTCGTGCCGCCCGGGTGGGTGCCGTCCCAGGACGCCGTGGAGCGGCTGGTGCAGCGGCTGGAGGAGACCGACGGCGGCGTCCTGTGCCTGGCGCTGGACGAGACCGAGGACGGCGTGGTGGTCGCCCGCCTGGAGCGGACGGCGGCCCTGTCGCGCGCCGCCCTGGTCGCCGAGCCCGGGGAGCACCTGGACGACGTCCTGGACGAGGTGTTCGGCCTGGAGTGGCTGGACGGCCGCGCGTGGGGCTTCGCGCGCCGCCCGGCGGTCTACCCGCCCCGCCGGCGCCCGGCGCCCGAGCACGTCGTCCAGCTCGCCCAGCGCGACAAGGAGATCCTCCTGCTGCGCAAGCGCGCGACCGCGCTCCGGGCCGAGCTGGCCGAGCAGCGCAGGCTGGCCGGCAAGGCGACCAGGGACGCGGCGCGCTGGCGGCAGAAGGCGGAGGAGTGGCGGCGCAAGGCCGTGACCCTGTCCCGCTCGCGGGAGCGCACGGTCCTGCGCCGTGCCGTGCGCCGCGTCCGCGGCCTCACCTCACCGGCGGACACCTGAGGCGCTCAGCTCGCCAGGTACGGATGAGCGGCCGGGGCGCGCAGACGCTCCTCCTGGAGACGGGTGATCCGCCAGACGACGGCGGCCGCCAGTCCGGCCGTGACGATCCACAGGCCGATGCTGACGAGATCGAACCTCGCTCCGGCCCGCAGCGACTCCAGGTCGTCCTTGAACAGCAGCCGCGCCGCCACGTGGGAGATCCAGGAGCTGACGAGCCAGGCGGCCCACCATCCCCGGACCAGGCCCGAGCGGGAGGCCACGGTCAGCGGCTGTTCTGCTGCGCCGGGCTTGGAGGCGTTCCAGATGTCGTCCACGATCTGCTTGGGGAACCACCAGCCGACGATCGGGACGAACCACCCGAAGACCAGCCACGGCTTGGCCCGCCGGTGCGGCCACGGGGCCAGCGCCTCGGCGTTCGCGCGGGCGCGGAACAGCCACACCAGGAACACGATGCCGCAGGTCACCATGGTGGCGAACTCCGCCAGACCCGACAGGCTGTAGAGCAGGTCGCCCCGATCGATCTCGGCGTCCTCGACCGCCTGGGGGTCGGCTATGAGCCGGTCGAGGAGGTCGAGGTAACCCAGGCCGATGAGGCCGGCCACGACTTCGACGAGCGCGTCGGCGGCCAGCAGGACGAGGACCGCGGTGCCCAGGCCGCGGATCGGGCGCACGGGCACGGGCGGCGGCGGGAAGTACATCGGCGAGGGCCCGGAGGGGCTCGCTGGATACACGGGTACTCCTGGGGGGTGCGGGAAGCGCCAGTATCGCCGCGTTCCGCCCCGTCGCGGCCGGCAGGAGAACGACCTGAAACACAGTCGTGATCAACAACCGGAACCGTCGGTGGCCCATGACAGTCTGAGCCAATGCCCTCAACGATCTCAGGCTTCGACGCGCGCACGGTCCGGGTGAACGGTCTCGACCTTCATGTGGCCTCGGGTGGAGAGGGGCCGCCGCTGCTGTTGCTGCACGGCTTCCCCCAGACCCACCTGGCCTGGCGGCACGTCGCTCCGGAGCTGGCGGACCGCTTCCGCGTCATCTGCCCCGACCTGCCCGGCTACGGGGGCAGCGCCAAGCCGGGGGACGGCCCCGAGCACTACGCCAAGCGCGTCACCGCGGCGACCATGGTGGCACTGATGCGAGAGCTCGGCCACGACCGGTTCAGCCTGGTCGGCCATGACCGCGGAGCGCTGGTCGCCTTCCGCGCCGCGCTGGACCACCCCGACGCCGTCGACCACCTCGGCGTGATCGACGTCATCCCCACCGTCGACATGTGGGACTCGCTGGCCGGCGTGGGCGGCGTGTTCGGTTTCCACCTGTATTTCCTCGCGCAGCCGAACGACCTGCCCGAACGGATGATCGGCGCCGACCCCGACACGTTCTTCGGCCACTTCCTCGACGCCTGGGCCGAGGCCGGCACGTTCGACGCCGAGGTCCGCGAGGCGTACCTCGCCGCGACACGCGACCCGGAGACGATCCACGCCATCTGCGACGACTACCGGGCCAGCGCCTTCGTCGACGCGGCCCACGACGGCGAGGACCGGCAGGCCGGCCGGCGCGTCAAGGCCCCCACCCTGGCGATCTGGCAGGACCCCGGCGACCTGGTGCTGCCGTTCGACCCCTCGGCGATCTGGCACGGCTGGGCGAGCGACGTCCGCACCCTGACGCTTCCCGGCGGGCACTTCCTGCCGGAGACCCGGCCGGACGCCGTCACCGCGGCGATCAGGAGCCTGATCGGCTGATCCCCGCGAGCAGCCGGACGAAGACCCGGCCGGTCGGCGCCGGTCCTTCAGCAGCCGTCGACCGAGCAGGCGAGGCCGCTCCCGAGGAGGTCGGCCTCCTTCGCCTCGGCGCTGTCCAGGGCCTCGCGCAGGGCGTCGGCCTTCGGCATGCCCTCGATCCGCGCGTCGCCGACCAGCAGCGTGGGGACGACGCTGATCCGGTGGGCCGCGGCCTCGGCGAGCGCGGCGGCGTGCGCCTCCGCGTAGGTGCCCCGTTCCAGGGCGGCGCGGTAGTCGGCGGCGGGAAGCCCGAGCTCGTCCGCGAGCCGTTCCAGGACGTCGAGGTCGCCGATGTCGGCGCCGTCCTCGAAGAAGGCGCGCAGGAGCCGGTCGTTGTAGGCGTCGGCCAGGCCGTGCTCCTTTGCGAACTGGTAGCCCTCGAAGGCCAGGCGGGTGTACGGCTGCGGCGAGACGTCGGGGAGCCGGATGTCCACGCCCATCCTCCTGGCCATGGGGTAGACCACCCGCGACCAGATGCCGCGCAGGTAGTCGCCCTCGGGACGGAGGGTGGGCGTGGGCTCCGGCCGCAGCTCGAAGGGCATCCACTCCACGGTGACGTCACGTCCCGCGACCGCCTCGGCGATCGGCTGCTTGGCCAGCAGGCAGAAGGGGCAGACGTAGTCGGACCAGATCTTCACGTGGACGGTCATGAGGACTCCTGTCGGCGGTCGAGCCAGGCGCGGAACGGCTCCCGCGCGTTCTCGACGGGAACGTGCAGGGGAGACAGCCGCCACTGCTCGACGGGGACGGCGAATATGTCGTAGGAGGAGACGTAGTCGAATCCGGCGGCGGCGGCCGCGTGCCGGTCGGCGGCGAAGACGACCCGGCCGACGCCCGACCACAGCGCCGTGACGTAGCACAGCGGGCAGGGCTCGCCCGAGGCGATCAGCGTCGTCCCCGCGAGGGCGTGGGGCCCGTGCCTGCGGGCGGCGTCGCGCAGGGCGACGATCTCGGCGTGGGCGGTGGGGTCCTGGTGGGCCCGGACCCGGTTGACGCCGGATCCGAGGACGGTGCCCGTACCGTCCACGACGAGTCCGGAGAACGGGATCCCGCCGGAGCGGACCTCGGCGACGGCCAGGGCGACGGCATCGGCGAGGCGTTCGGGCAGCCAGGCGGGTGAGGCGGTGTCCGGCATGGCGGATCAGACTCCTGCGGCGATCTTGAGGGGCACCACGCCGCCGCTGATCGCGGCGGTGAGCAGGCAGGTCAACGCCATGTGATCACTTCCTTTATATGCATGTATCTGCAAGCACTTTGCCGACGGACAGAAGCTTGCATGTACATGTATGCTCTTGTCAACCGCTTCCCGCGACAGGAGGAGGCCCCCATGGGCTCGACGACGTCCACCCCTGCCTCGGCCGCGCCACCGTCGGCCGTCTCCAGCGCGTGGAACCACGTCCTGCTGCTGCACGCCCGCGTGGAGAACACTCTCGCCGTCACCCTCCAGCGGCGGCACGGCATCGGCCTGTCGGAGTACCGCGCGCTCGGCCACCTGGCCGCCTCCCCCGCCGGTGAGCTGCGCATGCAGGAACTGGCCGACAAGCTCGGGCTCAACCAGAGCTCGGTCACCCGCCTGGTGGCGCGGCTGAACGCGGCGGACTTCACCTACCGGGACCTGTGCCCCGACGACAGACGCGGCGTCTACACCGTCATCACCGAGGCGGGCCGAGCACGCCACGCCGAGGCGAGTCTCACCTACGAGGCGACGCTCACGAGCGCGCTGGAGGAGGCCGGCCAGGCCGACCCACGGCTCACCGCGGCGCTCTCGGCGCTGGGATGGCCCGGCAGGTGACCTGGGGCGGCGGGCGGGCGACGGGACCTAGGTCCATCGGCGCAGCGACTGCTGGGCTTTGTGCCGATGCCGACGCGGCCGAGGTTCCCTAGGCTCTGGGCGTGACTTTCACTCCTGTTGAAGAGACTTCCCCCATCTACGAGGAGGCCGGACGATGAAGGCGGGAACCGCGGTCGTCCTCGGACCCGGCGGACCCGTCGGCACGGCGTGGCTGGCCGGACTCGCCGCGGGACTCCGGCGTGAAGGCGTGGACCTGGGAGCGGCCGACCTGATCGTGGGAACGTCGGCCGGCGCCATCGTGGGGGCGATCCTGGCCGTTGGCGGAGACCTGGAACGGCTCGCCGCGCTGCCCGCGCCGGCCGATCCCGGCGACGGCGCACGCCCCGCGCCACCGAGACCCGACCCGCGGAGACTCGCGGAGGTGTTCGCGACGCTCGGCGACACCGGGCTCGACCGGACCGAGGCCCTACGCCGCGTCGGCCGGCTCGCGCTCGCCGCCTCGACCGGCGACGAGGGCGCCGCCGTGGCCCGCATGCGGTCCGTGATCGGCTCCGCGGAATGGCCGGACCGGGCGCTCCGGATCCCGGCGGTGGACGCCGAGACGGGCGAGGCGGTGGTCTGGGACCGGCACGGCTCCGCGTCGCTGCCCGAGGCCGTGGCGGCCAGCACGGCGTTCCCCGCGACCGCGCCGCCGATCACCGTCGACGGGCGGCGCTACATCGACGGGGCTCTCCGGAACGGCACCAACCTCGACCTGGCCGCCGACGCGAGCCTGCTGATCGTGGCCGAGCCGATGGCGCACATGCACGGCACGAACGACGTCGCGGCGGAGGGAGTCGTGCGGCTGGTTCCGGACGCCGAGGCGATCGAGGCGTTCGGCCCGGACCTGAGCGACCGCGCCGCCTGGGCACCGGCCTATCAGGCGGGCCTCAGGCAGGCCCCGGACGCCGTCAAGACGTTGAGAGCGCACTCGGCGATCACGTGACCGGACCCCGAAAACCGACGTCAGGTCCCGCACGTCCGGGAGAACGCAGGGACCTCATGGAGGGGCTGCGCCTGTACTGACCGCCGGGGCCTTCCCACAGTCACAGTCCGTCAGCGGGCCCGCAGGGGCGCGAGGCCGTCGAAGACGACGGCGAGCATCCGGTCTCGCACCTCCTCCCCGAGGTGGGTGCGCGCAGAGGCTTGCGACGTGGCCACGAGCAGGGCGTACACCTCGGGCAGTTCGACGTCGTCCCGGACGGCGCCGGCGCGCTGGGCCTGCTGGAGCAGGACGCCGACCGCTCGGCGCAGTCCGGCTGACGCCTGGGCCGCGTCGCCGCCGTCGTCGCCACCGGCTTCGAGCAGGGCCTCCCCTATGGCGATCTTGCCGGGCGCGTCGGTGACGAGGTTGCGGAAGAAGCCGAAGAACGCCGTGCCCGGGTCCGTGGCGTCGAACAGCGATTCGGCCCGCTCGCGCAGGCGGTGGAAGCGCTGCGCGAGAACGGCTTCCAGCAACACCGCCTTGGTGGGGAAGTGACGGAAGACCGTGGCGATGCCGACGCCGGCCAGGCGGGCCACCTCCTCGGTGGACGCGGACCGGCCGCCCTTGCCGAAGACCTCTTCGGCGACGGTCAGGATCCGCTCGCGGTTGGTTCGCGCGTCAGCGCGGCGCGGCCCTCTGCCGCCCGTCTCTCGGTCCGTGCTCATCGCACCTTCACTCGCATGCCGCTATCCGAAGTCGCGACTCCGTATAATCGGAGTCCGCACTTCGGATAGTACGTGGAGAGTGACATGTCCCAGGTCCTCAGCCCCCGAGAGGTCTTCCTCGCGCTCGTGAACGGCGTCGCGGAGGGCCGCTGGAACGAGCTGCCCGAGCTGTACGCGGAGCAGACCCATGTCGAGCACCCGTTCCACCCGCTTCGCGCCGCCGCGCTCCGCACCCGCGACGAGCTGCGAGAACACTTCAGGCCGACCGGCGCCGGCCCCACGCTGCGGCGCCGGGCGACCAACATCACGATCCACGAGACGACCGACCCCGAGGTCATCGTCGCCGAGTTCGAGTACCAGGGAACCGTCGAGGAGACCGGGGAGCCCTTCACCATGCCCGGGATCTTCGTGCTCCGGGTACGCGACGGCGAGATCGTCAGCTCCCGCGACTACTTCGACCACGTCACAGCCGCCCGGGTCCGCGGGCAGTTCGACGCGCTCGTCGCAGCCGTGCGGGCGGACGGCAGCACTCCGGCCTAGCCAGGCCGACCGAGCCGTCCGCCTCCCGCGGGCGCGCAGCCCAGGCGGCGGTATCTGCCGGGGGCCATGCCGTACTCGCGTTTGAAGGCATTGGCGAAGGCGAACTCCGAGCCGTAGCCCACCGCGGCGGCGATCTCGCTCAGCGCGGCGTCGGAGTCGCGCAGCATGCGCGCGGCCGTGCCCAGCCGCCACCAGGTCAGATAGGTCAACGGCGGCTGCCCGACGAACTGGGCGAACCGGCGGGAGAACGCCGCGCGCGACAACCCGGCGCGGCGGCCGAGCGACTCCACGGTCCACGGGTGGGCGGGATCGCCGTGGATGCCGTCGAGCGCGGCGGCGACGGCCGGGTCGGCCAGCGCGGCGGCCCAGCCGCCGACCGTGCAGTGCTCCGTCGAGACGTCGAACCAGGCACGCAGGATGTACAGCAGCAGCATGTCCAGCAGCGCCGACACCACCATGTCGGCTCCCGGCCGCGGGTTCTCGATCTCCTTGCCGAGCAGCTCGACGGCGGCACGCAGCTCGGGGTTGTGCCCCAGCCGTGCCGGCAGGTGGATCATCTCGGGCAGCCCTCTGAGCAGCGGATGCGCCCGGCTGGAGTCGAGCCGGTAGCCGCCGCAGAGCGTCACCGTGACAGGCCCCGTGCCCTCCATGGAGGCCGAGGCGAACAGCTCGGCGTCGACATGGGGATCGCATTCGGGCGGCGCGATGGGACTGGTGAGCGAGTCGGCCAGCGCGTAGCCGTGCCCGTGGGGGAAGAACAGCACGTCGCCCGGCCCGACCGGGATCGGCTCGCCCTCCGGCGGTATCGCCCAGCACGAGCCCTGCAGGACCACCTGGAAACCCGCCGAGCCGGGCGCCGACGGGAACCGCTGCCCCCAGGGCGCGGCCCACGCGACACGCGCCGAGCGCGGCACTCCCATGCGCATGGAGGCGACCACGTCGCTCAGCACGTCCACAACGCGAGTCTAACGCGGGAGACGATCGCGTATGAATCACGGACACAAACGCATTGGCCGCCTCTTCCGGGACTTCTAAGGTCAATGCCATGACAAGAGTCCTGGTCAGCGGGGCGACCGGCACGATCGGCCGTCCCCTGGTGAACCACCTCGACGACGCGGGCGCCGACGTCCGCACGGTGACGAGGCAACTGACCGACCCGGTCGCGCTGCGGGCGGCGCTCGACGGTGTCGACGCGGTGTTCCTGCTGTGGCCGTTCGCCTCGGCCGAGGGCGCCCGCGAGGTGCTGGAACTGATCGGGGCCAGGCGGGTGGTCTACCTGTCCTCGGCCGCCGCCCGGCCGCACGAGGTCGAGATCGAGCGCCTGGTCGCCGGGACCGCCCGGGAGTGGACGGTGCTGCGCCCGCACGCGTTCGCGGCCAACAGCCTGCGGTGGGCCGAGCAGATCCGGGCGGGCGTCGTCCGGCAGCCGTACGGCGACGCGGTGTTCTCCCCCGTCCACGAGCGGGACGTCGCGGCCGTCGCGGCGCGCGCGCTGCTCGACGAGGGGCACCACGGCGCGGTCTACACGCTGACCGGCCCCCGGCCGCTGACCCAGCGGGAGCAGGCGCGGGCGATCGGCGCCGCGATCGGCCGGGAGGTGCGGTGGGAGGAGGAACCCCCGGAGGAGGCCAGGCTGCGGCTGCTCGGGCTGGGATGGCCCGAGCCGGCCGTGGACGGCATGCTGCGCGCTCTCGCCGAGCCCGGCCCGGCCACCGCGACCGTCGAGGAGGTCACCGGAGCGCCCGCGAGCACGTTCGAGACGTGGGCGAGCGAGCACGCCGCGGACTTCCTCGGCACCATGCGGGCCGCCCGCGTCCACGAGTACGGCGACGCCTCGGTCATCTCGCTGGAGGAGGTGCCGGTGCCGAGGCCCGGCCCGGGCGAGGTGCTCATCAGGGTGGCCGCGACGTCGTTCAACCCCTCGGAGGTCGGCCTGCGGATGGGCCTGCTGCACGACGTGCTCGGCGTCACGCTGCCGCACACGCTCGGCTGGGACGTCGCGGGCACCGTGGTCACCGGGGCGGGCGACCTCGCCCCCGGCGACCGGGTGATCGGGCTCATCGACGGGGCGGCGGCCGAGTACGCGGTCGCCAAGGCGAGCGTGCTGACCAGGGCGCCGGAGCGGATCCCGCTGGCGGACGCGGCCGCCGTGCCGGTGGCCGGACTCACCGCGTGGCAGGCGGTCTTCGAGCACGCCCGCATCGGCCCCGGCAGCCGGGTGCTCATCAACGGGGCCGGCGGCGGCGTCGGGCTGTTCGCCGTGCAACTGGCCAAGCACGCGGGCGCGTACGTGGTGGCGACCGCGAGCCCGCGCAGCGCCGCCGCCGTACGGGCGCTGGGCGCCGACGAGGTCGTGGACTACACCACCGCTCCCCTGCCGGGCGGCAACGACGTGTTGATCAACCTGGTGGCCGGCGTGCCCGACTCGGTGACGGTGCTGGCCGAGGAGTTCGTCTCGATCACCCAGCCGATCGAGCACCCGCGCGCCGTCCGGTTCGTGGCCCGCCACGACCCCGGCCGGCTGGCCGAGCTCGTGGCGCTGATCGACAAGGGCGTGGTGGACGTCACGGCGGAGGCGCGACCGCTGGAGGCCCTGGCGGACCTGCACCGGGCCGCCGAGCGCGGCGCGATCCGCGGAAAAGTCATCGTGAAGGTGGAGAAATGATCAGGATTGGCATCATCCTCGGCAGCACACGGCCGGGACGCAACGGCGAGGCCGTCGCGCGCTGGGTCCACGAGCACGCGGTCAAACGCGGCGACGCGCACTACGAGCTGGTCGACCTGAAGGACTTCGACCTGCCCCACCTGGACGAACCGCTTGCCGCGGCCACTGGCGTGTACGAGCACCCGCACACCCGGACGTGGTCCGACACCGTCGCCGGCCTCGACGGCTTCGTCTTCGTGACACCCGAGTACAACCACTCGATCAGCGGCGCGCTCAAGACCGCCATCGACTTCCTGTTCGCCGAGTGGCACGACAAGGCCGCGGGCGTGGTCGGATACGGCGTCAGCGGCGGGGTGCGCGCGGCCGAGCACCTGCGGCAGGTGCTCGGCCAGGTCAAGGTGGCCGACGTGCAGGCGGGCGTGGAACTGCTGATGCACGCCGACTTCGAGGGCTTCACCGTCTTCAAGCCCGCCGCGCACCAGGAGGACATGCTGGGCAGGCTGCTCGACCAGGTCGTCTCCTGGAGCACGGCGCTGCGACCGCTCAGAACGTGACTTCGCCGCTCGGCCATGGGAGCCGCAACGGAGTGTCGCAGCCGGCCGGCTTCGACGACTGCAGTCCTACGCTGGATCGCCACGCGCGCAGTAAGGTCCGGGTGTGGAGACGACACCCCCAGCACCCCGCGTCCTCGTGATCGGCCTCGACCCGTATCGGATCCCCGGCTCCTGGGACCCGAAGCCGGTGGCCGACGCGATCGAGGTCGGCATGGCACGCTTCGCCGAGCACGGCGTCGGCGTCGAGACCTGTCTGTTCGGCCTCGACGGCAGCGACGACGTGGAAACGCTCGTCAGCGATGCCCTGCGCGCGCGAGCTTGGGAATGCGTCGTCATCGGCGGCGGCGTGCGGAAGGCCGAGGACCTGCTTGAGTTGTTCGAGCAGGTCGTCAACCTCGTCCGACGACACGCTCCCGACGCGGCGATCGCGTTCAACAGCAACCCGACCGACACCTTCGAGGCGGCCGCCCGCTGGATCGGCGCTCCCGGGCCGGGCGGTTCCGGCTGACCAGGCCGGCGCCTGATGAGACGCCCGGGTTCGAGCCGGCGATGTCAGACCTTGGGCGTCTCATACGAGGAGACAGCTCCAAGATGTTCGCGGGCCTCTCTCACCTCCGGCACGTTCCGCCATTGAGCCGTTCCGCGCATGATCTCCTGAACGCGCTGATTCACCCGCGCGGATGAGACGAACGGCACTGCCCGGGTGAGCAACGTCATGCGATCAGCAGCAAGGCCCGGGTCGGCAGCTCCGATCGCCGTCTGTACCTGCCGACCGATGTACTGGGCACGGAAGAGCGGGGAGTACTCGCCGATCTCATCCGCCGCCCGCCGGAGAAGGGCGCCCGCCTCCTCGTAACGGCCGAGCCGGTTCAGGCCGATCGCGACATCTCCCACCGTGGCCGCCTGGGCGAACCGCGACAAGCCATCGACCTGCAACGCCCTTTCGAGGGTTTCTCTCGCCGCGTCGCCGTGCTCGGGTACGCGGGCCAGCGAGCGCCCCAATCGCATGGTGAGAGAGGCGACGCGACTGGCGGGAAGCTCGGGAACGGCCAGTCCTCGGCGGGCGTACATGATCGCCCTGGCGGTGTCGCCACGATAGAGGGCGACACGACTCAGGCTCTCGATGGCCCGCGCCTCCGCCTTGGCGTCCGCGGCCTTGCGAGCGAGTTCCAGGGCGAGCATCCCGGTACGCTCAGCATGCACCAGCTTCGCCGCGTCGTAGAGCACCAGCGTCACTTGGTACAGCAGTTCTGATACGGCCCGCTGAAGCCGGCGGCGAGAGATGTCTGGCACCGCACCTACGTGTGTGACATGGTTCAGAGCACGGGCTGCAAGAGGTATGCCGCCACATTCGTAGCGGTTTCGGGCAAGGCTCTCGGCAAGCTTGTCCACATAGTGAGGGTTCTGATAAGGATTCTTACTGGCAGACGGCACGAATACCAATGCGGCGGCTGTCAGGAATTCCCGGCGTTCCACGGGCTCCTCCGTTGCTGGAGACATCCGTACTTCCCAGCCGACGCGACCGAGCAACTCTATTGCTCGTCCCATTCGGGTGTCCCTGACGCCACTGGACACCTGACTGACCCATGCCTGAGACACGCCTAACTGTTGAGCAAGATCGGCTTGCGTCCATCCTCGCTGCGCCATGATCGCTTTGAGAGCGTCGGGGAGCGTGCGAATGTCCATGACATGAGCGTATAGCTGAGAGCAATCTCACCTCTATGACTCTATTGCTCTGAGCAATGCCCTTACTGGCGCAAGAAGAAACCCGCCGCGAACATGGCCCCGGTCGTAAGGCACACCGCACTCGGCGTGCAAAAAGTCGATGGAGGGCGACAATGGCAGCATCGGAGCTGCACAAGGACATCGCGCAGGCTCGTCCACGTGCCTCTCACACCGATCTGGACTCAGTAATGCGCCAAAAGAAAGCTCTCGAACGGCTAGGAGACCGCCTCGCCGGCATGGGCGTGAAGACAAGGGTGGTGTCGCGCGTTCGGCTCGTCCTGAGGTCGGGAAGCGGCACCCTCCGGGATCACATGCCGGGGATCCCGGACTACGAGCAGCCGGTTCTGGAGGTTTACGCCCCGAACCGGCACATGATCGCAAGTGCGGTCATCGGTCAACGATCCGGCTCCTACCTGGTCAGCATCCCTGCCCTTGACGATCAGCCGCAAGCGGTCAGAAGCGACGAGGCCAGTCTCAAGGCCATCAGCATCGAGATCATGCATGCCTGCCAGGCACTTCCCGGTGGGGCTTCCTCCGTGCCGGCCGCTGAGCGCACCGGCTGAAGCCCCGATGACTCTGACGGAACTCCTGGAGAAGTACGGCGACAAGTGGGAGTTCATGCCGCTGTACGTCGGCGTCGCGGCTTAGCGGAGGCACCACCTGACCTCCGTCGAACACCAGGCGGGTGGACGTTACTCGGTCGTCGGCTTCGACTGCGCCGACCTGGACGAGAAGCTCGCCAGGCAGGTCCGCATCGAGGAGGTCCGTTCCGCTTGAGCTGCGGTCCCATCCTCCCGGACGTGCGTGGGCAACGCTCGGGGGTGCAGGGGGCCGGGAGGCCCCCTGCCAAGGGGGTGTGGGGGAGCTGGGCTCCCCCACTGTCACAGCCCGAGCCCCGCGCGCGAAGCGCGGCCCTTGCGAGGACCTTGCTGTTGAGCCCCAGACCTGGAGCCCTCGATCCGGGGCCGGGCCTAGTCGTCGCCCTCGACGCGCATCACGCTGGCCACCGCGCGGACGATGTCGAGGTCGCGCAGCGCCTTCATCGTCGCCGTCAGCGCCGCGTCCGTCGCCCGGTGGGTGACGATGACGAGCTGCGCGTCGTCGCCGTGGCCCTCCTGGCGCACGGTCTGGATGGAGACGTCGTGGGCCGCGAACAGCTCCGCGACGCGCGCGAGCACGCCCGGCTTGTCGGCCACGTCGAGGGCCACGTGGCAGCGCGTGACCGTCTCGCCCATCGGGTGGACGCGCAGCGAGGCGTACGTGGACTCCTCCGGCCCGCGCGTGCCGGCCAGGCGGTTGCGGGCCACGGCCACCAGGTCGCCGAGCACGGCGGAGGCGGTCGGCGCGCCACCGGCGCCCTTGCCGTAGAACATGAGCTGCCCGGCCGACTCGGCCTCCACGAACACCGCGTTGTACGCCTCGCGCACCCCCGCCAGCGGGTGGGTCCGCGGGATCATCGCCGGGTGGACGCGCACGCCGACGGAACGGCCGTCGTCGGAGCGGGCGCAGATGGCCAGCAGCTTGATGACGTAGCCCATGGCCTTGGCCGAGGCGACGTCGGTGGCGGTGATCTCGGTGATGCCCTCGCGGTGCACGTCGGCGGCCGTGACGCGGCTGTGGAAGGCGAGCCCGGCCAGGATGGCGGCCTTGGCGGCGGCATCGAAGCCCTCGACGTCGGCCGTGGGGTCGGCCTCGGCGTAGCCGAGCGTCTGGGCCTCCTCCAGGGCGTCGGTGAAGGACGCGCCGGTGGAGTCCATCTTGTCGAGGATGTAGTTGGTGGTGCCGTTGACGATGCCGAGCACGCGCTGCACCCGGTCGCCGGCCAGCGACTCGCGCAGCGGGCGCAGCAGCGGGATGGCCCCGGCGACGCTGGCCTCGAAGTACAGGTCGCCGTTGCCGGCGCGGGCCGCCTCGTGCAGGGTGGCGCCGTCCTCGGCCAGCAGCGCCTTGTTGGCGGTGACCACGGACTTGCCGCGGTTGAGCGCCGCCACGATGAGCGAGCGGGCCGGCTCGATGCCGCCGATCACCTCGACGACGATGTCGATGTCGTCGCGGGTGACCAGCGCCTCGGCGTCGGTGGTGAGCAGTTCGGGGGCGACGTCCACGTCGCGCTTGCGGCCCAGGCGCCGCACGGCGACCCCGGCCAGCTCCAGCGGGGCGCCGACGCGGGCGGCCAGGTCGCCGTCCTGCTCGTCAAGCAGGCGGATGACCTGGGAGCCGACGACGCCGCAGCCCAGCAACGCGACTTTCAGCGGTTTCACAGCTGCCCCTTCGGCTTTCACAGCTGCCCCCTCAACAGGTCGTCCTCGGTCTCGCCCCGCACGATCACGCGGGCCGCGCCGTCGGCGACGGCGACCACGGCGGGCTTGGGCAGGTAGTTGTAGTTGCTGGCCAGCGAGCGGCAGTAGGCGCCGGTCGCGGCGACGGCCAGCAGGTCGCCCGGCGCGAGGTCGGACGGCAGGAAGCAGTCGCGGACGACGATGTCGCCGCTCTCGCAGTGCTTGCCGACGACGCGGCTGAGCATGGGCTCGGCCGTGCTCGCGCGGCTGGCGAGGGTGACCGTGTAGTCGGCGCCGTACAGGGCGGTGCGCACGTTGTCGCTCATGCCGCCGTCGACGCTCACGTACGTGCGCAGCCCCTCGACGTCCTTGACGGTGCCGACCTCGTAGAGGGTGACGCCGCCGGGGCCGACGATCGCGCGGCCCGGCTCGACCGTGAGGCGGGGCACGGGCAGGCCGGCGTCCTCGCACACCTTGGTGACGATCTCGCGCAGGCCGTCGGCGATCTCCTTGACGTCGGGCGCCTCGTCGTCCTCGACGTACGCGATGCCGTAGCCGCCGCCGAGGTCGAGCTCGGGCAGGACCACGCCGTGCTCGTCCTTGATCTGCACGAGCAGGCCGGCCAGGCGGCGGGCGGCCACCTCGAAGCCGGCCGTGTCGACGATCTGCGAGCCGATGTGCGAGTGCAGGCCGACGAGCTCCAGGGACGGCAGCGCGAGGATGCGGCGCACGGCCTCGGCGGCGGCGCCGGCGCTCAGCGACAGGCCGAACTTCTGGTCGTCGTGGGCCGTGGCGATGAACTCGTGGGTGTGGGCCTCGACGCCCGTGGTGACGCGGATCATCACCTTGGGCCGCTTGCCGTGCCGCTCGGCCAGGTGCCCGAGCCGGGCGATCTCCTCGTAGGAGTCGACCACGATACGGCCGACGCCCACCTCCAGGGCGCGGGTCAGCTCGGCGACGGACTTGTTGTTGCCGTGCATGGTGATGCGCTCGGGCGGGAAGCCCACGCTGAGCGCCACGGCCAGCTCGCCGCCGCTGGCCACGTCGAGGCCGAGGCCCTCGTCGTGCAGCCAGCGGACGATCTCCCTGCACAGGAACGCCTTGCCCGCGTAGTGGACGTCGGAGCCGGCGAACGCGGTGACGTAGTCGCGCATGCGCGCGCGCACGTCGTGCTCGTCCAGGACGAACAGCGGCGTGCCGTGCTCGCGGGCGAGGTCGCGGACGTCGACGTGACCGATCGTGAGCGTGCCGTCGGTCCGCCCGGACGTTCGCGGCCAGATCGCGGGGTTGATCCGGTTGAGGTCGGCGGGCGGGAGCGGCGGGCGCTCGTGCGGCAGCATCTCGGCGTGCCGGTCCCCTGCGGGATGGGCGAATCGACTCACCCGATCGAGGCTATCGGAACAGTCCAGCCCCCAGGACCGGCTGACCACGTATCGAGACGCGATCACCCCGCAGAAGCTAAATTTTTACGATTCTTCTTCATTTCGCCGGATATTTTGTGATCGCTCCAGAGGGATCCGGTCAGAGGCGGTCCGGGCCCGGCAGAACGTCCGCCACCGCCCGCGCCAGCCGCACGCGCGCCGTGTGCAGCGGCGCCGGCTCCTCGTCCCCCACCGGCAGGACCGGCGCCAGCTCGTACGCGTCGTGGTAGGCCATCGCCAGCCGCACCGCGTACGCCGACCACGCGCCTCCCATCCGGTCCCCCTTGGCCAGCCGCCCGGGCAGCTCGGCGAGGACCCGCAGCACCGCCCGGTCGCGCGGATCGCCGAGCAGCTCCGCCCGGAACCCCTCCTCCGGCACCCCGAGGTCGCGCGCCCGGCGCCGCACCGCCACGGCCCGCGCGTGCCCGTAACGCACGGCGAAGCCGGGGTTGTCCCAGGTGCGCGGGAAATCGGGCCACGGGTCGGGCAGGGACAGCGGCCCGACCGTCTCGACCAGCCGCCCGGGCACCTCGACGACGATCCGCAGGAACCCGTTCGGCCGCTCCTCCACGGCCGCCACCCCCTCGACGGCGCGCGCCCGCGCGGCCAGCCCGGCGGCGGGCACGCCCAGCCGGCGCGCGGCGGCCGACAGGTAGGCGGCCTCGCGCTCCCAGGTGCCCTCGGGGGCCGGCGCCTCCCCGAGCACCTCGGCCAGCCGCTGCTCAGGCGTCACGCCGCCAAGCCTAGGACGCTCAGATGAGCGCGTGCGGCTCCGCCGAGCCGTACTCGACCAGGTGGGCGGCGCCCAGCAGCCAGCGGTCCTCGTCGCGCACCCGTACGTACCCGAAACGGTCGGCCGAGAAGACCTTGACCCCGTCGGCGCGGCAGCGGCGCATGAGCACGTCGTCCCAGCCGTCGGTGAGGTCGGCGAAGCCGAGCTGGCGCAGGGTGTTGCGGCGGGCCAGCAGCGTGGCGCCGGCCACCTCCGGCAGGTACGTGTACTCGGCCTCGGGCTGCTTGAGCAGCGTGGCCTGCGGCTTGCGCAGGTGGGTGTAGTAGGCGGCCTTGCCGACGATGTCGGCCGTGCTGAACAGGAACGCGCGGCGCAGGTCGGCGAGGTAGTGCATGCCGTAGACGTCGCGCGGGTCCATGACGCCCACGAGGTCGGCCTCGCACAGGTCGAGGCCGCGGCCGAGCATGGCCCCCGCCGACAGCGACGGGTCGAGGTGGCGGAAGACGACCTCGACGTCGGGCACGACGTCGGCGGCGCGCTGCTCGGCCTCGGGCGGCCCGAACACGATGAGCTGGGCCGGCCGCACCGACTGCCGGGCGACCTGGGCGAGCGCGTGCTCCAGCAGGAAGCGGTCGAGGATCGGCAGCAGCAGCGAGACCTCCAGGGTGGCCCGGGCGCTGGGCAGGCCGATCCGCTCCAGCAGGTCGTCGATCCGCTCGGTCATGGTGCCGCCCTCGTAGGCGCGGCGCAGGGCGACGTGGGCGCGGCGGGTGTCGGCCGTGTCGCCGATGGGGGTGCCGCAGGCGGCGATCTCCGCGAGCCGCCACGGTGGGGTGCCGGGCGGGCAGTCGACGGCGGCCGGCCAGCGGTAGGAGGTGAGCACGTCGGGGTAGGCCAGGTGGCCGGGCAGGAGCTGCTCCAGGGTGAGCACCCGGTCGATGCGCCCGCCGGACAGCGGGATGGGGTTGTGCACCCGCGGCTGGACGCCGAAGGACAGGCGCGGCCAGCCGGTGGCGGGGTCGGCGCTGAAGCGGTGCTCGAACAGCGCGGCGGCGGCCCGGTAGGGGGCCACGTCGCCGCCCGTGTGCCAGAACACCGTGCGGATGCCCCGCTCGGCGCACCAGGCGAGCAGCGCCCGCAGGCCCTCGCCGGGCTCGCCGGTGATCTCCTCGGCCCACGGGCCGCCCTTGACCGACTCGACGACGAGCAGGTGCGGCACCTCCTGCGGGAGGACCCGGGCGAAGTCGCGCGGGGTGAAGCCGGTCGTCTGCCGCCACTCGTAGCGCAGCAGCGCCTCGGCGTGCGGGTCGGCGATCACCGCGGCGGTGAGGTGGGGGCGGGTGTTGGGGCCGGTCGGTATCCGGTACGGCTTGAGCTTGAAGGAGTGGCCGCCGAGCGTGCGGGTGGAGCTGGTGGCCTGGTAGGCGGCGCCGGGACGCTCGTCCTTGGCCCGCTGGACGGCGACCGGCCGGCGCTTGGGCGCGGTGGGCCGCTTGACCGGCTTGGCCGCGCCCTTGAGGCCCTTGGCGAGCAGGACGGGGTTGCTCTTGCCGCTCCTGATGGCGTCGCCGAGGCGGTTCCAGCGGGCGACCTTGATGGAGGACAGCTTCCAGTTGGCGACCTCGGCCTGGTAGCGCTGCTCGGCGAGGTCCTTGCGCAGCTTCTCGGCGGCGGCGCGCTCGTCCGCCAGCAGCTCCTCGGCCTCGGCCAGCCGGTCGGCCAGCGCCTTGGCCTCCGCGGCGCTCCGCTCGGCCTCGGCCAGGCGCGCCTGGGCCGCGTCGAGCAGCCGGGCCAGCTCGGCCGCGTGCTCCGCCTGGGCGATCGCGTCACGCAGCGCGCGCCTCGTGCTCTCCAGCTCAGTGCTCACCAGACCTCCGTTTGCCAGCCGGGCAAAGGATACTCTTCTGCGGAAGCGTCTCGAAGGGATGAGATCCGGTGCAGTTCAACGTGCGGCCCTACGTCTGCGGCGCTCTCGGCCGGATCGACCCCGTCGTGCTGGGCAAGCTCACGGGGGCCGGGCCGCGGGTGCGGCCGGCCCTGCAGGCGAACGGGGCCGCGCTGCTCAGCTCGGCGCCGCTGCCGCCGTACCACCGCGGTGAGGGCTCGTTCGCGTTCGCCTGGGGCGAGCGCAGGCCGTCCGGCGCCCCGGAGGGCGGCTGGATGGCGGTGGCGGAGACGTACGAGACGCCGGGCCTGATCGGCGCGGGCGAGCGGGTCACGCTGCACGCCGGGGCGCTCGGCCTGGTCGACGTCTACTACGTGCGGCTGGGCGAGGCCGTCTACTTCTCGTCGCTGATCCAGCCGCTGCTGGCGCTGGTGCCGGTGGAGATCGACTGGGCGGCGTGGGCGTCGATCATCCAGGTGACGTTCCCGCTGGGCGAGGCCACGCCGTTCGCGGGGATCAGCCGGCTGCCCGGGTCGGGCGCGCTGGTCTTCGACCAGGGGCGGCTGGCCACGGAGCGGCGGCTGCCGCGCTGGCTGCGCGGCGAGCCGTACGAGACGTGGATCAGCGCCGGCGAGCTGCTGGAGATCCTGCACGAGGTCTACAAGGACTACGAGGGCCGCAGGCTGCTCGTGCCGGTCAGCGGCGGCTACGACTCGCGGCTGCTGTGCGCGGTGGCCGTGGCGCGCGGCGCCGACGTGGAGTCGTGGACGACGAGCCCGGACGACGGCACCGACACCGACATCGCGTTCGCGCGGGCGATCACGCGGGAGCTGCGCGTCCCGCACCGGGTGATCACGCAGGACCCGGCCGCCTACCCCGGCGACGCCCGCGAGGTGGCGCGCCGGCTTGAGTACCTGACGCCGCACCACGCCTGGTACGCGCCGTTCGCCAAGGAGGTCCACGGGGCCGGGCGGACGCTGATCGACGGGCTGGCGGGCGGCCCGCTGCTGAAGAACTTCATGGTCAGCGGCGCCGCGCTGGAGGCCACGTCGCAGGCGGAGCGCTCGGCCGCGGTGCTGCGCTCGCTGAGCCTGGGCGAGCCGTCGCGGCCGTTCCTGTCGCAGCGGGCGCACGAGTGGATCGAGGAGACGGTCCGGGAGCAGTTCGCCGCCGCGACCTCGATGCTCCACGGGCACCGGGCCGAGCTGCCGCTGTCGGTGCTGCACACGCGCACCGTGCGCGGCATCGCGCGCTCGGCGGTCAATCTGGTGGGGCCCGAGGCGTCGTTCGCGGCCCCGTTCATCCATCCCGACTTCTTCGACGCGGCGCTGTCGGTGGGCGTGGCCCGCAAGGACCAGGGCCGCTTCTACCGGGAGCTGCTGCACGCGGCCAACCCGCGCGTGGCGGCGCTGCCGTCCACCAACGTGGTCAAGCAGCCGCTGCAGCGGGTCCCGCTGCGCTCCACGGCCGCCCCCGCGCGGGCCTACGCGCACCAGATGCTGCAGACGGTCGCCGAGCGGGTGCCGGCGCTGCTGTCGGAGGAGCTGCACGAGGTGGTGTGGGGCGGCCCCGACGCGCTCACGCGCTTCGGCGGGTGGAACGACCGGTTCTGGGTGCGCGGCCTGGTGCTGCTGGGCCTCTGGCTGAACGACTTCGAGAGCGATCTCGGCGAGCTGGCGCCACCTTTCTAGGCATCACGCTTTCCAGATGAACGCCCGGTAACAGGACGATTACATCTCGATCTCCAGGGGTAGAACGAGATCACAGCACAACCGGGTTCCGGAAAGCCAAGGGGCTGGTAGTGTTCGGCCCGTAAGCGCCGCACAAGCGGGCAGCGGATCACAAATCCGGGCCCGTCGAGGGCATGGGGTTCGCAGGGATGACGTCCCCAGGCGGCGCGGTCACCTACTGACAACGCCGGGGAACCGGTGACTCCGTCCTGCCCACATCTCCTTCTGTGAGCGACACATGATCAACGCATCCCCATCGCCGGAGCCGATCGCCGAGAACTTCGTCTCGGAGGATCCTCTCTGGTACAAGCGGGCGGTGTTCTACGAGGTTCTCGTCCGGGGGTTCAAGGACTCCAACGGCGACGGCACAGGCGACCTGCGCGGTCTCGTCGAGAAGCTGGACTATCTCGAATGGCTCGGCGTGGACTGCCTGTGGCTGCTCCCGCTGTACGAGTCGCCGTTGCGCGACGGCGGCTACGACATCTCGGACTACATGAAGATCCTCCCCGACTTCGGTGACCTGGGCGACTTCGTGCAGCTCATCGAGTCGGCCCACGAGCGTGGCCTGCGCATCATCACCGACCTGGTGATGAACCACACGAGCGATCGGCACCCGTGGTTCCAGGCGTCCCGGCACGACCCCGAGGGTCCCTACGGCGACTTCTACGTCTGGGCCGACGAGCCGACCGGCTTCCCCGACGCGCCGATCATCTTCATCGGGGCCGAGGAGTCCAACTGGACCTACGACCCGGTGCGCAAGCAGTACTACTGGCACCGCTTCTTCCACCACCAGCCGGACCTCAACTACGACAACCCGGCGGTGCAGGAGGCCATGCTGGAGGTGCTGAGGTTCTGGCTGGACCTCGGCATCGACGGCTTCCGCCTGGACGCCGTGCCGTACCTGTTCGAGCGCGAGGGCACCGCCTGCTCCGGCCTGCCGGAGACGCACGCGTACCTGAAGAAGGTGCGCGCCGAGGTCGACCGCCTCTACCCGGACCGGGTGCTGCTGGCCGAGGCCAACGGCTGGCCCGAGGACGTCGTCGAGTACTTCGGCGACCCCACCACGGGCGGCGACGAGTGCCACATGGCCTTCCACTTCCCGCTGATGCCGCGCATCTACATGGCGGTCAAGAAGCAGACGCGTGAGCCGATCTCCGAGATCATGTCGCGCACGCCGAAGCTGCCCGACAAGGCCCAGTGGGGCATCTTCCTCCGCAACCACGACGAGCTGACGCTCGAGACGGTGACGGAGGAGGAGCGCGACTACATGCACGCGGAGTACGCCAAGGACCCGCGCATGCGGGCCTACCTCGGCATCCGCCGCCGCCTCGCGCCGCTGCTCGACAACGACCGCGACCGCATCGAGCTGTTCACGGCGCTGCTGCTGAGCCTGCCGGGCTCGCCGGTCATGTACTACGGCGACGAGATCGGCATGGGCGACAACATCTGGCTGGAGGACCGCGACGCGGTCCGCACCCCGATGCAGTGGAGCCCCGACCGCAACGCCGGGTTCTCCACGGCCGACCCCGGCCGCCTCTACCTGCCCGCCGTCATGGACCCGATCTACGGCTACCAGGCGGTCAACGTCGAGGCCCAGCAGCGCAACCCCAGCTCGCTGCTGCACTTCACGCGCACGATGCTGGAGATCCGCCGCGACCACCCGGTGTTCGGCACCGGCTCCTACACCGAGATGTGGTCGTCCAACACGTGCGTGCTCACGTTCGTCCGCGAGGAGGGCGAGGACGTGATGCTGTGCGTGAACAACCTGTCGAAGTTCCCCCAGCCGGTGGAGCTCGACCTGCGCCGCTTCGCCGGGCTGACCCCGGTGGAGGCGCGGGGCGGGGTGCCGTTCCCCGTGATCGGCGAGAGCCCGTACACGCTCACCCTGCCGGGCCACGGCTTCTACTGGTTCGCATTGAAGTAAACCGCGCGGCGTAGGAGGGGACAGGTGCCGGTCACCGTGTGGCGACCGGCACCTGCGCGCGTGCGGCCCGCCGGGCGGGGATGAGCGCCACCGCGAGCGAGGCCCCCACCGCCATGAGCACGGCCAGGATCATGGTCAGCGCCGACGGGGAACGGCCGATCCCGGCCCCCACTCCGCTCGTGTGCCCCTGCAGGTCGATCAGGCCCGTCACCATCGACACCCCGGCCGCCGCGCCCACGGCGACGCCCACGACGACGAGCAGGCCGGTGCCCGTGACGAGCGTGGCCATGACCTGCCGGGGCGTCAGCCCCATGGCCTTGAGCACGGCCAGGTCGAAGGCGTGGTCGCGCAGGCCCAGCGCGCTGGCCGTCAGCAGGTTGGCCAGGCCGATCAGCGCGAGCACGACGATCAGGGCCACGATCACCACCCGGATCACCGAGAGCCGGTCGGCCGGGTTGACCACCCGCTGCACGTCGAGGCTCTCCCCCGACGCGGCCAGCAGCCGGGCCCGCACCTCGCCCGGGTCGGCGCCGGGGCGCAGCGCCAGCGCGTAGTACTCCGGCGGCACCGCGTCCTTGGCGGCCAGGCTGTCGAGACCCACCGACAGCACCTCGCCGTCGAGGTCGGGCTCGACCGCGCGGCCGACGATGCGCACGATGAGCGGCGAGCCGCCCACGGTGAGCCGCACGCGGTCGCCGATCCGCGCGCCCAGCAGGTCGAGCAGACCCTGCCCGGCCAGGGCCTCGCCGGGCCTGGCGAACATGCGTCCCTCGACCACGGGGAACGGGTACGGCGCGGTGGTGCTGCCGAGCGCCCGCACCCGCACGGAGCGGGCCTCGCCGGGCGCCAGGGCGTTGACGTCGGTGCCCGGGTAGACGGCGCACACGCCGGGGTCACGGGCCGCGATGCGCTCGGCCTGCGACGACTCCAGCTTGCCGGGGCGTACGTACAGGGAGGCGTGCTGGCCGACCTGCTCCGGATGGCTGAGGAAGTTGTCGAGCGTGGACCACACGCCCAGCCCGATCGTGATCATCATCATCGGCACGGCCAGCCCGAACGCGGTCAGGAACGCCGGCAGCCGCCGGGTGAAGGCGTCGCGGGTGCCGAGGACCAGGGCGGGCGGCAGCCGTACGAGCAGGGCCAGGCGGGCCAGGCGCGACAGGTGGCCGCGCGGCGGGGCGGCCGGGACGTCGGGGATGGGCGGCGTGCGCCCGCCGCGCCAGGCAGGCAGCCCCACGGCGGCCAGCACGACGAGCGCGGTGCCGCCGACGATGGCCAGCACCGGGACGGGGGCGACGGACGTGGCGCCGAGCACGGCGACGGTGCCCGCCCACCCGGCCACGGCGCCGAGCGCGATGCCGAGCAGGGCGAGCGCCCCGTGCTCGGCGAGCAGCAGCAGCGTCACCTGGCCGCTGGTGAAGCCCATGGACTTGAGCGTCGCCAGGTCGCGGAGCTGGCCGAGCACCCGGCCGCCGGCCGCGTTGGCCAGGGCGAGCGCGGCGGCGACCATGCCGACCACGCCGAACAGCGCGAGCAGCGTGCCGAGCAGCCGGTTGTCGAGCTCCATGGCCGCCCGCACCTCGCGCCAGGTGTAGACGCGCTGGAGCTGGTCCTCCAGCGTGACGACGACGCGCTGCGAGACGATCTGCGCCGCCTCCGGGTCGGACAGGCGCAGCCCGGTCACCCACTCGCTGCGGCCGAGCATCGGCTCGATCCGGTCGAGCATGGACGGCAGCACCCAGGCCAGGCCGGGCGTCCACTGGGGGTAGAAGCCCTGGTCGGCTGAGTCGGCGATGCCGCGTACGTACAGGGTGTGGCGCTCGCCGCTGAGCGCGATGACCGTGAACGACGAGCCGGGCCGCAGGCGCAGCGCGGTCGCGAACGAGCGCTCGACCACGACGCCGTCGAGCTGGGACGCGTCGAGCCACCTGCCCTCGGTGACGACGGGCCGGGCGACCTGCGGGGCCTGCGAGGGCAGCGCGCGCAGCCCCGCGGGCTCCTTCTTGCCGCCGAGCGCGACGGTGACGGGCGCCGACCGGTAGGGCCCGGCGACGCTGGTGACGCCGTCGATGGCGCCGATCTCGTCCGGCGGGCGGTCCCTGGTGTAGAGCCACACGTGGGCGCCGTTGGTCTGGGCGAACAGGCTGCGCCACGGGTTGGTGCCGTCCTCCAGGAGGGTGACGGCGGCGATGAGGGCGGCCACGATGCCGGCCACGAGCAGCACGGTCAGGACCGCCTGGCCCTTCCTGGCCCGCAGGTCGGCCGCGATCCACCGCGTCCCGGCCCGGACCGTGCTCATACCGGTGCTCATACCGGGGCTCATGCCGGCGCTCATCGGGCGCGCCTCCGGCTGCTCGGCGCGGGCTTGCAGGTGCTCATCTCAGGTCGATGACCTCGCGCGCGGTGCCGGTGCGCCGGCGCGCGATGCGGCCGTCGTCCACGATCTGCCCGTCGAACAGCGACACCAGGCGGTCGGCCAGGCTCGCCACCCGGGCGTCGTGGGTCACCATGACGATGGTCTGGCCCTGCTTGTGGACCTCGCCGAGCAGGCGCAGCACGTCGCGGGTGTTGCGGCTGTCGAGGTTGCCCGTGGGCTCGTCGGCCAGCAGCACGCTGGGCTTGTTGGCCAGCGCGCGGGCGAGGGCGACCCGCTGCTGCTCGCCGCCGGAGAGCTGGGCGGGCGCGGCGTCGGCCCGGTCGCCCAGGTTGAGCGCGGCCAGCAGGCTCTCGCGCCGCTCGCGGGCCTCCTTGGGCGAGATCCCGGCCAGCAGCGCGGGCAGCTCGACGTTGTCGGCCACGGTCATGTTGGCCACGAGGTTGAAGAACTGGAAGACGAAGCCGACCTTCTCGCGGCGCAGCAGCGCCCAGGCGCTCTCCGACAGCGTGTCGACGCGCTTGCCGTCGAGCCAGATCTCGCCGCTGGTGCGGGTGTCGAGCCCGCCGAGCATGTGGACGAGCGTGGACTTGCCGGAGCCGGAGGGGCCCATGATGGCGACGAACTCGCCCTCCTCCACCTCCAGGTCGACGCCCCGGACGGCCGGCACCGGCAGGGCGCCGCCGGAGTAGATCTTCACCAGGTTGACCGCCTTGAGGACGGCGGCGCTCATGCGAGGTCCTCCTGGCAGCGCTCCAGCCAGTCGAGGTCGGCCTGCAGGTGCAGCATGGCGCCCTCGATGAGGAGCCCGGCCACCCGGTCGCGGGGGTCGGTGCGGGAGAGGAGGTCGTTCAGGTCGGCCATGAGGGAAAGATAGTGCCGCCGCTGGCGGCTGATGAGAGCCATGCGGTCGGCGATGCCGGTGAGGGGCGCGAGGACGAGCTTCATGAAGAACTCGTCGCGCACGCGCGGCCCCTCGGTGGGCTCCTCGACCCACGCCACCAGCGAGTCGCGGCCCTTGGCGGTCAGGTAGTAGACCTTCTTGTTCGGCCGGTTGGACTGCTCGACGTCGACGGCCCTGACCAGGCCGTCCTTCTCCAGCCTGCCGAGCGTGACGTATATCTGGCCGATGTTGGGGGAAGGGTAGGCGGACCCGAAGGTCTGCTCCAGTGCCTGCTTCAGCTCGTAGCCGTGCGCCGGCTCCTTCGCCAGCAGGGCCAGCAGGTGAGGCCGCACGCCTCACCCCCCTTCCCCGTTACGTGAGCGTTACGTGCCCATCCGTTGACCTCCACATTACTCATATGCATAACATGAATGCATCTACCTAACACGTATGTAATCCCGAGAAACGTGGAGGTAACAGGGTGCTTCGCCCCGTTCCGATCGTGCTGGCCCTCTTGTTGGCGGCCGGTTGCGCCGGGACGGGCGACGAGGGCGGTGGCGACACCGGGACCGGCGGCACGGGTCCCATCACGTTCGCCACCGGGCGCGACACCACGGCGTACCTGCAACCCCTGCTGGATCGCTGGAACCAGGCCCACCCGGCCGAGAAGGTGACGCTGCTCGAACTGCCCGAGGCCGCCGACGAGCAGCGCGCTCAGATGGTGGCCAACCTCCAGGCCCGCAGCAGCCGGTACGACGTGCTCGGACTGGATGTGGTGTGGACCGCGGAGTTCGCGGACAACGGCTGGATCATCCCCCTGGAGCGCGGGCTCTTCCCGCTCGACAGGTTCCTGCCGACGGCCGTCGAGACCGCGGTCTACAAAGACAAGCTCTGGGCGGTCCCGTACACGACCAACGCGGGGCTTCTCTACTACCGCACCGACCTCGTGAAGAAGCCGCCCAGAACCTGGGCGGAGCTCCGCGAGCAGGCGCAAGCAGTCACGAAAAAGCATGACATCGAGGGTTACGCCGGGCAGTTCCTCGCCTACGAGGGGCTGACCGTCAACTTCACCGAGGCCGTGCAGTCCGCGGGCGGGCAGGTCGTCAGCCCCGACGGCACGAAGGTGACGCTCGACCCGGCCAAGGCGAGCACCGCGCTGGAGTTCCTCCAGCGGGGGCTGCGCGAGGGCTGGATCCCCAAGGAGTCGCTCACCTACAAGGAGGAGGAGACCCGCCTGGCCTTCCAGGAGGGCAGGCTCGCCTTCGCCCGCAACTGGCCGCACGCCTACGGCCCGGCCATCGGGCGGCTCGGCGGCAAGGTCGGCGTCACGCGGCTGCCCGGGCTGGACGGTCCCGGCTCCAGCACGCTCGGCGGCGCCAACCTGGCCGTCAGCGCCTCCTCCAAGCACCAGCAGACAGCGCAGGAGTTCATCCGGTACTTCACGGGCCTGGACAACGAGCGCCGGGTCCTCACCGAGGGGTCCTTCCCGCCGGTGTGGACCGAGCTGTACGACGATCCCGAGCTGATCAGGCGCTTCCCGTACCTGCCCGTGCTCAAGGAGAGCATCCTCGCCGCCAAGCTCCGGCCGGCGAGTCCCACCTACAACCAGCTGAGCCTGGTGATCGCCAGTTCGGTCGCCAAGGCCATCAGCCCTCCCTTCACCGAGTCCGCCGACGACGTCGCGGCCTCGATGAGATCCGAACTCGAAGAGATCATCAGAACCCAGTGAGGAAGTCATGGCAAAAGCCAGCGCAGCAGTCATCCTGGCCGGGCTCGCGGTAGCCGTCGCCGCCTGCGGCAACGCGCCGACGACGAGCGAGCCCGCGGCCTCCAGCTCCGCGTCGGCTAGCACGGGTGGCGGCGGCAAGACCCTCGAAGGCGTCAAGCTCGAGGTGGCCGCCAAGTGGACCGGTGACGAGCAGAAGAACTTCGAGCAGGTGCTCAAGGCCTTCACCGAGAAGACCGGCGCCAAGGTCACCTACGCCTCCACCGGTGAGGACACCGGTGCCTACCTCGGCCCGCGCCTCCAGGGCGGCAGCCCGCCCGACGTGGCCATCCTCCCGCAGCCCGGCCTGGTCCAGCAGTACGCCAAGCAGGGCGCGCTCAAGCCGCTGACCGACGCGGTGACCAAGGAGATCGACACCAACTACACCCCGTACTGGAAGGAGCTCGGCTCCGCCGACGGCAAGGTGTACGGCGTGCTGATCAAGGCGGCGCACAAGTCGCTGGTCTGGTACCGCACGCAGGCGTTCCAGGACGCCGGCATCCAGGAGCCGGCCACCTGGGACGACCTGATGAAGGCCGCGCAGACCATCGCCGACTCCGGCACCGCGCCGTTCTCCCTCTGCGGCGCGTCGGCCTGGACCCTGACCGACCTGTTCGAGAACATCTACCTCTCGACGGCCGGCCCCGAGAAGTACGACCAGCTCTCCAAGCACGAGATCCCGTGGACCGACCCCAGCGTGGCCACCGCGCTGGAGAAGATCGCGCAGATCGCCGGCAAGCAGGAGTTCATGGTCGACGGCACGTCCGGCACCATGCAGACCGACTTCCCGACCTGCGCCAACAAGGTCTTCGCCAACAAGAAGTCCGCGATGGTGATCGAGGCCGACTTCGTGGCCACCTCCGTCGCCCAGGCCAAGGCCAAGGTCGGCGAGGACGCCAAGGCCATCCCGTTCCCGAAGGCCGGCGACACCGCCCCGGTCATCCTCGGCGGCGACGTCGCGGTCGCGATGAAGGACTCCCCCGGCGCCATGGCGCTGCTGGAGTTCCTGGCCTCCAAGGAGGGCGGCGAGATCTGGGCCAAGCTGCCCGGCTACCTGTCGCCCAACAAGAACGTCTCCCCCGACAACTACCCCGACGCGCTGACCAAGCAGCTCGGCCAGACGATCGTCTCGGCCGGTGACGCCGTCCGCTACGACATGTCCGACCTGGCGCCGAGCGCGTTCGGCGGCACCGACGGCAAGGGCGAGTGGAAGATCCTGCAGGACTTCCTGCGCAAGCCCACGGACATCAAGGGCGCGCAGGCCGCGCTGGAGGCAGAGGCCAAGAAGGCCTGGAAGTAAAGAGGTAAGGCCGTGACCGAACGGTTGGACGGCCCGGCCCCGGCGGTGCCGCGCGAGGAGGAGACCTCGCGCGGCGGCGCATCAGGACCGGCTGACACCCCCAGCACCAAGCTACGCCTCGGCCCCTCCCCGGCGGTCGCCATCGCCTTCCTCCTCCCGGCGGCCCTGCTGCTGGGCGTCTGGGTGGTCTACCCGATCGTCTACTCCCTGTTCCGCAGCCTCTTCGACGCCTCGGGCACGGGGTTCGTGGGGCTGGGGAACTACGCCACGATCTTCACCGACGGCAACATGCTCACCACGATCAGGAACAACCTGATCTGGGTGGTCGTGGCGCCGATCGTGGTCACCACGCTCGGGCTGATCTTCGCGGTGCTCACCGAGCGGATCCGGTGGGCGACGGCGTTCAAGCTCATCGTGTTCATGCCCATGGCGGTCTCGCTCATGGCCGCCGGCGTGATCTTCCGCCTGGTGTACGACGAGGCCCCGGACAAGGGCGTGGCCAACGCCATCCTCACCACCGTGCACGACACGTTCTCCTCCTCGCAGGGCTACCCGGAGGCGCGTCCCCGCGAGGGCGCCCAGTCGGCGGTGGCGGCGCAGAACGGCGGAGTCGTCACCAAGCAGGCCGTACAGGCCGGCCAGCCCGTGCTGGTCCCGATCGTGGGCGTCAAGCCCGCGGTCATGCCGAAGAACGCCCAGCCCGCCAAGGCGCCCACGGGCGGCGGCGGCCTGGCCGGCACGGTGTGGTTCGACTTCACCCCCGGCGGCGGAGGCGCGCCGAACCAGGTCGACTCGGGCGAGAAGGGCCTGCCCGGCATGACGGTCGAGGCGGTCAAGGACGGCCAGGTGGCCGGCACCGCCACGACGGCCGAGGACGGCTCGTTCCGCTTCGAGGGACTGCCCGCCGGCTCGTACGTGGTGCGGCTGCCGCAGTCGAACTTCAAGGCCGCCTACAACGGCCTGACCTGGCTCGGGCCGACGCTCATCACACCGGCGATCATCGGCGCGTTCGTGTGGGTGTGGGCCGGCTTCGCGATGGTGCTGATCGCGGCGGGCCTGGCGGCCATCCCGCGGGACGCGCTGGAGGCGGCCCGCATCGACGGAGCGACGGAGTGGCAGGTGTTCCGGCGGATCACGATTCCGCTGCTGTCGCCGGTGCTGCTGGTCGTCTTCGTCACCATGATCATCAATACCCTGAAGGTCTTCGACCTCGTCTTCATCATCGCGCCGTCCTCGGTCCAGCCGCAGGCGAACGTGGTCGCGCTGGAGATGTGGCGGGTGGCCTTCGGCGGCGGCAACAACCAGGGGCTCGGCAGCGCGCTGGCGATCTTCCTGCTCATTCTGGTCCTGCCTTTCATGATCATGAACATCCGCAGGTTCAGGAGGGAGAACGCATGACGACCGCGACAGCCACGGCCGCTCCCGCCGGCCTGCAGACGGGCGCGCCGCGCAGGGGCCTGGCCAGCAAGATCGTGGACCGTGTCGGCAGCGGCGTGGTCCAGGTCCTCATGGTGCTGCTCGGCGTGTTCTGGCTGGTGCCCACGATCGGCCTGTTCGTCGTCTCGCTGCGCACGGTGGACGTCAACAACGCCGAGGGCTGGTGGACGGTCTTCACCAAGCCGGCCGAGCTGACCATCAAGAACTACAGCGACCTGCTGGCCAGCGGCTTCACCTCGTCGTTCTGGAACACCGTGGCGATCACGGTGCCGACCACCATCCTGGTGATCGGCATCGCGGCCATGGCGGCCTACGCGTTCGCGTGGATGGAGTTCAAGGGCCGCGACTCGCTGTTCCTCGTCGTGGTCGGGCTGCTGATCGTGCCGATCCAGATCGCGCTGATCCCGATCGCCGCCATGTACGGCGGCATGGGGATCTTCGGCTCGATCCCCGGCGTGGTGCTGTTCCACACGGCGTTCGGCCTGCCGTTCGCGATCTTCCTGCTCCGCAACTTCTTCGTCGGCATCCCGGCCTCGCTGCTGGAGGCGGCCCGGATGGACGGCGCGCCGGAGTGGAAGATCTTCGTCTCGGTGGTGTTCCCGCTGGGCAAGCCGGCGATCGCGTCGCTGGGCATCTTCCAGTTCCTGTGGGTGTGGAACGACATGCTCATCGCGCTGGTCTTCGCCAACCCCGAGAACCAGCCGATGACCAAGGCCCTCCAGTCGCAGATGCGGCAGTTCGGATCGAACATCGACATCCTGTCCTCCGGGGCGTTCCTGTCGCTGATCATCCCGCTGATCCTGTTCTTCGCGTTCCAGCGGTACTTCGTCCAGGGCATGATGGCCGGCTCCGTCAAGTAGCCGGTCCTCCGTAAGCGGGCGCTCGCATCTCACAGGGGCTGCGGGCGCCCGCTCCGTCGTGCTCTGTGATCATTCCGGTACGGCCTGAGCGCCCGATTCGGGCACGGGCCGCACCAGACCTGGATAGGCTGATCGGCCATGGCAGGTCGTCCCCTGAACGAAGTCGTCGAAGCCGGATGGGCCCGAGCACTGGAGCCCGTCGCCGAGCGGATCGCCCACATGGGCGAGTTCCTGCGCAACGAGATCAACGAAGGCCGGCAGTACCTCCCCTCCGGAGCCAACGTCCTGCGTGCCTTCAGCCAGCCCTTCGACGAGGTCAAGGTGCTGATCGTCGGGCAGGACCCCTACCCCACCCCCGGGCACCCCATCGGGCTGTCCTTCTCCGTCGCCCCCGACGTGCGGCCCATCCCGGGCAGTCTGCTCAACATCTACAAGGAGATGGAGTCCGACCTGGGGCTCCCGCGTCCCGCGAACGGCGACCTGACCCCGTGGGCCGACCAGGGCGTCCTGCTGCTCAACAGGGTGCTCACCGTGATGCCCGGCAAGCCCGCCTCCCACCGTGGCAAGGGCTGGGAGGAGGTCACCGAGCAGGCCATCCGCGCCCTCGTGGCCCGCGACAAGCCGATGGTCGCGATCCTGTGGGGCCGCGACGCCCGCAACCTCGCGCCCATGCTCGGCCAGGTGCCGCGCATCGAGTCGGCCCACCCGTCGCCGCTGTCGGCGCGCAACGGTTTCTTCGGGTCGCGGCCGTTCAGCCGGGCCAACGAGCTGCTCATCCAGCAAGGCGCGACCCCGGTCGAGTGGAAGCTGCCCTAGCATCGTCGCCATGAGCGATAACGAGAAATTCCTGCGTCTCACGGTCGAGCTGACCGTCGAGGTGCTCGACGTCAACGCGTTGCAGGCCGCCGCGCTCGCCGAGATCCGGCACCCGGACGCCGACCTGTCCGACGAGGAACGGGCCGAGCAGGCCGAGCTGGTCTCCTCCGACGAGACCGGCGCCTCGGCGCTGCAGTGGCTCATCGAGCCCGACCACGTGCTCCAGCTCGTGGACCACATCGACGAGATCGAGCCCCGCGAGGCCATGCTGGGTGTCGAGCCGTCCGAAGCGCCCGAGGACGACGAGGACGACGAGGAGCATGCGCACGCCTGACGTCGGGAGCCGGTCACGGCGCTGAGGCGCGCCGTGACCGGCCGTCAGGCCGGCCAGAGGTCCGGCGGCCGTCAGGCCGGCGAAGAGTCCGGGCACGGGTCCGTCCGTGCCCGCCCGCACGAGAGGGCACGCTGTGATCGTCGCATTCTCCATCACCCCGCTGGGCGTCGGCGAAGGCGTCGCCGAGCCGGTGGCGCGCGCCGTCAAGGTGGTCAGGGAGAGCGGGCTGCCGAACCGCACGGACGCCATGTTCACCACGATCGAGGGCGAGTGGGACGAGGTGATGGCCGTCGTCAAGCGCGCCGTGGACGCCGTGGCGGAGGTCGCGCCCCGGGTCAGCCTCGTCCTGAAGGCCGACCTGCGCGAGGGCGTCACGGACGGGATGACGAGCAAGCTCGAATCCCTGGAACGCCACCTCTCCTAGCCCCTTCCCGGGGGTCCTCTCCCTGAGAGTCCGCGTGCCCGCACCGTGGGCACGCCCCCATCGTCTTGTCCGACGTACGGAACCCGGACCGCAAACGCGATATGTCTTGACCTCTCTCAAAACGCGACATATCGTGTCTCTCGCGACGCGAACGCGATATGACGCGTCCTTCGATCTTCCTCGCGTACCCCCTGAGAGGTGGACATGAAGCACGAGCGAGTGCCCGTCCTGATCGTCGGCGGCGGCTACGCCGGGCTGAGCGCGGCCATGCTGCTCGCGTGGCGGCAGATCCCCGTCATGCTCGTCGAACGGCATCCCGGCACCTCGATCCAGCCCAAGGCGTTCGGCGTCAGCCCGCGAGCCGTCGAGCTGCTGCGCCCCGTGCCCGGCGTCGAGCACGCCCTCGGCCAGATCTGGGAGGGCATCGGCGACGGCATGCGCATCGCCATCGCCCCCAGCCTCAGCGCCCCGAACCCCCACATGATCATGGAGGACCAGGGGCTGGACTTCCTCGCCGAGCTCACCCCCGCGATCCAGGTGGGCGCCCCGCAGGCCGAGATCGAGCGCGTGCTGCGCGGCAAGGCCGAGGAGCTGGGCGCCGACCTGCGCTTCTCCACCGAGCTGGTCACGCTCGACCAGGACGGCGAGGGCGTGACGGCGGTCATCCGCTCGGACGGTGTCGACAGCATGGTCCGGGCCGACTACGTGGTGGCCGCCGACGGCTACCGCAGCCCGCTGCGCCAGGCGCTCGGCATCCCCACCACGGGCAAGGGACCGCTCGGGCACATGTTCTCGATCATGTTCGACGCGGACCTGAGCGGGCTCGTCCGCGAGCGCGAGGTCACGCTGTGGTACCTGCAGAACGACGTGTTCACCGGCGTGATCGTCACCGGCACCGGCGTCGGCGCGCACGTCGTGGGCGTCAACTACGACCCGGACAAGGGCGAGAGCGCGGCCGACTTCACCCCCGAGCGGTGCGTGGAGCTGGTGCGCGTCGCCACCGGCGTGCCGGACCTCGACGTGCGGATCCTGGACACGGCCTCCTTCACGCTGGCGCACATCCTGGCCGAGCGGTACCGGCACGGCCGGGTGTTCCTGGCCGGCGACGCGGCCCACACCATGCCCCCCACGGGCGGGCAGGGCGGCAGCACCGCGCTGCAGGACGGCTGCGACATCGCCTGGCGGCTCTGGCTCGTCCTCACCGGCCAGGCCGGGCCCGGCTTCCTCGACACGTACGACGCGGAGCGCCGCCCCATCGGCACCCTGACCGCCGACGCGCAGCTCGCCAACCTCGGGGTGCGGATGCCGCCCGCCCAGCGCGTCGACTACCCGGAGCCGCTGGAGGACTACGTCCCCGCCCTGCTCGGCTACCGCTACCACTCCACGGCCGTCGTGGCGGAGCCTGGCGACGACGGCTCGCTGCTGGAGGACCCGCGCGTGCCCACCGGCCGGCCCGGCGGCCGGGCCCCGCACGTCGTCCTCGACTGGGACGGGCAGCGGATCTCCACGATCGACCTGTTCGCGTCGGGGTTCGTGCTGCTGGCCGGGCCGAAGGGGCTGGCCTGGACCGACGCCGGACGCCGGGTGCAGGAGCAGCTCGGGATCCAGCTCACGCGGATCAGGGTGGGCGACGAGCTGACGGACGTGGAGGGGGTCTTCGGCAAGAGGTACGGCGTGGGCGAGGGCGGCGCCGTACTGGTGCGGCCCGACGGATACGTGGCCTGGCGCTCCCCGGAGCCGGACCCCGCGCCGGCGGCCACGCTGGAGCGCGTCCTACGCCAGATCCTCAGCCGCTGACCAGCCTCCTCCAGCGACCACCACGCCGGAGCACGCCCTACACCAGATCCTCAGCCGCTGACGGGCCTTCCTCTGGTGGCTTCGCGCGCTCCGGCCATGCCGGGGGGACGTGTCGTGCCCGTGGGCCGCGCGTCCGCGCCGCGATGGGCCGGCGGCTCGCGCCCGCGCCACCGACCCATCGCGCGATCCCCCACGACCGATCGTCGTCGCTTGCCCGATCTGTGCGGGAATCCGGCCCAAGCAGATAGTTCGTGAGCCCGATTGCCGCGGCGAGGTGTCTCATCCCTGAGAACGTAGAGAACATCTGGCTCAGGGATATAGTCCAGATCCATGGAGGATGAGTGGTCCAGATGGGGACTGGATCTCCACGTCCATCTCCGGACCGGCACGGGCCACGGCCTACGGGCGGGGCTCGAACACGCCCTGCGTGACGCCGTGCGGAGCGGCCGGCTCCGCTCGGGCACCCGGCTGCCGTCGTCGCGGGCGCTCGCCCGCGACCTCGGGGTCGCCCGCGGCACCGTCACCCAGGCCCTCGACCAGCTCGTCGCCGAGGGATACCTGGAGTCGAGGCCGCGCTCGGGCATCCGCGTCGCTCCCCAGCCCGCCGCGCCGCCCGCGGAGACCGCGCCCCCGTCGCACGCCACCCTGCGGCCCGTACGGGGGATCGACCTGCGCTCCGGCTTCCCCGACCTGGCCGCGTTCCCGCGACGGGAGTGGCTCGCCGCCACCCGGCACGTCATGCAGACCGTGCCCAACAGCGCGTTCGGCTACCGGGAGCGAGCGGGCGCCGTCGAGCTGCGGCAGGCGCTGGCCGAGTACCTCGGCCGGGCCCGTGGCGTCAGCACCACGCCCGACCACATCGTGGTGTGCGCGGGCTACGCCCATGCGCTGCGCCTGGTGTGTCAGGTCCTCCGCCATCACGGCGGCTCCACTGGGGCGCTCGCCTTCGAGGACCCCACCGAACCCGACCACCCGGCGCTCGTCGAACAACTGGGGCACCGGACGCGGCGCATCCCCGTCGACCGGGACGGGCTGATCGTCGAGCGGCTCACGGACGAGAGCGCCGTCGTCGTCACCCCCGCCCACCAGTACCCGCTCGGGGTCACGCTGAGCCCGGCCCGGCGCGTCGAGCTGGTGTCCTGGGCCAGGCGGACCGGCGCGTTCATCGTGGAGGACGACTACGACGGCGAGTTCCGTTACGATCGCCAGCCCGTCGGCGCGCTCCAGGGCATGGCGCCCGACCGGGTCATCTACGCCGGGACCGCCAGCAAGACCATCGCACCCGGCCTGCGCCTGGCCTGGCTCGTCCTGCCCAGCGGCCTGCTCGCCGCGCTGCGGGAGGCGACGCGCTGGGACGAGTCCTCGGTCAACGTCATCGACCAGCTCGTGCTCGCGCGCCTCGTCCGGACGGGCGAACTCGACCGGCACGTGCGCCGCTGCCGAGCCCGCTACCGCCGGCGACGCGACCTGCTCGGCGAGGCCGTCACCCGCGATCTGCCGCACGGACGTCTGTCCGGCGTCGCCGCCGGCCTGCACGCCGTCCTCCGCCTCCCCGCCGGGTCGGACCACGAGGTCCGGCTGCTCGGCCACCTGGCCGCACGTGGCATCCACGTCGAAGGCATCTCGCCCTTCTACCACCGGCCGGAGCAGGCGCCGCTCGCCATCGTCATCGGCTACGCGACCCCAGCCGAACACGCCTACGGCAGCGCCCTCGACGCGCTCGTCGCCGCCCTGCGGGACCGCATGCCGACGACCGGTCTTCAGCCGAGCTCGGGATGAGGGACATTGCGGCCGGGACGAACCAGCAAGAGAACGCGGTCAGCCAAGGTGGGGATGAGGGACATGGCAGTCAGGACGAATCAGCAAGGGGAAGGCCCCACATGCCGGCGACCGCACTTCAACCCAGGTCGGGATGAGGGACGTAGCAGTCGGGACGGATCAGCGAGAGAGCTGCGTCGTCGGCCATGAACGTGTCCAGGTCGCCGATCCTCCACCCGGCCTCGACCAGTGGCGTCACGAGCGGGTGCACTCCCGGCACGGCGATCCTGGCCACCTGCGGCGTGCTCCCGGCGGCGCTCGCCCGGACCGTCGCGGCGAGCGCCCCGAGCACCGCCTCCACGCAGTCTCGTGGCGTCACGCCACCGGCCGGGCCGATCACGACGTCGCGCCCACTCACGACGTCACCGCCACCCACGACGTCACCCCCATTCACGATGTCGCCGCGACCTACGACGTCGCCGTCGCTCATGACGCCATCGCCACCACTCACGCCATCGCCTCCCCCCACCCGGACGAAGGCATATCCCTGACCAGTCGTGTACAGGGTGACGCCCGGCGTGGCCGCGTACCAGGCGAGCGTGCCCCTCCGCGCCCCTCCCCCGGCGTGCGCGTCGAGCTCCGCCACATCCTCCGGGCCCGCCTCCCGCACCGGCGGGCCGGGCAGTGCTGAGGCGGGGCCGGTCAGGTAGAGCAGCGGGCACCAGGGACGCAGCCCGTACCGGATGTACAGGCTCATGGCGCGGGGGTCCGAGGACGCGAACGTGACCTTCGGCCCGCCCCCTCCCATCAGCTCCGCGAGGAGACCGCGCCCCACCCCGGACGACTGGTGCTCGGGCAGCACGAACAGGTCGCCCAGGTGCGTGACGGCGCCACGGCGCAGCGTGCCGCCGAAACCCCGCGCCTGCCCGTTCGCCGTGGGGGCGAGGACGAGCCTGCCGAAGGCCCGCTCGGCGTCGAGGAAATCACGGGCCGAGGACCAGCCCCGCAGCAGCCCGAACCGCTCGGCCACCGCCCGCACAGCGGGCATGTCGCCCTCTTCCGCGCCCCGCACCACACCCTCTGCCATGTCCTCCCCATACCTTCTCGGCGACTCACACCATCATCGGGCAGGTACGCGGCGGCGCGGCCCCGCCGGAAGCCGCGGAAAGCTCCGGCAGGAAGCAGAACGGGATCAGAAGAGGCGGAGTTGACCGGTGCGCTGTGCGCGCGCCTCGCCCACCTTCAGCATCCCGGCCGCCGCGACCAGCAACAACGCGGACAGCCCCGCGAGCCACACCAGAGGCAGGGCCAGGTCGGCGATCCCCTGCCCGTCGAGGAGCGCGCCGCGCACCACCACGAGGCTTCCGGTCAGCGGCAGCACCGAGCCCGCCGCCCGCAGCCACCCCGGCAGCGCGAACGTCGGCAGCCGCACCCCGCTCGCGAACCACATCGGGTCGTCCAGCAACGTGTACAGGAACGCGGCGTCCCTGGAGAAGATCAGCAGGCTGTTGAGGAAGGCGCCCCACGCGACGGCGGGCACCAGCATGGCCAGGAAGACGACCGCGTACATCCCCGGATGCGCCACGTTCACCACGTCGAGCATGGTGAACATGGCCGCCGAGAAGCAGGCGAACAGCCAGGCGTTCTGCACCAGCGCGCCGAACCCGTTGGCGACGACGACCGCCAACCGGCTGGCCGGCGCCAGGAACAGCAGCTCCAGCGTGCCGTTCTGGCGTTCCATCGAGAAATGCCAGGCGGACTGGACGAGCGAGAAGAAGAACGTGAAGCCGAGCGTCCCGGTGGCGAGGAACGCGAGCAGGGGCTCGGGGTCGGCCGCGAGCGGCCACCGGGTGGCGATGCCCGGCGTCGCCGCCAGCGGGTGCAGCGTGTAGTAGGTCTGGATCAGGGTCAGCAGCGGCCAGACCAGCATGGAGAACACCACCAGCTTGCTGCCGAAGATCTGGCGGTGCTGCTTGAGCGCCTCCGCCCGGAAGACCTTCGCCGCATGCCGCACCGCATCCCGGACGGTACGTCCCGCTGCGTCCCCCTTCACGCCTCTTCCGGCATATCCGGCCATTGGCCCCACCATGTCCTCCGTGCCGCCCTTCCAGCCACGAGCCACCGCCCCTCCGGCGCCCTTCCGGTCACGAGCCACCGCCTCGCCGGCGCCCTTCCCACCACCGATCACCGCCCCCTCCCCGCCGCCGTCATGCACGCCACCCTCCTCCACGCCGCTCTCCTCCATGCAGTCGTCTCCCTGCCGTCCTCCTCCGCGCGGTCGTCTCCATGCCGCCCTGCTCCACGCCGCCCCTGACTGGTCCCGCCGCCTCCGCACGGCGGGCACCGTGCCGAGACGCCGCAGGCGCGGCGGAGGCGTACGCCTGCGGGCGTGGGTGCACAGCGTGGACCACCGGAGCGCCCAACACACGCCGCAGCCGAATCCGGGCACTGTCAGCCCCTCCCCCGGACCGACGTCCGGCCGGGTGGGGATTCATCGGGCCACCTGCCACGGCACGATCAGGCATGGCGAGAGCGCCCAGAACACGGCGTCGCCGTGCCCGGGCAGGCCGCCCGGTCCGTGCCCGGAGATTTCGTACGGCAGGCGATCCATCGGGTGCCGCCGCCCGGACCATCGCCGTCCGGCCGCACCGTCGCCCCGCTGCGGCAGCCGCCTCACGCGACCACCGCCATGGACCGGTCGCTCAACGCGAGGATCGCGTCCTCCAGTGACGGCTCGGCGATCTCCAGGCCGGAGGGTTCGCCGCCCGCGGCGATGACCGCTTTCGTCAGGGCCCCCGCGACGTCCCCCGGATGGCTCAGCTCGATCACCGCGCCGGTCCGGATCACGTCGCCCGCGCCTCCGTCGGTCAGGACCCGACCGGCAATACCTCCGCCCAACCCGGCCCCCTCAACCGCAGCAGGACCGGACCCGGCTCCCCGCCTCTCAACCGAGCTGGGTACGGACCCGGCTGTCTGCCTCTCAACCGAGTCAGGTACAGACCCGGCTCTCTGCCTCTCGACCACACCCGGGCCGGACCTGGCTCCCCGCCTCTCGACCGCACCGCCACCGGACTCGGCCAACGGGATGATCCGTACCCGGTCGTCGAACGCGAGGGCGGCGGCCTCCACCTCGGGCGTCAGCTCGGACACCGTGATCCGCACCCGGCGGTGGCAGCCGGTCTGGGCCATCAGCTCGCCGGGCGAGCCCTCGGCCAGGTGACGGCCGTCGCCGATCACGTACACGTGCTCGCAGAGCTGCTCCACCTCGGCCAGGTAGTGGCTCGTGAGCAGCACCCCCTTGCCGCGCTCGGCCAGCTCGGCCACCACCTTGCGCAGGTCGCGGGCGATCGGCGCGTCCAGGCCGAGGGTGGGCTCGTCGAGGAGGAGGTAGTCGGGGTCGTTGATGAGACCGCGGGCGATCGACAGGCGCTGCGTCATGCCGCGCGAGTACTGCTCCACCCGGGTGCCCGCGGCGGCGGTCAGCCCCACGAGCTCCAGCAGCTCACCGATGCGGGACTTGAGCACCTTGCCGGGGATGTCGTAGAGCTGGCCGAAGTACCACAGGTTCTCGCGGCCGGTCATCCGCGCGTAGACCATGCGCTCGCCGCCCGCGATCAGGTTGATCCTCCGGCGTACGGTGTGCGGGGTGTTCCCCGGGTCGAGCCCGCCCACGGTGACGGTGCCGGAGGTCGGCCGCAGGAGGGTGGCCAGGATCTTGATGGTGGTGGTCTTGCCGGCGCCGTTCAGGCCGAGCAGCCCGGTGACGCGTCCGCGGGGGATGGTGAGGCTCAGGTCCTCGACGGCCACCTTGCCGCCGAACTCCTTGCGCAGGTGCTTGGTCTCGATCATCTAGTAGCTCCTTTCCATGGCCCTGCGCTCCGCCCAGGGCATCGCGAGCAGTCCGGCGGCGGTGTAGGCGAGGCTGACGAGCACGGTCACGCCGAGGCGGTCGAGCGGCAGGCCCGCGCCGCCGGTGAAGACGCCGCGGATCACGTCCATGGCCGGGGTCACCGGCACCAGTTCGCCGAGCCACCGGAACGCCTCGGGCAGGTAGTCCCTGGGGAACGTGAAGCCGGACAGGATGGCGATGGCGGAGAACACGGTGTTCTGGGTGATGTGCGCCTCGCCGGCGACGATCATCACGTCGCTCAGCACCACGGACATCCCGAACACGGCCAGGGTCAGCCCCGCCAGGGCCAGCACGGCGTCCAGCACGCCCGTCGCCGCCGGCCGTACCCCGAGCAGCATGGCGAACCCCAGCAGGACGGCCACCTCGACGGCTACGGCCGTGAAGGCGAACATCGCGAAGCCGAGCAGGTACGGCAGGCGGCGCGCGGGAGCCACGACCAGGGCTCCCAGAGTGCCCTCGCGCTGCTCCTGGATCATCGCCTTGCCGGTCCAGAGGATGCCGTGGACCACGAACATGTACGCCGCGGCGCCCACGGCGACGTAGCCGAGGTAGTCGGCGGTGCCCGCCTTACCGGCGAACTCGGCGGACACCTGGTCGCCGCCGATGGCCCGTAAGCCGAGGTAGGCCAGGCCCATCGTGAATGCGCCGACCAAGAGCGTGCCGACGAAGTACGACCACGGGTAGGCCCGCCTGGTCACCAGCCACGACCGCCTCAAGGTCGCCCATGCCACCGTCATCTTGTAAGTCTCCTTTGGGAACTGACTTGGTTTCTATCAGAGACTCACTCGGGGGTAAAGTCGGGGAATGGTCAGGGAACTGCGCACGCAGGACACCCACTGCTCCATCGCCCAGGCGGCGGCGGTCGTCGGCGACTGGTGGAGCCTGCTCATCGTCCGCGAGGTGGCCCGCGGTCATCGCCGCTTCGACGAGCTGCTCGGAGAGCTCGGCATCTCCCGAAAGGTGCTGACCGAACGGCTCAGACACCTGGTGGACCACGGCGTCCTCACCCGGGAGCCGTACCAGACGGGGCCGGTGCGGCACGAGTACGTGCTGACCGACGCGGGCTGGGCGCTGACGCCGGTGCTGATCACGATGCAGGACTGGGCGGATCGCTGGCTGCAGGGGGACGGGTCGCTGACGGGTTCGGCCGACCCGGAGGGGGTGGAGGCGTCCCGCGTCCACGCCCTGCTGTCCACCCGCCTGCCGTGGCCGCTGACCCTGCCGGTCACACTTGCCGCAGGAGGAGGCACCCCGACGCACACCTCTCCCGGGGCAGCCCTGACGGCTGAGGAGTCTCCCCGTGGAGCCACGGTGACTCAGAAGTCTCTCTCCGGCGTCGCGACGGCTCAGGAGTCCCTCCCCGGCGCCGTGGCGGCTCAGGAGTCCCTCCCCGGCGCTGTGGCGGCTCAGGAGTCCCTCCCCGGCGCCGTGGCGGCTCAGGAGGCCCTCCCCGGCGTCGCGGCGACTCGGGAGGCCCCTCGTGGAATCTCGACGGCTCAGGAACCTCCCTACGCAACCACGGCGGCTCAGCAAGCGATCCTCGGAGAGGCGGGGCGGCTCGACGTCGTGGCGGACGCGCCGGCCACCGTCATCTTCGTCTACCCGGCGACCGGCATGCCGGCTCCCCTGCCGCCCGGCTGGGGGCAGGTGCCGGGCGCGGCGGGGTGCACGCTGGAGAACCGGCTCTTCAGGGACCGCATGCCGGAGTTCGCCGCGCACGGCGTCGCCGTTCACGGGGTGAGCACGCAGCGCCCCGACGAGCAGGCCGCCTTCGCCACCGCCGAGGGCATTCCGTTTCCGCTGTTCTCGGACATGGATCTGCGGTTCGCGGCGGCGCTCCGGCTGCCCACCTTCCGGGCCGGCCATGCCCTTCGGCTCAAGCGGGCGATCCTCGTGGTGGACCGTCACCGGGTGGTGCGCCATACGATCTTCCCGGTGCTGGACATCCCCAAGGCCGTGGAGGAGTCCTTGGTGATCGCCACGTCCATCGCGGCGGATCGCTGAGGCGGCTGGTGCATGGGGTGCTGGGCCCTCCTGCCGGAACCTGGTCTGTGTTGGGCCCTCAGGGCGGGCGACTGCGTTCGGCGAGCCGGTGAACGGGCGTCGCGGGCGGGTCAGGCCGCGAGTGGGTACGGTGCGGGACCGGGGCGGGGTGGGCTCGCCTCCTGAGTGGCGCAGAGCCAGTCGTTCAGCGAGCCGGTGAAGCCCGAAGGCGGGCCCACCTTGAGGCAGGTCGCCTGTCCTGTGCCCGAGACCGGGGCGACCTTGAGGCGGCGGACGCTTCCCGGTCTGCCCATGACGGGAGGCTCCGTCTCGCAGGGGGTCAGGCGCACGTCGAACGACGGCCCGGCGAGGGCGGACGAGGTCGCGGACCGCGAGGCGGTGACGACGGAGGCGCCTCCTGCGGTCCACGGGGCTTCGCGGTGTGCCGGGGTCGCCGCCGGGTCGATCGGCTCGGGCGGTTCGGGCGGTTCGCCCCACGGCGTGGGGTCGCCTGGCGGGCGGATGTGCAGGTGGTCGTCGATCAGGCGGACGTCGGCCCTCGGGTGTGTCGCGAGGAACGCCAGGTGGTCGGCCAGCAGATGACGGGCCACCGTACGGAGGAGGTTCGTCGCGCACAGCGTGTGGGCGCAGGCGGCACCGTCGATGGTGATCTCCGGCAGCGCGAAGCGGCGCAGCCCTCGCGAGGTGACCCGCAGGCAGTCGCACGCCGCCGTGTCGGCCGGGTCCCACGGCGGGCAGGTGGCGTCGTCGTGGACCTGGACGTCCCAGCCCAGCCAGTCGTCGGCGAGCCGGAAGACGACGGGCTCGTCTGGGCACCGGTCACAGCTCGGCACCGTCGCCCCCGTCAGCGGGTCGATGACCAGGCCGCCGCACTGCCGGGCCAGGGCGCGGGCCGTCGCGCGGGCGACCTGGGCGCTGCCCGGGAGCTGATGCGGGGGCGCGGTCGAGGAGACGACGAGGTGTTGTCTTGCACGGCGCAGGAGGCGGCGTTCGTCGTGGTGCAGGAATCGGCATCCGTCGCCGTCGTGGTGGGAGATCCAGCGTTCGGTGTGGTCCTGGATCCGGCGCTCGTCAGGGTATGGGCTCCGCCGCTCGTCAGGATATGGGGTCCGCCGCTCGTCAGGGTATGGGGTCCGCCGCTCGTCGTGGCGAGGGGTCCAGCGATCGTCAGCATGTGGGGTTCGGTGCTCGGCGGGGTGCGGCGTCCCGTGCTCGTGCTGGGGGAGGGTGGTCCCGCGCTCGTGCTGAGGGAGGGGGTGAGGGGTGCGGTGGTGCGGGGCGGGAGGTTCGGCGTCGCCGGGGATGCGTCGTCCGGCGTAGGCAGCACTCCGGGGATGGGGCGTGGCTGGTGACCATGCCGGGGCTCTGTGCGGCGGAGGGGTCGGGCGCCGGGGCGCTCTGCTCCCCGATGGTGTGGTGACGCCTCGCCATGGGGTCGGGTAGTGGGTGACCTCCAGGCCGGGCGTGCCGTAGGCGGTCATGGCGGCCTTGCGGTACGGCTTGGCGACCCGCCACGGCACCAGGTCGGGGACCGGGCGCGGCAGGCGCTCGACGGCGACGACGAAACGGCTCGTCAGAGTCGCGGGCAGCGGCAGGGGGATCTTCATGAGGGCCTCCGGGGTGGGTGAGGCCCTCAGCTTGGCGAAGGGGCGAGAGGAGCGAGGTCGCCGAGCGTGGTTCTGTGGATGGTGGAGGCTTCTCTGCCCGGGGCCTGTGGAAATCAGGCCCCGGGCAGGGAGAATCCAGGAGCCCCGGTCAGACGTCCGGGCCCTGGGTGGCGCGGCAGATGGCGAGGCTCTGGGGTGGCAGCCGCAGCCCGTCCGGGCCCGCCGCCACGTTGTCGTCCGCCGCCAGCAGGACCGTGCCCACCCGCACCGGCAGCGTCACCGGCTCCCCGCTGAAGTTCACGGCCACGCACACCGCCTCCCCCCGGGACAGCTCCACCGACTCGCCGCGCCACATGACGAGCCAGTCGCCGCCCTCCCGGTCGTACGTCACCCGCACCCGGTCGAAGCGCGGGTCCGACAGCTCGGGCAGCGCCTTGCGCAGCGCGATCAGGTCGCGGTACCAGCACAGCAGCGACCAGTGCGCCTCCTCCTTCAGCTCCCCCCAGTCGAGCTTGGCGTTCAGGAACGTCTGCTCGTCCGACGGGTTGGGCGCCTCCCACGCGTACCCGAACCCGTCGAACTCCTTCTCCCTGCGCCCGCCCTCCGTGTCGCGCAGTTCCGGCTCCACGTGGTCGGAGAAGAACGGGAACGGCGTGCGCGCCCCCCACTCCTCCCCCATGAACAGCATGGGCGTGAACGGCGAGGTCAGCAGCAGGCCCGCCCCCAGCTTGAGCGCGGCCATGGGCAGCCGGTCGCCCGCCGGGCGGTTGCCGACCTGGTCGTGGTTCTGGACGCAGGCCACGAGCCGGTGGCCGGGCACCCCCGTGTACGGGCTGCCGTGCGCGCGTTCCCGGAACGTCGACCAGCCCCCGTCGTGGAAGACCCCCCGCGTCAGGACCTTGGCCAGGGCCTCCAGGCCGGCGAAGTCCTCGTAGTAGCCGTGGGTCTCGCCGCTGACCGCCGTGTGCAGGGCGTGGTGGACGTCGTCGTTCCACTGCGCGGTCATGCCGAGGCCGCCGGCGTCGAGCGAGCGGACCATGCGCGGGTCGTTGAGGTCGGACTCGGCGATGAGCGACAGCGGCCGGCCGACGGCGCAGGCCAGCGCGTCCACCTCGGCCGACAGCTCGGCCAGCAGGTGCGTGGCCCGCTTGTCGTGCAGGGCGTGGACGGCGTCGAGGCGCAGGCCGTCGATGTGGTAGTCGCGCAGCCACTGCAACGCGTTCTCGATGAAGTAGCGGCGCACCTCGTCGGAGCCGGGCCCGTCGAGGTTGACCGCCTCGCCCCAGTAGCTCCCGGCGAAGCCGCCGAAGTACGGGCCGAACGGGTGCAGGAAGTTCCCGGACGGTCCCAGGTGGTTGTAGACGACGTCGAGGATGACCCCGATGCCCTCCCGGTGGCAGGCGTCGACGAACGACTTGAGCCCGTCGGGCCCGCCGTACGTCTCGTTGACCGCGTACAGGTCGACCCCGTCGTACCCCCAGTTGCGCCCGCCCGGCACCGGCGCGACCGGCATGATCTCCACGAAGTCGACGCACAGCTCCGACAGGTGGCCGAGCCGCTCGATGGCCGCCTCGAACGTCCCCTCCTGCGTGAACGTGCCGACGTGCAGCTCGTAGATGACCGATCCGCGCAGGTCGCGGCCGGTCCACCGCTCGTCGGACCAGGTGAAGTGGCCGTGGTCGTAGACGGCGCTCGGGCCGAAGATGCCGTCGGGCTGCCGGCGCGAGCGCGGGTCGGGGTACGGCCCGCCGCCGTCCACCACGTACGCGTACCGTGTCCCGTGGCCGGCGTCCGGCACGTCGGCGCTCCACCAGCCGCCCGGCCGCTGCTCCATGGGACGCCGGCCGCCGAGGACGTCGACCTCGACAGCCGTGGCCTTCGGTGCCCAGACCTCAAAGATCATGTCTCTCCAGAAGTGCGACGGGATACCGGTTGAGCAGGTGCGCGAGGGGGACGCGGCCCGTGTGGACCGAGCCGGTGAGCAGGTCGCGCCAGGATCCGGCGGGCAGCGTCAGCGAGGTGGCGCCCCAGCCGCCGCGCCGTTCCAGGCCCACCGGGAGGCGGGTGGCGACCGCGACGGCCCGCGCCCGGCCCTCGTCGCCCGGGACGCCGGGGCCGCCCTCCGCCGCGGGGCCGCCCGTCGTGACCGCGCCGCCGGTGACCGGGCCGGCGAACGCGCCGCCGCCCCGCGCGAAGGCGATCACGTGCTCGGCGGCCTCGCCGTCGGCCGCGAGCGGCGTGTACGCGGCCTCGGCGCCGAGCCGGCGGCGCAGCCGGAGCGCCTGCGTGGTGACCAGCAGTTTCGCCGCGTCCCACTCGGAGGCGGGGGTGCGCGGGTAGCTCACGGGCCGCCGGTTGTCCGGGTCCACCAGCGAGAAGTCGGTCGTCTCGTTGCCCTGGTAGACGTCGGGGACGCCGGGCATCATGAGCTGCACCAGCTTGGCGCCCAGCGAGTTGGACATCGCGTGGCGGTCGATCCGCTCGGTGAACTCCCCGACCGGCAGCTTCACGGCCGCCTCGGCGAAGTCGCGCAGCCGCTGCTCGTAGGCCGGGTCGGGGTTGACCCACGAGATCGCGGTCTTGGCCTCGCGGGCGGCCTTGAGCAGGTAGCCGGCGAAGCGCTCGGCGGAGATGGGCCAGGAGGCCATGAGGTTCTGCCAGGCCAGGTAGTCGAGGTGCGGGTCGTGGGAGACCGCCGACGACCAGGCGGTGACGGCCTCCTTCCACTCGGCGGGCAGCTCGGACAGCACCGACAGGCGGGCGCGCACGTCCTCCGACCGCTTGGTGTCGTGCGTGGACAGCGTCGTCATCGCGTGGGGCCGCATGTCGGCGCAGTACGCGTGGAACTCCTCGACCGGGGTCCCGAACACGTCCGGCTCGCCGCCCACCTCGTTCAGGCACGACAGCGGGAACCACCGGTACAGCGCCGTGTCCTCGACGCCCTTGGCCATGACCGGGCCGCACGCCTGCTGGAAGCGGGTGACGACCTCGGGCGGGCCGTACAGGACCTCGTGGGCGAGCCGCCGCGCGGCGGGAGAGCAGGCCGCGGCGGCCGTCTCGACGATCTCGGCCGACTCGGGCGGCACCGGCTCCCCCGGCACGACGTAGGCCCGGTAGACCGGCATCGCGGCCAGCAGCTCGGCCACGGTCTCCGGCTCGGCGCCGGTCGCCGCGGCCAGGCGCCTGACCTCGGCGCCGAAGAACAGGTCCAGCACCTCGCCCTTGGAGCGCGCCACCACCTCCGCGTAGTCGGCGGGCTGCCCGGTCAGGCGCGTGAACAGCTCCAGCAGCGGCTGCCTGCCCGCCGGGTCCACGAACAGGCCGTTGACGCGGTTGAGCACCTCGTAGCCGGTGGTGCCGTCGCACGGCCAGTCGTCCGGCAGCCGCTCGTGCCCGATGAGGATCTTCTCCACGACGGTCCACGTGTCGCCGGTCCTGGCGCGCAGCCGTTCGAGATAGCCGCGGGGATCGGCGAGCCCGTCGGGGTGGTCGATGCGCAGCCCGTCGACCAGCCCCTCGTCGAGCAGCCAGAAGATCACCTCGTGGGTGGCGAAGAACACCTCCGGGTCCTCGACGCGCAGCCCGATCAGGGTGGAGACGTCGAAGAAGCGCCGGTAGCCGGGCCCCTCGCGCCAGTCGACCAGCCGGTAGTGGCCGGGGTGGGGGAACTCGTGCTCGTGGTAGCGCAGCACGTCGCCGTCCACGACGGGCTCGACGTCGTCGCCCAGGACCGGGAGCGCCACCTTCCCGTCGTCGTCCCACTCGATGTCGAACCAGCGCGCGTACGGCGAGGCGGTGCCGTCGCGCAGCACCGACCAGAACGCGGCGTTGGTGGTGTTCATGTGGTTGGGCACGATGTCCACGACGATGCCCAGGTCGTGGGCGGCGAGCCGCTCGGCCATCTCCCGGAAGCCCTTGGCGCCGCCGAACTCCTCGCGGATGCGCGAGTGGTCGGTGACGTCGTAACCGTGCAGCGAGCCGGGCGTCGCCTGCAGGATCGGCGACAGGTAGACGTGGGTGACCCCCAGGTCGCGCAGGTAGCCGGCGATCTCCGCCACCTGGGCGAACCCGAAGTCGGGGGTGAGCTGGACGCGGTAGGTCGACAGGGGCCTAGACACGGCGCAGCACCCTCACGCTGCGGCCGGGGACGTCCACGCTCTCACCGGCCCGGCAGACCCGGATGTCCAGGCTGATCGGCATCGCCGTGTCGATCTCGGTCTGCCACATCTCTCCGTAGTCCTTGGGGATCGTGAACCTGATGGGTTCGTGGTGGGCGTTGAACAGCAGCAGGAACGAGTCGTCGCGGATGGGCCGGCCGCGCCGGTCGGGCTCGGTGATGGCGTCGCCGTTGAGGAACACGGCCAGCGACTTGGCGTATCCGACGTTCCAGTCGGCGTCGGTCATCTCCTCCCCGGCCGGGGTGAGCCAGGCGATGTCGCTCAGACCGCGCACCGGACGGCCGTAGAAGAACCTCCTGCGCCGGAACACCGGGTGCTTCTTGCGCAGCGCGGCCAGGCTCTGCGTGAACTCCAGCAGCAGCCAGTTCTCCCGCACGTCGGACCAGTCGACCCAGGTCAGCTCGTTGTCCTGGCAGTAGCCGTTGTTGTTGCCCCGCTGGGTGCGGCCCAGCTCGTCGCCGTGCGAGAGCATCGGCACGCCCTGCGACAGGAACAGCGTGGTCAGGAAGTTGCGCTTCTGCTGCTCGCGCAGCGACTCGACGGACAGGTCGGCCGGGCCTTCGGCGCCGCAGTTCCAGGACCGGTTGTCGTCGCTGCCGTCGCGGTTGCCCTCCTTGTTGGCCTCGTTGTGCTTGTGGTTGTACGAGACGAGGTCCTGGAGGGTGAAGCCGTCGTGGCAGGTGACGAAGTTGATGGAGGCGGCGGGGCGGCGGCTGTCGTCCTGGTAGAGGTCGCTGGAGCCGGTGAGCCGGGAGCCGAACTCGGGCAGCGTCGCCGGCTGCCCGCGCCACAGGTCGCGGATGGTGTCGCGGTAGCGGCCGTTCCACTCGGTCCAGCGCGAGGGGAAGTTGCCCACCTGGTAGCCGCCGGGTCCGACGTCCCAGGGCTCGGCGATGAGCTTGACCTGCGAGAGCACCGGGTCCTGCTGCACCAGGTCGAAGAAGGCGCTCAGCCGGTCCACCTCGTGCAGCTCGCGCGCCAGCGTGGAGGCGAGGTCGAAGCGGAAGCCGTCGACGTGCATCTCCGTCACCCAGTAGCGGAGCGAGTCCATGATCATCTGGAGGACGTGCGGCGAGCGCATGAGCAGGCTGTTGCCGGTGCCCGTGGTGTCCATGTAGTAGCGGGGGTCGCCGTCCACGAGCCGGTAGTAGTTCGGGTTGTCGATGCCCTTGAACCCCAGCGTGGGCCCCAGGTGGTTGCCCTCGGCCGTGTGGTTGTAGACGACGTCCAGGATGACCTCGATGCCCGCCTCGTGCAGGGCGCGCACCATGGCCTTGAACTCCAGGACCTGCCCGCCGCGCTGCCCCTGGCTGGAGTAGCGGTTGTGCGGGGCGAAGAAGCCGATCGAGTTGTAGCCCCAGTAGTTCGCCAGCCCGCGCTCCTCCAGGACGTGGTCGGTGACGAACTGGTGCACCGGCATCAGCTCGATGGCCGTCACGCCGAGCTTGGTCAGGTGGTCCAGGATCTCGGGGTGTCCCAGGGCCGCGTACGTGCCGCGCAGGTGCTCGGGGATCTTCGGGTGCCGGACGGTGAGCCCGCGCACGTGCGCCTCGTAGATCACGGTGTCGTGGTACGGCGTGGCGGGCGGCCGGTCGTGGCCCCACCCGAAGAACGGGTTGATCACGATGGAGCGCGGCATGTACGGGGCGGAGTCCATGTCGTTGCGCGAGTCGGGCTGGCCGAACCGGTAGCCGTACACCGCCTCGTTCCACTTCACGTCGCCCTCGATGGCCATCGCGTACGGGTCGAGCAGCAGCTTGTTCGGGTTGCACCGCAGCCCCTTGGCCGGGTCGTACGGGCCGTGCACGCGGTAGCCGTAACGCTGGCCCGGGTTCACCCCGGGCAGGTAGCCGTGCCAGATGAAACCGTCCACCTCCGGCAGCGCCACGCGGGTCTCCTGCCCCTGCTCGTCGAACAGGCACAGCTCCACCTTGTCGGCGGCCTCGGTGTAGAGCGAGAAGTTGGTGCCCGCGCCGTCGTAGGTGGCCCCGAGCGGATAGGGGTCTCCCGGCCAGACTTCGATCATCAAGGCTCCCTTACGACTCTTCCCCATGTTGCGTTCCCCCGCCCTGCCGAACAAGCACCGCCGGACAAGCACCGCCGGACCGGCGTCACCTGTCAGGCGTGGTCCTCCCCCACGGACGGATCAGGTCCTTCCCCCAGATCGCGGCCTTAGCCCGCCGCCGGGCACCGGTTTGGCCCCGCTCTCACCAGCCGATTCGCGCGAGGTATGCGCGCCGCGTTTGACCTCGTGCTCCCGGGTCACGTAGGCGTTCCATGGGTGGATTCAAGAAGTTCCTCTTACGGGGCAACATCGTGGAGCTGGCCGTCGCGGTGATCGTGGGCGCCACGTTCAGCGGGCTCGTGCAGGCGCTGGTCGCCGATCTCATCACCCCGCTGATCGGCGCCGTGACCGGCGGCCGGCAGCCCGACTTCGCCGACCTCTCCTTCACGGTCAACGGCAGCCAGTTCAAGTACGGCGACTTCCTCAATCACCTCATCAGCTTCCTCATCATCGCGGCCGTCGTGTACTGGCTGGTGGTCCTGCCCATGACCCGGCTGGTCACCCTGTTGGAGGGACACAAGGAGGCGACGACCAAGCAGTGCCCGGAGTGCCTGAGCGACATCCCGGCCGAGGCGCGCCGCTGCGCGCACTGCACGGTCACGCTGGTGCCCGACTCCGAGAAGCCCTCGATCGCCGACCCGCGGTAGCCGCCGGAGTCTGGGAAGAACATCCCCGGCATTGGGCGAGGCTTGGGGCGAACAGGGCACAGATCGGGGCACAGGGGGGCGGAAGTCACCGAGGTGCCCCGTACGCATGGGCTGTGGGGTTTTGGCAGGTTGTGGGCTTCAAGGGTGCCGCCGGTTGGGCAAGATGGGCGGGTGAGCGTTGAGTTGATGGTCTGGGACGAGCCCGTGCCGATCTCCAGGGATGAGGCGCGGGCCGCGTACCTGGCCGCGAAGAAGGGCAGGCCGGTCCAGGGCGAGCTGCCGCAGGTGGCCAAGGAGCTGCCGGGGCTCGTCACGGTGTTCCCCGGGCACGTGCTGGTGACGATGGAACTGGAGTCGATGGACGAGCTGTCCGGCCAGGTGTTCGCCATCGCCCGGGCCCACGGGCTGGTCTGCTACGACCCGCAGCGCGACCTCGTCCACAACGTGGGGCCGCTGGGCGTGTACCAGGGCATGCAGCTCCACACCGGAGACGGCATGATCGTCCACGATCCCGACCTGGGGCTGGTGCACGACGTGCTGGCCACCCTGTCGGCGCAGAACCCGTTCGCGGCGCTCGTGACGTTCGGGCACCACTTCATCCAGGTCTCACCGGCCGAGCCGGCCGCGGAGTCCTCCGCCTACGAGGTGGAGTACAAGGAGGGCCACATGGTGCGGACGCTGATGCCGCGCCTGGACGACGTGCGCCAGGCCTTCCACGAGTACGCCACCGGCGACCGGTCCTTCCTCGCCCGGCACGACTGGTCGTGAGGGTGGCAGGATCGGCGGGATGAGGACCCATTACCCGCCCATCGAGCCCTACGACTCCGGCCACCTCGACGTGGGCGACGGCAACGAGATCTACTGGGAGGTCGTCGGCAACCCGGACGGCAAGCCCGCGGTCATGCTGCACGGCGGCCCCGGCGGCGGTTGCAGCGCCAAGCACCGCCGGCAGTGGAACCCCGACCTGTACAAGGTGGTGCTGTTCGACCAGCGCAACTGCGGGCGCAGCCGTCCCCACGCGAGCGATCCCGCCACGTCGCTGGAGCACAACACCACGTGGCACCTCGTCGCCGACATGGAACGCCTGCGCGAGCACCTCGGCATCGAGGCGTGGCAGGTGTTCGGCGGGTCGTGGGGCAGCGCGCTCGCCCTGGCGTACGCCCAGACCCACCCGGAACGGACGACCGAGCTGGTGCTGCGCGGCATCTTCACGCTGCGGCCCCAGGAGCTGCGCTGGTTCTACCAGGAGGGCGCCTCCTACCTGTTCCCCGACCGGTGGGAGACGTACCTGGCGCCGATCCCCGAGGAGGAGCGGGGCGACCTCATGGCCGCCTTCCGCCGCCGCCTGGAGGGCGACGACCCGGAGCAGCGGCTGGCGGCGGCGCAGGCATGGGCGCAGTGGGAGGGGTCCACGATCACGCTGCTGCCGGACGAGCAGCTCGTCGCGGAGTTCGGCGAGGAGCGCATGGCGGTGGCCTTCTCCCGGATCGAGAACCACTACTTCCACCATCTGGGCTGGTTCGAGCCCGAGCAGCTCATCCGCGACGTCGGCAAGATCCGCCACATCCCGGCGGTCATCGTGCAGGGCCGCTACGACGCCTGCACGCCCATGGCCACGGCCTGGGACCTGCACCGGGCCTGGCCCGAGGCGGAGTTCCACGTGGTGGCGGACGCGGGGCACGCCGCCACCGAGCCGGGCATCGTGGACCGGCTCATCGCGGCGACAGACGGCTTCGCGCGAGGCGTACCATCGGCGTGACCGCGCCGACCAGCAGCAGCGTGCACAGCGGCGCCAGCGTCACCCCGATGAGGTAGCCCGCCGCCACGTCGTGCGGGTAGTGGACGCCGACGAACACGCGTGAGAACGCCATGACCGCCGCCAGCGGCAGCACCACCCAGGCGAGGGCGCGCCAGGCCAGCACGAGCGCGCCCGCGGCCCCGGCGGCGATCACGGAGTGGTTGCTGGGGAACGACCAGTCGTCCGGCGGCGGGCACGCGGCGATCGTCGCGATCCCGCCCCGGCACGGCCGGTCCTCCCTGACGACGGTCTTGAGCACCTCGCTGAAGACGTACGCGCACACCACGCCGGCCGGTCCGGCGATCGCGATCGCGAGGTCGCGCGCGGGCCCGTTGCGGGCCCGCCACCAGCACAGGACGAACAGCACCGCGAACAGGAACAGGCCGGCGTCGGTGCCGACCTCGGCGAGGCCGTGCAGCCATCCGGGGGTGCTGAGAGCGAAGTCGACGATGTCGCGGTACACACGTGTCCAATCGGTGAACGAGCAGTGACACGACCTTACGGAAGATCACCGGTGTTCGCGTCGGACTCCCGGCCGATTCCCGGGTGCCGCCCTCGGCCGATCGGCCGACCCACCCGCTGAAGATGAGCGGCAGGGCGGCGGAGCTTTAGGAGGCGGCGCGCCGAACGGGCGGCGTAGGGCGAGTTCGGGCCGGGTAGGGGGGCATGCGTGATCGGAGAGCACGTGATCGTCGGCTACACCGCCGACGCCGGAGGACGTGACGCTCTCGCCCTCGGGGCCGCGATCAGGCGGGTCACCGGCGGCGAGCTGACCGTGGCGACGGTCTACCCGCCCGGCAGTCCCGGCGAGGCCGTGGAGGCGCAGGCGAACCTGGCGCACGCCGCCGAGGAGCTGGACGGCCAGCCCGCCGAGTACATCACCTACGAGAGCAGGGGCGTGGGCCGCGGGCTGTCGGTCCTGGCCAGCCGCATCCGGGCCGACCTCATCGTGGCCGGTTCGGCGGACGGGGGGCAGCGGGGGCGCATCGGGATCGGCTCCACCTCGGACCACCTGCTGCACCTGTCGCCGGAGGCGGTGATGCTGGCGCCCGCCGGCTACCGCCCGCCGGAGGAGGCGGGCCGGCTGACGCTGGCCTACGTCCACCGGCCGCAGTGCGACGCCGCCGTCGAGCGGGTGGCGCAGACGGCGCTGCGGCTGGGCGTGCCGCTGCGGCTCATCACGCTCGACCTGCGCACGGACGATCCCGGCCGGCTCCGCGACGACCTGGCCCTCGCCGTACGGCTGGCGTGGGAGGCCACCGGCATCGAGGCCGAGGCGGAGGTCGCGGAGGGGCACGACGTGGCCGAGGCGCTGGCGACGCTGGAGTGGGCGCCGGGCGAGCTGCTGGTGTGCGCGGCGAGCGAGGACGCGCAGCCGCACCGGGTCTTCCTCGGGGAGCTGGCCATGAAGGTGCTGCGGGCGGCGCCGTGCCCGGTCACCGTGCTGCCCCGCGGCTTCGACTGACCGTCCGTCACCGGACGCGGCCCGCGGCTTCGACTGACCGTCCGTCACTGGACGCGGCCCGCGGCTTCGACTGAACGGATCACCGCAGGACGCGGCCCGCGCCCGCCGTGAACGCGGGCCGCGTCCGGGTGAGGCCGGGGTCAGGCGTTCGCGCGCCGCCTCCTCATCGCCGCCTCGTACAGCTCCAGATAGCGCTCGGCCATGACCGCGGGCGTGAAGCGGCGGGCCGCCTCCGCGCGGCACTCCTCCGGGTCGATCTCGTCCACCCGCAGCACGTACTCGGCCAGTTCCTCCTCGGTGTCGGCGAGCCATCCGGTGCGGCCGTGGTCGATGAGCTCGGCCAGGCAGCCCCGCCGCAGCCCCACGACGGGCACGCCGAGCGCCAGCGCCTCGACCACGGCGGTGCCGCCCGGCTCGTCCCACTGGACGGGGAACAGCGCGGCCCGCGCCGAGCCGTACAGCTCGTCGCGCCGCCGCCCCTCGACGGTCCCCACCCAGCGGACCAGGTCGCCGTCGAGGTAGGGGGCGACCGCCTCCAGGTGGTAGCGCACGTCCGGGTGGCCGTGCAGCGGGTGGTACGGGTCCTGGGCGACGGCGTCCAGCTCGGCCGCCGTGCCTAGGCCGCTGACCGGACCGGCGAGCACGAGCGGCAGGCCGAGCTTCTGGCAGACGCGGGCCGCGAGGTGCTGTCCCTTGAGCCGGCAGATCCGCCCCAGGACCACCAGGTGCTCGCCGCGTTCGGCCCGGGGGGCGGCCCCGGCGAGCGGGGTGGCCAGGTGGATCGCGCCGAGCGCCGCCGAGCGCAGGGCGGCCGGCGCGAGGCGGAGCTGCGACTCCGACACGCCGTTGACCGCGATCGAGCCCGGGAAGGCGCCGTAGAACGCGGCGTGCTTGCGCAGGTCCCAGTGCAGGGTGTGCAGCACGGGCGGCCCGCCGAGCGCGGAGAGCACGGCCGGGCCGACCACCTCCAGGTGGTCGTGGACGAGGTCCACGTCGTCGCGGCGCCGCACCTCGCGCGCCACCATCGCCTGGTGGGCGTGCGCGATGCCCATGACCTGGTTGTACGGCTTCTGCAGCTCCGCGAACTGGCCGGCGTCGTAGACGCTGACCAGCTCGTCCACCTCCAGCGTGCTCGACCCGACGGAGGCGAGGACGACCCGCACCCCGCGCTCGCGCAGCGCGGGCACGAGCGTGGCCACGACGTTCTCGATGCCGCCGTAGCCGGGGGGCGGCACCGGTAACCACGGGCCGGTGTTCATCAGCACGTTCATGCGACGTCCTCCTCGGCGAGCAGCGAGGCGAGCGGGGGCCGCTCGGCCACGACGACGTTCATGAGCGATGCCTGCCCGTCCAGCCCGAACTGCAGGAGCGTGCGGGCCGGGGGCTGGGCGGCCATGACCCGCCCCTGGCGTTCGAGCCGGGTCCAGGCGGTGTGCAGGATCTGCCCGGCCATGCGGCCGAGCGCGGCGGTGGACTGGTGCGAGTGGACGCGCACGCCCAGGTCGACCTGGGCCATGGCGTCGAGGCCGGCCAGTTCCAGCAGGTCCACGAGGAGCCCCAGCTCGACGCCGTACTCGGTGACGAACGGGACCTGCTCCAGGACCTCGCGCCGGCCGGCGTACTCGCCGCCGAGCGGCTGGTGGAACCCGGCCAGCTCGGGCCAGAACATGTTGAGGATCGGCCGCGCCACCAGCTCGGTGACCCGTCCGCCGCCTCCCCGCAGCCTCACCCCGTCGGCTCCGATGAACGGCCGCTCGTAGGCGCCCTTGACGAACTGGATGCCGGGGTCGGTCAGCAGCGGCCCGAGGAGGCCGGTGACGAAGTGCGCGCCGAAGTCGCGCAGGTCGGCGTCGACGAAGACCACGATGTCCCCGCTGGAGGCCGCCAGTCCCTTCCAGAGGGCCTCGCCCTTTCCGGACAGGGGCGGCAGGTGGGAGAGCACCGCGTTCTGCGCCACGACGCGGGCTCCCGCCGCGGCGGCCCGCTCGGCCGTCGCGTCGGTGGAGTTGGAGTCGACCACGAGGATCTCGTCCACGAGCGGGGTTCGCTCGACGAGTTCGCGGCGGATCACGGTGACGATGTCGCCGACTGTCGGCTCCTCGTCGCGCGCCGGCAGGACGACGCTGACCGTGGTCGTTCCCTTGGCGAGGAGCAGGGCGTCGGGGGCCCACTCGGCCGCGGTGCTCGAGTGGGGACCGTACCATTCCCGAGCCCTGGCCAAGGCCCGCAGATCTGTCTCCATGCACTCAGCCCCGTTCTGTTTAGGGGGTCACGGTCGCGCATATGTTCCCTATTGCCGGGAGTTTGAACGTGTTGTTTGATTTTGCGTAAAAGTGGGATATGCGAGATGTGTCCTCAATCACCCGTGTAGGCATCATAGGTGCCGGAAATGTCGCCGCGCGTCACGCGGACGTGCTGTCAGGTTTTCCCGACGTGGTGATCACCGGAATCGCCGACGTCGATCCTCAGAAGGCCGAGGCGCTCGCGGCGCGTCATGGAGTCCCGGCTTTTGACGGCCACGCCGGGCTGCTGGAGGCGGGCGGGCTCGACGCCGTATACGTCTGTGTGCCCCCATTCGCGCACGGTAAGCCGGAGCAAGATGTCCTGTCGTGCAATCTCCCGATTTTTGTCGAAAAACCCCTCGCACTCGACCTGGAGACCGCGGAAAACATCGCGTCCGAAATTCGACGGCGCGGCCTGCCCTCGGCGGTCGGCCATCACTGGCGCTACCTGGACGTTCTCGACCGAGCCCGGGACGTGCTTGCCGACCGGCCGGTACGGCTGGCGCTCGGCCACTGGCTCGACAAGGTGCCCCCGGTCGGCTGGTGGCTGGACCCGGCCCGCTCGGGCGGCCAGGTCGTCGAGCAGGCGGTCCACGTCCTCGACCTGGCCCGAGTCCTGGTCGGCGAGGTCGCCATGGTCCACTCCGTGCCCGCCGCCGGTGACGGCCCCGCCGACGGCGAGGTGGACCGGGCCGTGGCCGCCGTGCTGCGCTTCGCCGGCGGCGCCACGGGCACGCTGGCCACGACGAGCCTGCTGCGCCACAAACACCGGGCCGGCCTGGAGGTGTACGCCGACGGCGTCGCCCTGGAGCTGACCGAGACCTCGCTGACCGTCGACGGAACCGAGGTGGTCGAGGACGCGGGCCGGGCGAAGACGCTGGTCGACCGGGCCTTCATCGACGCCGTGCGCGGCGGGGACGGGGACGTGCGGGTGCCGTACGACGAGGCGCTGCGCACCCACCGGCTGGCGCTCGCGCTGGCCCGGTCGGCGACGCTGGGACGGCCGGTGACGCTCGATGGCTGACCTCCGAAAGGACGCGACGGCGCGCTCGACGGCCGACCCGCGAAAGGACGCGACGGCGTGCAGCCGCGTGCTCTGCGTGGCGGCGCCCGGCGAGGTCACCCTGGTCGAGGAGGAGCTGCCCGCGGTGCCCGAGGGCGGCTTCCGGGTCGAGACCGTCTACAGCGGGATCTCCGCCGGCACCGAGCTGACCTACGTCAAGGGCACCAACCCCTACCTGACCGCCTCGTGGGACCGGACGCTCGGCCTGTTCCGGCCGGGCGCCCCGGCGCTCGCCTATCCCGTGCGCGGCATCGGGTACATGCAGGTCGGCCGGGTGGCCGAGACCCGCACCGGGGCCGTGCGCGAGGGCGCGCTGGTGGCCATGGCCTACGGCCACCGCACCGGCTACGTGGCCGACCCGCTGGCGGACCGCTTCGTGGAGCTGCCGGCCGGCCTCGACCCGGTGCTCGGCGTCTACGTCGCCCACATGGGGCCGATCTGCGCCAACGGGCTGCTGCACGCCGCCGCCGACCTGCACGGACCGGCCGTGCGCGACCTGGGGGACGGCGTGCGCGGGCGGCGGGTGGCCGTCGTCGGGGCGGGGGTGGTGGGGCTGCTGACGGCCGCGTTCGCGCTGGAGCACGGCGCGGCGGAGGTGGTGGTGGCCGACGAGACGCCCGAGCGGCTGCGGATCGCCGAGGCGCTGGGCGCCCGCCCGCTGGAGGTGGACGCGGGCGACGGCGACGGCGACCCTGCGGTGGAGTTGAAGCGCCGCTGGCGGCACGGCCCCGACGACCGGGGCGCCGACGTGGTGTTCCAGTGCCGCGGGCAGGCCAGGGCGCTCGCGCTGGCCCTGCGGATGCTGCGCCCGCAGGGCACGGTCGTGGACCTCGCCTTCTACACCCGGGGGGCGGACGAGGTGCGGCTCGGCGAGGAGTTCCACCACAACGGGCTGTCGCTGCGGTGCGCGCAGATCGGCCGGGTGCCGCGCGGGCTCGCCCACGCCTGGGACCGGGAACGGCTGTCGTACGAGACGGTCGCCCTGCTCGGTCGGCGTGGCGCGGCGTTACGCGAGCACCTCGTCACCGAGGTCGCCGCCTTCGCCGAGGCGCCGCGCCTCCTCGCGGATCTGGCCGCCCGCCGGCGCCATGCCGTCCAGGCCGTCCTCCGCGGCGACGTCGAGGATGAGGGCGGCTGACCAGCTGAAGTCGTGGCAGCCGTGCCCCTCCAGCGTGAACGGGTCGAAGTACTCGCGGAACCCGGCCGCGGTGACGGCCCTGACCATGCCCTCGGCCAGCGGCGCGGCCAGGTCGGGCCGGCGCCGCCGCAGGCCCCGCCAGATCAGCCAGGTGAGGTTGATCCAGGCGGGGCCGCGCCAGTAGCGCACCGGGTCGAACTCGGGCGCGGCCGGGGCGAAGCTGGGCACGATGCCGTCCTTGACCCCGAACCGGTCGAGGCCGGTGCCGATCAGCTCGTTGACCAGCTCGCGCGGCAGGCCGGGCAGCATGAGCGGGGTCAGCCCGGCGGCGCTGTTGGAGCGCACGAGGCAGCCGGTGAGCACGTCGCGGGCGTGGAAGAGGCCGTCGTCGTAGAGGTGCTCGGCCATCGCGGAGGTGACGGCCGCGGCCTCCCTGGCGTGCGGCTCGGGGTCGAGCCCGATGACCCGCGCGATCCGTCCCAGCGCCACCTCGGCCACGCCGTACGCGGTGTTGAACAGCGGATCCTCCACCCGGAAGGCGTCGGAGCGGCGGTAACCGGTGTCGCGGTAGGCGCGGGCGAGCGAGGTGTAGCGCGCGTAGTCGCGGTCGGTGGGCCGCTCCTCCACGCTGACGTGGGTGGTGTCGCGGCGCACGAACGCGGACGGCTCGGGCTCGACGACGGCCAGCGGCACGTCCCAGGCCGGGCTGTTGTCCATGCCCGACTCCCAGGGGTGCACGATCGAGATCAGCCCCTCGGGCGAGCGCCGGGCCGCGCGCAGGAACTCCTGCTGGGCGACCAGGCGCGGGTAGATCCGCCGCAGGAAGGCCGGGTCGGGCTCGGCCAGGTGGACGCGCCAGGCGGCCAGCGCGTGGACCGGCGGCTGCACGATGCCCGAGGTCCTGACCCCGGACGGGGCGCTGACCTGCCAGAACTCCGGCCCGGGGAAGTAGGCCCCCTCGGGCACCGCCGGGTTGAACACGATGTGCGGCACCCGGCCGTCGCGCCACTGCGCGCCGAACAGCGTCAGCAGCTCCGACCGGGCCCGGCGCGGCGACCACCGGGCGTTGCCGATCGCGATGAACGCGGAGTCCCAGCTCCACTGGTGCGGGTAGAGGGTGCGGGAGGGGACCGTGTAGCTGCCGTCCCAGTTGGCGACGAGCACGCGGACGGCGTCGCGGAGGATCATAGGAATTTCCTGATGAAGGAGGCGGTCTGGGGAAGGACGATCTCCGGCTCGCCCCGGAGGCGGCATTCCAGCGCGAGGTAGCCGTCGTAACCGGCGGCGTCGAGGGCCGCGAGCTGCGCCGCCCAGTCCAGGTGGCCGGTGCCGGGCTGGTTGCGGTTGGACTCGCTGACCTGCATGTGCGCGAGGTAGGGGGCTGCCTCCAGGATCGAGCGGCAGGGATCGTCCTCCTCGATGTTCATGTGGTACGTGTCGCCTGCCACCCGGATCGTGTCCATGGAACAGTACGACACCGCCTCGGCCAGCGTGTTCACCATGTGGTTCTCGTAGCGGTTGAGCGGCTCCAGCATGATGAGCACGCCGTTGCGCTGGGCGTGCTCGCCGAGCGTGGTCAGCGCCTCGGCCAGCACCTCGCGGTCCTCGTCGGGGCCGCGGGGCGGCTCGAACGGCGGCAGCCGCCGCGAGAACTGCCCCCAGGAGGCGGGGGTCATCACGCCGATGCCGCCCAGCTCGGCGATCACGGTGAGCTGCGACCTGAGCTGCTGGATGGCGTCCTTGCGCAGAACCGGGTCGAAGTCGCCGATGAAGTGCGGCATGTCCACGCACACGGTCGGCATCACGACGCCGTCGGCGAGGGCCCGCTTGAGCTCGGTGAGACGGGTGGCGAAGTGGAAGTCGCCCTTGCCGCGCAGCTCGATGGCGTCGAAGCCGGCGTCGAGGGCGAAGGCGAACTTCTCCTGCAGGGTGCGGCCGGGCAGAAGCTGCTCCTGGACGGAAAGCTGCACTGTCTCACTCCTCGAATCGGAAGACGAGCTGGAGGACGTCCGCCGGCCGGTGGTCGAGCAGCTCGTAGGCCGCGGCGGCGTCGCCGGCCGGGACCACGTGGCTGACCAGGCCGAGCACGCCCACCTCGGCCCGGTGGACGAGCTCCATGAACGTGCGCTGGAGCCGCTCGACGTCCCAGCGGTGCGACAGCCAGGAGGCGACGCCGCCGATCTGCGAGGAGACGAGCTGCACCTGGTTGTGGTGGAACTCCTCGCCGAGCCGCAGGCCGGTCGCGTCGCCCTGGTAGAAGCCGGCGGCGACGACCCGGCCGCCCCGGCGCACGGTCCGGATGGCCTCGTGCAGGCCCAGGTGGCTGCCGCTCAGCTCGATGGCGGCGTCGGCGCCCTCGATGCGCTTGCGGACCAGCTCGGCGACCGAGCCGGCGCGCACGTCGAAGGTCTCGGCGGCGCCGAAGGCGCGGGCCAGCTCCAGCCGGGCGGGGATGGCGTCGGCCGCGACGACCCGGGCGCCGCTGAGCACGGCCAGCCGGGTGGCGAGCAGGCCGATGACGCCCTGCCCGAAGACGGCGAGCTGGTCGCCGAGGTGGACGTCGGCGGCGTGGACGGCGTTGAGCGCGATGGCGCCGACGCGGGCGAACACGCCGGTCAAGGGGTCGGCGGTGGGGGGCAGCACGTGACCGGCCAGCCGCTCGGCGGGCACGACGGCCTCGGCCCGGTGGCCCCAGATGCCCCACACGAGGCTGCCGACGGGCGGGTCGGTGACGTCGGGCGCGGCCTCGACCACCTCGCCGACCTCCTGGTAGCCCCAGCCCGTGAGCGGATAGGCGTGGGTGCGGCCGTCGACGAAGAGCCGCCGCCCGACGTCCCAGCGGCGGGTGAGGTACGGGTTGGTACCGCGGTAGGCGGTGAGTTCGGTACCGGCCGAAACCCCGGAGTAGAGCGTGCGGACCCGGACCGAGCCCGGGTCGAGAGCGGCGGGCGGCTCGGAGCCGACAAGGACACGGCCCGGCCCTTCAAACGTGATGACGCGCATTCCCCCACGCTTACGATTATTGATCAAACGAAAGTCAAGGATTTAGTGCGAACATGCAGACCATAGTTGAGCGGATAGCACTCTTAAGTCTAGGACTTCGTTCGGAGGTAAGAATGAAATTGGGTTTCCTGACCGCCTGTCTTGCCGAGCTCGATCTCGTGGATGTCGCCCGGTGGGCCGTCGAGCACGGTTACGAGGCGCTCGAAGTCGCCGGATGGCCGTCGACGGATACCCGAAATCACATCAGAGTGGACCGTTTCGACGAAGCCGAATGCGAGCGGGTCGGGCGAATCTTCGCAGAGACCGGACTCATCCTTTCCTCGATCGCCTATTACGAGAACAATCTGCACCCTCGCGCAGGGGCGGAGGTGAACGCCCACGTGCGCCGGTGCGTGGACGCCGCCGCGGCGCTCGGCTGCCCCACGGTGGGCACGTTCGTCGGCCGCGACCCCGGCCTGTCGGTCCGCGACAACCTCGAACGCGCCGAGGGCGTCTTCCGCCCGCTCGTCGCCTACGCCCGCGACCACGGCGTGGACCTGGTCATCGAGAACTGCCTGATGAAGAGCTGGCATCCCGACGGCTACCCGGGCAACCTGGCCTACTCCCCCGAGCTGTGGGAGTGGATGTTCACGCTCGGGCTGCGACTCAACTACGACCCCTCGCACCTGGTGGCGCTCGGCATCGACCCGGTCGCGGCGGCCATGCCGTACGTGTCGCAGATCGCGCACGTGCAGGCCAAGGACGTCGAGCTGCTGCCGGGCACCATCAACCGCTTCGGCTACTACGGCCCGATCAGCGGCGAGAAGGGCTGGTACCGCTTCCGGGTGCCGGGGCTCGGGCAGATCCAGTGGGGCGAGGTGGTCGGCGCGCTGCGCCGGGGCGGCTACGACGGGGCGGTCTCGGTCGAGCACGAGGACCCCGAATGGACCGGCAGCACGGAGAGGGTACAGAGCGGTCTCGGTATCGCCTACCGAACGTTGCGTCACCTCGTGCGGGGGTAAGGGCGGCATATCCCCGTGGACGAGGAGCGCGCCATGCCGAAGAGCACCACCGCCGTCCTCTGTGTCACCCTGATGGCCGCGGCCACGCTGACCGCGTGCGGCGGCGGGAACGAGAGGGCGGCCAACGAGATCACCGTCTGGACCGAGGAGAACCTCCCCGACCGGATGGCCGTGCAGCAGCGGATCGCCGCCGACTTCACCAAGAAGACCGGGATCAAGGTGAAGCTGGTCGGAGTGGCCGAGGACCAGTTCAGCCAGATCGTCACCTCGGCGGCGGCGGCCGGCAAGCTGCCCGACGTCATCGGGGCCCTCCCGCTGGCGTCGGTACGCGAGCTGGAGGCCGACGACCTGCTCGACACCGAGACCCCGGCCAAGGTCGTCGACCAGCTCGGCCGCGGCTCGTTCTCGCCGCGCGCGCTCGACCTCGACAGCTCCGGCGGGAAGCTGCTGGCCGTGCCCAGCGACGGCTGGGCCCAGCTCGTCCTCTACCGGAAAGACCTGTTCGACAAGGCGGGCCTGGCGCCGCCCGACACGTACGAGGCGCTGGAGGCGGCGGCGCGCAAGCTCAACACCGGCGGCGTCGCCGGCATCACGCTGGCCATCGCGCCCAAGGACTCCTTCACCGCGCAGAGCTTCGAGCACGTGGCCCTGGCCAACGGCTGCCAGCTCGTGGACGCCTCCGGCAACGTCACGCTGGACTCGCCGCAGTGCGTGAAGGCGTTCGGCTTCTACGCCGGGCTGGTCAAGAACTACTCGGTCAAGGGCAAGCAGGACGTCGACTCGACCCGCGCCACCTACTTCGCCGGCAAGGCGGCCATGGTCATCTGGTCGTCGTTCATCCTCGACGAGCTGGCCGGGCTGCGCAAGGACGCGCTGCCGAGCTGCCCGCGGTGCAAGGACGACCCGGGGTGGCTGGCGAAGAACACGGGCGTCGTCACGGCCCTGAAGGGCCCGGACGGCAGCGCGCCCGCGCAGTACGGCGAGATCGTCTCGTGGGTCGTCACCCGCGACGCGGCCAAGGACGCCGCCGCCAAGTTCGTCGCGTACGCCATGAACGAGGGCTACGAGCGGTGGATCGGGATGGCGCCGGAGGGCAAGTTCCCCACGCGCAAGAGCTACGCCGCCGCCTGGAACAAGCTGCCCGCCGGCGTCGACACCAAGAAGCCGCTGGCCGAGGTCTACCCGCCCGCGGTGCTGGACGCGCTGCGCTCCGGCCCCGACAGCTTCGCCCGCTGGGGCGTCACGCAGGGCCAGGGCAAGCTGGTGGGCGCCACGATGGGCGAGCTGCCGGTGCCTAAGGCGCTCAGCCAGGTCGTGGACGGCTCGCTGACGCCCGAGCAGGCCGCCGCCCAGGCCAAGAAGGACGTCGAGACCATCAAGCGCGGGATCCGCCAGTGAGCCTCACCCTGCAAAAACAGGAGGGGCGGGCCGGGCTGGCGTTGATCTCGCCCACCCTCGTCATCACCCTGGTCGTGGTCGTGCTGCCGCTCCTGTGGGCCGTCATGCTGGCCTTCCAGAACGTGCGGCTCATCAACATCCGCAGCAAGGGCCTGTTCGGCGGCTACACGCTGGAGAACTTCCGGTACGTGCTCTCCGAGCCGGGCTTCTGGCCGGCGCTGGTCAACACGCTCATCTACACGGTGGCCGGCACGGCGCTGTCCATCGCGGTCGGGCTGGTCGCCGCGCTGGCGCTGCGCGAGCGCTTCAAGGGGCGCACGCTGGTGCGGGCCTCCATCCTCATCCCGTACGTGGCGCCGGTCGTGGCCGTCGCCTTCCTGTGGGAGACGATGCTGAACCCCCAGTACGGCATCGTGAACACCTGGCTCAGCCAGCCGATCGCCTTCCTCAGCCAGGCCAAGGGCACCTTCCTCGGGATGGAGGTGCCGGTGGCGTTGCTGACGGTCATCGCGTTCGAGGCGTGGCGGTACTTCCCGTTCGCGTTCCTGTTCATCCTGGCCCGGCTCCAGGCCCTGCCCGCCGACCTGGAGGAGGCGGCCGTGGTGGACGGGGCGACGCCCACCCAGCGCTTCCGGTACGTGATCATGCCGCAGCTCTGGCGGATCGTCGCGCTGCTGGCCGTGCTGCGCTTCGTGTTCACCTTCACCAAGTTCGACGACGTCTACCTGCTGACCGGCGGCGGGGCCGGGACCGAGGTGGTCAGCGTGCGCGTCTACAACTTCCTGACCTCGCGCGACGACATCGGCGCCGCCGCGGCGCAGGCGATCGTCCTCGCCGTCGTGCTGGTCGTCTTCCTGGCCCTCTACCTCAGGTTCTTCGCGGGAGGCGAACGTGAGCAGAACCGCTGAGCCGGCGCTGGCCGCCGGCGGGGGCGAGCGGCCCGCGAGCGCGCGCCGCGGGCGGCCGATGAGCAGGGACCGGGTGGAGCGGGCCGCGCTGCGCGTGCTCAAGCCGCTGGTGATCGCCGTGTTCGTGGCCGTCACCGCGTTCCCGTTCCTCTACATGGTCATGCTGTCGGTGCGCGACATCCAGGAGCTCATCCTCGACCCCGGCTCCCTGTGGCCGCGCCGGCTGACCCTCGACACCTACGCCGACGTGCTGGACCGGCAGGGATTCCTGACGTTCATGCGCAACAGCGCGATCGTGGCCGTGGCGTCCGTGGTGGTGACGCTGCTGATCTCGATCCCCGGCGCGTACGCGGTGGCCCGGCTGCGCTTCTTCGGGCACCGGCAGGTCCACTTCCTGTTCCTGTCCGTCTACCTCTTCCCGGCGATCGTGCTGGCCATCCCGCTCTTCGTGCTGTTCACGATGATGGGGCTGCGCGGGTCGCTGCTCGGGCTCATCCTCGTTTACATCGCGCAGACCGTGCCGGTCACGGTATACATGCTCCGCAACTACTTCGAGACCGTGCCGCGTAGCGTGGAGGAGGCGGCCGCCATCGACGGCTGCACGCGCCTGTCGACCATCTGGCGGGTCGTGCTGCCGCTGTCGAAGCCCGCGCTCATGGCGACCGGCCTCTACGTGTTCATGATCGCCTGGAACGAGTTCCTGTTCGCCCTGCTCTTCCTCGTCGAGAGGCGGGAGAGCTGGACGGTCTCCCTGGGGCTCTCCCAGCTCGCGGGCAGCATCGAGATCCCGACCACGGTGCTCATGGCCGGGTCGGTGGTCCTGACGCTGCCCATCGTGATCGTGTTCTTCGCCAGCGAGCGCCTGCTCACCGAGGGCCTCACGGCGGGAGCGGAGAAGGGGTAGACGATGCTGACGGCAGGGCACATCCTCCAGCTCATCCGTGATGGGTCCTGCCGCACCCGCAAGGAGCTCATCGAGTACACCGGCCTGTCCCGCTCCACGATCACCGACCGGGTCGACCGGCTGATCGAGGCCGGCTACATCCACGAGTCCGGCGTGGCCAGCTCCGGGGGCGGCCGGCCGCCCTCGGTGCTCGATCTCGACGCGGGCAAGCGCCTGGTGCTCGTGGCCGACCTAGGCGCCGGCCACGCGCACGTCGCGCTGACCGACCTCGCCGCCCGGCCGCTGGCCGAGGAGCACACCGAGATGCGCATCGACCGCGGGCCCGACGCCGTCCTGACCTGGGTGCGGCAGGCGTTCCAGCGGCTGCTCGACCGCACGGGCATGCCGCGCGAGCGGGTGTGCGGCATCGGCGTGGACCTGCCCGGCTCGGTGGACCACGACACCGGGCGGCTGGCGCGCTCGTTCGTCATGCCCGGCTGGGACGACCATCCCATCGGCGCGAGCCTCAGCTCGGCGTTCGGCGTGCCGGTGCTCGTGGAGAACGACGCCAACGCGATGGCGCTCGGCGAGTGGTGGTCGTCGTGGCGGCACACCCGGGCGCTGCTGCTCGTCAAGGTCTCCACCGGCATCGGCACCGGCGTGGTGCTGGACGGCGGCGTCTACCGGGGCGCCGAGGACGCCGCCGGCAACCTGGGCCACGTACGGCTGCGCGAGAGCGACGGCCGGGTCTGCACGTGCGGCTCGCGCGGCTGCGTCGCCTCGCTGGCCAGCGGCCACGCGCTGGCCACCGACTTAGGGGTGGAGACCAGCCGCGACGTGGTGCGCCTCGTCCAGGCCGGCGACCCGGCGGCCATCGCCCACGCCCAGGAGGCGGGCCGCACGCTCGGCGTCCTGCTGGCGACCGCGGTGAGCCTGCTCAACCCGGGCGTCCTGGTGCTGGCCGGCGACATGGCCGAGACCGGGGAGCACTACCTGACCGGCATCCGGGAGAGCGTCTACCGGCGCAGCCTGCCGTACACGACGCGCAACCTGCGGATCGTGACCAGCACGCTGGGGCGGCGGGCCGGGATCGTGGGCACGGCGGTGATCGTCATGGAGCACGTGCTCAGCCCGGAGGCGGTGGACGCGGCGCTCGCCGCACCGGCCGGCCGCTCCCGCACCGGCACGTGATCTTTCAGCCCGCCAGGGCGCGGGCGAGGCGGGCGCGGGCGGTCACGAGGGAGGGGCCGTACCAGGTCAGGTCGCGCCCGCTGACCAGCGCGCAGCGCAGGCCGGGGAAGCACTCGGGGCCGTCGCCGGCGTGGAAGGCGTACGGCTCGTCGGGCAGCACCACCAGGTCGGGCGCGCGGGCGGTCAGCTCTGCGAGCGGCACCTTGGGGTAGCGCTCGGCGTGGCCCGCGTACAGGTTGTCCACGCCGAGCCGGCGCAGCACGTCGCCGGTGAACGTGTCGCGTCCGACCACCATCCACGGCCGCCGCCAGATGGGGACGACCGCCGTGCGCCGCGGCCCCTCCTCCGGCTTCCGCCAGACCTCGCGCGCCTCGTCCAGCCACGCGGGCGGCTCGGCGCGGCACGCCTCGGTGAACATCCGCTCCAGGGAGGCGAACGCCTGGTCCAGGGTCTCGATCCGGGTGACCCAGACGGCCAGGCCGGCCGCGCGCAGGGCGGCGAGGTCGGGCTCGCGGTTCTCCTCGGCGTTGGCCAGCACCACGTCGGGGCGCAGACTCCTGATGACGTCGAGGTCGGGGTTCTTGGTGCCGCGCACGCGCGTGACGTCCAGGCCGGCGGGATGCGAGCACCAGTCGGTGGCGCCGACCAGCGCGCCGGGCACGGTGGCCGCCACGGACTCGGTGAGCGACGGCACGAGGGACACGATCCGGGTCACGCTCTCGGGCACCCGCACGGCCGCCCCGGTGTCGTCGCGCACGCCCGCCTCCGTCATCGCCGTCTCCCTGCCACCACCCCATCCTGCCCTGTCCGGGTGACCTGAGCCCTGACCGAAAATGAGTGAAATACCGTGAATTCTGGGCCGAATGTGCGCGGGTCCTCCACAAGCCCCATAACGAATCCGTAGAATCCCCCATAAAGATCATTACTTCTTGATCGGGGGACCTCCGGTTGGAGCGAGAACCGCTGGGCTTCGACCCGAACACGCCCAACGTCGCCCGGCTGTACGACTACTACCTCGGGGGCAAGGACCACTTCCCGGCCGACCGTGAGGCCGCCGAGAAGATCCTCGCCGTCGCGCCCGAGGTGCGTCTCGCCGCGCGGGCCAACCGGGCGTTCCTGGGCCGGGCCGTCCGCTTCCTGGCGCGGGCCGGGGTGACGCAGTTCCTCGACATCGGCACGGGATTACCCACCCAGGGCAACGTGCACGAGGTCGCCCGCGAGGCCGCGCCGGGGGCGCGCGTGGTCTACGTGGACCGTGATCCCGTCGTGCTCGTCCACGCCCGCGCGCTGCTGGCCGACGACGCCAACACCGTCGTCGTCGAGGGCGACGTGCGCGACCCCGTCGGCATCCTGAAGAACCCCGACGTGACCGGGCTGCTCGACTTCAGCAAGCCCGTCGCCGTCCTGCTCGTCGCGGTGATGCACTTCGTGTCCGAGGACGAGGGCCCGGAGGAGATCATCGGGACGCTGCGCGAGGTGATGGCACCCGGCAGCCACCTCGTCATGTCGCACGGCACCAGCGACGCCCGGCCCGACGCCGTGAGCAAGGGCGTCGAGGTCTACCGGAGCGCGACCTCGCCGCTGACCCTGCGCAGCCGTGAGCGCGTCAGGGAGCTGTTCGCCGGGTTCGACCTGGTCGAGCCGGGCATGGTGTGGCTGCCGCAGTGGCGGCCCGACCAGACCGACCTGATCGACTTCGCCGCCGAGGACCCGCAGTCGTCGCTCATCGTGTGCGGGGTCGGCCGCAAGAGCTAGCGGGCCGCCGCCGGGGGCGCCGGGCACAGCCGGGCGCCCCGACAGGTCCGCGCCGACAGGTCCGGCCCGACAGGTCCGCGCCGGCGCGACGCCCCGGCGCGGACCCCGCGAGCGGTTACTTCAGGGCCGCGAGGGCGGCCTCGTAGTCGGGCTCCTGGGTGATCTCCGGGACCAGCTCGGAGTGGATCACCTTGTTGTCGCCGTCGAGCACGACCACCGCGCGGGCGGCGAGCCCGGCCAGCGGCCCCGACTCCTGCGCGACGCCGTACTCGGTGAGGAACTCACGGCCCCGCATGAGCGACAGCATGACCACGTTGTCGATGCCCTCGGCGCCGCAGAAGCGCTGCTGCGCGAAGGGCAGGTCGGCCGACACGCACAGCACCACGGCCTGCGGGTGCTCGGCGGCGACCTGGTTGAAGCGGCGTACCGAGGCGGCGCACACGCCGGTGTCGACGCTCGGGAAGATGTTGAGCACCTTGACCGAGGAGCCGAACGACTCCAGCGTGACGTCGCTCAGGTCCTTGCCCACCAGGCTGAACTTCGGCGCCTCGGCGCCCGGCTGCGGGAACGTGCCGCCCACCGTGACCGGGTTGCCCTTGAACGAGATCTCGGACATGAGAAAACCTCCTGTTAGCTGTGGTCCCCGGTGGCGATCCTATCGGCGGGCCGAGCGGTCGCCCCGGGGCAGCCCAGGGTGTCGTCACACGTTGCGCCGGTACTGACCGCCCGCCTCGAACAGGGCCTCGGTGATCTGGCCCAGCGAGCACACGCGCGCGGCGTCCATCAGCACCTCGAAGGCGTTCGAGCGGGACATGGCCGCCTCGCGCAGGCGGGCCAGCGCGGCGGGCGCCTCGGTCCGGTGCCGCTCGTGGAAGGAGTCGAGCCGGTCGAGCTGCGAGCGCTTCTCCTCCTCGGTGCCCCGGGCCAGCTCCAGCTTCCGCTCGTGCGGCTCGTCGCCGCGCGGGTTGCGGAAGGTGTTGACGCCGATGATCGGCAGCGAGCCGTCGTGCTTGCGCATCTCGTACAGCATCGACTCGTCCTGGATGCGCCCGCGCTGGTAGCCCGTCTCCATGGCGCCCAGCACGCCGCCCCGGTCCGACAACCGCTCGAACTCGCCGAGCACGGCCTCCTCGACCAGGTCCGTCAGCTCCTCGATGATGAACGAGCCCTGCAGCGGGTTCTCGTTGCGGGCCAGGCCCCACTCGCGGTTGATGATGAGCTGGATGGCCATGGCCCGGCGCACCGAGTCGGCCGAGGGGGTGGTGACCGCCTCGTCGAAGGCGTTGGTGTGCAGGCTGTTGCAGTTGTCGTAGATCGCGATCAGCGCCTGCAGCGTGGTGCGGATGTCGTTGAAGTCCATCTCCTGGGCGTGCAGCGACCGGCCCGAGGTCTGGATGTGGTACTTGAGCTTCTGTGAGCGCTCGGCGGCGCCGTACCGCTCGCGCATCGCGACCGCCCAGACGCGCCGGGCCACCCGCCCGAGCACGCTGTACTCGGGGTCCATGCCGTTGGAGAAGAAGAACGACAGGTTGGGGGCGAAGTCGTCGATGTCCATGCCGCGCGCGAGGTACGCCTCGACGTAGGTGAAGCCGTTGGCGAGCGTGAAGGCGAGCTGGCTGATCGGATTGGCCCCGGCCTCGGCGATGTGGTAGCCGGAGATCGACACCGAGTAGAAGTTGCGCACGCCGTTGGCGATGAACCACTCCTGGATGTCGGCCATCATCCGCAGCGAGAACTCGGTGGAGAAGATACAGGTGTTCTGCCCCTGGTCCTCCTTGAGGATGTCGGCCTGGACCGTGCCCCTGACCGTGGCCAGCGTGCGGGCGCGCAGGTCGCGGGCCTCCGCCTCGGACGGCTCGCGGCCCTGCTCGGCCCGGAACCGGTCGAGGGCCTGGTCGACGGCCGCGTTGAGGTAGAAGGCCAGGATGGTGGGCGCGGGCCCGTTGATGGTCATCGACACGGACGTGTTGGGCGCCGCCAGGTCGAAGCCGTCGTAGAGGGCCTTCATGTCGTCGAGCGTCGCGATCGACACCCCTGAGGTGCCGACCTTTCCGTAGATGTCGGGGCGCAGGTCGGGGTCGTGGCCGTACAGCGTGACCGAGTCGAACGCGGTGGACAGCCGCGTCGCGGGCTGGCCCTCCGAGAGCAGCTTGAAGCGGCGGTTGGTGCGGAACGGGTCGCCCTCCCCCGCGAACATCCGGGTGGGGTCCTCGTCGTCGCGCTTGAACGCGAACACGCCGGCCGTGAACGGGAAGCGGCCCGGCAGGTTCTCCGAGCGCAGGAACCGCAGCAGGTCGCCGTGGTCGCTGTAGCGGGGCAGCGCCACCCTGGGGATGCGGTTGCCGGACAGCGTCTCGCGCCACAGCGGCGTGTGGATCTCCCGGTCGCGCACGCGGACCACCAGCTCGTCGGCGGTGTACTGCTCGCGCGTGGCGGGCCAGGAGTCGAGCAGCGCCCGGCTCTCCTCCGACAGCTCCCGCTCGGCCCGCTCCTCCAGGCCGGCCAGCCGCTCCTCGCCCCCCTCGCCCGCCCCGTCGCGCGCGAGGAGCGCGCGCACGGCGGCGACCTGCTGGCGGCGGCGGGCCGCCTCCGCCTGGGCGAGCGTCTCGGCGTGGTAGGCGCGGACGGTCTCGGCGATCTCCGCCAGGTAGCGCACCCGCGCGGGCGGGACGATGGCCTCGGACGTCTCGGAGGTGCGGCCGCGCACCGGCGCCAGCAGCCCCGGCCCGGCGGGCAGGCCCTTGTCCACGAGCAGTCCCTTGAGATGCTGGTAGAGGGCCGTCACCCCGGCGTCGTTGTAGCGGGCGGCGATCGTGCCGAACACCGGCATGTCGTCGGGCGCGACGCCGAACGCCTCCCGGTTGCGCACGAGCTGCCGGCGCACGTCGCGCAGGGCGTCCTCGGCCCCGCGCCGCTCGTACTTGTTGATCACCACGGCCTCGGCGAAGTCGAGCATGTCGATCTTCTCCAGCTGGGAGGCCGCGCCGAACTCCGGGGTCATGACGTAGATCGGCACGTCCACGTGCGGCACGATCCCGGCGTCGCCCTGGCCGATGCCGGGCGTCTCCACGATCACCAGGTCGTAGCCGGCGGCGCGGCAGGCGGCGACCACGTCGTCGAGGCAGGCGGGCACCTCGTTGGGCGCGCCGCGGGTGGCCAGCGAGCGGAAGTAGGTCTGGGGGCCGAGGCTGTTCATGCGGATGCGGTCGCCGAGCAGCGCGCCGCCCCCGCGCCGGCGGGTGGGGTCGATGGCGATGACGGCGATGCGCAGCTTGTCGTCGTTGTCCACGCGCAGGCGCCGGACCAGCTCGTCGGTGAGCGAGGACTTGCCGGAGCCGCCGGTGCCGGTGATGCCGAGCACGGGGGCGCGCAGGCCGCCGAGCACCTCGGCGTCACCGGGCGCGGGCGACTCGCCCGGGACGGGCGCGGACGACCCGCCCAGGACAGGCACGGGCGACCCGCCCGGCGCCGAATCGCCGCCCGCGCGGGACCCGCCGACGGCGCGCAGCCGGTCGAGCAGCTCGGCCGGGGCGCGGCCGGACTCGATCAGGGTGATCGCGCGGGCCAGCGCGGCCTGGTCGCCCGAGACCACGGCCTCCGCCGACGGCGGGTCGCCCAGCTCGACGTCGCACTCCTCGACGAGCTTGTTGATCATCCCGGGCAGGCCGAGGCGCTGGCCGTCCTCGGGCGAGAAGATCCGGCTGACGCCCCGGGAGTGCAGCAGCTCGATCTCCTCCGGCACGATGACGCCGCCGCCACCGCCGTACACCTTGACGTGCCCCGCGCCGCGCTCGCGCAGCAGCTCCACCAGGTAGGTGAAGAACTCGACGTGGCCGCCCTGGTAGGAGCTGACCGCGACGCCCTGGACGTCCTCCTGGATGGCGGCGGTGACGATCTCGTCGACCGACCGGTTGTGCCCCAGGTGGACGACCTCGGCGCCCTGCGACTGGAGGATGCGGCGCATGATGTTGATCGCGGCGTCATGGCCGTCGAACAGCGCGGCTGCCGTCACGAAGCGGACGGGATGGACCGGTACGTGCACGCCTGATCACTCCTCTTTGAGCGGCCTACCCTCAAGATACTAGGACGTCCTACTATTTCCTGTCGCCTGCCGGGTAGAGGTCGGTCATGCGCGCACTCACCTTGCGGCCGGACACCCGTGGGTCGCTCCGCGTCGAGGACGTCCCCGATCCCGAGCCGGGGCCCGGCGAGCTGCTCGTCCAGGGCCTGGCCCTGGGCATCTGCGGCACGGACCGGGAGCTGGCCTCCGGTGAGTACGGCTTCTGGCGGGGCGAGCAGGACTGCATGGTCCTCGGCCACGAGTCGCTCGGCCGCGTGCTCCGCGCGCCCGAGGGGTCCTCCTTCTCCCCCGGCGACCTGGTCGTCGGCGTGGTGCGCCGGCCCGACCCGGTGCCGTGCCCGGCCTGCGCCCGCGGCGAGTTCGACATGTGCCGCAACGGCCGCTACACCGAGCGCGGCATCAAGGCGCTCGACGGCTACGGCAGCGAGCTGTGGACCGTGGAGGAGGACTACGCCGTGCGCATCGACCCGCGGCTGGAGCGGGTCGGGATGCTGATGGAGCCGACCTCGGTCGTGGCCAAGGCGTGGGAGCACATCGAGCGGATCGGGGCGCGGTCCTGGTTCGAGCCGCGTACGGCGCTCGTCGTCGGCGCCGGGCCGATCGGCCTGCTGGCCGCCCTGCTCGCCAGGCAGCGCGGGCTGGAGGTGCACGTCATCGACCGCGCCACCGAAGGGCTCAAGAGGGACCTCGTGCGCTCGCTCGGCGCGGTCTTCCACTCCGGCAGCTCCCTGGAGCCGGTGCGCGACCTGCGCCCGGACATCATCGTCGAGGCCACGGGGGCGGACACGATGGTCCGCGACGCGATGCTGGCGAGCGGCTCGGCCGGCATCGTGTGCCTGACCGGCGTGTCACCCGCCGGCAAGGTGCTGGACGCGGACGTGGGGCGCATCAACCGGGACATGGTGCTGGAGAACGACGTGGTGTTCGGCTCCGTCAACGCCAACCTGCGCCACTTCCGCGCCGCGGGCGAGGCGCTGGCCGCGGCCGACTGCGCCTGGCTGGAACGGCTGATCACCAGGCGGCTGCCGCTGGAGCGGGCGCTGGAGGCGTTCGACAAGCCGGGCGACGACGTCAAGCTGGTCATCGACCTGACCGGCTGACCGGCGCGCCCGCCCGCGTCAGCGTCCCCGCTCGTACGGGCGGCGGCGGGAGGCCGGGGGCTGCTCGCCGGGAGGTCCGCCGATGACCACGGGGACCCGGTCGCCGCCGGTGTCGCGCTCATGGCCGTCCCAGGCGGGATCGTCGCGGTCTGATGCGGGTTCGGGGTCGTCCCAGGCGGGTTCGGGGTCGGACCAGGCGGGGTCGTCCTCGGTCCACGACACGCCGTGGTCGCGGCGCGCCGGCGCGTTCCAGGGCCAGGCGAGGCGGCGATGGATGCCGCGGCGGCGTCCGGCGAAGCGTAAGGAGAGCGCGATCGTCGTCAGCACCATGACGGCGAGCAGGGCGTGGGGTGTGCCCAGCACGTCGAACACCGACCCCTGGGGCTCACCCGCCCGGGGCGCCGGCGCGAACGGGTGGTCGGTGGAGCGGATCTCGCTCAGCGTGGCGTTGGCCTTGACCAGGCGCGGCAGGCCGTACCCGACGACCTTGTCGGTATCGCGGACCTTGCGCTTGAGCCACACGCGGTCGACGTTCGCCTCGATCGTGTGGATCCTGCCGCCGGAGACGCTCTCGACGATGCCGACGTGGTCGATGCCCTGGTAGCTCTTGCCGCCCTTCCAGTCGAAGAAGACCAGCGCTCCCGGCTCGGGCTTGGACGACCACGCGCCCTGCTTGATGAACCACGCGGCGTGGGACGGCGTCCAGGCGAAGCTGCCGACGTAGTCCGTGATGCCGGCCCGGTCCGCCGCCCAGGCGATGAACATGTCGCACCAGGGCGCGTCCCGGTACTGGGTGTCCTGGACGCGCTCGGCGTACCAGTGGCCGAACTTGGTCTGCTGGCCGCCCTTCTCCCGGTAGCCGATCTCCTTACGGACCTGTTTCAGCAGAGCTTCCGCGATGGGGTCCAGCGCGACTCCTCCCAGAAAATCCGGACGATCACGATGTACGGTAATCGCCGCGCGCCGAGCGCGGGCCGCGCACCGGGAAAGTGACGAGCTCTGGGAAGAAAAAGGACTCCTGTGGCGGAAGTGACGCGGCTCCTGGAAGTGAGCCCGCTACGCCCCCGCGCCCACGCGCCACACCTGCTCGTCGCCCGTGCCCGGAGCCACCACGTCGGCGACGATCACGGTCACGTTGTCCGGCGAGCCGCCCTCGTTGGCCAGGTCGATGAGGCGCTGCATGGCCATCGCCGGGTCGGGATGCGTGGTGAGCACCTCGTGCAGCATCTCGGGACCGAGCACGGCCGTGAGGCCGTCGGAGCACAGCAGGTAGCGGTCGTCGGGCTCGGCCTCGCGCAGCGCCATGTCGGGCTCGGCCCGGCCCTCGCTGCCGAGCACCCGCAGCACCATGGAACGCCGGGGGTGCACGGCGGCCTGATCCTCCGTTATCCGCCCTTCGTCCACCATCGACTGCACAAGTGTGTGATCCTTGGTCATCTGGTAAAGAGCACCATCGCGAAGCAGGTATCCGCGGGAGTCACCGAGATGAGCCAGGGCGAACCGGTAACCGTCCCAGAGCATGGCGGTCACCGTGGTCCCCATGCCCCTGCGCGCCGGGTCGATCTCCGCCAGCTCGACCAGCCGGCGCGCCGCCTCGTGCACGGCGCCCTCAAGGGCGGCCTCCAGGTCGGAGCCGGTCTCCGGAAGCGTGGCATCCAGCTCGCGCATGACGGCGATCGCCGCCGAGCTCGCGAGCTCGCCGGCCGCGTGGCCGCCCATCCCGTCAGCCACCACGAGCAGCCGACCGCTCGCGTAGCCGGAATCCTCGTTCTGCTCCCTGCGGCGCCCCACATCTGATCCGGCGGCATAGCGGATGTTGTGCTTCATACCTAGCAGTAAATCATTGGTTGAAAGACTTCACAAGCAGATGCGCTGAAGACTCTTGTGAACTACTGTGGTCGCATGAGCCACGACCCGACCGTGAACGCCGGGGACATCGCCCGGCTCGCGGGGGTCGGGCGTGCCGCGGTGAGCAACTGGCGACGCCGCCACGACGACTTCCCCCATCCCGTGGGTGGAACCGCCAACCAGCCGCTTTTCTCACTGCGGCAGGTCGAGGCGTGGCTGCGGCGCTATGGGAAGTCCTACCAGGTATCCCTGGGAGATCGTGTGTGGCAGCGCCTGAAAGCCGCCGGAGATCTACGCCTGGGTGACCTTGTGGCCGAGGCGGGTGAGTTTCTTTCCACCGGGAGCGCCGAGCTGGACCCCGAACTGGCCGGGCTGGTGTACGAACTGGCGGAGCGGCACGGGGCGCTCGCGGCGTACGAGTTCCTGTGCGAGCGCTACCTGGAGGCCCACTCGCGCCGGCTCTCCGTGACCCGCGAGGACGTCGCCGAGCTGATGGTCCGCCTGGTCGGCGCCGCCCCGGCCGCCGGCGACCACCTCGCAGGCGGGCGTCCCGCGGTCGTTCCGACCGCGGCGTCGGACGGCCACCGCGGCCCCCAGGCTCCGCACGGGGCGCCGCCCGGCCACCGCGCCGCGGACGGCGGCCAGGCGGACGGACAAGCAGCGGACGCGGGATCGGCGGATCGCGGGCCCGCGGCGAGCGGGCCCGCGGGCCGTGGCCCTGCCGGGAGCGGCGCTCTTACCGGGGGTGGCGCCCTGACGGGGAGCGGTGCCCTGACCGACAGCGGCGACCGGAGCGGGAGCGATGCCCTGACCGGGAGTGGCGATCTGACCCGGAGCGGCAACCGGAGCGGGAGCGGCGACCGGAGCGGGAGCGGCGACCGGAGCGGGAGCAGTTCTCCGGCCGGGAGCATGGTGCTGGCCGGGGACGGGGAGCGGGGCGTTTCCGGCATCGAGCGGCCCGCCACGATCATGGACCCCGCGTGCGGCGTCGGCACGCTGCTGCTCGCCCCGAAGGCCGCCCGCCTGCTCGGGCAGGACCTCAGCGGCGCCTCCGCCCGCATCGCCGCGGCCCGGCTCAGGCTGCGCGGCGCCGACGCGCGGATCGTCCCCGGCGACGCCATCCGCCACGACGCCTTCGCCGGGGAGAAGGCCGACGCCGTCCTGTGCGACCCGCCGTTCAACGAGCGCGCCTGGGGCTACGAGGAGCTGACCGGCGACCCGCGCTGGGAGTACGGCCTGCCGCCGCGCGGCGAGCCGGAGCTGGCCTGGGTGCAGCACTGCCTGACCCACGTCCGGCCGGGCGGCCTGGTCGCCATCCTCATGCCGCCCGCCGCCGCGAGCCGCAAGGCGGGCCGCCGCATCCGGGCCAACCTGCTGCGGGCCGGCGCCCTGCGCGGCGTCGTGGCGCTGCCCGGCTCCGACCTGTGGCTGCTGCGCCGGCCGCGCGCGGGCGAGCGCCCGCCGTCCGACGTGCTCATCCTCGACGCGACGGCCGACCTGTCCGCCGTCGAGCCGGCCTGGCGCGCCTACCTCGACGACCGCTCCGACCGCACGGTGCGCATCATCGACCTGCTGGCCGACGAGGTGGACATGACGCCGGCCCGCCACCAGCGCCGCGACGACGTCGGGCGCGCCTTCACCGAGGCGCGCGACCGCTTCCTGGCCGCCGCCGCGGCGCCGCCCGACCTGAAGGTGCTGGACCAGCCGCTCGACCAGCCCGCCACCACCGTCGGCGACCTCATCAAGGAGGGCCTGGTCACCGTGCTCCAGGCGCCGCCCAAGATGGCCGCCGACGGCGGCGACCTGCCGGTGCTGACCGCCGACGACGTGGCCGGCGGCACGCCGCCCTCCGGCCGGGCGAGCGCCCAGCAGGGGCTCGTGCAGGTGCGCCCCGGCGACGTGGTGGCCTCCTACTCCAGCGTCCGGGTCATGGCCGAGGGCGGCTGCGTGCTGGGGCCCCACCTGACGCTCTACCGGGTGGACCAGCGCCGGCTCGACCCCGACTTCCTGGCCGGCTTCCTGCGGGCGGCCGGGGGCCGCGCGACGACCGGCTCCAGCCGCTTCGACGTGCGGCGCACCCGCCTGCCGCGCCTGACGCTCAAGGAGCAGAGCGCGTACGGCGAGGCGTTCCGGCAGCTCGCGGTGCTGGAGGACGCCCTGCGTGAGACCTCCGCCCTGGGGCAGACACTGATCCGTCTGGGCCTCGACGGGCTGGCCGACGGCCACCTGCACCCGCCCGCTCATGGCCTCACCCCGTGAAGCGGGCGCGCCCTGCTCGTGACCTCACCCCGTGAAGCGGCTCGGGCGCTCACACCCGCGCCCTCGTGGACGGTGTAGTTTTTCCGAAAGGCGGGATGGAGGGGCGAATGGTCATCGGCGACCGCTATGTGCTCGAGCACTTCCCCCTCGGGCAGGGCGGCATGGGAGCCGTCTACGCGGGCCACGACCGCCACCTCGACCGCCGTGTCGCGGTCAAGCTGCTGCGCCTGCCGAGCGGCGGGCCGGACGGCGAGCTGGAGCGCCGCTTCATCCGGGAGGCCCGCATCCTGGCCCGGCTGGAGCACCCGGGCGCGCCGGTGCTCTACGACTTCGGCACCCACGAGCAGCGGCTGTACCAGGTGATGCAGTTCATCGAAGGCGTCACCGTGGCCGACGTGCTCAGCGAGCACGGGCCGCTGCCGGTCCCGTGGGCCGCCGCCATCGCCGCGCAGGCGTGCGCGGTCCTGTCGGCCGCGCACGCGCTGGCCATCTGCCACCGCGACCTCAAGCCCACCAACCTCATGCTGTGCCCCGACGGCAGCGTGAAGGTGCTCGACTTCGGCCTGGCCATGCTGCGCGAGTCCGACGTCACGACGTTCACCCGGATCGGCCAGATCCTCGGCACGCCCGCCTACATGGCGCCCGAGCAGATCCAGCGGGGCGTCGCCGAGCCGCGCAGCGACCTGTACGCGCTGGGCTGCGTGCTGCACGAGATGCTGACCGGCCGGCAACTGTTCACCGGGCCGACGGACTACGTGGTGTTCGAGAAGCAGGTCAAGGAGCGGCCACCGGACATCCCGGGCCTGCCGGCCGGGCTCGGCGCGCTGCTGTCCGAGCTGCTGGAGAAGCGGCCCGACGACCGGCCCTCCGGTGCGGAGGAGCTGTACGAGCGGCTGGAGCCGTACGCGGTGGGGCTGCCCATGCTGCCCGGTTTCCTGGCCCGGTCCCCGAGCCCGGGCCGCATGTACGCGCGGATGGTCGGCCGCGTCCTCACCGGCTGAAACGCTTCAAGGGGTGCCGGGGAGGACGGCCTCGATGGCGGTCACGGCGTGGGCGCGGTGCGCGGCCAGGACCCGCACGGCCCCCTCGGCGTCGCGGCGGCGCAGCAGGTCGAGCGCGGCCCGGTGCTCCTCGATGACCCGTTCCCTGTTGGCCGGCTCCCCGTAGTAGACGGAGCGGTAGGCGTCGGTGGAGTCCCACAGCGTTCTGATCATCCGGACCATGCGCGGCAGCCCGGACGCCTCGAAGATCGTCATGTGGAAGCGGCGGTTGGCCGCGGCCATCGCCAGCACGTCGCCCGCGGCGGCGGCCTCCTCGACCTCCGCCTGCGCCCGCTCGGCCGCGCGCAGCGCCTCGTCGCCGATCCGCCCGGCCGCCCGGCGCACCGCCTCGGCCTCCAGGAGCTCCCGGATGAGGTAGACCTCGCGCAGGTCGTCGAGCGAGAGCCGCTCGACGAAGTAGCCCCGGTGGGCCTCGTAGGTGACCAGGCCCTCGCCCTGGAGCGTCTTGAGCGCCTCACGGAGGGGGACGCGGCTCACGTCGAGCTCCTCGGCCAGCGCCTCCTGCCGGATGGGGTCGCCGGGACGCAGCCGGCCGGTGGTGATGGCGCGCCGCAGCTCCCCCAGGACGAACTGCTGCGCCGTGGGCGGCCTGCGCCGCCCACCGGCCTCGCCCGCGACACCCCTTGCCGGCCCTTCTGGCGTGGTCATCCGCCCAATATCTCACGAACCCACTGGTCGTCCTGCCCGAGCGACGGAGGCGCGAGGCGGTACTCCGGGGGCGTGCCGCCGAGGCCGATGGGGTTGGCCACCTGGGCGGCCGGTCCCTCGCCGACCAGCGGGTTCAGACCCAGTTCCGAAGCCAGGGCGAAGGCGTCGGCCATGGTGTTGATCGGCCCGCAGGGCACCCCGGCCGCGGTCAGGGCGGCGAACCACTCGTCGGCCGTGCGGGCGGCGAGGGCCCGGTCGAGCTCGGCGCACAGCTCGTCCCGGTGGGCGACCCGGCCGGAGTTGGCGGCGTACCTCGGGTCGGCCGCGAGGTCGCCGCGCCCGAGGGCGTCGCACAGGGCGCGGAACTGGCGGTCGTTGCCGGCCGCGATGACGATCGGCCGGTCGGCGGCCTGGAACACCTCGTACGGGACGATGCTGGGATGCCGGTTGCCCATGGCGGAGGGCACCACGCCGGCGGCGGCGTACCCGGAGGCCAGGTTCGTCATGGCCGACAGCAGCGACGACAGCAGCGAGACCGTCACCCGCTGCCCCTGGCCGGTGGCGTCGCGGTGGCGGAGCGCGGCCAGCACGCCGAGCGAGGCGTGCAGCCCGGTGATCACGTCCACGAGGGCGACGCCCGCCTTCGTGCCGGGCCCGCCGGGCTCGCCGGTGACGCTCATCAGCCCGCCGACGGCCTGCGCGATGAGGTCGTAGCCGGGCAGCCGCGCCCCCTCGCCCTCGCCGAACCCGGTGATGGAGCAGTAGACGAGCCCCGGGTTGGCCGCGCGCAGCCTGTCGTAGCCGAGCCCGAGGCGGTCCATGGTGCCGGGCCTGAAGTTCTCGACGAGCACGTCGGCGCGGGCGGCGAGGGCGCGGGCCACCTCGGCGTCCGCCGGGTCGCGCAGGTCGAGGGCGATGGAGCGCTTGTTGCGGTTGACGGCGAGGAAGTAGGTGGCCTCTCCCCCGGCGTGCGGCGGGCCCCACGAGCGGGTGTCGTCGCCGCCGTCCGGCCGTTCGACCTTGACGACGTCGGCGCCGAGGTCGGCGAGGAGCATGGTGGCGTACGGGCCCGCGAGCACCCGGCTGAAGTCGGCCACGAGCAGGCCGGACAGCGCCCCGCTCACGCCGGCGCCCCGAGGTAGACGGTGACGGTCTGGGTGAAGAACTCGCGGGCGGCCCGTCCCTGCTCCCTCGGCCCGAAGCCGCTGAGCTTGCTGCCGCCGAACGGCACCCAGGGGAAGGTGCCCGCGGACTCCGAGTTGACGTGGAGCACGCCGACGTCGAGGTCGTCCACGGCCCGCAGCGCGGCGCCCAGGTCGCGGGTGAAGATCGCCGCCGACAGCCCGTGCTCGCTCCGGTTGGCCAGCCGCAGTGCCTCCTCCGGGCCAGCGGCGCGCACCGCGCCGACGACCGGGCCGAACAGCTCGGTGCTCCACACGTCCAGGTGCGTGCCGGGCAGGGCGAGCACGGTGGGCGGGGTGAACCAGCCCTCGGCGAGCCGCCCGTCCCGGTACGGCCGGGCGCCCGCCAGCGGCTCGGCGCCGTCCTCGACGGCCCGCCGCACGCCCGCCGCCACGCGCTGGCGGGCGGCGGCGCTGACGAGCGGTCCCATCTCCACGCCATCCTTGAGCGGGTCGCCGACGACGAGTTCCTCGGCTTTGGCGGCCACCTTGCGCAGCAGGTCGGCGGCGACGGCCTCCTCGACCACGAGGCGGGAGGTGGCCGTGCACTTCTGCCCGGTGGAGCGGAACGCGCCGAGGCACACCTGCTCGGCGGCGTGGTCGAGGTCGGCGTCGGCGAGCACGACGGCGGCGTTCTTGCCGCCCATCTCGGTCTGCACCGGCTTGGCCAGTTCGCCGCAGCGGGCGATGACGGCCCGGCCGACCTCGGTGGAGCCGGTGAAGGAGACGGCGTTCACGCCGGGGTGGTCGATGATCGCGGCTCCGGCGTCGGCCTCGCCGTACACGAGGTTGAGCACGCCGTCGGGCAGGCCCGCCTCGGTGAGGGCGCCCGCGAGGCGCATGGCGAGGAGCGGCACGAGCGAGGAGGGCTTCCACACGACCGTGTTGCCGTAGGTCAGCGCGGGGCCGATCTTCCAGGCGGGGATGGCGATCGGGAAGTTGAACGGCGTGATGAGGCCGGCGACGCCCACGGGGCGGCGCATGACGAGGAGGTTCTCGCCGGGGCGCGGGGAGGCGTAGATCTCGCCGCTGTCGCGGTCGGCCTCGGCGGCGTAGTAGCGCAGGATGCGGGCCGCGCCGCGGACCTCGGCCACGGCCTCGGGGAGCGTCTTGCCCTCCTCGCGGCTCAGCTCGCGCCCCCACTCCTCGGCGGCCGCGTCGACGAGGGCGGCGGCCCTGGACAGGACGGCGGCGCGCTCGTGGTGGGGGGTGGCGCGCCAGGCGGGCGCGGCGTCGCGGGCGGCGCGGACGGCCAGCCCCACCTCCTCGGGCGAGGCGGCGCGCCCGCGGGCGACGATCTCGCCGGGGTTCGCGGGGTTGGCGTCGGCGAACGCGGCGCCGGATCCCTCGATCCAGCGGCCGTTCACGAGGTTCAGCAGCTCCATGGTCAAACCACCCTAGCCATGCCATATTGGATATTCAATATTGGATCCAAAATACAATGGAGCGCTCATGCACCCCTCTGCCCTGTTCGCCCTCGACGGCCTCCTCACCGACGAGGAGCGCGACATCCGCGAGGCCGTCCGCCAGGTCTGCGACCGCGAGATCCGGCCGCACGTCGCCGGCTGGTTCGAGGCGGGCGAGCTGCCCGCGCGCGAGCTGGCCCGCACGCTCGGCTCGGTCGGCGTCCTCGGCATGCACCTCGACGGGTACGGCTGCGCCGGCCTCGGCGCCGTCGCGTACGGCCTGGCCTGCCTGGAGCTGGAGGCCGCCGACTCCGGGCTGCGCAGCCTGGTCTCGGTGCAGGGCTCGCTGGCCATGTACGCGATCTGGAAGTACGGCAGCGAGGAGCAGAAGCAGGAATGGCTGCCGGCCATGGCGGCCGGGGAGCGCATCGGTTGCTTCGGCCTCACCGAGCCCGACTTCGGCTCCGACCCGGGCGGCATGCGCACGACGGCCAGGCGCGACGGCTCCGACTGGGTGCTGAGCGGCACCAAGATGTGGATCACCAACGGCTCGATCGCCGACGTCGCGGTCGTCTGGGCGCGCACCGAGGACGGCGTGCGCGGCTTCCTCGTCCCGGCGGGCACGCCCGGCTTCGCCGCGCACGACGTCAAGCACAAGGTGTCGCTGCGCGCCAGCGTGACGAGCGAGCTGGTGCTGGACGGCGTGCGGCTGCCGGCCGAGGCGATGCTGCCCGGCGCGCGGGGCCTGTCCGGCCCGCTGGGCTGCCTGAACGAGGCCCGGTTCGGCATCGTCTTCGGCGCGATGGGCGCCGCGCTCGACTGCCTGGAGACGGCGCTGGAGTACGCCGCCTCCCGGGAGGTGTTCGCCCGGCCGCTCGCCTCCTACCAGCTCACCCAGGCCAAGCTCGCCGACATGACGCTGGAGCTGGGCAAGGGCCTGCTGCTGGCCGTGCACCTCGGGCGGCTGAAGGAGCGCGGCGAGATCACCCCGGAGCAGGTGAGCGCCGGCAAGCTCAACAACGTGCGCGAGGCCCTCGACATCGCGCGGACCTGCCGCACGCTGCTCGGCGCGAGCGGCGTCACGCTGGAGTACCCGGTGATCCGTCACGCGGTGAACCTGGAGTCCGTGCTGACCTACGAGGGCACCTCGGAGATCCACGCGCTGGTCGTCGGCAAGGCGCTCACCGGCCTGCCCGCCTTCCACTAGAACGGCCGCGCCGTCGACGGCGGGGCTCAGAACGTCTGCCAGGTCGTCGCGGCGACCTGGCAGAGCCGTCCCCGGTGGACGCGCATGGCGCCCGCGGCCACGTCCAGGCTGATCACCGCGAGCGTCTCCCAGCGCTGGTCGAAGGGCAGCGCCGGGTCCGGGTGGGCGCACACCGGCGCCACCGGGGCGTGACAGGTCATCGCCCCGGCCCGCGCCGTGAGGTCGGGGTCGGCCAGGCCGTCCGCCCGTTCCTCCAGGTGGCGCAGCCGCGCGTACGTGCCGGGCCGCTCGGTGCCGAGGTCCTCGCCGCGCGCCAGCTCCGGGTCCAGGAAGTGGTTGGTGTGCAGGAGCACGCCGTCGATCCCGTTCACCCCGGCCTCGACCACGCCGACGCCCGCCGGGCAGATCTCCAGCGACCTGGCCCCCTCCTCGGTCACCACGGTGACGACCGTGGACGCCGACGTCCGCGCCGAGCGGGCGATCCGCGTGGCCTCCTCCAGTGTGGCCGCCTCGTCGAGGATGCGGCGCGCGACCAGGTGGACGGGCACGCCGACGTCGGCGTGGTCGGCGCGGTGGCGCAGGATGTTGAAGTGGACGCCGAGGCCCGCGTCGTTGACGCCGATCTTGGCCAGCACCCCGGCCTCGGTGAACGTGCGCACCCGGCGCCCGCCGGCCGTCTCGAAGGCCCACAGCAGCGGCGCGTCGCGCAGGTGGTCGTGCCAGTCCCAGGTCTGGACGGTACGCGGCGGCCGGCCCGGGTCGAGCACGACGGCGGTCGAGCACTCGCCCTCGCCGCCGGCCCGCATCGCCGCGAGGATCTCGGTGCGGGCGTTGACGGCGGCCACCTGCCAGGGCTCCAGGCCGCAGCCTTCCGCGATGCCGCCGATCTCCTCGGCCAGCTCCGGCGCCCAGGCGGCCGTCGCGGCCAGTGCCCGCTCCGACAGCTCGCGGACCCGTTCCGGCCCGGCCCCGCACGCCTCGAACAGCCGCAGGTAGCCGTCGTGGTTGGCGCGCACGGCCGCGCCCCAGTGGGTCCCGAACTCCCTGCCGCGCCCGCCCGGGTCCGGGCGCGACGAGGTGAACGCGGGGAACCTGGTCACGAAGCCACCTCCGGGCCTGCTGTCCGCCCGGCGTCGGCCGGGCGCGCGTCCACCTGGTCCATGAGCGCGGCGAGCGCCGGCGCCGCGTCGCGACGGACCCGCGCGCGCCGCTCGTCGTCGAGGTCCTGGCTCAGCTTGAACATGCCGCGCTCCCCCGTCACCCGTACCCGGAAGGCCACCACACCGGACACGATCCGGGCGAACACCTCGCGCGAGGCCGCGCCGGGCCGCCACGACGGCGTCCGGGACGACTCCATCGCCTCCACGGTCCGCTCCACCACCTCCAGCGGGTCCGGATGGACCTCGATCCGGCCCGTCAGGTGGACGGCCGCGTAGTTCCAGGTCGGCACCGCCGGGTCCGCCTCGTAGCTGGTCGGCGAGACGTACCCGTGCGGCCCCGAGAAGACGACCAGCGTCTGCGGCGCGGACTCCCAGGCCCGCCACTGCGGGTTGACGCGGGCCAGGTGGCCGACGAGCGTGGCGCCCTCGAAGCCGGGGCCGCCGGGGTCCTCGACGAGCACCGGGGCGTGGGTGGCCACGGGCACGCCGTCCGCGGCGTTGACCACGAGCGCGAACGGGTTCTCCCGCACCAGGCGGGCGGCGTGCGCGGGATCGGCCGGCGCGTAACGGGGGAAGACGTGCATCGGCCTACTCCACGCCGCTCAGGACGGCGTCCCAGGCCACCTCCGAGGCCAGCGCGCCGAAGCCCGCCGGCTTGAGCCCCTCCAGCTCCACCTCGTCGGTGGTGAGGGCGAACAGCACGTCGCCGTCCGTCGAGGTGTGGAACGGCTGGATGCCGCGGTGCATCGAGCTGTGCACCTGGCGCGCGACCTGGGCGAGGTCGCGGTCGGCCAGGCTCACGTTCGTCACCATCACGGTCAGGGTGGTGTTGCCCATCACGGCCGGCGCGTCCGCGAGCTGCGCGTAGTCCACGCTCGGGTGCCGCCTGACCCCCTCGCCGGAGTGGTAGTTGCCGCGCAGGATCTCCCCGTCACGGCCGACGACCACGCCCACGGAGTTGATCACGGTCGCCACCAGCACCTTGGCGCTGCCGAAGACGCCGAACGCGGCGCCCTGCCCGGTGTGCTCGGCCCGGCCGAAGTCGATCTTCCCGGCGGTGGCGCCGATGCCGGCCCCGCACCGGCCCACGGGGAACTCGCCCTCGCGGGCGGCGCGCAGCGCGGCGCGGCCGAGCGCGGTGTCGGGATGGACGGCGTTGTCCCGCGCGGAGAAGTCGTAGATCACCGCGCCGGAGACGAGCTGGAGCTCGTCCCATCTGACCTGGTTGCCGCGCCGGGCGAGCAGCTCCTCGCTCACGCCGGCGGCGGCGGCCAGGCCGTACACCGAGCCGCCCGCCAAGCAGATCGCGTGGTTGAAGTCGTAGCCGCCGCTCATGCCGACCGCGCCGCCGCGGGCGTCGACGGCGGTGCGCGCGCCCGCCGGGACGTGCACGACGGTGCAGCCGGTGGGGCCTTCGGCGTACTCGGCGGTGCCGACGTGCACGCCGGGCAGGTCGAACGGCACGCTGCCGCGGCCGGGGCTGGGCTGGGGGGTGAGCGGGAGGTCGGCGTTGCCCGGCGCACCGGTGGCGAAGGACGAGACGGGGGCGAGGGTCACAGGGACTCCAGGAGCTGGCGCGAGTACGGGTGTTCGGGAGCGGTGTGGAAGGCGGCGGCGGCCGCGGTCTCGACGATCTCGCCGTCGCGCATGACGGCGATCCGGTCGGCCACGTACCGGACGGCGCCGAGGTCGTGGGAGATGAACAGGGCGCTGAAGCGGAACTCCGCCTGGAGGTCCTTCAGCAGGTTGAGGATCTGGGCCTGGACGGAGACGTCGAGGGCGCTGACCGCCTCGTCGAGGACGACGAAGCTCGGCCGGGTGATCAGCGCGCGGGCGATCGACACCCGCTGCCGCTGGCCGCCGGACAGCTCGTGAGGATAGCGCTCGGCGAAGCCGGCGCCCAGGCCGACCTGCTCCAGCGCCTCGGCCACCAGCGACCCGGCGGGCCGGCCGAGCACGGCCAGCGGCTCGGCGACGCTCTGCCCGACGCGCATGCGGGGGTTGAGCGACCAGTGGGGGTGCTGGAGCACCGCCTGGATGCGCCCGGCCAGGTCGCGGCGCCTGCGCGGGAACGGCCTGCCGTCGAAGAGCACCGTGCCGGAGGTGGGCCGTCGCAGGCCGAGCGCCACCCGGCTGGTGGTGGTCTTGCCCGAGCCCGACTCCCCCACCACGCCCAGCGTCTCGCCCTCGGCCACGGCCAGCGAGACGCCGCGCACGGCGTCGAGTCGGCGGCGCCGCAGGGGCGGGCCGGTGGTGAAGGACACCGTGACGTCGTCCAGTTCCAGGATCACGCGACCACCTCCGGCACCGCGGCCCGTCCGTATTCCCCGGTCACGCGACCACCTCCAACTCTCCGGCCGGTCCGGCTTCCCCGGTCACGCGACCACCTCCAGCTCTCCGACGAGGTCGGCGGCCCGGTGGCAGAGCGCGTCCTGCTCGCCCACCCTCACCGGCGCGGGCCGTTCGACGGCGCAGCGCTCCTCGGCGAACGGGCAGCGCGGCTCGAACGCGCACCCCGGTGACGGCCCCGTCAGCACCGGCGGCCGGCCGGGCACGGGCCGCAGCCGCACGCCGGGCGCCGCCGCCGCGGGCGCCGACCCGGCCAGGGCCGCGGTGTAGGGGTGGGCGGGGGCGCCGAGCACCGCCGCCGCGGGGCCCGACTCCACGACCCGGCCGCCGTACATCACGGCCACCCGGTCGCACCGGCGGGCCACGGCCGGCAGGTCGTGGCTGAGCCAGACGATGCTCGTCCCGGCCTCGGCCGCGAGCGCGAACACCACGTCCAGCACCTTCTCCCGCACCTGCGCGTCCAGCGAGGCCGTCGGCTCGTCGGCGACCAGCAGCTCGGGCGAGGCGGCCATGGCCAGCGCGATCGCGACCCGCTGCGCCATGCCGCCGGAGAGCTGGTGCGGGTACGCGGAGGCGACCCGGGCCGCGTCGAGCCCGACCCGGGCCAGATGGGCGGCCACGTCGCCCCGGCGGCCCAGCACGAGGCGCAACTGCCGCCCCACGCGCATGGTCGGGTCGAGCGAGGCGATCGGGTCCTGGAAGACGAAGCCCAGCCGGCCGCGGCGCAGCCGCCGCAGCTCGGCCGGGCGCAGGTCCAGCATCCTCTCCCCGCCCACACGCACCTCGCCCGCCTCGACCCGGGCCTGGCGGGGCAGCAGGCGGCCGATCGCCGCGCCGAGCGTGGACTTGCCCGAGCCGCTCTCGCCGACCACGCCGACCGTCCGCCCGGCCGCCACCCGCAGGTCGGCGCCGTCGAGGGCGCGGGCCCGGCCGTAGTCCACGACCAGGCCGTCCACTTCCAGCAGCTCGTTCACACCAGTGACCTCGTCTCCCTCGGTTCGAAGCGGTCGCGCAGGCCGTCGCCGAACACGTTGATGGACAGGATGGCCAGCACCAGCACGGCACCCGGCCCGATGATCAGCCAGGGGGCGGCCATCATGTACGTCCCGCCCTGCCGGATGAGCACGCCGAGCGACGCCTGCGGCGGCTGCACGCCGAAGCCGAGGAAGCTCAGGCCGCCCTCGACGGAGATGCCGACCGACAGCGCGTACGTGCCCTGCACGGCGATGGTCCCGGCCACGTTCGGCAGGACGTGCCGGCCGAGCACGCGCGGCAGCCGGGCGCCGCTGATGACGGCGGCCGTCACGTAGTCGCGCCCGGCCACGGCCACGGCGGCGGCCCGGACGAGCCTGGTCATGAGCGGGATGGTGACGAGCACGATGCTGGCCAGCGCGGCGAGCTGCCCCGGCCCGGCGACGGCGGCCACGAGGACGGCCAGCACGATCGCCGGGAACGAGTAGAGCACCTCCACCACCCGCATGATCAGCTCGTTGAGGTAGCCGCCCCGGTATCCGGCGAGGACGCCGAAGCCGGCGCTCAGCGCGGCGGTCACGAGCACGGCCGCCGACGACAGCAGCAGCGTGGTGCCCACTCCCTCCATGACGCGCGGCAGCACGGAGCGGCCCAGGTTGTCGGTGCCCAGCCACCAGCCGGGTCCGGGCGGCCGGAGCCGCGGCCCGACGATGGCGTCGGGGTCGCCGGCGGCGTCCACGAGCGAGCCGAGGGCCAGCAGCACGAGCAGCAGCAGGCAGGCCAGGCCGGCCAGCGACAGCGGGTCGAGCCGGAGCTTCTTCACGCGCGCCTCCCGAGCCGCGGGTCCACCAGGCCGACCAGCAGGTCGACCAGGACGTTCATGACGATGAACACGGCCGCCGCCAGCAGCACGCCGGCCTGCACGACCGCGTAGTCCCTGCGGCCGACCGCCTGCACGACGTAGGAGCCGACGCCGGGCAGGTTGAACAGGTACTCGACGATCAGCGCGCCGCCCAGCAGGTACGCGGTGATCGTCGCCGTGAGCGTGAGCACCGGTCCGGCGGCGTTGCGCAGGATGTGGTGCCTGACGATGAACCACGGCGTCTCGCCCCGGGCGACGGCGGCCGTGATGTGCTGCTCCACCAGCACGCCGAGCACCGCGTCGCGGGTCGTCCGGGCCGTGGCCGAGATGGCGAAGATCGACAGGACCGCGGCGGGCAGCAGGTAGCCGGTGGTCTGCAGGCCGTACCGGGAGACCACGAAGACGACGAGGCTGCCCAGCGCGAACTCCGGGACGCTCACGCCGAGGCCGCTCAGCAGCCGGCCCGCCCCGCCGCCACCGCCCGGCCGGGCGCGCACGGCGGTGACGACGCCCAGGGGCACCCCGGCCAGGACCGCGGCGGCCACGGCGAGCAGCGTGAGCCGCGCGGTCACCGGCAGCCGCGCCGCCAGCTCCGCCGCGACCGGCTGGCGGCTGATCATCGAGGTGCCGAAGTCGCCGGTGCCGACCGCGGCCAGCCAGTGCCCGTACTGGGCGAGCACCGACTGGTCGAGCCCGTAGCGGGCGGCCAGCTCGGCCTTCTGCTCCGGCGTGGCGAACGGGCCGAGGATGGTCTCGGCGAACCCGCCGGGCATCAGGCGCAGGGCCGCGAAGATGAGCACCGAGATGCCGAGGAGCGTGACGGCCGAGCTGAGCGCCCGGCCGGCCCACCACAGCAGCAGCCGCATCGCGCTCAGCCCCGCTTGACGCGGGCGTCGGCGACCAGCCGCAGCAGGTTGCCGTAGCCCTCGGTGGCGTACAGGCTGGGGCTGACCGCGTCGGCCCGGTAGGCGATCGTGGCCGGGCGGGTCACCAGGGGCACCATCTGGGAGTCGGTGTCCACCTTCGCGCACACCTCGGCCAGCGCCTTGTCCCGTTCGGGGCCCGCCGGGGTCTCGCCGGCTCTGGCGATGAGCGCGTTGAGGTCCTTGTCGGCCCGCATGAAGCCCTGGTTGAAGCCCGCGACGTCCGGGTTCCACCAGGTGGTGACCATGCCGGGGTCGGCGTAGCCGGCGAACCACGACAGGGCGGAGTCGAACGGGGCCGGCGCCTTGCCGTACACCTTGCCCGCCCAGCTCGCCTCGTCCATCTGCTCGATCCTGACGGTGACGCCGGCCTGCTGGAGGTTCTGCTGGATCACCTGGGCGACGGCCGGGGCGGGCTCGGTGGCGTAGATGGTGAGCGTGAAGGACAGGCCGGCGGCGCCGGCCTGGGCGAGCAGCTCCTTGGCCTTGGCCGCGCCGCCGCCGGTGGCCGACGGGAGCGCGGCCGGGTCGCAGGCGCCGGGCAGTCCCGCGGGGGTGACGCCGGTGGGCCTGCCCTGGCCGCCGAGCGCCACCTCGGCGATCTGCTTGCGGTCGAGCGCCATGTTCACCGCCTGCCGGACCCGGGGGTCGGCGAACTTGGGGTTCCTGGAGTTGAGCATCAGGTAGTAGAAGTCGGTGGTCGCCTGGGTGGCGACCTTGACGTCCGCCGCGCCGGCCAGCATCGCGGCGGAGTCGACGTTGCCGAGCGAGGCGAGGGCGGCGCTGCCGTTCTGCACGGCCGCCACGCGCGCGGCCTCCTCCGGGGCGATGGTGACGGACAGGCTGTCGGCGGCCGGTTTGCCCTTGTCCCAGTAGTGCTCGTTGCGGACGAACGACCACGAGACGTCCTGGCGGTGGTCCTGCACCTTGAACGGGCCGGTGCCGAGCATCTCCTTGGCCGGGTCGAGCGAGCCCGCCGCGATCTCCTTCATCGGCAGGACCGCGGCCGGCACGTTGGCCAGCGCGGCGAGGAACGGCGTGTACGGCCTGGCCAGCGTGACCTTGACGGTGCCGGCGTCCACCTTGGCGACCTTCTCGACCGGCCCGAGCTGGCCGCGCCACACCGACTTGGCGGCGAGCAGCCGCTTCAGGCTGCCGACCACGTCGTCGGCGGTCATCTCCCGGCCGTTGGAGAAGGCCACGCCCTTGCGCAGGTGGAAGACGTAGGTCTTGGGATCGGGGGTCTCCCAGCTCTCGGCGAGCGCGGGTTTCGGGGCGAAGTCGGGGCCGACGGTGACGAGCGTCTCGTACACCAGCGACATGAGCTGCCAGGAGGTGGCCACGTCGGCGAGCTGGGGGTCGAGCCCGGTCGCGGCCCCGCTGTCGATGTGCACGGCGAAGGTGAGCGCGCCGCCCGCGGGCAGCTTGCCGTCGGCGAGCGCGAGGTATCCGGGCGGGCCCGTCGCGTCCGCGCCTCCGGGCGTGCCGGGCGCGGCGGCGGTCCCGCCGCCGCAGGCCGAGGTGACGGTGGCGGTGAGCACGGCGGCGACCCCGCAGGCCAGTCTGTTTCGCATGACGCCTCATCTCTGGTGGCAGGAGCCCTCGGCGGGGGCGCCGGGCGGGGCGCCGTTCGCGGGGGTGTGGCAGGAGCTCCCTGACGTGGCGCTCGGCGTGGCGCTGGTGTGGCAGGAGCTCGGGGAGGTGGCGCTCGGCGGGACGTCGAGCGTGGGGTTGCGGTCGAAGAACCCGACCGGCTTGAGGGTGAAGCCGCACGTGTCGGCCGGCATGATCGGCCAGTCCTCGGTGCGGGGGAAGTGGGTCAGCCCGAACGTGTGCCACAGCACGATGTCCTGGCCGTCGATGTCGCGGTCGGCCGCGGTGTACGCGGGGAGGCCGGCTCCGCCGGGGTGCTGGTTGACCAGGTCGCCCGCCGGGTAGCGCTCGGCCGGGTGGTAGCGCGTCACCCACAGGTGGCTGGTGGCGAACTCGGCGCGGGAGCGGATCGACGAGTCCTCGTGGGCGAGCAGGGTGGGCAGGCCCTCGGGGTGCAGGGCGTAGCCGACGGGCTCGCCCAGCCGGTTGGCGACGCCGGGGTTGACCACGTGCCAGGTGCGGCCGGTGGCCAGGTCCGCCTCGCGCCGCCCCTGCGACTCGGTGCGCAGCCGGGTGGCGCGCCGGCCGAAGGCGTTGCCGTACGGGTTGGCCTCGTCCATGGGCAGGCGGACGACCTCGACCTCGTCCACGGCGTTGGCCAGGCCGTCGACCATCATGTCGAGCCGGGCCGAGAACAGGTGCTGGTGGTAGGGCGCGGCCAGCCCCGGCGCCACCTGCGAGGAGTACGGCCGGGCCCGCTCGTCGTAGGCGCCGGTGAACACGATGCCGGTGGCCTTGACCTCCAGCTCGATGGTGCCGTCGAGGTAGAGGTACCAGTAGAAGCCGTAGTCGTAGTTGCCGACCGTGACGAAGAAGGAGATCACCAGCCGGCGCTGCCGCCTGGTCTCGCGGGAGCCGTTGGCCGGGTCGGTGTGCTTCCACAGCACGCCGAAGTCCTCCTCGTGCATGCAGATCGCGTTGGTCAGCGCCTTGGGCGAGCCGTCGCCGCCGGTCACGGTGACGTCGAAGTAGGTGATCTCGCCCAGGCAGTCGCAGCCCAGCTCCAGGGAGTTGGCCAGCTTGCCGAGCTGGTACTCGCCGGTGTCGAAGTAGTTCTGCCAGAACCGGATCCGGCTCGGGTCGCCGTAGGGCACCAGCATCTCGGCCACCGACGCCCGGTAGACGACGGGCCGGCCGTCGAAGGCGATCTGGTGCAGCACCAGGCCCTCGCGCATGTCGTAGCCGAGCCGGACGCTCCACTTCTCCCAGGTGACGAGGTTGCCGTCGATCGCGAAGCTGGGCCCTTCGGGCTGCGTGATGTGGATCGGTCGCTGGGTCGTGCGCGGCTCGCCGAAGGCGCCGGGCAGGTGGTAGTCGCCGTGCTCGGCGGGGATCGGCTGGGCGCCCGTGTCGACGATCTCGATCACGGTGCCCTTGAGCAGGTCCACGTACGCGACGAGGCCGTCGATCGGGTGCGCCCACGGCAGGCTGTCGGGGGTGGGCCGCAGGTGGGCGAGGACCCGCGCGACCCGCCGGCCCTCCTCGCCGGGCAGCCCGTAGTGGCCGGCCGACAGGGCGGCGAGCCAGATCTCGGCTCCGGCGTCCAGGCCGCGCCGGGCCAGGGCGGCGGCCCAGCCCTCGTCGGCCTTGAGCACCCGGCGGACGAGCTCGTGCTCCTCGTCCAGCATGGGGACCTGGCCGGCGGTCGCCGGGTCGATCGGCCGGCTCGACTCGACCCGGCCGTCGGTGAGCGAGACCACGACGTCGTGAGCCTGCTCGGTGGCCAGGTCGATGACCAGGGCGCGGGCCCGCCGGGCGGCCGGGCCCGTGCCGAGCACCTCCTCCTTGGGCGGCTCCTCGACCCCGAGGTAGGAGATCCGGCCGGAGCCGGCGGCCAGCACGCCGCCCTCGGTCATGATCCGCGTGGCGTCCTCGATCTCCCGCGCGCCGAGCGGGTCGAGCGGGTGCGGCCGCTCGCCGACGCCGAGAACTCGCCGTCCTGATGACATCCGGCTGTCGCCCCTTCGCTGCCGTGCCGACAGTGTCGTACTGTGATGCCGGAACGTTCCGGCATGCCGGTCAACATACTTCCGCCACCAGAGGAGGACAAGACCCCAACGTGGTAAGAAACCAGTCCGAAACCCGTCCCGCCGGGCCGCGACCGGCCCGGCCGAAGGACGTTCGGCAGGGCGCTAGCATCGGGGGCGTGGGCCCAGACGAGCCGGCCACCCTCCTCACCGTCGCCAGGACGGCCGGGGTGTCCAAGACGACCGCATCCGACGCGCTCAGGGGCTCGGGCCGGGTCTCCGCCGAGACCAAGGCCCGCGTGCTGGCGGCCGCCGCCGCCCTCGGCTACGTGCCCAACGGCTCGGCCCGGCACCTGCGCCGCGCCAGCACCGGCACGATCGGCCTGCACGTGCCGGAGGTGCTCACCCGGTCGGTCTACTACATGGCGTTCGTGTTCGGCGTGGTGCAGGGCGCGGCCGACAACGACTACGACGTCACGCTGATCACCTCGGGCCGCCGCACGCCGCGCGTCGACGGCCTGGTGCTCGGCGACCCGATGGCCGACGACCCGCTCGTGGCCAGGCTCATGGGCGCCGGGCTGCCCACCGTCACCTGCGAGCGCTTCCCCGGCGCGGGCCAGGCCGACGGCGTGGTGCTGTCCCAGCACGCCGAGACGGTCGGCGCGCTCATGGACCACCTGAGCGCCTCGGGCGCGAGCCGCCCCGCGCTCATCGTGGCCGGCGACGCGAGCGACTGGGCCGCCGCTGTCCACGGCGGGTTCCGCGACTGGTGCGCGCGGCACGACCTGGAGCCGCTGGTGCGCACGGTGCCCTTCGACGCGCCGGCCGACGAGGTCCGCCGCGCGGCCCGGGAGCTGCTGGCGCTGCGGCCGGAGATCGACGCGCTCGTCTGCGGCCCCGCCGGGGCGGCCGCCGGGATCGGGCCGCTGCTGCGCGAGGAGGGCCGGGTGCCCGGCCGCGACCTGCTCCTGGCCTCGTGCGTCGACAGCCAGGCGATGCAGCTCGCCGACCCGCCCATCACCTCCATCGACCTGCGGCCCCGCGAGGCGGGGGTGCGGTGCGCGGAGCTGCTGTTCGACCTGCTCGCCGGGCGCGCGCGGCCGGGCGCCGAGCGCGTCCACCCCATAGAGCTCATCGTCCGCGACTCCACGCGCCGGGCCTGACCGCGCAAGCGCTTTCCCAGGTCGGCGGCTCGCACGGCGGCTGTGAACGCGCTCTCTCACACCCTTCGATCGTTATCTCACAGCAATTGACAGCCATGGGTGGCCTTGGCGACCCTTTCGAGAGAGCGCTCTCTCAGCCGACTACTCCCCCCGCCCCGACCCCGGAGGGTCCCCATGCCTCCTCGCCTCCACCGCGTGGCCGTGCCCCTGCTCACCGCCTGCCTCCTCACCCTCGCCACGGCCTGCGGCGGCGGAGGCGGTGACACCGCCGGGACCGCCGCCAAGCCGGGAGAGAAGATCAAGCTCACCGTCGGCCTGTTCGGCGACTTCGGCTTCAAGCCGCTGTACGAGGAGTACCGGAAGACCCACCCGAACATCGAGATCACCGAGAACGTCACCCAGTTCAACGACCACCACAACAACCTGGTCAAGCGCCTGGCCACCAACGCCGGCGCCGACGACATCGAGGCCGTCGAGGTGGGCTACATCAGCACCTTCACCGCCCAGCCCGCCAAGTTCTACGACCTCAAGCAGTACGGGCTGGACAAGCGGCAGGGCGAGTACCTCGACTGGAAGTGGCAGCAGGGCCTGAGCAAGCAGGGCGGCCAGCTCCTCGGCCTCGGCACCGACGTGGGCGGCCTGGCCATGTGCTACCGCAAGGACCTGTTCGCCAAGGCCGGCCTGCCCACCGACCGGACCGAGGTGGCCGCGCTCTGGCCGACCTGGGAGAAGTACATCGAGACCGGCCGGAAGTTCGCGGCCGCCGGCGTCGCGGGCGCCAAGTTCGTCGACAGCCCCGGCGAGATCTTCCGCGCCATGGTCAACCAGGCCCCGACCGGCCTGTACGACGACCAGGACCAGATCATCGTGGGCTCCAACCCGGCCGTGAAGCAGGCGTGGGACCTGTCCAACCAGCTCACCTCCGAGAAGCTGACCGCCAAGCTCGCCGCCTTCACCCCGCCGTGGAACACCGGCTTCGCCAAGGGCTCGTTCGCCACGATCATCTGCCCGGCCTGGATGACCGGCTTCATCCAGGAGCAGGCCAAGGACGCGGCCGGCAAGTGGGACATCGCGACCGTGCCCGGCGGCTCCGGCAACAGCGGCGGCTCCCACCTGATGATCCCCCGGCAGAGCAAGCACCCCAAGGAGGCGGCCGAGCTGATCGACTTCCTCACCTCCAAGGAGAACCAGGCCAAGGTCTTCAAGGAGGAGGGCACATTCCCGTCGATCCCGGCCCTGTACGACGACCCGTCGATCCAGAGCTTCACCAAGCCGTTCTTCGGCGACGCGCCCATCGGCAAGATCTACTCAGCGGCCGCCAAGGCGCTCAAGCCGCAGCACCTCGGCCCCAAGGAGGCCGAGGTCCGCGTGGCCATCGGCAACGGCCTGGGCCGGGTCGAGCAGGGCAAGCAGACCCCCGACCAGGCCTGGGCGCAGGTCCTCGAGGACGTCAAGAAGATCAAATGAGCTCACTGCCTCTCGCCGTGGCCCGGCGGCGGCACCGGCGGGGCGTGCGGCACACCCTCGACGTGAGGGTGTCGCCGTACGCCTACGTCGCGCCGTTCCTGCTGCTCTTCTGCGCCTTCGGGCTGTTCCCGCTGGCCTACACCGCCTGGGTGAGCCTGCACGACTGGACGCTGCTGTCGGACGAGCACGCGTTCGTCGGCGCCGCCAACTACGCCACGCTGCTGGCCGACGGCTACTTCTGGAACGCCGTGTTCAACACGCTGTCCATCGGCGTGCTGTCCACCGCGCCGCAGCTCGTCCTCGCGATCTGGCTGGCGCACCTGCTCAACCGGCCACTGCGGTTCCAGACGCTGTTCCGGGTGTCGCTGCTGCTGCCCAACGTCACCAGCGTGGTCGCGGTCGTGGTGATCTTCAGCCAGCTCTTCGGCCGGGACTTCGGGCTGATCAACTGGGTGCTGTCCTGGTTCGGGGCCGGCGCGGTGGACTGGGCGGCGGGCACGGCCACCTCCCACGTCGCCCTGTCCACGATGATCATGTGGCGCTGGACCGGCTACAACGCGCTGATCTTCCTGGCGGCCATGCAGGCCGTCCCCCGCGAGCTGTACGAGGCGGCCACCCTCGACGGCGCGAGCGGGTTCACCCAGCTCCGCAGGATCACGCTGCCGATGATCCGGCCCACGATCGTCTTCGTGGTCGTGGTCTCCACGATCGGCGCCATGCAGATCATCGCCGAGCCGCTGCTGTTCAGCGCGAGCACCGGCGCCGGCGGCGTCGGCGCCAGCGGCGGGCCCGACCGGCAGTACCAGACGCTCGCGCTGTTCGTCTACGAGCAGGGCTTCACCAAGTTCGACTTCGGCTACGCCGCGGCGGCCTCGTGGCTCATGTTCGTCGCCGTGGTGCTGGTCGCGGGGATCAACTACCTGATCACCCGCCGGATGAGGGGCGGGCTGGCATGAGGCTGCGCTACCTCACCCTCGTCGCGGTGGTCTTCTTCTCCGCCTTCCCGCTCTACTACAGCGTGGTCGTGGCCTCCCGGCACAACTCGGCGCTGGCCCAGGTGCCGCCGCCGCTGCTGCCGGGCGGCAACTTCTTCGCCAACGTCTCCCGCGTCTTCGACACCGTGCCGTTCGCCCTGGCCCTGCTCAACTCGGTGCTGGTCGCGGGATCGATCTCGGTCGCGGTGATGTTCCTGTCCACGCTGGCCGGGTTCGCGTTCGCCAAGCTGCGCTTCCGGGGGCGCAATGCCCTGCTGCTGGTGACGGTCGCGACCATGACCGTGCCGGCGCAGCTCGGCATCATCCCGCTCTACCTGCTCATGGTGAAGCTGGAGTGGACCGGCACCATGTACGCGCTGGTCGTGCCCGCCCTGGTCAACGCCTTCGGGGTGTTCTTCATGACCCAGTTCCTCTCGCGCGCCCTGCCGGGCGAGCTGCTGGAGGCGGGCCGGGTGGACGGGTGCACGACGTGGGGGCTGTTCTGGCACGTCGTGCTGCCGGTCGCGCGGCCCGCGGCGGCGGTGCTCGGCATGCTGACCTTCATGTCGGCCTGGAACGACTACTTCTGGCCGCTGGTCGTCCTCACCCCCGACAACCCGACCGTGCAGGTGGCCCTGTCCACGCTGGCCAGCGGCTACGTCAACGACTACGTGCTGGGCCTGGCCGGCACGGCGGTCGGCACCCTTCCCCTCGTCCTCGTCTTCGCCCTGTTCGGCAGGCAGATCATCGGCGGAATCATGCAAGGAGCAGTCAAAGGATGAAATTCCCGGAAAGCTTCGTCTGGGGTGCCGCCACGGCCTCGTACCAGATCGAGGGGGCGGCCAAGGAGGACGGGCGCGGCCAGTCGATCTGGGACGTCTTCTCCCACACCCCCGGGAGCGTGGCGAACGGCGACACCGGCGACGTCGCCTGCGACCACTACCACCGCCACACCGGCGACGTCGCGCTCATGCGCGAGCTCGGGCTGGCCGCCTACCGGTTCTCCGTGGCCTGGCCGCGCGTCCAGCCCGACGGCACGGGCCCCGCCAACCCGCGCGGCCTCGCCTTCTACGACCGGCTCGTGGACGAGCTGCTCGCCGCCGGCATCACCCCGTACGCCACGCTCTACCACTGGGACCTGCCCCAGGCGCTGGAGGACCGCGGCGGCTGGACCGCCCGCGACACCGCCCACCGGCTGGCCGACTACGCCGAGGCCGTGCACGCCCGGCTGGGCGACCGGGTGCGCCACTGGACGACGCTGAACGAGCCGTGGGTCGCGGCCTACCTCGGCTACGGCAACGGCGTCCACGCGCCCGGCCGCCGCGACCCGGCGGCGGCCATGCGCGCCGCGCACCACCTGCTGCTCGGCCACGGCCTCGCGGCGGCCCGGCTGCGCGAGCTGGGCGCGCGGCACCTCATGCTCGTCGTCAACTCCGCCCCCGTGCTCACCCCGGCCCAGGTCGGCGACCCGTCCGCGGCGCCGGGCGAGGCGGACGCGGCGGCCGTGGAGCGCGTCCACGCCCTGCTGACCCGGCAGTTCCTCGACCCGGTCGTCCACGGCCGCTACCCGGAGGCGGTGCTGGAGGCGGCCGGGCGCAACGGCGGCGCCGGCCACGTCCAGGACGGAGACCTGGAGCTGATCGCCGCGCCGATCGACCAGATCGGCGTGAACTACTACAACCCGTGCGTGGTCGAGGCGGCCCCCGGCGAGCCGGCCGACGCCGCCTGGCCGGGCTCGGAGGACATCGGCTTCCGCGCCGCCGCCGACGTCCCGTCCACGGCCATGGGCTGGCCGATCGTGCCCGACGGCCTGTCGCGGCTGCTGGTCCGGCTGACGCGCGACTACCCGGGCGTCCCGCTCATGATCACCGAGAACGGCGCGGCCTTCGAGGACGTGGTGGTGGACGGCCGGGTCCACGACGCCGACCGGGTCTCCTTCCTGGAGGGGCACCTGCGCGAGGCGCACCGCGCCATCGAGGCGGGCGCCGACCTGCGCGGCTACCTCGTGTGGTCGCTGCTGGACAACTTCGAGTGGGCCGAGGGCTACCGGCGCCGGTTCGGCATCGTCCACGTCGACTACGCCACCCAGGCCCGTACCCCGAAGGACAGCGCGCTGTGGTTCAGGGACGTGATCGCCAGGAACGGGCTGTAGATTCCTTGCGTGTTCACCCTCTCCCTGGCGCAGACATGAGGCGGCCGACCCTGGAGGCGGTCGCCGCCCGCGCCGGGGTCTCCCGTGCCACGGCCTCGCGGGTCGTCAACGGGCAGACGACCGTGGCGCCGCAGATCCGCGACGCCGTGCTGCGCGCGATCGACGAGCTCGGTTACGTGCCAAACCCGGCCGCGCGCAGCCTGGTCACCCAGCGCACCGACTCGGTCGCGCTCGTCGTGTCGGAGCCGCCGACCCGGGTGTTCTCCGAGGATCCCCTGTTCTCCACGGTGATCCGCTCGGCGAGCGTCGAGCTGGAGACCGTCAACAAGCAGGTGGTGCTCATGCTGGCCTCCTCGGCCAGCAGTCACGCGCGGGTGGAGCGCTACATCGCGGGCGGCCACGTGGACGGCGTCATGCTCATCTCCATGCACGGGGCCGACCCGCTCCCGGCCGCGCTGTCCCGGCTGCGCGTCCCGGTCGTCTCGTACGGCCGGCCCGCCGTCCCCGTGGACATCCCGTACGTGGACAACGACAACGTGGGCGGGGCCGAGCTGGCGGTGCGCCACCTGGTGGCGGCGGGACGGCGGCGGATCGCCACGATCGCCGGCCCCCAGGACATGATCGGCGGCCAGGACCGGCTGACCGGCTACCGCACCGTGCTGCGCGACTCCGACCGCCGCTCGATCGTCGCGGTCGGCGACTTCACCCGCGAGTCGGGCGCGGTGGCGATGCGCCAGCTCCTCGGCGACGACCCGGACCTCGACGCGGTGTTCGTGGCCAACGACCTGATGGCCGTCGGCGCGCTCCAGTCGCTGCGGCAGGCCGGCCGCCGGGTGCCCGACGACGTGGCGGTGGTGGGGTTCGACGACATCGAGGCCGCCCAGTACACCGAGCCGCCGCTGACGACGGTCCGCCATCCGGTGGTGGAGCAGGCGACGGCGATGGTGCGGCTGCTGCTCGGGCTGTTCGAGGGCGGCCCGGCCGATCCGGTGATCCTGCCGACCGAGCTGGTGGTGCGCGAGTCGGCCTGACCTCAGCGGGTCGGCTCGCGTGGCGGCGCGGCGCGCCGCCACGGCAGCCGGCCCTCCAGCTCCACCTGGAGCGAGAAGCTGAGGAACGTGCGCACCGCCACGATCACGGCCAGCACGCCCACGCTCTGGAAGGTGGGCGAGACGGCCACGGTCCTGATGATGTCGGCCGCCACCAGCAGCTCCAGCCCGAGCAGGATCGCCTGGCCGACCCCCTGACGGAACATCGTGTAGAGGCCGGCCACCTCGCGCGTGCGGACGTACCGCACGCCGAAGACCACCAGCGCGGCCAGGACGCCGACGGCGATGACCAGCACGCCGGCGAAGTCCATGACCTCGCCGATGATCTCGATGACGTCCTTCACGCCGCTCCTCCCTCGGCGTCTTCATGCCCACCCCGCTCCCCCCGCGATCTCAATCCGCCTGTGATCAACGGCTGGAATGCTGGAGCTCCGTTCCGACCGCGGCCGATGGGAGCGTCATGCCGGTGCTTGCGTCCAGGGCTCGGGGTCGCCTCGCCGCCTCGGCGGCGGCGCTGGCGCTGGCGGCCTTCGCGCCGCTCGGGGCGTCGTCCGCGGCGCGGGCGAGCACGGACGTGGTCGAGTACACCTGCACCGGCGGCTCGGTGCCGGCCGTGACCGTGCGCCTGCGGGTGACGCTCACGATGCCGACCTCGGCCGTGGTGGGAGAGCAGTTCTCCATCAGGTGGAGCGGCGCGTACGAGACGGGCTCGGAGCTGAAGGCGCCATCGGTGGGGCTGCCCGCGGGGCTGAACCTCTACCCGCACGCCGGGATCTCGGGGCTGACGGGGCTGACCTCCGCCACCGGCGTGGGCGCCCTCGGCGCCGTCACCCCCGGGCAGGCCATCACCCTGCCCACCGTGGAGATGAAGGCCACGGCGAGGAACCCGGGCACCGGCTCCGTCCGGCCCGGCGCGGTCGACATCGGGACGACCGAGAACGAGCCCCTGATCAGGTGCCAGGCGGCCAGTACCGGGCAGCTCTCGGCGTACACCCTGACGGTCGCCGCCGGGAGCACCGACCCCGACCCGGACACCTCGACCTCCAGTACGCCGACCTCCTCCGGCACGCCCACCTCCTCCGGCACCTCGGAGGAGGAGGACTCATCGGACTCCTCGGAAGAGTCCACCCCCGAGGAGAGGACCACCCGGAAGCGGTCGTCCGCCGTCCCCAAGGCGGGAGCGGAGACGGGCGGCGGCGGCGAGGCGGGCCCGGACGGGCGCGCGCTCGTGCTGGGCGGGTCGGCGCTGGTCATGGCGGCGGGCATCGGCGGCCTGCTGACCCGCCGCCCCCGGCGCGGCTAGCCGCCCGAGGGCCGGCCGTCCAGAGGTGGGCGCGGTCGTCCAGAGGTGGGCGCGGTCGTCCTGAGGTCGGGCTGGTCGTCTAGAGGTCGGCGCGGTCGGGGAGGCCCTGCCAGTCGCTGGCGCTGCTCACGGCCGCCGCGCCCAGCACCGTGCCGCGGTGCAGCCGCTCCTGCGGCGTCAGCCCGTCCAGCGCCGCGCTGATGTACCCGGCCACGAACGCGTCGCCCGAGCCCGCCGTGTCCACGATCGGCACCTGGAGCCCCGGCGCGTCGTAGCGCATCCGGTTGGCGCGCACGCTGGCGCCCTTCATGCCCCGGTGCACGACGACCTCCCGCTCCGGCGTGAGCGCGGGCTTGACCAGGTCCAGCTCGTCCTGGCCGAGGAACAGCAGGTGGGACTCGCAGGCCAGCTCGCCCAGCACCTCCTCCGCCTCGCGTACCGACGGCCACAGCTCGGGCACGTAGTTCACGGCGAACGAGATGACGACCTCGGCGGTGCGGGCGGCGCTCACGGCGGCGCGGACCGCTTCCAGCGCGCCTCGCCCGAGCCCCGCCGTCAGGCCGGTGACGTGCAGCATCTTCGAGGCGGCGATGCGGTCGATGGGCACGTTGCCCGGCGAGAGGGACGATCCGGCGGACCCGGCGCGGTAGTGCGTCACCTGCGGCTCCCGGCCCACCCGCGACTCCCTGAGCAGCATGCCGGTGCGGGCGCCCTCGCTGACCCGCACGTCGGCGACGTCCACGCCCTCGCCCCTCAGCACCGTGAGGACCCTCGCCCCCAGTTCGTCGCCCCCCACCTTGCCGAGGAAGCAGGCCCGGTGACCGAGCCGGGCCAGGCCCACGGCCAGCGTGAACTCGGGCCCGCAGACGTCGAGCCGGGCCTCGGACTCGTGGCGGACCCGGCCGCTGGAGACGACTCCCAGCGCCTCGCCAAGGGTGTAGACGTCCGTCATGGGCGAGACTGTAGCCGGTCTGGGTGTCTCCACAGGTTTTTCTGAGCGATTGCCCTGGTAGTGGGTGTGATCAAAGTTTTGTCGGAACTTTGCACAACCTTTTCCCCATACTGTGGCTCTAAGTAGTAGTAAAGCGAGCCGGCTTCCCGGGCCGGTTCCAGCGATACGGGGAGAGGAATCAGCACCCTCATGAGAAAGATCGCTGTAGGTATCGTCTCCGCCCTCGTGGGCGGGGCCATGCTCGTGTCGGGTGGAAGCGCCGCCATGGCCAAGACCAAGGCGTCCACCGTCGACATCAGGGACATCTCGCCGAACCCGGTCGTCGTCAAGGGCGACGGCGAGACGGAGGCGTTCTTCAAGGTCGACGCCAGCAGCGACGTGGACAACGTCAAGCTCAGCGTCACCCCTGTGGGCGTGCGCACGCTGCGCGCCCAGGAGGCCAAGCAGCTCGAGTCGTGGCGCTTCAGCGTCCCGTTCAACGCCGACGACCCCGAGGGCAAGTGGCGCGCCACCGCCCAGGCGTTCAAGAACGGCCAGGTCGTCGCGACCGACGAGGCCGTCTTCAGCGTCGAGGTCCAGGACGAGAAGGCCGAGACGCGGATCGCCAACTTCAGCGCCGACCCCTACAAGGTGCGCAAGGGCAGGACGATCTGGGTCTCCGGCCGTCTCCAGGTGGACGACGAGGGCTGGGAGGGCGTTCGCGGCGAGAAGGTGAACGTCTACTACCGCGCCAACGGCTCCAGCGGCTGGAAGTGGGTCTCCTCCGCCACCACCAAGTGGGGCGGCAAGTTCACCGCCCAGACCCGCGCCTGGAAGAGCGGCTCGTTCAAGGCCGTCTACGAGGGCAACGACGAGCTCCAGGGCACCGAGAGCCGCACGGACTACGTCCGCGTGGTCTCCTGGCGTCACTGAGCCGTCACTGAGCACGACCGGTCGTCATGACCGGTGAGCACGTCCGAGCGCGAGCCCGGTCCCCTGACGGGGGCCGGGCTCGCGCCGTTTCCGGCCTTTCCGGCCTCCCGTCCTGTCCGGCCGCCGGCCCCCGTGCCCCCCGACGGCCGTGAGAGGCGGCGTCCTGGGGGTAGCGTCGAAATATGGCTGACGACCTGCTGAAAGAGTTCGATCCGTTCGACATCTTCGACGCCGAGGCGGCCAGACTCGACCGGTTCTTCTCCGGTCTGGACGACGAGGGCTGGCAACGGCCGTCCCGGTGCGAGGGGTGGTCGGTGCGTGACGTCCTCGCGCATCTGGCGGGCGAGGAGCTGTATAACCACGCCTGCCTCGACGGCAACGTCCAGGACCTGCTGGCCCGTCTCGCCCGCGAGGGGGTCAACGGGTTCCACGACTTCAACGAGTGGTCCGTGCGGCAGCGCCGGCCCATGCCGGTGGCGGCCGTGCTGGAGGAGTGGCGCGAGCAGAACGGCGACACCCGCCGCCGCATGCGCGAGCTGGGCGCCGACCACCTGATCGACACCATGGCCGGGCCGTACCCGGTGGGGTCGCAGACGTTCCACTACGACTCGGAGTACGCGACCCACGCCGACGACGTCGGCGCCCCGGTCTCCGAGGCGGAGATCGAGGGGCGGACGCTGTGGCGGGTCGCGGTGGGGCGGTTCGTCCTGGCCGAGCAGGGGGCGGACGTCCAGGTCGAGCAGACGGCGGAGCAGATCTGGGTGTACGCCGACGGGGTGAGCGCGACGCTGTCGTACCCGGAGTTCGCCGAGGCCACGGTGGGGCGGCTCCCGGCCGGCCACGGGCTCGACCCGCGGCTCGCCGAGCGGCTGCGCTGCCTGGCCTGACCGACGACCGGGGCGGGCTCGCGCGGGCCGCCGCGAAGAAGGGCTCCGCGGGCCGTGGAGGTGTGCCTCCGCGGCCCGCCTGGCCCGGTGAGTGTGGGAGGAGACATGTGGCTGCGTGACCGCTCGGGGACCGAGCCGGCGTCCGCGCGCAGCCCGCTGCGCGCCCGGCGGGCGCTGTCGACGGTGGCGTTGGTGGCCGGGGTGACGGCGGCCGTGTTCTTCGCGTTCAGCGCGATGAGCACGGGCGCCGACGTGTGGGCCTGGGAGGCGGCGATCGGCGCCGTGGTCGCGATCATCGCGGCGATCGACCTCGCGGTGCTGCGGCGGCGCCGCGACCGGTCAGGCCGCTGAGCCCGCCTTCAGGCGACGAGCACGGCCAGGGTGAGGAGCGCCACCACCAGCAACACCGAGAGCACGATCAGCCACACGTGCCGTCTCACCCAGCCGCGCGCGCGTTCCCCGTACGGCCGCATGTAGCCTTCGCCGCCTGCTTCGATGCTGTTGATCGCCGCGACGCGCCTGGCCAGATCCGGGTCCTCCAAGGCCAGGGCGTGCTCGATTTCCGCGAGGATGCGGCGTTCCTTTCCAGAGAGACCCATCGCGATCACCATGCTCCCACGCCGGTGAAGGCTTTGTACCCACAAGTAATGGGGGCATGCGACCCCTCGGGCCGGAAGTAGGGCCGTAAATGTGTCCGGTCAGTTCGTGCCGTACCGCTGCCGGAAACGCTCGACGCGACCGGCGCTGTCCACGATCCGCCCGCGGCCGGTGTAGAAGGGGTGGCTCGCGGAGGAGACGTCCACGTCCACGACCGGGTACGTGCGGCCGTCCTCCCACTCGACGGTCTTCGCGCTGGTCACGGTGGACCGGGTGAGGAAGGCGAACCCCGCGCTCGGGTCACGGAAGACGACGGGGCGGTACGACGGGTGCAGGTTCTTCTTCATGCCCCCCCAACCTGGCGACAACGGTTTTCATTCCCGGGCTTCGGGGTCCAGTCCGAGCACCGACCGGCCGCCGTCCACGGGCAGCGTCACGCCGCTCACGAACGCGGCGTCGTCCGACAGCAGGTACGCCACGGCGGCGGCGATCTCGGCCGCGGACGCCACCCTGCCGAGCGGGTGCAGCCGCGCCATCTCCGCCTCGATCCCGGCCGCCTTCTCGGGCCCCAGCGCGGCCAGGAACTCCGCGTACCTCTCCGTCGCCACCGAGCCCGGCGCGACGGCGTTGACCCGGATGCCGCGCCTGCCGTACTCGACGGCGAGCGCCCTGGTCAGGCCCTCGATGGCGGCCTTCGCGGTGGAGTACGGCAGGCTGCCGGGGACGGCCCGGCGGGCCTGGTGCGAGGTGACGTTCACGATGGCTCCGGACGCGCCGGCGGCCAGGAAGCGGCGCACGGCGACGACGCAGCCGGTGACGGCGAGGTCGAGGTTGGCCGCGATCAGCGCCCGGATCTCGGCGGTGGAGGAGGTGTGGACGGAGGCGTCGCGGAAGACGGCGGCGTTGTTGACCCAGCCGGCGAGCGCCCCGGACTCCTGGGCGAGGTCGGCCGCCCGCTCGACGACGGCCTCGTCGGAGGCGTCGCCGACGACCGGGATCACCCCGTCGCCCGGCCAGGCGAGGGCGGCGGCGTCGCGTTCGACGACCACCACGCTCACCTTCTCACCGCGTCCCCGTCCGGCCGACTCATCGCCTCCCCTGCCGGCCAGCAGCCGCTCCACGACCGCCCTGCCGATCCCGCGCCCTCCGCCGGTCACCACGTACGACAAGCTCATGATCCCCACGCTATGCCCGGCTCCGGGATCAGCGCGCCCCCGTCACGCCGCGCAGGACGGCCGCCGAGCCACAGGGCGCCCGGGCCCTGCATGCTCGGCGGCCGCGGGGATGACCCCGCACAATCCCGGCAGAGCGGACGCTGGAGTCCCAGGAGCCTCGTGAATTCCTCATCGCCGTGGGCGAATCCGTGCCGGCGATCACTCCCGATCACATAAGGTAGCCGCATGGATACCCCCATCGAGGTCCTGAATCGGGTGTTCGGCTACGACTCGTTCCGGGAAGGCCAGCAGGAGATCATCGAGCACGTCGTGAAGGGCGGCGACGCGCTCGTCCTCATGCCGACCGGTGGCGGCAAGTCGCTGTGCTACCAGATCCCGGCGCTCGTGCGGCCCGGCGTCGGCGTGGTGATCTCGCCGCTGATCGCGCTCATGCAGGACCAGGTCGACGCGCTGAGAGCGCTCGGCGTGCGCGCGGGGTTCCTCAACTCGACGCAGGGCATCGACGAACGGCAGGCGGTCGAGGCGGCCTTCGTCGGCGGCGAGCTCGACCTGCTCTATCTCGCGCCCGAGCGGCTGCGGGTCGACTCCACGCTGCGCCTGCTCGCCAGGGGTGACATCTCGCTGTTCGCGATCGACGAGGCGCACTGCGTGTCGCAGTGGGGCCACGACTTTCGGCCCGACTACCTCGCGCTGTCCGGGCTGCACGAGCGCTGGCCGGAGGTGCCGCGCATCGCGCTGACCGCGACCGCCACCCCGGCCACGCACGCCGAGATCTCCTCCCGGCTGGGCCTCGACCAGGCCAGGCACTTCGTGGCCGGGTTCGACCGGCCCAACATCCACTACCGCATCACGGCCAAGAGCGAGCCGAAGCGGCAGCTCCTGGAGTTCCTGCGCACCGAGCATCCCGGCGACGCGGGCATCGTCTACTGCCTGTCGCGCTCCTCGGTGGAGAAGATCGCCGAGTTCCTGGCCGACAACGGCATCCCCGCCGTGCCCTACCACGCGGGGCTCGACGCGGCCACCCGCGCCGCCCACCAGTCCCGGTTCCTGCGCGAGGACGGGCTGATCGTGGTGGCGACGATCGCGTTCGGCATGGGCATCGACAAGCCCGACGTGCGCTTCGTCGCCCACCTCGACCTGCCCAAGTCGGTCGAGGGCTACTACCAGGAGACCGGCCGCGCCGGGCGCGACGGCCTGCCCGCCACCGCCTGGATGGCCTACGGCCTGCAGGACGTCGTGCAGCACCGGCGGCTGGCGCTGGAGGGCGACGAGGCGCACCGGCGGCGCCAGGTCCTCCACCTCGACGCGATGCTCGCCCTGTGCGAGACCGCCGGCTGCCGCCGCGTCATGCTGCTCGACTACTTCGGCCAGCAGCTCGACAAGCCCTGCGGCAACTGCGACACCTGCCAGGCGCCGCCCGAGTCCTGGGACGCCACGGTCCCGGCCCAGAAGGTGCTGTCCACGGTCCTGCGGCTGTTCCGGGAGCGGCGGCAGAAGTTCGGGGTGGGGCAGATCGTCGACATCCTGCTCGGCAAGAAGACGGCCAAGGTGCTGCAGCACGGGCACGACTCGCTGAAGGTGTTCGGCGTGGGGACCGAGCTGGGCAACACCGAGTGGCACGGGGTGGTGCGCCAGCTCCTCGCGCAGGGGCTGCTGGCGGTCGAACCGGCGCACGGCGCGCTCGTGCTCACCGACGCGAGCGCCGACGTGCTGCGCGGGCAGCGCGAGGTCCGCCTGCGCCGCGACGCCCCGCGACCCGCCCGCTCCCGGCCGTCCGGCGGTGGCGGCTCCGCACGGCCGGCGGTGGAGCTGCCGGCGGAGGCGGCGCCCGTCTTCGAGCGGCTGCGCGCCTGGCGCGCAGCCACGGCCAAGGAGCAGGGCGTCCCGGCGTACGTCATCTTCCACGACGCCACGCTGCGCGAGATCGCCACGCTGGCGCCCTCGTCGCTGGCGGAGCTGGGCAAGGTCAGCGGGGTCGGGGAGAACAAGCTGGCCAAGTACGGCGAACAGGTTTTGGAAGCCCTGGCCTCCTGACACGGCATTTCATCGGGCCACCCGGAGCGCACACCGGGAGGGCGGCGTCATGGCGCGGCCTTCCCGTTCCTTGTCGCAGCGGGCTCGTCGGGTGGAGGTGCGCGGTCATGTGACCTCGTGATCACGGATTAGCTCTGCCTGCCGAGGCCGAGGGCCTCAAGGAGTGCGGGGTCCCATCTGCCCGCGCTCTCGTCGTACAGGGCGAAGGTCGGTCCGAAGGACCAGTAGCCCCACGAGAAGCCGTGGTCCTCGGCGAGCCGCCGGTTGCAGGAGGCCCAGCGGGCGCGTGAGACCGGGTCGGCGTTGTTGGACGAGCCGAACTCGCCGACGAAGATCGGCCTGTCGTGTGCGCGGGCCCAGTCGGCCAGGCGGGCGAAGGCGTCGGACAGCACGGAGCGCTCCTCGTGATCGCCCTCCCAGGTCGTGCCCAGCCAGGAGACGGGGTCGCCGAACGGGGTGTCGGTGCCGAGCCAGGTCTCGCCCTGCATGGTGAACGTGGTCGGCCAGTACTGGTGGACCGTGACGATCAGATTGCGGTCCTCCTCAGGCAGGTGGAGGTCCGGCAGGCGCCGCAGGTTGTTGTAGGAGGCCGGGCCGATGACCACGGCCCGGGCGGGGTCGGCCTCGCGCAGGGCGGCGAGGATCCGGCGCAGGTAGTCGTTCCAGAGGTCGTCGAGCGGGCCGCGGGGTTCGGCCAGGGGTTCGAGCATCACGTGGGCGGGGCGGCCGGAGAAGCGCGCGGCGACCTGGTGGGTGGTGGCGAGCAGCCGCTCCAGGTGGCGGGGTGGGTCGGCGTGCAGCTCCGGGTCCTGGAGGTTGTTCAGCACGACGCTCAGCCCGCGTTCGGCGGCCTGGTCGAGGATGAGGTCGACGCGGTCCAGGACCGCCGGGTCCACGACGAATCGTCCCCCGGCCTCGGTCGTGTGCGCGGCCCAGCACGTCGCCAGCCGGATGGCGGTGAATCCGGCCTCCCGGCACAGGTCGAGATGGTGGGGGCCGACCGGGACCGTCCATCCTTGTTCCAGCTCGGCGCCGAGGTCGGCGCCGATGTTGATCGTGCGAGCCAGGAGGCGGTTGGTCTCGTGAATGGAGGGAGTGCTCATTTACCTGACGTCCTTCTGCTGGGACTCGGGCTTGTGGGAGGACTGCGGGCCGGGCCAGTGTGTGGCCGGGTCGCGGAGCCGGGTGGTGAAGGCGCGCAGCCAGTCGAGTTCGGCGCGGCGCAGGGCCAGGGGGAAGGCGTGGTCGGCGAGGAACACCGGCTCGACCCCGTTGCGGGCGGCGGCGTCCAGTGCCTGGCCGGTCTCCTCGACGTGCCGCGCCATCCGCTCGGCCCGGCGTTCGAGGAGAGTGATCACCTCGGTCCGGGGCAGGGCGAACATGAACATCAGCGCGACCGTGAAACCGGAGGTGTCGCCTTCAGGGCCGTCGAGCAGTTCGCGCAGCCAGTCTCGTAGCCGCGCGCATCCCGCCTCCGTGATGCCGTAGACGGTCCGCTCGGGGCGGGCGCCCTCGCGGACCGTCTCGCCTTCGGTGACCAGGCCGGCGTCGATCAGGCGCGGCAGCACGTCGTAGAACGACGCGTTCTTGATCTTCAGGGTGCGGTCGTGGCCGCGTTCGCGCATCTCCAGGCGCATGTCGTAGACGTGACGCGCGCGCTCGGCCAGCAGGCCGAGGACGGCCACGGTCATGGGGGTGCGCAAGGGGCGTGGCGGCATCGGCACACTCCTCTCTATGGTCGAGTTCGACTAGACGAGATCGACTATAGCGTGCTGCCCACTATTGAGGTTCAGTCGATGAGCCCGCGCGCCACCCTGGGGGGGCCGGTCTCGGCCGGGCGGGCCCTGACGCTGTTGCGGGGCAGCGACCAGCTGCCGCCCGAGGACGTTCGCGACGTGGCCGTGGACGTCGTCGGGGGCAGCGGCTGAGGCCGGCGTTCGAGGCGCTGGCCGAGGAATGCCGGCCGACTGAAGCTCGCAGTCGCCCGGGCGGCGCGCGGTCGCCCGGGCGGCTCATGGTCGCCCGGGCCCAGTCGAGGACGGCGGCCCGGCGGCCTCGCGCCGCCCGCGCGGGCGGCGCGCGCAAGGTGTCGGAATCGTCCCCGCCGCTGAAGGTGTCGTGTCGGGCCGGCCTTCGTTCAAGCCGAGGTGTTGGCGCGCTCGTCCGGGTCGTCGGTGTTCGCCTCCGGACGGAGAGACGGAGATACGAGAAGTCGCTCAAGGCACGCCGGGCTGAAACCGCGGCGCACGGAGAGCTGGATGGCGGGACGCGGTCCGGTGGTCGGCTGGGTTGGCGTCGGGAGTGAGTTCCCGGCGCTCCTGGTCACATCAGGCGTGCGGTCTCGCGCCGTCCTGGGCGTCGGACAGGGCCGTGGCGGCGCGGTCCAGGGTCTCGCGGACGTTCGCCTCGGTCGTCAGCTCCCGGGCCTCGGCGAGGGTGAGCCAGCGCAGCGGCGCGTCCTCCCGCTCGGGCCGTACGGCGTCGGGCGAGCCGGTGGCCAGCATGAAGCGCAGGTCGGCGTGCTCGTGGGCCGGTTCGCGCGGCGAGGCGGGCACCTGGACGATCACCAGGTGAACGGGGTTCTCGTCCGGCCAGGGCGCCAGGTCGGTCAGGCCGGTCTCCTCGGCGCCCTCGCGCAGCGCGATCGCCAGCGGGTCGGTCTCGCCGGGGTCGGCGTGACCGCCCACGAGGATCCAGGCGTGCTGACGGGCATGCCAGCGCAGCAGCACCCGTCGCGTCGGCGGGTGCACGATGAGCGCCGTCGCGGTCAGGTGCAACGGGAGCTCGCGCCCCCAGGGGCCGCCGGGGCCGTCCAGGATCTCCCGCGTCCGTTCGGCGTCCACGGCCTCGACGGCGTCTCGCGGCTCCGGCAGCACCACCATGAATCTCTCCTTCGTCCGTGCGCCTGAGAGGGTCCCACATCGCCGTACCGATGCGACACCGAATATCAGGGCTGACGCCCCGGCCCAGCTCGGCGGACAACTGCTGGTTGTGCTCCGTCGGCGTGTCGGCTGTTGGACCGCGCGTTCCAGGAACCGGTTCGATGACGCCACGCCGACGTCGCCCCCCGGCGGCCGCGTCCGCCGGGCACCTCATCACCCAAGGAGAGACATGACCGTCGCCATCCCCGCGCTGGACCCTCGCACGACCGCGCTGCTCGTCATGGACTACCAGCCGGCGATCCTGGCCTCGCTCACAGAGGCCGCCGAGCCCGAGGCGCTGGTGTCCCGGATGGCGGGCGCGATCGCCGACATGCGGGCGCACGGTGCGGTCATCGCCCACGTACGGGTCGGCTTCACCGAAGCCGACTGGGCGGCGATCCCGCCGGCCAACAAGACGTTCGCCTTCGTCGCCCGGCAGCACCTGATGCACCACGAGGAGCCCGGCACCGCCTTCCACGACCGGCTCATCCCCGAGCCCGGTGACATCACCGTCCGCAAGACCCGCTACGGCGCGCTGTCCACCACGGACCTCGACCGCCGGCTGCGCGAGCGCGGGATCACGACCCTGGTCATCGCCGGGGTCACCACCAGCGGCGTCGTCCTGTCCACCGTCACCGACGCCGCCGACCGCGACTACCGGCTCCACGTCCTGTCCGACTGCGTCGCCGACCCGGATCAGGGGACGCACCACGCCCTGATGACCGGCGTCTTCCCGAGGATGGCCCACGTCATCGACGTCGCCGGACTGCGGTCCTCGCTGCACGGGAGCCACCCAGGGCGGCGATCCGGGTGATCGGCGCTTCGGCGCGGGGCGGTGGCGACGGCCCCACGAAGAACGGTCGTCGCCACCGCACTGACCCCGAAACCGGGCGGTCAGCTTCACTGCCACATTAGCCGGACAATCGGCGTGGCGCTCTCGGTGCCGTTCCCGCCCGCTCCGTACAGTGATCATGAACTGTCGCTTCGTGGTAACAGGGGGAACCATGAGAAGCCTCATCGCCGCCGGCAGCCCGCTCGTCCTCGCCGCCGTGCTGGTCGGCGCGGCGGCGGGACCGGCCGCCGCCGCGCAACGGGACGACGGCATCGGGAACGAGTGCAGCTCGTCCTCGCGCACCTCGTCCACCTGGGTGTACGCGGTCGACGACGAGGTGGTGTCCGGGTCCTACACCTCCGAGGTGTGCAAGGACCCCGCGATCGGCTGGCGCCCGTACTGGTGGGAGAACATCGTCAACGAGACCGACGACCTGGGGTCGTACGAGCAGTGACCCGTGAGCGGTGAGCGTGCGCGACCGCACGCTCGTGGCGCCGGTCCGAGTCGTCCTCGGACCGGCGCGCCGCACACCCCGCGAGGCCACCGGCCCGCGCGTTTTTCCCGAAAGGCATTCGGCGCCCTCCGCCGGGAATTCCGGAAAGAAAATCACCGGCATCGGCAGCACGGCGGCAAATAGTTGTGGCGTAGCCTCTTGCCATGGATCCGGACTCCGGCCGCCAGGAATGGGGCGACCGAGGAAGAAAGCGCACCGTGGTGGCCGGTTGCCTGGTCGTCGGGGCGATAGGGGCAATTATCTGGCTCATTGCCCTGGGTGTGATCCTGTATTTCCTTTTACGATCATAAATCGCGGTTGGAACCTCCTGCGGCGCTCCGGTGTACGGGACGTGAGAGAGCGAGGAGGCATCGTGAGATCGATCGTGGTGGTTGTGGTGCTTGTGCTGGCCGCCGGATGCGCGGGAACACCGGGAACAGCGGCGCCCGGGAAGGCCGGGACAGCGGCGCCGACGAGTGCCGGTCCGGCCGTGGCGGCGGCGTGTTCCGGGGCGTCGGGGCTCAGCGCGGCCGGCGGGCTGCCGGAGGTGCGCGGCGAGGGGCGGGGCGCGGAGGTGTGGGGGCTGTTGTTCGCGCCCGCGCCGTTCGAGCGCGGACGCGAGGTGAAGATCGTATGGCGCATGACCGGTGAGGGCCCCCTGACGGTCACGGCCACGCTGCCCGACGGCACCCGGGCCCGCCGCACGTTCGGGCCCGAGCAGCACGGCGGGTCCACATGGCGGCGGCCGGGCGACGAGTGGGGCACGGGATTCGTGTTCCCCAAGCCGGGCTGCTGGAGATTCGACCTGACCAGGACGCGCGGGACCGGCCAGGTGCGGCTACCCGTCCGCTGACCCCGTGGACGGGCCGTCACGGCTTCAGCTTGTCGGCCTCCCGGACGTCGTGGAGGTGGACGAGGACGTCGAAGGAGCGGGCGAGCGCGAGGTCGGCCGGCGGGTAGGGGTACTGCGTGCCGATGTTGCGCGTGGGGCGCGCGACGCCCAGCCAGGCGCGCGCCGCCGCCGGGGCGTCGCGGATGTCGAGGTAGTAGTCCTCGTGACGGACCTGGTCGAGGGTGTACTCGTTCATGCCGGGCGTGGCCGCTCCCACGATGAACTTCTTCCAGTCGCCGCCGAGCGCGGCGTCCTTCGACAGGAAGGAGCCCTGGTGGAAGGTGAAGCCGATGGGGAGGTACTTCGTGCCCGGCGTGTCGCGCAGGAACGAACCCTGCGTCCTGGGATACATCCTGGGGTCGCCGGCCGCGTAGCCGACGTGGTCGTTCTGCGCCGACAGCAGGATCTTGTCGCCGGTGCGCCGCTGCCACCAGGTGATGTTCTGGGCCATCACCTGGTCGCGGAAGCGCTGGGAGGCGGCCACCGAGTCCGGGTCCTATGAGGCGGGCCGGTGCGCCGGGTTGGGGCGGCCCCTACCCGGGCGCGCGCGGGGTGGCTTCCGGTGGCGCGTCAGGCCGGCAGGACGCGGGCGACGAACGCGGTCACGTCCGCCAGGACCTCCTCCCGGTTCGTCTCGTTGAAGACCTCGTGCCGTGCGCCCGGATAGATGCGCTCCGTGAGGTCCGCTCCCCTGATCGCCTCGATCCCGGCACGCGTGCCGGGCAGCGGCACCAGCCGGTCGTCCTCGCCGTGCACCCACAGCGTGGGCAGCGCGCCGAGCGACCCGGCCTTGGTGATCGTGGCCAGGGTGGTGGCGAACGCCTCCAGCGTGGGCCGCTTGAACGGCCCGTGCCAGACGAGGGGGTCGGCCGCGTAGGCGGCGCCCACGGCGGGGTCGCGGCTGAGCGTCGAGGGGTCGATGGGCACGTCCGGCGGCTGCTCGTACGCGAGCAGTTCGCCGATCGGCCCCCACTCCCCCAGCACCGGCCCCGACAGCACCAGCGCCGTCAGGCCCGCGCCGTGCCGCTGGGCGTAGCGGGCGGCGATCATGCCGCCCATCGAGTGGCCGATCATCACGACCGGCACCCCGGGATGCTCCCGTACGGCGTGCTCCCGGAGGGTGTGGACGTCGGTCACCACGTCCTCGAAGTCCGCCACCAGGGCCCGGTCGCCCTCCGACCGGCCGTGCCCGAGGTGGTCCACCGCGTACACCGCCGCGCCGTCGCCGGTGAGCGTGCCGGCCACCCATTCGTAGCGTCCGAGGTGCTCGCCGTACCCGTGGACGAGGATCGCGAGGTAGCGAGGGCTCTCGTGCGGCCACTCGCGGGCCGCGAGCTTGCCGTGGGTGCCGGTGAGGGTGTGTTCGCGTGAGGTCGCCATGCCGTGGGATATGTCCGCGCGGACGCTGGTCCACGCGCGGCGGACGGCACCCGACCGGACCGTAATGCACCTCGATAGGACGATAAAAGATGAAAACTTCTGCCACTGGTGACAAGTAGGGCGAAAACTGTTTTAATCCGACGCTAGGTGGCCCCGGGGCGCCATGACCCGGAGTGACCGTTTCCTCGAGTCACGGCTTCGTGGGAAAGGCAGGCCCGTGGGAGCTCCAAGTGGCGAAGTAGTCGTCACGGGCGGTCTCGGTTTCATCGGCTCACATCTGGTGGACGCCTACCTGGCGGCGGGCCACCCCGTACGGATCATCGACTCCGACGCCGGCGCGGTCATCGACGGCGAGGACTACGACGCGAACCCCCGCTGCACGGTCGTCCGGCATCGGGTGGAGGACTACCTGGCCGGCGGCGGCGACTTCCGGGGCGTGGACCGCGTCATCCACGCCGCCTCCTACGTCGGCCCCGCCAGCATCCTGTCCAGGTCGGGCCGGCTGGGCCACGACATCATCGGCAGCACGGCCCCGGTCATCGAGGCGTGCGCGAGCGCGGGCGTGCCGCTGTGCGTGTTCAGCTCGGCCGAGGTGTACGGCCGCAGCGGCGTGCTCGACGAGAAGGACGACATCGTCGTCCCCACCCACTACAACACCCGCATCGAGTACGCCATCGCCAAGACCCTGGCCGAGGCGATGGTGGCCAACAGCCGGCGGCACGGGCTGCGCGGCATCGTCATCAGGCCGTTCAACGTCGCCGGGGCGCGCCAGTCGCGGGCCGGCGGGTTCGTCATGCCGACGTTCGTGCAGCAGGCGCTGGCCGGGCGGCCGATCACCGTCTTCGCGGGCGGCGACCAGGTGCGCGCGTTCATCGCGGCCGACGACCTGACCGGCTTCCTGCTCGGCTACATGGACGCGGCGCTGGAGGGGGACGACGTCGTCATCAACGTCGGCAACCCGGCCAACGCCGTCACCATCATGGAGCTGGCCGAGCGGGTCAAGGCGCTGCTGGACAGCCCGTCGCCGATCGTCCGGGTGGACGGGAGGAGCGTGCACGGCCCGCACTACGCGGAGGCGGAGTCGTTCCACAAGATCCCGGCGCTGCGGGCGGCCACCGGCCTCGGCTGGCGGCCCCGGGTGCCGCTCGACGAGCTGATCCTCAGCACGGCCGACTACTACCGCGCACGAGAGGACCGAAGGGCAGTGAATGCACCGCTTTAGCCATCTCCCCGGACGGCGGTGACCGGGGCGTGCGACGCTTCGAGCGCGTGCTGGTGATCTCGCCGCACGCCGACGACGAGGTGCTCGGGTGCGGCGGGCTGATGGCCGCCCAGGCCGACGCCGGGGCCGAGGTGCACGTCCTGTTCCTCGCGGTGGACGGGATGCGGCACTACGGCCTCGACGGGGCCACCACGTACCGGCAGCGCCTGGACGAGATCGAGGACGTGCGGGCCACGCTCGGCTTCAGCTACGAGATCGCCTACGGCGACCGTGACCTGACCGAACGGCTCGACACGCTGCCCCGCAGGGAGCTGGTCGACCTGTTCGAGCGGGCGCTGAACGAGCGGCGGCCGGACCTGCTGCTCCTGCCCAGCTTCGCCGACTACGACCAGGACCACCGGGCGGTGTTCGCGGCCGGGTTCGCGGCGGCGCGGCCCATCGCGCAGCAGTTCGGCAAGTGGCTGGTGCCCCACGTCTTCCTGTACGAGATGTCGAAGATCCAGTGGGCGTCGGAGCCGATGCCCCGGTCCACCGCGTACTGCGACATCGGCGCGTACATGGAGCGCAAGCTGGAGGCGTTGCGCGGCTACAGGAGCCAGCACCGGCCCTCCCCGCACATCAGGAGCGAGGAGTCGGTGACGGCGCTGGCCACGCTGCGCGGCGCGGAGATCGGCGTGGAGCGCGCGGAGGCGTTCGGCGTGCTGAGGACGGTCCTGTGACCACGAACGCGCAGGCGGCTGAGGGAGGTCCTGTGAAGACGTTCGCGTTCTGTACGGGGATGGAGTTCGCCGCTCCGGCCGTGGACGTGCTGGCGGCGCAGGGCACGGCCCCGTCGCTGCTCATCGGCTACCCGCCGAAGCTGAGCCACCGGTCCGGGTACGCGCCGCTCCAGGAGGCGGCGGACAAGCATGGCATCCCGCTGCTGGAGACCGACGACATCAACGACGGCCGGGCCCACGAGCTGGTCACGGGCAAGGGCATCGACCTGCTGGTGGTCGCCGGGTGGTCGCAGCTCGTCCGCGACCCGCTGCTGTCGGCCTGCCCGCTGGGCGCGATCGGGCTGCACCCGACGCGGCTGCCGGAGGGCCGGGGACGGGCGCCGCTGCCCTGGACGATCATCAAGGGCCTGACGTCGAGCGCGGTCAGCCTGTTCTACCTGAACGAGGGCGCCGACGAGGGCGACCTGATCGCCCAGCGCGACTTCGAGGTGAGCCGCCGCGACGACGTCACCGAGGTCTACCGCAAGGTCACCCGCATCAACATCGAGCTGCTCGCCACGTACGTGCCGCTGCTGCTGTCGGGGCAGGTCGTGGCCAGGCCGCAGCCGCCCGGCGGGTCCTGGTGGGAGCGGCGGCGGCCCGGCGACGGGGTGATCGACTGGTCGAGGCCCGCCGGCGACGTCTACGACTTCGTGCGGGCCCTGGCCGCGCCGTACCCGGGCGCGTTCACGTCCGTGGCCGGTCGCAGGCTGTACGTGCACAGCGCCGACCTGGTCGAGTGGGGCGGGGCGGACGAGCCGCCGGGCACGGTGCTCGCGCCGGTCTGGTCCACGGGGACGGCGGGCGTGCTCGTGGCCTGCGCGTCGGGGCTGCTCGTGGTGCGCGAGGCGCAGTGGGAGGGCGGCGAGCGGCGGGACGCGCTGGCGCTGCTGGAGGCGGGCGAGCTGCCGGTCGGCACCCGCCTGGGCACGTGACCGCCCCACGGGGGACCGTGCGGCTGAGCGGGGCGGTGATGGCGCACCCGCGCCGCCGGGAGGCCGCCGAGAAGCTGGCCGGAGACCGGCTGGCCGTGGTCACCGACCCGGACCCGGGCGGGCGGCCGTCGGCGTTCCGCACGTCGCTGCTCGCCTGGTCGAGCGTCCCGCGCGAGTCCACCCACCACGTGGTGCTGCACGACGACATGGTCCTGTCGGGCACGTTCTTCGAGCGGGCCGAGCGCGCCGCCCGCGCCATGCCGCGCGCCGCGCTCGCGCTGTTCGCGTTCTGGAACTCGCGCAACGGCGCGGCTGTGCGGCTCGGCGCGCTGGCCGGGGCGCGCTGGGTGCCGGGCGCGGGCGAGTACACGCCGGTGGCGGCGCTGCTGCTGCCCCGGGACGTGGCCGCAGGGTACGTGGAGTGGGCCCGCGACCGGGGCGACACCTGGCCGGACGACGTGCTCATGGGCCGCTACCTGCGGCAGGCCGGGGTGCCGGTGTTCGTCGCGGTGCCGAGCCTGGCCGAGCACGAGGACCTGGCGAGCCTGGTCGACAACGACTTCCAGGGTCTGCGCCGCGCGCCGTGCTTCTTCGCCGACGACCCGCAGGCGGGGCGGGGCGAGGACGGGCCGGTGCCGTCGCTGCCGGTGATCCCGTTCTTCAAGCGCGGCGTGGCGCAGTGCGCGGTACGGGTGCCGGGCACGACCCGCTGGCGCGACATCCTGTGCGCGGACTATCTGCGCGGCCGGGGCGTGGACGTGGACGGGCTGCGCGGCCCGGGCGAGCACGGGCAGCTCTGGCTGGCCGCGTACACGATGGGCGTCGTCCACCGCGGGCCGCGCGGCGACCCCGAGGTGCTGGACCGGGCGCTGGCCACGATGGGGCCCGGCGGGCTCTGCCACGCGCTCGGCTCCCGCGAGCTGGCCCGCCTGTCGGACGGGCTGCGCGAGGTGGCGCGGGACGGCCTGGAGGCGGGGCTGGCGGCGCGGCCGCGGCGGAGCGGGCGGGCGGCGGTGGCGGTGACGGGCTCGGCGACGTTCGTGCGCGACCAGGTGGCGCTGCTGCTGGCCGACCGCGGGCACCGGGTGACCGGCTCCTCCTCGGCGGACACGGTGGTGCACGTGTGCGCGCTCGGCTGGGACCCGGACGCCGACCCGGAGGAGGAGCTGCGGCTCGCGCGCGAGGCCCTGGCGGGGGCGCGGCACGGGGTGCTGCTCAGCTCGTGCGCGGTCTACCGGCGAGGTGCCGACGCCGTGGACGAGGACAGCCCGGTCGAGCCGGGGTCGGCGGTGCTGGCGGTGGAGGCCGCCGTGCCCGGGGCGACCGTGCTGCGCCTCGCGGAGCCGTACGGGCCGGGGATGCCGCGGAGCGGCACGCTGCCCGAGCTGGTGCTGCGCTCGTCGCTGAGCAGGCCGCTGCGCGTGGACGGCGGCACGGCGCAGCTCGTGCACGTGCGCGACGTCGCCACGGCCGTGGAGGCGGTGCTGGCGCGGCGGCCGGGGGCGCGGGTGTTCAACGTCGCCGATCCCGTGCGGCTGCGGCTGCGCGAGCTGGCCGAGGCGGTGACGGGCGCGGTGCGGCCGGTCCCGGTCGAGGAGGCGCCCGGCGGTGCGGAGGCGCCGGTGATCGACGCCGGGCGCGCCGGGCGGGAGCTCGGCTGGCGGCCGGCGGTCGGCCTCGACTACGGGCTGCACAACCTCGCGCAGTGGACGGCGTACGAGAGTGACCGTCAGGACACGCGGCAGGCGGCGTCCACCACGAGCGTCTCCAGGTCGCGCAGGTAGCGCTCGATGCCGGCCGGTCCGAGCAGGGCCGTGTCGGCGTACAGCGACACCTCCATGCGTCCCGGCTCGCCGCCGAGGTGCAGGCGGAAGTCGCAGATGTTGCGGTCCATGGCGTCGGTCCGGGCGACCTCGGTCCGCTCCGCCGCCGCCCGCAGGGCGCGCTCGTCCGGTGACGCCGCCCCGGGCTCGTCGCGCTGGACGAGCCGCTGGTCGTTGAAGCAGCCGAACGACCGGATCCCCGGCCCGGCGGCCGAGACGGCCTCCTCCATGGCGTACGGGTCGAACCACGCCTGCCGGTAGGCCCGCATGGCGGCGCTCCAGCCCTGCCGTACGAGGTCGCCGAACGAGGGCGTGTCGAGGTCGAGCACCACGAGGCCCTCCTGGGAGATCGTGGAGACCACGTCGCGCCGGTCGGCGGCGAAGCGGTTGTTGACGATGACCCGCATGCCGCAGTGCCGCTGCCCGGTCAGCCCGCCCGCGAGCCGCATGGCGGCGGCCAGCAGCACGGTCGAGGAGCTGACCCGGTGGCGCGCGGCCATCGCCTGGGCCGCGGCGGCGAGCGCGGTGGACGACATCGTCGCCTCCACGAACCGCGGCGTCTCCGGGACGAGCGCGGCGTCCGGCACCGGGTCCATCCGGGCGTGCTCCTCCAGCCAGAAGGCGACGGCCCGGCCGGAGACGCGCGTCCCCTCCTCGGACCGCTGCCACGCGGCCAGTTCCCGGGGCGTGGCCGCGGTCACGGGCGGCAGGGCGTCGCGGATCAGCAGCAGCCGGAAGTCGCGTACGACGAGGTCGGCGGCGTGCCCGTCGGCGGCCAGGTGGCACAGCACGAGCACGACGTCCCTGACGTGCTCCCCGTCCACCACGAACGCGACCCGCAGCGGCCACTCGTCCGCGTAGCGGAACGGCTCGGCGGCCAGCCGGTCGCGCACCACGTGGGCCGGCTCGGACGTGATCTCCACGTGGGGCCGCGCGGCGGGCCAGAGGAGCTGGAGCGGCGCCTCGCGCGGACCGGTGAGCCGGGTGCGGAGCGACTCGTGCCGCGCCACGAGCGCGTCGAGCGCCCGCCCGGCCCGCTCCACGGTGACGGGCCGCCGGGGGCCGGGGAACACGCGGGCGATGTTGAGGTAGTGCTCCTGCGGCGCGGCGGCGAGCACGGCGCGCCAGATGTCCTGCTGCCCCCAGGTCAGCGGCGCCTCCACCGGCCCGCTCAGCGGGGCTCCCGGACCCGCACCTCGCGGACCAGGTCGTCGAGGGTCTCGAACTCGGTCGGATCGACCTCGGCCCCGAACTCGGTCTCCACGGCGTCGATCAGCCGCAGGAAGCCGAGCGAGGTCACGCCCAGGTCGGCCAGCCGGGCGGGGCCGGCCAGCACGTCGGCCGCCTCCACCTCGCCGTCCGTCGCCTCGGCGACCAGGCCGGCCAGTCGTTCGCGTAGTTCGCCGTCGGTCAGCACGTGACCCCCGTTTCCCCGGATTCGGGGCGAGTGTGCCACGGCGTAGATCGTCCGGGCAACCACCGATGGGCGGGGGGTTGACGGTTGTGTGCATTTTTTCTACCGTCTGGCGGCAGCCCGAAAATATTTCTGGGGGTGGTCCCGTCGGCTGTTCCGGTCCCCTCACTGCTCGGCGCGAGAGCCGCCGCCGATCCCGGTCACGAGGCCCTGGCCGTCGCCGGGTCCGGCGGGTTGACGCTCCGGGACTGGGACGAGCGCTCGGACGCCGCCGCCCGCGGCCTGCTGGAGCACGGGGTGCGGCGGGGTGACCGGGTGGCGCTGGTCTTCGGGGCCCGCGACTGGATCGCGTACGCGGTCTGCTGGATGGGGGTGCTCAAGGCGGGGGCCGTGGCGGTGCCCCTGTCGGACCGCCTCGCGGTGCCCGAGCTGACGTCCATGATCGGGCACTGCGGCGCCACGCTGACCGTCCACGGAGCCGGCCCGCCGCCCGTGCCGGGCGCGTTACCCGCCGGCGAGCTGAACGGGCGCGCCGAGCCGCCGCCGGTCGAGCTCGACCCCCTCGACCTGGCCCAGATCCTCTACACCTCCGGCACCACCGGCACCCCCAAGGGCGTCGCCGCCACCCACGCGAACCTCACCTCGCCGCCCGTCCACCCGAAGCGCCGCCCGTTCGCCCACTCGCGGCACCTCGTCCACGCCTTCCCCATCGGCACGAACGCCGGCCAGGTCATGCTGCTCCACGCGCTGACCGCCGCCCCCACCGTGGTCACGCTCCCCCTGTTCACCCCGGCCCGCTTCGCCGCGCTCGTCGAGGAGCGCGCCGCCGGGACGGTGTTCGTGGTGCCGGCCATGGCCATCGAACTGCTGAACGCCCGCGTGCACGAGCGCCACGACCTGTCGAGCGTGCTGCTGCTGGGCTCGGCCGCCGCCGCGCTGCCGCCGCCGGTGGCCGCCCGGCTGGCCGGGGCGTTCCCGTCGGCGACGGTCGTCAACTACTACACCTCCACCGAGGCGGCGCCCGCCCAGACCATCATGGTCTTCGACCCCGACCGTCCGGGCGCGCTCGGCCGGGCCGCCGGGGGCAGCACCCTCAAGATCGCGACCGCGGACGGCGAGCCGGTGGCGCCCGGCGAGACCGGCGAGGTGTGGATGCGGGCCGCGGCCCACCCCCGCGCCTACTACGGCGAGCGCGGCGGCACCTTCCGCGACGGCTGGGTGCGCATGGGCGACCTCGGCCGCCTCGACGCCGACGGCTACCTGTACCTGGTGGACCGGGAGAGCGACGTCATCAAGTCGGGCGCGTTCAAGGTCTCGACGCTCCAGGTGGAGGCGGCGCTGCACGAGCACCCGTCGGTGGCGGAGGCGTCGGTGTTCGGGGTGCCGCACCCGGTCATGGGCATGGCGGTGGCGGCGGCCGTGGTGCCGCGCGAGCCGCTGACGCTGCCGCAGGTGCGGGCCTTCCTCGGCGAGCGGCTCGCCGCGCACGAGCTGCCCACCCGGCTGCTGTGCCTGGACGCGCTGCCGAGGAACACCGCGGGCAAGGTCGTCAAGCGCGAGCTGCGCCGCCTGGCCGAGGAGCACGCCGGCACCTGACCACATCGGCATCTGACCACATCGGCACGAGAACACATCGGGCGGAACACGGAGAGACGGCATGGTCCTTGCGTCGCAGGCGCAGCACGGAATGTGGATCACCGAGAGGGTGCACGGCACGGGCACGGCGTACCACATGCCGTTCGCCCTGTGGTTCGACGGTCCGCTGGACCGCGAGGCCATGCTGGCCGCGTGCGCGTCCGTCGTCGCGCGGCACCCGGTGCTGTCGTGTGTGTTCGAGGAGCGCGACGGCGAGCTGCACCTGGTGCCCGCGGCGGCCAAGCCGCCGGTCGAGTTCCTGCCGGGCGTGCCCGACCCGGAGGCGTTCGTGGAGCGGGAGATCGCGCGGCCGTTCGACCTGGAGCGGGGGCCGCTGGCGCGCTTCTCGCTCGCTGGGGTGTCGCCGGAGCGGCACCTGTTGTTGTTCGTCGGGCATCACCTGGTCTTCGATGGCATGTCCAAGGACGTCCTGGTGCGGGACCTGGCCGCCGCGTACACGGGCGGGCCGCTGTCGCCGCTCCCTCTGCCGTACGGCGGGAGCGGGGAGGTGCCGGCCGAGGCCGCGGCGTACTGGCGGGAGCGCTGGCGCGAGGTGCCGTCGGTGGTCGTCGGGGGCGTGCCGCGCGCGCCGCGCGTGGCCGGGCGCGGCGAGACGGTGCTGTTCGACCTGACGCGCGAGATGGCCGCCGCCGCGTTCGACGGGGTCTCGCGCTTCGAGCTGTTCCTGGCCGCCGTCCACGCCCTGCTCTTCCGGTACGGCAACGCCGAGGTGTCCGTGGCCGTCGCCCTGTCGACGCGGACGCCGGAGACCCGCGACCACATCGGGCTGTTCGCCACCGAGCTGCCCGTATTCTCCGCGCCGGAGCCGGACCTCGCGTTCCGGGACCTCGCGCTGCGGCTGCGGGCCGAGATGCGGCGGCTGAACGCCTTCCGGGAGGTGCCGGTGGCGCGGGCCGTGGGCGGCATCCGGCCGAGGCCGGCGCTGGCCCCGGCCTCGATCAGCTTCCGGCGGCGCGCGGCCGACCGGGACTTCCCCGGGCTGCGCGTGTCGGCGGAGTGGAAGATGTCCAACCACGTGGTGCGCAACGCCCTGCACTTCCAGGCCGTGGACGGCGACGACGGGCTCCACGTGACGCTGCACCACAGCCCCGAGATCGTGTCCCGGGAGGAGGCCGAGCGGGTGGCCGCGCACCTGCGCGCGGTGCTGGAGGCGGTCGCCGCCGACCCCGGCGTCCGGCTCGCCGCCCTCCCCCTCCCCGAGGCCGCCGTGGTCACCGCCTCCCCTGGCGCCTCCCCATCGGAGTCACCCCGTTCGGGAGCCGCCGTGGACGGCGAGCTGGTCGGGCAGGTGCGGGCGATCTGGATGGAGGTGCTCCGGCTGGACGACATCGCGCCCGACGAGGACCTGTACGACCTGGGCGGCCACTCGCTGACCATCACCCAGATCTGCGCCAGGATCCGCAAACGGCTCGGCGTGGACGTGCCCTTCGACGTGTTCCTCGACGACCCCACCATCGCCGGGGTCGCGGCGGCGGTCGGCGAGCTGCGCGCATGATCTCCCTGGGCCAGGAGCGGCTGTGGTTCCTGCACCGGCTCGACCCCGCCGACCCCGCGTACCGGGTGGCGGTGGTGCGGCGGCTGCGCGGGCCGCTCGACGCGGACGCGCTGGAGGCGGCGTTCGCGGAGGTGGTGGCGCGGCACGAGTCGCTGCGCACGCGCTTCCCCGACCAGGACGGGCTGCCCGTCGCGGTGGTGGACCCGCCGGGGCCGGTGCCGGTCGAACGGGTGGAGGTGTCCGGGCCGGAGGAGGCCGAGCGGCTGTTCGCCGCGCGCGCCGCGGCGCCGTTCGACCTGGCCGCCGCCCCGCCGCTGCGCGTGACGCTGGCCCGCCTGGCCGACGGCGACCACGTGCTCGGCGTGGTCCTGCACCACGTGATCGCCGACGGCTGGTCGCTGAACGTGCTGATGGACGACCTCGCCGCCTGCTACGCGGCCCGCCGCGACGGCGTCCCCGCCGCGCTGCCCCCGCTTCCCGTGCGGTACGCCGACCACGCCGCCGCCCAGCGCGCCGCCGTCGCCTCGGCCGACCTGGAGCACTGGACCGCCCGGCTGGCCGGCGCGCCCCTGCTGGAGCTGCCCACGGACCGCCCGCGTCCGGCCCGGCGCAGCAGCAGGGGGCGCGAGACCCCGTTCGAGCTGCCGCCCGAGCTGACCGGCGCGCTGTCCCGGCTGGCGCGGGCCGGACGCTGCACGCTGTTCATGGTGCTGCTGGCCGCCTACCAGCTCCTGCTGTCCCGGCACACCGGGCAGGACGACGTGGTGGTCGGCACGCCCACGGCCGGGCGCGACCGCCCCGAGCTGGAGCCCATGGTCGGGCTGTTCGCCTCGACGATGGTGCTGCGGGGCGACCTGTCGGGCGACCCGTCGTTCACTGAGCTGCTGCGCCGTACGCGCGCGGTCGTGCTGGAGGCGATGGCGCACCGCGACGTGCCGATCGAGCGGGTGCTGTCCGCGCTCGACATCGAGCGCGACCTGTCGCGCACGCCGCTGTTCCAGGCGATGCTGGCGCTGCACAACGCCGCCACCGGGTACGGCGAGGCCGCCACGTTCGCCGGGCTGGACAGCACGCCGTTCCCCCACGGCGACCCGCCGGCCATGGTAGACGTGCGGATGGAGCTGTGGCCCGACGGCGGCGGCCTGCGCGGCGCCCTCCACTACAGCGCGGAGCTGTTCGAGCCGGACACCATGGAGCGGATGGCGGCCCGCTTCGTCACGCTGCTGACCTCGATCGCGGCCCGGCCGGACGCCCGGATCGGCGAGCTGGACCTCCTGCCGGCCGCCGAGCGGGAGCTGGTCACCGCCGCCTGGAACCGCACCGCCCTCGACGTTCCCGAGGGCACCGTCGCCGACCTGGTGCTGCGGCAGGCGGAGCGGCGGCCGGACGCCGTCGCCGTCGAGTGCGCGGGCGAGCGCGTCACCTACCGGGAGCTCGCCGAGCGGGCCCGGCGGGTCGCCGCGGACCTGCGGGAGCGGGGCGCGGGGCCCGGCTCGGTGGTCGCGCTCCGGCTGCCGCGCTCGGCCGGCCTGCCGGGCACGCTGCTCGGCGTGATGCTGTCGGGCGCCGCCTACCTGCCCATCGACCGGGGGCTGCCGGACGAGCGGGTCGCGTACATGCTGGAGGACTCGGGCGCGCGGCTGACGCTCGGCGACCTGCCGCCCGCCCCACGGCCCGCGGCACTCGGCGGCCGGCCCGGGAGCGAGGCCGCGTACGTGCTCTACACCTCCGGCTCGACCGGCCGCCCCAAGGGCGTGGTGGTGCCGCACGGCGCGCTGGTCAACCTGCTCACCGGGATGGAGACCCTGCTCGGCTCCTCCTCCTCGGACACGTGGCTGGGCAGCACCTCGCTGTCGTTCGACATCGCGGGGCTGGAGCTGTACCTGCCGCTGGTCACCGGCGGGCGGCTGGTGCTGGCCGGGGACGAGGAGGCGCGCGACGGCGCGGCGCTGGCCCGGCTCGTCACCGGGTCGGGCGTCACCCACGTGCAGGCCACGCCGTCCGGCTGGAGCATGCTGCTGTCGGCCGGGCTGGACCCGGCGGGCCTGGTGGCGCTGGCCGGCGGCGAGGCGCTGCCCCTCGCCCTGGCGCGCCGGCTGCGCGGCCGGGTCGCGCGGCTGCTCAACATGTACGGGCCGACGGAGACGACGATCTGGTCCACGGCCTGGGAGGTGCCGCCCGCGCCGGAACGGGTGAGCATCGGGCGGCCGATCGCCAACACCACGGTCCACGTCCTCGACGCCTCCGGCGCTCCGGCGCCCGTCGGGGTGCCGGGCGAGCTGGTCATCGGCGGCGCCGGGGTCGCGCTCGGCTACCTGGGACGGCCGGAGCTGACCGCCGAGCGGTTCGCGGGCGGGCGCTACCTGACCGGCGACCGGGCCCGCTGGCTGGGCGACGGCACGCTGGAGTTCCTCGGGCGCGCGGACGGCCAGGTCAAGCTGCGCGGGCACCGGATCGAGACCGGCGAGGTCGAGGCGGCGCTGGAGTCGCACCCGGCGGTGGACCGGGCGGCGGTGCTCGTGCGGGGCGACGACCTCGTGGCGTACGTCGCGGTCCGAGCCGGTGACATCGCGCTCGGGACCGGTGACATCGCGGTCCGAGCCGGTGACATCGCGCTCGGGACCGGTGACATCGCGGTCCGAGCCGGTGACATCGCGGTCGGGACCGGTGACGTCGCGGTCCCCGAGGGGCTGGCCGGGCACCTGGCCGCGTGGCTGCCCGTGTACATGGTGCCGAACGTCGTCGTCCCCCTCCCCGCGCTCCCCCTCACCCCGAACGGCAAGGTGGACCGGCTCGCGCTGCCCGCGCCCGGCGCGCCCGAGGCGGGCCGGGGCGGCGCGCCGCGCACCGACCGCGAGCGGCGGGTGGCCGGGATCTTCGGCGCCGTGCTCGGGCTGCCCGAGGTGGGCGTGGACGACGACTTCTTCGCCCTCGGCGGCCACTCGCTGCTCGCCACCCAGGTCGTCGCCCGGCTGGAGGCGGCCGGGACGCCCGTGCCGCTGCGCGAACTGTTCGCGCACCCGACCGTGGCCGCCCTGGCCGCGCTGCTGGAGAGCGTGCCGGAGGAGCGCGCCCGCCCGCTGCGCCCCCGCCCGGCCGGCACGCTGCCGCCGCTCTCCCCCGCCCAGGAACGCCTGTGGTTCCTGCACCGGCTCGACCCCGCCGACGCGGCGTACACCATGTTCGTCGTGCGCAGGCTGCGCGGGCCGCTGGACCGGGCGCGGCTGCGCGCGGCGCTGAGCGGGGTCGTCGCCCGGCACGAGGCGCTGCGCACCCGCTTCCCCGAGGTGGACGGGCGGCCCGTGGCCGTCGTGGAGCGGCCCGCTCCCGTCGCCGTCGAGGAGCTGGACGCCCGCGACGAGGCCGAGGCCCGCGCCCTGGTCGCCGCCCGCACCAACGCCCCCTTCGACCTGGGCGCGGCCCCGCCGCTGCGGATCACGCTGATCCGCCTGGCGGACGGCGACCACGTGCTGTGCGCGGTGATGCACCACATCGTCGCGGACGGCTGGTCGATCGGCGTGTTCCTCGACGACCTGGCCGCCCTCTACGCCGGGACGCAGCCCGAGCCGCCCGCCGTGCAGCAGGGCGACGTCGCCCGGTGGCAGCGCGACCGGGACGGCGCCGCCGCTCTGGAGTACTGGCGCGAGCGGCTGGCCGAGCCCCCGGTGCTGGAGCTGCGCACCGACCGCCCCCGCGCCGAGGGACCGGCCCGGGGCGGTCATCACGTGCAGGAGCTGCCCGAGGAGCTGGCCGGGGCGCTGGAGGCGGTCGCCCGGCGGGAACGCGGGACGCTGTTCATGGTGCTGCTGGCCGCCTACCAGCTCCTGCTGTCCCGGCACACGGGGCAGGACGACGTGCTCGTCGGCACGCCCACGGCCGGTCGCGACCGGGTGGAGCTGGAGCGGGTCGTCGGCTACCTCAGCAACACGCTGGTGCTGCGCGGCGACCTGTCCGGCGACCCGACGCTCGCCGAGCTGCTGGACCGGACCCGGGGTGTCGTGCTGGAGGCGATGGCCCACCAGGACGTGCCGTTCGAGCGGCTGCTGGCCGAGCTGGACGTCGAGCGGGACCTGACGCGCAAGCCGGTCTTCCAGACGATGCTGGCGCTGAACCAGGGCGGCCGGGACGAGCGGGACCGGATCGGCGACCTGGAGATGTCGTACTTCGACGACGGCTACCGGCAGGCCAAGTTCGACCTGACGGTGGAGGCGTGGCGGTCGCCGGGGCTGCTGCGGGTGGCGTTCGGGTACGACGCGGGGCTGTTCGACGCGGAGACGGTGCGGCGGCTGGCGGAGCGGTTCGCGGTGCTGCTGGAGGCGGTGGCGGATCCGGGGCGGCTGGACGTGCCGGTGTCGCGGCTGCCGGTGCTGACGGGGGAGGACGAGGAGCTGCTGGCCCTCGCCGGTCACGGCCCTGACCTCCCCGGCTTCGGTGAGGAGAGCGTGCCGGGGATGGTGGCGCGGGCCGCGTCCGCGTACCCGGAGCGGGTGGCCGTGGTGTGCGGCGAGGAGAGCGTCACCTACGGCGAGCTGGAGCGGCGGGTGGCGGGGCTCGCGGCCGAGCTGGCCGGGCTCGGCGTGAGGGACGGGATCGTGGGGCTGCGGCTCGGGCGGTCCGTCGAGGCCGTGGTGGCGATGCTCGCCGTCTGGCGGGCCGGGGCCGCCTACCTGCCGCTGGATCCGGCCCATCCGGCCGCCCGGCTCGACCGCCTCGCCGCCGAGGCCGGCGTCCGGGCCACGGTCACGGAGTCCCTCGCCGTGCTGCCCGGTGTCGCCGTGCCGCGCGAGGAGCCCGGGCTGGCGTACGTGCTGCACACCTCCGGCTCCACCGGCGCCCCCAAGGGCGTCGCCGTCGAGCACGCCGGGCTGGCCGCGCGGGTGCGGTGGATGCGCGAGGCGTACGGGCTGCGGCCCGGCGACCAGGTGGTGCAGCTCGCCCCGCTCGGGTCCGACACGCACGCCGAGGAGCTCTATCCCGCGCTGGCGGCCGGGGCGACGGTCGTGGTGGTGCCCGGCGACGGCGGCACACTGCCCGACCTGCTCGCCGAACGGCCCGGCGTCACCGTGCTCGACCTGCCCGCCGCGTACTTCCACCAGCTCGTGGACGTGCTCGACGACGTGGCCTGGCCGGCGGCGCTGCGGCTGGTGATCCTCGGCGGCGAGCAGGTCGAGGGGTGGGCGGTCGCGCGGTGGCGGGAGCGGTTCGGGGACCGGGTGCGGCTGGTCAACACGTACGGGCCGACCGAGGCGACGATCATCGCCACGGCGGCCGACCTGACGGATGACGACCCGCGCCCGCCCATCGGGCGGCCGGTCGCGGGCGTCACGGTCCGGGTCCTGGACCGGCACGGTCAGGCGGTGCCGCCGGGGGCGCCCGGCGAGCTGCACATCGGCGGGGCGGGAGTGGCGCGCGGCTACCTGGGGCGTCCCGACCTGACGGCTGAGCGGTTCGCGGACGTCGGGGGCACGCGGTGGTTCCGCACCGGGGATCTGGTGCTGCTGCGGCCCGACGGCCTGCTGGAGTTCCTGGGGCGGCTGGACGAGCAGGTGAAGATCAGGGGGTTCCGCGTCGAGCCGGGCGAGGTCGAGCACTGCCTGCTGGGCTGTCCCGGTGTGCGGCGCGCCGTCGTGGTCGCCCGGGACGGCGAGCTGGTCGCGTACGTCGTCGGCGAGGCGGCCGTCGCCGGGGAAGCGGCCGTCGCCGCGGAAGCGGGCATCGCCGCGGAAGCGGGCGTCGTCCGGGAGTCAAGCACCGCCGGGGAGGCCGCCCGGCTGGCCGAGCACGCCGCGCGGGCGCTCCCGCCGTACATGGTCCCCGCCCACTGGGTGATGCTCGACGCGCTGCCGCTCACCCCCAACGGCAAGCTCGACCGGGCCGCGCTGCCCGCCCCCGGCCGTCCGGAGGGCACGGACCGGACGCCGCCGCGCTCCGACGCCGAAGAACTGGTGGCCGACGTCTGGGCCGAGGTGCTGGACGCCGACAAGGTCGGGGCGTTCGACGACTTCTTCGCGCTCGGCGGGCACTCGCTGCTGGCCGTCAAGGTGGCCGCCCGGCTGCGCGCCCTCGCTGGGGTGGATCTGCCGATCCGCACGCTGTTCGCCCGCCGTACCGTCGCCGAACTGGCGCTCGCCGTCGAGGAGGCGCTGGTCGCGGAGGTGGCCGGGCTGTCCGACGAGCAGGCGCGCGCCCTGCTGGACGCGGAGGACCCGTCGTGACCGACCTGACCTCACCATCGGCCGGGCTGAGCGAGGCGCAGCGCGAGCTGCTCGCGCGGCGGCTGCGCCGTCGCCACGCCCCGGCCGCCCGCACGATCCCGGCGCTGCCCGAGGGGCAGGAGCCGCCGCTCTCGTACGCCCAGGAGCGGCTGTGGTTCATGGAGCAGTACGCGCCGGGCAACGTGGCCTACACGATCCCCTTCGTGCGGCGGCTGCGCGGCCCGCTGGACGCCGAGGCGCTGTCCGGGGCCTTCGACGAGGCCGCGGCCCGGCACCAGCCGCTGCGCGCCCGCTTCCCCGCGAGCGACGACGGCCGACCGCTCGTCGTGATCGAGCCCGAGGTGTCCGTGCCGTTCACGACCGCGGCGGCGGCCTCGTCCGAGGAGGCGCGGGAGCTGGTGGACGCGTTCCTGGCCGAGCCGTTCGACCTGGCGGCGGGCCCGCTGATCCGCGTCCTCCTCGTCCGGCTGGCCGACGGAGACCACGTGCTGGCCGTCGCCGTCCACCACATCGCGGCCGACGGCTGGTCCGCCGACGTGCTGCTGCGCGAGGTGCTGGGCCGGTGCGCGGGACGGCCGGCGCCGGGGCTGCCGGTCACCTACGGCGACTTCGCCGCCTGGCAGCGCGGCCGCCCGGACGCCGAGGACGACGTGGCGTACTGGCGGGAGCGCCTGGCCGGGCTGCGGCCCCTCGACCTGCCCGCCGACCTGCCGCGCCCGCCCGAGCTGACCTACCGGGGCGCCGCCCACTCCTTCACCGTGGACCGCGAGCTGGCGGCCCGCCTCGCCGGGATCGGCCGCGACCGCGGGTGCACGCCGTACATGGTGCTGCTGGCGGCGTTCGCCGCGCTGCTCGGCCGGTACGCCGGTCAGGACGACGTCGTGCTGGGCTCGCCGGTGGCGGGCCGGTCGCTGCCCGAGCTGGAGCACCTGGTCGGCTGCTTCGTCAACATGCTGCCCATGCGGGTGGACCTGTCCGGCGGGCCGGCGTTCACCGAGTTGCTCGACCGGGTGCGTGAGAGCGCGACCGGCGCGTACGCGCACCAGGAGTTGCCGTTCGAGCGGCTGGTGGCGGAGCTGAACGTGCCGCGTGAGGTGTCGCGGTCGCCGGTGTTCCAGGTGCTGTTCGCGATGCAGAACTACGCGGACCTGCGGGCCGCGCCCGCGGACGGTTTGGTGGTGGAGGGGTTCGACCTGGGGGTGTGGGCGACCCGGTTCGACCTGGAGCTGTACACGTGGGGCGAGGGGTCGTTCCTGTTCGTCTACAACACCGCGCTGTTCGCGCCCGAGCGGATCGAGCGGATGGCCGGGCACCTGGCCACGCTGCTGGAAGGCGTGGCGGCCGACCCGGCGGCGCCCGTCCACCGGGTTGAGCTGCTGACCGCCGCCGAGCGGGCCGAGCGCGAGCGGTGGAACGACACGCTCACGCCGCTGGGCGAGCCCGACCTGCTGCATCGGCCGTTCGAGGAGCGGGCCGCGTCGCGGGAGGTCGCGCTGGTCCATCCGGGCGGGAGCCTCACGTACGAGGAGCTGGACCGGCGCGCCACGGCGCTGGCGGGCGAGCTGGTCGCGGCCGGGGTGCGGCGCGGCGAGCTGGTCGCCGTGGTCATGGAACGCGGCTGGGAGCAGGTGGTCGCGGTGCTGGCCGTCGGCAAGGCCGGGGCGGCGTACCTGCCGGTGGACGCCGACCTGCCGGACCGGCGCCGCTTCGAGCTGCTGGAACGCGGGGAGTGCGCGGTCGCGGTCACGCAGCCGCGGCTGGAGTCGTCGCTGGAGTGGCCGCCCGGTGTGACTCCTCTGGTCGTCCACCCGGACCTTGCGGACGCCGCTTCCGTGACATGCCCGGCGTCGCCGGACGACCTCGCGTACGTCATCTTCACCTCCGGCTCCACCGGCGCCCCCAAGGGCGTGATGATCGAGCACCGCGCCGCGCTCAACACCGTCCGCGACATCAACCACCGCTTCCGCGTCGGCCCGTCCGACCGGATCATCGCCCTGTCGGCGCTCAGCTTCGACCTGTCGGTGTACGACGTGTACGGCGCGCTCGCCGCCGGGGCCGCGCTCGTCATGGGCGAGCCCGCCGGCGACAAGGACCCGACCGCCTGGGCCCGGCTCGTCGAGGAGCACCGCGTCACCGTCTGGAACTCGGTGCCCGCCCTCATGGAGCTCCTCGTGGACCACGCCGAGCACGAGGGCTCGGACCTGTCCTCGCTGCGGCTGGTCATGATGTCGGGCGACTGGATCCCCACCACGCTCCCCGGCCGCATCCGCGCCCTGGCCCCCGACGCGGAGATCGTCAGCCTGGGCGGCGCCACCGAGGGCTCCATCTGGTCCATCGCGTACCCCGTCGGCGAGGTGGACCCGTCCTGGACGTCCATCCCGTACGGCACGCCGCTGGCCAACCAGAGCTTCCACATCCTCGACCGCGGCCGGTGCGACGTGCCGGTGGGGGTGCCCGGCGAGCTGCACATCGGCGGCGCGGGCGTGGCGGCGGGCTACTGGCGCGACCCCGAGCGGACGGCCGCCTCCTTCGTCACGCACCCGCGCACCGGCGAGCGCCTCTACCGGACGGGCGACCTCGGCCGCTACGGCCCGGACGGGACGATCGAGTTCCTGGGGCGGGCGGACGCGCAGGTGAAGATCCGCGGGTACCGGATCGAACTGGGCGAGATCGAGGCCCACCTGTCGCGCCACCCGGCGGTGGCGGAATGCGTGGTGGGGACGTCCGGGACGGGGACGGGGGCGCAGCTCGTCGCGTACGTGGTGCCTCACGAGGGGGACCTCGACGTGGCGGTACTCCGTGCCCACCTCGCGGAGACCCTGCCCGCGTACATGATCCCCGCCCGTTTCGTCCCCCTCCCCTCGCTCCCCCTGACCGCGAACGGCAAAGTGGACCGCGCCCGCCTCCCCGCCCCGTCCGCCCATTCGGCCATAACTCGGACCGTCGCTCCCTCCACCGATGCCGAGCGCATGGTCGCCGCCGTCTGGGCCGACGTGCTGGAACGCGACGACTTCGGCGTGGACGAGGACTTCTTCGACGTGGGCGGCCACTCGCTGCTGGCCATCAAGGCGGTCGCCAGGCTGCGCAGGGAGCTGCCACCGGGGGCCACCCCCATCGCGGTGGTGGACCTGTTCAAGCACCCGACGGTACGCGGCCTGGCCGCCCTCCTGGAGGGCACCGCCACCGCCTCGCGCGGACTGCTGCACGAGCTGACGTCCCAGCGCACGTCTCCGCCGGTCCTCACGTACGTGTGCGTGCCGTACGGCGGGGGCGCGGCGGTCGTGTACCAGCCGCTGGCGGACGCGCTGCCCGAGGAGTACGCGCTGTGGTCGGTGGCCATCCCCGGCCACGACGTCGGCCTGGACGAGGAGCGGCTGCCGCTGGAGGCGGTGGCCGCCCGATGCGTCGCGGAGATCATGGAGAAGGTGCGCGGCCCGGTCGCGCTGTACGGCCACTGCGGGGTGGGCTCGGCGCTGACCGTGGAGATCGCCCGGCGCCTGGAGGCCGAGGGCCGCCCGCTCGAAGCCGTCTACATCGGGGCGATCTTCCCGTTCGCCCGGCCGTCGAAGGGACCGGCGGCGCTGCTGGCGAGGCTGGCCCGGCGCGAGTTCCTGCGCGGCGACCGCGGCTACGTCAACTGGCTGACCTCGATGGGCCTCGACATGAGCGACCTCGACCCGGCCCAGGCGCGGCACATCGTCCGCAACATGCGCCGCGACAGCGAGGCGGCCGAGGAGTACTTCACGGGGTTGTTCGAGAGCGCGGTGACGCGGCTGCGGGCGCCGGTGATCAGCGTGGCCGGGGAGCACGACCCGGCGACGGAGTTCCACGAGGAGCGCTTCCGGGAGTGGCACTTCCTCAGCCCGGTGGCGGGGGTGGTGGAGCTGGACGAGGCGGGCCACTTCTTCCTGAAGTACCGGGCCGGGGAGCTGGCGGCCATCGTGACCCGTACGCACCGGGCCTTGGTGGAGGGCGGGCAGGCGGGCGGCGAGACGTGGCGCCTGGCCGCGACCTCGACGGATGATCCGTCAGAGACGAGCGCACCACGCCGCAAGCCGACGACCCCTGCTCCCAGCATGGGGAGGTTCGCCGCCGTCGCGTGCGGCCAGCTCGTCTCCATGCTCGGCGCCGCCCTGACCGAGTTCGCCATCCCTGTCTGGATCTACCTCACGACCGGCTCGCTCGCCCAGTTCGCGCTGCTGGCGGTGGTCGGCCTGGTGCCCGGGATGCTGGTGGCCCCGCTCGCCGGCGCCGTCGTGGACCGCGGGAACCGCCGTACCGTCATGCTGTGCGGCGACGCGGCCGCCCTGACCACCCAGTTGGGGTTGGGCCTGCTCCTGTGGACGGGCAACCTGCAGACCTGGCACATCTACCCGCTCCTGGGCATCCTCTCCTTGGCCCTGACCTTCCAGCGGCTGGCGTACGGCTCGGCGGTGCCGCAGCTCGTCCCGAAGCGCTACCTCGGCCACGCCAACGGCATGGTGCAGATGGCCGGCGGCATGACGCAGCTCCTGGTGCCGCTCGCGGCCACGGGCCTGATGGCGGCGATCGGGCTGGAGGGCATCCTGGTGCTCGACGTGGCGAGCTACGCGTTCGCGATCGGGGTGACGCTGCTGGTGCGGTTCCCGGCGGCGATGGCGTGGCGACGCAAGGAGCCGGTGTTGGCGGAGATGGTCGCCGGCTTCCGCTACTCGTGGGGCGATCCTGGCTTCCGGCGCATGCTGCTGTTCTTCGCCGCGCTGAACGTGTTCCTGGCGCCGCTGTTCCTGCTCGTCTCGCCGCTGGTGCTGTCGTTCGGGACGCTGGCGGACGTGGGCCGGATCTCGTTCGCGTCGGGCCTGGGCGTCTTCCTCGGCGGCCTGACGATGACGGCGTGGGGCGGGCCGCGGCGGGGGCGGATGCGGACGGTGCTGTGGTTCACGCTGGCGCTGGCGGCGTTCTGCCTGGTGACGGGGCTGCGGGCGGACCTGGTGACGATCGGGGTGGGGGCATTCGGCATGTCGCTGTGGCTGACGCTGCTGAACGGCGTGTACGCGACGATCGTGCAGGTGAAGGTGCCGCAGCGCTTCCACGGGCGGGTGTTCGCGCTGAACACGCTGATCGCGTGGAGCACGCTGCCGCTGGGCTTCGGCCTGGTGGCGCCGTACGGGGCGGCGGTTTTTGATCCCTTGATGGCCCCGGACGGTCTGTTGGCGGGGACTGTGGGCGCGGTGATCGGGACGGGGGCCGGGCGGGGGGTGGGGTTGATGTATCTGCTGTTCGCGGTGGCGATGGCGGTGCTGGCGGTGGTGACGCTGCGGTCCAGGCTGCCTCGGCTGGTGGACGAGACGCCGGACGCCCTGCCGGACGACCTGGTCGGCTTGGAGGCCCTGACCAGCCGCTGAATTCTCACGTACTTCAACACGGGTCGGCGCACCAGGACTGGACGTGTGCTACGTTAGATCCAGTTGCAGTTGTGGTACCCATAAGAACTTGTGTGCACCTGACGGTATGTAGCCTCAGGTGCATTTTTGTTTTACCGGTCTTCTCCGGGTGTGGGCCTATCTCGGCGACGCGAAATTCGTCCGATGCGGATTTCGGCTTTGCACCTATCAAGAGGAGATCATCATGGCTACCGGCACCGTGAAGTGGTTCAACGCGGAAAAGGGCTTCGGCTTCATCGAGCAGGACGGCGGCGGCGCCGACGTCTTCGCGCACTACTCCAACATCGTCGCCAACGGCGGCTACCGTGAGCTGCGCGAGGGCCAGAAGGTCGCCTTCGACGTCACCCAGGGCCAGAAGGGCCCCCAGGCCGAGAACATCGTTTCCGCCTGACACTGAAGCACCACGCCGCTGGGGCCCGCGCCGTAGGGTGCGGGCCCCAGCGCGTCGCTCGGGTGGTAACCGACGTGCTGTGACGGCGTCACAAGCCGCGAAGGGCAGCATGTCCGTTCTTCCACCGCACACCGGCTGGACCACTGATGGCTCCGGTTCGGACATAAGTCCCCTCCGACCGGCATCGCCGCCCCCGTTCCCTTCGGCGAATGCCCTCCATTTCGACGCCCGAGGCCAGGCTGTTCTCCGCCGGCTCGGCTCGTCTTTCTTCGGCTCGTTCTTGACATTCTTGTGCCGCTCATCGCGCCGGGAATCACTTGACACGTGCCGCATCGAGGAAGGTTCTGCATGAACCACGCAACTCGCCAGCACGACCGCTACTCCCCCACCCGCACGGGCGGCTCCGCCAACCCGGGCAGGGGTGACCGCTTCGCCTCGCCGGCTCGGGGCCGTTCGGGGGCCTCCGGCCGTTCCGGTGGTCACGGGCGGCGTCCCGCCGCGCTTCAGGGGGAATTCGCACTGCCGGTCACGGTCACCCCGGCCTTGCCCGCAGCCGCGACGTTCTCTGAGCTGAACATGCCGCCCGCGCTGATGAAGGTGCTCACCAGCCTGGGTATGAAAGAACCGTTCCCGATCCAGGCGGCCACGCTGCCGAACTCCCTGGCCGGCCGGGACGTCCTCGGGCGTGGGCGCACCGGGTCAGGCAAGACACTCGCCTTCGGCCTGGCCTTGCTCGTCCGCACCTCCGGACAGCGTGCCGAATCGAGGCAGCCGCTGGCTCTGATCCTCGTTCCCACTCGGGAACTGGCCCAACAGGTCACCGACGCGCTCACCCCGTACGCCCGGTCACTGAAGCTGCGGCTGGCCACCGTCGTCGGCGGCATGTCGATCGGCCGACAGGCCAATGCGCTGCGCGCTGGTGCCGAGGTCGTCGTCGCGACCCCGGGACGGCTCAGGGATCTCATCGAGCGCGGCGACTGCCGCCTGGATCAGGTCGCCATCACCGTGCTGGACGAGGCCGACCAGATGGCCGACATGGGCTTCATGCCGCAGATCACCTACCTGCTCGACCAGGTGCGCCCCGGGGGCCAGCGGATGCTGTTCTCCGCCACTCTGGACCGCAACGTCGATCTGCTGGTCCGCCGCTACCTGACCGACCCCGTGGTCCATTCGGTCGATCCCTCGGCGGGCGCGGTGACCACGATGGAGCACCACGTGCTGCACATCCAGGGCGCCGACAAGCATGCCACCACGGTGGAGATCGCTGCTCGCGATGGCAGGGTGATCATGTTCCTGGACACCAAGCACGCCGTGGATCAGCTCACCGAAAGCCTGCTGAACAGCGGCGTACGCGCCGCCGCGCTGCACGGGGGCAAGTCCCAGCCCCAGCGCACCCGCACCCTCGACCAGTTCAAGACCGGCCACGTCACGGTGCTGGTGGCGACCAACGTCGCGGCTCGTGGCATCCACGTCGACAACCTTGACCTCGTCGTCAACGTCGACCCGCCAAGCGACCACAAGGACTATCTGCACCGCGGCGGCCGCACCGCCCGCGCCGGCGAGTCCGGCAGCGTCGTCACCCTCGTCCTGCCCAACCAGCGCCGTGGCATGACCCGCCTGATGGCCGACGCCGGCATCGTGCCGCAGACCAGCCAGGTCCGTTCGGGCGAGGCCGAACTCAGACGTATCACGGGCGCCCAGGCTCCCTCAGGGATTCCCGTGACCATAGGCACGCCGGTCGCCGATCGCCGGCCGCGCCGGAACCGCCGACGATTCGCGTAGCGGGAACCCTCGCGAAGATGACCGGTGGCCCTCAATGGGATCGTGTGGGAGATCCGTAGCGGGTCATCCTGGCGGGATGTGCCCGAGCGGTACGGTTCCGAGCAGTCGCTCCACACCTCCTGCACTGCGGTGGTCGCCTGCGCCTCCCACAACCCTTCAGGCGACTCGAAGATCCCCAGGCCCGACGAGAACGAGATCCGGCAGGCATTGCAGGAGATCCTGCTCGGCGGCCTGGCGATGACGGCTTGGGGCGGCCCGCGGGGGGCCGCATGCGGACGGTGCTGTGGTTCACGCTGGCGCTGGCGGCGTTCTGCCTGGTGACGGGGCTGCGAGCGGACCTGGTGACGATCGGGGCGGGGGCGTTCGGCATGTCTCTGTGGCTGACGCTGCTGAACGGGGTGTACGCGACGATCGTGCAGGTGAAGGTGCCGCAGCGCTTCCACGAGCGGGTGTTCGCGCTGAACACTCTGATCGCGTGGAGCACCTTGCCCCTGGGCTTCGGGCTGGTAGCGCCGTACGGGCGGCCGTCTTCGACCCCCTGATGGCCCCGGACGGGCCGCTCGCCGGGACTCTCGGGGCGGCGATCGGGACGGGGGCCGGTCGGGGGGTGGGGTTGATGTATCTGCTGTTCGCGGTGGCGATGGCGGTGCTGGCGGTGGTGACGCTGCGGTCCAGGCTGCCTCGACTGGTGGACGAGACGCCGGACGCCCTGCCGGACCACCTGGTCGGCTTGGAGGCCCTGACCAGCCAGTAAGCCTCTATTCTATTGTACTCAATTACCGAAAACAGAAGGCTCTAGACGAACAAGCTCAATCGTAGCTTCATCCACGACCGGCCGAGGCCGCAAAACTCAAGGCGAGACAAAAAGGCCAATCTACAACCTCTCCTTGCAGCCAGGGAGAGGATCACAGTTAACGAAGCTGAAGCCGCGAGAGGTCAGCGAAGAACTGTGGACAGCGATCCAAGCGCTGTTGCCCCAGCGCCAGCGGCGGTTCATAAGAAATAACCCAATGGTGTTTCGCAATCCGCGAATTCGAACGCCTATTAGAGACCCTTACCAAAAGTTACGCAGCCCATCACAAGTAGCTGTCAGAGCACGCTCACCATAGCCGGCCATATAGCCTTCAATCGTAGCCTGACATCCATTAAGTGATCTTCACGAACGGCCAAGATCGTCATTTTTCAACACAGAATAATCGAATTCAATCTCGTCGAAATATTCCACCATCCAAGCTCGTCGCTCGGAATGCGACATCCCCCAAGCCCATTCAAGGCACCGATATAGGCGCTCACGCCGAAGCTTCTTAGAGGAGAAGCCAAAAGGTCCAACTATACCGTGACACAGGTCCGAGAGCCAATATATGCGCTCGAACTTCAGTTGAGATTCACTTTGAGAAAGATTCTCTCCGCGCTTCAGTTCTCCCGAATCTGTCCTTATTTGCAACTGCGCCCTATGAATTAGCAAAACTATCACACGTTCAATATCAACTTTGTTACGCTTGCCAAAAAGCTGCCGAAGCATCTTGCACCCCCAAATAAGGGCGCAGCATCGAACGCTGCGCCCTTATCAAACTTCCTAGCAGGGCTTATGGTTCGCTATGTAGATCTTAGTATCATAATCCCAATCGTCGTCATGAGGATCTGCTGCCCACCTGAGGAGAATCTCTGCCCGGTGATTACCGTTCTGTAGATTCTTGCCGTCAGGCCCGACTCGAAGATACCCAACCTCTCCCTCCAACGGCTCGAAGATCGAGTCGAGCATCTGCCAGTCTTGCATTTTTGAAGCTCTTTCCAATTTGTCCCGGCTCTCCTTGGAGCCGTCGACATCGGGACGTCCATATCTGAGCAAGTCCTGAATAGTCGCATTAGGCTCAGGACGCGACGGCCGTGCTGAACCAGACTTCTTCTTGAACGGGTTCCAGCCATCGTTGTGGACGAGGATAGCTTGGTCCCCGGCCAGCACATGGTAGGTGTGCGCGCGGTCAACCGTAAGGTTGTGAACCTGGCGGACAGCGGTCCAGCTAGCGATCGATGTGATCTGGACGTACGTGCCGGCTGCGGTCTGCAGCCACATTCCGCGCTGCAGCTGGCCGGCCGGGATCCAGGCTTTGAGTGCGGGGATCCAGAAGGGATGGTTGTCTGTGGCGACGACCGCGCCTATTCGGTCGCCCTTTCTCCCATCCGCATCTACGGTGATCTTGACCAGCCGCTTCATCCCTTGGCCAGCGATCAAGGCAGTGACCAATTGGGGCCCAGTGCGGCCCGTCGCCGGATCGGCGGCGAAGACCTTGTCGCCGATCTTGATGTCCTCGATCGGCTTGGTGCTCCCGTCCGCCATGAGCACCTTGGTGCCTTCGACGAAACTGTTGGGCGGGTCGCAGGTGAAGATCGGGGGTGGTGGGGGGTCGCCCGATTCGATCTCCGTGTTCTCGGGGTCGACGGCGGCTATTCCGTCTTCACATGTCCCCATCCCGTATCGGGAAGCGTCACAGTTGATAATGGGATTTTCGTAGGCATCGGGATCGACTCCGTAGAGCTCCGCTACCGCGTCGCCACTGATGAAGATCTGATCCGGATGCGCGCATGGTTGGCCGGGGGCGCAGTTCTCAGGCGCGCCGCACCTTGACTTCGGGCAGGGTGGAGGGGTGCACGGACTCTTGCAGGGCCCATGAATCGTGCTTTGCTTGGTGGGCTTTCGTCCCCTGTCGTCGAGATTCTCGGTAGTTGGAATCTTCCTGCATGAAGGGGACGAACATTTCGGCTGGCCGCAGCCGCCGGCTATTGCACATCCGTGAGGCTGCTGGTGAGGAGTCGAGCTGGTGGTTGTCGGGCGCCGTCCTTGGGGCTTGCCACCCACCTTCTTCTTCGGCTTGACGGGCTGCTTTGGCTCTCGCCTGTCGTCACCGTAGGGGCTTGAGCCGGTACCGATCTTACGCCCAGGCTTGATCGGCGTCTCCGCCTCGAGTGTCGTGTACTTGATCTTCCGAGTTTGCACAGAGGCAATCGTGAGAAGCAAAACACCGAACAGGCCCAGCCGAGCTCCCCGGCCTTTTAGTGCCGGCTTGACGGGCTGTTGCTGCGCCGGCTTGGCAGGTGGCTGTTTTGCGGCCTCCCGACGAGCAAGCACTTCAGCAGGCGAGATGATCTTTTTGGGATCTCCTGACCCATTGCCCAGGTCAACATAGTGACCGGTAGGGTCCGAGCCGGTAAGCGGCGACGCATTTGCATACGCATACCGATTCGCCTGGATGGAAGGCTCCGCCGGTAATGTCCAGGTATCGCCGGACGCGAATGTGCCGGTGCCCGGCTGGTACCACCGGGCATGCATGTTGACCTTGCCGGTATCCGGGTCCGTGTACTCACCTTGGTAACCCAGCGCCGACTTCGTCCCCGTCTGCGCGAGAACCTCGCCGTACGGGTTGTACGCAGTCGACCCCGACAACGCCGTACCGGAGAACGTCCCAACCAGGTCGTCATGGATGTCCGTGAACGCCCCGAGCGCCGCGTTCGCCCCCTCCTTGACGCTGACCAACCCACCAAAGGGGTCGCGGCCGTACTTGGACTGCACCGCGCCCGCCTGGTCGGTGATGGCCACGACGTCGTTGGACAAACCCGCATACGCGAAGCGCTGCTGCGTCGTCCGCGTCTGCCGGGTGGCCATGCGGTCGAAGGCGTCATATGTATACGTGGCGTCGCCGTCGTTGATGAGGCGGTCGAAGGCGTCGAACGTCAGATGTTTCGTGGTGCCGTTCTTCGTCTCCGTGGCGAGCGTGCCGCGCGGCGTGTACGTGTAGTCCGTGCCGTCGCCCGACGTCAGGCGATTGCGCTCGTCGTAGGTGTAGGTCTTGTTTCCGGCCTGGATGCGGTTGCCGGAGGCGTCCCACTTGTAGGTCGTGGTCGTGCCGTCCGGGCCCTTCCAGGACGTGAGGCGTCCCGCGTGGTCGTATCCGTAGGTGTTGTTGCCGGCTCCCGCCGTTCCCTCCGTGATCTTGGAGGTGAGGTTGTCGTCCTTGTCCCAGCCGTAGGTGATCTTGGCTAACTGGCCGCCGGTGCTGTTCTTCAGCGTGTGGGTGGCCACGCGGTCCACGGCGTCGTATGTGTAGACCTGCGTGTTGACCGGGTTGGTGGACGCGACGGTGCTGAGCCGGTCGGCCTTGTCGTAGTCATAGGTGTTGGTGCGGCCGCTGACCGGGTCGGTGACCGTCCTGAGGCGGTTGTCGTCGTCCCATGTGTAGGTCGTGGTGCCGCTGGCGTCGATCCGCTGGGTCGGGTTGCCCATCGGGTCATAGCCGAAGGCGCTCGTCTGGCCGGTCGGGCCGGAGACCTTGGTGAGCAGGCTGCGGTCGTTGTACTCGAGAACCTGGTCGTTCATCTTGGTGACGCGGTCGGCCAGGTCGTAGCCGTACGTCTTGTCGTCGGTGTACAGCCCCTCGCCCGAGCCGCTGACCTTCGTCACCCGGTCGAGGAGGTCGAACTCCCTGTCCAGGCGCACCCCGCCGGGCTGGATCAGTGCTGTCTCGTTGCCCGCGACGTCGTAGACGTGGGTCCAGGTGCGGTCCGCCAGGTTGGGGTGGGCGGTGGTGGAGGGCTCGGTGAGGGTCTCGATGAGGCCGAGCGTGTTGTACGCGGTCCAGGTGGCGTTGCCGCGGCCGTCGGTCAGGCGGGTCCGCGCCCCCGACGCGTCGTAGCCGAAGCTGGTGGTGATGGACTCGGTGTCCGAGACGGGCTCGACGAGTTCGGTCAGCTGGTTGGTCGCGTCGAACGTCCGCTTGGTGACGTGCCCCTCGCCGGATGTGACCTTGGTGAGGTTGCTCGCGAGGTCGTAGCCGTAGCCCCGGGTCTTGACGGTTGCGCCCTGCTTGTCCACGCTCTTCAGGCCGGTCAGGCGGCCGGCGAGGTCGTAGTCGGCGATGAGGGCGTTGCCGAGGGCGTTCGTGACCTTCGCGGGACGGCCGACCAGGTCGTAGTCGAAGGTCGACGTGTTGGTGACCGGGTCCGTCTCCGTGCGGACTTCCGACGCGGCGTTGACCGTGTAGGTGGTGGACTTGTTGCTGGGCGGGGTCACCTTCGTGAGGGCGCTGGCGTCGTTGTACTCGTACTTGGTGACGTAAGCCGCGGTGGTCGGCTTGCGCTCCACGAGCGTGCTGGTGATCCGCCGGCCGAGGTCGTCGTACGTGGCCTCGCTGCGCGCGCCGGTCGGGTCGATGGCGGCCAGTTCCTCGCCCAGGAGGTCGTAGTGCGAGACCCACTGGCCCGCCGGCTGCCCCTGCGCCGCGGGCGGGTCCGTGACGCGCACCGGGTTGTCCAGCGCGTCGTACTCGATCGTCGTGACCTGACCGCGGGGGTTCGTCGTCTTCGTCAGACGGCCGGCCTTGTCGTATTCGTAGAGGACCTTGGGCGTGACGGCCGTGCCGCCGGGCGGCGTGTACGGCATGCCCGTCACCGAGGTGAGCTGACCGGCGCGGTCGAAGCCGGAGGTGGTGATACGGCCTTCCGGATCGACGGCGTGGGTCTGGCGGCCGACGGCGTCGTAGCCGAACTTCGTGGTGACGCGGTCGTCGCGCGCGGCGCCGGCCTTCTCGACCTTCACCGGCGGTGACTTGACCTCGATCAGCTGGTCGTTCAGGTCGTAGCGGAGCGTTGTGGTGAACGCTGCGGCGTCGGCGCCCGACGCGTTGCCCCGGGGATCGACCGCCTCCACGATCAAGCCTCGGTCGTCGACCTTCCAGGTGGTCGTCACGTCCTGCCCGTCGTTCTTGACGGTCTGGCGGACGAGACGGTCCTCCTTGTCGTAGGCGTACTCGGTCGTCTCCACTCGGGTGGTGCCGGTCGCGGACTGCTTGGTGGCGATGATGTTGCCGTTGGCGTCGTACGTGTAGCCCGTCTTGCGGCCGAGCTCGTCCGGGTCGAGCGTCTGCGACGTGAGCCTTCCGGCGGCGTCGTAGACATAGTCGACGCGGACCTTGCCACCGCCGGTGACCTGCCGCGTGACGTTGCCTGCGGCGTCGTAGGTGTTGGCCTCAGTGACGACGTTCCTGCCGGTGATGGCACCGTTCAGCGTGGCGTTGGTGGCCGTGGTCTCCGAGAGCAGGTCGTCGCGGTAGTAGGTGTAGGAGGTCGTGCGGCCCATCGCGTCCTTGCGCGTGGCCAGCCGCCCGCCGTCATCGTACGAGAACGACTCGAGGGTGATCTCTGCGGGAGCGGTCGGAGCGACGGGGCTGCCGGTCCAGTTCTTCAGGGTGCGCGAGGCCAGCTCGCCGCGCTTGGTGTAGGTGTAGCCGAAGATCGAGCCGAGCTCGTCGGTCACCGTGACCTTGGCACCAATCTCGTCCCAGGCGGTGCGGATGACGCCGCCCTCGGGATCGGTGGCAGTCTCCTCTCGGCCGTGGGTGTCGTAGGTGTAGGCGAAGACCTGCTCCTGGTCGCCGCCGGTCAGGTCCTTGACGGTCTCCGAGAGGGTGTTGCTGTCCGGGTCGTACGCGTACGTGGTCTGCGCGGTGTGGGTGACGCCGGTGACCTCGTTCTTGACCCCCGGGCTGGTCTGGGTGGCGATCCGTCCCAGCAGGTCGTAGGTGTAGGTCGTCTTGGCGCCGTCCGGCTGAGCCTTCGAGATCTCGGTCTCGCTCGTCACACGTCCCAGGACGTCGAACTCGGAGGCGACGACCAGGCCCTCGGGCATGGTCTGCTCGGCGAGGTCGCCGGCGGACGTGTAGCGGTAGCTCGTCGCGTTGTTCCGGGCGTCGGTGCGCGACTTCACCAGGCCGGCCGGCGTCGTGCCACCGCGTACGGCGGGCTCGGTGCCGTCGGTGTAGGCGATCGTGGCCGAGCGGCCGTTGGGGAAGTCGGGCGTCGCCGGGGTGATCTGCTTGGTCTGCTCGCCGTACTGGTTGTACTCGAAGGTCGTGGCGTAGGTGTTGTCAGTGGAGCTGCTGGAGCGGGCGTCACGCACCTTCAGGACGCGGTCGTTGCGCAGGTCGAACTTGTCGTCCTTGTTGAGGTAGTACTCCGTGTAGGTGGTCTGGCAGCTGTCGAAGGTGCGGCAGGTCTCGGTGGAGAGGGTGTTGCCGCGCTCGTCGTTCTGCCAGTAGACCCCGGTGCCATTAGGATCCCGGCGTTCCGACAGGTAGCCGCCCGTGTCATAGGAGTACGTGGTCTGCTTGCCCAGCTGGTCGGTCTTGGACATCAGCCGGTAGCCGCGCCACGCGTCGTGGACAGCCGTGATCTTCTCGTTCTTCGGGTCGGTGACCACGACCGTGGAGGTGCCGGCGGCGCGGTCGATGATGCGCTCGCCCAGTTGCCAAGTTCCGCCGTGCTGGTCGGTGTGGGTCTTGATGCGCTCGGTGGCGGGGTCGTAGGTGTTGACGGCCCAGATCCGGCCGGACGGGAGCGTGATCTTGGTCAGGAGGTGGGGCGCCTGGAGGCGGGCGGCGTAGTGGCGGGCCACCTCGGTGGCCGACAGGGGGCGGTCGTAGAGGGCCACCTCGTCCAGCGAGGCCGCCAATCCACCACCGCCGAGATCCAGATAGTCCAGCTCGTTGGTGCCGGTGATGGGACCGTTGAGCGTCCCAGCGACCTGTCCGTCCAGGTACAGCGTCTGCACGTCACCGCCGGCGGCGAGCACGACGTGGTGCCACGCACCATCCTTGACCGTGGCGTTGGTGACGATCGGGGTGGTGGTCTGGTGGAACGACGCCGACAGCTTGCCGGCCGACGTGATCTCCAGCATCGGCTTGGAGGTGCTGTCGAAGGAGCCGTGCGCCCGCATGATCGTGCCGGTGCCGGTGGTCTTGAACCACAGCTCCGCCGAGGCCCACTTGCCGACCCTGGGCATGAAGCCGCCCGGCAGGGTTATGTTGGCGCTGGTAGAGGCGGCGATGTCCACAGCCGTGTCGGCGGCACCGGCCAGCGCTCCCGGCTTGCCCAGGGTGACATCGTCGTCGTAGTAAATGTCCTCGGCGCCCCAACCCAGGTCCTTGCCCTGGTAGCCCGTGCTCTCGCCGAGCCTCCAGTAGCCGAGCGGGTCGGAGTCCAGGACCGTGCTGCGATACAGCGACCCGGGGCTGTGCTCGTAGAGGGTGCAGCCGCCCGCGGGGTCGCACACCTTCTCCAACACGTCGCCGTTGTAGGTGTAGGACCAGGTCAGCGGCTTGCCGTCCACGGGGTCGGTCGAGACCGCGGTGATGTGCGCGCCGGTCCAGGCGAAGGTGAGCGAGCGGCCACCTGGGGCGGTCGCCTTGGAGAGCTTGCCGTCGGTCCCGTACGTGAGTTCCTGGACGCGTCCACGGTTGTCCGTCATCTTCAGCAACCGGCCGGCGCTGTCGAACAGGTAAGACGTGGAGGACTTGTCCATCAACCGCCAACTACCGTCGGCGTTCTTGGCGAGCGTGGCGTACATACCGGGTGGCGGCTGGTAGCCGCCGTCGTCCTTCTTGGCGAACCGCACTTGGCGGCCGTCAGGGTAGGTGACCAGGGCGGCCTCGCGGCCGGCCACGTTCTCCGGGAGGATCCGCATGTCCCACCGGGTCGCCCAGCCCGCGCCGAAGGCGCCGTCACGCCGCGGGTCCATGCTGTTGAAGGACCGCACCACCGACAGCGGCGGCCCGGCAGCCGCGACCTGCAGGTCGGTGAACGTGGTGGTGTAGTTGCCGGACTGCTGGTTGAACTCCTGGCCGTTGACTCCCCGTATCGACAACTGTGACGTGATGGTGGGCTGCCGGACGCCCACCACCAACGTGTAGATGTCGGAGTAGCCGCTCTGACCGCCGATCGTCGAAGCGTCGCTGACCTGGACCCGCCACCAGTACTGACGGCCCCACGCCAGCGTGCCCTCGGGGACCGTCCAGGTGCTGTACTCGTTGCAGCAGAACGGGTCGTGCGTGGTGCAACGGGACATCGACGGCGTTTCGCAGATCTCAAACTTGTAGCCGATTGAGCCGCCGTACCAGGTGGTGGCGGTGACGTGCAGCGTGGGCTCCGTCGTCATCACCTGGATGCCGTTGTCAGGCGACATCGACGTCACGCTGGGGGGCGGTGGCTTGGGGCAGTCGCCGATCAACATCCAGCCGGTCGGCTGCTCATTCGGGGGATAGCTGTTCAGGTTCGCCGGGATGTTCTGGATGGCCTTCCAGATGCGCTGACCCGCCGCGACATAGGTGCCGTATGCCACGTACACGCCCTTTTGCCACGGCGAGTACGAGCCACACGGCGGATCACACTGCTGCCAGGGGTTACAAGCCTGCGTCGAAGTCACCCCTGCCTTCGTCGCGGTGGGGCTGGGGGTGGGCGAGGTCTGGCGAGGGGACGCGGTGCGCCGCACCCTCACCAGTCCGGAACGTTCCTCCTGCGGCAACGCCTTCTTCAGCGGCTTGGCCTTGCCCTTCGGCGTCCCTGGATCCGCAGTCGTGCGGGTCGCATTGGCCGGTGCCAGCGACGGTAGGCCGGCGGCGGTTCCCCAAGACTGCTTCGGCGTCTCGGCCGAGCCTCCCGCGACCTGCGGCACTTTCACGGAGGCGGCCGCCACCACCGGTTGCGGGTCGAGCCCCAGCAGCCCGGGAAGCATCACGGCCAAGACCGTGATCACCAGGATGCGGGCACGACGATCCCAAGGCAGCAAGCGGCGCATACGCCGTCACACTCCGAACCACGTGGGGCATCCCCGAGGGGACGCCGGACGAAGCTCCACCCCGTCTGAGCCAGATGACAAGGTCTCTGACTCGCGCGGCTCGGAGCGCGTTGCTCAAACGGACGAAGCGTAACTTCCACCCGAAACAGCCACAAGATCGAATTAAGTCATACAAAGATCACGGATGGTGACTTACCACTCTTGAGCCCAGCCACAAGAGGGCGAGACGGGCCTTGCCGCCAGTCCGGCCGGCTCGTCAACTGGCTCACGGGCACTACGCAAGTGATACGCGAGCGCTCTGCGGAGGAAGAAAAGTGCCGCCGACTCTCCTTGATTCGCCACCATGCCGCAAATAGGGTCAATGGCGCCTCAGGCCGCCTTCGCTACTTCCAGCATCTCGTCGAGCGACGAACTCACCGGCCTCCGGTGACTCCAGCGACTCCTTCAATGCCTGGAGGAAGAGGATCGCGTCGCGGCCGTTGTTGAGGCGGTGGTCGTAGGCGAGGCCGATCGTCGCCACCGTACGGTCCCCCTCCGGCTGTGGTGAGGCCAGGGCGAGGGCGCAGGCGTGGCCCGGGGCGATGATCGGGATGGCCAGGACGATGTCCGGGTCGTGGTGCAGGGTGACCGCGATGTTCGCACCCCGGAGGTCAGCTTCCCTGAAGGTGCCGTGCTGGGCGTGCTTGCGGAAGGCGGTCATGGTCTCGGCGATCTCCGAGAGCGACGGGCGGCCGGGGATGACCGGGACGTACAGGCCCGTGCCCAGGTCGATGGTCACCCCCACCGCGGGCGTGTCGGGGATCGTGGCGGTCGACTCGTCCACGAGTTCGGCGAAGAACATCGGGTGCTTGTCGTGCAGGGACGCCACCGCGGCGATGAGCAGGTCCGGGAGGCCGACCAGTTTGCGGAGTCGTCTGGTGAGGTCGCGGGTCAGGGTCAGGGCCGCTCCGACGTCCACCTTGATCGCGGTGTACGCGGCGGGGATGGTCCGGTGGGAGAGCGTCACGGTCCGAACCACCGCCCTCTGGTGGACCGAGAGGGCCGCCTGCGAGGCTGAGGAGCCGGACGCCGCCAGGCGTTCGACGTCCGCGCGGCGCACCACCTTCACGTCCAGGGTGTGGACCAGCGCCGGGTCGAGGCCGAGGCTGTCGATGAGCTCCTGGGCCGGGGCCGTGATGATCGGCCCCGCTGTCTTCTCCTCGCGTGCCGGGGCGGGGCTCGGCGCGGCGGGCTCCGCGTCGCCGGACGTGACCCGCGCCAGCAGGTCCCCCGGGCGGCAGACGGCCCCCTGCGCCAGCAGGTGCGTGAGCGTGCCGTCCTCCTCCGCCGTCAGCTCCTCCACCGCCTTCGACGTCTCCAGCGTCGCCACCGGCTCGTCGCGCCGCACCGGCGCGCCGTCCGCGGCGAGCCACTCCAGCAGCGTGTACTCCGAGTCGTTGTTGTTGAGCTTCGGGACGCGGAGCTCACCCATGCAGGCCCTCCAGTACGGCCGAGCGGATCGTCGTGTCCTGCACCAGCACCTCCCGCTCCAGGTGGACGGCCGTCGGGATGACGCTCGGGGCCGAGCTGACCAGGGCGACGGGGCGGCGCAGCGTCCCCCACAGGCGCGCGTGCAGGCCGGCCGCGACGTGCTCGCCCCACGTGCCGCCGGCCGTGCCGTCCTCCGCGACGCACACGAGCCCGGTACGGGCCAGCAGCGGCACGAGCCCCGGCACCCCCGCCGGGTCGAACGGGTGCAACCGCGACGGTACGAGCAGCGCGCCCGCCAGGTCGTGCTCCAGCAGGAGAGCGCGCATGGCCGACACCGCCCGGTGGACGAGGCCGCCGGGCACGATCAGCGTGTAGTCCGGGTCTCCCCCGTCGGCCAGCTCCACCACGGCGACGTCGTCCACCGTCCGCCAGGCGAACAGCTCGTCCACGGCCCCTTCCCCGTACATGGGACGGGTGTAGAGGACCTTGTCCTCGAACAGCAGACACGGCTCGCCGAGCGCGAGCATGCGGTCGAGGACGACGCGGTTGTCGTGGAACGGCGTCACCTCGAACAGCGACAACCCCGGCACCCCGAGGAAGTGCTTCTGCAGCGTCTGGCTGTGCGTGGGGCCGTAGCCGCGGTGCCCGCCGGACGGGCAGCGGACGACCAGCGGCATGGGGACGCGCCGGCCGTACATGGTGACCGACTTGGCGGCGAAGTTCACGATCTGGTCGAACGCGAGGGCCGCGAAGTCGCCGAACATGATCTCGACCACAGCCTTGTCCCCCGCCAGCGCCAGCCCGGCGGCGACGCCGGCGATGGCGCCCTCGCTCAGCGGCGTCGCGAGGACGCGGTCCGGGAAGCGCTCCGACAGCCCTTTGGTGATCTTGAAGGCGCCGCCGTACGGGTCGAGGATGTCCTCGCCGAGGACGTACACGGACGGGTCGTCCCGGAGCAGGCCGTGCAGCGCCCGGTTGAGGTTCTCCCCCACCCTCATGCGCATGCGCCGCCCCATGACGCGAGCGGCCGGGCGGTGACCTCGGCGGCGACGCGCTCGACCCGGTCGCGGGCCGCGGCCTCGATCCGGGCCGACTGGGCGGGGTGCGCGGCCCGGTAGGCGGCGTACCAGTCGGCCGGCGGCGCGCCCGGCGGCCGGACGTCGTCGCCCTTGCTGTGCGGGCCCAGCCGGTGGGTGCGGAACTCCAGCACGAGCGGCCCGGGATCCGTCCGCATCTCCTCGATCAGCGGCGCCACCTCGTGCCTGACGGCGGTGACGTCCAGGGCGTCGAGCGCGTGGTGCCGGACGCCGAACGCCGCCGCCCGTCCCGCCACCGTGCCGGCCATCTGCGCCGACGTGGGCGTGGACTGGGCGATGCCGTTGTGCTCGACGACGACCAGGAGCGGCAGCCGCCAGAGCGCGGCCATGTTCAGCGCCTCGTACACCGCCCCCTCGCCCCAGGTGCCGTCGCCGATGTACGCGCATGCCAGCGTGCCGGGCTCGTGCCGCCTGAGGTGGAGCGCCACCCCGGCGGCCACGGGCATGCTCTGTCCCTGCACGCCGGTGGACAGGTAGCGTCCGCGCCGCAGGTGCTGGCTGCCGCCCACCCCGTCGCAGACGGCCCCCTTACGACCCATGATCTCGGCCAGCAGCCCCTCGGGGTCGTCGAAGCGGGCCAGGTAGTGGCCGTGGCCGCGGTGGTTGCTGAAGATCCAGTCGCTGTCGCGGAGCAGGGGCCGCAGCGAGACGGGGACGTACTCCTGCCCGAGGCAGGTGTGGGTGGTGCCGTTGAGCTCCCCCTGCTCGAAGAGCGCGAGCAGTTTCCGCTCGAAGCAGCGGATCAGCAGGAGCAGTGCCAAGTCCTCGTCAGCCAGCCCGTTCATAGGCCCCTTGAGTCCCCGAAAAACGCGGAAAAAGCCTGAAAAATCCCTGGAAAGGCTATCCAACCGTGCCTATCCCGTCCACAGTCTCGATCAAGCCGCGCGTCCCCTCGATGTAAGCGCCGAACGGTCTTCTGATCGCTCCCCGTACGGGACTACCTTCTGATCCATGACCCCTCTGGAGCCACTGAGATCCCCCTACCGGCCACGCCGGATCCGGTCCTTAGGCGTGACCATGACCGCCGGGTGGAGCGTGAAGGTCATCGGCATCACGGCGGAAGGAGAGCTGCCCGACGACTTCGAGGTGGAGGCCGCGCTCCAGGCGGCCGAGCAGGACCTGCCCGACGGGGGCGGGGTGGCGTTCGTCATCGTGGACCGCGGCACCGACGCGCTGTGGGCGAGCGTCTGCTGGTGGCACTCCGACATCCTGTTCCAGCGGCAGTGGCGGGCCGAGCGGGGCTCGACCGACCTGCGCCGGCTGCCGCCCGACGCGCCGGTCGGCTGCGTCTGGCAGTTGCTGGCCATCGACTGCGAACGGCGGGCCTGGGTGGAGCACGTGCTGACCCGGCCGCACGACCCCGACCTCACCGGCTACCTGGCCGCCGACCCCATGGTGGAGGCGAGCTGACGGACGATCTTAAGGACACCGGAAGGGGATCGTAAGGGCGCCCCGGCATCGTGGAACACGTCGGAAGACGGACGAACCCCACGAACGAAAGGCACCACGATGACGCAGACCGCGCAGTTCGAGATCACCCGAGTCCTCGACGCCCCCCGCGAGGAGGTCTACGCCGCCTGGACCGAGCCGGGCCGCCTGTCCCGCTGGTTCGGCCCCCGTTCCTTCACCGCCCCGGTGGAGCGGATCGTCGCCGACGTCCGGCCCGGTGGCGCGTGGCAGGTGGTCCTGGTCGGCGAGGGCGGCTTCGAGGCCCCGCTCGGCGGCACCTACCGCGAGGTGGACGGGCCCGGCCGGCTGGTCTTCACCACCGGCGACCCGGACAACCCGGGCGACGGCCCCGCCTCGGTGGTCACGCTGGAGCTGACCGAGACGGCCGGCGGGACCGCGATGCGCTTCCACCAGTTCGGGGTCAACACCGACGAGGAGCACGCGCGGCAGGCCAAGGCGGGCTGGACCGAGTTCTTCGACCGGCTGGCCGAGCACGTGGCCCAGGCGTGACGGCCCGGCCCGCCGACGGTCCGCGCACGTGGCCAGGCATGACGGCCCAGGCCGCTCACAGTCGGGCCGCTCACAGCCGGGCCGCTCACAGTCGGGCCGCTCACAGGCCGGGCGCGTCGGCCGGCTTGAGCCGGCCGCCCTCCTCGTACAGCGCGTCGAACGCCGCCCCGCCCAGCGCCGCGCGCACCCGCTCGACGACGCGCCCGATCTCCTCCGCCTGCGACGGCCCCGCCGGCGTCTGGTGGGATTCGCGGACGGCGGCGGCCAGCCCGAGCAGCCGCGCCGCCCGCTCGGGCGAGCCGAGGGCGGCCAGGGCGGAGGCGAGCCCGTCCACGGCGAACGCGACGCTGGCCGGGTCGCCGACCCGCTGCGCCGCGGTCAGCGCCTCCAGGTGCAGCGCGCGGGCCTCCTCGGCGTCGCCGAGCCGTTCGCGCAGATGCCCCAGCTCGACCAGGGTGGTGGGCAGGTGCAGCGCGGGCTCGGCGCCGGGGTCGCGCGGCACCCCTTCGAGCAGGTGCAGCAGATGCCGCTCGGCCACGTCGTCCCGCCCGGCCCGGCGCGCGGCGAAGGCGAGGCCCATCTCGGCCATGACCGTGCCCTCGCGGAAGCCCTGCTCGACCGACAGCCGCATCGCCCGGCCGCACAGCTCCATCGCCTGCTCGTAGTCGCCGCCCTGCAACGCGTTCCAGCCGAGCCACGCCGTACGGCGGGCGGCCTCGTTGCCCATCCCGAGCTCCTCGGCCACGCGCAGCCCGTCCTCGAACATCCGCCTGGCCCCGTCGGCGTCGCCCTTCATGGCGGCGAGGCCGGCCAGCCACTCCGTGGCCTGGAGCAGCCCCCACCGGTCGCCGAGCTTGTCGAACAGGCGGACGCTCTCCTCGCTGTCGCGTTCGAGGGCGACCACGTCGCGGGTGGTGAAGGCGTCACGGGCCCGCTTGCTGAGGGCCGCGGCGATGCCCCATTCGTCGCCGATCGCGCGGAACGTCGTCAACGCTCCGCCGACCAATTCCTGAGCCGTCGGCACGTCGGAGGCCGCCATGCCGAGGAAGAGCTCGGCCCGGGCCCGCTCGCGCGGGTCGGTGACCGCCGCGGTGTCCCAGGTGGCCTGGTCGCCGAGGAGCATCGCGAACCCGGCCCGCCAGGCCGCCGCCCGCGCCCGCCCGGGCGCCTCGCCGTGGAGGGCGAGGGCCGTCTCCAGCGAGCGCCGGGCCTCGCCCGGCCTGCCGCGCAGGTACCAGTACCAGCTCAGCGCGTTGACCAGGCGGATAGCCGTGCCCGCGTCGTGGCCGCGGGCCGCCGTCTCCAGGGCCGCGCGCAGGTTGGCCGTCTCGGCGTCGAGCCGTCGCAGCCACGCGCGCTGATCGTGCCCGTACAGGGCGGGCTCCGCCCGCTCGGCCAGGGCCAGGTGGTGGCGGGCGTGGGCGCGCCGCACCTCCTCCAGCTCCCCGGCCTCGGCCAGGCGGTCCAGGCAGTACTCGGACACCGACTCCAGCAGCCGGTACCGCACCCCCGCCGGGCCTTCCACGACCACCACCAGCGACCGGTCCACCAGCCGCGCCAGCAGGTCGAGGACGTCGAGCTCCGCGAGCTCCGCGAGCTCCGCGAGCTCCGCGAGGTCGCCGTCGCCCGCGCAGACCTCCTGGGCCGCCTCCAGCGTGCACCCGTCGGCGTGGACGGCCAGGCGGCGCAGCACGACCCGCTCGGGCGGCGTCAGCAGGTTCCAGCTCCAGTCGATGACCGCGGTCAGCGTCTGCTGGCGGGCCGGCGCGCCGCGATGACCGGCGGCGAGCAGCCGGAACCGGTCGTCCAGCCGCGCCACCACGCCCCGCACGCCGAGCGCCCGTACACGGGTGGCGGCCAGCTCCAGCGCGAGCGGGATGCCGTCGAGCCGGCGGCAGAGCCGTACGACCGCCTCGGCGTTGCCCGCGTCGAGCGCGAAGCCGCGCGTGGAGGCGGCGGCACGGGCCACGAACAGGCGCACGGCGTCGGACCGCTCCGCGGCGGCCAGCGCGACGGCGGGAGAGGCGCCGAGGACGGCGTCGAAGGCGGTGAGGTCGGGCACGCCGAGCGGCGGCACGCTCCACAGCACCTCGCCGGGCAGGGCCAGCGGCTCGCGACTCGTGGCCAGCACCCGCATCCCCGGCACGGCCCGCAGCAGCGTCTCGGCCAGCTCGGCGACCCGGTCGACCACGTGCTCGCAGTTGTCCAGCACGAGCAGCAGCTCGCGAGGGCGCAACGCCTCGCCGAGCCGCGCCGCGGGCGCCGCCCCCTCGGTGCCCTCGCGGATGCCGAGCGCCTCCATGACGGCCTCGGCGGGCGAGCCCGTGGCGCCGTCGAGCGCGGCCAGCTCGACCAGCCAGGCGCCGTCGGCGTACGCGCCGGACAGGCGGTGGGCGACCTCCAGCGCGAGCCGGGTCTTGCCCACGCCGCCGCTGCCGGTCAGCGTGACCAGCCGCTCGTCCGCCAGCAGCGCGGCGACCTCGGCGACCGCGTCGTCGCGGCCGATCAGCCTGCTGACGGGGGCGGGCAGGTTGGTGGGCGGCAGCTCGGCCGCGGCGCTGAGCGCGGGGTCCTGGCCGAGGATCGCCTGGTACAGCTCGGCCAGCTCGGGGCCGGGATCGAGGCCGAGCTCCTCGGCCAGCCGCTCGCGCAGCTCGGTGTAGCTGGCCAGCGCCTCGCTCTGCCGTCCGGCCCGGTACAGGGCGCGCATGTGGACGGCGCGCAGCCGCTCCCGCAGCGGGTGGCGGGCGACGAGGTCGCCCAGCTCGCCCGCGAGCAGCCCGTGCTCGCCCAGCTCCAGGCGCGCCTCGGCGTGCCGCTCCAGCGCGGCGAGGCGCTGCTCCTCCAGACGGACGATCGCCGCCCTGGTGAACTCCTCGTCGGCGAAGTCGGCGAACGCGGGCCCCCGCCACAGCCCCAGCGCCTCCGACAGGAGCGCGGCCGTGGCGCGCGGGCCGTCGGCCGTCTCGGCGCGCGCCACCAGCTCGGTGAAGCGGGCGGCGTCCACGGCGCCGGGCCCGGCCTGGAGGAGGTAGCCGGGGGCGCGGGAGACGACGAGGTTCTTGCCGCCCGGCTCGGCGTCCTCCAGCGCCCGGCGCAGCTGGGAGACGCGCACCTGGAGCGCGCCGGCCGGGTTGCCCGGCGGCTCGCCGCTCCACAGGTCGTCCACCAGCCGGTCGGCGGACACGACGTGCCCGTCGCCGACGAGGAGGTCGGCGAGGAGCGCGCGCACCTTCAGGCCGGGGATCGCCACGCTCTCCCCGGCGTCGGTCCAGACGGCCAGCGGGCCGAGCACGCCGAATCGCATGCCCGTCACCTTATGCGCGACCTTGAGCCGGCGAGAAGGCTGGTGATCAACCGCGATCCTCCGGGTGGTCCACAGGCTCAAGGAAGCCGCCCGCGCCGGATGACACCAGGAGGAGGCCGCCGTCAGCCGTTCCCCGTCGTTCTCACGGGGACGTGCCGAGGGGGGACGCCCCCAGGGCGACGGCGGCGGCCTCCGCGGCGGCCCTGACCAGGCCGTCGAGCCGGTCGTGATCCTCCGCCAGCAGGAACAGCCACGCGAAGACCGGCCCGATCAGCAGCGCGTGCGCGACGGCGGGATCAGGGCGCGACGGGAGCTCTCCCCGGGCGACGGCCCGGTCAAGGACGTCGCTCACGCAGCGCCGCTCGGTCGCCACGAACGAGCCGGTGAACCGTGCCGCCAGCGCCGGATCGGCATGGAGGTCGGCGAACAGCCCCGGGACCACACCCGGCGGGGGCGCGACGAGCCGGGCGGCGATGTCGCCGAGCAGGGCGCCGAGATCGCCCCGGAAGGAGCCGGTGTCGGCGGGCGTCTCCAGATCCAGGCCGTGGACCACCGCCGCGAAGATCATCTCCTGGCGGGTGGCGTAGCGCCGGTAGATGGCCGCCTTGCCCACGCCCGCGCGGGCCGCCACCGCGTCCACGGTGAGGCCGGCGTAGCCGCGCTCGGCGAGGAGCTCGCGCGCCGCCTCCGCCACGGCCCGGTCCACGCGGTCCTCACGCGGGCGTCCCGTCCGGCCCCCATGCGGCCGTCCCGTCGGTCCCTCACGCGGTCCCCGCTGACGCCCCTCTCCCGGTCGCCCGGCTGGCTGCTCCACGCGGGCAGTGTACGAGACCCCCGGCGGGCGACCGGGGCACCGATGTGCCAACATACGAAACCATGAGTTCCGTAAAACCGGTGAGAGGCGTCGTCTGGGCCGGGGGCGTCATCGTGTTCCTGGCCTGCGCCCACACGCTGGTCACGCTGGCCGTGAGCGCCCGGCACATCCCCTCGTGGCTCCAGGGCGGGATGTGGGCTCCGGACCTGTTCGCCACCCTCGCCGCTCCGCCGCCGGTCACGGGCGCGTTCTGGATCTCGTGGGGCAGCTTCGGCGTGCCGCTGGGGCTCCTCGGCGCGCTCGTCGTCCGCATGGGGCGGGCCGGGCAGGTGCCGCCGCTGTACGTGCCGTGCGGCATCACGGCGTGGTGCCTGGTGGCGGCGGTGTGCTTCGAGCCGTCGCCGTTCGCCACGGCGGCGATCCCGTCGATCATGCTGATGCTCGCCTGGCGCAGGCGGCGCGCGGAGACGGGGACGGCCGTCGCCCGCGTCGGTTAGCGTCCGGTGTCGGGCGGCGGCTTGGGCGCCTTCCTGGCCGATCCGCGGTAGAGCGCGGGGTCGTAGCGGTGCTCGTTCTCGTCCAGTTTGGCCCGGGCCGCCTCGACCAGGTCGATCCCGAGGACGTCGGCCAGCCGCACCAGGTAGGCCGTCACGTCGCCGAGCTCGCCGCGGACCCGGTCGAGCGCGGCGGGGTCGAGGCTCGCCGACTCGTCCGGCGTGAGCCACTGGAACTCGGCCACCAGCTCGCCGGCCTCGCCGGCCAGGGCCATCGCGAGGTTCTTCGGGGTGTGGAACTGCTCCCAGTCGCGGGCCCGGGCGAACGCGCGCAGCCGCGCGGCCAGGTCCTCCAGCTCGGTGCTCACGTGCGCCGACCCTACCCCCCTCGCCGCCCAGAGGACTCTCCTCACCTCCCGGAAGGCCCTCCCCGCCGCCCGGGAGACCTTCCTTACCGCCCGGAACGTCCGGTCATGTGCCCGGCGGGTCCAGGCGGACGTCCGCGCCGACGCAGACGAAACCCGCCGAGGCCCCCGGCAGGTCGCCCGAGACCTCCCGCTGCGCCTCGGCCAGCGCCGTGGCGGCGGAGTGCCCGGCGGCCAGCAGGCGGTGCAGGGCCACCATGGGCGAGGCCGTCTCGGCGTCCGGCACGGGCACGACCGAGGCGATGACCGTACGGGCGCCGTGGGCGAGGAAGGTGGCGCTCAGCCCCAGCAGCTCGTCCCCGGCGCGGACGATGGACCGGCCGCTCTCGCACGCCGCCAGCACCACGACGCGCGGGGCGCGGCGCAGCCGTTCCAGGTCGTAGAGGGTGAGCGGGCCGTCCGACAGGTGCAGCGAGGAGAACAGCGGATGGGCGGCGTGCAGCCGGCCGTGCGCCGCCAGGTGCGCGAGCCGCGCCCCGTCGAGACCCGCGAGGACGTGCTCCGCTCCGGCGTCGGCCCCGGTGAGCGCGTCCACCCCGTGCAGGCGCGCCACCGCCTCGGCCTCCCCCAGCGCCCCCGGCAGCCCGGGCCCCGCCACGACCAGCACGTGCCCGCCCGCCTCGCCGTCGCGGGGAGGAGGGGCGCAGGCGGCGGCGTACCAGAGCGTCGCCGACGGCGAGACGGTCGTCGGCCGGCCGGCGCAGGACGGCAGGATCGACCAGGGCAGCGCCTGCAGCGGCCCCGTGGGGATCACCACGAGCGGCCGGTCGCCGACGGCGGCCGCGAGCGGGCGCAGCAGCGCGGCGTCGAGACGGTCCGCCGCGTGCCGGAGCAGCTCGGCCGCCGCGTCGCGGTTGGCCGCGGACGTGCGGCGGGCCAGGCGGCGCAGCGCGAACGGCACCCGGTCGGCCAGGTCCCTGACCGGCGCGACGGACCCGAGGTGGTGCAGCGACAGCCGGCCGCCCGCGACGGTGACCGCGTGCAGTTCCCCCTCCAGCAGCACGAACTCGACCAGGGCCGCGTCGCCGAGCGCGCCCGCCAGCATGGAGGCGCCCGCCTGCCGGGCCCCGGGCGACGCCGGGCCGCCGGCGGGCAGGCGGCGGTGGTGGTCGCGGATCTCGCGTTCCAGCGCCAGGCGGCGCTGGTCGAGCCGGCCGGTCGGCCGTCCGGCCCGGCGCAGCTCGTTGATCTCCCCCATGACGGACCGCAGGTCGGTGAGCGCCCTGGCCAGGCCGGGGTCGTCGGGCGGGTGGACCGGCGGCATCAGCAGGTGACTGGCCCGCCCCTCCTCCGCCCAGGCCAGCACCGCCTCGGCCCGGCCGCCGCGCAGCGCCACGCCGAGGCCGAGCGCGGCCAGGTCGAGCCGGTACTGGCCGCTGTAGGCGCGCAGGTCGGTCGCGCCCAGCGTGGCGCGGTGCTCGTCCAGCACGCGCAGCCCGGCCCGGGCGGCGGTGGCGGCGCCCCGCTCGTTGCCGCGGGTGAGGCGCAGCAGCGCGGTGGCGTGCCAGGCGCGGGCCCGGGTCAGGGCGGGGCCGCCGAAACGCGGGCGGGCGGCCTGTTCGAGCTGGCGTCGCGCCTGGGCGACCCGGCCGCGCTCCAGGGCCAGGCGGGCGGCGAGCACCCGGGCCTCCACGGCCGCGCCCGGCCATCCCGCCGCGTCCAGCTCGACCGCCGCCCGCTCCAACCGCCCAGGAGCCGGCGCCCGCTCCAACCGCCCGGAAGCCGGCGCCCGCTCCAACCGCCCGGAAGCCGGCGCTCGCTCCAACCGCCCGGAAGCCGGCGCCCGCTCGCCTCCGTCCGCCCGGGCCTGTCCCCCGGCCGCCGGGTCCCCCGCGAGGGAGCGCAGCACCGCGAACCGGGCCAGCGCCGCCCACTCCGGACGGCCCTGCCGGGTGAACTCGGTGACGGCGCGCCGGGCCTCGCGCACGGCCTCGCCGTCGTCCCCCTCCAGCCCCGCCGTACGGGCCAGCAGCAGCCGCACCTCCGGCAGGCCGATCGCCCGGCGCGTCCGCTGGAGCCGGTCCACCGCCTCCCGGGCGGCCAGCCGCGCCTCCGACACCAGGCCCACCGACAGCAGCAGCTCCCCCCGGTCGGCCAGCAGCCAGCCGAGCTGGTGGGTGCCCAGCGCGCGGAAGCGCTCCTCGGCCCGGTCGAAGCAGGCCAGCGCCGCGGGCACGTCGCCGCGCAGGGCGCTCACCCAGCCGAGGTTCAGCCGGACGACGGCCAGGGACAGGTCGAGGTCCAGCGCGGTGCACAGCCCCTCGGCCTCGCGCAGGTCCGACTCGGCGGCGGTCAGCTCCTGCCGGTAGCCGTGCATGACGGCCCGGTTCGACAGCACGCGCTGGAGCCACAGGTGGTCGCCGGTGCGGCGCAGCACCGGGACGGCAGCGCGATAGCCCGCCATGGCGTCCTCCGCGCGCCCGAGATGGTTGAACACGGCCGCCCGCTGCGCCTCGGCGCGGGCCCGCAGGACGCCGTGCAGCACGGGCAGCAGCGCGTCGAGCTCGTCGAGCGCGACCTGCGGCCGGCCGCGCAGGCTGGTGACGAACGCCAGCCGGATGCGCGCCTCCGCGGCCTGCTCGGGCAGCCCCGCCCGCTCGCCGAACCGGATCGCGGCCCGGAAGTGGCGCGCGGCGGTGGTCAGGTCGAGCAGGTGGACCGCCGCCACGCCCAGCGCGCGCTCGGCGGCGGACTCCAGTGCGGCGTCCCCTTCGGCGCGGGCCGCCCTGACGACCCGGGCCGCGACGGGACGCAGCCGCCCGGGGTCCGCCTCGGCCAGCCGCAGCAGCGTCTCGGCCCGGCCGGTGGCGGCGGGCGCCTCGGCGCCGCCGGAAGGGGCGGGCGTCTCGGCGCGGCCGGTGGGGGTCGGCGTCACCCTTCAGGAGTCTGGCCGAACATCGTCCGCCTGTGATGTATCAGCCGGGCGACAGCGCCCTCCACGTGAACGAGAGGCTGTTGCCGTACGGCGACGGAGTCCCGACAATACGAGCTCAGGGAGACGCCGCGCTTCGCCCCGGTGGTCCCTCCGGAGGGGAGGCGCCCCATGCGCGACGACCCGGTCGTCATCGCCCTGGTCACCCGGGCCCGCAAGGGCGACCAGGGCGCGTGGAACGAGCTGGTGGAGCGCTACCTGCCGCTCGTCTGGTCGATCTGCCGCCGCTACCGCCTGTCGCGGCCCGACGCCGACGACGTCGCACAGACCGTCTGCCTGCGCCTGGTCGAGCACCTGGCCGTCCTGCGCGTCCCCGCCGCCCTGCCGGGCTGGCTCGCCGTCACCACGCAGCGCGAATGCGTCCGCCTCCTGCGGGCAGTACGCAGGCGCGAGGTCGCCGAGCAGCCCATGGACGACGACCTCGCCGACGACGACGAGGCCACGGCGATGATCGAGCAGGAGCTGGAGCGGGCGGAGCGCCACGCGGCCTTACGGGCCGCCTTCGCCCAGTTGCCCGCCATGTGCAGGGAACTGCTCACGCTGCTCATGCGCGACCCACCCCTGCCGTACGCGGAGATCGGCCGGCGGCTCGGCACGCCGGTCGGCGGGATCGGGCCGAGACGCGCCCGGTGCCTGGACAGGCTGCGCCAGAGCCCGTACCTGCACGATCACCTCGGCCCGGAAGGCGGCGGTCATGTCTGAGCGGCGGCGGAGCGGCGACCCCGAGAGCCGGCGGGGCGGCGAGCCCGAAAGCCGTCGGGGCGGCGGCGAGCCAGGGCGGTCCGGGGCGTCCTGGAGCGACGAGGAGGTCCTGGCGGAGCTGGCCGTCGCGATGCGGGCGGTCGAGGAGGTGCCGCGGGAGGTCGTCGCGTCGGCGCAGGCGGCGTTCACCTGGCGCTCCATCGACGACGAGCTGGCCCGGCTGGCCTACGACTCCGAGACGGACGGGGAGCGGACGGCCGCGCTCACCCGGTCGGAGTCGGCGCCGCTGCGGGCGCTCACGTTCGTCTGCCAGTCGCTGACGATCGAGCTGGAGGTGGCCGGCGACGCCCTCGTCGGCCAGATCGTGCCGGGCCAGGTGACCGACATCGACGTGCGCGTCCTGTCAGGCGTCACGGCCACGGTGCGCAGCGACGAGGTGGGCGGTTTCACGATCAGGCCCATCCCGGATCACCCGTTCCACCTGCAGTGCCGCACCGGCGACGGGGTCCGGGTGTCGACGAGCTGGATCACTCTCTGACGGAGCGGTGTATCAGGGGACCGCCCGCGCCCTCTCTCCATACGAGCCGCCGTACCGAAGGAGGAACGCCATGCCGTACGCCGAGGGCGCCACGAGGACCGACCGCTACCTCGACGACCAGCTCGTGGCCGAGACCCGGGACGAGGGGCCGGTCCTGGCCGAGCTGGAGGGCTTCCTGGCCGCGCCGCCCGACCGGGATCTCGTGCTCGGCCTGACCAGGGTCCAGGTGGGCGATCTCAGCCGCTTCCCCTTCGACCGGGACCTGGACCAGCGGATGATCGCCGAGGCCCGCGCCGCGGGGCTGCCGCCGGGCGCGCCGCCGCCGAGCGACCTCGACCGGCTGCTGTTCCACCTGCGCGACCGGCTGCGCAACGGCTCCTGGGTGCCGCGCATGGCCAAGGTCCGCATGCACGCCGACGGCCTGCCGTACACGGGCGGACTCGACGGCAACCCGCGGCGGCTGGCCGGCGAGCCCGACGTGGTCATCCCGGCCCGCTCGACCTACCAGGGCCCCCGCGTGCGGGTCGGCATCCTGGACGGCGCCTTCTACCGCCACCCCGCCCTGGCCGGGCACTACCTGGCCGACTCGGCGGCGTTCGGCGAGCAGGAACGCCCCGACCCGCCCGCCACGATGGGGCACGCCGTCCACCTGGCCGGGATCGTGGCCCGGCAGGCGCCCGGGGCCGACATCGTGATCCGCCAGGCGCTGAACGAGGAGAACCAGGTCGACTCGTGGGCGCTGGCCAAGGCGATGGTGCTGTTCAGGGGCGAGGTGGACATCCTGCTCACCGCGCTCGGCGGCACCACCTGGGACGGCAGGGCGCCGTTCGTGCTGGAACGGGCCGAGTCGCGGCTGGGGTGCCTGCACGTGGCCAGCGCCGGCAACTGGGGGCTGCCCGTGACACGGCCGTACCCGAGCCCGACGCGCGACAGCACGATCTACCCGGCCGCCCTGCCCGGAGTGATCGCCGTGGGCGCCCTGGACGAGAAGGGCGAGCGGGCGCCGTACTCCCAGTCGGCGCCGTGGATCAGCCTCATGGCGCCCGGGGAGCACGACGGGTTGTTCCTGCGCCGGGCGTCGCTGGTGGAGCGCAACGCCCAGGGGGTGCTGGTCGTCAGCGCGTACGAGCGGCCCGTGGACTTCGGCGGCTACGCGAGCTGGTCGGGCACGTCGGCCGCCGCGGCGTACGCGACGGGCGCGCTGGCCGCCCTGGTGACGGCCCTGGGCGGGACCGCCCAGGAGGCGGCCGAGACGCTGCTGTCGGGCGACCCCGGGCTGGCGGGGCGGGTTCCGGCGACCGGGGGCATCCGCCGGTACTCGGCGCGGCAGGACGCCTACGCGCCCGAGGCCGCCTCCGCCGCCTACTGACGCGCGGGCATGCCTCCTGACGCGCGGGCACGCCTGCCGACGCCGGGCGCCCCTGCCGCCTGATGGCGAGGGCGCCTCCCCGCCCGGGTCAGGTCAGGTCAGGTTGGGCGCGGTCAGGGCGGGCGCGGTCAGGGCGTCTCGGTCAGGGCGGGCGCGGTCAGGGCGTCTCGGTCAGGGCGGGCGCGGTCAGGGCGTCTCGGTCGCGCGGTGGTCGAGGCGGTTGACGGCGTTCGCCAGGGCCAGGCCGTAGACGACGTGGCCGGCCGCCATCACGGCCTGGCGGCCGGGCCGGTCGCGGTGGGCCGACGGCAGGGTCGTGAGCTTGGGCACCCACCCGGCGTAGCTGGCGTACCAGATCGCCAGCCCGTACAGGACGCCGAGCGGCACCCGCCCCCGGCCGCGGGTCAGTGCGCCGAACAGCGCGCCGGACCCGATCCCGAACGCGAAGTGGGCCACCGTCGCCAGCACCCCCTCCCCCGGCTTGGGCTTGCGCGGGTGACCGGGCAGGATCGCGCGGACGATGCGCTTGGGCGGCTGGTCCCCCATCAGGCCGGCGCGCTGGCCGGCCACCATGACCGTGCTCATCGCCGCCGTGGCGAGGGCTCCGCCGACGGCTCCGTTCACGAGATGTCGCAGCATGCCGTACCGGCTGCCCGGGAGCCTGATCGGGAAACCGGGCCCGCACGCTACGCTTCCGCGGGTGTCGGAAATATCCGTCCCCGGGTACGAGATCCGCGGCGTGCTCGGGCAGGGCGGCTTCGGCGTCGTCTACCGGGCCCAGCAGACGTCGGTGGGCCGCGAGGTCGCGCTCAAGGTCGACAACCGCGTCCTGCTGTCCGAGCGGGACCGGCGCCGCTTCATGCGCGAGGTCACGGCCGCGGGCGCGCTGTCCGGGCACCCGCACGTGGTGCCCGTCTACGACGCCGGGCTGCTGCCGGACGGCCGGCCGTACATGGTGCTGGAGCTGTGCCCCGGCGGGTCGCTCAAGGGACGGCTGCTCGCCCCGGCGGACGCGCGCGACGTCGGCGTCCGGATCGCCGACGCGCTGGCGGCGGCGCACGCCCAGGGCGTGCTGCACCGGGACGTCAAGCCGGCCAACCTCCTGCTCAACCGGTACGGCCGGGTCGCGCTGTCCGACTTCGGGCTGGCCACGATGCCCTCCGGGCCCGGCCTGGACAGCTCGGTCCCGGACAGCTCGGTCACCCGCGAGTCGCTGACGCCCGCCTACGCGCCGCCGGAGGCGTTCGAGCTGGCCGAGCCCACGCCGGCCGCCGACGTCTACTCGCTCGCGGCGACCGTCTACGCGCTCATGTCGGGACGCCCGCCGCGCTTCCCGGAGAGCGGCGTGCCGCATCTGGCGGTGATCCTCGCGCTGCACCGCCTGCCGGTGCCGGACCTGCCGGGGGTGCCGCCGGCGCTGACGGCGGTGCTGCGGCGGGCGCTGGCCTCCGACCCGCGCGAGCGCACCCCGGACGCGGCCGCCCTGCGCGACGAGCTCGCCGCCGTGCCCCTGGGGCCCGCCTCGCCCGCCCACGCCCCGTCCGCCGCCCCCTCCGCAGCCCCGGGACCTTCGTTCCCCGCCGCGCCGCACCTCTCAGGCAGCCGTTCCTCCCCCGCCGCGCCGCACCCCTCAGGCCCCGCGCTCGCCGCCGCGCCGCACCTCTCCAACCCCTCGCTCCCGGCCGCCGAGACGGACGGGCGCGGCCCGGGGCGGCGGCGCGATCCCCGGGAGGGCGACACCGAGGCGCCGGCCCGGCACGGCGTCTCCCGGCTGATCCTGACGCTCGTGACCGTCCTCGCGATCGCCTCGGCGACCGGCGTCGGCGTGCTCGTGTACGACCGCATCGCCGGCGACCCGCCCGCCCGCTCGTCCGTCGCCGATCCGCAGGATGCGGGAACCAGCCGCCCCGAGAAGGGCCCGTTCGGCGATCTGGAGACCTACACCGAGGGCTGCCCGGCGGCGGCCGCGGCGGCCGGAGCGGCGTGCGTGAAGGAGGCCGAGTGCTGGGGCGGCCTCGTCATCATCGCGGGCGACACCACGGCCCGGCGCCTCGGCTGCGAGGAGACGCACTCCTGGGAGACGTACGCGGTGGCGCCGATCCCGGACGACTCCATGAGCTACGACTACCGCGACCTGTCCCGGCACCCCGCGGTGAAGCGGGTGTGCTCGTCACGCGTGCTGCTGGCCTCGCGCAACACCGCCGCGAAGGGCCGGCGGCGGGTGTGGCGGCCGGAGGTGATGCCGCCGTCGGCGGCGCAGTTCACGGCCGGGGCGCGCTTCTACCGGTGCGTGGGCGGCGTGGAGGCCACCGAGGTCAGGCGCGCCTTCTTCCACCGCTGACCCACCGCTGACCCACCGTTGACCCCGGATGCCCGTACGGCGCGTCAGGGACGCAGCGGCGCGGTGCTCTCGCGGACGATCAGCTCCGTGGCCAGCTCCACGCGCCGCGACTCCGGCAGCTCGCCCCGTCCCATCGCGAGCACCGTGCGGGTGGCCAGCGCGGCCATCTCCTGCAACGGCTGGCGGACGGTGGTCAGCGGCGGCCAGGCCGAACGGGCGAGCGGCAGGTCGTCGAAGCCGACCACGCTGAGGTCCTCCGGCACCCGCAGGCCGCGCTGCCGGGCGGCCTCGAACACGCCGAACGCCTGCAGGTCGCTGCCCGCGAAGATGGCTGTGGGCGGGTCGTCGAGCGACAGCAGGGCGTGGCCGTTGTCGTGGCCGGAGTCGACGAGGAAGGTGCCGCGCCGGATCAGCTCGGGCGCGACCGGCATGCCGGCGGTCTCCAGGGCGGCGCGGTAGCCGTCGATGCGGGCCTGGCTGCACAGCATGTCGGCGGGACCGCTGATCATGGCGATGCGGCGGTGGCCGAGCTCGACGAGGTGGCGGGTGGCGGCCAGGCCGCCGTTCCAGTTGGTGGCGCCGACCGAGACGACGCCGGGCGCCGGCTCCCCCTCGGGATCGACGACCACGAACGGCAGCGAGCGGGCGCGGAGCTGATCCTGCACCCCGGTAGACAGGCGTGAGGCGACGATGACGACGCCGTCGGTGCGGCGGCCGGCCAGGCGCTCCATCCAGTCGCGGCCGGGTCCGGCGTGGGTGTGCAGGACGGACATGACCAGGCTGGCCCCGGCCTCGTGGGCGGCGCTCTCGGCGCCCCGGACGATCTCCATGGCCCACGGCGACTCGATCTCGGCGAAGACGAGGTCGACGAGCCCGGCGGGGGTGTCGCCGGTGCTGGCGCGCCGCTGGTAGCCGTGCTGCTGGAGCAGCCGCTCGACGCGGGAGCGGGTCGCGGGCGCGACCTCGGGACGGCCGTTGATGACCTTGGAGACCGTGGGGATGGACACCCCGGCCTCCTCGGCTATCAGGGCGATCGTCACCCGTCTCTTCGCTGACATGGGTCCACAGTGTACCGAAAGTTTCGGCGGAGCGCCGCTCCTGTTGCTGCTATTGACGCGTAACAGCCCGTTTACCTATGCTCCGGTCAGCGAAATTATCGGGGGGTCTGACGAAACTTTCGGCCTGAGGAGAGAACCCCTATGGGAGGACGCGGTTTCCTGCTGATCGCGACGGCCGTACTCGTCGCCGGATGCGGTGGCGGCGGAGGCGGAGGCGGCGCGACCGAGCCGAAGCAGAGCCAGGCGGGCTCACCGGCCAAGGTGACGGTCGAGCTGTGGCACCTGTCGACCACCGAGCCGATGAAGACGATCATGGCTGAACGGGCCAAGGAGTTCATGGCCAAGCACCCCAACGTCACCATCAAGGCCACCGTCCTCGAGAACGAGGCGTACAAGTCGAAGATCACGACCCTCACCCAGTCCGGCAAGGCGCCCGACGTCTTCGCCACGTGGGGCGGCGGGGTCCTCAAGCAGCAGATCGACGCGGACCTGGTCAAGGACCTCTCCGCCGACGTCGCCCCGATCCTCGGCGGCTTCACCAAGGCGTCGCTGGCCGCCTACCAGTTCGACGGCAAGACCTACGGCCTGCCGACCGACATCGGCATGGTCGGCTTCTGGTACAACAAGAAGCTCTTCGCCAAGGCCGGCATCCAGCAGCCGCCCGCCACCTGGGCCGAGCTCCTCGACGACGTCAAGAAGCTCAAGGCGGCCGGCACCACCCCGATCGCGCTGGCCGGCAAGGAGAAGTGGCCGGGCCACTACTACTGGGCCTACCTGGCCATGCGCATCGGCGGCGTGCCGGCGCTCCAGCAGGCCGCGACCGACAAGAACTTCACCACCCCCGACTTCGTGGCCGCCGGGCAGCAGCTCAAGGCGCTGGCCGACCTCCAGCCGTTCCAGAAGGGCTTCCTCGGCGCCGGCTACTCCACCCCCGACGGGCAGTCCGCGAGCGTCTCCAACGGCAAGGCAGCCATGGAGCTGATGGGCCAGTGGGCGCCGGCCGTGCAGAAGTCGTCGGGCAAGGGCCTCGGCGACGACCTCGGCTTCTTCCCCTTCCCGGCGGTCGACGGCGGCAAGGGCGCGGTCACCGACGCGTTCGGCGGTGGCGGCGGCCTGGCCGTGGGCGCGGACGCGCCGCCGGAGGCGGTGGAGTTCGTCAAGTTCTTCGACGAGATGGCCAACCACAGCAGGGCCGTCGAGAAGGGCGGCGTGCTGCCCGTGCTCCAGGGCGAGGAGAGCGCCGTCAAGGACCCGAACCTCAAGGTCGTCGCGGAGTCCCTGGCGAAGGCGACCGGCTTCCAGCTCTACCTCGACCAGGCGTACCCGCCCGCGGTCGGCGCGGAGGTGAACGACAGCGTCGCCCAGCTCATCGCGGGCACCAAGACGCCGCAGCAGGTCGCCGAGGCCGTCACGGAAGTGGCCAAGAGCGAATGACGACGCTCACGCGCGGGCGGCAGGCGCCCGCGCCCGCGGCCCGCGCCCGGCCGCCACGGCGCAGGCGCCGGCCCTGGATGACCATCACGCTGTTCGTGCTGCCGGCCCTGGTGCTGTTCCTGCTGCTGGTCGTCGCGCCGATCGCGGTCGCGCTGTACGCCAGCGCGTTCAAGTGGAACGGCTTCGGCGGCCTGCCGACGAACTTCGTCGGCTGGGACAACTTCACCCGGCTCTTCGGCACCGAGGTCTTCCGGCAGGACGTCTGGCACCTGGGCGTGATCATCCTGCTGTCGCTGGGCGTGCAGCTTCCGTTTTCGCTGGCCATCGCCATGCTGCTGCACCGGCGGGTGCGCGGGCGGGCCGTCTACCGGCTGGTGTTCTTCGCGCCGTACGTGCTGTCGGAGGTCATCACCGGCGTGCTGTTCTCGCTGCTCCTGTCGCCGGACGCCGGGCTGGCCAACCAGCTCCTCGGCGCGTTCGGGTTGGAGTCGGCGTGGCTGGCCGACACGGGCACCGTGCTGCCGTCGGTGTTCCTCGTCATGACGTGGAAGTACTTCGGCTTCCACATGATGATCTACCTGGCGGGGCGGCAGAACATCCCCGAGGAGCTGATCGAGGCCGCGCAGATCGACGGCGCCACGCCGTGGCGGGTGTTCCGCCACGTCACGCTGCCGCTGCTCGGCCCCACGATCCGGATCAGCGTCTTCCTGTCCGTCATCTACACGATCCAGCTCTTCGACCTGGTGTGGATCCTCACCGAGGGCGGCCCGTCGCACGCCTCGGAGACCATGGCGGTCACGATGATGGAGTTCGGCTTCGGCCGCAACCAGGTGGGCTACGCCAGCGCGATCAGCGTGGTGATGTTCGGGCTGAGCCTCGTCTTCGCGCTGGTCTACCAGCGGTTCGTGATGCGCCGCGACCTGGAGGGCGCGGCGACGTCGATGGGAGACCACCGGTGAGACGCACGACCCTTCCCCTGCACGCGGTCGCCTGGATCGTGGGCGCGTTCATCCTCGTGCCGATCGTGTACGCGCTGCTCGGCGGCTTCAAGAGCACCGACCAGCTCTCCACCAACCCGTTCGGCCTGCCCGACCCGTGGGTGACGGAGAACTACACGCAGGTGCTCGGCTCGGGTTCGTTCTGGCGGCAGCTCTGGAACAGCACGTTCATCGCGGTGGCGACCACGGCGATCGTGGTGCTGCTGTCGGCGATGGCGGCCTACGTGTTCGCCCGCTTCGCCTTCCGGGGGCGTGAGCTGCTGTTCACGGTCTTCACCGTGGGGCTGATGTTCCCGTTCGCGGTGGCCATCCTGCCGATCTTCGTGATGCTGCGCACCCTCGGCCTGCTCGACAACCCGCTCGGGGTGATCCTCACGCAGGCCGCGTTCGGGCTGCCGCTGACGATCATCATCCTGCGCGGCTTCTTCCGCAGCGTCCCCGGCGAGATCGAGGAGGCCGCCACCATCGACGGCTGCACGCCGTTCGGGTTCTTCTGGCGGATCCTGCTGCCGATGGCCCGCCCGGCGCTGGCCACCGTCTCGGTGCTGGCCGTCGTCGGGAGCTGGAACAACTTCATGCTGCCGCTGGTGGTCTTCAGCGACGAGGCGGCGTGGACGCTGCCGCTGGGCGTCCAGCAGTTCCAGGGCCAGTACACCTCGGACATCGCGCGGGTGCTCGCCTACCTGGTGCTGGCCATGCTGCCGGCGCTGGGCTTCTACGCCGTCGCCGAGCGGCACCTCATCGGCGGACTGACCGCGGGAGCGACGAAAGGGTGACCATGCTGCACGTGTCCGGAACACGGCTCCTGACCTCCGACGGCACGCCGGTGCGGCTGCGCGGGGTGGGCCTCGGGGGCTGGCTCAACATGGAGAACTTCATCACCGGCTACCCCGGCGACGAGTCGTCGATGCGGCTGGCCGTGCGCGAGGTGCTGGGCGAGGAGCGGGCGGCGCTGTTCTTCGAGCGGCTGCTCGGCTCGTTCTTCACCGCGGACGACGCGGCGCTGCTGGCGGGGCTGGGCATGAACTGTGTGCGCATCCCGGTCAACTACCGGCACTTCGAGTCGGACGACCGGCCGTTCGAGGTCGTCGAGGACGGCTTCCGGCACCTGGACCGGGTGATCGACCTGCTCGGCGCGCACGGCGTGTACAGCGTGATCGACCTGCACGCCCTGCCCGGCTCGCAGAACCAGCACTGGCACTCCGACAACCCCACGCACGTCGCCGCGTTCTGGCGGCACCGGCACTTCCAGGACCGGGTCGTGCACCTGTGGGAGGCGATCGCCGACCACTACCGCGACCACCCGTGGGTGGCGGGCTACAACCCGGTCAACGAGCCGGGCGACCCGTCGGGCAAGGTCGTCGGCCCGTTCTACGACCGGCTGGTGAAGGCGCTGCGCGCCGCCGACCCGCGGCACGTGCTGTTCCTCGACGGCAACACGTACGCCACGGACTTCACGGTCTTCCGTGAGATGTACGAGAACACGGTGTTCGTCTGCCACGACTACGCGCTGGCCGGGTTCGCCCACGGCGGGCCGTACCCCGGCTACACGCGCGGCGAGTGGTGCGACCGCGACGCGCTGGAGCGCACCTTCGAGCGGCGCTCGCGCTTCCAGCGGGAGACGGGGACGCCGCTGTGGGTGGGCGAGTTCGGGCCCGTCTACACCGGCGACCCGGACGTCGACGGGCAGCGCTACCAGATCCTGCGCGACCAGCTGGAGATCTACGACGCGTACGGGGCCGGCTGGTCGCTGTGGACGTACAAGGACGTGGGCCTGCAGGGCCTGGTCTGCGCCCGCGGGCCGTACCTGGAGCGGTTCGGCGCGTTCATCGCCAAGAAGCGGCGGCTCGGCGTCGACCGGTGGGGCTCGACCATGGAGGAGACGGCCGCCGAGCTGGCGCCGCTGCACCGGCTCCTGGAGGAGGAGGCGCCGGGCTGGGACCCGTACCCGTGGGGCGCCCGCTACCAGACCGACGACCTCATCAGGCACATCCTGCTCGCGCAGGCGCTGCTGCCGGAGTACGCCGAGCTGTTCCGGGGGCTCGGCGACGACGAGCTGCTGGCGCTGGCCGACTCGTTCCTGCTGGAGCGGTGCGCCCGGCGGGAGCCGCTGCTCGACCTGCTGTCGGCCAGCCTCGCGGCGGAAGGGGCGCGCTGAGGGGACGCCGGGCCCCGGCGCCCCCTGGGCCCGCGATGTCACCGGGCCCCGCGGCGTCACCCGGGCAGCGCCGCGCGGAGCGCCTCCACGCAGCGGGCCTCGGCCGCGTCGCGGAGCCCGGCCGCGGCGCGGGCGGAGCGGATCGCCTCCTGGCGTTCGTCCTCCCACTCACGCGCCTGCTCGGCCGTGGTGGCGCCGTCACGCTGGCGCGTCGCGTGCGCCGCCCAGCTTCTCGCTCCTGACGACTGCTCCTTGGCGAGCCGCACGGCGGCCGCGAACGCCTCCAGCGCGTCGGCCCAGGCGCGATAGGTCAGGGCGAGCCGGGTCGTCTCCTCGTGGATCTCCATCATGAGCCGGTGGAAGTCGGCGTCGTCGCCGTCCCGCACGCGCAGGCCCGTGCTGCCCTGGGACACCGCGTCGAACTCGGCGGCGTACTCGGCCGTGAGCTCACCCTCGTAGCCGAGCGTCGCGACCCCGAGCCGGAAGAGGGAGACGTCGCCGCGCACCGGGTCGTCCGCCATGTCGAGGACGTCCCACTTATCATCGGCCGGCGGGCCGGGCACGGGCGGCATCGGGTAGTCGAACGGCATCAGCTCGATGCGGGGATCCAGGGCCGCGTACGAGTCGGCGCCCATGAGCTCGGCGACCGAGCCGAAGACGTCGACGGCCTGTCCGAGCAGCTTCTCCACCGTGACGCGGGACTCCGACGTGGCGGCGAGCAGCGCCCTCACCGCGGCGTCGATCGGCTCGGAGCGGGCCGGCCCGACCACCTCGGCCAGGTCCGCGATCGCGGGAGCCGCCGTCGAGCGGGGGTTGCGCCGCCACCTGTCCCTGATGATGCGCAGGTGCAGCCAGATCTCGCTGAACGCCTTGCGCAGCGCGTCGTTCTCCGGGCTGACGCGGGCGGCGCCGAGATAGACCTCCGCCGACTCCAGGGTGCGGCCCAGCATGAACAGCAGCTGGCCGAGGCCCAGGGCGAGGCCCTCGTGGTCGGGGTCGAGCCGGAGCCCGTCGCGGTAGGCGCGCTCCGCGTCCGCCCACTCGTTCCTGGCCCGGGCCACCTCGGCGAGCGTGAGGTAGGCGGACGGGTCCTCCGGGTCCGCCTCGACCGCCGAGCCGGCCGTGCGCAGCGCCTCGTCGACCTTGAAGCACGCGAGCTGGCAGCGCGCCAGCAGGTGCAGCGACCGCGCGTCCTCGGGGTCCAGCCTGACCGCCTCCACGGCCTCCCGCAGCGCGGCGGCCTTGCGGCCGTCGTCCAGGTGCGTCAGGGCCAGCAGGCGATGCGCCCACGCGCCGTGCGGGTCGAGGCGGAGCGCGGCCCGCACGGCGCCGCGGGCCTCCGACCACCACAGGGGGCTCAGCACGGACCGGGCGTGGAGCAGGCAGTGGGCACGCAGGCAGTACGCCTCGTAGGCGGTGTCCTCCGCGGCCAGCGCCGGGCGCAGGGCCTCGGCCGCCTCGCGCCACCGGCCCAGGTCCGCCAGGTGGCCGGCGGTCACGAGTGCTGTGCGGCCCGGGTTCACGCGGCCCCCTCCGTACGGGCGCAGTAGTCGCCCAGGCCGTGCTCCAGGAGGTCGAAGGCGCGTTCGGCGTCGGCCACCGCGTCGGGGTACACCGCGTCGGACGACTCGCCCCCCAGCAGGCGGCGCAGGTTCTCGCCGGCCAGGGCGGCGCGGGTGGAGACGATCTGCGCCGCCGCCACGCGGGCCGTCACGTCGTCGTGCCCCGACTGGACGGCCAGCTCACGGGCCAGCAGCTCACGGGCGCGCTCGTGGAAGGCGTAGGCCCTGGTCGTCAGGGTCGGCGTGGACAGGATGAGCCGCATGACCGCGAGGACGTGCGGCGCGTCGCTGAGCCCCACCGAGGCGTCCCGCCGGGCGAGGAGGTCGAGGTAGTCGCGGCGCAGCGCGGCCACGGCCGTCTCGCCCGGGGCGCGCTCGCGCACCACGACGGCGGGGTCCTCCACGTGCGCCTCCATCGGCGAGACGACGATGTCCTCCTTCGTCGCGAAGTAGTTGAAGACCGTCTTCCGCGACACCTGGACCGCCGCGGCGATCTCCGCCACCGACACGTCGTCGAAGTCGCGCTCCACGAACATCCGGATCGCCGTCTCCCAGATCTCGCGCTGGGTCTGCAGCTTCTTCGTCTCCCGCAAGCCGAGTTCCATGGCGGCAATACTACACCCAGATAAAAACTTGTCTTAGTGTAATTTTTCTCTTAGAGTACCCGCCATGACCGACAAACAGCTCGGAGTGGCCAAGCTGCTCTGCCTGCTCACGATCGTCGTGGCAGTCCTCGACCAGAACATCGTCTCCTCGGCGATCGTCCCGATCGTCCGCGAGCTCGACCCCGCCGGCGGCCTCGACCACGTCGCCTGGCTCGTCACCGCGTTCGCCCTGGGCGCCACCTCCGTGCTCCCCCTGTACGGCCGGCTGTGCGACGCGCTCGGCGTCAAGCAGGTCTTCCTCGGCGCGGTGGGCACGTTCGCGCTCGGCTCGCTGCTGTGCGGGCTCGCGCAGAGCATGGGGCAGCTCATCGCCTTCCGCGCGGTGCAGGGCATCGGCGCGGGCGGCCTGATGAGCGTGACCATGGTGGTGATGGCCCACCTGCGCCGGCCCGGCGACAAGAGCGGCCCCGGGGCCACCGCGGGCCTCGTCGCGGGCATCGGCTTCGCGGTCGGCCCGCTGCTCGGCGGCCTGTTCGCCGACCACGGCGACTGGCGGCTGGCCTTCCTCGTCAACCTGCCGATCACCGCGCTGATCATCGGCGGGGCCCTGTGGGCCGTCCGTATCCCCCGGCACGCCGCCAGGGGCTCGGTCGACGTCGCGGGCGCCGCGCTCGCGGCCGCCTTCGCCTGCTCCCTGCTGCTGGTCTGCGACTGGGGCGGCACCGAGTACGCCTGGACCTCGCCGATGATCCTCGGCCTGGCCGCCGCCGCGATCGTGTCGCTCGCGCTGTTCCTGCGCCGGCAGGCCACGGCCGCGCACCCCATCCTGCCGCTGAGCCTCTTCCGCGTCGCCGCCCTGCGCGGCGCCTTCCTCGTGCAGGCCCTGTGCAGCGTCGCCATGGTCGGCACCATGGTCTACCTGATGCTCTACCTCCAGGTGGCGCGCGGCGTGACCGCCACCGGGGCCGCCGGCTACCTCGTCTTCATGGCGCTCGGGCTGACCGCCTCCGGCTTCCTCGGCCGCGACGCCTCCGTGCGGGTCTCCCTCGTCGCCGGCACGGGGGCCACGGCGCTCGCCCTGGCCTGGCTCGCGTTCCTGCGCCCGGACACCTCGCTGTGGCTGGTGCGGGCCGCTCTCATGCTCGTCGGGCTCGGCTTCGGCCAGCTCCTCGGCAAGCTCATCATGCTCGTCCAGCAGCAGGCGCCGGCCGCCCACCTCGGCGTGGCCACCACCGGCATCCGCTGGTTCCAGAACCTCGGCATGGCCGTCGGCTCCGCCGTCCTCGGCTCGCTGCTGGCCCGCGTGCTGGCCGCCAGGACCGGCGGGCTCGACATCTCCGGCGTCGCCACCCACCCGGAGGCGGTCGGGGCGTTCGTCTCGTCCCTGGGCGTGGTGTTCGCGGTGGCCGCCGCGGTCATGACCGCCGCCCTCGTCTGCGCCGCCCGGCTGCGCGAGACCGACCGGCGGCCGGAGCCGCTGAAAGAACCCGCCGCCGTCGCATGACGTCCCCCCTGGCAGGATCGTCGTTCCGGAAGGAGTAGCCGTGAACCTCCCCTCATCCCCCACCGCCCCCGCGGCCCGTCCCCTGCTCACCTGGGCCGTCCTCGGCGTCACCGCCGCGACCACCGCCGCCGGGCTGCTCGTCCCCGGCTTCGCCCACGCCCTCGTCCGGACGAACCATTTCTTCGACGGCGAGTGGTGGCGCCTGATCACCCCGGTCCTCGTCAACCCGGAGGGCTGGCACCAGATCATCTTCAACGGGATGATGCTGCTCCTCGTGGGCGTCACCGCGGAGCGGACGTTCGGGCGGGCCCGCTGGGCCGCCCTGTACCTGGCGGGCGGCCTGGCCGGCAACGCCTTCAGTTACGTGATGAGCGACTACAGCGCGGGCAGCTCGGTGGCCGTCGCCGGGCTGGCCGGCGGCCTGGCGGCGTGGGCACTGAGCGGGCGCGCCGGGCTTCCGGTCCCTCCGCGGATCGCGGCGGGCGCGCTGCTCGCGGGCGGCGCCGCGCTCGCCGCCCTGGGCGACAACCACGGCGCCCCGCTGCTGGCCGGGGCACTCCTCGGGGCGGTGTTCCTGCGCACGATGCGCGACGTGCCGTCCCTGGCGGACGTCAGGCCGGGCCGCCCGGCGCGTACTCCGTGACGTCCATGACGGACCTCAGCCTCGGTGCCGTCGCGGCCGACCTCAGCCCGACACGTCCAGCGCGTACTCCGTGACCCGACGGCCGTGCGCGCCGTAGACCGGGGCGTCCGCCGGGTCGGGCAGCGCCTCCTCCAGCACCACGTTCCCGTCCTTGCCGGCCGCCGCGTGGGCCATCGCCAGCAGCAGGAAGTGGTCGGTCACATCCACGTAGAACGGCCTGCGGGCGGCCCGCCGCCCCGAGGCGAAGCGCACGAAGAACCGCCGCGGTATCCCGTGCCGCTCCAGCCAGCGCGCCGTCCTCAGCACGTACGCCGCGTCGCTCTCCCCGTCGTACGGCACCGGCAGCTCCCCGACCGGCATCCGCCAGCCGGCCCGCGCCAGCACCACCCGGCCGAGCCGGAGGCGGGGCCGGGCCTGCACCTCGTCCACGGCCGCGGCCGAGCGCCACGGCGCCGCCGCGAGCCCGACCGGCTCGCCGAAGACCCGCAGCAGGAACGACCAGGCCGGCGGCAGCGCGCGCGGCGCCGACGCGCCGAGGTGGGCCGGGCGCACCGGCTCGCCGTCCGGGCCGGTCAGCGCCAGCAGCAGCGTGGCCGGGTCGTACGAGACGCGCAGGTCCGTCAGCGACAGCTCCGCGCCCTCCGCCACGGTGAACGGGTAGTCCACGGCCACGCCGGAGGCGGGACGCAGGTTCAGGTGGTTGCCGAAGCTGCCCAGGCACTCGGCCACCGGCCGCCGCGGGCCGTCCGGCACGCTCACGCCGGCGCGGGAGATCAGGTGACGGGTCCTGCCGGCGCCCCGGCCGTACCCGGCGGTGAGCGCGTTGAGCACGAACTCGTGGCCCGCCGTCAGGTGGCCGTAGCAGGTGACGGAGCCGGGCGGCTGGACGTACGCGGGCCAGGACACCGCCATCTTGTCCACGATGTCCGGATCGGCCACCAGCACGCCCCGCTCGTCCGGCGGCGAGGCGAACAGCGCGTCCCAGGTCTCCCGGCGCAGCCGGGTGACCCGGCGCGCCGTCGATCCGGCGGCGGGCCCGGCGCGGTCGAGCAGCGCCCGCAGGTCCGCGCACGCGGCCGGCGCGTCACGGTAGAAGGCCAGGAACGGCACCGAGGCGTCCGCGCCGTGGCGCTCCACGAAGTGCTCGGCGGCCGTGAGCCTGACCGCCAGGTCCGGGTCCAGCACGGCGGCCAGGCGGCGCACCGCGTCCAGGTCGCGCAGCACGGGCTGCCAGGCGCCCCGCCCGCACACGGCGGGCGGCGCCGTCGAGACGGCCGTCTCCACGCGGACGCTCCGCTCGCCGAGCCCCGCCGTGTCGCCGAGCCGGGTGAGCAGCCAGCCGGCCACCGGCCTGATGCGCTCGCCGTACGTGGCCTGGACCGCCTCGCGCAACGCGGTGGGCAGCCAGGGCCGGTCCGGCGAGTCGCCCGGCAGGACCTCCTCCACCCAGGCGGCGAGGTCGGCCAGCGGGTCCAGCGCCTGGTCGGCGAACGGCCGCACCCGCTCCACGAGCCCCAGGGCCAGCAGCCGCCTGACCACGCGAGGCTCGGCGACGGCGCGCTCCAGGGCGCCCACGGTCGGCTCCGGCGTGGCCCGCACCCAGGCCAGGGCGCCGGCCACGGCGGGCTCGGCCAGGATCGCGACGGGCTCCGCCGCCTCCCGCGGCTCGCGGAACGGCCGGCCCTCCTCCATCGGCTCGGCGCCGGGCGCGGCCCCGAGGAACCACAGCCTGCCGTCCTCCTGCCACAGGCTCGGGTTGACGCGCACCCGCACCGCCTCGCGCAGCCCCGGCCGGTCGGCCAGCGCGGCCCAGACGCGCCGCACCGTCGCGAGGTCCACCTCCGGCACGGCGCTCCAGCGCAGCTCGTCGGCCGGGGTCACGGCCGGTCCCGCGTCCTCCCACCGGCCCAGCCCGCTGATCGTGAACGCGGCGTGCGGGCTCGCCGTGGCCGCCGTGCGGGCGACGTTCCTGGCCAGCCGGGACAGCCGGGGCCGTTTCGGCACCGCGCCCGGCCGGGCCAGCCAGCCCTCCAGGGTGGCCGACAGCCGGGGACAGGAGCAGGCCAGGCCGCGCAGGAACGCGTCGTCGCCGGCCACCGAGCGCAGGGCGTCGGCGCGGTCGGCCAGCTCGGCGGTCAGCGCCTCGGACAGCGCCCCCGGCGCCTCGTCGGCCCAGCCGCCGCCCTCCTCGCCGTCGTCCGCGTCGAGGACGGGGGCGCCGTACGGGTCCCGCCCGAACGCGCGGCCGTCGTCCTCGTCGTCCTCGTCGTCCTGCCCCTCACGGGGTTCCTCTCCGCGCTCCTCCGCGAGGATCTCGTCCACCAGCGCCCAGGTGCGCGTGAACCGCAACTCCTCCAGCCCGTCGGACGGCAGCCCCGCCACCCGCACACCGAAGACGTCACCCGTCTGACCGTCCATCGCGATCCCCCCGTACGGACTCTTGGGGCAACCTTCCCCGTCCGGCCGGTCCCAGGGGCAACGCGCGCACCGTCCTTTACCGGTTGGACGCGGTGAAATAGGCCACCATAGACGTTCGCCTGGGTCGCGTCCATGACGTTGACCTGCGGCAGGACGTCATGCCGAGGGGGGCGTCGGAGCAGCCGCTTGCATTAGGTAGGCTCCACCTGCCCTAATTTAGGTAAGCCTTTCCTACGCCGCTGCGGGAGTGACCGTGTTCGCCAGCTACCTGATCGGACTGCGTGAAGGACTGGAGGCGACCCTCGTCGTCTCGGTCCTCATCGCGTTCCTCGTGAAGAGCGACCGCAAGGACGGGCTCCCTTATGTGTGGGCCGGCATCGCGGCCGCGGTCGCGCTGTCCGTGGGCTTCGGGGCGCTGCTCACCTTCACCGCCGCCCACCTCGGCCACACCGGGCAGGAGCTCTTCGACGCGATCACGTCGCTCCTGGCCGTCGTGTTCGTGACCTGGATGATCTTCTGGATGCGCCGGGCCGCCCGCGCGCTCTCCGGCGAGCTGCGCGGCAAGCTCACCGACGCCCTCCAGATGGGCTCCCTGGCGGTCGTCGTCATGGCGTTCCTGGCTGTCGCCCGCGAGGGCCTGGAGACGGCGCTGCTGTTCTTCGCCTCGGTGCAGGGCGCCACCACCACCCCCGAGCCGCTGATCGGCATCACCCTGGGCCTGCTCACCTCCGTGCTGATCGGCTGGGGCCTGTACAGGAGCGCCCTGCGGATCAACCTCACCAAGTTCTTCACCTGGACGGGGCTGCTGCTCATCCTCGTCGCGGCCGGCATCTTCAAGTACGGCGTCCACGACCTGCAGGAGGCCGGCGTGCTGCCCGGCCTCACGACGTACGCCTTCGACGTCAGCGCGGTGGTCCCGGCCGACTCCTGGTACGGGCAGCTGCTGGCCGGCACGCTCAACCTCACGCCGCAGCCCAGCGTCCTCGAAGCCGTGGCCTGGCTGCTCTACGTTGTTCCCACGCTCTTCCTGTTCCTCCGTCCGCAGCGCGCCCGGTCAACGCCCACGCCGGCGTCCACCTCCCCCGCCGCCCGGCCCTCCGCCTGACCCCGCCAGCCCGACCTTGGTCCCGACCGAACACCGCCCGATCGAACACAGCCCGGAGAGTCGCAGTCCGATGAGGAACACCATGCGCATCAGCACCCCCCGCGCCCGCTACGCCCTGGGGCCGGCCGCCGGCGTGCTGGCCCTGCTCTGCCTGGCGGCCTGCGGGTCCGGGGAGCAGGCCACGACCGGCGCCGCCGCGCCGGGCAAGCCCGGCAAGATCACGGTGGCCGCGTCCGACACCGAGTGCAAGGTGGCCGCCACCGAGGTCGCGGCCGGCACCAGCACGTTCGCGATCACCAACGGCGGCAGCAAGGTCACCGAGTTCTACGTGTTCGCCGCGGGTGACCGGGTCATGGCCGAGGTGGAGAACATCGCGCCCGGCCTGACCCGCGAGGTGGTCGCCGAGCTGCCCGCCGGCGCGTACGAGACGGCCTGCAAGCCCGGCATGGTGGGCAAGGGCATCCGCAACCCGCTCAAGGTGACCGGCGAGCACAAGCCGCTGACCAAGGACGCCAAGCTGGCCGCGGCCACCGCCGAGTACAAGCGCTACGTCAAGTCGCAGAGCGACACGCTGCTGGTCAAGACGCAGGAGTTCGTGGACGCGGTCAAGGGCGGCGACATCGCCAAGGCCAAGGAGCTCTACCCGGTGTCGCGTACGTACTGGGAGCGGATCGAGCCGGTCGCTGAGATCTTCGGCGACCTCGACCCGGCCATCGACGCCCGCGAGGCCGACCTCGCCCAGGGCGAGGAGTGGACCGGCTTCCACCGCATCGAGAAGGACCTCTGGATCAAGAAGGACGTCGCCAAGGACGGCCCGATCGCCGACAAGCTGATCGCCGACGTCAAGACCATCGTGGCCAAGGCCAACGCGACCGAGCTGACCCCGCTCAACCTCGCCAACGGCGCCAAGGAGCTGCTCGACGAGGTGGCCACCGGGAAGATCACCGGCGAGGAGGACATCTGGTCCCACACCGACCTGTGGGACTTCGCCGCCAACGTCGAAGGCTCCAAGGCGGCCGTGCAGGCGCTCCGGCCCGTTCTGGAGGAGCGGGCTCCCGACCTGGTCAAGACGCTCGACGAGAAGTTCGCGGCGGCCGAGGCGGCGCTCGCCGTCCACCGGAAGGGCGACGGCTGGAAGCTGCACGACGAGCTGTCCAAGGAGGAGCTGAGGAAGCTCTCGGACGCCATCAACGCGCTCGGGGAGCCGATCAGCAAGATCGCCCCGATCGTGGCGAAGTGACGACCAGGCGGGCCGGACGGAAAGGCGTGGCGAAGTGACGACCGGACGGGGAGACGTGGCGATGGGCGAGCACGGCGACCAGGCGACCCGCGGGACCCAGGCGGAGCGCGGCGGGCGGATGAGCCGCAGGAAGCTGTTCGGGCTGGGGGCGGCGGGCGTGGCGGCCGTGGGGGCGGGCGCCGTCGCCACCCGCTCCCTCCTTGAAGAGCCGGTGGCGCAGGCCGCCTCCACCTCCGACCCCGTCCCCTTCTACGGCGAGCACCAGGCCGGCATCGTCACCCCGGCCCAGGACCGGCTGCACTTCGTCGCCTTCGACGTGATCACCGACAAGCGGGCCGAACTGGTCGAGCTGCTCCAGGAGTGGACCGCCGCGGCGGCCCGCCTCACCCAGGGCAAGGACGCGGGCACGTTCGGGGCGGTCGGCGGCTCCCCGGAGGCCGCGCCGGACGACACGGGCGAGGCGCTCGGCCTGCCCGCCTCGGGGCTGACGCTGACGATCGGGTTCGGGCCGTCCCTGTTCGACGACCGGTTCGGGCTGAAGGCCAAGCGGCCGGCCGCGCTGGCCGACCTGCCGAAGTTCCCCGGCGAGCAGCTCGTGCCCGAGATCTCCGGCGGCGACATCTGCGTGCAGGCGTGCGCCCACGACCCGCAGGTCGCGGTCCACGCCATCCGCAACCTCGCCCGCATCGGGTTCGGCAAGGTGTCGGTGAAGTGGTCGCAGCTCGGCTTCGGCCGCACCTCGTCCACCTCCCGCGCGCAGGCCACGCCGCGCAACCTCATGGGCTTCAAGGACGGCACCAACAACATGAAGCTGGAGGACGCCCAGCTCCTGCGCGACCACCTGTGGGCGGCGGGCGACGACTGGATGGCCGGCGGCACGTACATGGTGACGCGCAAGATCCGGATGACCATCGAGACGTGGGACCGCACCTCCCTGTCCGAGCAGGAGGCCATCTTCGGCCGCGACAAGGGGGCGGGCGCGCCGCTGGGCAGGAAGGCCGAGTTCGACACGCCCGACTTCAACGCCACGGGGCCCGACGGCCAGCCGTACATCAAGGCCGACGCCCACGTCCGGCTCGCCCACCCGAGCCACAACGGCAACGCCCACCTGCTGCGGCGCGGCTACAACTACGTGGACGGCTCCGACGGCCTCGGACGTCTCGACGCGGGCCTGTTCTTCATCGCCTACCAGCGCGACCCGCGCACCGCGTTCGTCCCGGTGCAGACGAACCTGGCCAAGCACGACGCGCTGAACGAGTACATCAAGCACGTGTCGAGCGGGCTGTTCGCCTGCCCGCCGGGGGTGCGCGACGCGGGCGACTACTGGGGCCGCGCCCTGTTCGCCTGACGCTTCCTAGGGCCTGAGCTCAAAGGCAAGGCCCTCGAAGGGGCGCGCTTCGCGCGACTCGACTCGGACTGTGTTGTGTGGGGGAGCCGAGCTCCCCCACACCCCCTTGGCAAGGGGCCTCCGGCCCCCTGCACCCCCGAGCGTCGACCACGTCCCAACAATGCTTGCCCGTGAAGAACCGGGAAACCCCATGCGCCACAGTGCGTCTCGCTAGGCTCTGTGGTTCGCGACGGACGGGAGACTGGCGTGGCAGGTGGGTTGAGGGAGATCGAGGTCAAGTATCTGGTGGATGACTCCGCGGCGCTGGAAAAGGCGCTGACCGCGCGTGGAGCGATACTCTCAGCCCCGGTCCATCAGGATGATCAGGCTTACGCCCAGAGCGGCTGGAACTACGGCCAGTCGAAGATCGGCGTGACCTTCTTGCGGCTGCGGACGCAGCAGGGCCGGCACCTGTTCACGTTGAAGAAGCCGCTGGACAACGCGATGGCGTGTCTGGAGCACGAGACCGAGATCGCGGATCGCGAGCAGATGCATGACGCGATCGTCGCGATGGGTTTCCACCCCACGGTGCGCATCGTGAAGTCGAGACGGAGCGCGCGGCTGGACGAGGTGACCGTCTGCGTGGACGAGGTCGAGCACGCGGGCGTGTTCGTCGAGTTCGAGCGGACGGTGGCGGGTGAGGTAGCCGGCATCGAGGTGCAGCGGGAGCTGGACGTGCTGGCGCGTTCACTCGGGGTGGGCCTGGAGCGGACGACGGACACCTACGATTCGCTGGTGCGCGCCGCGTTGGCGCCGGCCTAGAACAGCTCGATCGTCTCAGGACCGGAAGGATCGTCACAGGGAAGCCGGGCCGCGTCGAGGTCGAGGTCGACTTGGACGGCGGCGTGATCGGTCAAGCCCTGCTCGCGGGTTTCGTGGAGGTAGGCGCAACCGGAGATGCGGTCGGCGAGCGCCCTACCGACGTGGAAGTAGTCATAGCGGTAGCCTGCGCCGGTGCGGCCGATCCAGCTGTATTCCTGCACTCCGGGCCGGCAGTGCTCGAATGCGTCGATGAAGCCGTACGCGCGCAGCTCGTCGAGCAGCGCGAACTCGAACGGCAGGAAACCCGGGTGCAGCGGCCGGTGGTCCGCGGTGATGACGTTGTAGTCGCCGCCGATGATCAGGTGGTCGCGCTGCTGGCCAGGTAGTCCGGCGAGGACTTTGAGCAGGCTGCTGATGAACATCTCCTTGCGGGTGGTCTTGTCGGCGCTGCGGTCGCGGCTGGGCACGTACACGCTGGCGAACCAGGTGCGGGGGATAGTGTCGAGCGGCGCGGCAGCGGCGCGGCCCGGGATGCTGATCGGGTCGAGCAGGAGCGGAGGACCGGCGAGCGGGATGCGGGAGACGAGTGCCGCTCCCCGCTCGCCGTCGACGTCGGCGGTCTTGACGATCGTGTAGCCGGCGCGGCGGAACTGCTCCAGCAGGTGCGCGGTGCCGGTCCCGGCGCTGGTCTCGGTGAGCAGGAACACGTCCTCCTCGCGGGCGGCGAGCCAGCGCACCAGCAGTCGGGCACGCTCGATGGACGCCGCTCCGATGTTGATCGTCAATGCTGCGACCACCGTTGACGCTCCTTTATCTGGTTCTCAGCCGTTCCATGTGCTGGAGCAGCCGTGCCGCAACGCCGTCCACATCCAGCTCGCGGCAGTCGATCCACACCTGGCACCAGCCGCGCGCCGCCAGGAAGACGTACGCGTCCTCGTAGAGGGCGGCTTCCCGGGCGGGAGAGCCGGCGCGCTCCAGACGTGAATGGTGCTGCCGCTGATCGAGCCGTTGCTGGATGACGTGAGCGCTGTGGCGTAGGTAGCAGGATAGAGACGTGGGTGGCACATGAGCGTTGTACTGCCAAATCTCTTTCAAGGGCAGTTCGTCCAGGCGTTGGAGGACGAGGGACGACTGCACGTAGCGGTCGCTGATGACGATCTTGCCGTCGGCGAGCGCGGGGTTGATCTCGGTGTCGATGTGGGCGTAGCGGTCGGCAGCCACCGCCAGCGCCATCGCGCGCCCGGTCAGCGCTGTTTCGCTGGAGCGGATGAGCCGTCCCAACGGGGTGTCGGATGGTTCGGTGGTGACGTGGACGGTGTGGCCGCGCTGGCGCAGCAGCTCGGCCAGCCGGGTCACCGTCGTGGTCTTGCCGACGCCGTTCGGGCCTTCCACGGCCAGGAACAGGCCGTTCACCGGGGGGTGGTGATCTGCAGCAACGGACGGTCGGCGATCGGGCACTGCTCGGCGTCCACTTCGCCGATGCGCTGCCCGCGTGCGACGACCGCGGCCGGGCAGCCCTTGCCGCAAGAGCTGTTCAACGAACACGGCGAGCAGGTGGCGTTGTCCCCCATGCGCAGCCGGCCGGCCAGGTCGAAGGCGTCGAGCGCGGGCGCGACCTCCTCCCGCAGGATGTTGCCGACGAGGAATTCCGCGTCGGTGTGCTTGGACTGCGGAGTGCGGGCGGCGAACACGAGATACGGGCAGATGGCCGTCTGACCGTCGGCGAACACGTAAATGAGCTTTCCGGCATCGCACCCGGCCAGCGGCTTGCTGTCGTTGGGGAAACGGATGTGCACCACGTCGATCCCCTGGTCGCGAAACCGTTCGGTGACGTCGCGGATGGCGCGCATCTTGCCTGCGTCGGCGGCGAGCCGGCCCTGGCTCTTCACGCCGCGGCCGAACGACGACAGGGGGTTCATCAGCACGTACTGGGCGCCGACCTCGACGGCGAAGGAGCACAGCGCGGCGAACTCCTCGACGTCGGTGAGTGCGTTCGGCGTCGACAGCAACCCCTGCAGCAGGCCCGCTTCGGCGAACGCGCGGGTGGTGGCCAGCGTGGTGTCGAACGAGGCGGTGTTGCCGCGGAACTTGCCGTGGCTCTCGCGCCGGAACCCGTCGAACGACACGTTGATGTGCACGTTGCCGAGACCGGCGAGCACGGCGATCTGCTCGGGGCTGGTCTGGGTGGCATTGGTGCAGATACCCAGCGGCATCCCCATGTCGGAGACCGCCCGGCAGATGGCCATGATGTCCGGGTGCACGAACGGCTCGCCGCCGGTGAGGGTCAGCCGCTCGACGCGGGCGCGACGCAGCCGCGGGAGCACCGTCTCGGTCAGGTCTCGCAGCCGCATGTGGTCGCCCCAGTTACCGGAGGAGACGAAGCAGTGCGCGCAGTGCAGGTTGCACCGTTCGGTGATCTGCACGAGCGCTTTGCGCTGGTCTCCTGGGACCGAGGTGCGGAAGTAGCAAGAGCTGGCGTGGGTGTCGACGATCAGTCGCTTCACGATGGTCCTCTCGCATGGGTGGGGAGTGTCCGGTCAGGCCGGAGGCCGGGACGGCGCCGGCGAGATGGTGACGATCACCTCCTGTGGCGTGGGGCCAGTCGTTTCAGGTGTTGTGCTGTACGTCTGGCGCGCCGAGATCGATGACGTCGGAGCCGGTGCGCACGACCCACACAGGTCGGGTGCGGGCGTAGGCGCCCAGTGCGAGGGCGAGCTTCGGCTCCGTGCCGGGCCGGGCGCCCGCGTGTCGGTCACGGGCGAAGGCGATGAAGGCATCGTCGAGGCGTGCCCGGCCTTCGAGAAGCATCAGGCTTGCCGTCCCATGGCGTGCCTGTAGCTTCCGCGCGGCGGCCGGGCCGGGCTTCTCCACCAGATCGATCATGCGTGGAGCACCCTGCGGGCCAGGTGCGGTGACGATAACGCCGCGCCGCTCTGCCAGCCCGGGCTCATAGTCGCGGGCGAGCACCGCCACACCCTCGGGCGCCCGCTGCAACGCAGTCAGGACATTGCACGAGGGGTAGAGGTTGTCGCCGAACACCACGTACGTTGCGTCGTCTCCGGCGGTGTCGGAATGGCCGGCGAGGTGTTCGGCGCCGTTGAGCAGCGAGGTGAGATCGGCGTAACAGCCCTGCTGTGGCACCCAGTCGATCACCAGCCCCTGCGGCGACACATCGACCGCAACCGGATTACCGACCGCACGCCTGTAGGCGGTGAGCCCATCCGGTTCCAGTGCCCGACGGGCCCACGACACGAACTGCTCGTAGTACGGGTGGTAGACCACAACGACGCGCGCCGGACCGATCTCAGCGATCTCCCGCAGAACATGCACGATGCCCGGCCGCCCGGCGACAGGAAGCCACTCCTTGGGCAGGTAGCGCGCCCAGGAGGAGACCCTCGTTCCCAGCCCTCCGGCGGCTACCACGACACGTGTCCGGCGATTGGCTGACTCCGCCACAGCCGGTCGCGGTACGTTGCCGGAGTGCCGAAAGTACGCGTCACCGGCGTCCTGATCGAGGACGAGCGGATTCTGCTGCTGGACCAGGACACTGACACCGGCCGCTCCTGGTCGCTGCCCGGCGGGAAGGTCGAGCACGGCGAGTCTCTCAACGAGGCGCTGGCGCGGGAGATGCGGGAGGAGACCGGCGTCGAGGTGAACGTCGGCCGGCTGCTGTACCTGTGCGACCACCTGCCTGGCGGCGAGACCCACGTTGTCCACATCACCTTCGAGGCGACGCGGACCGGCGGCAGCCTCGGCGCGATCGACGACGGCGCGGACACCAAACCAATCCGGGGCGTGCGTTTCGTGCCCTTCGGCGACCTGCCGTCGCTGGGCTTCAGCCGCCGCTTCACCGAGCTCGCCCAGGCCGGATTCCCCGAAGCCGGCTCTTACATGGGCGCCAAGTCCAACATCGGGCTGTGAGCCGAGCACGTCAAGAGCGCTGACGATACGGCCATCCAGAACGGGCAGGGGCCGCTCCCGCTGGGCCAGACCGTCCATCCACGCACGTAGTACTGCCGTGATCTGACGGGGTGAAGCGGGCCGACGCGGACCTGAGGCGTCGTGGACAAGGCGGATGCCGACGCCACGGGAACTGCCCATGAGCTGCCGGTGGCGACGCCGCAGCACCTCCTGCGGCGTGGACGGGGTGTTCCAGGCAGCGCCCGCCAGCCACATCGCCGCCGGCCCGATACCGAGATCGGGGCCGTCACCGCACCACACCTGGACGTTGCCGACCAGGTGATGGACGCCGTCGTCGCCGACGCCGTCCTGCACGATCGGGACGGTGTCGCCCACCAGGTAGTCGGTGTTGGTCGGCTGCGCTTCCGCCGTGATCTGAGCGGCGAGTTCCGCCAGGTACGGCAGTCGTAATCCGTGGCGTACAGCGAATGTCGCCGCGCCGATCCACGTCACCCAGTAGGCCGGATGGTCCTCGAAACCCGGGCTGACCATCCACCGTCCGGCGAGGTCACGGTGCAGGCGGCCACCGCGCTCGTGCGGCATCTCACAGCACAGCAGGTAAGCGCCGGAGTTGCTGTTGGACAGCCCTGCCTCGGCCATCTCGTTCAGGAACACGGCGAACTCGGCGTTGGTGACCAGCAGATTGCGCAAGCGCAACCCACCCTTCCCCGACACGAAGGAGACTTCCACCCGCCGATTCGACGGGCCAACCGGTCGGGGACGGATACGAGCGGTGGGCGGTGTGCACGTGTACAGGTGGTCGCCGGCCAGCCACTCGCCCGCCTGAGCAGCGATATGCGGCGGAAAGGTTCGTTGCGCGATGGCGAGCGCGTCAATCGTGGTGGCCCGTACAAGGTCGGCAGAGGAAGCGTCCAGCTCGGCGATGAGGGCGGTTTTGGGGGCATTGGTGACGAAGGTGTCTTCAGCTCGCGCCGTCACTTTCTCGGCTTCTTGAGCTGCGTGGGGCCGGTCGACGCCGCTCAGCTCCGGCGCGACGCGGACGAGGCTGTGCCAGGCTGCGACGGGGTTTCTGACCGCTGCCTCGTACGGGATACCCGCAATGCGGGCGTCATCTGCCCCACCGCCGGTGCGGGCGTCGAGTGCGGTGGCCAGGAGCACGGTGTTGAGCACGTGCAAGCGCACGAGCGCCACCAGGTCGATCGGGTCGTCGTCGGGAACCAGTGCTGCCGCTTCGGCCAGCGGGGCGTCGGATCTGTGAGTGGTGGCGACCATCTGCTGGTAGCGATCTCGGTAGTTCCACCGGCCGAACAGGCCACCTCGGGCGAATGAGCTGGCAACACCGAGGGGACTGCGGGTGAGTACGACAACCGGCGAGTACGGGAACAACTCCAGCAGATTAGGCAGGGTGAAGAACAGGTTCGTCTCCTTGATCACCTGCCGGGTAGTGCCGTACTTCGACGCGGCGAAGGTGACCAGCCAGTGCCGACCGTACGGGGTGAGCCGCCGTTCGGCCGCGGCCAGGCCGACCGTGTCCGGGTTGAGCGGCGACAGCGGATGACAGGGTGCCAGTTGCTGGCGCAGCGGCTCGTTGTGCTGGCACATGAGCACGCGCAGCGTGTCCGACAGCCAATTGGAGCCGACCCGTTCGATCGTGCCGAGCATCAGCAACGGAGCCAAGAGCGGCGCGTCCGCCGCTTCGCGCATCGCCGCCACTCGGGCGTCGACCTCCGACAAGATCGTACTGGTGTGGCGCATCCGTCCTCCTCACTGCGACGTCGCTGTCGCCGCAAGGAGACCGTGCGACCGCCGAGCTCCTCCAGATGCGCGGTCATGCGCCGCACCCAAGCTGGCGTTGCGCCGTTGCGCGGGGTTGCGCGTAGCCGAATCGGCTGCATGACACGAGGTACGGCCTCTACCGTGAGGCTCGACAGCAGGCCACTGGCGGTTCACCCGGGAGTGTGGACGAGATGCATGGACGGCCGGTCAGCAACCACGAGCTTCAGGCCCTCATCACCGCCGCCGGCTACTCGCATGCGGCTTTGGCCAGGAAGGTCAACCAGTTCGCTGCCGACCGGCACAGTTTGGATCTGCGCTACGACCAGACCAGCGTCTACTGGTGGCTGCGCGGTCGCGTGCCTGAAGATCCCGTCCCCCGGCTGTTGGCCGACGTCCTGGGCGGCCGGCTCGGTCGCAAGGTGGACACCGACGAGCTCGGCTTCACCATCGTCGGCAGGCTTGGCCTCACTGTTGCCACGAGTGCCGACCAGGCCGCCGCCTCGGCCGCCGAGCTGTGGCGGTACGTCCTACACCGGCGGACATCTCACGATTCGGCGTTCGTGGCCGGCGCTGGAATCAGAGCCGGCTTTGACTGGCACTTCGCCCCCACGCCACATACCACTCCCGGCCGTGCCACCGGCGACCGAGCGGTAGGCATGGCTGATGTGGAGCGGCTGCACAGAGCACGCCTGGAATTCGTCGCCCTCGATCGGGCCAACGGCGGCGGCCATGCTGCGGCCTGGCTCGCCGACCATCTGGACCGCGCCGTCACCCCGCTGTTGGCCGGCCGCTACACCGCTGCGGTAGGCCGCGAGCTCTTCTCCGCGGTGGCCGCTCTGACAGAGCTTGCCGGCTGGATGTTCTTCGATCAAGACCAGCACGGGGTGGCCCAGCGCTTCTACATCCAAGCGCTCAGCCTGGTCCGCCAGTCCGGCGACCGCGCGTATGCCGCTCACATCCTGTCCAACATGGCCACGCAGGCGGCCTTCCTCGGCCACGGAGGCGACGCTGCCCGGCTCGCACGCGCAGCCCGATCCGGAGCCGGACGGGCCGCCCCCCCATACGCTCCTGGCCCGGCTCGCGGTGGTCGAAGCCCGAGGTTGGGGGCTTGCCGGCGACCACCGCGAGGCCCGCGCCGCCATCCGCCGCGCCGACCGCGCCATCAGCCGCTCCGTTCCCGCCACCGACCCGGATTGGCTCGCCACCTTCACCCCCGCCCACCACGCCGGATCCGTGATGCACGCCCTGCGCGATCTCGGCCTGCACGATGAGGCCGCTCGACACGCCGACCTGGCCCTCGACCTGCCGGCCTCCAACGTGCGAACCCTGGCGCTTCACCAGACCCTTCTGGCCACCGTCCATGCAGCTAAGGGTGACCTCGAAGCCGCCTGCGCCACCGCAAGCAAGGCCCTCTCCACCCACCCACATCTGGCATCGGCTCGACTTCGCACCCGCCTACGCGACTTCGCCCGGCGCCTCAAACCCCACCAGGACGTACGATGCGTCCGCGACTACAGCGAGCACGCCAGGGAACTTCTCACCACACCATGACGAATCACCCGGCGAGTAACCGCCGACCGACCTTCATCGAGCCGGAGATCTACTACGCCCAGCTCGCCGCCGTGCATGTCGCCACTGGCGCGCTGATCACCGACCCAGCCGGCCGCGTGCTCATCGTCAAACCCAACTATCGGCCGCACTGGCTGATCCCGGGTGGCATGGCCGACGACGGTGAACCACCCCACGAAGCGTGCGCCCGCGAGTTGAAGGAGGAACTCGGCGTCCACGTCGGCATCGAGCGGCTGCTGGTCGTCGACTGGGCCCCCGCCTACGGCGCCCGGACACGTCCGATCCTGTATCTGCTGTTCGATGCCGGTGATCTGCCCGACGCTCGCATTCGGTTGCAGCACGACGAACTCGACGACTACGCGTTCGTTGACCCGGAAAAGGCCGAAGCCCATCTCGCGCCAGGCGTCGCGGCTCGCGTACCCGCCGCGCTGAAGGCCCGGACGACGGGGACAACGATTTACCTACCGGGCGCCGGGGGTTAGCCGGCCGAGGTGACAGCTACCGCGCCGTCCTCCCCACGAAGGCCGCCAAGGGTTGCGGGGAGGACGGCGGCCGGACGAATGGCCGGGCCTGGGAGTCGGTCAGATGTGCTCCGCCGGGTTCGCCGGGAGGTAGAAGTTCCAGCTCCCGTGTCCCTCGTGAGCGCCGCCCCCGGCGCAGTGCCCGTTGTCGGGCCGGCCGTTCCACCAGAGGCAGTAGCACTTGTTGCAGAACCGCCAGTTGTCCTGTTGCGTCGTCGGCGCCATGTCCCCTCCTGCGATGTCGAGGCCGGTGTGCTGTCCGGCCACAGCCAGTGTCGGGCGAGACGCAGAGCGTGCGTATCCCCAGAATTGGGGGGATGACGCCGCCCCGGTTTCGTGCCCGCCGCGAAAGCGGAAGATCATCGGCACAATGTCGGCATGGGTGGATCAAGTGGGCTCAGATCACGCTGGGCCGCGGGCGTGACCGGGCTGTCCTACGCGACGGCCGTGTCCTGGCTGACCTGGCTCGTCGTCTCCGGCCCGCTCTCCTACGGGCTGAAGGGATCGGGGACGATGCTGATGATGGCCCTCCCCTCATCCCTCCTCGCGATGCCCAGCGCGACCTGGATCGAGAGCACGCTGGCGGGCGGGAGCTTCTCCCCTGCCTGGGAGAGCGTCTTCCTGGCCGCTCCGGGGATCGCGCAGGCGGTCGCGCTGGCCGCCATGCTGGGGCAGCGCCTCACCCGGGGCCCGGGGCGGCGACCGCGTGACGCCTTCAAGGCATGCCCGGCCTCGTGTTAACGTCGTGCCCATGATTCACCCTCGTGCCTAGAGACCGGCTCACGCGTCGCCCGTTCACCATGGGCTCGACGCGCAGCGGTCTCCCTTAGGTCCGCAGCGTCCTTCGCCGCACATCCGGCCTGACGCTGCCTTTCACGAGGTCTTCTCATGTCGTCTCCCTCAGCGGCGTCCTACCACGCCGTTCTCCGGGCTCCTCTCGCCGGCCGAATTCGTCACCGCGCTGGTCGGGCGGCTCTCCTACGGGATCGTCTTCCTGTCGCTGGTCCTGGCCGTCACCCGGGCCACCGGTTCCTACACCATGGCCGGCACCGCGATGGCGCTGTTCGGCCTGGCCAGCTCCTTGCTGTCCCCGCTCCGCGCGCTGCTGATCGACAGGTACGGGATCCGCCGGGCTCTCCCTCCGATGGCCGCCGCGTACGCCCTGCTGCTCGGCCTGGTCGCCGTCCTGACCTGGCGGCCGGGGACGCCCGGCGCCGTGCTGTGGCTGTTCGCCGGCCTCACGGGGGCGTTCACTCCGCCGCTCGGCCCCGTCATGCGCACGCTGTGGCGCGACCTGCTTCCCGACGGCCCGCTCCTGCAACGCGCCTACTCCCTCGACACCGTCGCGGAAGAACTGCTCTACGTCATCGGGCCGCTGATCGCGGGGGTGCTGACGGGACTGGCGCATCCCTCCTTGGGGATCGCGGTGAGCGCGGGGCTGGTGACGGGCGGCTCCTTGGCGCTGGCGTTCTCGCCCGCCGCACCTCCGTCCGCCAAGCGTCCGGCCGTATCCGGAAGGGCGCGGGCGGCGGCCGAGGTGCCTGCCGTCTCCCAACCGGTCCATGACGGGCGGGCCGCAGGGCGGCGGAGGAAGGTCGCGGGCGCCACCGGCCTGCGGCGGCCCGTCGTGGTCGCCAGCGGCATGGGCATGTGCCTGGGCGCGCTGAGCCTCCTCATCGTGGCCTTCGCCGAACGGCACGGCCGGCTCGCCGCGGTGGCCTGGGTCGAGGCCGCGCTGGCCACCGGAAGCGCTGTCGGCGGCCTGGCCTACGGCGCCGTGTCGTGGCGGCTCGGCCTGGAACGCCGGCTTCCCCTGCTGGCGACGGCGTTGGCCCTGTCCCTGGCCGCCGCCGGGTTCGCCCCGGACATGGTCGCGCTGTCCTTGCTGGTCGGCGTCGCCGGGCTGTTCGTCTCCCCTGTTCTCACCACGGCGTACATGCTGGCGGACGAGGTCGCGGACCCTGGCTCCAGGACGCAGGCCGGCGCGTGGGTCAACACGGCGTTCAACACGGGCTACTCGGCGGGCTCGGCCTCCGCCGGGCTGCTCATCGGACGCCTCGCCCTGGCCGCGTGCTTCGTGGCCGGCGCGCTGCCGTCCCTCCTCGGCGCGCTCGCGGGGCTGGGGAAGGCTCGTCGTCCTGCCCGGCTCTCGACGCGGGAGGCCGCCGCGGTGCCCGACGTCAAGCAGTGACCGCGGGAGGGATCCACGCCGGCTGAGGCGTCGAAGGAGCGCTGAGGGGCGGCGGTCAGGAGCGGTGGCGGGCGCGGGAGGCGGCGGCGTGGGCGCGGTTGGCGCAGCGGGTCGAGCAGAACTGGCGCCGGCCCGGGCGGCTGCGGTCCACGAACGCGTCCCGGCACGGGGCCGCGGCGCACATCCGCACCCGTTCCCAGTCGCCCTCCGCCGCCAGGTCGAGCAGCTCCTGCACGGCCCGCACGGCCAGACGGCCGGCGAGCGAGGCGCCGGGAACGGCGGCCAGCCGCAGCCGGGGGACGCCGTCCGCCTCCTCGACGGCGGGACGCAACGGCAGCTCGGCCGTCCAGCGCGCGAGCGCGTGTGAACGGTCCGTGGGATCGGCTCCGGACAGAACGGCCCGGAGCCGATCCCGCACCGCCCGGACCTCCACCAAATCCGCCACCTCTCCCCGATCCGCCGCATCTCCCCGATCCGCCACCTGCTCCGGACCCGCGCCGCCATCGTCACCCGCGCCGCCACCGTCCTCCGCGCCGCCATCGTCGTCCGGCGTCACCGACAGCTCGGCGCAGAAGCGGCGCAGCGCCGCCGCGTCCGGCAGCCGTTCCGGTTCGTCCAGGTACGCGTCCCAGGTGTTGGCCAGGTCCAGCGCCACCAGACCGGTCTCCGCGAAAACCCGCATTCCGCCATCCCATCATCCCGTGCTACCGTCAGGGGTATGAGCATTATAACCACTGACAGAGTTCTGACCGTCCTCGACGCCCCTTCCAACCTCGGCCTGCGCCCGCCCGCGCCCGACACCGTCCCCGGCTGCTACAAGGCCCCCTGGGCACTGCGTGACACCGGGCTGCTCCAGCGGCTGGGCGCGAGCGACGCCGGAGCCGTCGTGCCGCCCCGGTACGTGGCCACCTGGCAGCCCGGCGACGGCGTGCGCAACGGCCAGGCCATCGCCGCCTACACGCGCCGGCTGGCCGAGCGCATCGCGGGTCTGCGGGGCGAGGGCCGGTTCCCCGTGGTGCTGGGCGGCGACTGCTCGATCGTGCTCGGGGCGGCGCTGGCGCTGCGGCGCGCGGGCCGGTACGGGCTGGCGTACCTCGACGCGCACTCCGACTTCCGCCACCTGGGCAACTCGCCGCACGTCGGCGCGGCGGCCGGCGAGGACCTGGCGCTGGTGACCGGGCGCGGCGACGGCTATCTGACCGACATCGACGGGCTGCGGCCGTACGTGCGCGACGAGGACGTGATCGTGCTCGGGGTGCGGGACGACGATGATCTGCGGGACTTCGCGGACTCCGGCCTCGCGTACGTGCCCGCCGCCGAGGTGGCCGCCCGCGGCGAGGAGGCGGCGGCGGCCGTGCTGGCCAGGGAAGATCTCGACGGGTTCTGGATCCACGTGGACGCCGACGTGCTCGACTCGTCCGTGCTGTCGGCCGTCGACTCGCCCGCCCCCGGCGGCCTGTCCGCCGACGAGCTGGTGGGGCTGCTGCGCGGCCTGCTCCGGCTGCCCGGGGCGGCCGGCTTCCAGGTGACGATCCTCGACCCCGACCTGGACGAGGACGGGTCGCAGGCCGCCCTGCTCGCCGACGTCATCGTCCGGGCTCTGGCGGTTTGACGGGAGAGGCCGAGGCCGGCGGTTTCACGGGAGAGCCCGGGGTGGGCTCAGAGGGCGAGGACGCCCGCCGGGTCGGCGATCACCCGCTGCATCGCCAGCCCCGCCGCCCCCAGCACCGCCGCGTCGGCGCCGATCGCCGACATCGCGACCCGCGGCGGCGTGCGCCGCATCTGCCGCAGCCGCGCCGACAGCACGTCGGACACGGGACGTTCCAGCCAGGGGAACAGCCGCGCGAACACCCCGCCCAGCACGATCGTCCCCGGGTCGAGCAGGTGGACCGCCGAGGTGAGGGCCAGGCCGAGCGCCTCGCCCGCCTGGCCGGCCGCCGTGAGGGCCGCGCGGTCGCCCGCCTCCAGCAGCGACACGAGCCCGTCGATCGAGGCCGAGGCGGCGGGCAGCGCAGCGGCGGCGCCGGGCATGGCCGCGACCCGGCCGCGCATCGGGACCACGGCGCCGAGCAGCGCGTCCTGTCCCGCGTACACCTCCAGGCAGCCGCGGCCGCCGCAGCGGCAGGCGGGACCGTCGGGCACGACGACGACGTGCCCCAGCTCGCCGGCCAGCCCGTACGTGCCGCGGAACAGCGACCCGTCCACCACCAGCCCGGCCCCGATGCCGATCTCGCCGGAGACGTAGAGGAAGTCGGTCTCGCCGGAGCCGAACCACAGCTCGCCGAGCGCCGCCAGGTTGGCCTCGTTGTCGACCTCGCAGGCCAGGTCGTGCAGGCCGAGCTGGCCCGCCACCCCGATGTCGCGCCAGCCGAGGTGGGGCGCGTTGCGCAGCAGGCCGTCCTGGACGGGGCCCGGCACGGCGAGGCCGGCGCCGGTGATGCGCAGCGCGGCGCGCTCGGCGTCGGCGACGGCCTGGCCGGCCAGCTCGCGCAGGTCGGCGAGGATGGCCTCGGGGCGGGAGCCGCGGTTGTCGGCCGGGCGCACGCGGCGCACGCGCACGGTGCGGGTGAGGTCGACGACGCAGGCGGCCAGGTAGTCGACGTTGACCTCCAGGCCGAGCGTGGCGATCCGGTGGCCGCTGACGCTCACGGCGACGCCGGGCCGGCCGCGCTCGCCGTCGCGGACGGCACCGTTCTCGACGACGACGCCGGCGTCGAGCAGGTCGGCGACCAGCTTGGACACGGTGGTCTTGGTCAGCCCGGTCAGCTCGGCCAGGGCGGCCCTCGTGAGGGGGCCCGCCGCGCGGATCTCACCGAGCACGACGGCGAGATTGCGGGCGCGCATGGAATCGTGCCGCACGCCTCTTGACGATGCCACGTCTGCCTCCGAGGATTATGTGCAGATTGTGGACTTAATCGTAGAGCGGCGAGAGGGCACCATGAGCTCGTTCATCCCAACCCCCGACGATCGCTTCACCTTCGGCCTGTGGACGGTCGGCTGGCAGGCTCGTGACCCCTTCGGAGACGCCAGCCGTCCCGCGCTCGACCCCGTGGAGACCGTACACCGCCTGGCGGAGCTCGGCGCCTACGGCGTCACCTTCCACGACGACGACCTGCTCGCCGTGGAGCCCGACCGGGACAAGGCCATCGAGGCGTTCCGCAAGGCGCTGGCAGAGACCGGGATGAAGGTCCCCATGGCCACCACGAACCTCTTCACCCACCCGGTGTTCCGCGACGGCGCGTTCACCAGCAACGACCGCGACGTCCGCCGGCACGCGATCCGCAAGGTCATGCGCAACATCGACCTGGCCGCCTCGCTGGGCGCCCGGACGTATGTGTGCTGGGGCGGGCGCGAGGGCGCCGAGTCCGACGCCGCCAAGGACGTGCGCGCGGCCCTCGCCCGCTACAAGGAGGCCCTCGACCTGCTCAGCCAGTATGTCATCGACCAGGGCTACGAGCTGCGCTTCGCCATCGAGCCCAAGCCGAACGAGCCGCGCGGCGACATCCTGCTGCCGACGATCGGGCACGCGCTCGCGTTCATCAACGAGCTGGAGCACCCGGAGATGGTGGGCCTCAACCCCGAGGTCGGGCACGAGCAGATGGCCGGCCTGAACTTCGTCCACGGCATCGCGCAGGCCCTCTGGCACGGCAAGCTCTTCCACATCGACCTGAACGGCCAGCACGGCCCCAAGTACGACCAGGACCTGGTCTTCGGCCACGGCGACGTCAAGAGTGCGTTCTTCCTGGTGGACCTGCTGGAGCACGGCGGCTACGACGGTCCGCGCCACTTCGACTACAAGCCGCTGCGCACCGAGGACCCCGAGGACGTGTGGGTGTCGGCCGCGGCGAACATGCGCACCTACCTCATCCTGCGCGAGAAGGCGCGCGCCTTCCGCGCCGACCCGGAGGTGAAGCAGGCGCTGGCCGCCTCCCGCGTGGACCAGCTCGCCGTGCCCACCCTGGCGCCCGGCGAGACGCTCGCCGACCTGGCCGCCGAGGAGTTCGACCCGGACGCGGCGGCCGAGCGCGGCTACCACTTCACCCACCTCAACCAGCTCGCGCTGGAGCACCTGCTCGGCGTGCGCGGCGGGGCGGCCTCATGACGAACCCGCTCGCCTTACAGCTCTACACCGTCCGCGACCAGCTCGCCGCCGACCGCGACGGGGTGCTGCGCCGTGTCGCCGGGCTCGGGTACGGCGCCGTGGAGCCGTTCGACCCGACCACCGACCCCGAGGGGTTCCGCCGGGTGGCCGACGACCTGGGACTGGCCGTGCCGATCACGCACGCGTACGCGCTGCTGGACCAGGAGCCGGCGAAGGTGTTCGACGCGATCGCCACGGTCGGCGCGGAGCTGGTGGTCATCCCGGGCGGCGTCCCGCACGAGGAGTTCACCACCCGCGACGGCCTGGCCCGCACCGCCGACCTGCTGAACGGCCTGGCCGGGCATGCCGCCGCCCGCGGCATGCGGATCGGCTACCACAACCACTGGTGGGAGATCGAGCCGCGCTTCGGCGAGCGGCACGCGCTGGAGGAGCTGGCCGGGCTGCTGGCGCCGGAGGTGTTCCTGGAGGTGGACACGTACTGGGCGGCGGTCGGCGGCGCGGACGTGCCCGCGCTGCTGCGCCGCCTCGGCGACCGGGTGCTCGCGCTGCACGTCAAGGACGGGCCCGGCGACAAGGAGTCGCCGCACACGGCGGTCGGCGCGGGCGTCATGCCGGTGCCGGACGTCCTGGCGGCGGCGCCCGGCGCGTGGCGCATCGTGGAGCTGGACCACTGCGCGGGCGACGTGTTCGAGGCCCTCGCGGCCAGCCGCGATCACCTCGACGCGCTGGAGGCGGTGTGAGCGGCGGGCCGGTCGGAGTGGCCGTGGTGGGCGCGGGCGTGATCAGCGGTCAGTACCTGACCAACCTCACGGCCTTCCCCGACGTACGGGTGCTGGGCGTCGCCGACCTCGACGAGGCGCGCGCCGCGCAGGTCGCCGAGCGGCACGGCGTGCCCGTCTCGGGCGGCCTCGACGCGGTGCTGGCGCTGCCGGAGGTGGAGATCGTCGTCAACCTCACCGTGCCGGCCGCGCACGCCGCCGTGGCGCTGGCCTGCTTACGGGCGGGCAAGCACGTCTACGGCGAGAAGCCGCTGGCGCTGGACGCCGAGGAGGCGGCCAAGGTGCTGGCCACGGCCGCCGACCTCGGGCTGCGGGTGGGCAACGCCCCGGACACGTTCCTCGGCGCCGGAATCCAGTCGGCCCTGCGGGCGCTGCGCTCCGGCCTCGTCGGCGAACCGCTGGCGGTCAGGGCGGCCATCCAGAACCTCGGGCCGGAGTCCTGGCACCCGAGCCCCGAGTTCTTCTACCAGCCGGGCGGCGGGCCGCTGTTCGACCTCGGCCCGTACTACCTGACCGCGCTGACCGCCCTGCTCGGCCCGGCCGCGCGGGTGTCGGCGACCACCCGCAGGGCGCGCGCCGAGCGGGTCGTCGGGTCGGGGCCGAAGGCCGGGACGGTGTTCCCGGTGGAGGTGCCGACGCACGTGGAGGCCCTGATCGACTTCACGGGCGGCGCGGGCGGCGCGGCGACGTTCAGCTTCGACTCGCCGCTCGACCGGCGGCTCATCGAGGTCGTCGGCACCGAGGGCGCGCTGTCGCTGCCCGACCCCAACACCTTCGAGGGGCCGCTGCTGGCCCGCGGGCTCCGCGACGCGGACTGGCGGGAGCTGCCGGTGGAGGGCACGGTCGCGGGGCGCGGCATCGGCGTCCTCGACCTCGCCCGCTCGATCCGCGCGGGCGTCCCGCACCGGGCGTCGGGCGAGCTGGCGCTGCACGTCCTGGAGATCATGACGGCCGTCACGGAGTCCGGGGAGCGCGGCGAGTTCCGCCGGGTCCGCTCCGCGCCCGCCGTGCCGGAGCCGCTCCCGCCGGACTGGGACCCCCATGCCGCGACCCTGACCTGACCCCGGGGACGCCGGGAGTGTCCGTTGGAAGCGTGAACGCGTCCGGCTGACGGAAGCCGGCCGGACCGGCTCCGCGCGAGGATCGGGACATCACCCCGCGGCGACCGCCGCCCCGACCCAGGAGATTCTCATGATCATTGCCATGGTCGACTTCGACACCGCCGCCTCCGACCGGGCGGCGGCCCTGGCCCATCTCGACGGCGACAGCGACCTGGTGCGCGCGATGCCGGGCAACCTCTCCTACCGCGTGTACGCCTCACGGGAGGACGAGACCCGGGTGACCGTCACCCACGAGTGGGACGACGAGGAGTCGTTCGACGGCTACCTGAAGTCCGACGTCTTCGCGCGCGCCGGCGCGGTGCTCCGGCCGATGATGACCGGGTCGCCGGTGAGCCGGCGCTTCCGGGCGGAGCCGATGGAGATCGTCGCCTGACCGGCGTCATGGCGGCTCCCTACGATGGGCTCATGCGAGAGCGCGGATGACCCGGAAGGCGTACAGCTTCGTCCGCACGTTCCCGCGGGAGCCCGCCCGCGAGTTCACGATGGACCGCCACTACCTGCTCTGCGCCTCGGCCGGCGCCCTCCGGCTGGAGGCGCGGGGTCAGGCGTGGCTGCTGCCGCCGGCCCGGGCCGCGCTCATCGCGGCGGGCACGACGATACAGGTCAGCGTCCCGCAACCGGCCACGACCGCGTCGGTGCTGTTCGACCCCGGATTCGTCCCGGCCCCGCCGGCGCCGCTGACCGTGTTCGACCTGAGTCCCCTGGCCCGCGCGCTGGTGACCGAGTGCGGCGCCTGGGGCGAGGGCGACGAACCGCTCCCGGCGTACGCCGAGACGCTCTTCACCGCGCTGGCCGCGGTGAGCCGGCGGCTCGCCGAGCAGCCGAGCCCGGTCGTCGTCCCGGCGGGGCGGTCACCCGAACTGCGCCGGGCGCTGCGGCTGACCGAGCAGCGGCTCGGGAGCGACATCAGCTTCGAGGACGTGGCGGCCCAGGTGGGGCTGGCGCCCCGGTCGCTGGCCCGGCGCTTCGAGGACGAGACCGGTATGACGTGGCGGGCGGTGCTGCGCCGGATGCGGGTGCTGCGCGCGATCGAGGAGCTGGCCGCGGGCGACGCGCCGATCACGCAGATCGCGTTCACGGTCGGCTACACCTCGCTGTCGGCGTTCAACGCCGCGTTCCGGCAGCTCACCGCGCGCACGCCCACGGAGTACCGGGCCAGCTTCCGGCCCTGACGCGCGGCGGGCCCGCGCGTCGCGCGCTCACCGGAAGGTGAAGCCCGCGCCGCTGGTCCGGCCCGCGCCGTTCACGGCCGTGACCATGAGCCAGGGCCGGTCGGGGGCGATCCCGGCCGGGTCGAAGGGCGCCCAGACCGTCTCCCGGGCCACCCCGCCCGACCGGCCGTCCCGGCCCCGCCCGCCGTCGCCCGACCGGCCGTCGCGGCCCCGCCCGCCGTCGCCCGGCTGGTCGTCCCGGCCCCGCCCGCCACCTCGACCGCCGACCTCAGGCTCGGGGGTGAGGGTGACCGTCCTCACCACGCCCCCGGCCTCCTGGTAGGTGACCCGCAGCGTGCCGCCCCCGAGGTTGAGCCCCCGCACCTCGACGCCGTCGCGCCCTCCCACCGTCCTGCGCGTCGCGTCCATGACGAGCGGGTCGTCCCACCCGGCGGTGATCGCGTCCGCCAGCGACGGCGCGCCGGGCCGGTCCCGGCAGGTCAGGAACGGGTCCCACCCGTACGCGATGATCTTCGTGGCGTACCGGCCGACGGCCATGACCTGCCGGTCCACCCGGCTCTTGGTGGCGCGCCCGCGCAGCGGCAGCGGGTCGCTCCTACCGCACTCGCCCGCGACCGGGGTGGGCTCGAAGACCTCGACGTTCACCCACAGCTCGGCGCCGGGCCCGGCGCGGCGCGCGGCGGCCGCCACGTAGTCGGCGGTCGAGCCGAAGTACGCCTGCTCGTACGGCCCCGCCCCCGCCACGGGGACGAGCCGGGCGTCCACCGGGTCGCCCTCCTGGCCCGCCCCGTACACCGGCACCTTGCCGACGCCCCGCCCGTCCTGGACGGCGATGGCCATGGGCAGGCCGGCGCGCGTGGCCGCGATGTCGGCGAAGCCCTCACCCACCGCGCCCGGCGGGAAGCCCCGCGACCGGCGCGCGTCCCAGTACGGGCTCACCACGATCGTCCGGCCCGGCAGCACGGCGGCGGCCACCGCGTGCTGCGCCCGGTAGAGCGCCAGCACCGGGTCACGCGGGCCGCGGCCGCGCATGGCCAGCTCGAACGACTGATACACCCCCGCCAGCGCCGGTGACGCGCCGAACCGCTCCCGGTAGCCGGTCAGCACCCGCTCGGTGAAGGCGTTCAGCGCGCCGGTGGCGGCGGCGTCGGGCTGCCACGGCTTGGCCGGGTCCTGCGGCGCGGCGGGCAGCCCCGGGTACACCCGCATCCCGTACGCGGCGGCCTCCTCCAGCAGGTTGCCGACGCCGTCGCCGTCCGCCGCGACGAGCACCAGGTCGTACGGACCGGACCGGCAGGACGGCCCGAGCAGCAGCCGGTAGTAGACGAGCCCGCCGCTCGCGATCCGCCGGTCGAGCCCGGGGCAGCGCAGGGCGCCCGGGCCGAGGCTCTCGCTGGTCACGTACGTGAAGACCCGGCGGATCTCCTGGCCGCGGGCGGCGTCGCGGGCGGCCAGGTAGCACGGCCGCCCCTGCTCGACGCACCCGGCGAACACGGGGTCGAGCCGGGTGCGTCGAGCAGGGGCGGCCCGCGCTCCGGGGGAAGGGCTCCTCGCCGCGTCCGCCTCGCCGGCTTCGTCGGCGACCGGCGTCCGTCCCGCGTCGCCTCGCTCGGCGGCGAGCACGCGTCCCCCGGCGTCCACGCGGGCGGCGGCGAAGCGGGGGCCGAACGTGATGATCGTGTCGCCGCCGACCGCGTGGACGGCCTGCACCGTGCGCCGCGTGTCGCACCGGTCGGGGCGCGGCTCCATCCAGTAACCGCTGATCGCGTACGGGGACGTCACGCGGGTGTCGCGGGGCGGGCAGCCGGGAGCGCCGGTCCTGGGCGCGGCGCCGAGCCCCCACATCAGGCCGGCCGCCGCCACCAGCGCCACGGCCGCGCAGACCCCCACCGCCTGCAGGACGAACCGAGTCCGGTGCCGCTCCGCCAGCACTGCCACCCCGCATCCCGCGCCCCTCCGCGTCGCCCGCCGCGCCGAGGTCGCCCCTCACTTTACGGGGCTCCCGGAATTGTCGGCGGGCTCTGCCACGATCGCGATCACCTCGGCTTCCGAGATCACCTCACCCCCCAAGGAGAGTCATGCGAGCGAACGACGCCGCCTGGCCGACGGTGCGCGACCTCATCGCGGCCGGCGACGTGGCCGCACTGGTGGAGACCGTCAAGGCGCTGGACGAGCCGGCCCGGCGGGAGGTGGCGCGCGAGCTGCCCGGTCACATCGCCGAGGTCCGGCGGATCGTATGGGACGAGGTGGCCGCCCACGACGCGCGGGCGGCATCCGGAGCTGGCGGCGTTCGCGGCGCGCAAGGGGACGGCCCGCGCCCTGCGCCTGGCCCGCGACCTGGACTCCTATCTCACCCGCGACCACGACGCCCACCTCGCCCGCCCGTAGCGCTCCCCTGTCGCGGGCGCGGCGTCCTTCCTAGGCTGGGCCTGCCCCGAGCCCGCCCAGCCCCCTCAAGGAGTGGACCATGCGCGTCATCGTCACCGGCGCCCGCGGAAAGGTCGGGCGCGCGGCCGTCCGCGCGCTCATGGAGTCCGGCCACGAGGTGACGGCCGTGGACCTCGACCGGCCCGTCTTCGAGCGGCCCGCGCCCGGCGAGCCCCGTTACGTGCAGGCCGACCTGACCGACGCCGGCCAGGCGTTCGCCGCGATCCGCGAGGCGGAGGCGGTCGTGCACGCCGCCGCCATCCCGGCCCCCACCTCCAACGCGCCGCACGTCGTCTTCCAGAACAACCTCATGGCCACCTTCAACGCCCTGGAGGCGGCGATCCGGTCCGGGGCGACGCGCTTCGTCAACATCTCCAGCGAGACCGTGCCCGGCTACTTCTTCTGCGAGCGCCCGTTCCTGCCGGACTACGCGCCCGTGGACGAGGACCACCCGATCCGGCCGCAGGACCCGTACGCGCTGTCCAAGCACTTCGGCGAGCAGCTCATGGACGCGGCGGTGCGCCGCTCCGACATCCGGTGCGTCTCGCTGCGGCCGAGCTGGGTGCAGCACGAGGGCAACTACGAGCGCAACCTGGGCCCGCAGGTCCGCGAGCCCGGGGAGCCCGGCGCCGGGCTGTGGAGCTACACCGACGTGTACGACCTGGCGGACGCCATCGTGCTGGCCGTGGAGTCCGGCCTGCCCGGCCACGAGGTGTTCTACATCGCCGCGCCGGACAACGCGGGCGGCCACGACTTCGCCGCGATGCTGCGCCGCGCCCACGGCGACGCCGTCGAGCTGCGGGAGCTGTCGCGCCCGGACTCCTCGGGCCTGTCCTCCGCCAAGGCCATGCGCCTGCTCGGCTACCGGCCGAAGCGGTCGTGGCGCGACTACCTCGACGAGGACGGCCGCGCCAGGTCCAAGTAACCGCACGTTCCGCGTAAGACGACCGGGACGCTCCCCCTCCACCGCTGCTTCCATGTCGGCATGTGACCCGAGCCGCCAGGAAGCGAAAGGAGGGACTTGCGCACGACCGCACCAGGGGGCCCATCCACGCACATCAACACACGGGAGAAATCACCCATGTCTCGTACCATCTGGGGGAAGGCGCTGCTCGCGGGGGCGGCCCTGACGGGATCGGCCCTCCTCCTCGGCGCCCCGGCGCATGCCCACAGCTCCCCGGCCTCCGACGCGCGGGCCGCCCTCGCACCGGTCGTCGTGTCGAGGACGGGTTCGACGATCGCGGTGCGGGCCGGCGCCGAGGCCAACGGCCTCGACATCAACGGCAGCGCCGGCGCGTCCATCACCGTCACCGACACGCTCGCCCAGGTCACGGCGGGCGCCGGCTGCCAGCAGCTCGGCGCGCTCGTCCGCTGCTCGACCGTGGGGGTCACCCGCCTCAGCGTCACCGCCTCCCTGGGCGACGACGCGGTGCGCAACAACACCAACATCCCGAGCGCGCTCAGCGGCGGCCCCGGCCGTGACCGCGTCTTCGGCGGCTCGGCGGCCGACACGCTGAGCGGCGGCACCGGCGACGACATCCTCAGTGGCGGCGCCGGGGTCGACCACGTCAACGGCGGCGACGGCGTGGACACCTGCACCGCCGAGACCGAGGTCAACTGCGAGCTGTAGACCTCACTCACGGCCCGCCCCCGGGGGGCGGGCCGTGAGCGTCAGAGCTTGGTGATGCGCACCGCGTCGGCGATGACGTAGCCGGTGGTGGAGGTCCAGCGGCTGACGCCGACCACGTTGTACGTGCCCGCGTTCAGCGTGTACGTGCCCAGCGTGCGCCACGCGCCGCCGCCCGTGCGCTGGTCCACGGCGACCGTCTGGGTGCCGGTGCTCGTGGCCACGAGGTACGGGGTCGCGCTGTTGTATCCCGCGTTCGAGGGGTACCAGATCTCGACCTTGTAGCTGCCCGCGCTCGGGATCGCCGCCTTGAACCAGGCCGGGTCGCTGGCGGAGACCGGGTCGGCGAAGCGGTAGTCGGTGCCGTGGAGCTGCGAGGAGTACGTGGAGGTGCCCCACGACGAGCTCGCCGTGAAGCCGGCGTCCGCGTTGTCCACCGTCACGCTGAACGACGTGCCGCTGCCCGCCACGGCCTTGCCGGCGCTGGGGTCGCTCTCCTGGTGGGTGCGGTTGAGCGCCGTCACGTAGTAGGTGTAGGCGGCCGTGGCCGAGGCCGTGGCGTCGGTGAAGGTGGTCCTGCGGGTGGTGGTCAGCAGGTTGCGGGCGTCGGCGAAGGCGCAGGGGTCGGCGGTCGCGGGCGAGCCGTCCACCCGGTAGACCGCGTACGCGGTGCCGGAGCCCTGCCAGGTGAGCGCGACGCCGCCCGAGCCGCGCGTGGCCGCGCCGATCGTCGGCGCCGCGGGCGCCGCGGCCGTGCCGCGGGCGGGCAGCAGCGCCGGCTTGGTGTAGTGGGTGGAGACGACCTTGGTGAAGCTGCCGATCCGGTCGGCCTTGACGTCCTTGGCGGAGAAGTAGACGTCGCCGAGCACCTCGGGCCTGGTGCGGTTGTAGGTGAGGTGGTCGCTCAGCTCGGCGGGGTCCTGCCAGGCGGCGTCCTGGCCGGAGGCGCCGGCCCGGTAGGCGGCCTGCCCGATGACGAGCTGGACGCCCGTCCCGCGCACCACATCGGACCACCAGGCGGTCAGCACCTTGTAGTCGGCCGCGGCGTTGCCGATGTGCCAGTAGATCTGCGGCGCCAGGTAGTCGACCCAGCCCTGTTTCACCCACTGCCGGCTGTCGGCGTAGATGGCGTCGTACGACTGGAGGCCGGAGGTGGCCGAGCCGAGCGGGTCGGTCGAGGAGTTGCGCCAGATGCCGAACGGGCTGATGCCGAATGTCACCCACGGCTTGGCGGCGTGGATGCGCTGGTCCATCTCGCGGACGAGCTTGTCGACGTTGTCGCGCCGCCAGTCGGCGATGCTGGGGAACCCGCCGCCGTACTCGGCGTAGGTGGCCGAGTCGGGGATCGTCTGGCCGCTGACCGGATACGGGTAGAAGTAGTCGTCCAGGTGGACGCCGTCGAGGTCGTAGCGGGTGACGGCGTCCATGATGGCGTCCTCGATGAAGGCGCGCACGGCGGGGATGCCGGGGTTGTAGTAGAGCTTGCCGCCGTAGGCGAAGCGCCAGCCCGGGTTCTGGCGGGCCGGGTGGGTGGAGACGAGCTTGGTCGGGTCGTCGTGGTTGGCGACCCGGTACGGGTTGAACCAGGCGTGGAACTCAAGGTTGCGGGCGTGGGCCTCGCCGACCATGAACGCGAGCGGGTCGTAGCCGGGGTCCTTGCCCTGGGTGCCGGTCAGCCACTGCGACCACGGCTCGTACGGGGAGGGCCAGAACGCGTCGGCCGTGGGCCGTACCTGCACGACGACGGCGTTCATCCGCTTCTGCACGGCGAGGTCGAGCCAGGCGCGGAACTCGGACTGCTGGGCCGAGACGCTGAGGCCGGGGGCGCTGGGCCAGTCGATGTTGGCCACCGAGGAGACCCACATGGCCCGGAGCTGGCGCTTCGGCTTGGCGGGGTCCGTGGTGCAGGCGGCGGTGACGGCGGCGGAGCCCTGCGCGGCGGCGGGCGCGGCCGGGGCGAGCAGCGTGGCGGCGGCGGCGACGAGCGCGGCCACGGCGGCGCGCAACGCGCGGGGCGAGCGGGAGGAGCGGGGGGTGGGTAAGGCGCGGGGGGCGAACGCGGCGAGCCGGCTTGACAGGCTCCCGTGGTGCGTGGTCACGAAGAGAAGTTTCAGCGACCGTTACTCGGAGCGCAATAGTCTTCACAGAACCGAGGGGGCCCAACTTCACAGCGACCTTACGCCGACAAGTGTCTCAAGACCCCTCAAAACCCGACAATCCCATCGCGCGGGCGAAAAGTTTCTTCTAACTCCCCAGTAATGTCAATTATCGACATCTGTCATGGAATGCGCCTACTGTGCGACCGTCACCCCCAACGAGGAGCTCCCCATGACATTCGCCCGCACGCGATTAGTCGCTCTCGTCACCTCAGCCCTCCTCACCGGTCTCGCCGTCGGCGCCACTCCCGCCCAGGCCGCCCGCGAGACCCCCCTCCAGGCCGCCTTCGCCAAGGCCGCCGCCCAGAACGACGTCCCCCGCGACCTGCTCGTCGCCCTCGCCTACGCCGAGACCCACCTCGACGGCCACCAGGGTCAGCCCAGCGCCAGCGGCGGCTACGGCGTCATGCACCTGGTCAGCAACCCCGCCAACCACTCCCTGGAGAAGGCCGCCGAGCTGACGAAGCTCCCGGTCGAGAAGCTGCGCGCCGACGACACGGCCAACATCGCGGGCGGCGCCGCCGTCCTGCGCTCCCTCGCCGACGAGCAGGGGCTCGACGAGGCCGCCCGCAAGGACTCCGGCCGCTGGTACCAGGCCGTCGCCAAGTACGGCAACGCCTCCTCACCCGAGCTGGCCCGACTGTACGCCGACTCCGTCTACGAGCTGCTCGGCCTCGGCGTCCAGGCCAAGGGCGTGACGGTCAAGCCGCAGGAGGTCACCGCCGACCGCGGCGACCTGGCGAACGCCCGCGACCTCAGCGCCAAGGCCGAGAGCTCCCCCGGCCTGCTGGCCGCCGCCGACTACCCCAACGCGACCTGGGTCGCCGCCAGCTCCAGCAACTACACGGTCTCCAGCCGTGAGTCGTCGTACAACATCGACCGCGTGGTCATCCACGTCACCCAGGGCTCGTACGCCGGCACCATCTCCTGGTTCCAGAACCCCAGCGCCAAGGTCTCCGCCCACTACGTGGTCAAGTCCTCCAACGGCGCCATCACCCAGATGGTGCGGGACAAGGACATCGCCTGGCACGCGGGCAACTGGGACTACAACACCCGTTCCATCGGCATCGAGCACGAGGGCTACGTCAGCGAGGCCTCGTGGTTCACCGACGCGATGTACCGGGGTTCGGCCGCGCTGACCCGCTGGATCTGCGACAAGTACGGCATCCCGAAGGACCGCACCCACATCATCGGCCACGTCGAGGTGCCCGGCGCCGACCACACCGACCCCGGTCCGTACTGGAACTGGACCACGTACATGAACTACGTGACCGGCGGCGGCACGCCGACGTGGAGCGCCACGGTCGACAACTCCACCTCCGGCCAGTTCACCGCCAGCGCCAACTGGGGCACCTCCGCGTACTCCGCCCAGCGCTACGGCGCCGACTACCGCTTCGCCGACCCGGTGTCCTCCAGCGACGTCGCCTGGTACCAGGCGAACATCCCGAGCGCGGGCACCTACAAGGTCGAGGTCTGGTATCCGGCCGACGCCGGGTACAACAGCTCGGCGCCGTACATCGTGGCGACGTCGAGCGGCAACCAGACCGTGTACGTCGACCAGCGCTCGGGCGGCGGCGCCTGGCGCAGCCTCGGCACGTTCTCCCTCAACGCCGGCACCGCCAACGTGGTCGGCGTGAGCCGGTGGACGGGCGGCACCGGCTACGTCATCGCGGACGCCGTCCGCATCAGCAAGTGACCCCGTAACCCCCCAGCCCCCGTGCGGTCCGCGCCGCGGCGTCCGGCGCGGACCGCCCGGCGCGGATCGCACGGGCCGGGAACGGCCTAGTACTCCAGCTGTAGATCGTGATCTTGCTGGCCCGGCAGCAGGTCTCGGGCCGAACTGATCCCTGTCTCGACTGGTCCGGTCCGATGCGCTTGCTGTCTCAGCTGGACTGGTCGGGGGAGGGGTAGCCGACGCTGTCCGTGTAAACGCGGCCCTGTTCACACAGGGCGTCGATCTCGAGGTTCTCTTCCTCGCTCAGTTGCGCATCCAGCGCGACACCGATGACGCGCCGGGCACGGGACAACCGCCGGGCGACATCCCAGTCGGCGATGAATTTGCCGACGGTGTACTCGTCGGCCGCTCCGAATGCCTGGCGGGATCGGAGCCGGTCGAGGGACACCACGAACTCGTCCAGGTCCAGGAGGACTGTAACGATCTCGCTGAGGGGTATGCGGATCTCTCGGGAGGACATGTCCATCGGCCGACTCAACTCCAGAACTGGTGCTTCGGCCCCGACCGTGATCCTGCTCGTCAGGGCCGGTCCGGGACCGGGTGCGGCCACCGGTGATCATCGGTGTGTGAAGACAGAAGATCAGACGGTGGCCGCAGGTCACAGCATAGATCCTGCCCGGTGGCAGGAGACGTTCGAGGTCCTGATGGGCCGTATCGCGGGACGGTTCGTCCGGGTGGAACCACGGCGCCGGGCACGGGCGTTCATGCTCGGCTTGTTGTCGGACCTGCCGCGCAAGAACTGCTGGACGCTCGCCGAGCATGCCGGGGACGCGACCCCGCACGGTCTGCAGCATCTGCTGTCGAGGGCCAAGTGGGACGCCGACGCAGTACGCGACGACCTGCGCGGCTTCGTCGTCGAGCAACTGCACGACGACGCGGCAGTCCTGGTCGTCGACGAGACCGGTGATCTCAAGAAGGGCACTGCCACGGTGGGCGTGCAGCGCCAGTACACCGGCACCGCCGGACGCATCGAGAACAGTCAGGTCGCTGTCTATCTCGCCTACTCCACCCGGCGGGGCCATGCAGCGATCGACCGGGAGCTGTATGTCCCGCGCTCCTGGACCGAGGACACGGCCCGTTGCCGGGCTGCCGGGATACCCGACACCGTCGGCTTCACGACGAAACCCGCACTCGCCGCCCGCATGATCGGCCGCGCGCTGGACGCCGGTGTCCCCGCTTCCTGGGTGGCCGGCGATGAGGTCTATGGAGGCAATCCGCACCTGCGAACCGAGCTGGAGAGACGCGAGATCGGCTACGTACTCGCCGTCGCCCGTGACCACCAGATCACCACCCGCGCGGGCAAGTTCCGCGCTGACGCCCTGGTCAAGAAGCTGCCGAAGAGGGCTTGGCAGAAACTCTCGGCCGGTGCCGGCGCCGGTGCCAAGGGCCACCGCTTTTACGACTGGGTCCTGGCCGACATCGCCGACGACCGGCCCGGCCACCACCAGCTGCTCGTCCGCCGCAACCGGCGCACCGGCGAACTCGCCTTCTACCGCTGTTACTCAGCTATCCAGGTTCCGCTGTCCACCCTGGTGCAGGTTGCCGGACGCAGATGGACGATCGAGGAGACCTTCCAGTCCGGCAAGGGCTTGGCCGGACTGGACGAACACCAGGTCAGACGCTGGACGTCCTGGCACCGCTGGGTCACCCTGGCGATGCTCGCACACGCCTTCCTCACCGTCGTCCGCGCCGACGAACACGCCCGCCACCCCAGGCCGGACGGACTGATACCGCTCACCTGCAACGAGATCCAGCGCCTGTTCATCGCGCTCGTCGTCCGACGCGTCCACGACGCGGCCCACCAACTCGACTGGTCCCACTGGCGACGCCGCCACCAGGCCCGATCCCAGGCCAGCCACTACCAGCGACGAGCCACTCAGGCATGAAGATCGCGATCTACAGCTGGAGTACTAGGCAGGCCCAAGCGGCTCATGTTAGATGGAGGGACATTCACCCGACTCTCGCAGCAACCGATTCGGCTCCGGCAGAGAGGACCGGGCACATGGCGCTGACCCTCGACGGCGTCTGCGTACGGAGACGCGGAGAGGTCTGGCTCGACGGCATCGACCTCGAGTTACCGAGCGGGATGACGACGCTGCTCGGCCCGATGACGGCCGGCAAGACCACCCTGATGCGGGTGGCCGCCGGCCTCCTGCCGCCCGACTCGGGGCGGGTGGTCGTCAACGGCCGGGACGTCACGGGGCTGTCGGTCCGCAGGCGCTCCGTCGCCTTCGTCTACCAGCAGTTCGTCAACTATCCCTCCCTCACCGTCCACGAGAACATCGCCTCCCCCCTGCGCCTGGACCGCTCGTTCCCCAAGCGGGACGTCGACCGGCGGGTGCGCGAGGTGGCCGAGCTGATGGGCATCGCCGAGCTGCTGGGGCGGCGGCCGGCCGAGCTGTCGGGCGGCCAGCAGCAGCGCACCGCGATCGCCCGCGCGCTGGCCCGCCCCGTCGACCTGCTGCTGCTCGACGAGCCGCTGGCCAACCTCGACTTCAAGCTGCGCGAGCAGCTCCGCTCCGACCTGAAGAGCATGTTCAGGCAGTCGCCCGGCCTGGTCCTGTACGCGACGTCCGACCCGGCCGAGGCGCTGGCGTTCGCGGCGCCGGCCGTGGTCCTCGGCGAGGGCCGGGTGCTGGAGACCGGCGAGGTCGCCGCCCTCTACGCGCACCCGCCCACCCTGGCCGTGGCCGCCGCGCTCAGCGACCCGCCGCTCAACCTGCTGCCGGGCACCGTGCGGGAGGGCCGGGTGGAGGTCCTGGGCGCCTCGTTCCCGGCGCCGCGCGCGCACGCCTCCGGCCGTGACGTCGTGCTGGCCGTCCGGCCCCACCACGTGTCGATCGACCCGGCCGGGGACGGCGCGCTGGAGTTCCCGGCGGAGGTCCGGCTGGCCGAGGTGACGGGCAGCGTCACGTTCGTCCACCTGCTGCTGCCGGGCGACCGGCACCTGGTGGCCCAGCTCGACGGGCCGCGCGCCTTCACCCCCGGCGACCGGGCGACGGCGTACGTGGACCCGGCGCACGCCTTCCTGTTCGACGAGTCGGGCGGGCGGCTGCTCGCCGAGTCCGCCGCGGAGGTCGACCTGCATGGCTGACATCCGCCTGGAGGACGTGGGGCACAGCTACGACGGCGGGCGGACGTGGGCCGTGCGCCCGATGACCTGGACCTGGCGCTCCGGCCGGGCGTACGCGCTGCTCGGACCCAGCGGCTGCGGCAAGACGACGCTGCTCAACATCATGTCGGGCCTCATCACGCCGACGACCGGCCGCGTCTGGTTCGGCGAGCGCGAGGTGACCTCGGTCCCGACCGCGGGGCGCAACATCGCGCAGGTCTTCCAGTTCCCGGTGCTGTACGAGGAGATGTCGGTCTACGACAACCTCGCCTTCCCGCTGCGCAACCGGCGCTACCCGAAGGACGAGGTGGACCGGCGGGTGCGCGCGGTGTCGCGGATGCTCGGCCTGGACGCCCACCTGGGACGCCGCTCGCGGCGGCTGGACCCCGGCCGGCAGCAGATCGTCAGCCTGGGCCGCGGCCTGGTGCGCTCGGACGTGGCGGCCGTGCTGCTGGACGAGCCGCTGACCGTGGTGGACCCGGCCGTCAGGTGGACGCTGCGCAGCACGCTGAAGGAGATCCACCGCGACACCGGCCACACGCTGGTCTACGTCACCCACGACCAGACCGAGGCGCTGACGTTCGCCGACGAGGTGGTCGTGCTCAAGGACGGGGCGATCGTGCAGGCCGGTGAGCCGGCGGAGCTGTTCCTGTCGCCCGCGCACGAGTTCGTCGGCCACTTCATCGGCTCGCCCGGCATGAACACGCTGCCCGGAGAGGTCGCGGACGGCCTGGTCCGGGTGGGCGGGCAGGTGGTCGGGCGCGTGGACGAGCCGCTGCCGCCGGGGCCGGTGCGCGTCGGGGTGCGGCCCGAGTTCGCCCGGCTCGGCGACGGGCCGGGCTCGCCGGGGCTGCCCGCCGAGGTGACCGGCGTGGACCGGATGGGCGCCTACGACCTGGTCCACGTGCGGGCCGCGGGGCATCCGCTGGTGGCCAGGGCCGAGGCGGGCTCGCCGTACGAGCCGGGCGCGGCCGGGTTCGTCCGCTTCACCACCGGCCGGGTCTTCCTGTTCCGCGACGCGGTCCGCTGCGGGCAGGTCGTCCCCCTGAACGGGAGGGCTGGATGACGCTCACCGAACCGGTCAAGGACCCCGTCGCGGCGGCGGCCGACGAGCCGGACCGGCGGCCCGAGGCCAAGCCGAAGGACAACCGGGCCTGGCTGCTCGTGCTGCCCGTCGTCGTCTGCGTGACGTTCACCGCGCTGATCCCGCTCATGACGGTCGTCAACTACTCCGTGCAGGACATCTTCAGCCCCAGCGACCGGATCTTCGTCGGGCTGGAGTGGTTCCGCTCGGTGACGCGCGACCCCGAGGTGCGCGGCGCGTTCCTGCGGACGCTGCTGTTCTCGGCGCAGGTGCTGCTGATCGAGATCCCGCTCGGGGTGGCGATCGCCGTCGCGATGCCGCGCCGCGGCTGGACGGTGTCGGCGGCGCTGGTGGTCGTCGCGCTGCCGCTGCTCATCCCGTGGAACGTCGTGGGCACGATCTGGCAGATCTTCGCCCGGGGCGACATCGGGCTCGGCGGCTGGGCGATCAACCAGGTGCCGGGCGTGGACTTCAACTACACGCTGGACTCGACGGACGCCTGGATCACGGTGCTCGTCATGGACGTGTGGCACTGGACGCCGCTGGTGGCGCTGCTGGCGTACGCGGCGCTGCGCTCGATCCCGGAGCCGTACTTCCAGGCGGCGCAGATCGACGGCGCGTCGGCGTGGGCGACGTTCCGCCGCATCCAGCTCCCCCGGCTGCGCGGGGTGCTGACGATCGCGATCCTGCTGCGGTTCATGGACAGCTTCATGATCTACACGGAGCCGTTCGTGGTGACCGGCGGCGGGCCGGGCAACGCCACGTCGTTCCTCAGCGTCCTGCTGTCGAAGATCGCCGTCGGGCAGTTCGACCTCGGGCCCGCGGGCGCGTTCTCGCTGCTCTACTTCCTCATCGTGCAGATCGTCTCGTACGTCTTCTTCACCGTGCTGACCCGGAGCGGAAGGTGAGCGGCATGACCGCAGGCCCGGCGGCGCCCGCCGTGGCGCGGCGGGCGGGGCGGCAGCTCCCGTGGGCCAGGACCGTCTTCTGGCTCTACGCCGCCACGCTGATGCTGCCGCTGCTGTGGATGTTCGGCATGTCGATCCGCCCGAACGAGGACATCCTCGGCGGCTTCTCGATCGTCCCGCAGCGGGCGACGCTGGACAACTACGCCACCTTCTTCGGCGACCCGTCGTGGTACTCCAGCTACCTCAACTCGATCGTGTACACGTCACTCAACGCGGTCATGTCGCTCGTCGTGGCGATCCCGGCGGCGTACGCGTTCTCCAGGTTCAGGTTCGCCGGGGACCGGCACCTGTTCTTCTGGCTGCTGACCAACCGGATGGCGCCGCCGGCCGTGTTCCTGCTGCCGTTCTTCCAGATCTACCAGAGCGTCGGCCTGTTCGACACGCACCTCGGCGTCGCCATCGCGCACATGCTGTTCAACGTGCCGCTGGCCGTGTGGATCCTCGAAGGGTTCATGTCCGGCATCCCGCGCGAGATAGACGAGACGGCCGCCATCGACGGCTACTCGCTGCCGCGCTTCTTCGTGCGGATCTTCCTGCCGATGATCCGCTCCGCGATCGGCGTCACCGCGTTCTTCTGCTTCATGTTCAGCTGGGTCGAGCTGCTGATCGCCCGGACCATCACCTCCGTGAACGCCAAGCCGATAGCCGCCACCATGACCCGCACGGTCAGCGCCGCGGGCGTCGACTGGGGACTCCTCGCGGCCGCCGGCGTGCTGACGATCATCCCGGGGGCCGTGGTCATCTGGTTCGTCCGCAACTACGTGGCCAAGGGCTTCGCGCTGGGGAGGGTCTGATGGGTCCGCGTCCCGCCGTGCTGGAGTGGATGGTCTGGACGGCGCCCACCGCGCTGGTGTTCGCCGGCCTGGGCGCGCTGCTGTGCGTCATGGCGGTGTGGGCGAAGCTGTCGCCGCCGGTGGCGCGGCGGGGCTTCCTGCGCATCGAGACCGACCGCGGCGACCGGCTGTACATCGGGCTCATCAGCGCGGCCGTCGTGCTCGCGGGCTGGATCGCCGTCACGGACCTGTCGATGTGGCTCGCGCTGGGGTGCGCGCTGCTGGTGGCGGTGGTCATCGGGATATGGGGTTGAGAGAGAGGACGGACATGCCGTTACCGCTCCACACCAGAGTCACCCGGAGGAGGACGGCCGCCGCCGTGGCCGCGCTCGTCCTGTTCGCCGCGGCCTGCTCGCAGGGTGACGGTCCGCGCAGGAGCGACTGGACCGAGGCCGGCGGCAAGGCGGCGGCGCAGAAGTGGGTCACGCAGGAGTTCACGCCGAGCACGCTGTCCAAGAGCCAGCAGCTCGCCGAGATGGACTGGTTCATGAAGGCCGCCGCGCCGTACCGCGGCATGGAGATCAACGTGGTGTCGGAGACGATCACCACGCACGAGTACGAGTCGCGGCAGCTCGCCAAGGCGTTCGCCGAGATCACCGGGATCAGGGTCAAGCACGACCTGATCCAGGAGGGCGACGTCATCGAGAAGCTGCAGACCCAGATCCAGGGCAACCAGAACATCTACGACGCCTACGTCAACGACTCCGACCTCATCGGCACCCACTCGCGCGGCACCTACGTCTTCCCGCTGTCCGACTACATGGCCGGCGAGGGCAAGGACGTCACCTCCCCCACGCTCGACCTCGACGACTTCATCGGCATCAGCTTCACCACCGGCCCGGACAAGAAGATCTACCAGCTCCCCGACCAGCAGTTCGCGAACCTCTACTGGTTCCGCTACGACTGGTTCACCGACCCGAAGATCAAGAAGCAGTTCAAGGACGCCTACGGGTACGACCTCGGCGTGCCGGTCAACTGGGCGGCCTACGAGGACATCGCCGACTTCTTCACCAACAAGGTCAACGGCAACGGCACGATCGACGGCAAGAAGGTCTACGGCCACATGGACTACGGCCGCAAGGACCCCTCGCTCGGCTGGCGGTTCACCGACGCGTGGCTGTCCATGGCCGGCAACGGCGACCCCGGCATCCCGAACGGCCTGCCCGTGGACGACTGGGGCATCCGGGTGGAGAACTGCCGGCCCGTCGGCTCGTCCGTCACGCGCGGCGGCGACACCAACGGCCCGGCGTCGGTCTACGCGCTGGCCAAGTACGTGGAGTGGCTGAAGAAGTACGCGCCCAAGGAGGCGGCCGGCCGCAACTTCAGCGAGGCCGGGCCCGTGCCCGCGCAGGGGAACATCGCCCAGCAGATCTTCTGGTACACCACCTTCACCGCCGACATGACCAAGCCGGGCCTGCCCGTCGTGAACGCCGACGGCACCCCCAAGTGGCGCATCGCGCCGAGCCCGCACGGCGTGTACTGGAAGGAGGGCAACAAGCTGGGCTACCAGGACGCCGGCTCGTGGACCCTGCTCCGCAACACCCCGAAGGAGCGCCGCGCCGCCGCCTGGCTGTACGCGCAGTTCGTCACGTCCAAGTCGGTGTCGCTGAAGAAGTCCATCGCCGGCCTGACGTTCATCCGCGACAGCGACATCCGCAGCGACTACTTCAAGCGGAACGCCGCCAAGTACGGCGGGCTGATCGAGTTCTACCGCTCGCCGGCGCGCAAGCAGTGGACCCCGACCGGCACCAACGTGCCCGACTACCCGAAGCTGGCGCAGCTCTGGTGGCAGAACGTGGCCACCGCCGTCACCGGCGAGACCACGCCCCAGCAGTCGATGGACAACCTGGCCAGGCAGCAGGACGAGATCCTGTCCCGGCTGGAGCGGCGCGGCTACGGCGGGAACTGCGCGCCCAGGCTCAATCCCGAGCGGCCCGCCCAGTACTGGCTCGACCAGCCCGGCGCCCCGGCGCCGAAGCTGGCCGACGAGCGGGGCAAGCCCGAGACCGTCGACTACGACAAGCTCATCGCCCAGTGGAACTAGGTCCTGCCCGTTCTGTCGGCCCGCTCTTCTAAGCTGGCGAGGCCGTACAGGATGATGGGATCTTCGCCGTGGACGCCTCGGTCACTGTGGATGGCGCTGCCGCCGTGAACGGCTCGGCCGCCGTGAACGCTCCGGTCGCCGTGGACGCCTCGGTCGAGCAGCTCGTCCACGTCCGCGACGACGGCTACACCGTCGCCCGCATGAGCACCGACCCGGGGCCGGGCCCGGTCGCGTCGAGCTTCGTCGCGACCGGGCGGGCGCTGGCCGGCGTCCAGCCGGGCGAGACGCTCCGGCTGGCCGGCGCGTGGGGCGAGCACGAGCGCCACGGCCACCGGTTCCGGGTGACGGCGTGCGAGCGGATCGTCCCGTCCACGGTGCGGGCGATCCAGCTCTACCTCGGCTCGGGCCTGATCCGCGGCATCGGCCCGCGCCTGGCCCAGGCCATCGTCGGCCACTTCGGCGAGCACACCCTGACCGTCATCGACACCGCGCCGGAGCGCCTCACCGAGGTGCTCAACATCGGCCCGGCCCGTCAGAGCCAGATCGTCGAGGCGTGGCGCGAGCAGAAGGCGATCGCCGGGCTGATGGTCGTGCTCCAGGGCCACGGCGTCAGCCCGCTGCTCGCCGCCAAGATCTACCAGGTGTACGGCACGGACTCGGCCGACGTCCTCGCCTCCGACCCGTACCAGCTCATCGGCCGGGTCCGGGGCGTGGCCTTCCACACGGCCGACCGCATCGCGCTCCAGTCGGGGGTGCCACGCGAGAGCCCGCAGCGGATCAAGGCGGCGCTGCTCGACCGGCTGGAGAACGCCGCCGCCGGGGGCGGCCACTGCTACCTGTCCATGACGGCCCTCGTCGCCCAGAGCGCCGAGCTGGTCGAGCAGGACCCCGACCAGGTGCGCCCGATGGTCGACGCCCTGGCCGCCGAGCGGCGGGTGGTCGTCGAGGCCGGGCCCGACCAGGTCGTCGTGTACGCCAAGGAGCTGCACGCGCGCGAGGTCAAGCTGGCCGGCGAGCTGGGCCGGCTCTGGCAGGCCCGCTCGACGCTGCCCATGCGGCCGTTCACCGAGGACCCCGGGCTCCACGACGACCAGCGGGCGGCCGTCACGATGGCGCTGACCAGCACCGTGTCCGTCCTGACCGGCGGACCGGGCTGCGGCAAGAGCCACACGGTGCGGGTGATCGCCGCCACCGTGCGGGCGATGGGCGGCACGGTCACGCTGGCCGCGCCCACGGGCAAGGCCGCCAAGCGGCTGTCGGAGCTGACCGGCCTGCCCGCGATGACCGTCCACCGGATGCTGGCCCACCAGCCCGACCCCGACGCGCTGTTCGACCAGGCGCCGGCGCAGGCCGACCTCGTCGTGGTGGACGAGGCGTCCATGCTCGACCTGCACCTCGCGACCCGGCTGTGCTCGGCGATCCCCTCGGGCGGCCACCTGCTGCTCGTCGGCGACAGCGACCAGCTCCCCAGCATCGGGCCGGGCAGCGTGCTGGCCGACGTGCTGCGCGTGGAGGAGATCCCGCGCGTGCGGCTCACCCACGTCTTCCGCCAGGCCGAGGGCAGCGGCATCATCCGCGGCGCCCACCTCATCCGCGCCGGCGAGCTGCCCCCGCTGCCCGGGGGCGGCGGGTTCTGGTTCGAGGAGCTGGACGACCCGGCCGCCGTGGCCGAGCGCGTCGTCCACCTCGCGACGGTCGCGATCCCGCGCAAGCAGGGGGTCCGGCCCGACCAGGTGCAGGTGCTGTGCCCGATGCGCAAGGGCGCGGCCGGCACCGCCGAGCTGGGCCGCCTCATCCAGGACCGCCTCAACCCGGCCCGCGACGGCGCTCCCGAGCACTGGTCCGGCTCGTCGGTCTACCGGGTCGGCGACCGGGTCATGCCGATCCGCAACAACTACGACAAGGGCGTCTTCAACGGCGAGACCGGCACGGTCACCCGGCTGGTGCCGGAGGAGCGGCTGCTGGAGATCCGCATCGACGACGGCGACACGGTCACGTACGGCTTCGACGAGCTCGACGACCTGACCCACGCGTACGCGATCAGCGTCCACCGCTCGCAGGGCAGCGAGTACCCGTTCGTGGTGGCGCCCATCGTGGTCGAGGCGGGCGGCGTCATGCTGCGGCGGCGGCTGCTCTACACGCTGGTGACGCGGGCCCGGTCGTGGGTGGTGCTGGTGGGCGAACGCAAGGCGCTGGAGCTGGCCGTCCACCGGCTCGGCGGGCGCCGCAACACCGGCCTGCACCGGCGCCTGTCGCTGGCTGTCGGCTGACGCGCCCCTTCTGCCTTCCTTGCCGGGAAAGGTTCAGCTTCGATCACTTTCGATCGCTACGATGGGGCCCGGGCAAGGAGGACCATGACGAACACCGCGACCGGTCCGGAGCTCACGGAGCTCCCGGATCGCAAGGCCGGGCCGCTCCTGGCCGTCTGGGGCGAGGCCGCCACGGCCGGGGCGCTGGCGCGGGCGCTGCTGCCGCCCGACGCGGCGCTGCCGGTGCCGGGCTCCTGGGGCCGGCACCGGGACGGGCTCTGCGACGGGCTCTGGGACGGGCTCGGGCCGCACGCCGGGCGGGCGCTGCGGGCCGTACGGGAGCGGGCGGAGGCCGAGCGGGGCACGCCCTGGCCGCAGCCGCTGGCCTCGCAGTACACCCGCTACTTCCGCGACGGCAACCGCACGGCGTACGAGGCGCGGGTGTTCGAACGCCAGGACCGGCTCACCCGCGCGGTCCTCATGGCCCTCGCCACGTCCGGCGAGTCCGATGCGTCCGGCCTCGGCGACGGCGGCGAGACTTCGGGTGAGGCGGCCGGGCCGGGGGCAGCCGAGCCGGGGGCGGCCGGGCCGGGGGCGGCCGGGCCGGGGGCGGGCGGGCCGGGGGCGGGCGAGCGGTGGCTGGACGAGGTGGCCGACGGCATGCTGCTGCTCTGCGAGCAGACCACCTGGTGCTGGCCTGCGCACGAGGACACCTGCCGGCCGGGCGGTCCCGTGCTGCCCGACACCGCCGCCCCGCACCTCGACCTGGGCGCGGCCGACGTCGCCGCGCAGCTCGCCTGGGCCGACCACGTGCTCGGCGACCGGCTCGACGCCCGCTACCCCGGCCTGCGCGAGCGGGTCCGGCGGGAGGCGCGGGCGCGGGTGCTGCGTCCGTTCACGGAGCGGCGCGACTGGCACTGGCTCGGCCTCGACGGCGATGTCCACAACTGGTGCCCCTGGATCTGCGGCAATGTCCTGGTGGCGGCGCTCCGGCTGGGCGAGCCGGGCGAGGAGCGGGCGTCCCAGGTGGCGTGGGCTCTGGAGGGCCTCGACCGCTACCTGGCCGCCCTGCCGGAGGACGGCTCGATCGACGAGGGGTACGAATACTGGTGGAACGGGGCGTGCCGGGCGCTGGAGGCCCTGGACGTCCTGGAGCACGCGACCTCCGGGGCGCTGGCCGCGGCCGACGTGCCGGTGGTGCGGGCGACGCTCCGCTTCCCGCACCATATGTGGCTCGGCGGCCCCTGGTACCTGAACCTCGCCGACGCGCGGGCCCGCCCGCCCGCCGACCAGCCGTGGCACGTGCCGTACCGGTGGGGGCGGCGGCTCGGCGAGGCGGACGCGGCGCGGCACGCCCGCTCGCGGCGCGCCGGCGGGATCGCGGTGACCGCCGAGCTGGGCAGGGCGCTGCGGGAGCTGGCCGACGCGGAATGGTGGGCGGCCGACGCGGGTGACGCGACCAAGGACGCCCTGGCAGACTCAGGAGTGAAGAGCGTGGAGGCCCCGGCGGACACGGGGGCGCAGGCCGTGGAGGCGCCGGCTGTCGCGGCCGTGTGGTTCCCCGGTACGCAGGTGGGCGTCGCGCGCGAGGTCGCCGGCAGCGCGCGCGGGCTCACGCTCGCGGTCAAGGGCGGCCACAACGGCGAGCACCACAACCACAACGACGTCGGCTCCGTCGTCGTCGCCGTGGACGGCGTGCCGGCGCTGGTGGACGCCGGGCGGCCCACGTACACCGCGCAGACCTTCGGCCCCGGCCGGTACGCGATCTGGACCATGCAGAGCACCTGGCACAACGTCCCCGAGATCCGGGGCACGGCCCAGGGGCAGGGACCCGCGTTCCGGGCCCGCGACGTCAAGGTCGCCGACGAGCCCGGACGCTTCGAGGCCCGCATGGACCTGGCCGCCGCCTACCCCGTGCCCGGACTGGAGCGCTGGTGGCGCGTCGCCCGCCTCGACCGCCGCGCGGCGGTCGTGACCGTCGAGGACACCTGGACCTTCGCCGCCGACGGGCAGCCGAGCGTGCTGCACCACCTGCTGGCGGGCGAGGTCGAACAGCACGACGACGGGCGGCTCGTCGTACGGCCGCCGGACGGCGCGCGGGCCGCGCTCGTCACCTGGGACCCGGCGCGCGCCACGGCCGCCCTCACCGTCCGCACGCTGGAGGATCCGATGCTCTCGGAGGTGTGGGGCGAGCGCCTGACCCGGCTGGAGCTGCGGCTCCCGGGCACGGCGCGCGGCTCCTTCGAACTCCGGGTGGAGGTGCACCCATGACCGCCCACGACCACCCGCACCCCAGTGCCCCGAGCGCTCCCCCTTCCCGCGGGCCGGACGACCCGGCGGCCGGCGAGGGGCACGCGCAGGCGGTGGAGCCGCTGCCCGACGAGCAGGGGGCTCAGGTGGTGGCGCTGCTGCCCGACGAGCAGGGGGCTCAGGTGGTGGAGCTGCTGCCCGACGAGCGGCGGGCCCAGGTCGTGGAGCTGCTGCGCAGGCGCGGGGTCGTCCGCGTGAACGAGCTGGCGGCCGAGCTGGACGTCTCGGTCATCACGGTCCGCCGCGACATCGCGCTGCTGTCGTCCCAGGGACTGCTGCGGCGCGTACGCGGCGGGGCCGTGCTGCACGGGAGCGCGGTGGCCGACACGCTGGCGGGAGTCACCCCCCAGGGGACGCCGCCGGCCCCCGAGCCCGGCCAGGAGGCGGGGGCCGCCTCGGTCCGGTCCGTCACGGGGCCGGGCGCGGTCCCCGGGGAGGCGGCGCCGACGACAGTGCCCGGTGGGCAGGTCGGCGGGCCGGATCAGGAGCAGGCGCGGGCCACGGTCGGCATGGTGGTGCCGTCGCTCGACTACTACTGGCCCGACGTGATCCGCGGCGCCCGCGAGGCGGCGGCCGCGTCCGGGGCGCGGCTCGTCCTGCGCGGCGCCACCTACCAGGCGGCGGACGAGCGCCGCCAGCTCTCGCGGCTGGTCGGGACCGCCGGGGTGGACGGCCTGCTGGTGGCCCCGACGACGACCGGCGACGAGGGCGAGGAGCTGGTGCGCTGGCTCCAGGGCGCGGGCGTGCCGGTGGTGCTGGTCGAGCGCGCCGCCACCGTGGGCCCGCACCGGGAGGCGATGGAGTCGGTGGTGAGCGACCACGTGTTCGGGGCGGCGATGGCCGTGCGGCACCTGGCCACGCTCGGCCACCGGCGGGTCGGCGTGCTCACCACGACGCAGAGCCCCACGACCCCGCACGTGCGGCGCGGGTGGCGGCAGGCGTGCGGGGAGCTGGGCCTGCCCCTCGACGGCACGCCCGACCTGACGACCGTCGACCAGCGCGACCCCGGCTGGCCGGAGGCGCTCGACGCGGTCCTCGACGCGTGCGTCGCCTCGGGCACGACCGCGCTGCTCGTCCACTCCGATCCCGAGGCGATCCGCCTGGTGGAACGCTGCCAGGAGCGCGGCATCCGGGTTCCCGGCGACCTGTCGGTGGTGACGTACGACGACGAGGTGGCCGAGCTGTGCGACCCGCCGCTGACGGCGGTCCGGCCGCCCAAGGCGGCGATCGGGCGGGCGGCGTACCGGCTGCTGGCGGAGCGCCTGGCGGACGAGGACCCGCAGCGGCCGACGCACCGGGTCGTGATCGAGCCCCGCCTGATCGTGCGCGCCTCCTCGGCGCCCCCTCAGCCCTGACGGCACAGAAACGATCAATATCGGACCGATAACTCTGATCGTTCTGATTAATGAGCTCTTGACGCGATCGTAACGATCAGCCAGGATCGGCGCACTGGTAAGCGCTTGCCGCCGAAGGGAACCCGAGTGAGACGGCCACCGGCCCTGCTGGTCATGGACCCCGCCACGTTCAGCACGCTGTTCGAGGAGCCACAGCTCCGCCGGCTGCGTGAGCTCGCCGAGCTGGGCGACCCCCTCGTGACCGACGACCTCGACACCCCCGAGGCGCGGCGGCGGCTGCGCGAGGTCGAGGTGCTCGTCACCTCCTGGGGCTGCCCCCGGCTGACCGAGGAGCGGCTGGCCGGCGCGCCGGGCCTGCGGGCGATCTTCCACTGCGCCGGCACCGTACGCACGTTCGTCACCGACGAGGTGTGGCGGCGCGGGATCCTGGTGACCAACGCCGCGGACGAGAACGCGATCCCGGTCGCCGAGTTCACGCTGGCCGCGATCATCTTCGCCGGGAAGAAGGCCCCGTTCCTCGCCCAGGACGCCCGGCGCCACCGCGCCGACTGGTCCTTCGCGACCAGCCGCGGCGAGCTGAGCAACCGGGGCCGCACCATCGGCGTCGTCGGCTACTCCCGCGTGGGCCGCCGGGTCGTCGAGCGGCTGCGCGACCTGGAGGTGGACGTCCTCGTCGCCGACCCGTACGCCGACTCCGGCGAGGTGGCGGCGGCGGGCGCCCGCCTGGTCGAGCTGCCGGAGCTGCTGCGCCGCAGCGACGTGCTCACCCTGCACGTCCCCGCGCTGCCGTCCACCCGGCACCTGATCGGCGCCGCGGAGCTGGCGATGCTGCGCGACGGCGCGACCGTCATCAACACCGCGCGCGGCTCCGTCCTCGACACGGCCGCGCTGGAGCGCGAGTGCGTGAGCGGGCGGCTGGACGCGATGCTCGACGTCACCGACCCCGAGCCGCTGCCGGCCGACTCACCCCTGTACGACCTGCCCAACGTCATGATCACCCCCCACATCGCCGGGTCACTCGGATCGGAGACCCGGCGGATGAGTGAGAGCGCGCTCGACGAGCTCGACCGCTACCTGCACGGCCGGCCGCCCCGCGCGGCCGTCACCGCCGACGAGTTCAGGGTCAGCGCCTGAGTCCCGCGACCGGCTCGACGGAAAGGAGACCGGATCACCATGATCTCTTCTGACAGCTCGGCGAGCGCCGCGGGGCGCCGCCCGTTCCTCAGGACCCTGGCCGCGGTGGCGGCGCTCTCGCTGGCGGCGACGGCCTGCGGCGGTTCCAAGGACGACGCCGGCGGCGACGGCGGTGACGTCACCCTGTCGGTCACCGTCTGGAACATGGGCAAGACACCCGAGTTCAAGGCCCTGTTCGACGCGTTCGAGGCGGCCAACCCCGGCATCAAGGTGCGGCCGGTGGACATCCTCGCCGACGACTACGCCGACAAGGTCACCACGATGCTCGCCGGCGGCGACGACACCGACGTCATCACCATGAAGAACGTCACCGACTACTCCCGCTACTCCAGCCGCGGCCAGCTCACCGAGGTCACCGACCTGGCCAAGGGGCCCGACGCGGCCCGGCTCGCCGGCCTGGACGCCTTCGACGTCGGCGGCAGGTACTACGCGCTGCCGTACCGGCAGGACTTCTGGCTGCTCTACTACAACAAGAAGCTGTTCGACCAGGCGGGCGTCACATACCCCGGCACGATGACCTGGGACGAGTACGTCCAGCTGACGCAGCGGCTCACCAAGGACGCGGGCGGCAAGAAGGTCTACGGCACCTACCAGCACACCTGGCGGTCGGTGGTGCAGGCGATCGCGGCGGCGCAGACCGGCGGCGACCAGCTCGGCGGCGACTACTCCTTCTTCGCCGACCAGTACGCCGTGGCGCTCGGCCTGCAGAAGTCCGGGGCGGCCCTCGACTTCGGCACCGCGAGCGCGCAGAAGTCCGACTACAAGACGATGTTCGAGACCGGCGCGACCGCCATGCTGCCCATGGGCACCTGGTACATCGCCAACCTGCTGAGCGGCAGGGCCGAGGGCAAGATCGACGTGGACTGGGCCATCGCGCCGATGCCGCAGCGCCCCGGGGCGACGGGCGTGACGACGTTCGGCTCGCCGACCGCGTTCGCCGTCAACAAGAAGGCCGAGCACGCCGCGGCGGCCAAGAAGTTCGTGCAGTTCGCGGCGGGCAAGGCCGGGGCCGAGGCGCTGAGCGGAATCGGTGTGGTGCCGGCGTTCAAGAGCCCCGAGATCACCGAGGCGTACTTCAAGCTCAAGGGCATGCCCGCGGACGAGACGTCGAAGAAGGCGTTCGAGCCCGACAAGGTCGTGCTGGAGATGCCCGTCAGCGACAAGACCTCCGACGTGGACACCATCCTCAAGGAGGAGCACGAGCTGATCATGGTCGGGGAGAAGTCGGCCGCCGACGGCATCCGGTCGATGAGCGAGCGGGTCAAGAGCGAGGTCCTCAACTAGCGACCCGCACCCCCCGCCACCCGTATCAGAGCTCGCAAAGGACGCCCATGGCTCAGGTGATCACACGACCGGCGCCGGCCGCGCCGCGGACCCGGCCCCGCGGGCGGCGGGCCTGGCGCGACATCCTCGTCGGCTGGAGCTTCATCCTCCCGAACTTCGCCGGCTTCCTGCTGTTCACGATCATCCCGATGCTGACGGCGTTCGCGCTGGCGTTCCTGAAGTGGGACTCCTACGGCGACCCGGAATGGGTGGGGCTGGACAACTTCGCGCGCATGCTGCGCGACGAGAACGTCCACGTCGCCCTGCGCAACACGCTGTTCTACGCGGCCGGCCACATCCCGCTCACGCTGGCCGCCGCGCTCGGCCTGGCCATCGCGCTGAACCGGAAGCTGCGCGGGGTGCCGTTCTTCCGCACCGCGGCGTTCTTCCCGTACATCACGTCGCTGGTCGCGGTGGCGGTCGTGTGGAACATGCTGTTCAACCCGACCGCCGGGCCGGTCAACCAGGTGCTGGAGGCGATCGGCGTGTCCGAGCCGCCGCGCTGGGTGGCCAGCAGGGACTGGGCGATGCCCGCCGTCGTCATCACCAGCGTGTGGCGGGACATGGGGTACTACATGGTGCTCTACCTCGCCGGTCTCCAGACGATCCCGAAGGAGTACTACGAGGCGGCACGCGTGGACGGCGCGAACGCCTGGCAGCGGTTCTGGAGCATCACGGTGCCGTCGCTGCGGCCCACGACGTTCTTCGTCGCGGTCATGCTGACGATCCAGAGTTTCAAGGTGCTCGACCTGATCGTCGTCATGACCGACGGCGGGCCCGGCCGCAGCACGCTCGTCCTGGCCCAGCTCGTCTACCGCGAGGGCATCACCGAGGGGCGGTTCGGCTACTCGTCGGCGATCGCGCTCGTGCTCTTCCTGATCGTGCTGACCGTGACGGTCGTCCAGTTCCGCATCAACGAACGGAGGAGCGCCTCATGACCGCGCTGGTGCGGCGGGTGCTGGCGTACGCGGCGCTGACCGCGATGGCGGCGCTGGTGCTCGTGCCGTTCGCGTGGATGCTGTCGTCGTCGCTCAAGCGCGACAACGAGGTCTTCACCGTGCCGATCCAGTGGATACCGAACGAGCTGCGCTGGTCGAACTTCGTCGACATCTGGGAGCGCATCCCGCTGCTCACCTACCTGGGCAACTCGGCGTTCCTGTCGGTGACGATCACGGTGCTCCAGGTGCTCAGCGGCAGCTTCGCCGCCTACGGCTTCGCCAAGGTGCGCTTCCCCGGACGCGACGCGCTCTTCCTGGCCTACATCGCCACCATCGCCGTGCCCTGGCAGGCGTACATGGTGCCGCAGTACATCATGATGCAGAAGGCCGACCTGACGAACACGCATCTGGCGATCATCCTGCTCCAGGCGTTCGGCGCGTTCGGCGTGTTCCTCATGCGGCAGTACTACCTGTCGATCCCGGACGAGCTGTGCGAGGCGGCGCGGATCGACGGGCTCAGCGAGTACGGCATCTACCGGCGGATCATGCTGCCGCTGTCCAAGCCGGCGCTGGCCAGCCTGGCGCTGCTCACGTTCGTCAACACCTGGAACGACTACATGGGGCCGTTCATCTATCTGACGGACAACGACCTGTGGACGGTGCAGCTCGGCCTGCGGTCCTTCATCGGCCAGTACGACGCCGAGTACGCGATGATGATGACCGGGGCGACGCTGTCGGTGCTGCCGATCCTGGCGGTGTTCCTGCTGGGGCAGCGCTACTTCATTCAGGGCATCGCGACGAGCGGGCTCAAGGGATGAGCGCGCGGAGCCTGCTGCGGCCCGCGCGGCAGGGCACGTACGAGAAGGTGTTCGCCGCCGCCTACACCTGCCTGGCGACCAACGCGATGCTCGCCGTCGCCTGCGCCCCGCTGCTCGCGGCCCTCGCGCTGGTGCGCGACCCGCTGGCCTCGTGGCCGTTCTTCGCCGCGCTGTCGCTGGTGTGCGCGCCGGCGCTGGCCGGGGCGTTCCGCTGCTTCGCCGCGCTCGGCTCGGGCTCCCCGTCCGTGGTGCGGACGTTCTGGGCCGGCTACCGGAGCGCGGCCCGCCCGGCCCTCGCCGTGTGGGCGGCGGGCGCGGCGGCCGTGAGCGTGCTGGTCGTGGACGGGGCCGTGGTGGCGCGCACGGCCTGGGGTCCGGCGCTGGTGCCCTTCTTCGCCACGGCCGTGGTGCTCGTGGTCGCCACGGTGGTCGCCCTGATCGCGCTGCTCGCCGAGCCGGGCGGCTGTGTTCCGGGTGGTTCCGCGCGTCCGGGCCGCGGCGGGGCGGAGCCGGCGAGGCTGCGGGCGCTGGTGCGGCCGTGCCTGTACCTGGTGGTGCGCCGCTGGTACCTGGCCGCCGCGAACACCGTGGTGCTCGCCCTGGCCGTGGGGGTCGTGCTGGCCAGGCCGGTGCCGGGCCTGCTGCTGGCGTGCGCGCCGCTGCTGTACGCGGTGTGGGCCACCACCCGGTTCGCCCTCGCCCCGATGACCTCGCGGGGCGCCATCACCTGAACCACCTCGCCGTGAGCCCCCGGAGGTTCCTCTCCGGGGGCTCACGTGTGTCCGGGATGTGCCGTACGGGGGTATGGTCTCCTATAACTCGTACATCAGTGTTCAAGTTAAGGAGATCTCGTGAGCCACGGACATGTCGCGCCCCCGCGCGGGATGCGGGCCACCGGCGGATGGGCCGCGCTGGCCCTGCTCTGCCTGGCGCAGTTCATGCTCATCGTCGACATCACGGTCGTGCAGGTGGCCCTGCCGAGCATCGGGGCCGACCTCGGCCTCGGCCGCGAGGCGCTCACCTGGGTCGTCACGACGTACACGCTCTGCTTCGGCGGCCTCATGGTCCTGGGCGGACGGCTCGCGGACGCGCTCGGCGCGCGCCGGACGCTGCTCGCCGGACTGGCCGTCTTCACGCTCGCCTCGCTGGTCGCGGGGATCGCGGCGGACGGCGCCACGCTCATCGCCGGCCGCGCGCTCCAGGGCGTGGGAGCGGCGCTGATGTCGCCGTCGGCGCTCGCCGTCATCACCGGCGCCTTCCACGGCGACCGGCGCGGGCGGGCGCTCGGGGTGTGGGCGGCCATCGGCGGCTCCGGCGCCGCGGCGGGCGTCCTGCTCGGCGGGCTGCTGACGGCCGGGCCGGGCTGGACGTGGGTGTTCTACGTGAACGTGCCGATCGGCGTGCTCGTGCTCGCCGCCCTGCCGGCCGTCGTGCCCGCTCCCGAGCGGACCGCTCACGGCGGACGGGCGGGGATCGACGTGCCCGGGGCCGCGGCCGTGACGCTGGCCACCGGGCTGCTCATCTACGGTCTGGTCGGCGCGGGCGACGCGGGCTGGACCTCCACGCGCACCCTGCTGCCCCTGGCCGGCTCCGCCGTCCTCTACGCCGTGTTCGTGCTGATCGAGCGGACCGCGCGGGAGCCGCTCATGCGGGTCGCGACGCTGACCCGCCGCCCGGTGCTGTCCGGCGTCTTCGTCATGCTCATGGCCACCGGCCTCATGCTCGGCCTGTTCTTCCTCAGCTCCCTCTACCTCCAGCACGTGCTGCGCATGAGCCCGCTGGCGACCGGCCTGCTGTTCCTGCCGGTCGCGGTCGCCATCACGGCCGGCGCGCAGCTCGGCGCGCACCTGATCGGCAGGGTCGGCGGGCGGCCCGTCGCCGTGGCGGCGTTCGCGCTCACCGCGCTCGGCGCGTGGCTGATGACGCGCATCGACCCGGGCGCGAGCGCCTGGACGACGCTGCTGCCGGGCTTCGTGGTGGCGGCGTTCGGCATCGGGCCCGCGTTCGTCACGGCCACGACGACGACCATGGCCAACGTCCCGAGCGGCGAGGCCGGTGTGGCGTCGGGCGTGGTCAACACCTTCCACGAGCTCGGCGGCTCGATCGGCGTCGCGGTCGTCTCGTCCGTCGCCGCGGCCGGCCTGGCTCCGGGGGCCGCCGGGATCGGCGGTTTCACCGGCGCGCTGACGGTGTGTGCGATCGCCGCGGCGGTCGCCGCCGTGGTCTCGCTCGGGCTGGTGCCGGGCGGGCGGCCGGCGGGGACGTTCGTGGGGCACGGACACGGGCACGGACACTGACGAGCGGCGTTCCCGGGGTCGCCGCATGACACATATACCCCCTATCCCTATGATGGCCGGGACGCAAGGAAGGCAGGACCATGGACAACCCCACCGGCCCCACCGGCCACCCGACCGGCCCGCACGGCGACCCCCACGGCCACCACACCACGCACGCCGACGGCCACACCGATCACCACGCCGGTCATGACGGTCACCACGCCGGTCACGCTGGTCACGCTGGTCATGCCGGTCACGCTGGTCATGCCGGTCACGGCAGTCACGGCGGCCACCACGCGGGCGCGCCCGCGGCGACGTGGCAGGCCGCCGCCCAGGCGACCCTGCACTGCCTGACCGGCTGCGCCATCGGCGAGGTGCTCGGCATGGTCATCGGCACCGCGGCCGGGCTGCACAACGCCGGCACCGTCGTGCTGTCCGTGGCGCTGGCGTTCGTCTTCGGGTACGCGCTCACCATGCGCGGCGTGATGCGCGCGGGCGTCGACTTCCGCTCGGCGCTCAAGGTGGCGCTGGCGGCCGACACGGTGTCCATCATCGTCATGGAGCTGCTGGACAACGCGGTGATGGTGCTCGTGCCCGGCGCCATGGACGCGGGCCTGACGAGCGGGCTGTTCTGGGCCTCGCTGGCCGGGTCGCTGGTGGTGGCGTTCCTGCTGACCACGCCTGTCAACCGGTGGCTCATCAGCCGGGGCAAGGGGCACGCCGTGGTCCACCAGTACCACCAGTCAGCCTCTCAACCGTGAACGATCGAGCTCGCAGCTCCTCGCCGTCGATGGCGTCGACGGCCGGGGTCCGCGTCAGGCAGCGTGACTCACTGCCCAGCCCGCCGCACCGCGTGAGGCGATGTTGCGGGCTGCGTTGACGTCGGCGTGCTCAGCGAAGCCGCACGACGTGCAGGTGAAGGTTTTCTGGTCGGGCCGGTTGTTCCGGTCCACACGTCCGCAGCGTGAGCATTGCTGGGAGGTGTAGGCCGCATCCACGTGGATGACGGCGACCCCGGCCCGGGCCGCCTTGTAGGCGATGAAGGCTCCCAGCTGGTGGAAGCTCCACGCGTGCAGCGTGACCCGCTGGGGCTTGCGAAGCCGTACCCGATCGCGGATGCCCTGGAGGTCTTCCAGAGCGATGCCGCGCCCGGTGCGTTCTGCCTCGGTCACGATCTGCTTGGCGATGCTGTGATTGATGTTCGCGGCGAAGCGGGCCTCCTTACGGCGGCGCCGTTTCAGCAGCCGCTTGGCCGACTTGGTGGCCTTGGCCTGCAGGCGGCGGCGCAGCTCACGATTGTGGCGCCGGATCGCGTTCACGTGCTTGCCGCTGTGCCGGACGCCCTCACTGGTGGTGGCGATGTTGGCGATACCGAGATCCACCCCGACAAACCCGCCCGGCGCGGTGACCGGCACGTCCGGTACCTCGACGGTGGCGTGCAGGAACCACATGCCGTCCCGCCACACGAGGTCGGACTCGCCCTTGCGGTGTTCGGCCAGCAGCGCGAGCTGTTGGGCTGAGCCGGTGAAGGCGATGCCGCGCAGCCGTCCGGCGGTCGTCCAGATCGACACTGTCCGGTCGGCGTGCTGCCAGGACAGGCATCGGTCGTCGTACGGCTGGGCGGCCTGGGGGCGGAAGGAGATCGGTTTGCTTTCGGCCTTGATGCGCCGCACGGATCCTGGCTTGCCGAGGTTCCCGGCGGCCAGGTTGGCGTGCAGGGTGCGGTAGGCGTCGCAGACCTTCTTAATCACGTGCTGTGCGGCCTGCGCGCCCAGCCCAAAGGCAGCCTTGACCTGCTCGTAGGTGTGCTTACGCAGGTCGAAGTTACGAAAACACCGCTGCTGGAAGGCGATGGCCGAGACGAAATCGGCGGCTCTGTTGACCGTGCGCAGCGTGGCCTCCAACGCCGCCGCCTGCTCCGGCGTCGGCAGAAGCCTCACCTGCGCCACCAGTCTCACAGCCGAACACACTATCGGCCGGCAAGATCGCCGGCGTCGGAATTGAGCCTTGATATGCGGCCACACCGCGGCCCCCTTGCGGGCGGCGGAGCCCACGCGTTGCGGGCCGGCGCCCATGGCGTCAGCCTTCCGACCAGGACCCTGCTCCTGCCGGCGGACTCCGCGTACGGCGGAAGTCGCAGGCGGGACCGGCCGTTCGACCGAAGCCCGCCCGCCCGCCGGATCGGGAGCATGGGCGCCATGAGAAGCACGATCACGCGCGCCGCCGGTCTGGCCGGCGGCGTCACCGCGAGCCTGCTCGCCCTCCTCACGACCGTGCCGGCCCGGGCCGAGACCACGAACGCGGCACGCACCAGTGCCACGGCGGCCTCGGCGGCCACGAGCACGGTGGCCACGAGCACGGCAGCCGCCAGCACGGTCGCCGCGAGCACGGTGCGGGCGGAGGCCGGGAGCATGGCGCTGCCCGCGCCGACCGGCCCTCGGCCGGTGGGGACCGTCAGCCTCCACCTCGTCGACCGCGGCCGCCCCGACCCCTGGGTGCCCACCGAGAAGGCCAGGGAGCTGATGGTCTCGCTGTGGTACCCCGCCGCGAAGGGCGGCGGCGCGACCGCCGCGTACATGACCGTCGAGGAGGCCAAGGCCCTGCTGGAGGGCCAGAAGGTCACCGGGACCCCGGCCGAGGCGGTCAGCGGCATCAGGACGCACGCCGTCACCGGGGCCCGGCCGGCCGGGCGCAGGGGGACGCTGCCTCTGGTGGTGCTCTCGCCCGGGTTCACGATGCCGCGCTCGTCGCTGACCGCGCTCGCGGAGGAGCTGGCCAGCCGGGGTTACGTGGTGGCCGGCATCGACCACGTCCACGAGTCGTTCGGCACGAGCCTGCCCGGCGGACGCTTCGCCGACTGCGCCGCCTGCGAGGAGCAGGAGAGCGACGGCTGGAAGTTCGGCGACAAGGCGATCAGGAGCCGGCAGGCGGACGTGTCGTTCGTGCTCGACCACCTGCTCGGGCGGCACCCGGCCTGGAAGGGCGCCCGGCTCGTCGACCGCTCGCGCGTCGGCATGGCCGGGCACTCGCTGGGCGGCGCGAGCGCGCCGTGGACGATGCTGAAGGACCCCCGGGTGCGGGCCGGGGTCAACATGGACGGCACCTTCTTCGTGCCCCTCCCCGAGCAGGGTCTGAAGCGGCCGTTCATGCTGATGGGCGCGGGCGAGGTGCACGAACCGGGCGGCGAGGACTTCACGTGGGACCGCGACTGGGCCCGCACGACGGGCTGGAAGCGCTGGATCACGCTGGAGGGCGGCGACCACGGCTCCTTCACCGACTACCCGCTGATGACCAAGCAGTCGGGCAGGGAGCCGGAGATCACCCGGGCCTACGTGGCCGCCTTCATGGACCGGAACCTGCGCGGGGAGGACGAGCCACTGCTGGACGGCCCTTCCGGAACCTTTCCCGAGATCAGGTTCTGGCACTGACGCCGCGTGACCAGGGCGACGCCGCCGACCTCGTACGGGCCGGTCGAGGGCGGCGTCGCCGAGACCAGGGCCGTCACCCGTCCGGTGCCGGCCCTGAAGCGGCTCAGGAGACGTGGGGCACGCGATGCGCGTAGTCTGGAACGGAAGCGGTGACTTGCTCGTGCTCGGCTGGAGCGCATAGGCGATTTCTTTCGCACCGTGGATCGGATTTCGATCGTGACAGCCCTGATCGTTCAGTCAGCGCACGACCAAGACCACACCGTCATCGCCCTGATCGGCGACCTCGACGCCCTGTCCGCCGCGCGCCTGGACGGCGCCGTCGAGGCGGCCCTGTACGACGGCCGCCGCCACCTCACCGTGGACGCCGCCGACCTGGTCTTCTGCGACTGCTCCGGCGTGGGGGCGCTGCTGCGGGCCCGGCGGGCCGTGACGGCTGTCCAGGGCACCATGACGCTCGCCAACGTGCACGGCGTCCTGCGGCGGATCCTCGACGTCACCCGCCTCGACGCCGCCTTCTCCGAGAAACACGACCTCGGCCTGCCGTCCTCCGTGCCGCCGGGAGCCGCCGTGGCGCAGGCGCTCTGAGGCGGGAGAGGGCGCTCGACGCCTGACATCCGCCCAGCTAGGCTCGGTCATATGAACAGTTCTTCACAGGAACAGGTGACCGCCCTGGAGGGCTGCGCCACCCGCGTGGTCGACGCCGACCGGGTGGCCGCCGTCAGCTCCCGCATGCCCGCCGAGACCGACCTCGTCGACACGGCCGACATCTTCGGCCTGCTCTCCGACCCCGGGCGGCTGCGGCTCCTGCTGGCGCTCCTCGACGGAGAGCTGTGCGTGTGCGACCTCTCGGTGGTGACCGGTCTGAGCGAGTCGGCCACCTCCCACGCGCTGCGCCTGCTGCGCGCGCACCGCGTCGTCGCCGTACGGCGGGCCGGCCGCATGGCCTACTACCGGCTGGACGACGCCCACGTCCGCATGCTGCTCGACCTCGCCCTGGCGCACACCGAGCACACCCAGGCCATCCACCCCGAACGCAGGGACTCCTGAACGCCCGTATTGACAGGCGAGCGGAGCGCGCCCATAAACTCAACATGTGAACAGTCATTCAGATGTTGCAGGTGGCGAGGAGGAGGCGAACCCATGACCGACCGCGAGCGGGGGCACGGACAGGGTCACGGACACGGGCAGGGTCACGGACACGGGCACGGGCATGCCGTCAGCGTGGCGAGCGACCGCCGCTACCTGACCGCCGCCCTGGCGCTGATCGTCGGGTTCATGGCGATCGAGGTGGTCATCGGCTTCGTCGCCGGTTCGCTGGCGCTGATCTCCGACGCCGGGCACATGCTCACCGACGCCATCGCCATCGTCTTCGCCCTCGTCGCGATGCGGATCGCGGCCCGGCCGCCGCAGGGCGGGTTCACGTACGGGCTGAAGCGCGCCGAGATCGTCTCGGCGCAGATCAACGGCGTGACGCTGCTGCTGCTGAGCGCCTACTTCATCGTCGAGAGCGTGCGCCGCTTCGCGAACCCGCCCGAGGTCGAGGGCCTGTACGTGGTGCTGACCGGCCTGGCCGGCATCGCGGTCAACCTGGCGGCCACCTGGCTGCTGGCCCGGGCCAACCGCAGCAGCCTCAACGTCGAGGGCGCCTACCAGCACATCCTGAACGACCTGTTCGCGTTCGTCGCCACGACCGTCGCCGGCGCCGTGGTGCTGTTCACCGGCTGGACCAGGGCCGACGCGGTGGCCGCCCTGGTCGTCGCCGCGCTCATGCTCAAGGCCGGGTGGGGGCTGGTGCGCGACTCGGCGCGGGTGTTCATGGAGGCGGCGCCCGTCGGCATGAACCCCGCCGAGATCGGCCGCGAGCTGGCCGCCCTGGACCACGTCGTCGAGGTGCACGACCTGCACATCTGGGAGGTGACCTCCAACTACCCGGCGATGTCGGCCCACGTGCTGGTCACGCCGGGCGACGACTGCCACGCCGTACGGCTGGCGGCCGAGCGGCTGGTCCACGACCGGTACGGGATCGAGCACACGACGCTGCAGGTGGACCACGCCCCGGCCGACGTGCTGACCATCGGCGAGCCGGACCGCCACTGCGCCGACTCCCACGGCCCGGCCCACCGCCCCGGCCCGCGCACCAGTCCGCGCCCCGGCGGCGTGCAGCGGTGACCGGCGGCGTTCAGCGGTAGCCGGTGGTGTCGGCGGGGCGGCCGGCGTCCATCACCTCCACCAGGTACCGCCAGCAGTCGGGCCGCGACCCGTCCACGTCCGTGAACCCGTACTCCCGGGCCAGCTCCCCGCTCGACACCGACCGCCCGCTCCACCGGGCGACCTCCGGGTCGGCGGCCAGCGCCGCCACCGCCCGCCCGGTGAAGCGCGGCGACTCGGAGATGGCGAAGTGCGGCTGCGCGGCGGTCGCGTCCCGCCAGTTCTCCTCGGTGACGCCGAAGTTGTCCAGCATCATCTCCGAGCGCAGCCACCCAGGCGTCAGCGCCACGGCCGCGCAGCCGTGCGGCTTGAGCTCGTGCGCCTGGGAGTACGCGAGCCGGATGACGGCGGTCTTGGCGAGGTCGTAGAAGAACGAGACGCGGTAGTTGCGGTCGTTGTAGTCCTTGGTGCCGTCGGTCATCTCGACGACCAGCCCGCCCGGGTTCCTGGTGAGCAGCGGGAGCGCGTGGTGGCTGGTGACGATGTGCGTCTCGACGGCCAGGCGCAGCAGCCGCAGCCCGCCGTCGAGGTCGTGCTTCCAGAGCGGCGTCTCCCACTGGGCCAGCTTCTCGCCGCCCCACACGTCGTTCACCAGCACGTCGAGCCGGCCCTGCTCGCGGTCGATCCGTTCGACGAGCGCGCGGACCGCGTCGTGGTCGAGGTGGTCCACCCGGACGGCGACGCCCTGGCCGCCGGCCCGGTCCACCAGCTCGGCCGTCTCCTCGATGGTCTCCGGCCGGTCGTACTCGGAGCGCCGGTCCCGCGTCGTGCGGCCGGTCACGTACACGGTCGCCCCAGCGGCGCCCAGTTCCATCGCGATGCCCCGCCCGGCGCCCCGCGTCCCTCCGGCGACCAGCGCGACCTTGCCCTTCAACATCTGTGTCATGGCGCCAGGCTGGCAGCGAAAGCCGACACGGCGTGTCATGTTTTCCGGCGGGTCGCACCGGCGGGTCGTCCGATTCCGACAAGACCCGGGCCCGCCCTCGCGGGCAGGCTGAGGACATGAGCATCGACCTTCCGGCGGCCGCGGCCTTCATGGCGACGCACGCGCGCGTCCTCGACCGCCGCCGCTTCACCCTGTTGACCGGCCTCCTGGAGGGGGCACCCGGCGACCCGGCTCCCGTGCTGTCGGCCCTCGACGCGTACCGCAACCAGGACGGCGGCTACGGCTGGGGCCTCGAACCCGACCTGCGCTCCCCCGAGAGCCAGCCGGGCGCCGCCATGCACGCGTTCACGGTGTTCGAGGACGTCGCGCCCGTCACCGACCCGCGGGCGGCCGGGCTGTGCGACTGGCTCGGGTCGGTCTCGTTGCCGGACGGCGGCCTGCCGATGGCGCTGCCCACGACGATCGCGGCCGGCACCGCACCCTGGTGGGCGGGGGCCGACCCGGCGCTGTCCTCGCTGCAGATCACCGCGGTGACCGCCGGCGCGGCGCACCGGGTCGCCGCGCACGACCCGGCCGTCGCCGCCCACCCGTGGCTGGAGCGGGCCACCGCGTACTGCCTGGACGCGATCGCGGCGATCGAGCGGACGCCGCACGCGTACGAGCTGGCCTTCGCGATGCGCTTCCTCGACGCGGCCCGCACCGCCCATCCGGCGCGCGTGGAGCGGCTCCTCGACCATCTGCGCCCGTACGTCCCGGCGGACGGCCTCATGCGGGTCGAGGGCGGCAAGGAGGACGAGCGGCTGCGTCCGCTGGACTTCTCACCGTTCCCTGACGGCCCGTCACGGTCGCTGCTCGCCAAGGAGGCGGTCGACGCGGACCTGGAGCGGCTGGCCGCGGGCCAGGCGGAGGACGGCGGCTGGAGCGTCGACTACGCGCACTTCTCGCCGGCGAGCCCGCTGGAGTGGCGCGGGCACGCCACCGTCCAGGCCCTCGGCGTCCTGCACCGCAACGGCCGCCTCTGACCTCGGGGCGCTCCTCATCGCCCGCCGCGCTCGTAGCGGGCGCGGCGGGCGATCGGGGTGGAGCCGAGACTCCGGAAGAGGGCGGCGGAGGCGGGGTTGTCGACGTTGACGTCGAGGAACGCCTCGGTGTCGCCGCGCTCGCGCATCCGCCCGAGCGCCAGGGTGGCGAGCGCCGCCCCGAGCCCGCGCCGCCGCCATCGCGGTACGCACCCGACCTGGATCAGGAATCCCTCCGCGCAGGCCACGAAGCCCACGGGCGTCCCGTCGCCGGCCCGCGCCACCAGGGAGCACGCGGGCAGGAAGGTGTCGTCGGTCAGCCAGCCGATCCACTCGTCCCGCGACCAGCCCGGGAAGCCGGGACGATCGGCGAAGGACCCCCGGTAGGCGGCGTAGAAGGCGTCCAGGTCGCCGGCCGTCCACTCCTCGACCCGCACGCCCGCCGGCAGCGGAGCCCGGGGAAGGGGGCGCGCCAGGTCGAGGCGGTGGACGTCCTCGGCGAACGTCCGCTCGAAGCCCCTCGACGCGAACAGCTCATGGGCCTCGCGCGTCAGCGACTCGGTCTCCGCGCGGAGGCGCCCCGGCCCGTCCGGCGCCATGCCGAGGAGCCGGTCGAGGAGCCCGGATCCCAGGCCGAGCCCGCGGTACGCCGGATCGACGAGGCCGGTCATGACCGTCGTCCCCGGCCCCGGGCGGACCGCGCCGCAGGCGAGCAGCCGGCCGTCGGCGAGGGCTCCGACGGCGCTCACCCCGTCACCGGTGTACCGGCGCTCCAGGAAGGCCGGCGACGCGGTCTCCGGCAGGCCGCCGTCGTGTTCCAGGCACCTGCCGGCGAGACCGGCGATCCGCGCGGCATCCCCCGCCGACAGCGGGGCCCACTCGACGTCCATGGTCAGCCAGGATGCCGCCCCGGTAGGGGCGGCGGCAATCGGCTTTCCGCCCGGCGGCCGTCACACGGTCCGGCTCTCCGGGGGGAAGCCCGTCCAGCGCAGGCCCACCGGCAGGTGCTCCATGTCGTTGAAGCACATGACGGACGGGGCCCGGCCGGGGGCGTACCGGATGACGGTCAGGGCGGCGTTGGCGTGGTTGACGCCCAGCCAGCGCCACTCCGGGGCGTACAGGGCGGCGCGGACCAGCCAGCCGATCAGGAAGTTGTGCGTGACGACCAGCTCGTGGCGCGGCTCGCCGCCCTCCACGCAGCCCGTGAACCGCTCCAGCGCCTCCTTCGCCAGCGTGGCGCCGCGCTCCCGCTCGTCCGCGGGGATCTCGCCGAGGAAGCCGAGGAGGTGATCGGCCGCCTCGACCGGCAGTTCATCCCGTTCCGGTACGTACGGCACGTAGTCCCCGGCGGCCTCGTCGACCCGCACCGGCACGTCCCCGAGCTGCCCGGCGATCAGCTCGGCGGTCAGCGTGGCCCTGGGCAGCGGGCCGTGGTGGACCGCCGCGAGCGGGACGTCCCGAAGCCGCCCGCCCAGCAGGGCGGCCTGGCGCCGCCCGCTCTCGGTCAGCGTCGTCTCGTCGGGGGACGCCTCGCCGTGGCGGGTGAGGTACAGGTATCGGGGCGCTTTGTCGGTCATGTCGCGAAATCGTATGACGTGGCGGTCCGGGTGGAGAGAGGGCAGTGTCGTCCGGGATAGTGATGACCCGCCCGGTGCGCTGGTCACTCTGGAAGACGTGACCCGGCAAACGGACGCCCGCTGACCATGGGGGACGCTCGCGCGGTGACGGAGCGGCACCTCGGCCTCTTCCGGAACGTCCCGGCCGCGCGTCCCGGCCTCTGCCGCGTCTGCCACTCCGCGCCGGCCGCGGACCCGGGACGTCACGTCGTCCCGGTGGTGTCGCGGGCCGCGCGGGAGGAGCACCGCACCGCGCCAGGCGAGCCGCACGGCCCCGCCCAGCCGCACGGCCCCGCCCACCTGTGCGCCGGCTGCCTGCGCGCCACCGCCGGGCTCCACCGGCACACCCCGCACGTGCTGCCCGTCTCGTTGTGCGCCCGGACGGGCGACGACAGGCGGCTGTACGACCTCGTGACCCGCCGCCGCCCTCGGCCCGGTGAGCCGAGCCCCGCCACGCTGCTGGCCGCGACGCTCGCCCGCTTCCACCGGACCCACCTGCACTGCCTGACGCGGGCGGCCGGGGGGCCGCTCACGCTGGTCACCACGGTCCCCGGGGCGGGGGCCGACCGACCCGCCGAGGCGTTCGACCTCCTGCCGCGCGTCGTGCAGTGGGTCGCCGCGCTGCGCGGCCCGCACCGGCCCGTCCTCATGCCGGGCGGCGACCGGGCCGCCGAGGCCGCGCTGGCCCGCCACGTCCCGGACGAACGGGCCTTCCACGTCCTCGGCCGCCTCGACGGCGAGCGGGTGCTGCTGCTGGACGGGCTGTTCGTCACCGGCGCCCGCGTGCAGAGCGCCGCCTCGGCGCTGTACCGGGCGGGGGCCGAGGAGGTGGTGGCTCTGGTCCTGGCCCGCCTCGCGGACCCGTGGGCCGACACGCGGCTCGCCGACGCGTGGGCCCGGCCGTACGACTTCGGCCGCTGCTGCCTGTGCGACCCGGCGGCGCGCCTTCCCACGGACACCGGGCGGCGGGCGAGGCTGGGTTAGTCTCGTGGGGTCACCCGTGCCGATCGCACCCGAGCCCAGGGGCATCCATGATCTTCATCACCGCGAAGTTCCGCGTCCTGCCGGAGCACGCCGACCGCTGGCCCGAGATCACCGCGGAGTTCACGCGGGCCACGCGGGCCGAGCCGGGGTGCCTGTGGTTCGACTGGTCGCGCAGCCTCGACGATCCGGAAGAGTACGTCCTGGTGGAGGCGTTCCGCGACAGCGAGGCGGGCGCCGAGCACGTGACGTCGGAGCACTTCCGCGCGGCGCAGCGCACGCTGCCGCCGCACCTGGCGGAGACGCCGCGCATCGTGAACGCCGACGTCCCGCAGGACGACTGGTCCGAGCTGGGCGAGATGGCGGTCCCCGCACGCCCCTGACCACGCGGCCGACAGCCTCGGCCGCGGGCCGCTTTCCGGGCGGGCGCATTCGGGGCGGGCGCTTTCCGGGCAGGCGCTTTCCGCGCGGGCGCTTTCCGGGCGCGCCTCAGCCGCGGTCGCGGGCCGCTCCGCTGAGCACCCGGTCGATCCGGGCGGCCAGCTCCACGTCCTTCTCCGTCACCCCGCCCGCGCTGTGCGTCCGCAGCGTGAAGCGGACGCCGTCGCCGGTGCGCTCGATGTCGGGATGGTGGTCGAGCGCGTTGGCCTCGTTCATCACCGCCTCGCTCAGCCAGCCGTAGCTGTCGGGCGTTATCGGCACGTCCTTGACCAGCGCGTCGTCCTCACGTCGCCACCCCTGGAGCGCCGCCAGCGCGGTGTCGATCTCCTCGGCGCTCAGCCGCTCGACCATGATGTCCCCTTAGATGCTGTTTGTCCTATGGCTGGCTTACCACCGGAGCACCGCCTCACACCCCCGCGTCCGGCGACCCCCCGGCCACCGATGACTTTCGCCCGTCCCGGAGGTCATACCTCCGCACGTTCGAACGAGCACGGAAGGACCACCGGCCATGACCGCCACCACCCATACCCTGCGCGTCCCCGGCGCCCGCCTCCACTACGAGGTGCGGGGCAGCGGCCCGCTGCTGCTGCTCTTCGGCTCGCCGATGGGCGCCGCCCCGTTCACGCCGCTGGCCGAGGCGCTCGCCGGCGACCACACGGTCGTCACGCACGACCCGCGCGGCATCTCCCGCAGCGTCCTCGACGACCCGGACCAGGGCGCCACGCCCGACCGGCGGGCCGACGACGTCGCCGCCCTCCTGGACCACCTGGGCGCCGACACGGCTGACCTGTTCGGCAGCAGCGGCGGCGCGGTGACGGGCCTGGCCGTGGCCACCCGCCACCCCGGGCGGGTGCGGACCCTCGTCGCGCACGAGCCGCCGCTGCTGGAGCTGCTGCCGGACGCCGCCGAGCGGCGCGCCGTGACGGACGAGATCGTCGAGACCTTCCACCGGGAGGGGCACGGCCCGGCATGGCGGAAGTTCATGACCGCCGCGGGGTTCGACGTCGAAGCCGCCGGGCCGCCGCAGGGCGAGTTCTCGGAGCAGGACCTCGCCGACAGCGCGCGCTTCTTCACCCACGACCTGCGCGGCACCACCCGGTACGTGCCCGACGTCGCCGCGCTGACGTCCTGCCCGGGCCGCGTGGTCGTGGGCATCGGCGCCGAGTCGGGCGGCCTGGTCACGTACCGGACCTCGACGGCCCTGGCGGAGCTGCTCGGCACGGCGCCGGTGGAGTTCCCGGGCGAGCACGGCGGGTTCATGTCGCACGCCGAGCCGTTCGCCGAGACCCTGCGCAAGACCCTGGCGGGCTGACCGGCTCACGATTCCGCCCGGATTCTCCTCTTCCGCTCGTCGAGGAGGCTCTCGTACTCCTCGTCCGAGCCGGCGAACTTCGTCGCCCCGGTCCTCGGGTCCACTGTCACGTAGTACAGCCAGGACCCGGGGGCCGGGCGCAGGGCGGCCTCGATGGCGTCGCGGCCCGGGTTGCCGATGGGGCCGGGCGGCAGGCCGTGGTGGCGGTAGGTGTTGTAGCGGGAGCGGCTCCTCAGGTCGTCGGCACTCGCCTCGACGGCGTACTTGCCGAGGGCGTACATGAGCGGGCTGTCCATCTTCAGCATCATCGGGGGCCGATGGTCCAGGCGGTTGTAGATGGTCCGCGCGATCTTGGGCATGTCCTGCCGGCTGGACGCCTCGGCCTGCACGATGCTGGCGATGATCATGATGTCGCGCGGGCCGCGGCCGAGGCGGCGGGCACCCTCCACCAGCCCGAGCTGGTCGGCGGTGCTCCGGTGCCGCTGCACCATGTCGGCGAGGATCTCCTGGGCGCTCCTGCCCGGCGCCACCTCGTAGGTGCCGGGGAAGGCGAACCCCTCCAGGGAGCCGTTCGCGTAGTCGGGCAGGCCGAGCGCCGCGCCGTTCCTCGCCGCGCGTTCGAACTCCGCGGGCGGCCTGCCGCTCGCCCTCGCGAGCCTCGGCAGCACGTCGGCGAGCCTGAGCCCCTCCATCACGATCACGCGAGCGCCCGGTCCGCGCTCGACGCTCGCGGTGACCTCGCCCGAGGGGCGCGTCAGGGGCCCGGTGGAGACGGCCGGGGCCGGCGTCTGCTCGGACAGTCCCCGCACCGTCGCCACGGTCCCCGCCGCCAGCACCGCGACGGCCGCCGCGGCCGCCAGCGCCATGCCGGGCCGCCGCACGCGGCGCGGCCCCGTCGCCGTCAACGTCGTCCGAAGGAAGCGCTCCGGAGGGGGCGGAGGTTCCTCGCGCGCCATGTCGGCCAGGGTGTCGCGTAGCACGTCCTCGATGTTCATCCCAACTCCCTCACGGCGCTCAGCTCGGGCGCGGCCTGCTTGAGGCGTTCCAGCGACCGGTAGATCTGGCTGCGGACCGACCCGACCCGCACGCCGAGCAGGCGCGCGATCTCGGTCTCGGAGAGGTCCTCGAAGTAGCGGAGGACGAGCATGGTGCGCTGCCGGGGCGTGAGCCGGGCCAGCGCCTCCCGCATGACCAGCCGCAGGTCGGCGGCGTCGGCGTGCTCCCCGCCGGCCTGCTCGGGCAGCCACTCGGCGGCCACCTCGGCGACGCGGGACCGGCGCCGCCACCAGCTCACCTGCTCGTGGTACATGGCCCGCCGGACGTACCCCTCGACGGCCCCGGGGTCGCGCAGCCTCCCCCACCGCGCGGCCGTCTTGGCCAGCGCCGACTGCACCAGGTCCTCGGCGGCGTGCCGGTCACCGGTCAGCAGGTACGCGGTGCGGAACAACGCCGCCGACCGGGCGACGACGAACTCCCGGAACTCCGTCTCGACTCCTGGATCCACCCGTCCTCCTCGCTCTGTCACCAGGCAAGGACGCGGCGGGGTCCCGGATCTATGCCTGCGCCGGACCGGTCTACTGGAACGGGGGCGAAGTGGTCTACTTTCCTGGTCCGGTGGCGGCCTAGCCTCGGTCGCATGACGACAGAGCAGAAGCAGGGCACGATCCTGACCACCCTCGACCACCAGGTGCCGCCGTTCATGCCGGAGAACGTGGAGATGATGACGGCGACCGTCGAGCTGCCGCCCGGGCACCCGGGCACGCCGCCGCACCGCCACTCCGGTCCGGTGTTCGGCTACATGCTCGAAGGGGAGATGATCTTCGAGCTGGAGGGCGAGCCGGAGCGGGTGATCCGCACCGGGGAGGCGTTCTGGGAGCCGGGCGGCGACGTGATCCACTACCAGGCCGGCAACAACCTGGCGGACGCGTGGAGCAGGTTCGTGGTGGTGATGGCCGGGGTGCCGGGCGAGCCGATGCTCACCCTCGTGGACGAGGCCGAACTGGAGGCACGCCGCGACCGCCGCGCTCCCCGCCCCTCCGGCGCCGCCCAGAAGGCGTGAAGCCCCGCTTCGCCGTCGGCTACGCGAGGCGCTCGACCAGGCGGCCGAGCGTCTCCAGGCCGTGGCGCCAGGCGTGCCGCGGCGGCGTCGCGTAGCCGAGGACGAGCGCGGCGGGCCGGTCGTCCGACGGCTCGTGCCAGTACCCGGAGACGTGCAGCCCGAACAGGCCCACCCCGGCCCGCCGGCCCGCCTCCACCAGGCGCCGCTCGTGCCCGGCGGAGGGCACCGGCAGCAGCGCGTGCAGTCCCGCCGCCACGCCCGGCAGCGGGCACGGCAGCCGCCGGGCCAGCTCCGCGCGGCGGCGCCGGTAGGCCAGGCGCGCCCGCCGGATGTGCCGGTCGTACTCGCCCCGCGCGACCAGGTCGGCGAACGCGAGCTGGTGCACGGCGGGCACCGTCGCCCCGGTGTCCGCCACGGCCCGCAGCAGCGGCTCCCGCAGCGCGGGCGGGACGACCAGCCAGCCGAGCCGCATCCCCGGCGCCAGCGTCTTGCTGGCGCTGCCGGCGAAGACCACCCGGTCGGGGGCCAGCGCCTGCAACGCCCCGACGGGCTGCTGGTCGTAGCGGAACTCGCCGTCGTAGTCGTCCTCGATGACGTAGCCGTCGGCCCGGCGCGCCCACGCGGCGAACGCGGCGCGCCGCTCGGGCGCCAGCACCACGCCCCACGGGTGCTGGTGGGCGGGCGTGAGCAGGGCGGCGCCGCACCGGCCGGTCAGACCGGCGGGGTCGGCGCCGTCGGCGTCCACCGGCAGGGGCACCGTCGCCAGACCGGCCGCGCGTACCAGGTCGCGGTGGCGTCCCAGGCCGGGGTCCTCGGTGGCCAGGTGCGTGCGGCCCGTGCCGCGCAGCGCCCGCGCCAGCAGCGACAGCCCGGAGGCGAACCCGCCGACCACGACCACCAGCTCCGGGTCGGCGATCACGCCGCGGGCCCGGGCGAGGTAGCCGGCGACGACCCGCCGCAGCGCGGGCAGCCCGGCCGGGTCGCCGTAGTCCAGGTCCTGGAAGGGGGCGGCCGACAGGGCCCGGCGCACGGCCGAGGCCCAGGCGGCGCGGGGGAACGCGCTGACGTCGGGCCGGCCGGGACGCAGGTCCACGGTCGTCCACGGGTTGCCACCGCCGCCCGGCTCGGCGACGGTGGCGGCGGTCGCGGTCTGCTCGGCGGCGGCGGCGGTCGCGGCCTGCTCGCTGGCGGTCGCGGGCAGCGCCGCCACGCGGGTGCCCGACCCGGCCGCCCCGGTCAGCCATCCCTCGGCGATGAGCTGGGTGTAGACCTGGACGACGGTGCCGCGGGACACGCCGAGGTCGGCCGCCAGGGCGCGGCTGCCGGGCAGCGGTGTCCCGGCGGTCAGGCGGCCCGAACGCACCGCCTCGCGCAGCGCCGACTCCAGCGAACGCCCCAGCTCGCCCCGCCTCCGGCGCACGTCGAGATGCAGGTCGAGGCCGCCGGCCCGCACGAACCCCGACCCACCCACCGCCAGGACATCGTCCCCGCGGACGCCGCTCACCGGCCCGGCTTCGGCCCCGCCCCCGGCGCTCACCGGCCAGGCTTCGGCCCCGCCCCCCGCGCTCACCGGCCCGACTTCGGCCCCGCCGGCCCCGGTCACCAACCCGGGGCCGCGCCCACCCGCCCCCTCCGACCCCGCGTCCGGCCTCATGCCACGCACCGACCCAGATCCGCCCCCATCCGCCCCTTCCTGCTCCGCGTCCGGCCCCGAGGCACGTACCGGCCCGGCCCCTCCTGCTCCTCTGCGCTCATTCGGGTGGGTGGCCCGTGACGCGGCCAGGGGGTACGAGGTCGCCGAGTGAGACGGCCAGCCAGAGCTGGAGGCGGTGCCCCGGGTCGGTCAGGGGGCGCCCCGAGACGCGCTCGGCGGCGGCCAGCCGGCGGCGCAGCGTGTTGCGGTGCACGCCGAGCCGCCGGGCGGCGATCTCCAGGTTCTCCCCCGCCTCCAGGTAGGCGCGGACCGAGGCGACGAGGTGACCGCCGTGCCGGGCCTCGTACTCGCGCAGGGGACGCAGCACCGCGCCGGAGAAGCGGCGCGCCGCCTCGGGATCGACGGCGTCCCTGAGCAGCGCCCACGCCTCCAGGTCATCCACGTGGGTGTAGCCGTCGCCGCGCCCGGCCAGCGCCGCCGCGTGCCGCGCCGCCGCGGGCAGCTCGTCCAGGCTGAGCGCCCGGCAGCCGCCCCCCGCCGCGCCCAGTCGAGCGCACAGCTCCTCGCCGCGCCGCCGCCCGTCGTCCGGCAGCACGAACAGCACCCCCTCGGGCCGGGGGCAGACGAACGCCAGCTCCTCGGCCTCCGCGTCGGCGACCACGTCGGCCAGCGCCTCGACCGCCGCCTCCACCGGCACCCGCGGCCCCGCCACGACCACCTCGTACGGCGGCGCCGCCACCGAGCACAGCTCGCCGAGCTGGCGCGTGGACAGCCCGCCGTCGAGCACCGCGGACAGCAGCGCGGCCCGCTGGGCGTGCGACCTGGCCCGCCCGGCGCGCACGCCCAGCAACTCGATGGCCAGCAGGCAGACGGCGTGGTTGGTCAGCATCCTGACGTGCCAGTCCAGGGGTGAGGCGGTGCGCACCGCGAGCCAGCCGGTGGGCGGGCCGGAGAAGCCGAGGCTCTGCACCTGGACGGCCTCGATGCCGTCGTCCATGACGCCGGCGCTGCGCCGGGCCGTGCTCCCCGCCGCCTCGACGGCCCTGGCGTGCCACGGCCGCTCGCCCGGCGGGACGCTCGCCCGGGGCCCGCCGTGCGGGTCGAGCAGCAGCACCTCACCCCCGGCGTGCTCGGCCAGGGCGCGCAGGATGCCCGAGGTGCCCGACACCAGCGCGGCCCGGGCCATCGCCTCCTGGGCGGCCACGACCCGCCGCTCCCCGCGTACCCGCTCGTCGGCGTGCCACCGGGCGACGGCCTCGCTCACGGCGATGAACGGGGTGAGGATCTCCAGGACCGGCAGCCCGCACGCGTCGGCGGCGGCCAGGACGTCACCCGGGACCTCGGTCACGGCCTCGCCGAGCGCGAAGGCCAGCGCGGCGCAGCCCGCGCCCGACAGCCGCTCGACGTAGGCGCGCCGCCCCTCGCCGTCGGCGGGCAGGCCGAGGCCGATGGTCATGACCAGCTCGCCGCCGCGCAGCCACGGCACGGGGTCGGCCAGCTCCGACACGTGCGCCCACCGCACGACGCGGGCCAGCCCGGCGCGCCCGGCCAGCAGCCGCATCTCCATGCCGGGCAGGGTCATGGCCTGGGCCGTCGTCAGCGCCATCCCGGCTCCTCGATCAACGCCATGCCGGCTCCTCGGCGGTGTGCATACCGCACTCTAATTCACCGCCGGCGGTGCGATTCGTCCCGGGTCGAATCCCTCTGACCTGCGCATATCGTCGTCGCACCCCCTGAGAACCGGAGGACCCATGAACCGCGCCACCCGGGCGGCCGGCGCCGCCTTCGTCGGGACCACGATCGAGTGGTACGACTTCTACGTCTACGCCACGGCCGCCGCGCTGCTCTTCGACGACCTGTTCTTCCCCAACGCCTCCAGCCCCACGGTCGCGCTCATGGCGTCCTTCGCCACGTACGCGGTCGGCTTCTTCGCCAGGCCGCTCGGCGGCATCGTGTTCGGCCACTTCGGCGACCGGGTCGGCCGCAAGTCCGCGCTGGTCGTCACCCTGCTCATGATGGGCGCCGCCACCTTCGCCGTCGGCGTCCTGCCCACGTACGCCTCGGTCGGCGTGCTCGCCCCGGTGCTGCTGGTGGTGCTCCGCTTCGTGCAGGGCCTCGCGGTCGGCGGCGAGTGGGGCGGCGCGGCGCTCATGGCGGTCGAGCACGCGCCGGAGGACAAGAAGACCTTCTACGGCGGCTTCGCCCAGCTCGGCAACCCGGCGGGCGCGCTGCTGGCCACGGGCGCGTTCAGCCTCATGAACCTGTTCGGCGAGGACGCCCTGCACACGTGGGGCTGGCGGGTGCCGTTCATCGTCTCGGCCGTGCTGGTTCTGGTCGGCCTGATGATCCGGCTTCGGGTCGAGGAGTCGCCCGTGTTCAAGGAGGCCGTGTTCAAGGAGTCCGTCTCCGACCGGCCCGTGGGGCAGGGCGTGCCGATCAAGGAGGTGTTCCGCGGGTCGTGGCGCTCGGTCCTGCTCGGCATCGGCACGCTGCCGGTGGCGATCGGCGGCTACTACATCCTCACGACGTTCCTACTCTCGTACGCCACGGGCCCGTACGCGGGCGAGTCGGAGCAGCTCATCCTCAACGGCCTGAGCCTGGCCGCGTTCGTCGAGCTGGTCGCCACGCTGGGCATGGCCTGGATGGGCGACAGGTTCGGCAACCGCAAGGTCGTCATCTGGTTCCTCGTCGCCACGGCCGTGCTGGCCGTCCCGCAGTTCACGGTGCTCGGCTCGCACAGCACCTTCCTGATCTTCCTGATGCTGGCCCTGATGCGCCTGGCCACCTCCGGCACGTACGGGCCGATGGCGGCGATCCTGGCGGAGATGTTCCCGCCGCGGGTCCGCTACACCGGCATCTCGCTCGCCTACCAGGGGGCCGGCGCGATCTTCGGCGGCCTGTCGCCGCTCGTCGCCACCGCCCTCGTCGGCGCGGCCGACGGCGCGGCGTGGCCGGCGGTGGCCCTGCTCGCCGGCATGTGCGTGCTGAGCGTGGTCTGCCTGGCCGTGGCGCCCCGCCACCTCGACCGCGCGCCCGCCGCGCCCGCGACGGGCACGACGGGCGCCGCGACGACGACCACCACGGCCTGACCGCGCCCGGCCTCCCGTCCCTCGGCGCAAGCCCCTGAGATCGCATCCGTCCCAGAAGGAGAACCCTCGTGCCCACCACCGTCATCACCGGCGGCAAGGTCATCACCATGGACCCCGCGAACCCGGCCGCCGAGGCCGTGGCCGCGCGGGACGGCCGCATCCTGGCCGTCGGCCGCGAGCAGGACGTGCTCGCCGCGGCCGGGCCGGGCGCCGAGGTCGTGGACGCCGGCGGCCGGAGCGTGGTGCCGGGCTTCATCGACCCGCACAACCACCTGCTGTCCACGGCCGAGACGCTGGTGGCGGTGGACGCCCGCTACCCGGCCGTGGGCAGTGCCGCCGACCTGGTCGCCGCCGTCGCCGCGGAGGCCGCCCGGACCCCCGCCGGCCAGTGGATCCGCGCGTACGGGATGGACGACGCGAAGTTCCCGACCGGCCGGCCGACGCGGCGGCAGCTCGACGAGGCCACCACCGACCACCCGGTGATCGTCTACCACGTGTCGGGGCACCAGGCGGTGGTCAACTCGGCCGCGCTGGCCTGGCGCGGGATCGGCGAGGACGTGGCCGACCCGGCGGGCGGCGCGTTCGTGCGGGACGAGGGCGGCCGCCTCACCGGCATGGTGCTCGACTCGGCGATGGAGCTGCTGCTGCCCGTGGCCGTGGACATCGGCTGCCACGGCCCGAACTTCCACGTGGACCTGCCCCAGGAGCAGTTGCGGTCCTGGCTGGAGATGGCCGGGGACACCTATCTGCGGGCCGGGGTGACCACCGTGTGCGACCCGCAGGTGTCGCGACGGGAGCTGCTGGTGTACCGGTCGGCGTGGAAGGCGGGCACGCTGCCGGTGCGCACCGTCGTCATGCCGCTGTCGCACATGCTGGACGAGCTGAGCTCCATCGGCCTGGCCGGGCCGTTCGGCGACGACCGGCTGCGCTTCGGGGCGATGAAGTTCTACTGCGACGGCACGCTGCTGGGCGGCACCGCGATGTTCGAGGAGCCGTACGGCGAGAACTTCACGGGCTCGCTCTACCACCGGCCGGACGAGCTGACGGAGCTGGTGCGCCGGGCCGCCGCGGCCGGCTGGCAGATCGGCATCCACACGCAGGGCGACCGGGCGATGGGCTACTCCCTCGACGCCCTCAAGGCCGCCGTGGCCGTCTCGGGTGACGACGCGCGGCCCCGCATCGAGCACTGCGGCCATCCGACGCCCGCCCAGGTACGGGACTTCGCGGCGCTCGGCGTGATCCCGGTCAACCAGCCCAACTTCCTCCACGACAGCGGCACCGACTTCGTGCGCCGGCTCGGCGACAAGCGGGCGCACCGGCTCCAGCCCATGCGCGAGGAGATCGACGCCGGGCTGCGCCCGGTGCTGTCCAGCGACTCGTTCGTCTCCTCGCTGCGGCCCATGGAGACCGTGGCCAACGCGGTGCGCCGCCGCACCCGGGAGGGCGGGCCGATCGGGGCCGAGCAGGCGATCACGCTGGAGGAGGCGCTGCGCGCGCACACGCTCGACGCCGCGTACGCGCTGCGCATGGAGGACCGGATCGGGTCCCTCGCGCCGGGCAAGCTGGCCGACGTGGCGGTGCTCGACGCGGACGTGCGGAGCCTGCCGGCGGAGGCGCTGGCGGGCGTGGACGCGTGGCTGACCATGCTCGACGGGCGGGTCGTCCACCGCTCGGCGTGACCGGGGGGTCGTGCGCCCGGGCGGGTCGTCCACCGCTCGGCGTGACCGGGCGGTCGTGCGCCGGGCCCGGGCATGGCACGCTGATCGGGTGCCACCGAGCTCATCGACATCCACGCCCGCCTGGTTCGCGCGGGCGGGCGCCCGCGCCTGGAGGTGCGCCCCCGCTCCCGCGGTCGTGCGCGACTTCCACGCCTCGCTGCCCGGCTACGCCCCCACTCCCCTGGCCGAGCTGCCCGCCCTCGCCGCCGAGCTGGGCGTCGGGCGGGTCTTCGTCAAGGACGAGTCGTCCCGCCTGGGACTGCCCGCGTTCAAGGCGCTCGGCGCGTCATGGGCGGTCCACCGCGCCCTCGCCGAGCGCGCGGCGGCCGGTGACGTCCAGGACGGACCGGTCACCCTCGTGACCGCCACCGACGGCAACCACGGCCGCGCCGTCGCCCGCACCGCCCGGCTGCTCGGCCTGCGGGCCCGCGTGCTCGTCCCGCGCGGCGTGCATCCCCAGGCCGTGGCCGCCATCGCCGCCGAAGGGGCCGAGGTCACCGAGGTCGCCGGGTCGTACGACGACGCGGTGCGCCTGGCGGCCGAGACCGCCGCGGCCCCGGACGCGCTCCTCGTCCAGGACACCGCCTGGCCCGGCTACGAGCAGATCCCGGGCTGGATCGTCGAGGGCTACTCCACCCTGCTCGCCGAGACCGACACGCAGCTCGCCGCCGCCGGTGTGACCTCGCCCGGCCTGGTGGCCGTGCCCGTCGGCGTGGGCTCGCTCGCCCAGGCCGTCGTCACGCACTACCGCAGCCGTACGGCCGGACACCCCCCGGCGCTGCTGGCCGTGGAGCCCGGCGCCGCGGCCTGCGTGCTGGCGAGCCTCGTGCGCGGGGAGCCCGTCGCCATCGCGACCGGCGAGACCATCATGGCCGGGCTGAACTGCGGCACCCCGTCCAGCGCCGCCTGGCCGTACCTGATGGGCGGCCTGGACGCGGCCGTCGCCGTCACGGACGCCGACGCCGCCTGCGCGGCGCGCGACCTCGCCGCGCTCGGCGTCTCCTCCGGCCCCTGCGGCGCCGCCTCGCTCGCGGGCGTCCGGGCCGCGCTGACCGGCGACGGGCACGACGAGCGCCGCGCGGCCCTGGGCCTCGGACCGGACGCGGCGCTCGTGCTGCTCAGCACCGAGGGTGCCGCCGCCAACCCCCACGCCGGCCACCCGCTCCCGTGACCCGCACCAGGGGATAGGCAACACCCACCTTCGAGTTAGCTCGAATACGCGTTCGAGCATGGCATGATCGCCAGGCCAGATGCACGGGGGCCCGCTACGCGAGGAGATCTGCCATGCCCGACCGGACGTCCTTACGCGCGCTCGCGCTCACCGTGGCGGCCACCGCCACGCTGCTCCTGCCCGCCGCCTTAGCCCACCCGGCGACGGCCTCCCCGGCGTCCGCGGGGGCGCACACCGGGGCCGGGCGCAACGTCGTGGTGCGATGGAACGAGGCGGTGCTGGCCGCCGTGCGCACCGGCACCCTCGGCCCGCCGCAGGTGGCCAGGGCCCTGGCCGTGGTCCACACCTGCGCGTACGACGCGTGGGCCGCCTACGACGCGGTCGCCGTCGGCACCCGGCTGGGCGGCTCGCTGCGCCGGCCCGAGCCGGAGCGCACCGAGGCCAACCGCGCCGAGGCCATCAGCTACGCCGCCCACCAGGCCGCCGCCGACCTCTACCCCGCGCAGCGGCCCGCCTTCGACGCCCTGATGACCGAGCTGGGCTACGACCCGGCCGACACCTCCGGCCAGCCGGCCCGCACCGGCCTGGCCGCCTGCGCGGCGGTGCTCGACCACCGGCACGCCGACGGCTCCAACCAGCTCGGCGGCTACGCCGACACCACCGGCTACGCCCCGGTCAACGCCCCGATGGTCGTCGCCGATCCGCTGACCTCGGTCGACGACCCGAGCCGCTGGCAGCCGCTCACGTACCGCAACAAGGCCGGGGTGGTGGTGACGCCGCCGTTCCTGGCGCCCCACTGGGGCGGGGTGGCGTCGTTCAGCGGCCGGGCCCGCGCCCTCGCCGACGGCGTGCCCGCGCCCGCGGCCAACGGCACGACCGCCTTCCGGGCGCAGGCCGCCGAGATCGTGGCGGGCACGGCGGCGCTGACCGACCATCAGAAGGCGATCGCCGAGTACTGGGCCGACGGCCCGAACAGCGAGACCCCGCCCGGCCACTGGTGCCTGTTCGCCCAGCAGGTGTCGGCGCGCGACGGCCACGGCCTGGACGACGACGTGAAGATGTTCTTCGCGCTGGCCAACTCGGTGATGGACGCCGGGATCGCCGCTTGGGAGGTCAAGCGCGACCACGACTCCGTCCGCCCGATCACCGCGGTCCGCTACCTGTACCAGGGCCGGCGGATCCCCACCTGGGGCGGCCGGGTGATCGACGGCGCCACCTGGGTGCCCTACCAGGTGCCCACGTTCCCGACGCCGCCGTTCGCGGAGTACGTCTCGGGACACAGCACGTTCAGCGGGGCGGCGGCCGAGGTGCTGCGCAGCTTCACGGGCGGCGACGCGTTCGGCGGCCAGGCCGTGATCGCCAAGGGCTCGTCGCAGGTCGAGCCGGGCGTCACCCCGGCCGCCGACGTGACGCTGCGCTGGCACACCTTCTCCGAGGCGGCCGACCAGGCCGGGCTGTCAAGGCGCTACGGCGGCATCCACTTCCGCGCCGGCGACCTGCAGGGCCGCGCCCTCGGCCGGGCGGTCGGCGCCGCGGCCTGGCAGCGCGCCCAGGCGTACTGGTCCGGCCAGGGCTGACGACGCCCCGCTCATGACGGCGCCCGGGCGCCGGTGCGGTCAGCACCCCGGCCGGTACGCCCGGCCGAGGTCAGCACCCCGGTCGGTACGCCCGGCCGGGGAGGTGGCGCGCCCACTCCGCCGCGGTGAGGCCGCGCCCGGCCCGGGCGCAGACCGCCTGGATCAGCGGCCCGACCGCCACGGGCAGCCGGGTCAGCCGCGCCTTGCGGCCGATCGCCACCACCTCCGCCGAGTCCGCGGTGAAGACGACCGACCGCGCGCTGTCCGTCAGCCGGGCCACGGGCCCGACCGGCTGCCCCCGCCCCACGTCCCAGACGGTCAGCGTCTTGTCCTGCGACGCGAACGCGAACAGCCGGTCGTCGGGCGAGAACGCCGCCGCCCACGGCGCCGCCCCCACCCGCAGCCAGTCGCCCACCTGCGCCCCCGTGCGCGTGTCCCACACGCCGACCTTGCCGGCGAAGTCCGCGGCGACCAGCTTCGCGTCCGCGTCGAACCAGACGTCCTCGGTCGCGCCCGGGAACGGCAGCCGCGGCCCGTAGGGCTGCCCGCTCTCCAGGTCGACCATCCGCAGCCGGTCCGCGTCGAGACCGACCAGCCGGCCCCGCGCGGTCACCGTCCAGCCGGACAGGCGCGGCCTGGACACCTGCTTGACCCGCCGCCCGCCGGGCAGCCCCCACAGGGTGAACGTCCTGGCCTCGGCCGTCCACAGCCCGGCCGGGCCGGGAAGCGAGCCGTCGGTGATGCCGGAGAGCGGCACCCTGGCCAGTTCGCCGCCCGTGGCGGTGTCCCAGACGACGACGTCCTCGCTGCGCCGCAGCGCCAGCCGGCGGCCGTCGCGGCTGAAGCTGAGCTCGCTGTCGTACGGGTCCGACGGACCGGCCGCCAGCGCCCGCCCGGCCGTCCGCGCCCTGGACGGGTCCCACCCGCGGGGGTCGGCCAGCCGCACGTCGGAGGCGTCCAGCGCGTGGGAGGCGAGGAGCCGGCCGCCCGGGTCGAGCTCCACCTCGTCCGCGGGCTCCGCCTCGACCGTGTACGGCGGGAGCGTGACGACCGTGTCCTCGCTCAGGTACCGCACACCGTCCGGCCCGAACCCGATCGCGGAGGCCAGGTCGGGGAGCGTGCGCTCGTACACCAGGGGCTCGTCGGCGTCCACCTCGTAGAGCCGCAGCGTCGCGCCGAGCCCCGCGAGCACCTGGCCGTCCCGGTCGAACACCGGTGTCGCCATGCGGTCCCAGTCCGCGAGGAAGGTCAGCTCCTTGCGGGTGCGGGCGTCGAAGACGGTGAGCCCCTTGTCGTCGCCGATGGCCAGCCGCCGCCCGTCGCGGCTGAAGCCCGCCCACGCGGCGCAGTTGGAGCAGATCCCGGGGAAGCCCGGCAGGGCCTTCCCGGAGGGCAGCGCCCACCGCTTGCCGCCCGCCACGACGTAGTCGCCGCCGGGGTGGACCGCCACCTTGTCCAGCGTTGGCACCATGGTGCTCCGGCCGGTGCGCGGATCGCGGATGGTCTTGCCCTGCCCGGTGTCGATGACGAGGAGGCCGCCGCTGAAGGAGATCTGCAGGTCGATCTCCTCGCTTGCGGGCACGCGCGGGCCCACCCGGGCGCCGGTGGCGAGGTTCCACAGGGCCACGCCCTTGGTGTCGGCCACCGCCAGCAGGCGGCCGTCCTCGCTGACCGCGACCTGCCGCAACCGGGCCGCGGGACGGCCGGGGGTGGTGAGGGCGCCGGTGAAGCCGCCCGTGCGGCGGCCGGTCGCCACGTCCCAGACCCGCGCCTCGCCGGGGCTGACGCTGACCAGCGTGCGGCCGTCGACGCTGAGCGCGCGGGCCACGTCCGGGCCCGTCGCGGGGTCGTGGAAGGCGCCGGTGGCCTGGTCGGCGAGCGAGGCGAACAGGCTCGACCGCGCCTCGGCCGTGGGCGAGAGCCGTCCGGCCGCCGCGCTGAGCAGCATGGCGAGCACGGGGTCGCGGCCGCGCACCGACTCGGCGACGCCCGCCAGCCGGGCGGACTCCGACGTGTCGCGCTGCCGGGCGAGCGTCTCCCCCTGCTCGGCCAGGGTGACGCTCTGCCGTACCGCGAGGCCGCCCGCGACCAGCGACACCACCAGCAGCACGCCGAGGCCGGCGGCCAGCGCTCTGGTGCGCCGCGAGCGGCGCCTGGTGAGCGCCGCGCCGGCCTCCAGGAAGTCCCGTTCGGCACGCGTGAGGGTGATGTTGCGGCGTTCGGCGGCGGCCCAGCGCAGCGCGTCGTCGAGGGAGCTGCCGTGCAGGAGGTCGGCGTCCTTGCGCCCGCGCTCCTCCCAGCGCTCGGCGGCCGTCCAGATCTGCCGGTGGATGGACAGCCCGTCCCGGTTGGCCGCGATCCAGGCGCGCAGCCGGGGCCAGGCCAGCGGCAGGGCGGGCCGCAGCAGGCGGAGCCGCTCCCCGCCGTCCACGGCCGACACGAGGTAGGGGAAGGCGGTCAGCACGCGATCGGCGTCGGCGGGCAGCTCGCTCCTGCGGGCCTCGCGCGGCATGAGGAAGCCGTCCTCGGTGACCGTGACCAGGCGCAGGAAGACGTCCGGCACGAGCTCCCGGTCGGCGGGCGAGAGGGCGGCGTAGGCGTCCTCGGCGATGACGCCGAGCGCCGGGTCGTCGCCGGGCGCCCCGAGCCGACCGCCGTCGTCGGCGCCGCGCGCGAGCAGCCGCGCCGTCTCCCCCGCCGCCCCGTCCGCCCCGGCGGGACCGTCCGCGTTGAGGAGCCCCAGCAGCAGCTCGCGCGAGCGCGGGCGGCGCGCCGCGTCCTTGGCGAGCGCTGCGCGGACCAGGCCGCGCAGCGAGCCGGGCAGCACGGCGAGGTCGGGCTCGTGCGAGAGCACCCGGTGCATGACCGCGCCCAGCGACTCCCCCGAGAACGGATCCTTCCCGGTGGCCGCGAACAGCACCACGGCGCCCCACGCGAACACGTCCGCGGCCGGCCCCACGCGCTCCCCCGAGAACGCCTCGGGCGCCATGTAGCCGGGCGTGCCCGCCACCACCCCGGTCGTCGTGAGCGACATCTCCTGCGTCCTGGCCACACCGAAGTCGATCACCCGCGGGCCGTCGGGCCCGAGCAGCACGTTGTCGGGCTTGAGGTCGCGGTGGACGACGCCCGCGTCGTGGACGGCGGTCAGCGCGGTGGCGATCGCCGTGGCCAGCCGGTGCAGGTCGTCCCCGGCGAAGCGCCGGCCGCCCGTAACGGCCTCCCGCAGGCTCGCGCCCTCGACGTACTCGCTGACGATGTACGGCCTGGGCCCGTCGAGATCGGCGCCGAGGACCCGGGCGGTGCAGAACGACGCCACCCGCTGCGCCGCGACGACCTCCCTGGCCATCCGCCCCCGCAGCTCCTTCTGGCCGGCCAGGTCGCCCCGCAGCACCTTGACCGCCACCCGCGTGCCGGCCTGGTCGTACGCCTCGTACACGACGCCCTGGCCGCCCGCGCCCAGCCGCCCGGCCAGCCAGTACGCGCCGAGCCGCTGCGGGTCCCCGTCGATCAGTGCGTTGCTCACGCGGGGTTGGACTACCGCCGCGCCCGGTTGGTTGGCCGCTCGGACGATCAGGGCGCGGCCGGGCGATCCCGGCGGGCGCGCTGACGAAGCACTGCGGAAAACCACAGGTCATTCCGGGCACACGCCTCATTACCCCCCGTAAGGGCACGGACCTAGCGTTCCTCGTCATGACCGGAACGTTGATCGAGGCGCCGCGCCGGGTCGTGGCGGGGCTGTCGGCCCTGCTCGTCCTCGCCGCGCTGATCATGCTGACCGCCATGGCGGACAGCACCATGCAACCCCTGCCCGCCTCGGCGCCCAGCAGCGAGTTCAGCGCCGGGCGGGCCCTGCGGCATCTCGAACGCTTCGCCACCGAGCCGCGCCCGATCGGCGGCGCGGCCGGCGCGCGGGCCAGGGACTACCTGGCCGGGCAGCTACGGGCCGCGGGGCTGGAGGTCATGACGCAACGGGCGATCGGCGCCAACGCCTCGACGGGACTGGCCTCGTTCGGGCAGGTGCACAACCTGGTGGCGGTACGGCGCGGCAGCGACCCGACCGGGACGGTGCTGATCGCGGCGCACTACGACTCGGCGTCCATGGGCCCCGGCGCCTCCGACGACGCCGCGGCCGTCGCCGCGATGCTGGAGACCGTACGGGCGCTCGGCGGCACCGCGCTCCGCAACGACCTCGTGCTGCTGATGAGCGACGGCGAGGAGGACGGCGTGCTCGGCGCGGAGGCGTTCGCCCGCGAGCACCCGCTGGGCCGCGAGGGCGGGGTGCTCCTCAACTTCGAGGCCCGCGGGGTCGCCGGGCCTTCCATGCTGTTCGAGACCACCCCCGGCGACGCCGAGCTGGTGCGCGCGTTCGGGCAGTCCGTGCCGCACCCGCGCGGCAACTCCTCCCTGATGGCCATCTACCGCCTGCTGCCGAACAACACCGACTTCACGCCGCTGACCCAGGCCGGGTTCACCGGCATGAACTTCGCCTACCTCGAACGCTCCTCCCGCTACCACACCGCCCAGGACTCCCTGGACCAGCTCGACCGGGGCAGCCTCCAGCACCACGGCTCCACGATGCTGGCGCTGGCCCGCACGCTGGGGAACGCGGACCTCGCGACGCTGCGGGCGGGCCACGACGCCACGTACTTCCGGGTCCTCGGCGTCATGGTGCGCTATCCGCAGGGCCTCGTGTGGCCGCTCGCCCTGCTGGCCGTGGCCGCGGTCGCGGGGCTCGCGCTGGTGGCCCGCCGCAGGCGGCTGCTCAGCCTGCCGCGCCTGGCCGTGGGCGTGGTGTCCGGGATCGCGCCGCTCGCGCTGGCCGTGGTGCTGGCCCAGGGGCAGTGGCAGGTGATGGCCGGGGTCCAGCCCGTGTACGACGTGATGGGCGGGCTGCTGCACCGGCCGGGGCCGTTCCAGGCGGCCGTCGCGCTGCTGGCCGTGGCCTCGGTGCTGGCCTGGTACGTGGCGCTGCGGCGCGTGGCCGGGCCCGCCGCGCTGGCGGTCGGCGCGCTGGCCTGGCCGGCGGTGCTGGGGGTCGCGTGCGCGGCGTACGCGCCGGGCGCCGCGTTCGTCCTCACCCTGCCCGCGCTGGCGGGCGCGCTCGGCGGGCTGGGCGCGGTGCTGCTGCCGCCGCGCTGGCGGGTGGTGGCGCTGACGGCCGGCGCCTCCCTGGCGGCGGTGCTGCTGCCCGCGATGGCCCGGCTCGTCTTCGAGGGCCTGGGGCTGGCCCTGGGCGGGGCCGCCGCCCTGGTCGTGGCGCTGTTCGCGCTGACGCTGCTGCCCTTCGCCGAGCTGCTGCTGCCCCGGCGGTGGCGCCCGGCCGTGCCGGCCGTCGCCGCGGCGCTCGCCCTCGCCCTCACCGCCGGGGGGCTGGCGGTGGACCGCTTCGACGCGGCCGACCCGGGGCGCACGCATCTGGCGTACGTGATGGACGCCGACGCGCGGACGGCCCACTGGGTCAGCGCCGACACCGACCCGCCCGCCTGGACCAGGCGTCACGTCTCCGGCCACGACACCACCGGGCTCCCGCCCGGCTACGCCCGCGGCGCGCTGTGGACCGGGCCGGCGCCCGCCGCCCCCGCCGCCGCTCCCCGCCTCACGCTGCTGGGCCGCGAGGGCGGCACGATCCGGCTGCGGGTACGCGCCGGTCGCGGCGCCCGCTCGGTGACGCTCCGCGTCGAACGCCCGATCACCGGGGCGACGGCCGCGGCCCGCGGGCTCACGCCCGTGACCGTGCCCGTGACGGGGACGCGAGCCAGGACCTGGCCGGGCGAGGTGCGCTTCCGCGGCCTGCCCGCCGGCGGGGCCGAGATCGCTTTGCGGGTGGCGGGGGCGGGCCCGGTCCGCGTGACGGCGGTCGCCGAGACGGACGGCCTGCGCGCGGTGCCGGGGTTCGCCGCCATGCCACCGTCGCTGGTGGCCTCGACCCGGGAGGACGGCGGCCTCACGGCGGTCACCCGCACGTACACCTTCTGAGGACGGGCGACCTCCTGACGGCGGGCGACCCTCTGGGGGTCGATCTCCAGAGGGTGGGCGACCTTCTGGGGGCGACCTCCAGACGGCGGGCGACCTTCTGGGGGGGCAGCCTTCTGGGGGGATGACCTCCCGACGGCGTGCGCCCCTCTGGGGGCGGCCCCCAGAGGGCGCGCGGCCTCTTGACGGCGCGGCCCTTTTGAGGGGGTCACCCTCTGGTGGCGGGAGAACTCTTGAGGGCGGAAGACCTCCTGAGGGCGACCTTCTCGCGGGAGGCCCGCGGCGCCGTGGGCCGAGAGCGCACGGCGTCGCGCCATGGAGCGGCATGAAGACCGCGCGCGACGGCGTCACGTCCCCACGTCTCCGGGGGCGTCACGTCGCGGGCGGTGCGGGCTCCTCGGTGAGGCCGAAGGCGGTCCAGCCGAGGGCGGGGAAGCCGGCCGCCGCCGCGACGGCGGCCGAGGCCAGGTTGTCGGGGGCGTGCATGTAGGTGGGCACCGCCCCCTCGTCGAGCACCCGGCGGGCGGCCTGGGCGACGAGCGCGCGGGCCAGCCCGCGCCCGCGCGCCTCGGGAGCTGTCACGACCGCCAGCTCGTGACCGTACGGGTCATGCTTCTTGATCCCCACGCCCGCCAGGTGCGCCCCCGTCTCCGGGTCCCGGGCGACCAGCACGTCCCCGCCGAAGGGCCGCAGCCACGCCGGCGTCCCAGGGTCCTCCGCCGCCGTCCACTCCCCGGCCTCGGGCAGGGACGCCGGGGCGAGCGTCCACCGGTAGACGGCGGTGAACCACTCCCGCTCCGGATACCCCACCAGGGCCGGAACGCGCGGACCCAGCGCGGCGAGGTCGGCCTCCTCGGCGTACAGGCGCGTCACCGGCCCGGCGTGCGCGGGCGGGACCGACAGGACACCTCCCTCGGGCGACGCGATCCCCATGACCGGGTGGAGCCTGCCGTCCCAGCCGGGCCGCGTCCGCGCGGGTTCGCCGACGACGTCCAGCTCGGACGCGGGTGGCCAGGCGCCGAGCCAGCGGGTCAGGTGCTCGGCGAGTCGTCCTCCGGGTGTCATTCTCCAGCCTCCTCGATACGGTGCGGGGGTATAGTATCGCCACCCGAGACCGAGGAGTGACCCCATGAGACGTCTGACCCCACTAGCCCCGGCGGAGGCGCCCGGGAAGTCGCGCGAACTGCTGGACGACATCATCGAGAGGAGGGGCGGCGCCGGGGAGATGATCTCCACGATGGCCCACTCCCCGGCCGTGCTCCAGGGCTATCTCGACCTGTCCCGGGCCATGCGCCGCTCGAAGCTGCCCCGCGCCCTCAGCGAGAAGATCTCCCTCGCCGTCCAGGAGCGGATCGGCTGCGGCCTCTGCCTCGACGCCCACACGACGGCCGCGAAGGCGGCGGGACTGAGCGAGGCCGACATCGCCCTCGCCCGCCAGGGCACCTCGGCCGACCCGCGCGAGGCCGCGCTCATCGGCGTCGCCGTCCGCGTCCTCGCCGAGCCGTCCTCGATCACCGACGCGGACGTCGCGGGCCTGCGCGAGCAGGGCTGGAGCGACCGGATCATCGCCGAGCTCCCCGGCCTGGTCGCCCTCAACCTGCTGACCGGCTCCTTCAACCTGCTGGCCGGCCTCGAACCCCACTATGAGTGATAGTAGTCACATCCGCACCGGGCGCGCGCCGATCCCGACAGACTCCACCAAAGGTAAAGGATTCTGCATAAAACCCCAGTTCAGGGATGTTTCATGACAAAAGCCGACAAACCACCTCTTGCCGGGCCCTATACCCATCACTTACCTTGAGCGCCCCGAGGAGTACGGCCGGGAGAGACATCGGCCGGGCTCCTCACCACTGCCAAGACCGCGCCGCCCAGGCGGGATCCGATCCTGCCCGGGTTGGCGCGGCCGCCGAATCCGCGGTCATCGCGGAGCCGGGGACCCAATCCCCTTGGGGTGAATCGGAGCGCCGTCCACGGCGGCGTCCCGTAGGGCACTTCCACGCCCGAACCCGTCAGCTAACCCGGTAGGCGGCATGGAAGCAAGGAGCAAACCCCCAGCATGACCTCGCACGTCCCCTCTCGTGCTCGCACGTCCGCCGCCCTCCCCCGGCTCGCCCTCGGCGTGACGATCGCCGCCGGCGTCGTCCTGTCCGGCCTCCCGGCCTCCGCCGACGACCCCCATTCCGCCGAGCGGACGGCCGCCTCCCGCGGCGCCACCGTCCCCGCCGCCCTGGACGACGTCCCCGCCAAGGCTGACGCCCCGGCCCAGGCTGACGCTCCGGCCCGGGCCGACGCCCCGCCCCAGGACGCCCCGGTCCCGAACAGCGCCCCGATCGAGAAGGTCGCGCCGATCCAGAACAGCGCTCCCGTCGAGAAGATCGCGCAGGCCGCCCCGCCCCAGGTGAACGCCACCGCCCCGAAGACCGCCCCGGCCCACAAGGCCCTGCTGACCGCCGACGCCCTGCTGAAGGTCGCCAAGTCCCAGATCGGCGTGAAGGAGAACCGGGCCGGCGGCGGCACCCGCTTCCACCGTTGGTACATGTCCTCGCCCCGCGCGGCCCAGACCGTGGCCCGCGACGGCGGCAGCATCCGCGCTTACCGCAACGCCCCCTGGTGCGCGATGTTCGTCTCGTGGGTCGGCGAGAAGGCCGGTCTGCAGGACAGCATGGGCGCGGACGCCTACACCGTCGCCTGGGCCAGGTGGTTCAAGAGGCACGAGCGGTGGGGCGGGAAGGCCGAGCGCGGCGCGGTCGTGTTCTTCTCGTGGAACGGCGGGCGCATCCGCAGCATCGACCACGTGGGCCTGGTCAAGAAGGACAACGGGAACGGCACGATCACCACGATCGAGGGCAACACCGGCGACGGCCGCGTGGAACAGCGCGTCAGGCCCAAGTCGCAGGTCGTCGGCTACGGCTACCCCGAGTTCCAGGGCTGACGCCGCGGAGGCGGAGGCTCTCCCCGCCTCCGCGGCCTCCGGAGCCGCGGCCGCGGTGAACGCGCCGCGGCCCGCCCGCGTATCTCCACACGCGGCCCGTACGAGCCGGCCACTACCGCGGCTAGTACGCCGTCGCGCCGGCACGCGCACGAACCGATAGATCAACCAGCCCAAATCCTCTGTACCCTTTCGCCTAAGCTTCGATATCTACGAGGAGGCGTCGTAGTGAGCATGCCGGCAGGGCTCGGGAAGATCGCGTTAGCGGCGGCGCTGGCGGCGGCCGTCCTGGTCGTCACCCCCGGCGCCGCCGTCGCCGAACCGTCGCCGGCGAAGGTCCGGGCGAGGCTCCAGAAGCTCAACGAACGCGCCGACCAGATGGTCGAGCGGTACAACCAGGCCACCGAGGCGTACAAGCGGGCCAAGAAGCGGCACGACGGCCTCGACGCCGAGCTCACCCGCAAGAACGCCCAGGCCACGGAGCTGCGCGAGGACCTCATGGCCGCGGCGGTCGGCGACTACCGCTCGGGCCCGCTGCCCGGCTGGGTCGGGGTCGTCGCCGACGGCGACCCGCGAGCCGTGCTGGGCGGCCTGGCCACCCTCGACCGGATCGCCGAGACCAGGGCGGCGAGGCTGCGGGCCTTCCAGGCGGCGACCAAGGACTTACGCGACCGGTACGGCGAGGCCCGCCGCGTCCTGGCCGAGACCGAGACGGCCCGTGACAGGGTGCGCGGCGAGAGGGCGAAGGTGGAGAAGCTGATCGCCGAGCAGACGAGGCTGCTGCGCCGGATCGGCGCCTTCAGGAGCGGAGACCCCAGGAGCACCGGCATGACGTACTCCGGACCCGCCTCGGGCAACGCCCGCGTGGCGCTGCAGTTCGCCTTCGCCCAGATCGGCAAGCCCTACCGGTTCGGGGGCACGGGGCCGGGCTCGTACGACTGCTCCGGCCTGACCCAGGCGGCCTGGCGCGCCGCCGGCGTCTCGCTGCCCCGCACGACCTGGACGCAGTGGAGCTGGGGCGCCGCCCGCCGCGTCCCCCTGAACGCCCTGCAGCCCGGCGACCTGGTCTTCAGCAAGGGGCTGGGGCACATGGGCATGTACGCGGGCGACGGGAAGATGGTCCACGCGCCGCAGACCGGCGACGTCATCAAGATCAGCGAGCTGGACGGCTACTGGCGCGGCCGCCTCGTCGGCGCCATCCGCCCGTAAGACCATAAGTCCTCCTTAGGGAAGCCGTAAGCGCGGTCCCGCAGGCTGGAGACATCCAGACCACAGCAGGGGCGGCGGACCGCCCCTCTCCCTGAGGAGCACCACCATGCGGAAGATCATCGCCAGCCTGTTCATCTCGCTCGACGGCGTCGTGGAGGAGCCGGCCGCGTGGCACCTGCCCTACTTCAGCGACGAGATGGGCGCCGCCGTGATGGACAGCCTGGCCACCGCCGACACGCTGCTGCTGGGACGCGAGACCTACGACAGCTTCGCCGGGGCCTGGCCGGAGCGGGAGGCGGCGGGCGGCGAGGACGCCGGACTGGGCAAGGCCCTCGGCGACGCGCGGAAGATCGTCGTGTCTCGGCAGCCGCTGGAGTTCACCTGGCGCAACTCCGAACTGCTGCGGGGCGACCTCGCCGAGGCCGTGACCGCGCTGAAGAACGAGCCGGGCGACACGCACATCGCCGTGAGCGGCTCGATCTCGGTCGTCCAGCAGTTGCTGGACGCGGGCCTGCTGGACGAGCTGCGCCTGCTGGTGCACCCGATCGCCGTGCGCAGGGGCCGGCGGCTGTTCGAGGACGGCGAGAACCCCATCCCGCTGACCCTGGTCTCGGCCGAGACCTTCGCCACGGGCGTGCAGCACCTCGTCTACCGGCCCGCCTGAGTCGCTCCCACCCCCGTTGACCTGCGCGGACGTAGGATGGCATAGGGCTTGACCGCGTGCTCCACCACGGGGGGATCATGGAGAATCTCGGGGTCGGCGAGCTGCTCGCCATCGGGCTGGTCCTGTTCATGCTGTTCGGTTCGAAGAAGCTGCCCGACGTGGCCCGCTCCATCGGACGCTCGCTGCGCGCCTTCAAGGCCGAGGCCGCCAAGCCGGACGCGGAGGAGCCGGAGCCCGTGGAGGCGCCCTCGCCGGAGGAGCAGGCGCGGCTGCTGGAGGAGCGGGCCGCCCGCCTGCGGGCCGAGGCGGCCCGCGCCCGCCGCGACGACACCGGCTGACCGCCGCCCGGGCGCTGACCTCGCGAAACACCTGCCGACCACGGCCGGGTCCACGGCGCGCCGCTAAGCTTGCATCGTTCGTTCTCTTGTATTGTTCGTGTTTATGAAGGTAGGTTCGGCGGCATGAGCGCGCCCACCACCGCCGAGGAGCTGCGCGGCGTCGGCCTGCGGGTCACGGCCGCCCGCGTCGCGCTGCTCGAGACCGTCCGGCACGGCGACCACCTCGACGTCGAGGCGATCGCTTCCGGAGTGCGCGACCGCGTGGGCCACATCTCCCTTCAAGCCGTCTATGAGGCCCTGCACGCGCTCACCGCGGCGGGCCTCATACGCCGGATCGAGCCGGCGGGCAGCCCCGCCCGGTTCGAGGGGCGTATCGGGGACAACCATCACCACGTCGTGTGCCGCTCGTGCGGCGTCGTCGCCGACGTCGACTGCGCGGTCGGCGACGCGCCGTGCCTGCACGCCTCCGACGACCACGGCTTCTCGATCGACGAGGCCGAGGTCATCTACTGGGGCCTGTGCCCCGAATGTTCCACCGCCTGCACTTCCTGAGCACGGATCGGCCTTGTCCGACGGAAGGATTCCCATGTCCGAGAACCACGACGCAATCGTCACAGACCCGAAGGCAGACGGCGAAACGGGCGGCTGCCCGGTCGCGCACGGGCGTGCCGCGCACCCCACCCAGGGCGGCGGCAACCACCAGTGGTGGCCGGAGCGGCTCAACCTGAAGATCCTCGCCAAGAACCCCGCCGTGGCCAACCCCCTCGGCGCCGACTTCGACTACGCCGAGGCGTTCAAGAGCCTCGACCTGCCGGCCGTGAAGCGGGACATCGCCGAGGTGCTGACCACCTCGCAGGACTGGTGGCCGGCCGACTTCGGCCACTACGGCCCGTTCATGGTCCGCATGGCCTGGCACAGCGCCGGCACGTACCGCATCAGCGACGGCCGCGGCGGCGCCGGGGCCGGTCAGCAGCGCTTCGCGCCGCTCAACAGCTGGCCGGACAACGGCAACCTCGACAAGGCCCGCCGCCTGCTGTGGCCGGTCAAGAAGAAGTACGGCAAGAATCTCTCGTGGGCCGACCTGCTGATCCTGGCCGGCAACGTCGCCCTGGAGTCGATGGGCTTCAAGACCTTCGGCTACGCCGGCGGCCGCGCCGACGTGTGGGAGCCCGACGAGGACGTCTACTGGGGCCCCGAGACCACCTGGCTCGGCGACGAGCGCTACACCGGCGACCGCGAGCTGGAGAACCCGCTCGGCGCGGTCCAGATGGGCCTCATCTACGTCAACCCGGAGGGCCCGAACGGCAACCCCGACCCGATCGCTGCGGCCCGCGACATCCGCGAGACGTTCCGCCGCATGGCGATGAACGACGAGGAGACGGTCGCCCTGATCGCGGGCGGTCACACCTTCGGCAAGACCCACGGCGCGGGTCCGGCCGACCACGTCGGCCCCGACCCCGAGGCCGCCCCGATCGAGGAGCAGGGCCTCGGCTGGCGCAGCACCTTCGGCACCGGCAAGGGCGGCGACACCATCACCAGCGGCCTTGAGGGCATCTGGACCAACACCCCCATCACCTGGGACAACAGCTTCTTCGAGATCCTCTTCGGCTACGAGTGGGAGCTGTTCAAGAGCCCGGCCGGCGCGCACCAGTGGCGGCCGAAGGACGGCGCCGGCGCCGGCACCGTCCCCGACGCGCACGACCCGTCGAAGAGCCACGCCCCGACGATGCTCACGACGGACCTCTCGCTCCGGTTCGACCCGATCTACGAGCCGATCTCGCGGCGCTTCCTGGAGAACCCCGACGAGTTCGCGGACGCCTTCGCGCGGGCGTGGTTCAAGCTGACCCACCGCGACATGGGCCCGGTCGCGCGCTACCTCGGCCCGGAGGTCCCCTCCGAGGTGCTGCTGTGGCAGGACCCGCTCCCCGAGCGGACCTACGAGCTGATCGACGCCGCCGACGTCGCCACGCTCAAGTCGCAGATCCTGGCCTCGGGCCTGTCGGTGTCGCAGCTCGTGTCCACCGCGTGGGCGTCGGCCTCGTCCTTCCGCGGCAGCGACAAGCGCGGCGGCGCCAACGGCGCCCGCATCCGTCTGCAGCCGCAGAGCGGCTGGGAGGTCAACGACCCCGACCAGCTCGCGACGGTGCTGCGCGTCCTCGAGGGTGTCGCCGACGCCTTCAACGCCTCCCAGACGGGCGGCAAGCGGGTATCGGTGGCCGACGTGATCGTCCTCGCCGGCTCCGCCGCCGTCGAGAAGGCCGCCAAGGACGCCGGCTTCGACGTCCAGGTGCCGTTCACGCCGGGTCGCGTCGACGCCTCGCAGGAGCAGACCGACGTCGAGTCGTTCGCCGCCCTGGAGCCGACCGCCGACGGGTTCCGCAACTACCTCGGCAAGGGCAACCGCCTGCCGGCCGAGTACCTGCTGCTCGACAAGGCCAACCTGCTCACGCTGAGCGCCCCCGAGATGACGGTCCTCGTCGGCGGTCTGCGCGTGCTGGGCGCCAACCACCAGCAGTCGCCGCACGGCGTCCTCACCGCGACCCCCGGGACGCTGACCAACGACTTCTTCGTCAACCTGCTCGACCTGGGCACGGCGTGGAAGGCGACGTCCGAGGACGCGAACACCTTCGAGGGCCGCGACTCCGCCACGGGCGAGGTCAAGTGGACCGGCACCCGGGCCGACCTGGTCTTCGGGTCGAACTCCGAGCTGCGCGCGCTCGCCGAGGTCTACGCGAGCGACGACGCGAAGGAGAAGTTCGTGACCGACTTCGTCGCCGCGTGGGCGAAGGTCATGGACCTCGACCGGTTCGACGTGGCCTGATCACCGCCTGACGGCATCACCGCCTGACGGCTGAGAGCGCCGGACGCCGAGAGCGCCGGTCCGGGGGTTCGCCCCCGGACCGGCGCTCTTTTCTGTTTGACATCCGGCTCCTCATGCTCCACATTCATGTGCGTCACACACCATTTGTGCGACGCACACAGTGTTGCGTCGCGCACGGACTTCAGGAAGGGGACCCCTGTGCCCTCCCCCGCCCGCGCCGCCCCCGCCGACGCGGCCCCCGCCCTCTCGCCGGCGAGGCGGCGCGCCGTCCTGGCCGTCGTCATCGCGGCGAGCGTCCTCGACCTCCTCGACTCCACGATCACCAACGTCGCGGCGCCGACCATCGCCGCCGACCTGCGCGGCGGCGACGCCCTGGTCCAGTGGCTGGGCGCCGGCTACGCCCTCGCGCTGGGCGTCCTGCTCGTGCCCGGCGGCCGACTCGGCGACAAGTACGGCCGCCGCCGCACCTTCCTGGCCGGCATCACCGGTTTCACCCTCGCCTCCATCGCCTGCGGCCTGGCCCCCGGCCCCGCCTCGCTCATCACGGCCCGGCTGATCCAGGGGGCCTTCGGCGCCCTGCTGATCCCCCAGGGGTTCGGCATCCTGAGCGCGGTCTTCCCGCACGACCGGCTCGGCACGGCCTTCATCGCCTTCCTGCCCGCCCTGGGCGGATCCGCCGTCTGCGGTCCCGTCCTGGCGGCCGGCCTGATCGAGGCCGACCTGTTCGGCCTCGGCTGGCGGGCGATGCGTCCTCGGCGGCGCGGTCGTCCTGGCCGCCGCCCGCCTGCTGCCGAAGGACCCCGGCGACGCCGCCGTCTCCCTCGACGGCCCCGGCGCCGCCCTGCTCGCCGCCGCCATGCTCGGCCTGCTCTACGGACTGATCGACGGCTCGGCCCACGGCTGGGGAGCCGCCCCGCTGCTGTGCATGGCCGCCGGCCTGGCCTTCTTCGCCCTGTTCGCCCGGCGTCAGCGCACGGCGGCGAACCCGCTCATCGAGCCGTCCCTGCTGCGCAACCGCGGGTTCACCTCCGGGCTCGTCCTCGGCGTCGCGTACTTCGCGGCGGTGTCGGGCCTGCTGTACGTGCTGTCGCTGTTCATGCAGAAGGGCCTGGGCTTCACGCCGGTGCGGGCGTCGCTGGGCCTGGCGCCGGTGGCGGCGGGCATCGTCGTGGCCTCCGTCGCCTCCCACCGGCTCATCGCCCGCCTCGGCCGCCGCCTCGTCGCCGCCGGCCTCGTCGTCACCCTGGCCGGCATGGGCTGGCTGCTGGTGCTGGTCCTCGTCTCGGGCACCGCCACCGGCGGCTGGTCGCTCGTCGCGCCGGTGCTCGTCGTCGGCCTGGGCATGGGCACCTGCTCCGGAACGGTCTACGTCATCACGGTCGGCGACATCGACCCCGCCGAGTCCGGCAGCGCCGCCGGCTCGCTCACCGCGGTCCAGCAGCTCGCCAACGCCGTCGGCGCCGCCGCCGTGACCACCGTCTACTTCGGCTCCCCGGCCGGCGGCCAGGCCGTCGCGGCCGCGCGCAGCCTCACCGCGGTGGCCGTCACCACCCTCGTCTGCTGCGCCCTGGTACGGCTCCTGCCCCGCGCCGCAGCCCCCCGCCACCACTGACGGCCCCGCCCCGGGCACGGATCCGACCAGGCAGAGGTACGGACCGGCCCCGGGTAAGGTGAACTCCGTTCGGCGCGGCGGCACCGGCCCCGGCACCACGGCGGGATCGCGGCGCCGGGCTCGGCGACGGCTGGACCGCCACCCGCCCTCCGTCAGAGGAGAGCGGGAAATGTTGTGGGATCCCGCCATGTCTGACCGATGACGTCCTGATGTGAGATCTGCCTTATGACACAAGACGAACAGGTGCCGTCCCCGCCCCAGGATTCAGGGGATCACCCGCCCCGCCGCCGGCTCGCCACCGGCGACCTGGCCCGCATCAGCGTCTTCGCCGCCCTGATCGCCGTGCTCGGGCTGCCCGGCGGCCTCAACCTCCTGGGCAACGCGGTGCCGATCACCCTGCAGACGTTCGGCGTCATGCTGGCGGGCGCCGTCCTGGGCGCCCGGCGGGGCGCTCTGGCGGTCGCCGTCCTCCTCGTGCTGGTCGCCGCGGGCCTGCCCCTGCTGGCCGGTGGGCGCGGCGGGCTCGGCGTGTTCACCGGCCCCTCCGCCGGGTTCCTGATCGGCTGGCTCCCGGGCGCCGCCCTGGTCGGCTGGATCGCCGGGAGCGGCGGCCGGACGCCCGGCATCGCGCGGCTCCTGGCGGCGTGCCTGGCCGGCGGCATCGGCGTGGTCTACCTCCTGGGCGTCCCGGTTCAGGCGGCCGTCACCGGCCTCCCGCTGGCCAAGGCCTGGGCGCTGAGCTCGATCTTCCTGCCGGGCGACCTGGCCAAGGCCGTGCTGGCGTCGATCGTGGCGCGCGGCGTGTTCCGGGCCTACCCGGCCGCGGGCGGCGACCGGGCGGCGGCGTCCCAGGGGAGGCGCTGACCCCGACATGCCGGTCTCCGCACAGGTCCTGCGCCACGCCGCCGACCGTCCGCGCCATCCGGCCGTCCGCGGCCGGTCGGGGGAGCTGAGCTACGCCGAGCTCGCCGCCCGGATCACCGGGGCGGCCCGGCGGCTGCCGGACCTCCTCGGCCGAGCGGCCCCACCCTCGCCGGACCTCCTCGGCCGAGCGGCCCCTCCCTCGCCCGACCTCCTCGGCCGAGCGGCCCCTCCCTCGCCGGACCCATCCGGCCTACCCGACCTGAAGGCAGGCCGGGGCGCGCTGGTCGCCGTCAGCCTCGACGACCCGGTCGAGATGCTCGTCGCGGTGCTGGCCGCCGACCTGGCCGGGGCCACGCCGCTGGTGTGCGACCCGTCCTGGGGTCCCGAGCGGCGCGCGCAGGTCATGCGGGCCGTCCCCGTGGACGCCCTCATCGACGCCCCTCTGTCCGCCCCGGCCGCCTCCCCGCCGCCCCCTCCCGGCGCCGGGGCTCCCGGCGACCCGGCGTGGGCCTGCTTCAGCTCCGGCAGCACCGGCCGGCCGCGCGCCGTGGTGCGCACCCGCGCGTCGTGGACGGCCTCCTTCCCGCACCTGAACCGCCTCGCGGGGATCGGGCCCGGCGACGTCGTCCTGATCCCCGGGCCGCTGGTGTCCTCCCTGTACGCCTTCGCCGCCATGCACACCCTGGCCACCGGCGCGACGGCCGTCCTGCCGGGCCGCTGGTCACCGGCCGACCTGGCCGCCGACCTGGCGGAGGCCACCGTCGTCCATCTCGTGCCGCACGGGCTGCCCGACGTGCTGGAGGCCCTGAGCCGGACCCCGAGCCCGCTGCGCACGGCCCTGATCGGCGGCGCGGCGCTGCCGGGCGGCGCGCGCGAGCGGGGGGCGGCGGCCGGCGTCCACGTCGTGTCCTACTACGGCGCCACCGAGCTGTCCTTCGTGGCCGCGGACGCCGACGGCGCCGGGCTGCGCCCGTTCCCCGAGGTCGAGATCGAGGTCCGCACCCAGCACGGGCAGGGCCTCGGCGAGGTCTGGGCCCGCTCCCCCTGGCTGTCCGAGGGCTACCTGGCCGGCGCGACCGGTCCGCTGCGCACCGACGACGCCGGCTGGATGACCGTCGGCGACCTGGCCGAGCCGTACCGGCCGGGCGAGGTGCTGCGCCTGCGCGGCCGCGGTGACGGCGCGATCCAGACGGGCGGCGCGACCGTGGTGCCGGAGGACGTCGAGGAGGTGCTGCGCGGCGTGCCCGGCGTGGGCGACCTCGTGGTCGTCGGCTCGCCCCACCCCTATCTCGGGTCCGTGGTCACCGCCGTCCTGGAGACCCGCGACGCCGCCCCGCCGCCGCGGGCCAGGCTGGAGGCGGCGGCCCGCAGCGGCCTCGACACCGCCCAGCGGCCCCGCCGCTGGTACGCCGTCCCCGAACTGCCCCGCACCCCCACCGGCAAGCCCGCGCGCGGGCTGGTCGCCACCCGTCTCGCCGACGGCGACCCCGGCCTGCGGCGGCTCGGCTGAGATGGCGACCGACACGCGCGACGCGCCGGTCGTCGTGGCCGCCCGCCGCACCGCCGTCGGCACCGCCGGGCACGCGTTCCGGAGCCTGACCGTCGACCGGCTGGCCGCCCCCGTCGTCGCGGCGGTCGCCGGTGACGTCGCCGGACTCGGCCTGCCGGTGGACGATGTGATCCTCGGCAACTGCATGGGCCCCGGCGGCAACGTCGCCCGCGTCTCCGCGCTGGCGGCGGGGCTGGGACACGGCGTCCCCGGCGTCACCGTCGACCGGCAGTGCGGCAGCGGCCTGGCCGCGATCCTGCTCGCCGGCCAGGCCGTGCGCGCCGGTGAGGCGGACCTGGTCGTCGCGGGCGGGGCGGAGAGCGCGTCCACCGCGCCGCTGCGGGCGCACCGCGGAGGAGGGGACGAGCCGCCCACGCCGTACGAGCGAGCCCCGTTCGCGCCGGCCGGACACCCCGACCCCGACATGGGCCCGGCGGCCGAGGCGCTCGCGGAAGCCCGCGGCGTGAGCCGCGAACGCCAGGACGCCTACGCCTGCCAGAGCCACGCCAAGGCGCTGGCCGCGCGCGACGCGGGCCGCTTCGCGCGGGAGATCGTCACCGTCGGCGGCCGGACGGACGACCAGCGGCCCCGCGCCCTGCGGACGGCGTCGCTGTCGCGGCTGCCCGCCGCGTTCGTCGCCGGGGGCACGGTGACCGCCGGCAACTCCTCCCCGATCAGCGACGGCGCCGCCGCGGTCGCCGTCGTCCCGGAACGGCTGCGGGCCGGACTGCCCGGGCTGCGGCTGCGGGCGGGCGCGGTCGTCGGCTGCGACCCGGCGCTGCCCGGATGGGGGCCGGTGCCGGCCGTCCGCCGCGTGCTCGAACGCGCCGGCGTGCAGCTCGGCCAGGTCGCGGCCGTGGAGATCGTGGAGGCGTTCGCGGCGCAGGTGCTGGCGGTGACCGACGCGCTCGGGCTCGACCCGCTGGACGGCGACCGGGATCGGGTGTGCGCCGACGGAGGTTCCCTGGCCCTCGGCCACCCCTGGGGTGCCAGCGGCGCGGTCGTGGTGACCAGGCTGTTCGGCCGGCTCGTACGGGCCGGCGCGCCCTCCGGGACGCTGGGGCTGGCGACGGCGGCGGTCGGCGGCGGCCTCGGGGTCGCCGCGCTGTTCGAGGTGGTGTGAGTGATCGAGTTCTCCGACGTCCATGTCCGGCTCGGGCAGCGCGACGTGCTGTGCGGCGTCACGCTGTCGCTCACGGAACGACGCGTCGGCGTGATCGGCGCCAACGGCTCCGGCAAGAGCACCCTCGCCCGGCTGGTCAACGGGCTGGCCCTGCCGACCGCGGGCAGCGTGACGGTGCTCGGGCGCGACACCCGCAGGCACGGCGCCCGGATCAGGCGCGAGGTGGGCTTCGTCTTCACCGACCCGGACGCCCAGATCGTCATGCCGACCGTGGCCGAGGACGTGGCCTTCTCGCTGCGCCGCAAGGGGCTGCGGCCGGAGGAGGTGGAGCGGCGGGTGCGGGCCGTGCTCACCGAGAACGGCCTGGCCGAACACGCCGACCATCCCGCCCACCAGCTCTCCGGCGGCCAGAAGCAGCTCCTCGCCCTGTCCTCGGTCCTCGTACTGGAGCCGCGGATCCTGGTGATGGACGAGCCGACGACGCTGCTCGACCTGCGCCACTCCCGGCAGTTCGCGGGCGTCCTGCGCGGCCTGCCGCACCAGGTGGTGGTGGTCACCCACGACCTGGCGCTGCTGGAGGACTTCGACCGCGTCGTGGTGCTGGACGGGGGCCGCGTGGTCGCCGACGACGAGCCCGGCCCGGCGATCGGGCACTACCGCAAGCTGATGGCGTGAACGGGCTCACCGGCGCCTACGTCCCGGGCCGGTCGCCGCTGCACCGCCTCGGCGCCGGCGCCAAGCTGCCGGCGCTGGCGCTGGCGTGCACGGGGCTCGTGCTCCTGGACTCCCCGGTCGCGCTGGGCGGGGCCGCGGTGGTCGTCGTCCTGCTGTACGCCGTGTCGGGCGTCGGCTGGGCGGCGGGCTGGGCGCAGGTGCGGCCCGTCCGCTGGTTCGCGGTCGCTCTGTTCGCCGTGCAGACGCTGTCGGCGAGCCTCCCTGTCGCGGTGACGTACACGCTGCGGATGGTGCTGGCCGTCGCCCTGGCGGGGCTGGTGACGCTCACCACCCGCACCGCCGCCATGATGGCCTGCCTGGAACGCTGCCTGGCGCCCGCGAGGCTCGTCGGCCTCGACCCGTTCCGGCTGTCGCTGCTGCTGTCGCTCACCGTGCGCAGCGTGCCGGTCGTCTCGGCGCTGGCGACGCGGGTCAGGGAGGCGCAGCGGGCCCGGGGGGTCGAGTGGAGCGTGCGGGCGTTCGCCGTGCCGCTGTTGATCGGTGTCCTTCGGCACGCCGACACGCTCGGCGAGGCGCTGCGCACGCGGGGCCTGGACGACTGACCGCCCGATCTTCCTGCTAGGCTGCCGGGGCGCTCTCGCTTCGAGACGAAGAACCAAGGAGGTGGAGACCATGACCACGATGACTGTCATGCGCTTCCGCCTCGTTCCGAGGGCGCCGAGGGTCTGAACGGGAGCGCGTCGCTACCTGTAAGGACTTTCTCGCATGACCGATCTGGTGATCCGTCCCCTCGTGGCAGGGGAGGAATCTCTCTTCGACTCCTTGCCGGACCCCGGGCTGGTGGGCTTCGCCGCGTTCGGCGACACCTACACCGCCATGGCCGCCGCCGGCGAATACCGGCCGGAATGGTCGTGGGTGGCCCTGCGCGAGGGCAAGGTCGTCGCCCGTGCCGCCTGGTGGGCCGGGCCGGACGACGACAAGCCCATGGCGCTCGACTGGTTCGACTTCACCGACGCCGACGCGGCGGTCGAACTGCTGCGCACGGCGCCGCTGCGCGCCGAGTACTCCATGAAGCTGCCGAGGGGCTGGCGGGAGACCCCCGTGGTGCGCGAACAGGCGCAGGCCCGCATCGACGCGGCCGTGGCCGCGGGCATGTCCGTGCTCGTCGAGCGCTACCGGTACGAGTGGACGCCGGACTGCGGTGTGCCCGAGCGTCCGGGCCGGCTCGTGTTCCGTCCCGAACCCGACGACGAGGTGATCCTCGAGGTCTTCCGCCGCGTCGGCCAGGGCAGTCTCGACGCGCACACGCGCCGTACCACCGCCGAGTCCGGGCCGGACGCGGCCGCCCGGGAGGAGCTCGACCTGCTGCGCTGGCTGCCGAGCCCGCGCGAGTGGTGGCGGCTGGCCTACACGCCCGGCGGGGACCTCGTCGGGCTGACCGTCCCCGCCGCCAACCACAGCGCCGCGATCGTCGGCTTCGTCGGCGTGGTGCCCGAGCACCGCGGCAACGGGTACGCCTACGACCTGCTCGTCGAGGCCACGCATCTGCTGGTCGCCGAGGGGGTGGAGCGCATCGTGGCCGGCACGGACCAGCACAACCTGCCGATGGCCGCCACGTTCGCCAGGGCCGGCTACCCGATCGCCCAGGAGCGCATCGACCTGATCTAGGCCGAGGCTCCCGCTCCGGGCGAGGCCGCCGTGCGGCGCCCCGCCCGGAGCCCGAGGGACGGACGTCATGCCCTTATGGGCATGACGTGGCAGCGAACACGCATTAGACGGGCATGTACCGACAGGCGCATCCTCGGCTGTACCAAGCGTCTTGCCGACTGGGGGAACAGGGCGACGCAGCCGATCTGGAGCACCTCATGAATCGAAGACTGACAGGCCTGTCGGCCGCCATCACGGCATCGCTGATCCTCACCGGATGTTCCGGCTCCAGTGATCAGCCGAATGCGGCCCAGCCCGCGAAGAAGACACAGATCTATCTGGTCGACGGCAACACCACCCAGTACGGCGACGAGTTCAAGGCCGGCACGTTCGACGGCGTGAAGGGCGTCATCCCTGGCGGGAAGTCGACCGACGAGTTCCGCAAGCGGCTGCTGTCCGTCGCCCCTCGCCTCAAGGACTTCGCCTACGCGGTGGAGTCGTACGACTCGGTGATCGTGACGGCCCTCGCGGCGGAGGCTGCCAAGAGCGACGAGCCGAGGCGGATCGCCGCCAGGATGCGGGACGTCTCCAACGGGCCGGGCGAGAAGTGCACCACCTTCGCGGCCTGCTCGACGTTGCTCAAGGACGGGGCGGAGATCGATTACGACGGGCTGAGCGGTCCGATCGATTTCAACAGGACCGGCAGCCCGTCGGCCGCCTCCGTCGGCATCTTCCAGTACGGCAAGGACAACACCTACCAGGCGGTCGGCTACGAGACGGGCAAGGTGTCCGCCGACCCCGCTCCCCTCCCGTCGCAGGAGATCAGCGGAGCGGGCGCATCCGGTGACGGGCGGCTGGTGTTCGGCTCGCTCCTGCCGCAGACCGGCGATCTGTCCTACCTGGGCCCGCCGATGACGGCCGGAGTCAAGGTGGCCGTCGCCGAGCTCAACGACCACGGCGGGGTCCTGGGCGAGGACGTCGAGCTCGTCGCCGGCGACTCCGGGGACGGAACGCCCAACATCGCGCCCCAGGAGACCGACAAACTCCTCGACCAGGACGTGGACGTCATCGTCGGCACGGCGTCGTCAAGCGTCTCCCTCAGCATCCTCAACAAGATCGTGAACGCGGGGGTCCTCAACATCTCGCCCTCGGTGACGTCCCCGGAGTTCGACACCTTCCCCGACAGGGGGCTCTTCTTCCGCCTGATGCAGTCGGACGCGCTCCAGGGCGGCGTGCTCGCCAACACGATGTCGAACGACGGCTACACCGACATCGCCATCCTGGTCCGGCAGGACGCCTGGGGACAGGGCCTCGCGGCCGGCATCAAGGCGACGTTCGAGGAGTCGGGAGGCAACGTCGTCGCCACCCGCTTCTACGCTCCGGACTCGGGCGGGTTCACCGCCGAGGTCAACGCCGTCAAGGCGACTGACCCGGACGCCATCGCCCTCGTCGGATTCGACGAGACCAAGAAGATCGTGCCTGAGCTGATCAAGGCCGGTCTCTGGATGGGTCAGTAGCACGACCCGCGATGCCGTGCGCCGGAGGCGACCCCCGGCGCACGGCACGGAATCCCTTTCTCACCAGCTCTTGGAGTTCTCGTGCGGTTGCGCCCTGCCCTCAGTCTCGCCCTGCTCGTCGCGGTCCTCGTCGGCGCCGCCCCTACGGCGGTCGCGACGGCCTCCATCGCCGGCCGGACCACGCTCGCCACCCGCGGCGACGACCCCGAGACCGTGAAGGTCACCGGCAAGCTGGTCAACCGCGATGACACGGGATCGACGCCGGTCGGTGGCGGCAGGGTGACGGTGACCGACGCCTCGGGCGCCGAGCACGTCGCCACCAGCCGGCCGGACGGCGGCTTCTCCGTCGAGGTGCCGTTCGAGGCCGGCCCCATCTCGATCAAGCTCGACGAGGGGTCGCTGCCGAGAGGCGTCACCCTGCGTGAAGGCAGCCGCAATCCGATCACCAGGACCATCTCCGGCACGCTTCCGCTGACAGTCACGTTCGTTCTGGGCAAGGGCGACCGCCGGACGATGAGCTGGGCCGACCAGGTGCCGCAGAGCCTGTTCAACGGTCTCTACTTCGGCCTGATCATCTCACTGGGCGCGCTGGGACTCTCACTGATCTTCGGCACCACCCGGCTGACGAACTTCGCGCACGGCGAGATGGTGACGTTCGGCGCCCTCGTGACGTACGGGCTCAACGTGGCGGGGATCGACATCTGGCCGGCCGGCCTCCTCGCGGCGCTCCTGGCCGCCGTGTTCGGCTTCGCGCAGGACCGGTTCTTCTGGCGGCCGATCCGGCGGCGAGGTACCGGCGTCCTGGCCATGATGATCATCTCGATCGGCGTCCAGTTCATCCTCCGCAACGTCTACCAGTTCTTCACCGGCGGGCGGACCGAGACGTACCGCCAGTACACGACGCCGGAAGGGCACCAGCTCGGCCCGATCACGTACTCGGTCCGCGACGTGGTGTGCGTGGCGATCGCCCTGGTGCTGGTGCTGGGTGTGACGATCGCGCTCAAACGTACCCGCCTGGGGCGTGCAACCCGCGCGGTGGCCGACAACGCGGCGCTCGCCGCGACCACGGGCATCGACGTGAACCGGGTGATCACGACCGTCTGGGCCGTAGGCGCGCTGCTCGCCGCGACGTGCGGCATGCTCCTCGGCTTCAGCCAGGCCGTGAAGTTCGATCTCGGCGCCCTCCAGCTCCTCGTGATGTTCGCGGCCATCACGGTGGGCGGGCTCGGATCCGTGTGGGGGGCCGTCCTCGGCAGCCTGCTCGTGGGCACCTTGATCGAGATGTCGACGCTGGTGATCCCGTCCGAGCTGAAGATGGCCGCCGCACTGTTCCTGCTCGTCGGCGTACTCCTCTTCCGGCCGCAAGGACTCCTCGGGCGCGCCCAGCGCATCGGTTGATCGAGAGGAACGACATGGACATCCTGACCAGCGCCCTGCGGGCCGGCTTCTCCGTCGACGCGGCGTACTTCTGTCTGGCCGCGATCGGGCTCAACGTGCAGTTCGGATACGCAGGTCTGATCAACTTCGGGCAGGCGGGGTTCCTCGCCGTCGGCGCGTACGGCTTCGCGGTCGGCTCCGTCTCCCTCGGGCTCCCGTTCTCGGCCGCGATCGGCCTCGGCCTGCTCTGCAGCGTCGCGCTGGGCCTGGTCCTCGGCCTGCCCACCCTGCGTCTGCGCGCGGACTACCTCGCCATCGCGACCATCGCCGCCGCGGAGGTCCTGCGGCTGTTCTTCGGCGCGGCGTTCCAGGACGTCTTCCACGGACGTGACGGGATCTCCGGGTTCTCGGCCGCCTTCCAGGCGGCCAATCCCTTCGACCACCCGTTCCTCGGCTACCGGCCGAGCGACCTGTGGGTCATGACGGTGGGCTGGGGTCTTGTCGTGATCGTCAGCGTCTTCGTCTGGTCGATCATGCGCGGGCCGTGGGGCCGGGTGCTCAAGGCGATCCGCGAGGACGAGGAGGCGGTCCGGAGCCTGGGCAAGAACGTCTACGCCTTCAAGATGCAGGCGCTGGCGATCGGCGGTCTCATCGGCGCCCTGGGCGGGTTCGTCGTCGCGCTGGGCCAGAACTCCGTGCAACCGGACAACTTCAGCTTCGACCTGACCTTCATCGTGTGCACGATGCTCGTCCTGGGCGGCGCCGCCCGGATCATGGGCCCCGTCATCGGCGCCGTCGTCTTCTGGGCGTTCCTCTCGCTGGTCGGCGGCGTCCTGGACGCTCTCACCGCGGGGCAGGACCCCACCATCCCGGCCTGGCTCATGACCGGCGACCAGATCGGCACGATCCGGTTCGTGCTCGTGGGAGTCGCCCTGGTGCTGTTGATGATCTATCGGCCGCAAGGAATCTTCGGCAACCGTAAGGAGATGGCGCTCCATGCCTGAACGCATCGCCTCCGCCGCCGCGGCCGGCCCCGACCCGGCCGTGATCCTTCGTGCGGACAACGTGCGACGGCGGTTCGGTGGATTCACCGCCGTCGACGTGGACCGGCTGGCCGTCCGCCGCGGTGAGATCACCGCGCTGATCGGGCCGAACGGGGCCGGCAAGTCCACGCTGTTCAACCTGCTGACCGGGTTCGACCGCCCCGACGCCGGCCAATGGATGTTCGACGGCCATTCCCTGGCCGGCGTGCCTCCGCACAAGGTCGCGCGCCTGGGTATGGTCCGCACCTTCCAGCTGACGAGAGTCCTCGCCCGCCTCACCGTGCTGGAGAACATGCGCATCGCCGCACCGGGGCAGCTCGGCGAGCGGCTGTGGGCTGCCCCCTTCAGCCTGGCGTGGAGGAGGCGCGAGAAGGAGAACACCGCCCGTGCTCGCGCGCTGCTGGCGCGGTTCCTGCTGGACGGCAAGCGCGACGAGCCGGCCGGTGCTCTGTCCGGCGGGCAACGGAAGCTGCTGGAGATGGCCCGCGCGCTCATGGTGGAGCCGCGGATGGTCATGCTCGACGAGCCCATGGCCGGGGTGAACCCGGCGCTCAAGCAGTCTCTGCTCGGCCACATCGTGTCGCTGCGCGACGACGGCGTGAGCGTGCTGTTCGTCGAGCACGACATGGACATGGTCCACGAGATATCCGACCACGTCGTCGTCATGGCCCAGGGCCGCGTGATCGCCCAGGGGACCGCGCGCGAGGTCACGCAGGACGAGCGGGTGGTCAGCGCCTATCTGGGCGAGCGCTTCGGCGGCGACCTGGAGGAGAGCGCCACGACGTCGAGCGGCGGGCGTGACGGCCGATGAGCACGACAGACACGTTGCTGGTCGCCGACGAGCTCGTGGCGGGCTACCTGCCAGGCGTCGACATCCTCAAGAAGGCCGGTGTCCGGTGCGCCGAGGGAGAGGTGGTCGGCATCATCGGCCCCAACGGGGCCGGGAAGTCGACCCTGCTCAAAGCGCTGTTCGGCCTGGTGCCGATCCGCAGCGGGTCCGTCCGCCTGCGGGGCGAGGACATCACCGGCGAGCGCGCGGACTCGCTCGTGGCGCGCGGCATCGGCTTCGTCCCGCAGACGGACAACGTCTTCACCAGCCTTTCGATCGAGGAGAACCTGCAGATGGGGTGCTACCAGGCGCCCGCCAGGTTCGCCGAAGGGCTGCAGGTCGTCGGCGACCTGTTCCCGTCCCTGCTGGACAGACGGCACCGACCGGCCGGTTCGCTGTCCGGCGGGGAACGGCAGATGGTGGCGATGGGCCGCGCGCTCATGATGAACCCCTCGGTGCTCCTGCTCGACGAGCCGTCCGCCGGTCTCTCGCCGCACATGCAGGACGAGGTGTTCGTGCAGACCCGGAGCGTCAACCGGGCCGGGGTGAGCGTCGTGATCGTCGAGCAGAACGCACGGCGATGCCTGGAGATCTGTGACCGGGGATACGTGCTCGACCAGGGCTCCAACGCCATCACCGCGACGGGCCGGGAACTCCTGAACGACCCCAAGGTCATCGAACTGTACCTCGGAACGCTGGGACGTGACACCTGATGCATGCCCATATGGACATGGCGTATGCCGTAAGACCTATTTGTGAGACATGGCTGCCGGCGGTGAGCATATGAGCGTGACCACAGCCTTCGCAGACGGCATCGTCCACAACTTCGTCGGCGGCGAGTTCGCCGAGCCCGACAGCAGGTCGTTGTTCGACAACATCAACCCCGCCACCGGCGACCTGGCGGGACGCGTTCATGAGGCCGGGGCCGCGCTGGTGGACCGCGCCGTGCGGTCGGCGCGTGACGCGCTCGCCGGCCCCTGGTCCTCGTGGACGGTCAACGACCGTACGGCTCTGCTCCGGCGCGCGGCCGACCGGATCCAGGAACGCTTCGAGGAGTTCGTCGCGGCCGAGGTCCGCGACACCGGCAAACCGGTGACACACGCCCGCGACGTCGACGTCGCGCGCGCCATCGCCAACTTCCGGGCCTTCGCCGACGTCGTAGGAGCGGCCGGGCAGGCGTCGTTCCTCACCGAACTGCCGGACGGCAGGCGCGCCCTCAACTACGCGATCCGCAAGCCGCTGGGGGTCGTCGCGGTCGTGGTCCCGTGGAACCTGCCGCTGCTGCTGCTGACCTGGAAGGTCGCACCCGCGCTCGCCTGCGGCAACACCGTGGTGGTCAAGCCGAGCGAGGAGACGCCGTCGACGGCGGCCCTGCTGGCCGAGGTCCTGCGCGAGGCCGGCCTGCCAGCCGGCGTCTACAACGTGGTCCACGGATTCGGCGGGGGGTCGGCGGGCGAGTCCCTCACGACGCACCCCGGCATCGACGGCGTGACGTTCACGGGCTCCACGGCGACCGGCTCACACGTGATGCGGACCGTCGCCGGACGGGTCCGGCCGGTGTCGTTCGAGCTCGGCGGCAAGAACGCCGCCGTGGTGTTCGCCGACGCGGACCTGGACGCGACTCTCGACGGGCTCAGACGGTCGATCTTCTCGAACACCGGCCAGGTGTGCCTGTGCACCGAACGGGTCTACGTGCAGCGCCCGATCTTCGACGACGTCGTCGACGGCCTCGCCGCCCGGGCCAGGGAGCTCACCCTGGGCGACCCGCTCAGCGAGACGACGACGACGGGCCCGCTCATCTCCCGAGCCCACCGCGACAAGGTGCTCACCTACTTCAGCCTGGCCCGGGAGGCGGGCGCGACGACCGTCGTCGGCGGCGGCGTCCCGTCGATGGCGCCGGCCCTCGACGGTGGCTCGTGGATCGAACCCACGATCTGGGTCGGCCTGGGCCAGCAGGACCGTCCCATGCGTGACGAGGTGTTCGGCCCGGTGGCCGGCGTGATCCCGTTCGACTCCGAGGAGGAGGCGATCGCTCTGGCGAACGACACCGAGTACGGCCTCGCGTCGTCCGTGTGGACCTCGGACCTGACGCGCGGCCACCGCGTGGCCCAGGCGATGCGGGTCGGCATGTCCTGGGTCAACACCTGGTTCCTGCGGGACCTGCGCTCGCCGTTCGGCGGCATGGGCCTGTCGGGGATCGGCCGCGAAGGCGGCGAGGCCTCGCTCCATTTCTACACCGAACCCACGAATGTGTGCGTGCAACTATGACGACTACCATCACGGCCGCGGCCGAGCGGCTGCTCGCCGCCGCGAGAGACGGCGTCCCGTGCGCTCCGGTGCGGGACCTGATCGGCGCCCGCGACCTCGACCAGGCGTACGCGGTCCAGGAGACCGTCGCCGCCGCACGCGAGCGAGCCGGGTCCCGTGTCGCGGGATACAAGATCGGCCTCACCACGAGGTCGGTGCAGGAGCAGTTCGGTGTCTTCGAGCCCGACTTCGGGCTCGTGTTCGACGACATGCTGCATGCCCACGGCAGCGAGCTGGACCGCGGCGCCTACCTGCAGCCCCGGGTCGAGGCCGAGATCGCGTTCGTGCTGGAAAGCGACATCGAGATCCCGAGGCCGTCGGTGGCGGACGTGATCCGGGCGACCGGCTTCGTCCTTCCCGCCATCGAGGTCGTGGACTCGCGGATCGCCGACTGGGACATCACGATCAGCGACACGATCGCCGACAACGCCTCCAGCGGCGCGGTGGTGCTCGGCACGACCCCGCGCTCTCTCGACCGCCTGGAACTCGCGGACGTCAGCATGGTGCTGGAGAAGGACGGCGAGGACGTCTCCTTCGGCTCGGGCGCCGCCTGCATGGGATCGCCGCTGGTCGCGGCGACCTGGATCGCCCGCGAACTGGTCCGCCGCGGCCGGCCGCCGCGGGCCGGCGACGTCATCATGACCGGTGCACTCGGGCCGATGGTCGAGGTGGCGGGCACCGGCCGTTTCACAGCTCGGCTGTCCGGGCTGGGGCAGGTCGAGGTCACCTTCGTCGAGCGGGAGCGGTCATGAGCGCGGGCCGGAAGGCGGGAGCCGTCGTCATCGGCTCCGGCAACATCGGGACCGATCTCATGTTCAAGATCGAGCGGCTCTCGAAGCGGCTCTCGATGGCGGCCATGGTCGGCATCGACCCTGACTCCGACGGTCTGGCACGGGCCCGCAGGCGTGGTGTCGCGACGACGTCGGACGGCATCGACGGACTGGCCGCGCTGCCCGAGTTCCACGACGCGGCGGTGATGTTCGACGCGACGTCCGCCGGGGCGCACGAACGGCATGCCGCGTTCGCGCGCCGGTACGGCAAGCTCATGATCGACCTGACGCCCGCGGCCATAGGACCCTACGCCGTGCCGGTGGTCAATCTGGACGAGATGCACTTCTCTGACAACGTGAACATGGTGACCTGCGGCGGCCAGGCGACCATCCCCGTCGTCGCGGCCGTCAGGCGGGTGGCGCCTGTCGCGTATGCCGAGATCGTCGCGTCGATCGCGTCGCGTTCGGCCGGGCCTGGGACCCGCGCCAACATCGACGAGTTCACCGAGACCACCAGCCGCGCGATCGAGTCGGTCGGCGGGGCCCAGGTCGGCAAGGCCGTCATCATCCTCAACCCGGCGGATCCCCCCATCATCATGAGGGACACGGTCTACTGCCTGGTGGAGGACCCGGCTGGGCGTGACCCGCTCGACCAGGAGACGGTCGCACGGACGGTCGAGGACATGGTGGCCGCGGTCCAGGAGTACGTCCCCGGATACCGGCTCAAGCAAACCCCCCAGTTCGACCGGCTCGAGGGCGTCCATGTCCCCGCGCTGGGCCGCGCGTTCACCGGGACCAGGGTCTCGGTCTTCCTGGAGGTCTCCGGGGCCGGGCACTACCTGCCGGAGTACGCCGGCAACCTCGACATCATGACGTCGGCCGCCCTGCGGACGGCCGAGCGGATTCTGGAGCTGCGCGAGGGGGCCGTGCTGTGAAGCTCTATATACAGGACGTGACCCTGCGCGACGGGATGCACGCGATGGGGCACGCGTACACGACCGACCACGTGCGCCGGATAGCGACGGCCGTCGACGCGGCCGGGGTGGACGCCATCGAGGTGGCGCACGGTGACGGTCTGGGCGGTTCCAGCGCGAACTACGGCTTCGGCGCGCACTCCGACCTCGAATGGATCGAAGCGGCGGCCGAGGTGCTGCGCCACGCCAGGCTCACCACGCTGCTCATCCCCGGGATCGGCACGATCAAGGACTTGGAGCGCGCACACAGGCACGGCGTCACCAGCGTCAGGATCGCCACGCACTGCACCGAGGCCGACATCGCGGCCCAGCACATCGACTGGGCGCGGTCCCACGACATGGACGTTTCCGGCTTCCTCATGCTCAGCCACATGCTCGAACCCGCGCCGCTCGCGGCGCAGGCCGCGCTCATGGAGTCCTACGGCGCCAACTGCGTCTACGTCACGGACTCGGGAGGACGCCTGACCGGACGCGACGTCGCCGCACGCGTCGACGCCTACCGTGACGTGCTGGACCCGCGGACCGAGATCGGGATCCACGCGCACGAGAACCTCTCGCTGTCGGTGGCCAACAGCGTGACCGCCGTCGAACACGGGGCGGTGCGCGTCGACGTGGCACTTGCCGGGCAGGGCGCCGGTGCGGGCAACTGTCCCGCGGAGCCGTTCGTGGCGGTGGCCGACCTCCTGGGCTGGGAGCACGGATGCGATCTCCTCGCCCTGCAGGACGCGGCCGACGACATCGTCCGCCCGCTGCGGACGCATCCGGTCATGGTGGACCGCGAGACGCTGACCCTGGGGTACGCGGGCGTCTACTCCAGCTTCCTGCTCCATGCCGGACGCGCGGCCGAGAGGTACGGCCTCGACGTGCGCGCCATCCTGATGGAGGCGGGCCGCCGCCGGCTCGTCGGCGGCCAGGAGGACATGATCGCGGACGTCGCCCTCGACCTGGTCGCCGCCCGTCAGGAGGAGGGCAGATGAGCCTGACGGACGGCGAGGTCACGCGGCTGGCGCATGAGCTGGACGACGCTCAGACGTCGGCGCGCCCGGTCACCGGCCGCTCGGCGCACGGGGACTGGGACGTCCCGAGCGCGTACCGGGTCCAGCGGTGCCTCCTGTCTCGCCGCCGGTCACGGGGGGAACAGCCGGTCGGGCTCAAGCTCGGGTTCACCAGCCGCGCGAAGATGCGCCAGATGGGCGTCCACGACGTCATCGTCGGACAGCTCACCGACGCGATGGACATCCCGGACGGCGGAGAGCTGAGCCTCGACAGGCTGATCCATCCGAGAGTGGAGCCCGAGGTCGCCTTCAGGATCGCCCGGGACGTCGATCTGGAGGACCCGCGCGCCTCCCTCGCGACCGCTGTGGACGCCGTGGCCCCGGCACTGGAGATCATCGACTCGCGCTACCGGGACTTCCGGTTCTCGTACGCGGACGTGATCGCCGACAACACGTCCGCGGCGGCGTTCGTCATCGGGTCGTGGGCCCCCGTACGGCCGCTCGACAACCTGGCGGTGCGGATGACCATCGGCCCCCGGACCGTGTCCGTCGGGACCACGGGCGCCATCCTCGGCGATCCGATCCGCGGCCTGCGGCTGCTCACCGCGATCTGCCGCCGCCACGCCATCCCGGTCCACGCGGGCGACGTCGTCCTCGCCGGCGCGGCCACCGCGGCCGTTCCGATCACCGAGGGCTTCGTCACCGCGCAGGTGGCTGACCTGGGGCGGGCGTCGGTGAGAGTGACACGGGGCCGCAAGGGAGGCGACACGCCATGACCGATCGGCACGACGGCAGCCGCACGATCGACGGGCTCGCACGTCCCCGTGGCAGGTTCCCGCACGTGAAGGTCGCGGGCGAGCTGGTGTTCGTGTCCGGCACCAGCTCGCGACGACCCGACAACAGCTTCGCCGGCGTCGAGGCCGACGAACTCGGCACCACCAGCCTCGACATCCGCGAGCAGACCCGCGCCGTCATCGTGAACATCCAGCGCATCCTCCGCGAGGTCGGCGCGAGCCTGTCGGACGTGCTCCAGGTGACGACCTACCTCACGTCCATGAACGACTTCGGCGGGTACAACGAGGTCTACGCCGAGTTCTTCGACGAGAACGGGCCGACGCGGACCACGGTCGCGGTCCACCAACTACCCCATCCCCACCTGCTGATCGAGATGCAGGTCATCGCTCGCAACCCGCACGCACACGCACACGCAACCGACGAAGGAGAACGCTCATGACGGACGCGCCCTATCCGGCTCCGATCAACTTCGCCTCGTGGATCAGTGAGCACGAGCACCTGCTGAAGCCGCCGGTGAACAACCGGGCCATCCAGGTCGGCGCCGACTTCATCGCCCAGGTCGTGGGCGGTCCCAACCAGCGGACCGACTTCCACGTCGATCCCTACGAGGAGTGGTTCTACCAGATCAAGGGCGACATGCACGTCGATCTCATGACTCCCGACGGTCCGCGGACCGTCCCCATCAGGGAGGGCGAGGTGTGGCTGCTCCCCGGGAACCTGCCGCACTCGCCGCAGCGGCCGCAGCCCGGCTCCATCGGCCTGGTCATCGAGCGGATCCGCGAGGAGGGAACACTGGAGAAGTTCCAGTGGTACTGCCCCGCCTGCTCCAACCTCGTCCACGAGGTGGAACTCCAGGTACGCGACATCGTCGCCGACCTGCCTCCCGTGTTCGAGGAGTTCTACCGCAGCGCGGACGCCCGCACCTGCGGCGCCTGCGGCACCGTGCATCCGGGCAAGGGCTGAGCACCGTGGCCATGAGCGGCTCTATCGACGTGCACACGCACTACGTTCCTCGCGGCTGGCCCGACCTGGGGTCGGTGGACGACCCCCTTCCGTGGCTGCGCATCGACTCCGAACGCGAAGCCATGATCATGATGGGCACCAAGGAGTTCCGCGCCATCCGCGACAACTGCTGGGATGCCGAGGTGCGGGTCAGCGAGATGGACGCCGACGGGGTGGACGTCCAGGTCCTCTCGCCGACGCCCGCGTTCTTCTCCTACGGCCAGTCGCCCGTCCAGGGCGCCAAGATCTCCGCGATCTTCAACGATCTGGCGCTCGACATCTGCGCGCCCGCCCCTGACCGGCTCCTGCCGTTCTGCCAGGTGCCGCTCCAGGATCCGGACGCGGCCTGCCGCGAACTCGAACGCTCCATCGCGAACGGCCATCGCGGGGTCGAGATCGGCAACCACGTGGGCGACCACGATCTGGACAGCGCGGGGATCGTGACGTTCCTGCAGCACGCGGCCTCGCTGGACGTTCCGGTGTTCGTCCACCCCTGGGACATGGCGACGTCGGCGCGGCTCGACCGGTGGATGGCGCAGTGGCTGACGGGGATGCCCTCGGAGACGCACCTGTCGATCCTCGCCCTGATCCTCGGCGGCGTGTTCGACCGGATCGATCCAGCCCTGCGGATCTGCTTCGCCCACGGAGGCGGCTCGTTCGCCTTCTGGGTGGGGCGCATGGACAACGCCTGGCATCAGCGCCACGACGTCGTCGGGACGTCGGAGCACCCGCCGTCGCACTACCTCGGACGCTTCTACACCGACTCGGTGGTCTTCGACCACCGGGCGCTGCGGTTACTGGTGGACACGATCGGCACCGACCGCGTGCTGCTCGGCAGCGACTACCCGTATCCCCTGGGTGAGCGCCCGGCCGGCCGCGTGGTGCACACCAGCCCCCACCTCCAGGAGGCCGAACGACGGGCGATCCTCCGCGGCAACGCCGAGACCTTCCTGGGTCTCTGACGCCTCGGTCACTGGGCCGGGACCACGTCGGCGGACGGCAGGGAAAGGTCTCGGGCCGTCCGGCGGAGAATGTCGATCAACGCGTTGGTCGCGGGATTGAGGCGGCGGTCCGCCTGCAGCGTAAGCCCGACGCTGTGCCCGATGCGTTTGAGGGAGATGGGAAGCGTCGAGATCCGCGGATCCTCTCGGGCGATGAGTTCCGGCATCACCGCGACGTTGTGGGTCTCGACCAGAAGCTGCCGCACGGTGAGGAAGGAGGTCGTCTCCACCCTGTTCTGCGGCAACTCGAAGCCGTTTTCCAGGAAGTACGTCTCGAGCTCCCGCCGCAGGACCGTCTCGACCCCAGGCAGGATCCACGGATAGCCCGCGAGCTCCTCCAGGCGGACGTCCCGCCTCCCGGCCAGAGGGTGCTGCGCGCCGACCACGACCCGTACCGACTCCTGGTACAGCGTGCGGCGCACCAGCCTTTCGTCCGACGGCGAGGTGAGACGGCCGATGATGACGTCGAGCCGTCCCGACTCCAGCTCGGCCAGCAGCATGTCCGTTCCGCCCTCCCGCACGACCACGGTCACCAGCGGGCGTTCGGCCTTGAGCGCGGCGATCGCCCGCGGGATCAGCAGGTTCGAGCCGGTGAGGTGGGTTCCCACGACCACGGTCCCGCGTTCCGCCTCGGCGATCTCGGCGATGTGGCGCGCGGCCTGGGAAAGCTGTGAGAGCACGGCGCGTGCGTGTGCCGTGAAGGCGACACCGAAGTCGGTGGGGGTGAGTCCGCGTGGACCTCGTTCGTAGAGGGCGACGCCCAGGACCTGCTCGAGATCCTGCAGGCTGCGCGTGACCACGGGCTGGGTCACGTGCAGCTCTCTGGCCGCGCCGATCACGGTGCCCTGGGTGCTCAGCACGTCGACCAGGACGAGATGCCGCAGCTTGAGTCTTCCGTCCAGCAGCTTCGGGATGTGCATGCGCTCGATGCTATTCCGGGGCATGCCTCAGTGAACATAGCGCCAAATGAAGGCGGCGGATTTCCGCTATAGCAAGGAGGAGTGAGATGACCGATCTCAGCGGGATGATCGCGATCGTGACGGGAGGGTCATCGGGTATCGGGGAGGCCACGGTACGACGGTTGATCCGCGACGGCGCACGGGTCGTCTCGGGCGATCTGGCACGGCCCGCCGACCAGCCCCCGGAGCTCCACCACGTGGAGGTCGACCTGGCCGGCCCCGAGGCCGGCACGACCCTGGTCGGCGCCACTCTCGACCGGTTCGGCCGGCTCGACGTCCTCGTCAACAACGTCGGCGTCGCGCCCACGCGCTCCTCGTTCGTGAGCACGACCGACGACGACTGGGCCACGACGTGGAGCGTCAACCTGATGAGCGCCGTCCGCGTCTCCCGGGCAGCGTTGCCGGCGCTCCAGGCGTCACAGCGCGGTGCGGTGGTGTTCGTCGCCTCGACCACGGGCCGGACGCCCGATCCCTACTTCGTGGACTACGCCGTCACCAAGGCCGGGCTGGTGACCCTGGCCAAGACGCTGTCGGAAGAGTTCGGCCCGCACGGAGTGCGGGTCAACTCCGTGTCACCGGGCTCCATCCGCACCCCGCTGTGGGACCAGCCCGGCGGGTTCGTGGACGGCCTGTCGGCCCGCCTCGGCCTTCCGCGCGAGGAGGCCGTGCGCGAGTTCGTCCGCTCGGAGCGAAGGATCAGTCTCGGACGTCCCGGACGGGCCGACGAGGTCGCCTCGGCCATCGCGTTCCTGGTGTCCGGCGACGCCTCCTACATCACCGGGACGGACCTGGTGGTCGACGGCGGCTCGACGAAGTCGGTGTAGCGCCCGGCCCGTCCCCGGCTGCCGCCCGGCGATCGCAACGCCTCGCCTCCGGCTGGACGCACGAACCCGCCTGACGGACCGGTGACGTCCGGTAAGCGCGATCTGTTGCTGACAGCCTTGATCAACGCGGTTATCGTGAGGGCGATTCACGTGCACGGCGTCGACGTTCACTCTGGTCCACCAACGCATCGACCTGGAGGAACCTTCGTGAGACTCAAGCGTGGGATCGTCACCGCGGCGCTGGCCGCCGGTCTGCTCGCCCTCGGATCGACCCCTGCTCATGCTATTCCTCCTCCCCCGCCCGGCGGTGACCTCCTCACCGTCATCAGCTACTGGGCCGGCGACACACTCGTCGGCCAGCGCTGGTTCGGGTGCAACCAGACCGGCCAGTGGGGCACCCAGGACGGCCAGGCGAAGGTCTCCTGGGTCGCCTGCTGATCACGGGCTTCCGCCGCTGTCCCCGGAGCCGTCCAAGGCGGCTCCGGGGACAGCGCGGCTGATCAGCGAGCGCCGCGTGTGATCATGGCGTCCCCACGTGGAGAGGAAAGGACGCGATGCGAGCACGATGGATGGACTGGCGCGAGGCCGGTCAGGCGATCACCGAGCTCCGGCGGCGGGTGTATATCGCCGAGCAGGGCTTCGGCGAGGACATGGTCCACCACCCCGGCGACGCCGACGGCCTGCCCCTGTGCGCCCTCGACGGGGACGAGATCGTCGCCGCGCTGGCCGCCTACCTCTACGAGCCGGGGGCGCCGGAGCTGGAGGAGCTGGGGCTGCCCAAGGTGGACGGCCTGTCGGTGCAGATCGGCAAGCGGGTCGAGGCCGCCTCGCACCGGGGCGCGCTGCTCAGCGAACGCCTCGGCACGTCCATGATGCGCCAGGTCTGCGAGTCGTTGCGCCCGGCGCGGTTCTTCCTCACCGTCCGTGGCCGCCACCGCGAGCTGATCGACCGGTACGCCAGGCGAGGTTTCGTCCGGCACGCGGACATCGGCCCCCTCACGGTGATGACGATCGAGGGCCGTCAGGCCCTGGAGGACATGTACGTCGCGTACCGCGCCCTAGGCGCCCGGTCGCCGCGCGACGGCACGCCGCTGGCCGTCCCCTCCCTGGTCCGCTTCCTCGCCGACCACGGACGGGACCACCTGCCGGCGCGCGACGCCCTGGCCGCCCAGAACGTCTACCTGGAGCCGCTGTCCCCCGAGGAGGAGCTGCCCCGCCTGGCCGCGCAGAGCCGGCTGGTGGCGGCCGAGCAACGTCCCCGGCTGGCGGCCACCGCCTTCCCCGCCCGCGTCGCTGCTCGACGTCGGCACCGGCCCCGGCGACCACCTCACCGCCGTGGCCCGGGAGCCGGCCTTCACCGGTTACCGCGTCCGGGGCGTCGAGCCCTCCCCCGAACTACGCGCGGCGGCCCGATCCCGCTTCCCCTGCCTGGACGTGCGGCCCGGCACCGCGTACGCCACCGGCGAGCCGGACTCCTCCCACGACGTGGTCATGGCGAGCTTCCTGTTCATCCACCTGCGCAGCCCCGACCTCGCCCTGCTGGAGCTGGCGCGGGTGCTGCGGCCGGGCGGCCTGCTGTACGTGGTGGACGTGAACGACGCCACCTTCACCGGGCCGGAGCCGATCCTGCGCATGGTCGAGGCGCACGACCACCACTACCCTGGTGACCGGACGATCCTGACCGAACTTCCGCGCCGGGCCCGGGAGTTCGGGCTCGAACTGGAGGACCGGCACGTCACAACCGTACGCAACACCGGAGGGCCCGAGCCTGTCCTCGTCCGCGACGAGATCCTGCTGGGAGTGCGGGAGGGGTGGGGGCTGCTGGCGTTCATGCGGGCCCAAGAGGCGTCGGCGCGGTTGTTCGACGAGGCTCAGGAGCACTACTTCCGTACGGGGTGCGAGATCAGCGTGAGCATCGAGACCCACGTCTACCGCAAGCCGCCGGGCCACCACCGCTGACCATGGGCCCCCGTCACCACCAGGGCCCTTCCCCCTTCACCACTGGCGACTCCGCCACTCGCCGCCGGCGGATTCACGCGCCTCCACCGCTGGCGGCGGCTTCAGACGTTCTTCCCCGCGACCGCCTCCCGCACGGCCGGGACGATCTCCCCGGCCCAGCGGCCGAGCGTGAGGAGGTCCTGGGCGCCGTGGTCGGTGGCGAAGAGGATGAAGCCCGCCGCGTCGTGCTCCAGCACGGCCTCGGTCAGCTCCTCGACCCACTGGCCGACGGAGCCGCCGACCCAGCGGCCGTCCCGGTCGCGGGTGGCCGGCAGCGGACGGTCGGTGATACGGCCGGGGAAGTTGTAGACCGTGCGGATCTCGCGCGGGTCCCGGCCCACGGCCGCCGCCGCCTCGTCGATGATCGGCCGTGAGGTCCGGTAGCGCTCGCTGCGCCAGTCCGCCGCGTGGCCGGGGAGCCAGCCGTCGGCCACCCGGCCGGTGGCGGCCAGCGACCTCGGGCCGTTCGAGCCCGTCCACACCGGCGGCGCGGGGACGGGGGCCGGCTCGATCTCGTTCACCTGGTAGTGGCGGCCCTGGAAGGTGACCGGCGGGCCGCCGCCCGACAGCTTCTTGACCAGGACGATCGCCTCCTCGAAAGCGTCCACGGCATCGCCCGGCGACAGCCGCGGGACGCCCATGTCGGAGATCCGGTCCCACAGCCCGCCCGCGCCCATGCCGAGCACGACGCGGCCGTCCGACAGCGCCGACAGCGAGGTCACCGTCCGGGCCAGCATGGGAGCGGGCCGGGTCGGCAGGTTGGTGACGTTGGCGAAGCCGGCGATGCGGCTGGTCCGCCCGAGGATGAAGCCGAGCGCGGCGTAGGCGTCGAGGCGCCCGCCGATGTAGGGGTGGTCCGACAGCGAGAAGATGTCGAGCCCGTCACGGTCGGCCTGCTGGGCCATGCGCAGCAGTTCCGGCGCCTCGTGGATGCCGCTGTGCGCCCCGAAGCCGAAGACGACGTCGTGTCCAGACAAGGTTCTGCCTTTCCGGTTGGATTTCGCGATGGTCATGAGGCGGAGGCCGGACCGGTCCTTTCGCGGGCCGGTCCTTCGCGGGCCGGTCCTTCGCGGGCCGGTCCTTTCGCGGGCCGGTCCTTCGCGGGCCGGTCGGCCCGGGTCAGGCGGGGCCGAACTGCTCGGTGAAGCGGCCGGTGAACAGGTCGGCGCCCTTGTAGGCCGACACGGTCTCCGCCGGGACGACGGCCGGGCCGTCGGGCGTGGGCAACTGGCCGACGCCGCCGCGCGGCCCGAGCGGGAGCAGGATCATCGGGTGCGGCAGGGGCCGGTAGGTGGCCGTGGGACGCTCGCCGTTCAGCTGGGCGAGGATGTTGCGCGCCACCACCTCGGCGTGCTGCATGGCGTACCCCGCCATCTTGGCCTCGGGGACGTCGGTGATGTCGCCGATCGCGTAGACGTGGTCGTAGCCGGTGACGTTGAGCGTCTCGGTGACCGGGACCTGCCCCTGTGCGTTGCGGCTGGTGAGCCGTCCGTCGGCGAGGTAGTCGCTGTTGGTGCGCACGCCGTGCGCGCGGAACCAGATGTCGGCGGTGATCTCCTCCCCGCCGGCGGTGGTGACGGTGAAGGTCCCGACCTGGCCGGGCTCGGTCGCCGGCGGCGCGATCAGCCCGCCGCCCAGCCGCACGCGGACGTCCAGCTCGTCGAGCTGGCGGTGCAGCTCCTGGCGCAGCTCCTCCGGGAACGCGGGCAGCAGCCGCTCGGCCGGATCGACGACGGTCACCTGCTTGTGCGGCCAGACCTCCTTGATCTCCCCGGCCAGCTCCAGGCCGACCGGCCCGGCGCCGAGGATCAGCACCCGCTCGGCGCCGGCCAGCTCCTTGTGGGTCCGGCGGAGGTCGTCCAGGACCTCGTCGGTGGAGTCGGAGACGGGCTTGGCCGGGTAGGCGTAGCTGGAGCCCGTCGCCAGGACCAGGTAGCCGGCCTCGATGCGTTCGCCCGAGGCCAGGGTGACGCCGCCGGCGTCCACGGAGACCGCGCGGTCGCGGACCACCCTGCCCCGCGTCAGCCACTGCTCGTAGGGGAAGAACATGGCGCCTCCCCATTCGGGCCGGGTCAGCGCCCGCAGCGAGCCCGCCGTGTTGACGAACGCGTCGCGGGGGTCCACGAGGACGACCTCCGCCTCGGCGTCCAGCGCCTTGGCGAGCGCCGAACCGCCGTAACCGCCGCCGACGACAACGACCGTACGACCACTCATGATGTCACACCCCGATCTGCAAAAGAGGTTGAGTTCGTGCCACGAACCATATTAGTTCGTAGCACGAACTGCAACCTCAGGGGCTCTGACGCTCGTGTTCCAGGCCGGCCCCTCCCCCGGACTCCAGGAAGACCACGGGCACCTTGTTCTCCGCCACGACAGTGCCGAGCAGGCCGGCGAGCGTGTCGCGGTCGGCCGCGGTCAGGCCCGCCGTCAGGTTCTCGACCCGCCGGCAGGTCTCGACGTAGAACTCCTCCGCGACCTTGGAACCCTTCCTGGTGAGCGCTATCCGCACCGCCCGCGAGTCCTCCGGGTCGGGTTTGCGCTGGACCAGGCCGTTGCGCTCGGTGCGGTCCACCAGTCCGGTGAGGCTCGACTTGGCCAGCCCCAGCACCGCGCCCAGCTCGCCCATGCCGTACGACTGCGCCATCAGCACGCACAGCAACTGGCCCTGCTGCGAGGTGAGGCCGTACTCCCGGGCGGACTCGGCGTACACGGCGTTCACCAGGAACGTGGACCGCACCAGCGCGGCCACCACTCCGATCTGTCCTTCATCTTGCTTAGCCACGCGTTCAGACTAACATTTCCAAGGCGCTACAATTCGTGAGACGAACTACCTCCGCAGGCCCTTTGTCGCGCTCTCGGCGAGGGCGGCGGCGATCGCGTGGTGCCCGGCGTCGTCGGGGTGCAGCCCGTCGATGAAGAGGAAGCCCGGCCGCGACCGCCCGGCGGCGGCCGGGTCCGCCATGGCGCGGTCGGCGTCCAGCACGGCGTCGTAGGCGCCGCCCGAGCGGATCCACCGGTTGAGCCCGGCCCGCGCCTCCTCCACCCGCTCGTTCCAGAACGGGAACAGGGCGCCCCGCAGCGGCGGGATGGTGACGCCGACGGCCTTGACGCCACGCGCGTGGGCCGCCGCGATCAACGCCCGGTGCCCGTCGATGAGCCGCCGGAGCGTGACCTCGGCGGCCGGCCCGACGCACGCGCCGCCGACCTGCGGAAGCCCGAGGTCGTTCGCGCCGAGATGCACGATGACCGCCCGCACCCCCGGCCGGTCCAGCACGTCCCGCCGGAAGCGGTCGAGGGCCCGGTCCCCGTAGCAGGGTGAGGCGCTGAGCAGGCTGTTGCCCGCGATCCCCGCGTTGACCGTGGCGAGCGGCCGCTCGCCCGTGCCGAGCCGTTCGGCCAGCTGGTCGACGAACCTGACGTCGGCGCCCGCGGTGGAGCCCACGCCGTCGACCAGCGAGTCACCGAACGCCACCACCGTGGCCGCCGCGCCCTCCACCTCGACGCCGGTCAGGTAGTACCAGGCGGACGTGGCCTCGCCGAAGGCGCCGGGCGCCGCGTCGCCGAGGTGGTCGCCATGGGCCCGGTAGGACGTGGCGGTGGTGAACCGGTGGAAGGTGGCGGGGCCGGTGGCCCCGCGCACGCGGAGCGAGACGGCCAGCCGTTCCAGGGGCGAGACGGTGAGCGCCACCGGATCGCTGACCAGCTCCTTCCCGGGCGGGACGGCCGCCGACGGCTTCCCGGCGAACGTCACGGGGCGGGCGCTGCCCGGCCACACCGCCGCCCCTCCGGCCGACCTGCCGACCCGTGCTCCGGCGATCAGCAGGGGGCGGGTGCCGTAGAGGTTGGACAGCCGGATGCGCACGCTCGGCCCGGCCACGGTCATCCTGATCACCTGCCGCAGCGTGTGGCCGTCGAAGCCCTCGACCGACCAGTTGGGCCCGTTGTCCGCGGTGCCCGGCGTGGGCCGCTGCATCGCGGCTCCCCACGCGGCCGTCCATGGTGCCGCGCCGGCGTCAGCCGCGGCGGCGGGCACGATCGCGGCCATCACGGCCACGGCGGCGCTCAACGCCACGGCCCATCTCGGTGATTTCATCAGGAACATCCCTTGGTCGTTCGCCGATTGACGATCACAGGAGTGTTCCGGAGGTCCGGCGGGCGGGGAGTCGGCCGTTCAGCCGATCTTGGCCATCAGTGGTCGGCCGTAGGGACGAGCCGCACACGTACCCACGAGTCACGGGGCCCGCCCGGACGGACGGACGCCTCTGGCCGAAACGCCCGCCCGCTGTTACCGTCGATCGTGGAGCGCCGGGAAGTCTGGTCGGCAACAGGACATCGAACCGACCCTGGAGGCGCCCATGCCGGACGATCGCATCCCCCCGGCCGACGGGGAAGACCCGACCCGTCCCAGCCGGATGGACACCCGCCCCACCGCGATCGGCGCCGCCCTCCTCGTCCTGGGCACGGCCGCCCTGTCGCTGTGGGCGTGGACCCGCATACCCGACGACGCCCGCTTACCCCTGCACTGGGACGCCTCGGGCAAGGCTGACCGGCTGGGCGGCAAGACCGAGGCGCTGACCACGCTGCCCGTGGTCATCCTGGTGTTGGCGGCGCTCCTGGTCGTGCTGCCACGCGTCGTGCCCGACCGCCGGCGACTGGCCGGCTCGGCGCGCGGCTACAACATCATCGCGATCGGCGTCCTCGGCCTGCTGGCCGCCATCCACGCGGCCTCGGTGCTCGGCGCGGTCACCGGAAGCGTTCCCTTGCTGAGGGTGGTGAGCGCCGCGCTCGGGCTGTTCACCGTGGCCCTCGGGATGGCCCTGCCCGGCCTGCGTCCCAATTGGATCGCCGGCATCCGCACACCCTGGACGCTGGCCGACGAGCGGTGCTGGGCGCTGACCCACCGGTTCGGCGGCCGTCTCTTCACGGCCGTCGGCGCGATACTGACCGTGGCGGCGCTCACGGCCCCCGAGGCGATCCTCATGCCCCTCGCGCTGGCGGGCATCGCCGGCGCGGGCGTCATCGCCGTGATCTACTCCTGGCGCGTCCGGGGCGCGACCTCAGCGGCTCCCCGGGACGGCGGCTCGGGCGGCAGGTGAGCGCGTCACGCCCCGCCGCCGATCCCCTCGATCTCGGACATGTCCACGGGTCGCCGCTCCGCCCGCGACAGCTCGCACGCCTCGGCCACGCGGAACGCCTCCAGCGCGTCGCGGACCGTGCACGGCGAGGGCCGCTCGCCGCGGGCGACGGCGGCGAAGGCCGCCAGCTCCGCCCGGTACGCCGGCAGGAAGCGCTCCATGAACGACCACGTCCGCGGCCCGCGCGGGAAGTCGACGCCCTCCTCGGCCGAGCTCATCGCCAGCGAGTGGTCGAGGCCGACGGCGATCGCGCCCTTCTCGCCGTGGACCTCCATGCGCACGTCGTGGCCGGCGCCGTGGTAGCGGGTCGAGGAGATCAGCGCGATCGTGCCGTCGTCCAGGGTCAGCAGGGCGCCGCCGGTGTCGACGTCGCCAGCCTCGGCGAAGAAGGCCGCGCCCTTGTTGGCGCCCGTGGCGTAGACGGTGGCCACCTCACGTCCGGTGACGAACCGCAGGATGTCGAAGTCGTGCACGTTGCAGTCGCGGAAGATGCCGCCGGAGGTCGGGATGTAGGAGGCGTGCGGCGGGGCCTGGTCGTGGGTGCCGGCCCGAATGGTGTGCACGAACCCGAGCTCGCCGGAGGCCACCGCGGCCCGCGCCCGCCGGTACCCGGCGTCGAACCGGCGCTGGAAGCCGACGTGGATCGGCACCGCGGAGCTTGCGGCGAGCTCGGCCAGTTCGATGGTCTCCTTCAGGGTGGCCGCCACGGGCTTCTCACAGAAGACGGGCACCCCGGCGGCGACGGCCTGACGCAGCAGCGGCGCGTGGCCGGGGGTGGCGGTGGCGACGACGAAGCCGTCGACGCCCGACGCGAGCAGCGCGTCGGCGTCCGGCACCACCCGGACCCCGACCTCCCTGGTCTCCCTTGTCGCCTCTGTCGCCCCTGTCGCCCCTGTCGCTCCTGTCGCCAGGAGCCTGAGCTCGGCGGCGACCCGTTCGGCCGCCCGCGGGTCGGCGTCTGTCACGACCAGCTCGTCGACGTCGTCGAGAGCGGCCAGAGTCCTGGCGTGGAAGGCGCCTATCCTTCCCACGCCCGCGAGCCCGATACGCATACGGCACCCTGTCCATTCGCGTCGTTGGGTCGTCACCCACCGCGGCCCCCGGCCCTGGGCAGGCGACCCCGGCGATGCCCCGAGACTGCCTCGCGACGCGCTATGGAGTCAAGCATTTGTCCTGACATCCGTGCGTAACGTCATACTCATGAACACAGACACACTGGTGTCACGGCCGCCCGCGGACCGCGACAGAGCCAATCAGAACCCGCGCCGGGACGGACCCGATCAGAGCGCGAGCCGTCTCGGCCGCGAAGCCGCTCGGCGCTTAGCGCTGTCGGGGGTCTGCGAGCTCAGGCCGGGCTTGACCGACAGGGAGTTCGCCCGGATCGAAGCCGAGTACGGCATCGAGTTCGCCGACGACCACCGCGCCTTCCTCGCCGCCGGGCTCCCGATCAACTCCGCCCGGCCGGAGGAAGGCTCCACCTGGGAGCACCCGTGGCCGGACTGGCGCGACGGTGACGAGGAAGAGCTTCACCTTCACGTGCAGTGGCCCGTACGCACGGTCCTGCACGATGTGGAGAAAGGCGCCTGGCTGACGTCATGGGGACCGCGGCCCGAGGATGCCGCGGAGGCGGCGCGAACAGCATTACAAGAGCTGGCGAGGGCACCGAAGCTGATCCCGCTCCATGCGCACCGCTTCCTGCCCGGCGGACGCGGCACGTACGGCCGGCATGTCCTGTCGGTGTGGGGCTCGGACATCGGGCCCTGATGAGCGAACGTCCCGGGAACGGACGCCATCCGTTCCCGGGACCTTGGGCAAGAAATGCGCCGTCACCCACCGACGACGCGTTTCTTGCCCACATGACTACCTACCTGCAGACGACGCAGCTGTAGCCGCCCTCGCAGTCGGTGCAGGCCCAGGTGCCGCCGGGGCAGGATTTCGTGCACGGTCCGATCGGCCGGCACCCGCAGCTGCAGTGCCCCGCCGAGGCGGACGCGCGCGGCAGAAGACCGTTGAGCATCCGGTCGGCGAGACTTCCGATAATCCGTGTCATCTCTCTCCCTTCGTCGCGGGAAACTCTCCGCGATCCGCAGAAAACCGTGGACCGGGTCGGCGGGACGCAAGGATCAGCGCGTTCCGACAACGCCGGCACCATTGCTCAGAGAATCGTTCGTTCATTCGACTGGCGTCAACCCCGCATTCTTCATTTCCTTCTCACACCAATCGCATTGTGCATGGCCGCACGCCCGCCATCAGGAGATTTGCACCCAAGTGGAAATGTCTAAATCGTCCGGGCGGCACATGAGAAACTGGCATCCGTACGCGGCCCCGACCACGGTTCATGAACGGCTAGGAGTCGGCATCCGGTGTTCTATCCGAAGATCACATTCCCTTGCGCAATAGCCGCCGCATTTTCCATCCCCACAGCGAGAAAACTCCGAAATCCAGCGGCATTGCTGATTTCGGGATCTGAGGCGGCGACCGTGCTCCTGGTCGACAAGCCCGCCACCACGAAGTTCGGATTTCTCGTCGCCGCGCTGCTGCCGCCCGCGCTCACGACCGGAATCCTGAACCTGCGCCTGCGCCTGCGGACCCCTCGACCCGGCCGCTCCGCCGTCCGCTGCTGATCACCGTCCACGATCCGGTCGTGCCGTCGCCGTACAGGAATCGAACCACTATCAGGAGAGGTCTACCCATGACACTGCACACCTCGCTCACGGTGGCCGTCGGCCTGCTGGGCCTGCTCAACCTCCTGCTCATGGTGGGCGTCATCCGCCGGCTCGGCGCACACACCGCGAAACTGACCGAGCTCCAGCACCGCGTGAACCGGGGTGCCGGCCTGCGGGCCGGCGGCCGGATCGACCGCTTCGAGGCGTCGGCGGTGGACGGTACGGCGGTCAGCTCGGACTCCCTGGCCGAGGGAACCGTGGTGGCCTTCTTCAAACCGGGTTGCGGGCCCTGCAAGGAGACGCAGCCGGAGTTCGTGGAGTACGCGCGCACCTCACCCCTCGGCCGGGACGGCGTGCTGGCCGTGGTGGTCGGCACCGGCGACGAGGTGCGGGAGATGGTCGCGGCCCTGTCACCGGTCACGCGGGTGGTCGTCGAACCGCTGGATGGGCCGGTGGCCGCCGCGTTCTCCCTCGAAGGGTTCCCGACGTTCGCGCGGATCGGCGCCGATCGGAAGGTGTCCGCGATCGGCCACGACGCCGGCGTGCTCGCCCCGGAGGCGGACACCGCCCTCGTGTGACGCGCACCCCGCTCCCCTCCGCGACGGCCGAGCCCCTGAGGTCCTCACATGCTCCCCAGAACCTACTTGTCCGCCGTAACCCTCGCCTGGCGCGCGGCACCGTTCCTGATCGGCGCATACCTGCTGGTGAGCGTGGTGGAGGCCGCGCTGCCGGTGGCGACCGTCTGGCTCGTGCGGGTGATCGTGAACGGCCTGGTCTCGCGGGCCCCCCTGCCCACCTTGCTGACACCGGCCACGCTGCTCGCGGCGGCGGGTCTGCTCTCCGCGTTCACCCCCCAGATCACCAGACTCCTGCGCGCCGACAGCCAGCGGGCCGTCGAGTACTTCACGGTGGAACGGCTCTACCAGCGGGTGGGCAACCTGGTCGGCCTGGCTCGCTTCGAGGACCCACGGTTCCTCGACCGGCTCGGGCTGGCGAAGGGCATCGGCGGCGACTCGTGCGGCGACGCCGTGTACGGTTCGCTGGGTGTGGCGCGGGGCGTGCTCACCATCACGGGCCTGCTCTCCTCACTGTTCCTGCTCAGTCCGGTGCTCACGGCCGCCGTGCTGCTGTCGGGTCTGCCGGCGTTCGCGGGCGAGTATCTGATCAGCCGGCAGCGGGCGAACACCTTCTGGAAGACAAGCTCCGCGCAGCGGCGGGAGCTGTTCTACAGCGGGTTGCTGGCAAGCGTCGATGCCGCGAAGGAGATACGCATCCTCGGAATCGGCGCCTACCTGCGGGCGAAGATGCTCGACGAGCGCCGGCTGGCCGATGCGGCACGCCGGCGGGTCGACCGGCGGGAGACGCTGGTGCAGACGACACTCGGGACGCTGGCGGCCGTGGTGGCGGCCGCCGCGATCATCTGGTCGGTCGCGCGGGCCGCCGGCGGACGGCTCTCCGTCGGTGACGTGTCGATGCTCATCGGCGCCATCGCGGCCTTTCAGGGCGCGGTGGGGTCGGTCGCCCTCCAGTTCGGCCTCACCAACCAGTCACTGCTGCTGTTCCAGCACTATCTGTCCATCCTGAACGAGCCCCGCGACCTCCCCGAACCGGCGCGCCCCCGGCCGGTGCCGCCGCTGCGGGACGCGATCGAGTTCCGTGATGTGTGGTTCCGGTACAGCGAGCAGCAGCGTTGGATCCTGCGCGGGGTCAACCTGCGGATCCCGCGCGGCACAGCGGTGGGGCTGGTCGGCCTGAACGGGGAAGGCAAGTCGACCCTCGTCAAGCTGCTGTGCCGGTTCTATGACCCGAGCCGGGGCGCGATCCTGTGGGACGGCATCGACCTGCGGCACTTCAGCGCCGAGAACCTCAGGGCACGGATCGGCGCTGTGTTCCAGGACTGCGTGCGCTACGAGCTGACCGTCGGCGAGAACATCGGCTTGGGCGACCTCGACCGGGCCGCCGACCGTACCCGGGTGGAGGCCGCGGCGGTACGCGCGGGCGCCCACGACTTCGTCATGGCGCTGCCGCAGCGGTACGACACGCTGCTCAGCCGTACCTTTCCCGGCGACGACGAGACCGGACAGAACTCGGGCGTCGACCTCTCCGGAGGGATGTGGCAGCGCATCGCCCTGGCCCGGGTGTTCCTGCGCGGCCGACGCGACCTCATGATCCTGGACGAGGCGGCGTCGGGCCTCGACGCCGTCGCCGAACACGAGATCAACGCGAAGATCAGGTCTCAGCGGGAAGGAGTCACCAGCGTCATCGTGTCGCACCGGCTGGGTACGGTCCGCGACGCGGATCTGATCGTCTACATCGCGGACGGCGTCGTCGCCGAGAAGGGCACGCACGGGGACCTGGTACGCCTCGGCGGTCGCTACGCCGAGGCGTTCACCGTCCAGGCGGCCGGCTATCAACCGGCCAGCTACCAGGCGGCCAGTTGCCAGGAGGCCGACTATCAGGAGGGACTGGCCGAGGCGAGGCCGCCCGACGCGAAGCCGCTCGACGCCGGGCCGACCAACGCGAAGCCGACCAACGCGGAGCCCTTCAACGCGAGGCCGACCAACGCGGAGCCGCTCGACGCGGAGCCCCTCGACGCGAGGCCGACCAACGCGGAGCCGCTCGACGCGGAGCCCCTCGACGCGAGGCCGACCAACGCGGAGCCGCTCGACGCCGGGCCGACCAACGCGAGGCCGACCGACGGGGGGCCGACCGACGGGGGGCCGACCGACGCGGGGCCGCTCGACGCGCCGGCCCCCCTGGTCGGCGGCCACGGACGGCAGCGGGTGCGGCACCCATGACCCAGATGGCGCTGGTGGCGGGACTCGGCGCGTTGTCGCTGTCGTGCCTCGCGGGGCTCTGGCTCCGGCGGACGTTCGTGATCGTCACCGTACGCGGCGGCAGCATGGAACCGACCCTCCACAATGGAGATCTCGTCCTCGTCCGGAGGACATCCCTTCGGCGCGTACGCCGCGGACAGATCATCGTGTTCCGGCTACCGGCCCATGCACGGCCCAAATCTCCGCAGCCCTCGCTCGACCCGCCGACCGGGGCGGTCGGTACGGGACGTTCCCTGGACGACCGGTTCATGGTCAAACGGGCGGTCGCCGTACCAGGGGACGAGGTGCCGGGAGATCTCCATCCGGCACTGTCACGTCAGGCGGGACAGCCGGTCCCGGCAGAGTGCCTCGTGGCGGTCGGCGACAACCTGGAGGCGAGCTTCGACTCAAGGAGCTACGGGTTCGTCACCTCCGAGCTGGTCCTGGGGACCGTGCTACGGCTGGTGGGCGCTTCAGCGCGACGCGCGTCGCGTACGAGCTGACGAGCCTCGAGCCGGAGCGGCCGCTATCTCGCGGACGCCCCCACCTCCCCTTGCACAACCGCGCCGACCACCCGAGACTCCGACGTGCCAGCCTCCGTGGCGCGGGGAGGACCCTCCTTTGTCGGTGCGCGGGGACCAGCCGCCACGCCCACAGCGCTCGCCGACGAACACGCCCTCGAAGCGAGGACCTCCCACAGAGAGCCTTCCCAGAGGAACCTCTCGGAGGAACTGCTCAGGAATGGCCTGATCAGAGGCGAGGCCGCACTGTCAGGCGCCGGCTCAGCAACCCGCCACAGCCACCCCGTGCGGGCGCCGCCGGCGTCGACCACCTCGAAGGCGCGCGAACGTCGACCACTGGCGCATCGGCCAGCACCACGGGACCGTCGCGTGCGACAAGGAGCAGCGGTGCCGGCTGGGCGGGAGACCTTGACCTCGGCCTCGACCTCGACCTCGACCTCGACCTCGACCTCGACCTCGACCTCGACCTCGACCATGGAATCAACCATCCTCACTCCCCCACACCGTCATCTCACCTCCCTGCGGGACACGCGGACGACACCGAGCAGCAGGGGAATCACGATCCACAAGGCGGCCGAGGCAGCCAGGCGCGCGGGGGCGACGTCCGCCCAGTCGCCGGTGGCGAGCGGCGCGGCGGTCCTGTTCAGATCCAGCCATTCCGCCAGCGTCTCCCCGGTGCCGCCGAGCATGGCGACGGCGTTCCACACGCCGGTGCTCGCCAGGTACACCACGATCGCCGCGGGGGCGTTGAGGAGAAGCGCGCCCAGAGCCACCCCTGCCAGGGTGAACAGCACGTTGGTGGCCGTCCAGCCGGCCATCGTGGCGGGTGTGGCGTTCCAGTGGGCGGGGACGTGCCGCACGGCGCCGGCCAGCGCGGTCGCCGGGACCGCGACAAGCAGTGCGAAAAGGCTGGCCACCGCGGCCGCGAGCGTCGGCGGGACCGCCTTGGCGGCCATCACCCGCCACCGGCGGGGTTCGAGGGCGAACGTCGTCAGGGCCGTGCGGTGGCTCCACTCGTTCGTCACCGTGAGGATCCCGAGCACCGGCAGGAGGTTGGCGTAGCCGAGGCCGGCCGTCCAGACCAGCCGTTGCAGGTCGGGGCCGATGTAGAGACCGCGGCCGGCGATCGCCGCGACAGTCAGGAGGAGCAGGACCGCGGTCAGGATCATGGCGCTGCGGGTGTCGAAGAGCTTGCGGGTCTCGACGATCAGCAGGCGGTGGAAGGGGACGGTCATGCGAGGCTCCGGTCGGCGTCGGCGGTCAACTCGAGGAAGGTCTGCTCCAGGCTGCGGCCGCGGTTGAGCTCGGCGACACCGCCCTGGACGAGCACGCGGCCGCGGCCGATCACGACGATGTGGTCGGCCACCTGCTCCACCTCGTGCAGGAGGTGGGAGCTGAGCAGCACGGCGCAGCCCGCGTCGGCCAGATCACGCAGCAGCGCGCGCATCCAGTGGATGCCCTGCGGGTCGAGGCCGTTGACCGGTTCGTCGAGGACGAGCGCGCGCGGCTTGGCGAGCAGCGCGTGCGCGATGCCGAGTCGTTGTCGCATGCCGAGGGAGTAGGAGCCGACGGCGCGCCGCGCCTCCGCGCGGGTCAGGCCGACCAGGTCGAGCGCCTCGTCGACGCGTGACCGGGGCAGCCCCAGCGTGATCGCGCCGAGGGTCAGCGTCTCGCGCCCGCTGCGGCCCGGGTGGAGGGCGCCGGCGTCGAGGAGCGTGCCGACCTGGCAGGCGGGACGCTCCAGCTCGTGGTACGGACGCCCGCACACGGTGGCCGAGCCGGAGGTGGCCCGGCCGAGCCCCACCAGGATGCGCAGCGCGGTGGACTTGCCCGCGCCGTTGGGGCCGACGAAACCCGTGACGCTGCCCGGCCCGACGGCGAAGGACACGTCGTCGAGCGCCTTCACGCCTTTGTAGGTCTTGGTGACATTGCTGAACTCGATCACGGACCCGAGTTCATCGCGAAAAGGCCCGCCCGGTCATCGGATCCAGGTCGACCATCGGGTAGCCCCAGGGTGGCACGACGATCGACCCAGGTCGCTAGGACCACACCTCCGCCCTTCCTAGGCTTGGGTCCGTGCACGACGCCCCCGCCCCCCAGCCGCCCCTCGACCGGTGGGGCAGCATGCTGCGCTATGTCGCGGCTCTGGCGCCGATGCTCTTCTACGGCGTGATCTGGGTCTGGATCGTCGCCCACAATCCGGACCGGCTGCCGCGCGCCCTCCTCGACGTGGGGCCGAGCCTGCTGGGGCTCGTCCTCATGCGGTGGCGGCGCCGGTGGCCGTGGCAGATCGCCGCGGTGACCGCGCTGCTGACCGCCGTGTCCAGCATGGCGACCGGCCCCGCCCAGGTGGCGTACGTGTCCCTGTGCACGCACCGCCGCTGGCGGCAGATCGTCCCGATCACGGCGCTGTTGTGGACCTGCATGTGTCTCTTCGCGGTCATCGGCGGCACGACGCAGCAGTTCCTGATCGGTCTGACCACCAACACCACGATCCTCGGCGGGCTGACTGTCTTCGGCCTCTACCTCCGTTCCCTGCGCGACACCGACCTGGCCAACAGGCGGGCGGAGGCCCACCGCGTCGAGCAGGCCAAGCTGGCCGAACGCGCGCAGATCGCCCAGGAGATGCACGACGCCCTGGCCCATCGCATGTCGCTGCTCGCGATGCTCGCCGGCGGCCTGGCCTACCGCACCGACCTCGGCCCGGACGAGATGCGGCAGACCGCGCAGGCCATCCAGGAGAGCGCCCACCTGTCGCTCAACGAGCTGCGCACCGTGCTCGGCACCCTCCGCTCCGACGGCGCCACCGCGGCGCCGCAGCCGACCCTGGCCGACCTGCGGGAGCTGTTCCACGAGGTACGGGCGGCCGGGCAGAAGGTCAAAGTGGCCGACACCATCGAGCAGCGCGACCTGCTGCCCACGCAGACCGGGCGCAACGCGTACCGGGTCGTCCAGGAGGCGCTCACCAACGCGCGCAAGCACGCGCCGGGCAGCAGCGTGACGGTCGAGCTGAACGGGCGGCCGGGCGGCGCGCTGCGTATCCGCGTGACCAACCCCACGCCGTTCGGGACGTCCGCCGGTCCCGGCGGCAGGCTGGGCCTGGTCGGCCTGGGCGAACGGGTCCGCATGGCGGGCGGCACGATCGAGCACGCCCACCAGGAGAGACGCTTCGTCCTCGATGTCCGGTTGCCGTGGGAGGCTTGACCCCGTGATTCGCGTGGTGATCGTGGACGACGACCCGATGGTGCGCACCGGCCTGCGCCTCATCCTGGGCGGCGAACCCGATGTGCGGTTCGTCGGCGAGGCGGGCGACGGCCGCGAGGCGGAGAGCGTGATCAGCGAGCTGCGGCCCGACGTCGTGCTGATGGACATCCGCATGCCGGGCCAGGACGGCCTGGTCACGACGGAGACGCTGCTGTCCTGGCCGGAGCCGCCGCGCATCCTCGTGTTGACCGCCTTCGACGCCGACGACATGGTGCTGCGTGCGCTCCGCCTCGGCGCCGCCGGCTTCCTGCTCAAGGACACCCCTCCGGCCAAGATGGTGGAGGCGGTCCGCGCCGTGGCCGCCGGCGAGCCGGTGCTGTCGCCCAGCGTCACCCACCAGGTGATCGCCGCCGCGACGGGCGGTCACCAGCCGCACCGCGAGGAGGCCAGACGCGAGCTGGCCAAGCTGACCGACCGAGAACGCCAGGTGGCCATCGAGGTGGCCAGAGGCCGTTCCAACACCGAGATCGCGCAGTGCCTCTACATGAGCGTCGCGACGGTCAAGGCCAACATCACCCGCATCTTCGCCAAGCTCGGCGCCGACAACCGCGTCCAGGTCGCCATGAAGGTCCGCGACGCCGGGTTTCTCTGATGTGTGACGGGCTCCCCTCCACCGGCGCCGACCCGGTCGCCGTCCAGCGGCAGTCCGACCCGGCGAACCAGCTCCGCCTCCTCCAGCCGCCCCGTCTGCGCCAGAGCCTCGGCCAGTCGCGGGGCTGCCGACCCATCTCCGGCGTCAACGCGTGCGCGCAACTCCTCCGCGCGGCCTTGGTCCGCAAGCGAGCTGGGGCAGGCGTACCCGGACAGGCCAGTCGCCGATGTGGGCACAGGCGCGCAACTCCTTCCCTCCCTCGGCCCCTAAGCAAGCCGGGGCTGGCATACACAGGCAAGCCAGTCGCCGGTGTCAGTGCTGGCGTAGGCGCAGAACTCGTCTTCTCGCCCCTTCTGCGAGCAGGACGGCGGGCCGCTCGGGGGCGAGGACGTCTTTGGCCTCATCCGCGTGCGCACGCAGGAGGGGTTTGGCCTCCTCCGGCCGGCAGTGCGCAACGAGGAGATCGGCAAAGACGCGATGTGCGGAATCAGGCGCTGACATGGCCAGACAAGCGGCAACGTCAAGCCATCCTGACCCCGGCGTCCGAAGCCCGAGAGGTGGCGGGGTGTCACCGCGTGCCCCGGGATCACACCGGGTCGACCCGCGGTCTCATGAGCCGGCGGCGAGGAAGCCCCGGTGCCGACCGTCACGCTGGGGCGACATCGGAACCGAGTGTGTGACGCCACGGCAACAGGATGATCAATGCAGTGCCATCAACGAGAGGTGGCAGAAGTTCGCGCCAGGCTAACGGGCTGATCGCCGTCCCGTCACTCAGCGTCCCTACCGTGCCGGGGCATGAAGAGCATCGCCATCATGATGTGCGCCGGCGCGCTGGTCGCCGGTCTCGCCGCGCCCGCCGCCGCCGATCCCGGGCGCGAGGCGAACGGCAGGGCCACGCTGACGGGCTTCGCCGCGCTGCCGGCCCAGACGTTCGTGCCCGGCAGCGAGCCGTCCGGCGCGCATCTGGGCACCGACCCGATCAACGGGGTCACCCCGCCGTTCCCCGGCCAGCCGGTGCAGGGGTTCAGCGGCATCGCCCGTCGTCCCGACGGCTCGTACGACGTCCTGTCCGACAACGGCTACGGCGCGCAGGCCAACAGCGCCGACTTCCTCCTCCGCGTCCACCGGATCAAGCCGGACTTCACCACGAAGTCCGTCCAGGTGCTCGGCGGCTTCCACCTCTCCGACCCGCGCAAGCTGGTGCCGTTCCCGCTCACCAGGGCCAACCGGACGCTGACCGGCGCGGACTTCGACGTCGAGTCGATCGTGCGGGCCGCCGACGGCGGCTACTGGATCGGCGACGAGTTCGGCCCGTTCCTGCTGCACTTCGACGGCGAGGGACGGCTGCTGGAGGCGCCGATCGAGCTGCCCGGCGTGAAGGCGCCGGAGAACCCGTACCTGAACGGCGCGGAAGCGAACCTCGGCCGCAGCAAGGGCTTCGAGGGCATGGCGCGGTCGGTGGACGGCCGCCGCCTGTACCCGTTGCTGGAGGGGACGGTGACCGGCGACCGGCCGGGCGACCTGCGCATGTACGAGTTCGACCTGCGCAGGCGCGCCTACACCGACCGGCGCTGGACCTACCGGCTGGACGACCCGTCGCACTCCATCGGTGACATGACGGCGGTGGACCGGCACAGGTTCCTCGTCATCGAGCGTGACAACCTGCAGGGGGACGCCGCGAAGGTCAAGCGCGTCTACCTGGTGGACACGCGGGACAGGGACGGCGACGGCACGCTGGACAAGACCCTCGTCGCCGACCTGCTCGACCTGGCCGATCCGCGCGGCCTCGGCGGCACGGGCGGCACGGGCGGCACGTTCAGGTTCCCGTTCCAGACGATCGAGGACGTGATCGTCCTCGACGACCGCACGCTCGGCATCCTGGACGACAACAACTTCCCGTTCTCCTCCGGCCGCACCCCTGGTCGCCCGGACGACAACGAGTTCATCACCGTACGGCTGGCGCGCGGCCTCGGCACCGATCCCCGCGTCTACCGGTAACGGCCTCTCGGCGCGCCTCGACCGCGGGCCTGCTCCGCCACGGCGCCGGACAGGTCCACTGCAGTCCTCACCCAGCAGACCCCGCACGTCGAAGCCCGGTCCGCACGCCCGCGTCACTGAACCACCCCACCCGCTGGAAACCCTTCGCACCCGGGAGACAACGGTGACCCGACGCGGTGGCGGGAGTGCGGGGAACGCGGCGGCCGGCAGTCCGCCGCGTTCTGGAGGAGGGCGGGGTTCAAGGGGCGGGAGTCTCCTCGTCGCGGGGGAAGAAGGGCAGCTCGATGTGGACGCGGTCGGCGGCGGCGAGAATCTTCTCCGCGTCGTCGACCGGCGGGTGGATCGCCTGGTTGATCCGCGTCTTGATCTCCTTGCCGTCGGCGCCCGAGGCCATCACCCTTCGATCCCAGCCCCGCGTGAAGATCCCGCCGGCGCCGCCCAGGTCCAGGCAGGTGACGTACGGGCCGGGGGTGAAGTCGCGCAGCGGCACGTGGAGCAGGTCGGCCGCCGCGTTGTACCCGGCGACCTTGCCGAGCGGGGTGGCGTGCTGGCACGCCTGCATGACGGTGTGCTCGGCGTCGAACGCCGCAGCGGCGGTGTCCCCGGCGACGAACACCTCGGGAAGGGCGCGCAGCCGCCGATCCACCGGTATCCGGCCGAGGTGATCGAGCTCGTCGCAGATCTGCCGGGTAAGCTCGCTGGCCCGCATCCCCACCGACCAGACCACCGCGTCCGCTTCGGCCTTGGTGCCGTCGGAAAGGACGGCGTACCCGTCGCCGACCTCGGTCACCGTCGTCCCGAGACGGCGTTCGACGCCCAGCTCGTCCAGTGCGGCCTCGATCTCCGCACGCGGACCCGGGCCGAGCTGGTCCGCGACCACCTGCGACCGGTCCACCAGCAGCACCCGGCCCCGGGCGGCCAGCGCGGTCGCGGCCTCCAGACCGGTGAATCCCGCACCGACGACCACGGCCGTGCAGTCCTCCCGCTCGCGCAGATGGTCGGTGAGCCGTCGAGCCCCGTCGAGAGTGTCGATGTCGAAGAGCCGTTCGGCGCCGGGCAGGTCGTGGGGCCGAACCAGCCTGCTGCCGGACGCCAGCACCAGGCGGTCGTAGCCGATCTCCTCACCACCGGCCACCACCACGCGGCGGTCGGTGTCGATCGTGCTCACCGAGGCACGCAGGTGGCCGGCGCCGATCGGCCCGAGGATCCTGCGCAGCTCGACCTTGGCCAGGTCCGGCTCGGGCTCGTACAGGCGCGGCCGGAGCACCAGGTGCTCGTCCGGCGCGATGAGCGTGATGCGCAGGTTCGCGTCTCCGCCTGCCCGCTCGCGTGCCAGCGCCGCGCCCGCCGCGCTCCACACGCCCGCGAAACCGCCTCCGATGATCACGACGTGTGCCATCGTCCCGTCCTCTCTCAGCCTCACCCCTGGGGATCCGGGGACGGCAGGGAGACAAGACAGCGGGTTCAGATGTGACCGATGTGGGCGAACTTCTCGGGATTGGCCAGTCTCCGCAACGTCGTGATCCGCCCGTCGGCGACCTCCACGGTGTCGAGCCAGACCAGTTCGCCACCGCGGTAGGTCGCCAGGGCCGGCTGCCCGTTCACCTCGATGATCTGGAACGCGTCGGGACGCCTGATCTCGATCTGCCTGACCGCCAGCAGGGCGATCGGCTCGGCGCCCTGGACCGGCCTGCGCGCGGCGGTCACCTTGCCGCCACCGTCGGCGACATAGACGGCCTCGGGGTGCAGCAGCTCGACGAGCTCCGCCAGGTCTCCCGCGTCGGCGGCCGCCTTGAACGCCTTGAGTACGCGTTCGGTCTCTGCCTTGGACGCCCGGGGACGCTCCTTGACCGCGGCGACCCGCGCCCGCGCGCGGGAGGCGAGCTTGCGGCTCGCGGCGGGCGTGCCGCCGAGCACCTCGGCGATCCGGCCGAACGGGAAGCCGAAGACGTCGTGCAGCACCAGCGCGACGCGCTCGGCCGGGGTGAGCGTCTCCATGACCACCAGCATCGCGGTGCTCACCGACTCGTCCATGAGCACCTGATCGGCTGCGTCGGGCCCGGTCAGCAGGGGTTCGGGCAGCCAGGGCCCGACGTAGGACTCCCGCCGGACACGCGCGGAGCCGAGCACGTTGTACGACGTCCGGGCGGCCAGGGTCACCAGCCAGGCCCGCAGATCACGCACCTCGGACAAGCCGGCGGCGGAGGCGCGCAACCAGACCTCCTGCGTCACATCCTCGGCCTCGGCCACACTGCCGAGGATCCGGTAGGCCGCCCCGAACACGGCGGGGCGATGCGCTTGCCAGTCGGCCTCCGCCAACGGACCGGTCGGCTCCACCCTCGGCCTCCTGCTGGATCAGTACGCCGATTCTAGGAGGCCCGGCGTCACCTGGGCCACGGCCACCAGGCGTATACCCAGGCGCCTTTCCAAGGTGTGTGGAGGGACACCCGGGAGCGACGAAGTCCCGCAGGTCGCCGTTCGACGCCCACCAGGTTCTTCAGAGAATCTCGGGAGGCGGTGTCGGATCGTGGCGTCCAGAAGGGGCGGCACCGAGGCGAAGGAACCGCGATCATGAAGCTGACGACCGTGGCTCAGGGCACCATCGATGGAGATCGGCGTGGCGCGCTGACGCTGCGCACGGCCGCCGCAGCGGGTCACGCGTGGCGGCGAACGTCATGAGCTCCGGCACGACCGAGAACGCCACCAGCCACCCCGCCAGTCCGGCGACCCAGTCGTACTCGGCCGCGAGCGCGAACCCGCTTCATGGACCATTCAACGGACGAAACAAAAAGCAGATAAAGGCGACCGATAAAGGGGACGGCACCCTCCTCCGGCCGCGAACCCAGCTTTCACCTCGTATTCAATTGGTTTCCCATTCATCTGCAAGGGCGCTTCGCGACTCTCGGTTCTGCAGGAAAGCGGCGACGAGTGGAAGCGGGTTCACGTGAGTATGCGTTCGGCAGACCCGGCCATTCTGCGCGACATCGTGGCCGGCGAGCTCGGCCGCGCGGGCGCGCAGGACTGGTCGATCGCCGAGGACGACCTCTGGTGCAAGGTCACCCCGGACGCCTACCCGATGCCCGACCAGGGATGGAAGCTGCACGTCTCCGCGACGATGCTCTCCGCCCCGCTGGCGCTCGCCCGCGTCTCCCGAGTACTCATCGAGGCGCATTGCGCCTTCAAGTTCCCCACCCGGCTGGGCGACTACTGGAAATTCCTCGAACCGCACTGCAGCCGTGCACAGGCCGGGAAGTTCATCACCGTCTATCCCCTCGACGACGCCGAGTCGGTGCGCCTGGCCGCTCTCCTCGACGACGCCACGCGGGGGCTTCCCGGCCCGGTGATTCTTTCCGACCGGCCGTACCGGAAAGGCGGGATCGTCCACTACCGCTACGGCGCCTTCAGAGGGCACCGCGTGCTCGGCAACGACGGGTTCTACGAGGTCCGGCTGCGTTCGCCGGAGGGCCGGCTCGTTCCCGACGAACGGCGGCCGAGCTTCTCCCCGCCACCGTTCGCGAGCTGCCCGTTCGAGGTCCCGGCGGCGAGCCGGCGCCCACGGGCGGCCGCGGTGATGCTCAACGACCGGTTCGTCGTCCGCGAAGCCGTACGGCATGCGAACCGCGGCGGCGTCTACCTCGCCGAGGACACCACCACCGGCCACGACGTCGTCGTCAAGGAAGGGCGCCCGCACGCGTGCGCCGATCTGAGCGGCCGCGACGCGCGGGATCGGATCGCGGCCGAACGTTCCTGCCTGGAGGACCTCGCCACGGCCGGGATCACGCCGGCCGTGGTGGACTTCTTCGAGCAGGGCGGCCACACCTTCCTCGTCGAGGAGTTCGTGCCGGGGATCACGCTGCAGCGCTGGTCGGACGAGAACGCCGGACCGCTGGGCGAGGACGGGTTCGGCAGCTCGGCGGCGCAGGTCCTGCCCGTCCTCAGCCGCCTGACCGCGGTGCTGAAGACCTTGCACGGCCGAGGCTACGTGTTCGGCGACCTGTCGCCGAACAACGTGATGCTCTCGCCCGGCGGCGAACTACGGCTCATCGACCTGGAACACGCGGCCGTGCCCGGCACCACCGTCATGGTGGGCGGGACTGCGGGCTACCTGGCCCCGGAGCTGGCCGGCCACACCGGGGAGTTCCGGCCCGCCCCGCACGCGGGCGCCGACCTCTACAGCCTCGGCGCGATGGTGTACTTCCTGGCGGTCGGCGCCCACCTGGACCCGCCGGGCCCCGGCCAGGCGGCCCGGGTGGCAGCGGCCGCCACGGCCAACCCCACGCTCGCCCTGCTGCGACCGCTTGTGGAAGGCCTGCTCGCGACGGAGCCGGAGCGCCGCTGGTCGCTGGACCGCTGCCGTCGCTTCCTCACCGAGACCGAGCTCGCCCCGGAGCCGGCCGCCCCGGAGCCGGCTGCCCCGGAGAGGGCCGCCCCCCACGACCGGACCCGGTCATCGCGGCGGATCGGCCGCCTGATCGACGACGGGATCGCGTACCTGGTGGAGACGATGGACACGAGCGAGGACGCCCCGTCGCCGTGGCCCAACACCGCCGACGGCACCGAAGCCGACCCGTGCTCGGTCAACGGCGGCGCGGCGGGAATCCTCGGCGTCCTGACGCGGGCCGAACCGCACGCGCCGGCGGTCGCCGAGCTCGCCCACTGGTTGAGGCGGCGGCTGGAGGTCGAGGACGTCTGGCCGCCCGGCCTTCACTTCGGGCGCTCCGGCGCGGTGTGGGCGCTGTACGACGCGGCGACGGCCATGGGCGACCCCGAGCTGGCACGGTTCGCGGTGCGGGCAGCGCGGCGGCTGCCGACCGACCACCCCGGCTCCGACGTGACGCACGGACTGGCCGGATGCGGCATGGCGCTCCTGCACATCGCACTGGCCTCGGGAGATCTCGCGCTGCGGGACCGGGCCGCCGAGAGCTTCCAGAACCTGCATCAGGCGCGGTCGTACAGCGACGGCCACCCGCAGTGGCCGACGCCGCAGACGTTCGACTCGGGCCTGGCCGGGACCAACCACTTCGGTTTCGCGCACGGCATCGCCGGCATCGGGACCGCGCTGCTCCACGCGGGCCGCGCCCTCCACCGGCCGGAGTGGACGGAGACCGTCCACGAGATCGCCCGCGCCCTCTACGAACACGCCGAGGTGGACGGCGACACCGCCTGGTGGCCGACGCAGCGCGGCGACCTGTCGACGGTGCGCCCGCGCCGGCCGTACTGGTGCAGCGGCTCGTCCGGGATCGGCTCCTTCCTCGTGAGGTACTGGCGCGCCACCGGCGACCCGCCCGCGCTGGACCTGGCGCGCAAGGCCGCGAGGGCCGTGCACCGTACCCGGTGGCAGTCAGGACCGGTGCCGTGCCACGGACTGCCCGGCGACGGTGAATTCCTGCTCGACATGGCCGATCTCACCGGTGACGACCGCTACCAGCGGTGGGCGCGAGATCTGGCCGCATGCCTGGAGATCCGCGCGGCCGATCGTCGTGGCCGCCTGCTCGTTCCCGGACCCCAGGGAGACTTCCCGCCGACCTTTCTCGCCGGCACGGCGGGGATCGTCGCCTTCCTCCTCCGCCTGCGCGACCGGTCCACCCGGTTGTGGATGCCGGAGGAGGCCCCCAGGCTCGCCGCTCCCGCAGCGGGACGGCGATGACAGACGGCCGCACCACGGGCGGCCCCGGCATTCACAAGGAGGTGAACGACCATGTCCTTCGACGTTGAGGACCTGCAGGCGCTCCAGGAGCTCGAGCCCGGCGCCAACGAGGCGCTCCGGCTGACCAACTGCATCAAGCACTTCGGCTGCACCGACAACTGACAGCCGCACCCGCCCGCCCGGACACGGGCGGGCGGGGCTCTGCTCTGTTCGATCACTGAACGTTCGACCACCAGGCGTTCGATCACCCGACAAGGACAGGCCCGGCCCGTGCACGATCGTCCCCCCTCCGCTGCGGAGCAGCCTCCCGCCCCCGGGACCTGGCGCAGGGTCGTGCGGCTGTTCATGCCGCACCGGCTCGCCATCTGCTTCGTCGTCCTGCTCGTCGTGGCCTACTCCGCGCTGAACGCCGCCGTCCCGTTGCTGACCCAGCTGGTCTTCGACCGGGCGCTGTTCGGCGCGGGCGGCCCCGACCTTCCGCTGCTGGCGCTGATCGCCGGTCTGGCGGCGGCCACCGCGTGCGCGGTGGGCGTGGTGGACCTCGGCCAGACGTGGGTGTCGGCCCGCGTCGCGCAGCACGTGGTGCACGCGCTGCGCGTGGAGCTGTTCGGTCGGCTCCAGCACATGTCGCTGGCCTTCTTCGCCGCGACACGAGGCGGCGAGATCCAGTCGCGGCTGGCCAACGACACCGCTCAGATCGAGCATGCCGTCAAGGACACCCTGCCCAGCACGCTGTCCGGCGTCATCGGATTCGTGGCCGCCGCCGGCGCGATGGTGGCACTTTCACCCCCGCTCGCGGGCGCCGCGCTGCTTCTCTCGCCGATCGTCGTCTGGGTGGCCTCCCGCTCCGGGCGAGCGCTCAAGAACCTGTCGGAGGTCAGCCAGCGCTCTCGCGCGCAGCTGTCGGCCATCGTGGCGGAGCGGCTGTGCCTGGGCGCCGTCGTCCTGGCCAGGGTCCACGGCAGAAGCGCGGACGAGGCCGGCAGGTTCACCGCGGAAAGCCTGCGGCTGAGCCGGCTCGGGGTACGCTCCGGCCTGGTGGCCCAAGGGGTGCTGAGCGCGGGACACGTCTTCTTCGTGCTGACCCCGTACCTGGTGTTCGTGGCGGCGGGACTGTCCGACGGGATCACCCCGGGCACGCTGGTCGCCTTCACCGTGCTGCAGGCCAGGCTGTACCAGCCCCTGTGGCAGCTCCTGCACGTCTCCACCGAGTTCCGCTCCGCCCAGGGAGCCTTCGAGCGGGTCTTCGACTACCTCGACATGCAGCCCGAGCCCGGGTCTGATGCACGGCCGGACTCCACCCTCGGGCCCGGCGCGCTCACCGTCCATGAGGCCACTTTCCGGTACGCCGCAGGGGAGCGGGACCGTCCGGCGTTGGACGGCGTGAACCTCACCCTCCCGGCCGGATCCACCACGCTGGTCGTCGGCCCGAGCGGCTCGGGCAAGACGACACTCGGCCACCTGCTCGCCGGCCTGCACGCGCCCACCGAGGGGTCGGTCCGCATCGACGGCGCGAAGATCGGCCGTCCGTCGCCCGGGCGGGTCTGCATCGCCACCCAGGAGCCCTTCCTCTTCCAGGGGTCGATCGCCGACAACCTCCGATACGCCGCCCCCGACGCCACCGCGGACGATCTCATGCGCGCCTGCCGGCTCACCCGCGTCCACGAGCGGATCATGGCACTCCCGGACGGCTACGACTCCCTGGTGGGAGAGCGAGGGGCGCTGCTGTCCGGCGGCGAACGCCAGCGCGTCGCCCTGGCCCGCGCGCTCCTGGCCGACGCGTCGGTGCTGGTACTCGACGAGGCCACCTCCGCGCTCGACCCGATGACCGAGCTGGAGGTCGTCGAGGCGATCCTGGCCGAGCGCGCGGGACGGACGACGGTGATGATCACCCACAGGTTCGGGGCGCTCGACTCCTTCGACACGGTCGTGGCCCTGGACGAGGGCCGGGTAGCGGAACACGGAGATCGCCTCGACCTGCTCGGCGACCGGCACGGGTGGTACGCGCGAATGGTCCGCGCTCAGACCGGCGCCGCGTAGACCCTCCTGTCATCCGCGGCTTGAGCGCACCACCTGGGACGTCGGCGTGGACGCGCGTCGCCCGCATGAACGGCCGGCATCGCCCGGTGAGTGGGCCGACGCGGAGGCCGCGGTCTTCGCGGCAGCGCCGATCCAGTCACCACAGCATCCAACGTTTGCCGCCTTGGCCCAGGCGTCGGCCCCACTGCTCGGATCATGCTTCTCGCGATATGAGCTGCTCAGTACGATCCTGGGGATCTCAGGAGCTTTCCACGAAGCGCGCGCCCGGCCCGGGCGTGCGGCAGACGTCGTCCGGGGCGAGGTGGCTGTGCCCCGCAGCGCACTCGAGGACGACCTTGACCGGCTCGTCGCAGGAGCTCGCATCGTCGACGGGCCGGTGCCGGACGATGACCGAGGGGCCCTGCGGGTCGGCGAGGTACGTGTCGCCCCATTCCAGGAGCGCCACGAGCGTGGGCCGCAACGCCCGGCCCTGCTCGGTGAGCTCGTAGGCGAAGCGCTGCCGATCCCCAGGCTCCTGGTAGGGCACGCGGCGCATCACTCCCGCGGTCACCAGGGTCTCGAGCCGAGTTGCCAGGAGATTCCTGGCGATCCCGAGGCGGGAGTGGAACTCTCCGAACCGGCGCGCGCCGTCCAGCGCTTCACGAACGATCAGCAGCGACCAGCGCTCCCCCACCACCGAGAGAGCGCGCGCCACCGAGCAGTTCACTGGGTCGATTCGCCGCGTCTCCATGGGACGAGTGTACCCACCTGAGTTTACAAGCTGTACTTAGCCCTCGTAGACTCCGGCCTGAGTTGAAGAAATAAACTCACCAAGGAGATCGACATGCCCATGCTCGACGTGTACATCCCCGACGGCGCGCTCCAGCCGGACGCCGAGGCGGCCCTGCTGAAGCGCATCACCGAGATCCTCGTCCGCAACGAGGGATTCGACCCCGCCGACCCGGTGAGCCGTTCCGTCTCCTGGCTCTGGCTGCACCGACCGGCCGGCGTCTACGTCGGCGGAGAACCCGCGGACGCACCTCGCTACAAGGTCGTCCCGTCCGTCCCCGAGGGCCAGCTCGACGAGCAGAAGCGTGCGAGCGTCATCGCCGAGGTCACCGAGGCGATCCTCGACGCGGAGAACGGTGCCTGGCCGCGTGACGCCAGCCGGATCTGGGTATTCCCCACCGAGATCCCCGAGGGTCACTGGGGCGGCTGGGGCCAGATCAGGCCGCTCGCAACGATCCTCGCCCGACTCACCGGCGACGACACCGAACGTGCCCGTACGCTCGCGCGCGAGCGGATCGCTGCCACCCGAGCCGAACACGCCCGCCTGCCCTGACGAGTGGCGAACGAGGTGGGGATCTCGGGCGAGTAGAGACCGCGCGGATAGCGGCAGAGTCCTGGGAACTCGGTCCGGTGCTTCCTCGGCTCGATGTGGCCGTAGAGCTTGTCTTCGCCCAGGTCGTAGGCGACGAACAGGTGTCTGACCCCGTGCGGGCGGGTGCAGGTCGCCTGTCGGCGGGGCCTCGGTTCCCGGCCGGGGTCCTTGTGCCGCCCACCGCGCTCGGCCCACTGCCGCCCAGGGTCGGGCCGGCGGTCAAGCCACCCGGCATGCCCTGCGCGGACAGCAGCACCACCTGGGCCGGCCGCCAGGTCACCACCGACCCGGTGCCTCTGCGGACAATCCGCGGCAGGCGCCGGCCCACGTCGTCAAGGTTCTCTGATGCGGCACTGGCTTGCTCGCGACGAGCCGATCGCCGGAACTCTCAAGGCCCTCGCCCCATGAGACGGAAGCGGTGGTGCCGCGCCGTACCCGGGCGCACAGTGAGCAGATGAGCCACACCCTCATGAGGACGCTCCTCGTGATCCACTGGGCGCTCCCCAGCTTGACGGCGATCGTCGCGTGGCTGCTGTTCGACGCCAACGCCCTGGTCGTGGCTGCTGACGAAGGCCGGAGAGGGCTGGGAGTTCATCGGCACGTTCCCGTCAGTGCTCCTGCGCATCCCCAGCTACCTGATCTACGCCGTCATCGCCCTGGTCGTGGCGACGGTGGCAGAGGGACTGATCGTCGCGCTCGTACTGAAACCCGCGTTCTCTCCGATCGAGTGGGCCGGGGACCGCACGGCCTGTGCTTCTTCCCCCAGCCCGGACGCTACTCCCTCGACCACACCGGCGTGTTCCGATGACCGCCGCCGGCCCCGCGGAGGCCTTGTCGCGGAGGAAGATCTTTCAGGCATTAGTCGTGTTCCTAGCGAGGCCGCGGCGCCAGGCGCGCGATGATGCCCCATGCCGAACACGCAGGCCGCGAGCCGCTTTCTGGTCGAACTGGGGCGAAATGGCAGGTTGATCGTGGCGGCGCGGGCACTGCGAACCTTCGGGTACGGCTGCACCAGCGTGCTCCTGGCCGAACTGCTCGCCCAAGACGGCGACGACCCCTGGCAGACCGGCCTTCTGCTGTCCCTGGCGTCCGCGGGCTCCGTGGTCGCCAGCCTGACGCTCGGCCTGTTCGCCGACAGGTGGGGGCGGCGGCGCACACTGATCGCCTGCGGCTGCCTGATGGCGGTCGCCGGCGTCGCCTTCGCGCTCAGCGAGTCCTATCCCATCCTGCTCGCCGCCGCCTTCATCGGAACCATCTCGCCGTCCACCAATGACAACACGCCGTTCTCCGGTGTGGAGCAGTCCATCCTCGCCCAGACCTGCGACCCTCGCCGGCACACCACTGTCTTCACCTGCTACAACGTCACAGCCATGGCGGCCGGCGCCCTCGGCGCGCTGGCCGCCGCCGCGCTCGCGCTCCAACCATGGGTGACGGCCGCCGACGCCGCCTTCGCGCTGTACGCGCTCCTCGCCGTGTGCACCGTGCTGCTGTTCTGGCGCCTCTCGCCCGAGGCCGAGGCACCTCCGTCCCCGCGCCACCGCCAGGGCCGCCATCGTGTACGGGTGCCCGGACCGGTCCGCCGCCTGGCCGCGCTGTTCGCCCTCGACGCCTTCTCCGGCGGGCTGGCCGTCCAATCCATCCTTGCCTGGTGGTTCGCCCAGCGCTACGGGGCCACCAGCGCACAACTCGGCCTGGTGTTCTTCGCCGCCAACCTCCTCCCGGCCCTCGCGCAGCTCACCGCCCCCTTCCTGGCCTCCCGGCGCGGGCTGCTGGCAGCCATGCTGCTCCCCCATCTGGCCGCCAACCTGCTGCTGGCCGCCATCCCGTTCGCCCCCACCCTCGCCAGCGCGGTCACCCTCCTCCTGCTCCGCCAGACCCTCTCCAAGATCGACGTCCCGGCGAGGCAGGCCTTCACCGCCGCCATCGTGCCCCCGGCACACCGAACAACCGCGGCCAGCATGACCAGCGTGGCGCGAAGCGTCGCCGTGTCCGTCAGCCCTCTCGCGGCCACCACCCTTTTCACCGGAGCCCTGGTCATACTCGGGGCACCCCTCCTCATCGGCGCCGCCTTGGGCATCGGCTACGACATCACGCTATGGCGTGCATACCGGACCGCACCCATGGCCGACGGCTGAGCGTCAGGCGCAGGTCTTACGCTCTGAGAAGGCAGTGGTATGCCGCTGCCGGTCACCGCGGCAGGACGATGCGAACCACTGCCCCTGCCTCCGCCCACTGATTCGCCGCCTCGACTCTCCCCTCGTGGGCTTCGGCCACGGCTTGCACGATCGCCAGGCCTCGCCGGGCGGCCTCGAGCGCGTCGAGCTGGGTGTCCAGGGACTGGCGGACGATGGAGGCGCGGGCATAGCCGATCCGGACGTGTCCGGACGGGTAGTCGTCGTCGCGCACTCCGGAAGTGCTTCCTAGGAGCATTTCGGGCGGCCAGCTTTTCGCATCGCCCTATGAAACAGCGTTCGCCCTGGACGCGTCCGGCCGGAGTCGGTGTTTCATAGGCGATCGCTTATGAAATATCCCCGGCGTCACCGAGTGACCGGCGCTCGCAAGCCAACAGATCAATCAAGTGGCGGCTTACCGTAGCCATCGGAGTTCCTGCCCCGGTCAAGAACGCGGCGATGACTCCGAGTCGTCATCCGAGCCTCGTGACATAACCGGGCACGTCGGCATCGGGTGTCAAGGGAACTGGCGCGCCGAAGGCAAGTCGCGCGGGCACCTGCCCGGTCCACACTCCAGGCACCGGATCGTCATGCGGAGGCTCGTCGCGTACCTTGACCGACGCGTCCTCGATGTCGACCCGCCACACCGCCGTCTCCCTGAGGTCCTTCGCATCGGGCGGGCGCACGTCGTCCCAGCGCCCTGGCGTCAGATGGTCGATGATCGCGCGCAGCGCGGTCAGGATCTCATCCTCGGAGGTCAGCCGGACCGCGTGGCCATGCACCGTGACCGAGCGGTAGTTCATCGAATGATGGCGCGCCGAGACGTCGAGCACGAGCCCATCGAACAACGTCGCCGTGACGCACACCGCGCTGCCCGCTCCTACATCCCGGAAGAGCCCAGCCACCGGCGAGCCGTGCAGCACCACCGAGTCGCCGACCCGGGCGTACGCCATCGGCAGCACCACCGGGCGGCCGTCGCGCACGGTCGCCACATGGCAGAACGGCGCCGCGTCCAATACCGCCCGCACCGACTCGCGGTCGTAACGCCCCCGCTGCGGCTTGCGCCGTACGCGTGCCAGCCGGTTCGGAACCTGTGAAGAATCGCTCATGCGCTGAAGACTAGGACGCCACTGGTGCGCCCATATGCTCCAGTTCTATGGAGACTGACTGGTCCAGTTCCCTCGACCTGCATCTCGATCTCGACACCTCAGCCGGGGTCGGGCAGGCGATCGAGCGCGCCCTGCGCAGGGCCGTACGCCAGGGACGGCTGGCCGTGGGGGCACCGTTGCCGTCCACCCGCTCCCTGGCCCGCGACCTGGGGGTGGCACGCGGCACCGTCAGCGACGCCTATGCCGCTCTGGCCGCCGAGGGGTACCTCGTGACCAGGCAGGGCGCACCTACTCGGGTCAGCTGGGCGCCGCCGTCCCCCCTTGCGCCCGGCGCAGTGTCGGCCACTCCCGACATTCGCTGGGACTTGCTTCCCGGGCGTCCCAGCAGCGCGAGCTTTCCGCGCGCCGCCTGGGTCCGCGCGATGCGGCGTGCCCTCGCGCGGGCGCCCCAGGACGCCTTCGGCTACGGTGACCCGCGGGGCCGGCCCGAACTTCGGGACGCGCTCGCCGACTACCTCGGCCGCGCCCGCGGCGTCGAGATCACTGCCGCCCAGCTGCTCGTCTGCTCCGGCTTCACCCAGTCCTGGGCTCTGATCTGCCAGGTGCTGCGCGAGCGCGGGATCACCGCCGTGGCGGTCGAGGACCCTTCGGCGTACCGGTTTCGCGACACGATCGTCCGGTACGGCATGCACGCCGAGCCGGTGCCGTGCGACGCTGAGGGCCTGCGGGTGGACGCGCTCGCCACCACCTCGGCGGGTGCCGTGCTGGTGACACCCGCCCACCAGTACCCGCTGGGCGTGGTGATGTCTCCCGCCCGCCGTACCGAGCTCATCCGCTGGGCCCGCGAACGCGGCGCGTACGTCGTGGAGGACGACTACGACGGGGAGTTCCGCTACGACCGTCAGCCGGTCGGAGCGCTGCAGCAGATGGACCCCGAGCGGGTGGTGTACGCGGGGACGGCCAGCAAGTCCCTGGCGCCCGGGCTGCGACTGGGCTGGCTGGCCTGCCCGCGCTCGCTCACGGGCGACCTGGCCGCCGCCAAGACCGCCATGGATCGGGGAGACGGCGTGATGGACCAGCTCACCCTCGCCGAGCTGATCACCAGCGGCGGCTTCGACGCGCATGTGCGCCGTATGCGGACGACCTATCGGCGCCGCCGCGACGAACTCGCCCGAACGCTGGCCGACTGCTCTCTTGCCGGCGTCTCCGCTGGGCTCCACGCCCTCCTCCTGCTGCCCGAAGGGATGGACGAGGAGCCGACGATGCGGCGCGCCGCCCGGTCGGGGCTGGCACTTCGTGCGCTCACCGAATTCCGGCACCTGTCCACGGGGCCCCAGGCACTGGTCGTTGGGTACGGAGCCCCGGCCGACCACGCCTTCCGCCCGGCTCTGACGGCCCTCTCCGGGTTACTCGCCGGACCTGCGTAATTTCTCGGCACGCGGCGTGAAGTGACGGTGATCACTAGGTGACTTGCCATCGGCCCCGCCTGTTCCATCCCGCCAGCAGCAGCCCACCCTTGACCGGTCAGAGCTACCGCCTTGCCTATGCTTCACACGACCCCTTGACATCACGGCGGCCGCCCACCCCTGGCGGAGCTGTCCCCGTCCCGGCCAGTGTCGTGGACGCCGTGCTCCGCCGCCGCGTCCCCTGTCGCCAGCCAACCCTTCCAGCTCCGTTCGATCAGCGGCGACGTTGGCCCGTTGCGCGCCCAAACAGCGCGAGAGGCCGCCCTGAAGCGGGAGGTACTGGCCACGGCCGACGCCGCGGAGGCCACCGCCCCCACCGTGGACCGGGGCTGTGAGCAACTCGCTGACCGGATCGCCGACGCGCCGGTGATGATGACCGGCGGCGGACCTTCCTACGGCACCACGATGTTCGCCGCAGCCAAACGCATCGAGACCGCCGGAGTGTTCGCCGTCGGCCAGGATCTGGTCCGCAAGGAGCCACCACGAAGAGTGCGCAGCCGACCCTGCGTACGAGACGATTGGTGGCCGGGCTATGGGCCTGTCGTGGGCCGGGCGTAGATGTTTCCGTTGGAACTCCCGAAGTACAGGAGGCCGTCTGCCGCGACAGGGTCCGTTTGACCGGTGCCACCGGTCCAGAACCTCCATCGCACCGTGCCGGTGGCGGGGTCGAGGGCGTACAACGTGCCCTCGCGGTCGGAGACGTAGACGGTTCCGTCCGCTGCCACGGGGCCGGTTTCCCGGCCGCCGGGCAGCGGGAGGCGCCAACGGATCTCGCCCGTGGCGGGGGCGAGGGCATACAGCGTGCGATCGCGGCCGACGGTGTACAGGAGTCCGTCCGCCACCGCGGCGCTCCATTGGAACATGGGCTGGTCGCCCTTGGCCCGGAAGCCCCACAGGGGCGTGCCGGTCGTGGCGTCCAGCGCGTGCGTGGTGCCCTCGTCGTCGCCCACGTACAGGGTCCCGTCGGCCACCACCGGACGGAACGAAGTGGGTCCGGTGATCCGTGATCTCCAACGGACCTTGCCCGAGACGGTGTCCAGGGCGTTCACGTCACCGTTGCTGCCCGTGGCGTAGACGGTCGTGCCGGCCCTCAGCAGGAGGATGCGGTCGTGTTCCGCGCCGAGTCGGTGGCGCTCTTTCACGGTTCCGGTGGCGGGGTCGAGGGCGTACAGCACGCCGTGGTCACTGCCGGCGAGGACGACGTCGCCGGCCAGCACGGGCTCGGGGGTCAGCACGTCGCCCGCCGGCTCGAAGCTCCACAGCCGCTTGCCGGAGGTTGCGTCGAGCGCGACGAGTTCGGCCTTTGATGACCAGGCGGGGTGCCTGGTCCAGAGGTAGAGGCGGCCCGCCGCGACCACGAGGTGACCGGACACGATGATCTTGCGGCTCCATCTCGGGCGGCCGGTGCCCGCGTCCAGCGCCACCAGCCCGCCGACGCTGCCGGCCGCGTACACGATGCCGTGCGCCACCACGTGGCCGTCCTCCACGGAACCGCCCGTGCGGTAACGCCAGCGCACCGCGCCGGTGGCGGCGTCCAGCGCGGACACCGTGCCGTCGCCGCTGGTGGCGTAGACGACGCCGCCGGTCACCACCGGCGCGGTACGCACGGCCGCGTCGGTCGGGAAGCTCCATCCGCGTTCGCGCGCGGGGGCAGGGGCGCGAACGCCCGGCTTGTACCGGGTGAACAGGTGGTCGCGCAGCAGCGGGGAGAGGAGTCGCACAGCTTGCCGTGAGGACGAGGTCAGCCGAACGACGACGGGGCCCACGTTGATGATCGTCGCGCCGTAGAAGCCGTTCGTCTCCGCCACGGTGTAGGACCGGAAGCCCGGGGCCTCGGTGGTGGGATCGATGTCGCCGGTCTCTTTGACGGCGGTCGCCTCGGCGGTGTACAGCTTGCCCGCGCTCGCGTCCGACGACGACACCCATTCCACGGACAGCGAGACGACGGCGCCGTCGTCGGTCGGCGGTATCCAGTCGCATTTCGCCGCGCCGTCCGTTGCCGGGGCCGGGCGGTAGCCGGCCGCGAAGGCCGCAAGGTCGCGGCCGGTCAGCAGGGCGCAGGCGTCCGGCCAGGCGGTCTTGGTGCGGGCGGTCCCGTAGATCAGCTTGTACGCGGTGAGCCGGGCGTCCCCGGGGATGTCGCTGAACACGAAGGCCATGTCCCGGCTCCCCCCGGCGAGGGAGACCAGGTGGGCGGGCAGGTCGATCGGCAGCCCGCCGAGCCGCCCGGTGCCGGGGTCGATGGAGATCAGGTAGGCGGGCAGTGGCCAGGTGGAGTCCTGCAAGGCACGGCCGTGGTCCTTCGCCACGGTGGAGGAGCCGGCGTACAGGAGCGGGTTCCAGCGGTCCGGAGCCGTGACCTTGACGGCTTGCGAGCCGGTGGACAGCAGGCGGCCGTCGGGTCCCAAGAAGAAGTCGTCCTCACCCGCCCTGGCCCGCATGTGACCCTCGGCGTTGGCCGTGAGCCCGATCGGCGGGCCTGCGTCCTTCGGGGAGGACGACGACGGCAGCAGGCGTGTCCATTCCTGCCGCAGGGTGCGCGGATCCACCGAGGCCAGCCGCAGCTCGTTCCCCTGGCAGTAGCTGAGCAGCCGCACCGATCGGGCCGTCGCGGCACCGGTCAGCCGGCAGCTTCGCGGGTAGGTCACCCTGGCCGTGGTCGTTCCCGTGCGTGCGTCGAGGGCGTGGATGTCGAGGGGTTCGTCCGCCTGCTCGAACACCACGATGCCGCGCTCAGTCACCATGATCCGCGGGCCGTGGTACGAGCCGGTGTCGGCCAAGCGGGGCTGACCGAGGGCCGTGATGACCGCGCGCCGCCAGAGCGGCGCGCCCGTGGCCAGGTCGTGGGCGTACAGGGTCTGCTCGGTGCCGTCCGGTTCTCCTCTGGCGACGACCAGCGTGTCGCCCGCGATCCAGACGCCGGTGACGGGGGCGGGCCGGGCGGGGTCGGCGGGAATGGTGCGCTGGAGCGCACCCGTGCGCGGGTCGTGGATTCTTACGGTGCTCTGCCGGGTCGCCACGGCCACCGCCCGGACGGACACGGCGTGGCCCGGGGCCTTCAGAGACATGGTGCCGTTCTCCGAGTCCGCGGGCACCGACCACAACGCACGCCACTCGACGGGTACGCGGGCAAGCCTCGTGACATTGTCCAGGCTCGCGGCCGAGCAGGTCGCCAGGAGGACCACGAGCAGGATCGCGGCTGACCGGCGCCTGTGCGCGGTCAGCACTTCCCGGCCCGGGCGAGCTTGCGTTCGATCGCGCACGCGGCGCTCCTGGAGATCGGCCGCCAGCCGCCGAGCGGAGAGGTCGTGTAGTACGCGTGGTAGGTGCCGGCGGTGCCGGTCACCCGGAACGGGGTCCTGTCCGGCCCCTGGATCGTCATCTGCTCGGTCCGGTCTCCCGTGAGCACGGTGATCAGGAGGTCGAAGGTGTAGTAGGCGGCCATGCCCGTGACCGTCATGGACAGTGTGACTCGTTCGTCCCGTTTGAGGTCAATCTGCTTCTTTCTGAAGTACGAGATATCCGGGTCTTCCGGACTGGTGAAGCGGGGTACGGGCTTGTCGAGATCGGCGGCGAGTTCGATGGTGGCGGCCTCTCCGGCCGGGGTGTAGATGAACAGTGCGCCGTCCGAAACGGGCTTGCGGTCAAGGACACGCGGCTGGATGTCGACGATGCGCAGGCTGCTGCGGTTGCCGACGAGGACGACGGTGAGGTCGGCTGTCTCGAGCGGGGCCCGGTCGTGGCGCGCCATGACCGCGTCGCGTCGCGAGCCGGACGCGCTGCCCAGCAGGACCGCCCGGTCAGCGGGGTCGGTCACCGTTTCCCTCAGGGTGGTGTCCTGCGCCGCGTAGTCGACGGCCACGTGGCCGACCTTGATCGGGGGCTCGCCGCTGATGCTCTCGACGGTGTCGGAGCCGCGCGCATTGAACCAGGCGGTGAACACGACCCCGACGGCCGCGACGATCACGGCGCTGACGATTCCCGCCAACCACGTCCGCATGGCTTTCCATCCTCCGGCCTCCTCGGTGCGCGGGGCGGATGCGGCACGCCTCTTCTGGCGCGCTCTGCCCATGGGACGTCCCCTTCGTCGGCGGTGCAACGGCACTGATATATAGCTGACGGGACGACCGCGCGGCCGCAGTATTGACCAATTTAGTCTGGGAGTTCCTGAATTTCTCAGGGCGAATCAGGAGCGAGAGCTCACACGCGCGGGGCGCAATAAGGGTTCAGCCGATACATGCCTTAGAGGATCGCGATCGAGACCGGACAGCTCCCTCCGAGACGTGCTGGGCGGCCTCGATCGGGTCAAGGTGTCCGGCCGCCTGCCACACCATGCCGCGCCAGGTCGCCGGAAGTCGCGCGCGGCGCGCCGTCTGGCCGCCGCGCTGTGGTTGGAGAGGCAGCCCCTATGTTGCGGCTCTGCGCTGGGGCTTCGAGCCACTGGAAGCCGTAGAGACATGTCCTTGCCCGCCCTCGTGCAGGCCATGTCCACGCCGCCGGGATCGGATAGGTGGCCAGGTCCCAGCCCGAAAGGTGCCGTAGATCTCGCTCAGGCGCGCCATGGGGCGTTTACGGCCGCACCATCAGCTTCCATGAGAATTAGGGCGAGCCCAGGATCCGCTCTGGATATCCCATGTCTTCGCAGGCCTGTAGCATTTGTCGCCTCTGAGCTCGCATAGCGAGAGAGAATTGGCGCCACGAAATTGCCCCGAGGAATAGGCTAATCAGCCACACCACTATGTCTGCGGGCGGCCGTGAGCCGAAGGTGCAGGTGTACGACGGACGTCAGCGACTGCTGGACGACTCGCCGGCCACGACGGGAGGCGTACTTGGGCCTCGACGGCGTGCAGGGCGGCGGTGGACGACCTGTCCTGAGCCAGCCCGGCCCCGGGTCCTGCTGCTCCAGAGCGTCAGCGGCGCCGTCGATCAGCTGGCCGTCCAGCCGCTGTTCGCGAAGCTCGTCCTAGCTGTGCTCGACCTCGCGACAAACATCACAACCGCCAGCTCCTAGCTCACTTCGTTATCCGACAGCGTAGGCGCGAGTGATCGTCTGAGTGACGCGGGCACCGGCGGTGTCCGTCGAGGTGGCGCGCAGCGAGACGAATCCCGGAATGCCGGGGTTGGCGATCAGCGCCGTCCATCCCGTTCCCGACGGGACGACGGGGACCTGGCGCCAGCTCGCACCGTCGTCGGTGGACATCTCCACCTGGAGCGACCGCGCAGCATGGGATGAACGTGCAGCTGTTGGCCGACCCTGTAGGCCGACTGGTGTGGGCCTCGCCCGCACTGCCGGGCGCCGTGCACGACGTGGCCGCCGCGTGAACGGTCGGACTGATCGACGCCGTGCCCAGCGCCGCATCCCAGCGAAGCACCCATCACAGCACGAAAGTGGGCACCCTTTGCCCTCTTGCGAGGAGAGTGCCCACTGCGCGGATCTGGTACGTGCCCCCTGTAGGATTCGAACCTACGCACCCGGCTCCGGAGGCCGGTGCTCTATCCCCTGAGCTAAGGGGGCCGAACGTGTGACAAGGCTACCAGTAATCAGGCACCACTCCGCACCACGATAAACCTCCGATCACACATCGCTGGAAAACCGCACGTGACGGCGCCACTACGAGTAGCTTTGCCGCCGTGGGTGAGGTTCTTGGGAGAGTGCTGGTCGTCGACGATGACGAGGTCATCCGTCAGCTCATCGCGGTCAACCTGAGCCTGGAAGGGTTCGAGGTGTCGACCGCCACCGATGGGCAGGACTGCCTGGAGCGGGTGCACGACGTCATGCCGGACGTGATCACGCTGGACGTGATGATGCCGTACCTCGACGGGTGGGTGACGGCGGAGCGGTTGCGGGCGGACGACGCGACCAGTCACATCAAGGTGGTGCTCATCACCGCGCGGGCGCAGGACGACGACAAGCGGCGCGGCATGAACATCGGGGTGGACGCCTACCTGACCAAGCCGTTCGACCCCGCCGAGCTGATCCAGGTGGTGCGCGACCTCGCGGCCCTGGCCAGGAGCTGAGCCGGCAGTCCAGCGGTCACTCAGCCGAGCAGGCCGTGGGCGCGGGCCGTGGCGGCCGCCTGGGTGCGGGTCGAGACGTCGAGCTTGCCCAGGATGTTGGAGACGTGGACGCTCACCGTCTTCTGGGCGATGAACAGCCGCTCGGCGATCTCCCTGTTCGTCAGGCCCTCGGCGACGAGCGCGAGCACCTCCAGCTCGCGGGCCGTCAGCCCGCCGTTGGATGACTCAGGGGCGGTCGGCCGGGCCCCGGTGACGGCGGTGAAGCGGGCTCTCTTGCCGAAGTCGGCCAGCACTTGTTCGAGGGGCGCGGCGCGCAGCGTGGTGGCGGCCTCGTGGGCCAGTGTCCATTCTGCCTGCGCGGCGTCGCGGTCGCCGGTGGCCAGCAGCGCCTCGGCCAGGCGCCAGCGGGCGCGGGCCGTCTCGTAGACGAAGCCGTAGTCGAACGCCTCCACCACCGGCCGCCACAGCTCCGGGTCGAGCCGGCCGTGCACGCGGTGCCACTCGGCCTCGGCGCGCAGCGCCCACGCGCGCCCCTCCAGGCCCATGGGGCCGCGCTGGCCGACCGGGCCGGTGGTGACCGCGAAGCGCGCCTGCTCGACGATCTCGTCGGCGTCCTCGACGACGCCGAGGTCGCCGAGCGCCCACAGGCCGACGGCGGCGATGCGCAGGACGGCGGGGTCGCCGGGCTGCAGCATGTCGAGCAGGGCACGTATGTGGGTGAGGGCGAGCTCGGGGTCGCCCTGCCAGAGCGCGTGCTCGGCGGCGAGCCCGCGCGCGATGTACGCGACGAGCCCGTCGGACCAGAACGGCCGCAGCCACCCGAGCCTGCTCTCCACGGCCGGCAGCCCGCGCGCCACCTCCAGGAACAACGCGAACGACGACAGGGTCGCCTCCGGCGCGGTGCCGACCCGGGAGCCGAAGGAGGCGGCCATGGCCTCGGCCTGGTCCCACTCCCCCGCGACGTAGTGGATGAGGAAGCGCAGGAACCGCATGTCGGTGCCGTAGGTGCTCCACGTGAGGCCCGTCTCGGACGCCACCCGGATGCCCTCGTCGGCGGCCGTGGCGGCGTAGGCGAGGTAGCCGGTCTCGTAGTGGATGCGGGCGTGGTGGAAGCGGGCGCGCAGGTCCATGGCGAGGTCGCCGGTGCCCTCGGAGGAGGCGACGGTGACCAGGTCGTGGGCCTTGTCGATGTCGCCGTGGAGCTCGGCGTGCAGGGCGAGGGTGAGCAGCGCGCTGACCTCGGCGTCGCGCGCCCCCGCGGCGCGGGCGACCTCCTGGGCGCGCAGCGCGAGCTCCTGGCTCTCGGCGTGGCGGGAGCTCCAGGTCAGCGTGCGGGCGTGGGTGGCCAGGGCGCGGGCCAGGCACGCGTCGTCGGCGGCCATGGCGACGGCCTGCTCGGCGGCGGCGATGGCGCCGTCCTGGTCGTCCATCTCGAACAGGTAGTAGGCCAGCCGCTCGCAGACCTCGGAGGCGGGCGGCAGGGCGCGGAGCTGGGCGACGGCCCGGTGGTTGTCGCCGCTGTCGGCGGCCATGAGGGCGCTGCGGAAGGCCAGCGAGACCCGGCTCTCGCCGGTCAGCGCCTCGGCGTCGGGCACCCGCTCCCAGAGGGACAGAGCCTGGTCGTAGTGCTGGTGCGCCTCGGCCGGCGCGCCGACCCGCTCGGCCAGCCGGCCGGCCTCGGCGGAGGCGGCCAGGGCGCCGGCCAGGTCGTGGCCGGCCAGGTGGTGGTGGGCCAGCTCGGCGGGCGAGGTGAGCAGCCGCGCGAACGCGGCGTGCAGCCGGGTGCGCTCGCCGGGCAGCAGGTCGGTGTAGACGGCCTCCTGGAGGAGGGCGTGGCGGAAGGCGTAGCCGTAGCCGTCGACGCGGAGCAGCCCGCGCGAGACGATCTCGCGCACGGCCTCCTCGAAGTCGGCGAGCGGCAGCCCGGAGACCTCGCGCAGCAGCTCGTCCTCGACGCGCCGCCCGGCCACGGCGGCGGCGCGCAGCACGCTCTGGCCCGGCTCGGACAGCACCTCGACCCGCGACAGCAGCAGGCTGGCCAGGCCGTCGGGCAGGCTGTCGCCCTCGGACATGGCGGCGAACAGCTCCTCGGCGTAGAACGGGTTGCCGTCGGCGCGGGTGACGATCATGCCGAGCTCCTGCGCGTCGACCCGCCCCATGGTGGCGACGTAGTCGGACATCGCGCCCGTGTCGAGCGGCCCCAGCTCGACCGCGGTCACCGTGGGCAGCCGCTTCAGCTCGGCCAGCACGGAGCGCAGCGGGTGGCGCCGGTGGAGGTCGTCGGTGCGGTAGGTGCCGACCACGCAGACCCGCTCGGTCTGCACCATGCGGCTGAGGAACACCAGCAGGTCGCGGGTGGAGCGGTCGGCCCAGTGCAGGTCCTCGATGACGAACAGGACGGGCTGGATGCCCGCCAGCAGCCCCAGCAGCGAGCCGAACAGCCGCTGCTGCGTCAGGCCGGCCGACGGGGCGCTCTCGACGCCCGGCAGCAGCTGGCCGAGCAGGGGGTGGGCGGCGGCGGCCTCGCGCACCGCGGGCTCGGCGCCGCGCAGGGCGTCGGCGAGCGGGAGGTACGGCAGGGCGTCGCCGAGCTCGGCGCACTGCCCGGACAGCACGTGGAAGCCGCGCTCGCGCGCCTCGGCCACCAGCTCGCTCACCAGGCGCGTCTTGCCGATGCCCGCGTCGCCGCCGACCAGCGCGACGCCGGCGGTGCCGGTCGCGGCGGACTCCAGCACGCCGACGAGCCGCGCCAGCTCGGCGCCGCGACCCACCAGGAGACCCTTCACGTTGAGCAACTATGCCACGACCCGCCGACAATCCATTGGCCCATTCCTACCGCCCACCATTGGCCTTCATAGCGGTAAAGAGCCATCTCTACGCTGATATTTCGTGATCAATTGGTCTACATACGTGTTCTTCGCCGGCGCCTGCCTGGCCCTCGTGGTCATCCCGGGCCCCAATCATCTCTACATCGCCGCCCGCGGCCTCGCCCAGGGCAGAGGAGCCGCCCTGGCCAGCGCGTTCGGCGTGGAGACCGGCACGCTCGTGCACATCGCCGCCGCGGCGGCCGGCCTCTCCTATCTGATCACCAGGTCGGCGACGCTGTTCGGCATCGTCAAGTGGGCCGGCGTCGCCTACCTCGTCTACCTGGGCGTCCGCGCGTTCACCTCGAAGGAGGAGGCCGCCGGCCGGGCGCTGCGGCCGCAGCCGCTGCCCAAGGTGTTCCTCGAAGGGGTGGTGGTCAACGTGCTCAACCCCAAGGTCACGCTGTTCTTCCTGGCGCTGCTGCCGCAGTTCGTGGACCAGCGCGCGGGCTCGCCGGCGCTGCAGATCGTGGTGCTCGGGGTGACGCTGCTCGTGTTCGGCCTGCTGTCGGACATCGTGTACGCGCTCACGGCCGGCGCGCTCGGCGCCCGCCTGGCCCGCCGGGCCCGGACCCTGCGGTACGTCAGCGGCGTGGTCTACCTGGGGATGGGCGTGGTCACCGCGTTCACCGGGAGAAAATGACGGCATGGCGCCCAGGAAGCAGCAGGAGATCTTCGACGCGACGCTGCGGCTGGTCGCCGAGCGGGGCTACGACGGGCTGACGGTCGAGGGCGTGGCCGAGCGGTCCGGCGTGAACAAGACGACGATCTACCGCTGGTGGCCGTCGAAGGCGGCGCTGCTCGGGGCGGCGCTGGTGGAGGCGGACGCGCTGGAGTTCGAGCCGCCCGACACGGGCAGCCTGCGCGGCGACCTGGTGGCGCTGGTCGAGGCCATGGCCGGCCTGCTGACGCGGCCTCCCGCGCGCGACATCGCGCTCGCCGCGCTGGGCGCCGCCGTACGGCATCCGGAGCTGGACGGGCGGCGCTTCTTCGCCGACCGGTTCGCGCGGGAACGCCCGGTGTTCGAGCGGGCGGTACGGCGGGGCGAGCTCGCCGAGACGGCCGACCCGATGCTGATCGTGGATCTGCTGGCCGGGGCGGTGTGGGTGCGGGCGGTGTTCCGGGGGCGGCCGGTGACGGGCGGGTTCGCGGAGGAGGCGGTGTCGGCGGTCCTGGACGGCGTCACCACCTCACGGGCGGCCCGGTAAGGACGGGCTCGCCGCGCCCCGCTGACTACTGCGCCTCCGCCAGGGCGGCCGGGATGCGGTCGAGCACCGGGTGGGGCGCCAGCCCGTACGCGTAGAAGTCGACGGCCGCCGCCCCCGCCGCCTTGGCCCCGCGCGCCTTGGCCACGAGCCGGTCGGCCGAGTCGCTGTCGGGGTGGCCGGGCCGCAGCACCGCCCGCACCTCGCGGTCCTTGCCGACCGAGCGCAGGTAGGCGCCGACGTCGTCGGCCACCCGGGCCGCGTCGCGGGCGTAGGCGAGCACCCCGAAGGCCGGCACGAGGTCGCCGAGCGCGACCAGGTCGACGCCGAGCTGCCAGGCGTCGTGCGCGGCGAGGCCGGGGGTGGGCAGCCCGTCGGTGTAGCCCTTGACCGCGCCGGTGGAGTCGACGAAGACCAGCCGCGCCCCCTCGGCGGCGACGGCCGAGGCGACCTCGGACACCAGCGTCGTCACGGTCTCGGACCGGGCCCGGGCGTAGGCCACGACCTCGGGGCCGGCGTAGGCGGTGAGCGCGGCCCGGGTGACCTCGCCCTGCGCGGGCGGCTCGCCGTCGAGGACGCGTCCGACGATGCCGGCGCACTCCTCGCGCGCCGCCTCGGCGTTGACGCCGAGGTCGGTGGCGCGGCGCATGCAGTAGTCGCAGAAGCAGAGCCCGAACAGGTACGTGTCCATCGGCCCGAGCGGCACGAACGAGCGCTCGGCCTGCTGCGGGTTGAAGTGCAGCGCCTCGGCCACCACGCTCTCCACGCCGAGCCGGGCGACGGAGCGGGCCAGCGCCACGGCGTACTCGCGCACGTCGGGATGCGCGGGGCACAGGTCGGTGGGTGAGCCGCGGTCGCCGAAGCAGTCGCGCACGGTCACGTCCGGGTGGCGGACGCCGAGCGTCGCGTTGCGCAGGAACACCGTCCAGCCGTGCAGCTTCAGCCCGCGCCGCGCGCACGCCTCGGCCAGCCCGTCGAGGGCGCCGGCGTGGCCGGTGGGCGGCTTGAGCCGCAGCCCGGCGAACAGCTCGGGCGGCGGTGTGAAGTGGGCGGCGTCGTGGCGGACGGTCAGCCGGGACAGCCCGTGCGGGGTGACGTCGCGGCAGGCGTGGTGCACCGCGCCGACGGTGACGCCGGTGACGCCGTAGCCGCCGATCCTGTCGAGCACCCGCTCGACGCCCTCACCGCGCAGATCCTCGACGAAGACGTACACCGAACTGTCCACGAGCCGACCTTACAGTTTCCGCCGGTTCCGCCTAGGCGCTCTTGTGCGCGACGAAGTCGATCTCCACGAGGATGTTCATCAGGTCGGAGCCGACGGTCGTCCGCACGGGGTACGGCCGGGTGAAGTAGGACTGGTAGACCTCGTTGAAGGCGGCGAAGTCGCGCTTGAGGTGCTGCAGGTGCACCGTCGCCTTGACCACGTCGTCGAACCCGAGCCCGTGGGCGGCCAGGATGGCGCCGAGGTTGCGCATCGTCTGGTGGGTCTGGGCGGCCACGTCGTCGCCGACGACCTCGCCGGTCTCCGGGTGCAGCGGGCCCGCGCCGGAGGTGTAGACGAAGTCGCCGACGACCAGGCCCTGCGAGTAGGCGCCGACGGGGGCGGCGCCCTCGGTGGTGCGCAGCTCCTTCTTCATGGGTGCTCCTCAGAAGAGAGTGGTGATCTCGCCGACGATACGGTAGTCGCGGTCGACGACCGGCAGCGCCCGCCACTTGTCGAACGCGGTGCACGGGTGCGAGATGCCGAACGCGAGCAGATCACCGGGACGCAGCCCGTCGGCCTGGACCACGGTGTGCTGGTCCTGCATCCGCATCACCGTGACGCCGCCGCGCTTCGGGACGGGCAGGCCCTCGTCGTACGGGGCGTCGCGCTTGCCCATGCCGACGACGGCCAGGCCCGGCTCGGGGGTGGACAGCACGTGCGCCCACACCTCCAGCGCGGGCCGCAGCTCGCCCTCCACGCGGTTGAACGGCGTGCGCTCGCGGTAGTAGCCGTCGTCGTGGGTGACGTACGCGCCGCTGCGCAGCACCACGGTGGCCTTGGTGGCGGCGAGCTCGCGGCCGATCACGTCGAACCACTGGCTGCCGCCGACCGTCAGGATCGGCTGCCGCAGGCGCAGGTGCTCGACGGCGTCCTGGAGGAGCCGCAGGTAGGCGCGGACCTCGGCGGCGCCGGGCAGCCCGCCCTCGTAGCCGGCGATGCCGGCCAGCTCCACCCCGGGACTCTCCTGGACGTACCGGACGACCTCCAGCAGCTCCTCCAGCGACCGGCAGCCGGCCCGCCCGCCGTGGTGGCCCAGCTCCACGAGCACCCGGAACGGCCGGGGGCCGGCGTGCTTGGCCAGGATGTCCACGCCGGCGGCGGAGTCGGCGAAGCTCAGCAGGTCGAAGCCGGGGTCGCCGGCCAGCTCGGCGGCGGCCCACGCCAGGCCCGCCGGGTCCACGAACTGGTTGGCCACGACGATGCGCGCGGCGCCGAACGAGCGCGCCGCCATGGCCTGCCGGGTCGTCGCCACGGTCAGCCCCCAGGCGCCGGCCTCCAGTTGCCGGGCGGCGATCTCGGGCGACATGTGGGTCTTGGCGTGGGGGGCGAGCTCCAGGCCGTGGTCGCGGGCGAAGGCGGCCATGGTGGCGATGTTGTGCTCCAGTGCCTCCCGGTGCACGACCATCACGGGGAACGGCAGGCCGCCGTCGAAGATCGAACGGCCGATGGCTTCCCGCACGACGTCTCCTCTTTCCGGTTGCTCAGGCTCGTCAGGGTGGGTGTCAGCGCGAGCGCAGGGCCCGGCCGGGCGTGGCCCCGGTCGGCTCGCCGCCCGCCAGCACCGGCACGCCGGACACCAGCACGTCGTCCACCCCTGTCGCGAGCGTACGGGGCGCGTCGTAGGTGGCGCGGTCGGCCACCGTGGCGGGGTCGAGCACCACCACGTCCGCCGCGAAGCCGGCCCGCAGCAGCCCCCGGTCGGCCAGCCCGAAGCGGCGCGCCGGATGCGCGGCCAGGTGGACCGCGGCCTGTTCCCAGGTCCAGTCGCCGAGCTCGCGCACGTGCGTGCCGAGGAACCGGGCGAAGGCCCCGAACCCGCGCGGATGCGGATGGCCGCCCACGTAGATGCCGTCGGAGCCGCCGGTCTGGGCGGGGTGGCGCAGCATCCGCCGGACCGACTCCTCGCCCTCGGGCCCCTCGTCCGGCCGGGCCAGCACGCAGCCGGCCTCCAGCCGGCTCTCGACGAGCATCCGGCGGCAGAACTCGGCCGGCTCCACGCCCTCCCGCCGGGCCGCCTCGACCATGCCGAGCCCTTCGGCCCATTCCATGCCGGGCGCGTGCGAGACGGTCAGCCGCGGCCAGGTCTGCGCCAGCTCGGGCCACCAGGCGTCGAGCTCGCCGGAGACGAGCATCTCCAGGGTCCGGGCGGGGTCGGCGGCGGGCGCGTCGGGCGGCAGCACCACCATGGCGAGCATCGTGCTGCCGCGCAGGTACGGGTAGGTGTCGAAGGTCAGGTCGACGCCCGCGGCCAGCGCCTCCTCGACGAGCGGCAGCAGGACGTCGGCGGGCCCGTGCAGGTGGGAGACGTGGACGGCCGCGCCGGAGCGCCGTGCGATCTCGTTCACCTCGGACATGCCGACCCCGGCCCGGGTGCCGTAGGCGCGCATGTGGGTGACGTACGGCAGGCCGCCGAGCGGCGCGCACAGCGCGGCCAGCTCCTCCGCGGCGGCGTACCGGCCGGGCAGGTATTCGAGGCCGGTGGACAGGCCCACGGCGCCCTCCGCCAGGCCGCGCTCGACGCGGCCGAGCATCGCGGCCAGTTCCTCCCGCGACGGGGCCTGCGGCGCGGCGCCCATGACGTCGTAGCGGATGGTGCCGTGGGGCAGCAGGTACGCGGTGTTGAGCGCGGTGGCCCGGTCGTAGGCGCCGAGCAGCCGGTCCACGCTCAGCGGGCCGTCCCCGAGGACGCCGGGCAGGGGGCCGTTGACGGCGGCGAAGTAGCGGGCGGCGTAGGCGACGGCGTCGGCGGAGCCGGGGGCGTACGAGACGCCGTCCTGGCCGAGCACGAACGTGGTCACGCCCTGCCGCAGCGCCGCGAGCTGCACGGCCGGGTCGAGGACGACGGCGTCGCCGTGGGCGTGGCAGTCGACGAACCCGGGCGAGACGAGCCGGCCGGTCGCGTCGATCACGGCGGCGGCGTCGGCGCCGTCCAGCCGCCCCACGGCCGCGACCTTGTCGCCGGTCACGGCCACGTCGGCCCGGTACGGCGGGGCGCCGGTGCCGTCGAGCACCCGGCCGCCGGTGATGATCACATCGAATGCCACCCAAGGATTAAACCCGATCTCCCCTCCCTCCGCTCGGCCGACTTCCCGGCGGGTGGTGCGGGCTTTCAAGGAGCCTCAGAAGTGGACGTTGGTCATCGTGTACCACGTCGGTGCGAAGACCAGCAGCGCCAGTGCGCCGAGGACCGCGACCGACCTGACCACGTGTGCGGTGGTGACGGCCCCGGGTGCGACGGGCCGCAGCTTCCACCGTCCCACCGCGACGAACGCCGAGACGCCTCCCAGCACGACAGTCGCGGGGACCAGGTCGTACTCGCCGCGCACGACGTGGAAACCGGCCGCGAGGATCATCGTCAGCGTCAGGCCGGCGGCGGCGAGCGGTGTCAGCTTCGGCCTGACGCCCGTCATCGCCGGCAGGACCAGGCCGATGCCGCCGAGCACCTCGACGACCCCGATGAAGACGATCAGGGGCTGCGGCACCGCGGCGTACCAGGCCACGGCCCGGGGCGCCGCCGCGTACAGGGCGTCGTCGTACAGCAGCACCTTGCCGAAGCCGCTGCCGGCGAAGAAGAAGCCGAACAGCACCTGAAGTGTCCACAGTGCGCCGTTGAGCGTGAACCTGAGCCCGCGCCTCGTGGCCTGCCGCTCGATGTGCTGGTTCATGTCCCGTCACTACCTTTCTCATCGGGTTGGCGGTGCGGGACTCATACGACCACCGGGCGCGGCCGCGCGCATCGTCCGTGGGACACCCTGGGACACCCGAGAGGCGGCCCACCTGCGCGAACAGGAATGCGTACCGTGGCCCAGGGCTGGGACAGTCCTCAGTCGAGCGTGCGGGAGGAGGCGCGCGGGCAGGAGGCGTCCGGGCGGATCGGGTGCTCGGCGAGGACGGCGCGGGCCTGGGCGCGGGCGAGGTTCCAGCCGTTCCACGGGTCCGGGTCGCCGAGGTCGTTGGCCGCCACCACGTCCGCCAGCACGCAGCTGCGCTGCGGCTCGGGCAGCCGGTCGAGCGCCGGCACCGCCTCGGCTCCCAGGTCGCCCAGGTAGTCGGAGTCCATCTTGGCGACCCCGCGCACCGCCACCTGCGTCTGCGCCACGCGCAGGTCCGGGTTGACGACGGCGAAGCCGACCAGGGCCACTCCGGTGACCAGCACGACCGTACGCGGCAGCCAGGCGGCGCCGCGCCCCGCCAGCCGTACCGCCCCGGCCAGCAGCACCAGCGCGAACACCGCGGCCAGCCACCACAGCGTCGCCTGCACCGACAGCCGCAGCCGCGACAGACCGTACGCGTCGGTGTAGAGGGCGAGCCGGTGCAGGGCGGAGGCGAGCACCACGAGGGTCAGCGCGCACAGCACCCCGAGCTGCCCGGCCAGCAGCCAGCGCTCGCGCCGCCCCACGCGCAGCACCCCGGCGGCCACCGCGACGATGCCGAGCACGAACACGCTGACCACGACGAGCTGGAAGAACCCCTCCCTGGCGTACTCCGCGTAGGTGAGCCCGGCCGTCCTCAGCACCCACGCGTCCCCGCCGAACAGCGCGGTGATCTGCACGGCGACGAACGCGGCGAACAGCAGGTTCACGGCCGTCAGCGGCAGCAGCCACACGCTGCGGCTCACGCTCAGCTTGGTCTCGGGCCCGGCCGGGTCGTTGACGGGCCGCAGCGCCACCAGCACCACGGCGGCCAGCAGCACGGCCACGACCGCGAACACGAAGACGCGCAGCGGCAGCGTCTCGGCCCAGTCGGGGGTGGCGGTCAGCCGCCGCACGTACGTGGCGAACACGCGGTCGGCCGAGGCGAACAGCACCCCGAAGACCGCCACCAGCACGACCGTGAGGCCGAGCCCGGCCAGCACCGGCAGGATCCGCCGCCGGGCGGTGAGCTTCTTCAGCGGCTCGGCCAGGAACCACGGCACGGGGGGCAGCGCCAGCAGCACCGACAGCGCGCCCCTCATCGCGCCGATCCAGCCGAGCCCCGCCCCGGACACGGCGAGCGCCGCCAGCGCGGCGCCCGCCACGATCAGCACGCCGACCAGCCAGTCGGCGTCCCGCACGGCCGCCATGGAGATCAGGACGTACGCGACGAGCGCGTACGCGCACGTCCACGGCGTCAGGCGGCGCAGCACCGCGGGCAGGGCCGCCGCGCCGAGCACCAGCGCCACCAGCACCACGCCGAGACCGGCCTGGACGCCGGGCAGGGCGACCGCGCCGAACACGCCCGCCCCCACGGCGGCGGGCAGCAGCCAGCGCGGCGTCGCCGGGAGCTCCGGGCGGGGGAAGAGGGGCGGGGGCACGTAGACGGGCGGCGGCGCCTGGCCGCCTCCCTGGCCGGGCCCGGCGGGCCGGGGGGGCGCGTGGCGCGGGGTCGCGCCCTTGATCGCGCCCAGCGCCCCGGCCAGCAGCGTGCACAGCACCAGGGCGATCAGGCCGAACCCGCCCCCCAGGGCGAAGCTGACGAACACCGCCGCGACGACTCCGACCGCGAACCCGGCGACCAGGCCGAGGCCGGTGCCCACGATCAGCCGGAGCAGCACGTCCCCCGGCCCGGGTACGGGCCCGGCCGCGTACATGGGCGCGGGTGCCGCGGCCGGGCCGACCCTGACGGGTCCCGCGGCCGGGCCGAGCCCGGCGGGGCCCGTGGCCGGGCCGACCCCCCGGCTCCTCGGCGCCTCTCCCGAAGCAGGTCCGGCTCCCGAAGCAGGTCCGGCGTGGACGGGCTCCGGCGCGCCGGTCCCGGCCCCCGCGACCGGCACCGCCCTCTCGGACGCCGGACCCCCCTGGAACACCGGCTCGACGCCCGCCTCCTCCACCGGGCCCGGGCGCGCGGAGGCCGGGCCCGTACCCCCTGAGACCGCCTCCCTCACGACCGGGCGCTCCTCCCGGTCCGGCGGCGGCGCGGCGCCGCCCCGTCTGTCCCCCATAGCTGTCCTCCCTGGCAGGTCGATGATCATGCGGCATCCCGCGCCGTCCCCGATGCGGATGCCGCCCCCGTGCAGCTCGACGATCTCCTTGACGATCGCCAGCCCCAGTCCCGCGCCCCCGGCGTCGGCGGCGCGCGCCGCGTCCAGGCGCGAGAACCGCTCGAACACCCGCGACCGGGCCGACGCGGGGATGCCCGGCCCCTGGTCCGCGACCGTGAGCCGCGCCCCGTTCCCCTCGGCGGTCCCCGCGACGGTCACCACGCCGCCGCTGGGGCTGTGCCGTACGGCGTTGTCGAGGAGGTTGGCCAGCACCTGGGCCAGCAGGTCGGGGTCGGCGCGCACCACGAGCCCGGCGGGGGCCCGCGCGACGATCCGGACGTCCTCGCGGGCCAGCTCCGCCTCCCGCACGGCCTGCTCCAGCAGCGGCGCGAGCTCGACCGGCTCGGCCTCGATGTGGCGGGCGCCGGAGTCCAGCCGCGACAGGTCGAGGAGCTGGGCCACGAGCCGCCCGAGCCGCTCGGTCTGCGCCAGCGCGGTGCTCATGGTGCCCGGGTCGGCCGCCGAGACGCCGTCCACGACGTTCTCCAGGACGGCGCGCAGGGCGGTGATGGGGGTGCGCAGCTCGTGGCTGACGTTGGCGACCAGCTCGCGGCGCTGGCGGTCCACCTCGCCGAGGTCGGCCGCCATGGCGTTGAAGGCCCTGGCCAGCTCGCCCACCTCGTCGCGGGAGGTCGCGCGCACGCGCAGGTCGTAGCGGCCCTTGGCGACGGTCTGGGCGGCGCGGGCCATCTCGCGCAGCGGCCTGGTCATGCCCATGGCCAGCACCTGCACCATGATGAGCGCGAGCGCCACGGCCACGGCGATGCGCAGCTCGCGCGACAGGCCGGAGTTGATGCCGACCTCGTTCACCACGAACGCGGTGCCGACGGCCAGCACGATGACGATGCCGAGCTTGACCTTGATCCGGCCGAGGAAGTCGAGCGGCCTCATCGGCGCACCAGCGCGTACCCGACGCCGTGGACGGTGCGCACCACGTCGGAGCCGAGCTTGCGGCGCAGCGCCCGCACGTGGCTGTCCACGGTCCGGGTGGCGGCGGCCTCGGAGAAGCCCCACACGTCCGACAGCAGCCGGTCGCGCTCGAAGACCTGCCCCGGCCGCTCGGCCAGGCGGCGGAGCAGGTCGAACTCGGTCCTGGTGAGCTGCGCCTCGGTGCCGCGCACGAACACCCGGCGCGCCGCCGTGTCGATCTCGACCTCGCCGACGCGGATGACCGTGTCCTCGGCCGCGAGCTGGCCGGCTCTCTCGACCCGGCGCAGCAGCGCGTGGATCCGGGCCACCAGCTCGCGCATGCTGAACGGCTTGGTGAGGTAGTCGTCGGCCCCCACGCCCAGCCCGACCAGCACGTCGGTCTCCTCGCCGAGCGCGGTCAGCATGAGCACCGGCACGGGGCGGGCCGCCTGCATCCGGCGGCACACCTCCAGCCCGTCGAGCCCCGGCAGCAGCCGGTCGAGGATGACCAGGTCGGGCTCGGCCCGGCCGTACTCGGCCAGCGCCGTCTCGCCGTCCCCCGCCACGCGCACCTCGAAGCCCTCGGCCGCCAGCCGGTCGCGGACCGCCCGCGCGATCGTCTCGTCGTCCTCGACCAGGAGGACCCGTCGCCGCTCTGCCACGGACGAAAGCCTAGGAGTGCCGGGTGCAGACGGCACTCACTGAATCGTGCACATCCGGTGCAGAACGACCGGCCGCCGGGAAGTGTTCATGCCCGGGTCGCCGGGATGATGGCCGGGGCCGCCGCCGGGAAGCTATCGTCCACCTGGATGGGGGAGATCACGGCATGGGCAAGACCACGAAGCTCGCGGGGCGCTACCGGCTGCTGAACCCCCTCGGTGGGGGCGCCGTCCGGCTGGCCTTCGACGAGCCGGCGCACCGCGACGTCGTCGTCCGGGAGCTGCGCCCGCCGGCGGGGCTGCTGGAGCGGGCCGCCGATGACGCGCGCCGCCTCGCCGCCCTGCGCCACCGCTCCCTCGTGCCGGTCGCCGACGTCGTGACCGAGGACGGCGCCGTCTGGGTGGTCATGGAGTTCGTCTCGGGGGCGTCGCTGGAGCGCACCGTGGGGTTACGCGGCCCGCTGCCCGCGACGCAGGCCGCCAGGGCCGGGGTGTGCGTGCTGGAGGCGCTGTCGGCGGCGCACGCCCTGGGGATCGTGCACGGCCGGGTCGATCCGGGCAACGTGCTGCTCACGCCGACGGGCCGGGCGCTGCTGACGGGGTTCGGGCTGCCGCAGCCGGAGCTGCGTCCCTCGGCCGACCTGTGGTCGCTGGCGGCCACGCTGCACTTCGCGGTCGAGGGCCGGCCGCCGGGCGCGTCGCCGGCGCCGGGCGCCGACCCGCTGCGGTCGCTGATCCGCGCGATGCTCGACCCGGCCGGGCCGCCGCCGGTCGAGCTGGTCTCCGGGACGCTCGGGCGGCTGGCCCTGGACCGCTCCGGCGAGCCCGGATTTTGAGATACATCGCGAATCGGAACCCCGGCGCGCCCCCACTCGTTGGACCGGCGACGCAGAATGTGGAAGAGGCGGGGCGCGCGCTCCGCGTTCGGAGGGTGTTGAGGATGTCGCCAGTCCAGAAGTACGCCGTCGGCGCCGGCGCCGCCGTCCTGCTTTCGCTGATCTTCCTGCCCGGGTGGCTCACGTTGCTGGTCGTCCTCGGCGTCGTGGCCGCACCGGTGGTCGGCTACCTGATGCTCGACCCGTCGCAGCGGGAGCGGCTCAAGCGCGCCCGCAGGCGCGGCATCGGCCACTGAACGGATCCGCGTGGCGGGGGCTCAGGCCCCCGCCGCCGCCATCTGGGCGTGCACCCGCTGGGTGACGCGCCGCTCCACGAAGAACGACAGGAACGGCACCGTGCCGCCCAGCATGATCCCCAGCATGTACGGCCAGCTCCACCGGGCCTTCATGCCCAGGTTCATGACCGCCACCAGGTAGACCATGTAGAGGAAGCCGTGGACGGGCGCCACGAACTTCGAGATGCCCTCGATGCCGAAGCCGTACCTCAGCACCATGGCCGTGCACAGCACGAGCAGCATCACGCCGACGCAGTAGGCGAGCACCCGGAAGGGCTTCAGAGCCGATTCCACCGTTTCAACCTTCCAGAACGATCTCAGGGGACTGCTTGGGGTGTTCCCGGCCCGTGCGCACGGCGTCGCGGACGAAGTGGAACCACATGAACACGGCGAACCCGGCGAAGATCCACCAGTTGGCGGCGTAGGCGAGGTTGCGCCAGGTGAACGTGCCGCCGACGACCGGCGGAGCGACCTTGACCTGCGTCAGCGCGCCCGACGGCGGCTGGGCGACGAGGTAGCCGTCACGGATCCTGCCGCCGTTCCACAGGTTGACGAGCTGGCCGGTGGACACCGTCTGCACCTGCCCCGGCGGCAGCTCCTCGGGCCGGCGCTGCACGCTGTCGGTGCCCTGCTGCGGCCGCAGCCGGCCCGAGACGGTGACCTCGCCGGACGGGACGGCCAGCCCGGCGGCGTCGGCCGTGGCGGTCCAGCCGCGCACGACGGGGAGCAGCGTGCCGTCGCCGAGGCGGAGCGGGGTGAGCACCCAGAAGCCCCGGTCGCGGTCGGCCTTGCCGCCGGGCGCGTCCACGTCGGGCTGCCGGTCGATGACGAGGAGCTGGCGGGAGGCGTCGTAGACGCCGCTCGCGGTGACGCGCCGCCCGACCGACCTGCCGTCCATCTGCGCGCCCACCGGGGCGAGCGCGGTGACGGCGACGGGCGCGGGATCGGCCGCCGCGCGCGGCCTGCCGGACTCCTGGAACACCCCGAGCTGCCAGCGGCCGAGCAGGATGAACGCCACGAGGACCACCACCGTCAGCAGGTGGAGCCCCAGCATGCGGGGCGAGAGCACGGTCCTCAGCATGCTTCAACGCTATCCGGCGACAGGACCGGTCCCGCACCCAGCCCGCCCGCCGATCGGGGGCAGCCGATCGCGAAAAAGGCGCAAAATGCCACAGGTGATCCCGCTAGGCTGCTGCCCATGTCTGAGCAGCACCAGCAGCCCATCGACCCGGCGGGCACCACGCAGCAGTTCCGCGCCTTCGCGCAGCGCTCCGACCAGGAGGCCGCCGCCGCGCCCAAGAAGTCCCCCCTCGTCCCGATCATCGCGGTGGTCGCGGCCATCCTCGTCATCGGCATCGCCGCCTTCCTCGTCCTGCGCTAGGCCCTGTCCCGCGCCGGCGCGCCGGGCCCTGTCCTGCGCCGACCCGCGGCCTCCCGCACGGCGCCGACGGCCCGTCGACGACGACGGCCATCGGCGCTTTTCGCGCGCCCGCGAGAACTTCGTCCGGCCCATGCCATACCGACCAGTCGGTGTCGTGTGTTTCACTGCGAAGGAGGAGGCCGTCCGGGAGGGGGTGCCATGGCCGGGCCCGGAATCGTGATCATCGGCGCCGGTTTCTCCGGCATCGGCATGGGGATGGGGCTCAGGCGGGCCGGCTACCGCGACTTCGTCGTCCTGGAGCAGGCCGGCGACCTCGGCGGCACCTGGCGCGACAACACCTACCCCGGCTGCGCCTGCGACGTGCCGTCGCACCTGTACTCCTACTCGTCCGCCCTCGAACCCGGCTGGCCCCGCCTGTTCTCCCGCCAGCCCGACATCTGGGCGTACCTGCGCCGCTGCGCCGACCGGCACGGCGTCACCCCGCACATCCGGTACGGCGCCCGCGTCGTGTCCCTGGAGTACGACGAGCGCCGCGGGGGCTGGGAGGTGACCACCGCGGACGGCGAGGTGCTGCGCCCGCGCGCCGTCGTCTCGGCCGTCGGCGCCCTGCGCGTCCCGTCGATCCCCGACCTCCCCGGCGCGCGGACGTTCGCGGGACCGGCGTTCCACTCCTCGCGCTGGGACCACGGGGTGGACCTGACCGGCAGGCGCGTCGCGGTGATCGGCACCGGCGCGTCCGCCGTCCAGTTCGTCCCGCGCATCGCCCCGCGCGTGGCGCGGCTGACCGTCTTCCAGCGCACTCCCCCGTGGATCCGCCCCCGGCCGGACCTCGCGCTGCCGCCCCTGGCCAGGAGGGCGCTGCGGCTGCCGGGCGCCGCCAGGACGCTGCGCGACGTCCTGTACTGGCTGCTGGAGGCGCGCGCCCTCGGCTTCACCGTCCACCCGCGCCTGATGGCCGCGCACGAGCGGGCCGCCCGCGCCCACCTCAGGGCCCAGGTGCCCGACCCGGAGCTGCGCGACCGGCTCACCCCCGACTACACGATCGGCTGCAAGCGGGTGCTCGTCTCCAGCGACTACTACCCGGCGCTCACCCGGCCGAATGTCGAGCTGGTCGCCTCTCCCGCCGCCGGGATCCGGCCGCGCGCCGTCGTGGACGCCACCGGCCGCGAGCACGAGGCCCACGTCATCGTCTACGGCACCGGCTTCCGCGTCACCGACGCCCTGCGCGAGCAGCGGATCGTCGGCCGGGACGGCGTCGAGCTCCAGGACGCCTGGCGGGAGGGCATCGAGGCGTACTACGGCATCACCACCGCCGGCTTCCCCAACCTGTTCTTCCTGCTCGGCCCCAACACGGGGCTCGGGCACAACTCGATCGTGTTCATGATCGAGTCGCAGGTCCGGTACGTGCTCGACTGCCTGCGGCTGCTGTCCAGGACCGGCGCGCGGGCCCTGGACGTGCGGCCGGAGCGGCAGCGCGCCTTCAACCGCCGGCTGCTGGCCAGGCTCGACCCGCTCGTGTGGAACGCGGGCGGCTGCCGCTCCTGGTACCTCGACGAGCACGGCGTCAACCGGACGATGTGGCCGGGGTTCAGCTTCGAGTACTGGGCGCGCACCCTGAAGGCGAACCCCCGCGCGTACGAGCTGATCCGCTAGTCACCGGCCGGCTTGACCACCAGGGCGCTGCCGCCGCCCCGCCGGACCGGCTCGGCCACCGCCCGGACCCGGCCCGGACCGGTGAACTCCAGCGCCGTCGCCGCGCCGATCTCCGCCACGCTCGCGAAGCTGTGCCGGCGCGCCTCCAGCTCGGCCCGGTGCTCCTCCAGGAAGGCCGGCTCGGCCTGGGTCTGCGTGGCGTTGCGCTGCGAGGCGCGCGGAGCCGCCACGGCCTCCGGCAGATCCATGCCCCACACGTACCGGTTGAGCAGGATCTGCAGCACCGTCGTGATGATCGTCGCGCCGCCGGGCGAGCCGACCGCCAGCACCGGCCGGCCGTCCTGGAAGACGATCGTGGGCGCCATGGACGAGCGCGGGCGCTTGCCCGGGCCCGGCAGGTTGGGATCGCCCGGGGCGGGGCCGAAGGTGAAGTCGGTCAGCTCGTTGTTGAGCAGCACGCCGCGGCCCGGCACGACGATCCCGTTGCCGCCGGTGGACTCGATCGTCAGGTTGTAGGCGACGACGTTGCCCCAGCGGTCGGCCACGACCAGGTGCGTGGTCTCCGGCCCCTCGGCGGCGGTCGGCGTGGCCGAGCCGCCCGGGGCGGCGCAGCCGCGGTAGTCGCCGTCCGGCTCGCCGGGCCTGGCCGGCTCGGTCATCGCGAGCGGGCCGACGAGACAGGCGCGTTCCTTGGCGAAGCCGTCGGACAGCAGCTCCTTCAACGGCACGCCGGGGATGTCGCCGACGTACGCGTTGCGGTCGGCGAAGGCCAGCCGGGACGCCTCCAGGTACTCGTGCAGGCCGGTCTGCGGCAGCGCCTCGACGATGTTGAGCGCCTCCCCCACGGTCGAGCCGCCGGAGGACGGGGGCGCCATGCCGTACACGCGCAGGCCCTTGAAGTCGACGCGCGTCGGCTCACGGGTCAGCGCCCGGTAGGCGCGCAGGTCGGACAGCTCCATCAGGCCGGGGCGGACCTTGCGGGTGGCGCCCGGGGCGACGGGCGGCTGCTTGACGGTGGCGACGATCTCCTTGCCGAGCTGCCCGCCGTACAGCCAGCCGGGGCCTCGTCTGCCCAGCTCGCGGTAGGTGTCGGCGAGTTGCGGGTTCCTGAAGACGGAGCCGACGGGCGGCGGCGCGCCGTTCGGCAGGTAGAGGGCGGCGGTGGAGGTGATGTCCTTGAACCTGGCCAGGTTCGCCTGGGTCTGGTCGAAGAACGTCTGGTCGACCACGAAGCCCTGCGACGCGACCTCGATCGCCGGCTGGAGCGCCTGCTTGAGCGAGATCGTGCCGAACCGGCGCAGCGCCAGGTCCCACTGGGCGACCGCGCCGGGCACGCCCGCCGACAGGCCGCTGGTGACGCCCTCCTCGAACGGGATGCCCTCGAACGTCGTGGAGGTCATGGCTCTGGGGGCGGTCTCGCGGCCGTCGATGGTGTGGACCCTGCGGTGCCTGGCGTCGTAGAGGACGATGAAGCCGCCTCCGGCCAGGCCGGCGGAGTACGGCTCGGTGACGCCCAGCACGGCGCCGGCCGCCACGGCGGCGTCGACGGCGTTGCCGCCCTGCCGGAGCACGGCGAGGGCGGCGCGGCTCGCGTCGTGGTCGACGGTGGCCACGGCGCCGCCGTACCCCTCGGCGACGGGCACCTTGCGGGCGGCGGTGGGCTCGGTGAGGACAGGACCGGACGAGGGAGCGGCTGCGGCCACCGCGAGTGAGGCGGTGGCCAGCGTGACGAGGACTGCCGCTGCGGGAGCGATCACACGGCGCATGGCCTCCACGATGGCCCAGGTACGCCCGTCGTGGTAGGGCCCCCTCCGACACTGGACGGACGCGACCGGCCGTCCCGTTGGCCTAGCGTGGGGGACGTGCGAGAGAAGTCCCGATACGCCCCCGTCCTCGGGCTCGTTGTCGCCGTGGCCCAGGTGGTGGCGTCGCAGGGAGCCGCGTACGGGCAGCTGCACATCAGGAAGCCGCTGGACGCGCTGTCCTACACGCTGCTGCTGGTGGGGCCGGCGGCGCTGGTGGTGCACCGCAGGTTCCCGGTCGGCTCGGCGGCCGTCGCGCTGCTGGCCACGTACGCGTACACGTGGCTCAACTACCCGCTCGGCCCCGTCTACGTCGCGCCGACGATCACGCTGATCACCCTGGTCCTGGTCGGGCGGCGGGCGGTGGCGTGGAGCTTCGCCGGGGTCACGCTCGTGGTGTTCCTCGCCTACGGGCATTTCGGGACCATGGGGACGCCCGGGCTCTTCCACGACCTGGCGATCACCGCGTTCATCATGCTCGTCATGGTGGGCTCCGAGCTGTGGGCGATCGCGCGCGAGCGCCGCGCCCAGCAGCAGCGCACGGCCGACGAGGAGGCCAGGCGGCAGGCCAGCGAGGAGCGGCTGACCATGGCGCAAGAGCTGCACGACGTGCTCGCGCACAACATCTCGCTCATCCACGTGCAGGCCGCGACCGCGCTGCACCTCATCGACGACAACCCCGACCAGGCCCGCACCGCGCTGGCCACCATCAAGACCGCCTCCAAGGAGGTGCTCGGCGAGATGCGCTCCGTGCTCAACGTGCTGCGCGAGGGCGCGCCGCGCTTCCCCACCGCCGGGCTCGACCGGCTCGACGACCTGGTCGAGCGCTCCGGCCTGGACGTCACCCTGCGCCGCGAGGGCACGCGGCCACTGCCGCCGCAGGTGGAGCGGGCCGCGTACCGGATCGTGCAGGAGTCGCTCACCAACGCCGCCCGGCACGCGCCCGGCGCGCGGGTGACGGTCCGGCTGGAGTACGGCGAGCGGGAGCTGGCCGTCATGGTCACCGACACCGGCGCGACCTCGCCGCCGGAGCTGTCCGCGCACGGCACCGGCAACGGCATCCCGGGCATGCGCGAGCGCGCCTCCGCCCTCGGCGGCACCCTGGTGGCCGGCCCGTCGGGCGCCGGCTTCCAGGTCTCCGCCCGTCTTCCCCTCCCGCTCTCCCCCGAGGACACGTGATGATCAGGCTGCTCCTGGCCGACGACCAGGCGCTGGTGCGCGCCGGCTTCCGCGCGCTGCTGGACGCCCAGCCCGACATGACCGTGGTGGCCGAGGCCGCCGACGGCGCGGAGGCCGTCCGGCTGTCGGCCGAGCACCTGCCCGACGTGGTGCTCATGGACATCCGCATGCCCGGCACCGACGGCCTGACGGCGACCCGCCGCATGCCGGAGGGGCCGCGCGTCATCATCCTGACGACGTTCGAGCTGGACGAGTACGTCTTCGAGGCGCTGCGCGGCGGCGCCAGCGGCTTCCTCGTCAAGGACACCGAACCGGCGGAGCTCATCCAGGCGGTCCGCGTGGTGGCGGCCGGCGAGGCCCTGCTCTCGCCGAGCGTGACGCGCCGCCTCATCGCGGAGTACGCCTCGCGGGCCAAGGAGCCGCTGGCCACCGGGGCGCTGCGCCAGCTCACGGAGCGGGAGCGCGAGGTGCTGACGCTGGTGGGGGCGGGCATGACGAACGACGAGATCGCGGCCAAGCTGTTCATGTCGCCGGCCACGGCCAAGACCCACGTGAGCCGCGCCATGATGAAGCTCGGCGCCCGCGACCGCGCCCAGCTCGTCGTCATCGCGTACGAGTCCGGCCTGGTCAGACCTGGGTGGGTGTGACCGGCGGGGACAAATCCGGTTGAGGGGGGCGGCCGGGAGTTGGAAGGCTGGCCGTATGCGACGGACGTTCGAGGACCTGGTGGCGGAGGCCGAGGCGGCGCCGGTCGAGGGCTGGGACTTCTCCTGGCTCGACGGCCGCGCCGGCGAGGAGCGGCCCTCCTGGGGGTACGCGCGGCTGCTCGCCGAGCGCATGGCCGGGGCCTCGGCCGCCCTCGACGTCCAGACGGGCGGCGGTGAGGTGCTGGCCGGGCTGCCGGTGCTCGCGCCGGTGACCGTGGCCACCGAGTCGTGGCCGCCGAACGTCCCGGTGGCCGCCGCCCGGCTGCGCGCGCGGGGCGCGGCGCTGGTGGCCGACGACGACGAGCCGCGCCTGCCGTTCCGCTCCGGCGTCTTCGACCTGGTGTGCAGCCGGCATCCGGTGCGGACGTGGTGGGCGGAGATCGCCCGGGTGCTGCGGCCCGGCGGCACGTACCTGTCGCAGAAGGTGGGCCCGCGCAGCGTGTTCGAGCTGGCCGAGTTCTTCCTCGGCCCGCTGGACGGCTCCGCCCGCGTCCCGGAGGCGGCCGGGGCCGAGGCCGAGGCGGCCGGGCTCACCGTGGTGGACCTGCGGGGCGAGCGGCTGCGGATGGAGTTCCACGACGTCGGCGCGGTCGTCTACTTCCTGCGCAAGGTGATCTGGATCGTGCCCGGCTTCACCGTCGAGCGCCACCGGGCGCGGCTGCGCGACCTGCACGACCGCATCGAGTCGGAGGGGCCGTTCGTGGCGCACTCCAGCCGGTTCCTCATCGAGGCGCGCCGTCCGGAGTGAGGGTGCGGGGGCCGCCGCCCAGGGCGTCCACGCAGAGCTGGGCGAACCAGGCGACGCCCGGCAGCATGGCCAGCCAGCCGACCAGCGCCCAGCCGAGGTGGACGTGGGTGAGCGCCGCGGCCAGCGCCCGCACCCCCTCGGCCGTGACGCCGTCGGCCCGTTCGTAGGTGATCCGGCGCAGCCCGCGCGGGTGGTCCTCGGCGGCGGCCACCTCCAGCGCCACCGGGCTCCGGCCGGCGAGCCAGCGGCCGACCGGGGCGCACTGCCCGCACGTCCGGGCCACGTGGATCACCGCCGGAGGCGGCGTGACCGGCCGGAGACGGGGCAGCCAGGGCCGCACCGCCTTCCGGTACGCCTCCCACTGCGCGCCGTGGCGGGCCGCGAGCTGCTCCCCCTCGTGCCAGGCGGCCAGGCCCGCGCCGTACGCGAGCGCGACGGCCGCCGCCCCGAGGAAGACCACGTCGAGGGTGCCCAGCAGCAGGTAGCCGCCGGTCATGGCGGTCTGCATGGGGTTGCGCACGTACGCGTACGGCCCGCCGGTCACCAGCCGCCGCGGCGGGTCGTACGGCAGCGGCGTCCCCCCGCCGGACACCGCGAACTCGCGCACCGCGGCCAGCCCGAGCAGCCCCGGCACCGCCATGGCCTGGGCCAGCAGGCCGAGCGCCCAGGCGGGCTGCCGCCACGCCCCGGTGACCAGCAGCGGCAGCCCCACCCCGAGCCCGGCCGCGAGCGCCACCTGGGCCGCGGCCCGCGCCCGCAGCCGGCGGCCGGTCCACGTCCAGCGGGCGACCAGCAGGCCCGGCACCAGCGCGCAGGCGACCGCGACCGACTCGCCCCGCAGCCAGTCGGGCCCGAGCAGCAGCACCGGCCGCCCCAGCGGCATCACCGCCAGGTCCAGCCAGGCCAGCACGGCGGCCGTGAGCGGCACAGGCGCGCCGGGCGCGGCGAGGGCCGGCACCGCGCCCCACAGCACCGCCCAGCCGAGCAGCAGGTCGACCGGCACGCCCAGCGCCACGGCGCCCTCCGCGTGGAAGCTCCACCAGCCGAGGTGGAGGGCGAGGGCGTTGACGCCGCTCAGCGCGAGCGCGTTCCAGCCGGTGGCGAGGAGGGCGGCGGCGATCCGCGGCTCCTCCGGCCGCCGCACGGCGACGACGGCCGCCACGGCGAGGACCGGCCCCATCAGCGCCACCGCCCTGACCAGCGCCGCGCTCATGACGTGGACGTCATGTCGGCACGTGCGGCGCTCGTCCCGGGTCGTGCGAACGTCTCGGCCAGGTAGCCGGCCGCCTCGCCCAGCCCGTACCGCTGGATCGGCCCGAAGTACCAGGCCGGGTCGAACGTGCGCCGGTAGCGCAGCGACACGGTCAGGTCCGAGCGCGTCCACGCGAACCGGGCCTCCTCCAGGTCCAGCCACCGCGCCAGCGTCGTGTCCGCCACCACGTCGAACACCACCACGCCCGGCCCGCGCTCCTTGACCCGCAGCGTCATCGAGCGCGGCTCCAGGGGAGCGCCGATGCCGAGCGAGCGGCGCGGCGTGAAGGTGATCCGCCGGGTCGCCCCCACCTGGAGCCCCGCGCCCTCGGCCACGAGCGGTCGCGGGAAGCCGAGGCGCAGGAACGCCGACTCCACGCGCGGGAACCGCGGCGCGACCGCCAGCGCGGCCGCCACGTCCGCGCCGCCGGTGGGACGGGTGGCGCTGACCACGTTCTCTCTGGGCAGCGAGGTGGCCCCCGTGGCGCCCTCGCTGACCAGGGCGACCAGCAACGGCGCCAGCACCAGGTGGGCTCCCGGCCCCCTCTTGCGGGCGAAGTCGATGCCCAGCCCCACGAAGAGCCCCACCAGGTAGAACAGCGGCGCCGCGAAGACCAGGCAGACGATCCCCTCCCCCAGCAGCGGCCCGGAGAGCGCCAGCCCGATGGTGATCACCGCCATGGTCGTGCCGAGCGCGCTCTTCGGCCGCGCGACGAGTGCCACCATGATCGCGATGACGGCCGGGATGCCCACGTAGAACACCGCCGTCTCCTCCAGGTGGCCCGCGTGCAGCACCCGGTAGGCGAGCAACGCGGCGAACAGCGCCACCAGCACACCGGCCAGCACCCGCCGTGACCTGCGTTGTTGAACGGGATCCGGCTCCGCGGACATGGCAGACTCCTTGAGCGATCGGTTTAATCGAGTGATTAAACCGTATGATGAGGAGCACGGAACCAGCAAGAGGGAAGATCGATGACCAAGCAGGCAGGAGCGGAGACCCGGGAGCGGCTCATCGAGGCCGCCGCCGAGACGCTGCGCACGGAGGGCTACGCCGGCACGAGCGCCCGCACCATCGCCAAGGCCGCCGGCGTGAACTCGGCGCTGGTCTTCTACCACTTCGGCGGGGTCGACCCGCTGCTGCTCGCGGCCCTCGACCGCTCCTCCGAGCAGCGGATGGCCGCCTACGAGGCCGCCGTGGCCGGGGCCCGGACGCTGGAGGAGCTGGTCACGGTCGCCACCGAGATCTACCGGGCCGACCTGGAGGGCGGCCACATCACGGTGTTCTCCGAGCTGGTCGGGGCCAGCATCGCCCGGCCCGAGCTGCGCGAGGAGATCGTGACGCGGTCGGAGCCGTGGATCGCGTTCGTGGAGCGCAACCTCGACCGCGTCATCGGCGGGTCGCCGCTGGCCAAGCTGCTGCCGCCGCGCGACCTCGCGTACGCGGCGATCACGTTCTACCTGGGCGTCAACCTCTTCACCCACCTCGACGCCGACCGGTCGCGCACGGAGGCGCTGTTCGCGCTGGCCGAGCGGGTGGCGCCGCGCGCCAAGCTGCTCACCGTGCGCCTCCCCCGCCGCCGCGGCTCCAACACCGGCGACCAGGGAGAGACATAACTCTCACTGGCCGCATCCGGGACACCACGTTAGGTTGCCGGTAGAGCGCCGTCAGGGCGCCCGCGGGAGTGGAGGGCGAGGATGCAGGCGGCCGCTCTGCTCGTCTCCGGACTCGCCGCCGGCCTTCTCGCCGGCACCGCCTCCTGCACGGCGGTCCAGGGCGGCCTCCTCGTGGGCCTGTCGGACCGCCGCCTACCGGGGCGGCGCCCTGATCCGCCCGAGACGCGCACGGCATGGCCGAGCGGTGCAGACGAGGACGGACCTGCTGCTTCGGGGGCGAGCGAGAGCGGCCCGGCCGCTTCGGGGGCGGGCGAAGGGAGACTGCCCGCTGCGGGGGCGGGTGAAGGGAGACTGCCCGCTGCGGGGGCGGGTGAAGGGAGACTGGCCGCTTCGGGGGCGGGCCAAGGCGGGCCGGTCGTGGCGGCGCGGGTCGTCATCGGGTGGTTCCTGCTGGGCCGGTTAGCGGCCCACGCCGCGCTCGGCGCGCTGCTCGGATGGCTGGGCGCGGCCGTGCAGCCGCCGCCGGCCGTCCGCGCGGCCCTGCTCGTGGCCGCGGGGTGCGCCGTCGTCGTGTTCGCCGTACGGCTGCTGCGCGGCCCGCGCCACGCCTGCACCCCCCACCGCGGCACATCGAGACCCGACGGAACGACCCGCACGACCCCGCACAACACGCCACCGCACGGCCCACCGCAACCGCACGACCGGATTCGGGAACGGCTGGCGCGGGCACGCGACTGGCTCGCCCGGGGACATCCGCTCCTCCTGGCCGGCTCGCTCGGCTCGGCCACCGTGCTCGTCCCGTGCGGCGTGACGCTCGGCGTGGAGATGGTCGCGGTCACCAGCGCCTCGGCGCTCGGCGGGGCTGCGGTCATGGCGGGGTTCGTGGCGGGCAGCGCGCCCGCGTTCGCGCTGCTGGGATACGTGCTGCGGCGCGTCTCCCGCACCCGCGTGGCCCGCCTGGCCGGGGTGATGGCCCTGGCCGCCGGGCTGTGGACGGCCGGCTCGGGACTCAACCTCGGCGGCTGGCTCCCCGCCGGCGGCACTCCCCCGGCCGAGGCGGTCACCGGCGCGGACAGGCCCGCCGCCGGTCCGGTGACGGTGTGGGCGACCCGCGACGGCTACCGCCCCGGGCTGGTCACCGCCCCGGCGGGCGTCCCGGTCGAGATCGTCTTCAAGCTCGCCGACCCCGGCGCCTGCACCCGTACCGTCACCATCGACGGCCGCGACGTGCCCCTGCCCGCGATCGTCCGACTGCCGCCCCAGCCCCGCGGAACCCTGCGCTACGTCTGCGCGATGGGCATGTACACGGGCTTCATCAAGTTTCTCTAGAACACGCGAACTGATCTCGACTGATCATCCACTGTCATCGAGGCGTGGCGCACGAGTACGTCGCCGCTGCGGTAAAGGTCCCGGCCTCCGATCTGGCGTTGCACGAGTGGGAGGGGCGGACCAGCAAGGCCCACAGGACCGACGCCGACCGGGTGCGGACGGCCCTGCTGGCCCATCTGAAGGACGACCAGATCGAGCCGCCGTCCAAGCAGCGGATGCAACGGATCGTCGGCTCTGCGCTGGACCAGTCCGAGAAGGTTCTGACGCTGCGCATCTCCTCGCGGATCAGCGACGACGTCATCCAACGGTCAGCGAGGCGATCTACCGGGTGGTGCCCGGCGCTGGGACCGGACAGTGCCGTGTACCAGGGCGCCGGTTGGACCGCCGCCCTGGTCATCGTCGTCGGGGTTGATTCTGCTGCGATCAGGAGCGTTGGCCGGGCTGGTTCACGATCTTGGCTTCCAGCTGCGCCGTCAGGCCCACCGTGCCGGCCTTGAAGGTCTCCTTACTGCCATCGGCCCACTTGTAGGTCCGATCCCTCAGCCGCGTCGAGTTGGTGCCCAAATACCGGAAGGTCTGCGGGTCCAGGACGAGATAGTTCCGTGCCTCGGCCTCGGTGATGCTGAACGCGACGCCTCGCCGTCCGTCGGCGACGGGCACATCATGGGTCACCGTGACGCCCTTGATCGTGGGCAGCGCGCGGTAGAGCGCGGCCCGCACCTCGGGGGCGAGCCACTGCTCGGTGATGAGCTGGTTGATCTCCATGAAAAGCATCTCCGGCGGGACGTGGCCGTTGAGCTCCTGCGGCCCCCGGCGGTCCTCGTCGAGGATGGCCGCCTTGATCTTGGCGATCACCCCCGGCGGGGTGACAGGCGGTTTGGCCAGGTCAGCCGGGTTGAAAATCGCGCTGCCCTGGAACATCAGCTTGCCGCCCTGGTACCAGGCCGACCGCTTGCCGTCCACGCTTGTCCACCGTTCCCAGGTGTCACGCTGGTCTCGGTCGACGTCCCCTTCGACCCCGGTCAGCTGCAGTTCCTTGGTGTAGAGCCATTGTCCGGGGCCCGGGGCGGGCGTGGGGTCGTTCTCGGCCGCATGGGCGGCGCGCTCGCCCAGCTCGGCCACGCTGGCCACCGGCGCCATGCCCGGCTCGTCCCTGAGCGCCACGACGGTCCCGCCGACGACCAGGGCCAGAGCCGCCGCCACCACGATCCGCCAGCCGAACCTCCTCGCGCCGGAAGCGGCCGGCTTGCGTGCGGCCTCCGGTTCGTGGATCGCTGTCATCAGCCGCGCCTTGGCAGCAGTCGCGGCGTTGTCCGTCATCGCCGGGGTGTTCCGGCGAAACTCCTTCAGCTCGTTCACTACAGCTCCTCATCCCCCAGCACGTTCCTGGCCTTCTTCCGCGCCCGGTGCAGCCGTGACCGCACGGTCCCCACAGAGATGTCCAGCGCCCGCGCCACTTCCTCGTACGACATGTCCTCCCAGGCCACCAGCAGCAGCACGTCCCGGTGCCCACGCGGCAGCGACGCCAGCGCCCCCGCCAGCTCACGCTCCCTGCCCTGCGCCGCCACCCGGCGTGTCACGGTGTCGTCCAGTGCCTCAGGTAGAGGGTCCACCCCGGTGCGACTCAGCGCCCGCAGCAGCCGTTCCTCCTGCCGCCGATGTCTGGCGATCAACGTGGTGGCGATTCCGTACAGCCAAGGCCTGGCCAGCGCGAACGATGTGTCATACGTCCCGCGCCTGCGGAAGGCCGCCAGGAACGTCTCGGCCACGATGTCGTCGGCGGCCTGCGTGCCGAGCCGCCGAGCCGCGTACAGATGGATCTGCTGGGCGTAGCGGTCGAACAGCGCCGCGAACTGCTCTGGGTCGTGCGCCGAACGACGGATCAGTTCTCCGTCGTCGATCTCGACCGTCTCAGCGCTCAACGCCTCTCCTTCGCGAGTAGGTATTTCACCGTGCTGTCTCCCGAAGGGCGTCACCGGGTTCCCAAAGTTGTGACACGGCGGAACTGTGATGCCGCCACGCGCAGGCGGCAGGTGTAGGCGCTACCCTCCGGGTTCCGCTGGCAGAGATGGACGTGCTGGTCGATGCCGCGCTCGGCAGCACGCTGCGCGAGATTCTCAGAACACGTCCGCGTCCACGGCAAGGGCTGCAGCGTCCGCACCGTGCTGCCGGACGACCGCGGCTACGCTCGACGACAAGGTCGCCGGCACCGAGATCCCTTTGGTCCAAGACTCTGGCCGAGCGCACCGCTGCAGCAGGCGCTGTACTCCTGTGGAGCCGGTGTAAGACCTCAAGGGCGTGAGCCCGGCGGGCGACTGGCGGTGAAGCAGGAAATCCGACCCGTGAGGCTCGGAATCCTCCGGCTGTAAACGGTGGGGAGGAAGTCAACAACTTCTCCTAGCCTCTCGGCGATTACGTTCCGCGTCGGCTCGGTCACATGTCACCCTGTGCGCATGGCGTGGTGGCAAGGTGAGGTGGCGGCGCCGGCCGTCCCGGCCCCGAGGGTCGGCGACGAGCCGGAGCTGGTGCTTGCCGCGCAGGCGGGCGACCCGCGGGCCGCGCACCGGCTCGGCAAGCTCTGCGCCCAGCGCGGCGACCGCTCGGCGGCCCGGCACTGGTGGGAGCGCGCCGCGGCGGCCGGCAACGTCGACAGCGCCTACAACCTGGGCGTCTGGCACGAGAAGCACGGCAGCCTGGAGGAGGCCGTCGCCTGGTACGAGCGGGCGGCCGGGCTCGGCGACGTCGAGGCCGCGGTCAACCTCGCCACCCTGCTGCTGGAGCAGCGCGGCGACCTGGCCTCCGCGCGCGCCTGGTTCGAGCGGGCGGCCCGCTCCGGCTCCCGGGCCGCGGCCCGTCGGCTGGCGTTGATCTGCGAGGACGCGGGCGAGTTGCCCGCCGCGCGGCAGTGGCACCGCAGGGCGGCCGGGGAGGGCGACCACGCCTCCGCCCACGACCTGGGCTTTCTCGCGTACGCGGCGGGTGACGAGGCGGAGGCCGCGCGCTGCTGGGAGCACGCCACCCGGGGCGGCCACGCCGACTCCGCCTATCACCTGGGGCTGCTCCTCCAGGCGCGCCGCGACCCCGAGGGCGCCGAGGCGTACTACCGGCTGGCCGCCACCAGCGAGCATCCGGGGGCGGCGTCCAAGCTCGGCGGCATCGCGCTGTCGCGCGGCGACGTGCGCACCGCGCGGGCCTGGTACGAGCGGGCCGCGAACGCGGGACGCCCGGCCGACCAGCGGATGGCCGGGTACGTGTGCGTGGAGCTGGGCGACCCGGCGGGGGCCGGGCACTGGTTCGGCCGGGCGGCCGCCGCGGGCGACCCGGGCTCGGCCTACGGCTTCGCGCTGCTGCTCATCGCCGAGTACGGCGACCTGGCCTCCGGCCGGCACTGGCTGCGGGTGGCGGCGCAGGCCGGGCACCACCACGCGGCCGTGGAGCTGGGCGGGCTGCTGTCGGCGGCCGGGGAGTACGCCGAGGCGCAGCGCTGGCTGTCCGACCCGCCGCCGCCCGGCTGGGACCGGGTCACCGAGCCGGAGCTGGCCGCGCGGGCCGAGCTGGCCGCCGCGGCGACCGGCCGCCGGGGCGGGGTGCCGCTGTCCGTACAGGAGCTGTCGGAGCTGCTCGGCACGTGGGACCTGGTGACCAGGCCGCTGCGCGACCACAGCGGAGTCGTACGGTGGCTGGTGGAGCGCAGCGGCCTGCACGCGAGCGCGATCGAGCACTTCGCCTCGGTGCGCGGCACGCTGCTGCGGCCCGGCAGCTCGCCCTGGCCGAGCCAGGGCGAGGTCGAGCACGTGCTGGAGACCGCCCGCGACCTGCGGCGCCGCCTCGGCGTCCGGTGAGCGGTCTCAGCAGGGGAGGTCAGACCGCCAGGACGTCGGCCACCGGCGTGTGGTCCAGCCCCAGCGCCTCAGCGACCGGCGCGTTGGTGAGCGTCCCGTCGTGCGTGTTGAGGCCGGCGGCCAGCGCCGGGTCCTTGGCCAGGGCGTCGCGCCAGCCGAGGTCGGCCAGCTTCACCGCGTACGGCAGCGTGGCGTTCGTCAGCGCGTAGGTGGAGGTGTTGGCCACCGAGCCCGGCATGTTGGCCACGCAGTAGAACACCGACTCGTGGACCTTGTAGGTCGGCTCGGCGTGCGTGGTCGGGCGGGAGTCCTCGAAGCAGCCGCCCTGGTCGATGGCGATGTCCACGAGCACCGAGCCCGGCTTCATGCGCGAGACCAGGTCGTTGGAGACGAGCGTCGGCGCCTTGGCGCCGGGGATGAGGACCGCGCCGATGACCAGGTCGGCCTGCAGCACCTCCTGCTCGATCGCGTACGAGGTGGAGACCAGGGTCTTCAGGCGGCCCTGGTAGATGGCGTCGATGAAGCGCAGACGGTCGACGTTCGTGTCGAGCACGGTGACGTCGGCGCCCATGCCGACGGCGATCTGCGCGGCGTTCAGGCCGGAGACGCCGCCGCCGATGACGACGACCTTGGCGGGGGCCACGCCGGGCACGCCGCCCGGCAGGACGCCGCGCCCGCCGTTGAAGCGCATCAGGTTGTACGCGCCGACCTGCGGGGCCAGCCGCCCGGCCACCTCCGACATGGGCGCGAGCAGCGGCAGCGCGTTGCCGACCTGGACCGTCTCGTACGCGATGCCGGTCGTGCCCGCCGACAGCAGCGCCTCGGTGCACGGCCGCGACGCCGCCAGGTGCAGGTACGTGAACAGCACCAGCCCCTCGCGCAGCCGGTGGTACTCCTCGGCGATGGGCTCCTTGACCTTGAGCACCATGTCGGCCTGGGCCCACACGTCGTCGGCGCTGTCGATCATCTTGGCGCCCGCCGCGAGGTACTCCTCGTCCGGGATGTGCGAGCCGAGGCCCGCGCCGCGCTGGACCGTCACCTCGTGGCCGTGGCGCACCAGCTCGTGGACACCCGCGGGCGTGGCGGCGACCCGGTATTCATGGTTCTTGACCTCGGCAGGCACGCCGATCTTCATCGCGGAATCCTTTCGGGACGTGCTCCGGCACGGCGGGCGCCGTGCCGGAGGGGAGGTGTTAGAGGCGAGACCACGCTTCGGTGAGAACGGAGCGGAGGATCGACCCGATCTCGTCGAACTCCCGCGGCCCCGCGATGAGCGGGGGCGCGAGCTGGATGACCGGGTCGCCCCGGTCGTCGGCACGGCAGTAGAGGCCCGCGTCGAACAGCGCCTTGGACAGGAAGCCGCGCAGCAGCCGCTCCGACTCGTCGGCCGTGAACGTCTCCTTCGTGGTCTTGTCCTTGACCAGCTCGATGCCCCAGAAGTAGCCGGAGCCGCGGATGTCGCCGACGATCGGCAGGTCGCGCAGGCCGTCGAGCGTCGCCTGGAACAGCGGCTCGTTGCGGGTGACGTGGCCGAGCAGGTCCTCGCGCTCGAAGATGTCGAGGTTGGCCAGCGCCACGGCCGCCGAGACGGGGTGACCGCCGAAGGTGTAGCCGTGGGCGAACATGTTGTCGCCGTCCTTGAACGGCTCGAACAGCCGGTCGTGGGCGATCATGGCGCCGATCGGCGAGTAGCCGGAGGTCATGCCCTTGGCGCAGGTGATGATGTCGGGTACGTAGTCGAACTTCTCGCCGCCGAACATCGTGCCGAGGCGGCCGAAGGCGCAGATGACCTCGTCGGAGACGAGCAGCACGTCGTACTCGTCGCAGATCTCGCGCAGGCGCTGCCAGTAGCCGGGCGGGGGCGGGAAGCAGCCGCCCGCGTTCTGCACCGGCTCGGCGAAGACGGCGGCGACGGTGTCCGGGCCCTCCATCTCGATGGCGCGGGCCACGCGGTCGGCCGCCCAGATGCCGTACTCCTCGGGCGTCATGCCCTTGACGCCGGTGATCTCGTCGGCGCGGTAGTGGTTGGTGTTCGGCACGCGGACGGAGCCGGGGACGAGCGGCTCGAACATCTGCTTGAACGCCGGGATGCCGGTGATCGACAGGGCGCCCTGCGGGGTGCCGTGGTAGGCGATCTGGCGGCTGATGACCTTGTGCTTGAGCGGCTTGCCGGTGAGCTTGAAGTACTGCTTGGCGAGCTTCCAGGCGGTCTCGACGGCCTCGCCGCCGCCGGTGGTGAAGAAGACCTTGTTGAGGTCGCCGGGCGCCAGGGCCGCCAGCCGCTCGGCCAGCTCGGCGGCCTTCGGGTGGGCGTAGGACCACAGCGGGAAGAAGGCCAGCTCCTGGGCCTGCTTGGCGGCGGCCTCGGCCAGTTCGCTGCGTCCGTGGCCGGCCTGGACGACGAAGAGTCCCGCCAGCCCGTCGAGGTAGCGCTTGCCGTGGATGTCGTAGATGTACGAACCTTCGCCCCGGACGATCGTCGGGATCTCTGCGTGCTGATAGGCGCTATGCCTGGTGAAGTGCAGCCACAGGTTGTCGTGCGCGGCCTTGAGGATGTCGTTTTCCGGCTGCGTCATGGTTATCTTCCCTTGCGTCTGATCTCACCACAGTGTGCATGTTCACCTGCGGATTGCCAAGTGAAAGCGTCGCGACACTCTGCAAGAAAACCGAGATCCGCAGAACCGCTATGTAACCGCTACGAAATCCGCAGTAGATTTGCGAGCGGGTCCTGCTCGTTTCCCGCGCTGTGGGAGCGTCTGTGATCCAATGAGACGTTGACTATCGAAACAACCCCGGGGGACCGTCCCGTGACTCCTGACCAGATCGAGAGAGCCGTCGCCGCCGCGATGCCGCAGGGCGTGGACGAGCTGAGGCGGCTCGCCGCCATCCCGTCCGTCGCCTTCCCCGGGCACCCCGAGGAGCCGGTGTACGCGGCCGCCGCCATGACCGAGGAGCTGCTGCGCTCGGTCGGGCTGCCGCACGTCCAGCAGATCCCCGTCGAGGGCAGTTTCCCCGCCGTGTACGGCGAGGCGCCCGCGCCTCCCGGCGCGCCCACGGTCCTGCTGTACGCGCACTACGACGTGCAGCCCGCCGGTGACCCCGCCGCCTGGCGCACCCCGCCGTTCGAGCCGACGCTGATCGACGGGCAGCTCTACGGCCGGGGCACCGCCGACGACAAGTCCGGCGTCATCTCGCACGTCCTCGCCCTGCGCGCCTTCCAGGGCCGCTTCCCCGTCGGCGTGAAGGTCATCATCGAGGGCCAGGAGGAGTACGCGGGCGAGCGCCTCGAAGCGTTCGTCGACCGCAACCCCGACCTGCTGCGGGCCGACGCCATCGTCGTCGCCGACACCGGCAACCCGCGCGTCGGCGACCCCTCCGTCACCACCTCCCTGCGCGGCATGGCGGCGTTCACCATGGAGGTCCGCACGCTGCGCGAGTCCGTCCACAGCGGGCAGTTCGGCGGCGCCGCCCCCGACGCGCTCGCCGCGCTCATGCGCATGGTCACCTCGCTGCACGACGACAACGGCGACGTCCGCGTCCCCGGCCTGCCGCGCGGCACGTTCCTCGGGCAGGGGCCGTCGGAGGAGGAGTTCCGCCGGACCGCCGGCGTGGTCGACGGCGTCTCGCTCGTCGGCTCCGGCTCGCTGGCCGACCGGCTGTGGGCGTCGTACGCCATCACCGTGACCGGCCTCGACGTGCCGACGGTCTCCGGGGCCATCAACGCCGTCCAGCCGGTGGCCCGGGCCCGCGTCACCGTCCGCATCCCGCCGGCCGGCGACCCGAAGACCACGGTCAACGCCGTCGTCGAGTTCCTGCGCCAGGTGGCGCCGTGGGGCGTCCAGGTGTCGTTCGGCGACTTCACCGTGGGGTCCGGCTTCCAGGCCGACTCCGGCGGCAAGGCCCGCGCGGCCCTCAACCGGGCCATGGAGCGCGCCTTCGGCCGCCCGCCGCGCGACGTCGGCGCCGGCGGCTCCATCCCGCTGGTGAACACGCTGCTGCGGCAGTACCCGGCGGCGGAGATCCTGCTGTTCGGCGCGGAGGACGAGGAGGCGGCGGTGCACGCGCCCAACGAGCGGGTGGACCTGGAGGAGCTGCGCCGCGTCGCCACGACGGAGGCCCTCTTCCTGGCGGAACTCGGCGCCCCGTCGGCGCTCGGGGTCTGACCTTTTGGGGGAAGCTTCACCCCAAGGTCTTCACCTTCGGGAGTCGCTTCGCGACGCGGGGGCTCAGGCAGCGCCCGGTGGGGGGCTCGGCGCCCCCCACACCCCCACAAGGGCGCGGCCCTCGCTCACGCTCGGACGCCCTGATCGGGGCTGCGCCCCGAACCCCGGGCGAGGGGGCTCCCGCCCCCTCGCGCTCCCCTCTCCTCGGCCATGAGGACATCACGGCAGGTCAGCCAGTACGGCCCGCGGCACATGATGCGAAGGAGCCGGTGAACGAAGCACCGAAAACCATGATGATCGCTCCTTGACGACAACCGTTACGCGGGGCAAGCGGCTCACGATGACCCTGACAGAGCTGTGCCCCGGGCTGCGTGCAAGCAGAGGCACTCCCGGGGCTCATGTCAATGCACGGTAGCAAGCCATGCCCGAGCGAGAGAGGCGAAGTGACGGAGCGACGGAGCGACGGAGCGACACGACACCCAGGGATGCAGGGCCGCGGCTTCGGGAGGGGCCGCTGTTTCGGCGAAGTGGTGCGGGCGGTTTCGACGACGGCCGTACCTCATCCGGTGGACCAGAGCACCCACTGGGCCGGGGAGCCCGTCCACCCCAGCAGCCAGGTCCGGGTGGAGTCGGGCTGTGTGGTGACGGCGATCAGGTGCTCAAGGCCGCCGGGCAGCTTCACGGGGATCAGGCGCCCCCGCGTCAGGTGCGTCAGCTCGTTGCCGTCCGTCTCGGGGAGCCACAGTCCCCCGCTCCCGTCAGGGACCATCCGGTAGCCGGTGCGCCAGTCCAGCAGCTTGCCGAGCTGCTGCGACCACGCGGTGCCGTTCCAGTGGAGGATCAGCAGCCGTCCCATGGCGCAGGAAGGGGTCCCCTTGTCGACTACGCAGCCGGGAGCCTGGATGTCGGAGCTGACGCGGCCCATCGCCCAGAGGCCGGCCGGTCGTGCCGCGAAGAGGTCCCTGAGCTGCACGGACGATCGTCGCGCGTCCTGGGGCAGGTCGAGCCTGGGCGAGGGGATCGAGTGCCAGGCCCGCCCGTTCCAGCGGGCGAAGTACGGCACGTTCTCGGCGGCGGTGTAGTCGTCCGCATCCTCGCGCTCCCTCCGGCGGAATCCAGCCGCCCAGGCTTCGTCTGATCCCCGGACGCCGACCAGCTCCGGTGTCATCCCGAGGGCGTATCCGCGGGTGGAGCGAGCCGTCCACCGGACGAGCGCGGATCCCTTCCTGAGCCAGAGCCCGTCGGTGCCGGACGCCGCCATGACGTCCCTCTCGCCCTTCAGGCCGTTCTCCTCGATCCAGCCGCCGCCGTCCCACCTGGCCACGCACCGATCGTCGGACGCGTGTCGGGTGCCGAACACCCACACGGCGCCCTCGCGCGTGGTCAGGACCCGATCCAGCTCCGCGGCGCAGTCGGGGGCGGGCACCGTCCCCCACGCCCGGCCGTCATACCGCCAGACGGCACCGGTGGAGTCCTGATCGGTCCCGGTGCAGCCCTTCTGGCGACTGCCGGCCACCCAGACCTGCCCGTCCCGAGTCGAGGCCACGTCGGCGGGATAGCCGTCGGTGAACGCCACCGCCATGCGCCACCCCTCCCCCGCCGTCATGAGCGGGGGTGTGGTGGCCGCGACGTCCCACTGGCAGGTCCTCGCCGGGTCGGGCGTGAAGACCTTCGCGGCCGGTGAGGGAATCGGCGCCCGGGCGGTGGGGGTGAGCGTGGGGGCGGTGGCGGGGGTGCAGGCTGCCAGGCCCAGCGTCAGCGCGAGGACCGGTGAAAGGGGGGTGCGCACCCTGTTCACGGTATGGCACAGCCACATTACAAGATCACACTGGCTCTACAAGAGGTCCGCTGAGACGCCTCGTCAGCCTGGGCGCTCGCCTGGGGACGAGGCTCGGGAAGCGCCGGACGTCATACCTTCTTGACGACGATCGAGTCCGGGAGCAGCTTCTCCAGGTCGTCCGCGTCCGAGGTGAAGACGGTGACCTGACCCTTCTGCTGTCGCGCGACGACGGCGAGCACGGCGTCGATCGCGTACTTGTGGCCGTGCAGCCCGGCCTCCGTCAGGAGCTGGCGGGCCCGGCGGGCCTGGTCCTTTCCCACGTCGGCGACGTTGAGCCGGGAGAGCACCCAATCCCAGCGTCGCTCAGTGATCCTTCCGTCGCACGCCTCGACCACCGTCATAGGAGAGGTCACCACGTCGGCCTGGCCTCGGGCGGCGAGGTCGAGCAAGGCGATCATCTTCCTGTCGCCCCGCACGGCGAGGGACAGGGCCTCGCAGTCGAGTATGAGGATCCGTGGCGGCTGCCCACGCTCGCCGCTTCGCTTGCTCACGCCGCCTCTTCTGCCTTGCGCTTCCCGCCGGCGCGGCGGCGTTCGTGCTCGGCGTCGAGCTCGTCAAGTTCCTTGCCCGCCGCTGCGCGTTCGTCGTCGGTGACCGGCCCGTACTCTTCCTCGAGCCAGTTCACCAGCTCCAGCAACCGGTCGCGGTCTCGCTTGACGCGCAGCGCCTCGGCGACATAGGCCGACAGGCCACGCTCTGCCGCCTCGGCGCGGATCTCATCGAGGAGCTCCTCGGGAATCGTCACCGTCACTTTCTTGGTTGCCATACTTGAGACCATACTCCTGGTATCGGTCTTCTTACCAGCTGCTCCTAAACGATCTCCAGGTTGGCCATCATCCCCATGTCCTCGTGTTCGGCGTTGTGGCAGTGGAACAGGTAGCGGCCGCGGTAGCCGTCGAACCGGGTGATGATCTCCACTCCCTCGCCGGGCCGCAGTGAGACGGTGTCCTTGAGGCCCGCGTCGTGCGGCAGCGGCGGCCTGCCGCTGCGCGAGAGCACCCGGAAGCCGACCAGGTGCAGGTGGACGGGGTGGTGGACGTCGGCGACGAGCCGCCAGACCTCGACGTCGCCGAGCCGGGCCGTGACGTCGGTGCGGGCCGGGTCGAACGGCAGGCCGCCGATGAGCCAGCCGTGGCCCGCGTGCATCTGCCCGGCGCGGAAGGCGAACTCGCGCACCCTGACGGCGTCCGAGCGCCGCCAGTCCGGCAGGTCGGTGGACAGCGTGCCGGGGACGCGGCTGTCGTCGGCCGCCCTGCGGGCGACGCGGAAGGCCATCACGTCGCGGGTACGGCCGGAGCCGAGCCGGTTGACCAGCCTGACCCGGCCGCCGATCGGGACGCCGGAGAAGTCGACGACCACGTCGTAGCGTTCGGCGGGCGCGATAGGCAGCAGCTTGTGTGTGACCGGGGCGGCGAGCAGCCCCTGGTCGGCGCCGATCTGGACGAGGTCGAGGCGGCGCCCGTCGTCGGTGACCGCTTCGAGTTCGTAGTGGCGGGCGTTGGAGGCGTTGAGGATCCGCAGCCGGTAGCGGGCCGCGTCCACCTCGTGCACGGGCCAGGGCGCGCCGTTGACGAGGATGACGTCGCCGAGGACCCCGGCGAGGTACGGCTCGCGGACGCCCGGTCGTTCCCGCAGGGTGGGGTCGAGGGACGGGTAGGCGAGGCTGCCGTCGGCGGCGAACGCCCGGTCGGCGATCATGAGGGGCAGCTCGCGCGGCCCGGCGGGCAGGCCGAGGGCGTCCTCGGCGTCGTCGCGCACGAGGTGCAGACCGGCCAGGCCGCGCCAGATCGCGGGCGCCGTGAAGTCCATCCGGTGGTCGTGGTACCAGAGCAGCGTGGGCCGCTGGTCGAGCGGGAACGTGTAGTCGCGCGTCAGCCTGCTCACCACGGCGCGCGGGTCGCTCATGCCGTGCCCCGGAGCGGGCTGCGGTCGCGGGGCCGGGCCGCCGTGCTCCATCGCGCCGGAATCACCCATGCCGCCGCGCCGCATGGCGTGGGAATCGCCCGTGCCGCCGTACCGCATGGCGTGGTGCTGCGAACCGCCCATGCCGGGGTGCGCCTGCTGCGAGGCGTCGGGCCAGCCGGCGGGCAGGACGAGGTCGGTCGGGTACCCGTCGGAGGCCGCCGGGGTCCGGCCGCCGTGCAGGTGCACGACCGTCGGGACGGGCAGCTCGTTGCGGTGCGACACGGTGATCGGCCGGCCCCGGCGCGACTCGATGGTCGGCCCCGGGAAGGTCCCGTCGTAGGTCCACAGCGGCGTCCTGACACCGGGCAGGATCTCCGCGCTCGCCTCGCGCTGGACGATCTCGTAGCGGTCGGCGCCGCCGTAGGTGCCGACCGGCTTGAGCACGGCGGGGATCGGCAGCGGCACCTGGAACGGGGGCGGCAGCGGTACGGCGCTGCGCAGTTCGGCGCCGGTGGCCGCCGGGCGGCGGGCCAGCGCGGCCGCGCTCGTCAGCCCGGTGGCGCCCATCAGCCCGAGCGCCCCGCCGATGCCCAGCACGCGCCGCCTGGTCATGCCCTGGCCGTCACGCATTCCCGGCCTCCTCGCGCCGCAGGGGCCGCCGCCATACGTCGATGAACTGCACCGCGACCGCGACGGTCGTCATCACGCCGAGCGGGAGGTGCAACCACAGCGTCCCGTCCAGCCCGGCGAAGTACTGCACCGTCTCGGCCGCCACCACGGCCGCCGTGGTGAGGAACGGCCACGCCTGACGCAGCCGGACCCAGACCGCGATCGCGACGATCAGCTGCACGTATCCGAGGGAGGTGACGACGTTCGCGCCGGCCGTGTGCAGGCTCAAGCCGTCGTAGTCACCGCTCAGGTACACCCCGGCGAACACCGGCTGACCGGCGATCGCCACCGCGTGCGCGCTGACGACGGCCCGCAGCGTCCATCCCGTGGGTGTCGTCCGGGACTCGGCCACGGTGAGCATGGGGATCCCTCCTCACTCTTCTCCGGATGCGCGTACGGCTCTCCCGATGCGCGAACGCCCTCGACACTATGGCCGCACAGCTATCTTGTCTAAGATCTTTATTGCTATGACGTTATGCTCCGGCGGGCATGACGGAGGGGCGTCGTCCGCGGGCGGAGCTCGCGCGGACCGCGTACGACATGGCGGGGCCGCGGCGCGCGGACGCGGCGGTGAGCTGCGCGGCCTCACATTCCGGGGCGCTGCGCTGTCGTACTCCACGGAAGGTCACGCCATCCACGAACCGGCGCTCCGCCGTCACCGCGTGAGTCGCCGGCAACCCGCCAAGGAGAAACCTCATGGACACGACGAACAACGGTGGCCGCCGGGCTCTGGTGGTCGGCCTGGGCATCAGCGGGATCGCGACGGCGCTGCGGCTGCGGCAGATCGGCTGGACGCCGGTCATCGTCGAGCGGGCCGCCGCCCGGCGCTCCGGTGGCTACTTCATCGCGCTGTTCGGCGCGGGCCGCGCCGCGGCCCGGCGCCTGGGCATCCTGGACCGTCTGACCGACCGAGGGCCGGAGGGCAACGCCTACGACGTCGACCGGGCCGGCAACCGCCGCCCCGGGCTCGGCTTCAAGGACTTCCCCGGCCGCCCGTGGATGATGCTGCGGGGGGACGTGGAGGAGGCCGGTTTCGCCGCGCTGCCGTCCGACGTCGAGATCCGCTACTCCACGGTGCCGACACGGATCGAGCAGGACGCCGACGGGGTGGACGTCACGCTGACCGGCGCCGACGGCGGCAGCCCGGTCACCGAACGCTTCGATCTCGTCGTCGGCGCGGACGGGCTGCGCTCCACGGTGCGGCGGCTGGCGTTCGGGCCGCACGAGGACTATCTGCGCCGGATGAACTACATGGTGGTCGCCTTCCAGCTCCCCGCCCCGCTCCCCGGCCACGACCGGACCGACTCCGTCATCCTGGCCGAACCGCAGCGGTCGATGTGGATCTTCCCGTTCAAGGACCGCCCGCCGACCGCGATGCTGAGCTACCACACCGACGACGTGGACGCCGAGTTCACCCGGCCGATGATCGACCGGGTGCGCGAGGTGTTCGGCCCGGAGCCGGCCGGTCCGGCGCTGGGGGCGGCGCTGGACGCACTGGAGTCGGCCGACCAGGTGCTGTTCGACTCGGTCGAGCAGGTGCGCATGGACAGTTGGCACCGTGGCCGGGTCGTGCTCGTCGGCGACGCGGCCTGGTGCGTGACGTTGTACGCGGGGATGGGCGCGTCGAGCGGGATGGCCGGGGCCGACCTGCTGGGCACCATGCTGGCCCGCCACCCTGACAGCGTGACGCGGGCGCTGGCCGCGTGGGAGCGGCAGTTGCGGCCCTCCATCGGCTACCTCCAGGGCAACGGGTTGCAGATGCGCAGCCTGTTCGTCCCGGCCACCCGCTTCGAGCTCGCGCGGCGCAAGGTGATGGTGCGCATGAGCAAGCTGCCGATCACGTCCTCGCTGCTCGTCCACTGGAGGACCAAGGGCAAGGCGGCCCGGATGAAGAACACGGACTTCGCCCACCCCGGCCTCGCGCTCGCCGCCCGGACCCGCTGAGCCGATCCGCGTTCCGCACCGGAGACACCCTTCCGCCGGCGACCGAGAGGCCACCGGCGACCGGCGGGAAGGGCTCACACCTCCGTGTGGGCGCGGAAGCGTTCGTGGGCCGCCTGCTTGGAGATCCCCATCGCGTCCCCGATCTCGGACCAGGACGCGCCGCCCTCGCGGGCCGCGGCCACGGCCCGGTCGAGCAGGGCCCGCTGCCAGGTCTCCACCTGCGACAGCAGGGTGAGGGCGGCGAGGGGGCGCTCGCCCGTGAGGTTCGCGACCTGCTCGCACAGCAGGTTGGACTTGACGACCAGCCAGTTGGGCGGGGCCGCAAGGAGCAGCGGGCCGGCGTGCCGGGTCCAGCGGTCCTCCGCCTGCTTGGCGCCCTCCGGCGTGGGCGGGTATCGGCGCCCGTCGGACCAGCCGCAGGAGCACGCGGCCTGGTAGCCGATGAAGGTGCGGGTGAAAGCTCCGGCGGATCGGGCCAGTTCGCCGCCGGGGAGGACGGGCGCCGCGTATCCCTCGTGGCCGGGGATGTCGGGCATCTTGATCGTCATGGTCGTCAAGATACCCTGACGAGCGGCGGAATCGTCAAGGTTTCCTGACGCTTTTCATCGGACGGTGGTGGCCTGCTCGATGAGCGCCACGGTGGCGCGCGGGTCGGCGACCTCGACCACGAGCCGGGCGTAGCGTTCGTCGGCCAGCGCGATCACGACGGCCTTGACCGGGTCGTGGACGTCCCAGAAGACCTTCTCCCCGTCGAGGTGGAAGGTGCCGGCGGTGATCACTCCGGGGATGTGGGTGCCGGGGGCGCGCAGGCCCTTGAAGCCGGCGACGGCGCCGGGGTCGGCGGTGGCGCCGCGGACGTTGGCCAGCGGGATGACCAGCCGGCTCTTGAGCGCCCAGAGCTTGTCGAGCCCCTCGATCTCCACGACGAGGTTGTCGCCGTCGATGCTGATCTCTGCCATGTCATGCTCCTTCACGTGTGGCGGGTGAGCCGGTGGGCCAGGGCGGCGCCGGCCTGGTCGATGGTCGTGCCGGGGGTGCCGGCTCTGGCGCGCAGCCGGAGCCCGAGGATCGTCGCGGTGAGCGCGAGCGCCACGCCGTCGTCGTCCTGCTCGTCACGGTCGGGGTGCCGCCCGGCCGCCGTCCTGGCGGCCTGGTCGAAGGCGGCCAGGACGGGGGCCAGCTCGTCGGCGACCTCGGGGTCCACCGGCGCGCGTTCGACCGCGGCCATGAGCAGCAGGTTCAGGCCCGCCTCGGTGGCGGGCTCGCCCAGGGCCACGCGCAGCGCCCCGGCGAGGTCGCCGGCGGCGGCGACCCGGTCGACGAGCGGGGCGATGTGGTGCCGCAGGGACCAGCGCAGCGCGACCAGGTACAGCCCCCGCTTGCTGCCGAAGGTCTTGTACAGGCTGTTGCGGTGCACGCCGAGGTGGGTCACCAGGTCGTCCATGGAGATGCCGTCGTAGGACCGGGTGGAGAACAGCTCGGCCGCCGACCGGACCACGGTGGCCTCGTCGAAGCCTCTTGGTCGTCCCATGGCTTGAGCCAACCAGTAAAGGAACGATTAGTCAAGAACGTTCGTTCCTAAACTCCGCGACCATTCAGTCGATCATGGATCCGCAGCGATAACCCTCCACCCGCTCGGGGTCGAGCTGGAGGTGGGCGAGGTTGGTGGTCTCGATGGGACGGCGGAAGGTCTCCTGCTTGTCGCAGTCGTACAGGACGTACGTGCCGTCGCTCTCGCCGAGGAGCATCATCCAGCGGCCGCCGTAGAGCGGCTTGTCGGTCTCGGCGTTCTTCAGGACGGCCCACTGGTCCTGGAAGCCGACATAGCCGAGCAGGTCGTTGGCCTGGCCGGTGTCGCGCACCTCGATGGCGGCCTCGATCATGCTCAGGATCAGCACGAAGCCGAGCCCGAGGCCGGTGAGGGCGCACACGAGGACCTTCATGCCGGCGCGGCCGACCGGCCTGCGGCGCATGAGCCGGAACGGCACCACGAACGCCAGGACGCCCAGCCCGACGGCGACGACGACCATGAACCCCACCGTCAGGTCGGTGACCAGGTTGAACAGGCCCCAGTACGTCGCGCCGCACCACAGCGCGGCGAGGACCGCCACGGTCCACGGACGGGCGCGCACCGCGGCGAGCAGCCGCCCGGCCGCGCCACGGGTGACCTTGTCGAGGAGCCAGCCGAGTCCGACGGCGGCGCCCACGGCCGGGACGAGCGCCAGCACGAGCAGGATGAGCGTGCCCATGAGGCGCCCCAACAGGACGGACTGGTCGATGCCGGCCTGCTGGGGGTTGATGCCGAACACCCAGTAGATCTGCTCGATGCCGAGGTACAGCACCGCGTACAGGCCGACGCCCACGGGCACGACGACGGAGCCGATGCGTTCAAGGATGGCGAGCACTCCGCCACCGCCGTCGCCCTGCTCGGAAACGCCTGGAGAAGGGGGCCGCTCGACCGGCTGGGGACGCAGTGCGGGGGTGCTCATCTGGGGGGTCGCTCCTTGGTGCTGAGGGCAACGATGGTGACACACGGCCCCGCCGAGGCCGTGACGGCGGGTACGGTGCGACGCATGAGCGACGACCGTATAGATCCCCCGCTGGCCGCCGACGAGCGCGAGACCCTGGCTACCTTTCTCGACTGGCAGCGTGACACCCTGGCGCTGAAGTGCGCCGGGCTGACCGGTGAGCAGTTGCGGCTGCGCGCCGTGGAGCCGTCCGGCATGTCGCTGCTCGGCCTGGTGCGGCATCTGGCGCACGTGGAGCGGGCGTGGTTCCGGCACATACTGTGCGACGAGGACGTGTCGTACCTGTGGGGCAAGGCGACGAACCCCGACGCCGACTTCGACGACGTGGACGAGGCGTCCCCCGAGGAGGCGTTCGCGGCGTGGCGGGCCGAGGTGGAGCACGCGCGCGAGGTGTCGGCGGGCCTGCCCCTCGACGCCCTGGGCAAGCGGCTGCGCCGCGGCGAGGCGTACTCCCACCGCTGGATCCTCGTGCACATGATCGAGGAGTACGCCCGGCACAACGGCCACGCCGACCTGCTGCGCGAGCGCATCGACGGCGCCACCGGGGAGTGACCGCCGGCGGCGCGATGAGTTTCCCCGTCCTCGCCGGTCCATATGGCTGGGTACGTCCATGAGGGGGAGGAGAGACATGGCGACGTTCGCGCTGATCCACGGTGGGGGCGGGAGCGCCCGTGACTGGCGGCTGGTCGTGCCGGAGCTGCGCCGCAGGGGACACGACGCGGTGGCGGTGGACCTCCCGGTCGAGGACGAGTCCGCCGGGCTGGGCGACTACGCCGACACGGTCGTGAAGGCGGTCGGCGACCGGCCCGGCCTGGTCGTCGTCGGCCACTCCTGGGGCGGTTTCGTGGCGCCCCTGGTCTGCGACCGTGTACGGGCCGAGCTGCTGGTGCTGGTGACGGCCATGATCCCGGCCCCGGGCGAGCGGCCGGCCGACTGGTGGGACAACACCGGCTGGCGCCCGTCAAGCGACGGCGACGCGGACGAGGTGGAGCTCTTCCTGCACGACGTGCCGCCCGACCTCGCGGCCGACCTGATGGCCCACACCCGCCGTCACTCGGGCACGGCCGACGGCGAGCCGTGGCCGCTGCGGAAGTGGCCCGACGTCCCGACGCGGTTCCTGCTCTGCCGCGACGACCGGTTCTTCACGCCCGCGTTCATGCGGGAGGTCGTCCGCCGGCGGCTCGGTGTCACGCCGGACGAGATCCCCGGCGGTCACTGCCCCATGCTGGCCCGTCCGGCCGAGCTGGCGGAGCGGCTCGTCGGCTACCTCGGCCGTGGCTGACCGCCGCCTCGGCCGTGGCTGACCGCTATCTCGGCTGTGGCTGACCGCCGCCTCGGCCGCGGCCGACCGCCGGGGCCGTCAGCGGACCGGCAGGTCGTAGGTGCGGCGGATGCTGTTGCCGAGCTTGCCGATGTCGGCCCCGTACACGTGCAGCGACACCCCCACCTCGCCGCTGGTGTTGCGGACGCGGTGGATGTCGCCGGGCGGCGCGAAGCCGCTGACGTCGCCGGGGCGGTTGGCGGCGCGGCCGATCTCGACGAGGTGGTCGCCCATGTCGCGGTAGAGCGTCTCGTGCTCGATGCCGCTGATGACGCCGAACGCGCACCAGGACACGTGGTCGTGGATGACGGTCTCGGCGGCCGGCTGCCAGACCACGGCGGTGACGGAGAAGTCCGCCTGGGCGTGCAGCACGTGGGAGGCGTAGCCGCCGGGCACGCCGGCGCGCTCCTCAGGCGTGAGGATGCCGACGCCGGGCAGGTTGCCGCGCAGCAGCGTCGCGACCTCACGGGCGGTGGCGCGCGGGCTGAGCCCCAGCGCGACGATGCGTCCGATGCCGGTGACCAGGCCGCTCAGGCCCGGCCGTGCGGTGGTGGTCGTCATTTCCATGGTATCCCCCTAGGGATTGCAGATAACCTGCCTTCCCCTTCCACGGTGCTACACCCACACCGATAGGTCCAACAGAAGTCTTCTGCGTGACCCATAGATATGATTGATGGATGCTGGACGTCGTACGGCTACGCGTCCTCGACGCCGTGGCCCGCAAGGGATCCGTGACGGCCGCCGCCCGGGAGCTGCACTACTCCCAGCCCTCGGTCAGCCACCACCTCGCCCGCCTGGAGGCGGAGACGGGGGCCCGGCTCGTGCAGCGCGTGGGCCGGGGCATCCGGCTCACCGAGACGGGCCGGCTGCTCGCCGCCCGGGCGGCCGAGATCCTCGCCCGGATCGACGCCACGGCCGACGAGCTGGCCGCGCACGTCGGCCTGCGCTCCGGCCGGGTGCGGCTGGCGGCGTTCCCGTCGGCGCTGGGCACGTTCGTCCCGGCGGCCGTGACCCGGCTGGCTCGCGACCACCCCGGCCTCGAACTGCGGCTGACGGAGACCGAGCCGCCCGAGGCGCTCCGGCTGCTGCGCGCCGGCCGCGCCGACGTGGCGGTCGTCTTCCGCTACGACGACACCGCTCCCGAGGACGACGGCATCACCATGGTCCACCTCCTCGACGACCCGAGCATGCTGGTCGCCATCGGCGAGCCCGGCGACCTGACCGCGTACGCGGACGCCGACTGGATCGCCGGCTGCGACCGGTGCCGCAGCCACCTGCTCGACCTGTGCGCCAAGGCCGGCTTCGAGCCGCGCCTGTCGTTCACCAGCGACGACATCGTGGCCGTCCAGGCGCTCGTGGCGGCGGGGATGGGCGTGACCGTGCTGCCCGGCCTCGCGCTGCGCGCGCACCGCCACCCGGACGTCACGGTGGCCGAGATCCCCGGCTCCACCAGGCACGTCTACGCAGCCGTGTACGGCGAGCCACCCCACCCGCCCGGCACCGAGGCCCTGCTGAAGGCCCTCCGGTCGAGCCTCTGACCTCAGAACTCGAAACAGCGGGCGAAGGAGGCGAGGAACGCCAGGGCGGCACCGAGGAAGCCCACCGTGGCAACGGCGAGAGCGATCAGAATCGAGAACCCGACACCGGGCCTGTAGCGGAGGATGAGCGCTCCTCCGATGAGAACCACACCCGCGACGTACGCGACGAGCTCGAACGGGTATGTGCTGTTACATCGGCCGACTTCGAGCCACACCCCCAGGGCGGCCAGAGCAAGACCGAGCAGCCCCAGGAGCAGCGGCGTCCTTCGTCCCACGGGCACCCCCTTTCCCCACGGTTCGACGGAAAAGGCGTTGACCTGGTTCCTACGATGGCCTTATGCCCGATATCGCGACCCTCGCCGTGTTCTGCGCCGCGACCCTGGCCCTGCTCGTGGTGCCGGGTCCGGCGGTCCTGTTCATCGTCACGCGCAGCGTGGCGCAGGGCCGCTCGGCCGGGCTGGTCTCGGTCCTCGGCGTGCACGCCGGCTCGCTGGTGCACGTGGCCGCCGCCGCGCTCGGCGTGAGCGCGCTGCTGGCCGCCTCCGCCACGGCGTTCACCGTGGTCAAGTACGCGGGCGTCGCCTACCTGGTCTGGCTCGGCCTGCGCAAGCTGCTGCACCGCAAGGCCGGCGAGGAGGGCGGGGCGGCTCCCGCGATCGCGCGGCACAGCCGGCGGCGCATGTTCTGGGAGGGGTTCGTGGTCAACGTGCTCAACCCCAAGACCGCGATCTTCTTCCTGGCGTTCCTGCCGCAGTTCACCGACCGCCACGCGGGGCCGATCGGGCCGCAGATCCTCCTGCTGGGCGCGCTGTGGATCGCGCTGGGCCTGCTCAGCGACGGCGCGTACGCGCTGACGTCGTCCGCGCTGGCCGGCCGGATCGGGCGCTCGGCGCGGGCCCGGCGCCGCCTCGACGTCGGCACCGGCGTCGTCTACCTCGGCCTGGCCGCCGTCCTCACGGGCGAGAAGGCGTAGCTCACGAGGCGTGGCTCACGAGGCGTGGCTCACGAGGCGTGGGCCTGCCCCGCGGGGGCCTGCCCCGCGGAGGCCGCCTCGGCGGTCTCCCGCGCCCACCGGTAGTCGGCCTTGCCCGCCGGCGAGCGCACCATCTCCGCGACGAACGCGTACGTCCGCGGCACCTTGAACCCCGACAGCCGCTCCCGGCAGTGCGCGTCCAGCTCGGCGGCCGTCACCGTGACGCCGGTCCGCGGCTCGACCACGGCCGCCACCCTGCTCCCCCACCGCTCGTCGGGCACCCCGGTGACCACCGCGTCGAAGACCGCCGGATGCCCCTTGAGCACCGCCTCGACCTCCTCGGGGAACACCTTCTCCCCGCCGGTGTTGACGCACTGCGAGCCCCGGCCGAACACGCTGACTGTGCCGTCCGGCTCCACCGTGGCGAGGTCGCCCGTCAGCAGCCACCGCGTCCCCTCGGCGTCCGTGACGAACGTGCGGGCCGTCTTGTCCGGGTCGTTGTAGTAGCCGAAGGCGATCCGCCCGGCCTTGGCCACGGTGCCGAGCTGCCCGGAGCCGGGCTCGACCGGCCGCAGCCGCTCGTCGAGCACCGCGATGCCGTCGTTCGGCCGGTAGCGCAGGCCCTTCTCCGGGGTCGAACCGGGCACGCCCGAGGCCGTGAAGCCCGACTCGGTCGAGCCGAAGTTGTCGAGGATCATCACGTGGGGCAGCAGCTCCTGGAGCCGGTCGCGGACCGAGCCGCTGAGGATGGCCCCGGTGGAGCTGAGCACGCCGAGCGACGACAGGTCGCGGCCGCCGCGGGCCAGCTCCTCGGCCAGGGGCCGGGCCATCGCGTCGCCGGTGATGTTCATCGTGAACACCTTCTCCCGCTCGACCGCCCGCCACACGTCCGCGGCGTCGAACCTGCGCACGTACACCAGCGTCGCCGCCATCCAGAAGCCGATGAACGTGGCCATCTGCGCGGCCCCGTGCATGAGCGGCGGCGTGGCCATCATGACCAGCGGTCCGGCCGCGGCCGCCGCCCGCACCACCTCCTCGGGCGTGGCGCGCGGCTCGCCGTACGGGTTGCCGCCGCCGAAGGCCATGAACATGTCCTCGACCCGCCACATGGCGCCCTTGGGCATGCCGGTCGTGCCGCCGGTGTAGATGATGTAGACGTCCTGTCCGGAGCGCGGCGCGAAGCCGCGCTCGGCCTTGCCGCTCTCCAGCGCCATCCAGTACGGCACCGCGTCCGCCACGGCCGGGGGGCCGCCCACGGCGACGAGGTGGCGCAGCGTCGGCACGTCCTTGGCCACGGCCGCGACCCGGGGCTCGAACTCGACGTCGTAGATCAGGGCCCGCAGGTCGGAGTCGCGGTAGAGGTAGAGCAGCTCGGACTCGACGTAACGGTAGTTGACGTTGATCGGCACGGCCCGGATCTTCAGCGCGGCCAGCAGCCCGGCGACGTACTCCACGCCGTTGTACAGGTGCAGCCCCACGTGCTGGCCGGGCTCGACGCCGCGCTCCAGCAGGAAGTGCGCCAGCCGGTTGGCCTCGGCGTCCAGCTCGGCGTAGGTGCGCCGCTCCTCGCCGCAGACGACGGCCACCCGGTCCCCGGCGACGTCGGCGACGCCCTCGAACAGGTCGGCGTGGTTGAACTCCATCAGGGCCGCTCCCGTCCGACGATCCACATCGCGAAGAACTGGGCGCCGCCGCCGTAGGCGTGCCCGAGCGCCAGCCGCGCGCCGTCGACCTGGTGCTCGCCGGCCATGCCGCGCACCTGGAGCGCCGCCTCGGCGAACCTGATCAGCCCGGAGGCGCCGATCGGGTTGCTGGACAGCACGCCGCCGGAGGCGTTCCACGGGATGTCGCCGTCGAGCGCGGTGGCGCCGGACTCGGTGAGCTTCCAGCCCTCGCCCTCGGCGGCGAAGCCGAGGTTCTCCAGCCACATCGGCTCGTACCAGGAGAACGGCACGTACACCTCGGCCACGTCGATCTGCCGGCGCGGGTCGGTGACGCCGGCCTGCCGGTAGACGTCGGCGGCGCAGTCCTTGCCGCCCTGCGGGTTCACGGTGTCGCGGCCGGCCCGGAAGATCGGCTCGGAGCGCATGGCGGTGCCGTGGACCCAGGCGGGCGTGCCGGTCACGGCCGACTCGGAGGCCAGCACCATCGCGCACGCGCCGTCGCTGGACGGGCAGGTCTCCAGGTAGCGGATCGGCTCCCACAACATGGGCGTCGACTCGACCATGGCCCGGTCGATGCCCGGGATCTTGAGGTGGGCGTAGGGGTTCTTCAGCGCGTTGAGCCGGTCCTTGACCGCCACCAGCGTGCCGATGTGGTCGGGGGCGCCGGTCCTGCGCATGTACTCCCTGATGTGCGGGGCGAAGTAGCCGCCCGCACCGACCACCAGCGAGGCGTTGAACGGCAGATGCGTGGACAGGGCCCAGGTGGCGTTCGACTCCGACTGCTTCTCGAAGGCCACGACCAGCACCCGGTCGTGGACGCCGCCCTGCACGAGGCTCGCGCCGACCAGCGCGGTGGAGCCGCCGACGCTGCCCGCGGTGTGGACGCGCATCATCGGCTTGCCGGCCGCGCCGAGCGCGTCGGCGAGGTACGCCTCGGGCATCATGACGCCCTCGAACAGGTCGGGCGCCTTGCCGACGACGACGGCGTCGATGTCCTTGAACGTCAGGCCGGCGTCCTCCAGCGCCCGGAGCGCGGCCTCGCGCACCAGCCCGGCGATCGACACGTCGCGGCGCTTGGTCGTGTAGCGGGTCTGCCCCACACCGATCACGGCACAGCGGTTTCCCATCTCAAGCCTCCAGGACCGTGACGAGGTTGTGCTGCAGGCAGGGGCCGCCCGCGGCGTGGCCGACGGTGCGCGAGGCGGTGCCGTCGTGGATGCGCCGGGCCGCCTCGCCGATGCGGATGAGCCCGGCGGCCATGACGGGGTTGGCCGCCAGCGGGCCGCCGGACGGGTTGACCACCGTGTCGGCGGGCAGCTCCAGCGCCCGGCGCAGGACGATCTCCTCGTGGGCGAACTGGGTGTGCAGCTCGGCCACCTCGACCGGACCCTTGCCGACCCCCGCGGCCCGTGCGGCGTCGGCCGCGGAGACCGACCGGGCGAGATCCCGCATCCCCAGGTAGTGCGGCTCGACGCGATGGGCGATGCCGGTGATGTGCGCCGGACGCGCGCACAGCTCAGCGACCGCGTCGCCGGCCGCGAGCACCACCGCCGCCGCGCCGTCGGTGATCGGCGCGACGTCCGATGCGCGCAACGGCGCGAGGTCCGATGCGCGCAACGGCGCGACCACGCCGTCGTCCGTGAGCTCGTCCGGCAGGTCCAGCGCGTACGGGTTGTCCCGCCCGGCGGCCCGGCTGCGCCGCACGATCGCGTCCAGCTCGGCCCGGTCCGCGCGCACGGCGGCGGCCTGGAGCGCGGCGAAGGACACCTGGTCGAGGCCGAGGGGCGCCAGGTAGTACGGGTCGAGCTGGAGCGTCATGATCGAGCGCAGGTCGCCGAGCGACGACTTGCCGAAGCCGTAGACCAGGGCGGTGTCGACGTCGCCGTGCTGGAGCCGCACCCACGCCTCGTACAGCGCCCAGGCGCCGTCCATCTCGACGTGGCTCTCGGAGATCGGCGGCCAGGCGCCGAGCGCGTCGAGCGCGGAGACGAACGAGAACGGCGCGCCCGCGAGGTAGTCGCAGCTCCCCGAGCAGGTGAAGCCGAACCTGCGCAGGCCCGTCCGCTCCTTGACCTCCTCGATGACCGGCAGGATAAGTTCGGGCTCCGACACGCCGGTGTCGTGGCCGGTGTGCCGGGTCTGGGCGAAGGCGACGATGGCCACGTCTCTCATCGAAACTCCCTCAGTGTGGGGACGCCCGCCTTCAGGTACGCAAGACAAGACGGAACAACGCCACAGGATCGAAGTTCTGAACGACATCTGACTGGTCGGGGCGATAAAGTGTGCGGGGTGACGCAGATCGTGAAGCGGTCCTACAAGTACCGCTTTCACCCGAATTCCCGGCAGGTCGAAGAGCTTGCCCGGACGTTCGGCTGTGTCCGCCTCGTCTACAACATGGCCCTGGAAGAACGTACTCGCGCCTACACACTGAATGGCCGCCGCATTTCTTACGCCGAGTCCTCGGCCGCGCTGACGGCGTGGAAACGCAGTGGTGACTACGAATTCCTGTCGGAGGTGTCCAGCGTCCCGTTGCAGCAGGCACTGCGCCACTTGCAGGCGGCATTCGCGAACTTCTTCGCCAAACGCGCCAAATACCCGACGTTTAAGTCGCGCAAGAAGTCGCGCCTGTCGGCCGAGTACACCCGCAGCGCTTTCCGCTGGCGCCACGGGCACTTGACGCTGGCGAAAATGGACGCGCCGCTGAACATCGTGTGGTCCCGTCCGCTGCCCAAAGGCGCCGAACCCTCCACGGTCACCGTGTCGATGGACGCGGCCGGACGCTGGTTCGTGTCGATCCTGGTCGAAGAGACGATCGAACCTTTCGCACCGGCCGAGCAGACGGTTGGCGTGGACGCGGGTATCACAACGCTGGTCACCCTCTCGACCGGCGATAAGATCGCCAACCCCAAATACGAGCGGACCGACCGGCGTAGGCTGGCCAAGGCTCAGCGGGCGCTCGCCCGTAAAACCAAGGGCTCGAGCAACCGCGCCAAGGCCCGATTGCGTGTGGCCCGCGTGTACGCCCGGATCACCGATCGACGCCGAGACTTCCTGCAGAAATTGTCCACACGGCTTGTTCGCGAGAACCAAGTGATTGCCGTGGAAGACCTGGCCGTCCGCAACATGGTGAAGAACGGAAAGCTTGCTCGCGCCATCTCTGACGCGGCCTGGCGGGAACTGCGGGCTATGCTGGAGTACAAGGCGCGGTGGTACGGCCGCGAGGTGATCACGGTGGACCGCTGGTTCCCTTCCTCCAAGCTGTGTTCGGCATGTGGAACCTTGCACGACAAAATGCCGCTGGACGTCCGAACCTGGCAGTGCGCCTGTGGCGCAATCCATGACCGGGACGTCAACGCGGCGAGGAATATCTTGGCCGCCGGGCTGGTGGACAAGTAAAACGCTTGTGGAGCTGATGCAAGACCTCAAGAGGAGTCCTCCTCGGCTGGCGGTCGGCGGTGAAGCAGGAATCCTTTCCCTTCACTTCAGGGAGGGAGCAGTCAAGACAGCTCCGCGTCTTCCTCGCCGGTGGGGGTGAACCACCGGACGTTCGCCATGGACAGCGTCCGCTCGCTCTCCGGGACCCACTCGGCGCGCACCCGCATGCCCTGGCGCACCTCGTGCGCGGGCACGCCGCCGACGAGCGCGATCATGGGGATGTCCGCGCCGTCGAGCAGGATGTACGCCGAGACGAACGGCACCTCGGGGGCCCGCGGGTCGGGCAGGTTGTTGATGGCGAACGTGGTGATCGTGCCGGTGTCGGGCAGCTCGACCTGCTCGGCGATGCGGCTGCCGCACCCGGGGCAGGAGGCCCGGAAGGGCACGTACACCTTGGCGCAGGCGGGGCACCGCCCGCCGAGGAAGACGCCGCGCCGGACACCTTCGAGGAAGGTCCGCAGCGCGCCGCCCGCCTGGATGCGGTACTCCGGCCGCACCGGCGAGACGATCATCGTCACCTCGGGCCGGAAGCACGCGATGTCGGTGATCCCGCCCTCGCGCCGCTCCCGCCACACCGGCCAGACGCGGGTGCCGGGCCGCAGCGCCTTGGGGTCGCCGGCGTCCACCGCGTGGACGAGCGCCGTGTCCGCGCCGTCCAGCCTGATCAGCGCCCAGGCGAACGGCCGGTCGAGCGGGTGCTCGGGGCGGGGCTCCTGGACCCACGCCGACGCGGTCACCGTGCCGGCCGGTCCGACCTCGACGTAGTCGTCCGTGACGGGGTCGCCGGTCGCCGGGTCGTACTCCAGGGGCGGCACCAGCACCCGGCCCTCGGCGGTCCTGACCCCGACGATCCGGCCCGCGCGCAGCTCCGTGAGGAAGCGCCCGATCACCGGCCCCGTGCTCCGGGTGTACCCGCCGGGGAACTCCAGCACATGCCGGGCGACCAGCGGCTCGCTCGTCTCCACACGCCCTCCCCTTCGTTGCCTGGTTGTCATCAGATGGCGCGCTCGCGCCCCTCCCAGTACGGCGCGCGCAGCTTGCGCTTGAGCAGCTTGCCGTTGGGCTCGCGGGGCATCTCCTCGATGAAGTCGATCGTCTTCGGCCACTTCATCCGGGCCAGCCGCCCCTCCAGCGACGCGAGCAGCTCGGCGGCCAGCTCCGGTCCCGGCTCGGCCCCGGGCGCGGGCTCGACGACGGCCTTGATCTGCTCGCCCCACTCGTCGTCGGGGATGCCGAAGACGGCCACGTCGGCCACCTTGGGGTGGGTCATCAGCTCGTTCTCGATCTCGGCCGGGTAGATGTTGGCCCCGCCGGAGATGATCATGTCGGACTTGCGGTCACACAGGTAGAGGTAGCCGTCCTCGTCCAGGTAGCCGACGTCGCCCACGGTGAAGTGGTCCTGGAGGCGGTTCTCCTCGGTCTTGGCCGGGTCGCCCTTGTACTCGAAGCGCGCGCCCATCATCTTCATGTAGATCGTGCCGGGGGTGCCGGTCGGTACGGGCTTGCCGTCGTCGTCGACGATGAGCAGCTCGCTGATGGGCCACGCCTTGCCGACCGTGCCGGGATGCGACTTCCAGCCCTCGGGCGTGGCCAGGGTGCCGCCGCCCTCGGTGGCCGCGTAGTACTCGTAGATGCAGTCGCCCCACCACTCGAACATGGCCCGCTTCACCGGCACCGGGCAGGGCGCGGCGGCGTGGATCATCCACTTCAGCGAGGACAGGTCGTACGTGCGCCTGGTCTCCTCGGGCAGCGCGAGCAGCCGCTTGAAGTGGGTCGGGACCATGTGGGAGTTGGTGATCCGGTGGCGCTCGCAGAGCCGCAGCGTCTCCTCGGCGTCCCACTTGTCCATGTAGACGAGCGTGTGGCCCATGTGCAGGGCCGTGCCGCCGAACTGGGTGACGGCGGTGTGGTAGTTGGGCGAGGTGACGAGGTGGGCGTTGGGCCGGCCGGCCGTGATGCCGAACAGGCCGAGCAGGAACGTCATCATCTCGGCGGCGTCGTCGGGGTCGAGGCCGCTCAGCGGGCGGCGGACGCCCTTCGGCTTGCCGGTGGTGCCGGAGGTGTAGTGCATGGTGAGCCCGGCCGTGCGGTCGGTCGGCAGGGTGTCGGGCTGCCCGCCGGTCAGGTCGGTGAGGGGACGGAAGCCGGGCAGCTCCGCGCCCTCGGGCAGGGCGAAGCGGCGCTCGGGGGCGATGGCCTCGGCGCCCCGGGTGCCCTCGGCGGCGTAGCGGGGGTGCACGAAGAACGCCTTGGCCTCGCTGTCGGAGACGATGTAGGCGATCTCGGGGCCGGTCAGGTGCCAGTTGACGGGCGTGTAGTACCACCCGGCCTGGAGGGCGGCCAGGTAGAGGACGAGCCCGTCGGCGCCGTTGGGCACCAGGCCGCAGACGCCGTCCCCGGGCCGCAGGCCCAGCTCGCGCAGGCCGTGGACGAGCCGGTTGGCACGGGCGAGCAGGTCGCCGGCGCGGTGCTGGGTGCCGTCGGGGTCCACGGCGGCGACCCAGCCGGGATCCGCCTGCGCCAGCCTCCAGAATCCGAGCGTGCCCATGGGTACTCCTCGTCAGTGGTCGAGGCGCCGGTGGACCGGGGATCGCCACAGGACTCCGGCCTGCCAGGCGGAAACGAGAACCTGTTCTCGTTTGCTTGGGCAGCGTAACCCGGCCCGCGAGAGCAGAGCAAGCGCTTGATCTCACAAGGGCGGCACCTTTCGCGCGCCGCGCGCAGGGGTAGGATCACTGCCTACCAAGCGCTTGATACAAACATCCGGAGGCGTCCGTGGAGCTCCTTCCGATCAGTACCCCCCACTGCCGCGTCGAACGCGACGGCCACGTCGTGGTCGTCACCATGAACCGCCCCGAGGCCCGCAACGCCCTGTCCTCCGACATGCTGGTCGGCCTCGCCTCGGCCTGGGCGTACGTGTCGGAGGAGGCGGGGGTCCGCGTCGCGGTCCTGACCGGCGCCGAGGGCACGTTCTGCGCGGGCGCCGACCTCAAGGCGATGGGCACGCCGTCCGCGGACCCGGAGGTGCAGGCGCGGGCCGCGCGCATCCCGAACTTCCACTGGAAGGGGCTGCTGCGCGAGGACATGCCGGTCAAGCCGGTGGTGTGCGCGGTCGAGGGGTACGCGGTGGCCGGCGGGACGGAGCTGCTGGTGGGCACGGACCTGCGGATCGTCGCCGAGTCGGCCACGCTGGGGCTGTTCGAGGCCAAGCGGGCGCTGTTCCCCATGGGCGGCAGCGCGGTGCGGCTGCCCCGCCAGATCCCGTACTGCCACGCCATGGACCTCCTGCTCACCGGCCGGTCGATCACGGCGGCGGAGGCGCTGGCGATGGGGCTGGTCAACCGGGTGGTGCCGGACGGGCAGGCCCTCGCCACGGCGCTGGAGGTGGCGGCCGACATCGCCGCCTCCGGGCCGCTGGCCGTCCAGGCCATCCTGCGCACGTACCGGGACACGCTCGGCATGCCGGAGGCCGAGGCGCTGAAGGTGTCGGACGACCTGGGCTGGCCGGTGATCGGCTCCGCCGACGCCCGCGAGGGCACCCGCGCCTTCAAGGAGAAGCGCCCGGCCCGCTACGAGGGCAGGTGACGCCGGGGCCTCAGAGCGCGGACAGGACGCGCTCCAGGCCCCAGCGGAACTGCTCCGTGGAGACGTAGGCGGCGATGGCGTCGGCCGCGGCGTGCGTGCGCGGGTACTCCTCCGGGTCCACCCGCAGCGCGGCCCGCCGCGCCGCGACGCGCTCGGACTCGGGCGGCACCGGCGTGGCCCCGTCCAGCTCGGCGGCCTCCAGCGCGATCGCGCCGAGCACGTAGACCATGACCGTGTACGACGCCCGCGGGTCGGGCAGCGCGGCCAGCAGGCTCTCGCCGACCCGCAGCGCCACCGGGCCGCCGAAGGCCGCCCCGAGGATGGCCGGCACCGCTGCCGGGTGGCGCATGAGCACGGCCCGCAGGTTGAGCGCGAACGCGACGATCCGCTCCCGCGGCTCCCCGGGCCCGTCCGCCAGCAGCCCCACGTCGGCCTCGCCGAGCAGCCGGTCGGCCAGGGCGGACACGATCGCCGCCCGGTCGGGGAAGTAGGTGTACAGGGCGCCCGGGCTGAGCCCGACCCGGGCGGCCAGCGCGCGCATGGTCAGCGCGCCGGCGTCGATCAGCTCCAGCGCCGCGTCGAGCACGGCCTCGGGATGCACCGAACGCTGCGGTCCTCTCTTCACAAGTCAACTCTAAACGGTGTTTAATGTTGAACATCGTTCAGAATTAGGAGACCCTCCATGAGATGGACCCTGGCCGCCGGCGTGCTGGCCGCGAATGTCGCCTTCGTCGGCCTCGGCCTGACGTTCGGCTATCCGGACGTGCTGAGCCGGCCTCCCGCCGAGATCCTCGCCGCGTTCGCCGCCCACCAGCCGGCGATCTCCGCCTGGTTCGTGCTGCTGGCGCTCGGCGCGGGCACGCTGGTCCCGGCCGCCGTCCTGCTCGGCAGGCGGCTCCCGGACGGCCCGGCGGCGGCGCTCTCGGTCCACGCGGGGGTGCTCGCCGGGGTCGTGCAGGTCCTCGGGCTGCTGCGCTGGCCGTTCGCCGTCCCGAGCCTGACGCGGGCGGCCGACCCGCGGGCCGCCGAGACGGTCTTCGCCGCGCTCCACGCCTACCTCGGGACCGGCGTCGGCGAGACCCTGGGGTACCTGCTCACCGCCGCGTGGACGGTCCTGGTGCTCGCCGCGCTGCCCCGTCCCCCGCGCTGGTTCGCCGCGCTCGGCGGGGCCTCCGCGCTCGCCGTGGCGGCGGGGGTGCTCGCCCCGCTCGGAGTGCCGGGCGCCGACCTGGCCAACTTCGCCGGGTACGTGGCGTGGAGCGTGTGGGCGCTGTGCCTGGCCGTCCTTGCGGACCGGCTCACCGGCCCGGCGCGGGCGCTCCGCCGCGACACCGGCGCGGTCGCGGCGGATGCCGGGTGAAGAGGTCAGTCGCCGGTGATGCGCTCCAGGCGCTCCAGGGCCTCGCTGTACTGCTCCATCAGGGAGTACATGACGTCACGGGTGGAGCGGACCTGGTTGGTGAGGCCGATGACCTGGCCCGCCGGGAAGGTCGCCAGCTCGGCGGCGCCCGAGCGGCCGATCCGGCGCAGCGCGTCCGACACCAGCATGAACTGCAGCGGCATCGGCAGCGTCCCCGGCGACTCCTGCGACTCCCAGGCGTCGGTCCACTCGTTGCGCAGCAGCCGGGCCGGCTTGCCCGTCCAGCTCCGCGAGCGGACCGTGTCGCGCGAGGTGGCCTCCAGGATGCGCCGCCTGGCCATCTCGGGCGTGTCGGCCTCCTCGACCGTCAGCCACAGCGAGCCGGTCCAGACGCCTTCGGCGCCCAGCGCCAGGCCGGCGGCCATCTGACGGCCGTCGCCGATGCCGCCGGCGGCCAGCACGGGCACGTCCACGGCGTCCACGACCTGCGGGATGAGCACCATGGTGGTGATCTCACCGGTGTGGCCGCCGGCCTCGGTGCCCTGCGCGACCACCACGTCCACCCCGACCTCGACCTGCTTGCGCGCGTGGCGCGGGGTGGAGGCGAGCGCCGCCACCTTGACGCCGTGGGAGTGCGCCAGCTCGACGACGTCGGCCGGGGGCGGGCCGAGGGCGTTGGCGAGCAGCGCGATCGGGTGCCGGAGCGCTACCTCGACCTGCGGCCGGGCGGTGGCGTCGGTCCAGCCGAGCAGGACCTTGCCGGCCTCGGCGTCGGCCGACAGCGGGGGCACGCCGTGCGAGGTCAGCAGGTTCTCGACGAACGCGCGGTGACCCTCCGGGATCATCGACTGGAGCCGCCCGACCAGCTCCTCCGCCGGGAAGTCCGCGCCCTCGTAGGAGGCCGGCATGACGACGTCCACCCCGTACGGCTTGCCGTCGACGTGGTCGTCGATCCACTTGAGCTCCATCTCGAGCTCTTCGGGGGTGAAGTAGAGGGCGCCGAGGACGCCCATCCCGCCGGCGCGGCTGACCGCGGCGACGACGTCCCGGCAGTGGCTGAACGCGAAGATGGGCAGCTCGATTCCGAACATGTCCGTGACACGTGTCCGCATGGCCCGACAATACGACCGCATTACGGCTAACTGCAACGCGTTCTACTCTAGAACCTTTGGTCGGTACCCGTCAGTAACATCGAATCGGAACGCGTTCTAGTAACGCGGCGTGACACGGGCCGGGAACGCCCTGACACAGGAACGCGAAAGGCCCGCACCCGAAGGCGCGGGCCTTTCGAGGATCGGGAGCAGAGGATCAGGCGGACGCCTGCGGGGAGCGGCGGCCGAGCAGGATGCCGGCGCCCACCAGGACGACGCCGACGATCAGCAGCACGAGCGGGACGATGTTCCGCAGCAGGTTGATCTTCGACTTGCCGTCCTCAGCCTGCGCGACCAGGTCGTTCACGGTGCGGTCGGTCATCTTGACGTCCGCGACGAAGGCGGGCGAGCGCTCGACGCCGTCCTGGGTCTTGAGCACCTCGTGACGCTGCTGGTCCTGCCGGACCGGGCTGCCGGTGGTGGGCTCGATGTAGTACGTCACCTTGCCGTCGTACCAGCGGTCCACCTGCACCATCGCGGTGCCGGTCATGCCGAGCACGTTGGCCGGGGCGCTGCGGGTCTCGGTCTTGGTGGGCGGCACGTCCTGCTCGAAGACGTAGACGGGCAGGCCGTTCACGGTGTCCTCGCGGACGAACCGCGCGTCGAACGCCTTGCCGGCCGTGCCGTTGAACACCCGGTAGGTCTTCTTCTCCGTGTCGAACGGGAACTTGTAGATCTGGCCCTCCAGCGTCACCGGAGTGTTGCCGATCTTGACGTCGCAGCAGTTCATGCCCACGCCGGTGTACTTGTCGAAGGCGCTGCGCCGGTCACTGATGACGATCTGCGGGCGGTGGTTGGTGACGTCGTTGACGATGGTGGCCTCGTCCCAGACGACCCGGCTGGAGTTGGCCTCCTTCACGTCGCCGCGCGTGGTGACGATGACGTCCAGGTCGGCCGTGAGCACCTTGAGGTCCTGGGTGGAGAAGTACTGGGCCCCCTTGGCCTCCAGCCGCGTGACCCCCCACTGGTCCGCCGGGGCGGAAATGATCTTCCCCGCGGCCCAGAACTTCAGGAGGGGCGCCAGGGCGATGAAGAAGGCACCGACCCCGATGAGGACGAGCGTGGAGATGCGACCCATCAAAGGCCTCCGCGATCCTAGAACCTGTTGTCGTCTTGCCGGAACATCCGGCATCAAAGTATGACAGTGAGTGACATGCGTCACTGGCCGGTACGGAGCCGCAATCAAATTGATAGAAACAGGTTCTATCGTGGTTCTCCCTATGAAAGCGGGAAATATGCCCATGCGCGCCGACTTGGCGCGGTCCATCCGGCTCTTCCGGGCGTTCCGCACCGAGCAGGGCGACCAGCAGGGCTACTACACGACGCTCGCGGCCGACACGGCCGGGCTCCTGCGCCGGTACGTGGACCTGCGCGACCGGCTCGTCCTCGACGTGGGCGGCGGGCCCGGCTTCTTCGCCACGGAGTTCCGCGCCCACGGCGCCCGCTGCGTCTGCGTGGACGTGGACGCGGGCGAGCTGGCCGGCCAGGGCGCGCCCAGCGGCGGCGTGCTGGGCAGCGCGCTCGACCTGCCACTGCTCGACTCCTCGGTGGACGTCTGCTTCTCCTCCAACGTGCTGGAGCACGTGCCGGAGCCGTGGCGGATGGCCTCCGAGATGGTCCGGGTGACCCGGCCCGGCGGGCTGGTCTTCCTGGCCTACACCAACTGGCTCTCCCCCTGGGGCGGGCACGAGACCTCGCCCTGGCACTACCTGGGCGGCCACCGCGCCGCCCAGAAATATCAGGAAAAGTACGGCAAGCCGCCCAAAAACCACTTTGGCCGGAGCCTCTACCCCGTCTCCGTCGCCCACGGCCTGCGCTGGGCGCGCGGTGAGCGGCGGGTCGAGCTCGTCGACGCGTTCCCCCGCTACCTGCCCTGGTGGTACCGCCCGATGCTCAAGGTCCCGATCGTCAGGGAGTTCGCCACGTGGAATCTGGTCCTGGTCCTGAGAAAGCGGCCGTGACGACGGCATCCGCCCCGTCCCCCGAGAAGGCCGCCCCCGCCGACCCCACCGCCCCCGAGGGGAGCGCCCGGAAGGAGCCCGCCGCCCCCGGCACGAGGGCCCCGGAGGAGACCGCCGCTCCCGAGGGAGGGGAGCCGCCCGGGCCGCCCGGCGAGCTGCGCGTGGCGCCGCTCGACGCGCCCGCCCGGCGCGACACCGCCCTCGACGGCATCCGCGCCCTGGCCGCCCTCGGCGTGTGGGTGCTGCACGTGGCCGGCAACACCGGCGTGATGTACCGCGACGGCATGTTCGCCTGGATGACGACCCGGCTGGGCATCGCGGTTCCGATCTTCTTCCTGCTGTCCGGCCTGCTGCTGTACCGCCCGTGGGCGCGGGCCGTGCTGGAGGACACCCCCGCGCCCGGCGCCGGCGGCTACCTGTGGCGCCGCGTGCTGCGCGTCATGCCCGCGTACTGGGTGGTGACGACGCTCGCGCTGCTCGCGTGGAGCTCGCTGGACGCCGGCGGCTGGGTCAAGTGGCTGCTGCTGCTCCAGAACTACACCGAGCAGACCCGCGCCCCCGACGGCCTCTACCAGATGTGGACGATGCCGATCGAGATGGCCTTCTACCTGGTGCTGCCGGTGCTCGCCTGGCTGCTGCACCACTGGGCCAGGCGCGGCAACCGGCCGGTCCGGCTGCTCGGCGGCATCGCCGTGCTCCCGCTGGTCTCGGTCAGCAGCGCGGTCGCGGCGCACGTCTTCGACCAGCCGCAGCTCGCGCTCTGGCTGCCGCACCACCTCATCTACTTCGCCGCGGGCATGGCCATGGCCGTGCTGTCGGTGTGGATCAAGGAGAGCCGGGTCGTCGACGCGCTCGCGCCGCAGCTCCTGGTCCTCGCGCTGCTGCTGTACGTGGTGCTGAGCACCGAGGTGGCCGGCCCGCGCACGCTCGACCTGCCGAGCCTGTCGCAGTCGATCTGGCGGATGCTCCTGGAGGCCACGGTGGCCGTGCTCGTCGTCGCGCCGTTCGCGCTGGCGGCCCGGCGCGACTCACTGCGGCACCGGGTGCTCGGCAACCCGGTCACCGCGTACCTGGGCCGGATCTCCTACAGCTTCTTCCTCTGGCACGCGCCGGTGATCACCTTGTACTACAAGGTGACCGACAGCCGGCCGTTCAGCGGCGACTTCGTCAAGGTGGCGATCCTGACGTTCGTCGGCTCGCTCCTCGTGAGCGTGGCCAGCTACCACCTCATCGAGGAGCGGGCCCTCAAGCTGACCGGGCGCCGGTCAGCATCGGCTCCTCCGCCGGAAGCTCCGGCGGAGCGTCCGGCTGAGCCGGTTCGCTGACGAGCCGGCCGAACAGCACGCCCATGGCGGCACAGGCGACGAGCTGCGGGACGTGGTCGGTGAGCACGTCCACGTCCGCGCCGTAGTCGCGCAGCGCCATGGCCGCGGCCAGCGACGCGGTCGCGAGGCAGAACAGCAGCGCCGCGGCCCAGTGCGGGGCGAGCCACCGGGGCAGCGCCCGCCGGGCCGGGGCCCACAGGACGGCGACGACGACGGCGAGCACCACGAGCATGCCGGCCCAGCCCGCCACCCAGGCGCCGAAGGCCATGCCCGCGGCGATCGCGTACGGCATGCGCCAGCCCGAGAGCCGCGAGCGCCCGGCCGCGGCGGTCTCCATCACGTGCTCAGGGCGCGGCCCGCGCATCACCAGGGCGAGCAGCGCGAGCAGGGCGATGCCGCCCAGGCCCAGCGCGAGGGCCAGCCAGTACGGCCGGTCGGGCCCGTACTCCAGCCGGACGGTGCCCGAGGTGCCGGCGGGCAGCTCCCACGCCTGCTTCCAGCCGTCGATGCGGACCGGCCGCAGCGTCTGGCCGTCGAGGCTGGCCCGCCAGCCGGCGTTGTAGTTCTCGTTGACCACGAGGAAGGAGTCCTTGGGCGCGCTCACCCGGACCTCGCGCTCGGACTGCGTCCACGTGCCGGGGGCCGCGGCGCCCTCGACCTGGAGCGGCTGCTCGGGCAGCGCGCCGATCACCAGCCCCTCGACGGCGAACGGGTCCCAGCCGGCGGCCCGCACCCGGTTGTCGCCCGCCGACAGCGTCACCCTGCCGCAGGCGGTGAACCGGACGGGCCGCTGTTCGAGCAGGTCGGCGTAGGTGCCGGTGACCCGGGTCTGGACGACCTTGCCGTTGACCCGCAGCTCGGGGCCCTGGCCGCAGGGCAGCCGGAACGGGATGCCCTGGGGCCGGCTGGCCGGGCTGACCCCGGGGATGATCAGCTCGGTCACCTGGAGGCGCCGCGACACGGGGAAGAAGCGCAGCTTGAGCTGGGTCGTGGTGATGGGCTTGAACCTGATGACGCCTCCGGCGTCCACGCGGCCGCTGCGCACCACGCCCTTGTCGCCGGCGATGATGATGTCGAGCGGCTGCTTGTCGCCGCCGGGCCGGGCGACCTGGAGGCGGGAGATCGTCTTCTTGCCGTTCCAGCGCAGGGTGAGGGTGGGCTCGCCGTCGCTGGGCGAGGGCACCCAGGTGGTCGCGGCGTCGGCGTCGAAGGCCGACCTCGGCGCGACCACGGGGTCCTTGCTGACCTGCGAGGTGCCCTGGACGCGGGTGAGGTCGGCGCTGAGCCGGCTGTAGCGGTCGACGAGCCCGGCGTCGCGCAGGATCGCCGTGCCCTGGAGGGCGGCGGCGTGCCGGCGCTCGGCCGTGAAGGTGCGGTCGAAGCCGGCGCCCTCCTCCCCCGGCCGGGCGAGCAGCGGGTTGCACACCCACCGGTCGCGGTTGCGCATGCACTGGGGGCGCGCGTCGAGCCCGCGGTCCATGACGTACGCGTCGCCGCTCCTGCCGGGCAGCCGGATCGTGCGGCCGGGCAGCACGCCGGGGATCGTCATCTCGGTGATGCCGACCCGCTGCACGAAGCTCCAGTCGCTGTCGTAGGTGGCGAGGATCCTGATCCGCAGCCAGGTCGTCGTCCCGGGCGGGGCGTGCAGCGTCTGCGGCTCGTTGGTCTGCCGGACGTCCTGGACCAGCCGCCCGTTCTCGGTCTCCACGGCCACGCGCCTGATCGACTGGCCGAGCAGCACGTTGTTGGTGAAGGTGACCTTGAAGTCGGGGATCTCGCGGGGCTGGGGCAGGTCGACGCGCAGCCACTCGCCCTCGGGGCGGTGCCAGCCGCCGCTCTCCCAGCCGGTCTCGTAGTCGCCGTCCATGGCCGCCCACGGGCCGCGCCCGGGGGTGCTGAGGCCGGAGATCGCGTCGCTGTCGGCCACCGAGGAGGAGGCGGTGATGGCGGAGATGCCGTCGTACTCGGCGGTCGAGGTCTCCTCCAGCCAGCCCTTCTCCAGCAGGTCGAGCGCGCGCACGCCGGTGAAGTCGGCGCGCCGGTCGGCGGTCAGCGTGGGTGTCCAGTTCGTCCGGATCTCGCCGAACTGCCGCTCGCGCAGCCGCAGGGCGTCGCTGACGACGGTCGGCACCTCGTACGTGCTCGCGTCGTCGTTGACCAGCACCGGGCCGGTGCCGAGCAGCCCGAGGTCGCCCATCGTGAGCAGCGAGTCGGGGCCGCCGCGCACGCGCACCGCGTCGCCCGCGGCCTCCACGCCGACCAGGTCGGCGTTGCCCGCCACCTCGTACAGCTCCAGGGCGGGCGCCGGCCAGTCGACGGAGTCGACCGCGTCGTCGGTGAAGCCGTCGCCCACCTCGCCGCCGAACGCGCGGATCCGGCTGATGCCGGGCGACTCGCGCAGCGCCTCCTGGACACGGGCGGGCCAGGCCCCCTGGAGGTTGGCGCGCATGAGGTCGTTGCGGACGAGCAGGTAGTGGACGCCGAGGCGGCGCAGCACCTCGGTGAGGCCGGCCGAGCCCTCGCCGGAGGTGAGACGCTGGTCGACGGCGTCGAGCAGCCGGGTCAGGCCGACCGAGCCGGCGGCCGTGACCTGCCGGGCGGTCCAGCGGGCCTTGAACAGCGGCTGCATGGGGTCGTCCACCGGCCGGCCCCACAGGTACTCGCCGAACTTGGCGCCGGGCACGACGAGCACGCCGTCGTCGCCGGCGTTCTCGTTGATCCAGGCCGCGGCCTGCCGCCAGTAGAGCGGCACCTCCTTGAACGAGCCCGGCATGGCGAGGCCCTGGTTGAAGACCGGGAGCACGAGCCCGGCGAGGGCGGCCAGGGCGACCACCCGCACGGGCAGCCGGACGTTGGCCCGCAGGCGCGCGGCCAGCGGCAGCCCGGCTGTGGGCCGCGCGGCGCGGGCCCGGCGATGGGTGACGGCGAGCAGGTGGGCCAGGCCGAAGGCCATCGGCAGCCGCACCAGCGGGTCGAACTTGCGCAGGTTGCGCAGCGGCGCGAGCGGACCGTCGAGCAGCCAGCGCATCGGCTCGGCGACGATCGGCTCCAGCGCGCTCGTGTGCCCGGCGACCAGCGCGGTGACGCCCACGAGGAACAGCGTGATCACGAAGCCGCGGGCGGGCAGGTCGCGGCGCACCAGCCCGGCCAGGCCGAGCGCGGCGAGCACGCCGGTGACCACGACCATGGCGGCCGAGGTGGCGATGGCGTAGCCGGGCGGCTGCTGGTCCACCCCGTTGACGGTCAGGAAGCGCACCCAGTCGGAGGTGCCGCGCAGCACGTTCGTCAACGACGTGACGGCCGTCGTCGTAGACGCGTTCTCGGTGTAGGGCAGGAACGAGAACGCGTACCGGCCGACGAGCAGCAGCGGCGCCCACCAGAACAGCGTGGCCACCGCGACCGCGCCCGACCACCAGCCGAGCAGCCGCCAGCGCGGCACCGGCCGCGGCCGGGTCAGGATGTAGACGACGGGGGCGACGAGCACGGCGAGCACGGCGACGGCGTTCACGCCGCCGCACAGCGCGACGGCCAGCGCCGAGCGGATCGCGCCGCGGGCCCGCTGCCCGGTCTCCGACGCGGTCAGCAGCGGGACGAGGATCCACGGCAGCATCGCGGCGGGCAGCCACTCGATCGAGATCTCGCCGAGGATGGACAGCGCGCGCGGGGCCAGCGCGTACGCCAGGGCGCCGGCGATCCGGGTGCCCGGCGTACCGACGCCGAGCTGCCGCGTCAGCCGCTCCACGCCGAGGAACGCCACGCTGAGCAGCAGCGTCAGCCAGAGCCGCTGCGTCACCCACGGCTCGACGCCGGCCAGCTCGCCCAGCGCGAAGAAGGGGCCCATGGGGAACAGGTAGCCGGCGGCCTGGTTCTGGAGCTGGCCGAAGTGCTGGAGGTCCCACAGGTGGGCGGCCCGCTCCAGCCAGCCGAGCGGGTTGAGCGCCAGGTCGATCTTGGTGTCGCCCATGATGCTGCCGGGCCTGGTGGTGAACGACAGCACGGCGAAGCCGAGGCAGCAGAGCAGCAGCCACACCCGGTGCCGGGCCTTGTCGGTCACCACCGCTCGCGCTGTCTCGGAAGCGCCTACCACCGCTCCTCCCTCAGGGGCGCCGGGACGGCCCACATGGGGGCCGGCGCGGGACGGCCGCGGATCAGCTCGGCCATGCGTTCCGCGCTGCTCTGCCACGAGAACCGGGCCGCCCACGACCGGCACCGGTCGGCGTACGCGTCGGCGCGGCCGCCGGCCAGCTCGTCGAGCGCGGCGGAGACGCCCTTGGCCAGGTCGGTGCCCTCGGGCAGCAGCCAGCCGGTCTCGCCGTGCCGTACGGCGTCGCGCAGCCCGTCCACGTCGAAGGCGACCGTCGGGACGCCGAGCGCGGCGGCCTCCAGCACGCACAGACCCCAGCCCTCGCCCTGGGAGGCGTTGACCTGGAGCCAGGCGGAGGCGATGAGCCGTTCCTTGTCCGCTTCGGACAGGTATCCGTGCATGGTGACGCCCTCCGGCAGCCGGGCGCGCAGGCGCGCCTCCTCGGGGCCGCGGCCGACGACGTCCACGGTCAGGCCGGGCCAGCGCTCCCTCAGCTCGGTCACGGCGTCGATGAGCAGGTCCACGCGCTTGTGCGCGACGAGCCGGCCGACGCAGACGAGCCGGGGGGCGGCGCTCTTGCTGATCCCGGCGGGCGCGCCGACGCTCACGCCGTTGGGGACGATGTGGATGGGGCCGGTCCAGCCGAGCCGCTCGCGCATGGCCTCCACGGTGGACGGCGAGACGGCCACGCTCCGGTGCCGGCGGTAGGTCCAGCGGGAGACCGGCCCCTCCAGGAAGCGGCCGACCGCGGCGAGCCAGCGCGGCAGGTGGACGCCGAACTGCCGGTCGTGGACGTGGTGGACCACGCAGATCACGCCGGTGCGGCGGGGCAGCACCCAGGGGGTGAAGAACGGGATGCCGTTCTGGCAGTCGAGCACCGCGTCGAACCGCGAGCGGCGGGGCAGCAGCCAGGCCAGCACCCGGGCGTAGACGGAGAACGGCCCGCCCATGCGGGCCAGCCGTACCCCGTCGATCTCCTCGCGGGCGCGTTGCCCGGGAGCCCGCGCGGTCACGAAGTGAACGGTGTGGCCCGCCGCCGCGAGGCGGCGGGCCATCTCCCACGCGTAGGTCTCGGCGCCTCCCGCGGCCGGATGCCACGGATCACGCCAGTTGACGACGGCGATGTTCACGGATACCCGACGGGGTCGAGCGGCGGCTCCCAGGCGGGGGCGCCCGCCGCGCGCGGCTCCAGGCGCAGCGTCAGCCAGATCCGGCCGAGCTCCAGCACGATGCCGGCGCTGTGCCGGGCCGGTGAGAAGCGCGAGCCGGGCATGTCGCGCCACTGCACGGGGATCTCCAGGACGTTCGCGCCCCGGTCGGCGCACCGGGCGAGCAGCTCGACGTCGAAGGCGAAGCCGGGCGTGCGCAGCCGCGCGGCGACCTCGCGGACGAGCGCGCCGTCGAAGAACTTGAAGCCGCACTGGGTGTCGCTGACGCCGCGCACCAGCGCCCTGGCCAGGGCGCGGAAGCCGACGGCGCCCAGCTCGCGCACCCGGCTGTGCCGGTTCTCCACGTCGGAGAAGGCGTGGGCGCGGGAGCCGACGACCACCCGCTCACCGGAGAGCAGCAGGCCGAAGGCGGCGTCGATGGCGCTGAGGTCGGTGGCCATGTCGGCGTCCAGGAACCCGACGAAGGGAGCACGGGTCTCCAGCAGTCCGGCGCGGACGGCGGCCCCCTTGCCGGGGGTCTCGCACCGGGCCAGCCGGACCGGGACCGTCCCCCGCGGCCAGGTCCTGACGATCTCGGCGGTGGAGTCCGTGCTGTTGTTGTCGACGACGATGACGGCGGTCGGGAACGGCATGCGGGCAAGCTTCGCGCACAGCTGCAGGAGCCCCCCGGGGAGTCGTCCTTCCTCGTTGTAGGCGGGAATGACGATCTCGAGCAGTGGTGGTCGGCTCGTCCTCTCGTCCCCTTGGCGGGAGGGCGGCATGACGGTGGTATTTACCGGTCGCCGTAGTTGTAGAGCGGCTGGTTCACGGGCGTCGCGGTGGCGCCGGTGAAGGAGACCGTCGTGACGGTCGCGACGAGGGCGGCCACGGCGATGCCGATGATCGCTGCTAAGAGGATCTTTATCACTGGGGGGTTCCTCCTGGGGCGCGGCACTTGCGGGGGACCGTCACCAACCTAGAACCAATTCTCGCTACTCGGAAGTAGCTAAACGAAATCTTAATAAAGCCACTGATCAATGGACCTATTCGGACGAACCTTGAGCAATCGGCCCGCCGAAACGATACAGCCGCAGGTCAGGAGTGTCCACGAGCAGCCTCGCCCCCTGGAGCAGGCGGTCGAAGTCGCGGCGCTCGGCCGGGGTCCCGGCGTCCACGACGACGTACCGAAACCCCGCTCCGGCAAGGCTTGGCGAGGGCGCTTCTAGTACGCGTTCTACCATTTGCGCCCGTTCGTCCTCGCTGGGCACCACCATGGCGCCGACGCGCACCGTGTCGTCGGCGACCACCTCCCGGCCCCGGCCGGCGAAGAAGCGCTGTGCCGGGTCCAGCACCGGGCGCCCGCCGTTCCAGGGGAAGCGCCGGTAGGACTCGAACGGCAGGACGAGCACGTCGCCGGGCTCGGGGTCGCGCCGGATCGTCTCGCGGGCGGCCGTCCAGCCCGCCGGGTACGTCACCGCGCGCAGCGCCCCCGCCCCGCCCCACGCCATCGTGGGCAGCACGGCCAGGGGCACGGCCACGAGCGCGGCGACCCACCGGCCTCCTCCCGCCGACGACCGCCCCCCTCCCCCGAACGACCGGCCCGGGACCGCCCGGCCCGCGACCGACCGGTCGGCGAGCGCCCTGTCCGTGAGCGCCCTGTCCGCGAGCGCCCTGTCCGCGAGCGCCCGCGACGCCGCGGCGGCGGCCAGCCCCAGCCCGGCCGCCTCCAGCAGGGCGAGGGGCGCGACGAACTGCTGGGCGTCCCGGAACACCGCGAACCCGCCCCAGAGGTGGATCAGCCCGGTGAGCGCGGCCCGGCCCGGGGCGGTCACGCCCAGGCACGCCACCCCGAACCCGGCCACCGCCGCCGCCACCAGCCCCCACCGCCAGGGCAGCTCTCGCCGCACCACCCGTCCCCGCCAGGAGAAGCCGGCGAAGGCCGCGAAGCCCGCGATCCCGGCCAGGGCGAGCAGCAGCCGGACCGTGGCGCCGACCGGCGTGCCGTACCCGGCCGGCACCGCGTACGCGTTCCAGATCCCGCCCAGCGACAGCAGACTGCCCACCGCACCGAACGGCCCGTCCGCCCGCGCCGCGAACGCCTCCACCCCGACGCCGTCACCGGTCACCGCGGCGGGCCGCAGCAGGGCCGGCACCAGCCACGGCAGGCTGAACGCCCCCAGGACGACGGCCGCCACGACGACCCGCCGCACCCTCGGCCGCCAAGCCGGCGCGCCAGGAAGGGGCTCATCGCGAAGGGGCGCCCCGCGAACGGGCGCCCCGGAAAACGCCGCGACCGGAAGGGCCGTCAGTGCCGTGACCGTCATGGCCGCGAACCCGCCCACCGCCGCGGGCAGCGCCGCCACCGCGAGCCGCCCCGCCCGCGGGGCCGGGGCCCACGCCGCGGCCACCACCCACGGCAGCCCCGCGTACCCCAGCAGCAGCGCCCACTGCCCCATCAGCAGCCGCTCGGCCACGTACGGGTTCCACACGTAGAAGGCCCCCGCCACGAGCCCCGGTCCGATCCCCATCCCACGCCCAAGCCCGCGCCCGTCCGACGGCACCAGCCGCGCCGCCCCCGAGCAGCCGAGCACGAAGACCAGCAGCAGGACCACCTTCTGCACCAGCTCACCGGGCAGTACGGCCGACAGCGCCGTGACCACCGCGTCGCTCGGCACCACCCGCGGCGCGCCGCCCGACAGCCCGAACGTGAAGCGCGAGAACTCCGGGTCCGGCACGAACACCATGTCCTGCGCCAGCACGAACCCCCATCCCAGGGCGGGCCCGAGCGCGAGGCAGCCCAGCACGAGACCGAGCAGGGCGGCGGCCGGGGTGCGGGACATCCCGCTATGACATCACAACCGCACAACGGGCATTCCACCTCAATCCCCACCTGGATACGCTTCGCAGCGGGGAACCGGGGGGACCGCTGCAGCGGGAGGACGGGGTGACGAGCGAGGAGGCGGCCGCGGCCCGCCCGAGGCAGGACGAGCAGCCGGTGACGGCCCGGCCACGACAGGGCGAGGAGCCGGCGGCCCGCCCGCGGCAGCACGGCGACATCGTGCTGGCCGCGGCCATCGCCATGATCGCCGTGCAGCTCGTCTGGCGGTTCGACTTCATCCGCCGGACGTACTTCCGCCAGGACGACTTCACCTTCATCGCCCGCGGCCTGGAGCACGGCCTGACCTGGGACTACCTCATGCGGGTGGACTACGGGCACCTGATGCCGGGGCCGTTCGCCATCCACTGGGCGATGGGGCGGGCCGGCGTCTACAACGACGTGCTGGCCCACCTGGTCACGCTCGGCCTGCTCGCCGCCGCCGCGTTCGCGCTGCTGAGGCTGCTGCGGCTGCTGTTCGGCACGCGGCCGGCGATCCTCGTGCCGCTCGGGTTCTACCTGCTGACGCCGCTGCTGGTCTCGTCGCTGTCGTGGTGGGCGGTCGTCATCGAGACGCTGCCGTTCCAGATCGCGCTGGCCATGGCGCTGGGCTCGCAGGTGCTCCACGCCCGCACCGGACGCTTCCGGCACGCGCTGGCCGTGGCCGCGTGGGCGGTGTTCGCCATGGTGTTCTTCGTCAAGGCGCCGTTCATCCTGGTGCTGGCGTTCGTGCTGACGATCGGCTGGTTCCCCGGGGCGCGCCGCCGGGCCGGCGCCTGGCTGCTCTATCTCGCCGTCGTCGCGGGCTACGCGGTGGTCTTCTTCCGGCAGCTCTTCACGTCGGTGCAGCTCACCAACGACACGGTACGGCCGGCGTTCCCGGACCCGGGCGTGGCCGTGAGCTTCGCCTGGAAGCTGCTGTCCGCCGCGCTGGTGCCGGGCGCCCTGGGCGGGCCGTGGCAGTGGTACCCGATCAGCGAGGACTACGCCATCGCCGCCGCCCCGCGGGCGCTCGCCTGGGCCGCTCTGGGCGTCGCGGTCGTCGCGGTGGGCGTGTCGCTGTGGTACCGCAGACGGGCCTGGCTGGCGTGGCTGACACTGCTCGGCTACTTCGTGCTGGCCGACGTGGTGCCCGTCATGATCGGGCGCATCGTGCAGCTCGGCCCCGACCTCGGCGGGCAGGAGCTGCGGTACGTGTCCTCGACCGCGATGCTGCTGGCCGTCGTGATCGGCCTGGCGTACATCCCCGTGCTCGGGGAGCCGGACCCCTGGCGCCGCCCGGCGCCCGGACCGCGCCGGCTGCCGCGGGTGCGCGCCGCGCTGCGGTACGCGTGGGTGCCGGTGGCCGCCGCGTTCACCGCCGGCTCGGTGTGGACGGCCGTCGCGTACGCGCGGATGCCGCTCGGCGACCACGTGAAGAGCTACGTCGCGACGGGCCGCGCCGCGCTGGCCCGCGCCCCGATCAACGCGGTCATCCTGGACGCGCACGTGCCGGCCAGGGTCGTGCTGCCGCTGTTCTTCCGCGACTACGCGCTGGTCTCCCGGGTGCTCGGCCCCGTCGCGCCCAACCCGGTGACCTGGACGCGGCGGCTCACCGGCCCCGTGGCCAACCCGCTGGCCTTCGACGACGCCGGACGGCTGCGCCCCGTCGACATCCAGGGCATGACGATCCCCCAGCGCGGCGGCTGCACGCCGGTCTCGTCCCGGGAGAAGCGCTTCCGGCTGCCCGCGGCCGTGCCGGACGGCGAGTGGACCGTGCAGGTCGGCTACCTCAACCCCACGCCGTCCACGATCGCGGTGCGGCTCGGGGGCGCGGTGACGACGGTGCCGGCGGGCAAGGACTTCGGGTGGACGTTCGCCACGGTCGACGGCGGCGGCTCCGACGTGGGCATCCGGACGACCGACGGCCGTACGGTGTGCGTGGGCGAGATCAGGCTCGGCGTGCCGCGCCCGGCGGCGAACGGCACCCCGACCCCGCTCCAGCCGGTCAGCCCCTGAGCCGCCCGGCCTCTCCGCGCACCCCGTGAGTCCCCCGTAGGGGGCCGGTCGATCGGTGGCCGGCCCCCACCTCTACGCGGCCCCCGCGGTCAGCGGCCGGGCTCCGGGTCCCGGGGCAGGCCGAGCATGCGCTCGCCGATGATGTTGAGCTGCACCTCGGTCGTCCCGCCGTAGATGGTCATGGCGCGGGTGGCGAGCACGGCGCGGTTCCAGTAGCCGGCGTCGCCGAGCGACATGTCGGCCGCCACCACCGCCGCCTGGCCGAGCAGCGAGACCGCGGTCTCCGACACGTGCTGGGCGTGCGCGGTGGACAGCAGCTTGCGCACCGACGCGTCGGCGCCCGGCTCGGAGCCGGCGAGCTGCTTGAGCGTCACCCGCAGCGACAGCGCGTTGATCGAGTGGCCCTCGCAGATCACCTCGGCGACCTGGTGCGCCTCGACCGGGGTGAGCTCCCGCCCGAGCCGGCCGGCCAGCCCCAGCAGGTCGGGCACCGACGCGCCGGTGCCGCCCGAGCCGGAGGAGAGCGAGACGCGCTCGTTGGACAGCGTGTTGCGCGCCACCCGCCAGCCGTCGCCCACCGCGCCGACCACCAGGTCGTCGGGCACGAAGACGTCGTCGAGGAACACCTCGTTGAACAGGTTCTCGCCGGTCATCTCGGTCAGCGGCCGGACCGTCACGCCGGGCGCCTTCATGTCGACGAGGAAGTACGTGATGCCCTCGTGCTTGGAGCCGGCCGAGGAGTTGCGGGCGACGCAGATGCCCCACTCGGCGACGTGCGCGACGGAGGTCCAGATCTTCTGGCCGTTGAGCCGCCAGCCGCCCTCGACCCGCTCGGCCTTCATCTGCAGCGAGGCCAGGTCGGAGCCCGCGCCGGGCTCGGAGAAGAGCTGGCACCAGATCAGCTCGCCGCTGAGCGTCTTGGGCAGGAAGCGCTCCTGCTGCTCCGGCGTGCCGTACGAGACGATCGACGGCACCACCCACGCGCCGATGATCATGGCGGGGAGGCGGACCCGGGCGGCCTTCAGCTCCTGGGCGATCAGCACCTGCTCCAGGGGCGAGGCCGCGCGGCCCCACGGCTCGGGCAGGTGCGGCATGACGAAGCCGCGCGCGGCCAGCGCCCGCTTCTGCTCCACGCCCTCCAGCGCCTTGATCTCGGCGATCTCGGCGCGGAGGGACTCGCGCAGCTCCTCGGCGCCCTCCGGCAGGTCGATCTCCATCTCCCGGGACACGCCGCGCAGCGCCAGATCGGTGACCGTGGCCGCCCAGCCGGCCGACGGGCCGAGGAGGGCGCGCAGCGTCAGCGCGCGCCGGTAGTACAGGTGGGCGTCGTGCTCGAAGGTGTAGCCGATGCCGCCGAACGTCTGGATCGCGTCCTGGGCGCACCGCACGGCCGCGTCGGGCGCCATCACCCCGGCGATCGCGGCGGCGTACTCCAGCTCGGCGCCCTCGGCGCGGGTGGCGTCCCAGACGGTCGCGCGGGCCTGCTCCAGCGCCACCAGCATCCGCGACAGCTTGTGCTTGATGCCCTGGAACTGGCCGATCGGGCGGCCGAACTGGACGCGTACCTTGGCGTAGTCGGAGGCGGCGCGCACGCACCAGGCGGCCAGGCCGGCGGCCTCGGCGCCGAGCAGGACGGCGGCCAGGTTGCGCACGTCGAGGCCCTCGACGCCCTCCAGCACCCGCCCGGCGGGCACGGTCACGTCCGCCAGCTCCACCTTCGCCGACGACCGGGTGAGGTCCAGGGACTTCAGCGGGGTGACGGCAGCGGCGGCGGCGTCGAGCGCGATCCACACCTCGCCGCCGCCGGCGGACACGGGCAGCACCAGCACGTCGGCGGACGCCCCGCCCAGCACCGGCTCGACGGAGCCCGAGACCGCCAGCGACCCGTCGTCGGCGAGCGTCCCCGTCAGCCCGCCCGCGCCGCCGAAGGCCGCGCCGGTGAGCGCCACGGCGCCGGTGAGCGTGCCGTCGGCGAGGTCCGCGAGCAGGTCGTGGCGCTTGGAGGCGTGCACCACCGCGCTCGCGAGCACGGTCGGCACGTACGGGCCCGGCGCCAGCCGCTCGGCCAGCGCCTCGACGGCCACCGCGGCCTCCAGCAGCCCGTAGCCGGAGCCGCCGGCCTCCTCGGGCAGGTGCAGCCCCAGCAGCCCCTGCTCGGCGAGCCCCGACCAGAACGGGGGCCGCTCGTCCGTCGGGGTCCGCGGCAGCTCGGCGGGGATGTTCCGCTCGGCCCAGCCGCTCACCGACTCGCGGAGCGCCTCGTGCTCCTCGCTCAACCCGATCGCCATAGGTCATCCTCCAGCCGCGGTCCCGGTCATGCCAGAACCATATTCTAGAGGATGCTTCTGGGCTTAAGGGAAGACGTTCACGCGGCGAGGGCGGCCAGCATGAGACGCCGGGCACGGGCCCCCGCGGTGGCGTCGCCGAGCAACTGGATCTCCTGGTTGGCGGCCATCGCGATCCCCGTGAGCGTCGTCACGAGGTCGTCCGCGTCCAGGGACGCCGCGATGTCGCCCGCGCCCTGCGCGACCACGACCTGCTCGCGCAGGAAGGCCCGCCACCGGGTCACGACGTCGAGCAGGAGGCCGCGCAACTCGCCGGGCCGGCCGTCCAGCTCGCAGGACGCGGCGGTGACGAAGCAGCCGTTGGGGAACGGGCCGCCGTCCAGGTAGCCGCACCACAGGTCGATGACCGCGCGCAGGCGCGGCAGGCCCGGCTCCGCCTTCTCGCCCGGCGCCACCACGGCGGCCGTGAACATCTCGGCCGCCTCGGCCAGGACGGCGGCTTGCAGCGCGGCGCGGGAGCCGAAGGGGCCGACGACGCCCGCCTTGCTCATGCCGAGCGCCTCGGCCAGGGAGCCGATGGTCAGCGCCTCCAGGCCGTCGGTGGAGGCTCTCGTCACGCCGGTGGCGACGATGCGGTCGCGGGTCCGGCGGGCCTCCTCGGCGCACAGTGTGGTGATCGACCTGCTCGGACACCCGGAAGGAGTCCTGGAGGGCGGCCCCCTGTCGGCGCCCATGCCGAAGGTCGTCCCGCCCCGCACCCAGGGCGACGTGATCGCGGGGCTGTGCACCCACCTCCACCGCGACCACACCGACGCCGGGGCGCTGGCCGAGGCGCTGCGCCCCGACGGGCGGGTGCTGCACCCCGCGTCCTTCGGCGGCGACGACCACGAGAACCTCTGGACGCTCCAGGGCGACCGCGAACTCGACGAACGTGACCTGACCCGGCAGCCGATGGGGTACTGGGAGACCGTCACGATCGGCCCCTTCACGATCGCGGCCGTCCCGGCCGTCGACACCCTGGGTGACCCGCAGGTGTCCTGGGCCGTCGAAGCCGGCGGCAAGCGGGTGCTGCACCTGGGCGACAGCATGTTCCACGGCTACTGGTGGCGCGCCGCCCACCGGTTCGGGCCGTTCGACGCGGTGCTCACGCCCATCAACGGGCCCACCGTGTGCTTCCCGCACTGCCAGCCGCCGAGCCCCTACCCGGCCTCGCTCGACTCACGCCAGGCGGCCGTGGCCGCGCGCCTGCTGGGGGCGAAGGTCGTGGTGCCCATGCACTACGACGGGTTCCACATCGACACCTTCTACCACACGCAGCCCGACGAGCTGCCCCGGTTCCTGGACGCGGCCTCCGGCGAGACCTACGAGGTCGCCGCCCTCGAACAGGGCGAGCACCTCACCCTCTAGGCGGGGACGATCCGCCTCCGGGCGGGGCGATCCGGCTCTAGGCGGGGGCGATCCGGTCGGCCAGGGTGTTCAGGTCACGCCAGCGGGACTTGCCGCTCTCCGGGATCGAGGCGAACAGCATCGCGGGCTTGGCCCGGCCAGCGTTCACGACCGAGACGAGCCCCTGGGCCACCCGCCGCCCGCCGTCCGTCTCGTAGGCGACCTCGAAGGCGAGCGTCCAGCCCTTGCCGAGGGCGGCCCGCTCGGAGCCCGTCCAGGTCAGGGTGGCGCCGGGCGGGTACTGGGCGCCGAGCGCCCACTGCGCGGCGCGCGCGGCGAGCTTGCGGTAGTCCGACTCCTTCGACGGCGGGGTCGCGGGCGCCGCGCCCGGCAGCGGCGCCGAGCCGATCAGCGCGCCCGGGGTGCCCGGCGCGGTCGCCTTGCCGGCGCGCTGCGCCACCGTGAACGGCGCGACCGTGGCCGTCTTCCACGGCGAGCCGAGGCGCGGGTACGACAGGCCGGTCTTCTGGTCGTCCACCAGGCCGATGACGACCGAGGCCGTGCCGGGCAGCACGGCGTACTCCTTGGCGGCGGGCACGGACGGCAGCGGCGCCGCGGCCTTCGACTGCGCGGTCCTCGACGGCGCGACCTTCGACGGCGCGGCCGAGCCGGCGGCCGTCGGCTCCGAGGCGGGCGGAGGCGGGATCGAGCCGCCCTGCGGCTGCTGGTTCTTGGGCACGTCGCCGGAGAAGAGGATGAAGATGAGGACCACGGCCACCACGGTGGCGATGATCGCGCCTAGCAGATAGACGACCCGGATGGGGATGTCACCGATACGGCTGACGAGGCCGGTCCTGGGCGGCGCCGGGGGGAGGGTCGGCGGCAGGGGGTACTGCTGCTGCGGCGAGGCCCCCGGCCCGGCCCCGACCCGGGTCGCCGCGCCCGCCCACGTCCCGGCCTGGGGCCCGGAGCCGTACGACGAGCCGGCCTGAGGCCCGGAACGCGGCTGCGGGCCATAGGGGGAAGCGCCCTGCGGCCCCGAGCGCGGCTGCGCGCCGTAAGGGGAAGCGCCCTGAGGGCCGGAGCGCGGCTGCGTGCCGTACGGCGAGGAAGGCTGTGGCCCGGACTGCGCCTGAGCGCCGTGCGGCGAAGCCCCCTGGGGGCCGGAGCGCGGCTGCTGACCGTACGACGAACCGGCCTGGGGACCCGAGCGCGGCTGCGGGCCGTACGGCGGGGTGGGCTGGGGGCCGGACGGGCGGGGCGTGGGGGGCCGGGAGATCCAGACCGTCTCATCCGCGGGACCGGCCGTCTCCTCCGCGGGCACGACGATCTTCCGGAACGGGGTCGTGGGAGCATCTTGAGAGGGCTGCTGGTCACCGACGTCCGCCATGACCTTGAGGTTACGTCACTTCACGCCGGGATATTTCCGCCATATCCCAGCCAGAATTATATTCTGTAACCCACGGTCCCCACCCGCAGGCCCCAGACGTCCACGAAATCCCCGCGACCCCCGCCAACAGGACAAACGTCACAATGGCGTATCTTTCTCCGCCCATCGGGCAGGTATCACCGCATGAGGAAGATCGTCGCAGGATTCGCCATGACCATCCTGCTGACCGGTTGCGCGGCGCTCCAGTCCGCGGACACCGCCGGTCCCACGACACCCTCCGAAGGCACGGCCACCGCCACCGCCACGACCAGCCCTCCGGCCGGCGCGGGCGCCCCGCCGTCGCCCCAGGCGCTGGAATCCGCGTACGAGCAGGTCATCAAGGAGGTCCTGCCGTCGATCGTGCAGATCACCACCAAGGTGGGCCTCGGCTCGGGGATCGTGTACGACACGGCCGGCCACATCATCACCAACGCGCACGTGGTCGGGGAGGCCACGCAGATGCAGGTGACGCTGGCCACCGGCGGCGCCGGCCGCAGCGCCCGGCTGGTCAGGTCGTTCCCGGCCGGCGACCTCGCGGTGATCAAGGTGGACGACCCGAAGGGGCTGAAGCCCGCCCGGTTCGGTGACTCCGCCAGGCTGCGCGTCGGCCAGCTCGTGCTGGCCATGGGCAACCCGCTCGGCCTGTCGGGCAGCGTGACCGACGGCATCGTCTCCGCCCTCGGCCGCACGGTCAGCGAGCCGCAGGACCCGGAGTCCCCCGGCGCGACGATCGCCAACGCGATCCAGACCTCGGCCGCCATCAACCCCGGCAACAGCGGCGGCGCCCTGGTGGACCTGTCCGGCCAGGTCATCGGCATCCCGACGCTCGCCGCCACGGACCCGAACCTGGGCGGCGGGGCGGCGCCCGGCATCGGCTTCGCCATCCCCAGCAACACCGCCACGGACATCGCCGGCCAGATCATCCGCCAGGGCAAGGTCACCAACACCCACCGCGCCGCCCTCGGCATCCGGGGCAGCACGGTCGTCGGCCAGGACGGTCAGCCCGCGGGGGTCGGGGTGATCAGCGTCGAGCCCGGCAGCGGCGCCCAGAAGGCGGGCATCCGGGCGGGCGACGTGATCGTCTCGATCAACGGCACCCAGACGCCGACCATGGCGGCCCTGTCGGAGACGCTGACCACGCTCAAGCCCGGCGACCAGGTCAAGGTCGGCCTCGTCCGCTCGGACGGCGGCCAGGCCACGGTCACCGCCACCCTGGGCGAGCTGCCCGGCGACTGACCCGGCGGAGCGGTGCTCACTGGCGGGCGTCGAAGACGATCTCCACGCGGCGGTTGCGGGCCCGGTTGGCCTCCACGGGCTTGCCCTCGACGATGTTCGGCAGCTTGGGCCGGCTCTCGCCGTACCCCTGCGCCTGGAGCGCGACGTCCGCGCCCCCGAGCAGCCCGCGCAGCGCCTGCTCCACCGCCTGCGCGCGGCGCTGCGACAGCCGCAGGTTGTACGCGTCGGAGCCCTGGTCGTCGGTGTGCCCCTGCACCTTGACGGCGCCGCCCGCGCCCTCGGCCTTGACCCGCTCGGCGACCACCTGGAGCCGCTTGCGGGCGGCGCCGGTCAGCGTCCACCGGTCCAGCGCGAACAGCACGTCGCTGGTGAGCGCGACCGTGACCTGGGTGCCGCGCCTGGTCTCGCTCTGGGCGCCGTCGAGCGACTCGACCTCGCCGACGACGTCCTCGACGGGCAGCACGAGGTCCTCCACGGGCGCGTACGCGTCCGAGGGGACAGGCGGGACGGTGGGGCTGAACAGCGGGGTCGCCGGCAGGAGCAGCCCGGCGGCGACGCCGAGCGAGGCGACGCTAAGAAATCGGGACATCGGTGAGCACGCCGATCATCGGCATCTCCACGTTGATCTTCGTGACGTCCGCGGGCGGAGCCGCGAAGACGGCGTAGAGGGAGCTGGTGGCGCCGTTCTCCAGGAACTGCCCCTGGGTCTTGGAGCAGACGCACTCGCTGTCGGCGCTCGTGCCGTTGCGGGCCACGCGGTAGCGCTTGGCGTTGACCGGGTCGATGAGCGAGACGGCCGACACCGTCATGTCGAGGGTGGCGGTGCCCATGCCGTTGTGCAGGTTGACCTTGCCGTCGAGCGCGGTGACGGTCCAGGTGAGGGTGGCCGTCCGGCCCTGGCGCTTGAGGCCGGTGATGTCCACCCGCGCCTTGCCGCTCTGGCCGCCGGACGTCGTGCTCGCCTCGCGGCTGGCGATCACCTGGGTCTGCTGGGGCGCGGCGGGGGCGGTGGTGGCGGCGGTGGTGGTCTCGGTCCGCGCCGTGGTCTGCTGCGCCTGCCCGCCTTCGCCGCTGCCGCTGCCGCTGCGCTGACCACCGGGGATCACCCCGCAGCCGGTCAGCGCCACGGCCGTCACGGCCAGCGCGATCGTCTTCCGCATGATCGTGGATCACCTTTCGGGGGGGGAACGCCTCCGGCACCGGAACCCGGATGACCGCAGGAGTAAGACTGTCCCACAAGCGCCTCAAATGCCTCAACTTTCACCGTTGTCACTGGTCAGCGGCCGTCAAGGCCCTCGCAACCGGCCCGTCCCCATAATCAGGGGCCAACCAGGCAAAAAACCCAGACGCGGCCGCCAGACGAGGACACTGCCATGCGACGCCTACCGAGGGTGATCACACCCGCACTCGCCGGCCTGCTCATCGCGGGCCTGGCCGCCACCGCGCAGCCCGCCCAGGCCGCCCAGCTCTCCCCGGCCGCCCCGGTGGCGCGGAGCGCCCAGGTCGCCCAGGCGGCGCCGGGCACGCCCGCCGCGCTCACCGCGTACTACGGCCAGCGGCTGGCCTGGAAGGCGTGCGGCGGCGCGTACCAGTGCGCCAGGCTCAAGGTGCCGCTCGACTACGCCCACCCGGCCGGCGACCGGATCGAGATCGCGGTGATCCGCCTGCCCGCCACCGGCAGGCGGATCGGCTCGGCCGTCATCAACCCCGGCGGCCCCGGCGGGTCGGGCATCGAGGCGGCCAGGAACGCCGACGCCTTCCTGTCCCCCGCCGTCCGCGCCCGCTTCGACCTGGTCGGCTTCGACCCCCGCGGCGTCGGCGCCTCCACCCCCGTACGCTGCTTCACCGACGCCCAGCTCGACGCCTACTACGCGATCGACCGGACGCCCGACACCGCCTTCGAGGTCAAGAACCTCGACCTGGCCCAGAAGCAGTTCGCCCAGGCGTGCAAGGCCCGCTCCGGCAGGCTGCTGCCCCACCTCGGCACCCCCGACGCGGCCCGCGACATGGACGTGCTGCGCGCCGCCCTTGGCGAGTCGCGCCTGACGTACGTGGGCTTCTCGTACGGCACCTTCCTCGGCGCCACGTACGCCGACCTGTTCCCCGGCAGGGTGCGCGCCCTGGTGCTCGACGGCGCCATCGACCCCACCCGCACCGGCGACGAGGTCGGCACCGGCCAGTCCGGCGGCTTCGGCGTGGCCTTCGACTCGTTCCTGCGCGACTGCTTCAGGCGCGCCGGCTGCCCGTTCCGCACGCACAAGCTGAGCGCGGCCAACACGAAGCTGGAGGCGCTGCTCAAGCGGGTGGACAGGGCGCCGCTGCGCAACGAGTACGACGGCAGGCAGGCCAGCGAGTCGATCGTGATCACGGGGATAATGTCGGCCCTCTACAGCGAGTCGGCCTGGCCCGTGCTGCGCCAGGCGCTGGCCGAGGCGTTCCAGGGCGACGGGACCAGGCTGCTGCTGCTCGCGGACTCGTACAACGAGCGCCGGGCCGACGGGACGTACGCCAACAGCTTCGCCGCCCAGGAGGCCGTCGACTGCCTCGACCACCCCGCCACCCACAAGCCCGACCCCAGGAACGGCACCTCGCCGTGCGACTACTGGCCGGTCAGGCGCAGGACGTCGGTCCGGCCGCTGCGGGCCGACGGGGCGCCGACCATCCTGGTGATCGGCACCCTGCGCGACCCGGCCACGCCGTACAAGTGGGCGCAGGCGCTGGCCTCGCAGCTCTCGTCCGGCGTGCTGCTCACCTTCGACGGCGACGGCCACACCGCGTACCGCAAGGGCTCGGCGTGCGTGGACAGCTACGTGGACCGGTACCTGCTCACGCGGACCGCCCCCGCGAACGGCGCGAACTGCCCGAAGATCAAGGCCGTGACGTCCAGGTGACGACGTCCGGATGACACAGAGGACACGCCCCGGCGCCCGCCCTCGGCGCCGGGGCGTGCGGCTATTCACCGACCACGTACGGCATCGCCCGGTCGAGCCCGAGCCGCTCCCCGCCGCGGAAGGCCGCCGTGTACGCCCGCTGACCCAGCGCCTCGCGGGTGCGCGCCACGCAGTTCCGGTGGTCGCGCTGGTGCGGCCAGAACGTGGCGGGCGAGGCCCCCATCGCCTGCCAGAGCGCATGGGCCACGCCGAGCATGCGGGCGGCGCGCTCGTAGCGGCCGTACGACCCGGCGATCCAGGCCAGGACCTCGACGCACTCCGCGAGCCCCCACCGGTCGTTGATGGCCTTCCTGATGGCCATCGCCTCCTTCAGCATCGCCTCCGCCCGCTCCGGATTGCCCTGGTGCCAGGCGGTGATCCCGACGGCGAACAGGGCGTACCCGCGCGAGGGCTCGGCGCGCCGCTTCTCGCACAGCGTCAGGAACTCCTGGGCCAGCTCAGCGGCGCGCTCGGGGTCCAGCTCGGCGCTGAACGAGGCGTCGTAGTACAGGTTGATGCCCAGGGCGCTGAGGTCGCCGCGGTCGACGTGCGCGGCCCGGGCCTTCTCCATGAGCGTCATCCCGCTCCTGGAGTCGCCCTCCGAGAAGGCGACCATGGCGGAGACCTGCGTCGCGAACGCCCGCGTCTCGTCGTCACCTGCCTCGCGCGCCAGCCGCTGGGCCTCCTCCAGCATGTCCTCCGCCTCGGCGCGGTCGCCCTGGTACAGGGCGAGCGTCGCGGCCGCCCACAGCCCGGTCCGGCGGGCCCGCGAGTCCGGCGGCACGAGGTCGAGCCCCCGGTCCAGCCAGTGGCGACCCTCGGTCATGGAGCCCGCGAGGATCCAGTAGCCCCACATCGCGGCCACCATGTCGAGCCCGCAGGGGCAGTCCTCCGGCTGGGCGTACGACAGGTCGAGCGCGACGCGGATGTTGGCCAGCTCCGCCACCAGCTCGCGGTAGCGGGCGAGTTGCTCGGGCACCAGCCGGTCCACCCGCCGCTCGGTGACGAGCCGGTGGTAGTGGTCGCAGAAGCGCCGCCGCAGCGCCTCCTCCTCGCCACCGGCCGCCAGCTTCTCCCGGCCGTACGAGCGGATGCTCTCCAGCATGTGGTAGCGGACGCCGTCCTCGTGCGGCTCGGCGACCAGGATGGACTTGTCCACCAGCCCGGCCAGCAGCTCGAACACGTCCCCGGGCTCGATGCCGTCGCCCTGGCAGACCTCCTCGGCGGTGTCCACCTCCACCCCGCCCGCGAACACCGACAGCCGGCACCACAGCCGCCGCTCGGCCGGCGTGCACAGGTCGAAGCTCCAGTCCACGGCCGCGCGCATCGTCTGGTGGCGCGCCGGCCCGTCGCCGCCCGCGCCGGCGTCGAGGATCTCGAACCGCTCGTCGAGGCGGCGTTCCAGCTCATCCACCGGCGTGGAGGCGAGCCGCCCGGCCGCCAGTTCGATGGCGAGGGGGATGCCGTCGAGGCGGCGGCAGAGCCGGGCGAACACCCGGGCGTCCGCGCGGTCCAGGGTGAAGCCGGGGCGCACCCGCGCCACGCGGTCGGCCAGCATGCGGACGGACTCGCTGCGCGTGATGTCGCGGGGCGCGGCGGCGGGGTCGGGCACCGACAGCGAGGGCACCACGAGCACCTGCTCGCCCGCCACGCCGAGGATCTGCCTGCTGGTGGCCAGGACGCGCAGCCGGCCGGCGCCGCGCAGCAGCCCGTCCACGAGCTTCGCGCACGCGTCCAGCAGGTGCTCGCAGTTGTCGAGGACGAGCAGCATGCGCCGTTCGGCCAGGTAGTCGACCAGCACGCTCATGGGGGACGGTCCGGCGTCGCGCACGCCGAGCGCGGTCGCGACCGTCGGCACCAGCAGGTCCGGGTCCTCCAGGGAGGCCAGCTCGACGATCTCCACCCCGTCGTCGTACGCCGGCCCCAGCGCCTCGGCCACCCGCATCGCCAGCCGGGTCTTGCCGACCCCGCCGGCGCCGGTGAGCGTCAGCAGCCGTCCCCGCGCCAGCAAGCGCCGGGCCGCGGACACCTCGCCCCGACGCCCGATGAAGGTGGACGTCTCAGCGGACGTCAGCACTGGATGTAGCACGGCTTGTACACGCTCTCGCCGCCCCCTGCCGGCTTCCCCGCCGGTCGCGCGGTCAGCCGATGACCGGCACCGTTCCTCCAGGTTAAGCGCAGAGCGCGCGGAACGCACCAGCGCGTTCCCGTCGGCGGCTCGGTCGCCGGCGCGGCGGACGTGGGTCAGCCGCGCCGGCGACCGTTCTCACCACCAGTACCGCCGCCCGCCCACCGGCCGCCCGACCGAGCCGAGAACCAGGAAGACGACGCCGATGAGCAGCAGGATGCCGCCGATGGTGTAGAGGATCGAGATGCCGAGCAGCCATCCCAGCACCACGAGTATCAGACCGAGAATGATCACATTGCCCTCCATGGACAACCGGGACTGCCCCGGACTCGCATCTCCACTTCCCAGAGATCGGCCTCTATCACGATCTTGACCTTGTTGTGACGGAGATATGTGCGGAGCCGCCGCGGCGGGCGTCCCCGGTGGGCTCAACCCCGGGACGGCCCTGACGTCTACTGAGGAGCGAACTCGGGGCGCAGGCCCTTGGCGCGTACCTCGCTGGCCGGCGGGGAGGGAACAAACGGTTCTGCCTCGATGAGGTGTCGGCGGAACCACTCGGCCGCGAGGCTCATCGCCCGGCCGAGTCCGGGTTCCACGGACAGGCCGCGCTCGTCGTAGGGCAGGATCTCCAGGCGTTTCGGTTCGCGGGCCCGGTCGTAGGCGGCCAGGACCTCGTCGATGTCGTGGGTGAGGTCCTCACGACCGGTGACCAGGAGGAGCGGCCGGGGAGCGACGCGCTCCAGGAACGCCTCCGGCGTCCACAACAGGATCTGGGCCAACGACTCGGCCTCCACCTCGTCGTCGAAAGTCGGGAAGACCTCCTTGGCCAGTTCCAGGTAGTCCACGATGTGCGGATCTCCGGTGCCGAGCAGCGGCATGCGCATCCCGCAGCCCGTCTCGTACCGTTGCCGCAGATCCTGGTCGACCACGTCGAGCAGACCCTGGACACCGGCCCGGCCGCGGGCCTTCTCCATCGCGCGCCAGCCGTTGAACATGCTGGGGTTCTGGCAGACGACGCATCCGACTCGGCGGTCGATCGCGGCCGCCTGGATCGCCACTGTGGCGCCCAGGCTGTGCCCCCACAGCCCGATCCTGGCCGCGTCGACCTCGGGGCGGCCTTGCAGACAGGTGATGGCGTTGCGGACGTCGTCTACGTAGCGGTGCGGGAAGACCTGGCCGCGCGGCCGGCCCTCGCTGGCGCCGATGGTGCGGTAGTCGATGGCGAGGACGGCGAAACCTGCCTGAACCAGGTAGGCGGCGCCCGGCGCCAGTGCCTCTTTGACCATGTGGACGCTGTGGCCCATCACCACGCCGGGCACTGGCCCGTCGGCTTCCTGCGGTAGGTAGAGGTCGGCCGCGCAGTGTACGTCGCCGCTGCGGAACCTGACGTGCTCGATCGTCATCGTGTGCCTTCCGTGGACAGAGTGGGAGGGGTCCAGTCCCAGAGCCGGGCGCTCTTGCGACGGGCCACGCCGGAGGAGGCCAGGCGGGTCATCGTGGTCATGAGCCGGTAGGTGGTGCCGCTGGTGGACAGGCTGAGCTTGGGGTCGGCCCTGGCCATGCGCTGCACCTGCTGGGTGCGGGTGCGGCGGGCCTGGTCGTAACGGGCGAGGAACTGTGGGACGGAGCTCGTCGCGGCTGCCTCGGCGGCGAGCACGACGGCGTCCTCGAGCGCCTGGCAGGCGCCCTGGGCCAGGAAGGGGGTCATCGCGTGGGCGGCATCGCCCAGCAGCGCGATGCGGCCCTGGGCGTACGAGGGCAACGGGTCCAGGTCGTAGATGTCGTGGCACAGCACCGCTTCGGGCGGCGTGGCGGCCAACAGGGTCGGGATGGGCTCGTGCCAGCCGCGCGTCCTGGCCGACAGCTCACGGAGATCGTCGTCGAAGCGCAGGCCCGGCTGCTCCTGACGGACGGTGAGGAACCAGAACACCCGCTCGCCGATCAACGGGTGCGCGCCGAACCGGGCGCCGCGGCCCCAGGTCTGGAACCCGCGCACCGCCCGGACCGCGCCCGGCCTCGTCACCCCGCGCCAGCACAGGATGCGCTGGAAGACGGGCTCGGGCGCGTCGGGCCAGACGCGGCGGCGTACCGTGCTGTGGATGCCGTCGGCCCCGACCAGCAGATCGGCCCGCAGCTCGCCGCCGTCCCGGCAGGTGACCGTGACGCCGTCGCCGTCCTGGCGGACGCCGGTCACCTCGGCGCCGGTACGGATCCGCTCGGCCGGCACGTGGCCGGCCAGCACGCGCTGCAGGTCGGCACGGTGGTTGGCGAGCAGCGGCGCGTCGGCGGCCGGCTGGAACCGCATCAGGTGGGTCCCGTCCGGCAGTCGCATCGTGGCGCCGGCCTCGGTGGGCACCGAGCATGCCCGGAACTCCTCGCCGACGCCGAGGGCGTCGGCCGCGCGCAGCGCGTTGGGTGCGAACGACCAGCCGGCGCCCACCTCTCCCAGCTCCCGGGCCTGCTCCAGCACGGTCACGTTCCACCCGCTGCGCAGCAGGCCGACCGCCGCGGCCAGCCCGCCTATCCCGGCTCCGGCCACGATGGCGCTGCGGCCCTGCTCACGCCTCATCGGAATCTCCCTCGTGCCGCGGCCCGGGCATGCTCGCGAAGGCCTTGTCCATCCAGTCGAAGACGTTGTGCGCCGCGCGCAGCCGCCCGGTGCGCGCCGGATCGGAGCCGGCCAGCTCCATGCCCGCCGCGGTGATCTCACGGAACGCGGCCAGGCCCGCGACCCTGCGCCGGACGACCCGTTCCCAGGCGTCGTCGTCCACCCGGTAGTAGTGGGTCTTCTGCCCCGGACGGGTGCGGCGGCGCACGAATCCGGCGTCGATGAGCAGGCGCATGCTGGTGGCCAGCGACGCCCTGCTCGCGCCGATCGCCTCGGCGATCCGGCCCGCCGACTGCTCCGGCGGGTCGCAGATCATCAGCCAGGCCAGCACGCGGCCGGCGATGGGCGGCACGGCGTACTCGTCGATGCAGAACGCCGCCGCCTGCTCCACCCACTCCAGGATGCGCTCCCGGTCGTCTGTCATTCCAGCCGCCTGTCTGTATCGTCCATGATGTTCAGTATGTACTGAATATTGTGGAGATACAAGCAGCTTGCCGGGATGTACGTGGCCGTTACGCCGTCAGAAGATCCGCCAAGAACGAAACCGCATGGGCCATAAGTCCGGTCTGGGCTAGGTTGCCGGAATGCGTGAAGTGATCACCCCGGACGGCCGCACCCTCGCCGTCGAGGAATGGGGCGTGCCCGACGGCACCCCGGTCTTCTACCTGCACGGCACCCCGATGAGCCGGCTGGCCCGCCATCCCGACGACACCCTGTTCACGGGCCTCGGCATCCGGCTGATCACCTTCGACCGGCCCGGGTTCGGCGGCTCCACGGCCCGGCCGGGGCGGCGCGTCGTGGACGGCGCCGACGACGTCGCCGCCGTCGCGGACGCCCTCGGGCTCGGCCGGTTCGCCGTCTACGGGGTCTCCGGCGGCGGCCCGCACGCCCTGGCCTTCGCCGCCCGCCACCCGGACCGCGCCCTGCGCGTCGCCTCGCTGGCCGCGCTCGCGCCGCGCGACGCCGACGGGCTCGACTGGACGGCCGGGATGATGGCCGGCAACGTCCGCAGCGCCGAGGTGGCCCTGCTGGACCGCGACGCCATGACGGCCCACCTCGGCGCGGACGCCTCGGCGCCGCCCCGGCTGCCGGACACCGAGGCCGCCGTCCTCAGCCGTCCCGAGGTCAGCGCCATGCTCGGCGCCGCGTACGCGGAGGCGGTGCGCCCCGGCCTCGACGGCTGGGTGGACGACGCGTTCGCGCTGTTCGGCAGCCCGTGGGGCTTCGACCCTGGCTCCATCACCGTGCCGGTGCGGCTGTGGCACGGCGAGCTGGACACGGTCGTGCCGGTCGCCCACGCGCGCTGGCTCGCCTCCCGCATCCCCACCGCCACGCTCACGGCGCAGCCGGACGCGGGGCACGCCGGCCACTTCGACGCCACCCCGGCCATCCTCGCCTGGCTCCTGGAGCCGTCCGGCTGAGGCCGGGCCCGCTCAGCGGGCAGGAGCGCACAGGGCGGCGTCGAAGGCGGCGAACAGGTGGCCGTCGTCCTTCGGGGTGCCCGTGACGTAGACGGTCGCGGCCCGGCCGGCGCGGTCGCGCCCGCTGAGCACCCGCACGCCCGGCAGGCCGCCGTCGTGCATCCAGACGGGGCCGCAGCTCAGCGGGTAGGTGTAGACGCCCAGGCCGTAGCGGCTGCCCGCGGGGTCGTCGCCCGGGACGGCGTGGGCGGTCATGGTGCGCAGCGTCGCCTCGGGGACGGACTGCCAGAAGCGGTTCAGGTCCTCGGGGGTGGAGACCAGACCCCCGCCCGCCCCGAACGCGTGCCCGGGCAGCCGGGTCTGGTCCGCCTCCCCCGCGTCCGGAGCCGCGGGGTTGACGCCGTACGTGTGGGCGTGCCGGCCCCGGATGCCCAGCTCGCCGCTCCTGGGCCAGTACGTGCCGGGCAGGCCCTTCAGCACGCCCTCCTCGGTGACCCGGCGGAAGTCCTGGCCGGTGACCTTCTCGATGATCATGCCGGCGACCAGGTAGTTCGTGTTGGAGTAGGACCACCGCTCGCCGGGCTTCGCGACGGGCTCGCGGGTCAGGGCCAGCCTGAGGTGCTCGGCCGGGACCGCGGGCTTGGTCCAGTCGACCAGGTCGAAGTACTCGGGCAGGCCGCTGGTGTGCTGGAGGAGCTGGCGGACCGTGATCGGCGCGCCGCGCAGCGAGCCGGGCAGGTACCGCTCGACCTCGGCGTCCAGGTCCACCTCGCCCGCCTCGGCCAGGCGCATGAGCGCGGCCGCGATGACGGGCTTGGTGACGCTGGCCGCGCGGAACCGGCCGTCGCCGCCGACCATCGGCGCGCCGGTGCCGCGCCGCGCGGTCCCCGACGTCCAGGTGGTGGTCCGGCCGTTCCGGTCGCGTACGGACAGGACCGCTCCGGTCATGCCGTCCTGGGTGGTGAGCCGGTCCAGCCGTTGCTGGACGTCCGGGCGGTGGGCGGCGGCGAGGGCCGGGGAGGACGCGCTCAACAGGACGATCGCGGCGGTGGCCGCGGCGAGGTACTTACCCACCATCGTGGACATCTCCTTGTTTCCGGGTGACGTCCTCATCCTTGATCGTCCGCCGCCCGCGATCAGTCACGCGTCCCGGCCTCCCGTGGTAGGGCGGGCACCACCGTGAAAACCGATCGCCGTCGCGTCGCCCCGCCGACGACAATGGCGCGATGGTGAGCAAGCGCCCCTACGCCGACGCCGACCTGCCCCTGCTCCAGCGGAGCATGGCCGACTGGATCGCCCGCGCCGGCCGCTGCGGCTACGACCACATCGGCGAGCTGCCCCACCGCATCTACGAGAACCTGCGCGGGCGCCGTCCCGTCGGCGAGGTCGTCCACGTCTGGGAGCAGGCCGGCGCGCCGGCCGGGCTGACCGTCAACACCCGCTTCGGCAACGCCTTCGACGTCTTCACCGCCCCCGAGTTGCGCGGGACCGAAGCCGAGATCGCCATGATCGAGGACGCCGCCGCGACCACCGGCCAGGGCGCCGCCGAGGTGCTCACCGACGTCTGGGACTGCGACCACACCCGCATCGAGGTGCTGGAACGCCTCGGCTTCAGCCGCTTCCGCGTCTGGGACGACGTCCAGGAGATGGCGCTCGCCGACGCCCCGCCGGAGCCGGAGCCCCTGGCGGGCTTCACCGTCCGCCACGCCCGCCTGTCCGACGCCGCCCACCTGGCCGAGGCCCGCAACGGCGCCTTCCAGGCGGGCTGGACCGCCGCCGAGTATCGCGACGAGGTCATGCGCAAGCCCGGCTACGACCCCGCCCGCGAGATCGTCGCCGAGGCCCCGGACGGCCGCGTCGCCGCCTTCGCCGTCTACTGGACCGACGAGCGCAACGGCCTCGGCCACTTCGAACCCGTCGGCACCCATCCCGCCTTCCGGCGCCGGGGCCTGGCCCGTGCGGTGATGCTGCACGCCATGCACCGCATGAGGCCGCTGACCACCGTCACCGTCAACCACAACGCCGAGAACCTCGCGGCCCGCAAGCTGTACGAGAGCCTCGGCTTCACCCCGCGCCACCAGACCTACGGCTACCGCCGGCGGCACCCCTGAACCGTGATCAGCCGGGCCGGTTGCCGGTCGGGATCACGATCTTGGTCTGCGCGCCCTTGGTGAGGTAGTACGTGGTCCACGTCTTGACCGCCTCGTCGAGGAGCCAGGCGGCGGCGGGCACCAGCGGCAGCCCGATCAGCCCCTCCCGGAACTGCACGAGCAGCGGCCAGGCGGTCCTGACCACGGGGTCCCACAGCGGCTCGCGGGGGATGCCGTTCCAGTCGGCCGCCTGGTCGCCGGTGAGGTACCTGGCGAAGGCGTTGACGAGATGCCTGTCGATGCCGCCGGGACTGGTCAGCTCCGCGAGCATGCCCCGCAGGGTCGCGTTCAGCTCCACCCCCTCCGTGGTCGGCCCCATGTTCCTGGGCAGGACGATGTCCGACTGTGCGTACGCGGAGTCCCAGGTGGCGGGCATGAACTCGTCCCTGATGCCGAGCATGTGCCCCATCACCTGCAGGCCGTGCAGGTATCCCGCGGCCTCGGCGGAGGAGATGCGCACCCGCCACTCGCGCATCCCGCGCATGGAGTAGGTCGCCAGGGTGTGCCAGGTGACGAGCATGTCCTCCTGGCTGATCGGGACGGGGCCGGGCCAGTGGGGGGACGACTTCAGCAGATGCCGCACCGCCGCGTGCACCAGCCTGGTCTTCACGGCCTCGACCACGGCCGTGCCGCCGGCCGTCCAGGCGTTCCGGGGCCTGATCGCGTACGCCAGGATGTTGGTCTTGGCGACCCGGTCCTTCAGGTCCGCGCCGCCCGCGGAGTAGTAGACCGCGCGGGCCTCCTTGGGGATGGCGGTGGCCAGCATGCCGGCGCCGACGATGGCGAGGACGACGATGTAGTTGCCCTTGAGGGTGTGGAAGCGGGACCCGGCGTCCAACTTGGCGGGATCGGCCCACGACGGGAGCTGACGCGCCTGCTCGATGAAGGCGCGCAGGTCGTCCGGCAGTCCCGCGGGCAGGGGCTGGTCGTTGTGGTTCCAGTCGTACAGCAGCCGGTTGACCTCGGGGATGACGCCGCGGTCGAACAGCGAGGCGAGGAGCGGGTCGGCCACGTCGTCCCACACCCACCGGGGGTCGGCGCCGCTGCCGGAGCCCGCGACCGAACCGCCGGCCGGCCAGGTCCAGTCGCCGGACGGGGAGTCGGCCCGGGCCGGGGAGGCCACCCCTAACGCGCCGAGCGCTCCCAGGGCGGTGCCCGAGATCAGTATCTCGCGCCTGCTCAGCTCTGCCATGCTCTGCACTCCTTCGAGGTGGGGGGTCCCGCTCAGGGTGTGCGATCGGCGATCCGCGTCCGCGTTCGGCGCGTTCGCGAGAGGGTGATACTCAGAAACAGATCATGAGTCTATGTATCATCATCAGACCACAACGTGACGGAGATCACAAGACCGTGGTGAGGCAGAATCGACACAGGAGGTGATCGTGGAGTCTGTGCTGTCCGCGTTCATGGCGCCGTCGGACTCGGAGTCGTTGCTGGAGCGCGCCTACGTCGACGCCGTCGAGCGGGTCGACGACCTCGACGAGCTACGGACGCGCATCCTCGACGCGGCGTACGAGCAGTTCTGCCGGCTGGGGATCAGGCGCTCCACCATGGAGGACGTCGCCCGGCTGGCGAAGGTGTCGCGGATCACGGTCTACCGGCGGTTCGACTCCAAGGACACCCTGGTCGAGCACGTGGTGCGCCGGGAGTTCCGCCGCTACTTCGACCGGTTCCTCATCGACATCGAGCAGGCCGACACCGCGGCCGACAGGGTGGTCCTGGGCTTCGTGTCCTCGTTGCGGGCGATTCGCGGCAACCGGCTGATCGGCGGCCTCATCGCCACCGAACCGGACCTGCTCGTCCCCTCCATGACGGCCGACGGCGGCCAGACCCTCGCCACCGTGCGGCAGTTCGTCGCGGGGCAGCTCCGCCGCGAGCAACGCGCGGGCAACGTGCCGGACAGCCTGGACGCCGACCTCGTGGCCGAGATGATGGTGCGGATCTCCACCTCTTTCCTGACGATCCCCAGTGCCGTCGTCGACCTGGACGACGAGGGGCAACTGGCGGCGGTGGCCCGCCGGTTCCTCGTACCCATGCTGGAGCCGCCCACCCGTGGCCCTCAGTAAGACGGTGAACAGCATCAGCGACCCGAAGTGCCCGTGGTTCGACGAAATGGACGACTCGAGCCGGTGGTGACTGGTGAACGGCAGCCCGTTCCCGCAGGCCACGCCGGCCTCGGCGGGTCGAAGCAGGGGCCCTTCCTCGTCCGCGGGCCCCTGCACGAACGCGTCCACTACGTGGACCTGACGACAGGCAAGCTCTGGCGCCGCAAGCACTGACACGGTGGTGCCAGCCTTACCGGCAAGAGGCCGGTCCACAGGATCGAGACGGCGAGGGCCGATCCCTACGGTTGAACGCATGAACAAGCTCTCCCTACTGACGTTCGGCCTGGTCGCGGCGCTGGCCGCGCCGATTCTGGCCGCCCCGGCCCACGCCACTTCCGCCACTTCCGACAAGTCCGACAAGGGGGTCGTGGCCGGGCTCGACCGATACGCCCGCCCGCTCAGCGACTTGAACGCGCTGTCCGAGATGACCCGCGACGCCTCGATCGTGGGCATCGGCGAAGTGACCCACGGGTCAAAGGAGCTGTTCACCGTACGCAACCAGATATTCCGGCACCTGGTCAGAAACCAGGGCTTCACCACGATCGCCCTTGAGGCGCCCTGGTCGGCGGGCGTCCGGCTGGACGAGTACGTCCGCACCGGAAAGGGCGACCTGCGCACGATCATGCGCGAGGACTTCCAGCACTCCTACGGCTTCTGGCAGACCAAGGAGTGGATGGACCTCTACACCTGGATGCGCGAGTACAACCGCACGGCCCGCCACAAGCTGCGGGTCATGGGCTTCGACATGGGCGACGTCCATCCGGACCAGTACCGGCGAGTGATCGCCTGGGCCGAGAAGAACAAGCCCGCGATCGCGCCCGATCTGCGCCGCCGCTACGCCGATCTGCTCGCCCTCCCCGGCGGTACGGCGGAGCGCATGGAAGCCATCGCCGCCCTCCCGGCGGAGCGGCGCAAGACCCTGGCCGAGAACGCCGAGGCCGCCTACCGCCTGGTGGAGAAGGCTCCCCCGATCGTGGCCCAGGAGGCGCGGGTCATCGCGCAGATGGCCACGATGTACACCCTGGACGGCCCCGCCATGCACCGCCACCGCGACAGGTCCATGGCGGAGAACACGTGGTGGTGGAACCGGCACACCGGCCTGAAGACGGTGGCGGCGGCTCACAACGGCCACATCGGCTACGTCTCGGCCTGGCCGGAGATGTACCCGGTCACCCAGGGCGCCCATCTGCGCGCGATGGCCGGCAAGTCCTACGTCGCCATCGGCACCACCATCCACAGCGGCCGGTTCCGCGCCATGGATCCGAAGACCGGCAAGATCGGGGTCTTCGACACCGGCGCCCCGGGCACCGGCAGCAGCGAGCACACGCTCGACAAGGTCCGTCACCGCGACTATCTCCTGAGCCTGCGCCAGGCCGGCCAGAACCCGGCGGTGCGCACCTGGCTGGACACCGCCCGCCCCACCTACACGATCCCGGCCACGTACCTGCCCGAGATGTTCACCAAGCCCCTGGCCCTGGGCAAGGCCTACGACTCGCTGATCCACCTCCACCGCGTGAAGGCCGCCGACCCCCTCTGAGCCGCGCGACTCCTGCCCGTACAACGCAAAAACGGCGGTGTCCGTGAGGGCACCGCCGTTTTTGACATGAGTGGAGGTGGCGGGAATCGAACCCGCGTCCTTCAACCCCAAGACAGGGCTTCTCCGGGCGCAGCCTGCTGTGCTTTTCTCAGCCCCGGCGATCACGCAGGCGAGTCGCCGACGGGCTCAGCCACTGTTTGGTTTCCCGATCACCCCCGTGGCCGGGTTGATCGGTTGAGCCTTCTAGCGATGCCAGGTCCCGGGCCGAAGGCGCTCCCGGGCTGACAGTGGTTTCGCTACTTAGGCAGCGAGACCCAGGGAGTCCTGGGCCACCACAGTGCGCTTGGAATTGGCACTTGTTGTTTGCGGTCACAGGATTAACGAGGTTATGTCCGCAGTCCTCGGCCCGCTTCACCTGACTTGCAAGGTCAAAGTCGAAGCCAGTCACCCCCTGTGCAGTTGTCAACACGGTCTCCGCGCTTGCGCGCAGTGCTTCCGAGCGGGGACCGAGCAACATGAAGATACAACCCACAACGCCTGCGATGCCAACTTGATTCCCGGCGTTCCCCCCGCGTTCGCCCGCCGCCGGTGGGCGGAATACGGCGAAACCCCCGGGAACGCGGCCTGAAGCGCACGTTCCCGGGGGCCGACCGGCAGGGTCGAGCCGGTCCGACGGCAGGACTTCCCCCGAGATGAAGTCCTGGTCTCATCGCGATGACTGGAACCGCAACCCCCCGAGCGGCCCAGTCATTCTGTAAGACGCCGCCGGAGGCCCGGCGGGTTGCTCCGCGCCGTCAGCGTTGCGTCAGGACCTCGCCATGGAACGGCATGACCCTACGCGCCCCGCCTCCGGCGCTCCACGGGCCGAGCCGGCGGCCGACGGTGCGCCCACGGGCCGAGCGGCCGACGGTGCGCCCCACGGTCGGAGCCGACCGACAGTGCGCTCCACGGGCCGAGCCGGGTGGCCGCCGGCGCGTCCCGTGGGCCGCGCCGGCTCCTGCCGGGCCGAGCCTCAGCCCTGGTCGCGCAGCGCGCCGAAGAAGTCGCCCGCGATGGCCGCCGGGTTGTAGTTCTTGGCCAGGACGGCGATCGCCAGGTCGCCCTGCCAGCCCACGAACCAGCGCTGCCGGCTGCTCTCGTCACCCGCCGCCGCGGACACCCCGTACACCTGCCCCCGGCCCGCCTGCGCGGGCGAGCCCTTGGCGCCCGCCTGCATCATCGCGGTCAGCGTCGCGCGGACCTTCGGGTCGAGCGGCACCGGCTGCGGCGTCGGCGCGGGGGCGATCTCGCCCGTGGGGTCGGGCGACTTGGGGTCGGTCACGAGCACGGGCGGACGCCACGTGCCGGAACCGACCGCCGCCGCGACCAGCGCCATCGACAGCGGGCTCATCTGGACGCTCTCGCCCGCGATGGCCTTCGCCTTGTCCGCGTCGCTGCCGAGCTCGCCGACCGAGCCGCTGAACGACTTGAGCGGGAGCTGCCACGACTGCCCGATGCCGAACGCCTTGGCGCTCTGCGCGAGCGCCCCCGCGTCCACCAGGCGGGCCAGCGAGGCGAGGGCGGTGACGCAGCCCCTGGCGAAGTTCTCGGTGAGCGTCGGCGCCGGCTCGCTCACGCCGGCCGCCTGGCCCGCCTCGACGAACCGGGCGCCCCCGACCGTGCGCTCCGCCGGGCACGCCAGCCGCAGCTTCGGGCTCACGTTGCCCTTGACCAGGGCGTCGGTGGCGATGATGGAGAACGTGGTGCCGGCCGGGAACTTGCCGGCCAGGGCGTCCTTCTCCTGGTTCATACCGCTCGTGGCGACCGCCCGGATCTCGCCCGTCGCCTTGTCGACCGCGACGAGGGCGCTGGTCCGGCTCTGCTCGACCGCCTGGTCGGCGGCCTGCTGGACGGCGCTGTCGATGGTCGTCTTGACCGACTGGTTCGCGCGGCCGGGCCACTCCTTGAGCACCGCGACGTCCTTGCCGGTCTTGGCGTCGAGGATGACCACCTTGGTCTGCGTGGAGCCGGTGAGGTAGTCCTGGTACGCCTTCTGCAGGCCGCTCTGACCGATCGAGTCGCCCGCGCGCTGCGGGCCGCCGAGCTTCTGCTCGTCCTCGGGGGTGATGGCGCTGACCTTGCCGACCAGGTCCTTGGGCTCCTTGGGGGCGAGCGGCTGCGGCTGCGGCTGCACCGTGAGCTGCTCGATCTGGGCGAGCCGGTCCTTCAGCACCAGGTAACGGGTGCGGCCGAAGTGGGCCAGCGGCACCATCCGGTTCGGCGGGGACGACCGGATGCGGTTGAGCAGCCGGTCGTGGGGGAAGCCGGTGATCTGCGCCAGCCGCTGCACGACCTCCTCGGCCTGCGCGCCGAGCTGCGAGGGCACCACGCCGGCCACGTACAGCACCTGCGGGCTCTGCAGCGAGTCGCCGTTGCGGTCGTTGATCGGCTGGCGCGGGATCGCCTCGGGGTCCACGGCGAACCGCTGCCCCTCCTTGAGCTGCGGGTGGATGACCGAGGGCGACCAGCGCACCTTCCACAGGCCGTCGACCAGGTGCAGGGGCAGCACGCCGTCGTAGCCCCACAGCGGGCTGTTCTCGCCCAGGTCCACCTCGGCCCGGAAGTCGGCCTTCGCCTCGTCGCCGTTCAGGGTGACGTTCTTGATCTTGAAGCGGAAGGACGCGGCGTCCAGCTCCAGCTTCACGTCGGACAGCGTCTTGCGGACCGCCGCCTCGTCGCCGTCGGTGCGGCGGGCCGCGAGCTCGTAGTCGCCCGTCTGCCAGCCCACGAGGAAGTCGCGCAGCGCGTCGTGCGGCGACGACTCCTCGAAACAGCCGGTCAGAGTCGTGGACGCGACCGCGAGCGTGGCGAGCGCGGACAGCGTACGGCGAAGGCGGGGACGGCTCATCGGTTGCGGTGGCGCAGTGCCCTGGCCATCTCCCGCTTTGCCTGCTGCTCGGCCAGCGTCTGCCGCTTGTCCCAGTCCTTCTTGCCGCGCGCCACGCCGATCTCGACCTTGGCCCGGCCGTCCTTGAAGTACAGGGAGAGCGGCACGATCGTCAGGCCGCCCTCCTTCACCTTGGCGGCCAGCTTGGCGATCTCCTTGCGGTGCAGCAGGAGCTTGCGCTTGCGGCGGGCGGCGTGGTTGGTCCACGTGCCCTGGGAGTACTCGGGGATGTGCACGTTGAGCAGCCACGCTTCGCCGTCGTCGATGGTGGCGTATCCGTCGATGAGCGAGGCGCGCCCCTCGCGCAGGGACTTGACCTCGGTGCCCTGCAGCACGAGGCCGGCCTCGTAGGTGTCCTCGACGTGGTAGTCGTGCCGAGCACGCTTGTTCTGGGCGATGACCTTCCGCCCCGTCTCACGTGGCATGCCTCGACCTTACCGGCGTTCCTCTAGACCCTGAGATAGCGGCGGAGCGTGACGAACGACGCCAGGATACAGATCAGCACGCCGATCACCATCGTGAGGGAGATGGCCGTCGCCACCTCGTCCCAGCCCAGCGGCGCCCCGATGGCGATGAACTTGGTGATCTCCTCGAACATGAAGACCTTCGCCACGATGAGCAGGACCGCGGCCAGCACACCGCCGATCAGGCCGGCGATCATGCCTTCCATCACGAACGGGAGCTGGATGTAGAGGTTCGAGGCGCCGACCAGGCGCATGATGCCGGTCTCACGACGGCGGTTGAAGGCCGACAGCCGGACGGTGTTGCCGATCAGCAACGCGGCGGCGAGCACCAGGATGACGGCGATGGTGATGGCCGCCCATCGAAGCGTGTCGAGCATGCTGAAGAACTTGCCGATCAGCTCTCTCTGATTGATCACCTGAGAGACGCCCGGCAGCACCTCGGCCGCCTTCACGATCGGCTCGTAGTTCTCGGGATCGGTCAGCTTGAGCCGGAACGAGGTCGGCATGTCCTTGACCGTCGCGGCGTCGATCAGCGCCTTGTTGGTGGAGAAGGACTGCTTGAAGTTCTCGTAGGCCTGCTTCTGGTCCTCGTAGATCACCCCGCCGGGAGAGACACCGGGGATCTTCTCGAGCTGGGCCTTGAGAGCGGCGGTCTCCTCGGAGGTGACGCCCTTGCCCTTGCACTTCTCGGCAGCGGAACCCTGATTGCAGAGGAAGACCGAGACCTCGACCTTGTCGTACCAGTAGCTCTGCATCATCGAGACCTGCGAGTTGATCATCAGGCCGACGCCCAGCATCGCCATGCCGACCGCCACAGTGATCACCACCGCGATCGTCATGGTCAGGTTGCGACGGAGGCCGATCCAGACCTCGGAGAAGATGAAATTCGCCCGCATGGTTTGCCTGCTGCTCCCTGTCAGTACGCCTGGCCGTACACGCCACGCGACTGGTCGCGGACGATCTTGCCGTCCTCCAGCTCCACGACACGCTTGCGCATGGAGTCGACGATGGCCGCGTCGTGCGTGGCCATGACGACAGTAGTGCCGGTTCGGTTGATGCGGTCCAGCACCTTCATGATGCCGATGCTCGTCGCCGGGTCGATGTTGCCCGTCGGCTCGTCGGCCAGCAGGATCATCGGCCGGTTGACGAACGCGCGCGCCATGGCGACACGCTGCTGCTCGCCACCGGACAGCTCGTCGGGCATGCGGTGCGCCTTGCCCTCCAGGCCGACCAGCTCGATGACCTCGGGCACCACCTTGCGGATGAAGCGCCGCGGCTTGCCGATGACCTCCAGGGCGAACGCCACGTTCTCGTAGACGTTCTTGTTCGGCAGCAGCCGGAAGTCCTGGAAGACGCAGCCGATGCGGCGGCGCAGGTGCGGCACCTTGAAGTTGGAGAGGCGGGCCAGGTCCTTGCCGGCGACGTGGATGGCGCCGGAGTTGGGCCGCTCCTCCTTCAGGACCAGTCGCAGGAACGTGGACTTGCCTGATCCCGAGGGACCGACGAGGAACACGAACTCGCCCTTGTCCACGTCCACCGAGACGTGGTCGAGCGCGGGCCGGTTCTGGTTCGCGTAGACCTTGGTGACATTATCGAAATGGATCACGAGAGCATCACGGCATGCCAGTCTAGGGGTCAGGACGGAAGCGAGGGTGGCACATGCCCACTTCCCGCCGCGCGGCCGTCGGGGACGTCTTTCTTTACCGATGATCGACGTTCCGATTGGCCAGGGGACAGTCTAGGGGGAAGACTGGCATGGAACGTCCATAACGGAAACAAAACGATTGTGCGGCTACACTTGGGGCTGACATGAGTTGCCAACACCTCGTCTGCGCGCAGTGCGCCCACCCGGTCATCGAGGGTCGCTGCGCGGTCTGCCGCGCCAACCGCGAGCGGATGCACAACCACGGCTTCGCCGGGCTGTCACCCGCTCTCATCGTCGGGCTGCTGCTCGCGCTGTTGTTCCTGACCCTCGTGCTCAAGCACCTGAGCGGCCTCTAGGGGGCGCCGGGGGCGCCCGGACGGCTCTAGACGGCCGCCTCGGACTCCTGCCGGCGCATCCAGCGGATCTCCGACTCGATGAACCCGTCGAGGTCGCCGTCGAGCACGGCCGACGGGTTGCCCGCCTCGGTGCCCGTGCGCAGGTCCTTCACGATCTGGTACGGGTGCAGCACGTAGTTGCGGATCTGCGTGCCCCAGGACGTCGTCGTGGCGCCGCGCAGCTCCGACATCTTCTCCGCCTCCTCCTGGCGCTTGCGCTCCAGCAGCTTGGCCTGGAGCACGGCCATGGCGGTCGCGCGGTTCTGGAGCTGGGAGCGCTCGTTCTGGCAGGAGACCACGATGTTGGTCGGCAGGTGCGTGATGCGGACGGCCGAGTCGGTCGTGTTGACGCCCTGGCCGCCGGGACCGGAGGAGCGGTAGACGTCGACGCGGATCTCGTCCTCGTTGATGTCGATGTGGTCGGTCTGCTCGACCACCGGCACGATGTCCACGCCGGCGAACGACGTCTGGCGGCGGCCCTGGTTGTCGAAGGGGCTGATGCGCACCAGGCGGTGGGTGCCGTGCTCACCGCGCAGCGTGCCGTACGCGTAGGGGGCCTTGACCGTGAACGTGGCCGACTTGATGCCGGCCTCCTCGGCGTAGGAGGTCTCGTAGACCTCGGTCGGGTAGCCCTTGCGCTCGGCCCAGCGGAGGTACATGCGCAGCAGCATCTCGGCCCAGTCGGCGGCGTCGACGCCACCGGCCTGCGAGTTGATCGTCACCAGCGCCTCGCGGGCGTCGTACTCCCCCGACAGCAGGGTGCGGACCTCCAGCGCGCCGATGTCGGAACGCAGCGCGGCCAGCTCCTTGTCGGCCTCGGCGCGCGTGTCGTCGTCGCCCTCCTCGGCGGCCAGCTCGTAGAGCACGCCGAGGTCGTCGAGCCGGCGCGCCAGCCCGTCGACGCGGTTGAGCTCGCCCTGCAGGTGGGACAGCTTGCTCGTGACCTTCTGCGCCTGCTCGGGGTCGTCCCACAGGTCGGGGGCGGCCACCTGCTGCTCCAGCTCCTCGATCTGCTTGCGCATCGCGTCGAGGTCGAGCACGTCCTGGATGCTCCGGAGCGTGCCCGCGAGCTCGTTGATCTCTTCTGCCGGATCGATGACTGCCACGTCTCCCAAGGGTACGCGACCCTCACGCGCCCGAATAACATGGCGAGGTGCGTGCATCCGGTCGGCTCAGGACGCTGGCGCTCGCCGCCGGGCTGCTGGCCGGCGCGACCGCCTGCTCAGGCGGCTCCGCCGCGCCTCCGTCGGCGTCCGTGACGCGCGCCGCCGTCACCTCCTCGGCGACCGCCACGCCGGCGCCGCCGCCCCCCGAGGTCACCCGGGCCCAGGCGGGCGAGGTGTTCTCCACGCTGACGGCGACCGACGACGTGCTGCGGGCCGCCGCGCCCAAGCTGCGCGACGGCACGCTGCGCGACGCGCTCGACCTCACCCGCGACGCCGAGGCCCAGCTCACCACGGCCGCCTACCAGTCCACGGGCTACCATCCGCCTCGTTACGAGTGGGGCTCGCCCGTCCTGTACGTGCCCCGCTTCCCCGCCGGCGCGGAGTCGCCGTGGTTCACCGCCCTGGTGACCCGTGACGGTCATCCGACGCTGCTGACCTTCGCCAGGGTCAACAGGGGCGCCGAGTGGCAGATCAGCGCGGTGACCCGGCTGCTGGACGGGCAGGACCCGCCGCCGGTCCAGCTCGACTCCGAGGGCTACGCGACGGCGCTCGACCCGGGCGACAAGAGCGTGACCATCAGCCCGCAGTACATGGGGCCGCTGCACGCGACGGTGGCCGAGGCGGGCGCCACCGGGGTGGCGGCGGGCCTGATCGCGCCCGGCCCCTACACCACCGACCTGGCCGAGGAGATCAGCGACGAGCGCACGGCGGCCAAGGAGGACGGGCTCAGTTACGACTCGATCTTCAGCGGCAACGACTACCCGGTCTACGCGCTGCGCACCCGCGACGGTGGCGCGCTGATCCAGTACTCCCTGTCGCGCAACACGACCACGACGGCGCAGACCAACGTGAAGGACTTCATCCCGGTGCCCGACGACGCCCAGTGGGCGATCGACGAGCCGAAGGTCCGGCGCACGCTCAAGCTGACCGAGACGCACCAGTACGCCACGGCCGTGCCGCCGGCGTCGGCGCCGGCGGCCGCCCGGGTCATCGCCCACGAGGGCGGGCTCACCCGCGCCTCGGGCGAGTGAGCCGGGGCACGTGACACCGGCGCCGCGCGACGCCCCGGCACGTGACACCGGCGCGCGACGCCTTGGACCGGTGAGTCCCGCCACGTGACAGCGGCGCCTCGGACAGGTGGTCCCCGCCCGAGGCGTCCCCTGAGGCTGCGGCCTCACTCCTCGCCGTGCGGCAGGTTGCTGGTCGCGACGAGCGTGCGGACGGCGCGCAGCGCGACCGACAGCGTGGCCAGGTCGAAGTTGTCGCTCTCCCAGATCTCCGACAGCGTCTGCCGGGCCCGGGCCACGGCGGCCGAGTTGGCGTCCGTCCAGAGAGCCAGCCGCTCCTCCGGCGACAGGCCCGGCGTGCTGCGCGTCAGGACGTCGCGGGTGAGCGAGGCGTGCGCGGCGTAGAGGTCGTCGCGCAGCGCCGAGCGGGCCATCGAGTTCCACCGGTTGTCGCGCGGCAGGGAGATGACGCGCTCCCTGAGCCGGGCGAGCTGGAGCCGGTCGGCCAGGTCGAAGTACACCTCGGCCACCTCGTTGACCGGCCGCTCGGCGACCGAGGAGATCTCCACCAGGTCGAACGTCGAGTACGCGGGCACCATCGCCGCCACCCGCTCGGCCAGGTCCACGGGCACGCCCCGGGCCACGAAGGAGTCGCGGCGCTCCTCGAAGGCGGCCAGGTCCGGGCCGGTGAGGAGCTTGGGGATGTGCGCGAGCAGGCCGTTGACGCCCTTGACGAAGAACCCGGCCGCGGCGGCGAGGTCGAGCGGCGGGCGGCGGTTGGTGAGCAGCCAGCGGGTGCCCCGCTCGGCCAGCTTGCGCGCCTCCAGCAGCATGGCGATCTGGGTGCTCGTGTCGACGACGTTGTCCAGCGCCTCCACCTGGCGGTAGAAGCTGGGCAGGTCGAAGACCTCGCGGGCGACGAGGTAGGCGCGCACGATGTCGGGCGTCGAGGCGCCGGTCTCCTCAGCGAGGCGGAACATGAACGTGGTGCCCATGGAGTTGACCAGCTCGTTCACCACGCAGGTGGTGATGATCTCGCGGCGCAGCGGGTGGGCGTCCATGTAGTCGCGGAAGCGCTCGCGCAGCGCCGACGGGAAGTACGACACCAGCCACGAGGCGAGGTACGGGTCGTCGGGCAGGTCGGAGGCGAGCAGCTCGGCGTCCACCACCAGCTTGGTGTAGGCGAGCAGCACCGAGAACTCCGGCGCGGTGAGCCCGAGCCGGGCCTGGCGGCGCTCGGCCAGCGTCTTGTCCGACGGCAGGAACTCCAGCTCGCGGTTGACCAGCCCGTCGCGTTCGAGCCGGCGCAGGTAACGGGCGTGGATGTGGAGCATCTCCACGGCCTGGGAGCGGGCGGCGGCGAGCACCACGTTCTGCGCGTAGTTGTCGCGCAGGACGAGGTCGGCGACCTCGTCGGTCATCGAGGTGAAGACCTCGTTGCGCTGGGTGTCGGTGAGCCTGCCGTCGCGGACGACCTGGTCGAGCAGGATCTTGATGTTCACCTCGTGGTCGGAGGTGTCGACGCCCGCGGAGTTGTCGATGAAGTCGGTGTTGACCAGCCCGCCGTTGAGCGCGAACTCGATGCGGGCGAGCTGGGTGAAGCCGAGGTTGCCGCCCTCGCCGATGACCTTGCAGCGCAGCTCGGCGGCGTCGACGCGCAGCGGGTCGTTGGCCTTGTCGCCGACGTCGGCGTGGGACTCGACGCTCGCCTTGACGTAGGTGCCGATGCCGCCGTTCCACAGCAGGTCGACCGGGGCCTTGAGGATGGCGCTGATCAGGTCGTTGGGCGCCATGGAGCTGACGCCGGCCGGCAGGTCGAGCGCCTCGCGCATCTGCGGGGTGATCGAGATCGACTTGGCGGTGCGCGGGAAGACGCCGCCGCCCGCCGAGATCAGCTCGGACGAGTAGTCGGCCCACGAGCTGCGCGGCAGCTCGAACAGGCGCTGCCGCTCGGCGAACGAGGTGGCCGCGTCCGGGTCGGGGTCGATGAAGATGTGCCGGTGGTCGAAGGCGGCGACCAGGCGGATGTGCCGCGACAGCAGCATGCCGTTGCCGAACACGTCGCCGGACATGTCGCCGACGCCGGCCACCGTGAAGTCGGTGGTCTGGACGTCGACGCCGGTGGTGCGGAAGTGGTACTTGACCGACTCCCAGGCGCCGCGGGCGGTGATGCCCATGGCCTTGTGGTCGTAGCCGATGGAGCCGCCGGAGGCGAAGGCGTCGCCGAGCCAGAAGCCGTAGTCCTTGGCCACGCCGTTGGCGATGTCGGAGAACGTCGCGGTGCCCTTGTCGGCGGCCACGACCAGGTAGGGGTCGTCGCCGTCGTGCCGGACGACGTCGGCGGGCGGCACGACCTTGCCGTCGACGAGGTTGTCGGTGACGTCGAGCAGGCCGGAGATGAACGTCCGGTAGCAGGCCACGCCCTCGGCCAGCACCTCCTCGCGGGAGCCGGAGGCCGGGGGCCGCTTGACGACGAACCCGCCCTTGGACCCGGTCGGCACGATGACGGTGTTCTTGACCATCTGCGCCTTGACCAGGCCGAGGATCTCGGTGCGGAAGTCCTCCATGCGGTCGGACCAGCGCAGGCCGCCTCGGGCCACCTTGCCGAAGCGCAGGTGGACGCCCTCGACCCGCGGCGAGTACACGAAGATCTCGTACTTGGGCCGCGGCAGCGGCAGCACGCTGATCGCCTGCGAGTCGAACTTGAGGGAGATGTAGTCCTTGCGGACGCCGTCGACGCTCTGGAAGTAGTTGGTGCGCAGCGTCGCCTCGATCATCTCGAGGTACGCCCGCAGGATCCGGTCCTCGTCGAGCGAGGCGACCTCGTCCAGCGCGCCCAGGACCTCCTCCCGCAGGGCCTCGGCCAGGTCGTCGCGCGTGTCCTGGGGGCGGCGCGGGTCGAGCCGGGCCTCGAACAGCCTGACCAGCAGCCGCGACAGCCGGACGTTGCCGATCAGCACCCGCTCCATGTAGCGCTCGGAGAAGGCGCTGCCGGCCTGGCGCAGGTACTTGGCGTAGACCCGCAGGATCTCGACCTGCTCCCAGGTCAGCCCGGCGCGCAGGATCAGCGCGTTGAAGTTGTCGGCCTGGACGCGGCCCCGCCACAGCGCGAGCAGGCCGTCCTCGAACAGGCGCTTGACGTCGTCGCCCGCGGCCGAGTCGGAGGCGGTGAAGCGCAGGCCGAAGTCGTAGATCCAGCAGTTGCGCGTGTCGTCGTCGGCCGTGGCGGCCGGGGCGGCGGAGTCGGGGGCGGCCCTGCGGTAGGTGTCGATCTCGTACGGGCGCTCGTCCACGACCTCGACGCCGAGCCGCTGGATGAGCGGCAGCGCCTTGGACAGCGAGATGGGCTCGCCGACCTTGTAGATCTTCAGCCGGCGCTCGCCCTCCTCGGCGTCGTCCGGCACGTACAGGTCGATGTCGATGGGGCGCTCGTCGCCGGCGGTGGCCAGCCGCTCCAGCCGGAGCACGTCGGCGACGGCCGTCTCGGGCGCGAAGTCGGCCTTGTAGCCCTCGGGGAACGCCTGCTGGTAGCGGCGGACCAGCCGGGGCGCCTGGTCGTCGGGGACGGTGTCGGTGAGCGCGACCGCCAGGTCGTCGGCCCAGGAGCGGGTGATCGCGGCCAGCCGCGCCTCCAGCTCCTCGACGTCCACCTCGGGCTGCGGGAGCTGCTTGCCGCGCTCGCCGCGGATGACCACGTGCAGGCGGGCCAGCGCCGACTCGCCGATCATCGCGCTGTAGTCGAGCGACCGGCCGCCGAGCGCCTTCAGCAGCACCTCCTGCATCTTCAGCCGCACCTGGGTGGTGTAGCGGTCGCGCGGCAGGTAGATGAGGCAGGAGATGGAGCGGCCGTAGTCGTCGGGGCGCAGGAACAGCTTGACCTGCTTGCGCTCGCGCAGCCGCAGCACGCCGAGCGCGATCGGCAGGAGCTGCTCGACCGAGGTCTGGAACAGCTCGTCGCGGGGGAAGGTCTCCAGGATCTCGATGAGGTCCTTGCCGTCGTGGCTGTCGGCGGCGAGCCCGGCCATCTCCAGCACGGCGGCCAGCTTGCGGCGCAGCACGGGGATGCGGGAGATCGACTCGTTGTAGGCGACGTGGGTGAACAGGCCGAGGAAGCGGCGCTCGCCGATGACCTCGCCCTGGGGGGAGAACAGCTTGACCCCGATGTAGTCGAGGTAGGCGGCCCGGTGGACGGTGGCGCGGGAGTTGGCCTTGGTGATGATGAGCTGCCGCTTCTCGCGCGCCTTGGCGCGCACCTCGGGCGGCAGCACGGAGAAGCTGGTCGAGCCGATCTTGTCGTCGCGCAGGATGCCGAACGCGGTGCCGGGCAGCGCGCGCAGCGCGTCGCCCTCGTCGGTGCTCTCCAGGCGGTACTCGCGGTAGCCGAGGAAGGTGAAGTGCCCGTCGGCGAGCCAGCGCAGCAGGTCGATGCTGTCCTCGACCTCGGCCGGCTCCAGCGGCGGCGGGTTCATCGACAGGTCCTCGGCGGTCTGCTCGGCCAGCGCCCGCATCTTGGAGAAGTCCTCGACCGCGTGCCGGACGTCGGTCAGCACCCGCTGGAGGTCGTCCTCCAGCCGCTTGAGCACCTCGGGGTCGGACTGCCGGTCGATCTCGATGTGGATCCAGGACTCGACCATGAGCTGGCCGGTGACGTCCTCCTGGCCGCGGCCGAGCATGCGGCCCGTCATGTCGCGGCGCACCCGCATCTGGGGGTGGACGAGCAGGCGGATGCCGATGTCGTGCCGGTCGAGCTCCATCGTGACCGAGTCGACGAGGAACGGCATGTCGTCGGTGACGACCTCCACGACGGAGGCGCCGGGGTCCCAGCCGTGCTCGGCCACCGTGGGGGTGTAGGCCCGGACCGCGGCGCGGCCCTGCGGGCGCACGGCGGCCAGCCGGCGCTGGGACATCGCGGGGCCGTAGACCTCGACGGGGCCACGGTCGAGCAGGTCCTCCGGCGCCACGTGCCGGTAGTAGACCCGCAGCAGGCCCAGCGCCTCGTCGGGACTCGTGTCGTCGCTCACGGCCGCGAATCTCTGCGCGGCTCGCTGGAGCAACTCGTCCTTGGCCTCGTCGAGCTTGGCCTCGTCGAGCGGCATGTCGCTCTCACTCCTTTGTGAGGGTTTGCCATACATGTTCATAGCCAGGCCTCTGGTTCCCCGAAAGGCGGGAAATAGTGCGCGCGCGTCATCGCCCGCGCACGGGAGGGGCCCGCCGGTCCGCCCGTGCCCGGCACGGCGCCGGTCGGACGCCTGGCCGCGCCTCGTGGGCGCACGGGCACACCGGACGAATCCGGTGCCGCCGGCATGCCGGGGCCGCCGCTGTGGAGCGGCAGGCCACGCTGGGAAAAGGCGGTGACACCAGCATCCCACACCTGGGACGCGCCCGCCGTACGACGCGGACGCCGACGTGGGCCGCCGTCGTCGCCGGCCCACCTGTACGGGAGGATGGGCGCAGCCGTTTCGGGCCCCACCGAACACCTCCCCCAGATCGCCCGGCCATGGGCAGCCGGACGCATGCCTTGCCGTACCGATATCACCCGAAAAGGGCGAAGACGTCAACGTGACATCGACATGGGGGGATCGTCCTCGGAGGCGGAGGGGTGCTTGAGCTCGTCGAGCTGACCGGGGAGCGCGGCCAGTTCCCTGAGCTCCGCCTGGCATGAAAGGCACGTGTCGAGGTGGCGCTCGAACGCCTCCAGGTCCTCTTCGTCCAGGACACCGAGGACGTAGGCGACCACCTCTTCGTGCATCAGCCGGCTACCCCCTTGTCGCGCAGCAGCTCCCGCAGAGCCCGTATCCCGTAATAGAGCCTGGACTTCACCGTACCCGGCGGGATCCCCAGGATCTCCGCCGCCTCATTAATCGTACGGTCCCTGAGATAGGTCTGCTCAATGACTTCGCGGTGTTCTTCCGACAGGCTCCGCAGCGCCTCGGCGACGACTATCGCCGACAACGCCCGCTCGGATCCGTCGGGGACCGCCAACATGTCGACTTCGGGTGGCTCGACCTCGTGGGGCCGGACGCTCTTGCGCCGGCGGCCGTCGATCACGATGCGGCGGGCCACGGTCAGCAGCCACGCCCAGATGAGGCTCGGTTCCCATTGCAGTCTTGCCGAGTTGCGCCAGGCCCGGACGAGCGTCTCCTGTACGACGTCCTCGGCCCATTGCAGATCGTTGCCGGTCGACTTGCGTATGTGGCGCAGCAGAGGGCCGCCGAACTCCTGGTAGAGGACCGCGATGCGGTGCTCCGCCTCGGCATCCGCACTCTCGAACCTGCCGTCGAGGTGACTTAGCACGGGGCACATCTTTACACCTTCGTTATGAGTCCGGTAGCCACTCCGATAACTCCAGTCATTTCTGACTATTCGCCGCTAGAAGTGAACCGGTCCCCGAGGCCCCGCGTACCTCCGACCATGCACAGGCTTCTACGCGGTGAGGTCCTCATGTTCGGCGGCTTCGCCGTGGCCGCGGTGGCGACGATTTTCCTGGTCATGCCATCGTCGGCCGCGCCCGTGTCCGCCGAGTGGACGGTGCTGCCCTCCGGCCCGCTGGGGCCGGCCGACCGTGACCTTCTGGTCAAGGTACGTCAGGCAGGCCTATGGGAGATACCCGTCGGACGGTACGCGCAGGAACGCGCGGCGTCCGAGCGGGTCAAGGACGTCGGGCTGCACCTGGTGGAGGACCACACCAAGCTGGACGTGGTCACCCGCCAGTACGCGGCCAAGCTGGGCGTGCCACTGCCCGACCAGCCCAATCCCGACCAGCAGAGCTGGATGGCTCAACTGGCGGCCGAGAACGGCCCCGCCTTCGACCGGGACTTCGCCAACCTGCTGCGCGCGGCGCACGGGAAGGTCTTCACCGTCGTGGCGGGCGTCCGGGCGGGGACGCGCAACAGCGAGGTGCGCAAGTTCGCCCAGCAGGCGGTGAGCGTGGTCATGAAGCACATGACGCTGCTGGAGTCCACCGGGCTGGTGGACCACAACGCGCTTCCCGAGCCCCCCACCCCCTCGGCCACTCCACCCGCCCCCGCGGCGGTCGAAACGAGGAGACAACCATGAGTAGATCGAGACGCATGGCCGCGGCCGTGTCCGCCCTGGCCATGGTGGCCGGCGGTCTGGTGTCCGCGGCCGTCTTCAGCGTCAGTCCGGCCTTCGCCGACCACTGCGACCCCGCCGAGCAGCACCAGGGTCAGCAGACGACGCGGGCCCAGCGGCAGGGGCAGGACGATCAGGCGCCGGACGGCCAGGACCAGGGCCAGAACCAGGACCAGGGGCAGCAGGACCAGGGCCGGAACGACCAGGACCAGGGCCAGAACCAGGACCAGGGCCAGAACCAGGACCAAGGTCAGCAGCAGGATCAAGGCCGGCAGCAGGACCAGGGTCAGCAGGATCAGGGCCGGCAGCAGGACAACCAGCAGCGCGGCGACCGCCGTGACAACCAGCGGCAGGGATTCGAGCAGCAGGGCACCGGCGGCGGGGCGCTCTCCCCCGCGCCCGACCCGACCGGCCAGGACCAGAACGGCCAGACCCGCAACGGCCAGAACCGGAACGGCCAGGACCGCAACGGGCAGGACCCGGACAACAACCAGGACCAGGGCCGGAACAACCAGGACCAGGGCGACCAGCAGGCCGACCGCGACGGCCAGAACCAGGACGACCAGCAGGCCGGCGAGCCGACCCAGGACCCGAACACGCTGTTCCGCCGGCGCGGCCGGGGCAACCAGCAGCAGCCCACCCGCCGGCCCACCCCGTCGCCGTCCCCCACGGCCGGCGGCGAGGAGGAGTGCGCCGACCTCGGCCCGTTCCTGACCGACTTCGTCGACATCCGGCAGGTCCAGCCCACCTCGATCGACCCGCCGCGCGGCCGGGGCGGTTCCCGCGGCACGTTCGTCTCCGCGTGCGGCACCAACCGCAACGGCCACAACAACCCGGACAACTTCATCGTCGCGCCGGGTGTCTCGAACGGCGCCCACCACCTGCACGACTACGTGGGCAACGTGTCCACGAACGGCTTCTCCACCGACCAGAGCCTCGCCGCGGCGGGCACGACGTGCCGGTTCGGCGACAGGTCGACGTACTTCTGGCCGGTGCTGCGCGACCGCAAGGTCGACGTCAACACCGGCGACCCGGACGGCAACGTCGGCCAGGTGCTGCGCGCCCGCTCAGTGACGCTCCAGTTCCGGGGCAACGCGGTGTCCCGCGTGTCGGCCATGCCACGGTTCCTGCGGCTGATCACCGGTGACGCCAAGGCGGCCACGAACGGCGGGGCCAACGCCCGCGCGGCCTGGACCTGCACCGGGTTCCAGAACCGGATCACCACGAAATATCCGCTTTGCCCGCGCGGTAGTGGGGTCGTGCGTATTCTGGACTTCCCGAGTTGCTGGGACGGGCAGAACACCGACAGCGCCAACCACCGCACGCACGTGGTCTTCCCCGACCAGAGTGGTGCCTGCCCCGGAGGCATGAAGGCAGTTCCGCAGCTGCGGATGACCCTCGTCTACAGCGTTCCCCAGGGTCCCTCCTTCGCCGTGGACGCCTTCCCCGAACAGCAGCACAACCCCATCACCGACCACGCGGACTTCGCCAACGTCATGCCCGACCGGCTGATGGCCTTCGTGGTCAACTGCATCAACCGGGGCCGCCGCTGCTGACCTGACCACGCGCCGTCCACCGGGTCGCCCGCCGGCCCGCCACCCGACGCCACCCTCCCGCCGCACCGGCACGCGGGCCCGCCTCCCCGGGCCCGGCCGGACCCAGCCCGGCCCTCCTCCCCCGGAGGGGCCGGGCCGAGCGGAGCCGGGCCCCCTGTCCCACGGGGCCGGGCCCCACGGCGAGCCGGAGCGGCGGTCACCGGGCGGCGGAACCGGCGGGCGATCCGGGCGGACGGCGCGGTCAGGACGGTCCGGACCCTCCCGAGGCGCACCCTCAACCGACCTTGGAGGGAATGAATGCTCCACAGACGACACCCCCGGCACGCGCCGGCCAAGCTGGACACCCGCAATGTCCGGCTGGGCCTGAGCGTGGCCATCATGGCGCTCGGCCTGTCGGCCTTCGCCCTGACCAGGACCGACCGCGGCATGTCCGTGTTCGGTCAGGGGGTGAGCTTCCTCGAGTTCTACGCCGGGGTCTTCGCCCTGGTGCTGCTGACCGCCACCGTCGGGCTCGGCCTGCTGACGACCGAGCGCGTCTTCCTGTCCCCGTCCAACCGCGTCCGGGCGCAGCTCGCGCACCGGGCCACCGCCGCGATCGGCATGGGGTACATGTTCACCCACATCGGTCTCATGATCAGCCTCGGCCACGTCCCGCCGGCCGCGGCCGTGCTCCCCGTGGCCGGGGTCTGGGTGGGCTTCGGCGCCCTCGCCTCGAACCTCATGATCGCGGTCGTGGTGACGGGCGTCGTCCGCGGACGGTTCGCGGTGACGGGCAAGCCGTGGATGTGGCGGACGCTGCACGGTGGGGCGTACCTGGCCTGGCCGGTGTCCATCCTGCACGGGCTGACCGCCGGCCGTACCGCCGCCGGCTGGGTCACCTGGTCGTACGCGGCCTGCCTGGCCGCGGTCGGCTCGGCCCTGCTCGTCCGGGTGCTGGCCACGATCCTGCGGCCCGCCACGCGGGCCGAGATCGTGCCGACCCCCGCGGTCTCCGACGCGCCCGCGGCGCGCCGCCCCAAGGAGGTCAACGCGCCGGTCAGCCTGGCCGCCGCCGCCGCGCGGCGGAAGTACCGGGAGGCGGGATGATCCCGCTCCGCGCCTCCCAGGAGTCCCCCGCCCGAAGGGGACTCCGCAGCTCCCAGGAGCCGCCCGCCCCCGCGGGCCGCCGAGGCTCCCACGCGGAGACCCCCACGCCCAGGGGCCTTCGCACCACCAAGGAGAGCACTCTCCTCGCCCCCCAGGAGACGACCATCCAGGAGACGTCGTGATCCCGCACCGAGCACCGGACGTGCTACGGCTGGGCCCCGCCCGGCTGACCGCCGGGCTGGACCACACCAGGCGGCTCGACCTGCCGGCGCACCGCACGCTGCACGGCGAGCCCTCCCCCCGCGACGTCGAGACCCTCATCGCGGAGGTGAACGAGGTCGACATGCGCGGCCGGGGCGGCGCCGCCTTCCCCTTCGGCCGCAAGCTGCGCGCCGTCGCCGACGCCGCCGGCTCGCGCGAGTGCGTGGTGCTGGTCAACGGCGCCGAAGGCGAGCCGGCCAGCTCGAAGGACGCGATGCTGCTCATCCGCGCGCCCCATCTTGTCCTCGACGGCGCCGTGCTGGCCGCCGAGGCGCTGAACGCCCGCGAGGTGGTCGTCGCGACCGCCCGCGGCGAGGTGGCCGAGTCCTCCATCGCCGCCGCCGTGGCCGAGCGGCGCGCCGCCAAGGTGGCGGGCGCGGCCGAGAGCCACATCCCGATCCGCGTGGTCGGGCTGGAGGAGCGGTTCATCTCCGGCGAGGGCGGCGCGCTCGTCCGCGCCGTGAACGGCCTGGAGGGCATCCCGCCGGGCCGCAAGAAGCGCGCCGCGACGAGCGGCGTGGACGGCCTGCCCACGCTGCTGTCCAACACCGAGACCTTCGCCCAGCTCGCGATCCTCGCCGAGCTGGGCCCCGAGAAGTACGCCGAGGTCGGCACCAGCAGGGAGCCGGGGACCGTGCTGCTCACGGTCAGCGGCGGCGCCGCGACCAACGCGGTCATCGAGGCGCAGACGGGCACGCTGCTGGCCGACGTGCTCGACCTCTGCGACGCCGAGCCCGGCGAGGGCGTGCTCATGGGCGGCTACCACGGCGCCTTCCTGACACCGCAGGCGGCCGTGTCGGCGGTGATCTCCCGCGAGGGCATGAAGCAGGCCGGCGCCGACCTGGGGGCGGGCATCATCGTGCCGCTCGGCGAGGCGACCTGCCCGCTGGGCGAGGCGGCGCGGGTGACCGCCTACCTCGCCGCGCAGTCGGCCGGCCAGTGCGGCCCGTGCCGGCTGGGCCTGCCGGACGTGGCGCGCCAGCTCCTCGCGCTCGTGGACGGCACCGGCTCGACCGACGCCGTGCGCCGGTCCGTGCGGGCCGTCGAACGGCGCGGCGCGTGCTTCCACCCGGACGGCACGGCCAAGTTCGTGCTGTCGGCGCTGGACGCGTTCGAGAGCGACATCGCGCTGCACCTGGAGTTCGGCTCGTGCGGCCGGCCGGTGCTCGGCGTGCTGCCGCTGCCGGAGCAGGAGGTCGAGCCGGAGTACCGGCTGGACGTGGACTGGACCCGCTGCGAGGGGCACGGGCTGTGCGCCCACCTGCTGCCGGAGTTCGTGGCGCTGGACGAGTACGGGTTCCCGTCCTTCAAGACCGTGCCGGGCTGGATGGCGAAGGAGGCGCGCCGGGCGGTGGACATGTGTCCCGCGCTGGCGTTGCGCCTGGCCGAGTCGTCGATGGCCCGCACGGGCTGACCGCCCCGGGCCCGCCGGGAGGGGCTCCGGCGAGCCCGCGGGCCCCAGGGGTGGGTCAGCCGCGGGCGGGGACATCAGATCGTGATGAACCCCGCCATCCGCGGCCGCATCTCACCGGTTGTGCTGAACGACGACCGCGGGGAGCCGACCATGGACCGCCGCCACTTCCTCCGCGCCGCCGCGCTCGCCCCGGCGCTCATGACGGCGCCGGCCCTGACGGCCGCCCTGTCCACCGCCCGGCCCGCGCGGGCGCAGGCTCCCGACTGGGCGAAGCTGCGGCGCGGCCTGTCGGGCACGCTCGTGCTGCCCGGCGACGCCGCCTACGGCACGGCCCGCCGCCTGTTCAACCCGGTCTTCGACCGGATCAGGCCGAGCGGTGTCGCGTACTGCGCGAGCGCCGCGGACGTGGCGGCGAGCCTGGCGTTCGTGCGGGCGCACAAGCTGCCGGTCACCGCCCGCTCCGGCGGCCACTCCTACGCGGGCTGGTCCACCGGCACCGGCCTGGTCGTGGACGTCTCCCGGATGAACAAGGTCCGCTACGCGGGCGGCCGGGCGACGGTCGGGGCGGGGGCGAAGCTGATCGACGTGTTCTCCACGCTGGCCGGGCACGGGGTGGGCATCCCGGCGGGCACCTGTCCCACGGTCGGCGTGGGCGGCCTCGCGCTGGGCGGCGGCATCGGCGTGCTGTCCAGGAAGTACGGGCTGACCTGCGACGCGCTGGAGTCGGTGCGGATCGTGACGGCCGACGGGCGGGTCCTGGACTGCGACGAGCGCAACCATCCCGACCTGTTCTGGGCCTGCCGGGGAGGCGGCGGCGGCAACTTCGGCGTGGCCGTGTCGTTCACGTTCCGCACCCACGCGACCCGCGACCTCAACGTCTTCTTCCTGCGCTGGCCGTGGGCCAAGGCGGCGGCCGCGCTGACGGCCTGGCAGGCGTGGGCGCCCGGCGCGCCCGACGACCTGTGGTCCACGCTGCACCTCACCCGCGACCCGGGCGGTCCGGAGGTGCGGATCACCGGCGTCCACCTGGGCTCCAGGGCCGAGCTGGACCGGCTGCTCGCCCCCGTCGTGGCCCGGATCGGCCGGCCGGTCTCCCGCACCGTCTACCGGACGTCGTACCTCCAGGCGATGAAGGTGATGGGCGGCTGCTCCACGCTGACCGTGGACCAGTGCCACCCCTCGCCGCACGGCCGGCTGGGCCGGGCGAGCTTCGCCGCCAAGTCGCACCTGGCCTACCGACCGCTCACTCCCGACGGGGTGCGCGCGATGGTGGCCGAGGTCGGCCGGCCCGGTCCGCACTCGGTGCTGCTGGACGCCATGGGCGGCGCCGTGGCGCGGGTGCGGCCGGACGCGACCGCCTTCCCGCACCGGTCGGCGCTCTACAGCGTGCAGTACTACCAGGAGGGCAGCGACCGGTCCTGGCTGCGCCGCGTCCACACCGCCATGGCGCCACACCTCGGCGACCACGCGTACGTCAACTACATCGACCCGGACCTGAAGGACTGGCGCGCCGCCTACTACGGGCCGAACGCCGCCCGCCTGGCCCAGGTCAAGGCCGCCTACGACCCGTCACGCCTGTTCCGGCTCCCGCAGGGGGTCTGAGGGGCGGAAGTGCTCCAGCACCTCCGGGTTGGCCATGGCGTCGGGGTTGGCGGCCTGCTCGACGGGGGTGCCGAGCAGGATCTTGCGGACCGGCACCTCCAGCTTCTTGCCCGACAGCGTGCGCGGGATCCCCGGCACGGCCCGGATCTCGTTGGGCACGTGGCGGGGCGACAGCTCGTCGCGCAGCGCGGCGCACAGGGCCCGGGTCAGGTCGTCGGTCATCTCGGCGCCCTCGGCCAGCGTCACGTACAGGAGCAGCCGCCCCTCCTGGCCGAGCACGCCCGTGTCGATGACCAGGCTGTCGGCGATCTCCTCGAACCGCTCGACCACCCGGTAGAACTCGCTGGTGCCCATCCGGACGCCGCCCCGGTTGAGGGTCGAGTCGGAGCGGCCGTAGATGACGCAGCTCCCGTCGTCGTCGATCCTGATCCAGTCGCCGTGGCGCCAGACGCCGGGGTAGACGTCGAAGTAGCTGTCGCGGTAGCGCTCGCCGTCCGGGTCGTTCCAGAACATGACCGGCATCGACGGCATCGGCCGGGTGAGCACCAGCTCCCCGACCTCACCGGTGACCGACCGGCCCTCGGGGTCGTACGCCTCCACCGCGGCGCCCAGCGAGCGGCACGGGATGACGCCGGCCCGGATCGGGTGCAGGACGGTCGCGCCCACGAAGCCGGTGCACACGTCCGTGCCGCCGGAGAACGAGCCGATCGGCACGTCCGGCAGTTCCTCGTGCACCCAGGCGAAGCCCTCCGGCGGCAGCGGCGATCCGGTGGAGCCGACGCCGCGCAGCCGCTCCAGCCCCTCGGGGCGCAGCCCCGCCTTCAGCGAAGCCATGATGTACGGCGCGCCCACCCCGAAGTACGTGACGCCCTCGGAGGCGGCGATCCGCCACAGGGTGGCCGGGGAGGGATGGGTGGCCGAGCCGTCGTAGAGCACCGGGACGGCCCCCACCAGCAGGGCGCCGATGAGGTAGTTCCACATCATCCAGCCCGTGGTGGTGTACCAGAAGAACACATCCCCCTCGCCGAGGTCCTGGTGGAAGGAGAGGGACTTCAGGTGCTCCAGGACCACGCCGCCGTGGCCGTGGACGATCGGCTTGGGCAGGCCGGTGGTGCCGCTGGAGTACAGGATCCACAGGGGATGGCCGAACGGCACCCGCTCGAACTCCAGCGGCCCGGACTCCGCGCGCAGCCCCTCCCAGCCGATCACCTCGCCGTGCGGCACGGACCGCGCAGGCCCCGGGGCGGGCTCGGCCCGCTGGGGCGGCAGGCCCTCGGCCGCGGCCGACAGGTACGGGATCCACACGGTGGCGCGCAGCGAGGGCAGCGCGGCGGCGATCTCGTTCACCGCGTCCGAGCGGTCGTAGGCCTTGCCGTTGTAGCGGTAGCCGTCGACGGCGATGAGCACCTTGGGCTCGATCTGCCGGAAGCGGTCCACGACGCCGGCAACCCCGAAGTCAGGAGAGCCGGCCGACCAGATCGCGCCGAGGGAGGCGGTGGCCAGGAAGGCGACGAGCGCCTGCGGGATGTTGGGCAGGTACGCCGCGACCCGGTCGCCGCGGCCGACGCCGAGCCGTACCAGCCCGGCCCGCACGCGGGCGACCTCCTCGCGCAGCTCGTCGTGGCCGATCTCCTGGCGGGCGCCGTCCTCCGAGACGAACACCACGGCCGTGCCGCCGGAGTGGCGCAGCGCGTTCTCCGCGTAGTTGAGGCTGCTTCCGGCGAACCACTCGACGCCCGGCATCGTCCCGGACAGGACGGGCCCGTCGCCGCGCTCGCCGACCACCTGGAAGTGGTCCCAGATCGACGCCCAGAACTCCTCAGGGCGCTCGACGGACCACCGCCAGACCTCCTCGTACGACTGTCCCGCCCGCCCCGCCGACTCCAGGTACCGGGTCAGCTTGGCGCGCTTGACGATCTCTTCGGTCGGCTCCCAGAGAAGTGTCCCTTCAGCAACCATGTGCCCCATCCTGTCGCCCGGTCGGGCGGAAGTCATACCCGCTCCGCCACACAACTAGCTAGCGTCTTAGGTGGTCCACCGCCATACGCGCGGCCGTGCCGATCACCGCGTCGGCGCGCGGCTGGTTGACCGCCGGGCTGAAGGACCGGGTGAACACCGCCACCGCGTAGCGGCCGCCGTCGGGGTATTCGACCACCCCGGCCTCGGCGCGCAGCGTCGGCAGCGAGCCGGTCTTGCCGCTGACGTCCACGTCGTCGTACGGGAAGCCGGAGGCCAGCCGGTGCGGCCACACCTGCTTGTTGAGCACCGAGCGCATCCAGGCGCAGGAGGCGGGCGAGGCGGCCTCGTCGCGCCAGATGAGCCCGAACAGCTCGGCCGTCTCGCGCGGGGTGCTGCGGTTGGTGCGCGGCGGGTCCAGCACGCTCAGCCGGTCGATCTCCTCCAGGTCGAGGTACGGCCAGCCGTGCCCGGTGTCCTCGGCCATGCTGGTGTACAGGTCGGCCGACGTCTGCTGGACGAAGGTGCCCCGCAGCCCGAACCCCGCCAGCATGGTGTTGACCGCCTCGAACCCGACCCGGGCCGACAGCACGTCCGCGGCGGTGTTGTCGCTGACCGCGATCATCAGGTAGGCGAGGTCCCGCAGCGACAGCGTGGCGTCGTCCAGCATGGCCGACAGCCCGGTGGGCCCGAAGGCGCGCTCGTCCGGGCGCACGGTCACCGGCTCGGCCGGGTCGAGCAGCCCGGCGTCGGCCTGCCGGCAGAGCTCGACGAGCAGCGGCACCTTGAACACCGAGGCGGTCGGCACCGGCACGTCCGAGCCGTGCCCGACCTCCCGGCCGGTGTCGATGTCCGTCGCGTGCAGCCAGCCGGTGACGCCCGCCGCGCGGAAGACCGCACCGAAGTCCGGCTCGTTCATGCCAGCACCCCCGGCCGGCGGCTGACCCGCCGCACGGGCACCGCGCCCTCGTCCGCCATACCGGCGCGCTCCTTCAGCGTTCGTACGGCCACCGCCGAGAAGGCGGCGACCGCTTCCGTCTCGACCCGCCAGGCCGTGGAGACCCGACCGGCGATGGGCGAGCCTAGCAGCGGGCGCCAGGCCAGCCCCGGCAGGTCCGTGCGCGGTCCGAAGGCCACCGCGGCGCCCGCGAGCACCAGGCCCAGGCCGGCGCCCTCGTGCACCTGCGGCGGCACGTACCCGTGGCGGCGGCACTCGGCCAGCACCTCGGCGTGGACGCCCGGCTCGCCCTCGCGGGGCGGCATCAGCAGCTCACGGCCGCCCAGGTCGGCCAGGTGCAGCTCGCCGCCCCGGGCCAGCGGGTCGTCCTCGGCCAGCAGCACGCCCTGCGACTGGATCAGCGGCGGGCCGAACAGCATGCCGGGCGCGGCGAGGGGGTGGCGCACGATGCCCACGTCGATGGCGCCCTCGGCCAGCGCGGCGACCTGCTCGGCCGTCCAGATCTCGGCGGGCGCGAGGCGGACCTCGGGATGGCTCTCCCGGAAGCCCGCGACGAGTCCGGCGATCACGGCGGGCGCCAGGTCGGGCGGGACGCCGACGCGCAGCACGGTGCCCTGGCCGTGCCGGGCCAGCTCACGCAGCCGGTCGGCCCGGGAGACGATCTCGCGGGCCTCGCCGAGCAGCAGCCGCCCGGACTCGGTGAGCCGGACCTGCCGGGCGGAGCGGTCGAACAGCCGGACCCCGAGCTCCTCCTCCAGGCGCTTGATCCGCTGGCTGAGGGGCGGCTGCGCCATGCCGAGCCGGATCGCGGCGTTGCCGAAGTGGAGTTCCTCCGCGACCACGATGAAGTAGCGAAGGTGCCGGACGAGGTCCATGAGCAGCAACTATAGCCAAACTCATATGCAGGTTCGGCTCATATCGGTATTGGACAGAAAGGCGAGGGCTCTGGTCTTCTCACCCCATGGCACCACCAACGGGGACAATCTACGCCCACCTCAGGGAGGACGAGCGGCGTCCGCGCAGGCGGCGCAGGTGGCGATGGGTCGCCGCGGCGCTGCTCGTCCCGGCCCTGGCGGCCGGCGGCACGCTCTGGGTCCTGCGCACGCAGGGCACGCCCGAGCAGACCGCCGACGACTACCTGGACGCGTGGACGGCGCAGAGCTACGCCACGATGCGCGAGCTCGTCGCCGACCCGCCCGCCGACTTCGAGCAGTGGCACCGGCGCTTCCTCACCGACCTCAAGGCCGAGCGCGCCACCTTCCACCGCCCCATCCCGAACGGGGTCTTCGCCAGGACCGTGGGCGACGACGGCACCGTGTCCTTCCAGGCCAGGATCCAGGGACCGAGGGACTGGGACTACGACGGCGAGCTGAAGCTGGTCGAGCGCGGCGGCAGGTGGAAGGTCGCCTGGACCCCGGCCACCCTCCACCCCCGGCTCAGGAAGGGCGGGTCGCTGCGGGCGGTCACCCGGCCGGGCGAGCCGGCGCACGTCCTCGCCGCCGACGGCCGGCGCATCGACACCCCGGACACGCCCGGCTCGGTGCAGCAGCTCGTCGAGGGCCTCAAGCAGACCTACCCGGACTGGTTCGCCGCCTACAAGGAGACGACGATCGAGCTGTACGAGGGGGACCGGCCGGTCGAGACGCTCGTCGCGGCCGGCGGCAAGGTGCCGCTGAAGACCACGATCGACCTGAAGGTGCACCGGGCGGGGGCCGCCGCGCTGGAGGGCGTGGACAAGCCCGCCTCGCTGGTGGCGCTGCGGCCCTCCACCGGCGAGATCCTGGCCGTGGTCAACAAGCCGGGCGGCTTCAACCGGGCGCTGCTCGGCAAGTACCCGCCCGGCTCCACGTTCAAGGTCGTGACCGCCTCCGCGCTGGTGGCCGACGGCGCCAAGCCGGACGCCCGGGTGCAATGCCCCGCCGAGCAGAACATCGGCGGCTTCCCCTTCCACAACGCCGGCTTCAAGGACTACGGCACGCTGGCCTTCCGCGACGCCTTCGCCCACTCCTGCAACACCACGTTCGGCGCGATGAGCGTGGACCGGCTCGGCGCCGACCGGCTCGCCGGGGTGGCCGCCAGCTTCGGCTTCGGCGCGGCGATCACGCCGGGCGTGCCGGCCGTGAAGGCGGAGTTCCCGGCGCCGAAGGACGACACGGACCTCGCCTCCGCCTCCATCGGGCAGGGCCGGGTGCTGGCCAGCCCGCTGAACATGGCCTCCGTGGCCGCGGCCATCGCCGCCGGCGCCTGGTGGCCGCCCCGGCTGGTGCCGGAGGAGCGGATGCCGGACCACACGCTCCGGCCGCGCCCCCTGGAGAAGAACGTGGTGCGGGCGCTGCGCGACCTCATGCCGGCCGTCGTCACCGACGGCACGGCCCAGGCCGTCAGCTTCCCGGAGGGTACGGCGGGCAAGACCGGCACGGCGGAGTACGGGTCGGGCAAGGAGCCGCCCGCGCACTCGTGGTTCGTCGGCTACCGGGGCGACCTGGCCTTCGCGGTGATCGTCGAGGGCGGCGGGGCCGGCTCGGCCGTCGCGGCCCCGGTCGCGGCCCGCTTCCTCAAGGCGCTCGCCTGACGGGCGCCCGGCCGCGCCGTGGATGGTCCGGGGTCAGGCCGGGGTGGTGAGGCGGGCGACGGCGGCCACCACCTCGGCGGCGTCGGACAGGTCGGGCAGCACGACGTCGGCCCCCGCCTCGCGCAGCTCGCCCGCGGTCGAGCGGCCCGACGCCACCGCGATCATCGCCGCGCCGCCGATGCGGGCGGCCTGGACGTCACGGGCCGAGTCGCCGATGACCACGGTGTTGGCCGCCGTGAACGGCGTGCCGAGCCGCTGCCCGGCCCGCCCCTGCGCGACCTGGAGCAGCGTCGCCTTGGGGTAGGCCTCCTCGCCGTAGCCGCCGAGCTCGAAGTCGATGTGCTTGTCCAGCCCGAACGCCTTGAGCTTGAGGACGGCGTTGCCCTTGACGGTGCCGGTCAGCACCGACTGGACCACGCCGTCGAGCCGGGCCACGGCCTTGAGCGCGGCCTTGGCGCCGGGCATCGCCCGGCCCTCCCGCGGCAGCCTGCCGCGCCGGTCGGCGAAGGCCGCGGCCAGCGCGTCGAGGAACTTGGGCAGGTGGGCGTCCTCGGCCACGACGCCGTTGAGGGCGAGGGTCTCGAAGACGATCTCGGAGTCGGGGCGGCCCAGCGCCGGGGCCAGCTTGACCAGCGGGCGGCCGGTCACGGCGCGGAACGCCTCGGCGTAGGCGTCACGGGTGACGATGGCCACGTCGACCAGGGTCAGGTCGATGTTCCAGAGCACTAGGCGGTTGATGGCGGCCTCCTGGGGGGACCCTGCAAGCGTAGGGCCAACGGGGTGGCCTCTGTCAGGGGTGGCCGCCGTCAGATGTGGTCGACGGCCTCGGCCAGCGTGTCGACGACCGGCAGGCCCGTGGCCTCCAGCTCGGCCCGCGAGGTCATGCCGCCCGTATAGAGCACGGCCCGCGCGCCCACGTGGCGGGCGGCGATGCCGTCGTCGACGCTGTCGCCGATCACCAGCACCTGCCCGGGCTCGACGTCGAGCGCCTGGATGTGGGCGGCCATGTGCGCGGCCTTCTCGCCGCCGGTGGCCCCGACCAGCCCGTCGACCCGGTTGAAGTGGCCGGTGATGCCGAACGACTCGATGATCGTCAGGAGATGGGAGTGGGGGGCCATCGAGCACAGCGACTGCGTGCCCGTCCAGCCCGCCAGCGTGGCCAGCGCGTCCTCGGCCAGGCCGCACACCGCGCTCAGCCGGAAGTAGTGCTCGTGGAAGCCCGCGTCGAGCGTCTCCCACTCGCCCTCGTTCAGCGGACGGCCGAGCAGCCGCTCGTAGGCCAGCCAGATGGGGCGGGTGTAGACGGCGCGGAAGCCGTCGGCCGTGAGGGGGGCCAGCTCGTAGGCCCTGAAGACCTCGTTGGTGGCTCCGACGACGGCGTCGATGTCGTGGAAGAGGGTGCCGTTCCAGTCCCAGATGATGTGTTTCGTCATGACAGGCTTCAGGGTAGCCGGGCCCTGCGACAGAACGGTGAACGGACCGCCGCGGCGCACGGGGCCGCGGCGGTAGTCCGTGCGAGCGGAATTACTTGCAGGCCTGGCCGGTTCCGCCGGAACCGCGCTGGCCGCCCATGCCGCTGCCCCACTTCACGCTGGCGCTGCCCCAGGCGCAGATGTTGTTGCCGTTGACCATGTTGCCCCAGTGGCGGCCGCCGTTGCCCTTCTTGAACTGGAAGGTGTCGACGGTGCCCCTGGCGTTCTGGACGGTGATCGAGCCGTAGCCGGCGGTGATCGTGTTGATCTCGATCCAGTTGGTCTTGCACGAGAACGAGTACATCAGCTTGATCGTGCCGATCTTGCCCTCAAGCTGGCTGTTGATGTTCGCGGTGCGCACCGCGCGGGCCGAGTTGCCACAGCCGGTCTGGTACGGGTCCTTGTGGTCGTATCCGCGGGCCTGGGCCGTGGCGGCCTGGGCGGGCGACATGACGACCAGGGCCGCGGCCACCGCGCCGACGGCGGTCACGACTGCTCGGAGCTTCACGAGAACCGACTCCTTCTGTAGGGGACGTGGTCCGGCCTGAGATCCTAGCGACCTTGGTCAAGAAAAGGTCAAGGACCCTTACTCCCGATTTAACACGGCCCTAATGATCGCCATGCAGAAGATGCGGAATCTCCTGCGTCGCGTACCACATGAGCTCGTGCGCCTCGGCGCCGTCCACGGTGAAGCGGGCGTCGTCGTCGCCCGCGTCGGAGGCGGGCAGCGCGGCGACGGCCGCCCCGACGTCGGGCACGGCGTACAGGTCGTCCACGTGCACCGCCGCGACCTTCGTCATCGGCACCGGCCGCGACAGGCGTACCGTCGCCCGCTCCTCCAGGCCGGCGCCGGCCGTCAGCGTGCCGTCGGGCACCTCGGCGGCCACGACCACGCGCCGGGGCACCCACACGGAGCCGTCCTCGTCCTTGACCGGCTCCGTGCCCTGCCCCGAGCCCCCGGCGGGGCGCTCGGCGGCCAGCAGCCGCAGGGAGGCGCGGGCGGCCTCGGTGAGCGCGACGTACTCGAGCTCCTCGGTGTCGCCCGAGGCGTACCACTCGGTCAGCGCGGGCGTCACCGCGTAACCGGTCAGCGGGGCCGGGCCGAGCTCGCCCGCCTCCACCGCGCGGGCGAGGGCGGACAGCGTGCACGGCAGGTAGACGCGCATCAGAAACCTTTCACAACGTGCGGAGGACCATCATGCCGGTCGGAGGGGGATCTGGAGCAGCGACTCGAGCTGCGCGATGGTCGTCTCGGCGTCGCGGTGGTGGATGCCGTGGATGCCCAGGGCACGGGCCGCGGCGATGTTGGCCTCGAAGTCGTCGATGAACACGCACGACTCGCCCGGCAGCGCCAGCAGGCCGAGGGCGTGCCGGAAGATGCGCGGCTCCGGCTTGCGCATGCCGACCTCGCCGGAGATGACCACCGCGTCGAACAGCTCGTCCCAGCCGTCGCGCGGGTAGGCGTTGGACCACGAGTTGGACAGCAGGCACGTGCGCAGCCCGTGGCCTCTGACCGCGCGCAGCATGTCGTGCATGGCCTCGACCCGCTCGAAGCCGGCGAACATCCGCTCCAGCAGGCCCTCCGCCTCCGGCGGCACCCCGTCGAGGGTCAGCAGGCGGGCGGCCAGGTCGCGCTCGAAGACCGAGCCGTCGAGCTCGCCGCGCTCCAGCGCGTGGACCACCGTCTCCTGCGCGCCGTCCGCCGCGCCGTCGTACGCCTGGCGGACCAGCTCGCTCATCACCGCGTGGTAGTGGTCGTGGTCGATGCGGTCGGCCACGATCCACCTGGCGATGGAGTCGGACAGGCTGGTGGTCAGCACGCCGCCCCAGTCGATGAGAACCCCGGCTACCACACCGCCTCCTCGGACAGGTCAGGCTCCAAGCCTAGAGCGTCGCGCGGGGAGGCTAGCTGCCCTCCCTCGTCACCCGGGCGGCCAGCCTGCGGTGCTCGGCGGAGCGCAGCACGCCGGCCGCCTCGGAGGCCGAGGCGCGCGGCGCCGCGCGCAGGAAGCCGCGCTTCTGACGCAGGGTCAGCAGCCGCGTGACGGACTGGTCGAGCCGGGCGCGGCTGATCCGGCCGGACTTCACGGCCGCCGTCACCGCGGTGTACGCCTTCGGCAGGTCGTTCGGCATGAGGAGCAGGTCGGCGCCCGCCAGCACGGCCCGCACGGCCACCTCCCCGTCGCCGTACTTCTTGCGCACGCCCTCCATGTTGAGCGCGTCGGTCGAGACCACGCCCTTGAAGCCGAGCTTCTCGCGCAGCATCCCGGTCAGGATGGGCCTGGACAGCGTCGCCGGGTCGCCGGACGGGTCGAGCTTGGGGAAGACGATGTGCGCGCTCATCACCGCGTCCACCCCGGCCGCGACCGCGGCCCTGAACGGCGGCGCGTCGATCCGCTCCCACTGCGCCCGCGTGTGCTTGATCACCGGGAGCCCGGTGTGGCTGTCGACGTCGGTGTCGCCGTGGCCGGGGAAGTGCTTGGCGCTGGAGGCCACGCCCGCGTCGCCGAAGCCCTTGACCGCGCCCGAGACCATCGCGGCGACCTTGGCCGGGTCGTCGCCGTAGGCCCGCCGGCCGATCACCGGGTTCTTCGGGTTGACGTTGACGTCGGCGACCGGGGCGAAGTCGAGGTTGACGCCGAGCGCGCGCAGCTCCTCGCCGGTGGCCTTGGCCACGGCCCGCGACCGCGCCGGGTCGCCGGTGGCGCCCACGGTGGAGGCGCCGGGGAACTTCGTCATCAGCGCCCCCATCCGGGACACCAGGCCGTTCTCCTGGTCGGTGCCGATGATCAGCGGCACCCGCGGGGAGGCCGCCTGCAGGCCGTTGGTCAGCGCGACGACCTGGGAGACGCTCGTGACGTTGGCCGGGAAGAGGATGACGCCGCCGAGGTGGTACTTCGCGATCACCTTGGCCGGGGTCTGGGCGCCGTACCTGGCCTGGTTCTCGCCGGAGACCGAGTCGGCGGACGTGCCGTACAGGACGGGCATGAAGAGCTGGCCGACCTTCTCCTCCACGCTCATGCGGGCCAGCACCCGGCTCACGTCGCCGTTCGCGGCGGGGACGCGGCTCGGCACGGCGGCGCTGGTCGTGGCCGCCGGGGTGTCCTGTCCCGTGGTGTCCTGAGCCGTGGGGACCGCCGGGGCGGTGGGTGTGACGGGAGCGCGCGTGCCGGGGGCCGCCCCCGCCGTGCCGCCTCCCCCGCACGCCGTGAGCGCGAACACGAGCAGCCCTGCCATGCCGATCCGTCCAGACATGCCCTCCACCGTATCCAGGCGGCGGCACCCCTGAAGCCCGATCCCGCCCCGTCCCGGGGTCTCCCCCGGTGTCCGATCGCGGCCACCCCCGGCCGCCCGCGGAGGTGCGGGCGCTCAGAGGCCCAGGCGATCCAGGGCGGGAAGGCAGGCACGGGCGGCGGCGCGGGCCTCTCCCGGGCCGGCGGCCGAGCGGGCCGCCTCGGCCGCCTCGCGGCACTGCTCCAGCGTGTGCTCGCCCAGCCCGGCCCGTACGGCCGGCAGCGCCGCCGCCGCCATCGACAGCGACGTGACCCCGAGCCCCACGAGCACGCAGGCCAGCGCCGGATCGGCCGCCGCCTCGCCGCAGACCCCGCACGGCCGGGCCGTCTCGGACGCCCCGGCCGCCGCCAGGCGCACGAGGTCGAGCAGGGCGGGCTGCCACGGGTCCTGGAGGTCGCCGAGCGTGCCGAGCTCCCGGTCGGCGGCGAACGCGTACTGCGCCAGATCGTTGGTGCCGATCGACAGGAAGTCCACCTCGGCGGCCAGGCTCGCGGCCCGCAGCGCCGCCGCCGGCACCTCCACCATCACCCCGGCCCGGGCCAGGCCCCTGGCCCGGCACGCCCGCGCGAACCACGCCGCCTCCTCGGCCGTCGCCACCATGGGCGCCATGACCTGGAGCTCGGCCGTCTCGGACGCGGCCGCCCGCGCCAGGGCGCCGAGCTGGGCGTCGAGGACGTCCTCGAAGCGCCGCAGCAGCCGCAGGCCGCGCTCGCCCAGCGCCGGGTTCGGCTCCGCGCCGGGCGGCGGCAGGAAGGCCAGCGGCTTGTCGGCTCCGGCGTCGAGCGCGCGCACCACGACCGTGCGGCCGGGGAAGGCGGCCAGCGCCGCCCGGTAGGCCCGCTCCTGCTCCTCGGCCGCCGGCGCGTGCCTCCTGCCCAGGAAGAGGAACTCGGTCCGGTAGAGGCCGACGCCCTCCGCCCCGTGGCGCAGCGCGGCGTCGAGGTCCTGGGGGCCGCCGATGTTGGCCAGCAGCGGCACGGGGTGGCCGTCGCGGGTCGCGCCGCTCTCACCCGCCCGGGCCAGCGCCGCGCGCCGGGCCCCCTCGACGCCCGCCACCCGGGCCAGCTCCTCGGCCGGCGGATCCGGCCGTACCTCTCCGGAGGAGCCGTCGACCAGCACGGTGGTGCCGGGCGGGATGGCGGTCGCGCCGGCGCAGCCGACGACGGCGGGCACGCCCATCGCGCGGGCGAGGATCGCGGTGTGACTGGTCGGGCCGCCCCGCTCCGTGACGAACGCGGCGACCACGTCCCGCGACAGCAGCGCGGTGTCCGCGGGGGCCAGGTCGCGCGCGACCAGCACGTACGGCCGGGGCGCGCCGCCGGGCTCGGCGGGCGGCGCGGGCTCGGCCGGGACGCCCGGCAAGGGGTGGCCGGTGAGCACGGCGATGGCCCGGTCACGGACGTCGTCGAGGTCCGCGACCCGCTCTGCCAGGTACCCGCCCGCGCCCGCGAGCACGTCGCGGTACTTCGCGAAGGCGGAGAAGACCGCCCGCGGCGCGGCGACCCCCTCGTCCACGAGCGCCTCCACCCCCACGGCCAGACCGGGGTCGGTGGCCATGAGCGCCTGCGCCCGCAGGATGTTGGCCCCCTCGCGGCCCGCGCCGCCGGAGGCATGGTCGTCCGGCCGGTCGAGCCGCGCCGCGCGGGCCTCCAGCTCGCCCGCCACCTGGCGCAGCGCCGCCAGGGCGCGTTCCTTCTCGGCGTCCGCGTCGCCCGTGTGGGCGGAGTCCTCGGGGGGTTCGGGAACGGATGCCGTCAGGATGTACGCGGGGCCGTGTCCGGCGCCCGGGCTCACCCCCGCCCCCGTCAGCGTCACGGCGATCCGGCGATGCTCGCGAGCTCGTCGAGGACCGCCTCGGCGCCGTCGCCCTCGGCCTTGATCACGACCATCTCGTCCTGCTGCACGTCGAGCGCGAGGATCTGCAGGATGCTCTTGGCGTTGACCGGGTCGCGGCCCGGCTTGGCGATCCAGACGTCCATCGGCGCCTTGGCCGCCGCCCGTACGAACGTGGCCGCCGGTCTGGCGTGCAGCCCGACGTCCGCGACCACGGTGACCTTGCGTTCAGGCATGGGTCTTCTTCCTCCTTCGCCGGTCCGGACCACGCCGGACCCGTCTGCCGTCCCGGCCTGGTGCCGGGGCCGTCTGCCGTCCCGGCGGAGCGCCGGGCCCTTCTGCCGTCCCGGTGGAGTGCCGGGTCTCGTACCATCATCGGCGTCGGCGCGGCGCCGGAGCCACACGGGTCAGAGCCAACGGAACAACTCCTCCCCTGCCCGCACGCTTCCCGGTGCCACACCGCTGACCGCGGCGGCGTCCGCGTCGAGCGCGACCACGGCGCAGACCGGCGACCGGCCGCCCGCCTCGATCGCGGCCGGGTCCCAGGCGACGACGGGCTGACCGGCGCCGACCCGGTCGCCCTCCGCCGCGAGCAACTCGAAGCCCTCGCCCTTGAGCTGCACGGTGTCGATGCCGAGGTGAACCAGCACACCTCTGCCGTCGTCCCCGACGATCACATAAGCATGCGGATGCAGTTTCATGATTTTTCCGGCGATGGGGGCCACGGCCTCGCCGGGCTCCCGCAGCGGGTCGATCGCCGCTCCGGGGCCCACCATCCCCGCGGAGAACACCGGATCGGGCACGGCCGCCAGCGCCACTGCCGCCCCCTCGACGGGGGCGAGAACAGTCGTCATGGTCTCGCCCTCTAGCCGATGAGGTCCTCGATGTCGCTGGCGATCGTGTCGGCGTCCGGACCCACGACGACCTGAACGACGTTGCCGGCGGCCATCACGCCATGGGCGCCGGCCGCGTACAGGGCGTCACGGTCGATCTTGGACACGTCACGCACCTCGGTCCGCAGCCGGGTGATGCAGGGCTCGATGTCGATGATGTTGCCGGCACCGCCGAGCCCGGCGATGATCGCGCTCGCATCCGCCGCCATCCGTCCTCCTCCTCACTGTCCGACCAGAGTAGACGGCCGTCCGGCCACGCTGGACGAACGCGCGCGATCAGTCGGTCTGCGTCACCTTGTTCAGGCCGCGCGGGGCGTCGGGGTCCACGCCGAGCCGCCGGGCCAGGGCCTCGGTCAGGAGCTGGCCGGGGACGATCAGGCCCATCGGCGCGACCCACTCGGGCAGGTCGGGGCCGTTGAGGGCGGCCGTGCCCGCCCCGGCGAGGGCAGCGCCGCCGCCGATCGTGAACGCGGGCGCGCCCGCCGCGACGACCCGCTCGGCCAGGGCGACCGTGCCGGGCAGCGTGGGGCTGTTCTCGGCGGCGAGCAGCAGCGCCGGGGTCTCGGCGTCCACGACCGCGATCGGGCCGTGCAGCAGGTCGGCGTACGACAGGCCCATGGCGTGCAGGTAGCACGCCTCCTTGAGCTTCAGCGCGGTCTCCAGCGCGGTGGAGAAGGCCAGGCCGCGGGCCGAGACGACCGCGCCGGGCTTGTCGGCCAGGCCCTCGACCACGGCGTCCAGGTCGCCCGGCGCGTCGATGAGCTTCTCGACCGCGTCCGGCACCCGCTGGAGGTCCTGCTCGTCCACCTCGGCGCCGAGGCCGAGCGCGAGCACCGCCAGCGCGGCGAGCTGGGTGGTGTAGGTCTTGGTGGCCGGCACGGCCTTCTCCTCGCCGGCCAGCGTGCACAGCGCCAGGTCGGCGGCCTGCGCGAGGGGGCTGTCGGGGCCGCCGTTGGTGACGCCGACGGTCTTCGCCCCGCAGTCGCGCGCCCAGGCCAGCGTCTCGACGATCTCCTCCGTACGGCCGGACTGGGAGATCGCCACGGCCAGGACGCCGTCCAGGTCGAGCTTGCGCCGGTAGGTCGTCGCGATGGACGGCGCGGCGAGCGCGGACAGCCGCCCCGCGCGCGACTCGATGAGGTAGCGGCCGTAGACTGCGGCGTTGTCCGACGTGCCGCGGGCGATGAACAGCAGCTGGCGGGTCCGCTCGCCCAGCGCCCGCACCTCGTCCACGCGGGGGAGCAGCGCGTCGAGTGTGGCCCTCAGCGCCGCGGGTTGCTCGGCGATCTCGCTGCGCATTCTGCTGGTCATCTCACGCTCGCAATCGTTACCGTTCGGACTTGACCCTGTTTTGCGACATGTGGTCTAGTCCGGACTAGACCAGTACGAACCATAGCCCATTGCCCAGGTCAGATCGAGGGGAGGATCCGTGGCCCGCATCGATCCGGACAGCCCGGTGCCCAAGTACTTCCAGCTGCGCGAGATCCTGCTGGACCTCATCGACAGCGAGGAACTGCGCATCGGCGCCGCCATCCCCTCCGAGCGGGAGCTGTGCCAGCGCTTCGGCCTGTCCCGGATGACCGTGCGGCAGGCGGTCGACCACCTGGTGTCCGAGGGGCGGCTGCACCGGGTGCCCGGCAAGGGCACGTTCGTCGCCCGGCCCAAGATCGAGCTGGCCCTCCAGCTCACCTCGTTCACCGACGACATGCGCGCCCGCGGCATGGAGCCCGGCTCGCGCGACCTCGACCGGCGCATCGTGCGCGCCAGCGCCCACCTGGCCAAGGAGCTGGGCATCCAGCCGGGCGAGGAGGTCCACTTCATCGAGCGGCTGCGCACCGCCGACGGCGAGCCGCTGTCCATCGAGCGCGCGCACATCCCCGTGCGCCTCGCCCCCGGCCTCGGCGACCTCGACCTGGCCGACAAGTCGCTGTACGAGCTGCTGGAGACCCGCTACGGCCTCGTCATGGACGCGGGCGAGCTGACCATCGACGGAGGCATCGCCGACCCGAGCGACGCCGACCTGCTCAAGCTGCCGCGCGGCGGCGCCGTGCTGCTGCTCCAGCGCAGGTCCTTCTCCGGCGGCGTCTGCGCCGAGCTGGGGGTCTCGACCTACCGCGCCGACCGCTACCAGTTGCGCACCAGCCTGGAAATGCCCGCCAGACGGGGGTGAGGGCCCGGCTCCCACCCTCAGGAGGAACGTCCGGTGAACGAGACCACCGCCCGGCCTTCGCCGTTCGCCCGCGCCCTGACCGCCCTCCGGCCCCGGCTCGCGCGGGTGATGACCGTACTCCAGCGGCTGGGCCGCTCCCTCATGCTGCCCATCGCCGCCCTGCCGGCCGCCGCGCTGCTCGTCCGCTTCGGGCAGCCCGACATGCTCGGCTCCAACGGCCCGGCCCCCGGCGGCCTGGCGGACGTGGCCGGGTTCGCGTGGATGGCGCGGGTCGCGCCGGTGCTGGCCGCCGCGGGCGCGGCCCTGTTCGACAACCTGCCGCTGGTGTTCGCCGTGGGCGTGGCCATCGGGTTCGCGCGCAAGGCCGACGGGACGACCGCGCTGGCCGCCGTGGTCGGCTATCTGGTGTTCGACCGGGTGTCCAAGGTGATGTTCCTCGGCTCGTCCATCCGCGGCACCGTGCTGCTGCGCAAGGTCGAGGACGGCGGGATCAACGAGGTCGTCGACTACGGGCTGCAGAACCCGACCAAGGTGCTCGGCGGCATCATGATGGGGCTCGTCGCCGCCCTGCTGTGGCAGCGCTTCCACCGGATCAAGCTGCCGTCGTGGCTGGCGTTCTTCGGCGGGCGGCGCTTCGTGCCCATCGTCACCGCCATCGTGGCGCTGCTGCTCGGCGTCGTCATCGGGTGGATCTGGCCGGTGCTCGGGGGCTGGATCGGCGACGCCGGCCAGGCCCTCAGCACGCTCGGACCGCTCGGCACCGGCATCTACGGGTTGATCAACCGGTTGCTCATCCCGCTGGGGCTGCACCACTTCGTCAACTCGATCGTGTGGCACGTGGTGCCGCAGTGCGAGGTGGGCGGGCGGGTCCTCGGCGGCGACTGGAACTGCTACTTCGGCGGGGCCGAGCACTCCGGGCAGTTCATGGCCGGGTTCTTCCCCGTCATGATGTTCGCGCTGCCGGCCGCCGCGCTGGCCATGTGGCGGGCCGCGCCGCCGCACCGGCGCCGGGCCGTGGGCGGCATCATGCTCTCGGCCGCGCTCACCTCCGTGGTCACGGGCATCACGGAGCCGATCGAGTTCGCGTTCATCTTCGTCGCGCCGCTGCTGTTCGTCGTCCACGCCGTGCTGACCGGGATCGCGATGGCGGTGACGATGCTGGTCGGCGGCCAGCTCGGGTTCGGCTTCTCCGCGGGACTGCTCGACATGCTGCTGAACGCGAGCAAGTCCAACACCCGCAACCTGCCGGGGATCCTGGCGATCGGGGTCGTGTACGGGATCGTGTACTACGTGGTGTTCAGCTTCCTCATCCGGCGGCTGAACATCCTGACGCCGGGACGCGAGCCGGAGCCGGACGTGGACTCCGGCGAGCCGCGCACGCCCCGCGACGGCGCCGCCCGCCCGCGCCCTTCGCAGCCGGACCCGTCGGGAACGGCCGGTGAGCCGGAGTGAGGGTTTCCCGCCTGGCCGTTTCACCCTTCCGCGCCGGGCCTTAAGCCTTACGGACGGCCCGGTGTCATGACGGGCACGACCGGAAGGCCGCGGGTGACGGCCGGGCACCGCTCCAGCTCCGGGTGATCTTCTCCGCCAACTCCCCCGAACCGCCGCTGCGCCGGGGAAAGCTGGCGGGCGACGTATTCGGGGGCCGGGCCGAAAACTCCTTGTAGCGATCGTCTCCCCCGCGATTCTGGAGGGCCCATGCCATCCCTTCCCCGTCCGCCTTTCGCCCGTGCCCGGGCCGCCCGTGCCGCCCGAGCCGACCGCACCGGCACTGCGACCGGCAGCACCGCCGCGACCGGGAACACTGTCGCGACCGGAAGCACCGTCGCGACCGGAAGCACCGTCACGACCGGCAGCACCGTCACGACCGGCAGCACCGTCACGACCGGAAGCACCGCCGCCGCCGTCGCCGCCGGGAGCGCCGCTGTCGCCGCCCGTCCCGAGGCCGAGCCGCCCGCGGTGGTGGGCTCCCTCGCCCTGGACACGCGGCACCTGGTGTGGGGCCCTCCGGGCGCGGCGCCGGACGAGCGGGGCCTGCGCCTGCTCGGGCAGGCCCTGGCCGAAGTGCTCACCGGCCGCCGGCCGCCCGAGACGGTGGCCGACCGGCTCACCGACCGGGCGTACCGGGAACTGGTGCGGGCCGGCCGCATGCTGGACACGCACCGCCCGCCGTTCGCGGCCGTCCCCCGCGTGACCGAGCCCGCGGACGGCGTGATCGAGATGTGCGTGCTGCTGCACTGCGGCGAACGCAGCCACGTGCTGGCCGTACGCCTGGAGCGACGCGGCGTGCAGTGGCTCGTCACCGACTTCGAGACCGCCTGACGACCTCCTGAGGGCCTCCCGAGACGGGAACGGCCCCGTTGCTCTCACCTGGGCGAGAGCAACGGGGCCGGGAAACCTCGGCCGCGAGAGCGGGTCAGGCCGCGTTGCGCGGGTCGCCGTGGCAGCGCTTGTACTTCTTGCCGGAGCCGCAGGGGCACGGCGCGTTGCGCTCGACGTTGCCGTAGGCCGCCCGCTCCGCCGCGGTGGTGCGGACGCGGGTGTGCTCGACCTCGCCCTGCTCACCGGGCGCGGAGTACTCCAGCTCGGCGGGCCGCTCGGGGCCGCGCAGGCCGCGCGCGATGATGGAGCGGGTCTCCGCCACCATCGCGTCCTCCTCGGCCTCCTCGACGATCGGGTTCTGCTGGACCTCGACCTCGATGTTGAACAGGAACCCGACCGAGTCCTCCTTGATGCCCTCGAGCATCGCGGCGAACATCTCGAAGCCCTCGCGCTGGTACTCGATCTGCGGGTCCTTCTGCGCGTAGGCCCGCATGCCGATGCCCTCGCGCAGGTAGTCCATCTCGTACAGGTGCTCGCGCCACTTGCGGTCGAGGACGGACAGGATGACCCGGCGCTCGAACTCGCGCATCGCCTCGGAGCCGAGCTCCTGCTCGCGACGGTCGTAGGCCGCCAGCGCGTCCTGCTTGATCTTCTCGCTGATGAACTCGGCGGTCAGCTCCTCGCGCGAGCCGGCCTCCTCGACCAGGTTGTCGATGGTGACCTGGATCGGGTAGAGCTCGCTGAACGCCTTCCACAGCTTCTCGAGGTCCCACTCCTCGGCGAAGCCCTCGGAGGTGGCGCCCGCGACGTAGCCGTCGATCACGTCGCCGACGAAGCCGCGCACCTGCTCGTGCAGGTCGGCGCCCTCCAGCACCCGGTGGCGCTCGGCGTAGATGACCTTGCGCTGGCGGTTCATCACCTCGTCGTACTTGAGAACTTCCTTGCGGATCTCGAAGTTCTGCTGTTCGACCTGGTGCTGGGCGGAGGCGATGGCCTTGGAGACGATGCCCGACTCGATCGGCTGGTCGTCGGGGATGTTGAGCCGCGTCATGATCATCTCGACGCGGGCCGAGTTGAACAGACGCATCAGGTCGTCGCCGAGCGAGAGGTAGAAGCGCGACTCGCCGGGGTCGCCCTGACGGCCGGAACGGCCGCGGAGCTGGTTGTCGATGCGGCGCGACTCGTGGCGCTCGGTGCCGAGGACGTACAGGCCGCCGATCTCGACGACCTCGTCGTGCTCGGCCTGGACCGCGGCCTTGGCCTTCTCCAGCGCCTCGGGCCAGGCCTTCTCGTACTCCTCCGGCGTCTCGACCGGGTCGAGGCCGCGCTGGCGCAGCTCCAGGTCGGCGCGGAACTCGGGGTTGCCGCCGAGCATGATGTCGGTGCCGCGGCCGGCCATGTTGGTGGCGACGGTGACGGCGCCCTTGCGGCCCGCCTCGGCGATGATCGCGGCCTCACGCGCGTGGTTCTTCGCGTTGAGCACCTCGTGCGGAACGCCCTGGCGCTTGAGCGCCCGCGACAGCCGCTCGGACTTCTCGACCGAGGTGGTGCCGACGAGCACCGGCTGGCCCTGCTCGTAGCGGTCCTTGATGTCCATGACCACGGCGTCGAACTTGGCGTCCTCGGTCTTGTAGACCACGTCGGCCTGGTCCTTGCGGATCATCGGCCGGTTGGTGGGGATCGGGACCACGCCGAGCTTGTAGGTCTTGTGGAACTCGTTGGCCTCGGTGACGGCGGTGCCGGTCATGCCGGACAGCTTCTCGTAGAGGCGGAAGTAGTTCTGCAGCGTGACGGTGGCGAGAGTCTGGTTCTCGTCCTTGATGGCCACGCCTTCCTTGGCCTCGATGGCCTGGTGCATGCCCTCGTTGTAGCGACGGCCGTGCAGGATGCGCCCGGTGAACTCGTCGACGATCAGGACCTCGCCGTCGGCGACGATGTAGTCCTTGTCCTTCTTGAACAGCTCCTTGGCCTTGAGCGCGTTGTTCAGGAAGCCGACCAGGTGGGTGTGCTCGGGCTTGTAGAGGTTGTCGATGCCGAGCCAGTCCTCGACCTTGGCGACGCCCGCCTCCAGCACGCCGACGGTGCGCTTCTTCTCGTCGACGACGTAGTCGCCGGTGCTCTCCTCGCCGGGGTTCTTCGCCTCGACGCCCCGGCGGAGCCTGGGCACGATCTTGGCGAACTCGGCGTACCACTTGCCGGACTGCTCGCCAGGGCCGGAGATGATCAGCGGCGTGCGGGCCTCGTCGATGAGGATGGAGTCGACCTCGTCGACGATCGCGAAGTAGTGGCCGCGCTGCACGCACTCGTCGAGCGACCAGGCCATGTTGTCGCGCAGGTAGTCGAAGCCGAACTCGTTGTTGGTGCCGTACGTGATGTCGGCCTCGTACTGCTTGCGGCGCTCGTCGGGCTGCTGCCCGGAGATGATCACGCCGACCTCCAGGCCGAGGAAGCGATGGATGCGGCCCATCTTCTCGGCGTCGCGCTTGGCGAGGTAGTCGTTGACCGTGATCACATGGACGCCCTTGCCGGCCAGCGCGTTGAGGTAGGCGGGCAGGGTGCAGGTGAGGGTCTTGCCCTCACCTGTCTTCATCTCGGAGATGTTGCCCATGTGGAGGTTGGCGCCGCCCATGATCTGGACGTCGTAGGGGCGCTGTCCGAGCACGCGGCGGGCCGCCTCGCGCACGGTGGCGAACGCCTCGGGAAGCAGGTCGTCGAGCGACTCCCCGTCTTTGTGACGCTGCTTGAACTCGTCCGTCAGCGCGCGCAACTCCGCGTCGGACAGGCTCGTGAAGTCGTCCTCGATGGAGTTGACCTGGTCTGCGATCCGCTTGAGCTTGCGCAGGGTCTTGCCTTCGCCGGCACGCAGGATCTTGTCGAGAATGGCTGCCACTTTATGTAAAGCTCCTCGCAGGTCTACCCCGGCGGCGCCGCCAGGAGGAGAGGCCGAGACAAACTTCCCCGTTGCCATGGTAGGCGGTTCCGCCAGCAGACACAGCCACCGCGACATCGAGGGCGCAGGTGATGTCTGGGAGAATGGGCCGAGGCAGAGGGTATGCCGGTTGACAGCCGGCTCGCACCAAATAGCGGGATATCCGGCAAAGGGAAGGATTTTGTCATGGTAGAGGGCCAGAAGAGCGAGCAGACTGAGCATCTCGGCAGTCACGGCGGGCGCGCGTCTTCGTGGCTCGCGGTCACCGTCATGCTGATCGGGTTCATCGTCGGCGGTGTCGGGCTGACCATGTCGAGCTGGACGCTCGTCTGGGTCGGCGCCGGGGTGATCGTCGTGGGCGGCATCCTGGCGCTCGTCTTCGACATCTTCTCCGACGTCGTGATCGACGCGCCCCGCGTCGGCATGTCCGTCGAAGACCACCGCTGAGCCCGAGCCACGACGGTCTTCCGAGCGCGGGAGCGGCGTCACACCACGCGACGCCGCTCCTTCGCATGTCGTCGTTCTGTCGCTGACACCCCCGGGCGCGCCACGCGGGTGATGGTTCCCCGAGCGCGCCACGCCGGTCGTCTTCTCCGGCTTCTCGGGCGCGCCGCCGGGCCTGCTGACCTACGTTCTCCCCCGGGTACGCGCCTGAGGTGGATCCCTGACGGGAAGGCCGCGAGCTTGGTGCCGTTCTCCTTCAGGCGCTCCCTCCTGTCGTTCTGCGCTGGGGCGCGAACAGGGGCAGTCACCGTCCCCATCGAGCCTCGGGCGCGCCGCCGACCCGGCGTCCTTTCCCAGGCCGCCCGGCCCGATGTCTGCTCTCGGGCGTGCGGCGGGCCCCACATCACGCTGCCGGGCGCGCCGCGAAGCCGGCCGCGGTTTCTCGGGCGCCGCCGTTTCGCGGGCCTTCGGGTGCAGACGGCCTTGGGCGTGGAGAGCCTCGTTCTCGGAGGCGGTGCGTGCGGCAAAGCGGCCAGGTTTGTGGTGGACGCTCCGACCCGGCCACCTCCGGAGGGGTTCCTCCAGATTTTCCCCAGCCGCCCCGCGCTCGCGTTTCTGTCGGTGGGCGGCGCTAGCATGCGCCGCATGCTCGCCTGCCGTACGGAATCGCTGACTTGACTTCCTCCCCATGCCTAAGGGCGGGGGATGCCAACCTTCACAGGTTGGGGTTCCTGCTTCCCAGGCGACTGCACCCCGAAGGCCCCGGAATGTCTGACGTCACCTCCACAGGCGGACACGGCAAGACCTGCCGCCAGGATGTTCTTCGCGGCGTTGATGTCCCGGTCGTGCCGGGTGCCGCAGGACGGGCACTGCCACGTCCGGGTGCTGAGCGCGAGTTGCGTGAGCAGGTGCCCGCAGGTCGAGCAGGTCTTGGAGCTGGGCAGCCAGCGGTCGACCACGATCAGACGGCGACCGTGTCGGGCCGTCTTGTAGCCGAGCATGCGGCGGAAGGCGCCCCATCCGCAGTCGGAGATGGCCTTGGCCAGCGTGCGGTTGCGGACCATGTTGGCCACGGCCAGGTCCTCGATCACGATCACGTCGTGGTCGCGCACCAGCCGCGTGCTGGTCTTGTGCAGGAAGTCTGTCCGGGACGCGCGTACCTTCCGGTGGGCGCGGGCGACCTTGGCCTTCGCCTTCCGGTGATTGTTCGACCCGCGGGTCTTGCGTGCTTGGCGGCGCTGGTAGCGGGCCAGGTTGCGCTCCCGTTTAGCCAGATGACGCGGGTTGGGGATCTTGTCGCCGTCGGAGGTGACGGCGAAGTCCGTCACCCCGAGATCGACGCCGACCGCTGCTCCCGACGTCGCGAGCGGGTCGGGGGCGGTGATATCGACGGCGAAGGAGACGTACCACCGCCCGCACGGGTCCCGGGAGACGGTCACCGTGGTCGGGTCGATCGCTGTCGGGTCCACGTCGGGCCAGGGCCAGACGAAGGCCAGAGGCGCGTCCATCTTCGCGAGGTACAGCCGCCCCTCGCGGTAGCGGAACCCCGAGCGGGTGTATTCAGCCGACTGCCGTCCGGTTCGGGACTTGTAGCGCGGGTGCCTGGCGCGTCCGGCGAAGAAGTTCGCGAACGCCGTCTGCTGGTGCCGGATCGCCTGCTGCAACGGCACCGACGACACCTCGTTCAGCCATGCCAGCTCGTCGGTGGCCTTCATCGCGGTGAGATAGGCATTGGCCTGGACGAAGCCGATCTTCGCCTGCTGGGTGCGGTATCGGTCACGCCGCCAAGCCAGGGTGCGGTTCCAGACGACGCGTACGCAACCGAACGTGCGACTCAGCACGCCGGCCTGCTCGGGCGTCGGGTACGCCCGGCACTTGTACGCCGTCCTCACAGATCCATTTTGACGAATCGCCCACTCAAGAACACCCGCTTGGTGTGAAGCACGTGCAGGTGGTGTCCAGCTTTTCGTCCCCAGGGCTGAGGCCCAGGGGCTCCAGCCTTAAGGAGTTTTGATGACCGACCTGACCGCCGACGAGGCGCGCCGGATCATCCTGCGCGCGCAGGGCCTGCTCGGCGCCGAGGGGCGCCAGGGCGGCCCGCGCGGCATGCTGCGCAGACTCGGCGCCGTGCAGCTCGACACGATCTCGGTCCTCGCCCGGTCCCATGAGCTGGTCGCCTACGCGCGCCTGGGAGCCGTCGGCAGGGCAGCGGTCGAGCGCGCCTACTGGCACGAACCGGCGCAGAGCTTCGAATACTGGTGCCACGCCGCCTGCATCCTGCCGATCGAGCACTGGCCGCTCTACGCCTTCCGCCGCCGCGCGTACCGGGAGCGGGGCTTCCGCTGGCACGACGTCCCCAACGGCCAGGTCGAGAAGCTGCTGCAGCAGGTGCGCGAGTCCGGCCCCGTCACCACCGCCGAGGTGGGCGGCGCGCGGGCGGCCAGGCGTTCCGACGGCGACGGGCAGGCCGGCGAGTGGTGGGACTGGTCCGAGTCCAAGATCGCGCTGGAGTGGCTGCTCGACATCGGCGAGCTGGTCTGCACCCGGCGCGTCGGCTGGCGGCGGGTCTACGACCTCGCCGAGCGCGTGGTGCCCGCCGACCTCCTGGCCGAGGACCTCACCGACGAGGAGTGCGTCGTACGGCTCGCGCGGATCGCGGGCCGCGCGCTGGGCGTCGCGACCCGGGGCGATCTGATCGACTTCCTGCGGCTCAAGGGCAAGCACGCCGCGATGCTGGACGAGTGCCTGCTCAGCGGCGCGGCCGGGCTGGTGCCCGTGACCGTGTCGGGCTGGCCGGCCCGCGACGCGTCCCGGGGCGGCGGGAGCGCCAACGGCCGAGGCGCGGGCGACGGCGATGCGAGCGGCAGCGCCGGCAGCGGCAGCGGCAGCGGCAGCGGCAGCGGCAGCGGCAAGGTGACGATCGCGGTCAACGGGCGGGCCGCCGCTTCAGGCCGGGCCGCCGTCAGGGCGAAGACCGTCAAGGGCGCCGCCGCGTGGGCCGACCCCGAGGCGCTGGCCTCCGAGCCGCGCGGCCGGCACCGCACCACGCTGGTCTCGCCGTTCGACTCGCTGATCTGGCACCGCGGCCGCACCGAGCGGGTCTTCGGCTTCGCGTACACGCTGGAGCTGTACGTGCCGCGCCACAAGCGCGTGCACGGCTACTTCACGATGCCCGTGCTGGCCGGAGGCAGACTGATCGGGCGGGTCGATCCCGCGCGCGAGGGTTCCACGCTGGTGGCGCGGCAGCTCAGCCTGGAGGCCGGGCTGAGCGGCGCCCGGTGGGCCGACGCGCTGCGCGACGCCCTCTGGTCGGCCGCCGAGTGGGTGGGCTGCGACGCCGTGCGGGTCGAACGGGCCGACCCGGGCCTCGCCGCCCACCTGCAGACGGCCGTCAGGTGATCTCCAGCATGCGCTCGCGCACGGCGTAGACCACGGCCTCCATGCGCGAGTGCAGCTGCAGCTTGTCCAGGATGTTGCGGACGTGGTTCTTCACTGTGTTCTCGCTGATGAACAGCTGCTTGGCGATCTCCCGGTTGTTCATGCCCTTGGCGACCAGGCGCAGCACCTCCATCTCGCGCTCGGTGAGCCGCGGGACCGGCAACTGCGGGGGTCGCTCGGCCTCCTTGCGGCTCATGTTCGCGAACTCGGTGATGAGCTTGGCCGCCATCGCCGGGTTGATGAGCGACTGGCCCTCGTGGACGCCGCGCACCGCTGCCGGGACGTCGTTGATCTGGACGTCCTTGAGCAGGTAGCCCGTCGCGCCGGCCTTGATGGCCTCGAAGAGGTCCTCCTCCTCGTCGCTCACCGTCAGCATGATGATGCGGGTGCTCGGCACCGAGGCCCGGATGCCTCTGGTGGCCTCGATGCCGTCCTGCCGGGGCATGCGGACGTCCATCAGCGCCACGTCGGGCATGAGGCGGTCGGCCAGTTCGACCGCCTCCTGCCCGTCGCTCGCCTCTCCGACCACGTCGATGTCCGGCTCCGCGGCCAGCGCCAGAGCCAGGCTCCGCCTGATCAGCTCGTGGTCGTCCACGATCAGCACACGGATCGGCTCGCCGCCGGGCGCGCCGCCCTCGTCGGGCTCGGTCACGAGGCCTCCTGGGTCAGCATCGCGACCTCGCTTCGCTCGCTCACACGCACCTGACTGAGCTCGCTCACGTCTCCTCCTCGTCGGGGGGCCAGAGCCGGTGGACCGATGATGACACGAGTGCCGGGTCCTCGGGTGGTCGAGAAGATCCTTTAAGACGCTATCAGGGCTCGACGAGCCGCAACACGCCGTAGTTGTACCCGCGCCGGTTGTAGACGACGCACGGCTGGCCGCTCTCCTTGTCTCGGAACAGGTAGAAGTCGTGTCCGACCAGCTCCATCTCGAGGAGGGCCTGGTCGATGGTCATGGGCTCGGCTCGGTGGAACTTCTCCCTCACGATGAGGGGGCCGTCACCTTCCATCTCGATGGGGACGATGTCGTCGTAGCGCCGGTCGTCGTACTCGGCGTCGTCGGGAAGCTCGCCGGTCTCGGGCTCGGGGGCCTCGGTGGCGAGCGGGGATGGGGCGGGTGCGAGATCCGCGGCGTCAGGGAGCGACGCGGTGAGCTCCGCCACGGACGGCGGGCAGTGGTTGCCGTGGTGGACCTTGCGCCGGTCGGCGAGCCTGCGCAGGCGGCCTTCCAGCTTGTCCAGGGCGATGTCGAGGGCGGAGAAGCGGTCGTCGGCGGAGGCCTCGGCCCTGATGGCGGGCCCCCGGGAATGGATGGTCAGCTCGACGCGCTCGCGTTGCGCGGCGAGGCGTGGATTGCGCTCCTTCGACACCTCCACGTCGACTCTGATCAGTTTGCTGTCGAGACGCTCGATCCTGGCCAGCTTGGTCGTCACTTGGTCGCGGAACCGATCACTCACTCCTGTGTGCCGGCCCTTGACGATGATGTCCATGCAACAGCCCCCCTTCGCCTAACGACTGAGATAGAGCGCCCGGCGACGCGCCTGCCGGGCAGGGTCTTCTGTTTGCCTCCTGTTCACCGTTCCCCGCTTTCGGCCTTCCATCACCGGAGTTTCGGGCGGCACCCGTTCGGCCGACCTGGTCTTCGACCCCACATCCGCCTGCTGAGGGTTTCGCAGCTCTGATGCCACTACTGCCCTTCTCTTCTGACGAGGGACATCTGGACCCTCGGGAAGGCAGGACTTACCCCTAAGCCGCACCGTGATCGGTCGACAAAGAGTCGCCTTACGTGGACCGTTTCGCCTGCGGCTGGCATCGGCTAGCAGAGCCGGGACTCCCGGCTCTGCGCAACCACGGACCCGAACGGGTGCCATGTCAGAACGCTATCCGGATCGGACCCGAATGTCAGCCTGGGGATTGCCCAAAGGATCACTTTCTGTGATTTTCGCTTGGTGTGACTCGGGGGAAAGTTGCCCCCGTTTAGGATCTCCCTACCTTTATGTACCCCGTGATGATCTCTCTGAGCTGGCCTTCATCCGTACGGGGGGTAGTCAGATATGACCCGCACGTGAGCACGTCATGACGTCGATCGTCACTCACCGTGACATTCGGGCATTTCAGGATCTTCGGCGTGTCGCGGCCACGGTCGCGGCGCACGTCACGTCCCACCCCTGCTCGCGGAGCGCACGGGCGGCCTCGGCCAGGGTCGCGCCGGTGGTCACCAGATCGTCCACGAGCACCACGGGCATGCGGGGGGTGCCGGGCGTGCCGGGCGTCCGAAAGTTGTCCGTCCCGTGACCGTGGAGGGCGATCGGCGCCCCCGCCGCGCGTGTCCCCGTCGGCCCGGCCGGGCGTGCGGTGACGCGCAGCGAGCCGGCCAGGTTCGCGGCGCGTTCGGCCGCGCCGAGCCCCGCCTGGTCGGCCACGCGGCGCGCCGGTGTCAGGGCCCGCCACAGCACGGCCGGACGGCCGAGCCGCGCCAGGGCCTGGACGGCCAGCTCGGCCAGGCGCCCCATGGGGTCGTGGCCGCGCGAGCGCAGGGCGCGGCGGGCGCTCGGCACGGGCACGACCGCGAACGGACCCTCGATCGGGCGGCCCGCCCCGAGGGCCGAGGCCACGGTCATGGCGAGCAACGCGGCCAGGGGGACGGCCAGGCCGGTCTGGGCGCGTTCCTTGTAGGCGATCACGGCCCGCCGCAGCGGGCCCTCGTACCAGGCGGCGGACCAGCAAGCCGGCAGCCCGGCGGGGCGCGGGGACGGCGTCCGGGGCTCGGGGGCGACGAGCGGCGCCAGGCACGCGTCGCACAGGGCCGCCCCGGCCGCGCCGCAGCCCACGCAGGGACGCGGCAGGAGGACGTCGAGCACGGCGGTCAGCACGCGCCCCAGCATGCAGGAAGCCACCGACATTCCCCCGCGATCCACACGTCCCCGGTCCGGGTTCTGCGCCGGGCGCCTTTCCCCGTCCTTCGCGCCTCCGCCCACGCCCCGCGCCGGTCGCGTTTGCGTCCCGCTGCCCCCTCTACGCGCCCGGGCGGGGCGGCGCGGCAGGGCGGCCTTGGGGTGCGTGGTGGCGGGGTGCGGGGTCGGGGGTGGTGGCGTCCAGGCGGTCCGGTCAGCCCAGGGAGAAGATGGGGTTGGCGGCGTCGCCCCCGTCGACCTTGGACACCCATCCCTGCTTGTCCTGGTTGAACTCCAGGATCTCCTTGCGCCCCTCCGTGGCCGCGAGCAGCCGCTGCCCCAGCGCGCTGATCGACTCCAGCCGCTTGTTGGTCGCCGGGAGCTCCGTGCTCTGCCCGTCGCCCACGTAGATCTCCCTGACGCTCTGCGCGTTCTTGCTCTGGACGAGCACCAGCAGCCGCTCGCCGTCGCGCCAGGCGATGTCCCTGATCTCCTCGTCGGTCACCCTGGTCAGCGTCTGGAAGTTGCCCAGCATGGGCGCGCCCCCTCCGCCGGTGATCGCGCCGACCCGTACCTCGTTCTTGCCGACCGTCACCGCGACCCGCACGCCGTCGCGCGAGACGCGCAGCCGCGTGACGTCGAGCCCGTCGAGGCCAGGCGCGGCGACCCGTTCGGGACCGCGGCCCGAGGCGGGGTCGCACCGCAGGACGGTGCCGTTGGCCCGGTCGTAGGTCCACAGGGTGCCGTCGCGGTGCCAGGAGGGCGGGGTGAGGTCCTCCTGGCGGCCCTGGATCCAGCGCTGCCAGCGGCCGTCGGGGGCGACGCGGGTGACCCAGATGCCCCCGCCGGCCGCCGGGGTGCCGCGCGCCGCCACCATGGCGCCGCCGTCGGACATCGCCAGGCGGCTGTAGAGCTCGTTCGGCTGGCCGGCGGGGCCCTGGACGGCGTTGCCCGCCCGCTCGTCGCCCAGGGAGCGCACGGCGCCCTTGCTGACGTAGTAGGCGGGGCTGACGTTGCTGCCGAGCCAGTCCTCGCGCATGTCGTCGGCGCGGATGACGAACGGGTCGGAGGAGTAGAACGGCTCGCCGTCGAGCTGTACCTCGACGGTGCGGCCGTTGGCCATGTCGTTGTTGTTGAGCGTCCACTTGAGCTGCGCCTTGAGCCCGTCGGTGTACAGCTCGTCGGGCGCGATGGGGCCGTGCAGGTCGACCACGACGCGGTCGTCGTCGGAGCGGACCGAGCGGACGCTCATGCCCTGCGGGAAGACGCTGCCGACCGCGCCGTGCAGCGCCTTGCTCGGGCCCTCCAGGAGGCGGCGGACGATGGTCTGCGCGAAGTTCTCGGTCGGCTTGACGCGCAGCCACACCCGGTCGACGACGAGCCGCCGCTCGGCGAACAGCCGGCTCGGCCCGGGCGGCCCGGCCAGGAAGTACAGCTTGGTCGGCCGGTAGGCGCGGGCCACGTCGTCCATGGTCAGCAGCAGCCCCGCGCCCCGCTCGACCGACTGGACGTGGTAGCCGCCCTGCGCGTCCTTGACCAGGGTGAAATCGATGGAGATGTCGCCCACGCCGGTGTACGGCATGTACGTGTCGTCGGCCTCGATGCGGGCGATCGGGGTGCCGACGAGCCGGATGACCACCTGGTCGCCGTCGCTCTTGCCCACGTAGTCGTACTTGGGACGGTTGGCGATGACCGTGACGGGTCCGTCCGGTCTCCAGGTCTTCGCGGCGGCGGGCGTGAGGTACGTGGACAGCACGTCGGGCTCGTCGGCGTAGGCGGCCATCGCGGCCTGGAGGCCCTGGACGACCTGGAGGGGCGCCCAGGCCGGCTGCGGCGGGACGGCGATCATGCGCTGGAACGGCTTGCTCATGGGGTCGCCGCCGCCGGCCTCGTCCACCGGGAACGGGCCGCCGACCGGGATCACCGCGCACCCGGAGCCCGCCCACGCCACGACGGCGACGGCCAGGGCGGCGGCCAGCCGCCTAGAGCTCCTCATGCCCGGCCCCGTCTCCCGACGCCGGCAGCAGCACCGGGGTCATCTGGCCGCGCCAGGTGCGGCGCATCTCGATCTCGGGGGGCACCAGCGACAGCGGCGACCCCTTGAGGTCGGCGCCCGCCGTCCTCGGCAGCGTGAGCCTGAACTGGGAGCCCTCGCCCGCCTGACCCCATGCCTGGAGCCAGCCGCCGTGGAGCGTGGCGTCCTCGCGCGAGATCGCCAGCCCGAGCCCGGTGCCGCCGATGGTGCGCGCCCGCGAGGGGTCGGCCCGCCAGAACCGGTCGAACACCATCGTCTCCTCGCCGGCCTTCAGGCCGATGCCGTGGTCGCGCACGGCCACGGCGACGGCGTCGCGGTCGGCGCCCACGGTGACCACCACGTCGCGGCCCTCGCCGTGCTCGATCGCGTTGAACAGCAGGTTGCGCAGGATCCGCTCGACCCGGCGGTTGTCGATCTCGGCCATGCAGGGCTCGTTGGGCAGCCGCAGCTCGAAACGGGTGGAGTGGCGCTCGGCCAGCGCCTCGGAGTCGGCGATGGCGCGCAGCACGACGTCGCGCACGTCGACGGAGTCGAGGTCGAGGGTGGCGGCGCCGGCGTCGTAGCGGCTGATCTCCAGCAGGTCGGCCAGCATGGACTCGAAGCGTTCGAGCTGGGCCTGCATGAGCTCGGCGGAGCGGGCGGCCATCGGCTCGAAGTCCTCGCGGGCGTCGTAGAGCAGGTCGGCGGCCATCCGCACCGTGGTGAGCGGGGTGCGCAGCTCGTGGGAGACGTCGGAGACGAACTGGCGCTGCACCTGGGACAGCTCCTCCAACTGGTGGATCTTGAGGGCCAGGTTGCCCGCCATCTCGTTGAACGAGGTCGCCAGCCGGGCCAGGTCGTCCTCGCCGCGCACCTTGAGCCGTTCGTCGAGCTTGCCGGCGGCCAGGCGCTCGGCGGCCTGGCGGGCCAGCCGAACGGGGGTGACGACCTGGCGCGCCACGAGGTAGGCGATCGCGGCGAGCAGCAGCACGAGCCCGAAGCCCACCACGACGATGGCGAGGCGGACGTTGGAGAGCATCTGCTCTTCGTCGTTGAGCGGGAAGAAGTGGTAGACCTCGTAGCTGGCGCCCGCGTCGGGTGGGATGAGACCGCCGATGACCAGCGTCAGCCGGGGCTGGGTCTCGCCGCTGAAGCGGATGAGCGCCTGGTGGCGCAGCGGCTTGTCGTAGCGCAGGTTCTTGGCCTGCCGTTCGAGGCCCTGCCGCAGGGCGAGGGGCACGTCACGCGGCGACACCTTGCCCGAGGCGCGCGAGGCGCCGGGGGTGGCGGTGTTGAGGACGAGCACCTCGTAGCGCTTCTTGGAGCCGTTCTCGCCGGAGCCGGTGATGGTGTTCATCACGGCGTCGAGGGGGTCGGCGGGCGCGCTCTTGCCGGCGTCGGCGGGCTTGGCCTGGTCGTCGGGCTCCAGGCTGAGCGCGGCGGCGATCTGGACCCGGTCGGCGAACGCCTCGCTGGCGGCCGACGCCTGGCTGCTCGCGATGACCGACTTGTTGATCTGGTCGGACAGGAACACGCCGAGGACGACCACGACCGTCACGGAGATGACCAGCGTGCTCGTGACGACCTGGAGCTGGAGCGAGCGCCGCCAGGCCCGGCGGACCGCGCCGACCGCACGCCGCGCCCGCCGGCGGACCCCGCCCAGGATCTGGCGGAGCGTCCGCCGACGCAGGACATTCCTCGTCGTCGGGGGCATGGCGCGCGTGAGGGCCCGCTAGGCGGGGCCGGCCTTGTACCCCACGCCGCGGACGGTGACGACGATCTCGGGGTGCTCGGGGTCCTTCTCGATCTTGGCGCGGAGGCGCTGCACGTGCACGTTGACCAGGCGCGTGTCGGCGGCGTGCCGGTAGCCCCAGACCTGCTCCAGCAGGACCTCGCGGGTGAAGACCTGGCGCGGCTTGCGGGCGAGCGCGACGAGCAGGTCGAACTCCAGCGGCGTGAGGTTGATGGTCTCCTCGCCGCGCTTGACGGAGTGGCCGGCGACGTCGATCGTGATGTCGCCGATCTGCAGGATCTCGGGGGTCGGCTCGTCGGTGCGGCGCAGCCGCGCCCGCACCCGCGCCACGAGCTCCTTGGGCTTGAACGGCTTGACGATGTAGTCGTCGGCGCCCGACTCCAGGCCCAGCACGACGTCGATCGTGTCGCTCTTGGCGGTGAGCATGACGATCGGGACCCCGGATTCGGCCCTGATCCTGCGTGCCACGTCGATGCCGTCGGCCCCCGGCAGCATCAGGTCGAGCAGCACCAGATCCGGGCGCGTGTCCCGGAACGCGTCAAGCGCCTTGTCGCCGTCGGAGACAAAGGATGGTTCGAAGCCCTCTCCGCGCAACACGATGCCCAGCATCTCGGCGAGAGCGGCATCGTCATCGACGACCAGCACGCGACCTTTCATGGCCCCTCATTCGTTCTACGCATTCTGGGACATACCCGCACGATCGCTGAAGGTTACCCTTGGTCGGCTCATGTGTGGGACAGGGCACCTTCAAAAGACCAATTTTAGACTCGCCCCACGATCGCCATATCAGTCTGCGGTAACCGACCGCCTTTCTGCCATCCCTGGACGAGATCACGCTGTGATTCGCCCGGGAATGCGGGCAACCGTCGCGCCGAATGCCCTCCCCGACACCACCGCGTCCCCCAGCGTGCCAGGATTGGGATATGTCTGACGGTCACGGCCCCTCGCCCGAGACGCCACCAGGCTGGGCGGCCGAGCAGCCCCCACCCTACGGCCCTTCGCAGGCCTCGCCGTGGACCGCCCCCGGCTCCGCCCCGGGAGCTCCGCCCGGCGCCGGCCCGGAAGCCCCCTTCCAGCAGGGCCCTCACGCTCCGTACCCGCCCCACCCCCAGCAGCCGCCGGGCGCCCCCGGCTACGCGCCGGGCTACGGCTACGGCATCCCGCAGGCCCCGCGCCCCGGGATCATCCCGCTGCGCCCGCTGCGCCTCGGCGACATCCTCGACGGCGCCATCAAGCTGGTCCGCTCCAACCCCAAGGCGGTGCTCGGGCTCTCGGCCGTCGCCGCGCTGCTGGCCTCCCTGCCGGTCGCCGTGGGCCAGGCGTTCGTGCTCGGCTCGATGCGCTCCACCCTCCGCGACCCCTACGCCGACCCGTACGCGGCGTCCGACCCCACCGGCGTCTACGGCACCTTCGCCGCCCAGTACGGCGGCGCCCTGGTCTCCATGGCCGTCAGCTTCGTGGTCGTGACGGTGCTGACCGGCGTGCTGACGCGCATCCTCGGCCGGGCCGTCTTCGGCGGCTCCATCACCGCGGGCGAGGCGTGGCGGCTGACCCGGGGGCGTCTGCCCGCGCTCTTCGGCATGGTGGGGCTGCTCGTCGCCGTGCTCCTGGTTCCGCTGGTGGCCTTCGCCGCGATCCTCGTGGCGCTGTACGCCACCGGCTCGGTCTCCGGCGGCCCCCTGGCGGCCATCCTGCTGGTGATGGTCCTCCTGTACCTGCCCTACCTGGTGTTCTTCCGCACCAAGTTCGGCCTCGCCGCCCCGGCGGTGGTGCTGGAGGGCATGGGCCCGGTCGCGGCCCTGCGGCGCTCCTGGCAGCTCGTCAGCGGCGACTTCTGGCGGGTCTTCGGCATCATGCTGCTCACCTCCCTCATCGTGGGGGTCGTCGCGAGCATCCTGCAGGTGCCGTTCACCTTCGTCGGCACGTTCCTGGGCCTGCTGGGCGACGGCGCGGGCGCCGCGATCGGCGCCACGGTGCTCATCACCATCGGCGGCACGGTCGGCGCCATGATCAGCTACCCGATCGAGGCGGGTGTGTCGGGCCTGCTGTACGCCGACCGCCGCATGCGCAGCGAGGCGTTCGACCTCGTCCTGCAGAGCGCGGCCGTGGAGCAGCAGCGGCAGGGCTGGGTGCACGCGTCGGCGGACGACCTCTGGCGTCCGACCCACACCCCGGCTCCGTGATGCCGTTCCTGGCGGGCCCGATCGGCCGCGACGAGGCCGCGCACCGGGCCGCCGAGGAGCTCGCCCGGCCCGAGTACGCCCACGAGTCGCTGCTCGACCAGCTCTACCGGCACTTCACGCAGTTCCTCAGCGATCTGCTGGACGCGGTGGCCGGCGGCGGCACCGCCGGCGGCTTCGTCGCGGCCGTCGTCATCACGCTCGTCCTCGTGGGCCTGGTCGCGCTGGGCGCCTGGCGGCTGCGGCGCGCGGCCCGCGACAGAGCCCCCGTGCACGGCGTGTTCGGCGCGCGGGTGATGACGGCCGCCGAGCACCGGGAGGCGGCCGAGCGCGCCGCCGCCGAGGGCCGCCACACCGAGGCGATCCAGGAGCGGCTGCGCGCTATCGCCCGCGACCTGGAGGAGCGCGCGCTGGTCGACGGCCAGCCCGGCCGCACGGCCGACGAGCTGGCGGCGGAGGCGGGCCGGGCGCTGCCGGGCTTCGCCGGAGACCTCGCCGCCGCCGCGCGCTCGTTCGACGACGTGACGTACGGCGGCGTGGCCGGTACCCCGGCCGCGTACGCGGCGATGCGCGACCTCGACGAGCGCCTGCGCCAGGCCCGGCCCGCGCCCCTGGGAGCCCCGGCATGAGCGGCCCTGGCAGCCCTGGCGTGAGCGTCCCCGGGAGCCCTGGCATGAGCGGCCCTGGGAGCCCTGGCATGAGCGGCCCTGGGAGCCCCGGCGTGAGCGTCCTGGAGCGGCTGGGAGAGCGTGGCACGCACGTCCTGGAGCGGCGCGGGGAGGGCCGGGCATGAGCCTCACCGGCATGGGACCGGCCGAGACGCGGCAGTCGGCGCCCGCCTCGCCCACGGCCCGCTCCATGTGGCGGGCGAGCCGGATGGCGATCCTGCTCGGCCTGCTCGTCGTGGCCGCCGCCGTCGTCACCGTCGCCCTCGGCGGCGGGGCCGCCCCGTCGCGCCGGCTCGACCCCGACGACACCTCCCTCGACGGCTCCAGGGCGCTGGCCCAGCTCCTGCGCGCCCGCGGCGTGAGCGTGGACCGGGCCGACTCGGTGACGCGCGCCCGCGAGCTCGCGAAGGGCGGCGACCGGCTGCTGCTGGTCACCGACACGAGCTTCGTCCTGGACCCGGCCGGGGTGGCCGCCATCCCCGGCGACCGGGTCGTGGTGGGCGACCTCTACCGCCTCGACCTGCTCGCCCCGGGCGTGCGCAGCTCCGCGCAGGTCGGGCAGCGCTCGCGCGAGCCGGAGTGCCCGCTGCCCGCCGCGAGGGCCGCGGGCAGCGCCTTCATGGGCGGCGCGGCCTTCACCGTCCCGCGCGGCGCGACCGGCTGCTACCCGGCCGGCGACGACGGCTGGACCCTGGTCAGCCTGCCCAACGCGGGCGGCACGACCACGGTCGTCGGCGACGGCGCGTTCATGACCAACCGGCGCCTGGCCGAGGACGGCAACGCGGCGCTCGCGCTCGATCTGCTGGGCACGGCCAAGGCCGTCACCTGGCTGGTCGAGCCCCCGGAGGAGGACACGGTGGCGGGCCCCGCCGGGCAGTCGGTCTACGACCTGATGCCGCCGGGCGTCCCCTGGGCCGTGGCCATGGCGGCCGTGGCCGTGCTGGTCACCGGCCTGTGGCGGGGCAGGCGGCTCGGCCCGGTGGTGACCGAGCGGCTGCCGGTCGTGGTGCGGGCCGCCGAGACCGTCGAAGGGCGCGGGCGGCTGTACCGGGCCAGGCGCGCGCGGGGCCGCGCGGCCGACGTGCTGCGGGCCGGCGCGATCGACCGGCTCCTCCCCCGGCTCGGGCTGGCGCCCGACGCGGGCCGCGACGAGGTCGTCGCGGCCGTCGCCGCGCGCACCGGTCACGCCCCGGGCCAGGTCGGCGCCGCCCTGTACGGACCGGAACCCGCCGACGACGCCGGGCTCGTCGCCCTGGCCCACTACCTGGACTCCATCGAAAGGACGGTCGGTGAACACTGAGGAGACCACCCGCGTGACGGGCCGCGGCGAGGCGGCCCGCGAGGCGCTGGGGGCGCTGCGGGCGGAGGTGTCCAAGGCCGTGGTCGGCCAGGACGCGGTCGTGACCGGGCTGGTGATCGCGCTGCTGTGCCGGGGGCACGTGCTGCTCGAAGGCGTGCCGGGCGTCGCCAAGACGCTCATGGTCCGCACGCTGGCCAAGGCGCTCGACCTGGGGTCCAAGCGGGTGCAGTTCACGCCCGACCTGATGCCGGGCGACGTGACGGGCTCGCTGGTGTACGACGCGCGGACGGCGGAGTTCGAGTTCCACGAGGGGCCGGTGTTCACCAACCTGCTGCTCGCCGACGAGATCAACCGCACCCCGCCGAAGACGCAGGCGGCGCTGCTGGAGGCCATGGAGGAGCGGCAGGTCACGGTCGAGGGCGACGCCCGCCCGCTGCCCGACCCGTTCGTGGTCTGCGCCACCCAGAACCCCGTCGAGTACGAGGGCACCTACCAGCTCCCCGAGGCCCAGCTCGACCGGTTCCTGCTCAAGCTGACCGTGCCGCTGCCGCCGCGCGAGCAGGAGATCGCGGTGCTGGAGCGGCACGCGCTCGGGTTCGACCCGCGCGACCTGTCGCACGTGCGCGCCGTGGCGACGGCGGCCGACCTGGCCGCCGGCCGTGAGGCGGTGGCGGCCGTCCACGTGGCCCCCGAGGTGCTCGGCTACATCGTGGACGTGTCGCGCGCCACCCGTAACTCGCCGTCGCTCCAGCTCGGCGTCTCGCCGCGCGGCGCGACCGCGCTGCTGGCCGCCGCGCGGGCCTGGGCGTGGCTGTCGGGCCGCGCGTACGTGACGCCCGACGACGTCAAGGCGCTGGCCCGGCCCGCGCTGCGGCACCGGGTGCAGCTGCGGCCCGAGGCGGAGCTGGAGGGCGCCACCGCGGACGGCCTGCTCGACGGCATCCTGGCCTCGGTCCCGGTCCCGCGCTGATGGCTCTGACGGGACGCGCCGCGCTGGTCGCGGCGCTCGGCGTCGTGGTGGTGCTGGTCGCGCCCCGGCCGGGGTCGGCCCTGGCCGGGGTGTGCCTGGTGCTGGCCGCGGCGATCCTGGTGGACCTCGCGCTGGCGGGGTCCGTCCGGCCGCTGCGCTTCCACCGCTCCGGCGAGACGCTCGTGCGGCTCGGTCAGCGGGCCACGGTGGAGCTGGTCGTGGAGAACCCGGGCTCGCGCCGGGTCCGCGGCGTGCTGCGCGACGCCTGGCCGCCGTCGGCGGGGGCGTCGCCGCGGGTGATGCGGCTGGACGTGCCGCCGGGCGAGCGGCGCCGGCTCACCGTGACGCTCACCCCGACCCGGCGCGGCGACCGCGAGTCCGTGGCGGTGACCGTACGCTCCGTCGGCCCGCTCGGGCTGGCCGCGCGCCAGGGCCGCCACCGCTCGCCGTGGGCGGTGCGCGTGCTGCCGCCGTTCCTGTCGCGCAAGCACCTGCCCGCCCGGCTGGCGCGGCTGCGGGAGCTGGAGGGCCGGCATCCGGCGCTCGTGCGCGGCCAGGGCACCGAGTTCGACTCGCTGCGCGAGTACGTGGTGGGCGACGACGTGCGCTCGATCGACTGGCGGGCCACCGCCCGCCGCCACGACGTGGTCGTCCGGACCTGGCGGCCAGAGCGGGACCGGCGGGTGCTGATCGTCCTCGACACCGGCCGCACCTCGGCGGGCCGGGTGGGCGAGGCGCCGATCCCGCTGGCCGGGGCCCCCGCCGACGGAGGCGGGCCGGGGAGCGGGCGCGGGGCGCGGCCGGTGCCCGGCTGGCCGCGGCTCGACTGGTCGATGGACGCGGCGCTGCTGCTGAGCGCGCTCGCCGCCCGCGCCGGCGACCGGGTGGACTTCCTCGCCCACGACCGTGCGGTACGCGCCTGGGTGTCGGGCGCCTCCCGCACCGAGCTGCTGTCGTCGCTGGTCAACGCGATGGCGCCGATCGAGGCGGAGCTGGTGGAGGCCGACTCGCGCGGCATGGTGTCCGCGATCCTGGCCCGGGCCAAGCGGCGCTGCCTGGTCGTGCTGCTGACCGACCTCAACGCGGCCGCGCTGGACGAGGGGCTGATGCCGGTGCTGCCGCAGCTCTCCTCCCGTCACCTGGTGCTGGTCGCCGCCGTCTCCGACCCGCGGGTGGCGGACATGGCGGCGCGCAAGGGCACGGCCGAGGAGGTGTACGACGCGGCGGCGGCCGAGCGCACCCGGCTGGACCGGCGCCGGATCACCGCGCGGCTGCGGCGGCACGGAGTCGAGGTGGTGGACGCGCCGCCGGACGACATCGCGCCCGCCCTGGCCGACGCGTACCTCGCGCTCAAGGCGGCGGGCCGCCTCTAGCCCTCGCCCACGAGAGCGCCGGAGCAGGGCGTCAGGCGGCGCTGAGGGCGACGCCAGAGGCGGGCGTCAGGCGCTGGGGGCGACGTCGGGGGCGTGCTCGATGTCGCCCGTCTCGTCCCGGCGGGCGGCCCGCCGCCCGAAGACCAGCACGTACGCGATGAACACCGCCTCGGCCAGCACCCCGATGCCGATGCGCGCCCAGGTCGGCAGCCCCGACGGCGTGACGAACGCCTCGATCAGCCCCGACGCGAACAGCACCACGACCAGCCCGAGCGCCACGCTCATCACGGCCCGCCCCTGCTCGGCCAGCGCCTCGGCGCGCCTGCGCGGCCCCGGGTCGATGACCGTCCAGCCCAGCCGCATGCCGACGGCCGCCGCGAGGAAGACCGCGGTCAGCTCCAGCAGCCCGTGCGGGGTGATCAGGCCGAAGAAGATGTCGAGCTTGCCGCGCGAGGCCATGAGGCCGCCGGAGACGGCGACGTTGGCGGCGTTCTGCCACAGCACGTACGGGATGGGCAGCCCGAGGAAGACGGCGTAGACGATGACCTGGGCCGACACCCACGCGTTGTTGATCCACACCCGGCCGGCGAACGACGCGGCGGGATTCTCGGAGTAGTAGTCGGCGAAGTCGTGCTCGACGAGCCGCTTGATCTCCTCGGGGCCGGCGATCGCGGCCTGCACCTGCGGGTCGCCGGCGATCCACGCGCCCATGACCCACGACACGGCGAGGAACACCACGGCGGTGGTGAGCCACCACCACCGCGCCCGGTAGGCCACCACGGGGAACGAGACGGTCGCGAACCTGGCCAGCTCGCGCCAGGCCGGCGCGTGCGCCCCGGTGACGGCCGACCTGGCGCGGGCGACCAGCGCGGACAACCGGCCGGCCAGCATCGCGTCGGCCGACGACGAGCGCACGATCGACAGGTGGGTGGACACCCGCTGGTAGAGGTCGACCAGCTCGTCCACCTCGGCCCCGCTCAGGGACTTGCGGTGCTTGACGAGATGGTCGAGCCGGTCCCAGGTCGCCCGGTGCGCCGTGACGAACGCGTCGATGTCCACCCGACCATTGTGGCCGGTCGATCAGCGGGCCATTGCCGTTAGGCTCCACATATGTCTGAGGTCGTGACCGGGGACGCGGTCGTCGTCGAGGTGCGGGTGGCGCAGCTCCCGTCCCGTGCGCTGGCGCTCGCCATCGACATGATCGTGCAGGTGACGCTGCTGGTCGGCGCGCTCGTCGCGGTGCAGGCGTTCGCGATCGTCAGCGACCCGGCGCTGCTCGCCGCGGTCATGATCATCTTCACGGTGCTGGTGCTGGTCGGCTATCCAGTGATCTTCGAGACGGCCACCCGGGGGCGCAGCCTCGGCAAGCTGGCGCTGGGCCTGCGGGTCGTGGGCGACGACGGCGGGCCGGAGCGGTTCCGGCAGGCGCTGTTCCGGGGGCTGGCGGGCATGCTGGAGATCTGGGCGTTCACGGGGGCGCCGGCGCTGATCTCCTCGCTGGTCTCGCAGCGGGGCAAGCGGCTGGGCGACGTGTTCGCCGGCACGATCGTGATCGCCGAGCGGGCGCCGCGCGACAACGGCCACCTCATCGTCATGCCGCCGCCGCTCGCGGCGTGGGCGGCGACGCTGGAGCTGTCGCAGCTTCCCGAGGAGGCGGCGACGGCCGCCCGGCAGTACCTGCTGCGCTGGCACGACCTCGCGCCCGCCGTGCGGCACGAGATGGGGGTGCGCATCGCCACGCAGGTCGCCGCGTACGTCTCGCCCGCGGCCCCGGCGGGGGTGCCGCCGCACGCGTACCTGAGCGCCGTGCTGGCCGAGCGGCGGCGGCGCGAGGAGATCCGGCTGGCCCGCGTGGCGGGCCCCTGGGGCCCGCAGGGGCCCCGGCCTCACCTGCCGCCGCACCCCGCACCACCGCAGCCTTACGGGACCCCGCAGCCTTACGGAGCCCCTCAGCCGTACGGGACTCCGCAGCCTTACGGGGCCCCTCAGCCTTATGGGGCCCCGCCGCCCGCCGCGCCCTCGCAGCCGGTCGCGGCTCCTCAGGGATCCCCTGCGCCGCAGGGGTTCCCGCCCCCGCCGCCCTTCACGCCGGAGCCGCCCTCCGAGGGGCCGCGGAGCACGCCCGGAGGGTTCGCCCCTCCGCAGTGAGCGCCCGCCGGCCGGGAAGGGGGGCCGCCGCGAGGTGGCCCCTGGCAGGGCCGTCCTACTGGGTCTGCGGGTTGAGGACCTTCAGTCGCTTCCCGGCCGCCGACGCCGTGCGCGGGTCGGTGATGCGCAGCACGTCCAGCCCCTTCTGGATGTCGCTGCTGTAGATGTGGCCGTTGTAGTAGTACGCCGACCACGAGCCGCCGAAGTCGCGCGGCGAGAGCGGCCCCCGGTCGAAGTAGCCGATCTCCTGGGGCTTGGCCGCGTCGGTGAAGTCGATGACGGACACGCCGCCCTGGTACCACGCCTGGACCATGATGTCGCGGCCCTTGGCCGGGATCAGCGAGCCGTTGTGGGCGACGCAGTTCTCGCCGGCGCTCTGGTGCCGCGGGATCTTGAAGTACGCCTGCTTGACGAGCTGACCGCCCGTGACGGTGTAGATGGCGTCCGCGCCGCGCTGCGGGCCGACGGCCTGGGTGCAGACGGCGCCGAGGCCGCCGCCGAGCTCGTCGGTGAAGACGACCTTGTCACCGGTGGCGTTGAAGGTGGCCGAGTGCCAGAACGCGAAGTTGTCGTCGGTCACCCGGGCGGTGACCTTCGGGCGCTCGCGGTCGGAGATGTCCATCAGCACGCCGTCGCCCATGCAGGCGCCCGCGGCGAGGTTCTTGCTCGCGAAGACCGTGATGTCGTGGCAGCCGCTGGTGGGCGCGAGGAGCGTCTCCTGCTTCTCGTTGCCGCCCTCGGGGAAGAGCACGGGCTTGGCGACCACCTTGGCGGTCGTGGGGCGGTCCAGCGGCACCTTGACGATGGAGATGCTGTCGTGGGGCGGCTTGCAGTGCGGGAAGTCGTTCTGCGGCCCGTACGAGGACACGTACAGGTAGACCGCCTTGCCCGTCTTGTCGGGCACGAGGGTGTTGGTGTGCGAGCCGCAGTCGGTCCTGACGGACTTGATGTACTTCGGGCGGGCCTTGTCGGAGATGTCGAAGATCCGGATGCCCTCCCACGCCGACTTGAACGCCGGCGACGTCGGCTCGGCGCGGCAGGAGTCGCCCTTGACCGGGTCGTCCACCGACAGGAACAGCAGGTCGCCGTGGACCGACACGTCGTTCTGGCCGCCGGGGCAGGAGACGCGGCTCACCACGGCCGGCTTGGCCGGGTTCTTGATGTCGTAGACGGTGAAGCCGTAGTAGTTGCCCTGGTAGGCGTAGCGCCCCTGGAAGGCCAGGTCCGTGCTGTAGGCGTCGGACGCGGTGAAGCCGCCCTGCTTGGGGACGGTGGCCACGTGCTTGATATTCGAGCTGGTCCTGGCGCCGTCGTCGCGGGCCTGGGCCGCGGATGTCGCGAGACCCAGCACCGCTCCCGTCAGCACGAGGACACGGCCCAGCTTGAGGGCACGGCCGATTCTGGACGCCACAGAGGACCTCCTGGTCGGGGATGAAGTCAGCCGCCCCACTATCGCAGGAAAAATCATCTTCTGTGGGGTACGGGTGGCGTCCGGGCATGGCGAGGGCCGGCCCGCGGAGGAGGCGGGCCGGCCCCGCGCTCACGAGACCGCCCGGCACGCCGGGCCGGTCACGCCTGTGAGGTCAGCCGGTTCGGGAGAGGGTCAGTCGTGGCCCCAGCCGCCTCCCCGGTACGACTCCTGGGTCTGGACGTTGAGGCGGTCCGTACGGACGCGGTCGGCGCCCCGGACGAGCGGGTCGTCGATCGTGATGATGTCGAGGCCCTGGTGGAAGTCCGCCGCGTAGATGTTGCCGTTGTAGTAGTACGCCGACCAGATGCCGCCGCCGCTGCCGTCGGCGCGCGGGCCGCGCTCGAAGTAGCCGATCTCCCTGGGCTTGCTGGAGTCGGTGAAGTCCCAGATCGAGACGCCGCCCATGTACCACGCCTGGACCATGATGTCCTTGCCCTTGACCGGGATCAGCGAGCCGTTGTGGGCGACGCAGTTCTCGCTGTCGGCCTGGTAGCGGGGGATCTTGAAGTAGCTCTTGAAGACGAGCCCGCGCCGCGTGACGTCGTAGATGGCGTCGGCGCCCCGGTTCGGGCCGGTGGCCTCGTTGCAGGTGGCGGCGCCGCCGCCGCCGAGCTCGTCGGTGAAGACGACCTTGCGGGCGTCGTTGCTGAACGTCGCCGAGTGCCAGAAGGCGAAGTTCGGGTCGGTGACCCGGGCGGTGACCTTCGGGTTCAGCCGGTCGGAGATGTCGAACAGCACGCCGTCGCCCATGCAGGCGCCCGCCGCGATGTCCTTCTCCGCGTACGCGGTGATGTCGTGGCAGCCGCTGGTGGGCAGCAGCAGGCCGGGCTGGGTCTCGTTGCCGCCGTCGGGGAAGACGACCGGCGTCGCCGCGACCGCGGCGGCGGTCGGGTCGTCCAGCGGCACCTTGATGATGGAGATCTTGTCGTGCGGCGGCTGGCAGTCGGGGAAGTTCGCCGCCGGGTTGTACGACGAGACGTACAGGTAGACGTTGTGGCGGCGGTCACGGCCCTTGCCCGGCACCAGGGTCAGGGTGTGGGAGCCGCAGTTCGTCTCGACCGACTTGATGTACTTGGGGGCGGCCTTGTCGGTGATGTCGAAGATGCGGACGCCTTCCCAGGCCTCCTTGTGGTCGGCCGACAGCGCGGTGCTGTTGCACGAGTCGTCGCTGCGCGAGCTGTCCACGGCGGTGAAGAGCAGGTTGCCGTAGACGGTGACGTCCATCTGGCTGCCCGGGCAGACGACCGAGCTGACCGGCTTGGCCTGCTTCGGGTCGCGGACGTCGTAGATGGAGAACCCGCCGTAGTTGCCGACGTACGCGTACCCGCTCTGGAACGCGATGTCGGTGTTGATGGTGCCCGCGATGGGCGCCGGCTTCGGGATGTTGAGCACGTGGGAGACGTTCGGGCTGGTCACCACGGTGTCGGCCGGAGGGATGTCCGCGGCCGAGGCGGGCATCGCCATCGCGCCTAAGGCGACGGCCGCAGCCGCGGCCACGAGACTCCTTCGCAGGGTGAGCACTCGGAGGCTCCTCTCGGAGGATAAAGCCTATATAAATGACAAAATTCTGACCCGTCGTGTCATCCTGCGCCTAGCGAGCACTATGTCAAGAAATTTGCTGACTTGCCGTATTTACGGGCGGTTGCCGGACCGTCTACAGTGCAACGTCGCAACTCCCCGCGGTCAAGGAGGTCGGGTGCGCAGCGCACTCATCGTCGGCGCCTGCGCCTTCCTGCTGGTCACCGGCTGCACGGACACCCCCGCGGCGGCTCCGCCGGTCCCCACGGTGACCGACACGGCGCCCGTCCTCGCCCCCGGCAAGCCCGGCGAGGAGGCCCGCACGCTGGCGCCGAGCGAGGCGGCCACCGCCGTGCCGCCCCAGCGGGCGAACGCGGCCGACGTCCGCTTCATGCAGAACATGATCGTCCACCACCGGCAGGCGCTGGACATGAGCCTGCTGGCCGGTTCCCGGGCCGAGAGCGACGCCGTCAAGCGGCTGGCCGCCCGCATCAACGACGTGCAGGGCCCCGAGATCGCGATGATGACCGACTGGCTCAGGGCGCAGGGCCAGCAGGTGCCCGACCACCACGCCGCGCACCAGGGCATGCCGGGGATGGCCACGCCCGAGCAGATGGAGGCCCTGAAGGCGGCCAAGGGCGCCGCCTTCGACCGCCTGTTCGTCCAGCTCATGACCGCCCACCACCAGGGGGCGCTCACGATGTCGGCCGAGGTCCTCACCAAGGGCTCGCACCAGCGGGTCCAGGAGATCGCCGAGGACATCTCGGTCAGTCAGTCCGCCGAGATCCGCCGCATGTCGGCCATCCGCTGAGGGACGGCCGCGCCGGTCCCGGTCAGGAGCCGGCGCGCCAGGAGTGCAGGTACGACTCCTGCTCCTCCGTGAGCGCGTCGATGCCGATGCCCGTGGCCGCCAGCTTGAGCCGGGCCACCTCCTGGTCGATCGACTCGGGCACGTCGTAGACCCCGGGCGCGAGCCCGGCCCGCTCCCCGACGAGCCAGGCCACCGCGAGCGCCTGCGCCGAGAACGACATGTCCATGACCGCCGCCGGATGCCCCTCCGCGGCCGTCAGGTTCACCAGGCGGCCCTCGGCCAGCAGCAGCAGCCTCCGGCCGTCGGGCAGCACGTACTCGTCGGTGTTGGGCCGCACGCCGCGGTGGACCTCGACGGCCAGCTCGTCCAGCGCCCGCACGTCGATCTCCACGTCGAAGTGCCCCGCGTTGGCCAGGATGGCGCCGTCCTTCATGACGGCCAGGTGCTCGCCCCGGATCACGTCGCGGTTGCCCGTCACGGTGATGAACAGGTCGCCGGCCGCCGCGGCCTCCGCCATGGGCCGCACCTCGTAGCCCTGCAGGGTCGCGTCGAGCGCCTTGACCGCGTCGATCTCGGTCACCACGACCCGCGCCCCGAACCCCTTGGCCCGCTCCGCCACGCCCCGCCCGCAGAACCCGAACCCCGCCACCACCACGGTCCGCCCCGCGAGCATGGTGTTGGTGGCCCGCATGATCCCGTCCAGCGTGGACTGCCCGGTGCCGTAGCGGTTGTCGAACATCCGCTTCGTCCGCGTGTCGTTCACCGCCACGACCGGGAACCGCAGCGCGCCCTCCGAGGCCATCTGCCGCAGCCGGATGATCCCCGTGGTCGTCTCCTCGCAGCCGCCGCTCACTCCGCCGAGCAGGTCGGTGCGCTCGGTGTGCAACGTGTTGACCAGGTCGCACCCGTCGTCGAGCACCAGGTCGGGCCCGAGGTCGAGGGCCTGGTGGATGTGCCGGTAATAGGTGGCCCGGTCCACGCCGGCCCGCGCGTGGACCGCGATGCCGTAGCCGCGCAGCGCCTCGGCCACGTCGTCCTGCGTGGACAGCGGGTTGGAGGCGGCCAGCGCGATCTCGGCGCCGCCCGCCCTGAGCGCGCCCATGAGCACCGCGGTCTCGGCGGTCACGTGCAGGCACGCGGCGATCCGCAACCCCTCCAGCGGCCGCTCGGCCCCGAACCGCTCCCCGATCGCCGTCAGAACAGGCATCGACCGAGCGGCCCAGGAGATCTGCCGCTCACCACTGTCCGAGAGATCCACGTGCCAAGCCCCAACCGAAGAACACGGCCAAGAGTGCGCTCGTCACGGCGCGCATGCCGTGAGCCCTCACGACCGGCCATGACAGACGGAGGGGACGTCGGCGAGTGCGGGTGACTTGGCCTGCCGTAAAAGAAAATGATCTTAAAACCGGCTCCGGAGGGAAAGCCCCTCCGAAGCCTCGGCACGAGAAATCAGTACCGGTAGTGGTCGGGCTTGTACGGGCCCTCGACGTGGACGCCGATGTAGGCGGCCTGCTCCTTGGTCAGCTCGGTGAGCTTGACGCCGAGGGCGTCGAGGTGGAGCCGGGCGACCTTCTCGTCCAGGTGCTTGGGCAGCGTGTAGACGCCGATCGGGTACTCGCCGGTCTTGGTGAACAGCTCGATCTGCGCGATCACCTGGTTGGTGAACGAGTTGGACATCACGAAGCTCGGGTGGCCGGTGGCGCAGCCGAGGTTCATCAGGCGGCCCTCGGCCAGCACGAGAATCGAGTGGCCGTCGGCGAAGACCCACTCGTCGACCTGCGGCTTGATGTTGCGCTTCTCGATGCCCGGCAGCTTGGCGAGGCCGGCCATGTCGATCTCGTTGTCGAAGTGGCCGATGTTGGACACGATCGCCTGGTGCTTCATCCGCGCCATGTGGTCGGCGGTGATGATGTTGAAGTTGCCCGTGGTGGTCACGAAGATGTCGGCGATGCCGACGACCTCGTCGAGGGTGGTGACCTGGAAGCCGTCCATGGCGGCCTGCAGGGCGCAGATCGGGTCGATCTCGGTGACGATGACGCGGGCGCCCTGGCCGCGCAGCGCGTCGGCGCAGCCCTTGCCGACGTCGCCGTAACCGCAGACGACGGCGACCTTGCCGCCGATCAGCACGTCGGTGGCGCGGTTCAGGCCGTCGATGACCGAGTGGCGGCAGCCGTACTTGTTGTCGAACTTCGACTTGGTGACCGAGTCGTTGACGTTGATGGCCGGGAACAGCAGCTGGCCGTTCTTGTGCATCTCGTACAGGCGGTGGACACCGGTGGTGGTCTCCTCGGTGACGCCCTTGATCTGCTCCGCGATCCGGGTCCACTTCTTGTCGTCGCCGACCGTGCGGGTGAGCAGGTCGATGATGACGTGCCACTCCTCCGGGTCCTCGGCCGTGGCGGCGGGGACGGCGCCGGCCTTCTCGTACTCGGCGCCCTTGTGGACGAGCAGGGTGGCGTCGCCGCCGTCGTCGAGGATCATGTTGGGGCCGTCACCGCCGGGCCAGGTCAGGGCCTGCTCGGTGCACCACCAGTACTCCTCCAGCGTCTCGCCCTTCCAGGCGAAGACGGGGACGCCCTTGGGGTCGTCGACCGTGCCGTCGCGGCCGACGACGACCGCGGCGGCGGCGTGGTCCTGCGTGGAGAAGATGTTGCAGCTCACCCAGCGCACCTCGGCGCCGAGGTCGACCAGCGTCTCGATGAGGACGGCGGTCTGGATGGTCATGTGCAGGGAGCCCATGATCTTCGCACCGCGGAGGGGCTGCGCGGCCGCGTACTCCTTACGGATCGCCATGAGCCCGGGCATCTCGTGCTCGGCGAGCCTGATCTCCTTGCGGCCGAAGTCGGCAAGTGAAAGGTCGGCGACCTTGAAGTCCATTGTTTCCCCTCGCATCGGGACGGTGTCTCGCATCGGGACGGTGTCGCCGACGAGTCTAGGCGCCATCCCGGCGAGGTCGCATCTCGGCGCCCCCGAAACTGACGTAAGAATGTAAGGATGCGTATCACGGAGGCCGCGCGGCGGCTCGGCATGTCCCCTCGGATGCTGCGCTACCGGGAGGCGCTCGGCCTGCTGCCCCCGGTCCGCGAGCAGGGCGCCCACCGCCGGTTCGGGCCGGAGGAGCTCGCGGCCGTGGCCCAGGGCGTCGAGCTGGAGAGACGTTTCGACGTCTCCCCCGCCGAGCTGGCCTTCGCGCTGCGGGTGCTCAGCGAGCCCGCCGTCGCCGCGGCGGTGCGCGACCTCGGCATCCGGATCGGGCGGATCGCGGTGCCGCGCCGCGCGCTCGACTTCGAGAAGGAGAAGGCACTGCGGCTGCTTCGAACCAGCGCCCCAGCGCATACGTCTAAGAAATCATGAAAGAGCTCTTAGTGGCCACCGTGCTCGCGCTCTCCCCGGCGCAGGCGGCGGGCTCCCCGGCGGCGCACGCCCCGGACTCCCCGGTCCAGGCCGCCGCGCCGCAGGCCGGCGGCGCGGCCGGCAAGCCCCGCGAGGTCAAGGTGTACTTCTCCAAGGGAAACGGCATCCCCGGCAAGGTCGTGGCCGTGACCCGCAGGGCGCCGGGCCAGGGGGTGGCCAGGTTCGCCGTCCAGCAGCTGATCGCCGGCCCCACCAAGGCGGAGCGGCGGCGCGGCCTGCACTCGGAGCTGACCGGCAACCTGCGCGGCAGGTCGTCCTGCGGCGCCGACTTCACCGTCGCGATCAGGAAGGGCGTCGCGACGCTGCGCTTCTGCCGCACCGTCGTCAGCGACGGCATCGGCGGCGACGCCCGGGCCCTGTACTCGATCGACAGGACGCTCAAGCAGTTCGCCGGCGTCCGCGACGTGATCAGCCTCGACAAGAAGGGCCGCTGCCTGTTCGACCAGAGCGGCACCGGCAAGGCGTGCCTGACCGCGCACGAGTAGGACACCCCCGCGGCACTCTCGGGCGGGTCAGCCGGGGGTGCCGGTGGGGGACGGGGTTTCGCCGCCGGGGGCGTGGAGCTGCTGGGCCAGCCACGGCAGGGCCTGCGGCAGCTCCCGGTTCCAGGTGTTGAAGTTGTGGCCGCCGCTGGGCAGGATCAGCGACGACGCCTGCATGGGCGGCTTGACCGCGGCCAGGAAGGCGAGCGTCGAGCGGTAGTCGCTCTCCCCCTTCCTGCTGCTGGTGACGAGCACGCTGACCGGCGGCGCGGGCAGCGTCGCCAGCCGCCACATCAGGTCGTTGTCGTGCTCGACGGCCTGCTGCCCGCCGAACAGGTCGCCCGTGGTGCCGTCGATGATCGTGCGGTAGTAGCCCGACAGCGACACCGCCGCCGAGAACGCCTGCGGATGGGTCATCGCGAGCTTGAGCGCGCAGTACCCGCCGGTCGAGCCCCCGAGGACCCCCCAGTACTCCCTGCCCGGCGCGACCCGGTACGCGGTCGTCATGTCGCGCCGCACGTCGTCGGCGAAGTACTTCTGGACCTGCGGCCCGCCCGGCACGTCCACGCACTCGGTGTCGCGCGGCAGCACCACGCTGGGCCGCATCATCACGAGGACCGTGGGCGGCACCTGGTGGCGGCTGATGGCGGTCGCGAGCCGTCCGGGCAGGTCCAGCCGGGTCATCAGGTTGCGCGGGTCGCCCGGGTAGCCGGTCAGCGCGAGGATCGCGGGGAAGCGCCGCCGCTGGTCCCTGAGGTAGGCCGTGGGCAGGAACACGTACGCCTGCTCGCTGAGATGCGTGGTGGGGCCGGGCATGATGACCTGCTCGATCCGGCCGCCGCGCACCGCCTGGCTGTCCAGCACCTGGAGGCCCTGCCCGGCGATCGTGATGGCCGCCGTGCCGGGGTCGGTGCCGAGCAGGTCGTCCCAGGAGCCGTAGAAGCCGAAGTAGTTGTTGACCAGCAGCCCGAGCGCCGCCAGGGTCAGCACCTGATTCCCCGCCAGCACCCCCGTCCGTGCCAGCACGGCGGTCCAGCGTCGTCCGGCCAGCCGCGGCCATGCCCACACCGTGGCGACGAGCGCGCCGATCGCGAGCGCGGCCGTCATAAGCTGGAGGGGCAGCGAAGTGAGTCCCATCCTCCAGAGGCTTACTCGCCACGCCGTAAGACCGCGGTTAACGCGGGGATTATCGCCATGGGCGTTGAATCCGGATGGTGAAGAAGATCTCGCATCCCTGGGTGCCCGCCGTGGCGGGTTACGCGGCCCTGATGGTCGGGCTTCTCGACATCGTCAAGGCCGTGGCCCCCCGCCTGGGCCGCAGCGGGATGGCCGCGTGGTCGGACGCGCTGCCCGGCATCGCGACGACCGTCGCCCGGGCGACCTCCCTCGTGGTGGGCATCCTGCTCATCATGCTCGCGCACGCCCTGCGCCGCCGGAAGGTGCGCGCCTGGCAGGCGGTCGTGGCGCTGCTGCCGGTCAGCGCGGTCATGGCCCTGGTCCATCTCCGCCCCGTCACGGCGGCCATCAGCCTGCTCTTCCTCGTGGCGCTGCTGCTGAACCGCAGCGAGTTCTACGCGCTGTCCGATCCGCGCAGCCGGTGGCGGGCGCTGTGGAACCTGCTCGCCTTCGGCGCCCTCGACCTCGTCCTTGGGTACGTGATCGTCAGTGTGCGTCCCCGGGCCATCGCCGGCGACCCCGGCGTCGTGGAGCGGCTCCAGCACGTGGTCCTCGGCCTGGTCGGCATCGAGGGCCCGGTCACCTTCGTCTCGCCGCGCGTGGGCGACCTGGTCTACCTCTCGCTGCTCGCGCTCGGCACCCTGACCGCCGTCACCACGGCCTACCTGGCCCTGCGCCCCGAACGCCCGGTCGCCGAGCTGACCGACCAGGACGAGAGCCGCCTGCGCGAGCTGCTCGACCGGCACGGCGCGCGCGACTCGCTCGGCTACTTCGCGCTGCGCCGCGACAAGAGCGTCATCTTCTCGCCCTCCGGCAAGGCGGCGATCGCCTACCGGGTGGTCTCGGGCGTCATGCTGGCCAGCGGCGACCCGATCGGCGACCGGGAGGCGTGGCCCGCGGCGATCAAGGTCTTCATGACCGAGGCGCGCAGGCACGCCTGGGTGCCGGCCGTGATCGGCTGCGGCGAGACGGGCGGCGAGGTGTGGACCCGCGAGGCCGGGCTGTCGGCGCTGGAGATCGGGGACGAGGCGGTGGTCGAGGTCGCCGACTTCACCTTGGAGGGACGGGCGATGCGCAACGTCCGCCAGATGGTCAACCGGACGGAACGGGCCGGCTACACCTGCCTCGTGCGCAGGGTGGGCGAGCTCACGGAGGACGAGAAGGAGCGGATCAGGGCGGCCTCCGCCTCCTGGCGCGGCGCGGAGACCGAGCGCGGGTTCTCGATGGCGCTCGGCCGCTTCGGCGACCCCGGCGACGGCCGCTGCGTGGTGGTCACGGCGCACAAGGACGGCCAGATCAGGGCCGTGCTGCACTTCGTGCCGTGGGGGCCGCGCGGCATCTCGCTCGACCTGATGCGCCGCGACCGCGACGCCGATCCCGGCCTCAACGAGCTGCTGATCGTCAAGACCCTGCAGGCGGCGCCCGCGATGGGCGTCAGCCAGGTGTCGCTCAACTTCGCGATGTTCCGGGCGGCCCTGGCGCGCGGCGAGCGGCTCGGCGCCGGGCCGGTGCTGCGGGCCTGGCGCGGCCTGCTGCTCTTCCTGTCGCACTGGTTCCAGATCGAGTCGCTCTACCGGTTCAACGCCAAGTTCCGGCCGGTCTGGGAGCCGCGCTTCGTCGTCTACCCGAACGCGCGCGACCTGCCGCGCATCGGCGTGTCGGCGCTGCAGGCCGAGGCGTTCATCACCCTCGGCCGGCCGCGCCTCAGGCGCCGGAGCGCACGCCTGCTCGGGAAGGAGGCGGCGCCGCTCACCTGAACCCGGCGCGCGGTCGTGTGCCAGGGATCAGGCGGTGGTGGTGCGGGAGCGGTCGAGGTCGGGCTCCAGGTAGATGACCCGGGCGATCGGCACGGCCGCGCGGATGCGCCGCTCGGCCTCGTCGATGCCGCGCGCGACCTCCGACGCCGTGTCGTTGTGCGCGACCGCGATCTTGGCCGCCACCAGCAGCTCCTCCGGCCCGAGGTGCAGCGTCCGCATGTGGATCACCCGCTCGACCTCGTCGGCGGCCTCCAGCGCGTCGCAGATCTGGCGCTCCATCTCGGGGGTGGCGCTCTCGCCCAGCAGCAGCGACTTCGTCTCGACGGCCAGGATGACGGCGATCACCGCGAGCAGCAGGCCGATCATGATCGTGCCGATGGCGTCCCAGACGGGGTTGCCCGTGATGACCGCCAGGGAGACGCCGAACAGCGCGAAGAGCAGACCGAGCAGCGCGCCGAGGTCCTCCAGCAGGATGACCGGCAGCTCGGGCGACTTGGAGCGGCGGATGAACGCGAACCACGACTGGTTCCCGCGCAGCGGGGCGGCCTCGCGGATGGCCGTGCGGAACGAGAAGCCCTCCGCGATGATCGCGAAGATCAGCACGGCGAACGCCCAGACCGGCGACTCCACCCCCTCGTCCGAGGAGAGCTTGTGGATGCCCTCGTACAGGGAGAACACCGCGCCGATCGTGAACAGCACCACGGCCACCACGAACGCGTAGAAGTAGCGCTCGCGGCCGTAGCCGAACGGGTGCTCCCGGTCCTGGCCGCGCTGCGCCCGCTTGCCGCCGATCAGCAGGAGCAACTGGTTGCCCGAGTCGGCCACCGAGTGGATGCCCTCGGCCAGCATCGACGACGAGCCGGTGAAGAAGGCGGCCACGAATTTCGACGCGGCGATGGCCAGGTTGGCCGACAAGGCCGCGATGATTGCTTTCGTACCGCCGCTCGCGCTCACCGGTCTGCTCCGCTCGTGAAGATCATGTACTCATTGCCCCGGGACTGGGATCCTATTCCGCAATCCTGGCCTTCAACTCGGTGATGGCCGACACCGGGGTCGGGTCAATGCCGTACCCGAGGGCGAGGTAGACACTCGCGTAGTCGGCGATCCCGACGAGCGAGGCCATCCGGACCAGCGGATGCTCGCCCTCGGCGGCCAGCTCGCTGACCGGCACGTCGCGCTCGTGGGCCAGCCGCGCCGACGCCTCGCGGCGGCGCGTCACCTGGGGATGCTCCTCGTCGTCGCGCACCAGCACCAGGCGCAGGCCGCGGCCGGGCTCGTCGGAGAAGATGTCGCGCTGGGCGAACGGGCCGTCGAAGGCCACCACCTGGTTGTGGTTGGCCTCGGGCAGCTCGCCGAAGACCGCGGGGTACTTCGCGTTCTCGTTGAGCTGGCAGGCCAGCCGGTAGCCGGCGACCGCGGCGAGCGGCGAGGTGCCCCAGATCATCGGCACGCTCTCGGCCAGCTCCATGGCCAGCGTCTTGCCCGGGTTGATGAACGACTCGCTGGAGGGCCGGCACCGGTGGGCGATCCCCTCCAGCGTCGTGGCCACCTCCTCGAACAGCCCCTCCTCGGCCCGGACCAGGCCGAGCGCGGACGCGGCCACGATCAGCGGGACGGTCAGCAGCCAGACGTTCGCGCGCGGCTGGCCGACCGCGGGCACCGGCACGAACGGCGCCGACGCCTGCCGGGCGATCGCCTCCAGCGGCGATCCCGCGCCGCCCACCGCGATGAGCCGGCAGCCGCGCCGCACGGCCTCCGTGGCCGCCGACAGCGTCTCCTCGGTACGGCCCGAGCAGGAGACGGCGATCACCAGGTCGGCGGCGCCCACCCAGCCGGGCAGCTGGTAGGAGCGCACGGTGACGATCGGCAGCGGCGCGCCCCGGCCGCACACGGCGGCGAGGATGTCGCCCGCGATGGCCGAGCCGCCCATGCCCGCGACGACGACGGCGCGCGGCCGGGACTGGCCGGCCGAACCGGGCAGCCCCGCCTCGACGGCGACGCGGTGGCCGGTGCGCACCTGGGCCGCGGACGCGGCGACCGCGAGCAGCATGCCGCCCGGGTCGCCGTCGGTCAGGTGTTGCTGGTCGTCGAGCCGGTCGGGCTCCCAGTTCACGACTTCCTGGCCTCGTCGACCAGGAGCACCGGGATGTCGTCGCGCACGGGGTAGACGAGGCCGCACCCGGTGCAGGCGAGCTCCCCGGCCTCGTCGCCGGCCCCGCCCTCGGCCCGCAGGGGGGACTTGCACGCCGGGCAGGCCAGGATCTCCAGCAGCCAGTCGTCGATCTTCACTCTGACACCCTTCTTACGACGGCGAGCACCTCGTCGGTGACCGCCTTCATCGTGGTCTCGTCGGCCGCCTCGGCATTGAGCCTGAGCAGCGGCTCGGTGTTGGACGCGCGCAGGTTGAACCACCAGCCGGAACCGGTGACGGTCAGCCCGTCGAGCTCGTCGAACTCGCCCCGGCCCGCGAACTGCGCGCGCACCCGGTCCAGCGCGGCCCCCTGGTCGGCGACCGTGCTGTTGATCTCGCCGGAGGCGTGGTAGCGGGAGTACGCCCCGACCACCTCGGACAGCGGCCGGTCCTGCTCGCCGAGCGCGGCCAGCACGTGCAGCGCGGCCAGCATGCCGGAGTCGGCGTACCAGAAGTCGCGGAAGTAGTAGTGGGCGGAGTGCTCGCCGCCGAACACCGCGCCGGTGCGCGCCATCTCGGCCTTGATGAACGAGTGGCCCACGCGGGTGCGCACGGGCCGCCCGCCCTGCTCGCGGACGATCTCGGGGACGCCGAGCGAGGTGATGAGGTTGTGGATGATCACAGCGCCGGGGTGCTTGGCCAGCTCGCGGGTGGCGACCAGCGCGGTCACCGCCGACGGCGGGACGGACTCGCCCCGCTCGTCCACGACCCAGCAGCGGTCGGCGTCGCCGTCGAAGGCCAGGCCGAGGTCGGCGCCGCTGTCGACGACCGCGCGCTGTAGGTCGCGCAGGTTGGCCGGCTCCAGGGGGTTGGCCTCGTGGTTGGGGAAGGCGCCGTCGAGCTCGAAGTAGAGCGGCACGGTCTCGATGGGCAGGCCGTCGAGGACGGCGGGCACCGTGTGGCCGCCCATGCCGTTGCCCGCGTCGACGGCCACCTTGAGCGGCCGGATGCCGGACAGGTCGACGAGGGTGCGCAGATGCCCCGCGTAGCCCTGGAGCAGGTCCTTCTCGATCAGCGCCCCGGTGGCGCCGCCGCCCGCGAGCGCGCCGCCCGAGGCCAGCAGCTCGGCGGCCCGGTCGCGGATCTCGGTCAGGCCCGTGTCGCCGCCGATCGGCACCGCGCCCGCGCGGCACATCTTCATGCCGTTGTAGCGGGCCGGGTTGTGGCTGGCGGTGAACATCACGCCGGGCAGCCCGAGGCTGCCGCTGGCGTAGTACAGCAGGTCGGTGGACCCGAGCCCGGCGTAGACCACGTCCACGCCGCGCGAGCGCGCGCCCCGCACGAACGCCGCGCTCAACGGCACGGACGACTCGCGCATGTCATGGGCGACCACGGCCGACTCCGCCCCGGTCACCTCCGCGAACGCCGCCCCCACGGCCTCCGCCGCCGGCTCGTCCAGCTCGTCGGGCACCACGCCGCGTACGTCGTAAGCTTTGAAGATCTTGGCGAGGTCGCCCACTCTCCAGCTCCGCCCCTAGGTCTGCTACGTCTGGACGAGCCTACCGGTCACGGTGCTGCTGGGCGGAACGAAGAACGCGCAGATGCCCGCGGCGGCCGACCTCGACGCCCTGCCCGACCGGCTCGCCGCCGCCGGGGGTGGGCCGGGCGGCCTCGCGCACGGCGTTGGCCAGCGCCTCCAGGTCGTCGGAGCTGGGCGAGGCGCCGTCCGTCGGCAGGCGCACCACCTCCCAGCCGCGGGGGGCGGTCAGCCGCTCGGCGTGTTCGGCGCACAGGTCGTAGCAGTGTGGCTCCGCGTACGTCGCCAGGGGGCCGAGAACAGCGGTCGAGTCGGCGTATACGTACGTGAGCGTGAAGACGGCAGGCTGGCTGCAGGCGGTGCGGGAACAGCGGCGGACGGGGCTCACGGAGGGACCGTATCCGGTAAGGGGGCGGGGCGCCACTATCTGAGCGCTCTTAACGAGCGTGTCGCCACAATTCGGACAGCTGTCGCAGCGTTCGGACGCCTGTCACAGTGTTCGCACGGCTGTCAGAGCGTTCGGACGGCTGTCGCAGCGTTTCCACCCACATGCCCGCGATGGCCGTCGTCCTCGGCCCCGGAGGCCGGGTCCCCTTAGACTTGCCGTGTGACACATGAGCGGCGCCCGAGGCGGCGCGATCGGCATGGTCGCGGCCTGCGCGGTCCACTGGCGCCCTCCCACGTGCCCATGGCGCGCTCGCGCAGCGAGCGGTTCGACGACCTGGTGCTCGACGCGGTCGACCGGCTGCGCCCGCAGTGGGGCAAGCAGCTCTCGGCGGTGGAGTTCGCGGTGGAGGACGTGCCGCCGCTGAGCGAGCTGGGCGACGGGCCGGGCATGGGCGCCGATCCCGTGCCGTTCGGCCGGGCCGAGGTCGCCAAGGGCGCCGACCCGGCGTCGATCGTGCTCTACCGCCGCCCGCTGGAGGCGCGCGCCCGCGACCGCGACACGCTAGGGGCGCTCGTCCACGACACGGTCGTGGAACAGGTCGCCACACTGCTCGGCCTCTCGCCGGAGACGGTCGACCCCGGCTACGACGACCGCCGCTGACCGGCCCGGACACCGCATGAGAAAGGGCCACGCGGAGTTCCGCGTGGCCCTTTCGGCAGATATCTCTAAACGGCCTGGCGCTTGATCCTTCTGCGCTCCCGCTCGGACAACCCACCCCAGATGCCGAACCGCTCGTCGTGCTCAAGCGCATATTCCAGACACTCTGCACGTACTTCGCAGGATCGGCAGACCTTCTTGGCCTCTCGGGTGGAGCCGCCTTTTTCCGGGAAGAACGCCTCAGGATCAGTCTGCGCGCACAAGGCGCGCTCCTGCCATCCGAGTTCTTCAGCGTCAAGCTGATCCTGTGCGATGACCAGATCGGTCACTGCACACCTCCCTGCCGCCCGCCCGCAATGGAGCCCCCCATGAACGCCTCCCTACTACCCACCCACGGGAAGGCGTAACAACATGGTGGTAATTACACGCGTGTGCTGTACGTGACGTCAAGCGGCATGCCGGTATCCGGGGAAAGGCCAGCTCTCGCCCCGGTGTGCATGGCATGTGATGTTCGCACCTGACCCATCACCACGTGATCCATGGCGTTGGCCTGGCGTGTTCAACGCTGTCAGCGGTCGGAACCGTACCAGGGCGGTATAGAGCCCCGCCCGTGGCCCACCTACTCTCTAGCCGTGCTTTGCCGGTTCGTTACCTGCGTGGCTCGTTGGGGGTGTATATGGCTGTGGGGTCGATCGGGTCGTCGCCGTCGCGCGACCGGTCGGAGCCGCCCGTTCCGTAGGGCTGCTGCTGGTCGAGCCGGATCGTCGACTCGGGGTTGCCCTGCGGCCAGCCCTGCGCGGGCGGCTGCTGCTGGTAGGGCTGCGGCTCGTAGTGCGCCGGCTGGGGCTCGTAGCCCTGCTGGGCGTGCTGGCCGTAACCCTGCTGCTGCGGGGCGCCGGGCTGCTGCTGGGGGTTCCCGTACAGCGCGTCGTACGGGCCGGGCTGCTGCTGCTGCGGGCTCCCGTAGCTGGAGTGCTGGTACGTCTCGGCCTGCTGGTAGGCGTCCAGGAGCTGCTGCGAGCGCGGGTCGACGGGCGGGTCCGGCTCCTGGTAGGCGGACTGGGCGTACTCGTGGCCGGAGTAGCCGGTGAACGGCTGACCGCCCTGCGCCTCGTACGCGGGGCGGGATTCCTGACCGGCCGGAGGGTACGGCACGCTCGGGGAGGTCTCGCCGGAGCTGTAGACGGGGTCGGCGGGGCTGTTGAAGGCGTTCGGCTGCCCGCCCTGGGGCTGGTAGCCGGCTCCGGCGTCGTGGGAGGGGGTGTAGGGCGCCGCCGGCTGGACGCCGCTGGGGGGCTGCGGCGTGTAGGGCGTGTACGGCGCGCCGCCCTGCGGGTCCGTGGCGTAGGGGTTCGCCTGGGACTCGGGGGCCGGGGCGTAGACGTCGGGCTGGGAGTGGGTGGGGGTGTAGCCGCCGGGCCGCGTGTCGGCCGGGGTGTAGCCGCCGCCCGGCTGGGAGTCGGCCGGGGTGTACGGGGTGAGCGGGGTGTCCAGCGTCGGGTAGGTGCCGGGGCCCGAGTCGGCCGAGGAGTAGACGTTCGGCGAGGACGACGACGACGGCGACGGGTCCAGGGAGTCGAGCGAGTCGAGGGAGGAGTACGGGCTCGACTGGCCGTAGGCGCCGGGGTGGCTGTCGGCGGGGACGTACGGCGCGGGCTGGTACTCGGTCTGCTGGTAGTCGCTCTGCTGCGGGTATGCGCCGCCGGGCGCGGTGTCGGCCGGGGTGTAGTCGGCGGTGTTGTAGCCGGGCTGGGCCTGGGCCTGTCCGCCGTAGGTCTGCTGGCCGGGCTGCGGCGGGAACGCCTGGGTGGGGCTGGTCTGGCCGAAGCCCTCGGGCTCCGCGGGGCCGCCGTACGGGGACTGCTGCGCGGCCTGGCCGGCGGGCGCGCCGTGCTGACCGCTCGGCGGAGCCGGGGCGTAGCCGGGCTGCTGGTCGTGCTGGCCGGTCGGCGGGACCTGGCCGTAGCCGGGCTGCTGCTCTTGACGGCCGTAGGCGTTCGCGGAGTCGGTCCGGCCGTAGGCGGGCTGCTGGTCGGCCTGGCCGTAGGCGCCGGCGGGGTCGGCCTGGCCGTAGGCGGGCTGCTGGTCGGGCCGGCCGTGAGCGGGGTCCGGCTGGCCGCCGAACGGCTGCTGCTGGTGGTCCGGCTGCCCGCCGAAGGGCTGGCTTCCGAAGGGCTGCTGGTCCGGCTGGCCTACGAACGGCTGCTGGTCGGGCGGGGTGAAGCCCGGCTGGGGCTGGCCGTATCCGGGCTGCTGGTGCGCGTCGGGCTGGCCGAACGGCGTCGCGCCGGACTGGCCGAACGGCTGCTGCTGGTCGCCCTGTCCGTAGGCGGGCTGGTCACCCTGCCCGAAGGCCGGCTGCCGCTCACCCTGTCCGTAGGGGGCCGCCGGGTCGCTCTGCCCGTAGGGGGCGGCGGGGTCGGTCTGGCCGAAGGAGGCCGCGGGGTCGGCCTGCCCGTAGGCGGGCTGCTGGTCCGGCTGGGCGAAGCCCTGGTCGGCGTGGCCCGGCCGGTCGGAGTCGGCGTCGGCCTTGCTGTCGCCCGGCGCGGCGGGGAGCGCGGCGCGCGGCTGGGGGACGGGCTGCTGCGGGGTCTGCGGCCGCTGGTAGGGGTCCTGCGGGCCGTGGGGGGCGCCGTCGGGCTGGCCGAAGCCCTGCTGCCCGTACGCGGGCTGCCCGCCGTACTGGCCGGGCCGGCCCTGCGGGTCGGGGGTGTAGCCGGGGCCGAACGCGTCGGAGCCGCTGCCGTGGACCGGGTTGCCGTACGGCGTCGCGCCGAAGCCGGGACGCTGGCCCGTGCCGCCGGAGTTCGCGGCCAGGGCCTGAGGGAGCAGGTAGACCAGCGCGATGGCCGTCAGGCCGAGCAGCGGCACCCCGGAGAGCAGGAACTCCACCGTGAGCCGGGCGCCGCCGCCCGAGAGGAGCCCGAGCAGCAGCGCGAGCGCGCCGAACAGCGTCGCGAGGCCGAGCGCCCCGGTCGCCCCGAGGACGATCGGCCGCGCCTTGGGCGACGGCGGCCCGAACCGGGTGACCAGCAGCACGGAGCCGAGGAGCAAGGCCACGGTGACGGGGCTGGTGAAGCTGGAGAAGTTGGTGAAGGCGCGGTCCATCAGGGACGAGCCGCCGCCGTACGGGGTCGTCGTGCCGATCAGCACCCGGCCGATGGCCAGCAGGACGTCGATCGCGCCCGCCGCCAGCATCAGCCAGGCGGCCGGCTCCCTCAGCCGCGCTGCGTCAAGTTTGTTCACGACTACTCCCATCGGACCCTTTAGCCCGAAGGGAGTTTGCCACATCACCGCCATGGATGACGGGAGTCCCGCCAACCACTTATCCCCCAAAAGCACCACATCGCCTGCTATGCCGTGTTTTTCGGAGGGTTGCGGATCGGCAACACCGAGGCCGTCTCGGGCGTGTCAGAGGCCGGTGGAAGACTGGTCGGCATGCACATCGTGTCCCTCGCCGGCGGCATCGGCGGCGCCCGCTTCCTGCGCGGACTGCGCGAGACCGCGCCCGACGCCCGGATCACCGTGATCGGCAACACCGGTGACGACATCACCCTCTTCGGCCTGCGGGTCTGTCCCGACCTCGACACGGTCATGTACACCCTCGGCGGCGGCATCGACGAGGAGCAGGGCTGGGGCCGGGCCAAGGAGACCCACGTCGTCAAGGACGAGCTGGCCGCCTACGGCGTCGAGCCGCAGTGGTTCGGCCTCGGCGACCGCGACTTCGCCACCCACATCGTCCGCTCCCAGATGCTGGAGGCCGGCTTCCCGCTCTCGCAGATCACCCGGGCGCTCTGCGCGCGCTGGCAGCCGGGCGTCGAGCTGCTGCCGATGAGCGACGACCGCTGCGAGACGCACGTCGTCGTCACCGACGAGCGCGGCCGGCGGGCCGTCCACTTCCAGGAGTGGTGGGTGCGGCTGCGCGCCTCGGTACCCGCCGAGTCGATCGCCCTGGTCGGCGTGGACAGCGCCAAGCCCGCCCCCGGCGTGCTGGAGGCCATCGAGGAGGCCGACGTGGTGATCCTGCCGCCGTCCAACCCGGTGGTCAGCATCGGCACGATCCTCCAGGTGCCCGGCATCCGCGAGGCGCTGCTGCCCAAGACGGTCGTGGGGGTCTCCCCCATCATCGGCGGCGCCCCGGTGCGCGGCATGGCCGACGCCTGCCTCACGGCGATCGGCGTCGAGACCACGGCCCAGGCGGTGCTCGACCTGTACGGCGCGGAGCTGGTCGACGGCTGGCTGGTGGCGCCCGAGGACTCCGGCGTCCGGCTCGACGGCGTGCGCGTCGTCGCCCGGCCCATCCTCATGCGCGACCCCGAGACGGGCGCCGACGTGGCGGCCGACATCGCCCGCGACGCGCTCGACCTGGCCCTGGAGCTGGCCCGATGACCACCCACCCGACGACCGCCGACCCCAAGACCTCCGGCGGCATCGAGGTCGTCCCCGTCAGCGGCATCGGCGAGGTCCGGCCGGGCGACGACCTGGCGCTGCTGCTCCGCGACGCCGGCCTGCGTGACGGCGACATCGTCGTCATCACCTCCAAGATCGTCAGCAAGGCCGAGGGGCGGGTGCGCCGCGCGCCCGACCGCACGGCCGCCATCGAGGAGGAGACGGCCCGGGTCGTCGCCCGGCGCGGCGACACCGTGATCTCCCAGACCCGCCACGGCTTCGTGATGGCCGCGGCCGGGGTCGACGCCTCCAACACCGAGCCGGGCACCGTCCTGCTCCTGCCGGAGGACGCCGACGCCTCCGCCCGCCGGGTCCGGGCCGGGCTCGGCGCCCGGGTCGGGGTGATCGTCTCCGACACGTTCGGCCGTCCCTGGCGCAACGGCCTGACCGACCTGGCCGTGGGCGCCGCCGGCGTCGTCCCGCTGGAGGACTTCCGCGGCGGCGCCGACACGCACGGCAACCCGCTCAACGCCACGGTCACCGCGCTGGCCGACGAGATCGCCTCGGCCGCCGAGCTGGTCAAGGGCAAGCTGGCGGGCGTGCCGGTCGCGATCGTGCGCGGCCTCGGGCACCTCGTCACGGACGACGACGGGCCCGGCGTGCGCCCGCTGATCCGGCCGGCCGACGACGACCTGTTCCGGTACGGGTCGCGGGACGTGGTGTTCGCCCGCCGGACGATCCGCGCGTTCTCGGACGAGCCGGTGGACCCGGCCGCGGTGCGGCGGGCCGTCGCCGCGGGCATCGCCGCGCCGGCGCCGCACCACACGACGCCGTGGCGGTTCGTGCTGGTGGAGTCGGCCGCGGCCCGGCTCAAGCTGGTGGACGCGATGCGCGAGGCGTGGATCGCCGACCTGCGCGGCGACGGCTTCACCGAGGAGTCGATCGCCAAGCGGATCCGGCGGGGCGACGTGCTGCGCGACGCGCCGTACCTCGTGGTGCCGTGCCTGGTCATGGAGGGCTCCCACACCTACCGCGACGACCGGCGCAACGCCTCGGAGCGGGAGATGTTCGTGGTGGCGATGGGCGCCGGGGTGGAGAACCTGCTCATCCAGCTCGCGGTCGAGGGGCTGGGGTCGGCGTGGGTGTCGTCCACGATGTTCTGCCGTCCGGTGGTGCGCGAGGTCCTGGACCTACCGGAGACGTGGGACCCGATGGGGTGCGTCGCCGTCGGCCACGCCGCCGCGCCGCCCCGCGACCGGGCCCCGCGCGATCCGGAGGACTTCATCGTCACGCGCTGACAGAGCATGTCATCGGGCATTTACCGTTAGGAAAGTTTCCTTTACATTTAGGGCAACCCCCCAGGTAAAGGAGCACTTTCAATGCGAAGGACGCTCACGTTAGTCACCGTGGCGGTGATCACGATCGCCGCCACAGTGTTCGTGGCAGAGCCCGCCATGGCCCACGGGTACGTCAACTCGCCGCCGAGCCGTCAGGCGTTCTGCGCCCGCGGCCAGGTGCCCGACTGCGGCGACATCATCTACGAGCCGCAGAGCGTCGAGGGCCCGAAGGGGCTGCGCACCTGTCACGCCAACGTCTCCCGCTTCGCGCAGCTCAGCGACGAGAGCAAGCCGTGGCCGGCCACCTCGGTCGGCACCAGCGTGACGTTCACCTGGACGTTCACCGCCCGGCACGCCACCAGCTCGTACGAGTACTACATCGGCAACACGAGGGTGGCCTCCTTCAACGGCAACGGCCAGCAACCGCCCGCGACGATCTCCCACACGGTGAACCTCTCGGGCTACTCGGGCAGGCAGAAGGTCCTGGCGATCTGGAACATCTCCGACACCGCCAACGCCTTCTACTCCTGCATCGACCTCCAGATCGGCGGCGGTGGCGGCAACCCGACGCCCACCCCGACCCCGACCGTCACTCCCACGCCCACCCCCACGCCGACGCCGACCTCGAACCCCGGCGACACGTGGAAGGCGGGCACCGCCTACGCCGCGGGCGCGGTGGTGACCTACGGCGGCGCGTCCTACCGCTGCCTCCAGGCGCACACCGCGATCGCCGGCTGGGAGCCGCCCAACGTCCCCGCGCTCTGGCAGCGCGTCTGACCCTCCGATGACCGGGCCCGACGGATGGGCCCCGATGACCGGGCCCGAAGATGGCCCTGATGACCGAGCCCGATGGGCCCCGATGATGGGGCGCCGCCCCGCGCACCCGGGGCGGCGCCTTTCACGTGCCGGGACTCAGGGCGTCTGCTTGCAGGTGGGATGGCACAGGCGGCGGGCCAGCGCGGCGAGGAAGACGTCGATGATCTCGCCGGGCTGCCGCGCGACGTGCAGCGACCCGTTCGTCGCGGCCGTGATCTGGCCGAGGCTGTCGCGGTCCGCGCCCGCGCCGAACGCGATGACGACGATCTGCACCGGCCGGTCCGGCCGCCACTCGTTCTTGAGCTTGCCCACCAGCTCCTGGAGCGTCACGCCGCGCCCGTCGTCCTTCCCGGAGGTGATCACGAGGAGCGTGTTGTTCATCTCCTCGCGGTACTCCCGGGTCACCAGGCGGAACCCGGCGAGGATCCCGTCGTAGAGGGAGCTGTCGCGGTCGGGGTGCGCGGTGATCGTGCTGGTCAGCTCGTCGAGCACGCTGCGCCGGATGACCTGGCCGGTGTCGGGCCTGGTGATCGGCCCGAGCGAGACGCGCTCCTGGTAGCCCTTCGTCCCGCCCAGCCCGTCGGCGAACTCCCACATGCCCATGTGCGTCGAGTCGGGGAACAGCCGCAGCCCGATCTTGGCGGCCTGGAGGGCGATGCCGACCCGCGTGGTGTCCTTGACCCGCTCGGCCATGTGCCGGGAGGTGTCGGCCAGCACGAGGATGTTGGTCGGCGGGGCGAGCCTGCTCCACGCCTGCAACGCCTCGTCGATGTCCTCCGGCGACACCGACGGCCGGGTCATCGGCGTCTCGGCCGGCACCTGCGGGCCGGGCGAGACGGGCCCGCGCGCGCCGTCGCCGGACCAGAACCCGGCCCGCCGCACGAGGTCCTGGGCCTGCTCGCCGCGCAGCCAGTCGGCGAAGACCTTCGACGCCTCGGCCACGTCCGGGTCGGTCGCGGTCACCACGTACGGGTAGTCCAGGATGATCGTGCCCTCGCGCGGGCGCAGCGCGACGACCGGGTCGGCCGAGGCCGCCCGCCGGTTGTGCTCCCACACCGACTGCTCGGGCACGATGACGACCGGCCGCTTCCAGAACGCCCGGTCGTCCACGGCGGCCATCATCGTGCGGTAGTCGGGGGCGGAGCCGGCCTGCGCCCAGCGCACGAACGCCGTGAGCGCCTTGTCGGCCTCCGCCCCGGCGCCCACCACGTCCCGGGCCGCGGCCACGGTGGCGATGCCCGCGCCGACCAGCGACGGGTCGGGCACGCGCACGACGTCCGGCTCCTGCTCGGTCGGCAGCAGCCGCCCGCGCACGGTCGCGGGGAAGACCATCCGCCAGTTCATCTGGGTGCCGCCGACGGAGAACGTCCGCGCGAGCGAGGAGCGGGTGGCGAAGACCAGCGGCGAGGTGGCCACCACGCTCTCCCCGGCGGGCAGCCCGCTCGCGCCCTGCTTGCGGGCCAGCCGGATCCAGGCCGAGGAGTCGGCGATCCAGCCGTCCGGCCGCTGGCGCAGCACGCCCGCCCGGTCGCCGATCAGCGTGCGCAGCACGGTGGCCGGCGGCTGCTCGGTGACCTGCACGAGCACGCACCGGCCGCCCGAGGCGGTCCTCGTCTCGTTGAAGCGGGAGGCGGCCTCCATCGCCACGGGCGCCACGTCGACCGCCGCCGCGACGTTGACCAGAACAGGCTCTCGTGTGGCGCAGAGCGCCCCGCCGCCGCCCAGGAGCACCACGAGCGTGCCCGCGACGAGGACCACGGCGGTGACCCCCGCCAGCAGCCCTCGCCGGAGTGCCTTCCTCCGCCGCAGCTCAGCGCTTAACGCGGCGCGGTGTCGACCCAACCGCACGGTGAACCCTCTCTCCAGGGGAGTGATGATTCTCCCAGCGCCTCCGGGGCGAGACGCAAGTGCAAGTTAGAACATGTTATACCTACGCCATCGGCAGGACCCGGCGCACGCTCGTGCAGACGCCGTCGCTGGCGAGCGAGGCGGCCAGGCGCTCCTCGCCCGGCACGCCGTACTCGGTGGTCCGCTGCCGGACCGGCCGCCCGGTCGCGCCCGCCATCGCGCGCAGCTCGCTGATGGTCTTGTACGAGCCGTTCTCCGACCCGGCCATGCGGCTGATCGTCTCCTCCATGAGCGTGCCGCCGAGGTCGTTGACGCCGCCGTCGAGCACCTGGCGGCACAGGTCGTCGCCGAGCTTCACCCAGGAGCACTGGATGTTGGAGATGGCGCCGTGCAGCAGGATCCGGGCCAGCGCGTGGACGGCCCGGTTCTCGCGCGCGGTGGGCCCCGGCCGGGCGATGCCCGCCAGGTAGATGGGCGCGCTGGTGTGGACGAACGGCAGCAGCACGAACTCGGAGAAGCCGCCGGTCTCCTCCTGCAGCCGCCTGATGAGCTTGATGTGCCGGACCCAGTGCCGGTGGGTGTCCACGTGGCCGTACATCATCGTGGACGTCGTCGGGATGCCCACCCGGTGCGCCGTGGTGATCACCTCGATCCACTCGGCGGTGGGCAGCTTGCCCTTGGTGAGCACCCAGCGGACGTCGTCGTCGAGGATCTCGGCGGCCGTGCCCGGCAGCGAGTCGACCCCGGCCTCCTTGGCGGCGCGCAGCCACTCCTCGATCGACAGGTCGGCCCGGCTGGCGCCGTTGACCACCTCCATCGGCGAGAACGCGTGGACGTGCATGTCCGGCGTCCGCTCCTTGATCGCCCTGGCCAGGTCGAAGTAGGCGGTGCCGGGCATGTCGGGGTGGATGCCGCCCTGCATGCACACCTCGGTGGCGCCCGCGGCCCACGCCTCCTCCGCGCGGTCGGCGACCTGGGCAAGGCTCAGGGTGTACGCGTCGGCGTCGGTGCGGCGCTGGGCGAAGGCGCAGAACCGGCAGCCGGTGTAGCAGACGTTGGTGAAGTTGATGTTGCGGTTGACCACGTACGTGACGTCGTCGCCCACGGTGCGGCGGCGCAGGTCGTCGGCGATGGCGGCCAGCTCGTCGAGGGCGTCGCCGTCGGCCGACAGCAGCGCCACGGCCTCGTCCTCGCTGAGGCCGGCCGGGTCGCGCTCGGCCTGGCGCAGCGCCTGCCGGACGTCGGAGGGAGTGCCTGCGCCGGTTCCCGCCCCGGCCGTCGCCGCGGGCCCGGTCGCGGCGGCCGGGTCGAGGCGCTCGCGCAGGGCCTCCCAGTCGCCGTAGACGTGGTCGAAGTCGTCGCGCCGGTCGTGGGTGCGGCCCGTGGTGTCCACCTCGACGTGCAGGTCCACCCGGCCCGAGGCGGTGAAGCCGCCGTCCGGCTCCTGCCACGGCAGCCCGCGCGGCGTCACGTCCTCGCGGGCCAGGCCGGTGTCCGGGTCGGCCAGCGCCTGGACGTGCGCGAACAGCCGCGGGTCCAGCCACGGTTCCCCCGCCAGCACGTACTCGGGGTAGATGGTCAGCCGCTCGCGCAGCCGGAAGCCGGCGTCGGCGGTGCGGGCCGCGAGCGCGTCGATCTGCGGCCACGGCCGCTCCGGGTTGACGTGGTCCGGGGTCAGCGGCGACACGCCGCCCCAGTCGTCGATGCCCGCCCGGATCATCAGCTCGTACTCGGCGTCGACGAGGTTCGGCGGGGCCTGCAGGCGCATGCGCGGGCCGAGCACCAGCCGGGCGACCGCGATGGTGGCGGCCAGCTCCTCCAGGTCGGCGTCCGGCAGGCCGCGCATGGCCGTGTCCGGCTTGGCGCGGAAGTTCTGCACGATGACCTCCTGGACACCGCCGTACTCGCGCGCCACCCGCCGGATCGCGAAGATCGACTCGGCCCGGTCCTCGACGGTCTCGCCGATGCCGATGAGGATGCCCGTGGTGAACGGCACGTTGGAGCGCCCGGCGTCCTCCAGCACGCGCAGCCGCACGGCGGGGTCCTTGTCGGGCGAGCCGTAGTGGGGCTGCCCCTTCTCCTCGAACAGCCGCCGCGAGGTGGTCTCCAGCATCATGCCCATGGACGGGGCCACCGGCTTGAGCCGCTGGAGGTCGCGCCAGCCGAGCACGCCGGGGTTCAGGTGCGGCAGCAGGCCGGTCTCCTCCAGGACGCGCACCGCCATGGCCCGCACGTACGACAGGGTGTCGTCGTACCCGTGGGCGTCCAGCCACTCGCGCGCCTGGTGCCAGCGGTCCTCGGGGCGGTCGCCCAGCGTGAACAGCGCCTCCTTGCAGCCCATCGCCGCGCCCTGCCGGGCGATCTCCAGGACCTCGTCCGGGCTGAGGAACGCCGCGGGCAGCTTGTGCGGCGCGGTCGCGAACGTGCAGTAGCCGCATTTGTCGCGACACAGCCTGGTCAGCGGGATGAACACCTTGCGGCTGTAGGTGATCACGCCTTCCCGCCCCAGCGCGGCGAGCCCGGCGTCCCGGACCCGGGACGCGTGCTCCAGCAGGGTGTCCAGATGGTCGCCTCGGGCGTGCAGGAGCACGGCGGCCTCGGTGACGTCAAGGGTCTTGCCGTCACGGGCGCGGGCGAGCGCGCGGCGCAGCGCGCTGTCACTGACCAGACTCATACGAGGCACACTACGACGGCCTGAGTTCGCGCCCCGCACCCAGGGGTGGCCGGAGGTCAGAAGGAGCGGTAGTCGCGGACGGACATCCGCGGGCCGCGCGCGGGCGGGCGCAGGCCGGTGAGCATGACCAGGACGGAGGCCCGGTGCCGGTGCCCGGCGTACGGCTCCAGCAGCCGCAGCATGCCCGGGTCGTCGGTCTTCTCCCCCGTCAGCGCGTAGCCGACGAGCTTGGCCAGGTGGAAGTCGCCCACGCTGAGCGCGTCGGGGTCGCCGAGGGCGCGCTGGCGCACCTCGGCCGACGTCCACACGCCGACGCCGGGCAGCGCCCGCAGCAGCCGGTCGAGCTCCTCGGTGGTGGCGGCGGCCTCCAGCTTGGCGGCGTGCCAGGCGGCCGTGGCGATGGTCCGGGCACGCACGGCCTCGGCGCCCGCGCGGTGCCAGTGCCACGTCGGGATCTGCCGCCACACCTCGGGCTCGGGCACCACCCGCATGCCCTCGGGCGCCGGGCCCGGCGCGGGCCGGCCGTAGCGGTGCAGCAGCCACCGCCAGGCCCGCCACGCCTCACGGCCGACGACCTTCTGCTCCAGCACGGCCGGCACCAGGGCCTCCATGACGCGGCCGGTGCGCCCGATGCGCAGCCCGGCATGCCTGCGGGCGGCCTCGGCCAGCACCTCGTGCCGCACCGCGAACCCGGACACGTCGTCGTCGGCGCCCAGCCAGGCCGGCATCATCTCCAGCAGCCACCCGGCCCCGGGGCCCCACGCCCGGCCGAGCACCGCGCCGCCGTGGACGCCCACCCGCAGGGTGCCGGGGCCGTCGGGGGTCCTGGAGGTGCGCCACACGGCGCCGTCGGGGGCCTGCCGCCAGGTGGGGTCGCCCGAGCCGCGCCGGTGCGGGGCCAGCGCCAGCCCCACGTCCAGCGGCCCACCGGGCTCCCACCTGCGCTCCATCACCCGTCCAGTGTGCCGCCTCACCGACACGGCCGCGGACGCCGCCTCCCTTCGGTGAGGGATGCCCCTCCGGCGAGGGCACGCTTTCCCCGGTGAGAGGCGGCCCTCCCAGGGGGCGCGTCAGACGCCGGTGGAGGGTCAGACGTCGGTCGAGTAGCGGACGGCCCGCTCGGGCAGCTCGACGTTGGGCCACACGCGTACGCCGTGCTGGAGCTCGTTGCCCGCCCCCACCACGGCCCCGTCGCCGATGACGGCGTCGCGCACCACCGCGCCCGAGCACACCCGCGCCCCCTGACCGACGGCCGAGTCGATCACCGTCGCGCCGGAGTGCACCACGCAGCCGTCGCTCAGCACGCTGCCCGACACCACGGCCCCGGCCTCGACGACCGTGCCGGCGCCGATGGCCGAGCCGCCGTTGACCTTGGCCTCCGGCGAGACCCGCGCGCCGTCGAGCGCGAGGTACTCGCCGGGCGGGCCGGGCAGGGCGGGCGAGGCCAGGCGCCCGAGCACGAGGTCGCGCGAGCCCCGCACGAACGCCGCCGGGGTGCCGACGTCGAGCCAGTAGGTGCGGTCGGCGTAGCCGAGGACCAGTTCGCCCGACTCGATGAGCCCGGGGAACGTCTCGCGCTCGACCGAGACGACCTCGCCGCGCGGGATGCTGTCGATGACCGAGCGGGTGAAGACGTAGCAGCCCGCGTTGATGCGGTTGGTGATGGGATTGGGGGTCTTCTCCAGGAACGCGGTGACCCGGCCCTCGTCGTCGGTGGGGACGCAGCCGAACCGGGTCGGATCGTCCACCTCCGTCAAATGGAGCGTTACAGAGGCGCCCCTGGAGACGTGGTGGCGCACCTGGTCGCCGATGTCGTGCCCCGACAGGATGTCGCCGTTGAGCACCAGCACCGGATCGGAGGGCCCGCAGGTCAGCGCCTCGGCCGCGTTGCGGATGGCGCCGCCCGTGCCGAGCGGCGTCTCCTCGGTCATGTACTCCAGGGAGAGTCCGAACGCGGAGCCGTCGCCGAAGGCCGGCTCGAACATCGACGCCTTGTAGGAGGTCGCGAAGACGATCCGGCGCACTCCGAAGGAGCGGGCGCGGGCGAGCTGGTGCGCCAGGAACGGCACCCCAGCGGTCGGCAGCAACGGCTTCGGCGTGCCGAGTGTCAGCGGACGCAGGCGCGTGCCCTGGCCGCCGACCAGGAGGATCGCCTCGAGGTCTGGCAAAGAGCTCTCCATCACTCCGCGAGGTTACCGAACTATTCGACCGCGCGTTGATAGGAGGCGAGATGCGCTTCCGCGGAGGCCTCCCACGTGAACTCGCGGGCCCGCGCGAGCCCCGCCTCCTGGAGCGCCAGGCGGCGCTCGGGCGAGGCGAGCAGCCGGCCGAGCTCCAGCGCGATGCTGTCGGCGTCGGGCTCGGTGTAGGCGACGGCGTCGCCGCCCACCTCCGGCAGCGAGGCGCGGTGCGTGGTGAGCACCGGCGCGCCGCAGGCCATGGCCTCCAGGACCGGCAGCCCGAACCCCTCGCCGCGCGACGGGAACGCCACCACGAGCGCGCCGCCGAGGAAACCGGCGAGGTCGGGCATGCGCAGGAACCCGGGGCGCACCACCTTCACCGTGGCCTCGACCTCCCGGCAGGCCGCGTCGACGTCGTCCTCGTGGATGCCGCCGCCGAGCACGAGGGCGGGCGGCTCGTCGATGTTCTTGACGGCGGCGGCGAAGCCGCGGATGAGGTTGGGCACGTTCTTGCGGGGTTCGAGCGCGCCCAGGAAGGCGACGTACGGCTGGTCGTGCAGGCCGCACCGCTCGGCCGCCCGGCGCCGCTCCTCCTCGCTCGGCGGGTGGAACAGCGCCTGGTCGACGCCGTGGTAGGCGACGTCGATGCGGGTGGGGTCGGCGGCCAGCACGCGCACCATCTCGTCGCGGGTCGCCTTGGACGGCACGATGACGCGGGCGGCGTGGCGCACGGCGGTGCGGGTCGCCGAGCGGAAGAACGCCGCCTTGTCGGGGCTGTGGTGCTCGGGCTCGGTGAACCAGGTGACGTCGTGGACGGTCACGACCGTGGGCAGCCCGGCGTGCAGCGGGATCGAGTAGTAGGGCGCGTGGATGACCTCGGCGCCCGCCTGGCGGGCGAGCAGCGGCAGGCCGGTCTGCTCCCACGTGAGGCGCGCGGCGCGGTTGGTGAGCGAGACGGGGCCCGGCCGGACGTCGGCCGAGGGCGCGAGGCGGCGGTAGCGTCCGGCGTCGGGTCGCTGGCAGACCACCACGAGGTCGGTGCCGGCGGCGTCGAGGGCGGCCACCAGCCCGTCCACGTAACGGATGAGCGCGCCACGGTCCGCGGGGACGGCAGCCGCGTCGACGAGCACTCGAGGCATTACGAAGATCTTCTCCCCTCAAGATCATCGCGGGAGCCCTGGCGTCCCCCTCTGGGTTCAGCTTATGACCAGCCTCCCCCAAATCGGGGCTCAAATCACACGCCGCCGCGTCGCGCCGCGAGTCCCGCCAAACCCGCGCAGATGAGGTCGCCGATCACGATGATCACCCGGGAGCAGAGCGCCACCGCGATGGCCGATCCCCGATCGAGGACGGGCGACAGCACGGCCACCATGGCGACCTCGCGCACCCCCGCGCCGGCGGGCACGACGAAGGTCAGGATGCCCAGGCACCACGTCAGCGCGAACGCGCCGACGGCGAACACGAGGCTCGCCCGCGGGATGAGGAAGTACAGGTGGACGCCGTAGCACGCCCAGCCGGCCAGCGCCCAGCCGAGCGCGGTGAGCATGCCCCGGCGGGTGAGCGGCCGCTCCAGCGGCTCCCTCTTGAGCTTGCGCAGCCCGAAGCCGATCAGTCCGTTGACGACCTTGGGCTCCAGCATCACCAGCAGCACCGGCACGAGCAGCAGCAGCCAGCCGAAGCGGTCCCAGCCGAGCGTCACCGCGCTGACGAGCAGGCCGGTGGCGAGCTGGATCGGCATCATGAGGAAGAACGCGGCGGCGCTGCGCGCCCGCGGCACGCCGAGGTCGCGGCCCATCTCCATCTGGGCGAGCACCGGCCAGACCGCGCCGGGGATGTACTTGCCGAGCTGGCCGACGAAGAACACCTTGGCCGCCGGCCGGTACGGCAGCGGCGAGCCGAGGTCGGCCAGCAGGGTACGCCAGGTGAGCATGGCCCCGAGCAGCGCGGCCACCACGCCGGCCAGCGAGCCGGCGACCGTCGGCCAGGTCAGCGTGGCGAGCCCGGCCACGACGCCGTCCCACTGGGAGGCCACGGCCCAGCCGCCGAACCCGAGGGCGATCAGCAGGAACCCGAAGCGGACGAGCTTGCGGGCGACCGGCCGCCGCCCGGCGCCGACGTCGGTGCTCACAGCGGCTGCGGGGGTTGCGGCAGCGCGGCGCCCGCCGGGCGGCGCGGCGTCTTGGTGGCCACCCACAGGTACGTGGGCACGAGCGGCAGCGTCATCCGCAGCAGCGCGCGCGGCGCGCGGGCGAGCACCGCCTGCGCCACGCGGCCCACCGCACCCGGGAACAGCTCGGAGCCGGCGAAGCGGGTGGGGGTGGCGAGCACCGGGAGCGTGTAGTCCCACACGTGGAAGGCGCGCAGCATGCGGCGCAGCCCCCGCCGGGTGCGGAAGCGCTCGTAGTAGTGGTCGGCCCGGCCGAAGGCGCGCACGTAGCGGTCGGCCAGCGCGGGCGGCAGGTAGGACAGGAACGGCAGCTTGTAGTGGGGTTCGACGATGCCGAGCCGGTTGCCGAGGCCCAGGTAGAGCGTGCCCTTGTCGGACAGCACCCGGTGCATCTCGGCGACCACCGCGTCGGGGTCGACGACGTGCTCGTAGATGTGGTTGAACACCAGCACGTCGATCGAGCCGTCGGGGAACGGCAGCGCCGTGCCGTCGCCGCAGACGAACGCCACCCGCCCGCCGAACCGGTCGGCGGCCCTGCGCAGCCCCGGCACGTCGATGTCGACGCCCAGCGTGCGGCCCGCGCCGGCCCCGGCCAGCTCGTCGGCGATGAACCCGGCCGAGCAGCCCACGTCGCCCACGACCAGCCCGTCGAGCGGGCCGTGGAAGTGCTCCAGCACCGCGATGATCTTCGCGGCCTTGCGCCTGCGCTTGGCCTCGTCGAGCATCGCCGACTGGAACTCGGAGTACTCGAGCTGCGCGACCCGTTCCTTTCCCACGACGCCCAACAGTACCCGCGCCGGGGCCGCCCGCTCGCCCGGCGCGGATTCCCCGGCTCCCGGCGGGTGGTGCGTCCCCCTACCCGCCCGTGCTGATCACGCGTACCCTTGGCGGATGCTCCGCCGCCTGCTGCGCATCGTGCTCGCGCTGGTCGCGCTCGGTTTCCTCGGCTACGGCCTGGCCCGCAACTGGGACGAGACCACCTCCGCCGTGGCGCGGCTGTCGCCCTGGGCGCTGCCCGGCGCGTTCGCCGCGGTGCTGGCCGGCCAGCTCTGCAGCCTGCTCGCCTGGCGGCGGGTGCTGGCCGGGCTCGGCTCGCCGCTGCCGCTGCCGGTCGCGGGCCGCATCATGTTCGTGGGCCAGCTCGGCAAGTACATCCCGGGCTCGGTCTGGGCGTACGCCGCGACGATGGAGCTGGGCCGCGACCACGGCAGCCCGCCGCGCCGGACGTTCGCCTGCATCTCGCTGTCGCTGGTCATCAACCTCGGGGTGGCGCTGTCGATCGCCGCCGCCACGCTCGCCACCCAGCAGGTCGTGCGCCAGGCGTGGTACCTCCTGCTGCTGGTGCCGGTGATCATCGTGTGCCTGCACCCCAAGGTGCTCACCTGGGGGCTCAACCTGGCGCTGCGCCTGGCCCGCAGGGAGCCGCTGGAGAGCGTGCTGCCCGGCCGCGCGGTCGTGGCCGCCGTGGGCTGGACGGCGCTCGGCTGGTTCGTGTTCGGCCTGCACACCTGGCTGCTGGCCGGCCGCTGGGACCTGTACGTGGTCGCCACCGGGGCCTACGCGTTCGCCTGGGCCACCGGGCTGCTCGCGTTCTTCGTGCCCGCCGGGGTCGGGGTGCGCGAGGGCGCGATGGTGCTGGTGCTGACGCCGGTCATCGGCACCGGGGCGGCGCTCGCCGTGGCCGTGGCCTCGCGGCTGGTGTTCACGCTCGCCGACGTGACCGCCGCGGGCGTCGCTTTCCTGCTGGGCCGTCAGAGCGCGAGGAGCTCCGCGGTGTACGCCGACCAGAACGGCTCGGGATCGACCGCCTTGACCCCCGACCGCAACCTCTCCGGCTCGCCGGAGGCGTAGAAGCGCTCGATCGCCGCGCGCAGCGCCCCGGCGTCGCCCGGCTCGACCAGCAGCCCGTCCACCCCGTCGGTGACGTGGTCGGCCAGCGCGCCGACCCGGGTGGCGATCACCGGCACGCCGTGCTCGTGGCCGAGCCACACGTTCTGGCTCGCGGTCGCGCTCCGGTACGGCAGCACCAGCGCGTCGGCGCGGGCGAACAGCCCCGGCACGTCCCCGGCCGGCACGTAGCCGGGCCGCAGCTCGACCCGCTCGGCCAGGCCCAGCTCGGCGACCAGCGCCTTCGTCTCCTCCAGGCCGCCCCAGAACTCCCCGGCCACGGTCAGCGACACGCCCTCGGGCAGCGCGCGCAACAGCAGGTCGAGCCCCTTGTACGGCCGGACGATGCCGAAGAACAGCAGCCGCCGGTGCACGGTCGTGGACCGCTGGGCGTGGGTGGAGGGCAGGTGCGGCGGCAGCCCGGCCACCCCGACGGGCGCGGAGGTCAGCGACCTGGCCAGCTCGGCCTGCTGCTCGGAATGGGTCAGCACGCCGTCCACCCGCCGCAGCAGCGCCCGCATCAGCGGCCGGTCGTACGGCTTGCGCTCGTGGGGCAGCACGTTGTGGCACAGCGCGACGGCGCGGGCCCGGCGGCCCAGGCCGTACAGGATGCCGAGGTAGGCGGGCACCTGCACGGGGCTGAGCACGGCGAGGACGACCAGGTCGGCGGAGCGCAGCCGGCGGCCGGCGGCCACCCACCCGTCGGGGCGGCGCCAGTCGAGGCGGCGCTCGGTCCGGTCGTACGGCCGGCCCTCGGGCGCGGAGATCGTCTGCTGTCCGGGGTAGAGGAACGACGGGTACTGGGCGCGCCACGACTCGATGACCACGTCGTGGCCCAGCGCGGACAGCCGGTGCGCCAGCTCGGTGGTGTGCTGGGCGCCGCCGCCCTTGTACGGGTACGTCGGGCCGACGATCGCGACGCGCACGCTACTCGCCCCGCGAGCGCACGATCAGGTCGGCGAGGAGCGCGACCGAGCCGATCAGCAGCCCGGACAGGAAGATCATCACGGTGTTGGCCGGGAAGTAGAAGGGGTGGTGGATCATGTCCCAGACGCCCTTCACCGCGCCGATCGCCACCAGCCAGAGCGCCGGCGGCATGAGCACCTTGAGCGGGTTGAAGTACATGATCATCCGCAGCACCTGCAGGATGTAGCGGTAGGCGTCGGAGACGAAGCTGAACTTCGACTTGCCGGCCCGCTTGGCGTACTCGATCGGCAGGTAGTGCACGTCGTGCTGGTTCATCAGGAACGACAGCGTGATCGTGGTGACGCAGGAGAACCCGGGGGGCAGCAGCCGCAGGTAGGGCCGGGCCACCGACTTGCGGAAGGCCCGCAGCCCCGAGTTGAGGTCCGGGATGCGCTGGCCGGCGAGCATCTCGGCCACCTTGCGGATCACCCACTTGGCCGGCACGCGCAGCAGCTTGTGGGAGCCCTCCTCGGTGGTGCGCGCGCCGACGACCTGGTCGATCGTGGCGTCCTTCTCCAGGAGCTGGACCAGCTCGGGGATGCGCTCGTTGGGGTAGGTCATGTCGGCGTCGGTCCAGACGACGATCTCGCCGCGCGCCTCCTGGGTGCCGATGCGGCGCACGGTGCCCGAGCCGCCGTTGCGGTGGAAGGCCCGGATCCTCAGGTGCGGGAAGCGGGGCGCGGCCTCCTCCAGGCGGGCCAGGGTGCCGTCGGTGGAGCAGTCGTCGACCGCGACCAGCTCGTAGGTGTAGCCGCTCGAGTCCATCGCCCGGGTGATCCGCTCGACCTCGTCGATGACGTGGTCCTGCTCGTTGTAGCAGGGCAGGACGATCGTGACGTAGGGCGCTTCATCCACGGTGGTTCCACTCTGGCCGATCTCAGGCGTGCTCACGTGCGTCGAGGGTACTCTGCCCGGCGGCGGCCCGGGTCCACATCACGCCGCGCGCCGCCGCCGCCCGCCGAGCTCGGAGGGCGGTTCGCGGCCGGGACGGCGGGTCAGGCCACGGCCATCCAGGCGCTGATCCGCAGCCCCCACGTGCCGTCGGGCGGGCCCGTCAGCGAGCGCTCGTCCTGCCGCGTCACCAGGCCCATGACCTGCGTCGGCGTGCCGTAGCGCGCGACCTGGCCCTGGTCGGCGGCGAGCACGACCGGCACGCGCCCGGCCGCCCTGATCCGGGAGGCGAGCCGCAGCACCGTGTCGCCGGGCGCGGTCTCGCCCACCGTTCTGGCGACCTTCGCCGTCGGCACGCCGCAGGAGCCCCGCACGACCTGGGTGAGCCGGTCGCCGGTGACGCGCTCGACGATCAGCACCGACGCGTTCGCCGGGAACCGCGCGCACATGGCGGCCACGGCGGCCGCCTCACCTCGCTCGACGGGAGTGAACGCGGTGCCGACGGAGGTCACGGCCGGCGGGACGAGCAGCAGCGCGACCCCGGCGGCGGTGACCCGGGCCGGGGCGCGCGGGCCGTACCGGAGCCACCAGGGCCGCTCGCCCAGCCACCGCAGCCCCCACACCGCCAGCACGATCACGCCGGGGATCACCACGGGCACCAGGCGGCGCGACGCCCACGGGTGGTCGGGCGTGATCTCGGGGCGCAGCAGCGTGGAGACCGTGGTCCAGCCGATCACCGCGAGCGGCAGCAGCCAGGGGAACGGCCGGCCGTCGCGCAGCAGCCGGCGCACCAGGACGGCCGCGGCCAGCGTCGCCAGGATCACGGCGGGCACGCCCACGTACCAGAAGACCCAGCGCAGCGACTGCTCGAAGTAGAGGTGGCCGCCGTCGAGCGGCAGGCCGTTGGCGCGCTGCGTGTCCTCGATGAACCGCGCGGTCAGCCGGTCCGCCTCGGTCACCGGCACGCGCCGCACGGTCTGGAACCACGGCCGCGCGGCCAGCCCCGCCATCACCAGGACCGTCAGCACGGCGCCCGCCGCCGGGAGCCACCGCGGGCGCGGCAGGCGCCCCAGCCACGGGGCGGCCGCCGTGCCCGCCACGGTCAGCGCGAGCACCGCCGCGCAGATCAGCAGCAGCGGCCGGACCGAGCGCGACAGGTACTCCAGGTACGGCCGGGCCAGCTCGTACGCCGCGTACAGCCCGAGCCCCGCGCCCGCGGCGACGCCGGCCAGCAGCGGCGGCCCCACCGCGCCCTCCGGACGGCCCGAGCGGCGCATCGCCACCAGCAGCCCGGCGAACGCCAGCACCGGCAGCACGTCGCGCAGCCCGTCGATCCGGACCAGCACGGCCAGCCCGAACACCAGCCCGGCCACCACTCCCTCGGCCCACCGGCGGCCCGGCGCGCCCGGGGCCGCGACGGCGCGCGACAGCGTGTCGTGCAGCAGGGCCATCCCGCCGAACAGCAGGATCAACGACGGGATCTCGCTCAGCGTGGTGCGCGAGGTGTAGAGCACCGGCTGGCACACGGCGAACGCCAGCGCCGCCGGCACCGCCCACCGCGCTCCGGCCAGCCGCGCCGCCACCCCCGCCACGGTGAGCACCGCCAGGGCGCCGAGCACGGCCGGGGTCAGCAGCAGGCCGCCCGCCCACTGCCCGGCGGCCAACAGGAGCGGCGGGCCGGGCATGAACTGCGGCACCACCGCGCCGTCCGCCGGGTAGAAGCCGACGCTGTCGAACACCAGCGCCTGGTCCGGCCCGCCGAACGCGGCCGCCTGCGCGGGGATCGGCAGCGAGCCGTGGCGGGCCAGCCAGATCGCGTACTGGGCGTAGGTGGCCGGGTCGCGCCGGACGACGAGCTGCTCGCTGTGCAGCAGCGCGTTGAACACGCCGGAGGCCAGCGCCACCGCGCCGACCCCGGCCACCTGCCACCGGCCCGCCCTGAACAGACCCCTGGCCGAGCCCTGGGCGTCTCCCGGGGCTTCGGCGTCATCCTGGGCATCGGCGGCGCCCGCCGGGAGGCGGAGGGCGGCCAGGCAGAGCAGCACGATCACGGGCAGGCCGAGCAGCAGCGCGGGCAGCGGCCGGTAGACCCCGGCCAGCAGCAGCGGCAGGCCGGCCAGCAGCCAGCCGGCCAGGACGAGGGCGGGCAGCACCGAGGCCACGGCGAGCACCCTGCCCGCCGAGGCCCTTCGCGCCTGGTCGAGCCCGCCGGATGCCATCGGTGATCGCGAGGGTATCCGACCCGCGGGTGCGCCCGGTGACGCGACCCGGGGTGACGCGGCCGGGCCATGACCAGGTGGGACGGCGGGCGGCCGATCGCGGGTAGCGTACCGACGTGCGCCACCGTCCCACGACAGACCGGCCCTCCCACCCGGAGGGGCGACCGCTCGCGCCCACCTCCTGGAGCACCCGGTGACGGACGAATCGGTGCGAAACGCCCAACCCACCACCCCTCCGGAGCCCGCCCGCGAGACGCCGCCCGGACAGAGCCAGGGCGCGCCGGAGTCCCGGCAGAGTGCGGGTATGCCGCAGTCCCGGCAGAGTGCGGGCGCGCCGGAGACCCGGCGGAGTGGAGGCGCGCCGGAAGGGAGCGGCGGCGGGAGGCGGCGGGTCCTGGGTGCCCGGCGCGCTCCCAGGCGGATCCTGGCGGACACCCTGGTCCGGGCGCGACGGCACGGGTGGTTCCTCGGGGTGCTGGCCGTCGGCGCGGCGCTGCGGGTGCTCGCCATGCTGGGCTACCGGCCGGTCCTGTGGTTCCCCGACTCCTACACCTACATCGTCACGGTCTTCCACCCCCGGCCCGACCTGGTGCGCCCGGCGGGCTACTCGGCGTTCCTGCGGCTGCTGGAGCCGTTCCACTCCTTCGCCGTGGTGGCGGCGGCGCAGCACCTGCTCGGGCTGGCCACGGGCGTGCTCGTCTATGTGGCCGCGCGCCGGGCGATCCCCTGGTGGTCCAGGCGGCGGGCGGTGTCGCGGCGGGCCGCGACCGGACGGGCAGGGTCGCGGCGGGCCGGTGCCGGGCGGCCGGTCCCCCCGTGGGCGGCGGCGCTCGCGGCGGCGCCGGTGCTCCTCGACGCCTACCAGGTCGAGCTGGAGCACCTGCTCGTCTCCGACACGCTCTTCACGTTCCTGCTGGTCACGGCGGTGGTCCTGGCGCTGGGCGGCCGGCGCCGGGCCGTGGCGATCGGGCTGCTGCTGGCCGCCGCGACGCTCACCAGGACCGTCGGCCAGCCGCTCATCGTGGTGGTGGCGGTGTGGTTCGTGCTGGACGGCCGGCTGCGGCGCGCCGCCGTGATGCTCGCCGCCGCGCTGATCCCGCTGGCCGCCTACGGCGCCTGGTTCCACGGCACGTACCAGCGCACCGGGCTCGTCGGGGCCAACGGCGCGTTCCTGTACGCGCGCACGATGTCGTTCGCCGACTGCGCCCGGATGGACCCGCCCGCCGACCTGCGGGTGCTGTGCGACCCGCGCCCGCCCGGGCGGCGGCCCCCGTCGCAGGAGTACCTGTGGGCCGCCGACTCCCCGCTGGTCGAGCTGCCCGGCATCACGTTCACCAAGGCGAACGACGACCTGGCCGCCCGGTTCGCGACGCTGGCGATCCGCTCGCAGCCGCTCGACTACGCCGCCTCGGTGCTGTCGGAGCTGGGGCGCACGTTCGTGTGGGGCCGTCCGGTCTATCCCGACCAGGAGATCTACGGCTACTACGAGTTCCCGGCCGCCTCGCCTCCCCCGCCGGGGCGCTGGGCGGCGCAGCTCGGCGTCGATCTGGGCCGCAGATACGAGCGGGGGCCGATCGGCACGGAGGTGGCCGAGCCGTACGCCGGGTGGATGCGCGCCTACCAGGACGCGGCCCGGCTGCCCGGGACGGTGGTGCTCGTGATCCTGCTGGCGCCGCCCGTGGCCGGCGCCGTGCGGGTGCTCGGGCGCCGGCGGGCGGCGGACGGCGCCGTACAGGTGCTCAGGCGTGGACGATCGGCCGGGAGCGCCGCCGGCCCTCGGCCGCCCGGCGGCGGGCCGAGGCGGCTGCCGCCGTGGGCGCTGCCCTGGTCGGTCGCCGTCGTGCTGCTTGTGGTGCCGCCGGCCGTCGCGGAGTTCGACTACAGGTACGTGCTGCCGGCCGTGCCGCTCGCCTGTCTGGCCGCAGCCGTTTGCGCCCGCTCTGACCAGCCCTAACGCCAAGAATTTGGCGATGATATTCCACGAAATGTCCAGCTCTGAGTATGCTTTTGGCCGGTAACAGCACGCCCGGGTCACGGCGAATTCCGCCGGTCATGGCTACGGGTACGCCGTACGTGACCTAGTCTCGTGGCGCAGAAAGGCCATGCCGACGCGTGAGGCGCACAGACCAGGCGAGGGGGCGTATGAGTGACTACAGGAGCGTGTCCGTGCAGGACCGCAGGGTCGCCCCGGCCGAGCCCGGCCATCGCATGTCCCGGAGAGCGGCGGCGTCGCCGCCTCCCTCTCCGCCGGGTGACGAGCCCCCGCGAGGCGGCCGGAGGGCCGCTCCCGGCAAGGGCGGCGGCGTCAACAAGATGCGCGTCCTGGCCTGGATCAGCATCGGCGCGACGACGGTGATGGTCGCGGGCGCGCTGACCGGCTACACGGTCTACCGCGACGCCTTCGGCAACATCCACAAGAAGGCCGTCAAGATCCTCACGCCGCGGCCGCCGAGCACCGGCGCGCTCAACGTGCTCCTGGTCGGCTCCGACACCCGCGCGGGCGAGGGCAACGCGAAGTACGGCCAGAAACTGGCCCGCAGCGCCGACGCGGGCGGCAAGCGCACCGACACGATCATCCTGTTGCACCTGTCGCCCAACCGCGACAAGGCCCAGCTCATCAGCTTCCCGCGCGACTCGATGGTCCAGATCCCCACCTGCCAGAACGAGACCACCAAGCAGCCGATGCCGAGCTACCGCGGCCAGATCAACGCCGCCTACAGCTCCGGCGGCGTCTCCTGCACGATGTCCACGCTGGAGACCCTCACGGGCATCCGCATCGACCACTTCGTCGAGGTCGACTTCAGCGGGTTCAAAAAGATCGTCGACGCCCTCGGCGGCATCCAGATCTGCCTCAAGTCCGGCGTCGACGACAAGTACTCCAAGCTCAAGCTGCCCCCCGGCAAGAGCCTGCTGAACGGGGAGCAGGCCCTCGGCTACGTGCGGCTGCGCCACTACGGCGACGGCAGCGACATCCAGCGCATCAAGCGCCAGCAGATCTTCCTCAGCAAGGTGGTGGCGAAGGCCACCAGCGGCGAGCTGGTCAGCAACCCCGCCAGGCTGACCCGCTTCATCAAGGCCGCCGCCCAGGCCGTGACCATGGACCCAGCGCTGGCCGACGACACCGCGAAGCTGCTCGACATCGCCAAGAGCGCCGAGAAGCTGACCGCCAACGGCGTCAAGTTCACCACGATCCCGTGGATCCCCGACCCGGACGACCCGAACCGGGTCGTCTGGAAGCAGCCCGACGCCAACGAGCTGTTCACCGCCATCCGCACCGACGTCGAGCTGCCCGCGGCGACGCCGTCGGCCACCGCCAGCTCGGCGCCCAAGGTCGCGCTCAAGCCCGAGCAGGTCCAGGTGCAGGTGCTCAACGGCACACCCACCGGGGGCAAGGCCCGCGAGGTGGCCGACCAGCTCAGCAAGCAGGGCTTCAAGGTCGTGGGACTCGGCAACTACCAGGCGCCCGGCGGCAAGCCGATCGCCAAGACCGAGATCCGCTACGCCAAGAAGGCCGCCGACGGCGCCGACTACGCCGGAGTGCTCACCGGGATGGTCGTGCCCAAGCCCGCGCCCACCGCGGGCAAGATCAGGCCCACGACCACCGACGCCTACACCTCGCCGGTCGCGCTGCCCTCGGGCGGCACCAAGGCGGCGGGCGCGCCGGTGATCCAGCTGATCGTCGGCGAGGACTTCCAGGGGGTCAAGGTGGAGAAGCTTCCTGACAGCGTCACCAACAACACGATCACCGCCTCGGCCCAGAAGAACGTCTGCACGTGACCTCAGAGTTCCCTGTGTAAGCGGGCGTTCCGGAGCGCGTCGAGAGACAGGACCGTCCCGGCCGGGATATCGTGGTGCGGGTCGGCGACACCGCTCGTCCTCCGCCGTCAGGGCGTCAGTAAGGCGTGGCGGCCGTCGCGTATCCCCCGGCCCCGAGCGAAGCTGAGCGACTCCCCAGTGTCTGAGACCAAGCCGTCGTCCCCGGTCACCACTCCCCCGGACTCCGGGGGCCCCGGTGAGAACGCCGGCCCCGCGAGCACGGGGGCCCGGTGGCCGCTGCCGGAGGAGACGTTCTGGAGCGAGCAGACCGACCCGCACGGCGTCCTGCCCGGTCCTGGCGCACCGAGCGCGCCCGGCGGGCCGGAGGCGTCGCCCGCCAAGGGCCGCGCGGCCTCCCCCGCCACGACGGCTCCGGTCACCGACGACCGCCCGGCCACCGCGCCGGTGAAGGCGCCCGGCGGGCCGGAGACGACACCCGGCACGCCCGAGACGGCGCCCGGCGCGCCGAAGACGGGCGGATCGCGACCGGCCGGCCGCCGCGCCACGGACGCCGCGTTAGAGCGCCCGGCCGCCCCCGGTGGCCCCCGAGGCGCGGTCGCGGCCGGCACTCCGCAGGAGCAGGCCAAGCCCGGCGAGCAGCCGGACCAGCCCCGGCGCAGGCGCGACCCCTACCTCGACAACGTCAAGTTCCTCCTGATCGCGCTGGTGCCCATCGGCCACGCGCTGGTCCCGACGCTCGACGCCGACTCCTCGCGCGCCGCGTACATCTTCATCTACACCTTCCACATGCCGCTGTTCGTGATCATCAGCGGCTACCTGTCCCGCAACTTCTGGAACTCCAACGCCAAGACGAACAAGCTCGTCGACACGTTCGTCGTGCCGTACGTCATCGTGGAGGTCGGCTATGCGGCGCTGCGCACCGCGCTGGGCCAGAAGTGGTCGCTGACGATCATCGACCCGGCCTGGCTCAACTGGTACCTCCTGGCGCTGCTGTTCTGGCGGCTGTCCACACCGGTGTGGAAGCGGATGAAGTACCCCGTGCCGGTGGCCATCGCCATCTACCTGTTCGCGGGGTACTCCCAGATCTCCGGCGACTTCAGCATGGACCGCTTCTTCGGCCTCATGCCGTTCTTCGTCATCGGCCTGGTCATGCAGCCCGAGCACTTCGACCTGCTCAACCGGCGCTGGATCAAGATCGTCTCGGTGGGGGTGCTCGCCTCCGCCGCCGCGGTCGCCATCTACATCGCGCCGAAGGCGACGCTGAAGCCCTTCTACTTCAAGCACAGCTACCAGGACATGGACCTGTCCTGGTGGATGGGCCTCGGCGTGCGCACCGGACTGCTCGTCTGCTCGCTCGCCGTGTGCTTCGCGGTGCTCGCGCTCGTGCCCCGCGGCGAGACCTGGTACTCCGACCTCGGCACCCGCACCCTCTACTGCTACCTGCTGCACGGCATCCCGGTGCTCATCGCCAAGGAGAAGGGCTGGCTGGAGCTGCCGTGGCTGCACGGCCCGCTCGGCGTGCTGGCGATCAGTTCGAGCTGCTTCGCGCTGGCCATCGTGCTGTGCCTGCCGGAGACCCGCACAGTGTTCAAGTGGGTGCTTGAACCACGCCTGACCTGGCTTTATCGGCGGCCGTCCGGAAGTTAAGCGGTAGTTCGGCCCGCATTAACGCTTATGACCTGGTAAGCACCGAGCATCGACGCATGCGGGTATGCGTCGCCACCATCGTCCACCATCCGGAGGACGCCCGGATCATGCACCGGCAGATCCGGGCGCTGCTCGACGCGGGCCACGAGGTGACCTACGTCGCGCCCTTCACCCATTTCAACGTCACACCGCCCATGGGGCTCACCCCGATCGACGTCCCGCACGGGGCGGGGTTGGGCCGGGCGGGCGCCGCGCTCAGACGCGGCCTGCGCGGCGCCGACCTGCTGCTGGTCCACGACCACGCGCTGCTGCGCCTGCTCCCCCACCGCCGCCCGCCGGTCGTGTGGGACGTCCGCGAGCCGGTCAGCGCGCGGCGGCTGGCGCGGGCCGAGCGGCGCCACCACGTCTGCACCACCTCCGTGGTGCCGGAGGCGACCATGGTGGCCGCGGCCCCGCCCGTTCCCGGCGACACGCGGCTGGTCCACCTCGGCCGGCTGTCGGCCGAGCGCGGGCTGGCGGAGCTGATCGGCCTGGCCGAGCGGCTGGTGCCGCACGGGATCCGCATGGAGCTGATCGGCGCCGCCGACCCGGGCGCGCGCCCGCTGCTGCGCGACGCCCAGCGGGTCGGGCTGCTCGACTGGTACGGCCACGTGCCCAACCGGCACGCGCTGCGGATGACCGAGGGCGCGCTGGCCGGGCTGTCGCTGGCCGCCGAGACGGTGACCGGGGTGCCGACGAAGGTCCTCGACTACATGGGCCGCGGGGTGCCGGTGATCACCACGGCGCAGTCCGCCCCGCTGGTGGAGCGGACCGGCTGCGGGATCGTGGTGCCGCTGGACGTGGACGCGGTCGTGGACGCGGTGCTCGACCTCAAGGAGGACCCGGCACGGCGTTCGGCGCTGGGGGTGCGCGGCCACGCGGAGGCCCGGCTGCGGCACCACTGGCCGGACCACGCGCCGGCGTTCGTGGCGCAGATGGAGGCGTGGGCCGGGCTCCCGGTCCCGATCCGGAGCCGAGTCGTCAAGACGCCCCTGTCACGCACGGCCTAGCGGGGGTCATCGAGGTCGAAGGTCACGTCGGCCAGGTGGACGGTGCGCACCCGGGGGTCCTCGATGAGCCTGCGCAGCTCCTTGATCGTCACCAGGTCGTCGACGTAGCCGTACACCAGGCCGTCGGCCGACGCCTTGCGCAGCCGGGCCAGGGACAGGTCGAAGCGGCGCAGGTTGGCGTCATCGTGGTCGCGCAGCATGCCGACCCAGCGGCGGAAGTGCTCCAGGTCCTGCGCCGACTCCTTGTCACAGGACAGGCCCATCTTCTCGCCGGGGAGCGCCCGGTCCCAGGTGGTCGTGTCCCAGGTGATCGGGGTCGCACCGGGACGCCGCTCGTAGACGAGCCGGGCGGTGCAGGCGGCGGGGAACGCGCCCAGCTCGCCCAGCGTGAGCGGCTTGTCGAACTCGACGACGGCCAGCGCGTTGAGGCCGTCCGGCAGCCTCGCCAACACCTTGCGCACCTGCTCCTTCTGGTCGAGGGTGGTGCCGAAGTTGGCCAGTGAGGTGCTGAGCCGCGTGTTGGCGTAGTTGCCGAGCGGCAGGTGGCCGACCCGGCCGAAGAAGTCCTGGGTGATGGTGTACACGCTGCCGGCACGGCCCTCGAAGCCGCCGGCGGCCCGCAGCTCGCGCGCGCTGACGGTGAACGACATCGACAGCGGCGTGGTCTCGCAGCAGTCCCGGACGCCGATCGTGTACGCCGGGTTGTAGATCTTGAAGGCCGTGCCGAGCACGTCCTTCATGCGCTCCTCCCGGTCGCCGCGCTTCTGCACCGCCGCCGACCCCAGCGTCGCGGCGAGCGCGACCGCCACCAGCACGGCCAGCACCAGCGACGCCGTCCTGACGATTCCCCGGCGCACCGACCTGCGGGTCGCCTTGGGGTCGAAGTCCGGCAGCTCCAGCACCGGCTGGTCCTCGTTCATCGCACTCCTCCGTACGTCTCGGCGAACGCGCTGCGCGCGCGCCACACCGCGGTCTTGATCGTCGCGTGCTTCGTGCCGGTCATCGCGGCCACCTCCACCAGCGAGAAGCCTTCGAGGTAGACCAGCGTGAGCAGCCGGCGGTGCCGCTCCGGCAGCCGGTCGAGGGCGTCGCGCACGTCCACGGCGTCCACGTGCAGCGCGGGCACGCCGAGCTCGTCGGCGTCGGGCAGGGCGAGCTCCCGGCGGGAGCGGCGCACGTGGTCGATGAGGACGTTGCGGGCGATGGTGAGCAGCCAGGCCGCCGGGTTCTCCCCGCGCCAGCCGAGCAGGGCGCGGGTGGCCTTGACGAACGTCTCCTGGGCGAGATCCTCGGCGAGGTGGGGGTCGCGGGTGCGGCGCAGGAGGAACCCGCACACGAGCGCCCAGTGCTCGCGGTACAGCTCCTCGATGATGACGGCCTCCGCGGGGTCGGTGATGTCACATCAGCCCAGACGAGACCACCCCGGGAATGGTCACATCGCTTTCCGGTTGATGTACTGGACGCATGGCATCGCACGTGATCCAAGGGCGTACGGTCACCATGCCTGTCGAGGTGCGCGACGCGACCGTCTGCAGCGCGATGTATCCCGTACGGGCCGACGCGGCCCGGGCGGTGATCGCCTACTCCGGGTTGGACGTGGCCGAGGTGTTCCCGGGCAAGGCCGTCTGCGTGCTGACGTTCGTCGACTACCGCGACGGCGACCTCGATCAGTACCACGAGTTCGGCATGGCGTTCATGGTGCGGCCGCCGGGCGTGGCGGGCGCGGCCGGGCTGGCCGACCTCAGGCAGGCCGGGGTGTTCATCCACTGGCTGCCGGTGGACCAGCGCTTCACGCTGGAGGCCGGGCGGAGCATCTGGGGCTTCCCGAAGGAGCTGGCGGACATCGAGCTGCGGCTGTCGTCACCGTACAAGCGCTGCATCGTGCGCAAGGACGGCCGGCTCGTGCTCGACATGCTGGTCAAGCCGGGCGTGCCCGTGCCCGGTCCGGGCCCGATGACGCCGCTCGACGCCTACACGCACCGCGACGGGCTGACCCGGCGCGTGCCGTGGTCGGTGCGGGCGCGCGGGGTCAGGGTACGGCCCGGCGGGGCGCTGATCCGGCTCGGCAACCATCCCATCGCCAAGGAGCTGAGCGAGCTGGGCCTGCCCAAGCGGGCCCTGACGTCGTCCACGGTGGCGCGCGCGGAGATGACCTTCGGCGACGCGATCCATCCCTGACCGCCCCCGCGAGGGGCGATCAGGGGGGTCAGACGATCGGGGGACGGCCGAGCTTCACCATGCGCCAGGCCGTGCTCCAGGCCATGGGACGGCGCTCGCCGGCCGGCGTGCGCAGCCCTTCGAAGAAGCCGGCGAACCACGGCTTGAGCGCCATGCCGGAGCCGCGCTCGCGGATCACGGTCAGCACGATCCAGTCGAGCAGGTAGAGGGCGGCCAGGGGCCACGGCAGGTTGCGCCGCGCCAGCCACACCCGGTTGCGGGCGTTGAGCCGGTGGAAGTCGGCGTGCCGGGTCGGCGGGACCTGCGGGTGGTACATGACCGTCTCGGCGTCGTACTCGATCCGGTAGCCCTCGCCGAGCAGCCGCCAGGCCAGGTCGGTCTCCTCGTGCGCGTAGAAGAACCGCTCGGGCAGCCCGCCCACCTGGAGGAAGGCCGAGCGCCGGATGGCCGAGGCGCCGCCGAGGAACGTGGTGACCGGCGAGGAGCGCTCGGGGTCGCCCGCGCGCAGCCGGGGCACGTGCCGGCGCTGGCCGGTGCCGCCCTCCGGGTCCATCACCCGGAACGAGATGACCGCGAGGTCGGGCTCGGTGGCGAACCGGTCGCGGACGTGGGAGACGACCTTCTGGTTGGCGTACCAGCCGTCGTCGTCGAGGAACAGCACGACGTCGCCGGAGCACTCCTCGACGCCGCGGTTGCGGCCGGCCGGGATGCCGGTGTTGCGGTCGAGCCGGATCGTCTTGACGGTCGCGGCCGAGCCCTCGGGTGGCGTCGCCGACACCGCGGGCACGTCGGCGCCGTTGCCGACGATCACCACTTCGACGTCGCCGTCGATCTGGTTGAGCGCGGACTCGACCGCCCGGTTCAGCTCCGCGACCCGGTTGCCCATGGTGAGGATGACGCACGAGATCTTCAACGAATCATCGTCCTGACGCGTCGAAGGCACGGGCGGAGCATTCTTTCATGATCACCGAGTCTGCTGGTCGCATGGTCCTGATGTTGGTGGAGCTAAGCGTATCGGAACCGGCCGTGAACCCCCGCCGAACGACGGAGGTCCGATCAATACGACGGACGGGACGGGCAACCGGTTCCGGGCTTCTGATCAAGCAAGCCGCCTCGACGCCATGATGCTCACCAGATGCAGCACGACCTGCAGGCCGGCCGCCACGCAGCAGGCGACGACCAGCACCCGCGTGGCCGTGAGGTCGCCGATCACCGTGTCGACGACCATCGCCGCCAGCGCGAGCAGCGACAGCTCGACCGGCTGCATGATCCGGTGGAACTGCGTCGCCGAGAGCACCCGCCGGCCCAGGCTCAGCAGCCCGGAGCGGAACTGCACCCCGGCCGCGTCACTGGCGGCGCCCAGGCCGCCCTTGGCCCGGGCCACCTCCACGAGGTCGCTCTCGGCCTTGATGAGGATCGCGCCGAGCGCCCCGGCGAACCCCAGCACGGTGTACCAGTCGGGCAGCACGGCTGAGGCCCGCCAGCCCAGCCCGGCCAGCAGCGCGGCCTCGGTGAAGTAGGCGCCGACCCGGTCGAGGTAGACCCCGGCCAGCGAGGTCTTGCCGGTCCAGCGCGCCAGCTCGCCGTCGGAGCAGTCGAGCAGCAGGTAGACCTGCGTGAGCAGGGCGGCCAGCACGACGGCCCACGGGCCCGGGAAGGCCAGCACGACCCCGGCCAGGACCCCGATCACCGTCATCAGCCAGGTGAGCTGGTTGGGCGTGACGGGGGTCTTGGCCAGCAGCCAGGTGGCGTAGATGGACAGGCGGCGCATGTAGAGCACGCCCGCCCAGTGCTCGCCGTTGCGGCGCTCCAGGTGGCCCGGGGGCTGGGCCACCTGGCGCAGCTCAGCTACCGAAGGCCCGGACATAGTCCTCAACCCGATCGCGGATCTCGGAGTCGCTCATGCGCAGGTGCTCCAAGATCGTGTAGCGGCCGGGGCGTGTGGCGGGCGCCAGCGCGACGGCCTCGGCGAACTGCTCCGCGCTCAGCCCGATCTCGGCCGGCGACACGGGCAGCCGGTGGCGGCGCAGGCACCCGGTCACCTGCGCGAGCCGGGCCTCGTCCTCCCTGAGGAAGAAGCAGAAGGCGGCACCGATCCCGGCGAGCTCGCCGTGGTTGGAGGTGCCCGGGAAGAGTTGATCCACGGCATGAAGGATCTCATGGTCTCCGCCGCTCGACGGCCGCGAGGACCCGGCGATCACCATGGACATGCCCGACAGGATCAGCGACTCGGCGAGGACCGTCAGGAACGCGTCGGACTCGATGGAGTCGTCGCGCCCGATCAGCGCCTCGGCCGAGGTGCGGGCCATCGAGCAGGCCAGGCCGTCGATCGGCTCGCCGCGCTCGACGTTGCTGAGGATCCAGTCGTCGATGGCCGACAGGTTGCTGACCACGTCGCCCACGCCGGAGCGGACCAGCGACTCGGGCGCGTTGTGCACGAAGTCGAGGTCGACGAGGATCGCCAGCGGCATCGGGACGCCGAAGGAGCCCTTGCCCCCCTCGTACGTCAGCGAGGCCGTCGGCGAGCAGATGCCGTCGTGGGACAGGTTGGTGGCCACGGCGACCATCGGGATGCCGGCGAGCGAGGCGGCGTACTTCGTCGCGTCGATCGTGCGCCCGCCGCCGACGCCCACGACCACCTCGTAGGCGCCCTTTCGCAGGTCGGCGCCCAGCGAGACGGCCGCCTCGACCGACCCGTCGGCCACCCGGAACACCTCGGCCTCGTCGAGCGTGGGCGCGATCAGGCCCTCGATGTGGTCGCCCTGGCCCGGGCCGACCGCCACCGCGACGCGGCCGGAGGTCGCCACCCGGCTGTCGGCGAGCAGCGCGCCGAGCTGCGCCACCGCGCCCCGCCTGACCTCCATGGTCAGCGGCGCCGGCAGCATCCGCGCTAGGAGCGGCATGCGGCCCCCTCAGAAGCGGCTGGAAGCGGCATCGCGGCCCCCTCAGTAGCGGACGGCGATGGTGCGGGCCTTGGCCAGGTCGTCGTGGTTGTCCACCTCGACCCAGTCGACCTCGCCGATCGGCGCGACGTGGATCCGCTCGCCGCGCTCGATCATCTCCTGGTAGCCGTCCTCGTAGTAGAGCTGCGGGTCGCGCTCGAAGGTGGCCTGGAGCGCGTCGGCGAGCCGCTCGGCCGCGCCCGGCCGGATCAGCGTGGCGCCGATGTACTCGCCGTACGCCTCGGCCGGGTCCATGAGCTTGGTGATGCGCTTGACCGCGCCGCCGTCGAGGGTGACCTTCATCTCCTCGTCGGCCAGCTTCTTCACGTCGTCGACGGCCAGCAGGATGTCGCTGGTCTCGGGGGCCGACAGGAGCGTCTTCTCGACCGAGACGGGGTGGACGGTGTCGCCGTTGACGAGCAGCGCGCCCTGCGCGAAGTAGTCGCGGGCGCACCAGAGGGAGTAGGCGTTGTTCCACTCCTCGGCCTTGTCGTTGTGCACGAGGGTGAGCTTGACCCCGTGGCGGCGCTCCAGCTCCTCCTTGCGCTCGTGCACGGCCTGGGCGGCGTATCCCACGATCACCACGACCTCGCGCAGGTCGACCTCGGCGAGGTTGCGCAGCGAGATGTCCATGATCGTCGTCTCACCGTCGACCGGCACGAGCGCCTTGGGCAGCGTGTCGGTGTACGGCCGCAGACGTCTTCCGGCTCCAGCGGCCAGCACCATTCCCAGCAACGTGCACTCCTCAGTCGAGCATGACTACCGTAGGCCCAAAGGTTAGTTGGCTTTCGGGCCTGTGCGGGTAATCCGCCGTCAGTCTTGCGTTCCCATGTCGGCCACCTCGACCGCCGGCTCCGGCGCGGAGCGGGGCGCGGCGAGCCAGCACGTGAGGCTCTCCCAGCCGAAGAGCCCCCACAGGTAGAGCGCGAGGAGCGCGTACCCGAAGGTCATCACGCCGGCGACGCCCGCCAGCGCGATCACCAGCATCCGGCCCTCCCAGCCGAGGCCGAACGTGGACAGCCACGGCGGCGGGTAGACGCGCTGCCGAAGCCGGTACACCAGGTCGTAGTGGTGGAAGGCGAGCGCGCCGAGCAGCAGCATGATCAGCACGGGGTGGACGCCGTGGGCGAACCCGCAGGCCGCGACGAAGGCGTACTCGATCACCCGCAGGACGGGCGGCACGAGCCAGTCGAAGCGGCCGTCGTGCGGGTGGGAGCTGCCCGGCCCGGCCAGCAGCAGCGTCACGGCGGGCGCGAAGAGCGCCAGCCCGTCGCTCCCGGCCACGCCGAGCATGAGCAGGACGCCGGTGACGAACGCGCCGGCCACGACCGGGGGCAGCGGCGGGAGCTGGCCCGCCACGAGCGCGCCCATGCCGCGCGAGAGCGGCCCGTCGTCGCGGTAGGTGACGACCGTGCTCCTCGGCACCGGCGTCATGTGCACGGTGGTCATCATGCCGACCTCGCGATCCGCCCGGAGGGCTGGTAGACGCCGGTCATCGCGCGGACCTCCCGATCCGTCCCACGAGCCGGTGGACGCCGGTCATCGTGCCGACCTCGCGATCCGCCCCGTGAGCTGGTAGAGGGCCGCGACAGAGCCCCAGGTGATGAGCGCCGCGAACGTCACGCGGGCGTTGAACAGCGCGGCGGTCACCGCGATCAGGGCCATCCGCTCGCCGATGGGCAGCACGATCATCTTCTTGGCCCAGTGGATCAGCGAGCCGCGCTCCAGCCGATGGGACAGGCCCAGCACCCCCTGCGCAGGGGCGGCGCGGCCGTCGGTCTCCTCCAGCAGGGAGCGGACCGGCTTGGCCCACAGCGCGCCGACCTTGGCCGCGTCGGCCACCGACCCGCCGTAGGCGAAGTCGATCGCGTGCCGTACGACCTGGAGGATCATCGCGGCGATGGCGAGGTACCAGATCCCGTCGGGGCCGCCGTGCTGCCACGGCAGGCCGCCCGCGTAGCCGAGGGCGAGACCGGCGTAGACGATGTACTCCTTCAGCCGGTCGGCCATGCCGTCGGCCCAAGCCCCGAGCGGCGTGAACATGCGGGTGTAGCGGGCGAGCTGGCCGTCCAGGCAGTCCAGCACGAACGACAGGTAGACCAGCACTGCGCCCAGCACCATCGCGCCCCGCGTGCCGGCCGAGAACCACACCGCCGCCAGGACGGCCAGGCCGACGGAGCAGCCGGTGACCGTGTTGGGGGTGAGCCGGAGCCGCGCCGCCGGGCGCACCAGGTGGCGCGACCAGGAGGAGACGCAGAACGTCGTGAAGAAGCCGTCGCGGTCCTTGACGGCGGTGTCGAGGCGCACCTGGTCCTCGTCCACCTCCGCGAGCCGGGTGATCGCGCCGTCGGCGCCGGCCTGCCCGGTGACCCGGTCGGCGTGCAGCGGGCCGAGCCGGGCCGCGCGGACCCGCGCCCCCGCCCTGACCAGCCCCACGAGCAGCAGGTCGACCGCCTCGACGGCGCTGACGGGGCCGAGCCGGCCGCTCTCGGCCAGGTCGGCCAGCTCCTCCGCGACGTCGGCGAGCCTGGTGAGGTCGGCCTCACCGGTCTGGAGCACGCCGCGGAAGGTGGCGTTGGCCTGCGGCACGGTGTGGAACGAGCTCGCCGCGGCCACCACCCGGCCGCCCTCCACCCGCACGGGCGGGCGCAGCGGCCCGACGTCGGCGTCGGAGGAGACGAGCGCGGCCGAGCCGCGCGCCGGATGCTGGAGCAGCAGGCCGAGCGCGTCGTTGTGGGCGACGAGGTCGGCGGGCAGCACGACGAGCGGCCCCGTCGAGCCGCGGGCCAGCTTGGCCACGGCGCGCAGGTCGGCGCCGAGCCCTCCGGCGTGCACGGCATGCTCGGGCTCGGGCTGCTCGCCGTGCGCGAGCAGCGCGCCGCCCGGCGTCAGCACCTGGACGTCGCGGACGGAGAGCGCCGCGAGCTGGTCGCCGAGCCGGTCGAGCAACGTGCCGTCGGCGCAGGAGAGCCTGCATGCCGGGGTCGTGGCGAGCAGGACCACGGAGGCCGTGGAGCTCGCGCGGGTCAAGGAAGGCGTCAAGCGCAGGTCCTCCCGGTCGTGAGGGAGTGCGTGGACTCAGCGTAGCGAGAGGGCGACGCGATATCACGGACCCAGACCGTTACGCTCCGGGTATGGATTCTGGGTTGCGCGCCGTCGGGGTCGTGCTGGCGGGCGGAGTGGGGCAGCGGATGGGGCTCGGCCGGCCCAAGCAGCTGGCCACCGTCGCCGGGCGGACCATCCTGGAGCACTCGATCGCCCTGTTCGACGGCTCCCCCGACATCGACGAGGTCGTGGTGCTGATGACGCCGGGCCTCGTGGACGAGGCGAGGGAGCTGGTCGCCCGGGCCGGGTTCCGGAAGGTGACCAAGGTCGTCGAGGGCGGGGCGAGCCGTACGGAGAGCACCTGGCGGGCGCTGCGGGCGATCGGCGAGGAGGAGTGCGACGTGCTGCTGCACGACGCCGTCCGGCCGTTGCTGGAGCCCCGGATCATCACGGACTGTGTGCGCGCCCTGCGGGATCACCGGGCCGTCGAGGTGGCCATCCCGAGCTCCGACACGATCTTCGCGGTCGAGCCGGGGCCCGGCGGGGAGACGATCACGGAGGTGCTGGACCGGTCGCGGCTGCGCCGGGCGCAGACGCCGCAGTGCTTCCGGTTGTCGGTCATCAGGGAGGCTTACGAGCGGGCGCTGGCCGACCCGGGCTTCGCCGACCGGCCGGCGACCGACGACTGCGGGGTGGTGCTGCGGTACCTGCCGGACGTGCCGATCCACATCGTGCCGGGCAGCGAGCGCAACCTGAAGATCACCCATCCGGTGGACGCGCGGATCGCGGCGGCGCTGTTCGAGGCGTCGCCCGTTCCGGCGGCGTTCGAGGAGGAGGCGCTGGCGGGACGGACCGTGGTGCTCCTCGACGCGGGGGGCGCGGGTGTGCGGGAGGCGGCGGAGCTGGCGTCCCGGCACGGGGCGCGGGTGGTGGTCCTGTCGTGCGAGCGTGACGGGCTGCGACTGGACGACGTCCGCTCCGTGGCCAAGGCGCTGGCCGGGGTGGGGCGGATCGATCACCTCGTCCTCGCCGTCGCGGCGGCGGGCGGGGGTGGGAGCCTCATGGAGGCGGCGGACGAGATCGTGGCCGAGGCGGCGGTGGCCGGGTACCTGGGGCCGGTCAACGTGGCGCGGGCCGCGTACCCGCGGCTGCTGGAGAGCGGCGGCGGCCTGCTGCTGTGCGTCGCGGCGGACGCCGGAGACCCCCTGGGCGCGCCGGCCGGGGCGGCCGTGACGGCCCTGGCCCGGTCGCTGGCGGCCGAGTGGGCCGGCGAGGGGGTGCGGGTCAACTGCGTGACCGGCGGCGGCACGGCGGAGGAGACGGCCGGGGCGTGGCTGGCGGTGCTGGCGTCGCGCCTCACGGGCCAGGTCGTGGACGCGTCCTCGGGCCCGCGCTGACCTGTGGAGGGCGCGCGTACCCCCGGAAGGGGACGCGCGCCCGAGGCGGGCGGGTCAGTGGAGGGAGAGGTGGCCCTGCTGCGGCGACGGGCGGGCCAGCTTGCGCGGGCTGGTCAGGAAGCCCCAGCCCCACGAGACGTGCATGGTGGCGTACACCAGCGGCAGCCTGGCCTTGACCGCCATCGGGTAGCCGCTGCCGGTGAGCACCGAGCCGCCCGCGATGGCCAGCAGGTAGCCGCCCGGGATGATCAGCCCGAGCGGGAAGAACGGCGAGACGATCAGCCCGAGCGCCATCGCCAGCACGGCGGCCGGCGGCGCGAGGTAGCGCAGGTTGATCGTGCCCTCGTGGGTGCGCGAGACGACGCGCCGCCAGCGGCCGTAGTGGAAGTACTGCTTGGCCAGCGCCTTGACGTTGGGCCGGGGCCGGTAGGTCACGCGCATGCGGGGCTGGAACCACACCAGGCCGCCGCTCTGGCGGATGCGGTGGTTCATCTCCCAGTCCTGGGCGCGCTGGAAGTGCTCGTCGTAGCCGCCCACCCGGTCGAGCGCGGAGCGCCGGAAGACGCCCAGGTAGACGGTGTCGGCCGGGCCCGCCGTGCCACCGACGTGGAAGGCGGCGGCGCCCACGCCGATCTTGGAGGTCATGGCGCAGGCGACGGCCTGCTCGAAGGCTGTCACGCCCTCGGCCGCCATGACGCCGCCCACGTTGTCGGCGCCGGTCTCCTCCAGGGTCTCGACCGCCACCCGCAGGTAGTCGGACGGCAGCATGGCGTGCCCGTCGACCCGGGCGACGATGCCGCTGCGCGAGGCCGCGATGGCCGCGTTGAGCGCGTTGGGGGTGCGGCCCGTCGGGTTGGGCACGACGACGACCCTCGGGTCGGCCGCCGCGATGGCGTCGGCGACCTCCTGGGTGCGGTCTTGGGACGGTCCGACGGCGAGGACGACCTCGATCTCGCCGGGGTAGCTCTGGGCGAGGACCTGGTCGACGGCCTCGCGAAGATGCCGTTCCTCGTTGAGGACGGGCATGACGACGGAGATGGGCGGCCAGCTACGGGTCTCCGCTGGCGCGTGCGGCGAGTCGGGGAACTGCTTCATGGCGGGGCTCACGCTACTGTACGAGCAGGGGAGGAGGGCAATCGAAAGCCCGATCCTCGCGGCGGAACAAGAGGGGGACCGATGCGCGACCCGGGCGGGGAGGACGCTGGGGTGCATGTGGGCGGCGACGCCTACGGCGGCGTCAGGCTCGCACCCGGTCGCAGGCGCAGGCCGGGCCGCGGCGCGAAGGCGCGCCGGCGCAACCTGGTCGTCTCGGGCCTGCTGTCCGCCAGCGTGCTCGTCGGCACCGGCGTGGTGTGGGCGACGCCCCGGCAGATCGGCACGGTGGACGCCGGGGTGACCGAGCCCGTGTCCACCGGCGCGATGAACATCCTGCTCGTCGGCGTGGACAAGCGCGACGACCTCACCCGCAAGCAGCAGAACCAGCTCAAGCTGGGCCGCGAGGTCGGGCAGCGGACCGACACGATGATGGTCATCCATCTGTCCGAGGACCACCGCAAGATCACCGTGGTGAGCCTCCCCCGCGACACCTGGACGACCATCCCGGGCAAGGGCCAGCACAAGATCAACTCCGCGTACCAGTTCGGCGGGCCGAGGCTCGCCAAGGAGACCGTGGAGCAGGTGACGGGGCTGTCGGTCAACCGCTACATCGAGGTCAACGTCCTCGGCTTCATCGACGTCGTCGACGCGCTCGGCGGGGTCACGGTCTGCACCCCGGTGCCCATCAACGACCCCAAGACGGGGCTCGCGCTCACCGCCGGCACCCACGAGCTGCACGGCGCCCAGGCGCTCGGCTACGCCCGCACCCGCGCCACGGCCCGTTCCGACCTCGACCGCATCGACCGGCAGCAGCAGGTGATCTCCGCGCTGCTGAACCGCGCCCTCAGCGCGGGCACGCTCACCAACCCGGCCAAGCTCGCCGACTTCGTCAACTCGACGCTGCGCACCATCAAGGTGGACCCGGACGACGGGCTGACGGGGCTGGTCACGCAGATGCGCGACGTGTCGCTGGACGACGTCGCGTTCGCCGACGTGCCGCTCAAGAACGTCGACTTCAAGGCGCCGACCGGCGAGTCGGCGGTGCTGTGGGACGACGTGGCGGCGCGCGAGCTGTTCCGCCGGATCGCCGCCGACGAGGACCTCGTCAAGCCCGCCCCCTCGCCGTCCTCCTCCGCCTCGGCCACCGCCAAGCCCACGGGCAGGCCCGCCGGCGAGGCGATCCCGCCGGAGCGCATCGCCGTCACCGTCAAGAACGGCACGCTCGTCACGGGGCTCGGCGCGCGGACGAAGGAGGCCCTGGTGGCGGCGGGCTTCCGGGTGCCGGACGTGCCGGGCAACACCCCGAACAAGGACTACAAGAAGACGGTCATCCGCTACGCCCCCGACCGCGAGGACTCCGCCCGCACCGTCGCGGCCGCGATCCCGGGCGCGGAGCTGCGCGAGGCGGGCGACGTCAAGGGCGTCGAGGTCATCGTGGGCACCGACCAGCCCAAGATCCAGAAACCGACCGTGGAGACACCCGGGGCCAAACCCTCGTCAACCGCAACGCCGACCGCGAAAACGGCAACTCAGAACATATGCAAGAAATAGGCATAAGAGTTCTTACTTCGGGCACTGGACCGTCATGGTGGTCAAGTATTGGCGGGAGGACCCCTGTACGGTTGTGCGCGTCGTCGGTGACCTCGACGTGGCCGGAGCCCCGCGCCTGCGGGCGGAGCTCGACCACGTCCTCGCCAGGAGCGACTCGGCCAACGTGGTCATCGACCTGACAGAGGTCCCGTTCTGCGACTCGGTGGGGCTGGGAGTGCTGGTGAGCGCGTTCAACCACGTGCACCACTCACGCGGCCGGATGATCCTCGTCCTCAAGGACGGCATGATCAGGCATCTGTTCACGATCACGAACCTGGACCGTCACTTCGAGACGGTCTCGTCCGTCGAGGAGGCCTGCTCGGCTTTGTCGGCCGCGGCGGCCTGACCGGCGGCCCCCCTTTTCAGACCCGGATGAGTCCCCCATGCCCCACAGGTCCCCTGTGCTGGATACTCGGAGGCCGGACGGCCGGAGACGCACACGGCCGTGCCGCCTGGACGACGTGACACGGGAGGCCGCTGTGAGGCTCGGAGTGATGTTCGACCGCGACCTGGCGCCGGAGCTGCTGGTGCCGTTCGCCCGCGAGCTGGACGGCCTGGGCGTGGCCGACCTCTGGGTCGTCGAGGACCTGGGATGGACGGGCGCCGTGTCCTCCGCCGCGACCGCGCTGGCCGTGACCGAGCGCGTCCGGGTCGGCATCGGCATCACCCCCGCCCCGCTGCGCAACCCGGCGCTGCTGGCCATGGAGCTGGCCAACCTGGCCCGCCTGCACCCCGGCCGGCTCGCCGCCGGCATCGGGCACGGGGTCCAGGACTGGATGCGCCAGGTCGGCGCCGCCGTACCGTCGCCGATGGCGCTGCTGGAGGAGACGATCACCTCCGTGCGGGCGCTGCTGCGCGGCGAGACCGTCACCCTGCGCGGCCGGGCCGTTCACCTGGACGGGATCTCGCTCGTGCACCCGCCCGCCGAGCCGCCGCCCGTGCTGGCCGGCGTGGTGAAGCCGCGCTCGCTCGCGCTGTCGGGCCGCGTGGCGGAAGGCACGATCATCCCCGAGGGCCTGGAGCCGGCCCGCGTCCCCGGCATCCTTGAGCGGATCGGCGCCTCGGGCGGCCACGAGCTGGTGGCGTTCACGTTCCTGTGCGTCGGCGACGACATGCCCGAGGTGATGCGGCGCACGGTGGAGGGCCAGGCCGCGTTCCTGGGGGTGGCGCCCGAGGACGTCTTCATGGCGGCGGGGTCCGCGAAGGAGGCCGCCGCCCGGGTGCGGGAGCTGTGGGAGGCGGGGGTGACGACGGTCGCGGTGCGGCCGATGGGCGACGACCCCCTGTCCCACGTGCGCGAACTCGTCGCCGCTCTCTGAGCCCTCCGGGGGTGTCGCGGCGGAAATGCGGCCGAACGGTGGATCCCCCCTCGGCCGGATGGCCGATGGCGCGGCCGAGCCGCCGGACGATGATCACCCCATGAGACGGATTCTGGGGGCGATGGCGGCGGTGTCGGCGGTGGCCGTGCTCGCGACGGTCACGAGCGGCTGCGGGGTCGAGCTGGACGCCAAGGAGGTGCACGAAAGCCGCGCGTTCGGGCACGCGGGCGGGCAGCTCACGGTCAGGAGCTCGATGGGCGGGCTGCGGATCCTGCCGGGCGAGCCGGGCGCGGTGCGGGTGGACCGCTGGGTGCGCGGCAAGGCGGCGGGCGAGGGCAACGCGTCCTGGTCGCTGAAGGACGGGGTGCTGCGGCTCGGCGCCGACTGCACGAACGTGTTCGGCGACTGCGGCGCCCGCTACCACGTCCGGGTGCCGCCCGGCGTGCGGCTCGTCGTGGAGGGTTCGGAGGAGGGCGTGATCCTCCAGGGTCTCCCCCAGGACGCCGACGTGTCGTCGCAGGGTCCGATCAAGGCGTACGACACGTCCGGCAGGCTGCGGCTGAACGGCGGCGACGGCCTGGTCGCGGGCGAGCGGCTGAAGTCGGCGAGCGTGCGGGTGCGGACCGGCGCGGGGGCCGTCCGTCTGTCGTTCGCCATGCCGCCGTCGCAGGTGGATGTGGTGTCGAGCGACGGGTACGTCAGGACGACGGTGCCCAAGGGGGCGTACCGGGTGACGGCGGAGAGCCGGCACGGCGACGAGCGCTCGGAGGTCAAGGACGTCCCGAGCGACCGGACGATCGTGGCCAAGAGCGCGTCGGGGAACGTGGACGTCCTCGCCCGGTGACGCCGGCCGTCCGGCGGCCGGACCGGGACCGGCCCGTCGGGCCGGTCCCGTCGGCGGGGGTGGCTAGCGGGCGGCCTCGAAGATGGCGGCGTAGTGGCCGTTCTCGCCGTCCACCTGCACCGGCCGCAGTCCCCTGGCCCGGAGCTGGTCGAAGCGCTTCTGGTAGCCCGAGCCGCTCATCTCGACGTAGTGGGCCCACGACTTGAGGCCGTCCTTGCGCCACACGGCCGTGTAGGTGCCGTCGGGCGCGACCGCGATTTCGGTCGGCCGATACCCGCGCTTCGTCCGGGACTTGAACTCGGCCTCGTGCTGGGCGAGCGTCTTGCCGGTGGTGTAGTCCCAGTCGCCGCGCGTGCCCTGCGTCCAGACGGCCACGTACCGGGTGTCGCCGGCCGTGCCGTACGCGTCGACCGAGGTGAGCGCGTACCCGCGGCTCTTGGCCGAGGAGTTGGCCGCGGCGAACTGGCCGCCGGTCAGCCCGTGCTTGGCGAAGAACCTCGCGCCCGTCCTCGCGAACGCGGCCACGAAGCGCGCGCCGTCACCGGCCCCGGTGGCCGACACGGAGACCGGCTGCATCCCGCTCTTCAACGCCTGGTCGAACCGCTGCTGGTAACCCTTGGCCGACATGCCCTGGTACAGCGCCCAGGACCGCACGCCGTCCTTCACCCACACGGCCGCGTACCGGCCGCCGCCGGACACGTCCACGGCCACCGGCCGATACCCCTGGGCGCGCAGCCTCTCGAAGCGCGCCTCCTGCTCGGCCGCGCTCACACCGTGGTAGGCCATGAAGGCCGTCCCCTGGGCGTTCGCGGCGGGCGCCGTCACGGCCAGGGCGACGGCTGCCCCGACGGCCATGGAGGTGGCGACTGCGATCTTCCTGACGGTCATCATGACTCTCCCATGCCGAAAGCTTTACTGGTTTGGGGGATACGGACGACCATAACAGGCTTCACAGCACACCCACCAAGCCCACCAGCACGGCGGCGCTACACCGTGCGGAAGGCGTCGGCGTGAGCGTTCGCCCATTGCTCGAAGGTGCGGGCCGGGCGCCCGGTCACCTTCTGCACCGTGGGATGGACGTACGACTCGTCGAGCGTGCCGTCGGAGAAGAAGCGGAAGAACGCGTCGACGTACGGCACGGGCATGGCCGCCTCCATCTCGGCCCGGGCCTCGGCGTTCGTCAGGCCCTCGCAGCGCAGATCACGGCCCAGCACCTCGGCGAGGACGGCGACCTGGTCGGCGGCCAGCAGCGCCCGCGGGCCGGTCAGCTCGTGGACCAGGCCGTCGTGCCCGTCGTCCAGGAGCGCCCGGGCCGCGACAGCGGCGATGTCGTAGGGGTCGATGGCGGCGGTGCGCACGTCGGCGAACGGCACGCGCACCACGTCCCCGGCTCGCACCTGGGGCAGCCAGCGCAAGGCGTTGGACATGAACGACCTCGGCCTCAGGATGGTCCAGGGCAGGCCGGATGCCCGCAGGGCCCGTTCGGAGAGGGTCATGTAGCGGGAGACGACGTTGGTCATGTCCTCCAGTGCGGCCGAGCCGCCCGTCAGGAGCACGACCCGCCGCACTCCGACCTCGCGGGCGCGGGCCAGCAGCCCCGGCATGTCGTCGTAGCCGGGCAGGAGGAACAGGCCGCGGACGACGTCGAGGGCCCGGGTCAGGCTCTCGGGCCGGTTCAGGTCGCCGCCGACCGGTTCGGCCCCGGCCGGAAGGGCGGCCTCCGCCGGGTTCCGCACCAGTGCCCGCACCTGTTCCCCCGCCCGGAGCAGGGCCTCGACCAGTTCCGAGCCGACGTTCCCGGTCGCGCCGGTCACCAAGATCATCAGAATTACCCTTCGTTCACGGGCGAGGTGCGCGCGGCCCGGAGGAGCCCGGCCGCCAGGACACCGCCGCGCAGCGTGGCCGCAGAACGCGGCGGCGCGTCGGGGTGTTGACGCACGGAGATGGTGGCAGCAGACCGCGAAAGCCCGACAGTGTCCCAGTAATCGGGCGGACGTGCATTTCGCACGGACGATCGGTCGGCGCGGAACTGCCGCTAGATCCAGCCGGACTCGGTGGCGATCCGGATGGCGTCGACCCGGTTGCGGGCCCCCAGCTTGGTCACCGCCGAGGTGAGGTAGTTGCGCACCGTGCCGTAGGTCAGGAAGAGCCGCTCGGCGATCTCTGCGGGCTGCGCGCCCGTCGCCGACATGCGCAGCACCTCGGTCTCGCGCTGGCTGAGCGGGCTCTCCGGCGCCTCCAGCGCGACCAGCGCCAGCGCGGGGTCCACCGCCCGTTCCCCCGCCGCGACCGTCCTGATGGCCGCGGCGAGCTCGGCAGGCCGGATGTCCTTCGGGACGAAGCCCGCGATCCGGGCGCCCAGCGCCCGGCGCAGGACACCGGGCTTGGTCAGCGCCGTCAGGATCAGGACCGCGCATTCGGGCAGCGCCCTTCGCAGCTCGGCCGCCGCCGCCACGCCGTCCATCCCCGGCAGATCGATGTCGATCACGGCCACGTCAGGCCGGCACTCCAGCGCCGCGGGCACGATCTCCAGACCGGAGGCGACGCCCGCCACCACCTCGATGTCGTCGTTCAGCGACAGCAGCTCGACCAGCGCTTCGCGCAGGATGTGCATGTCCTCCGCGACGAGCACGCGAATCACGGCTCCTCACCCTCCCGGCCCTCGAACCGACAACCTGTAGGCGGCAACCCGGACTCAGCCAAGGGAGAGCCGGCTGCCTGCGACGGGGCCGAAGCCTCGTGGGCCGACACCGGGTCCGGCCGGTGCCGCGAACTCGGCGAGCACCTCGAACCTGCCACCGGCGCGGTGTCCTGCCGTCACCCGCCCGCCGGTCCGCTCGGCGATGCTGTCGAGCCCGCTGCCGCGCCGTTCCGGCGGCTCCGCTTCCTCCCGTACGGCGGCGCCGTCGTTGACGAGCCGTAACCGTACGCCGTCCGCCGTGCCCGACACGATGATCTCGCAGGTGCGGGCCTGGCTGTGGCGCAGGACGTTGGTGACGCCCTCTCGCAGCACGGTGGCCAGCGCGGTGTCGACCGCCGCGGGAAGCGCGCCCGTCTCGACGCGCACCGCCGCCGTGATCCCGGCGCTCGCCAGCACCTCGCGGGCGGCGTCGATCTCACTGCCCAGGCGCAGCTTCACCCGGTCGCCGGTGATGGAGTCGAGCTCCACCAGGGCCCGTTCGACCAGCGACCCGAGCGCGGCGATCTCGGCCTCGGCCCGTGCGGGGTCGCTGTCGAGCAGGCGTTCGGCGACCTCGCCCTTGAGGGCGACCGCCGACAGGCTGTAGCCCAGGATGTCGTGCAGGTCGCCGGCGATCCGCAGCCGTTCGCGGCGCACCGCCGCCTCGGCGAGCTCGTGCCGGCTCCGCTCCAGCACGGTGAGCAGTCCGCTCAGCCGCCCGAGGCAGTACACCAGCCACATGATCATGATGTGGCCGCCGAAGTTGGCCAGCGCGGCGGGGACGTCGTCGATGAACAGGAACGTGCGGTCGACGCGGTGCAGGAACCAGGCGAGGTGCCCGCCCAGGACGACCCCGACGATCGCCCACGAGCGCGGCGGCCGTACGTTGAGCAGCAGTTTGCCGGTGAAGATGCTCAGCAGGCGGTCCCAGGCGTCCGGGAGGACCGGCAGGGGCAGCAGGATCAGCAGGCTCTGCGCGACCAGCACCGCCCGCGACTGCGGGAGCATCTGAAGGATCACGATGACGACCAGCAGGACGGCGGCGAAAGCGAAGGCGGGCCAGTCGCCGGGGCGGACGTAGGCCAGGGTCCTCATGACGAGCAGGCATTGGATGACCAGGACCGCGAGCAGCACACGTCGCGCCAGCCGCGGCGACTCGATCGGCGGCGAGACCTCCTCGGGAGCGTCGGCGCGGTAGGCGCCGGCCGTGGCACGCACCTCCGCCAGGGTGCGCCGCGCGAGTTCGATCCCTTCCCGGAGGGAGTGCCGCGCCTCACCCGGCTCCTGCCGGGCCGCTGCCCGCATCCGGAACATGATGGCCTGGAGCTTCCCGCCGACCAGGTGCCGCAGCTCTCCGTCCAGCCGCAGCCGTTCCCTCGACAGGGCCATTCGGGCCAGTTCCTCGCGGGTCCGGTGAAGTCTCGTGACGGCCATGACGAGCCTGGACAGGCCGAACACGATGAGACCGTCGTCCGCCGTGACGATCATGTACCCGAGTGCGGCCTGGATCTCCTGCCCGGGAGCGGCGTCGTAGCCGAGGAGGAGGACCGACCCGCCGGCCGCGGCCACGCTGAGGACGAACAGCGGCCAGGCGATCCGGGCGGGGAGCACGCACAGCGCGGCGGCGGCCACGGTCCATGGCATCCAGTCCCAGGACTCCCCGACGAACGGGAACGGCAGGAGGTAGAGCAGCACCACGGTGGCGAAGAGCCCGTATCGGACGGCCGGCCTCCAGCACCACAGCGACAGCGCGATGAGCGGCGGGTAGGACGCCATCGGGAGGAGCACCCCGAGCGGATCGGCGCCGCCGTCCAGCGCGCCGAACGCACGGATGTAGGCGAGGATGCCGAACGAGGCCCACAACATGGCCCTGGCCAGCCGGAGCGGAAGATCGTCCGCCGATCGCACCACTCGCCGGGACCCTCCCGTGAAGCGTGCAGAATGCACCTCTTGCCGATGACGGGGACACTATCAGGCACGCTTCCCGCAATGTCACGCTCTCGTACGCCGGCGGCTGGATCGCCGGGTGAGTGCCCGGCGCATCCGCGGCACGAGATCGTTCATGTCGGAAGACCCTGCGACGGAGAGCACGGGCGGCGCGGCCACACCACCTCGCCCACCGGCCTCCCGCAGCCCATGGAGACCACCATGCTGAACAGACTGTCCCTGTCCGTCGTCTCGGTCGTGGCCGTGCTCGCCCTGACCGGCGCCCCGGCCGCCGCCACGGCGCCGGTGCCCGCCACGACGCCGGTCGACGCGTCGGCCGTCCGGAGCCACGGCGCGCCCGCCGACCCGCTCGCGCCCGGCCCTTACCACCGGCGGCTCGACCCGCTGGCCGGGACCTGGAAGGCCACCAAGTACAACTACATCCTGGGCCGCGACGGCAAGCCGGTCGTCTCCCGCGACATCACGGTCAGGACCCGGTGGATCGCCAGGACGGGCGGCCGGTTCCTGGAAGAGAAGACCGAAGGAGTCCTCGGCGGTCATCCCTACTACCGGCTGGGCATCCTCGGTTTCTCCACCATCGACCGGCGCTACGAGTGGACGACCTTCGACAGCGTCACCCCCACCGCGATGACCTACCGCGGTCCCGCCCTCAGCGAGATCGGCAACCGGCTGTCACTGCCGGGGGAGTTCACCGATCCCGGGGTGCTCGGCCCCGAGTACGTCGGGAAGACGATACCGATGCGCACCGTGATCACCATCAGGTCCGACGACCGGCACACCTTCGAGCTGTACTTCACCCCGCCGGGCCGGTCCGAGCGGCTGGTCGACCGCGTCGTCTACACGCGCAGGGCCAAGTAGCCGCGGGCGAGGAGTCCCCCCGGCCTCGACAGGTGGGCTCAACCCCGGCGAAGCCCCTGATGCCGTGATCAGCCGGCCGGAGCCACCGGACCGCGGCGGCGGTGGGTCAGGACGGCCGCGGCGGTGAAGGCCAGGGCCGCGCAGCCGAGCTGTGCCAGGGCGGTGGACGCGGGCACGAAGGGCAGGTCGCCCAGGTCGCCGAGGGCCGCCGCGGGCAGGAACAGGATCAACGCGGCCCGCCGCCCGACGGCCGAACGGCAGGCGAACCCGGCCGCCGGCGCCACCACGACCAGCCATGGCACAGCCTTCCACGCCGCGACGTCCTGGTGGAGAGGCACGTCCACCCACCGCACGATGCCCTTGGCGGCCGTCAGCCCGGCCACCGCGAGCGGCCCCCACACCAGGAACGCGCGCCAGGGGACGAGCCTGATCGCGCGGTACGCGGCGGGGAGGAACGCGATCACCGGCGCCGCGGTCTCCGCCAGCAGGACGGGCCCGTGGTTCGGCGCCATCAGCGTGTCCAGGTCCAGCAGGTACGGGTGCCGGGTCGCGTACAGGACGAACGCGACCACGCCGAGCAGCGCGATCCACCGGCGGCCGAGCGACACGGCCAGCACGGGCAGAGCCGCGGCCGCGGACACCGGCCCGAAGGCCCGCCGGCCGTGCACGCGCAGCGCGCCCCACAGCAGGTCGGCGACGTCCGCCGGGGGCGGCCAGGTCTGTCCGGGGCGGGCGCCGGCCAGCAGCACGCCGATCATCTCGTCCTCGTGCCGCGCCCGGTGGTCGCGCGGGTAGCAGGCCAGTAGCCGCCGGTAGCGGGCTTCGAGCGGGTTCACGCCACGCCTCCCGGACCGGCGGGGCGCAGGCGCGCGGTGGCCGCTCGCGCGTGCCTGCGCATCCGCTCGGCCTCGGCCGCCAGCCTGGTCGCGCCGTCGCCGGTCAGCCGGTAGTAGCGCCGCACCCTGCCGTCCACGATCTCCTCCCGGTCCGCCGCGACGAGACCTTCCGCCTGGAGGCGGTCGAGGGCCGCGTACAGGGTGCCGGCGCGCAGGCGGACCTGCCCGTCGGAGATGCGCTCCGCGTCGGTGATGACGCCGTACCCGTGCTGTGGGCCCGCGGCGAGCGCGGTCAGGATCAGGAACGTCGGCTCCTGCATCTGTCTCATGTGATCAATATATATCGATCATCTGCTTATGGGGTGAGGCGGTGAGAGAGCGCGCTGGATTGGGGACGTCCAACGTCTTTCGGACATCCAACGTTGGACGTAGGATGTCCGCTCATATTCTCCTCCCGTCAGGAAGGCGAGAACATGCACGATGGCCACCCCCCGGAGAGCCGCGCCCGGCGCTCCCGCCGCCGCCGTGCGGGCGCCGTGATGGTGCTCGCCGGCTTACTCGTCAGCACACTCACCGCACCGGCGGCCTCCGCGACGCCGGCCGACACCACACCATTCGTCGAGGAGCAGGTCCTCTACCGGCAGGGCGACTTCGGATACGCCTGCTTCCGGATCCCCGCCGTGGTGCGGGCCACCGACGGCACGCTCCTGGCGTTCGCCGAGGGGCGGGTGAAGGACTGCGGCGACGACGAGGACATCGACCTCGTACTGCGCCGTTCCGCCGACGGCGGGCGAAGCTGGGGCCCGCTTCAGGTCGTCTCGGAGGGCAACGGCACGACCCACGGCAACCCGGTTCCGATCGTCGACGAGCGCACCGGTCGCGTCGTGCTGGTGAGCACCCACAACGGCGCGGAGCCGTGCCCGAACGGCTGCGACCGCGACCCCTGGGTGCAGTACAGCGACGACCACGGAGCGACCTGGTCGGCCGCCAGGGAGATGACCGAGGGCAAGCGTCCGGAGTGGAACTTCTGGTACGCCACCGGCCCGATGCACGGCATCCAGCTCAAGCGCGGCCCGCACGCCGGCCGGCTGGTCGTCGGGGCGAACTTCGAGAGCTGGGACCGGGTCGGCAAGCACGTCTACGGCACGCACCTGCTCTACAGCGACGACAGCGGCGCGACGTGGAACATCGGCGCCGAGACCTCCCGCGACGACGGCACGCTCATCGCCCAGGAGGTCACCGTCATCGAGCTCACCGACGGGCGGATCTACGCCTCCGCCCGTGAACGCGGCACCGACGAGGGCAACCGGGCGTACGCGACCAGCAGCGACGGCGGCGAGACGTGGGACGCCCCGTTCCGCACCATGCCGGCGCTGGCGACGACCGACGTCCAGGCGTCACTGCTGCGCTTCAGCGACGAGCGCCTCCTGTTCTCCTCGCCGATGCACCCGGGCGCCCGGGAGGCGATGGGCATCCGGTCGTCCCACGACGAGGGGCGCCACTTCGACACCTGGGACGAGGGCAAGGTCTTCCACTGGGGGCCGTCGGCGTACTCGGACATGGTGCGGCTGGACGGTGACGAGGCGGCCCTGATGTACGAGGCCGGCGACATCACCCCGTACGAGCAGATCCGGTTCGCGCGGTTCAACGAGGCGTACCTGGAGACGCCGAACGGCACCCCGCCCGGCATCCCCGGGCCCCCGGCGCCCGGCCCGACCACGCCGGACGAGTCGCCGTACCGCAACAAGGCGTACGTCCGCGGCGGCGCGCAGACCACCGACGGGCGGTTCGGCGACGGGCTGGCCCTGGACCGGGTGGACGACCGGGTGGAGGTGCCGTTCGACGACTCCATCGACCTCGGCGCGAAGGACTTCACGCTGACCTCCTGGATCAGGTACTCGGACAAGACCGGGGCGCACGCGATCCTGTGGTTCCACCGGGTCAACCGGGGCACCAACCCGCCGGCGCTGTGGCTGCGGGCCGAACCGGCCAGCAACCGCATCCGGGCGGTCCTCTCCGTCGACCGGTTCAACGTGACCGTGCAGTCGCCGAGCGCGTACAACGACGGTCAGTGGCACTTCGTGGTGCTCCAGCGGGTACGCGGCGAGCTCCGGCTCCTGGTGGACGGCACGCAGGTCTCGTCGGCGGCGGCGCCGCCCGGTTCGCTGACCCTGGGCAAGGAGTTCGGGCTCGGAGGGATCCACATCGGGCAGCGGATGGACGGCGTGGACCGCTTCCACGGGACGTTGGACGAGGTCCGCGTCTACCGGCGCCCCCTCACCGGCGTCGAGCTGGACCTGATCCAGCGGCGGAACCTCCCGATCGGCGGCCGGCTCGGGCTGCGGCTGCCGTTCGACCAGGTCGGCTGAGGACGAACCCACCTCTTGGCATGGCGCCCGCCGGATCCCGGCGGGCGCCATCACCGCGTGCCGGCAGCAGGACGACCGGGCCGCGTCGATCCGATGGCCCCTCCATGTCGCCGACGTGAACTTTCCCGCTTCGCCTGGCCTTACGGGACCGAGAGGTGGGATGTTCTGTCACAAGGACTTCGACGATCCTGGAGGCAGCATGCGTACGCGTGACGGCGCGTCGCTTCAAGAGCGCATCGTCGCCCTGATCCACGAGCGCGGGCTGACCCCCGGGGCGCCGATGCCGACCGAAGTCCAGTTGATGGACCTGCTCGGAGCCAGCCGGAACACCGTCCGCGAGGCCGTACGGGCCCTGCAGGCGTTGGGCATCGTCGAGATCCGGCACGGTCATGGGACGTTCGTCGGACACGCCTCGCTCGACGTCCTGACCCCGTCGCTCGCCTTCCAGGTGCGCTCGGGGCCGGGCGGCGGGATCCGCGCCCTGCACGACCTGGTCGAGGTACGTGAACTGCTGGAGACCGAGCTGATCGGCCAGGTGGCCCAGAGCACCAGCGCCGCCCGGCTCGCCGCGCTGGACGCCCTGGTCAACGGCATGGACCGGGACCGGGAAGCCGACCGGGCGTTCCACGCGCTGCTGTACGAGTCGCGCGGCAACGAGCTGGTGCTACAGCTCATCGGCCTGTTCTGGGACGTCTACCACGAGGTCGAGCCGACGCTGGGCCCGCCGGAGGAGCGGGCCGCGGAGATCGTCGTCAACCACCGCCGGATCGTGGCGGCGCTCCGCGCCCGGGACGCCGAGGCCGCGCGGGAGGCGATGCGGCTGCACTTCCGCGACGTCAAGGCGCGCATCGCGCGAGCGGAGGCCCGGCCGGTACCCGCCCCGACCTGACCCGGCCGCCCTCTCCTCGGGTGTTACGGGTGTCCGTAGAGGCGATCCAGACCGACGAGGAGGACCTTCGGGTCGGTCCCGGCCGCGTCGGTGAGGTCCGACGCGAAACCGGACCCGCCATAGCAGGCCAGAACGGTGTCGCGCGTGTCGTACCCCTTGCCTTCGAGCAGTTCCCGCGCCCGCTCAAGCCGCGCGAGGTGCGCACGTCCCATCACCTCGCCCCACTTGGCCTCACCCAGCGACAGGACGCGACGCGGCCGGCCCGGTTCCTGCGCGGCGAGAACGGCCACGTCGATCTCGATCTGGGACCGGCGCGCCGGATCTGGCACCGTCCCCGCCCCGACCTCGGCCGGGAAGTCGCCGTAGAGGTTCTGGTCCGCGTCGACGGCGAAGTCACGACACAGCATCTCGAAGTGCGGACCCACGACCTGCGCCAGAAAGCTCTGCCGGACCGAGCCCCACACGCGCTTCGCCCGATGAATCTCCAGCTCGGACCACCGCCGTCGCATGATGGCCTCGTAGAAGGTGATCAACGGCTCCACGATGCGATAGCGGGCGCGTCCGGAACGGAACAAGTCGGGCTCGCGTGCGACCAGCGCGCAGTCTTCCAGGACATGGAGCGGATGGGTGATCTGATCGGACCTCCGTCCGACGTAGTTGGCGATGCCGCCGTTGGTGGAGTTGCCGCTCGCGATGGCGGCGAGGACGGAGTGATAGAGGGCGGGGTCCCGGATCTCGGACTCCTCGGCCAGCAGGTAGCGCGCCTCGCGGAACAGCGGCGTCTGCGGGTTGAGCACGGTGCGGATCACCCAGGCGTCGAAGTCGTCCAGGTCCGCGGGCACATCACCTTGAGTGAACTCGTACCGGTACGCCGGAGTCCCGCCCAGAACGGCATGGACCAGCACGGCGAGCCTCGGATCCGTGATGCCCCAGAAGTCGGCCGCTTCCCGATAACGGAAAGGATGGATGACGAGCTCAAGCCCCGCGCGGCCACGCAGCGGGGCCTGGCCCGCCAGCAGTCCACCCATCACGGACATGGCCGACCCGCACAGGACGAGCCGTGCCCGACTCTCGCGCCCGCTGCCGCCGGGGCCGAGCTCACGCTGGATGATCGACGGCAGCGCCGGCGAGCTCCTGGTCAGGAACGGGAACTCGTCCACGACCACCGGCACCTGCCGGTCACGAAAGGCTCGGAAGAGGAGGGTAACCGCGTCGTTCCAGTCCCGCGGCGGAATGTCGACGACCTCGCGTGTGTGGCGCGTCAGAGCCTCGGTGAACAGCCGCAACGACTCGGCCTCGGTGGCCTCGGTGGCGGCGAAGTACATGCCGCCCGTGGCTTCAGTCAAGGCTTGGAGGAGGAAGCTCTTCCCTTGGCGGCGACGCCCGGAGACCACGCCGAGAGCCGCGCCGTTCTGAGCTGTGACCGCTCCCCTTCCGGCCACGAACCGGGACAGCCCTTCCCATTCGCGGGCACGGCCGAAGACCCGCTCTGGCCTGGTGATCACTACGCCCCCCTTACGCAAACTCGCAGAAGTACACTTCTCAGAAGTGTACTTCTGCATCAGGGTGTAGTATGGCTTTGAGAGGGCGGGTGCGATTCGGGCTGATGCTGCCGCCACTGGGACCGGGCGCCGCCGGCATGGCTTCGCGCCCGGCCGGCCCGGCTGTCAGTACACCGAATACGCCTTCCACACCTGAGCCTTGGTGTTGTTGCAGGTCCACAACTGAATCCTGGTCTCGTCCGCGAACTTGCCGCCCTTGATGTCGACACACAGCGTGCCGCCGTCGGGCCCGACGGGGACCAGTTCATAGTTGTTGGTGCCGTAATTGAAGTCGAATCTCCAGAGGTTGGAGTACGGCATGTTCGCCCCAGAGCACTCGTAGGCGTTCAGGAGCTGTCCCTTGCTGGTGCTGAGGCGCGTAAGGCACAGATCTGGATTGGTGGCCAGCGAGAAGACCAGGCCGTCTCCGTAGTCGGTTTCGACGGTCTTGCTCATGATCCACCGTTGGGAGGCGTTGTTGGCCCGTGCCTGGCCGAGAGCCAGAACCGTGTTGTTCGTCGTTCTGCCGTTCGCCGTTCCCAGACGCCAATGTCCGCTGGTGGCACCGTCGGCTTCGATGTAGACCTCATCGACGAATTTCGACGCCTTGGCGGTTTGAGCGGCCGACCACGTGATCGCCTGCCGATTGACGGCCGTGGCCGCCGACGCGGGGGACAGAGTGAGGCCGCCGCCGACAGCTGCCGCGGCGATGAGAGCAACGATCTTGCGCATGCGCATGCCCGAATTCCTCTCGCAGATGACGGCTTGCCTCATCGAGACTGCGGGACTCACCATCACGCGGCAAGATCTTTGCACCCTGATGCAATCACGCAGCTCACGGCCATTGACTGGGTGCCGCACCGGCGACGATCGCCGCCTCAGCTCTTGTACGGCTGCACAGCGGTGCTGCGACGCACTCAACTGGAACCCAGGCTGACTCATGTGGTGCGACGGGGTCGGGGCCGCGCCCCGCCACCGCTCACGGCTTCAGCTTGAGCCTCTTCCCCGACGTACCCGGGAACACCACGACCAGGTGCTGCTCCTCCCCTTCCTCGTCGACCCGCACGTAGACACGGAGCCGGTAGCGGCCCTTGCCCGCGATCGCCAGGTTCGGCATCGGGGCGCCCGCGCCCACCTCTCCCTCGCCCTTCTCCGGCACGGTGAGCCGGCCGCTGCGGCTGACGATCGGCACCTCGTTGACCTGGTCCCACCCGGCCAACCGCTGTGGCGGCGCGGTGCCGAACGCCTTCACCGTGAGGCACAGATGGATGACGTCCTCGACGTGCCCGATGAGCACCGCGCTGCCGGCCACCCCGATGAGGGTGCTGTCGTCGTAGACCTTGCCCGTCGCCTGCTCCTCCGACTCGTCGGCGGCCTTGTCGTCGGGGTCGTGGACCAGGTAGCCGGGATCGCCGTCGGCGAACAGGAAGTAGTTGGCCGTGGCCTGGGCGGCACCTTTCGTCCGGGGCCACGGGTCGCGGCATCTCGCGTTCTTCTCGGCGATGTAGGCGGCGTTCGCCGCCTTCTCCTCAGCGGTCGAGCGCAGCAACTCGGGATACATCGCGCCGACGGTCTCCGGGCACACGTAGACGAGGTCCCACGGGTCCGCGCCCGCATCGGACCGCGCGCTCCCGGCCCGCCGCAGAATCGCCTCCTGCTCGTCGCGGTCCTCCGTACGGCACAGCTCCCGCCCGTACGCGATGATCTCCTGGTCCGCCATGCTGTCCGGGAACATGGGCGGGACTCCGCCCTCTCTGCTCCGCGCCCGGCACAGGAACGCGGTGTCGCGTTCCGCGGGTTTCAGGTCGCCGAAGCTGGGCCGGTCATAGCAGCTCATCGACCAGGCGGTGTAGGTGAGACGCGCGGCCCCCTCCGGGTGGATCTGCGCGACGATCGTCAAGACGGCCACGGCCGCCACCGCGACGCGGATCACGCGCCGCCGCGCGGGCGGAGGCTCCGCCGGGCGGTCCCCGGCGCTCGGCTCATGGACGGCCAGCTCACGGGCGGTCGCCGCGATCCACACGGTGCTGACGAGCCCCACCGCGTCCATCACGACCACCATCGCCGGACCGCCGCCGGAGAGGCTCATGATGAGCATGTTGAGCGGGAACCCCAGCGCGGACACGCCCGCCGACAACCACCCGGCGCCCTGCGTGCCGCGGCTCCACCGGCCGTCCCGCCGCTGCCCGACGACCGTGAGGACGGTCGCCACCACGCCGCTCAGCATCAGGCCCAGCATGAGGATGTCGCTCGGGCCGAGCTCGAGGAGGTCGAGTTCGTCGAGCAGCCCGCTCGCCATCCCGGCCAGCTCGACCGCGAACATCGCCCCGGCCGCCGCGCGCAGCACGCGGGACCGCCAGCGGATGACGAGCAGGTAGAGGACGTCGATCGCGGTCCACAGCGCGAGCGAGAAAGTCACGTCGATCGGGCCGGGGAGCAGCGCGATCGGATACCGCAGCACGAGGGTGTACGCCACCGCCAGATACAGCAACCGGCGCAGCGCCCTCGCCCGGCGGTCCAGCGGTCCAGGCGCGGGGGCACGCAGGATCAGCCACAGAAGAGCGGCCTTCACGGGAGCGGCCACGAGCAGCGCCGCAGTCGTCGGGGCGTCGAACCCGTCCTGCGCGTAGAACTCCGCATAGAACGGCGGCGTCCATTCGACGGCCACCCAGAGCCAGGTGTCGCCGAGCACCAGGCCCGCGAACCCCGCCGCAAGAACCAGACTTACTACTCCGATTCTTATAATCCGCCATAAACCATCCGGAAGCATGGGACGCGATCTTAGCGCGGAGCCGCCGCCTGGTGGTCGGGCGCGGCGAGCTCACCGAGCACCTCGGACGCTCCCATCAGAGGTCATTCTTCGCGTTTAGCCCCACATGTTGCCCGGCCTACCACGGCCTCCTGTCTCGGACGTTCTCGATGCGACAATGGCCCAATTCAGTTAAATTGCGCTCTTGAATGATTTCGGCACGCAGGTCGCCTCTTCGTCTTCTACCTTGCCCCCATGTCCAGGGACCGACGGCGGTCGTACGCGTTCACCCCCGTCCGAGAGAGCTGACATGCCATCACCGGATGCCTGTGTCCCGCCACGCGGAGGTCAACGAGCACACGGCCTCCCAGGCTGACGCCCACTTCGACCTGACAGAGCTTGCCGAGCCGGCCGAACGTCTTCGATCTTCTCGGTCTGTGGTCTGCGTTGTTACGGGGCGTCATGGTCAACGGTTGGCGGAGCGGGGTTCGGCTGGGGGTTCGGGGGGCCGTGCCCCCCGATGTGGCAGCCCGAGCCCATACGCGCGAAGCGCGTCTACGCGAGGACCGTGCTTGTGAGCCCGGGCCCTTGAGCCCCCAAGCCTTTCCCGGGGGGACTACTTCAGGAGCTGGCGGGCCATCACCATGCGCTGGATCTGGTTGGTACCCTCGTAGATCTGGGTGATCTTGGCGTCGCGCATCATGCGCTCCACCGGGAAGTCCTTGGTGTACCCGTACCCGCCCAGCAGCTGCACAGCGTCCGTGGTGATCTCCATGGCGGCGTCCGAGGCGGCGCACTTGGCGGCGCTCGACAGGAACGTGAGGTCCTTCTGCGGCTGCCCGTGCATGGCGAGCTCCGACTTGGCCGCCGCGTGATAGGTGAGCTGCCGGGCCGCCTCCAGCTTCATGGCCATGTCCGCGAGCATGAACTGCACGCCCTGGAAGTCCGCCACCGGCTTGCCGAACTGCTTGCGCTCCTTCACGTACCCGATCGCGAAGTCCAGGGCGCCCTGGGCGATGCCGAGGGCCTGGGCGGCGATGGTGACGCGGGTGTGGTCGAGCGTGGCGAGGGCGGTCTTGAAGCCCGTGCCCGGCTCGCCGATCATGCGGTCGGCGGGGATGCGGACGTCGTCCAGGATGACCTGGCGGGTCGGCGACGCCTTGATGCCGAGCTTGCGCTCCTTCGGGCCGAAGGAGACGCCCTCGTCCGACTTCTCCACGACGAACGCGGAGATGCCGCGCGCCCCGGCGGAGGGGTCGGTCACGGCCATGACCGTGTAGTACTCGGACACGCCCGCGTTGGTGATCCACATCTTGGCGCCGTTGAGTACGTAGTGGTCGCCGTCGAGGACGGCGCGGGTCTTCATGGACGCCGCGTCCGAGCCGGCCTCGGCCTCCGACAGCGCGTACGAGAACATCGCCTCGCCCCGGGCGACCGGCGCGAGGTAGTGGGCCTTGAGGTCCTCGGAGGCCGACAGGAGCAGCGGCACGGTGCCGAGCTTGTTGACGGCCGGGATGAGCGAGGACGACGCGCAGGCCCGCGCCACCTCCTCGATGACGATGACCGCGGCGAGCGCGTCCGCCCCAGCGCCGCCGTACTGCTCGGGGACGTGGACGGCGTGCAGGTCAGCCGCGACGAGCGCCTTGTAGACGTCCCAGGGGAACTCCCCGGTCTCGTCGGCCTCGGCGGCCTGCGGGGCGATCTTCTCGTCGGCGAGGGCCCGGACCGTCTCCCGGAGCATGTCGTGCTCTTCGGCGGGCGCGTAGAGAGGGAAGCTCATGCTCAGATACTAGGACGTCCGAGCAGTTTGTTACCAGCGGGTACGGTTTGTGAAATGGCACAGGTGGCACAGAACGAGATAACGCGGGCCGGTAACATGCCCTGGCGCATCGAAAGGAGCCGACACGTGCCATATCGCCTCACGGTGATCGGGACCGGATACCTGGGCATCACCCATGCGGCCTGCATGGCGGATCTCGGATTCGACGTCCTGGGCCTCGACATCGACGCCGACAAGATCGACCGGCTCAACAACGGCGAGCTGCCGATCCACGAGCCGGGGCTCGAACCCGTGCTCCGCCGCGGGCTCGACTCGGGCCGCCTGCGTTTCACCACCTCCTACGAGGAGATCGCCGAGTTCGGCGACGTTCACTTCATCTGTGTCGGCACCCCGCAGAAGCGCGGCGAGTACGCCGCCGACGTCTCCTACATGGACGCGGCCATCGACTCCCTCGCCCCGCTCCTGAACCGGGAATGCCTGGTCGTCGGCAAGTCCACCGTGCCCGTCGGGACCGCCGGGCGGCTGGCCGACCGGCTCGCCCGGCTCGCCCCGGCCGGCGTGCAGGCCGAGCTGGCCTGGAACCCCGAGTTCCTGCGCGAGGGCTTCGCCGTCCAGGACACCCTCAAGCCCGACCGCATCGTCGTCGGCGTCCGCTCCGAGCGGGCCGAGAAGGTGCTGCGCGAGGTCTACGAGCCGCTGGGCGAGGTGCCCATGGTCGTCACCGACTTCGCGACGTCCGAGCTGGTCAAGACCGCGGCGAACGCCTTCCTCGCCACCAAGATCTCGTTCATCAACGCGATGGCCGAGGTCTGCGAGGCCGCGCACGCCGACGTCAAGCAGCTCTCGGAGGCGCTGGCGTACGACGACCGCATCGGCGGCCGGTTCCTCAACGCCGGGCTCGGGTTCGGCGGCGGCTGCCTGCCGAAGGACATCCGGGCGTTCATGGCCCGGGCCGGCGAGCTGGGCGCCGACCAGGCGCTGACGTTCCTGCGCGAAGTGGACGCCATCAACATGCGCCGCCGCGCCCGCATGGTGGACCTCGCGCGTGAGCTGGCGGGCGGCTCGTTCCACGGCTGCACGGTCGGCGTCCTGGGCGCGGCGTTCAAGCCGAACTCCGACGACATCCGCGACTCCCCGGCGCTGGACGTGGCGGTCACGATCGGCCACCAGGGCGGCCGGGTCACGGTCTACGACCCGATCGCGCTGGACAACGCCCGCAAGGCGCACCCCGAGCTCAGCTACGGGGGGTCGGCTCTGGAGGCGGTGCGCGGCGCCCACGTGGTGCTGCTGCTGACGGAGTGGCAGGAGTTCGTGGAGCTGGACCCGGAGGAGCTGGGCGCCGCCGTGGCCACCCGCCGCATCGTGGACGGCCGCAACGCGCTCAACGCCGAGGCGTGGCGGTCGGCCGGCTGGCACTATCGCGCTCTCGGCCGTCCTTGATTTCTTTCGTTACGGCACAGCCACCCTGGCCGCCACCCGCCGCACGGGGCTGACGGCCTCCAGGGAGACGGCCTCTGACCGGATGACGGCGGGCCGCCGTCACGGCGTCTTCTTGGCCATGGCTTCCGTCAGAGCTTGGCCATGGCTTCCGTCAGAGCTTGACCACGGCTTCCGTGAGACGGGGCCTCCGCCCATCAGCGGAGGCCCAGGGCGATCTCAGCCCTCGCCGGCCCCGGCGCCCATCGTGGACGCCTCGGCGCGCAGGCGTTCGCCCTTGGCGTGGGCCTGCTCCTTCAGCCGCTCCTGGAACTCCTCCATGCGGCTTCGCAGCTCCGGGTCGGCGGCGGCCAGGATGCGCACGGCCAGCAGCCCCGCGTTGCGCGCCCCGCCCACGGCGACCGTGGCCACCGGCACCCCGGCGGGCATCTGGACGATCGACAGCAGCGAGTCCATCCCGTCGAGGTACTTCAGCGGCACCGGCACCCCGATGACCGGCAGCGGCGTCACCGACGCCAGCATGCCGGGCAGGTGGGCCGCGCCGCCCGCCCCGGCGATGATGACCTTGAGGCCGCGCCCGGCCGCCTGCCGGCCGTAGTCGATCATCTCGACCGGCATCCGGTGCGCGGAGACCACGTCGGCCTCGAACGGCACGCCGAACTCGGCCACGGCCTCGGCAGCCAGCCGCATGACGGGCCAGTCGGAGTCGCTGCCCATGACGATGCCGACGCTCACGTGTACTCTCCCGTGGTCAGGTAGACGGCGGCGTGGCGGGCGCGGGCGCGGACCTCGTCGAGGTCGTCCCCCAGCGCGGTCACGTGCCCGATCTTGCGGCCGGGCCGCACCTCCTTGCCGTAGAAGTGCACCTTGACGCCCGGGTCGTGCGCCATCACGTGCTCGTACCGCTTGAACAGGTCGGGGTCGTCGCCGCCGAGCAGGTTGGCCATGACGACCACCGGGGCGGCCATGGCGGGCGAGCCGAGCGGCAGGTCGAGCACGGCCCGCAGGTGCTGCTCGAACTGCGACGTCCGGGCGCCCTCGATGGTCCAGTGGCCGCTGTTGTGGGGACGCATGGCCAGCTCGTTGACGACCAGCGCGTCACCCGAGTCGAACAGCTCCACCGCGAGCAGCCCGGTCACGCCGAGCTCGTGGGCGATGCCGAGCGCGATCTTCTGCGCCTGCGCGGCGCGCTCCGGGTCGAGGCCGGGCGCGGGGGCGAGCACCTCGACGCAGATGCCGTCCTGCTGGACGGTCTCGACGACGGGGTAGCTGACGCCCTGGCCGTGCGGCGAGCGCGCCACGAGGACGGCCAGCTCCCGCTCGAACGGCACGAACGCCTCGGCCATCAGCGGCACGCCGGTGGCGAACGCCTCGGCTGCCTCCTCGGCCGAGCGGCACACCCACACGCCGCGGCCGTCGTAGCCGCCCCGGATCGCCTTCAGCACCACGGGCCAGCCGTGTTCGCCGGCGAACCGGGTGACGTCCTCGACGCCGGACACGCGGGCCCAGGCGGGGCAGGGGGCGCCGATGGCGGTCAGCCGCTCGCGCATGACGGCCTTGTCCTGCGCGTGGACGAGCGCGTCGGCGCCGGGGTGGACGGTGAAGCCGTCGGCGGCCAGCGCCCTGATGTGCTCGGTGGGCACGTGCTCGTGGTCGAAGGTGATGGCGTCGCAGCCCTTGGCGAAGTCGCGAAGGTCGGCCAGGTCACGGTAGTCGCCGATGCGCGTGTCGACGATCACGCGCGCGGCGCTCTCGTCGGGTGCGTTGGCCAGCACCCGCAGCTCCACTCCGAGCGCGATGGCGGGCTGCTGGGTCATCCTGGCGAGCTGACCCGCGCCGACCATGCCGACGACCGGGCCGATGGGGCGGTAAGAACTCACGTGTCGTGAGCTTACCCGGCCCGACCAGGCAGTCAGCAGGCGAGTACGGCCTGCTCCAGGGCGGGCCGTCAGCCGGTGACGCCGCGAGCCGTCAGCCGGTGACGCGGCGGGCCATCAGCCTGCGACGCCGCGGGCCGTCAACCGGCGATGCCGCGGCGCGTCCCCACGGTCGTCAGGCCCTTCGTGGCGCTCAGCACGCTGGCCAGCTCCACCAGTTCCGTCCCCTCCGGCGACAGGCCCTTCAGGGGATGCCTGAGAGCCGTCCTCCCGGCCTTGGGCCGCTGCCGGTAGGTGAGCCGTACGACGTCGAAGACGAGCATGGAGCCGGCCGACAGCGCGACCGCGCGGGCCGGCCCGTCGACCAGCTCGACGTCGATGTCCAGCCGGTCCGGCCTGACCTGCGCGGGCCGGGCGAGGATCTCGTCCAGCAGGCCGCGCACGGGGTCGCCGGCGGGGAAGCGCACGCCGTTGACGCCGGCGGGGTCGGTCAGGAACGTGAGGTGGCGTTGCGGCACCAGCGCGGCCTCGGTGACCAGGTCCGGGTCGGCGGTGACGCCTGTGCCGCCGGGCCGGACGGGCTCGCCGCGCGCGGGGATCGGTCCCGCGCCGAGCCGCCATCGCCCGCCCTCGAAGACGAACACGAAGTACGCGGGCGACGGCTTCCTGGCCAGCGCCGCGAACCAGCCGGGCTCGTCCGGCAGGAAGAAGACGGTGTCGCTGTAGAGAGCTGGGCGGCCGTTCCGGGTGCCCTCGCAGGCACGGCCGCCCAGCGGCTTCTCCGCCCACGCGGTGAGGTCGGCGACGCCGGCGCAGTCGTGCCGCTTCCAGGCCTCGTCGAGCTCGGTGAGCACGCCGAACGCGGGCTCGGCCGTGGTCGCGTCCGCCCGAGGCGGCGGGGGGTCCGTGGCCGCGGGCGGCTCCTGCTCGGCCGCCGCGACGTCGGCGGGCGGCCTCCCCCCGCATCCCGCCGTCAGCACGCAGAGGCCGGTGAGCAGCGCGAGCAGTCGTAACGGCACGGTGGGGTCCCGAGGGTCGTGGCCGTGGGAACGGCGATCCGTCTGAGCCCGACATCGACCCGTGAGGACGCGCCGATGATCTGCCTCCGCAGCGTAATACCCAAGATTCGCATTTGTCCGGGCATAAGGGGATATTCGTGGGGCTGTTGGTAGGGGCCCCGATCTTTACCGCTCGGGACCGCGCGAGAGGCGTTCGCCAGTACGCTGGAGTGGTCAGGCCCGGCTGCGGGCAACTGTCACATATGCGGACACCTGGCAGTCAGGACGCAGAGCGGGAAGGACCGAGCCGGAGACGTGGATTTCATCAGGGTCCTCTACCAGCGGTTCTCGTCCCTGCTGCACGAGCTGACCAAGTTCGGGCTCATCGGAGCCGCGGCCTTCGTCCTCGACACGGGCCTGTACAACGCCTTCCTCGTCTTCGACTGGGGGCCGATGACGTCCAAGGTGATCGCCACGGTCGTCTCGGCCACCTTCGCGTACGCGGGCAACCGGTTCTGGACCTTCCGCCACCGTGAGCAGAGCGGGCTCGGCCGCGAGTACTTCCTGTTCTTCCTGCTCAACGGCATCGCGCTGCTGTTCAGCGTGCTGGTGATCGGTTTCACCAAGTACACCCTGCACCTGCACGACCTGTTCAGCCTCAACGTCGCCAACTTCGTCGGCGTCGGGCTCGGCACGCTGTTCCGCTACTGGTCGTACAAGCGGTGGGTGTTCCTGGAGGCCACGGAGCCCATCCCGGCCGAGCTGCCCGACACCGAGGTCCGCCAGGACCGCTGAGCCAGGCAGGCCCCCGGAGTCAGGCGGGCCCGCTCACCACCCGCGTCCGGTTCTCCTCGTCGGCGGGCCGCAGGAAGATCGCGAACGTCGCCGGGCGGCGGCGCACCAGCTCCAGCCGTCCCCCGTCGGCCGCAGCCAGCGCGCGGGCGAGGGTCAGGCCGAGACCCGTGCCGCCTCCCCCGCTCACGTTCCGCTCGAAGACCTTGGGCGCGATGTCGTCGGCGATGCCGGGCCCCTCGTCGGCCACCTCGATGACGATGTAGCTGTCGCCCTGCGTGGTCGTGACGACGACGGTGCCGCCGCCGTGCCGCAGGGAGTTCTCCAGCAGGGTGGCGATGACCTGCCCGAAGCCGCCGGTCGTGGCCAGCGCCTTGAGCCCGCGCGTGCCCTCCAGCAGCAGCGTGCGGTCCAGGCCGCGGAAGACCGGCTCCCACTCGGTGATCTGCTGGATCAGCACCTCGTCGATGGAGACCGGCTCGGCCTGCGCGTGACGCTGGCGGCGGGCCGCGGCCAGCAGCTCGTCGATGACGGCCGTGAGGCGCTCGGCCTGCACGATGGCCGCCTCGCCCTCCTCCCGGACCACCCCGGGCTGGTCGGAGGCGGCGACGATCTCCTCCAGGCGCATGGTCAGCCCCGTGAGAGGTGTGCGGAGCTGGTGGGAGGCGTCGGTGGCGAACTCCCGCTCCCGGGTGAGCAGGTCGGAGATGCGGGTGGCGCTGCGGTCGAGCACCTCGGCCACCTGGTCGAGCTCGGGTATGCCGTAGCGGTGTCTGCTCGGCCGGGCGTCGCCGGAGCCCAGCCGTTCAGCGATCTTGGCCAGGTCCAGCAGCGGCAGCGTCAGACGGCGCGACTGCACGATGGCCAGGCCGACGGCCACCGCGAGAGCCGCGACGGCGAGGGCCACGATCAGCAGCAGGCGCGCTCGGACGTCCTGCTCGACCTGGTCCCGGTCGCGGCTCACCCGGACATAGATGCCGTTCTCCGACTGGGCGTCCTCGGCCATCTGGTGGCCGGGCGGCGATGCCTTGCCGACGATGGTCGCCTTGGGTGGGTTCGCTCGTTCGTAGATCTGGATGTAGCGGCCGGGATACTTCTGTTCGAGCTGCTGAGGGTCCAGCGGCGTCTCCTGGATGCGGGCGTACTCCACCTCCCCCACCAGTCGTGTCGCCTCCGCCCTGAGCTCCTGGGCCGCCTCGTCGACGATCAGGCGGCTGACCACGATGCCCAGGGGGACCCCCAGCAGCAGGACCGCGATGACCGCGACGACCAGAGTGGAGGTGAGCAGGCGGCGGCGCATCGCCTACTCGCGTTCGAAGCGGAAGCCGACTCCCCGGACGGTGGTGATGTAGCGGGGCTTCGCCGCGTCGTCGCCGAGCTTGCGGCGCAGCCACGAGATGTGCATGTCGAGCGTCTTGGTCGAGCCCCACCAGTTGGTGTCCCACACCTCGCGCATGATCTGCTCGCGGGTGACCACCTTGCCGGCGTCGCGGACCAGCACGCGCAGCAGGTCGAACTCCTTGGTCGTCAGATGCAGCTCCTTCTCCCCCATCCAGGCGCGGCGGGAGTCTGCGTCGATGCGCACGCCCTGGACCACCGGGGTCTCGGACGTGCCCCGTCGCAGCAGCGCGCGCACCCGGGCGAGCAGCTCGGCCAGGCGGAACGGCTTGGTGACGTAGTCGTCGGCGCCGGCGTCGAGGCCGACGACCGTGTCGACCTCGTCGACGCGGGCGGTGAGTATGAGAACCGGGGTGCCGTGTCCTTCGGCACGGATCCGGCGGGCGACCTCAAGCCCGTCCATTTCTGGCAGACCGAGGTCAAGGACGATCAGGTCGATGCCCCCCGACAGAGCCCTTTCCAGGGCCTGCGGGCCGTCAGGGCTCACCTCAACCTGATAGCCCTCACGGCGAAGAGCGCGCGCGAGCGGCTCGGAAATCGAGGTGTCATCCTCGGCGAGAAGTACGCAGGTCATGAAGCGATCGTAGGACCTTAGGCGATCGTTTCCCGGGCACAGCGCACGGTTTGACTCGTCGTTGACCTATCCATTGACCTGGGCAAACGCTGATAAATATCGGTTAGCCGGGCTTAAATTACCGCGATTGGCGGCCGGCGCGCGGAATCGGATCGCGAGGCGGCCGGAAATGCCGCGTGGCGCGCGGGTTTCACGCCCGGGCGTGTCGCGGAGAAAAAACCGCGAAGAATGTACGGCCTTGTTCTTTCCATCCCGCCACGCTGTCCCCAGGAATCGCGTGAGCCGCTTCCGGAAACGGCGACGCCCGCCGGAGGAGCCCCGGCGGGCGCGGCGGACGACGGCGTGTCGCGTCGTGGGTACAGAGTCGTGGATACAGGGGAGTCGCGGGTCAGACGGTCGGCGGCTCGGTGTAGCGGGCGAGGTAGAGCTGCTCGCCCAGGCTGTGGATGAGCGCCAGCTCGGTCTCGAGGTAGTCGATGTGGTGCTCCTCGTCGGCCAGGATCTCCTCGAAGATGCGGGCCGAGGTGACGTCGCCCTTCTCACGCATGAGCGTGATGGCGGGACGCAGCCGCTGCACCACCGACAGCTCGACCTCCAGGTCGGCCTTGAGCTGCTCCTCGACGGTCTGGCCGATGTGCAGCGTGCCGAGCCGCTGGTAGTTGGGCAGCCCTTCGAGGAAGAGGATGCGGTCGGTCAGCCGCTCGGCGTGCCGCATCTCGTCGATCGACTCGTCGCGGGTGTGCTTGGCCAGCTTCGTGTAGCCCCAGTTCTCCTGCATCTTGGCGTGCAGGAAGTACTGGTTGATGGCGGTGAGCTCGGCCGTCAGCTGCTCGTTGAGCAGCTCGATGATCTGCTTGTCGCCCTGCATGTACGAGCCCCTCGTGCTATGCGGTCGTCAGTTCCTCAGACCGTTTCAGCATCGCACAGATTTTCCGGACACAAGAGGCACAGTCCCCACCGGCACCAGTGGTGTCGCGAACCTGGCGAGCCGTCCGCGCGCCGGCGGCGATGCAGTCGTGCACCTCGTTCTCGGTGACGGCACGACAGACACACACGTACATGCGGAGGACAGCCTCTCACTCTCTGGGCAGCCGGTAGGTTAGGCAAACCTAAATGTAGCCCACTTTGGTAAGGCTTGCCTACGTTACCTCCGCCACATCGAGGTAAGGGTTCAGTGTCCTCTGAGCAGCCATTCCTCCAGGTGAGGCGCCTCGGCGCGGATGGAGGTGGACTCGCCGTGGCCGGTGTGGACGACGGTCTCGGGCGGCAGCGTGAGCAGCCGGTCGCGGATCGAGGCGATGATGGTGTCGAACGACGAATAGGACCGGCCGGTCGCGCCGGGGCCGCCCTTGAACAGCGTGTCGCCGCTGAAGAGCACGCCGAGGTCGGGCGCGTGCAGGCAGACCGCGCCCGGCGAGTGGCCGGGGGTGTGGAGCACCTCCAGCGTGACGCCGCCCGCCTCCAGCTTCTCGCCGTCGGCCAGCGGCTCGTACGGCACCGCGTCGCCGTACACCTGCTCCCACAGCACCTGGTCGGCCGGGTGCAGCCGGATCGGCGCGCCGGTCAGGCCGGCCAGCTCCCGGGCGGCGTTGATGTGGTCGTTGTGCGCGTGCGTGCACACGATGGCCCGGACGGCGCGCCCGCCGACACGCTCGGCGATGGCCCGCGCGTCGTGGGCGGCGTCGATGACGACGACCTCGCGCGCGTCACCGGCCAGCCAGACGTTGTTGTCGACGTCCCAGGTGCCGCCGTCGAGCGAGAACGTCCCGGAAGTCACCACTTTGTCCAACACCTTGCCTCCTCTGCCGGGCTCCGCCCGGCGCCTCTGATGGATGTCCTCGCTTCGCTGCGGATCCATCAGAGGACCACCACCGATCGCAGCACCTCACCGCGTCCCATCTTGGCGAACGACTCCTCGACGTCGTCCAGCCCGATGGTCTCGGTGACGAACTTGTCGAGCGGGAGTCGCCCCTGCAGGTAGAGGTCGATGAGCATGGGGAAGTCGCGGCTCGGCAGGCAGTCGCCGTACCAGGACGACTTCAGCGCCCCGCCCCGGCCGAAGACGTCCAGCAGCGGCAGCTCCAGCTTCATCTCCGGGGTGGGCACCCCGACGAGCACCACCGTGCCCGCCAGGTCGCGGGCGTAGAACGCCTGCCGGTACGTCTCCGGGCGGCCGACCGCGTCGATGACCACGTCGGCGCCGAACCCGCCGGTGAGGTCGCGCACCGCGTCGACCGGGTCGTTCTCGCGGGAGTTGACCGTGTGGGTGGCGCCGAAGTCGCGGGCCCAGGCGAGCTTGCGGTCGTCCACGTCGATCGCGATGATCGTCGAGGCGCCGGCGAGCTGGGCGCCCAGGACGGCCGCGTCGCCGACGCCGCCGCAGCCGATGACCGCGACCGAGTCGCCGCGCGTGACGGCTCCGGTGTTGAGCGCGGCGCCGAGACCCGCCATGACGCCGCAGCCCAGCAGGCCCGCGACGGCCGCCGGGGCCTCGGGCGAGACCTTGGTGCACTGCCCGGCCGCCACCAGGGTATGGCCGAGGAACGCGCCGATGCCGAGCGCGGGCGACAGCTCGGTGCCGTCCTCCAGCGTCATCTTCTGAGTGGCGTTGTGGGTGGCGAAGCAGTACCACGGCCGGCCGCGCAGGCAGGCCCGGCACTGGCCGCACACGGCCCGCCAGTTGAGGATCACGAAGTCGCCCGGCTCGATGCCGGTGACGCCCTCGCCGACGGCCTCCACGACGCCCGCCGCCTCGTGGCCGAGCAGGAACGGGAAGTCGTCGCTGATGCCGCCCTCGCGGTAGTGGAGGTCGGTGTGGCACACTCCGCACGCCTGCACGGCGACGACGGCCTCGCCCGGCCCCGGGTCGGGCACGAGCACGTTCTCGACGGAGACTTCCCTGCCTTCACCCCGGGCGATGACGCCCCGCACTTCGTACGGCATGGCAGCCATCCTGCGTCAGGAGGATGATCGCCGCAAGAGATGGGGCCGCACCACGCCGAGACCCCGCAGGCTCCGGCGCCGCATCGGGCGCACCTCGAAGCCCGCCTCGCCCGCCGGGCCACCGGCGAGGCCCTCCGCGAGGCCCTCCGCCATGCCGGAGTCCACGACGATCGTGCCCGGCCGGGCGGCGGCGGTCAGCCGGGCGGCCAGGTTGACCGTGGTGCCGTACACGTCGCCCATCATCGGCACCACCGGCCCGTACGCCAGGCCGATGCGCAGCTCGGCCGTGCCGGCCAGGTCGAGGGCGATGGCGGCGGCCCCCGCCGGGGTGGGCGCGGTGAAGAGCACCTCGTCGCCGAGGGTCTTGACCAGCCGGGCGCCGTGGGCCGCCACGATGTCGGCCGCCCGCGCCTCGAACCCCTCCACCAGGTCGGCCAGTTCCCGCTCGTCCAGCTCCCTGGCCCGCCGGGTGAAGGCCACCAGGTCGGCGAACCCCACGGCCAGTGACACGCGGCCAAGGGCGGCATCGGGCCGCAGGTCGGCCAGGGCGAGCAGGCGGGTGCCCGCGGCGGCGAGCTGGGCCCGCCAGACGTGGACGAGGAGCTGCTCGAAGTCGGGCAGCAGCTCGCGGGCCGTGGCGACCACGCGTTCCAGGTCCTCGTCGGAGGGCTCGCCCTCCGCGGGCAGCAGGTGGCCGATGATGATCTCGGCCTGCCACTGGGCGAGCCGCGCCGTGGTCTGGCCGAGGGCGCGGGCCATGCGGATGGCCGTGGGCTCGTCCAGCAGGCCGCGGTCGAGCATCTCCCGCACCCGTCGCAGAGCGCCCACGTCGGCCTCGGAGAACGCGACCGCGTCGTCGGCGAACGTGGGGAACCCGAGCGCGCGCCAGATCCGCTCGGCCAGCCGCTGGGACACGCCGGCGTCGTGCGCGACCTGCGTGCGCGTGAGGCGGGCGGGCATCCCGGCCAGCAGCACCCCGATCTCCTCGGCCGTCGGCCGCCCGGGCCTGTCCCCGGCGGCGGGCGGCTCGTCAGCGGTCCCCGGCCTGCCGGGCCTGTCCTCGGCGGTCAACGGCCGTCGAGGTCGCCGTCGGTGGCGTCCTCCAGGAGCCGGAACAGGTCGGCCCGGACCTCCTGGATGTGCGGGATGTCGCGCAGCACGATCTGCCCCCGGTCGCCCGCGGACTCCACGGTGAGCGTGCCGCAGCCGAGCAGCCGCTCGACGAACGTCTGGTCGGAGCTGACCGTGTTGACCTTGGCCATCGGGATCTCGTCGGTCGACTTGTTGAGCACCCCGGAGCTGATCGTGAAGCGGTGCGTGGTCAGCACGTAGCCGGTGTTCTTCCACTGGAGGTACGGGACGAACGACCAGACGACCAGCAGGACGAGCGCGATCGCGCAGACGGCGATCCTGGCGTAGAAGGCGTACTCCCAGCCGCCGGGGACGAGGAGCAGCGCCGCGCCCGAGGCCGCGGCGACGAACACGAGCGCGGCGGCGGGGCCGACGAGGCGCTTCCAGTGGGGGTGGAAGGACCTGACGCGGCGTTCACCCTGCGTGAGGTGGTGGTCCGGGATGGTCATGCGCAAATCGTGCCACCTCACGGGACGCGCGGCTACGCCGTCGCGCGCGGGAGCTCCCGGCGCCAGGCGGACGGGCGTCGGAGATCCCGGCGCCAGGCGGACGGGCGTCGGAGATCCGGCGCTAGGCGGACGGGCGCAGGTGGACGACGTCGCCGGCGCTGAGCGCGTGGCTCTCGCCCCCGGCCGACAGCTCCAGCCGGCCGCTCCCGTCGACGCCGGTGGCCCGGCCGGTCAGGAAGCGGTCGCCGGGCAGCTCGACCCGCACCTCGCGGCCGATCGTGGCGCTGGACGCCTGGTAGGCGGCGCGCAGCCCGGCCTGGTCGGCGTCGCCGCCGGCCTCGGTCCAGTCGGCGTAGTGGCTCTCGACCTCGCGCAGCACGGCCCGCAGCAGCGGGTCGCGGTCGAGGCAGGCGGACTCCTGCAGGGCCAGCGACGTGGCCGTCGTCACCGGCAGCTCGTCGGCCCGCAGCGACACGTTCAGGCCCATGCCGACGACCACCGCGCCCTCCACGCGCTCGGCCAGCACCCCGGCCAGCTTGCGGTCGCCGATGAGCAGGTCGTTGGGCCACTTGAGGCGCACGTCCACCTCGCCCAGCCGGCGCACGGCCGAGGCGGCGGCCACGCCGAACAGCAGCGGCAGCCAGCCCTGCGCGGTGATCGGCGGCTGCGGCCGCAGCAGCACCGACACGATCAGGCTCGAACGGGCGGGGGCGCTCCAGGCGCGGCCGAGCCGGCCCCGGCCGGCCCGTTGTTCCTCGGCCACCAGCACCGTGCCCTCAGCCGCCCCCTGCTGGGCCAGGGCGGCGAGGTCGGCGTTGGTGGAGCCGGTGCTCTCGACGACGGTGACGCCCGTCCACAGGCTGCCCGGCCGGACGAGGGCGCGGTTGAGCGCCGCCTCCGACAGGGGCGGGCGGTCGAGATCGGAGTAGCGCGAGTCCGGCACGTGTCCATCTTCGCCGACCCGGCACCCCGCCCTGACCACCGGGGTTCCCTCCGGCGGAGGAGGAGCAAGAAGATGGAGGGGTGAGCAAGCTTCTCGATCCACGCAACTGGGCGTCCTGGCGGCCGTTCGGCCTGGGCCTGCGCAAGCCGAACAACTACCTGGAGCTGCTGAAGGCGTTCCGCGCGGTCAAGGGGCGCAGGAGGTACGCCTGGCGCATCCTGACCCAGGGCACGTGCGACGGCTGCGCGCTCGGCACCAAGGGCATGCGCGACTGGACCATGGACGAGATCCACCTGTGCAACATCAGGCTCCGCCTCCTGCCGCTCAACACCATGCCCGCCCTGGACGTCTCGCTGCTGCGCGACGTGTCGGCGCTGGCCGGGCGGCGCAGCGCGGAGCTGCGCGAGCTGGGACGCCTGCCGTATCCGATGCTGCGCCGCGCGGGCGAGCCGGGCTTCGCGCGCGTGTCGTGGGACGAGGCGCTGGCGGTCGCGGCGGCCGGGCTGCGCGACGCGCGCTTCGGCGTGTACCTGACCAGCAGGGGCGTGCCGAACGAGAACTACTACGCCGCGCAGAAGGCCGTGCGGGCGCTCGGCGGCAACAACATCGACAACGCGGCGCGCATCTGCCACTCGCCCTCGACGGTGGCGCTCAAGCAGACGGTCGGCGCGGCGGCCACCACCTGCTCCTACACCGACTGGATCGGCTCCGACCTGATCGTCTTCATCGGCTCCAACCCGTCGAACAACCAGCCGGTGGCGATGAAGTACCTCTACCACGCCAAGAAGGCCGGCACCCGGGTGGCCATGGTCAACGCCTACCGCGAGCCGGGCATGGAGCGGTACTGGGTGCCCTCCAACGCGGAGTCGGCCGTGTTCGGCACGCGGGTCACCGACGAGTTCTTCGGCGTGAACGTGGGCGGCGACATCGGCTTCCTCAACGGGGTGCTCAAGCACCTCGTCGAGCGGGGCTGGGTGGACGAGACGTTCGTGGCGGAGCGTACGACGGGGTTCGAGCGGGCGCGCGAGGCGGTCGCCGGGCAGTCGTGGGAGGAGCTGGAGGCGCTGTCGGGCGCCTCGCGCGAGGAGATGCTGCGGCTGGCCCGGCTGCTGGCCGGGGCGAGATCGGCGGTGCTGGTGTGGTCGATGGGCGTCACCCAGCACACGTTCGGCGAGGACAACGTGCGGGCCGTCGTCAATCTGGCGCTCGCCCGGGGGTTCGTGGGGCGTGAGCACTGCGGGCTGATGCCGATCCGGGGGCACAGCGGGGTGCAGGGCGGCGCCGAGATGGGCGCGTACGCCACCGGGCTGCCGGGCGGGCTGCCCGTCACCCCCGAGAACGCGGCGCGGTTCACCGAGCTGTGGGGCTTCGAGGTGCCCTCGACGCCCGGCCTGACCGCGACCGACATGATCGACGCGGCCCACGCGGGCGAGCTCGACGTGCTGGTCTCCAGCGGCGGCAACTTCCTGGAGGTGCTGCCCGACCCCGGCTACTGCCGCGAGGCGCTGCGCCGGCCGCGCCTGCGCGTCCACGTCGACATCGTGCTGTCGTCCCAGATGCTCGTGCCGTCCGAGGGCGACGTGCTGCTGCTGCCCGCGCAGACGCGGTACGAGATGACGGGTGGCGTGACCGAGACCTCGACCGAGCGCCGGATCATCTTCTCGCCGGAGGTGGAGGGGCCGCGGATCGGCGAGGCGTGGCCGGAGTGGAAGATCTTCACCGAGCTGGCGGCCCGCGCCCGGCCCGCGCTCGCGTCGAAGGTCCGCTTCACGGGCACGCCCGCGATCCGTGAGGAGATCGAGCGGGCGGTGCCGTTCTACGCGGGCATCGCGGGGCTGGGGGCGTTCGGCGACAACGTCCAGTACGGCGGGCGGCGCCTGTTCGCCGACGGCCGGTTCCAGACGCCGGACGGGCTGGCGCGGTTCTCGGCCGTGCCGCTGCCCGCGCTGGAACGTCCGGACGGCGCGTTCATGGTGGCCACCCGGCGGGGCAAGCAGTTCAACAGCATGGTCCACGAGCGGATCGACGGCTTCAACGGCGCCGCCCGCGAGGCGGTGCTGATGAGCGCCTACGACGCCGACCGGCTCGGCCTGCCCGACGGCACCCCGGTCGAGCTGCGCTCCGGCGAGCGCTCCTACCGGGGCCGGGTGCTGCGCGCGCCGATCGTGCCGGGCAATCTGCAGATCCACTGGCCGGAGGGCAACGTGCTGCTCGACGAGTCGCGGCGCTCCCCCGACGCCCGGATCCCCGACTACAACGCGATGGTGACGGTGAGCCGGGCATGAGCGAGCGCCCCGGGCCCACGGCCCGTGTCCGCGTCCGGGAGCTGACCGGCGCGAGCGCCCGCGAGCGCCGCGACGACCTGGCCACCGAGGAGCCGCTGGAGATCCGGCTGACCTCGCTCGACGGCGCCCGCCGCACGGTGGCGATCACCATGCGGACTCCGGGCCACGACTTCGAGCTGGCGGCCGGGTTCCTGCACGCGGAGGGCCTGGTGGAGCCGGGCCGCATCGCGGCCATCGGCTACTGCACCGACGAGGACGTGCCGCCCGAGGCCCGCTACAACACGGTGACGGTGCGGGTGCGCGGCCCGATCCCCGACCTGCCTACGCTGGATCGCCACTTCCTGACCTCCAGCGCGTGCGGCGTGTGCGGTTCGGCCAGCCTGGACGCGCTGCGCGACCGCTGCCGTCCCGTGCCGTCCGGTGACGTCGTGCTGACGCCCGAGGTGCTGTACGGGCTGCCGGACCGGCTGCGGGCGGCGCAGGGCGTCTTCGGCAAGACGGGCGGGCTGCACGCGGCCGGCCTGTTCACCCCGCGGGGCGAGGCGCTGGCCGTGCGGGAGGACGTGGGCCGGCACAACGCCGTGGACAAGCTGACCGGCTGGGCGGCGCTCGCCGGCCGGCTGCCGCTGGCCGGGCACGTGCTCATGGTCAGCGGCCGGGCCAGCTACGAGATCATGCAGAAGGCGCTGGCGGCGGGCGTGCCGGTGGTGTGCGCGGTGTCCGCGCCGTCGTCGCTGGCCGTGGACGTGGCCAGGGAGTTCGGGATGACGCTGGTGGGCTTCCTGCGTGGGGAGCGCTGCAACGTCTACTCGGGGCACGAACGCGTCCGCGTCTGAAGGTCCGTCGGACCGGTCTCGGAAACTAGTGGAACAAACCATTCCGTTCTGCTAATCTAGAGACAGAACAAAGCGTTCCGTTCCTTTCCGAGGAGTGACAGCATGACCGCCATCAGCGCCGAGATCCGCCCCTCCCGCGTCGAGATCCCCCAGGCCGACCTCGACGACCTGCAGACCCGCCTCGCGCTGACCCGCTTCGCCGACGAGATCCCCGGGGTCGACCAGGGTGTCGGCGTCGAGCGTGTGCGGCGGCTGGTCACCCGCTGGCGCACCGGCTTCGACTGGCGCGCCCAGGAGGCCCGCCTCAACGCCCTCCCGCAGTTCACCACCGAGATCGACGGCCAGCGGATCCACTTCCTGCACGTCCGCTCCGCGAACCCGGACGCCCTGCCGCTGATCCTCACCCACGGCTGGCCCGGCTCGATCGCCGAGTACCTCGACGCCGTCGAGCCGCTGTCGCGCCACCACCACCTGGTCATCCCGTCGCTGCCCGGCTTCGGCTTCTCCGGCCCGACCACCGAGACCGGCTGGGACAACGTCCGCGTCGCCCGCGCGTGGGCGGAGCTCATGGGCCGCCTCGGCTACGACCGCTACGGCGCGGTCGGCAACGACGCCGGCTCCATGATCTCCCCCGAGCTGGCCCGCCTCGCCCCGGACCACGTCGTGGGCGTGCACGTGACGCAGATCTTCTCCTTCCCCTCGGGCGACCCGGCCGAGTTCGCCGGGCTGAGCGAGGAGGACCAGCAGGGGCTGGCCGTGCTCGACTGGTTCTGGAAGGAGAAGGGCGCCTTCAACGTGCTGCACTCGCAGCAGCCGCAGACGCTCGCCCACGCCATCGCCGACTCGCCCGCCGGCCTGGTCGGCTGGCTGGCCCAGCTCTTCGACGAGGACCTCGACGACGACTTCGTGTTGCTGAACGCCGCCATCCACTGGTTCACCGGCACGGCCGGCTCGGCGCTGCGCCTGTACTGGGAGAACGCCCGGGCCCAGCAGAGCGGCGAGCAGGCAGCCAAGGAGCCGACGACGGTGCCGATGGCGCTGGCCATGGCCGAGGGCGACTTCAAGTCGATCCGCGCCTTCGCCGAGCGCGACCACGCCGGGATCGTCTCGTGGAAGACGCTCCCGGCCCCGGCCCACGGCCACTACACCGCCCACACCGCCACGGACGCCCTCACCTCCGACATCCACGCCTTCTTCGCCGGCCTGAGCTAGAGCGCGCGGCCTTCGAGGGCCCGGTCGCCTCGCGACCGGGCCCTCGGCGTGCCGGAGACGGTGTCGTGCTCAGCCGGTGTTCTGGAGGCCGGCGGCGACGCCGTTGACCGAGAGCAGGAGGAGCGTGGACAGGCGCTCGCGCTCGTGCTCCGACGGCGCGCCCGTGCGCAGGGCGCGCAGCGCGCGCAGTTGCAGGTGCGACAGCGCGTCCACGTACGGGTCGCGGAGCTGGACGGCCCGCGAGAGGACCTTGCGGTTCTCCAGCAGCCGCGTGTGCCCCGTCACCTCCAGCACCAGGCGCCGCGTCAGGTCGTACTCCTCCAGCACCTGGCGGGCGAAGTCGGGCCGGCCGCCCAGCTCCAGGTAGTGCTCGGCGATCGAGCGGTCGGTCTTGGCCAGCGACATCTCGGCGTTGTCGAGCAGGGCGTTGAACAGCGGCCACTCCTGGTAGGCGGCCCGCAGCTCCTCCAGCGAGCCGACCGAGGCGAGGCCGGTGCCCAGGCCGTACCAGCCGGGCAGGTTGACCCGGGTCTGCGCCCAGGCGAACACCCATGGGATGGCGCGCAGGTCGTCCAGGGAGCGCGGCGCGCCGAGCCCGCGGCGGGCCGGGCGCGAGCCGAGCCGCAGTGAGCCCAGCTCCTCCAGTGGGCTGACCAGGCTGAACCACTCGGGGAAGCCCGGCGCCTCGGTGAGCGCCCGGTACGCGGCCTCCGAGGTCGTCGCCACCCGCTCGGCCAGCGGGCGGAACCGCTCGGCGGCGGCGGCCGTGCGGGCGCCGACCACCGGCGAGGAGGCCAGCAGCACGGCGTTGGCCACCTGCTCCATGTGCCGCCGGGCGATCGCCATGTGGCCGTAGCGGGCGAAGATGACCTCGCCCTGCTCGGTGACCTTGAACCGGCCCGCGACCGAGCCGGGCGCCTGGGCGAGCACGGCCCGGTTGGCGGGCCCGCCACCGCGGCCCAGTGCGCCGCCGCGGCCGTGGAACATGCGCAGCCGCACGTCGTGCTCCGCCGCCCAGGCGGTCAGCCGCTCCTGGGCCTCGTACAGCCGGAGCGTGGCGGCGGCGGGGCCGAGCTCCTTGGCCGAGTCGGAGTAGCCGAGCATGACCTCCATGCGCCGGCCGGTGGCGGCGAGCCGGTCGCGCACCTGCGGGATGTCGAGCATGCCGGACAGCACGTCGGGCGAGTTGGCGAGGTCCTGGCCCGACTCGAACAGCGGCACCACGTCGAGCACCGGCGCCCGCGAGCCGAGCGCGTGCTCGGCCAGCTCGTGGACGGCGGCGATGTCGTCGGCGCCCCGGGTGAAGGAGACCACGTAGCGGGAGCAGGCGCGCACGCCGAACCGCTCCTGGATCCAGCCGATCACCCGGATCGTGGACAGCACCTCCTCGGTGCGCTCCGACAGCTCGCCGCCCGCCCGGATCTCCTCCAGGGCCGCGGCGTGGACCTGGGAGTGCTGGCGCACCTCCAGCTCGGCCAGGTGGAAGCCGAACGTCTCGACCTGCCAGATGAGGTGCTGCAACTCCCCGTACGCCTGGCGGGCGGCGTGGCGGGCCAGCGACTCCTGGGCCAGCCGCAGGTCGGCGAGCAGGTCGCCGGGCGACAGGTAGGCGAGATCGAGGTCGCGGCGCCGGGTGGCGGCGATGCGGGCGGCCACGAACAGCAGCCACTGCCGGTGCGGCTCGCGCGGCGAGCGGGTGGCCAGCTCGGAGACCAGCTCGGGATGGGCGTCCTCGGCCGCGGCGATGGCGCCCTTCAGCTCGGGCGAGGGCGGCGCGAACTGCGCGGTGGCGGTGAGGGTGCGGCCGATGCGGGTGGTGGCGTTCTCCAGCGCGGTCAGCACGTGCTCGGCCTGGATCTGCACGGCCTCGCGGGTGACCTTGGCGGTGACGTTGGGGTTGCCGTCGCGGTCGCCGCCGATCCAGCTCCCGTAGCGGATGAACGGCCGGGCGAGCGGCGCCCGGGTGCCCGTGCCGTCGGCCAGCGCCGCGTCGAGTGAGCGGTAGACCTGGGGCACGACGCGGAACAGCGTCTCGTCGAAGGCGGCCATGGCGGTGCGCACCTCGTCGAGCGGGTCGAGCTTGCTCGGGCGCAGGTGGGCGGTGCGCCAGAGCAGGTCGATCTCCTCCAGCAGCCGCCGCCGGCTCTCCGCGCGGTCGGAGGCGCCGCGGCCGGGGGCGTTGTACTCGGTGAGCTGGCCGCTGATGCGCTGGATCGCGGTGACGACGGCCCGCCTGCGCGCCTCCGTCGGGTGGGCGGTGAGCACCGGGTGCAGCTCCAGGCTCTCCACCAGCTCGGCGACGCGGTCGGCGCCCAGCTCGTGGACGGCCTGCGCCAGCGACTCGCGCTGGACGCCGCCCTCGGTGTCGCGCTCGCGCAGCGTGCGGATGCGGTAGTGCTCCTCGGCGAGGTTGGCCAGATGGAAGTAACAGGTGAACGCGCGGGCGATCTGGACCGCCCGCTCGATCTCCCATGCCTCGACCATGGCGGTGATCTCGTCGGCCGACACCTCGCCGCGGCGCGCGGCGATGACCGCCTTGCGCAGGCGTTCGACATCGGCCAGGAGGTCCTCGCCACCCTGCTCGGCGATGACCTGACCGAGCAGCTTGCCGAGCAGCCGCACATCGTGCCGCAGCTCGTCGGGCATCTCGGTGACGGCGGCGCTGCGACGCTCAATCCCCTGGTCAATCATGTCTCGAAGGGTATCCAGTCGCCGTCGGCGGCCGTAGTCCGGTCTCACCTAATGGACTAGACCACTGCTCACGTGGGCTTGGACACGGCGGCCACCAGCTCGGGCATCCGGGCGAACCCGATGGTCGCGCCCAGCCGGCGGCCGAGCGTCTCGACCAGCAGGCCGTACACCGGGGCGACGGCGCACAGCCAGCCGAGCCCGAGCGCGATCGGGATCGCGAGCGGCAGCGACAGGGCGAAGATCCCGGCGAACGCCCCCATGGCGGAGGCGAACGCCTGGCCGCCCTGACCGGGCGCGGCGCCGGTGAAGGCGTTCATGCGCTCGGGCACCGTGTACGGGATGACGACGCTGGTGACCGCGCCGACGCCGAGCCCGACGCCGAGCGCGCCCCACGCGGCGAGGAAGGCCAGGGGGATCGCTCCGGGATGCCCGGTGAACAGCGACGCCGCCACGGAGACGACGAGGAGCAGCGGCGTGGCGACGATGGCACCGGCCAGGTGGCGGCCGGCCAGGTCGGTGCGGAAGCCCTCCTCGGAGCCGATGGCCATGACGTTCATCCAGAGGGACGGGCCGTCGATGCCGAAGAGGTTGCCGGACTGGAGCGCGATCATGACGGCGGCCATCGAGGTGACCGCGACCGGCAGCCACGGCCCGGCCCCGCCCGGGGTGTTGCTGCTGAGCGAGAACGCGATCACGCCGCTCACGGCGATCGCGCTGAACCACAGCACCCGGAAGCGCGGCTCGCGCCGCAGGTACTTGAGCTCCTTGGCGACCACGGCCGCCAGCGGCCCGTCGGGCAGGAACCGGTCGGCCAGCCCGCCGCCCTCGCGCACGGAGGCGGCCTGGGTGGAGGCGTCGGGGGTGACCAGCGCCCGGTTCAGCGCCTTGATCCACAGCCAGGCGGCCAGCACGACGAGCAGCGCCACGACGGCCACCTCGGCCAGGCCGGTGAGCCCGCCGTCGGCCATCGCGTGGGCCAGCAGGCCCGGCGGCGTCCACCTCAGGACGCCCGCCGCGCCGCGCAGCATGGCGCCGGGGTCGCCGAGGCCGGCGTTGAGGAGCAGGTTGGGCAGTTGCGCGAGCAGCACCACGAACAGCGCGGCCACGGCCAGCAGGTCGCGACCGCGCCGGGTGCGCAGCGCGCCCGACAGCGAGGTGGTGACCAGCCGGGACAGCACCAGGCAGAGCGCGAACTGCAGGAGCACGGCCACCAGCCCGACCAGCGCGCCGCCCGGGCCGTCGGCCAGGCCGGCCAGCGCGCCCGCGACGACGGCCAGCGTGGCGACCGGCCAGGCCCCGGTGGCCGACGCGGCGAGCAGGCCGGTCGCGAGGTCGCGCGTGCGCAGCGGGAACAGCGCCAGCCGCGCCGGGTCGAGCGTGTCGTCGAGCCCGAACGCGAGCAGCGGCACCACCATCCAGCCCACCAGGATGGCGGTGTAGGCGACGATGACGACGTCGGTGGCGACGTCGCGCGGCGCGAGGCGCACGAGCGTCATGAGGCCGAAGCCGAGCACGGCGACGCCGGCGGCCATGACGAGGGTGAGGACGAAGCCGAGCTTGCGCTGGAGGTCGCCGCGCAGGGCCCCGGCGATGAGGCGGAGCTTGAGCTGCGCGAACAGCGCGGCCGTGCCGATCACCCCTCCTCCCCGGAAGCCGGTGGGCTGGCGGGCTGGGCGCCGAGCCAGGACAGGCCCGCGTCGCCGCCGGTGCGCGGGCCGCCGACGAGCCGCAGGAACGCCTCGTTGAGGCTGTGCCCGCCACGCACCTCGCCGATCGGGCCCTGGGCCACGATGCGCCCGCCGCTCATGACCGACACCCAGTCGCACAGCCGCTCGACGAGGTCCATGACGTGGCTGGAGAAGATGACGGTGGACCCGGAGGCGGTGTAGCGGCGCAGCACCTCGGTGAGCGTGCTGGCGCTGACCGGGTCGACGCCCTCGAACGGCTCGTCCAGGAAGAGCACGGCCGGGTTGTGCAGCAGCGCCGCGGCCAGGCCGATCTTCTTGCGCATGCCGGTGGAGTAGTCGACGACGAGCTTGCCCGCCGCGTCCTCCAGGTCCATGACCCGCAGCAGCTCGGCGGCGCGCCGCTCGACGTCGGCCCTGGGGATGCCGCGCAGCCGGCCGCAGTAGAGCAGCAGCTCGCGGCCGGAGAGCCGTTCGAACAGCCGCAGGCCCTCGGGCAGCACGCCGATGCGCGCCTTGACCTGGAGCTGGTCGCGCCACACGTCGAGGCCGCCCACCTCGGCTCGGCCGCCGTCGGGGCGCAGCAGCCCGGTGACCATGCTCAGGGTGGTGGTCTTGCCGGCGCCGTTGGGACCGACGAGCCCGGCGAAGCTGCCCGCCGGGACGACCAGGTCGACGCCCGCCACCGCGACCTGCGGTCCGTAGCGCTTGAGGAGAGCGTGCGTGCGAACCGCGTCCGTCATGGATCCACTCTAGGAGGAGGGATTACCCTTGCGCGCATGACTGCGGACGCCATACCAGAACTGCCGGACATCCACACCACGGCTGGGAAGATCGCCGATCTGGAGCGGCGGCTGGACGAGGCGGTGCACGCCGGTTCGGCCGCGGCGGTGGACAAGCAGCACGCGCGGGGCAAGATGACGGCCCGGGAGCGGGTGCTGGCGCTGCTGGACGAGGGCTCGTTCGTGGAGTTCGACGAGTTCGCCCGGCACCGCTCGACGATGTTCGGGCTGGAGCGGCGCAGGCCGTACGGCGACGGCGTGATCACCGGCCACGGCACCGTGGACGGGCGCCAGGTCTGCGTGTTCTCGCAGGACGTGACCGTGTTCGGCGGCTCGCTCGGCGAGGTGTACGGCGAGAAGATCGTCAAGGTGCTGGACATGGCGCTGAAGACCGGTTGCCCGATCATCGGCATCAACGAGGGCGGCGGCGCGCGCATCCAGGAGGGCGTGGTCGCGCTCGGCCTGTACGCGGAGATCTTCAAGCGGAACGTGCACGCCTCGGGCGTGATCCCGCAGATCTCGCTCATCATGGGCGCCGCGGCGGGCGGGCACGTGTACTCCCCCGCGCTGACGGACTTCATCGTGATGGTGGACCAGACCTCGCAGATGTTCATCACCGGCCCGGACGTGATCAAGACGGTGACGGGCGAGGAGGTCACGTTCGAGGAGCTGGGCGGGGCGCACACGCACAACACCAAGTCGGGCGTGGCCCACTACCAGGCCGCCGACGAGGACGACGCGCTGGAGTACGTCAAGGCGCTGCTGTCCTACCTGCCCTCGAACAACCTGGACGAGGCTCCGGCGTTCGAGGCGGCGGCCGACCTGGAGCCCGATCCGGAGCTCGACACGCTCATCCCCGACTCGGCCAACCAGCCGTACGACATGCACCGGGTGATCGAGCACGTGCTGGACGACGGGGAGTTCCTGGAGGTCCAGGCGCTGTTCGCGCCGAACATCGTCGTCGGGTACGGCCGGCTGGACGGGCAGTCGGTGGGCGTGGTGGCCAACCAGCCCATGCATTTCGCCGGATGTCTGGATATCGACGCTTCCGAGAAGGCTGCCCGTTTCATACGAACATGTGATGCATTCAATATCCCAATCCTGACATTTGTTGATGTTCCGGGATTCCTCCCGGGTACAGATCAGGAATGGAACGGAATCATCCGGCGTGGGGCGAAGCTCCTCTACGCCTACGCCGAGGCGACCGTCCCGCTCGTCACCGTGATCACCCGCAAGGCGTACGGCGGCGCGTACGACGTCATGGGCTCCAAGCACCTCGGCGCGGACATCAACCTGGCCTGGCCGACCGCGCAGATCGCGGTGATGGGCGCCCAGGGCGCGGTCAACATCCTCTACCGGCGCGAGCTGGCGGCGGCCGAGGACCCCGACTCCGAGCGTGCCCGGCTGGTCACGGAGTACGAGGACACGCTGGCCAACCCCTACATCGCGGCCGAGCGCGGTTACGTGGACGCCGTGATCAAGCCGTCGGAGACCCGCGCCCAGGTGGTGCGGGCGCTGCGGGCGCTGCGCAACAAGCGCGCCTCGCTCCCCGCCAAGAAGCATGGGAACATCCCGCTATGAAGCCGCACCTCAGGATCGTCCGGGGCGACGCCACGCCCGAGGAGATCGCCGCGCTCGTGGCCGTTCTGGCCACCCGGGCGGCGCCCGCGCGGCCGGCCGCCACGCCCGCTCCGCGATTGTGGCGAAACCCAGCTCGAAGCATGCGTAAGCCTCTGTCTCCGGGGAAGGCGGCTTGGCGGATGAGCGCCCTGCCCTAGCGAGATCCCAGGAAACGGGTGTCAACTCCCCAGGGACTTGGGACTATCTAGAAAAAAGCAGGAGTATATAGTCGGCCGATCAACTAACGCTGCGGCCTGGAGGACATCATGGCCATCCCAGACCTCATGCCGCATCCTGTGGCGGCCAAGTACGCCGTCCTCGTGGATGTCGGATATCTGTACGCCGCCGCGGGTGAAGTCCTGCTGGGGGCCAAGGAACGCAAAGAATACCGGGTGGCCGCGGACGAGCTGATCCAGAGCTTGCAGAAACACGCGATGGCCCGTATTTCCGGTGAGCTGCTGCGGATCTATTGGTATGACGCCGCCCGTGACCGCGTGCCCACCGTCGACCAGCGGGTCATCGCCCAGCTTCCCTGGGTCAAGGTACGGCTTGGCAACCTCAACGCCCGCGGCCAGCAGAAGGGCGTCGACGCGCAGATCAGGAGCGACCTGGAGGCGCTGGCCCGCCACCACGCGGTGACCGACACGATCCTGCTGGCCGGTGACGAGGACATGGTGCCCGCCGTGGAGGCCGCCCAGGCGTACGGCGTGCGCATCCACCTGTGGGGCGTCGAGCCGCCGTACGGCACCAACCAGGCCGAGCGGCTGGTCTGGGAGTCCGACACCGTCGAAGTGATCTCCGCTGATTTCCTGAGGCCGTTTTTCAGCCGCGCTCCGCAGCCCGTCCCGGTCGCCCCGCCGGTGGCCGCGCCGTCGCCCGCGCAGGTGTTCGCCGGACGGGCGCCCAGCAAGCCGCACGTCAAGCCCGGCCAGGTCGCCAAGCTGGGGCCCAGCCGGCCGCGGGTGGAGGACGTCGGCGAGCACGTGGCGCAGAAGTGGATCCTCACGCGGGGCCGCGACAACATCCGCGACCTGCTGCCCGGGCCGATCCTGCCCACGGTCATCGACACGGAGCTGCTGATCGAGGCCGAGAAGGAGCTGGGCCACTCGCTGCGGCCCTTCCCCGAGGCCCGGGTGTGGCTGCGCGACGGGTTCTGGGCCCGGGTCTACCGGGAGTTCGACCTGGGGGTCGGCGTCTCGTCGAAGTGAGCGCCGGGGAGCGGGCCGCGCCACGCCCGCTCCCCCAGCAGCGACATCGCGGCCGGCAGCAGGACACCGCGCACCACGGTGGCGTCGAGCAGGATGGCCAGGGCCATGCCGAGACCCAGCATCTTGTACTCGATGGCGGACAGGGTCACGAACACGGTGAAGACGCCCGTCATGATCAGGGCCGCGCCGCTGACGACGCCGGCGCTCGCCGCGATGCCCCCGGCCACCGCCTCCCGGGCGGAGGCGCCGCCGAACCGGCGTTCCCTGATCCGGCTGAGCACGAAGATGTGGTAGTCCATGCTCAGCCCGAACAGCACGATGAACATGAACATCGGCAGCCAGCTCACCACCCCGCCGTACGAGGTGAACCCGAGCAGCGACTCCAGGTGGCCGTCCTGGAAGACCCAGACGAGCACCCCGTACGAGGCCCCGATCGACAGCAGGTTGAGCCCGATCGAGACCAGCGAGACGGCCCAGGACCGGAACGTCACCGTCAGCAGCGCGAACGCCAGCACGAGCACGAACCCGAAGACGGCCGGGGTGCGGCCGTTGACCTGCTCGGCGAAGTCGTGCGGCATGGCGGTCTTGCCGCCGACGGCGTAGGCGACGCCGTCCACCGCGCCGAACGTCGCGGGCAGGGCGCGCTCACGCAACGCGGCCAGCGCGCGGTCGGCCACGGGGTCCGTGACCGCGCCGGCCAGCGGCACCCGCACCTCCACCGCCCGGCCGACCGGCACGGCGGTGATCGGCTCCAGGAGGAGCCCGCCGCTCGCGGCGGCCTGACGGTGCAGCCCGCCGATCGCCCGGCGCGCGGCGGCTGCGTCCACGGGCCCGCCGTCCGTACGGGCGACGACCACCCGCGCCGCGGTCGCCGCGCCCGGGAACGCGCGCTGCATGGCCGAGGCGGCGTCCACGGCGGCCGACGCGCCGGGCGGCAGGCTGGCCGTCACCGCCGCGTCCTGCAGCCGGATCCCCAGCACGGGCAGGGCCATGGCGAGCAGGACCGCGACCGTCGCCGCGCCCGTCACCACGGGCCGGCGGACGACCGTCCGCGCGATCCGCCCCCACAGGCGCGACTCCACGGCGGCGATCCGGCGCCGGCCCAGCCAGGGGACGCGGGCCAGGTCCACCCGGTCGCCGAGCACGGCGAGCAGCGCCGGGAGCACGGTCACGGAGCCGAGCACGGACAGGCCGACGACCAGCAGCGTCCCCATGGTGAGTCCCTTGAGGACGTCCACCCCGGTCAGCAGGAGCCCCAGCGCGCACACCATCACGGTGACGCCGGACGCCACGATGGCATGTCCCGAGGTGTGCGCCGTGATCCGCAGCGCCTCGCGCGCCCCTCTCCCCAGGGCCCGCTCCTCGCGGAGCCGGCGCAGGTAGAACAGCGAGTAGTCGACGCCCACGGCCATCCCGATCAGCAGCACGATGGCCGAGGCGGCGCTGTTGAACGGCACCCACAGGCTGACGACCCGCAGCAGCCCGAACGCGCCCGCCAGCGCGGTCGCCGCCAGCAGCAGCGGGATGCCCGCGGCGACCAGTGAGCCGAAGACGCCCAGCAGCACGAGCACGGTGAGCGGCAGCGAGGTCCGCTCCGCCCGCCCGAAGTCGTCCTTGATCCCCTCGTTGACGGCCGCGGACAGGCTGCGGTCGCCCGCCTGGAGGAAGCGCACGCCCGGATGCCGGGCCCCGGCCTCCGCCACGGCCCGCACGGCGGCCGCGTAGTTGTCCTCGAAGCGTTCGTCCGGACCGGCCACCTCGAAGGTGACCAGCGCCGATCCGCCGTCCCGCGAGATCCAGCGCTCGCCGTCGGCGCTCTTCGGCGAGCCGATGTCGCGCACAGCGGCCCCCGTCCGCCGCAGCCGGCTCACCAGGTCCGCCGCGGCCTCGCGCAGCTCCGGGTCGTGCGCGAACCGCCGGCCGCCCGCCTCCTTCGGCTGGATCAGCACGTTCTCCCGTACGGAGCCTTCCACCCGCTGCTCGTCGATCATGAGCTGGGCGCGGCCGGCCTCCCCCGGATCGACGGCCCGCGCGGCTTGGCCGCCGGTCAGCGCCCCCGCCAGGACCGCGAGCGCGACCAGCGCGAGCCAGCCGCCGATCGCGAGGGCGCGGTGGCGCGCCGACCAGTTCGCGACGGTCTCGACGAGGCCGGGGCGGGGCCCTGACCGCGCGGGCGGGAGAGGATGGATGGATTTGCTTTCGGGCAGCATCGGCTGCTCTCCTGTCCTTGGTGGAACGTGCCTGTGGAAACTCGCCCTGGGCGAGGTGGTTCGTCTCCCCGTGCCTGGGCCGCCGAGTTGCCGCTCGGCGGCCCAGGGTTGTTCACGGGGTCATTCGACGTCTTTGAGGATCCGCTCGATCGCGTCGGTACGGCTGCTCACTTCGGCGACCTGCCGCCCCATCTCCTCCAGCCGCCGCTCGACGGCCTGCTGCGCCGCGACCGCGCTCTCGGCCAGCGCGCGGTACTCGCTCTCGCGCGCGAGCCGCGCCTTGGCCCGCCAGGTGACGGCCACCTGGCAGAGCACTGTGATGATCACGGCGGTGAGCAGGACGAAGATGCCGATGGTGCCGATGACCTCCTGCCACTCGTGTTCGTTCACCGGGACGATCCCTTCTCGTCGGTCAGTGTCTCCACGGCCTCCGCGACGGAGTCCGGCGTCAGGTGGATCGAGAAAGGTCTCGTCTCGTAGAACTTCATCGCTTTTCCGTCTTCCGACAGTTCGAGCTGGGAGCTGACCAGGCCGGCCGCCTCCAGCTTCTTCAGGTGGACCTGGAGGAGTGCCCGGCTGATGTCCAGTTCGCGCGCGAGCCGGCTGACGTAGTTGCGCCCGCGGGTGAGTGCCGCGACGACGCGCAACCGGTGCGGGTTGGAGAGGGTGGCCAGCATCCGCACCAGGTCGTCTCCCGTCGGCGCGGGATCGGTCATGTCAACGCCCAGTGGCACATGCCAACAAAACTTAGCACGTGTTGCTACGCGCGGTGGGCGAGGAGCGCCTCGGCCACCGCGGTGCGCGCGTACAGGACGTATCTGCCGGTGCGGTGCGCCGTGCACAGCCCCGCGGCGCGCAGCGCGACGAGGTGCCGGCTCACGCCGGGCTCGGTCAGCGCGGTGCGCCGGGCGAGGTCCTGCGTGGAGGCGGGCTGGTCGAGCTCGGCCAGCAGCCGCGCCCGGGTGCGGCCGAGCACCGTGGCCAGCGCCTCCGGGGCGTCCACGGCGTTCCGCTCCCAGAGCGTGGCCACGCCGCGGGGCGGGTAGCGGACCGTCGGCTGGTACGGCGGCGTCGTGACGGAGAAGACCCTGGGCCAGGCGAACACGCACGGCACCAGCAGCAGCCCGAGCCCGCGCAGCGAGCGCACCCCGGAGACGTGGCGGTGCCGGAGGTGCAGCCGCCCGTCCTGCCAGGTGACCGAGTCGTCGAGGTCGGCCAGCATGCGGTCCGCGCCGCCCTCGGCCAGCAGCCGGGCCCGGCGCAGGACCTCGCCGTCCAGCAGCGACCTGATCCGCGGCCAGTACGGGGCGATGGCCGCCTCCCAGTAGGCGCCGACCTCCTCGGCGAGGCGTTCGAGGCCCCGGTCCGGGTCGTCGTACAGAGCTTGGACGCGCGCGGTGCGGGGGCCGCCCACGCTGTCGAGGTCGGAGCGGACGCGGTCGCCGGCGGCCCGCATCGTGGCCAGTTCCACCTCCAGGTCGGGCGTCGAGGTGGCCGGCGGGGTGCAGGTGAACCCGGCGATCGAGACGGTCGGCACGGGCACGAGGTCCGACAGCAGCCGCCAGTCGACGCCGGCCAGGCGGCGGCGCACCTGATCGGCCCAGGGGCGCAGCGCCGGGTGCGCGGCGGGGTCCTTGACCACGCGCACGCTGGCCACGACCTCGCCGATGGGCGAGACGGCGAAGCGGATGTTGGCCATGTCCTGGGCGGTGAAGGACAGCGTGAGGGGCATTGGATGAACGCCTCGCTTCATTGATAGCGCTATGCCCCGATATTTCAGCATCGTCGGAGCTATGACCTCTACCTCCTCTCGTGCTCCCGTCGCGCCCGCCGAGACGGCCTTACTGCGGCAACGCGGCTTTCGCAACCTCTACACCGCCGGCGCGGTCAGCGGGCTCGGCAGCCAGATCAGCCAGGTCGCGCTCCCCCTGCTCGCGGTCACCGCGCTCGGCGCCGGCCCCGGCGAGGTGGGGCTGCTCAGCGCGCTCGGCACGCTCACGGTGCTCGTGCTCGGGCTGCCCGCCGGCGTCTGGGTGGACCGCGCCCGGCGGCGGCGTCTCATGGTGGCCATGGACCTGACCCGGGCGGCCGTGCTGCTGTCCGTGCCGGTCGCCTGGTGGGCGGGCCTGCTCGGCATGGGCCAGCTCTACGCGGTGGCGATGCTCGTGGGGGCCGGGACGCTGGTGTTCGACCTGGCGGCCGTGAGCGTGCTGCCGGCGCTCGTCGGGCGCGACCGGCTGACGGCGGCCAACGCGCTGCTCGTGGGCACCTCGGCCGGCATGGACGTCACCGGCAAGAGCGTGGGCGGGATCCTGACGCAGGCGGTGGGCGCGCCGCTGGCGCTGCTGCTGGACGCCTTCAGCTACCTGTGGTCGGCGGCCTGGCTGCGCCACGTCCCCGAGCCGCCGTCCGGCCGGACCGCGCCGACCGGCGGCTCGGACGGCTCGGACGGTCGCGCCGCGGCGGCCGGTCGCGTCGAGGGCGTGGGCCGGCAGATCGCCGAAGGCGTGCGCTTCCTGGTCGGCAGCCCCGTCCTCGTCGGGATGTCGGTGATGGGAGCCATGGCGAACTTCGCCTTCCCCCTGTGCTCGGTGCTGCTGCCCGTCCTCCTGGTCCGGCAGCTCGGCTATCCGGAGTGGGTGCTCGGGGCGTACCTCGCGACGGGCGGCCTGGGCGGGCTGGCCGGGTCGTTCTCGGCGCACCTGTTCGGCCGCCGCCTCGGCCCCGGGCGGGCGACGCTGCTCGTCAGCCTCGCCGCCGTGCCGGCCGCGCTGGTGGTCCCGTTCCTGGACCGCGGCCCGTGGCTGTGGGCCGCGGCGGGGGCGTGGTTCGTGCTGGCGTTCCGCACGGGGGTCAACAACGTGCTGCTGGTCAGCGTGCGGCAGCGGATGATCCCCGACGGCATGCTCGGCCGGGTGAACGCCACGCTGCGCCTCGTCCTCACCGGCGCCGTCGGCCTCGGCGGGCTGCTCGCCGGGGTGCTGGGCGAGGTGTGGGGCGTGCGGGCGGCGCTCTGGACGGGCGCGGTGATCATGGCGTTGAGCTGGCTGCCGGTCGTCCTCTCGCCGCTGCGCCACCAGCGTTGATCTCGCCCCGCGGTCGGGTCCGATTCCCGCCAGTCACCCCGTACGACCTGCTGACCTGCGCTTTCACGCTGAGGTCCGATTTCCGCCAGCCGCCGGTCGGCGCCTGCGCATAACGTCGTAGGCATGTCACCACTTGAGCTCGACTTCGACTCCTGTTACCGGGCGGTCTCCGCCCGGGACGCCCGGTTCGACGGGCGTTTCTACACGGCGGTGACGACCACGCGCATCTACTGCCGGCCGATCTGCCCGGCGCGCACCCCCGCGTCCAGGAACGTCCGGTTCTACCGGCACGCCGCCTCCGCGGAGGCCGCCGGCTTCCGGCCGTGCAAGCGGTGCCGGCCCGAGCTGTCCCCCGGCGACCCCGGCTGGGACGTGCGGGGCGACCTCGTCGGCCGGGCGCTGCGCCTGATCGACGACGGCGCGGCCGACGAGCGGGGCGTGGCCGGGCTGGCCGGGCGGCTGCACATCACCGAGCGCCACCTGCACCGGCTGTTCGTCGCCGAGCTGGGCGTCGGGCCGCTGGCCGTGGCCAGGACCAAGCGGCTGCTGCTGGCCAAGCAGCTCCTCACGGAGACGGACCTGCCGGTCACGGACGTGGCGTTCGCCTCCGGGTTCGGCAGCGTGCGGCAGTTCAACGCGGCCATGCGCGAGACGTACGGGTTCACGCCGAGCGAGCTGCGCGCCACGGCCGGCGGCCCCACCCGGAGCGCCGGCCGGGCCACCGACCGGACCGCCGACCGGACCGCCGACCGGACCGCCGGCCGGACCGCCGAGTCACGGACGGACGAGGCGAGGCCGGCGCCGGTCGGGTCGCCGCTGCGGCTGCGGCTGCACCGGCGCGAGCCGTACGACGTGGAGGGCGTCTTCTCGTTCCTCACCTCGCGCGCGATCCCGGGCCTGGAGACGGTCACGTCCGGCTCCTACAGCCGGGCCGTGCCCGGCGGCGTCATCACGCTCACCCCGCGACCCGGGCACATCGCCCTTGACGTGGCGGTGGACGACACGCGGCAGCTCGCCCGGATCGTGGCCCGCTGCCGCCGCCTGCTCGACCTCGACGCCGACCCCGGCGCGATCGCCGACGCGCTCGGGCAGACCTCGCTGAAGCCCCTGGTCGAGGCCCGGCCGGGGCTGCGGGTGCCGGGGGCGTTCGACGGGTTCGAGCTGGCGGTGCGGGCCGTGGTGGGGCAGCAGATCTCCGTCGCGGGCGCCCGTACGCTGCTCGGCCGCATCGTCGCCCGCGCCGGCCGCCCGGCGGGCGGCGCGAACCCCGACGCGCCCGGCGTGCTGTTCCCCTCGGCCGGGGAGCTGCTGGAGGCCGACCTGCAAGGACTCGGCCTGACCGGGCGCCGCATCGTCACCCTCAAGGAACTGGCCACCCGCGTGGCCGACGGCTCGCTCGACCTCGACGGCGGCCAGGAGCCCGCCGAGGCCGTCACGGCCCTGCTCGACGTCCCGGGCATCGGCCCGTGGACCGCCAGCTACATCGCGCTGCGCGCGCTGCGCGATCCCGACGCCTGGCCCACCGGCGACCTGGTGCTCACCAAGCGCATGGCCGCCCTGGGCATCCCGCACGACCACATCGAGCGGTGGCGGCCCTGGCGGGCCTACGCCGCCCTGCACCTCTGGAGTTCATCATGATCGAAGCACAGGTCCTGCCCACCCCGATCGGCTCCCTCTCCCTGCTCGTACGGCAGGGCGTGCTGGTCGCGGCCGGCTTCACCGGCGAGCCCGGCGAGATGCTGGCCCGGCTCACGCCGGAGCTCCAGGCCGAGGGCATGAAGGTCGTGGACGACCTCGGCCCCATCAGCCAGGCGGTGCGCGACTACTTCGACGGCGACCTCGACGCGCTCGACGAGATCCCGGTCGAGCAGCCGGGCAGCGCGACCCGCAAGCGGCTCCACCAGGCGCTGCGCGAGGTCCGGGCGGGCACCACGGTGTCGTACGCGGAGCTGGCCGAGCGGGCCGGCCTGCCGCGGACGGCGGCCCGGGTGGCGGGCTCGGCCTGCTCCCAGAACCTCATCGCGCCGTTCGTGCCGTGCCACCGCGTCTTGCCCAGCAGCGGCGGCTACGGCGGCTACCTCTACGGCGTGCCGGTCAAGGAGTGGCTGCTCGCGCACGAGTCGGCGAACCGCGCGTCCTGACCCCGGGTCCGTACGCGCAGGGCGTGGAATCCCGCCACGGCCGCCACCGCCAGCCCGGCGACGCCGAGCAGGCCGGCGGTCCAGGCGGGAGCCACGTACCCGAGCCCGGCCTCGATCGTGAGGCCGGCCGCGAACGAGCCGATGGCGTTGCCCACGTTGAAGGCGCCGATGTTGGCGGCCGAGGCCAGCGTGGGCGCGCCGGCCGCGGCGTCCAGCACGCGGGTCTGCAGCGGCGGCACCGTGGCGAACCCCGCCACCCCGAACAGCGTGATCACCACCATGAACGCGATCTGGTTGCGCGCGACCAGCGCGATCACGACGGCCAGCACCGTGAGCAGCCCCACCGAGCCGTAGATGGCCGGCATGACGGCCCGGTCGGCGAGCCGCCCGCCGAGCAGGTTGCCCACGACGAGCCCGACCCCGAACAGCGCCATCACCACGGGCACCGCGCCGGCGGAGAACCCGCCCACATCGGTCATCATGGGCGCCACGAACGTGATCACCGCGAACACCGGGGCGAACCCGAACACGGTCATCGCCAGCGCCAGCCACACCGCGCCCGAACGGAACGTGGCCAGCTCGCGCAGCACGCCGCCCTCCGGGCGCGGCCGGCGCGGCACCAGGGCCAGCACGCCGGCGAAGCCCACCACGCCGATCACGACGACCAGCCAGAACGTGGCCCGCCAGCCGAGACTCTGGCCGACCCAGGTGCCGACCGGCACGCCGGCCACGTTGGCCAGGGTCAGGCCGGTGAACATGAGCGCGATGGCGCTGGCCCGCTTCTGCGGCGCGACGAGGTCGGCGGCCACCACGGAGCCGACGCCGAAGTAGGCGCCGTGCGCGAAGGCGGCCAGCACCCGGCCCACCATGAGCACGCCGTACGAGGGGGCGAGCGCGGAGAGCAGGTTGCCGGCGATGAACAGCACCATGAGCGCCAGCAGCATGGTCTTGCGGGGCAGCCGCCCGCCGAGCATGGTCAGCGGCGGGCCGCCGACGGCCACGCCCAGGGCGTATCCCGAGACCAGCAGACCGGCGGTCGGGATGGTGACGCCGAAGTCCGCCGCCAACTCGGGCAGCAGCCCGTTGATGATGAACTCCGTGGTCCCGATGCCGAAGGCGCTGATCGCGAGGGCGAACAGAGCGAGAGGCATAGAATACTCCTCAGACGACGTTAGTAAGCGTGGACATTATTTGCACACGCCGACTAACTCACCATACAACGATGCCTGGGAGGTGTCACATGCCGCTGCCCGACGACGCCGCCGAGGCCCGCGCCCAGGGCTGGCGCCGGCTCGCCGCGCTGCACGCGCGGATCGAGGACCGGCTGGAGAAGGCCCTGCAGAAGGAGCACGAGCTGAGTGTGAGCGAATACACCGTGCTCGACGTGCTCGCCCGGCAGGACGGCTGGCACATGCGCATGCAGCAGCTCGCCCGCGCGGTCGTGCTCAGCCAGAGCGCCACCACCAGGCTCGTCACCCGGCTGGAGAACCGCGGCCTGCTCCGCAGGTACCTGTGCGAGGACGACCGGCGCGGCATCTACTCCGAGGTGACGCCGGAGGGGCGGGAACTGCTCGCCGCGGCCGGGCCCACGCACGACACGGTGCTGAAGGAGGTGCTGGCGGAGGCGGCCGAGGTGCCCGAGCTGGCTCCCCTTGCCGCCGTCATCGCCTGACCCCGCTGATCGGAGGTGCTGCTCTGCGTGCCGCCCGAGGCCGCGCCAGGGGCCGCCCGCTCAGCGGGTGGCACCGTTGCGCGGCTCCCGGGTCGCCCGCTCAACCGGTGGAACCGTTGCGCGGCTCCCAGGTCACCCGCTCAACCGGTGGCACCCTTGCGCGGCCTTCAGGTCGCCCGCTCAGCCGGTGGCGCCGTCGTCGCGGACGCTGCTCTGCACCTCACCGACCGGCACGTCGCGCGTGACGCCGACTCGCACCGGCTGGTACTGCACGTTCACGCCCGGGTCGGCCACCTGCACCGGCCAGACCGTCGTCACCGTGAGCTGGTACACCTCGCGCGGCTGGTCGAGCGACGCGCGCAGGTAGCTCACGCCGCAGGTGTACGTGCCACCCTTGACGTACGGCTTGCCCGCCGGCCCGCAGTCCTCCGCCACCTTCGCCCGGTCGCCGGAGGTGCCCGGGTCGATGTCGATGCTCTTGAGCGTGGCCACCACGGTCGCGCTCATGACACCGGGCAGGGTCGCCGTGGCCGTTCGCCTCGTCTCGCCGACGCCGTCCAGCCACACCCAGGTGGGCAGGTTCACGAAGCTCTTCGCGTCGGGGTTCAGCCGGACCTTGGGCTCGGGCACCGTCAGCGCGGCCCGCGCGATGTCGGTCAGCTCGCGGATCGTGATGCCCTGGGGCGGCGTGGTGTTGGGCGGCACGAAGACGAACATCTCCAGGCCCGTCCAGCACGAGATACCGCGCGGGTCGTCCTCGTTGTAGGCGGGTGTCCACCAGCGCCCGGGTTTGCCGATCTTGTCCTTGAACTGCTCCAGGAAGCGCAGGAAGCTCTCCTCGCCGGCCTTGATCCGGTTGAAGTGGGTGGCCGAGTCGGACTGCTGCTTGAGCATCTCCTCCGGGGTCGGGCCCGGCTCGTACCAGCAGGGGCTGGTCAGCCGGTAGCCGTCGCGCCGGCCGGCCCTGACGCCGTTGCCGCTGAGGACGATCCGTGAGTTCTTGAGGTTGATGACACTGGTGCGGCCCTTCTGCGCGCCCGTCACCTCGGGGGAACCGCCGCCGGGGTCACGCGCGGGCGCCTTTCCGCGTACGGGTGCGGCGACGCCGTGAACACCCGCGGCGGCGACCTCGACACTGCGGACACCCGCAGTGGCGACCTGAACGTTGCGGAAACCCGTGGCGGCGACCGAGGCAGCCCCAGCACCTCGGGCGTCCGCGGCGACGGCGCCGTCGATCGCCGGGGGATTCGCGTGGGCGCCCGCTGCGGCGGTCGCCAGCAGTCCGGCGACCAGCGTCGCGATCAGTGGCTTCATCGGGTGCACCCTTCCTCACCGGTCACGAAGGTCCGGATGCGCCACACACCGCCGTCGTAGCGGTGCGCGGCGACGCCCTGCATGTACGGGGCACGCGTCCAGGCGGGCTGCCGCGGGACCGCCTTGCCGGTGCGCGTGGACACCAGGCGCACTCCTGTCTCGTCGACGCACGCGTTGACCTGCGCGCCCTTCCCCATGACGGACGCGACGCGCAGGTTGTACAGGCGGGCGACGCCGCGCAGGGTCCGCTCCTGGTCGGCGAACTCGTCCACCCACCGTCCGGCGATGTCCACGGCGTCGTACTCCAGGTTGTCGAGGTAACCGTCGTCACCGGTGACCACGGCTCGCCGCGAGGCCACGTAGTAGTCGGCGACGAGCCGCACCAGCGGGTCGGCATCGGACGGCCACTCGATGCGGACCCGCAGCGCGTCACCGATCCGCACCGTCTGGGTGCCACGCGGCACCGCCGGACTGCTCGCCGACGGCTCGCCCGAGCCTTCCGCAGTCGGCGGGGTGCTGGCGGTGTCGCTGCTGCTCGGGGCGCCCGGCTCGCCGGTCGCGGCGACGGAAGGCGCGCCCGTGCCCTCCCCCGGCGTGTACGGGCGCGCCGCCTCACCGCACCCGGCCAGCACGACGGACGCGGCCACCACCAGCGCCACGCCCCACCCGGAACGTCTCACCCACAGCACACCCGCGGCCCTCTCACCGAGCCGCGACCCCCGCCCGATCCGCGCCCCGCCAACCGTCGCGCTCAACCGGAACCCTGGCACAGCCGACGCGCCGCCAACCATCCCGATCAACCGAGACCCCCGCACGATCGGCGCGCGGCCAACCATCCCGAGCAGCCAGAACCCCAACACAGCCGCCGCGCCGCCAACCATCCCCCTCAGACGGAACCCTCCTGCGGATGTCATGCCGTCGACTCCCTCACCATGTGGATGCGCCAGGCGGGCAGCAGCTCGTCGATCAGCGCCTCGGTCTCCGGCGCCAGCCCGCCGGTGTAGGCGTACGCCCCCGATCTCCTGGTCAGCGCGTCGACCACCGCACGCAACCGCACGAAGTCGCGCGTCGCGTGCGTCGCGCGCAGCAGGTCGCGCCACAACCCCTCGTCGTCGGCGGCGAGCAGCAACGCCGCCCGTACGGCCGCCACCGCCGCCTCCGGATCCCGCTGCGCGAGCCGCAGCTCGCACAGCCGATGGGCCGCGTCGGCCACGGCGGCCGACACGTCGTACTCCAGGTCGTCGGCCGCCAGCCAGGCGTACCGGCCCGGCGGCCGCCCGCTCAGCAACGGCCCGCGCACCAGCCCGAGCGCCCGTTCGAGCAGGATGGCCCGCGCCGCCGTGTCCCGGTGCGACCGGCGCACCAGCTCGCGGAACAGCGCCCAGTCCGTACGCACCCCCGGCCCGAGGCTCAACCGGCCGGCCTCGTCCACCCGCAGGTGCGCCGCGCCCAGCCAGTCGGCCACCCGCGCGATCGTGGCGTCGCGGACCATGGCCTGCACGCCACGCGGCCACAGCACACCGCCCAGCACGACCGGGTGGACACCGCCGGGATGCGTGGCCAGATACACCAGCATCTCCGCGGCCAGCGCCATCCGGCCCTCCTCCAGCGGGCGGAGCCCGGCGATCTCGATCGGGCCGAGCATCCGCACCTCCACGTCCGGGGGCTGGAGGTCCTCCAGCGGCTCGGCGTCGGTGATCGGCTCGCCGTCGTACCGGCCGGCCGTACGGAACAGCTCGACGAGTGCCTGGTAGTGGCGGCGCGGCAGGAGCTGGGCGGTCACCTCGAACCCCAGCTCGGCGATCCTGGCCTTGCCCTCCGGGGTGATCTCCAGGGTCCAGGTGGCGTGGGGGACGTCGCCGGTCACCACGTAGCCGGCCGTGTCGTTGCGGGCCAGCAGCGCGAGCCGGCGGGCCTCCTCCTGGGTGGGGGTGACGGCCGACAGCAGGAAGTGGGCGTCGCGCCGGCGACCCGTGACGCGGCCGGTCAGCACCTCCTGGCGGGGGGCGGCGGACGCCTCCAGCTCCGGCAGCACCTCGGCCAGGCTGCCCACCGACCTCACCCGGTCGGGCGCGATCGCGGTCAGCTCCTCACCGAACCCGACGAGCGTGATCCTCATGCCGTCGGACCAGCGGTTGGTCGCCAGCTCGACGGCCAGCGCGGCGAGCGCCGCGGTGGTCTGCGGGCCGCGAATGTTGATCAGGCCCTGTGCCGCCTCCAGGTCGACGAGCACCCTGCCGCCCGCGTCAGTGCCCAGCGACACCAGCCCGGGGTACGGCGCGCCCCCCGGCCTGCCACCCACCGGACCGAATCCACCACCCGCATTGGCGACACCACCCGCCGAGCCGAGCCCGCCACCCGCATACGGCACACCACCCGATCCGCCGCTCACCGGACCCGACTCACCAGCCGCATACGGGACATGACCTGACGCACCCCGCATGGGACTCGACCCGCCAGCCGCATACGGGGCATCGCCGGACCTGCCACCCGCCGAGCCGACCCCACCGACCTCACCGACCTCCCCGGTGGCAGCGGCGACGGCCCGGGCTTTGGCTGCGGCAGAGGCGGTGACTACCGGTGCGGCTGTGGCTGCGGCTGCGGCGTCCCAGCGCTCGGCCAGCAGGCGTCCCTCGTGCGCGGCCAGCCGCCACACCTGGCCACCGTCCTGCACGGTCCACGGGGCGGGGGCGTCGCCGTCCGGAGGGTGGATCCACAGGTCGAGGTTGCGGGCGGACAGGTGCGCCGCGTACACGGTCGGCGGTGTGCGCCCCTGCGCGGCCAGTTCGGCGCCCAGCACCCGAAGACCGATGTCCAGCAGGCGCGTGCCGGGGGCGTCGGCGCCGATGCGCAGCGCGACCTCGGCGCTGGCGGCGTCGCCACGCGGGCGCGCGATGCGACGGCCGAACGCGCGCCGCCACAGCTGCTCGCGGCGCCGCCGGCCGAGCAGCGCCAGCAGCCCGGCGGCGGCCAGCGAGGCGCCGGCCAGATAGTCGACGAGGTCGAGACCCTGCTCTTCCTGCCGCTGCTGTTGTTCCGGGGCTTGGTGGTGGTGCTCGGGGCTTTGCCGCTGGGGAGCGTGGTGCTTCGGGGTCTGGTGCGTGGCCTCCTGGCGGACCTCGTCGGCGGCGCGACCCGGGCCGGTGGAGACCCGACCCGGGTGCTCGCGCAAGATCTGCGCCCGCGCCTGGTCGGCGGGGACGACGTGGGCGTGGTGGGCGTCGTCCGGCATGTCGAGGACCCAGCCCGGCCTGATCAGGTCGGCCATCCGCAGGCGGGCGCCGTCGGGCTGTTCCTTGTGCTGGTTGAGCCGGAAGATCTCGGGGTAGCGGCGGCCGTCGCCGAGGCACTTCTCGGCGATCTCCCAGAGGCTCTCGTGGTGGCGGCCGTGGGGTGGCTGCACGACGTACACCTTCTTCACGCGCGCCGTGTGCGGCTGCTCCTCGTGCTGGTCGGCGATCGGCGCGGTGAAGGCGACGACAGCCACGGGCGGCGCGGCGGGCGGCGTCATGCCGAGGCGCGCGATGGGCACGGCCACGGCTCCGGCGGTGAACAGCAGCAGGACCGCCGAGACCAGCCGGTTGGCCAACGCCTGGGTCGTCCCGGAGAACGGCACACGGGCTGGCATTCCGACCCGGCGCACCCCCGCGTACACCTCGACCATGACGCACGCGACGAGCTGCAACCAAGCAATCCACACGAACAAGACAAGAACGGCCACAATCGTCGACGGCCCGACACTGCTGGTGAGCAGGTCCAGGTCGAGCAGTTCAGGGGCGATGGGCGGCCCGGCAAACCTCAGCAGCGCGTACGGCACACCACCGACGAGCGCAACCAGAACGACCAGGGCCCCGAGCCCGGCAGCCACGTCCCCAGGGCCTCGACGGGGGGAGACCCGCGCATGCCCGGGCCCCTGACCACGCCCCTGCCCGAAGCCACGCTCCCGCCCGGACCCCTGGCTGCGCCCCTGCCCTAAGCCGCGCTCCCGCTCAAGACCCGGCTGCCTGGACTCTCCTCGCCCACTCCCGAAGCCACGCCCCTGCCCGGACCCCTGGCTGCGTTCCTGCCCGAAGCCGCGCTCCTGCTCGGGACCCAGCTGCCTAGGCCCGCCTCGTTCATGCCCTGCCGCCCCTCGCTCCTCCAGCCTTCGCGCCGCCGCCCCTTGCTCCGCTGGCCGTTCGTCCCGCTCAGCGCCTCGCCTGCCTCCGCGCGCGACCCGCCCTTCGCGGTCCCGCCGGTCGGCCTGCCGTTCCCGCTCGCGTTCGCGGCTCTCCCAAGCTTCCCGAACCCGTTCCTGCGCGGACATCCACTCCCGCGCCTCATCACCGCCGGATCCCCGAGCCTGCCTCAAGCCGCTGTCACGCGCACCCGCCCGTCCACGCGGATCCGCCACGGCCCGTTCGCCCTCGGAAAGCTCATCCGCGGAGAGCTCACCATCGGAGACCTCATCCGCGGAACGTTCCTTTCCGGGCCGCCCCCGCCCCGTTCCCCCGGAACGCCAGTCCCCCGAGTACTCGGAGGGACGCGGAGCCCGCCACGGCCCCGCGGCAGGCCGGTCACCCGCGGAGGGCTCAAAGGAGTCCCCCGATCGCCGCGAGCCAGAAGCACCCGGCGAATCACCCACCCCCCGCGCAGAGGGAGGAACCGGACCGCCGGGGAGGCGTGGCCGGTCGCCGGTGGGGTCGCGCCATGGCGGTCCGGGTGGCTCTGGCGTCGGCATCGCCTCTCCTTTCTCCGTTCAAGCGTGGGTGCTCGTCGCTCCCGCATCCATCGACCGGCGGGAATCGGTCTGGCTCATCTCGCCTCGGGCCCGGCCGACGCCTCCCCGCGCATCTCGCCGCCCTGGAACCCGAGCGCGCCCAGGAAGAACGCCCGCCAGGCGACGTTCACCCCGACCGTGACCACGGCCTGGTCGCCGCCCACCTCACACGAGGCTGAGCCCACCCCGTCACCGCCCTGGGCGGTGATCAGTTCGTCGGCGCGGGCGCAGACCTGGCCCTGGTCGAGCAGCCGCGTCTCGCCGGTCGCGCGCAGGTGGTCGATGTCGATCTTGTCCGCTCCGGCGCGGGCGGCCTGTTCGGCGATGTCGGCCGCCCGAAGCCGCGCGTTGATGGCCGCTCCCCCGTCGACCAGCAGCCCGGCGAGCATGAACACCACAACGGAGAACAGCACGGTGAACACCGACATGGACCCGCGCTCCCACCCGCCCCTCGCGGCCAGCGCTTCCGCCTGCCCGCACGGGTGACCGGTGCTCAGGTCCAGCGGTACGACGCCAAGACCCGACACACCCACCCTCCACCGCGGCAGTACGGCGCCCCCGCTTGGCACAATCGCCCACCAGCCCGACGATTCCGCTGTCGTCGGGTGGGCGGGCGCCCCCCGGCTCAGCTTCCGGCTGCGTCGAAGCGTGTTCACTCGACCCTCCTGAGCTGCTCCAGAGGCACCACGGCGGTCCCCGTCATCCGCCGCGTGGCCCCGAACCCGAGGAAGCCGAGGTCGAGCTCGCAGGTGACCTCGGCCGACACCTGGCCGCCCGCCTCGAAGCGGGACTTGCCGAGCGAGACCGCGGGCTGCGTGCAACTCCCCTGGAGCGCCGCGGTGGTGGCCTCCTCGGCCGCCCGTCCCGCCGCGTCGAGATCACGCTGCACGGAGGCGGCGCGGGCCGCGTCGCGGGCGGCGCCGTTGACCTCGCCCTGCGCCTCCACCACCCGCCCGGCCCCGGCCAGGAACATGAGGAACAGCAGGAAGACGGGCGCGAGCATGACGGTCTCCACCGCCATGGACCCGCGATCCCCCCGCCACCTCGACCTACGACCGAGCGCCCCACGTACTGGCCTACGACCTGCCGCCCCATGCACCGGCTTACAACCAGCCGCCTCATGCACCGGCTTACAACCGACCGCCCCGTGTACCGGCTCACGACCAACCGCCTCACCCCGGGCCGGGCCACCGCCGACGGCACCGCACATTCCGGCCCGGCAGCATCCCGCCGCGCCGTACGCTCCCGCCCCGTTCCCCGTCATTGGCAGTCGTCGCCCCCGTTGTCGGGACGGAAGCACTCGACCGGCCCACCCGACGTGGCCGTGATCGTGAACGTGAGCTGCGGCAGCAGCGGGATGACCTGCACCGCGTTGCCGGTCACGGTGACCCACCGCTGGTCGGGTTCGCGTTCGGACGTCGTCGCCGTCGCGCCGGCCAGCAGCCGCGGCCCGATGGCGCGTATGACGTCCGTGGCCTTGGTCGTGGCCGCCGTCTCCCAGTCGCCCGAGTCGAAGGGCGCCGAGCGCGCCACACGGGCGCCCTCGCGGGCCGCCGCCTCGGCCACCTGGCGACCGTGGAACCACAGCGCCACCTGCACGATGAGCAGCACGACGGCGAGCACGACCGGCATCAGCAGCGCCAGCTCGATCACGGTGGCACCATGCTCGCGCCCGGACCGCTTACCGAAGCGCCCGGGAGCAGCCCCGAAGCCCGGACGAGCCCTCTGGGTGCACGGGCGAGCGCCCAGGAAACGAGCACGAGTCCTCTGGGAGTACAGGCGTACGCCCCCGGAGCGCGAAAGAGCCCTCTCCGAGCCCGGGCGTTCACCCCCGGAGCACGCAGCCTGCGACTCCGGATGAGCGTCCCCGGAGCGCGGACGAAGACCCTGCGAGCCCCAGCGGGCGCCCGAAACCCGCGCACCGGCCTTACGCCAGCGCGGTCGGGAGCGGAGACGGGGGCGGGCGGCGATCATGTGTTGCCGTTGCCGCCACCGAAGCTGTTCTGGATGTCGCCCTGCTTCTGCTCCACGAGCGTCCGGATGAGCGTGGCCAGGCCGAGCGCGACGCCGGCGATGATCGCGGTGATGATCACCCATTCGACGGCCGAGGCGCCGCGGCTGGGCGCGTTGCGGGCGCGGTGGATGCGTACGCCGAGGTACGCGCGCAGGTAGACGATCCAGGGATGGTTCATCAGGACCCCAACATCTTCATAGCGGCCGGAAAACTGAGAAAGATCACGAACCCGGCGCAGAGCAGAAGCTGCGCCACGAGCATCGACTGGGAGCGCTCGCCCGCCCGGCCCTCGACCTCGGCCAGTTCGCGGCGGCGCAGAGTGGCGGCCCTGGCCGTCAGCGAGGCGCGCACCTTGGCCCCGTCGTCGGCGACCAGGCCGAGCGCGGCGGACAGGTCGCGCAGCTCGTCCACGTTGATCTCCTCGCCGAGCTGGCCGAGCGCCTGCCACGGCGTGATGCCGACGATCCGCGCGCCGCTCAGCGCCTCGCGGATGCGGGACATCGCCCAGTTGGGCTGGTCGCCGCTGATGGTGACGGCCATCATGAGCGCCTCGGGGACGCCGCGCCCGCCGGCGAGGTTCATGGAGACGAGGTCCAGGAACGCGCTGACGACGTGCCGGAAGTCGCGCCGTTTGGCCGCCGCATCGCGTTTGACCTGAAGATCGGGCAGGAAGAAGAAGACGGCTGCCGCCGCCACGGCCACCCAGAACGGGATCGTCAGCGACATCCCCCAGCCCATGAGGAACAGCCAGGCGATCAGCACGGGGAAGGCCAGCAGCCCGGCCGCGGCGAGCAGCGCCTTGGTGGCCAGGAACCCTTCGAACGACCGTCCCACCAGCGCCAGGTCGGACTTGGTGGAGCGGACCTCCCAGCCGCGCGCCCGGTACAGACGTGCCAGTCGTACGCCGAGACCCCGCCGGAAGGCGCTGACCTCCTCCTCGGCGGTCACGAGCTGAACGCGCGGCGCGCCCGTGTCCTCGCGCACGGCCTCGATCGCCAGCAGCCGCGCCACCAGGCCGGGACGGGCCGGAAACAACGCCCGTACCAGCAGGAACAGCCCGAGGCCGAACACACCGCCCGCCAGCACTCCCTCAACCACGGCCGCCTCCCGGACAACCCGACGCCACCACGGGCGCGCTCCTGACCGCGGCAACCCCCGGAGGACCCGACGTCATCACGGACACGTTCCGGACTGCGGGAACTCCCCGACGACGCGACGCCGCCACAGGCACGCTCCTGACCGCGGGAGCGTCCGGACGACCCGACGCCATCACCACCGCGCCCTCAGCCACCACCGCCAGCAGGCCCTGCGGCGCCATCACAGCCCCACCCTCCGTCACAGCAAGGCCGCCCTCCGTCACAACCGGGCCGCCCTCCGTCGCAGCCGGGCCGGCCTCCCGCCTCCCTCCGGTCAGTACGTCATCCACGGCCGCCTCCGACGAGCAGCCGCGTGGGCTTGTCGAAGCGGGCCAAGCGCCGCATCCAGGCGAACCCGGCCCCGAACAGCCCCGCCACGACCACCAGCACGGCCTGGCCCAGCAGACCGGTGTACTCGCTGACGTACGACGGGTTGAACACGACCAGCAGCCCCGCGAACACCAGCGCGGTGATCACCACGATCTGCACGCTGCGGCGGGTGGCCCGGCGCTCGGCCTCGACGCGGCGGCGCATGTCGAGCTCCTCGCGCGCCGACACCGCGAGAGCGCCCAGCACGTCGCGCAGGCCGGGGCCGCGCAGCCGCGCGTTGAGCATGAGCGCCGCCACCACCAGGTCGGCGGACGGGTCGTCGAGCTCGTCGGCGAAGAGGGCGAGCGCGTCGGGCAGGGCCATCCTGGTGTGCAGGCGGTCGATGAGGGCGCGCAGGTGGGGCCGGAGCATGGGCGCGGCGGCCCTGATGGACGACGGGATGGCCTGTTCGAGACCGGCGGCGCCGGCGATGGTGTCGCGCAGCGACTCGGTCCAGGCGGCCAGCCCTTCGAGGCGGCGCATGGCGGCGCGTTCCTCGGCGGCGCCCCCGGACAGGCCGCGCCAGGCGAACACCAGCAGCACCGTGCCCGCGGCGAACACCGGCCAGCGGGTCACCGCGAGGACCACGGCCGCGGCCACGGCGGCGATCGCGCCGCGCGTGGTCAGCATCCTGACCAGGTCGCGCCGCTGCCGGGCGGGCCGGGGCCGCATGCCGTACAGGGAGAGGACGAGCAGGTAGAGGCCGCCGCCGACGGCGGCGCCGGTGAGCAGGGCGAGCGGGTCGAGGCCGGTCATCACCACACCCCCGGGGTGTAGCCGTGGGCGATGAGCTCCTGCAGGCAGGCGATCGGGGCGTGTGGCGCCGCCGGACCGTCCGGCCCGGGGGCGAACACCTCGCTGGACAGCACGCGGCCGTCGCAGCCGTTGACCTCGCGGATGCTGGAGACGTACCGGCGCAGAGTGCCGCCGCGCTGGTAGTCGTTGCGCTTCTCCACGAACACCACGAAGTCGATGGCTCCGGCGATGAGCATGTGCGTGGCGTCGATGGGCAGGCGCTCGCTGGCCTGCAGCGCGTAGGTGGCGATGCGGTTGAACACCTCCATGCTGGAGTTGGCGTGGATGGTGGACAGGGAGCCGTCGTTGCCCTGCGTCATGGCGTTGAGCATGGTGACGATCTCGTCGCCGAGGACCTCTCCGACGATCACGCGGCTGGGGTTCATGCGCAGGGAACGGCGGACCAGCTCGGCCATGGTGATCTCGCCCTGTCCCTCGGAGTTGGGCAGGCGCTGCTCGAAGGCCACCACGTTGGGATGCAGCTCGGGGAACTGGTCGAGGCCGAGCTCCAGGGCGCGTTCGACGGTGATGAGCCGCTCCGTCGGCGGGATCTCGTTGGCCAGGGCGCGCAGCAGCGTCGTCTTGCCGGCGTTGGTCGAACCGGCGATCATGATGTTCTTGCGCGCGGCGACGGCGGCCGTGAGGAACCTGCCGATCTCGGGACTGATGGTGCCGTTGCCGACCAGGTCGCCGAGCAGCACCTTGCCCAGACGGGCGCGGCGGATCGACACGGCGGGCCTGATCGTGACGTCCATGACGGCGCTCAACCGGGAGCCGTCGGGCAGCCGCAGGTCGAGCTGCGGGTTGGCGGTGTCGAACGGCCTGCTGGACAGGCCGGAGTAGGCCGCCAGGATCTGGATCAGCTCGATGAGCTCGTCGTCGGAGTCGGCGACCGGCTCGTGCATGAGCTCCTGGCCGTCGGCGTAGCTCACGAAGACGCGGTCGCAGCCGTTGATGTCGATGTTCTCGACGTCGGGGTCGTCGAGCAGCGGCTGGAGGCGGCCGACGCCGAAGAGCGCGGCGTGGATGCCCGCCGCCAGCCCTTCCTCCTCCTCGACCGTGGGCGGCGTGCGGCCGAGGCCGATCTCGCTGCGCGCGTGCTCCTCCAGCACCTGGGAGATGAGCGCGCGGGCGAACTGGCGCTCGTCCTCGCCGGTCATCGCGGCCAGGCCGTTGGCCTGGTCGAGCCGGCGCTGGTGGGCCAGGCGGTCGCCGACCTCCTGCCGGAACCGCTTGACGAGGCTGTGGTCGATCACGGGTGGCTCACCAGCCGTCCCGCGAGGTCGCGTGCCGTACGGATGAGCAGGGAGCGGTCGAGGCGGCCGCCCCACTGGCCGCGCAGCAGCTCGGCGCCCTTGGGGTCGTGGGCGAGGCCGTGGACGAACGCCACGCTCGGCCCGACGATGCGGCGGACGTCGTCGATCGAGGAGCGGTAGTTGCGCGGGTCGGCGATCACGACGACGCCGTGGGCCTTGGTGATGGACAGGCGTTCGCGCAGGTGGGCGACGTGGTCGAGGGTGGCTCTGGTCAGCAGGAGCACGGTCTCGGCCTCGGCGAGCAGGTCGCCGAGCTGGGGATGGGCGCCGAGGCGGCCGCAGTCGGCGATCACGTCGGCGTTGGGGATGGCGGCCAGCGCCCGGCCCAGCGGGCCCCACAGCCAGGTCAGGCCGGCGGCCTGCTCACCGTGGGTGAGCCCGGCCAGGACGTCCAGCCCGCCGACGATCTTCTGGGTGTGCTGGTGGATCTGGCCCGGCTCCAGGCCGCGCCGCGCGCCGGCGGCGAGGGTGAGCAGGCCCTTGCCGGGGTTGAGCACGCCGCCGTCGGCCGCGGGGAGCCGGTAGGCGATGTCACCGCCGGCCGGGTCGCACTCGGCCAGCAGCACGGGCCGCGGCCAGACGGCGGCCAGGGCCGTGGCGGCGGTGGTGACTCCGGGCGCGCCCTTGTCGGCGGCCAGCACGATGAGCGCCACGTCAGCGCGCTCCCGGCAGCTCGGCCACGGCGATCTCGCCGCTGGAGGCGTAGCGGAGGATCTCCGGCGAGGCGGTGGCGTCGACGACGACGGTGATCAGGCCGGTGCCGCCGGTGCGGCCGGGGGTGCCGACGCTGAAGACGAGCGCCTTGTCGGCCAGCACCCGGCTCTCGGCCTGGCTCGTACGGGCGGGAACGTAGACGACCTGCACCCGGTCGCCCTGCCGCAGCCCGGCCGGCGCCTGCCCGGCCTTGAGCGCGAGCCCCACCTTGGCCTTGCCAGGGACGAGTTCGGAGCTGGCCCGCACGCCCATGGTGTTGGTGAGCAGCGTGCCCGGGAGGATGGTCACCGCGGCGAAGCTGTCGAGCACCTGCTGCCGCTGCGCCCAGCTCACGTAGTCGAGGCCGGTGTCGGCGATCTGCACCTCCTGGAGGGCGTCCGCCGTGAACCGCTGACCAGCGCCGATCTGCTGGGTGACGCGGATCGCGGAGATCCGGTCGCCGCTGCGCATGACGAGCAGCGTCGTCGCGAGCGCCCCGCCGAGGATCAGGAGCACCGCGAGGGCGGCCAGCGCAGGCTTCCGCTCACGTGGCGGGACGGGCAGCTTGCGCGAGGCCGGGCCGGACAGCCCCGCCGCGTCGACGGCGGGCTTTTCGCTGGTCCTCATGGGTGGGGGGCTCCCATTAAGTGGAATTTTCGGAATTCACGCCATTATGTGCAGCCCGGCCGCGAGGCGGGGCGGGAATGCGAGGAACCATGCTCGTTTCGCAGGTGGGGACCTGTCAACTCAACGTATTCAATGCTTATTGTTTCTACCAAGTTGACGGCCTTGGCATTTTGGGGCTATGTGTCACAACTGTCACATCAGTCCCTATATGTTCGGGCCTTTATGTCACTTTTCAGCGGGCCGCACCGAACCACCGCATCATCGTCGCTCGCTCCATCGTCGCCGCGCACACGCGACCAGGACGGGCACGCCGTGGCCGGAGACGCGTGCAGCCAGACTCGTTCGCTGCTTCTGCTTGGCTGCAAAACAGAGATGTCACCCACCGCAGGAGAAAGCAGAACCGTTCACCGGAAACCGGGGGTGAACAGCCGGCTGCGCCACCACAACACTACGCTCGGCGGCGAGAACCCCGGGCGTGTCATCCACAGGCCATTCTCCGGGGTGCCCGGTTATCCACAGCCGGCCGTTTCCATGCCATTGGCGTCAACCCAGGAGCCTAATCTCACCGCGGGCGCTACCTTGGCGCCGAGATCCGACTGAGGAGACGGCACATGCGGATCATGCTCACCGTGCTCGGCGAGCGGGGCGACCGTGACATCGTTCTCGACGGCGACGACGGAGCCACCGTCGCCGCGGTGAGCGAGGCACTCGACCAGCGGGAGCCGCTCACCAACGTGGTCCGCCTGCCCCGTTCGCGCTCCCCCTACGATCCCTCCGCTGACGCTTCTCCGTCATGGGCCGCCGAACCGGGCGGGCGAAGGACCGAGCGTGGCGCGCGCAGGGCCGACCCGGGCGCGCGCGGCTCCGTTCGCGGCACGCAGCGGCCGGAGCCCGGCGGACGGAACGCCGCGCCGGGCGGCACGCTGTGGCGCGACGGCCGGGCCCTCGACCCCCGCGCCCCCGCCATGGCCGTGCTGCGTGACGGCGACAAGGTGACGCTCGACCCCCGCCTGGCGCACGCGACCGTCATCGAGGAGCCGGGCGGGGTGGCCGAGGTGCGCGTGGTGGGCGGTCCCGCCGCCGGCGCCGTCCACCGGCTGGGCCTCGGCGTCCATGTCATCGGCTCCGACCCCATGTGCGCGCTCACCGTGGCCGACCCCTTGCTCGCGCCCGAGGCCGTCGTCCTGCGCGTGACCCCCGGCGCGATCACCGCCGAGCCGGTCCGCCGGGCCGTCCCCGACGCTCCCGCGCTCAAGCTCAAGGGCCGGTGGGCCGACGAGGTGGCCGAGATGACCGCGCGGGTCGCGCAGCGGCAGGCCGCCGAGGCCGCGTCGCAGTCGTGGCAGCCGCCCGAGCTCGACGGCCGCCCGCTCGACGGACCGGCCGACTGGCCGGAGCACGCGGTGCTGACCTGCGGGTCGTCCGTGTTCGCACTCACGGCGATCGAGCCCCAGGACGCGCATCTCGCCCCGAGACCCGAAGGCGGGGTGGCCTACAACCGGCCGCCACGGCTGCGGCGCTCCGCCGGGGAGCGCGCGTTCGAGCGGCCCGCCGAGCCGCGCCGTTCCGAGGGCATGCGGCTGCAACTGCTCGCCGCGTTCCTGCCGGCGGTCCTCGGCTGCACGCTGGCGTACGTCATGCACCAGTGGTACTTCCTGCTCATGGCCCTGATGACGCCCGTCATCATGATCGGCCAGTGGTGGAGCGACCGGCGGCACGGCCGCAAGCAGCATCGCAAGGCGCTCAAGGAGTTCCACGAGCGACTCAGGGCGTACGAGCGGGCGGTGGAGCAGGCCAGGGCCCGCGACGAGGTGACGCGCCGGTCCGACGCCCCCGACCCCGCCGAGGTGCTGCTCACGGCGACCGGCCCGCGCAGGCGGCTGTGGGAGCGCCGCATCCACGACCCCGACGCGCTCCGCCTCCGGGTCGGTCTGGCCGATCTGCCCGCCGACCTCGACCTGACCGAGGAGCAGGGCGGGCCGATCGACCCGCCGCTCTGCCGGGCCGTCCCCGTGGCGCTGGCCATGCGCCGGCTGGGCGTCGCCGGCATCACGGGCCCGCGCGACGCCGCGACGGGCCTCGCGGCCTGGCTGGTGGGCCAGGCCGCCACCCTGCACAGTCCGCGTGACCTGGCCATCGTGGTGCTGTCGGCGCGCGGCGACGGCGAACGGCGCTGGGGCTGGGTGCGCTGGCTCCCGCACTGCGCGCCCCGCGCCGGAGAGGACTGCGTGGCCCTGGTCGGCACCGACCCGGAGTCCGCCGCGCGACGCGTCGCCGAGCTGGCCGCGCTCATCGACGAGCGCCAGAACACCGCCATCCCCGAACTGGGCAAGATCCCCACCGGCTGGGACGATCTCGGCGGGCCAGAAAGACCCGTCTTCTCCACGTACGACGACCGCCCGTACGACGTGCTGGTCCTGCTCGACGGCGCCCAGGCCCTGCGCGTCCTGCCCGGCATGCCGCAGGTGCTGCGCCAGGGCCCGCGGGCCGGCGTCTACACCCTCGCCATCGACGACGACCAGCGGCTGCTGCCCGAGGAGTGCGCGACGGCGGCCGCTTGCGGCACCGACGGTTACGTACGGCTGCGCGGCGGCGGCCTCGACGTCATCGGCCCGGTCCTGGCCGACCTCGTCTCGCCCACCTGGTGCGACCGGCTGGCCCGCGCCCTGGCCCCCATCCGCGACGTGAGCCGGGACGACCCGGCCGGCAACCTGCCCGCCGCGGCACGCCTGCTCGACCTGCTCGGCCTCGCCATGCCCACCGGCCGGACCGTCGCCGCCCGCTGGCGTGGACGCGGCTCCACCAGGGCGACGATCGGCATCGGCCCGGAGGGGCCGTTCGCGGTCGACCTCGCCCTCGACGGCCCGCACGGGCTCATCGCCGGCACGACGGGCGCGGGAAAGTCCGAGCTGCTCCAGACGCTGATCTGCTCACTGGCCGTGGTCAACCGTCCCGACCAGCTGACGTTCGTGCTCATCGACTACAAGGGCGGGGCCGCGTTCAAGGAGTGCGTCCGGCTGCCGCACACGGTGGGCATGGTCAGCGACCTCGACGGCCACCTGACCCAGCGGGCGCTCGACTCGCTCGCCGCCGAGCTGCGGCGCCGCGAGCGCCTGTTCCGGGACGCCGGCGTCAACGACATCAAGGACTACACGGGCGATCCGCTGCCGCGGCTGGTGCTGATCATCGACGAGTTCGCGGCACTGGTGGCCGAGCTGCCCGACTTCGTCGACGGCCTGGTGGCCATCGCCCGCAAAGGCCGTTCGCTGGGCATCCACCTCATCCTCGCGACCCAACGCCCCGCCGGCGTCGTCACGGCCGAGATCCAGGCCAACACCTCGCTCCGCATCGCCCTCCGGGTCACGGAACCCATGGAGTCGTCGGACGTCATCGAGATGCCGGACGCCGCACACATCTCGAAGACGACACCCGGACGCTGCTACGTGAAGTCGGGGACGGGCGCGGCGACGGCCGTCCAGACAGCCAGGGTGGGCGGCCGCAGCCCCCTCCCCCGCTCTCACGCCGCTCGCCCTCTCCTCTCGGCCCCACTCCCCGAAGACGACGGCTCCTTCCTGGCGCCACCTCGCGGAAGCGACGACTTGCTCCCGGCGCCGTCCCCTGGAAGTGACGACTTGCTCTCAGCGCCGTCCCCTGGAAGTGACGACTTGCTCTCAGCGCCGCCCGCTGGAAGTGACGACTTCCTCCCAGCGTCACCGCATGCTGCAAGTGACGGCACAGGCAGGAGCGACGACAGCGGCACCGGCGCCGGCCGCACCGATGGTGGTGGCAGCACGGGCCCCGGAGGCTTCGATCCCGGCCGGGACACAGGTGGGCAGCCCGCCCCGCGCCACTCGCGTCCTCGCCCCGACGGCCATCCTTACGGCCCCCGCCCCCAGCCCGGCAACGTCGCCAACGCTCCGCAGGCCGGCCGAAGGTCGGACGGCCGTCACCACGCCCCCTACACCCACCGGTCGTACGACGCCCTCCCCGGGGAGGCTCCTGGCCTCCCCGCCGCAGATGAGAACCTCACGCAACGGCGTGGTACGGCGGATGCTGCCGGTCGCGTCATGCCCCATGGATCACCGACCGCTGACAGCCCGGCAGACCGGCGCCCGCACACCATGCCCCCGAGCACCACGCGATCAGGCGGTTCTGCTCCCGACCCGAGAGGGGCGGCATGGGGCACGTCTTCGGCTGACCAGACCATCGGCGACGCTCGCCATGGTGCGACACCGGGCATGAGGGACGCCCATGACACGTCCCCAGGATGGACACGGGACACGTCGCTTGGGTGGACGTCAGAAGACGCGTCTCCTGGCGGACGCGCACCGGAAGACATGCCCACCACGGCAGCCTCGGACGATCTTCCTGACGACCCGGCTCGCGCAGGCGGCGCATCACCCGGCTTGTCCGGCCGAGGCAACCACCCTCCGGGCGACCGGTTTCCCGGTGTCACTCCGCTGCCCCGTACGGATGGCCTGTCAGTGCGCGGCAGGGCACCGGAGCAGGGCGGCATGCCTGGACAACGCACGGCAGCAGGCGCTGACGGCGCATCAGCGCACGGCAGGGCACCAGGAGAGGAGGGCGTGCCTGCGTTCCGCAACGCACCGGGCAGAGGTGACGTAGTGGCGCGTAGCAACGCTTCCGGTACGGATGACACGCCAGAGCGTCACAGCGCGCCGGGTATGGGTGGCGCGCCGCCAAGGCGTGGCAACGCAGCAGGCAGAGATAACGCAGCAGGCAGAGATGAGGTGCCAGGGCCACGCCGGGCCGGGCATCATGAAGCTGAGGTGCCAGGGCCACGCCAGGCCGGGCATCGTGAAGCCCTGAACGCTCTCGGCCCCGCCGACCCTCGGGCACCGGGCGGAGGCAGTGGTCCGTTCGAGATGGGCGACGAGGCTCCGGGGAGCGTACGGGTCGTAGATGTGGACTGGCGCTCTCTGGGCAGGCCCTTGCCCGCGCCGCCGGAGCCTCCCGAGGAGTCGACCGTCACCGACCTGTCCATCCTGGCGGACGCCATCGTGGAGGCGACCCGGCTGATCGGGGTACGGCGGCAGCCCAGTCCATGGCTGGAGCCGTTGCCGACGCATCTGGTTCTCGACCAGGTCCGTGCCATGACCGGGCACCCTCAGGCGTACGCGGGAATGGGCACGCCGACCGGCGATCCGACCGCGCACCAGGGACGGCTGGAACGTCCAGGAGCACACACCGGACCGACCCCCCAGATCGGCCATGTGGGGATGCGCCCCCATCCGTCCGACGAGCCCGATGTGCGCACCGGACCGATCACTCAGATCGACCGTTCAGGGACACACCGGCATCCGGTCGAACATCCTGAGGCGTACGCCGGGCCGCCTGCCCGATCTGACTCCACAGGACCACGCCGAGGCCCCAATGGAGACCCCGAGGCGCACACAGACCGGGATCGCCAGACCAGTGCCATGGGGACGCATCGCGGCCCGGCAGAACATCCGGATATGTACATCGAGCCGGATTCTCGGATCGGGCATATGGGGATGCGTGCCGGATGGGGTTCGTCCGGGTTCGTGGAGGTGGAGCCGATCGCGTTCGGCGTCATCGACCGGCCATGGGCGCAGGATCGGCGGCCTCTCGCGCTCGACCTGCGTCACGGTGGTCACCTGCTCATCGCGGGGTCGGCACGTACCGGACGATCCACGGCGCTCCGGACGGTCGCGGGCGCGATCGCAGCGCAGGCGTCCCCGGCCGATGTCCACGTGCACGCGATCGACTGCGGCTCCGGGGCGCTGCTGCCGCTCGTGGCGATGCCGCACTGCGGTGCCGTGGTGACCCGCGACCAGCTCGACCGTGTCGAACGCCTTCTCGGCCGTCTCCGCGCCGAGGTCGGCCGTCGCCAGCAACTGCTCGCGGAGGCGGGGCACGCGTCCTTGGCGGAGTACCGGGCGGCGGGGCACCGGCTTCCGTGGCTGGTGTTCATGCTGGACCGCTGGGAGGGGTACGTCGCCGCGTTCGAGAGCTACGACTACGGGCGGCTGATCGACGCGGTGCTGCAGCTGCTGCGGGAAGGGCCGGCGGTGGGGTTGCGGGCGGTGGTGACGGGCGACAGGTCGTGCCTCATGGGACAGGTCTCGACGGTGTTCGACGACCGGCTGATCCTGCGGCTGGCCGATCCCGCCGACTACGGGCTCGCGGGGCTGCCGCTCAAGGGTCTCCCCTCGTCCATGCCGCCCGGGCGGGCGCTGTCGATCGGCGAGCACGGCGTCGTCGAGAGCCAGATCGCTCTTCTGACGGCCGATCCCTCCGGCCCGGCCCAGGTGGGAGCCTTGCAGGACCTCGCGCGATCGGCCTCCGGCGACGGAAGGGGCCGGGATGTGGTGACCGCCAAGCCAGGCGGTGCCGGTCGAGGGGCGTGGCTGTGGGAGGGTGAGCCTCCGCTCCGGGTGGACGCGCTGCCCATGCGCATCACCGCCGGCGAGGCCGAGGCCCTGGCTCCCGGATTCAGCCGGCCGTCGCCGCTGTGGGCGCTGGTCGGAGCGGGCGGGGACGCTCTGGCGCCGCTCGGCATCGACCTGTACGCCCAGGGGCCCGGCGCGGTGATCGCCGGACCGCCTCGCTCCGGCCGGTCCACGGTGCTGCTGACGGCCGCTCACTCGCTCATCGCGCACGGCACGCCGGTGGTCGCGATCGCGCCCAGACGCAGCCCGTTGCGCGACCTGCGGAGTGCGGTGGCGGTCCTGGACGGAAACGCCACCGATCTCCAGGAGCTGCTGGCCGCGCATGAGGAATACGTGGTGCTGGTGGACGACGCGGAGCTGATCAGCCCGGACAGCCCTCTGGGCATGGCGCTGGAGGAAGTGCTGCGGTCAGGACGCGACGGCGACCACGGGCTGATCATCGCGGGGTCCACCGGTGATCTGACGCAGGCCTATCGGGGGTTCGTGGCGGAGACCCGTAAGTCGCGGACCGGAGTGCTGTTGTCGGTGCAGAGTCCGGCGGACGGGGATCTGTTGTCGGTGCGGCTTCCGCGTGGTGCTGTGGGGGGTCCGCCGGGGCGAGGGCTTCTCGTCACGATGGGCACCATGACCCCCATCCAGGCAGCCCTCCCGGAGGGCGATGGGTGAGGCAGGGCATCCCAGGTCGGTACGGCGCCCTCCCGTCTGCTGCGGGGGCAGCATGGGCGGTGGGATTCGACGTCATCGCAGGGGTGGGCGGTGGGCCCAGGTGGCCCAGCGCCATAGCCATTCCAGGGGGCCTTGGCGGTATCTGCGTAGCCAGAGTGTGGACCACAGCCATTGGACCGTGAGGATGCCGGCGGCGATCGACACAACCCTTGCCGAGGTCCAGCCGTCAGCCGAGCCGCCGAGGAGACGGGCGGTCACCAGGACGAGGAGCGTGGCGGTCAGGTAGTTGGTCAGCGCCATGCGGCCCAGCGGTGCGAAGACCCTCTGGAGCAACGGCCGGAGCGGGGTTTTGAGCAGGAGCAGTACGCCGCACACGTACGCGCCGGCCGTCAGCAGTCCGGCGATGCCGAACCAGGGGTTGAAATGCGTGTCGTCGGCCGAGGTTTCCGTCTGCAGCCAGGCGGCGGGCACCGCTCCGGCCACGAAACCCAGGAAAAGCGCGGCCGGCCCCCACGTGGCACGCTCGATCCTGCCGATCACGCAGTACCGGGTCAGCGCCGAGCCCAGCAGGAACAGTCCGGGCACCTCCGGCACGCCGTTGTTGCCGAGGATCGGGGGCAACGCGATGAGGACGGCGGCGAGCCCCGCGACGGCCCAGCGCGGTAGCCAGGTCGAGGGCAGGAGCACCACCAGGCCGACGACGGCGTAGATGGTCAGGATGTCGCCCCGCCACAGCAGGAACATGTGGACCAGGCCGATGGCGAGCAGCGCCAGGAGGCGGCGCAGCAGGAGCACCCGCGGGCGCGGGACTGTTCGGCTCGCGGAGTCGAGCAGCAGGGAGAAGCCGACACCGAACAGGAGAGAGAAGATCGGGAAGAAGCGTTGGTCGACGAACAGACCCGGCCATTCTTCGCCGCCTGGTCCCTTCGTCGCCGCGGCCTGCGTGACCGATACGGCGTCGATCATGTGGGCGATCGGCTTGACGTTGGCCATGAGGATTCCGCACAAGGCGAACCCGCGGATGACGTCGAGTGCGGCGATGCGAGGGCGGGGCGGTGCTGGTGCGGGGTTGGGAGAGTGGCCAGGTGTCGGGGTGGCCGCGCGAGGGTGATCGGGTCGCGGGGTGGTGGCCTGAGGGTGCGACGGTGCCGGAGTGCCCGTCCCAGGGTGACCGGATCCCAGGGCGGTGGCCTGAGGGTGCGACGGTGCCGGAGTGCCCGTCCCAGGGTGACCGGATCCCAGGGCGGTGGTGCGAGGGTGCGACGGTGCCGGGGTGGCCGTCCCAGGGTGACCGGGCGCTGATCCGGGATTGGGCGAGTGGGTGGGTGAGGGGGAGGTGGCGCCGTCGGGTTCCGGTGAGAGGGGCCGAGGGGGAGGTTGCTGTGCTGAAGGGAACTCTTCGTGGGGCATGAGGACACATCCTGCGGATGTGGGCTCGGGAGCGGCACGGGTCGAAAGCAGGGTTCGCGGCGAGGAACACCGTACTTTCGGCTGGTTCAGGGACGCTCCGCCGCTGTCCCGCTGGTGTGGTCGAGGAGGACGGCGATGCCGTCGAGCATGCGGTGCAGTCCGAACTCGAAGATGTTGTCCGGTTCGGCCGCCTCGAACGCCTCCGGTCCGAATTCCGACACCATGGGCAGTCGCGCCTCCCGTATGGAGCGGTCGAAGCTCTCGCGACGGGCCGCCGTCCACTGTTCGCGGGTGTGGCGGCTTCTGCGGGCCGCCTGCGTTTCGTAGGCGAGCGGCGCGGCGGCGCTCTGCAGGTAGGTGCCGATCATGATGGCGATCTTGGTCAGCGTGGCGAAGTCCAGGTCGTGGCCGGCCAGGGCGCGCATGCGCCAGTCGGTGTACGCCATGAGGTGCGGGGCGTTGGGCGGCCGGGTGGTGGCGACGACGAGCTGCGACAGCCAGGGGTGTCGCCGGTGCAGCGCCCATTCCTGGCGCGCGGACAGCTCCAGCTTGGCGCGCCATCCGTCGGGCCCGGGCTCGGGCAGAGGGTGGTCGGCGAAGACCGTGTCCACCATGAGGTCGTTGAGCTCCTCCCGGCCGGCCACGTACCGGTAGAGCGACATCACGCCCACCCCGAGGTCGGCGGCGATGCGCCGCATCGAGACGGCGGCGACGCCCTCGCGGTGGGCGCAGGCGAGCGCTGCCCGGACGATGACGTCCCGGTCCAGGACGGCGTCGGCATTGGCGGGGGGCTGCCGGCGGGCCTCGACCGTGGCCGGGCGTTCGGCCATCCGGGCCCGATAGGCCCGCGTCCGGCAGGCGCGCGAGCAGTAGCGCCGGGGTCGCCCGCGCTCGGCGGGCCGCAGGGCCCTCCCGCACATCTCACACGTCGTCGACATGATCACCTCAGTCTCCATCACGCGGCGCCTTCCGCCGCACCCCACTCGCCACCGCACGGCGCCACCTTCCGCCGCACCGCGCTCTCCATCCGACGATGTCCTCCGCCGCACCGCGCTCGCCACCCGACGATGTCCTCCGCCGCACCGCGCTCGCCACCCGACGATGTCCTCCGCCGCACCGCGCTCTCCACCCGACGATGTCCTCCGCCGCACCCCGCTCCCGACCTGACGGTGCCCTCCGCCGCACCCCTCCTCAGCGCAGGCGACCCTTCGACGCACGGTGATTTCCGTCGCAGGCCGCTCCTCCAGTACATCGTCCCAGCTCGTATTTCGTCACAGCGCATAATCGTGACGAAATTATAGTTCATCCCTTTTCAAATGCGTCAATCGCGAATGCAGTACGGTGTATTTATGACTCGTGCAGCGTACGCACAACAAGTGACGAACAAGACCACCCACGCCCTGGAGCTCCACGACGTGACGAAACGTCACGGCGCCGGCGACACGGCCGTGACCGCGCTGGACCGGGTGTCGCTGTCGATCCCGCACGGCACCTTCACCGCCGTCATGGGACCGTCGGGATCGGGGAAGAGCACCCTGCTCCACTGCGCGGCCGGGCTCGACCGGCCCGACTCCGGGTCCGTGGTCCTCGACGGTTACGAGCTGACCGACGCCGACGAGACGGCGCTGACCCGCTTGCGGCGCGAGCGCATGGGGTTCGTCTTCCAGTCGTTCAACCTGGTGCCTACTTTGACGGTTGCGCAGAACGTGGCCCTGCCCTTGGAGTTCGCCGGCCGCCGGGTCGACGAGCGGGAGGTGCGGGGGCTGCTGTCGCGGCTCGGGCTCGGCGACCGGCTCGACCACCGGCCCGCCGAGCTGTCCGGGGGGCAGCAGCAGCGGGTGGCCATCGCGCGCGCCATGCTGTCCCGGCCGGCCGTGGTGTTCGCCGACGAGCCCACCGGAGCGCTCGACACCCAGGCCGCGCGGGACGTGCTCCACATCCTGCGCGAGGCGGTCGACGCGAGCGGGCAGACGATCGTGATGGTGACGCACGACCCGGTCGCCGGCGCCTACGCCGACGCGGTCGTGTTCTTCAGCGACGGCCGCATCGTGGACAGCATGACCCGGCCCGACCCCGCCTCGGTGGCGGCGCGCATGGCCCGCCTGTCCGCGCCCGTGCGGCCAAGCGGGCACGCCCCGCCCTCGGCCGTGCGGCCAAGCGGGCACGTCCCGTCCTCGGCCGTACGGCAGAGCGGGCAGGCCCCGTCGTCGTCCGTACGGACGAGCGGGCACGCCCCCTCCGCGCCCGCCCCGCAGAACGGGCGCGCCCGGCACGGGGGTGACGGCCGATGAGGTGGCGGCTGGCCTGGGCCACGGTACGCGCGCATCGCACCTCCTCGCTCGCCTCGGCCGCCGTCATGGCGGCCGGCACCGCCCTGCTCACCGCGTTCGCGAGCCTGCTGGAGACCGGCCTGGCGACCGGCCGGGACAGCGGGTTCCTCATCATGCTGCCGGCGATCCTGGGCGGCTGGACGGTGGCGATCGTGGCGTTCGGGGTGGTCTCCACCGTGTCGCTGACGATCCAGCATCGCGAGCAGGAGCTGGCGTTGCTGCGGTCGATCGCGGCGAGCCCCCGGCAGATCCGGCAGAACGTGGTCGTGGAGACGCTCATCACGGCCGTGCCGGCGGCCGTGGCGGGCCTGCTGCCCGGGTTCGGGCTGGGGGCCGTCGTCCTCGGCCGGCTGGTGGGCAGCGGGCTGGTGGGCCCCGGGACGCGCCTGGCGACGGGCTGGCTGTGCGTGGTGACGGGCACGGGCGCCTCCCTGCTGGCGGCGCTCGCGGGGGCGCTGATCTCCAGCCGGCGCGCCGCCTCGATCCCGCCCGTGCGGGCGCTGGCCGCGGCGGCTCCCACCGAATCCGGCCGGGCGCTGGCCAGGGGCCGGGTGGTGGCCGGGATCGTCCTGCTCGCGACCGGGCTGAGCCTGTCGGCGGGGACGCTGTTCATGGACGACGGGCCGCTGCTGTCGAGCACCGCGGGCCCGGCGGGAGTCGCGGTCGCGGTCGGGCTGGCGCTGCTCAGCCCGGCGGCGCTGCGGCCGGTCCGCCGGTTGTCGGACGCCCGGCTCGGGGCGACCGCGCGGCTGGCCGCGCGCAACGTCCATGCCCGCGCCAAACAGAGCGGCAGCGTGGCCTCCCCACTGATCCTCCTCGTCGGCATCGCCGGCGGAACCCTGTACATGCAGACCACCGAGGACAGCGTCCCCCACGCCGCCGGGGACGTGAGCCCGCAGCTCGCCTCGGTGAACTACCTGGTCGTCGCCATGATCATCGCCTTCTCGGCGATCGTGGTGGTGAACACGCTGATCGCGGCCACCCGGCGGCGCGGCCGCGAGTTCGGGCTGCTGCGGCTGTCGGCCGCCACCCGTGGGCAGGTGCTGGCCATGGTCGCGGTCGAGGCGGCGATGACGGCGGCGCCGGCCGTCGTGCTCGGCACGGCCGCCGCCGCGGCGACCACCGTCCCCTACAGCCTGGTCAAGACCGGCTCCCCGCTCCCCTCCGGGCCGCCCTGGATGTACGCCGTCATCGTCGCGGGAGCGTTGCTGCTCGTCATGGTGGCGGTGATCCCGACCGCCGTGGCGGCGCTGCGCACCCGGCCGGTCGACGCCCTGACCGCGGCTGCTTGAGCACGCCACCGGAGGCAGCCGAGCCGATCACCCATGGAGGAAACGGAAGAAGGCGTGGGGACGGTCCGCAGTCCCCACGCCGGGCCCCTGGGCTACGCCAGGGTGCTGTCGACCGCCCCGTCGTAGGCTCCGCCCGTCCAGTTGTCGTCGTCGATGTTGATCCAGTACTCGCTCTGCCGGTCCGTGCCCTGCTCGCCTCCGCCACCGCCCATGTGCGGGGCGATGGGGACGCCCGACGACATGCCCGTCGCGCTGGAACCCCGGGCGGAGAGCTGCTGGGCGTTGCCGGCCATCGAGCCCTCGCCGCGGCCCGTCGTGGAGACGCCGTCCGCCGTCGAGCCTCCGTGGCTGTTGTACACGCCGTACGGGGTCGAGGTGCCGTTCGGGTTGGTGGTGCTGTGCGGGCTGGACGTGGTGGGCGAGGTGTAGTTGGTGGGGTTCCAGCCGGAGGTGGTGGCGTCGGGGACGGTGGGCCGGTGGTAGTCGGCGAGCTGCGTCGCCGTGGAGCCGCCCGGCATGGTGATGCCCTTGCTCGGGTCCGTGATGCCCTTGCTGGGGTCGGTCATGTGGGTTCCCGGCGTGCTGCCGCCCTGCGAGGGGTCCGTGACACCGCCGCCGGGCATGTTGACGCCGCCGGAGGTGTCGCTCCCGCCGCCGGGCATGTTGACGCCGCCCGTGCCGCCGGGACCGCCCGTGCCGTCACCCGACGTGGAACCGCCGGGACCGCCCGGCATGCCGGGGACCTTGACGTCGCCGGAGCCGCCGTCGCGCTTGCTCGGGTCGTCCCAGTTCGTGCCGCCCGTGCCGCCCGTGTCGTAGCCGTTGACGCCGCTGCCGGGGAAGTTCCCGCCGGTGTAATCGGTGGGCACGGCGTGGTTGTTCTTGAACGGGTTGTCGAAGTTGACGTCCTTGATCCCGTCGGCGCCCGGCGGCGTCGGGTCCTTGATGTCAGGCAGGTCCTTCTGGACGAAGTCCGGGAAGCGGGCGTACGCCTCGTACAGGTCCTTGTTGAAGGCGGCGAGGTGCTTGCCGGCCAGCTCGTCCTGCGAGCCGCCCTCCCACCCCTTGTCGATCGTGCGGTACACACCGCCGACGGAGTCGTCCCAGCTGCCCATGTCGCCGACCGGGTTGCTCCAGGTAGCGGTCCCGTTCTCGACGAAGTCCTTGTGCTCGCGGACGCGGTCGGCGAGGGTCTGCATCGGCTTGGCCATGCCCTCCATGCCGCCGGAGAGGTTCACGATGGTGTCGTGGAGCTGGCGCAGCGCCTTCTGCGCGTCCACGGACGCCTTGCCCTTCCAGATCCTGGCCAGCTCGGCGCTGACCTCGTCGATCACGTCCAGTGTCTGCGTCAGCCGCTCCGCGGCGTCGCTGTACGCGGTGGCGGCGCCCTGGAAGTCCTCGGTCATGAGCGACGAGATGAAGTTCTTGACCTCGGCGACGCTCCTGCCGTCGTCGTCGACGCTGAAGTTGTCGCACTGGGTCTTGATCCAGTGGGTCGCCTTGGGGCTCTTCGTGGGGTCAGCCATGTGCGATCACGCGTTCCATGAGCTCAGGTCGTTGGCCTTGTCGTAGATCCCGCCGCCGACCTTGATGAGGTCGATGGCGATGCGGAGCTTCTCGTTGACCTGCCCGTAGATGTCGGTGAGCTGCTCCTGGCCCCTCTGCGCCGTCTCGACGAACACCTTGCCGCCGTCCCAGCGCTTGATCCCCTGGACCTGCGAGCGCAGGTTCTCCAGGCTGGCCTTGGCCTGCACGTCCTGCACGCCGCCGTGCTTCATGCCGGTCAGTGCGGTGAGTTCGGCGGTGAGCTGGTCGGCGAGTTCCTGGAACTTCTTCTTGGGATCCTCGGGATGCTCGAGAAGCTCGTGATCGGCATCAAGTCCGGGCCACTTCTGGCCGCAATGCCGGTGATCCCTTGCAGGCACGACACCCTCCCCAATGGCTCTTGATCCGCAACTTTACTCGCATGGCTATCGTGCCGTACAGAAGTTGACATATCCCCCATGCCGCTCAGCCGTAACATTACGCGGGAGCCGGACCGGAACGGAGTGGCATGCAGACCCGCAAGGATCTCTACCAGGCGCATCGGTTCATGACCCAGCGCCTCGGAATGGCCCTGTTGCAGGGCGAGCCCGACCTGCCCGAATCACCCATGCGGCGGCACAACGTCGCGACGTTCGCGGGCGTGCTCATCGCGATCCTCATCGCGGCGGGCTTCGGCATCTACGGCATGCTGAAGCCGGGTGGGGCCACCAAGCTCACCGATCCCGGGCAGCTCCTCGTCGAGGAGGAGACCGGCGCGACCTACGTCTACAGCCAGCAGGAGGGCCGACTGCTGCCGGTGGCCAACTACGCCTCGGCGCGCCTGCTGCTGGACAGCGACCAGATCAAGGTGCGCAACGTGTCGTCGGAGTCGCTGGCGGGCTTCTCGCGCGGGCCGATGGTGGGCATCGCGGAGGCGCCGGACTCGCTGCCCAAGCCGCAGCGGATGGTCAAGACGCCGTGGTCGGCCTGCGTGACCGAGGGACAGGACGCCGCCGGGACCCGCCGGTCGTACGTGACGCTGGTGGGTGGCACCGAGGTCGGCGGCGTGTCACCCGACGCCACCGACGCCCTGCTCGTCAACGACGGCAGGCAGAACTGGGTGCTGTGGGCCAACCAGCGGATGGCGGTCGACAACGTCGACCGGCTCACCGACCAGGCGCCCCGCCGGGTCCCCCTCTCGTGGATCAACGCCATCCCCGAGGGCAGCCGGTTCGCCCCGCCCGTCATCACCGGACGCGGCAAGCGGCTCCCCGGCACGAACTTCCGGGTCGGGCAGGTCCTGAAGGTGGACGCCCTGGCGGGCACCCCGGCCCGCTGGTACGTGCTGCTCTCGGACGGCCTCGCGCCCATCACCCAGACCCAGGCGACCCTGCTCATCCAGGACCCCGCCAGCCATGCCGCGTACGGCCGCAACCGCGTGCGGGAGATCCCGATCGACGCGGCGAGCGCCAACGCCACCAAGCAGTCCGCCCAGACCATCAGGGGCGGCGGCATGCCGGAGACCATGCCGCGCTTCCAGGCGCCGGCGGCGTCGGCCCCGCTGTGCATGGTGTACGCCGACCTGCTCAAGGGCTCGGTCAAGGGCCGGCTGACGGTCGGCAGCACGGTGCAGATCAGGGCGCCGAAGTCGGCCGGCGCCGCCGACAAGTTCGACCAGGTGGTGCTGCCGCCGGGCGGCGCCGCGGTGGCCGGTCTGCTGCCGGGCGAGGGCCAGCTCCCGTCGGTCACCCAGTTCTACCTGATCAGCGATCAGGGCAGGAAGTTCCGGCTGGTGACGCCCGACGTCGTGACGAAACTGGGCTACAGCGCGGCGGATGTCGCCCCCCTGCCGCCCCATCTGCTGCGGCTGATCCCGGACGGGCCGGCGCTGGACCCGGCCGCCGCCGGCACTCCGCTGACCGGAACCCCGGGGCTGCGCTCCTCGGGGCCGTGAACTGCGCATTTCATGGACGGTAAATACAGGTAAACGCTAGTATTCGAGGGTTTGGTGTTCCTTTAAGTGGTTTGGGGGGCATATGGGGGACGCTGCCAACGGGTACGACGTCATACCGACAAATCTGACCAAGGCCGTGCAGTCCTGCGCCGACCAGAGGCAGCCCGTCAAGGACTGCATCGCCGGCTTCGGGCCCGCGAGGCTCACCAAGAGAGACTTCTCCCAAGCCCCACAGGCTGACGAGCTGGCCGCCTCCTACGTGGACGGCACGCAGGAGATGAATTTCGAGGACAAGCGGTACGACTCCGTCGTCGCCTACCTGAACGACCTGCATGACGCGCTGCAGTGGCTGGCCGACTCCCTGGACGCGTCGGCGTACAACTACACGTTCGCCGACCTGGCCAACCAGGGCAAGGCGACGCCATGACCGAAGGTCACATCAACCCGCTGCAGTGGAACTGGACGAGGTGGCCGTTCGACTTCGACCTGGGCTCGGTCCTCAACCCCGAGCCGCTGGTCGCCACGATCAAGGCGATGTGGTTCTCCATCCCCTCGCTGGTCGGCGCCGACGACGCCGAGGGGCGGCTGCGGCACGCGGCCGAGGCGCACGAGCTCATGGCCGAGCGGCTCCGCAAGATCTTCGAGGTCCTCGACACCCGGGCCCAGGGCCAGAGCGACGGCTACATGGACCGGATCATCAAGGAGTGGAAGGGCAAGGCCGCCGACGAGTTCCGCAAGGTCTGGGGCGAGGTCGTCAAGCAGGAGAACCGGCAGGCGGTCGCGACCAGCGCGACCGGCATCGCGAAGATCCTGCGGGCGGTCGCCGACTCCTCGGCGATGACCAGGACGGCCCTGATCGAGCTGCTCAAGGCCGCGGCCATCTGGGCCGGCGCGTTCATGGCCCTCAGGTGGCTCGCCCGCACGTGGGGCCCCGCCCTCGCCGCTCAGTTCGCCGTCTACGCCGCGTACCTGCGCACCACCCGCCTGGTCGGCATGGCCCTCCAGGTGCTGATCAGGTTCCTGACGATGCTGCGCACCTGCGCGCTGGCGCTGCGCAACCTGCCCGTCGTGGGCCGGCTGCTCCTGCGCATCACGCCGGGAGCGGCCCGGCTGCGCTCGCTGAAGGCCGCGGCCGCGTTGACCAGGGTCGAGGTGGAGGCCGCCAAGTTCGGGAAGTACGCGGGCTACGCCGAGAAGGCCGGCAAGACCAGCTTCGCCAGCTTCGCGAAGACGTCCGGCTGGGTCTACACCGGCGTCATCGGCTCCCAGATGCTCTCCCAGGGCATGCAGGGCAACAGCATCTTCAACCTCGACCCGTTGACGTTCGCCCAGGCCGCCCGCATCACGACGGGCGCCACCCTGGCCGCCACCTTCGCGCCCCTCTCGGGCCTCAGCACCAAGGGCCTCGCCAGCGGTGGCACGGCCGGCTCCTTCACGGCGCCCCTGACCAAGTCGGGCCAGGCCGTGGTCGAGTCCGGCGAGGCGTTCGGCGGCTTCGTCTCGTTGCGCAACCCGGCGTACGAGGCGCTCAAGAAGAGGCTGCCGACGATCGGCGGCGGCCGGGGCAACGCGCACAAGACGTTCTACCAGGCCATCCCGACGGCAGTCTTCCGCGTGTGGCGGCCTCTGCACACCACGGAGAAGCCCGAGGAGCTGCCGCAGTGGCAGCAGCCGAGCACCGGCGAGCACACGTTGCAGGCGCCCCCGCGGGTGCACATGACGACGGCGAAGGTCGGCTACTGGCCGGTCAACGGCACCCTGGCCGAGATCTCGCAGAAGGTGTACGGCGACCCGGGGCGCTGGCGTGAGATCTACGACGCCAACAAGGACATCATCGGGCCGGACCCGCAGAAGCTGCGGGCGGGCCAGGTCCTGCGCATCCCGCTGGACGACTGACCCCGGCGGGGCGGCCGTGATCGTCGGCCGCCCCGGCGCGGTTGCTAGATCTGCATGGACTTGCTCGGGTCGTCCATCTTCTGGGTGAGGCCGAGGTTCTTGTCGTACTGGAGCTCGGTGCCGGAGAACGGCGGCAGGCCGTTGCCCGACTTCAGGGCGCTCATCTCCGTCGGCAGGCCCTTGTCCATCAGGGGGAAGAACTTGCCGGTCATCTCGGTCTGCTTGATGGCCATGTAGAGGACACCGGCGAAGATGCCGAGGATCTTGACCAGCTTCCAGACGGAGGCCCTCGTCGTGCTGGTCGCCGTGGAACCCGCCGAGTTGGACAGCAGCACGGCGGCGACGCGGCCGGCCGGGTGCAGCCTGGCCCACACCATGGCGATGCCGACAGCCAGCATGACCCCCGCGACGACGTTGAACAGGATCGCGAGGACCTTGAACGCCTTCTGGGTCGCCTCCACCCCCGCGCCGTTGAGGTTGCGCAGCTCGGCGAGGGCGTCGACGCCCTGGCGGAACTTGTCATAGGCGTCCTCGAAGGTGTCCCAGGCGCCGCCCTCCCACTTGCCCTCGTCCTTGAGTCGCTTCTTGAAGGCGGCCATCTCCGTCTTCAGATCGTCGAGCTCTTCGATCAGGCCGTGAGCTTCCTTGGTCCTCCACAGGTTGGTCGCGTTCCCCATCCCGGTGATGTGGCCGTAGCACGTGCCCATGAGGGCCACCACGTACCAGGGCCACTTGCCGCCGATGAGACCCGCCGCCACCGTCGTCGTGGCGATGGCCCCCAGCATGACTTTCTCGTCGGCCACTTAGACGTCCACCCCGATCGTGCTGGGCGCCGTGGGATCGTCGCCGCCCCAGACGCTCTCCTCCGCGCGCAGCCCGTACTTGTCGTCGCCGTCGCGCGACTGGTCCTGGCCGGGTTGCGGGCTCATCGGCATCATCGGCATCATCGGCATGCCGCTGCCCGACAGGCCCGCCGTCGCGGAACGCAGCCCCGCCTGCAGGGCGCCCGCGTTCGCCCCTCCACCGCTGAACGTGCCACCGCCGGTGTTCGGGCTGGTGGAGGTCTGGACCGGGTTCACGCTCCTCGCGACGCTGTTCGGGTCGGCGTTGAGGGCGCTCATGTCGGGCGTCCTCATCTGGGGCTGCTGGTAGTCGGAGAGCTCCGTGCCCGTCGGGACCTTGGCGTTGATGCCGGACATGTCGGGCATCCGCTGGCCGTTGAGCGCCGACTCGATGTCGGGCACCTTGGTGTTGACCCCGCCGAGACCGTTCGGCAGGTCGGCGCTGGGCATCTTCGGCAGGTCGGTGCTCGGCATCTTGGGCAGGTCGGTGCTCGGCATCTTCGGGATGTCCTGCTTCGGCAGGTCCGTCTTCGGCAGGTCCGGCTTCCCGTCGCCGTTCAGGTCGACGTCGGGGATGCCGTCGCCGTTCAGGTCCTTGTCCGGGATGCCGTCGCCGTTGACGTCGACGTCGGGGATGCCGTCGCCGTTCCGGTCGATGTCCGGGATGCCGTCGCCGTTGAGGTCGGGCAGCCCCTTGCCACCCAGGTCGGGCAGCCCCTTGCCGCCGAGGTCGGGCAGCCCTCCCGGGCCAGGGGGGGTCTTCAGGCCGCCCAGGTCACCGAGGCCGCCCAGGTCGCCCAGGCCGGTTTTGACTTGCTGCATGGTGTCGCTGCCGGCGCCGGTGTAGTTGGTGTCGGAGTCGTGCAGCGCCTGCTTGTAGCTGTCCAGGGACGCCTGGGCCAGCTTCGCCGCCTCGCGATGTTTCTCGATGGCCTTGTCGTGCAGGCTGTTCACGCCCATGCCCACCACGGCGAAGTGCGGATAGGGCACCCCCAGGCCGTTGTCCCTGTCGTCCAGCGCCTGGAGGGTGTCCTTCTGCTGGTCGAGGCCCTTGCCGGCGTTCTTGAGCTTCCCCTCGGTGAACGAGACGCGCGACACCGCGCCGGCCGTCAGTCCGTTGAGAGCGCCGTTCTGGCCGAGGGCGCCGAACGCGTCGTTCGATCCGTTCGCCGGCATCTTTCCTACACCTGCTCCTGTCCTCCGAGAACCCCACCGGGCAAGCCATGCGTGCCCGCGACGTCCCAATCCTGCGCGAGGTAGTAGGTCCGCGGAAGCTCCTCGCCGTCCTCGGCGCCCGGGCCGCCGCCGAGGAGCGGCGCGACGGGCATGCCGGTCGAGCCGCCGCCGGACCCGCGCACGGAGCCGGCCGGGAGCGCCTCTCCCGCCATCGAGCCCACGCCGCCGCCGTGCGGGTTGCCCAGCACCGACGGCACGTACGGCGTGCCGCCCGTGGGGCTGAGCTGGTTCAGCGGCGTGACCATCGTGGTGGTGGGGGTGGTGAACGGGTTGGAGTACGTCGTGGTCGTCGGCGACCAACCGGTGGTGGTGGGCGTGGTCAGCGTGTTGGGCGGCTGGTAGCTCTCCATCTCGGTCCGGTGCGACGGGGTGTCGTCGCGGCCGAGGACCGGCGGGGCGGTGCCGTCCCTGCTGCCGGACGTGGAGCCCGGGTCGTGCGAACCGGGGGTCTGCCCGTCCGGGCCGCCCGGGGTCTGGCCGTTCGGGTCGCCGGGGCCGCCGGGGTTCTGCCCGTCGGTGGAGCCGTCGCCGGTGCCCGTCCCCGTGCCGCCGTCGGAGCCGCCCGGGTGGCCGCTGCCGCCCGTGCCGCCGGTCCCGCCCGTGCCGTCGGAGCCGCCCGAGTGGCCGTTGCCGCCGCCGGTCGAGCCGCCGTGGTCGCCGGAGCCGCCCGTGTGGCCCGTGCCACCCGTGCCGCCCGAACCGCCCGTGTGACCGATGCCGCCGCTGCCGGTGAAGCCGCCGGTCCCAGTGTCGTAACCGCCGCCCGCGCCGCCGTTGCCGCCGCCGTCGATGCCGCCGACGCTCTTCGGGTACGGGGTCGAGCTGTAGGTGCCCGTGCCGCCCGGGACGGAGACGGCCGGCAGCTCGTAGGAGACGTCGTGCGGCACCTGGAGGGTGTACAGGTCGACGATCTTCTTGTTGAGTTCCCGCATGGCCTGCTGGGCCTCGCGATCCTCGGCCGCCTTCTTGGCCGCCGCGTCGGCCGCGGTCTTGGTCTCCGCGTCGCCGTACGTGCCGCCGCCGCTGTTCTCCTCCTGGGCCTTGATGCCCTCGACCTTGGAGATCGTCTCGGGGATGTAGCCGGCGTACTGGCGCAGCGCCGAGCCCATCATCTCCAGCTTGGTGGCCAGCTCGCCGCCGGTGGCGTGCATCATCTGGATGGCGTGCCTGGCCTTGCTGGCGTCGGCGCCCTTCCAGACCTGGAGGATCTTGCCGGCGTGCTCCTCCAGCGTCTTCATGCTGCTCTCGACGGCGCTGGCCGCCTTCTCGTAGGCGAAACCCGCGTCCTGGATCTGCGACGGCTGCGTCTTGTTCAGCAGGTGCAGGATCTCGTCCTTGGACGCGTTGACCGTGCCGCCCTCCGGCATCTTGTCGAAGGACAGGATGACGACGACCTGCCGGCCCGTCTTCCGCTCGGCCATCACGCACCGCCTTCCGTCGCGGTGTCGGCGGCGCCATGGTTGGCGGCGTTCGCCTCGATGGCCGCGACGACGTCCTTGAGGGCCTGGATGTACTGCTTGTACACCTCAGCGAACTTGTGCGCGCCGCTGTTCTTGCCGACCGTGGACGCGAAGGCGCTGGCGTCGTGCCAGGTGCCGATCTGCGCCTCGGTGAGCTGGCAGTGGTCGAGGATGGCGTTGACCGAGCCGGTCGTGTACCCCTCGGCCGAGCCGGAGCCCTCCAGGGCGCCGATGGCGGTCTTCAGCTCCTCGGCGATCTTCCGCATCGCGGAGGGCGAGTGCTCCCGCGCCCCGCCGCCATCGAAGAGATCAGGATCGATGTACAGGGGATCGGTGCCCCCGTCAATCGCGTCCTTCTGGGTCATCCCAACCCCCTAGACGAGCGAACTCGGCCACCGCGTCACGCGATGACCGAGAGAGAACGGCTGCCGCGTGCGGCGTCAGTCGGACCAGATCGCGATGTTGCGCTTCTCAGCGGCACGGTAGTTGCCGTTCGCGATCTGAACGACCTGGGCCGCGTTGAAGAGCTGCTCGCCCATGCGGACCTCGTGCTCGTTCCACTCGCGCTTCTTCTCCTCGAACCACGTGCGGGCGCCGCCGACCCAGATCTCGTTGAGCTCGTTGTGGAGGTCCTTGTAGAGGTCGTCCGTGGCCTTGTCGAGCTCGGTGATGACTTTCTTCAGGTCCTCGTACGCGAGGTCCATGTTGTCGAAATGGATGCGTACGCGGTCGTCGAGGTAGTCGTTCGGGTTCTTCGGGTTCGCCATGATGATCCTCCGTGTTGTTCAGGCGCTCAGCGGGCGGACGGGGCGGAGGGCGTGTGCGCGTTGATGAGCGAGTCGATTCCGCCGGTCTGGCCCGCGTGCATGAGGCCGTGGACGAGGTCCATGTCGTGGTCGGCAGCGTTGGCGTACACGCCCGCGCCGATGTTGAGCTTGTCGTAGATTCCCTCAAGAATCTTGCGGACCTCGATGAACTCCAAGTCCCACTGGTCGAGCGCCCGGCCGAAGGCCCGGGCGGCGTTGGCCTCCCAGTTGGCCATGATGAAGGCCTTGATCTCCTGGACACGCCGGCGCTGGCCTTCGATGTATTGGGCAGTGCTCTGGCAGTAGCCCGCCGCCTTCTTGAGGGACGTCGGGCTGGTTGCCGCCAGAGCGGCGTCGATGTCCGCCATTGGACCTCCATGTCAGCAGGGCTTGATCTGGCTCGCGGCGCCCCGGGTCGCGCGACCCGATGATCCCCGCAAAACATCATCAAAGGGCATGTTAGCTACCACGCGCCCCATAAATAACAGAGACTTAACATAACAGAAAGATCACGAGAAGGCGACTTTTCGGGAAACGCCCTGGTGGGAGCGATGCGTTTTCCTGACACATCCGAAGAGGCTTTGGTGGCCCTACGCGGTAAAAGTTGTTGTCTGTACGGTTCGGTGATCACGGGGCTAGGCTTTTCCAGGGTTTCGCCGTTTGACCAGCGTGGTTGGAGGGGCATCGGTGACTGAGGTCACGGGCGGGGAGAGGCCGAGCATCGAGAGCCTGCTCAACTGGAGCAGCCCGCCCCCGGGCGCGGCCGGGATCGCGGTCGGCGAGCCCGATCCGCACGGGCGGCCCGGCGGTCCGGGTGAGCCCGGCGGCCCCCGCGAGCCCGGACACCACGACTGGCCCGGCGGCCATGACGGCCCCGGCGGCCCCGGCGGCCCCGGCGGCGACCACGGTGGCCATGAGGGGCACGGCGGTCACGGTGGTGACCATGGCGGCTCCGGAGGCGACGACGGCAGGTACGGCGTGCCGGGAGGCGAGGCCGGCACGGGTGACGCGGGCACGGGCGACGACGGGATCGGCTGGGGCGTCAACGGGCCGGACGCGAACCTGGAGGTCATCTTCACCAGCGACGGGACCTCCAACCGCGACCACACCGGCGGCCAGGACAGCACCGGCCGCGACGACACCGGCGGCCAGGGCGACTCCCGGGACGGCGGCGACGAGCCGGTGGACACGGAGCCCGGCATGGTGGACCCGCAGGCTGCGGTGGGCGACCCGCAGTGGGAGCCGTCCGACGCCCAGCAGGACGACCCGGACCTCGGGACGGACGACAACGAGGCCGTGGACCCGCTGGACCCCGAGGGTCCGGACGCGCCCGTGGAGGAGGCCACCGACCCCGAGTCCGACGGCAAGGACGGCGACGGCCAGGGCGACCCGAACGGACAGGACGACGGCTCCCAGGGCGACGGCTCAGGCGACGACAACCAGGGCGAGTCGGGGCAGGACGGCACCGGCGGCACGGGTGACCAGGGAACCGGCGATCCCGGAAACGGCGACCAGGGCACCGGGACCGGCGACGGAACGGGCACTGGGGACGGAACCGGTACCGGGACGGGTGACGGCACAGGAACCGGCACCGGGGACGGGAGCGGTACGGGTACTGGGGACGGAACCGGCACGGGTACAGGTGACGGCACAGGTACCGGCACAGGAACCGGTGACGGCACGGGAACCGGCACCGGCACCGGAGACGGCACCGGGACAGGGACCGGCACCGGAACTGGAGACGGCACCGGGACAGGGACCGGCACCGGAACCGGAACGGGCGACGGCACCGGTACGACCCCGGGCGCCGAAGACCCCACCGGCGGCGGCCTGGGCGGCCTTCCCACCGGCACCGGCGGCGGAGGCGGAGGCGGCACCGACGGCAAGGGCACTGACGGCAAGGACGCCGACGGCAAGGACACCGGCGACAAGGACGCCGGCCTTGGGGGTGGCGGCGACGGCACCGGCGGTGCTGGGACCGGCGGGGGCGACGGCACCGGCGGCGCCGGTGGCAAAGACGGCAAGGACCAGGGCAAGGAGAAGGAGCCCAAGAAGACCCGGGAGCAGATCCTCGCCGACGGCAACGTCGGCGGGGGCTGGCGCAACGCCGACCCCGAGGGCATGACGAACCTCGGCAAGGCGGTGGCGCCCACCGACGGCGGCAAAGGCGGCACACCCGGCGACCATATGGGCGAGGCCGAGCGCAAGGCACGCGACGGCGGTCTCACCTTCGGGCTGGGCGTGGTGGGGCTCGTCACGTTCGTCCCGTCCTACAGCCAAGCCCGGACCGCGGCCGCCGACTACCTGAAGAACGCCAAGACGCAGCTCGGCGTCTGGCAGCAGCAGCTCGACGCCGGCGCCAAGACCGTGACCCAGGCCAACGACGCCAGCAACGTGAACCACAAGTGAGCGGGGACTGAGATGGACAACTACGACGCCGGTCTGGCGCTCTACATCGAGGGCATCGCCGCGAGCATCGGGGCGTCGTACTTCGCTGTCAATCCCATGTTGAAGTTCATCGCCAAGTACATCGGCACGTCGATCGGCACCATCCTCTCCAGCCCCGGCGCCATCAATGACGAAGGGAACAGGTCCGGTGACCTGGGCGAGACGGTGGGGAAGGCCGCGATCATGCTGAAGGAGGCGTTCGACAAAGTCACCGATGAGCAGTGGGAGAAGATGGGCCGTGAGGCGGCAGAGCAGGCGAAGGAGAAGTTCGGCGTGGAGGCCACCGACGCCAAGGAGGTTTTCGACGGGATGAAGGACCTCCTGCACTCACTCGCCAACCTGTCCCTGGCCGGTGCGGTCGTGAGCGGCGTGGTCGGAGCGACCATTGTGTCCCTCGTCCTGCTCAGCAATGCGACCAAGGTCCTCGGCCCGCTCAGCGCGAGCACGGACATCGCCACCGTCGGCGCCGGCAACAGCCTCATGAACCTCGTCAGATACGTCGTGGGCAGGAACCGCCTGGCCTTCGTCACGGCGGCCTCACTGACCAGCGGGATGGCGGCGATCTTCATGATGCGGGCCAACAGCACCGCGGCCAAGGTCACGCACCCCACGGGCACGAAGGCGCCCGACTTCAAGCAGGTCTACCTCCCGGACCTGCCCCGGCAGGACGCGAAGGGCAGGCGCTTCGACGGCTGAGGTCCGGCCGGCGGCCACACCGCCGGCGGCGCCTCGGGGTCGCGGTCAGAGGTCGAGGCGGCGGCGGATGCGGTCGAGCTCGCCCATGACGTCCTCGAACGTCCGGTTGTACGCCGCCTCCGCCTCCTTGATCTTGTTGAGCGCCTCGTCGGGGTTCTCGACGAACTTCATCGGGTTGTCGTCCTCACCGAACGCCTCCGACATGGCGCCGCTGACCTGGACCTGCAGGTCGGCGGCGGCGTCCCGCAGCACGACCTTGATGAGGTCGGCCAGCTCCCCCGAGGACAGCCGCATCGCCTTGGGGTGGAGCTGGAGCTGGCGCACTCCCTCGCTGCCGTACTCCACCGTCACCAGGCCGTCCTCGTCCTGCGCGCGGCCGACGATGTCGGTCATGGACTTCTGGAGCTCCTCGATCCGGGCGAACTGCTCGTCAGCCCCCTTGAGCAGCTTGTCGATGTCGATGTTCGCGAAGTCTCCGAATTCCTGCATTACCGCTCCACCTTCGCATCACAGTTAAATCGCGCAGCAACCTACCAGCCGGACAACCTCTTCAGCCGGACAATCCGCGCACCCACGAATAGACCTCAAGCACCCCGAGCGCGAGCGGGAAGAGCTCCACGATGAGCACGACGTCCAGGATGTCGCCCGCGCGCCCCCAGAACGGCGACGGCTTGCCCGAGGGCAGGAACAGGCCGATCCCGACCGCCATCAGCCCCAGCCACAGCGCGCCGACCGCCACGGCCACGGCCCCGATCACGCCCGAGCCGGAGCCGAGGGAGAAGGCCAGCACGCCGAAGGCCGTCAGCCCCGACATGATGAGCCACAGCCGCTGCCGGACGCCGCGGAAGACCCGGCCCCGCATGATGAGCGTCAGCCCGAGCGTGCCGATCATCAGGTCGGCGATCCAGCCGTCGTCCGTGGACAGCAGCGCCATCGTGACGAGCGACGCCAGCGCGATGGCGATGATCATACCGGTCGTGTAGCGCTGGGCGATCGCGGTCCGCTCCTGGATCGCCGCGCTGTCCAGCCGCTGGTTGTCGCTGCGCAGCTCCTCGGCCGTCGTGGGCATGTTCGGCAGCGGCACCTTGGCCAGGCGGAACGACAGCGTCGGCACGAGCGGGCTGAGCGCCAGCAGCACCGAGATCTCCACCGCGGCGACGCCGGCGGGCGGCGCGGCGAACACCATGATCACAGCCGCGCCGATCGCCCCCGCGGCCGAGGCGATGGACGTGCCGAGGAAGCCCGGCACCCCGTCCGAGATGAGCACGCCGCCGATCGTCGCGACCAGCGCGGTGCAGGCGAACGCGGCCAGCGCGTGCGGCGCCCCGATGCTCGCCAGCACGCCGCCGCTCGCCGGGGCGAACAGCCCGGCCAGGAAGCCGTACGGCAGCGCGGCGTGGCCGATGAGCGCGCCCGCGAGCGAGTCGCCGACCGCCCTGGACAGCACCGCGCCCGTCGCCAGCAGCACGACGGAGAGCACCCCGGCGACCACCGTGACGACCAGCGCCGGCGCGCCCGAGGTCATGAGCGCGACCGCGCCGGCGACCAGCACGCCGAGGGCGCCGACGGCGCCGGTGAGCCTGGTGTGCCGGTTGGACCACGGGCTGGACGCGTTCTTCACGCCGGTCGCGACCACGTCGGCCACGTCGTCGAACAGCGCGGGAGGCAGGATCGCCTCGCGCGGGCGCAGGTAGAGCACCTCGCCGTCGAGGATGCCGAGCTCTCCGAGGCTCTGGCCGAGGTCGAGGGGGGCGCCGCCGAGCCGCTGGAGGGTCCAGCCGGGGGCCGCGGCCGCGTCGCCGCCCACCTCGTCGAGCGCGCGCAGCAGGTTCGGCAGCACGTGCGGGAGGGGGATGTCGGCGGGCAGCGCCAGGTCGGCCTTCTTCCTCGGCCCCACGATCGTCACGTGGCACAGCGCGGGCAGCGGCACGGGCACCTGCGCGAGCGCGCCCTGCCGGATCGGCCCCTGGAAGGGCCCCTGCGGCGGTCCCGGCAGGTGCGGGGGCCCAGGGGGGTACGGCGGCCCGGGTGGGCCGGGAGGCCCCGCCGGAGGGCCGTGCGGGATCGGCCCCGATACGGCCGGTCCATGGACCATAGGTCCCATGTGTCGTCACTCCGTCCCACGAACGCCATGGACAACAGAGAACATACTGGGTCCCTTCTGGTAAGAAGGGCACCAACCGATACGGAGGACCGTCTCACGGTGAGCATCGTCGTAGTCAGGCGTCCCGAGCGGCGCCCAAGCCCCAAACCACCCCGCGGAGAGATCCTGCTGGAGTCGCCACCGGAGATCCCGGAGGTGCAGGGGCAGGGGTTCATGATGGTGCTCACGTACCTGCCCATGGTGGCGGGCGGCGCGGCGATGGCGCTGATGTTCACGGCGGGCGGCAACTCCAACCCCATCATGTACGTGGCCAGCGGCATGTTCGCGGTGTCCATGGTCGGCATGACGATCGGCCAGATGGGCCGGCAGGCCGGCGAGCGCAGGTACCGGCTCAACGGCGCCCGCCGCGACTTCTTCCGCTACCTGTCGCAGGTGCGCCAGAAGGTCAGGCGGGCCGCCAAGCAGCAGCGCGAGGCGCTGGAGTGGAGCGGCCCCGAGCCCGACGCGCTGTGGTGGATCGCGATGGGCCCGCGCCTGTGGGAGCGTCGCCCGCGCGACGACGACTTCAGCACGGTACGGCTCGGCACGGGCGTGCAGAAGCTGGCCATCCAGCTCATCCCGCCGGACTCCAAGCCCGTCGAGGACCTCGACGCGCTGTCGGCCGGCGCGCTGCGCCGGTTCGTGCGGGCGCACGCCACGGTGTCGCGGCTGCCCGTGGCCGTCGCCCTCGGCTCGTTCGCCCGGATCAGGATCACCGGCGACCCGGTGGCCGTGCGCGACATGGTGCGGGCCATGGTCGGCCAGATGGCGGTGTTCCACTCACCGGACGACCTCCGCGTCATGGTGTGCGCCGACCAGGAGTGGATGGCCCACTGGGACTGGATCAAGTGGCTGCCGCACGCGCTGCACCCCGACGAGATGGACGGCGCCGGTCAGGTCCGGCTCATGGCCGAGAACCTAGGCGAGCTTGACCGCCTCGTGGGCAACGAGCTGAAGGAGCGCGCCCGGTTCCGGCCCGGCTCGGCCGGCGACTCGCTGCCGTACCACGTGCTCATCGTGGACGGCGGGCACGTGCCGCACGACTCGCAGCTCGGCACCGACGCCATCCAGGGCGTCACGGTGCTGGACCTGTCCGGCAACACCGGCGCCGTGGAGGAGAAGAGCACCCTGCGGCTGGACGTGCAGCCCGACGGGTTCCACATGGTCAAGATCGACCACACCGGCAAGGAGACCAAGACCCGGCTCGGCGACGCCGACCAGCTCGACTACCTGCGCGCCGAGGGCCTGGCCAGGCAGCTCGCCCCGCTGCGCGCCTCGGCCAACAACGCCGGCGAGCCGGAGGACGTGCTCGCGGCCAACACCACGCTGACCGACCTGCTCGGCATCGGCGACCCCCTGCGCCTCGACCCGGCGGTGAGCTGGCGCCCTCGGGCCGGCCGCAACCGCCTGCGCGTGCCCATCGGCCTCGGCGCCGACGGCCGCGTCGTCGAGCTGGACATCAAGGAGTCGGCGCAGGGCGGCATGGGCCCGCACGGCCTGGTCATCGGCGCCACCGGTTCCGGCAAGAGCGAGCTGCTGCGCACGCTGGTGCTCGGCCTGGCCGTCACCCACTCCTCCGAGATCCTCAACTTCGTCCTCGTCGACTTCAAGGGCGGCGCCACGTTCCTCGGGCTGGAGTCGCTCTCCCACGTCTCCGCGGTCATCACCAACCTGGAGGACGAGCTCCCCCTGGTCGACCGCATGCACGACGCGCTGCACGGCGAGATGGTCCGCCGCCAGGAGCTGCTGCGGGCGGCCGGCAACTACGCCTCGCTGCGCGACTACGAGCGGGCCCGCGAGCAGGGCGCCGAGCTGGCGCCGCTGCCGACGCTGTTCGTGGTGCTGGACGAGTTCAGCGAGCTGCTGACGGCCAAGCCGGAGTTCATCGAGCTGTTCGTGATGATCGGCCGGCTCGGCCGCTCGCTCGGCGTGCACCTGCTGCTCGCCTCGCAGCGGCTGGAGGAGGGCCGCCTGCGCGGCCTCGACACCCACCTGTCGTACCGCATCGGCCTGCGCACGTTCTCCGCGATGGAGAGCCGCGTCGTGCTGGGCGTGGCCGACGCCTACGAGCTGCCGTCGGCCCCCGGCAACGGCTTCCTCAAGTTCGACACGACCGGCATGACCCGGTTCAAGGCCGCGTACGTGTCCGGCCCCTACCAGGCCGACCCCCGCCACGTCCCGGCCGACGCCGGCTCCGCGTTGCAGACCCAGATCGTCGAGTACGGCCCCGGCCACGTGCCGGTCCCCGTAGTCGAGCAGCCCGCGAAGGAGGTGGCGCCGGCCGAGGAGAAGGGGCCGCAGCGCAGCCTGCTCGACATCGTCGTGGAGCGGCTGTCCGGTCAGGGCCCGGCCGCCCACCCGATCTGGCTGCCGCCGCTCGGCGAGCCGCCCACCCTCGCGCACCTGCTGCCGCCGCTGTCCGTCACCCCCGAGCTGGGCCTGTCCACGCCGGGCTGGGACGGCCGGGGCCGCCTGCACGCCGTCGTCGGCATCATCGACAAGCCGTTCGAGCAGCGGCGCGACCCGTACTGGCTGGACCTGTCGGGCGCGGCCGGCCATGTCGGCGTCGCCGGCGGCACCCAGAGCGGCAAGAGCAACGCGATCCGCACCCTGATCACCAGCATGGCGCTCACCCACACGCCGCGCGAGGTGCAGTTCTACTGCCTCGACTTCGGCGGTGGCACGCTCGGCCCGCTGGAGGGGCTGCCGCACGTCGGCGGCGTGGCCAGCCGCCTCGACGCCGAGCGGGTCCGCCGGACCGTCGCCGAGGTCTCCGGCCTGCTCCAGCGGCGCGAGCGCGACTTCACCGAGCGGGGCATCGACTCGATGGCCACCTACCGGCGGCAGGTCGCCGACGGCACCCTCGAAGGCGACGGCTGGGGCGACGTCTTCCTGGTGGTCGACGGCTGGCTGACGATCCGTCAGGAGTTCGAGGGCCTGGAGGGCGTCATCACCGACCTGGCCGCCCGCGGCCTCGGCTACGGCATCCACGTGGTCGCCTCCACCAACAAGTGGTCGGAGTTCCGGGCCAGCATCCGCGACCTGTTCGGCACGCGGCTGGAGTTCAAGCTCGGTGACGCGTACGAGTCGGAGGTCAACCGCAAGGCCGCGCTGGCCGTGCCCGAGGGCACACCGGGCCGCGGCCTGACCAAGGAGGGCATGCACTTCCTGTCGGCGCTGCCCCGCATCGACGGCGTCCGCGGCACCGAGGACCTGGCCGACGGCGTGCGGTCGCTGGTGGACATCACCAGCGCCTCCTGGCAGGGCCCGAAGGCCCCGCCGGTGCGCCTGCTGCCGTCGCTGCTGCCCGCCGCGTCCCTGCCCGGACCGGACGAGACCGGGCCGAGCCGGATCGCGCTCGGCATCGACGAGGCGTCGCTGTCGCCGGTGCTGCTCGACTTCGACGTCGATCCGCACTTCGTGGTGTTCGGCGACACCGAGTGCGGCAAGAGCAACGTGCTGAAGCTGATCATGGAGGGCCTGGTGGCGCGCAAGACGCCCAGGGAGGCCATGATGATCGTGATCGACTACCGCCGGGCGCTGCTCGACACGGCGGTCACCGACCACCGCATCGGCTACGCCGCCTCGAGCAAGGCCGCGACGGACCTCGTCAACGACGCCCGCAGCGCCCTGCTCAAGCGGCTGCCGCCCGCCGACCTGACGCCCGAGCAGCTCCGCTCCCGGAGCTGGTGGGAGGGGTCCGACCTGTACATCGTCGTCGACGACTACGACCTCGTGGCGACCTCGTCGGCCAGCCCGCTGCAGGGGCTGGCCGAGCTGCTGCCGCAGGCCCGCGACATCGGCCTGCACCTGATCCTCGCCCGTCAGATGGGCGGCGCCAGCCGGGCTCTGTACGACTCGGCGGTGCAGCGGATGAAGGAGATGGCCTCACCGGCGCTGATCATGTCGGGCAACAAGGACGAGGGAGCGCTGTTCGGCAACGTCCGGCCGCAGCCGCTGCCGCAGGGCCGCGGCTTCTACGTGGACCGCCGGTTCGGCGCGCGGCTCGTCCAGACCGCTTACCTGGAGCCGTCCGAGTAGGTTGGCCGACGTGTCCGAGGTGCGTTACCGGGTGGCGGGGCCGTCGTTCCCGGGTCTGGCCGAGCTGACGGCCGGGCCGGAGGGCGTCGTCCGGCTCCGGCACGAGACGGCCGCCGGGGTGCGGGGCTGGATCGCCGAGCCGGACCCGGCGGTGTGGCCGTGGCTGCTGGAGGCCCTGCGTGAGGCGGGCTTCCCGGACGCGGCGCCGGAGCCGCCGGTGCCGGGCGGGCCGCTGTGCGAGATCACGGTCACGGGTACGGAGCCGGCGGGGACGCTGGTCGTGGCGTGGCCGGGCGGCGGGGCTGCCGGGCCGGGAGGCGAGCCCGGCGGAACCGGAGCCGAGTCCGGCGGGCCGGGAGGCGGGTCCGGCGGGCCGGGAGGCGAGTCTCGCGGGCCGGGAGGTTCCCGCGGGCCGGGAGACGAGTCCCGCGGGCCCGGAGGGCCCCGGGGTGGGCTCGGAGCCGCGCTGCGGATTCTGGACGCGCTGATGCGGCAGGTGGGCGGCGACGCGCTGGGCGAGCGAGGGGCGGACGTCCCGGACGAGCTGCCCCCGTTGGCCCGCCGCCGCGCCCCGGACCCCGCTGTCTCGCCGCCGGCCGGGCCGGGTTCCGGCTCGGCCCACGGCGAGGCCGGGGAGACGCCGGGCGGCCCGGTGAGCGTGCGCTTCGGCGCGCCGGGCGCCGCCGCGTTCGGCGTTGCCGGTGGGCGGCCCGCGTACGCCGTGTCCCGTCCGGGCGTCACCTTCGCCCTGTACGGCCTGCCGGATGAGGAGCCGCTGGGCGGCGCCACCGTGACGGACACGCCCGCCCACGCCCTCGCGCTGGGCACGGCGGGCGGTCGCGACCTGGTTGCCGCCGGCGGCGACGACGGCGCCATCCGGGTCTGGGACACCGCGGACGGGCGGCGGCTGCACGCCGCGACCGGCCACGGCGGGCCGATCAGGGCGCTGGCGGCGAGCGGCGGCCTCGTCTACACGGGCGGCGACGACGGCCGGGTGCGGGTCTGGGACGCCGGCGGGTCCCTGGGCGCCATGCCGGACGGCCACGAGGGCGCGCTCACCGCCGCCTGCGCCCACGGCGGGCTGCTGGTCACGGGCGGGGAGGACGGGGCGGTCCACCTCCTGGACGCGGCGGACGGCCGTCTGCTGCGGGTCCTGGGCGGCCACGACGGCTGGGTGAACGCGGTCGCCGCCCGGGAGGGGCTCGTCGCCTCGGCGGGCTCGGACCGGGTCGTCCGGCTCTGGGACCCGGTGACCGGCGAGCCCGCGGGCCGCCTGGACGGGCATGGGGCGAGCGTGACCGGGCTGGCGTTCCTCACGGTGGCGGGACGGGCGGCGCTGGCCTCGTGCGGCCTGGACGGCGAGGTGGTGGTCTGGGACCTCGCGACCGGGGGGCCGGCGGCGCGCTGGCGTGCGGGCGCGTGGGCGGCCGGCCTCACGGCGGTGGGTGACCGGCTGGTGAGTGCGGGTGACGGCGTGCGGGTCTGGGCGGCGGACGGAACGCCCCTGGCGGTCCTCGCGACGGCCCCGGCGACGGCGGTCGCCGCGAGCGCCGGGCCGCGCGGAGAACGCGTCGTGGCGGGGTTCCCGGACGGAGTGGCGCGGGTCTGGCGGCTCGCAGGCGGCGAGCCCACCGTCGAGGAGGTGCACAGGCCGGACGGCGAGCCCGCCGTCGACGAGATGCACAGGCCGGACGGCGAGCCCGCCGTCGACGAGATGCACGGCCCGGACGGCGACCTCACGAAGGCGCCGTCCCAGGAGGACGCGCTGGAGATGTCCCGGACCGACGGCGGCGTCACGGCTCTGGCGCTGGACGGGACGACGATCGTCTGCGGCACCGCCTCCGGCGCCGTACGCCTCCACGGCGCGCCAGGCGACGGCGCGGTGGCGCCCACCCCGAACCACGGCGCGCCCGGCGGCGTCACGGTGGTGCCCACCCCGCACTCCGGGCCCGTGACGGGGCTCGCGCTCGACGGCGGCCTGCTGGTGTCCGGCGGCCTGGACGGGACCGTGCGGACCTGGGACGCGCTCTCCGGACGGCCGCTGCGCCGCCTGATCGGTCACCCGGCGGGAGTCACCGCCGTCGTCACCGGCCGGGTGGGCGGCCGGCGGGTCATCGCCTCCAGCGGGTACGACCGGGCCGTCCGGGTCTGGGACCTGGAGACGGGCGAGCCGCTGCTGGTCGTCCACGGGCATCCCTTCCCCGTGTACGCGCTGGCGTTCGGCGAGACCCCCGACGGCCGCACGGTCCTCGCCTCGGGCAGCTACGACGGCCGCATCCCCGTGCGCGACCCGGTGACCGGCGAGGACGTGGCCGTGCTCGGCGGCGCACCGGGCGCGGTCCGGTGCCTGAGCTTCCTCGGCCCCGGGGTCCTGGCGGCGGGCGCGGGCGACGGCGTCGTCCGGGTGTGGCGCCTGCCCGGGGAGGCGCCGGTCGCCGAGACCCGGCTGGCGGAGACGCCGCTGGCCCTGTCCCCCGGCCCGTACGCGGTCACTCAGGGCGGGTCGAGCGGCTTGAGCACGTAGAACTGCGGATAACGGATCTCGCTGACGCCCACGGCGATGTAGGCGTCGTCCAGCGTCCGGCTCCACCGCGTCCACGCCATCCTGACGCGCTGGACGTCGACCGGCCGCGCGGACGGCGCGAGCGAGGGCGCGAAGTGCGCGGCCACCAGCCGCCCGTCCGCCGTCTCCGTCACGACGTACTGGGCCATGGCGAGGGGGAGGCCCCGCGACCCCTGACCGTCCACGGAACGGTAGTAGAGGGAGAAGCTGAGCCGCCCGTCCACCAGGCTCCACTCGCCCAGCTCGGCCCGGACGCCGGCTCCCGGGTACTCGACCTCGGCGACCCGGCGCAGCCACGCCTCCAGCGCGCCGGGGTCGGCGGTGCCGGAACGCAGCACGTCCCGCAGGGTCTCCCCCGCCGGTAGCTCGCGCGGCGCCGCCTCGACGATCTCCTCGCCCCGGTCGCCCCACCGGGCCGCCTCGCGCTCCAGCGGCGTGGCGGCGTCGTCCAGCGCGACCCGGACGGTCAGCGGCGCCCGGTCGAGCTCCTGCCTGGCCCGCTCCAGCAGCGCGGCGGGCGAGCGCTCCTCCCGCACGTGGAAGGGCGTCCGGTCGTGACGGCTGGCGAGCCCGCCCAGGAAGTGGACGTCCTTCTCGGTCAGCGGCCGGTCGGCCGGCCGGCCCAGCAGGTCGTTCACGGCGTCCCGCAGCCAGCCGCCGTCGGGCAGCGCCTCGTACGGCCCCCGCCCCAGCCACACCGTCAGCCCGTGCAGGCGGATCAGCTCCTCGGCGTTGAACGAGTGGTCCCGGTGCGTGCCGTACACCTCGGCGGCGAGGTCGCTGAGCGCTCCGGTGTACCGGAGGTGCTCGTGGGTGACTGCGTTGAAGCCGAGTCTGTCGCCGACGCGGTCGTTGCCGAAGAGGGTCACGACGCGGTCCAGCAGCCGGACGTGCTCCAGCCAGGAGCCTTCCACGGGAAAACGCTTCAGCAGGATCCGGATGTGGTTCGGCACCACGCCGCGCTCCGGGTCCGTCCTGGCCCAGGGCGTCGGCTGGACGGGCTCGCCGGCCGGCACCCGGTCGAGGGGCACCACCGGCTCGGGCACGTCCTCGCGGATGAGGTGCTCGTTCAGCGTCCACAGGTGGCGGTCGCGCAGTCCGGCTATCTCGGGCACGGCGAGCCGCTGGAGGTCGTGCACGCCCGCCCATCCCCGGTCCGGGCGGGTCGCCCACTGCACGACGGCCGCGCCCATGAGGCTGCCGTCGCGAGCCGGGCCCTCCACGTCCACGACCCGGGCGGTCTTGCGCATGACCTGGTCGAGCGACTCCAGCTCCAGGCCGAGCAGCTGACCGATCTTCTGGGCGTGGAGGTTGAGCGGGGCCATCTCGCCCAGCACCGGCTGCTTCGCCCACACCTGCCACTTGCTGGGGACCCAGCGCGTGAGCTCCACCCGCTCCCCCTTGCCGGCGCCGGCCGGCGCCTGCTCGAACCGCACGCGCACGTGCAGCTGCGAGCCGTCCACCGGGAGCCGGTGCTGGTGGTTGAAGTGCAGGTCGACGGCGTCGCGCACGTCGGAGAAGATCTTGAGCACAGCTTGGGGCGCCAGGTCTTTCGCCACGCCGTACCGCAGGGTCAACGTGAACTCGGTGACCCGCCGGAGCGTCCCGTCCGCGCCGCGCGCCTGCATTCTGCGCGCCTCCACCGTGTACGCCTCCGTGCTGGTGACGACGTGGGCCTCGGCGCCCTGCCGCGCCGCCGCGAGGGAATCCTCGCCCACCGTCTTGCGCGGGTCGAGGGCGTAGGCGTGCTCCTGCCGGAGGGCCTCCCGCATCTCCCCGCCCGCGACCAGCGGGGCACGGGATCCGGCGTCGGCCGACGAGGTGTGTGCCTCGGAAGGCGAGCCGTCTCCGGCGTCGGCGCGCGCGGTCTCCGTGTCGTGCCGGACGAGGTCGGCCCCGTCCGCCCATCTCGAGTCGAGCCAGGCGGGCTTCTGCGGCACCTCCATGCCGAGCTGGCGGACGACCTGCCGTACCAGGTTCAGGGTGGGCGCTTCGGTGCGGAAGTCCAGCGGCCCCCGCGCCTGGGTGTGGTCCCCGTGGGCGACCGTGGCCCCGCCACCGCCGGCTCGTTCGAGCTGGACGCGCACGTGGAGCTGGTCCCCGTCAGCCGTGCGGTGCCTGCCGTTGACGTACTCGTCGAGTCCCTTCTGGAGACGGGCGTTGAAGGCCCCGAGCTCCGACGTCGACAACGGCGAGGAGACCTTGATCCGGACGGTGTACTCGGTGATGTGCCTGCGCTCCCCCGCGGCGTCGTAGCCCTCGAAGCGGCGCTGCTCGACGCGGGCCACCCCTGGGTCGGCCGCCCGGAGCGTCAGGACGTCGGCGTGGGCGCGCTGGGCCTCGGACCTCGCCGTTGTCACGGCGTCTTCGGGGTCGAGCGCGAACGGGCGCGCCCCCCAGTCGTCGAGCATGACCCCGACGGCCCATCGCTCGGCCGGCGGTATGCGGTGGTTGGGCGGGAAGCGGCGCGGCCCGCCCGGACCGGCCTCGCGGGCGGGGGACGCCGTGGAGCCGCCCGGCTGGGTGTCGACGCCGTAGAGCCGGTCCACCATCTGGGCGAAGTCCTTGCCGTCGGCCACTCGGCCCCACCCCGGGCCGTTCCGCAGCCGGATGAGCTCGTTCGTGATCGTGATGTGGTCGACCCAGCCCTTGGCCAGGGTCTTGGAGTGTTCGGCCGCCGAGGCGAACAGCTCGGTCACCCGCCGGGTGAGCCCCGCGTCGCCGGGCTTGCCGAAGAACTCCCCCGCCGCCCTGTGCAGCGCCTTCGGGCCGGCCTCGTACGGTTCCGGCGGGCCGTACATGGGGGTGTTCCACTCCGCCAGACGGGACAGGCCTTCGATCTCGCGCGGCGTGACGGGCGCACCGTCCCCCAGCGCGGCGGCGGCGCGCTCCAGGATCCAGCGGCTGTCGGGGACGTCGCGTACCGGACTGCCGCCGAGGTAGCGCACGAGGTGGTGGAGGCGCTGGACATCCTTGACGTCCAGGTTGGACGGGAGGGCTCCGTAGATCGCGCGCATGGAGTCGTGCAGCGCCTTGACGTACTTGACGCGATGCCCGGTGACGTCGCCTTCGTAGATCCAGTCGGCATGGTCGAGCGCCCGCAGGTGGTCGAGGAGGTCGCCGCTCTCGTGGGGGTACCGGTGAAGCAGGTCGGCCAGATGGGGCGGCATCGAGAGGTTCCCGGCCACGTGGTTCGCCCGGGAGAGCTCGTCGGCCCGCAACCGGATCCCGGCCTCGCCGACGCCCTCGCCCGCGCCCTCGCCCTCGCCCTCGCCACGCCCGGGCGTGTCCACCCGCCGGTCCTCCGCCTCGGCCCGGTGCAACAGCCGCTCGATGCTCTGCAGGTGGTGGTCCATCAGGCCGGCCAGCGGGGGCACCTCGTGACCGTGATGATCGAGCATCAGCTCGTTGGTGCTCAAGTGGGGGCGGTGCGCGTCGCCCATGAGGTTGGCGCCGAACACGCGCCCGCCGTCGGTCAGCGTCCGGCGTCCGGCGTAGTCGGGATCGTGGTACTCGTCCCGCAGGCCGAGGTGGTGCCCCAGCTCGTGCGCGTGGATGTGCGGCCCGTCACTGACGTACCAGGTGACCTGGTCGGCGCGGCCCCGTCCCGGCTTGAAGGTGACCACCTCGTTGGCGCCCACCTTCATGCCGTCGGCCTCCTCGAACGTGAGCCTGACGTGGAGCTGGCTGCCGTCCGAGAGCCGGTGCTGGTGGTTGAAGTAGAGGTCGACGCCGTCCATCGCGCTCGCCTGCAGTTGCAGGGCCTTGCCCGCCGTGACCCCGAGGTCCGCCACCCAGCGGATCTTGACCTCGATCTCGGTGACCCATCGCGTCCCACCGCCGGTGCGCACCCCGATGCGGCGGACCGTCACGTCGGCGGACCGGTCGAGCTCCGCCTTCTTCCGCGCGGTCGCCTCCGCGTCGACCGGGCCGTCGTGGTGGTTCACGCCCGAACGGCCCTCCACCCTGTACGCGGGGGCGTCCTCGCGCAGGTGGGCCCATTCGCTCGCGCGCAGGGCCTCGCGCGGGTCGATGCGGTTCGCCTGGTCGCCCTGGAGCCGGGCCAGGTCCTCGGCGGTGTGGATGGGCAGGAGCGGAGCGCGCCGATCCGCGTTCAGCATGACCTGGTGCACGGCGGGACGGACGATCGGATGCGGGACGCCGTCACCGGCGGGGGACGGAGAGGCCGGGACGCTCGTGGTTTCCCGCTGAGGATTCGTCCCGGCCGGGTTGTCGCCCCGGGCGGTCCAGCCGGGCTCGCCGGGGTGGGGATGGTCCGGCGCTTCGGCGCGGCGGCCGGTGAACGTGGTGCCGGAATCCTCGAAGCGCACCGGGGCCGCGGGCGGCGCGCCGTCCCCTTGCCGGGCGGCGGGGTGCGGAGGGGGAGCGTCCGGGGAGGAGGCGTGCGGACGGGCGCCCATGTGCTGCTGTTCGGGCGCGGCGGCCTGGTGCGTGGGCTGCCGTTCGGGCGCGGCGGCCTGCTGGTGGGTGGGCTGCCGTTCGGGCGCGGCGGCGGGCTGGTGGGTGGGCTGGTGGGTGGGCGGGTCGCCGTGCTGGTGGGCGGGTCGCGGGTCCTGGGGGACGGCGCGGTTGATCATCGCGTCCACGGTGCCGCGGTCGGCCGTCCCGGGCCGGGGCGCGTCATGGCCCGGCCTGACCTCCGGCGAGGCGGCGAGAGTCGTGTGCCGGGCGTGCTCCCCGGCGGGACCGGGTTCACGGCCGATCAGGGGAGCGGAGGGCCCGGGTTCGCGGTCGGACAGGTGCGGGAGCGCGCCGGCGTCCGGCCGCGGCCGCGCTCCCCCCGCCTCCGCGTCGGCGGGATGGCCGTCGAACCGGAGGGGATCCCCCTTGGCCCCGTGATGGGCCGGCTCAGGGCCGGGTTCCGCCTTCGTCCGGGGGGACGGGGACGTGTCGAGGTCCGCGCCGAACGCCTTCGCGGCGCCCCCCAGGTGCTTCACCCCGCCCCCCGGGCTCCAGGTCCCCCAGTGGGCGTCGGCGCCTCCGACGGCGCCCGAGGTCATGCCCTTCAGGACGAGCGTCCAGTCGACGCCGTCCTTGCCGTCGAGCAGTTCGGAGACCAGCGTCGCCCCGCCACCGGCCACCGCGGAGTGCGCCATCAGCGTCCACAGCGACCGTACGGGCATCGCCCACGCCAGGCCGGTCATCAGCCCGCCGGTCAGCGCGCCCATGCCCGCGGACGCGCCGGTCTGCTTCCAGTCCACGCCGTCGCGCCGCGACTGCGTCGCCTGGACCAGGAGGTCCATGCCGCCCATCAGCCCGCCGAACAGCGCGATGTTGAGCAGCAGCCGCCTGGCGAACACCTTGATCGTCCACCGGGCGACCTGGGCGCGTCCTTTCATCAGCCGCAGCGCCAGGCGCCCCGCCGGGGTCATCAGGGCCAGCGACAGGGCCACGAGCTGCACCACCAGCATCAGCACCGTGAGCCGCATCAGCCGTCGGGTGAACTGGATCTGCACCCCGAGGTCGTTGCACGCGACGGCCAGCCCGACCAGCCGGGACACGAGCGCGGCCCGCCGGCCGCCCACCTCCCGCTCGACGCGCGTGACGAAGGCGCGCAGCGCGGCGCCGTCCCAGGAGTCGCCGATGCCGCGCAACAGCTCGGCGCCGTCGCCGTCGACCCCCCGCGCGACGCCCTCGGCAGTGGCGAGCAGCGCGTCGGCCAGCCGGAACAGGCCGTTCTCGTCGCCCTTCGGCCAGTCGTTCCCCAGCACCCACCCGACCCACGGGCGGATCCAGACCGGCACCGGGATGCCGTCGATCCACATGCGCGCTCAGTGCTCCGACTGCCGCCGGGCCGTGTCGTAGTGCTTGGCGCTGGTGCGCATGCCCTCGTGGGTGGCCTCCAGCTCGGCGATGTAGGAGTGGAACTCCTCCAGGATCGCGTCGCGCCGCTTGGGGAACGACTTGTCGAGCTCGGCCCCGTAGAGGTCGTCACCCATGGGTCGGCCTTCTCGGGCGAACACGCCGGCCAGCTCGTCACGCAGGGCGCGCGCGTAGGCGGCCTCCTCGTGGGCCTTCTCGGCCCGGCGGCGGATGCCGGACGCGCTCGCGTCGTAGCCGTCGGACGGCTGCCCCAACAGTTTCTCCTTCACCACGGACATCAAGATTGTTGTCCACTATGCTCGGTTTTTGCTCGCTTCGTAGCAAGAAGGCGGTTAGTTCCATGAGTGAATGGGTGGACGTCCACTTCCAGGCTCTCGAAACGTGCGGCAAGAGGGCCCGCACCGCGGCGAACATGCTGACCATGGAGGACGTCTTCCAGGACTCCTCGGCGAAGCAGCCCGCCGACGCCGCGCAGGCGAGCATGTTCGGCGACCTGAGCCATTCGGGGGCACTGGCCGGCAAGGTCAACGACGTCTGGTCGGCCCTCAAGGAGGAACTGGGCACGGGCCGCAGCCGCCTCAAGGGCGTGGAGCAGTCGATCGACCAGGTGGAGAGGAACTTGCGCAAGGCGACCAGGGCGGCCACGGTATGAGCGGCGGGAGCATGGCGACGCTGGCCGGGATCGCCGCGCTGCGGGCCAAGGTCAAGGGCGACCCGCAGGCCATCCGCGACCACGCGGCCGCGCTGCGGGTGGCCGCCGGCCACGTCGCGAGCGCCACCGGCAAGCTCCCCTCGGCCGTCAAGGCGGTCAACGCGGCGTGGGAGGGCGCCTCGGCCGACGCCTTCTCCGGCTACATGAGCGCCTACCCGAAGGCCGGCACCGGCCTCAAGGAGGCGCTCAACGCCTGCGCCGACGCCCTCGACCGGGCCGCGGGCACCCTGGAGGACGCGCACTCCAAGATCGGCACCCTGTACGACGACGCGGTGTCCCGCTCCAACACGTACAAGCGGCAGTATCTCCTGCAGAACCCGGGGACCACGGAGAGCGACGCCGAGACGGCGCTGGCCGCCACGACGATCGTCAGCGGCAACCTCACCCGGGCCCAGGAGATCGTGGACAAGGCCGACTCGGTGCTCGGCGAGGTGAAGAAGGCCCTGGACGGCCAGGTCGGCTCGGACAAGGAGTTCGGCTACTTCAGCGCGATCAGGGTCGCGGGCGGCGCCGACTTCGAGCCGGGCACCAAGCAGGTGGAGTGGGTCAGGACGTCCTCCACGGAGCGCACGGCGCTCCAGGCCGCCGCCACCGACGAGTCCGGCGTGACGATGGGCGTGAGCGGCAGTGGAAGCGTCGCGGGTGGGGGTGGCGGAGGCGGGTACGCCTACGCCGGCGGCACCTCGTCGGCGGGCAGCGTCCCCCTGCCCCGGGCCGACATCGTCGCGTACATCAAGGAGGCGATCCGGGTCATCAAGTCGCCGGAGATGGCCTCCGCGATCGAGGCCAAGCAGCGGGGCCTGCTGAACAAGCTCAAGGACCTCGACCCGGACGACCCCAGGGACATCCAGCGGATCTGGACGATCATCTACCACGAGTCCGGCGGCAACCCCAGCGCCATCAACAACTGGGACATCAACGCCAGGAACGGCATCCCGTCGCAGGGCCTGATGCAGACGATCCCGCCCACGTTCCAGTCGAACGCGCTGCCGGGCCACGGCAAGATCCTGGAGCCGGTGGACAACATCATCGCCGGCGTCCTCTACACCTACCGCCGCTACGGCTCGCTGGCCGGCCATCCCGGCATCAGCTCGCTGGAGAGCGGCGGCGGGTACCGGCCCTACTGAGCCGGCCCCTACCGAGCCGGCGCCGTCAGGGGGTCCGCGGCTCGCCCTTCTTCTGCAGGGGCTCGACCCAGTCGAACTGGTTGTAGCCGGGCGGCAGGTCGCCGGGCTTGGCCGGGGCGCGGAACGACGGGTAGCGGCTGACGTCCATGGTGGCCTGGGTGAAGTTTACGGCCGCCGCGCCGCTCGGCAGCACGTAGCCGAACTGGTGCTGCCGGCGGACCATGGTCATGACGTTGTCCAGGGCGCCCTGCAGGGAGGAGCCGAGGATCAGCGTCATGGCGGCCACGCCGCCGTTGGCCCCGGCCGCGATGGCCGCCTCCAGCATGCCGCCCCAGAACTTGGTGTGCGGGAACGCCTTGAGCCGCTTGGCGAAGACCAGCAGGCCCACCGTGATGGAGGCGAGCACGGCGAGCCGCACCCAGTAGCTCCGGTAGCCGGCGGCGACCTCGTCCAGCACCGCCGCGATCTCGCCGAGGGCGCCGCGCAGCGCGCCGACCTCCCGGCTGAAGAGCGCCACCACGCGCTCGAACTCCTGCTGGTCCGCCGCGATCCAGCCGTTCTGCGAGGCCCGGGTGATCTGCGGCAGGAGCTGCTTGATGCCGTCGTCGAGGCGGGCCGACACGCCGTACTTCCAGTTGGCGGCGGCCTGCGCCATGGCCGGCTCGTTGGCGATGGCCATGCTGGCGATGACGCCCGCGGGCACCAGCCAGAGCGACATCTTGCCGAGCCGCTTGAGCTGCGGCAGCACCTTGGGCCCGAGCGGCTCGGGGGGCGGGGTCCGCGGGTACGGGCTGTACGGTCCGAGGATGGGCAGGGGGCCGTACGCGGAGGGACCGAAGGGTCCCATGTCAGCGGTACTTCACGATGCTGTGGTCCTCGGCGGCCCGCCAGTTGCGCTGGCACTGGTCGAGGGTCCGCACCCAGCTCTCGACCGCCTCCTGGGCGCCGCCGAGCAGGCCGTCGGCCTCGCGGCAGATGGCGTCGTACGTCCCTCCGATGACGTGATCTCCCACGATGCCGAAGCCGGGCGGGCCGATGGTCAGCGTGGCGACGATCTGCCGGAGGTGGACGAGCCACTCCTTCAGCTCGTCGTCGCACCGGTCGCGGACGTGCCCGATCGTGTGGGACGTGACGTAGATTTCCTGCCCGGGCGTGGCTGCCAATGTGCTCACATGTACGGATTTTGCATGATTCACCGGGGCGCGAATCGCGATCCGGCCAGCTTTAATGATCAGTTGGTCGGCCCGTCAGGCACTGATCAGCATGCGTTCACCTGCCGCCGGTGGCGTGGACGCATGGACTTCACGGACCCCCGCCTCGGCGACCTCGACCGGATCCTGCGGGACAGCGAGCGCACGATGCGTGAGCTGGAGCAGGCCATGCAGGAGATGAGCCGGCTGACCGGCACGGGCGAGAGCCGCGCGGGAACGGTGACGGCGCGGGTGGACTCCGAGAGCCGGCCGATCGAGGTGCGGATCAGCGCCCGGGCCATGCGCCTCGACCCGGACGAGCTGGGACAGCACGTGGTGGAGGCCGTGCGCGCCGCCCAGGAGGACCACGAGCGCCAGGCCCGCGAGCTGATGGCCTTCGCCCCGGCCCCCGACTCCTCCGCGCTGGGCACGTTCAGGCGCGACGTGGAGGAGATGCAGGACGCGTTCAGGCGCGAGATGGGCGAGCGCATGGACGGCGCGCGCAGGCGCCGCCAGGACGACTTCTGAACTCCGCGACTTCTGAACACCCCACGGGCACGGAAACGGCGGCCGGGAGGATCATCCTCCCGGCCGCCGCCGTGTCAGGGATCGGTCGGGGTCAGCCGCAGTTGCCCCAGCCCTCACCGCCGCTGCCGCTGGCGGTGCTGCCGGAGAACTTCACGCACTTGCCCTTGGCCGGAAGCTTGACCGGGCCGGCGTAGTAGTCGTAGCTGCCGCTGTCGGTCTTGCTGCCGCCGCCCTGCACGTCCAGGGTGGCGCTGACGGACGTCTTCTTGCCGATGTCCGTGGTCTTGAGGGTGACCACGCAGTTCTCACCGGTGCCGTTGTTGTAGAGCAGGTACGAGGTACCGCCCCCGAACGAGCTCTGCCGCTGGACACCGAAACCGGATCCGCACACCTGGGTCGGGCTGTACGGGTTGGTCCGCGGGGCCTCGGTGGTCTTGGTCGGCGTGGGCGTCGGCTTCGGCGCCTCGGTCGTCTTCGTCGGCGTCGGCTTCGGGGCCTCGGTCGTCTTCGTGGGCGTGGGCGTCGGCTTCGGAGACTGCGTGGTCCTCGTCGGCGTCGGCTTGGGCGCCTCGGTCGTCCTGGTCGCCGTCGGCTCCGGCTGCCTGGTCGGCTCCCGGGTGGGCTCCGGCTGCCTCGTCGGCTCCCGGGTGGGCTCCGGCTCCCTGGTCGGCTCCCTCGTCGGCTCCTGCGTCGGGGTCGGCGTCGGGGTCGGGGTCTGCTCCGGCGCCTTGGTCTCGGTCGGGGCCGGCGACGGGTCCTCCTGCGGCTTCTTCGTCGGCTTCCGGGTGTGCCGCTCCGCCGGCGTCTCCGTGGGCTGCTGCGCCGGAGTCGTCACCGTCGGCTGGACCGGGACGGTCGGCTGCCCGGTCGGCTGCGTCAGCACCGGCTGGGTGGGGATCGCGGCCGGGGTCGGCACCGTGCTGAACTCCGGCGGCGTCGGCCCCTGCGTGGTCGGCCACTCGGTCGGCAGCACGATCGGCGCCACCTCCGTCGGGTCCGGGCTGGCGGAGGCCGCCCAGGGCACCGTCAGCTCCGGCTGCGTCTGCTGCGCGGCCGGCTGGCCGGGCTGGCCGGGCTCGCCGGGCTGGGCCGGCTGCTGGCCCACGGGGGCGTCGCCGCCGGAGCCGCCGATCGCGGCCACGCCGCCGCTCGGGGTGGCCGTGCCCTGCGCGGCGACCGGTGTGAGGGTCTGCGTGTCCGCGTACCGGCCGGCGCCCCACAGGCCCACGGCCGAGAGCACCACGGCGGCGCTGACGGCGGCGACCAGCCCGACCGGGAACGACCGGCGCGGGGAGCCGCCCTGCTGCTGGCCGCCGGCGGACATCTGGTAGACCTGCTGCGGTCCGTTGGGCCCCTGCGGGCCGTTCGGGCCGTTGGGGCCGTTGGGGCCGTCCCAGCCGGTGGCGGGCTGGGGCACCGGCGGCGGGCCCCACGCGGGCTGCGGGTTCGGGACCGGCACGCCCTCCAGCGGGGGCAGGTACTCGGTCATCTCCTGCGACGGCTGGTGGAGGTGCTCGGCGGGCTGCATCGGGACCGGGACGGGCGCGATGACGCCGGCGGGAACCGGCCCGCCGGGGACGGAGCCGTCCGCGGCGCCGATCGCGCCCTTGTCGCCGAGGAGCTGGAGCAGCGCGGTGTACGTGGTGGGGCGCTGGGCGACGTCCTTGGACAGGGCCGAGAGGACGACGCGGCGCATCGGGTCGGCGAGCGTGCCGACCTCGGGCTCGGCGTTCAGCACCGCCTGCTCGTCCTGGCCGAACGGCGCGTGGCCGGTCGCCGCGAAGGCGATCACGGCGCCCCAGGCGAAGACGTCGGCGTACGGGCCGTAGCGCAGGCCGCCGATCTGCTCCGGCGAGCGGTAGCCGACCTCGCCGACGGCCTCGCCGAGGTCGATGTCGGTGACGCGCGGCCCGTCGGGGCCGAGGATGACGTTGTGCGGGGTGAGGCCGCGGTGCGTGACCCCGGCCAGATGGATCGCGGTCAGCGCGGTCAGCACGCCGACCGCGACGCGCTCCAGTGTGTCGCCGTCGAGCGGGCCGTCGGCGGCCACGGTCTCGGCGAGGCTGCGGCCCTCGATGTGCTCGCGGACGACGTACGGCTGCTCGCCGTGCATGCCCGCCTCGATCGTGCGGGCCACGTAGACGCTGGAGATGCGCTGGACGCCGGTGAGACGCTCGGCTTCCTCGGGGCCGGCGTCCGGGACGGCCGGCAGTAACTTGATGACTCGCGTGGGCGCGTCGTCGGCCTCACGGCCGAGGAAGGCGGCGCCGCGCGCCCCTTCATCGAGCCGTCCGAAAATCGCGTACACGCCCAACCGCTCAGGATCCCCCGGCCGCAGAGGGTGCATTGTGGTCCCTTCAGGTCAAAGCATGAACTGAGGCATATTCAACCAAAGTCGCCACTTTTGTATCAGGAGTTTCGGGCGGTCACCTGACAGTTCACGGTCAGGACATGTTCACGACGGACGGCCCGCGCGCCACCGCCGGCGCCTGCCCAGCGGCAGCACCCACGTCCCAGCAGCGGCGATGCCCGCCAGCGCCATCGCGCCGCCCATGACACCCAGCGCCACGTTGACGGTTTTGTGATCAGGCGGCGGCACCTTCGTTATGGCCCCGGCGGGCAGCGGGGACGCCGCGGGCTGCGCCACCACGGGGGCGTCCGCCGGCTCGTACGGCATCACCGCCGTCACGGCCAGCGTCGGATTGACCATCCCGGTCCCGGTGGCCTTGCCGACGGTTCCGTCGGCGGTCGCGATGATGCGCTGCCGTACCTGCTGCTGGTCGAGCTTGGGGAAGCGCGAGCGCACCAGCGCGGCCACGCCCGCCACGAACGGCGTCGCGAAGCTCGTGCCCTCCAGGTTCACCTGGTACCCGCCGCCGGGCCACGGCGCGGTGATGCCCACGCCCGGCGCGAGGACGCTGATCGGCGTCGCCGTGCTGGAGGAGTCGGCGCGCCGCCCGTCCGGCGCGGCCGAGCCGACCGACAGCACGCCCTCGTAGGAGGCCGGGTAGGCGGGCTCGGCGACCCCCTCGTCGTTGTCGACGTTGCCGGCCGCGGCCACGATCACGATGTCGTGGGCCAGCGCCTCCTGGACGGCCGCCCGGAGGTCCGGGTGGTCCGAGGCCTTGATGGACACGTTGATGACGTCGGCCTTGACGTCGATCGCCTGCCTGATGCCCTTGGCGAGGTCGCGGACGTCGCCCTCCTTGCTGTTGCTCTGCTTGATGGAGATGATCTGCGCCTCGGGCGCGACGCCGTGGAAGGGCACCCCCGTGACGTACCTGCCGCCCACGATGCCCGCGATGGCCGTGCCGTGCCCCACGCAGTCGCGGTAGCCGGTGTGGGTGACGTCGATGAACTTGGAGACGCGCAGCTGCGGGTGCCGGTAGTCGACGCCGCTGTCGATGATGGCCACGGTCACGCCGGCGCCCCTGGTGAGGCGCCAGGCGTTCTTGATCTCAAGCCGCTTCTGCCCCCACGGCTCCTGGGCGGAGAGCTTGACCGTGCCCTTCCCGGGGTCGCACTCCTGGGGCGCCGCCACGGCCCGCGCCGGAGGCGCGGCCACGGGGGCGAGCACAGGTTGCAGAGCCAGCAGGCTTGCCAGGACGACGCGACCCATCATGGCGGAAAAGCGTAGCTTGCCGGATTCAGCGGCACGATGTCGTCGCCCGTTCCGGCCCATCAGCCGTTGTCAGGCATGACGGAGCCCCGGCGGGCGGGCGCCGGGGCTCCGGGCGGTGCTCAGCGGGTCGCGGACTCGATGTTGCCGCGGTAGGTGTTGATGACCCGGGCGGCCTCCTGCAGCTCCTCCGTCATCCGCTGGAACGCGGTCCGGTAGTTCTGCCAGGCACCCTGGAAACGCTCGGCCCCGGGGCCGGTCCAGGCAGTGCCGACCTTCGACGCCTCGCGGTCGAGGGCGGTCATCGTGGTGCGCACCGCCTCCGACTGCTGGGTGAACTGCGTCGCCATCGACTGCATTTCCGCGGGGTCGCCACCAAGCAGGCTCTGGCCCATGCATACCTCCTGGATCGTCGTGACAGCGCACTCACCATAGGCTCGGGGCGGGGGCCCATCGCTCCCGTTATGCCGAGCGGCTATGGTCGTCCAGAGGATCATTCGGTTTCTCCCGCGTGGACCGGGGCGCCCGGGGGAAGGCGAAAGCCGGCACCTAGACTCCGTTGAGTGCCCGTCGAGGAAGGACGAACGTCGGTGCAGAAGGTTCTCATCGCCAACCGGGGCGAGATCGCCGTGCGCGTCGCCCGCGCCTGCAAGGACGCCGGCATCGCCAGCGTCGCCGTCTACGCCGACCAGGACCTCGACGCCCTGCACGTCAGGACGGCCGACGAGGCGTACGCGCTGGGCGGCCAGTCCCCCGCCGAGACCTACCTCGACATCGCCAAGCTGCTGGACGTCGCCCGCCGCTCCGGCGCCGACGCCGTCCACCCCGGCTACGGCTTCCTCTCCGAGAACGCCGGCTTCGCACAGGCCGTGATCGACGCCGGCCTCATCTGGATCGGGCCGCCGCCCGCCGCCATCGCCGCGCTCGGCGACAAGGTGCGCGCCCGGCACATCGCCCAGAAGGTCGGCGCGCCGCTGGTGGCCGGCACCAAGGACCCCGTCTCCGGCGCCGACGAGGTCGTCGCCTTCGCCGAGGAGCACGGCCTGCCGATCGCCATCAAGGCCGCGTACGGCGGCGGCGGGCGCGGCATCAAGGTGGCCCGCCGCATCGAGGAGGTCGCCGAGCTGTACGAGTCGGCGGTGCGCGAGGCCGTCGCCGCCTTCGGACGCGGCGAGTGCTTCGTCGAGCGCTACCTCGACCGCCCCCGCCACGTCGAGACCCAGTGCCTGGCCGACCGGCACGGCGGCGTGGTCGTCGTCAGCACCCGCGACTGCTCCCTGCAGCGCCGCCACCAGAAGCTCGTGGAGGAGGCGCCCGCGCCGTTCCTGAGCGACGAGCAGCGGGAGATCCTCTACTCCAGCTCCAAGGCCATCCTGCGCGAGGCCGGCTACGTCGGCGCCGGCACCTGCGAGTTCCTCGTCGGCCAGGACGGCACGATCTCCTTCCTGGAGGTCAACACCCGGCTCCAGGTCGAGCACCCGGTCACCGAGGAGGTGTCGGGCATCGACCTGGTGCGCGAGATGTTCCGCATCGCCGACGGCGAGCCGCTCGGCTACGACGACCCGGCGCTGCGCGGCCACTCCATCGAGTTCCGGATCAACGCCGAGGACGCCGGACGCAGCTTCCTGCCCGCGCCGGGCACCCTGACCGAGCTGCGCCCCCCGGCCGGGCCGGGCGTCCGGCTCGACTCCGGTTACGAGGCCGGCATGACCGTGCCGGGCACGTTCGACTCGCTGATCGCCAAGCTCGTCGTCACCGGGCGCACGCGGCGGGAGGCGCTGGAGCGCAGCCGCCGGGCGCTGGCCGAGTTCGAGATCGCCGGCATGCCGACCGTGCTGCCGTTCCACCGGGCGATCGTGTCCGACCCGGCCTTCACCGCCGAGCCGTTCTCCGTCCACACGCGGTGGATCGAGACCGAGTTCGACAACACGATCCCGCCGTACGACGGCGAGCAGGCCGCGGCCGAGCCCGCCGCCCGCGAGAGCGTCACCGTCGAGGTCGGCGGCAAGCGCCTGGAGGTCGTGCTGCCGGCCGGCCTCGGCGCGACGGCCGGCGCCGCGCCCGCCCCGGCGGCGGGCAGACGGTCCAGGCGGGGCGGTGGCGGCGCGCAGAAGACGGCCGCGGGCGGCGACGCCCTCGTCAGCCCCATGCAGGGCACGATCGTCAAGGTCGTGGCGAGCGACGGTGACACGGTGTCCGAGGGCGACACCGTGGTCGTGCTGGAGGCCATGAAGATGGAGCAGCCGCTGGCCGCCCACAAGTCCGGCACGATCACCGGGCTCAGCGCGGCCGTGGGGCAGAGCGTCACCGCGGGCGCCACGATCTGCGAGATCAAGGACGCCTGACCGGCGACACCCGCGCCCTCCCGTCGCCCGACCGGCGACCTCCGCACCATCCCGTTGCCCGACCCGCGACATCCGCGCCATCGAGGACGCCTGACCCCGGGGCCGCCGGGGTAGGACACGTGGCTCCGGCGGCCCCACGGGGGGCCGTCACGCGCCGCGTCCACTCCATACGAAACGAGTAACGTGCCACAGTGAGGAACTTCGCCGACCGCCCGTTCGTCCTCAAGGACGAAGGAGGCATGCTGCCCATGACCCATTCGCTGCGCCGAGCCGGGGCCGCGACCGCGGCTCTGTTCGCCGGTCTGCTCGTCGTCCTCGCGCTGTCCCCCGCCGCCACGGCGGCCACGGCGCCGCCCGACGCCCAGTCCATCGTGTCCTACTGGAAGGACAAGAAGGACCGCCTCTACGTGGAGCCGGGCTCACCGCTCACGTCGGACCAGCAGTCGGCCATCCGCGACACGCTGAAGGACTCCAAGAGCAACGTCTACGTCGCCGCGCTGCCCGACGGCACGGTGACCGACCCGAAGACCTACGTCAGCGGGCTCGGCAAGGCCACGGTGCAGGCCAAGGGCGGCGGCCCGGTGACCGTGGCCGTGCTCGACGGCACCTCGCTGTTCGCCATGTCCAACTTCGGCCGTCCGGGCATGACCGACCAGCTCTCCAAGCTGGCCGTCCGCAACCACAAGGACGACCTGGCCGCGGGCATCGACGAGTTCGTCTCCCGGGTCAACCTGATGGCCGAGGGCAAGCGGGCCGCGCTCGACTCCGGCCCGGTGGGCGGCGACGGCGGCGGCGCCGGCGTGCTCGTCGGCCTCGGCGCGCTCGCGCTGGTCGGCGGTGGCGGCTACTTCCTGTACTCCAAGAACAAGAAGAAGAAGCAGGCCATCCAGGACGCCAAGGACCTGGCCGCGGTCAAGCAGACCGTCGAGGAGGACGTCACCAAGTTCGGTGAGGAGATCACCGCGCTCGACACCGACGTCACCCTGGCCGGTCAGGGCGGCTCCAACATCCAGGAGTGGCAGCAGGCGCTCGACGCCTACGAGAAGGCCAAGACGCAGCTCGCCGCCATCCAGCGGGCCGACCAGGTGCGCGAGGTCACCCAGACCCTGGAGGACGGCCGCTACGCGCTGGCCGTCGTAAAGGCGAAGGTCAACAACCAGCCCGTGCCCGAGCGGCGCGCCCCCTGCTTCTTCAACCCGCAGCACGGCCCGTCGGTGCGCGACGTGCGCTGGGCGCCGCCCGGCGGCGCGGTGCGCGACGTGCCCGCCTGCGCGGCCGACGCCGAGGCCGTCGAGCGCGGCTTCGACCCGCAGACCCGCGAGGTCATGATCAACGGTGAGCGCCGGCCCTACTACGACGCCGGTCCCGCCTACCAGCCGTACGCCTACGGCTACTACGGCGGCTTCGGCGACGTCATGACCGGCATGTTCATCGGCACCATGATGGGCAGCATGTTCCACGGCGGCTGGGGCGGCTACGGCGCCGGCTACGCCGAGGGCTACTCCGACGCCGGGGGCGACTTCGGCGGTGGCGGCGGAGACTTCGGCGGCGGTGGAGGCGACTTCGGCGGCGGCGGTGGCGGCGGCTGGGGCGACTTCGGCGGCGGAGACTTCGGTGGCGGCGACTTCGGCGGCGGCGGCGACTGGTAGGCCGTCACGTCCGCACGACACGATCGGGCGCGTCCCTGCGGGGGCGCGCCCGTCGCGTTTCCAGGGCGTCCTCCTGGTGTCTCCACGAGGCGACGGCCACGCCCTCAGGGCCCCCGGCAAAGGCGCTGACATCACCCTTCACAAGACGCGCCGCTTCCGCATCCCCGCGTCTACGCCAAGACCGGCCTCCGCTCCCGCGTGGAACTCGCCGTCGCCTACCTACGAACGCGGCGAGGGGTGATCTGCGAGAAAGCGTGTGATCAGGCCGGTGACCTGGTCGGAGGCCTCCAGCGGCAGATGGTGGGCGGCGTCCGGCACCAGCCGCAGGCGGGCGGCCGGGATGAGTTCCGCGATCTCGTTCGACAGTTCGACGGGCATGGCCCGGTCGTTCGCGCCGGCCACGACCAGGGTCGGCGCCTGGATGCCGGGCAGCAGGTGGCGGATGTCGGGGCGATGCAGCACCGCGGCGTCGAGCGCGAGCGCCATCGCGGCCGGGTCATGGCCGACCATCACGTTCAGTTCGGCGGCGGCCGTGGCGGGGTTCGCCGTGCGCCACCGCGGATCGGTGGCGGCCTCCTGCACCTCGCGCATCACCGCGTGCCGCTGTTCGGCCGTGCCGGTGTCGAGCACCGACCGGCGTCGCCGCCACAGGTCGTGACGTTCGGCGGGCTCTGGACGGGCACTGGTGCCCGTCAGCACCAGGGACCGCACCAGATCCGGGCGGCGGGCCGCCAACCGCATGGCGATCATTCCGCCCTGCGACTGGCCGACGACCACCACCGGGCCCCAGTGGCTCTCCTGGATGAGCAGGGCGATGTCGGCGGCGATGTCGTCCAGGGTCCAGCCACCGGCAGGCCAGGTGCTGGCACCGTGACCGGGCAGGTCCACCCCGATGCAGCGATGGGTGTCGCTCAAGGCCCGGATCTGGGCGGCGAACATCGAGCGGTCGGCGAACAGACCGTGCAGGAACACCACCACCGGACCGGATCCGGTGTCGTCATAGCCGTAAACGGTGTCGTTGACTCGCACCTGCCGCGCCTGGGGCGGCGCGGTGAACGCCGCCGTGCCGGTGTCGAAGGCGGCGGCCAGGGCGAGCGAGTCCTCGAAGATCTGGTAGCGGCCGATCTTCCCGTCACGCACGGTGAAACGGATCGCGTAGTCGCCCTCGACGGTGCGTCCGGTCGCCCTGACCAGGAGATGGAAGCGGCCGCACACCACCGCCTCGTCGCCGTGACCGGTGACGGTGAAGATCTGTCCGCCGCGTGGTTCGAAGGTGGACGGGAAGTCCGCGATCCACTGCGCGACACGGTCCCGGCCCTGCCGCAGACCGACGGTGGGCACGCCGGGCGCGCCGTCCACGTGCCAGATCACGTCCTGGGAGAGCAGGCCGAGGGCGCTGTCCACGTCGCCGTCGCCGAACGCGTCGAGGTAAGCCAGGGCAACGTCGGCAGGGGTGGTCGAAGGGCTCATCAGGCTTTCCTTCCGAGTAGCAGGGCGCCGATGTGATATCAGGTTACCTGATAAAGAGCAGGAGTTTATAATTTGCTCATGGATCCTGATTTCCTGCCCCGGCGCCGCCTCCTGACGGCGATCAAGAACGCCGAGCACGCCACCCAGCAGGTAAAGGACGCCGCGGTCCGGGCGGCGGGGCTCACCATGGCGCAGTACAACGTGATGATCCTTCTCACCGAGACCCCCGGCATCACCAGCGCCGAACTGGCCCGCCGCTGTTTCGTCAGCCCGCAGTCGATGAACGAAACGGTGGCCAAGCTGGAGAAGGCCGGCCTGATCGAACGCACCCCGCATCCCTTGCACCGGCACGTCCGCGAAACCGTGGTCACCCCGGCCGGCCGGATACTCCTGGACGAGGCGGACGATCGCGTGCTGGAACTCGAACGCCTGCTGCGCGACCACATCCCGCGCGAGCAGCAAGAAGTGCTCCGCGACCTGCTCGCCACCATCGAAGCACTCGCCCACGGGCGGGAGTGACCACTGGTGTCGCCGCCTTCCGCTCGTCGCACCGGTCCCCACATCCGCGGGGCGCGACGGCGAGAAGACATGCCGCTCCCCCATCCTCCGAGGACGCGCGAGCCCGTCTCCGCCTACGCGCGACCGTCACGGGTCAGGAGTCCGCGACGGACGCTCGCCTCCATCGGCGCGGGCTCCGACCTCCCATGACGACGCGACGACGGCGATGCCCTCGGGCGCGATCATCTACGTGCCCCCACCACGGACTTCGAAGCAAGCCGGTCGCCGGCGAAACACAGCCGGTAGGCGCCGTCGTCGAACGCCCGCACGGTGTAGTACACACAGTCCTGACCGGCGGGGGCGGGTGGGGCTCCGTCGGGCGGGCCGTCACCGGGCAACGCCGGCAGCCGTGCCTCCACCTCGGCGCGCGGAGCCCCTACCGTCAGCCCGTCGTACGTGCCGCGCGGCAGCACCGACAGCGACGTGCTGAGCAGCCAGACCGGGACCATCAGCAGCAGGATCCCGGTCAGGACCGCCAGCGGCACGAGCACGGTCTGGGCCAGCCCTCGGCGCACCTCCCGCTCGGCCCGGGCCAGCTCCCGGGCCGAGGTGCTCAGGCTGCCTCCGGTCGGCGGGCGGGCGGCCGCGTTCGCCCGGGTGGGCAGCTCGGCCACGACCTCGAACCCGCCTCCGGAGACGGGGCCCGCGCGCAGGGTGCCGCCCGCCAGCCGTACCCGCTCGTCGAGGCCCGCCAGCCCGGCGCCGCCCGAGACCGCGTTCACGGCGGACGCAGCGGGCGGGGCGTTGGCGACGCTCACGCGCAGCGCGTCGTCCTCGCGGGTGACACGGACGCGCACGGGCGCGCCCGGGGCGTGCTTGGCGGCGTTGGTCAGCCCCTCCTGCACGACGCGCCCCACGGCCAGGGCCGTCATCGAAGGGATGCCGGTGAGATCGTCCAGGCGTTCCAGGGTCACGGCCATCCCGGCGGCGCGGGCCCGGTCGACCAGCGGGCCAGGACCGTCGGCGGCCGACCGCCGTTCGCCCGGCGGAAGAAAAGTGCCGAAGGCGCGGGCGCCAACCGCGTGAGCGCCGACCGCGTGAACGCCGGTGGGCGGTGGGAGGGCTCCGCTTGCGGCGTGGACTCCGTCATCCGGCGAAGGACCATCGTCGGCGGCACGCACCCCGCCACCCGGCGAAAGACGACCGTCGAGGGCGCGGGCGCCTTCGGACGACGAGTGAGACGGGTGGGGGGCGTTCATGTCGCCGGGCCGTTCTCCCAGGGCGGAGGGACGCTCCGGCAGGACGGAGGGAGACTCCAGCGAGGCGAAGGGCGGCTCCGGCAGGGGGGAGGGAGACTCCGGCGGGGCGAAGGGTGGCTCGGGCTGGGTCTCGTCGTCGTCGGTGCGCAGGACGCCGACGATGTCGCGCAGCCGCTCGGTCGCCTCGGCGGCGGCCTCCCGCAGCTCGGCCACCACGGCCTGGTGACGGGGGTCGAGCGTGGGGTCGAGCTGGAGCGCGGCGGCCCGCATCGCCATGAGCGTCAGGTCGTGGCCGAGCGAGTCGTGCATGTCGCCCGCGATGCGCGCCCGTTCGCGGATGCGGGCCCGGTCGGCGACGATCCGCTGCTCGCGTTCCATGCGGTCGGCCAGGCGCCACCCGGCGCGGGTGAGGACGGCGTACCGGCGTCGGTAGCGGCCGAGCTGCCACGGCAGCACCACGACGATCAGCAGGGTGAGCAGCAGCGACGACCACCCCCACAGCCGGTCGGGCGACAGGAGCACGCACAGGGGCAGCCCCGCGACCGCCACCGCGGCGAAGAACCACAGCCCGGGACGCGCCGCCGCGCGGGTCCCGGCCAGCCACGCGAAGGCGGCCAGCGCCGGCCAGTACGGTACGGCGAGCAGCTCCACGTCCAGCGCCAGCCCGAGCGCGACCGGGACGGCCAGCGCGACGAGCGGCCACCGCTCGCGCACGGCCACGGCGACGCCCAGCAGCGGCACCCCGGCCGCCGACACGAGCGCCTCGCGCCCGTGCAGGATGAGGGCGCCGGCGACGACCGGGGCGGCGAGCAGCAGCCACAGAGCCGTGCCGCCGTGCCGCTCGAAGCGGGCGGCGAGGCGGGCGGGCAGGTCACGCACGCTCCGCATGTTCGCAGCCAGGCGTCGTCCGCTCACCCCCCGCCCCCTTTCCGGCGCTGGTCCTGGCCTGAACTGTAGGGGGTGGGGCGGGTGGTCGGGACCCGCCTTTCGGCGCCCCTGCCCCCTGACGAAAGTAGGGGGGCAACCGCGGTCACCCGACGCCGGCACCTCCAAGCCCACCCTCAGGAGCAAGCAAGCCCGCCCTCTGTCGGCAGTCGTCGGCCACGGCCGTTCAGACTCGGGGGGCCAAAGCCGGGGGCGGGTCGAGTCGGATAGAGGCGGGTCGAGGCGGAGCGGGGTGGCCCCGTCGTGCCGGTGCCGCGCCGCGTGGTCACGCCCGCGCCTGCTCCGTGGTGCGTGGAGCGGGCGAGAGCAGGCCCTGGCCCTTCAGCAGGACGGCGCCCGCGAGCGCGAGCGTGACCGTCAGGAGCACGAGCTGCACCCCGTAGCGCACCTCCTGGAGCGGCAGCAGCCGCAGGCCGATGTGGAAGCCCCAGTGCACGCCGACCGCCATCCACAGCCCGCCCCCGCGCAGCCGCGCGGCCGTGCACGCGAACCCGAGCGCCACGGCCGAGATCGCGAAGAACGCCCGCTCCAGGACCGTGTCCGCCGGGCTCCGGGAGACGATGTGTATCGCGCCGAAGGCCACGGAGGAGATGACCACGACCGTCCGCGGCGACAGCCGTACCGACAGGGTGTCCACGAGGTGACCCCGCCACAGCAGCTCCTCGGGGAACGCCTGGCCGAGCAGGACGACGACGGCGACCAACGGCAGCCAGAGCAGGAAGGACGCGTCCACCGGCACCCACCTCATGGCGCCCACGGCGAGCGAGAGCCCGCCGGCGACGAGCACCGGCACCAGCCCGGCGACCACGCCGATGAGCACGTGCGACGGCCTGTGCCAGCCGAGCGCCGCCCACGGCCGCCGGTCGGCGAAGCGCCTGACGAGGTGGACCAGCAGCAGCGCGGCCAGCGCGATGCCGGCGGCCCCGAGCGGCTGGCGCAGCGGGCTGTCCCGGTCCAGGAGCAGCGACGCCGGAAGGCTGCCCAGCAGCGCCTGGACGAACGTGGTCACCATGACGATGAGGACGGACCAGATCGGTTTCATGCCACGAACCGTAGGAACGCGCCGCCTCCCGGTACATCGGGCTTGAGACCGATCCGGCCATGACCGGTGTCATGGTGCCTGAGGAGGATCACAACGCGGCCGGGGAGTCGTAGGGTCGGTCACATGTCGTGGCTGCGTGACCCCGATCGGCCGCTCCTGTTCAGCATGGTCTTCTGGCTGGTGCTCGGCGCCGTGGTCGCCGTCAACCTCCTGGACGAGAGCTACGCCCCGACCCGGTACGCCTTCGCCGTCAACCTCGCGCTCGTCCTCGGCCTCTGGCCGGTGCTCCCGTGGAACCCCGGGCACCGTGGTCGCCGCCTGGCCTCCCCCGCGTTCCTGGTGGTCACCTTCGCCCTCGGCTTCACCGGGTCGGCGGGGACGCACGCGCCGTTGACGCTGCTCGCCATCGCCAACCTGGCGTTCGTCTACGGCATGCGCATGGCGACCGTCATCCTCGCCGGGCAGGCGGCGCTGATGATCGCGCTCCCCTGGGCCGTGGGCAGGCCGATGGCCGGCGTGCTGATGGAGGTGGGGCTCCTCATGGTGTTCGCCGCGTTCGTCCTGGGCATGGCGTCGTCCGTGCTGAAGGCCCGGCAGCTCGCGGAGCGGGTCAGGGAGCTGACCGTCGCCCAGGAGCGCGGGCGGATGGCCGCCGAGATGCACGACTCGATCGGCCACCACCTCACCGTCATCAAGGTCGGCCTGGAGAACGCCGAGCGCTTCCGCGACCGCCGCCCGGAGGCCGCCTGGGACGAGGTGCGCCAGGCCAAGGAGCTCACGGTGGCGGCGCTCGCCGACGCCCGCCGGTGGGTGCGCGCCCTGCGCCCCCTCGCCCTCGACGGGCACCTCGGGAGCGCCGCGCTCGAACGGCTCGCCGGCTCCTTCACCGGCACCGGGGTCACGGTCAGCTTCGACGTGACGGGCACCGAACGCCTGCTCAAGCCCGACACCGAGCTGGTCCTGTACCGCGTGTTGCAGGAGGGGCTCACCAACGCGCTGCGCCATGCCGAGGCCGAGTCCGTACGCGGCTCCCTGGCGTTCGAGAAGGGCAGGGTGGTGTTGGTGGTCGCCGACGACGGCAAGGGCCGCGACCAGGGGCGGGGATTCGGGCTGAGCTCGCTGGCCGAGCGGGTGCAGGCGCTCGGCGGCACGCTGTCCAGCGGCAACGCGGCCCGGGGCTTCGAGCTGCGCGCGGAGCTGCCGGCATGATCCGTGTCCTGCTGGTGGACGACCAGGAGCTGATGCGGCGCGGGCTGCGCAAGATGCTGGAGATCGAAGAGGGCATCGAGGTCGTCGGCGAGGCCGCCGACGGGGTGCAGGCCCTGGCGCAGGTCCGCGAGACGCGCCCCGACGTGGCGCTCGTGGACGCCCGCATGCCGCACATGGACGGGGTCGAGCTGATCACGCGCCTGTCGGCCGAGTTCCCGTCGGTGGCGGCGATCGTGCTCACCACGTTCGACGAGGACGAGTACATCTTCGGCGCCCTGCGCGGCGGCGCCGTCGGCTACCTGCTCAAGGACTGCTCGCCGGACGACGTGGTCGAGGCCGTCCGCCGGACGAGCCGCGGCGAGACCGTGCTGGGAAGTCCCGCCGCCGCCCGGCTGGTCGCCCACGTGCGCCGGACGCCGGCGCCGTACGACGTCCCGCGCTCCCCCGACGCCCGTGGCGGCCGGGAGGCGGAGTCGCTGTCCGCCAGGGAGCTGGACGTGGCCCGGATGGTGGCGGCCGGCGCGAGCAACCGGGAGATCGCCGCCCGGCTGCTCATCTCGGAGGGCACGGTGCGCAACCACGTCTCCAGCGTCCTGCGCAAGTTGGGCCTGCGCGACCGCATCCAGCTCGCGCTGCACCTGACGAGACGTTAGCCCCGGCGGATCCGACGGTCCGGGAGGGGGCGCCCGTCCCGTCACTGCTGCCGAGCGGTGTACCCGAGCTGGAAGTTCGCGTGGTCCCACAGCGTCCCGGTGATGCGGTCGCCGCAGACGAACCGGATCTTCCGTGCGGGCGCGCCGGTCAGGGGGTCGGTCGAGTCGACGTCGTCGGCCACGCCGCACACCTTGTTCGCCGAGCTGTTGCCGAGCGGGACCACCGACACGGCGCCGAGGTGGCCGCGCTGGAGGTTCTGGTTCTCCAGGAAGACCTGGAAGTGCCCCTTGGCGAGCTTCTCGAAGGTGACGCGTCCGGGCACCCCCCGGAACACGTCGCGCTGCTGGGCGGCCGGGACGGCCACCGGCTGGTCGGCACCGTCACCCGCGCTGAACGGCGGCGGGGTCAGGTAGGCGTACGAGAGGGCGCCGGCCTTGCCCAGGGTGTTGACGTCCTCGGCGTACGAGAGGTTCAGTGGCGTGTCCACCGCGGTGCCGTTGTTGTTGTGACATGCGACCCGAACCTTCTCGATCTTGTCGTTCAGCGGGTCGGGGGCCGCGCCGGTGACGTTGCAGAGCACACCCGGGGTGCCGCCGGCGGCGCTGACGTCGATGGCGTGCGGCCGGGCGCCGGTGTCGCGCGGGATCGCGAGGTTGAAAAAACCGGGGTTCGCGTTCGGCGCCGGGTCCCGCCTGACCGTGATCGGGCCGCCGACGCTGAACTGCTCGGCGGGGGTGACCGTGGCGGTCGGCGCGGCGACGAGCTGGGCGATGTCGTCCTGTGACAGCCGTACGGTGCCGAGCCGGCCGGCCTCGGTGCCGCCGCGCGTGTACGCGACGGTGAACGAGAACGGGTCGGCGAGCTTGCCTGTGCCGTCGAAGCACTTGACGGTCAGCCACAGCACCCCGCTCACCAGGTTCGACGGCACGCCGGAGGGCACGCAGGCGGTGAGCCCGGACAGGGTGGAGTGGGCCTGGACGACGCCGGGCACCGCCACGCCCGGACTGAGGGCGGTGCCGAGGCCGGGGAACTGCACCTCGTAGACGCCCTGTCCGGACCGCTTGGCGGAGACGCCCTGCCCGGCGCTGCTGTACACGTCGCCGGCGGCGAGCGGGGTCCACGAACCGGTGGGCAGGGTGCCGCTGACGTTCGCGTAACCGGCGGCGACGGGCGCGGCGAGGGCCACCGGCGCCGATCCGGGGGCCGGGGCGGGAGCCAGGGTGGGAGTGGGGGCCGTGGCTCGCGCGGCGGCCGGTGACGTGATCCCGGCTAACGAGCAGACGACGCCGGCCAAGGCCAGCGCGGCGGCCGCGAGCCCTCCCTTGTCGAATCGCATGATCTCTCCTCCGTGATGGGTTGCGACTGTGGTGGGTCGCGACTGTGGTGGGTCGCGACTGTGGTGGGTCGCGACGTCCGGGTGACGGACGTCCACCATGATGGGAGTCACGCGACGTGGGCACCGCGTCCTTTTACGTGATCACGAAAAGGGTCCCGGACGAGGCGGTCGGCTCAGAGCAGCTTGTCGCGGGCGTAGGCGGCGGCCTCGGTGCGGTTGCGGACGCCGAGCTTGGCGAAGGCGTTGTTGATGTGCGTCTTGACCGTCGTCTCCGCGATGAAGAGCGCCGAGCCGATCTCCGCGTTGCTCAGTCCCCCGGCGACCAGCCGCAGCACCTCGACCTCGCGTACCGTCAGCCCGTCGGGGCAGGCCGGGACCGGCGGCGGCGGGGCGGACCGCGACAGCGCCTCGACCAGGCGGCGCGACACCGCGGCCGAGAACGTCGACTGGCCGGCGGCGGCCGAGCGCAGCGCGGCGGCGATCTCGGCGCGCCCGGCGTCCTTGGTGAGGTAGCCGCAGGCGCCGGCCAGCAGCGCGGAGTCCACGGACCGGTCGTCGTCGTAGGTCGTCAGCACCACGACCGCCACGTCCGGATGGTCGCGGGCGATGCGCCGGGTGGCCTCCACGCCGTCCATCACGGGCATGCGCAGGTCCATGAGCACGACGTCCGGACGCAGCTCGGCCACCAGCCGCAGGGCCTCCTCGCCGTCGCCGGCGTCGCCCGCCACCTCCACGTCGTCGACCAGGTCCAGCAGCGCCACCAGGCCCTCGCGCATGAGCTGCTGGTCGTCCACGACCACGACCCTCATTCCGGCACCTCCGCCCGCACCTCCCAGCAGCCGCCCACCGGCCCGGCGCCCAGGGTGCCGCCCGCGAGTGCCAGCCGCTCCCGCATGCCCTGCAGGCCGTGCCCCACCGGCATCCCCGCCGGCTCGCTCCCGAGCGCGTACGGGTTGCGCACCACCAGCCGCACCGCGGCGTCACCGTAGCCGATCTCGACCGTGACCGGCTCCCCCGGCGCGTGCTTGGCGGCGTTGGTGAGCGCCTCGCGCGCCGTGCGCAGCAGGCAGACCTCGGCCGCCGGGGTGATCGGCCGCCGCGTGCCCGTGGTGCGCAGCTCGGCGGCCACGTCGTGGTCCCTGCGGTGCTCGGCGACCATCAGGCTCAGCGCGTCCGGCAGCGGCGGCACGTCCTCGCGCAGGGCCGCCACCGCCGAGCGGGCCTCGACCAGCCCTTCCCTGGCCAGCGCCCGCGACCTGCGGATCCGGGTCACGGCCGCCTCCACGTCGCCCCGCTCGGTGAGCACGGCCTCGGCGACCTCAAGCTGCACGCCCAGTGCGCCGAGGGAGTGCGCGAGCACGTCGTGCAGCTCCCTGGCGATACGGGCCCGCTCGTCGAGCGCCATGGCCCGGGCCCGGTCCTGCTGGGCCCGGCGGTATTGGCGCCGGTGCAACGCGAACAGCACCGTGCACACCACGACCGCCCCGCGGACCACGATCGCCGAGCGCGGCTGCCCCCACCACACCATGCCGGCGGCCATGGCCGCCATGTCGGCCGCCGTGACCGCGGCGATCGCCCCCATGCCCGGTGTCCCGTGCGCCGCGAACAGCAGCAGCATCGCGAACACGAACACCGGAGGCCCCGCGTCGCCCGACCCCGACACCAGCGCCGCGATCACCGAACCGGCCCCGAGCAGGGCCACGGCCACGCGCGGGAACCGGCCGTCGAGCACGACGAAGGCCAGCCAGCACGCCATCGACGCGCCGAGCGCCGCCCACTCCAGGGCGGGCGCGCGCTCGGGCGACGTGGTGGCGAGCGACCAGGCGAGGACCAGGGTGATCAGCAGCCTGACCAGGCGGCCGGTCTCCGGGTCGTCGGCCGCCAGCAGCCGGACGACCCGTCCCCATACCTCCCGCATCGCCTAGTGCGAGTCCCGCAAGGACAGAATCATGTCCACCAAGATAAGCCGGAAGGCCACGAAGCCGGCGACCACCAGCAGCGCCACGACCACGACCGCGAGCAGGAACTTGCCGTTCATCTTCCCCCCGTTGGCGTCCAGGAGCCGGTGCAGCACGTCGAGCCAGAGCCGGCCCGACGGTCCAGAGCGTCTGTTCATGGCCTGGACGGTACGGATCGGCCGGGGTGGAACGGCACCTCCGAAGGGTGGAGAGCGGGGTGGAGCTCTAGGTGCTGGCGCGGACGGCCAGGTGGGGTGGGAGCAAGGTGGAGTCCGGGACCTCCAGGCCCTGCAGTTTCCGCATCACCAGGCGCACCGCCTCCCGGCCCACCTCCTCCGCCGGGATCAGCACCGACGTGAGCGGCGGGCCCGCGCGTTCGGCCACGTCGTCCGGGCAGATGGCCACCACCGCGACGTCCTGCGGCACCCGGCGGCCGAGCTGGCGCAGCGAGCCGAGGACGTGGTTGACGGCCGCCTCGTTGTGGACGACGAGGCCCGACAGCGCCGGGCGGGAGGTGAGCAGGCCGGCGACCGTCGCGTGGACCTCGTCGAACGTCTCCTCGCACGGCAGCGCCACCCCCTCCAGGCCGTGCACGGCGAGCGCCGCCGTGAAGCCCTCGCGGGTACGGCGGGCGAAGCCGGTCCCCCGCTCGTACACCACGGCCGGGGCGCCCAGCAGGGCGACCTGCCGGTGCCCGCGCTCGGCGAGGTGGGCGACGCAGCGGGCGCCGGCGGCGGCGAAGTCCAGATCGACGCAGGTCAGGCCGGCGGGCTCGGCGGGGAAGCCGATGAGCACGCTGGGCTCGGCCAGCTCACGCAGCAGGGGTACGCGGGGGTCGTGCAGCTCGACGTCCATGAGGACGAGGGCGTCCACGAGCGCGCTGGCCGCCACCCGCCGGATGCCCTCGGGGCCCTCGTCGGCCGTCAGCAGCAGCACGTCGTGGTCGAAGCGGCGGGCGGCGGTCACCACGGCGGTGGCGAAGCGCATGAGCACCGGCACGTGCATGCCGGCCCGCAGGGGCAGCACCAGGGCGATCACGTTGGACCGCTTGCTGGCCAGCGAACGGGCCCCGGCGTGCGGGTGGTAGCCGAGCGCGTTGATGCTGTCGAGCACGCGCCTGCGGGTGTCGGCCGAGATCGTCCGCTTGCCGCTGAGCACGTACGAGACCGTGCTGACCGCGACGCCGGCGTGCCGGGCGACCTCGGCGATGGTGACCGCGCGCCCGCTCAAGCGACCCCTCCCTCCGCGTGCGCGGTGACCGGGCACCAGGTGAGGTCGGCGAGCGTGACGCCGTCGTTCTCGAACACGACATAAACATCGTGGACCCCGCCGGAGCGCGCAAGCGGAGCCGTGAGGGTCTGGAGGGCGTGGCGGCCGGTGCGGGGCACGGGGAGGGCGGCCAGCGCCTCGCCGTGGAGCGGGTCGCCGAGCCGCACAGTGATCATCCCGCCGTCGGCCGACCCGGCCGTGACCGCGCACGAGGCGACGCCCGCCAGGTCCACCTCCCGGAACGCGATCCACGCGCCCTCGGCCTCCGAGCGGACGGCCTCGCCCGCCACCGGGCCGGCGTCCACGAACGCGACCGCGTCGTACTCGTCGTGGTCCATGGCCCGCAGCGGCCCGACGCGGGGCGGGATCGTCTCGCCGGGCACGTCGAAGCGGGCGCACAGCCGCAGGTCGGCGGCGCTGCGGCCGACCATGAGCTGGTGCGGGGCGCTCTCCACCACGAACCTGCCCCGCGTCACGTCCCAGAACGCCAGCTCCTCCACCGGCAGCCGGAGCGTGACGACGCGGCTCTCGCCGGGCGCGAGCCGCACCTTCTCGAAGCCGCGCAGCCGGCGCAGCGGCTGCTTGACGCGGGAGCGCCGCTGGTGCGTGTAGAACTGGACGACCTCGACGCCCTCGCGGGCGCCGGTGTTGGTGACCGTGACCTCGGCCGCCACCACGCCGTCCGCCGGCCGGACGCGCAGGCCGGCGAAATCGAACGTGGTGTAGCTGAGCCCGTGCCCGAACGGGAAGAGCGGCGTTCCCCGGAAGTACAGGTACGTGGCGTCGGCGGTGATGATGTCGTAGTCGAGCAGGTCGGGCAGCTCCTGGGCCGAGCGGTACCACGTCTGGGTGAGCCGCCCCTCGGGGTCGGCGTCGCCGAACAGCACCTCGGCCAGCGCGTGGCCGTACTCCTGGCCGCCGTGCGCCGACCAGAGCACGGCGGGCACGTCCGGGGTGCTCCAGGTGAGGGGGTAGCCGCTGGTGAGCACCATGACGGTACGCGGGTTGGCGGCGAGCACGGCGGCCACGACCGCGTCCTGGGCGGGGGCCAGGGCCAGTCCGGCGCGGTCCTCGGTCTCGCGGCCGTTGACCAGCGGGTGGTCGCCGACCACGACCACGGCGACGTCCACCTCCGCGGCCAGCTCGGCCGCCCGCGCGGCGCCGCTCCTGACGACCTCCATGGCCAGCCAGACGGCCCGGTCGGCGTCGTCCACGAGACGCAGGACGCCGTCGTCGCCGCGGCCGACGTAGCAGCCGGTGGAGATGTGCCGCAGGGCGATCAGGCCGCGGGGCCGGTCCTCGACGCGGAACGTCTGGCGCACCTCCCAGCCGTTCGGGCCGGGCTGGTCGTTGACGAGCACCCCGTCGTCCACCGACACGAAACGGCCGGTGGCGGCGGCCCGCAGCGCGTAGGCACCGCCACCCCAGTCGAACAGGTCGAACTGGCCGAGCTGGTCGAACTGGCCCGGGGAGCCCGCCGCGCCGTCCCCGTGCGGGGCGGACGGCCCGGCGCTCGCCAGGCCGGCGCTCAGTGGGCCGCCCGCCGGGTCGGCCGTCACGGGGCCGGCCTCCGCGGTGAGCGTCACCCGGTCCACGGCCTCGCAGAACACGGTCGCGCACCGCTCGGCCAGCCCCGCGCGGGCGGTGACGGCGTACGGCAGCGTGCCGCTGTACCAGTCCTCCATGAGCGTGTCGCCGAGCTGCCCGATGACCGCGACCTTGGCGACGGGGCCGAGCGGCAGCAGCCCGTCGTTGGCCAGCAGCACGATGGAGCGCCGCGCGGCCTCCCGGGCGAGGTCCTGGTGCGCGGGGCAGTTGACGACCTCCTCCGTGACGTCGTCGTACGGCGTCGCGGGGTCGAACTCCCCGAGCCGGAACCGGATCGACAGCACGTGCCGCACGGCCCGGTCCACGTCGGCCTCGGCGAGCAGCCCGCGGCGCAGCGCCTCGCGCAGGTGGCCGAGCGTGGCGTCGGGCCGGTCGTCGTCCTGGGTGAAGCTGTCGAGCCCGGCCTTGACGGCGTGCGCGTACGCCTCCGGCAGGGTGTCGTGGTAGCCCTGGACGCCGGTCAGGTTGGCGGGGGCGTAGGCGTCGCTGACGACGAGGAGGTCGCCGGGCGCCCAGGCGCGCAGCGCGCTCTCGATCAGCGGGCTGAGGTGGGCGGGCCGGCCGTTGACCAGGTTGTACGAGGGCATGACGGCGACGGCCGCGCCGCTCTCGACGGCGGGCCGGAAGGCGGGCAGCTCGTACTCGTGCAGGACGCGCGGCGGCAGGTTGCTGGAGGTGACGCAGCGGTCTGTCTCGTTGTTGTAGGCGAGGAAGTGCTTGAGCGTGGGGGCCGTGCGCAACACCGCGGGATCGCTCCCACGAAGCCCGCGGGCGTACGCCTCGCCCATGATCCCGGTCAGCCAGGGGTCCTCGGAGTAGCCCTCCTCGTTGCGTCCCCAGCGGGGGTCGCGCAGCGGGTTGACCACCGGCGCCCAGACGTTGCGGCCGGCGCCGGCCGGGTCCTTGCGGTGGAAGGCGAGCACCTCCTCGCCGGTGGCCTCGCCGACCCGGCGCACCAGCTCGGGGTCCCAGGTGGAGGCGAGGCCGACGGCCTGGGGGAAGACGGTGGCGGGGCCGAGCCAGGCGAGCCCGTGCAGCGCCTCGGTGCCGGTACGGAACGGGCCGACGCCGAGCCGGTCGACCGGCGCCTGGTACTGGTGCAGCAGGCCGAGCTTCTCGTCGAGGGTGAGCCTGCCCAGCAGGTCGGCGACCCGGCCGGCGAGCGGCGCGCCCGGGTCCAGGTAGCGAGCCGGTTCTCCGGAAGGAGCGGGCCGATGCGATGACGCGGGCCCATCCGAAGGAGCGGGCGCAGGGCGAGGAGCGGGCGCAGGGGAAGGAACGGGCGCAGTGGAGGGGGCGGGCGCAGGGCGAGGAGCGGGCGCGGTGGAGGGGGCGGGCGCCGTGGAGGGGGCGGGGGACGGATCACCGGTGGGCGGCTCGGGAGAGGGGGCGGGGTCCTGTGACGGGGGGCGGAACGGTACGGGCATGGCCATCCCTCTGGGACTCTGCGACTTTGCGACTGTCGAAGCGCTTCGACGACCGGCCGGGAGGTTACGCGGGGATTTCGATGGGTTCCCTGAAGGGTGCCCGTCCCGGTGAGCGAGGTCAAGAGTCAATTCACGAGATTCGCGATATTCCCCCCGGCAGCCGGCCCGAGTCGACGGAGTCGAGCACCCGGGCCGCCCCTCCCAGCGCCGCCGCGTCGAGGCCCAGGGTCGAGGCCACGACCTCGCAGCCGCCCCCCTCCGGCGCGATCGCCCGGTCCGCCACCTCCGCCCGCACCGCCGGCAGCAGCCACGGCGCGAGCGGCACGTAGTAGCCGCCCAGGACGACGACCGCCGGGTTGAGCAGGTTGGCCAGCACCGACACGCCCCGGCCGAGGCTGCGGCCCGCCGCGTCCAGAGTGGCCAGGACGGCCGCGTCGCCGGCGCGGGCGGCGCGCACGGTGTCCTCGATCTCGACCGGGATCTCGCCCGGCGACAGGTCGCGCCGCAGGATGGCCCCGATGCCGGCCACGGCCTCCAGGCAGCCGCGGCGCCCGCAGCGGCACGCGGGCCCGTCGGGGTCGAGCTGCACGTGGCCGATCTCCCCGCTGTAGCCGAGGGCGCCGCGCCGCAGCCGCCCGTCGAGGATGACGCCCGCGCCCACCCCGATCTCGCCGGTCAGGTAGACGAGGTCGGCGGCCCCGGCCCGGGCGCCGAAGCGCTGCTCGGCCAGGGCGGCGAGGTTGGCGTCGTTGTCCACCTGGACGGTGAAGCCGGGGTCGCGCAGCGCCTTGGCCAGGTCGCCGCCGATGTCGGCGTCGCGCCAGCCGAGGTTGGGCGCGATGCGCACGACGCCCTGCACGTCGACCAGGCCGGGCACGGCCACGGCCAGCCCGAGCACCTGCCGCTCGTCGCGGGCCATGCGGCCGACGACGCGCCGGACGATGGCGGCGACGGCGGCCACGTCCTGGCCGGCCGACCCTCCGGCGGAGAAGGCGCGCCGCCAGGTCAGCAGCCGCTCCCCCGCGAGCCCGGTGGCGACGGCGGAGACGTGGTCCACGTTGATCTCCACACCGATGGCCGCGTACGGGGAGCCGTCGAGGACGAGCATCGTGGCCGGGCGGCCGACGCGGTTCTCGGTGAGGCCGGTCTCGCGCACGAGCCGGCGGTCGATGAGATCGGCGACGAGGCTGGAGACGGTCGCCTTGTTCAGCCCGGTCGAGGCCGCGATGTCGGCGCGCGAGCACGGCGCGTGCTCGCGCACGAAGCGCAGCACCACCGCGAGGTTGGTGGCGCGCACATCGGCGAAGTCGGCCGGCTGCGGGCCGGTCGTGGATGTGATCAATGAAGCCCCGTTCCCGCCAAGGAGTGTCCCCAGCATGCCGCATCGCGGGCGCCCTTCACCAACCTGTGACCCGGACGGTCCCTTGTGGCCGCGGTCACCCTCCCTTAGTTTGTTTGGTTGGAAGCCGAACTAATTCTAACCGCGACGTCACCTGCCCCGACAACCCCCGAAGGAGCGCGCCGTGACACCTCCCCCGCAAGGCGCTTCGACCGCTCAGGCGACCACCCGGCGCGGATTCCTCGGGCTCGTGGGACTCACGGCGGCGGCCGGCGTGCTGTCGGGCTGCAGCCCGCCCGGAACCCCCCGCCCCGGCACGGGCGGCGCCACCGCCGCGGCCGGCGACCAGCTCAAGGCCCTCACGCCGACGTTCGTCCCGTTCGACGCGATCAAGCCCGACCTGCCCGGCACCAGGTCCACCCTTCCCGGCGTCCCGGACATCAGCGGCGGGTTCAGCTCCTACCCGGCCGACCCCGTCCCCGCGCTCACACGGAAGGCCGGCCGGGGCGGCAGCTACAAGGCCATGACCCCGCTCTGGGGCCCGCCGCCGCCCGGCCTGGCGGCCAACTCCTACTTCCAGGCGGTCAACGCCGACATCGGCGCCACCCTGGAGTTCCAGATCACCGACGGCGTCACGTACGTCGACAAGGCCGTCGCCCGGCTCGCGGCCCGCGACATCCCCGACCTCATGTGCATCCCGAACTGGGAGATCGACAAGATGGCCGACTTCAACAAGGCCGTCGACCAGGCGTTCGAGGACCTCACGCCGTACCTCCAGGGCGACCGGGTCAAGGCGTACCCGCTGCTGGCCAACATCCCCACCGCCGCCTGGCAGTGGTCGGTCTGGAACGGCAGGCTCATGGGCGTCCCGTACCCCACCGAGCCGTTCCCGTACGGGCTGCTCTACCGCAAGGACCTGTTCGACAGGCACGGCTGGAACCAGAACCCCAAGACCGCCGACGAGCTGTACCGGCTCGGCAAGGAGATCACCGACGCCAAGGCCAAGCGGTGGGCGTTCGGCGACATCCACGAGATGGCCTGGCCCATCTTCAAGGTGCCGCAGGAGTGGCGCTACGAGGGCGGCAAGCTGGTCCACAAGTACGAGACCCCCGAGTGGGAGCTCATGCTTGAGTGGATGCGCAAGCTGTTCGCCGAGGAGCTCATCCACCCGAGCGTCGCCGGCAGCAAGGGCGCCAACGAGAAGGAGCTGATCGGCGCCGGGCAGATCCTCGTCTACCGCGACGGCCTCGGCGGCTGGAAGGAGCTGCTCCAGCAGCACCGGCCGAAGAACCCCGGCTTCGCGCTGGGCGTCTTCCCCGTCTTCGCCCACGACGGCGGCACGCCGATCATGTACCACAACACCGCGGCCGGCCTGTTCACCTTCGTCCGCAAGGGCACGCCCAAGGCCCAGGTGGAGGAGCTGCTGTCGATCCTCGACTGGTGCGCGGCGCCGTACGGCACCAAGGAGTACGAGCTGTCCAACTACGGCGTCAAGGGCAGGCACTTCACGCTCGGCTCCGACGGCGTGCCCGAGCTCACCGACCTCGGCACCAAGGAGGTCGCCTACACCTACGGCTTCCTCGGCGGCCGGCCGCTGTACGTGGACTGGCCGTTCCCCGACGCCACCAAGGCCAACCTGGCCTGGCAGAACGCCACGTTCCCGTACATCGAGAAGACGCCGTTCGACGGGATCAGGATCCAGCGGCCCGGCAAGTACGCGGGGCTCCAGGTGCCGACCGAGGACAAGTTCACCGACATCATGCGCGGGCGGCGGCCCGTCAGCGACGCCAGGCAGATCGCGGCGGAGTGGCGGCGCGACGGCGGCGACGAGGCCCGCGCGTTCTACCTGAAGGTCCTGCGGGACAACGGCCGTGCCTGACGGCTCCGTAGGCTCCGGGGCGGCGGGTGACCTGACCGCGCCCGCCGCCCCGGACACCATCCAGGACACCGGCGGACGCGTCCGGCGCGCCACGCTGCGGGCCCGGCTGCGGCGCGACTGGCAGCTCCTGCTGATGACGGTGCCGGCGATCGGGCTGCTGCTGGTCTTCCACTACGTGCCGCTGCTCGGCAACGTGATCGCCTTCCAGGACTACTCGCCGTACGTGGGGATCAAGGACAGCCCGTGGGTGGGCGTCGCGAACTTCCAGTGGCTCATGCTGGACGAGAGCTTCTGGGACGCGACGCTGAACACGCTGACCATCACCGCGTTCCAGCTCGTCTTCTACTTCCCGGTGCCGATCGTGCTCGCCGTGCTGCTGGACAGCGTGATCCGGCCCCGGCTGCGGCTGCTGATCCAGAGCGTCGTCTACATGCCGCACTTCTTCTCGTGGGTGCTGGTCGTGACGCTGTTCCAGCAGATGTTCGGCGGGGCGGGGCTGCTGGCGCAGACGTTGCGCGACCACGGCTACGCCGGCCTCGACATCATGACAAATCCGGATACGTTCTTGCTGCTCGTGACCGGCGAGACGATCTGGAAGGACGCCGGCTGGGGCGCGATCATCTTCCTGGCCGCGCTCGCCGCGATCGACCAGAACCTCTACGAGGCGGCGGCCGTGGACGGCGCCGGCCGATGGCGCCGCCTGTGGCACGTCACGCTGCCCGGCCTGCGGCCGGTCGTCATCCTGCTGCTCATCCTGCGGCTGGGCGACGCGCTCAACGTCGGCTTCGAGCAGTTCTTCATCCAGCGCGACGCGGTCGGCCGCGACGCCGCCGAGGTGCTCGACACGTTCGTCTACTGGCGCACGCTGCTGACCGGCGAGTGGAGCTACGGCGCGGCGGCCGGCCTGGTCAAGGGCGTGGTCGGGCTCATCCTCATCCTGGTGGCCAACAAGGTCGCCCACCGGTTCGGCGAGCAGGGGATCTACAAGAGGTCTTGACATCCTCCCCCTCGTAAACGAGGGAGATTCCAACCGTCGCCGGTCGGCCTTCCTGGTTCACCGCCGGTCGCCCGCCCGAGAGGACTCTCGTTGGGGTCTTACACCAGCTCCGCAGGCGTTTCAGCTCTCCGCCAGCCCAGCGGCGAGCACGTTCTTCGCTGCGTTGACGTCCCGGTCGTGGACCGCGCCGCAGCCGCAGGTCCATTCCCGGACATTCAGCGGCATGGACTCTTGGAGGGCCCCACAGGCCGAGCACAGCTTGGAGGAGGGGAACCAGCGGTCCACCGCCACCAGCGTGCGCCCGTACCAGGCCGCCTTGTACTCCAGCATCATCCGCAGATCCCGCCAGGCCGCATCCGCGATGGCGCCGGCCAGCGAACGGTTCTTAACCATGTTGCGGACGACCAGGTCTTCCACGGCGATCACTTGATTCTCGCGAACAAGCCGTGTGGTGACCTTGTGCAAGAAGTCCCGGCGCCGGTCGGCGACCCGGGCGTACACCCTCGCCACGCGCAGCCGAGCCTTGGCCCGGCTGTTCGATCCCTTGTCCTTGCGAGCGAGCGCCCGCTGAGCACGAGCCAGCTTGCGCCGGTCGGCCCGCTCGAACTTCGGGTTGGCGATCTTCTCGCCGGTCGAGAGTGTGGCCAGCGCCGCGATCCCGGCATCCACGCCCACCGACCGCCCGGCCAGCGGCAGCGGCGAGATCTTTTCCTCGACCAGGATGGATACGAACCAGCGCCCGGCAGCGTCCCTCGACACCGTGACCGTGGACGGCTCCGAATTCTCCGGCAGCGGGCGCGACCACACGATGTCCAGCGGCGCGTCCATCTTCGCCAGGGTGAGCCGACCGTTCCGCCAGCGAAACGCGCTGCGGGTGTACTCCGCGCTCCCGCGGGACTTCTTGCGCGACTTGAAGATGGGGTACTTGGCGCGGCGCGAGAAGAAGTTCGCGAACGCCGCCTGAAGGTGGCGCAGCGCCTGCTGCAACGGCACCGACGACACCTCGCCCAGGAACGCCAGCTCCGGTGTCTTCTTCCACCGGGTGAGCGCCGCGGAGGTCTCCACGTAGGTGACGCGTTTGCCTTCCAGAGTGTAGGCGCGGGTGCGCTCTTCCAGAGCCTTGTTGTAGACCAGGCGCACGCAGCCGAACGTCCGGACAAGCTCGTCGGCCTGCTCGGGGGTGGGGTAGAAGCGGTACTTGTAGGCCCGCTTCACCAGCTGCGGCACGCCTCCTATTCTGCCGCGAGATCGGTTGGGCGGCGGCCTATTGCGGCTGACAGCGGCCCGCCCGGCGGCGAATCGCCGACCCGCGCCCTGCTCCGCAGGGATCCGATTCCTTCCTCGCCTGAGGGCGCGGTCTCCTCGGAGGTTTTCGATGAACGCGGCATCCTGGGCGGAGCGGCCCTCGCTGATCGGGCGCACGGGCAAGGCGGTCGCGCTGGCCGCGATCGTCGTCGCCGTCGTCTTCCCCGTGTACATGGTGGTGCTGACCAGCCTGTCGACGCAGGAGGCGGTCACCCGGGCGGGCGGGCTCGTCACGGTTCCGGGTGAGATGTCGCTGGCCGCCTACAGGGAGCTGTTCGCGGGCGGCGTGGTGACGCGGGCCGTGCTGGTGAGCCTGGGCGTGACCGTGGCGGGCACGCTCATCAGCCTGACCGTCACCACGCTCGCCGCGTACGGGCTGTCGCGGCCCGGCTCGCTGCTGCACCGGCCGCTGCTGTTCCTGGTGCTGCTGACGTTCCTGTTCGGGCCGGGGCTGATCCCGAAGTACCTGGTGGTGAGCGGGCTGGGGCTGATCGACTCGTACTGGTCGCTGATCCTGCCGGTGGCGGTCACCGCCTTCGACCTGGTGGTGATGCGGGCGTTCTTCATGGGCATCCCGGGCGAGGTCACCGACAGCGCGCGCATCGACGGGGCGAGCGAGGTCACGATCCTGCGGCGGATCGTCCTGCCGATGTCGCGGGGCGTGATCGCGGTGATCGGCCTGCTGTACGCCGTCGGGTACTGGAACGCGTTCTTCGACGCCGTGCTCTACCTGAACGACACGGCCAAGTGGCCGCTCCAGCTCGTGCTGCGGCAGTACGTCTACCAGGGCCAGTCGATGTTCGCGGGCCAGAGCGCGGACGCGGCGGCGGCCGGGCGGAGCCTGCCGCCCAACCTGGCGATCCAGATGTCGATCGTGGTGATCGCGCTGGTGCCGGTGCTGTTCGTCTACCCGTTCGTGCAGCGGCACTTCACCAAGGGCGTGCTCATCGGGGCGGTCAAGGGGTGACCGGAAGTCGCCCGGTCACCCCTTCTCAGGTCACGAGGCCGCGCAGGTCACCGTGGGGTTGGCGTTGGCGCCGGTGAAGGAGGCGTTGAAGCCGAACGAGGTGCTCGCGTTCGGCTGGAGGGCGCCGTTGTAGCCGGCGTCGGTCACGCTGACGGCGGCGCCGGTCTGGCTCAGGGTGCCGTTCCACAACTGGCTGATCTTCTGGTCGCCGCCGTACGTCCAGGTGACCTTCCAGCCGGTGGTGGCCGACGAGCCGGTGTTCCTGACCGTGACCTCGGCCCCGAAGCCGCCCGGCCACTGGTTGCCGACGGTGTAGGTCACGGCGCACGCCTTCCCCGTCGTGGGAGTGACGGTGGGAGTGGGGGTGGAGGTCGGGGTGATGGTCGGGGTCACGGTGGGCGTCGGGCCCGTGCGGTCGCCGTAGACGATGCCGCGGCCGTTGGTGCCGAGGTAGACCCGGCCGTAGATCCGCGGGTCGCCGGTCAGCGCCTCGCCCATGTTGCCGTACTGGTGCTTGTCGTCGTTGATCCGCACCCAGGTGGAGCCCGCGTCGTCCGACCGGAAGAGCCCGGCGACGCCGTCGATCGTGGCCACCGTGAAGACCGCCGGGTACGTGCCGCCGGGCGCCGCCTTGCCGAAGCCGGCGTTCACCGACGCGGTGACGCCCGGCAGCTTCGTGAAGGACGCGCCGCTGTCGGTGGAGTGCCACAGGCCGCCGTCACCGGCCAGCCACAGGTCGCCCTCCCTGCCGGGGACCGCCTTGACCTTGCCGCCGGCCGGCAGGCCCGTGGCGGCGGTGGCGGTGAAGGACGCGCCGCCGTTCGTGCTGACGTGGAGACGGCCGCCGCTGAAGCCGTAGAACTTCGACGCGTTGACCCGGTCCGACTCCACGATCGCGTCGGTGGGCAGGCCGGAGACCTGCTGCCAGGAGTTGCCGTACCCGACCGAGTAGACCGGCGTGGCGCCCTTCGGCGCCCAGACGAAGCGGGAGCCGTCGGCGGCCGCCGCAACCGTGCCGCCCTCGTCGATGCCGCCCGGCTCGGTGCCCTGGAACCAGTTCGCGCCACCGTCGGTGGAGAAGGCCACGTGGCTGTCGTTCGGCCGGTCGGAGTCCTTGAAGCTCCCCGCCCGGACCATGATCGACGGTGTCTTCTCCGCGTAGTCCAGGCTGGTGGTCGAGGTGAAGACCGGGGCGGTGAACATCGTCGACGGCACGGCGTCCAGGTTCGTGTGGCGGAAGCCGCCGACATCGCCCAGGGCGCTGATGAGGGGCGCGCCGCTCGGCGGGCTGATCAGGTCCAGGACGGCCGTCTCCTCCAGGCCCCTGGCCATGGGCTTGACGGTGAACTGGCGGCCCGAGTCCCACTTGGTGAGGTCCTCGGTGCCGTAGATCGTGGCGCCGGTGCCGTACATCATCCGGTTCGAGTCGAACGGGTCGATCTCCAGCGACTCCGTCATCCAGCCGAGCTTCGGCGTGACCTCAGGCGGCTGCGGGTTGGTGCCGAACGTCAGCCACGGGTTCTCCGAGATGTCCTGCTTGTAGCGGAAGCTGCGGTTCGGGTACGAGGTCCAGTCCCACACGCGGGTCCAGGTGGCGCCGGAGTCGGTGGACCTGAAGAAGATCACGTCCGGCCACCAGGAGATCTGCGTGGCCACCATGATCGTGCCCGGCTTCTGCCGGTCGACGGTCAGGCCGCTGTAGCCGAAGTAGTCGTCGGAGCCGGTCGACGGGACGGGGCTGATCCGGGTCCAGGCGCCGGTCGCGGTGGCGTAGCGCCACACGTCGCCCTTGGCCCCGTCGTACGGGCCGCCCGTGTCGCTCGTGGCGATGTAGAGGTAGCCGTTGACGGTGTCCAGCACACCTTTGTGGGCCAGGTAGCCGGTCGGCTGGCCGGCCACGCGCGACCAGGTGACGCCCGCGTCGGTGGTGCGGTAGACGCTGTTGTCCTTGTCGGCGACGCCCACATAGATGGTCTTGGTGGCGGCGCCCTTGGCCGACGAGCGCGGGTCGTAGGTCACCCAGACCACGCCCGGCTTGTGGCTCAGGTAGCCGTTGGGGTCGCTCGGGTCCTGGGCGTAGGTGCCGGCGTTGGGGAAGCTCGTCACCTTGGCCCAGGTGACGCCGTAGTCGGTGCTGCGCCACAGGCCGTTGCCGTTGGGGGTGCCGAGGTAGAGGACGCTGTTCCTGTTCGGGTCGACGGCCAGCGCCTCGCCCATGCCGCGGCCCGGCATGTTGCCGCCGAGCTTGAACGGCAGGGCGGTCACCTGCCAGGTCGCGCCCTTGTCGCCGGAACGCAGGACCGCGCCGTTGTTCGGGTCCCAGGAGTTGGTGTACATGCCGGCCGCGACGTACACGCGGTTGGTGTCCACGGGGTCGGTGGCGAGGCTGATCACGCCGTTGTAGCCCCACTTGTCCCAGCCGAACCCGTCGAGCAGCGGGGTCCAGGACTTCGTGGACTGGTTCCAGCGGTAGGCGCCGCCGATGTCGGTGCGGGCGTAGACGAGGTCGCGCTCGGTGGGGTTGAAGACGATGCCGGGGACGAAGCCGCCGCCGTCGATTCTGACGTTCTTGAACGCGTAGGGATCGGAGGCGACGGCGGAGACCGGCGCCATCCTGACGACGACCGCCGCGAGGGCGACGGCGGCGATCAGGAGCATGCTGAACAACCGTCTCGACATGGGGGGTAACCCTTTCCGGGCATGCGTGCCCAAAGGTGCCGCCCGCCCGGATGGCCTCCATGCACGACCAGGTCTCGGGGACCCTGACCGTCGCCTCACCCTCGCGCATGAGCCTCGACTCCGAGGCTCACACACGTCTCACGTCAGGTCAATAGTTGGGACGCGCAACCAATCACGGGGTGAGCCGCAGGTCCCTGAGCCGCAGGTCGCCCTTGAAGACGACGTACAGGTCGCCCTTCCCGGGCCGCACCGTGGCGCTCGCCGTCCCGTACCGGTAGACGCCGCCCGTGGCCGGCACCTGCGCGGTGCCGAGCAGCGCGCCGGTGGGCGAGCCGAGCCGCAGCTCGACCGAGCCGCCGCCGGCCGAGGCGACGCCCGCCGTGAGGCGGGAGCCCCACGAGGCGCCCGTGAACGAGATCCAGTCACCCGCCGACCCGGCCACGACGTCGCCGCGGACCTTGGTCTCGTCGGCGAACTCCACCCCGGAGTAGCCGTCGAAGTCCATGGCGCGGGTGGCCTCGGCGAGGTCGCGCACCGGGACGGTCTCGCCGGCGACCTGGAGCGTCGTCCGGGCCCGGACCTGGTCGGAGGAGGAGCCGACGAGCACGTCGTGCGTGGCGGTCTCCACCACCCACCTGCCCCGGGTGTGGTCCCACACGGCCAGGTCCGAGCGCCTGAGCGGGAACGTCACGGTTCTGCTCTGGCCCGGGTTCAGCGCGATCCGCTGGAAGCCGCGCAACTGCTTGACCGGCTGCTGGAAGCGGGAGCGCTGCTGGTGGGTGTAGAGCTGGACGACCTCCTCGCCCTTCACCTTGCCGGTGTTGGTGACCTTGACGCTGACCCGCTCGCCCTGGACGCGCAGGCCCTGGTAGCCGAAGGTCGTGTAGCTGAGGCCGTGGCCGAAGGCGTAGAGCGGCCGGCCCCGGTGGTACAGGTACGTCATGCCGGTTTTGACCAGGTCGTAGTCGAAGCGGCTGGGCAGGTCGTCCGTGGCGTACCACGTCTGGGTGAGCCGCCCGGCCGGGTTGACGTCGCCGAAGAGCACGTCGGCGACCGCGTGGCCGGTCTCGGCGCCGGCGTGGGTGGTCCACAGCAGGGTCGGCGCGTCCACGATGACCGGATAGCTGGTCTCCAGCACGACCACGGTCCTCGGGTTGGCCTTGCGCACGGCGTCGATCAGCCGCCGCTGCCCCTCGCCGAGCTGGAGGTTGTCGCGGTCGTGGAACTCGCGGGCCGCGACGAACGGGTGGCTGCCGACCACCACGACCGCCACCTCGGCCTTGCGGGCCTGCTCGGCAGCCGCGGCGACGCCGTCGGAGACGACCTCCTTGGCGAAGCGGGCCGCCTGCGCCTTGGGGGCCAGGCCGAGCGTGCCGTCGGCGCTGACGCTCACGTACGGGTCGGGCAGGCCGTACCAGCTCTCGACGCTCTCGTAGCCGGCGTAGCGGACCAGGTAGGAGCCGTCGCCCTGCCTCTCCATCGCGAACTGCTGCTGGACGTACCAGCCGTCGGGCTCGGCGTCGTCGGTGTCGAGCGAGCGCCAGTCGCCGCCGAGCAGCTTGCCGTTGCCGGCGTTGCGCAGCGTGGAGACGCCGCCGGTCCAGTCGGTCAGGTCCCACTGGGAGGCGGGGGTGGGGGCGGTGTCCACGAGGGCGGCGTTGTCGTCGGGGCCGGTGCCGGTGGCCGTGAGGTACCTGCCGGTGCCGAGGTGCTTGAGCGCGATCCGCTCCAGCCCGGCGCCGGTCGTGACGTCGGCGACGCGTTCCTTGATCCCGTCGAGCGGGGTCACCTGGTAGGCCGCCTGCCCGCCGTACCAGTCGCGGTGGAGGCGGTCGGCCAGCGGGCCGACGACGGCGGCGCTCTTCGGCCCGGCGAGCGGGAGCACGCCGGAGTTGCGCAGCAGCACGGCCGCCTTCCCGGCGGTCTCGCGGTTCAGCCTCCGGTGCGCGGGGCTGTCGATCACATCCTTGGTGATCTTCTTGTACGGCCCGCCGTCGGGGTCGAAGTGGCCGAGCCGGAACCGGATCGACAGCACGTGGCGCACGGCGTCGTCCACGTCGGCCTGGGTGAGCAGGCCGCGGTCCAGGGCGCTCTGGAGGAGCTGCGCGGTCGGCCCGGGGTTGCTGTCGTCCACGGTGTAGCTGTCGAGGCCGGCCTTGAGCGCCGCGGCGAACGCCTCGGGCTTGTCGTCGTAGTACTTCTCCAGCTCGGTCAGCGCGTACGGGCCCCAGGCGTCGCTGACGTTGTAGAGCGTCTTGTCCGTCCAGGACCGGACGGCGTCGTCCAGGTCGGGGTTGACGTGGTTGGGCCGGCCGTTGACCAGGTTGTAGGAGGCCATGACGCCGGTCGCGGCGTCGGCGGAGATCGCCGCCCGGAACGCCTTCTCGTAGTACTCGTGCCTGAGCTTGGGCGTCAGGTTGGAGGAGGTCACGCCGCGGTCGGTCTCGTTGTTGTAGGCGAGGTAGTGCTTGAGCACCGGCGCCGTCTTCAGGTGGAGGGGGTCGTCACCCTGCAGGCCCTTGCCGTACGCGGTGGAGACGGCGCCGGTCAGCAGCGGGTCCTCGGAGTAGCCCTCCTCGTTACGCCCGGCCCGGGGGTCGCGCAGGAGGTCCACGACCGGCGCCCACACCTGGAGCCCCCACAAGGTGGGGTTGACGGCGTTGTAGCCGCGCGCCTCGTCGCCCACGGCCGAGCCGACCCGCTTGATCAGGTCCGGGTCCCAGGTGCTGGCCAGCCCGACGGCCTGCGGGAAGACTGTGCCGCTGGCGAACTTCTGCTTCCAGCCGTCGTCGAGGTCGTTCGACCAGGCGACGCCGTGCAGCGCCTCGGTGCCGTTCTTGTGGTACGGGACGCCGAGGCGCGGGATGGCCTGCTGCGACTGGTGGAGCAGGCCCAGCTTCTCGGGCAGCGTGAGCCGGCCGAGCAGGTCGTCGATCCGCCGCTCCAGCGGCAGGGCGGGATCACGGAAGGGCGGCTCCTCGGCGGCCTGCGCGGGCGCGGCCAGGAACGAGGCCGCCAGCGCGAGGACGGCCAGGAGGGAGGTGCGGCGTAAGCGTGGGGGCATGGCTGCTCCAGTGCGGGAGGCTCACTTGACGGCGCCGACCGTGACGCCTCGGGTGAGCGTGCGTTGGAAGATCAGGAAGAACGCGACCGCCGGGACGATGCCGAGCAGCGCCGAGGCGCTGGACATGGTGGCGTCCATGTACTTCTCGCCCTGCAGGACTCCGAGGGCGACGGGTACCGTCTGGTTGTCGTTGGAGATGAGGAAGATGAGCGGCAGGAAGAACTCGTTCCACGTCCAGATGAAGAAGAAGATCAGCAGGACGTTGATCGTGGGGCGGCTGATGGGCACCACGATCCGCCACAGGGCACGGAAGCGGCCCGCGCCGTCGATGGCCGCCGCCTCCAGGATCTCCCGGGGGAACTGGCCGAGGACGGCGCTGAGCAGGTAGGTGCCGAACGCGGCCTGGATCGCGGTGAACACGATGATCACCGAGAGCTTGGAGTCGTAGAGGCCCACCTCCTTCGACAGGTAGTAGAGGGGGTAGGCCAGCGCCTCCTGCGGCAGCGTGTTGCCCACGAGGAACAGCACGAGGATCCACAGCCGGCCGCGCACCCGCCCGATGCCCAGCGCGTACGCGTTGAGCACCGACAGCACGACCGCGAGCACCGCCACCGAGCCGCTGATGACGAGGCTGTTCCAGAGCTTGCCGCCGAAGTCGACGCGCCTCCAGAAGTCGGCGATGCCCTGGAGGTACAGCTCGCCCGGCAGGCTGAGCGGCCCTTCGGCGCCGTACTCCGCCGGCGACTTCACCGCGTTGACCGCCACGACCAGGAACGGGAACAGCATCACCGCGGCCAGCACGACCAGCGCCGCCAGCACGGCCCACCGGCCCGGCCCCGCCCTCATGACTCACGCTCCTGCACGCGCAGGAACAGGAACGTCACCACGATGATGATCAGGGCGAGCACCGTGGCGATGGCCGAGCCGTAGCCGACGTTGCTCTTCTGGAAGAAGCTCAGATACGAGAAGTACGACGGCACCATCGTGGCGTTGCCCGGCCCGCCGCGCGTCAGCACGTAGATCGGCCCGAACACCTTGAGCGCCGCGATCGTGCAGGTCAGCAGCACCACGAACGTCTCCGGCCGGATCTGCGGGATCGTGATGTGCCAGAACCTGCGCCACCACGACGCCCCGTCGATCTCGGCCGCCTCGTGCAGCGCCGGGTCCACCCGCTGGAGCCCGGCCATGAAGATGACCACCGGGTAGCCGAGCTGGAACCACACCATGACCGCCATGACCGTGGCCAGCGCCAGGTCGGGGTCACCGAGCCAGTCCAGCTTGAGCCCGAAGATCTCGTTGACCGCGCCGTACGACGGGTGCAGCATCCAGCCCCACACGACGCCGGCCACCGCCACGGGCAGCACCTGCGGCAGGTAGTACGCCGCCCGCAGCGCGGCGGCCGTGCGGGCGCCGAACCTGCGGCCGATGTAGTCGAACAGGACGGCCGCGAGGAGCAGGCCGAGCGCCGTGGGCACGATCGCCATGGCCACGATGAGGCCGACGTTGTGCTGGAAGGACTGCCAGAAGCGCTCGTCGTCGAGCAGCCGGGTGTAGTTGTCCAGCCCCACCCAGCGCGGCGTGCCGACGCCCGACCAGCGGGTGAAGCTCGTGGCGACGTTCATGACGAACGGCGCCACGATCACGGCGAGGAACAGGACCAGGCTGGGGGCCAGATACCACCAGTAGCCCTTGGTGCGAGCCCTCATCTAGTTGCCGATGTCGGCGAGGTTGTCCTCGTACGGCTTGGCCAGCTCGTCCAGCACCTGGGCCGGCGGCTTGCTGCCGTTGACGAGGTTCTGCACGCCCGCCACCATCACGTCGTAGTAGCCGGGCGCCGGCCAGTCGGGGTAGAAGGCCAGGCCGTCGGCGGCGGTGAGCTTGTTGAAGCTCTCGATCAGCTCCTTGCTCCGCGGGTCGGTGATCGCGGCCGGGTCGGCGGCCACGGGGACGCCGCCGGAGTTGCCCAGCAGGTTCTGGATGTCCTTGCTCATCGTGATGTCGATGAAGTCGTAGGCGAGGTCCTTGTTCGCCGACTTCTCGGGGACGACCCACACGTTGCCGCTGGAGCCGGGCGACATGGTGGCGCCGGGGAACAGGAAGTGGCCCCACTCGAACTTCTTGATCTCGGAGGCGAACCGGCCGTACCACCAGCTCCCGCTGATCATCATGGGGTACGTGCCCTTCATGAAGGCGACGCCCATGTCCTCGGCCTTGAGCCCGGCCGCGTTCTTGTCCAGGTAGCCCTTCTTCACCCAGTCGGCCAGGGTCTGCGCGCCGTAGGTGAACTCGGGCCCGTGGAAGTCCACCTTGCCCTTGTACGACTGGAAGGCGTCCACCCACGGCCGCTGCGCCTTGGTGAGGGCGAGCTGGTAGAAGATCTGCTGGGCGGGGTACTCGGCGCCGGCCGTGGCGATGGGCGTCACGCCGGCCTTGACGAACGTGTCGAGCGCCGCCGTGAGCTCGTCGAACGTGCTCGGCACCTTGACGCCGTGCTTGGCGAACAGGTCCTTGTTGTAATAGACCATCACGAACTCGCCGTAGTTGGGCACGCCGTACCACTTGCCGGAGCCCATGACGCCCCGGTCGTCGTACTTCGCTGTCACCTGGAGGCCGCCGGGCAGCAGCTTGTCCCAGCCGCGCTTGGTGGCCTGCTCGCTCAGGTCGGCCAGCAGCCCCTGCTTGGACAGCAGGCCGGCGGTGGCGTTGCCCTTGTTGTACTCCATGACGTCGGGCGCCTCGTCGGAGTTGAGCACCATGCTCGCGGTCTTCTGGATCTGCTCGAAGCCCTTCTCCTCGAACTTCACGGTCACGCCGGGGTGCGCCGCCTCGAACCGCTTGACCGCCTCGGCCCACGCCTTGCCCATGGCGCTGTCGGCCGTCTCGTAGTGCCAGAGCTTGAGCACGCGCGGCTCGCCGCTCGCGGCGGTCTTCCCGCCGTCGCCCGCGTCACCCGAACCGCCGGACCCGCAGGCCGCGAGCGCCAGCGCCACGGCGGCCAGCACCGCGACGCCCATCGACTTTTTCATCAGATACCTCCGAGGAGACCCCTGCCTTCAGGCGAGGGAGAAATCGGATCATCCCTGCTGAGCAGGGCAAGGGCGGGCGATCTGCCGCCGGGCGGCTCGCTGTCAACGCAAACAGGCCACCGGTCAGCTGATCCCGCGGCAGGCTATGAGGGTGCCGCGCATGATGAAGCGGGCCTACAAGTACCGCTTCTACCCGACTCCCGGGCAGGCCACAGAGCTTGCCCGGACCTTCGGCTGCGTGCGACTGGTCTACAACAAGGCTCTGGAAGAACGGACCCGCGTCTACACCTTGCACGGGCGCCGTGTCTCCTACGTGGAGACCTCTGCGGCGCTGACGGCGTGGAAGAAGACACCGGAGCTCTCGTTCCTGGGCGAGGTGTCGTCGGTACCGTTGCAGCAGGCGCTGCGCCACCTCCAGGCAGCGTTCGTGAACTTCTTCGCGCGTCGCGCCAAGTACCCCGTCTTCAAGGCGCGCAAGAAGTCTCGCGCGAGCGCTGAATACACCCGCAGCGCGTTCCGATGGCGAGACGGTCGGCTCACCCTGGCGAAAATGGACGCGCCGCTGGACATCGTGTGGTCGCGCCCGCTGCCGGAAGGCGCGCAGCCGTCCACGGTCACCGTGTCGAAGGACGCGGCCGGGCGCTGGTTCGTATCCCTTCTGGTAGAAGAAGCCATCACGCCGCTGCCACCGGCCGAGCGGTCGGTGGGCGTCGACGCGGGTATCACGGCGCTGGTCACTCTCTCGACCGGCGAGAAGATCGCCAACCCGACGTTCGAGCGGGCCGACCGGCGCAAGCTGGCCCGTGCCCAGCGGGTACTCGCCCGCAAACAGAAGGAATCCAACAACCGGATCAAGGCTCGGCTGCGCGTGGCGAAGGTGTACACCCGGATCGCCGACCGCCGCCGGGACTTCCTGCACAAGGTCACCACACGGCTCGTTCGCGAGAATCAAGTGATCGCCGTGGAAGACCTGACGGTGCGCAACATGGTCAAGAACCGCTCGCTGGCCGGCGCCATCGCGGATGCGTCCTGGCGGGATCTGCGGATGATGCTGGAGTACAAGGCGGCCTGGTACGGGCGCACGCTGGTAGCGGTGGACCGCTGGTTTCCCTCCTCCAAGCTGTGCTCGGCCTGTGGGACCATGCGCGACAAGATGCCGCTGAACGTCCGTGAGTGGACCTGTCCCGCCTGCGGCGAGACGCATGACCGGGACGTCAACGCGGCACGCAACGTGCTCGCCGCCGGGCTGGCGGAGAGCTGAAACGCCTGTGGAGCTGGTGTAAGACCTCAACGAGAGTCCTCTCGGGAGGGCGACCGGCGACGAAGCAGGAAGGCCGACCGGCGACGGTTGGAATGCCCTCCCTTCGCTTCGGGGAGGGTGGAGGTCAAGCGTTCTCCTGAGTGATGACGGCCCGGCCGGGGGCGCCCGCCACCGGGGCGAACTCGACCGTGGTGATCCGTTTGGGTCCGGTGACGGCCACGCGCAGGGTGTCGCCGTCCCGGGTGGCCACGACGACGGTCACGCCATCGGTGTCGTGGATCTCTGTACGGCTGTCGCCGCCCCCGAAGGCGACCAGCGTGAGCTCGGCCGGCGTGGTCACCGTGTCACCGGGGTCGGTGACCGGCAGGAGCGCGCCGTGCCGGACGAACAGCGGGATCTGCTCCAGCGGCTTGGCGACCCGCACGTAACCGGGCCCGGCCAGCACCTCGCCGGTCCAGTAGTCGACCCACTCCCCGCGCGGCAGGTAGACCTGGCGCGTGCCGTCCGGTGAGGTCATGGGGGCGACGAGCAGGTCGCGCCCCAGCAGGTACTCCAGGTCGGCCTGCCAGGCGACCGGGTCGTCCGGATGGTCCACGCACAGGGCGCGCATCATGGGGGCGCCGGTCCTGGCCGCCTCGACGGCCGCCGCGTAGAGGTAGGGCATGAGCCGGTAGCGCAGCCGCAGCGCCTCGACGGCCCGCTCCTCGACGGCCGGGAACTGCCACGGCTCGCGGCTGGTGGTGCCGTGCAGGCGCAGCAGCGGCGACAGGGCGCCGAACTGGGTCCAGCGCACGTACAGGTCGTCGGTGGGCCGGCCGGTGAAGCCGCCCGCGTCGTGGCTCCAGAACGGCACGCCGGACAGGCCGTGCGCGAGCCCGCCGCGCAGCGTGCTGCCCATGGCCGCGTAGCTGGTGTAGGTGTCGCCGCCCCACTGGGCGCTGTGCCGCTGGCCGCCGAGGTAGGACGAGCGCGCCCAGACCAGGGTGTGGCCGTGGACCTCGCGGGTGACCTCGGCGACGGCGTCGTTGAACAGCAGCGTGTAGACGTTGTGCAGGTCGGTGCCCGTCATGCCGTTGGCGGCGACGGCGTCGTGCGGCACGCCCTCGGCGAAGTCGGTCTTGAACGCCTGGACGCCCTGGCGCAGCAGCGGGCGCAGCAGGCCCTGGAACCAGGCGACGGCCTCGGGGTTGGTGAAGTCGACGATGCCGCAGGGCGGGAACGAGCCGTGCCAGCAGTCGGCGACGTACGCCTCCTCACCCGCCGTTTTCAGGAAATATCCGGCTTCGGCGGCTTCGAGGAAGACGGGGCTGAGGTGGGAGACGTACGGGTTCATCCAGAGGCAGACCTTGAACCCCATCCCGTCCAGCTCGGCCAGCATCGCCTCCGGGTCCGGGAAGGTCTCCGGATCCCAGCGCAGGTCCGACCAGTGCCCCTCCTTCTGCCAGTACGTGTCGAGGTGCAGCACGTCGCACGGGATGCCCTTCGCCCTGATCGTGCGCGCCCTGGCCAGCACCCGCTCCTGGCTGTCCACGAAGAACCCCGAGGAGATCCACGTGCCGAACGCCCACTTCGGCGGCAGTGCCGGGCGGCAGGTCAGCCGGTCGTAGCGGTCGAGCACCTCGGCCGGGGTCGGCCCGGCCAGCACGTAGTAGTCGAGGACGTCGTCGGGCACGAGGATCTGCACGACGCTGTGGGTGGACTGGCAGACGTCGAACTCGGCCGGGGCGCCGCTGTCGAGCAGCACGCCGTACCCCCTGCTCGACAGGTACAGAGGCACGTTCTTGTAGGCGCGCTGCGACTCGGCGCCGAAGGCGTCGAAGTTCCACATGACCGGCCGCTGCCCGCGCTTGTCCAGCGGTGTGAACGACTCGCCGAACCCGGTGAACGCCTCGTCGGGGGCGGCGGCGAGGCTCTCGTGGTAGGCGACGGCGCTTCCGCCCGCGCTCGACCGGCCGAACGGGAGCGTGCGCAGCCGGCCGCTGATGTCGGTGTGGCCGCGATCCTGCTCGACCAGGGTCCGGCCGGAGGCGTCCACGAAGCGCAGGTGCCACGGCGTGAGGCTGATCTCGGCCCGGATCGAGCCCGCGTCGATCACGATCGGCTCGCCCGGCGTGACCCCGGCACGGGCCCCTGCGTACGTGCCGGGGGTCACCAGCGCGACGGCCCGCTCCGAGCGGGGCCGGGCCGACGGGTCCTCCGACAACCGCACCCGGATGACGCCCTCACCGGCCACGCCCACCTGGACGACCAGTGCCTCCTCCGCCGTGGTGACCGCCTTCAGCATCACCTCGGCACCGTCGGCCGCGACCAGCTCGGCGGAGGTGACCGCCGACAGGCCGCCCTCGCCGCGCGTACGCACCGGAAGCTCGGGCGGGTCCGCGACAAAGTACTCGTGCGCGACCAACGGGGGGCGGTAGGGCATGGAGGCTCCTTCCAGGGCTTGCGCCAGCTCGTGGATTAGTTTGGTCTCCATACCAACAAACGTCAACGATTCGGCCCGCCCCGACCCTTCCGCGCGACTCCCGCGCCCACCCCCTCTCCCCGAGGGGCCAACCCTTCCAGGGCCTCATGCCGCTCTTCCCGTTCTTCCGCCTCGCGCGGAGGGCGCGGCTCGCGAGAGGGCGGCGCGGAGGGGCTTGGCGGCCGCGAAAAGCGGTGGTGCCGGGCGGCGAGGGGCGCCCACACTGTGCGACGGGGCCCGCGACGCGAGAGGCAGCGCCATGATCGAGTTCTACTCGTCCCAGAGCACCGTCACCGACCCCGGCGACCTGCGCCGGTGGATCGACGCCGTGCCCGCCGACCTGTCCTCGATCCGCGAGGCCGCCGCCCGGCTGGTGTTCCACTACTGGGCCTACGGCGACATCACCGGCCATGGGATCTCCGCCGACCGGATCGGCGAGATCAACCTGCGCTACGCCGACGCCCTGCTGGCCCGCGCCGCCGAGCTGGGGCCCGGCTCGCCGCTCGCCCGGCGCGCTCCGGCCGAGCGGGTGGTCGGCTGCTGCCGCGACCACACGGTGATCTTCCTCGCCGTCGCACGCCACCACGGCATCGCGGCCCGGGCCAGGTACGGCTTCGCCGACTACCTCATCCCCGGCTGGTGGCTGGACCACATGATCCCCGAGGTGTGGGACCCGGCGGAGGGACTCTGGCGGCTGGTGGAGCCGGAGTTCGAGGAGGGCTGGACGCCGCCGGGCGAGACGCGGCCGCTCCCGCTCACCGACGTGCCTCGCGACCGGTTCCTGACCGGGGCGAGGGCCTGGCGGCTGTGCCGGGACGGCCGGGCCGACCCGGAGCGCTTCGTCGTGGCCCCCGGCATCGGGCGGCCGTCGCTGAGGTCGTGGCCGTACCTCGTGCACAACGTCGTGTTCGACCTGGCAGCCATGAACAAGCAGGAGATGATCAGTTGGGACCTGTGGGGCATGCTCGACTCCCCGCACCCGCCGGGCGAGGCGGCGTTCCCCCTCGCCGACGAGCTGGCGGCCCTGCTGGAGGATCCGGCGCTGACGCCGGAGCGGCTGCGGGCGGCCTACGACGATCCCGCGCTGCGCGTGCCCCCGGTGATCGCCACGTACGCGCCGCCCGACCACCGCCGCGAGCGCGTCACCCTACGGCCCGCCCGCGACTGACCGCCCACCCGCCCCGGGCGCGCCGGGGTCAGGGCGCCCTCGGGAGGGTGGGCGGCCGAGGCCATGCGGCGCCCAGGGAGAGTGGGCGGCCGAGGCCATGCGGCGCCCAGGGAGAGTGGGCGGCCGAGGCCATGCGGCGCCCAGGGAGAGTGGGCGGCCGAGGTCATGTGGCGCCTCGGAGGTCACGAGGCGCCGGCGGGCGAGGACTTGCTCCTGCGGGCGCGGTAGGCCGCCGCCTTGACCCGGTTGCCGCATTCCTCCATGCCGCACCACTGCCGGTTGCCGGCGCGGGAGCGGTCGACGAAGACGCGCGTGCACGCGGCGCGCCCGCACTCGCGGACCCGCGACCTCTCCGCCCCGCCCAGCAGACCGACCGCCGCCCGCGCCACCTCGGCGGCGACCGCCTCCACCCCGCCGGTGCGCACGACACCGGCGGGCGTCAGGGACATCCGGGCCGGGGCGCCGCCCGTCTCCTCGTTCACCAGGCGCAGGTCGTCGTCGGGCCAGGCGAGCCCGCGCATGCCGTGGAGCGCCAGCCGGTAGACCGCCTCGCGCAGCGCGCGCACCCGTGCCACGTCGGCGGTGTCGAGGGCGGGCGCCTCGGTGAGCACGCCGGCCTCGACAGCCCATCGCGCCAGGTCGGCGGGGGCCTCCAACAGTTCCTCCGGCTCGCTGCGCCGCCATTTCAGCGTGCCGGCGAGGTCCAGCGCCAGGTTGCCGCTGACGAAGACGAAACTCACGTCACCATCTTGACAGGTGACGGCTCGCGGCCGCAATGTTGGCGTCACCTGCTCAACAGGTGACGCGACGCACCGACGGCCGAGGAGCCGCATTGATCACCGAAGACGACTACCTGTACTTCGCCTGCCGGGCCCTCGACGGCATGCGCGGCATCGTGGAGGGACTGGGCGACGAGCTGGCCAACCGCAGGCCGTCGATCCCCGGGGCGAACTCGCCGTACGCGCTGCTCACCCACTGCCTGGGCGTGGTCTCGTACTGGGCCGGGGCGCTGGTCGCGGGACGGGAGGTCGTCCGCGACCGCGACGCCGAGTTCACGAGCGCGGGCCCCGTGCGCCCGCTCCTCGACCGGGCCGCGGCCGTGCGCGACCGGCTGGCCGAGGACGTGCGGGCCGCCGAGCCGGGCGCCCCGCTGCGCGCCGCCCCGCCGTCCGCCTACCTCGGTCCCGACCGCGAGCTCACCCAGGGCGCCGCCCTGCTCCACGTCTACGAGGAACTGGCGCAGCACCTCGGCCAGATGGAGGTCCTGCGCGACGCCCTCCTGGCGGAGGACGCCCGCCGGGACGGCGGGAAGTCCCGATGAGCGGGGCGTTCGACGTCGTGGACGTCACCCGCCTGCGCTCGGGGCACGGCGTCAAGTGGGGGTCCCTCCCGGCCGGCATCATCGGCGCCTGGGTGGCCGACATGGACTTCGGGGTGCCGCCGGCCGTCCGCGAGAGCATCGTCCGCGTCGCCGAGCGCGAGGACTTCGGGTATCCGTTCTGGCCCGGGGAGGACCCGGTGGTCGAGGCGTTCGAGGAGCGCATGGCCGGCCGTCACGGCTGGCGGCCGCGCCCCGGACGGACCCGCGTGTTCACCGACCTCATCCAGATCCTCCAGGTCATGATCGAGCACGCCACCGCGCCGGGCGACGGCGTCGCGATCCACGTCCCGTCGTACCCGCCGTTCCTGGCCGCCGTCGCCCGCTCGGGACGCCGGATCGTGCCCCTGCCGATGCTGTGGGACGAGACGGGCTGGGGCTTCTCGGCCGAGGGCCTCGCCGACCGGCTGCGCGCACAGGGATGCCGCATGATCGTCCTGGTCAACCCGCACAACCCGACCGGCCGCGTCCTGACCCGCGCGGAGCTCTCGGCGGTGGCCGCGGCGGCCGAGGAGCTGGACCTGGTGGTTCTGGCCGACGAGATCCACGCGGACCTCGTCTTCGCCCCGCATCGGCACGTGCCGTTCGCCTCGCTCGGCGCGGACGCCGCAGCGCGGACGATCACCGCGACCTCGGCCACCAAGGCGTTCAACATCGCCGGTCTGCGGTGCGCCGTCGCCCACGTCGGGCCGGAGCGCGTCCTGGAGTCGCTGGCCGCGGCCCCGCTGGACTACTTCGGCACGCCGAGCGTCCTCAGCCGGGTGGCGACCGTGGCCGCCTGGCGCGAGGGCGGCGCCTGGCTGGACGGCCTCATGCGCACCCTGGACGACAACCGGCGCACGCTGGCGGACTGGGCGGCGAGCTCGCCGTGGGACCTGCGCCACCACACGCCGCAGGCCACGTACCTCGGCTGGCTCGACTTCGCCCGCACGCCGGTGGGGGGCGACTCCCCCGCCGCGTACCTGGAGCGCCACGCGGGGGTGAAGCTCAGCGAGGGGGGCGAGTTCTCGCAGCACACCAGCGTCTCGACCGCCTCGTTCGCGCGCGTCAACTTCGCGACCAGTCCGGCCAACCTGCGCGAGATCCTCTCCCGCGTCTCGGCCGGCCTGGAGGCGGCCTCCGCGGCCTAGATGCCGATGGCGGCCTCCGGCTGCATGAGCCGGCGGGCCGCCTCGGTGATCGAGCCCGACAGCGACGGGTAGACCGCGAACGTGTGCGCGAGCTGGTCCACGGTCAGCCGCTGCTGCACCGCCACCGACACCGCGAGGATCAGCTCGGACGCGCGCGGCGCCACCACCACGCCGCCCAGCACGATGCCGGTGTGCGGCCGGCAGAACAGCTTGACGAAGCCGTCGTTGAAGCCCTGCATCTTGGCCCGCGCGTTGGTCGCGAGCGGCAGCTTGACCACGTTGGCCTCGATCTCGCCGGCCTCGATGGAGCGCTGCGCCACGCCGACGGCGGCGATCTCGGGGTCGGTGAAGATGTTGGAGGCCACGGTCGCCAGCCGCAGCGGCTGGACGGCCTCGCCGAGCGCGTGCCACACGGCGATGCGGCCCTGCATGGCCGCCACCGAGGCCAGCATGAGCACGCCGGTGCAGTCGCCCGCCGCGTAGACGCCGGGCGCGGAGGTGCGCGAGACCTTGTCGACCTTGACGAACCCGCCCCGGTCGAGCTGCACCCCGGCCTCCTCAAGGCCCATGCCGCCGGTGTTGGGCACCATGCCGACCGTCATCAGCGCGTGGGAGCCCTCGGCGGTGCGGCCGTCCTCCAGCGTCACCACGACGCCGTCGGCGGTGCGCTTGACGGAGGCGGCGCGGGAGCGGCCCATGACGTTCATGCCGCGGCGCCGGTAGACCTCTTCGAGCACCTCGGCGCCGTCGGCGTCCTCGTTGGGCATCATGCGGTCGCGGCTGGAGACGAGCGTGACCTCCGCGCCGAGCGAGCGGTAGGCGCCCGCGAACTCGGCGCCGGTGACGCCCGAGCCGACCACGATGAGGTGCTCGGGCAGCTCCTCCAGGTCGTAGAGCTGGCGCCAGGTGAGGATGCGCTCGCCGTCGGGCTCGGCGCCGGGCAGGACGCGCGGGGTCGCGCCGGTGGCGACGAGCACCACGTCGGCGCGGATCGTGCGGTCGCCGGCCTTGACCACCTGCGGGTCGACCAGCCGGCCGCGCGCCTTGATGATCTCCACGCCCTCGGCGGCGACCCGCGCCTCGATGTCGGCCGACTGGGCCTGGGCCAGCTCCTTGACGCGCTTGTTGACCAGCGGGAGATCCACGGTCGCCGCGCCGATGTCGCCGTCGCCGCCGCCCGAGAAGCCGACGCCCAGCGACGGGGCGTCGAGCAGCGCCTGCTTGCGCACGGAGGTCGCGATCAGCGTCTTGGACGGCACGCAGTCGGTCAGGACGCACGCCCCGCCGGGCCCGTCCTGCTCGACCATCGTGACCTGCGCGCCCAACTGCGCGGCCACCAGAGCTGCCTCGTATCCGCCGGGTCCGCCGCCGATGATCACGATCCTTGTCACGTGTACCATTCTCCCGCATCGTCCGGCCTGCCGACGAACGGGGCGGCCATCGTCGCGCTACCCTTGTGAGCTGTGCCTGTCTACGCCGCCTACGGCAGCAACATGGACCCCGAGCAGATGGCCATGCGCGCCCCGCACTCCCCCGTGCGCGGCGTCGGCTGGCTCCAGGGATGGCGCCTGACGTTCGGCGGTGAGGACATCGGCTGGGAGGGCGCGCTGTCCACCATCGTCGAGGATCCCGACGAGCATGTCTTCGTGGTCCTGTACGACGTGCCCGAGTGGGACGAGAACTCGCTCGACCAGTGGGAGGGCGCGGTCCGCGGCCTCTACCACAAGGTCCGGCTGCGGGTGCAGACCCTGGAGGGCGAGCAGGTCGCCTGGTTCTACGTGCTCGACGGTTACGAGGGTGGCCTGCCCTCCGCCCGCTACCTCGGCATCCTGGCCGACGCGGCGGAGCGGGCGGGGGCGCCCGACGACTACGTCAAGGAGCTGCGCGGGCGCCCCTGCAAGTCGCTCGGCACATGAGCGGGTCCGCCTAGCTCAGCGGCTGGTCCTTGGTCTCCTTCAGCGCGAACGCGTAGACGCAGGTCGAGATCAGCGCCAACGCCGAGACGTACCACGGGAACAGGTGCATGTTGCCGGCCTCCTGCAGCGCGGTGCCGATCAGCGGCGCCGTGCCGCCGAAGATCGCGACGGTCAGCGAGTACGGGAAGCCCACGCCCGCCGCGCGCACCCGGGTCGGGAACAGCTCGGAGTTGATGGCGGCCGCGATGGAGGTGTAGCAGCCGAGGAAGACCATGCCGAGGCACTGGACGAACAGCAGGCTGGCGAAGGAGTTCGACAGCATGCCGAGCAGCGGCACCGGCAGGATCAGGAAGGCCAGGCCGAAGACGATGAGCATCGGCTTGCGGCCGATCCGGTCCGACAGCATGCCGAGCAGCGGCTGCAGGACCATGAAGAACAGCAGCGAGATGGTGCCGACCGTGAGCGCGTCGGCCTTGTCGAACTTCACCGTGAGCTGGGCGTAGGTCGGCAGGAACGTCGTCCAGGTGTAGTAGGAGACGGTGCCGGCGACCGTGATGCCGACGATGAGCGCGGCCTTGGTCGGGTAGCGCACCAGGAACTCGAACAGGGCCGGCCGCTCGGCCTTGCCCTCGCGGATCTCCTCGGCGACCGCGCTGGTCTCCTCGGCGCCCTTGCGGATCCACAGGCCGACGAGGCTGATGACGGCGCCGACCACGAACGGGATGCGCCAGCCGTACGAGCTCATGTCGGCCTCGCTGAGGCTCTTGGCGAGGAGCGCGGCCAGGCCGGAGGCGAGGAGCTGGCCGATCGTGGTGCTGACGTACTGGAAGCTGGAGAACAGGCCGCGGCGGCCGGGCGGGGCCGACTCGACGAGGAACGTGGTGGCGGCGGCGAACTCGCCGCCGACCGACAGGCCCTGGATGAGCCGCGCGAGCGTCAGGACGATCGGCGCGAGCACCCCGGCGGCCGCGTAGGTGGGCGTGACCGCCAGCAGCAGCGACCCGCCGCCCATCAGGATGATGGTGAACGTCATGGCCGCCTTGCGGCCGAACCGGTCGGCGAAGGCGCCCACGAGCAGCCCGCCCAGCGGCCGCATGAAGAAGCCGACGGCGAAGACCGCGAAACCGCTGAGCAGCGGGACGAGGCTGTTGTCCGTCTCGGGGAAGATCTGCTTGGAGAAGTAGATCGCCAGGAAGCTGTAGGTGTACCAGTCGAACCACTCGACGACGTTCCCGACGCTGGCCGCCATGAGCTGGCGGACACGGCTGCGGGGGATGCCGACGGTGGACGGCGCAACGGGGGAGGTCGCCACTCGGGGCTCCTTTGCTGAAAGGTGCGGTATGGCCTACTGTGCAAGTGGACGACCGAAACAGTCAAATATCACGGCACATATTTACAAACCCGACATAGAAACGGCTCTCAGTGGACGTTCTGGACCGCCGGCTGGTCGCCGCCCTCCAGGTCAGCCCGCGCGCGGCGTGGGGTGAGATCGGACGGGCGGTCGGCGAACACGAGCGCACGGTCGCCCGCCGCCTGCAGCGCCTGGTCTCCGAGGGGGCCGTGCGCGTCACCGCGATCTACGACGACCTCCGCTCCGGTCACGGGCGCCCCGTCCACCTGCACGTCCAGGTCCGGCCCGGCACCGCCGGCGCGGTCGCCAAGGCCCTGTCCGACCGGCCCGACACCCGCTCGGTCTACGCCCTGACCGGGGTCGCCGACATCGGCTGCGAGCTCGTCTCCCCCTCGCGCGAGGCGCTGCACGACATCATCACCGCGCAGGTGCCCGCGATCGACGGGGTCCTCCAGACGCAGACCCAGGTCGTGCTGCACACGTTCCGGACCGTGGCCGAGTGGCACGCGCCGTACCTCACCGAGCAGGAGGTGGCGGAGCTGCGCCCGGCCGCCGCGGGCGGCCCCCTGCCCGACGAGGACGGAATGTCGCCGCTGGAGCAGGAGATCGCCGAACTGCTCGTCGCCGACGGCCGCATCGCCTTCACCGCCATCGCCGAACGGCTCGACGTCTCCGTGCCCACGGCCCGGCGGCGCGTCACCTCGCTCCTCGAACGCCGGGTGTTGCTGCTGCGCGCCGAGGTCGAGCCCGCCCTGCTCGGCCTGGAGGTGGAGGCCCAGCTCTGGCTCAAGGTGCGCCCGGACGGGCTCGACACGGTCGGCCGCACCCTGGCCGCCCACCCCCACGTGCGGTACTGCGCCGCCACGGCGGGCACCCACTCCCTCATCGTGCAGGTCGCGGTGGCCCACGAGGCCGCCCTGTACCGCCTGCTCACCGAGGTGGTCGGCGACCTGCACGAGGTCACCGGCACCGACGTCACCCTGATCACCCGCGCCTACAAGCGCGGCCATCTCCGCAAGTCCGGCCTTCTCACCCTGGAAAGGACACCATGACTTCCGCCGAGACCCCTGCCACGACCCCCGCCGAGAACGAGGTCGCCGAGCTCTGCACCGAGCTGATCAGCGTCGACAGCAGCAACTACGGCGACGGCAGCGGTCCGGGCGAGCGCGCGGCCGCCGAGGTCGTCATGGCCCGGCTCGCCGAGGTCGGCATCGAGGCCACCTACATCGAGAGCGCGCCCGGCCGCGGCAACGTGATCACCCGCGTGGAGGGCACCGACCCGTCGCTGCCGGCGCTGCTCGTCCACGGCCACCTGGACGTGGTGCCCGCCAACGCCGCCGACTGGTCCGTGGACCCGTTCGCCGGCGAGATCCGCGACGGCTACATCTGGGGCCGGGGCGCCGTCGACATGAAGGACATGGACGCGATGATGCTCGCCGTCCTGCGCCAGCTCACCCGCGACGGCCGCCGGCCGCGCCGCGACCTCGTCTTCGCCTGGGTCGCCGACGAGGAGGCGGGCGGCGTGTACGGAGCCAAGCACCTGACCAAGCACCACCCCGAGCTGTTCGAGGGCGTCACCGAGTCGATCAGCGAGGTCGGCGGCTACTCCCTGGAGGTGGACCCGTCGCTGCGGCTCTACCTCATCGAGACCGCGCAGAAGGGCCTGGCCTGGATGCGGCTCGTCGCCGACGGCACCGCCGGGCACGGCTCCATGCTCAACTCCGACAACGCCGTCACCGAGATCGCCAAGGCCGTCGCCCGGATCGGCGCCCACGAGTGGCCCATCACCCTCACGCCGACGGTCCGCACGTTCCTCACCGAGGTCGCCGCCGCCTTCGGCATCCCCTTCGACGAGAACGACCCCGCGCCGGTCCTCGACAAGATCGGGCCGCTGGTGCGCTTCGTCGGCGCCACCCTGAGCCACACCACCAACCCCACCCAGCTCGACGCCGGCTACAAGTCCAACGTGATCCCCGGCCAGGCGAGCGCCGTCGTGGACGGCCGGTTCCTGCCCGGGCACGAGGACGAGTTCTTCAAGACCGTGGACGAGCTGATCGGGCCGGGCGTGCGCCGCGAGTTCGTCCACCACGACATCGCGCTGGAGACCTCGTTCGACGGCGCCCTCGTCGAGTCGATGATCGCCGCGCTCAAGGCGGAGGACCCGACGGCGCGGGCGGTCCCGTACTGCATGTCGGGCGGCACCGACAACAAGACCTTCTTCGCCGACCTCGGCGTGCGCGGATTCGGCTTCGTGCCGCTGCGGCTGCCCGGCGACATGGACTTCGCGTCGATGTTCCACGGCGTGGACGAGCGGGTGCCGGTCGAGGCGCTGCAGTTCGGCGTGCGGGTGCTCGACAGGCTCCTCCTAAACTACTGAGGTGACCAACGACCCGTACAAACTGGCCGGTGAGGCGGCCGCGGCGCTGAAAGCCGCGACCGGCCTCGACACCTTCGACGTCGCCCTCGTGATGGGCTCCGGCTGGGTCCCGGCCGCGGACGCGCTCGGGGAGGTCGTGACGGAGATCCCGCTCACCGACCTGCCCGGCTTCGCGGCCCCCGCCGTCGCCGGGCACGGCGGCAAGCTCCGCCTCGTCCGCACCGGCGGCGGCCGGCACGCGCTCGTCCTGCTCGGCCGCAGCCACCTCTACGAGGGCCGGGGCGTCGACGCGGTCGTCCACGGCGTGCGCACCGTCGCCGCCGCCGGGGTCCGCACGATCGTCCTGACCAACGCCGCCGGCGGCCTGCGCCCCGAGACGCAGCGCGTGGGCGACCCGGTGCTGATCAGCGACCACATCAACATGACCGGCGCCAACCCGATCACCGGCACCACGTTCATCGACCTGTCCGAGGTCTACTCCAAGCGGCTGCGCGCGCTCGTCCACGAGGTGGACCCCTCGATCGCGGAGGGCGTCTACGTCGCCTTCCGCGGCCCCACCTACGAGACGCCCGCCGAGATCCGCATGCTGCGCACGCTCGGCGGCGACCTCATCGGCATGTCCACGGTGCTGGAGGCCGTCGCCGCCCGCGAGGCCGGGCTGGAGGTGCTCGGCGTCTCGCTGGTCACCAACCCCGGCGCGGGCCTGTCCGACCAGCCGCTCGACCACACCGAGGTCCTGGAGGTCGGCCGCGCCACGGCCGCCCGCATGGGCATCCTGCTGGCCAAGGTCCTCGACCGCGTATGAGCGGCGACACCTCCTCCATCGACCTGGCCGGGGCCGCCCGCGCCTGGCTGGCGCAGGACCCCGACCCCGAGACCCGGGCCGAGCTGTCGGCCCTCCTCGACGCGGGCGACACCGAGGCGCTGCTCGACCGGTTCGGGCAGCGGCTGGAGTTCGGCACGGCAGGGCTGCGCGGCGAGCTGGGCGCGGGGCCCAACCGCATGAACCGGGTCACCGTCATGCGCGCCGCCGCCGGTCTCGCCGCGGTGCTCGGCCCCGGCCGGCACGTGGTCATCGGCTACGACGCCCGGCGCAACTCCGACGTGTTCGCCCGCGACACGGCCGCCGTGCTGACCGGCGCCGGGCTGCACGCCTCGATCCTGCCGTGCCCGCTGCCCACGCCGGTGCTCGCGTTCGCCGTGCTCCACCTGGAGGCCGACGCGGGCGTCATGGTCACGGCCAGCCACAACCCGCCCCGCGACAACGGCTACAAGGTCTACTGGGGCGACGGCTCCCAGATCACGCCGCCGATCGACGGCCGGATCTCGGCCGCGATCGACGCCGTGGGCCGCGTCGACGAGCTGCCGCTCGGCACGCCCGGCACGCTGACCGAGCTGAGCGAGGACCTCGTCGACGACTACATCGACGCCGTCACCACGCTGCCGCTGGGCGACGCCCGCGACCTGCGGGTGGCGTACACGCCGCTGCACGGCGTCGGCGGCGCGACGCTGACCGACGCGTTCCTGCGGGCCGGCTTCCCGAGCCCGATGGGGGTCGAGGAGCAGCGCGACCCCGACCCCGGCTTCCCGACGGTGGCCTTCCCCAACCCCGAGGAACCCGGGGCCATGGACCTCGCCGCCGCGCTGGCCGCCCGCACGAAGGCCGACCTCGTGCTGGCCAACGACCCCGACGCCGACCGGTGCGCGGTGGGCGTGCCGCTGGCCGACGGGTCGGTGCGCATGCTGACGGGCGACGAGGTGGGCGGGCTGCTCGCCGAGCACGTGATCACCCACACCACGGGCGACCGCATGGTGGCCACCACGATCGTCTCCTCCACCCTGCTCGGCAAGATCGCCCGCGCCCACGGCGTCCGCTACGGCGAGACGCTGACCGGGTTCAAGTGGATCATCAAGGCGGGTCCTGGCCTGGTGTTCGGCTACGAGGAGGCCATCGGCTACAGCGTCGGGTCCGCCGCGGGGCTGCCGGTGCGCGACAAGGACGGCATCGGCGCCGCCCTCACGGTCGCGGCCGTCGCCGCCGCCGCCAAGCGCGACGGCCGCACGCTGCTCGACCTCCTCGACGACCAGGCCCGCCGCTACGGGCTGCACGCCACCTCGCAGCTCTCGGTCCGGGTCGAGGACCTGTCGCTGATCGCGGGCGCCATGGCCCGGCTGCGGGCGACTCCCCCGGCCGCGCTGGGTGGCCGCGCGGTGGAGCGGGCCGACGACCTGAGCCGGGGCGACGGCGGCCTGCCGCCGACCGACGGCCTGCGCTACACGCTGTCGGACGGCGCCCGCGTCGTGGTGCGCCCCTCGGGCACGGAGCCCAAGCTCAAGTGCTACCTGGAGGTCGTGGTCCCGGTCACGGGCGACGTTCCGGCGGCCCGCGCCGAGGCCGCCCGCGCCCTCGACGCCCTCAGGGCCGACCTGACCAAGGCCCTCGACCTGCACTGACGTCCACGGCCCCGGCCGGGCGACCGTCACGCCCGGCCGGACGTCCCACTCCCCGACCGGGCGACCTCGGCGCCGACGTTGCCGGTGCCACCGGTCACCAGATACATGGTGCGGATCTCCTGTTCGTCAACGGGTGGGCCGGCGGGCCTGGTTGGCCTCGCGGACGACCGCCCAGGCGTCCGCCACGGGGCCCAGGTGCCGCAGCTTGTCGGGGTTGATCACGGCGCGGATCGTCTGGACCCGCCCGTCGAGGACGTCGAGCGCCAGGGCGTTGACGACCTTGCCGTCGCGGTCGCGGAAGATGGCGCCCGGCTGGCCGTTCATCTCGTGCGGCTCCACCGTGCCGCCGATCCGCAGGAACGGCGCGACGATCGAGGCCAGCGTCCGGGCGACGTTCTCGGCGCCGAAGACGCCCTTGCCCCACAGCGGGGCCTTGCCGCCGCTGTCACCGACCATCCGCACGTCGGCGGCCAGCAGCTCCCGCAGCCCCTCCACGTCCCCTTCACGGAAGGCGTCGAAGAACCGTCCGGCGAGCTCCTCCCGTTCCCGGCGATCCGCCGCGAACCGGGCGCGTCCGGCGTCCATGTGGCGGCGCGCCCGCACCGCGAGCTGACGGCACGCCGCCTCCGAGCGGCCCACCGCCGAGGCGACCTCCGTGAAACCGAACCCGAACACCTCCCGCAGCACGAAGACCGCCCGCTCCAGCGGGCTGAGCCGCTCCAGCAGCAGCAGGGCCGCCATCGACACCGAGTCGGCCAGCTCCGCCGACCGCTCCGGGTCCTCGTACGGGTCGGCCAGCAGCGGCTCGGGGAACCACTGCCCGGCGTACTCCTCCCGCCGCACGCGCGCCGAGCGCAGCACGTCGATCGCGATCCGCGACACCGTGGCCGACAGGAACGCCTTGACCGAGGCCGGCCGGGTCGCGGAGGACGCGTAGCGCAGCCAGGTCTCCTGCACCGCGTCCTCGGCCTCGCTCACGCTGCCGAGAATCCGGTAGGCGATCGAGAACAGCAACGGCCGCAGCTCCTGGAACTCCTGCGCCCTGCTCATGCCAGCTCCTCCTCGAACCCCTGCCGCCAGGACGGGTGGCGCAGCTCCCAGCCGAGCTCCCGCTTGGCCTTGGCGTTGGAGAACCCGCGCCCCTCGGTCATCATCGCGACCGCCGCCGGGCCGGCCAGCAGCCGGGCCAGCCAGACGGGGATCCGCATGGGCGGCTTCGCCCCGGCGCACGCCGCCAGGTGGGGCAGCCACTCGCGGGCCGGGGCCGGCTCGTCGTCCACGATGTTGAACACGCCTCTGGCCCGCTGCTCCACCGCGAGCACGGTGGCGTCGGCCGCGTCGTCCAGGTGCACCCACGAGCTGTGGCCGCCGCCGTCGCCGATCACCGGGTACTGCCGCCTGCGCACCAGCTCGACCTGGTCGCCGGTGGCGCCCGGCCCGTAGAACGAGCCGTAGCGCAGGACCGCGCCCCCGGCCCTGACCACCACGTCCTCCAGGTGCCGGATCGCCCGTGCCCCCTGGCCGGTGCTGGTGGGGTCCAGCGGGTCCTCCTCGGTCTTGATCCATCCGCCCTCGCGGATGCCATTCCAGGAGGCGTAGCCCTGGGCGACGACGTGCGGCACCCCGGTCGCCTCGGCGGCGGCCAGCAGGTGGTCCGTCCCCTCGCTGCGCAGCCGGTTGGTGACGGCGAACCAGCGGTCGAAGTGCTTGATGTCGGGCTTGCCGGAAATAGCCGTCATCTGGTGCACGATCACGTCCGGCCGGGCGTGGGCCACGGCCTCACCGACCGAGCGGGCGTCCAGCCCGTCCATCACGACGGCCTCGGCGCCCAGCCGCTCCAGCAGGCCGAGCCTGGCCTGACTGGTCGTGGTCGCCGTCACCTCGTGGCCCCGCGCCACGAGCCGCGGCACCAGCCGCCGCCCCAACACCCCGGCCCCGCCGGCCACGAACACCCGCATGACCATCACCTTCCCGACGCGCATGTCTGTCTCCGTCACCCGAGACGAGACAGCCCGCCCGCCTGTGACATGGCGGGCGGGCGGGTGCCCTGGGAGGGCTCAAGCGAGCCGTCGCGGGCGGGCGGGGGGCTCTGGGGGCGCTCAGGCGAGGCGGAACTCCAGCGTGGTGTCCCAGTTCGCCGGGTCGGGCTCGACGCGCGGGTCGGTCTCGTAGAGCTCCAGGCGGCAGCCCCAGCGCTCGACGCCGTCGCGCTCCGCGAGGTCCCACGTCAGGCCCTCCTTGTCCGCCCAGGCCAGCAGGTCGCCGATGACGCCGGCCAGGCGGTCGGGGTGGCCGTGGTGGGTGACCGTGGCGTAGCGCCCGGCCGGGAGCGCGGCGGCGAAGAAGCCGGCCTCCTCCGCCAGTGAGCCGTCCACGGGCCGGGCGATCGGCACGCCCGCCTCCACCTCCAGGCGGTCGGCGGCCGTCTCGATCACCCGGTACCTCAGGAACGGGGCGCCGGCCAGGGCGAGGCCCTGCCGTCCCAGCCAGGCGATCAGCTCGGGGATGCGGTCGGCCACCTCGCCGAAGGTCGTCATGGTGATGGTCCTGAGCACGCCGACGTAGGGGCGGTCGGGATGGGCCACGATGCGGGGCATGGTCATGGGTTCCTCCTTCTCTCACCCATGGGTACGGAGCCGGGGCGCCGAACTCATCGGCAGGCCGAACATCGGGAACAGCCGGTCACCGAGAAAGGTGGTCTGGCCCGTGACCAGCCCGCCCGAGGTCTCGAACAGCACCAGCGCGAACGGCCGCCCCTCCCGGTACTGGCCGAAGGCCGCGGCGCCGTTCGCCCGCCCGGCGGGCACCAGCCGGGACCCCGCGCAGGGCGCCCCGGCCGCCCGCAGGACCGCGCCGACGGCGTCCCGGCCGCGCAGCCACCAGGTGTACGGCGGCATCGCCATCGTGGCGTCCTCGTGCAGCAGCGCGACCAGGGTCTCGACGTCGTAGCGCTCGAAGGCGTCCACGTACCGGCCGAGCAGCTCCTCGTCCACCCCCTCGTACGGCGTCTCCGGCGCGGCCGGGAGCGCGGCCCTGGCCCGCTGGAGCGCGCTGTTGACCGCGGCGACGCTCACGCCGAGCAGGCCGGCGACCTCGGCGGCGCTCCAGCGCAGCACCTCGCGCAGGATCAGCACGGCCCGCTGGCGCGCCGGCAGCCGCTGCAGGGCCGCCACGAACGCCAGCCGCACCGTCTCCCTGGTCACCGCCAGCTCGGCCGGGTCGGGAGGCGGCAGGCGGCCGTCGGGCAGCGGCAGCACCCAGCGCTCCTCCGGCAGCGGCGCGCCCAGCCCGGCGCCGGGGGTGGCCGCCGGGGTGAGGTCCATGGCGAGGGCCCGGCGCTGGGGACCGCGCAGCATGTCCGGCAGACGTTCGTGGCGATGGCGAACAGCCAGGAACGGACGGAGGCGCGGCCCGGGTCGTAGCGGTCGAGGCCGCGCCACGCCTTGACCAGGGTCTCCTGCACCGCGTCCTCGGCCTCGAACCCGGAGCCGAGCATGCGGTAGCAGTAGCCGGTCAGCTCGGCGCGGTGCCGTTCGAGGTCGGCGGGCCCGTCACCGCCGCCGGGGCCACCTCGACCTGGAGCTCCGTCACCCACGCGTCCTCCTCCTCCGGGCAGTGCAGGTACACCTCCCTGCCGAGCGACAGCGAACGGTACCCGTTCTCCTCGATCCAGTGCGCCAGCGCCTGGAACGTCTGCCCCACCCCGTCCATGCACCCGTGGTGCACGACCGTCGCCGCCGTCTCGACGCCCGGCAGCGTGACGACCCGCAGCCCGCCGCCGGCGGGCGGCTCGGCGGAGACCGGGAACGCGGCGTGGACCCGCACCGGCCCGTCGCCCTCCGGCAGGTAGTACGCGACGGACGGACCGGCCGGCGGCACGCCCGCCGCCTCCAGCCGCGCGCACAGCTCTCCGAAGAGCGGCCCGATGACCGGACTGATGCTCTCCGGCTCGTAGCTCGGGGCGAGCGCGCTCAGCTCGGCCACCCGCGCCGGCGCCACCTTCTTGACCACCACGTCCGCGGGCGCCATGGCGCCCTCCGTCTCGATCGCGCGCAGCCGCGCCTCGACGCCGCGCAGCCGGGCCCGGTCGGCGCTGATGCGCGCCTCCAGTTCGGCGCGGCGCAGCCGCACCATGCCGTGCAGCTCCTCGGTGCTCACCTCGTCGTCGAGGATCGCCCTGACCTGCTCCAGCGTGAAGCCGAGGTCCTTGAGCGCGACGACGCGGTTGAGCCGGGAGAGCTGGGCCGCCTGGTAGGAGCGGTAGCCGGTGACCGGGTCCACGTGCGCGGGGCGCAGCAGGCCGATGGCGTCGTAGTGGCGCAGCATGCGCACCGACACGAGCCCGAGCCTGGCGAAGTCTCCGATGCCGAACATGACCGCTCCAGGTGTAGGACCTCACACGGTGTCAGGGTCAACCGGTGTCGGGGTCAACCGATGCCGGGGCCGACCGGCGGTCGTCAGCCTGCCGCGACGGCGACGACCACCATGACCACGGCGAGGACGATCGCCGCGAACGAGTCGTAGGCCCACGACACCCGCGCCGGACCCGGCTCCTTGCCGCGGTGCCGGGCCGTCTCGGCGCGCTCGGTGATCTGCTCCCCCACCCAGTCGGCGTGGGTCCTGCCCGCCAGCGCGTCGGCCGCGTTCTGCTCGCCCTTGGTCAGCGTGGGCTCGGTGCGGAAGCGGCCCCGCTGCGGTTGCGCGGCGCCCCGGCGTCGCGCCCTGGCCCGCTCGCGGGCGCTGCTCACCGGGGTCCACAGCCGCAGCAGCTCGCCCGCGCCGTGGCGGACGTTGATGGAGTGGGAGACGGTGACCTCCTCGACCGACGCCCAGGGCACGGCGGTCGTGCGCAGCGGGTTGCGGCCGACCAGCGCGTCCTCGGTGAAGCGGGTGACCGGCCGGAGCGCGACCACGTACACGAGCGCGGTCAGGACGGCCAGCACGGCCAGCGCCACGAGCGCCGGCTTGCCGTTGTAGCGGACGATCAGGTCGAAGACGTTGAGCGCGGTGAACGCCACCCACACCCATCCGAGGACGAACGCGAACCGCGACCGGTAGGACTGCTTCACGGCTGCCACTTCAGCCGCGCGTACCCCGGCTTGATGACCCCGTTGATCAGCGCCAGCCGCTCGTCGAACGGCAGGAACGCCGACTTCATCGCGTTGACCGTGAACCACTGCAGGTCGTCCCAGCCGTAGCCGAACGCCTCGACCAGCTTGGCGAACTCCTCCGACACGGTGGTCGAGCTCATCAGCCGGTTGTCGGTGTTGACCGTGACCCGGAAGTACAGGCGGCGCAGGAGCCCGATGGGGTGCTCGGCGATCGAGCGGGCGGCGCCGGTCTGCAGGTTGGAGGTGGGGCACATCTCCAGCGGGATGCGCTTGTCGCGCACGTACGCGGCCAGGCGGCCGAGCTTGGCGGTGCCGTCCTCGGCCACGGAGATGTCGTCGATGATGCGCACGCCGTGGCCCAGCCGGTCGGCGCCGCACCACTGGATGGCCTGCCAGATCGACGGCAGCCCGAACGCCTCTCCGGCGTGGATGGTGAAGTGGGCGTTCTCCCGCTGGAGGTACTCGAAGGCGTCGAGGTGGCGGGTGGGCGGGTAGCCGGCCTCGGCGCCGGCGATGTCGAAGCCGACCACGCCGACGTCGCGGTAGCGCACGGCCAGCTCGGCGATCTCCATCGAGCGGGCGGCGTGGCGCATCGCGGTGAGCAGCGTGCCGACCCGGATGCCGCGCCCCGCCGACCCCTGGCGGAAGCCCTCCAGCACGGCCTCCACCACCTGGTCGAGGGTGAGCCCGGCGGTGGTGTGCTGCTCGGGCGCGAAGCGGACCTCGGCGTAGACGACGCCGTCGGCGGCGAGGTCCTCGGCGCACTCGGCGGCCACCCGGACCAGCGCCTCGCGGGTCTGCATGACGCCCACCGTGTGGTCGAACGTCGTGAGGTAGCGCTCCAGCGACCCGGAGTCGGACGCCTCCTCGAACCACTGCCGCAGCTCGGCGGGGTCGGTCGTGGGCAGGCCGCCGTAACCGGCCGCTCGGGCCAGCTCCACGATCGTCTCGGCGCGCAGGCCGCCGTCGAGGTGGTCGTGGAGCAGCACCTTGGGCGCCCGGCGGATCTCGTCAAGCGTGGGGCTCATCAGGCCATGATATGTGGCCTCTCCCCCGCCTCAGGGAACGCGTACGACACGCCCGCCCGCCACACGCGTGCGACCCGCCCGCCGGTCACCCGGCGACGGTCACTCGCGGCCGGCGGTCTCGGGGCTGAAGGCGGGCAGGCAGACCGCGACGTACTCGGCGCCCTCGGGCCCGGCGCTGTAGCGGATCTTCTCCCCCGGCTCCGACACGACGCTCTGCCCCGCCGACACCTCGGTGACGCCGCCGGCGTGCTCGACGAGGACCGTGCCGCGCAGCACCACGGTGTACTCGGTGAACGACGGCGTCTGCGCGGGCTCCTCCCAGCCGGGCGGCGCGATCATGTGCGCGACGGAGATCGCCTCGTCGCCGCTGTTGACCCGGCCGATGTGCTCGTCGATGAGCTTGCCGCCGGGCACCGGGATCCGCGTGGGTCCTTCGATCCTTCTCACCACCGTGTCAGTGTGCCACGTCGATGACCAGGCGGTCGGGCCGGGTGTATTCGCGCACCCGGAACGGCGTCCTGGAGGCGGCGACGATCCCGGCGCTCACCCGTCCCTCGAAGTCGCCCGCCTTGAGGATCCGGGTGACGTTGCCGAGCGGCTGGGCGAGCGGGGTGCCGGTCCAGGTCGGGGTGCCGTCCTCCGTGTGCGCCTGGGCGGGGGTGAGCAGGACGTACAGGCAGGGGCTCCCGCGCAGGTCGAGCGGCTTGCCGGAGCCGTCCTGCTCCAGCTCGTCCACCCAGCGGACGGTGTAGCCGGGCATGCCGCCCTTGAGGTCCACGACGACGCGGTCGAAGCCGTCGTGGCGGCCGGCGCGGACCCCGGTCACAATGGCCGGCTCGCCGAGGTCGCGCTCGACCCGGACGGGCGCCGTGCTGGTCGGGAGGGGCGTGGGGGCGAGCTCGTCGGGGCGGGTGCTCGCGGTGGCCTCGCCGGGGCCCGGGGTGCCGGCGGGCGTGCCGGACGGGGTGGCCGTGCCGGCGGGCGTGCCGGACGGGGTGGCGGGGCCGGAGGCGGTGTCCTCGCCGGGCCGTACGGGGGCGGTCGGCTCCGGGGAGATCGTCGCGGTCGTGGCGCCGCCCGCGCCGGCCCCGCAGGCCGCCAGGGGCGCGACGGCGGCCAGGACGGCGAGCCCGGTGAGAAGGCGAAGCCGCGCCGCCGGGCGCGCCGGGGCCGGGGATGACGTGCTCATACCGGTGATCTGCCCGGCCGGGGCCGCGGTGAAGCCCGACCGGAGCCGTCCGTCATGGCTCGGCGGGCGCGGTCGTCACGAGGTCCGTACACGGCGAAGGGCCCCGCCGCGGTCGCGGGGCCCTTCGCTTTCGGGAGTCGCGCCTCCGGCAGGAGGCTGTCAGACGGTCTCGTACGCCTTGACCTCGGGCTCCTCCACCAGGGCGGGCTTGGCGGGTCGCAGCCCGAAGGCCGAGATCCCGAGCCCCACCACGGCGAGGATCAGCGAGACCACGATCGCCGAGCGCAGCGCGCCGACGGACAGGCCGCCCGCCGGGCCGGAGGTGAGGACCGCGGTGACCACGGCCAGCACGATCGCGCCGCCCACCTGGCCGGAGGTGTTGAGCAGGCCGGAGGCCAGGCCCTGCTCGTCGTCGTCCACGCCGTTGGTGGCCTGGATGTTCAGCGACGGGAACGACAGCGCGAACGCCACGCCGAGCAGCAGCATGCCCGGGATGACCAGGCCGCCCAGGCTGGGCCGCTCGTCGATGCCGAGGAACATCGCGTAACCGCCGGCCAGCGCGGCGGAGCCGATGACGATGAGCTTGCCGGTGCCGAACCGGTCGGCGAAGTCGCCCATCTTCGTGGACGTCACCGCGACCAGCAGGCCGGCGGGCAGGAAGGCGAGGGCCGTGCCGAGGGCCGACCAGCCGAGCAGGTTCTGGAAGTACTGCATGGCGACGAACTGGAAGGCCACGTACGAGCCCATGAGGATGAGCAGGCCGAGGTTGGCGCGGACCAGCGAGCCGGAGCGCAGGATGCCGAGACGCACCAGCGGGTGGCGCATGCGCAGCTCGGCGAAGACGAACAGGCCGAGCAGCGCGGCGCTGGCCACGAGGGAGCCGATGGTGCGCACCGAGCCCCAGCCGGCCTCGGGGGCCTGCACGACGGTGAAGACCAGCAGCAGCATCGAGGCCGTGATCAGCACGGCGCCCAGCAGGTCGTGGCCGCCCTCGGCGCGGTCCTCGGCGACGCGGGGCAGCACCTTCAGCGCGGCGACGAGCGCGATGATCGCGATCGGCACGGGCATCAGCAGGGTCCACCGCCAGCCGATCTCGGTGAGCAGGCCGGAGATCACCAGGCCGAGCGAGTAGCCGCTGGCGCCACAGGCGGTGAAGATGCTCAACGCCCTGTTGCGCTCCGGCCCCTCGGGGAAGGTGGTCGTGATGATCGACAAGGCGGCCGGGGCGGTGAAGGCGGCGGCCACGCCCTTGACGAACCGGGCGACGATCAGCAACGTGCCGTCGTCCACGACGCCGCCGAGCAGCGAGGCGACGGCGAAGACGCCCAGAGCGACCAGGAACACCCTGCGCCGCCCGAGCAGGTCGGCGGTCCGGCCGCCGAGCAGGAGCAGACCGCCGTAACCGAGCACGTAGCCACTGACGACCCACTGGAGGGATGACGTGGACAACCCCAGATCGTGCTGGATGGAGGGCAACGCCACACCGACCATCGACACGTCAAGGGCGTCAAGGAAGATCACAGCACAGAGCACGGCGAGCGCGCCCCAACGAGATGAGGAAGACGACATGGGTCAGTACATTACATGCATCCGCATCTAATGCAAACGCATTTAATTCCGTTGCATGGGATTTCGCGGAGTGGTAACCTCCGCGTCATGGACGAGGCGTTCGTCGTGGTGTGGCACGACGTCCTGGCCAAGCACGCCAGGACCATGTGCATGCTGGAGCGCGAGCTGGGCGACAAGCACGGGCTCGGCGCCAGCGAGTTCGAGGTGCTCGACCGGCTCGCCGGCCACGAGCGCAAGCTGCGGCTCCAGGAGCTGTGCGACGAGGTCCACCTCAGCCAGAGCGCGCTGTCACGCGTGGTCGCCCGGCTGGAGAAGGCCGGGCTCGTCCTGCGCGGGGCGTGCGACGTCGACCGGCGCGGCGTGTTCGTGTGCCTGACCGACGACGGGCGCGCCCGCCACGCGGCGGCGCTGCCGACCCACCGCGCGGTCCTCGCCGAGGTCTTCGCCGACGCGCCCGTCCCCGTCGCCTGATCCGCATGCCGCGTCCCGGGCACGGGAAGCGCTGCGCCCACGCCGCCGGGGTCCCGGCACGACGGAGCCCGCGCGAGAGGTCTCGCACGGGCTCGTGAGCGTCTCGGAGCGCTACGCCGTGATGCGGTCGACGACCAGCGGCAGGTGCTCCCCCGCCGCCGGCCCGACCGCGTAGCCGCCCTCCAGGGCCTCCAGGGCCCGCTCGAAGCGGGCGCTGTCGTCCGCGTGCAGGGTCATGAGCGGCTGCCCCTCACGGACCACGTCGCCCGGCTTGGCGTGCAGGGTGACGCCGGCGCCGGCCGACACCGGGTCCTCCTTGCGGGCCCGGCCCGCCCCGAGCCGCCAGGCGGCCAGGCCGACCGCGTACGCGTCGAGGCCGGACAGCACGCCCGACGCGGGGGCCGCGACGGTCATGGTCTCGGCCGCGCGGGGCAGCGGCGCGTCGGGGTCGCCGCCCTGGGCGACGATCATGCGGCGCCAGTGGTCCATCGCCGAGCCGTCCTTGAGCGCCTGCGCGGGGTCCTTGCCGGCGATCCCGGCGGCCTCCAGCATCTCCCGCGCCAGCCGTACGGTGAGCTCCACCACGTCGGACGGCCCGCCGCCGGCCAGCACCTCGACCGACTCCTCGACCTCCAGCGCGTTGCCCACCGCCAGCCCGAGCGGCCGGTCCATGGCCGTCAGCAGCGCCACCGTCCGCACGCCCGCGTCGGTGCCGAGCGCGACCATCGTCTCGGCCAGCTCGCGGGCCCGCTCCACGGTCTTCATGAACGCCCCGGAGCCGACCTTGACGTCGAGCACCAGCGAGCCCGTGCCCTCGGCGATCTTCTTGGACATGATGGACGAGGCGATGAGCGGGATCGACTCGACCGTGCCGGTGACGTCGCGCAGCGCGTACAGCTTCTTGTCGGCGGGCGCCAGGCCGGAGCCGGCCGCGCACACCACCGCGCCCGCCGAGCGCAGGACGTCCAGCATCTCGTCGTTGGACAGCGAGGCCCGCCAGCCGGGGATCGACTCCAGCTTGTCGAGCGTGCCGCCGGTGTGGCCGAGACCGCGGCCCGAGAGCTGCGGCACGTACGCGCCGCACGCGGCCACGAGCGGCGCCAGCGGCAGCGTGATCTTGTCGCCGACGCCGCCGGTCGAGTGCTTGTCAGCCGTCGGCCGGTCCAGGACGGACCAGTCCATGCGCTCGCCGGAGCGGATCATGGCCTGGGTCCAGGCCGCGATCTCCCCGCGGTTCATGCCGTTGAGCAGGATCGCCATGGCCAGGGCCGACATCTGCTCGTCGGCGACCTCGCCGCGGGTGTAGGCGTCGATCACCCAGTCGATCTGCGCGGTCGTCAGCTCGCGGCCGTCGCGCTTGGCGACGATGACCTCGATGGCGTCCATCAGGAGCTCCGCGACAGGTCGTCGGGGCCGAAGGCGTAGGGCAGGATCACGGCCATCGGCTTCGGCCCGTCCACGGTCTCCACCAGCAGGTCCTCGCCGCCGAACTCGAACAGCAACTGCCGGCAGCGCCCGCACGGCATCAGCAGCTCGCCGTGGCCGTCCACGCAGGTGAAGGCCACCAGCCGGCCGCCGCCCGTGGCGTGCAGCGCCGACACCAGGCCGCACTCGGCGCACAGGCCGAGCCCGTAGGAGGCGTTCTCCACGTTGCAGCCGGTCACGACGCGGCCGTCGTCGACCAGCGCGGCGGCCCCGACGGGGAACTTCGAGTACGGCGCGTACGCCCGGTGCATGGCCTCCGTGGCGGCGGCCCGCAGCCCCTCCCAGTCGAGGCTCGTGTCGGTGCCCATCAGTGTTGCTCCCCCCGGCGGTAGCGCACGCCGTCGGCCTTGGGCATCCGCAGCCGCTGCGAGGCGACCAGGAGCACGAGCAGCGTGAGCATGTGTGGTGTGATGAAGACGAACTCGTTCGGCAGCTTGTCGACCACGATCCAGAGCCACAGGAGCGCGAGCGCTCCCACGACGGCGGCCGCGAGCATCGTGTACCCCTTGGGGGTCCGGGTGACGGCCACCTCGGCCTGACCCGGTACGAGCATGGCCACGATCCGCATGCCGACGTAGATCAGCAGCAGGATGGCCGCGAACAGCAGGATCGACGTGACGGCCTCAGAGCTGCGCAGCTTCAGGCCCTCGGCGTAGCCGAACAGCGCGGCGCCGGCCGTGAGGCCGCCGGGCCGCCAGTTGCCGAAGATCATGGCGGCCAGGCCGATGAAGCCGCGGCCCTGCGTCTGGCCCTCGACGTACTTCGTGCTGATGAAGACCAGGAAGACGCCGCCGAGCCCGGCGAAGGCACCGGAGATGACCACCGCGACGTACTTGATGCGGTAGACGTTGACGCCCAGCGACTCGGCCGCCCACGGGTTCTCGCCCGCCGAGCGCAGGCGCAGGCCGAAGGCCGTGCGCCAGAGCACGAAGAACGTCAGCGGCAGCAGCAGCACGGCCAGGATGACCAGCACGTTCACATTGTGCGTCAGCCCGCGCAGGATGCCCGCCACGTCCGACACGAGGAACCAGTGGGTGCGCTCCAGGCCGCCCAGCCAGTCGGGCCCGGAGGACAGCAGCGGCAGGCTGGGAGTGGGCGCCTGCGACGACAGCGGCGGCGAGGTGGTGATGCCGGCGCCCGCCGCGGCGGCCGGGGTGCCCTCCTTGTAGAGCACCTCCGACAGGAAGCGGGTGATGCCGGGGCCGAGCAGGTTGATGGCGACGCCGCTGATGATGTGGTCGACGCCGAAGGTGATGGTCGCGACGGCGTGGATGAGCCCGCCGAGCGCGCCCGCGAGCAGACCGGCGACCAGCGCGGCCCACGGCCCCCACTGGTAGCCGGCCCAGCCGGCGAACCAGGTGCCGAGCACCATCATGCCTTCGAGGCCGATGTTGACCACGCCGGCCCGCTCGGCCCACAGGCCGCCGAGACCGGCCAGCCCGATCGGCACCGCCAGCATCAGCGCGGCGGCGAACGTGCCGGACGAGGTGAGGTCGTTCTCCCCGGAGATCACCCGGACGAGCGACAGGAGCAGGACGAGGACGGCGACGCCGATGAGCGCCAGGTGGTACTTGCGGATCCGGGTCGAGCCCAGGACGGTCGTCATGCTGCCACCTCAACCGGAGTGTCCCTGCCGAGCTGCCGCGCGGCTCGCCGTTCCTCGCGCCGCAGCGCCATCCTGCTGGTGATCTCGTTGGCGACGACCACCAGGAGCACGATCGCGCCCTGCATGATCGCGATGACCGAGGGCGGCACGTTGGCGAACTGCAGCGGCCCCTGCGCCCGGTCGAGGAAGCCGAACAGCAGCGCGGCGACCGCGATGCCCACCGGCCGGTTGCGGCCGAGCAGGGCGACGGCGATGCCGAGGAAGCCGAGGCCGGGGGTGAAGTTCGAGCCGAAGTTGTGCTTGTCGCCGAGGATCTCCGGCAGCCCGATCAGGCCCGCGATCGCGCCGGACAGCACCATCGCGGCGATGACCATCTTCTTCGGCTTGACGCCCGAGGCCAGCGCGGCCATCGGGTTGAGGCCGCTGGCCTTGACCTCGAAGCCGAACTTGGTCCGCTCCAGCAGCACCCAGACGGCCACGCCGAGCAGGATCGCCACGACGAGGAAGCCCCACAGCCCGCCGCCGCGCGGCGCGGGCAGGCCGAACATCTCGAACAGGCCGTTGAGGTTGGGGAACCAGGCCGACTCGGGCAGCGTGGGCGTGCTGGTGGTGAGCTGCCCCTTGGCACGCTCGCCGGTGAACGGGCCGCGCACGAGGAACGCCGCCAGGTTGATGGCGATGTAGTTGAGCATGATGGTCGCGATGACCTCGTTCACGCCCCGGGTGACCTTCATGACGGCCGGGATCAGCGCGTACAGGCCGCCGACGGCCGCCGCGACCACGATGATCACGAGGATCTGGATCGGGGCGGGCAGCGAGAACTGGGCGCCGACGAACGCGGCGCAGATGGCCGCGATCCGGTACTGGCCCTCGACGCCGATGTTGAAGAGGTTCATCCGGAAACCGACCGCCACGGCCAGCCCGGCGATGAACAGCGGGACCGAGCGGTTGATCATGGTGGTGACGCCGTTCACCACCGCGCGCTCGGTCTCGCCGAAGTTGAACAGCGCCGCGAACGCCGCCTCCGGGCTGGCGCCCGCCACGCTGATGGCGACGCTGGAGATGACCACCGCCAGCACGATCGCGATGGCGGCGCCCGCGACGGTGAGCAGCGCCCGGTAGAGCCCCGCGGGCATCACGCCTCCTCCCCGGCGGGCTCGGCGGTGGAGCCGCTGATCGCGCCGGTCATGTAGCCGCCCAGCCGTTCGGGGGTCACGTCGGACGGGTCGAGCCGGGCGACGAGCCGTCCCCGGTAGATCACGTGCAGGGTGTCGGACAGGCCGATCAGCTCGTCCAGGTCGGCCGAGATGAGCAGCACCGCGAGCCCGGCGGCGCGGGCGGCGCGCAGGTGGTCCCAGATGGCGGCCTGGGCGCCCACGTCCACGCCCCGCGTGGGGTGGGCGGCGATGAGGAACACCGGCTCGCCGCTCATCTCGCGGCCGACGATGAGCTTCTGCTGGTTGCCGCCCGACAGGGCGAGGGCGAGGGTGTCGACGCCCGGGGTGCGGACGTCGTACTCGTCGATGATGCGCTGGGTGTCGGCCTTGGCGGCGCGCCGGTCGATCCAGACGCCGCTGCGGGACGGCTTGCGGGTCTGGTGGCCGAGGACGCGGTTCTCCCACAGCGACGCCTCCAGCAGGAGCCCCTGCCGGTGGCGGTCCTCGGGGATGTAGCCGATGCCGGCCTCGCGCCGCTTGAGCGTGCTCCACGAGCTGATGTCGGCGCCGGCGAGTTCCACGGTGCCGTGCGCGGGCCGCATGCCCATGATCGCCTCGATCAGCTCGCTCTGGCCGTTGCCCTCGACGCCGGCGATGCCGAGGATCTCGCCCCGGTGGATGTCGAACGACACGTCGTCCAGCAGCAGCCGGCGGCCCTCGGCCCGCAGGCCCGCCGTGTACTCGGCGACCGGGGTGCCCTTCGGCAGCGGCCGGAACCCGTCGGCCTCCATGGTCAGCCCCGACACGCTCAGGGCCACGGTGTCGGTCACCGTGGACTCGCGGGTCTCGGGCGTGGGCAGCTCGCTGCCGACCATGAGCTCGGCGAGCTGCCGGGCGGTGACCTCGCGCGGGTCGACGCTGGCGACCGTGGTGCCGCGCCGGATCACGGTGATCGCGTCGGCGATGCTGAGCACCTCGTCCAGCTTGTGCGAGATGAAGATGACGGTCAGGCCGCCCGCCTTGAGCTCGCGCAGGTTCTGGAAGAGCTCGTCCACCTCCTGCGGCACGAGCACCGCGGTGGGCTCGTCGAGAATGAGGATGCGGGCGCCCCGGTAGAGGACCTTGAGGATCTCCACGCGCTGCCGGTCGCCGACACCGAGGTCCTCGACCAGCCGGTCGGGGTCCACCTGCAGGCCGTGGGTGGACGACAGCTCCCTGATGCGGGCGCGCGCCCGGGCGGTGTCGAGGACGCCCACCGTCGTCGGCTCGGCGCCGAGCACGACGTTCTCCAGCACGGTGAAGTTGTCGGCCAGCATGAAGTGCTGGTGCACCATGCCGATGCCGGCCGCGATCGCGTCGCTGGGCGTGCGGAACGACACCTCCGTGCCGTTGATCCTGATGGTGCCCTCGTCCGGCTTCTGCATGCCGTAGAGGATCTTCATCAGGGTCGACTTGCCCGCGCCGTTCTCCCCGACGATCGCATGCACCGTGCCGGGTTCGACGGTGATGCGGATGTCGTGGTTGGCGACGACGCCGGGAAATCGCTTGGTGATGCCCTCCAGCTCGACGGCGGGTCGCGCCGTGGCGGGGGCGTCGGCGTTCATTGGTCGCTCACCGTTCCTCATTCGCTCCGCTCCGGATCACTGTCCGCTCCCGCGCCTTCCGGGCCGGGTGGAGCGGGCGCAAGAGACCGAAGGCCCGGGGTACGGACTCCGGGCCCTCGGTCGTCGTCCCTGTCACCCGTTACGGCTTGGCCGGAACGGTGATCTTGCCGTCGACGATGTCCTTCTTGGCGGCGTCGAGCTTGTCCTTGATGTCGTCGATCTCGCCACCGGTGGTGGCCAGGCCCACGCCGTCGACCTTGAGGTCGTAGACGGTGTTGCTGCCGCCCTTGGCGCCACCCTGGAACGCCTTGATGAACTCGAAGACGCCGACGTCCACGCGCTTGAGCATCGAGGTCATGATGACCGACTGCAGGTCGGTCTCCTTGATGGTCTGGCGCTGGTCGGAGTCGACGCCGATGGCCTTCTTCTTGGCCGCGGCGGCCGCCTGGAACACGCCGAGGCCGGAGTCACCGGCGGCGTGGTAGACGATGTCGGCGCCGTCCTGGTACATCTTCTCGGCGGCGACCTTGCCCTTGTCCGGGGCCTTGAAGCCGCTGAAGTCGCCGTCGGGCGTGAGGTACTTGACGTCGATCTTGGCGTCCTTCTTGACCGACTTCACGCCGGCCACGAAGCCCGCCTCGAACTTCTTGATCAGGTCGTTCTCGACGCCGCCGACGAAGCCGACGTGGCCGCTCTTGGCCTTCAGCGCCGCGGCGACGCCCGCCAGGTAGGAGCCCTGCTCCTCGGCGAACTGCAGACCCGTCACGTTCGGGGCGTTGGAGGCGGAGTCGACCACCGCGAACTGGATGTCGGGGTACTCCTCGGCGGTCTTCTTGATGTCCTCGCCGTAGGCGAAGCCGACCCCGATGATCGGGTTGTAGCCAGCGTCCGCGAGCTGGCGCAGCAGCTCACCGCGGTTGGAGCCGTCGGAGGCCGGGCTCAGGTCCTTGATGTCCGCGCCGAGTTCGGCCTTGGCCTTCTCCAGGCCCTGGTAGGCGGCGTCGTTGAACGACTTGTCGCCGCGCCCGCCGACGTCGAACGCGAGACCCACCTTGAGCGCGCCCGCCTTGGGCGCGTCGCTGCTGGCGCCCGCGCTGGGCTGGGCGCTGGCCGAGGTGTCCCCGCCGCTGTTGCCGCCGCAGGCCGCCGCCGCCATGAGCATGGCGCCGGCCACCGTGCCGACCGCCATCCTGCCGAATCGCTTGCCGAGCAAGTCGACTCCCTTCCAATTACCCGCCGTCAGACTTCATCGCAGGCGCGAAGAAAAGTACGGCAACTCAAACGGAAGATAGTTGCTCGGTCAGGAGGGTCCAAACCGGCACCCTGGGTCGCAACCGCTCCGTTATCGACATCTCTCGCGTCCGTGACCTGATCTGCGGAGATGGGGACGCCAAAGGCGCCCTGGACAAGCTTTGCCGGACTTTGACCAGAGAGGGGCCCTTGCCCTCGCTCCGATCATGGCAGAGATTCGATCAAAGGTGGAATGGTCGTCTGGAGAGCTGATGCGCCCTCGCAAGGTCCTCGCCGTGCCCCTGTCCGTCCTGCTCGCGCTCCCGCTCGCGCTCGCGTGGGGCCCGCCGGCCACCGCCGCCGGTGTGCCGTCGCCGGTGGCGGACGGCGTCACGCAACCGGTCTTCTCGCGCGCCGAGGCGATCAAGCAGACCGTCTACGTCGAGGTGGCGGGCACCGACAGCGACGGCGACGGCGCGCCGGACCGCGTCGCCGTGGACATCCTGCGCCCCAAGGAGACCGACCAGGGGCTCAAGGTTCCCGTGATCATGGAGTCGAGCCCGTACTACGCGGGCGGCAACGACGTGGCCAACCACGTCGTGGACGTCGACGCCGACGGCAACCCCCTGCCCACCCTGCGCGCCCGCGGCGCGGACAAGCTGCTCGCCGAGCCGTTCGACGGCTACTACGACAACTACTTCCTGCCTCGCGGCTACGCGATCGCGCTGGTGGAGAACCTCGGCAGCGGGCGCGCCACCGGCTGCCCGACCACCGGCGACCGCAACGAGACTGCCGGGCCCAAGGCCGCGATCGACTGGCTGAACGGCCGGGCCCGGGGCTTCACCGCCGGGGGCGAGCCCGTCGCCGCCTCGTGGTCCACCGGCAAGGTCGGCATGATCGGCGTCTCGTACAACGGCACGCTGGCCAACGCGGTGGCCTCCACCGGCGTCGAGGGGCTGGAGACGATCGTGCCGATCGCGGCGATCTCCTCCTGGTACGACTACTACCGGTCGGGCGGCGGCGTGGTCGCGCCGGGCGGGTTCCAGGGCGAGGACGCGGACGTGCTCGCGAAGTACGTGCTCACCAGGGCCGACGGGCAGCGGGTGTGCGGGCCGCTCGTCGAGCGCATCACGGCCGAGCAGGACCGGATCACCGGCGACTACAGCCGCTTCTGGGACGCCCGCAACTACCTGCGCGACGTGGACAAGGTGCGGGCCAGCGTCTTCCTGGTCCACGGCCTCAACGACTGGAACGTCAAGACCGGGCAGTTCGCCCAGTGGTGGCGGGCCCTGGCCAGGCGGGACGTGCCGCGCCGGATCTGGCTGCACCAGGGCACGCACATGAACCCCTTCAGCCTGCGCACCGCCGAATGGCTGCGCCAGCTCCACGGCTGGTTCGACCACTGGCTGTACGGCCTGGACAACGGGGTCATGCGTGAGCCGCAGGCCGACGTGGAGACCGCGCCGGGCACCTGGCAGCGCTACCGGTCGTGGCCGGTGCCCGGCACGACGCCGGTGCGGCTGCACCTTGGCACGGGCGGCCGGCTCGGGCTGGCGCCGTCCCCGGGGACGGGCCGGGAGGCGTTCACGGACCAGAAGTCGCGCACGGCCGAGCAGCTCGCCGAGACGGCGCCCGCGCCCGACCCGAACCGCCTGGCCTACCTCACCGAGCCGCTCCCGGCCGACGTGCGGGTCTCCGGCACGCCGTCCGTGGCGGTCACGGCCTCGCTGTCGGGCGGCCCGTCGCCGTACCTGACGGCGCTGCTGGTGGACTACGGCACGGACGTGCGTCCCACCGGGACGCTGGTGCCGACCGGCGAGACGCTCTGCTATGGGCAGGGGGTCCCCGGCGACACGGGCTGCACGGCCCTGCGGACGCTCGGCACCGCGACCACCCCGTACATGATCGTCTCCCGGGGCTGGCTGGACACCCGCAACCGGCACCGCCCCGACGTGAGCGAGCCGCCGAAGCCGGGCCGGGAGTACGCGTTCCGGTGGGACCTCCAGGCGACCGACCACGTCTTCAGGAAGGGGCACCGGCTGGGGCTGGTGATCCTGTCGACCGACCGCGACTTCACGCTCCGTTACCCGGAGGGCACCAGGGTCGCGCTCGCCCCGTCGCGCTCCGCCTTCACGCTCCCGGCCTCGATCCTGCCGCTCCTGTGAGGCGCCCGGCCTGAGCGCGGCCCCGGCGGGCTCCGCCGGGGCGCGGGCTCAGGCCGGGCTGCGCCGAGGCGCGGGCCCCGGCCGGGCTCAGGCCAGCGAGGTGATGGGGTCGGTGACGGTGACCGGGCGGGACTCCCACAGGGCCGTCAGCGCGGTGGCGGCCATGAGCCGCACGCCCATGCCGATCGCCGACTCGTCGACGTCGAAGGTGCCCTGGTGGATGTCGTAGGTCTCGCCGCCCGGGGTGCGGGTGCCGAGGCGGGCGAACGCGCCGGGGACCGACTCCAGGTACCAGGCGAAGTCCTCGCCGCCGAGCGACTGCTGGGTGGGGGCGACGGAGCCGGGGCCGAGGGCGCGCTGGGCGGCCTCGGCGAGCATCTCGACGCTCATCTCGTCGTTGACGACGGGCGGGACGCCGCGGACGTACTCCATCCGCGCCTCGATGCCGTACGCGCCGGCGACGGAGTCGAGCAGGGCCTTGATGAGGTCGGGGGCGGCGTGCCAGGCGTTCTCGTCGAGGCAGCGCACGGTGCCCTCTGCGACGCCGTCGTCGGGGATGGCGTTGGCGGCCGACCCGGCCTCGACCTTGCCCCAGACGAGGCTGAGGGAGCTGCGCGGGTCGACGCGGCGCGACAGGGCCGCGGGCAGCTCGGTGAGCACCTTGGCCAGCGCGAAGACGAGGTCGGCGGTCAGGTGGGGGCGGGCGGTGTGGCCACCGGGACCGGAGACGCGCACGACGAGCTTGTCGCAGGCGGAGGTGATGGGGCCGGGCTTGAGGCCCACGTGGCCGACGTCGAGGCGGGGGTCGCAGTGCAGGCCGAAGATGCGGTCGACGCCGGTGATGCCGCCGTGGGCCATGACCTCCAGCGCGCCGCCGGGAAGCTCCTCGGCGGGCTGGAAGATCAGCCGCACGCGGCCGGGCAGCAGCCCCGCGGCGGCCTGCTGGGCGAGGAAGAGCGAGGTGCCGAGCAGGATCGTGGTGTGGACGTCGTGACCGCACGCGTGGCAGGAGCCCGGGACGGTCGAGCGGTAGGACACGTCCTTCTCGTCCTGGAGCCCGAGGGCGTCGATGTCGGCGCGGAGCGCGACGGTGGGGCCGTCGCCGCTGCCGACGTCGCAGATCAGGCCGGTGCCGCGCGGGAGCACGGACGGGATGAGGCCGGCGGCGGTGAGCCGGTCGGCGATGCGCTGCGTCGTGCGGTACTCGGCGAAGGCCAGCTCGGGGTGCCGGTGGAGGTCGCGCCGGAACTCCACCAGGTCGTGCTCGTGCTCGCCCAGGAACGCGTCGAGTTCTCCTCGCAGCTCACGTCCCCGCATCAGTCACCGTCCCGTCCCATGCCGTGGGACGTCTACTGCCCCACGCCCACGGCTCATATCGTCAAATGTCGTTACAGTCCCGTCTGGTCTCACGAAGGCCGCTGTCCGGTCAGGGCAGCGACCCGGCGGATCGAAAGCCGGCCCCCCGAGGCTGTGCCAGGGGTCGTCGGCAACGGGCGCGGCCGGAGGACTCCGTGAGGAGGGCAACCGCGACAGCCCGGGAGCACGGTGGGTGACCGTTACCCCGAGGGCGATGCTTCGACTTTATCGCTCCCGCGTACCGTCCCGCGGACAACTACCCCAAAAATTAGCCGACGGCATGCCCGTAACCCAGTGCCGTCACCGTTTGTGAGGGGGCAAGTGACCTTGAAATAGTCACAACGGATCATTAGATGGTGACCCGTTGACACCAGTTTCAAACATGCTGCCCGATTCCGAATCCTGTCACCTTCTGTCATGGTCATGCCACTGCGGCGACGGCTGCTTTCGCGAAAAATGCGTGCTTCACTCGCAATATGATCACTAAAATCCCGTTCGGGGAGAAGTATGCACGGTTGAGCATCTTCGAGCCGAGCGAGGGGACCCTGGTGGTCGTGCCCTCGCTCTCCCTCCCGCAGGACGAGCTGCGCCGCATCACGGCCGCGAGGTGCTACGAGGAGCGCCTGCTCTTCCTCCTCCTCAGCCTCCGCGAGCCCGGGGTCAAGGTGGTCTACCTCTCCTCCATGCCCATCGACCAGGAGATCGTCGACTACTACTTCGGCTTCCTGCCGGACCCCGAGGACGCCGCCAAGCGGCTCACGCTCATCAGCCTCGACGACCCCCGCACCCAGCCGCTCACCCGGAGCCTGCTCGCCCGGCCCGAGATGATCGAGCAGGTCCGCGCGGCCATCGACGGCGAGGACGCCTGGATGGTCCCGTTCGTCCTGAGCGAGCTGGAGGAGGAGCTCGCCTCGTCACTCGGCGTGCCCCTCTACGGACCCGCCACCTCGCTGGCCTCCTACGGCTCCAAGAGCGGCGCGCGCGAGGTCGGCCAGGAGGCCGGCGTGCCCATGGCGCGCGGCTTCGGCGACCTGCGCACCCAGGCGGAGATCCAGGACGCCATCGACGCGCTGCCGGGCGAGCGCGTCATCGTCAAGCTGAACGACGGCTATTCCGGCCTCGGCAACGCCATCGTCAGCAAGTCGGGAGACTCCCGCTTCAGCTTCTCGGCCGACGGCGAGACCTGGGAGACCTTCTCGGCGAAGATCCTCGACCGGGGCGCGGTGGTCGAGGAGTTCATCGAGCACCGGCCGCTGTACTACCCGAGCGCGCTGGCCCGGATCACCCCGGGCGGCCACCACGACGTCGTGGCGACGCACGACCAGGTGCTCGGCGGCGCGAACAACGACGTCTACCAGGGCTGCACGTTCCCCGCCGCGCCCGAGTACCGGGCCGAGGTCGGCGCGTCGGCCGCCCGGATCGCCGCCATCCTGGCCGAGCGGGGCGTGGTCGGGCTGTTCGGCATGGACTTCTTCGCGCTCAAGGCCGACGCGGGCTACGCCGCGCTGCTGTGCGAGATCAACCTGCGCATCGGCGGCACGACCCACCCGTTCGGCGCCGCGGTCCTGACCACCGGCGCCACGTACGACCCGGACACCGGGCTGCTCATGGCCGACGGCCGGCCCAAGTACTACACCGCCACCGACAACTGCTCGTCGTCCTGCCTGCGCGGGCGCTCCCCCGGCGAGGTGACCCGGCTGGCCGAGCGGCTCGGCCTCGGCTTCGACCACGCGGCCCGCAAGGGCAACGTCTTCCACCTGCTGGGCGCGATCCCGGAGCACGGCAAGCTGGGCTTCACCTCGATCGGCGACTCGCGTGAGGAGGCCGACGAGCTTCATCGCCTGACCCGTCTCGCCCTCTGCGGAGCGCCTTCCAGCCGATGACGCCGACGACGGCACCGAGCACGAGGTTGACGGCGATCAGAATGCCGTGCACCACGTAGAACGCGGTCGGATGCCCGTCGGCCAGGTTAAACCCCAGATTCACCCACTCGAAGATCATGAAAATCCCGAGAAGAATGAGGAATCCGGCGATCTTTCGCGACATACCCACCCCTCTAGTATCGACGGACGACCCCCCGGGGAATGTGTCGCCACATGTGCAAGAACGCGAAGCTACTCTGAGATCGCCATGTGGACGAAACTGGTGCCTGCCACGGCACTCCTCGCCGCGGTCACACTCACCGGGACCGCCCACGCCTCACCGACGTCGCCCGTCGGCGCCTCACCGGCGTCACCACTCGGCGCCTCACCGGCGGCACCCGCCATGCCCACCGCCACCGGGACGTCGCCGGGGGTGCCGGAGCCCGTGGGGGGCGAACGGCTGGTCCGCCACGGCATGGTGGCGCCGGACGGCGTCAAGGAGCCGCCCAAGACCAAGGCGACCTCGTACGTGATCGCCGACGCCGACACCGGCGAGGTGCTCGCGGCGAAGAACCCGCACGGCAGGTACCTCCCGGCCAGCACCCTCAAGATCCTGACCGCGGTGACCCTCATCCCGCTGCTCGACAGGAACAGGACGGTCCGGCCCAGCAGCGTGGCCGTCAACCAGGAGGGCAGCGCCGTCGGCCTGACCACCAAGCCGATCTACACGGTGGACGACCTGTTCAAGGCGCTGCTGATGTCGTCCGGCAACGACGCGGCGATGGCGCTGGCCGAGGCCAACGGCGGCGTGCAGAAGACGTTGCACGACATGAACGCCGAGGCCAGGCACCTGCAGGCCAACGACACCGTCGCCAGGACGCCGAGCGGCCTCGACGAGCCGGGCCAGAGCAGCTCCGCCTACGACCTCACGCTCATCGCGCGCGCCGGCCTGGCCAACCCCGCGTTCCGGCGGTACGTGAGCACCAAGGTCGCCAAGTTCCCGGCGCCGAAGAACTACTACGAGATCAGCAACCACAACAAGCTGCTGTGGCGCTACCAGGGCATGATCGGGGTCAAGAACGGCTGGACGTCCAAGGCGCTCGGCAGCTTCGTCGGCGCGGCCACCCGCGACGGCCACACGATCATCGTGACGATCATGCGGCACGAGGGCTACTTCTGGGAGGAGGTGGCCGGGCTGCTCGACTGGGGGTTCGCCAACCGGGGCAAGGTGACGCCCGTCGGGCGGCTGGTCGATCCGCTGCCCGCGGCCGTGCCGGTACGCGAGCGGCAGGCGGCGCCCGCCCCGGCCGTCTCCGCGAGCGCCCGGCCCTCCACGTCGCTGCTCGGCGCGGCCGCCGCAACGCAGGACGACTCCAGCCGGCGCACCGGCCTGCTCGTGATCGGCGGCGGGCTGCTGTTCGGGCTGTGCTGGCTGGGCTTCGGCCTGTGGCGCAGGCGATCACGCCTGTGACGGCAGGCCGGCCGAGGAGCCGTTCGAGGGGATCGGCGACGGCGCGGGTGGCGGGCCGAGCCCGGCCGTGGCCGTCCACGCGGCGACGTACAGGATGAGCCTGGCGGAGAAGTTGATCCACAGCAGCAGGCCCACCATGACGGCGAACGCCCCGTACAGCGGGTTGTTGAGCGTGTGGCTCAGCAGCAGCCCGGCCGCCTGCTTGAGCAGGCCGAGGCCGACCGCCCCGAGCAGCGCGCCCTTGGCGACCACCCGGAACGGCTGGGTGGGCCTGGCCACCCAGCCGAGCACGATGACGAACAGCAGCCAGTCGGCGACCAGGCTGGCCCCGAGGCCGGTCAGGAACAGCCCGGCGTTGTTCAGCGCCGTGTCGTCCAGGCCGAGGAAGCGCACCACCCACGTCGTGGCCTGGGTGGCGAACCCGGTGACCAGCACGGAGGCCAGCAGCGCCGCGCCCAGCAGGACGAGCGTGACCAGGTCGCGCAGCTTGCCGCGGAAGTAGTCCAGCGGCGGCGACGTGGTCATCGACATCTCGCGCAGCGCCCCGCGCAGCGCGTCCACCGCGCCGAGCCCGGCGTAGAGCAGGCCCAGCAGACCGATGACCCCGGCGGTCGCCTTGGCCGTGGCGATGCCCTGGAGGTCGATCTGGTCGGCGAGGCCGGGGATCTGCTCCTCGATGGCCTTGCTCAGCGCCTTCATGGCGGCCTCGTCGTTGGTCAGGACGTAGCCGAAGACGGCGAAGCCGAGCGCCACGAGCGGGAAGAACGACAGGAACGCGAAGTACGTGACCGCGCCGGCCAGCCGGTCGCCCGACTGGAGCTGGTAGCGCTGGACGGTCCGGATCCAGTGGTCGATGAAGGGCCTGCGGACTCGCCAGTGGTCTCTGAGACGGCGCCCGCGCGCCTTCACCGCCTCGATCCGCTCGGACAGGCCCATCGTTCTCGCGCCACCTTTCGCCTCGGCCAGTGGCTCCTGCCCTGCACCGGCCGGTCAAGTCTCCCACCGGGTGACGATTTCCGCCGCTCAGCGACGGTTTCCGCCGCTCAGGAGGCGTGGCTCAGGCGGGGCCGGCTCAGGCGGGCGCGGCGGCTCAGCCTTGCGCGGTGGCTCAGCCTTGCGCGGGTGGCTCAGCCTTGCGCGGGTGGCTCAGCCTTGCGCGGTGGCTCAGGCGAGCGCGGCGGTGACCCGGCGGGCGGCGGCGGCCACCGCGTCGAGCGCCGCCGGCACGTCCTGGCCCACGAGCCGCCCGTCGCGCTTGACCACGCGCCCGCCGACCAGCACGGTGTCCACGGCGCTCGTGTCGGCGTTGAGGACGATCGCGGCGATCGGGTCGTACGCGGCGGCCAGGCCGAGGGAGTCCGTGCCGAGCAGCACGAGGTCGGCCTGCTTGCCCGGGCGCAGCGACCCGGTCACGTCGGCGAGCCCGGCCACCCGGGCGCCGTCGATCGTCGCCATGCGCAGCGCGTCGCGGGTGGTGAAGCCCGTCCCGGCGCCGTCCGGACGTCCTCGCTCCAGCGTGTACGCGGTCCGCATGAGGCTGAACATGTCGCCGGGGGCGCACGTCACGGTGTCGGCGCTGAACGAGACGGGCATGCCCGCGGCCTGCGCCCGCCCGGTCACCGGGTAGCCGATGCCCAGCGTCATCTCGTCGACGGGCGAGACGGACACGCCGCCGCCCGCCCCGGCGATGACCTTGAGCTGCTCGTCGGAGTAGTGGTTGGCGTGGACGAACGTCGTGCCGGGCGTGAGGAACCCGCGCGACTCCAGGAAGGCGAGCCCCCGGGTGGCGCTGTCCGGGCTGTGGCCGCCGAGATGGGCGGTGACGGGCAGGCCCAGCTCGCGGGCGATCTCCAGCTCCGCCAGCGCGTGCTCCTCGGGCGCGATCTCCGGCCCGAACGCGGCCATGACCATGCTCACCAGGCCGGGTGAGGAGAAGTGGGCGTCGTGGACGCGCCGGGTCTCCCTGGCCAGGTCGGAGAGCTGGCCGCCGTGGCAGTAGCCGAGCACGGCGCGGATGCCCGAGGCGCGCAGCGCCGCCACGGCGGCGTCGGTGTGCTCGGGCGTGAGCTGGATGTGCGACCAGTCGAGCAGCGTGGTGACGCCGGCGTCGAGGCACTCCAGGGCGCCGGCGAGGTTGCCGGCGTGGACGTCCTCCGGCCGGAAGGCGGGGGCGAGCCGCCCGAGGACGCGCTCCAGGTAGCCGCCGAACGTGACGTCGCCCATGGTCGCCCGGATGGCGGCCTGCCAGGTGTGGCGGTGGGTGTCGACGAAGCCCGGCATGACGATGTGGCCGGACGCGTCGATGACCTCGGTCCCGTCCGCGGCGGCCAGGCCGGGGCCGACCTCCGCGATCCGGCCGTCCTCGATCCGCACGTCGGCCCGGCCGATGACCACCGGCTGCGGCTCGGTGTCGACGACGATCCCGTTCTTGATCAGAGTTTGCATACAAAAAGCTTAGTGAATAGCTTTCTTAAAAGCAATCTGCTGACAAGTATCCTCGTTCCATGAAGAACGACGAGGTGGACGGGCTCGTCCCGCGCTGGCGCGACTCCGGCATGCCGTCGGACCTCATCGCCGGGCTGGAGCTCAGCAAGCGGACGTCCCGCCTCGACATGCTCTTCCAGGAGGCCATCAAGGCCGAGCTGGCCGGGCTGGGCCTCACCTACGCCGAGTTCGACATCCTCGCCGCGCTGGCCCGCGCGGAGCCCCCGCACGCCATGAAGCCGAGCGAGCTGTCCAAGGCGCTCTTCCTCACCTCCGGCGGCACCAGCAACGTGCTCCAGCGCCTGACGGCCGCCGGCTACGTCGAGCGCGCCGCCGATCCCGGCGACGCCCGCAGCAGGTGGGTGCGGCTGACGCCCGAAGGGCTGAAGGTGGCCGAAACCGCGCTGGGCCTCGCGGGCAAGGCCAACAGCGAGGTGATGGCGGGCGTCCCCGAGGAGACGGTGCGGCGGGCCGCGGACGCCCTGCGCGAGATCCTCGTGGCCCTGGGCCGCCGCAGGGTGCGCTGACAGCCGCAGGGTCCGCTGACAGAACGCGCGACGGCGCCCGGCTCGATCAGGAGCCGGGCGCCGTCGGTGCGTGCCGGGACTCGCCGTCCGCGCACTCGGGGACTCGCCGTCCGCGCGCTCGCGGGCTTGCCGTCCGCGCGCTCGGAGGCTCGGGTCAGAGGCTCGCCAGGAAGCCGACCTTGTCGCGGACCCGCTCCATCGTCTCCTCGGCGACCTCGCGCGCCCGCTGGGCGCCGATCGCCAGCAGGCGGTCGAGCTCGGCCTCGTCGGCCAGCAGCTTCTCGGTGCGCTCGCGGATCGGCGTGAACGTCTCGACCACGGCCTCGGCCACGTCCTTCTTGAACGTGCCGTAGCCCTGACCCGCGTAGCGGGCGACCAGCTCGGGGATGGGCGTGCCGGTCAGCGCCGACTGGATGCGCAGCAGGTTGGAGACGCCGGGCTTGTTCTCCTCGTCGAACAGCACCTCGGAGCCGGTGTCGGTGACCGCGCGCATGACCTTCTTGCGCAGCGGGCCGGGCTGGTCGAGCAGGTCGAGGATGCCCGCCGGGCTGGAGGACGACTTGGACATCTTGGCCGTCGGGTCCTGGAGGTCGGTGATCTTCTCGACCTCCTTGGGGATGTACGGGGCGGGCAGCGTGAACAGCTCGCCGTAGCGGTGGTTGAAGCGCTGCGCCAGGTCGCGGGTGAGCTCCAGGTGCTGCTTCTGGTCGGCGCCCACCGGCACGCTGTCGGCCTGGTAGAGCAGGATGTCGGCGGCCTGCAGGATCGGGTAGGTGAACAGCCCGACGCTGGCGGCGCTCTCGCCGAACTTGGCGGCCTTGTCCTTGAACTGCGTCATCCGGCCGGCCTCGCCCATGCCGGTCAGGCAGATGAGGATCCAGGCCAGCTCGCTGTGCTGCCGCACGTGCGACTGCACGAAGACCGTGGAGCGCTGCGGGTCGAGCCCGGCGGCGAAGAGCTGCGCGGCGGCCACGCGGGTGCGGCGGCGCAGGTCGGCCGGGTCGGTCGGCACGGTGATGGCGTGCAGGTCGACCACGCAGTAGAAGGCGTCGTGGGTCTCCTGCATCGGGACCCACTGGCGGACCGCACCCAGGTAGTTGCCCAGGTGGAAGGAGTCCGCGGTGGGCTGGATGCCGGAAAGAACACGAGGTCTGGCCATGGCACACAATTGTGTCAGGAATCGGGGTCGGGCGGCGACTCGACGGCCGGACCGCGTTTCACCCGCACCCGAGCGACCCGCCGCCCGTCCAACTCGGTCACGGTGAGCTCGAAGCCGGGGATCTCCACGGTCTCGCCCACGTCGGGGACGTGGCCGAGCATCGCCATGACGAAGCCGCCGAGCGTCTCGTACGGCCCATCGGGCAGCTTGATGCCGGTCTCGGCGGCGAAGTCGTTGAGGTTGGTCAGGCCGTCGATCTCGATCTCGCCGGCCGGGAGGACCACGGTGTCGTCCTCGACGTCGTACTCGTCCCTGATGTCGCCGATGAGCTCCTCGACCAGGTCCTCCAGGGTGACGATGCCGGCGGTGCCGCCGTACTCGTCGATCACGATGGCCAGGTGGTGGCCCTCGTCGCGCATCTCCGACAGCGTGGTGAGGATGCGCTTGGAGGCGGGCACGTACTTGACCGGCCGGATCGGGACCAGCTCGCTGATCGGCTCGACGCGGCCGGTCAGCACCGGGTCCAGCAGGTCGCGGACGTGGACGAACCCGATGACCTCGTCGTACGACTCGCGGTAGACGGGGAAGCGCGAGTGGGGCATGCCGGCGGCGAGCACGGCGGCCTCGGCCAGCGGCGTGTCGACCTCCATGAACTCCACCTCGGTGCGGGGCAGCATCACCTCGCGCACCTGGCGCTTGCCCGCGGCGAACACCTCGGCGATGAGATGGCGCTCGTCGGCGGTCAGGTCGGTGTGGCCGACGACCATGTCGCGCAGCTCCTCGGTGGTGACCTCCTCCCGGTCGGCCTGCGGGTTGCCGCCGAGCAGCTTCACCACGCCGTCCGTGGACTTCGACAGGGCCCAGATGACCGGCCGGGACAGGGTGGCGATCGAGTCGAGGAAGGGCGCGACGAACAGCGACAGGCCCTCGGCCCGCTGCAGGGCCAGGCGCTTGGGGGCCAGCTCGCCGAGCACCAGCGACACGTACGAGATGGCCAGCGTGACGAGCACCAGCGCGAGCACCGGGGCGACGGCGGCCGGCACGCCCCAGCCCTTCAGGACCGGCACGAGCTGCATGCCGAGCCGGTCGGCGCCGAACGCGGCCGACAGCATGGTCGCCACGGTCACGCCGATCTGCACGGCCGACAGGAAGCGGTTGGGGTCACGGGCCAGCTTGGCCACCCGCTCGCCCCGGCGGCCCCGGTCGGCGAGCTTGCGCACCTGGCTCTCGCGCAGGCTGACCATCGCCATCTCCGCGGCCGCGAAGAAGCCGCCCACGAGAATGAAGACCAGGACGAGGGCGATGTTCGCGACGACGGTGTCAAACATGGTGGTTGGCAGAGTACTCAACGCCTTTGGGGCGTATGCTGAACGGCAAGCCGTACATTATCCAACATATTCGCACAGGAGTAGACATCATGAGGCTTCTGGTCACTGGAGGCGCGGGGTACGTCGGAAGCGTGGTGGCGGCCCAGCTCGTGGAGGCCGGGCACGAGGTGACGGTGCTGGACGACCTCTCCACGGGCCACGCGGACGCGGTGCCGGAAGGCGCCCGGTTCGTCGAGGGCTCGATCACCGAGCCGGGTGACGCGCTGGCCGGCGTGGAGGCGGTGCTGCACTTCGCGGCCCGGTCGCTCGTGGGCGAGTCGGTGGAAAAGCCCCGGTTGTACTGGTCGCACAACCTCGGCGGCACGCTGGCGCTGCTGGAGGCCATGCACGAGCGGGGCCTGCGGCGGATCGTGTTCTCCTCCACGGCCGCCACGTACGGCGAGCCGGAGCGCTCCCCCATCGTGGAGAGCGACCCCACCCGCCCGACCAACCCCTATGGGGCCTCCAAGCTGGCCGTGGACATCGCGCTCACCGCCTACGCGGGCCTGCGGGGGCTCGGCGCGGTGAGCCTGCGCTACTTCAACGTGGCCGGCGCCTACGGCCGCTTCCGCGAGCGGCACACGGTCGAGACCCACCTCATCCCGAACGTGCTCAAGGTCGCCACCGGCGAGCGCGAGTCGGTGAGCGTGTTCGGCACCGACTACCCGACCCCCGACGGCACCTGCGTGCGCGACTACATCCACGTGAGCGACCTGGCCCGCGCCCACCTGCTGGCGCTCGACGCCGTCACCGAGGGGCAGCACAAGATCTACAACCTGGGCAACGGCACCGGGTTCTCCGTGCAGGAGGTGATCTCGGTCTGCCGCGAGGTCACCGGCCACGACATCCCCGCCGTCGTCGGGCCGCGCCGGGCCGGCGACCCGGCCGTGCTCGTGGCGTCGTCGGAGAAGATCCAGCGCGAGCTGGGCTGGAAGGCCGAGCGGGCGTCCATCCGCGACATCGTCTCCGACGCCTGGGACGCGCTTTGCGGCGAATGAGGCATGAGGCGGCGCGATATGTGCTGTGATACCGAAATGTGAGGAGCTTTTCACCATGGGTCACGAAGCTGCTCTTCGGCGCCGCCGTGGCGCTCGGCAGCGTCGCGGCCGCCGCCGGAGTCGTGTTCGCCACGGCCTCATCAGCTCCCTCTGCCCCCTCGGGGTCACCCTGCCCCGGATCGGGTGAGGCGAACACGCCCGCGCCCACCGCCTCGGCCGCCCAGCCGTAGGCCGTCGCGTACGGGTGCGTGGGGCCGCGCCAAAACGAAGCGCGCGCCCCGCGGACGGGACGCGCGCCTTGACGAGACCGGGAACGGCCCCGGCCGACGGCTCAGATGAGGCCGAGGGACTTGACAGCCTCGCGCTCGTCGGCGAGCTCGGCCACGCTGGCGTCGATGCGCTCACGCGAGAACGCGTCGATCTCCAGGCCCTGGATGATCTCGAACCGGCCGCCGGCCGCGCGGACCGGGAAGGACGAGATGAGGCCCTCGGGCACACCGTAGGAGCCGTCGGAGACGACCGCGGCCGAGGTCCAGTCGGTGCCGTTGACCCAGTCGTGGACGTGGTCGATCGCGGCGTTGGCGGCCGAGGCGGCGCTGGACGCGCCCCGCGCCTCGATGATCGCGGCGCCGCGCTTGGCCACGGTCGGGATGAAGGTCTCGCGCAGCCACTCAGAGTCGACCTGCTCGGCCGCGACCTTGCCGCCCACCTCGGCGTGGAACAGGTCGGGGTACTGGGTGGCCGAGTGGTTGCCCCAGATCGTCATGTGCTTGATCTCGGTGACCGGCACCTGGAGCTTGGCGGCGAGCTGGGAGAGCGCGCGGTTGTGGTCGAGGCGGGTCATCGCGGTGAAGCGCTCGGCCGGCACGTCGGGGGCGTGCTGCTGCGCGATCAGCGCGTTGGTGTTGGCCGGGTTGCCGACGACGAGGACCTTGATGTCGTCGGCGGCGTGGTCGTTGATCGCCTTGCCCTGCGGGCCGAAGATGCCGCCGTTGGCGCCGAGCAGGTCGCCGCGCTCCATGCCGGCCTTGCGCGGCATGGCGCCGACCAGCAGGGCGACGTTGGCGCCGTCGAACGCCACGTTGGGGTCGTCGGTGATCTCGATGCCGGACAGCAGCGGGAACGCGCAGTCGTCGAGCTCCATCGCGGTGCCCTCGGCCGCCTTCACGGCCTGCGGGACCTCCAGCAGGCTCAGCTTGACCGGCACGTCCGCGCCCAGCAGCTGGCCCGACGCGATGCGGAACAGCAGCGCGTAGCCGATCTGACCGGCGGCTCCGGTGACGGTGACCTTGACGGGCGTGGCCATGGCCTTCCCCTAACTCGCAGGACGAATCATTGACTTTGGGATGCTACCCGCTCGTCACCCGCAGGTTTCCATCGCGGGCGGCTTGAGCTCCAAGGTGAAGTCGACCTTGGCGAAATACCTGGTCAACAGCTCCTTCATGACGCCCGTCCGATAGAGGCCGGCGATGACCCCGCTGACCGCCTGGCAGGTGCGCGCGTCGCCGCCCCGGATGCCGACGGCGTAACGCTCGTTGCTCAGCTTCGCTCCGATGATCTTGTAGCGGAGGGGCTCGCGGCCGGCGAACCCGGCCAGGATGAGGTCGTCGCCGGGCACCGCGTCGACGCGGCCGCTGCGCAGCTTGTCCATGCACTCGGCGTAGTTGCCGGCCCGGACCGGCTCCACGTCCACCAGCGCCTGCACCTTGCCGACCGAGGGGCTGTTGACCGCGCAGATCTTGCGGCCCTTCAGGTCCTCGATCTTCTCGATGCCGGCGCCGTCGGGCACCAGCACGTCCTGGTGGGCCAGGTAGTACGGGCCGGCGAACTCCACGCCGCTCTTGTCGATGGAGTACGTGGCGAGCACGAGGTCGACGGAGCCGTCGGCCAGCATGTCGTCGCGGTTGCCGACGCCGACCCGGACGAACGAGGTGTTCTTCGCGCCCAGCTCGGCGGCGATCCGCTTGCCCAGCTCGACGTCGAACCCCTCGAAGCCGCCGTCGCGCTCCAGGCCGATGCCGGGCAGGTCGCCCTTCACGCCGATGACGAGCTTGCCGGTGCTCGCGACCTTGTCGACGACGCTGGCGAACGCGCCGGTCGACGGGGTGTCCTGGCCGTCCGGGCCCTGGCCGAAGAGGCGCCGCGGCCAGTCGTCGACCACGGCGACGGCGACGGCGGCCACGACCACGGCGAGCACGGCGGCCAGGGTGATCCACCACCGCTTGCGGCGGCGGGCGCGTCCGCCGAGCTGGGTGGGCGGCGTCGGCGGCACACCGGTGTGCCCGGTGGACGGCTGGTGCTCGGTCCCCTGGAGCGCCGGGGGCTGCTGGTGCTCGACCGCCTGGAACGCCGCGGAAGGCTGGTGCTCGGCCCCATGGACCGCCGCGGGCCGCTGGTCGGCGGGCGACTGGTGGCCGGCGGGCATGAGCAGCCCCGCGAGCGCCTGGCGGCCGTCCTGAGCGGGACGGCCGGCCTGACGGTCGTGGTCGGCCCGGTGGTCGCGATCGGCGCGGTGGTCGTGGTCGCCCCGGTGGTCGTGGTCGGCCCGGCGGTCGCGATCGGCGGCTCCCGGCGGGGCCTCGGACGGCATGGCGGAGGAGCGGATGAGCGAGGTCTCGGCGTTGGGGTCGTCGGGGTCGTACCCGAACCCGCCGCCGGTGGGCGCGGAGCCCGCTCCCGTCTGGCCGGGCGCGCCGGTGTGCCCGGTCGTGCCCTGGCGCGTCCCGGGCGTGCCGGCGAGGACACCGGACGTCCCCCCGCCGTGCGGCTGCGGGGCGCCGGTCGCGGGCTGACCGCCTCCGGTGGTGGTGCGCGGCGCGCCGGGAGGGGCGAGGGTGGACGAGACCCGCAGGAACGGCGTGGTGTCGTCGCTGGCCACCTGGACGCCTCGGGTGAGCACCGCCGTCGAGGCCCCGGAGGTCTCCGGCTGGCCGAGCAGCCGCAGCAGGATCTGGTCGGCCGAGGGCCGCTCCTCGGGCGACTTGGCCAGCGCCGAGCGCACCACGCCGCGCAGCGGCTCGGGCATCATGCTCACGTCGACCTCGTGGTTGAGGATCCGGTTGAGCACGACCGCGATCGAGTTGCCCTCGAAGGCGGCCTTGCCGGAGGCCGCGAAGGCGATGGTCGCGCCCCACGCGAACACGTCGGTGTAGGGGCCGACGTCGTCGCCGGCGATCTGCTCGGGCGCCATGTAGGCGGGGGTGCCGATGGCCCGGCTGGTGATGGTGCCGGTCGAGTCGATGATGCGGGCGATGCCGAAGTCCACCACGCGCGGCCCGTCGGCCGCGATGAGCACGTTGTCGGGCTTGAAGTCGCGGTGGATGATCGAGGCGTGGTGGATGGCGGTCAGCGCGGTCGCGGTGCCGATGGCCAGCCGGTCGAGGACCGTGCCACGCAGCGGCCCGTCGGTGTCGACGATGTCGCGCAGGGCGCGCCCGTCGATGTACTCGCTGGCGATGTACGGCGTGTCGCCGTCGAGGTCGGCCTCGATCACCCGGGCGGTGCAGAACGACGCCACCCGCTTGGCGGCCTTGAGCTCCCTGGCGAAGCGGGAGCGCGCGATCTGGTCGCCGCTGAACTTGACGTGCAGGAGCTTGATGGCGGCGCGCTCACCCTGCTCGTCGACGCCCAGGTAGACGATGCCCTGACCGCCCTCCCCGATCCGTCCGGTGAGCCGGAACGACCCCACCTCGCCGGGGTCGCCGGTCACCAGCGGCGAGATCTGCGGCATTCGTCTTCCCCACACTGTGCTTACGGCCCGACGAGGCAAACTTTACGACGCGCGGGAAGCCCTCAGGGAGGCGTTAACCGTTCGTGACCCGCCCTTAGCGGCACTCCTTCCCACAACGGTGACACGTGGCGGGACCGCCGTCACGTTCAGGAGTCGCACGCGGACTCCACCGCGTACCCTCCCTGCGGCCCGTCCGGCTCCTCCGGCGAGACGGTGACGGCCTGGCTCCCCCACCACCGGCTGACCTCGAAGACCACCTCCGGCGGCCGCGCCCGCACGGCCGCGCAGTCCTCGACGTCGAGGTCGAGGACCAGCCGCAGCAGCTCGCCGGGTCCCACGGCGCGCGGGAAACGGCCTTCGAGCGGTCTCACCCGGCGCAGGACGACACCGTGGCCGCGCACGCCCACTCCGGTGACCGTGACGGGCATCCAGCCGTTGTTGACGAAGCTCTCGTCCACCCGCGCGGTGATGTACGTCTCACTGGTGATCTCGCGCGAGTCCTCGCCGCCGTCGTCCCCGTACCCGAGACGCGGCACCACGGCGCCGCTCGCCCACACCAGGGCCGCCAGGGCCGGCACCAGCGCCACCGTCAGGGTGGTCCGGGCCCTCGTCCTGGGCGACCGGCCGGCTTCGGCGGCCAGCCGGTCCGCTATCGAATCAGAATCCACCAGATATCCCCCATGCGTGAGATCCCGGATTCTGCTACTTTTTTCGCCGTGATGAGAGCCGATTCTTGTTAACGGCGGCGTTCCTCGTTCTCGTCGCGGTAACGATGACGGTCGTTGTCTCCATTTCCGGAGATCCCGTACAACCCGCCGAATTAGCGAGATTCGCCCAGCGACAGTACCTGACAGGCACGCCGTACAACACACCGGAAATCGCGCGCGGGCTGCGCGCGGAGCGGCGATTCCGCTGGGTGGGCGCTACCGCCGGATGCGCACTCTGCCTGTCCGCCATCACCCAAGGGACTTTCGTCATCGCCGCTTTCTATCCGGTCACCGGGTGGTTCGCGGGCGTGGTCGCGGCGGAAATGGCCTGCGCCGCATCGGCGCCGCGCGGGGTACGACCTCCCGGCATGCGGCTCGCCCCGTCCGGGCTCGTCCTGGTCTGGCGGATCGCCGCCGCCGTCGCCTCCGGAATCGCCCTCAGCACGGTCGCGCGGTCGTTCCGCATGGACGTGGGGGTCGCCGAGCGGCTGTGGGCGGCGTTCGCGCTGTGCTCCGTGCTCGCCGTCCACGCGCTCGTCAGGGGCCTGCAACGGCGGCCCCTGCCCGCCGGGCCCGCGGACCTGGTGGCCGCCGAGCTGGCGCTGCGGTCCCGGTCGGCGCGCGCCCTGCTCGCGGGCGGCACCGCCGTCGCCCTGTGGTCCGCCCATCGCGGCGGTCTGCCTGCGCTGCCCCACCTCCTGCTCGTCGCCGCCTTCGTGCCCGGCATCGTCCTTCCTCTGATCGCCCTGGGCTACGGAATCAGCCCCTGGCAGGTCGGCCCGGCACGCCCCGCCCGGATCTCGCGAGCCCTGCTGACCGGCCTCGCGGGGGGCGCCACCGCCCTGGTGCTGACCGCCTGCCTCCTCGCCGGCTGGACCGTGTGGGCGGCCGGCTCCTTGAGACTGGACGTCGGAACCGGTCAGTACGCGTGGGAGAACAGCCGGGTCGTGAGCCTGCGCGACGTCGTCACGGGCGCCGACGGCTGGGGTGTGCGCCAGGCCGCCGCCGCGACCGCGCCGGAACCGGCCGCGTTCCTCAACGAGGGCCCGGTCCGGTACGCCCTGGTGAACCGGCAGCAGGAGGTGTGGGAGCTGTCTTTCCCCCACGACGGGTCGGGCTTCGCCCCGGCGGTCGTGCGCCTGGCGGACGGCGGCCCGCGCGGCCGGGTTGCCCCGTTCACGCTGAGCGGCGACGGCCGGCACATCGCCTACCTCGACGGCGCCTCGCGCCGCCTCGTCCTGCTCGACCTCGCCACCGGTGGCCTGCGCCCCCTCACCGGCCCGCTGGACGACGAGACCGTCCCCGAGCCCGGGCTCTCCGCCGACGGCAGCCTGGTGTCGCTGACCTCCGCGACCGGCACGGAGCTGCTCGACGTGCACACCGGCGGCAGGACCCGCCTGCCCGGCGTGGCCCGCGTCCTCGGTCTCGGGACCGACCGCGTGATCGCCACCACGGGCCGCCACACCCTGCCCGGCGCGCCCGACACCGAACTGCTGACGCTCGACCGCCGGGGCGCCGTGCTGACCCGCGTCCCCTTCGACCCGGCGCTGGAGGCCCTGGCCACGCCCGACGGCCGCGAGCTGGCCGTGCTCACCGGGGACGAGCTGGTGCTGATGGACCCCGCCAGGGGCCGCGTGCTCCGGCGCGCCGCCCTGCGCCTCGACGGTCATGACCACGGGACGCCCCGGGCGCTGGGCTGGTCCACCGACGGGAGGCTGCTCGTCCACGCCGAGCGGAGCGCGGCGCGGCGGCCGGAGCATCAGCTCGTGGACCTCGCCACCGGCCGCGGCAGACCCGTCAAGGGCCTGCCCGACGACCTGGGCGACGACGCCGTGTTCGGCGCGATCGGATGACGGGGGTGCGGATGAGGGCTCCGGGGCCGTGGACGTGTGCCGCCGCCGCGCTGGCGGTCGTGGCGGCCCTCTGGGTGACCGCGCCCGCGTGGTCGGAGCCGCCCGTCCGGTTCGTCCGCACCGGCGCGGACCCGCTCGCGCCCGCGCCCGGCCCGCGCGAGCTGAGAGGCCCGGCCCCCGCGCCCGTCCGGTACGCGTACCGGCCCGTCTGCGGCGACGGCACCGAGGCGTGCGAGCACTGGATCCTCGTCTCCACGCGGGGAGAGCGCTGGTGGCTGCCCTACGGCTTCGGCGACGGCCCGCTCGCCCTCAGCCGCGACGGCACGCGCGCCGCCTACTGGCACCGGAAGGAATGGCGGTACGCCGTCGTGGACCTGGCCCGGGGCACGACCACGTTCCTGCCCGAAGACCTCCCCCGGCCGCACGACCCGGGCGCCGGCGGCCAGGCCCCGTTGTTCTCCCTCGACGGCCGGTACCTGCTCGTCGCCGAGGAGCGGATCGACGTGGACACCGCGACGGTCGTCCCCGGCCCCCTCCGCGTCGTGGACGTGGCGCACGGCGGAGTGCGACGCCTGCCGCGCGGCGAGCGGGCCGCCGGCTGGACCGGCCGCGGCCTGGCCCTGGTGACCGTCGAGCGGGCCGGCCGCTCCCCCGGGCACGTCACCTCCGGCTCGTACGTCGTCCGCTCCCCGGACGGCGCGGTCGTCGGCCGCGCCGAGCTGACCGGCGGCCTGGCGGCGAAGGCCGTGCCGTCACCCTCCGGCGAGACCCTGGCCACGGTCGCCACCGAGCTCACCCCGGCCGGCCCCGCGTTCCGTGGCGTCGTCCTGACCGGGACGCGCACGGGGCGGCCGGCGCGCACCGTCGTGCCGCGGCTGCCCGCCGGATGGCGCGTCGACCGGATCGCGCGCTGGGAGGGCGAGGACGCGCTGGTCGCCGAGACGCGCGGCCCGCACCACGAGCTCGCGTACCACCTGCTCGGCCTGACCGACGGGAGCGCGTCACCGCTGGGCCTCGACGTGCCCCCGCCCGACGACCCGCCCACGGCGCTGCTCGACCCCTCGCTCACGGCCCCGCCCGACGACACGCGGCTCGTCATCGGCCGCGTCCGCTAGCACGGGGCCGGGCGCGCGTCAGTACGGCAGGGCGCGGGTCTTGTACGTGGTGCGCAGGAACGGGTCCTTGAACTTGGGGAACGCCACCGTCGTCACGTCGCCGTCCGAGGTGTAGCGCATGTCCGGGTTGTTCTTCAGCCAGTCCAGCCACGCCGTGGAGCAGAACTGGGCGCAGTCGCCCTTCTTGTCCATGGCCCTGATGCGCGGGATGCCGAGCGGGTCGAACGAGCGGCTGAACGGCGACGCCGCCGGGGTGTAGCCGGCCAGGAAGACGCCGCTGTGGTCGTAGGAGACGTTGCCGAGCTTGCCGCGGGCGGCCCACTCCTTGTGGCTCGGCTGGTTGCCGTACGGCAGGGCCAGCGTGACCGGCTTGACGTAGGCGAGGGCGCCGATCTGCTGGGCGATCGAGCCGATCTGCTCCTCGACCTCCTGCTTCGACTTGCCGCGCAGGTTGACGTGGTCGCGCGTGTGGTTGCCGATGTCGAAGCCGTTCTGCTTCAGCCACAGCAGCGTCTGCGCCTGCTCCTCCGGCGTCGCCTTGCCGAACATGTCGCGCGTCACGTAGAACGTCGCGACCGGCCGGAACCCGGGATGCCTGGCCGCCACCTCGCGCAGGATGGCGACCGCCGTGTCCGCCTTGGGCACGCCCACCTCGTCCAGGGTGACCTGGGACGGCGAGGAGTCGTCGAAGGTGAGCACGACCGGATGCGTGCCCGCGGGGATGTCCATCTTGCCGGTGACGAACTCGGCCGCGGTCACCGGCACGTAGCCGTCCCTGGCCAGCCGTTCGAGGTCGGCGCGGAACTGCTCGGGGGTCCTGTCGTCGGTGGTCGTCGGGTTCCTGATCACGCGGTGGAACATGAGCACCGGCACCTGGCCGAGCTCGTTGGCCTTGACCTTGGCCGCGGCCGCGAGCTTGGCCGCCCGGGTCTGCTTGGTCTGGGCCGCCGTGTCGGCCTTGCCGGTGCCGGACTTGGGCACGGGATCACTGCCACAGCCCGCGAGCGCGACCACCGCGGCCAGGCCCACCCCGATCGAGACACGCAGTCGCATCCGAACCCCCCGAGACAGGTACGACTCCTTTGGGAGGCTCCTACCCCGGTGATCAACTACGCCACGCCCGCCGGACTCCCAAGAGATGGCCCGGAACAGCGAAAAGGGCCGCCCTGAGGCGGCCCTTCCCCAACGGGACGATCAAGCCATCTTCTTCTTGAGGTTCTCGTCCAGCGCGGCCAGGAAGTCCTGGGTGGTGAGCCACTCGGCGTCGCCGCCGACCAGCAGCGCGAGGTCCTTGGTCATCTGACCGCCCTCGACGGTCTCGACGCAGACCCGCTCCAGCGTGTCGGCGAACTCGGTCACCGCGGGGGTGTTGTCGAGCTTGCCGCGGTGGGCCAGGCCGCGCGTCCACGCGAAGATCGAGGCGATCGGGTTGGTGGAGGTCGGCTTGCCCTGCTGGTGCTGGCGGTAGTGCCGGGTTACCGTGCCGTGGGCGGCCTCGGCCTCGACGGTGCGGCCGTCGGGCGTCATCAGGACCGAGGTCATCAGGCCGAGCGAGCCGAAGCCCTGCGCGACCGTGTCGGACTGCACGTCGCCGTCGTAGTTCTTGGCCGCCCAGACGTAGCCGCCCTCCCACTTCAGGGCCGCGGCGACCATGTCGTCGATCAGGCGGTGCTCGTAGGTCAGACCGGCCTTCTCGAACTCGGCCTTGAACTCGTTCTCGTAGACCTCGGCGAAGATGTCCTTGAAGCGGCCGTCGTACGCCTTGAGGATCGTGTTCTTCGTCGACAGGTAGACCGGGAAGTTGCGGGCCAGGCCGTAGCGCATGGACGCGCGCGCGAAGTCGCGGATCGACTCGTCCAGGTTGTACATGGCCAGCGCGACGCCGGGGCCGGGGAAGTCGTAGACGTCCAGCTCGATCGGCTCGGAGCCGTCCTTCGGGGTGTACGTCAGGGTCAGCGAGCCCTCGCCCGGGATCTTCAGGTCGGTCGCGCGGTACTGGTCGCCGAACGCGTGACGGCCGACCACGATGGGCTTGGTCCATCCCGGTACCAGGCGCGGCACGTTCGACATGATGATCGGCTCGCGGAAGATGACGCCGCCGAGGATGTTGCGGATCGTGCCGTTCGGCGACCGCCACATCTTCTTCAGGCCGAACTCCTCCACCCGCGCCTCGTCGGGGGTGATCGTGGCGCACTTCACGCCCACGCCGTACTGCTTGATGGCGTTGGCGGCGTCGATCGTGACCTGGTCGTCCGTGGCGTCGCGGTGCTCGATGCCGAGGTCGTAGTACTTCAGGTCGACGTCGAGGTAGGGAAGGATCAGCTGTTCCTTGATGAACTGCCAGATGATCCTGGTCATCTCGTCGCCGTCAAGCTCGACGACCGGACCCTCCACCTTGATCTTGGGCATGCGAATGGTTCCCCTTCAATGAATTGATGCGTCGAGGCTATCGGACCGCCGAGTCAGCGTGCGAAAAGGGAGAGGATGAGGGCTTTGAGCTCGTTGTTCCCCAGCAACAAGGAGGTCAGCACGAGCACGAAGCCGAACACGCCCAGCGTGACGACATCCGTCTTCTTGCTGCGCACGGCGAGCTGGCCGCCGTACCCCGCGAAGCGCAGGGCGGCGGCCACCATCACCGCGCCGCCCAGCGTGAACCCGCCCCACCGCGGGTCCACCAGCAGGGTCACGGCGACAGCCACGACCGCACCCGCCAGGATCAGCGGGTACGGCCCCCAACTCTCATCCGACGGAGTCACCTCTCCTCGATCGGCTTCCACTTCTGGTCCCGCTCTCCGATGTACTCGCTGTCGGGACGGATCAGGCGGTTGTCGGCGTGCTGCTCGATCACGTGGGCCGTCCAGCCCGCCATGCGGCTGATCGAGAAGACCGGCGTGAACAGATCCGTCGGGATGCCGAGGTAGTGGTAGACCGTCGCGGCGTAGAAGTCGACGTTCGGGTAGAGGCCCTTCTCCTCGAGGACGACCTCCTCCATCTCCTTCGACATCCGGTAGTACGTGTCGTCGCCCGACGCCTCCGCCAGCTCCCGCGACATGCGGCGCAGGTGCGTGGCCCGCGGGTCCTCCGTCTTGTAGACCCGGTGGCCGAAGCCCATGATCTTCTCGTGCGCGGCCAGCTTCTCCCTGACCGAGCGCGCCACGTCGTCCGGCGACAGCGACTCCAGCGTCTTCATGACCTGCTCGTTCGCGCCGCCGTGCAGCGGCCCCTTGAGCGTGCCGATGGCGGCGACGATCGCGGAGTGCATGTCGGACAGCGTGGCGGCGCACACCCGGGCGGCGAACGTGGAGGCGTTCATCGTGTGGTCGGCGTGCAGCACCAGGCAGGCGTCGAAGATCTCCACCTCGCGCGTCCCCGGCTCACGGCCCGTGACCTGGAGCAGGAAGTTGCCCGCGATGCTCAGCTCCGGGTTCGGCTCCGGCGGGGTGCCCCCCGTCCGGGCCGCGTGGTAGCCGGCCACGAGCAGCGGCTGCTGCGCGGTCAGACGGGCGGCCTTGCGCAGGTTGGCGTCCGGGGCGATCGAGTCACGGTCGGCATCGTCCGCGGCGGACAGGGAGACGAGGCTGCGCAGTGCCTCCATCGGTTTCTGCTTCTCGGCGATCTCGGCGATGTTCGCCGCGGCGAGCGCTCCGAGCTCACGGCCACGCGCCAGCTCTTCCCCGAAGGCGTCGAGCTCCTCCCGGTTGGGCAGTTTGCCCCGCTGGAGCAGATGGGCGGTCTCTTCGAACGTCGCTCTGCCTGCCAGGTCGTGGATGTCGTATCCCCGGTAGAACAGGCGACCGGCCTTACCGTCGATGTCGCTCAGCGCCGTGGACGCTGCTACGACGTCGGCCAGGCCTTTCGTGGGCTTGTCCGCCATGAGTGTTTCCTCCGGTTATCTTCGGTGGAAGTCTACCCGTGAGCAGGCAAAACCGTCCGCGAAGGTCCAGACCAATTTCACGCGTCATTCTCCTTATGGCAAAGGCGATTCCCCATCCCCTCGTTTGGGTAAGCCGGAGCTGTAGTAAGAGTTACGGCGGGCTACCTGGGGAGGAACTGCCGTGGAGGGGCCGTTCATACGCATCGAGGACACCGGCGAGGTGGTCCCGTTGCGCCCCGAGATCACGACGGTCGGGAGGGGCCGCGGTGTCGACATCCGGCTGACCGACCCCAGCGTGTCTCGGCTCCATGCCGAGTTCGTCAGGCGAGGACCCTACCTGTACGTCGTTGACCTGGGCCTGTCCCGCAACGGCACGCGGGTGAATGGCAGGCCGATCGCCCGGAGGGTCCTTGACGACGGCGACGTCGTCTCCTTCGGCGCGGCGCGCGGCCGCATCGGCGGTGTCCCCCGCGAGGACTTCGCCCCGGAGGTCGAGCTGCGCAGGGCCGCGGCGCCGGAGCTGACCAGGCGCGAGGTGGACGTCCTGACCTCGCTCTGCCGGCCGGCGCTGTCCGACGAGGCGTTCGTGGCCCCGGCGACGGCCCGCGAGATCGCCGACGACCTGGTCGTGACGGAGGCCGCGGTCAAGCAGCACCTGCTGCGGCTGTACCAGAAGTTCCGTATCCCGGAGGGCACCAACCGGCGCACCCGGCTGGCCAACGAGGTGGTCGCGCTGGGCCTGGTCCGGCCGACCCCCGTGGTGCCGCCGCAGCGCACGGGCACCCCGGCCGACCAGCCGTCCGCGGCGGGCCGCCGGGCCTCGTAGACCGGTTCCGTCCGATCGCCACACGAAGCCGATTCGGACGCCTACGTGAAGCGGATCGCCACCGGCGCCTCGGCCAGAGGCGCCGGCAGCGCCAGCGGATCGGAGCCCGGCGTCAGCGTGCCCAGCACCCGCGCCCCCGTGGCGCCGGTGCAGCTCGGCACGGTGGCGGGCAGGCCGTGCGCGGTCAGCCAGCCGAACAGCGAGAAGGCGATGGCCTCCTTGGCATCGGCGGGCACGCCGAGCTCGTCGCTGGTGAGCAGCCGGGTGTCCGGCACGCGGGCGCGCAGCATGCCCATGAGCGTGGGGTTGCGGACGCCGCCGCCCGACACGATCACCGTGTCGAGCCGGTGCCGGCGGATCTCGGCGGCCACGGTCTCGGCCGTCAGCGCCGTCAGCGTGGCCACCAGGTCGGGGAGCGGCAGGTCGGCCTTGACGTAGCCGGGCGCGAACAACTCTTTACCGGTGGATTTCGGCGGTTCCTCGGCGTAGTACGGCTCGGCCAGCAGCTCCGCCAGCAGTCTCTCGTCCACGGCGCCGGCCGCGCCGAGCGCCCCGTCCTCGTCGTACGGCGGGGCGGCGGCGTCGATGAGCGCGCACGCGGGCCCGGTGTCGTAGGCGATCGCGGGCTCGCGCACGGTCAGGTTGGCGATGCCGCCCAGGTTGAGCGCGCCCGAGCGGCCGGGCAGCCCGGCCATGAGCAGCAGGTCCAGGTACGACACGAGCGGCGCGCCCTGCCCGCCGGCCGCGACGTCGCGCGCCCGCACGTCCGAGACGACCGGCAGGCCGGTGCGCTCGGCGATCCAGGCGGGCTGGCCGAGTTGGAGGGTGCCCCTGACCCGGCCGTCCTCGACCCAGTGGAAGAGCGTCTGGCCGTGCGAGCAGATCAGCTCGGCCCAGGGCGCGCGCGCCGCCGCCTCGGCGAACGCCTGGCCGATCAGGGTGTCCAGCGCGCACACCTCGCCCATGTCCACCCGGTTCGGCGGCAGGGCGGCCACGATGCGGGCCCGCAGCCCGGCCTCGTACGGCTCCTCACCGGTGTGCTCGACCACGCCGGTGAGGACGCCGCCGCTCAGCGACCAGTCGACGACGGCGCTGTCGATGCCGTCGTGCGAGGTGCCGGAGATGAGGCCCAGAACCCGCATCGCGCTCCTTGCCCGTGCTAGATGACCACGAAGCCGTTGCTCGGCTTGCTGGTCCGGTTGACGCGGTCCACGGCCACCACGTGGTAGTGGTCTCCCCGCTTGCCCTCGGGGTCCACCCAGCGCACCTGCCGGTCGCCGGGGACGACGGCGACGAGGTTGCTCGCGTTGTCGAACGCGCCCTGGCCGGGCCGCCCGGAGAAGCGGAAGATCGCGAACAGGAACGGCTCGTCCCGGCCGGTCGCGACCGCCCGCACCTCGACGCCGCCGGAGCGGCGCAGCGCGTAGGCGAGCACGGGCCGGCGCGGCGGCTCCCCGCCGGCCAGGCGCGGCACGACCGGGGCGAGCGCGGGGCGCGTGTAGTGGTTGTTGACCGCCGTGCTGATCGAGCCGATGCGGTCGACGCGCACGTCGTTGGCGTTGTACCAGATGTCGCCGGACACCTGCGGATGCGCGCGGTTGAGCGTGAGGTGGTCGGACAGCTCCGCCGGGTCCTGCCAGTCGGCCGCCTGCGCCGGGTCGCCGGCCTTGTAGGCGGCCTGGCCGATCCACAGCAGCGTGTTCGTGCCGTTCGCCACGTCGGACCACCACGGGACGAGCTTGGAGTAGTCGGCCGGCGGCTGGCCCATGTACCAGTAGAGCTGCGGCGCGATGTAGTCCAGCCAGCCCTTCTTCACCCAGCCGCGGGTGTCGGCGTGCAGGCCGTCGTACGACTGCCCGCCGCTGGTGTCGGAGCCGAGCGGGTCGCTGGCCTTGTTGCGCCAGATGCCCGACGGGCTGATCCCCCAGGCGACCTCCGGCTTGGCCTCGCGGACGCGCTGCTGCATCTCCGAGACCATGAGGTCGACGTTGTGCCGCCGCCAGGTGGCCAGGTCGGGGAAGCCTGCGCCGTACTGGGCGAAGGCGGCGCTGTCGTCGAACGCCGTCGTGTTGGTCGGGTAGAAGTAGTCGTCGAAGTGCAGGCCGTCGATGTCGTAGCGGGTGAGCGCGTCGAGCATGGCGTCCTGGCAGAACTTGCGGACCTCCGGCAGGCCGGGGTTGTAGTAGAGCTTGCCGCCGAACGGCAGGATCCACTCGGGGTGCTTGCGGCCGGGGTGGTCGGGGTGCAGCTTGGACGGGTCGGTCTGCATCGACACCCGGTACGGGTTGAACCAGGCGTGGAAGGCCAGGCCGCGCTTGTGCGCCTCGGCCACGGCGAAGCCGAGCGGGTCGTAGCCGGGGTCCTGCCCCTGCACGCCGGTCAGCCAGTGCGACCACGGCTCGAACGGCGACGGCCAGAACGCGTCGGCGGTCGGCCGGATCTGCACGAACACCGAGTTCAGCTTGCGCTGCACGGCCAGGTCGACCCAGGCGATGAACTCGGCCTTCTGCTCGTCGGCGGACAGCCCCTGCTTCGAGGGCCAGTTGATGTTGGCCACCGACGCGATCCACATGCCGCGCATCTGGTGCAGCGGCGGGACGTACGCGGCCCCGTCGGCGGTGGGGCTGGTGGTCGGGTCGGCGTAGGCGGGCAGCGGCACCGCGGACGCGGCGGCGGCGAGGGCGAGACCTTTGAGGACTGTCCTTCTGCTCGGCATGGGGGGTGGCCTCTCGGAAGCGGTTGTGTCGAGGGCGACGATGACAGAAAATTACCTTCAGTTCAATAATCGTGAAGGAAAATGCCGCGCACGCCCGCCCCGGCGTCACCGGTGACATCCGTCCCCCACAGCCGCCTGGTCACGGGACCGGCGAAGGAGGTCCCATGACCACTGACCTGTACGGGCTCGCGTCCGCCGTGCTGCAACCCGGCTACGACGGCGTGGAGGTGCCCGACTGGATGCGCCGTGCGCTGGGCGAGGGCCTGGGCGGCGTGGTGCTGTTCGCCCGCAACCGGCCGGACGCCGAGGTGGTGCGCCGCCTGCGCGCCGAGAACCCGGCCGTCGTCGTGGCCGTGGACGAGGAGGGCGGCGCGGTCACCCGGCTGGAGGTCGAGCGGGGCAGCTCGTTCCCCGGCAACCGCGCGCTCGGCGTCGTGGACGACGTGAAGCTGACCGAGCGGGTCGGCCGCCAGATCGGCCGGATGCTGGCCGAGGCCGACATCACGCTCGACTACGCGCCCTCGGCCGACGTCAACGCCAACCCCGCCAACCCGGTCATCGGCGTCCGCTCGTTCGGCCCCGAGCCCGGTCTGGTGGCCCGCCACACGGCCGCGTACGTGCGGGGCGTGCAGGGAGCCGGGGTCGCCGCCTGCGCCAAGCACTTCCCCGGGCACGGCGACACCGTCACCGACTCGCACCTGGCGCTGCCCACCGTGCACGTCTCGCGGGAGACGCTGGCCGAGCGCGACCTGCCGCCGTTCCGCGCCGCCGTCGAGGCCGGCGTCCAGTCGATCATGTCCGGTCACCTGCTCGTCCCCGACCTGGACCCCGACGCGCCCGCGACGCTCAGCCGGACGATCCTGACCGACCTCCTCAGGGAGGAGCTCGGCTTCGACGGGATGCTCGTCACGGACGCCATCGAGATGCGGGCGGTCGCCGCGCTGCACTCCCCCGGCGAGATCGCGGTGCGCGCGCTCGCGGCCGGCGCCGACGCCGTCTGCGCCGGCCTGGTCACCGAGGACGGCCTGGCCGAGCTGCGATCGGCCATCGTGACGGCGGTCCAGGACGGGGTCCTGCCGGAGGAGCGCCTGGCCGAGGCGGCGTCCCGGGTGCGCGCGGTCTCCCGCTGGTACGCCGGGCAGGCGGCGGCCCGCGCCACGGCCGTCGCCGACGCCGACCCCGGCGTGGGCCTGGAGGCGGCCAGGGCCGCCCTGACCACGACCGGCACGGCCCGGCTCACCCGCCCGCCGCTCGTCGTGGAGGTCAACACGCGGCTCAGCCAGGCCGTGGACCCGTCCATGCCGACGGGCCTCACGGCGGCGCTGGCCGAGCTGCTGCCGGGGACCGAGCGGGTGCGCATGACCGACGGGGGCGAACTGCCGGCGTTCGACGAGCGGCCCGTCGTGCTCGCCGTCCACGACGCGGCCCGGCACGCGTGGGTGCGGGAACGGGTGGAGCAGGCCGTACGGGTGCGGCCGGACACGATCGTGGTGGACACCGGCATCGCCGGGCCGCCCCAGGGCGCGGCGCACGTCGCCACGCACGGCATCTCCCGCGTGTCGGCGCGCGCGGCGGCCGAATGGCTGACGCGATGACCGACCGCCTCACGGGCGCGGCGGCGGGCCGGGCCGCCCCGCCTCCCGAGCCCGCCAACCCCGCCGCCGCCGTCCGCGCCGTGCTCCCCTCCCTCACCCCGGCGGCGCGGGCCATCGCGCGCATCATCCTCGACGACCCCGAGCTGGTGGTACGCAGCACGATCACCGAGTTCAGCGCGGTGTCCGGCACGAGCGAGGCGACGATCGTCCGCACGGCCCGGGTGCTCGGCTACAGCGGCTACTCCCAGCTGCGCTTCGCGCTGGCGGCGGCCGTGGCGGTCGCCAAGGAGCCCGAACGCCTCGTACCGGGCGACCTCGGCCCCGAGGACCCGCTCACCGACGTGATCGCCAAGGTGGCGCGCGCCGAGTCGGAGGCGCTGGCGGACACGGCCGCCCAGCTCGACCCCGAACAGCTCGGCGAGGTCGTCACGGCCATCGCCGCCGCCCGCCGCGTGGACGTCTACGGGGTCGGCGCGTCGGGCCTGGTGGCGACGGACATGTCGCAGAAGCTGCTGCGGATCGGCCTGTCGAGCCACCCGTTCGCGGACGCCCACCTGGCGCTGACCAGCGCCGCCCTGCTCAAGGAGGGCGACGTGGCGGTGGCCATCAGCTGCAGCGGCGAGACGCCGGACGTGCTCGTCCCGGCCCGCACGGCGGCCGATGCCGGCGCCATGGTCGTCGGCATCACCAACAACCCGCGCTCGACACTGGCGGGACTGGCCCACCACACGATGGTGTCGGCGGGACGGGAGACCGCCTTCCGGCCAGGGGCGCTGGCCAGCCGCATCAGCCAGCTCCTGATCGTGGACTGCGTGTTCGTCGGGCTCGCCCAGCGCACGTACGACACGGCGGACGCCGCCATCCGCGCCACCCGCGAGGCCACGGAGCGCTACCGGCTCCGCTGACGTCCGAAGAGCAAGGTCCTCACGGGGGGCGCGCTCCGCGCGAGGGGCATTCGGGCCGCGCCCCCCAGGGAGCTCCCGCCCCCTTCGACCCCCGCCAACGGCATGGCCCTCGCTCCGCTCGGACGCCCCCAGCAGGGCTCCGCCCCGCACCCCGACCAGGGGCCTGCCGGCCCCCGGACCCCCGAGTCGTTGACCGGCCATGCTGGCGGGGCGGTTGCACGACCACTGCGCGAAGGACGACGATCGGCGACGCGTCGGCATCCGTCGTGGCCGCCGCCCTCGAGAAAGGCTTCCCATGGACCAGACCGCGCCCCCGGCCGACCTCGGCGAGGTCTTCGCCCAGCCGTTCACGCCCCGCTTCTACGAGATCGACGGCCAGGGCGTCATGTTCAACATGTGGTACCTGGCCTATGTCGACGAGGCGGTGACCGGCTTCTTCGCCCACCGCGGCCTGCCGTACGACAAGTGGCCCGAGCTGGGTTTCGACGTGCGTGTCGCCCACGCCGAACTCGACTGGAAGGAGGGCATCGAGGGCGGTGAACGGTCCGAGGTGCTGATCAGCACCTCCCGTATCGGAGGCAAGAGCTTCACCTTGGACTTCGCCTTCCGGCGCGACGGGAGGACGACCTGCACGGGCCGCGTCGTCTACGTCACGGTGGCGACCGGCGATTCCGCCACGATTCCGCTGCCGTCCCCCCTGATCGACGCGCTGGGCGCGATCGCCCCGCTGCGCTAGGGCCTGTTTTGTGGATCTCATGCAAGCCATAGCAGCAGGCAGGCGATGGTGACAGCTGCCTGGTAGTGAACGGCGAGCTTGTCGTAGCGGGTGGCGATGCCTCTGAACTGCTTGAGCCGGTTGAAACAGCGTTCGACGACGTTGCGACGTTTGTAACGGGCAGGGTCGAACGCGCAGCGCCGGTGCCCTCGATGAGCTCGCCCAGCCAGCTGGTCGACGCGTTCAGGGATGGTCGCGCTGATACCCCGCCGGCGCAGATAGGTACGGATGGCCCGGGAGCTGTAGCCCTTGTCAGCGATGACGTGCTGAGGCCGGGTGCGGGGACGGCCAAGGCCGAGCCGAGGGACGCGAACGGCTGCCATCACACGGGTGAACTCGGTGCAGTCGTTGATGTTGCCGCCGGTGAGAACGAACGCCAGCGGCAGGCCGCGTCCGTCGGTGGCCAGGTGGAGTTTGGTGGTCAGTCCGCCGCGCGAGCGCCCGAGCGCCTGTCCGCCTTGATCCCCAACGTGATGGTTCGTCCTTGCCGGGTTCCCCCTTTACGGGCGCCCGCGGCGTGCTGGTGGGCCCGGACAATGGTCGAGTCGACGCAGACGGCCGACCAGTCCACCGCTCCTGCCGCATCCTCGTGAGCCTGGACATGCTCCAGCAGCCGCTGCCACGTCCCATCCGCTGACCAGCGACGGAACCGCTGATAGATCGTCTGCCAAGGGCCATACCGTTCGGGGATGTCCCGCCAGTCGGCACCGGTGCGGATCTTCCACACGATGCCGTTGAGCACTTGACGGTGATCCCGCCACCGGCCACCTCGTCCTGGGTGGGCCGGCAGTAGCGGCGCGATACGTTCCCACGCGGCATCGGTTAACTCATGGCGACGGACCATGTACCCATCGAGCCACACCCGAGCTCATCGCGCTGCCCGAATCGGCGAATCAGGAGGTTGAACCCACCTCCTGATCCACAAAACACGCCCTAGGACCGGCGGCCCCGCCTGGCGGCGACAGCCGGGGCCGCCAGGGTCGTCACCTGTCGGCGACGAGCGTGCCGCCCACGGCGTAGCCGTCGGCCGGGTAGTCCTGGATCCAGATGTGCACGCTGTCCGCCGGGATCTTGTAGGCGTCCACGAAGGCGTCGGTGATCCGGTTGACCAGGTCCCGCTTGAGCTCGGGGTCCTTGGGGAGCTGCTGGATCGTGACGGCAGGCATGAGGTGTCTCCTCCATGAGTGGTGTGGATTGCTGCGCTTTGCGCACCATCAGTCAATCGGCGCCGCGCGCCGGGAACCAGACGCAGTCCGGACCTGCTGCGATCACTGATGCTGATCGTCACTTATGCTCGGGCCCGTGGAGCTTCGTCAGGTGCGCTGCTTCGTGGCCGTGGCCGAGGAACTGCACTTCGGGCGGGCGGCCGAACGCCTCCTGCTCGGCCAGCCCGCGGTCAGCCAGCACATCAGGCGGCTGGAGCGGGAGCTGGGGGTCGAGCTGTTCGACCGATCCCCCCGGCATGTCCGGCTCACCGCCGCCGGTGAGCTGTTCCTGCCCGGCGCCCGCAAGATCCTCGCCGCCGAGGAGGAGGCGCGGGCCGCCGTCGCCGCGCTGGCCGGGCCGGGAGAGGGGCGGGCGGGCGTGTTCCGGCTCGGCACCGTGACCGGCCTGGGCCCGCGGCTGGACCGGATCCTCGACGCCTACGAGCAGCACGCGCCCGGCGTGCGGGTCGAGCTGGTCTCCCTGCCCGTCAAGGAGAGACTCGCGCGGCTCGTCGGCGACCGCCTGCACGCCGCGTTCGTCCGCGCCGCCGTGCCGGACGACGACCCCGAGCTGCGGTTCATCCCGCTCTGGGAGGAGGAGCTCCTCGTCGCGCTGCCCGCCCGCCATCCCCTCGCCGCGGGGGACCCGCCGGCGCTGGCGGACCTCGCCGGCCTGCCGCTGCGGCTCACCGACCGCCGTACCAACCCGGCCCTGGTCGATCTGGTGGTGAACGCCTGCCATGAGGCCGGCTTCGAGCCCGTTCCGGCTCCGGCGGCCAGCACGATGCACGACACCCTGGCCGCCGTCGGGGCGGGCGCCCCCACCTGGACGGTCGTCTACGCGGCCAACGCCGCGATGACCAGTGTTCCGCGGGTGGTCTTCCGCCGTCTGCGCGACCGCGTCCTCACCCTGCCGACCTCGCTCGCCGTGCGACGCTCGCGTGCCGTTCCCCGTGTCCTGCTCGCGGCCTGCCGTGGTGACAGGACCTGACGACAACCTGTTCGCCTCGGGTCAGCCCTGCCCCATCCGCCTCCTGAGACGGAATAGGCTCATGCCTGCAGTCGGGCCTGGGCGCAAGGTAAGGGGAACAGGTGAGCGATTCGTTCGTGCATCTCCACGTACACACCGAGTACAGCATGCTGGACGGGGCGGCCAAGATGTCGCCGCTGTTCGGCGAGGCGGAGCGGCTAGGGATGCCGGCGATCGCGATGTCGGACCACGGGAACATGTTCGGCGCCTACGAGTTCCACAAGGTCGCCAAGGGCGGCGGCGTCAAGCCGATCATCGGCATCGAGGCCTACGTGGCGCCGGAGAACCGCTTCCACAAGAAGCCCGTCTTCTGGGGGTCGCGGGCCGAGACCGGCGTGGCCGACGGTGAGGGCGGCAAGGACGTCTCCGGCGGTGGCCGCTTCACCCACATGACGATGTGGGCCAAGGACGCCGACGGGCTGCGCAACCTGTTCCGGCTCTCGTCGCTCGCCTCGTTCGAGGGCTACTACAGCAAGCCGCGCATGGACATGGACCTGATCTCCCAGTACGCCTCGGGCATCATCGCCACCACCGGCTGCCCGTCCGGCGCCGTGCAGACCCGGCTGCGGCTCGGCCAGTACGAGGAGGCCGTCAAGGTCGCCTCGGCCTACCAGGACATGTTCGGCAAGGAGAACTACTTCCTGGAGCTGATGGACCACGGCATCGACATCGAGCGGGAGGTCCGGGCGGACCTGCTGCGCCTGGCCAAGCAGCTCGACATCCCCCTGCTGGTCACCAACGACAGCCACTACGTGACCGAGGACCAGGCCGACGCCCACGACAGCCTGCTGTGCGTGGGCGTCGGCAAGAACAAGGACGACCCCAACCGGTTCCGGTTCAACGGCTCGGGCTACTACCTCAAGAGCGCCGCGGAGATGCGGGAGCTGTTCTCCGAGCTGCCCCAGGCGTGTGACAACACGCTCCTGGTCGCCGAGATGGTCGGCGACTACAGCGAGGTGTTCGCCTACGTGGACCGCATGCCGCAGTTCCCCGACGTCCCGGAGGGGGAGACCCAGGAGTCGTGGCTGCGCAAGGAGGTCGAGCGCGGCCTGGAGCTGCGTTACGGCACTCCGATCCCCGATGAGGTGCAGGAGCGCTACGAGACCGAGATGAAGGTCATCGGTCCGATGGGGTTCTCCTCCTACTTCCTCGTCGTGGCCGACATCTGCAAGTACGCCCGCGACAACGGCATCCCCGTCGGGCCCGGTCGTGGAAGCGCCACCGGCTCGATCGTCGCCTACGCCACCCGCATCACCGAGCTCGACCCCCTTGAGCACGGCCTGCTGTTCGAGCGCTTCCTCAACCCCGAGCGCATCAACCCGCCGGACGTCGACCTCGACTTCGACGACCGCCAGCGCGACCGCATGGTGGCCTACGTCACCGAGAAGTACGGCAAGGAGATGACCGCCCAGGTCAACACCTTCGGCACGATCAAGGCCAAGGCCGCCGTCAAGGACGCCGCCCGCATCCTCGGCTACCCGTTCGTCGTCGGCGACAAGATCACCAAGGCGATGCCGCCGGACGTCATGGGCAAGGGCGTCCCGCTGGCCAAGCTGTTCGACAAGGACCACCCCCGCTACGTCGAAGGCGTGGAGATCCGCGCGCTGTACGACAACGACGCGGACGTCAAGAAGGTGATCGACACCGGCCGCGGCATCGAGGGCCTGATCCGCGGCACCGGCGTCCACGCCGCGGCGGTCATCCTGTCCTCGCATCCGCTGCTGGACCTGATCCCCATGCACATGCGGGACAAGGACGGCGTGGTCATCACCGGGTTCGACTATCCCTCGTGCGAGGAGATGGGCCTGGTCAAGATGGACTTCCTGGGTCTGCGGAACCTGGGCATCATCGACCACGCCATCAAGATCATCGAGCAGAACCGGGGCGTCAAGCTCGACACCCTCACCATCCCCCTGGACGACGAGACCACGTACAAGCTGCTGGCCCGCGGCGACACCCTCGGCGTCTTCCAGCTCGACGGCGGCCCCATGCGCCAGCTCCTCAAGCTGATGGAGCCCACCCGGTTCGAGGACATCGCCGCCGTGCTCGCCCTGTACCGGCCGGGCCCGATGGCCGCCAACGCCCACACCAACTACGCGCACCGCAAGAACGCCCGCCAGGACATCGAGCCCATCCACCCCGAGCTGAAGGACGCGCTCGACCCCATCCTCGGCCCGACCTTCCACCTGCTGGTCTACCAAGAGCAGATCATGGCCGTCGCCCGGGAGCTGGCCGGCTACACCCTCGGCGGCGCCGACCTGCTGCGCCGCGCCATGGGCAAGAAGAAGCCCGAGATCCTGGCCAAGGAGTTCGTGAACTTCCAGGCCGGCATGCGCGGCAACGGCTACAGCGACGAGTCGATCCAGGCGCTGTGGGACGTCATGCTGCCGTTCTCCGGCTACGCCTTCAACAAGTCCCACACCGCCGGATACGGTCTGGTCGCCTACTGGACCGCCTACCTGAAGGCCAACTACCCGGCCGAGTACATGGCCGCCCTGCTGACCAGCGTCGGCGACGACAAGGACAAGGCCGCCGTCTACCTGGCCGAGTGCCGCAAGATGGGCATCCAGGTGCTCCCGCCCGACGTCAACGACTCCCAGCTCGACTTCGTCGCCGTCGGCGACGACAAGGTCCGCTTCGGGATGGGCGCGGTGCGCAACGTCGGCGAGAACGTCGTCGAGGGCATCGTCAAGGCGCGCAAGGACAAGGGCGCCTACACCGACTTCAACGACTTCCTCGACAAGGTGCCGCTGGTGGTGTGCAACAAGCGCGTCATCGAGTCGTTGATCAAGGCGGGCGGGTTCGACTCGCTCGACCACCCGCGCAAGGGCCTGCTCATGATCCACGAGCAGGCCGTCGACTCCGTCATCGACATCAAGAAGAACGAGGCCCACGGCCAGGACTCCCTGTTCGGCGGCCTGTCCGACGCGGGCGACGACCAGAGCTTCACCATCGCCATCCCCGACCTGGCCTGGGACAAGAAGACCCAGCTCGACTTCGAACGCGAGATGCTCGGCCTGTACGTCTCCGACCACCCGCTGGCCGGCACCGAGCGGCTCCTCGCCCGCAACCGCGACACCACGATCGCCGACCTGCTGGAGAGCGGCCGCGACGACCGCGGCGACGTCCGCGTGTGCGGGCTGATCACCAAGGTCGACAAGCGGGTCAACAAGGCCGGCAACATGTGGGCGATCGCCACGGTCGAGGACATGGACGCCGCCGTGGAGTGCCTGTTCTTCCCCAAGACCTACGAGCTGTACGCGCCGTACCTGCGCGAGGACCTCGTGGCATCGGTGGGCGGGCAGATCAACAACCGCGACGGCGCCATCTCGGTCTTCGCCCAGGACCTGACCACGATCGACATCTCCAGCGTGACCAGCGACTCCGGGCACCCGGTCACCATCCAGATCCGCGAGGAGCGCCTCAACGAGCGGCTGGTCGAGGAGCTGCGCAACGTGCTGAAGATGCACGAGGGCAGCGTGCCGCTGCGGATCAACCTGCGGCGGCTGTCCGGCCAGACCATGGTGCTCGCCGTGCCGGAGTTCCCGGTCAACGCCGAGACGTCGTTCGCGGCCGACATCAAGGCGCTGTTCGGGCCGGAAGCCATCACCCTGTGACCGCGCGGCGGCGCATCGACCTGGCCGTCAGCGACGAGCCGCCGACCTGCCCCCGGTGCGCCGGCCGGGGGCTGGCTCTGGTGCGCGTCCCGTACGGCTGGACGAACGCCGCCGGCGTGCCGGTGCGCAGCCGTACCGGGATCGTGCTGTGCGAGCGCTGCGACGCCGACACGCCGCACGCGGCGCCGCTCATCACGTGGTTCCACGTGCACGGGCGGGTGCGGGACGACACCGGCGCCGAGTTCGCGCGCGTGCTCAGGGCCTGGGCCGAGCACGCCGAGGTGCCGCCGCTGGACGAGCGGGCGCTGGAGGACGAGATCGCGCTGTGGGGGCGCGGCGCGCTGTAACCCCATGGTTCTGCCCGACAGGCTCGACCGGGTGGTGAGAACTCGATCCGCCACATCGGGGAAAAACGGGCATGACACAAACGCACCCGGCGGAGACGGCCGAGGTGGACGACGCCGAACTGATCCGGTGGTCACGTGACGACCCGGAACAGTTCGGCGGCTTGTTCGACCGCTACATCGAGCAGATCCACCGTTTCGTCGCCAGACGGCTCGGCACCCAGGCGGCCGACGACATCGCGGCCGAGACGTTCCTGACCGCTTTTCGCAGCCGCGCCTCCTACGACCCCGCCCAGCGGCTCGCCGGCCCCTGGCTTTACGGCATCGCGACCAACCTCATCGCCAAGCATCGGCGCGGCGAGGAGAGGTTCCTGCGCGCCCTGAGCCGTTCCGGTACGAGCCCGATGCCGGAGCCGCCGATGGCCGACAGGGTCGTCGGCCGCGTGGCCGCACAGGAGGTGGACCGCCGGCTCGCGGGGGCGCTGGCGTCCATGTCCTCCGGCGACCGCGACGTGCTGCTGCTGGTGGCGTGGGGCGAGCTGACGTACGAGGAGGTCGCGGCGGTGCTCAGGGTGCCGATCGGGACGGTCCGCTCGCGTCTCCACCGAGCGCGCAAGAAGGCACGGATCGCCCTCGGGGGCGACGATCCGACAAGAGAGGTCGCATGATGGACGAGATCAAGCAGTTCCTCGGATCCACCCCGGTGATCACCCGGGAGGCGAAGGACGCGGCACGCGCCCAGCTCCAGCGGGCGATGCGGGACCCGCTCCCCCAGCCGGCGAGGCGGCGCACGTTCCGCCTCCCGCGCCTGGCCTGGCGGTTCGGGATCGCCGCCGTGGCGGCCTCGGCCCTGCTCGTCGGCTACGGCGTCGTGCGCGGTGGCGACCGGTCGGTCGCGTACGCCGACGTCAGGGACCTCGGCGAGCGGGCCGCCGAGGCAGCCGAACGTCACTCCGACGACGCCTACACGAGAACCCCTTCTCCGGGTCAGTGGCTGTACGTGAAGGAGTCGATCGCCCCGCTGCTCGCCGAGCCCCGGCCCGAGGTGGATCGCGACAGGCGCGAGACCCTGGAGCTCTGGTACAGCCTGGACGGCAGGCAGGTGGCGATGGACGACGGCGCGGGCAAGCTCGTCATCGAGGAGGTGAGCACCGGTCTCAAGGCCGCCGACCTGGCCCGGGAGCCGGTCACGCCCGACGGGGTGCTCGCCAAGGTCAAGGCGGCCGTCGCCGCGACCCCCGCCTCGCCGTTCGACCAGGGCAGGTCCGAGCAGGAGCGCGCCTTCCAGACGATCAGCACGCTCATGGGCGGGCAGCCGCTCACACCGCCGGTCCGCGCGGCGCTGTTCCGGGCACTGCCGAAGATCGACGGCGTCTCGGTCAAGCAGGACGCCGTGGACGCCGCGGGCCGCCACGGCGTCGCCTTCGCCTACACCGGGCCGCGGGAACGTTCTGAGATCATCCTCGACGCCGAGGACTACCGCTTCCTCGGCCTCTACGGCGAGAACCTCTTCGACCAGGCATGGCCGGGAGAGGGAATGCCGTTCTCCCCTCCTCCCGGGACGAAGAGGGGTACCGTCAAGGCCGGCGCTCCCCTGGTGTGGAGCGCGCAGCTGGAGACGAAGGTCGTCGACAAGCCGGGGAACCTTCCCCAGCGATAGGCGCCCCGCCAGGAGCGGACGCCGGCGGCGCGCGGGCGGTGATCCCGGTGGGTAGGGTCGGTCGCAGAGCCGGGCGAAGGGCTGGTGACGCGGTGGCCGACTCCGACGGACGCGACCTGCGGTTGCGCACCTACTGGGACCGCCAGGCCGTGACCTACGACCAGCGGATGGCGTTCGCCGAGCGGCGCTTCTTCGGCGACACCCGAGCGTGGCTCTGCCGCCAAGCCGTGGGCGAGGTGCTCGCGCTGTGCGCGATCCCCGACGAGTCGCGGGCGCTGGCCGAGATGGACCGGGTGCTGCGGCAGGGCGGCCTGCTTCTGCTGGCCGACCACGTCGCCGCGTCCTCCTGGCCGGTCCGGGTGGTGCAGGCGGCGGCCGACCTGGTGAGCGTTCCATTGCAGGGAGAGCACTTCCGGCGCCGGCCGCTGCCGCGGGTCACCGCCATGGGGTTCGCGGTGGAGCGGCACGACCGGTTCAAGCTCGGCGTGATCGAACGCTTCGCCGCCCGCAAACCCGCCCGCTGACGGCGTCCTCGGCGTGCCGGTCGGGCTGTCGCCGGAGCGCGGGCGACACTGGGATTCCGCACGCGAGGGGACCGCGAGGGGGACACGGTGAGCGTACGGGAAGCGACCTTCGACGTCCTGCGCAGAGCCGGGCTGACCACGGTCTTCGCCAATCCGGGATCCACCGAGGTCACGCTGCTCGGCGGGCTGCCGGACGACCTGAGGTTCGTGCTGGGGCTGCACGAGGGGTCCGTGGTGGGCATGGCCACCGGATGGGCCATGGGGCACGACGCGCCGGCGCTCGCCGTGCTGCACACCACGGCCGGGCTCGGCAACGCGGTGGGCGCGATCGCGACCGCCCGGGTCAACCGGGTGCCGCTGATCGTCCTCGTGGGCCAGCAGGACCGGCGGCACCTGGCGCTGGAGCCGTTCCTCGCGGGGCACCTGGCCGGGCTGGCGGGCGACTACCCGGTGTGGGCGGACCAGCCGGTCCGGGCCCAGGACGTGCCGGGCGCCGTGGCGCGGGCCGCCCATGAGGCGGTCACGTTCCGGGGGCCGGCGCTGGTCGTGGTGCCGATGGACGATTGGGACGCGCCGTACGAGGGCGAGATCCTCGCCGCGCCGGCGCGCCTGCTGCGCCCGCCCGCCCAGCCGGGTCCCGGTGGCGGCAGCGGCTCGGAGGCGGACCCGGCGCCGCTGGCCGAGCTGCTGGGCGGGGCGCGGGCGCCGGTCATCGTGGCGGGGGCGGGGGCGTGCGGCGCGTGGGAGCCGCTGGTCGCGCTCGCCGAGCTGCTCGGGTGCCCGGTGTGGCAGGAGCCGTTCGGGGCGCGGGCCGGGTTCCCGCAGGACCATCCGCTGTTCGCGGGCGTGCTGGCGGCCGACCGCCCGGGGCTGCGGGCCGCGCTGGCGGGGCACGACGTGGTGCTCGCCGTGGGCGCGCCGGTCTTCCGGCAGTACGCGTACACGCCGGGGCCGCTGGTGGAGCCGGGCACGACGGTGGCGCTGGTCACGGACGACCCGTCGGAGGCGCATCGCAGCCCGGCCGACCTGGCCTACCTCGCGGACCCGGCGGCCACCTGCGCCCGCCTGGCAGCCCTCCTCCCCGCTCGCCTTCGCGGGGCGGCGGGCGACGGCCCGGCCGCGCGGGTCCGGTCCGCGCGGGAGGCCGTGCCGCCCGTGCCCGCCGACGGGCGGCCGCTGCGGTCCGCGCACGTGCTGCGGGAACTCGCCCGCCGCCTGCCCGGCGACGCCGTGCTCGTGGAGGAGGCCCCGTCGGCGCGGCCCGACCTGCACCGGCTGGTGCCCGCCCGCAACCCGCTCGGGTTCGTGTCGGCCGCGATGGGCGGGCTGGGGTTCGCGCTGCCGGCGGCCGTGGGGCTGCGCATGGCCCTGCCCGACCGGCCCGTGGTGGCGGTGACCGGCGACGGCTCCGCCCTGTACGGCCTGCACGCTCTGTGGAGCGCCGCCCACTACCGGGTCGGCGCGCTGTTCCTGGTGCTGTCCAACAGCCGGTACGCGGTGCTGGACCGGCTCGCCGACCGCCACGGCGCGAAGGCCCCGTGGCCCGCCTTCACCGAGGTGGACGTGAGCGGCCTGGCCAGGTCGCTGGGCTGCCGGTCGCTGCGCGTTGAGACCCACGCCGAGCTGACCGCCGTCCTGGACGAGGTCGTGCCCGCGCTGGCCGTGCGGGAGGAGCCGCTGCTGGTCGACGTCACCGTGGCCGTGGACCACGACTACCGGCCATGACCATGTGACGGGTCAGGCGCCGACCCCGAGGAGCTTGCCGAGCAGCGTGCTCAACTGGCCGCGCTCCTCCGGCGTAAGAGCGTGGAAGGCGTCGTCGAGGAAGGCCGGGACGGACGTCTGGGCCTCGACCAGCCGCCGGCGGCCGGTGTCGGTGATGGTGACGGCGTAGGAGCGGCGGTCGCGGGGGTTGCGCTCCCTGCGCACGTGGCCCGCCCGTTCCAGGTCGTCGCAGACGCTGACCATGACGCTGCGGTCGATGCGCAGCTCCTCGCTGAGCGTCTGCTGGGAGCAGGGGCCGACGGCGTCGAGCATCTGGAGCACGAGATGCTGCCCGACCCCGAGGCCCTCCTCGGCGGCGTGCGTGTCCGCGGCGCGCGCGACGGCGGCTGATGCCCGGCACAGCGCGATGTCCAGCCGCTCGGCGGCGAGCTGCGGAAAGTACGTCAGCCGCGCGCGCTCGGCCGACCTGGTCGTGGTCGCCATCGGTCTCCTCTTCGCTCTGCCGCCACTCTACCGCAGACCATCTCCTCGCAGATCGTTTGACAGCAGATGATTTTTGGCCATACGGTCCCATTCGTCTGTCAGCAAATTGTTTGTACTCAGATGGAGTGTGGTCGTGCCACGAACCGACGGCCGCGAACGGACAGCCCTGGTGGTGCTGTGCGCAGCGGTGTTCCTGGACTCGATGGACCTGTCCCTGATGGGCGTCGCCCTGCCCGCCATCGGGCGCGATCTGTCACTGCCGGAGAGCCTCCTGCAGTGGCTGATGTCCGGTTACGCGATCGCCTACGGCGGGTTCCTGCTGCTCGGCGGCCGGATAGCCGACCTGTTCGGCCGGCGCCGCGTGTTCCTGCTGTCGCTGGCGGTCTTCGCCGCGGCGAGCCTGGCCGGCGGCCTGTTGTCGGACGGGTGGCCGCTGGTCGTCACCCGGGTGGTCAAGGGGGTGGCCGCCGCGCTCACCGCGCCCGCGGCGCTGTCGCTCATCACCACCACCTTCGCCGAAGGGCCGTCGCGCAACCGGGCGCTGGGGGTGTACGCGCTGGCCGGGGCGACCGGCTACACCGCCGGATTGATCGCCTCCGGCCTGCTGACCGAGATCAGCTGGCGACTGGTGTTCTTCCTGCCCGTACCGGTCGCGGTGCTGGTGCTGGTCGTGGCGCCGCTGGTGCTGCCGCGGGGCCTGCGGCCGCCCGGGGCACGTGAAGGCTTCGACGTCGCCGGCGCGGGAGCGGTCACCGGGGGCGTGCTGCTGCTGGTGTTCGCCCTGACCGAGCGGAACTGGCCGGCCGGCGTGGTGGCCGTGCTGCTGCTGGGCGCCTTCGTGCTCGTCGAACGCCGGCAGTCCGCCCCTCTCGTCCCGCTGGAGGTGTTCGGGGTCGCCACCGTGCGGGCCGCCAATCTCTCGGCGCTGGCCTGGGCGTGCGCGACCATCGGCTGGCAGTTCGTCGCCGTCCTGTACCTGCAGCAGGTGCTCGGCTACACCGCGCTGGCCACCGGGCTCGGGATCGTCCCGATGGGCCTGGCCATCGTCGTCACCGCCAACCTGGCCGGCAGGCTGATCGGCCGCTGGGGTCTGGGCCGGGTGGCCGCGACCGGGATGCTGGTCCAGGGCGCGGGAATCCTGCTGTTCCTGCGGGCCGGGGCCGGCGGCGACTACCTCACGGTGCTGCTGCCCGCCCTCGTCGTGCACGGCATCGGCAACGGGCTGTCCTTCCCCAGCCTCAACATCGCCGCCGTCGGCGGCCTGCCGGACGAGCGGCAGGGCCTGGCCTCGGGCCTGATCACCTCCTCCGTCCAGATCGGCGCCGGGATCGGCGTCGCGGCGCTGGCCGCCCTCATGACCCTGGGCGGCTCCGCGCTGGGCGGCTACCGGATCGCGTTCCTCACGGCGGGCGGCTTCTCCCTGCTGGGCGCCGTCATCGCCGCGTACGGCCTGCGCCCGCGCCGCCCGGCACCCGTACCCACCGCCTGAAAGGAGGCCCGTCGTGACGTTGCCCCTCACCCCCGACGAGCTGCTGAGCACCACCCGTGCCGTGCGCAAGCGCCTGGACTTCACCCGCCCCGTGCCGCGCGAGCTGATCGAACAGTGCGTGGACCTGGCCGTGCAGGCCCCGACCGGGCGCAACAGGCAGCGCTGGCACTTCCTCGTCGTCACCGAGCCCGCGCAGCGGCGGGCCGTGGCCGACATCTTCCTGCGCGCCCTGCCCCTGGCCGGCGGGCAGCCGCTCACCGAGCGCGACCTGTGGCGCATGAACTACCATCCCCGCTCCACCGAGCAGGTCTTCGACGGCCTGCGCCACCTGGCCGACAACATCCACCGGGTGCCCGCGTTCGTCATCCCCGCGGTGGAGGGCCGCACCGACCGCGCCCCGGTGACCGTGCAGGCGGGAGCATGGGGGTCGATCCTGCCCGCCGTGTGGAGCTTCATGCTGGCCGCCCGGGCGCGCGGCCTGGGCACGGTGTGGACCACCGCCCAGGCGCCGCTCGAACGCGAGCTGGCCCAGGTGCTCGGCGCGCCGCACGAGGAGGTCATGCTGGCGGCCTTCATCCCGCTGGCGTTCACCATCGGCACCGACTTCAGGCCGGCCCCCCGCATCCCACGAGAGGAGGTCCTGCACTGGGACCGGTGGTGAGCGCACCGGCCGGGCCGCCCCTGACCGCGCACCCGTCCGGCCGCGGCCGGTGACCGGGTCGTACCCTTGCCAGATGTCCTCGGCGAGATCCGCACTGCTGTACGCCGGCTTCGTGCTGGCCGCGCTCAACCTGCGCCCGGCCCTCGCCGGCCTCTCCCCCCTCCTCGACGAGATCATGACGGACGTCGGGCTCACGCCCCCGCAGGGCGGGGCGATCACCACGGTCATGGTGCTGTGCCTGGGCCTGTTCGGCTGGCTGACCCCGTTCCTGGCCCGCCGGACGGGGCTCGACCGGACGCTGCTCGCCGGCCTGCTGCTGCTGGCCGTCGGCGTGCTCGTCCGGGCGGCGGACGGCGCGCCCGCCCTCTACCTGGGCGCCGCCCTGGCGGGCACCGCCATCGCCGTCATGAACGTCGCCATGCCCGGCGTGGTCAAGCAGCACTTCCCCGACCGCGTCGGGCCCTGGACGTCGGTCTACGTCTCGGCCCTGGTCGTGGGCGCCGGGGCGGGGGCCGCGCTGATGGTGCCGCTGGAGCGGCTCACCGGGTACGGCTGGCGGGAGGTCTCCGCGCTGGCGGCGGTGCCGGCGCTGGCCGCCGCGCTGCTCTGGCTGCCCCAGGCGCTCCGCCGGCCCCAGGACGGCACGGACTCGCGGGGCGCGCCGCCCTGGGGCGCGGACTCGCGGGGCGCGGACTCCCGGGGCCCGGCCCCGGCCGTGCGGGCCAGGCCGTTCGCGGCGCTGTTGCGGAGCGGGACGACGTGGTGGGTGACCGCGTTCATGGGGCTCCAGTCGCTGACCTTCTACATCATGCTCGCCTGGCTGCCCACGATCTTCCAGGACGCCGGCCTGCCCGCCGACCAGGCCGGCTACCTGCTGAGCCTCACCAACCTGGCCCAGGTCGGGGCCACCTTCACGGTGCCGGTCCACGCGGGGCGGCGCCTGTCGCAGGTGCCGCACGTGGTGGCGTCGTCGCTGCTCACGATCGCCGGGTACGTGGGCGTGCTGGCCGCGCCCACCACCGTGCCGTGGCTGTGGATGATCGTGCTGGGGCTCGGCCAGGGCGCCTCGCTCGCGCTGGCGCTGCTCATCATCACCCAGCGCGCCCCCGACCCGGCGTCGGTGACGGCGCTGTCGGCGGTGGCGCAGTCGTTCGGCTACGTGCTGGCCGCGCTGGGGCCGCTGCTGATCGGCCTGCTGCGGCAGGAGTCGGGCGGCTGGACGGTGCCGCTGCTCGCGGGCGTCGCGGCCTGCGTGGTGCAGGCCGTGACGGGCGTCCGAGCCGCCCGCCCCCACCTGACCGCCTCCGGCGGTCGCTCGACGGCGGCGCGGACCTGAGCCTCGGCGATTCCGGCCAGGGCGGCGCGCGTCTCGGGCCGCCTCCCGGCGGGCGCGGGCCGGACGGGGGCGAAGAGCGTCACCTCGACGACCAGATGGCGGGTGGCGGCCACCCGCAGCAGGGAGGCGAGCAGCGAGTCGTCCCCTACGTAGCAGCCGCGGGTGGACGTCACCGCGCCCTCGCGGTAGCGCAGCGTCGCCGGGCGCACGGCGGCGCCCGCGTCGATCGCCGCCTGGAACACGGCCGGCCGGAACTCCCCCATCCCGCGCCCGCACCAGGTGGTGCCCTCGGGGAAGGCGACCACCGTGTCGCCCGCTCGCAGAGCGCCCGCGACCGTCGCGACGGCCGACGGCAGCGCGGAGAGCCGCTCCCGGTCGATGAACACCGCCCCGGAGCCCGCCGCCAGCGTACGGACGAGCGGCCATTCGCCGATCTCCCGCTTGGCCAGCGGACGTGACGGCACCACGGCGGCCATGACCAGCGGGTCCATCCACGAGACGTGGTTGGCCACCAGCAGGGTCCCCGTGCGCACGGCCGTCCGCGGTCCCGTGGGAAGAGTGGCGTCCGCCGCGATCGCGACCCTGACGCCGAGCGCGCGCAGCAGTGCCCGCGCCCAGGCCGTCGTGATCCGGGCCCGCCGGGACGTACGGGCCCGGCGGACCAGGAGGGCGACCGGGACACCGGCCAGCAGCACGAGCGCCGCCGCGAGGAGCCGCGACACGCGCCGGAGAGGCCCCGCGGCGGCGACCGGGGGCTCCACGCAGGCGGCGGGCGAGCACGGTCCCATCCGCAGCCACGGGTTGGCCTCCGCGAGCCGGGCGGCGGCGCTCACAGCGGCTCCCCGAGGAAGTGCCGCAGGTAACGGGTGTTCACCTGGGCCATCGAGAGCAGGACGAAGAAGTCGGCGGTGCCGAAGGCCCGGTCGTGCGCGGGCGCCCCGCACACCCAGGCACCCAGCCGCAGGTAGCCGCGCAGGAGGGCGGGGACCACGAACCGGTCGGAACCGGCCGTGCCCTTCGCCCGCCAGGGGTCGCGCGGCGTGACGCGATACTCCTCGGGGCCCAGGGGGACCCGTTGGGCGACACCGGCCGCGAGCGCGCCGCCGTCGTCGAGGGGGACCGAGCAGCAGCCCACCAGCCACTGGTGGCCGCCGCTCACCATGTACCGCGCGATGCCCGCCCAGAGCAGCCCGACCACCGCGCCCTTCCGGTGGCCGGGGTGGACGCAGGTGCGGCCCACCTCGACCAGGTTCCTCCTGAGGGGCGCGAGGGTGCCGAGATCGAACTCGGCATCGGAGTACAGCCGGTCGGCGCGCCCGGGAGGGAGCAGCCGGTAGGTGCCGACCACCGTGTCCCCGTCGCGCACCAGGAGGTGATCGCAGTAGGCGTCGAACCGGTCCACGTCCAGGCCGGAGACCGGGCTGTCGAGCCGCGCCCCCATCTCCTCCGCGAAGACCTGGTGCCGGAGGCGCTGCGCGGCCCGCACGTCGGCGGGGCTCGTGGCCAGGCCGACCGTGTACCGTCCGGTGTCGGGAGAGCCGGTGTCGAGAGAGCCGGTGTCGAGCGAGATGGTCATCGGCGCGAGTCCTTCCCTGGAGGCGTCTCGCGACAATGTCGACATATCGACGTGACGACGGAGTCTCCCGTCCGGGGCAGCGAGGCGTCCGCGGGATGAACCCATCGCCGCGCCCGCCGCGCCTCACCCTCCGTGCCTCACCCTCCGCGCCTCACCCCGCCGAGCGCGCCGGGGAGCGCCGGTCACCGCCCGGCACGGCCGGCTCGGGCAGCGTACGGAACAGCAGCCAGGCCAGGAACGGCAGCACGACCAGCGGCGCCAGGGCCGTGCGCAGGGAGGTGGCGTCGGCGAGCGCGCCGATGACCGGGCTGGCGAGCCCGCCGACGCTGACCGTCAGGCCGAGGGTGATCCCGCTGGCCGTGCCGACACGCGTGGGCAGGTAGTCCTGGGCCAGCGTGACCTGGAGCGAGAACGGGATGTAGAGGCCGGCGGAGGTCAGCGCCACGAACAGGTAGACCGCCGGCCCCGGCACGAACACGGTGCCCGCGACCGCCGCCACGGTGACCAGGTACGCCCACCGCACGACGGTGACCCGGTCCCAGCGCTCAGCGAGCCGGCCGCCCAGCACGGTGCCCACGGCTCCGCCCGCGTACAGCACGAACAGCGCGACCGTGCCCGCCGCCGTCCCGCTGCCGCCCACTTGTTCCGGCACGTACGACGAGATGAACGCGCTCAGCCCGACGAACACGATCGACCGGCAGACCACGGCCAGCGACAGCCGCGCGAACGCCCTCCTGTCGTCGCCCCCCTCGGACAGTCCGCGGCCCGCGCCGCCGCCCGCCGGCCGCCCCAGGGCGCGCAGGACGGGCAGGCACAGCACGGCGCCCGCCAGGGCGGGCACCACGAGCAGCGGCGTGAGCCGCAGCCCGCCGCCGGAGACGACGGCCGCGACCATGAGCGGCGCGCACGCGAAGCCGATGTTGCCGCCGAGCGAGAACCAGCCCATCGCGCTGTGGCTGCCCCCGCTGGCGATCCGGGCCACCCGGGCGGACTCGGGATGGTAGGCCGCGACCCCGATCCCGGACACGGCCACGAACGCCAGCGTCAGCGCGTACGAGCCGCTCAGCCCGCTCAGCGCGACGCCCACCCCGCCGAGGACCGTGCTCACGGGCAGCAGCCACGGCATGGCCCACCGGTCGGTGAGCAGGCCGAACACCGGCTGCGCCACCGAGGACAGCAGCGACGCGGCGAGCACGATCCCCGAGACGACGGCGTAGGTGTAGGCGCGCTCGGCCACGAAGAACGGCACGAGCGCCGCCACGGCCCCCTGGTAGACGTCCACGCAGGCATGCCCGACCGAGAGCAGCACGATCGCCCTGTTCTTCTCTCCCACCCCGCCATGCTCGCCCGGAGGCGGGGTGTCGTACTTCCGATAACCTGCCATGTGATGACGAACATCCGCCACCAGCCGACCGCGCCCACCCACGCCCGGTGGCTGGCGCCGGGGGCGGCCATCGACGCGCACCGCCACGACGACCACCAGATCGTCTACGCCGCGCGCGGGGTGCTGGCCATCACGACCGACGCGGGCACGTGGATCGCCCCGGCGACCCGCGCCATCTGGGTGCCCGCCGGGACCGTGCACGCGCACCGCGCCCACGGCGAGCTCGAACTCCACTTCGTCGGCCTGCCACCGGGCGACAACCCGCTCGGCCTCGGCGCGCCGACGGTGCTGACCGTCGGCCCGCTGCTGCGCGAGCTGATCCTCGCCTACACCCGCGCCCCGGACGACGACAGCCCTGAGCGCGGACGCCTGCGCGCGGTCCTGCTCGACCAGTTGCGGGCCTCGCCCCAGCAGCCCGTGCACCTGCCCGCCCCGACCGCGCCGCGGCTGAAGGCGCTGTGCGACATCCTGCGCGCCGACCCGGCCGACGACCGCACGCTCGCCGCCCTGGGCAAGCAGGTGGGGGCGAGCGACCGCACCCTGTCCCGGCTGTTCAGGAGCGACCTGGGCATGACGTTCCCGCAGTGGCGCACCCAGTTGCGGCTCTACCACGCCCTGGTCCTGCTGGCCGAGAACACCCCGGTGACGACCGTGGCGCACCGGTGCGGCTGGTCGTCGGCGAGCGCGTTCATCGACGTCTTCCGCCGCGCCTTCGGCCACACCCCCGGTGCTCACCTGCCCTGACGGGCCCGGTCCAGGAGGATGAACGGCACGGCCAGCACGGCGAGGCCGGCCCCGATCAGGCAGACCGAGGTGAGGGACGCCCCCTGCGTGAGGGAGACGGCCGCCACCACGGGGGTGATGCTGATGCCGAGCTGGAACGCCGACACGGTGGTGGCGCCGGCCAGGGTCGGCGCGTCGGCCGCGATGGCGAAGACACGTCCGTAGAGGGCGGGGTTGAGCACGAACGCGGCGACGCCGAGCAGGAAGACCGCGGGCACCACCGCCCAGACCTGCCCCATCACGACGGCCAGCACGACCGACAGGACCGCGATCGCCGGCGCGCCGGTGAGCAGCGCGAGGTGGGGCCGCCGGTCGGAGACGCGGCCCCCGATCGACAGGCCGGCGAAGGCGCCGACCCCGAAGAGCGCGAGGATCGCCGGGATCCACACCTCCGGGACCGCGGTGATGCCGGCCAGCATGGCCGCCAGGTAGTTGAACGTGATCATGTACGCGGCGGTGGTCAGGATCGTGATCGCGTAGATGCCCCAGAGGAGCGGCCGCCGCATCGTGGCGAGTTCCCGCGCGACACTCGGCCGGGCGGTCCGGTCGGCGCCCACGGGGGTGGCGGGGAGCCCGGCCAGGCAGCCGACGATCCCGGCGGCCGTCAGCGCCACGACGCCCCAGAACCCGCCGCGCCACTCGGTGAAGTGGCTGAGCAGCGTGCCCGCGGGACCGCCGGCGACCATCGCCACACTGAGCCCGCTGACGACGACCCCGGAGGCGCGGGCGTTCCGGTCCGGCGTCACCAGGCTGATCGCGGTCACCGACGCGACGGCGAAGAAGCCCGCGTAGGCGATGCCCGACACCACCCGCGTCAGCAGCAGGATCTCGTAGCCGCCGAGCAGCCCGGCCACGATGGCGGCGGCGAAGACGCCCTGGGTCACCACCAGGGCGGTGCGGTGCGGCCACCGCAGGCTGAGCACGGCGAACGGCGGCCCGCCGACCACGACGCCCAGCGCGAACGCGGTGATCAGGAACCCGGCCGAGGACAGCGTGACGTCCAGATCGACGGCCACCGCCGGCAGGACGCCGGCCAGCAGGAACTCCGCGGTCCCCATCGCGAACAGGCTGAACCCGAGCAGGTACACGCCGGCGGGCAACCGGTCGGCCGACGCGCTCCGGGACGTCGGCGCGGTGGTGGTCCCGGCCATCAGATCACGCTCCCGGCGCCGAGCCCGCCGGCCTGGACCGCGGCGGACAGCTCACGGTCGAGCAGCCAGGCCGCCATGTTGACGGCCGCGACCGAGCCGGCGCCCGCGGCGCTGACCACCTGCGCCCGGGGGTTGACCACGTTGCCCGCCGCCCAGAGCCCGGGGATGTCCGTGGCGCCGTGCGGATCGACGGCGACGAGCCCGCTGGCCGGGTCCTTGCCCGCGCCGAGCGCGGTCAGGATCGCGTCATGGGGGACGGGGCGGGGCGCCACGAAGACGGCCTCGCACGCGACCGTCCGGCCGTCGTCGAGCTCGATCACCGTCTCTCCCCCGCCTTCACCGTCACCGGTCCCGCTCACGCCCGGGGCGCCTTCCCTCGTCGCGATCCGGGTGACGCGCCCGTCGACCAGGCGCACCCCGTACGCGGTGAGCCGCCGCCGCTCGTCGGCGCCGACCTCGGCGCCGTTGACGCAGAACGTCACCAAGGAGCTGTAGCGGCGCATCAGCGCGGCCAGATGCACCGACACCGCCGCCCCGCCGATCACGGCGACGGCGCGCCCCCGCACCTCGTAGCCGTGGCAGTGCGGGCAGTGGTGCACCTCGGTCGCCCACCGCTCCGCCAGCCCGGGTATGCCGGGCAGTTCGTCCGTCAGCCCGGTCGCGACCAGCACCGACCGGGCGCGCAGGACGCGGTCGTCGCCCAGCGACGGCGCGTCGGCGCCATCCGGGACGCGGTCGTCGCCGAGCCGCAGCTCGAACGTGCCGTCCGGGCCGCGCCGCGCGCCGCTCACCGATGCCCTCATGAGCGTCCCGCCGTACCGGGCGAACTCGTCCTGCCCGGTGGCGACGAACTCCTTCGGCGCCATGCCGTCCCGCGTCAGGTAGCCGTGCATGTGCTCGGCGGGCCCGTTGCGGGGCTCACCCCCGTCGACGACCAGGGTCGTGAACTGTGCTCGCGCGAGCACGACCCCGGCCGTCAGGCCGGCGGCCCCACCGCCGACGATGATCGCGTCCCGCATCGGATCCGTTGTCGTGTCCACTCGGATCACCTCCACCCGGAGGATCGCGAGGATTGACCGGAATCGACAAAGTTCGTTGCTGTTTCCGGGACACATTGGTTGACTGCGTCCCATGGACGCCATGGACGAGCGCCAGCCCAGCGTCGGCGCCGTGATCGAGCAGATCGCCCCCCGGCTGCGGCGCGCCCGCGAGAAGAAGGGCGTCAGCCTGGCCGAGCTCGCGCGCGCCACCGGCATCTCGACCAGCACGCTGTCGCGGCTGGAGTCGGCGCAGCGCAAGCCGAGCCTCGAACTGCTGCTGCCGATCACCGCGGCCCTGGGCATCCCGTTCGACGAGATCGTCGCCGCGCCCCGGATCGTCGACCCGCGCGTGCCGCAGGAGCCCACCAGCAAGGACGGCCGGGTGCTGATCCCGCTGTCGCGCCAGCAGGGCGAGCCGCGCGCGTACAAGATGATCATCCCGGCGCACGACGAGGAGCCCCACCTGCGCACCCACGCGGGCCACGAGTGGCTCTACGTGCTGCGCGGGCGGCTGCGCGTCAAGCTGGGCGAGCACGACTTCGTCATGGGAGCCGGGGAGGCGGCCGAGTTCGACTGCCAGATCCCGCACTGGTTCGGCGCCGCCGGACGCGGCAGCGTCGAGGTGCTCAGCCTCTTCGGCAAGCAGGGCGAGCGCATCCACCTGCGCACGCAGCAGCGCTGACCGTCGCACCCGTCGGCACCGGCGGCCTCACCGCCAGGTTCGCCCTCACCGCCGCCGGCTCACCTCCGGCCGGTGACCGGGCCGGGATCACCGGAGCGGCGCGGCTCGCCCGGGATCGTGCCATCGGGCCAGGCGATGTCGTCGACCGCCAGGAACGGCTCGCCGGCCACCGCCGCCGGGGTCGTCCCGGTGAACGCCACGACGTCCCGATGCAGGTGCGACTGGTCGGCGTACCCGGCGTCGGCGGCGACCCTGGCCGGGCCCTCACCCGCGACCAGGCGGTGGACGGCGTGGTCGAAGCGGACCAGCTTCGCCGCGCGCTTGGGCGCCAGGCCGAGCTGCGATCCGAACCGGGACCACAGGCGCTTGCGGCTCCAGCCGACCTCGGCCGCCAGTACGTCGACCCGGAGCAGGCCGCGGCTGCCGACGATCCGGCGCCAGACCCAGGCCACCTCGGGGTCCACCGGCGGCCCCGACCCGTGCCGGCGGGCGAGCAGCGCGTCCGTCAACGCGAAGCGCTCCTGCCACGACCGGACGCTCCCCAGCCGCTCACGGATGCGCGACGCCTCCCGGCCCCACAGGTCGTCGAGGGCCACCACGGCGCCGTCCAGCTCGGCCGGGGAGACGCCCAGGACCGCGCGGGCGATCACCGGGGACAGGCGCACCTGCACGCACTCGACGTCCTCGCCGCGCGCCCAGAGCCCGCCTCCGGACCCGATCCCGGGCCCCGCGACGACGCTCCCCCGCTGCTGCCCGGCGGCATGGTCCATGACGGGCGAGCCGGCGCCGAACTCCAGCACCAGCGTGACGGCCGGGTGCGGGACCATCCGCAGCGCGGCGAGGTCACGTACGCCGAACCCGGCCATGGTGACACCGGCCACCCGGCTGGGCCGCTCGGGGCACGCGACATCCCACACGCCTTCACCATGGACGAACGTCCGCACGCTCCCATGCTACGAGCCGGCCGAGGGGGACATTCGTCCAATCCACCGGCCCGTACCGGCGGCGACAGTGGCCTCATGACCATCACGACCCTCCCCTTGGGCGACGGCGACCTGCACGTCCGCCAGGACGGCCCCCGCGACGCCCCCGCGCTCCTGCTCATCCACGGGACCGCCTCCTCGTCCGTCTCATGGAACGGGCTGGTCCCGCTGCTGACGGAGTCGCATCGCGTGATCCGGGTCGACCTGCCCGGGCACGGCCGGTCGGCCGAACCGGCCGGCGGCGACTACCGGGTCCCGCACCAGGCACGCCGCGTCGGCGAGGCCCTGGACCGGCTCGGCGTCGGGCACGCCGTGGCCGTCGGCCACTCCAGCGGCGGCCTGACCGCGACCGCCCTCGCCGAGCAGCGCCCCGACCTGGTGACCGCGCTCGCGCTCGTCAACACCGGCCCCGGCATGGACGCCTTCATCGCCCAGGAGACCGCCGCGATCGACCCGTCGCGGTGGCCGCCGTCCGACGAGCAGCTCCGCATGCTGGCGAGCACCGGTTTCGGCCGCGCCGACTACGAGATCCCCCAGGAGTTCATGGACGTTCTGCGCCACCTGAGCCTCGGCACGTTCGCCGCGACGACGCGGGCGGCCCAGGACTACCTGGAGCAGCGGAGGCTCCCGGACCGGCTGAAGGTCCTCGGCAAGCCGCTGCTGGTGATCTTCGGCGAGGACGACCGGAGATGGCGCTCCTCGTCGGCCGCCGGCTACCTCGCCGTACCCGGCGCGACCGTCGAGATGCTGCCCGGTGTGGGACACACGCCCATCGTGGAGGACCCGCCGCGCACCGCCGCCCTCCTCCTGGCCTTCACCGCGCTCCACTCCTGACGGGACCGCGCCGGCTACGCGCCCGCCTGGGGCTCCTGCGGGCCGAGGTCACCCTCAAGGGTGGTCCGGACGATCGGAGGGCGGTCCCAGAGTGCGAGGAGCTCGTCGGCGACGGCCACGATCGGCAGGGGGTGCCGGCCGCCGCGCACCTCGATGGCGGCAGCGGACAGACTCCGCGGGACGGCTCCCGCGTCGAGGAGGACCCGCCAGTCCTCCGGCCCGAGCTCCAGGAACTCCAGTCCGGTCAGCTTGGCGATCTCCAGCGGGTCGGCGAGCGTGCCCGGGTGTGCGGTGAGGGTCCGCAGGCGGGGCAGCCCGGCCACGGGCGCGAGACTGACGGGCTCACCGTCCAGGACGCCGACGCGCAGGACCTCCAGCTCCGGGTGAGCGGCGGCCTGGATGCTCGGCACGTCCCGGGCGTTGACGTCGGCCACGGCCGGTGTCTCGTCGATGCGACGGCGGGAACGCCGGCGCCTGCGCCGGTTCACCACCAGGTCGGTGAGGGAGTCGGCGAGCAGGACGGCGCCGATGTTCTGTTCGTGGTCGATCATGATGAGCTGCCCCACGTGCCCGCGCGGGCCCGGGGTGAGGTCGACCGCGATCCGGTCGCCGCCGCCGTTGTCGCCGAAGGCGATCCAGCCGGGCGAGCCGACCAGCCCCTGCACCGCCGCGTCGGGCGGGGTGACGACCGCCGCCGTCGCCGCGAACCGCCATGGGCAGGGCCGGGACGGCGCGTCGGCGACGTACAGGGCGTCCAGGGGGAACAGCTCGCAGCCGAGGGCCTCGTAGGCGCGCTCCGCCGCCGAGTGGTCGCCGCCCCAGTCCTGCCGTCGCCCTCGCGTCACCCGGTAGAGCACCTTGAGCTCGTCGGGCAACGTGACGCCGAGGCGCGCCTCCGTGGCGGCGATCTCCGCCTCGGTCGCGCCGACGGCGCCGGGGATCCGCTCGCGGAGCGTCCGCTCCAGAGCCGCCGTGTCCACCGACGGGGCCGGCACCGCCCCTGGGACCGGATCGGGACCGCGCCGCCAAGGCTCGGGGACGGAACCCTCGACCAGGATGAGAGAACCCGGGTACGGCCCCATGCCGAGCTCGACGGCGGGGCCGGCGTCGAGCAGGTGGAGCGCGGCTCGTCCGGTCGGCCGGATCTCCGCCACGAAGGAGATGCCGTCGGCGCCGGCGTCCGCGAGCGCGCCGCGTACCCGCTCCATCGCGTCGACCTCGTCCTGCATGTCCTCGACCTGGAGGGCCTGGCCGGGACGCGGGCGCCGCGGCGGAAGCGGCACGCTCCACCCGCCGAGGCCGATCCGCCCGGCCACGTGGCCGCCCGGGGCGGCGAGGCTCTCGGCGTTGCCCGCGCGCAGCAGCCGCAGGAGCGGCTGCCACGTCGCGAAATCATGGATCGAGGGCAACGGTGGCCTCCAGCCGTTCGGGTGATCGTGGTGGAGGCGATTATCACGGATATCGCACCATAGGGGCGTCACGCCCTGGGGGCCGGGGAGCGCGCGTGCCGTCACGCCGAGGCGGCGTCCCTCTTCAGCGGGCGCGGGTCGTCGGTGGGAGGTGGCGTCGGTCGGTCGGCGGGCGGGCGTGGGGTGCGAAGCACGAGGGCGGCGACCGCGATCGCGGCCAGGACGAAGCCCGCCCCGACCTGGAAGGCGAGCCGGTAACCGCCGGTCAGCGCGCCGGCCTGGGTGACGCCGCCGGCGAGCAGGGTGCCCGTGCGTGAGGCGGCCAGCGTGCTCAGGATCGCCAGGCCCAGCGAGCTGCCCACCTGCTGCATGGTGTTGAACATGCCCGAGGCCAGGCCCGCGTCGCTCGGTGCGGCGCCTGACATGGCCAGGCCGGCCAGGGACGGCATGGCCAGCCCGAACCCGACGCCGAGCGGGAACGTCGCGGGCAGGATGTCCGTCACGTAGGTCCCGTCCACGGAGATCCTGCCAAGGATGCCCAGGCCGAGCGCGATCAACGCGAGCGCGACGAGCAGGACGACGCGCGCGCCGAACCGGGCGATGAGGCGGGGGGCGAACAGGAGCGACATCAGGCCGATGAGCAGTGAGACCGGAACGACGCCCAGCCCGGTCTGCACCTCGCTCAGGCCGAGGACCTTCCGCATGTAGAGCACGGCGAGGAACTGGAAGCCGAACATGCCGCAGATCATGAGGGTGTGCGTGCCCAGCGCCCCCGGGACGTCGCGACCCTTGAACATCCGGGGTGGAAGGAGCGGATCGGCCGCTTTCGCCTGCCGCACGACGAAGGCGATCAGCAGCTCCACGGCGCCGATGCCGCATCCCAGCGTGTGGACGGAGTTCCAGCCGTGGCCGGAGACTCCCACGATGGTGTAGACGGCGAGCAGGAGCGCCGCGGTGGCCAGCGCCGCACCTGGCACGTCCAGGCCCGCGCCGAGGCCGGTGCCGCGCTCGGCCCGCAGGACGCGGACCGCCAATGCCAGTGCCGCGACGCCGATGGGCACGTTGACGATGAAGATCCAGTGCCAGCCGGCGGTCTGCGTCAACACCCCGCCCAGGAGCAGGCCGAGGGTGCCGCCCGCGGACTGGACGAAGCTGTAGACACCGAGCGCCCCCGCTCGGGCGCGCGGGTCGGCGTACATGGTCACGACCATGGCGAGGGTGACCGACGAGGCCACCGCTCCGCCCGTCCCCTGCAGGAAGCGGGCGGCCAGCAACATCGCCGGGCTTTCCGCCAGGCCGCACAGCAGAGACGCCCCGGTGAAGACGCCCAGCCCCGTGATGAACAGGCGCTTGCGGCCCAGGAGGTCTCCCATACGGCCGCAGAGCAGCAGGAGGCCACCGAACGGGATCAGGTAGGCGTTGACCACCCAGCCGAGCCCTGACGCCGAGAAGCCCAGGCTCTGCTGGATGGCCGGCAGTGCCACGTTCACGATCGTCCCGTCCAGGATCACCATGAGCTGACCGGCGCAGATGCCGGCCAAGGCCGGCCATCGTGGCGTCCGGCCGACGGGCGGCGAAACCGTTTGAGCAGACATGCAAACCTCTCCACAGGTGCGCTTTTGTGCCAAGGGACATCTTCTGTAACCATGGCCTGAGGTGGAAGGAGGCACTTTTTTGAGCCGCAGTAACACTCCTGTGACGGGCGCGGAGGAGAACCCGGCATGCCCGGTGAGCGAGGTCCTCGATCGTGTGGCGGGCAAGTGGGCGATCGGCATCCTGATCGCCGCCGCGAAGGGCCCGGTGCGCTTCAGCGAACTCGAGCGCGGCGTGACGGGCATCAGCCGGCGGATGCTCACGTTGAACCTGCGCAAGCTCGAACGTGAGGGTCTGCTTGTGCGGACGGTGTATCCGACGGTTCCGCCGAAGGTCGAATACACCTGCACGGACATGGCGCTGGAGCTGTGCGAAACGCTCCTGGGGCTGGTCGACTGGGCCAAGCGGCACGGCGCCGACATCGCCCAGGCCCACGCCGCCTACGACGCGGCGCAGGAGGCCCGGCCGTCGGTCACCGCTGCTCTATGACACACGCGGGGTCCGGCAGGCGCATCGAGGCGAGCCTGGCGGGGTCGGCCACGATCGCGATGGCGGCGATCCGGTCGTCCGCGACCGTGAAGGAGATGATCGAGAGCGGGGTGCCGTCCTCGCGCCACGAGACGTACCCGGGAAGGCCGTTGACGAGCACCGCGCGATGGCGGGCGACGGCGCCGGAGAGCATCTTCGCGCCGGTGGCCACCGCGGTGGCGCCGAGGGTGACGACCGTCCCGCCCGGGGTGTCGACGGACAGCCGCACGTCCGGGTCGAGAACGCGCAGCAGCGCCTCGAAATCCCCGCCCGCGGCGGCCGCGCGGAAGGCTCTGATGACGCGTCGTTGTTCCGGCCCGACAGTCGTCGGCCGCTCGGTTCCCCGTACCTTCCTGCGGGCGCGGCTGGCGATCATCTTGGTGGCGTCGGCGGACTTGCCGAGGATCTGGCCGATCTCGGCGAACGGCACCCCGAACAGGTCGTGCAGCACGAACGCCAGCCGCTCGCCGGGCCCGAGCGAGTCGAGGACGACGAGCAGCGCCAGCCCCACCGAGTCGGCGAGCGCCACGGTCTCCTCGGGTTCGGCGCCGTGGTCGATCGTGATCACCAGCTCGGACAACCCGTCCCCGTAGGACGCCTCGCGGCGCGACCGCAGGACGTCCAGGCTGATCCGGCCGACCACCGTGGTCAGCCAGCCCGCCAGGTTCCCGATGGTCGTCGCGTCCTGGCGGGCGAGCCGCATCCAGGCCTCCTGGACGACGTCCTCGGCGTCGGCGTGCGACCCGAGCACGCGGTAGGCGACCGCGCTCAGCCGGTCGCGCTGGGCCTCGAACGCCTCGGCCAGCAGGTCCGTCCGGTTGGGGTCAGTCATGGTGCGGTCTTCCTCGGGTGGGCTTGCTCATGGGTCATGACGGGCCGGCTCGTCGCGCGGCCCACGGCCGGTCAGCCGTCGGCACGGTTCCGGCGGCGCTGCTGGCGGAGCGAGATCTGGTTGCCGTCCGGATCCACCGCCTCGATGCGGACGCCGAACGGGTAGTCCTCCGGTTCGGGCCGATCGAAGGTCACGCCTCGCTGCCGGAACACCTCGACATCCTTCCTCAGGTCGTCCGACTCGAGGATGACCGGCCCGGCCGCGACACGCGGCCGCCTCTCGACCGGCTGGTCCGCCTCGGGTGCGTGCGGCCAGAGGAGGATCTCGACCGGGCCGCCGGGGACGCCCACGGTGAGGAAGCGCCCTTCCGGGCCGGGGTAGTCGATGCGCTTCTCCAGGCCGAGCCCTTCGGTGTAGAACTTCAGCGCGCGGTCCTGGTCGGTGACGTTGATCGTCACGTACATGATGTTCGTCAGCATCCTGGTCTCCAGTCTCGTTGTCGGATCGACGACCTTGGGCGTACGCGGCCGTCGCCCCTATGACGGAGGCGGACATCGGAAGGTAACGAAGGCACCGAACCTTTCGGCACGTCACCGGAGTCGGTAACGGTCGAGAGGAGTCTTCTTGGACCGCAATGACAGCTTCCGCGAGTTCGTCGCCGGCCATCAGCAGACGCTGATGCGCACCGCGTACCTGCTCACGGGAGACGCCCACCAGGCCGAGGACCTGCTGCAGAGCGTCCTGCTCAAGGTGCTCGGACGCTGGTCGAGGCTGTCGCGCGTCGAACGCCCCGAGGCGTACGCGCGCAAGGCGCTGCTGAATCAGTACATCTCGTGGCGGGGGCGGCGGGTCAGGAGCGAGCTCCCGACCGCGGAGCCGCCCGACCGGCCGTACTCGAGCGAGGACTCCACCATCGTGCGGCTCGTCATGCGCCGGGCTCTCATGCGGCTGCCGCCCCGGCAGCGGGCGGTGATCGTCCTGCGCTACTACGAGGACCGGACCGAACGTGAGACTGCCGAGCTGCTGAGCTGCTCGATCGGCACGGTGAAGAGCCAGGCCCACTACGCGCTGGCCCGTTTACGCGAACTCGCGCCCGAACTGGCGCCGAAGCTCGCCGACATGGAGATCGAGGAGGCCTACCGATGACCTGGCTGCGGAACGTGCTCGTCGACCTGGCCGACGACTCTCCACAGGTGGACCTGGCCGAACGCACCATCGCGACACATGACCGCAGGCGGCGTACCACGCTCTCCCTCCTCGCGGCGGGCATGGTCGTGGTCATCGCCTCTGGCTTGACGGCCGCCGTCCGGTTGCTGCCGGACAGACCGCAGGAGGCCGCCGCCCAAGGCGACGACCTGCCGGCCCGCGGGGTGGAGCCGCTGAGCCACGCGTACAAGACCTTCTGCAAGCCGGACAAGGGGAAGGCGCCGAAGGGCTGCCGGGACGGAGGCTGGCGGGTGGTCACGCGGAGCGGGAAGGCCTACGACGTCACCGAGGCGCTGCCCAGCCTCAGCTCCGGGCGTGGCGGAGTACGGGACAGCCCGCTGGCGATCAGCCGCGACGGCCGGAAGATCGCCTACTACAGCGCCAAGGAAGGCACCTTCCAGGTCCGCGACCTGGCCTCGGGCCAGACGACGACGGCGGCCGACAAGGTGCCGGAGGGCCGGCTGGGCAGCATCTCGCGCCTGATGCTGTCGGACGACGGCCGGTTCGTGGCCTTCAGCAAGGTCCCGGACTTCAAGGACCCCGCGCTGCTCATCGACATGCGCGACAGGGTCGTCCGCCGGCTGCCGAACCGCTGGGTCCCCATCGGCCTGTCCCAGGACGGCGCCACGATCACGCTCGCGGAATACTCACCCCACTCGCAACTGCGGACGATCTCGAACCTGTGGCCGCCGTCCTCGGCGGGCAAGTCCACATCGGTCATCCTGCCGAAGGACTACCGCTTCAGCCCGCTCGCTCCCGACGGGAAGACCGTCGCGGTGATCGAGAACCTCAGCGCCGCCGAGAAGCCATGCCGCCATGGGGACCTCGCCCTCATGGACACGCTCACCGGCAAACGGCGGAAGGCGACGGCTCTCAGCGGCCTGGCCCCGGACGTCTCCACCATCTCACTGCGTACCTGGATCGACGCCGAGGAGGTCACGGCTCTCACCATGTCGGTGCGGTGCAGGCCGGCGTCCCAGGTGCCGGACGACGAGCCCCCGGTGATCGACCCGCCCTATCAGAGCATGACCGCCTACGCGGTGAACGTCAGGACCGGCAGGGCCAGGAAGATCGCCACGTACAGAGCTCGGAACTTCTTCGAGATCGTCCTACCTGGGCCCCCCGGGGCGCCGTGACCTCAGGCGCCGCAGCCTGGTCTATGCCGTTGCCACTGAGCTCCTTGCGACCGTCCAAGCCGCCTCGATCATGCGGAAGATCTCGTCCACAGCGGTTCGCGGGTCGTCCGATTCGCGGGCGACCGAGAAGGCGTCCACCACGAAGCGCGCGATCGCGCCGCAGGTCGGCGTGGTCTGCGGCAGGTCCAGGTCAGCGGCGATGGCCGTCGCCAGCGACCGGGCGTGGCGCTGTCTCATCGACTCCTCGTACTGCCGCAGCGCCGGTGATTCCTCGATCATGCGCCACAGCGGGGCGGCGCCGTCAGCCGTGCAGTGCCGCACCATGGCGTGGATCTCGCGGCGCAGGGCGGGGATGAGCGCCTCGTGCGGCTCGCGGTCGGTGACCGCCCGCACGAGGCGCTGCTCGAAGTCCTCGTCCTGCTCGAAGACCAGGGCCTCCTTCGAGCTGAAGTGGGAGAAGATCGTGGTCACGGCCACGTCGGCCGCGGCGGCCACCTCGCGGATGCCCACCGCGTCGTAGCCGCGCTCGGCGAACAGGAGCCGGGCGGCGTCGGCGATCTTCTGGCGGGTTGCGGCCTTCTTGCGCTCGCGGCGTCCAGGCTGCTCGATCACGCGCCAACCCTATCAGGTCCGAAAACCTAACCGTTTCAAAACCCTAACCGTTAGTGCTACGGTCGGCGGCATGAGGAAAGTGAACTTCACCGAGTTCGGCGGTCCGGACGTCCTGCACGTCATCGAGACCGAGGAACCCCACGCCGGCCCCGGCCAGGTACGCATAGCGGTGCGGGCAGCGGGCGTGAACCCCGTCGACTGGAGGATCCGTGAAGGCCAGATCCTGAAGGCCCATCCGATCCGGCTGCCCGCCGGAGTCGGACTGGACGCCTCAGGAGTGATCGACGAGATCGGGGAGGGTGTCGAAGGGTTCGACATCGGCGACCGCGTGTTCGGTGAAGGCGCCGACACCTACGCCGAGTACGCCGTGCTCTCGGCCTGGGCTCGGATGCCCGACGGCCTGTCCTTCGCAGAGGCGGCCGGCTATCCCTCCGTGGTCGAGACCGCGCTGCGCATCATCGGCCAGGTCGGCGTCCAGCCCGGGCAGACGCTCCTCGTCAGTGGCGCCTCCGGCGGGGTGGGGTCCGCGGTGCTGCAGATCGCCCGCGACCGTGGCATCACGGTGATCGGCACGGCTGGGGCGGCGAACCAGGACTATCTACGCAGCCTCGGTGCCCTCGCCACGACATACGGCCCCGGCTGGGTCGACAGAGTGCGGCGGCTCGGTCCCGTCGACGCGGCCCTCGACCTCGCCGGCTCGGGCGTGATTCCCGAACTCCTGGAGCTGACCGGGGACCCGCGGAAGGTCGTCTCCATCGCCGACCTCGGCGCGCCGCAGTTCGGCGTCCGGTTCTCCGGCGAGGCCGGAAGCGTGCCGGAAGCACTCGCGGAGGCCACCGCGCTCATCGCGCGGGGGAAGCTCCACATCCCGGTCGACAAGACGTACACGCTGGACGAAGCCGCGAAGGCACACATCGACAGCCGCGCCGGCCACACACGCGGCCGCCGCGTCATCCTCGTCTAGCGCCGCCTTATGCGGCGTTGGGCCTGGTGGCGCTCCGACGGAGGCGGACGTTGTCCACATACCGGTTCCGCTCCGGCGGCGTGACCATCACACCGGCAAGGCGAACGCTGCCGCATGTCCGTCCGCGCCGGCAGGCCATCGACTGCCTCGCCGAGGTTGGGCCCACGCTGGGGCGGCCACTCGTCGACACTCTGGAGCACAGCAACCTGAGGAACCTGAAGGAGCTGCGGCGGGCTCACGCAAGCGATCAGAGATCCGAATGCTCTTCGTCTTCGACCCCGACCGAGCAGCGATCTTCTTGGTCGCGGGCGATATAGCGGGACCATGGTCCCGATGGTACGACGAGGCAATACCGCTCGCCGAAGCCCGCTACGCCGATTACCGGGCCCAGCAAGACAAGGAGGCCGATCGATGAGTACCGCCCGCCGGTGGCAGGACGTCAAAGCCGAGGCACACCGCCGTCACCCCGAGTTGGCAGACCCTGAACGTCAGGCCACGGCCCGCGCCGAACTGGAGGCATACGTCGCCGGCCACCACCTCAAGGAACTCCGCAAGTCCATCGGAAAGACCCAGGCCGAGATCGCCCAGATCCTGGGTGTGTCCCAATCCCGGATCTCGCAGATCGAGAACGGCAACATCGAGGCTATGGAGCTGGAGACCCTCCGCGCCTACGCTGCCGCGCTCGGCGGACAGCTGGACATCACCATCAGCGTCGGCCCCCACTCGGTGAAGGTGGCATAGCTCTCTTTGTCGCGTCTATGGAGACAACCACGGTCACTCGCAGCGGGCCTCACTCCCAGGTCGCAACCCAACGAATGGAATCTCTGCAAGTCCCCGCCACGTTCACGGCATCGACGCTGTCCGTCTGGCGACCTGCTTCGACAGTAGGCGATTCGGCATACGGACAGCGCTTTTCGTGCTTCAAGCAGGTGCGCGAGCGTCCGCATGACCGCGTGTGAAACGGCCAGCACGGAAGGAGGAACCAGTGTCATACCCGCAACTGCTCACCCCCGAGGAGAAGCTCGCCGACGCGAAGAAGCAGCTGGACCTCCCGCATATCGTCGTGATCTGCGGCTCCACCCGTTTCATGACCGAGATGACCGAGGCCGATCTGCGGGAGACCGCAGCCGGAAAGATCGTCGTCAAGCCGGGGTGCGACCTGAAGTCGCCGCACGAACTTTGGTGCGATCCTGTCGAGGTCGAGGCGCTGAAGGTTCGACTCGACGATCTGCACCGGGCGAAGATCCGGCTCGCTGATGAGGTGCTCGTAGTCGGCGACTACATCGGAGACAGCACCCGAGCCGAAATCGCCTACGCCCGGTCGCTGGGCAAGCCCGTGCGGTTCACGCACCCCGAAGTCGACCCCGACGCCTGACCGACCGCCCAGGCCGCATCGGGGCCCGCCGCCGCATCACTCGAAGCGATGCCGTCCGGCTGCCCACCATTCGGCTCCACCGAAGCGGCCGACTCCGGCGATCAGATGTCGCCTGGAGCCCGATTCGCCTACGACCTTGCCTCTCGCCGATCTGCTCCGGAGTTGGGGCGGTAAACCCGCGGCGAGGCGGTCGCAGAACGGATCGCGGGAGACGCTCGGGAAGCATCGTCGAGGATGGCTTCATGACCCACGTGATCGAAGCTCCCCGTGCTGACGACGCCGCGTCTCTGGGGCCGCTTCAGTTGAGGGCCTGGTTGCAGACGTATCCCTGCGAGGACGTGGGGATCGACGAGAACTGGATCCGTGAGCACCGTGGCTCTTCTGCCACAGAGGAGGGAATCGCCCAGTGGCGGGAGTTCATCGAGGCGACGAGACAGCAGCCGGATCTGCTGTTCTGCCGCGTCGTCCGCTCCGGGACGGAGATCGTCGGCTTCCTCTGCGGCCGAGCCGCATAGTCTGCACGGCTGTGGACAGGGAACGCAGCGCTCGGCAGCTTCGAATGATCGGCGAGACGGTGGAACTGGCGAAGGCCCTCAGCGTGGAGGTCTGGCTCCGCGGGGGGTGGGCCATGGACTTCTTCATCGGTGAGGTCACGCGCGACCATGTGGACATCGACTGGTTCACCTGGGCGGAGGACGCCTCCGCGCTGACCGACGGCCTGCTGCGTTCCAGCTATGAACCCCTGTCCGGGCCGCCCGCCGACCAACAACTCGATTTCCGCAAGCAAGGCGTGGAGAGCAGCTTCGCCCTCCTGGACAAGGACCGGTTCGGGCGCGTTGTGGTCGCCGGCGGCCCTTGGGCCGGGGAGGTATGGCCGGAGGGCATGCTCGATGCCCCTGAGGGCCGTATCGGGGCGCTGCGGTGCCGGGTCATCAATCCGCACGCCCAGATCGAGATCAAGCAGATGATGCCGGTGTGGGTTCCAGGCCGGCCTCGCCGCACGAAGGACGCCGAGGACATCACCCGGTTGAAGGCGGCCCTGCGAGAGGACACCCACCGGGCATGAGGACGTGAACCCGCAGGGTCGATGACGATGAGGCCCGGCGACTGCCTGAGGATCATTCGCCGCTGCTCCGGCCCGATGGCCGCAGGTTCACGAGACACTGCCGCTGCGCCAAGGGCAGGGACCGGGTGCGGGGCGGGGCCCCGCTCGGAGCGTGGGCCATGCCTTCGGGAGTGGCGGGTCACTCCTAGCGCTATGACGGTCAGAGCAGACGAATGCCGTCGTGGCTACGGATGGCCGGTACCTGGACATGGTGCATGGCATCAAGGACCCGGACGGCGAATGCCTCGGACGCGAGTTCCCGAACCTCTTTCTCAGTGACCCAACGAAAGGCGCGGGTCTCGTCGGTTTCGGTGAGCCGGCCGCCGATGACCTTGCAGCGGAAGACCAGGGCGACGACACCGCGCGTCATGTTCTTGTAGACACCGGTCAGGCCGACGGGTTCGACATCCAGGCCGGTTTCTTCATGGATCTCGCGAAGGAGGCCCGTGGTGATCTCCTCGCCACGCTCCAGGATGCCGCCAGGGGCTTCCCAGTGGCCGTTGTCGCGGCGTTGCGTGAGGAGTGCGCGGCCCTGGTCGTCAATGATCACGCCTGCCACGCTGACCGAGTGCTGCGCGCTGTGATGATCCATCGGACGCCCTCCGGACTGCTGATCGCTACTGAGGGGTGGTCGTGGCCGACCTGCCCTTGCCCGATCTGGACCCGACCAGCGACCGGGCCGTCTTCAGACAGACCCGGTGTCATCTCCCGGTACGGTACGCTCTCGCGGCCCACCGCCGGCGACGGCGTTCGCGAGGTCGAGCCAGGTCTCGTTGTCTGTAGTGTGCGGAAATGACGAGAAGCGAGCGACTCGCGGACCAGCTGGACCGGCACTGGCACAAGAACCTGCGGCCGCGGCTGCACGGTCTTACCGATGAGGAGTACTTCTGGGAGCCGGTGCGCGGCTGCTGGAGCATCCGCCCACGTGGCACGTCGGCCGCACCGATGTCGGCGTGTTCGGGGGAATGGACGATGGACTTCGCGTCCCCTGACCCGGTGCCGGCGCCGGTGACCACGATTGCCTGGCGGCTGGCGCACATCATCGTCTCCTGCCTGGGCTATCGGGTCGGATGGCACTTCGGCGGCCAGGACATCGACTTCCAGACGTTCGCCTACGCGGGGACCGCTGATGAGGCGCTGAAGCAGCTCGATGAGATGTATGGGAGATGGAACGCGGGGGTCCGCGAGCTCTCGGACGCTGACCTGGAGAATCCGCCCACGGTGGGTCACGAGCGGTTTCCCATGGAGGGCATCGTCCTGCACGTCAACAGGGAGCTGATCCATCACGGCGCCGAGATCTCCCTGCTGCGCGACCTCTACCGCTGGCAGGACGGAGCCGTACCGCGCCGGATATGACTCTCCGGCAACCGGCGATCGAGCTTCGGAAGCCTACACGGATTCCGTGACGCTCCGTGACTGTGAGCTTCAGTGACGTCTGGGCATGGCAGACCGGACGCATCATTCGCCGCCTGCTCCGGTTCCGTGGTGACCTGGCGGCGGGCTCCCGAGACAGCGCTTGTGAGCCACGGCCAGGGGCCGGGGGTCCGGGGGCCGGTAGGCCCCCGGATGGGGTGCGGGGCGGAGCCCCGCTCGGAGCGTCCGAGCGGAGCGAGGGCCGTGCTTTTGGGGGTCGAAGGGGGCGGAGCCCCCTGGGGAGCGCTGTCCGAGCTCCTTTGCGCGAAGCGCCCCCTGTGAGGGCCTTGCCTTGAGGCCCTTAAGACCTTGACCTACGCGAGGGCCTTCTCGGCGGCTTCCACCACGTTGGACAGCAGCAGTGCGCGCGTCATCGGGCCCACGCCGCCCGGGTTGGGCGTGAGGAAGCCCGCCACGTCCTCCACGTCCGCCGCCACGTCGCCGGCGATCTTGCCGTTGACGCGCGAGACGCCCACGTCCAGAACGGCCGCGCCCGGCTTGACCATGTCGCGGGTGATGAGGTCGGGGACGCCGGCCGCGGCGACGACGATGTCGGCCCGGCGGACGTGCCCCGAGAGGTCCTGGGTGCCGGTGTGGCAGAGGGTCACGGTGGCGTTCTCGCTGCGGCGGGTGAGGAGGAGGCCGAGCGAGCGGCCCACGGTGATGCCGCGTCCGACCACGGCCACCTCGGCGCCCTTGATGGGCACGCCGTACTCCTGAAGGAGCAGCACGATGCCGTGGGGCGTGCAGGGCAGCGGGGCGTCGACCATGTGGACGAGCCGGCCGAGGTTGACCGGGTGCAGGCCGTCGGCGTCCTTGGCCGGGTCCATGCGCTCCAGCAGCGCCATGGTGTCGAGGTGCTTGGGCAGCGGGAGCTGGACGATGTAGCCGGTGCAGGCGGGCGAGGCGTTGAGCTCGTCGATGGCGGCCTCGACGTCGGCCTGGGTGGCGGTCTCGGGGAGGTCCACGCGGATGGAGGCGATGCCGACCTCGGCGCAGTCGCGGTGCTTGCCCGCGACGTAGATCTGGCTGCCGGGGTCGTCGCCGACGAGGACGGTGCCGAGGCCGGGCGTGACACCTCGCTCCTTGAGCGCGGCCACCCGCTTGGTGAGGTCGTCCTTGATGCGGGCGGCGGTGGCCTTGCCGTCGAGTTTCACTGCGCTCATGCCAACCCATCCTTCCATGTCGGGGCGGGAGTCAGGCAAGCCGGGGGGCATGGATTGACATCGTTGTCATCGAGCCGCGGACGGCATAGTGTGACGCTCGCCAGCCACCTGTTCACCGACCCGAAGCCATCGGGACGCGACGGCGCCGGCTCGACCCCGCCCACGGCGGAGCCGACCGGCCGTCACACTCGACCAGCGCGCCGAAAGGATCCGACCCGTGCCCGGACTCGACCACCCCCGCGCCTCCCGCCGGCCCGACCCCCTCCGCCGGCACTGATGGGCCGCGTCCTCGCGATCGACATCGGCGGCACCAAGCTGGCCGCCGCGCTGGTGGACGCCGACGGCTCCGCCGCCCGCTCCGCGACCCGGCCGACGCCGCGTACCGAGGTCATGGCCGCCCTGGCCGGGCTGATCGGCGAGGTCGTCGGCGACGGCCCGGCGCCGCTCGCGGTCGGCATCGGCTGCGCGGGACCGATCAACGTGGCCGACGGCACGGTCAGCCCGGTGAACATGCCGAGCTGGCGCGGGTTCCCGCTGCGCGACGAGGTGCGGGAACTGACCGGGGCTCCGGCGGTGCTCGCGGGCGACGCCCAGTGCTTCGCTCTGGGAGAGCACTGGCTCGGCTCGGGGCGGGGCAGCTCCGCGTTGCTGGGCATCGTGGTGTCCACCGGCATCGGCGGCGGGCTGGTGATCGACGGCGCGCCGCTGCTCGGCCCGACCGGCAACGCCGGGCACGTCGGTCACATGACGATCGACCCGTACGGCGAGCTGTGCGAGTGCGGCGGACGCGGCTGCGTCGAGCGCTACGCCAGCGGCCCCAACCTGGCCCGCTGGGCGCTGGCCAACGGCTGGAAGGCACCCGACGGCGAGCCGGCCGACGCGCGGACCCTCGCCGCCGGCGCCGCGAGGGGCGAGCCGGTGCCGGTGGCCGCGTTCGAGCGGGGCGCGCGGGCGCTGGCCGGGATGATCGCCTCCACGGCCGCCGCCGTCGAGGTGACCAGGGTGGTCATCGGCGGCGGGGTGTCGGCGGCCGGGCGGGTGCTGTTCGAGCCGCTGGATCGCGCGCTGGACGAGGTGGCGGGGCTGGCGTTCGTCCGGGCCGTGGAGGTGCAGCCGACCACGCTGGGTGTACGGGCGGCGCTGGCGGGCGCGGCCAGGCTCGCGTGGGACCACCACGCCACCACCCGTTAGCGACACCACCCGTCAGCGGCACCGCGGCCGGTTCGAGCCGGCCGCGGAAGAGACAACGGTGAGACGCGGCCGGCCCAGGATCTACTCGGCCTCGCCGGTCGCGGCGTTGCGCCGCTCGATGATCCTGCGCGTGAACGGGATGATCTCGACGAGCCGCGCGCCGAGGTAGGCGCCCACGAACGCCAGCGCGATCAGCACGAAGGGGCTCGTCGACAGGCCGTTCAACGTCACGAAGGCGTACAGGATCGAGTCGAGCAAGGCCATAGGGACACTCCGAGGCGAGGTTTAAGGCGGGACCCACAGGGTAACCGCCCGCCCCCCGTGCTCGGAGCCCTTCTGACCTGGTTCAGTGGAAGAAGTGTCGGGTCCCGGTGAAGTAGAGCGTGATGCCCGCCTTCTCCGCGGCGTCGATGACCTCCTGGTCGCGGATGGATCCGCCGGGCTCGACGATCGCCTTGACCCCGGCCGCGATCAGCACCTCGGGGCCGTCCGCGAACGGGAAGAACGCGTCGGAGGCCGCGACCGACCCGGCGGCGCGCTCACCGGCGCGGGTCACCGCGAGGCGGCAGGAGTCGACCCGGTTGACCTGCCCCATGCCGACGCCCACGGTCGCCCCGTCGGAGGCCAGCAGGATGGCGTTGGACTTGACCGAGCGGGAGGCCCGCCAGGCGAAGGCCAGGTCGGCCAGCACCTCGGGCGAGGCGGGCGCGCCCGCCTTCAGCTCCCAGGTCTCGGGCGCGTCGCCGGGCGCGTCGACCTTGTCCACGGTCTGCACGAGCAGGCCGCCGTCGATCTGGCGCCACTCGGCGGGCCGCGACGGGCCCTGCGGGCAGAGCAGCAGGCGGATGTTCTTCTTCTGCGTCAGGATCGCGAGCGCCTCCTCGGCGAACGCGGGAGCGACGACGACCTCGGTGAACACCTCGGCGATCTGGCCGGCCAGCTCGGGCGTGACCTCGCCGTTGACCGCGATCACGCCGCCGTACGCCGACACCGGGTCGCAGGCGTGGGCCTTGCGGTGCGCCTCGGCCACGTCGGCGCCCACCGCGATGCCGCACGGGTTCTGGTGCTTGATGATCGCCACGGCGGGCTCGGAGAAGTCCCAGGCCGCGCGCCAGGCCGCGCTGGCGTCGAGGTAGTTGTTGTAGGACATCTCCTTGCCGTGGAGCTGCTCGGCGTTGGCCAGGCCGCCCTCGCCCTCGGTGTAGAGGGCGGCGCGCTGGTGCGGGTTCTCGCCGTAGCGCAGCGGGGTCTTCAGCGTCCAGGTCTCGCCGGCGAACGCGGGCCAGGCGTCGCCGCCCTCGGCGGCGGCGGCCGAACCACCCTCGGCGGAGCCGCTCCCGGCGGCGGTGGCCGAGAACCAGTTGGCCACGGCCACGTCGTAGGAGGCGGTGTGGGAGTAGGCGAGGCCGGCCAGCCGGCGGCGCTCCTCCAGTGTGAAGCCGCCCTGGGCGAGCGCGTCGAGCACGCCGCCGTAGAAGGACGGGTCGACCACGACCGCGCACGTGCTGTGGTTCTTGGCGGCGCCGCGGATCATCGCCGGGCCGCCGATGTCGATCTGCTCCACGCACTCGGCGTCGCTCGCGCCCGAGGCGACGGTCTGCCGGAACGGGTAGAGGTTGACCACGACGAGCTGGAACGGGTCGATCTCCAGCTCGTCGAGCTGGGCCACGTGGTGCGGCTTGGTGAGGTCGGCCAGCAGCCCGGCGTGGACGCGCGGGTGGAGCGTCTTGACCCGGCCGTCGAGGCACTCGGGGAACCCGGTGAGCTGCTCGACCTTCGTCACGGGCACGCCGTAGGACGCGATCGCGGCGGCGGTGCCGCCCGTGGAAACGATCTCCACGCCCGCGCCGTCGAGAGCCCTGGCCAGCTCCTCCAGGCCGGACTTGTCGTACACCGCGATCAGCGCGCGCCGGATGGCGATGCGAGTCACTTGGATTCCTCTCCTGTTTCTTTGCCGATGCGGACCGTGCGTCCGCTGACCGTCCAGCCCTCCCGGGCCATCCGGCCGACGATCTCCACGAGCAGGCGGCGCTCGACGACCTTGATGCGCTCGTGCAGCACCGCCTCGTCGTCGCCGGGCAGCACCGGCACGGCCTCCTGCGCGACGATCGGCCCCGAGTCGACGCCCGCGTCGGCCAGCATCACCGTGCAGCCCGTCACCTTCACCCCGTGCGCGAGCGCGTCGCGCACGCCGTGGGCGCCGGGGAACGACGGCAGCAGCGCGGGATGGGTGTTGAGCACCGTGTGGGCTTCGAGCGTCGGCGCGCCGAGGATCTTCATGAAGCCGGCCGACACCACGAGGTCCGGCTCGTAGGAGGAGATCCGGGCGGCGATGGCCTCGTCCCACTCGCCACGCGTCGGGTGGTCGCCCAGTTTCTCCACGAAAGTCGGCACACCTGCCCTGGTCGCGCGGGCCAGTCCTTCGATGCCGTCGCGGTCGGCCCCGACGGCGACGACCTCCGCCCCGTACGCCGGGTCGGCGGAAGCGTCCAGAAGGGCCTGTAGGTTGGTTCCAGAGCCGGAGACGAGGACGACGAGCCGCCCAGCCTTTGACACGCGCACTCCAATGAGAAAACCGGGGTGGGCTGCCAGCGTATCCGCTCCTCGCCCGGTCACGCAGAGGAGGTCAGGTGTCGTCACCGGTGCAGGCGCCGGCGGGTCAGCAACCCGCCGATTCCGCGGGCCGCCGCGCGATCTGGTTGTCCATCGCAGCGCTGGCCATGACGTTCATGCTGCCGCTCGCCGGGCTGGTGATGGCGGCGTTCGCCCTGATGGCGGGCATCCGGGCGCTGCCCAGGCTGAGGGAGGCGGGCCTGCCCACGGGCACCGCGGTCGGCGGCATCGCCGTGTCGGCCGTGGCGCTCGCCCTGTCGGCCCTGGCCACGGCGTTGCAGCTCTACCTGATGGACGAGTACTCCGCGTACCAGGAGTGCATGAAGGGCGCGGGGACCGTCTCGTCGCAGGGCGAGTGCTTCATCCAGTTCAGGGACGCGGCGCAGCGCAAGCTGCCCTCCGACGTGCTGGACGTGCTGGGCGCCGTCCAGCCCTGACGCTCCGCCTCTCGCGATCCCCGGGGCCGGTGAGAACGGCCGATCTTCTGTCTACACTATTCCTGTAGGTAATGTAGGCAATCGCGGAAGGGCTGTTGTCCTGCGCCTACGCGATGGCACGATCAGGGGCACCGACTGAGGAGACCGTCATGTCCGTGGCAGATGCGATCAATCGGTCAATAACGCCCACGTCGTCGCCCACTCCGACCGCCACAGCAACGCCCACCCCGACCCCGACGCAGCCGAGCCCCACAGGCACCCCCACGTCCGAGCCGACGGCGTCCCCGAGTCCGAGCCCCCCGACTCCCACACCGAGTCCCAGCTCCCCGACGCCCACGCCCACGCCCAGTTCCAGCTCACCGACGCCCACGCCGAGCCCCTCCACGCCGGATCCCACGCCGAGCCCCTCGACACCGGATCCCACGCCGAGCCCCTCGACACCGGATCCCACGCCGAGCTCCTCGACACCGGATCCCACGCCGAGCTCCTCACAGCCGACCCCCACCCCGACGCCGACCTTCCCCGCTCCCACCTACCCCCCTCCCACCATCCCGGCTCCGCCGACGTCGCCCTCTCTTGAACGCCCAGCCGGTCCGGGGCTGGACGTCCACGGGAGCACGTTCACGAAGGCGGCCGGCGGGTTCGTCACCGAGCACAGCGAGCTGGCCGGGTATACCCGCGCGATTCTCGACGCCATCGCCTCGCTGGGGAACTTCGCCGGCACGGACGACACGGCGAACACGTTCAGGCAGGGCTATTCCACGGCGCTGAAGAAGGTCGAGACGTACGTCAACGCGCTGCGCGACGTCTATCCCGAAGTCGCCGATCGGCTGGCGGGCATGAACAGCACCCTGGACATCGCCAACTGGGCCACCATCGAATCCCTGCCCAAGGTGTCCGACCCGCCGAAGTTCTCGGAGTCGGACGGAAAGCTCACACCCTGACGTTCCTGGAGACCTGATGACCACACCAGACGACGGCGCCTCCTTCCTCGACGCGGAGATGAGCCGTTTCCTCGCCCAGTTCGAGGCGGAGGTCCGGCCGCTGGAGGAGTTGCAGGAGCGCGTCCAGGCCGTTCGCGGCCGGGGCGAGGCGGCCGACGGCCTCGTGCGGGCCGAGGTGCTGGCGAGCGGCGCGCTCGCCGGCCTGCGGATCGACCCGCGGGCGATGCGGCTGGGCGCGGACGCGCTGGCGGAGGCGGTGCTCGCCGCCGCGAGCGAGGCCACCGCGGACCTGACCACACAGATGGCGGGGATGATGACGGACGGCCTGACCCCGTTCGCCGAAGAGGCCAGGCGTCTCAACGAGGACTGACTGCTTGGGCTACTTGGGCATCGCCGGGGCCGGGTAATACCCGCGCCAGCGCCTGAACTGGTCCTGGCCCGCGGCGACACCCAGCTTGGCGAGCATCTGGTTCCAGGTGGGCAGCAGGCTTATCGGATCGTCGACCACGTCGCCGGGCCTGCTGATCACGTTCGAGGTGGTGGTGAAGATGGTGGAGCCCGTCAGGAACATGACGGCGTTCCGCGCCGCCCCGTTCTGCGGCAGCACCTTCAGCTCCCTGACGCCCTTCGGCAGCCACTTCACGTTCCTGAGCCACCGGAAGTTGGCCGGGTCCACGTGGTAGAAGACCATGGCCGAGGCGAAGTTGTTCAACATGTACATGCCGTGGTCACCCCACGAGCCCATGTCCTCGCCCCTCGCCAGCTTGATCCCGTCGACGAGCACCTCGTCGAGGGCCGTGTAGGCGAGGCTGCCTCCCATGGCGAAGATGAACCGCTTCCCCACGGCGTTCTGGAAGATCCTGAGCAGCAGTCCCGCCTGCTTCTTCTTCATCGCCCAGTTGATCAGCGCCTGGACCTTCCTGTCGACCGTGGGCCAGCAGAAGAACATCATCAGCTCGCACCACTGGATGATGGCCATCGTCCGCAGCGCGTGCTGGGTCCGCTCCAGCATGTCGGCGTAGTCGTCGATCGCGTCGGCAAGCCCGCGGATGTAGGCGGACACATGCGGCGGATAGGGCGCGATCTTCTCGTTGAAGTACTTCTCGAACGCCTCGATGCCCGCGCCGTAGCTGGGCGGCCGCCACACCCTGCTCGCGATCTCCTGCACCTCTTCCAGGCTGACGTCCACCCGCGTGGCGAGCTGCCGCAACAGCCGCGCGGCCTCGCGCGCCTTGGCCGGGTCGCCGTCGGGGTAGGTGACGTCCAGCATTTTTTTGACCACGCCGGCGACGCCTACGGCGGAGAAGACGAAGCCCCCGATGGGAAGCGCCTTGGGGGATGGACTCACGTGTCAGACCCTTTCTCCACCGCCGGTCGTCCTGATCGTCCAGACCAGGATCATCCGGTCATCCTGCCAATATCATCCGCCACGTTAGTCCCACAGTTGGGCAAATCCCACCGAATGTGGTCTCCAGCGTCCGGACCGGTTCTAGTCGCGGTCCTCGCGGTCGCGGTCCCAGGCGTACGGGTCGACGTAGATGACGTGGCCGCCGCGGTCGTCCGACACGTCCACGATGTCGGTACGCGGCGCGCCCGCGCGGCCGACCCCCGGCCGGGGCCTGGCCTGGGCGCGGGTCTCGGCCTCGGCCGAGGCGTGCTCGTCCGTCCAGTCGTCGCGGATGACCGGGATGGGCTGCGTGTCGGCCTCGGTGGCGTCGAGCCAGTGGCCGGGCAGCGGCTTGCCGTCGGACTCGGCCAGCCCCACCTTGCTCGCCGCCCGGGCGATCGCGGCCCCGGCCTTGCGCACGGGCGCCGCCGCCTTGTCCAGGGGTACGCGGGCCCGCCGGTTGAGCAGCAGGATGTTGGTCACCCCGGCCGAGATGCCCGCCGCCACGCCCACCTCCAGCGCGACCGACAGGGCCACCTCCCACGGCGACGGGCCGACGGCCGCCAGCCTGCCGCCGCCGATCGGGCCGCCGGACAGCGCCGCGAGCCCCGCGGCCACCAGGCCGGTCGTGACGCCGGTCAGGAAGCCCCACAGCGGGGCGGCCTCGTACGAGGGCGAGGGCGAGATCCGGGCGACCACCACGCCCGCCACCGCGCCGGCCGCGAACGGCAGCGCGACGACGGCCATCATCCAGGCCGGCACGGGACCGCTGTCGGGCAGCGCGCCCAGCAGCGGCAGGCTCGGCACCGTGCCGAGCTGCACCCCCGTGGGAGCCACCAGCGTGCCGGCGCCGATCGCGAAGCCCGGCCCGGCGACGTACGACAGCGCCCAGATGACGACGTTGAGCAGGTACAGGACCTGCACCAGCAGGAGCAGCAACCCGCCGACGAAGCCGGGCGACAGCACGTCGGTCAGCTCGCGCACCTGCCCGAAGTTGACCACCACGGCCACCAGCACCAGCGCGAACCCCATGACGAGCAGCACCGCCGTGGCCACCGCCGTGCCGACGGTCAGCGCCCGTACCCGCTCCGGCAGCAGCCGCAGCATGGCCCGCCACGGCCCGATGGTGCGCGCGGTCGCGACCGAGCCGGCCAGGAACGCGAGCGTGAAGTGGCTGAGCAGCGCCTCGCCGATGAACGGCTGGGTCACCTCGTTGCGCGCGACGAGCGCGATCAGGCCGGCCAGCAGCGCGTACGGCGCGGCCAGCGACACCCCGGCCTGGACCACGAGCACGAGCTGCGCCCGCCGCCGGGCGTTGGCCTTCTCGCGCGGGCTGTTCTTCGGCAGCCGGGCCGGCAGCCGCAGCCGCAGGTCGGCGTCGCGCGCCATCCAGCGGGCGGCGCGGTAGAGCAGGATCGCGGGCAGCACCACGAGGCCGAGCGGCAGCAGCCCGACCCGGCCGCCGGGCATCGCGAAGCCCGCGTGGTGGGCGGCCAGCCAGATCTGCGCCGCCGTGCGGAACACCCCGGGCAGGCCCGAGCCGAGCGCCCCGCTGGGCGCGGCGATCCAGCCGACCAGGGTGAGCGTGGTGAGCGCCGCCAGCCCGACGCCGAGCGTGGCGGCCGCGGCGAGCATCCCCGAGACGGGCAGCGGCCGCCGGGACTCGTCGTCGTCCGAGACCCCGGGGATCTTGCCGAGGACCGAACGGGGGGCCGTCCGCAGCTGGTCGAGAAGCGCCGTCACAGTAGGCGATTTTCTCAATCTTTTCCGACCGGCGCTTGGTTGACGCGCCGCAGCGGCCAGCTTTATCCGGCTCTGCCGCCCTTTCGCGCCGTACGGGTCACGTCTCAAGCGCTTTCAGGCCGTACGGGCGCGCCGGGAGCTCTGCGGGCGGAGACGCGGAAGGCCCCGCACGGCCGGAGCCGGTGCGGGGCCTTCCGCGGATGTGCGCCGGGTCAGCGCGCCTGCATGATCTCGCGCATGAGACGGGCCGTCTCGGAGGGGGTCTTGCCGACGCGGACGCCGACCTTCTCCAGGGCCTCCTTCTTGGCCTGCGCCGTGCCGGCCGAGCCGGACACGATGGCGCCGGCGTGGCCCATCGTCTTGCCCTCGGGGGCGGTGAAGCCCGCGACGTAGGCGACGACCGGCTTGGTGACGTGCTGCTCGATGTAGGCCGCGGCCCGCTCCTCGGCGTCGCCGCCGATCTCACCGATCATCACGATCGCGTCGGTGCCCGGGTCGTCCTGGAACGCCTGGAGCGCGTCGATGTGGGTGGTGCCGATCACGGGGTCGCCGCCGATGCCCACCGCGGTCGAGAAGCCGAAGTCACGCAGCTCGTACATGAGCTGGTAGGTCAGCGTGCCCGACTTGGAGACCAGGCCGATGCGGCCCGCGGTCGTGATGTCGGCGGGGATGATGCCGGCGTTGGACGCGCCGGGCGAGGCGATGCCGGGGCAGTTCGGGCCGATGATGCGGGTCTTGTTGCCCTTGGCCACCGCGTACGCCCAGAACTCCGTGGAGTCGTGGACCGGGACGCCCTCGGTGATGACCACGCAGAGCGGGATCTCGGCGTCGATGGCCTCCTTGACGGCGTCCTTGGTGAACGCCGGGGGCACGAAGACGACCGACACGTCGGCGCCGGTCTTCTCCATGGCCTCCTGGACCGTGCCGAAGACCGGCAGGCCCTCGTGCGTGATGCCGGCCTTGCGGGCGTTGACGCCGCCGACGACGCGGGCGCCGGAGGCGAGCATGCGGCGGGTGTGCTTGGTGCCCTCGCCGCCGGTCATGCCCTGAACGATGATCTTGCTGTTCTCGGTCAGCCAGATAGCCATGTCTCACGCACCTACCGCAGCGAGCTCAGCGGCGCGCTTGGCCGCGTCGTCCATTGTGTCAACCAGCTCGACGCGCGGGAGCGCGGCGTCGGCCAGGATCTGCCGCCCGAGCTGGGCGTTGTTGCCGTCGAGGCGGACCACCAGCGGGTGGGTGACGGCCTCGCCGCGGCTCTCCAGGAGCTTGAAGGCCGCCACGATGCCGTTGGCCACGGCGTCGCAGGAGGTGATGCCGCCGAAGACGTTCACGAAGATCGACTTCACCGACGGGTCGGAGAGGATGATCTCCAGGCCGGCGGCCATGACCTCGGCCGAGGCCCCGCCGCCGATGTCGAGGAAGTTGGCCGGGGACGGCTTGCCGGGGAAGGCCTCGCCCGCGTAGGCGACCACGTCGAGGGTGGACATGACCAGGCCCGCGCCGTTGCCGATGATGCCGACGTCGCCGTCGAGCTTGACGTAGTTGAGGTCCTTCTCCTTGGCCCGGGCCTCCAGCGGGTCCTCGGCGGCCTTGTCGGCGTACGCCTCGTGCTCCGTCTGACGGAAGGAGGCGTTGTCGTCGAGCGTGACCTTGCCGTCGAGCGCCTTCACCTGACCGTCGGCCGACAGGATCATGGGGTTGACCTCGACGAGGGTGGCGTCCTCGTCGACGAAGCAGCACCAGAGCTTCTCGATGAGCTCGGCGGCGCCGTCGAGCGACTGCTCCGGCAGGCCGCCCGCCACCGCGATCTCGCGCGCCTTGGCCCGGTCGACGCCGTCGAGGGCGGAGACGGGCACCTTGGCCACCTTCTCGGGCGAGGTGTGGGCGACCTCTTCGATGTCCATGCCGCCCGCGGCGGAGCAGATCGCGAGGAAGGTACGGTTCGCGCGGTCGAGCAGGAAGGAGAAGTAGTACTCCTCCGCGATCGCGCTGGCCTCCTCCACGAGCACCTTGTGGACCGTGTGGCCCTTGATGTCCATGCCGAGGATGGCCTGGCCCTTCTCGACGGCGTCGGCGGCGTCGTCGGCCACCTTCACGCCACCGGCCTTGCCACGCCCACCGGTCTTCACCTGGGCCTTGACCACGACGCGGCCGGTCAGCTGCTCGGCAGCCGCCCGCACCTCCTCCACGGTGTGGGCGACGATGCCCTTGGGCACCGGGATGCCGTAGTCCGCGAAGAGCTCCTTCGCCTGATGTTCGAACAGGTCCACGAGGGTCCGTCCTTGCTTATCCGACTGATGTTCGACGGCCCGGGCCACCCCGTGCGTGCCGGGCGTTTCCGCCAGTGAAGCCTAGCCCCAAGCTTGACGTCCCCTGGTCACCGGGTCGTGGATATGCCGTGATGTGACGGTGATCTCACTTCCGCACCATGTCTGCCTCCATCGGAAGACCGGGGACGGCCAAAAACGCCCGTACAACGTCATTTACTGACAAAGCCCCGCAGGGGCCGGGCCTCCCACGAGATCGCGCCCCGGCGAGGACGCCGGGGCCGGTCTCCCCCGTCCGCCATGGCGGGGACGCCGTTTCCGCGTCACTCGCTCGAATACCCGTGGCAGAGGCCGAAATCAGAACGTGTTCCATCCACCGGGGAACCGGCGCGCACCGGAGACGCCGGCCCCGCGAGCGGCCCGCGCCGATCTTCACCCGCCGCGCCGCCGGCCACGCACCGGCCGCACGCGCGGAAACTCCGACGTGACGCGCCACTCACGCAGCGTCGCGCTTTCCCGCCCGCCGCAAACCGGCCATGTTCTGTACGCGTTCAGAACGAGATACAACCTGCACAAGAAATACACATATTTCCCGCCACTGCGCCCCTGTCACGAGATATCCTCGTGATCTTTCTTTGCCATGATCCACGAACGTCCGATTGAGAAACGACAAGGATGAAAATGAAGCGAATCCTCACCGGCGTCGCCTTGGCGTCCACCGCCATGATCATCTCGGCCGGCCCGGCCCTGGCCGCGCCGGTGAACCCGGTCGCGCCCGTGCAGAAGCAGTTCGTGGCCGGTCACGGCGTCAAGTTCGCCGAGAGCGTCAAGATCATCGCCGGTGGCCAGCGGCAGGTGACCATCCGGCGCAGCGGCTCCCTGGAGTTCGGCCCCTCCGGCGTCATCGCCTCCGACGTCACCGGCCAGTTCAACATCAAGAAGGAGGAGGCCGAGAAGCTCGCCGACGCGCTCAAGGAACTGGGCGACGAGGACTTCGGCATCGACCTCGTGACCGCGCTGACGATGCCCGAGCGGATCGTCACCAAGGGGCAGTACACCTACCTCACGGGCGGTCTGTGGAGCGCCGTGTTCAACTCGAACAAGTCCTGGATCCGGGTTCCCGGCGTCCAGCCGATCGGCGCGACCACCGCGTACAGCCAGCCGCTGAACATCCTGTCCGAGCCCGCCACGCTCAAGACCCTGCTCAAGGGCGCCAAGGCGACGAAGGACGGCTACGCCGGCAAGATCCAGGCCAAGGACCTGAGCAAGACCTCCCCGCTCTTCGGCGGGATCATGATGCTGGCGGCCCCCGCCAAGTCGTCCCCCAAGGCCGCCGGCGCCATCAGCTGGAAGCTGGCCGTGGACGCCAAGGGCCTGCCGACGCGGCTCGTGTCGGTCATCCCGGCGACGGCGCTGGGCGTCAAGGACGCCAAGGGCCTGGCCTTCAGCGTCGAGACCACCTTCAGCGACTGGGGCACGCCCGTGACCGTCACGGCGCCGCCGGAGCTGGAGGTCGCCAAGACCCTGGACGAGGCGATCGTGGTCCCCGGACCGAAGACGCTCCCGCTGAGCGCCATCGCCCACTGAGAACCGGTCGCGCCCGTCTCCCCCGTGCTGGCGCGGGAGGCGGGCGCGCCGCCTTTCCAGGCTCCGCCGAGCCGTCCGTCCGGACCCCTACGAAAGGCGGGAGTCGCGGACGTCCGCCCAGGCCAGCGAGTGCCTGATGCCCTCCTCCAGCGAGTAGCCCGCGCGCCAGCCCAGCAGCCGCTCGGCCAGGTCGCTGCGCGTGTACGCCCCGGCCACGTCACCCGGGCGGCGCTCGGTCTCCACCACCTCCACCGGGCGGTCCACCACGCGGTTGAACGCCTCGGCCAGCTCGCGCACCGTCGTGCCGGACCCGGTGCCCAGGTTGATGACCGAGCCCTCCGGGAACAGGTCGTCGAAGCGCCGCAGCGCCTCCACGTGGGCCTGCGCGAGGTCCCAGACGTGGATGTAGTCGCGGATGCCGGACCCGTCCCGTGTCGGGTAGTCGGTGCCGGTGATCTGGAACGGCGTGCCCTCCTCGTACGCCTCGATGAGCTTGCCCAGCGCGTGACTGGGCCGCCGGAGCTGGAGCCCGGTGCGCAGCCGCGGATCGGCGCCGATCGGGTTGAAGTAGCGCAGCGACAGGATCCTGATCGGCTGGGTGGCCGCGATGTCGGCGAACATGGCCTCGCACATCGCCTTGGTCCGCGCGTACGGGCTCTGCGGGTCGAGCGGCGACCCCTCGTCCACGGTGTGGTCCTCGCCGGTGCGGTAGATGGACGCCGACGAGCTGAACACCATCCGCCCGCACCCGTTGCGCAGCAGGTGGTCGACGAACTCCAGGCTCTTGGCGACGTTGGCCCGGTAGTAGCCGACCGGGTCGGCCACCGAGTCGGGCACCACGATGAGCGCCGCGCAGTGGATGACGGCCTCGATGTCGGACCGCTCGGCGAAGATCTTGTCGATCAGCGCGCCGTCGCTGATGTCGCCCTCGTAGAAGGCCCGGCCCTCGGCGAACTCGCGCCGGCCCGTCACGAGGTTGTCGAGGATCACCGGCTCGATCCCGGCGTCCAGGCACGCCGAGGCCACCGTGCTCCCGATGAACCCCGCGCCGCCGGAAATCAACACGCTCATGCCAGCCCCCTGCTTCTCACGCTCCACCGCCCCCCGGCCTGCCCGGCGGGGCTCCCCACCACACCCGCCGGCGATCGCCTCGGCCCGGCGGGGCCACGCGGCGCCCGCGCGCCGTGCCCGACCATCCTCGGCCACCGCGCGGAGCGCTCGTGACCATTCAGGACGGCCCGGCGGCGTCGCTCCGCCACCGGCCGGACAGCGTTACGTGATCGTTACAACTTCCGGCCCTCGCGACAGGCGTTTTGTTTGTCTACCTATGAGACGCATGCGAAGCACTTAGTCCTGGAGTACCCCGTGAATCCCCTCTTCCGGAAGCCGGCCCTGCTCGCCGTGGCCGCTCTGGTCTCGATGACGGCCTGCGCGGCGGAGAGCGCGCCCGCGACGCGGGCACAGGCGGCCCCCGCCGTCAGCGCCCCCGCCAAGGCCGCCGCCGCGGCGCCGACGCCGCTCCCCCAGGCGGCCGGCGCCGCCAAGCACACCGCGCCCAAGAAGCCCAAGCTGGAGATCGCCGACATCACGCCCATGGGCGAGGACAGCGAGAAGGTCGGCGTCGGCTTCCCGATCATCGTGACGTTCGACCGCGACGTACGCGACAAGGCGACGGCCGAGGCGGCCCTGGAGGTGGAGGCCGACAAGCCGGTCGAGGGCGCCTGGCGCTGGGTCAGCCCCCGCAAGGTCATCTACCGGACGAAGACGTACTGGAAGCCGCACCAGAAGGTGCTGTTCACCGCGCGCCTCAGCCAGATCCCCGGCAACGAGGCCGCCGAGGACGTCTCCCGCCGCTTCGCCGTGGGCACCGCCAACATCTCGGTGGTGGACACGCGCCGGCACGTCATGAAGACCTACCGCGACGGCAAGATCGCCAAGCGGATCGCGATCAGCGCCGGCCGCGGCGGCCTGGTGCGCAACGGCGTGGACGTGTACCTGACGACCAGCGGCACCCACCTGACCATGGGCAAGAAGCGGGTCGAGACCATGACGTCGTCCTGGATGGGCGTCACCGACCCCAAGGACCCGCAGTACTACAAGGAGGAGATCCCCTGGGCGGTGCGGATCTCCGACAGCGGCGAGTACGTGCACCAGAGCGCCGGCTACTACCAGTACCTCGGCCGCTCCAACCAGAGCCACGGCTGCGTCCGCGCCACCCCCGAGGGCGCCCGCTGGTTCTACACGATCGCCCAGCGCGGCGACGTCGTGAAGATCACCGGCACCAAGCGCAAGCTCGACTGGCGCAACGGCTGGAGCTACTGGCAGCTCAACTGGACCGAGTGGAAGCAGGGCAGCGCCCTGGGTCTCAAGATGACCAAGAAGAGCTGACGTCCCCCGGAGGCGGCCGGTGAGGAACGCACCTCACCGGCCGTCGCCCGTACGGGGCCTCAGAGCTTCTCCAGCGGGGCGTACGCCAGCAGCAGCGTCTTCTCTCCCCCGCTCCCAAAGTCGATCTTCACCTTGGTCTTCTCGGCCTGCCCGTCCACCGACACCACGGTGCCCAGCCCGAACGCGTCGTGCGACACCCGGTCGCCGGGGGTCAGCGACGGAAGCGCCTTGCCGCCCTTCTTCGGCGCGGCCGTCGCGGCGGCCGGCTCGCGGCGCGTCGCCGCGTTCCAGGCGGTCTTCTCCGGCGGCGTGCGCCAGTCGATGAGCTGGCCCGGCACCTCGCTGACGAACCGCGACGCCGGGTTGAACGACGGGGCGCCCCACGAGCTGCGCACCGCCGCCCGCGTCAGGTAGAGCCGCTTCTGGGCGCGCGTGATGCCGACGTAGGCCAGCCGGCGCTCCTCCTCCAGCTCCTTCGGCTCGCCGAGCGAGCGCACGTGCGGGAAGACGCCGTCCTCCATCGCCGTCAGGAACACGACCGGGAACTCCAGCCCCTTGGCCGTGTGCAGCGTCATCAGCGTCACCACGCCCTGGCCGCCGTCGGCGTCGGGGATCTGGTCGGCGTCGGCCACCAGCGACACCTGCTCCAGGAACTCGACCAGCGTGCCCTCGGGGTTGGCCTCCTCGAACTCCGAGGCGACCGAGACGAGCTCGTTGAGGTTCTCCAGGCGGGACTCGTCCTGCGGGTCCTCGGACGCCTCCAGCTCGGCGCGGTAGCCGGTGGCCACCAGCACCTCCTCCGCCAGCGCGGACGGCGGCACGCCCTCGGCCTTGGCGATCAGCTCCTCCAGCATGGCGACGAAGTCGCGCACCGCGTTGAGGGAGCGGGTGGCCATGCCCGGCGCCTCGCCGGCCCGGCGCAGCCCCTCCCAGAACGTGATCCGCTCGCGCGCGGCGAACGCCTCGATCATCGCCTCGGCCCGGTCGCCGATGCCGCGCTTGGGCACGTTGAGGATGCGCCGCAGCGACACCACGTCGGCCGGGTTGGCCAGCACCCGCAGGTAGGCCAGCAGGTCCTTGACCTCCTTGCGCTCGTAGAAGCGCACACCGCCGACGACCTTGTACGGCAGGCCGGTGCGGATGAAGATCTCCTCGAACACGCGGGAGGCCGCGTTGGTGCGGTAGAAGACGGCGACGTCGCCCGCCCGCACGCCCTCCTCGTCGGTGAGCCGGTCGACCTCCTGGGCGACGAACATGGCCTCGTCGTGCTCGTTGTCGGCGACGTACCCGACGATCTTGGGGCCGTCGCCCTGGTCGGACCACAGGTTCTTGGGCTTGCGCGACTCGTTGCGCGAGATGACCGCGTTGGCCGCGGCCAGGATGTTCTGGGTGGAGCGGTAGTTCTGCTCCAGCAGGATCGTGCGGGCGTCGGGGTAGTCGCGCTCGAACTCCAGGATGTTGCGGATCGTCGCGCCGCGGAAGGCGTAGATCGACTGGTCGGCGTCGCCCACGACGCACAGCTCGGACTGGTCGGCGCCCGACCGCACCAGCTCGCCGTCGGCGGTGCGCAGCTCGGGCCGGCCGACCAGCTCGCGCACGAGGATGTACTGGGCGTGGTTGGTGTCCTGGTACTCGTCGACCATGACGTGCCGGAACCGCATCCGGTAGTGCTCGGCCACCTCGGGGAAGAGCTGGAAGAGCGTCACCGTGTTCATGATGATGTCGTCGAAGTCCATCGCGCCGGCCTCGGTGAGCTTGAGCTGGTAGCTCTTGTACGCCTCGGCGAGGACCTTCTCCAGGTGCGAGCCCGCCTTGTCGAGCGCGGTCTCGTAGTCGATCAGCTCGTTCTTGAAGTTGCTCACCTGCGCCGAGAACGACCTCGGCGGGTAGCGCTTCGGGTCGAGGTCCATCTCGCGGCAGACCATGGCCATCAGCCGCTGGGAGTCGGCCTGGTCGTAGATGGAGAAGCTGGAGGGGAAGCCGAGCCGCTTGGCCTCGCGGCGCAGGATCCGCATGCACGCGCTGTGGAACGTCATCACCCACATCGCCTTGGAACGCGGGCCGACGAGCTTGTCGATGCGCTCCTTCATCTCGCGGGCGGCCTTGTTGGTGAAGGTGATCGCGAGGATCTCGCCCGGGTGGACGTTCCGCTCGGCGAGCAGGTAGGCGATGCGGTGGGTGAGCACCCGCGTCTTGCCCGACCCCGCCCCCGCCACGATCAGCAGCGGGCTGCCGTGATGGATCACGGCCTCGCGCTGCTGCGGGTTGAGGCCGTCGAGCAAGGGGTGGTCAACAGAGACGTGGGTCGGCACCCACCTAGGTTATGACTCCCCACCGACAAACGGCGCCCGGAATGCGGACCCCGGGAGCTCCGGTTGTCACGAGAAGACGTCCGATCGAGGACGCGAGGGAATGGAAAGGACCACCATGCTGGCCGAGAGCGAGATCACCCGGGTGCTCACCGTCACGGCGCACCCCGACGACGTCGACTTCGGCGCGGCGGGGACCGTGGCGCTGTTCGGCGACAGAGGCGTCGAGGTCACCTACCTGGTCGTGACAGACGGCGACGCCGGCGGTAACGAGCGCGAGCTGGACAACTCCGGCATGGCGGAGCTGCGCCGCGCCGAGCAGACGGCCGCCGCCAAGGCCGTGGGCGTCACGGACGTGCGCTTCCTCGGCTACGCCGACGGCAGCGTGGTGCCCTCGCTGGAGCTCAGGCGCGACATCGCCCGCGTCATCCGCCAGGTACGGCCCGACCTCGTGATCACCCACCACCCCGACCGCAACTACCAGTTCATCGCCCCGAGCCACCCCGACCACCGCGCGGTCGGCGGCTCGGCCCTCGACGCGGTCTACCCGGACGCCCGCAACCCGTACGCGTTCCCCGAGCTCCTGACGGAGGAGGGGCTGGAGGCGTGGACCGTGCGCGAGGTGTGGCTGACCGGCGGCTCGACGCCGGACCACTGGGTGGACGTGACGGACGCCATGGACCGCAAGATGACGGCGCTGCAGTCGCACGTCAGCCAGGTGGCGCACGTGGAGGGCTTCACCGACTTCGTCAGGAGCCGCTTCGCGAGCTGGGGCGAGCGCGCCGGCTTCGGCCCGGGCCGCTACGCGGAGGGCTTCCAGGTCGTGCAGACGGCCTGACGCCCGCTTGCTACGCGGAGGGCCTCCAGGTCGTTCAGACGGCCTGACGCCCCGGTCGCCACGCGGAGGGCCTCCAGGTCGTGCAGACGGCCTGACGCCTGCTCACCGGGGTGAGGACTTCGCGTCGCAGCGGGCGGCGAGGCGGGCGAACAGGTAGCCCAGGGAGTTGGTCGCCGTGTGCAGCATCGACGGCGCCAGCAGCCCGGCGCGGCGGCGCAGCTCGCAGAACAGCACCCCGGCCGCGCCCGTCGACAGCACGCTGCCCGCCACCACGCGTCCCGTGGCCAGCGGGCCCGGCTTCTCCCCCGCCGTGAGCGCGCCGAGGGCCGGGTTGGCGCGGGCCATGTCGATCGCGGGCAGCACGTGCCAGAGCCCGAACAGCGCCGACGAGACCGCCGTGGCCGCCGCCGTGCCATGGGTGCGGCGCAGCATGCCGTACAGGGCGCCCCGGAAACCGACCTCCTCCAGCAGGACCGTGCCGAAGGGCACCTGGATCAGGGCCTCCTCCAGGGCGCGGGCGTGCGACAGCGACAGGGCCCGCTCGTCGCGGAACAGCCGCCTGGTGGCGGGGACGGCGACGCCGGCCGTGTAGACGGCGGCCACGCCCACGGCCAGGACGCCGCCGGTCAGGACGCCTTTGCGGGGGTGCTCGAACCCGAGCTCCGCCCAGGACGCCCCGGACCGGCGCGCCAGCGCCAGCAGCGCGGCGGTCGCGGCGGCGGAGGTCAGGGGGGCCAGGCGGGGGGCGACCCGGTTGTTCAGCACGTTGGCCGCGGCCAGCACGGCGATCGACGCGATCAGCACCCCTGCAGGCTACGTCCCGGCCGACCGCCACGCCCTCCGCCGACGAACACCCGGCTTCGAGGGCGCGCGGCGCGGACACGGGGCGCCGAGCATGCCTTGCGCGGGCCCTGCCTGATCCGCCTAATCCGAGAGCACCGGACGCACCTGTCGCCAAGCGCGCCTTTCGCCAGGGCGCCTTTCGCGGACGCGGTCTGGTTCGCCGGTGCCGCGCACCCTTCGCCGCGCACCCTTCGCCGGGCGCGCTGCCTGCTCTCGCGTGCCGGGCGCACCTCTTGCGGGCGCGCGACCCGGTCCCGAGTGCCAGAGCGCGACATTCGCGCGCGACCTGGGCCGGTGCCGGGCTCACCTCTCGCGGGGCGCACCTCTCGCGGGGCGCGCGGCCCTATTCGCGAGTGCCGGGTGCGTGCTCCCTTCGCGCACGGACTGCCTTCGTGGGTCGAGGGCGTTCACGTGTGCAACGAGCGGGCGTCAGGCCGAGGCGCGGGTGCGCCAGCCTGCCGGGAAGCGGGAGCGGCGGCGCTCCTGGGGCGTGAGCCCGCCCCAGATGCCCTCCGTCTCCCCCGCGCGTAACGCGTAGGCCCCGCACTCCGCCAGAACCTCGCAGCGGGCGCACACCGCTTTGGCGCGCCGCTCCTGGGCCGACGAGGGCGCGAGCGGGAAGAAGAGCTCAGGATCGCTGGATCTGCACGCGCCCCGTCGCAGCCAGCCGGTCTCCTCCAATGGCATGGCGCCCACGGTATTGCCGGCCCATGATCGGCCGCATCATCCTCTGGGTTGACCTTCGTGTACGACCTGAGCGGGTGCTCCAGGCGAGCGGGGTCAGCAGGCCGTGACTCCCTCGTTGTAGCCGGTCGCGAAGGACTGCTGGCGCTGCTCGGCCGTGCCGTGGGCGGCCGGGTCGAGCCAGTCGTCCGTGGGGTCGCCGGCCGCCTCCAGGTTGAGCAGCAGCTCGTCCTCGTCCCCCGGCTCGGCGCGCAGCGCACCCGACCGGACCAGGGCCGACAGGGTGCCGCCCGCGTAGCAGTCGGCCTGCAGCTCCGCCTGGACGTTGAGCCGGAAGCCGGTCTGGAGCTGGGCCTGCACGGCGTGCCCGAACTCGTGGGGGATGATCAGGTAGACCGATCCGTCGCCCATCTCGTTCCAGAGGCTCTCCATCCAGTCCCGGTCGTAGGCGATGAAGTGGCCGTCCGGGCAGTAGAAGGCGTTCTGCGGTACGGCGGGCTCGCCGCCGCAGCTCGGGCCGTTGCTCCCCGAGTAGGCGACGAAACGGGAGATGGGCTGGTAGGTGCGCCCGGACGCGGCGAACTGCTGCTCCCAGAACGACTCCGTCAGCGACCGGGCCGCCCGTACGTCGCCCTCGAAGCTGTCGTCGCCCTGGACGTTGCGCGACGCGCGCTGGGTGAGGCCGCACGACGCCACCAGGGCGCAGGAGAGCAGGAGCGCGAGGGTGAGGACGAGCGCGCCGGGGCGTTTCACGCGCTTGACCGTTCCCGCGCCCGGGTCGGTCACACGTCCCACGTGTGCACCGGTTCGTTCGCGTGCATGTGCGTAATGTAGTCGAGCGTCATCCGCCGCAGCGCGTCGTACCTGTCGCCGCCCAGGGCGTTCACCTTGTCCACCTGCCAGCTCGCCCCGGTACGGCCGGTCAGGCAGCGCGCCTCGATGATCCCGAGCAGCCGGTCGGCGACGGCGGGGTCCACGCCCCGCACGGCGAGCCCCTCGTGGGCCATCGGGAGCAGGCGGCGCAGGATGAGCTCGGCGGCCGGCACCTCGCCGAGCCCCGGCCAGTACAGCAGGGCGTCCAGGCCGTGGCGGGCGGCGGCGTAGAGGTTCTCCTCGGCGGCGGCGAACGACATCTGGCTCCAGATGGGCCGTCCGGCGTGCGGCAGGACGCGCATCAGGCCGTAGTAGAACGCGGCGTTGGCGGCGATGTCGGCCACCGACGGGCCGGCGGGCAGCACGCGGTTCTCGACGCGCAGGTGGGGCCGGCCGCCGGCGACGGCGTACACCGGCCGGTTCCAGCGGTAGATGGTGCCGTTGTGCAGGGTCAGCTCGGCCAGCTCGGGGATCTGCCCGGCCTTGAGCGCGTCCTCGGGGTTCTCGGGCTCGCACAGGGGCAGCAGCGCCGGGAAGTAGCGGACGTTCTCCTCGAACAGATCGAAGACGCTGGTGATCCACCGCTCGCCGAACCACACACGCGGGCGCACGCCCTGTGCCTTCAGCTCGTCCGGCCGGGTGTCGGTCGCCTGCTCGAACAGGGTGATCCTGGTCTCGCGGTGCAGCTCCTTGCCGAACAGGTACGGCGAGTTCGCGGCGACGGCCACCTGCGGCCCGGCGATGGCCTGGGCGGCGTTCCAGTGGGCGGCGAACGCCTCGGGGCTGACCTGGAGGTGGAGCTGCACGCTGGTGCAGGCCGCCTCGGGCGTGATGCTGTCGGCGTGGGTGTCCAGGATCTCGGGGCCCTCGATGGACAGGTGGAGGTCCTCGCCGCGGGCGGCGAAGATCTGCTCGTTGAGCAGCTTGTAGCGGGGGTTGGCGGACAGGGTGGCCTCGCTGATGTCCTCCTCCCGCAGCGTGGGCAGGATGCCGATCAGGACGAGGTGGCCGCCCTGCGAGCGGGCGCGCGACTCGGCGTGGTTGAGGCGGGCGCGGACGTCGTCCTCCAGCCTGAGGGCGCCGTCGCCGCCGAGGTCCTGGGGCTCGATGTTGATCTCGATGTTGAACTGGCCCAGCTCGGTGGCCCAGTCGGGCTTCTGGATGGCGCCCAGGACGGCGGCGTTGCACATGGCGGGCTCGCCGATCGCGTCGACGATGTTGAGCTCGATCTCCAGGCCGGCCAGCGGCCGCTCGTCCTCGAAACGGGACTCGCGGAGCATCTGGGCGAAGACATCAAGGCATCGTCGTACCTTTTCCCGATATTTCCGGCGGTCGTCCCGGCTGAAAACGACGACCGGCACATCCCTTCCCATACACCGAAATTTCCCCAAGGCGGCCTTTTTAGGCCAGAAATCCCGGACTAAAGGAGGATTAAACGAGCCGACGTGCGGTGGCCCAGCGCGACAGCTCGTGCCGGTTCGACAGTTGCAGCTTGCGCAGCACCGACGACACGTGCGTCTCGACCGTCTTCACCGAGATGAACAGCTCCTTCGCGATCTCCTTGTACGCGTAGCCGCGCGCGATCAGCCGCAGCACCTCGCGCTCGCGCTGCGTCAGCGAGTCGAGCTCCGGGTCGATCGACGGCGCCTCCGACGAGGCGAACGCGTCCAGCACGAACCCCGCCAGGCGCGGCGAGAACACCGCGTCGCCGTCGGCCACCCGGCGGATCGCGTCGGTCAGCTCCCGGCCGCTGATGTTCTTGGTGACGTAGCCCCGCGCGCCGCCCCGGATGACGCCGATCACGTCCTCGGCGGCGTCCGACACCGACAGGGCGAGGAAACGCACCTGCGAGCCCGAGCCGAGCACCCGGCGCAGCACCTCCTGGCCGCCGCCGCCCGGCATGTGCACGTCCAGCAGCACCACGTCGGGCTGCAGCTCGGCGATCGCCTTCACCGCCGTCTCGACGTCCTCGGCCTCGCCCACCACCTGGATCGAGTCGCCCAGCTCGGCCCGGACCCCGGAGCGGAACAGCCGGTGGTCGTCCACGATCAGCACCCGCGTCATTGCTTCAGTCCTTCGTGATCTTCATCGTCAGCATCACCTCGGTGCCCTCACCGGGCTCGGTGCGCACCCTGGCCGTGCCGCCGTGGCGCTCCATTCTCCCGATGATGGACTCCCTGATGCCCATCCGGTCGAGCGGGACCGCGTCCAGGTCGAACCCCTTGCCGCGATCCTTCACGAAAATGGTGGCCTCGTCACCCTCGACTTCGGCGTACACCGAGATGGTAGGACTTTCCGAGTACTTGGCGGCGTTGACCATCGCCTGCCGCGACGCCTTCAGCATGGCGGCGAGCCGGCCGCCCGCGTCGATGTCCATGTCGCCGACGCAGACCACCTCGATGGCGACGCCGTGCGCGTCCTCCTCCTCGGCGGCGATCCGGCGGACGGCCGCGGCCAGCGTCGCGTCCGCGTCCTGCGCCGGCTGGTAGAGCCAGTTGCGCAGGTCGCGCTCCTGCGCTCGGGCGAGGCGCACCACCTCGCGCGGGTCGTGGGCGACCCGCTGGATCAGCGTGAGCGTGTGCAGCACCGAGTCGTGGACCATCGCGGCCACCTCGGCCCGCTCCTCCTGGCGGATGCGCTCACGCCGTTCAAGCTGGAGCTCCTTCCACAGGCCGGCCAGCCACGGCGCGGCGATCACGGTGAGGCCGCCGACCACGACCCCGGTGAACAGCAGTCCGGGCTGCGCGGCGGCCAGCTCCCCCTCGGCGGCCAGGAAGCCGATCGCGCCGATGACGACGAGCGTCACGCCGAGCAGCGTGCGCACCCGGTTGCCGCGGATGCTCTTGGTGGCGCCGCTCACCCAGCCCTTGCGCCGCTCGGGATCGGCCTGCTGCCACAGGATGAGCGCGCCGATGCCGCCCACCGCGAACGGCAGCATGCCGATGCCGCCCTTGGACGCCCCGGTCAGCCAGCCGAACGCGAGCAGCGCCACGCCGATCGCGCTGAACGCGGCGAGCTGGCTCCAGTCGCGCGGCGGCGGCGCCCCCTCGTACGGCTCGCGCGGCGCGATCATCCACAGCACCGCGTACGCCACCGCGCCCGCTCCGCCCGCCACGCACAGCAGCACGAACATCAGCCGGATCACGACCGGGTCGAGCTTGAGCTGCGCGGCGAGGCCCTGCGCCACGCCTCCGAGGAGGCGGCCCTCCATGGGCCGCGTCATCCGGCGGTAGGGCGCGTCGCCACCGGGCTCGGCAAGAGTCTTCTGGTCAGCCATAACACCGTCATCGTCACACGGAGCGGGCGAAAGCGGCATCAGGGAACGACCCCCGGGTCCGGTCAGGGGTGTCCCGGATGCGACGCGCCGCGCCCCCGCGCCACCATAGGGGCATGACAGAGGCACCGCCGAAGACGCCCGCCGCGCCTCCCCGGCCGCTGCGACGCAGCTCCGAGGGCCGATTCCTGCTCGGCATCTGCGCCGGCCTGGGGCGGCAGACCGGGATCGACCCGGTGGTGTTCCGGGTGGGGTTCGCGGTGCTGCTGTTCGGCTCGGGCATCGGCATGTTCCTCTACATCGCCGCGTTCCTGCTCATGAAGGAGCCGAACGGCCGGCCGGGCTGGATCGAGCAGTGGACCCGGCGCGACTTCGACGCCGAGACGGTGATGGCGCTGCTCACGGCGGTGTTCGGGTTCGGTCTGGCGATCAACCTCACGACGGTCTGGCTCGACACGGGCACGCTGGTGGTGGGGCTGCTGCTCGCGGTCTCGCTGCTCGCGGCGCACTCCAGGGGCGTGGACCTGCTCGGGCTGCTCCGCTCGATGCCGGAGCGGCTCAACCGCCGCCCGGCGCCGGGCGCCTACCCGCCGCCGCCGGTCTACCCGCCGGCGCCGGCCGCCTCCCGCCCGTACCAGCCGGGGCAGCCTGCGACGGGCGTCACCCGGGCCTTCGCCCAGGGGACGGCCCGCCCGTCCACCCAGGAGCGTCCGTCCACCCAGGAGTACGCGGGGCCGCCCTCCGGGCACGCGGCGAGCGCCGCCCCGGAGCAGGCCGCGCCCGAGCATGCCTCGGCTGCCGCGGACGTGCCGGACGCCCCCGAGTTCCGCACCGAGGAGCCGGGGGCCGGTGAGGGCGCCGAGCGGGCCGCCGCGCCGGCGGCCGGGCCGTTCGCGCCGCGTGGCCCGTTCCAGCCGAGCGGCCCGCAGCGGCCGCGCGACGCCTTCCCGCCGCGCCCCCCGTTCCCGCCGCCCCCGCCGGGCGACGCGTACCAGCCGCTGGACCCCCGTAGACGCGCCGGCGCCGGCTACTCCCCCTATGACCCGGTCCTGTACGGCCGGCCCGTTCCGCGCCCCCGCAGGCCGCGGCGGCCCCCGTCGTTCATCGGCCCCATCACCCTGCTGCTGGCCTTCATCGTTGGAGGGATCATCGTGGCCGTACAGGCCCGCTCGGGCGCGGATGTGAGCCCGGTCGTCGTCGGCGGCGCCGTGCTCGTGACGATCGGCGTCGGCCTGCTGGTGGCCGCCTGGTGGGGTCGCGGCGCGGGGCTGGTGGCGGCGGGCACGGGGGTGGCGTTCCTGCTGGCGTTCGCCATGATGGTGGGCGGCCTGCCGCGCAACGTCGGCGACTACGTGTGGACGCCGCGCACGGCCGCGGAGGCGAACCGCCCGTACGAGGTGGCGCTGGGCGAGGGCAGGCTGGACCTGTCGGAGCTGAGGATCGCGCCCGGCACGAGCCTGACCCTGAACGCGCGGGTCAACCTGGGCGAGCTGACCGTGATCGTGCCGTCGGAGACCCGGGTCGAGGTGCACGCGAGCAACAAGGTGGGCGACATCCAGATCGACCAGTCGATCAGGGGCGGCACGGACATCCGCTTCGACAAGGTGCTGGAGCCCGAGACGACGACCAAGGGGCCGGTGTCGACCATCGTGCTGAACCTGCGGAGCGGCTTCGGCGACATGGAGGTGCGCCGTGCCGCGTGAGCGTGAGGCGGGCGAGGACCTGGAGCCGGTGCGCGGCACCCACCGCACGGACTGGATGGCGCTGCTCAGCGGCATGCTGTTCGTGGCACTGGGCGCGCTGGTGCTGAGCGGCGGGCTGAAGGACCCGCTGGCGCTCGTGGGGCTCGTGGTGGTCGGGCTGGGCTTCTCGGGCCTGGTGGCGGTGATCGCCAGGGTCGCCAGGGGCCGCTGAGCGAGGCGGCCTCTTCGGGGACGCGGCGGCCTCCTCGGGGACGTGGGAACGAGTGGTACGGGGTAAGTGAACCCTTGACCGGGAAAAAGCCCGGCGTAATTTGGCATTTATCCACTTATTCCCCCCTGCCTCGAGGGAGGACTTATGCCCCGCATCACCATCACCGTCGATGGGATCAGGTACGAGGAGGACGTGGAGCCGCGGCTCCTCCTCGTCCACCTCCTACGAGAGCGCCTGGGCAAGACCGGCACACCCATCGGCTGTGACACCAGCAACTGCGGAGCCTGCACCGTGATGCTCGACGGCAGGAGCGCCAAGAGCTGCTCCGTCCTCGCGGTCCAGGCCGACGGCTGCGACGTCGTCACGATCGAGGGCCTCGGCGCGGACGGGTCCATGCACCCGATGCAGCGGGCCTTCCACGAGGAGCACGCGCTCCAGTGCGGCTACTGCACGCCGGGCATGGTCATGGCGGCGATCGACCTGCTCAGGGACGACCCCGACCCGTCGGAGGAGACGATCCGGCACGGCCTGGAGGGCAACCTGTGCCGGTGCACCGGCTACTGCAACATCGTGCGCGCGGTGAAGCGGGGCGCCCAGGAGATGGGGCAGGAGGTGCGGACGTCATGACCGAGCTGGACGCCGGACTGGTCGGCGAGCAGATCGCGGAGAGCGGCCAGATCGCGGAGCCGACGGGCCGCGGGGAGATCGGCCGGGCCCGCAGGCGCAAGGAGGACGCCCGGCTGCTGACCGGGCACACCCGCTGGACGGACAACCTCCAGCAGCCGGGCATGGTCCAGGTGATGTTCCTGCGCAGCCCGATGGCGCACGCCCGGATCACCCGGGTGGACGTGTCGGCGGCGAAGGAGCTGCCCGGCGTGCTGGCGGCCTTCAGCGGCCGGGACTTCGCCGACGAGCAGGGCAGCCTGCCGTGCGCGTGGCCGGTGAGCGAGGACATCGTGATCCCCGACCACCCGCCGATGGCGGTGTCGGAGGTGCGCTACGTCGGCGAGGCCGTCGCCTGCGTGGTGGCCACCGACCGCTACCGCGCCGCCGACGCCCTGGAGGCCGTCGAGGTCGACTACGAGCCGCTGCCGGCGGTCATGGACATGCACGACGCGCTCACCCCGGGCAGCCCGAAGGTGCACGAGAGCGGCAACAAGGCGTTCAGCACCACGATCACCTCGGGGGACGTGGAGGCGGCGTTCCGGGACGCGCCGGTGGTCATCGACCGGACCTACATCCAGCAGCGGCTGATCCCGAGCGCGATGGAGCCGCGCGCGGTGCTCGCGAGCACCGACGGCGACACGTTCACGCTCTGGTCGTCCACGCAGATCCCGCACGTGCTGCGGGTCATGCTGGCGGTCACGACCGGCATCCCCGAGCACCGGCTGCGGGTGATCGCGCCGGACGTGGGCGGCGGCTTCGGCTCCAAGCTCCAGGTCACCGCCGAGGAGGTGCTGTGCCTGCTGCTGACCCGCCGGCTCGGCCGCCCGGTCAAGTGGAGCGAGTCGCGCAGCGAGGGCAACCTGACGGTCCACCACGGCCGCGACCAGATCCAGCACATCCGGCTGGCGGCCGAGGCCGACGGCCGCATCCGCGGCCTGCGGGTGGAGCTGCTGGCCGACATGGGCGCCTACCTCATGCTCGTCACCCCCGGGGTGCCGATGCTGGGCGCGTCGATGTTCAACGCGATCTACAAGATGGACGCCTACGAGTTCGCCTGCACGGGCGTCTTCACCACGAAGATGCCGACCGACGCCTACCGCGGCGCCGGCCGGCCGGAGGCGACGTTCGCCATCGAGCGCGTCATGGACGAGCTGGCCGCCGAGCTGGGGATCGACCCGCTGGAGGCGCGGCGGCGCAACTGGATCCGGCACGACGAGTTCCCGTACACCACGATCTCGGGCCTGACCTACGACTCGGGCAACTACGAGGCGGCCACGGAGCGGGCGATGGCGCTGTTCGGCTACGACAAGCTGCGGGCCGAGCAGGCGGACCGGCGCGACCGGGGCGACCCGGTGCAGCTCGGCATCGGCGTCAGCACCTACACCGAGATGTGCGGCCTGGCGCCGTCGCGCCTGCTCGGCATGGCCAACTACGGCGCCGGCGGCTGGGAGCACGGCTCGGTGCGGATGCTGCCCACGGGCAAGGTCGAGGTCATCACCGGCACCTCGCCGCACGGGCAGGGGCACGTGACGTCGTGGAGCCAGATCGCCGCCGACGCGCTCGGCGTGCCGTTCGACGACATCACGGTGCTGCACGGCGACACGGCGGTCGCGCACAAGGGCATGGACACCTACGGCTCGCGCTCGCTGGTCATCGGCGGCGTCGCGGTGCTCCAGGCGTGCGAGAAGGTCAAGGACAAGGCCAGGAAGCTGGCCGCGCACCTGCTGGAGTGCTCGCCGGACGACCTGGAGTTCGAGGCCGGGGCGTTCAAGGTGCGCGGCACCGGGGCGAGCAAGACGATCCAGGAGCTGGCGTTCGCCGCGTTCACGGCGCACGACCTGCCCGAGGGCGTCGAGGCGCGGCTCGACTCCGACGCGACGTTCGACCCGGACAACTACTCCTTCCCGCACGGCACCCACCTGTGCGCGGTCGAGGTGGACACCGAGACGGGCATGGTCAAGATCCGCTCGTACGTCGCGGTGGACGACGTCGGCAAGGTCATCAACCCGCTGATCGTCGAGGGGCAGGTCCACGGCGGCATCGCGCAGGGCGTCGCCCAGGCGTTGTTCGAGGAGGCGGTGTACGACGCGGACGGCAACCTGCTGACCGCGACGATGGCCGACTACCTGCTGCCGTCGGCGGCCGACCTGCCGACCTTCACGACGGACCGCACCGAGACGCCTTCCACGGGCAACCCGCTGGGCGTCAAGGGCGTGGGCGAGGCGGGCACGATCGCCTCCACGCCGGCCGTCGTGAACGCGGTCGTGGACGCGCTGCGCCCGCGCGGCGTCCGCGACGTCCAGATGCCCTGCACGCCGGAGCGCGTGTGGCGGGCGGTCCAGGGCACCCGGGGAGGAGTGCGGTCATGATCCCTGCGCGGTTCGACTACCTGCGCGCCGGCTCGCTGGAGGAGGCGTGCCAGGCGCTGGCCGCCGACGAGGACGCCAAGGTGATCGCGGGCGGCCAGTCGCTGCTGCCGCTGCTGCGGCTGCGGCTGTCGTACCCGACGACGCTGGTCGACATCGGCCGGCTGCCCGGTCTGTCGGGCGTCGAGGACCGGGGCGACCACGTGCACATCGGCGCGATGACCACGCACGACGAGGTGATGCGCTCGCCCGTCGTCAACGCGGCCTGCCCGCTGGTGGCGATGGCCACCGCCACGGTGGCCGACCCGGCCGTGCGGCACCGCGGCACGTTCGGGGGCTCGCTGGCGCACGGCGACCCGGCCGGTGACCTGCCGGCGGTGGTGCTGGCGCTGGACGGGGTGCTCGTGGCCCGCTCGGAGCGCGGCGAGCGGGACATCCCGGCCGCGGAGTTCTTCGTGGACTACCTGGAGTCGTCGCTGCGGCCGGGCGAGATCCTGGCCGGGGTGCGCATCCCCAAGCTCGGCGAGGGCTGGGGCTACCACTACGAGAAGTTCCACCGCACCGCCCAGGCGTGGGCGATCGTGGGCGTGGCCGCGGCCGTCAGGCGCTCGAACGGCGCCATCCAGGAGGCGCGCGTCGGCCTGACGAACATGGGCTCGACGCCGTTGCGGGCCCGCGCGGTCGAGGCCGCGCTGCGCGGCGTGGAGGTCGGCGAGCAGGTACGGCCGGCCTGCGAGGCGGCGGCCGAGGGCACCTCGCCCCCGGCGGACCTGCACGCGCAGCCCGACTACCGCAGGCACCTGGCCAAGGTGCTGACCTACCGCGCGATCGGCAAGGCCGCCGGAGCGCCGTGACGCGAGCGGGGGCGCCCCTTCCCGGGCGTCCCCGTCCGGACGTAGTGTCGAAGGTGAGGAGCGTTCCGATGGCGATGCGGTTCGAGCACGAGTTCACCGTCCCGGTTCCGGTCGAGCAGGCATGGGCGGTGCTGCTCGACGTCGAGCGCGTGGCGCCGTGCCTGCCGGGCGCGACGCTCGACGTCTTCGAGGGCGACGAGTTCACCGGCCGGATGAAGGTCAAGGTGGGGCCCATCACCGTGACCTACCGCGGCTCGGCCCGGTTCGAGGACGTGGACAAGGACTCCCACACGCTCACGATCAAGGGGTCGGGCAAGGAGGCGCGCGGGGCCGGCACGGCGTCGGCCACGGTCAAGGCCCGGCTGACCCCGGCCGCGGGCGGCACGACCGCCGTGGCGGTGGAGACGTCGTTCCAGGTGACGGGGCGGCCCGCGCAGTTCGGGCGCGGCGTCATGGCGGAGGTGGGCCAGAAGCTCATCGACAGGTTCGCGGCGAGCCTGGCCGGGCTGCTGGCCGAGTCGTCCCACGAGACTCCGCTCGCGGCGCAGCCCCCGGCCGCGACAGAGGCCCAGGTCCCGACCCCGGCGGAGGTCCCAGTCGAGGCCCCGGTCCCGGCAGCCGGGGCGGTCGCCACCGGCGGGCCGGCGACCCCGGGCGCGGCGGGAGAGCGGCATCTCACCGCGGTCCCCGAGCCCGAGCCCGAGCCGGAGCTGCGGCCCGCGGGCACGCTGCGCACCTCGCGCAGCCCCGACGAGGAGGCCCTGGACCTGCTGGAGATCGCCGGCGCGCCGCTGCTGAAGCGGCTCGCGCCCGTCGCGGGCGCGCTGGTGGCGCTCGCGTTCGCGATCTGGCTGATCAGGCGGCTGATGCGATAGATATCCCCAAAACATCTTAAATCCGGACAAGTTACCCCGAACTTCGGGAATCCCCTCCCCACGTGACGCTCTCACGGGGGGAGGCGGCATGCCGGACTGCACCGTCGTCGTGATCACCTACAACGACGCGGCCCGCCTGCCCCGGGCCGTGCGCTCCGTCCTCCGCCAGACGCAGCGCGACCTGGAAGTGATCATCGCCGACGACGCGAGCACGGACGACACCGCGCGCGTCGCCGCCGAGCTCGTACGGTCCGACCCGCGCGTGCGCCACCTGCGCCGCGCGGTCAACAGCGGCGGCTGCGGCGCCCCGCGCAACGACGGGCTCGACGCCGCCACCTCGCCGTACGTCATGTTCCTCGACAGCGACGACGAGCTGCCGCGGCACGCCTGCAAGAGCCTGCTCACCGAGATCCGGCGCACCGGCGCCGACTTCGTCTCCGGCCAGATCTCCCGCCTGTACGAGTGGTCCGGCCGCAGCGAGCCCTACTACCCCGAGCTGTTCGCCACCCGCAGGGTCGTGGACGGCATCCGCGCGGAGCCCCGGCTGTTCCTCGACTCGTTCACCACCAACAAGCTCTACCGGGTGTCCTTCCTGCGCGAGCACCGGCTGCGCTTCCCCGAGGACATCAACTACGAGGACCACGTCTTCGCCACCGAGGCGTACGCCGTCGCCCGCCGTTTCGCGGTCGTGCCGTGGCCCGTCTACCTGTGGCACCGGGTGCGCGACGGCGCGTGCGGCCCGCCCAGCATCTCGCTGCGCATCCGCGAGATGGAGAACGTGCGCCACCGGCTGGTCGCCGCCTGGCGCAGCGACGACGTGCTGCGCGCGCACGGCCTGGCCGACCTGGTGCCGGACCGGCAGGAGCGGTTCCTGCGCCAGGACCTGCGCGTCTACCTCAACCCGCTGCCCCGGCGCGAACGGGTGTGGGTCAAGGAGTTCGCCTCGGTCGTACGGCCGTACATGGAGCGGATCCCCGCCGAGGTGCTCGGCCGGCTCGACCCGATGACGCGGGTGTGCTGCCACCTCATCCTGGAGGACCGGATCGACGACCTCATGGTGGCCGCGGGCTCGCTGACCGGCCACCACGCCCCGCCGCGCGCCGCGGTCCGGGCCGGCGGGCGGACGTACTGGGGCACCACGGTCTCCCCCGGCATGGACATCACCGCCCTGCGGCTGGCCGAGCTGCCCTTCAGCGCGAGCCGTCTGCGGCACGAGGTGACGGAGCTGTCCGCCGAGGGCGAGCGGGTGCGCATGACCGTGCGCACGTACGACCCGTTCGGCGCGCTGCCGCTGGAGTGGCGGGCATGCCTGCGGCTGGGCGGCGAGGAGGTGCCGATCCGGCCCGCCCCGTCGGGCGAGGGCGGCTACACCACCGAGGTGACCTTCACGGTGCGGCGCGGCTGCGAGCCGCGCATCGCCTTCACCAGCCTCGCGACCGGCCACACCACCTGCGACCGGCTCATCGTCCATCCCGGCGCCGAGCCGATCGACCTGCGCCGCGTGCGGCTCGAACCGTGCGGCCACACCGCGTACCTGCGGGTCCGCGAGCACCGGGGCGCCCGCTCGCTGCCGCGCCGGATCGCCCGCAGGCTGCTCAGGATCGCCGGCCGGCCGCGCCACAAGCTGCTGGTCTACCGCGCGCTGACCATGCTCCTGCCGGCGCGCCGCGACCTCGCCCTGTTCGAGTCGGACGTCGGCAAGGGCTGCACGGGCAGCCCGCGCGCCGTCCACGACGAGGTCAGGCGGCGCGGCCTGCCCGTCGAGACGGTCTGGTCGGTGGTCAGGGGCCGCGCGGACGTCCCCGCCGGGTCGCGGGCGGTGCGCCGCGGGAGCTGGCGCTACGTCTGGACGCTGGCCCGCGCCGGCATCTGGGTGGACAGCCACGGCTTCCCGCTCGACTACCCGAAGCCGCGCCGCACCCGCTACCTGCAGACCTGGCACGGCCAGGGCATCAAGTCCATCGGCTTCGACGCGCCCGACCTGCGCGCCGACTTCGACCGGCCGCGCGAGGTGTGGCGCGCCGCGGTGGCCCGCTGGGACGCGCTCGTCTCCCCCAGCGAGGAGTTCTCGCGGCTGTTCGCCCGCGCCAACGGCTACACCGGCCCCATCCTCCGGTACGGCACGCCGCGCTGCGACGCGCTGGTGCGCGGGGTGTCGCGGACCGACGTCCGCGCCCGGCTGGAGATCCCGCCGGACCGCAGGATCCTGCTGTACGCGCCCACCTACCGCGACCGGGCCAAGGGCGGGGGCGCGTCGGTCCGGGCCGACCTGGAGCTGATGGCCGAGGAGCTGGCCGCCGAGTGGGTGGTGGTCCTGCGCACCCATCCCGTCGAGCGGTACGCGGTGCCGGAGCACCTGCGGCACTTCGTCCGCCCGGCGGGGACGTATCCCGAGATCAACGACCTGATGCTGGCCTCCGACGCGCTGCTGACCGACTACTCGTCGGTGATGTGCGACTACGCAATCACCGGCAAGCCGATGCTGTTCCTCATCGACGACTGGGACGACTACCGGCTGCGCGAGCGCGGGGTGTACCACGACCTGCCGGCGATCGCCCCCGGCCCGTGCGTGACGACCACCGGGGAGCTCATCGACCGGCTGCGCGACCTGGCCGAGGTGCACGCCGCCCACACCGCCCGGTACGCGGCCTTCCGCGACCTGTGGTGCGCCGACGAGCGCGGCGACGCGGCGGCCCGGGTGGTGACCGCCTTCTTCGGCGACCTGCTCGGCCGGGGGACGGGGAGGGCCGGGTGAACGTCGTCTTCGCGTGCCTGGACGCCGACACGCTGGGCGGGATCCAGCGGGTCACGCACACCCTCGCGCAGGGCCTGGCCGGCCGCGGCCACGACGTCCGGGTGATCGGCCTGCACCGCTCGGCCGCGCCGTTCCGTTACGTGGCCGAGCCCCGCTACCGGCGGCACGTGGTCAGCCGGGCCCGGGCGGGACGGTCCGGCCGCCTGGCCCGGGCGCGGGCCGACCGGCGCCTGGCCCGGCTGCTGCGGGACTGCGCGCCGGGGTTCGCGGTGTTGACCTCGCCGAGCGTGGTGGCCCGGGTGGCGCCGCTGCTGCCGGACGAGCTGCGCTCGATCGGCCAGTACCACGGCTCGTACGAGCACGCGGGCGGCTGCTGGCACCTGGCCTCCATCCGCCGCCACTACCCGGAGCTCGACCAGGCGGTGTTCCTGAGCGAGGACGACGCCTGGCGCTTCTCCGAAGAGGCGCTGCTGCCCAACACCTGGTCGCTGCCGAACCCGCTGTCCGGCTGGCCGGAGCGGGTCTCCCCGCTGGAGGCCCCGCGCGTGCTCGGTGTGGGCCGCCTGGAAGGGGTCAAGCGGTTCGACCGGTTGATCACCGCGTTCGCGGCCTCCGGAGCGCCGCCGCCCTGGGAGCTGCATCTCGTCGGCGACGGCGCCGAGCTGGACCGGCTGCGCGCGCACGCCGCGCGTGAGGGGGTGGCCGACCGGGTGGTGTTCCGGGGGCGGGTGCCCGCCGAGCGGATGCCCGGCGAGTACCTGGCCGCCTCGATGGTGGCGCTGACCAGCGAGCACGAGGGACTGCCGCTGACGCTGCTGGAGGCGGCGGCGCACGGGGTGCCCGCGGTGGCGTTCGACGTGTCGGGCGGGGTGCGGGCCACGGGTCCGGTGCTGGTGCCGCCGGGCGACACCGGCGCGTTCGCCCTGGAGCTGGGCCGGCTGGCCGGCTCGCCCCGGGAGCGGCGGCGGCTCGGCGCCGCCGCCCGCGCCCGGGCCGAGGCGTTCCGCCCCGACCGCGTGCTGGACGCCTGGGAGACCCTGTTCGCCCACGTCAGGCGGTGACCGCGCCCGGCGTGCGTTTCAGGCGTGGGACCGCGCCCGGGTGCGTTTCAGGCGGGGACGGACGGTTGCGTCTCCTCGTGCCTGGACTCGGCCGGCAGCGGCGACAGCCCGGCCAGCGCCCGCTGGCGCGAGGTGAGCAGCGCCGCCACCGGGCCGGGCTCGCGCAGCCGCTGGAAGCGGTCGCGCAGGCGCTTGCGGGAGCGGGCGGCCTTGCGCTTCTGCATGACCCGCTGGAGGGTCGCGATGTGCTCCTTGGACGGCGCCGGCGCGCCGCTGAGCTCGTACCCGTTGGCCACCAGCCGGTCGCCGAGCGCCTGCTCGGCCAGCGAGATCTCCCAGGGCTCCAGCCGGCCGGTCCAGCTCCCCACCCGCGTGCGCAGCACGTCGCTGTGGGTGTTGCTGTGCCAGACCTTGTGCACGGGCACGGCCACCTGCGCCGCCTCGCGCGGCGAGACCATGGCCGGGTCGAAGTCCTCCTCCAGGAAGAGGCAGAGCTTCTTCAGCTCGGTCGACGGGTCGTCGGTCAGGTCCTCGTAGCGCAGCTCGTAGTAGCTGTCGGCGGGCAGGGTGCGGCGCAGCTTGACGCCCGCGTCCATGGCCTCGGCCCAGGTGGAGATGGCGTGGTAGGAGCTGTGGGTGTACCAGGGCATCTCCTTCAGGGAGGAGACGCAGTCGCGGCCGTCCCTGATGAGGTGGACGAACTGGGCGTCGGGGAAGAGCCTGCGCAGGATGTCCACCTGCTTGACGTAGCTCGGCCGCTTGTCGCCCCAGCGCGGCTTGCCGAACCTCGCCGCGTACATGCGGAACGTCGTGCCGATCACCGAGCCGAGCGAGCCGGGGCCCTCGACGCACTCACGGACGAACTCATCCTTGTCGATCTTGAGTTCCTTGAACTTCGTGGTGCGGTCGGTCGCGATCCACTCCGCGAGCGCGGCGCGGCGCTGGGCGAGGCGCATGTCGCCGAACTCGCGGCGGCGCTGGTACACGGGCACGACGTACCGCGTCTCCGGCGGGACCGCCATGCGCGGGTGGGAGTGCAGCATGAGCTGCAGCATCGTGGTGCCGGAGCGCGGGCAGCCCACGACGAAGACAGGCCGATCGGACATTACGTACTAACCCCCGAAAACTTAGACGAGAACGTGCTCTCGGCTCTCCTGCCGGGAGGACACGGTGTGCCGGCGCGTGAAGCGCCACATCCGGTAGACAAGGAAGATCTCGTTGGCGAGCAGCAGCACCCCGGCGACCGCGGACACCGGCACCAGCGCGGCCACGCCGACGACCGGCGCGACCACGAACACCGCGGCGTGGAACTCGATGCCGCTGATCACGTGGGTGCGGATGCGGCGGCGGGCGAGGTACCTGTTGAGCCGCCGGGAGAACTTGCGGTTGCGGCCCCTCCGGCGGGCGGCGGCCGCCACGTGCTCCACCGCCTCGTCGTCGTCGACGGCCGCGCCGCCGACCGGCTCGTCGTCGCCCTCGCCCAGCGACGGCTCATCGGTGATCCGCAGGTCGGGAACGGGCTCCCGGACGGCCGTCGCGTAGTCCCGATGCCAGACCCGGGCGGCCTCCCTCAGCTCGGCGGCCTCCACCCGCGACTCCCTGATGATCTCCCGCACCCGCTTCATCTGCGGCGCGTTGACGTACCGGAACAGGTCCAGCACGGCGACCCCCGCGCCAAGCAGGATGAACCGCACGTCACCGGTGAGCGCGTACTGCCCGTAGGCCAGGCCGGTCGCGCAGAGGACCACCCGCACCCGGTCGCCCACGTAGTCGAGCCAGAGCCCGAAGGGCGTCCCCGTGCCCTTCAGCCGGGCGATCTTCCCGTCCACGCAGTCGACCATGAAGCTGAGGTAGAACGCCGCCGCGCCCGCGACCAGCAGGTCCAGGGCGAAGCAGACGGCCGAGACCAGGCCGATGACCAGCGACAGCACGGTGAGCTCGTTGGGCGTGATCCGCGTCCGGTTGGCCACCAGCAGAGCCGTCCGGCAGGCCAGCGGGTCCACGAGGTACACGGTCCACCAGGAGTCTCTCCGCTTGCGTGTCGCGTGGACGTCATCGAGCGAATAGGACCTCATGGATTCCAGGATGACTACTCGCCGTGACCTCAGAACCACCGTCTGGAACTACTGGGTGATGTCCATGCCCGTTCTTGACCATCCCGGCACGGACAACCGCCACGTCCGGTTGCCGTCCCCGTCGCGGAAGCAGCCCTCCATCACCAGCCCACGCGTCTCCACCTGCGCGTGCAGGCGCCAGGTGGGGCCGCCGCGGCGCAGCCGGCGCGGGTCGATCTCGGCCACCAGGCGGCCCGGCCCGAGCCGCCTGGACGGCAGCGGCACCTTGCGGCTGCCGTCGCTCAGCCACACCTCGATCTTGCGCGGTCTGCGCTCCACCCGGTGCAGGGCCACCTCGCCGATCACGGCGAAGCCCTGACCGTCCCATCGGCACTCCTCGACCCGGGCCAGCACCTTGATCTCGTCGCGGGCGTCGTACACCTCGTCGGGGATGCGCAGCGACCGGTCACGGAAGTACGGGTAGTCGCCGTACCAGCCGACGCGGCGCAGCCCGCGCGGCACGATGCGCGCGGCCTCCTCCGACGACCTCCTGAACTCGCGCACCCGGCGCAGCTCCTTGACCAGCCCGCGCTCCACCAGGTGCAGCTCCAGCCGCCGCAGCGACGGCGCGGTCGCCAGCACGCCGGGACTGAGCACGGCCAGCCACTGGCGAGCGAGGTCCAGCAGCGGCTCCAGCTCGTCGGCCTCGGCGTGCTCCAGCGCCTGGAACAGGAAGACGATGTCCTTCTCCAGCACCAGGCCGTCGAAGGAGCGGGTCAGCTCCGGCGCCTCCTCCTGCAGGAACGACCGGACGGCCCGGATGGCCTCCAGCCGGTCGGCGAGGTTGGGCAGCTCGGCCCGCCGCTGCGTGATCGAGGCGCCCCCCGCCTCGCGCCTGCGCCAGTGGTAGACGACGTCCGGCAGCAGGTCCACGCTGGCGGCCAGCACGTGGGCGCGCATGCTGAGCGGCACGTCCTCGTAGATGCCCTGCCGGAAGCGCAGCCGGTGCTCGTACCAGAACTCCTTGCGGTAGAGCTTGTTCCACACCGTGCGGTCCCTGACCAGCGCCCGCCGGTCCATGATGTGCGTGCGCCGCACCTCACGCCTGAACAGCTTCTCGTGCAGCGACGACGGCGACAGCTCGCCGTCCTCCATGCGCCGCACCCCGCCGCACGCCAGGTCGGAGCCGGTCCGCTCCAGCGAGGAGACCAGCAACTCGTACGCCTCGGCCGGCACGACGTCGTCGCTGTCGGCGAACGCCAGGTACGACCCGCGGGCCCACCGGACCCCCTCGTTGCGGGCCGGGCCGGGCCCCCGGTTGGGCTGGCGCACCACGGTGAAGCGCGGGTCCCGGGAGGCGAACCCCTCCGCGATCCGGCGGCTGCCGTCCACCGAGCCGTCGTCCACCAGGATGACCTCGATGTCGTTCAGCGTCTGGGCCGCCAGCGACTCCAGGCACTCGGCGATGTACTGCTCCACGTTGAAGAACGGGACGACGACGCTGACCAGGGGCGCCATGCCAGGGCTCCTTGTGTGCGGGGGACGGGTCCGAGGGCAGCATGCCGCCGCCATGGCCCGGTGGCCGCTGTCGATGCCCCTCCCTGATCAGCTCTTTACCGGGCGCATAGTCCGCTACGGTGTGGACGTAACCAGACACAGAGCGTGAGGGGGTCCGGTGCTCCGACAGGTTCGCGACGACGATCTGCCCGCCATGCTCAGCTGGCGCAACCACCCGAGGGTTCGCCAGGCCAGCTTCACCACCCACGTGATCAGCGAGGAGGAGCACGCCCGCTGGTGGGCCGGGGTGCGCGCCGACCCGTCCCGGCTGGTGCTCGTCTACGAGCACGGCGGGACCGCCTGCGGCGTGGTCACCTTCTCCGGGCTCGGCCCGGAGCGGCCGATCGCCACCTGGGGCTTCTACCTCGACCTCGCGGGGCTGGAGCGGCGGGGCGAGATGATCGCCGCGTGGTTCGGCGTCGAGCGCGCGGCGATCCGCCACGCCTTCGACGTGCTGGAGCTGACGGCCCTGCGGGGCGAGGTGCTGGCCGGCAACCAGGCCGTCCGCCTCCTGCACGACCGCTTCGGCTTCAAGGAGACCGGCGGCTACCGGCGCGTCATCGACGGCACGACCGTGGACGTGGTGACCGTCGAGCTCACCCGCCCGGCCACCGGGAGGCGGGCATGAGGCCCCTGACGATCGCCGGCCGCCGCGTCGGCCCCGGCGAGCCGCCGTTCGTCGTCGCCGAGATGTCCGGCAACCACGACGGCAGCCTCGACCGCGCCCTGGCCATCGTCGAGGCCGTGGCCGCGAGCGGCGCCCACGCGCTGAAGCTGCAGACCTACCGGCCCGACACCATCACGATCGACGCCGACGGCCCGGCCTTCCGCCTCGGCTCGGGCCACGAGCTGTGGGGCGGCGAGCGGCTCTACGACCTGTACCTGCGGGCCCACACGCCGTGGGAGTGGCACGAGCCGCTCTTCGCCAGGGCGCGGGAGCTGGGGCTCGCCGTGTTCTCCTCGCCGTTCGACCCGACGGCCGTCGAGCTGCTGGAGAAGCTCGGCTGCCCCGCGTACAAGATCGCCTCGTCCGAGCTGGTGGACCTGCCGCTGATCCGGCTCGTCGCGGCCACCGGCAAGCCGCTCGTGCTGTCCACGGGCATGGCCACGGCCGGCGAGATCGACGCGGCCGTGACGGCGGCCCGCGAGGCCGGCTGCGCCGAGCTGGCCGTGCTCGCCTGCACCGCCTCCTACCCGGCCTCGCCCGCCGAGAGCGACCTGCGGCGGCTGCCGCTGCTGGCCGGGCTCACCGGCGCGGTGGTCGGCGTCTCCGACCACACGCCGGGCATCGGCGCGGCGCTCGCGGCGGTCGCCCTCGGCGCCTGCCTCATCGAGAAGCACGTGACGCCGGACCGGGCGGGCGGCGGGGTGGACGCGGCGTTCTCGCTGGAGCCGGCCGAGCTGGCGGCGCTGGTCGTGGAGAGCGAGCGGGCCTGGCAGGCGCTCGGCGAGGCCCGCCTGGGGCCCCGGCCGTCGGAGCGCGAGGGGCTGCGCTTCCGCCGGTCGCTCTACGTGGTCACCGGCGTGCGGGCGGGCGAGCCGGTGACGGAGCGCAACGTCCGCTCCATCCGGCCCGCGGGCGGGCTGCCGCCCGCGGCGCTGGCCGAGGTGACGGGGCGCCGCTTCACCCGCGACGTGCCTGCGGGCACGCCGCTCACCTGGGACCTCATCTGACGGTTCACCTGAGCCCGAGGAGGGCGTCGGCGACGCGCTCGCGGCCCTTGCCGTCCACGAGGCCGCTGCCCCGCCTGCCGTACTCCTCGCGCAGCCCCGGGTCGGCGAGCAGCCGGGCCAGCATCTCGGTGGCGGCGGGGCCCGGCGCGGGGCCGAGCCCGGCCGCGATGCCGCCGCCCACCAGCGCCTCGTAGCCGATGAGCTGGTTGCCGGTCACCCAGGTCAGCGCGGCCGGCACGCCGAGGTAGAGCAGCTCCCAGATGGTCGAGCCGGCGGCGGTGAGCACGAGGTCGGCCTCCGCCATGAGCTCGGGCAGCCGGTCGGTGGGCGGGATGACGGTGATCGGCCCGTCCGCCGCGAACGGCCGCGGGCTCACCACCGTCGCGCGGAACGGCATGCCGGTCGCCCCCAGCGCCTCGGCCCAGGCCGGCGTCACGCCCGCGCTGTCGGTGCCGCCGAAGAAGCACAGCACGCGCGGCACGTCACCGCGCGGCCCGGCCACCCGGCGCAGCCCGCGGACGCTGTCGCGCAGCAGCGCGTAGCGCACCCCGGCCAGCCGCTCGGCGAGCAGCGGGAACGGCCGCAGCTCGGCCCCGAGGTTCTGGTCGAGGTAGACGTCGGCCTCCTGGCCGAGCGGGTCGCCGTCGACGATCGCCAGCACGGCCGCGCCCGTCTGCCTGACCCGCGCGCCCGTGCCGGGGGCCAGGTCGTAGGAGTCGAGCACGACCGCGTCGAGGCGCAGGTCGCCCACCAGCTCCGCGAGCCGCCCGGGCCCGTCGGGCGCCGGGACGAGCGGCAGGCCGCGCGCCAGGAGCTGGGCCCGCGCCCACGCCGAACCCGCCAGGTCGCCCAGGAAGCTGACCTCGACGCCGCGCCCGCGCAGCTCCTCGGCGAGCGCCACGCAGCGCACCAGGTGGCCGACGCCCCTGCCGGCGCCGGCGTCGCAACGGACGCCGACCCGGCCGATCATGCCTCCTGCAGCGCTTTCTGCTGGACGTGCGCGTTGAGCCGGCAGATCTCCGGCCGGGCGCGCAGCCAGCCCACGAGCGTCGCGTACGGCACGCACCGGTCGCCGAAGGCGGCCACCACCCGCGAGATCAGCGCCCAGTCGTCCTCGGTGTCGAGCGTGACCCGCAGGTCGGCGGCCGACGGGGCGTAGGCCAGGCCGAGCAGCCGCGACGCGCCCGGATGCGTGTAGACGTAGGAGGTGACGTGGACGCGGTGGTGGGCGGTCGCCTCCCGCCCGGCCCGCGCGAGCGCCTCCCGGCTCACGATCTCCACGTCGAGGCCGCGGGGCAGGGTGCGGGTCAGGCTCGTGCTCAGATAGTCGAGGCCCGGCACCGCCCGGTGGACCAGCGCGGCCTCGCGGACGATCGCCGGGTCGAGCAGCGGGCAGTCGGCGGTGAAGCGCATCACCGCGTCGGCCGGGTGGAGCTCCAGCGTCTGCAGGAAGCGGCCGAGCACGTCGTCCACCGGCCCCCGGTGCCACGCGACGCCGAGCCGCAGGCACTCGGCCACCACGGCGTCGTCGGCGGGCTCGGTCGTGGTGGCGACCACCAGCTCGTCCACCGCGTCCGCCTGCCGCACGGCCCGGGCCACCCAGCTCAGCACCGACCGGCCGCCCAGCTCGCGCAGGACCTTCCCCGGCAGGCGCGTCGACCCCGTCCGTGCCTGAATGATTCCGACAATCCGCACTGAAGCCCCATTCCCCCGTGTGACCGTGCGTTGCTGAACGATCGCGCTATGCTACCGGCTCAGCTCCGGCGACTACAGGGCGTGAACACGATTCAGGGGGTCACGTGAGCATTCTGAGCGGATCGTCCGTACTGATCACCGGAGGCACGGGGTCCTTCGGCAAGGCATTCATCCGCCACGCGCTGCACGTCCTCGACGTGCGGCGCCTGGCGGTCTTCTCCCGCGACGAGCTCAAACAGTGGGAGGCGCGCCAGACCTTCGGCGACGACCGGCGGCTGCGCTGGTTCATCGGCGACGTGCGCGACCGCGACCGGCTCACCCGCGCCATGCACGGCGTCGACTTCGTGGTCCACGCCGCGGCGCTCAAACAGGTCGACACCGCCGAGTACAACCCGTTCGAGTACGTCCGCACCAACGTCACCGGCTCGCAGAACGTCGTCGAGGCGGCCATCGACAGCGGCGTGCGCAAGGTCGTCGCGCTGTCCACCGACAAGGCGTCCGGCCCGGTCAACCTGTACGGCGCGACCAAGCTGGTGGCCGACAAGCTGTTCGTCTCGGCCAACCACTACGCGGCCGGCCACGCCACCCGCTTCGCGGTCGTGCGCTACGGCAACGTGGTGGGCAGCCGCGGCTCGGTGGTGCCGTTCTTCCAGCGGCTCGCCGCCGAGGGCGCCAGCCTGCCGATCACCGACAAGCGCATGACCCGGTTCTGGATCACCCTCGACCAGGCGGTGCGCTTCGTCGTCGACTCCTTCGACCTCATGCGCGGCGGCGAGCTGTACGTGCCGCGCATCCCCAGCATGCGCATCACCGACCTGGCCGACGCCGTCGCGCCGTACGCCCCCGTCTACGAGGTGGGCGTCCGGCCCGGCGAGAAGCTGCACGAGGAGATGATCGGGCCCGACGACGGCCGCCGCACGCTGCGGCTCGGCGACCGCTACGTCGTCCGCCCCGCCATCGCCACCTGGGGCTACGAGCCGCCGGCCGACGGCGAGCCGCTGCCCGACGGGTTCGCCTACCGCTCCGACACCAACGACCTGTGGCTGTCGGCCGACGAGCTGCGCCGCATGCTGGCGGACGGCCGCTGGTGATCCCCTACGGCCGGCAGTCGATCACCGAGGACGACGTCCTGGCCGTCGCCGAGGTGCTGCGCGGCGACTGGCTCACCACCGGGCCCGCGGTCACCGCGTTCGAGGCCGGGCTGGCCCGCTGGACCGGCGGCGTCCCCTGCCTGGCCGTCACCTCCGGCACCGCCGCCCTGCACGTGGCCTACGCCGCCGCCGGCGTGGGCCCGGGCGACGAGGTCGTCACCTCGCCGCTGACGTTCGTGGCCACCGCCGCCACGGCCGCGCTGCGGGGGGCGCGGGTCGTCTTCGCCGACGTCCGCGACGACACCGGCAACCTCGACCCCGAGGCCGCCGGCGCGGCGGTCACCGGCCGCACGAGGGCGCTCACCGCCGTCGACTACGCCGGCCACCCCGCCGACTACGACGAGCTGCGCGCCGTCGCCGACCGGGCCGGCGCGCTCCTCGTCGGCGACGCCGCCCACTCCCTCGGCGCCTCCTACAAGGGCCGGCCGGTGGGATCGCTGGCCGACGTCACCACGTTCTCGTTCTTCCCGACCAAGACCGTCACCACCGCCGAGGGCGGCGCGCTGGCCCTGCCCGACGGCGAGCGCTTCGCCCGCGCGGCGCGCTTCCGCAACCACGGGCTGGTGCGCGACCCGGCCGAGCAGCGCGACCCCGGCCACGGCGGCTGGCACCAGGAGGTGCACGACTTCGGCCTCAACTACCGGCTGCCCGACGTGCTGTGCGCGCTCGGCCTGAGCCAGCTCGGGCGGCTGCCCGCGTTCCTGGCGCGCCGCGGCGAGCTGGTGGCCCGTTACGACGCGCTGCTGGCCGGGGTGCCCGGGCTGCGGCTGCCGGGGCGGCTGCCGTACGTCGAGCCGGCCTGGCACCTGTACCCCGTGCGGATCGGCGGCGGGCGCAGGCGCGAGGTGTACGGCCGGATGCGGGCGGCCGGCATCGGGGTGCAGGTCAACTACATCCCGGCGTACTGGCATCCCGTGTTCGAGGACCTCGGCTACCGGCGCGGCATGTGCCCGCGGGCCGAGGCGTACTACGCGGAGGAGCTGTCGCTGCCGCTCTTCCCCGGCCTCACCGACGACCAGCAGGACCGGGTCGTGGAGTGCCTGCTGGCCGTCCTGGCGTGACGCTTCACAGCGGCGGGCAGTGCTCCACGAGCATCAGGCAGCCGTCGTCGCCCCGGTCGGCCACGAACCTGCGGCCCGCCACGGTCGCCGCCGGGCGGGCCCGGGTCCGCACCAGCGGGCGGATCTTCCTGCCCTGGTCGAGCAGGACGTCCCAGCGCGGCACCCGGCCCACCGGCGCCTCGATGTCGCCGAGCCGGATCCGGCCGGTGAACGCGTGGCCGTCCAGGGTGACCGGGAAGTAGATCTCCTCACCGTCGCCGCGCCGCACCAGCCGCAGCACCGGATCGCCGTCGCCCGGGTCGGCCAGCTCGCCCGCCACCAGCAGGTCGCCGCCCTCGATCCGGCATTCGCCGATCAGCGCCTCGGCGCGGCGCACCCGCAGCCCCCACACCCCCTTGCCGGCGCGTACGGGCACCAGCCAGGAGCCGGCCCTGCGCACCGGCGGCGGCACCGCCGGGGGCAGCCACCGGGGCCCCGCGACCTTCCCCTCCAGCCGCAGCCCGCCGGCCCGCAGCTCGACGCGCAGCTCCCAGTGGCCGCGCCGGGCCAGCCGCGCCGGTGACAGCGTGGCGGGGTCGAAGGCGAAGCCGAACGGGAAGCCGTGCTCGGCCGCCACCCGGCCGTCCTCCTGGGGCACGCCGAGGCTGGCCGGCGTCACCCTGTCCTCCGAGAGGGGCACGGTGTCGCCCGTGCCGCGTTCCCGCAGCCACACGCGGACGCGGGCGCGGCCCAGCCCCCGCGCGTCGAACCGGCCGACCGACATCCAGCCCTCGCCGCGCAGCAGGCCGTCCCGCCAGCCGGCGGACAGCAGCCGCGTCTCCAGGCCCAGCTCGTCGGTCACCTCCGCCAGGTGCGCGGGCAGGGCGGGATGCCGGCCGTACCAGCGCCTGCCGCCCAGCCCGAACCTCGTGGAGGCCAGGGGCGGCCACAGGCCGCCCGCGCGCTCCTGCGCGAACACCGCGGCCAGCTCCTCCACCCGTCGCCGGTGCAGCAGGTGCGTCAGCAGCCGGCGCTGGTACGGCAGGCTCAGCCAGTCGTCCGGGGCGACGCCGTCGAGGTAGCGGGCCGCGAGGTCCAGGATCGCCGGGTCGGCCGCCGTCCCCATGCGGGCCACCGCCTCCACCGCCACGCTCATGTCGATGTCGAGGGTGTCGCGGTCGAAGCGCGGCTTGACGCCCGGCGCCCGGCGGGCGAGCAGCGTGGCCGTCTCCAGCACCGACAGCAGGCGGTCGCGCACGTTGCCCGGCTCCAGGCTGCGCTGGGTGACCGACCAGTCGCGCCGGCGCCAGTAGTAGACGACGGCCTTCAGCACGTCCACCGAGGTCGCGCCCACGTGCGCGGCCATGGCCACGGGCTGGTCCTCGTACAGGCGTTCCGGGAACGTCAGGGCGAGGGCGTCCCAGAAGGAGCGCCGGTAGACCTTGTTCCACAGCATGCGGTCGCGGACCAGCAGCGGGTGGCGGGTGATGTGGGTCCGCTCCAGCCGCCTGGCGAACGCCTGCCGGTGCGCCCACGACGGCACGAGCTGGTCGTGGTGGAGGCGCATGACGTTGCCGCAGGCCAGGTCCGAGCCGGTGGACTCCAGGGACGCCACCAGGCGGCGGAAGGCGTCCCTCGGCACCAGGTCGTCGCCGTCCACGAACGCCAGGTAGCGGCCGGTCGCGTGCCGCACGCCGATGTTGCGCGCCCGTCCCACGCCGCCGCCGGCCTGCCGGACGAGACGCACGCGAGGGTCGGCCGCCCGCCTGGCCTCGACCACGGCCGGCCCGCCGTCGCGGCTGCCGTCGTCGACGCAGATCACCTCCAGATCGCGCAGCGTCTGCGCGGTCAGCGAGTCGAGGCAGGGGCCGAGGTACTCCTCGACGTCGTGGAACGGGACGACCACCGACAGGATCGGCACGGAACCACCTTCTCTTCTTGGGCCGTGGAGGTTGCTCGGGCTGTCTCGGCGGGACTCTTCGAAGGAGGGCGCCCCACTCGGAGGCGTGCGGGTGGGAGCCGCATGTGCGGACGCCCACCTGCCGCGGGGTCCGGTCGCCCGTTTCAGCGGGCCAGGAGGCGCAGGACCTTGCGGGCGGCCCGGCGCGGGCGCGACAGGCGGCGGGACAGCCGGTAGCCGAGCGTCCGGCGCAGCGCGGTCGCCTTCCGCTGGCTCCTGCGCAGCTTGGCGCGGGTGCGCACCAGCTCGCGCTCGCGGAAGCTCAGCTTCGTCTCCAGGCGCGCGATCCTGGCCAGCGCGGCGGTGAGCTGCTCGGTCACCCGGTCGCGGGCGCTCAGCAGGTCCCGGTACGTGGGGGCGGCGCCGGCCAGTTCGGCGGGTCCCACTGGTTGCCCCAGCTCGGCCTCCAGCTTGCGGGCCCGGTCGAGGTCGTCCTGGTCGCAGGTCTGGCCGGCCATGCCGCAGAGCGTCAGCGCGAGCTGCCCGGCGTCGAGCGGCCACGGCCACGGGTGGTGGTGCCCGGCCGCGAGCAGCCGTACGGCGAAGCGCCACAGGATCCGGCAGAGCACCACGGGCGCGGGCGCCGGGCTTCCGGGGGCGGGGACCGGGGTGATGGCGGTGAACCGCTCGCCGTCCCAGACGAGGTTGTCGGCGGGGGCGTCCCCGCCGTCGGCCACCCACGCGGCCAGCGCGGCCAGCAGGTCGCGGACCGCGCGCACGTCCTCGCGGGCGCACGCCTCGACCAGCACCTCCTCGACGATGCGACCGCGCGGGATGGGGCGCTCGGTCCCGCCGGGCAGGCGCCGGGTGGAGGTGGCGGTGACCTCGTGCACGGCCCGGCCCACCTCGACCAGCCCTTGCGGCAGGAGGTCGCGGGGTGCTCGGTCCACGACCGCCGCCTCGCCCGCGTCCTGGGATGGAGCGCCCTCGGCCTCGGCGGCTGCCTCGTACGGCCACTCTTCGGCAGCCGCGACGCCCGCGCCCGGCTCGTGAGCGCTCTCCTCGGCCCCCGCCCCGTCAGGACCCTCCTCGGCGGCCACGGCGTGGGGTTCGCCGGCGTGGTGGGCGGTGAGGCCCGGCTCCCCGGCGTGGTGGGTGGTGAGATCCGGCTCGCCGGCGTGATCGGTCGTGACGGCGTCGGGGACGGCGGCGCTGAGGGGACGGGTCGCCACCGTGAGCCACAGAGGCGCCAGGTGCTCCCCGAGCCCGTGACGGAACGCCAGCCTGGTCAGCCGCAGCGGGTCGGCCACGAGCATGGTGTCGCCGCCGGGCGCCGTGAGCGGCACCGTGAGCGCCTCGGGCAGGTCCTCGCGCAGGAGTTCACGTCCGAACAGGGCACGGGGCGCGCGCCGTGACGGGTAGGCGGCGTAGCACCGCTCGGCCACCAGCCCCGCCGCCTCCAGCGCCGCGTCCAGGGCCTCCGGGCCGCCGGGATGGCTGGGGTCGAAGCCGTGCGGCTCCCAGTGCCCGTCGGCGCCCTCACGGTCGGGCGGCCGGGCGTCCACGAACCGGTCGACGCCGAGGTCGTTCGGCACCGCGAGGACGAGCCGCCCGCCCGGCGCCACGAGCGCGGCGAGGGCCTGGAGCGAGGCCCGCCACGGCGGCGCCTGCTCCTCGGCGGAGTGCGTGCGTTCGAGGCCGTCCAGGGCCAGCACCAGGTCGTACGGCTCGACCCCGGTGAGCGCCCGGAGCCGCCCGCAGTGGACGTCCAGCGCGGGGTGACGCTCGCCGAGGGCGCAGGCGTCGGGGTAGGAGCGCACGAGCACGGCCACCGAGGAGGCGGCGCCGGAGACGGCGCCGATGAGGCCCCTCGGGTGCGGCCCGGCCACCAGCACCCTCCCGCCGGGAGGGACGAGCCGCCGGACCAGTTCCAGGCCCGCGCCGCGCCAGTCGGTGGCCGCGTCGGCGTCGGACCACAGCAGCATCTCGCCGCCGATCAACCGGACGTTGCCGGGGGCCTCGGTCATGCGCATCGCACCCGCTTCCAGCCGAACATTCGCCGTAGCTCCTCAGGTGTCGCCTGATACTCGAATCCCAGCTCTCGCCGCGCGGCCTCGGCGGCCAGGCCGCGGTCGACGTGCTCGCCGTGCAGCTCGGGCCAGAGCCGCATGCGACGGGCCGTACCTCCGTATTCGGGGCGTTCGCCCTCGAACTGCATCGGATCGCCGTACACGGCGATGTCGCAGCCCACCGACGCGCCGTAGAAGAGCGCGCTGCCGAGCCGGTTGGAGGCCACCCTGCGGTGGCGGCGCAGCTCGGTGAGCTGGCCCCGCAGGAAGTCGCGCCCGGCGTCGTCCCATCGGGAGCCGCGGCTGCCGTGGCAGATGACACGGAATCCGGCCGACTCGTACGCCGCCCTGATACCGATATTTGCGAATTCGAGCCAGTAAAGGCACACGGTCACCGGACCGGTTTCCACCTCGCGGATGTGCGCGGCGAGCCGGCCGTGGTCACCGATCACCGCGTTCTTCTCCCAGCCGTGGAACGGGTACCAGATCGTGCCCTCCCGCTCTTCTTCCGGCATGAGGCCGAGGTCGGGCTCCAGGTCGAGGAGGTAGATCCACGGCGCGCCGATGAGGTAATGGCCGCGGCGGCCCATCGACCAGCCGCGGCGACGCAGCACGTCGGCCCAGATGAACCGGGGATATCCGGGTGTGCACCAATGGTCGTTCGGTGGGTATCCGTGGAGATAGTTCCAGCCATGCTGGACGAATCCCTGTATTCGACGGGGAACGTCGTCCGGGTATCCGCAGTACCTGGCGAGTATGCGGGAGTGCCCGTACCAGTGATTGGATTCGTCCATCATTCCCCCTGTAGCGGTTGGCGCGCCCCCAGGGACATTCGCAGCCTCGCCCGGACATCACCCGGCTTTATACGGTTCCATTACTCGCGACGGGGGCTCGGTTTGAGCCATGGAGGATCGCCGATACACTACGTTCTGGTTCGACCACGGAGAGTGAGGGAGCATGGGCCACCTCGACCGCCTGCGCGGCGTCTTCCGCGCCGCGCTGAGCCTTCCGGACGGCGCCGACGTCGACGACCTCGAATACCGGGCGATCCCGCAATGGGACTCCCTCGCCCACATGGCGCTGGTCGCCGCCATCGAGGACGAGTTCGACATCATGCTCGATACAGACGAGATCATCGACATGAGCTCGTTCGCCCAGGCCGCCCGGCTGCTGGAGAAGCACGATGCCGGCGCCGCGTTCTGACCCCACCCCCGGCCCGGCGACGACGCCCCTCGCCGCGCATCACTCCGTTCCCCATCGAGGCGGCCGCCTCGGCGCGCAACCCTCCGACACGACGGCCGCCCCGCACCGTGCCACCGCACTCGCCGAGGCCGACGATGGAGCAGCGGGCGGAGCAGTGGGTGAGGCCGTCGGTGGGGCGGGCGACGGCGGCGACAAGTGCGGCGAAAGCGGCGAAGAGGTCCTGGAGCCCGTGGCCGCGACCCCGGTCCTGACGACCACCACGTCGCGGGTGACACTGGTCACCGGCTCGACCTCGGGCATCGGGCGGGCCGTCGCCGTGGCGCTCGCCGCGGCCGGTGACGAGGTGATCGTCCACGGCCGCGACGCCGAGCGGGCCGCCAAGGTCGCCGCGGAGGTGGCCGCCGAGACCGGCGGGCCCACCTGGTCGGTCCACGGCGACGTGGCCGACCCCGGCGCGGTGTCCAGCATGATGCGCCGGATCCGCGAACGCCACGGCCGCCTCGACGCGCTCGTGATCAACGCCGGCGCCCACGACGCGGCGCTGCTCGGCCTGCTGCCCGGCATGGCGGTGTCCCGGCTGTTCGACGTCAACGCGGTGGGCGCGGTCCACACGCTGCAGTCGGCGATCAGGCTGCTGCGCAGGGGCACGAGCCCGGCCGTGGTGCTGGTCTCCTCGATCATGGCCCGTCGCGGTTCGGTGGGCCAGGCCGTCTACTCCGCGACCAAGGCCGCGCTGCTGGGCCTGACCGTGTCCGCGGCCAAGGAGCTCGGCCCCGCCGGCATCCGGGTCAACGCGGTGGCCCCCGGCTTCGTGGAGACGGCCATGCTCGCCACGCTCGACGACCGGGCCCGCGCCACGACCGTCGCCGCGACCCCGCTCGGCCGGGTGGGGCAGCCGTGCGAGGTCGCCGCCACCGTGGCGTTCCTGCTCTCGGGCCACGCCTCGTTCGTCACCGGCCAGGTGCTCGGTGTCGACGGCGGGCTGGTGCTGTGAGGTCCCGACACGATGGATGGACGTCCCATGGATGGTTTCCCGCACCCTGACGCGCGGCTCGTCGTCGCCGGCGAGCCGGGCGAGCTCACGGGCGACCTGCTGGCCGCACGCGTCGAGCGCGCCGCGCAGGTGCTCGTGCGCCTGCCGCCGGGCCCCGTGTTCTGCGGCATGCGCAACGACCTGGCGTCGGTGGTGCGCTACCTCGCCGCGTGGCGGACCCGCAGGCCGGTGGCGCTGCTCGACCCCGACCTCTCGGCGGGGGCGCTGACCGGGCTGATCCGCAGGTTCCGGCCGGCGGCGCTGTTCGGGTTCGCGCACGCCGTGGAGAGCGCGCCGCGCGGGCGCCGCGACGCCGACGACCCCCACCCCGACCTGGCCGTCCTGCTCGCCACCTCCGGCTCGACCGGCAGCCCCAAGCTCGTGCGCCTGTCGCGCCGGGCCGTGCTGTCCAACGCCACGGCCATCGCCACCGCCCTGGCCATCGAGCCCGGCGACGTCGCGCCGACGAGCCTGCCGCTCTACTACAGCTTCGGGCTGTCGGTGCTCAACAGCCATCTGGCAGCCGGGGCCACGGTGGTCCTCACCGACGCGGGCCTGCTCGAACGCTCGTTCTGGACCCACCTCGACGCCCACGGCTGCACGTCGCTGGCGGCCGTGCCGTACCAGTACGAGATGCTGCGCAGGCTCGGCTTCGACCCCAAGGAGCACCCGACGCTGACCACGCTCACGCAGGCGGGCGGCCGGCTGCGTGCGGAGCTGCTGACGGAGTTCTCCGGCAGGGCCGAGCGGTTCTTCGTCATGTACGGGCAGACGGAGGCGACGGCGCGCGTCTCGGTCCTGCCGCCGGACCGGCTGGCCGCCAAACCGGGCTCGGCCGGGGTCGCCGTTCCGGGTGGCCGGCTCAGCGTGGCCGACGGCGAGATCGTGTACGAGGGGCCCAACGTGATGATGGGCTACGCGGAGACGGCCGCCGACCTGGCCAGGGGCGACGACCTGGGCGGCGTGCTGCGCACCGGCGACCTCGGCCACCTCGACGACGAGGGCTTCCTCTACCTCACCGGCCGGATGAAACGCATCGCCAAGATCTTCGGCGTGCGGGTCAGCCTCGACGACGTGGAGGGGCTGCTGCGCGACTGCGGGCCGGTCGCGGCGACCAGCGGGGACGACCGGGTCACGGTGTGGGCCGAAGGGCTCGACCGCGACGCGTGCGCCCGCCTGGCCCGCCGCCTCGGCACGGAGCTGCGGCTGCACTGGAGCGGCTTCGACGTCCGCGCGGTGGACCGCCTCCCGCTGCTGACCACGGGCAAGGTCGATTACGGCGCGTTGGAGGCACGGACGTGAGCGCGCGGAGGTGCGAGCGAGTGGCCGCCGTCTCCTCAAGGCGCGTGGAGACCGCCGTCTCCTCAGGGCGCGGGGAGACCGCCGTCTCCTCAAGGCGCGGGGAGGCCACCGTCTCTCCAAGGCGGCGGGAGGACACCGTCTGCCCAAGACACCGGGAGACCGCCGTTCGCCCAGGGTGCGGGGAGACCTCATGAGCGTCTTCACCCTGACGGCGGACGAGCGGGAGTGGACGCTGGCGCCGCGGCTGGCCGAGCTGACCGAGCGGCACCGGCATGCCTGCCCGCCGTACGGGCGGATCCTGGCGGCGATCGGGTCGCACGGGCCGTACGAGCGCGTGGCGGAGCTGCCGTGGCTGCCGGTGCGGATGTTCAAGACGCACGAACTGCGCAGCGTCCCCAAGGAGGAGGTGTTCCGGGTCCTCACCTCCAGCGGCACGACCGGGCAACGGCCCAGCCGGGTCCACCTCGACCGGAAGGCCGCGGCGGCGCAGCCGCGCATGCTGGCGGCGACGCTCCGGGAGGTGCTGGGCGAGCGGCGGCTGCCCATGCTGATCGTGGACACCCGCTCGGTCGTACGCGCCACCACACTGAGCGCGCGCGGCGCCGGAGTGCTCGGCATGATGAACCTCGGCCGCGACCACACCTTCGTGCTGGACGACGGCGGCGAGGTGGACGCGGCGGCGGTGAGGGCGTTCCTGGCGCGTCACGGCGGCGGGCCGTTCCTGATCTTCGGGTTCACGTTCATGGTATGGCTGCACCTGCGCGAGCTGGGGCTCGACCTGTCGCGCGGTGTGCTGATCCACTCCGGCGGGTGGAAGAAGCTGGCCGACCTGGCGGTGGGCGCGGCGGAGTTCCGCGGGCGGCTGGCGAGCGAGTGCGGGCTGACCCGCGTCCACGACTTCTACGGCATGGTGGAGCAGATCGGCACGATCTTCCTGGAGGGTCCGGAGGGAGACGGGCTGTACTGCCCGGACTTCGCCGACGTGGTGATCCGCGACCCGGAGACGTGGCAGGAGGCGCCGCCGGGCGTGCCGGGGCTGATCGAGGTGGTCAGCACGCTGCCGACGTCGTACCCGGGGCACGTGCTGCTGACCGAGGACCTGGGTGTGGTCCACGGGGTGGACGACGGCACCTGGCCGGGCAAGCGTTTCTCCGTGCTGGGCCGGCTGCCGCACGCGGAGGCGCGAGGGTGCAGCGACACGATGGGCGCACCGATGGGCGGGGCGCTGTCCTCCACAGCGGCCGAGCGTGGTGACAGCGTGCGGAAGCCGGCGTCTCATGAGGCGGGTGAAGGCGGTGACGCCGCGGACGGGACGGCGGCCGCATGACGGGCGGCGACGAGCCCGCGCCCGCGCGGGTTCAGGCCAAGGTCGGCGCGGCCGTGCTCGCCGGGATCGGGCCGCGCGGCGCCGAGGGGAATCACGGCGCGCGACCTCACTCCGACGGCGGCGCCGGCGCGCGATCACGATCGGAGGAGACCGTGGACGTGCGGTTTCCCTTCGAGGGGACCGTCGGCCTGTGGGAGCTGCTTGACGACATGGCCGCCGCGCCGAGGCTGGTCGTGGGCGACGAGCGGGTACGGGCGTTCCTCGTGGACGTCGGGCGGAGGTTGCGGGCGCCCGAGGTGGCGCGGCGGCATCCCGAGCTGGCGTCCCTGGGATTCTTCCTGCGGCGGAGCGAGCTGGAGCGAGCGGCGGGCCCACTGCCCGGCGCGGCGGGCTCGCTGCCCGGCGCGGCGGGAGTAGGCGGGGCCGGGGAGTTCGTGCGGGTGCCGCGCGGGTTGGTGTTCCATGTCGCTCCGGCGAACGTCGACACCGTCTTCGTCTACTCCTGGGCCCTTTCCGCCCTCATGGGCAACCGCAACGTCGTCCGGCTGTCGGCACGCGCGGGCGGCACGGCCCAGGCGATCCTCACGATCATGCGGGACGCGCTCGACGACGCCGATCCCGTCGTGGCCCGCACCCAGCGCATCGTCTCCTACGGCCACCCCAGGCCAGGCGCTCGCAGGATCCCTGTCGAGCCGCCCCACAAGCAGCTCGAACACGCCTCCCCCGGCCATCACGCTTCCAGCGATCACCATCAGGGCGAGCACTCCGGCAAGCCGCCCCGGACCAGCCCCGTCACGCACCCCGAGCCCGTCGCCCCCGCCGACGCCGGTTCCGGGGGTGCGGCGGGGCCCACCGCGGTGCTGTCGGCGGCGTGCGACCTGCGGGTGATCTGGGGCGGCGACCGTACCGTGAACGAGATCCGCCGGCACCCGCTGGCCCCCCACGCGCGTGACCTCACCTTCCCCGACCGGTCGTCGTTCGCGGTGATACGCGCGCGGGCGTGGCTGGAGGCGACGCCCGTGACGCGGGAGACGGTGGCCGACAGGTTCGCGATCGACGCGTACTGGTTCGACCAGGCCGCCTGCTCCTCCCCCGGCACCGTCTTCTGGGTGGGCTCCCCCATCGAGTGCGCCATGGCCCGCGACGGGTTCGCCGCCTGCCTGGCGGAGGCCGTGGCCCGGCGCGGGTGGACGGTGGGCACGGCGATGGCCGTCGAGAAGCGGGTGGCCGCGTACGGGCTGGCGGCCGACGGTGTGGCGGACGCGGTCGAGTTCCATGGGAACGTCCTGGCCCAGGTGATCCTGACGTCGCCCGGCGCGATCCCGCGGCGGTGGCTCGGCACGGGGACGTTCGCGCACGCCCGGATCGGCTCGCTCGATGAGCTGGCGGACGTGGCGCGTCGGAAGGATCAGACGCTGACGCACTTCGGGTTCGACCGCGATGAGCTGGCCGGGCTGGCTCGGGCGCTCGGCGGGCGCGGGGTGGACAGGATCGTGCCGATCGGGAACGCGCTGGGGTTCCACCGGGTGTGGGACGGCGTCGATTTGCCGGCCGAACTCTCCCGCCTGATCACCGTCCGGTGAGCGCTAGGGCAGGATCTCGACGTACCCGTTCGTCCCGTTCACCCTGATCCGCTGCCCATCACGGATCAGCCGGGTGGCGTGCTCCACCCCCACGACCGCCGGCAGGCCGTACTCCCGGGCGATCACCGCGCCATGCGTCATCAGGCCGCCCACCTCCGTCACCAGGCCCTTGATCCTCACGAACACGGGCGACCAGCTCGGATCGGTGTACGCGGTGACCAGGATGTCGTCCGCTTCGAGATCGGCCTCGGTCATGTCCAGGATGACGCGGGCGCGTCCCTCGACGGTCCCGGCCGACACCGGCAGGCCGGCCAGGGCGTCGGCCGGCACGTCCTGGCGCCGGTAGGACCCGGCGACGGCCTCGCCGTCCGAGGTGAGCACCCTGGGCGGCGTGAGCGCCTGGTACGCGCCGAACTCCTGCTTGCGCCGGCGGATGAGCCCGTCATCGACCTGTCCGGTGCGTACGGCGTCGTGAAACTCCTGGAACCTGAGGTAGAAGACGTCCTCCCGGTCTCGGAGCGCGCCGGCCCGCACGAGGCGATCGGCCTCCTCCAGCAGCGCCCGCTTGTAGAGGAAGTAGCGGCTGACCTTGAAGTACTTGGGATACTCCCGGTACCCGGCGAAGGTCCGCAGGCGGTCGATCATCGCCTTGGTCTCGTCGGCTTTGCGCTCCCCGTCCGGCAGGGCCCGCAGGCGCTCCAGCAGCTCCTGTTCCTTCTTCCGCGCTTCCTGCCGCCCGTGCTCGAAGCGCCGCCGGCCGGCGCCGGGCTCGGCGTTGTCGATGTTGCCGAGGATCACGGGCACGAGGGTGGTGGGGCGCTCGCTCCAGCGCGGCCGCGTGATGTCGATCTCACCGACGCAGCGCATGCCGTACTTGTCGAGGTAGGCCCGGATCGCGTCGCGCGCCTCGCGCCCGCCCGCGAGTTCGGGCAGCCGGTCGAGGAAATCGTCGTCCTCGACGTCCCGCAGGAAGGCCACCACCTCCGGATGTGGGCGGATCGCATCCGCGACGTCCAGGAGCGCGAGTCCCATCTCCGAGGTGACATTGTCGGGGACGGACTGGGTGAGGACGTCGGCCGCGTTCTCCTCGCCCAGCCACGTGCGCAGCTCCCGGTTGAGCCACCACGCCGCCTCCATCGCCGCCACGATCACCTGGAGGCTCCGCGGCTCGAACAGGAGCCGCTGGAGTTCCTGGAGGTCCTCCAGGATGAAGTCGAACAGGTCCGATCCGTGCTTGCGCTTGATGTCGCGTCCGACGGCGGCCAGGGACGCCCGGCTGCGCGCGATCAGCTCCTCGACGATGGCCGGATCGGTCTCGACCGGCGCCGGCGCGCCACCGGCGGGCGGCCCGCCGGCGCCGTCCTCCGGCGGCTGCGGGACGAAGTCGCCGCGGTCGAGGACGGTCTCCAGCGCGTCCTTGATCAGCGGATCGGACCTTCCCAGGGTCTCCAGGAGTGCGTCGCGGCCGGCCGGCGACGCCAGGCCCGCGGTGACGTCGACGAACAGCCTCCCGCCGGCCTCGGCCATCGGCCGTGGCGTGGTGAGCTGCCAGACGGACAGGCCCAAAGGCTTCATCGGGTCGGTCATCATCTGCTGGTGACCGACGGAGACGTAGACGTGGTCACCTCCGTCGCCGGCCTCCGGGATGGGGAACAGCGTCGTGATCGGCCGGCTCTGCACGATCTGGAAGTCGCCGTCGACCAGGCACCACTCGATGTCCTGGGGCCGGCCGAAGTGCGCCTCGATCCGCCGGCCCAGCCGCGTGAGCCGCACGACCTGCGCATCGGTCAGCGCCGGCCGCCGCTGGGACTCCGGCTCGATCGCCTGCCGCCGCGTCCCGCCGTCCGGCGAAGCGAGGATGGCCAGGTGCTTGGCGCCGACCGTCCTGTCGACGACCTCGCCGTCCCGCACCTTGTAGACGTCGGCGTTCACCAGACCGGAGACCAGGGCCTCGCCGAGGCCGAAGCCGGCCTCCACGCTGGAGACCTTCCGGTTCGACGTGACGGGGTCGGCGGTGAACAGGATGCCGGACGCGTCCGGCGCGACCATCCGCTGCACGACCACGGCCATGGTGACCTTGCGATGGTCGAAGCCGTTCCGCAGGCGGTAGGTCACGGCTCGCTCGGTGAAGAGCGAGGCCCAGCACGATCTGACGTGTTCGAGGATCGCCGCGGGTCCCACGACGTTCAGGTACGTGTCGTGCTGGCCCGCGAAGGAGGCCGTCGGCGAGTCCTCGGCCGTGGCGCTGGACCGGACGGCGTAGGCGGTCTTCTCGTTCAGGCGGGCGAGCGGGCGAGTGATCGCCTCCGCCACGTCGTCGGGGACGGGGATCCGCTCGACGACCTCGCGGATCTCGGCGCTGAGCGCGGCGATCGCGTCCCGGTCGTCCGGGCCCAGGCGCGACAGCCGGTCGAGCCGGTCGTCCAGCGACGGCGCGTCCGCCATGGTCCGCCGGAAGGCGTCCGTCGTCACGCAGTAGCCGGCCGGCACGTGGATGCCGTCGATCCGGGCGAGCTCCCCCAGGTTCGCGCCCTTCCCCCCGACGACCGCGAGCCGGCTCCGGTCGATCTCCTCGAAGTCCAGCACGTAGCGACCGAGCGAGAAGGGCGTCGTCACACTGCTGTCCGTGTCAACCACTGTTTCCCCCATGTACGTCATCACATCGCGCGTGATGCTGTTGATGTCGACGGCGTCCGTTCCGGTGGGTGATTCTGCGGTACGACCCGGGTCTTGCCGCAAGCCCCCCACCCCGCTATACGTTGAAAGTGGCGGGGAGGGCGCGGGCGCACGCGGGGCACGGGGTTTGGCCATAAGGTGGCCCTTGTGCTGATTCACGGCTTACTGGTGACGTCACTGGTGATGAGCGGCGCCCCGGCCGCGGGGGCGAAGGCGCGGGTCAACTGCGCGAAGGTGACCTGCCTCGCGCTGACCTTCGACGACGGTCCGGGCAAGCACACGGGCACCCTGCTGGACGTGCTCAAGCGCGAGCACGTGCCGGCCACGTTCTTCCTCATGGGCAAGCACGTGGAGGAGCTCCCGAAGGTCGTCAGGCGGACCATGGCCGAGGGGCACGCGATCGGCAACCACACCTACTCGCACCCCTCGTTGCCGACCCTGCTCGACCAGGAGATCATCGACGAGATCCGGCTCACCCAGGACGCCATCCAGGGAGTGACCGGCCGCCGGCCGCGGATGTTCCGGCCCCCGTACGGGCATACCGACGACCGGGTGCTGGGGCTCGCCGGCTCCCAGGACCTCTCGCAGGTGCTGTGGACGGGCACGACGCTCGACTGGAAGCTGCGCGACTCAGCGAAGATCAAGGCGACGGTGCTGCGGCTCGCCAAGCGCAACGGCGTGATCCTCATGCACGACACGGTCCCGCAGACGGTCCAGGCCATGCCGGCGATCATCAAGGAGCTGAAGAAGCGCGGCTACCACCTGGTGACCGTCCCCACCCTGCTCGGCGGCAGGACGCCGGACGCGGGTGTGAGTTTTCCCTAGTTCGCGGTAGTAAGCAGGTCGGGGCGCCGGCCCCGGCAGCCGGGATTGGGAGCACATGCTGACGGAGACCGCGAAGCCATCGCGCTGGGCGACGCTCGCGACCTTCCTCGCCATCCAGGCCGTGCTCGTGGGTTGGTGGCTCGCGTACTATCCGGGCCTGTTCAGCCGCGACTCGGTGCTGTACCTGAGCCACACCATGGTCGGCCCGTGGGTGAGCGACCACTCGGTGACCTACGACGCGCTGCTGTGGCTGAGCGTGCGCCTGACCGGCGACATCGGCGCGGTCACGCTGCTGCAGACGACCGCCATGGCCGCCACCCTCGCCTACCTGGCCGCCGCGCTGAAGGCGCTCGGCGCTCCTCGGCTGGCGACGACGGCCGTGGCCGTGCTGCTGCCGTTCCTGCCTCCGGTGGGGGCGTTCTCGGTGGCGCTGTGGAAGGACGTGCCGTTCACGCTGTGCGCGGTCGCGATCGCGGCGTCCTGCGCGGGCCTCGCGGCGGCCCGGCGCGTCACCGCGTGGCGGCTGGCGGGCCTCGGGGCGCTCATGCTGGCGCTCGGGCTGTTCCGGGCGAACGGCTTCCTCATCGTGGGCGTCGCCGTGGTCGTGCTGCTGGTCGTGGTGAAGGGCGCGCGGGTACGGCTGGCGGTGACCGGGCTGGTCGCGGCGGCGGTGCCGCTGCTGCTGACGAACCTCGTGCTGCCGCGCGTGGGCATCGAGGCCCCGTCGAAGACGTACGTCTACCACACGGCGTTCGGCGACATCGCGGTCCTCTACCGGGAGCACCCGGAGCTGTTCGGCGACCGCGACCGGACGCTCATGACCTCCGTCGCCCCCCTGTCGCGGTGGAGCGAGGGCGGCACCTGCTACACGATCAACCCGCTGATCTGGCGGCGCGACTTCAGCTGGCAGCAGGCCGACCGGCACGCCGGCGAGCTGCTGGACCTGTGGCGGCGGCTGCTCACGCAGCGGCCCCTGGACGTCGTGGACGCCCGCCTGTGCCGGGGCTCGATCGCCTGGAACCCGGTGGAGGACGCCTGGGCCGTGGGCGGGCAGACGTACCACTTCTCGCGCCGGCCGAGCGCCGAGACGTACGTCGGCCCGAACAAGGTGCCCGACTACCCGCAGCGGTGGATGTTCTCGCTGCGGCCGAAGTCGGAGCACCTGCACCGGGTGGCCGACTCGTGGCTGGTGACCACGGCCGAGCCGGGCTACGACTGGTGGCTGTGGCGGGGCGCGACGTGGGCGTACCTGGCGTACGTCGCGGCGGGGCTGGCGGCGTGGGCGCTGCGCAACAGGTACGTGCCGGCGGTGGTGGCGGTGGTGGCCGGGCAGCAGCTCGCGGTGCTGGCCAACATCTCGGCGCAGGACTACCGGTACATGGCCACGCCGATCTTCGTCGGGATGCTCATGCTGCCGCTGCTGGTCGGCAGCCTGGTACGGGGGCTGCTCGGGAGGAGGCGACCGGCCGCCGAACCGGCCGGGAGCGCCGGACCGCCGGAGAGCGCTGAAACACCCGAGAGCGCCGAGCCCGCCGAACCCACCGAGCGCTCCGACGCGCTCCCAGACAACGAATAAATTTTGCGGACTCCGCATATTTGCCTAGCCCGCAAGATTATGTATCGTGGAGATCGTGGGAAGTGACGATCGTGAGCGCACGGGTCTGCGTGAACGCAAGAAGCGAGAGACGCGCATCGCGCTGAGCTGGGCCGCCATCCAGCTCACCGTGGAGCGCGGGTGGGACAACGTACGCGTGGAGGACATCGCCGCCGCGGCGGGCGTCTCCCCTCGTACCTTCAACAACTATTTCTCCAGCAAGGGAGAGGCGATCGCGGCCCGGCACGTCGAGCGGGCCCACGCGATCGCGGCCGAGCTGCGCGCACAGCCGGCCGACAAACCGCTGTGGGATGCCATCACCGACGCGGCGCTCTCCCAGTTCGCGCTCGGCCTCGACCCGCAGGGTGATACGTCCGACGAGCGGGCGGCGGGGCTCAGGGTGATGCTCGGCGAGCCGGCGTTGCAGGCCGAGTTCGCCAAGGCGTACATGGCCGCGGAGGCCGAGTTCGCCGAGGTGATCGCCGAGCGCACGGGCACCGACGTCACCACCGACCTGTACCCCGGGCTCGTCGCGGGCGCCATCGGCGCGGCCATCTCGGCGGTCACCCGGCAGCGGATGCACACCCCTGACGCGCCCATGGAGGAGCTGATCCGCGAGGCGTTCGGCCGGCTCGCCGCCGGACTCACCGCCCCGTAGCCCCGCCACAAACTCACAAGATCCCACATCGTACGAAGCCCGGCGCCGCCGGGCCGATGCGTCATGCCCTTGCGACGATCAGGAGGATCGCCATGAGCACGGACACCTCCCCCCAAAGCAGCACAGACGACAGCAGCACAGACGTCCTCATCGCGGGCGGCGGCCCGAACGGGCTCATGCTGGCCTGCGAGCTCAGCCTGGCCGGGGCGCGCCCCGTGGTCCTGGAGCGGCTGACCGCGCGCGCCGAGGAGAACCGCGCCAACGGCCTGGTCGGCCAGGTGGTGCGGGTGCTCGACCACCGCGGCCTGCACGAGCGCCTCACCGGCAGCGCGGAGCCGCCCCGGCCCGTGCCCGGTTTCGTGTTCGGCGCCCTGCCGCTGGACCTGAGCGCGGTCGAGGACAACCCGCTGCACATCCTCGGGGTGCCGCAGCGCCGTGTGGAGCGGGCCCTGGAGGAACGCGCGACCGAGCTCGGCGCCGAGATCCGCCGGGGACACGAGCTGACCGGCCTGTCGCAGGACGCGGAGGGCGTCACGGCCGAGATCGCGGGGCCCGGCGGCCCGTACCGGCTGCGCGCCCGCTACCTGGTCGGCGCCGACGGCGGCCGGAGCCTCGCGCGCAAGCTGTGCGGCATCGGCTTCCCCGGCGTGACCAGGGACGACACGATCTCCCGATCCGCGCACGTGGCCATTCCCGAGTCACTGATCGACCCCGCCACCGGCGGGCTCGACGTTCCCGGCTACGGCGTCGTCCCGCCGTTCATGCACCATCGCACCGAGCACGGCCTGATCGCGTACGCCCCCTTCCCCGGCCGCCCCGCGATACTGACCACCATGGAGTGGGGCGGCTCCGACCGGAGCGAGCCGCCGCCGATGTCCCTGGACGAGCTGCGGAAGAGCGTGCGCCGGGTGCTCGGCGTGGACCTGCCCTTCCTGCCGCCGGAGGGCGAGGGCCCGCACCTGCTGCGCCTGCTGACCGGCGGCAACACGCGGCTGGCCGACCGGTACCGCGCCGGTCGGGTGCTGCTGGTGGGCGACGCCGCCCATGTGCACAGCGCGATCGGCGGCCCCGGGCTGAACCTGGGCCTCCAGGACACGGTCAACCTGGGCTGGAAGCTGGCGGCCGTCGTCCGGGGGCAGGCGTCCGAGGAGCTGCTGGACACGTACGAGAGCGAGCGCAGGCCGGCGGCCGAGCGGGTCGTCATGCACACGCAGGCGCAGTCGGCGCTCATCGCGCCCGGCGCCGAGACCACCGCGCTGCGCGTGCTCTTCGGCGAGCTGCTGCGCGATCCCGGCAACGCGCGCCACATCGCCGCCACGATGGCCGGGTCCGACGTCCGCTACGACATGGGGAGCGCGGACGCGCATCCGCTGGCCGGCCGCTTCGCGCCGGACCTGACGATCGAGGTGGACGGCGGCGCGGTGCGGCTCGCCGAGCTGGCCCGGGCGGCCCGGCCCCTGCTGCTGGACTTCACGGGGGACGCGGCGGCGGCCAAGGAGGCGTCCGGCCGGCAGGACCGGGTCCACATCGTCACGGGGCGCTGCTCCGGCTCCTCGCACGGGGTGAGCGCGCTGCTGGTGCGCCCGGACGGGTACGTGGCCTGGGCGTCGTCCTCGCCGGAGCCGGACGAGGGCGAGCTGGGGACGCTGCGCACGGCCCTCACCCGCTGGTTCGGCTCCGCGACCTGAGGTTCTCCGGTAGGGGCGGGCCTCCTCGTCCGACCGGCGTGGGTCAGGTGGACGTGGCGGCGGACTGGCGGGCGTCGTAGCTCCGGTGCGCGGACGCCACACCCGCTCCGTGCCGCCGCGCCCAGTCGGTCAGCGTGAGCAGCGCCTCGCGCAGCTCCAGCGCCATCGGCGTGGCCCGGTACTCGACCTCCGGCGGGACCGTCGGATAGACCCGGCGCTCCAGCAGCCCGTCACGTTCCAGGTGGCGCAGCGTGAGGGTGAGCATGCGCCGGCTGACGCCCTCGACCGCCCGCTCCAGGTCGGTGAACCGGATCGGGCCGTCCGAGGCGGCCAGGATGACCTGGATCGCCCCATGGCCGGAGACCCGGTCGAGGAGGTCGCGCGCCGGGATCGAGCCGGAGCCGGGCCCGTCCGGCGAGCCGCCGCCGGGGCTCGCCGTCATGAGCCACCGCCGGAGGCCGCCGTCACGAGCCGCCGCCGGAGGCCGCCGTCACGCGGCGGTCGCCGGGGCTCGCCGTCACTCCCACTCGATGGTGCCCGGCGGCTTGCTCGTCACGTCGAGCACCACCCGGTTGACCTCGCGGACCTCGTTGGTGATGCGGGTCGAGATGCGCGCCAGCACGTCGTACGGCACACGCGCCCAGTCGGCCGTCATCGCGTCCTCGGAGGTGACGGGGCGCAGCACGACCGGGTGGCCGTAGGTGCGGCCGTCGCCCTGGACGCCGACCGAGCGGACGTCGGCGAGCAGCACCACCGGGCACTGCCAGATGTCGCGGTCGAGGCCGGCGCGCGAGAGCTCCTCGCGGGCGATCGCGTCGGCCTCGCGCAGCAGCTCCAGCCGCTCGCGGGTGACCTCGCCGACGATCCGGATGCCGAGGCCGGGGCCGGGGAACGGCTGGCGCCACACCATGGCGGCGGGCAGGCCGAGCTCCTCGCCGGCGCGGCGCACCTCGTCCTTGAACAGGGTGCGCAGCGGCTCGACCAGCGTGAACTGGAGGTCCTCGGGCAGGCCGCCGACGTTGTGGTGGGACTTGATGTTGGCGGTGCCGGTGCCGCCGCCCGACTCGACGACGTCGGGGTAGAGGGTGCCCTGCACCAGGAAGTCGACCGGGCCGTCGGCCATGATGGCGCGCTGCTCGTCCTCGAAGACGCGGATGAACTCGCGTCCGATGATCTTGCGCTTCTCCTCGGGGTCGCTGACGCCCTCCAGCGCCTTGAGGAAGCGGTCGGCGGCGTCGACGACGCGCAGCTTGACGCCCGTGGCGGCCACGAAGTCGCGCTCGACCTGCTCGGCCTCGCCCTTGCGCAGCAGCCCGTGGTCGACGAAGACGCAGGTCAGCCGGTCGCCGATGGCGCGCTGGACCAGGGCGGCGGCCACGGCGGAGTCGACGCCGCCGGACAGCGCGCAGATGGCCCGGCCGTCGCCGACCTGCTTGCGCACCGCCTCGACGGACTCCTCGACGATGTTGAGCATGGTCCAGGTGGGGCGGCAGCCGGCCGCCTCCAGGAAGTGCTTGAGCACCGCCTGGCCGTGCTCGGAGTGCAGCACCTCGGGGTGGAACTGCACGCCGTACAGGCCGCGCTCGCGGTGCTCGAAGGCGGCGACCGGGGTCTCGCGCGTGGAGGCGGTCACCTGGAAGCCGGCCGGGGCGGCCTTGACGCTGTCGCCGTGGGACATCCACACCTTCTGCACGGCGGGCAGGCCGGCGAAGATGACGCCCTCGGACAGCACGTCGAGCTGGGTGCCGCCGTACTCGGCGACACCGGTGCGGGCGACCTCGCCGCCGAGCGCGCGCGCCATCGCCTGGAAGCCGTAGCAGATGCCGAACGTGGGCACGCCCGTGTCGAACAGGCCGTCGGCGACGGCCGGCGCGTTGTCGGCGTAGACCGACGAGGGACCGCCGGACAGGATGATCGCCTTGGGCCGCTTGGCCAGCATCTCCTCGACCGGCATGGTCGAGGGGACGATCTCGGAATAGACGTGGCACTCGCGCACCCGCCTCGCGATCAACTGCGCGTACTGCGCGCCGAAGTCGACCACGAGAACTGTGTCGAACTCAGACACCGAAGAAACCCCCCAGAGGCGAATGCGGTGTCACCAGTCTATCGGCAGGCCGCGTTCGGCCCCGACCGGCCGCCCCCGCTGGTCACGCCCCTGTCCGGGTCACGCCTCCCGCGCCACCCCGCGCAGCGTGGGAAGGCCGCCGGACAGCAGGGTCTCGGTCTGCCGGCGCATGCTCCCGCCGTACTCCGGGTGGGTGAGGAGGAGGAAGCGCTCCTCGCGCACGGCGTCGACGACCATGTCGGCGACCCGCGCCGGGTCCATGCCGCCCGCGACGCCGGCGTCCACCCGCTCCTGGGATTCCAGCTCGTCGGGGCTGGGCGCGACGGTCAGGTCGAACGGGCGTACGCGCCCGGACCGGTTGATGCGCGTGCGGACCGCGCCGGGGCACAGGGCGGTGACGCGGAGCTTGGAGCCCGAGGCGACGAGGTCGTGGGCGAGCGCCTGGGAGGCGGCGAACGCGGCGTACTTGCTGACGGCGTAGCCGCCCGCGTGCGGCCCGGCGAACAGGCCGGCCACCGACACCGTGTTGACGATGTGGCCCTCGGTGTCCTGCTCGATCATGCGGGGGACGAACGCGTTGATGCCGTGCAGCACGCCCCACAGGTTGACGCCGAGCACCCAGGTGAAGTCCTCGCGGGTACGGGTCCACAGGTGGCCGCCCTGGTAGACGCCCGCGTTGTTGCACAGCAGATGGACGGCGCCCAGCTCGCCGAAGGTCCGGTCGGCCAGGTGGAGCACGGCGGCCTCGTCGGAGACGTCGGTGATCTGCGTGAGCACCTTCGTGTCACCCGCCAGCGTCGCCGTCTCGGCGAGCCCGCCGGGATCGACGTCGGCCAGCATCAGGGACATGCCCTCGCTCGCGAATCGGACGGCCAGCGCCCGGCCGATGCCGCTCGCCGCACCCGTGACCACCGCGACCTTGCCGGAGAGTTCCCGCACCGAATCCTCCCTAGCACTCGACCAGAACGCTACAGCAACTCACCGGTCAGTCCAGTGCATTTCATAGAATCTCCAACTTTATGAGTGCACCATTCTCACCATCAAAAGGAACAATCCCCGAGCGGCGGAAAAGCGCGGCATGACGCGAAGGGAAAAGCCTTCGCCATTGCGCAATACTCCGGGGGCGCCATTCCGCCGGTTGTCCGCATGCCGGGCGTCGGTGGTCGATCCGTCGGCGAACGGCTACCCTCCCCGAACGGGAGGCCGCGCATGAAGCATGACGCCGCACTGGATTCGATCGACCTGGCGATCCTCGCCGAGTTGCAGAACGACGCGCGGCTGCCCAACAAGGAGCTCGCCGAACGGCTCGGCGTGGCCCCCTCCACCTCGCTGGAGCGGGTGCGCTCGCTGCGCCGCCGGGGCGTCATCACCGGCTTCCGCGCGACGGTCGACACCGCGCGGCTCGGCCGTCCGCTCCAGGCGCTGCTCGCCCTGCGCGTACGGCCGCACGCCAGCCGGCTCGTCGATCCGCTGCGGGCGTTCGTGCTGGCGCTGCCGGAGACGATCACGCTGTTCCACGTGGCCGGGCCGCAGGACCTCCTCGTCCACGTCGCGGTGGCCGACGCCGACCACCTGCACCGGCTGGTGCTGGAGAAGTTCCTGGTACGCCAGGAGATCGTGCATCTGGAGACGACTCTGATCTTCAAGACCGAGCATCAGCCCGTGCAGCGGCCGTCCGAGATGTGACAATGTTCCGCATGCCATTGCGGATCACCACGCTCGCCGAGCGCCCCGAGTTCGCCGCCACGCTCTGGGACATGGACCACGCGTGGGCCGGGTTCATGATGAACGACCCCGTCGCCGACTTCTTCTACCCCGCCGCGACGCGCACCTTCGCCGACTTCGTGCTCGTGGCCGACGACGAGGCCGAGCCCGGCCGGCTCGTGGCGCGCGGCTGCATGATCCCGTACCCCTCCAAGGACGACCCGCTGCCCGACGGCGGCTGGGACACGGTCATCCGCCGCGGCCGGATCGCCCGCGACTCGGCTGCCGAGACCGACCGCGTCAGCGCCCTGGAGATCACGGTGCGCCGCGACCGGCTCGGGTCGGGGGTGTCGCCGCTGATGGTCGCCGCGATGCGCGAGCACGCCGCCCGGCTCGGCTTCTCCGAGTTGGTCGCGCCGGTCCGGCCCAACCAGAAGCACCTGGAGCCGCACACCCCGATGGAGGAGTACGCCTTCCGCACCCGCCCCGACGGCCTGCCGCACGACGCGTGGCTGCGGGTCCACGTGCGGGCCGGCGGGAAGATCGTGCGGGTGGCGTCCCGCTCGATGGTGATCGCCGGATCGCTCGCGGAGTGGCGCGCGTGGACCGGCCTGCCGTTCGACCGCAGCGGCCCGGTCGAGGTGCCCGGCGCCCTCACGCCCGTCCACTGCGACGTCGCGCACGATCACGCCGTCTACGTGGAGCCCAACGTGTGGGTCAGCCACCCGCTCGCCTGAGGACGCGACGTCGCACCCGGAGGCGGGCGCGACGTTAGGCCCGGCCGCTCGGGGGCAAGCGCTCGGCATGGCCGAACAATCCAACAGCACACCACCCGAGCAGTCCCAGCCGTACCCGGGCCACAGCGGCGAGATGGCGCCCGAACCGCGCGACGAGATGCGCGACTACGTGGGGCGCGACCTGCTGGCCGGCCGCCGCGCCCTGATCACCGGCGGTGACTCCGGCATCGGCCGGGCCGTCGCCGTCGCCTTCGCCAAGGAGGGCGCCGACGTCGCCATCGCGTACCTGACCGAGCACGAGGACGCCAACCACACGCGCAAGCTCGTCGAGCAGGAGGGGCGGCGCTGCGTGCTGCTCCCCGGCGACCTGAGCGACCGCGACCACTGCGCGTCGGTCGTGCAGCAGACGGTCCAGGAGCTCGGCGGCCTGGAGATCCTCGTCAACAACGTGGCCTTCCAGAAGCCCGTGGAGGGGCTGGAGGAGCTGAGCGACGACCAGTGGGAGTACACCTTCGCGGTCAACATCCACAGCTACTTCCGCGTCACCAAGGCGGCGCTGGCGCACCTGCGCGAGGGCGGCGCGATCATCAACACCTCGTCCATCAACGGGCTGCGCGGCAACAAGACGCTGCTCGACTACTCCGCCACCAAGGGGGCGATCAACGCGTTCACCTACGCGATGGCGCAGAACCTGGTGGACCGGGGCATCCGGGTCAACGCGGTCGCGCCGGGGCCGGTGTGGACGCCGCTGATCCCGGCCACGTTCCCGGAGGAGAAGGTGGGCTCGTTCGGCAAGCAGGTGCCGATGGAGCGTGCCGCGCACCCCGACGAGATCGCGCCGTCGTACGTGTTCTTCGCGTCGGAACGGCTCTCGTCGTACTACACGGGCGAGGTCCTGGCGCCGATCGGCGGCGAGACGCTCCCGGGCTGAGGCGCCGCGCTCAGGACGGCGCCCCGCTCAGGACCGCTCAGGACCGCTCAGGACAGGGTGAACCGCTCACCGGGGGCGAGCAGACGGGCCCGCTCGCCCAGCGGGGTCAGCGCCGCGGCCAGCGTGTCGCGGCCCTGCGAGAAGTGCGCCCAGTGCTCGAAGTGCAGCGGCACCACGTGCCGGGCGCCCAGCAGCTCGGCGGCCTCGACCACGTCGTCACCGGCCAGCGTGAGGTTCGCGCCCTCGACCAGCGGGGTGCGCGCCGCGCCCGCGAAGAGCACGGCCACGTCCACCGGTCCGAGCCGGGAGGCGATGGCGCGCACCACGTCGAGGGAGGCGTTGTCGCCGCTCACGTACACGGTCGGCAGCCCGTCGCCGCTCAGCGCGAACCCGGTGACCTCGCCCACGAGGTGCTCGCTGCCGTCGGGGCCGTGCTGGGCGGGCACGCCGGTGACCCGCAGCACGCCGCCATCGGGGCGGGGCAGCTCGACGTGCTCCCAGTTCGGCAGGGCGCGCACGGGCGGGCCGACCCGCTCGGCCGCGGACGCGGTGGACAGCACGAGCGGCGCGGCGGCGAGGTAGGCGCGGCCGGCCCGGTCCAGGTTGTCGGGATGGTGGTCGTGCGAGAGGAGCACTGCGTCGACCGGCCCCGCCTCGTCCGGGCCGAACGCCGGCCCGCCGGTCTTGGTGAGCACCCGCTGCCCGATCGGGTAGTCACCCGGCGGGTCGAAGGTCGGGTCCGTCAGCAGGCGTACGCCGCCGATCTCCAGCACAGCCGTGGGGCCGCCCACATAACGCATCTCCATGCTGGGCTACGACACGGCGCGGGCGGCGGGTATTCCCCGGGCGTCACTTCAGGCGCAGGCGGCGCATGGTCTTGAGGGTGGTGGCCAGGACACCCGCCCACTTCTCGTACGGCATGCCGCCCGGCGCCTCGAACCCGAGCCACGGCGCCTGCGCGGCCACGGTCTGCGCCTCGGTGTAGCGCAGCAGCCCCTCGGCGCCGTGCCTGCGGCCGAGGCCGGAGGCCTTCATGCCGCCCATCGGCGCGTCGTAGGAGGCGAACGCGGCGCCGTACCCCTCGTTGACGTTGACCGTGCCGGCCCGCACCCGGGCGGCCAGGGCGCGGCCGCGCGCCGGGTCGGAGGTCCAGATGGAGGCGTTGAGCCCGTAGACGGTGTCGTTGGCCAGCGCCACGGCCTCGTCGTCGGAGGTGAACGGGCGCAGGGCGACGACCGGGCCGAACGTCTCCTCCCGGCAGAGGTCCATGTCCTCGGTGACGCCCGTGAGGATGGTCGGCTCGTAGAACAGCGGGCCGACGTCGGGCCTGGCCCGGCCGCCGGCCAGCAGGGTGGCGCCCTTGGCCAGCGCGTCGTCCACGTGCGCGGTGACGGCGTCGAGCTGGCGGCGCGAGGTGAGCGAGCCCATGTCGGCCGACCAGTCGTGCCCCGCGGCCAGTCGCATGCCGCGCGCCTGGGCGGCGAAACGCTCGGCGAAGGCGTCGAAGACGCTCGCGTGGACGTACAGCCGCTCGATCGACAGGCAGAGCTGGCCGGCGTTGGTGAAGCAGGCGCGCACGGCGCCCTGGACGGCGCGGTCGAGGTCGGCGTCGTCGAGGACCAGCATCGGGTTCTTGCCGCCGAGCTCCAGCGAGCAGCCTATGAGCCGCTTGGCGGCCTCCTCGGCGATCTTCCGGCCGCCGCGGGTGGAGCCGGTGAAGGCCACGTAGTCGGCGCCGTCGAGCAGCGCCTCGCCCACCTCGGCGGGATCGCCGAGCACGACCTGCCAGATCTCGCGCGGCATGCCCAGCTCGACCAGCAGCTCGATGGTCCACAGCGTGGACAGCGCGGTCTGAGTGTCGGGCTTGTGGACGATCGCGTTGCCGGCGAGGAGGGCGGGCACGGCGTCGGTGACGCCGAGGGAGAGCGGGTAGTTCCACGGCGAGACGAGCGCGACCACGCCCTTCGGGGCGCGCAGCTCGCTGACCCGCGTGGCCACGGGGAAGACGCCCTGCCGGCGGCGCGGGGCGAGCAGGCGCGGCGCGCGGCGGGCGTAGTAGAGCGCGCAGCCCGCGACGTCCAGCACCTCCTCCAGGGCGTGCCGGCGGGCCTTGCCCGTCTCGTCCTGCAGGATGTCGAGGACCTCGGAGCGGCGGTCGAGGATCGCGTCGTGCAGCCGCAGGAACGGGCGCACCCGCTCGGCGACCGGCCGCGCGGCCCACTCCGCCTGGGCGGCGCGGGCCCGGGCGTGGGCGCGGCTGACGTCGTCGGCGGTGGAGAGGGGCACCCGGGCCAGGGGTTCGCCGGTGAACGGCGTGCTGATCTCCCGGGTCTCCCCGCTGGAGGTCACGTGGGCCGTCGTCACGCGCTCAGGCGTCGTCACGTGCATGGTCAGAAGGATATTCCGGAGTTGCTACCGACCGGTAGTTTTTGCGGATGAACGGCTAAGGGCCACAATCCCCTCATGCCTTCCATCGCTCCGCTCAGACCCGGCGACCCGCTACGGCTCGCGGGCCTGGAGCTCACCGGCAGGCTCGGCGAAGGCGGCCAGGGCGTCGTCTACCTGGCCAAGGACCCCGCGGGAGCGCAGTTCGCCGTCAAGTGGCTGCGCCACGACCTCGCGGCCGACCGGGTGAGCGTCGAGCGGTTCCTGCGCGAGGCACAGGTGGCCCAGCGCATCGCGCCCTTCTGCACCGCCGCCGTGCTCGGCTCGGGCGTCGAGCAGGACCGGCCGTACATCGTCAGCGAGTTCATCGAGGGGCCGTCGCTGCAGCGGATCGTGCAGGAGGAGGGGCCGCGCGCCGGGGCGTCCCTGCACCGGCTGGCGATCGGCACGGCCACCGCGCTGGCGGCCATCCACCAGGCGGGCATCGTCCACCGCGACGTCAAGCCGGCCAACGTCATCCTCGGCGCCGACGGGCCCCGGGTCATCGACTTCGGCATCGCCCGCGCGCTCAACGCCACCTCGACGATCAGCGGCATGCCGGTGGGCACGCCGTCGTACATGCCGCCCGAGCAGATCCTCGGCCACCCGGCCGGACCGGCCGCCGACATGTTCTCGTGGGCGAGCACCATGGTGTACGCGGCGTCGGCCCGGGCGCCGTTCGGCAGCGACACGATGCCGGCCGTGATCAACCGGGTGCTCAACAACCCGCCCGACCTCGGGGTCCTCGACGGGCCGCTGCGCGAGCTGGTGGCCGCGTGCCTCGACAAGGACCCGGCGCGGCGGCCCACGGCGGAGCAGGTGCTCATGCGGCTCATCCAGCAGCCGGGCCAGACGGGGCAGCCGCTGCCACCCCTCGCGCAGGCCGGCCAGGGGTCCCAGGGGCAGATGGCCTCGCACGGGCAGGTGGCCTCGCAGGGGCAGGTGGCCTCGCCGGGGCAGGTGGCCTCGCAGGGGCAGATGGGTCAGCCCACGGCGCACGGGCAGGCGGGACAGGGCGGCCGGTTCCAGCAGGCGCCGCCGCCGTGGGGCCCCTTCCCGCAGCAGGGACCGCCGTCGGGGCCGGTGCCGGGTCCCGGCTTCTCCACCCCGCCGCCGCCGATGGCCCCCGGCTCGCCGCCGCGCCGCAAGAGCCGGGCCCCGGTGATCGTCGGCGTGACCGCGGCCGTCACGCTGCTCCTGCTGGCCGGCGTCGCCGTGATCGTGTCCCAGCGCAAGCCGACGGCCGCCATGCCGAAGCCCTCGGCCACGAGCTCCTCCCGGCGCTCGACCGCCACGCCGTCGGAGCAGGTCACGCAGGCCCCGGTCAGGAAGCGGCTGCCGGGCGGCTCCATCTCCCTGTACGAGCTGCCGGCCGACCCGGTCACGCTCACCTCGTACGAGGTGTACGACAAGAAGGCCGACGACTGGGTCGACTACGCCCGGAAGACGCTGCGCGGCAGCGCCTTCCAGAAGTACAGCGCCAACTGGGAGACGCTGGTCTCCCCCGACGGCCGCTACCTCGCCACGCGAGGCCGCAAGTACACCGGCGACGGCTACGACTCGGTGATCATCACCGACCGCACCTCGGGCGCGACGTCCACGGTCAAGACCGTGCGCAAGCCGCAGATCAGCAGCATCCGCGCATGGTCGCGCGACGGCTCCAAGCTGCTGCTCAACATCGAGAAGGAGACCAAGAACGCCCAGGGCAAGGAGGACTGGCTGTACCCGGGGTTCGTCCTGGTGGACGTGGCCGAGGCCAAGGCCGGCGTGGTGCGGCTGCCGGGCGGCCAGGCCCCGCCCACCACCGGGTTCGGCTGGGACGCCGAGCAGCGCGGCGTGGTCAACCTGTACGGCTCGGGCAAGGGGCTGCGCTTCTACGACGCCGCCGGCAAGACCGTGCGCGACATTCCGGGCGTCGGCTCGCTGGCGTCCGGCACGCAGGACATCTTCTCGCCGTCGGGCAAGGCGTTCGTGACGAAGTGCCCGGACGGCGGCGACGGCGACCACTGCGTGTGGGACTCCGCCACCGGCGAGCGCGTGCGGAAGTTCTCCTCCGACTGCGACAAGGTGCTCGGCTGGTTCGACGAGACGCACCTCTACTGCTGGGAGCAGGACAACGCCTCCACCGACCAGATCCAGGTCGTCGGGTTCGACGGCCGGCTGGTGCGCAAGCTGCTGGAGGTCCCGGACGATCTCGACTTCAGCCCGGTCTTCACCGTCAACCCCGGCAGGGGCGGCTGAACCGGGGCGATCGCCCATCCGTGATGGTGGTCATGAAGACCCTGACCCGTACGGCGACGGCCGCCCTCGCTCTCGTCACGGCCGCCGCCGCCTGCACCTCCCCGGCCGGGGAGGCGGGGCCCTCCTCCCCCGCCCGGCGACCGCTCGGGGCCGTACGGCTGGTGGCGTACAGCAGTTGCGACGACATGCTGGCCGGCCTGCGCGAGCACGCCGCGCGCACCGTCGGGCCCTGGGGGTTCGGCGGCCCCATGCTCATGATGGAGCGGCGCGACACCGCGATGGCCGTGCCGCAGGCCAAGTCGACGGTCACGCTGGAGCACTCCACCACCAACACGCACGAGGCGGGCGTGGACGAGCCCGACCTGGTCAAGACCGACGGCGCCCGCGTCGTCACGGTCACCGGCGGCACGCTGCGGATCATCGACGCCGCCACGCGCGAGGTCACGGCCAAGCTCAGGCTGACCGGCGACGACGAGCCCGCCTTCCTGCCCGCGGACCTGCTCATGTCCGGTGACCGGGCGCTGGTGCTGCTGCGCGGCGGCGGCATCATGTACAAGTCGATCGCCCCCATGAAGTCCGACACCCGGTACGTCCTCGTCGACCTGAGCGGCAAGCCGAAGGTGCTGTCCACGATCCGGCCGCGCGGCCAGTACGTGGACGCCCGGATGGTCGGCTCGGTCGTCCGGATCGTCACCCGCTCGGAGCCGGACATCACGCTGCCCCAGGCCAAGGACGACGCCACGGACGCCGAACGGCGCAAGCTCAACCAGCGGGCGGTCCGCACGGCCCCCGCCGGCGCATGGCAGCCCAAGGTCGAGATCACGGACGCCTCCGGCGCCAAGCGCGAGCTGTCCGTGCCGTGCGAGCGGATCAGCCACCCCGCCGACTACACCGGCGCCTCGCTGCTGACCGTCCACACCCTCGACCTCGCGCGCGGCGTCACCGACGCGGGCACCGACCCGATCACCCTGGCCGCCGACGGCGACATCGTGTACGGCACGGGACAGAGCCTGTACGTGGCCAGCAACCCGCGCTGGTGGCCCGTGGACCCGGCGGTCATGGAGGACACCGCGGAGCCGGTGCCGGACGCGCCGAGCGGCACGGCCCAGGCCCCGATCGACGACCCGACCCCGGCCGAGCCGACCGTCACCGCGACGAACGCCCCCAAGGCCACCCGCACCCCGGTGATCCCGCCCGAGGAGACCGAGGTCCACCGCTTCGACATCGGGAGCCCCGGCCCGCCGGTCTACGCGGCCTCGGGCAAGGTCCCTGGCCGGCTGCTGAACCAGTACAGCCTGTCCGAGCACGAGGGTCACCTGCGCGTCGCCACCACCGTGACCTCGGACGACGGCGAGCGGAGCGAGAGCGGCGTCCACGTGCTCAGGACGTCGGACATGGCCGAGACCGGCCAGGTCGGCGGCCTCGGCAAGGGCGAGCGGATCTACTCGGTGCGCTTCATCGGGCCGGTCGGCTACGTCGTGACGTTCCGGCAGGTGGACCCGCTGTACACGCTCGACCTGCGCGACCCGGCCGCCCCGAAGGTCACCGGCGAGCTGAAGATCACCGGCTACTCGGCGTACCTGCACCCGGGCGGCGACGGCCGGCTCATCGGCATCGGCCAGGAGGCCAGCGAGAAGGGCCGCACGATGGGCACGCAGGTGTCGCTGTTCGACGTGAACGACCCGGCCGCGCCGCGCCGCCTGTCGCAGCTCTTCCAGAAGGACTCCGGCTCGGAGGCCGAGTGGGACCCGCACGCGTTCCTGTTCTGGCCCAAGACCGGCACGGCGGTCATCCCGCTCAACTCGTACGGGCCGAACACCGAACGGAACGGCGCGGTGGTCCTGAAGATCACCGATTCGGCGATCAGCCGGGTCGGCATGATCGAGCACCCGAGGAAGCGCCAGTCGGACATGGTCTACCAGCCGGGGATCCAGCGCTCGATGGTCATCGGCGACGCCATCTGGACGGTCTCCGACACGGGTGTCCAGGTCAACGACGCCGCCTCGCTGGCCCGGCGGTCGTGGATCCCGTTCAGCTGACCGGGAGGGCGGGGCACCGCGCGCCTTCGGCCGGGACGGTCAGGGACACCAGGTAGCCGGTCACGGCGTTCGTGACGCAGTCTCCACGGCCGTTGACGCCGTGCCCCGCTCCCTCGTAGGTGAGGAGCGCGGCCTCGCGGCCGATCTGCCGGGCCGTGCCCAGGGCCCACAGGTAGCCGGTGGCGGGGTCGTGCAGCGAGTTCACCAGCAGGAGGGGCGGGGTGCCGTCCACGGCCAGCCGGTGCTGGGGGTTGGGGACGGGGGCGGGGGTGCCCAGGCAGGCGGCCACCGAGTAGAGCGCCGCCGGGCTGTAACGCATGTCCCCGGCGATGGCCGACTGTCTGCGCAGGTGGGCGGCGTACTCGTCGTAGTCGCGGACGGGCAGGTGGAAGTCCTGGCAGAACACCGTGCGCGCGTAGGGCGCCACCTCCTCTCCCGCGCCTCTCGTCGCCGTCCCCTCTCCCGGCGCGGCGGGGACGCGCCGCGCCGGAGGGCTCGCGCCCGTGTCGGCGGCGACCAGCCACTGGGCCAGTTCGTTCCAGTACGGTCCGTAGAACGCGGCGAACGCCTGGTTGACCACGTCCCAGCCGCTCAGCCGCTGGTCCGGCTGATACGGGTCGCGCAGCTCGCCCCGGTCGGCCCGGGCCAGGAGGTCCGTCCAGAGGCGGCGCACGTCCCGGCCGTGCAGCGCGCACGTCGTGGTCCGGTCGCACCAGGCGGCGAACGCGTCGAAGGAGTCCTCGGCGTGGGTGGCGGCCGTGTCGAGGTAGGCGGCCGTGCCGAGGCTGTGGTCGAAGGAGCTGTCCATGGCCAGGGCCCGCACGTTGCCGGGGAAGCGCTCGGCGTACTGCTGGCCGATCAGCGTGCCGTAGGAGACGCCGTAGTAGGTCAGTTTCGCCTCGCCGAGCGCGGCGCGCAGGGCGTCCACGTCGCGCACCACGCTGAGCGTGTCGACGTGGTCGTACAGCGGCCCGGTGCGGGCGCGGCAGTCCTGGCGCAGCCGCTGGTTGTAGGCGAGGCGGGCGTCGAAGTCGGCCCGGCTTCGCATGATCGGCTCGGGGGCGCGCCGCAGCAGGTCGGCCGAGCAGACGACCGGGTGGCTGCGGCCCACGCCGCGCGGGTCGAAGCCGACGACGTCGAACCTGCCGGTGAGCTCCTTGCCGAAGTAGTCGCCGGCACGCAGCGCGTACTCGACGCCCGAGACCCCGGGACCGCCCGGGTTGACCACCAGGGAGCCGATCCGGTGCTCCGGGTCCGTGGCCTTGCGCCTGGCCAGCGCGAGGTCGATCGTGCCGCTTCCGGGGTGGTCCCAGTCGACCGGGACGGTCAGCGTGCCGCACTCGGCGGTGGGGTCCTCCGCGCACGGGGCCCAGGAGACGGCCGGTGTGTCGGCCCTGGCGGCGGTTGCCGGGGCCGCGGCGGCCCTGCCCGCCGTCGGGGCCGCGGTCGCGAGCAGAGCCGCGGCGAGAACGGGTACGAGAGATCTTCGCATGCCGACGATCTTGGGAGCGGCGGCATAACGCGGCCGTCACCGTCTCATGAGGCCGATGAGCTCGTGGGCGACCTCCATGAACCGCGCCTGCGAGGACTCCGCCGGCTGCACGTCCACGAACGCCTCGTGGACCCCGAGCTCGCTCAGGCCCAGCAGGTAGTCGGCGAGCTGGCGGACGGTCCCCTCGCGCGGCACCCGGTCGGCGGGCGCGGGCGCGTCGGTGATCGCCGGGTTGACGCGCACCACCAGGCGCAGCGCCGACGGGTCCCGGCCCGCCCGCTCGGCGGCCCGCAGCGCCACTTCCCACAGGGACGTCAGGTAGGCCGGCGGCATCGCCGCGCCGAGCCAGCCGTCGGCGCGCCGGCCCACCCGCTCCAGCGCCGCCGGGGTGAACCCGGCGAGCAGGATCGGCGGGCGGGGGTGCTGGAAGGGCTTGAGATCGACGTGGGACGGCGGCACCGTCCACAGCGGGCCCTCGTGCTCCACCACCTTGTCGGCCCAGAGCCTCTCCATCAGGTCGAGCGTCTCCTCCAGCCGCCGCCCCCTGCCCTGCCACGGCACCGCGGTCGCGGTGTACTCGTCGCGCAGCCAGCCGAGCCCGATGCCGACGTCCAGCCGCCCGTGGCTGAGCAGGTCGAGCGAGGCCAGGGCACGGGCGAGCACGACCGGCGGCTGCCACAGGGCGTTGAGCGCGCTGGTGCCGAGCCGCACGTCGCGGGTGCTGACGGCCGCCAGGGTCAGCGCCGCGAGCGGGTCGAAGAAGCGGGTGAACGCCGGAGGGATCGTGCCGTCGCCGCCCGGGTAGCGGTCGCTGGGCTCCAGCGGCACGAGCACCCGGTCTCCGGCCCACAGGCTGTGGTAACCCATGGCCTCCAGGTCCGCGCTCGCCCGGCGGATGAAGTCCGGATCGGCGAAGACGCCGTACTGGGGGACCGCGAACCCGATCTGCATGAGGAAGATCTTGGCGGCTGGAGCGCCGGAAGGCCAGAACTCCTGGCCACCGCCCTCCCCCGGGACCTGCCGGCGGAGGGCGGGGGTCGCCCGCCCTCCGCCTCGTGGGGACCGGTGTCCGGTCTCACGGGTCAGCGCCAGGTGATGTCACGCATCGCGCCGCCTCCTTTCTCGGTCGGGGTCAGAGGTTCTCCAGGGTGGTCGTGAGGTGGGCGCGGGGGCCGGCGAGCACGAGGACCGACCCGACCGCGACCAGCCCGGCGGCGCCGCAGAGGGTGATCACGACGCCCGGTTCCCCGAGGGCGTCGGCCGCCGCTCCGGCCAGGGCGACGCCCCCGCCCTGGCCGACCATCAGGCCGGCCACCGCGAGGCCGTTGGCCCGGCCCCGGTAGGCGGCGGGCACGGCGCGCGTGAACATCGTGTTGAGCACGACGACATGGGAGAGGCCGAACCCGCTGAGGGCCAGCAGGCCGAGCACCGCGGGCAGCGGGAGGCCCGCGCCGATCGGCAGGAGGGCCAGGACCGCGCCGAGCGCCATCGGCGCCACCAACCGTTCCCGCAGGCGCGGCGGGGTGAAGCGGACGTACAGCACCGCGCCCGCCACGTTGCCCACGGGGATCGCCGCCAGCAGCAGGCCCGTGGTCGCGGGGCTGCCGTGGAGGGACTCGGCGTAGGCCGACATCAGCCCCTCGGGAGCGGCGGTCGCCGCGGCGCCGGCCCAGGCCAGCAGCAGGCAGGTGCGGAGCGCGCGGTCGTGGAAGACCAGCCGGAAGCCCTCACCGACGCCGGAGAGCCAGCCGCGGGGCCGATCGGCTCGCGGGGCCGGCCGGTGGGTGAGGGACGTCCGGACGAGGAGCGCGGAGGCGACGAAGCTGAGCGCGTCGAGGAGCAGGGCCTCGCGGCTGCCGACCACGGTCAGCAGGGCGCCGCCGGCCGCGAAGCTCAGCACCTGGGCCAGCTGCTGCGACAGCACCATGAGGCTGCCGGCGACCGCGTAGGCGTCGCCGGCCAGCACCTCGGGCAGGATCGCGGAGCGCGCGGCCTGGAACGGCGGCGCGAACAGGGACGCGGCGAACAGGATCACGAGCAGCGCGGGGACCGGGACGCCCGGCACCGCCAGCGCCCCCACCAGCACCGCCCGCGCGACGTCGCACGTCACCATGACGGTCCGGCGCGGCAGCCGGTCGGACAGCGCCGCCAGCACCGGCCCGCCCAGGACGCCGGGAAGGTAGCCGATGCCGAAGGCCACCGCCGACAGCAGCGCCGAGGCGGTGTTCTCGAACACCAGCACCGCGATGGCGATCTTGGCGAGGTAGTCGCCGGCCATGGACAGGAGGTCGGCGGCGAACACCGCCCGGAACTCTCGGTTGGCGAGGACGTCTCGGTAGCGCGCGGCGGGCGGGCCCGCCTTGCTCGCGATCAACACACTGACAAACTAGACCCAATATGTCAGACCTGTCCAGAGTGAAGGAAGATCCGCCCGTCTAGGCGCCGGCGCGCCCCATGGCCTCGCGGACGGCCTCGGGGGTGCGGGCCACGGTGGCCGTGCCGTCGTCGGCGGTGATGATCGGGCGCTGGATCAGCACGGGATGCTCGGCCAGCGCCGCGATCCAGCGCTCGCGGGAGCCCGGGTCGCGGGGCCAGCCGGTCAGCCCGAGCTCGGCCGCGACGGGCTCGCCCTCGCGGGTGATGTCCCACGGTTCGAGCCCGAGCCGGGCGAGCACCGCGACGAGCTCCTCGGCCGTCGGCGGCTCGTCGAGGTAGTGCCGGACGGTGTAGTCGGCGTTCTCCGCGTCCAGCAGGGACAGCGCGGAGCGGCACTTGGAGCACTGCGGGTTGATCCAGATTTCCATGCGGCTCACTCAGGTGATCGGGGGCCGGCGGGTCGCAGGCGAGGATACCGGGCACGCCCTGACATGGGCGGGCGCCCGCCGTGTGGGGTCCGGCGGGCGCCCAGGTCCGGGTCAGGCGAGGGTCAGCACACGATGAAGATGCTCTGCCAGCCCACGGGGGTGCGCTGCTCGGCGTTGCGGTCGGCGGCCAGCTCGAAGTGCATGACGCCCTGCGCGTTGGGCTGGTTGTACATGCGGCCGCTCTGGCCGTCGCCGTACCACTTGTAGGACCCGTGATAGTGGATGTTGGACGGCCCGCAGGCGTCGATGAACTGCTGGCGGCCGGTGAAGCCGGGGCCTTCGTAGGCGACGTACTGCGAGGCGTAGGCGGCGCTGCCCATGACCGCGACCATGGCGGCCGCGATCACGGGGACGAGGGCGATTCTCTTCACGACGATCCTCTCGTTGCGTCTCTGCGTTCACTCAGAGTATTCATACGGTAACCATACGCACACACTGAGCGCAAGGATCATCCAGCAGTCGCCAAGAAGGTAACGCGCAGGTCAGAGCACCGGACCACCCCGCACGACACGCCGTCGCGCCTTGACAGGCGGGGCCACGATGTGGCCGGGTGTGTCGCGACTCACCCGTCCTCGGAGCCGGCCGTCAGCTCGCGCATGCGGCGCAGCAGTGCGGCCCGTGCCAGCGGGTCACCAACTCGGCCAGCACCGCCCGGTCGCCCAGTTGGGCGCGCACCACCAGCAGTTCGTCGGTCATCTCGCCTCCCGTCACCTGAACAGTCGGGCGAGCGGCCGAGCGGGTTCACGCGGGCGTCGAGCGGGCTGGGTCAGGGGCGCTCCGGGGTCACGACCGGGACGATCTCGGGGGCGCCCAGCCTGATGGCGTCGGCCTCCTGGTCGGTGTCCTGCTCCTGGGAGAGGCGTTCGGCCTCCACCCGCTTGGTGTAGTACTCGACCTCCGCCTTGACCTGCTCGGTGTCCCAGCCGAGCGGCCCGGCCATCAGCTCGGCCGCCTCCTGGGCGACGGCCTGGCCCCGGTGGAAGGTCTCGATGGAGATGCGGGTGCGGCGGGTCAGGACGTCGTTCAGGTGCCGGGCCCCCTCGTGTGTGGCGGCGTAGACGATCTCGGCGCGCAGGTAGTCGTCGGCGCCGTTCAGCGGCCTGGCCAGCGTCCGGTCCTCCCGGATCAGCTCCAGCACCTCGTCGATCAGCGAGCCGTAGCGCTGCAGGAGGTGCTCGATGCGGGCCACGTGCAGGCCGGAGTCGTGGGCGATGCGGTGCCGGGAGTTCCACAGCGCCTGGTAGCCCTCGGCGCCGGCGAGCGGGATCCGGTCGGTGCACGACGACGGGACGCGCTGGTCGAGCCCGTGCGCCACGGCGTCCACCGCGTCCTTGGCCATGACCCGGTACGTCGTGTACTTCCCTCCGGCGATCATCACGAGCCCCGGCACCGGGTGGGCGACGACGTGCTCGCGCGACAGCTTCGAGGTCTCGTCGGACTCGCCCGACAGCAGGGGGCGCAGCCCCGCGTAGACGCCCTCGACGTCGTCGCGGGTCAGCGGCACCGACAGGACCTCGTTGACGTGGTCGAGCAGGTAGTCGATGTCGGCGCGGGAGGCGGCCGGGTGACTCTTGTCGAGGGTCCACTCGGTGTCGGTGGTGCCGACGATCCAGTGCCGGCCCCACGGGATGACGAACAGCACCGACTTCTCGGTGCGCAGGATGATGCCGGTGTAGGAGTGGATGCGGTCGCGCGGCACCACCAGGTGGATGCCCTTGGAGGCGCGCACGTGGATCTGCCCCCGGCCGCCGACGAGCTCCTGGATGTCGTCGGTCCACACGCCGGTGGCGTTGACGACCTGCTGGGCGCGGATCTCGAACTCGTCGCCGCTCTCCAGGTCGCACACCCGCACCCCGGTGACCCGCTCGCCCTCGCGCAGGAACCCGACGACCTGGGCGCGCGGCGCGACGTGCGCGCCGTAGGAGGCGGCCGTGCGCAGCAGCGTCATCACGTAGCGGGCGTCGTCGACCTGGGCGTCCCAGTACTGCACGGCCCCGGTGAACGCGGACTTGCGCAGCGCGGGCGCCAGCCGCAGCGCCCGGGAGCGGGACAGGTGCCGGTGTCCCGGCACGCCCCGGGTGAGGCCCGAGGCGAACCCGAGCGTGTCGTAGAGCGCGACCCCGGCCCCCACGTACGGCCGCTCCCACGCGAAGTGGGTCAGCGGGAACAGGAACGGCACGGGCCGCACCAGGTGCGGCGCGATGCGCTGGAGCAGCAGGGACCGCTCCTGCAACGCCTCGCGGACGAGCTCGAAGTTGAGCTGCTCCAGGTAGCGCAGCCCGCCGTGGATCAGTTTGGAGGAGCGGGAGGAGGTGCCGGAGGCGAAGTCGCGCGCCTCCACCACTCCGACGTCGAGGCCCCGGGTGGCGGCGTCGAGCGCCACGCCCGCGCCGACCACACCGCCTCCCACCACGACGACGTCCAGCTCCTCGGCGCTCATCCGGGCCAGCGCCGCCGTCCGCTCGGCGGGCCCGAGCCGGGCCTCGCCCCTTCCCGCCGTCATAGCACTCCCTGGGTACGGGGTTCGTCCGCTTGCGCTCCCATACCTACCCGTCCGCCGAAAGGCATGTAACGCCGGGGGTGTTGCCCCGGCCACACCGGGAGCCCGCCGGAGCGGTCAGGCGCGGACCACCTTGACGCCCGCCTCGGTGAACCGGGCGGCCTCCTCTTCGGGGAGCCGGTCGTCGGTGACGAGCGTGTCGATCTCCCCGACGGGGCAGATCCGGGAGAACGCCCGGCGGCCCACCTTGGAGGCGTCGGCCACGGCCACCACGTGCTGGGCGCGGCTGATGAGCAGGTGGTTGACGCTCGCCTCGCCCTCGTGGTGGGCCGAGGCCCCGAGCTCCACGTCGATGGCGTCGACGCCGAGGAAGGCCACGTCGAGCGTCACCTGCTCCAGCACGCCGGAGGCGAGCGGGCCGATCAGCTCGTACGACTGCTGGCGCGCCACCCCGCCGGTGACGACGATCTTGACGTGGCGGCGGACGGTCAGCTCCGAGGCGATGTTGAGCGCGTTGGTGACGACCGTGAACCCCGACTCCAGCGCGGGACTGATGGCGAGCGCGCGGGCCAGCTCGGAGGTGGTGGTGCCGCCGTTCATGCCGACCACCGAGCCGGCGGAGACGAGGGCGGCGGCGGCCGCGGCGATGCGGTGCTTCTCGTCGGCGTGCCGGGCCGTCTTGTAGCGCAGCGGCAGGTCGTAGCTGACGCTCTGGGCGACGGCGCCGCCCCGCGTGCGCATGAGCATCTGCTGCTGGGCGAGCTGGTCGAAGTCGCGCCGGATGGTCGCCGCGGAAACGTCGAGCGCCTGCGCGGCCTCCTCGACGGACAGGCGGCCCTCCTGAGCGAGCAGCTCAAGAATGGCGTTCCACCGGTCGTATCGGGACACGCTCGCCTCCTCAGGGGCCTCCGTCGGCTGCCAGCCTGGCACACGCGGGACCGGCCCAGCCACACCTGCACAATTCTGCTCTTTTCTGCTATAAAAAGCACAGGAACAAGCAAACTCTGCACCGGGAGGAACTGGTGACCACCCACACCGAAGCCGAGATCGCCTCCCAGCCGGAGTGCTGGCGCCGCGCCGTCGCCGACGTGCCGGCGGGCGCGCTGCCCGTCCCCGGCGAGCGCGTCGCCGTCGTCGGCTGCGGCACCTCGTGGTTCGTCGCCATGGCGTACGCGGCCCTGCGCGAGCGCGCCGGGCAGGGCGAGACCGACGCGTTCGCCGCCTCCGAGGCCCCCACCGGCCGCCGCTACGACCGGATCCTCGCGCTGAGCCGTTCCGGCACCACGACCGAGGTCCTGGAGTTCCTGTCCCGGACCGGTGCGCCCTCCACGGCGATCACCGCCGACCCCGACACCCCGATCATGACCGCCGCCGGCCAGGTCATCGTGCTCGACTACGCCGACGAGCGCTCCGTCGTGCAGACCCGCTTCGCCACCACCCAGCTCGCGATGCTGCGCGCCAGCCTCGGCGAGGACCTCGCCCCGGCCGTCGCCGACGCCGAGCACGTGCTGGCCGCGCCGCTCGACCCGGCCCTGGTGGAGGCCGAGCAGTTCAGCTTCCTCGGCACCGGCTGGTCGGTGGGCCTGGCGCAGGAGGCCGCGCTGAAGATGCGCGAGGCGTCGCGCTCCTGGACCGAGGCGTACCCGGCGATGGAGTACCGGCACGGCCCGATCAGCATCGCCGGGCCCGGCCGCGTCACCTGGATGCTCGGCAAGGCCCCCGAGGGCCTGCGCGAGCAGGTGGAGGCCACCGGCGGCACGTTCTTCGAGAGCGGGCTCGACCCGATGGCGGAGCTGATCCGCGCCCAGCGCGTCGCGGTCGCCCGGGCCGCCGCCCGCGGTCTCGACCCCGACGAGCCGTTGCACCTCACGCGATCTGTGATCCTTTCCTCATGAGCCTCACTCTCGCCGACGCCCGCGTCGTCACCCCCGAAGGCGTCCACGACGGCTGGCTGACCATCGAAGACGGCCGCATCACGCACGTCGGTCAGGGCCGCGCGCCGCGCGCGGGCCACAGCCTGGGCGGCCGGTACGTCGTCCCGGGCTTCGTCGACATGCACAACCACGGCGGCGCCGGCGGCTCCTTCCCCACCGGGGACCAGGACGCCGCGCGCGCCGCCGTGGAGCTGCACCGGCGCCACGGCACCACGACCATGGTCGCCAGCCTGGTCACCGCCACGGTGCCCGGGCTGGAGGCCGCGGCGGCGTCGCTGGCCGACCTGTGCGACGACGGCCTGCTCGCCGGCCTGCACTTCGAGGGCCCGTACATCTCCGCGGCCCGCTGCGGAGCGCACGACCCCGCGCTGCTGCGCGAGCCGTCGCCGGGCGAGTTCGGGCGGCTGGTCAAGGCCGGCCGCGGCCACGTCCGCATGCTCACGATCGCCGCGGAGCTGCCGGGCGCCCTCGACACCATCCGCGCGGCCCGCGAGCACGGCGTGATCGCGGCGCTCGGCCACAGCGACGCCGGCTACGAGCAGACCATCGACGGCATCGAGGCGGGCGCCACCGTGGCCACCCACCTCTACAACGCGATGCCGCCGCTCGGCCACCGCGCCCCCGGCCCGGTCGCCGCGCTCCTGCAGGACGAGCGGGTCACGGTCGAGCTGGTCAACGACGGGGTCCACGTGCATCCGGCGATGGTCCGGCTGGCCTGCTCGGCGGCGGGCCCGCACCGCACGGCGCTGATCACCGACGCGATGGCGGCGGCCGGGGCCGGCGACGGCGCGTACGTGCTCGGTGCACTCCAGGTGACCGTGTCCGGCGGCGTGGCCCGGCTGACCGAGGGCGGCTCGATCGCGGGCAGCACGCTCACCATGGACGCCGCCTTCCGGCGCGCGGTCCAGGAGGTGGGCCTGACGCTGCCCGAGGCGGCCGTGACGGCCTCGCTCACCCCGGCCCGCGTCCTCGGCCTCGACGACACGATCGGCTCGATCGCCGCCGGCAAGGCCGCCGACCTGGTCGTCCTCACCGACGAGCTGGAGGTGGCCGGCGTGATGCGGCGCGGCGCCTGGATCACGGAGCCCTGATGATCCTCACCGTGACGCTCAACGCCGCCCTCGACGTCACCTACCAGGTGCCCGAGATCGACTGGGCCGGGGTCAACCGAGTCAAGGCCGTGCACCGGCGGGCCGGCGGCAAGGGCGTCAACGTGGCCCGCGTGCTGCGCGGCCTCGGCCGGGAGGTGCTGGTCACCGGCCTGGCCGGCGGGCCCGTCGGCCAGGCCATCGAGGCCGACCTGGAGGCGGCCGGGCTGCCCCGGGCGCTGGTCCCGATCGCCGCCGAGTCCCGTACGACGCTGGCCGTCGCGGGCGGGGGCGGCGGGGCGGCGCTGTTCAACGAGCCCGGCCCGGAGGTGTCGGAGGCGGAGCTGCGGGAGTTCGGCCGCGTGTACGCCTCGCTGCTGGAGCGGGCGGAGGCCGTGGTCATCTCCGGCAGCCTGCCCCGGGGCGTCCCGGCCGGCACGTACGCGGAGCTGGCCGCCCTCGCCGCCGAGCACGGCGTGCCGGCGATCGTCGACGCCGACGGCCCGGCGCTGCGGCACGCGCCCGTCGGCCGTCCCGCCATCGTCAAGCCCAACGCCGAGGAGCTGGCCCGCGCCGTGCCGCCGCACGGCCACCCGGTCGAGGGGGCCGAGCACCTGCGGGCCCTCGGGGCCGAGTCCGTGGTCGTCTCGCTCGGCGAGGAGGGCCTGTACGCGGTCACGCCCGAGGGGACGTTCCGGGCCCGCATGCCGTACCGGGTGGAGGGCAACCCGACGGGCGCCGGCGACTCGCTGGTGGCCGGGCTCGCGCTCGGCCTGGTCGAGGGCGCCCCGTGGCCCGAGCGGCTGCGCACCGCCGCGGCGCTCGGCGCGGCGGCCGTGGCCGCCCCGGTGGCCGGCGACTTCGACCGCGACGTCTACGCCCGGACGCACCCGCTCATCGAGATCACCTGAGCCAGGAGGAGCCCGCCATGCCTCTCGCCGTGACCGGCGACATCATCCGCACGTCCCCCGCCGGGGTGGGCGCCTTCAACGTCATCCAGCTCGAACACGCCACGGCGATCGTCGCGGGCGCCGAGGCGCTCGGCGTGCCCGTGGTGCTCCAGATCAGCGAGAACTGCGTCCGTTACCACGGCGCGCTGGAGCCCGTCGCGCTCGCCTCGCTCGCGATCGCCCGCCGCGCCTCCGTGCCGGTTGCCGTCCACCTCGACCACGCCACCGACCGCGCCCTGGTCGAGGAGGCGGTGGAGCTGGGCATCCGGTCGGTGATGTTCGACGCCTCGGCGCTGCCCGACGAGGAGAACGTGGCCGCCACCGCGTCGGTCGCCGCCTGGTGCCACGAGCGCGGCGCGTGGGTGGAGGCCGAGCTGGGCGAGGTGGGCGGCAAGGACGGCGTCCACGCGCCGGGCGCGCGGACCAAGCCGCACGAGGCCGTGGACTACGTGGCGCGCACCGGCGTGGACGCGCTGGCCGTGGCCGTGGGCAGCTCCCACGCCATGACCACCAAGGACGCCGTGCTCGACCTGGACCTCATCGCCGAGCTGCGCGCCGCGGTGCCGGTGCCGCTGGTGCTGCACGGCTCCTCGGGCGTGCCCGACGACACGCTGCGCGCCGCCGTACGGCAGGGCATGAAGAAGATCAACATCTCGACGCACCTGAACAAGGCGTTCACCGGCGCCGTCCGCGACCACCTGGCGCACGACGCGAAGGTCGTGGACCCCCGCAAGTACATGCGGTCCGGCCGCGACGCGGTCACCCGCGAGGTCACCCACCTGCTGGGGGTGCTGGGGGGCTGAGCTCCTTGCGCATGACGACCGCGGAGCGGCCCTCGATGCCCATCCGGCCGGTCTCCACGTAGCCCAGCGACGTGTACAGGGCGATGTTGGAGGCCATCCGGGTGTTGGTGTAGAGGCGCAGCGCGGGCAGGCCGAGCCGGCGCGCCTCGTCCTCGGCGAAGGCGAGCAGGCTCCGGCCGATGCCCCGGCCGTGCAGCTCGGGGCGTACGGCCACGTTCTCGACCAGCAGGGCGCCGTCCTCGGGCACCAGCACGATGAGCCCCTCGACGGCGTCCGTCACGTACACGTGACCCGCCGCCACGAGCGCGGCGTAGTCGGCGTCCATCGGCAGGGGCCGCATGCCGACGATCTCCACCCACGGCTCGTACGCCTCACGGACCAGCTTCTCCACGGCCGCCAGATCGGCGGCGAGCGCCTGCCTCATGCGCCCAATGATCGCAGCACGCGCCCGGCCTGTCGCCGGAACGTCCCCGGCGGATTGCGCGGTCCCTCGGGGGACAGGATGAACAGCCACATCAGCGCGTGCAGCCGCCGGCAGCCGTCCAGGCGCCGCTGCTCGGCAGGGGTGAGCTCGGCGTGGGCGAGCACGTCCACCTCGCCGTCCACCCACATCGCCACGTGCTGCGAGATCTCCGACAGCTCGAACGCGCGGTCGCTACGCCCGGACTCCTCGAAGTCGACGATCCGCACCCGGGCGCCGTCCCACAGGAAGTTCGCCAGGTTGCCGTCGCCCGCGCCGAACACCGGTGTCACGCCCTCGTCGCCGGGACGCCAGCTCTCCAGCCACCGCGCGCCCTCGCGGACGGCCTGATCGGCGAGGGGCTCGCGCGGCTTCCAGCGGGCGCACCACTCCCCGACCTGCGCGGCCAGCGGGGCGAGGTGCCAGGGGCGTTCGGGCACGCCGGCGAGCACGTCGCGGGGCACCGCCGCGTGCAGCTCGTCGACGGCCCGCACCAGGTGCTTGGCGTACGCCCCGGCGTCCGGCAGGGACCGCAGCGGGACGCCGGGCAGCCGCGACATCGTCACGGCCCCGCCGGACACGGCCGGGACGGGCGGCTCCAGGGTGATCGGCCGGGGCGCCAGCCCGGGCGCGTGCTCGGCCAGCAGTGTCAGCGCCCGCCACTCGCGCCCGGCCAGTTCGGGGTCGTCGCCGGTGTACCGCTTGACGACCCGGTCGTCCCGCAGCTCCACCTGGTGCGTCCACTGGAGATCGGCCATACCCGGATCCTAGGGAACCGGCCGCTCCACGATCCGGCGGACGACCACGCCGAGCACCCGCCCCTCCGGCACGAACGGGCGATGGTCGCGACGTCGCACGCCCCCGGAGATCGGTCAAGAACGATCACGGCCCGTGCCCGGCGTACGACAGCGTGGTCACGGCGCGAGGGACACTGGGGTGACGGGGGTCCGGCGCCCGTCGGCCGCCCGTCGAGGAGGCGCGATGACCAGGCACGACCGGCTCCCCGGCGACGCCGCGCGGGCCATGGACGAGATGGCCGGTGACGCCGCGCGGGCCATGGACGAGATGGCCGGTGACGCCGCGCGGGCCATGGGCGAGATCGCCGCCGCGGTCGCGAGCGTCTCCGGGGACGAGCTCGACGCGGTCGCGGGCGAGCTGCTCGCGGCCCGCCGGATCGCCTGCTACGCGCCCGGTCGCGAGGGACTGGCGCTGCGCGGCCTCGTGATGCGGCTGTTCCACGCGGGCCTCGACGCGCACTACGCCGGCGAGATGACCTGCCCGGCCGTGGGAGAGGGCGATCTGGTCGTCCTGTCCTGCGGCCCCGGTCGGCTGTCCACGGTGGAGGCGCTGGCCGGGGTGGCGGTCCGGTCGGGCGCGCGCCTGCTGTACCTGACGGCGCAGCCGTCCGCCCCGCCCGCGGGGCAGGCGGATCGCGTCGTCCGCGTACGGGCCCGGACGATGGCCGACGACCCGGCCTCGGCGGCCGTGCTGCCCATGGGGAGCGCGTACGAGATCGCCCTGTTCGTCCTGGCGGATCTGGTCACCAACCGGGTCCGGGAGCGCCGCGCGGAACCGGTGGAGGTGTCGCGGTCACGGCACACGAATCTGGAGTGACGTCGTAGGAGGTGGAGGACGGTGACGCGGCGGTAACCGAGTGACTCTGAAGTGCCGTCTTCCCAGCATGGGGCCGGTGACCAAAGATGGTTCCAGTTACCTAAGAGAACCATCAATGCGGGAAGGTCCTCATGTCTCCCTCTACCGAACGCGCCGAACGCGCCGAACGCTCCGGACGCATGGACGCGCGCTCCTGGGGCGTCCTGTTCGTCCTCGCCGGCGCCGTCTTCCTCGAAGGCATCGACGTGGCCATGCTCAACGTGGCGCTGCCCGCCATCCGGGCCGACCTCGGGCTGTCCACGGACGTGCTCAGCGGCGTGGTCACCGCGTACGTGCTGGGCTACGGCGGATTCATGCTGCTGGGCGGGCGGGCCGCCGACCTGCTGGGCCGGCGCCGGATGTTCCTGACCTGGCTGACGGTGTTCCTCGTGTTCTCGGGGCTGGGCGGGCTGGCCGGCGAGGGATGGACGCTGCTCCTCGCCCGGTTCGTCACGGGCGTGGCCGCGGCGTTCATGGCGCCCGCGGGGCTGGCCCTGGTCACCGGCAACTTCCCCGAGGGGCCGCGGCGCACCAAGGCCCTCGGCGTGTACGCGGGCATCGCGGCCGGCGGCTTCTCGCTCGGCCTCGTCGCGGGCGGCCTGCTGACCGCGCTCGGCTGGCGGTGGGTGTTCTTCGCCCCGGTGCTGCTGTCCGCGTTGATCCTCGTGGCGGCGATCCCCCTGGTCAAGGAGCCCGCCCCGGACGCCGAGCCGACGCCTCGGGGCGGGTTCGACATCGCCGGGGCGCTCACCATCACCGGCTCGATGCTGCTGCTCGTGTACGGGGTGATCCGGCTGGAGCACCTGGACCGGGACACCTGGGTCACCGTCGCCGTGTTCGCGGCCGGGCTGGCGCTGTTGGGCGCGTTCGTGGTGATCGAGCGGCGGACGGCGCACCCTCTCGTCCGGCTCGGCGTGCTGCGGTCGGGCTCGCTCGCCCGCGCCAACCTCGGCGCGCTGCTGTTCCTCGCCTCGTTCGCCGGGTTCCAGTTCCTGGCCACCCTCTACCTCCAGGAGCTGCGCGGCTGGAGCACCATCCAGACGGGCCTGGCCATGCTGGTGGCCGGCATCGACACCGTGCTGGCCCCGACCCTGACGCCGCGCCTGGTGAACAGGTTCGGCAACGCGCGGGTGCTGTTCGGCGGGCTGGTGCTGGCGGCCGTCGCGTACGCGCTGTTCCTGCCGGTCGGCCCCGACTGGACCTACGCCGCCATGTTCCCGACCATGCTGCTGATCGGGCTGTCGTTCGCCCTCGCGTACGGGCCGTTCACCATGGCCGCCACGGAGGGCGTGGCCGAGCACGAGCACGGCCTGGCCGGCGGGCTGCTCTACACCGCCTTCCAGTTCGGCGCCGCGCTGGGGCTGGCGGCCGTCACCGCCGTGAACGTCGCCGCGCTGGGCGACGCGAGCGGCCCGGCCGCGCGGCTCGACGCGATCCAGGCGGCCCTCGTCGTGCCGCTGGTCACCGCGCTGCTCGCCCTCGTCGTCATCGCCTTCGGCCTGCGCTCCGCCCGCGCGGGGGCGGGCACGCCCGAGACCGCCGAGCCCGCCCCCGCGCGGGCCTCGGCCTGAGGAGGTCGCCATGGCCCGCCGGGTATCCTCGTTCGCGGCGATCGAGCCGCAGTTCTCCGCCTACGTCGGCGACATCGTCTACGCCACGATGACCACGGTCGACGCCAAGGGACGGCCCCGCGCCCGGGTGCTCATCCCCGTCTGGGAGGTGGTGGACGGCCGGCCGCTCGGCTGGCTGGCTACGTACCGCACGCCCGTCAAGGCCGCCCACCTGGCGGGCAACCCGCACACCACGTTCTCGTACTGGACGCCGCGCCAGAACGCGGTGAGCGTCGACGCCGTCGCCGAGTGGGTCTCGGACCCCGGGACGCGCCGCCACGTCTGGAACCTGTACGCCAAGGGCAGCCCGCCGGGCGCGGGATACGACCTGGGCAACTTCTGGAAGGGGCCCGACGACCCGGAGCTCCACCTGCTGCGGCTGGTGCCGTGGCGGGTCCAGGTCATCCGCGGCGCCGACCTGCACAGCCTCATCTGGCGCGACGAGAGCGCCCCTTGAGGGGTCCGAGGCACCGGCGCGAGTGCGCGGCCGACACGCCGGGGCGCGGGCGGTGGAGCGGTGCGGATCCCCCTTCATCGTGACGCCAGAAGCCCCCGGCCCGGCATGCAGCCGGAACCGGGGGCTCGTGCGTCAGAAGGGACGGGCGGCGGTCAGCGCTGGATCGGGGCGACGACCACCTCGACGCGCTGGAACTCCTTGATGTCGGAGTAACCCGTCGAGGCCATCGTGCGCTTGAGAGCGCCCATGAGGTTCATCGACCCGTCGGCCACGCTCGACGGCCCGTGCAGGATCTGCTCCAGCGTGCCGACCGTGTCGAACTTCACCCGCCGGCCCCGCGGCAGGTCGGGGTGGTGCGCCTCGGAGCCCCAGTGGTAGCCGTGGCCGGGCGCCTCGGCGGCGCGGGCCAGCGGCGAGCCCACCATGACGGCGTCGGCGCCGCAGGCGATGGCCTTGGCGATGTCGCCGGAGGTGCCCATGCCGCCGTCGGCGATCACATGGACGTAGCGGCCGCCCGACTCGTCGAGGTAGTCGCGGCGGGCCGCGGCCACGTCGGAGATGGCGGTGGCCATCGGCACGGCCACGCCCAGCACGTTGCGCGTGGTGTGGGAGGCGCCGCCGCCGAAGCCGACGAGCACTCCCGCCGCGCCCGTGCGCATGAGGTGCAGGGCGGCCGTGTAGGTGGCGCAGCCGCCCACGATGACCGGCACGTCCAGCTCGTAGATGAACTGCTTGAGGTTGAGCGGCTCGGCCCGGCCCGACACGTGCTCGGCGGAGACCGTGGTGCCGCGGATGACGAAGATGTCGACGCCCGCGTCGATCACGGCCTTGTGGTACTGGACGGTGCGCTGCGGCGACAGCCGCACGGCCGTGGTCACGCCGGAGGCGCGGATCTCCTCGATGCGCCGGCCGATCAGCTCTTCCTTGATCGGCGCCGCGTAGATCTCCTGCAGCCGCTTGGTCGCGGCCTCCGTGTCGAGCCGCGAGCACTCCTCCAGCAGCGGCAGCGGGTCCTCGTAGCGCGTCCAGAGCCCTTCGAGGTCGAGCGGCGCGAGGCCGCCGAGCCGGCCGATCTCGATCGCCGTGGCGGGCGAGACCACGCTGTCCATGGGGGCGACGACGACCGGCAGCTCGAACCGGTAGGCGTCGATCTGCCAGGCGATCGAGACCTCCTCCGGGTCACGCGTACGCCGCGAGGGGACGAGGCCGATCTCGTCGAGCGCGTAGGCCCGCCGCCCCGTCTTGCCCCGGCCGATCTCCACCTGCTGAGTCATGGATTACCTTCTGTGATAGTTCGGAGCTTCGACGGTCATCTGGATGTCGTGCGGGTGGCTCTCCTTGAGGCCCGCCGCGGTGATCGGCATCAACTGGCAGTCGGTGTGCATCTGCGGGATCGTGCGGCACCCCGCGTACCACATGCCCTGGCGCAGGCCGCCGACGAGCTGGTGGGCGACCGCGGCGACCGGGCCGCGGTAGGGGACCTGGCCCTCGATGCCCTCGGGGATGTACTTGTCCTCGCCGCCGACCTCGGCCTGGGCGTAGCGGTCCTTGCTGAAGGAGGTGCCGCCGCGCTCGCGGTTGCGGACCGCGCCCAGCGAGCCCATGCCCCGGTACGACTTGAACTGCTTGCCGTTGATGAAGATCAGTTCGCCCGGCGACTCCTCGCAGCCGGCGAGCAGGGACCCGAGCATGACCGTGTCGGCGCCCGCGGCGATCGCCTTGACGATGTCGCCGGAGTACTGCAGGCCGCCGTCGCCGATGACCGGCACCCCGGCGGGCTGGCAGGCCAGCGACGCCTCGTGGATCGCGGTCACCTGCGGCGCGCCGACCCCGGCGACGACCCGCGTGGTGCAGATGGAGCCCGGCCCGACGCCCACCTTGACGGCGTCGGCGCCCGCGTCGACGAGCATCTGCGCGCCGGCCCGCGTGGCGATGTTGCCCGCGATGACCTCGACCCGGCTGTTGGCCTTGATCTTGCCGACCATGTCGGCCAGGCCCTTGGAGTGGCCGTGGGCGACGTCCACGACGATGACGTCGACGCCCGCCTCGATGAGGGCCTTGGCGCGCGCCTCGGCGTCGCCGCCGACGCCCACGGCCGCGCCGACCACGAGCCGGCCGTCGGCGTCCTTGGTGGCGAGCGGGTACTGCTCGCTCTTGGTGAAGTCCTTGACCGTGATGAGGCCGCGCAGCCGGCCGTCGGCGTCGACGAGGGGCAGCTTCTCGATCTTGTTCTGCCGGAGGAGCGCGAACGCCTCGTCGCGGGAGACGCCGACCGGGGCGGTGACCAGCGGGGCCGCGGTCATCACCTCGCGCACCCGGCGCGTCTGGTCGGTCTCGAAGCGCATGTCGCGGTTGGTCACGATGCCGACGAGGATGCCGTCGTGGTCGGTGACGGGCACGCCGGAGATGCGGTAGGTCGCGCACAGCCGCTCGACGTCGGCGAGCGTGTCGTCGGGCGTGCAGGTGACGGGGTTGGTGACCATGCCGGCCTCGGACCGTTTGACCAGGTCGACCTGCTGGGCCTGCTCCTCGGCCGCGAGGTTGCGGTGCAGGACGCCGATGCCGCCCTGCCGGGCCATGGCGACCGCCATACGGGCCTCGGTGACCGTGTCCATGGCCGCGGAGACCAGCGGGATGGACAGCGTGATGTTGCGTGACAACCGTGAACGCGTGTCGGCCTCACCTGGCTGCAGGTCTGAGTAGCCCGGCACGAGCAGCACGTCGTCGAAGGTCAGACCCATCTCGGTGAACTTGGACATGCTGCGGCCCCCTCCTGCCGTTGCGCGTGATGGGGACAAGTCTAGGGCCTGGCTCCAAACAGCAGAGATGCCGGGAGGACGATGACCCCCACGGTCCGTCGTACTCCCGGCATCGAAAAAGGCCGGGAGGCGGAACGGTCGGTGATCCGTTCCGTCTCCCGGCGACCGGCAGCCGGGCCGGCGCGCGTCGCGCCACCGAACCCCCCTCCGCGTCCTGATGGCCGGCATCGCCTGGCCCGGTGGTCTGCCGACTCTCGGTCAAGCGTGCGTTACCCAGCGGCACGCCGCAATGTGCAAACGTGCAATTGCACGAAGTTGCACCGATGCGGCGTCATCCCGCGCAAGGGGGCGGACAGGGCGAGGATGCCGCGTTATTCTCGCGGCACCCCCGGTCCCCCAACGGAGCCACGCGACATGCGCAACGAGTCACCCGACGTGCCCGATCCCCTCGCGGCGCTGGGCCTCGACCCGGCTCAGACGGCGCTCTACACGGCGGTGCTCCGCCTGCACCGCGCCACGCTCGCTGAGCTGGCGGAGGCGATGGGCGGTCCGCGCGACAAGGTCAGCAGGCAGCTCGACGACCTGGTGCGGTTGGGCGTGGTGGACGAGCACTCGGGCGAGTACCTGGCCCGCCACCCCGCTGGAGCGCTCGGGCGGCTGATCGCCGAGCGGCTCGACCGGCTGGCCGAGGAGAGCCGGCGCATCGACTCGGCCCTCGGGTCGATCCGCGGCCTCATCCGCGACTACGACGCCGGGCGCGACTACCAGAGCGGACCCTTCCCGGTGGAGCTGGTCAGCGGGGCCGACGTGCTGTACGAGAGCGTCGTCGGCATGGCCGTGCAGGCGCCGCCGATCACGGTGCTGACCGCCATTCCGGACGAGCGCACCATGACCGACTTTTTGCGGAAATTTGCCGATCCTTGGATCGACGCGCAGCAGCGCGGGCTGCTCACCGTGCGCGCCGTCGTCCCCGTGGAGACGCTGGCGCTGCCGGGGGTGCGCGACGGGCTCGGCCGCCTGCTGGAGACCGGGGGCGAGGCCCGCACGCTCGCGCGGGTGCCGAGTTGGTTCATGACCGCCGGCGACGACGCCGCCGGCCTGCCCGCCCTGTGGGGCGGCAACCTGCCCGACCACGCCTACAACTTCTACCTGTTACGCACTCCGATCATCGTGGGCGTGCTCAGGTCGCTGTTCGAGGAATGGTGGGCCCGGTCCACGCCGGTGCCGTGGGGCCACCAGGGCGACGGCACCGTCCAGGTGCTCCGCCTCGCCGCTCAGGGCGTCTGCGACGAGTCGATCGCGCGCCATCTCGGCGTGTCGGTCCGCACCGTACGCGCCCGGTTCGCCGACGCGATGACCCGGCTCGGCGCGCAGTCCCGCTTCCACGCCGGCGTGGAAGCGGCCCGGCGCGGATGGCTCGACCATCCCGCCGACCACCACTGACCACCATGGCGGCCGCATCGGTCATATGGTGGGAAGGTGCTGGAAGACGTCCCCCGCGACCCGTTCGCGGACGATCCGAACGACCCGTCCGCCGCGATGGGCGAGCTCGACGACGCCGAGCCGCTCACGGCCGCCGAGCGCGACGAGGCCATCACGGACCTCGCCGACGTGGAGGTGTTCCGCTCCCTCCTGGAGCCCCAGGGCGTGCTCGGCCTCGTGCTCGACTGTCCCGAGTGCGGCGAGCAGCACTTCTTCGACTGGGACCTGCTGCGCGGCAACCTGCGCCAGATGATCGAGAAGGGCCGGCCGCAGGTGCACGAGCCCGCCTGCCACCCCGACCCGGCCGACTACGTCACGTGGGAGTACGCCCGGGGCTACGTCGACGGCGTCATCGACACCGAGGAACGCCGCTGACCACCGGCGTCACCCCGCCGCCTTCCGCACGGGTGATGCCGTCCTCCCACGCGCGCCGGGACGTGCCGTCGCCCGCGTCGTGGCCCATGCCGCCGTCGATGCCGGAGTCGCGGCAGGCGTCGGCCCGCAGGGCGGCCAGCAGCCGCGCGGCGGGATCGTCATGAGGGGGCGGCTCCCCACGGCCGAGGGCGTCGAGCAGCGCGTCGCTCTCGTCCTCCGGAGCCGGACCGGCTCCGTTCCGCTCCTGCGTCAAGCCGACTCCAGCTCGGCCATCTGCCGCAACCTCGCCAGCGCCCGATGCTGGGCGACCCGGACCGCACCTGGTGACATGCCGAGTACATTACCGGTCTCCTCGGCGGACAACCCAGACACCACCCGCAACAGCAGCAACTCCCGCTGATTCTCGGGCAACCGGGCGAGCAGCCTGCGGGCGTGCTCGACCTCGATGTAGCGGACCACGGTCTCCTCGGGCCCCGGCCCGTCGTCCGGCCCGTCGGGCAGGTCCTGCGTCGGCACGGCCGAGCGCACGGAGCTGCGCAACGCGTCGGCCACCTTGTGCGAGGCGATGCCGAAGACGAACGAGGCGAACGGACGGCCCATGTCGCGGTAGCGCGGAAGCGCCGACAACACCGCGATGCACACCTCCTGGGCCACATCATCGGCAATGTGATATTGGCCTGACACCCTGCCCAACCTGGCGCGACAATAGCGCACCACCATCGGGCGCAACTCGCCGAGCAGGGATTCGATCGCACCGCGATCTCCCTGTACGGCGAGACTGGTCAGTTCCCTAAGGTCGGAGTCATCCGTCCGTGCCGGAAGTCTCGACGCGAGCCTTACCCCAATTTTGGCGTCGGCGACGCTTCCCTCGCTCACGATAGGCATGATGCCCGCACTGATCGGGCCTGTCGTCATCGCGAACGGCTACGGATTGGTCACATTGGCGAGACGGCGACTGCCCGTAATCGAATGACGACAGTAAGGCTTTAGTAGTGGAGGAATATTTCACCCCATAACCCGAAATGCGCGGAATTCGCCGACAGGGGGGCTCGTCGACCGGGGAACGCGACGCTTTGCTGACAGGCCGGGTTTACCTGGATAAGTCACTATTTCATATCTCAGGCCGTATGCATGTTGTATCCATTGGTACCACGTCACATCCCATTAGCCCTGGCATATCCGAACACTTCATCCAAATGTGCGCCACCCTGCGAGCCCCGCGCCGGCCGTACGGGTCCCACTCGCCGCCAGGGGTCATGGATCCGCTCAGCTCCCAGGCCGTGGGCACCTACCCCACCCAGCCGTCAGGCGCCCCCTCAGAGGCGTCCACCCGGCTTCAGCGCCCAGCGGCCCCGGGTACGCGAACGGCCCGCCCCCTGGATCGGGGACGGGCCGTGCGTGAGCCTCAGGTGCTCAGCGGCCGCGCGGAGCGGCCGTGAGGTGCTCAGTGACCGTGGCCGTGGCCGTGGCCCTGGCCGGCGGCCGGAGCCTCCTCCTCGGGCTTGTCCACGACGAGCGCCTCGGTCGTGAGCAGCATGCCCGCGATCGAAGCGGCGTTCTGGACGGCCGAGCGGGTGACCTTGACCGGGTCGATGACGCCCTGGGCGATCAGGTCGCCGTACTCGCCGGTCGCGGCGTTGAGGCCGTGACCGGTCTGCAGCTCCGAGACCTTGTGGGTGACCACGTAGCCCTCGAGACCGGCGTTCTCGGCGATCCAGCGGGCCGGCTCGACCAGCGCGCGGCGGACGACGCCGACACCGGTGGCCTCGTCGCCCGACAGGCCGAGGTTGTCGAGGTCCTTGGAGACGTGGATCAGGGCCGAGCCACCGCCGGAGACGATGCCCTCCTCGATCGCGGCGCGCGTCGCGGAGATGGCGTCCTCGAGACGGTGCTTCTTCTCCTTGAGCTCCACCTCGGTGGCCGCGCCGACACGCAGGACGCAGACGCCGCCCGCGAGCTTGGCGAGGCGCTCCTGCAGCTTCTCGCGGTCCCAGTCGGAGTCGGACTGCTCGATGGCGAGCTTGATCTCCTTGACGCGGTCCTCGATGGCCTGCTGGTCGCCGGCGCCGTCGACGATGGTCGTGGCGTCCTTCGTGACGACGATGCGGCGGGCCTGGCCGAGCACCTCGAGACCGACGTTCTCCAGCTTGAGGCCGACCTCCTCGCTGACGACCTGGCCGCCGGTGAGGATGGCCATGTCCTGCAGCATCGCCTTGCGGCGGTCGCCGAAGCCCGGCGCCTTGACGGCGACGGAGGTGAACGTGCCGCGGATCTTGTTGGTGACCAGGACGGCCAGGGCCTCGCCCTCGACGTCCTCGGCGACCACGAGCAGCGGCTTCTTGGTCTGGGCGACCTTCTCGAGCAGCGGCAGGAAGTCGGCGATCGAGGAGATCTTGCCCTGCGTGAGCAGGATGTAGGCGTCCTCGAGGACGGACTCCATGCGCTCGGGGTCGGTGACCATGTAGGCCGACAGGTAGCCCTTGTCGAACTGGAGGCCCTCGGTGAACTCGAGCTCCATGCCCATGGCGTTGGACTCTTCGACCGTGAGGACGCCGTCCTTGCCGACCTTGTCGAACGCCTCGGCGATCAGCTCGCCGATCTTCGCGTCCTGGGCGGAGATCGTCGCGACGTTGGCGATCTCCTTCTTGTCCTCGACCGGGCGGGCGCTGGCGAGCAGCTTGTCGCTGATCTCCTTGGCCGCCTTGTCGATGCCGCGCTTGAGCGACAGCGGCGAGGCGCCGGCCGCCACGTTGCGCAGGCCCTCACGGACCATGGCCTGGGCCAGGACCGTCGCGGTGGTGGTGCCGTCGCCCGCGATGTCGTTGGTCTTGGTGGCCACTTCCTTGGCGAGCTGGGCGCCGAGGTTCTCGTAGCGCTCCTCCAGCTCGATCTCACGAGCGATGGTCACACCGTCGTTCGTGATCGTCGGAGCACCGAACTTCTTGTCGATGACGACGTTGCGGCCACGCGGGCCGAGGGTGACCTTCACGGCGTCCGCGAGGGCGTTCACGCCACGCTCAAGAGCGCGGCGGGCGTCCTCGTTGAACTCCAGGATCTTCGCCATTTTGCTGAGAGTCCTCTCCTAGTGTCGAAGGCCCCGGCCGCCTACGGCGCCCGGGGCCCGACACCACCGGCTTACTTCTCGATGATCGCGAGAACGTCGCGGGCGGAGAGCACGAGGTACTCCTCGCCGCCGTACTTGACCTCGGTGCCGCCGTACTTGCTGTAGAGGACGACGTCGCCCTCGCTGACGTCGAGCGGGATCCGCTTCTCGCCGTCCTCGTCCCAGTTGCCGGGGCCCACCGCGAGGACCTTGCCCTCCTGCGGCTTCTCCTTGGCGGTGTCCGGGATGACCAGGCCGGAAGCGGTGGTCTGCTCAGCCTCAAGCGGCTGCACCACAATGCGGTCGCCGAGCGGCTTAACGGGAACCTTGGTGGCGGTCGTCACGATCGGACCTCCCCTTCAGATTTGAATGATCTAGAAGAGGCGACCAGCGGGGCCTGCCGTCGCGGGTGCCAGACCTGCCTCGTCGCACGTTGGCACTCTCAAGGGGAGAGTGCCAACAGGAAACATATGCAAGAGGGGCTTGACAGTCAACACGAACACGTTTGCTGAGAGCGATACCTCATCTTCGCAGGTCGAGACGGGGGCCCTGACCGGGGCCCCCGGGCGGGGCGCTAACGTCGTACGGCGTGGACCTGGACGCCTTCACCGAGTTGCTCACCCCGCGCGGGCAGCGCGCGCTCGCGGAGGCGGTCGAGCTCCGGGACGCCGATCCCGTGGTGGCCGCGACGAGCCTGCGCCGCACGTACGACGCCGCGCTCGCCTCGGCGGCGCTCACGCAGGCGCGGCTGAGGGAGCGGGCGCGCGCCAAGTTCGGGGCGGACGCCGAGCTGATGTACTTCACGCCGCACGGCCTGGAGCAGGCCACGCGCGCCGAGGTCGCCGCCCACCGCGCCGCCCGGCTGCTGGCCGCGTGCGCCCTTGAGCCGGCCTCTCCCAGCGCGTCGTCCCCGTCTTCCGGCGTCCCCTCCCCCGACCCGCGCTCCCCCGGCCGAGCCTCTCGCGGCCCTCGTGGCGAAGCGCTCGGGGAGGCGGGCGCGGGCATGGGCGAAGGGGCTCGCCAAGGAGACCCCGGTTCGGGCGAAGGCGCTCACCTAGGGGCAGACCCCGATTCGGACGAAGGGCCGAGGGTCGTGGACGTGTGCTGCGGCTCCGGTGGCGACCTGCTGGCGCTGGCCCGGGCCGGCTGCGTCGTGGACGCCGTCGACACCGACCCGCTGACCGTGGCCGTGGCCAGGGCCAACGCCGAGGCGTTCGGGCTGGCCGGGCGGGTCACGGTGCGGGTGGCGGACGCCGCGTCGGTCTCGCCGGAGGACTACGACGTCCTGTTCGCCGACCCGGCCCGGCGCACCTCCAGGGGGCGCACGTTCGACCCCATGGCCTACTCCCCGCCGTGGCCGGTCGTGCTCGACCTGCTCGCCCGGGCGCCGCGCGCCTGTCTCAAGGTCGCCCCGGGCATCCCGTACGAGTTCATCCCGGAGGGCGCCGAGGCCGAGTGGGTCTCGTACAAGGGCGAGGTCAAGGAGGCGTCCCTGTGGACGTCGCCGGGCCGGGAGGCCGGCCTCGTCCGGCTGGCCACGCTGCTGCCCGGCGGCCACGTCCTGCGCGACACCGGCGCCGTCGCCCCCACGGGGCCGCTCGGCCGGTACGTCTACGAGCCTGACGGAGCCGCGATCCGCGCCCATCTCGTCGGCGAGGTGGCCGAGCTGGTCGGCGGCCGGCTGCCCGACCCCATGATCGCCTACATCACCGGCGACGAGCCGGTCGACACCCCCTGGGCGGCCCGGTACGAGGTGGAGGAGGCGCTGCCGTTCTCGCTCAAGCGGCTGCGCGCCGCACTCCGCGACCGCAAAATAGGAAATGTCACTATTAAAAAGCGGGCGTCGGCCGTCGATATCGAACGCCTTCGGAGTGATCTACGACTTTCGGGCACCGAGTCCGCCGTGGTCATTCTGACCCGGATCATGGACAAGCCCACCGCCCTGATCTGCCGCCCAGGCTCCAGCGCACGACCTGCGTAAATGGCAAACCGGGGCGTTCCCCCGGCAACCACGATATTCTCCCGCGCCACTGACGCGGCTTGATCGAAAGGCTAAGGTGGGCGGGCGGGAGTTCTCCCCCTGTTGCGGTTTTCCGCGTTCTCCTTCTTCATCTGCAAACCGGACCTATCCACCGCTGCGCGATGAACCGTCGGCGAGTGAAGGAGCCTTTCGGTGGATCATTCCAACCACACCGCCCTCCTGCAGACGGGCGGCCACAGCAAGGTCCCGGAGAGGATGCGTGAGCTGCTGGCGCGCGCCGCGCAGGACCACGTCTACGAGCAGCGCACGCAGGGGGCCGTCCTCGACGAGATCCGCCAGCGGCTCGAAGGCATGGAGTGGCTGCTGCGCGAGGTGCGCGAGCGGGAGCTCGGGGGGTTGAGCGGCACGCTGGAGACGGTGAGCGGGCGCCTCGACGACATCGCCGCCAAGCCGCCCATGTGGGCCGAGGGCCTCGCCCAGCACGTCGAGGCGGTGCGCGACCACGTGGACGCCGTCGGCTCGCAGGTGGGCTCCGTGGACGCCCGGGTGGAGTCGGTCCAGCAGCGCGTCGCGCCCGTGGTGGAGCTGCCGAACATCTGGGACGACCTGACCACCATCGGCGGCGGCGTCGAGGAGACGCTGAAACGACTCCAGGCGGTCCTGGACGGCGGTGAGGGCATCGCCAGGCGGATGGGCGAGTTCGCGGCCGTCATGGCGCAGCTCGGCTCCAGCATGGAGGCCGCGGCGAGCCGGTTCACCCGGCTCGACAGGTCGCTCGCCGAGCTGACGGCGCGTACGGACCGGGTCGAAAGCCTGGTGGCCGGCCTGTCGGACGGGCTGTCCGCGGGGCTGTCGGACGGCCTGGACGACCGGCTGTCCGCCGCCGCCGAGCAGGCCGGCGCCCGGGCCGCCGCGGTCGGCGAGCAGGTCAACGCGCACGTGGACGCCGTCGCCGAGCGGCTGACCGCGCACGTGGACATCCTCACGGGCCAGGTGAGCGCCGTGACCGACCGGCTCACGACCGCCGAGCAGCGGCTGGCGGCGCGGCTGGAGGAGACGCGGCAGGAGCTCGCCGCGAGCCTGGAGGAGACCCAGCAGCACGTCTCGGTCCGCCTGGAGGAGACCCAGCAGCAGGTGGCCGGGCGGCTCGACGAGCTCGACGCGCGCATGGAGGGGGTCGAGAGCCGCCTGGGCGGGGTCGACTCCCGGCTGGGGGCGGTGGACAAGCGGATCGTCTCGCTGGACGGCCAGCTCGGCGCCCTGGACGGCCGGGTGGACGGCCGCTTCACCACGCTCGACGGCCGCCTGAGCACGCTCGACGAGCGCGCGGCGGCCGCCGGTGAGCTGCTGGGCGGCGTGGACGGCCGCGTGGCCGCGATGGAGCAGCGGGTGGCCGGCATGGACCAGCGGGTGGCGGCGGTGGACCAGCACCTCGGCGAGAGCTCGACCCGCAACGAGGCCCGCTTCAACCACCTCGACAACGACCTGGAGTCGCTGGACGAGCGGCTGAACGAGGTCGAGGAGCACCTGACGACCCGCTTCGACGCCGTGGACAGCACGGTGACGGGCCGGTTCACGACCGTCGACACGAAGCTGGCGGCCGGGTTCGACGGGGTCACGGGCCGGCTCGACCGCAGCGACAGCGCCATGGCCGCGCACTTCGCCACGGTCGACGCCAACCTGTCGGCCCGCTTCGACACGATGGACGGGCGCCTGCAGACGGTGGACGGGCTCGCCGGCCGCCTCGACGCCGTGGACACCGGACTGGCGGCGAGGTTCGACCAGGTGGGCACGAGCATCCAGAGCAGCATGCAGGCCCGCTTCGACGGCGTGGAGCGGCACCTGAGCGACCTGTCCACCCGCGCCGAGCAGTCGGGCGAGCAGCTGGAGACGGTGGACGACCACCTGGAGGCGGTCAACCAGCGGGTGAGCCAGCTCCCGGTGACGCTCGGGATCGGCGAGCGGATCGAGGAGGCGATCGCCGCCCGCTCGGCCGAGGAGGCCGAGCGGCTCGCGTCGGCGGCGGGCGCGCTCACGGAGCTGGTGCAGGCGCGGCCCGACCGCGAGGAGCTCAACCGCACCGCGAGCGACCTCACCAAGCGCCTCGGCTCGCTGGAGGAGACCATGCTCGCGCTGGCCGAGGCGCTCCTGCGTCCCACCCGGTCCAAGGACTGATCTTCTGTTACGGCACAGCCGACGTCGGCTCGCCTCTGTCGCCGGTCTTTTGGATGTGTTACGGCACGGCCGACGTCACGCGCACGCGCCGACGTCGGTTGCCGTCTGTCATGGCCGGTCGTGAGGGCTCACGGGGTGCTCGCCGTGACGGCGCGCATCCTCGGCCGCCCACGTGGTTCCGACGCGGGCCCGCGCCCGACACGGACGCCCCACCGGGAAGCCGGCCGGACGCCTCGCACGTGGGGCGCCACGGACAAGGGCGCCCCACGCCCGGCATGCCTCAGACGTGGACCGTGGTGATCGGCATCGACGAGTCGGCCGGGATCTCCAGGGTCGAGGGGGTGATGCCCGCGGCGACCAGGTCGGAGCCCAGGGCGGCCACCATGGCGCCGTTGTCGGTGCACAGGCCGGGCCGCGGGACCCGCAGCCGCACCCCCGCCGCGTCGCAGCGCTCCTGGGCCAGGGCGCGCAGCCGCGAGTTGGCCGCCACGCCCCCGCCGATGAGCAGGTCGTGCACGTCGTACTTCCGGCAGGCCTGCAGCGCCTTGCGGGTCAGCACGTCCACCACGGCCTCCTGGAAGGAGGCGGCCACGTCGGGCACGTGGATGGACTCGCCGGCCGACTCGCGCGCCTCGACCCAGCGGGCCACGGCGGTCTTGAGGCCGGAGAACGAGAAGTCGAGCGTGCCGTCGTCGATCTTGCCGCGCGGGAAGGCGACGGCCGTGCCGGAGCCCGAGGTGGCCGCCCGGTCGATGTGCGGGCCGCCGGGGAACGGCAGTCCGAGCACCCGCGCCACCTTGTCGAACGCCTCGCCCGCCGCGTCGTCCACCGTCGAGCCGAGCGAGATCACGTCCTGGGCCACGTCGGGCACCAGCAGCAGCGACGAGTGGCCGCCCGAGACCAGCATGGCGATGCACGGCTTGGGCAGCGGGCCGTGTTCGAGCTGGTCGACGGCGACGTGCGCGGCCAGGTGGTTGACGCCGTAGAGCGGCACGCCGAGGCCGAGCGCGTAGGCCTTGGCCGCGGCGACGCCGACGAGCAGGGCTCCGGCCAGGCCGGGCCCGGCCGTCACGGCGATCGCGTCGATGTCGGAGAACTTCAGACCGGCCTGCGCCAGCGCCGACTCCACGGTCGGCGTCATCGCCTCCAGGTGGGCCCGCGAGGCCACCTCGGGCACGACGCCGCCGAAGCGGGCGTGCTCGTCCATGCTGGACGCGATGGTGTTGGCCAGCAGCGTGTGGCCCCTGACGATGCCGACACCGGTCTCGTCGCAGGAGGTCTCGATGCCGAGGACCAGTGGTGCGTCAGCCATCCAGCTTCTTCCTCATCATGATCGCGTCGGTGCCGTCGTCGTAGTAGCGGCGGCGGATGCCGATCTCCTCGAACCCGAAATGCTCGTACACGCCGCGGGCGCGCGGGTTGTCGTCGCGCACCTCCAGGAAGATCTCGCGGGCGCCGCGCCGGCGCGCCTCCCGCAGCAGCTCGGCCAGCATCGCGCCGCCGACACCCGTGCCCTGGTGGGCCTGGAGCACCGCGATGGTCTGCACGTCGGCCTGGTCGGCCGCGGCGGCCAGGCCCGCGTAGCCGACGATGACCTCGTCGACCAGCGCCACGACGTAGTGGCGGGTGCGCGGCTGATCGGCCAGCTCGCCGCGCATCATGCCCTCGCTCCACGCGTCGTGCGGGAAGGTCGCCCGTTCGATCGCCATGACCGCGGGCAGGTCGCCCTCGGTCATCTGCCGGAGCCTCACGCCGTCACCCGCTTGGGCGCGCCGGGCACCACCGCGTCGGGGCGGCGCAGGTAGATCGGGCGGGCCGGGTCGAGCGGGGCGCCGGCGGCCAGGCGTTCGACGGCGAGGCCGGCCAGGGCGCCCGCGTAGGGGTAGGGCGGGTCGAGCGGCTCGCCGAGCGCGTCGGGGTAGAGGACGGCGCCCGCCCCGGCGACCGGCAGGCCCTCGACGGGCACGTCGGCGGGCCGGTCGACGGCCGGACCGCTCACGCGGGTGCGCCGGTCGGCGTACCGGGCCCAGAACACCTCCTTGCGCCGCGCGTCGGTGGCCGCGATGAACGGCTCGTCGCGACCGCTGCCGTAGGCGACGGCGTCGAGGGTGCAGATCCCGTACGCGGGGATCGCGAGGGTGGTGGCCAGCGCCTGCGCGGTCATCAGCCCGACGCGCAGCCCGGTGTACGGGCCGGGGCCGCTGCCCGCGACGACGGCGGTGACGTCGCGCAGCGCCGCGCCCGCCTCGGCGAGGACGGTCTGGATGGTGGGCGCCAGCAGCTCACCGTGGCGCCGGGCGTCGATCGTCGTCGACTCGGCGAGAACCCGATCGCCGTCGTGGAGCGCGGCGGTGACCGCAGGAGTCGCGGTGTCAAAGGCCAGGACCAGCACGACTGCTTAGCCTACCCGCCACCCGGCTCACACCTGGCCGCTCACCCGATTCCGCACGCCCCGCTTCTCCTCCCACGTGAGCGCCGGAGGCGCCGGAGGCGTCACGCCCAGCCGGTGCGGCGTCTGAGCCAGTCCAGCGCCACCGTGCCCTGCGCCCGCTGGAACGCCCGCAGCGTGGGCAGCCCCGGCGGATCCGGCTGCCGGCCCTGCCGGACGAAATAGCCGGTCATCGCGGCGACCACCGCCGTGATCGCCGGATCCGGATCGGTGACCAGCTCGTACGGCATCGGCCCGCCCTGCATGCCGACCGACGGCAGCATGCACACCCGGTCGAACCACGGCGCCCCGACGCACGCCCACGGCCAGTCCACGACGTAGACCCGGTCGCCGGAGAGCAGGATGTTGTCGGCCCGCAGGTCGGAGTGGAGGAGCGTGTCGCCGGCGGCGGCCTCGCCCCAGCCGGACTCCAGCTCGGCCAGCCGGTCGAGGTGGCGCAGCGCCCACGGGTCGAGGCCGGTGACGTCCTCCTCCACGAGCCTGCGCCAGCCCCGGAAGGAGTCGGCGGACGCCTCCGCGACGGACGGCGCGGCCACGGGCGCGGGCGTCAGCGCGGCCGACATCCGGTCGACGGCCGCGAGCACCAGGTCCAGCTCGTCGCGCCGCCACGGCATCGCCGGGTGGCGGCCCTCGACGTCCTCGAAGACGAGCACCACCCACCCCTCGGCCTCGAACGTGGTCAGCAGCCGGGGCGCGGGCACCGAGGCGGGCAGGGCGGCGGCGATCACCGCCTCCGCGCGGTAGAGGCGCACGGACTCGGGGTTCGGCTCGGGGCCGACGGCCTTGACGAACGCGCGCCGTCCGGCGGCGGTGCGCAGGCGCACGGCCGCGGCCGGGGAGAAGCCGGTGTGCTGGGTGACGGCCTCGGTCACGGGCCCGCCGAGGAAGTCCTCGACCCCGGACCGGGCCGCCGGATGCACCTGCTCCCAGGGGACCCGGCTGCCGGTGGCGGGCGGATTGGTCTCCACGCTCATGTCCCCATCATCCCGATCGCCGCAACCGGTTTCGGGGCGCGGGCGGTCAGGCGCGGGAGGCGTAGACGATGATGTTGTCGATGTACTCGCCCTTGGCGTAGTCGAACGTGCCCCCGCAGGTCACCAGCTTGAGCCCGTCGTCCACGTAGACCTTCTTGGCCGGGAAGTGGTCCTTGTGGACCTGCTCGACGGCCTCCACCTTGTACCTGGCGACCTTGCCGTCGCTGCGCTCCACCTTCACGAGCTCGCCCTTGCGCATCTTGCGCAGCTTGTAGAACACGGCGGGCGCGGTCTTGGTGTCGACGTGGCCCACGATCACCGAGGCGCCCTTCTCGCCGGGGACGGCGCTGCCGCTGTACCAGCCGGCGACCTTGGGCTTCTCGAACGGTGGCAGCTCCACCTCGCCGTCCTCGGTCAGCCCGAGCTTCATCAGCGGGGCCTCGACGTCGATGGACGGGATGTCGATGCTCTCGGGCACCACCTTCGCGGCGGCCTGCTGGGTGCCGAGCTGGGTCTTGCCGAACATGACCAGCAGGAGTCCCGTGGCGGCCCCGGCGAGCACCACGCGTCCCGGACGTGCCATGGCGTCGTCCTCGTCAGGCCCGGCTGCGGCGCTTGACCGCGATCCCGACGCCGGCGGCCAGGACGAGCCCGAGCACGATCCCGGCGGGGGCGAGCGGCAGCCCGGAGTCGTCGTCCACGTCCTTGCCGAAGGTGCCGCCGCCGCCCGCGCGCGGGGCCCGGGTGGGCACGTCGCTGGGCAGCGGCTCGGCCCGGACGACGCGCAGGGTGGCGCGGCCGGTGTCGTTGGTGCCGTCGCACTTGACGTCCACGCGGTAGGAGCCGCGCGCGATCGTGCCGGACACCTGGGCCTCGCCCCGCACCCACGGGCCGGGGCTGGGCGTGCTGGTGGTGTTGGGGCCGGGGGTCGGGACGGCCGGGTTGAGCGGCACGCCGCTGACGAACGCCCGCGAGGTGGCGGTGCCGGTGTGGGCGGGACCGCCGGTCGGCACGGGGCAGTTGGCGAGGATCCAGACCCGCGACGTCTCGCCGGCGGTGACCCGGTCGGGGTTGAGCTCGACCTTGATGGAGGCGCGGGCGGCGACCGTGGCCGTCGCGGTGGCGGTGCTCGTGGCGGTCGTGGTGGCCGTGGCCGTCGGTGTGGTCGTGGGTCCGCTGTCGGCCTGGGCCGAGCAGCCCAGCGCGCCGATCATCAGGATGGCTCCCGCGGACGCGAGTCGTCTGACACCGAGCACCAGCGCACCCCACTTCGCCGTCTTGCACCAAGCATCCACCAAAAAGGTGGACGCTGCCCCTCCTGATACCCAGAAATTCTGGGGGAATCCATCGCCAACGATCATGTTTTCCGTCATCGGCGAGATACGTCAAGGGTGACAGCATTGCCGGGCGTTGACCCGCGTTTTACTCTTGTCGCCGCTCAACCGGCGTGTCGGGTCAGACGGTCGCGTCAGGCTGTCTCGCCGGACCAGCGCGCGCCGACTCCCCGCAGGGTCACGACGCGGGCGTCGTCGCCCGTCTCGCGGTCGATGTGGATCTCCAGGCGGTCCTCCGACAGGCCCTCGACGAGCCCCTCGCCCCACTCGACGACGGTGACCGACTCCTCCAGCGAGGCGTCGAGGTCGAGGTCGTCCACCTCCAGGTCGCCGCCGAGCCGGTAGGCGTCGGCGTGGACCAGCGGCGGCCCCTGGCGCAGGGACGGGTGGACCCTGGCGATCACGAACGTCGGCGAGGTGATCGGGCCCCGCACCTTCAGGCCCTCGGCGATGCCCTGCACCAGCGTCGTCTTGCCGGCGCCCAGCGGCCCCGAAAGGACCACCAGGTCGCCGGGGCGCAGCCGGGCCGCCAGCCGGGCCCCGTACGCGCGCATGTCCTCGGCGGTCGGCAACCGCTCCGCGTTCACCGCGACTCCCCCACTTCCTACAACTCCACTCTCTTGATCAGGTCGCGCAGCACGTCGTTGACCACGCCCGGCCGTTCGAGCTGGATCAGGTGGGAGGTGTCGGGCACCTCGGTCAGCTGGGCCTTGGGCAGGACGGCCGCGATGGCGCGGCTGTGGTCGGGCGGGGTCAGCCAGTCCTTGTCGCCGACGAGGATGGCGGTCGGGACGGGGTCGAGGACATGCAGCGCGGACAGCTTGTCGTGGTTCATCAGCGCCGGGTAGAAGTCGGCGATCACCTCGGTGGGCGTCGCCCTGATCATGGACTCGGCGAAGTCGACCAGGGTGGGGCTGACGTTCTTGGAGTCGCCGAACCCGACGTAGCGGGTGATGAGGAACGCGATGTCGCTGCCCGCGTGGCGGGTGCGGTCGACGAGCGCGCCCCGGCGCCCCAGCATGGACACCGCGCCCGGCGCCACCTTGTGCACCACCTTGGACACCAGGGCGGGCAGGCCCAGCGTGATCTCGGCGAGCTTGCCCGCCGAGGTGCCGATCAGCGCCACGCCCTTGATCCGGTCGCCGAACAGCTCGGGACGGCGGTCGGCCAGCGCCATGATCGTCATGCCGCCCATGGAGTGGCCGACGAGGACGCACGGGCCGGGCACGAACCGTTCGAGCAGCTCGGCCAGGTCGTCGCCGAGCCGGTCGATCGAGGTGTCGTCGGCGGGGGCGCGCTCGGAGCGGCCGTGGGAGCGCTGGTCCCACGCCACGACCCGGTGGCTCTCGCGCAGGTCGCGGCGCTGGTAGTGCCAGGACTCCAGGTTGAGGCAGTAGCCGTGGCAGAAGACGACGGTCAGCGGCGCGTCCTCAGGCCCGTCGATCTCCACGTGCAGGGACACTCCGTCGGAGGTGGTGAGCGTGCGCTCCCGCCCCTTCAACTCGCCGAACGGCTCGGCCAGCTCGGCGTCGGGGCGCAACCTGATCCGGCCCACCGCGTAGCGTTTGGCCAGTGTCGCCGCCGCGACACCCGCCGAGGCGGCGCCGACGATGGCTCCGGCGATGCCGACCTTGCGACGCGTCGTCGTGGTCATGTCCCCGCGCCCCCTCTCACTCCTGGCTGTCGCGCACGTGGACCCGCGGCACCCGCGCGCCGATTCTCGTCACGATCTCATGCGTGATGGTGCCGAGGTTATCCGCCCACTCCTGAGCGGTGGGCTCGCCCCTCCCCCCAGGGCCGAACAGCACGACCTCCTCGCCCTCGGCCGGCAGGTCGTCACCCAGATCGATCATGAACTGGTCCATACACACGCGGCCGGTCACGAGCCTGCGGCGACCGGCGGCCAGCACCTCGGCCCGGCCGGTCGCGTGCCGCAGCACGCCGTCGGCGTAGCCGAGCGGGACCAGGCCGAGCCGGGTCTCGCCCTCGGTGACGTGCAGGTGCCCGTACGAGACGCCGGAGCCGGCCGGCACCTGCTTGACCAGCGCCAGCCGCGCCCGCAGCGTCATCGCCGGGCGCAGGCCGAAGTCGCCGAGCTCCGGGATGGGGCTCAGCCCGTACATCGCGATGCCGGCGCGGACCATGTCGAAGCGGGACCGCGGCAGCGTCATGATCGCGGCGGAGTTGGCGAGGTGGCGGATGACGTGGGAGCCGCCAGCGCCCGCCTGCTCGGCCAGCTTGAGCGCGGCCTCGAACGCGTCGATCTGCGCGTCGATCGACGGGTGGCCGGGCATGTCGGCGCACGCGAAGTGGGACCACAGGCCGACGATCTCGATGACGCCCTCGGCCTGGAGCCGGAGCGCGCGGTCCAGCAGGCCGGGCCAGGCGGCGAGCGGCGCGCCGCCCCGGCTCATGCCGGTGTCGGCCTCCAGGTGCATGCGGGCCGTGCGGCCGGTGCTCCGGGCGGCGGCGGCGATCTCGTCCAGGGTCGTCTCGGCGGAGGCCGACAGCTCGACGCCGGCCTCCAGGGCCTCCGCGACCGGCTCGCCGGGGCCGACGATCCACGACAGCACCGGCGCCGTGACGCCGGCCGCGCGCAGGGCCAGGGCCTCCCGGATGAACGCGGTGCCGAGCCGGCTCGCCCCGCCCGCCAGGACGGCCCCGGAGCACGGCACGAGGCCGTGGCCGTAGGCGTCGGCCTTGACGGCGCCCATGAGCTCGGCGCCGCCGGCGCGTTCCTTGAGCAGTGCCACGTTGTGCTCGATCGCGGCCAGGTCGACCCGCGCCTGCGCGGGCGTCGCCATCGGGATTCCCATCCCTCCAGTCTGGCAGCTCTCCCAGGTGGCCGGGCGCCATTCGCCGATCACCACGGCCGTCCGGACGCGTGCCGCCCATCCGGACGCGCGCCACCCATCCGGACGCGGACGGGCCATCCGGACGCGGACCGGCCATCCGGACGTGGACCGCCCATCCGGACGTGCGCCGGCCGTCCGGACGCGGGCCGGCTATCTCGGCGCCGGCCGCCCGGTCAGCTCGCGCCCGGTCAGCTCGCGGATCGCCGCGGGCACCGCCGCCGCCACGCCCGCCGCGTGCAGCGGGGCGCCGGAGGAGGCGATCCGCCCGGCCAGCCCGTGCAGGTACGCCGCGCACGAGCCCGCGTCGTAACAGCCGAGCCCCTGGGCGAGCAGCGCCCCCGCCACCCCGGACAGCACGTCGCCGGTGCCGCCCGTGGCCAGCCACGCGGTGCCCGTGCCGTTGACGCGTACCGGCCGGTCCGGCTCGGCCACGACCGTGGTGGACCCCTTGAGCAGCACGGTCACCCCGAGGTCGGCCGCGGCGCCGCGCGCGTGCCTCAGCCGGTCGGCCTCGATCTCGTCGCGCCCGGCGCCCGTGAGCCGCGACAGCTCGCCCGCGTGCGGGGTGACCAGCACGGGCGCGTCGCGGCCGAGCAGGTCGCGCTCCCGGGCGACGAGCGTGAGCCCGTCGGCGTCGATGAGCACGGGCACGTCGCTCGCCAGCACCTGCGCGAGCATCTCCCGCGCCCAGTCGCCCGTGCCGAGCCCGGGGCCGACCACCCATGCCTGCACCCGGCCGACGCCGTCGAGCGAGGGCCGCTCCAGCTCCGTGATCACCGCCTCGGGCCAGTGGGAGCGCACCTGCGCCACCGGCTCACCCGGCCCGGCGTAGCGGACCATGCCGGCGCCGGCCAGCAGGGCGCCGCCCACGGCGAGCACGGCGGCGCCGGTGTACTGGTCGCTGCCGGCGACGACGCCGACCACTCCCCTGCGGTACTTGTCGCTCTCCGCCGCCGGGCGCGGCAGCAGGGCGGCCACGTCGGCGCCGGTGAGCGCGACGACGTCGGGGTCGGGCAGGTAGGGGCCGAGCCCGATGTCGACCAGCTCGACCTCGCCGGCCAGGGCGGCGCCCGGATCGACGAGCAGGCCGGTCTTGCGCGCCCCCATGGTCACGGTCAGCGCGGCCCGGACGGCGGCGCCCTCCACCCGGCCGCTGCTCGCGTCCACGCCGCTGGGCACGTCCACGGCGACCGTGGGGGCCGCGGCGGCGTCGGCCGCCAGGGCGAGCTCCCGGTACGGCTCGCGCAGCGCCCCGCTCGCCCCGATGCCGACGAGCCCGTCCACGACGAGGTCGGCCCGCTCGATCGTCCCCGTCCCGGCCTCCACCGCCCTGCCTCCGGCCAGCAGGAACGCCTCCAGCCCGGCCTCGTGGGTCCGGCTGCCGGCGAGCACGGCCTCGACCCGGGCGCCGCGCCGGGCGAGCAGCGCCCCCGCGTACAGGGCGTCGCCGCCGTTGTCGCCGCTGCCGACGAGCAGGGTCACGCGGCTGCCGTACACCTTGCCGAGCATCGTCGCGCACGCGGCGGCGAGCCCGGACGCGGCGCGCTGCATGAGGGCGCCCTCGGGCAGGCGGGCCATGAGCCGGTGCTCGGCGGCTCTGATCTGGTCGGCGGTGTAGGCGGTGCGCATGATCCGAAGCTATCCCTCCGCGATCACGTAGGCCACGGCGACGCCCGCGTCATGGGTGAGGGAAAGGTGCCAGCGCTTGACGCCGAGCTCGTGGGCGACCTCGGCGGCGCGGCCTGTGACGTGCAGCTCGGGCCGGCCGCTCTCGCCGCGGCGCACCTCGGCCTCCAGGTGGCCGACCCCCCTGGGGCCGCCGAGCGCCTTGGCCACGGCCTCCTTCGCGGCGAAGCGGGCGGCCAGCGACCGCACCGGCAGGTCGCGCTCGCACTCGGTGAACAGCCGCGTCCGCAGGCCCGGCGTACGCTCCAGCGTGGCCTCGAACCGGGCGATGTCCACCACGTCCACGCCGATGCCCAGGATCATGTCCCCAGGCTAGCCGGGCGCGTCAGAAGGCACCGCGCTGCCACGGCCCCCAGATGGCGAACGACATGCCGTGCGTGGACTGGACGTTCACGTACAGGGTGTGACCGCCGGGGCCGAACGTGGACCCGGCGAACTCCGCGCCCGGGTCGCCCGCGACGGGCTCCATGCGGCAGAAGTCGAACAGCTCGCCGTGCCGGGTCAGGCCGCGCAGGAAGTTGTCGCCGTCGCCGTCCTCGCACAGCACGAGGGTGCCGCGGGGGCTGGCCGTCACGTTGTCGGGCAGGTCCAGGACCGTGGAGCGGGGCGACTCGTACACCAGCCTCAGCCGCCCGCTCCACGTCTCGTACGCCCAGACCTGGCCGCGGCCCTTGCCGAACCCGGAGGGGGCCGTGTCGCCCGGCGCGGTGGCACCGCCCTGGGTGGAGACGAAGTAGACGGTGCCCTGGTGGTGGATCGCGCCTTCGAGCCGGGAGAAGATCGCGGCGCCCTTGGCCCGGCCCTGCCTGCCGACCGCCTGGACGGCCTCGTCGTTCGACGGTCTGCCGGTGAACGTCGGGTCGGGCTCGTCGATGTCGACCCAGGTGGTGGCGTAGGTGGCGCCGTGGCGCTGGCCCGCGGACAGGTCCTCGCGCGGGGAGCCCTTGACGGCCAGCATCTGGAGCTTCCCGCCGTCGAGGAGGCGGCCGGCCTTGAGCGGGTGCTCGGGCGGCAGGTAGCGGTAGAGGCCGGAGGGGAAGCCGAAGCAGTCCTCGGTGAGGTAGAGCGCGCCCGACTCGGGGTCGAAGGCGGCCGACTCGTGCGCGAACCGCCCGGCCGACCTGATCGGCCTGGCCGTCGCGGCGCCGGTCACGGGCACCTCGAAGATGTAGCCGTGCCTGCGGGTGAGCTTGGAGTTGTCGCCGCCGGTGTGGTCGTCGCCGACGTCGGGCCCGTTGACGGTCTCCTCGCAGCTCACCCACGCCTTCCAGGGCATGGGGCCGCCGGAGCAGTTGAGCATGGTGCCGTTGAGCGACGGGGCGGCCTTGAGCACCTCGCCGTGCCGGGTGACCTGGAGGGTGACGGTGCCGCCGCCCGCCATCGGGTCGTATGCCTTGTCCTTGTCGCCGAAGGCGCCGACGGGGCCGCCGACCTCGTGGTTGCGCACGAGGTACGCGGTGTCGCGCGGGCCGGCGAACGCCGCCATGCCGTCGTGGCGGCCGGGCACGGTCGAGCCGTCGGGGAACGTGCTGCCCGCCTCGTTGAACGAGCGGTAGGCGAAGCCGTCGGGCAGGTGGAGGCGGACCTCGCCGTCGCGCTTGTCGCGTACGGGCTTCATCGGGCCGTAGCCCTTCACCTGGGTGAACGCGCCCCGTTCCGCCGCGCAGGCGACGCCCGCGAACGGTCCGGCGATGCCGGCGGCGGCCGCCACGGCGGCCCTGGCCAGGAAGCGACGACGGTCCATGAACCCTCCCGGGGACACTGGCTTCACCGAACAGTAGCCGCCCGGTGTCCCCGGCACGCCCGGTTTCGGGGAGATGACGACGGGGCGACGGCGAGGGGAAGCGCACCTTTCCCCGAACTGACTGTCGATAATCCCCACAGGTTCGTCCACAGGCTGTGGACAACTCCCCCACCCCGCCGAACCCGACGCGTCCGGCGTCGCTACGCTGCCTAGGTGAACAACGGCTACGTGGAACTGAGCAGGGAGCAGTGGAGCGATCTCCGCAAGAACACGCCCTTGACTCTCACCGCAGAAGAGCTGGAAGAGCTGCGCGGCCTCGACGACCCCATCGACCTGGTCGAGGTCACCGACATCTACCTCCCCCTGACCCGGCTGCTGAACCTGCACTACACGGGGTCCAAGCAGCGCAGTAGCGTGCTCAGCGCGTTCCTCGGCCACTCCGAGCGGCGGGTGCCGTACATCCTGGGCATCGCGGGCAGCGTCGCGGTCGGCAAGTCCACCACGGCGCGGCTGCTGCACACGCTGCTGGCCCGCTGGCCCGAGCACCCGCACGTGGAGCTGATCACCACCGACAGCTTCCTCTACCCGAACGCGGTGCTGGAGGCCAAGGGCATCATGCACCGCAAGGGCTTCCCCGAGAGCTACGACCGCAGGGCGCTGGTCCGGTTCGTGGCGGAGGTGAAGGCGGGGGCGGCCGAGGTGAAGGCCCCGATCTACAGCCACCTCGAGTACGACATCGTCCCCGGCGCGACCCAGAGCGTGAAAAGTCCGGACATCTTGATCATCGAGGGGCTGAACGTGCTCCAGCCGGCCCCGCCCACCTCGCTCGCGGTCAACGACTACTTCGACTTCTCCATCTACGTGGACGCCAAGGTCGAGGACATCCGCACCTGGTACGTCGAACGCTTCCACAAACTGCGCCGCACCGCCTTCGAGGACCCCAAGTCGTACTTCCGGTACATCGCCGAACTGTCGTACGAGGAGGCCACGAAGTTCGCCGTGGACGTCTGGCGCGACATCAACGAGCGCAACCTCGTCGAGAACATCGCCCCGACCCGGGGCCGCGCCGACCTCGTCCTGAAGAAGGGCGCCGACCACTCCGTCCGGAAGGTGCGCCTGCGCCGCACCTGACACCCGCCCCCCGCCATCGGCGAGAATGGCCCGATGCTCCACCTGCGACTGATCACCCCGTCTTCCAGCACCGCCGAGGTGACGGCGGTGCTGGAAGGCTGCGCGGGGGCCACCAACATCGTCGTCCTGCCCGGCGCCGCCCGGGAGCCGGCGGGCGACCTCGTCCTCGCCGACGTGGCCCGCGAGTCGGCCAACGAGGTGATCAGCGACCTGTCGTGGCTGCGGGAGGCCGGCTCGATCTCCGCCCACCCCATCCAGCTCTCCCTCTCCCGGGCCGCCGACGAGGCGGTGGAGGAGGCTCCCGGCGAGCCCGACGACGCGGTCGTCTGGGAGGAGCTGGCCCAGCGGGTCCACGCCGACTCGCGCATCACCTGGGCGTACCTCGCGTTCCTGGCGATCGCCACGCAGATCGCCGCGATCGGCGTGCTCCAGAAGTCCATCATCCTCATCGTCGGCGCCATGGTCCTCGGGCCGGAGTTCGGCGCGATCGCGGCCGTCTGCTTCGGCCTGCTGCGCCGGCAGTGGCGCCTGGTCACCGGCTCCTTCAGAACCCTGGTGGTGGGCTTCGCGATCGCCATCGCCGTCACCGTCGCCTGCGCGCTCGTCTCGCGCGGGCTCGGCTGGATCGACCCGTCCCACCTGCGCGGCAACGAAGAGGTCCAGTTCATCGTCAAGCCCGACCGGTGGTCGTTCATCGTGGCGCTGCTCGCGGGCGTGGCCGGGGTGCTGTCCATCACGGCCGGCAAGTCGTCGGCGCTCATCGGCGTCTTCATCTCGGTGACCACGGTGCCCGCCGCCGGCTACGCGGCCGTCGCCATCGCGCTCGGCGACTGGGCCGAGGTCTCCGGCTCCGTCTCGCAGCTCGCGGTGAACGTCGCCGGCATGGTGATCTCGGGCACCGCCACCCTCTGGGTCCAGCACAGATTCTGGCCTCAAGTAGGACGCACGTCCTCCGTGAGGCCGATGCCGCGGGGTGACGCCGGCGGGTAGTGTCCGGATCATGCACATCCTCGACACCGAGGGGCTGACCAAACGCTTCCCGACCGTCACGGCGCTCGACGGGCTCACCGTCACCACCGGCCCGGGCGTCACCGGCCTGGTCGGGGCCAACGGGGCGGGCAAGTCGACGCTGATCAAGATCCTGCTGGGGCTGCTCCCGCCCACGGCCGGCGGCGCGCGCGTGCTCGGCCTCGACGTCACGACACGCGGCGCCGACATCCGCCGGCTCGTCGGCTACATGCCCGAGCACGAGTGCCTGCCGCCCGACGTCTCCGCCACCGAACTGGTCGTCCACCTCGCCCGGATGTCCGGGCTCCCCCGCACGGCCGCCCGGGAGCGGGCCGCCGACGTGCTGCGCCACGTCGGGCTGGCCGAGGAACGCTACCGTCCGATCGGCGGCTACTCCACCGGCATGAAGCAGCGCGTCAAGCTCGCGCAGGCGCTCGTCCACGACCCCAAGCTCATCCTCCTGGACGAGCCGACCAACGGGCTCGACCCGCGCGGGCGCGACGAGATGCTCACCCTGATCCGGCGCATCGGCGCCGAGTTCGGCATCAGCGTGCTGGTCACCTCCCACCTGCTCGGCGAGCTGGAGCGGGTGTGCGACCACGTGATCGTCATCGACGCCGGACGGCTGCTGCGCTCCTCGGCGATCGGCGAGTTCACCCAGGCGACGCGCAGCGTCACCGTGGAGGTCGACGAGGGCACCCAGGCGCTGGCCGAGCGGCTGGCCGAGCTGGGCCACGGCGTCGCCCCGCACGGCCGGATGCTGCTGGTCGAGGTCACCGGCCCCGACACGCTCGACGCCATCCGCGACGCGACCGCCGACCTCGGCCTGTGCCTCATCCGGCTCGAACGCGGCCGGCAGCGCATCGAGGACGTCTTCAGGGAGACCGCTGGTGTCTGAGATCTACGACATCGGATACCGCCACTACGACGGCCCCCGCCTCGGGCGCGGCCACACCACCCGGGCTCTCGCCGTCCACAGCCTGCGCGGCGTGTTCGGTCTCGGCCGCCCGGCCCGCAGCAAGCTCGTGCCGTTCTCGCTGGCCGCCATCATGGTGCTGCCCGCGATCGTGTCCATCGCGATCATGGCGCTGATGCGGCGCGCGGGCATGAGCTACAGCGGCTACGCCGTGATCATGCAGGCCGTGGTGGCCATCTTCCTGGCCGCGCAGGCGCCCACGGTCGTGGCGCCCGACCTGCGCTTCCGCGTCCTGCCGCTCTACCTGTCGCGCCCGGTCACGATCACCGAGTACGTCGGCGCCAAGGTCGTCGCGATGACCGTCGCCCTCTACGCGCTGCTCGCGGTGCCGCTGACCGTGATGTTCGCCGGCGAGCTGCTGATCGACCTCCCCGGGCCGCCCCGCACCAAGGAATACGTGGGCGCCATGCTCACCGGGCTGCTGCTCGCGGTGCTGCTGGCGGCGTTCGGGCTCGCCATCGCCTCGCTGACCCCGCGGCGCGGGCTCGGCGTCGCCTCCGTGATCGCCCTCTACCTGCTGGCGTCGGCCTCCGTCCCGATCATGTACAGCACCCTGCTGTCCGCCGGCAACGACGCCGCCGCCCGGTGGGCCTGGCTGCTCAACCCGTTCTGGCTGGTGGACGCCGTCCAGGTGTGGGTGTTCGGCACGACGCCCAACTCCGAGGGCGGCTACCCCGGCGGGCCCGTGTCCTTCGTGATCGTGGTCCTGCTCATCGCCGCCGCCATGGCGGCGCTCGCGCTCCGCTACCGGAAGGCGGCCTCGCGGTGAAGATCGAGCTGGCGCAGGTCTCGCGCTGGTACGGCAACGTCGTCGCGGTCAACGACGTGACCATGACCATCGGGCCCGGGGTCACCGGGCTGCTCGGGCCCAACGGCGCGGGCAAGTCGACCCTGCTGCACATGATGGCCGGGTTCCTCGCGCCGTCGAACGGCACGGTCACCCTGGACGGCACCCGCGTCTGGAAGAACCACCAGGTCTACCGCCACATCGGCCTCGTCCCCGAGCGGGAGGGCGTCTACGGCTTCCTGACCGGCTGGCAGTTCGTGCTGTCGGCCGCCCGCCTGCACGGCCTGCCCGACCCGGTCGAGGCCGCCCGCAAGGCGCTGGCCACGGTCGAGATGGAGGAGCCCAAGGACCGGCGGGTCGAGACGTACTCCAAGGGCATGCGCCAGCGGGTCAAGGTGGCCGCCGCGCTCGTCCACGACCCGCCGGTGCTGCTGCTGGACGAGCCGTTCAACGGCATGGACCCGCGCCAGCGGCTGCAGCTCATGGACCTGATCCGCACGATGGGCGCCGCGGGCAAGACCATCCTGTTCAGCTCGCACATCCTGGAGGAGGTCGAGCGGGTCGCCCAGCACATCGAGGTGCTCGTCGCCGGCCGGCACGCCGCCTCGGGCGACTTCCGCGAGATCCGCCGGCTGATGACCGACCGGCCGCACCTGTTCCGCATCCGCAGCAGCGACGACCGGCGGCTGGCCGCGGCACTCATGCTCGACGACTCGGCGGGCGGGGTCTCGCTCGGGCCCGACGGGCTGGAGGTGCGGGCCGTGGAGTTCCGCGGTTTCGCCCGGCTGCTGCCCCGCGTGGCCCGCACCGAGGGCATCCGCCTGCACGAGGTCTCCCCCGCGGACGAAGACCTCGAAAGCGTCTTCTCCTACCTGATCAACCGGAGCTCCTGACATGAACACAGTGGTTGCCGGTATCACGTATCGAGCTTTGCTGGGGCGGCGGCGTATCGTGCTGCTCCTGCTTCTCCCCATGGCGTTGCTCGGGCTCGCGCTCCTGCTGCGGCTGCTGGGCAGCGACGACCAGCGCTCGACCATGCTGCTCATGCAGAACTTCGCCATCGGCACCATGCTGCCCCTGCTCGGCCTCATCGCCGGCACGGGCGTCATCGCCCCCGAGATCGACGACGGCACGATCATCCACCTGATGTCCAAGCCGATCTCCCGGCCGGTCATCGCGCAGACCAAGTTCCTCGTCGCGGCCTCGCTGCTGGCGCTCTTCGCCGCCGTCCCCACCTACGTCGCGGCCTGGCTGCTCGTGGGCAACGAGGACGCCATCGCGCCCGGGTTCGCCGTCGGCGCGCTCGTGGCGGGCTTCGCGTACGCGGCGGTCTTCCTGCTGCTCGGCGTGGTCACGCGCCACGCGGTGACGATCGGCGTCGTCTACGCCCTGGTCTGGGAGGGCCTGGTGGGCGGCTTCGTGCCGGGCGCCCGCAAGTTCTCCGTCCAGCAGTGGGCCCAGTCGATCGCCGACCAGATCTCCACCTCGCCGTTCCTCAAGGCCGACGTCACGCTCGGCTTCGCCGTACCGGCGCTGGTGATCGTCACGGTGGTGGCGGTCCTGTGGGCGGGACAGCGGCTGCGCGTCCTGTCCCTCACCGGCGACGAGTAGACCGCGGCCACGCATGAGAGAGGGGTACGGCTCAAGCCGTACCCCTCTCTCACTGCCTGGCTCAGGCGCAGGCCGCCCGCACCACGTCGGCCAGACGCTCGGCCACCTTGGTGGCCTGGTCCTCCGAGGACGCCTCGACCATCACGCGGATCATCGGCTCGGTGCCGCTCGGCCGGATCAGCACCCGGCCGGTGTCGCCCAGCTCGGCCTCCGCGTCGGCGACCGCCGACACGAGCTCGGCGGCCTTGGCCTTGCCCTTGTCCACGCCCTTGACGTTGATGAGCACCTGCGGCAACGGCGTCATGACCGAGGCCAGCTCGCGCAGCGAGCGGCCCGAGGAGGCCACCACCGACAGCAGGTGCAGCGACGTCAGCAGCCCGTCACCCGTGGTGGCGTGGTCCAGCATGATCACATGACCGGACTGCTCGCCGCCCAGGTTGTAGCCGTCGGCCTTCATGCGTTCCAGCACGTAGCGGTCGCCCACCGCGGTCTCCACCACGGTGATGCCCGCCTCGCGCATGGCCAGCTTGAAGCCCAGGTTGGACATCACGGTCGCGACCACGGTGTCCTTGGCCAGCGTGCCCTCGGCGTGCATCGCCGAGGCCAGGATCGCCATGATCTGGTCGCCGTCGACGACCGCGCCCGTGTGGTCCACCGCGAGGCAGCGGTCGGCGTCGCCGTCGTAGGCGATGCCGACGTCGGCGCCGCGCGAGATCACCACCTGCTGGAGCTTGTCCAGATGGGTGGAGCCGTGGCCGTCGTTGATGTTGAGGCCGTCGGGGCGCGCCCCGATCGCCTCCACCTGGGCGCCGGCCCGCAGCAGCGCCTCGGGCGCGACCATGTGGGCGGCGCCGTGGGCGCAGTCGACGACGACGCGCAGCCCGTCGAGCCCGCCGCGCATCGTGGCCAGCACGTGGCTGATGTACCGGTCGGCCTCACCGTAGGCGTCGCGCACCCGCCCGACGGCCGAGCCGACGGGAAAGCTCCAGTCCTCGCCCAGCCGCCGCTCGATCTCGTCCTCGACCGCGTCGGACAGCTTGAAGCCGCCGCGGGCCAGGAACTTGATGCCGTTGTCCGGCGCGGGGTTGTGCGAGGCCGACAGCATGACGCCGAGGTCGGCGCCGAGCGCCGCGGTGAGGTGGGCGACGGCCGGGGTGGGCAGCACGCCGAGGCGCAGCACGTCCACACCGGACGACGCGAGGCCGGCGACCACAGCGGCCTCAAGGAATTCTCCTGAGGCACGCGGGTCCCGGCCTACGACCGCTATCGGACGGCGTCCGGTAGCGGTGAACGCGCCGGCATCGCCGAGGACGTGAGCCGCCGCGACCGAAAGGTCCATGGCGAGCTCCGCCGTGAGGTCGCGTCCCGCGACCCCACGCACCCCGTCGGTGCCGAAAAGACGCGCCAATTTAGCGCTTGCTGTACTGCGGAGCCTTGCGGGCCTTCTTGAGGCCGTACTTCTTCCGCTCCGTGGCGCGGGCGTCACGGGTGAGGAAGCCGGCCTTCTTCAGCGGCGGGCGGTTGACCTCGACGTCCAGGATCGCCAGCGCGCGGGACAGGCCCATGCGCAGCGCACCGGCCTGGCCGGTCACGCCGCCGCCGTCGATGCGGGCGATGACGTCGAACGCCTCCTCCGCACCGAGCACCACGAAGGGCTCGTTGACGATCTGCTGGTGGACCTTGTTGGGGAAGTAGACGTCCAGCGAACGCCCGTTGATCGTCCACTTGCCGGTGCCGGGGACGATGCGCACGCGGGCGATCGCCTCCTTGCGGCGGCCGGTGCCGTACGAGTTGCCCGTGGTGACGGGCTTGCGCACGGGAGCGTCAGCGCTGGCAGCGGATTCGGTGGTGTACTCGGACGGGAAATCCTCGCCGGAGTAGTCCTCCAGCTCGGCCTCGACGGCCGTCTCGACACCGGTGGGCTCAGCCACGGTTCTCCTCTAACTCTTTCGAACTACTACTGGGCGATCTGGGTGATCTCGAACGGCACCGGCTGCTGGGCCTGGTGCGGGTGCTCGGACCCCGCGTAGACCTTCAGCTTCTTGGCCATCTTCCGGCCGAGGGAGTTCTTGGGCAGCATGCCCTTGACGGCCTTCTCGACGGCCTTGTCCGGCCGCTTCTGCATGAGCTCGCCGTAGCTCACGGAGCGCAGACCGCCCGGGTAGCCCGAGTGGCGGTACGCCTTCTTCTGCTCAAGCTTGTTGCCGCTGAGCGCGATCTTGTCCGCGTTGATGACGATGACGAAGTCACCCGTGTCGACGTGGTTGGCGAAGATCGGCTTGTGCTTGCCGCGGAGCAGGGTCGCGACGTGGCTGGCCAGCCGGCCCAGCACGACATCGGTCGCATCGATGACGTACCACTGACGCTGGACGTCGGCGGGCTTCGGTGAGAACGTGCGCACGGTCGTAGCCTTCTTTATGCTCGCGTCTTCGGCGCGCTGCCGGATGCGGCAGCGCTGGGGTCGGTCGGTGCGGGCACACGACGGCCCGGACCTTCCGTCTCCGCATGGATGGGAGATGACGCCGGACGCGCCGCGCATCGGTCACGCAGGACCTATGCACACAACGAACGATTAGGCTACCCGCCCTGAGGGGCGCAGGTCAAAAGACCGGTAACCTCGCACGATTCTACCCGACCGGCCGCCCGACCACAGAACGGTTCGATTTCGGTTCCCGGCAATCCCTTCTTTACCGCAGCCGCACATCTCTATCGTTGGTGGCGGTATGTGGCAGAGTTCTCACCCCCGGCACACCCAGCGGAGCGCACGGCGCCGGAGTCACCTGGGGGCGCTGGTCTGCCTCATGGCCGCGCTGTTCTTCGCGGGCGTGCTGCTGGGCACCCGGATGAGCGACGGCGCCGAGCCGACCGGGCACATCTACCTCAGCGAGACCGCGCCGCCCACCACCACCCCCACCCCGAAGCCGACGCCCAAGCCGGCGCGTCCCCGCGCCGACCGGATCCCCCGCGCGGTCACCACGGCCACGGCGATGCCCCGCGGGCGCAGCCGCGTCCAGCCCACCACCACACCGGACGGCGACCTCGTCCCCGGCTACACCGCCGGCGACCCGGTGCGCGTGCTCGGCGGCGACCCGGTCCTGCAGGTCTCGCCCGCCATGGCCGCGAAGGTCGTCAGCCTCACCAACGCCGCCCGCGTCCGGCGCGGCTGCGCCCCGCTGCGCGTCGACGGCCGGCTCACCAGCTCGGCCCGGGCCCACTCGACCGAGATGGCCCGCAGCGGCCGCTTCGAGCACGGATCGCCCGACGGCGCGTCACCGTGGGACCGCATGGAGCGCGCCGGCTACCGCGCCGGCGCGGCCGAGAACATCGGACGCGGCTACGCCTCGCCGGAGGAGGCCGTGCAGGGCTGGCTCGACAGCCGCGACCACCGCCAGAACATCCTCAACTGCCGCATCCGGGCCATCGGCGTCGGCGTCGTGTCCGGCCCAGGCGGACCATGGTGGACACAGGACTTCGGATATTCCTGACGGCCTCGCGGTAATCTCGCCCGCATGGGTTTTCCCGACGACAGCGAGAGCAGCACCACTCAGCGGCTCGCCGGCCGCTTCCGCAGGAAGCGTGACGACGCCCCTGAGCCCGAGGCCGCCCCCACCCCCGAGACGAGCGCCTTCGCGACCCCCGAGACCAGTGCCTTCGCGCGTCCGCCGTACCAGGACAAGGCGCCGGCGCAGCCCGCGCCGGTCGTCGAGGAGGCCCGGGGCCAGGAACGCCGCGCCACGTGGAGCCCTTACGCCGAGGGCCCGAAGTCGCGCGGTCCCCTCTGGTTCACCCTGGGCGGCGTCGCGGTGCTCGCCGCGCTCGTGGTCGGGCTGGTCATGATGTTCAAGGCCGGCGGCTCCGAGTCCACCGCCACCTCGCCGACCCGCACCTCCGCGCCGCTGCCGACGACGCCGCCCGGCAAGTTCGGCTACGCGACCGACCGGTCCACCGACCCCGAGCCGCTCACGGTCAAGGAGCTGTTCCCCACCAAGAAGTTCGCCGTGTCGGGACACTCGTACGAGATGACCATCACCAGCAAGCTCAAGAAGTGCGGCGACGGCGCGCTCGGCGGCAAGCTGCAGAAGGCCCTCAAGTCCGGCAAGTGCACCCAGCTCCTCCGGGCCAGCTTCCGCGACAAGGCCGGGAAGATCATCGGCACGGTCGGCGTGGCCAACCTCAAGACCGGCAAGAACGCCGCCAAGGTCGCCTCCGCCGGCAGCCAGACCAACTACGTCAAGCCGCTGCCCGGCAAGGACTCGGTCACCAAGCTGGTCGGCTCCGGCAGCGGCGGCGCCCAGGTGTGGGCGCACGGCCACTACGCGGTCATGATCTGGTTCCAGAACAAGGACGGCAGCAAGCCCGACAAGAAGAGCCAGAAGGCCATCATGGGCGCGGCCGTCGAGGTCACCAAGGCCACGGTGTTCAAGGCGCTCGACCAGCGCTCGCTGACCGGCCACCCCGCCTGAATCCCGCCTTTCACCCGACAAGGTCACAAAGCACTCACCTGATGCCGCCGGGAACGCCCATACCGCCATGACGATCTCCCGACTCTCGCTAGGCTCGCCCTTATGCGTGGCCAGGAACCTGGGTCTGAGCACGATCGCGGAGACGCCGGCGACCCGGCGGCGCCGGCGACGCCACCGCCGAGCTTCGGCCGGCCCGCTGAGCGACGCGCCCCCTCACCGCCGTCCCCGTCCCGTGAACCGTCCGACGTGACGGGGCGCGAGCGTCCCCCGTACACGTGGGGGCCACCGCCGCTGCCGTCGTCCGGCAGGGGGAGCGGGGAGCACGCGGCCACGCCGTCGCCGTACGGCGAGCCGCCCTACGGCGAGTCGGCTCATGGTGAGTCGACTCGTGGTGAGCCGGCTCATGGTGCTCCGCGCTACGGCGAGCCGGCTTATGGTGAGCAGCCCTACGGCGCGCCCGCTCATGGGCAGTCGCCCTACGGCGGGAGCGGGGAGCACGGGGTCGCGCCCGGGCACGGCGCGGGTGGCGGCCCGGCGGGCGCGCACCCGTGGGAGGTGCCCGGAGGAGACGCGGCCCCGTACGACTGGTACGCGAACCCCTCGGCCGCCGGCCACCCGGAGACTCCGGCCCCGCCGCATGCCGCGTATCCGGGCCCGCACTCGGGACCGAACCCGGCCCATCCCACACCTCCGCAGGGCCCCACCCCGGCTTTCCCCCAGGATGGCGCCTCGCCGTTCCCGCAGAGCACTGCCTCGGGATACCCCCAGGGTGCCGCCTCGGCGTTTCCGCAGGGCCCGGCCTCGGGGTCCCCTCAGAGCACTGCCTCGGGATACCCCCAGGGCTCCGCCTCGGGGTTCCCGCAGGGCGCCGCACCCGCCGACGACGCCACGCCGTGGGCCACCCCCGAGCCTGACTCCTGGACCACCGACCCGTCCGCCACCTGGCCTGCCCCCGAACCGGGTCCCTGGCACGTACCCGGCCCCCAGCCCTCCGCGGAGCCCCCGGCGAACGCACCGGGACAGCCGCTACCGCCGGCACAGACATATCCCGCGGCCCCGGCCAACTCGCCGACCACGCCACCCCAGGCCGCCCCACCAGGGCAGACAGGACTTCCCGCCCAGACAGGACTTCCCGGCAGGGCGGGACTTCCCGGCCAGGCCGGATCCCCCGCGTCGGCCGAACCGGTCAGCCCCAGCGGACCAGCCGACCAGACGGGGCCGTCCGCGCAGGGCGCATCACAGGAGCAGCCTCCGCCCTGGGCGGCCGATCCGGTGGTGCCCGGCGCGCCCCGCTGGGAGCCCCCGCCTGCCTTCACGGCCGCGGCGGCGGGCATGCAGGTGTGGCCCGCCCCCGTCGCCGACCCGCCCGCCATGCCGCCGTGGCCCGCCGCCACGGGCGAACCCGTGCCCGGCCTCGACAACGACGAGTCCCTCACCACGGACCGCCCGTCCCCGAACCAGCCGACACCGACGAGCCACCCCGGCCCCGGCGTTCCCAGCCCCGGGCCTGGCTTCGGCGCCTCTTCGGGCGCTCCCGCCTTCCCCGGCGCTCCCGGTGCGGGCCCGTTCGACCCCAACACCACGGCCCCCCACACGCTGGCGACTCCGTACGGCTCGGTCGGCCACCCCTCAGGCCCTCACCCCGCCGGTCAGCCTCACACCCCGGCTCCGCAAGGACCGGGCCGGCAGAGCCCGGCACCCCACGCGTCAGGACCGCAGGGCGCAGCTCCGCATGCTCTGGGACCGCAGGGCGCAGGCCCGCATGCCCTGGGACCGCACCACGCCGGCACTCACACCGCCCACACCCCGCCCCCACCCCCACCCGCCTTCGACCCCAACGCCACGCAGCCGGACGTGCTGGACCCCGACCTGACGGCCCCTCACCCCATCGAGGCCGGCCGCTCCCCCCGGCCGACCGGCGCGAGGACGAGCCCCTCAAGCACTCCGACGGGTCCCGGCGCTCCCCATGAGTCCGCCCAAGCCGGATCGCACACACCCGCGTCCGGCACTCCTCATGGACCTGCCCAAGGAGGGCCGGACACCCGGGTCCCGGGCTCCGCCCCCTCGGCTGCCCCGCACGCCCCGCAAGCCCCCCACGCCAAGGGCGCCGATCACGCTCCCGGCTCAGCTACGGCGGGTTGGCCCGTCGCCGACGCCAACGACACCATCCCCGCCGGCGCACACCCGCCCATCCCCGGGGAGACCGTCCCGCACCTGCCCCGCCCGGCGACCCCTGGCGCGACACCTCAGCCCCAGCCGCAGCAGGCTCACTCGCCGCAGGCGCAGCCGTCGCAGCCCCCGTCGTCCCACCGCCAGCCGCAGGACGGCCAGTCACCGGAGAGTCGTTCGCCACAGACCGGCTCTCAGCAGACCGGCCCCGCACAGGCCGGAGCACCCCAAACCGGAGCTGCCCAGACCGGGGCCCGCCAGGCCGGAGCCCCTCAGTCCGGAGCACCTCAGGCGGGGACGCCTCTGGTCGGCTCCCCGCAGGCTCCGCAGAGCGCCTCGGCCGGCGTCCAGCCCGGCGATCAGGCAAGCTCCTCCACGGAGCAGGCGGACCTCTCCACGCCCTCCGGCGCACCCGGCGACCCGTCACACCACCCCCACGGTGTACGCCCCGCCGAGCCGAGCGACGTCCCCGTCTGGCCACCCGTCGAGCACCACGGCCACCCTCAAGGTCCCACGGCTCCCCATGTACAGCCCGGCATCCCGCAGGCCGGTGCCGCCCATCACTCGCAGCCCGGTACCGCGGAGCACGGCACCCCACAGCACGGCATTCCACAGCCCGGCGGCACCGCGCAGCCGGGCGCCCCCGCTGGCGCCCCTCAGGCCACCACGCCCATGTCAGGGGGCCCGCACACCCCCGCCACACCTCCAGCGGCACAACACTCCCCCGGCGGAACTCACCCCGCCCCGGGCCAGCCCACCGCTGCCCACCCAGCTCCCCAGGCCACAGGCAACCCCGCGGCCGCCCACCACCCGAACGGCCAGACCGCCCAAGGCCCCACCCCTACAGGCCCAGCCGCTCAAGGCCCAGCCGCTCAAGGCCCAGGCGCTCAAGGCCCAGGCGCTCAGGGCTCAGCCACCCAAGGTTCGGCCACCCACGGCCCAGCCACCCCTGGACAGGGCTCCCCTGATCAGGACCCCCCTGGCCACACCACACCCGGCCAGGCGGCTCAGAACCAGACCGCACCCGGACAAACAGCCCCCGGTCAGGCAGCCGCCAACGGGCACGACCCCATCCGCCCACCCGGCGGCTGGCCGCCCCCGCCCCAGACCGAGGAACAGCGCCAGGAAGAGCAACTCCCCGAGTTGCCCTTCGGCCGCGACATCTGGGGCCGGCCGAACAACCCGCCGCCCCGCTCCCCCCTCTCGCCCGCGTCGTTCGACCTGCCCGCGTCGGCGCCGACGCGGATCGGCGGTCACCCGCTGGGCGCGTTCAAGCAGCCACCGGCGCCGCCCGCGCCCCCGGCCGCCCAGCCCAGCAAGGCGAAGCGAGCCGTCCTGGCCGTCGTCGGCGTTCTGGTCCTGGGCGGCGTCGCCACCGGCGGCTTCTTCGCGTACAAGTCGCTGAGCGGGCCCGCGTCCACGGTGGCCGGCAAGCGGCCGTCGGCGCCCGCCACCGCCTCCGCGCCGCCCTCGGCCGCGCCGACCGGCTCTGCACCGACCGGGTCGACGCCGACCGAATCCGGCCCGTCAGCGTCGCCCACGGCGAGCACGTCGGCGGATGTCCCGGCGGCGGCCATGCTCGACTCCGAGGCGACGGACAAGCGCAAACTGTCGCTGACCGAGGCGTTCCGGGACAAGAAGGTGGAAGCGGCCGGTGCCACGTTCTCCCGGGTCGAGACGGACCTGGAGAACGACTGCCGCAAGGCCGCCGCGGGACCGTTCGCCGAGGCCCTGCACGACCAGAAGTGCAGCAGGGTGCTGCGGGCGACCTACGTCGACAGCAAGCGTCGTTACGCGGTGACCAGCGGCATCGCGGTGCTCCCCACCAAGGACGCCGCCATGCGCGCCGACCAGTCCAAGAACCTGGGCCGCAACCTGTGGTTCCGCGCCCTCCCGGGCCCCGGCGGCTCCGGCGGCGAACGCGTGGACATCGCGGGCGGTTACGCGGCGGGCCTGGTGTGGGGGCGCTACATCGTGTTCAGCTACGCCACCTACGCCGACGGTCACACCCCGGCGGCCAAGGACCGGACGCTGGGCAAGGTGAGCGACGCCTTCCGCGACGAGATGTCACTCGTCCTGGAGCGCCGCATCTCCAACGGCTGACCTGTAACGACCCGCCCCGCACCTCGGACGGCCCCCGGACAGGCCGTTCGCACCGCCAACGGCCGACCTCGACACGGCCGCTGCCTGCACCTCTCGGGCAACAGCCGGCCTGCGTGAGGGCGCTGGCCTGTAGGGGGGTCCGGGCCGGTCAAAGGATGCCGGCCTGCCGAAGGTGCCGCCCTGTCAGACGGTGCCTGCCTGTGGGAGGGCCCTGGCCTGTAGGAAGACCGGCCCGTCAGAAGGTGCGGGTCCGCCAGAGGGTGCCGGTCCGTCAGAGGGTGCGTACGCGGCGCGTCGCGGCAGCCCGTACCGCCAGTTCCTCCACCGGCGGATAACGGACCTCCTCCAGGCACAGCCCGTGGGCGGGCGCGACGTGCACCCCGCTGTCCCGTACGGCCCCCGCCAGCACCTGTCCCGGCCACGCGACCGGCCGCCGGCCGTCGCCCACGGCCAGCAGCGCGCCCACGAGCGCCCGCACCATCGAGTGGCAGAACGCGTCGGCCACCACGGTGGCCACCAGCAGCCCGTCGTCCTGCCGCACCCACCGCAGCCGTTGCAGCTCGCGGATCGTGGTCGCCCCCTCCCGCTTCTTGCAGAACGCCGCGAAGTCGTGCTCGCCCAGCAGCCGCTCGGCGGCGGCGTTCATGGCGTCGAGGTCCAGCGGGCGGTTGTGCCACACGACCTCGCGCCGCCGCAGCGGGTCTCCCCCGCCGGGCGCGTCGCTCACCCGGTACGCGTACCGGCGGGACAGAGCGGAGAAACGCGCGTCGAAGCCCTCAGAAGCCACGGAGACCCGATGAACCCGCACATCCGGCGGAAGTACCCCGGCCAGCCGTCGCACGAGCGTGGCGAGCCGCTCGTCCACGTCCAGCGGCAACTCCTCGGCCGCCGCGTCCCCGTCGACCGCCGCCACCGCCTCTCCGTCGGCGGCCGGGCCCACGCCGTCCGAGGCGACCACGGGAGTCCCGGCATCCGCCGAACCCGCCCCCTCGCCGACGACCGATCCCGCCGGGGCAACCGGCCCTGCCTGGACAACCGGGCCTCCCGCGACAACCGCCCCTGCCTCGGCAACCGATCCGGCCTCGACAACAGATCCGGCCCCGGCACCCGGTCCGGCAGCGGCGCCCCCACGGCGGCGGTTGCGGTCGAGCTCCGACAGGCACCCCACCGCGACGTCCACGTGCGCCACCTGGTGCCGCGCGTGCACCCCGGCGTCGGTCCGCCCCGCCACCGTCAGCGCGGGTGGGCCGGCGAGGCGCAGGATCCGGCCGAGCGCCTGCTCGATCTCCCCCTGGACGGTACGCCGCCCCGGCTGGCGGGCCCAGCCGGAGAAATCGGTGCCGTCGTACCCGAGGTCGAGGCGGAGCCGTACCACGAGTTACCTCCCCGAGCCGCGCACCAGCACGGCAGAAGTCACCACACGACCACGCAAACGCGAAACGGGCCCGGCACCCCGTGAGGGGGCCGGGCCCGCGACGTCTGCGGCCTGAAAGATCAGGCCTCGTCCTTCTTCGCCTCGGCCGAAGCGTCGGCGTCGGCGTCGGCGTCGGCGGCCTCGGCGGCGGGCGCCTCGTCGACGGCCTGCGCCTCAGCGGGAGCCTCGGTCTCCTCCGCCGGAGCCTCGTCCTCGGCCTTCGCCGGAGCGGCGGCCGGGGCAGCGGCGGCGGCCGGAGCCTCGGAGCGGGAGACGCGAACCGGGTTCAGCGGCTCGGTCACCAGCTCGATGACCGCCATCGGAGCGTTGTCACCCTTGCGCGGCCCCACCTTGGTGATGCGGGTGTAGCCGCCCGGACGCTCGGCGAACGTCGTCGCGAGCTCCGTGAACAGGTGGTGGACGACGCCCTTGTCCTTGACGACCTCGAGAACCTGGCGACGGTTGTGGATGTCGCCCTTCTTCGCCTTGGTGATCAGGCGCTCCGCCACCGGGCGGAGGCGCTTGGCCTTGGCAACCGTGGTGCGGATCTTGCCGTGGCGGAACAGGTCCGTGGCCAGGTTGGCCAGGATCAGCCGCTCGTGGGCAGGGCTGCCGCCAAGACGTGCGCCCTTGGTGGGCTTGGGCATTGCGTTCTCCTTGTGAGTCAACCCGCCCCGGCCGTACCAGGTACCGGAGTCGGGCCGGACGCACCCGTCGGGTGCGGTCCGTTACTGTCGCCCGTCCCAGGCGGTCCAGCCGCCCGGGACGGGGATTCGCGAGGAAGCCCTCGCGATGGCTCAGTACTGCTCGGTCTCGACGTACGCGCTGTCGTCGTCGTCGTAACCGGCGCCGGCCACCGCGCTCGGGTCGAACCCGGGCGGGGAGTCCTTGAGCGCCAGCGACATCTCGTGCAGCTTCTGCTTGACCTCTTCGATCGACTTGGCGCCGAAGTTCCTGATGTCCAGCAGGTCCTGCTCGCTGCGGGCCACGAGCTCACCCACGGTGTGGATGCCCTCGCGCTTGAGGCAGTTGTAGGAGCGGACGGTCAGGTTGAGCTCCTCGATCGGCAGCGCCAGGTCGGCCGCCAGGGCGGCGTCGGTCGGCGACGGGCCGATGTCGATGCCCTCGGCCTCGACGTTGAGCTCACGGGCCAGGCCGAACAGCTCGACGAGGGTCTTACCGGCGGAGGCCACCGCGTCGCGGGGCTTCATGGCCGGCTTGGTCTCGACGTCCAGGATGAGGCGGTCGAAGTCGGTGCGCTGCTCGACTCGGGTGGCCTCGACCTTGTAGGTGACCTTGAGCACCGGCGAGTAGATGGAGTCGATCGGGATGCGACCGATCTCCTGGCCGGGCTGCTTGTTCTGCGCGGCGGAGACGTAGCCGCGACCGCGCTCGACGGTCAGCTCCATCTCCAGCTTCGCCTTGCCGTTCAGCGTGGCGATGCGCAGCTCCGGGTTGTGCACCTCGACACCGGCCGGGGGCGCGATGTCGGCGGCGGTGACCTCACCGGGGCCCTGCTTGCGCAGGTACATCACGACCGGCTCGTCGTGCTCGGAGGAGACGACCAGCTCCTTGAGGTTGAGGATGATGTCGGTGACGTCTTCCTTGACCCCGGGAACGGTCGAGAACTCGTGCAGCACGCCCTCGATCCGGATGCTCGTCACGGCCGCGCCCGGAATGGACGACAGCAGCGTGCGGCGGAGCGAGTTGCCGATGGTGTAGCCGAAGCCCGGCTCCAGCGGTTCGATGATGAACCGCGACCGGGTGTCGTCGATCGACTCTTCGAGAAGAGTCGGACGCTGAGCGATCAGCATGCGGGTACTCCCCTTGTCGTGTGACGCCCGCTATATGACGCCACTCCGATATACAGCCTAAATGGCGTACGGCACGCCGTACGCCATCAGGCGGGCGAGGACTACTTGGAGTAGTACTCGACGATCAGCTGCTCCTGGACCTGGGTGTCGATCTGCTGGCGGACCGGCAGCTGGTGGACCAGGACGCGGAGCTTCTCCGGCACGACGCCCAGCCAGGCCGGGACGGTGCGCTCGCCGGCGGTGGCGCGGGCCACCTCGTACGGCAGCAGGCCGCGCTTGTTCTCGCGGACCTCGATGATGTCGTGCTCGCGCACGCGGTACGACGGGATGTCGACCTTCTTGCCGTTCACCAGGAAGTGGCCGTGACGGACCTGCTGGCGGGCGGCGTCGCGCGACTGGGCGAAACCGGCGCGGTAGACGACGTTGTCGAGGCGGGTCTCCAGGATCTGGAGCAGCACCTCACCCGTCTTGCCGGTCTTGCGGGTGGCTTCCTCGTAGTAGTTGTGGAACTGCTTCTCGAGGACGCCGTAGATGCGACGGGTCTTCTGCTTCTCGCGAAGCTGGAGCTGGTACTCGGACTCCTTCGGGCGTCCGCGACCGTGCTCACCCGGCGGGTAGGGACGGATCTCGATGGGGCACTTGGCGGACTCGCACTTGCTGCCCTTGAGGAAGAGCTTGGTCTTCTCGCGACGGCAGAGCTTGCAGTCCGCGCCCGTGTAACGAGCCATTTCTCAATATCTCCTGGATCAGACGCGGCGGCGCTTCGGCGGACGGCAGCCGTTGTGCGGGACCGGGGTGACGTCCTGGATCGACCCGACCTCGAGGCCGGTGGCCTGGAGGGAGCGGATCGCGGTCTCGCGGCCGGAGCCCGGACCCTTGACGAAGACGTCGACCTTCCGCATGCCGTGCTCCATGGCGCGGCGGGCGGCGTTCTCGGCGGCCATCTGGGCGGCGAACGGGGTGGACTTACGGGAGCCCTTGAAACCCACGTGGCCGGCGCTGGCCCAGGAGATCACGTTCCCGTTGGGGTCGGTGATCGAAACGATCGTGTTGTTGAACGTGCTCTTGATGTGGGCGTGCCCATGAGCGACGTTCTTCTTCTCCTTGCGGCGCACCTTCTTCGGCGCACCCTGACGGCTCTTAGGAGGCATCCTTCGCCTTCACTCCTGAGGTGTTCGGTCTCGCGGCTGCTGAGAGCGGTCGTGCCGGCCCGGCCCCCGCCGATCACGGCTGCAGGGCCTGGGCGCCGGCCGCCCCAGTGCGGACTACTTCTTACCGGGCTTCTTCTTGCCGGCCACGGTCTTCTTCTTGCCCTTGCGGGTGCGCGCGTTGGTCTGCGTGCGCTGGCCGTGGACGGGCAGGCCCTTGCGGTGCCGGATGCCCTGGTAGCAGCCAATTTCGATCTTGCGACGGATGTCGGCCTGGACCTCGCGGCGCAGGTCACCCTCGATCTTGAAGTTCGCCTCGATGTAGTCACGCATCGGGACGAGCTCGTTGTCGGAGAGCTGGTGCACGCGGAGGTCGCCGCTGACACCGGTCGCCTGGAGGATCTCCTGGGCGCGGGTGCGGCCGATTCCGTAGATGTAGGTGAGAGCGATCTCCAGCCGCTTCTCGCGGGGGAGGTCGACGCCAACCAGGCGGGCCATGGTCGGGCATTCTCCTTCTTTGTGGCGGAGGTCTTACGCCTCATCTCCCCTCCCCATGCCCGGGGTGAGGGCCCCGGCCTCCGACCGGGGGTCTCCTGAGTGGTACGGCCTTCCGTGCCGGTACGAGGCCGAACCTCGCGCGGCACGCCGCCTGCTCAGGTGTGAAGCGTTACCACTGACTTCAGGCTCCTCATGCGTCGAGCCCGCTCCCTGAAATCGGGGCGGACTCGGAGAAGCCTTGCGGCGACTAGCCCTGGCGCTGCTTGTGGCGCAGGTTGTCGCAGATCACCATGACGCGACCGTGCCGGCGGATCACCTTGCACTTGTCGCAGATCTTCTTGACGCTCGGCTTTACCTTCATTGTCCTTCGTGTTCCTCAGACGTCTTCACTTGTATCGGTAGACGATCCGCCCACGACTGAGGTCGTAGGGGCTCAGTTCCACGACCACCCGGTCGTCAGGAAGGATCCGGATGTAGTGCATCCGCATCCGTCCGCTGATGTGGGCCAGGACCTTATGGCCGTTGTCGAGCTGCACCCGGAACATGGCGTTCGGGAGCGACTCGACCACAGTGCCCTCGATCTCGATGGCGCCGTCTTTCTTGGCCAAAATCCCTCGCGTTTCACTGATCGATCGTCTGAGGCTCCGGTTCACTAGCAGCCGCGACCGTCACGCTTCGAAGAGAGCGGCGTCCGGCAAAGGACGCCGACGCGTGGTAGTCATAGTGAGCCGACTAAGGAGTGTACGACACCTGAGCCAAAAACGCGAAACGCGTGCCAGGTGTCCTGACACAACCACGGATCAGTTTACCCCACGGCGGGCGCGTCGTGACCCCGTCCGCGTCACCGCCACCGTCACCGGATCGCGGCGCGCCGACAGGCCCTAGGGCGTGTTTTGTGGATCAGGAGGTGGGTTCAACCTCCTGATTCGCCGATTCGGGCAGCGCGATGAGCTCGGGTGTGGCTCGATGGGTACATGGTCCGTCGCCATGAGTTAACCGATGCCGCGTGGGAACGTATCGCGCCGCTACTGCCGGCCCACCCAGGACGAGGTGGCCGGTGGCGGGATCACCGTCAAGTGCTCAACGGCATCGTGTGGAAGATCCGCACCGGTGCCGACTGGCGGGACATCCCCGAACGGTATGGCCCTTGGCAGACGATCTATCAGCGGTTCCGTCGCTGGTCAGCGGATGGGACGTGGCAGCGGCTGCTGGAGCATGTCCAGGCTCACGAGGATGCGGCAGGAGCGGTGGACTGGTCGGCCGTCTGCGTCGACTCGACCATTGTCCGGGCCCACCAGCACGCCGCGGGCGCCCGTAAAGGGGGAACCCGGCAAGGACGAACCATCACGTTGGGGATCAAGGCGGACAGGCGCTCGGGCGCTCGCGCGGCGGACTGACCACCAAACTCCACCTGGCCACCGACGGACGCGGCCTGCCGCTGGCGTTCGTTCTCACCGGCGGCAACATCAACGACTGCACCGAGTTCACCCGTGTGATGGCAGCCGTTCGCGTCCCTCGGCTCGGCCTTGGCCGTCCCCGCACCCGGCCTCAGCACGTCATCGCTGACAAGGGCTACAGCTCCCGGGCCATCCGTACCTATCTGCGCCGGCGGGGTATCAGCGCGACCATCCCTGAACGCGTCGACCAGCTGGCTGGGCGAGCTCATCGAGGGCACCGGCGCTGCGCGTTCGACCCTGCCCGTTACAAACGTCGCAACGTCGTCGAACGCTGTTTCAACCGGCTCAAGCAGTTCAGAGGCATCGCCACCCGCTACGACAAGCTCGCCGTTCACTACCAGGCAGCTGTCACCATCGCCTGCCTGCTGCTATGGCTTGCATGAGATCCACAAAACAGGCCCTAGGTTCTCTGCCATGCAGATCCTCGACCCGGCGCTCCATCCCCTCATGGACGCCTACCGCACCTGCGAGTTCACGACCCTGGGCCGTGACGGCACACCGCTGACCTGGCCGACCGCGTTCCACCGCCGCGCCGACGGCACGCTGCTGGTGACGACGTCACTGGCCTTCGCCCAGAAGGCGCTGAACGTGCGCCGCGACGGCCGGGTGGCGATGCTGTTGTCCGACCCCACCGGCAGCGGCCTGACCGACCCGCCCCAGGTGCTCGTCACCGGCACCGCCGTCTGCCCTGAGGAGATCGTCACCAGCCCGGCGGGGGACGAGGCGTACTGGAGCATGCTCTTCGAACGGCAGCCCGACAGCCGGAAGTACGTGACCGGAGCGGCCCGCCGGCTCATGGACTGGTACTACATGCGCCTGCTCATCGTCGTGACCCCCACCGTGGTGCTGTCCAGGCCGCCTCTCGCCCGCCTCTCCCCCGCCCCCGCGGCGTCCGGGCCGAGCGCTCTCCTGGGCGCGGCGCTGCTGTCCGCATACCCCACGGCCGTCCTGGGCGCGCGCGACGAGGCGGGCGCGCCGCTGCTCGCCCGCACCCGCGTGACCCCGGCCGAGGGCGGCTACGCCGTGGAGTCGCCGGCCGACCGCCCGCCGGTTCCGGGACCGGCCAGCCTCCTCGTCCACCGGCACGACGAGCGGCTCGCCGCCATGCACAACGCCCTGGTACGCGGCGAACTGCGCCGCGACGGCGACGGCTGGCTGTTCGTCCCCGTCAAGGTCGTCGAGCCGGCGGGCTCCGGCGGTCCACTGGACGTGATCGGCACCCTGCGCCGGGCGCGCCGGGCCACCCGCGCCTATCTCGACCGCCGGGGCCTCCCCCGCCCCAAGGTGGCCTGGCCCGAGTTCCAGGCCCTCGCCGCGACGGCGCCCCGTACCGACGGCTGACTGACGCCCGGAAGCGCGCACGCCGAGCGGCCGAGCTCTTCAGCGCGACACGCGCACCGGCGCGGCCCCTTCCACACGGCGCGCACACCGGCGGGCCCTCCCACACGACACGCTCAGAACGCGGCCCCTCCCATACGGCGCGCTCGGGACGCAGCCCCTCCCACACGGCGCGCACATCGTCGCGCCCCTCCCATACGACACGCCCGCGAACGGCGGGCCCTCTCGCGCGGCCCCCCACACCGCCGCGGCCCCTCCCACGCGGCGGCCACCAGACGCGGCCCCTCCCCCGTGGCTCGCACACGCGGCCCCAACCGCGCGGCGCGCACGCGGAAAAGGCCCGCCGACGCGAAGTCGGCGGGCCTTGACGAAGGGGCGGGGCCGCGGGGAGAGACGCGTCCCCGCCCGGGACGAGCGGAAGCGAGGGGGCGGGCGTCAGCGGCCGGCATCAGTAGATGCGGTACACCTTGCCGCAGTCGTTGAACTTGCCACCCCAGCACGTGTACGTGTACACGCGGCTGAGCCCCTTCTTCGACCAGGTCTCGCTGTGCGAGCCGTCCCACGGGCGGAAGAACTTGCCACCGCCGCCGCCCTTGAACTCGTAGCGGAACCAGACATAGCCCGACCTGGGGGTGGACTCCTTGCCGTACCACTTGGTGTAGACCCGCCCGTGCGACTTCCAGGTGTAGCCGAAGGTGTAGGCCTTGTGGCTGTTGGAGTAGAACTTGCCCCACTTGTGGACACTCTGGGAGGCCGTGTCCGTGGTGGCGGTCGCGGCCTGGGCGGCCGGCGCGGTCAGGGCCAGGCCGGCGGCGAGGGATCCGGCGAGGGCGGCCGTCGCGATGAGCTTGCGCATCTCTTCCTCCGATGAGTCGGTGCTTCTCGACGCGACTCACGTTAGGAAGATTCGGCCGTCCGATCTGTGGAGGAATACGCAGAGTGCACTAGTGCACATTTCACCGCTTCTGCGATGAACCGCCCGGACCGAAGATCGTGCTCACCAGCAGGACCACGCCCCACGGCCCCATGACCCACAGCGGCCACGGGTAGATCCAGTGGTCGGCCGTCACACTGACGATCAGCCAGATCACCCAGTTGATCGAGCTGGCCATGGCCCAGGCGCCCCAGGCGGCGCGCACGCCGGCGTGCGTCTTGGCCTTCTTCGCGGCGTCCTTGTCGCTCTTCTTGGCGAGCTGCCGGTGGCGCAGGTCCACATCGGGCAGGTCGGAGGTCAGCCGCTCCAGCTCGCCGTACGTCTTGCTCTGGTAGAGCTGCTCCAGCCGCTCGTTGAACTCGTCCATGGTGATACGGCCCTGCGCGGTGTGCTCCCGCAGCACGGCGGCCACCCGGTCGCGATCGGAATCGGAGGCACGCATCTCGGGGCTCTGTGCCATTCCACCACTCCAGGTCAGTTATGCGGCTGCGCCAGGCGCGATTCGCCCCCGTCCAGGGCGGTAAGCACCCAAGGACCATTATGTGTCACGGCGACGCTGTGTTCGAAGTGCGCGGAGGACTTGCCGTCGATGGTCACGACGGTCCAGTCGTCGGCCAGCACGCGGGTCCGCGCGGTGCCCAGGTTGACCATCGGCTCGATGGCCAGGCACATGCCCTCCTCCAGGACCGGGCCCTTGCCGGGCCGGCCGTGGTTGGCGATCCACGGGTCCATGTGCATCTCGGTGCCGATGCCGTGGCCGCCGTACTCCGGCGGGATGCCGAAGCGGCCCTGCGCCTTGACGTACCGCTCGATCTCGTAGCCGATGTCGGACAGGTGACGGCCCGGCGTGAGCGCGGCGATGCCGCGCCACATGGCCTCCTCGGTGACCCGCATCAGCTCGGTGAGCTCGGGCGCCACCTCGCCGACGGGAACCGTCACCGCCGAGTCGCCGTGCCAGCCGTCGAGGATCGCGCCGCAGTCGATGGAGATGATGTCGCCCTCGCGCAGCTTGCGGGCCTTGGTCGGGATGCCGTGGACGACCTCGTCGTTGACGGACGCGCAGATGGTCGCCGGGAAGCCCTGGTAGCCCTTGAACGACGGGATCGCGCCTTCTTCCCTGATCGCCTTCTCGGCGATGACGTCGAGGTCGAGCGGCGTCATGCCCGGCTCGACCGAACGCCTCAGCAGGTCCAGCGTGCGTCCGACCACGAGGCCGGCCGAGCGCATCTTCTGGAGCTGCTCGGCCGACTTGATCTGAATTCCATGTCTGTTCTTCTTGAACACTTTTCGGCACCCCTAGGTTGGGAACGAGCGGACGCGGGAGCCCAATTCCCCCCACAATAGCCGCGAGGTGGCACGAAGAAACTCGTGCCACCTCGTCAGTCCGTCAGCAGAGCTATCCCGTGAAAGGGCGGATCGCCTCCATGGCACGCTCGGTGACCTCCTCGACCGGGCCGGTCGCGTCCACTCCGACCAGGATGCCCTCGTCGGCGTAGTAGGCGACCAGCGGCGCGGTCTGCACCTGGTAGACCTCCAGGCGGTGCCTGATGGTCTCTTCCTTGTCGTCGTCACGCTGGAACAGCGCGCCGCCGCAGACGTCGCAGCGGTCGTCCTGCTTGTCGTCGAACTCCACATGCCAGATACGGCCGCACTGGCTGCACGTACGCCGACCGGCGAGACGGCGGACCACCTCGTCGTCGTCGACCACGAGTTCCAGCACCAGGTCGAGCGCCTGTCCCCAGTCCTTGAGCATGTCGCGCAGGATCTCGGCCTGCGGGACGTTGCGGGGGAAGCCGTCGAGCAGGAACCCGTCCTGGGCGTCGTCCTCGGAGAGACGGTCGCGGACCATGGCGATGGTGACCTCGTCGGGCACCAGGTCGCCGCGGTCCATGTACGTCTTGGCCAGCTTGCCGAGCTCCGTGCCGCCCGAGACGTTGGCACGGAAGATGTCACCTGTCGAGATCTTCGGGATGGACAGGTTGGATGCGATGTACTGGGCCTGTGTCCCCTTTCCCGCTCCGGGGGGCCCCACCAGAACGAGACGCACTACCGCAGGAAACCTTCGTAGTTACGCTGCTGCAGCTGGCTCTCGATCTGCTTGACCGTGTCCAGGCCGACACCAACCATGATCAGAATGCTCGTCCCTCCGAACGGGAAGTTCTGGCTCGCACCGGCCACCGCCAGCGCGACGATCGGGACCATGGCGATCAGACCCAGATAGAGCGCGCCGGGCGCGGTCAGACGGGTGAGCACGAAGTTCAGGTATTCAGCCGTCGGCCGGCCCGGGCGGATGCCCGGAATGAACCCACCGTACTTCTTCATGTTGTCAGCCACTTCAGGGGGGTTGAAAGTGATGGACACATAGAAGTACGTGAAGAACACGATGAGCACGAAGAACGTGATCATGTAGGTGGGCGTGTTGCCGCCGGCCAGGTTCTGCGCGATCCACTGGACGACCGCGTTCGGGTTCTGGGTGTTGGCGAACAGCGAGGTGATCAGCTGCGGAAGGTAGAGCAGCGACGAGGCGAAGATGACCGGGATGATGCCGGCCTGGTTGACCTTCAGCGGGATGTAGGTCGAGGTGCCGCCGTACATGCGCCGGCCGACCATCCGCTTGGCGTACTGCACCGGGATGCGCCGCTGGGCCTGCTCGACGAAGACGACCGCGGCGATCATGAAGATGCCGACGACCATGACGACCGTGAAGGTGAACTTGTTGGCCTGGAAGATGCTGGCCAGCTCGGACGGGAACACCGACACGACGGAGGTGAAGATCAGGATGGACATGCCGTTGCCGACGCCGCGGTCGGTGACGAGCTCACCCAGCCACATGATCACGGAGGTGCCGGCCGTCATGATGACGACCATCGTGATGATGCCGAAGATGTCGTTCGGGTTGATCAGCACGTCCTGCTGGCAGTTCGGGAACAGCTGACCGGAGCGCGCGAGCGCGATGAAGGCCGTGGACTGCAGGACACCGAGACCGATCGTCAGATAACGGGTGTACTGTGTGATCTTGGTCTGGCCGGCCTGTCCCTCCTTCTTGAGTGCCTCAAGACGAGGGATCACGACGACGAGCAGCTGCAGGATGATGCTCGCCGTGATGTACGGCATGATGCCGAGGGCGAACACCGACAGCTTCAGGAGCGCGCCGCCGCTGAACAGCTGCACCATCCCGTAGATGTTGCCGGATGCACCGTTACGCGCCTGCTGGAAGCAGTTCGCGAGATTCTCGACATGAACGCCCGGAGTCGGAAGAACCGAGCCAAGACGGAACAGCGCGATGATGCCCAGAGTGAAGAGCAACTTCTTGCGCAGGTCCGGCGTCCGGAACGCCCGGGTAAACGCGGTCAGCACGGTCCCTCCTGCGCGCCTATTCGGCGATGTGAGTATGCGATGGTGCGGGGATCTGCCATCTGAAGTCTCAAGTCAAACGAGCCGGACAGAAGCCTGCCGTCTCGCGAACTCTAACGCACTACGGGCGTGGGAGCCCATTGTCAGAGCCCCCACGCCTCGTCATAGCGTATTTACAGCTCGGTAACGGAGCCACCGGCCGCGGCGATCTTCTCCTTGGCAGCGGCCGAGAAGGCGTGAGCCTGCACGTTCACCGCGACGGAGATCTCGCCGGTGCCGAGCACCTTGACGAGCTGGTTCTTACGGACAGCACCCTTGGCGACCAGCGTCTCGACGGTGACATCGCCACCCTCGGGGAACAGCTCGCCGATCCTGTCCAGGTTGACGACCTGGTAGGACGTCTTGAACAGCGCGTTGGAGAAGCCCTTGAGCTTCGGCAGACGCCTCTGCAGCGGCACCTGGCCACCCTCGAAACCGAGGGGCACGCCGGTACGGGCCCGCGAGCCCTTGGTGCCGCGACCAGCGGTCTTGCCCTTGGAGCCCTCGCCACGACCCTTGCGGATCTTGGACTTGTTGGCGCCGGGGGCGGGACGCAGGTCGTGAATCTTCAGCGGAGCCTTGTCAGTCATGACTAGTCGACCTCTTCCACCTCGACGAGGTGCGTCACCACGGAGACCATGCCACGAATCTCGGGCCGGTCCTCCTTGACGACGACGTCGCCGATTCGCTTCAGGCCAAGCGAACGCAGCGAGTCACGCTGGTTCTGCTTGCCACCGATCTTCGAGCGAACCTGAGTGATCTTCAGGCGTGCCATGACTAGCTCACCGCCTTCGCCGCAGCGGCGGCCTCGGCGATGCCCTCGCGCTGAGCCTTGAGCATCCGGGCCGGAGCGACGTCCTCGATCGGCAGGCCACGACGGGCGGCGATCTCCTCGGGCCGGGACAGGCCCTTCAGAGCGGCCACCGTGGCGTGCACGATGTTGATGGGGTTGTCGGAGCCGAGCGACTTGGACAGCACGTCGTGGATGCCCGCGCACTCCAGGACCGCGCGCACCGGGCCGCCGGCGATGACGCCGGTACCGGCCGAGGCGGGACGCAGGAAGACGACGCCGGCCGCCTCCTCGCCCTGCACGGTGTGCGGGATCGTGCCCTGGATGCGAGGCACCTTGAAGAAGTGCTTCTTCGCCTCTTCGACGCCCTTGGCGATGGCCGCGGGCACTTCCTTGGCCTTGCCGTAACCGACGCCGACCAGGCCGTTGCCGTCACCGACGACGACGAGGGCGGTGAAGCTGAAGCGACGACCACCCTTCACGACCTTGGCCACTCGGTTGATCTTCACTACGCGCTCGATGTACGAGACGCCCTTGTCGGCGGCGCCACCGCGGCGATCGTCACGACGGTCCCGCCGCTCGCCACCGGTGCCGCCACCGCGACGCGGAGCTGCAGCCATCAGTGGTTCCTCATCTCAGTAGCCATTAGAACTCGAGCCCGCCTTCGCGGGCGCTGTCCGCCAGGGCCGCGATGCGCCCGGCGTAGCGGTTGCCACCACGGTCGAAGACGACGGCGGTGATCCCGGCTTCCTTGGCCCGCTGAGCGAGGAGCTCGCCGACCTTCTTCGCCTTCTCGGTCTTGTCCGCCTCCAGCGTGCGCAGCGAGGCGTCCATGGTGGACGCGCTCACCAGCGTGTGGCCGACGGTGTCGTCCACGATCTGCACGAAGAGGTGACGGGTCGAGCGGTTGACGACCAGGCGCGGACGCGCGGCCGTACCGACGACGTTCTTGCGGACGCGGCGGTGACGGCGGGCCCGCGAGACGGTGCGGGCAGCCGTGTGCTTGCTGAACGCAACCTTCGGAGCCATGCCTACTTACCAGCCTTTCCGACCTTGCGGCGGATCTGTTCGCCCTGGTAACGCACGCCCTTGCCCTTGTACGGGTCGGGCTTGCGCAGCTTGCGGATGTTGGCGGCGACCTCGCCGACCTTCTGCTTGTCGATGCCGTCCACGTGGAACAGGGTCGGCTTCTCGACGCGGAAGGTGACGCCCTCGGGGGCGTCGACGATGACCGGGTGGCTGAAGCCCAGAGCGAACTCCAGCTGCGTCGGGCCCTTGGCCTGGACGCGGTAACCGACGCCGACGATCTCCAGGGTCTTGGAGTAGCCCTGCGTGACGCCCTGCACCATGTTGGCGATCAGGGTGCGAGACAGGCCGTGCAGCGCGCGGACCTTGTTCTCGTCGTTGGGGCGGGTGACAGCGATGGCGCCGTCGTCGTCCCGAGCCACGGAGATGGGCTCGGCGACCGAGTGAGTGAGCGTGCCCTTCGGGCCCTTGACCTGGACATCCTGGCCGGTGATCGTGATGTCTACGCCACTGGGCACAGGGATGGGCAGCCGTCCGATTCTCGACATGCTGTGTTCCTCCCTTCTACCAGACGTAGGCGAGGACTTCCCCGCCCACACCACGCTTGCCGGCCTGCTTGTCGGTCATGAGGCCGGCGGACGTCGAGATGATCGCGACGCCGAGCCCGCCCAGGACTCGAGGCAGGTTGTCCTTCTTCGCGTACACCCGCAGACCGGGCTTGGAGACCCGGCGCAGGCCCGCGAGCGACCGCTCACGGGTCGGCCCGAACTTGAGCTCCACCACGAGGTTCTTGCCCACCTTGGCGTCCTCGACGGACCAAGACTGGATGTAGCCCTCCTGCTGGAGGATCTCGGCGATGTGCGCCTTGATCTTCGAATACGGCATCGACACACTCTCGTGGTACGCCGAGTTCGCATTCCGCAGACGCGTCAACATGTCTGCGATGGGGTCGGTCATCGTCATGGCCAGTGGCCTTCCTCGCCGCGGTTTCCAGTCGGCCAAGCATCGAGTGCGTGCGCACCGCTCTGCCGGTGGACCTTCGGCGTGGTCATGGGTGCTCTCGGTGAGAGCCCCGGAATTGACAGTGTTTCTCTATGTACGGCCGGCAGCCCGCGGGGGCGACGTCACGCCGCCCCCACAGGGTAACTACCAGCTGGACTTGGTGATGCCAGGAAGCTCGCCCCGGTGTGCCATCTCACGGAAGCACACGCGGCACAGGCCGAACTTCCTGTAGACGGCGCGGGGACGACCGCAGCGCGAGCACCGGGTGTAGGCCCGGACCTCGAACTTCGGCTTGCGCTTAGCCTTGGCGATCAGCGACTTCTTCGCCATGATCAGGCCTCCTTGAAGGGGAAGCCGAGGAGCTTCAGCAGCGCCCGGCCCTGGTCGTCGTTCTTCGCCGTGGTCACGATGGTGATGTCCATGCCTCGCGGCCGGTCGACCTTGTCCTGGTCGACCTCGTGGAACATGACCTGCTCGGTCAGACCGAACGTGTAGTTGCCGTTGCCGTCGAACTGCTTCGGCGACAGGCCACGGAAGTCACGGATGCGGGGCAGCGCCAGCGACAGCAGCCTGTCGAGGAACTCCCACATGCGGTCGCCGCGGAGCGTGACGTGCGCGCCGATCGGCATGCCCTCGCGCAGCTTGAACTGGGCGATGGACTTGCGGGCCCGGACGACGGCCGGCTTCTGGCCGGTGATCACGGTGAGGTCGCGAACGGCGCCCTCGATGAGCTTCGAGTCGCGGGCCGCCTCGCCGACACCCATGTTGACCTTGATCTTCACCAGGCCGGGGATCTGCATGACGTTCTCGATGCCGAACTGCTCGCGAAGCTGAGCCGCGATCTCCTCGCGGTACTTCGTCTTGAGGCGCGGCGTCGGGCGCTCGGTCTCGGTGGTCGTGGCAGTCATCAGCTGTCCTCACCCGTCTCGTCGGCCTTCTTGTCGGCCTTCTTGTCGGCGGGCTTGTCGTCCTTGAGCTTCTTCACGTTGCTCACGTGGATGGGGCCCTCCATGGTCTGCACGCCGCCGGTCTTGGCGCCGCGCGGACCCTGGTGGGTCTCCTTGGAGTGCTTCTTGATCATGTTGACGCCCTCGACCACCACACGGTCCTCGTGCGGGAGAGTGGCGATGACGTGACCCTTGGCACCCTTGTCCTTGCCGGCGATGACCTGGACGAGGTCACCCTTCTTCACGTGCAGCTGCTTCGGCATTACAGCACCTCCGGGGCGAGCGAGATGATGCGCATGAACTTCTTGTCGCGCAGCTCGCGGCCCACCGGGCCGAAGATACGAGTGCCACGAGGGTCACCGCTGTCCTTGATGATGACGGCGGCGTTCTCGTCGAAGCGGATGTAGGAGCCGTCGGGCCGGCGGCGCTCCTTGACCGTGCGGACGACGACGGCCTTGACCACGTCGCCCTTCTTGACGCCCGTGCTGCCCGGCAGCGCGTCCTTGACAGTGGCGACGATGACGTCGCCGATACCGGCGTAGCGTCGGCCCGAACCGCCGAGAACGCGGATGCAGAGAATCTCCTTGGCACCCGTGTTGTCGGCGACCTTGAGCCGCGACTCCTGCTGGATCACGATTACTCCTGTTAGTCGCGCCGGTTCTCATCGCTGAGCCTGGCGGAACCCGTCGGTTTCTTGGTCCTCCGGCCACAGCTCCGGGGAGCCGCACCGCAGGCGACGCGGGATGGTCCCACGTCCTTGGACACCGTCATGGGGGGTGTCTCCACCCCCCACGAGGCGCGGTATATCCGAGAAGGGTTACTTGGCCTTCTCGAGGATCTCGACGACCCGCCACCGCTTGGTGGCGGAGAGCGGACGAGTCTCCATCAGAAGCACACGGTCGCCCACGCCGCAGGCGTTGGACTCGTCGTGCGCCTTGTACTTGGTCGTACGGCGGATGACCTTGCCGTACAGACGGTGCTTCACGCGGTCCTCGACGGCGACGACGACGGTCTTGTCCATCTTGTCGCTGACGACCAGGCCCTCGCGGACCTTGCGGAAGTTACGGCCACCCTCGGTGGTGGTCTCGGTGGTCTCGGTCTCAGCCATCGCTCGTCTCCTTCTCGACCGTGACGATGCCGAGCTCACGCTCGCGCATCACGGTGTAGATACGGGCGATCTCGCGGCGGACGGCGCGCAGCCGCCCGTGGCTCTCCAACTGACCGGTCGCCGCCTGGAAGCGGAGGTTGAACAGCTCCTCCTTGGCTTCCTTGAGCTTCTGGACCAGCGTGTCCTGGTCCTCCACCCGCAGCTCGCCGGCGGTCAGGCCCTTAGCCATCACGCCTCACCCACTTCACGCTTAACGATCTTGCACTTCATCGGGAGCTTGTGGATCGCGCGCTGAAGCGCCTCGCGCGCGACCGGCTCCGCCACGCCGGACAGCTCGAACATCACGCGTCCGGGCTTGACGTTGGCGATCCACCACTCGGGGGAGCCCTTACCGGAACCCATGCGGGTCTCGGCGGGCTTCTTGGTGAGCGGACGGTCGGGGTAGATGTTGATCCACACCTTGCCGCCACGGCGGATGTGGCGGGTCATCGCGATACGAGCCGACTCGATCTGGCGGTTGGTCACGTAGGAGTGCTCAAGCGCCTGGATGCCGAACTCGCCGAACACGACCCTGGTGCCGCCCTTGGCGGCTCCGCTGCGGTCAGGCCGGTGCTGCTTGCGGTGCTTGACCCTGCGCGGGATCAGCATGGTCAGCTCCCTTCAGCACCCGGCTGCGCAGCCGGGCCGGTCTCGGGGGCGGCCTGCGCGGCCGCCTCGGTCCTGGGGGCGCGGTCACCGCGGCCGCCACCACGGCGGGCGCCACCGGCGCCACCGCGGCGGGGACGGTCGCCGCCACCCCGACGGTCATCACGCTCGCGACGCTGGCCGGCACGGGCACCGGCGGCCGCCGCCTCGCGCTCGGCGCGGCTCGTCGGAGCCTCGCCCTTGTAGATCCACACCTTCACGCCGATCCGGCCGAAGGTGGTACGGGCCTCGTAGAACCCGAAGTCGATGTCAGCGCGGAGCGTGTGCAGCGGCACACGACCCTCGCGGTAGAACTCCGACCTCGACATCTCGGCGCCGCCCAGACGACCCGAGCACTGCACCCGGATGCCCTTGGCGCCGCTCTTCATGGCCGACTGCATCGCCTTGCGCATGGCCCGACGGAACGAGACACGGCTGGAGAGCTGCTCGGCGACACCCTGCGCGACGAGCTGGGCGTCGATCTCGGGGTTCTTCACCTCGAGGATGTTGAGCTGGACCTGCTTCTTGGTCAGCTTCTCCAGGTCACCGCGGATGCGGTCGGCCTCCGCGCCGCGACGGCCGATGACGATGCCCGGACGCGCGGTGTGGATGTCGACCTGGACGCGGTCGGTCGTGCGCTCGATCTCCACCTTGGAGATGCCGGCCCGCTCCATGCCCTTCTGCAGCATGCGACGGATCGCCACGTCCTCGGCGACGTACGACTTGTACAGCTTGTCGGCGTACCACCGGCTCTTGAAGTCGGTCGTGATGCCGAGGCGGAACCCGTGCGGGTTAACCTTCTGGCCCACTATCGGGTCCTTCCCTTCGGCTCGCGGGACTCCACGATCACAGTGATGTGGCTCGTCCGCTTGTTGATCCGATAGGCGCGACCCTGTGCACGCGGACGGAACCGCTTCAGCGTCGGGCCCTCGTCGACCCACGCCCGGCTGACGACGAGCGTCTGCGGGTCGAGGTCGAAGTTGTGCTCAGCGTTCGCCATCGCGCTGCTGAGCACCTTGTAGATCGGCTCGCTCGCCGACTGGGGAGCGAACTGCAGCACGGCCTGCGCCTCCGAAGCGGGCAGCCCGCGAATAAGGTCCACCACACGGCGGGCCTTCTGGGGCGTGACGCGGACGAACCGCGCCTGAGCCCTGGCTTCCATCGCTTACTCCTCTGACTTCTGAAGGCTGCTATCGCCGGCTGCGGCGGTCTTCCTTGACGTGGCTGCGGAAGGTCCGCGTGGGGGCGAACTCTCCCAGCTTGTGGCCGATCATCGACTCGGTGACGAACACCGGCACGTGCTTGCGGCCATCGTGAACGGCGATCGTGTGCCCGAGCATGTCAGGCACGATCATGGAGCGCCGCGACCACGTCTTGATGACGTTCTTGGTGCCCTTCTCGTTCTGGGCGTCCACCTTCTTCTGAAGGTGCTCGTCCACGAAGGGACCCTTCTTAAGGCTACGTGGCATTTCGGCTGCTCCTACCGCTTCTTCCTCTTGCTCCGACGACGGATGATCAGCCGGTCGCTGGACTTGTTGGCCTGGCGGGTGCGGCCCTCGGGCTTGCCCTTCGGGTTCACCGGGTGGCGACCACCGGAGGTCTTGCCCTCACCACCACCGTGCGGGTGGTCGACGGGGTTCATCGCGACACCGCGGACGGTCGGGCGCTTGCCCTTCCACCGCATACGGCCGGCCTTGCCCCAGTTGATGTTGGCCTGCTCGGCGTTGCCGACCTGACCGACCGTCGCCCGGCAGCGCACGTCGACCATGCGCATCTCACCGGACGGCATACGCAGCGTGGCGTACTGGCCTTCCTTCGCGAGCAGCTGGATCTGGGCGCCCGCGGAGCGGCCGAGCTTGGCGCCGCCGCCCGGACGGAGCTCCACCGCGTGGATGAAGGTACCGGTCGGGATGTTGCGCAGCGGCAGGCAGTTGCCCGGCTTGATGTCGGCAGCGGGGCCGTTCTCGATGCGGTCGCCCTGCTTGAGGCCGGTCGGCGCGATGATGTAGCGCTTCTCGCCGTCGGCGTAGTGCAGCAGAGCGATGTTGGCGGTGCGGTTGGGGTCGTACTCGATGTGAGCGACCTTCGCCGGGATACCGTCCTTGTCATGCCTACGGAAGTCGATGATCCGGTAGGCGCGCTTGTGACCGCCGCCCTGGTGGCGCGCGGTGACCCGGCCGTGTACGTTGCGGCCGCCCTTGTTGTGAAGGGGCGCAAGCAGCGACTTCTCGGGCGTGCTGCGGGTGATCTCGGAGAAGTCCGAGACACTCGAGCCGCGGCGACCCGGAGTCGTCGGCTTGTACTTACGGATGCCCATCTTTTTCGTTCATCCTTCGTCGGTTACATGGGTGAGCCCGCCGCACCGAAGTGCGACGGTCTCGATCCCCCACGGGCCTCATGGCCCGCTCTCTTTCTGTGGCTGCTAGCCGATCTGACCGAAGATGTCGATCCGATCGCCCTCGACCAGGCTCACGATCGCGCGCTTGGTGTCGGGACGCTTGCCGTAGCCGGTGCGGGTGCGCTTGCGCTTGCCCTGCCGGTTGATCGTGTTCACGCTGGTGACCTTGACCCCGAAGATCTGCTCGACGGCGATCTTGACCTGGGTCTTGTTCGCGGTCTTCTTCACCAGGAACGTGTACTTGTTGTTCTCATCGATCAGGCCGTAGCTCTTCTCGGAGACGACCGGCTTGATGATGACGTCGCGCGGGTCGGCGATCTTCTCCATCAGGCGTCTTCCTTCTCGCTCTGAGCCGACAGCCGCGCCACGACCTGGTCGTAGGCCTCACGGGTGAAGACCACGTCGTCGTGCACGAGCACGTCGTAGGTGTTGAGCTGCCCGGCGTCCAGCAGGTGGACCTCCGGGGCGTTGCGCAGGCTCAGCCACGTGCGCTCGTCGGCCTCGTCGACCACGACGAGCACGGTACGGGCGTCGGTGATCTTGCGCAGCGCCTGCAGGGCCGCCTTGGTCTTGGGCGTCTCGCCCTCGACCAGACCGCTCACCACGTGGACGCGACCGCCGCCGGCCCGGTCGGACAGGGCGCCACGCAGGGCGGCGGCCTTCATCTTCTTGGGCGTGCGCTGCGAGTAGTCGCGCGGCACCGGGCCGTGGACGACGCCACCGCCGGCGAACTGCGGAGCGCGGGTCGAGCCCTGACGGGCGCGGCCGGTGCCCTTCTGGCGGTACGGCTTCTTGCCGCCGCCGCTGACCTCACCACGGGTCTTGGCCTTGTGGGTGCCCTGCCGGCGAGCGGCGAGCTGGGCCACGACCACCTGGTGGATCAGAGGAATGTTGACCTTGGCGCCGAAGATGTCCTCCGGCAGGTCGACGGTGCCCGTCTTGGCGCCGCTGGCGTCGAGGACGTCAATGCTGGTCACTTGGCAGCCCCCTTCTTGGCAGCGGTGCGGACGAGGACCAGGCTGCCGTTGGCGCCGGGGATCGCACCCTTGATGAGGATGAGACCCTTCTCGGCGTCGACGGCGTGAACCTTCAGGCTCTGCACAGTGGTGCGGACGTTACCCATCCGACCAGCCATGCGCAGGCCCTTGAACACGCGGCCCGGGGTGGCGCAGCCACCGATGGAACCCGGCGAGCGGTGCTTGCGCTGCGTACCGTGCGACGCGCCCAGACCACCGAAGCCGTGCCGCTTCATGACACCGGCGAAGCCCTTGCCCTTGCTCTTGCCCGTCACGTCGACGAACTGGCCGGCCTCGAAGGTGTCGGCCAGCAGCTCCTGGCCCAGGGTGTAGTCGCTCGCGTCGTCGGTGCGGATCTCCGCGAAATAACGGCGCGGGGTGATGTCGTGCTTGCGCAGGTAGTCGCCGAGCGGCTTGTTGACCTTCCGGGGGTCGACCTGCCCGAAGCCGAGCTGGACGGCGGAGTAGCCGTCCTTCTCCACGGTGCGGACGCGGGTCACCACACACGGACCGGCCTCGACCACGGTGACCGGTACGAGCCGGTTGTCCGCGTCGAAGACCTGGGTCATGCCGAGCTTCTTGCCCAGGACGCCCTTGATCGTCTTAGCCATGTCAGTGTGATCCCTCAGAGCTTGATCGAAATGTCGACGCCCGCGGGGAGGTCGAGCCGCATGAGCGAGTCGACGGTCTTGGGCGTCGGGTCGATGATGTCAATCAGCCGCTTGTGCGTGCGCATCTCGAAGTGCTCGCGGCTGTCCTTGTACTTGTGCGGCGAGCGGATGACGCAGTACACGTTCTTCTCGGTCGGCAGCGGCACCGGGCCCGCGACCTTCGCGCCAGTCCGCGTCACCGTCTCGACGATCTTCTTGGCCGAAACGTCGATGACCTCGTGGTCATAGGCCTTGAGCCGAATGCGGATCTTCTGTCCCGCCATAGTGGCCTCGGTGTCCTTCGCTGTCGTCTGAAAAAGTATCGTGCGGCCGGCGGCCGCTGATTGCTGCGGGCGTGAGCCCGCGAAGCCCCACGTGACAGACGCAGATGATCTGCCGTTTCTTCCGTGATCCGGCAGTTACTTCGGTCACTGCCGAAGGAACTGCGAGATCACGGCTCGCGTGGGGGGCGGACGGGAGCCTGCCGGCTCCTGTCCTGCTCGTGGTGCGGCGGTCGGCCCCGACGTGGGGGCCGACCGCCGCCCCGCGATCGAACTACTTGATGATCTTCGTGACCCGACCGGCGCCGACGGTGCGGCCACCCTCACGGATCGCGAACTTGAGGCCTTCCTCCATGGCGATGGGCTGGATCAGCTCAACGCGCATCTCGGTGTTGTCGCCCGGCATGACCATCTCGGTACCCTCGGGGAGGTGCACGACACCGGTCACGTCAGTCGTACGGAAGTAGAACTGCGGGCGGTAGTTGTTGAAGAACGGCGTGTGGCGGCCGCCCTCGTCCTTGGACAGGATGTAGACCTGGCCCTCGAACTCGGTGTGCGGGGTGGTCGTGCCCGGCTTGATGATGCACTGGCCGCGCTCGACGTCGTCGCGCTTGATGCCACGGAGCAGCAGGGCGGCGTTGTCGCCCGCGTGACCCTCGTCGAGCATCTTGTTGAACATCTCGATGCTGGTGACGGTGGTCGTCGTCTTCTCCGGCTTGATGCCGATGATGTCGACCTGCTCGTTGACCTTGACGATGCCGCGCTCGATACGGCCGGTGACGACCGTGCCGCGACCGGTGATCGAGAAGACGTCCTCGACCGGCATGAGGAACGGCTTCTCCGTCTCACGGGGCGGCTCGGGCACGTTCTCGTCGACGGCGTTCATCAGCTCGATGATGCTGTCGGCCCACTTCTCGTCGCCCTCAAGAGCCTTGAGCGCGGAGACGCGGACGACCGGCAGGTCGTCGCCGGGGAACTCCTGGGCGGAGAGGAGCTCGCGGACCTCGAGCTCGACGAGCTCCAGGATCTCCTCGTCGTCCACCATGTCGGACTTGTTGAGGGCCACGACGATGTAGGGGACGCCGACCTGGCGGGCCAGGAGGACGTGCTCCTTCGTCTGCGGCATCGGGCCGTCGGTGGCGGCGACCACGAGGATGGCGCCGTCCATCTGAGCGGCACCGGTGATCATGTTCTTCACGTAGTCGGCGTGACCGGGGCAGTCCACGTGGGCGTAGTGGCGCTTCTCGGTCTGGTACTCGACGTGCGCGATGGAGATCGTAATGCCGCGGGCCTTCTCCTCGGGCGCCTTGTCGATCTTGTCGAACGGCGTGGCCTGGTTCAGCTCGGGGTAACGGTCGTGGAGCACCTTGGTGATCGCCGCGGTCAGCGTGGTCTTACCGTGGTCGATATGCCCAATGGTGCCGATGTTCATGTGCGGCTTGTTCCGCTCGAACTTGGCCTTGCCCACTGGTTCTCTCCTTGAGAATCTGTGACTTTCGTCTGCACACACGGGCCCGGGACTTCCCGAACCCCTAGACGGTGGGGCGGCTCACACCACCCCACCAGAGGCCGTGGCCTCCTCGACGGCCGGGCGCCGGCTGGCCGGCGCCCCGCCTCGTGGGGTCCCGGGACTATTCGCCCCGGGCCTTCGCGACGATCTCCTTGGCGATGCCCGGAGGCACCTCCGAGTAGGAGTCGAACTGCATGCTGTAGCTCGCGCGCCCCTGCGTCTTGCTACGCAGGTCACCAACGTAGCCGAACATCTCAGACAGCGGCACGAGCGCCTGGACGACGCGGGCGCCGGCCCGCTCGTCCATCGCCTGGATCTGCCCGCGGCGACCGTTGAGGTCACCGATGACGTCACCCATGTAGTCCTCGGGCGTGGTGACCTCGACGGCCATCATCGGCTCGAGAAGCACGGCGTCAGCCTTGCGCGCGGCCTCCTTGAAGGCCATCGAGCCGGCGATCTTGAACGCCATTTCCGAGGAGTCGACGTCGTGCGCGGCACCGTCGGTGAGCGTCACCTTCACGCCCACCATCGGGTAGCCGGCCAGAACACCGAACTCCGCGGCCTCCTGGGCGCCCGCGTCGACCGACGGGATGTACTCCCGCGGAACGCGGCCACCGGTGACCTTGTTCTCGAACTCGTAGCCGTCGTTGCCCTCGCCCAGCGGCTCCAGATCGATGATCACCCGCGCGAACTGACCGGAACCACCGGTCTGCTTCTTGTGGGTGTAGTCGATCTTCTCCACCTTGCGGCGGATGGTCTCGCGGTAGGCCACCTGCGGGCGGCCGACGTTGGCCTCGACCTTGAACTCGCGCCGCATGCGGTCGACGAGGATCTCGAGGTGCAGCTCGCCCATGCCCCAGATGACGGTCTGGCCGGTCTCCTCGTCACGACGGACCTGGAAGGACGGGTCCTCCTCGGCCAGCCGCTGGATCGCGGTCGACAGCTTCTCCTGGTCGCCCTTGGTCTTGGGCTCGATGGCGACGTTGATGACCGGAGCCGGGAACGTCATCGACTCGAGCACGACCTGGTTCGACGGGTCGGACAGGGTGTCGCCGGTCGTGGTGTCCTTCAGACCCATGACCGCGACGATCTGGCCGGCGATCGCCGTCGGGCGCTCCTCGCGCTTGTTGGCGTGCATCTGGTAGATCTTGCCGATCCGCTCCTTCTTGCCCTTCACAGAGTTGACGACCTGTGAACCGGCCTCGAGCGTGCCCGAGTAGATGCGGATGTAGGTGATCTTGCCCAGGTGCGGGTCGCTGGCGATCTTGAAGGCCAGAGCGGAGAACGGCTCGCTCGGGTCCGCGTGACGCTCGATCACCTTCTCCTCGTTGCCGACCGCGTGGCCCTTGAAGGCCGGGATGTCGGTCGGCGCGGGGAGGTAGGCGACGATCGCGTCGAGCAGGGGCTGCACGCCCTTGTTCTTGAACGCGGTGCCGCACAGGACCGGGTTGATGGCGCTGCTCAGCGTGGCGCGGCGGATGGCCGCGATCAGCTGCTCCTCGGTGGGCTCGGTGCCCTCGAGGAAGAGCTCCATCAGCTCGTCGTCGTTCTCGGCGACGGTCTCGACCAGCTTGTCGCGCCACTCGCGAGCGACGTCGGCGTGGTCGGCCGGGATGTCGACGGTGTCGTACATCTCGCCCTTCGCCGCCTCGGCGCTCCAGATGAGGCCCTTCATCCTGATGAGGTCGATGACGCCCTTGAAGTCGGCCTCAACGCCCCACGGCAGCTGGATGACCGCCGGGGTGGCGCCCAGGCGGTTGACCATCATGTCGACGCAGCGGTGGAACTCCGCGCCGACCCGGTCCATCTTGTTCACGAAGCAGATGCGGGGGACGTCATAGCGGTCAGCCTGGCGCCACACCGTCTCCGACTGCGGCTCAACGCCCGCGACACCGTCGAACACGGCGACCGCGCCGTCGAGGACGCGGAGCGAACGCTCCACCTCGATGGTGAAGTCGACGTGACCCGGGGTGTCGATGATGTTGATGGTGTGACCGAGCCACTCGCAGGTCGTCGCGGCAGACGTGATCGTGATGCCGCGCTCCTGCTCCTGCTCCATCCAGTCCATCGTGGCAGCGCCTTCGTGGACTTCACCGATCTTGTAGTTGATGCCGGTGTAGAACAGGATGCGCTCGGTCGTGGTGGTCTTGCCCGCGTCGATATGGGCCATGATCCCGATGTTGCGGACCTTGGCCAGGTCAAGAGCGGTCGTGGTGGCCACTTCTCTCGCGTCCTCGTCGTCTCGTCGAACCCGCCGGGGTTACCAGCGGTAGTGGGCGAAGGCCTTGTTGGACTCGGCCATCTTGTGGGTGTCCTCGCGCTTCTTCACGCTCGCCCCGAGGCCGTTGCTGGCGTCGAGGAGCTCGTTCATGAGGCGCTCGGTCATGGTCTTCTCGCGGCGGGCGCGGGAGTACTGCACCAGCCAGCGCAGGGCCAGGGTGGTGCTGCGCGCGGCGCGCACCTCGACCGGCACCTGGTAGGTCGCGCCACCGACGCGGCGGCTGCGGACCTCGAGGGTCGGCTTGACGTTGTCAAGCGCGCGCTTGAGGGTGACGACCGGGTCGTTGCCCGTCTTGTCCCTGCAGCCCTCGAGGGCGCCGTAGACGATCGACTGCGCGATGGAGCGCTTGCCGTCCAGAAGCACCTTGTTGATCAGGGCGGTGACCAGCGGCGAGCTGTAAACCGGGTCAGCCATGAGCTGACGACGGCCAGGAGAACCCTTGCGAGGCATTGTTAGCTCTTCTCCTTCTTCGCGCCGTAGCGGCTACGGGCCTGCTTACGGTTGCGGACACCCTGGGTGTCGAGCGAACCACGGATGATCTTGTAGCGAACACCCGGCAGGTCCTTCACACGACCGCCACGCACGAGCACGATGGAGTGCTCCTGCAGGTTGTGACCCACACCGGGGATGTAGGCCGTGACCTCGATGCCGTTGGTGAGCCGCACACGGGCCACCTTGCGCAGTGCCGAGTTGGGCTTCTTCGGAGTCGTGGTGTAGACGCGCTGGCACACGCCGCGTCGCTGCGGACTCCCCTTGAGGGCAGGAGTCTTGGTCTTTGAGACCTTGTCCTGCCGGCCCTTGCGGACCAACTGCTGAATAGTGGGCACTGCCACTCCGTTCGTGCCTTGGCCGGTGTTACGTCAGTTGTGCGAAACGCAGGTACTGCCGGTGTCATGACCTGCTGTTCGTGCCTCCCCCCGCGCCCCCGCGCTCGGGCGTGTCGCGCTGTTCGCACAGACACATCCGCGTGGGTTACGAGCCAGGAAGCCGTCCCGCGCTCCCAAAATGAGCGCACGGTCGAGAGCCCGCATAGTAACGGGCACGATGCTCAAGACTACCTAGGTCACTGCGACACGTCAAAGCGGCGCGGCAAAGCGGACAAGGCTCGCCACTCCGGATCGCAGAGGCCGTTCATCAAGGCCCGGGACTACTACTGCTCCGCGCCTATCATATCCGGCCCGCGCGGCGCTTCGTCGTGCTTCCCGTCACATCGGCATCTCGAAACCACTTGACCGCATATCGAAAGTCGATACCATCGCTCCTCGATGTTATCGATCAACGATATGGAGCGCCTTCCATGAGTTCCCCCCAAGCGTCCTCCCTGAAGTGGACGGTGATCACGGTGCGCGTGCTGCTCGCGTTGTTCGTCGCCGTGACGGCGTACGAGATCGGCCGGGCGGTCGTGACCGGCGGCGAGAACGCCTTCGGCAGCCGCGGCACCCAGAGCCTGGTGTGCGCGACCGGCCCCGGCGCCTTGAGCGTGCCGGGCAACTTCACCGAGGACTCACGCCTGCTCGCGGCCATGGATGCGAGCACCTCAGGGCCGTTCATGTACCCGCTCGCCCAGGGCGCCGAGGTGAACGAGCCGATCCCCCAACTGTGCAGGGACGACTCCAGTGTCGCGACCCAGCTGCTCTACCAGAGCTCCCGCTTCGCCACCACCGCCGTGTTACTGGCCGGGCTCGTCCTGCTCGAACGGCTGATCAGCCGGGCCCGGCGCGAGGGCGGCTTCGACGTGGCCGTCGTCACCCGGCTGCGGTTCCTCGGCCTCTTCCTGGCCGCCGGTACGCTCGTGTCGTCGCTCTACACCGCGATCGCCGAGACCGGCCTGGCCGAGTCGATGGTGGCCACCACCATCAGGCGGCCCTGGGAGTACGCCCTGCACAACTGGAGCCTGCCCTGGGCCTTCCTGGTGGCCGGGATCGGCCTCGTCGTCATGGCGCGGGTCGTCCGCGTCGGCGCGTCCATGCGTGAGGAACTCGAAGGAACCGTCTGATGCCACCCGCCGACAGCTCCGAGTACGCCATCGAGGTCCACCTGGACCGGCTGCTCGAAGAGCGCGGCATGACGCTCGTCGAGCTGGCCGACCGGGTCGGCATCACGAACGTGAACCTGTCCATCCTCAAGAACAACCGGGCCAAGGCGATCCGCTTCTCGACCCTGGCCAGGATCTGCGAGGTGCTCGGCTGTCAGCCGGGCGACCTGCTGTCCTTCACTCCCCGCCCTTAGCGGGCCGGGCGCGGGCTCCCGCGCCCGCTGTCCCTCTCCGCGGGGGCGCGAGCGGCAGCGACTGCCATGAGACGGCCGGAAAACGGGACGCGCCCGGGGCCTCCAGTGGAGGCACCCGGGCGCGTCACGTACGGCGGACGGACTACCGGTTGTACTGGCCGAAGTCGTACTCCTCCAGCGGCACGGCCTCGCCGCTGCCGGTGCCGAAGGTGTAGTCGGCCGCGGAGCCGTCGTAGCCGCCCACGGTGTACATGGCGGCCTTGGCCTCCTCGGTCGGCTCGACCCGGATGTTGCGGTACTGGGGCATGCCCGTACCGGCCGGGATGAGCTTACCGATGATGACGTTCTCCTTCAGGCCCAGGAGCGAGTCGGACTTGGCGTGGATCGCCGCGTCCGTCAGGACCCTGGTCGTCTCCTGGAAGGAGGCCGCCGACAGCCACGACTCGGTGGCCAGCGACGCCTTCGTGATGCCCATGAGCACCGGACGGCCGGCGGCCGGCGAGCCGCCCTCCGCCACCGTCTCGCGGTTCATCTGCTCGAAGCGCGGCCGCTCGACGAGCTCGCCGGGCAGCAGGTCGGTGTCACCGGACTCCAGCACGTTCACGCGCTTGAGCATCTGCCGCACGATGATCTCGATGTGCTTGTCGTGGATCGACACACCCTGCGACCGGTAGACCTGCTGGACCTCCGCCACCAGGTGCAGCTGCACGGCGCGCGGGCCGAGGATGCGCAGCACCTCGTTGGGGTTGACGGCACCGGCGATCAGCTGCTGACCGACGCTGACGTGCTGGCCCTCCGAGACGAGCAGGCGCGAACGCATCGAGACCGGGTAGGCGATCTCCTCCGAGCCGTCGTCCGGCGTGACGATGATCTTCCTGGCCTTGTCGGTCTCGTCGATGCGGACCCGGCCCTCCGCCTCGGAGATCGGGGCGACACCCTTGGGGATGCGCGCCTCGAACAGCTCCTGGACTCGGGGCAGACCGTGGGTGATGTCGGCACCGGCCACACCACCGGTGTGGAAGGTACGCATCGTCAGCTGCGTGCCCGGCTCACCGATCGACTGGGCGGCGATGATGCCGACCGCCTCGCCGACGTCCACGAGCTTGCCGGTGGCCAGCGAGCGGCCGTAGCAGGTCGCGCAGACACCGATCTTCGCCTCGCAGACCAGCGCGCTGCGGGTGCGGACGGTCTCGATGCCCGCCGCGACCAGCGCGGTCACGTGGGTGTCGTTGATGTCCACGCCCTCGGCCGCGATGACCTTGCCGTCGACCACGACGTCCTCGGCCAGGATGCGGCCGTGCACGTTGGACTCGGCGTTCTCGGCCTTGACCAGGTTGCCCGACGCGTCGCGCTCGCCGACGTGCAGCGGGACCGCGCGGTCGGTGCCGCAGTCGATCTCGCGCACGATGACGTCCTGCGCCACGTCCACCAGACGACGGGTCAGGTAACCCGAGTCGGCGGTCCGCAGAGCGGTGTCGGCCAGACCCTTTCGCTGTCCGTGGGTGGAGATGAAGTACTCCAGCACCGACAGGCCCTCGCGGAACGAGGCCTTGATGGGCCGCGGGATCGTCTCACCCTTGGTGTTGGACACCAGGCCGCGGATGCCGGCGATCTGACGCACCTGCATCTTGTTGCCTCGGGCGCCGGAGTTGACCATCATCCAGACCGGGTTGGTCGCCGGGAAGGCGTTGACCATGTCGGTCTCGACGTCGGCCGTCGCGTGCGTCCAGATCTCGATGAGCTCCTGACGGCGCTCCTCGTCGGTGATCAGACCACGCTCGTACTCACGCTGCACCTTGTCGGCGCGGCGCTCGTAGTTCTCCATGATCTCGGACTTGTTCGGCGGCGCGACGACGTCGTCGATGGCGATCGTGACACCGGAACGGGTCGCCCAGCGGAAGCCGGCGTCCTTGAGCGCGTCGAGCGAGTTGGCGACCTCGACCTTGGGGTAGGTCTCGGCCAGCTCGTTCACGATCGTGGACAGCTGCTTCTTGCCGACCTGGAAGTTGACGAACGGGTAGCTCGCCGGCAGCGTCTGGTTGAACAGGCACCGGCCGAACGTCGTCTCCAGGCGGATCGGGTCACCCTGCTCCCAGCCCTCCGGCGCGACCCAGTCGCGGGGCGGCAGGACGTCCTTCAGCCGGATCTGGATCTTCGCCTGGATCTCCAGCTCGCGGCGGTCGAAGGCCATCTGCGCCTCGGCGATCGAGCCGAACACGCGGCCCTCGCCGGTCGCGCCCTCCTTCTGGGTGGTCAGCCAGTAGAGGCCGATGACCATGTCCTGGGTGGGCATCGTCACGGGCTTGCCGTCGGCCGGCTTGAGGATGTTGTTGGTCGAGAGCATCAGGATGCGCGCCTCGGCCTGGGCCTCGGCCGACAGCGGCAGGTGCACGGCCATCTGGTCGCCGTCGAAGTCCGCGTTGAACGCGGTGCAGACGAGCGGGTGGATCTGGATGGCCTTGCCCTCGACCAGCTGCGGCTCGAACGCCTGGATGCCCAGGCGGTGCAGCGTCGGAGCGCGGTTGAGCAGCACGGGGTGCTCGGTGATGACCTCTTCGAGCACGTCCCACACCACGGGGCGGGCGCGCTCGACCATCCGCTTGGCCGACTTGATGTTCTGCGCGTGGTTGAGGTCCACGAGCCGCTTCATCACGAACGGCTTGAACAGCTCCAGCGCCATCTGCTTGGGCAGGCCGCACTGGTGCAGCTTGAGCTGCGGGCCGACGACGATGACCGAACGGCCGGAGTAGTCGACTCGCTTGCCCAGCAGGTTCTGACGGAAGCGGCCCTGCTTGCCCTTCAGCATGTCGCTGAGGGACTTCAGCGGACGGTTGCCGGGGCCGGTGACCGGGCGACCGCGACGGCCGTTGTCGAACAGCGCGTCGACGGCCTCCTGGAGCATCCGCTTCTCGTTGTTCACGATGATCTCGGGCGCGCCGAGGTCGAGCAGACGCTTGAGGCGGTTGTTGCGGTTGATGACCCGGCGGTACAGGTCGTTGAGGTCGGAGGTCGCGAACCGGCCACCGTCGAGCTGCACCATCGGGCGCAGGTCCGGCGGGATGACCGGGATGCAGTCGAGCACCATGCCGCGCGGCGAGTTGGTGGTGTTGAGGAACGCCGACACAACCTTGAGCCGCTTGAGGGCGCGGGCCTTCTTCTGGCCCTTGCCGCTGCGGATCGTCTCGCGCAGGTTCTCGGCCTCGGCGTCGAGGTCGAAGCTGATCAGGCGGTCCTGGATCGCCTGCGCGCCCATGCCGCCCTTGAAGTAGCGGCCGAAGCGGTCGCGCATCTCGCGGTAGAGCAGCTCGTCGCCCTCGAGGTCCTGGACCTTGAGGTTCTTGAAGCGGCTCCAGACCTCGTCCAGGCGGTCCAGCTCGCGCTGGGCCCGGTCGCGGAGCTGGCGCATCTCGCGCTCGGCGCCCTCGCGGACCTTGCGGCGCTGGTCGCCCTTGGCGCCGGCGGCCTCCAGCTCGGCCAGGTCGGACTCGAGCTTCTTCTGCCGGGCCTCGACGTCGGCGTCACGGCGCTGCTCGATGTGCTGCCGCTCGACGGAGATCTTCGCCTCCAGCGACGGCAGGTCACGCTCACGCATCTCGGTGTCGACATGCGTGATCATGTACGCCGCGAAGTAGATGACCTTCTCCAGGTCCTTCGGGGCGAGGTCGAGCAGGTAGCCGAGGCGCGACGGGACGCCCTTGAAGTACCAGATGTGCGTGACGGGGGCGGCCAGCTCGATGTGGCCCATCCGCTCACGGCGCACCTTGGCCCGGGTCACCTCGACGCCGCAGCGCTCACAGATGATGCCCTTGAACCGGACGCGCTTGTACTTGCCGCAGTAGCACTCCCAGTCGCGGGTCGGACCGAAGATCTTCTCGCAGAAGAGCCCGTCCTTCTCCGGCTTGAGGGTCCGGTAGTTGATGGTCTCCGGCTTCTTCACCTCGCCGTGCGACCACTGACGGATGTCGTCGGCCGTCGCGAGGCCGATCCTGAGCTCGTCGAAGAAGTTGACGTCTAGCATTGTGTGCGATCTCCCCCTCAGACTTCTTCCACGCTGCTCGGCTCACGCCGGGACAGGTCGATACCGAGCTCCTCCGCCGCGCGGAAGACGTCCTCGTCGGTGTCACGCATCTCGATGGACATGCCGTCGCTGGAGAGCACCTCGACGTTGAGGCACAGCGACTGCATCTCCTTGATGAGGACCTTGAAGGACTCGGGGATGCCGGGCTCGGGAATGTTCTCGCCCTTGACGATGGCCTCGTAGACCTTCACGCGGCCGAGGACGTCGTCGGACTTGATGGTCAGCAGCTCCTGCAGGGCGTAGGCGGCGCCGTAGGCCTCCAGCGCCCACACCTCCATCTCACCGAAGCGCTGGCCACCGAACTGGGCCTTACCGCCGAGCGGCTGCTGGGTGATCATGGAGTACGGACCGGTCGACCGGGCGTGGATCTTGTCGTCGACCAGGTGCAGCAGCTTGAGGATGTAGATGTAGCCGACCGAGATCGGGTACGGGAACGGCTCACCGGAGCGGCCGTCGAAGAGGCGGGCCTTGCCGCTCTCCTGGACCATCCGGTCACCGTCGCGGTTGGGGATGGTGCTGCCGAGGAGACCGACGATCTCCTCCTCGTGGGCGCCGTCGAAGACCGGGGTGGCCATGTTGGTGCGCGGCTCGACCTGGGCGAAGCCCTTGTCGCGCAGCCGCTGGGCCCACGCCTCCTCGATGCCGGAGATGTCCCAGCCGCGTGCGGCGATCCAGCCGAGGTGGGTCTCCAGCACCTGGCCGACGTTCATCCGGCCGGGCACGCCCAGCGGGTTGAGGATGATGTCGACCGGCGTGCCGTCCTCCAGGAACGGCATGTCCTCCACCGGCAGGATCTTGGAGATGACGCCCTTGTTGCCGTGCCGGCCGGCCAGCTTGTCACCGTCGGTGATCTTCCGCTTCTGCGCCACGTACACGCGCACCAGCTCGTTGACCCCCGGCGGCAGCTCGTCGCCCTCCTCACGGGAGAACACCCGCACGCCGATGACCTTGCCCTGCTCACCGTGCGGCACCTTCAGCGAGGTGTCACGCACCTCACGCGCCTTCTCACCGAAGATCGCGCGCAGCAGCCGCTCCTCCGGCGTCAGCTCGGTCTCACCCTTCGGCGTGACCTTGCCCACCAGGATGTCACCGGGGACGACCTCGGCGCCGATGCGGATGATGCCCCGCTCGTCGAGATCCGCGAGGACCTCCTCCGACACGTTGGGGATGTCCCGGGTGATCTCCTCCGGGCCCAGCTTGGTGTCACGGGCGTCGACCTCGTGCTCCTCGATGTGGATCGAGGACAGCACGTCGTCCTGCACCAGCCGCTGGGACAGGATGATCGCGTCTTCGTAGTTGTGGCCCTCCCACGGCATGAACGCCACCAGGAGGTTCTTGCCCAGCGCCATCTCACCGTTGTCGGTGCACGGCCCGTCGGCGATGACCTGGTTGACCTCGACCCGGTCACCCTCGGCCACGATCGGCTTCTGGTTGAAGCTGGTGCCCTGGTTGGAGCGCTTGAACTTCGCCACCCGATACGTCGTACGGGTGCCGTCGTCGTTCATGACCGTGACGTAGTCGGCCGAGACCTCCTCGACCACACCGGCCTTCTCCGCGCTGATCACATCACCGGCGTCGGTCGCGGCACGGTACTCCATGCCGGTGCCGACCAGCGGCGCCTCGCTCTTGAGCAGCGGCACCGACTGGCGCTGCATGTTGGAGCCCATGAGCGCGCGGTTGGCGTCGTCGTGCTCCAGGAACGGGATCATCGCGGTGGCCACCGACACCATCTGACGCGGCGACACGTCGATGTAGTCGACCTCCTCGGCACGGGCCAGCTCGGTCTCACCGCCCTTGGTGCGCACCAGGACGCGGGCCTCGGCGAACGACCCGTCGGGGTTGAGCGCCGTGTTGGCCTGCGCCTTGACGTAGCGGTCCTCCTCATCGGCGGTCAGGTAGTCGACCTGGTCGGTCACCCTGCCGTCGACGACCTTGCGGTACGGCGTCTCGACGAAGCCGAACGCGTTGATGCGGCCGTAGGAGGCCAGCGAGCCGATCAGGCCGATGTTGGGGCCTTCAGGGGTCTCGATGGGGCACATCCGGCCGTAGTGGGACGGGTGCACGTCACGGACCTCGAAGCCGGCCCGCTCACGGGACAGACCACCGGGGCCCAGCGCGGACAGACGCCGCTTGTGCGTCAGGCCGGCCAGCGGGTTGGTCTGGTCCATGAACTGCGACAGCTGCGAGGTGCCGAAGAACTCCTTGATCGACGCCACGACCGGGCGGATGTTGATCAGGGTCTGCGGCGTGATCGCCTCGACGTCCTGCGTGGTCATGCGCTCGCGCACGACCCGCTCCATACGGGCCAGGCCCAGCCGGACCTGGTTCTGGATCAGCTCGCCGACGCTGCGCAGACGGCGGTTGCCGAAGTGGTCGATGTCGTCGATCTCCACGATGATCGTGTCGATCGGCGCACCGGGGGCCGCCGGCATCGACTCCTCGCCGGCGTGCAGCCGGACGATGTACTCGATGGTGGCGACGATGTCCTCTTCGGTGAGCGTGCCCTGAGTGATCTCCGCGTCAACGCCAAGCTTCTTGTTGATCTTGTAGCGACCCACCTTGGCGAGGTCGTACCGCTTGGGGTTGAAGTAGAGGTTCTCCAGCAGGGTCTGCGCCGACTCCTTGGTCGGCGGCTCGCCCGGCCGCAGCTTGCGGTAGATGTCGAGCAGCGCGTCGTCCTGGCCGGCCGTGTGGTCCTTCTCCAGGGTGGCCCGCATGGACTCGTACTGGCCGAAGCGCTCGAGGATCTGCTCGTTGGTCCATCCCAGTGCCTTGAGAAGCACGGTGACGGCCTGCTTGCGCTTGCGGTCGATGCGCACACCGACGCTGTCGCGCTTGTCGATCTCGAACTCGAGCCAGGCGCCCCGCGACGGGATCACCTTGCAGCCGTACAGGTCCTTGTCGGAGGTCTTGTCGACGTTGCGTTCGAAGTACACACCGGGCGAGCGGACCAGCTGGGAGACCACGACACGCTCGGTGCCGTTGATGATGAAGGTGCCCTTCTGGGTCATGAGCGGGAAGTCGCCCATGAACACCGTCTGGCTCTTGATCTCACCGGTGGTGTTATTGATGAACTCCGCCGTCACGAACATCGGGGCGGAGAAGGTCATGTCCTTGTCTTTGCACTCATCGACTGAGTACTTGGGCGGCTCGAACCGGTGGTCGCGGAACGACAAGGACATGGTCCCCGAGAAGTCCTCGATCGGACTGATCTCTTCGAAGATCTCTTCGAGGCCCGACTGGGTCGGGACGTCCTTGCGACCGGCCTGGCGAGCCGCCTCTACCCGGGCCTTCCACTTCTCGTTGCCGAGCAGCCAGTCGAAGGACTCGGTCTGCAGGGCGAGGAGGTCAGGAACTTCGAGGGGCTCCTGGATGCGCGAAAAAGAGACGCGACGGGGACCGGCGGGTACGGCGGAGGCGTTGCGCGAGGCTGCCAACAGATGTCCTTCCGAGGGCTCGCGGCGGACTGACTACACGCACGCCAGACAACCTCGCAACGTGAGCAAGCGGAGCGGGTCGTCAAAGGGCAGCGCAAAGGGGCAGTGTAGCCGAACGGCACACGCCTGTCCACTTCGCCTTCGCTGCATGCTCCACGTTGGTCGCAGCATCGCCCGTTCGCGCGGAAACGTCAAGCCCACAAGCCGGACTTTCCGCCGACCAGGGGCCCGGACGCTGGGTTTTCTCCCCCGCGTGATCGGGCGCCTACCGTCAGGCCCAAGACGATACCCGCGAACGGGGACGGTTAACGCTCCGTCACACCGAGGACCGAACCCATGCCGGCGACCGGTGTGGTCGTGAAGGAGGTACCCCGTTCTTTGCCTTCGCCAAACCTCATTTTTGGTAACAATTGACGGACCCGCCGCGCCCAGCCCCTAGACGGTCCCGATCAGCGTCGACAGGTCCGCCGCCAGCCACCCGCCGTCACCGCGGACCATGGTCAGCCGCACCCGATTCTGGCTGATCTGGCGCTGCGGCACCGCCTCCCCCGGAACCTCCCTGACCGTACCGGTGTTCACGAACAAGAGCACCTCGACCCGCCCGGGTTCCGCGCGTTCGACGGCCGCCGCCGTGACGGACGCCGTCTGCACGGTCTTCTGCGCCCTGGCCTTCCCGGCGAGGGATTTCGCCAGCTCGCCGTAGTAGCCGGACAGCTCGCCGGTCGTACGCGCCCTGGCCCGCGCCAGGTCGCGGTCGACCGTGCGGTAGTCGTACGACATCAGCTCGGGCGCCGCCGTACGGGCCGCCGCCATCGCCTCCACGCCGTCCGCGTCGGCGCCACGCAGGGCCCGCAGGTCGGCCCACATCACGCCGACGACCGCGCCCAGCACGAGCACGGCGACGGCCAGCACCGCGGCCATGACGACCCTCACACCCGCGCTCCTCTCCTCCAGGCGCCGCGTCGGCGCTACATCTGCACGGCCTTGGACACCAGCCAGGCCCCGCCGACCTTGGTGAGATCCATCGACCAGCGGTAGAACCGGTCCTGCGGCGGCGTCTTGGAGCCCTCCCAGCGGATGTCCACGTCGGCCACCACCAGCACCCTGGCCGCCGAGCCGGTCATCGACACGAGCCCGGTGGCGCGCAGCACGCCGTCCTGCACGACCTTGTTGGCGACCGTGGTGCTCTTGAGCCGTCCCAGGTTCGCCTCGTACTCCTCGCGCGCCACCCCGGTGGAGGAGTCGAGGATGCGCCGGGTGTCGGCGTCCACGGTCTTGTAGTGCAGCGACAGCAGGTTCACCGCGTGCGAGCCCGCGGCTTGGAGCACCGCCTGGCGATCGTCGGCCCTGGCCTGCGCGTCCCGCTCCTGCGCGCCGATCCACAGGCCGGCCACGGCCAGCACGACGAGCAGCGCGGACATCGCGAGGATCAGTGGGCGACCGAACCGTAGAGAGAGATTCGTCACGTCCGCGCACCCCTTCCGCCGGCCGGATCATAACGCGGAGGTCACCGCGACCGGACGGGAATCGGCCGGACAGGCATGAGACGGCATGGATCGGTCAGCGACGGGGCGACTCGGGCGCCGGATCGGGCGGCTCGGAGGGCCGGGCTCGGGCGGGTCGGCGGCTCAGGGACCTCGAACGGCTCAGGTGGCTAAGAGGGCTCGGGCTCGGGCGGGTCGGCGGCTCAGAGGGCCGGCTCGGCCAGGGCGCGCAGGGCGGGGCGCAGGGCGGCGACGAGGTCGTCATGCGGCGCCTCACGCAGTTCGTCCAGCTCCAGGAGCTGGTGGCCCACGGTCACGCCCAGCAGGATCATCGTCATCAACGCCGCGCGCAGCGGGGCGTTCTCGCCGGACAGCGACGCGCCGACCTGTCCGACCTGCCGGCTCAGCGCCTCACGCGCCGTCGCGGCCGCCTCGGGGTGGGTGAGCATCGAGCGGAGCATCGCCAGGGACGCGGGCGGCAGCCGCATCTTCACGCCCAGGGTGCCGAGCAACTGCTCGACGGCCTCCTCCGGGCCGGCCGCGGAGTCGGGCGGGCCCGCGACGCGCACCGCCTCGGCGAAGAGGCGTCGCTTGTTACCGAAGTACTGCATGACCAGCGCCGGATCGACCTCGGCCGCCGCCGCCACGGCGCGGATCGTGGTGCGCTCGAAGCCGCGCTCGGCGAACAGGTCGCGCGCCGCGTCGAGGATCCGCCGCTCGGTCCTGCGGCGGCGCTCGGCGCGTGGGAGCGCTGGCTCGGTCACGGCTCGACTCTACATGCGTTGACCGGGCGTCCCCGTTCGCTCTACGCTCGTTGAGTCAACGCCTGTTGAGCGAAATGGGGTACACCCGTGTCCATCGAGGAGACCGTCGCGGCGTTCCACCGCGCGATGCTGCACAAGTCCGCCGACGAGCTGGCCGACCTGTACGCGGAGGAGGGCGTGCACGAGTTCCCGTTCGGCGGGCTGTCCCCGCTCAGGGGGCGGGAGGAGGTCCGCGCCGCCTACCGCGGGTCGTGGTCCCAGACCCCGGCCGAGGTCGAGCGGGTCCGGATGGTGGCGCTCCATGCCACGGCCGATCCCGAGGTCGTGGTGGTGGAGCAGGAGGCCGACGTGACGGTGGCGGGCAACCCGATCACCGTGCCCGGCCTGCTGGTGCTGAGGGTGAGGGATGGCCGGATCGTCCACACGCGCGACTACATGGACACCTACGCCATCAGCCGCATCCGCGCCGCAGCCGCCTGACCAGAGCCGCGGAGCGAGCGTCAGAGCGCGCCCGGCGGGCCGCCGCACGGCTTGGGCGCGCGACGGGGCGCAAGGGACAGAGGGGTGCGTCCGGGCGGCAGCCGCACGAGCAAGAGGTGCGCCGGGGCGGCGGCTGCGCGGGCGTGTAGGGGTGCGTCCGGTGGGTGGCCGGTCAGCCGGTGGTCAGGTCGTAGACCGTCACGCCGCCCACTGTGGTGGCCGTGAACGTCTCCTGGACCCACGCCGCGATCCGGGCCGCGTCGTCGCTGCCCCCGCCGGCCGAGCCCCTCATGCCGCTCGTGCCGCTCGTGCCGCCTGGGCGGCCGCCCATCCCCATGCCTGTCCCGACGAAGTAGTGGATCTCCTTCTCGGCCACGTACTGCTGGAAGCGGGCGAGAGTCGGTGCCGGGTCCGTGCCGTTGAACCCGCCCACCGCCATCACCGGCAGGCCGGTCGCGAGCTGGTACCCGGCGGCGTTGTTCGAGCCGACGGTCGCTGCTGCCCACGTGTAGGCGGCGGCGTCCCGCTTGAGCAGGGTGGTCAGCTCGGCGGACGGGGTGCTCGCGTTCAGCAGCCCGCCCATGCCGCCGGGCCGCCCGCCGCCCATACCTCCGGGCAAGCCCTGGCCGGGCCGCGTTCCCCCGGGGCGGCCCTGTCCGGGCTGGGCGCCCGTGGGACCCGTGCCCATCGCCTGGCCCCCGCCACGGAGCCCGCCGGGGCCGCCGAAACGTCCCGGGCCGCCGGTGGAGGGCCCGGCCGTCGGGATCGCGCCGGTGTGCGGCGAGGACGCGGTGTCCACCGCGTAGGCGGCCGGTCCGGCGAGGCAGACCACGACCGCCCCCACGACGACCACGCCCCACCACCTCGGCGCCCGCCGCCCCTCGGACGTCTCGGACTCCTGTCCTTCCTGACCAAGCGGACCGGCCTCACCGGCCTGACCGGCCTCACCGGATGGGGCGGCCTCGCGTGCCCGGATCGCGGGCTTCGGCGTGCGCGGCTCCCCCTCCCGGACCGCACCCGGCCGCACCGGTTCCTCCCCGACAGAGCGCTCCTGGTGGGAGGACGCGGAACGAGAGGACGAGGAGCGGGAACCGGCTGTACGGCGGCTGCCGGTCGGGGAGGGCGCGGAGCGTGAGCCGGTCGTACGGGGACTGCCGGTCAGGGAGGGCGCGGAGCCTGAGCCGGTCGTACGGGAGCTGCCGGGTGTCGCGAACTCCGGTTCCGCCGCCCCCCGTACGGCCGCGTGCCGGGTGGCGAGGCGTCCCAGGGTCAGGAGGGCCGCAGCCAACGCCGGCCCCGCCACCAGCACCACCGGCCCCAGCCACGGGTTCCAGTCCCCGTCGCGCGTCAGCAGCACGTACGACCACAGCGCCGTCACCCCCGTGCCCACCGCCGGCAGGACCGGTTCCCGGTGCTCCCACGCCAGCGCGGCCCCCACCCCCACCAGAGCGGCGATCGCCGGCGCCAGCGCCACCGTGTAGTACGCGTGGAAGATCCCCTGCATGAAGCTGAAGATCAGCCCCGTGACGACCAGCCACCCGCCCCACACGCCGAGCTGCGCGCGGGCCGGGTCCGTGCGCGGCGCGCGGCGCGTCAGCCACAGCCCCGCCCCCAGCAGGATCAGCGCGGCGGGCAGCAGCCACGAGATCTGGCCGGCCGCCTCCGTGTCGAACAGCCGCAGCGGCCCCGCCTCCTGGTCGAGGTTGCCGAGGCCGCCGTAGTCGGCGCCGTTGAGCCGCCCGATGCCGTTGTAGCCGAGCGCCAGCTCCAGCACGCTGTTGGTCTGCGAGCCGCCGATGTACGGCCGCTCGGACGCGGGCACCAGCGCCACGGCCAGCAGCCACCACCCGGCCGACGCCACCATGGCCGCCCCGGCCAGCGCGAGCTGCCCCACCCGCCGCCACACGCCCGCCGGGGCCGTCAGCAGGTGCACCAGCGCGAACCCCGGCAGCACCAGGAACGCCTGCAGCATCTTGGCCAGGAACGCGAACCCCAGGCACGCCCCGCCCAGCACCAGCCACCGGGTTGCGGCCCGCTCCTGGGCCCGCACCACGCAGTACGCGGCGAGCGTCATCAGCAGCACCAGGAGCGCGTCCGGGTTGTTGAAGCGGAACATCAGCACCGCCACCGGGGTCAGCGCCATGACGGCGCCGGCCAGCAGCCCCGCCCAGGCCGGGAAGCGCCGCCGCACCGTCGCGTACACCACGGCGACGGTCGCCACGCCCATGAGCGCCTGCGGGACGAGGATGCTCCACGTGTTCAGCCCGAACAGCCGCGCGCTGAGCTCCATCGGCCACAGCGACGCCGGCGTCTTGTCCACGGTGATCGCGTTCGCGGCGTCGGACGAGCCGAAGAAGAACGCCTTCCAGCTCTGGGTGCCGGCCTGCACGGCGGCCGAGTAGAACGCGTTGGCCCAGCCGGACGCGCCGAGCCCCCAGAGGTAGAGCGCGGCGGTGGCGGCGAGCAGGCCGCCCAGCGCCCATCGGGTCCTGACATGCGGGGTGGTGGTCACGTCCGCCAGGCTAGGAACGGCTCCTCCGCCGGCCATGAAAGGCGCATGAGAATCCGCTGAGCACCCGGCGCGGGCCCGCGAAAGGCGCACCGGACACGCAGAAGGGGCGGCACACCCGGCACCAGGGTGTGGCCGCCCCTTCTGGACGAACGACCTCGCGAGGCGCCCGCGACGAGCGCCCGGAGAGGGGTGTTACTTGACGGTGACGGTGGCGCCGGCGCCCTCGAGGGCAGCCTTGGCCTTCTCCGCCTGCTCCTTGTTGACCTTGCCGTCGAAGACCGGCTTGGGAGCGCCGTCCACCAGGTCCTTGGCCTCCTTCAGGCCGAGGGACGTGAGGGCGCGGATCTCCTTGATGACCTGGATCTTCTTGTCGCCGGCGGCCTCGAGGATGACGTCGAACTCGTCCTGCTCCTCGACCTCGGCGGCGGCGGCGCCACCACCGGCCGGGGCAGCGGCGGCGACCGCGACGGGGGCGGCGGCCTTGACGTCGAAGACGTCCTCGAACTGCTTCACGAACTCGGACAGCTCGAGGAGGGTCATCTCCTTGAACGCGTCGAGCAGCTCGTCGGTGCTGAGCTTCGCCATGATGATTTCCTCCGTATGGGACTTGCGAAAATTAGGAACGGGACCGCGGTGTGTGCGGCAATCCCCGAGCTACTCGCCCGCCTCGTCGCGCTTGGCGCGAAGGGCTTCGGCCAGCTGAGCCATCTGCGTGGGCAGCGCGGCGAACATCGCGGCAGCGGCGCTCTGCTTCGCCTTGAGCGCGCCAGCAAGCTTCGCGAGGAGAACCTCACGGGACTCGAGGTCGGCGAGCTTGGTGATCTCAGCGGCGTCGAGGGCCTTGCCCTCCAGCACGCCACCCTTGATCACCAGAAGGGGATTGGCCTTGGCGAAGTCACGCAGACCCTTGGCCGCCTCGACGACGTCGCCCTTGACGAAGGCGACAGCGGTCGGGCCGATCAGCAGGTCGTCCAGACCCGTCACGCCGGCCTCGCTGGCCGCGATCTTGGTCAGGGTGTTCTTCGCCACGGCGAACTTCGCATTCTCACCAAGAGCAACGCGCAGCTGCTTGAGCTGGGCGACGGTGAGACCGCGGTACTCGGTCAGAACGGCGGCGGCGCTGCCTTCGAACTCGTTCTTGAGCTCGGCAACCGCTGTCGCCTTATCCGCCCTCGCCATGGGCCTCCTTCCAGATGTGCCACCGGTGAAGGCCCACAGAAACGAGAACAGCCCCGGGCGCAGGGCGCACACGGGGCTCACGCACATGGATCGACCATGCGGGGAAACTCGCATCACACCTGCGCGGGCCGTCCGCTTGCGCGGATCCTTCGGTCGTCAGGTAGTCAGGCACCCGACAACAGCCGGCGGTCTTCGGCAACGACCAGAGTACGGCCTGGCCGCCGAGTTTCCAAATCGCTCTCGAGACCGATCGCTCGGTCGGTGGTGGACTTGTCTTAGTTGGTGGTGCCCTTGGGCATCTCACCGACCTGGTCGGCCGGCGGCGCCTCGATGGTGACCGGCTCGTTGAAGCCCTTGAAGAACAGCGTGGCGTCGAGCGTGGTGCCCTGCTCCTTGCCGTTCAGCGCGAGCTTGCGCGGCAGGCCGTCGGAGCCCACCCAGACGTCGAACTTGACGTCCTTCAGCTCGGCCAGGCCCCTGCGGGCCTGCTCCTGCTCGTCGGCGGGGAGCTGCTTGACCGCCACGTCCGTCGGGAACGTGCCGCTGTAGTGGGTGGCGTCCGTGCCGTCCACGGTCTCCGTGCCGACGGACTTCACGTCCTGGGACGTGGTGACCATCTTGGTGACGTTGGCCAGGTCGAACTGCTGGATCTGGTCGAGCGTCTGCTTGACCTGGTCGGAGCCGCCCATGTCGCTGAGCGACACCTTGATCCACGGCTTGGTGGCGCCGACGAGCTCCTTCAGCGCCTCGACCTTGACGTACACCGTGTCGCCCTGGAGCACGGCGCGCACCCCGCCGGGCAGCGCGCGCTGGCCCATGTCGACGGTGTCGAGCGTGAGGTCGACGGCGAGCTGCGGCTTGCTCTGGTAGAGCATCCGCCCCTGCACCTTGCCGCTGTCGTCCTGCGAGCCGGTGACGTTGACGACGGCGTCCACGGTGTAGCTGGTGACCTCCGCGGTCTTCTGCGCGGCCTGCGCCAGCACTTCGGAGGCGGCCAGGTTCACCTGGATCGGCTGCGCGTTCGAGCCGCAACCGGTGAGCGTGACCGCCACTAACGCGGCGCCGGCCGCGGCAGTGGCGAGAGAAATCCTGCGCTTCAGCATGTCTTGACCCTACGTGTCAGTAGCCGGGAATGCCGTCTTCCCCGGAGATCTAAGGGAAAACCCAGGGTCGTCCCGGACCATCCCGTGGTGTCGTCGTCCGTCCGTCTCGGACGTGCTCAGAGGTCCACGGACTCGCCCGGGGCGAGGCGTCCGACGGTCGTGCCCAGGCCGGCCGCCTCGGCGGCGAGGACGCCGTCCAGGACCCGCAGGCCCCAGTCGTTGAGCAGTCCGTCGTGGACGGCGTAGGCGCGTGGCGGGGACAGTTTCCGCACGTACGCGATCAGATCCGGCACCGTCATCCAGGGCGCCTGGCCGGGGACGAGCACGGTGGGGGCGTCGAGCAGCGTCAGCGCGTCACCGGGATGGAAGACCTCGTCGTCGACGAGGAAGCCGACGTTGTCCACCGGGGGCACGTCGGGATGGCTGAGATGGTGCTTCTCGCCCACGACGTTCACCTGGAAGCCCGCGGCGGAGAACGTGTCGCCGTCACGCACCACTGTCACGTGCTCGGCGAGGTCGGGCAGTTCGAGGGCCACGCCGGGGCAGGTGTAGACGGCCAGGCTCGGACGCTCCGCGACGGCGGCGCGGAGGCGGTCGGGGTCGAAATGGTCGAAGTGCTGGTGCGTGATGAGCACGGCCTCCGCCCCGCTCAGCGCCTCGGCCTCCGGGGTCATCATGCCGGGGTCGATGACGAGCCCGCGCCCGTCCTTCTCCAACCGCACGCACGCGTGCCCGAACTTGGTCAGCCTCATAGCGACATCCTGGGCCACATACGCCCCATACCGGGCCGTATCCCCTACCGGCGAACACCCACCCGCTCGTCGTGTCCGGGCGCGGCCACGAACGGCTGAGGGCGCCACCGAGATGATCGGTGGCGCCCTCAAGTGATCGCCGATCGGAACGGCGAACCGCGCCCGGAGGCGCGGAACGTCGTTACGCGTCGAGCTCGGCCGTGAGGCCGCGGGTGGCGTTGGGGTCGACCGGGACGCCGGGGCCCATGGTGGTCGAGAAGGTGACCTTCTTGACGTAGCGGCCCTTGGCGGCCGACGGCTTGAGACGCAGCACCTCGTCCAGCGCGGCGGCGTAGTTCTCGATGAGCTGGCGGTCGTCGAACGACGTCTTGCCGATGATGAAGTGCAGGTTGGCCTGCCGGTCGGTGCGGAACTCGATCTTTCCGCCCTTGATCTCCGTCACGGCCTTGGCGACGTCGGGCGTCACGGTGCCGGTCTTGGGGTTGGGCATGAGACCACGCGGGCCGAGGACGCGGCCCAGGCGGCCGACCTTGCCCATGAGGTCCGGGGTGGCGACCACGGCGTCGAACTCGTTGAGCCGGTTGCCCTTGGCGATCTCGTCGATCAGCTCGTCGGCGCCGACGATGTCGGCGCCGGCCTCGCGGGCGGCCTCGGCACGGTCACCGGTCGCGAAGACCAGGACCCGGGCGGTCTTACCGGTGCCGTGCGGAAGGTTGACCGTGCCGCGCACGATCTGGTCGGCCTTGCGGGGGTCGACGCCGAGCCGGAGGGCAACCTCGACGGTCGCCTCGAACTTGGTGGTCGAGGTCTCCTTGGCGAGCTTGGCCGCCTCGGCCGGGGAGTAGAGCTTGTCGCGGTCGATCTTCGCCGCGGCGTTCTTGTGCGCCTTGCTGCGCTGCATGATGTCTCCTTGTGGTCCGCGGGCCAGCGCTGGGCCCTCCCACGGGATGGGAAAAGGTCTCAGTCGGCGACGGTGATGCCCATCGACCGGGCGGTGCCGGCGATGATCTTCTCGGCCGCCTCGATGTCGTTGGCGTTGAGGTCCGGCATCTTGGTCTCGGCGATGCTGCGGAGCTGCTCGCGGCTGAGCTTGCCGACCTTGTCCTTGTGCGGGACGGCGCTGCCCTTGTCGAGACCCAGAGCCTTCTTGATCAGCTCAGGCGCCGGCGGCGTCTTCGTGACGAAGGTGAAGCTGCGGTCCTCGAAAATGGTGATCTCAACGGGGATGATGTTGCCCCGCTGGGCCTCCGTCGCAGCGTTGTACTGCTTGACGAAGTCCATGATGTTGACGCCGTGCGGACCGAGGGCGGTACCGACCGGCGGGGCGGGCGTGGCCTGGCCAGCGGGGAGCTGAACCTTGACGAGCGCCGCGATCTTCTTCTTCGGAGGCATGTGTCCTTCTCCGGGTCCTGATCGTGATGCGGTCCGGGCGCGGGTGCGGCCGGACATGTCGGAAGGCCGCCCTTCGCGACAGGCGGCCAGCCGAACGTCTAAGTGTATGTGATCGTCTTAGATCTTCGAGACCTGGTTGAACGACAGCTCGACCGGGGTCTCGCGACCGAAGATCGAGACGAGCACCTTGAGCTTCTGCGACTCGGGGCTGATCTCGCTCACCGAGGCGGGCAGCGTGGCGAACGGGCCGTCCATGACCGTGACGGACTCGCCGATCTCGAACTCGACCGTCGGGCCGGTGGAGGTCTTGGCGGTGGCCTTCTTGCTCTCCTCGGTGGGCTCCGGGGCGAGCAGCTTGGCGACCTCGTCCAGGCTCAGCGGGCTCGGCTTGTTGGACAGGCCGACGAAACCGGTGACGCCCGGCGTGTTGCGCACGGCGGCCCAGGACTCGTCGGTCAGCTCCATGCGCACCAGCACGTAGCCGGGCAGCACCCGCTCCTTGACCGGGACCTTCTTGCCGCTCTTGAACTCCTGGACGGTGTGCGTCGGCACCTCGACCTGGTAGATGTAGTCCTCCATGTTGAGCGACACGTTGCGGCTCTCGATGTTGGACTTGACGCGGTTCTCGTAGCCGGCGTAGGAGTGGATCACGTACCACTCGCCGGGCAGGCCGCGCAGACCGCGCTTGAACTCCTCGACGGGATCGACGTCGGGCTCAGCGTCACCGTCCTCGGCTGCGGGAGCCTCGTCGGCCGCGACCTCGTCGGCGGCGGTCTCGTCGCCGTCCGCGAACTCGTCGTCCGCGAACTCGGCGCCGTCGGACTCCTCAGCGGCCTCGACGGCCTCTTCCGGCTCGTCGCCCCACTCGTTGCGGGGCTCCTCCGCCGGCACTGAAGACTCGGACACGGTGACTTTCCTCTTCCGTCGAATTTCGTCGAACTGAATGGCGACTCCGGCAGGCGGCCCCGGCCACCCCGGCGCGGATCAGGATCCGCCGAAGACCTTGAGGACGGCCCAGCCGAGCGCGCTGTCCAGCCCGTACACGACGGCCACCATGATCAGAACGAAAACCAGGACGACCGTGGTGTAGGTGACAAGATCCTTGCGCGTCGGCCAGATGACCTTGCGCAGCTCGTTGACGACCTGCCGGTAGAAAAGGGCAGGCGTAGTGCGAGACTTCTTCTCACCACTGGGCTTGCCTGCGGTCTCGCCGCGCGTGTCGATCGCCACAGTCCTCACCTGAATCTGTCGTATCCAACGCAGTTTGCGGCGCGCCTTACACGCCCATTATTGCGCGGACCGCACTCGCAGGGCACGAGGGACTCGAACCCCCAACCGCCGGTTTTGGAGACCGGTGCGCTACCAATTGCGCCAGTGCCCTATGTCGCCAACCACATTACCCTGATCAGCTCACTGCCTGGACCGAACCGCACATCGACATGCGGCGGCACGACCAGGCGAAAGTGTATCGGTCGATCCCCATTCCGTCGAACTCATTCCGATCTCCCAGCTCAGAGCCCCTGCGACAGGCTTCTGCGACAGGCCCCTGCGGCGGGTCGCGGCGGCGAGGAGATGCGAGCATGGGGACATGTCGATGCGACCTCGCGTCTCCACGCGAATCTCCGCGATCTCCGAGTCAGCCACTCTCGCCGTGGACGCCCGGGCGAAGGCGATGAAGGCGGACGGCCGCCCGGTCATCGGCTTCGGCGCCGGCGAGCCCGACTTCCCGACGCCCGAGTACATCGTCGAGGCGGCCGTCGAGGCGGCGCGCGACCCCCGCTTCCACAAGTACACGCCCGCCGGCGGCCTGCCCGAGCTGAAGCTGGCCATCGCCGACAAGACGCTGCGCGACTCCGGCTACCGGGTGGAGCCCACGCAGGTCCTGGTCACCAACGGCGGCAAGCAGGCCGTCTACGAGGCGTTCGCCACGCTGCTCGACCCGGGCGACGAGGTCCTGGTCGTCGCGCCGTACTGGACGACGTACCCCGAGGCGATCAAGCTGGCGGGCGGCGTCCAGGTCGACGTCGTGACCGACGAGACGACCGGCTACCTGGTGACGGTCGACCAGCTCGACGCGGCGCGCACGGAGCGCACGAAGGTGCTGCTGTTCGTCTCGCCGTCCAACCCCACGGGCGCGGTCCACACGCGCGAGCAGACCGAGGAGATCGGCCGCTGGGCGGCCGAGCACGGCCTGTGGGTGGTCACGGACGAGATCTACGAGCACCTCGTGTACGGCGGCGCCGAGTTCACCAGCATCGCCACGGCCGTGCCGGAGCTGGCCGACCGCGTGGTCGTGCTCAACGGCGTGGCCAAGACGTACGCGATGACGGGCTGGCGGGTGGGCTGGCTCATCGGCCCTCCGGACGTGGTGCGGGCGGCCACCAACCTCCAGTCGCACGCCACCTCCAACGTGGCGAACGTCTCGCAGATGGCCGCGCTGGCGGCGGTGCGGGGCGACCTGTCGGCGGTGGAGCGGATGCGCGAGGCGTTCGACCGGCGCCGGCGGACCATGCTGCGGATGCTGAACGAGATCCCCGGCGTGGTGTGCCCGGAGCCGAAGGGGGCGTTCTACGCGTACCCGTCGGTCAAGGAGCTGCTGGGCAAGGAGCTGCGCGGGCGGCGGCCCGCGTCGTCGGCGGAGCTGGCCGAGCTGATCCTGGAGGAGGCCGAGGTCGCGGTGGTGCCGGGCGAGGCGTTCGGCACGCCGGGGTACTTCCGGCTGTCGTACGCGCTCGGCGACGACGACCTGGCCGAGGGCGTCAGCCGGATGGCCAAACTGCTGTCCGAGGCGCACTGACGCCCGGGCCGTCCGGATCGGCGGCCGTCAGCCGTCCAGGGCGATGCCGTCGGCGACGTCCTGGACCTCGTGGGCGAGTCCCGGCGTCGCGGCCACGTACACCGCGACGCCGGGCCGTTCGAGCCACATGAAGTTGCGCATGTCGCCGCGGGTGCGCCAGCGCAGCGCCGGCCTGCCCTCGTACGCGCCGAGCCCGGCCCTGGCGACCAGGCCGGCGAACGTCTCGGCGGACCGGACCCCGCACACGACCCCGACGAGCAGGTGCTCGCCGCCGCCGCGCCAGCTCCGGCCGCGCACGTGCAGCTCGCGGGTCAGGGACTTGATCCGGTCGAACGCGGGGCCGTGGGTGAGCCCGGACGGCACGTGGGCGAGCGTGACATGGCGGTCACCGCAGGTGAGGTCCGGGTACGGCGTCTCGCGGACGGCGACGGGACCGGGCGTGGTGCGCGCGGTGTGCGTCACGGGGACGTCGGCGCCGCATCCGGCCACTGCCAGCACGATGATCGCCGAGGTCAGGCGGCGGCGCATCGACCCCCCATGACTGTTTGTGGAGACTCAGGGAAAACCTCCCCAGTCTCCTACAGGACTCCGCATGGAGGCGGCAACAGGAAGCAGCTCCGCGGCGATCGGCTCCCCGACCCGGACGCGGACCCCGGTGCCGGGACGTACGAGCCAGACGACGGTGCGGCCGCCGCGCGGGTCACGGCCGACCATAGCGGGCCGGCCGCCGACGGCGGTCTCCCTGGAGCCGGGCGGGGCGGTGCGGCGGTAGGCCGCCCAGCTCGCGGCGATCGCGCCGTGGTCGGCGCGGGCCTCGACGAACCTGCCGCCCGCCTCGTACCCGGCGGCGCGGGTGTCCGTCCCGTGTCCCGCGGCCTTGATGCCGGGGCCGGACGGGGGTCGCGCGGACCAGACGGCCCACACGGTGCGTGTGCCGGGGCCCGTGTCGGCCGCTCCCCCGCCCGTCCGGGTGAGGCCGGCCGGGAGGTGGGTGAACCAGAGGTCGGCGGACAGGACGGCGAGCGTGGAGGCGGGGCCGGGAGGCGGCGGCGCCTGCGCGGGGCCGGCGGGGGCCCCGGCCGGGGACGGCACGACGCCGGGCGGCGGGGTCCTGGGCGAGGACTCGACGGGAGGCGGCGGCGGGTCGAGGGCGGCGGCGCGGGGCGGGCGGCCGAACCCCGAGGAGAAGATGCCGTACACGGCGGCCGCCGCCACCCCGAACGCGCCGAGCGCGAGCGCCGCCCGCCACCACTGCCCGCCCTGACGAGCGCCGGAGCGGCCCTCCGCGCGTCCTCCCGGGGCCGGGGGACGGGGGGTCATCGCCTCAGGGGTCATGACCGTAGGATCCCCGCTTCACCGCCGCCCGTGGTGCCGTTCGCGCGACTGGCCCCCGCTCAGCCGGCGACATGGCACGCGTCATCCGGCCGGTGAGATCCCTTCGGCGATCTTCTTCAGCTCGGCCGGGGCGTCGACCTGCTTGACGTACATCGGGCTCATGCACACCTCGACCGCCGTTCCGTCACCGACGAAGAAGCCGATCGTGGCCGTGGTGTCGTCGCCGGGCTTGTCGGCGACGTCCCCACCCTCGGTGAAATCGGCCAGGTAGCCCTTGCGGTCGCCGATCTCCACGGACGGCATGGTGTCCATCCGGCTCCGGACGCGCCCGGCCGCCTCGCCCTTGTACACGAAGACCTGGACGCCGTAGCCGCGGGTGTCGTCGCCGCCGGGTGAGTAGGAGGTGCTGTAACTGGTCCTGCCGAAGCGGTTCTTGCCGGACCACCGGTCCCAGGCGAGCCCCTCGGGCAGGTAGCCGACGTGGATGCCGCCGAACGTGCGGCCGTCGCCGAGGTCGCCCAGCTCCTGCGGGTCCTTGGCGCGCGGCATGGACGTGAGGGCGACGAGCGAGTTCCTGACGACCTCCGCGCCGGCGGCGGGCTTCTGCGTGACGACGATCTCGTCGGCCGACTCGGGGCCGAACGGCTCCGGGCCTTCGGCGAACCCCAGGCCGGCCGCGCGCACGGCGGCGACCGCGTCGGCGATCTTCATGCCCGTGACGTCGGGCATGGTGACGGAGTCCACCACGACGCTGTCCTGCCCGGAGGTGGGCGAGCTCGCGGCGGGGGCGGGCTTTCCGGTGTCGAGCGCCAGCGGCACCGCCGCGGCGACGGCGGCGGTGAGGAGGGCGGCTCCGGCCACGCGGAACCTGACGACGTGGGCGCGGTGACGGCGGCGCACGGTCCGGCCCAGCGTGGGCGGGGCCTGCACGTGGGACACCTGGCGCTCCATGGCCTCCGCGAGGAGGTCCTCGACGTTCATGACATCGCTCCTTCTGTGACGTTCAGGCGTTCGCGGATCCGGGCCAGGCCGCGCGCGGCCTGGGACTTCACGGTGCCGGGCGAGCAACCGAGCAGGGCGGCGGTCGCGGCCTCGGACTGGTCCTCCCAGTAGCGGAGGACGAGCACGGCCCGCATCCTGGGCGGGAGCCTGCGCAGTTCCTCGAACAGCGCGTCGCGCAGGTCGAGGTCGGGTGAGGGCGCGGCCGTCTCGGGCGGCCGCGCGAACGTGATCTCCTGGATCAGGCGGCGGCGCCGCGCCCTGCTGATCGCCGCGTTGACGACGATCCTGCGCGCGTACGCCTCCGGATTGTCGCCCCGGATCCTGCCGGTAGACCTTCTCCAGCGCGTGCTGGACGAGGTCCTCGGCGTCGTGGCTGGTGGCGCCACAGACCAGGATCGCGGTGCGCATGAGCGAGGTGCTCCGGGCGGCGAGGAACTCGTCGAACGCCGCCTCATCTTCATCCGTCATGTGCGGGGGTCCCCTTTCGCCCCTCCTCAACGCGTGAGTGCGGCGTCGGGTTGAGTGGCGCCGCCGGGTTGAGTGGCACCATAGGGAAATGGCACGCCCGCTCGACGCTCTCCCCAAGGCTCACCTGCACCTGCACTTCACCGGTTCGATGCGGCACTCGACGCTGATCGACCTGGCCCGCGAGCAGGGCCTGCACCTGCCGGACGCCCTGGAGCAGGACTGGCCGCCGCGGCTGCGGGCCACCGACGAGCGGGGCTGGTTCCGGTTCCAGCGGTTGTACGACATCGCGCGGTCGGTGCTGTCTCGGCCGGAGCACGTCTACCGGCTGCTGCGCGAGACGGCCGAGGACGAGGCGGCCGAGGGCTCCCGCTGGCTGGAGATCCAGGTGGACCCGTCGGGTTACGCGCACCGCTTCGGCGGGCTGTCGGCGACGATGGAGCTGGTGCTGGACGCGGTGGACCGGGCCGCGGAGCACGCGGGCGTGGGGATCGCGGTGGTCGTGGCGGCCAACCGCACGCGCCACCCGCTGGACGCCAACACGCTGGCGCGGCTCGCGGCGCAGTACGCGGGCCGGGGCGTGGTGGGGTTCGGGCTGTCGAACGACGAACGCCGGGGGCAGGCCCGCGACTTCGAGCGGGCGTTCCGGATCGCCAGGCGGGCGGGGCTGCTGGCGGTGCCGCACGGCGGTGAGCTGCTGGGGCCGCGCAGCGTGGCGCAGTGCGTGGAGGACCTGGGCGCCGACCGGCTGGGGCACGGGGTGCGCGCGGCCGAGGACGAGCGGCTGATGGAGCTGCTGGCGCGGCGGGAGATCTGCTGCGAGGTGTGTCCCAGCTCGAACGTGGGGCTGGGGGTGGCCGAGCGGCCGGCCGACGTGCCGGTGCGGCGGTTGTTCGAGGCGGGGGTGCCGATCGCGCTGGGCGCCGACGACCCGCTGTTGTTCGGGTCGCGGCTGGCGCGGCAGTACGAGCTGGCGCGTGAGGCGTACGGCTTCACCGACGCGGAGGTCGCGGAGCTGGCGCGGCAGTCGGTACGGGCGTCGGCGGCGCCGGAGGAGACCCGCAAGGAGCTGCTGAAGGAGATCGACGACTGGCTCGCCGCTCCTGAGTGAGCGCCGCTCCCGGGAGGGCGGGTCAGCGCAGTGAGGCGGCGATGCGGGCGGCGCGGTTCTTGTCCCCCGCGCCCTCCAGGCGGTGGCCGACTCCCCCGCTCTCCCAGATGAGGGTGGGCGCGGCCTGCCGCAGCGGCACGGAGGTGCCGTCCTCGCGCTTGATGTAGCCGAGGGGGTGGGCGCCGCCGATCCACAGGGCGTCGACGCCCGCGGCGTGGACCTCCTCGGGGAAGGGCGGGCCGAGCTGCTTCCACAGGTACGGGCTGATGGTGCCGTCGAACTGGTCCAGGCGCAGGCCGCCGGGCCAGAGCATGGAGACGACGCGCCCGCCGTCGGCGACGGTGACGGTGTCCGGGGCCCCGAGGGCGGCCGGGGTCCTGACGGGGAAGCGGACCATGGCGCGGGCCTGGGCGAGGGTGACGGCGTGCTCTCCCGGCAGCGAGGTGGTTGTGGGCGCACCGGTGGCCGGGGTGGGTGTGGGCGCACCGGTGGCCGGGGTGGCGCCGAGGCGCAGTTCGATCCCGGCGTACCGGAGGATCTGGGCCACGGCGGCCCTGCCCTGCGGGGTGGCGGCCGTGAGGGCGGCCACGGCGAGCACGACGGCGGCGACGACGGCCCACCTGCGCCCGCGCCGGCGCCTCAGGGGGCGGGTGACGGGGGAAGCGGGGCTGTCGGCCAGGCGGGCGCGCACGGCCGCCGCGACGTCGGCGGGCGGCGGCGCGGGGACGTCGAGGGACTCGCCGAGCGCGAACAGCTCGGCTTCGAGGTCGCCGAAGCCAACCGGCTCGTCACCGCGATCGTCGTCGTGGGGCTCACGCGAGCTCACCGCCCACCTCCTCCCTCAGCCGGGCCAGCCCGCGGTGCGTGCTGGACTTGACGGTGCCCACCGGGCGGCCGAGCACCTCGGCGGTCTCGGCCTCGCTCAGCTGTAAGAAGTACCGGCAGACGACGGCGTCGCGTTCCCCGTCGGGCAGGCCGCGCACGGCCTCCAGCAGCCGCGCGCGGCGGTCCCCGGCCACGGCGGCGCCCTCCGGGTCGTCGGGGGCGACGGGGTCGGCGACGGCGCCGAGCCGGGCGGTGAGGCCGTTCCTGCGCCCGCGCGAGCGGGTGAGATTGTGCGTCTCGTTGGCCACGATCCGCAGCAGCCACGGCCGGAACGGCGACCCGCGGCGGAACGACGCGAGGGCGCGGTACGCCTTGACGAACGCCTCCTGCACCACGTCCTCGGCCTCGTCGGCGGCGCCGAGCATGGCGGCGGTGCGGTGGGCGAGCGCGCTGTAGCGGGCGACCAGCGCCTCGTAGGCGGTCAGGTCACCGTCGAGGGAACGGGCTATGGCCTCGTCGTCGTCCATGAACGTGTCAGATTCCACCGCATCCGGGACGGTCTGGGAAGGCCCGTTCGGCGCATCATGTGACCTTCGAGCCCGGCCGGGCACTAGACTCGGGCCAATCCGCGAGCCCTTAAAGGAACGGGACTATGTCTTCAGGGTATGACCGTGTAGTGCAGCCGGCGGCCGGCGACGAGGCGTTGGAGAACCACCTCGGTGGCGACGAGGCCAAGAACTACCGGCAGTACGAGCTGGACATGGTCGCCCCGCATGTCGGGCGGTCGATGCTGGAGATCGGCTCCGGCCTGGGCCACTTCGCCGAGCAGTTCCTGCCGCGGCTCGACCGGCTCGTGGTGAGCGACTTCGACCCCTACTGCGTCGAGCAGCTGCGCAAGCGGTTCGCCGGCCGCGACGACATCGACGTGCTCCAGTTCGGGCTGCCGACCGAGATCCCGCTGGAGGACAAGGTCGACACGGTCGTGATGATGAACGTCCTGGAGCACATCGAGGACGACGCCGGGGCGCTGCGCTCGCTGGCGAAGGTGACGCTGCCCGGCGGGCGGATCATCATCTGGGTGCCGGGCTACATGCAGCTCTACGGAGACTTCGACCGCAAGGTCGGTCACGTGCAGCGCTACACGCCCAAGACGCTGCGCTCGACGGTCGCCAAGGCGGGGCTCGACATCGACGTGCTCAAGCCGATCAACTTCCTGGGCGGCATCGCCTGGTGGGCGGCCGTGCGGCGGGGCGGGGTGGGCTACCCCGACCCGCGGCTGGTGAAGATCTACGACCGCACGGTGGTGCCGGCGACGCGGCTGATCGAGCGGTTCGTCACGCCGCCGTTCGGCCAGACGGTGTTCTGCGTCGCCCGCGTCCCCGGCTGAGCCGCTATTTGATGGAGCCGGCGGTGAGGCCGCCGACGACCTTCCGCTCGATCAGCGCGAACAGGATGATCACCGGGATGGTCGCGATGACCGAGCCGGCGAACAGGCTCTGCCAGTCCACCTGGTACTGACCGATGAACGAGTTGAGCGCCACGGTCAGCGGCTGGTTCACGGGCGTGGTGGCGAGGGTGAGCGCCACCACGAACTCGTTCCACGCGGCGATGAACGTGAAGATCAGCGCGGTGATGACGCCGGGCATGGCCAGCGGCAGCGTGATGCGGAACATCGCGCCGAAGCGGCCGTTGCCGTCGATGAACGCGGCCTCCTCCAGCTCGCGCGGGATCGACGAGAAGTAGGCGTTGAGGATCCACACCGCGAACGCCAGGTTGAACCCGCCGTTGACCAGGATGAGCGACCAGATCGAGTCGACCATGCCGAAGTGGAAGAACTCGCGGTAGATGCCGACGACCATGGCGGTCGGCTGGAACATCTGGGTGACGAGCACGAGGATGAGGAACGCCGTGCGGCCCCGGAAGTCGTGCCGGGCGGAGTAGTAGGCGGCGGGCAGGGCCACGAGCAGCACGAGGATCGTGGACCCGGCGGCGACCTTGAGGGTGACCATGAGGTTGCCGGCCAGGCCGCTGCTCCAGAAGCCGGTCAGGCTCGACAGGTCCCACGCGGAGGGCAGCAGGGTGGCCTCGCGCAGCGAGCTCTGCGGCCGCATCGCGGTGATCAGCATCACCAGGTACGGGAACACGAAGACGAACGCGATCACGTAGGCGGCGGCCGCGACGAGCGTGGTCTTGAGGCGCGGCATGGCCCGCCGGCCGGGGGGCCGGGGCCGGGCGTGCTGGTGGCTGGTGGCCGGGGGCGCGGTCGTGACGGCCATCAGGCCACCTCCTTGTTCCAGCGGGAGACCTTGAGGAAGATCACGGTCAGGACGAGCACCATGCCGAAGTTGACCACGGACATGGCGGCCGACTCTCCGATGTTCGAGCCCTTGAGGATGAACATGAGGATCGTCGAGGTGGCCGTGGAGTAGCCGGGCTGGCCGTGGGTCATCGCCCAGATGATGGGGAAGCTGTTGAAGACGTTCATCACGTTGATGAGCGCGGCCACGGTCAGGGCGGGCCGCAGCAGGGGCAGCGTGATGGACCAGTACGTGCGCAGCCTGGACGCGCCGTCCATCTTGGCCGCCTCGTAGACGTCGGCCGGGATGGTGGCCAGGCCCGCGAGCAGCGCGTACGTGGTGAACGGCACGGAGACGAAGACGGCGACGAAGACCAGCCACGGCATGGCGGTGGAGGCGTCGCCGAGCTGGTCGGCCGAGGCGCCGCCGAGCGCGTCGATGAGGCCGAGTTTGAGCCGGATCTGGTTGATGACGCCGACCTCGGGGTCGAGCATCCACTTGAAGATGATCGCGGTCATCAGCACGGACGCGGCCCAGGGGGCGATGAGCGCCCAGCGGGCGACGCGGCGGCCGGGGAAGCGCTGGTTGAACAGCTGGGCCAGGGCGAGCGAGACGAGGACGGTCAGGGCGACGACGGCGACGACCCAGATGACGCTGCGGACCATGATCTCCGCGAAGTCCTTCTCGTCGAACAGCTTGTCGTAGTTGGCGAAGCCGTAGAAGCCCTGCTCCACCCCCCGCCGGTTGATCTTGAGGAACGACGACCGGATCATCTCGACGACGGGCCAGAGGACGACGAGCGCGATGAGCACGACGGCGGGCCCGGTCCAGGCCAGCGGCTCCAGGGCACGCAACCTTCTCATGAATTACCTTCCAGGACGGTACGGCCGGCGTCCCGGCTGCGGGACGCCGGCCGTACGGTGCGCCGAGGGGTCAGCCGGCGTCGGCGGTCTTCTGGAGCTCGCCGAGCACCTTGGCCGGGTCGTCCTTGACGGCCCCGCCGATGGTCTGCTTGATCTCCGGGTTCACGTCGGCCCACTTGGGGTCCTGGAACGGGTAGAAGCTGGCGTTGGGCAGGGCGTCGAGGAACGGCTTGAGCTTCTCGTCGCTCGACAGCTTCTGGATGCCGCCGTTGGTGACGGGCAGCAGCTTGTACGTGTCGCTGATCTTCTGGGCGGCCGAGCCGGTGTAGAAGAAGTCGAAGAACTTCTTGATCTCGGCGGCGTGGCCGTTCTTGTTGAACGCCATGATCCAGTCCATGACACCGAGGGTGGTGTCGAGCGGGCCGGACTTGCCGGGGATGGGCGCGACGCCGTACTTGTCCTTCAGGCCGGCCGCGTCGAAGATCGGGATGGACATGGGGCCGCCGTTGACCATGCCGACCTTGCCGGCGCCGAAGTCCTCCCAGACCGTCTTGCGGTCCTTGGTGCCCGGGTTGGGGGTGGTCAGGCCGGCGTTGACCAGGCCCTTGAGGTAGGTGAACGTCTCGATGTTCTGCGGGGAGTTGATGGCCCACTTGCCGGAGGCGTCCTTGTAGCCGCCGCCGTTGCCGAGCATCCACAGGAACGACTCGCCCTGGGCCTCCTCCTGGCCGAGGGGCAGGCCGAACGGCTGGCTGACGCCGGCCTTCTTGAGCTTCTCGGCGTCGGCCTTGAGCTCGTCCCAGGTCTTGGGCGGCTCGCTGATGCCGGCCTTGGCGAACAGCTCCTTGTTGTAGAACAGGGCGCGGGCGGAGGAGACGAACGGGATGCCGTAGGCGGTGCCGTCGACCTTGCCGTACTCGGCGAACTTCTGCAGCATGTCGCCGGAGACGTTCGGGGAGAGCACCTCCTCGACCTTGTAGAGCATGTCGTCCTTGGCGAAGCCCGAGTAGTCGCCGGTCTGCAGGATGTCGGGCACCTGGCCGTTCTGGACCATGGTGGCGACCTGCTTGTCGATGTCGTTCCAGTTGATGACCTGGACCTCGACCTTGATGTTCGGGTTGGCCGCCTGGAACTCGTCGACGACGCCCTTCCAGAACGTCTCGCCGGAGTTGGGCTTCCCGGGGCCGTCGCCGTAGTCGGCGGCGACCATCTTCAGCGTGACCTGGCCTCCGTCGGACGCCTTCTGGTCGCCGGACGAGCCGGAGCCGCCCGAGCCCGAGCCGCAACTCGACAGGACCAGCATGGCCGCCACGCCGAGAGCGGCGCCGCCCGCAAGCTTGATTCTCACCTGTGTACCGCCTTCTCGTCGGACGGGGTCCCTGCTGGTCCGTACCAGTCGCCGTCCCGCCCAGAGGGATTTGGGGGTGCGTGAGCCGTCTCGCCACGCGTTTGCGTCAGCGTAAGCCCGCTTTCGGCGGCCGGTCTATACCGGCTCGTCTCGGTTCGGCAACATCTGGACCGGAAAGCGCTGACCGGTGGTCTAGACCGGGATCAGGTGATCTTCCGGCGGAGGTTCTCGCCGCCGGCGGGCGCGCCGACCCACGGTCCCTCGATCGACGGGTCGAGCACGCCCTCCTCCAGGAAGCCGTAGCGGCCGTCGAGGACGTACCGGGCCAGGCGGACGTCCGCGCTGTCGCTGTTGTCCCACAGCCGGGCGAACAGGGCGTCGGCCCGCCGCCTGGCCTGCCGGCAGAAGGTGTCGGCCAGCTCGTACGGCCGGCGCCCCAGGTCGGCGGCGTCCTCCTCGGCCCGGACGCAGGTCGCGGTCATGGCGAACAGCTCGGCCCCGATGTCCACGATCCGGCCGAGGAACGCCTGCCGGTGCTCCAGCCGGCCCTGCCAGCGGGACATGCCGTAGAACAGCGACCGGGCGAGCTTGCGGCTGGTCCGCTCCACGTAGCGCAGGTGGGGCGCCAGCGGGCCGAAGTCCGCGTACGAGGTGGGCAGGTTGCCCGTGCCGGCCACGAGCGTCGGCAGCCAGCGGGCGTAGAAGGCGCCGGCCCGCTTGAGCGCCCGGGCGCGGGCCTGCGGCGAGGCGTCCGGGTCGATCAGCTCGCCGGCGGCCGACAGGTGGGCGTCGACCGCCTCGCGGGTGATGAGCAGGCGCATGATCTCGGAGGAGCCCTCGAAGATCCGGTTGATGCGGGAGTCGCGCAGCATCTGCTCGGCGGGCACGCCGCGCTCGCCGCGGGCGGCCAGCGACTCGGCGCTCTCGTAGCCGCGCCCGCCCCTGATCTGCACCAGCTCGTCGAGCACCTGGTACGACAGCTCCGAGGCGTACAGCTTGGCCAGGGCGGCCTCGATGCGGATGTCGTTGCGCCGGTCGTCGGCCATGCGGCTGGTCAGGTCGCAGACGGCCTCCAGGGCGTACGCGGTGGCCGCGATGAAGGAGATCTTGGTGGCGACGGCCTCGTGCCGCCCGACGCTGCGCCCCCACTGGACCCGGGCGTCGCCCCACTCGCGGGCGATCTTGACGGCCCACTTGGCGTTGCCCGCGCAGGTGGCGGGCAGGGAGAGGCGGCCGGTGTTGAGCGTGGTGAGGGCGATCTTCAGGCCCTGGCCCTCGCGGCCGATGAGGTTGCGGGCCGGCACCCTGACCTGGCGGAACTCGGTGACGCCGTTCTCGATGCCGCGCAGGCCCATGAACCTGTTGCGGCGCTGCACCGTGATGCCCGGCGTGTCGGCCTCGACGACGAACGCGCTGACCTTCTCGCCGGTGCGGGCCATGACGACGAGCAGGTCGGCGACGACGCCGTTGGTGGTCCACAGCTTGACGCCGTCCAGGACGTACTCGTCGCCGTCGCGCACCGCGGTGGTGGACAGGCGGGCGGGGTCAGAGCCGACGTCCGGCTCGGTCAGCAGGAACGCGGAGATCTCGCCGCGCGCGCACCGGGGCAGGAACTCGCGCTTCTGTTCCTCGGTGCCGAACAGCTTGAGCGGCTGCGGCACGCCGATCGACTGGTGCGCCGACAGCAGGGTGGCCAGCGCGGGGCAGTACGAGCCGACCAGCATGAGGGTGCGGCAGTAGTACAGGTACGGCAGGCCGAGCCCGCCGTACTCCTCGCCGATCGTGATGCCGAACGCGCCGAGCCCGGCCAGGCCCTTGACGACCTCGTCGGGCACCTGGGCGGTGCGCTCGATCTCGGCGGGGTCGACGTGCGCGTCCAGGAACCTGCGCACCGCGCGGACGAACTCCTCCCCGCGCTTGGCCGGCTCGTCGGCCGGTGCGGGGGCCGGGCGCACGAGGTCCAGCCGGAAGTCCCCGAGGAACAGTTGCTTGGCGAAGCTGGGGCGCGTCCATTCCTTCTCGCGGGCCTGCTCGCCGAGCTCTCTCGCCTTCGCGTACTCGCTCATGGCATCCTCCCGCCGACGTTACGCTCCCTGGGGATGCCTGTGTACCCGGCGCTCCGGCGAGATCACCTCAAGGGATCGTCACGCGTGCCACCGGGCGGCGGGCCGAGACGCGCGTCGCCACCAGAGCGGCCAGCGCCAGCACGGCGGGCACCAGCAGGTACGCCCCGCAGCAGGCGAGCGCGGCCAGCGCGAGCCCGGTCGCGACCACGGCCATGACCCGCAGCCGCCCGCGGGGCAGCACCCGCACGGCCGCCGCCACGCCGGCCGCGGTCACCGCCGCCAGGCAGGCCGACGTGGCCCGCATCAGCGTGTCGAGGTCCACGGTCCAGACCAGTGCCAGGCCGGTCGTCACGGCCGTCGCCGCGGCCAGCAGCCCGAGGCTCCGGTACGGCGTGCGGCCGGGCCCGCCGCCCCGGGCGAACCAGGCGGGCAGCGCGCCGTCCCTGGCCAGCGCCGCCCCGAGGCGGGAGGCACCGGCGACGTAGGTATTGATCGCGCCGAACGTCAGCAGCACCGCGACGCCGCCGACGACCGGCCGGGCGGCGGAGCCGATGCCGATCTCCAGCAGCGCGGCCAGCGGCACCGGGCTCTCGGCGGCGCGCGGGCCGAGCACGCCGATCGTGGTGAGGGCCACGCCCAGGTAGAGGACCGTGATGAGGCCCAGGGTGGCGACGGTCGCCCGGGTGAGCCCGCGGCCGTCGGCGAACTCGGCCGACAGGTGGCTCGCGGCCTCCCAGCCGACGAAGGCGAACAGCAGCACCCCGGCCGCGTCGGCCACCCCCGGCAGGCCGTACGGGGCGAAGGGGGTGAAGTTGGCGGCCTCGGCGTGCGGCGCGGCGGTGAGCACGGCGCCGGCCAGCACCGCGACCAGCGCCAGCACCATGCCGAGCTGGAGCCGCCCGGAGGTGCGCAGCCCGGCGGCGTTGGCCGCGAACGCCAGCAGGAGCAGCGCCGCGGCGACCGCCCAGGTGCCGGTCCGGGAGTCCAGGCCGAGGGCGGCGGCCACGTACTCGCCGCCGACCAGCGCCCCGGCCAGCGCGCCCACGGGGATGACGCCGTAGAACCACCAGCCGACGACCGCCGAGGCGCGCCGCCCGAACGCCAGCGCCGCGAAGCTGGCCACTCCCCCGCCGTCGGGGTAGCGGGCGCCGAGCGCGGCGAAGGTGAGCGCCACCGGAACGCTCAGCAGCAGCAGGGCGACCCACGCCAGCACCGAGGCGGGCCCGGCCGCGGCGGCGGCGAGGTGCGGCAGCACGAGCATCCCCGGCCCGAGCACCGCCCCCACCAGCAGCGCCGTCCCCTGCGCGGCCCCGAGCCGCCCACCGATCTGTCCTGTCATACCGCGAAAAACTAGTCATTCGCCCGCTCTGATGGGACAGCGACCGAACACCTGGCCGGAACCGGTGCGAGACTGCCGCCATGGACGAACTAGATTCGGCGATCGTGCGCCTTCTCCAAACAGATGCGCGCCAGTCCAACCGCGAGCTGGCCCGCAGGCTCGGCGTGGCGCCCTCGACCTGCCTGGAACGGGTCCGCGCGCTCACCCGCCGCGGCGTGATCCGCGGCTACCACGCCGACATCGACCCCGCGGCGCTCAACCGGTCGGTCCAGGCGATGGTGTCGGTGCAGGTGCGCCCGCTCAGCCGGGAGGTCATCGACGCGTTCAAGCAGTCGGCCGCCGAGCTGCCGGAGGTGCTCAGCGTCTTCGTGCTGGCGGGCGGCGACGACTTCCTGCTGCACGTCGCGGTGCAGGACCTCGACCACCTGCACGCGTTCCTGCTGGACCGGCTGAGCAAGCGGCGCGAGATCGCGGGCTTCCGCACGTCGGTCATCTTCCAGCAGGTCCACGACACCGCCCCGGCCCGGCTGGAGCAGCCCTCGACGAAGACTTCGCGCGAATAATCGGTTGCGCCCCTTCCGGGACGCCCCCTACCGTCGAGGACATGCGTTTCTTCCTGTGATGAGCGGGGCCGACCTCGATCGGCCCGGCCACTCGGCAGCCCATCCGCCCGGCGGTGTCCACTCCCGCGGGCGAGTCCGTCCAGACGCGGCAGCTGAGCTTGTCGACCGGCGTCCCACAGCCGCGTCGCGAGTCACGTGAAGGAGCCTCGTATGCGAGTACATGCCAGCGGTAAGCGAAAGAAGAACGCCCCGAGTCTTCCGGGGACCCCGGCGTCGCCGGTGCCGCGGAAGATGCCCAGGATGCCGCAGCGGCCGGTCGCGCCGCCGCGGCGCATCCCGCCCAAGGGGCGCTAGACCACTACCGGGATGGTGGTGAGTGCGGCGCGCGGCCCGTACGCCATGGGCCCCCGCACACCACCGCGGCGCCCCGGCCTCCACGTGGGGCCGGGGCGCCGCGCTGGACCGCTTCTCGGGTTCTCGGGTTCTCGGGTCAGAGCCGTTCGATGATGGTGACGTTGGCCTGGCCGCCGCCCTCGCACATCGTCTGCAGGCCGTACCTGCCGCCGGTGCGCTCCAGCTCGTGCAGCAGCTTCGTCATGAGGATCGCGCCCGTGGCGCCCAGCGGGTGGCCGAGGGCGATGGCTCCGCCGTTCGGGTTGACCCGGGCCGGGTCGGCGTCCAGCTCCTTGATCCAGGCGAGCGGCACCGGCGCGAACGCCTCGTTGATCTCCACCACGTCGATGTCGTCGATCGACATGCCGGCCTTGTCCAGCGCCTTGCGGGTGGCGGGGATCGGCGCGGTCAGCATGTAGACCGGGTCGTCGCCCATGAGCGCGAGCTGGTGGATCCGCGCGCGCGGGGTCAGACCGTGCTCGCGTACGGCCTGCTCGGAGGCGATGAGCACCGCGCCGGAGCCGTCGGAGATCTGCGACGAGGTGGCCGCGGTGATCCGGCCGTCCTCCTTCAGCGTCTTCAGCTCGGCCATCTTCTCCAGCGTCGTGTCGGGACGCGGGCCCTCGTCGTCCTCGACGCCGTTGACCGGCGCGATCTGGTCGCGGAAGTAGCCGTTGGCGACGGCCTTGGCCGCCCGCTGGTGCGACTCCAGCGCGAACCGCTCCAGCTCCTCGCGGGTGAGGCCCCACTTCTGGCACATCAGCTCCGCGCCGCGGAACTGCGAGATCTCCTGCTTGCCGTAACGCTCGACCCACAGGTCGCCGAACGGGAACGGCATGCCCTTCTCCAGCGCCGCCGTGATCGAGGCGCCCATCGGCACGATGCTCATCGACTCGACGCCGGCCGCCACGACGAGGTCCTGGGTGCCGGACAGCACGCCCTGGGCGGCGAAGTGGACCGCCTGCTGCGAGGAGCCGCACTGCCGGTCGATCGTGACGCCGGCCGTGGTCTCGGGGAGCCCGGCCGACAGCCACGCGTTGCGCGCGATGTCCATGCTCTGGGGGCCGAACTGCATCACGCACCCCATGATGACGTCCTCGACCGCCGCCGGGTCGACGCCGGTGCGGTCGATCAGCGCCTTGAGCGTGTGCGCGGCCAGGTCAGTGGGATGGACGGTGGAAAGGCCGCCCTTCTTCTTGCCGACCGGGGTGCGGACCGCCCCGACGATGTACGCCTCTGCCACAGTGCCTCCTGAAACCGAGCATTATTCGGTTATAGGGAGAGACTACAACAGAACGATGCTCTACGCCTTCCCGGCCGGAGGCAGCAGATCGGTCACGGCGTCCACCCGGAACCGCCACCGGTCGACCACCAGGCCGTTCAGCGCCTCGGCCAGCCGCAGCGCGAGCGCGCCCAGCCGTTCCTGGTCGTCGCCGCGCAGCTCGATCGCCGTCAGGTCGGAGGCGAACGGCAGCAGCTCGCCCACGGCCGGCGGCCGGCCCTTCTGCGGCACCACCAGCACCCGCACGCCGTCGCCCGCGTGGACGAACTCCTCCTCCTGCTCGACCTCGCCCAGCTCGGCCTCCAGCAGGGGGCGCAGCTCGTCGTCCGCCGGACGTACGGGGACGATCACTGCGGGCCCGCCGCCCTCCTCGTCGGCCGGATCGCTCACCTCGCCCCGGCACACCGCGAGCCCGCCCAGCCGGAAGGCCAGGCCCTCGGCGAGGTAGCGGTCGAAGAAGTCGAACGGCAGCGGCCCCTCGGCCGACACCCGCACCGCCCACACCCGCTCCAGCACGCCGCCCACCAGGTCGGGCTCGGCCTCCACCGGCGCGTGGACCCGGACGTCGGTCGCGACGACGTCATCGCCGTCCTCGCGGGCGTCCGGATCGGCCAGCCGCACCAGCCGCAGCACCTCACCGCGGGCCGGCTTGACGGGCGACGCCGCCGTCGGGCCAGTACGCAGTCTCCGCTTCGCCATCCAGCCCATGCGCGCCTCCGCGATCAGCTTCGATAGGAGCTCGTCATCGTCGCGTAGACGATGATGTTATCGGTGTAGTGACCGATCGCGCGGTTGTACGTGCCACCGCAGGTGATGAGATGGAGCTGGGCGTTGGCCCGGCTGCCGTAGACCCGCTCGGTCGGGAACGTCTTCTTGCTGGCCTGTTCGATGCCGCCGACGGTGAAGACCGCCGTGACGCCGTCCTGGCGCTTGACCTCGATCGTGTCGCCGTTGACCAGCTCGTGCAGGCGGCTGAAGACGGCGCTGCGCGTGTAGGTGTCCTTGTGGCCCAGCATGACCGCGGCGCCGGCCTCGCCCGGGGTGGCCATCTCGCGGTACCAGCCCACGAGGTTGGGGTTACCGGCCGGCGGGACCTGGATCGTGCCGTCCTTGGCCAGGCCGAGCGACTTGATCGGGGCGTTCACGCCCAGCTTCTTGATCACGAGGCGGACCGGGCTGGAGGGCATCATCGGCGGCGCCGGGTCCGGCAGCGGCAGGGGCGGCGGCACGGTCGGCGCGGCCTTGAACAGCGCCTGCGCGGGCTGGCCGGTGGCCTTGCCGTCGGGCTGGGCGCCGAGGGACAACTGGTCACGCTGGGAGGCCAGCCCGTACTCCTCGGGGGAGTTGAAGACGATCAGCATGCCGGCCACGACCGTGATCACGCCCGCGATGGCGGCCAGGATGAGGACGGTGCGCAGCACCCGCCCACCGGGATCGTCGGGCGGCTCGCCTCCGTAGGGGTAGTGCTGGGCCATGGCGCCGTCAGCTCCTGTTGACGCCGCGGCGGCGCATCGCCAGCCCGCCGACGCCGGCCGCCAGGATCAGCGCGGAACCGACCAGCACGAACATCCGCCCGTCGGGCCCCATCTCGCCACCGGCACCGGTGTTGGCCCCGGCCTTGGGGGTCTTGGAGGACCGCTTGGTGGGGGTCTCGACCACGGTGACGTAGCTGGTCCGGGTCTTCTTGGGGGTGGGGGTGGTCTTGGTGGGGGTCGGCGTGGCGGTGGGGGTCGGAGTAGTCGGCGTGCTGCTGGGGGTGCCTGTGGAGGTTCCGGTGGGAACGCCGGTCGCGACTGTGACCAGAGCGGCTGCGGCCGACGCCTCGGACTCGCTGCCAGCCTTCACTGAGCAGGTGTACCACGTTGAGCCGGCGGCGCCGCTCGGGCCGACCTGCAACACGAAGTCATCAGGCACGACGGCCATCACGCCAGTGGCCTTGGGAGTGAGGCTGATCAGCACCTGCGGGACCGGCATCGTCGCGCTTGCCGTCACTGGAGAGAACGGTGTGGCCGTCGCGGTGACACCTCGCGTCTCGGTCGGCGTCGGGTTCGGAGTGCCCGTGACGATCACCGTCGCCTGGATCACGACGCGGTCGGTGGTCGGGATCGGCGAGCGCACCGTGAAGGACGGGCCGGGCGACGTGGGTTGCCCGATGTTCCACGTCACCACAGCCGTGGAGCTCGGCGACGGGGCCGTCAGGGGGCCTTGCAGGTCCATCTGGAACCTGTAGTCGGTGCCTGTGCCGGCCGTGTCAGTCTTGCAGGTGTAGGTCACGGGCTTCGGAGCCACGGTCTGGGCCACCGCCGGGACTCCGATGACTACGGCTGCCGCTCCGGTGACAAGGGCGGATGTCTTGAGGGCGAGGCGGCGCCGCGCCTTGGACGTCAGCACTGTCCTTCTCCGTTTCGGCACAGGTTCAACAGGCGTACCAGACTGGCAGCCACTGGTCACGGTTAGGTTGAGATCCTACGAATTGTGCCTGTAAATCTCCTGTAAACCGGGAAACCCGCGCAAATACGCTGTTACCCCTTCTTCTTGGACAGGGTCGCGTAAACGATGACGTTGTCCGTGTAGGAGTGGGCTGTCTTGTTGAAGACGCCCCCGCACGTGATCAGCCTGAGCTGCGCGTTCGTGGTGTTGCCGTACACCCGGCTGGTCGGGAACGCGGTCTTGCCGACCTGCTCGATCCCGCTGACCGTGAACTTGGTCACCTTCTTGTCCGACCGGTACACGTAGATCGCGTCGCCCTTGGCCAGCTCCCGCAGGCGGTAGAAGACGGCGGCGCCCTTGCGGGTGCTCACGTGGCCGTTGATCACCGAGGGGCCCAGCTCGCCGGGCACGGGCGAGAAGCGGTACCAGCCCGCCTGGTTGGGCTTGGACAGCGGCGGCGTGGTCAGGTTGCCCTTGAGGTCCACCGTGACCGAGCCGATCAGCGCGTTGACCTTGATCTTCGGGATCTTGATGCGGGTCGGCGCGGGCTTCTTCCTCGTCGTGGTCTTCGCGGGCGGGATCGCCGCCACGATCGGCGCCGCGGCCGGGGGCGGCGGCGCGTCGGGGCGGGCCGGGGTCAGGGGCACGTCCTTGCCGCCCGGGCCGACCGTCGGCGACAGCACGAACGCGCCCATGTTCTGGATCTGCACGGTGCTCGGCTCGCCCTGCGCGACCACGCCCGCGACGGGGGCGGAGCCGTCGTCCACGGCGGGGGCCAGCGACAGCAGCCCGGCCATGATGGCGCCCACGCCGCCCAGCGAACCGGCGACCAGCAGCCCCGGCATCGCCTTGTTGAGCGCCGCCTTGCGCGCCCGCGCGCGCTCGCTCACCGGCCCGGCCTCCAGCGCGTGTGGCTGCCCGGCCGGCGACGCGCTCGGCTGCCCGGCGGTCAGGGCGTTCGGCTGCTCGGGCTTCGGCTCGTTCGGCTGCCCAGTCGTGTGCTCGCTCATCAGCGGCCTCCTCCGGCGTGCGCGGCCTGCCGCCTGCGCAGCAGCAGCCCGCCCGTGGCGCTTCCCATCAGCAGCAGCGAGCCGCCGGCGATGAGCCCGTACGAGGAACTCGCGGGCTCCGGCGCCTCACCCGTGTCCACCCCGCCCTTGGGGGTCTTGGCCACCTGGGCCTTCACGTACCTGGTGGTGGTCGCCTTGGGCGACCGGGTGGGCGTCACCGTCGCGGTGGCCGTGGCGGTCCGCACGCCTCCGGTGACCACGCTGACGTGGGAAGCGCCGGGGGTGTGGGAGTAGGGCGAGGAGTTGTGCGGGTTGGGCGTGGTGGCCGTCGAGGTGGGGGTGCCCCCGGTGTTCGTCGGCGTCGGGGTCGTCACCGTGGGGGTGGGCGTCGTCGGCGTGGGGCTGGTCGGGGTGGCGCCGGGCACGACGAGGTCGATGGCGCCGGGGTCTCCCACGATCGTGCAGTGCGCCTCGTTGTACGGCGGCGGCACTTCGCTGTCACCGGTGGTCACCCGGAAGGCGTCGAGGTAGGCCTTCTTGGCCTCCTTGTTGACGATCTTGATGGTGTGCTCGCCATAGGTCAGCACCGGCGAGGCCCAGAGCACTTCCTTGGACTTGGTGCCTGTCATCGGCGTGCCGTTGGTGTCCTTGCCCGGCTCGACCAGCGGGTCGGTCACGGCGCGGCCGTCCAGGAATACCTGCACCGGCCCGAGATCCCGCTCTCGCCTGCCGATGTAGGCGACCTGGGTGCCGGTGAAGGTGAGTTCGGCGGAGGCACCCTGTTGTCCGGTCTCGCTCACGTCATAGAGGTGGTCGCCGAACTCCTCCGCGGTGCCATGTGACCACCAGGGGCCGTCATATTTGATGGCTTTGTTGGAGTCGTTGACCATGACCTCGCCCTTGGCGGGCTTGAACCTGACGGTCAGAGCGCCCGGCTTCACGCGGATCTTGCCGGGGCGCTGGATCGAGCCGGCGTCGGACAGCCCCTCGGGCAGGTCCAGGAAGGAACCCGGCATGAGCTCTGGCTGGTCCTTGAACCCACTGGGCAGCAACTGGCCGTTCCAGGCCCCGGTGATGCTCACCACGCCCTCGAGGTTGAGCGTGGAGCCCTTGGCGAAGAAGCCTGGAGATCCGAACTTCCTGTTCTCCTCCAGGTAGCTCAGCGCCCAGCCGACGTCGAGCATGCCACCGGCCGCGATCCTGGGCGTGACCCTCGCCTCGACCTTGACTCCAGCTCCAGCGACCCCGCCCGTGCAGAGGTATGTGGCCACCAGCGACGCTTCGGCCTGCCCAGGGTGGGATGCCGCCACGAAGGCGGCGGACGCGGCCATGCCGACCGTTGCGCCGATCAACGCCTTGCGCCACCGATTCACGGACACTCCCGACACACATCGACCGAAGGTAGATCTTAAGGCGATTCCACTTTCAATCAGACGATGTTCGGCACTTGTGATGAAGCCGTGTCCACCCCACAAAGGGGGCGCTCAGCCGGGGTATACCTCGGGGTAACAGAATCGTATTCTGGCGTCCGTCGCCGGCAGCCCAGGAGGAGACCGATGGAGCGAGACCTCTTCGAGGAGGAGCACCTGCTCTTCCGCGAGACCGTGCGCGAGTTCATGGCCCGGGAGGTGGTCCCGCACCACGCCCAGTGGGAGAAGGACGGCATCGTCCCGCGCGAGGTCTGGAAGAAGGCCGGGGAGATCGGGATGTTCGGCTTCTCGGTCCCCGAGGAGTACGGCGGCGCCGGGGTCACCGACTTCCGGTACAACACGGTGATCGTCGAGGAGATCATGCGCCACGGCGCGACCGGTCTCGGGTTCTCGCTGCACAACGACGTCATGGCCCCGTACATGGTGGAGCTGACCGACGACGCGCAGCGGCAGCGGTGGCTGCCGGGCTTCGCGAGCGGCGAGCTGATCACGGCGATCGCGATGACCGAGCCCGGCGCGGGCAGCGACCTGCAGGGCGTGCGCGCCACCGCCGTCCGCGACGGCGACCACTACGTGCTCAACGGGCAGAAGACGTTCATCACGAACGGCGTCAACGCCGACCTCGTCGTGGTCGTGGCCAAGACCGACCCGGAGGCCGGGGCGCGGGGCATCACGCTGCTGGTCGTGGAGCGCGGGATGGAGGGGTTCGGCCGGGGCCGCAACCTCGACAAGATCGGCATGAAGGCGCAGGACACCGCCGAGCTGTACTTCGAGAACGTGCGCGTGCCCGTGGCCAACCGGCTCGGCCCCGAGGAGGGGCAGGGGTTCTTCCAGCTCATGCGCAACCTGCCGCAGGAGCGCATGTCGATCGCGGTGGGCGCGGTGGCGGCGGCCGAGACCGTGCTGGAGCAGACCGTGGAGTACTGCCGCGACCGGCAGGCATTCGGCCGCAGCATCGGCTCGTTCCAGAACACCAGGTTCGTCCTGGCGGAGCTGGCCACCGAGACCGAGATCGCCCGGCACTACGTCGACAAGTGCGTCCTCGCGCTCAACGCGGGGCGACTGACGGCGGTGGACGCGGCCAAGGCCAAGTGGTGGACCACCGAGCTGCAGACCAAGGTCATCGACCGCTGCCTCCAGCTCCACGGCGGTTACGGCTACATGATGGAGTACCCCGTGGCCAAGGCGTGGGTGGACAGCCGCGTGCAGACGATCTACGGCGGCACCACCGAGATCATGAAGGAGATCATCGGCCGGTCGTTCGGTTTCTGACCCGCGACCGGCCCCGACGCTCCGGCGGCCGACACTCCCCATGGAGACCCGGCATGGCCGCGCGCGCCGGGCTTTCCGGCGGCGCATACTGGGCAGCATGGACGGCGGCCTGATCCTCCTGGTGTTCCTCGCGTTGCTGTTCGCCTGGGGCCTGAACCGCGTGCGGCGCGCGCTGCGCCTGGGCGCCGTCGGCTATGCCGGAATCATGATCGTCTTCGTGATCGTCATGTTGCTGCTCTGGGGCCAGACCTTCCGCTGACCGGCCGCCCGGCCGGCTAGCCGCCCGGCAGCGACTCGACGAAGCGGGTGAGCAGCCGCGCGAACTGCGCGCGCTCCTCGCCCGTCCATCCGACCATGGCCCGGTCGAAGGTCGCGCGCCTGCCCTGGTGGGCCCGCTCGACCGCCTCCCGCCCCGCCTCGGTCATGACGAGCAGCGCCCGGCGCCCGTCGGCCTGGTCGGCTTCGCGCCGCACCAGGCCGGCCGACACCGCCGCCGCGACCAGACGGCTGGCCCGCGGCTGGTCGACCGACAGCGCCTCGGCGACGGCCGACACGGTCACCGGCTCGCCGGCCGCCTCCAGCACGTCCAGCACCTCGTGCTCCGGGGCGGGGGCGCCGTGCTGCCGCGCCAGGACGCGCCTGCTCTGCCTGCGCCTGATGGCGACCATCGCGCGTTCGACCGTCTCAAGGTATTTGTCATCGTACATATAGTTGCTATTCTACATTCATGAAGAAGATGATCGGTTACTGGATCAAGCACCTGGACGAGCTGTTCGAGGGCACTCTCGACGGCACACTCGGCGCGGAAGGGGTGTCGCGCCGGGAGTGGCAGGTGCTCAACGTGCTGGCCGCCGGAGACGACCCCAGCGCGCAGCTCACCCCGTTCTCCGGGGTGGACGACGCGCGGGAAAGCCTGGCCGCCCGCGGATGGGCCGACGGCGCCGGGCTCACCGAGGAGGGACGGCGCGCGCACACGGCGCTCGCGGAGCAGGTCGGCCGCATCCGCCGCCGCGCCGCCGAGGGGGTGAGCCGGGAGGAGTACGCGACCACCATCGACGTGCTGCGCCGTATGGCGGCCAACCTCGAAGCCGCCTAGCCCCCGCTGCCCTCCAGCAGCACCCTGGCCACCAGCTCCGGGTCGTCGCTCATCGGCAGGTGCCCGCACCCGAGCAGCAGCTTGACCCGCTGCCCCGACCACCGGGCGGCGCGCACGGCCTGCCGGCGCGGCAGCAGGCGGTCGTGCTCGCCCCAGGCGATCGTGATCGGCGCCTTGGGCGGCGCGGGCGGCATCATCCCGGCGAACGACTCCAGCGTCTCCTCGAAGCCCGGCGCGGCCGCCATCGCCTGCGAGGCGGCCACCAGCGCCTCCGGCGCCAGCCTGGAGGGACGGGCGACCAGCAGCCCCGCCGTCAGCGCCCGGCCCGCCGGGTTGGCGGCGGCCCGGGCCGCCTGCTCGGGCGGCAGGGCCGCGGCCGACGCGCGCAGGGCGCGCAGCACCGTCCGGGTGTACACGAGCTCCGAGGGCGACCAGAAGCCGGCCGGCGACAGCGCGGTGGCGGTGCGGACCACGCCGCGCGAGGCCAGCTCCAGCGCGATGTAGCCGCCCAGCGAGTTGCCCGCCACGTGCGGCTCGCGCACGCCCAGCAGCTCGCAGAACGCCTCGACCGCGTCGGCCAGCGCCTCCGCGGTGTACGGCGTGCCGGCGGGCAGCGGCGGCGAGACCCCGAACCCGGGCAGGTCAAGGGCGATCACCGTGCGCGAGGCGGCCAGCCGGTCCATGACCGGCAGCCAGCCCTGCCAGTGGTGGCCGATGCCGTGGACGAGGATCAGCGGCGGACCGGCGCCGCGCCGCTCGAAGGCCAACTCCATGCAGAGGAGTGAACCACTCAGCGGCTGCGCGTGGGAATCTCGAACCAGACGGCTTTGCCTTCCCTGGTAGGACGCGAGCCCCAACGCCGGGCGAGCTGGTCGACGAGATAGAGGCCGCGGCCGCCCTCGTCGTTCTCCCCCGCGCTGCGGATGCGCGGCAACCGCAGGTCCTGGTCGAACACCTCGACCCAGACGGCCTCGTCGCCCCGGCGCAGCCGCAGCGTGAACTCCTTCTCGCCCACGACCTCGTCCTCGAAGCCCGGCACGTCCCACGACTCGTCGAACGGCAGCGGCCCGTCCACGGTCAGCTCGCGGCGCGGGACGGTGGCGCTCGCGGCGTGCAGCACCACGTTGGTGACGACCTCCGACACGAGCAGGCAGGCCAGCTCGGCCCGCTCCTCGGGTACGTTCCAGGCGTCGAACGCCTCCGAGGCCATGCGCCGCGCCTCACCGACCATGATCGGCTGGGCGGGGAACGTGCGCTCCTCCACGTCCAGGTCGGCCCCGCTGGAGCGGACCACGAGGATCGCCATGTCGTCGTCGATCTCGCCGGGCACGGCCACCGTGGCGGCGTCGGCCACCCGCTCCACCTCGGCGTCGGCGTACTTGGCGAGCTTCTCGCACAGCACGCCGAGCGTCTCCTCGTCGCTCGGCATCTGGCCGTCGCGGTTGGGGCGCCGGTCCACCAGGCCGTCGGTGTAGAGCAGCAGGGCGGCGCCGGGCGGCAGCACGCGGGTCTGCTCCTTGTAGACCAGGTCGGCGTGCAGGCCCTTGGCGCGCACGCCCAGCGGCTGGCCGACCTCCTCGATGTCCATCTCGACGCACTGGCCGTCGACCAGCAGCAGCGGCGGCGCGTGGCCGGCGTTGGCGAACGACAGCGTGCGCGACCAGGCGTCGTAGACGAGGTACTGGCAGGTCACGATCGGCGGGACGCTGACGTCGGCGCCGTTGTCGTCCTTCTCGGGAGTGGCGATGATGCGGGTCCACTCGTCGAGCCGGGCGAGGATGTCGGCGGGCGACTTGTCGTCCTGGGCGAAGGCGCGCAGGGCGGCGCGGAGCTGTCCCATGATCGCCGCGGCGCGGGCGCCCCGGCCCTCGACGTCGCCGATGACGATGCCGACCCGGCCCGCCGACAGCGGGATCACGTCGTACCAGTCGCCGCCGACCTGGGTCTGGATGCCCTGGCCGTGGGAGGCGAGCGGCGCGGCCGGGTAGTAGCGCACGGCGATCTGCAGGCCGTCGAGCTTCGGCAGCGCCCGCGGCAGCAGGTGCTTCTGGAACGACTCGGCGGTGTGCCGCTCCTCCTCGAACAGCAGCGCGTTGTCGATCGCGAGCGCCACGCGGGTGGCGATGGCGCCGACGAAGTCGCGGTCGAAGGCGTCGTAGTGGGGGCTGCGCCGGTCGGTCAGGTTGGACAGGCCGAGGTACATCTGGCCCAGCGTCTCGCCGCGCACGCACAGCGGCGCCACGATGGCGGAGGTCATGCCGACCTCGCCGCACAGCTTGGCGCTGTCCTCGCTCGGGGCGGGGAAGCTGCTGGCGGAGAAGTCCTCGACGAGGATCGTCTCCTGGCGGCGCATCGCGACCTCGGCGTAGTGGCCGGGCGGGTAGCGGATCTCGGCGCCGACGGGCTTCCAGGTGCCGGGCGGCGGGGTCCAGCCCTGCACGTGCTGCGACACCCGGCGCACCAGGCGGTCGCCCTCCATCAGCTCGATGAAGCAGTGGTCGGCGAACTGCGGGACGAGCATCTCGGCGACCCGCTTGAGGGTCTCCTCGACGTACAGGGAGCCGGCGAGCCGCTCGCCGATGCGCTCCAGCAGGCCGAAGCGGTCCTTCTCGCGCTCGTTGCTGCGCAGCGCCTCCCGCGCCGTGATCACGATGCCGGTCACCGAGCCGGAGGAGTGGCGCAGCGGCACGGCCTGGGCGCGCACGTAGACGATCGTGCCGTCGCCGCGCCGCACGTCGAACGTGCCCTCCCAGACGCCGCCCTTGAGCACGTGCTTGGCCAGCTCGATCGCGAGCGGGTGGTCCTTCTCCAGGATGCCGAGGGACAGCACCGACGTGTCGCCGGCCACGGACTTGCCGGGCCGGCCGAACAGCCTCTCCGCGAAGGGGTTCCAGTACAGGAGGTTGCTGAACCGGTCGGTCACCACGACCGCCATCTCGGCGTGGTCCAGGACGGACTCCGCGGCGAGGTGGTCGGCCGCGTCCTCGGAGAGATCCCCCCAGCGCTTCATCCGGAGACCACTCCTCGGGGAGGCATGTGCGCAAAGCGAACCACGGGCGCTCCTGCAACAGTCTTGACCGGAGGGGAGTGGAGGGCCTCCCTCGAGGGATTCAACCAAGCAGCAGCGCGCGCGTCAGCGCTTGGAGACGAAAACGTGCGCGGCGACGTCGCGCGGTAGCTCCGCGGGAGTGTTGTTCGCGTCACCGTCACCTGTCACCCGTACACCGTCGTCGCTCGCCGCGAGCGTGACCTCGCGTCCGGGTTGTATCCCAACTTGCTTGAGTTTAAGCATCACGGCGGGATCGCTTTGCACTTGTTCGCTAATTCGCCGCACGACGACCGGTACGTCCCGGGGACCGGCGAGCGCCGACATCGAGGTCAGGATGGACAGACCCGCCTCGTCGGACGGCTCCTTGGCCCCCAGCTCCGCCAGGCCGGGGATGGGGTTGCCGTGCGGGCACGTCGTCGGGTTGTGCAGCAGCGTCACCAGACGGGCCTCCACGGACTCGGACATCACGTGCTCCCAGCGGCACGCCTCGATGTGCACCTCCTCCCACGGCAGTCCGATCACCTCGGTCAGCAGGCACTCGGCGAGGCGGTGCTTGCGCATCACCCGGGTGGCGAGCGTGCGGCCCAGCTCCGTCATCGACAGGTGCCGGTCGCCCTCGACGCGGACCAGTCCGTCGCGCTCCATGCGGGCCACGGTCTGGCTCACCGTCGGGCCGCTCTGCTGGAGGCGCTCGGCGATGCGCGCCCGGAGGGGGACGATGCCCTCCTCTTCGAGCTCGTAAATCGTCCGGAGGTACATCTCCGTCGTGTCGATCAGGCCGTGTGCGGTCAAGGCTCCTCCCAACTGGAATGCTACGCCGGTCACGGCGGGGACTGAGCCCGTCCGCCTCGGGCACACAAGTCAGAGGAAACCTTACTTGCGGACAAGGACCGGCGATGGCAAAGGACGGCAACAACGGGGCGGCCCCGTTCCTTCCCGACCGCCTCGACCTGGACTCCCTTCGTGACGCGGCGACCCGCTGTCAGGGCTGCGACCTCTACCGTGACGCCACCCAGTCGGTCTTCGGCGAGGGACCGGCGTCGGCCCGGTTCATGCTGGTGGGCGAGCAGCCGGGCGACCAGGAGGACCGCAAGGGCGCGCCCTTCGTCGGGCCGGCCGGGCGGGTCCTGGACCGGGCGCTGGAGGAGGCCGGCATCGACCGCGACGACGTCTACGTGACGAACGCGGTCAAGCACTTCTCGTTCGTGCTCAGGGGCAAGCGGCGCATCCACCAGAAGCCGACGGCGGCCGAGGTGGACGCCTGCCGGCCGTGGCTGACGGCCGAGCTGGCGCTGGTGGAGCCGGAGGTGGTGGTGGTGCTGGGCGCCACGGCGGCGCGGTCGCTGCTGGGGCCGGCCTTCCGGGTGACGCGGCAGCGCGGGGAGCCGGTGCCTCTGGGGGAGGCGCTGGCGATCGCGACCATCCACCCGTCGGCGGTGCTGCGCGCCCCCGACCGGGACGCGGCCTACGCGGGCCTGCTCGCCGACCTCCGGGTCGCCGCGCACACCACCGTCAACGGCCGGCGCGGTAGTCCCTGAAGCGGGCGACGGACAGGCCGACGGCCAGCACGGCGGCGGCGCACGCGAGCCCGCCGCCCACCCAGGCCGCTCCCACCCCCAACGCGACGGCCGTGGCGCCGGCCCGCAGGTCGCCGAGGCGCGGCCCGCCGGCCACGACCACGAGGAAGACGCCCTGCATGCGCCCGCGCATCTCGTCGGGCGCGTGGAGCTGGAGGATGGACTGCCGCCACACGGACGACACGACGTCGGCCGCCCCGCCCACGGCCATGAACGCGACGACGGCCCACAACTGGTGGGCCAGCCCGGCCGCGGCGACCGACAGCCCCCACACGGCGATGACGGCGACGAGGGCGATCCCCTGCCGGGTGACCCGGCCGACCCAGCCGGAGAACAGCGCCCCGGCGGCCGAGCCGATCGCCATGGACGCGTTGAGCCAGCCGAGGGCGAGGGGATCGCCGCCGAACCGCTCGGCCGCCACCTGGGGGAACAGGGCGCGGGGCAGCGCGAGCACCATCGCGATGATGTCCACCACGAACGACATGAGCAGCACCTGGCTGCCGAGGATGAACCGCAGCCCCTCGACCACCGCCCGGGCGCCGGGCCGGCGCACCTCGCCCTCCGGCTGGAGCGGCGGCAGCCGCAGCGCGGCGTACAGGCCGGCGCCGAACAGGACGGCGTCGAGCGCGTAGACGGCCGCGTAGCCGGACCAGGCGAGGACGAGGCCGCCGATCATCGGCCCGGCGATGGCGCCGAGGCTGTACACCAGGGAGTTGAGGGCGTTGGCGGCCGGCACCAGCTCGGGGGTGAGGATGCGCGGGATGATCGCGCCCCGGGTGGGCGAGCTGATCGCGAAGCCGGTGGCGTTCACCGCGACGGCCGCGAGCAGCGCGTAGACGTTGTCCAGGCCGGCGAGCGCCTGGAACAGGATGAGCAGGGTGCTCGTCCACGAGATGGCCGAGCCGATCAGCAGGAGGCGGCGCCGGTCCACGGCGTCGGCGACGGCTCCTCCCCACAGGCCGAAGGCGACCAGCGGGACGAAGTTCGCCATGCCCAGCAGGCCCACCCAGAAGGACGAGTGGGTGAGGACGTAGACCTGCTGGCCGACCGCGACGAGGGTCGCGGCGTTGCCCACGTGCGAGACGGCCTGGCCGATCCAGATTCGCCGGTACGCGGGCACGCCCAGCGGCCGGGTGTCCAGTAGATGTCGTTTAACCAGCTCCCCGATTGCCACTTAAGGCACATTAAGGGGCAAGTCTCTCCAAGACCCACCGAGATCCGGTTCGCCGGTAGCGGAGGCGGTCGTGCATGCGGTCGAGCTGGCCCTGCCAGAACTCCACCTCCAGCGGCACGACCCGGTAGCCGCCCCAGAAGTCGGGCACCGGCGGATCGTCCGGCCAGCGCGCCGCCAGCTCCGCGTAGCGGGCGTCCAGCTCCTCCCGCGAGCGCACCACCGCGCTCTGCCGCGACGCCCACGCGCCGATGCGCGAGCCGTACGGACGGGAGCGGAAGTAGACCTCCGACTCCTCGTGCGACAGGCGCGTCACCGAGCCCTCGACGCGGACCTGGCGGCGGATCGGGTGCCAGGGGAACAGCAGCGAGGCCCGGGGGTTCTCGGTCAGGTCGCGGCCCTTGCGCGACTCGTAGTTGGTGTAGAAGACGAAGCCCCGTTCGTCGTAGCCCTTGAGCAGGACCGTGCGGGCGCTGGGCCGGCCGCCGGCCGAGGCGGTGGCCAGCACCATGGCGTTCGGTTCGGGCACGCCCGCCTGCAGCGCGTCCTCGAACCAGACGCTGAATTGGGTGATCGGATCGGCGGCGGCCCCGGATTCGAGCAGCGGCTCGCCCTCGTACGTGCGGCGAAGCCCGGCCAGCGAGGGCGGGCGCGAGGTGGCATCCACGAGACGATATTCTTGCGCGCTCGGCCGTGGACCCCCATACCGAGCCCCCGACCTGGGGTTATGGCGTTTCAACGGGTCCGGAGACCGAGCATCACTCGGCAGGGGGTTAAATTGACCCGCCGGTATCTCGACATCAAGGCATTGCCGGAACATGGCAAGAAAGGGAGGCGGCCAATAATGTCCGACTTCAAACCCGGCCTCGAAGGCGTCGTGGCCTTCGAGACCGAGATCGCGGAACCGGACAAAGAAGGAGGCGCCCTTCGATACCGGGGCGTCGACATCGAGGAGCTGGTCGGCCGTGTCCCGTTCGGACACGTTTGGGGCCTGCTGGTGGACAACAAGTTCCAGCCGGGCCTGCCCCCGGCGGAGCCGTACCCCATTCCCGTCCACTCCGGTGACATCCGGGTCGACGTGCAGAGCGCCCTGGCCATGCTGGCCCCGGCGTACGGCTTCAAGCCGCTGCTCGACATCTCGGACGAGGAGGCGCGCGACCAGCTCGCCCGCGCCTCGGTGATGGCCCTTTCCTTCGTGGCGCAGTCGGCGCGCGGCCTCGGCCTGCCGATGGTGCCGCAGAGCCGGGTGGACGAGGCGAAGACGATCGTCGAGCGGTTCATGATCCGTTGGCGCGGCGAGCCGGACCCCCGGCATGTCAAGGCCATCGACGCCTATTGGACCTCCGCCGCCGAGCACGGCATGAACGCCTCGACGTTCACCGCCCGCGTCATCGCCTCGACCGGCGCCGACGTGGCGGCCGCGCTGTCCGGCGCCGTCGGGGCCATGTCCGGCCCGCTGCACGGCGGCGCCCCGGCCCGCGTGCTGCACATGATCGAGGGCGTCGAGCAGATGGGCGACGCCAAGAAGTACGTGCAGAGCGAGCTGGACAAGGGCCAGCGGCTCATGGGCTTCGGCCACCGCGTCTACCGCGCCGAGGACCCGCGCGCCCGCGTGCTGCGCCGTACCGCCAAGGAGCTCGACGCCCCGCGCTACGAGGTCGCGGCGGCGCTGGAGCAGGCGGCGCTGGAGGAGCTGCACGCCCGCAAGCCCGACCGTGTGCTGGCCACCAACGTGGAGTACTGGGCCGCCGTGGTCCTCGACTTCGCCGAAGTGCCCTCGCACATGTTCACCTCGATGTTCACCTGCGCCCGCACGGCCGGTTGGGCCGCGCACGTCCTGGAGCAGAAGAAGACGGGCCGCCTGGTCCGCCCGAGCGCCAGGTACACCGGCCCGGCGTCGCGTCCGCTCAGCGACGTGCCCGGCGCCGCCGAGGTCGCCGGCACCATCTGACCCCGGCGCCCACAAGGCCGAAGGGTCCGCTCACCGCCCGGGTGCGACATCACCCGGGCGGTACGGCGCCGCCCGCCCGCGCCGCCGCCCGACGGCGCGCCCGGGCCCGCATATATCTCACATTCCGGACCCGGACCGAGTCACCCCGACCGGCTCAGTAACCTGGTCGGGTGGCTGACATCGTGATTCCCGCTGACATCAAGCCCGCCGACGGCCGCTTCGGCTGCGGGCCCTCGAAGGTTCGCACCGAGCAGCTGGCCGCCCTCGCCTCCGCCGGGGCGAGCGTCATGGGCACCTCCCACCGCCAGAAGCCGGTCAAGGAGTTGGTCGGCCGCGTGCGCTCCGGGCTGGCCGACCTGTTCTCGCTGCCCGAGGGCTACCAGGTCGTCCTCGGCAACGGCGGCACCACCGCGTTCTGGGACATCGCCTCCTTCGGGCTCATCCGCGACCGCTCCCAGCACCTGTCGTTCGGCGAGTTCTCGTCCAAGTTCGCCACCGTCGCCCGCAAGGCGCCGTGGCTGGGCGAGCCGTCGGTGATCAAGTCCGAGGTCGGCACCCACCCGACCGCGGTCGCCGAGGACGGCGTCGACGTCTACGCGCTCACCCACAACGAGACCTCGACCGGCGTGGCCATGCCGATCCGGCGGGTCGGCTCCGACGACTCGCTGGTGCTCGTGGACGCCACCTCCGGCGCGGGCGGCCTGCCCGTGTCGATCGAGGAGACCGACGTCTACTACTTCGCGCCGCAGAAGAGCTTCGCCTCCGACGGCGGCCTGTGGATCGCGCTGATGTCGCCGCGCGCGCTGGCCCGCGTCGAGGAGATCGCCGCGACCGACCGCTACGTGCCGGAGTTCTTCAGCCTGCCGGTCGCCATCGACAACTCCGCCAAGGACCAGACCTACAACACCCCGGCCGTGGCCACGCTCTTCCTGCTGGCCGACCAGCTCGACTGGATGAACGGCAACGGCGGCCTGGCCTGGACCACCTCCCGCACGGCCGACTCGGCGCAGCGCCTGTACTCGTGGGCCGAGAAGTCGTCCTACGCGTCGCCGTTCGCCGCGCCGGAGTTCCGCTCGCAGGTGGTCGGCACGATCGACTTCGCCGACGAGGTCGACGCGGCGGCGGTGGCCAAGGTGCTGCGCGCCAACGGCATCGTCGACACCGAGCCGTACCGCAAGCTGGGCCGCAACCAGCTGCGCATCGCGATGTTCCCGGCCATCGACCCGGCCGACGTCGAGGCTCTGACCGCGTGCGTCGACCACGTGGTCGAGCGCCTCTAGCCGTCGGATCACGCCTAAAGGGCCCCGCACCCGCCGGAGGAAAGGCGGCGTGCGGGGCCGTTTCGCGTCGCGAGGTCGTCAGGACGGCAGGGCGGCGGGGCGTTTGCGGCGCAGCGCCCAGGCCGCCACGACGCCGCCGATCAGGCCGAACAGGTGGCCCTGCCACGAGATGCCCTGCTGGTTGGGCAGCAGCCCCCACAGGATCGAGTAGTACGCGACGGCCACGCCGACGCCGATGAGGATGTCGAGGGCGCTGCGGTCGAACAGCCCCCGGCACACGACGTACCCGAAGTAGCCGAAGATCAGCCCGCTGGCGCCCACCGTGGTGATGTCCGGGCTGGACAGCCAGGTGCCGAGCCCGCCGATGACCATGATGAGGGCGCTGGCCGCCAGGAACCTGCCGAGGCCGCGCACGGCGGCCAGGAACCCGAGGACGAGCAGCGGCAGCGAGTTGGCCATGAGGTGGCCGAAGCCGACGTGCAGGAACGGCGCGAACAGGATGCCGTCCAGGCCGTCCACCCGCCAGCCGATGATGCCGAACTCGTGGTCGAGCGTGCCGTCGAGCACGTAGTCCACGACCTCGACGCCCCACATCACGCCGAGGATCACCAGCATGACGACGAGGGCGCTCAGCGCGCCGGTGAGCAGCGTGCCCGCCCCGCGCTTGACCGACTCGTACCTGGCCCTGGAATCGTCGCTCATACGCCCTCCCGCTCGACGCCCTCTCTTTTACCGTACGCAGGGCCCGTCATGCGCGCGTGAGGAAAACGGCCCCCTCCCCGGGGCGGGGAGGGGGCCGGGGACCGCGCCGGGCTACTCGCCCTTCCACTGGGGGGCGCGCTTCTCGGCGAACGCCGCCGCGCCCTCCATGGCGTCCTTGGAGCCGAACACCGGGTTGATGATCTCGCCCTGGCGGCGGAACATCTCCTCCAGCGGCCAGTCCTGCGATTCGATGATCACGCGCTTGGTCGCCGCGAGGGCCAGCGGCGCGTTGGCGGCGATCTTGCGGGCCAGCTCCAGCGCCCCCTCCAGGGCGGCGCCGGGCTCGGTGATCCGGTTGACCAGGCCCAGCTCGTACAGGCGCGAGGCCGGATAGTGGTCGCCGGTCAGCGCGATCTCCATGGCCACGTGGTACGGCACGCGGCGCGGCAGCCGCATGATGCCGCCCGCGCCCGCGACCAGCCCCCGCTTGGGCTCCGGCAGCCCGAACGTCGCCTCGGAGGAGGCCACGATCAGGTCGCAGGACAGGGCCAGCTCGAAGCCGCCCGCCAGGGCGTACCCCTCGACCGCCGCCACCAGCGGCTTGCGCGGCGGCGCCTCGGTGAGGCCGCCGAAGCCGCGCCCCTCGACCACGGGGAAGTCGCCGGCCAGGAACCCCTTGAGGTCCATGCCGGCGCTGAACGTGCCGCCCGCGCCGGTCAGGACGTAGGCGGACACGTCGGGGCGGCCGTCGAGCGCGTCCAGCGCCTCGGCGATGCCCCGGGCCACCGCGCCGTTGATCGCGTTGCGCGCCTTCGGGCGGTTGATCGTGAGCACGGCGACGCCGCCGGACTCCTCGACGAGGACGTCGTCAGACACGTGACCTCACTTGGGCTGGAAGCGGATGCCGCCGTCGAAGCGGACGACCTCGGCGTTCATGTAGTCGTTCTCGACGAGGGAGCGGACGAGGTGGGCGAACTCGCTCGCCTGGCCCATGCGCTTGGGGAAGACGACCGGCGCGACCAGCTTGGCCTTGAACTCCTCGGCGTTGGGGTTGAAGCCGTAGATGGGGGTGTCGATGATGCCGGGGCAGATCGTGTTGACGCGGACGCCGATGGCCGCCAGGTCGCGGGCGGCGGGCACGGTCATGCCGACGATGCCGCCCTTGGAGGCGGAGTAGGCGAGCTGGCCGGTCTGGCCCTCCAGGGCCGCCACGGACGCGGTGTTGATCACCACGCCGCGCTGGCCGTCGCCGTCCACGGGCTCGGTCTTCGCGATGGCGGCCGCGCCGATGCGCATGAGGTTGAACGTGCCGATCAGGTTGACCTCGATGACCTTGCGGTAGGAGGCCGCGCTGTGGGGGTTGCCCTCGCGGTTGACCGTGCGCTCGGCCCAGCCGATGCCCGCGCTGTTGACCACGACGCGCAGCGGCTTGCCGGTGGCGACGGCGGCGTCCACCGCGGCCTGCACCTGTTCCTCGTCGGCCACGTCGGTGCGGACGAAGACGCCGCCGAGCTCGTCGGCGACGGCCTTGCCGCGCTCTTCGTTCAGGTCGGCCACGACGACGGTCGCGCCGTGCCGCGCGAGCTCGCGGGCGGTGGCCTCACCGAGGCCGCTGGCGCCGCCGGAGATGATTGCTGCAGATCCGTTCACGTCCATATCCCGGACCTTATCCGCCGACCGAATGAAGTTCTACTCGGGGTGGGTTAAATCTCACCCACAGCGCTGTCGACGTCGGAGTACACCTTGATCCGCCGGTCGAGGCCGGTCGTGCGCAGGATCCGGGCCACCGGGGCCTGGGGCGCGGCCAGCGACACCCCGCCGCCCTCGCCGGTCGCCAGCCGCCACGCCTCGATGAGCACCGACAGGCCGCTGGAGTCCATGAACGACAGCTGCTGGAGGTCGAGGACGAGCCGGGCGCTGTCCTGCTTGATGGCGTCGCGTACCTCGTCGCGGAGGAACGGCGCCGTGAAAAGGTCGAGCTCACCCTCCACGGCCACCACCACGGCGTCACCGAGGGCGTGTCGCGCAAGCCGCAGCTTCATTGGGCCCCTCCTCGATGAGCCACTGTACTTCTCCTGGAGGCGCCGTGGCGCGGCTCAGGCGGGCTCTGCGGGGGCCGGGATGGCGAAGCCGTACGGAAGCTCCAGCCGGTGGGCCGCGAGCAGCTCGGGGTCCGCGAGGAGCTCGCGCGTGGGCCCGTCGGCGGCGATCACCCCGTCGGAGAGGATCAGCGAGCGCTCGCACAGCTCCAGCGCGTACGGCAGGTCGTGCGTGACCATGAGCACGGTCACGTCGAGCGAGCGCAGGATCTCGGCCAGCTCCCTGCGGGCGGCCGGGTCGAGGTTGGACGACGGCTCGTCCAGCACGAGGATCTCCGGCTCCATCGCGAGCACGGTCGCCACGGCCACCCGGCGCCGCTGGCCGAAGGACAGGTGGTGCGGCGGCCGGTCGGCGGCCTCCAGCATGCCGACGCGTTCGAGGGCGCCCTTGACCGCGCGCTCCAGCTCCTCGCCGGTCAGGCCCATGTTGGCCGGGCCGAAGGCCACGTCGTCGCGGACGGTCGGCATGAAGAGCTGGTCGTCGGGGTCCTGGAAGACCAGGCCGACCCGGCGGCGGACCTCCTTGAGCGTGTCCTTGCGCACGGGCGTGCCGGCCACGGTCACCGTGCCGTGCCCGGGGGTGAGGATGCCGTTGAGGTGCATGACGAGCGTGGTCTTGCCCGCGCCGTTCGGGCCGAGCAGCGCGACGCGCTCGCCCCGGCCGATCGTGAGGTCCACGCCGAACAGCGCCTGCGTGCCGTCCGGGTAGGCGTAGGCCAGACGCGAGACTTCGAGAGAGTTCACAGGGACAGTCCCAACACCGCTAGAGCCGAAACCGGCAGCAGGAGCGCGACCCCCCACTGCGCGGCCGACGCCGAGACCTCGCCGAGCATCGGCATCCGGCCGGAGTAGCCGCGGCTCAGCATCGCCAGATGCACTCTCTCACCCCGCTCGTACGAGCGGATGAACAGGGCGCCCGCCGAGCGGGCGACGGCCGGGAGCTGCCGGACGTCGCGGGCCTCGAAGCCGCGCGACTCGCGGGCCACCCGCATCCGCCGCATCTCGTCCAGGATCACGTCGAGGTAGCGCAGCATGAACATGGCGATCTGCACCAGCAGCGACGGCACGCGCAGCCGCTGCGCCCCGAGCAGGATCGTCCGGGGCTCCGTCGTGGCCGCGAGCAGGATGGAGGCGACCACGCCCAGCGTGGCCTTGGCCAGGATGTTCCACGCCGCCCACAGCCCCGGCACGCTGAGCGAGAGGCCGAGCACCGTGGTCCGCTCCCCCATCCCGATCACCGGGATGAGGAAGGCGAACAGCACGAACGGCAGCTCGATCGCCATCCGCCGCAGCACGTGGCCGGGCGGCACGCGGGCGGCCCAGGCCACGGCCGCCAGCAGCAGCGCGTACAGGGCGAACGCCCAGAACCGCTCGCGCGGCGTGGCCACCACGACCACGGCGAAGGCGAACACCGCGAGCAGCTTGCACTGCGGCGGCAGCCGGTGGACCGCCGAAGCGCCCGGCAGGTAGAGCTGGTGGTGGTGCCCCGCGCCCACGACGTTCCCCTCAGACCTTGATCTTGTCGTCCCCGGCGGCGGCCTGCCCGCGGGTGCGCGCCGCGTAGCCGACGGCGCCGGCGACGAGCAGCACGATGCCCACGCCGATGACCCCGGCGACGCCGACGGGGATGCCGCCGACCTCGCCGTAGTCGCCCAGCGGCGACCAGCTCATCAGGTGCTCCGTCGCCTGGTCGATGAAGCCCTTGTTCTCGGCGACCGCCTCCAGGCCGTCGGGGCTGGAGGAGGCGAAGAACGACACGACGCCCGCCAGCAGCAGCGTCAGGCCGACGCCGCCGAGCAGGAACGGCCGCAGCCCGTGGCCCGCCGTCGCCGGCCGGGCGGCCGGCTCCACCGTCGTGGCGCCGTCCGGGCCGCGCAGCACCAGCGACGAGGCGAGCCCGCGCGCGCCGTACACGAGGTCGGGCCGGACGGCGAGCACCGCGCCCACGGTGAACGCGGTGATGAGGCCCTCGCCGACGCCGATGAGCACGTGGACGCCGCCCATCGCGACGGCCACCGCCGACACCTCGATCGGCGCGGTGCCGCCGATCCAGAACAGCAGCGTGAACGCCAGCGCCGCGGCGGGCACCGAGATCAGGGAGGCGAGGAACGCGGCGGCCGTCACCCCGCCCTTGCCCCGGACGAGCTGGGTGACCAGCCGGAAGACGCCCCAGCCGACGAGCACGGTGACGATGCCCATGATCGTGACGTTGATGCCGAGCGCGGTGAGCCCGCCGTCGGCGAAGAAGACGCCCTGGACGAGCAGGACCACGGCCATGCACAGGACCCCGGTGTAGGGGCCCACGAGTATCGCCGCCAGCGCGCCTCCGAGCAGGTGCCCGCTGGTGCCGGCGGCGACCGGGAAGTTCAGCATCTGCACGGCGAAGATGAACGCGGCGACGAGGCCCGCCATGGGGGCGGTGCGGTCGTCGAGCTCGCGCCGGGCGCCGCGCAGGCACACGGCCACTCCGGCCGCGGCCACGGCTCCGGCGGAACCGGACACGGCCGCGTTGAAGAAGCCATCGGGTACGTGCATGGCACATCCTTCACCTAGGGCAGCACAACAGCCCTACTTTAGGACATTGTCTTGCACCTGCACATAGTTGGCAATTAGGGCAAGATCCTTCGTAGCATGGTACGAGCGGTGAGCTTCCGGACCACCGCGCTCAATCGTCCCTTACCCGGCGTCGCGTACGGCCGCACGCTGCGGAACATCGCCCCTCCCCACAGGCGGCGCGGCGCGGCCACCGTCTCGGCGTCGGCCTCGACCCGGAACCGCGCTGGCGGCCCGCCCACCACCACCTCCAGGTAGGCGTCCCAGGTGCCGGGCGACAGGCGGCCGATCGCGGGCCGGGCCGCGAACCCGCCGCCCGGCAGCGGCACCACCCGCTCGGCCCGCTCGTCGCCGGTGCGCCGCTCGCGCCAGATCAGCCGGCGCAGCGCCGACGCGCCGGGCGCCGACCCGCCGACCGTGACCTCGCCGTCCATGGCCAGCCGGCTGCCCAGCGCCCACCGCGTGCGGGTGACGCGCACGCTGCCGGGCACCGCCGCGAGGTGCCCGCCGACGTCGACGCTGAGGTTGCCGTTGTCCTTGGTGAAGTACGGGATGACCACCGCCTCGCCGACGAGCCGGGCGGCGGGCCGGGCGACGTCCTCGTCGCGGTCGGCCCCCAGCCGGCCGGTCCGCAGCACGCCCTCCAGCTCGATCGCGATCCGCGCGTCCCAGATGCCGGAGCCGAGGCGCGAGACGTCCAGGCGGGCGGTGAAGCGCTCACCCTCGCACGCGGCGGGCACGACGACCTCGCGGCCCGCGTCGTGCCGGTCGCGCAACACCAGCGACATCGCGTACGGCAGGTGGACGCCGTCGAGCCCGGCCGTGCCCGCGACCACGAGCACGCCCTCCTCCCAGCGCAGCGCCGTCAGGCGGCGGCGGACGGCGGCGGCCTCGATGTCGGCCAGCCGGCCGAGCCGGTCCACGTCGTCGAGCGAGGCGACCCGCTGCTTGCCCATGCGGCTGAGCCGCGCGTGGACCCCGGGCGTCAGCCACTCGTCGCACAGCGCCGCCACCTCCTGCGCGATGTCCTTGCGGCGCACCTGGTCGGACTCCAGGAACGGCACGCCGAGCTGGGCCAGCACGTCCAGCCGGAAGTGGCGCAGCAACAGGTGGTCGCGCAGCGGTCCCGGCGGAATGTGCTCCAGCATGAGCTGGACCGGGCCCCGGATCATGGCCAGCCAGCCCAGCGGGTCGCGGCTGCCGGACTGCTGCATGATGCTGCTGCCGTCGGGCCGGGCCACCAGGTGGTAGCAGTCGTGCTCGGCGACCACGGAGATCACCCCGGCGTGGCAGTAGGCGTGGACGGTGAAGTAGATGTCCTCGCCCACGAGCCGGCTCTCGGCGAAGCGGATGCGGTGGCGTTCGAGCATCTCGCGGCGGAAGAGCTTGAAGCACGACAGGCTGTTGTAGACCGTGCTGGCGCCCAGCTCGGCCCGCTCGGCGTCGCGGGCGAACATCGAGACGGGCGCGCGGCGGCCGTGGCCGACCATCTTGCCGAGCACGATGTCGGAGCCGTTGCGGTCGGCCATGGCGACCATGCGCTCCAGCGCCTCGGGCCCGAGGTAGTCGTCGGCGTCGCAGAAGAAGACGTAGCGGCCGGTGGCGTGGTCGAGGCCGACGTTGCGCGGGCGCCCGGCGCCGCCGCCCGCGCCGTTCAGGCGCACGACCTTGACGCTGGCCCTGTGGTAGGCGGCGTAGAGGTCGAGCAGCTCGGCGCTGCCGTCGGTCGAGCCGTCGTCGACGACCACGATCTCCTTGCGCACCCGCTGGACGAGCACCGAGGTCAGGCAGCGGTCGAGGTACGGCCGGCAGTCGCGGGCCGGGATGACGACGCTGACGTCCACCGTCTCGCCGTCCTTCGCCGATGTCGTGATAGCCACAGCCGCGCCCCTCGCCGCTACAGTCCGCCTCCACTTGATTTCAGTATGTGACGAAGCGCGGGGGCCGCGTGGGGCGATCGGCGGACTTCGTCACCGGCTTTTTTCTCGTCCCCTGATGACTCCGACAATTGTTGGCGCATGCCGGGAAAGCCCAGGTAATATCGCCAATCGGTCACTATTCGTCAGCACCGAATTACTTTCAGGAAGGCGTTTCTCCACCGCGGGGTAGAGAACTTTCCCACTGGTAGGAGTGCCGTACCCCGGAGGGCTCGACGGTGATCCGCCGGCCCGCGTCACGCGTCTACGCTTAGGCAATCTCGACCGGGGAGGTGGCGGGAATGGCATCTGATCTCCGCAGACACGGGGAAACCGGCTCGGCCGTACGCGCCGCCGAGCTCATCGTCTCCTCGGCACGCCTGCGGGAGCTCTCCGAGTGCTCGGCGGTGCTCCGCCGCACGCGGCTGAGGGCCGAGGAGATCGTGAAGGAGGCGCGGGACCTGCTCGCGGAGGCCGAGCGGCAGGGCGACCCCGACCGGATCCTCGCGCTCAGCGCCCAGCTCGACGAGGCGCGCCGGGCCTATCGCAAGGTGGTCGACGCGTACCTGACGATCTGCCGGCGGATCCGGGAGGAACGCCAGGAGATCGATCGGGCCCGCATGACCCTTGTCAGGCATGGCCTGACGGGCTAGTGTCAGGCCATGCCTGACTGGGAAGAGAAACTACGCTGTTCGTTCTGCCACAAGGCGAGCGCGGACGTCGCCAAGCTCATCGCGGGCCCCGGCGTCCACATCTGCGACGAGTGCGTCGGCCTCTGCGTCGACATCCTGGAGCAGGAGCGGCTCGCCGCCTCCACCGGACCCCGCCTGCCCATGTGGGAGAGCATGAGCGAGGAGCAGATCCTCGACCACCTGCCCAAGATCGTCACCGTCCAGGTCCAGGTCGACGACAACCTGCACGACTGGGTGCGCCACCTGCGCACGCGCGACGTGAGCTGGGAGCGCATCGGCGCCGCGCTGGGCATGACCCGGCAGTCCGCGTGGGAGAGGTTCCGGGAGTGACGCCTTCCGGGTCTCACCGCGGCCGGATTTCGCGGGGACCGATATCCGGCGAACGGTAAACCGAAGTGACCGGTGGGGCGTCCCTCCTGTAAGGGAGGCCCACCATGAGCGTCCTCGACGGCCTCGCGGCGCCGGATCTCGCGGAGCTCCGCCTGGAGCTGCTCCTGACCGCGGCGCTGCACCACGAGGCAGAGCGGCTGACCGCCCTCCGCGACGAGGCGGGGCGAACGGCCGCCGACTGAACGGGCTCCAGCTCCCCGGCCGCACCCGGGGAGCTGGAGTTGGGGGCTCTCGATCCGGTACGGGGTCAGGCCGGGCAGCCGCCGTCCAGGGCGGTCAGGACCGCGGCGATGAACGCCTGGTTCCCCGGCTCCTCCGCGTGGGGCACGCCCGGTATCTCGGCCCGGCACGCCACCCCGTCGATGGTGTCGTTACGGGTCTCGTCGAGCGAGCTGGCCAGCACGGTGTAGCGGACCGCGCCGGGGGTCGGGTCGCCGCCGTTGAGCTGCTGCATGAACGTGCCCGACGGGCACATCTGGCCGCCCTGCGCGACCGGGAGCAGGCAGGCGGGCCAGTAGCCGCGCTGGCCGGTGCCCATGGAGACGTAGCCGAGCGTCTTGGCCGCGCCGCCCAGGGACTTCAGGTAGTACCGGGCCGACAGGCCGCCCATGCTGTGGCCGACCAGGCTCACCTTGTCGGCGGCGTGCGTCTGGCGCACCTGCTCGACCAGCGCGGCGATGGCGTTGGCATTGGCGACGTTCTCCTCGCTGGGCAGGTCGATGGCGTACGTCGGGTGCCCGGCCTGCTCCAGCGCCGCCTTCATCGGGGCGAAGGCATCGGGCGTGCCGTTCCAGCCGTGGACGAGGATGACCGGCTCCCCCTGGGACTGCCGCGCCCAGGCCACCCCCGAACTCGTGCTCAGGGCCGCCGCCAGGACGACGACCCCCGCTCCCGCCAGCAGACGCCCCATGGCCGCCACCTAACTTACTTAGTGCTCGGTAAGTGAGTTGCGCTAGGTTTAACACCATGAGCCGCGCCGATCAACCCCTCCACGGGGACGGACCCGTCACGAGCCGCCGCGAACGGGCGCGCCTGCGCCGCGAGGAGATCATCCTCATCGCCTCCGAGCTGTTCGCCGAGCGGGGTTACCGGGGCACCTCGCTGGCCGACGTGGCCGCTCGGGCGGGGATCACCGAGCCGGGGCTGCTGCACCACTTCGGCACCAAGGCGGGGCTCCTGCTGGCGGTGATCGAGCGGCGCGACCTCGACAGCGAGGCGTTCGCCATGGAGCTGCTCGGCATGGAGCCGGCCGACCGGCTGCGGGCGCTGCCGGAGTTCGCCCGGCGCAACAGGGACCGGGCGGGCCTGGCCAAGCTGTTCACGGTGCTGGCGGCCGAGAGCCTGGAGCCGGACGCGCCGGGGCACGACCACTTCGTCGCCCGCTACCGCGCCCTGCGCGCCATCGTCGCCGACACGATCCGCTCGGCGCAGGAGGCGGGGCTCACGCGGGCCGGGCTGGAGCCGGAGGTCAAGGCGGCCGAGATCATCGCCACGCTCGACGGACTGCAGACCCAGTGGCTGCTGGACCCGGAGGCGGTGGACATCGTCGCCGCCGTCGAGTCCTACGCCCGCACCCTGGAACGCGACCTCACCGGCTCGTGACCGGCGAGGCGACGGGCTCCGGCGAAGCCGCCCGGCGCCGCGACACGGCGACCCCGGCCAGGCACAGCGCCCCGCCCAGCAGGGTGACCAGCCCGGGCACCTCACCGAGCAGCACCCACGACATCGCCACCACCAGCACCGGCACCGCGTAGGTAGTGGCGCCCATCTTCCCGGCCGTGGTCCGCGCCAGAGCGAACGCCCAGGTGGTGAAGGCCAGCGCGGTCGGGAACACCCCCAGGTAGACCATGTTGAGCGTCGCCGACAGGGGGGCGCGGGCCGCCTCGCTCACGAGCACGCCGGCGAAGGGCAGGCAGGCGACGGTTCCGATCAGGCATCCGTAGAAGGTGACCTGCAACGCGCCGGCGTGCCGCAGCGCGGGCTTCTGCGCCACGACTCCTCCGGCGTACGACACGGCGGCCAGCAGGCACAGCAGCACGCCGAGCACGGAGGCGTGCCCGCCGCCGGACACCGAGGCCCCGACGACCACCGCGCCCGCGAACGACACGCCCATGCCGATCAGCAGCGGCCGGGGCAGCCCCTCGCCCAGCAGGCGCGCGCTCAGCAGGGCGATGAGGATCGGTCCGATGTTGACGACCATGGCCGCGGTCCCGGCGTCCACCTGGCGCTCGCCCCAGTTCAGGACCACCATGTACGCGCCGAACCACAGCACGCCCGAGGTGACGATCCCCGGCCACGCGGCCCGCGGCGGCCATCCCACCCGCCGGACCAGGGCGATGGCGCCCAGCACGAGCGTCCCGGCGAGCAGCCGCCCGAGGGCCAGCGCGCCCGGGGAGTAGGCCGCGCCGGCGCTGCGGATGGACACGAAGGCCGAGGCCCACAACACGACGGTGACGCCGGCCGCCGCCAGGGCGGGCCACTCGCTCTTTCGGAACACCATGGCCCCAACGGTATGGGGATAATCCTTCGTCATTGACCGAAATGTCACACCAACAAGAGGCGTCTCAGCCGACGTGGACGTGCGGCCGGCGTTCCAGGTCGCGCTCGGCCTGGCGCAGCACCTCCCGCGTCAGGGCCGGCACGTCCCCGCCGCCGAAGACCAGGTACCGCAGCATGGCCACGACCGGGTTGCCCTCGGTCCAGTGGAAGTAGATGTGCGGGACCCCGCCCGTGCGCTCGCGCAGGTAGAGCAGGATCGCGGCGAGCGTGTTCGGCACGGCCGAGCTCTCGACTGTGAGGATCTTGTGGCCGTAGCGCTCCTCGCCCCTGACGTCCAGCTCCGTCTCGAACTCCGACGCGTCGGGCACGGTCACCTCGACGAACATGACGGGCTCCGCGCTGCGCAGCCGGTGGTTGAGCCACGTCTCGCGCACCTTGGCGTTGTACTCGTCCTGGTCGCGCCGGTGCGGCTCGTTGGCGATCAGGTGGATCTCGCCGCACGCCTCGTTGACGAACTCCTCGGCCAGCGGGTCGAGCCGCACGTCGGTGACGCGCAGCTCGGTCGAGCGGGTGGCCCGCGACAGCAGCGAGGTCAGGATGATGGCCGCGATGAAGAAGGAGGCGATCTTCACGCCCTCGGGCCGCTCGATCACGTTGTCCACCAGCGTGTACGCCAGCACCAGCGAGATGACGGCGAAGCCGGCGGTCGCCCCGTGCTGCCGCCTGCGGCGGGCCGACAGCGTCACCGCGACCGCCGCCGACAGCATGAGCACCAGCACGCCGGTCGCGTACGCGCCGCCCTGGGCGTCCACGTTGGCGTCGAAGATGACCGTGATGGCGAACCCGATCGCCGAGAACACCAGCACCAGGGGCCGCACCGCGCCGGTCCACTCGGGCGCCATCCCGTAGCGGGGCAGGTAGCGGGGCACGAGGTTGATCAGGCCGGCCATGGCCGAGGCACCGGCGAACCAGAGGATCGCGATCGTGGAGATGTCGTACGCGGTGCCGAACCAGTTGCCGAGGTAGCCGTGCGCGAGGTAGGCCAGCGCCCTCCCGTTGGCCCTGCCGCCCTCCTCGAACTCGTGGTGCGGGATGAGCACGGTCGTGACGAAGCTGGACAGGATCAGGAAGACGCTCATGATGAGGGCGGCGGTGGTGAGCAGCCGCCGGGCGCCCGCGATGCGCCGCTTGATGTCGCCCTCGATCACCGGCATCACGGCCACGCCCGTCTCGAACCCGGACATCCCGAGCGCCAGCTTGGGCATCACGACCAGCGAGAGCCCGATCATGGCCAGCGGGCTGCTGAATCCGGTGCCGAGCGCGTCCCGCCAGTCCACCACCACCTGCGGCGCCTCCAGCACGTGCAGGAGCGCGGTCGCCACCACCACCGCGTTCAGGGCCAGGTAGACGAAGACCAGCACCACCGCGATGCCGATGGCCTCGCCGAAGCCCAGCAGGAACACCCCGCCGAGCAGCGCGAGCAGCAGCAGCGTGACCGGGACCGCCTGGCCCTGGAGCGCGTCGGGGACGAGCGGGTTCTCCAGGATGTGCGCCGTCGCGTCCGCCGCCGACAGCGTCATCGTGATGACGAAGTCGGTGGCGGCGAACCCGAGCAGGGCCAGCACGAAGATCTTGCCCCACCACTGCGGGGCGAGCCGCTCCAGCATGGCGATCGAGCCCTGCCCGTACGGGCTCTCGGCCGCCACCCGCCGGTAGACGGGCAGCGCGCCGAGCAGGGTGAGCCCCACCAGGAACAGCGTGGCCAGCGGCGACAGGAGGCCGGCCGCCAGCGCGGCGATGCCCGGCTGGTAGCCCAGCGTGGAGAAGTAGTCGACGCCGGTCAGGCACATCACCCGCCACCACGGGTGCTTGACGTGGGGACCGTGCTCGATCTGCCTGCGGTCGGTCTGCAGACCTTCGAGGAGCCACGAACGCAGCGTTCCCTCGGTAGCGACTGGCCGTTTCGCCAGCACCATTTCGGTCACCCTTCACGAAACACGCCTAAAACCGAAAGCACCCTACCCAGCCCGGAAGGGCAAATGGCCAGGTGAGGGCGTCAAGAATGCGTATGAACGCATATATTTCGGCGGGCCGGGCGGCGTCACGGCTTGAAGCGATATCCCATGCCGGACTCCGTGATGAGGTGGGCCGGATGAGCCGGGTCCCGTTCGAGTTTCTTGCGCAACTGGGCCATGTACTGGCGCAGGTAGTGCGTCTCCTTGACGTGGCCGCTCCCCCACACCTCCGACAGCAGGTGGCGCTGGCTGACGAGCTTGCCCGGGTTGCGGAGCAGGATCTCCAGGATTCCCCACTCGGTCGGGGTCAGCCGCACGTCCCCGGAGATCGTCTTGGCGGTCAGGTCCACCGTGTGGTCACCGATCTGGACCTTGGCCAGCTCCTCCTCGTGCATGCCCGCCCGGCGGGTGACCGCGCGGATGCGGGCCAGGAGCTCCTCGATGTCGAACGGCTTGGTCACGTAGTCGTCCGCGCCGGCGTCCAGCGCCTCGATCTTGTCCTGGTGCGCGTACCGGCCGGTCAGCACGATGATCGGGACGGAGGTCCAGCCGCGCAGCCCGTGGATGACGTCCAGCCCGTCCAGGTCGGGCAGCCCGAGGTCGAGCAGGACCAGGTCGGGGTGGAACTCCGCGGCCTGGCGCAGCGCCGCCCCGCCGTCCGGGGCCGTCGCGACCTCGTAGTGGCGGGCGACGAGGTTGATCCGCAGCGCCCTGAGCAGCTGGGGCTCGTCGTCGACGACGAGGACGCGGGTCATGGCGCCACCGCCCGCGACGAGATGGGCAATGCGAGGATCATGGTGAGACCTCCCCCTGGTGTCTCGTCCGGGACGAGAGTGCCGCCCATGGCCTCGGCCAGCCCCCGCGACAGGGCCAGCCCGAGGCCGACGCCGGTGTGGTTGTCGCGGTCGCCGAGCCGCTGGAACGGCATGAAGACGCGGTCGTGCGCCTCGGGCGGTATGCCGGGGCCACGGTCGATCACCCGGACCTCCACCTGGTCGCCGTGCCAGCTCGCGCTGATCAACGCCTTCCGGTCGGCTGGACTGTAGCGCACCGCGTTCGACAGCAGGTTGACCAGCACCCGTTCGAGCAGCGCCGGATCGGCCACCACCTCGGGCAGCTCGAACGGGATGTCGCTCTCGACCCGGTCGCGCAGCGGGCCGAGATCGTCGATCGCCGGCGGGACGATCTCCTCCACGGCGACGGGCTGCAACGCCAGGCCGAGGACGCCGGCCTGGAGACGGCTCATGTCGAGCAGGTTCTCCACCAGCCGGTTCAGCTTGTCCAGGGACTCGTCGGCCGTGGCCAGCAGCTCGTCCCGGTCCTCGGGCGACCAGGCGACGTCCGTGGCGTTCAGGCTGTCCACGGCGGCCTTGGCCGAGGCGAGCGGGGTGCGCAGGTCGTGGCTGACGGCGGCGAGCAGCGCGGTGCGCATCCGGTCGGCCTCGGCCAGCGGCTCGGCCAGCTCGGCCTGCTCGCGCAGCCGATCCTGGCGCAGCGCGACGGCGATCTCGGCGGCGAACGCCTCCAGCACCCGCCGGTCGCTGGCGGCCAGCAGCCGCCCGCGCGCCGCCAGCACCAGGCCGTCGCGGACCGTCACGTCGGTGTCGGCCCCGGCGGGGCAGGTGACCGGGGCTCCGCCCGCGGTCGCCAGGATGCGCCACGCCTGCGGCTCGGCCGGGTCGTCCGGGCTCGGCGGGCCGATGCGCTCCAGCAGAGTCACCGAGGTCAGGCCGAACGTCTCGCGCAGCCGGGCCAGCAGCGAGGGCAGCGCCGCCTCGCCGCGCAGCACGTGCCCGGCGAGCGTGGACAGCAGCTCGGCGTCGGCCTGCGCGCGCATGGCCTCCCGCGTACGGCGGGCCGCGAGGTCCACGATCGTGCTCACCACCCCCGCGACCAGCACGAACACCACCAGGGCGAGAAGGTTCTCCGGGTCGGCGATGGTGAACTCGCCGACCGGCGGGGTGAAGAACCAGTTGAGCAGCAGCGACCCGCCGACCGCCGCCGTCACGGCCGGCCACATGCCGCCGGCCAGCGCGACCCCGATGACCAGGCACAGGAACAGCAGGATCTCGCTGGGCAGCGAGACCCCGTCGCGGAACGGCAGGAGGGCCAGCGTCAGCAGCGGCATCCCGGCGGCCGCGACCAGCCATCCGGCGACCCTGCGGCGCCTGGTGAGCGCGGCGCGCGAGCGGGCGGGCCGCGCCCGGCCCCGCTGCGCCTCCGCGTGCGTGATCATGTGGACGTCGATGCTGCCGGACCTGGCCGTCGTCTCCACCCCCACGCCGCGCGAGAGGAGCTGCGCGAACCGGCCGCGCCGCGACGCGCCGAGCACGAGCTGGGTGGCGTTGACCCCGCGCGCGAAGTCCAGCAGCGCCCGCGGGACGTCGTCGCCGACCACCTGGTGGTACGTGCCGCCCAGCGACTCCACCAGCGCCCGGTGCCGGGCCAGGCCGGCCGGATCGGCCCCGGCCAGGCCGTCCCCGGTGGTCACGTGGACGGCCAGCAGGTCCGCGCCCTTGGACCGCGCGGCGATCCGGGCCGCCCGCCGCACCAGCGTGTCGCCCTCCGGCCCGCCGGTCACCGCCACCACCACCCGCTCGCGCGCCTCCCACGTGCCCTCGATGCCGTGGGCGGCGCGGTAGCGGTCGAGCTGCTCGTCCACCTTGCCCGCCACCCACAGCAGCGCCAGCTCCCGCAGCGCTGTCAGGTTGCCCTCGCGGAAGTAGTTGGACAGCGCGGCGTCCACCTTCTCCGGCGCGTACACGTTGCCGTGGGCCATCCGGCGGCGCAGCGCCTCCGGCGACATGTCCACCAGCTCGACCTGGTCGGCGCGGCGCACCACCTCGTCCGGCACGGTCTCCCGCTGCTCGATGCCGGTGATCTGCTCGACGACGTCGTTGACCGACTCCAGGTGCTGGATGTTCACCGTGGAGACCACGTCGATGCCGGCGTCCAGGATCTCCTCGATGTCCTGCCAGCGCTTGGCGTTGCGCGAGCCGGGCACGTTGGTGTGGGCCAGCTCGTCGATCAGCGCCACCCTCGGGGCGCGGGCGATGACCGCGTCCACGTCCAGCTCGGTGAAGCTCGCGCCGCGGTGCGCCAGCGTCCGGCGCGGCACGACCTCCAGCCCCTCCAGCAGCTCGGCGGTGCGGGCGCGGCCGTGGGTCTCGACGAGCCCCACGACCACGTCCCGGCCGCGCTGCCGGGCGCGCCGGCCCTCGCCGAGCATCGCGTACGTCTTGCCCACCCCGGGAGCCGCCCCGAGGTAGACCCGCAGACGCCCTCTGGCCGTGGCCGGTCTCGTGGTCACGGCCGGTCTCGTGGTCACAGCGGGTCTCGTGGTCACGGCCGGTCGAGGGCCAGGTTGAGTTCGAGCACGTTCACCGCGGGCTCGCCCATGAAGCCGAGCGCCCTGCCGGTGGTGTGCTCCCTGATGAGGGCCCGGACCCGGTCCACGCCCACTCCTCTCTCCCTGGCCACCCGCGGCGCCTGGAGCTCGGCGTAGGCGAGCGAGATGTGCGGGTCGAGCCCGGAGCCGCTCGCGGTCACGGCGTCGGCGGGCACCGCGACGGCCGCCTCCGCCACGCCGCCCCGGACGGGGACGGTGCGGCCGGCCGCGTAGTCCTCGCCCGGCCGCGCGCACTCGACCTTGACGCCACGGTACTCGGCGGCGAACGGCGTCGCGGGGCACGCCTGGTTGACCGACACGGCCCGCACCGGCTTCCCGACGGCCGGGAAGACCTTCAGCACGGCACCGGCCCCGTCCGGCGTGCAGTACGGCCGGGCGCCGCTGACGCCTTCCCGCTCGCCGATCGCCTTGGAGCGGGCGCAGACCTGGGTGAGCAGCGACGCGCGGTCCGGCGTGTCCACGACGTCCTCCGGGCCGAGGTTGCTCGCCGCGGTGGAGAGCATGTCGTAGCCGTCGCCGGCGGCCGACGGCCGCGACTGGAAGTACCTCGCGACGGGCTTCCCGGCGGCGTCGGTGAAGCTCTGGCCGACGAGCGCGCTGCCGACGGTCCTGCCGTCCCGCTCGATCATGGAGCCGTTGGCCTGGCGGCCGAACAGGAGCTGGGCCACTCCGGTCACCGCGAGCGGGTAGAGCGCGCCGGTGACCAGCGTCAGCACGACGAGCGCGCGGACGGCGGCGAGGTGCTGGCGGATCCAGCTTGGCATGCGGTCCATTTACGACATCCCCGGAAGGAACTGGATGAGCAGGTCGATGAGCTTGATGCCGGCGAAGGGGGCCACGATCCCGCCGAGCCCGTAGACGTACAGGTTGCGGGAGAGCAGCTTGGAGGCGCCGGCGGGCCGGTAGCGGACGCCGCGCAGCGCGAGCGGGATCAACGCGATGATCACCAGGGCGTTGAAGATCACCGCGGCCAGGATCGCCGACTGGGGGCTGGCCAGGCGCATGACGTTGAGCGCGTCCAGGCCCGGGTAGACCGCGGCGAACATGGCCGGGATGATGGCGAAGTACTTCGCGACGTCGTTGGCGATCGAGAACGTGGTCAGCGCGCCGCGCGTGATGAGGAGCTGCTTGCCGATCTCCACGATCTCGATGAGCTTGGTGGGGTTGGAGTCGAGGTCCACCATGTTGCCGGCCTCCTTGGCGGCGGAGGTGCCGGTGTTCATGGCCACGCCGACGTCGGCCTGGGCGAGGGCCGGGGCGTCGTTGGTGCCGTCGCCGGTCATGGCGACCAGCCGGCCGCCCTCCTGCTCCTTGCGGATCAGGGAGAGCTTGTCCTCGGGCGTGGCCTCGGCGAGGAAGTCGTCCACGCCGGCCTCCTCCGCGATGGCTTTGGCCGTCAGCGGGTTGTCGCCGGTGATCATGACGGTGCGGATGCCCATGCGGCGCATCTCGTCGAAGCGCTCGCGCATGCCCTGCTTCACGACGTCCTTCAGGTGGATGACGCCGAGCACCCGGCCCTTCTCGGCCACGACCAGCGGGGTGCCGCCGCTGGCGGAGATGCCGTCGACCAGGTGGCCGACCTCGTCGGTCGGGTGGCCGCCGTGGTCGCGCACCCATTTCATGACCGCCGTGGCGGCGCCCTTGCGGATCTCGCGGCCGTCCAGGTTCACCCCCGACATGCGGGTCTGCGCGGTGAACGGCACCCACTCGGCGTGCGCCAGCTCGCCCGGCTCGCGCTCCCGCAGGCCGTACACCTGCTTGGCGTGGACCACGATGGAGCGGCCCTCGGGCGTCTCGTCGGCCAGGCTGGACAGCTGCGCCGCCCTGGCGAGCTCCTCCGCGGTGACGCCGCGGATCGGCACGAACTCGCCGGCCTGCCGGTTGCCCAGCGTGATCGTGCCGGTCTTGTCCAGCAGCAGCGTCGAGACGTCGCCCGCCGCCTCCACGGCGCGGCCGGACATCGCGAGGACGTTGCGCTGGACGAGACGGTCCATGCCGGCGATGCCGATGGCCGACAGCAGCGCGCCGATCGTGGTCGGGATCAGGCAGACCAGCAGCGACACCAGTACGACGCCGCTCACCCCGTCGCGGCTCAGGGCGAGCGAGCCGGGCACGCCCGGGTTGACGGACATGGAGTAGATCGCCAGCGGCTGCATGGTGGCGGTGGCGACCAGGAAGATGATCGTCAGCGCGGCGAGCAGGATGTTGAGCGCGATCTCGTTGGGCGTCTTCTGCCGGTTCGCGCCCTCGACCAGGGCGATCATCCGGTCCACGAAGCTCTCGCCGGGCCGCTGCGTGATCTCGACCACGATCCGGTCCGACAGCACCTTCGTGCCGCCCGTCACCGCGGAGCGGTCGCCGCCGGACTCGCGGATCACCGGGGCCGACTCGCCGGTGATGGCCGACTCGTCCACGGACGCGATGCCCTCGACCACGTCGCCGTCACCGGGGATGATCTCGCCGGCCTCCACGACGACGAAGTCGCCCTGCCTGAGCTCGGGCGCGCCGACCACGTCCCACTCCGCCGAGGTCCGGCCGCGCAGGCGGCGGGCGGTGGTGTCGCGCTTGGCCGCGCGCAGCGTGGCGGCCTGCGCCTTGCCGCGCCCCTCGGCGACGGCCTCGGCCAGGTTGGCGAAGACGACCGTCAGCCAGAGCCACCCGGCGATCGCCCAGCCGAAGAACGAGGTCTCGGTGGTGGCGGCCAGGATCGTGGTGGCCAGCGCGCCGATCTCGACGATCAGCATGACCGGGTTGCGCCACAGCGTGACCGGGTTGAGCTTGCGCAGCGCCTCGGGCAGCGACGTGAGGAGCTGCCGGGGGTCGAGCAGGCCGCCGCCGACCCGCTTGGCGGTGCCTTCGAGCACGTGCGTGGACATCAGGACAGTCCTTCTGCGATCGGACCGAGCGCGAGCGCGGGGAGGAAGGTGAGGGCGACCAGGATGATCGTGACGCCGACCACCATGCCGACGAACTGCGGGCGGTGGGTCGGGAGCGTGCCGGCCGACTCGGGCACGGGGATCCGCCGGGCCAGCGAGCCGGCCAGGGCCAGCACGAAGACGATCGGCAGGAAGCGGCCGAACGCCATGCACAGGCCGAGGGCCACGTCGTACCAGGGCGTGTTGACCGTGACGCCGCCGAAGGCGGAGCCGTTGTTGTTGGAGGCGCTGGTGAAGGCGTAGAGGATCTCCGAGAGCCCGTGCGGGCCGGTGTTCAGCATCGCCGCGAGCCCCGCCTTGTTGGCCATCGCGACGGCCGTGCCGGTCAGCACCAGCACCGGCGTGACGAGGAAGTACAGCGAGGCCAGCTTGATCTCGCGGGCGCCGATCTTCTTGCCGAGGTACTCGGGGGTGCGCCCGACCATGAGCCCGGCCACGAAGACCGTGATCAGGGCCAGGATGAGCATGCCGTACAGTCCGGAGCCCACGCCGCCGGGTGCGACCTCGCCCAGCATCATGTTGAACAGCGTCATCATGCCGCCGAACGGGGTGTAGGAGTCGTGGAACGAGTCGACCGCCCCGGTGGAGGTGAGGGTCGTGGCCGCCGCGAAGGTCGCGGAGTCGGCCACGCCGAAGCGGACGTCCTTGCCCTCCATCGCCGCGCCGACGGCCTGCGGGACCGTGGCGGCGCCGTGCAGCTCGAACACCGTGGTCAGCGTCACCGAGGCCAGCGCGATGACGCCCATGACGGCGGCGATGGCGTAGCCCTGGCGGACCTGGCCGACCATCCGGCCGAAGGTGCGCGGCAGGCTGAACGGGATCACCAGGATGAGGAGGATCTCGAACCAGTTGGTCCAGCTCGTCGCGTTCTCGAAGGGGTGGGCGGAGTTGGTGTTGTAGAAGCCGCCGCCGTTCGTGCCGAGCTCCTTGATGACCTCCTGGCTGGCCACCGGGCCGCCGGTCAGGTGCTGCGTGCCGCCCGTGAGCGTGGTGATCGTGTGCGGCCCGGCGAAGTTCTGCACCACGCCGCCCACGACCAGGACGATCGCGCCGGCGAACGCGAGGGGCAGCAGGACGCGCAGGGTCCCGCGGACCAGGTCGACCCAGAAGTTGCCGATGGTGTCGGCGCCGTCGCGGGCGAGCCCGCGGACGAGGGCTACGGCGACCGCCATGCCGACCGCCGCGGAGACGAAGTTCTGCACCGCCAGCCCGGCCATCTGCACCAGGTGCCCCATCGTGGACTCACCGGAGTACGCCTGCCAGTTGGTGTTGGTCACGAAGCTGACGGCGGTGTTCCAGGCGACGTGGTCGGGCACGGGGGCGAGGCCCAGCGACAGGAACAGCTTGTCCTGCAGGCGCTGGAAGGCGTACAGGAAGAGGATCGAGACCGCCGAGAAGGCGAGCAGGCTGCGCGCGTAGACGGGCCAGCGCTGCTCGGACTCGGGCCGCACGCCCACCAGGCGGTAGACGACGCGCTCGGCCCGGCTGTGCCGGACGCCGGTGTAGACGCGGTACATGTGGTCGCCCAGCGGCTTGTGGACCAGCACCAGCGCGACGACGAGCGCGACGACGAACAGTGCGGCCATCTAGAAGCGCTCCGGGTGAAGGAGGGCGGCGACCATGAAGACCACCAGCACGACGGCGCCGACCAGACCTATGGCGTTGACGGCACTCACAGCCGTTCCACCGCCTTCACCACGAGCCCGAAGACCACGAAGACCGCGATCGTCAGGGCGACGAAGATGACGTCAGCCATCCCCACTCCTCGGATACGTTTCCTGCGTTGCGGGCCCCCGGACGGGCGGCCTCACATGACAGCAAATCGCCGGATTTTGGGGTTTTGGCGCTTCTTGACGGGATTCATACGCCTCCCGCCGGAATATTGACGGCCTTTCTACGCCACGTGCGATCCGCGCCGGCCGGTTGACGGCCACCGCCCCCTGGGTCAAGATCACCTCAACCGAGACGCGCCCGCGGAGGACCCGCATGGCCAAGCACTGGACGGCGACCGCCCTGACGTGGTTCGCGCGGACGGCCGCCGCCGCGGTGCTGGCGTCGGCCGCACTGACGCCCGCCCACGCGCAGGTCCACGCCGCGCCGCTCAAGGCGTTGAGCCTCACGGGGCTCGACCTGACCACCGGGTCCGACCCCCACACGACGCCGCCGCCGGCCGAGTACGAGCAGGTGGGGATCGGCGGGGCGCTGACCGGGACCGACCGCGTCGCTCTGCCGGGGAGCGAGGACCCCGGCTGCGCGGCCCGGGCGTCCCATCTTCCGCTGCTGCGGGTCCGTACGTGGTTCTGCTGGAACCCCGGCGCCCAGGGCGACAAGCGGGACCTCCCCCACTCCCCCTGGGTCCCGCAGGGGCTGGCCACCTCGGGCGAGGCGCAGCTCGGCGGCCTCCCGGTCGGCGGCGACCACAGGGCGCTCATCGCGAGCTGGACCTGGCTGAACTCGCCCGACCCCGACGCGCCCGACTACCGCACCAACTCCGTCGTCCTGTCGGTCGTGGACCTCGACGAGCGCCGCTACCGCGACGTCCTGCCCGTGTGGGTGGACGGGCAGGGCAGGCTGCGCCGCGTGTACGGGCACGGGGGCGGCCTGGCGTGGTACGGCCCCTACCTGTTCATGACCTCCAGCTCCAACTGGAACGGCTACGCGGGGCCCGACTCCACACGGCCCACCATCCGGGTGTTCGACACCCGCAGGATCTACCACAAGAGGGACGGAGGCGGCGGCGACTACAGGTACGTCATCCCGGAGGTGCGGCACTACGTCACGCCGATCCTGTTCGACTACGTCTCCCTGGACCGCCGCAGCTCCGGTGGCGCCACCCTGGTCGCGGGCACGTACAAGCGCTCCGGCGGCACCTCCGCCTCCCTGGCCGGCACCAAGCTGGTCCGCTACCGCTTCCAGCCGCCCCCGGACGGCGACTACCGGCTCGCCACCGCGCCCGTCCAGGCGTGGGTGTCCACCGTTCCGGCCGACCCGGCCGACGCCATCAGCGACGTGCAGGGCGTCCAGGCCGACGGCGACCGGCTGTATCTCGACATGTCGGCCGGCTCCCACCCCGGCCCGGACCCCGGCCGGCGCTTCGCCACCGTGGACGTCGACGGCGCCGCCTCCACCTGGACGATCAACGCCCACACGCGCTGGGCCCACCGGCCGGAGGACCTGTCGCTCTGGTACGCCACCGGCGAGCTGTGGGGGCTCACCGAGGGCGAGGAGGAGCGGGTCGTGTTCTCCGTCGGCGTCGCCGACATCCCGGCTCCCGCGTGAGGCGGCCTCCGACAGGGTCGATCCACCGCCAAGAAGCGCCCAACGTCGAGGACGACGCGTGCGGCGCTCCGCGCCGTCGGGTATCCCGCTGCACGAGAAGGGCATGACCCGAAAGATCATCGAAAGCGAGCGCACATGGCCGACAACCCGCTGATCGTCGTTCCGGCCCCCACCGAGACACCGGGAGGCGCCGGCATCACCTGGTGCACGCTCTCCCCCAACGGGTCCGCGCTCGCGCTCGCCGCCTACGAGGCGAGCGGTGTGCAGGACTCCTCAGCCGACGTGCAGGCCGACCCCACGACCATCCAGCTCGCCATCTCCGGCTCCCAGCAGACCACTCTCAAGGTCACCATCGACGGCCAGAGCGCGGACGACCTCTTCCTGCAGATCTTCGAGAACGGCGAGGACCGCGGCAACGTCAATGCCAGCGGCTGCTGGAACCCGTGCGGCTACAGCTCCCTCGCCCAGTCCTGGAGCCCGTTGAGCGACCCGCTCTTCAGCGCGGCGTACGCGGTCAGGAGCCAGTCGTCGAACGGCTGGGGCGGAGCGGCCTGCGACGCGTTCGCCGCCGGAATCGTCCTGGGCCTGGTCGCGGCGAGCTCCAAGGAGGGCTGGCAGGTGTACGACGCCTACGAGCGGATCAGGTCCATCGCCTGGACGTTCGTCACCATCGGATGCGGCTCCTAGTCGGATGGGCATCACCGCCGGCAGCTACCCGCTGGGACCCGAGTCCGGCCGGCTCCTGGTCACGACGACGCGCGCCGGGTTCGGCGCCAAGGCCGGCCATGATCTGACCATCGAGGTCACCCGCTGGCGCGGCGAGGCCACCATCGACCCCGCGGACCCGGCCGGCTCCTCGGTGACCGTGGAGGTCGACGCGGGGTCGTTCGAGGTCCGCGAGGGGACCGGCGGCGTCAAGCCGCTCACGGCCTCCGACCGCGCGGAGATCGAGAAGAACATCCGGGAGAAGGTCCTGTACAGCGCGCGCCACCCGGTGATCACGTTCCGGTCGTCGCGGGTCGAGGGGACGGCGGAGTCGTTCCGTGTCGAGGGCGACCTCACGATGGCCGGCGCCACCCGGCCCGTCGTGGTCGAGGGCTCCGTGGCCGGGGGCCGGGTGACGGGCTCGGCGGTCGTCGTGCAGTCGCGCTGGGGGATCCGGCCGTACTCGGCGTTCCTCGGCGCGCTCAAGGTGGGGGACGAGGTCGGAGTACGGTTCGACGTCGGGCTCGTACCGGCGCCATAAGTCGCTCCCGCCTTGGGGAGCGGCTGGGATCAGGGCGCGGTCAGGCCTTGCCGTTGGCGGCGCACCAGGAGGCCCAGGTGGTGGCCCCCTTGCCGAGCTGCTTGTTGTAGAAGGACGTCCAGGAGTTCTCGCTCGGGCCGGGCGCGGTGGGGGCGGCCTTGTAGAGCGGGTAGGCGGCCTCGACCTCCGCGCGCAGCCACGGCTCGATCTCGCCGTAGGAATCCAGCGACCAGCTCCGCGCGTGGTAGGTGAGCTGCCCGCGGACGTCGGTCTCCGGCAGGCACATGAACGGCGCCCACGGGCTCGTCCGCGCCCAACTGATCTTGGTCTTCATGGCCCCCTTGGGGACGCTGCCCGCGACCGTGCGGGCGGCGACCTCGCGCTCGTCGACGTAGAAGTCGAACATCTCCTGGGCCGCGTAGACGCCGTTCACCAGGCCGAACGAGTCGCCGAGCGCGGTCTTGAGGTCCGTGCGCACCGGGATGTCGCTGGTCCACTCGGTCTCGTCGTGCATCTGCCGCAGGGGCGGGCCGACGTAGGAGGAGGTGACGTTGAACGGGCCGAAGTTCACCGCGTCGTTGTTGATCGGGACGACGGGGTACGTCTTGGAGTCGATCGGGTTCTTCCACTCCCGCAGGACCTTCGTCGGGTCGGCGGGGTCGGTGTAGAAGACGATCTCACGGGAGAGCTGGTAGAGCTGCGTGGTGCCGGGCACCCGGTACAGCCGCCGGATGTTGTAGCCCTCGATGTTGAACAGTTTCTGGCCGTGACGCAGGCTCGGGTCGTACGCGTTGCCCTCGATGTTGGCGTAGACGGAGCCCGAGATCCGGAACACCATGTCCCGCCCGTCCGGCCGCCCGTTGGTCTGCAGGGACAGCAGGGCGCTCTTGTCCGTGACCGTCTTGTACACCGGACCCGGGGCTGTCGGATCATCCAACTCGTCGCCCGCCGCCGCTCCGGGGACGGCGACGCCCACCGCCAGCGCGGTGAGGGCTGCGGACAAGATCAAACCACGACGCTTGAACAAGGGTGCTCCATGCGCTGCAGAGGGTGACAGAACCAGCGCGATCATGTCAGTTGTCGCGTCTTAGCCTCAACTATCACGTTCGTGATCTTTCGGAGCTTCCCGGCGGCGGCGCGACCTTGCCACAATTCCGCGACAGAACGCGCAGACATGGGAAGCACGGGAGGCCGGGTGTCGCACAGCGTGCTGACCCACGAGTTCCGCATCGACGCCGCGCCGGAGGAGGTGTTCGTGCATCTCACGACTCCGGAGAGCTACGTCGGCCTGTCGCCGCTCGTGGTGGCCGTCCGCGACGTGGACCGCTCGCGGCCCGGGGTGATCCGGTACACGGCCGTCGAGCGGTTCCGGCTCCTCCCGTTCCTGACGTACGACTTCCTCACGTACGACAACCCGATCGACGTGGCGCTCCACACCGACGGGCTGTCCGTGTACGGCGAGGTGCGAAGCCCCGGACGTGTGCGCATGGCCTACCGCTTCGACCTCGCGCCGGACGGCGGCGGCACGCGGGTGCGCGACCGGCTCGACCTGACGGCTCCGTGGCTGGTGGCCGGGTTCGCGGCGGGCCAGGCGCGCAAGGTCCAGCTCGCCCGCGCCCGGATCCTCGCGGAACGACTGTCCTAGCGGGGAACGCGGGGGGCTGTGATCACCCCAGGAACACGTGGGTCGCGATCACCCCAGGACCGCGGGGCCGTGATCACCCCAGGAGCAGCGACCGCGCCGTCGCCGGCGCCTCCCCCAGCGCCCGCGACAGGCGGGGGTCCTCGGCGGCGGCCTCCTCGCCGACGACCGGGGCGTCCAGCACCTCGCGCAGCCGCCGGCTGATCAGTTCCTCTGCCTCACGGTCGGCCACGGTGACCACCTCGCCGGGCGACTTCTCGGCCACCTCCCCGTCGGCCAGCGCCCGGAAGCGGGGCAGGATCGCGACGCGTGCGGCGTCCATGACGATCTCGGTCACCTGATCGACATCCATGATCACAACCCTACGCGCCATGTGACGAGACGAACCGGTTCGTCTCGTGTTATGGTCGTTCCGCACTCGAACCCCTGAGGCCCTGAGGAGTGACCCATGACCCGAGTGACAGACCCAAAGCTTCCCCGCCACGAGACCTTCGTCGACGTCACCGACGGCTACCGGCTGTGGGTGCAGACGACCGGCGACCCGGAGCGGCCCGCGCTGCTGCTCGTGATGGGCGCCAACGCGAGCGGGCTGAGCTGGCCCGACGAGCTCGTCGAGCTGCTGTCCCGCGACCACTTCGTCGTCCGCTACGACCACCGTGACACCGGACGCTCCACCCACGCCTTCGCCGAGCGTCCCTATCCGATCCGCGCGCTCGCGGACGACGCGATCGCGATCCTCGACGCGCTGCGCATCCCCCGCGCCCACGTGGTCGGCATGTCGATGGGCGGCACCCTGGTCCAGTTGCTCCTCCTCGACCACCCGGACCGGCTGCTGAGCGCCACGATCCTCGGCTCCGCCCTGATCGGCGGCGCGGCCCCCGACCCCGACATCAAGGACGAGGACCTGCCCGGGCCCGACCCCCGGCTGCTCGCGCTGTGGGCCGAGCTCGGCCAGGAGCGCGACGCGGAGGCGGAGCTGCGGTGGCGCGTCGCCCACTGGCGGGTGCTCAACGGCGACGTCCTGCCCTTCGACCCCGAGGAGTTCGCCGATCTCGAACGCCGGATCGCCGCCCACAGCGGCACCTGGCACAGCCCGGCCGCCCACGCCCTGGCCGACCAGTCGGGCATGGAGCGCGGGGCCGAGCTCGCGAAGGTCTCAGTGCCGACCCTGGTGATCGACGCGCCTGAGGACCCCATCACCCCGCCGCCGCACGCCGCCCGGCTGGCGCGCGCCATCCCCACCGCCACGCTGGTCACGGTGCCCGGTCTCGGCCACGCGCTGCCCCGCGCCGTCGTACCGTCACTGGCGACGACGATCACGGACCACACCGGCCGCCGGTCGTGAGAAATACGGGTGCGGCAGACCTGCCGCGACCTGGATCATGCCCCGTATGGCAGTCTGCGTCTTCTGCGAGATCATCGCTGGGCGGGCCGAGGCCAGCATCGTCCAGGACGATGAGAGGGTGGTGGCCATCCTCGACCACAGGCCCGCCACGGTCGGCCATGTCCTGGTGATCCCACGCGCGCACATGGCCGGGCTCGCGGACGCCGACGACGCGATCGGCGCGGCGATCTGGCGGGCGGCACGACGCGTGTCGGCCGGGCTGCGCGCGTCCGGACTCCGCTGTGACGGGGTGAGGCTGTCACTGGCCGACGGGGAGGCCGCCGGGCAGGACGTCTTCCACCTTCACCTGCACGTGGTGCCGCGCTATCCCGGGGATGGCGTCGTGGTCACCGCTGACTGGAAGACACGCTCGCGCGAGCTCCTCGACCAGGACGCGGCCCTGATCCGGGGGGCGCTCAGGTGATCGCGCGCCCATGAACCGCGTCGCGGGTCAGCACCCGCACGGCTCCCCGGGACGAGGGAGCGACATCCCTCCCGCAGGGGAGCCCGCCGCGCCGCGACCCGGAGAAGCTGGCACCCATGAGCACCACACCCGCGGTCACCCCACCCGCATCGCCCGCTCCCCCGAGCCGGCTCACCATCTGGGCCGGCCGAGCCATGGTCCTGATCGCCGTGGCGCACACCGTCCTGTTCGCCACCCTCGCCCCCTGGTCGAGCTGGCTCGCCGGTGACCTCCGCAACGATCCTCCGGACAGCGACTCGGTGGCGACGTTCTGGGCGCTGCCGGGCGGATTCGTCGTGGTGCTGGCGCTGCTCGGGCTGCTGGCCGCGCGGGCCGGGCGGCAGGGACAGCTCCTTCCCGGGTACGTCGGCTGGGCGCTTCTGGGCTGGGGAGCGCTTGCCGTCAGCCTGATCGGGCCGAGCGGCTTCCTTTCCATAGCCGTCCCCGCCGGACTGCTCATCGCGGCGGACGTCGTCGCCCGACGACGGCTCCGCGGCGCGCCCTGACGGTCACCTGGAGATCGGCACGGGAGACCAACCGGCTGCAACGCTCGACGATCTCACCGGACACGACGACACGCGGTATCCGCCCTTGTTGTCCAGCACCATGGCGGCGACCAGACCCACGACGGGTGCTCCACCTCCAAGCCCGAGCGCCGCACAGATCAGCACCTGCGCCAGTTCTCCGTCCCTCGCCGGCGCCCCCGCGAGGGCCATTCCGTTGTAGAGGGCCAGGTATCCCAGGATCAGCGTGCCGAAGAACCAGACGAGGCCGAGCAGAGTCAGTGCCGTGCTGCCTCGCGAACCACTGCGTCCCGGCCCCATGAGCGAAAGTGTTCGCAGCGGATGGTCCCGGAAGCAGTACGGCCGGCTCACGATTGCACACCGGCCGTCTTCCGGGAAGCCGGCAAACTTCGGGCGAAGAATCTTCATCTAACGCGCCGTGGACGCACTGCGCGCGGGGGATCCGCAGCACATCGGGGATTACTGGCTGGCCGGACGGCTCGGTTCGGGCGGCCAGGGAGTCGTGTACGAGGCCTACGACCCCGAGGGGCACAGGGTCGCCATCAAGGTGTTGCACGCGTCGGACGACGGCGGCAGCCGTGACCGCTTCGCCAAGGAGGCGACCGCGGCCGGCCGGGTGGCCTCGTTCTGCACGGCCCGGGTGCTCGCCGCCGACCTGGAGGGGAGCAGGCCGTACATCGTCTCGGAGTACGTGGCGGGGCCGAGCCTGCGCAAGGCCGTGAACGAGGGCCGCAGGTTCGCCGAGGACGACCTCCACCGGCTGGCGACGGCGATCGCCACCGCGTTGACCGCGGTCCACGACGCGGGCGTCATCCACCGCGACCTGAAACCGGACAACGTGCTGCTCGGCCCGGACGGCCCGCGCGTGATCGACTTCGGCATCGCCCGTACCCTCGACATGTCGCTCACGAGGACGGGCGAGGTCTCGGGCACGCCCAGCTACATGGCGCCCGAGGTGTTCATGGGGCAGCGCGCCGGGGCGCCCGCCGACGTGTTCGCGTGGGGTGCCGTCATCGTGTTCGCCGCCACGGGGCAGGATCCGTTCACGGCGGACACCCTGGGCGGCGTGATGCACCAGGTGCTGTCCTCCACACCGGACCTGGGGGCGTTGCCGCAGCGGCTGGCCCGGTTGGTGGGGGCCGCGATGGCGAAGGATCCCGCCGCCAGGCCCGCGGCACGGGACCTGCTGCTCGCGCTGGTCAACGGCAACGCCACCGACACCAGGGGACTGCTGGCCGCGGGCAGCCGCTCGGCGCAGGGCGTGCACGGGCCCGAGCAGAGTGATCCGGCGCTGGGCACGATCGCGGAGGACGCCTACGCGGCGCTCGCGCCCGAGGAGCGCGACCTGGCCGCCGAGGTGTTCCTGCGGATGGTGACCGTGGACGAGGACGGCTACGAGAGCGGGCGGTGGGCCTCGCGCGAGGAGCTGTACGGCGGGCGCCCGGAGCGCGAGGCGGCGGCGATCGAGCGGATCCTGCGGGCGTTCTCGTACGTGGTGACCACGAAGGACACCTCGGTCGCCCTGTCCAGGCCCGCGCTGCTGAGGGCCTGGCCGCGGCTGCGCATGTGGGTCGACGCCGACCGCGACGGCCTGGCCGCGCTGGGCCAGATCTCCGCGGCGGCCCGGCGCTGGTCCGACAACGGCAGGCGGGACGGCGACCTGCTCCAGGGCAGCCGCCTGGAGCAGGCGCTCAGCTGGGCGGCGACCGGCCGGCGTCACGTGACGCTCACCCCCGCCGAGCGGGACTTCCTGCGGGCGGGCACCGAGCTGACCAGGAAGCGGGCCCGGCGCAGGACGCTGACCACGATCGCGCTGGCCGGGTTGCTGGTCGTGACCATGATCGCCGGCGGGCTGGCCGTCTATCAGCGGCAGCAGGCCGCCGGACAGCGTGACATCCTCACCGCCAAGCAGGTCGCGGCGGAGGCCGACCGGATGCGCACGACCGACCCGGTCAAGGCGATGCTGCTGAGCGTGGCCGCGTGGCGCGTCTCACCGCAGCCGGAGACCCGGTCCAGTCTCATGGCCTCACTGCAGCAGCAGGAGACGGCGGTGTTCCGCGATCCCCCGGTCAAGGGCATCGCCCACCGCGCGCTCAGTCCTGACGGGCGCACACTCGTCAGCGTCAGCGAGGCCGGGGTGAACGTCTACGACGTCCGTACCGGCGAACGCACCGGCGGGTGGGCCGGGCTGAGGCTGAAGGACGGGCCCCCCGAGGAGCCGGCGCTCAACAAGAGCGGCCGCCTGCTCGCCATGATCATGGGTTCGGAGCTCGGCGTCTGGGACCTCACCTCGGGCAAGCAGCTGGTACGGCGCTCCGTGGGGGAACGCGGCCAGTTCAGCGTGGCCTGGGGTGAGCACGAGTCGATCCTCACCGTGATGCGCCAAGGCGAGATCGTCTACCTGCTGGACGTGGCGACCGGCAAGCAGTTCGGCAAGACCCTGGCCCTCTACTCGGACGGCCTGATGCCGTGGCAGCCGCCGCTCGTCGATCCCACAGGCAAGCACCTGCTGCTGGCAGGTGGGCGCTTCGTCGAGCTGGCGCTACCGGGCTTCACCCCGGAGCGGCGCCTCGCGCCCTGCCGCACCCACCTGGACGCGGCGGCTTTCACTCCGGACGGCAAGACCATCGCCTGCGCGGCCGCCACGATCGCGCTCGTCGACGCGGCGACCGGCCGGGAGCGGAAACGGGGCGATGACGACTGGGCCTGCGACATCTGCACGAGGCCCGGGGTCGAGCTGCGCTTCAGCCAGGACGGCGGCTTCCTGGCCGCCTTCATCGAACGCGAGCTGCGCGTGTGGAGGGTCGCCGACCGCAAGCAGATCCTCACCTACCGGGCCGAGGACGAGCTGACCGACCTTCGGTTCGACGCCGACGGCAGGACCCTGCGCTACCTCTACGACAACAGGGTCATCAGTCTCGACCTGTCGCCGAGAGCCGCCGCCACCCATGTCCGGAAGGGGGTGGCGAAACTCGGTCCCGGAGGACGGTGGGCGGCGATGGAGGATCCCGACCAGAACCGCCTCGGACTCTGGGACCTGGCGAGCCGCAAGGAGGTGGCGACGTTCCCGCTCAGCGAGTTCGCGGCGTGGGGGTTCGACCGGACCGGCACCCGCATGCTCATCGCGGACCTCGCGAGTGTGCGGCTGATCGACCTCGACACGCGCGAGAAGCTCTGGCAGGTCTCCACGCCCCACACGAACACGAACAGCCCCGAGCGCGTCGACTTCAGCCAGGACGGCAGGACGATCGCGCTCACCCTCCGGCCGTCCTCCCAGGAGGGCAGCCTCCGGCTCCTCGTGCTGGACACCGCCGACGGGCGCGTCCTGCGCACGTTCGACTCGGAGATCGGCGGCGGGCCGTACACGCCGGACGGACGCCTCGCCTCGGCCTTCGGACGGTTCATCGACCTCACCACCGGCAAGCCGGACGGCGCGGCCTTCGACGTCGGACGCGGCGCCTCGGCGGTGGCCGTCAGCGACCAGGGACGGCTGGCGTTCAGCGCCGGTCCGGCCGGCCGCATAGCGATGTGGACGGTCCGGGGGCCCGAGCAGATCACGCCGGTTCTGCGCGGGACGACGGGCGAGATCACGGAGCTGGCCTTCTCCCCCAAGGGCGATCTGCTCGCCAGCGTGACCAGGGACGGCATCCTCCAGATCTGGGACGTCAACGCCATGCGGCGGCTGGGTGGCGCGTTCGACCTGCACGGCTCCCAGATCACCTCGCTCGCCTTCAGCCCGGACGGCTCCACCCTCTACGCCGCCGACTGGGGTTCCGTCCAGAGGATCCCGATCGGCGCCGAGTGGATCGTCCAGGACGTGTGCCGCCGTGCCGGGCACACGCTCTCCCCGGCGGACTGGGCCGCCTCCTTCAAGGAGGTGCCGTACCGCGACATCTGCCCGCGCAGACAGCCGTAGGAGAGAGCTGGTGATGAACGTGGATGCCGGAATCCGGCCGGCGCCCCGCGGAACAGCACCCTCGCTAGGATCCTTTCGTGATCTCCGAACTTGTCGACCGGATCATGGCCGGCGATGACGATGCGGTCGTCGAGCTGGAGGAGGAGGCCGACGACGATCCGGCCGTCCTGCGGCGGCTGCGCCCACATCTCGTGCGCCTGCTCGATGCCGAGGTCTACATCCCCCCGAAGCTGTTCAGCGACGCGGATGAGGCCTTCCAGCGGGAAGCCGTACTGCGGATCGAGTCGGGCGGCCGATCCGCTTGGGGCCTCGTGGCGACCCTCACGGCGGTCCGCGGTCCTGTCGTGGAGGCCGCATTCCATCGCTGGCTGGAACGGCCACCGTACGACATGGAGCCGGCCGACCTCGCCCGATCTCTGCGCCGGTACGGCTGGGACTTCGATGATCACGGACGTCGACGGGAGATCTGCGCGAACGTCGCGTACCGCCTGGAACCCGAGCCCCTGCCTGCCGGTGGCGCACCCGCTGAGCAGAGATGCCCGTGGTGCACCAGCCCGCTGTGGGTCGCACTCGACGGCGACCCGGCCGACCCGCGATTCGCCGCCGCCCTCGCCCACACCGGCTGGCGGGGACGCCTGCGGATACTCACCTGCTTCTTCTGCACCACCTATGCCACCATCTTCACGCAGGTGAGCCCGGACGGCGCCGCGACCTGGTCCGCCCACACCACTCAGCCCGCGCACCTGAAGAAGCGAAAGCCGCTACCTGAAGATCCCCCTGCGGTACGCCTCGCGCCGGGCGCGGAACGGCACGGCGAGTACGAAGGACACGACTGCGAAGGCGGCTCCACGCTCGGCGGACGACCCGGCTGGATCCAGGACCCCGATTTCCCCGATTGTCCCGCCTGCGGAAAGCTGATGAGCTACATCGGCGCCGTGGCCGGAGGCGACACCATCGGGCAGGAGCATGGCGTCCACTTCCTCTTCCTGCACGCGCCGTGCGGGCTCGCCGCCACGGTCAGCCAGTTCGACTGAACCCGAGGCACCCGTGCGCCGCTGCCGTACGCGCCATTCGGGGCCTGAGTCGTTACGCCCAAGGAACGCTGTGGCCACCGGTGGTCGTACATGACGTCATCGCCGTGTCTCCCCGTTCAGGAGTGCCTCTTTCCTACCGTTCGGGCCACTCAGCGAGGATCTCGATACCGATCACGCGGCCATCAGGATCAAGATCCAAGTTGACTGTCGCTCCATCCATCGTGACCGTCCTCGCGACTCCACCCTGAGCGATGGGACCTCGCAGGTAGACGTACGCGGCTCCCGCCTCAGGGTCGTAGGTCCATGTGCCGGGATGCTCTTCCAGAGTCATGAAGTCTCCTGTCAGCAAGGGGCAAGATCGAATTTTGTCCTGCAAGGTTCCCGAACGATCTTCATCGGCGTTCGCAGGCGTCCGCCACCTCGCCTGACGGCATCCTCGCCGTACGTCCCCCGTCCGCCCACCTGCGCCCCTGGCTACCACTCGCCGAGAGACTTCACGTCCCATGAGAGCCGGATCGTGGGCTTGGTCTGGAGCACAATCGGCTCCTTATGGTCCGCACGGAGTCTCCCGAGGCGCCGCAGCCGCTTGACGTACGTGATCTCCTCGCCGTCCGCGTAGAGGCTGATATACGCCTCACCCGCCGTGGGGTCGATGGAGAAGAGGACCGATATCGCGTCTCGGGCGAGTCGAAATGAGTGGAGGCCGACTGGCCAATGAACGTCCTCGTACTCGCCCTGCGGGTCGCTCCAAGAGCCAGATCAGTTCCGCCAGCTCGGGGATCTCCATGACGGGACCCTACTTGAGGACGCCCACGGACAGCAGTTGCCTGACACCACGCACGCACGCCTGCAGGTCGCCCCAACAGCGGCGCGCCTTGTTGTCCCAGATCCGCCAACCGCCGGGAACCCCTCCGGCGACGTGGCGTCTCCTGCCGACGAACCCTGGATCACCGATCGCCCCCAAGCACATACGACGCCCAGCCATGCACTGGCGATCGTAGGGCTGCTCCGGCCACCGTCCTCACCGCCGATCGCCGGGCCGTCCGCGCCTCGGCATGACATAGATCACGTGCACCGATGTCAGGTTCGGCCGCACTGTCTTGTCTTGGAGGTGAGTGATCGAACGAAGGGCAGGCGACCATGAAGAACATCCTCATCGTGGGCGGCGGTTATGTCGGCATGTACACCGCCTTGCGACTGCGGAAGCTGCTGCGCCAGGGCGAGGCCGCGGTCACCGTGGTCGATCCTCGCGGCTACATGACCTACCAGCCGTTCCTGGCCGAGGCGGCCGGAGGGACCGTCGAACCCCGCCACGTGGTGGCGCCGCTGCCTCGGATACTCAAGGGTGTGCGGGTGCTGACCGGGCGGATCACCGGAATCGAACACGCGGCCAGGCGGGCGGAGTTCACACCCGCGCAAGGACCGGTCAGGACCCTCCAGTACGACATCCTGGTGATGGCGGCCGGATCGATCACCAGGACTCTGCCCATCCCGGGGCTGGCGGAGAACGCGGTCGGTTTCAAGACCCTCGGCGAGGCGGTCCACCTGCGCAACCACGTGCTCACCCAGCTCACGGCCGCCTCGTCGACCGACGACCCGCAGGTCCGGCGCCGGGCACTGACCTTCGTGTTCGTCGGCGGCGGGTTCGCGGGCGTGGAGGCCCTGGCCGAGCTGCAGGGCCTGGCTGACGAGGCTGTCCGCTACCACCCGACCCTGGAACGCAAGGACATGCGCTGGATCCTGGTCGAGGCCACCGACAAGATCCTTCCCGAGCTCGACGACAGCCTCGGCAGGTGGACGGCGCGGGCGCTGGCCCGTCGCGGGGTCGAGGTGCGGCTGAACACCCGGCTGGCCTCGGCAGCCGACGGCCACGCCGTCCTGGACGACGGAACCGAGGTGGACACGGGCACCCTGGTGTGGGCCGCGGGCGGCAGGCCCAACCCGCTCGCCGCGACCAGCGATCTGCCGGTCGACGCCGCAGGCCGGATCATGGCCACCGCCGACCTCACCGTGGACGGCGTCCCCGACGCCTTCGCCGCGGGCGACTGCGCGGCCATCCCGGACCTCACCAGGCCCGGCCAGTTCTGCGGCCCGAACGCCCAGCACGCCGTACGACAGACCAAGACGCTGGCCCGCAACATCGTCGCCCACCTGCGAGGCCGCAACCTGCGGCCCTACCGCCACGCCTACCTCGGTTCGGTCGCCGGGCTGGGCCACCACCAAGGCGTCGCCCAGGTGTACGGCCTCAAGCTGACCGGCCTGCTGGGCTGGCTCGCCCACCGGGCTTACCACCTGGCGTGGGTGCCCACCGTCAACCACAAGGTCCGGGTACTGGCCGACTGGACGTTCTCGGGGCTTTTCCGCCGCGAAGCCGTACAGCTCGCAGGGTTGGAAAACCCCGGCGACGACTTCAGGCAGGCCGCGGCCTGAGGCCCGGCTCTCCCCGGTGCGGTCTGCGCCTCGGAGGGGGTCGGCCCTCCGCCTGGCCCCGGATCCGGGCGGGGACCGGCCACCGGGCCAAAGCCTCTGGCGGATTGTGAGCCTGGCTGTCGCCGGCTCGGGGAGCGCCACGGTGACCAGTATGCTCGGGGAGAGGGTATTCACGTGATACGGCGCGGCCCAGGACGTGCTCGTCCGACCCGGGATGCCCCGAGCCACTACGCCGGCGAGACGGCGGTGGAAACCGCGGACATCATCCTGCCCGCTGACCGGTACGCGCTGCTCCACAGCGGCAAGATGGGGCGCGCATCGAGTGGAGCTCGGCATGCAGGAGCTGGCGGTCTTCTGTGAGGCCGGCTTCTTCTTCCCCTCATCGGCGCCGACGTAGCCCTTGTCATCCAGGGCGATCAGTCCGGCAGCTTTCAGGCGGCGCACGATGCCCCAGATCCAAGCCGGGTAAGAGCCGGAGGCCCACAACGGTGTGGAGCAGTAGGGCCGCTCGGCGGTGACTCGGTCGATGGGGATCACTCCCGGGTGAACACACTCCGGTGGCTCCCAAGTTGGCTCTCGAAGGCGCCGAAGACACCGGTTGAAGAGCGGAAAGCAGAAGGCCCCTGACGGCATATCGCCTGTTGAGGGGCCTTTCCGGTGCAGAGCCGACGAGGGGAATCGCACTGGCATCGCATTCGATCATGCAGTGCCACGGCCGCCCCGCCCCTCGCATCAGCCTGCTACACCGGCCAGTTCAAGGTCGAGATCTGATTGCAGCGAACGGTACGGCGCGTCTCGTAGATCCAGTATGAGCAGCACACCACCTGCCCACCGTGGAGCGTTCCCGGGATGGACGCGAACCACAGGTTCTCCCCCTCCCGGCGCGCACCCGCGTATGGGTCCGCACACCGGTTCATGATCCAGCGCGTGACGGCCAGGCACACGCCACCGAGAGCGGCCGACGCCGGCTCGGTCTTCTCCCAAAGGGAGAGCTTCTCGACGAACTCCTTCAGCTTCCAGTCGACGTTGTCAGGCACGGGCGGCCAGCCACGCGCGGATGTCCTCCAGACTGTCCGTGCGTCGCGGCTCGTCAGTGCGCCGCGTGGCGGCTTGCAGCATGTTCTTCACCTCGGCGGGATCCAGGCCGAGGTCGTCTTCCTTCGCGGCCTGGGCAGCGAAGAACGCCCTGATCCACTCCACCTCGATAAGGGCGCTGCCGCCCGGCGCCCTCCCAGCGTCCGCGCGCCGCCACGGCGCCTCAGCCTGGATGCGATCCTCCAGTTCCTGCGTGCTGAGCTTGCCGTACCTGCTGAGGACGTACCCGACGGTGTTCAGTTCGGCCTCGCCCAGCCCGGCCGGCTCGCCGAGGGCGCCACCCGTCTCCTCGTCCCACAGTGCATCCACTCCCAGCCCGCTGTCCCACGCACAGATGGCGTCCCCGAACAGAGGCCGGCCGAAGAACGCCAGATGGTGGCCTTGCGCGTAGTACAGCAGCGCCTGGAGCTTCCGGGCGCCGAGCTGCGGCTGCCGCTCTCGGAATGCTGCTGCGATGTCATGGGCTGAGGCTGGCATGCCCCGACGATATGCCTCGCCCTGCGGCCGGTCTCGGCCTTCACCCAGTCGAGACCTACGGTCGTCCGCGCCTTGGGCATACGCCGCTGTTGCGGTTCGTCGCGTCATGGTCCAGTCCCCTCGCCGTGATCGTGGGCCACGACCTTGACGCTACGCCGCTGGCTGTTGGCCGTCATGACACGCCGAGGTAAGACGAACCCCACCAAGACGTCGGCGCGCGCAGCTCTCGTCCACCGGACGAGTCAGGGTCTCACCGCGGGCCAATCCGGGTCGGGGAGTTGCTCGGCGATCCGCCAGATCTGCGCGTTGCCACCCCAAGAACGGCGATGCCCATGCACGTAGAGGCTCCGCTTCTCCCCCGCCCCTGGCGGGTTCTCAACGAAGGACACGTCGCGTGCTGCACGGACGGGCCAGGACACGTCAACGCGCACGCCTGAGCCGCCCGGGCCGGCCACCATGATGCGGACCCGGCGTGCCTCCCTGATCTGCCGGTCGGGATACATCTCCTCCCAACGGGGATCCCCGCGATCATCAAGCAGGATGGCCGACACCGACACGATGCTGTCTAGCCGCCTCAACCCATGGCCGGTCTCGGCGAGGCGGCCGTCCATGACCAGACCGCTGGCCGCCGCTGATTACCTGGTGCGCTCAAAGCGGTCGTCGTACTCTTCGCGGGCGGTGATGACTTCTTCGATGTGCAGCACGGACCACTCCGTGAGCGCCTTCAGCGGTTCCCGCAGCGTCTGGCCGAGCGCGGTCAGCTCATACTCCACGTGCGGCGGCACCTCTGGGTAGACGGTCCGGCTGACCAGCCCGTCGCGTTCGAGGGTGCGCAGCGTCTGGGTGAGCATCTTCTCGCTCACACCCGCCAGCGCCTGCCGGAGATGACCGAACCGGGAGGTCCCGTTCCGGCCGAGTTCGCCCAGCACGAGGACCGCCCACTTGCTGCCGATCTGGTCGAGCAGGTCCCGCGACGGGCAGCCGCGCTCGTACGGATCGAATGACGGCATGGGCCCGGTCACATTCTCGACAGCAGCCATACGGCTCACCTCAATGCTTTCGCTACGGTAAGTACCGTACCAAGAAGTGGCTACTCCCCAACAGAGAGTGTCCAGGTCATTCTGTGTTCTATCCCGCTGCGGACGGACCGCGGCAGGCGTGCGAGGCACACGCGGAAGGAAGGAATGACCATCATGCCGATCGTCGTCACTGGAGCCACCGGCCAGCTGGGCAGGCTCACCGTCGAGGCACTGCTGCGGCGCGGGATTCCGGCCGCGGACATCATCGCGACCGGCCGGGACATCGCCGGGATCAAGGATTTGGCCGACCGAGGCATCACGGTACGCCGCGCCGACTTCGCGGACACGGACGGCCTGGCCGAGGCATTCGCGGGGGCGGACAGGCTGCTGCTGATCTCGGCCTCGGTCCCCGTGGGCGAGCGGGTCGCCAACCACCGCCGCGTGATCGACGCCGCGGCATCCGCAGGCGTGTCGCTAGTGGCGTACACGAGCACGACGCACGCAGACACGGCCACCACCGTCATCGGTGCCACGCACAGCGAGACCGAGGCGTATCTGCGGGACCGCGGAATCCCCAGCGTGCTGCTGCGCAACGGCTGGTACTTGGAGAACTACACCAGCCAACTGCCGCAGATCCTGCAGAACGGCGCGGTCGTCGGCGCCGCAGGCGAGGGGCGGATCAGCGCCGCGTCCCGCGCCGACTACGCCGAGGCCGCAGCGGTCGTCCTCACCGCTGAAGGCCACACCGGCGCCGTGTACGAGCTCGGCGGCGACGAATCCTTCACCCTGACTGAGCTCGCCGCCGCGATCTCCGCTGCGGCTGGAAAGCAGGTTACCTACGCTGACCTCCCGGTGGCCGACTTCGCCCAGGTACTGGACGCCGCAGGCCTACCCGCCGAGCTGGCGGAGGTCCTCGCTGACGCTGACCGCGGTATGAACCGCGGCGAGATGTACACCGACTCTGGCGACTTGCGCCGCCTGATCGGCCGCCCGCCCGTGACCCTGGCCGAGGCACTCGCGGCCGCCCTGCATTACTGAGGTTGAACTCGTGATGTGGCCGAGTTGCTCAGGTGGGTCTGATTGCCAGGCCGGTCTCGGCGAGGCAGCCGTCTATGAGTTCGCTGCGGTACTGGATGTGCCGTAGGCCGCGCCGGATGCGCTGGACGAGGTGTTCAGGGGTACTGAAGGCGACGTTGGAGAGCCAGCCGCGTCGCAGGAGGGACCAGATCCCCTCGACTGGGTTGAGGTCGGGTGCGTAGGGCGGTTTCCCGCGGCCGGGGGTTGGTGAGTCGAGATCGGACCGCCCGCAGGAATCGCCACCCGTACCCGTCGGCGATGGCAGGGTCGTGCCTCTGCTCGACCTGGCCGTTGATCCACTCGCAGTACGCCCAAGTCGCCTGTGTCCGCTAGCTCGCATGCGACCAGCTCTTCCTCGGCGAGACAGCGTGCGGCGTCGAGCGGGTGAGGCGACTCCTGACCATGACGCGTAGCCGAGGGACACGCCGGCCAGACCGAAGCTGCGCATCTCGTTGTGGTGGAAGCCGGCGGCGAGTAACTCGCGCTCGGCCTGCTCGGCGGAGGTGACGCAGGTGTCGCTGCCTGCTTGTTCCCGATCTACGAGGATGCGGGGGGCGCAGATGATTCGCAGGGCGGTGTCGAGCATCTGCCCGACCCAGGTGGGGCTGTGCAGCCAGTAGAGGCTGAGCACGTACCGCCAGCGCAGCCCCGATCTCCTGCGCGTGCGCCTGCCTGGTCAGCTGATGCGTTTGGCACTCGGCCACGTACAGCTGCTTCCACGCTTCGGGGTCCTCGGCCGCTTCGGCGACACGGGCGTCCCTGTCCGCGCGCACGTCGTCGAGGGTGGAACGCGGTACCAGGCGGCCAGTGAACACCAGCCACAACACCGCGAACAGAACCACGACCGCGCGCCTTGAACGATCGGGATCTGCGCCCATTCCACGCGACCTTCAGATGCCGGGGAGCTGCGTCATGGCTAGACAGGACAGCGGAGCGTGATGGGGTTACGCATTGTCCGCCTCCACGTAGCCGGACAGGCGGCGAGCGGTCGCCTCAGGGATCCCGACAGCCCGCAGCGCCTCGTAGTCCTCGGCGTTGGCCTAGGGCCTGTTTTGTGGATCTCATGCAAGCCATAGCAGCAGGCAGGCGATGGTGACAGCTGCCTGGTAGTGAACGGCGAGCTTGTCGTAGCGGGTGGCGATGCCTCTGAACTGCTTGAGCCGGTTGAAACAGCGTTCGACGACGTTGCGACGTTTGTAACGGGCAGGGTCGAACGCGCAGCGCCGGTGCCCTCGATGAGCTCGCCCAGCCAGCTGGTCGACGCGTTCAGGGATGGTCGCGCTGATACCCCGCCGGCGCAGATAGGTACGGATGGCCCGGGAGCTGTAGCCCTTGTCAGCGATGACGTGCTGAGGCCGGGTGCGGGGACGGCCAAGGCCGAGCCGAGGGACGCGAACGGCTGCCATCACACGGGTGAACTCGGTGCAGTCGTTGATGTTGCCGCCGGTGAGAACGAACGCCAGCGGCAGGCCGCGTCCGTCGGTGGCCAGGTGGAGTTTGGTGGTCAGTCCGCCGCGCGAGCGCCCGAGCGCCTGTCCGCCTTGATCCCCAACGTGATGGTTCGTCCTTGCCGGGTTCCCCCTTTACGGGCGCCCGCGGCGTGCTGGTGGGCCCGGACAATGGTCGAGTCGACGCAGACGGCCGACCAGTCCACCGCTCCTGCCGCATCCTCGTGAGCCTGGACATGCTCCAGCAGCCGCTGCCACGTCCCATCCGCTGACCAGCGACGGAACCGCTGATAGATCGTCTGCCAAGGGCCATACCGTTCGGGGATGTCCCGCCAGTCGGCACCGGTGCGGATCTTCCACACGATGCCGTTGAGCACTTGACGGTGATCCCGCCACCGGCCACCTCGTCCTGGGTGGGCCGGCAGTAGCGGCGCGATACGTTCCCACGCGGCATCGGTTAACTCATGGCGACGGACCATGTACCCATCGAGCCACACCCGAGCTCATCGCGCTGCCCGAATCGGCGAATCAGGAGGTTGAACCCACCTCCTGATCCACAAAACACGCCCTAGGGCCGGTGTCTAGCCGCAGCTCCCAAGCATCTGCACAAAGGTAATGGCAGGGTAGAAGTCGGCGGGGGCGTTCGGGTCAGCGCTTCCCGTCTCCGTACCGAGAGCTATCTGGACGAACTCGGGGCGTAGCATGTTTTCTCTGTGGAGTGGGCTATTCTTCCAGAATTCGAAGGCCGCCCTGGGCGTTACTTTGTCGTTTCCCCAACCTGTGTAGGTATTCTCGCCGACAGACCATGTAGGACATGAGCTGCCATAGTTGTTGTTCTTTGCCCGCTGTACGGGGTCAGTCTTGGACACAGGGTCGTAGTGGGGGTCGCAGCGCGTGGGGTCGGGCGGGTAGGGCCTGCAGCCAGGAACCTGTGCCACCGTTCCCCACCACCGCTGTTGTGCCGAAGCTCTGGCGTGGTCGGCTGCAGCGCCCCGGATTCCTCTGGCGGTGGTTCCTCGCAAGAGGATGACCCGGTGCAACGGCGGCCTTTGTTCTTGCGCGCGGAATTCGTTCACCATACAGAGCATCGCATATTCCATGTTGATGAACTGCTGGCGATAAAAGACCCTGCCTCGGGCTGTGTCAGGAAACGCTGACTGCGGCTGGTATACGAGGTCGGCATTGGCGCAGGCCATACCCGATGTAGCCGCACTGGTTCCGGTAGCGATCAGTGGCGGGACGACTGCGGCCAGGGCGAGAAGTATCGCGCCAGATGCTATGGAGAAAGGTGACGGGAGTGTTATGCCATGCATGTCCGCTCTCCCCTCGTGGGGCCCTTGCGGCTGGTATATCCCCACGAGAGCAACCAAAGCGAACAATTAGTGCAAGATGCGTAAACCTATCTATTCCTCGTTAATGGATCCTCTTTGTCAGCCCGTGGGCTCAGAACACATACATGATCCATTTTGACATGCCGTTGGAGGAGAAGCCGACCAACTCGCCCGTCGCAGGAACCCGTCAAGAGAAGCGCGGTCAGTGTCTCCCCGCTCTGGGTGCACATCAGGACGTACCCGCCTGCTGGGCCTTGCCCTTCTCGCGGACCTGACCGCCCTCATACCGCTTGGCGATGGACTCGGCGCTGGGCTTGCTCGGGTTCGAGTAGACGACCCGGCCGTTCACGACGACCTCGTACTGCGTCTTGTTTTTGCTGCAGCCACACCCCATGGTCAGGCTCCTCCCTTGATGTGGGCGGCCGTGCTGGCCGCGATTTCCGCCCGGGCCGGCGCGAGCTCGGCCGCCAGGCGATCTATCCAGGCCCGCACCTCCGCCCGGCGTTTCAGCTCGTCCACGCCGGCGGCGGCGAGCAGTTCGATGTCCACCCCCGGCAGGGGTGGCGCGCTGGCCGGCGTGGCGGACGCGGCGAGGGCCAGGTTGGCCCGGCCGATCACAGCCGACGCAGCGAGCCGGGACGGGTGGCCGGGCACGGACACGGACACGGACAGGACCGCGCGTAGCGCCCACTTCCCGTTGCGCTCCTGCCGCATGTGGTACGACGGCTGGCAGGCGGCGAAGACCATCCGGTCCTACTCGCTCAGCCACGGGGCGACCGTCCCGGAGAACCACATGCCGCCGGAGTTCATGCCGACCGTGACGATGCCGGCGACCGTCCTGGTGTCGTCGAACTGGCAGCTGGCGGTTTCGCACTCGGCGCCGTCGCGGTTGTGCGGGGCGTTCATGGTGAACGCGCCGACCTTGACGGTGGAGCCGTCGTCGAGCTGGAACCGCGCGCGGAGGAACGCCGTGGTGTCGATGGCCCCGAGGCTCTCGATCATCAGGTTCTTGCCTGGGTACGCCTCATGGGGGACGCCGCGCTGGGCGACCCACCCGTAGATGCGGCCGTCCCGGTAGTGCACCCCGCCGAACCGGGCGGCAGCTCCTCGGCCGTCGGCTCGCGGAACCACGCCGCCGGCAGCGGCGGCAGGGCCCCATCTCGCTCCACGCGGATGCCTCCAGCTCGCTCATCTCGTCTCCCGCCCACGATGACTGCAGGGATGGGTCGCCGGGCTCCATGCCGCCCGACATGGCCGCCGCCACCTCGCCGGCGCCTTCCGGCAGGGTGGACGCCGCCACGTACAGCCCGCGGGCCAGCCGCACGATGCGCCCAGCCTGCGCGGCGCGGGCCAGGTAGTCCCGGGCGGAGGCGACGGTGATGACGAGCGCGTCCGCGACCTGAGCCGCACCGACCGGGGTGGGGCTGGTCGCGACATAGGTGACGACGTCGCGCATCCGCTCACCCGACGGCTTGTCCCCACAGGCAGCGGTGACCTCGTCCCCGTCGAGCACGATCCGCGCCGCAGCGAACGCCGGCATCGACACCAACGTGGCACCACGGATCCGGCCGCGGGTGACCCGCATGACCATGTCGCCGGACCGCTCCGCCATCACCACCTGGCCCGCCGTGTCATCGGCGTCCCCGGCCGCGGCGGTGATGATGCCGGACGCGGTGAAGGCGGCGTGGAGGCCGGCGGCGGGGACGCGGCCGTGGAGGTCGATGGTCCACTCCACCATGTGCGTGGCGCGAACGGGGCCGCTGGACGCGGTCTGCTCGGTGACGTGGGTGGCGCGCACTCAATGGCTGCCGTCCGGCAGCGGCAGGACGCCGGCGGCGGTGAGAGAAGCGAGCATGATCACCTCCTCGCCTTCCTCGTCGGGGGCATCACCTTCGTCGTGTTCCGCGGGCGGCCGGCGGTCGATGAGCTCCACGTCGATGTCGTCCGGGTCGATGGACACGCCGAGCGGCGCGCCCTCCTGGAGCAGGCGGATCGCAGACGCTCCCGCAGCCTGCGATGGGTAAAGCACGCCGGTGGCGGGGATGCGGTCCCCGTCGCGGGCGAGCGTTTCGATGGCGCCGGCGAGCTCGGCGCCATCGTGGCCGGCGAGCATCTCATCGGCGTACTGGAGCGGCCACGGGCCGGGCCCGTCCCAGTAGAGGGCGCCGGGGGGCGAAGAACGGCCGTCGCCGGTCTGCTGGTTCTCGACGTCGTGCTCGGCTACGCGGGCGGCGAGTTCGAGCAGGGTGGTGACCTGGCTGCGCGTGCGGCTGATGTCCCCCAGCGGCAGGTCGCGGGGGTGCAGCCGCAAGGTCTCGGCCAGGGCCTTGATGGCGTGGCCAGCGGGTCGAGGTCGCGGGTGGCGAGCCGGAGAGCCTTGGCCAGCGACGCGTTCATCGCGCGCTCCCCTGACACCAAGCCTGTCCTGGTTGACGTGTCCGGGGTGTGGCCGGGCGAGCCGCTGCCCGCGTGGTCACGCGCTGTCCCAGGCCAACGGTTTGAGCCGCCGGCCGCCCGCGGTATCGAGCGGCGACCGGTCCTGCTGGGCGTTAATGCTGCGTCGTCGAAGGCGAAGCTCGTCGAGTTCGCCATCTCGCAGGGGTTGTCTCCAGCCGTGGCCGAGGCCATGACGCGGCAGGAGTTGCCGGCTCGGGTGGTGCAGCCTTATCACCGGGCCGACCTTGGAGTAGTGGCGTCGTGGGTGCCGGTGCGGGAGGGGGTGACGCCGCACGGCGAGCGGCACGGCCATTCGACCTTGTTGAACGGGCTCGGGACGCCGGTTCGGCTGCGGGACGATCGGATGGGGCACGCCTCTCCTGGGATGCGGCGCGGTGACATGCAGCGCCGGTACACGCACATCGCCAAGGAATGGCGGGCCCAGCTGCGGAAGGACCTGCAGGAGGTGTGGGAGCAGGCGCTCGCCGAGCGCGCGTGGTTTTCCATGCATTCCCCCGTCGCAGCCCTGGACGACCTGCTGATGCCGTTCCGGGAGGGCAAGCGGAAGCCGTTGGTGCCGTTCTCGGCGGACGCTGAAGTGGTGGCACTGGCGGCTGGCGAGGACTAGCAGGGGTGTCGCACTGTCGCACTCACGACGCATTCGATCAAGAAACGCCCGACCGGAGTGATCTCCGATCGGGCGTTTTCCCTGTTCAGGGCTAGAGCCGACGAGGGGAATCGAACCCCTGACCTTCTGTTTACAAGACAGATGCTCTGCCGATTGAGCTACGTCGGCACGGCCTACCAGTGTAGAGCCTAGCGACGCCTGTGACGAGCGACCTCGTACAGCGTCACTCCCGCCGCCACACCCGCGTTCAGCGACTCCGCCGCCGCGCGCATCGGGATGCGGGCCACCACGTCGCAGTGCTCGCGCACCAGCCGGGACAGCCCCTTGCCCTCCGAGCCGACGACGATCACGAGGGGTTCGGTGAGCAGGTCGACGTCGCCGATGTCGGTGCGGCCCTCGCCGTCCAGGCCGATCACGAACAGGCCGGCATCGCGGTACTCGCGCAGCGCGGCCGTGAGGTTGGCGGCGCGGGCCACCCGGAGGTTGGCGAGCGTCCCCGCGGACGTCTTCCAGGCGCCGCCCGTGACGCCCGCAGAGCGGCGCGAGGGGATGAGCAGGCCGTGCGCCCCGAACGCGGTGGCCGAGCGGGCGATGGCGCCCAGGTTGCGCGGGTCGGTCACGCCGTCGAGGGCGACGATGAGCGGCGGCTCGGCCGCGTCCTGGGCGAGTTCGACCAGCTCGGACGGGTGCGCATAGTCGTAGGCCGGGATCTGGAGCACGAGGCCCTGGTGCACGGCGCCGTCGGTGAGGCGGTCGAGCTTGTCGCGCGAGGACTCCAGCAGCGCGATGCCGCGCTCGGTCGCGGTCTTGATGGCGTCGCGGACGCGATCGTCGTTGTCGATGCGCTGCGCGACGTACAGGGCGCTGGCCGGCACCCCGGCGAGCAGCGCCTCCAGCACCGGGTTGCGACCGCCGATGTACTCGGGCGCGTCCTCCGAACGCCTCTGCCGCGTCGCGGCCGGGCGCCGCCCGCCGCCGCCCCGCTCCTCGCGGGCGACACGTTCGGCTCGCGCCTTGTCCTTGTACCAGTGGCGCATCTCGGCGGGCGGGGTCGCGCCCCGGCCCTCCAGGCCCCGGCGGACCTGACCTCCGGTGCCCTTGGTCGGGCCCTTCTTCTTCGCGGGCCTGCCCGACGCCCTACCACCAGCTGCCATGCCATCAAGGGTACTGGCGGGCACGGCCCACTCATGCCCGTCCGGTTTCGTCCTGTTCGGCCGGCGCACGGGCGGCTCCGGGTTGCTCCACATCTCGGGACTCCGGGCTGATTCAAGTTCCGGGACTTCGAGTTGCTCAAGTCCCGGGCTCCGGTTTACTCGGGTGCCTGGGGCGACAGGTACTCGCGTGCCCCGCTGCGAAAGGTTCCTCCGGAGTCCGGGTTTCGGCGTCAGGCTTCCTGCGCCGCCTGCTCGTACCGGGACTGCGGCTGGGGCAGCCGGAACAGCGTCTTCAGCCTCCCGACCGCGTCCGCGTCCCCCGACACCCGTACGACCTCGTGCCTGATGGCGTCCGCCAGCGTCCGCTCCCCCGCGGCGAGCTCAGCCAGCGTCTCGTCGTCCATCTCGATCACGGCGTCCGGCCGCTGCGCCGCCCCCAGCACAGTCTCGATCGTCCCGTCCTCGACCCGGGCGTAGAAGACTTCGTCCGCGATCCGGAACTCGAACACCGCCCGCGCCCCTGACGCCGCCTCCGCGTCGAAGCAGGCCCGCAGTCCGAGCACTGCCCAGCCGGCGCGGAACGCCTCGTCGTCGCGGCGCTCGCCCATGGCCCACTTCATCCCCCACCGCGCGAGCGCGAGCACCGCGGGGCCCAGCTCGGCGCCGGCCTGCGTCAGGGCGTACGCGGGGGTGCGGGCGGGCGCCGGCAGCACGACCTTGCGCGCCAGGCCCTCGCGTTCGAGGTGCTTCAGCCGGGCCGCGAGCAGCCCCGTGCCGAGACCGCGCAGGCTGCTCTGCAGGTCGCCGAAGCGCTTGGGCCCCGTCAGGAGCTCGCGCACGAGCAGCAGCGTCCAGCGCTCCCCCACGATGTCGAGGGTGCGGGCCGTCGCGCAGAACTGGTTGTACGTCCGCTGATCCACTTCTTCACTGTAGCTCTGGCGCTTCCTGATTCTGAACCTGCGGGATGTCGAGAAGGTAGCGCGCGACCGTCTCCGGATCCGTGACCATCAGGTCGTGCGGCCCGTCAACGGGCACCGTCCGATACCCGAGCTTCTCGGCCAGCCGGTCGAAGGGAAGGCTCTGCGGGACGCAGTAGAGGGCGGTGCCCGGGACCAGGTCCACGGCGCCGGTGAGGGTGGTCGTGTCGGTGAACGTACGGAGCGGGTGGGGACGCAACCGATCCCGGACCCACTCGACGTCATCGGGGTCGGTGACGCCGTACATCGCGGGCGCCGGCGCGGGGATGAGCCCGTTCTCGTCCGCGGCGGCGCGGATCTTGTCCGCGAACGCCTCGGGCGCCAGGGTGAACAGTCCCGCCCCGTCCGGGCCTACCCAGGCGTCGATCAGGATGAGGTGCTCGACGCGTTCGGGGCGGCGGTCGGCGGCCTGCCGTACGACGAGGCCGGCGTAGCTGTGGCCCACGAGGACGACACGGTCGTGGTGTTCGGGGGCGGTTGTTCCCGGTGTCGGTGGGACTCTTCGTGGGTTGTCCGCCCGGGTTTGTGAGAGAGCCGCGGCTGTCGGTGGGGTGTGGGCGGGCGCTCCTCGCGTCGTACGTGCGGGGGTCTCCGGTGAAGGCGCGAGCGTCCGCGGGGAGGTTGTGGGGGTGCCCGGGGCGGCGGTGTCGGATCCGGGTGCGGGTGCATGAGGCGCGGCCCGATCGAGGGGCGGCGCGTCGCCGCCTGGCGCAGGTGTCTCGGATACCGCCGGGATGTCCGGGGCGGCGGTGTTGGATCCGGTTTCGGGTGTATGAGGGGCGGCCTGATCGAGGTGCGGTGCGTCGCCGCTTGGCGCAGGCGTCTCGGATGCGGTGTCGTGCGCGGGCGCGGCGAAGGTGGGCTCCTCAAGTGCGTCCAGCGCCTCGATCACCTGCTGTACGTGCTCGTCCAGCCCGGTGGCGGGCGTGGCGGCGAGGTCGATCGTGACGGTGCGGGCACCGGCTCGTTCGAGCAGCGGCACGACGCGATCCCAGGCCGTGGGGCCGTGCCAGGCGCCGGGCACGAGGACGTACGTGGTCATGATGGTGTTCCTTCCCGTCGTCGGCGTGTCTCGGTTCCTGGCGGCGGCTTGGCTACGCATGGCGTACGAGGGGCAGCACCTGGGCGGCGAACCCCTCCAGCGCCGCTCGGTGATCGTCCACGGCCAGCCTGATCACCACGTGGCGCGCCCCGGCTTCCCCATACGCCTGGAGCCAGGCGGCGGCGTCCTTGGGCGTCCCGGCGAACATGGCCTGGATGCCCTCCACGACTTCCCGGGGTGCGTTGTAGTAGCGCTCGATGCTGGTACGGAGGCGGAGGCGGGCCCGGTCGGGGTCGTCGTCCAGGCAGAGGGTGGCGTAGAGGGCGGGGGTCGGGGCCAGGGCGGGGGTCGGGGCGGCTTGCACGTCCCGGATGCTTCGATCGCCCGGCACGCCCAGAGCGCGTGGAGCGCCAAGGTCGCTGCGGTTCTCACGGTCGCTGAGGCGGCCGCGGTCGCGGTGGCGGCTTGGGCCGCGTGGGTCCAGCCGGTCGCCCAAGGTGCTCTGGTCGTTTCCGTTGCTGCCGCTTACGACCCTTTGGTCGTATGGGTTGCTTCCGTGGCTACTGTCCCCGCGGTCGCTTGATTCGTATGAGCCGCGTAGACCGCGCAGATCGGGTGAGTCGCGTAGGTCGCGTTCGCTTGAGCGTGCGTCGTCACCAAGCCGCTTCATGTGCGACGACTGGGACGTGTTCTGATGGTCGGGGCGGAGAGCGCCCCGCCTCGACGGATCGTCTTCCCCCTGTGCTCCCGGGTCGTGGAAGGTCGGCGCGTCCAGAAGGGCTGACCGTGCTGAGGTGATGGACGTCCATTCGGCGGCGTACGTCCGGTGGTCGGGCGGATACGGGAGCCAGCCGTCCGCCATCCTCGCGACGCGCCGCAGCGCGGCGTCGGAGCCGCCTCCCGCCAGCCAGATCGGCGGGCCTCCCCGCCGGGCCGGTCTCGGGGCGAGGCGCACGTCGTTGAAGGCGAAGTGTGTCCCCTGGTACGAGACCTCGTCCTCGTTCCAGAGGCGACGCATGGCGTGGATGGCCTCCTCCATGCGGCTGACCCGGCGCTTGAAGCCGACTCCGATCGCCTCGAACTGGGCCTCGGTGTTCGGGGTCGGGAAACCGGCGCCCATGCCCGCCACCAGGCGCCCTCCGGACATGAGGTCCAGCGTGGCCAGTTGGTGGGCGAGCAGAATCGGGTGCCGCAGAGCCGGCAGCAGAACCGCTGTACCGAGCGTGACGCGCTCGGTGAGCGCCGCGGCGGCCGCCAGCACGAGCAGCGGATCGGCACGCGGACGCGTTACGGGGCTGTCCCCCGCCCAGACCGAGTCGAAGCCCAGTTCCTCGGCCAACCGCGCCTGATCGATCAGGGAGGTGAGGTCGCGATGATCCATGACCACCCAGTCGCGGGTCGGGAGCAGGTAGCCGATCCGCAGCTCAGCGGCTTGGGACGGAGTCACGCCGGACGCTTCGTCGGGTGATGTGCCGGGGGTTTCACGGAGCGGCCTGTTGGCAGGCGCGTCGCCCGCCCTGGCCGACGCTCCCGCCGTAGCCGCGTCCGGCGCGTCGGGGGGCCGGTTGCTGTCCTTGCTGTCGCCCATGACGCTCCCTCTCTCACTCCAAGGTTTGAGCCGATGTGGTGATCTTAAGTGTATGCTTCTTGATTTTGAAGTACTAGCTTGCAAATCAGGTAGACACTCATACATGTCCATGGTGAGCGGAGCCCAGGGAGGGAGCCGCAGCGTGGCACGCGCCTGTCGGGAACAATCCGCAGGTCGAAGGCTGTTGATAGATGCTGTGGGTGGTGCCGGAGGTCGGCCGCGACACCTCATCACCTTGCCTCTGCGCGGCGCCGGTGAGCCTCTGACCGGGCACCACGCTTGAGAGGCCGTCCAGCCTTTCACCCCTGTGGACGGTTCTGGCGATCGCCGGACACCAGCGCGGGGACTGGCGAGGGTGCCGCTCGGCTTGGGGCCGTTCTGCCGGCCCAAGTGTGAGGGCTGGGCAAGGGGCGGCGGCTCCATGCAGGTGTCCGCCGAATGCAGCGTGAGAGCCGAACACGTCTAAGGACAGGGGCGAGCCGCGGCGCGCGGTCGAGATCCGCCCTGAAGGGCGAACCGGGTCGCGGGGCGACGAGCGCACTTACCGACCGGCACGGACATTGACGAAACCCGGTTTTTCGGCGGCCGGGGCACCAGCGTGGGTTGACTGCTCCAGGCGGAGGCAATGGGGCTTCAGCATGGGCTTCGCATGAAGCCCGGGATGGCTGGAGGGTGACTCGGCGTCAACGGGTTGCGTTCACGCGTTTGGCGATGGGCCCACAGCCCGACGGCCACAACAAGTCGGCAAATGGGGCAGATATTACTAATTCTTCACTGAAGCCACTCCGAGCAGGAGGCGTCGGTAGACGAGACCATCAGGAAGGTCATTTATGACGTACATCGACAAGAACGGCGGTGTGAGCGTCGCGCGTCATGCGCACGAAAGCTCACAGCTGTCGGATGAGAGGTTCGAAGACGAAAGGCACGCACAGAAAAGGGTCGCGGACGCGAGGCTTTCCGACGAAAGAGTCAGGGCGGGAGGCGGCTCAGGCCACAGCGACCCTGACCAGGCCGATCCAGGCAAGCGTGTCGCAGGTCAGGTCGGTCCAGGCAGGCGCGGTCCGGGCCAGCGCGTCGCAGGCCAGGCCGGTCCAGGCCAGGGCGTCGCAGGCCAGGCCGGTCCAGGCCAGGGCGTCGCAGGTCAGAAAGCCGCAGGCCGTCATGCCACAGGCCGGCACGCGACAGACCGGAACGTCGCGGGCCACAACTCAGGTGGCGCGGATGTCACCGTCCCCCGGCTCGTACATCGTTCCCTGCGCGACGACCTCCACAGGCTGGCCGACGTGATCGGCGGGCTGGCGGACGCCGTCAAGGCGAGCGCCGTGCCGCCGGTCTCCTTGGTCGTGGCCGACTCCGCGCCCACTGCTGCGAGCGGTATGGAGCGGGCGGCACAGGCATCCCCGGCCGCCCCGTCCAAGCGCACGCTTGGCGTCTCTGTCTCGTCCCAGCAGACGTCGAGGGCGGCTGCGCCCTCCCAGCGGGCGCCGGAGGTGCCGCTGGTGTCCCGGCGGCGGGCTGTGGCCGTGCGGGACTACATCACACTCCTCTGCGAGGAGATGGATCGGCATCACGAGTGCGCGGAGCGGATCCTGTGGCCGATCCTGTCCGAGTCCGCCGGCGCCGCCATCGACATACGTCCGTATCTGGAGAGCCGCGACGCCCTGACGCCGATCGTGGCGGGGCTGCGGGCGGCGGCCGACCAGTTCGTGGACGATCCTGAGGCGGGCGCGGCGCTGCTCGCCGCGCTGCTGCGGGTGGTCAGGGACCGGATCGACGAGCACGTCGACCACCTGGACCAGGACGTCCTGCCGCTGATCACCCGGTACGTCTCCGCCGAGGACTACGCGGTGGCCACGCGGCGGATGCGCTCCACCATCGCCCCGCACCGTGTCCCCTGGGTGCTGCCCTGGGCGGCCCGGCTGGCGACCCCGGAGGAGCGCCACCGGCTCATGCGCGAGGCGGGGGTGGGCAGGCGGGCGCTGCTGGCGATGTCCGGGCGGGCGTACGCGCGGCTGGAGCGTCGTGTGTTCGGCCCCGCGATCAGGCACTCGCACCTCTGCCCCTGACCGCGACCGCCACCTGACAGGCGGATCTCCCGGTTGCCGAGGCTTCGCCGCCTCGGGCGGTCGCGTCGTCTGGCTCCTCCCAGTCCTCACGTGTCGGGAGGTGGCAGGGCAGGCCGGGGCCGTCCGCAGCAGGACGGGGAGCTGCGCCGGGGCGACAGCGATGCACAGCCCGTACAGCAGCCCGGCGGATACCTGCCCGGACGGGCTGGGCGCGCGCCAAGAGCCAAGCCCGACAGAGAGCAGGCCGGACGATAAGACGATAAGCAGGCGCGCCGAAGAGTACGCAGGGCGCGGAGTAAGCGGGGCGCGGAGCGAACACGGCCCGGAGCGAACAGGGCCCGGAGCAAGCAGGACCCGGAGCGAACACGGCCCGGAGCAAGCAGGGCCCGGAGCAAGCAGGGCCCGGAGCAAGCAGGGCCCGGAGCAAGCAGGACAGAGACCGAACGGGCCAGAGAGCGAACAGGGCAAGGCGCGTGCGAGAGCCCCCGCCGTCAGCCGCAGAAAGCCCGCTCAGCACCCACGCAAAAGCCCGGACGCTCCCCCGAAGGAACGCCCGGGCCCATACGCGCGAAGCCGAAAGCTCAGTGGGAAAGCTCCCACCGCGCCCCGTGCGGCGTGTCCTCGACCGTGATCCCCGCCGCCGCCAGCTGGTCCCTGATCGCGTCCGCCGCCGCGTAGTCCTTGCGTGCCCGTGCCGCCGTGCGCTGCTCCAGCGCCACCGCGACCAGCGCGTCCACCACCGGCTTGAGGTCGGACCCGGCCGAGCGCCACTGGGGCGAGCGCGGGTCGAGGCCGAGGACGTCCAGCATGTTCTGCGTCTCGGCCAGCAGCCGCGCCACGGCCTCCTTGTCGCCGCGCGCCAGCGCCACGTTGCCCTCGCGCACCACCTCGTGGACGACGGCGAGCGCCTGCGGCGTGCCCAGGTCGTCGTTCATCGCGTCGACGAACGCCTGGGGCAGCGGCGCGTCGGCGTCCACGTCGTGGATGACCTCGGCCGCCCGCGTCACGAACCCCTCGATGCGCTGGTAGGCGGCGGCCGCCTCGCGCAGCGCCTCCTCCGAGTAGTCGATCGAGGAACGGTAGTGCGGCACCGCCATGTAGTAGCGCAGCTCCACCGGGCGTACCTTCTGCACCATCTCCGGGATCAGCAGCGAGTTGCCGAGCGACTTGCTCATCTTCTCGGCGCCGATCTTGACCAGGCCGTTGTGCATCCAGTAGCGCGCGAACCCGTCGCCCGCCGCCTGCGACTGGGCGATCTCGTTCTCGTGGTGCGGGAACGTCAGGTCGATGCCGCCGCCGTGGATGTCGAACGTCGGCCCGAGGTACTTGGTCGCCATCGCCGAGCACTCCAGGTGCCAGCCGGGCCGGCCCGGCCCCCACGGCGTCGGCCACGTGGGCTCGCCGGGCTTGGCGCCCTTCCACAGGGCGAAGTCGCGCGGGTCGTGCTTGCACGACTCGTCGTCGGTGTCGGCGGCCGGCCGCATGTTCTCCAGCTTCTGGTTGGAGAGCTTGCCGTACTCGTCGGCGTAGGAGACCACGTCGAAGTAGACGTCGCCGCCCGAGGCGTAGGCGTGGCCGCGCTCGATCAGCCGCTCCATGAGGGTGATCATCTCGGGCACGTGCCCGGTCGCGCGCGGCTCGACGGTGGGCGGCAGGCAGCCGAGCGTGTCGTACGCCCAGGTGAACGCACGCTGGTTGCGCTCGGCCACCACGAACCAGGGCACGCCCTCCGTGGCCGCCACTCTGATGATCTTGTCGTCGATGTCGGTGACGTTGCGGCAGAACGTCACGTCGTACCCGGAGCGCAGCAGCCAGCGCCGCAGCACGTCGAAATTCACGCCTGAGCGGATATGCCCGATATGCGGCGGAGCTTGCACGGTTGCGCCACACAGGTAAATCGACGCCCGGCCGGGTTCCAGAGGAACGAATTCTCGAACGGCGCGTGTGCTGGTGTCGTACAAGTGCAGGCTCACGAAGGAAAGGCTAACGCCTCAGCCACGCTCACATGCCGAATAAATCACCCTCGCAGGATGACGCGCTCCGGAGTGACCCTGACGATCAGCCTCCGGGTGCCCGGCGCGTCCTCCCACGGCTGCCCCATGTACTTGTGCGAGAGCTCCTGGATGAGCTTGCCCTCCGGGTCCTCCTCCAGCGTGACGCGACCGCGCACCTCGGCGTACCGGTAGGGGTTGGCGGGGTCGATCACGAGCAGGCTGGTGCGCGGGTCCCGCTCGAAGTTGCGCGGCTTCACGCGTCCGGCGGCGGTCGAGAACAGCACGTCGTTTCTGTCCGTACGCACCCAGACGACTGTGCTCTGGGGCGATCCATCCGCGTTCAGGCTGGTCACCGTCGCGTAGTTGGGTCCGTCGAACAGCTCGCGCACGGCGTCGGAAAGCTCGGCCATGGTCTCCTCCTCGATCAGTCGTGAACGCCATCAGCATCCAGGCAGGGGCCGCCCTCCTCGGACGACCGGGATGCCGCCTTTGGTCTGACCCCTGAATCCCACCACAGGTTTTCCTCTCTCCAGAGCGGGAGGTGGATGGTGCTGTCACACTCATCGTGTGGCTGGCAGGGTGCGCACCTCCGACGCGGCGTCTGACGTATGCCCGCGCGGGACGCGGCGCCACATCCGAACACGGTATGGGGGCGGTGGCGGTGCGCAGGTCTTTCAAGTTCCTGCTGCGGCCGACTCGTCGTCAGGAGATCGCGCTGATGGCGTGCCTCGATGATCATCGCCAGTTGTACAACGGGGCGTTGGAGCATCGACGTACGGCCTATCACAAGGCGGGTGTGAGCGTCCGGTATGGCGATCAGTCCGGGGAGTTGAAGTACATCCGGGCTGGCGACGAAGGTGGTCAGGGCCGCTGGTCGTTCTCTTCACAGCAGGCCACATTGCGCCGGCTGGACAGGGCCTTCGCCGCGTTCTTCGCCCGGGTCAAGGCGGGGCGCGCGCCGGGATTTCCGCGGTTCAGGGGACGTGGCCGGTTCGACACGGTGACCTGGCCCAAGGACGGCGACGGCTGCAGATGGGACTCCCAGCCCGAGCGTGCTTCGGCGACCTTCGTCCGCCTGCAAGGGATCGGGCACGTGCGCGTTCACCGGCACCGGACGGTCAAAGGCCGGGTGAAGACCGTCAGTGTGAAGCGGGAAGGTGTCCGCTGGTTCGTGATCGTTTCCTGCGAGGATGTGCCTGCCGAGCCGCTGCCGGCCACGGGCGCGGTCACCGGCGTGGACGTGGGCATCGCCTCGCTGGTGACGACGTCCCAGGGTGAGCATGTGGCCAACCCGCGTCACCTTGCCGCCTCCGCCGACCATCTCGCGGCGGCACAGCGGGCTGTGGCCCGCGCCATGCGGGGCAGCAGGCGTCGCGGCAAGGTTGTGGCGAGGGTCGGCGCGCTGCACGCCAAGGCGCGACGTCAGCGCCTGGATGGCGTACACAAAGCCGCGCTCGCCCTGGTCCGCGCCTACGACGTGATCGTGCATGAGGACTTGCGGATCACGAACATGACCCGCTCAGCAGCCGGCACGCTCGATGCGCCTGGCCGTAACGTCGCGGCCAAGTCCAGCCTCAATCGCAGCATCCTGGACGCGGGTTGGGGGATGTTCCTGACGATCCTTTCGCACAAGGCTGAAAGCGCCGGTCGAAAGCTGATAGCAGTGGACCCCGCCAACACCTCCCGCACGTGCGCCCGTTGCGGGCACTGCGCGCAGGCCAACCGCGTCAGCCAAGCCGTGTTCGCCTGCACGGCCTGCGGGCATACAGCGCACGCCGACGTGAATGCGGCCGCCAACATCCTGAGGGCAGGGCTTGCCCTTCGTGAGGCCGCGGAAGCGGCTTAGCGAGAAGCCGCTCCCTTCAGGGAACGGAGGAGTCACTCTTCTGTAGGCTCGACAGCGCCATGGACGTGACTCCCCCCTCTACGCTCCGCCGCCTCGGCATCGCCTTGGCCGGTGTCGCGGTCGCCGCGCTGACCGGCGCCGCGTGCGCGCTCTCCTTCGACGACCTGCGGTCGCTGGCCGAACTCGGCGATACCCGGGCCGACCTCGCCTATCTCTATCCAGCGGCGTTCGACGCGCTGCTCGTGGTGGCGCTGATCAGCCTCCTGCTGCTGCGCTCGGCGCGCCTGCTGGTCCGGATCCAGACGGCGATCGTCCTGGTCGTGCTGCTGGTGGCCGCCGCCGCAGCGAACGTCTCGGCCGCCTTGGGGCTGGAGCCGGACGTACGGCAGGCGGCCGTCGGCGTGGCCGTCGCGCCGTGGGTCATGCTGGCGGTGGCGCTGTGGCTGTGGCTGCTGCTCATCAAGCACGTACAGAACCGGCGTTCCGTACGCGACGACGACCTGGACGACGACGGCGACGAGCGGGACCTCGTCCCCTTCCCGCGCGGCCGCGCCCTCGACGCGCCGCCGCCCCTCTCCGAGACGCCGCCGCTGACCGAGCCGCTGGAGCAGGTCCTGGAGCCGACACCGGTCGTGGGCCCCACCCCGGCGCCCGAGACGCCGCCGATCTCCGAGCGGGTGACGCGCCGACCGGCCCCTGAGCCGACGGCGTCGGAGGTGGCAGTGGCCGGGGCCTCGGGTCCTGTCGGGTCCGCGGACGTTTCCGACGAGGCCGTCACGCCGTCTCGGGCTTGGGCTCAGGAGCGGGAACGGGAGCGGGAGCGGCAGGGCTCGGCCGTGCCGGGGGCTGCCCGGGAGGAGGCTGTGCGGGCGGAGGCGGCTCAGGCCGAAGCTGCGCGCGCCGAAGCTGCACGGGCCGAAGCGGCACGGGCCGAAGCGGCACGGGCCGAAGCGGCACGGATCGAAGAGGCTCGGGTTGCGGCCGTACGGGCGGAGGCGGACGCCTCCCGGGAGGGCGCGTCCAGCGTGTCTGCCGGTGCAGGGACGGCGGAGGCCGGGCCGGTGGAGGACTCCGTGGCAACCGACGCCGCGACTCCCGACGCCCCTTCAGGGCCGCGGCAGGAAACCTCCGAGCAGGAGACGTCGCGGCGTGAGGCTCCCCGTCAGGAGGCGTCTCAGCCGGAGGCCCGCCCTCGGTCCGAGGCTCCTCGGCAGGAGCCTGCGCGGCGGCCGGTCCGCTGGGGTGACCGGGTGAAGCCGACCGACGTCCTCGTCCACCCCCGTACCCCGGCCGGCAAGGACGCCGACACCCAGCCCGTGCCCGTCGTCACCGACGACCGCCCGGCTGCCCCCGCGAGCAGCGGGCCGGACCCGGCGCACGGCCGCGAGGCCGCCGACCCGGGCGAGCCCCGCGCCACCGCCGCGGCCGAGAAGGCCCCCGCAGGGCCCGCGCACGACGGCGAGCGTGACGAGTCCATGGTCGACACCGCCCCTCACCCCGTCATCCACGAGGAGCCCGTCGAGGCCTACGACGACCCTCCGGGCCGCCGCGTGCGCAGCACCCCCCTCCCACCCGAGGAGTGACCGAGGCGGCGGGGGCCGGCCGGCCCCCGCACGCGGCGCCCTCGCGCCGACGTGACGGACACACCCGCCGTCACCACGAAGCACTGACGTGACGGGCACACCCGCCGTCGCCACGAAGCGTTGACGTGACGGGAGCGGGAGGCGGGGTCGTCGGCGGCGTACGGGAGGGCGGCGGCGACGCAGAACCGGCTGGGGCAGGCCGAGGAACTGGAAGTGGATGGGACGCGACAGGCGGGGCCGACAAGCCCCCGAACGGCCCAGCCAAGGCGAAGGCTCCCCGAGGGCCCGGAGCACGCCCCAAGGCCGTCTCAGCGCCCTCCAGGCAACACGGAGACCCGCTCGGCGAACCGAGCGGGTCTTTCCGCGTATACCGTGTGCCGCGCCGCTCTCAGGAGCGCGGAGTCGTGGTCCTAGATGCTCCGCGAACCGCTACCGCGGCGCAGTCCGGCCACGAGGCCGACACCGACGATCGCCAGGACCACCTGCATGACGAGCTCGATCCAGTCGATGCCCGGGGTGGTCTCAACGCCGAGAACCTGCGCGATGAGGGTGCCCAGCAGGGCGGCGACGATGCCGACGACGACGGTCAGGATCCACCCGATGGCCTGCCGGCCGGGCAGCAGCAGACGGCCGACGGCACCGATGACGGCGCCGATGACGATCGCGCCGAGGATGGACTGAATAGTCATGGTACGAAACCTCCCCATGAGGGTGAGCCGTTCACTCTCTCACGGTGAGATCAGTACCCAGGCGCGCACAATTATGCGTAGAAATTACGTTGGCGCTGGTCAGACGCCGGTAGGTCCTGGGCCGGTAGCTTTTCCGGCGCTCATCCGGGTCACCAGGAGCACGCCGCCGATGGCGAGGACGAGTTGGAGAATGTGCTCGATCCAGTCGATGCCCTTGGTGTCGGCCCAGCCGAAAAGGTGCGCGATGAGCGTGCCGAGCAGAGCGGCCACGATGCCGACGATGAGCGTCAGGCCGATGGACATGTTCTGCCTGCCGGGAACGATGAGCCTGGCCAGGGCGCCGATGATGGCCCCGATGACGACGGCGGAGACGATGGCGCCGATCATGTGTACTCCCCCCGAGATGTTCACATGCCACAAGGGGATTTACCCGGCATAACGGTCCACTACTCCTCCGAGAGGCGACGGTCCGTACCGCGCCAGTGACGGACCGTCGCCTCGGTCGGCATGGCGGGTGGAGCGGCTCCGACACCGGCGCTCAGGCGCCCGCCGTGGACGCCCCTCGACCGCGTCCGTACTAGGAGACGCCCGAGGAGGTGGAGTGGTTGACCACGAGAGCGGTGGCGATGGCGGCGACTCCCTCACCGCGGCCGGTGAGGCCGAGCCCGTCGGTGGTGGTGGCGCTGACGCTCACGGGCGCGCCGACGGCGGCCGACAGCGTCTTCTCGGCCTCGGCGCGGCGCGGCGCGAGCTTGGGCCGGTTGCCGACGACCTGGAGCGCGACGTTGCCGATCTCGAACCCGGCGGCGCGGACCTTGCGGGCCGTCTCCTCCAGCAGGGCGATGCCCGAGGCGCCGGCCCAGCGAGGATCGGCGGTGCCGAACAGGCCGCCCACGTCGCCGAGGCCGGCGGCGGACAACAGCGCGTCGCAGGCCGCGTGGGCGGCGGCGTCGCCGTCGGAGTGACCGGCGAGACCCGTCTCGCCCGGCCAGTGCAGGCCGGCGAGGTGCAGCTCCCGCCCGGATGCGAACGGGTGGACGTCGACACCGACGCCCACCCGCGGAATGTCCGTGTTCAGGAGTTGAGAACCTCGTCGAGCAGGGCCTCGGCCTTGTCCTCGTTGGTCTTCTCGGCGAGCGCGAGCTCGCTCACCAGGATCTGGCGCGCCTTGGCGAGCATGCGCTTCTCACCGGCGGAAAGGCCGCGCTCGCGGTCCCTCCGCCACAGGTCGCGGACGACCTCGGCGACCTTGTTGACGTCCCCCGACGCGAGCTTCTCGAGATTGGCCTTGTAGCGGCGGGACCAGTTGGTCGGCTCCTCCGTGTGCGGCATCCGGAGGACGTCGAAAACCCGCTCGAGGCCTTCCTGGCCCACTACATCACGCACGCCGACGAGTTCGGCGTTTTCTGCTGGCACCTGGACGGTAAGGTCGCCCTTGTCGACCTTGAGCACCAGGTAGGTCTTTTCCTCACCCTTGATGGATCGCTTGGTGATTGCCTCGATCCGAGCAGCCCCATGGTGGGGGTAGACGACAGTGTCGCCGACCTGGAAAGTCATGTGACAAGTACCCCTTCCGCTGTACTCCAGGGTACCACGCGTTCACAGCCTCCCGGAACAGTGAAATCACCATAACTGCAGGTCAAAGCCGCATATTAGGGGTTGACAAGTGGTCAACTGTATGAATCGCATATGCCTGCACGGCTAATGACCTGCGGGGTCGTGAAATGACCATGGAAACAGGTCGATATGGTAGGCGCTGCACCATCACGCACGCGCGAACCAAGGAGAACCCGCCCGTGACCAGCCGTCGCTGGATTGTCGCCGCCGCCGCGCTCCTGGCAGCTCCCGTTCTTGCCGGCTGTTCGGCTGGATTCGGCGCCAACACCAACAAGCCGTACGCCCCCAACGAGGCCGGAGTCCTCATCGAGCAGGGCAAGTACGGCTCGCCGCGTGGCGTCCAGATCCCCCAGGCGTTCATCCTCGGTCCCGATTCCGGCGCCCAGCTCGCGTGGCGCGGCTCCGCCCCGATCTACCTGAACATCATCAACACGACCGGCACGCCCGACACCCTCACGGCCGTCTCCGCGGGCTCGCTCGGCACGGTGAAGGTGGCCACGCCGATCCAGCTTCCGCCCAACCAGCTCGTCAACACCGGCAAGCCGACGCCCCAGCTCATCCTGGAGAGCCTCGCCAAGAGCCTCAGGGGCGGCGAGACGGTCCGGCTGGACCTCACGTTCGCCAACGCCGGGGTCGTCTCCATGAACGTGCCTGTGGTCACGCGCAGCCGCGAGTTCAAGGACTACCCGGCGGCCCCCGGCGCCACCGCCGCCCCCACGCCCACCCCGACGCCGTCCGCCACGGCGAGCGAGGGTGAGCACTGACCCCACTCAGCGTTTCGAGACGCGAAACCCCGGTCCGTGCGAACGGCCGGGGTTTCGCGCGTCCGGGCGTGTCGCCGCCCGGGCGCAGAAGCAGGCGCGGTCAGGCGTCGGCGGAGTCGAACTTGTAGCCGAGCCCCCGCACCGTCAGGATGCACCGCGGGTTGGACGGGTCGGCCTCGATCTTCGCGCGCAGCCGCTTGACGTGGACGTCCAGCGTCTTGGTGTCGCCCACGTAGTCGGCGCCCCAGACCCGGTCGATGAGCTGCCCGCGCGTCAGCACCCGGCCGGCGTTGCGCAGCAGCACCTCCAGCAGCTCGAACTCCTTCAGCGGGAGCTGCACCTGCTCTCCCCGCACGGCGACGACGTGCCGGTCGACGTCCATGCGGACCGGGCCGACCGCGAGCACGGCGGTCTCCAGCTCCTCCACGGGGTCGCCCTGCCGCCGCAGCACCGCGCGGATGCGCGCCACGAGCTCCCGGGAGGAGAACGGCTTGGTGACGTAGTCGTCTGCGCCCAGCTCCAGGCCCACGACCTTGTCGATCTCGCTGTCCTTGGCGGTCAGCATGATCACCGGCACCTTGGAGCGCTGCCGCAGCGACCGGCACACCTCGGTGCCGGGCAGGCCGGGCAGCATGAGGTCGAGCAGCACCAGGTCGGCGCCGTTGCGGTCGAACGTCTCGAGCGCCTCGGGACCGGTGGCCGCCACGGAGACCTCGAAGCCCTCCTTGCGCAGCATGTAGGACAGCGCGTCGGAGAAGGACTCCTCGTCCTCCACCACCAGCACTCGGGTCATCGGGCCGCCTCCAGGGGACTCGCGGGTTGTACTGGTACGGCCGTGCCGCCGAAGGCGGGCAGCCGAAGCGTGAAGGTGGAGCCGGAGCCTTCCTTGCTCCAGACGGAGACCTCGCCGGCGTGGGCGACGGCGACGTGCTTGACGATCGCCAGGCCGAGGCCGGTGCCGCCGGTCGCGCGCGAGCGAGCCGCGTCGACGCGGAAGAAGCGCTCGAAGATGCGCTCCAGCGACTCCTCCGGGATGCCGATGCCCTGGTCGCTGACGCTGATCTCGACGGAGTCGCCGGCGGGTCTGACGCTGACGACGACGCGGGTGTGCTCGGGGCTGTAGGCGATGGCGTTGTCGATGAGGTTGCGCAGGGCGGTGACGAGCAGCTCGTCGTCGCCCCAGATGCGCAGCCCCTCGGCGCCGCCGGTGGCCAGCGTGATGTCCTTGGCGCTGGCGCGGGTGTTGCAGCGGTCGATGGCGTCGTGGATCGCCTCGTCGATCGCCACCTGGCCGGGGGTCGGGATGGGTTCGGCGCCCTGGATGCGGCTCAGCGTGATGAGGTCCTGGACGAGGTAGGTGAGCCGGGCCGCCTCGTGCTGCATGCGGCCGGCGAAACGGGTGACCGCCACGGGGTCGTCGGCGGCGTCCTGGATGGTCTCGGCGAGCAGGCTCAGGGCGCCCACGGGCGTCTTGAGCTCGTGGCTGACGTTGGCGACGAAGTCGCGGCGGACCGCCTCGACCCGGCGCCGCTCGGTCTGGTCCTCGGCGAGCACCAGCACCTGCCCGTACGAGCCGAGGGGCGCCACGCGCACCGCGAAGCTGGTGGTCTCCTGGCCGAACTTGTGGCCGGCGACGTCGATCTCGCTCTCCCTGATCTCGCCGTCCCTGCGTACCTGCCGGGCGAGGGCGAGCAGTTCGGCGGCCATCAGCCTCTCGCCCTTGACCAGCCCGAACGCGCGGGCGGCCGAGCTGGCGCGCAGCACGCGGTCGTGCGCGTCGAGGACGACGGCCGAGGAGGGCAGTACGGCCAGCACCGACGCGACGCCCTGTGGCAGCGCGCCCGGGTCCGGCACCTCGGCCGCGGCGGCACGCCTGGGGCTCTCGATCTGGTTGCGGTAGAACAGGACCGCGACTGCCCCCACGACGAAGCCGGCCAGGGCCGCGAAGCTCATGGCCATCTCACTCATGTCATCGATGGTAGGCGGACGATTTCGCGCGACACTCCTCTCACCAGGGGATGAACGGCCCTTTCCCGGAAAGTTCATCTGACGGTCGGAGTTCGTTCATCGGCGCACACATACGGTGACGGCATGCGCGATGCGTACCATGAGGATCTTGATTCCCTGACCGACAAGCTGGTCGAGATGACCAGGCTTGTCCGCTCGGCCATCTCCCGGGCCACGACCGCCCTGCTGGACTCCGACCTGCAGCTCGCGGAGAGCGTCATCTCCCGTGACGCGGAGGTGAACGGCATCTTCGAGGACGTCGAGACGACGATCTTCGAACTGATGGCCCGCCAGCAGCCGGTCGCGGTGGACCTGCGGATGGTCATCACGGCGCTGCGCATGGGCACCGACCTGGAGCGGATGGGCGACCTGGCGGTCCACGTGGCCAAGGTGGCGCGGCTGCGCCATCCCGAGTCGGCGATCCCGGCCGAGGCCCGCTCCACGATCGTCGAGATGGGGCAGATCGCCGAGAACCTGGTCACCAAGGCCGGGAGCTGCATCGCCTCGCGCGACGTGGACTCGGCCCTGGAGCTCGACCAGGACGACGACGCCATGGACCGGCTGCACCGCAGGCTGTTCCGGACGATCCTGGCCAAGGACTGGGCGCACGGCGTGGAGCCGGCCATCGACATCACGCTCATCGGCCGCTACTACGAGCGGTACGCCGACCACGCGGTGCGCGTCGCGAGCGCCGTGGTCTACCTGGTGACGGGCTCGCGCCCCGCCTGAGACGCCGTCGTCCCCACCTGAGACCCCTGAGACCCCTGAGACCCCTGAGACGCCGTCTCCCGAGCCTGGGACGCCGTCTTCCGATGCCGGCCCGGAGTCACCGGGCCGGCATCGGTCGTTCTCGGATCCGGGGCGTTCTCAGCGCCCCTGGTTGGCGACCGCCTGGATGGCCGCCGCCGCCGCGTCGGGGTCGAGGTACTCGCCGCCCCGCCGCAGCGGCCGGAACGACTCGTCGAGCTCGTAGCGCAGCGGGATGCCCGTCGGGATGTTCAGGCCCGCGATCTCCTCGTCGCCGATGCCGTCGAGGTGCTTGACCAGCGCGCGCAGCGAGTTGCCGTGCGCGGCCACGAGCACCGTGCGGCCGGCCGCGAGGTCGGGGACGATCGCGTCGTACCAGTACGGCAGCATGCGGTCCACGACGTCCTTCAGGCACTCCGTGCGCGGCCTGAGCTCCGGCGGCAGCAGCGCGTACCGCGCGTCGCCCGCCTGGGAGTACTCGTCGTCGTCGGCGATCGGGGGCGGCGGCACGTCGTAGGAGCGGCGCCACAGCATGAACTGCTCGTCGCCGAACTCCTCTCGCGTCTGCGCCTTGTTCTTGCCCTGGAGTGCGCCGTAGTGGCGCTCGTTGAGCCGCCAGGAGCGGCGCACCGGCAGCCACAGCAGGTCGGCCTCGCCGAGCGCGAGCTGGGCCGTCTGGATGGCCCTGGTCAGCAGGCTGGTGTGGACCACGTCGGGCCGCAGCCCGGCCTCCACCAGGAGCCTTCCGCCCCGGCGGGCCTCGTCCTCGCCCTTGGCCGACAGGCTGACGTCAACCCAGCCGGTGAACAGGCCCTTCGCGTTCCAGTCGCTCTCGCCGTGCCGCAGCAGCACCAAAGTCGCCATGCGGACAATCCTAGGGGCCTGCTCCAAAACGCCGCCGGGCCAGGTGCTCGCGCGCCCGGCCGCGGATTCTCAGTCGTCCGTACGCCCGGGGTCGGCGAAGCGGGCGAACGCCTGGAGGTTGGCCAGCGACTCACCGCGCTTGGCCCGCCACTCCCACTCGCGCCGGATCGACGAGGCGAACCCCAGCTCCAGCGCCCGGTCGAACCAGTCGTCGGAGTAGGTCAGCACGCAGCCGAGGAGGCGGTCGATCTCGTCGTCGGTGACGGCCGCGAGCGGCACCCGCCCCACGAGGTAGACGTCGCCCACGGAGTCGACGGAGAAGTGCACGCCGTACATGCCGCCGTTGCGGCCCAGCAGCCACTTGTAGAACTCGGCGTGGTTCTCGTCCGGCTGACGGCAGAAGAACGCCTCGACGTGCAGCACCTGCTCGCCGACGATCAGCCAGGTCATGGTGGCCAGCTTGTGCTGGCCCGGCAGCTTCACCAGGAAGGCTCCGGGCCGGGGCTCGTCGTAGGAGACGTCCGCGGCCTTGAGCGCGGCTTCGACGACATCGCGCATGCCGTACACCTTACGAGCCGGAGCCCTAGGAGTTGATCGCGAGGGGCAGCCGGTGCAGGTGGGCGACGGCCTCGGCGTAGACGTCCTTGAGGTGCGCGGCGGTGGCCTGCCAGCCGAAGGCGGCGGCGTGCGTGCGCGCGCCCGCCGACAGGTGCTCGCGCCAGCGCGGCGAGGTGACGAAGCGGCGCAGCGCCCGCGACCACTCGTGGGCGTCGTGGCCGTCCACGAGCACGCCCGACACGCCGTCGCGCACGGCCGTGCGCAGCCCGCCGACGGCGGCCGCCGCGACGGGCGTGCCGCACGCCTGCGACTCCAGCGCGACCAGCCCGAACGACTCGCTGTACGACGGCACGACCGTGACGTCGGCGGCGCGGTACCAGTCGGCCAGCTCCTCCTGCGGGGCGGGCGGCACGAGCCGCACCACGTCGGAGATGCCCAGTTCGGCGGCCAGCTCGACGAGGAGCGCGGGCCGGGCCAGGCCGTTGCCCGACGGGCCGCCCACGCAGGCGACGATCAGGCGCTCGCGCAGCGACGGGTCCTCGATGAGCATGCGGGAGGCGGCGCGCAGCAGCACGTCGGGGGCCTTCAACGGCTGGATGCGGCCGACGAAGAGCAGCACGTGGGCGTCCTGGGGCAGGCCGAGCCGGTGGCGGGCGGCGCCCTTGGAGGCGGGCTGGAAGACGGTGAGGTTGACGCCGGGGTTCACGACGGCGACGCGTTCCTCGGGCGCCCCGTACAGGTCGATGAGCTCCTGGGCCTCGTCGGCGGTGTTGGCGACGAGCCGGTCGGCGATCTCGACGACCTGCTCCTCGCCGACCACGCGGGCCTGCGGCTCCGGGCGGTCGTCGCGGGCCAGCAGGAGGTTCTTGACCTTGGCCATGGTGTGCATGGTGTGCACGAGCGGGACGCCCCAGCGCTCCTTGGCCAGCCAGCCGACCTGGCCCGACAGCCAGTAGTGGGAGTGGATGACGTCGTAGCGGCCGGGGTCGTACATGGCCTCGGTGCGCAGCACTCCGGACAGGAACGCGCAGAGCTGGCTCGGCATGTCGGCGCGGTCGAGCTCCTCGTACGGCCCGGCCGTGAGGTGGCGGACGAGGACGCCGGGGGCGAGCTCGGTCACCGGCGGCAGGTCGCCGGCGGTGGCGCGGGTGAAGATGTCCACCTCCACGCCGAGCTGGGCGAGCCGCTTGGCGGACTCGACGATGTAGACGTTCATGCCGCCGGCGTCGCCCGTGCCGGGCTGGTCCAGCGGTGACGTGTGCATGCTGATCGTCGCGACCCGGTTCACCGGCCGTCGCCTCACCCGACATCACCTCCCAAAACGAAACCAACCAAACAGAATTTTCCGGCATTCCCGACATGTCCTCTCGGCCGGGGTCCTGCGTGCCGTCATGGGGCGATGCGGGGGGCCGGAATCCACCGGCGTTCCCGACATGTGGTCTCGGCCGAGGGCGGGCGCGCGGTCCTGGCAGGATGTGGCCCATGAGGAGAACGGCTGTGGTGACCGGTGCGAGCAGCGGCATCGGCGAGGCGACGGCGCGGCGCCTCGCCGCCGAGGGTTACGACGTGGTGGCGGGCGCCAGACGGCGCGACCGGCTGGAGCGGCTGGCCGAGGAGCTGCCCGCGATCAGGCCCGTCACCCTCGACGTGACCTCGCAGGAGTCGGTAAACGAGCTGGCCGCCGCGCTGGAGCGCTGCGACGTGCTCGTCAACAACGCGGGCGGCGCGCTCGGCGTGGAGTCCCTCGCCGAGGGACGGATCGACGACTGGCAGGCGATGTTCGACACGAACGTGCTGGGCACGCTGCGCGTGACCCAGGCGCTGCTGCCCAAGCTGGTCGAGTCGGGCGACGGCGTGGTCGTGCTGCTCACCTCGACCGCCGGCATGGTGCCCTACGAGGGCGGCGGCGGTTACGTCGCGGCCAAGCACGCCCAGTCGTCCATGGCCGGCACGCTGCGGCTGGAGCTGGTCGGGCAGCCGGTGCGGGTGGTGGAGATCGCCCCCGGCATGGTGCGCACCGAGGGGTTCGCGGTCAACCGGTTCCGGGGCGACGAGACGGCCGCCGCCCGGGTCTACGAGGGCGTGCCCGACCCGCTGACCGCCGACGACGTGGCCGACGCGATCGCCTGGACCGTCACCCGCCCGTCCCACGTCAACATCGACCGCATCGTCATGCGCCCCCGCGCGCAGGCCGCACAGCACAAGGTCCACCGCGTCAGTGGCTAGGCCGGCCGGGCCGGCGGGCCGGCCCGTCGGCTCGATCACCCGGGGCACCACCGGCCAGAACCGGCTGCGGCGGGCCGACCGGTGGATCGCCGCGGCCCACGGCGGCCTGCTGCGCGGCGCCGAGCGGCCCCTGGTCGTGGATCTCGGCTACGGCGCCTCGCACGTGACGACGCTGGAGCTGTTCACGCGGCTGCGCCGGATCCGGCCCGACGTCGAGGTCACGGGCATCGAGATCGACCCGGCACGGGTGGCGCTGGCCAAGCCGTACGAGCGGCCGGGGCTGAGCTTCGCGCTCGGCGGTTTCGAACTGCCCGTGCCGCGGCCGCCGGTGCTGGTGCGCGCGTTCAACGTGCTGCGGCAGTACGACGAGGAGGAGGCGTGGCACTACTGGGACCTGCTGCGCGCCCGGCTGGCCCCCGGCGGGGTCCTGGTCGAGGGCACCTGCTCCGAGGTGGGCCACCGCGCGGTCTGGGCCGGGCTGACCGCCGAGGGGCCGCGCACGCTCACGTTCTCGGCCCGCTTCGACGCCTTCGAACGGCCCTCCGACCTGGCCGAGCGGCTGCCCAAGACGCTCATCCACCGCAACGTCCCGGGTGAGCGCATTCATACCTTCCTGCGCGACTTCGACCACGCGTGGGCGGTCTGCGCGCCGTACGGGGCGCACGGGCTCCGGCAGCGGTGGCTGGCGGCGGTGACCATGCTGGCCCGCACGTGGCCGATCCCGCGTCAGGCGCCGCTCGGCGGAGTGGCCCGGTGGCGGCTGGGCGAGGTCACGCTGCCGTGGCAGGCCGTCGCGCCCCTGAGGCACTGACCTCTTTGCGGTGTTTCTTGCCATTCGGTGAGGATCTTGTGCACCGATGTGCCGGAGGTCTCACGACGTCCGGATGCGTGCTCGACAGGTCGTAGTACTACGCTGGAGCGTGTGAAGGGTCTCGGCGAGCTCGAACGCAGCATCATGGACATCCTCTGGGCGCAGAGCGCGGCGCTCACCGCCCGCGAGGTCGGCCGGCTCATCGCCGACCGCGACCTCGCCCCGACCACGGTCATGACCGTTCTCGACCGTCTCACCCGCAAGGGGTTCCTCCACCGCACCCGCGACGGCCGCGCATGGCGGTACGCGCCCGCCGCGTCACGCGACGCGTACGTCGCGGAGCTTATGCTGGAAGCGCTCGACATGACGGGCGACCGCTCGGCCGCCCTCACCCGCTTCGCCCAGGGCGTCTCCGGCCCCGAGGCGGAGATCCTGCGAAGAGCCCTCACGGAGCTGGAGGACGAGTGACCACGGCAGCGGTGCTGGCAGCGCTCGCCACGGCGTGCGGGCTCGGCTCCTGGTGCTTCACCACGGCCCGCTGGACCTCCCGGGCCCCCAAGACCGCGATCCTCCTCTGGCAGGCCCTCGGCGTCTCCTGGGGCCTGGCCTCGACCGGCGCGATGCTGGCCTTCGCCGTCCAGCCGTACGGCGAGGGCGTGCTGCACGGGCTGGTCTCCTTCGCCACCGGCCGCTCGCCGCGCGAGCCGTGGGACGCGCTGCACGTGGTGGCGATGGTCGCCGGCCTCACCGCGCTGGCCGTGCTGGTCGCGGTCCTGCTCACCGCGGGCGTGCAGACCCTGCGGGCCCGTCACCGCCACCGCACCCTGCTGGCCCTGATCTCCCACGACGACCCGGTGCTGCCGGGCGTGCGCGTGCTCGACCACCCGAGCGCCGCCGCCTACTGCGTGCCGGGGCTGCGCTCGCAGGTCGTGGTCAGCCAGGGCGCGCTGAGCTTGCTGTCGAAGGACGAGATGGCCGCCGTGCTCGCCCACGAGGCGGCCCACGTGCGCGAGCGGCACGACCTGGTGCTGCTGCCGTTCGCGGCGCTGCGCCGGGCGCTGCCCTGGTCGAAGGTGGTCCGTGACGCGCAGGCCCAGGTGGAGCTGCTCATCGAGATGGCCGCCGACGACCGCGCCCGCCGCTACTGCTCGCCGCGCCGGCTCGCGACCGCGCTGCTCAGGTTCGGCACGGCCGGCGCCATGCCGACCCCGCACGGCATGCTCGGCGTCGGCACCCACAACCTCATGGCCCGGGTCGACCGGCTGCTCAAGCCGGCGCCGGAGCTGCCGGTGAGCCTCCGGTACGGCGCCGTCGCGCTGTCCGTGACGTTGGTCACGTCCACGCCGTTCCTCTGGATCTACCAGCTCTGACGCTTGCTGGCGTTCACCACTTCGTTTGCAATTGCAAGCAGAGTGGCGCACAATGGAGGCATGGCACTACCGAAGGTCGGCTCGATCGGCGAGTACATCCGCGAGCAGAGGCAGCAGGCGAAGATCTCGCTGCGCCAGCTCGCGGCGGCGGCGGGGGTCTCCAACCCCTACCTGAGCCAGATCGAGCGCGGCCTGCGCAAGCCGAGCGCGGAGATCCTCAACCAGATCGCCAAGGGTCTGCACATCTCCGCCCAGGCGCTGTACGTGCAGGCCGGCCTCATCGAGGACCGTGAGACCCCGAGCGACGTCGTCACCGCCATCAGGGCCGACACGCATCTCACCGAGCGGCAACGCCAGGTGCTGATTGATATCTATGAGTCGTTCCGCAAGGAGAAGCGCGCCGAGGATGAGCAGACCTCCCAGAATGCTCATCCCCGGAGCGGCTCCGTCACGGACGACGAGCAGTCGCTGCCGGCGGAGCTTCGCGCCGCTCTTGAGCCCTATGCGGCGTCCACCGGCAACGGCACCGTCAACCAGGAAACCAAGGAAGGTTAACCCATGACGCTCGCCACCGAGGTCAAGAAGCTCACCGATTCCAAGCCGTTCTACGCCGTGGCCGGCGTCGGCGACTACGCCGTCGAGAAGCTGCGCGAGCTGCCCGAGCAGCTCCAGAAGCTCCAGGCTCGCCGGGTCGACCTCGGCAAGGACCTGCCCGAGCTGGCCCGCGTCTACGCCGACAAGGCCGAGGGCCTCGCCAAGGAGCTGCCGGAGAAGGCCCGCGGCTACGCCGACCAGCTCACCCAGCGCGCCTCCGTGGTCTACGAGGACTTCGCCACCCGTGGCCGCAAGGCCGTCAGCAAGGTGAGCGGCGAGGCCGCGCTGGAGCTGGAGGAGGTGTCGGAGGCCGCCGAGCCGCCCGTCGCCACCCCGGTCACCCCGGCCAAGAAGACCCGCACGACCACCCGGGCCAAGGCCTGACCGTCCGCTCGTGAGGCCCGTCCCCGTCACCGGGGGCGGGCCTTTCGTCTTCCGGCCGCCTCGCCGGTCCCCTCGTCCGGTCCGTCCGCGCCGGGAGTGCTCGGCGGCCGGTGCGGGCCATTAGGCTGAAGCCGATTCATCGCGAGCGTGAGGCGGAGCGCACACATGGACATCGTCAACGGCGGACTCAACTTCCTCTTCCTGCTGCTCTCCGCCGGCATCCTCGGCATGTCGGCCTACGGGCTGGTGCACGCGCTGCGGGTGCCGCCTGCCGCGTTCCTGGCGGCGGGCAAGCTGAAGAAGAACATCTGGCTGATCATCCTGGGCCTGGCGACGCTGTTCTCGCTGGCGGGCGCGTGGTCGTTCCTCACCGCGTTCCTCGTCGTCGGCGGCATGCAGTTCATCGGGCTCGGCGCGGTGAGCATCTTCTCGATCGCCGCGGTGATCGCCGCGACGGTCTACATCGTCGACGTGAAGCCGGCCGTCAAGGGCATGGGCCGCGGCGGCGGCCCCTACGGCGGCTGGTGACCCCTCCGGTCCGCTAGCTCCGCAGCGACCGGGCCAGCCAGCGGGCCAGCATCAGATGCCCGGCGGACGTCGGGTGGACGCCGTCGGGCAGCACCACGGCCGACGGGTCGCCGGTGACCCAGCGGCGCCTCAGCGGGTCGAGGAACTCCACGCCCTCCCGCCGGGCGACCGCGGCCAGGGTGTCGCGGATGCGCAGCGCCTTGTCCGGGACCGCCTCCAGCCAGAGGGGGCCGACGACGACGATCCGCGTGGCGGGCCAGCCCGCCCGCGCCTCGCGCACCAGCCGGGTGGCCGCCCGCCCGACCTGCGCGGTGCTCCAGCGCTGGTCGTTGTGGCCGCCGGAGACGACGAGCACGTCCGGGGCCGGACGCCAGGCCAGCTCCTGCTCGTACGACTGCTGGAACGTGCGGCCGGCGCGCCCGCGGTTGAGGTAGCCGGTGCCGCCCGCCCCCGCGACGACCGGCTGCCAGCCGAGCAGACGGGCGGCCTGACAGGCGTAGGCCCGCCAGGCGGGCACGGGGCCCGAGCCGACGGTGAAGCTGTCGCCCAGCACCATCATCACCGGCGCCGCGCCGGGCTCGCGGCGGCTGGGGGGCGCGGGCAGGGAGCGGCGCGTGGACGACGCGCTGGAGCGCTCGGAGGTGACCGCCCGGGGCGGGCCGGCCCCTCGGGAGGCGGCCACCGGGTGGCCGGGCGCTTGCGAGGGGGGCGCGATGGCGCTCGCCGTACATGCTGATATGACGGGACATATCGCCAGGAACAGCGCGGCCGATGCGGTCAGGGGGGAACGCACCAGGTCGCGCATCGCCACCTCAGGAGCTCTAGGCTGCCGCCATGACCATCGACCTCCATGGACGTACGCGAAGGCTCGAACTGGCCGACCAGAACCTTCGCGACTTCGAGGCCATCGTCCTCGACGCCACGCCCGACGGAATCGTCTTGGATCGGTCCGCATTCTATCCGGGCGGCGGCGGCCAGCCCGCCGATCACGGAGTTCTGCTCTGGCAGGGGGTGGAGACGCGGATCGAGGGCGTGCGCAAGGGCGACGACCTCCAGCTCATCCCGGCCGAGGGCGACCCGATCCCGCCCGCGGGCACGACAGTGCGGGCGGCCGTGGCCGACGAGCGCCGCTCCGCCCTCATGCGCACCCACTCGGGGCTGCACGTGCTGTGCGGGGTGGTCTTCCGCGACTACGGCTCGCTGGTGACGGGCGGCAACATGGACGCCCTGATCGTGCCCGAGCGCGGCACGGTCGGCACGGCCCGCATGGACTTCAACCTGCCGGAGGTGCCGCCGGGCTTCCGCGAGGCCGTGGAGGCCGCCTGCAACGCCGAGATCCAGGCCGACCGGCGCATCGACGTGCGGGTGTTGCCCCGGCCGGAGGCGTTCGCTATCCCCGACATCATCCGCACCGCGTCCAACCTGGTGCCGGAGTCGGTGACGGACGTGCGGATCGTCGACATCGTGGGGCTGGACACGCAGGCCGACGGCGGCACCCACGTGGCCTCGACCCGGCAGATCGGCCGGCTGCGGGTCGCCAAGATCGAGAGCAAGGGACGCGGCTTCCGCCGGGTGCGCGTCGAGATCTGCGACTGAGCGCCCCGCTCATCCGCGCTCGATGATCAGCGCCAGCCCGTCGAGCAGCGGGCGCAGGCCGAACTCGAAGAGCCGGTCGAGGTCGAGCTCGAAGTCGCCGCCGAGGTCCTCGACCACCTTGACGAACGTGGGATAGCCGCCCCGGGCGAGCAGCGTGGGGTACGGGGCGTGCCGGTCCATCCACTCCTCGTCTGTCAGGCCGGTGGCGGCCTGGGCCTGCTGCTCCAGCTCCAGGTTGGCCGCGATGCCCTGGACGTAGCTGTAGAGCAGGATGTGGATCTGCAGCATCGTGTCGGGGTCGAGGCCGTGGCCGTCGACCGCCGCGAGCGCCCATTCGGTGTGCCGGAGCAGGCCGGGCGAGGGCCGTGGCCGGGTGAGCGAGGTCACCCAGGCCAGCCACGGATGCCTGCGGTAGGCGGCCCACTGCAGGCGCGCGGAGACCTCCAGCCGCGCCCGCCAGCCGGGCGGCGGCTGGTCAGGGAGCGGGAACTCCCCGATCACCGCGTCGGTCATCAGCCCGACGAGGTCGTCCTTGTCGCGCACGTGCCGGTAGAGCGACATCGTGGACACGCCGAGCCGCCCGGCGACGCCGCGCATGGAGACGGCGGCCAGCCCTTCGGCGTCGGCCGTCTCGACGGCCGCGGCGACGACGCGCTCCCGCGTCAGCTCGTGCTCCCCTCCCCCGGCCCGCCGCGCGCCTGCCTGGCCGCCCGCGACGGCTCCGGGACGCCATGAGGTCACCAGCGTGCCGACGCGCGGCTCGGCCCTGACGACGCCCTCCTGGGCCAGCACGGTGAGGGCCTTGGCGGCGGTGGCGAGCGCGACGCCCCAGTCCTGGGCGAGCCGCCGGGTCGAGGGCACCCGGTCGCCCTCCTTCAGCTCCCCGCGGGCCACCCGGGCCTTCACGTCCTCGACGATCCGCAGGTACGGCGGAGCCGACATCGAACCTCCTGGTCATCGCTGTACTAGTACAGAATAGTACATTCACCTGCTTGTACGCATCAAAAATACGATGTACATTCAGCCGCGTACACCGTCCAGACAGACAGGAGTCCTCCCCATGAGCAGTGTTCTCGTCTCCGGCGCCGGCATCGGCGGGCCCGTCCTCGCGTACTGGCTGGCCCGGCACGGCTTCGACGTGACGATCGTGGAGCGCGCCACCGCGCCGCGCCGCGGCGGCCAGGCCGTCGACCTGCGCGGGGCCGCCGTCACCGTGGCCGAGCGGATGGGCGTTCTGGAGCAGGTCCTCGCCCGGCGCACCCACATGCTCGGCATGTCGATGGTCGACCGCGACGGCAACGAGATCATGCGCACGACCGAGCGCACGGTCAGCGCCGGCCGGCTCGACGGCGACGACGTCGAGATCATGCGCGAGGACCTCGTCGCCATCGTCACCGCCGCGGCCGGCGACGCGGAGACGATCCACGGCGACTCCATCGCCACGCTGGAGCAGGACGCCGGCGGCGTGGACGTGACGTTCGAGCGGGGCGACCGGCGGCGTTTCGACTACGTGGTCGGCGCCGACGGCCTGCACTCCAACGTCCGCGCGCTGGCGTTCGGCGAGGAGTCGCGCTTCGTCCGCCACCTCGGCATGTACGTCTCCATCTTCAGCGCCCCGAACTTCCTCGACCTCGACCGCTGGCAGATCTGGTACCGCGAGGGCGACGCCGGTTACGGCGTCTACAGCGCGCCCGGCAACGCCACGATCAGGGTGAACGCCGGGTTCGGGGCCGGCCCGCTCGCCTACGACCACCGCGACGTCGAGGCGCAGAAGCGGATGATCGAGGAGCACTGCTCGGCGCTGGGCTGGGAGACGCCGCGGCTGATGAAGGCGATGTGGGAGGCCGAGGACTTCTACTTCGACGCGATGGCCCAGGTCCACATGGACCGCTGGTCCGCGGGGCGGGTCACGCTGCTGGGCGACGCGGGCTACTGCGCCTCGCCGCTGTCGGGCCAGGGCACCAGCCTGGCGATGGTGGGGGCGTACGTGCTGGCGGACGAGCTGGGCGCGGACCCGCGGGGCGCCTTCGACCGGTACGAGGAGCGGATGCGGGAGTTCGTCCGGCTCAACCAGGAGCTCGCCACGGAGAACCCCGGCGAGGCCGCCTCCGACGAGAGCGTGCGGCGGGCGGCCACGGCCGTCTCCCTCGACCGCTGAAGGTCCTTACTCGGGGTCGTCCGCGTCCGGGGCGACCCGGCCGACCAGCCGCTCGTAGCGCTGCCTGGCGGCCTGCGGGGTGCCGAGCCCGAGCCCGAAGGCGATCTCCTGCCAGGTCATGCCGCGGCCGCGGGCCATCTGGAGAAGTCCGGCCTCCAGCTCGTCCATCTCCCCGCGCGCCTGCGGGACGAGGGTCAGCGCGGCGGTGATGTCGGCGTGGTCCACCTCCGGCTCTCCGTCGTCCGGCCGCGCGGCCCCGCTGAGCAGGAACGCCACCAGCCGCACGGCCTCGTGCGGCCCGATGGCCGACGGGTGGGTCTGCCGGAGCCGTTGCTCCTGGGTGGAGGCGTGCCGCTCGGCGATGCGGAACAGGGACGCGTGGACGCGATGCGCCCGCGCCTGCTCCGGCTGCGGGGGCGTGAAGGGATCGTCGGTCGATGACATGGGACGAGCATGCCGAGCTGAACGAGTTGATGTCAACAGAATGATTTAAACAACTCGTTCAAAGGCGAGTCGGGCCCCCGAGCCGGTGGGCCGGTTGCCGCTACGATGTCCGGCCATGACGGGATTCAGGCGCGCGCTGGCCGCCACGAGCGCCGCCGTTCTGGGGCCGGCCGCCCTGGCGGCGACGATCCTCACGATCACCCCGGCCCCGGCCCAGGCCGCCCACGCGGGGATGACCGACGAGATCACGATGACCCTCCGCAAGGACGGCACTCTGCACGTCACCGAGAAGATCTCCGGCGCGACGGGGGCGCTGCGCCGGACGTTCCTCACCCGCACCCGCCACGACGACGCCGACGACCGGCTCTACCAGATCACGGGCGTCAAGGGCGGCAAGCTGTCCGGCGACGAGCTCGCCGTCACGGCGCCCGCCACCGTCGAGTACGACGTCAAGGGCACCGTGACGCCCGCCGGGACCGTGCAGGAGATGCGGTGGTTCGCGGTCAACGGATGGAGCGTCCCCGTCGCCAAGGCCACGGTCAAGGTCGCCGGGCCGGGCCTGGTGCAGAGCCTGTCGTGCTTCGCCGGGGAGCTGACCTCGGCCGTCGGCTGCACCACCGCCGCCATGGACCACACCGGCACCTCGGCCGAGTTCGAACAGGAGAACCTCGCCCCCGGGCAGGCGCTCACCGTCGTCGTGGCCTACCCCAAGGGGGCCAGCGCCGGGGCGCCCATCCTGGACCGGCGCTTCTCGCTGACCTCCGCGTTCGCGCTGAACACCGTCACCGGCGGGGCGCTCGCCGCCCTCCTCGTGCTGCTGCTCGGCGGCCTGGGGCTGCTGTACTGGACGCGCGGGCGCGACGCCAGGGTCGTCGCCCACGAGAAGGACCACGACAAGGGCGTGCCCGTGCAGAACGGGCACTTCTCCCCGCCCGACGGGGTCCGGCCCGGCCAGATCGGCACGCTCGTGGACGAGCAGGCCGACGTGGTCGACGTGACGGCGACGATCGTGGACCTGGCCGTGCGCGGGTTCCTGCGGATCGACGAGCAGCCCCGCCAGGCGTACGACGCGCCCGACTGGATGCTGGTCAGGGTGCCGGCCGGGCATCCCGCCGCCCTCCTGCCGTACGAGCGGGCGCTCTACGACGCGATCTTCGACGGGCGCGACGCGGTGCTGCTGTCGCAGCTCTCCGGCTCGTTCGCCGGCCACCTGGGCAAGGTGCGCGACGCCCTGTACGCCGACGTGGTCAGGCAGGGCTGGTTCGCCCGCCGGCCCGACACCGAGCGCACCAGGTGGACGATGACCGGGGTGGCGCTCATCGGCGTCGGCGTGCTGGCGACCGTGGCGCTGGCCTGGTTCACCTCGTACGGGCTGCTCGGGCTGGCGCTGATCATCGCGGGCGGCGCGCTGGCGGTGGGCGGGCAGTACATGCCGGCCAAGACCGCCCGCGGGTCGGCGGCACTGGCGCACACGCTGGCCTTCCGCGAGTACCTGTTCTCCGGCGACCTCGGCGAGGTGCCGGAGCAGCACCGGGTGGAGCTGTTCTCGCGCTACCTCCCGTACGCGGTGATCTTCGACGGCGTGGAGCACTGGTCGCGGATCGTCGCCTCGGTCACCGGCAACGGGCACCAGGCCGACAACCTGTACTGGTACCACGGGCCGGCGGAGTGGGACCTGTCGAAGTTCGCCGGCTCGATGCGCACCTTCACCACCACGACGTCGGGCGCCATCTCGGCCAGCCGCCAGTTCCGCACCCTCTGATCCGGTCCGCGCCCAACCCCTTCCGGCCGCCCCGGCCGCGTGCCGTCCACCGGGGTATGGGACCTTCTATTCGGGAGAAGCCGCTGGTCGGGGCGGGTCCGGCCGGGAGGCGACGCGCCGGGCGGCCCCGCCGCGAGCGGCGGGCGCCGGCGTGAAAGGATCAGGCGTGCGCGACGAGGAACTGCTGACGGCCGTGGCCAGCGGCGACGCCGTCGCCGTGCGTGAGGCCGTGACCGAGGGGGCCTGGCTTGAGGCACGCGACGCCCGGGGCCGCACCCCGCTGCTCCTGGCCGCCGCCGCGGACCACGTGGACGTGGCGCAACTCCTGGTGTCGGCCGGCGCCGACCCCGACGCGCCCGACCACCAGGGCGACACGGCGTGGCTGGTGACCGGGGTGACGGGCAGCGTGCCCATGCTGCGCGTGCTGCTGCCCGCCGGGCCCGACCTCGACCACGTCAACCGCGACGGCGCCACGGTGCTGATCCTGGCCGCCCGGCGCGGCCACGCCGACTACGTGCGCGCGGCGCTGGAGGCGGGCGCCGCCGTGGACCACGCCGACGACCAGGGGCTGACGGCGCTGCTGGCGGCGGTCGTCGAGGGTGACGGCTCGGAGACCTACCAGGAGGTCGTCCGGCTGCTGCTGGCGGGCGGCGCCGACCCGCGGCGCGCGGACCGCGACGGGATGACGGCGTTCGAGCACGCGGTCGTCAAGGGGCACCTGGAGGTGGCGGCCCTCCTGCGCCCCTGATCCCCCTCGGAGGGGCTCATCTCGGTGCGAGGCCGGCCAGGAGGGCGTCCAGGGCGTAGGTGAAGCGGTCCTGGTGGTCCTCGGGGGTGCCGAGCCCGGCCGCCAGCGCCGCGCCGAGGACGGGATGGCGCGCCGGATCGACGGGGGGCTCGGGGTCGGGCTCGTCGTGCCCCGGCGTGCGACCGGCCTCGGCGAGCACCTGCCCGATGACGAACGTGCCCAGCGTGGTGATCACGTGCAGCGCCTCGCTGGGGCTGAACCCCTCCGCCACCAGCGCGCCGGCGGCGGTCTCCACGGTCCGCAGGCCGCCGGGCGTCGCGACCGGCCGGGTGGCGAGCAGCGGCAGCAGCCCGGGATGGGCGAGCAGCGCCGCCCGGAACGACACCGCGAACGCCCGCGCCCACTCCCGCCACGGCCCTTCCGGCCACACGGTGACCCCGGCCAGGGTGCGGTCCACGAGCCCGTCGAGGACGGCGTCCTTGTTCGGCAGGTAGTAGTACAGCGTCATCGCCTCGACGCCGAGCTCCTTGCCCAGCCGGCGCATGGACAGCGCCGCGACGCCGTCCCGGTCCACCAGGTCCAGCGCGGCGTCCAGAATCCGCTCCCTTGACAAGCCAGCCCGTTTCATACACCGTAAGATACGTTCTTACACCGTAAGAGAGCGAGTTCGCCATGAACACCCTCATCCGCGACTTCGTCACCGCCCTCAACGAGCGGCGGCTGGACGACCTGCACGACTTCCTGGCCGCCGACGTCGTCGACCACAACAAGATCATCTTCGGCGAGCCGGACGAGCCCGGCGCGGCGTTCGAGGGCATCCGGATGCAGCTCGACGCCTTCGACCCCTTCCACCTGTCGGTGGAGGAGGTCGTCGAGGACGGGAACCGCGTCGTGGCGCGCCTGCTGATGACCGGGACGCACTCCGGCCACCACCCGCGCATGCCGGAGCCCACCGGGAAGAGCTTCACCGTCGAGGCGATCTTCATTTTCACGCTGCGCGACGGGAGGATCAGCGAGATCCGCGCGGTCAGCGACCGCCTGGGCATGTTCGCCCAGCTCGCCTGGGACTGGCCGGACGTCGCCTGAGCGACGAGACGGGCTCAGGCGGAGGCCGCCCGAACGACGCGACGGGCTCAGGCGGAGGCCGCCTGAACGACGCGACGGGCTCAGGCGGGGGTCGCCTGAACGACGCGACGGGCTCAGGCGGGGGTCGCGGCCAGGCGCACCTCGCCGACGACCCGGCCGCCGCCCAGGACGGGCGTCGTGGCGGGCAGCTCGCCCGTCTCCAGGCCCAGCGAGCGCAGCGCAGCGACCGTCGCCGGCGTCCGCGCCCGCGCCGCCCCGTCCTCGACCTTGACCGCGCCGGCCCGGCCGTCCTCCAGGGTGAAGACCTCGAAGCCCTCCGCCCCCGACTTCAGCATCAGCCCCGGCACGGCCCGCATGAGCGACGACTCCGCCCGGCTGCTGCCCGATGTCCACTCCGGATACGCCGTCACGGCCTCGAAGATCCGCCGCTCGGGCGAGCCCGCCTCACCGAGCGGGAACGCCCGGAACGCCCGCGCCATCCCCAGCATCGACACGAAGTACAGGGGCGCACCGCAGCCGTCCACACCCGCGGCGGACATCCGCTCGCCGGTGAGCTCCTCCGCGGTGGCCCGGATCGCCCGCTGGAGCGGATGGGTGATGTCCAGGTAGGTGTCGAGCGGCCACCCGTTCGCCACGCAGGTGGCGAGCATGGCGGCGTGCTTGCCGGAGCAGTTCATGAACACCCGGGCTCGTTCCGGCACCGAGCGGTCCTCCGGGTAGTCCTCGGGGCACCGCAGCCCCGACTCGTCCAGACCGGCCCCGGCGAGGATCTTCCGCACCCCCTCGGCGTGGAACGGCTCGCCGGCGTGCGAGGCGCAGGCCAGCGCCAGCAGCTCCCCCTCAAGCCGCAGACCGGCGCGCAGCATGCCCAGCGCCTGCAGGGGCTTCATGGACGAACGCGGCGACGCCGGCACGTGCACCGCGCCGTGCGCCTCCACGGGACGGCCGTCCGCACCCACCGTCAGCATCCGGACGTGGTGCCTCGACTCCACGAACCCAGAACGGACAACCTCCACCACCAGCGACATTTCACGCCCCTTTCCGGCCAAGAGTCTACGAAGACTCCGTCCTGCGCCAGAATGGGATCCCATGCGAGCAGTGGTGCAGCGAGTGACGTCCGCGTCCGTGGTGGTGGACGGCCAGACGGTCGGGGCCGTCGACGAGCCCGGGCTGCTGGTGCTGGTCGGGGTCACGCACACCGACACGGCGGCCGAGGCCCGCAGGCTCGCCGCCAAGCTGTGGGGACTGCGCGTCCTGCACGGCGAGAAGTCGTGCTCCGACGTGTCGGCGCCGCTGCTGGTCATCAGCCAGTTCACGCTGTACGGCGACGCGCGCAAGGGCCGCCGCCCCACCTGGCAGGCGGCCGCCCCGGGGCCGGTGGCCGAGCCGCTGGTGGAGGCGGTGGTGGAGGAGCTGCGGGCGCTGGGGGCGCACGTGGAGACGGGCAGCTTCGGCGCCGACATGAAGGTCTCTCTGGTCAACGACGGGCCCATCACCCTGATCGTGGACGTCTGACCAGCCTTTTCGGTTCAGCCGGCGGGTGTCCGCCGGCTGGCGTCGATCGCGCGCTGATAGCGCTCCGTCAGGCTGCGCAGCGCGTCGACCAGTTCCGGCGCGTCCACGATCGTGAAGTCGGCGCCCAGCAGTCCCAGGTACAGGGCGAGCATCTCGGGATGGTCCGAGCCCGGCTCGAACGCGCACCGGTCCTCGCCCAGGGACTCCACCTCGATGGGGATCGGCAGCCGGTCCCGCACGTGCGCCGCGGGCGCGTGCACGATCACCCGTGCCCGGTACCGCCAGGTCGCCTCGCCAACTCCGCGTGCCACCTGCGCCGTGATCTTCTGGTCGGGCGGCAGCGCGCGGGGCGTGAAGCGCGGCCCCGTCGGCGTGCGCGGCTCGATCCGGTCGACCCGGAAGGTGCGCCAGTCGTCCCGGTCCAGGTCCCAGGCCACCAGGTACCAGCGCCGCCGGTCGTTGACCAGGCGGTACGGCTCGACCGAGCGCCGACCGGCCGCGCCGGAATGCGGCCGATAGTCGAACCGGAGCCGCTCATGGTCCCGGCACGCGCTCGCGATCAGGGTCAGCACGTCCGGATCCACCCGCGGGCCACGCGAGGGCATCGGCAGCGCGTACGACTGGAGGGCGCTGACCTGGCGGCGCAGCCGCGCGGGAAGCACCTGCTGCAGCTTGGCCAGCGCGCGCACCGAGGTCTCCTCGATGCCGGCGATCGAGCCGTTCGCGGCGGTACGCAACCCGACGGCGACCGCCACCGCCTCCTCGTCGTCCAGCAGCAGCGGCGGCAGGGCGCCGCCCTGGCCGAGCCGGTACCCGCCGGCCACACCTGGCCGCGCGTCGACCGGATAGCCCAGCTCGCGCAGCCGGCCGATGTCATTGCGGATGGTGCGGGTCGTGACACCGAGCCGGGCGGCGAGCTCGGTGCTGGTCCAGTCGCGTTGAGCCTGCAACAGGGACAGCAGGCGCAGCAGCCGCGCCGAAGTCTCCAACATTCTTTGATCCTGACGGCAATCTAGGAACGACCCTTTCCCCTATTGTTCCTAGTCTTCTCCCCATGAGCACAAGCAGCGCCGTCAGCGGCATCCAGCCCTTCCGCATCGAGATCCCCCAGGCCGACCTCGACTACCTGCACGACCGGCTCGCCCACGCCCGCTGGCCCGGCGACGCACCCGGCGGGGAGTGGACCCGCGGCGTCCCGCTGCCCTACCTGAAGGAGCTCGCCGAGTACTGGCGCACGCGGTACGACTGGCGCGCCCAGGAGGCGGAGCTCAACCGGTACCCGCAGTTCACCACCGAGATCGACGGCCAGCGCATCCACTTCCTGCACGTCCGATCCGAGCAGCCCGGCGCCAAGCCGCTGCTGATCACCCACGGCTTCCCCAGCTCGGTCGCCGAGTTCACGCACCTGATCGAGCCGCTGGTCGACCCGGCCGAGGGTCAGGCCTTCCATGTCGTCGCGCCGTCCCTGCCCGGGTACGCCTTCTCCACCCCGCTGAGCGGGCCGGGCTGGGCGATGGGCCGCACCGCGCGCGCCTGGGCCGAGCTGATGCGCCGGCTCGGCTACGAGCGGTACGGCGTGCACGGCGGCGACGTCGGCGCCGGCGTGTCCGGCATGGTCGGCGGCCTCGACGGCGAGCACGTCATCGGCGTGCACGTGGTCACCGATCCGCTGACCGCCGCGAACGTCGCCACCTTCATCCCCGGAATGGCCGACCGGCTGGATGCGAACGACCCGGTCGACAAGCTGATCCTGGACCGGATGGACGACTTCGCGAAGGAGGGCTCCGGGTACCTGGCGATCCAGAACAGCCGGCCGCAGACCATCGGCTACGGCCTGGTCGACTCGCCGCTGCTGCAGCTCGCCTGGATCGCCGAGAAGGTCCACGAGTGGACCGACCTGCCGGTCGACCGCGACCAGCTGCTCACCACGGTCAGCCTGTACTGGTTCACCGGCTCCGGCGCCAGCGCCGCGCACACCCTGTACGAGCAGGCGCACTCCTCCGAGTGGGGCGCGCCGTCGGCCGTGCCGCAGGGGTTCGCGGTCTTCGGCGCGGACGACACCGTACGCAGGCTGGTCCCCGCGCCGGCCGACGCGCACTGGACCGAGTTCCGGCGCGGCCGGCACTTCCCGGCGATGGAGGCCCCGGCCGAGCTGGCCGCGGACCTGCGAGCCTTCTTCGAACCGCTGAAGTGACCGAGGCGCCGAGCCGGCGTGGCCCCGACCGGGCCACGCCCACCGCCCGGGGCCCGTTCCTGGACGGCCCCTATCGGATGCGACGCCGCAGCGAAGGGTCGATCTGGACGTTGCGCCCGGCGTCCGGCGGGACGATCACTTCCTGCGCGGCCGCCACACCCCCGGCCAGCAGCGGCGCGTCCACCGGCACCGTGCGCTTGACCACCGCGAGCGCGATCGGCCCCAGCTCGTGGTGGCGGGCGGACGAGCCGACCGTGCCCACCTCCTGGCTCTCGAAGATCACCGGCGCCCCGTGCGGCGGCAGCGTGTCGACGCTGCCGTCGAGGTGCAGGAACACCAGCCGCCGCGGCGGATGCCCCAGGTTGTGCACCCGCGCGACCGTCTCCTGGCCGCGGTAGCAGCCCTTGCTCAGGTGGACGGCGCTGCCGATCAGGCCGATCTCGTGCGGGATCGTCTTATGGTCGGTGTCGAGGCCCATCCGCGGCTCGTACCGCTCGATCCGCAGCGCCTCGTACGCCCACAGCCCCGCCAGCGGCCTGCCCAGGTGCTCCGGCAGCTCGGAACGCGGCACCAGGAAGTCCTCGGTGGCCGTGGACAGCACGGCCAGGTCGTCGGCCCGCGACACCTCGACCCGCAGCATGAACCGCATCCGGTCGAGGTAGGCCACCAGGCTGTCGGCGGCGCCCGGCTCGACGTGCGCGAGCACGCTCTCGCCGTCGTCGACCAGCGTCAGGTGGTGCAGGATGCGGCCCTGGAGGTCGAGGTCGAGCGTCCGCGTCCACTGGCCCGGGGTCAGCGTGTCGAGCTTCTGCGAGGTGAGGTCGTTGAGCCACTTCAGCCGGTCGGCGCCGGAGATCCGGATCACCTCGCGGTTGCTGCGGTCGACCACCGCCTCGCCCCGCACCAGCGCGCGCTGTTCGGCGAACAGGTCACCGTAGTGGCCGGCGACGTCGGCGTCCGGGGCCTCGGCGGCCACGGCGCCGGGCAGGTCCAGCAGAGGACTACGCATGCCGTCCAGATTATCGGCCGCGCGGACCTCCGATCTCAGCGGCAGTCGCGGCAGCGGCCGAACACCGTGAGGTGGTGGACGTCGGCCGCGAACCCCAGCTCCTCGTCCAGCCCCCGCACCAGGCCCTCCGCCAGCTCGGGCCGCACCTCGATCACCTCGCCGCAGCCCCGGCACACCAGGTGGACGTGGTCGGCCTCGGCCGCCAGGTGATAGGTCGGCGCGCCGTGCCCCAGATGGGTGTGCGTCACCATGCCCAGCTCCTCCAGGAGCTCGAGCGTGCGGTAGACGGTCGAGATGTTGACGCCGCGCGCCGTCTCCCGGACCTTGGCGCAGATCTCCTCCGGGGTGGCGTGCTCCAGCGTCTTGACCGCCTCCAGCACCAGCTGCCGCTGGGGAGTCACCCGGTAGCCCTTGGCGCGGAGCTCCTCGTGCCACTGCGTCTCGGTCATGCTCCGAGTCTACGGCCGGCGCTTTAATCGCTTGCCCTTCTCGCGGGCCACCGCATAACTTCGTGAGTACGCGGAAAGGAGGTGGTCCAAACAATGGTGATTCATAGTTGGGCTAGCGAGGTGGTTGTCCGCTGACGATGCGGACGCCCCGTCTCGCGCCGTTCGGCGAATACGAGGCAACCACCGGGGCCCCCGGCGGCTGGAGGGCGGGAATCCCATCCCGACCATGGTCCATCCAGCCCGCTCACCATCGAGCGGAGCACGCCCGGGGCCCTTTTTCATGCCCGCGTTTTCATGCCCGCGTCTTTCCATGACCGCGTCCCGGCCCGGCCCCGCTGCTCGTCAGTGCTCGTCAGTGCTCGCCGCGCGGTTCGACGCCCAGTTCCTCGCACGCCCGCCGGTAGAGCCGCACGACCGCCGTGCGCACCTGCGCCCGCTCGGTCAGCGTCTCGCCCCACGGCACCCGCACCCGCTCCCCGCCGTCGACCGTGAACTCGATCGCCTCGCCGTCGACGCCGCTCGTCAGCGCGCTGGTCGCCTCCGGACGGCCGCCGAGGCCGCGCACGATGAGCAGCGCGTCTCCGCCGTGGTCGTCGTTCATGTGCCGCTTGATCGCCTCGACCGCCTCGGCGGTGAACGGGCTCGCGCTCATGCCACCTTCTTCAGCTCGGCCGACATGTGCGAGGTGAGCGGGTGCCCCATCGCGGCCATGTCGTAGGCCCACATCAGGTTGCCCTTGACCAGCCCGTACAGGCGCCGCCCCGCGGTGTACTCCTTGGCCGTCACCGTGCGGGCCACCACGTCGGTCTGCAGCTCGATCTTGTGGAAGACGACCTCGCCGACGTAGATCTCCACGACGCCGGTGGGATGGGCGAGCACCACTTCGAGCTGGCGGTTCGGCTGCGCGCGCCAGTAGCCGGACTCGGTGGCGAGCGGCCTGACGCGGTTGCCGTCCTCGTCGAGCAGCCAGGTGCGGCTCACGTACGACAGGAACGGCTTGCCGTTGTGGCCGAACTCGATCTCCTGGCCGAAGTTGAAGCTCTCGATCGTCGGGTAACCCCCGACACCGGCGCCCTCCCACCTGCCGAGCAGGAAGGCGATCGGCTCCAGATCGGGATGCAGCTCAGGTTCTTCCATGTCCCCCAACCCTAGTGGCCGCGCGGACGGTCGAGGGCGTTAGTGTGACGGGCATGGCACGATCACTGGTGATCAAGGTGACCGCGGGGGCCGACGCTCCGGAGCGCTGCAACCAGGCGTTCACGGTCGCGGCCGCCGCGCTGGCGAGCGGTGTCCCGGTCTCCCTGTGGCTGACCGGCGAGTCCTCCTGGTTCGCCCTCCCGGGACGGGCCAAGGAGTTCAGCCTGCCCCATGCCGTCCCGCTGACGGACCTGCTGGACGCGGTGCTCGCGGGCGGGCGCGTCACGGTGTGCACGCAGTGCGCGGCCCGGCGCGACATCACGGTGGACGACGTCATCGAGGGCGTGCGGATCGCGGGCGCGCCGACGTTCGTCGAGGAGGCGGTCGCCGAGGGCGCCCAGGCGCTCGTGTACTAGTCCAGGCGGCTCACCGGGTCAGTCGCCGGGGTCGGCCTCGCGGTAGTTGAAGGAAGCGTGGCTCAGGCGCGCCTCCTCCCTCTGGGCGGCCTGGACGAGCAGCCGGAGGCCGAGGCCGATGGCCTCCAGCCGCGGTCCGTTCGCCTGCCAGTACGCGCGCCCGTAGTCGTCGTCGCTGAGCGCCGTACGGGCGGCCGCCTTCGTCGTGTCGTACCGCTCCGCGGTTTCCCGGAACCGGTCCGCCAGATCGCCCATCGCCCCGGCCAGCCCGTTGATGTGGCTGACGCTGTAGGTGACGCCTTGCATCTCCATCCAGCGGTTCCCCTCCCTGACTGCCTCGGTTGATCGATAGTATGCGGGCGTCCTGACTGCTTTGTGGGATTGAAGTAACGATGAGTGATTCATGGGAGTTGCTCCGGCAACTCGTCCAGGACGTCAACCGGCAGGCCGAGCAAGCCAAGGAGTTGCACCGTAAGGCACGCGACCTGACGGGTTCGTCGCAGTCCGAGGACGGCATGGTCACCGTCACCGTCGGCCCCCAGGGAGAGCTGCGGTCCGTCGACTTCGACCCCCGCGTCTACCGGGAGCTGTCACCCACCGAGCTGGCCGCCTGCGTCGTCGAGCAGGCCGCGCTCGCCACCCGGCAGGTGTCCGACGAACTGCGCACCCTGGCCGGACCACTGATCGCCGACGACGTCCCGCTGGAGGACCTGTTCGGCGAGGGCGTGAGCTTCGAATCCTTCCTGCCCGGGACCGACCGGCGGGAGCCGGGCGCGTGAGAGCCCGGGTCATCGGCTGATGGGGCTGGATCTGGGGCTGGTCCCCGAGGTGGTCAAGCCGCTGGCGCTGCCGCTGACGGCCAACGCGTTCCCCGAGGGGGAGCCGGACGCGATCACGCGGCAGGCCGGCGCGCTGGAGGCGCTGGCCGACGAGCTGGCCGGCATCCGCGCCGAGGACGCCGAGCCGCTGCTGAGCCGGCTCAGCAAGCTGGAGTGGGAGGGCGCCGCCAAGGAAGAGTTCGAGAAGGTGCTCGCCGACCTGGCCGGCGAGGGGCACAAGGCGTCCTCCCGGAAGGACAACGGCGGCGAGACGCTGCTGAGGCTGCTGGAGAAGGCCCTTCGTGAGGAGGCGCAGCGGCTGCGCAAGCACGGGGAGACGACGGAACACACGCAGTGGATGCAGTACGCGGCACTGGCGCTGCTGGGCCTCGCCATCGTCCGCCTCCTGGTGTGGATCATCGCGAACGGGCCGTCGGTGCTCAGGCTGATCCAGTTGCGCACGATCATGACCCGGATGTCGATCCAAGCGCTCAAGTGGCGCCTGCTCATGAACATCCTGGGCTTCGGCGGGATGATGGGCCTCACGGACCTCACCGTCCAGGAGCTGCAGAAGCGCTTCGGCCACCGGGAGGACATCGACGGCCACTCGGTGCTGATGTCGTTCCTCAACGGGGCGATGATGGGGCTGGTCTACACCGGGGTCGACTTCGGGCTCTCGCGCCTGGCCACCCGCGAGGTCGTGTTCATCATGTCCCGCGCCGAACTGGGCGTGCGCGACCAGATCGCCGCCATCGGACAAAGCATCTACGGCCGCGCCGTGGTGGGCGGCTTCTCCGGCGCCGTGGGCTCCGTCCCGGGCCTCGCCGTGAGCGACCAGCTCGACCCCGCGCACCTGTTCTACTCCTTCGTGGCCGGTACGGCGGGCGGCATCGGCATCCCGCAGAGCGCCCGCGTCTCCTTCATGCCGACGGCGGCCGGGGACCTCCCGCCGAACCGTCCCCCGTCCGGCGGCCCCGCGTGGACGCGTACGGCAGGGGGTGACGGCCCGCCGCCGGTCGGCGGGCACAAGCCGCCGTCGAGCGGGGACGGCTCCTCGCTCGGCCTCGGGTCGCGGCGCGTGGTGGAGCCGACCCAGGTGGTGCTGAGCGGCGAGACCGCCCCTGCCGCCGGGCGGCCTGCCGACGTGCCCATGCCTCCGAAGGGGGACGGCGGGTCCGCGCCGGCCCCGGCGCGGGAGGCGGAGATGATCGCGGGCGAGGTCGTCCGCAGGGAGGACGGCCCCTCGGAGGGCCCCCTTCCGCCGCCGGACACGAGGATGCTCCACGGTCCGGCCCCGGAGCTGCCCGGCGCCGCCTCCCACACGGCCGGGGGCGCCACCCACACGGCCGGGGGCTCCTCCCACACGGCCGGGGGCGCGCACGACACGTCCGGCCACGCTCCCGCGGCCGGCCTGACGCCCGACGCCCCCGTGGCCGGCCGACAGCCCCACGCCCCGAACGGCACACCGGCCGGCCATCCGCAGAACACGGCACCCGCCGGCCATCCGGCGAACGGCACACCCGCCGGTCATCCTCAGCACACCGCGCCCGCCGGCACCTCCGGCCACGCCAACGCCGCCGGCACCCCCGGTCATGCCAACGGCGCCGGCCACACCCCTCTCGCGCCCCCACAGCCTGTACGCGACGCCCTGCCGCTCCACACCCCGTACGTGCAGACCGCCCCCGCGGCGCCGGTCCCGCCGTTACCGCCCACGGACGCGCAGAACGGGGCGACCGACGCCTCCCAGGACAACGACCGCGGGCAGGCCGCCCGGCACGGCACCGGCCACTCCGACGGCCCCAGGCACCCGGACACCCCGCAACCCACGGACCAGCCCCGCCCGGTCACCCCCCGAGACGGTTCGGACACCCCAGCCGCTCCCCGGGACGACGCGGCGAATCCCCGGAGCACGGACCCGGCGCGGGTGACGCACGCCCAGGACGTCGCCTCGGGGCGCGCCCCGGAAGGGCAGCCCCTCGTCACCGGCCGCCTCCCGGACACCCAGGCCCCCGGCCGGGGCACGGACGGGCAAATCAGGGACGCGGCCCCCGCGGGCACCCGCGAGACCCCACCCGCCCGCGCCGGCGACCAGCGCACCACCCCACCGGCACGCCAAGCCGACCAGCACGCCACCTCGCCGACCCACCCGGGCGGCGGGCGCACCACCGCGCCCGACCCCGCGCCCGAGCAGCACCCCACGCCCCACCCCGATGACCCGACCACCACACCCCCCGCGACACCCGACGGCACGCGGCAGGGCGGCGCGCACGAGGACGCGCCCGCCGTCGTGCGGCACGGGAACGACGCTGGACCGGGCACAGGCCGCATCGACCAGCTCATCAACCGGGACGAGCACGCCCCGGCAGCACTGGACCCCGCCCGCGTCGCCCTCGGGCACCGCGTCGCGCGCCTGCTGGAGGAGCCGGTGCCGCACGACACGTTCGCGCACAGCCTGGGGACGATGGCCCACATCGTCACCCAGGGAGTGAACCGGCCCACGGGTGAGACCATGGCGGGCGGCATCCGCGCGATCGCGACGCACCTGGGCATGCCCTACATGGTCGACGGGCTGGTGCGGGTCTTCGACGAGGCGCAGCGGCAGGGTCACGACCCCGCCGGGGCGACGGACCGGCAGGACCTGACCGACCGGCTCGACCAGTACCGGCAGACGGACCCACTGGTCTTCCCCGGCCTGTGGCTCGCGCACCGGGACGTGCCGAACGTGTCCTTCCCGGTCGCCCGGGCGCTCGCCCGGATGGACCAGGCGCTCGGCTCGCACCCGACGACCGATCTCGCGGACAGGCTCACGCAGCTTCGCAGTCTGGCCTACGACGCGGACGTCGGGTTCCACTCGATCGACCACGTGGGACGCCTGTTCGTGGACGCGCAGGCGCGGGGCATCGACGTCCGGAACGCACCGGGATGGCACGAGCTGAGGCAGGGACTCCGGCAGGCCCGGCAGCACGACACGGACCTGTGGGACGGGCTTCGGGCGGCGGACGAGCACGCCATGGGCGGGCTCGGCGACCCGGAGGCGCGGGCGCTGGGCCGCGCCGGGCGGCTGCTCCACTCGGTGTCGCCGGACGCCCGCCTGCGCGACCTGGCGGCCGACGCGGGGTTCTCCCACGCGTACCGTTCGTTCTCCGAGATGCTCGCCGAGGCGGACGCGCACGGCGCCCTCCCGGAACGTCCGGCGACCCGCCGGGAGCTCGTGGACAGCCTCGCGTCCTTCCGCGACAGGGACGGCGACGGCTGGGACCTGCGGGTGATGGAGGAACGCTTCCCCGACGCGCGCCTGGACCCGGCGAAGGCGGCGACGCTGGGCCGGCTCGACCGCGTCATCGTCGCCGACGCCGCGCCGCGTCCCGCGATGGACCCCCTTCTCGTGCTCGCGCGGGAGCTGGGTCTCGGCGACTCGCCCCGCCGCCTCGCCCACGCGGCCGACCGGGCTCGGCGGCTCGGCTTCGACCCGGCGGGCGCCCCGGACCGGGCGACGCTCGTGGCGAGGATGCGCGGATACATGGACACCGCCCCGGACACCTGGGCCCGGGTGCGGGTGTCGGAACGGTACGCGACCCAGCTCGGCGAGCCCACCACCAGAGCGCTGGCGCGCATGGACCGGATCGTCGGCTCGCGTGGCAAGGCTCCCGCGTGGGTTCTGGACCCCCTCCGGAAGCTGGCCGGCGACCTCGGCCTGGACCACTCGGTCGAGCGGCTGGCGCACGTGTTCCAAGGGGCCGAGCAGCGCGGGCTGGACCCGGGCGGCGCCGTCGACCGGGCCGACCTCGTCCAGCGGCTGAGCTCGTACCATCGGGCGGCGGCGGAGAAGCCGTACCACTTCACGGTGACGCTGCTTCGCGTGGCCGAGGACGCGCTCATGGACCAGCTTCGCCAGGCGGCCGCGCGTGACGCCGCCTTCGCCCGTGCGTCGCTGACCAGGGCGGGCGGAGCCGCCTCCGACCTGGAGAACGCACACGTGCAGGCGCTGGAGGCCCGGGCGCGGGCGTGGGAGAGCTGGCCGGCCGAGCCGGAGGTCTCCTACCGGGAGAACCCCGAGGTGTTCGAGCGCCACCTGGCCGAGGCGTTCGAGCGGGCCGAGAGCGGGGAGCCGGTGGTCCCCCTCATGATCGAGGAGGCCACTGACGGGCTGACCGTGCCCGGTGGCCAGTTCAAGTTCGCGCGGGAGATCGAGTACACCTTTCCGGAAGCGCTCGATCGGCACCGGGACGCGATCAACCAAGCCATCGCCCGTGACCTGTACGACGCGGGACTGACTCTGGATCCGTGGGTGCATCCCTACCACACCTCACGCGACACCGGCTATTACGAGGGGGACAACGGCTGGCGGCTGGAGCGGGAGGGCACGGCCGCCGGTGAGCTCGTCCCGCCACCGCTGCGCTACACCGAGCGCGCGTGGCAGGCCGTCAAGCTGGTCTGCGAGATCATCAAGTCGCACGGCGGCGAGGCGACGATGGACGCGGGAGGCCACATCCACGCGGGCACTTCGGTCTTCGATCACGTCGCGGGCTTCTACCAGCGGCTCCTGCAACTGGAGAACATCACCTTCGCCGACACGACCCTGCGGCTGTTGACGAACCCGGAGCAGCAGCACCACCGAGGCACCGAGTTCTGCCGGCCGAACGCGCTGCTCTCCCGCGGTTACGCCTCCCTCGATGGTCTTGTGAACCAGCACAAGAAGCACCTTGCCGCGGTCAACCTGGCAGCCGTCAAGGGTGGCCGGACCGACCACACGGAGTTCCGCCGCCCCGACGCCTCCTTGGACCCCGGCGTCATCCAGGCGCAGACCAAGCTGGTGCTGGCCGAGCTGGCGCTGGCCCTGCGGCTGGCGGATGATCAGTTCCCGCTCAACAACGGCGAGAAGGACCTTCCCGGTAGTCACGCTGACCACCGCAGAAGCCGCGACTACTCGTCCTACTTCGAGCTGGCGGACCTCCTCTTCCACCGGGAGGCCGACAAGGCGCAGCTCACCGCCCTGTTCGCGATCACCCGATGGAACGAGAAGAAGGAGGCCCGGTACCTGTGAGCGGATCCGCGGCCGTCGTCGTCCGCAACACCTCGGCCGCCGACCGGCCGCCCGTCGCGCCGGTCAAGGGCGACGGCTTCCCGTACCGGTACGAGATGATCTTCGCGGGCGGGAGTCTGCGGGCGTACGCGGACGAGCCGGGCGCGCTGGTCGCGGCGCTGCGCCCCGGCTACGACGCGCTGGCGACCGCCGAGGAGCGGCGCGAGGCACGCCTGCGGGCCGCGCTGGACACCCAGGTGCGGGTGCAGGCGGAGCTGGCGGCCACCGGGCCGCTGGAGGAGTGCACGGCCGAGGAGCGGGCGGTGCTGCTCGGCGGCCGGCACGTGCCGCCCGCGCCCGAGGAGTGGACCGGGCCGGTGCCCCTCGTGCTGGTCACGTCGTTCTACGAGCCCTCCGGGTCGCTGCCCCGGCCGCGCGGCCCGGAGGAGCTCCAGGTGTGGCTGGACCCGGCGGACGACTGGACGCTGCTGCGGAGCCTGCACTCCGCCGGCGCGATCCACGTCGCCGTGAGCCAGAACCGCCGCTGACCGTGCCACCACCTCGGATGGCGGCCTGACGTGCGGTCAGCCGGCGGCGAGGACCGTGTTGAGGCGCTCCTGGCGGAGCAGCTCGTAGCGGGTGTCGTCGAGGGGGGCGAGCTGCCCGCCCACGCGCCAGGACAGCAGCAGGTCGGCCAGTGCCGGGTTGCGGGCCAGGGCCGGCCCGTGCAGGTAGGTGCCGACGATGTGGCCCGTGTAGCAGCCCTCGAAGCCGTCGCCGTTGCCCGTGCCCTTGACCGTGCGCGACAGCGGCTTGACCCCGGGGCCGAGCCGGGTGACGCCCATGTGGTTCTCGAAGCCCGTCAGCGTCGGCAGGCCGAGCGCGGCGTCGACCTCGGCCACCAGCTCCCCCACGGCGCGGGCCGGGCCGCGGACGCTGGCGATGTCGAGGATGCCGAGCCCGTCGACCGGCTGGCCCTCCTCACCGCCGAACGTGCTGCCCATGATCTGGTAGCCGGCGCACACGGCCAGCAGCGCCGCGCCCCGGTTGAGGGCGCGGTGCAGACCGCCGTCGCGGCGCAGCCGCGCCGCCGCGAGGATCTGCGGCCGGTCCTCGCCGCCGCCGATGAGGTAGATGTCGCCGGTCTCGGGCACCGGGTCGGCCGAGCGCACGTGGATGGTCTCGGTCTCGATGCCGCGCCGCTGCGCGCGCTGCTCCAGGACCAGGACGTTGCCCTGGTCGCCGTACGTGCTCAGCAGGTCGGGGTAGATCCAGACGATGCGCAGGGCGCTGTCAGACGGCACGGCCGAACTCCGATCGGATCTGCTGGAACGCGGTGTAGTTGGCGATCACGTCGACGCGGCCGGGCGGCTGCATGGCGAGCGCCTCGGAGAACGTCTCGCACACCGCGAACGGCACGTCGGCCACGTCGAGCCGGAGCGCCAGGTCGAGGCGCCGCTCACCGGTGACGAACACCGGCCGGCCGCGCAGGATGCGGTAGTCGACGTCCCACAGCCAGGACGTGTCGCGCCCGTCGGGACCCTGCGCGTTGACCGACAGGATGATCGGCAGCCGCGGGTCGGCGACGTCGAACGCCTCCAGCCAGCCGGCGGGGTTCTTGGCCAGCAGCAGCCGCGCCTGGCGGCCCTCACGCTCGACCGTGGTGTAGCGGCCGGCGACGCTGGTGACCTCGCGCAGCCGGGGCAGCGCCCGCTCGACGGGCAGGTCGAACGCCTCGGCCACGGCCAGCGCCATGACGGCGTTGGAGCGGTTGGCCAGGCCGGGAAGCTGGATGTCGAGCAGCCACCGCTGCCCGCGCGGGTCGATGACCGCGTCGTCGTCGAGGATCCACTGCGGCTCGGGCCGGTGGAAGGTGCACTCGCGGCAGGCCCAGTCGGCGTCCTTGCGGTCGAGGGGGCCGCCGCACTCGGGGCAGCACCAGGAGTCCTCCTTCCACCGCTGGCCGCCCGCGACCCAGGTGACCTTGGCGGCCGTGGAGGCGCCCCAGGTGACCAGCGGGTCGTCGCAGTTGGCGATGACGTGGGTGGGCTTGCCGGACAGCGCCCGCCGCCACTTCTGCGCCAGCAGCCAGATCTCGGCCGCGCGGTCCATCTGGTCGCGGCTGAGGTTCATCAGGCAGACGACGCCCGCGCCGGTGGTGTCGAGGACCTCGGGGAGGTACTTCTCGTCGACCTCCAGCACGCCGTAGGGGGCGTCCTTGTGCTGCGACAGCGCGGAGACGTGGCCGGCCGGCATGTTGGCGCCGAAGACGTTGGTCGCGACCTCGCCCATCTCCAGCAGCGCGGACGTGATCAGCCGGGTGGTGGTGGTCTTGCCGTTGGTGGCGCTGACCAGGGCGAGCTTGCGGTCACGCGCCAGTTGGCGGAGCAGGTCGGGCTCCAGCATGAGGCCCACCCGGCCGCCGATCACCGAGCCGTCACCGCGTCCGGTCATCCGGGACAGCGTGGCGGCGCTGCGGCCCAGGGCGCTCGCGAGCTGTGCGCGCAGTGGAAGCTGGGTCATGGCTAAGGATCCTAGTCGGCGTCGGCGGTTACTCTGATAACGCACACGAAAACGCGGCCCGGTTGGTAGCCCGGGCGACATATCCGTAACCGCCCTTGAGGGATGTCCGGTGTGCCGGAAGCGGTCTCGTCAGACCGCCGTTCGGCATACCTGGGGAGCAAGGGCATGGTCACGTTCTCCGTCTACCTCGACGGGTCGTTCTGGGTCGGCGTGCTGGAGATCGCCGAGGGCGGCGTCCTGCGCGTCACGCGTCACACGTTCGGCTCCGAGCCGACCGATCCCGAGCTGTACGTCTTCCTCATGCGCCACGGCGTCCCGCTCCTCGAACAGGCGTCGGCCGCGCCCGCGGTGCCCGCCGGGGAGCGCACCGGCCGGCGGGTCAACCCCAAGCGGGCGGCCAAGCTCGCCGCGCGGGCCGCCGCCCGGGTCTCCTCGCGCAGCACGGCGGCGCAGGAGGCCATGCGGCTGGAGCTGGAGAGCCGCAAGCGCGAGGCGGCGGAGGGGCGGCGCGAGCGCCGGCGGGAGCTGGCCGAGCACAAGCGGGAGGTGGCCCGCCGCAAGCGCGTCGAACGCCGCCGCGACCGCTGAGCCGGTGAGCGGGATCTCGGGCGCGCCTAGCCGGTGAACGGGATCTCGGGCGCGCCGCCGTGGTCGAACGGCAGGACGAACCGGCGCGGCCAGGACAGGACGCCTTCGAGCCACCCGGCCCCCATGGTCTGCCCCACGTGCCGCAGCCGCGCGGCGGGCTCGATGCCGATCGCGACCGTCATGACGTCGCGCTGCAGGCCCTCGTTCTCGTCGTCGCCCAGGATGACCCGCCAGGCCAGGGCCCGGTTGTGCTCGATGGCCATGGACAGCGGGTGGTGGCGCAGCGCCTTGGCCCGATGGCCGAGCAGCTCACCGTGCGGGGCGGCGGCCGTCACCACGGCGGTGGCCGCGCCACTCGGACCGCCGGTCATCGCGCCCGTGCCGCCGGGCGTGTCGCGCGGGGCCGAACCGTTCTCGCGGCCCGCCGCCGTCCCGGGCGTGTCGCCGAACAGGGCGTACTCCATGGGCGGCGCCGGGGTGCGCAGGTCCGGGGCGGGCCGGCCGTACGGGAACAGGCGGTCCACCTCGTGCAGCCAGCGCACCTGCGGGATCACCCACGCCACGCCGGGACGCTCGCCGCCCCGCTCCACTCCGGCCAGCAGCCGCGTGGCGGTCTCGGCCGCCTTCTCCGTGAGGAGGGCGGGGTCGAGCCAGCTCCGCAGCGCCCAGGCGCGCCGCTGCACCGACCGCTCGACCAGCGTGGCGAGCAGGCACTCGCCGCGCCGCACCGGCAGGTCGGACCAGGCGGCGGCCAGCGCGCGCGGCACCCCGGGCAGCGGGCGGTTCGTCACGAACGCGAGCACGACGGTGTCGCACCAGACGCGCAGCCACGCCCAGTCGGGCGCGTCGGCCAGCACGTCGGCCTCGCGCAGCTCGACGAGCGTGCACGCCTGGCCGGTGCGGCACTGGCTGCCGCAGGCCGCCGAGCGGCGTCCCCTTATCGGCGGCGGCGGGCTGGGCATGAGCCGCTCGCGCGACTCGCCGAGCGGCACCCGCACCCGCAGCGGCCGGTCCATGCCGTCGGCGAACACGGCCGCGCAGCCCGGCTGCAACGACACGACCTGGCGGGACTGCTCCTCGCTGAGGTTCATGGCCGCGCCGACGAGCTGCCGGTCGTCCTCGGCCGGCAGCCGGTGGACGACCTTGAGCGCGGTGTTCTTGACCACGTCCGGCACCAGCTTGGTGGGGATCTGCTCGGCCACGACGATGCCCTCCCCGTACGCCCTGATCTCGGCGAGCATGCCGGCCAGCAGCTCCACGGCGTGGGTGGCGGCCCGGCCGGCGCCCCGGTCGCGCAGCAGCCGGTGGGCCTCCTCGATGACGATGACGTGCCGCAGCCCCGTGGACTTCTCCTGGCGGGCGCGCATCCGCAGGTGCTCCACGATGCGGATGATCAGCGTGCCCATGAGGAACGCCTTGTCCTCGTCGTTGGCCACGTCCTCGATGGCGAGCACCACGTTGCGCTGGAGCAGGCCGCCGACGTCGGCGGGATGGCCGCCCTCGAAGAAGCGCCCGGCCGAGCCGACGCGCAGCGAGCGCAGCCGCAGCGAGATGAAGCCCTCGACGTCGGCCTGCACCTCGCGGCCGTAGCCGATCTCCTTGATCACGTCCATGGCGTGCTGCTGGAGCAGCTCCAGGGTGGGCACGCTGGGCGGCACCTTGGAGCCGGGCACGGCGCCGCCGGTGACGACGTCCCAGCCGGTCGCCTCGTAGACGCGCTGCAGGGCCAGCGACATGATCTGCGGGAACGGCTCCTCGGCGTCGAAGGCGGCCATGAACAGCGCCCTGACCATGTCGATGTGCGCCTGGACGGGGTAGCCGGGCTCGGGTTCGAGGGGGTTGATGCTGAACGGCACCCCGGCGGGCGCCGACGGGTTGATCACGGTGACGGGCCCGAGGTGCTCGACCCGGCCGGCCATGGCGGCGTACTCCGACTTGGCCGGCTCGATCGCGAGCCACGGGATGCGGGCCGCGCTGAGCTGCTCCAGCAGATGCCGTACGGTCTGCGACTTGCCGGAGCCGGTGGCGCCGGTGACGAACGCGTGCCGGTTGAGCGTGGCCAGCGGCACCCGGAACGAGCCGACCCCCCGGTCCTGCCCGTCGAGGATCTCCCCCAGCTCCAGCTCCCCGCCGTCGGCCTCGGAGGTGACGTCGAAGAACCCCGAGTCGAGCACCCGCACGCCGGGCACCTCGCGCCGGGGCAGCCCGGCCAGCGCCGCGAGCGCGCCGGCCGTGGCGGCGAAGGGCGCGGCGGCACCGTCGGCGGGGTCCTGGAGCGTGATGGTCAGCGCCTCGGCCAGCGGGTGGACGGCGCCCTGGGCGCTGCGCAGCCGGTAGGGGTGGTGGCTCATCTCGACCGAGCCGACGAGGACGGGCGCGATCTGGCGCAGCTCCTCGGCCGTCGCGCCGCCGGCCAGCACCCGCACGTTCCACAGCCCGGCCTCGCGGAACGCGTCGAGCTCCTGCATGCGCCGCTCGGCCCGCTCGGCGTCGAAGCGGGAGCGCTCGGAGGCGTCGCCGTACTGGCGCAGCACGTTGAGCTGGGTGCGCAGGTGGGCCACCTCGGCGTCGAGCAGGCCGGTCGGCTCGGCCACGACGAGCCAGGCGAACGGCCGCGACATGAGCGTGATCAGCGTCGACTCGAACAGCGTGGGCCGCTTCAGCTCGTCCGGGTCGAACTCGCGGCGGTTGCCGAGCGGCGGCGCCTGCCGGCCGGGGCACGGCGTCCACACCAGGTCGGCGAGGTCGTCCAGGTACTCCTCGCCGAGCTGCACCCCGCGCGCCCCGCCGGGGAACAGCAGCGGCTGCGGCCCCGTGGGCGTCCCCGGCGCGCCGGTGGCGCGGCGCGGCTGGCGGGGCGGCGACAGCGGGCCGGCGTTCGTGATGAGCTCCAGGGGCGCGCCCGAGCCGCGGGAGAGCCAGCCGATGGCGAACGGCCGGTCGCGCTGGGCGGCCGACAGCACGGCGGGCAGCACGGTGACGAAGTCCCACTCGGCCGAGGAGCTTCGCGAGGGTGCGGCGATGGACTGGATCCGGTACCACGGCCCGCTCAGCGAGACACTCGGCTGCATTTCATCCCCCCACAGACGGCTCTAAGTAAAATCCGCCGACCGTCAGCCCGTCACCTTGACATTGACCATCTCATTGCCTTCCCTTGCGCCAGTCGAGGCGTGGCGGCGGCGGCCCGAGGTTCGGCGGCGGCTCGGCGCCGTCGCGCCCCGGCGGGTCGCCGTGCTCGCCCGCGCGCTCGCCCTCCTGGTCGGCGCCCTGCTCGCCGTCGAGGGCCAGGACGGCCTCGCGCACGTCGTCCAGCTCGCCGAGCGTGGTCTTGGGGAAGGTGAGGATGGCCGGGTTGGCGTCGGCGAGGCGGACCCGCCGGCCCTGCGAGGTGGCGTCGGTGACGATGACGGACGTGGTGGGGAGCTGCTGGAGCTGGTGCGGCTCGACGAGGAACTCGCGGGAGCGCTGGAGCACCCGCTCCCTCTCGCCGATCTTGCCGGTGGTGCGGCCCCACTCGGTGGACTCGTTGATGTCCTCGGCCAGGTCGGTGGGGTTGTCGTCGTGGTCCTCGTGCCGGCCCTCGACCTCGGCGATCGTGCTGGTGTAGCCGCCGTCGACGCCGGGGAGCGAGTCGCTGATCGTCTCGGTGAGCTGGGCCAGCTCCAGCCGGTGCTCGGTGCCGACGTGCTCGCTGGCCACCCGGGCGTCCTCGGCGTTGCCGAGCCGCATGAACGCGACCGCGGCGTGGCCGCGGCCCAGCCGCTCCCGCACGGTCGGGGTGAGCGACCGGTAGGTGAGGACGAGCCCCGTACGTGAGGTCTCGCAGGCGTCCATGAGCCGGTCGAGCACGTCGCCGCGGAGCTTGTCGGCCCCCGCCACGATGATCGTGTGGTACCAGGGCCGGTCGGAGGCGGGCGACTGACGCAGGATGTGGGTGAGGGCGGTCGCCACGTACGTGCCGAGCACCCGGTTGCCGAACACGCCGGCCTGGCGGTCCATGCTGATCACGCGCAGCCGGGCGGGCGGCAGGCGCACGGCCTCCGTGCCCAGCGTCTCCAGCTTGCGAAGCTGCGACTCCAGCGCCCAGGCCCGCTCGATGACCACGCGGTCGCTCACGCCCCGGCCGAACAGCGTGCCGATGCGTTCGAGCTGGCTCGCGGTGATCAGCCCGTACCTGAGGTCGTCGCGCGGGTCGCCGACCTGGGCCAGGGCCCGCAGCGCGGCGGTGACCTGGCTGATCGTGGCGTTCTCGCCGAGCACTTCGAGGACACGCTCCAGGATCGCGTTGTCGAAGCTGAGGTCGCGGGTGGTGCGGTGCTCCTCGCTGACGCTGACCACGTGGGCGAGCACGTCGGCGAACGCCTCGGGCTTGAGCGTGGCGCCGAGGTCGAGGCGGGGCAGGTCGACGGGCAGCACCCAGACCAGCGGGTCGTCGCCGCCGCGCCGGGCCAGCTCGATGAGGTCCTTGGCGATGGCGCCCTCGGACAGGTCGAGCACGGTCAGGTGGCCGCCGCTGTAGAGGCGGGTGGCGCCGAGCAGGGTGACGAGCGCCGACCAGCCGGGCAGGGTGCCGCCGGCCACGTCGATGCGGTCGATCTCGTCGGGCACGGCCACGGCGTACCAGGTGAGCTGGCGGTCGTGGCGCTCCTTGAGCCGCTGCCACTCGCGGTAGCGCTGGGCGTGCTCCTCCTGGGCGCGGAACAGCTCCTTGTCACGTTCCTGTCGCCGACGGTCGTCACGGGCCCGCTGCTCGCTGATGCGGTAGCGCACGGCCCGGTCGCCCTGGACGAGCGCGTAACTGCAGATGATCGCCACGCCGCAGGCCGCGACGAGGCCGAGCAGGGCGAACTTCCACTGGAGCAGCCCGGCCACGGCGAGCACGAGGACGAGCAGCGACAGCACGACCGCGAACAGCCGGAAGACGCGTACCGGCCGGTTGAGCATGTCCTGCTGCATGCGCTCGCGGCGGGCGAGGTCGGCGTCGGGGCGGGCGGGCGGCGGCTCCTCCGCCGGCGAGGGCCGTTTCGGTGGCGGACCGGGATCCGGGTGCAGCAGGATGTACTGCCAGCCCAGGTAGATGCGGTCCGCCTGCAGCTGCGCATGCTCAGGATGCACGTCCACCACGTGACCCTCCGGCCGCGATATGTCGTTAGTCGTCGAGGCTAGTCCCGCTGCTCCGTGACAGCGTATGAGCTAGAACCCCTTCTACGGCAGGGTTCTCGGCAATTAGACCAGCCCGTTGGGAGGATAGCGGCGGATGGGACAAGCGTGACCTATTACCATCCTTACCCATGACCGAACCCTCCGGCGGCAGCGGCAGGCCCAGACGCCCGGTAGTGGTGCCCGCGGTGGCGCTGGTGCTGGTCACCGCCCTCGGGATCACCGCCCTCATGGGCGGCCTGAACGAGGCCCCGGACGCCCCGCCCCAGCTCGGCAAGGGCGCGGTGCTCGACCAGGGCCTGTACTCCACCCGCTTCGTCGAGTCCCGGGTCCGCACCGAGCGGGCGCAGACGCAGTTCGACGAGGACAAGCGGTTCGTGGAGATGGTCTTCGAGGTCACCAACCGCGGCGACGGCACCACCTCCGTCGGGATCCCCCCGGCCGAGGGGAAGGGCGGCTTCGCCACCACGTTCGCCGGCTCGCTGGTCAAGATCAGTCCCAAGTTCCCCGACGACGCCGGCCCGTTCGCCTTCGCCCTGGCCAAGGGCGGCGAGAGCCGGCAGCTCCACCCGGGGATCAAGACCACGGTCATCGTCCGCTACCGGCTGAAGGAGGGCGAGAAGCCCCCGGAGAAGATCACGATGGACGTGGGCTCGTTCGAGTACGCGGCCGGCTTCAACGACCCGACCGAGAGGTGGACGATGGTCACCCAGGCCGCGGGCGAGAGTCTCGTCCCCGAGATCAAGGCACAGGTGACCCTGCCCGTCCAGGAAGAAGCCGCGACGTGACCGCGGTCCAGCCCCGGCCGGCGGCGCGGCCGGGCGGGCGCCGCGGAGGAGGCTCCGGCTCCGGGCGCGGCGGCTCGCGCGCGCTCAACGCGCTGCTGGGCCTGCTCCTCGCGGCCGGCGCCGTCGGCCTGCAGACGTTCGCGCTGACCGAGAACGACACCGGCGCCCCGCTGACCTACACCGGCGCCAAGGGTCAGGACGTCGACGCCCGGCGCTTCCACGTGCGGCTCGACTCCTTCACCGCCGCCAAGGCGATCCGGACCAGCAGCGTCAGGACCGTCGAGACGGACAACGTGTTCCTCGTCGTGAACGCCTCCGCCAAGTCCGTCCTCAAGCCGTACCACCTCGGCCAGCCCACGCTGCTGACCGAGGACGGCCACCGCTTCGCCGCCACCGACCGGGTGGAGTCCACCGCCACGCTGGCCGCCACCTGGATGCAGCCGGACATCTGGGTCAGCGGCCGGTTCTTCTTCGAGGTGCCCGCCTCGGCGCTGCCGGGGGCCAAGGTGGTGTTCGGGCTGCCGCCGTCGGCCCTGGTGGAGCCGTACCAGCCGGAGGTCGAGATCGACCTCGGGCTCGACGACAAGGCGGCGCGCGACCTCGCCGCCAAGCCGCAGGACGTCTACTCCATCGTCAAGAAGTGATCGGCTCATGAGCGCAGACGACCGCGACTGGTTCGCGCCCCGCAACCCCCGCCCGGCCAACGGAGCGCCCCGGCCCCCGGCGCCGCCGCCCCAGCAGCCCCCGGCGGGCCCTCAGCCGCCGCAACAGCCCCCGGCGGGCTCTCAGCCGCCGCAGGCGCGCCCTCAGCGGCCCTCCGCACCCCCTCAGCCCGGCGGGCCTCGGCCGGCTCAGCACGGCGGGCCTCGGCCGGGCGGCTCGTGGCCCGGCATGCGCCCGCGGGTGCGGCCCGACCGGCAGGTGTGGCCCCCGCTCCCTCCCGAGCCCGTCGAGGGCGTCACCCAGCCCCTGCCGCCCGTACCCGCGAGCGCGCCCCCTGAGGAGCCCGCGCGGGCCCCGCTGCCCCCGCCGCAGGCCCCACCGCGGGCGCCCGAGCCCGCGGCGCGGCCGCGGAAGCGGGGCAGGGCCCTCCTGGTGGCCGCCGGCGCGCTGGTGAGCGTCGCCGTGGCCGTCGGCGCGACCACGTACGACGGCTACCTGTTCTACGAGAAGGTCTCCGCCAAGGAGACGCGCCTCGTGCCCGTGGCGGCCGGCCAGGCCGGCACCGTGCACGGCATCGAGTGGAAGGCCGCGCTCAGCCCCGCCGAGGCCCCGCCGAACAGCAAGCACGGCGACACCGTCGCCTGGCTCAAGGTGGACATCACGGAGAAGGTCGTGGACCCCGCCAGCGCCACCATGACCGCCAAGCCGGACGACATCCGGCTGGAGGACCGCACGGGCCGCGCCTGGGTCGTGGAGCTCGCCGACGGCGAGCGGCCGACCGAGCGGCTGGAGGTCGGCAAGGAGTACCGGCTGGAGGGTCTGGCCGTGGTGCCGAAGCCGGTGGCCGGCGAGGTGGAGCTGTCGTTCCGGCCCAGCGGCTACCGCTCCGACACGCCGACCGCCGACCTGTTCAAGCGGGGGACGAGCAAGCCCGACGTGGACGTGCTGCGCTTCCGCCGGTAGCGGAGGCGGCCCGGGTCAGTCCGTGGTGAACGCCTCGCCGCGCAGGCGGGCCCGGGTGGCGGCGAGGTCGAACGTGGCGGCCAGCAGCGCCATGGTGACCACGGTCACCAGCAGGTCGCGGCCGAACGCGAGCGGCGGCTCCAGGTACGCCCAGGCCCACTCCACCTGCGACCCGACCAGCGTGCGGACCGCGCGGTCGGCGTACTGCGCGCCCACCGTGACGGCCACGTAGCACAGGCACATCATGCCGAACAGCGGCGCGCCACCCTTGATCACCAGCCGCAGGGAGTTGACCAGCGGCACCCAGCGCTCCTGGAACCCGCCGGTCACCCGCTCGAAGGACCGCTTCGTCAGGTCGTGGCTGCCCTCCAGGCGGTCGATGCCGCGCTCGAACCGGGTGCCCTTGAGCATGGTGCGGGTGTCGTCGGCGTACGCGCCGAACACGAGCATCGCCACGGTGAGCCAGGCCAGCGGGATGGCGACGGAGTCGAGGAACAGCGGCCAGACGTCGTTCACCACGTCAGTGAGGGTCTTCAGGACGGGCACGGCGTCCTGCGCCTTGGTCCACAGGCTCTCGGTGCCGACGACCACGGTGCGGTGCTCCACCCACTCCGAGCGCGCGTCGGCGATCGCGACCGTGGCGTTGAGGCCGTAGAAGACGAAGGCGAACTCCGAGAACGCGGCGGCGAAGCCGTAGAAGCGGCCGGTGCCGCGCTCCACGAGCTTGGCGAACAGCGTCTTCAGACCGAACGCGACGAGCATCGTGGCCACCGACACCCGCCAGTCGAGGTCGATGAGGCTCCGGCCGACGTGCGACTTCTCGCCGAAGAACGCGGCGTCGGTCATGTCGAAGAAGTGGTGGAACAGGTCCATCTGCTGCAGGTCGCGGGCGTCCTCGGTCTGGAAGCCCCAGGCCATGTAGAGCACGGCGAAGGCGGGGGCGACCCGGTCGAGGGCCGTGAAGAACGGCTCGTCCTCCGCGCCCTCGGCCGTCCTCGCCCGCATCTCCCACAGGGCGCCGCGCAGCGTGTGCAGCATGCCCGTGACCACGGTCAGCGCCGCCAGCACGACGAAGGTGAGCAGGGTGATCGTGGCCACCAGCCGGGCCTGCCGGAAGTCGCCGTAGGCCACCTCGGTCGCGCCGTACAGCAGCGCGAAGCGCACGGCCTCACCCGCGGCGAACCACAGGACGAGCGGCAGCACACAGCGCCCGAGCAGGCGGAGCGTGTGCACGGGCAGCGAGAACGGCGACGGCGGCTTCCGGGCCGGTGAAGGCGCAGGTCGGGGCGGCGCCGCCACACCAGACGAACCTGACATCTGGTGCATCGTAGCGGCACCGTCACCCCACCGCAGCCCCCGCCCGCCCCTCGGGCACCTTCGGGACGGACCGGTCAGGCGGCCTGGAGGTCGGGCCGGCAGGTGCGGCAGGGGCGGTAGCCGGCGGTGCGGGCCGCGCCGAGCGTGCGGAAGCCGTGCCGGTGCGCGGGCGTGATGCGCCGGGCGTTGTGGCAGGTCGGGAAGCACACCACACCCGTCGTGTCGCTGGCCAGGTAGAAGACCCGCTCCTTGGCCAGGCCGTCCAGCCGGCCCAGGTCCACGCCCTCCGCCAGCAGCAGCCGCTGCTTGGCCGCCGGCCCGAACACGTACTCCCCCAGCGCCCCGTCGGAGCGCGTCACCCGGTGGCAGGGGACGAGCAGCGGCACGGGGTTGCGGGCGAGCGCCGTGCCCACCGCGCGCACCGCTCCGGGCCGCCCCGCGCGGGCCGCGATCCACGCGTACGGCCTGACCTCGCCGCGCGGGACGGCCTGGACGGCGCGCAGCACGTCCCGCTGGAACTCGCCCAGCTCCTCCAGGTCGAGCGCCAGCCCGGAGAGCCTGCCGGTGCGCAGCGCGGGCACGAGACCCGCGGGCGGCCGCGTGGCCGGCATCAGCGGCCGGCCGAAACGCGCCCGGAACGCACCGGAGAACCCGTCGCCCTGATGGACGTAGGCCACGCCCCGGGCGGTCCAGGCCACGGACAGCTCGCCGATCGGGCTCGGCACCGCGATCCAGCGCGCCGCGATCCGGTCCAGCAGACCGTCGGGCGGCTCGACGGCCAGCCCGGCGAGCCTGGCGAGCAAGGGGTCGTCGTTCATCGGACACCTCCTAGCGTGCGCAGCCGCTTCAACCCGCGCGACACGTGTGACTTGACCGTGCCCTCGGGGATCCTCAGCACTGTGGCGATCTCACTGACCGGCAGGTCGGAGACGTGCCGGAGCACGACCGCGAGGCGCTGCTCCTCCGGCAGCAGGGCGAGCAGCCCCGCCAGCTCGTCGCCGGTCTCCCTCCGCAGCGCGCTCTCCTCGACGCCCTCGCGTGGATCGACGGTGTCCACCGGCTCCTCGCGCAGGTCGGGTGGCGGCTTGCGGGACTTGGCGCGGCCGCAGTTGCGCCAGATGTTCATGAGAATGGTCAGCAGCCACGGCCTGGTCTGCAGCGCCGCGATGCGTTCGGCGTCGTAGCCGGCCACCGCCCGGTAGGCGCGCAGGAACGTCTCGGCGGCCAGGTCCTCGGCGTCGGCCCAGCGGCCGCTCAGCCGCAGCGCCGTCGAGAAGACGACGCCGCGGTGGGCGCCGTACAGCTCGGCGAACCCTTCGTCGAGGTCGTCGAGCAGCGCCTTGCGCACCGGGTCGAGGCAGTCCATCACACTCACGTCTACAGCAACACCGCCGGGCGACGATCGGTGGCACCTGGAGAAAAAATCTCGCCGGAACATGCGGAAGGCCCGCGCCGTTGCGGCGCGGGCCTGTCGCGATGGGGCGGACGTACGGGTCAGACGGCCACGGCGAGCTGGGACACCTCGCCCAGCTTGGCCGCCACCTGCACGTCACGGGTGACGCCGCCGCCCGCGATGATGCGGACGGTCCAGTCGCCCGGCGCGGCGAAGAACCGGAACACGCCGTCGTCGGACACCACGACCTCACCGGTGAACTCACCGGAGTGGTCGAGCAGCCGCGCGTAGGCGGTGCCGGCGCCGGTGACGACGCCCTGGATCACGGCCTGGTTGGACAGATCGATCCCGGCGGGCAGAGCGATCGTCTGCTCCGGGGCTCCGCATCCCTGCGCGGTGCTCATCGGGCCTCCCCCAGCTCGATCGGCACGCCCACGAGCGAGCCGTACTCGGTCCACGAACCGTCGTAGTTCTTCACGTTGGACTGGTCGAGCAGCTCGTGCAGCACGAACCAGGTGTGCGCGGAGCGCTCGCCGATGCGGCAGTAGGCGATGGTGTCCTTGCCGAAGTCGACGCCGGCCTGCTGGTAGAGCGTGCGCAGGTCGTCGTCGCTCTTGAAGGTGCCGTCGTCGTTGGCCGCCTTGGACCACGGGATGTTGCGGGCGGTGGGCACGTGACCGGCGCGCTGGGCCTGCTCCTGCGGCAGATGGGCGGGGGCGAGCAGCTTGCCGGTGAACTCGTCGGGCGAGCGGACGTCGACCAGGTTGAGCTTGCCGATGGCGGAGACGACGTCGTCGCGGAAGGCGCGGATCGCGGTGTCCTGCTCCTGGGCGACGTACTGGGTGCGCTCGCGCTGCGGAACGTCCTTGACCAGCTCGCGGGAGTCGAGCTCCCACTTCTTGCGCCCGCCGTCGAGCAGCTTGACGTTGTCGTGGCCGTACAGCTTGAAGTACCAGTAGGCGTAGGAGGCGAACCAGTTGTTGTTGCCGCCGTAGAGCACGACGGTGTCGTCGTTGGAGATGCCGCGCTCGGACAGCAGCGTCTCGAAACCGGTCTTGTCGACGAAGTCACGGCGGACGGGGTCCTGGAGGTCCTGCCTCCAGTCGATCTTCACGGCGCCACGGATGTGGCCCTTGTCGTAGGCGCTGGTGTCCTCGTCGACCTCGACGAGTACGACGCCTGGCGTGTCGAGGTTGGCCTCGACCCAGTCGGCATCCACCAGGACGGCGGAGCGGCTCATTGGTGAACCTCCCATGTGGCGGCGGGCAGTAGACGGCGAATCAGCAGGTACGTTTCGCAGCCGAGACAGAGTCCGAAGGCTGCGTTGAGGAAGGCGGCGAGGAGAGCCGCGGCCGTGGCCCCGAGGGCCAGCGGCGTGATCCCGGCGACGAATCCGGCCAGTCCCGCGACCGCGAAGGCCAGCCCCACACCCTGCGCGAACCGCGGGGGGCGGGCGTCCTCTGTCACCTTCGGCGCGCTCGTGACGAGCGCCCGGAAGACCATCCCGTACGGTGATCGGCCCGCCAGCCCGAGAGCGAACACCACGGCCTGGGCGGCCAGCAGCCACACGCTTCCCGTCACGAGGACGAGGGCGAGGACCAGGGTGGTGACGGCCGCGCCGAAGCGCAGCGCTCTAGGGTCGGCACGCATCTGGGGATGCTCCCTGAAGGGGTCGGGTTGAGGCGGACCGGATGTCCGCGCGAGACCGTCCTCAGGCAGCGCGACAGAGCGCGGTGGCCACGCGGCAGAAATCCACCGCGCGCCGCTTCGTCAGCAGCTCTGTCGAAAGGTTCATGCGGAAGACACTACTCGTCGTCTCGCCATCTGTCACATCTCGTCCGTTTCTTGAGACATAAGCGTCTCGGGACGTGACTCCGCGGGCGTCGCGGGGCGTGAATCCGCGGGCGGAACGGGGCGTGAATCCGCGGGCGGGACGGCGGCCGCGAGGGCGGTCAGCACGTCGGCCTTGCGTGGCTGGCCAGAGGCCCTTTTCACGATATTTCCGGACGGGTCGAGGACGAGGACCGTCGGGGTGCGCAGGACGTCCAGCTCCCGCACCAGATCCAGCCGCGACTCCGCGTCGATCTCGACGTGCGCGACCCCTGGCACGACCGCGCTCACGTCGGCCAGGACGCGCCGCGTCGCCCGGCACGGCTGGCAGAACGCGGTGGAGAACTGCACGAGCGTCGCCCTCGGCCCGAGAGGGGCGCCCAGCGCCTCGGCGGTGAGGCGGTCACCGTGCCCGTAGCCGTTCCCGTCACCGTGCCCATCGCCGGCCCGGTCGCCGGACATGTCGCGCATGCGGCCGTCGCGGCGCAGACGTACCACCCCGATTCCCGTACCCAGCGCCAGCGTCGCCAGCACCACCCACACGCCCGTCATCGCCAGGTGCAACCACGCCCGCGCCGACGGCATTCCGGCCCGGCCGGCCGGGTCAGCCCCGCGGTCCGGGGATCTTGACCAGCACCTGCCGCGAGGAGGCGTCCACCACCTCGAACCCGGCGATGTCCTTCACCGGGAACGACGTCCGGCTGGCGAAGACCGGCTTGTCCTGGTAGCTCTCCCTGTCCACCGTCCAGCCGTCCGTGACGTCGCGCCGCCCGTCGCGGCCGACCACGACCAGCCGGCACGTCGTGCCGACCGGCACCCCGGACACCTTCACCGACAGCCCGGTCCCGCGCGCCCCGGGGAACACGGTCACGCTCGCGTAGTAGTCGGCCGACCGGTTCCGGCCCGCGAACTCCGACCCGCTCGCCCTGGCCGACGGCTTCGGCGTCGCGCTCGCCTCGGGCTGCCTCTCGGCCATGATCCTCGGCTGGTCGTCCTGCGTCTTCTTCGCGCGCGGCCCCTCGGTGGCCTTCGGGCGCGCCGCCTCGCCCGACGAGCGGGCGGAGTCCTGGGCGCTGGTCAGCCCCTCGCCGGACCGGGACGCCGCCGGGGCGGAGGCGGTCGTCGCGTGCTCCTGCTGGGTCCCCACGGCCGTCCACACGGTGCCGCCCGCGACGATCGCCGCCGCGGAGGCGGCCACGACCATGAGCATCCGGCCCCTGCGGTGCCGCCTGACGCGCGCGTTCAGCAGCCGGTCGAGCACCTGGCGCGGCGGGCTGGTCACGAGCTGCACGTCGCGTTCGGACACCTTCTCCAGGAACGCCGACACGCCCTCCAGCTCCACCAGCTCGGCGCCGCACACCTCGCAGGTCGCCAGGTGGGCGTCGATCTCCAGCGCCTCGTCCGGCTCCAGCGCCCCCAGCGCGTGGGCGCCCAGCGAGATCCGCACCTCCTCGCACGTCATGGCGCCAGCCCCCGCTCCTCCAGGGCGAGCTTCAGCGCCCGCAGCGCGTAGTAGGTGCGCGACTTGACCGTGCCGGGCGGTATGCCCAGCGTGGCCGACGCCTCCTTCACCGATCGCCCCCGGTAGTAGACCTCCAACAGCACCTCGCGGTGCTCGGGTCGCAGCGCGGCCAACGCCTCCGCCACGGCCCACGACTCGACCGCCCGCTCCAGCTCGTCCTCCGCGGGGACGACGGCCAGCGCCTCGTCGCCGGTCTCCTGCGGACGCGACTTGCGCGCGCGGTGCTGATCGACCACGAGGTTGCGGGCGACGGTGAACAGCCAGGCGCGGATGGGGCGGCCGGAGAGCGCCTCGGGGTGTCGCCACGCCCTCAGCAGCGTCTCCTGCACCACATCCTCCGCCCGTCCGGCATCGCCGGTCAGTCGCAGCACGTAACCGTAAAGCGGCCCGGCGTGCTCGTCGAAAAGGGTCCGCACGAGCTCCTCGTCGGCGGTGCCTGCTGGACTCACGCCCTCATCACGTACGGCGGGGCCGGATGGTTCAGGTGAGCCCGGGGGTTCATCGGGATCCGAGCCGCTGTCCGCTGAGGGGGACGTTCTCCGCCTCGGCCGTGAACTCCAGCCCGTCGGCCACATTGCGCACCCCCGTCACCTTCACGTCGAACGGCAGGTCGCCCTTGAACGGGATCGTGTAGCTCACCAGCCCGGCGATCGCGTCGGGCACCCCCTCGATCTTCTGCGCCCGCAGCCGGATGCCGCCGTCGGCCACCTCGATCTTCATCTCGGCGTCGACCTTCACCTTGTTCACCCCGACGGCCACCTCGCCGGACGCGACGAGCCGCGACCCGTTGCCGCTGATCTTGATGCCCTTCGGCGCGTACTTGTCGATCGTCGCGCGCGTCAGCGTGCCGCGCACCGTCAGCCGCCCGGCCCGGACGTCGGCCCGGTTCTGGAGCACGTCGGCGAGGGGCGCCGTCACGTCGTACGCGGTGCCCTGGAGGTTCTTCACCGGCACTCCCCCGTACGTGAGCGTGCCGAGGTCGAAGCGCACCTCCGGGTAGCGGCCCGCGACGGCCTGGGTGAGGAACGGGAAGCCCTCGATCGACACCTCCGGCTGCCGGTCGAGGTCGGCGGAGGCCGCGATCCGGGTGGACAGGTCCCGCTCCACGCCCGCGACCGCGACCCGGTCGACGACGGCGAGAAGGACTCCCAGGACGATCAGGAAAACGAGCAGTTTGCGCATCGGGCTCCCTGTCTCAGGCCATGGATCATGAGCTTATCGACAGAAATGCCCCTTCCCCGCAGGGTCGCCCGTTCACCGAAAGACGTCAGCCGCCCGCGAAAGGCGGCAGCACCTCGACCGTCGCCCCGTCGGCGAGCACGACGGTGTCATGGGCCCGCCTGCCGACCGGTGAGCCGTCGACGAGGAACGACGAACGGCTCACCACCCGCGCCAACTCGGCGCGGTCGCGTGTGATGTTCGTCATGAGTTCGCCAAGGGTCGCCGCCTCGAACGGCTCCTCGGCGACCCCGGCGGCAGCGCGCGCCGCGGCCCAATACCGCACTTTTCCAGTAGCCATGGCAACCTCATCATCGCAAAATCGTCGCCGTGCGACTTCCTTAACATTGTCGTCGCAGGTAAAACGCTGTTCATCTGTCGGACGCCCCCTGGACGCGACTTTCGCGTGGGTTATCCTCCCCTACAGGACCTGGGCGATGTAGCCCCCGGGTCCTTGTGCGTTTGAGGAGGCCGAAATGAGCAATCTGCTCCTGCTGACCAACGCCCTCGAGCCGTCCTCCGAGGTGCTGCCGGCGCTGGGGCTGCTGCTCCACTCGGTCCGTGTCTCCCCCGCCGAGGCCTCCGCCCTCATCGACGCGCCACCGGTCGACACCGTGCTGGTCGACGCGCGCAAGGAGCTGGCCCACGCCAAGAGCCTCTGCCGGCTGATCCGCACCACCGGCGTCGACTGCCCGCTCATCGTCATCGTCACCGAGGGCGGCCTCGCCGCGATGACCGCCGAGTGGGGCGTGGACGACGTGCTGCTCGACAGCGCCGGCCCGGCCGAGGTCGAGGCGCGGCTGCGCATGGCGACCGGCCGCATCTCGCAGGCCGGCGGCGAGGATGTTCCCGACGAGATCCGCAGCGGCGACCTGGCCATCGACGAGGCCACCTACACGGCCCGGCTGCGCGGGCGGGTGCTCGACCTCACCTTCAAGGAGTTCGAGCTGCTCAAGTACCTCGCCCAGCATCCCGGCCGGGTCTTCACGCGGGCGCAGCTCCTGCAGGAGGTGTGGGGGTACGACTACTTCGGCGGCACCCGCACGGTCGATGTGCACGTGCGGCGGCTGCGGGCCAAGCTCGGCACGGAGTACGAGTCGCTGATCGGCACGGTACGCAACGTCGGCTACCGCTTCGTCCCGGACCGCGCCGAAACGGCCGACGTCTGACGAGAGGCCCGCCCCCTCGGGGAGCGGGCCTCGCCGGTTCGTCAGGAGGTCAGCTCGTCACCGTGATGCGATCGGTGGCGGGCGGGGCGATCGGGCCGTTCTTGCCCAGGTGGTCGACGAACGCGTCGATGTCCAGCGGGCCGCTCCAGAGGTCCGTGCCGTCCTTGAAGGCGAGGAACGCGTCCCCGCCGCCGACCAGGAAGTTGTTGGCCGCGACGCGGATCTGCTGGGTGTCCGTGACCGGGGTGCCGTCGATGCGGATGTCCGACACCTTCGAGCCCCACGCGGCCGAGGTGCTGTAGGTGTAGGTCAGGTTCGCCGAGGGCTGCAGGATCTTGGTGAACGGCTGGTTGTTGGGCCCGCCGGTGAACTGCTGCTCCAGCACCGTCTTGAGCTGCGCGCCCGTCAGCGTGACCACCTGCATGAGGTTGTTGAACGGCTGCACGGCGAACGCCTCGCCGTAGGTGACGACGCCGTCGCCCTCACCCGCCGGCGAGCCGGCGTAGGTCAGGGGCATGCGGACGCCGCCCGGGTTCATCAGGGCGATCTGCGCGTTCCCGCCGGTCTTGGTGGCGGCGAGCTGCGCGTCGGCGATGAGGTCGCCCAGCGGCGTCTCCCCGCTCGGCCCGCCCGTGTTCTTGATGTCGGCCGTGATGCGGCCCACGGGCCTGTTGGCGACCGGCGCGACCCGGTCCTTCCAGGTCTGCACGAAGTCCGCGACATCCCGGTCCGGTTCGACCGTGCGCGTCACGACGTGGTTGTCCGCCACGACCGAGGAGCGCACGACGTCCCGCGTGCGGACGTCCACCTTCAGGTCCACCTGCGTGATGACGCGGCCGAACGAGCCGCCCTGCGAGTAGAGGCGGTCGTTGCCGGCCGGGTCCTTGACCTTGCACAGGTACGCCTGGTGGGAGTGGCCGCTCAGCACCACGTCGATCTCGGGGTCCACCTGGGTGGCGATGCGGTTGCCCGCGCCCGGGACGGCGCTGCACGCGTCCGGCGACTGCCCCGGCGTGACCTGGTCGCCCTCGTGGACGAGCACGACCTGGGCCTTCACGCCGAGGAGCTTGAGCACCTTGGAGGCCACGTTCGCGGCCTTGACCTCGTCCACGAACTTGAGGTCCTTGATGCCCTCCGCCGTGACGATGCCGGGGGTGGTCTGCGTGACCAGGCCGATGAAGCCGACCGGCACGCCGTTCATCCACTTGACGCTGACCGGCGGCAGCGCGGGCACGCCCCAGTCGGACAGCAGCTTCGTGACCTCGGGCCGGCTGCCCAGCGCCGCGAGCGCGTCGGACTTCTCGCCCGGGTTCTTGAACAGCACGTTCGCGCCCACGTAGTCGTAGGAGGCGCCCTTCCACTCGCCTGCGGGCGAGCAGCCGTCGACCGGGTGGCAGCCGCCCTTCATGATCCGGCGCAGCTCGGCGTAGCCCTCGTCGAACTCGTGGTTGCCGACCGCGGCGACCTTCAGCCCGAGCTTGCCGAGGAACTCGACGGACGGCTCGTCGTGGTAGGCCGCGGAGATCAGCGGGGTGGCGCCGATGAGGTCGCCCTGGGCCACGGCGATGGTGTTCGCGTCGGTGTGGGCCTTCATGTGGGTGGCGATGTAGGCGGCTCCGCCCGCGTCCACGGTGGCGCCGTTCTCGTCGACCATGCGGCCGGACGAGCCCGTGGGGGGTTCGAGGTTGCCGTGGAAGTCGTTGAGGGCCAGCAGACGGACGGGGACCGTCCGGGGGGCCTGCTGCGCGTCCGCCGGGGCCACGGCCAGCAGGGCCGTGGTCGTGGCGACGGCTCCGGCCACGGCGAGCCGGAGGAGGGAACGAGACGTCATGGCCCAAGACGTTACGGCGCGCAGCTTTGCAGCCAATGTCGCAAAGGTAACGATTCACCAGTCGACGCCATGGCGTGTTTTGCCAGTCGTACGCCTAGAGTTCGACCTGTGACGGCACGCGTGGAAGTAAGGCAACGGCTGGATGACCAGGAAATCACCGACGTGCTCGCGCTCGTCGAGGCGGCGACGGAGGCCGACGGCGTCCGGCCGCTGAACGAGCACGTCATGCTCCACCTGCGCTACGGGGGCGACCCGCGCGCCCGCTCGCTGCTGCTGCACGCCGGCGACGCGCTGGCCGGGTACGCGCACGTGGACCCCACCGACGAGGTCGAGGGGCCGAGCGGGGAGCTCGTCATCCAACCCGCGTACCGGCGCCAGGGGCACGGGCGGCGGCTGCTGCGGGCCGTGCTCGACGAGGCCGGCGGGCGGCTGCGGCTGTGGGCGCACGGCGACAACGAGGCGGCCGGGGCGCTGGCCGCCTCCCTGGGGCTCCAGCGGGTGCGGTCGCTGTGGCAGCTGCGCCGGTCGCTGTTCGCGCCGCTGGCGCCGTACACGCTGCCCGACGGCGTGCGGCTGCGGACCTTCGAGCCCGGCCGGGACGAGGAGGAGTGGCTCAAGGTCAACGCCGCCGCCTTCGCCCACCACCCCGAGCAGGGCGCGTGGAGCCTGGACGACCTGCGCAGGCGGGAGGGTGAGCCGTGGTTCGACCCGGCGGGGTTCTTCCTGGCCGTACGCGACGAGCGGCTCGTGGGGTTCCACTGGACGAAGATCCACGGATCGTCGGAGCACGGGCACGAGCCGCTCGGCGAGGTGTACGTCGTGGGCGTCGACCCCTCCCAGCAGGGCACGGGCCTGGGCAAGGCGCTGACGCTGGCCGGGCTGAGCCACCTGCGCTCGCGCGGGCTCGCGCAGGCGATGCTCTACGTGGACGGGACGAACACGGCGGCGATCCGGCTGTACGAGTCGCTCGGCTTCGCCCGGTGGGACGCCGACGTCATGTACGCCACCACCGTGTCGTGAGGGCTTACTCGACCATCCAGTGGAGGGCGAAGTAGGTCAGGGCGGCCACCAGCGCCGCCGCCGGGATCGTGAGGATCCAGCCGGTCACGATGTTGCCCGCCACGCCCCAGCGCACGGCCGAGAGCCGCTTGGTGGAGCCGACGCCCATGATCGCGCTGGTGATGGTGTGGGTGGTGGAGATGGGGGCGCCGAAGCCGATGGCCGCGGTGTACAGGACCGTGGCCGCCGCCGACTCGGCCGCGAAGCCCTGCGGCGGGTCTAGGGCGATGATGCGCCGGCCGAGCGTGCGCATGATGCGCCAGCCTCCGGCGTACGTGCCGAGCGAGATGGCGCCCGCGGCGGAGATGATGACCCACTGCGGGATGGGGTCCTGCGGGCTCGCGTAGCCGCCGACGACGAGGGCCAGGAAGATGACACCCATCGTCTTCTGCGCGTCCTGCAGGCCGTGGCCGAGGGCCATGGCGGCGGCCGAGACCGTCTGGGCGTACCGGAAGCCGCGGTTGGTCTTGCCCGGCTGAGCGCGGCGGAAGATCCAGTAGATGGCGATCATGATCGCGGCGGCGATCGTGAAGCCGAGCACCGGCGAGAGGATCATGGGGATGACGACCTTCTCCACCACGCCGTCCCAGTGCACGAGGCTGGCCGAGGCCAGCGCCGAGCCCACGAGACCGCCGATCAGGGCGTGGCTGGAGGAGGAGGGGAGTCCGAAGTACCAGGTGATGAGGTTCCAGGCGATGGCGCCGACCAGGGCGGCGGCCACGATGACCAGGCCGTGTGTGCCCTGTGGGGCGTCGATGATGCCCTTGCCGACGGTCTGCGCCACCTGGGTGCCGAGGTGGGCGCCGATGAAGTTCATCGCCGCGGCCATGAACAGCGCGGCCCTGGGGGTCAGGGCGCGTGTGGAGACCGAGGTCGCGATGGCGTTCGCCGCGTCGTGGAAGCCATTGGTGTAGTCGAAGGCCAGCGCCACGACGACCACGCCGATGACGAGGGCGAGCGTGAGGTTCACGGGGCTTAGCTTTCCTTGACCGCGATCGACTCGACGGTGTTGGCCACGTGCTCGAAGGCGTCGGCCGCCTCCTCGAGGGCGTCGATGACCTCCTTCATCTTCATGACCGTCAACGCGTCGTACTCGCCGCTGAACAGCTTGGCCAGCAGCCGGCGGTAGACCTGGTCGCCCTGGTTCTCCAGGCGGTTGACCTCGATCCAGTACTCGTTGAGGTTCTTCATCGAGCGCAGCCGCGGCATCGCCTCGGCGGTCAGCTCGGCCGCCCGCTCCAGCACCTCGACCTGGCGCACGACGTCCTTGGGCAGGTGGTCGAGCTGGTAGAGCACGATGAGGTCGGAGGCCGCCTCCATGGCGTCCATCACGTCGTCGAGGTTCGAGGCGAGACGGTAGATGTCCTCGCGGTCGAACGGCGTGATGAAGCTCTCATTGAGCCGGTTCATGATCGCATGGGTGCGGTCGTCGCCCGCGTGCTCGCAGGCGCGCATCTTCTCGGCCAGGGCTTCCCTGTCCGACCCGTCGCTGATGATCTCCACCAGCAGGCGGGAAGCAGTGACCAGGTTGTTCGCCGAGTCGGCGAACAGGTCGTAGTAGCTGTCCTCACGTGGCGTGAGACGCAGGCGCACGTCGTTCTCCAGATGTGCGGGGATGGTCCGTGGAAGAGGGTACGGCTTACCAGGCGAAATGCGAACTTCATGTCCCCTTCTCCTAGTCGCTACCCTCCGTATGTTCTGCGACACCGGGGCACCTGTCGGGCCGGGGGCACACTCGCTGGGGACTTGTTCTGCCTTACGGTCACCATCTTCGTGAGTTTCCTTCCAGACCGCCAGCCTGGTCAGGTGTCGTAACTGGAGCTTCACCTTCCCCGGAAAGGGGGAGGATCACCGGCCGGGCCGTCGCGCCCGGACGTCCGGGCGCGTCGTCCCGGCAGCGTCGCCCGAGCGACACCTCAAACGCCTCGCCGGAGCGACCTGTCAACCCCCCGCCCCGGCACCTCACCGGAACGACAGCTCAACACCGGCGCCCCGGCACCTCACCCGACCGCCTCCGCCAACTCCGCCAACTCCGCCAACTCCGCCAACTCCGCCAACTCCTCCAACCTCCTCCACCCGAACGTCCGGAGCGAGAGACGGGGGAGCCAGATCGCCGAGAAGGGGCCATCGAGCGGCGGCCGGACAGGTGAGGTCAGATCACGGTGCGGTGGAAGTCACGGAAGGACCGGGACGGCGTCGGCCCCCGCTGCCCCTGGTACCGCGACCCGTACTTCTGGGACCCGTACGGATGCTCCGCCGGCGAGCTGAGCCGGAACACGCACAGCTGCCCGATCTTCATCCCCGGCCACAGCTTGATGGGCAGGGTCGCCACGTTCGACAGTTCCAGCGTCACGTGCCCGCTGAAGCCGGGGTCGATGAAGCCGGCCGTCGAATGCGTCAACAGCCCCAGCCGCCCCAGCGAACTCTTCCCCTCCAACCTGGACGCCAGGTTGTCGGGAAGCGAGATCACCTCGTACGTCGAAGCCAGCACGAACTCGCCGGGGTGGAGGATGAACGGTTCATCCCCCTCCGGCTCGACCATGCGCGTCAGATCGGGTTGCTCGACGGACGGGTCGATGTGCGGGTACTTGTGGTTCTCGAAGACCCGGAAGTACCGATCGAGCCGCACGTCGATACTGGAGGGCTGGAGCATTTCCCGATCGAACGGATCGAGCGCCAGCCGTCCCGAGTCGATCTCGCTCAGGATGTCACGGTCAGAGAGCAGCACGTGGAGCAACCTACCGTGTGCGGGCTTGCTGAAGTGGGCTGGGTTTCCGCTACAGTGGGAGCGCGGCTCCGGCCGATGCGGGTGTAGTTCAATGGCAGAACATCAGCTTCCCAAGCTGACAGCGCGGGTTCGATTCCCGTCACCCGCTCCACCTCACGCTTTTTGAGCTCAACGGCATGGCCTTCTCCTATAGGGGCGCTACGCGCCACGGGGAATCAGCCTGCGTCCAAGTGGGGGCGCGGCCCCCACACCCCAGCCCCACTGCATCGCCTTCCCGGTGGGGGCGCTTCGCGCCAAAAGGCTCAGACAGCGTCTGATTGGGGCTCCGCCCCAAACCCCAATCGAGGGACTCCCGCCCCTCGAGCTCCCCGGCCCGTTGCCCGCCCCGACACTTACAAGGCCGTGGCCTGTGGCGTCGCAGCCGCTCTCGGCACGTACGGGAAGGCAAGTTCCATGGCTGCGCGAACGGAGGATGAAAAGGTGAACCCGAGCCTCCAGCTCTGTCCTGGCGGTGCTTCTGTGGATCCCGGCCCTTCTGGGCGGCTGTCGGCGCCGGTGCGGCTGCCTGCCGATCTGGACGAGGCGTCCCGGGCCTAGCCAACCGAGCTGACCCTGCGTGAGGCGCAGGCCGCAGGCTCGGCTTGTCCCGGGTCGATGGCGGGCGGGATGATCAGGCTTCCACCTCAGCAAGTTCGCCGCAGCGCATGCGGTCTGGCAGGCGCTCGGGCATGAACCCGAACACCGGCCATGGATCAGAGAGGATGGCGTGGCGGTCTTTCCTGAATGACCGCCTCCTGCGGAAGCGCTCCACCTCCGCGATGACCGCGCCAAGGATGCTCCTGGTATCACCGGCCTGTCAGTGGCTGAGGCAGGGCAGGGTGCTGGCCGCGCGGGTGAGACCCGGACCCCCTGATCGTCGTGCAATTCGCATGCAACAAGCCGGGGAGACGAAGGGCCAACCACGGTCACTTATGGCCCACCGCAGGCCCAGGTCAGCAGCCCCACGAGGCATGATCCATGCGATTCCCAAGCTGACAGCGCGGGTTCGATTCCCGTCACCCGCTCTCAGAGCGAAGGCCCAGGTCAGGGATGATGCCCCAGCCGGCTTCGACCTTTTCCAGGGCTCTTTTCAATCTCCCGCGCAGCCGACCTGCAATCAGCTCACCGAAGTGAGCACACCCGCCGAGCCGCGACCTCCCTCATTGCCAGTCTTGTTGATGTGGCGGTCGATCGCATCCATGATCGCTTTGTCGGCCCCTCTTCACGGCGTGCTGACTGGTCACGCCGCAAGCACGTTGTCGTGTTCCATCCGGGGCCCTCAGGTCCTTGAGCGTCGTGCCCGACTCGGCCCCGTGCATGTTGCCGGCGTGACGCAAATCATGGAAGTGCAGGCCAGGCATGCCCATGTCCCTGACCACGTCCACCCAGCGCGTATGCGTGTTGAGTCCACCGCGCCCGCAACGGTCCGCCCTTCGCACCGGGGAAGAGCAGCGCCCCGGCTCGTTGTCGAGGTAGGCCTCAGGTGCTCTGGAGGCGCGGGATGATCGCTTGCGGGATGCCGACCACGCGCCCGTCTCCTCCACGGTCAACCGACCGCCCTGACCTGCCTCGGATTTCCCAGCTCAGGACGGCATAGCCGGTACCCACCCCCAGCGCGGGATTCGGTTTCCGTCACTCGCTCCGAACTTGAAGGCCCAAGTCAGGAGTCGAATCCTCGCCTGCGCCTTGATCATTTCGGCGGGCTTGTCGATCCTACGTCGCGAGCGTTCGCAGAATCGGCACATACTGGAGGGGATGAAGCCAGCAAGCGGCGAGTCCCGCCGTCACCTGTCCACAAGTCCCTTCAAACCCCCGCCACCCGCCCCGCCTGTCGAGCGGTTCAGCGTGAGCGACCAGGTGACCCACGACCAGTATGGCCTTGGTGTCGTCATCGGTGTAGAAGACGAGGTCGCCGTGCTCATCGATTTCGGATCACGGCAGGAACGAATCACGACACCATTCAACAAGCTGTACAAACTCTGAGATCACTGCACCGCGGAGAAGCGGACAGCGTGACGCTTCCCAAGCGGACGATCACGAGGGACACCGTCGCCGGCTGACGGCCCTGGTCACGGCTGCACCCCGGCTACAGGGCCCGCGGGGGGAGCCGGTCGGCCTCAGCGTCGGGGCGCTGCGCGCGCTGACGTTCGCCATCGACCCGGTTGGGTCTGAACAGCCAGGTCCCGACGAGCAGCCGCGCGAAGGGCTCTGAACAGGACTGGAGATGGTTACTTACTGAGGCAGGCCCAGCCTTCGTGTGCGTGAAGGACGTCCCCCTTCTCCCCATCGCCCGCCTGACCCCCATCAGAAACCCATCCCCCAGTCGTCGATCGCCTTCAGCGGCATCTGGGTTCCGTGACCACAGCGCCGAGCCACGCCCAAACGGATTTCCTTACAAGCAGGCGAAGCACTGTGGGGTTACCTCGACCCCCTGGGAACCGCAACGCGGTCCCACCGGGATGTTTCGCATGGGCGCGGACGTACTCGAGCAATTTGATCATGGTGTGATCCGGAACACTGGAGTGCTGACCGTTTGAACAGGCCGGGCATAGGCGGCGGAGTCTGACCGTACTGCCGACCCATGCCGCAACGAGCTACCGTCGGCGGACTCCTGTCCGCTTCGGCCTGACGCCATCGGTGGTGCCCCCAGAAAAGCGACAAGTTCGGGGTTGACGAGAGCAGGCGCGTCCTCGTGGAGGACATGCCCCAGGCCGGGGAACATGCGGAGCGTGGATGCCGGAATTCTCCGACGCAGCCGGTTGGCCTGCTCTGGGGAGACGAACGTGTCCCTGTCACCCCAGAGGATCAGCGTGGGAGCGCGGATATCGCCCAGTTTCCGATCGACAAGCGACAGATCGAGCGTGCGGACCTGCTTCCACATCGCCTTGCGGTTGGATCGCCGACTCAGCGGCGCCCAGTACTCATCGACGGCTCGGGAGGTCAACCGTTCGCCTCGCGCGTAGGCGCCCGACAGACCGGAGGCGAAGGTGGATCGGCCCATCAGCTTGGTCATCGCCTCACCGATCACCGGCGCGCGCATCAGTTCGAGGTTGAAGTTGACCTGCGCGTTCAGCCCCAGGGGCGCCATCAGGACGAGCTTGTCCACGCGTTCAGGACGGGTTTCAGCGAGATACAGCGCCACGGAACCGTTGAGTGAATGGGCGAGGATGGACGCCCGCGGCACGCCGACCGCGTCCATGAACGAGGAGAGGGCATCGGCCATCGCCTGCACGTCGTAGCTGAAGTCCTCGTCGTGGACACTCGTGTATCCGTATCCGGGTGGGTCGACCGCGTACACGGTGTGATGGTTGGCAAGGGCCGGGATGGTGTCGCGATAGGTGTAGCTCCACAGCGTGCCGCCGGGAAGCAGCACGACGGGCGAGCCGTTCCCGGTCTTGGTGTAGTGGAATCGGGCCACGGGCGTGTCGACGAAGTGCGAATCCACCGACCAGGATGAGTGGAAATCCCGTTCCTCGGGGGGCTGCCACACGTAAGCCACTGTCAGGATGGCCGCGACCACACAGGCCAGAAGCGCGGCGACCCCCTTCAGCACGCGGCGCCGCCCTCGCCTCCGCCGGGTCGCCTCCGGCTGTCTCCCGGCATTCTCGTCTTCAGTGAGCATGGTCCGCCCTCTTTCTCTGTGCCGTTCGGAGAGAGGACGGGCACACCGGACGTCATGTGACACTCGGCCTGTATGTCGTCAATCACACGCTCGGCGAGGAGGCCACAAGACGATGAGTCCGAGCGGCTGGATGATGCGGTGATTACCCGAGGCGGCGGCGCTGCTGCTCCGAGGATCCATCGCCGCCGCTCGCAGCGACAACGGGACAACGGGACAACGGGACAACGGGACAACATCGCCAAACTTCGGCCACGACGGCAACCGCAGGTGGACTGCGGCACGACAAGGCCCCGCACATTCTGTGCGCAGCCGACGAGCCCGCCCCAGAGGAGGTGCCGTCCAACTTGTCCGCGACATCCTGGCAACGGCACAGATCAGTGTGCGTCGCCGCGAAGCCCGCGAGTACGCCGAATCCCTGGGAGTCATCGCGTGACCCGACCCGGCAAGGTCCTCTACATCATCGTGTGCGCAGGCGGACCGGCCGCAGGCGTCGGCCACCTCGTCACCATGGCCCAGAACGACGGATGGACCGTCCAGATCGTCGCGACTCCCGCCGCCGCGCTCGACTTCATCGACGTGCCGAAGCTGGTAGAGCAGACCGGCCGCCCCGTCCGCAGCCAGTACCACAAACCCCACGAGCCGAAGTCGCCCGGGCCGACGCCATCATCGTCGCGCCGCCGAGCTACAACACGATCAACAAGGAGGAATGCGTGCGTCTGCACGAGGTCCTCGGGTCGCGCCCGTTAGAGGAGTGATCAAGGGGGAACCACGGGGACTCGGCCCGCGCCCCCGCAGGTCAGGGTTTTGCCAGGTCAGAGACAAAGATCAGGAGAGACTTCCCAAGCTGACAGCGCGGGTTCGATTCCCGTCACCCGCTCCACCTCACGCTTTTTGAGCTCAATGGCATGGCCTTCTCCTATGGGTGCGCTACGCGCCACGGGGAATCAGACTGCGTCCAAGTGGGGGCGCGGCCCCCACACCCCAGCCCCACTGCATCGCCTTCCCGATGGGGGCGCTTCGCGCCAAAGGGCTCAGACAGCGTCTGATTGGGGCTCCGCCCCAAACCCCAATCGAGGGGCTCCGCCCCTCGAGCTCCCCGGCCCGTTGCCCGTTGCCCACCTCCTTCGGCAGAGCCTTACAGAGATGAGGCGAAAGTTCAGCCCGTGACCAGCAGGACGAGATGATCAGCCAGGGCATGGCCGCACGACCGCAGGACTTCGTCTCCGTCGGCGCGCCTCTGCCTGAGAAGAACCTGCGGGCGATCCGTGCCGCGCTGGTCGTCCCGGAAGATCGCAAGGCTTTCGACGCCGGGCTCAAGGCTGTGCTTGACGAGGTCCGGGTGAGCCGGGACCTCGGAGCGCTGAACGCCTTCGTGCACCGCTGGTGGATCTCCGCGTGTGACACCGCGAAGGATCCGGAGGGGCGCCGTCCGATGCACGTCCGCGCTCAGCAGGCTTTGGCCGGCGAACCCGTTCCTCAGGGGAGGCCATGGCGGGAGATCCTTACCGCTCGTGGGATCGATGTCTAGATGTTCAAGCTCATCATCGATCCCGTGGCCGAGGAACAGAGCGCTGCGCTACCCGATCATGCACTGTATCCGCTCGCGGATCTGTTCGCGCTGTTGGAGACCGCTCCTTGGAGTGGAGACGCGTACAACTCCAAGAATCCCGAGCGAACATGCTTACGCATCCGTTCGGCGAACGTGGCCTCATCACATATGTAGCCCTAGAGCGACAGAGCGCTATCTACCTTCGATTCGATACCCGCGCTCGCCGTGAAAGCTCAGGCAGATCGATGAATTAGACGCCTGGGCTTTATGCTGCCAAGGTTGTTGATCTCTACGTGCCATCAGGCCTAATAATCACCTGCCAGCAACCGGCAGGCCAGGAGCATGTCTCAGACCTTGATGACAGTGACCCGTGGGCCGCACAGGCCGGCGAGGTCATCGGGGTCGGAGGTGAGAACCGTGACGGGGCTGGGGGCGGCAAGGGCAGTGGCGCTGAGCATGGCATCGATGGCGTACTTGTGCCCGTGCAGGCTGGCGTCGGACAAGAGCGTGGCAGCGTGGCGGGCGATCGGTTCGGTGACCGGCTCGATGACGAGGCGGGACAGCGTCCACTCCAGGGCCGGCCGGTTGACGCGGGGGTGGACCACCTCGACGAGGGTGGCGGCGGAGGTGATGACGCGAAGGTCGTCGGCACGGGCGAGAGCGAGCCATGAGGTGACCGTACGGTCGCGCAGGACGGCCTTGGCCAGTCCCTCGCTGTCAAGGACGAGCGTGCCACCGGGAGCAGCGGGAGAACGGCTCACGCGGCGCCCCCACCACCGGTCTGTCCCTGCCGGGCCCGATGGAGTCGGTCGCGCAGTGCCTGGACTTCGTCGTCGGTGATGGGGCCATGCTCGGCCTCGGCGACCTGGATGAGTTCGTTGAGATTGTCGCGCTCGATCTGGCGGGCGACGGCTGCGGCCACGTAGGCGGACAAACCGGAAGGGCCGCTCCGGGAGCGGGCGGCCTCGGCGATGTCACGCGGCATGGTGATCGAATATTTGCCAGTAGGCTCGCTCATACTCTCTATCCTACCTCGAATCCTCCTGCGGCAGCGGGTCATCGTTTGGCTTCGTAGAAGGGCGTTTGGTTGCGGAGCGAGCGGCAGGAGATCGACCACCCCCGACGGAGCATGGTCCACGTGATGCCGTCGACATGGGATCCAGAAAGGGCCGACGCAGAAGTCTCCTCATTCCGTCTCATCAACCAAGCGAGAGCGCCGGGTACCTATCGCGCATGGAAGCAACGTTCCGGCACTGGCGGGGGCCTCGGCCTCCGGGATGATCGTCGTCGGCGTCCGAGGTGCGTAGGTGGCTGGGGTGGAAGCCTGATCATCCCGCCCACCATCGACCCGGGACAAGCCGAGCAGACCCTTGGCCCGATTCCCTGCGACTGGACGACGGCATGGGACGATCGGGCGAGGAAATGCAAGGCTTTCCCGACTGCTGACCGAAATGCCATGCTCTCCTCGTGACTACGACGAGGAAGAAGTGAACCGTGCTCCATACAACGCCACCGACGGAGCCCGAGAAGATCGGCACCGTCCGCACCTGGGGAAGCGTGCTCCTTGCTGTCGGTCTGGTGCTCTGCGTCGGTGCACTCTTCTGGGCGAACGGAAAGCCGTCTTGGCAAGTTCTCGGCGTGTTCGCGCTCGTGATAGTGGTCGGCTTGGGCTTGCGCATCGAAGGGGCCATACGGCAACGCTGACGCCCAGCATGATGAGCCCATTCCCGTTGCGGTTCCATAATGTCTCGACCGGATCAGAACGGACCAGGCATGGTCTCTGACCTGCATTGAACTACGCCGAAACCCTCCGCTGATAAATCCAGGGAACGCTCCGGTAAGTCTCTGACCCGGCTACGGAGTTTCTCAGACGGACTTCACCCAGGAACGAGCGGCACGTACCGGCATCCCCAACTCGCCCCGCACGAGCTGGACTGCTTGCTCCTCCTGCCCGCGAACCTTGAGTTGGCGCACACGTCCGGTGAGTTCTTCTGCTCTGATCCGGTCGATGTACCGGAGCACCTGACGCTGTCGGAAGACCCGGACCATGCCCACCGCCCAGATGACGCCGCCGCAGACGAAGAGCGCCGGAATGGCCACTCCGAGAATTTCGAGGAGCGAGAGATCGGACACCAGGTGATCATAGGCCCAGTCCGCCCCACCATGAGAGCCCGAGCTGGTCATGTGGTTCAGTGGCAAGCCATTGAGTTCGATCTCTTATCCTCCGCAGCGCGGAGACCCCCTCGGAGGTGGCTTTGTTCTCCTTGGCCAGCCGAAGGTTCATCCGGCCATGAATCAGTCGGTAAGACGTCTGTTATGGGGCCTGGCCGGTGCGGCCACGGCTCTGATCACCTACATCGCCGTGGCCTTCGTTCTCTTTTTGTTGACGTTCAGCCTCTACGCACTGCCGATCCTCCTGATATACACGCCGCTCGCCTTCCTGGCGATCGGCGTGCTAGGAGTCATCCGATCGATAAGGCTGACACGGCCCCAGTCGTCGACGCCTCTTTCATTCTGGTCCGGTTGGGCGCTCTGCCCAGCCGGATACCTCGTCCTCTTGCTGACAAGCTGACGAACTGATTCGCCCGGTCACCTGAGCTGCCGGAGCCACTGCGAGTCCGGTTGAGGGCCGTGCTGGCGCGTGCCGTGTTCGGACCGCGCCTACGGAGAGGTCCTCTTCGGGTGTCACAGTTCGACACCCATGGCTCTCGCCGGGCTCTTGCTGCTACCGAAGTTGATGGCAGCATGGCATGATCCATTCGCTCGAACCGGGTGCAAAGGGAGGCTTTTGCATGAGTGCCAAAGCGTTGGCGTTCGCTGCTTTTCTGCTGATCGGCTCAGGCATTCTCACCGGTCTCCTCCCCGTCACCTCGGGCGGAGAGGCATGCGGATCGGCGTTCGTCGAGGGCAAGACCGGCGAGTCCCCTTCCGCATATGGCTCCTTTCTGGAACAGAACAGGGCGGCAGGATGTGACGACGTCCGCAATCTCGTGCGGATTCCAGCAATAGTCCTCATGGCGGCCGGGGGCGCCACTCTCTGCGCTGCAGGCGCGACACGTTGGCGCATCAGCCTGACAAGAAGCTAGGAGGCTTCGGCGGGGGCGCTCCACACAGCCGAAGAATCGCCCCATGCTTCCAGCGCTGGCCGCTCTGGGAATTCACGACCAGTGGACAAGCGGCCGATACTCCCGATCGCCTCCGACGACTTGCGCGCGATGACGACGCGGCGGGAGAGGGCGCCATCGTCCGGCTCGGCCCGCATGATTCAAGCCGCGGCTGCGCGTGGCGTCAGCGGGCGAACTTCTCGACAGCCGCGGGGGTGACGGGGGTGAAGAAGTTGACGAGGTTGCCGTCGGGGTCCCGGAGCAGCAGTGACCGGTTGCCCCAGGGCATCGTGGTGGGCTCGTTGACGAAGTCGGTCACGAAGCCGGCCAGGTTCTGGTGGACGCTGTCCACGTCGTCGACGAGGAACTCGATGATCACGCTGCGGTTGTCGGCCGGGCGGGCGGCGCCCGGGGCGAACAGCGGGACGGTGCGAGTGCCGGCGATCGCGAGGGTGGCCGTCGGGGTCCTGAGTTCGGCGAAGTCCTCGGTGGCCCGCATCGCGCGCACCCCGGTGGCTCGCTCATAGAACTCGACGAGGCGCGCGACGTCGCCGGTGATGATCCGGATCGAGACGAAGTTCATGGGAGTCTCCTTGGCTGTCTGGTCGTGTCTTCGCAGGCTAGGGGAAATAGTGGACAGAATCGGTCCACTATTTACGTAGGCTGTGCACATGGTTCGACCCACTGGGCGCGTGCTGACGCTCCTGGAGCTGCTGCAGTCGGGCGGCACCCGGACGGTGGCCGAACTCGCCGACCGGCTCGGCGTCCAAGGCCGCACCGTGCGGCGGTACGTGGATCAGTTGATCGACCTTGACGTTCCGGTGGAATCGGTGCGGGGCCGCTACGGCGGGTACCGGCTCGCCCCCGGATACCGCCTGCCTCCACTGATGCTCAGCGACGACGAGGCGCTGGCCGTGCTGCTCGGCCTGGTCGCCGGCCGCCGGGCAGGGTTGATGACGACGCAGCACACGGCAAGTGAGACGGCGGCGGCGAAGATCCGGCGGGTGCTGCCCAAGCACCTCGCCCGTCGGCTCGACACGCTCCTGGAGGCGCTCGCCTTCACCGATCAGCCCGGTGAGTTCGACACTCCGGACGCCGGAATCCTGCTCACCATCGCCGATGCGGTACGCCACCGCCGACCGGTCTCGATCCGCTACACCGATCGCGAGGGACTGCGCAGCGAACGCACTCTGCACGCGTACGGGATCGTCGCCCATTCGGGCCGGTGGTACGTCACGGGCCAGGACCCCCGGATCGGCGAGGACCGGACCTTCCGGCTCGATCGCATCGCAGACGCGCGGACCCTGCCCGGCTCATTCGAAGCGCCCGTGGGTCCCGGTCCGGCGCAGCGCGTGCTGTCAGGGTTCGCCACGGCGGAGTACCGGCATGAGGTGACGTTGCGGATCCACGGGACAGTCGCGCAGATCCGCGCCCAGCTTCCCGCCGGCGTCGCGAGCCTGGAGGAGCACGAGCTCACGTCAGGCGAGGACCGAGCGACCGAGCGCTGGATGCGCGTCGAGCTGCGAGTGGAGCGGCTCGACTGGTTGCCTCCGGCGCTCGCCGCACTCAACCGGCCGTTCGTCATCGAGCGCCCTGATGAGCTGCGCGATCTCGTCAGCGCGCTCGCCGATCGCCTCGCCTCCTACGCCCGCCAAGCCTGACAGCGTCATGTTCGCCGGGCCTCCCCTACATGACCCGCGATCGTCTTCGCGCACACGCGGGACTCGGTGTGCGTGGTGTCCACTTCCAGGTCATAGACGACGCCTTCGGAACCATCTCCGCCTGAGCCACGGCCATTCCCGGAATCCGGTCTCCCCTGGCCCTTTCACGCTCGGCGGCGATCACGCCGTCACATCTGACGCCAACCCAAAGGACGTCGAGTCCGCCGAGTACGCCCTGCCACTGCCGCTGACCGGCCGCTCCACCGAGAAGGACGTCATCGATGATCACTCGGGCTCCGGCGCGGGCCATCGCGGCGATTCCTTCCATCCATGCCGACTGCAGCGCCAGGAACTCCGGGCCGACCGTCACTCCGCCGTCGGAAGCGAGCTCAATCCCCGTAGGCGACGTCTTCATGGATTCGGGCATCACCTCGATGAGCGAGTCGACTCCTCCGATGGCAAGCCAGGGTTGTGGCAGGACAGCCTGCAGATGGCGGACGATCGAGGACTTGCCCGCGCTGGATCCGCCATTGAGCACGATTACTTGATGAGTGGTCACCGCCTACACGGTAGAGGGCCTCTCATCGGTTCAGGCGTCGTTCAGGGTCATGAGGCGCGGGCGCGGTCAAGGCAGTTCACCGACTCGCGCGACGATATGCGTTCCATCGCCGGTGCACCGCCACACGGCCATCCCACGTTCGAATCCGGCGTGCAGGCCACGATTGTGCGTGGCGCAGACAGGCCAGACTTTCCAGATCAGCTCCATGATCGTTTCTTGGGTGGCGTCGGCGATTTCCATGAGCGCCTCTTGAGGGTTGCTGCCCCACATGGGGTCGATGCCGTTTCCGTGATAACCACCCCGGAACTCCACCCAGGCGCACCCCCCGTTCCCCCAGTCATGCTCGATCAAGCGAAGCGCACCGGTGATCCCGCGGGTGCGGACGTCGCGCTCCACGACCTCCAGCGCGTTCTCCAGCGTCGCCCACAGGCGGGGTTCGACAGCGAAGCTCGGCTTGTAGCCGGCGTCGCGGAGAAGGCTCTCGCCCAAGCGGGTCAGGTCGGCCGTGGTCAGCTGGGCGAGTGGACGTTCGAGGAGTTCCTGCGTCGCCGGCGTGCTTATGCCCTCCTCCTCCAGCAAGCAGCCGAGTTCGAGGAGGAGTTCGGCGTCGAGGCCGCCGTCGCGCAATGCCGTGTAGACACGGGCCGTCAACTCGTCTTCAGTTTCTTCGACGTACATGCCGTGGTGCCGCCTATCCCTCGAACCAGGCGACCAAGCGGACCGCATCGTTGCCGTGAACGTGCGCGAGCGTACGCATGACCGTCCATACCCCCTGCCAGTGACTGTCGGACGGTACGGCATGGCGGCGCGTGAGACGTTCAACGCGGAAGACGGCGTCCCCGTCCCTCCACTCGGTGCCCTCGTCCCACAGAACAGCGACCTGACCAGGATCGACGGCCAAGGTGTTCACGCCGCTGGCCCGAGCGAATCTGCGGCTCCATACCGAGCGGTGGACGAGCTCCAGGCGCTGATCGGAAAGCTGCCGGTACTGGGCCACATTGGTCGGGTGGAGGGCTGGTTCGTCCCAGTCGATCGCGGCGACTTCATTCCAGGTCAACCACGTGACACCGAAGGCGGCGTCTCCCCATTCCGCCAGCCCCGCCCTGGTGGTCTCCGACGCGTCTTGTGGGAGTCCGCGGTCGGCGGCGATCGGCTGCCAGTCGCCGGAGCTGCGGACCCCGAAAAGGCAGTCGAAGGCGGCGTATTCTCTGCCCGCCGACAACATCTCCAGCGAGATGGCAGCGCACCAAGCGGTCTCGCCGAAATCGAGCCCGCGAGTCCACGCGCGACACTCGATGAATCCGTGGATGTCGGTCCCCATGCCGGGATTTTCTTGTCCGCGTAAGGGCGCTGTCCAACCTTTTACGATCACGAGTAACTGGGACAGCAGCGGTCCGAGCACTGCCCGCAGTTCGTCATCGACCTATCGAGGGAGACAGAAAGGACGTCCAGTGACACCTCAGGTCCAGTGGCCACAGCGACGTGAGGACGTTCTGGAGGCACTACGCGCCTTGGGGGATCACGAGTACCAAACCCATCAGTGGCGATCAGGACAGGGATGGCCGGATCTCACCGCTGCCGTGCACTGGCTGGTCGACGACACCTTCATGGACGAAACGGGGGCACGCGCGATGATCCCCTACCTGTTCTGCGACGAGGAAGAAGCCGACCTCGTACAGATCGTGGTCGACGCCCTCGTGCATGTACTCGATGACTTGGGCCCCACCGCTCCGGACAGCGCCTATCTCGACCATCCTGGGTGGATCGACGTCCTCGACTCGGCTTGCGCCGCCTACCTGGCCTTGGCCCCCGGCAAGCGCAGCTCGTGACGGAACTCCGAGCGATCGCCCTTGTGCCTGCAAAAGTGTCTTCGTGACCGACGATCCTTCCGAACTCATCAACCACTGGCTCGGCGTGTGGGAGGTCAACAGCTTCTACGCCCGTAAGCCTGAGCAGGGCGAAGGACAGCGAATGTGGGCGGAGACGGCCATAGGAGAGCCGAGGCCGCAGGCCTGGACACGTTCAGAGCCGATGTGCACCGCTTCTCCTTGCGCGCAGGTCTGATCAGCGATCTCGGCCCCATGGGCTCGTCGCTCTGGAACGCTGACGCGCTCGCCGCGGACATCCTGGCGGCTCTCCCTCTGCGACTGGAGCAGGCCGCAGAGTGGGCCGCCGACTGGCGGCAGCGGCCTCGGACAGAGATTCTGTCCCTCCGCCGGTGCAGGAACCTGCTAGGGCGTGTTTTGTGGATCAGGAGGTGGGTTCAACCTCCTGATTCGCCGATTCGGGCAGCGCGATGAGCTCGGGTGTGGCTCGATGGGTACATGGTCCGTCGCCATGAGTTAACCGATGCCGCGTGGGAACGTATCGCGCCGCTACTGCCGGCCCACCCAGGACGAGGTGGCCGGTGGCGGGATCACCGTCAAGTGCTCAACGGCATCGTGTGGAAGATCCGCACCGGTGCCGACTGGCGGGACATCCCCGAACGGTATGGCCCTTGGCAGACGATCTATCAGCGGTTCCGTCGCTGGTCAGCGGATGGGACGTGGCAGCGGCTGCTGGAGCATGTCCAGGCTCACGAGGATGCGGCAGGAGCGGTGGACTGGTCGGCCGTCTGCGTCGACTCGACCATTGTCCGGGCCCACCAGCACGCCGCGGGCGCCCGTAAAGGGGGAACCCGGCAAGGACGAACCATCACGTTGGGGATCAAGGCGGACAGGCGCTCGGGCGCTCGCGCGGCGGACTGACCACCAAACTCCACCTGGCCACCGACGGACGCGGCCTGCCGCTGGCGTTCGTTCTCACCGGCGGCAACATCAACGACTGCACCGAGTTCACCCGTGTGATGGCAGCCGTTCGCGTCCCTCGGCTCGGCCTTGGCCGTCCCCGCACCCGGCCTCAGCACGTCATCGCTGACAAGGGCTACAGCTCCCGGGCCATCCGTACCTATCTGCGCCGGCGGGGTATCAGCGCGACCATCCCTGAACGCGTCGACCAGCTGGCTGGGCGAGCTCATCGAGGGCACCGGCGCTGCGCGTTCGACCCTGCCCGTTACAAACGTCGCAACGTCGTCGAACGCTGTTTCAACCGGCTCAAGCAGTTCAGAGGCATCGCCACCCGCTACGACAAGCTCGCCGTTCACTACCAGGCAGCTGTCACCATCGCCTGCCTGCTGCTATGGCTTGCATGAGATCCACAAAACAGGCCCTAGGGCCGGCCCAGTACATCCAGGGGTATTTGTCACCCACGCCAACGGCGAGAGAGCTTGGCCCTTGGCTCACGCTTCGGAAACAGCTCCCTTAGCCGGTCAAGACGGCAGGCTCGACCCTGATCCGTACGGGCGCCAGATTTGAATAGTAGCCAGGCAACTAGTACCCTGGCGACTATGAGCGTCACCCAGCGCCGTTCGACCCTGGCCCTGGCGGTGCTGTCCCTCCTGCGGGAGGCGGAGTACCGGGGCATGCCCGCCATGCACCCCTACAAGATGCAGCGCCTGATCAAGGACCGCGGCAAGGGTGAGGTGGTGAACGTCGGGCAGCGTGCCAGCCTCTACCGCACCATCGAGCGCCTGCAGAGGAGCGGGCTGGTCGAGGCGCGCGAGAGCAGCCGGGAGCACAACCGGCCGGAGAGGACCCTGTACGCGCTCACCGACGAGGGGCGCGCGATCTGGCGGGAATGGATGCTCGACGCGCTGGCCAATCCGACGCGGGAATTCCCGGAGTTCCCGGCGGCGGTGGCGTTCATTCCCCTGCTGACGCCCGACGAGGTGCGGAAGCAGTTGGAGAAACGCGAGGACAAGCTCTCCGCCGAGCTGAGCCGAATCCAGACGGTCCTGGAGGAAGGCGCGGAGTGGGGGCGGCTCTTCGTTCTGGAAATGGAGTATCTGCGCGCCACTACCGCGGCCGAACTGGAGTGGGTGCGGTCCGTCGCCGACGATCTGCGGTCCGCCGAGATCACCTGGGACGAGGAGTCACTGCTGCCCTAGGAAATCAGGAACCATGTTTCACGTTCTCATCATCGGCGCGGGAACCGGAGGGCTCTGTCTGGCCCAGGGGCTCAAGAGGGCGGGCATCAGCGTCGCCGTCTACGAGCGCGACCTCAACCGGCGCGACGGCCTGCAGGGATACCGGGTCGGGATCGACGCCGACGGCAAGCGGGCGTTGAAGGCTAATCTCGCGCCGGAGCTGTATGACACGTTCATCGCCACCTGCGCCCGGCGGCCCGTCTACGGGAACCAGCTCACCCACGAGCTGAAGTTCCTCTTCTCCGCCGGCCCCGAGGTGGCCGCGGCCAAGGAGGAGGACGAGCAGGACGAGTCGGTGAGCCGTATGACGCTGCGCCAGGTCCTGCTCACCGGCGTCGAGGATGTCGTGCACTTCGACAAGGAGTTCGTGCGTTACGAGCGACGATCGGACGGAAAGGTCACGGCCTTTTTCCGGGACGGCAGCACCGCCACCGGGGATCTGCTCGTGGGCGCCGAAGGAGCGCGGTCAGAAGTGCGGGCGCAGTATCTCCCGCACGCGAGACTCGTCGAGACCGGGCTCATCGGGATCACCGGCAAGACGCCGCTCACCCCGGAAACCGCCGCGCTGCTGCCCCGGCGCATGATCGAAGGGGTCAGCATGGTGCACGGCCCGAAGGGGTTCATGTGCGTCTTCCACGTCATGCGCTTCAAATGGGACGCCGACGGCAGGCCGAAGAGCGGAATCGGCGCCACGGACGCGCAGGCCATCGCGAACTGGCCCGGCATGCTCTACGACAACAGCCGCGACTACATCATGTGGGGGTTCGCGGCGGCCGAGCGGTGGCTGCCGAAGGACGTCTCCCGCATGCGCGGGGCGCAGATCCAGCGGCTGGTGCTGGATCTGACCAGTGACTGGCATCCCAGCCTGCGCCGGATCTTCGAGCTCGGCGATCCGGGGAGCAGCTTCCCGCTCATGATCCGCACCTCCGAGCCGATCGACCCCTGGCCGACCACGAACGTCACGCTGATCGGCGACGCCATCCACACGATGACCCCCGGCCGCGGCGTCGGCGCGAACACCGCCCTGCGCGACGCCCGGCTCCTCACCCGCAACCTCGTCAGGGCCCACGGGGGCGAGTGGACCCTGCTGGAGGCTGTGCACGGCTACGAGACGAAGATGGCCAGGTACGCCTGGGACGCCGTCATCAAGTCCCGCGCGCAGATGGACGGTCGCTCCGTCCTGCACGGCGGCGGCCTCGCGGGCGGCCTGGCGCGGGCGGGCATGCGAACGGCCCTGCGCGTCATGGACCGGCTCCCACCGGTCAAGCGCAGGATCGTCGACGCCGAGTCCGCCTTCCGGGGCGCGGGCCGCGACGACGACTGACGCCGCCGCGGCCTCGGGTGCCCGCCGGCCTCCAAAAGTTGTTGCAGAAAGTAGTTGAACGGGCATCTTGCGTGTATGGGTGGGGTGTTACGCGCTGATCCGTTATGGGTGGAGACCTTCACCGGGCTGCGGATGAGCCGGTTCAACCGGCTGTTGCGTGTGGTGCGGGAGCGAGGCGGTGAGGGCCCCGGCAGGGGGCGCGGAAGAGGGCGTCCGTGGTGTCTTGCGCTGCCGGAGCGGGTGCTGCTGGTGGCCGTCTACTACCGCACCAACCTGACGATGCGGCAGCTCGCACCGTTGTTCGGGGTGTGCCCGGCCACCGTGTGCCGGATCGTCGCGCGGCTGGGCCCGCTGCTCGCGCTGGAGCCGGTGACGCGCCCCGCCCAGGTGGCGGAGCGGCTGTGGATCGTGGACGGCACCTTGGTCCCGGTGCGGGATCGCACGGTCGGCGCCTCCAGCAAGAACTATCGTTTCTCCGCGAACGTGCAGGTCATCATCGATGCTGACACTCGGCTGGTGGTGGCGACGGGGCAGCCCGCGCCTGGTAACAAGGCCGACGCGCATGCCTGGCGGGACTCCGGCCTGGCGGCTCACTGCGAGGGCGTCGCGGTCTTGGCCGACGGCGCCTATGTCAACACGGGTCTGGTCGTCCCGCACCGAAGACGGGCGGGACGACCTCTGTTGCGGGCTCAGGAGGAAGACAACGCCGAGCACCGGCGCATTCGCGCCCGCGTCGAGCACGTCTTCGCCCGGATGAAGAACTACAAGATCCTGCGTGATTGTCGGCAGAAGGGGTCCGGCCTCCACCACGCTGTCCAGGCCGTCGCACACATGCACAACCTCGCCCTCGCGACATGAACCCGGCTGTCACGAAGCCGCGCTGACCTGCCCACACACACATTTCTGCAACAACTTTTAGGGCGTGTTCCGCTGCTCGATCGCGTTCCACAGGACGGATACCGGCGTGCCGTCCTGTGTGGAGCGGTTCTCGAATTCGTCGAGGAGGGCGTCGATCCGCCGGTCGAGTTCGGCGCGGGTCTCGGCGTCGAGGTGCAGGATCGCGCGCCGGGTGTGGCGGCCGGGGGTCGGGCCGGTCTCGAACAGCTCGGCGCGGTGGGCGTCGACGATGGCCAGGTCGATCTGGGCGGTCAGTTGGTCCACGTCCGTGCCGAGGTCGAGCCGCCAGGTCGCGCCGGTGGCGCGGTAGGGGCGTTCCCATGCTCCGTGTTCGCCCTGGCGGGGCGGCTCGACGGTGAGGAAGCCCGCGTCGGTGAGGGCTCGTACGCGGCGCAGCAGGGTGGCCGGCGCGACGCCGAGCCGCTGGGCGAGCTGCTGGTTGGTCTGCGAGGTCTCCAGGCAGAGACGCAGGATGCGCCAGCTCAGCGGGTGTGTCAGGGCGCGCAGGTCTTGCGGGGTCGCCCGCCGGCGGGGTTCCGGTTCAGCCGTCGGCAGCGTTGAGTCAGCCATTGACAGCAGTATAACCGATGTTCATTATTGGGATCGATTTCACTTTGTGGAGGCAATCGCAAAGGGCGGTGGCATGTCGATCGAGGACATCAAGGACTACGTGTCGCGTAACAGGGCGCGGCACGAACAGGAGCTGGCCGGCTGGATCGGCGTGCCGAGCGTCAGTGCCACCGGGGAGGGCATGCCGGAGGCGGCCGAGCACGCCAAGGGACTGCTGGCCGCGAGCGGCCTCGCGCCGCGCGTCGTCGAGACGGGCGGATGGCCGTTGGTGACCGGTCACGTACCGGGTCCCGAGGGCAGCCCGCATGTGGTGGTCTACGGGCACTACGACGTGCAGCCGACCGGCCCGCTCGAACAGTGGGACAGCCCGCCGTTCGAGGCCGCGATCCGTGACGGGCGGATGTACGGGCGCGGCACAGGCGACAACAAGGGCCAGCACTTCGCACAGCTGCTCGCCGTCCGCGCGCTGCTCGCGAGCGAGCAGGGGCTCCCCTGCTCGGTGACGGTGCTGCTCGACGGCGAGGAGGAGATCGGCAGCCCGCACCTCGCGGCCACGCTCGCCGGCATGCGCGCGGACCTCGACGCGGACGTCGCCGTGTGGAGCGACGGGCCGGTGCACGACAGCTACGAGCCGACGGTGCTGCTCGGCGTGCGCGGCGTGGTGAGCTTCGAGATCACGGTACGCGGCCCGGATTCCGCGTTGCACTCGGGGAACTGGGGCAACGTCGCGGCCAACCCGGCGTGGGAGCTGGTGTGGCTGCTGTCGACGATGCGGGCGCCCGACGGGCGCATCCTCGTCGAGGGCCACGACACCGGCACCACGGAGCTGACCACGGCCGAGCGCGCGGCGCTCGACGCGCTGCCCGTGGCCCCGCGGGAGCTGCTCGCCGGGGTCGGGCTCGACCGCATGGACGCGTACCCGGCCCGCCCCGAGCAGAGCGGCGACGCCGGGGTCAACGAGCGGCTGGCGTTGCCCACCTTCTCCATCAACTCGCTCACGTGCCTGGACGGCCAGGACCACCGGTCGGTGATCCCGTCGGTCGCGATCGCCCGCTGTGACATGCGGCTCGCCATCGGCCAGCGCGCCGCCACGGTCGCCGACGCGGTGCGCCGGCACGTGGCGGCCCGGCTTCCGCACGCCGAGGTCACCTTCGAGGCCATGATGGAGCCCTCACGCACGTTGCCGGACGCGCCCTACGCGCAGGCGGTGCTCGACGGGGTGAACGCCACGGCCGACAAGCCGGCGCTGTTCGCGCCCGCGATGGGAGGCAGCCTGCCGATCGCGGGTCTCACCGACGGGCTCGGGCTACCCTGCTACGGCATTCCGCTGGCCAACGTCGACGAGCGCAACCACGCTCCCAACGAGAACTTCGAACTCGCCCGATTCCATGACGGCATCGTGACCGCGGCCGCGGTCCTGCGCAGCATCGGTGGTGCACTATGAGCGGCACGTGGCGGCCCGTGGCGGCGGCATCGGTCGGGAACGCCCTGGAATGGCTGAGCTTCACCGCGTACACGCTGGCCGGCAGCACCATCGCGGAGCAGTTCTTCCCCAGCGAGGACGAGAAGAGCTCGCTCCTCCTGGCCTTCGGCACCGTCGCGCTGGCCTACGTCATCCGCCCGGTCGGCGCGCTCGTGCTCGGCGCCTACGCCGACCGCGCGGGCCGGATGCCCGCGCTGATGGCCTCCATCCGCATCATGGTGCTCGCCACTCTCATCATCACGTTCCTGCCGGGCTACGACACGATCGGCGTCGCCGCGCCGATCGCCATGGTCCTCGCGATGCTGCTGCAGGGCTTCTCCGCGGGCGGGGAGTTCGGCAGCGCCACGGGCTATCTCGTCGAGCAGAACGCCGACCGGCGCGGCTTCATGGCCAGCTGGCAGGGCGCCAGCCAGGCGTTCGCCACGGTGCTGGCCACCCTGCTGCTCGCGATCACCAGCGGCGTCCTGACCGACGCGCAGTTCGACGCCTGGGGCTGGCGGGTCCCCTTCGCGGTCGGCCTGCTGCTCGGCCCCGTCGGCTACTACATCCGCAAGAACCTCAGCGAGACGCCGGAGTTCAGCCAGGCCCGCGGCGCTCACCAGCTCAGGCAGCCCGTGGCGCAGACGCTGCGCTCGCACAAGACCAGGATGGCGCTCTGCATCGGGATCCTCGCAGTGTCCACCGCCTACTCCTATCTGATCACCTACATGCCGACGTACGCCATCCGGCAGTACGGTCTGCCCGCGTCGACCAGCTTCACCACGGTCATCATCACGGGCTCCGTCATGGTGCTGATCGCTCCGCTCGCCGGCCACGTCTCCGACGTCATCGGCCGGACCAGGCTGCTCGTCATCGCGGCGGTGGGCATCGCCGTCTCCGGCATCCCGCTGTTCCTGCTCTTCCAGGCCGCGCCCAGCTTCACCACGATGGCCGTCGTCATGACGCTGATGGGACTGATCAAGCCGTGGTACACCGGGCCCCTCGCCGCCCGCATGGCCGAGCTCTTCCCGACCACGGCCCGCGGAACCGGCCTGTCCATCAGTTACAACGTGGGCGCCGTCATCTTCGGCGGCCTCACACCGGTCGTCGTCACCTGGCTGCTCGCGACGCTCGGCACGCCTCTCGCGCCGGCGTTCTGGCTCGTCGCGCTCGCCGCGCTGTCGCTCGTCAGCGTGCTGGTCAGCAACCGCTATGTCCGCCCGGCGAGCCGGATCAGGCCGGTGAGCCCGCACGAGAAGGTGTGAAGGCGGGGTGGCGGGTGACAGTGCCGGGCCGCCGCGGCGTCGCGTTCCCGCTCAGGGCCTGGACGAGCCGGTCCCGGACGGCGCTCAGCTCGGCGATCCGCTCCTCCAGGGCCGTGACCTTCCTGGTCACCGCCTCCACGCTGGGCGGGCAGGCCGGCCCCAGCGAGACGTCGGCGTCGTCCAGGCAGGGCAGGAAGTCTCGTACGTCCTGGGCGGTGAAGCCGTTCGACAGCAGGAGCTGGATGTTGCGGACCCTGGTCACCGCCCTGCGGTCGTAGTGCCGGTACCCGTTGGCGGCCCGTTCCGGCAGCAGCAGACCCTGCTGCTCGTAATACCGCAGGGCCCGGACGGTGACGCCGCTCGCTCGCGCCAGCTCCCCGATCAGCACTGTCCGAGTTTATGTCTACTGTCCCGCCGCCACGGGCTGCCCCGCCGCGACGGAGAGTCCGCCGTCGACGCGCACCACCGTGCCGGTGAGGTACGCGGCCTCGGGGCGCGTCACGTTCACGATCCACCAGGCGATCTCGGCGGGCTGCGCGACGCGGCCGAGCGGGATGCGCCCGACGAGTCCCTCGCCCGCGGCGGCGATCTGCTCCGGGGTGTACCCGGCGTGGGCGAGCACGGGTGTGGCGGTGATGCCGGGCGCCACGGACACGACACGCACGCCCTTGGGCGCGAGCTCCACCGCCCAGGTGGCCGTCAGGAAGTCGAGCGCGACCTTGGTGGAGCCGTAGACCGAGTTGTCCGGCCAGCCGCCCCAGGGCGGATTGGAGGACACGTTGACGATCGTCCCTTGCGCCGACGCCAGGTGCGGCAGGGCCGCCTGGGCCAGGAAGAGGGGAGCGAGGAGATTGGTGGCGATCTGCTCTTCGGCGGTACGGCGGTCGATCGCGCCGAGGGCGGCGGGCCGGGTGATCGCCGCGTTGTTGACCAGGACATCGATGCGGCCCAGCCGCCGCATCGCCGCCTCGACGATCCGCTCGGGCCCGTCGGCCGCCGCGCCGTCGGCGGCGAAGACGCTGATCGAGGAGTGCGCGGCGGCGGTCTCCTCCAGGCGCGCAGCGGTACGACCGACGACGAGCACCCGCGCCCCCTCGGCGGCGAACCGGTGAGCCGTGGCCCGGCCGATCCCGGTGCCGGCTCCGGTGATGACCACGCCCTTGCCCGCGAAGCCGTCCATGAGTGTCCTCTCTCCGTAGGTGAGTGGACGGGACGCTAAAGGCTGACCTGGGCGTCAAGGTCAAGGGGAAACTCGATGGCGGTCCGCTTCCGCCTGCCGCCATGATGTCCCGATGCGCAAGGCAACCGCTTACCATGACGCGCTCGGCGACTTCTTCGCCGAGCATGCCGATACGAGCCCTTACAACGCCTACACCGACAGACCCGCCATGCTGGAACTCGCGGGCGACGTCTCCGGGGCCGGAATCCTGGATGTCGGCTGCGGGGCAGGCCACTACGCGGCCGAACTGGCGGCCCGGGGCGCCCGAGTGGTGGGGATCGAAGGCAGCGACACGCTGTTGCGCCACGCGCGAGCACGCGTGAACGGCCATGCGGACCTGCTCCTCCACGATCTGGAAGAGCCCTTCGGCTTCGCCGACGACGCGTCGTTCGACGGGGTGCTCTGCGCCCTCGCGTACGAGCACATCAGGAACCGGACGCAACTGCTGCGCGAGGTGCGCCGCGTCCTGCGACCGGATGGATGGCTCCTGGTCTCGACCACTCATCCCACAGCCGACTGGCTCCACTTCGGAGGCTCGTACTTCAGCCACGACTGGAGAGACCTGCCTGTCGGCGGCAGCGGGCTCTCGATCCACTATCAGCGCATGCCGTTGGAGACCTTCCTGGGCGAACTGCTGACGGCGGGTTTCGTCCTGGAGCAACTGGTCGAACCCCGCCCGATCGCCGACCTGCGGCAGATCGACGAAGCCGCGTACGACAAGCTTCATCGAAAGCCGTCCTTTCTCGCGGTGAGGCTGCGGCGTCCCTGATCGCCGGTCGGTGCCGCGACCGCGGGATCAGGCGTATGCGCTCCCTTGGGCAGCAGGAGCGGAGTGGCGAGCAGGAGGACACCGGAGATCGCGATCGCCGTGAGCGGGCTGGTGAGGGTGGCGAGGACGCCCCAGACCACCATGAGGGCGGCCTGGGCGAGTTTGCCGCTGACGCTCCACGCGGTGAGGACTCGCGCGGTGTGATCCGTGGGGGTGCGTTGCAGGCGTTCTGTCGCGTAGATGGGGTTGAAGACGCCCATGCAGGTGATCAGCAGGCCCTCGACGGCGATGACCGTGAGGAGGCCGGGGACGCCCGGCTGGGTGAAGGCGAGGCCGAGCGGGAAGAGAGACCGCAGCCAGCCCGAGACGATCATGACGCGGTGCCGGCCGTGGCGGGCGACGAGGCGGGCGGAGAGGCGGGCGCCGACGAAGCCGCCCACGGCCGGGAGGCCGAAGGCCAGACCGTACTGCCAGGCCGGGAAGTGGTACTGGCCCAGCAGGAGGACGGACAGGAGCGGGAGGGTGGCCATGATCAGACCGCCGACGGTCACGGAGTTGAGGAACAGACCGCGCAGGACGCGGTCGTGGAGGATGAAGCGCCAGCCGTCGAGGAGGTCGGCCGCGCGCATCCTGGTCCCCGGGTCGCGAGGCGCCGCGACGTCGCCTCCGCGGATGCGGAGCACTCCGAGCGCGGACAGCAGGTAGCTGAAGGCGTCCGCCACCACCGTGACGATCGGGCCGAGCAGCCCGATCAGCGCGCCGCCGAGCGGCGGTCCGGCCGCGGTCGCCACCCACGCCGTGCCCTCGAACCTGCCGTTCGCGACCAGGAGCCGGTCGCTGGGGACGAGGTGCTTCACGTACGCGCCGGAGGCGGCGGCGAAGGCGATGCCCGCGGTTCCGGTGACGATCGACACGACGAGCAGGTGGCCGTACGACAGCAGGCCCAGCACGTACGCGATCGGGACGCTCGCCATGGCGACGAAGCGGACCAGGTCCATCGCGATCATCACCGGGCGCTTGGCCCGATGCTCGACCCACGGCCCGAGCGGGACGGCGACGATCGCCGCGACCGCGAGCCCGGCGGCTTCGAGGAACGAGACGGCGAATGCCGGCGATTCCAGGACCTGAACGGCGATGAGAGGGAACGCCCCGAAAGCGATCCACGTGCCATAGGTGCTGACAGCGTAGGCCGACCACAGCCAGCCGAATCCGGACCCCAAACTCACCCGCACGTGACTCCTTAGCGACAACCGACTGTTCGGCGTCCCGCATCACACCAGCCGCGCCAGCCCAGGATCAAACAACCGACTCTCCGCCGACCACAACGATCGGTTGTGCGTCTCTATGCTGAGGCGATGGACACGGAAGCGGTGCGAACGTTCGTCCTGGCGGCCGAGGTCGGACAGTTCCAGCACGCGGCCGACGAGCTGGGCGTGACCCAGCAGGCGGTCTCGAAGCGGATCGCCGCCCTGGAGCGCGAGCTGGAGGCCCGCCTGTTCACCCGTACCGCCCGAGGGGTCGAGCTGACGATCGACGGCCAGGCGTTCCTCCCGCACGCACGCGGCATCGTCACGGGGGTCGAACGCGCCATCAACGCGATCAGGCCGGACACCCGGGCCCTGCGGATCGACGTGCTCGGGTTCCGCAGCGGGCAGGCCGTCGTCCTGCACGACTATTGGCGGGCGCATCCCGGGATCGGCCTCGACGTCGTGACCCTGAAAGCCGGCGACCCGCACGTGGCGGTCGCCGCCATCCGCGCGGGCGATGTCGACGCCTCGTTCCGCACCGTCACCGACCCGGCCGCGCTGCCCCGCGACCTGGAAATGGCGCACGTCATCGACTTCCCGCTGGAGCTCCTCGTGGGCCCGCGACATCCGCTCGCCTCCGCGCGAACGCTGACCCCGGCCCAGCTTCGCCGGCATCGGATCTGGGTGCCGGGCATCGCGCCGCGCAGCGAGTGGGCGGACTTCTACGATCAGCTCGCCACCGCCTTCGACCTCCGCATCGACGGGGCAGGCCCGAACTTCGGCGTCGAAGCACTGCTCGAAACGCTCGCGGAAAGCGCGGACGTGGCCACCTTCGTCGGCTCACGCGACCGCCTCGTCTGGCCGACGACCTACGGCCTCCGCCGCGTTCCGGTCGTGAATCCCACGATCGCGTATCCGCAGTCGCTCATCTTCCCCCGAACCAATCCGCACCCTGGGCTTCGGGCGATCATCGACTATTTCCGGGGCCTGGCTGCGCCGCCTGAGCCGGCCTGGGTTCCGTCATGGCCGACGCCGCGCCGTGCTGTTCACCGCCCGGCTCAGGCCGGGTCGGTGAGCAGCCTGGAATAGACGTACATGTCGCGGCGCTCACCGCCGATCTCCTGCCAACCGCGCAACAGCCCTTCGCGGAGGAAGCCGGCTCGCTCCGCCGCCTTCCACGACGCCGCGTTCCACGGCTCGACATGCAGCTCCAGCCGCGGAATCCCCAGACGCTCCAGGCCCCAGGACGAGATCGTGCGCAACGCCGCACAGGCGACACCTCTGCCCCGGGCCGAGCCGGCCACCCAATAGCCCACCGAGGCGCGCCCGTGCGGTCCCGGCCACAATCCGATCTGGCCCAGCGCGCGGTCATCGCCGGCATCGGCGATCGCGAACGAATACCCCACGCGCTCGACGGCCCTGCTCCACTGCCGCCGGACGAAGGCCGCGCCCTCCGTGTCCGAATAGCTCGACGGCACGGTGCTGATCAAAGGGATGTAGGGGTCTCCGGAGGCCTCTTCGACGACCGCGACGTCATCGAGCCGCCACGGACGGAGCAGGACCCCGTCACCGGCCGAGAGCTCCGGAACCGTGAGGGGATCCTCGATGGTCGCATCATGCCGGCGAGGACGATCACTCATGCGGCAGCCTCCACAGGTGCAGGGTGGTCCGGTCCTCGGAGATCGTGTACCAGGCGCCCTCACCCGCCGATCGGGGCGACCCCGAAACGGGGAAGGGGTAGACGACCCGGCCGCGCAGGGCCATCGTGCGTCGATCGACAAGCCAGTGGCGAGGGGTCTCCGCGTGGCACTCGGTGCCGACCACGGCGACCTCGTCGTACGGGAACGCCGCCTCGTGGTCCCAGCGAACGCGGTCGCCGTCCCCGCTCGAAACCGGGGGCACGGCCGCGTCGGCGTCCAGACGCCGCAGCTCCGTGCCGTCCTCCCCCCGGCGCAGGTAAAGGGTCCACTGCCCCGGATCCGTGGTCAGGAAGTGCTCCCCGGACGGGCTCACGGCGAGGAGGACCTCCTCGGCGAACCGCCGGACGGTGAACGTCGCGCCGTCCCAGTGTCCCCACAGCACGGGCGAGTCCTCCTCGCCCTCGGCGACGGTCAGCCCCATGTACGCCGGGTCCGGATGGGGGAAGTGGATCGAGCCCGACCCCACGGTCATCGTCTCGGCCCGCGCCAGCACCATGCCGTCGACGGGGTCGATGACCAGCCATTCCTCCTTGATGTCGTGGCCCTCGTAGGTGCGGATGTGGGCCCAGAGCAGCTTGCCGTCCGAGGAGAAGGCCGCCGAGCCGCTGTCCGCGTGATCGTGGTCGTGGTCGTCGGCGTACTCGGAGAACGAGGCATGGGCCTCGGCGCACTCGGCGGCGGACCAGCAGCCGTGCCGGATCTCCCACCGCACGGCGCCGGCCGGGTCCACGGCTCGCAACGCGTGAACGCCGGCGAACACGGCGACATCACCTGCGGGAGACACCGCCACCGAGCCGTACCGGCGGGGCCAGGGCGCGGGGAAGCGGGTCTCCGCCTCCTGCCGGCGCAGGTCGCGTACGGCCAGCTCGGTGTCCCCGCGCTGCACCAGCAGCAGCCCGCGTCCGGGCCGATGCGTCACCTGCGGGGCGTCCGCCGAGGCGGGGTCGAGCGGGACGGCGGCGACCGGACGAGCGGCGAACTGGGTGAGGGCGGCATCGTGTGACATGGTGCGGGCATCGTCGCACATCTCCTCGTGACGGCCGACGGCCGACGGCCGTTCGGCCGTCCGGTCCGGCGGACGTAGGCTGCTTCGGTGAGCACCCCAAGGGCCTCCTGGCGCAACACCACGCACGACTGGGCGAGCGGCGTGGACGTCGAGCACCTCTCGCAGATCCGGCGGAACCCGGCCGTGTTCGCCCCGGGCGGCGTCCGGCATCTGGTCCTCGAGGTCCTCGCCTACGCGGCCGACGAAGCGGAGAGCAACGGCGGCGGGCGCTGCGCCGTCACCCTCCACCCCGACGGATCGGTGTCCGTGGCGGATGAGGGGCGGGGCACCGACACCCGCGTCGACGAGGACGGCCACGTCGTGAAGAAGCCCGTCATGGCCTCGAAGGACCTGCGTTTCTTCGACGCCCCTGACGCCCCGCTCCTGCCCGACGGCCACCCGCGCCGGGGCATGTCCGTCGTCGCGGCGTCGAGCGTCTGGCTCGTCCACACCAACCGTCGCCGCGGCGGGGCCTGGACCCAGCGCTACGAGCGCGGCGTTCCCGTGACCGGTCTGACGCCGATCAGCGATGACGGAACGACCGGGACGGTCGTCCACTTCCTCCCCGACGAGCACCTGGGCGGGGTGGGGGAGGGTCTGGCCGTCGAGTCGGCCGGGTTCGCCGGTCAGTGGGGGATGTTGTCGGTCGAGGTGGACGACCGTCGCGCCCGCTGACGGCCGACGCGTACCGAGCGTGCTCACCGGTCCCCCGGTGGACGGCCGCGCAGCTCGCATTCCCGCGCAGGATAAGAGATGGCGACGCGCCCGGGACGCCTGACATCATCCCCTCATGTCGGACGGCACCTCAGGGCGTTATCGAGCGGGCGAGACGGCCTTGCTGGCCGTCGTCGGTGAAGCGGAGCCGGTGGTGGGGCCCTGGCGGCAGCGGTTCGACTCCTTCGCCTCCGCCGGAGTTCCCACGCCCGCCGAGCCGTTCCGCGCGCTGACCGAGGCCGTCGTGGCGCGATGGCCCGAAGCGCCGCCCTACGGCGGGCAGTTCGCGGAGGTCGTCCCGCATCTGACCGTCGCCCACGGCCGGCAGGGGCACGTGCTCGACGAGGTGGAAGCGGCGCTGACCGCACGTCTGCCGGTGAGCGCCGACGTCACGTCCGTCAGCCTCTTCGTCAGCGACGGCGACCGGTGGCATCGGCGCGCCGCGTTCCCCCTGCTGGGCGCCAGGCACGACGCTATGGGCGCTTGAGGCGGTGCAGGCCCTGGCCGGGGCGCCACAGGTCGATGACCATGGAGGGTCCCTCGATGTGCGTCAGCACGACCTCGCGGATGTCCGCCCTGAAGAAATGGGAGTCGGGGAACGCATCGCGGTCGAAGCCGCGCGCGGCCAGCATCGGCGCGATCCGGTCGCGGTCGGTCACCTCGACCGCGTACCCGGACAGCTTCGTGTCACCTGACTTCGTGTCACCCGACGAGGCGGCGGAGTCGTCGGCGCCGAGGATCACCGGAGGGCCGTGCAGGGCGAAGCGGGGATCACGCCGCAGGTCAAGGGCCTTCAGGGCGCCGGGCATCGACCCGAACCACAGGTCGTCGCCGACGATGTACGCCTCGATGCCGCTGACCCGCGGCGAACCGTCCTTGCGCAGTGTCGCGATGGTCTTGTGCTTGTGCGACTCGAACGACTCCCGGACCCGGGCGGCGAACTCCGGCGCCGCGTCGGTGACTTCACGCCAGTCGGCCATGCGGTCTCCCGTCATACGATCTTGGGCAACCGGCTCAGCCTGTCATACGGGACCGACAAAGAAGCGTCGGCGGACCAGCCGGCGGTCAGCGCCACCAGTCGTCGAGCGGGGTGACCGGGACGGTCCGCTTGTGCCGGGTCGCGAGGTAGACCGACTCCACCTTCGCCGCCAGGTCCGGCGTGACGTCGACGCCCTCCAGATAGTCGTCGATCTGCGCGTACGTCAGCCCGAGAGCCACCTCGTCCGGCAGCGCCGGCCGGTCGTCCTCCAGGTCGGCGGTCGGCACCTTCTCCCAGACGCTCGGCGGCGCGCCCAGCTCCTGCAGCAGGGCCGCGCCTTGGCGCTTGGTCAGCCCGGTCAGCGGCGTGACGTCGGCGCCGCCGTCACCGTACTTGGTGAAGAAGCCGGTCACGGCCTCGGCCGCGTGGTCGGTGCCCACGACGAGCATGCCGAGCTGCCCGGCGATCGAGTACTGGATCACCATGCGTTCCCGGGCCTTGATGTTGCCGCGCACGAAGTCCCGCAGGTGGGGCTCGCCACCCAGCAGCTCCCGCAGGCCGAGCGCCGTCTCGGCGCCGGCGGCGTCGGCGCTCGGCTTGACGTTCACCGTGATCGACCGGTCGGGCCGGATGAACTCCAGCGCGATCTGCGCGTCGTGCTCGTCGGCCTGCACGCCGTACGGCAGCCGCACCGCGACGAAGGTGGCCTCGTGCCCCTCGGCGCGCAGCTCCTCGCCGGCGAGCTGGCACAGCCTGCCGGTCAGCGTGCTGTCCTGGCCGCCGCTGATCCCGAGCACGAAGCCCTTGGCCGGGGTCGATCGCAGGTAGTCCTTGAGGAAGTCGACGCGTCGCCGGATCTCCTCTTTGGGGACGATGGTCGCCTTGACGCCAAGCTCGGCGAGGATCTGCTGCCGTAGGTTCGCCATCCACGTACTGTACTGACCGAAATTCGGCTGGTTCGGGCCGGGGGCCGCGAAGAACGCGGCCACACCGTCACCGGCGGGCGTTCCTCCGTCGCGCGTACCTGGATTTCATCCACGACAGCCGCTCCACGCGAGCCTGCTCCTCGTCACAGCACTCGCACCGGATGTCCAGCTCGATCCGGTCGAGGACCTCCGGGCCCTCCTCGGCGACCATGCGCCGCACCCAGGCGCCGTACACGCGCGCCAGCCGGTGGCGCCGCCTGCCGAAGCGGGCGAAGTACTGGACGACGACGGCGTCGTTCTCCACGTCCGCGCTCAAGTCGCTCCTTTGGTCAGCCGGCGTCCGGCACGTAGGTCAGGTTGAGCACCCCCGTCTGGAACGTCTCGGACTTGACCAGCTTCAGCGGGTGGGTCGGAGTGTCCTCGAACAGCCGCTGCCCGCGCCCGACGGCGATCGGGTGGACCAGCAGGTTCAGCTCGTCGAGCAGCCCGTTGGCCAGCAGCCACCGCACGGTCGTCGCGGACCCGGACATCTGGATGTCGCCGTCGGTCCGCTTCTTGAGGTCGCGCAGCCGCGCCGCGACGTCGCCGTTGACGACGGTGGTGTTGTTCCAGTCCGCCTTCTCCATGGTGTTCGACACGACGTACTTGCGCATGTCGTTGAAGGCCCGGGCGACGTCCTGGTCGTCCTGCGTCGTCGTCCAGTACGCGGCCCACTCGTCGTACAACCTGCGTCCCATGAGCATCGCCGCCGCGCTCCGCATGCCCTCCTCGACCACGGCCCCCATCTCGTCGTTCCAGTACGGGAAGTGCCACTTGTCCGGCGACTCCACCACGCCGTCCACCGAAATGAAGAAGTTCGAAATGATCTTAGCCATCGCTCTGCTCCTCGCTCGCCGGGATGATGGTGAGAGGCTAGGCGGGATCGGACGCTCAGGTCTTGTACAGAAGCGACAGCGGCTCCGCCGCGTCGGGATCCTTCAGGCGGGTGGCGGTGCGGCCGATGTAGCGGGTCAACGACCTCGCCAGATGCGGCTGGTCGTAGTACCCGAGCCGGTGGATCACGTCCTGGATCGGCACGCCCTCCTGGATCAGGAGCGCCGCCTGCCTGGTCCGGTCGATCTGCCGGACGGCGCCGCGGGTGAGTCCGGTCGCGGCCACGAAACGCCGCTGGAGGGTGCGTTCGGACACGTCCGGCGACGCGTCGTGGAGGGCGGCGGCGACGACCGGATCGCGGTCCACGATGCCCTCGCGCACCAGTCGCCGCACGAAGGTCTCGGCGTTCTCGTAGTCGGGGAGGCGCCAGGACGAGCCCTTCAACCAGAACGACCTGGGCGTCACATCGGGAATCTCCGCGGAACCGTCGACGAGCCCGCTGACCGGCAGATGCGGCATGTAGGTGCCGAGCGAGAAAAGGATGCCGAAGAACGTGGCGCCCTCGGGAACGGGGGCCTGGCTCGCCTTCGACTCGGGGCCGAGAACGGCCACGCTGACCTTGCCGCGGTGCTGCCAGAAGACCAGATCCCAATGCGCCGCCGCGATCGACGTCATCCGGCTCACGTCGTGGCTGGTGCTGCGCCACACCCGCTCGACGTACGGCGAATCCGACGGTCGGCTCTCGACCTCCAGGCCCATCCGCGTCGTTCCCCTCGGCTCCGCCGGCTTTGGCCGACTTTCTCATGATGCAGGAGAGACCACGGGACCGAGCACTGGGCGAGCGATCGGGATGACAAACCCAGGTCTGATGTCCCGCCCCGAGATATCAAACCGTGGTCCGACGCGCCACGCCGGCCCTTTCCAGCATCGTGAACGGCATGTTGAAGTCTCTCGCGATGGCCCTGGTCCTGGTGAGCTCCGGAGGCGGGGCGCACGCCCAGCGCGCCGCCGACGCCCTCGACTGGAGCGCCTGCCCCCATGACACGATCGGCATGAGGTGCGCCGACCTCCAGGTCCCCGTCGACTGGAAGGACCCCGACGGCCGCAAGATCACCCTCAAGCTGGGCCGGCTGGCCGCCACCGGCACGTCGGAGGGCGTCGCCCTGGTCGCCTACGGCGGGCCGGGCGCCCCCGGCATCGCCCTCACCCAGTCGCTGCCGAGCTGGTGGACGGACCTGCGCAAACGCATGGACGTCGTCACCTGGGACACCCGCGGCTACGGCGCGCAGTTCCGCGGCCTCAGCACCGGCCTGCCCTGCCTGTGGACCCGCACCCCGATCCCCGACTTCCCGCGCGACGACGCCGACCTCGGCCGGCTGTCCGACACCAACCGCGGTCAGGCGGAGGTCTGCCGCCAGGCCGACCCCGCGCTCTTCGCCAACATGAGCTCGGCCGACCACGCGCGCGACATGGAGGCCATCAGGAAGGCCCTCGGCGGCGCCAAGCTCAACTACTACGGCGCCTCCTACGCCGGCTTCTACGGCCAGGCCTACGCCCGCCTCTTCCCCGACCAGGTGCGCACCATGGTCCTCGACGGCACCTGGAACCACAGCCCCGCCGACTGGAACCACGAGCTGGAGGAGATGGCCAAGGGCAACGAACGGTTCCTGACCCGCTTCTTCGACTGGTGCGCCGCCAACGGCTGCAAGGACATCCCCGGCACCTGGCGGGCCCTGGTGGCCAGAGCCGATCACACCCCCGTCCCCGCCACGAAGAACGTCGCCTACACGGGCCGCGACCTGCAAGCCCTCGCCATCGCGTCGGCCCGGCAGGGCAAGACCGCCTGGCCGGCGCTGGCCCGGTCCATCCGCCAGGCCCACGCCGGCGACGCCTCCGCCTTCGTCCCCGCCCGTGGCGCCCGCTTCCCCGACCAGGCCACCGGCGTGACCGAGTGCACCGACTGGCCCCGCCCCGCCGACCTCAAGGAGCTCGACGCGACCGTCACGCGCCTGCGGAAGGTCGCCCCCGACGCGGGCACGGCCGGCACCATCGCGACCGGCACCCTGCAGTGCATCGGCTGGCCGGTGCCGGTCACCAACCCGCCCACCCCGCTCCCCAAGACGCTTCCGCCCCTGCTCGGCGCCGGCGCCTGGGGCGAGTCGGACGCCGTCGCCAGAGCGATCGGCCAGGTGCCGGGCAGCGTCACGATCGCCCATGACGGCCCCGGCCACACCCTCTACGGCGACAACCCCTGCGCCCGCGACCACATCAACCGCTATCTCACCGAAAAGACCCTCCCACCGAAGAGCACGACGTGCTGACCCCCGGCGTCACCTGCGACCTGGGCCTGCGCTCCGCGACGTGCCGCCTCCTGCTCCGCGCGGCCCACGGTGCCGCCCTTCTCGCCGCAGGTCACCGAGCGCTGACCGGATCACCCACCCGGATCCGGCCCAACTCCAAGGGCACCAGGCGGATGCCGAACCAGGTCTTGCCGTCCCACTTGCGGTGCCTGGCCAGGGTTCGGAGCGGCTCCTTGCCCTTGACCTGGGTCTCCGGATCGATCGTGGTCACCGCGCACCGGTCGCAGAGCTCCGAGACGCGGAAGGGGACCGTGCCGATCCGCACCTCGCTCCAGCGGTCCTCCGCGAACGCCTCCGCGCCCTCGATGATCACGCTGGGACGGAACCGCACCCGCGACAACCGCGCCGGCACGCCCGCATCCCGCACCGCCCCGCCGCCTGCGAAGCTGACCTCGCCAGGGACAACAGAGCCGCTCCCACCGCGCTCAGACCTGCCCGCCCCACCCCCTCCGGGAAATGCGGCCTCGTCCCGCCCGAACCCGGACTCCCCTTGCACGAACCCGGACTCCCCTTGCACGAACGGGGAGTCGCTTCGCCCGAAGGCGGACTGGCCGAGGACGGGCGCCTCCTCACCGTGGAGGGCCGCCTCCTCGGCCAACCACTCGTCCAGGGCGCGTGCCGACGACTCCGAGATGAGCAGGAGCGGCGCGTCCCACGCGAAACTGACCACCTCACCGGGCAACCCGCCGTGCGCGGGGTCGATGGACCGCCGCCCGGGGTCGTCCAGCCACACCAACCTGGCCGGGCGGCCGAGCAGTTCGGTGCACCAGGCGTGCGCCGGGTCGTCGGCGAGCACCGCCCGGTCCAGGCCGGAGAAGCCGACCGGCGTGGTCGGCCCCGTGGCGGGTGGCACGGTGAGGTGCTCCATCCCTCGTGCCGCGAGGCGCAGACCGCCCTCGGGGGTGGAGTCCGCGGCGACGGAAGCCAGCCGGGGGAACTCGCCCAGCCACAAGTTGTCGCCCCGCTCGTCGACGACCGCCCACCGGCGGTCGCCCTCCAACCCCCAGGGGTGAACGACCGCCTCCGCCAGCGAGCGACCTTTACCGGATTTGAGGGGATAAATCATGATTTGATCAAGAAACATGGCTGCAGCTTATGCGACACGACAATCTCCGCATATAGATAAATAGCCGAAATAGCTTATATCTACATGGATGAGAGATTTATCAGCAGCCATATAGCCGAATAATGCGCCTTCACCCCGGCACGCACACCACACCCCGCCCACCTAGGGCGCACCACCCGACCAGGAGCGTCTCCGCGCACCATGACCACCCCCGACACGCGCTCACGCCACCAGGTGCTGCTCTTCCAGCTCCGCGAGCCTCACGGTGCACAGGCCGCCGCGTTCGACCTTCACATCCGTCACCTTGAGCTGCGTACCGGGAGCGAGGATGTACTCCTCCTCCCCGGTGAACGCCGAGAACCTGCGGATGCCCACGGCCCTCGCCGGCAGCACCTCGAAGAGGGTCCGCTTGCCGCGGCGGCCGAGGAACGCCTGGGCCACGCCGAGCTCCGACGTGCACGAGGAGACGCCCCACCACGTCACGGTCCGGCCGAGCGGGTACTGCGCCCGCAGGTCCAGCGACACCCCGCGCCACAGCGGCTCCTTGCGGACCGGCAGACGCGACACCGCCGAGAACAGCAGCCGCAGGTACGGCAGATACGGGACGACCTGGCCACGGTCCGGGTTGCGGAGGGTCGCGTTGATCTGCCGGTAGAACGCCGACTCGCAGGTATAGAGGTAGAGCGCCGCGATCTCGTCGGCGGTCAGCTCGCCGGGCGCGCCGGCCGCCTGCCTGACACCGAACTGGTGCGACTGTTCCGCGTGCCAGTCGAGTCCCGACAGCAGCTTGGCCACCGGGCGGATGGCCTCGCGGAAGTCCATGAGCGGGGTGTCGAACACCCCGGTGATCGCGGGAAGGACCAGTCCCTCGTCTTTGACGCTGGCCAGTCGTTCGAGGTAGAGCTTGTGCAATTCCATCGTGGAGGCGATGAACGCCCCCATCCGGTCGGCGGTGTCCGCGTCCGGGCCGCCGTCCTGGGCGGCCGGCTTGTTCCACCCCTTGCTGGGCAGCCAGTCGATCTCGTCGGCTCCGAGTTCCCTGAGCGCCTCGTTGACGGTGCCGAAGTGGTCGCCGTCGCAGAAGATGTCGCCCTGGGCCGCCGGGTTGGGGTGGTCGATGTGCCGTACTTCCACCTCGGGGTACTTCTGCTGGAGCCGGAGGACGACCTGCTTCAGGCTGCGGGCGTGCACCCCCCACCAGGCGAAGACCACGCCGCGGTCCTGTTCGTCCGCGTTCTGCTTGGCCCTGAGGATCTCCTCGACGATCTTCTCGACGACCGGCCGCCAGAACGCGGTGTGCTGGTCGGTGGCCATCGCCCCGTCGCCGCTGGCGGTGAGCGCGGCGTTCAGCAGCAGGACGCCCTGGGTGAGCATCGCCTGGAACCACTCCGGCGGCTGCACGGTGTCGTGCTGCTTCAGCAGGGCGCGGATGTCGGCGATGGGCGTCTTCTTGGGGATGCTGTGCTTCCACATCGCCGCGGCCTTGATGATGCAGCGGATGCTGATCACCCTGCCGAACTGGCTGTCCTTCCAGTCGTGGAAGGTGTTGTCGAACATGGCGATGCCGGTGGCGCTCTCGGCCCGGGGATACGGGTTCTGGCCGAAGACGACGACCTTCCATTTGTGCGGCGGGTTGGGCTTGAGCGCCTGGAAGGTCAGCTCCCGCACGGGGACGACCATCGGGCTGCGTCCCGGGCCGATGAAGGTCGCGGCGGCCGGCTGCGCCTCGATGACCGGCTGCAGCAGCGGCAACCACGGCTCGCCGCCACCGTTGAAGAGCTCGGTGAGGGCCAGGGGGTCGTTGGGGCCGGGCGGGGTGGAGGCGCTGCTGTCTCTCATCATGGGCTCCGTAGGGCGAGCCGTGCCGCTGCGAGGCACGGGGGACATGGGGGTGGGGGAATTGTGCCGTGTCAAGATCCCTATCGCGATCTCGAAGCCGCCGTCTCGTTCCCGCGGGGGCGTCGGTTCGGCGTACGGCCTGGTGCGAGCAGGTCCGTGCGGCGTCGGGGACACATGAGGTGCCATGAGCGCGAGGGCGCTCGCAACTGAGGCGTAGAGGAGGGTGGGCGTGCACGGGCCTGGGCGTCACTCCAAGGCCGGGGCGTGCACGGGCCTGGGCGTCACGCCAAGGCCGGGGCGTGCACCAGCCTGGACGTCACTCCAAGGCCGGGGCGTGTGCGAGCTTGGGCATCGCTCCCGCCTCTGTCGCCAAGATCCGTTTTGTCGGAGGGCGGCGGTATGTTCGTCGACGTCGGAAATCCCCTCCCCCGCGACCGGAGTGAACCATGATCGTCGACCGTGTGAAGCCGCAGCTCAAGGTAGTGCTGGCGGACGTCAACGCGGAGGTGGTGCAGTCATGGCGGGCGGCGTTCGCCGACACCCCCGACATCGAGATCCACCACGGCTCGATCCTCGACCAGCAGGTCGACGCCTGGGTCAGCCCGACCAACTCGCGGGGCCGGATGGACGGCGGGGTCGACGCCGTCATCAAGCGGCACCTCGGGGCGGGGATCCAGTTGCGCGTCCAGCGGGCGATCCGCGACCAGTTCGGGGGAACGCTGCCGGTGGGCAGCGCCGTGTGCGTGCCGTCCGGGGCGGTGAACCCGAAGTTCCTGATCTCGACCCCGACGATGGTGCGGTCGGCGCAGAACGTCAGCGAGACGCTGAACGTGGCGCTGGCGTGCGCCGCCGCCTTCCAGGCCATCCACATGCAGAACGAGAGGGAGCCCGGCAGCATCACCTCGGTGGCGCTCGTCGGCATGGGCGCGGCGACGGGCCGGGTGCCGGCGCGGGTGTGCGCGAACCTGATGTGGACGGGCTACACGCTGTTCAACGACTACTCGTTCCAGGACTACGACGACCTGCGGAAGACGATCAACGAGCAGCTCGATGACCTGGAGTCCCACTCGGAGGAGACGCGGGTGCGGATCACGCCGCCGGAGTCGTCCCGCTCGCGCGGCTGAACACTCCGACATCGAGGAGGCGACGATGCGCGCGAAGGCGCAGCAGGGCCCACCACCGAGCGACGCCGAGACCGCCGCGCACATGCGGGACCTGGCCGAGCTGTTCGTGGAGCATTCGCGCGCGGACGGGTACTCCTTCGACTGGGACCCGGCGTTCATTCACCACCTCGACAACTACTGCGCCGAGTTCGCCGCCGCCAAGCCCTCGCCTGAGGTCACGCACAGCGTGATCCTGGGTGCGGGTGCGTACCTGGGCGAGATGATCGTCCGCGAGTGCGGATGGCGATGGGTGTACTGCGGCGACCAGAAGGCCGCCGCCGTGGAAAGCCCCGACGGCATGCGCGGCTATCCGCACAACAAGGTCGCCAAGCGGATTCACGAGGGGAACACGCATGACCTGGAGGCGTTCTTCAAGTACGCCGTCACAGGGGAGGCACCTCGCGGGAGCGCCGCTCGCGTCATCAAGCCTTCCTGGTGGCGACGGCTGAGATCACGCGCTTGATCGTCGCGCCTTCCGAATCTTCCCCAGCGCCCGGCCGCGAAAATAAACCTTCAATACGCCGAATACTCGCGTGCTACGGTCTGAGGTGTGGCTGAGTCGGCGTTCTCCTCCTCGGATACCGCTCGTCATCGTCGCACGATTTTATGGGCGGACACCGCCTCCCTTTTTCTGCTCGCCGCTACCGGGATGTTATTGCTGGTGAGCCGCCGCACGATGACCGATGGCCTCCTGCCGGCATTGGCGGCCCTGTTCGCGCAGGCCTGCGCGGTGGGTGCGGCGGTTGTGCTGGTCGCGGGGCTCTTGCGGCGGCCTGGCGCGCCGCTGTCGATGGGCGGCCTGAGCCTGATCGACCGTGAGTCGCTGGGGCAATGGGCCGCCGGGCGGGTTCTGCTGGCAGTTCTCTGGAAACTGATGGCGCTTCGCGTCGCTGTCAGCGTCATTGTTCTCCAGGCGGCTTTGCTGGGCGTTTCCACGGCCCTTTCCTGGTAGTCGTACCGCACGGTTGCGAACCAGGAGCGGCGCGCTGGAGTCGCTGACGTGTTTCCCTTGATCTGGCCATGACAATGTGGCGGCCGCCGAACGGACTTTCTCTGTGGACCCCGGCCGCGCCCACCCCACCGGATCACGATGCGCCGGAAGCGACCAACTCCACCTCGAAACCGTCCTGATCCTCCAGGTACGCGGCATAGTGCTGTTCCCCGCCGGCGAACGGGTGGCGATCGGCGAACATCAGGGTCCAGCCGTGCGCCGGCGCCTGCTCGACCAGGGCGTCGAGCAGGGCACGGCTACCCACGTGGAAGGCCAGGTGGTTCAGCCCGGGGCGGCGGCGGTCATGCCGGTCGGCGCTGAGCGCGGGCGACTGCTCCAGGACCAAATAGGTGTCGCCCAGCCGCCAACTGCGCCCGTCGCTCCAGTTCTGGAACTCGGTGTAGCCGAGGGCCGTCAGCAGCCATTGCCAGGCGGCGATGGCCCGGTGCAGGTCGGGGACCCAGATCTCGACATGGTGCAGCGTTCCGGTGACGGGCCCGCCGTTACCGGATCCGCCGGTGGCCGGGCCGCCATCACCGGATCCGCCGGTGTCAGACCCGCCGGTGGCCGGGCCGCTCTCCATCTCGCTCCCGCTCACGATGCGAGGTTCGTCAGGTCCAGGACGCCGACCGTCTGGCCGCCGCTCGTCTCTCCCGTGAGCTGGAAGCCCAGTTTCCGGTAGAAGCCCTCCGGCCCGTCCTCCGCCGGCTCCCAGGTGACGTACATCCGCGTACCGCCACGACGCCTGACCTCGGCGGCGACCGAGGCGACGGCGAAGCGTCCCACTCCGCGCCCCTGCGCGTCCGGCGTCACGTTGAGCCGCCACAGGCCGGACCGGAAGTCGACACCCTTGCCGTCCCAGTCGATGTCGAGGAACGCCATGAGGAAACCCACCGGGCTCTCACCGTCGAGGATGAGGCGGGGCCAGGCCACCTCCGGGTGGACGTAGGCCTCGGCCAGCGACTTCGCCACCGGCGAGACGAAGCGCTCCTGGTCGGGACGGACCTTCACGGAGAGGGCGGCGTCGATGTTGGCGGGGGTGATGGGCACGAGCCGGAGACTGGTCGTCATGACGAGAACGATAGGGAAATCTCCGGCGAGAGCGGACATGACTTTCGGCAGGAGCGACGCTTGACGATCGGCGGATGATCCGTCCGGCTCGCCGGTGACATGGTCGCCGTCATGGACGCGTACTTCCCCGGACGCCGGCTCGGCGGCGTCGCCCTCGTTCTGGGACCGGTCGTCATGGCGGCCGGATATCTGCTGCGCTGGACGAGCTCGGTCGTCGCCCTCACCCCTCAGCAGCAGGCGTGGGCGGACGGGCGGCCGTTCGCCGCGTACGGGCAGCTCCTCGCCTACGCCTCGGAGCCCGCGCTGGTCACGCTCGCGTACGCGGTGTTCGCGCTCGGGGCGTTGCTGCTCTTCCCCGCCTTTGTCACCCTCGCCCAGCAGGTGGGAGGCCGCCTCGCGTTCTGGGGCGGCACGCTGCTGGTGGCCGGGCTGTTCGCCCGCCTGTACTTCGCCGGCGCCGACCAGACCGCCTTCCAGCTCACGGAGGTCATCGGGCTGGACCGGGCCACGGACGCGATCATGAAGGAGTACGTCGACATCTCGTACGGGCCGTGGCGGATCCCGGTCTGGGCCTCGGTCGGCCAGTACGCGGGGTCGCTGCTGCTGGCCGTCGCCGCCTGGCGGTCGCGGCTGTTCGGCGTCACCCGCGCCGTGATGCTGCTGCTGGCGGGCGGGACCTGGATGGGGGTGCTGAAGGGCGCCTCGGTCCCGGACGTGCTGGTGACCGTTCTGCTCTGCGTGGCGCTGGCGCCGCTGGGGGTACGGCTGCTGCGCGGACTGCCGCCGATACGTGAGACGACGTCCCGATGGTGGTGATTACCCTCCGGAATGGCTTGATGACAATGCGCGTCGTGGAGGCTCATCCGGGCGCGGTCGTCGCTCTCGGCGGTCGTCGCGATATTCGGGGACGACACCCTGCCCAATCCGACGGCACGTGGTGGGCCGTCGAGACGAGGCGGCGAAACGCAGCGGCCGAAAAGAATGGTGTACGGGCGGCGGATTCATTTGAATTCACAATGGCGACGCTGAAGACATCCAGATGCCGAATCGCTAAACTCCTGAATAAATCCAGCCAATTCCCGGAAGGAGAAATCGTATGCGTCGTCGTATTGTCGCCGCCGTTCTCACGGCGCTCATTTCGGTCGGGATCGGAGCCGCCATCACGGCGGCCACGGCCGCTCCCGCCAGCGCGAACTGGTACTGCTGCTGACATTCGCGTACCCGCGCCCCGCCTTCTTCCCTTCTTCGAGGAGGGCGGGGCGCGAATATCATCACGTGTCTCGCCGGCGAGACAGGCGGCGAGCGAAGGCGAGCGAGGCGGCGAAGGCTAGGCGACGTCTCCGGAGCCGGCGTGAGGCGGCGGCGCGGGGTCGCTGCGCAGCCTGCTGTAGACCCAGCCGTCCCGCCACCGCCCCGCCCGGAACTCGATGGCGCGCAGCACGCCCTCCAGCCGGAACCCCGCCTTCTCCAGCGACTTCTGCTCCGCGATGTTCTCCGGGTGGGTGCGGGCCTCGATCCGCTCGACCGGCGTGTGCGTGAACAGGTAGTCGCACAGCATCGCCTGCGCGCGCCAGCCGATGCCGCGCCCCCGCCAGTCGGGCAGCAGCGCGATGCCGATCTCCCAGTACGCCGCGACGCCGACGACCGTCTCGTGCCAGTCCACGAAGCCCGCCGCGCTCTCGCTCCCCTCGACGGCCACCATGAGCCGGCCGTGTTCCTTGCCGAGGTAGCCGTCGGTGGCGAAACGCCGGGCGGGGGCCTGGGCGTCGCGGAAACCGGTCCAGTCGAGCCCGATCAGGCCCGGTTCCGTGGCGAAGCGCCGGAACAGGTCGAGGTCGCCCTCGGCCACCGGCCGCAGCCGCACCACCGCGTCACCCGTCATCGAAGCCTCCCGAGCGATCTCACGCGTTCACTCCCCCGTGAGCCCGTCCACCGACTCGCGGATGAGGTCGGCGTGCCCGTTGTGCCGGGAGTACTCCTCCACCAGGTGCAGCAGGATCCAGCGCAGGCTCGGGGCGCGGCCGTCGGACCGGGTGCGGCGGGCGAGCCGGCCGGGGCCGCCGTCGGCCAGCGCCTGCGCCACCAGGGCGCGCGAGCGGTCCACCGCCTCCCGCCACAGGGCGTGGAGCTGCTCGGGGGTGTCGTCGGCGGCCGAGTGCCAGTCCCAGTCGGGGTCGGCCTTCCAGTCCACGGTGTCCCACGGGGGCTGCCGGTCGCGCCCGTGCAGCCAGTACGCCGACCATTCGTCCTCGACGTAAGCGAGGTGCTTGAGCAGCCCGCCCAGGGTCATCGAGGAGGCGCCGGCGGTCGCCCTGAGGCCGTCGGCGTCGAGTCCCGCGCACTTCCACGCGAGGGTCGCCCGCTGGAAGTCCAGGAAGCCCAGGACGGTGGCGATCTCGTCGCCCGCGAGAGGGGGCTCGGGCCGGCCCTGGTCGTCGAGGGGGGACATGGGGGTGATCATACGGCCGCCGCCTGGTCGCCCACCACGGCGAGCCCGGCGCTCCGGCGTACGACGCGATGGTGGACGGTGCTCAGGCGTCCCGGCGGACGCGGGAGACGATCCGCTCCGCGGGCCGGCCGAGCACCTTCTCCAGGTCGGGGCTCTGCTGTTCGAGCGCGCCCGCGCGGATCTGCGCGTTGATCCAGCTCATGGGCCCCGGAGCGGTGTCCGGGACCTCGCGGTAGGCCACCCCCAGCTCCTCGGCCAGCCCGGGATGGCTCCACAGGGGGCCGGTGAAGTCGTACGCCCGCCCGAGGTGGCCCTCGCCGGTGAGCACGTTCGCCGCCGCCTCGGCCAGGTCGGACCGGAACGCGGTGTTGAGGCCGCGCCCGCCCGTGCTCGCGGTCAGTTCGCCGCCGGTGATCCGGGGCACGAACGCGTCGCTGTAGAAGGGGTGCCGAAGCAGCGTGTACGGCAGGCCGCTGCGCAGGATGGCCTGCTCGGTGGCGTGGTACGCCTCGGTCATGCCGGTGGCCCCGGTGCCGGCGCCGAGGAAGCTGGTGAAGGCGACGGCGCCGACCCCGGCGTCCCGGGCGGCGTCCACCGCGGCCAGGTGCTGGGCGATCCGCCGCGCGGGGTCGAGCTCCGGCGAGGAGATCAGGAGGAGCCGGGCGGCCCCGTCGAAGGCCGTGCGCAGGCTCGCCGGGTCGTCGTAGTCGCCGTGCCGCGCCGGGACGCCTTCCGGAGCCCGGCCGGGGTCGCGTACCACGGCCACCACCTCCGCGCGGGTCCGGAGGTGGTCGACGACGAGCCGGCCGAGCGCGCCGGAGGCGGCGGAGACGACGATCATGAGAACCAGTGAAGTCGGCCGGGCCGGCCCGGCGCCACCGGTTTTCGGCCCGCACCGGCACGGATTTTGGTCACCTTACGATCACCTTGCGGCCACAACAGGCGCTCAATGCCCGTTTGCCCCTTCCGCCCCTTGCGACGCGACCCTCCGCTACGGGAGGATCACCCGTTGAAATACCGCGATGTCCGCGCTCCGTCCGGACCGGCGGCCACCCCCCGCACACCGGTGCATGACGACATGGAGAGACTGTCGTGCAGCCACAAGAGCAGATCGAGCAGTTCGGCTACCGGCAGGAGCTGCGGCGCGGCGTCGGGCCGGCCGACCTCGTGTTCTACGGCCTCAACTTCATGGTGCCGATCGCCCCCTTCGCCATCTTCGGGCTCGTGTACTACCGCTCGGGCGGCATGCCGGTGCTGGCGTACCTGGTCGGCATGGTCGCCCTGCTGTTCACGGCGGCCTCGTACGCCCAGATGGTCAAGGCGTTCCCGCTGTCCGGCTCGGTCTACAACTACACCAGCCGCGGCATCAGCCCGCCCGTCGGGTTCCTGACGGGCTGGGCGATCCTGCTCGACTACCTGCTCCTGCCGAGCCTGCTGTACCTGGTGGCGTCGCTGGCCATGAACGAGACCGTGCCGCAGGTGCCGGTGTGGGGCTGGCTGATCATCTTCGTGGCCGTCAACACGGTGATCAACCTGCGCGGCGTCCGCATGACGATCAGGCTCACCCGGGTGATGATCGCCGCCGAGCTGGTCGTGCTGGTGCTGTTCCTCGCGGCCGGCGTCTGGGCCCTGCTCCAGGGCGCGGGCCACGGGTTCAGCCTCTCGCCGCTGTTCAACCCGGACACCTTCTCGTGGCCGGTGATCTTCGCCGCGGTGTCGGTCGCGGTCCTGTCGTTCCTCGGCTTCGACGGCATCGCCATGCTGGTCGAGGAGTCCACCGGCGGTTCGGCGCAGGTGAGCAAGGCCATGCGGTTCGCGCTCATCCTGGCCGGCGTGCTGTTCATGGTCCAGGTGTGGGTCGCCGCCCTGCTCGTGCCCGACCCGGCCACGCTGCTGAACCACGACACCGGCACCGCGTTCCAGGACGCGGCGGCCGTCGCGGGCGGCGAATGGCTGCGCGAGCTCACCTCGGACGCGACCGCCATCTCCTGGGGCGTGGCCAACACGCTGGTCGCCCAGGTGGCCGTGTCGCGCCTGCTGTACGCGATGGCCCGCGACCGCCAGCTCCCGGCGTTCCTGTCGAAGGTGTCGGTCAAGAACTCGGTGCCGACCAACGCCATCCTGCTCGTCTCCGCGCTGTCCATCGGGCTCGGCCTGTACATGGCCTCCCGCGAGGACGGCGTCGACGTGCTCGGCAGCCTGATCAACATGGGCGCGCTGGTCGCGTTCATCATGCTGCACGTGTCCGTGATCGTGCACTACGTGATCCGGCAGCGCTCGGACAACCTGTGGGCGCACCTGATCTCGCCGCTGATCGGGATGGCGATCCTCATCCTCGTCGTCATCAACGCGCACGTCCTGGCGCAGGTGACCGGCTTCGTCTGGCTCGTCGTCGGCGCGGTCTTCCTGGCCGGCATGTACGCCACGGGACGCCGGCCCGTCCTGCGCGGCCTGGACGCGAAGGAACGGGTGTGAACCGGCTGCTGCTCCACCAGGACCTCTACCTCATCGCCCACACCGAGGCCGGCAAGCTCCTGACCCACCAGTCGTCGCTGGCCCTGGGCCTGGCGGGAGCGGTGCTGGCCGAGCTGATCCTGGCCGACCGCGTCGCCGTCGTCCAGGGCCGGGTCACCGTCTTCGAGCGCGGCCTCACCGGTGACCCGATCGCCGACGCCATGGTCGGCCGGATCCCCCGGGACCGGGACCACGAGGACGTCAAGTTCTGGATCAAGACGGCGGCGAAGGACATCTACGAGCGCACCCGCGACGACCTGGTCGCCAAGGGTGTGCTCGCCCCGGTGACCAAGCGCCGCATGGGCATGCTGCCGTACCTGCGTTACCAGCTCACCGACATCACCTGGGCCGTGCGCGCGTCGTCGGGGGTGCGGGCCGCGGCGGAGAGCTGGAAGGAGCCGGACACCCGCTGCGCCGTGCTGTGCGGCCTGGTGTCGGTGCTGCGGGTGGAGGCGGAGCTCTACCTCAACCAGCCGGCCGGCCGGCTCATCGAACGGCTGCGCGCCATCGCCGACGCGGACTCCCCCGAGGCCAAGCTGGTCGTGGACCTCGTGGACACGCTGGTCGCCGAGGCCGCGATCGCCATCTACCGCTGACCCTGCCTACCGCTGACTCCGGCGGCGCGTCGTCATCCCCGGGGGCCGTACATGATGACCAGCACGCCCACCAGGCAGACGGCCGCTCCAACGACATCCCACCGGTCGGGCCGGAACCCGTCCACCACCACGCCCCACACCAGCGAGCCGGCGACGAACACGCCGCCGTAGGCGGCCAGGATCCGGCCGAAGTGCGGGTCCGGCTGGAGGGTGGCGACGAACCCGTACAGGCCGAGCGCGATCACCCCGGCGCCGACCCACAGCAGCCCGCGCTGCTCCCTCACCCCTTGCCAGACGAGCCAGGCGCCGCCGATCTCGGCGAGCGCGGCGATCAGGAACAGCAGCAGGGAACGCGCGACAGTCACGGCTGCGACTGTACGGGGCGCGACCGCACGGGTCAGAGGGGTTGCTCCAGGAGGCGCTTCATCGGCCGGAAGCCGGCCGCCTCGTAGAACGAACGGGCGCCCTCGTTGAAGTCCCAGACGTCGGTGACCATGCGCCGGCAGCCCTCCTTCCTGCCCGCCTCCCGCACGGCCTCCAGCAGCGCGCCGGCCACGCCGAGGCGCTTGGCCGCGGGCACGACGACGATCTGGTCGAGGGCGATGAAGGAGTCCGCGTTCAGCAGGACGTCGGCGGGGCGGTGGTGCACGGTCGCACCCGCGTACCCGGCGGCCCCGCCGTCCGGAAGATCTGGAAGATCAGGAAGCTCCGCGACGAAGATCCGCGCGGTGTCCTGCCGGAGCTGCTCCGCGAAGCGCGCCGTCAGCCGCTCGACGTCGGGGGCGCCCTGGAAGATGTCGGGCCGGCTCTCGACGTGGAGCGAGTGGACGTACGGGTTGAGTCGGGCCAGGAGGGCGGCGTCCTCGGGAACTGCCCGGCGGATCCTCAACGATGACACCTCTCGTGATCGGCCGTCCACAGGCTGTGGACTGGGCGGCCGCGACCGGCCGTGCGACCATGGGCACGCCGGACGACAGACGGGACGGACGAGCTATGACGGACAAGCAGCCTACGACGATAGGCCGCTGCTACGGCTGTGGCCGCACGTTCGCCTACGACCCCGCGACCGCCACGATGTTCGCCGTCGACCCCGAGACCGGCTTCCCGCCCGGGATGACGGTCCTGGGCTCGGTCCGCGAGCCGAGCCCGGAGGCCGTGGCCCGCGCGGTGGACAAGCCCGTCTGCCCGGAGTGCGTGGACCGGGCGAAGCGGTACCTGGAGGACGCCGACGCGCCGCCCACGCTGAAGCCCTGGCACCGCCCTTGAGTCTCCAGTGAGGGGAGACGGCAGGGTGGGGGGCATGGACGGCGACGCGTGCTACTCGATCGGTGACCTGGCCCGGCGGACCGGCCTGACGGTCAAGGCCATCAGGTTCTACTCCGATCAGGGCATCGTGCCGCCGATCGGCCGTACCCCGGCCGGTTACCGCCGGTACGGCGTGGACGCCGTCGCGCGGCTGGATCTCGTACGGACGTTGCGCGAGCTCGGGCTGGACCTGCCCACGGTGCGCCGGGTCGTGGACCGGGAGGTCGCGCTGCCCGAGGTGGCCGCCGCGCACGCCGACGCGCTGGCCGTGCAGATCCGGACGCTGCGGCTGCGGCGCGCGGTGCTGACGGCGGTGGCCAGGCGCGGGTCCACCCCTGAGGAGATGGAGCTCATGCACACACTGGCCAGACTGTCCGAGGACGAGCGGCGGCGGCTGGTCGAGGACTTCCTCGACGCCGCGTTCGGCGGCCTCGGCGAGACGGACGCGACCGGGACCGCGGTGGGGGCGTTCGCCGGGATCAGGCGTTCGTTGACGCCCGAGCTGCCCGACGACCCGGAGCCGGAGCAGGTGGAGGCGTGGGTGGAGCTCGCGGAGCTCTCCGGCGACCCCGGCTTCCGGGCCGTGATGCGCCGCGTCGCCGAGGAGCACGCGGAGCTCGCGGCCGGGGCCGGGGCCGGCGGCGTGCCGCGTCCGCACGCGGTGGCGGTGGTCCGCGAGAAGGCGGGGCCCGCGGTGGCGGCCGGCCTCGACCCGGCGTCCGAGGAGGCCGGCGCGGTCCTCGACGCCATCGTGGCCAGGTGCGCCCGGATCACCGGGCTGCCCGGCGACGCCCGGGGCGGGGACGACCGCCTCCCGCGCTGGCTGCTCGCCCACCTGGAGGCGGTCAACGACCCGCGCCGCGAGCGCTACCTGCGGCTGCTCGCCGTCGTCAACGGCTGGCCGCCGCCCGAGAGCCTGACGCCCCCGATCGACTGGACCGTACGCGCCCTGCGCGCCCGCACATCGGGATCGCCGCCCGCCGTCAGGTGAGACGGCGGGGCGGGAAGGCGTGGCGGCGGGCCAGGAGGACGGCGGCCAGGGTCGGAGCCAGCAGGACGAGGGTGCTCCACGCGAACGCGCCCGTCCCGAAGAGGTTCAGCAGGACGCCGCCCACCGCGCCCCCCGCCGCCATGGCGGCGTTCCACAGCGTGACCAGCGCCGCCTGCGCCGTGTCTGCCGCCTCGCCGCCCGCGTCGCCGGCCGCCGTCTGGAGCAGCGTGGGGGCGCCGCCCCAGCCGAGCCCCCACAGGGCCGCCGCCACGTACACCAGCGCGGGCTCGCGGGCGGCGACCGCCAGCACGAAGGCTCCCACGGCGACCAGGATCACGGCGCCGATCGTCAGCGGGCGCAGGCGCCGGTCGATGTGCGCCCCGACGAGCCAGATGCTCACCAGCGAGGCGACGCCGAAGATCAGCAGGAAGAGGTCCACGGCGTCGCCGAGGCCGTTGGCGTTCAGGAGCGTCGCGACGTACGTGTAGAGGATCGTCTGCGCCAGCACGAACAGCAGGGTCACCAGCAGCACCGGCGCGACGCCCGGCACGGTGAGCGTGCGCAGGAGCGCGGGACGGCCGCCGGCGCGCTGGCCGGGGTGGTCGGGGACGAGCGCGGCGATCCAGGCGAGCAGGACGACGGCGATCGCCGTCATCGCCCAGAACGTGACCCGCCACCCCAGCGCCGCGCCCGCGAAGGTGCCGGCCGGCACCCCGAGTGACAGCGCCGCCGGTATGCCCGCCATGACGATCGCCATGGCCTTGCCCTGCAGGTGGACGGGGGCCAGGCGACGGGCGTACCCGGCGAGCAGCGCCCAGACGACCCCCGCGGCCACCCCGGCGACGAAGCGCGCCACCAGCGTCAGCGGGAAGGACGCCGAGACGGCGGTGACGGTGTTGGCCACGGCGAACCCCGCCACGCCGCTCAGCAGCAGGCGCTTGCGCGGCCAGCCGGCCGTGGCGGCGGACAGGGGGATGGCGGAGACTGCGGTGCCGATCGCGTAGACGGTCACGAGCTGTCCGGTCGCGGACTCGCTCACGCCCAGGCCGGCGCTCATGGCGGGCAGGACGCCGGCGGGCAGGGTCTCGGTGAGTACGGTGATGAAGGCGGCCGTGGCCAGCGCCAGCAGCGCCCCCAGGGGCAGGCGTTCCCCGGGGATCGCGGTGCTGGGCGGGGCCGGCCGCGTGATGCGGTCGCTCATGCTGCGTATGCTCGAACCATCACATACATGTGAGGGTCAACGCGACGACATGTGAGGTCGGTCACGTGCGAATCGGAGAGCTGGCGGAACGCACCGGCACGCCGCGGCGGCTGCTGCGATACTACGAGGAGCAGGAGCTGATCATGCCCACCCGGTGCGCGAACGGCTACCGCGACTACGACGAGCGGTTCGTGGACCGGGTCGTGCAGATCCGCGGGCTGCTCGACGCCGGGCTGCCCACGCGGATCATCAAGCAGATCCTGCCCTGCCTGGACAAACCTCGCGTCATCCACTTCAAGGACGCCACGCCGGAGATGCTCGCCACCCTGGAGGGGGAGCTGGACCGCATGAACCACCGCATCGCCTGCCTGACCCGCAACCGCGACGCGATCGAGGAGTACCTGGAGGTCGTGCGGCAGGACAAGGCGCCCGAGCCGGCCGCGCAGTCGCCCGGCGGCCGCTGATGCCGTCGCTGCGGCCGCTGCGCTCCACGGATCCCCGGGAGATCGCCGGGTACGTGCTGCACGGCCGGCTGGGCGAGGGCGGCCAGGGGACCGTGTTCTTCGGCACGTCGCCGGCCGGGGTGAAGGTGGCCGTCAAGCTGCTGCACGACGGGTTCGGGTCCGGCTCCGACCTGCGGCGCTTCTTCGAGCGGGAGCTGGCGGCGCTCCAGCGGGTGGCGCCGTTCTGCACGGCCCGCGTCCTCGCGGCCGATCCCGGCGCCGACCCGCCGTACGTGGTCAGCGAGTACGTCGAGGGCCCGTCGGTGCTACAGGCCGTGCGCGAGCGGGGCGTGCTGAAGGGCGCCGACCTCGACCGGCTGGCCATCGCGACGGCCACGGCGCTGGGCGCCATCCACGCGGCCGGGGTGGTGCACCGCGACTTCAAGCCCGCGAACGTGCTGCTCGCCGCCGACGGCCCGCGGGTCATCGACTTCGGCATCGCCCGGCCGCTCGACGCCTCCTCCGCCACCGTCAGCGGCGCCGTCGGCACGCCCGCGTACATGGCGCCCGAGCAGCTCTCGGGCGACCCGGCGGGGCCGCCGATGGACATGTTCGCCTGGGGCTGCACGATCGCGTTCGCCGCCAACGGCCGGCCGCCGTTCGGGCACGAGCAGCTCCCGGCCGTCATCTACCGCATCATGCACGCCGAGCCGGAGCTCGGCGCGCTGGGCGGGCGGTTACGCGAGTACGTGGCCGCCTGCCTGGCCAAGGACCCGGCGCGGCGGCCGAGCGCGCAGCAGGTGCTGCTGGGGCTGATGGAGGACCGGCCGGGCGGGGCGAACTCCCCGTACCTGATGACGCCTCCGCCGTCCCGACCTCCGATCACCCCGTACCCGCACCATGCGAGCACCCCGCCGCCCCCGAGGAAGGACACGACCCGGCCCGGTCAGGCGCGGGCCCGGGCCGTCGTGCGGTCGGCGGTCGTCGTCGGAGCCGCCGCCGCCCTGGTCGCCGGCGCGGTCCTCCTCACCACGAACCTCGGCCGGGGCCCCGGCCCGACCCCCACCCCCACTCCCACTCCCTCGGCACCGGTGACCCCTGCGGCCGCCGGCCAGCTCAGCCGCACGCCGCGCCTCGGGCTGGAGGTCTGGCAGGACGGCGCCGCCAGCCCGCTCAGCCTGTCCGACCTCGACAAGCCGGTCACCACCGTCGCCATGAAGCGGAGCCCGTTCGAGCTGCGCTTCCCCACGCTGAAGAAGGACGAGGCGCTCCAGGTCTGCGCGTGGACCGACGACTCGGTCTTCTCGATCAGCGACGGCGGCAAGGTCGCCGACCACCCCTGCTTCCGGCCGGGCACCGGGATCGCCGACTACGAGTACGGCTCCGGACGGCTGTACCTCGACAACGAGGGCCACAACTACCTGATCGGCACCCGCGTCTCCCACCAGTCCGGCACCCAGGACAAGGTCTACGTCTCCCGCTTCTTCCGCGACAAGGTGGACACGGCGGTGGCGGACCAGCGGCAGGACGTGTACCTGACCGTGTTCCGCGACCTCGACGGCGACGGGACGTTCAAGCGGGCCGGCGAGGGCGAGTACGAGTACGTGATCCTGCATTTCCCGACGTGACGCGTGTCCCCTCGCCCAGGGGGTAGCGAGGCGGCATGCCGAAAGTCGACAGGATCGCCGAGCCGTGGGGCACGCGCACGCCGTACGGGCCAGGGGAAGAGTGGCGGGTGCGCGTGGACCGCTTCCTCCAGGACGGGGTCGGCGAGCAGGACGTGGAGCGCTGGGCGCAGAGCGCGTCGATCCTGCACAGCAACGGTGACGCCCTGGACATCGCGGTCAGCGACGGCCGCATCGTGGGGGTCCGGGGCCGCGCCGCCGACCGGGTCAACCGCGGCCGGCTGGGCCCCAAGGACCTGTACGGCTGGCAGGCGAACCACTCGGCGGACCGGCTGACCAGGCCGCTCGTGCGCGAGGGCGGCCGGCTGGTCGAGTGCGACTGGGACACCGCGATGGACCGCGTCGCGGGCCGCGCCAAGGAGCTGCTGGCCGAGCAGGGCCCGAGCGCGCTCGCCTTCTACACCACGGGCCAGCTCTTCCTGGAGGAGTACTACACGCTCGGCCTCATCGCGCACGGCGGCATCGGCACGAACCACGTGGACGGCAACACCCGGCTGTGCACGGCCACGGCGGCGGCCGCGCTCAAGGAGTCGTTCGGCAGCGACGGCCAGCCGGGCTCGTACGCCGACGTGGACCACGCCGACGTGATCGCCCTGTACGGACACAACGTGGCCGAGACCCAGACCGTGCTGTGGGCGCGGATCCTCGACCGGCTCGCCGGGCCGAACCCGCCCGCGCTGATCTGCGTCGACCCGCGCGAGACACCCGCCGCCCGGGCCGCGGCCGTGCACCTGGCCAACCGCCCCGGCACGAACGTCGCGCTGATGAACGGCCTGCTGAACGAGATCATCGCCAACGGCTGGATCGACGAGGACTACCTGCGCGACCACGTGGTCGGCTTCGAGGAGCTGCGCGAGCGGGTGGCCGACTACCCCGCCGAGGAGGCCGCGCGGATCTGCGACGTGCCGGTCGCCCGGCTGCGCGAGGCGGCCCGGCTGATCGGCACGGCCCGCCGCCTGCTGTCCACCGTCCTGCAGGGCTTCTACCAGTCGCACCAGGCCACCGCCGCGTCGGTGCAGGTCAACAACGTCCACCTGGTACGCGGCATGCTGGGCCGCCCCGGCTGCGGCGTCCTGCAGATGAACGGCCAGCCCACGGCGCAGAACACCCGCGAGTGCGGCGCCGACGGCGACCTGCCGGGCTTTCGCAACTGGTCCAACGACGCGCACGTGGCGGAGCTGGCGCGGATCTGGAACGTCGACCAGCTCGCCATCCCGCACTACTCGCCGCCCACCCACGCCATGCAGATGTTCCGCTACGTGGAGGACGGCTCGATCCGCTTCCTCTACGTCTCGGGCACCAACCCGGCCGTGTCGATGCCGGAGCTGCACCGCATCCGCTCGATCCTGGCCCAGGAGCGGCTGTTCCTGGTGGTGCAGGACATCTTCCTGTCGGAGACGGCCGAGCTGGCCGACGTGGTGCTCCCGGCCGCGACGTGGGGCGAGAAGACGGGCACGTTCACGAACGCCGACCGCACCGTTCACCTGTCGGAGAAGGCCGTGGACCCGCCCGGCGAGGCCCGTCCCGACCTGGACATCTTCCTCGACTTCGCGCACCGCCTCGACCTGCGCGACAAGGACGGGGCGCCGCTGGTGAAGTGGAGCGACCCGGAGGGCGCGTTCGAGGGCTGGAAGGAGTGCTCGCGCGGGCGGCCGTGCGACTACACCGGCCTGTCGTACGAGAAGCTGCGCGGCGGCAGCGGCGTGCAGTGGCCGTGCGACGACGCCCACCCCGACGGCACCGAGCGGCTCTACGCGGACGGCGCGTTCTGGAGCGCGCCGGAGGTCTGCGAGGACTACGGCCGCGACCTCGTCACGGGCGCGCCGCTGTCCCCGACGGAGTACAAGGCGCTCAACCCGGAGGGCAAGGCGGTCATCAAGGCGGCCGAGTACATCCCGCCGCACGAGCCGCCGGACGAGGAGTTCCCGTTCGCCCTGACGACGGGGCGCACGCTCTACCACTTCCACACCCGCACCAAGACCGCGCGCGCCCCGCAGCTCCAGCGGGCCGCTCCCGAGGTGTGGGTGGAGATGGCGGCGGCGGACGCCGAGCGGCTCGGCTTCGCCGAGGGCGACCTGCTGGAGGTGGCGACGCGGCGGGGCGGCGTCCAGGCGCGGCTGCGGGTCGGCGGGATCCGTGACGGCGTGCTGTTCCTGCCGTTCCACTACGGCTACTGGGACCGGCCGGACGCCTACGACCCGGAGAAGGGCCCCGACAAGGGCATGGGGCGGGCGGCGAACGAGGCCACGGTCACCGACTGGGACCCCGTCTCCAAGCAGCCGCTGTTCAAGACCGCGGCGGCGCGCGTCTCGCTGGTCGAGCGCGGCCGGGGGCTGCCCGCTCCGGCGCCGACGACCACCGCGTCGTGGCCGGCCGGGCCGGGGGGCGAGGTGCCCGCCACGCGCGGCGGGGCCGAGGCGGAGGCCGAGGAGTCCGTGGCGGCGTCGGGAGGCGCGCGATGAAGCTGGACCTGGTGATCAAGGAGCTGCACCGCTCCGAGAACGAGCTGGCCCACGTCCTGCTGCGGCTCTCGGAGCGGCACAAGGCCGACCACGAGACCTACCACGTGGCCCGCGACCTGGTCCGGTGGTGCCACGACCACGTGCGGGAGCTGGCGCGGATCGGCGAGCACTACGGCGTGAAGCTGGACGCGGAGCCGGCGGGCGAGTCCACGGTGGCCGAGCGGGTGCGGGAGAAGGCCGCCGAGTGGCTGGGCCGCCGCAAGGAGCCGGGGCTGCTGCTGCTGGCCGACCTGCGTCACCTATACCGGGTGGCGTCGGGGGTGTCGCTGGACTGGGAGCTGCTGGCCCAGGCGGCGCAGGGCGCGCGCGGCAGAAGGAGCTGCTGGAGCTGGCCGAGCGGTGCCATCCGCAGACGTTGCGGCAGGTGCGCTGGGCCAACGCCCGGCTGAAGGAGTCGGCCACCCAGGCCCTGGTGAGCTGACCGGGCGGGGAACGGGCGGTCCAGTCGTGAGCTGAGCGGACGGGAACGGGCGGTCCGGCCGCGACGTTGGGACGGGGAAAGGCGGGACACGGACGAGTGGGTGACGGAATTGGGGCGGGTACACGTGGACGAGCGCTGGGACGGGGCCGGAGGGCCGCGGGTGCGCAGCCTCGAAACGGGACGGGAGAACCCCGACCGCCGGACCGTGGTCATCGTCCCCGGGCTCGGCGCCCTCGGCTACCTGTTCGACACGCTGGCCGGCTGCGGCCCGTGGGCGCGCTCGTTCCTGCTCGACGTGCCCGGGTTCGGGCGGCGCCCGCCGTGGTCGTGCCCGCCCGAGCTGCCCGCCGTGACGGAGCTGGTCACGCGGTGGCTGGAGACCGTGCCGGCCGGGCCGGTGGTGCTGGCCGGGCACTCCACGGGGGCGCAGGTCGCGCTCCGGGTGGCCGCCGAGCGGCCTGACCTGGTCCGCGCGCTGGTCCTGCTCGGGCCGACGTTCCCGCCGAACCTGCGCACCGGCCCCGGCCTGCTGCTGCCGTACGTCCGCACGACCGGGCACGAGCCGGCGGGCCTGCTCAAGGCGACGATGCCGTACTACCGGCGGGCGGGGCTGAAGGCGCTGGCCCGTTTCGTGCGCACGGCGCAGGAGGACGAGCCGGAGAAGCTGGTGCCGGCCGTGGCGTGCCCGATGGTCGTCGCCCGGGGCGTCCACGACGCGTTCTCGCCCCAGCCGTGGGCGGACCGGCTGGCCGCGGCCGCCGCCGACGGGCGGTCGGTGACCGTGCCGGGGGCGCACGCCTTCCCGTACCAGCACGGCGGGCTGACGGCCGCGCTCATCAGCGGGGCGGCCAAACAGGCAGGAGTCCTGTCAGCTTCTCGGCCGTGAAGGACCGAGCTCGCAGCTCCTCGCCGTGGATGGTCTCGACGGCCGGGGTCCGCGTCAGGCAGCGTGACTCACTGCCCAGCCCGCCGCACCGCGTGAGGCGATGTTGCGGGCTGCGTTGACGTCGGCGTGCTCAGCGAAGCCGCACGACGTGCAGGTGAAGGTTTCCTGGTTCGGGCCGGTTGTTCCTGTCCACATGTCCGCAGTGCGAGCATTGCTGGGAGGTGTAGGCCGCATCCACGTGGATGACGGCGACCCCGGCCCGGGCCGCCTTGTAGGCGATGAAGGCTCCCAGCTGGTGGAAGCTCCACGCGTGCAGCGTGACCCGCTGGGGCTTGCGAAGCCGTACCCGATCGCGGATGCCCTGGAGGTCTTCCAGAGCGATGCCGCGCCCGGTGCGTTCTGCCTCGGTCACGATCTGCTTGGCGATGCGGTGGTTGAGGTCTGCGGCGAAGCGGGCCTCCTTGCGGCGGCGCCGTTTCAGCAGCCGCTTGGCCGACTTGGTGGCCTTGGCCTGCAGGCGGCGGCGCAGCTCACGATTGTGGCGCCGGATCGCGTTCACGTGCTTGCCGCTGTGCCGGACGCCCTGGCTGGTGGTGGCGATGTTGGCGATACCGAGATCCACCCCGACAAACCCGCCCGGCGCGGTGACCGGCACGTCCGGTACCTCGACGGTGGCGTGCAGGAACCACATGCCGTCCCGCCACACCAGGTCGGACTCGCCCTTGCGGTGCTTGGCCAGCAGCACGAGCTGCTGGGCTGAGCCGGTGAAGGCGATGCCGCGCAGCCGCCCGGCGGTCGTCCAGATCGACACCGTCCGGTCGGCGTGCTGCCAGGACAGGCACCGGTCGTCATACGGCTGGGCGGCCTGGGGGCGGAAGGAGATCGGTTTGCTTTCGGCCTTGACGCGCCGCGCCGATCCTGGCTTGCCGAGGTTCCCGGCGGCCAGGTTGGCATGCAGCGTGCGGTAGGCGTCGCAGACCTTCTTAATCACGTGCTGTGCGGCCTGCGCGCCCAGACCAAAGGCAGCCTTGACCTGCTCGTAGGTGTGCTTACGCAGGTCGAAGTTACGGAAACACCACTGCTGGAAGGCGATGCGCGAAACGAGATCGGCGGCCTTGTTGGCAGTGCGCAGCGTGGCCTCCAAAGCCGCCGCCTGTTCGGGCGTCGGCACGAGCTTCACCTGCACCACCAGCCTCACAGCCGAAGACGTTATCGCATGACCTATGCCATGGCGGCACGTGGCGGTGGAAGCCGCTGGTCCGCCACGTCTCGCCCGTGGCCGTGACCGCCAGCGCCTCCAGGTCGTCCATGTCCTCCTCCCAGTCGCGGGCCGCCTGCCCCATGGCGAAGGCGGCGGTCGCGTAGGCGTCCACGGTCGTGAGGCAGGGGCCGACCAGCGTGACGGAGGCGAGGGCGGTGGCGGGGCGGCCTGTGCGCGACTCGAGGATGTGGTGGCCGCGCTCGGCCGTACCGGAGGTGGCGACCGCCAGGTCCGACCCCGCGACCACAGTCAGCAGCGCGTCACGCGCCGGGTGGCCGGCCGCCGTGGGCGGGGCGGCGGCGCCGACGCGCCAGGGACGGCCCGGCTCCGGCCCGGCGCCGAGCCGGACGTCTCCCCCGCCGTTGACGGTGTGCCGGGGCGCGCCCGCGGCCGTGAGCAGGCCGGAGGCGCGCTCGATCGCCCACCCCTTGACCAGTCTGGACGGGTCGACCTGCCGGCCAACGCCCGCCTCCACACGCCCGCGGGCACCACCGTGACGGTCGCCGTGCGTCCGCTGCCGGACGGCGCCGAGCTCACCGTCGCCGATGACGGGCCGGGCGTCCCGGCGGAGCTGCGGGAGGAGATCTTCGAGCGGTTCTCCCGGGTGGACAAGGACCGCTCGCGCGCCTCCGGCGGCACGGGGCTGGGGCTGGCGATCGTGCGCGCGGTGGTGTCCGCGCACGGGGGGACGGCCGGGGTGGACGGCGGGCCGGGCCGCACGGTGTTCCGGATCCGCCTGCCCGCCGAGCCGCCCCCGGTGGAGGCGGAGACCGCGCCATCCTGATGACGGGTGGTCAGCGGGCGGCCCGCGGGAGGGCCATCCGGGGGACGGCGGCGACCAGGTCCCGCGTGTACAGGTGGCGGGGCCGGTGGAAGACCTCGTCCACGTCACCCTCCTCCACCACCCGGCCGTCCTTCATCACGAGCACCCGATCGCACAGGTGATGGACGACGCCGAGGTCGTGCGAGACGAACAGCAGTGCCGTGCCGTCCCGTTCCTTGATCTCCGCCAGCAGGTCCAGCACCTGGGCCTGGATCGACACGTCGAGCGCGGAGACCGGCTCGTCGCAGACCAGCACCTCGGGGCGCGAGGCGAGCGCGCGGGCGACGGCCACCCGCTGCCGCTGGCCGCCGGACAGCTCGCGGGGCCGCCGCCCGGCCAGCTCCGGGGGCAGGCCGACGCGTTCGAGCAGCTCCAACGCGTGCGCGTGACGCCGGCCGCGTGGCCCGCGCAGCGGCTCGGCGACCAGGCGGCCGACGGTGTGCCGGGGGTCGAACGAGTCGAGCGGGTTCTGGGAGACGAGCTGGATGAGCGACCGGCGGGAGCGGCGGTGGCGCTCGGGCACGCCGCTCCAGGGGCGGCCGTGCAGCCGCACCTCGCCGGTGTGCGGCTCCAGCAGGCCGAGGACGAGCCGGGCCAGGGTGGTCTTGCCGGAGCCCGACTCGCCGACCACGCCCAGCGCCTCGCCGGGGCGGAGGGTGAAGGAGACGCCGTCCACGGCGGCCCGCCGGCCGTACCTGAGGGACAACCCGGACACGTCGAGCGCCGGGGTGCCCCGGCGGGCGGGCGGGCCGCTCCCGGCGGGATCGGCCCGGCGGGCGGGCGGACCGCTTTCGGCGGGGACGGTCCGGTGAGCGGCCGGATCGCTTTCGGCGGGGACGGCCCGGCGGGCGGCCGGATCGCTCCTGACGGCAGCGGTCCTGCGGGCGGGTGGGCCGGCGGGCCGGACGGCGTCGGGTGACCGGGGCGCGGACAGGCGCGCGCCCTTGGTGGCCGCCGAGGGGATCGCCGCGAGCAGCGCGCGGGTGTAGGGATGCCGGGGCGAGGCCAGGACGTCGGGGGCCGGCCCCTGCTCGACGACGCGGCCGTCCTTCATCACGAGGATCGTGTCGGCCGTCGAGGACACCACGGCCAGGTCGTGACTGATCAGCAGCAGTGCCGTGCCACCGGCCTTGCGGGCGGCGAGCAGCCGGAGGATCCCGGCCTGCACGGTCACGTCCAGCGCCGTGGTGGGCTCGTCGGCGATGATCAGCGGGGGTCCGGCGGCGATGGCGGAGGCGATCAGCGCCCGCTGCCGCAGCCCGCCGGACAGCTCGTGCGGATACTGTCCCGCGCGTACCTCGGGCTCGGGCACGCCGACGGCCTCCAGCAGCTCACGTACGCGCTCCGCCCGCTCGGCCCGGGACCGGGCGGGACCGGCGCCGGCCGCACGCGTTGCGAGAGAACGGGCGGCGGTGGCGCGGTGGACGGTGAGGACCTCGGCGATCTCCGCGCCCACGGTGCGCAGCGGATCCAGCGAGACCAGCGCGTCCTGGAGCACCAGCCCGGCGAAGCCGCCGCGCACGCGCCGCCAGTCGCGGGGCCCGAAGGAGAGCGCGTCCCGGCCGCCGACGGTCAGCGCCGAGGCGCTGACGACCGATCCCGGACCGGCCAGCCCCAGCAGGGCACGGGCCGTCACGCTCTTGCCGGAGCCCGACTCCCCCACGACGGCCACGCACTCTCCCGGCGCGATCGTGAACGACACGCCCCGCACGGCCTCGACCCCCGCGCCGGGGAACGACACGCGCAGGTCACGCACCTCGACGAGCGGCCCTGCGCCGCCGGCACGGCCCTCCTGACGCGCGGCGGGCTCCTCGGAGGCGACGGTCGCCCGACGCGCGGCGGCCCCCTCCGGTGCGGCCGTCTCCCGGCGGGCGGCGGCTTCCCGGCGTGCGGCCGGCCCGGTGAGCGGATCGGTCAGTGGGTCGATCATGTGGTTCTCCCCTCGAAGCGGCGTTGCAGGCGGCGGCCGAGCACGGTGACGCAGACGACGGTCAGCGTGATGGCCAGCCCGGGGAACAGCGCCTCCCACCAGGCGACCCGCAGGTAGTCGCGGGCCTGGGAGAGCATCGCCCCCCACTCGGCGGCGGGCGGCTGCGGGCCCATGCCGAGGAAGCTGAGCCCCGAGGCGGCGACGATCGCCTGACCGAGCCCGAGGGTGGCGAGGACGGGGATGGGGTCCAGGGCGTTCGGCAGGACGTGGCGGACGATGATCCGGCCGCGCGGGTGGCCGAAGGTGACGGCCTGCTCCACGTACCCGGACCGGCGCACCACGAAGGTCTGGGCGCGCACGACCCGGGCGTACGTGGGGATCTGCGCGACGCCGATGGCGAACACCACGTTCACCGTGCCGGGGCCGGTGACGGCGACGACGAGGAGGGCGAGGAGCAGTTCGGGGAACGTCGAGAGCACGTCGAACGCGCGGGCCAGCGCCTCGCCCGCCCACCGGTGGGCCAGCCCGGCGGCCAGGCCGAGCAGCACCCCGGCGGTCACGGCGACGGCGGTGGCGAGCAGGCCGATGCTGAGCGAGTGCCGCGCCCCGTGCACGACCCTGGCGAGGACGTCGCGGCCCAGGTGGTCGGTGCCGAACCAGTGCTCCGCGCCGGGCGCGGCCAGGGCGCGCAGGGGGTCGGCGGCGAGCGGGTCGGCGGCGGTGACGACGCCGGGGGCGGCGACGGCCACGGCGAGCAGGGCCAGGAACAGCGCCGCCAGGACGGGCGCGGCCCGGCCGCGGGAAGGCCGCCCGGCGACCCGGCCCACGCCCGGGGACGTCGTCGCCGGTCCGGCGTCGAGGGAGTCGACGGATGAGGCGGTGGTGGTCATCCGGCGCTCCTCAGCCGCGGATCGATGAGCCGGTACGCCAGGTCGAGCAGCGTGCTGACGCTCACGTACACGGCGGCCGAGAGGATCACGACGGCCATGACGACCGGCATGTCCTTGCCCGTGACCGCCTGCATCGTGACCTGGCCCAGCCCGGGCCGCCCGAACAGCGCCTCCGTGATGACCGCCCCGCTCAGCAGCACGCCCACGAACCAGCCGGTGAGCGTGACGGCGGGCAGCGCGGCGTGGCGGAGCGCGTGCCGCGCGACCAGCGCCCGCTCGGTGAGGCCGCGCGAGCGGGCCGTGACCGCGAACGGCTGCTCCAGCGCCCGTTCCAGCCCCTCGCGCAGCACCTGCCCCAGCACGCCGGCGATCGGCAGGCCCAGCGCCAGCGCCGGGAGGACGAGCGCCGACGCGTCCCGCGCCCCGGAGACGGGGAACCAGCCGAGCGAGAACGAGAACACGGCCAGGAGCAGCATCCCGATCACGAACTGCGGCACCGACACCGACACCAGCTCGGCGGCGGAGGCCAGGCGGCGCGGCCAGCGCGAGCGCCCGGCGGTGAGGACGGCGATCACGACGGCCAGCACGACCCCGGTGCCCGCCGCGGCGAGCGTGAGCTGCGCCGTCGGCCACACCTGCGTGGCCAGCACCTCGCCGACGCCGCGCTGGAGCTGGTACGACCGGCCGAGGTCGCCGTGGGCGAGCCGGCCGAGATAGGAGAGGTACTGGAGCGCCTCGGGGCGGTCCAGGCCCCACTCGGCGACGATCCGCGCCCTGATCTCGGGGGTGTCGGGACCGTCGCCGACGAGGATGTCCACGGTGTCGCCGGGGGCCAGCCAGAGCGCCAGGTACGCGAGGGTCGCGGCGGCCCACAGTACCGCCACGGCGGACGCGACCCGTGCCCCGGCCCGGCGCGCCACCCGCCGCCAGGGCCGCGCGCCGGCGGCGCCACCGCTCTCGCCGTCGCCCGGCCCGTCCCCGACCGCGTCTCCCCCCGTCACGGCACCAGGCAGCGACGGGACGGGAGAATCCGGGGAGGCGGCCGGCGAGGCGATCGGAACCTGGGCCGCGGGGCGGGTCATGGGGCGATCCGGACGTCGTAGGCGCTCCGCGGCGTGCCCGAGACCGGGTCGAACCCGAGCCCCTCCACGCTCCGGCTCGCCGCGATCTGGTCCGCCGGCACGTAGATCGGGAAGGCGGTCGCGTGCTCGGTCACCACGGCCCGCTGGATCCTGGCGTACAGGGCCGCGCGGGCCTTGGTGTCGGACGTGGCGGACGCCCGCGCGAGCCACGTGTCGATCGAGGCGTCGGAGAAGCGGGTGCGGTTGATGGGGCCCTGCTTGGCCAGGATGAGGTTGAGGGCGGCCCCGGCGTCGGTGTCGCCGCGGGAGTTCTCGAACACCTCGTACTCGTCGCGGTCCCACGCCTGCTGCGCCGACCCCTGGTCCACGATCTTGATCTGGAAGTCGATCCCGGCGTTCTGCTTGACCTGGGCCTGCACGGCCTGGGCGAGGATCTCGCGCCGCTCGCGGACGAACGGCGCCGCGGAGACCGAGCGGACCGTCAGCCGCCTGCCGTCCTTGGTGCGGAAGCCCTGGGCGTCGCGGCCGGTCCATCCGGCCTGGTCGAGCAGGGCGTTGGCCTTGGCGGGGTCGCCGCCGTACGTGTGCTCCAGCGTCGCGTCGTAGAAGGGGCTGGTCCTGCCGACGACGCTCCATGCGCGCGTGGCCTGCCCGCGGTAGACGGAGGCGAGCACGGCGTCGAGGTCCACGGCCTCGCGGAACGCCCGCCGCACCCGCACGTCGTCGAACGGCGGATGCCCGGTGTTGAAGTAGTAGGTGAAGGCCGAGCCGGAGTTGAGCGCGGTCTGGTAGGCGAGGCCGGGGTCCTTCTTGACGAGGTCCACCTCGGTGGCCGGGACGCCCTCGATGACCTGCGCCTGGCCGGAGGTGAGCGCGCCGACCCGGACGGCCGCCTCGGGCAGGAAGCGGTAGGTGATCTCGGCGAGGTGGGCGGGGCCCTGGTGCCGGGCGGTGCTGGGCGCCCAGGCGTAGGCGGGGTTGCGCCGGTAGTGGACCTCCTGACCCTGGACGTACCGGTCGAGGATGAACGGGCCCGTGCCGACCAGGTCGGGGCCGCCCGCCTTGAGGTTCTTGGCCGTCTTGAGGGACTTCGGGGAGACCTGCCCCCCGTACGGCGAGGCGAGGAAATCGAGGAACAGCGCGTCCGGCCGCTTCAGGCGGATCCGCAGCTCCGTCGGCGACACGACCTCGGCCCGGTCGAACGAGCCGAGCTGGATCGAGGCCACGGCCGGGTTGTAGCCGGGGGCCCGTAACTGGTCGAGGTTGGCCTTGACGGCCGCGGCGTCGAACGTCTCCCCGTCGTGGAACCTCACGCCGTCGCGCAGGTGGAAGGTGTAGGTGCGGCCGTCGGCCGATGTCTCCCAGGAGGTGGCCAGCCACGGCTTGAACGAGCCGTCCTCGCCCCGGGCGAGCAGCGCGTCGAACTGGTTCCACACGAGCAGACGGGCCTTGTTCTGCGCCCAGAGGTGGGGGTTGAAGGTGATCGGCTGCGTCTCGACGGCCCAGGTGAGGCCGCCACCGTCGGCGGTCGCGGCGGTTTCGCGGGGCGCGCCGCCGCACGCGGTCACCGCGAGGGAGGCGGCGACCAGCAGGGCAAGCGTCCTGCGGAGGTGCTTCACGGGTGTTCCCTTCACGACGGGTGGGCGAGGAAGCGGCCGAAGCGGCCCTGGTGGTAGAGGAGCGGGCGGCTCGCGCCGTGGACGGCGGCCTCCGCGACGAGGCCGACGACGAGCACGTGGTCGCCCACGTCGGAGGTGTCGTACGGCAGGCAGATCAGGTGGGCGGACACGTCGAGGAGCAGCGGCGCGCCGAGCGGCCCGGGCCGCCAGCGGGTGGGCTCGGCGAAGCGGTCGACGCCCTTGCGGGCGAACCGGGCGGCCACGTCCGACTGGTCGCTGGCCAGCACGTTCACCGCGAAGTGGCCGGCGCCGCGCAGCGAGGGCCAGGTGGTGGAGGAACGGTCCACGTAGAAGGAGACGAGGGGCGGGGCGAGGCTGACGGAGGAGAACGACGTCGCGGTCAGCCCCACCGGGACGCCGTCGTTCTGCGCGGTGATGACGACGACCCCGGCGGCGTGCACGGCGAGCGCCTCACGGAACCGGCCGGCGTCCACACCCCGGGCGGCGTCCAACCCCCGGCCGGCGTCCACACCCCGGGCGGCGTCCGCTCCCCGGCCGGGCAGGGTCCGCGTCATGCCGCCGCTCCTTCCGCGCGGGCGTCCCCCTCGTGCCTCCGGCGCCTCTCGCGCCAGGCGGCGGCGAGCAGTTCGTACGAGCGGACCCGGTCGGCGTGGTCGTGGGTGATCGTGGTGACGAGCAGCTCGTCGGCGCCGGTGACGCGACGCAGCACGTCCAGCCGCTCGGCGACCCGGTCGGGCGTGCCGACGAAGCGCGTGTCGATCCGGTCCGCGACGAGCGCGCGCTCCTCCTCGGTCCAGGAGTGGGCGCGGGCCTGCTCGGGCGTCGGGTAGGGCGGCGCGCCGGCGCCGGTGCGGATGTCGCGCACCCACAGCCCGTACGGCTCGGCCAGCTCGGCCGCGGTGGCGTCGTCGGGCGCCACGAGCACGTCCGCCGAGACGATCACGTACGGCCGGGCCAGCTCCTCCGACGGCTTGAACGCCTCCCGGTAGGCGGCCACGGCCTCCAGCACCGACGCCGGGCTGACGTGGTAGTTGGCCGCGAACGGCAGCCCGCGCTCGCCCGCCACCCGGGCGCTCTCGCCGCCGCTGCTGCCGAGGACCCACACCTCCACGTCGGCGCCCTCGCCGGGCACGGCGTGGACGGGCCGGCCGTCCGGCGCGCGGTACTCACCGCGCAGGAAGGCGAGGATGTCGTCCACCTGGTCGGGGAAGGCGGGCGACCGGCCGCCGGGCTGCTTGAGCAGCGACGCCTGGAAGGTGAGCCATGGAGAGGCGATGAGCGGGCGGAAGTCGAAGGGCGGCGGGATGAGCAGCCCGTCCACGACGCGTCTCTCATGGGAGACCGGCTCCGGCGGCGCCACGGGTGTCTCGCCGGGGGCGCGGTCGCGGTGGCCGGAGCGGCCGAGCCCGAGGTCGACGCGGCCCGGGTGGAGCGCCTCGATCAGCCCGAACTGCTCGACGACGGCCAGCGCCGTCTGGTGCCCGAGCTGGACGGCCCCGGACCCGACGCGGATGCGGCTGGTCGCGGCGGCCACGAGCCCGATGAGCACGGCCGGCGCGGAGCTCGCCACCCCGGCGGCGAGGTGGTGCTCGGCCAGCCAGTACCGGTGATAGCCGAGCTCCTCGGCCCGGCGGGCGAGGTCGAGGGTGTTGCGCAGGGCGTCGCGGGCGCTCGCCCCGGACGGGATGGGCGACAGGTCGAGGACGGAGAGCGGGGTGGTCATGCGAGGGCCTCCGGGAAGGGCCGGCTGGGGATCTCCTTGCGCAGCACGGGCGCGATCTCGGCCTGGAAGAGCTCCAGCGCCTCGCGGTGCTGCTTGTCGGTCAGGCCGTCGGCGTCGGCGTGCAGGTGCATGACCTCGTGGCCGAAGCGCGCGTGGTAGCGGTGGACCTTGTCGATGATCTGCTGCGGGCTGCCGACGAGGATGGAGCCGCGCTCGACGGCGTCCTCCAGCGAGTCGAAGACGGGCCGCACCCCGTGCCTGGCGAACAGGGCGCGGCGGGCGTCGAAGATCGGGCGGTAGGTCTCGACGGCCTCCTGGGAGGTGCGGGCGGCGTAGTACCCGGCGGTGCCGGCCCCCACGAGCGCGTCGGCGGGGTCGTGGCCGTAGTGGGCCCAGCGTTCGCGGTAGTGGTCGATGAGCTCGGCGTACGGCTCGATGGGGTTGGTGACGTTGGCCGAGAACAGCGGGTCGCCGTACCTGGCGGCCAGGTCGACGGAGTCCTTGCTGGTGGCGCTGCCGTGCCAGACGCGGATCGGCCGCTGGAGCGGGCGCGGCCAGGTCTCGGCGTCGGTGAGCGACGGGCGGAAGCGGCCCTGCCAGGTGACCTTGTCCTCGCGCCAGAGCCGCCGGAACAGCTCGTAGCCCTCCTGGTTGCGCGCCCACTGGTCGTCGGCGGTGACGTGGAACAGCTCGGCCTGGGCCGTGCCGTTGCCCTTGCCGATGATCAGTTCGAGGCGGCCTCCGGACAGGTGGTCGAGGGTGGCGTAGTCCTCGTAGGCGCGTACGGGGTCGAGCAGGCTGAGCGTGGTGACGGCGGTGAACAGGCGGATGCGGGAGGTACGGGCGGCGATGTGGCTGAGCACGACCGGCGGCGAGGAGGAGAGGAACGGCCGCTCGTGCCGCTCCCCGACGCCGAACCCGTCGAACCCGAGCTCCTCGGCGAGCACGGCGTTGTCGACGACCTCGCGGAAGCGCTCGGTGGCGGACCTGCGGCCGTCGTGCGCGATCAGGGTGATGGCCAGGAACTTCATCGTGCCCCCACGGGGAGGTGGCGGTTGACCGGCCGGGGCAGGCCGAGCAGCCCGCGCAGGGTGCCGGCCTCGTAGGCGTCGCGGAACGCGCCGCGCCGGCGCAGCGCGGAGGTGAGGCCGCGGGTGACGGCCTTGAGGTCGTGCGGCAGGCCGCCGGGCCGCAGCCGGAAGCCCTGGATGCCGGCGTCGCGCCAGTCGAGCAGCAGGTCGGCCAGCTCTTCGGGGGTTCCGGTGAAGACGGCGGCGTCGGACGCGGCTCCCTCGAAGGCGGCCCCGTCCAGCTCGTCCAGCCGCGCCTTGCGCTCCGCGGCGCCCGCGCCCAGGAACACGACCAGGTCGGCGAAGATCTTCAGCGGCTCCCCCGTACGGGGCAGCGCCCTGATCTGGCGCACCAGCGCGGCGGCGCCCTCCCGGTCGGACGGCGTCACGAACACGACGTCCGCCGAGCGGGCCGCCAGCTCCAGCGCCGGACCGGCGTGGGCGAGCAGGGCGACGACCGGCTGTCCCTGCGGCGGGCGCGGCGTGATCGACGGCCCCTTGACGTCGAACCACCGCCCGCGGAAGTCGGCGTAGTGCAGCCGGTCGCGGTCGAGGAAGCGGCCCGTGGCCACGTCGCGGATCTCGGCGCCGTCCTCCCAGCTGTCCCAGAGGCTGCGGGCCACCTCGACCGCGTCGCCGGCCTCGTCGAGCAGGTCGGCGACGTGGTACGGCTCCAGCACGTCCGGCAGGTCGCGGCGGCCGAAGTGGCGGGCCTCCTCGGCCCGGGCGGAGATCTGCGGCCGCCAGCCGGCCCGGCCGCCGCTGACGTGGTCGAGCGTGGCGATGCCGATGGCGACGTGGAACGGCTCGGTGTGGGTGGTCGTCGCCGTGGGCACCAGGCCGATGCGCGTGGTGACCGGGGCGAGCCGCGCGGCGAGGAGCACGGCGTCCAGCCGGCCCGTCACGTGGCCGGTGCGGTCGGGCGGCGCCTGGGGGCCCAGGGCGTCCTCGATGGTGACGAAGTCGAGCAGGCCGCGCTCGGCCTCCGCGACGAGCCCGGTCCAGTAGCCGGCCGAGAAGAGCCGGGCGGGCCGGGCCGGCGGCTCGCGCCAGGCCGCCGGGTGCCGGCCCGCCCCGTCGAGGGCGACGGCGAGGTGCAGATGATCCGTCGCGGGGGTGTCGGAACGGTCGTTCATGGGGTCCTCCCAGGCGCGGCCGGGTGCGAGAGGGCGGTCATGGAGTCCTCCGGGGGGCGGCCGGGCGTGGGAAGGCGGTCATGGAGTCCTCCGCGGCGCGGCGAGGCCGAGGTGGTCGCGCAGGGTGGTGCCGGTGTACTCGGTGCGGAACACGCCGCGTTCCTGGAGGATCGGGACGACACGGTCCACGAACGGGTCCAGCCCGCCCGGCGTCAGGTGCGGCACGAGGATGAAGCCGTCGGCGGCCTCCGCCTCGACGAACTCCTCCATGCGCCGCGCGACGGTCTCCGGCGAGCCGACGAACGACTGCCGGCCGGTCATCTCGATGACCAGGTCGCGGATGGACAGCCGCTTCTCCTCGGCCACGGCCCGCCACTTGGCGGCCACGGCCAGGCGGTCGGCGACCTGGACCCGGCCCTGGGAGATGCCCGCGTCGGCCGCCGGCTCCACGTCCGGCAGTGGCCCCTCGGGGTCGTGCGCGGACATGTCCCGCCCCCAGATCTGCTCCAGGAACGCGGTCGCGGTCTGCGGGCCGACCTGGAGGCGGCGGATCTCCGCGGCGTTCTCGGCCGCCTCGGCGTCGGTGTCGCCGAGCGCGTAGGTGGCCGCGGGCATGATCTTCAGCTCGTGCGGCTCGCGGCCGTGGCGGGCCAGGCGGCGCTTGACGTCGGCGTAGAAGGCCCGGCCGTCCTCCAGCGTGCCGTGACGGCTGAAGATGACGTCGGCGTTGGCGGCGGCGAACTCCCTGCCCTCGTCGGAGTCGCCCGCCTGGATGATCACGGGGTGGCCCTGGGGACTGCGGGGGAGGGTGAAGCGGCCCTGGACGGTGAAGTGCCGGCCGTGGTGGCGGACCTCGCCGACGGCGCCGGGCCGGACGAACCGGCCGAGCTCCTGGTCAGCGGCCACGGCGTCGGGCCGCCAGGAGTCCCACAGCGCGCGGGCGAGGCGCAGGAACTCCTCGGCCCGGGTGTAGCGGTCGGCGCGGTCGAGGAAGCCGCCGCGCCGGAAGTTCTCGCCGGTGAAGGCGTCGGAGGTGGTGACGACGTTCCAGGCGGCGCGGCCCTCGCTGAGGTGGTCGAGGGTGGCCAGGCGCCGGGCCAGCTCGTACGGCTCGTTGAAGGTGGCGCTGACGGTGCCCGCGAGGCCGAGCCGCTCGGTGACGGCGGCGAGCGCGGACAGCACGGTCAGCGACTCGGGGCGGCCCGCCACGTCGAGGTCGTGGACGCGGCCCTTGAGCTCGCGCAGCCGCAGGCCCTCGGCGAGGAAGAAGAAGTCGAACCGGCCGCGCTCGGCGGTCCTGGCGAGGTGGAGGAAGGAGGCGAAGTCGATCTGGCTGCCGGAGCGGGGGTCGGTCCAGACGGTGGTGTTGTTGACGCCGGGGAAGTGGGCGGCGAGGTGGAGTCTTCGGCGCGATGCGGTGCGCGGCATGGTCTACCGGGCCCGCTGGTGGCGGTGGGATGTCCGGATGGTCACGGGTCTCCTCGGTTGGGGTGGCCGAATAACCTATAAAAACTGTAGGAAAACTAGGTATCCCGGTCAACCCTCTTTTGTCCCCTTCTGCCGTGCTTTCATCGGGTGCCGCGCACCGTGAGACGCGGGGCCGGTCGTGTGACCATGGAGGTATGGCGGAGACGATGACGGCGTGGGTGGTGGCCCGGCCGGGACCCGTGGCCGGCGGCCCCCTGGAGCGCGTGCGCCTGCCCGTCCCCGAGCCCGGCCCCGGCGAGGTGCTGGTCAGGGTCGAGGTGTGCGCCGTCTGCCGCACCGATCTCCACCTGGCGGAGGGCGACCTGACCCCGCGCCGCCCCCGCACCGTCCCCGGGCACGAGGTCGTGGGCCGGGTCGCGGGCCGCGGCCCCGGCGCCGACCTGCCCGACGGCGCCCGCGTGGGCGTGGCGTGGCTCCGCTCGACCTGCGGCGTCTGCCGCTACTGCCGCCGGGGCGCCGAGAACCTGTGCCCCCGCTCCCGCTACACCGGCTGGGACGCCGACGGCGGCTACGCCGAGTACCTGACCGTCCCGCAGGACTTCGCCTACCCCCTCCCCGCCGATCCGCCGGCCGAGAAGCTGGCGCCGCTGCTCTGCGCGGGCATCATCGGCTACCGGGCGCTGCTGCGCGCCGAGCTGCCGCCGGGCGGGCGGCTCGGCGTGTACGGGTTCGGCGCGTCGGCGCACCTGACCGCCCAGGTGGCCATCGCCCAGGGGGCGACCGTGCACGTGCTGACCCGCGCCCCGGAGGCCCGGCGGCTGGCGCTCGACCTGGGCGCCGCCTCGGCGGGCGACGCCTACGACGCCCCGCCGGAGCCGCTGGACGCCGCCATCCTGTTCGCGCCCGTGGGCGACCTGGTGCCGGTGGCGCTGGCCGCCCTGGACCGGGGCGGCACGCTGGCCGTGGCCGGCATCCACCTGACCGACGTCCCGTCCCTGAACTACCAGGAGCACCTGTTCCAGGAGCGCACGCTGCGCAGCGTCACCGCCAACACGCGCGCCGACGGCCGCGCCCTGCTGGAGCACGCCGCCCGCAGCCCGCTGCACGTCACGACCGTGCCGTACGGGCTGGACGAGGCCGGCCGGGCCCTCGCCGACCTGGCCGCCGACCGGATCACCGGCGCTGCCGTCCTGCACATGAACGCCTGACGCCCCGGCTCACCCGCACGGTCGTGCGCGGCTCTCCGCCGTCTCGACTACCGGCCGGTCGCCCGCCGCCGCCTTCATGGTGTCCTCCTCGGAGCCGGGACGACCGCCACCGGACAGGGCGCGTGCTCGGCCATGGCCGGCACGACCGCGCCCAGGCTCCCCGGGTGGCGGCTGCGCACGCTGCCCACGACGAGCAGCGTCGCGCCGTCCGACGCGGCCCGCAGCGCCTCCCCCGGCGCGGCGACGACGGTCCGGCGCTCGACGGCGACCTCGGGGTAGCGGACGGTCCACGGCTCCATCCGCTCGTCCATGCCCTTGCGTGCGGCGGCGGCCAGGCCCTCGACGTCGGGCTCGGGCGCCATGCTGACGCCCCAGGCCGTCGGCAGCGGGTGCACGGCGTGCACCACCAGCAGGCGGAGCTGCCGCAGCGCCGCCTCGGCCAGGGCGAACTCCACCGCCTCGTCCGGCGTGCCCTCGCTCAGCCCGAGCACCACGGGACCGGGGTCGGCCGGGGCCGGGATCGGGCCGGGCCCGCGCACGACGATCACCGGGGCGTGCGCGTGCGCGGCGACGTAGGCAGTGACGGAGCCCACCACCGACCTGGCCAGCGCGCCGAGCCCGCGGCAGCCGAGCACCACCATGTCCGCCTCGGCCGACAGCTCGACGAGGCGCTCGGCGGGCGGCCCCTCGTACAGGTCGGTGGCGACGTCACTGATCGTGCTGGAGGAGCGGGCGCATTCCGCGCCGTGGTACAGGACGTGCTCGGCGGCCTTGCGCAGGTGCTCCTTGGCCTCGTCGGGGGCCTCACCGTACGGCCAGCGCCACGCGTGGGCGACCGTCAGCGGCAGCTTGCGCAGCTCGCACTCGTCCATGGCCCAGTCGAGGGCCTGCATCGAGAAGTCCGAGCCGTCGTAGCCGACGACGATTCCGTACGCTCCCGTCATGGTCATGGCTCTCACCCCGTTCCATCCCCGAGCTCACGAGACGGTGGCCTCCGCCAGCAGGCGGGCGAACTCCTGAGGCGTCTCGGCCGCCGCCCACAGCACCCGCTGGCGCGCGGCGCCCGTCCCCCGTTCGCGGGCGCGCCGGAGCAGGTCCGCGATCAGGTCGGCGTCCGGGACGCGGTCGAGCAGCGTCTCCAGCATGTGCTCGTGGTTCACCACCCGGCCCGTGTACGGGTGGCGGGTGGGCGCGCTCAGGCCGTGGTGTGCGGCGGCGTTCAGCGCGGCGGCGATCCGGACGTCGCCGATGCGCCTGATCGGCACGCCGGCCCGCAGCTCGGCGACGGCCAGCCCGACGACGGCCCGCGCCAGGCTGGTGATCAGGACGGTGTCGTCCACGGACAGGCAGGTGTCCATGATGCGCAGCTCGATCGTCGGGTAGCGGCAGGACAGCCGGGCGTGGAAGTACACGCCGCGCTCGTCGATCGCGTGCCCCCGGCGGATCAGCCTGTTCACGGCGGCGTCGTAGTCGCCGACCGACCGCCACGCCTTGGGAGCCATGGCCGAGGGCCAGCGGGCCCAGCGCCGGTACCGCTTGCTCTGCCACCCGGTGTCGCGGCCGTGGGCGATCGGCGAGTTGGCGCTGACGGCGAGCAGCGTGGCCAGCCACGGCCGCACCCGGGTCAGCACCTGGACGCCCAGCTCCCGCGAGGGCATGCCGACGTGGACGTGGCAGCCGCAGGTGCCGGTGCAGGCCAGCAGCGCGCCGAAGCGCCTGGCCAGCTCCCGGTAGCGGGGGTCGGGTGTCACGGCGTAGGCGCCCGGCATGCGGCCCGGGGCGACGCCGCAGGCCACGAGACGGCAGCCGTTCTCGGCCGCGGCCTGGGCCGCGCGGCGGCGCAGCGTCCGGAGCTGCCGGCCCGCCTCCTCCGGGCATCCGCACACGCAGGTGACGGTCTCCAGCTGGTAGCGCATGGCCTCGGGTTTGACGTGCTCGTCGCCCAGGAGGTCGATGAGCTCGGGCGCGAGCAGCGCCAGTTCGCCGTCGGCGCTGTTCAGGAGGAGGAACTCCTCCTCCACGCCCACGGTGAGCGTCCGGTCCGCGGACCGGACCGCCGCGGTGGTGACCATGGCGTCACCTCCTCGCCCGTCACGCCGGTTGCGCCGGAGGGGGAGCCGTGTGGGGTAACTACCCTCTCCGGCGCCTTCTCACGCGGCGTCCTCGCAGGTCAAGCACGGTTCATCAGGACGCGACGACCCGTACGGACTTGACGTCGGAGTCCACGGAGTCCGGGACCACCATGCCCGCGTCCACCCCCGACCGCAGGTACGTCAGCATCTCGTGCGTCAGCCGCTCCCCCGGCACCACGGCCGGGACGCCCGGCGGGTACGGCGTGAGCATCTCCGCCGAGACGCGCCCGGCGGCCTGCTCCACCGGCACCTGCTCGGTCTCGGCGAAGAACGCGTCGCGGGGCGACATGACCTGCTCCAGCCGCATCCGGGACGGCGAGGGCAGCCGCACCGCGGCCCTCGGCAGCTCGTCCATGTGCTTGACGAGGTCGCGCAGCCCGTCGAGCAGCTTCCCGGCCGACTGCTCGTCGTCGGCGTGGGTGAGCTGGGCGCTGATCCGCAACTGGTCCGACAGGTGCAGGTTGAGCTGGTGGTGCTCGCGCAGCCAGTCGTGCATGGCGTACCCCGGCGGCAGGTGCCCGCTCACGTCGATGATCACCTGGAGGGGGTCCATGTCGGTCGCCAGGCCGGAGCCGACGAACTCGTCGCGCCCGTACACGTGCAGGCCGTCGATCCCCTCGACGGCGGCGCGCACCTTCTCGGCCAGCGCGAGCGTGCGGTCGTAGAGGGCGCGGCCGTGCTCCACCATCTGCCGGCGCCAGCCGTCCAGGGCCGCGTACACCAGCACGGAGGCGCTCGTCGTGGACAGCAGGTCGGCCCGCGCCTTCAGCACCGCGGGGTCGACGAGGTCGCCCTGGAGGTGGAAGACCGAGCTCTGCTCCAGGCCGGAGCCCATCTTGTGGACCGAGGTGACGCACAGGTCGGCGCCCGCGTCCATGGCCCAGATCGGCAGGTCGGGGTGGAAGGGGAAGTGGGCGCCCCACGCCTCGTCCACGATCAGGGGCTTGCCGTGCTCGTGGCAGAGCCTGGCCAGGCCCTCCAGGTCGCCGCAGGTGCCGTACGGGGTGGGCGTGGTCACCAGCACGCCCTTGGCGTCGGGGTTGGCCGCCAGCGCCTCGGCGAACGACTCCACGGACGGCGGGTGGGCCAGGTGCAGGCCGGCGTCCCACTGCGGGTCCACCCAGATCGGCTCGACCCCGGACAGGATCAGGCCGGCCACCATGGACTTGTGCGCGTCACGGCCGAGGATCAGCTTCTCGTGCGGGCCGGCGACGGCCAGCATGGCCGCCTTGACCGACAGGGAGCTGCCGCAGGTCGAGAAGAACGTGTGCTCGGCGCCCACGGCGTCGGCCATCAGCTCCTGCGCCTGCTCCAGAATGCCGCCGGAGGACGAGCGGTCGTCCAGGCCGGCGCTCGCGAGCACGTCCGAGCGGAAGACGCCCTCGCCCAGCACCTCGACGACCCGGGGGTCGGCGCCGCGCCCCTGCTTGTGGCCGGGCGGGCTGAACGGTGTCTGGCCGGTGCGGTGATAGGCCTCCAGCGCCTCCAGCACGGGCGCGCGCGAATGATCCGTGGTCAACGGCTCCTCCAGGTGTTCCTCGATGCCGGCGCGACGCCCGGCGTCCCCCTCGGCGCCGGGCGTCGCGCCGGTGCTCGTGCCCGGGCCGCGGGAGCCCTCTTTCCCGGCCCTCAACGGTCAAACCACGCGAGACCTGCACGAACCTCTCGAAAGATCCTCTGGAGGCGGCGGCCGGGGGTCAGAGACGGTCGAGGATGCGCCGCATCTGCTCGATCTCGTCCCGCTGCGACGTCTCGATGCTCTGGGCGAGCCCCTTGGCGTCGGCGCTCTCGCCCTCCCGGCGCTCCCTCTGGGCCATCGTGACCGCCCCCTCGTGGTGGGCGATCATCAACCGGATGAACTCCTTGTCGAAGATCTCGCCGCTGACCGCTTCGAGATCCTCCAGGTCGTCGGCGGACAGCATGCCGGGCATGCCGCGGCGCAGGTGCCCACGGGTGGACTCGGGCATCCCCCACGCCTGGAGCCAGACCCGCATGGCGGTGATCTCCGGCTCCTGAGCGGCCCTGATGCGCTCGGCCAGCTTCTTCACCTCGGGGTCCGCGGCGCGCGTGGCGGCCAGGCCGGCCATCCGGACGGCCTGGAGGTGGTGCGGGATCATCATGCGCGCGAACATGACGTCGGCGTCGTTGTGCGCCGTCGAGGGCCGGGCGTCCGTCCGCCGCGCGGCGGGGGACTCGGGAGCCGCGCCGCCGGCCGGAGCCCCGCCGCCGGGCCCGTCGCAGGCGGTGAGCAGGGCGAGGGCTCCGATGGCGGCGATCACGATGCGGGCGGTCCTACGGTGCGCGAGCATGACTGATGTGACTCCTGGTGACGGTACGTGCGTTGACCGTAATCGTGGGTCGGGCGGCTCCGCGCGCGCGGCACCGACACGCGGGCCGCTGCGGCGGCCTCCCGACCCGACCGCCGGCGGGCCCGTCCGCGTATCTCCCATCGGCGCCGGCACCGTGGCGGCGCCCGGGCAGGAGGCACGCGCATGACCGCACGGCGCAGGATCGTTCGCCCCAGGGCAGGACGGATCGCGGCCGTCGCCGCGGTCCTCGGCCTGTCCGCGTACGGGGTGCCGGCGGTGGTGCTGGCCGGCGAGGTGCCGCCGCGCACGACGGCCGCGGGCGTGGACATCGGCGGGCTCTCCCCCGCCCGGGCGCGGGCCCGGCTGGAGGAGGCGTTCGCCCGGCCGGGCCGGATGGCGCTCGCCGCACCGGGCCGGACCGTCACCGTGGCGCCCGCCGACCTGGGCCTCGCGCTCGACGCCACGGCCACGGTCGCGGCCGCCATGGACGGCGTGAGCACGCCCGCCGGGGTGGCCCGCGGCCTGCTCGGCAGCCGCGCGCTGCCCCCGCGGGTCCGGGTGGACGAGCGGCTGCTGGCGCGGAAGGTCGCGGCGCTGGCCCGGGCGGTGGACCGCGCGCCCCGCGAGGGCGGCGTCCGCTACGTGGGGCTGGAGCCGCGGCCGGTGCCGCCCGAGGCCGGACGCGCCCTGAACCGGGCCGCCGCGGCGCGGGCGATCCGCGACGCCTTCCTCGCCCGCCGGGCGCGGGTCGCGCTGCCGGTCCGCCCGCTCGCCCCGTCGGTGACGGCGGAGAAGGCGCGCGCCGCCGCGGCCACCGCCCGCGCGGCGGTGGCGGCGCCGCTGACGCTGACGGCGGGCGGGCGGCGGGCCACCCTGTCACGCGCGCGGCTGGCGGCCCACCTGCGGTTCGTGGCGGACGGGCGGGGCGGGCTGCGGCCGTCGTTCGACGCCCGCGAGGTCGCCGCCGAGCTGCGGGACGAGCTGGTCCCGGCGGCCGAGCGTCCCGAGGACGCCGGGTTCACGATCGCCAAGGGCCGCCCGGCGGTCGTGCCGGGCCGGGCGGGCAGCGGCCTCGACCCCGCGGCGGTGAGCGCGGCCGTGTCGGCCGCCCTCGCGTCGGGGTCCCGCACGGCCGGGGTCGCCCTGTCCCGGGTCGAGCCCGCCCTGACCACCGAGCGGGCGCGCGCGCTGGGCGTCCGGGAGAAGGTGAGCTCCTTCACCACGCGGCACCCGTGCTGCGCGCCCCGCGTCACGAACATCCACCGCATCGCCGACCTGGTGGACGGCCACGTGGTGCGGCCGGGCGCGACGTTCTCGCTGAACGGCCTGGTGGGCAGGCGCGACCGGGAGCGCGGGTTCGTGGAGGCGCCCATGATCCTGAACGGCCGGTTCGTCGACGACGTGGGCGGGGGCGTGTCGCAGTTCGCGACCACGATGTTCAACGCGGTGTTCTTCGGCGGGTTCGAGGACGTGCGGCACACGCCGCACCAGTTCTACATCTCCCGCTATCCGGCGGGCCGCGAGTCCACGGTGTCGTTCCCGCAGCCGGACTTCCGCTGGCGCAACGACTCGCCGTACGGGGTGCTGATCAGGACCTCGTACACGAGCACGTCCGTCACGGTCGAGTTCTGGAGCACCAAGCGCTACGACGTCGAGTCCCGCAGCTCCGCCCGCTACGCCGTCAAGGACTTCCCCACCCTCACGGACTCGGGGCCGGACTGCCTGCCGATGGGCGGGGTGCAGGGCTTCGCGATCGACGTGTGGCGGATCTTCCGCACGGGCGGCGAGGTGGTGCGCAGGCAGAGGTTCCACACCGTGTACGCCCCCGAGCCCCGCCTCACCTGCACCTGAGCGGGAGACGAAAGAGCCGAGGCGGCCGGGACCCTCTCGTCACCGGCCGCCTCGGCCGCTCTCGGGCCGCGGCGCGGATCACTTGAATCCGCGCAGCCGCAGGCTGTTGCTGACCACGAAGACGCTGGAGAACGCCATCGCGGCGCCGGCGATCATGGGGTTGAGCAGCCCCATGGCGGCCAGCGGCAGGGCGGCCACGTTGTAGGCGAACGCCCAGAACAGGTTTCCCTTGATCGTACGCAACGTCCGGCGCGACAGGCGGATCGCGTCGGCCGCCACGCGGAGGTCGCCCCGCACGAGCGTCAGGTCGGACGCCTCGATGGCCACGTCGGTGCCGGTGCCCATGGCCAGGCCCAGGTCGGCCTGGGCGAGCGCGGCGGCGTCGTTGACCCCGTCGCCGACCATGGCCACCGACCTGCCCTCGGACTGCAGCCGCTTGACGACGTCCACCTTGTCCTGGGGCAGCACCTCGGCGATCACCTCGTCGATGCCGACCTCGGCGGCCACGCTCCGGGCGACGGCCTCGTTGTCGCCGGTGAGCAGCACCGGGGTCAGGCCGAGCCCGCGCAGCCGCCGGATCGCCTCGGCCGAGGTGGGCTTGACCACGTCGGCCACGACCAGCACCGCGCGGGCCTTGCCGTCCCAGCCGACGGCGACGGCCGTGCGGCCGGCGTTCTGCGCCTCCTCCAGCGCCCGCTCCAGGTCGGCGGGCAGGTGCTGCGACCACTCGGCCAGCAGCCGGGGCCGGCCGACGAGCACCGCGTGCCCGTCCACGACGCCCTGCACGCCGAGCCCCTCGACGTTGGCGAAGTCCTCGGGCGTGGGCAGTTCGCCGGCCCGCTCGGCGGCGCCGCGGGCGACGGCCCGCGCGATGGGGTGCTCGGAGGCGTTCTCCAGCGCCCCGGCCAGGCGCAGCGCCTCGACGGGGTCCTCGCCGTCGGCCACGTGCGTCTCGACCAGCGTCATGCGGCCCTCGGTGACGGTGCCGGTCTTGTCCAGCACGACGGTGTCCACCCGGCGGGTCGACTCCAGCACCTCCGGCCCCTTGATGAGGATGCCGAGCTGCGCGCCGCGGCCCGTGCCGACCAGCAGCGCGGTGGGCGTGGCCAGGCCGAGCGCGCAGGGGCAGGCGATGATGAGCACGGCCACCGCGGCGGTGAAGGCCGCCGCCGGGCCCGCGCCCGCGCCGAGCCAGAAGCCGAGCGTGCCCAGCGACAGCGCGATCACGATGGGCACGAACACGCCCGAGATCCGGTCGGCCAGCCGCTGGACCTGCGCCTTGCCGGTCTGCGCCTCCTCCACGAGCCTGGCCATCTGGGCGAGCTGCGTGTCGGAGCCGACGCGGGTGGCGCGCACGACCAGCCGGCCGCCCGCGTTGACGGTGGCGCCGGTGACCGCGTCGCCCGGCCGCACCTCGACGGGCACGGACTCGCCGGTCAGCATCGACGCGTCGACCGCGGAGGTGCCCTCCTCGACCACGCCGTCCGTGGCGATCTTCTCGCCCGGCCGGACGACGAACCGGTCGCCGGCGGCGAGGCGGGAGATCGGCACGCGGACCTCGGCGCCGTCACGCAGGACGGCGACGTCCTTGGCGCCCAGCTCCATCAGCGCCCGCAGGGCCGCGCCGGCCCGCCGCTTGGAGCGGGCCTCGAAGTAGCGTCCGGCCAGGATGAACGCGGTCACCCCGGCGGCGGCCTCCAGGTAGATGTTGCCCGAGCCGTCGGTGCGGGCGATCGTCAGCTCGAACGGGTGCGTCATGCCGGGCATGCCGGCCGTGCCGAGGAACAGCGCCCACAGCGACCAGCCGAGCGCGGCGATCGTGCCGAGCGAGACCAGCGTGTCCATGGTGGCCGCGCCGTGGCGCAGGTTGGTCCAGGCGGCCTTGTGGAACGGCCATCCGGCGTAGACCACGACCGGCGCGGCCAGCGTGAGCGACAGCCACTGCCAGTACGTGAACTGCAGCGCCGGCACCATCGCCATCGCGATCACCGGGACGCTCAGCACCACGGCCGTGATCAGCCGGGAGCGCAGCGGCGCGAGCTCGTCCGGGCCCTCGCCGCGCTCGTCCCGCCCGGCGCCGGGCTCGTCCTCGGGGGCGGGCGGCTCGGGCAGGGCGGCGGTGTAGCCGGCCTTCTCGACCTCGCCGACCAGCACCCGCGGGTCGAGCCCCTCGGGGAAGGTGACCTTGGCCTTCTCCGTGGCGTAGTTGACGGTGGCCGTGACGCCGTCGAGCTTGTTCAGCTTGCGCTCGATGCGGTTGGCGCAGGACGCGCAGGTCATGCCGCCGATCGCCAGCTCGACCGCGCCGTGCGGACGCTCCCCGGTGACGGGGGTCTCCGTGATGGGGGACATCACCTCTCCTTTCGTCGCGTCCCGCGATCAGTGGCTGTGCGCGCCCTGATCGTCGTGGTCGGCCGGTCCGGCGCTCGGCGTGCCGGCGGGTGTGCCGCCCGGCTCGGGCGCCGCGCCGGGCGAGCCGGCGTGGACGGTGAAGGCGGCGGTGCGGACCTTGCCCTCGTGCTGGAAGTCCAGGAAGAGGCGGTAGTCGCCGCCGCTCGGCGCCTGCGCGTAGAAGACGATCTCGGGGCCGGGCTCGGTGACGCCGTCGCCGGGCTCGCCGTCCGGGTGGACGTGCAGGTAGGCCAGGTCGCCGCCGCGCAGGGCGACGAGGTGCCCGTACGCCCCAAGATACGGCTGCAGGTCGGTGACCGGCGCACCGCCCTTGGCGACCTTGAGCGTCAGGCGGCTCGACCGGCCGGGGACGAGGTCGCCGGCCAGCTCGACCGTGTAGCCGTCCACGCTCGCCGTGCGGGCGGCCGCGGGCAGCGGGCGGGGGGTGTAGCCGCCGGCGACGAACACGTCGGCCCCCAGCGTCAGCGCGGGCCCGCCGGTCGGCGCGAAGTCGGCGAAGGCCCGGTAGGGGCCGGCCTCGGGCAGCGTCAGCTTGACGGTCCAGACGCCGTCGGCGGACATCTCCGGGTGGACGTGCTGGAAGGTCGTCAGGTCGCGCGAGGTGACGATGAGGTGGAGCCGCTTGTCGTGGCGGGTCTCGAAGTCCGTGACGTTGCCCCCGCCGGGGCCGGTCACGGCGAAGCGGAAGTCGGCGGGCTCACCGGGCCTGATCTCGCCGGTGAGTGGGACGAGGGTGTAGCCGTTCTCTGACACTTGAAGCCCCCCGGGGGTATCTTCGGAGCCTGCCTGTGCCGCGTCACCGTGGCCCTGGGCGTTCTGCTGACCGTGAGCGTTCTGCTGACCGTGGGCGGCCGGCTCGCCGTGGGCGGCGGGGGCCTTCGCCCCCGCCGTCACCGCGCCGGTGTCGCCCAGCGCGTTGCCCGCGCCGAGCGCGCCGCCGAACACCACGGCCAGACCCAGGGCGTACAGCCCGAGCCTGCCTGCCGTGTTCACGACGCGCCCGCCACGGTGTAACCGGCCTCCTCGACGGCGGCCACGATCGCGGACTGCTCGACCGGCTGCTCACTGGCGACGGTCAGCAGGCCGCTCTGCAGGTCGACCTCGACGCCGGTGACGCCCGGCACCTCGCCGACCTCCTCCTTGACGGAGCTGACGCAGTGGCCGCAGGTCATGCCCTTGACGGTGTAGGTGGCGGTGGTGGCCATACCGATCACTCCTCGAAACAGCGATATCGAAAGACGGACGTCAACTCAGGGGTCACGAGCGCACGAGCCGCGCGATCGCGTCGGAGGCCTCCTTGACCTTGGCCTGCGCCTCGGGCCCGCCTTCGCGGGCGGCCTCGGCGACGCAGTGGGCCAGGTGCTCCTCCAGCAGGGACAGGGCGAACGACTGCAGGGCGCTGGTGGCCGCCGACACCTGGGTCAGGACGTCGATGCAGTACTTGTCGTCCTCGACCATGCGCTGGAGCCCGCGGACCTGCCCCTCGATCCGGCGCAGCCGCCGGCTGTGGTCGTCCTTGCGTGCGGAGTATCCCGCCATCGCCGACCCTCCTCTCCCTTGCCGTGCACCCACCCTAACACGGTACCCCCCTACGGTATTTCCGACCTGTCTGATTTTTTCGGACAACGGTCCCGGGCCGTGGCGATACCGCAGGCCGGAACGGAGTAGCGTCGCTGTCAGAGGCACTGGAGGAGGGACATGTCCGACGCCCGCGCGTCCGGCGCGCGCCGCCCGGCCGGCTCCGGCGGGGGCCCGCTCCCCGCGCGGCCACCCGAGCCGTGGGTGCGGCGCGTCCCCTGGTCCACGCTGGGCGCGATCTCCCTCGGCGGGGTGCTGGGCGCGCTGGCCCGCTTCGCCGTGACGCTGGCCCTGCCCCACCCGCCCGGCGGGTTCGCGTGGGCCACCTGGCTGATCAACGTGACGGGATGCCTGCTGATCGGGCTGCTCATGGTCGCCATCACCGAGGCGTGGCGGGTCCACCGGCTGGTGCGGCCCTTCCTGGGCATCGGCGTGCTCGGCGGCTACACCACGTTCTCGACGTACGTGGTGGACACGCAGAAGGCGCTGGAGGCCGGCGCGGCCCGCACGGCGCTGCTCTACCTGGGCGGCACCCTGGTCGCCGCGCTGCTCGCGACGCACGCGGGAGAGCGCCTGGGCCGCCTGGTGTTCGTCACCTGGCGCTCGCGAGGGGAGGAACGGCGATGAGACTCAAGGGCCCGGCGTTGCGCCTGACCGTCTACGTCGAGGAGGACGCCTCCTGGCACCACAAGCCGCTCTACCACGAGATCGTGCACCGCGCCCGGCAGGCGGGACTGGCGGGCGCCAGCGTGATCCGCGGCATCGAGGGCTACGGCGCCTCCAGCGAGCTGCACACCTCCCGGATCCTGTCGCTGTCGGAGGACCTGCCGCTGGCGATCGTGATCGTGGACACTCCCGAGCGGATCCGCGCCTTCCTGCCGCAGCTCGACGAGCTGGTCACCGAGGGGCTGGTGATGGTCGACGAGGTCGAGGTGATCCGCTACGCGGGCCGCGCCGCCGGGGGCGCCGGCGACTCCCGGCCGGTGGACACGGGCGGGCGCGACTCGTGACCGTGCTGCTCGTCGCGCTCGGAGCCGCCGTCGGGGCTCCGATGCGTTACCTGATCGACCGGGCCGTGCAGTCACGCCACGACACCGTGTTCCCCTGGGGCACCCTGACGGTCAACACGATCGGCTCGATGGTCCTGGGCTTCCTCGCCGCCGCGCCGGTGCCCGGGCCGGTCATGACGCTGCTGGGCACCGGCTTCTGCGGGGCGCTGAGCACGTACTCGACGTTCGGCTACGAGACCGTGCGGCTGGTCCGCGACGGCGCCACGACATACGCGCTGCTCAACGCGCTGGGCAGCGTGGCGGCCGGGCTGGGCGCGGCGTGGTGCGGCATGGCCGTGGCGCTGGCGCTGCACGCGTGACCACCCGCCTCAGAGGAAGGCGTAGCACTCCACCTCCGAGCGCCGGTAGGAGATGCCCTGGGCGACGGAGTTCCGGACGCAGGCGCGTTCGGAGGGGCTCAGCGTGAGCTTCCCGCACACCGTCACGCCCGAGTAGGTGCGGCAGTCGAGCGACGGGTTCGCCGCGCCGATGCGGTAGGTCTGCCTGACGTCGGCGCGGCAGCTCGTGCGCGCCGCCGCCGTGTTCGCGTACGAGCACTGGTGGAGCAGGATCTGGTACTGGCGCCTGCTCACGTCCTGGCCGTCGCCGTCGGCGCCCGCCGAGGTCAGGCCCCGGTTGTCGCCGTCGGCGCGCGCCGAGCCCAGATCGCGCAGGTCGCCGTCGGCCCGCGCCGAGGAGACGCACAGGCCCAGCATGACCACCACCCCGAGACCAGCGGCAACGATCTTGTTCATGGCTCCCCCCACAAGCGGGATACCGCCCGCAATCCCCCTCAAAACCCCACAATTCGCCTTCCCCGAGGGGGCTCGGCGTGTCGCGCCGCGCGCCCGCCCGCGGGCCGGAGACCCCAGGGGGCGACGGTGCTGCCGTTACTCCTGGGGCCGGTAGCCGGCCTGGCGGAGGAGGGCGACCAGGTACGCCTTGACCTCACCGGCGCTCACCTCGTCCGGCCAGGCCCCCAGGTGATGCAGGACGGCTCCCCCGAGGATCTGCTGGAGGGCGTCGAGGTCGGCGTCGGGAGGCAGCTCGCCGCGCTCGCGCGAGCGGGCCAGCGCCGTCCGCTCGGCCGCCGCCCGGCGCGCCCCGTGCGACTCCCGGTAGGCGCGCAGCAGCTCCGGATGGTCGTCCACGGCGGCGTAGAGGCGGCGGAGCATGCGGCGGTTGCGCGGCACGCTGAGGTAGAGGGCCCAGTCGTCCAGCATGCGGGCGATGCCCGGCCAGTCGATGGCGCCCGGGTCGTGGTCCTGGTGGACCGACTCGATGGCCTGGATGAGCAGCGCGGTCTTGCCGGGGAACCTGCGGTAGACGGTGGCGCGGGTCACCCCGGCCCGCTGGGCGACCTGCTCGATGCTCGTCTCGCTGGCGCCGCGCTCGATCAGCAGGTCGAGGGCGGCGGCGAGGACGGCCTCGTCCACCTGCTGGCTGCGCGGCCGCCCCGGCGGGCGCGGCACGCGGGTGGTGGACACGTCACCCGATCCTAGTCACCAGGCGGTCGAACAGGCGGTCCGGCGTGAGCGCGGCGAAGGCGAGCAGCGGCCGGGCCAGGTGACCGGTCGGGTAGCGCAGCCTCGGCCGCGGCGCCTCCACGGCCCTGCGGATGGTCCGCGCCACCCCCGCCGGGTCCGACATCCTGACCGTCGCCAGCCCCTCGCTCCTGCGGGCCATGGCCTCGGCCAGCCGGCGGTAGGCGCCGCCGCCGGAGAAGGCGCGCAGCTCGCGCGCCGCCTCCCGCTCGAACTCGGTCCTGACCAGGCCCGGCTCGACCACCACGACCTCGACGCCGAACGGCCGGACCTCCTGGCGCAGCGCGTCGGAGAACGCCTCCAGAGCGTGCTTCGAGGCGTGGTACCAGGCGACCATCGGCAGCGAGAACCGGCCGGCGATCGACGAGACGTTGACGATCCGGCCCGAGCGCCGCTCCCGCATGCCGGGCAGGACGAGCTGGGTGAGCCGGGCCGCGCCGAAGAGGTTGACCTCGAACAGCCGCCGGGCCCGCTCGACCGGGACGTCCTCGATCGCGCCGTGCAGCCCGGCGCCGGCGTTGTTGACGAGGACGTCGACGCGGCCCCGCTCGCCGAGGATCGTGCGCACGGCGCGCTCGGCGTCGGCCTCGCTCGTGACGTCCGTCTCCAGGACGTGCCCGCCGGCGGCGCGGACGGCCTCCATCCGCTCCACGCGGCGCGCGGCGCCGTAGACGACGTGGCCGGCGCGCAGCAGCTCCAGCGCGGTCGCGTGGCCGATGCCCGACGACGCGCCCGTGACGAGGCAGATCCTGGCCGCCATGGAAACCTCCCGCTCGAATTCAAATACAGAGGTGTACTGTATTTTAATCCAGCCAGAGATGGGAGCTCCATGAGTGCCTATGTGCTCGGTTTCCACGAGATCGACCGGACCGCACTCCCCCGGGTCGGCGGCAAGGGGGCGAACCTCGGCGAGCTGTCCTCGATCGAGGGCGTCCGCGTACCCGGCGGGTTCTGCGTCACCACCGAGGCGTACCGGGCGGTGGTGGAGCGCGACCCGGCCGTCGGCGGGCTGATCGACGACCTCGCGGGCCTGCGGGCCGGCGACCGCGCCGGCATCGCCCGCGCCGCCGGGCGGCTGCGCGACGCCATCGAGGCCCTGCCCGTGCCGGAGGAGATCGAGAAGGACGTCGCCCGCCGCCTCGCGGACCTCGCCGCCGAGACCGGGACCGCCGGAGAGGTGGCCTGCGCCGTGCGCTCCAGCGCCACCGCCGAGGACCTGCCGTCCAGCTCGTTCGCCGGCCAGCAGGACACCTACCTGAACGTGCGCGGCGAGCGGGCCGTCGTGGACGCCGTCCGGCGCTGCTGGGCCTCGCTGTTCACCGACCGGGCCGTCGCCTACCGCGTGCGGAACGGCTTCGACCACCGGGCGGTGCGGGCCGCGGTCGTCGTGCAGCGCATGGTCTTCCCCGACGCGGCGGGCATCATGTTCACCGCCGACCCGGTCACCTCCAACCGCCGGGTGGTCTCGATCGACGCCGGGTTCGGCCTCGGCGAGGCGTTCGTCTCCGGGCTCGTGGACGCCGACAACTACCGGGTGCGCGACGGCCGGATCATCGGCAGGCGCGTCGCCACCCAGACCAGGGAGCTGCGCGCCCGCGCCGGCGGCGGCACGGAGGAGCGGCCCGTGGAGGAGGCCCGCCGCCACGCCCAGACCCTCGACGACGCGCGGATCCTCCGGCTCGAACGCCTCGGCCGGCGGATCGAGGCGCACTTCGGCCGGCCCCAGGACATCGAGTGGGCGCTGGCGGACGGCGAGTTCCACGTGCTCCAGAGCCGCCCCGTCACCACGATCTACCCGGTGCCGCGGGCCGACGACGACCGCAACCACGTCTACATCTCCTACGGGCACCGGCAGATGATGACCGACGCGTTCACCCCGCTCGGCCTGTCGATGTTCGAGATGTTCCACCGCAAGCTCGGCCGCACCGCCGGGACCGTGGCCGGCAACCGGTTCTACAAGGACCTGTCGCCCGAGCTGTCGTCACCGCTGACGCGCGCCGCCACGCTCAAGAGCGTGGGCCAGGCCGACGTGCTGATGGCCGCCGCCCTGCGCGCCGTGCTGGCCAGGAAGGACTTCGCCAAGGACCTCGCCAGGAGGAGGACCTCGCTGACGGACGTCGGTCCGGGTGGCCCGCTGCCCCTGGTCCGGCAGTACCTCAAGCTGTCCCGCGAGGACGACCCCCGCGTCGTCCCCGACCTGATCGCCAGGACCGAGGCGACGGTCGAGGAGCTGCGCCGGAGCCTGGCCGGCGCGTCGGGTGACGCGCTGTTCGCGGCCATCGAGAAGGACCACGACGTCATCGCCGGCTTCACCTTCGACCCGCGCAGCGTGGCGGCGGCGCTCGTCGGCATCATGTCGGTGAACTGGGTCGACAAGCACCTGGCGCAGTGGCTGGGCGTCCGCGACGCCGCCGACGCCGTCTCGCAGTCCGCCGACCACAACGTCGTGGCCGCGATGGGCCTCGACCTGCTGGCGGTCTCCGACGTGGTCCGCGAGCACCCGGAGGCGGCCGCGTACCTGGAGACGGCCGAGCGCGACACGTTCTTCACCGGGCTCGCCGGGGTCGAGGGCGGCGAGGCGGTCCGCCGCTCCCTGGAGGAGTACCTGCGCGCGTACGGCATGCACGGCCAGGGCGGCATCGACATCACCCGCACGCGGTGGAGCGAGGACCCCACGCTGCTGGTCCCGCTGATCCTGTCCAACGTGCGCGCCCTCGCCCCCGGCGAGCGCGAGCGCAGGGCGGAGCGGGGCCGCGCCGAGGCCGAGCGGACGATGAACGACCTGCTGGAGCGGATCAGGAAGCTGCCCGGCGGCTCCCGCAAGGCCGCCCGGGCGGCCCGCAGGATGAGCCTCATCCGGCACTTCATCGGCTACCGCGAGTACTCCAAGCACGCCCTGCTCCAGCGCTACGAGCTGTACAAGCGGGCGCTGCTCGCCGAGGCCCGGCGGCTGGCCCTCCAGGGCGTGGTCGAGGAGCCCGAGGACGTGTACTTCCTGTCCTTCGAGGAGCTGCGGCAGGTCGTGAACACCGGGCGGCTCGACCGCACGCTCATCACCGAGCGACGCGCGGCGCACGAGACGTACCGGAAGCTGACGCCGCCCCGCGTGATCACCTCCGAGGGCGAGGTGATCGACGGCGCGTACGACACCGGGACGCTGCCCGAGGGCGCGCTGCCCGGCGTCGCCGTGTCCTCCGGTGTCGTCGAGGGCCGGGCCCGGGTCGTGCTCGACATGGCGGACGCCGAGGTCGAGGAGGGCGACATCCTCGTCACGGTCTTCACCGACCCGAGCTGGTCGCCGCTGTTCGTGTCGGTGAAGGGGGTGGTCATGGAGGTGGGCGGCGTGATGACGCACGGCGCCGTGGTCGCCCGGGAGTACGGGCTGCCGTCGGTCGTGGGCGTCGAGGGCGCGACGCGGCGCATCCGCGACGGGCAGCGCATCCGGGTCAACGGCTCCGAGGGATATGTCGAGGTGTTGCCTGACGAGGCGCGCGGCGGGCAGGGTGGAGCGCGTGAGCAGCGATGAGACGCGCGACGGGGTGCCGCTGACCAACCTGGACCAGCCGTTGTTCGACGGGTCCGGCACGACGAAGCGGCACCTGGTCGACTACCTCGACGCCGTGAGCGGGCGCATCCTGCCCGTCCTGCGCGAGCGCCCGCTGTCGGTCGTACGGGTCCGGCCGGGGCAGCCGGCCTTCATGCAGAAGAACGTCCCGAAGTACGCCCCGTCGTGGGTGCGCACGGTCTCCGTCTGGGCCGAGGCGTCGCACCGGCAGGTGTCGTACGCGCTGTGCGACGACCGGCGCACGCTGCTGTGGTTCGCCAACCAGAGAGCTGTCGAGTACCACCCGGCGCTGGGCCCGGCCGGCGGCGACCCCACCCACCTGGTGCTCGACCTCGACCCGCCGGAGGGCGGCCCGTTCGATGCCGCCGTGAAGGCGGCCCTGCTCGTCCGGCAGGCGCTCGCCGACGCGGGCCTGGCCGGCGCGGTCAAGACGAGCGGCGCCAAGGGCGCGCACGTGTTCGTGCCCGTGGAGGCGGGCGTCCCGGTGGAGGACCTGGCGGCGGCGACCCGCGCCCTCGGCGCCCGCGCCGCCCGCCTCGACCCCGGCCTCGCCACGACGGCGTTCATCCGGGAGGACCGCGAGGGCAAGGTGTTCATCGACTCCACCCGGGCGGGCGGGGCGACGGTGGTGGCCGCCTACAGCCCGCGGGTCCGGCCGGGCGTGCCGGTGTCGTTCCCCGTGGCGTGGGACGACCTCGGCGCGGTGAGCCCGGGCGACTTCACCGTGCACACCGTGCCGGCGCTGCTGGACGGCCGCGACCCGTGGGCAGAGCTGATGCCGCCGCCGCAGCGGCTGCCCGCCGACCTGGTCGAGGAGGGGCACACGATCCCGGTGGCGCGGGTGCAGGCGATGCACGAGGGAAAGCGCCGGGCCCGCGCCCGCCGCGGGGAGTGACCCGCGGCGGGCCGGACACGTCCTACTGGATCCGCTCGAACGGGGTCGGGGTCTGGCCGGTCCAGCGGTGGAGCTGGGCGACGCCGGTCTGCTTCGTCACGCCGCCATCGATGATCTTGCCGTCCTTGGCCAGGTAGAAGCGGCCGTCGTCCAGGGAGACCAGGCCGTACTGACCGCCCGACTCCCAGCCACGGATGCCGGTCTCGTCGTGGCGCAGGCCCTGGTCGAGCAGCGGCAGCAGGAGACCGCGCTCCGGCTTCGGCTGTCCCTCGATCGGGCCCTCGACCGGGCGGGCCGAGCCGTCCACGACGAACAGCGAGTAGTTCGGGAACTGCGGCTTGACGCCCTTGTAGACGGCCATCAGCCAGGTGCCCGACCGCTTGTCGTACTCCAGGTTCTGCACGCCGTAGGTGGTGTTGCCGGTGCGGACGAAGTACTTGCCGGCCGCCTGGTCCGGGCCGGCCGTGTGCGGCTGGGACTGGGTGAGGGGGCGCTCGTACGTGCGCCAGTCGCGGATGTCGTACTGGAGGAGCACCTGGTGGTCGTTGTCGGTGCGCGTGGTGTTGGCGTAGACGCCGTAGGCGACGGTCAGCTTCTGCTGCCCGCCGCGCCTTCCGAACTCGGGGCCGAAGGCGACGCCGTCGATGCCGCTGCAGCCGTAGCGGTGGTCAGGGGTGTCGGCGACGTTGCCGTCGAAGACGCCGTCGCCGTTCATGTCGGCGGCGTAGTCGTCCACCACGTCCTTGAGGTAGACGGCGGTCACCACGTCGGACCCCTCGGCGTTCATGTCGAGGCTGGTGATCCGGTCGACGTCGAAGATGGCGATGTAGAACGCCTTCGCGTCCTTGTACTCCAGCGAGCCGTAGACGCGGCCGTCCTTCTCGTTGAAGTCGAGGTCGCCCAGGTGGCCGGTGAAGCCGGTGACCGAGCCCACCGGGTTGCCCTTCAGGTCGGTCTTGACGAGGAGGTTGGTGAAGGAGAAGTACATGAACCCCTTCTTCCGGTCCAGGGCCATGCCCTGCACGTGGCCCGACGGCCAGGCGCCGCCGTTCACCTCCGCCGGGAACCGCGCCGGTCCCGCCTCCGCCGGCGCCGCCAGGGCGGGGGCGGAGCCGAGAGCGGTGGTGAGAGCTGCCGTCAGCAGTACGTGTGCGACCCGCATGTTCTTCCGTGTGCCTTCCGAGGGGGAAAAGTGCTCCGGAAGATCCTTACAGAGGTTGTCCGGCGCGTCCATGGACGAGAGTCAAACGCCGCGCGACGCGCGCCGGAACGATTCGGCCCTCTTCAGCGTCGCCGGGCCGGAGCACGGCGCGGTCAGGGGGACGGGCGGGGGATGCGGACGCCGGCGGCGCGGAGCCTGGCCTCGAAGAGCTCGACCAGCCGCGCCGCCGCCGGCGTCCGCTCCTCGCCGTGGTGGGCGATCAGCGAGTACCGGGTCGCGGCCTCGGTGCGGGCTTGCAGGCCGGTCACGGTCCCCAGCAGCGCGGGATCGGCGAGGTAGTGGTCGGCCGCCGCGGCGGCGAGCTCGGCGATGCGGGGGTCGTCCGGCTCCCAGGCCGCGGCTTCGGCCGCGCGCCGGCCCAGGGCGACGAGCTCCGGGTTCTGGAGGGCGTGCTCGAAGTGGGTGAGGTAGTCGTCGAAGCCCTCCGGGACCAGGGCCCTGGCCAGCACCCAGCCCTCCCTGATGGCCGCCACCTCGTCCGCGGCGAAGCCGAGGCGGGGCATCCGCTCCAGCAGCGCCACCGCGCGGTCGGGCAGCAGGGCCCGGTCGCCGTCGGTGAGCCGATGCAGCGTGTCGCGCCGCGCGGTCAGCTCCTCGATCTGCTCGGTGAGGCGCCGCTCGACGTCGGCGAGTCCGGCGGCGAACAGCCCGGCGTCGGCGTCGAGCAGGGGCCCGATCTCGGCCAGCGGCACTCCGGCGGCGGCCAGCGTCCGGGCCTGCACCAGCCGCAACAGCTCGGCCGATCCGTACCTGCGGTAGCCGGAGCTGTCGCGTTCCGGCTCCTGGACCAGGCCGAGCTTGTGGTAGTGCCGCACCGTCTTCACCGTGACGCCGACGAACGCCGCCGCCTGCCCGATCGTGACTCCGTTCATCCGCAGCATCCTGCCGTACGGGCCGCAGGTGCTCAGTCCGCCGGCTGGGCCGGGTCGGCCTGCCCGCCGCGGAACACCTCGCCGACGAGCCTCTGCTGGGCGTTCAGGAACGCCGCCGCGATGGACAGGCCGGCGTCGTCCACGCAGTTCAGCGCGGCGGTCAGGGTCCTGCTGCCGTCGGGCGTGCTGTACATCAGCGCCGCGTGGCCCGCGGCGGCGCCGTTGTGGGAGATGAGGGTGCCGCCCTCGGTGCTCACCACGAAGACCCCCAGGCCGTAGTCCATGTTCGGGATGCCTGTCGGGCGCGGGGCGCACATCTCGGCCAGCAGCGGGGCGGGCAGGAGCCCGCCGCCCAGCAGCGCCGAGACGAACGTGTGGAGGTCCTGGGTGGTGGAGATCATGTCGCCGCCCGTGGAGACCCAGGAGGGGTTCTGGCGGGTGATGTCGGTCGTCTCCTGCCGGCCGTCCTCCTCGTGGCGGTAGTAGGCGTGGGCGTACGGCGCGGGGATCTCCGGCGAGGTGTCCGGAACCACGGTGCCCGACAGCCCGAGCGGCCCGATGATCAGCCGCCGCATCTCCTCGGCGAACGAGCGGCCGGTGACCTTCTCGATCAGCAGCCTGGCCAGCACGTAGTTGGTGTTGGAGTAGCTCCAGCCCGTCCCCGGCTCGAACCGCGCCGGCTTGGACAGCGCCAGCTCCACCAGCTCCTGCGGCCGGTAGGACGCGAACCGGTTGTCCAGCCACTCCTTGCCCGTGGCGCCGTAGGGGATGGGGATGCCCGGCGTGATCGTCCCGTCGGCGTCGACCTCGCCGGTGTGGTTGAACACCCCGCTGGTGTGCTGCAGCAGCATCCGCACCGTGATCCGCCCGTCCAGCCCGAACTCGGGCAGGTGGTCCGCCACCGGGGCGTCCAGCGCGATCCTGCCTTCGGCCACCAGTCGCAGCACCAGGGCCGCGGTGAAGGTCTTGGTGCTGCTGCCGATCCGGACGTGCCCGTTCTCCGGCGGCTTCGCGGTCCCGCCCAGCTCGGCCGCCCCGGCGCTGCCGGTCCACTCGCCCCGCTCGTCGTGCACGCGCAGCGACACCCCGACGAATCCGGACTCGACGATCTCCTCCATCGCCTTGCGCAGCTCCGGGCGATCCGTCCCGGCAGGGGCCGCTCCGGCGGCGTCGAGAGCTTCGGTGATCTTGCGGGCCATCTCCGTCATGGTGGGGCTCGGCTCACCCTGACCGGGCCGGGCGGCCGCTTCGACGGCGACGAGGACGGTGCGGCGGAAGTCGCCCGCCTCGGCCGGGTCCCGCTCGGTCAGCAGGCTCATGGCCGCCGTCAGGGCCGGCAGCACCTGGTCGGCGAGTTCGGCGGTGGACTCGCCCTTGAGGGCGATGTCTTTCGCCTTCACGGCGAGCACATGCCCGACCAGGCCGGTCGCCGAGGCCAGGGCGACGGCGCCGTCGGTGGCGATCCGGTGGGGCCTGCCGGCGGCGCCGGCCGCGGCCATCAGCGAGACCGCGCCGTACGCGGCGATCCGCAGGGTGCTCTTGTCCTGGTCGGAAAGGGTGAGGGACATGGTGGTCCGCTCCTTCGGGGCTTCTGTGTCGGTCGGCGTCCTGCCGCTGCGAGGAGCTTTCACCCTGACCCGAGGTCAACCTCAACTGTGATCTGACTCACACAGGACTCACGGGGGCCGGTGAGTGCCCCGTGGGCTCGCGACGGTTACCGTGGGTGAGCGTATGAGTCGATTCCTGTTCATGGTGCGGCCGGGCGCGCTCCGGTGGGTGTCCCACGGCGCGTTCGGGCTGCTGCTGGTGTCCGCCCTGATCGCGACCGCCCGCGACGGCGGCACGGCCGTGGCCGCCGGCGGCGCGCTGCTCGGCGGCCTCTACGTCGCCTGGACCCTCCTCGAAGCCGAGCTGGTACCGGCCCGGCCCGGGCTCGCGCTGCTGTGCCTGCTCCCGGTCGTGCTGGCGTGGGCCGTGCTCGCGGTCGCCGCGCAGCCGTTCGTCTGGCTGGTGCTCCCGATCGCCCTGACCTGCGCCCGGGCGCTGCCCCCGTGGGCAGGGGCGTTCACCGCGAGCGTGCTGACCTGCGCCTGCGCCATGCTGCTCATCAGCCACGCCGGCCTGTGAGGTCGGTCAGGGTGTGACCACCGGGAAGTCCGGCATGGCGTCGTCCAGGAGCGCCACCAGGCGGCGCAGCGCCCCGACGTCGCCCTCCCGCTCGACCCCCTCCGCCCCCTTGCCGCAGAACAGCGCGATGAGCTGCTGCCTGGTCAGCCGCAGCGTGAGGTCCACCGGCCCGTCCGGCGGGTCCTGCTGCCGGATGAGCGCGCCGTTCGACAGCGTCGTGCGGTGGCGCTCCCCCAGGTCGGTCAGGTACCAGTCGATCGACAGGCTCTCGTTCCAGGCGCGCGGCCCGTGGAGCCGGATGGCGACCGAGTCGAAGATCCGTTCCACGGGGAGCGCCGCGAGCAGGTCCGGGCAAGGCGCGGCGGGCACCGCCGGCACGATCCCGTCGGCCAGCTCCAGCGCCCCCGTCAGGTAGACGTTGCGCCAGGTGGCGTTCTCCGCCCCGTGCCCGAGCCGGGTGTAGACCTCGGCGAGCAGGTCGCGCGCCTCCTTGTTGCCCTCGTCGGCGAAGACGGCGTGGTTGAGGAGCTGCGCCGCGAAGCGCAGGTCGCCCTGGCCGATGTAGCCACGCGCGAACTCCACCACGGCGCCCCCTCCGCCGAGGCACCTGACGTACCGGATGGCGCTCTCGCGCGGCGGGTGCTCCCACAGGTGCGCCGGGTTGCCGTCGAACCAGCCGAGGTAACGCTGGTAGACGGCTCTGACGTGCTGGCTGAGCGCGCCGTGGTAGCCGCGCGCGTGCCAGGGCTCCTCCAGGTCCGGCGGGAGCGGGAGCGCCTCGGCGATCTCGGACGCGGTGAGCCCCTTGTTCATCAGCCGCACGGTCTGGTCGTGCAGGTACGTGTGCAAGTCGCGCTGCCGGGTCAGCATCCGTACGACGGCGTCCGCCCCCCGGACGGGCCAGTGGTGCGAGGCGAGCGCGACCTCGGCCCGGCCGGCGAACAGCGTGATCGTCTCGGTCAGGCGGCGGGCCCACGCGCGGGGGTCGCGGACCGCCGCCCCGTGCAGCGGCAGCAGGTCGTGCTGGTCACGGGTGAGGCTCTCGGCCAGGAACAGGGCGCGGCGGCCGGGGAGGAGGAACGTCATCTGCGCGGGCTCACCCGGCCCGGCCATGAGCTGGAACTCCATCCGTACGCCGTCCACGACCTCCTCCTGACCCGTGCGCGTGACGTCCACCGTCGGCGGGATCAGCGAGATCGCGCCCGTGGAGGCGGCCGGGCCGAGGCCGGCGCCGATCTGGCCGAGCGGCGAGCGTTCGAGCGCCTGGCCGTAGGTGTAGACCGAGCGGCGCGTCACGGCGGCGCGGACGTGGACGCGCTCGGAGACCGCGTGCTCCATGAACCCGGCCGGGGCGAGGATCGGCACGCCGCCGCCCGTGACGCCGCGCACGCCGCCGAAGTGGTCCACGTGGGAGTGGGTGTGGACGACGCCGGTGACCGGGCGGTCGCCGCGGTGCGCCCGGTACAGGCCGAGCGCCGCCGCCGCGCACTCGACCGAGCCGAGCGGGTCGACGACGACGACGCCGGTGTCGCCCTCGACGAGGGTCATGTGCGACAGGTCGAGCCCGCGTACCTGGTAGACGCCCTCGGTCACCTCGTACAGCCCCTGGCGGGCGCGGATCCGGCCCTCGCGCCACAGGCCGGGATGGGCGGTGCCGGGGCACTCCTCCTGGAGGAAGGCGTAGGAGTCGCCGTCCCAGACGACCCGGCCGTCGGCGTTCCTGATCACCGCGGGGTCGAGCCGCCCGACGAACCCGTGCCCGGCGTCGTCGGGGTCGCTCGGCTCACCGGGGTGCCCGTGGTCGTCGGGGCGGGGGTCGGGGGTGTCGTGGTGGGTGTGATCGTGAAGTGGAAGGTTGGACATGCTCCCCTGCATGCCCGTCATCCGGTACGGACACGGTCAACAGAGTCTGGCAATACGGACAAACCCCTACCGGCGGGGAGGTCGCGCGGGGCGATGTGATTGGCTGGAGGCCGACTGATCGGCTGGGGGTTTCGCGGTGGAAGCGTGCGTGTTCGACCTCGACGGCGTGCTCGTCGACTCCGAACCGGTGTGGGAGGAGGTGCGTCGCGCGTACGTCGCCGACCACGGCGGCACCTGGCGCCCGGAGACGCAGTCCCGGCTCATGGGCATGAGCACCCAGGAGTGGGCCGCGTACCTGCACGAGCTCGGCGTCTCCCTGCCGCCGGAGGAGATCGCCAAGCAGGTGGTGGACGCCATGGCCGAGCGCTACCGCGAGGCCATCCCGTTCATGCCCGCCGCGCGTGAGACCGTCCGCCGGCTGGCCGAGCGCCACACCCTCGGGCTGGCCAGCTCCTCGCCCCGCAGGCTGATCGACGTCGTCCTGGACGCCGCCGGGCTGAACGACTGCTTCGCCGCCACGGTCTCCACCGAGGAGGTCCCCCGGGGCAAGCCCGCGCCGGACGGCTACCTGGAGGCGGCCTCGCGGCTCGGCGTCGATCCGCGCGCCTGCGTGGCCGTGGAGGACTCCAGCAACGGGCTGCGCTCGGCGCACGCGGCCGGGATGCGGGTCGTCGCGGTGCCGCACCCGCGCTACCCGCCCGCGCCCGACGCCCTCGAACTCGCCTGGCTCGTCCTCCACGACCTGGGCAAACTCACCCCGGAGACCTTGGAGCAGTAACCCGCCCGCGTCCAACCACCCGGGACAATTCCGCCATTCGGGTCTCACCGGAGATCATTCTTACTAGGATGACCCGGTGATTCTGACAAGATCCACAAATCGTAGGAAGCGCGTCCTCTCCGGGCTCACCGCCGCGGCCGTACTGCTCGGTGGCCTCGTGGCGTCGCCCCCGGCGAACGCGGAAACGGACAACGGCTCCGTGAGCCCGCTCGCGGACTTCCTGCGGCAGGCACTCGACGGTCAGCAGTTCGAGCAGGTCCTCGACACCAACCCGCCGACGAGCACGGCCGAGCTGAACGCGCTGCGGCAGGACGGCGCCGACAAGGAGGCGAAGCAGCTTCCGCGGAAGGCGGACCTGCGCGCGGCGGCGACCGCGGCGGCGCCGATCACGCAGCAGCCCCAGATCGACCTCACCGTGATCGAGCTGAACAGGCTCGGCCGCCCCGTCTCCTCCGGCACCGTGCTGATGAGCCCGCAGTACCCGGACGGCAAGGCCGTGCCGGTGGACCGCGACCTGCACACCACGGACGTCCGCTGGAGGCAGTGGGACGACGCCGGCTGGTACGCCAACCACGGCCAGGGCAGCATCGACATCGTGCCGGGCCGCGAGAACGCCCCCATCGACTTCATGAGCCCCTACCCCGCGTCCGTGCTGAAGCTGATGGTGGCCTTCGGGGTGCTGCGACTGGTGGACCAGGGCCAGATCTCGCTCGACGACACCTACGCCTACCAGCCGGTCACGGTCAGCTCGCTGTGCGGCCCGGCCAGCAGCGGCACGGTGCGCGACTACCTCGACGCCGCGCTCACCTGGTCCTCCAACGCCGGCGCCTGCGCCATGGTCAAGCTGCTGCACGACAAGGGCGCCGTCGACGGCCTCAACCAGACCTTCCAGGACCTCGGCCTGGAGACGCTGCAGCTCAAGAACACCAACCCTGCCAACGGCGCGCGGTGGGGCAACCCCGTCACCATGAGCTCGCTCGACACGGCCAAGCTGCTGATGCTGGTCAACGGCGGGAGGGGCACCCTCTGGAAGACCCCGGGCGGCACCAGGGTCACCGCCCACGTCCTGAGCGACGCCTCCCGCGCGTTCTTCAGGAGCCGGCTGGCCGACCAGGGCATGAACGTCACCCTCTCCACCACCAACTGGTGCGGCGCCGACTACCCCGCCCCCGGCATCCCGCAGCTCACGCCCTCGCGGTGGATCGGCGCCGACGGCACCGTGACGATTCCCGGCCACGGCATCTCGTACGGCCGCGACGTGCGACCCTGCAACCAGGAGGCCGAGGTGACGTACGCCCACAAGAACGGCTGGGTGAACAACTCCGGCGCCGACGCGGGCATCGTCCAGGCCCTGCCCGGCAAGGGCGGCCGCACCTACATCGTCGCCATGTTCTCCAACCTCGGCTACCAGTACGTCGACTCCAACCGGCCGCCGGCGGGCGCGGAGAACATGTGGTTCACCGAGCGGCTGGCGAAGCTCGGCAAGGTCATCGACGAGTACGAGAAGCGACGCTCTCACTGACCTCCGACGCTCCGGCGCCTCCCGCGCGGCTTCCCTCCCTGTCTGTGGCACAGTGTCCGGGGCCGGCCGCGCGTCCCGGCGTCGATCAGCGATGACCCGCCCCCGTCCCCGTGGAGGTTGCCGCCCATGACGCGTTCCCCGGCCCTGGTCCGTCCCAGGACCGACGACGACCTTCCCGCCTGCGTGCGGGCGCTGGCCGAGGTCCACGCCGCCGACCGCTATCCCGTGGACTGGCCCGCCGACCCCGCCGCCTGGCTCACGCCCGGCGACCTCGCCCGGGCGTGGGTGGCCGTGGACGACGACGGGCGGACCGTGCTCGGCCACGTCGGGCTGACCCGCCCGGACCCGCACGTCACGCGGCTCGTCGGCGTCACGGTCAGCGCCGTCGTGTCGCGCCTGTTCGTCGTCCCGCGCGCCCGCGGCCGGAGCGTCGCCGCGGGCCTGCTCGCCGCCGCCCGCGCCGCGTACCCCGCCGGCGGGCCGCCCCTGACGCTGGAGGTCTCCAGCGAGGGCCGCGCCGCGATCGCCTTCTACGAGCGGACCGGCTGGCGGCGCGTGACCAGCAGCCGGGGCGACTGGCTGAACGCCGCCGGCGAACCCGCCCTGCTCCACCACTACGTGAGCCCGTGACAGCTACCCGAGCCCCTGGGGACGGCCATGCGTACCCTGGGGATATCCTCTGGAAATCGTGCGTGACATCACGGTTTTCAGCGGCTCCGCCCACCCGCAGCTCGCCGAGGAGATCTGCGCCCACCTCGGGACGCCGCTCCACCCGGTGGCGATCAACCGCTTCGCGAACGACGTGCTGGAGGTCCAGCTCCAGGCGAACTGCCGCGAACGGGACGTCTTCCTCATCCAGCCGCTCGTGCCGCCGGTGCAGGAGCACCTGGTCGAGCTGCTGCTGATGCTCGACGCCGCCCGCGGCGCCTCGGCCGCCCGCACCACCGTGGTCCTCCCGCACTATGCATTTGCACGCAGCGACAAGAAGGACGCCCCGCGCATCTCGATCGGGGCGCGGCTCGTCGCCGACCTCATGGTGACGGCCGGCGCGAGCAGGGTGCTCGCCATGACGCTCCACTCGCCGCAGGTCCACGGCTTCTTCAGCGTGCCCGTCGACCACCTGCACGCGCTGCGGGAGCTGGCGACCCACTTCCGGCGGTACGACCTGTCCAACACCGTCGTCGTCTCCCCCGACCTGGGCAACGCCAAGGAGGCCGCGGCCTTCGCCCGGCTGCTCGGCACCGGGGTCGCGATGGGCGCCAAGCAGCGCTTCAGCGACGACCGCGTGGTGATCAGCTCGGTCATCGGCGACGTCGCCGGCAAGGACGTGATCATCCTGGACGACGAGATCGCCAAGGGCAGCACGGTCATCGAGCTGCTCGACCGGCTCCGGGAGCGCGGCGTCAACTCGGTGCGCGTGGCCTGCACGCACGGCCTGTTCTCGGGCGGGGCGATCGAGCGGCTGAGCGCGCTGCCCGAGGTCGCGGAGATCGTCTGCACCAACACCGTCCCGCCGCCCGGGCCGAGCGACAAGCTCACGGTCCTGTCGATCGCGCCGGCCCTGGCCGAGGCCATGCGCCGCATCCACGACGGCGAGTCGGTGAGCGCCCTGTTCAGCACCTGACGCGGGGGCCGTGACCGGGCGCGGTCGTTCATGGCGCCGGGTCGTGCGACCCCACGACTGTGTCGGCGAACGCCGCGGCGGCCGCGTGGGTCTGCGCCAGCCGTTCCTGCCCGGCGGACCAGCCCAGGCGGGTGAACTCCCGGGCGAGGGTGGTCGCCGAGGTGGTGCGGGTGTCGGTGCTGACGGTGACCGCGAGCCCCTCGGCCAGCAGCCGGGTGGCGGGGTGCGCCGCCAGGCTGCGGACCGCGCCGGTCTGGACGTTGCTGGTCGGGCACATCTCCAGGGCGATCGCGTCGCGCCGCAGCCGTTCCAGCAGCGCTCCGTCGCCCGCGCATCGGACGCCGTGGCCGATCCGGCGCGCCCCGAGCACGTCGAGCGCCTCCCACACGCCGGCCGGCCCCGCGGCCTCGCCGGCGTGGACGGTGCAGGGAAGGCCCGCCCGGTGGGCGAGGTCGAACGCGGGACGGTGCGGCCCGGCCCCGTGCAGCCGCTCGTCGCCGGCGAGGTCGAGCCCGGCCACCTCGCCGCGGTGCCGCAGCGCTGTCTCGGCCACGGCGAGGCTCTCGTCGGGAGTCTGGTGGCGTAGGCAGCACAGCAGCAGCCCGGTGCGCACGCCGGTGGCCCGCCGCCCCGCCGCGAGCCCGCCGGCGACCGCCCGGACCGCCTCGTCCAGGCTCATGCCCCGGCGGGTGTGGAGCTGGGGCGCGAAGCGGACCTCGCCGTACACGACGCCGTCGGCGCTCCAGTCCTCGACCAGCTCCCGGGCCGCCCGATGGAGGGCGTCGGGCGTCTGGAGCACCTGGAGCGGCACGTCGATGTAGGTGAGGAACCGGCCGAGGCTGCCGCAGCGGGGCGGCGCGGTGACCAGGCGCTCGACGGGGACGTCCAGGACGAGGCCCTGGTCGCGGGCCAGGTCGGCGACCGTGCCGGGGCGCATGGAGCCGTCGAGATGGCAGTGCAGCTCGTACCGCGGGACAGGAGAGGACGCGGGGCCGGGGCTCATCGCGCACTCCCGGGCGGGACGGTACGGGCGCAGGTGTCGAAGAGCAGCTCCTTGAAGCCGCTCTCGCTGACCCGCCGGACCAGCGTCAGATTGGGCGCCGGAGCCGAGCGCCGGCGGTCGATGACGAGCTGGCCGCGGGTCTCCTCGCCCAGGGTGACGTCCACGTGCGCCCGCTCCCGCTCGGTGACCAGGTCGGGGCGCAGCGCCACGGCCATGGCGACGGCGTCGGGCAGGTCGTACCCGGGCAGGCCGGTGACGTCGCGGGCCCAGTCGGCGACGGTCCGGTTGACGCGGTGGGCGAAGGTCGCCATGGGCGTGCCGATCCGCTCCAGCCGGAGCTGGTCCGCGGGCGTCATGACGGCGTCCTTGCGGGAGACGTCCCAGCCGATCCAGGTCACCCGGTCCGGAGTGGCCGCCCCGAGGACCACCCGGGCGGCCTCGGGGTCGGCCCAGACGTTGTACTCGGCGGTGGGCGAGATGTTGCCGCGCAGGTCCGCGGCTCCGGCCATGCAGTACACGTGCCGGTATCTGGTGAGCAGGTCACGGTCGCGGAGCAGGGCGGCGGCGACGTTGGTGAGGGGGCCCAGCGTGACCAGCGTCAGCTCGCCGGGCTCCCGGCGCGGCCGGGACAGCAGCACCTCGACCGCGTGCTCCGGCTCGGCGGCCCGTCGCGGGTCGGGCAGCCCGATGTCGCCCATCCCGTCCTGGCCGTGCACGTGCTGCGCGGTGGACGGCGTCCGCGTCATCGGCCGCTCGCACCCGGGATGGACCGGGACGTCGCCGCGCCCGGCGGTCTCCAGCGAGACGAGCGCGTTGCGGGTGGCGGTCGTCACGGGCACGTTGCCCGCCACCGTGGTCACGGCGCGCACGTCGGCGAGGTCGCCGGCGGCGGCCAGGAGCAGCGCCACCGCGTCGTCGGAACCGGTGTCGGTGTCGACGACCAGAGGAAGACCCGGCATGCCCACCTCCTCTCCTCCATCGGTCTAATCGTTTAGACAACTGCTATCTAAACGATTAGATGCGATGATGTAAACCGTCATGACGAAACGCGCGGACAAGCCGATCACGCTGACCGACGTGGCCCGCAGGGCGGGGACCTCCACGGCGGTGGTGAGCTACGTGATCAACAACGGGCCTCGTCCCGTCGCCGCCGCGACCCGCGAGCGCGTGCTCGCCGCGGCGGCCGAACTCGGCTACCGTCCCAACCGCATCGCCCGGGCGCTGCGCTCCCGCACCACCGGCGTGGTCGGGCTGGTGCTGGCCGACGCCTCCAACCCGTACTTCGCCGCCCTGGCGCGGCACGTCGAGCAGGCGCTGGAGAGGCGCGAGCGGCTCACGCTGATCGGCAACGCCGGCTACTCGGCGGACCGCCAGCGCGACCTCGTCGACCGCTTCCTCGCCGCCCAGGTCGACGGCCTGGTGATCGTCTCGGCGGAGGGCGGCGACGACGTGACGGATCTGGCGCAGGCCGCGGGCGTGCCCGCCGTGTACGTCCACCACGGCCCGTCCGACGGGCGCGCCCGGGTCGTCGCGGCCGACAACCACGACGCCGTACGCGAGGCCGTCGCCCACCTGCGCGGGCACGGGCACCGGCACGTCGCCTTCCTGGGCGGGCCGCACGACGAGGGTCCCGTGGCGGGGCGGCGGACGGCGTGGGAGGCGGCCGTCGCCGGCGACCCGTGGGCGGCGCTTCTGCGCTGCGACTACTCGCGCGCCGCCGCCGACTCGCTGACCCGCCGCCTCGCCGCCGGCGACGCCCTGCCGCGCGCCCTGGTCACCGCCACCGACGAGCAGGCCATCGGGGTCCTGTCGGGGGCGTGGGCGAGCGGGGTCGCCGTCCCCGGCCGGCTCGCCGTGATCAGCCTCGACGGCACCCCGGAGAGCGCCCACACCGCCCCGGCCCTGACCGTCACCCGGCAGCCGCTGGAGGCCATGGCGGAGCAGGCGGTGGAGCTGCTGTCCGGCCGCGATCCGGGGGTCCCCGCCGCGCGGGCGCCGCTGGTGGTCAGGCGGAGCTGCGGATGCGACGGCGACCAGCACCGACCGCCCACGCCCACTGACCGGCCACCCCCCTGACCGGCCACGCCCCTGACCGCCCACGCCCCTGACCGCCCACGCCGCGTCGTGCCCTCGTCGCGGCCGGGCCGGACGTCCCCACCCCGGCCCCGGCGCTCGCTCACGCGGGCGTCCCTGGCATGCTGGCGGGATGCTCGACACGGGACTCGCCGGCCAGGTCGTGCTGATCACGGGGGCCGGACGCGGCATCGGCGCGGCCACGGCCCGCGCCTTCGCGCGGGAGGGCGCCCGGGTGGCCGTCCACGCCGTCCGAGGCCCGCGGACGTTCAGGAAGGGTTGGACGCGACATGCGGACGGCGGCCGGCCGGGACCCGGCTGAGCTGGAGGAGGCTCAGGCCGAACAGCAGCACGCCCAGCGGGACGTGCACCGTCTTCACGTGCGCGATGCCCAGCGCCACCTGCGCCGACGTGAGCACGAACATCCCGGCCGCGGACAGGATGGGCCTGGGCGAGCCGCCGCCCGGCCGCCACGTCAGGATCGCGACGACGAGGTGCAGCAGCGTCACGGTCCACACGGTGTACGCCGAGGCGCTGTGGAGGATGTGCCCGTTGGGCGTGGACAGCAGCAGTCCGGCGGTGATCGGCGTGGCGAAGAGGGCCAGGGTTTGCAGGATGATCGCGACACGCAGGAACACGGTGACTCCTTCGACGGGTGGGAGAGGGTGAGGACCTCGGCGAAGAGGCCGTACGCCCGCGCCTGGATCGGCGTCTCGGACTCTGACGACACGACCGCCGGAAATGTGAGGCGACGTGGCCGACCTCACAGTCCGGCGCGTCGTCTCGTCGTTCCGGTGAGGGCAGTCGCATCGAGGGAGCCGACGACACCATGACCACACCGTCCGAGCGGGCAGCCGCCCGGCCCGAGCCGACCCTGACCGCGATCATGAGCGAGCGGCGTCATCTGATCAACCTCGCCTACCGGCTCCTCGGCACCCTGGCCGACGCCGAGGACGTCGTGCAGGAGACCTACGCCCGCTGGTACGCCATGTCCCCGGAGCAGCAGCGGGCCATCGACTCCCCCGGCGCCTGGCTGACGACGGTGGCCAGCCGCGTCTGCCTGGACATGCTCGGCTCGGCCCGCGCCCGGCGCGAGAGCTACGTGGGCGAGTGGATCCCCGAGCCGCTGCCCGACCGGACGGAGTGGGCCGGCGGGCGCCCCGGCGCGGACCCGGCCGACCGGGTCACGCTGGACGAGTCGATCAACATGGCGTTCCTCGTCGTGCTGGAGTCGATGACCCCGGCCGAGCGGGTGGCGTTCGTCCTGCACGACGTCTTCCGCTACTCCTTCGGCGAGGTGGCCGAGATCGTCGGCCGCAGCCCGGCGGCCTGCCGCCAGCTCGCCTCCTCGGCCCGCCGCCGCATCCGCGACGCGCGGACCCCGGCGACCTCCACGGCCCGGCGGGCCGGCGTCGTCAGGGACTTCAAGCAGGCGTGGGAGGCCAAGGACATCGACGCGCTCATCGGCCTGCTCGACCCCGGCGCCACGGTCGTCGCCGACGGCGGCGGCCTGGTCAACGCGCTGCTCCGCCCGATCGAGGGCCCCGAGCAGATCGCCCGTTACGCCATGACCATCGCCGCGATGGCGTCCGACCTGACGATCCTGGAGCGGACCGTCAACGGCCAGCCCGGCCTGGTGGCGCAGCGGGACGGCGTCATCGAAGCGGTGATGGCGTTCGAGGTCGCGGGCGACCGGATCACCCGCATCTGGGCCGTGCGCAACCCCGAGAAGCTGCGGCCCTGGACGGTGGAGCGGTAGCGGACCGGGGCGCCTCACATTCCGGGCGGTCGTGTCGTCGGATCGCTGACACAGCACCCGGCACACCGCCGAAACGGAGAACGTCCATGGAGAACCTGCAGTCGCGCCTGCCCGACCCCGCCCAGTTCTTCCCCGAGTTGGGGACGATCGCCACGGCCATCACCAAGGCCACCCACAACGGTGCGATCCCGCGCACCACCATCGGTCTGGTGCAGTTGCGCGCCGGGCAGATCGTGGGCAGCACGTACCACACCGTCCGGCAGACCGGCCTGCTGCGCGGCGCCGGGGAGACGGAGGAACGCATCACCGCCGTGGCGTCATGGCGGGACGCCCCGTACTTCACCGACGCCGAACGGGTGGCGCTGGAGCTGGTCGAGGCCGTCCTCACCGCCAACCCGTCCGGCGACCGCGTCCCCGACGAGCTGTACGCCAGGGCGGCGGCCCTCTACGACGAGAAGGAGCTCTGGACGCTGACGCTGGCGATCAGCCAGATCTGCTTCTTCGTCCCCGTCGCCCTCGTCGCCAGGCCGATCCCCGGCCGGCCCCTCGGCAAGAACTACAGCAAGTAACGCCCGGCAGGCCCGGGGGTGAGGCTCCGCACCTCCGGGCCCTGTTCCTGGGATCCGGGCGTCAGAGGACGCGGGTGAGCCTGGTCAGCGCCTCGATGATCTCGTCCATGCCGAGGCCCAGGTCGGAGCGCTGGTAGACGTACACCTCGGGGGCGAGCGGCGCGAGCAGCGTGTCGACGAGCGCGCCCGGCGCCGGCGTGCCGGCGGCCACCAGCAGCGAGCGGACGTGCGCCCGCCAGAAGCCGTACGCGCCGGTCTCGAACCGCGTGCGGCCGACCTCGCTGCCCAGCACCAGGTGGGCGTGATCCTCCAGCAGCCGCACCATGGCGGCGTAGAACGCGGCGAGCCGCTCGGCGGGCGGGGCTCCCGGGCCGAGGGGCGGGTCGCCGCGCAGCAGGCGTTCCTGCAGCTCCCGCTCGTGCTCGTCGAGCAGGGCGACCGCGATGGACGCGCGGTCGGGATAGCGGCGGTAGAGCGTGCCCCTGCCCACCCCAGCGGCCTTGGCGATGTCGTCCATCGTCACCTCGTGCGGCGGCCGGGCCGCGAACAGTTCGGCGGCCGCCTCCAGGATCCGGGCGCGGTTGCGCGCGGCGTCGGCTCTCTCCATGTGCACCAGTGTAGGTGGACACAGCGTCCGGATATGCTTAAATGGACAACGTGTCCGCTTAGTGATCGGAGATCCGTCATGCTGCTTCACCTCGACGCCAGTGCCCGCCGCTCCTCGTTCTCCCGCCGTCTGTCGAAGGCGTACGCCGACGCCTGGCGCGCCGCGCACCCCGGCGCCGGGTACGTGTACCGCGACCTGGCCGCCGACCCCGTCCCGCACATCGGCGAGGCGTGGACCGAGCTGTGCGACCACGTGCTGGAGAACGAGATCACCGACATCGCCCGCTACGAGGAGGCCGCCACCACCCCCGCCCGGCGGGCGGCGTGGGCGATCGTCAAGCCGCTGCTCGACGAGGTCGTGGCGGCCGACGTGGTGCTGATCGGCACGCCGATGTACAACTTCTCGATCCCGTCGTCGCTGAAGGCGTGGATCGACCAGATCACGTTCCCGAAGATGTCGCTCAAGGGGCGGTCGTTCGTGGTGACCGGCGCCCGGGGCGGGGCGTACGGGCCGGGCACCCCGCGCGAGCCGTACGACCACGAGGAGCGCTACCTGCGCGACTTCTTCAAGGGCCACTTCGCGGTCGAGGACGTGACGTTCGTCCACGCCGAGCTGGTCAACGCCCGGCTCGACCCGGCGCTGTTCCACCTGCGCGACCGGCACGAGGAGTCGCTGGCCGCGGCCCTGGAGACCGCGTCGTCCCTCGGCTCGGCTCTCGCCTCGCCCTCGTCGGGCGCGGAGATCCGGTCATGAGCTGGCTGACCCTGGTGCTGGCGGGGCTGGTGGAGGTGGCCTGGTCGCAGAGCATCAAGCCGACGCAGAACTTCACCCGCCCCATCCCCACCCTGATCAGCCTGCTCCTCATGGCCGCCGCCGTCTGGCTGCTGTCGCAGGCGATGAACACGCTGCCCGTCGGCACCGCGTACGCCGTCTTCACCGGCATCGGCGCGGTGGGCGCGATCACCCTCGGGATCGTGTTCGGCGGCGACCCCGTCTCGGTGGGCCGGATGGCGGCCTTGAGCCTGATCGTCGGAGGGATAGTCTTGGCCCGAATCACGACATAGACGGAAAGGGCGGGATCCTCATGGGGGAAAGGCGAGAGTCCTACCAGGAAGTCAGGACGTCGTATCTGACGGCCGCGGAGTCGGCGGTCGCCCTGCTGGGCGACCCCGCCGTCGCCGCCGCCTGGGACAAGCCGAGCGCGCTCACCGAGTTCAGCGTCGCGGGCCTGGCCGGACACCTCGGCCACCAGCTCGTACGGGTGGACGGCCTGCTGGCCGCCGAGCCCACGCCGGGCGTGGAGCCGATCGGCCTCCTGGAGCACTACGCCAGGTCCCCCTGGGTCGAGGCCGGCCTCGACCACGAGATCAACGTCGGCATCCGGCGCGCCGGCGAGCAGTCCGCCGCCGCGGGCCCGGCCGCACTGGCCGCCACGACCGCCGAGCTGCTGGAGCGCCAGCGCGCCACCCTGCCCGCCGCCCCGGCCGACCGCGTCCTGGACCTGCCCTCGGGCTGGTCGCTGCTGCTGGACGACTTCCTCATGACCCGCATGATGGAGCTCGTCGTCCACTCCGACGACCTGGCGGCGAGCGTGGGCGTGGAGACCCCGGCCCTGCCCGCGCGGGTCGTGGACCCGGTGGTGGACCTGCTGGCCCGGCTCGCCGTCCACCGGCACGGCGCGACGGCGGTCATCCGCACCCTCAGCCGCGCCGAACGCGCCCCCGCCACGATCAGCGCGTTCTAGGCGGTCCACCCCACTTCCACTCCCACGGCGCTGGCGCGGAACACGCGGAACAGCGGAACGCCCGGCGGCACGTGAGTGTCCGCTCCCCCTCCCTAACCCAGGAATCCCGCGACGGCGGACACGAACCGGTCGGCGTCGTCCAGCCATGGGAAGTGTCCGGCCCGGGCCTGGACCACGAGCTCGGCGTCCGGGAACAACCCGGCGAACTCGGCCATGGCGGGCGGCGGCGCGCCCAGATCGACCTCTCCCGCGAGCAGCAGCACGGGCGACGCGAACCGAGCGAGCGCGGCACGCGTGGCCTCCGGGTCGAAGGCCCCCTGGGCGCCGAAGGCCGCCGCGACCTCCGGGACCTGCCGCCCCGCGTCCGCCGCGTGGTGGGCCCGCGCCGCCTCATCCCACCGGCCGTAGGAGAACGGCGCGATGGCCTGCCAGTCGTCGTCCGTGGCCTCGCCCGCCACGATCGCTTCGAGCGCCGCGAACGCCGCCGGGAACCACGGCTCGTCCCGGCGCAGGAGAGCCGTCTCGCGCCGGAGGCCGCCGGTGATCGCGACGCCGACGGCTCGGACGCTCGGCGTGACCAACGCGAGCCTGCCGACGCGCCGGGGATGGCGGGCCGCGTACCGCACGGCCAGGTTCGCGCCGGCGCAGTGCGCGAGCAGGTCCATCCGGTCCAGGCCCAGGTGCGCGCGCAGGGCCTCGACGTCGGCGACGAGCCGGTCGCAGCGACAGGACGCGAGGTCCTGAGGCGTCGCGGACTGCCCGGTGCCCCGGAGATCCAGCATGATCAACTGGCGGTACGCGGACAGGCCGCCGAGGTCGCCGAGGTACGCGGAGGCCGCCGGCCCGCCGGGCAGGCACACCACCGGCGGCCCGTCCCCGGTCACGTGGTAGGCCAGCTTGACGCCGTCGTACGAGGTGAAGAACTCCATGCCCGGCAGTCTGAGGGGGCGGCGGCCGTGGAGGCTATCGTTCAGCCACGGCTACATGATGGGTGTCACGGATGGCGGTCGAGATCAGGTTCACCGCGGCGTCGGTCGCCAGGGTGCGCTTCGCCGTCTCGCCGCTCGGGGAGACGGTGCTCGCGCTGCGGATCCTGTTGGGCACGGGCGGGCACGCGGTGCACCAGCCCTGGGTGCGCGGGGCACGTCCGCTGATCGCCGACGAGCGCGAGCTGCCGCTGCTGCGGGCACTGATCGCCGGAGCCATGCCGTCCTTCCTGTTCCCGGTGCCGCGGGAGCGGCTGCCGTCGATGGCGACCGAGCTGGAGCTGCTGCGCGCCACCGAGGAACCCTTCTTCCGGCGCGAGTACGGAGCGGTTGTGGGCGTACCGGCCGAGGAGGTCCCCGAGCCGGCGGCGGTGCTGCCGCGGCTTGCGCAGGCGCTCCACCGCTGCCACGAGCTGCTGATCGCTCCCCAGTGGGGCCGGATGCGCGCGGTGCTGGACGCCGACATCGCCAAACGGGCGCTCACCCTGGTGGACGCCGGTGTGCACGGGCTGTTCGCCGAACTGCACCGGGACATCGCCTGGGACGGCGGCCAGCTCGTGGTGCACGGCCGGCGCACCTCGCACGCCGTCCACACGGTGGACGCCGGCGGGCATGGCCTGGTCCTGCTGCCCAGTGTCTTCAACTGGCCGAACGTGGGCGTCGACAAGTCCCCGGTCGCCGCCGCGTCGATCCGCTATCCGGCGGTGGGCGTCGGCCTGCTCTGGGAGCCGCCCCCGCCGGCCCTGTCGGGCCTGGCCCCGGTGCTCGGCCACACGAGGACGGCGCTGCTCGCGGCCCTGGCCGAACCCCGGACGACTGCGGCCCTGGCCACCCGCCTGGGCATCACCCCGAGCGCGGTCTCGCAGCATCTGGGCGCGCTGCGCGGGGCGGGACTGGTGTCGACGCACCGTACCGGCCGGACGGCGCTGCACCTGCGCACGGAACGAGCGGACCGCCTGCTGGGCATGCCCGCCTCATGAGCTTCCCCCGGCCGGGGCGCTGCCCGGCTCGGGCTTGTAGCGTGGTGGTGCCGAGATCAGCCGTCCACGCCGGGGGCGAACCGCGATGCGCTGGCAGATCCACTCCGAGGAACCGCTCTACTCGGACCACTGGCTCGACATACGCGTGGCGGACGTGGAGCTGCCCGACGGCAGGCACCTGGACCATCGGCTCATGCGCATGCCACCCGGAGCCGGAGCCGTCGTGCTCGACGGGCGGCGGCGCGTCCTGCTGATCTGGCGGCACCGGTTCATCACCGACACGTGGGCGTGGGAGATCCCCACCGGACGGATCGAGAGCGGCGAGGAGCCGCGCGAGGCGGCGGCCCGGGAGGTCGAGGAGGAGACCGGCTGGCGCCCCGGCCCGCTGCGCCCCCTCCTCGACGTCCAGCCCAGCAACGGCATCTCCGACTCGGTGCACCACATCTTCCGCGCCGACGAGGCCACCCACATCGGCCCGCCGACGGACACGTCCGAGGCCGAACGCGTCGCCTGGGTGCCGCTCTCGGACGTGCGCCGGTTGATCGGCGAGGGACGCATCGTCGGCGGCACCAGCATCGCCGCCCTCCTCTACGTCTCCACGACCTGACCGCGCCTCACTCCACGCCGATCTCTCACATCGCAGGTCCAGGAGATCGCCTGACGTAGCGCTTTGACACCTCGTGGAGATGATCGCTATCTATGGGCCGACCGTTAGGGGGTGAAGCGGGGCGCGGTACTGGCGATGCTCACCGAATAAGACGGCGGCTTCGAACCCTGACGCCCGTTGTATCGCGTTGACTGTCATAGGGACGGCAGGGCCCGCGGAGAAATCATCCGCCTCAGCAGCGTTCGCCAACGCAGACGCCCGGCCCACCGCCGTCCGAACAGGGAGATCCGGTCTGATGGAAAGGAAGCAGAAGTGGTAGCTGCCCCCGCCGGCGTTCGGCGATTATTGGTGGACACGGGCGAACCCCGCGAATGGGTTTCCCTCAGGACGGACCAGGTGATGGCGCTGCTCGGCATCTGGTTCGGGGTCGGACTGATGATCGACGCCTGGGCGCACACCAACCTGGCCGGGCTGGAGACCTTCTTCACCCCGTGGCACGCGGTGTTCTACTCCGGCTTCGCCGTGGTGTCCGGCTGGATCTTCTGGCAGGTGTGGCGGAACGTGCGCACCGGGCGCCAAGGACTGGCGGCCGTCCCCCACGGTTATCTCGCCGGGCTGATAGCGATTCCCGCGTTCGCCGCCTTCGGATTCGCCGACATGATGTGGCACACCATCCTCGGCATCGAGACGACCATCAACATCCTTTTCAGCCCGTCGCACCTCGGCCTCATCGTGACGATGATGCTCATCATCACGACACCGGTGCGCTCGGCGTGGAACGCCCCCGACGTCGGCGCCCGCCCCACGCTCGGCCGCCTGCTGCCCGCGCTGGTCGGGCTCGCGTTCGCCACCACGCTGGTGTCGCTGTTCCTGTCGTACGGCGACGCCATGCAGTACGGCCCCGAGTCGATCGTCCAGGCGTACTCCCTGCTGGAGCGCGGCGCAGGCCCCGGTCCCGTACTGGTGGGTCCGGGCGCCGACCGGGTGGCCGTCGCCATGGTGGTCACCAACGTCATCATGCTCAGCCCGGTGCTGCTCCTGGTGCGTCGCTGGGTGTTGCCGTTCGGCTCGGTGACCGTCATGTACACGATCATGGTGCTGATGCCGGGCGCCCAGACGCAGTTCCGCAACCTGCCGATCCTGCTGTCGTTCGTGGTCGCCGGGTTCGTGAGCGACCTGCTGATCCGCCGGCTGCGGCCCTCGGGTGAGCGGCGCGCCGCCTACTGGGCCTTCGCCGGGCTGTCGGCCTTCGCCACCTGGTCGCTGTACATCGGGATCGCCTCGGCCACGGGAGGCGGCCTGCCCGCCGTGCCCGAGCTGTGGACCGGAGCGCCGGTCATCGCCGGGCTGATCGGGCTGGCGCTCGGAGCACTGTTCCTGCCCAACGCGGTCAGGGCGGCCGAGCCGGTCCGACCCGGAGCGGTCACCGCCGAGCCGGTCCGGTCTGACGCGGTCACCGCCGAGCCGGTCCAGCCCAGCGCGGCGGCCGACGCCGAGCGGGCATGACCCGAGTCCTGTGCCTGGCCGCCGCCCTCGTGCTGGCGCTGGCCGCGCTGGCCGCCCCCGCCGCGGCGCACAACGTCACGGCGGGGGCGGACCTGCGGGTCGCCCAGACCATCGCCGGCGCCGAGGTCACAGTGGTGATCAAAGGAACGACCCGGGTGCCGGGGCCGCTGCGGATCGGCGTCGTCGCCTACCAGCCGGTGTCCGGCCCGCTCCTCAGCCTCGAAGTCCGTTCCGTCGAGGACGGCCACACGGTGACCGGCACCGCCCAGGCGGCGGCGGACCCGCAGTACACGCAGCTCCAGGTCGAGCGGACCGGACCCCACGAGCTGAAACTGAGCGCCGGGAACGAGACCGCCGTCATCCCGTTCCGCGTCCTCGTCGAACGCGCGCCGGGGGGCGACTTCCTCATCTACGGCGGCCTGTTCGTGGCCGCGCTCCTGCTGGCGGGCGGCCTGCTCACCGGGGCGACGGCCCGGCCCGGACGGGCGATGGCGCTGGCCGCGGGCGCCGCGGCCGGGGTGACGGTCGCCGCCATGGTCATCGTCTTCGAACCGCAGATGCCGGCGCCCGCGCCTGCCGGCGCCGCACCCACCCCCACGACGTCGAACGCGGCAGGGCGGCCGTACGCGCAGGCCCGCGTGGAGACGGTCCCGGCCCGGCCGCAAGCGGGAGAGGAGTTCACCCTGCGCGTCGATCTCATCGACGGCTCCACCGGGCGGCCCGTGGACGACCTCACCGCGCACCACGAGGCGCTGGCGCACGTGGTCGTCACCAGCGAGGACGGACGCTACTTCCGCCACGTGCACCCTCTGCGCACGGCTCCGGGGCGCCTTGAGGTCAGGCTGAGCGCCGACCGCCCCGGCCGGTACCTGGCGCACGCCGAGTTCGAACGCGAGGACTCGGGCGGGCAGCTCACCGCCGCCGATTTCCTCGTCGGAGGCACGGACAAGGCAGCCGTCGGAGAGACGACCAAGGCATCGGAGAAGGCCGGCACGGCCACGCCGCCCGGCGTACCCACGCGGGCCGATACGACCGTCACGCCGCGCCTGCAACCCGCCGTGCCCGTCGCGGGCCGCCCGACGATGATCGAGCTGGACACCCCCGCAGGCGTGCGGACCTGGCTCGGCATGACCGGCCACCTGCTCATACGCAGCCAGGACGGCGAGTTCTTCGGCCACGTGCACGAGATGGGCTCCCCGGGAGCCCGGGTGCGCTTCACCTTCAGCTTCCCCGAACCGGGCCGCTACCTCGCGTGGATCCAGTACGCCACCGCCGACCGCATCGTGACCGTACCGTTCACCGTGAACGTGACCACATCGGAGGCCCAGTGATGAAGAGGTGGCACGCGGTGGCCGCGGCCACACTCGTGGCCGCAGCGCTAACGCTGTACGTCGTGAGCAGGAGCACGGCCGCCGAACCGGTCGACCTGACCACCACGGGCACCCGCTACGCCGCCACCGTCCACATCGCGGACCCGGCTCCCGGCCGGGTCACCGTGGAGATCACGGTGAGCAGGGGCGACGCCGCGGCTGTGGCCGTGTCGGCGGTCATGGCCGAGATGGGACACTCCACCCCCGAGATCTCCGCCACCAAGCGCGCGCCCGGCCGCTTCGTGGCCGTGGGCGAGCTGTTCCCGATGGGCGGCGTCTGGGAGTTGTCGATCCGGATCGACGGCCCCGCGGGCGAGGAGCAACTCGCCGTCAAAACGCTGATCACGAACTAGCCGCTCGGGCTGCCCGGGTAGACCGGGTCGCCGAGCCGGACCCGTCGCTCTTCTTTCGCCACCGTGAGGCCGAAGCCGCCGGGAGGTACGGGCCGGGGCCTTTTTGAGGCGTGGGCGGCCCAGGCCGGGGGTCCGGGGGCTGGGAAGCCCCCGGTCAGGGGGTGTGGGGGAGCTCGGCTCCCCCACTGTCACAACCCGAGCCCTCTCGCGCGAAGGACAGGGCTCAGGTCAGGTTGTGGCCAGGCGGAGGGCCTGGGCGACCTCCGCGCCCTTGAGGGCCGTGGACGGGTCCAGGAGCCACTGGGACAGGAAGCCCGTCAGCATCGCCTGGTAGAGCGAGCCCACCACCCGCGCCCGTTCCGGGTCGCCGGCCGCGTCGATGCCCGCGAACAGCTCCGCCAGCCCGTCCCGGGCCGCGTGCAGCCCCTGGACGAGGTACTCGCGCACCTCCGGCAGGTGGTCGATCTGCCCGATCAGTTCGAACTGCGTGATCCAGAGGGGCCGGAGCCGGTCGAACGACTCGACGACCCGGTCCCAGGCCACCTCGAAGCGCCGCAGCGGTGTGGCGTCGGGCTCGACGGAGCCGCCGAGCGTGGCCGCCAGTTCCTCGCCCCATTCCCTCATCGCCTCGAACAGCGCCTCGTTCATCAGCGCGTCCTTCGAACGGAAGTGGTAGCCGATGCCCGCCAGGCTCACGCCCGAGGCGCTCGCGATGTCGCGGGCGGTGGTGCGGGAGTAGCCCTTCTCCATCAGGCAGCGCTTCGCCCCGGCCAGCAGGTCCTCACGATTTCCCATGCCCCCAAGCTAGCACATCTGTCTCACACAAGCGTTCTGGACAATCGTCTCAAACAGTTGTACCGTTCACGGCATGACGAACATCCTGATCTCCGGGGCGAGCATCGCCGGCACCACGACCGCCTACTGGCTGCGGCGTCACGGCTTCACGCCGACCGTCGTCGAGCGGGCGCCCGCCATCCGCAAGGGCGGCTACAAGGTGGACGTGCGCGGCGCCGCGCTCGACGTGATCGAGCGCATGGGCCTGCTGGACGCGGTCCTCGCCCGCGGCACGGACATGCGCCACGCGACCCACTACGACGCCGCGGGCCGCCCGGTCGCGACCATGGACGCCGACCTGTTCGGCGGGCGCACGGGCGACGACGCCGAGATCATGCGCGGCGACCTCAACGAGCTGCTGTACGACCTCACCCGTGACGACGTCGAGTACATCTTCGACGACACCGTCACCGGCATCGCCGAGGACGGCACCGTGACGTTCGAGCGCTCCGCGCCGCGCCGGTTCGACCTGGTCATCGGGGCCGACGGGGTCCACTCGGTCACCAGGCGGCTCGCGTTCGGCCCGGAGGAGCGTTTCCGGCGCGACCTCGGCGCGCACATCTCGATCTCCACCGTCCCCAACCACCTCGGCCTCGACCGCGAGGAGGCCGTGCACGCCGCCCCCGGCCGGACCGCGAACGTCTACAGCACCCGGCAGGATCCGACCGCCAAGGCGCTGTTCATGTGGTCGTCACCCTCTCAGACCCCCGGCCACCGCGACCCGGCCCGGCAGAAGGAACTGCTCGCCGAGGCCATGGCGGGGGTCGGCTGGGAGGTGCCCGCCCTGCTGGAAGCGGTGCGGCGCTCGGACGACTTCTACTTCGACTCGGTCAGCCAGATCCACATGGACCGCTGGTCGCGCGGCCGGGTGGTCCTGGTGGGCGACGCGGGCTACTGCGCCTCGCCGGCGTCCGGGCAGGGGACGAGCCTCGCGCTGGTCGGCGCGTACGTGCTCGCCGGCGAGCTCGCCCGCCACGGCGTCGAGGGCGGCGGGCTCGACCGGTACGAGAGCGTGATGCGGCCGTTCGTGGCGGCCAACCAGAAGCTCGGCCCGGCCAACCTCAAGGGCATGGTGATGGGCTCACGGCTCGCCATCCGCTTCCAGCTCTTCATGATCAGGCTGCTCCCGCACCTGCCCGGCCGCGACCGGATGATCGAGCGGGTGGCCGGCGCCATCCACCGCGCCGCCAACGCCATCTCGCTGGAGGACTACAAAGTTATGGAATGAACCGTTCCGTTCTGATAGACTTCCAATCACAAGAACGGAGCGTTCCGTTCCTGAGCTAAGGGAGTCCCCATGACGATCCTCGTGACCGGTGCCACCGGAACCGTCGGCCGCCTCGTCGTCGAAGAGCTCGTCCGCGCCGGCCGTCAGGTCCGCGCCCTCACCAGGGACCTCTCCCGCGCCTCGGCGCTCCTGCCCGCCGGCGTCGAGGTGGTGGCCGGCGATCTCGCGGACCCCGGCAGCCTCGTCCGGGCCTTCGACGGCGTCACCGCCGCCCACCTCATCACGTTCGCGGGAGACGACTACGCCCCGCTGAAGCGCGGCGACGAGATCGTGGAGCTGGCCGTCAAGGCCGGCGTGCGCAAGGTCAGCGTGCTGGGCGGCCGGGCCGACGGGCCGCTGGAGCAGGCCCTGGTGGCCACCGACATCGAGTGGACGCTGCTCAACCCCGTCGAGTTCATGTCCAACACGCTGCGCTGGTGGGCCGGCTCGGTGCAGGCGCACGGCGTGGTGCGCGAGCCGTTCGGCGACCGGCTGAGCGCCCTGGTCCACGAGGCGGACATCGCGGCCGTGGCGGCGGCCGTGCTGACCGGAGAGGGACACGGCGGCCGCACGTACACCCTCACCGGCCCCGAGGCGCTGACCACCAGGCAGAAGGTGCGCGTCCTCGCCGAGGCGACCGGCCTGGACATCACGTTCACCGAGCTCACCGAGCAGGAGGCCCGGGCGGAGTGGCGCTCCCACGGGATGGGCGAGGAGACGATCGAGTTCCTCGTCCGGGCGCTGGGCGACACGCCCGAGGTGGGCTACACCGTGGTGCCCACCGTCGAGCAGGTCACCGGGCGGCCGGCGCGCCCCTTCGCCCAGTGGGCCGCCGAGCACGCCGCCGCCTTCCGCCCCTGATCAGCGCGTCTCAGTCCACGGCGGCCGCGTAGTGGCAGGCCGCCTGGGCCGTGGGCACCGCCGGGAGCACCGCCAGCGGCTCCGCCCGGCACCTGCCGTCCACCCCCGCCTCCGCCGCGCGCCCCGAGGCGAGCACCTGGCAGCGGGCGTGGAAGCGGCACCCGCCCGGGATCCGCGTCGGGTCCGGCGGCTCGCCCGTGAGCACGACGCGTTCCGGCGACTCGGGCAGCACCGACAGCAGGGCCTGCGTGTACGGGTGCCGGGGCGCGGTGAGCACCTGCTCCACGGGCCCCGACTCGACGATCCGGCCCAGGTACATGACCGCCACCCGGTCCGCGATGTTCCAGGCGAGGCCCAGGTCGTGGGTGACGACCAGCGCCGACAGGCCCAGCTCGTCGCGCAGCCGGAGCAGCAGGGCCAGGATCTCGCCCCGCACCGAGGCGTCGAGCGAGGCCACCGGCTCGTCGGCGATCAGCACCTTCGGCTCCAGCGCCAGCGCCCCGGCGATGACCACGCGCTGGCGCTGGCCGCCGGACAGCTCGTGCGGGTAGCGCAGGAAGAACCGCTCCGGCGGCCGGAGCCCGGCCCGGGAGAGCGCCGAGGCCACGACCTCCTGCTCGCCGGGCAGGCCGTGGATGCGCGGCCCCTCGGCGACGGCCTCGTAGACCGTCTGGCGCGGGTTGAGCGAGCCCATCGGGTCCTGGAGGACGAGCTGCACCTCCCGGCGGTACGCCTTGAGCGCCTTGGAGCCGTACTCCAGGGCCGTGCCGCCGTACAGGACGGAGCCGGAGGTGGGGCGTTCGAGGCCGAGGAGCGTGCGGGCGAGGGTGGTCTTGCCGCAGCCGGACTCGCCGACGAGCGCCACGATCTCGCCCTCGCCGATCGCGAGGTCCACCCCGTCGACCGCGCGGGCGCGCCGCCCGCGCGAGGGGAACCCCACGTGCAGGTCGCGGGCCTCCAGCAGGGTGGGCCGGGCCGTGCCGACCGCCTCCACGGGAGTCTGGGTCTCGGTCACGACACCTCCAGGGTGGTCTCCGCGGGCTCGGCCTTCTCCGGCCGTACGTGCACGCACGCGGCGCGGCGCTCGGGACCGGCGGGCCACAGCTCCACGTCGAGCGTGGGGCACACGTCCAGCGCGACCGGGCAGCGCGGGTGGAAGGAGCAGCCGGGCGGCAGGTCCATGGGGTCGGGCGGGTCGCCGCCGAGGCCCTTGGGCGCCAGCCGCGAGACCGGGTCGCCCACGGTCGGGAACGCGGCGGCCAGCGCGGCGCTGTAGGGGTGCTTGGGGTCGTGGAACACCTCGCGTGAGGGTCCGTGCTCGACCACCCGCCCCGCGTACATGACCGCGAGCCGGTCGCAGACGTCGGCGAGCACCGACAGGTCGTGCGAGATCATGATCAGCGAGATGCCGCGCTCCGCGAGCAGCTCCTTGATCAGGGTCAGGACCTGGGCCTGGACCATCACGTCGAGGGCGGTCGTCGGCTCGTCGGCGATGATCAGCCGCGGCGAGCAGGCGAGCGCCATGGCGATCATGATGCGCTGCCGCTGCCCGCCGGACAGCTCGTGCGGGTAGCTGCGCGCCCGCCAGGCGGGCAGCCCGACCTGTTCCAGCAGCTCGGCGACGCGTCCGCGCGCGCTGTCGGGCTTGGCCAGGCCGTGGACGAGCAGCGGCTCGGCGATCTGGTCGCCGATGCGCTGCACCGGGTTGAGCCCGTGCTGGGCGCCCTGGAAGACGATCGACGCCTCGGCCCAGCGGACGGCGCGCAGCCGGCCCCACTTCATGGCCAGGACGTCCTCGCCGTCGAGCAGGATCCGGCCGCCGACGCGGGCGTCGCGCGGCAGCAGCCGCAGCAGCGCCATGGCCAGCGTCGACTTGCCGGACCCCGACTCGCCGGCGACCCCGAGCGCCGTGCCCGCGTCGAGCGTGAGCGACACCCCCCGTACGGCGGGCACCTCGCCGGCCGCGATGCGGTAGGTGACGGAGACGTCGTCCAGTTCGAGCAGAGCCATCAGCCCGCCTTCCTGAGTCGCGGGTTGAGCACGGCCTCCAGCGCCCGGCCGCACAGCGTGAACGCCATGACGACGGCCAGGATGCACAGGCCGGGGATGATGATGTACCACCAGGCGCCCGCCGTCGCCGCGCCGAAGTCGTAGGAGGCGCGCAGCATCGTGCCCCACGAGGTCTTGTTCGCGCTGACGCCCAGGAAGGCCAGCGTGGACTCGGTGACGATGGCGCTGGCGACCTCCAGCGTGGTGCTGGCCAGCAGCAGGGGCGCGACGTTCGGCAGCACGTGGCGGGTGGTGATGTGCCAGTGCCCGCCGCCGAGCGCCTTGGAGCGCTCGATGTACGGCCGGGCCTCCACGGCGAGGGTCTGCGCGCGGATGAGCCGGGCCGTGGTGGGCCAGGTGGTCACGCCGATCGCCACGATGATGGTGAACGTGCTGCCGCCCAGGATGGCCGCCAGCACCATGGCGGTGATCAGCGAGGGCAGCACCAGGAACCAGTCGGTGATCCGCATGAGCGTGGCGCCCAGCCAGCCGCGGAAGTGCCCGGCGGCGATGCCGACGACCATGCCGATCACGATGCTGAGCAGCGCGGCCAGGAAGCCGATGAGCAGCGAGGTGCGCGAGCCCCACCAGACCATGAGCAGGATGGAGCGGCCGGACTCGTCGGTGCCGAACGGCGCGGCGAGGCTGGGCGGCGCGAACTTGGCGCCGGTGCCGGACACCACGCTCGTCACGCTCTGGTCGATGAACAACGGCGCGACCAGCGCCAGCACCACGGCCACGACCAGCGCCAGGAGGCCGACCATGCCGCCCCGGTGCTGCCGGAAGTCCCGCCAGAACCGGCCGAACGCGAGCCGCCTGCGGCTCCAGGCCACGGATCCCGTCGCGACGGCGCTCACGCGGACCTCACCCTCGGGTCGAGCATCCGGTAGACCACGTCGGCCAGCGTGTTCATGAGGATCACCGCGACGGTGATGAGCATGAACGTGCCCTGCATGAGCGTGAAGTCCGGCACCCTGATCGCCTCGTAGAAGAGCTGCCCGAGCCCGGGCCAGCTGTAGATGGTCTCCACGGTGACCGCGCCGCCGACGACGAAGCCGATGCGCATGAACACCAGCGTCACCGTGGGCAGCAGCGCGTTGGGCACCGCGTGGCGGCGTCGTACCTCGTCGTCGCGCAGGCCCTTGGCGCGGGCCACCGTCACGTAGTCCTGGCTGACCTCCTCCAGCAGGGAGGAGCGCATGACCAGCAGGTACTGGGCGTAGACCACGGCCACCAGCGTGAGGCACGGCAGCACCATGTGCGAGGCCACGTCCAGCACGTACGCGAACCCGTCGGGCGCGTCCACGCTCTCGATGCCCCGGGTCGGGAAGATCCCCGGGATCGGCCCGATGCCGACGCCGAACACCATGAGCAGAAGCAGGCCGAGCCAGAACGTCGGCACCGACCACAGCACCAGCGAGACGCCGGTCGAGACCCGGTCGAAGCGGGAGTTGTGCCGCCAGCCGGCCCGCGTGCCCTGCCAGAGGCCGAGGCTGACCGCGATGACCAGGCCGACGCCGGCCAGCAGCAGGGTCGGCCCGAGCCGCTCGCCGATGAGGTCGAGGACGGGCCGCTTGTACTCGTACGAGGTGCCGAGGTCGAAGCGGAGCGTCTTGCCGACGAAGTCGGCGAACTGGTCGATCAGCGGCTTGTCCAGGCCCAGCCGGTGGCGTTCGAGGGCGAGCTGGGTCGGGGTCATGTTCCGGCCCTGCGCGAGGTTGCGCACGGGGTCGCCGGGCAGCAGCCGGAACACGAAGAACGTGCCGATGATCACCATGGCGATGCTGAACAAAGCCCCACCCGCCTTCGACAGCGCGTACTGCAGCGTGCCGCGGTGGGTGGGGCGTTCGTCACCGGGGCCCGCCGCCTGAGCGGCGGCGGGCTCGGCTGCTTCGAGCGGTGCGGTCATTCGCGCTCGTCCGCGGCGCTCTTGCGCCGCCTGGTCACGAGGAACGCGACCAGTCCGAGGACGACCACGCCGCCGACCACGCCGAGGATGAGGCCGGTGTTGGAGCCGCCGCCACCGGAGGCGGAGCCGCCGGCCGGGGCCGCGACCGTGTCCACGGTGTAGAACGGCCAGTAGCCGCTGCCGCCGTAGAGCAGGCCGTTCTCCTCGGGGATCGAGGTGATGCTGGTGATGCGGTCCTTGCGGTAGCCCTCAAGGTCGTTCGTGTAGTAGATCGCGATGATCGGGGCCTCGGTGTAGAGGCGCTCCTGCATCTGCTTGATCAGGTCGGCGCGCTTGGCCCGGTCGAGCTCCTTGAGCTGCTCCTGGTAGAGCTTCTCGTAGGTCGGGTCGCAGTAGAACGACTCCGTGCCGCCGCCCTCGCCCTTGGGGGTCGGCCGGCGGCTGCACAGGTGCGTCGCCAGGACCTCCTCGGGGTCGGGGTTGACCGACCAGCCGCTGATCGCGATGTCGTAGTTGCCGGTGACGCCGGTCTCCTCCGAGAACTTGCTGGAGTCGAGCTTCACGGTGGTCAGCGTGACGCCGATCTCCTTGAAGAAGCCGGTCAGGTACTCGCCGAGCTTGTCCTCGATCGGGGTGTCGGCGTGGATCGTGAAGCGGAACTCCAGCTTCTTCTTGCCGTCGGGCATCGTGCGGACGCCGTCGGCGCCCTTCTTGTAGCCCGCGTCGTCGAGGATCTTGTTGGCCTTGGCCGGGTCGTAGGTGACCTTGGTGTCGCCGCTGGCCTCCCAGAAGAAGTCCTTGTACATGGGCGGCACGATCGACCCGTCGGCGGGCTTGGCGAGGCCGCCCTGCACCTCGGCCGCGAGCTTCTGCTTGTCGATCGCGTAGTGCAGCGCCTGGCGGACCTTCACGTCCTTCAGGGCGGGGTGACCGTCGCCGACCGGCTTGTTGTCGGTCGTCGTGGCGCCGGGGTTGACCTCCAGGTACGCGGCGCGCCGGCCCTGGTTGTTCCAGGCCACGATGTTGGGGTCGTTCTGGATGGCCTGGAACTCCGGCGGCGCGAGGCGGCCGATCAGGTCGATGTCACCCTTCTTCAGGCCGGCGATGGCGGCCTGCGGGTTGTCGTAGAAGATGACCTGGAGCTCGTCGATCTTCGGCTTGCCCCGCCAGTAGTCGGGGTTGGCCTTCAGCTTGACGTACTGGTCCTTCTTGTGCTCGACCGCGATGTAGGGCCCGCTGGAGACCGTCGGGTAGGTGTCGGCCTCGTAGTTGGCGAGGTCGGTCACCTTCTCCCAGACGTGCTTGGGCATGATCGGGATCGGGTTGTCCAGGATGGAGGCCTGGGGCGCCTTCAGCTTGATGACGAGGTCCTGGCCGTTGGCCGTGACGCTCTGGAAGTTCTCGACGGCCGGGCCGTTGGCGGTCTTCGCGGCGTCGTCGGTCATGATCTTGTTGAACGTCCAGGCGGCGTCGTCGGCCGTGATCGGCTGGCCGTCGGACCACTTCGCCTGCCGGATCTTGAACGTCCAGGTGAGACCGTCGCTGGAGGAGGTCCAGGACTCGGCGAGGTCCGGGCTGGGCTGGAGGGTCTTGGAGTCGGGGACCGTCAGGAAGCCGTACATCCACCGGTGGATCGAGGTGGAGACGAGGCGGACCGCCAGGAAGGGGTTCATCGAGTCGACGGCCTGGGTGGCCCCGACTCGCAGGACCTTCTTCCCCGCCGCAGGCTCCTGGGCATGGGCCACCTGGCCCTGACCTGCCATTAACAGCGCTACGCCCAGCACAGCCAGGCGTGCGATCCATTTCCTCATATGTGCCTCACCTTCAGGCGGGGATTCCTGTGTAGAGAAAGGCACACCATACGAACATCGCGTGTCAACGAGTCGCGGAAAATTGTTTCATCTTCGTTTCCTGATCCGGTGTAAATTTTCAGTCGGTCTCGACGACCTTGCCCGCTTCGACCCGTAGCCGGCGATCCACGTGGACGGCGTCCAGCATCCGGCGGTCGTGCGTGACGAGCAGCAGCGTGCCGGGGTAGGAGGCGAGCGCCGACTCCAGTTGCTCGATCGCCGGCAGGTCGAGGTGGTTGGTCGGCTCGTCCAGCACCAGCAGGTTGACGCCACTGGCCTGGAGCAGCGCCAGCGCGGCGCGGGTGCGCTCGCCCGGCGACAGCGTCGAGGCCGGCCGCAGCACGTGCGCCGCCCGCAGCCCGAACTTGGCGAGCAACGTGCGCACGTCGGCCGGCGCCATGCCGGGAACGTGCCGGGAGAACGCGTCGAGCAGCGGCTCCTCCCCCTCGAACAGCCCCCTGGCCTGGTCCACCTCGCCGACCACCACACCCGGGCCGAGCGCGGCGTGGCCCTCGTCCAGCGGGACCCGGCCCAGCATCGCGCCGAGCAGCGTCGTCTTGCCCGAGCCGTTGGCGCCGGTGATCGCGATCCGCTCGGCCCAGCCGACCTCCAGGTCGACCGGCCCCAGCGTGAACGCGCCCCGCCGCGCCACCGCACCGCGCAACGTCGCCACGACCGCGCCCGACCGGGGCGCGGCGGCGATCTCCATGCGCAGCTCCCACTCCTTGCGCGGCTCCTCCACGACCTCCAGGCGCTCGATCAGCCGCTCGGTCTGGCGGGCCTTGGCGGCCTGCTTCTCCGTCGACTCGACCCGCATGTTGCGGCCGATCTTGTCGCCGTCGGTGGCCTTGCGGCGGGCGTTCTTGACGCCCTTCTCCATCCAGGCGCGCTGGGTGCGGGCGCGCGCCTCAAGCTGGGAGCGCGTGTCGGCGTACTCCTCGTAGTCCTCGCGGGCCTGCCGCCGGGCGACCTCGCGCTCCTCCAGGTACGCCTGGTAGCCGCCGCCGTAGAGGCGGATCCGCTGCTGGGCGAGGTCGAGCTCCAGGACCTTGGTGACGGTCCTGGCCAGGAACTCGCGGTCGTGGCTCACCAGCACCGTGCCGGCCCGCAGCCCGGTGACGAACCGCTCCAGCCGCTCCAGCCCGTCGAGGTCGAGGTCGTTGGTCGGCTCGTCCAGCAGGAACAGGTCGTACCGGCTGAGCAGCAGCGACGCGAGACCGGCGCGGGCCGCCTGGCCGCCGGACAGCGAGGTCATCGGCTGCTCCAGGCCCACGTCGAGCCCCAGGTCGGCGGCCACCTCCTGGGCGCGCTCCTCCAGGTCGGCGCCGCCGAGCGCGAGCCAGCGCTCCAGGGCCTCGCTGTAGGCGTCGTCGGCGCCGGGGGCCTGCTCGACCAGCGCCTGCGTGGCCGCGTCGAGGTCGCGCTGGGCCGCCGACACGCCGGTGCGCCGGGCGAGGAACGCGCCGACCGTCTCGCCGGGCCTGCGCTCGGGCTCCTGCGGGAGGTGGCCCACGGTCGCGGTGGCGGGGCTCAGGCGCACGCCGCCCTCCTCGGGGGCGTCGAGGCCGGCCAGCATGCGCAGCAGGGTGGACTTGCCCGCGCCGTTGGCGCCCACGAGCCCGATGACGTCGCCGGGGCTCACGACGACGTCGAGCCCCGAGAACAGCACCCGGTCGCCGTGTCCGGCCGCGAGGTCCTTCACCACCATGGTCGCGCTCATGTGGTCCGATGCTACCGAGACCGGTCAACCCGAATATCGTGGCCCGATGCCGCGTCTTCCCGTCCTGCTGGCCGCCGTCCTGACCGTCGCCGCGGGGCTGGGGGTGCGGGCGCTGACCGGCGGCGCCTTCGCCAAGTACGCGGGCGACGCGCTCTACACGGTGCTGATCTACGCGCTCGTCGTGCTCGCCGCCCCGCGCGTCCGGCCCGTGATGGCGGCGCTCGTGACGGCCGGGCTGAGCTGGGTGATCGAGTTCGCCCAGCTCGCCGAGATCCCGCCGGTCCTGCGGCCGGTGCTGGGCAGCACGTTCAACCCGCCCGACCTGCTCTGGTACGCCGTGGGGGCCGCCGCCGCGTGGGCCGTCCACGCGTACGCGCTGGGGCGCATACATCAGGACCGGCCGGATAGGGGGTGAGGACACCCACTCCAACGAAGGGACCCTGATCATGGACGGCAAGACGATCGCGTTCCTCGTCGCCCCTGAGGGTGTCGAGGAGGTGGAGCTGACCGAGCCGTGGAAGGCCGTCAAGCAGGCCGGCGGCACCCCGAAGCTGGTCTCGACCGACTCGGGGCGGATCCAGGCGTTCAACCACCTCGACAAGGCGGGCACCTACGCGGTGGACGCCACGGTGGACGAGGTCTCCGCATCCGACTTCGACGGCCTGGTGCTGCCGGGCGGCGTGGCCAACCCCGACTTCCTGCGGATGGACGAGCGGGCCGTGGGGTTCGTCCGCGGCTTCTTCGACGCGGGCAAGCCGGTGGCCGCGATCTGCCACGCGCCCTGGACGCTGGTCGAGGCCGACGTGGTGCGCGGCCGTACGATGACGTCCTGGCCGAGCCTGCGGACCGACCTGGGCAACGCGGGCGCCACCTGGGTGGACAAGGAGGTCGTGGTCGACACGCACAACGGCAGCGTGCTGGTCACCAGCCGCAAGCCGGACGACCTCAAGGCGTTCAACCAGGCGGCGGTCGACGCGTTCAGCTCCTGACGCTCACGCGACCTCTTCCGTGCCGCCCGACGCTCACGCGACCTCTTCCGTGCCGCCCGACGCTCAAGCGACCTCTTCCGTGCCGCCGCTCGCGGCGGCGCGCTCGACGGCCGCGAGCAGCCGGTGCAGGCGCGCGGCGGTCGGGAAGTCGGTCGCGGCCGGCCGGCCCTCGCTGATCGCCCGCCCGACCTCCTGGTAGAAGGCGGCGACGTTGGCGACGGGCCCGCCCGCCGGGTCGAAGGGGACGGTCCGGTAGGAAGCGGGTACCTCGACCGGCTCGCCGCCGAGCCGGATGTCCCAGTCGGTCCAGTGCAGGTACGCGCCGGGCCGGGTGGGCGCCACGGTCAGCGAGCCCTCGGAGCCGACGAGCTTGATCAGGAACCCGTCGGGGCTGCCGCTGCCGCCGTGGACCACGGCCGAGGCGGTGGCGCCGCCGTCCAGCGTGCCCTGGAGCAGGACCTGGCTCGGCACCCGGTTGGGGACGGTGCGGCCGGTGCCGGCGACGGTCACCTCGTCGTGGCGGCGGGGCAGTCGTGCCGACACCTCCACCAGCGGCCCGGTGATCCGGTCGAGTGTCGCGAGGAAGTGGCCGGCCATGATCGTCAGGACGGTGGTGCCGCCGGCGGGGTCGGTGCTCCACTCCATGCCGGCCGGGATGACGGCGCCGCCGAGCGGGTCGCCGGCGGCCACCAGCACGGCCGACTCCAGCCGGCCGATGCGCCCCGCCGCGAGCAGGTCGCGCACGAAGAGCGCGTCCGGCGAGTGACGTCCCTGCAGGCAGACGGCGTTGACCACGCCGGCCTCCGACGCGGCGCGGGCCAGCTCGTCCGCCTCGGCCGGGTCCACGGTGAGCGGCCATTCCGAGACCACGTGCTTGCCCGCCTCCAGGGCGGCCCTGATCACCGCGGCGTGCCCGGGGGCCTTCACCGACACCACGACCAGGTCCACGTCGGGGTGGGCGGCCAGCTCGCCGGCGTCGTCGAACGCCAGTCGCGCGTCGTGCTCGGCGGCGGCCTTGTGGGCGCTGGTCATGTTCGTGGTCGCGACGGCCGTCACCTCGTACCCGTCCAGCGCGGTCAGCGCGGGCAGGTGCGACCCGGCCGCCCAGCCGCTGGCCCCGACGACTCCGGCTCTGATCATCCTTACGACCTCTCCCAGTTATGTACCTATCGGTATGAAACTAAGGGATGGCCGGGCGCGCTGCCAAGGGGTAACGTACCGATAGGTAAAAAACTCCGAGGAGGAACGCATGCCGGGCGGCAGGCCGCGCGCCTTCGACCCCGACGTCGCGCTGGACCGGGCCCTGGAGGTGTTCTGGCGGCAGGGGTACGAGGGGACGTCGCTGTCGGACCTCACCGCCGCCATGGGCGTCAACCGGCCCAGCCTGTACGCGGCGTTCGGCAACAAGGAGGAGCTGTTCGCCAAGGCGCTCGACCGCTACGTCGCCGGCCCTGGCGCCTTCGCCGCCGAGGCGCTGACCGCGCCGACCGTCCGCGAGGTGATCGAGCGCCTGGTCGAGGGCGCTGTCGAGCTCACCACGGGCGAGCTCACCACGGGCGAGCTCACCACGGGCGAGCTCACCACGGGCCCCGACCGGCCGCACGGCTGCCTGAACGTCAACAGCGTGCACGCCTGCGGCCCCGACTCCGTCGCCGCCCGCGAGGCGGCGATCGCGTGCCGCAAGGCCGGCGAGACGGCGCTGCGGCGACGCTTCGAGGGCGCGCCCGACCTGCCGCCGGGCTGCGACCCCGGCGTGCTCGCCCGGCTCGTCCACACCGTCACCGACGGCATCGCGGTGCAGGCGGCGAGCGGCCGCACGCGCGAGGAGCTGCGCGAGGTGGCCGCCCTGGCCCTGCGCACCCTCTTCCCCGCCTGACCTTCCGGCGGGGATCAGCCCAGGAGCGCTTCGGCGAAGCCGCGGACCGAGGAGCGCAGCCGGGTCACGCCGCCCTCGGCCATGACCCGCCCGACCAGGTCGGCGTCGAAGAGGCCGAGCAGGGCGTGGGCCGCGAAGGAGGCGTCGAGGTCGGGCCGCGCCTCCCCCACCAGCGCGGTGACGTGCCCGTGCCAGCGCACGTACGTGGGGTCGGCGTACTTGTCGTCCGCGCACGCCCGCTCGTGCGCCGCGAACAGCGCGAGGTTGCGCTCGGCCAGCCCCGCCAGCTCGTCGAGGAAGGCGAGCAGCCGCGCGCGCGGCGGCGAGCCCGGCCCCAGCGGCGAGCCGGCCGTGTCGATGGCGCGCGCCAGCGCCTCCGCGCGCTCCGCCAGCAGCTCCTGGAACAGCCCGGTACGGCTGCCGAACCGGCGGAACACCGTGCCCTTGCCCACGCCCGCCGCGGCCGCCACGCGGTCCAGCGAGACGTGCTCGGCCCCGTGCGCGGCCAGTAGTTCCTCGGCCGCGCGCAGGATCGCCTCCCGGTTGCGCGTCGCGTCGGCTCGCACCTCGCCCCTCTCGCCGGCTTGCAAACGGACCAACGGTCCCCATACTATCCCGGCCAGACAACCGGACCGCCGGTCCGCATAGCCGAGGAGTTTCGTGATGCGTGCCCTGACCGTCTCCGGCGGGACCTTCCCCGCCGCGCCCGCCACCGTCCCCGACCCCGAGCCCCGCCCCGGCGAGGCGCTCGTCGAGATCCACCACGCCTCCGTCAACCCGTCCGAGGTGCACCACATCGGCCACTTCCCCGACGGCGCGATCCTCGGCTACGACGCGGCCGGCGTGGTGGTCGAGCCCGCCGTGGACGGCACCGGTCCGGCCGCCGGCGCCCGGGTGGTGGCCTTCGGGGCGGGCGCGTGGGCGGAGCGGGCGGCGTTCCCGGTGGACGCGCTGGCCGTGGTGCCGGACGGGGTCCACCTGGCCGACGCGGCCGCGCTGCCGATGGCCGGCATCGCCGCGGTGCGCGCCCTGCGGGCCGCCGGCCCGCTGCTGGGCTCTCGGGTGCTCGTGACGGGCGCCACCGGCGCGGTGGGGCGGCTGGCCGTCCAGCTCGCCCGGCGGGCCGGGGCACACGTGGTCGCGCACGTCCGGGACGCGGCCCGGGCGGACGACCTGGGAGTGGAGACGGTGACGGACCTCGCCGGCGTCGAGCCGGTGGACGCGGTCGTCGAGGTGCTCGGCGGGCCGTACCTGGTGGCGGCCTGGCGGCTGCTGAGGCCGGGCGGCAACCTGCAGAGCATCGGGTGGGCGGCCGGCGAGCCGGCGGTGTTCGAGCCGAACTCCACGTTCATGCCCGGCGCGGCGCGGACGCTCAGCTCCGTCGGCGACCCCAGCGCCCCGGCGCCCGACCTGGCGTTCCTCGTGGGACTGCTGGCGCGGGGCGAGCTGTCGGCCGGGGTGGGCGGGCGCTGGTCATGGGAGCGGCCCGGCGAGGCGGTAGCCGCGATCTTGGCTGGAAAGGTGCACGGCAAGGCAGTTATCGACATAAAGCCGACAAAAACCGATGACGCTGTCAAAAATCCCCTGTAACGCCTTGCCCTCATCTCCGAAATGGTCTACAGCTATACCAATCAGTGACTCCCCCCGCTTACAGGGAGACCTCATGACCACTGAAGAGGATTCCAGGCGGCTCGCCGAGCTCGGCTACAAGCAGGAGCTGGCCAGGACCTGGAGCGGTTTCTCCAACTTCGCGATCTCCTTCTCCATCATCTCGATCCTCGCCGGCTGCTTCACGACCTTCGGACAGGCATGGAACAACGGCGGCCCCATCGCCATCTCGTGGGGCTGGCCGCTGATCTCCGCGTTCATTCTCATCATCGGGTTCTGCCTGTCGGAGCTGGTCTCGGCCTATCCGACCGCGGGCGGGATCTACTGGTGGGCCGCCACGATGGGCAAGCCGGTGCACGGCTGGTTCACCGGGTGGCTCAACCTCATCGGGCTCATCGCGGTGACCGCCTCCGTGGACTACGGCTGCGCGACCTTCCTGAGCATCACCCTCAACCGGCTGACGGGAGGCGCCTGGGAGGCCACGCTGCCGCAGGCGTTCCTCCTCTTCGTGGTCATCCTCGTGCTCCACGCGCTGATCAACATCTACAGTCACCGCCTCATCTCGCTGCTGCAGAACATCTCGGTCTGGTGGCACGTGGCCGGCGCCGCGATCATCGTCGCGATCCTGATCTTCGCGCCGGACCACCACCAGTCCGCGGCGTTCGTCTTCACCGAGAAGCTCAACAACTCGGGCTTCGGCACCACGAACGGCTTCACGTTCTGGCTGTACGTGCTGCCGCTGGGCTTCCTGCTCACGCAGTACACGATCACCGGCTTCGACGCGTGCGCGCACGTGTCGGAGGAGACCCAGGGCGCCTCCACGACGGCGGCCCGCGGCCTCTGGCAGTCGATCTTCTACTCGGCGATCGGCGGCTGGATCCTGCTGCTGTCGTTCCTGTTCGCCGCGACGCACGTGGACGAGATCAACAAGCAGTCCGGCTTCGTCGGCGCCATCTTCGAGACCGCGCTCTCCTCGCCGCTGGCCACCGTGGTGTTCGCCATCTCCACGATCGGCCAGTTCTTCTGCGGGATGAGCTGCGTGACGTCGATGTCGCGGATGACGTACGCGTTCTCGCGCGACGGCGCGGTGCCGGGCTGGCGGCTGTGGTCCAAGGTGGACCGCAACCGCACGCCGGTCAACGCCATCATCGCGGGGTGCGCCGTGGCCGCCCTGATCACCCTGCCCGCCCTGTACGCGCCCGCCGGCACGACCACCCCGGTGGCGTTCTACGCCGTGGTGTCGATCGCGGTCATCGGGCTGTACCTGGCGTTCATCATCCCGATCTGGCTGCGGCTGAAGATGGGCGACCGGTTCAGGCCCGGACCCTGGACGCTGGGCCGGAAGTACCGGGTGATGGGCTGGATCGCCTGCGTGGAGATCGCCATCGTGTCGGTGTACTTCATCATGCCGCTCTCACCGGCGGGTGTTCCGGGCAATCCGGACTTCGCGTGGACCTCGGTCAACTACGCGCCGCTCGCGGTGGGGGGCGTGCTGCTGGCCATCGCCCTGTGGTGGGTCCTGTCGGCCCGCCACTGGTTCACCGGCCCCCGCCGCACCGTCGACGAGCTCCCGATCAGCTGACGAACGACCGGTCAGGCGGCCTCGAAGGAGGCCGCCACGGCCGCGCGGACCCGGTCCATGGAGGTCTCGCCCAGCTCGCGCTTGAGCGAGGTCATGTCCACGTCCGGCATGCCGCAGGCCACCGCCCAGTTCCAGGGCTCCAGGTCGCCGTCGACGTTGAGGGCGAAGCCGTGGCTGGTGACGCCGCGGCTCTGCCGCATGCCGATCGAGACGACCTTGCGCCCGGTGGTCGTCGTCCAGACGCCCGTCAGCAGCTCCGAGCCCGGCGGGGTGTCACGGCGCTCGGCGGGCAGGCCGAGCGCCCCCAGCGCCTCGACCAGCCGGAGCTCCACCTCGCGGACGTAGTCCACGATGCCCTCGCCCTCGGCCAGCTTGACGATGAGGTAGCCGACGAGCTGGCCGGGGCCGTGGTAGGTGAGCTGCCCCCCGCGGCCGGTCTCGACCACGGGGATGCCGCGCGACGGGTCGGGCAGGTGGGCCGCCGGGGTGCGGCGGCCGACGGTGTAGACCGACGGGTGGCTGAGCAGCCAGAGCGTGTCCGGCCGCTCGTCCCGCTGGCGCTCGGCGACCAGGTCGCCCATGCGCTCCATCGCCTTGTCGTAGTCGACCAGCTCGTCCTGGATGAGAGTCAGCGGCCTGGGCTTCATGGTTCGAGGATAGAACGCCCCGCCGGTCAGTACTTCCTCGGCTCCTCCGGGACGAGGATCCACATGGCGACGTACAGGACCCACATCGGGCCGGGAAGGAGCGACAGGATCAGCCACAGGATGCGAACCAGCGTGGGCGGCAGGCCCATCTTGTCGGCGAGACCGCCGCAGACGCCGGCCAGGATCCTGTGCTCTCGTGAGCGGTACATCTGTTTCCTCCGTGTGGTTGCACCTATCCCGAACAACGGACAACCAGACGTCCGCTCTCCCCTCAGGGACCCTGAGAAAACCCTGACAGGGTCAGCCACCGGCGGGCCGCGTCCAGATGCGCGCTGGTCAGGCCGTCTCTCGGGTTCACCGGAACGAGCAGGAAATCGTCCAGACCCCGGTGCCCCCTGAGGTAGTCCTCGTCCTCCGGGCGCACCTGGTCGTCGAACCAGACGAACGGCCTGCGCTCCACCCACTCGGCCACGTGCGGGGTCTTGAACATCTCCCCCGCCGTGCTGCCCAGCACCGGCCCCATGGGCACGACGGGCAGCTCGGGCAGGCCGATGCGCGGGCTGATCCACTCGTTGGCGTGGTGCTCCCAGGTGGTGGCCCAGGCCAGCTCCGCGCCCGTCGCGATGGCCAGCTCCAGCAGCCGGGCGCCGTGCCGGGGGTTGAGGTGGACGGTGTACACCTGGTCGCCGATCGCGCACTGGTAGCGCCGGTACCCGAGGTCGGGCCGCCGGAACGGGTTGAGCACCCCGTCCACGTCGAGCAGCAGCAGCGGCTTCATCGGCTGCCCGCCCCGGCCCGGTGCTCCTGCGGGCTGATCCCGCGCACGCGCTTGAAGGCGGCGCTGAGCGCGAACGAGCTGCCGTAGCCGACCTTGCGGGCGACGGAGCCGATCGTGGCGTCGGGCTCGCGCAGCAGGTCGGCGGCCAGTGCGAGCCGCCAGTCGGTGAGGAACGCCATCGGCGGCTCCCCCACCAGGTCGGTGAAACGCCTGGCCAGCGACGCCCGCGAGACTCCGACCGCGGCGGCGAGCGAGGCCACCGTCCACGGGTGTGCGGGGTTGTTGTGCATCATGCGCAGGGCCCTGCCCACCACGGGGTCGCTCTGCGCGCGGTACCAGGCGGGGGCGTCGTTGTCGTTCAGCCACGACCGGAGCGTGGAGATGAGCAGCAGGTCGAGCAGCCGGTCGAGCACCACCTCCTGGCCGGGGTCGTCCCGGACGATCTCGGCGCCGAGCAGCCCGATGACCGGGCCGCCGGGCTGGACCAGCAGCAGCGGCAGCGCGTCCAGCAGCCGCCGGCTGATCTCGCCGTCCATCTGGTACGTGCCGGTGATGAGCACGGTCGAGCCGTCGGGGTCGTTGCCCCAGGTCCGCACGCCCAGCTCCATCGACTGGTAGACCGCCTCGCCGTCCAGCGTCGTGCAGCGCTGGCCGGGGTGGATGACGATCTGCGGCGGGGTGCCGGGGTCGTCGGCGACGGTGTACGGGTGGGGGCCGCGCAGGAGGGCCACCTCGCCCGGGGAGAGCCGCACGGGGTCGCCGGTGTCCGGCACGACCCAGGCCATGCCCCGGACGAGCGCGGCGAGGGTCAGCGGCGCCTCGTCCTGCACGCGCAGCGACCAGGGCGGGTCGAGCAGCGAGCGGAGCAGGAAGGCGCCGCGGGCGCGGGGGCCGTCGAGCAGCGCGGCCAGATGATCCATGGGTTAGACGATCGCATATGGAAGTGCGCTTCTCAACCATGGAGAGTCCAGCGATCTCCGGGCTTACTGGAGTCATGACAACTTTGGTGCTGGGCGGCACCGGCAAGACCGGCCGCCGTGTGATCGACAGGCTCACCGCTCTCGACCGTCCCGTGCGCTCCGGGTCCCGCTCCTCCTCGCCGGCCTTCGACTGGGCCGACCTCGACGGCTGGCCGGCCGCCCTGGAGGGCGCCGAGTCGATGTACGTCACCTACTACCCCGACCTGGCCGTGCCCGGCTCGCAGGCCGACATCCGCGCGCTCACCGAGCTCGCGGTCGACAGCGGCGTCAAGCGGATGGTGCTGCTGTCCGGCCGGGGCGAGCCGGAGGCCCAGGCGTGCGAGCGCATCGTCCAGGAGTCCGGGCTGGAGTGGACGATCGTCCGCTGCGCCTGGTTCATGCAGAACTTCAACGAGGGTTACCTGCTGGACGCGGTCCAGGCGGGCGTCATCGCGCTGCCCGCCGGGGACGTGGCCGAGCCGTTCGTGGACGCCGACGACATCGCGGACGTGGCCGTGGCGGCGCTGACCGGGGACGGGCACGCCGGGCGGGTCTACGAGCTGACCGGGCCGCGGCTGCTGACCTTCGCCGATGTCGCCGCCGAGCTGTCGGCCGCACTGGGCAGGCCGGTGGAGTACGCGCCGGTCGAGCCCGAGGAGTTCGCCGCGGGCGCCGCCGAGGCCGGCGTGCCCGCCGAGGACATCGAGATGCTGAACGCGCTGTTCGCCGAGGTGCTGGACGGGCGTAACGCGTACGTGGCGGACGGGGTGCGGGAGGCGCTCGGCCGCCCCGCTCGCGACTTCGCCGCCTTCGCCCGGAACTGGGCCCGTGACCTGGTGAGGTGACGTCGCCTCAGGCCGGACAGGGCGATCCGGCGGCCCCCTCACGACTTGACGGTGCTCCTTGAACCGGCCAGGATCTTGTGACGTTCGGTAATGGGCACTACACGTGAGCCAGGGGCCGTAATGGAGAGTCCACAGAGTCCCGTCGAGCGGCTCAGGGCGTCGATCAGGCACCTGTGGGAGGACCTGTCACCGGCGGAGCGCGCCGTGTGCCGGTTCCTGGTCTCGGCCTCTCCCGACCAGATCCTGTTCTCCAGCGCCCAGGAGCTCGGCGCGGCCACCGGCACGAGCAACGCCACGGTGGTGCGCACCATGCAGCGCCTCGGCTTCGGCGGCCTGCCGGGGCTCAAGCGCGCGCTCGCGGCCGGGTTCACCTCGACGGCGGCTCCCGACGTGCGCCTGCGCACCAGCGCCGGCCACGTCGGCCACGACTTGTCCGAGATCTGGGAGCGGGTCTTCGACGAGGCGCGCGAGCGCGTCGACCACTGCCGCCGCCTGTGGGACCCCGAGTCGTTCCGGCGCGCGGTCGAGGTGATGGCGGGCGCGAGCGCGATCCTCGTCTACGGCACCGGGGCGTCCGACCCCTCCGCCCGCCACCTCGCGCTCAAGCTCGGCCGGCGCGGCCACCGCGCCCGCGCCACCTCCGCCACCGGCTTCGCGCTGGCCGACGACCTGCTGTCGCTGCGGCACGGCGAGGCCGTGGTGATGTTCCAGCCGGAACGCGAGCCGCGCGAGCTCACCGTGCTGGTCGAGCGGGCCCGCGCGGTCGGCGCGGGCGTCGTGCTCGTCTCCGGCGAGCCGGGCGGCGCGTTCGCCGGCAAGGTCGACGCCGTCCTGGCCGCGCCCCACTCCCAGACCGGCGTCACCGCCGGGCCCCTGACCGGCATCATGGTGGCCGACGCGCTGCTGCTGGCCCTCGACACGCTCGACGGGACCCGCCCGGTCGAGCACTCCCGCCAGCTCACCGCCCTACGTGAGCAACTGCTCGGTCCCCGCATCCGCTAGCCTCACACCGTCACTCTCACGGTTTCGGAAAGGTGCTCCGGTGATCGGCTGGTTCGAAGCGGTGGTGCTCGGCCTCCTCCAGGGGCTGACCGAGTTCCTGCCCATCTCCTCCAGCGCCCACATCCGGGTGGTGTCGGCGTTCTTCGGCTGGCAGGACCCGGGGGCCGCCTTCACGGCGGTGATCCAGCTCGGCACGGAGGCCGCCGTGCTGATCTACTTCCGGCACGAGATCTGGGAGATCGTCTCCATCTGGACGCGATCCCTGTTCAGGCCGGCGCTGCGCTCCCACCACGCGGCCCGCATGGGCTGGTACGTGATCGTGGGCAGCCTGCCCATCGGCGTGCTCGGCGTGCTGTTCAAGGACCAGATCGAGACGGTCTTCCGCGACCTGCGCATCGTGGGCACCACGCTGGTGGTCTTCGCGCTCATCCTGTGGTGGGCCGACCGCACCGCCCGCAACAAGCTGACGCTGCAGAAGCACCTCAGCTTCCCCCACGCGATCGTGTACGGCTTCGCCCAGGCGCTGGCGCTCATCCCGGGCGTCTCCCGCTCCGGCGGCACCATCACGGCCGGCCTCCTGCTCGACTACCGCCGCGAGGACGCCGCGAAGTACTCGTTCCTGCTCGCCATCCCGGCCGTGCTGTCGTCGGGCCTGCTGGAGCTGCGCGAGATCGGCGGCGGGCAGTCGCCGGCCTGGGGGCCGACGATCCTGGCGACGCTCATCTCGTTCGTCGTCGGTTACGCGGCGGTGGCGTGGTTCCTGCGGTACATCAGCAAGCACCGCTTCACCGGCTTCGTCGTCTACCGCATCGCGCTCGGCCTGTTCGTGATCCTCGCGGTCACGCTGAACTGGATCCCCGCCCAGGGCTGACGCCGCTGGGCCACTAGGCGCTCAGGGTGCGCGGATAGCGGCTGGCCAGGGCGAAGACGACGGCGAACAGGGCCCAGGACGCGACGTACGCGATCGGATGGGCCCACGAGTCGCCGACGACGTCGGCCAGCGCCTCGCGGCCCTCGAAGTACAGCGTCAGCCCCAGCACGGCTCCCGGCAGCGCGCCCCACCAGCGCTGCCACCACACCTCGTGGACCACCACCTCGAACACGACCAGCGCGATCGGCCCCAGCAGGAGTAATTTCAGGCCGGGCGCTTCGTCGATCAGGCTGGTGACGGCCATGACGGCCACGGCCGAGGCGACGGTCAGGAGGACGACGGCGCCGAAGGGGGCGGGCTCGTCACGCGGGTCGATCTGCTGTTCGGACACCCGCCCATTCTGGTGCATCCTTGACGGGCCGATAGGTCGCCAGCGTGAACAGCACCGCCACCAGGCCGATCGCGGTCGCCAGGATCTCGACGCCCGCCCGGCCGTACCAGCCGAGGGCCACCCCGCCCGTGACACCCGCCACGACCAGCCCGAAGTACTGCGCCGAGGCGAGCAGGCCGAGGCCGATCGACACGTTGCCGGGCACGGCGCCGACCGTCCGGTACTGCTGCGCGGGGGCGATCATCCAGCCGAGCACACCCCACAGGAACGCCCACACCAGCGCGACGGGCAGCGCGAGGTTGGCGACGGGGATGAGCCCGAGCGCCACGGTGGACGCGGCCAGGCCGATCAGCACCATGCGGCGCGGCCCGTACGTGTCGGTCAGCCGCCCGCCGAGCTGGTTGCCCACGACGCCGCCCACGCCCCACGCCCAGAGCACGGCGGGCAGCGGCAGGTCGAACAGCGAGCCGATGTAGACGTAGGCGGTGAAGCCGGCGGCGAAGAAGAGGAGCTGGGTGACCAGCACCGCGAGCATCCGCCGGTCGGCCAGCGGCGCGAACCGCTCGGCGAGCCGGCCCGAGGTGGGCACCTTCACGTCCGGCACCACGGCGGCCACGCCGACGAAGCCCACGACGCCGAGCCCGACGACCAGCCACATCGTGGCCCGCCAGCCCGCCACGCCACCCAGCCAGGTGCCGAGGGGCACGCCGATCGCCGAGGCGATGGTCAGCCCGCCCATCACCAGCGCCAGCGCGCGGCCCCGCCGCTCGGGCGAGCTCAGCGCCGTCGCCACGCCGGACGCCGTGGGCGTGAACATCGCCGCTCCGGCCGCCGCCACCACGCGCGTCGCCAGGACCAGCGGATACGTGGGCGCGAGGGCGGTCAGTACGTTGCCGACGACGAGGACGGCCAGCGCGACGAGCAGGAGCGCGCGACGCGACATGCGGGCCGTGGCGGCGGCGAGCAGGGGCGACAGCACGGCGTAGGCCAGGGCGAACACGGTCATGAGCTGGCCGGCGGCCGAGGGCGAGACGGCGAGGTCGCGGGAGATCGGCGGCAGCAGCCCGGCGGTCACGAACATGCCGGTGCCGGTGGCGAAATTGCCCAGCGCCAGGGGGTAGAGCCGGGATGTCACATCATCCTCCGTACACGTCAGTTGGACGTCCATCAAACTGTCGCATAGTTTTATGGTTGTCAAACGATTAGACGGAGATAGGGTTCGGACCATGCGCCTGCTACCGCATCCGGCGACGGAATCCATCCAGCTCACCGAGGTTCTGCGCGCGCTGGCCGACCCGGTGCGGCTGGAGATCGTCGTCCGGCTCTCCGTCCAGAAGGAGCAGACGTGCTCGGGCGTGGGCGAGGAGCTCGGCGTGCACAAGTCCACGGCCTCGCACCACTACCGCATGCTGCGCGAGTCCGGCGTGGTGATGACCCGGCAGGTGGGGCGGCTGAAGTTCATGCGCCTGCGCCGCGACGACCTCGACGCCCGCTTCCCGGGCCTCCTCGACTCCGTCCTCGCCGCCGCGCGCGCCGACGACGCCGTCCTCGCGACCGCGCGGGCCGAGGGTGTCCGTGCCGTCGAAAGCGTCCCGGCGCATGGCGGGTGAGCTGCCCGTACGTCACGCGCTGCCCGAGCTGCTGAGCGCGCTCGACGCGCACGGCACGGCGGTGCTGACCGCGCCGCCGGGCAGCGGCAAGACCACCGTCGTGCCCCTCGCCCTGGCCGACGCCGGGCTGCGCGTGCTGGTGGCCGAGCCACGGCGGCTCGCCGTCCGCGCCGCGGCCCGCCGCATGGGCGTGAGCTACGCGATCCGCGGCGAGCGGCACACCGGCGCCGACCCGAGGGTCGAGGTCGTCACCACCGGCCTGCTCCTCCAGCGCCTCCAGCACGACCCCGAACTGCCCGGCGCCGACGTCGTCGTGCTGGACGAGTGCCACGAGCGTCACCTGGACGCCGACACCGCGCTCGCCTTCCTCCTCGACGTACGCGAGACGCTCCGGCCCGACCTGCGCCTGCTGGCCACCTCCGCCACGGCCGACGCCGCGCCGTGGTCCCGGCTGCTCGGCGGCGCGCCGGTCGTGGCGGCGTCCGGCACGCCCCACCCGGTGGAGACCGTGTGGGCTCCGCCGGCCCGCCCGCTCCCGCCGCCGCACGGGATGCGCGTCGATCCGGCGCTGCTCGCCCACGTGGCCCAGGTCGTCCGGCGGGCCCTGGCCGAACGCCAGGGCGACGTGCTGTGCTTCCTCCCCGGCACGGCCGAGATCGCCAGGGTGGCGGGCCTGTTGCGGGACGTCACGAACGACATGAACGGCGGGAACGGCGGGAACGGCGGGAACGGCGAGGGCGGCGGGGACGGCGTGGAGGTCCTCCAGGTGCACGGGCAGGCGCCGGCCCGCGTGCAGGACGCCGTCCTGTCGCCGGGGACCCGGCGCCGGGTGGTGCTGGCCACGTCGGTCGCCGAGTCGAGCCTGACCGTGCCGGGCGTCCGCGTGGTCGTGGACTCCGGGCTGGCCCGCGAGCCGCGCACCGACCACGCCCGCGGCCTCGGCTCGCTCACGACCGTCCGCGTCTCCAGGGCCGGCGCCGTCCAGCGCGCCGGACGGGCGGGCCGCGAGGCCCCCGGCACCGTGTACCGCTGCTGGACCGAGGCCGAGCACGAGCGGCTGGCCGAGCATCCGCGACCCGAGATCGCGCTCGCCGACCTGACGGGGTTCGCCCTCCAGGCGGCCTGCTGGGGCGTGCCGGACGCGGCGGCGCTGGCGCTGCTCGACCCGCCGCCCGACGCGGCGATGGCCGCCGCCACCGCGACGCTGACCGACCTCGGCGCCCTGGACGGCGGCCGGGTGACTGCCCGGGGCCGGCGGATGGCGGGGCTCGGCCTGCACCCCCGGCTGGCGCGGGCGCTCATCGACGCCGGCCCGCGCGCCGCCGAGGTGGTCGCCCTGCTGTCGGAGCAGCTTCCGCGCGACGCGGGCGACGACCTCGTGGAGGTCTGGCGCTCGGCCCGGCGCGGCGGCGACGCCTTCGCGTCCCGCTGGCGCCAGGAGGTCAGGCGCCTGTCGAGGTCACTCGCGCCGGGCGGTGGCGGCGCGGCCGGGAACGGTGGCGCCGCCGGACGTGCGGGCACCTTTCAGAGCGGCGACACCTCCGAGGGCGTCGGCGCCTCCCGAAGCCATCGCGACACCGGGAGCCGTGGCGGTGGGGGCTTGGGTGATGACGCGTTCGCGGGGCTGGTGGTCGCTCTGGCGTTCCCCGAGCGGGTGGCCAGGCGGCGCGGCGGCGGCTACCTGATGGCCTCCGGCACGGCCGCCGCGCTCGGCGAGGGTTCGAGGCTCGCGGGCGCCCCGTGGCTGGCGGTGGCGGTGGCGGACCGTCCCACCGGCTCGGCGTCGGCGCGCGTACGGCAGGCCGTGGAGATCGACGAGGCGACCGCGCGGCTCGCCCATCCCGTCACGGCTGAGGAGGAGGTCGCCTGGCGCGTGCCCCCGGGCGAGCGGCGCGGCGACGTCTCGGCGCGGGTCGTCGAGCGGCTGGGCGCGATCGAGCTGTCGTCCGCGCCGCTGCCCGACGCGGACGTGCGCGCGGCGCTGCTGCACGGCCTGCGCACCGAGGACGTCCTGACCTGGACGAGGGACGCGCTGGCGGTACGCGCCCGGCTGGCGTTCTGTCACCGCGCCGTCGGGGAGCCGTGGCCGGACGTGGGCGGCGCCGGGCCCGGCATGGAAGCCTTGGCGGATCTGGCCGACCGGTGGCTGGAGCCCGAACTGTCCAGGGCCCGCCGCCGCGCCGATCTGGAGCGGATCGACGTGGCCGCGGCCCTGCTGTGCCTGGTCCCGTGGAGCGAGCGGCTGGAGGCGGTCGCGCCGGAGCGCGTCCAGGTGCCCAGCGGCTCACGCGTCCGGATCGACTACTCGCAGGAGCGGCCGGTGCTCGCGGTGAAGCTCCAGGAGCTGTTCGGATGGGACGGCGCGCCGTCCATCGCGGGGGTGCCGCTGCTCGTTCACCTGCTCTCCCCGGCTGGGCGTCCGGTGGCGGTGACGGCCGATCTGGCGTCGTTCTGGCGAGACGGCTATCGCGCGGTACGGGCGGAGCTGCGCGGCCGCTACCCCCGGCACCCCTGGCCGGAGGACCCGCTGACGGCGACCCCCACGAGCCGCACGAACAGGAGAACGTGACCCCGCATGCGCGCCGACCAGCCGCCCCCACAGGAGACCGCGACCCATGTGCGCGCCGACCAGCCGCCCCGACTGGAGACCCCGAGCCGCGTGCGCGCCGACCAGCCGAGCCCGTCGAAGACCCCGGCGCACGTGAGTCCCGCCGCCGTGGTGCTCGAAGCGGCTCGGGACAACGCCGCGTGGTGTGACGCGATGTGCCGCGCGCACGGCCTGCCCGGCCGCTTCACCGCGCACGCCTGGACCAACCCGCGCCGCACCCCGCCCTACTACCCCGACGCCGTCACCCTCTCCCCCTCCGCCACCGAGGCCGGCGTGCTCGGCGGCATCGACGCGGGGCCGGGCGCCTCGGTCAAGGACTCCTTCGCCGCCCTGGACCTGACCCCGTACGGCTTCCACGTGCTGTTCGAGGCGCGCTGGCTGCACCGGCCGGCCGCCCCGGCGCCCGATCCCGCCGGGGACGTGGTCTGGGGGCGGGTGCGCTCCGCGTCCGAGCTGCGGGAGTGGGAGCGGTCCTGCTTCGGCGGCGAGGCGGACGGGCTCTTCCCGCCGTCACTGCTGGAGGAGACCGCCGTCCTGTACGGCCGGCGTGACGGCGCGGTCGTGTGCGGCTGCGTGCTGACCCTCACAGGGGAGGCGGTGGGCGTCTCCAACGTCTTCGCGTCCGGCTGCGACGACGACACGGCGTGGGCCGGGACCGTCGCACAGGCGGCGCGCCTGTTCCCGGGCCGCGACCTGGTGGGCTACGAGGCGGACACGGCCCCGGCCGAACGCCACGGCTTCACCCCGACCGGCCCCCTCAGGGTCTGGCTCACAAGCTGACGCGAACCGTCAGCGCCAGGACGCGGGCGAAGCGACCCGCCGGGTGCGTCAAGGCACGGGACGCGTCAGGCGTCCCGCAGCAGGCCGTCCACCACCTCGACCAGGTAGGCGATCTCCGCCGTGCTGGTCTCGGGGCAGCCCCGCAGGTGCGGCGGTCAGAGCGGGAAGGTGACGGACGGGTCGCCCAGCGAGCGCCGGCCGACGGCGAGGGAGGCTCCGTTCATTACGCCGAGACTGATAACCCGGAATGGGGCCTCGCCACCGGAGTCCGGACGTTGCACACTTCTAGGCATGTCGTGGGCCGGAAGATCCGCTGTCGAGATCGCCGCCGCCGTGCGCCGCGGCGAGGTGAGCGCCGAGGCGGTCGTCGAGGAGCATCTCGGCGTGATCGCCAGGCGCGACCCGCAGGTGGGCGCGTTCCGGCTGGTCAGGAAGCGGGCCGTGGAGGAGGCGCGGGCGCTGGGCGAGCGCCGCGACCTCGCCGAGCTGCCGCTCGCCGGGGTGCCGGTGGCGGTCAAGGACAACCTGGAGGTGGCGGGCGAGGCCATGCGGGCCGGCTCGGCCGCGACGGGCGTGACCCCCGAGCCGCGCGACCACGAGACCGTCGCCCGCCTGCGCGCGGCCGGCGCGATCGTGGTCGGCCTGACGAACCTGCCCGAGCTGGGTCTCGTCGGCTTCGGCGACAGCGTCCACGGCGTCGTGCGCAACCCGTGGAACCTCTCCCGTACGGCGGGCGGCTCCTCCTCGGGCAGCGCCGCGGCCGTGGCGGCGGGGATGGTGCCGATCGCCCTGGGCAACGACGGCATGGGGTCGCTGCGGATCCCGGCGGCGGCCTGCGGGGTGTTCGCCGTGAAGCCGGGCGCGGGGCTGGTGCCGCCGCCCGGCGACGACTGGGACGGGCTGAGCGAGAACGGACCCCTGGCCGCGCACGTCGCCGATCTGGCGCTGGCCCTGTCGGTGCTGGCGGCCGACCCGGCGCTGGCCGAGTCGTGGCGCGGGGGCAGGCGGCGGGAGCCGGCGCCACGGATGCTGCGCTCGGTGTGGGCGGGCGAGGACGAGGTGTGGGACCCGCCGGCGCCGCCGGCCGAGGAGGAGCCGTTCGACCTGCGGATCGCGTACGCGCCGCAGCCGCTGCCCGCGGGGCTGCCGATGGACCGGGAGTTCCGGGCGGCGGTGCGCGGGGCGGCCGAGACGCTGCGCGTGGCCGGGCACACGGTCGTGGAGCGCGAGGGCCGGCTGCCGTTCTGGCTCGGGCCGTCCACCGTGGCCGCGTGGCTGTCGCGCGCCGCCGAGGCCGTGGACGTGCTCTCCCGTCCGGCGGCGGGCAACGGGACGGGGCGCGGAAGCCAGGGGCTCGCGAAGGACGGACCGGGGCTGGACCGGCGGAGCCGGGCCCTCGCTCGCGGCGGGCGGCTGCTGAGGGCGCTGAGCCTGGACGGGGCGCGCGGGCGGGCGCGCTGGCAGGCGTACGCGGCCGACCAGTGGTTCGGCGACGCGGACGTGCTCATCACGCCGGTCCTGGCCACCGTGCCGCCCGCGGCCGGCGGCTGGCGCGAGCGCGGGTTCGCGCGCAACGCGCTGGCCAACATCCGCTTCGCCCCGGCGACCGGGCCGTGGAACATGTGCGGCTGGCCCGCCCTGGCCGTGCCGATCGCGACGCATTCGAGCGGCCTGCCGATCGGGGTGCAGCTCGTCGCGCCGCCGGGCGGCGAGCCGCAGCTCCTTGGCCTGGCCGCGCAGCTCGAAGCCGCCCACCCGCTGGTCCGCCCGCCCGGCATGTCGGCGTGAAGCGACCCCGCCCGCCCGGCATCTCCGCGTGAAGCGACCCCGTCCGCCCGGCCTGTCCGCGTGACGGAGGTCACCCCTTGGGGCAGCCGGCCATCTTCTTGTTCACCAGCTCGGCGGCCTCGGGGCTGCGCCGCACCTGATCCGGTTGCGCCCAGACGAGCACCTGCCCCGGGGCCGTCGGCACGGCGTCCTCGACGAACCAGTTCCCCGGCACCTGCGAGGCGCGCTCCGACTTCTTCCCCACCCTGAACTCCTCGATCGAGCCGCCCCGCTCGGCGAGCGCGGCACGCACCTCGTCCACGGTCATGCCTCGGAACGGCACGCAGTGCAGCAGCTCGCCGGTGGCGTCGGCGTCACCGGCCGACTGGTACCGCTCGCCGGGCCGGGCCGCGCGGGCGAAGGAGATGGTGGCGCTGCCCGTGAAGTCCGCGGGGATGCGGAACGCCACCGCGCACCTGCCGCCCGGGGACTCGCACTCCACCGACTCCTCCTCTATGCGGGCCTCCTCGGAGGACTCGCCACCCGTGACCTGGCCGACCGTGCTCGGCGAGCCTGGGGCGATCGTCAGGTGGATGTCGAACCCGCGCGCCCTGAACTCCGACTCGAAGCGCTCGGGCGCGGCGTAGAGGTCCTTGACCGTGACGATCCAGTCGTCGCCCGAGCGCGTGAACGCCAGCGCGGCGGGCGGCGCGATGGCGCGCGGCGCCTCGGCGGGCAGGAAGGCCACGCCCATGACGACCGCCGCCGCCAGCAGCGCGGCGACGGGGACCAGCACGGGCCAGCGCGTCCGGCGGCGCGCCGGCACCGGCGTCGCGACGATCTCGTGGAACAGCTCCCGCGCGCCCTGCCCCTGTCCGGGCGCGTCAGGCGCGGGGTCGATGGCGGCCACCATCCGCTCGATCCTGCTCACAGGCTTTCTCCCTTCAGCTCCGCGATCGTCCGGTCTTCCTCCGTCAGCCCCAGCGTCCTGGCCAGCCGCTTGCGCGCGCGGTGCAGCCTGATGCGGGCCGCCGTCGCCGTGCAGCCGAGCACCTTGCCGATCTCCGGGCCGGTCAGGCCCTCCCAGCAGGCCAGCGCGAGCACCTCGCGGTCACGGGCGGGCAGACCGTCGAACGCCTCGCGCACGTGGTCGAGCTCGTCCGGGCGGGACGGCCGCGCGGCGGACAGCTCGTCCTTGAGACGTTCCGCCAGCCCCGCCCTGCGGGCGTGGCCACGCCGCTGGTTGGCCAGGACGCGCCGGGCCACCCCGTACAGCCACAGCCGGGCGGCGTCTCCCTCGGGCACGTCGGCGATGCGCCGCCACGCGGTGAGGAACGTCTCGGAGATCACGTCCGCCGTGTCGTCGGGCGCGTCCGTCCGGCGGGCGGCGTACTGGTGGACGGCCGGGTAGTGCGCGTCGTAGATCGCCTCGAAGCGGTCTCGCGCTCCCGGTGGATGGGTCACGGGTCATTCTCCTCGCGCCGAAGTGCCGGACATCTGGATAGGTGTCCGGCACCTTCGCCGAGTGTTTCGCCCGGGCTATGAGGTCCGGCCGGGCCGCTTCCTGCCCAGCAGGGCGACCACGCGGCGGACGGCCGCGATCACGGCGGAGCCGACCGCCCCGACCAGCGGCTCCCGCTCCTCCTCCGCCGTGGGCCCGGTGTCGGGATGCGCGGGCGGGACGCAGCCGGCCCGGCAGGCTTCGAGCTGCGCCGCGAACGCGACCCCCAGGAAGAGCGCGATCGAGCTGAGGAACGACCACAGCAGAAGCGCCATCACCGCCGTCAGCGGGCCGTACGTGGCGCCGAAGGTGCTGTTGTGGGCCGTGTAGAGGGCCAGGGCCAGCGTGAACAGGGTCCACAGGACCAGCGCCACCAGCGCGCCGAAGGCGAGCCAGCTGTGTCCGGGCTGCCTGCGCCGCGGCGAGGCCCTGAACAGGGTGACCGTGGCCACCAGCGCGAGCAGGAAGCCGAGCGGCCACCGGACGAGCGCGAACGCCTGCCGCGTCCCGCCGCCCCAGCCGAACACCTCGGTCATCGCCTCGCCGATGGCCCCGCCGCCGACCATGACCGTGAACCCCGTGATCATGATGACACCGGCGACCAGCGCGAGCACGGCGGCCCGGGCGTACTTGCGGTGGAACGGCCGGTCGCGCTCCACGCCGTAGATCCGGTTGGCGCCCCGCTCGAACTGCGCCATCGCCGTGGTCAGCGCCACCATCGTGGTCGCCAGGCCCAGCCACAGGGCGAGCGCGTCACGGACGTGATGCCCGCTGCCCAGGGCCTGCCTGACCGCCTCGCCGTCGCCGGGGGCCAGGCGGCGCAGGGTGAGTTCGAGCACCTGGCCGAGCTCCTCCTGGTGGGTGACGGAGCTGAGGCCGACCAGGGCGATGGCGCCGGGGATGATGGCCAGGCAGACCTGGAAGGCGAGCGCGCGCGAGTGGCTCATGCCGTCGCCGTACCTGAACCGGACCAGCGAGTCGCGCGTCAGCTGCCATCCGCCGTACTTGCGCAGAGTCGCCCACGCGTCGTCGGCGGACAGCTCGTCGCCCCTCATGGTGCGCGTCTGGGGGACGGACACGGTAGATCCCACGGCGAAGACGTTATACCCCTTTTCTGGAGGTATGCGTAGAAAGCCCGGCCGTCCGGCCGAGACGGGTCGGCCGGACGGCCGATGTCCGTGATCCGGCGCGCGAAGAGCATGGCCTGTCGTGAAACACGTTCTCCTGGCACTGCTCCTCGCCTCGCCCCCGACGCCCCCGACCCCCGCCCCACCGCCCGTCTCCTGGCAGCCCTGCGGCACGCGGCAGGCGGAGTGCGGCACCGTGGAGGTCCCGCTCGACTGGGACGCCCCGTCGGGCCGCACGATCAAGCTGTCCGTCGTCCGACGCAAGGCCACCGGCGAACGCCTCGGCACGCTCTTCTTCAACCCCGGCGGCCCCGGCGGCCAGGCCGCCATGCTGCTGCGCGACTACCCCCAGTACGCCGTCAGCGACGAGCTGCTGCGCCGGTTCGACGTGGTCGGCGTCGACCCGCGGGGCGTCGGCGAGAGCTCGGCCGTGACGTGCGGGCGGCCGGTCCACGACCCGGCCGTGACGCAGTTCCCCGGCACCCTCGCCGAGTACCGCGAGCTGGTCGCGCACAACCGGGCCGTCGGCCTGAGCTGCCTGTCGGCCACCGGCCCCCTGCTGCGCGAGGTCGACACCACGAGCGTCGCCCGCGACTTCGACGCGGTCAGAGCCGCCCTGGGCGAGTCGCGGATCAGCTTCCTCGGCAAGTCGTACGGCACCATGCTGGGCGCCGAGTACGCCCGGCTGTTCCCGGGCAGGGTGCGCACGATGGCGCTCGACGGCGCGGTGGACCACAGCCTGCCCTCGGAGCGGCTCGTCGCCGACGCCTCCGTCGCCGTCGAGGACTCCTTCGAGCGCTTCGTCCGCTGGTGCGCCGAGACGCCGGACTGCGCGCTGCACGGCCGCGACGTGGCGCGGGTGTGGGACGACCTGGTGGCCAGGGCCGGACGTGCGCCCATACCGGTCCAGGGCGGCCGCCCCCTGACCGCCGAGGAGCTGCGCTACGTCGCCTACGTCTTCCTCAACCAGCTTCCCGAGTACGGCAAGGGCCTGGCCAACGCCATCGCCCAGGCCGAGAAGGGCGACGCCGCGATCTTCGCCTCCGTCCGGGCGTCCGCGCTGGACGACCCGGCGAGCACGGCGGCCTACCGGTCGATCCTGTGCCTCGACATCGCCCACGGCATCGGCGGCTACCGCGACCTGCGCGCCCGGCTCGACCGGGTCGGGCAGCTCGCGCCGCACATGAAGGGCACCTCGGAGTTCTGGGACATGACGGCGGGCTGCGTCGGCTGGCCGATCCGGCCGACGAACCCGCAGCGCCCGCTGGACGTCCGCGGGGTCCCGCCGGTGCTCGTGGTCGGCAACACCCACGACCCCGCGACGCCTCTGGCGTGGGCGCGCAGCCTGTCGTCCCGCATCCAGGGCTCCGGGCTGCTGGTGAACGACGAGAACGGCGGCGACGGGCACAGCGCGTACCTCAGGGCGGCCTGCGCCACGGCCCGCATCGACGCCTATCTGACGTCGGGGACGCTTCCTCCGGCCGGGACCGTCTGCCGGCAGGCGCCCTAGTCCAGGCCCAGGTCGGGCAGCGTCCTCCTGGCGTGCGCGATGAGCGCCCGGGCCGCCGGGCTCGCCTCGCCCTCCGACCGCCACGCGATCGCCATCCGCCCGCGCAGCCGCGGCCGGGTGAGCTCCATGACGTGCAGCAGGTCCTCGGCCACGCTCACCGCCGACTCCGGCAGCACGGCCACCCCGAGGCCGCGGGCGGCGAGCCGGGCGAGCACCGGCGGCTCGCTGGCCTCCAGCGAGACCCGGGGCCGGAATCCCGCCGCCGCGCACGCCTCCTCCAGGGCCGCCCGCAGCCCGGTGCCCGGCGGCAGGCAGAGCAGCGCCCGCCCCTCCAGCTCGGCCAGCCCGATCCCGGGCCGCCCGGCCAGCTCGTGGTCGCGGCTCACGGCCGCGACGAGCGGCTGGCTCACCACGATCTGCGCGTCGAGCCCGGGCGGCACGCCGGGCCCGAGCCCGAACAGCCCGAGGTCCATCCGCCCGGAGCGCACCTCCTGGACCACGGTCTCCGGGTCGGCCTCCTTGAGGGTGATCTCGACGGCCGGGTGGGCGTCGTGGAAGTCGGCCAGCAGCCCCGGCACGTCGAGCGCGCCGGGCAGGGAGACGGCGCCCATCACCACGTGCCCGCGCAGCAGCCCGGTCAGCTCGTCCACCACCTGCCGGGCGCCGGCCACGGCCTTGAGCGCGGCCCGCGCGTAGGGCAGCACGGCCTCGCCCGCCGCGGTCAGCCGCACGGCGCGCGCCGACCGGTCGAACAGCGGCTGGCCCAGCTCCCGTTCGAGCTGCCGGATCTGCGCGCTGACCCCGGGCTGGGCGACGTGCAGCGAGGCGGCGGCCCGGGTGAAGCTCGCCTCCTCGGCGACGGCCACGAAGTACGCGAGCTGCCGGAGTTCCATAGCCCGCGATCATAGACAACGGGCCGGCCGTCTTCTCGGCTCATCAGCCCAGGTAGGGGCCGCGTGCTCACCGTCCTGCATGGCGAGCACGCGACCCCCGGGAAGGGATCAGACGCCCAGCGGGTGCCAGACGGTCTTGGTCTCCAGGAAGCGGGTCATGCGGGTCAGGCCCGGGTCGGCGGTCCAGTCCGCGGGCTCCGGCACGGGCCGCAGGACCCGCTTGAGGTTGCCCGCCGCCTCCTGCTCGCAGCGCAGCGCCAGGTCCGCGTCCGTCACGCCGGTCAGGTCCAGCGCGTTGACGTCCATGTGGGCCGCCAGCCAGGGCGCCAGCTCCGCCTGCCGCCCGGTGAGGACGTTGACCACCCCGCCCGGCAGGTCGGAGGTCGCCAGCACCTCGGCGAACGTGATCGCCGCGAGCGGCGACGGCTCGGAGGCGACGACGACGCACGTGTTGCCCGTGACGATGACGGGCGCCACGACCGACACCAGCCCCAGCAGCGGGTCGGCGGGCGCGACGAGCGCGACCACGCCGGTCGGCTCCGGCGACGACAGGTTGAAGTACGGCCCCGCGACCGGGTTGGCCGTGCCGTGCACGGCGGCGATCTTGTCGGACCAGCCCGCGTACCAGACCAGCCGGTCCACGGCGGCGTCCACCGAGGCGAGCGCCTCGGCCCGGCCGAGCCCCAGCTCGCCGGCGAGCTGGGCGCGGCGGCCCTCCAGCATCTCGGCGACCCGGTAGAGGATCTGCCCCCGGTTGTAGGCGGTGGCGCCGGACCAGCCGGGGAACGCCTTGCGCGCGGCCACCACGGCGTCGCGGGCGTCCTTGCGGGAGGCGCGCGCGGCGTTGGCCAGGAAGTCGCCGTCGGGCGAGGTCACGGCGTAGGACCTCCCACTCTCGGAGCGGGGGAAGGCCCCGCCGATGAACAGCTTGTAGGTCTTGCGCACGGCCAACCTACTCATCGCCGCGTCCCCTCCACGTGATCTCCTGCGACATCTCGACCGGCACGAACACCTGGCCGCACCGGCTCACGCCGCAGCGGTGGGCGTACCAGCCGGTGCGTACGGGCCGTCCGGCGCGGGCGTAGGCGTGGTCCCGGGTGGCCTGGGCGCGGCGCGCCCGGCGGCGGGCGCGGCGATGGTCACACGTCAAGGTACGCCTCCAGCCCGTGCAGGCCGCCCTCACGGCCGTAACCGGACTCCTTGTAACCACCGAACGGCGAGGCCGGGTCGAACTTGTTGAACGTGTTGGCCCACACCACCCCGGCCCGCAACCGCTCGGCCATCCACAGGATCCGCGAACCCTTCTCGGTCCACACCCCCGCCGACAACCCGTACGGCGTGTTGTTGGCCTTCTCCACCGCCTCGGCCGGAGTACGGAACGTCAGCACCGACAGCACCGGCCCGAAGATCTCCTCCCGCGCGATCGTGTGCGACTGCGCCACCCCGGTGAACAGCGTCGGCGGGAACCAGAACCCCCGCTCGGGCAGCTCACACGCCGGCGACCACCGCTCGGCGCCCTCACTCTCCCCGGCCTCGCTCAGCGAACGGATCCTGGCCAGCTGCTCGGCCGAGTTGATCGCGCCGATGTCGGTGTTCTTGTCCAGCGGATCACCCAGCCGCAGCGTGCCCAACCGCCGCTTCAACGCGGCCAGCAGCTCCTCCTGCACCGACTCCTGCACCAGCAGCCGCGACCCGGCGCAGCACACGTGCCCCTGGTTGAAGAAGATCCCGTTGACGATCCCCTCCACCGCCTGGTCGATCGGCGCGTCGTCGAAGACGATGTTGGCGGCCTTGCCGCCCAGCTCCAGCGTCACCTTCTTGCCGGTGCCCGCCACCGTGCGCGCGATCAGCCGGCCCACCTCGGTGGAGCCGGTGAAGGCCACCTTGTCCACCTCCGGATGCGCCACCACCGCCGCGCCGGTCTCGCCCGCGCCGGTCACGATGTTGACCACCCCCGGCGGCAGCTCGGCCTGCCGGCTGATCTCGGCGAACAGCAACGCCGTCAGCGGCGTCGTCTCGGCCGGCTTCAGCACCACCGTGTTGCCGCACGCCAGCGCCGGAGCCACCTTCCAGGCCAGCATCAGCAGCGGGAAGTTCCACGGGATGACCTGACCCGCCACCCCGAGCGGCTTGGTGCCGAACCCGGCGTACTGCAGCTTGTCGGCCCAGCCCGCGTAGTAGAAGAAGTGCGCCGCCACCAGCGGCAGGTCCACATCCCGCGACTCGCGGATCGGCTTGCCGTTGTCCAGCGACTCCAGCACCGCCAGCTCACGCGCGCGCTCCTGGATGATCCGCGCGATCCGGAACAGGTACTTGGCCCGCTCGGAGCCGGGCAGGCCGCTCCAGCCGCCGAACGCCTTGCGCGCGGCCCGCACCGCGCGGTCCACGTCGTCGGCCGAGGCGCAGGCCACCTCGGCGAGCGTCTCCTCGGTGGCGGGGTTGACGGTCTTGAAGGCGGGGCCGGAGCCCTCGGTGAACTCGCCGTCGATGAACAGCCCGTAGGACGGCCGCAGGTCGACGATCTCGCGCGACTCGGGGGCCGGCGCGTACTCGAACATCGTCATCCTCAGTCCAGGGTGAAGTAGTCGGGGCCGGCGTAACGGCCGGTGGCCAGCTTCTCGCGCTGCATCAGCAGATCGTTGAGCAGCGAGGACGCGCCCAGCCGGAACCAGTCGGGCGTCAGCCAGTCCGCACCGGCCGTCTCCTGCACGAGCACCAGGTTCTTGATCGCGTCCTTGGTGGTGCGGATGCCGCCCGCGGGCTTGACGCCGACCTGACGGCCGGTCCGGTCGCGGAAGTCGCGCACCGCCTCCAGCATGATCAGCGTCACCGGGAGCGTCGCCGCGGGCGACACCTTGCCGGTGGAGGTCTTGATGAAGTCGGCGCCGGCCAGCATCGCCAGCCACGACGCCCGCCGCACGTTGTCGTAGGTGACCAGCTCGCCGGTCTCCAGGATGACCTTGAGGTGCGCCTCGCCGCACGCCGCCTTGACCGCGACGATCTCCTCGTACACCTTCAGGTAGTCGCCCGACAGGAACGCGCCCCGGTCGATCACCATGTCGATCTCGTCGGCGCCCGCGGCCACCGCGAACGCGGTGTCGGCCACCTTGACGTCGAGCGAGGAACGGCCGCTGGGGAACGCGGTGGCCACGGAGGCCACCTTCACCCCCGAGCCGGCCACGGCCTCCACGGCCACGGGCACCAGGTCGGGGTAGACGCAGACGGCCGCCACGCGGGGGGCCCCGCCGCCGGGGCGGACGGCCTTGACGCACATGGCCCGCACCTTGCCGCGCGTGTCGGCCCCTTCGAGAGTGGTCAGGTCGACCATCGAGATGGCCAGATCGATCGCCCGGGCCTTGGCCGTCGTCTTGATCGAACGGGTGCCCAGCATCGCCGCCCGCTGGTCGGCGCCGACCCGGTCGACACCGGGCAGGCCGTGCAGGAACGCTCTGAGCGTCGCGCCGGAAGCGGCCACGTCCGCGAGCGAAGTAGTCATAGTTGACACCTCCACAGCATCGCCGACCACGCGGGCCAGCTCCAAACCGGATCTTTCCCCTCGTGTCCGATGGCCGCGCGCGTGGTCGCGGCGAAGCCCTCCCCAGAGGGCGTAAGGCGGCTCTGAGGTGCGGACGGGGCCGGTCTAAGGCGGCCTAAGGCGGTACGGGACCCCGGCCTAGGTACGCCGGGACGAAAGTCCGACAGGAGATAGGGAATCCGCCCGATGCCGCGGGGTGGGCCTTAGCCGGAAAGTAGAGGGTGTCAGAAAGAAACGGGTTACCTCAGGAGACACCATGAACCCCGAGATCGACTACCAGCTCATGAAGAGCCAGGCGAGGGAGCTGCGCGCCGCCGCGGCCCGGCACCGCCAGGTACGCGAGGCACAGGAGGGCAACAAGTCCGAGCGCCGCTCGGTCTTCGGCAAGCGTCGTCCCTCATGAGCACGTCACGAGAGCCCGGCCGCACCCTCCCTCGCGGCCGGGCCTCTACGCCTACCTGAACCATCGCCGTCCGCAATCCCTCATAAATACGGCGAAAGCTCACCAAAGGGCATGACATGCTGGAAGACATGCTGGGCCGGTCGGTGAGTCCCGTCTTCGTCGGACGGGCCGAGGAGTTGGCGTCCCTTTCGCAGGCGCTCGAAGAGGCCCGGCGAGGCGCCGCGACGGCCGTTCTCCTCGGCGGCGAGGCCGGCGTCGGCAAGACGAGACTCGTACAGCGCTTCGCCGAGCAGGCGGCCCGCGACGGCTCCCTCGTCCTGTACGGCGGCTGCGTCGAGCTGTCGGCCGAGGGCCTGGCGTACGCGCCGTTCACCGCCGCGCTGCGGCAGCTCGTCCGCGAGCACGGCCGCGCCCGGGTGGCCGCGTTACTTCCCGAAGGCGCCGAGCGCGACCTGGCCCGGCTGCTCCCCGAGTTCGGCGAGCCCAGCGGCGACGGCGAGACCGACAGCGGCCGCGCCCGCCTGTTCGAGCAGATCCTCACGCTTCTGGAGCGACTGGCCGAGAGCCGCCCGGTCGTCCTGCTCATCGAGGACATCCACTGGGCCGACCGGTCCAGCCGCGACCTGATCGCGTTCCTGTGCCGCAACCTGAGCGGCCCGCAGGTCCTCATCGTCATGACGTACCGCTCCGACGACCTGCACCGCCAGCACCCCCTGCGCCCGGTGCTGGCCGAGCTGGGGCGGGTCGGCGGCGTGCTCCGGCTCGACCTGCCGCGCCTGTCGAAGGACGAGGTGGCCCAGCAGATGGCCGGCATCCTCGGCAGGTCGCCCGCCTACCACAAGGTGGAGAAGGTCTACGACCGCAGCGAGGGCATCCCCCTGTTCGTGGAGGCGCTGGTCGACTCGGGCGTGGACTGCGCGTTCCCGTCCTCGATGCAGGACCTCATCCTCGGCGCGGTCGAGCGGCTGCCCGACGAGACGCAGCGGGTGCTGCGCATCGCCGCCGCCGGCGGCATCCGCGTCGGCCACGCCCTGCTCGCCGCCGTGAGCGGCCTGTCCGACCTGGAGCTGGAGAGCGCGCTGCGCCCCGCCATCGCCGGCAACGTGCTCCAGATCGCCGACGGCCGCGCCTACCTGTTCCGCCACTCCCTCATCCGCGAGGCCGTCCACGACGAGCTGCTGCCCGGCGAGCACCAGCGCCTGCACGCCCGCTACGCCGAGGAGATCTCGCGCGACCGCGCGCTCGTGCCGCCCGGCCGGGCCAAGGTCGAGCTGGCCCACCACTGGTACGGCGCCCGCAACGACGAGTGGGCGCTGGCCTCCGCCTGGGACGCGGCCCGCGCCTCGTTCCACGCGTTCGCCTACACCGAGGCCATCCCGCTGCTCGAACGCGTGCTCATGCTGTGGGACCGGGTGCCCGACGCGGCCGAGCGCATCGGCGCCGACCACACCGCGGTGCTGGAGAAGGCCAGCGATTGTGCGCGCGCCAGCGGCGACATCGACCGGGGCCTGAAGTTCATCAAGGCGGCGCTGGCCGAGCTGGACGAGACCCGCGAACCGGCCCGGGTGGCCAAGCTGCTCGTGCGCTGGGGCCAGCTCAAGGTCTACAAGGAGAAGACCGACGTGGTGGAGCAGCTCCGCCACGCGCTCAGCCTCGTGCCCGAGCCCGACCTGGCCCGCGTCGAGGTCATCACGCTGATGTCGCAGCACCTCATGCTGCGCGGCGACACCGAGGAGGGCACCGCGCTCGCCGAGGAGGGCCTGGCCCTGGCCAGGCAGCTCGGCGACCGGTGCCAGGAGGCCGAGCTGCTGCTCAACCTGTCGCTCGGCCACTCGCTCGCCGGCGACACCGAGGCCACGCTGGCCACCAACCTGCGCGCCCTGGAGATCGGCCGCGAGGAGGGCTCCGGCCGGGTGATCACCCGCGCGATCGGCAACAACGTCGACACGCTCAACGACCTTGGCCGCTGGCAGGAGGCGCTGGAGCTCGGCGAGGAGGGCTGGCGGCTGGCCAAGAAGTACGGCCGGGTCCGGCTGTCCGGGCTGTTCACCCTGAACAACATCGCCGAGACGCTGGAGGCGATCGGCCGCTGGGACGAGGCCCTCGACACCATCGAGCGGGCGCTCAACCTCGGCCCCGTGCTGCGCAACCGCCACCACCTGCTGCGGGTGCGGGCCGACGTGGCCATCGGCCGCGGCGAGGTGGACGTCGTGGAGGGCATCCTGCGCGAGACGGGCGTGCTGTCGGAGCGGCCCGAGGACTTCGTCCAGGACATCACCAACAGCATGCGGCTGCGCATCGGCTGGCACATGCTCAGGGGCGAGCCGGACGCCGCGCTGGCGGTCGCCGAGCGCACGCTCGCGCGGCCCGCCCAGTCGCCGAAGGCCATGCTCGGCTGGCGGCTGCTCGCGCTGCTGACCGTGGTGTGCGACGCGATGGAGGAGGCCGAGCCGGCCCGGGCCCGCGCGGTGTCCGAGCAGGCCGCGGAGATCGCCGCCGGGCTCGTGGTGAGCGGGCCGGTCGCCGAGGCGTACCGGCTGTCGTACTCACGCGACTTCGACGCCGCCGCGGCGGCGTGGGAGCGGCTCAACCGGCCGCACAACCAGGCCAAGGCCCTGCTGCGGGCCGCGAAGATCGCGGCCCGGTCCGGCGACCGCGAGGGCGCCGCGTCGCGGCTGGCGCTGGCCCGGCCGCTCGCGGACGGGCTGCGGGCCGCGCCGCTGCTGGAGGAGATCGACGCGCTGGGCCGCCGCGTCGGCGCGCCGCAGCAGCCCGACCAGGCGCCGCCCGAGCTGCTCACGCCGCGCGAGCTGGAGGTGCTGCGGCTGGTCGCCCTCGGGCGCACCAACCGCGACATCGCCAAGGAGCTGTTCATCTCGGCCAAGACCGTCAGCGTCCACGTGTCGAACATCCTGGCCAAGCTGGGGGTCACGACGCGCGGGGAGGCCGCCGCCGCGGCCCACCGCCTCTCGCTGCTGTCGCACTAGCCGCCGCGCGAGCCGGGCCGCCCTGGGGCCGGGCCGCCCTGGGCCGGGCCGTCAGACGAACGGCTCGACCAGCAGGATGACGCCGAACACCGCGAACGCGGCGGCGGCGCCGTACCTGATGGCCTTCTCCGGCAGGTGCTTGCCCAGCATGCGGCCCACCACGATGGCCAGCGCGTCGGCGGCGACCATGCCCACCGTGGAGCCGATCCAGGTGCCCAGCCAGCCGTGCTGCGTGGCCAGCGTGATCGTGGCCAGCATGGTCTTGTCGCCCAGCTCGCTCAGGAAGAACGCGACGGTGACGGCGATGATCGCGTTGCGGGTGGTGCGCTGCGCCTTCCGCGACTCCTCCTCGCTCAGCTCGTCACCCCTGAGCGTCCACAGGGCGAACCCGAGGAACGCGATCCCGGCCACGATCGAGATGGCCGTCATCGGCAGCACCTCGCCCAGCAGCCCTCCGACGGCCACGCTGACGAGGTGGACGACGGCCGTCGCCAGGGTGATGCCCGCCAGCACCGGCCAGGGCTTGAATCGGGTGGCGAACGTCATCGCCATGAGCTGGCTCTTGTCGCCCAGCTCCGCCACGAAGATGACGGCGAGACTGATCCAGAAAGCTTCCAACGGTCCTCTTCCGCGCGGCCGGACCGTGAGCGGCCGCCCGGGGGAGATCCGGGCACGACTCCGGCCCGGCAGCGTCTTGGTGCATGACGTACATGTCCACGACTGCCAGGCCGAAGGTCTCGTCCGCCCGTCTCAGGCCCGCGCGACCGGGCGCCGGAGCGCCAGTGTGTCGATCACGCGATTGGGACTACTCCCCCTCGGTGTGTTTCCGGAGAACTCTAACAAGCCTCCGGGCATGCCTTATTCCGGGCCCGCGTCACTCGGGGTCCGCGTCGAGGGCGCAGCCGACCAGCACCGGCTCGTTGACCAGCGTCACCCCGAACTTCTCGCGCACCCCGTCGCGCACCTCCCGGGCCAGCGCCAGCAGGTCGGCGGCGGTGGCCTCGCCCGTGGGGTTGGTCAGAGCCAGTGTGTGCTTGGTGGAGATGCGGGCCGGGCCGCGGGTGTAGCCCTTGGGGAAGCCCGCCTGCTCGATCAGCCAGGCCGCGGGCACCTTGACGGAGCCGCCGGGCAGCTCCCAGCGCGGGTGGCCGGGCGCGCGCGCCTCCAGCCGCTCGGCCTCCTCGGAGCCCAGCACCGGGTTGGTGAAGAACGAGCCGGCGCTGCGGGTGTCGGGGTCGGCCGGGTCGATCACCATGCCCTTGGAGCGCCGCAGCTCCAGCACGGCCTCACGGGCGCGCGCCAGCGGCACCCGCTCGCCGGGCTCGACGCCGAGCCGCCCGGCCAGCTCCTTGTACGCGACGGGCGCCGACAGGCCGGACACGTCCAGCGCGTACGTCACCGCGAGCACCACGTGCCGGCCGGGGTCGCGCTTGAACGCGCTGTCGCGGTAGGAGAAGCCGCACTGCCGCGCCTCCAGGTCGACCACGTGCCGGGTGCGCCGGTCGTAGGCGCGCACGCACCTGATGGTCTGCGCGACCTCCTGGCCGTACGCGCCGACGTTCTGGATGGGGGTGGCGCCGACCAGGCCGGGGATGCCGGACAGGCATTCGAGCCCGGACCAGCCCTCCGCCACGGCGCGGGCGACCAGCGGCTCCCAGCTCTCGCCCGCCTCGACGGTGACGATCACCTGTTCGCCGTCGCGCGAGACCGACACGCCCTCGGAGGCCAGCCTGACGACCAGGCCGTCGAAGCCGTCGTCGGCCACCACGACGTTGCTGCCGCCGCCGAGCACCAGGACCCGCTCGCCCGTCCGGTCGGCCTCGGCGAGCTCGGAGACCACCTGCTCCGCGGTGGCGGCCTCGACGAAACGGCGGGCGGGGCCGCCCAGGCCCAGCGTGGTGTACGGCGCGAGCATCTCCATGGGCCACAAGCTTAGGAGATGCCGGGCCCCGCGACAGAGGGTCTGTCCCGGACGAGGCGTCCGGGACAGACCCTCTGTCCCGGACGAGGCGTCCGCCCTCGGCCCGGGGCGGCCGGCCGGCGGTGCGGCGGCCGGGTCAGGCGGCGCGCTGACGCGGACGGACAGGCGGCCGGCCGGGTCAGGTGGCACGCTGACGGCGCACGGACAGGCGGCCGGCCGGGTCAGGCGGCGCGCTGACGGCGGACGGGCAGGCGGTCGGCCGGGACGACTCTGACGCCGCGCAGGTTCCGGGACAGCTCCGTGCCGTCACGCGTCTGCTCCGGGTCGTCGCCGAGGGCGGCCGACCTCCGTACCGCCAGCAGCTCTCCCCCGAGCGCGGAGACGTCCCTGGCGCCCTCCCCCGGGTCGGTCTCGCGCCACGTCCGGCCGTCGGGCTCCTGCCCCGTCCACCCGGCGGCCACGGCGCCGTCGTCGATCGCCGCGACGAGCGGCGTGATCGCGTCGCCCTCCAGCACGACGGAGCCCTCCATGAGGACGAACACCTCCGCCGTGTCCAGGTGCAGCAGCTTGGCCAGGCACTCGCCCCACGTGGCCGTGCCGCCCCGCCACTCCGGCTGCTCCTCGACGTACCAGGCCGTGACGCGCTCCGGGTGGCGCGCGGCCAGCTCGCGCAGCACCGTGCCCGCGCCGTCCACGTCGCCCAGGTCCAGGGCCAGGATGTGCGCGGCGGTGTGGTCGATGACCGACTGGAGGGCCCGCCGGGTGTCCTCGGGATGGCCGTCCACCAGGAAGCCGACGGTCGTCGCGATGTCCTCGGTGCGCACGCGCTGGCGCTCGGCGTTGACGCCGAGGGCGTCGAGGCGGTTGGTGGCCAGGGTGCCGTCCCAGACGCGCTGGGCGTGGAGGAGGTCGTCGTCGGGGACGCCGTGCTGCGCGGGGTCGCCGGAGAAGCCGAACTCGGCGGCGGGGTTGCCGCGCGCGCCCGTGCCCGCCTCGCCGGCGCCGGAGCCCGCGCCACCGGAGCCGCCGCCCGCGCCGGGCCCGGCGGGCTGCGCCCGCCCGGTGCCCACGCCGGTGGCGACGGAGCCTGAGGTGTCGCGGCCGGTGCCGGTGCCGCCGGCGATGTCCTGCGGCCTCGGGGGACGCAGGCGTCGCGACGGGGCGCCGTCGGTCACGGCGGACACGGGGATCGAACGGACCGTGGGCCAGACTGTGACGTGGTGCGGAGCTTCGGTCATGGTCACACGGCTACCCCGAAGCCGCCCGCCCTATCATCGCGCCCGCAGGTCAACGGGCCGCGGCGGTCGCTCAGGCGAGCTGGACGACGGCACGGGCCCGCGACAGCACCTTGGCGTCGTCCGCGCGGGCGGTCAGGCCGACGACCACCCGCTTGTCGCCGAGCTTCTCCTCCACCACGCCGCTGACCGTGATCGTGGTCCCCTCGTCGTCGTCCGGGACCACCACCATCGACGAGAACCGCACCCCGTAGTCCACCACCGCGGCCGGGTCGCCGGCCCAGTCGGTGACGAAGCGGCCGCCCTGCGCCATCGTGTACATGCCGTGCGCGATGACGTCGGGCAGCCCGACGGCCTTGGCGAAGCGCTCGTTCCAGTGGATGGGGTTGAAGTCACCCGACGCGCCCGCGTACATGACCAGGTTGACCCGCCGCACCCGGTACTCCGCGGCCGGGATCTCCTGCCCCGCCTCCACCTCGTCGTACTTCACCGTCGCGGTCATCAGGCCGCACCTCCGCGCTCGACGATCGTGTTGTAGGTGGTGCAGACCGGCTCGCCGGACACGGTGGTGACCTCGCTGCGGATGGTCATCAGCTCGTTGCGGCCGGCGCTGCGGATCTCGGTGATGGTGGCGCTGGTGACCAGCTCGTCGCCGGCGTGGACGGGGCGGTGGTACTCGAAGCGCTGCTCGCCGTGGACGACCATCGCGATGTTCAGGCCGAGGTCGGGGTCGACCAGCGCCTCGCTGCCGCCCTGGAGGCTGAAGACGATGGGGAACGTCGGCGGCGCGACCACGTCGGGGTGCCCGGCCGCGCGGGCGGCCTCCTTGTCCCGGTAGATGGGGTTGGCGTCGCCGATGGCGGCCGCGAACTCCCTGATCTTCACCCGGCTGACCTCGTACGGGGCGCTGGACGCGTAGGTGCGTCCGACGAAGTCACGGTTCAAGGCCATCTGCGCTCCCTCGCATGTGCTGCGCCGTCGAGGCAGACGCTAACAGAACAACGTTCGGCTGTCGCCGTCGCTTTTCCGGGTTTTTGCCGACGGGATCGGCCTGTGCCGTCCCCTCCACGACACAGGCGCGAACCACGTCGGCACACGACAAACCGGCGCCTCGATCCGGGGCGCCGGTTGTGTGGTGCGTGTGGCCAGGTGGTACTGCCTGGCGAGCCGCGCTCGGGGGAGGAGCTAGCGGGTCTCGCGGTGCGCGCGGTGGCAGCGGCAGTTGGGGCAGTACTTCTTCAGCTCAAGCCGATCCGGGTCGTTGCGCCGGTTCTTCCGCGTGATGTAGTTGCGGTGCTTGCACTCCTGGCAGGCCAGCGTGATCTTCGGCCTAACGTCGGTGGCAGCCACGTGGGAGTGCCTTTCTACGTTTGGGACTAGGACATACCACTGCCCAGGTCGGTGACCTGGGGAGGGGCAGTAGCGGAGGCCGGACTTGAACCGGCGACACAACGATTATGAGCCGTTTGCTCTGCCTGACTGAGCTACTCCGCCTTTGAGCCGGATGAAACGACCCGGCCCGTAGAGGATACCCGACCTGTGAAGCACATATGTACTTCACCTGATCGGGTAGGTGCTCCCAGTATGCCTCAGGAGCACCACTCTGACGAATTCAACGTCAGCAGCCCGTTCCCGCATTCCGGGAACCGGCCGATCACTCCGAGCGGGCCTGGAGGGGCGGCGGCTCACGGATCCGCGCCGGAGTGCGCGCCAGCGTAGCAGCGGGGCCAGGAGCACGCCACCTACGAGGCCGGGCACACGTCGCGGTAGGACACGCCCTTCAGGTACTGGCTCCACTCCTCCTGGCTCATGGTGCGACCCGCGCGCTTGCACACCAGCTCGGCGACGCGGTTGCCGTCGACCGGTATCGCGGTCACGGTCCCGGAGCTGTTGCCCGACACGTACAGCGTGTGGTCGTCGGCGCTGAACGCCAGCAGGTCGAGGATCTCGATGGGGAAGGACCCGAGCCTCTGCCGCGAGCCGACGTCCCAGACCTGGGCGGTGTACACGTCGTCGAACGTCTCACCGATGGACCTGCTGATCAGGGCGAGGAGGGCGCCGTCGTGGCTGAAGAGCACGGCCTCGACCTGGGCGTCGTTCGCCACGCGCAAGGCGGGCGGCCTCTCCTCGCCCTGCGCGCTGTCCCACAGCTCGACGGTGCCGGCGCCGAGGGCGAGGAGCGGCGCCGTGGGGCTGACCGCGATGGCCTCCCCGGCACCGTTGAACCCGCGGCCGACGACCTTGCCGGTGCTCAGGTCGAACACCTTGCCGATGTTGCTCACCACCGCCTTGCCGTCGCGGGTCGCGACGATGGTGCCCGTGGTGGTGTCGAGCTTGTGCCGGGCGAGCACGCGGCCGGTGTCGGCGGCCAGCACGACCAGTTCGTTGCGCGCGTCCCGCTCGCTCTCCTCCGCGAGCGACAGCACCAGCTCGCCGCCGTCGGGGGTGAACGTCCTCGACAGCACGAACTGCCCCTGGGGAACGGGATGGCGCCAGCGGCGCGCGCCCGTGGCCACGTCCCAGAGGGACACTGCCCGGTCCTCACCGGCGGCGGCCAGCCGCCTGCCCGCCGGATCGAACAGCGGGCTGCCGGCGCCCTCGCTGCCGGCCATCGGCGCGCCCAGGCGGTGCGTGTCCCAGACGCGCATGGGGTGGGCGTCCTTCGTGGCGGCGATCAGGCGGCCGTCCTGGCTGAACGCGCTGACCTGGTACCCGTCCGGCAGCCTGCTGGAGGAGACGCGGGAGCCGAGGTCGACGGTGACGATCGAGCTGTCGAGCAGATAGCGGATGGTCCTGCCGGCGGGGTCCAGCCAGGCGTCGCCGAGCGGGCCCTCGGCCTGGTAGGTGTAGAGCTCGCCACCCTTCTCGGCGTCCCACAGGTGGATCGTCCTCCCGTCGACGCCGAGCAGCCTGCGGCCGTCCCGGCTGACCCGCAGACGCCCGTTCACGAAGTCGTCCGAGGCCGACTCCTGCCAGAACGGCCGGTCCTCGTCGGTCACCTTCGTGGCGGTGTCCAGGTTCCACTCCTCGACGTCGCCGTTCGCGCACAGCAGGCGCCGGCTGTCCGGGGTGAACGCCACCACGGTGCCGCACTTCTTCGGCATCCGGGTGTCCACCGTGAGGTCGGAGAGGCGGATCACCTTCAGCCCGCCCTGGTTGACCCCGATGCCCGCGACGTAGGCGCCGGACGCCGCGATCGCCGGGGCGGCGGAGTCCGACTCCAGCATCGGGGAGGGCGCGTAGGACCTGCCCGTCCTGGTGTTCCACAGGTACTCCAGCGTGCTCTCCCGCATCACCGCGACCAGGCTCTCGTGCGCGTCGAAGACGACGTGGACGCCCGGGGAGTCCTCGCTCACGTCGTGCTCGTGCAGCTTGCGGCCCGTCATGGTGTCCCAGGAGTACGCCCTGTTCCTGCTGACGATCACCAGCGTCCTGCCGCTCGGGCTGAGCGCGGCGGCCGTCGGCAGCGCGGCGAACCCGCTCGGCCACTTCCAGAACGCCGTCTGCCGCCGCGAGGGGACGTCGTAGACCCGCACGCCGTCCTCGCCGGCGATGACCCGCGTCCGCCCGTCGGCCGCCGCCGCCGTCGCGGAGACCCCCTTCGCGCCCGGGTCGCGGAAGACCGCGCTCTCCGGCATGGTCAGCGAGGTCGTCAGGCTCCGCCTGGTGTCGGTGTCCGGGGCCAGCCGCCAGCCCGCCACGCTGAGCAGCATCGCCTTGACCGGGTCGGTGGTGCGCCACCTGTCGGCCTCGGCCGCGACCTGCCGGCCCACGGCCTGGTCGCGCTGCCGGGCGACCACGGCGCTCTGCTCGGCCACCTGCCTGCCCTGCAGCACCGCGAGACCGCCCGCCGCCAGCGCCACCGCCAGCAGCCCGGCCAGCGCGATCGTGGTCAGCCGCCTGCGGCGGATGCGTCTCCTGGTCAGCTCGGTGCCCGCGGCGAGGAAGTCACGTTCCTGCGGGGTCAGCGTGATGTGCCTGCGCCCGGTGGCGGCCCAGGTGAGCGCGTGGTCGAGGCGGCTGCCCTGCAGCAGGTCGCCGTCCTTGCGCCCGTTGTCGGCCCATTGGCGGGCCGCGCTGCTGATCTGGCTCAGGACGGCCAGGCCGTCACGGTCGCCGTCCACCCACACCCGCAGCCGCGGCCAGGCGCGCAGCAGGGCGGGACGCGACAGCGCCACCGCGTCGTCCTTCTGCGTCACCAGGTAGGAGAAGACCTGCAGGATGCGCTCGATGGCCTGGGCCTCCCGCTCGGAGCGGCCGGCGAGCAGTTCCTCCTTCAGCGCCCAGCGCACGGCCTCGTACCCGTCGTCGGTGACCGCCACCATGCGGAGGAAGACCTCGGCGGCCAGTTCCCGCTCGTCGGGCGCGAGCGCGCCGTACGCGTCCTCGGCGATCGTGCCCAGCGCCGGGTCGGCCGCGTCGGGCACGTACACGCCCCTGGCCGCGCGGCTGCCCGCGGTCAGCAGCCCGCGCGTGTCCGCGGCGTTGCCGCTGACCAGCGCGAGCAGCAGGTCGCGGGCCGTGGGACGGGCCGAAGGGTCCTTCTCCATCGCGGCGGCCACCAGCGAGGCCAACCGGGGCGGCAGGCCGCTCAGGTCGGGCTGCGCCGACAGCACCCGGTGCATGACCCCGCCCAGGTTGTCGGCCCTGAACGGGTCCTGACCCGTGGAGGCGAACACCATGATCGACCCCCAGGCGAACACGTCGGCGGGCGCGCCCGCCCGCTGCCCGGTGAACACCTCGGGCGCCATGTAGCTGGGCGTGCCGGACACCTCGCCGGTCTTGGTCAGCGACATGTCCAGGGTCCGCGCGATGCCGAAGTCGATCACCCGCGGGCCGTCCGCGTCGAGCAGCACGTTGTCCGGCTTGAGGTCCCGGTGGATCACGCCCGCGTCGTGCACGGCGGTCAGCGCGGTGGCGATCGCGGTGGCCAGCCGGTGCAGGTCGTCCCCGGTGAAGCGGCGCCCCCGGTCGACCGCCTGGCGCAGGGTCGGCCCCGCCACGTACTCGCTGACGATGTACGGCCTGCTGCCCGACAGGTCGGAGGCCAGCACCCTGGCCGTGCAGAAGGAGGCCACCCGGCCGGCGGCCGCCACCTCTTTCGCGAACCGGTCGCGGCCCGCCTCGTTGTCGGCCGCATGGAGCATCTTGAGCGCGACCCTGCGCCCGTCGCGGTCGTAGGCGTCGTAGACGACTCCCTGACCGCCGGAGCCGAGCCGGCCCGCAAGCCAGTACTCCCCGATGTGCTGCGGGTCTCCGGCGATCAGCGCTTCCACGGCGAGTTAGATGCCGGGCCCGCCGACAAAGTTCCGGCCGCCGGAAGGGCTCAGCCGGCGCGCAGCGCCTCGACGACGGCGACGGCCTCGTCGAACAGGTCGATCGGACAGCCCCAGTAGTCGTAGATGCCGCCACGGGCGCGGTTGCTCCCGCAGACGACGAACACCCCGGTGCCCAGCCTCGTCTTGAGCAGGCCGGCCAGCCAGCCGACGAAGCCGCTGTTGTCGAGCTCGGCGGGGAAGTGGAAGGAGAAGATGCCGAAGCGTTCGACGTGCTCGTGCTCCCGCGCGAGGGGGACCAGGCGGCTCCAGCTCTGGTCGTCGCGGACCACGGCCAGCGTGTCGGCGGTGAGCGCCGGCGGCCGGTCGATCGGGGACTCCTCGAAGCACCAGACGCCCTCGTGCACGACAAGATCGGCCTGGGCGATCACCCGGCGCAGACGCGCCTCGGTCCGCTCCGGCGTCTCCCTGCTGACGCTGACCATCGATGATCATCTCCCTGGGGGTACCTGCACCGGGACTCGAACCTGGGACCTCCGCATTATGAGTGCGGCGCTCTCACCGACTGAGCTATGCAGGCATCGGCGAACGATCTCGACTATCGCAGCCGCGGCGGGCCGGCCGCCACCGCTTTATCCGGTACGTCTATCCGGAACGCGAAACGCCCGACTCCGCGATGCGGGTCGGGCGTCATGCCTGTTCAGAGCGAGAGCCCCCAAACGGAATCGAACCGTTGACCTTCTCCTTACCATGGAGACGCTCTGCCGACTGAGCTATAGGGGCCTGTCCGGCGCTGCGGACAGGTGTAACCATACACGGCCCTCAGCGATGATGCGAACTGGACGAGACCGCGCAGGTCGCGTCAGCCGACGGCCTCGAAGCCGCGCCGCGGCCGCAGGGTGACCACCTCGCACAGGTCGGCCAGATCGACGAGCGCGGCGACCTCCGCGACCGAGAAGCAGTCGGCGACGACCCGCCCGTCACGGCGCACCCGCAGCACCTGCCGGCCGTCGCGCAGCCCCGGAACGATCTCGAAACCGTCAGGCCCGACCCATCGACTGTCCATAGCGGCACAGATTAGCCCTCGGGTCTCTCATTTTCCGGAAGGCGACACGCGTCACACGCTACCGGGAGCGTCAGAGCCGGTAGAAGCCGGCGAAGTCCTTGAGCCGGGAGATCGGGTCCACCCGGACGAACGCCCCGGTCTCCGGCGCGTTGATCATCTTGCCGTCACCGAGATAGATCCCGACGTGGTGGGTGTCGAGGCCCTTCGCGGTGGTCCGGCCGAAGAAGACGAGGTCGCCGGGCAGCGCCGAGACGACCCGGCGCATCCTGCGCACCTGGTCGTTCGTGGTGCCCGGGCCGAGCACGTCCTGGCCGTGCGCCTGCGCGTACACCCAGCGGGACAGGCCCGAGCAGTCGAGCCCGCGCGTCCGCTCGGCCGGGCACGGCAGGATCCTCCCCCGGTAGCCGGCGCAGGTGCCCTTCGACGGCCCCGGGTCGCTGCCGTGCCCGCCGCCCCACGAGTACGCGATCCGCTGCCCCTCGATCCGCAGGGCGATCCGCACGATCTCGGGCTGCACGTACGGCATGAGCGGCACCGACGCGGTGGCGGTCACCAGCAGGAGCGCCGTCACCAGCGCGATCCGCCGCCTGATGGACACCCGGCGCTCCCCTCGGTAGGTCAGGGTCTCCTCTGTGGAGATCCTGCCTCATCACCTCACGAGGCGCTCAGGGTCAGCCGTACGGACCCGACCGTGAACCGCAGACCCACGGTGCCCTTGGCCCGGCGCGGCCTGGTGGTGAAGGACAGGGTGGTCTTCTGGCCGCGCCCCAGTTCGGCGATCTCGCAGCGCACCGCCGTGCCGCTGAACGAGCAGCCGGGCGCCGCCACCACGCGCTGCCCGCCGTACGCGCGGCCGGAGACCTTGATCTGCGTCACCGGGTGCGGCCCGGTGTTTGACACCGTGACCGTGTAGCGGGTGCGGCTCCTGGCCTGGCCCGCCACGGTGATCTCGGCGGGCGGGTTGGCCAGCTCCTCCAGCTCGTCCTGGGTGCCGTTGAAGGTGTTCTGCCCTCCGGGCAGCGTGCCCTTCTCGGCCGACTGCCAGAACGTGTGGCGCTTCCAGCCCTTGGGCAGCTCGCCGGGGTCGGCTCCCCAGCGCGCCAGCCACAGCGGGTTGGCCTTGAACGCGGCGGAGTCGCCCGTGCAGGTGCGCCACCAGCTCGTGGTCGTGTAGATGACCGCCCGCCGGCCGGTCTCCTGCCGGTACCTGTCAGTGAACCCCTTGATCCAGCTCACCATGTCGGCGGGCGACAGGCCGTAGCAGGCGTTCTTGCCGTTGCGGTCCTTGTACGGGTTGTCCTCCAGGTCGAGCACGCCGGGCAGCGTCCAGCCGTCGGACTTCCAGGCGCCGCCGTTGAGCAGGAAGAACTCCGCCTGCGCCGCGCCGTCGGACTCGTGCGGCTGGGCGAAGTGGTACGCGCCGCGGACGAGCCCGGCCGCCAGGGCGCCGCCGTACTGCTCCTCGAAGCGCGGGTTGCGGTAGTCGACGCCCTCGGTCGCCTGGACGTAGGCGAACCTGCCGCCGCCGGAGGTCACCGCGCCCCAGTCGACCGCGCCGGTCCAGTTGCTGACGTCCACCCCGGCGATCGCACCGTCCGCCGCCGCGCCGGACCCGCCGGACACGGCCACGGCGGCGGCCGTCACGGCCGCGACGGCGGCCCCCCAGAGACGATTCACGGCGGTGATCATCGCGGAGCCCTCACCTGGCCGCAAGCCGAATGAGTCGGCCGTTATCGAAGCGCTTTCTCCAAAAAATCGCCTTGTTTCCGAAAAGCGCAGCTCGGGGTCGGAAAAAAACCTCCGGCAGCCCTTTGCCGATGACGTCGTTTTCGCAGGTCAGCGCCGTATGTGAACACAACGTTCGCGTTTGCCCGGAAGGGATATGCGGTCGCAGGATGGCCTGGATTCCCAAGAACGACCCCGGCCGGGGTCTCCTCGCCATGCCCTGAGGAGCCACAGCATGATCCACGCCCGGGCGCTGACCCGAGTGTTCACCGTCAAGAAGGAGACCGTCCACGCCGTACGCGGCATCGACCTCGACGTCGAGGCCGGCAGCCTCGTCGCCCTCCTCGGCCCCAACGGGGCCGGAAAGTCCACCACGCTGCGCATGCTCACCACGCTGCTCCCGCCCAGCTCCGGCACCGCGACGGTCGCCGGCCACGACGTCGCCCGCGAGCCCGCCCGGGTGCGCGCCCGCATCGGCTACGTCGGCCAGAAGAGCAGCGCCGGCGAGAACTTCCAGGTCCGCGACGAGCTCGTCAGCCAGGGCCGCTGCTACGGCATGACGACCGCGGCGGCGGCCGGGCGCGCCGACGAGCTGCTGGACCTGCTCGGCCTGCGCGCGCAGGCAAGCCGCAAGCCGGGCACGCTGTCGGGCGGCCAGCGCCGCCGCCTCGACATCGCCCTCGGCCTCGTCCACCGGCCCGACCTGCTCTTCCTGGACGAGCCGTCCACCGGCCTCGACCCCAGGAGCCGCGCCGACATCTGGGAGCACATCACGCGGCTGCGCGAGGTGTACGGCACGACCCTGTTCATGACCACGCACTACCTGGAGGAGGCCGACACCATGGCCGAGCGGGTGGTGATCGTGGACGGCGGCCGGATCATCGCCGACGGCACGGCCGGCCGGCTGAAGAACGAGCTGGCCGGCGACCACATCACGATCACCACCAGGACGGAGGCCGAGGCGGCGACGGCCGCCGCCGTGGCCCGCGCGACGACCGAGGCGCCGGCCCGAGTCACGAGGGAGGCGCCGGACGACGCGGCGACCGAGGCGCCGGCCCGCGTGACGACGGAGGCGCCGGACGGCGTCACCGTGGACGGGACGACCGTGCGGGTGCGGGTCGCCCGCGCCCCCGCCGCCCTGCCCGCCTACCTGCGCGCGCTTGAGGAGGCCGGCGTCAAGGCCGCCACCGCCGAGACCAGTCGCCCCACCCTCGACGACGTGTTCCTCACCCTCACCGGGAGAAGCCTCACCGATGACGACCTTCCTGCGTGACACCGCCATCGTCTTCAGCCGCGAGATCACCCCGTCGCTGCGCGCGCCGGTCGGGCTGGTGCTGGAGATGGGGCAGCCGCTGGTGTTCCTGTTCCTGTACGGGGCGCTGCTGGACGGGGCGGTCGGCTCGTCCTGGCAGTGGTTCGTGCCCGGCATCCTCGTCATGATGTGCCTGACCGGCTCGATGGGCGCCGGCCACACGATGCTGGTGGAGCTGATCGGCGGCTCCCTGGAGCGCCTCCTGGTCACCCCGATCGACCGCACGGCCATGCTCGTCGGCCGGACCATGAAGGTCACCGCGGTGCTGCTCTGCCAGGCCGTGCTCATCGTCGTGCTGGCGCTCCCGCTCGGGTTCCGGCTGTATCCCGTCGGGGCGCTGGCCGGGATCGCGATGCTGCTGCTGTTCGCGACGGGGCTGGGCGCGCTGTCCTTCGTGCTGGCCATCAGGTCGGCGCCGGACGGCACCCTATTCTGGCTCGTCACGCAGGCGCTGATGTTCCCGCTGCTGCTCCTGTCCGGCGTCTTCCTGCCGGTGGACGGCGGGCCGGCCTGGCTGCGGGCGGTGGGGGAGGTCAACCCCGTCACGCACGTCGTGGACGCGCAGCGCGCGCTCTTCTCCGGCGACCTCACCCACCCGTCGGTCCTGTACGGCACGGCCGCCGCGGCGCTGATCGCCGTGGCCGGGCTCGTCGCCGGCAACCGCGCCCTGCGCAAGGGCGTCTAGCGCGGGAGGGGCCGACCGCCCGGAGCCCTAGGGGCTGATCGCCAGGAACAGGAACGCGGCGAACAGCCCCAGGTGCACCCCGCTCTGGAGCAGCGTGGCGCGCCCCGGCACGACGGTGAGCGTGGAGACCGCCACGGTCAGCGCCAGCAGCACCATGTGCGTGCCGCCGAGGCCGAGCACCAGCGGCCCCTCCAGCCAGATGGACACGACCGCGATGGCCGGGATCGTCAGCCCGATGCTGGCCATCGCGGAGCCCAGCGCCAGGTTCAGGCTGATCTGGATCTGGTCGCGCCGGGCCGCCCGCACCGCGGCGATGGTCTCGGGGAGCAGCACCAGCAGCGCGATGACCACGCCGACGACGGCCTGGGGCAGCCCGGCGTTCGCCACGGCCAGCTCGATGATCGGCGACTCGACCTTGGCCAGGCCGACGACCGACACGAGGGCCACGAGCAGCAGCCCGAGACTGGCCAGCGCCGTCCGCCCGGACGGTCTCGGGGCGTGCTCCTCCGCACCGTCCTCCGCGGCCTTCCGTGCGGCGGCCTCCGTGTGCGGGGTGGCCACGGGGAGGAAGTAGTCGCGGTGCCGTACGGTCTGGGTGAGGACGAACAGCCCGTACATCCCCAGCGACACCACGGCCGCGAAGCCGAGCTGGGCCGGCGAGAAGGCGGGCCCGCGGGCGCTCGTCGTGAACGACGGCAGGACCAGGCTGAGCGTGCTCAGCGTGGCCACCGTCGCCAGCGCCCCGCCGGTGCCCTCGGCGTTGAAGACCGCGACGCGCCGCCGCAGCGTGCCGCTGAGCAACGAGAGCCCGACGATGCCGTTGCACGTGATCATCACGGCGGCGAAGACGGTGTCGCGGGCCAGCGACGCCGTCTTCTCCCCTCCCGTCAGCATCAGGCTGACGATCAGCGCGACCTCGATCACGGTCACGGCCACCGCCAGCACCAGCGACCCGAACGGTTCGCCCACCCGGTGCGCGATCACCTCCGCGTGGTGGACGGCGGCCAGCACGGCTCCGGCCAGCAGCAGGGCCAGCAGGCCCCCCGTGAGCGCGGAGACGCTCCTCCCCCAGGTGAGCGCCAGCGCGACCAGCGCCAGCGCCGGAACGGCCACGGTCCACCAACGAGCGATGTGACGACGCATATAGGGTTTTACGCCCTTCTTTCGCAGAAGCAACGGCAATCACACTCATCATGCCCGTTTCATGCGAGATGTCGCCCGAGGTCAGTCACGCACCGCGGTCACCGTGGCGCCCGGAGGGACCTCCAGAGTCGTGGCGGAGCCGTCGGGGAAGGCGGCGGTCCACGTGTACGTCACCTGGCCCGACAGGTTGGTGAGCGTCGTGGACTCCCCGCCGTCGTGACGCACCGCGACGGTGCCCCGCCCGATCGGGATGCCGCTCACGGCGGCCCAGCCGATCTCCGCGGGCAGCCGCGAGAGCGTGGTCAGCGCGTTCGCCGGCGCGTCCGGCCGGACCCCGAGCAGGCCCGCCACGACCTGGCTGACCAGCGTGAACGAGACCTCCGGATAGTCGCCGTTGAGCCCGCCCGCCACGTGCCCGCCGGTGCGCGCGTGGAAGATCTCCCGCATCCACCGCCAGGCCGTCTCCGTCCGCCCGTGGCGGAAGAAGACGTCGGGCAGGTACGTCCACGCCTCGACGTTGGCGGGCCGGCCGGGGCCGCTCGCCTGCGCGTCCACGTAGTCGAGGTAGGCGGGGTCGTCGCGCAGGCCCTTCAACGGCATGAAGAAGCTGTTCTCGGCGCCCCAGCCGGTGACCGGCCGGCCGTCGAGGGTGAAGCCGCGGGCGCCCTTCCAGTCCTCCTCGTAGTGGCGGCGCAGCTCCGCGGCCCGCGCCTCGAACCGGTCACCGTCCTCGCCGCGCGCCCTGGCCAGCTCGGCCATGGCCAGGTGGGCGGCGTACTGCGTGGCCAGGCCGTCGCCGGCCACCGCCAGCGGCTCGCCGCCCAGCTCGTTGTAGCTGGCGACGCCCTCGAAGATGCTCGTCCCGCGCGCGGTGGCGGGCAGGGCGATCGCGTTCGCGCAGTAGTCGCGCAGCACGGGGTCGCGGACGTAGACGGGGTCCCCGGTCCAGCGATGGAGCTGCGCCACGCACTCCACCAGCTCGAAGACCGCCGGCACCTCACGGACGAAGTCGCCGGGCCCGCGGTAGTCGATCGACAGGTACGAGCCGTCGAAGTTGAACGCCCACACCGGGCGACGGCCGTGCTCGGCGGTGGCCGACGCGGCGAAGCGGCGCAGCATCGTCAGGTTGGCCTCGGCCAGGCCGAGCAGGTGCGCGCCCGCCGCCTGGTGGACGAAGTCGCGCAGGTAGAAGCCGCTGCGGTGGGCGTACCCGGCCCAGTAGGACGGCAGATAGACGCCCTCGCCGGTGCCCCGCGGGCGGTGTTCGTCGACGTTGACGGGACCGCGCGTCCCGCCGGGGTGGGCCCAGCGCAGCGCGCGGTCACGCGCCCACGAGAACATCTCCACGAGCTCGTCGTGGCCGGAGGCCACCATCAGATCATCGTGGCCGGAGGCCATCGTCAGATCGTCGTGGCCGGAGTCACAGTGCATGAGGGGGTCCCAGGCTCGGGCGGATCACCGGCTCGCCGGGGAGGACGAGGCCGGCCCGCGGGGTGACGCCGTCCTCGATGATCTGGAGGAGGCGGCTGATCAGGGCCTTCGCTATGCCGTGCAGCGGCAGCCGCACGGTGGTCAGCGCCGGCTGGAGCCACGCGGTGACCGGCAGGTCGTCGAAGGCGGTCACGGCCAGGTCGGTGCCGATCTCCAGCCCCTCCGCGCGCGCCACGGTGTAGACGCCGAGGGCGAGCCAGTCGCCCCCGGCCACGATCGCGGTGGGCCGGTCGCGGCCCGTGAGCAGCTCGCGGGTGGCCTTGATGATCTCGCCGGGGTCGTCGCCCGGCACGGAGTAGACCTGCCCGGCCAGGCCGTGGCGCCGCACCCCGGCCAGGAAGCCGTCGCGCCGGTCGTCCATCCACGGCAGACCGGAGGAGGAGGCCAGGAAGGCGACCCGCCGGTGTCCTCTGGCCGCCACCAGGCCGACCATGTCGATCACCGCCTGCGCGCTGTCGACGTCCACCCAGGACTGCGGCTGGTCGGGCGCGGTCCGGCCGAAGGCGGCGAACGGGAAGCCCGCCTGGGTCAGGTGGGCCAGGCGCGGGTCGTCGCGCAGCACGTCCGACAGCAGGAAGCCGTCCACGGTCCGCGCCGCGATCAGCTCGTCGAGCGCCTGCTCCTGGCTCTGGCCGGGGCGCGGGCGCACGAGCAGGACGCGGTATCCCGCCTCGCCCGAGGCCGCCACGACCGCTTCGAGGAAGCCGCCCATGAGCGCGTTGGGGTTGGCCGGGTCGTCGACGGGCGCCGGGTAGGCGATGATCCGCCTGGTGCCCGATCTGAGGCTGCGGGCCGACTGGTCGGGCCGGTAGCCGAGCTCCTCGATGACCGCGCTGACCCGTTCCAGGGTCTCCGGTTTCAGCCGGTGCGGGGCGTTGAGGGCGTTGGAGATGGTCTGGCGGGACACGCCGGCCACCCGTGCGACGTCCTCGACGGTGACCCCGCGCTCGCGTGGCCGGCGTGCCGCCACTCAGTCTCTCCTCAGCGTGAGCAGGCCGCCCGTGGGCACTTCGACGACGCTCGCCCCGGAGTCCAGCGGCAGGTCGGTCGTCCGGACCAGGCTCCCGCGGCAGTCGCGGACCTCCACGCGCGCGGGACCCGCGCCGAAGAGGACCACGCGCGGGTCGGTGGCGGCGTTGGCGACGAGCAGGTCGCCGGTCTCCGGCACCTCGACGGGCAGCGGCGCGTAGCGGGCGACGATCGTGGCCCGCTCGTCGCGGGCCCGCACCAGCGGGTAGCCGTGCTCGGGCTGCTCGGGCTCCAGCGTGCCCGACTGCAGCGTCCCCAGGTGGTCGCGGAAGATCCCCAGCCAGAACCGGAGCGTGGCGAGCTGGTCGGGCCGCTGCGCCGCCAGGTCCACCGAGATCTGCGGCACCGAGAACAGCACGTTGATCAGGTGGACGGCCACCTGCTCCGCGGGCTCGTCCGGATGCCACAGGAGCATGTCGGAGTGGACGGCCACGGGCCCGGCCGCGAGCCGCAGGTCCACGGTCCGCTGCCGGTTCTCCTGGGGGCTGAGCGGGCAGTCCGTCGCCCTGACCATGTTCGCGTACGGCCACAGGCCGGGGCTCGTGTACGGCTGGCGGTGCTCGACGAGCAGGTCCGGCCGGACCCGGCGCAGCCGCGCGTCCAGGTCGCGCAGCAGCCGCCTGACCCCCTCGTCCACCTCGGCGCAGTCGGCCCCCTCGGACGGGGCCGGGTCGCCGCCCGGCGTCGCGAAGCGGTCCACGAAGTCGATCTTCAGGCCGTCCATGCCCCACGCCTCGACCGCCTGGGCGAGCCGGTCGATGAGGAACTCCCGCACCTCCGCGTGGCGCGGGTCCAGCACGGCGGCGTCCATGTGGTCGAGGTAGCGCAGGCACCTGCCCTCGAAGCGCTCGAAGGCGGCGTTGTGCTTGCCGACGAACGGCAGGGCGTACCAGAGCATGTACGCCATCCCGAGCTCGCGCACCCGCGCCACGTGCCCGGACATGTCGGGAAACGCGGTGGTGTTCGGCTCCCAGTCGCCGCAGAAGGCGTACCCGCGGGCCCGGTCGGCGGTCTGCCAGCCGTCGTCCACGATGATCGTCTCGCAGCCCAGCTCCTTGGCCAGCCTCGCCTGGAGCTCGACGGACGCGGCGCCGACCTCCTGGTGCATGCTGTACCACGTCGAGTAGACCGGCAGCCGGGCCTGCTCCGGAGTGGAGGGCAGGTCGCCCGCCTCCGCCTGCCACCAGGCCGCCATCCCGGACACCGCCGCCGAGAACGGCCGCCCCGACAGGTCCAGCCGGAACCGCAGCCCGTCCCCGTGCAGGGTGAACGCGAACTCACCCGTCTCCTCGATCACCCCGCCCGTGAAACTCACCGGCGCCACCGGCTCGGCGACGCCCACCGTGCAGACGTTGGCCCCGGCGGTCCCGACGAGCGAGACCACCGGCGCGCCCGCGGTCAGCCGGGACGTCAGCGGCGCGTTCCAGATCGGGGGCACCCAGCGGGCGCCGCCGATCGGCGTCCAGAACGCGCTGACGCCCACGCACGGCACCCGCCACTGCGCGGCCGTGGCGCCCGGCGCGTCGACCAGCCACACGCCGTCGGCGACCTCCCTCACCTCCGCCCCGGCCGCTCCGGCCAGGGCCAGTTCGATGGCGCCGGCCCGTACCGTGCTCGTCTCGCCGAGCGCGTAGGGCTCCCAGACCTGCATGCTTATCCCTTCGTGGCACCGGCCAGCAGGCCGGAGATGAACTGTTTCTGGAGGACGAGGAAGAGGACCATCATCGGCAGCGAGGAGATCGCGGTGCCCACCATGACCTGGCCGAAGTCGGTCCTGGCCAGCCCTTGGAGGGTGGCCAGCGCGACGGGCAGCGTGTACATCTCGGGCGTGCGCAGCGCGATCAGCGGCCACAGGAAGTCGTTCCACGCCCCGAGGAAGAGGAAGACGCCCAGCGCCGCCAGCACCGGGCGCATGACCGGGACCACCACCCGCCACAGCACGCGCAGCTCGCCCGCCCCGTCCACCCGGGCGGCGTCCAGGAGCTCGTCCGGGATGGCGAGCAGGGACTGCCGCATGAGGAAGATGCCGAACGGGACCGTCAGGTTGGGCAGGATCAGCGCCGGGAAGCTGTCGATCAGATCGAGGTCGTTCATCATCTCGAAGATCGGGATGATCGTGACGCCGCCGGGAATCACCAGCGTGGACAGCAGCAGCACGAAGAACGCGTTCCTGCCGCGGAACTCGAACTTGGCGAAGGCGTACCCGGCCAGCAGCGCCACGACGATCGCGATCGAGGTCTGCACGATCGCGACGAACAGCGTGTTGCCCAGCACGTGGACCAGGCCGATCGACTCCTCCAGCTTGGCCGTGTTCGCCCCGAGCTGGTCGCCCGGATAGAACTTCGGCGTCTCGGCGAAGATCTCCGAGTTGGCGTGGGTGGCGGCCATCGCCAGCCAGTAGAACGGCCCGACGCACAGCGCGAACACCGCGGCCAGCACGAACGTCAGCGCCCAGCCCTTCACTTCTTGCCTCCGGTGAGCTTGAGCTGGAGCAGTCCGAACCCAGCGACGATCAGCGTAAGCGCGTAGGCGATCGCCGCGGCGTAGCCGAAGTCGAAGTAGCGGAATCCGTTCTCGTAGAGGTACAGCGAGATGGTGAGGGTGGAGTTGTCCGGGCCGCCACCGGTGATCACGAACGGTTCGTCGAACAGTTGCAGCGTGCCGATCGTGGACAGCACGACCGTCAGCAGCAGGATCGGCCGCAGCTGCGGAACGGTGATCGACCAGAACCGGCGGACCGCCCCGGCGCCGTCGACCATCGCCGCCTCGTAGAGCTCCTTGGGGATGCTCTGCAGCCCGGCGAGGTAGATCACCGCGTTGTAGCCGGTGTAGTGCCAGGTGAGCGCGATGACGATGGCGATGCGGGCCCAGAAGGGGCTGCCCAGCCAGTCGATCGCGTCGACGCCGAAGAAGCCGAGCACCCAGTTGAGCAGGCCGGAGTCCTTGCTCAGGATCACCGAGAACATCACGCCGTAGGCGACCAGGCCGGTCAGTGACGGCATGAAGACGCCCAGCCGCCACAGGCCGCGCAGCCGTAGGAGCGGGGAGTTGAGCCCGAGCGCCAGCACCAGCGCGAGCAGCAGCATGATCGGCACCTGGACGACGAGGATCAACGCGGTGTTCCACAACGCGGTCCAGAACAGCGGGTCGTTCACCAGCCGGACGTAGTTGTCCAGCCCGACGAAGGTGCGAGCCGCGCCCGCGCCGGAGGTCAGGCTGATGTACAGCGCGGCGAGGATCGGATACGCCTTGAAGGACACGAAGCCGAGCAGCGCGGGCAGGATCAGCAGGTAGGGGATGTTCCTCTTGGTGATCAGCGGCCGATGCGGGCGGGGCGAGCCGCCACCCCTGGTGGCGGCATCCCGGGTCATCGTGAGCGTCATCCCGCGAGCTTCCTGCCGGTCTGCTGCGCGAGCTGCTGGGCGGCGGTGGCCAGGGTCGCCGCCGGGTCGGCGCCCTTGGTCAGAACCTGCGTCTGGGCGTCGCTGGCGATCTTCAGGGCCCTGGCGTAGTCACTGGAGTAGAAGGTGGCGTCGGCCCCCTCGGTCAGCGAGTCCACGAACGTCTTGAGCGCGGGCTGCCCGCCGAAGTACTCCGTCGGGGCGGAGAACATCGGGTCGGAGTAGGCCGCGGTCAGGGCGGGGAAGACGCCGCCCTCCTTGAAGACCTTGTTGATGACCTCGGGCTTGGTCAGCGCGTACTCGATGAACTTGAACGCCTCGGCCTTGTGCTCGCTGGTGCCGGAGATGGCCAGATGGGTGGAGTTGACGATCGCGGTCCGCTTGCCGCCCGAGGTGACCGCCGGCGGCTGCATGACCCGCCACAGACCCTTCTGCTCCGGGCGCATCTCCGGGATGTAGCTCGCCGCCCAGGCCGCCCACGGCAGCACGGCCAGCTTGCCACTGCTGATCAGCTTCTTGGCGGTGCCCTCGCCGGAGGTGTCGGCGACGATCCCGGCGTCGTTCATCTTCTTGATCAGGGTCATCGCCTGTACGGCGGGCGCCGAGCCGAGCGTGACGTCGCCCTGCTGGTTGAAGTAGAAGGCGCCCTGCTGCTGCAGGAGCGACTGGTAGAAGTCCATGTCCATGCTGCCGGCGGCCGGCTTGTTCAGGCCGATGAGGGACGCCCCGGTCTTCTCCTTGAGCTTCTTGCCCGCTTCGATGGCGTCGTCCCAGGTCTGGATCGCGGCCGCGTCGATCCCGGCCTTCTCGAAGAGGTCGGAGCGGTAGAAGAAGCCGATCGGGTTGACCTCCCAGGGCATCGCGTAGACGCCGCCGTCCTTGCCGGTGACCGTGGGCCACAGCCCCTTGGCGAAGGCGTCCTTGTACTTGCCGGCGCCCAGCTTGTTGAGGTCGGCCAGGCCGCCGGGGAACTTGTCCACGTAGCTGGGCAGGTAGTCGATGCCGATGTGCAGGATGTCGCCGAGGCCCTTGCCGCCCGCCGCCATGCCGACGGTGATCTTCTCCCAGATGGCCGGGTTGCCGATCACCTGGACGTCGACCTTGATGTTCGGGTTCGCCTTCTCGAAGTCCTTGGCGACGGCGGCCAGGCCGTCCGAGGCGGGCTTCCAGCTCCACACGGTGATCTTGACCGGCCCGCCGCTCTCCGCCTTCTCCCCACCGCCGCCACAGGCGGCGAGGGTGAGGGTACCGGCGAGGGTGAGCGCGAGGACTCCACGACGGTTGATCATGCGCGTGCTTCCTTTCGGGGGATGAGCGCCGCGTCGGATATGAACGTTCAAACGATCTTCTGCCTGGCTTTTCAGGGCAGGCGAGGGGATGTTTGCCGACCAATCGGCGGGCGACTTGGGGGTTAAGGTATTTGATCGTTCATATTGCGCGCAAGAGCCCGCGTCGAGAACGGAGGATGTCCGGCAGTCCGGCGGCGAGGCGGTCGTAGTCCCCGGGCGTGTTGTAGATCTGCGCCGACAGGCGGAGCAGCCCCACCGGCTCGATCTTGATCTGGCAGCCGAGGCGGTCCAGGATCTCCGCGCAGAGCGCGTCGGCCTCCGCCTTGGTCGAGCCCAGCCCGGACGCCAGCCGCACCACGCGCATCGGCACGCCTGGGTAGCCGGTCGTCTGCGGGGCGTCCGCGCACAGGCCGGCCTCGCGCAGGGCCTCCGCCACGACCCGCTGCCCGTAGGCCGCCAGCGCCGCGTTGTGCGCGCGCACCCGGTCGAGCCCGAGCCGTTCCAGGACGTCCAGCCCGTACGGCGCGGCCAGCAGGGCGGTGTAGTCACGCGTGCCCTGGAACTCCACCGCGTCCGGGAACCCCTCGCCGTAGGAGACGACCAGCGGCCTGACCCGGCCCCGCCAGCGCGGCGCGACGTGCAGCAGCGCCGCCGGACGCGGCGCGAACGCCCACTTGTGCAGGTTGCCGACCCAGAAGTCGGCGTTCACCGCGTCGAGGTCCACCGGCAGCATCCCCGGTGCGTGGGCGCCGTCCACCACCGTGACGACGTCCCGGGCGGCCAGTTCGCCGGCCAGCCGGGCGACCGGCAGGAGGCGGGCCCCGGCCGAGCTGACGTGGTCGAGGACCGCGATCCGGGTCCGCGCGGTGACCCCGCCGAGCACCGCCGCCACCGGATCGTCGCCCAGCGCCACCCTGACCAGCCGCGCCCCGCTCTCCCCGGCCCGGCGGCGCAGCGCCCGCTCCACGGCCGCGTACCCGTGGTCGGTGTGGAGGATCTCGTCGCCCGCCGCGAGCGGCACGGACTCCAGCGCGACGGCGACCCCCTCCGTGGCGTTGGCGACGAAGGCCGCTCCGGAGCTGTTGAGGAAGGCGGCCACCCGCTCCCGCGCCACGGCCAGGCGCGCGGGCAGGCGGGCGAAGAACCGGTCGGGCATCCGCTCCATCTCGGCACGCAGCTCCGCCTGGCGCTCCTGCACCTCGACCGGCACCGCGCCGTACGAACCGTGGTTGAGCTGGATCACCTCCGGGTCCAGCGAGAACATCTCCCTCGCCCCCGGAATCGGCGTCATGTCCACAGGACCTCCCAGGTCGTCATATGTGACATCGCGCGTGATATGAACGTTCACAGGACCTAGGATGGCCCGGGCCAGGGCAAGGGCGGCACCCTGAGGACCCGAGGAGGAGAACCCGAACATGCCGGCGCAACGGCCCCGCGGGGTCAGCATCCAGGACGTCGCGCGCGCCGCGGGTGTGTCCCGGCAGACCATCTCCAACGCGATCAACGCCCCGCACAAGCTGCGCCCCGACACCCTCGAACGGGTCACCGCGCTGATCGAGGAGATGGGCTACCGCCCCGACCAGTCGGCGCGCAGCCTGCGCTCCGGCACGCGCCGGATCATCGCCTACACCACCCCGGAGACCGACCCGGACAACCCCAACGCGCTCATGAGCGGCTTCCTGGAGGCGATGGTCGCCGCCGCCGGCGAGGCCGGCTACCGCATCCTGCTCGTGCGCCCCCGCCCCGGCCAGAGCAGGGCGCGGGCGCTGGAGGACGTCATCGCCGCGCGCACCGCCGACGCCATCCTGCTCTCCGACGTGCTGGAGGACGACCCGTGCGTGGACTACCTGCACGAGACGGGCTTCCCCTTCGCGGTCTTCGGCCGCACCGGGCCCGGCCGGCCCCAGGCGTGGGTGGACGTCGACTCGGCCCAGGCGATGATCGACCTGGTCGGCCTGCTGTCGTCCCACGGCCATCGGCGGGTGGCCTACCTCGGCACGTCGGCGGCGCTGCCCTGGCTGCGGCACCGGGAGGCCGGGTTCCGCATCGGGATGCGCCGCTTCGGCCTGGCCGGCCACGAGGCGTTCGTCGACGGCCTGGACGAGGTGGTGGCCGTGGCGCGTGACCTGCTGAACCGCTCGCCCCGCCCCACCGCGCTGGTCCTGGACGACGACTGGCTGGCGCCCGGCGCCTACGCCGCCGCCCAGGCCGAGGGGCTGACCGTCGGCGCCGACCTCGCGGTGACCGGGTTCAACGACATGCCGTACACCCGGCTGCTCCAGCCGCCGCTGACGACCGTCCGGCTGCCGCTGCGGCGCATCGCGGACGCCCTGGTGAGCCGGCTCCTCCAGAGCGTCGAGGAGGGGGAGCCGCCCGAGGCCGGGCTGCTGCTCGCCGGCGACCCGGTGCTCCGGCCGAGCATGACAACGGTCGAGTAGGCCGCCGGCGATCGAGCGTGGTGCCGCCGCGTCGCGTGTGGTGCGTCTCGTCGCGTGTGGTGCGCCGGGAACGGGGCTCCCGGTGGACAATGAGGCAATGACCCGTGTCCTCGCGTCCGTCACCGTGCCGTGGATCCCCGCACCGCACCGCCTGGAGATCGCGCTGACCAGCAGGCTGCCGCCGGTGGAGCAGACCACCTCCGCCTTCGCGTTCGTCCTCGACGCCGCCGGCCGCACGCTGCTGACCCGCGTCGCCCGCGAGGGGCGCGGCTGGGACATCCCGGGCGGCCACCTCGACCCGGGCGAGCGGGCCGCCGAGGCCGCCTCCCGCGAGCTGGCCGAGGAGACCGGCCTCGCGCTGCCGCCGGAACGGCTGTCGGTGTTCGCCTGGCAGCGCATCGAGCTGACCGGTCCAGCCCCGGCCGGCTACCGGTACGCGGCGCTGACGTACATGGTGCTGTTCGAGGCCCGCCTCGCCGAGCCGGGGCCGCCCACCACGCCGCCCGCCGGTACGGAGAGCACGGGCGCCGAGTGGCTGACGCCCGAGGAGGTCGAGCGGCGCTGCACCGGCCAGGTCTGGCTCACCGCCCACCGCGCCCTGCTGGCCCGCGACGCCCCCTGAACGCGGAAGGGCGCCGCCCGGTCGAACCGGTCGGCGCCCTCCACCGTCAGGCAGCGAGGGTCACGAGCAGTGCTCGAACCCGCTGTCGTAGGTGTAAGCGCCCGCCTTGCCGCCCCACTTGACGCACTTGTCGGCGGCGGCGGCGATCACCGGCCCCGCGTAGTACGCGAAGTTGCCGCTGTCGGTGACGCGGGTCTGGCCCTGCACCTCCAGGTAGGCGCTGGTGGCCGTGGCCTGGCCGAGCGAGGTGGTCTTCAGCGTGGCCACGCAGTTCTTGCCGCTGGTGGAGTTGTAGAGCAGGTAGACGTTGCCCGCCGTGCCGAGGGGCGCGGAGTCGATGACCTTGTAGCCGCTGCCGCAGACCGACTCGGGCGTGTGCGGGTTGCTGGGCCCGCCGGTGCCCTTGACGTAGTTCATGTACGTCGTCCAGTTCCAGTAGGGACCGGGGTCGGTGTGGTCGGCGGTGGGCACCTCGCTGTGCCCGATGATGTGGGTGCGGTCCTTCGGGATGCCGTAGCGGTCGGCGATGTTGCGGGTCAGCGCGGCCGAGGAGCGGTACATCGCGTCGGTGAACCAGGACGCCTGGTCCACCCAGCCCTCGTGCTCGATGCCGACCGAACGGCGGTTGTAGTCGCCGGCGTGGAAGGCCCGGTCCTTCTCCCTGACCATCTGCGTGATGGCGCCGTCGGAGGAGCGGATGACGTAGTGCGCGGAGGTCGGGTTCGGCCGCGGGCCGGTCTGGAACCAGTCGATCGTCCCGGCGTACGAGCCCTGTGTGACATGGATGACGATCCGGTCGATGACGTCGCTGTTGGGCCGGTCGGAGACGGCGTAGTTGGAGCTGTGGGCGGCCGCCCAGGTGGCCCCGGGGTAGTCGACCGCGGCCGCGGCCAGCGTGTCGTTCTCGCCGAGCTCCTTGACCTTGGCGTACGCGCCGCGGTCGGGCTCGACGGCGCGGGCCGCCACCTTCACGGTCTCGCCGTCGGGGGTGGCGGCGCTGACGCCGCCGCCGAGCAGGTCGTACACGGTGTCGGCGTACAGCCTGGCCACCTCGGGCCGGGAGGCGTTGCCGTACTTGGCGACCACGGAGTACCACTTCGCCGGGTCCTTGCGCGCGTCGGCGCCCAGCCCCAGCTCGTCGGCCAGGGCGCGCAGCACGGCGGCGCCGCCGGTGATGTTGGCCGTGGTGTCGGTCTTGAGGGAGGCCACGGGCAGCTTGGTCAGCTTGGCGGCCTGCTCCAGCGAGTGCGTCTTGGGGTTGCTGACGAGGTGCATCACGCCGTAGCCGCCGGAGGCGCTGGGCTTGCCGTCGTGTCCGTCGAGGTGGGTCTCGGCGTAGGCGACCGACACCAGCAGGTCGCGCGGCACCTCGTACGCGGCGGAGGCCCGCGCGAAGGCGTCGGCGACGGGACCGGCGCCGGCGGCGTCGGCCGGCTGCCCGATGAGAAGCGAGAGGGGGATGATGGCGCCCGCTAACAGCGCGGCCGGACGGCGGAGACGAGCCTTCACGTGTTTCTCCTCAACGTTACGTCGGAGGACTCGCGCGACCGCCGTCTCCGGCCTCGGGCCGGCTCCGCGTCAGCCGAGCCCCCGAAACGCTCCTGCTGGCGACAAGCGTGATCGCGGTCCGCATAAAGATCGTCCAGAAAACGCACGACTCCTGTCGGCCTTTCCGGGCCCCGTACGATCACTTCCGAGAACCGGCTCGGGGGGACCGTGTGGAGGAGAGTGTGTCGCTGGCCCAGCTCACCCGTCGCCTCGAAGAGGTGGTGGGCGTGCTGAGCGGCGTGCCCGTCGAGGTCGAGCGGGTGGAGGACAACGAGCGCGTCCGGCGGCAGATCCTCGACCTGGCCGGATCGTCCCGGGAGCTGCGCGCCCTGCAGCCGGTCGGCTCGCGGGAGGAGGGCCGCGAGGAGCAGCGCAGCCGGCTCGACGTGCTCGGCGCCCTGCGGCGCGGCATGAGGATGCGCACGGTCGTCCACTCCAGCGTCCTGGACGACGCCCTCAAGACGGCCCGGATCAGGGAGCTGCACGCCGCCGGCGACCTGCACCGGGTCACCGACGAGCAGGTGCAGCAGCTCCTCGTCTTCGACCACGCCGTGGCGTTCCTGCGCATCACCCCGGTCGCGTACTCGCCCGGAGCCCTGGTGATCAGGCAGCAGAGCCTCATCACGGCCCTCATCGACCTGTTCGAGCTGACCTGGGCCCGAGCCAGGGACGTCACCGAGCCGACGCATCGGCTGACCCCGCGCGAGCGCGAGGTGCTCGCCCTGATGGCCGAGGGACGCTCCAACGGCTCCATCGCCCGCGCCCTGTCCATCACGGAGGCGGCCGTCGGCAAGCACGTGGCGGGCCTGTTCGCCAAGCTGGAGCTGCCGGCGACCCAGGACGACAACCGGCGGGTGCTGGCCGTGCTCGCCCATCTTCGCGGGACGGCGAGGTAGGGCCAGGCCGACCCCGCCCTCGTCCCACCCCCCGCGCGGCCGGGATCCGGCGGCCGATTCAATGGCCGTCATGCAAAGAATGACTGGATTGCTGGTGGGCGCCGTCTTCGGCGCGGTCTTCGTGGTCCTCAACGCGCAGAGCCCGCTGAACACCGTGGCCGTCAACGTCCTGCGGGTCGCCGCCTGCCTGGGGGCCGCGGCCGTGGTGGCCATGTGGTTCGCCACGGCCCGTAAGGAACGGCCGGCTCCGGAGGCGGCGCGGAAGGGCATGTTCGGCCGCGGATACCTGATCGTCGTGGCCGCCGAGGTGCTGCTGCTCTTCGGCGGGCTGCGGGTGCTGGCCGCCCTGGACCGGCCCGAACAGGGCAACGTGGCATGGGTGGCGTTCGTGGTGGGCGTGCACTTCGTCGCGCTGGCGCCGGTGTGGAAGGACTGGAGCATCGCCGTGCCCGGCGCCGTCCTGACCGTGCTGGGGGTGGCGGGCCTCGTCATGGCCTCGACGTCGGCCGTCACGTGGGTGCCGCTGCTCAGCGGTGTGCTGTCCGGGGTGGTGCTGCTGGCGGGCTCCGTCACCTTCGGGTGGCGCTCTCTTGTCGGTGCCTCCTGATTGTGTGGTCGCCACTGATCACACGACCGTAGGAGAACGGATGGAGCGGCGGTTCCCGGCGGAGGACGAGGAGCGTCTCTGGAGCCTGCTGGAGGCGGCGTGGGCGCCCCTGGGCGCCGAGGTCGGTCACGCGCGATGGGCGCTGGCGAACCGGGCGGCCGGTGACGACGCCGGTGGCCGGCCGCCGTTCACGGTGGTGGAGGAGGCCCTCGACGACTTCCTGAGCAACCTGCGCTTCATCAGCGAGAAGGTGCCGTCGGACGAGCTCACGAGCCTCGACCGGGTGGTCGAGGCCAACGCGGCGGGCTGGCGCGACTCCTAGCCACCGACGCCCGTGCTCGTCCCGCTGCTTGTCCCGGGACAAGCAGGGGGCGTCCGGGACCTGATCAGGGACGCGCGCCCCTGCCGGCCCGGGACGGCGAACGCCGATCGTGGACACCGTCACGCCCCGACGGCCCCACAGGAGGCACTCATGGACGCCCGCATCACCGACGAACCGGCCAAGGCCCGCACGGATCTCCCCCCGGCTTCTCCCCCGGGCGGCGCCACCGGATCGCGACCGACCGACGGATCCCGATCGGCAGGTGCGTCCCGACCGGTAGGTGCGTCCCGGTCGATCGGCGCCGACGCCGTCCGGCGCGCCGGTGCCGGGCTCACGGCCGGGGCCCTCACCTGGGCGGCGGCCATCTCCGTCTTCGGCTCGACCGGCGTCGGCGTGGGCGAGCGCGTCGTGGACCTGACCGGCCTGTGCTTCCAGCTCGGCGTGTTCTGCCTGCTGTGGGTGCAGATGCGGACCCGGGCCCTCGGCACCTCCCGCGCCGCCGCCGTCGCGCTCCGCGTCGAGGCGGTCGTGCTCGGCGTGGCCTCCGTCTGGTCGCTGCTGCACGGCGTCCTGCCCGACGACCTCAAGAACGGGGCCTGGCTGGCCCCGCTGGACATGTGCTGGCCGCTGTCGATGCTCGGCATGGCCGCCATCAGCGTGAAGCTCGCCGCCGCCGGCCGATGGAGGGGGCTGCTGCGCTGGTGGCCGCTGGTCGCCGAGAGCTGGGCGGTCGTCACCGTCCCCAGCTTCCTGCTGGTGGGCGAGGACCTCTCCCGCTGGGTGGGCGCCGGCCACCTGGTCATCGGGTACGCGGCGCTCGGCCTGCTGCTCGTCACCCGGCCGGACGACGTCCTGAACTCCGGAAAGGGCTGAGCCGGTGGAGTTCCGAGTCCTCGGACCGCTGGAGGCGCGCGACGACACGGGCCGGGCCGCCGCGCTCGGCGGCCCCCGCCCGCGCACCGTGCTGGCCCGGCTGCTGGCCGCGCCGGGCGCGACGGTCTCCACCGACGCCCTGATCCACGCCCTGTACGGGGACCGGCCGCCGCCCAGCGCCCTGCCGTCGCTGCACGCGTACGTGTCCCATCTGCGCCGCGCGCTCGAACCCGGGCGCCGGCCGCGCTCCCGGCAGGCCCTGCTGGTCAGCCGCCCGCCCGGCTACCTGCTGGAGACCGGCCGAGTGGACGCGATCCGCTTCACCGAGCTCGTGGACCAGGCGGGACGGCGACCGCCCGGCGCGGCCCTGGCCTGCCTGGAGGAGGCGCTGGGGCTGTGGCGGGGGCAGCCGTACGCCGAGTTCGACGACCAGCCGTGGGCGGTCGCGGAGGTCAGGCGGCTGAACGAGGCGCGGCTGGTCGCCGTGGAGCGGCACGCCCGGGCACTGCTCGCGCTGCGCCGTCCCGACGCCGTGATCGCGACGCTGGAGGCCGAGACGACGGCCGGCCCGCTGCGCGAGCGGCTGTGGTGCCTGCTCGCGCTCTCGCTGTACCGTACGGGCCGGCAGGCGGAGGCGCTGGGCGTGCTCCGCCGGGCGGGACGGCTGCTGGCCGACCAGCTCGGCCTCGACCCCGGCCCTGAGCTGCGCGCCCTGGAACGCGACATCCTCCACCACGCGCCCTCCCTCGACGCGGCTCCAGCCCCCGGCCCGGGCCCGGGCCCGGATCCGAGCCGGGAGCTGAGCCGGGATCGGAGCCCGGATCGGAGCCCGGATCGGAGCCCGGATCCAGGCCCTGCCCTCGGCCCGGCCGCTCCCCCGCGCCGCGAATGCGCCCGCCGCAGGTCGGCGGCCCCGCGCCGGGCAGGGGAGGCGGGACCGGAAATGTCGGTCCGGGCCCGTACCCTGTGCCGATGGCGGCACCCGTGAACCGGCCCGCCACCCCCTCACACGTCGAACGGCACGAATCGAGGCACGATCTTGAGCACGGTCATCTCCCAGGACGGCACGGTCATCGACTACGACCGCCACGGTGACGGGCCCGCGATCATCTTCATCGGCGGCGCCACCCAGTACCGCGCCATCGACCCGAACACCGCGGAGGTCGCCCGGCGGCTCGCCGGCGAGGGCTTCACGGCGATCGACTACGACCGGCGCGGACGCGGCCGGTCCGGCGACACCGCGCCGTGGGCGCTGGAGCGGGAGGTCGAGGACGTCGCGGCGCTGGTCAAGGCGGCCGGCGGCACCGCGACCCTCTACAGCAGCTCGTCCGGGGCGACCGTGGCGCTGGCCGCCGCGCAGGCCGGCGTCGGCGTCACCGCGCTCGCCCTCTACGAGCCGCCGCTGTTCGCCGGCCTCGACCACGGCGAGCACCTGACGACGATGCGCGCCCTGCTGGCCGAGGGCAAGCATGACGAGGCGATGCGCTACGAGATGACCGCGGTGTTCGGCGTGCCGGCCGAGGCCGTCGAGGGCATGGCCCAGGGCCCCGGCTGGGCCGACCTGGTGGCGGTCGCGCCCACGCTCGTCTACGACCTCGCGGCCGTCCACGACGTCAACACCGACCCCGACTGGGCCGGCCGCTGGTCCGCGGTCACGGTGCCGACGATCGTGTACTCGGGCGACCAGACGTTCCCCGGCATGCCGGAGGCCGCCGACGCGGTGGCGGCCGCCCTGCCCGACGCCACCCGCCGCGTCCTCCCGGGCCAGGGTCACGGCCCGTCCCCCGACGCCATCGTCCCGGCGCTCCTGGAGTTCCTCCGCTAGGGACAACGTGCGATCATCGTGGCCATGACATCGACCAGAAAGGGCCATGCCGCGTAGGCGCCCTTCCGAGGTCCGTACGCGCAGGTCGTCGTGCGGCACCCACAGAGACCTGGTCCACCATGTCCCGGGGCTCGGCCGTCGCCCCATGGTCGCGGTGGTCGCCCTCGAACACACCCGGATGTGGCCGGGGGCCGTGGCGGACGCCCTGGTGGCCTGGCAGCACGCGGCCCTCCTCGGCAGCGCCGACCGTCTCCTCCATAGGTGCCTCTGCGACGAGTGCACCGGCTACGCGCCCCGCCTGCGGCTGGACCAGGCTCTCCTCGCCCTGCCGCCGTGGCCGCACGACATCTGTACGCCCTGGTGCTCCCGATCGACCGCTACTACATCGCCCGCCGGTGAGGCGCTACCTGCGGCTGCGCAGCAGCGTCACGGTGAGCCAGATGACAGTGGGCAGCAGGAGGAGCACCACGGGCACGACCAGGGCGCCGACGATGAGTTCGTCGTCGTAAGGGGTGCTCATGAAGGCGTCGTCGTCCACGGCGCGACCCTACCGGCCGGAGTCCCGGCGCGGAGCCGGGTCTGAGAAGCCGGACGGGACAACCACACCGTCAGCTCGGCGCACCACGTCTCTTCACCGTTCACGCTGAACCACGGGATCGAGTTCGCCAGGAGGTCGCGCCGACCGAAGGTCGTCACGTTAGTCAGCCGCGGACGAGCGATCAACCCCCGCCTCGGTTACCGCGCCGGGTCGTACCGAGAACCGCGGCGATGGCGGCGACGAGGACGGGCAGACCGGCGACGAGCACGGCGATCGCCGGCCACGGGGGCTCGAAGGGCACCCGTGGCGGCGATTCCCACTCGCCCGGGGCCGTCAGCGGCCACGCCAGTTGCAGGCCCATGACACATCCGGCGGCCGCGCCCGTCACCGTTCCGCAGGCCGCCACGAGCCCCGCGTGGCAGGCGGCGAACCACCGCAGGCTCGGACCGCCGCCGACGCGCAGCAGCACGCGCATCGGGCGGGAGTCGGCGGGTGTCCGGCGGGTCATGGTCAACGCCGCCCCGAGGGCGAGGGCGATCGCCGCCCCGGCGAAGACCTTCCAGCCGTCCTGGGCCTGGAACCCCTGCTCGACGAAGGTGGTCCCCGAGGCGCCGAGCCGGCGGTCGAGCCGCTCCTGCTCGATCGCCGTGGTGCGGTGAACGGAGGGGTCGATGAGCAGTTCCTCCGGCTCCGGTCGGCAGCCGAGCTCCCGCACGGCCGGCGCCGGGAGGAAGATCTTCTCCTCCTGCGGGGCGGCGGGTCTGGCGGCGGTCGCGGAGAGGATCTTGGTCGTGGACGACGTGTCGCCGTTCCCGCAGGCTTCGTAGTCGACCGTCACCTTGTCGACGTCCGTGCCATCAGCCGTGACGATCACGGCCGTCTGCTCGTCGTACGGCGTCGAGGGGTCTCCGGTGAGATAGCGGAGCAGCCCCTCGTCACCGATCACCACGGCCGAGACATCGCTCTCCCGCTCCCCGTCCACCTTGTGGACGTTCAGGCTCAGGTATCCGAGCACCGGCCGGCGGTAGCTCTGCACGATCGGCACCCCCGGCAGCTCCTGCTGGACGGCCGCGCGTACGGCCGCCGCCTGTTCCGCCGAGGGCCAGGTCACCACGAGGGCGCCGGAGCGGGCCTGCGGACTGTACGCGGCCCTCTCCTGCGCCGTCTGGGCCGTACCGACGATCATGAAGGTGAGCGCGAGCGCCGTCGCACTCGCCGTCGTCGCCGCCACCGCGGCCGCCCGGGGGCCGGCCGCGCCCTGAGCCGCCAGGCGGACCGGCGCCGCCAGCCGTACCGCCCGCCTCCCGAGCAGCGCCGCCAGCCATGGGACGAACGGGCCGATGCCGAGGAGGAGCAGCGCCGCACCCGCCAGAGCCGCGAGAAGAATGAAGGCCAGCGCGGGGTCGTGGGGCACGACCACGCGCGAGGACCGCGCAGTGACCACCAGCAGCGCGACACCGGCGGCCGTCAGAACCACTCCCCAGACCAGGTGGGGCCGGCTCAGGCGAGCATGGCGGCTGATCGGGGCGGTGCGGGCCGCGAGCATCACGGAGCCGTACACGGGCGCGATGACGACGCACAGGATCGTCACCATCAGCGCGGCGTCGAGCACCGCCAAGATCACTTCCTCCACAGGCAGATCGTACGCATCGCCGTCCGGTCGAGGACGTGGAGCCGCCAGAGCGGGATCTGCGGGTGCTGGCGTACTCGCAGAAGTACGCCAGCACCACCCCGCGCGACCAGGTCCACGCCCGCTCGGCCCGGGGAGATCGCCTCACCAGGGCACGCACCGGCCATGCACCGGCCGTTCGGCGCCGGGAAATGCGATCGACAAGGCCGTCGCCGTCCGCCTATGGTGCGGGCCATGACGGATCAGTGCGAGTGCGGGGCGACGGCCGGCCCGCTCGGCGTGTGCGTGGACTACTACCACGGCATCCTGGCCGAGGAGCAGGCCGATCCGCAGATGTATGCCTGGCACGCGCCCGTGGTCTGCGCGTACCTCCTGCAGCACCCGTCCCGGGCTCGCGAGAAGTACCTGGACGGCCAGTTCCGGCAGTTGCAGCTCTACGTGGACCAGGGCCTCGACGCGCTGCTGCGCGTGGCGGCTCACCAGGTGGCGCGCAACGGGCACGGCGCACGGTCCGGCTACGACATGGAGCCTTTGGCGCCGTACGAGCCGCTTCCGGTGGGCGGGCCTCCCGAGCGGTTCCGCGCCGCGTTCTCGGGCCTGCCGTTCAGGGAGGGCAGCTTCGTGGCCGACGGGCACGCCGCGTACGGCCGCCACATCCAGCTCATCGCCGAAGCGACGGTGGAGGGCTGGCGCTCCCTCCGGAGCTGAGGCCCTGGCGATGAGCAGGAGACGCTACGCCGCCCGAGGCGTACCCGGCGGCTACCGGATCTGGGACAACAGGTCTCGCCGATGGTGGGGCGAGCTCTACGAGCTGTGCCCCGACGATCTGCTCAGCGAGCTGAACGGCGCCCGCGACCACGCGAAGATCACCGACCTGCTCCGGCGTCACCGCGCCATGAAGCGATGACCGCCCGTTGCTCTACAGCCTGTAGAGTGTGCGCGATCGTCCGAGTGGGAAGGTGAGGCATGCTGCGCTGGTTCCGGGTCGTGGCGGTGGCCGAGGCGTGCTCCTGGGCGGGCCTGCTGGTCGGGATGTTCTTCAAGTACGTGGCCGCCACCGGCGAGCTCGGCGTGAAGATCTTCGGGCCGATCCACGGAGCGCTGTTCGTGCTGTACGCGGCCGGCGTGATCCTCTCGGCGCGGGAGGCCGGCTGGAGCCGGGGCGCGGTGGTGCTCGGCCTGGCGTGCGCGGTCCCGCCGTTCACCTCCGTGTGGTTCGAACGCCGGATGGCGGCGCGCGAACCGGCCGGTCAGCCCGCCTGACCCCGGCGACCGGCTCGGTAGTGGTCCAGGACGTGCCGGCGCAGCAGGTGGCCGAAGCCGGCGCGTTCGAGGCGTGATCCGAGATCCTCCGGGGTGGTCCCGAGGGCGGCGGCCGTGCGCCCGATGTGCCAGTCGTGCTCGGCCAGCCTGGTCAGCAGGTAGCCGCGCCTGATCTGCGCCTGCGACAGGCGGAAGGTCTTCAAGTAGGCGACCTGCCCGTCGTCGGAGGTGATCGTCTCCCCGATGTGGTTCTCCCGCCGCGGCTCGAAGCGCGGCAGGAAGCGGGAGAGGCGGAACGGCCCGAACCGGTAGACCTCCTCCACCCGGCCGGGCGACGACAGCATCCCCGCCGCCATGGTCGTGTCGTGGAAGGACGCCCACTCCCGTTCGTGCCGCTCGGCCGCCGCGCGCAGGTCGCCCAGCGACGCCACGCGCGAGGCGTCCACCACGGCGGGGACGTCGCGCACCGGGTGGTACAGGGCGTACTCGTGGATCAGCTCGCCGTACAGGTCGTGGATGAGCGTCGGGTGCAGCGCCCGGTAGTCGTCCGGGTGCGGCACCACGGTCGCGGCGGCGAGCGCGTCGGCCACGTAGATCATCAGCCCGCACTGGCCGGGATAGATCTCGAAGATCCGCAGGGCGTCCGCCAGCCCGCTGATCTCGCCGCCGCTGTAGACGACCTCCACCCGCGGCGACAGGTCGCGGCGTGACCACTCCTCCCAGACGATCTCGGGCCCGTTGAAGTGCAGCGCCAGGTAGCCCTCGACGGCCAGGTGCATCGGCAGGAAGCGCAGCCGGTTCTTGTCGACGCGCCGCGCCATGCGGCGCCGCGTCCTGATGCCGATGTGGCGGACCGGCTCGTCGATCTGGGTCCCGTACGCGGCGGCGGGGGTCCCGTCGCGGGTCCAGGAGGCGACGAAGGCGTGCGGGATGTAGGCCCGGTAGCTCGTCCTGTCGGTCAGCGACACCACGGACGGCTCGTCGCCGTAGATCGTGGCGTGCAGCCGCAGGTCCAGGATGGGCTCGCGGCGGACCAGCGGCACCAGGCGCACCGACCCCCAGGTCTGCGCGGGCCGCGTCTCCAGCCCGGTCAGGTCGATCATCGCCCCGCCATCCTCTCCGCCACCCCCGCCGCCCGCTCCCCCATCCGCTCTGCCACTCCCGGCGCCCGCTCCCCCATCCGCTCTGCCACTCCCGGCGCCCGCTCCCCCATCCGCTCCGCCGCCCCCGGCGCCCGCTCCGCCATTCGCTCCGCGGCCCGCTCGGCCAGGTAGGCGCGCAGCTCGGCCGGGCCGGTCCGGCCCTCGGCGAACTGGGCCAGCTCCACCAGCGCCGGGAGGTCCTCCGCGTCGCGGATGCCCGCGGTGGGCACGCCCGGCGCCAGCCGGCGCACCTCGAAGCCGCCGGCGTCGTACACCGGGTTGACGTGCACGATGCTGACCCTCCGGTCCGGGTCCAGGCGGGCGCGCCAGACGCGCAGCACCTCCGCGGCCAGCCCCGGCGGGGCGTTGTCCCAGCCGTCCGAGACGATGACGAGCCGTTCCGGGGCCGTCTCCAGCCCGTCGACGATCCGCCGCCCGAGCGGCGTGGGCCCGGTCGGGCGCGCCATCAGCGGGTCGTCGCCGCCCGACAGCCAGAGCCCGCGGTAGTCGCCCGCCAGCGCCTCCAGCAGGTGGTGGCAGGCCACGGCGACCGCGAGCGGCCGGTGCCGCTTGGTGACCGAGCCGAAGGCGGAGAAGCTGTCGTCGAGGACCGCGGTGACGCGCCCCCAGGTGCCCGCGCGCGTTCCGGCCGCGCGCGCCGCCGCCGCGCGCAAGGCCGCGGTGAGCTCGGTACGGCGGCGCGCCCGGGTCTGGAAGGGGAGGGAGAGCGCGTAGGAGGCCAGCCGTACCAGGGGCATCGCGGCCAGGTCGGGCTCGACGCCCTGGTCACGCGCCGACTCGGCCAGCCGCATCCGCTCCAGCCTGGTCAGGCGGGGCGCGATCCGCTCCATGAAGATCTGTCGCTTGATCCCGTGCCGCGCGGCGAACCCCTCGGCCACGGTGTACGGCAGCTCGTAGACGGCGGCCTTCTCGTAGTGCGCGCGGCGCCAGGCGTCCAGCAGCGGGTGGTCGAACCTGGCCCGGCCGCGCGGTGCGAAGAGGAAGTCGCCCAGCTCGCCCTCCAGCCGCAGGTGGGCGTGGCGCACCGCGTCCTTGAGCGCCGTACGGTACTTGACCGCGTCGAAGGCCAGGTCGGAGCGGCCGGACAGCCATCCGGCGATGATCGCCCGGGTGCGCCGGTTGTTGACGCCGAGCCGCCGCAGGTCCTGGAACAGCCGGTAGACGCGCTGCGGCGCCATCCGCGACAGCCGCCAGGCGATCAGGGCGCCGTCGCCGCCGTGCCGTACGAGCAGGTTGCGGATGATCATCGCGGCGTTGTGGTCGTTGATCTCCAGCGCCAGCGTCGCCGCGTAGATCTCTGGATAGTTGCCGTCGATGTAGCTGTGCAGGAACCGCAGCGAGAGCCGCTGCTCGGCCTGCGTGCTGTGGAACTCGCGCTGCCCGGTCGACGTGATCGCCGCGTTGACGAACAGCAGGACGTCTTCGCACTCGATCAGGTCGGCGAACGTCTCCATGATCGCCCCCTTGTCCGGGCCGGCCGGGGAATGAGGGCACGAACTGCGAAGGCATCGCTTTACAGGCGGGTTCCGGAAGTCGCACCGAAGTCCCGCGGCCGACCGGAGACGACGGTACCAACGATCACGGAAGGGCGCATGAGGATATCGAACGGGACGAAGCGCCGATCTTCCGACGGCCGACGAGCCGGCTCTGTCGGGCGAGGTGCGCGTACCCGCCTGGTGAAGCGTCGCCACGCTGTGCCATCTCATCGCGATGCTCGGACGCGACGGCCACCGCGCTGTGCTGCGGCGGGTGCGGGCGGCCCCGAGTTCGGCGACACGCCGTCGCCGCCGGGCAGGGGGCTCGTTCAGGCGGGGTAGGCGTGGGTCTCGGTGGCCTTGACCGAGGCCCAGATCGTCTGACCCGGGGCGAGGTCGAGCTCGGCGAGGGCGGCGGGGGTGATGTCGGCGAACGCCGTGACGGGGCCTTCGAGGTGGACGCGGACGTTGTCGCCGTGCCGTTCGATGCCGTCGATGCGCGCCTCCCAGAGGTTGCGCGGGCTGCCGTCCGGACGGGAACGGTAGAGCGCCACGGCGGCGGGCGGGAACGCCACGAACGCGGCCCCCTCCAGCCGTTCCGACGTGCTGATCAGCAGCTCGCCGACCTTGACCCGCGGCCCGTCGGCCAGGCCGCGGTACAGGTTGAGCCCGACGAGCCGGGCGACGTAGTCGGTGCGCGGGTGGCGGGCCACCTCGGCGGGCGCGCCCTGCTGGACGATCGCGCCGTCCTCGATGACGACCAGCCGGTCGGCCAGCACCATCGCGTCCAGCGGGTCGTGGGTGACCAGCACGGTCGCGCCGCCGAAGTCGGCCAGGTGACGGCGCAGCTCCGAGCGCACCCCCAGGCGGGTGTGCGCGTCGAGGGCGGCCAGCGGCTCGTCGAGCAGCAGCAGGTCGGGCCGTACGGCCAGCGCCCGGGCGAGCGCGACGCGCTGGGCCTGGCCGCCGGAGAGCTGTCGCGGCCTGGCGGCGGCCCGGTCGGCCAGGCCGACGCGTTCCAGCAGGGCGGCGGCCGTGCGCCGGGCCTCGGCCTTGGAGGCGCCCTGGCACCGGGGGCCGAAGGCGACGTTGTCCAGCGCCGACAGGTGCGGGAAGAGCAGGTAGTCCTGGAAGACCATGCCGATCGGCCGCTGCTCGGGGGCCAGGGTGTGCATCGGATGCCCGTCCAGGACGATCTCGCCCTCCGACAGGGGGACGAGGCCGGCCAGGGCGCGCAGGGCGGTGGTCTTGCCCGCGCCGTTGGGGCCGAGCAGCGCGACCACTTCCCCGGCGGCGACGTCGAGGTCGAGGTCGAGGGTGAAGGCGGGCCGGGTCACCACGAGCCGGGCGTGGAGCGTCATGGAGCACTCACCCACCGGTCGCGCACGGTCATGGCGCGCTCACCCACCGGTCGCGCAAACTGGCCAGGATGACCACCGAGACCGCCAGCAGCACCAGGCTGAGCACGATGGCCGCCTCCGGCTCGGTCTCCAGCGCCAGGTAGACCGCCAGCGGCATGGTGCGGGTGGTGCCGGGGAAGTTGCCCGCGAACGTGATCGTGGCGCCGAACTCGCCGAGCGCCCGGGCCCAGCACAGCACCGCCCCCGCCACCACGCCCGGCATGACCATCGGCAGGGTGACACGGCGGAAGACCGTCCAGCGGGAGGCGCCGAGCGTCGCCGCGGCCTCCTCGTAACGCCGGTCGGCGGCCCGCAGCGCGCCCTCTACGCTGATGACGAGGAACGGCATCGCCACGAACGCCTCCGCGACGACCACGCCCGCCGTGGTGAACGGCAGCGTGATCCCGAACGCCGACTCCAGCCACTGCCCGACCAGCCCGCGCCGCCCCAGCACCAGCAGCAGCGCCACGCCGCCCACCACCGGCGGCAGCACCAGCGGCACGGTCACCAGCGCCCGCACCAGGCGCCGGCCCGGGAAGTCGGTTCGGGCCAGCAGCCAGGCCAGCGGCACCCCGAGCAGCAGGCTCATGGCGGTGGCGATGGTGGCCGTCACCAGCGACAACCGCAGCGCCTCCAGCACGTACGGCTCCGCCAGCCGCGCCGGCAGCGTGGACCACGGCGCCCGCACCAGCAGCCCGGCCAGCGGCAGCACCAGGAACGCCAGTCCCGCCAGCGCCGGCACGAGCAGCACCCACGGCGGCCGCGCCGGAGCGGTGCGATGGTGCTCGGTGGCGGCGCCCATGCTGATCAGGGGGCCTCGAAACCGGCCTTGGTCAGCACGTCCCTGCCCTGCGGGGACAGCACCAGGCCGACGAACTGCTGCGCCAGCTCACCGGCGGGAGCCTTCGCGAGGGCGGCGATCGGGTAGTCGTTGATCGCCTTGTCGGCCTCGGGGAAGGCGATGCCCTGGACCTTGCCCGCCGAGGCGATCACGTCCGTGCGGTAGACCAGGGCCGCGTCGACCTCACCCAGCTCGACCTTGGTCAGCGTGGCCTTGACGTCCTGCTCCAGCGTCACGGGCTTGACCTTGAGCCCGGCCGCGCCCAGCGCCTTGACCGCCGCCGCCCCGCACGGCACCTGCTCGGCGCAGAGCGCCACCTTGACCTTGGGGTCGGCCAGGTCCTTCAGCTCGTCCACCTTGGCCGGGTTGTCCGACGGTACGGCGATCTGCAGCTTGTTGCGGACGAACGTGGTCGGCGAGCTCGCCAGCGACGCGTCGGTGACCGTCTTCATCGTGGCCGGGCTGGCCGCGGCGAACACATCCGCCGGCGCGCCCTGCGCGATCTGCTGCGCGAGCGTCGCGCTGGAGCCGAAGTTGAACTTCACCGACGTACCCGGATGGGCCGCCTCGAAGTGCTGGCCGAGCGCGGTGAAGGCGCCGGTCAGGGACGCCGCCGCGAACACCGTAACCTCCTTCGCCCGCTCGGCCCCGCCGGCGGGGGTGGCCGCCGCCGAGCCGGCCGGCGCGGCGGAACCGCACCCCGCCAGGCCGAGCACGAGCGCGACGGGGAGGGCGACGGTCCACCGGGGAAAACGCCTCGACACCAGGGGGCTCCTCACAGGCTGCTGGGCACGCGCTCATGACCAGGGATCTCGACGACGACGTTGGTGGACTTGATCACGGCGATCGCCACCACGCCCACCTCCAGGCCCAGCTCGTCGGCGGCCTGGCGGCTCATCAGCGACACCACCCGGAACGGCCCGGCGGCGATCTCCACCTGCGCCATCACCGAATCCCGGAGCACCTCGGTCACGATCCCGCGGAAGCGGTTGCGCGCCGAGGAACGGTTGCCGCTCTCGGTCTCCCCGACCTGGGCGCGGGCGAAGGCCGCGAGATCGGCGCCGTTCACCTGCCGGTGACCGTGCTCGTCCCGCTCGGCCGCCAGCCGGCCCGCGTCCACCCACCGGCGGACAGTGTCGGCGCTGACCCCGAGCAGCGCCGCGGCCTCGCTGATCCGAAACGTCGTCACAGAACCCCACCTTACCCTTCGCACATGCCAGCCTGAAGACCGCCATCGCCCCGAAACAGCGGGCGGATCTCCTCCTTCGGCGTGGCATCCACGAGAGTGGTGGACCCGCGGCGTCAGGCGATCGACAGGCCCTCCTTGAGGGCCGCGGCGATCCCCTTCTTGTCGTAACCGGCGGTGGGCAGGGTGGACCCGTGGGCGTGACGGACGACGCCCGCGGAGTCGACGAGGACGCTGCCGGACTGCTGGAGCGCGCCGAAGACCTTCCTGCCCAGGCCGATCATCTCGTGCGGCGTGCCCTGGCGGCCGACGAGCACGGGGAACGGGAGCCCGCGCCTGGCCTTCCACGCGGCCGCCTCCGCACGGTCCTCGGGCACCGCGACCAGCACCTGGACGCCGGCGTCCGCGAACTCGTCGCGGCGCCGGACGAGGTCCTTGACGTGCAGGTTGCAGACCGGGCACGACGTCGAGCGCATGAAGTAGATCAGTACGGCGCTCCTGCCCCGGTAGTCGGACAGGCGGACGGTGTGGCCGTCGGTGTCCTGCAGCACCACGTCGGGCGCGGTCGATCCAGTTTCGAGCATGACGGAACTTCCTTTTCAACCTCAGGTTGCTCGGATGGTGAAAAGACGGACCTCACGCGGAAGCGGGGTCACGCGGGCCTTCGGCGGGGCCGCTCATGCCTCCGCCGGCCAAGCCGAGCCGGAGCCTGTTGCGGGCCCGGTGCAGCTGGGACTTCATCGCGGCGTTGCTCAGGCCGAGCGACCGCGCGACCGAAGGCCCCGGGTAGCCGAGGACGTCCCGCATGATCAGCACTCTGCGCTGGACCTCGGGCAGCTCCTGGATGGCCCGCGCGACCAGCTCGGCCTCCAGGCGCCGGATGGCCTCGTCCTCGGCCGAGGACACCAGACCGCTCCTGGCCTCGTCCTGATGCTCGAACAGCAGGCGCTCGTCCTGACGCTCGAACACCAGACGAGCGCGGCGCAGGCACTCGTTCCGGACGATGCGGAACATCCACGATGCCAGCGCCCCGGTGGCGCGGAGCGAACCGATCTTCCGGTAGAGGATGATCAGCGCTTCCTGCGCGGCGTCCTCGGCATCCTGCGGAGAGGCGCAAAGGTGCTCCGCGAGGCGCCGCACGTGCGTATGGGCGCCGTAGAGCACCGCGGCGATCGACTCACGATCGCCGGCCTGCGCGGCCTCGATGAGCTGCGCGCTCGCCCAAGCCCGGTCAGCCACGCGCACACCCCTGCCCTCGCCGGAACAAGGCCCTGAAGCGTACCCGCCGCACCGCCGGCACCACGACGTCCCCCACACCCGTCTCCCTTCCCCGTGTGGCCATCACCTCATAAGAGGGCCGCACGGCGCGAAAGGATTCACCATGGAACGTCCCGACGAGCTACTGGCCGGCCTGCGAGCTGATCGGAGCCCTGACCCGCCCGCCCACCTGGTCGATACGTTCGTCCCCATGAGCGACGCGACAAGACCACTGACCCTGACGGACGCGACCACGGCATTAGCCATGACGCTCGACGCGCTCGAAGCGACGGGCGCCGACCTGGCGTATCGCGTGTGCGGCACGAGCGCCGCGCTGCTGCAGGGCGTCCCGCTCCGCGCCGGGGACATCGACATCCTGCTCGCCGACCGGGACGACCTGGACACGTTCGCCGCGGCACTGTCGTCCTTCCCCTGCCTGTACGCGGCGTCATGGCTCCCCGAAACCTCGCAGTACTTCACCAGGTTCGCGGTGAACGGGGTCGAAGTGGAGCTCAGCACCCTCGAAAGGGCGGTCGACTCGGACGCGCTGGAATGCGCGGGCAGCGGGCCATGGCGGCATTACGTCCTGCTCCCCTGCGGCTCTCACCATGTGCCGGTCGTCCGGCTGGAACTCCGGTTGGCCACGGAGCTCCTGCGGGACCGGTCCGACCGATATGACCCGCTCATCGACCATCTGGGTACGCACGGGTTCGATCTCGATCTGTTGCGACGGGCGATGGACGCCTGCGACATTCCCGTTCAGGGGCGGCGGCTGGTCCAGGACCGCCTGGCCGCTGTGGCGACCACGATCCAAGCCGATCACCCATGAGCTCTCGCCGGTCCGCGGTGACAGTGGTTTGCAAGGATCTCGCGCTGAAGTATGCGCTGTCTTACTGGCTTAAAGCGGAGTATCGGTGCGCGAAGGCATGAAATGTCCTGACTGCGGGGCGATGTTGTCCGGGACCGGGCCGCAGGGGCCGGTGGCCAGGTGTCCGAAGTGCGCGTTGCCTCTGCGGGGACCCGCCGCGCACGAACTCTGGCTGGTGGACCAGACTCTCGCAGAGCTGCGGGACCGGCAGGCGCGGCTGCAGGCCCGCCGTACCGAACTGCTCGGCATCCTGCGCGCCGGCGCGCCCACCGAGGGTGCGGCAGGCACGGGACTCGCGACCTCGGGTACGGCGGGTCAGGGGCCCGCGGGAGCGCTGCCACCGAACACCGGAGTCGCCGCAGGACCCGGCGCCCCGGCGCGCGAGGTCTCCCCAGGCGCCGCGAAGAACGTCCTGCTCATCCTCGGCGGCCTGCTGCTGACGGTGGCGGCGGTGGTGTTCACCGTGGTGAGCTGGGGTCTGCTGGGCATCGGCGGGCGGGCGGCCGTGCTGGCCGTGTTCACGGCGCTGGTCATGCTGGCGCCGATCGCGCTGCTCCGGCGCCGGCTCACCGCGACGGCCGAGACCGTGGCCGGATTCGGGGTCGCGCTGCTGCTGCTCGACGGCTACGCGGCCAGGCGGGTGGGGTTCCTCGGAGTGGACGCCCTCGACGCGCTGGCCTACACCGCCGGGATGCTCGGGCTCATCGCGCTCGTCCTGGTGGCCTATGCGCGGGTGACCCGGCTTCGCGGACCTGCTCCGGTCGCCGTGGTGCTGGCGCAGCCCGTCCTGCCACTGCTGACCGGCGAGTGGTCGATGACCTGGCTGGTGGCCATGCTGGTGGCCACGGCGGCGCTCGACGTCCCCCTGGTCCGTTACGGCCGGGGAGCGGTGAGGGTGACGGCCGCGCTGGCCGGCAGCGGGGTCGCGACGCTCGCCCTGCTGGGCGGCGCGACGAACGCCCTCGGAGCGCCGTCCGTCGGTGAGGCGGCGGTCAGGTCGGTTCCGCTGGTCGCGCTGGCTGTGCTCGGCGGGTTCGTGACATGGCTGCTGGCCGAGCCGGGCAAGGACGAAGGGCAGACCTGGGCCGCCGCCGTCACCGTCGGAACCACGCTCACGCTGATCGCCGTACCGGCCGCGCTGGCGCAGCCCGCGCTGAACGGTCCCGGCACGTACTGGCGTCCCCTGGCCTACCTGGTCCCCGCACTCGCCGTCGCGCTCGCGGCCACCTGGCTGCCCTGGCGGAAGGTACGGTCGGCGGGCATGGCCACCGGCGGGCTGGTGGCGCTGCTGACCACGCTGACGTTGCTGTCCCGGCTCGTGTCCACGCTGGCGGCGCCGTTCGCCTGGCTGGACGTGCTCTGGACGGGCACGTGGCACGGACCGCGGTGGCGGCCGTTCGAGGCGGCGTCGCCGGCGGACGTGGTGGCGCTGGGGGTGCTGGCGGCCGGCCTCCTGGCGGCGGCCGTGCGCGGCACCGGCACGCGCCCGGCGAAGCCGGCGGAGCCGGCGGAGCCCGGGGCGATGGCGTCCGGGGGGATGGTGTCCGGGGGGATGGTGTCCGGGGGGATGGTGTCCGCGGCGCTGATGGTCGCGGCGCTGATGGTCGCGGTCGCCCCACAAGCCTTCGGGATGCCGTACCCGGCCGCGGTGGCGGTCCAGGCGGTGCTGGCCGTCGCACTGACGACGGCCGCCGCACTGGGCCGGGCGCCCTGGTGGTCGGTGACCTGTGCGCTCGTCGCCGGCCCGGTCTCGCTACGGGCGGCGGCGTACGCGTTCGGCAGCGAGCCGGCAACGCTGATCGTCCTGCCGATCCTGGCGCTGGCCACGGCGGCCCTGGCGCTGCGGGCCAGGCTGAAGGAACTCCGGATCTGGGGACTGGGCTTCGCCGCGCTGTTCCTCGGGCTGGAGGCGGTGGTGGTGGGCTTCTCGCTGGGCCTGCGCGTTCTGGTCGCGGCGAGCGTGGGCTTCGCCGTGGCCGGGGTGCTGGTGCTGCTCATGTCGCTGTGGGCGGGCTCGGCCGTCCGAGGCGGCGCGAACGGCCTCAGGTATACGGGCACTGTCCTGCTGTTGCTGGCCTCGTGGCTGCGGCTGGCGGTGGACGAGGTCACCGTCGTCGAGGCGTACACGGTGCCGTGCTCGCTGGTCCTGCTGGGAGCCGGGTGGTGGCGGCGGCGTCGCGGCGCACCGGTCTCGTCCTGGACGGCCTATGGTGCCGGCCTCTCGTTCACGATGCTGCCCAGCCTGGTGGCGGTCTACGTGGACACCGAATGGCGGCGCTCGCTGACGCTCGGCGTGCTGGCGCTGGCGGTGCTGCTCGCCGGAGCCCGGCTCCGGCTCCAGGCCCCCACGGCGATCGGCGCCGTCGTGGTCGCGGGGGTCGCGGTGCGGGAACTGGCCCCGTACGTCTCGGAACTGCTCCTCACCGTGCCGAACTGGGTGCCGATCGCCGTGGGCGGCCTGCTGCTCGTGGTGGTCGGCGCTACGTACGAGGCCCGCATGCGCGACCTGCGCCGATTGCGCGAAACCCTGACGGCGATGAGCTGACGCACCGCCCCCGAAAGGTCATTACTGATAGAATGTACGAAACGCGTCGGACACCGCTGCCGGGTCCGACGCTTTTCATATGTCCACCAGAATTCCTCCTCGGCGCGCTCGCGGAACCCTCTTCCACACCGCGATCACAGATCCGCGTGGCGACCATGTGCTGCCGCTGGCGATGCTCCGGGACCGTCACCCGGACCTCCACGCACGCCACGTCGCCAAATACATCGGCCGCGAGGACCGCCTGCGCGAGCGGGTGATACCGCTCGACTGCGCATGGGCTGACGTGGTCTTCCTTTCACCGTTCGACCCCACGGTGTTGTTCGACGCAGCGCGGAGCGCCGGCCGACGTGTGTGGGACGGCCCGGTCTGGACACTCGACGCGGCGAAGCTCGCCCCGGAGCGATGCTGCATCCGGCTCATGCGTGTCACACCAGGATCCGGGACCGCCGACCCAGGCACGGAGGACGACTGTCTCCCTCTGACCACCGCCACGCTGCGGGCTGTCTCCGAGGTGACCCACCGCGCTCTTGAGCGGCTCCGGAACCTCGGCCCCGAGGAGCCGCTGCTCCCGTGGGGTGACGTGCCACACGTCCTTCACCGCGGACCAGTGGCGCTCAACCTCTTCCAGGAAGGAGCTTGAGCAGCGGCTGCCGACGTGGGATCTGCTGCGTGTGGTGTGGCACATCGAGGTGGCGGCCGGTCTGCGGTAGCGGACGTGGGCGGCGGGCGGGCCTGGTCCGGGTCAGGTCGCCCGCGTGTCCGCCGCCGGTACGCCGGGGCCTACAGTGCGCGCATCAGCAGGTGGCCGCGGCGGAAGCGTTCGCCCTCCAGAGGCTCGCGCAGCATCCGCCCCACCTCGACGAACCCCTCCTTGCCGGTCAGATCGGCCAGGTCGTCGATCGGCCATCGGTAGGCCGGGATGACCTTGTGGTCGAACTGCTGCACCGGGCCGCCCTCGGATTCGAAGAAGCCGAGCAGGAGGTGTCCACCCGGGGCCAGCACCCGGCGGAACTCGGCGAGGTACGGCGGCAGCTCCGGCGGGGGGATGTGGATGACGGAGTACCAGGAGAGCAGACCGCCCAGCTCGCCGTCGGCCACGTCGAGGTCGCCCATCGAACCGATCTCGAAGCGCAGGTCGGGGTGGTCTTTGCGGGCGATGTCGATCAGCGCGGGAGACAGGTCGACGCCGAAGGCGTCCAGCCCGAGGTCACGCAGGTGCGCCGTCATGTGCCCGGGACCGCAGCCGGCCTCGGCGACGCGCCGGGGTCCGGCGGCCCGTACGAGTTCGGCGAACGCGGCGAGTATCGCGCGATCCAGCGGCAGGCGGTCGAGCGAGTCCCGGGCGAGGTCGGCGTAGAGGTCGGCGACGGCGTCGTAGGCGTCCGCGGTCGCGGTCAGATAGGGGGAGGATTCGGCCACGGCGGACGACTGTAGTTCATCGGCCGGGGAAAGTCGTCGATCATCGACGCTCGTGCAGCAAGGCGAGGGTGAGCGGCGGCGCCGGCGGCAGGGGCGCGGCGTGCTCGGCCCGGAAGGACTGCAGCAGGTACGCCACCAGCCGCCGCGACCCCGCCTCGGCGGCCTCCCGCGCTCCGGCGGCGACGCCGCAGTTGGCCTTGAGCAACAGCGTCAGGTCGGCCAGGTCGAAGTCGGCGCGCAGCCGCCCCGCGGCCTTGGCCCGCCGCACCACCTCGGCGAAGCCCCGCTCGGCCCGCACCCGCGTACGCTCGTAGTCGATCGCGTCGGGGAACGCCGTCAGGAACGCCTCGGTGAACCCCAGATCGGCGACCTGCATCGCGCACACCTTCTCGATCGCCGAGCAGAACCCCCGCCACGGGTCCGGGTCGGCCAGTGCCTCGTCCACGACCGACGCGCACGCCGCCAGCTCGTCGCCGAAGACCTCCGTGATCAGCGTCTCCCGTGACGGGAAACGCCGGTAGAGCGTGGCCACGCCGACCCCGGCGCGCCGCGCGATGGCGGCCATGGGCACGTCGAGCCCCCGCGTGGCGAACGCCTCCCGCGCGGCTTCGAGGATGCGCGCGCGATTGTGCCGCGCGTCGGCCCGCAGCGCCGGCGCGGGCTCCATCCGAGGCTCCATCCGCGGCTCCAGAGGAGGCTTCATCTGAGACCCCATCTGAGAGGCATGACCAGGCATGTTTCTCACATTAACGTAAATGGACGGCCCTCTCCGGTTAGCCGGTTAGCGTCACCCCTATGGAGATGAATGCGACCGAGATGCGCGCCGTCCTGTTCGACCGGTACGGGCCCCCGGAAGTGCTGTACGTGGGCAAGACGCCCAAGCCGGTCCCCGGACCCGGCGAGGTGCTGGTGCGCGTGCACGCCGCCAGCGTGAACGGCGGCGAGCTGCACGGCCGGGCGGGCAGGCTGCGGCCCGTGACGGCGCTGATGCAGCGAGGCTTCCCGAAACGCATGGGGCTCGACTTCACCGGCGAGGTCGTCGCCCTGGGCCCCGACCCGGCCGAACCCGGCCCCCGGGTGGGCGACCGGGTGTGGGGCGTGCTGGACCGCACGTTCGGCAGTCTCGCCGAGTACCTGGCCGTCCGTCCCCGTCACCTGTCCCTCGTGCCGGCGGGCCTCGACCTGGTGGAGGCCGCGGCGCTCCCGGTGGGCACGACGGCGATCACGGCACTGCGCGACCTGGCGCGGCTGCGACCGGGCGAGCGCCTGCTCGTACGCGGCGGCAGCGGCGGCGTAGGCGTCGTGGCGGTGCAGCTCGGCAGGGCGCTCGGCGCCCACGTCACCGCCCTCGCCGGGGCCCGCAACCTCGACCTCGTCCGCGACCTCGGCGCCCATGAGGCCCATGACTACGCCGCCACGCGCCCCGCCGATCTGCCGCGGTTCGACGTGGTCATGGACACCGCCGGCACCGAGCTGGCCGCCTACCGGCGCCTCCTGACGCCGTCGGGCCGCATGGTGGCGATCGCCTTCGACGTCGACCGCCCCGCCGCGTCCCTGGCGTACATCGCCGCCTCCACCGTGTACGGCCGGCGGCGCGTGCGCTTCTTCAGCGGCCGGCCCACCCATCGCCTGTTCGCCGACCTCACCCGGTACGTGGAGATCGGGGCCGTCCGCCCGGTCGTGGACACCACGTACCCCCTGGAAGAGATCGCCCAGGCACACCGCGCCCTGGAGGCGGGCGGCGTCCGCGGCAAGATCATCGTCCGGGTCGTCTGAGAGCCAGGGGTCATCCGGCGGTCTTGGGGAAGGCCGCGCTCAGCGCGGAACCGCGGGTGACGAAGGCGACGCCGACGAGGGCCAGCGCGGACAGGCCCTGGAGCACGGCGTACCACGCCGGGCAGAGGCCGGGGATCAGGTCGACGCCGATGATCGCGATCGGCATGATGGTGGACAGGGTGCGCACCCGGTCGAAAGCCTTGGACGACCCCTCCGAAGCGCGGACGGTCATCCGGTGGAGCAGCGGGGCGATCGCGAGCAGGACGGCTCCCCGGATCCACATGAACGAGGTCGCCTCGTGGCCGGTGAACGCCATCACCGCGACCACCCCGAGGATGATGGCGCTGACGGCGCCGAAGAGCGTGACGCACTTCTTCACCGTGGCGAAGGCCTCCTGGGTGCGGGCGTCGCCGAGGTGCGCCGTCGTGGTCGTGCTGTCGCCGGCGTTCGCCATGATTCTTCTCCTCCGTGTCGTTGTGGTAGCGATGCTAGGCAGCGCCTGACCTGGCCCGATATGGAGTTGGCCGTACGGGTGGGTGGGGCCAGACCCACTCCCGCCCGCCGTGGCCCACGCCTCAGCCGCGCTCCAGTGCGGTGTCCAGCAGGCCGAGCGGAGGAGCACCGAGGTCGAACAGCGCGGTGTGGAACCCGCGCGGCGAGAACCCGGTGCCCCAACGCTCGCGCGCCCGGTCCCGCAGGTCGCGGATGGCCAGCTTGCCCCAGGCGTACCCGCCGCAGAGCGAGTCGAGCAGCAGCCGGTGCACCGCCCTGTCGGCGGGGCGCGCAGGGGCGGGCTGCCGTTAGCCTCTGGCGGCAGCGGCTCGTACACCCGTGCAGATGGAGGGAACGTGGACCGGCATCGCGGGATGTCCGAGACATCCGAACTGATCGACCTGCTGGGCGAGTGGAGTTCGGCCGAGGGGCCCCTGTACCGGCGGCTCACCGAGGCGTTCGTCCGAGCGGTGCGGTCGGGGGACCTGCGTACGGGTGACCGGTTGCCGTCCGAGCGGCGGCTCGCCGACGCGCTCTCGGTCAGCCGGGCGACGGTGGTCGCCGTCTACGACGCGCTGCGCGGCTCGGGCCTGGTCGAGACCCGTCGGGGCAGCAGCACGCGGGTGTCGGGAGCAGCCGCCGACCAGCGGACTCCGGCGGACGGCCGGGTACGGGGCGGCCAGGCCACCGCGGTGATCCGGGTGGCCGAGCTCGCCGCGGAACACGGCGTCCCCCTCCTCGAGGACAGCGCCCGCGCGGCGGCTCTCGCCCCCGGGCAGGCCCCGCCGCCGATCGCCGCGCACCATGCCGGAGGAACGGTGCTGACGGTGGGCTCGCTGGCCAAGGCGGTATGGGGCGGCCTGCGGATCGGGTGGATCCGCGCGCCGCGGGACGCCGTGACACGCCTGGCCCGGCTCAAGGCGCTCAGCGACCTCGGCAGCCCGCTCCTCGACCAGGCCCTCGCCGCCCGGCTGCTTCCCGAGCTCCCGGCGCTCGCGCCCGAGCGGGACCGCATCCGCCGTGAGCGGCTCGCCACCGTCACCCGGCTGCTGGCTGAGCGGCTTCCCGACTGGCGCTGGCGGGAACCACAGGGAGGCTCCGTGCTGTGGATCCGGCTTCCCCCGGGCACCGACGCACGGATCTACGCGCAGGTGGCACTGCGCCATGGCGCGGAGGTCGTCCCGGGCGCCACGATGGATCCGACCGGCGCCCACGACGACTACATCCGCCTCCCCTGCTCCTTCGCCCCGGACATCTCGGCGGAGCTGGTCAGTCGCCTCGCGACGGCCTGGGCCGCGCTGCCCCGGAGCGGTGGCCGCTGAGGCGGCTGGTGGTGCGGGCCGGGGCGCCGCTCTCGGAGACCCCGCCCGGCCCTTCCGTCACCAACGAGCGCGAGCCAGGACGCCGGCCAGTTCGGCATGGTTCCAACCGTCCACGACGAGGACCTTCTCCTTGGGGAGGTACCACACGCGCTGGACGAAGCGCTTGACCGTCTTCCCGGTCTTGAAGGAGTAGCACTCCCCCGCCCACTCCCTGTACTGGGCCTTACGCGTGCCCACCGGCCGGAACTCGTTCACCAGGGGCTTGGCCGACGGGAAGCGCTCAGCGTGGTTCAGGTCAGCAATGAACCGGCAAGGAACCTCGCCGGTTCCGGGCGCGAAGGGCCGGTCAGTGCGGTACCCCTTCATGTCACCCACGCCCTTGATCGTCTGGGCGCCCGCCAGCGTGAAGCTCCGGCACCATTCCACGTTCTTGCCGCACTTCTCGGTGGTGACCGTCAGCCAGTCATCGCCGGCGGTGAGATGACGCGGGGTCCATCCGCCGGGCACGGTCAGGGTCATGCCGCCGAAGGAGATCGTCTTGGTTCGCGCGGCAGCGGGAGCGGCGGGGGAGGCCGCGAGGAGTGTCGTCGCCACGGCCGCGGCCACCGTCATCGTCTTGATCATGCCGGATTAGAGTGCCGATCCCGCCGAGAAGTTGCGGCTCACATGCCGTCGCCGGCGGCGCCGTGGAGAACGCGGGAGCCGTTCAGATCTTCTTGTCGAGGAAGGCGAGCACGAGTTCGTTGTAGCGGTCCGGCTTCTCGGCCGGGACGATGTGCCCGGCCCCTTCGACGAAGGCGACCTCGGAGTCCTTGTTGCTCTCGGCGAGGGCGGCGCCGATGGCGTCCAGGGTCTCCTGGTCCATCACGACGCTCTTGTCCTCGGTGCCGTGCAGATACAGGGTCGGCTGGCTCGGCAGGCTGCCCCACAGACGGCCGTGCTCGGCGGCCCATTCCGGCGTGCCCATCTGCTTGGGCCCGAAGTTGGTCCGGTAGAGGTCCAGGGCCGCACGGAGGCGGGCGGGCTCGCCCAGGGCCTTGCGCATGCCGTCGATCTCCTCGGTGGCGTCGAAGCCGGGGGCGGTCCACTTGTCCTGCAGGCCCCGGCGCAGCCAGGCCATGTCGTCGGCGGCCAGGACGTCGGTGGCCAGGTCCATCTGGATGAACCAGAAGTGGTTGAGGTTCTCGATGCCCTCGAAGGTGGCGGCGTAGGCGCCGAAGAACCGCAGCGGCGGGACGTCGCTGACCACCAGCCGCGACCACCGCTCGGGGGCGGTGACGGCGGCGGACCAGGCCATGCCCGCCCCCCAGTCGTGCCCCACCAGGATCGCGTCGTCGCCGCCGCCCAGCTCCTGGTGCAGGGCGTTGACGTCGTCGACGAGGTCGCGCAGCAGCATGCTGCCGTCCGACGGGAGCGCGGTGGGGGCGAAGCCCCGCATGTTCGGGGCGACGGCCCGGTAGCCCGCCGCCGCGAGGGCCGGGATGAGGTGGCGGTAGGTGACGTCCCCGGACTCGGGGAAGCCGTGCAGCAGCAGGGCCAGCGGTCCCTCCCCCTCCTCGGCGTAGGAGAAGTCGATGCCGTTGGCGGTGATGCGCCCGTAGTTCATGGTGGTCTCCGTGCTGGTGAAGAAATGGATGACGCCGGGGATGGGCCCCTCCCGCGGCGTCACCGATCCTGCTTTCCGTGCAGCACTCCCGACAAGTACCTACTATTTTTTCAGGTACCTACCTTTTCTTCAGTATGGGAGGACGCAGGGTGAAGAAGCGCAGCTACTCGTGCGGACTGGACGCCGCCGTGGACGTGGTGGGCGGCAAGTGGAAGGCGCTGATCCTGTGGGCCCTGCATGAAGGCCCGCGCCGTTTCGGGGACCTGAGGAGGGGCGTGCCCGGCATCAGCGAGAAGTCGCTGATCATCCAGTTGCGCGAGATGGAGCACTGCGGCCTGGTGCACCGCGAGGTGTATCACCAGGTCCCGCCGAAGGTGGAGTACTCGCTGACCCCACTCGGGGAGTCACTCAACCAGGCCCTCATCCCCCTCGGCGAATGGGGTGAGAAGCACATGGAGACCATCGAGGCCATTCCCGCCGCCTGAGCGAACCGGAGATCTCCCGGCTCGCCACGACCGCCGGCCCCGTGGGTCGGCGGTCGTGGACGTCGAAGCCGTTACCGCTGGTCGGCCACCACGATGTCGTCGAGGTGGAGGGAGTTGCCGACGGCGCCGTTGGCGCTCCTGACCTCCAGCATGACGGTGGCGGTCGACGCGGGCGCGGTGAGCTGCGCGGTGAACTCCTGCCAGTTCGTGCTCAGGCCGTTGATCGGAACCTGATCGGTGCGCAGCAGTTGCTGATCGGAGTCGAACCAGAGCACGCTGACGGTCGCGGCGGAAATGCCGGCAGTGCCCTGCCTGGCCCACAGGCTGACCCGCTTGGCGCCCGGGGCGGCCGCGAATCCGGGCCAGTTGCCGAGCTGCACGCCCCATCCTCCGCCCGCGGTGACATCGATCTGCAACCCGTACGCGCCCGAGTGGGCTGCTCCGGCGGCTCTCTGCACGGAGCTGCCGTACCAGGCGGCCCACTTGCCGAGCGAACCTTCGAGCGTCGCGGTGTCGGCGTCGAGGGCGTTGGGCACGGGAGGCGGTTCCGTCGCGCCGTTGAGGGTGCTGCCCGCCTCCTGGTTGTAGGGGGCGGAGCGCCAGGCGTTCCACGAGATCGCCTCGCCCCAACCCTTCACGAACGTCCAGTCACCGACATAGGTGTTGTCGTGGAAGCTGTTGCCGCCGGTCAGCATGACGTTCTGCTGGATCTCGGCGACCGTGTACGGCATCCAGGGCAGGTTGTTCTCGCCCTGGGCGTACAGGGCCTGAACGCCGCAGTAGGTTCCGGCGCAGGGCACGTTCGCCTTGTTGAAGCGGAACTCGTTGTCGAACACCTTGACATTGCGCGAATGCCAGCGGCAGTCGCTGCGATAAGGCTCGTTCTTGATGGACGTGTAGCAGGGGTGGGTGGCGTTGATGGGGTGGAGATAGTCGTAGTCGTACGGCTTCGGAATGATCGTCGGGGCGACGAACGGCGTGCAGTAGGACTTGCTGGTGTTGCCGTTGGAATTGCAGAAGCGATTGGTGTTCTCGAAGATCGAGATGCCGGAGAAGTTGTCCTCGAAGTAATTGTCGTTGATATTGAGGTTCGTGCTGCCGCTCTTGGCGCTCGCGAGCCGGGCGTCACCGCCGGACTCCGAGACGTAGATCGCCGGCCCCGGCGAGCCGAGGTTCTCCTTGCCGCTCACCCACGCGTTCCGCTTGAAGACGTTGCGGGTGATGGTGGCGTTGTAGCTGATCTCGTACCAGAGACCGATGCTGTCGTTGTGCTCGATCCAGTTGCGGTCGAACAGGAAGTCGATGTTGTTGGTGTCGGCCCAGAGACCGACGCTCAGGTTGTCGTGCACGTAGTTCTCGGTGACGGTGGCGCCCTGGACGTCCCAGAACTTCACGCCGCCGGTGCAGCCGCACCCTTCGATCCGCGACTCCCAGTCGTCCTGGTTGTTGCCGGCGATCTCGTTGTTGTTCACGACGATGTTCTTGATCGCCGAGTCGCCCTCGACCTGATCCTTGAACATGCTGATGCCGTACTGGCCGTTGTCCTTCAGGCAGCTGTGGCGGATCGTGTTGCCGTCGCCGAGGAACACCGCCGCGCCGTCGTTGTCGTGCGCGTAGAGGTACTCCATCACCCAGCCGCTGGCTGAGTTGTGGTTGATGACGCCTTCGTTGTTGTTGTCCTTGCCGGTGCCGAAGTTGCGGACCTCCAGGTACGCGATGCGCACATTGGCCGCCCCGCCGGCGAAGGCGTAGAGATTGATGTTCTTGCCGTCCAGGACGGCGCCCGGAGCTCCGACGAAGACGCTGTCGCCGCCAGGAGTGATCTTGCTGTAGCTGCCGTCACCCAGAGTGTGCGTGCCCGGGGCGAACCAGTAGGTCTTGCCGGCCTGGCCGAAGTCGAATCCCTTGTTGTCGCCCGCCGGGACCACTATGGCGCCTGACGGCGCGCTGGCCGGTCCGCCTTTCCATGGCGCATTTTCGCAGACTCGTAAGGCGTCCGGTAATTCGGCGTACCAGCCGCCGGATGCGCGCTCCGCCGTGGTCGCCGCGCTTGCGGCCTGACCGACCAGGAGATTGGTAATGGTGACCACGGCGAGTAACGCGCCCACGACAACAGAATGTCGCATGGATTTTTCCGTTCTACCGGTGACGTTGTTGCGAGCGTAGAGTAGCGTCGAAGATCGCCCGCGCGTGGGCAAATCACGTCAAGGCGCCCGGTCAAGGCGGCGACGGCCGCCCTGACCTCGTGATCCAGCGACCGAAGATCGCACTCCGGGGAGACAGGCCGGGCGACGATGCAGGCGTCAGAGGCCCAGCGGCTCGCCGCCTCCGGGTGCCGGTTCGGCTCGACGTCCCGGCACCGCACTTCACTGACCGGGTCGAGCAGGCTCAACACCTCATCGCGAGCCGCGACCGCACGCCGGATCTCGCCGACGCGGACCGGGAGCTGCTCGGCGACACGTTGCGACGCCTGAGACGAGTGATCGGCGAGCGCGGCGACGGCGAGCAGTGGCTCAGCCAGATGCGAGCAGCGCTCGACGGCGAAGGGCTGGAGCGCCCTGACCGACCGAACCGACCGGAAGCCCGGAGATGAAAATCTGTAGTGGCCGCAGTAGACATTCGTGCTCAGCGGGGCTAATGTTTCTGTCAGCGCAAGAACGGATCTGCGGGGCGGCAAGAAGCAGGAGTGCACCACGACGAACGCCCCGCAACAGGATGAAGTCAAGGTTGATGGCAGAAGGTCGGACGTGACGGGCCAGCGCAGTGGTAAGGGGCCCAGATCGTGGACGCGCTGCCGACGGTGAAATCGGACAGTGGTCCGGATAGGGATGAAGGGAGCGTTGAACGCCATCAGGATCGCCCGGCGCCGGCTGAGTATCGCCGCTCGGGTACCGCAGTTCCACAGATAGGAAGGTGGTCTACGGTCACACATCCGCGATCCCCGCATCACCGTCGCGAAGCACGGCGAGTGCGGAAACAGTAAGCCGGCCAGACGGCCGGTAGATGGTGTTGAACCTCTTCGGGGCCCCGACGCGACAGGCGTCGGGGCCCCCTGTTCGCGTGATGAAGGGGATGCATGGATCAAGCCACTCCAGCCGGCGTCGACCAGCCCGCTCCCGACGGGGCCACAGGCAACGCCGAAGACCGGTTCGACGATGACGACTATCCCGCCTACAGCATGGGGGCGGCCGCGGAGATGCTCGGCGTCACCGCGGCGTTCCTGCGCGCTCTGGGCGCCGCCAAGCTGATCGAACCTCGACGCTCCAGCGGCGGCCACCGCCGCTACTCCCGCTACCAGCTACGCCTTGCCGCCAGAGCCCGTGAGCTCGTCGACCAGGGCACACCCGTCGAAGCCGCCTGTCGGATCATCATCCTGGAAGACCAGCTCGCCGAGGCGCTGCGCATCAACGAGGCTCGCGCCCGCCAGGCGGGACCCTGAATTCGTATCCGGTGTGTGGGCCGGCCGGCTGGTCACGAGGCGACTAATCCCGCAAGCCGCACACGCCCCACGTGGTCTCATGGTGCCCTGAGATCCACGTGCGGAGAGGTTGGCTGCCATGCTGATCCGGTTACTGGGGCCGGTGGAGGCCGAGCGCGCGGGACAGGCATGGCCGGTGCGCCCGCCCCAGGTCGCGCTCACGCTCGCCGCGCTGGCGTGGGAGGCCGGACGGGTGGTGCCGGTCGAGTCGCTGCTCGCCCGCGTGTGGGGTGAGGCCGCCCCGCCGGGCGCGCGGCGCACCCTCCAGACGGTGATCGCCCGGATCCGGCGGGACGTGCTGGCCGAGAGCGGCACCGTCGTCCAGCGGGTCGGCGGCTATCTGCTCGACGTGGACGAGTCCGCCGTGGACGTGCGCCGCTTCCGCGTCCTCGCCGAACAGGCCACGAGCGTGCCGGATCCCGCGGCGCCGCTGGGCGAGGCACTGGCGCTGTGGCGCGGCGACCCCCTGACCGGGCTGTCCGGCGAGTGGGCCGAGCGGGTCCGCCAGCGCCTGTGTGACGAACGCAAGGATGCCCTGCTGCGCTGGGCGCGGGCGATGACCGGCCGCGACGCCGCCGCCGTGGTGCGGGCGCTGGCGCCGCTGGCCGAGCAGTACCCGCTGGACGAGCTGGTGGCGGCGGCGCTGATCGAGGCGCTGCACGCGTGCGGGCGCACCGCCGAGGCACTGGCACACTTCGCGCACGTACGCCGGACGCTCGACGAGGAACTGGGCGTCGAGCCCGGCGCGTCCCTCCAGCAGACGCACCGGACGTTGCTGCGCTCCGGCGCCCCGCCCGAGCCCGCCGGCTTGGTCCCGGCGCAGCTGCCGGTCGGGCTGAGGTGCTTCGTCGGCAGGGCCGCCGAGTTCGACCGGCTGGCCGTGATCGCCTGCGGTGAGCGACCGGTCACCGCGACCGTCTGCGCCATCTCGGGACCGCCCGGGGTGGGCAAGTCGTCGCTCGCGCTGCGCTGGGCGCACCTGAACCGCGACCGCTTCCCCGACGGGCAGCTCTACGCCGATCTCAGCGGCGTGGACGCCGACGACGCGTCCGTGGTGCTGCCGCGCTTCCTCAGCGCGCTGGGAGTGCCGGAGGCGCGGGTGCCGTCCGGGTCGGAAGCGCAGATCGGGCTCTATCGCAGCCTGATGGCCGGTCGGCGGGTTCTCGTGGTGCTCGACGACGCGAGAGGGGCCGCCCAGGTCCGCCCGTTGCTGGCCACCGCGCCGGGATGCCTGACGCTGGTGACCAGTCGTGCCGAGCTGTCCGGGCTGGCGGTCACGGCCGGCGCGCACCTGCTGCGCCTGGACGTCCTGCCGGACGACGACGCGTACCACCTGCTGGTGACGTGGCTGGGTGAGGCGCGACCGGCGGCGGAACCGGAGGCGGCGGCGCTGATCATCCGGCGCTGCGGGCGGCTGCCGCTGGCGCTGGCGATCGTCGCGGCCCGGCTGGCGCAACGCCCTGAGCTGCCGCTGGCCGAGGCCGCCGCGGACCTGGAGCGGGCCGCGGCGGGCCTGGAACCGTTCGCCGACGACGACCCTGCGGTCGACCTGCGTGGTGTGTTCGGGCGCTCCTACCGCGACCTGCCCGCCGCCGCGGCCGGGCTGTTCCGCCGCCTCGGGCTGCACCCCGGGCCGCACCTGCCGCTGGCGGCGGCGGCGAGCCTGGCCGCCCTGCCCGTGGCCCGCGCCCGAGAGCTGGCCGTGCACCTCGACCGCGCCAACCTGGCCGAACTCCGCCCGCCCGCCCGCCTGCACCTGCACGACCTGCTCCGGGTGTACGCGGCCGAGCAGGGGCGCGTCGCCGGCGGCCGGGCGGCCCGGAGCGCGGCGACCCTTCGGCTGCTGGACTACTACCTGCACTCGGCGTGCGCCGCCAACTCCGTGTGCTACCCGCACCGCGACGACCTGCGTCCGGAGCCCCCCGCCCGGGGGGTCGCGGTCGAGCGGTTCGCCGGGGAGGCCGAGGCCCTGCGCTGGTACGCCGACGAGGTCGTGGCGCTGCCCGCGCTGCTGGCCGAGGCGGGCGCGGCCGGGCTGGACCGGCAGGCGTGGCAGCTCGCGTGGGCGTTCACGGAGTTCATGCAGCGGCGTGGCATGTGGGAGGAGATCCTGCGGGTCCAGGCGGTGGCGCTCGACGCCGCCCGGCGGCTCGGCGACCGGCTGGCCGAGGCCCGCTGCCACAACAGCGCCGCCCGCGCCCACTACCGGCTCGGCCGGCACCGCGAGGCGGTCGAGCACTTCGAGCAGGCCGCCGCGAGGCACCGCGACCTCGACGAACCGGTGCTGCACGGGCACGTCCTCCTGGGCCTGTGCGTCGCGCTGAGCCGGACGGACCCCGGCGAGGCGCTGGAGCGGGCGCTGCGCGCGCTGGCACTGTTCCGGAGCGCGGGCGACGCCGTCGGCGAGGCGCGGGCGCTCAACAACTCGGGCTGGCTGCGGGCCGAGGGCGGCGCGTACGACGAGGCGCTGGCCGACTGCCGCCGCGCACAGCGGCTCCTGGCCGACCTCGGGTACGCCCAGGGCGAGGGGCACGCGTGGGACAGCGTCGCCCACGTCCTGTGCCTCAAGGGCGACCACGAGGGGGCGGTGGCGGCTTTCGAGCGGGCGGCGGAGCTGCTGCGCGGCTGCGACGACCGGCACGCCGCCGCCGAGACGCTGGTCCGTCTGGGTGAGACGCATCTGGGGGCGGGCGACGTCGCCGCCGCGCTCGACGCCTGGAAGCAGGCGGCGGACTGCTACGACGCCGTCGGCGACGCGCGGGCGGCCGCCGTCCGGGACCGCATCGCCGTCGCGGGCGGCTGACGGAGCGGCGCGCGCGGACGGGCCGTTCGCATTTCGTTGACAAATCGCCCAGCCCTTTGGTCCAGGCTGCCACGAGCGCCGGAACTAACGAAGGGAAGGTTCGATGCGCGTTGTGACCAGGATGGCCGACCGGATTCTCGAACTGATGGCGCCGCACACGGTGGCCCGCGCCGCCGACTGCGGCTGGGAGTGCTGCGGCCCGATCAACGCCGGGAGGTACTGCTGCTACTACCCGAGCGGCAGGCGCTCCTGCGGCTCCTGCCAGACGTACATCTACTGCTCGTGATCGGCGCGGGCGCATCGCCCGGCCCAGCGAGATGAGCGCGCGCCCGGCGAGCGGGTCCCGCCCGCCGGGCGCGCGCCGCCGTAGCCCCGCCGACATGGAGGTGTCTTGTGTCCTATCTGATCGCCGTGGTGGCCCTCCTCTGCGCCCTGTGCCTGGTGCTGCTGCTGGTGACCCTCGGGCTGGTCCGGCGGATCCGGGAGCACACCAAGCTGCTGGACGCCCTGTACGAGCAGGTCGACCTCATGGGCCCGCTCCCGGCGGGCGCCGGCCCCGCCGTCGGCGACGTCGTCGCCGAGTTCGCCGCGACCACCGTGGACGGAGCCCCGGTGACCCGCGACCTCCTGCCCGACGGGACGGTCGTGGCGTTCCTGTCGCCGGACTGCGCGGGCTGCCACGAGCAGCTTCCCGAGCTGGCCTCCTGGGCGGCCGAGCAGGACAGGGAGCGGGTGCTGGCAGTGGTCGACGGCCGGTCCGGCGACCCCGGGAGCCTCGTGGCGACGCTGACGCCGGTGGCCCAGGTGGTCGTGGACGACGCGGCGGCGCCGGTCGGCTCGGCGTTCGGGGTGCGGTCGTACCCGACCTTCTTCCAGGTGGCGACCGGCGGGAGGCTGCTCGCCGTGGCGCCCCGGATCTCCCGGCTGCCCGCCGGATCGGCCGCGTGAGCGAGCGCGAGCCGATCAGCCGCGTGAGCGAGCGTGAGCCGCGGGTCACGGCGGCGGCCCTGGCACGCTGTGCCACCCGGGCCGCCGCGCTGGTGTGGCGGTCGGCGCCGCTCCACGTCCTCGGTTACCTGGCGGTCACGGTCGTCGGCGCCGCCGTCCCGGTCACCGTGGCCTGGCTGACCAAGGCCGTGCTGGACGGGGTGGCGCACCGGCAGACCGGGGCCTTGCTCGCCCCGGCGATCGCCATCGCCGTGGCCGGGACGGCCGCGGCGGCGGCCACACACGCCGGGCAGTACCTGCGCGCCGAGGTGGACCGGCGCGCGGCGCTCGACGCGAAGGACGAGCTGTTCGCGGCGGTGTCCCGCTTCACGGGGCTGGACAGGTTCGAGACCCCGGCCTTCCTCGACCGGCTGCGGCTGGCCCAGCAGAGCGCGAGCAACCCGGGCCGGCTGGTGGACACCGCGCTCTCGGCCGCGCGCAGCGCGGTGACCGTCACCGGCTTCGTCGCCTCTCTGGCTCTGGTCAACACCGCGTTCACCGCGCTGGTCCTGCTGTCGGCCCTACCCGCGCTGCTCATCGAGCTGCGGCTGTCGCGGCAACGGGCCGCGATGTTGTGGCGGATCGGGCCGGCCGAGCGCCGCGAGTTCTTCTACGCCCGGCTGATGTCCACGGTGGACGCCGCCAAGGAGATCCGCCTGTTCGACCTCGGCGCCTTCCTGCGGCTGCGCATGCTGACCGAGCTGCGCACCGCGAACGCCGCCCGCCGCCGCATGGACCGGCGGGAGCTCCTCGTCCAGGGCGGCCTGGCGGGGGCCTCGGCCGTCGTCGCCGGCGCCGGACTGGTGTGGGCGATCACGGCGGCCGGGCAGGGACGGCTCGGCGTCGGCGACGTGTCGATGTTCGCGGCGGCGCTGGCCGGCGTGCAGGCGGCGCTGAGCGGCCTGGTGGGGTCCGGGGTGATGGCGTACGAGCACCTGCTGACCTTCCACCACCACGTCGAGATCGTGGACGCCGCCCCGGAGCCGTCCCACCGCCCCGCCTCGTTGGCTCCGCTGCGGCGGGGCATCGAACTCCGTGACGTCTGGTTCCGCTACGGCCCCGACCATCCCTGGATCCTGCGCGGCGTCGACCTGTTCATCCCGTACGGGGAGACCGTCGCGCTGGTCGGCCGCAACGGCGCCGGCAAGAGCACGCTGGTGAAGCTGCTGTGCCGGTTCTACGACCCCACCCGCGGCACCATCCTGTGGGACGGCACCGACCTGCGCGACGTGCCGCCGGAGGCGCTGCGCGCCCGGATCGGCGCGACCTTCCAGGACTTCGTGTCGTACGAGCTGACGGCCACCGACAACATCGCGGTGGGCGACCTCCCCGCCGCGGCCGACCGGACGCGCATCGAGCGGGCGGCGCGGGACGCCGGCGTCCACGACACCCTGACGGCCCTGCCCCACGGCTACCGCACCCTGCTGAGCCGCGGATTTCCGCTGGAGGAGGAGGGCGAGGACGAGGAGGGCCCGGACTCCGGTGCGTCGCTCTCCGGTGCGTCGCTCTCCGGCGTGTCGCTCTCCGGCGGGCAGTGGCAGCGGCTGGCGCTCGCCCGGGCGTTCCTGCGCCGCGACCGGGACCTGATGATCCTCGACGAGCCCAGCTCCGGCCTGGACCCCGAGGCCGAGCACGAGGTGCACCGGCGCCTCGCCGAGCTGCGGTCCGGGCGCACCAGTGTCGTCGTCTCCCACCGGCTCGGCGCGGTCCGGGACGCCGGGCGCATCGTGGTGCTGGCCGACGGTGTCGTCATCGAGACGGGCACGCACGCGGGGCTGCTGGCCGCGGGCGGCACGTACGCGCGGCTGTTCGACCGGCAGGCGGCCGGGTACCGGGACGACGCGGAACCCGCGACGGCCGAGGCGACAGGACCGTCGCGGTGAGCGGGGCGGTGGCTCTCGTCGCCGGCCCCGGCCTCCTCGTGGCGTTTGTCGCCGTGATCGTCGGGGTGCGGCGGCGGTACCTGGTGGTGACCGTCCACGGCGAGAGCATGCTGCCGACGTACCGGCCGGGAGAGCGGGTGCTGGTCCGGCGGGCGCGGGCCGGCTCGCTGCGGACCGGGCAGGTCGTCGTCCTCAGGGAGCTCGTTCCCGACGGTCAGGCCGAGCCGAGGCCCCACTGGATCGTCAAGCGCGTCACCGCCCTGCCGGGCGACCCCGTCCCGCGCGACACCGTCCCCGCCCTGCGGGCCGCGGCCGGCACCCGGGTCCCGGCCGGCCACCTGGTCGTCCTGGGCGACAACCCTGACCGTTCGCACGACTCCCGCCACTCCGGCTATCTGACGACGGACCGCCTGTACGGGGTGGTCCTTCGCCGGCTCGGCTAGCCGGGCGGATCCTCTCGGGTCTCCGCCACGTCCACCATCGTCCGCGCGCCGAGCGGGAACACCGTTCGCACCAGCTCGGCGCCCGCGAGCGCGGCCTCGACGTGTCCCATGGAATTGAGCGCCTGTCCGCGCGAGCCGAGCGCGTAGCCGTGGCCGGGCACGAGGTCGAGGGCCCGGGTGAACTCCTCGACGGCTGCTTCGTGGCGCCCCGCCAGCCGATGCTCCTCCCCGCGTTCGGCCGCCTTCTCCGCCCTCTCCACCCTTGGGTCGGCGAGTCCCACAGCGCCCCCCGGAGAAGCGATCAGTTACCCCCAACGACTCCGCATGCGCGGCGAAAGTTCCGAGAAGCGACCACCTGGAGGGCGCAGGGTCACTTCGTCAGCACCCGGATCTGATCGGCCGGAGGAGCGGCCACGGCCGTATCGCCCCAGTGGGAAAAGGTGATCTCCGTCGGGGTCTTCGCGGTCAGTCTCAGCCGCACTGGCCGCCCCTGGCCGTCGAGCCAGAGCTCGTACGTGGCCCGCGCGCCGTACTCCGTGAGCAACTGGTCGCGCAGCCGCGTCCGTGCCGCCCTGTCGCCGGCCCGGACCAGGCCGTACTCGTCCTCGGTGTCCTGCATGAGCGGCAGCGGGTCGTACACCTCAAGGAACGCACCGAGATCCATCGCGTCGAGCGCCTCCCGCACGTCGATGGTGACCGTGTAATGGTCGAGCCCGCCATCGGATGCCGGGCCGCTCACTCGTCCTCTCGCTGCCAGCAGCGCGCACACCCGGTGGCCGTTCACCAGCGTCATGGCCTGGCCCGTCACCACGCCGATGCCCCACAGGTTGTACGGCTCGTGCTCTTCGGTGATCCTGTCCCAGCTCTTGCCGGGTGCCACCTCCTCCCCCTGCGTCTGCATGTACGACGCACCGCCCGTCCGGACGAGCCGCCCGCGCAAGCCCCCGCCCAGGTCGGCGGAGACGTCCTGGTCCTGCCCCTTGGTGACCACGGTCGCGCTCTGGATCCCCTTCTTCGCCACCCGCTTGACGTCCGGGCGAGCCCGCAGATACGTCTCGACATATCCCGCGACCTCGGGAGCGGTCTTCCCTCCCCAGCCGCAACCCGCCACCAGCAGCGCCAACACGGTGATCACCACATATCTCGGCACGCCGGGCATGCTCGCACAGCCGCGTGCAGAGCCCCCTGGGCAAGACGTGCAGAACTAGTGCGGAAAGACCCTGGCGGGCACATCGACCCAGTGATCGAGCCGTTCGGTCAGGATCCCTTGGCCTTGTGCGATCATGACGTTGACCTCAACCTCGGCCGGCGTCGCCGCGCGCCTTCCTAGGCTGACAGGCATGCGACTGCGCTGGATGACGAGCATGCTCGGTGCGGCCGCCGTCGCCGCGGCCTCCTGCGCTGCCCCGCCCACCCCCATGGCGGCGGCCCCCCAGCCCGTGTCGTCGCCGCGGCGGCAGCACCCACAGGTCTCCGAACGCGAATCCCCGACCGACGTCTACGCCCACGACAGGCCGGGGATGCTCGACCCGAAGGTCCGGAACGTGACCCCTCGCGTGTACGTCCCCAACAGCGAGTCGGGCACGGTGGACGTGATCAACCCGCGGACCTTCCAGGTCGTGCGCCACTTCCGGGTCGGCAGCCTGCCCCAGCACGTCGTGCCCTCCTGGGACCTCAGGACGCTGTGGGTCAACGAGAACAAGGGCAACAACCTCACCCCCATCGACCCGGTGACGGGCCGCCCCGGCAGGCCGGTGCCCGTGGACGACCCGTACAACCTGTACTTCACCCCCGACGGCTCGTACGCCCTGGTCATGGCCGAGCGCAACAACCGCCTCGACTTCCGCGACCCCCGCACGATGCGCCTGGTCCGCTCCCTCCCTCTGCCGTGCCGGGGCGTCAACCACGGCGACTTCACCGCCGACGGATCCGTGTTCCTGGCCAGCTGCGAGTTCTCCGGGCAGCTTGTGGCGATCGACTGGAAGCGTCCCCGCGTACGGAAAGTGATCAGCGTCGGGGCGGGGAACATGCCGCAGGACGTCAAGCTCTCGCCCGACGGCCGGGTCTTCTACGTCGCCGACATGATGGCCGGCGGCACCTGGATCATCGACGCCGCCGCCTTCCGGCGTCTGGGCTTCCTGCGCACCGGCAAGGGCGCGCACGGCCTGTACGTCAGCAGGGACTCGCGCTCCCTCTACGTCTCCAACCGGGACGAGGGGACCGTCTCCGTCGTCTCCTTCGCCGGCCGCAAGGTGGTCGACCGGTGGCGGATCCCGGGCGGCGGCTCACCCGACATGGGTGGGGTGTCGGCGGACGGCAAGCAGCTCTGGCTGTCCGGCAGGTATCACGGGGTCGTGTACGTCTTCTCCACCGGGACGGGCAAGCTGCTGCACACGATCAAGGTGGGCCGGGGACCGCACGGCCTGTGCTTCTTCCCCCAGCCCGGACGCTACTCCCTCGGCCACACCGGCGTGTTCCGATGACCGGTGTGGGCGGCGACGCACAGAAAGCCAGGACACCCGGAATTGAGTGACCTCGAGCCAGGAAAGGTGCATATGCGTCGTTCGTCTCCGCGCGGCGCGACGAGGTGCACGCCCGCGAGGAAGTGGTGGATCTCGTCCGTGGGGGAACTCCACGCCGGCAGGTCGGTGGAACGCTCCGGTTCGGGACTGTGAGTTACCGAAGGCTCGCTGCTGACATTCGTCCACCGACAGACCCGCTCACGGCCCTCGGGTACCTCTCGTGTCAATCATCGGCCACACAGACACGGACGAGGTCTCACCGACCGTAACGTGGTGGCTGCTCCCAGGTGGGGCAGGAGGGGAGATGACGGGCGTGGTCGAAGGTGAGCCGGACCTGCCGGACCCCGGGCGGATCCGTACTCGGCACGACTTCGCGCGGGAGCTGACGCTGCTGCGCGAACGGTCGGGGATGACCGTCCGGCAGGTGGCGGTCAAGATCGGCGTCGGCGGCGCGCACAGCACGATCGGCGACTGGTTCGCCGGGCGCGGGCTGCCGTCCACGGCCCTGCGCGACCTGCTGGTACGGCTCCTCAACGCGTGCGGCGCGGACGATCCCGACACAGTCGAACAGTGGTTACGCGCCTGGCTGCGGGTCCGGCGGGCACCTGGTCGCCGTCCGGTGGGGGCCGAGCCGTACAAGGGGCTGGCGAGCTTCGGGCCCGAGGACGCCGCCTGGTTCTTCGGGCGTGAGACGCTGACGAGCCTGCTGCTCGATCGGATCGACGGGCTGAGGGCGGCGGGCGGCGGGGTGCAGGTGGTCGTGGGGGCGTCCGGGGCGGGCAAGTCGTCCCTGCTGCGGGCCGGTCTGATCCCCGCCCTCTCGGCCGGACGGGTGCCGGGGGTGGCGCTGTGGCAGGAGCCGCTGCTCACCCCGGGCGCCCATCCGATGGGCGAGCTGGCCGCCCGGCTGACACCCGCCCGGCCGTCCGGCGCCGACGCGGCGAGTCTGGCCGCGGCTATGCGTCCTGCCCCGGACGATCCGACGCCCGTGCTGGTCGTCGACCAGTTCGAGGAGGTCTTCAGCGCGTGCGCCGACGAGGGCGAGCGGCAGGCGTTCATCGGCGCCCTGTGCTCGGCGGCCGACGCCGGCGCGCTGATCGTGGTGGGCCTGCGAGCCGACTTCTACGGCCGTATGCTCCGCCATCCGCGCCTGGTCGAGGCGGTGCAGGCGGGCCAGGTCGCGGTCGGCCCGATGAGCGAGGCCGAGCTGCGCGCGGCGATCGTCGAGCCCGCCCGCAAGGCGAAGCTGGAGTTGGAGGAGGGCCTGGTCGAGCTGCTGCTGCGCGACGTGGCGCCGCCCGGCGGGCAACGGGGCACCGCTCACGAGGCAGGGGTGTTGCCGCTGCTGTCACACGCCCTGTACGCCACCTGGTCCCGTGCCCAGGGCAGACGCCTGACGATCGGCGACTACCGCGAGGTCGGCGGGATCGACGGCGCCGTGGCGGCCAGCGCGGGCAAGGTCTACGACGAGCTCGGTCCGCGTGAGCGGGAACAGGCCCGCCGGCTGTTCCTCAGCCTGGTCCACGTAGCCTCCGACACCGCTGACACGCGCCGCCGGATGCCCACCGCCGAACTGCTCGCCGAGGGCGGGGACGGCGGGGACGACGGCGGGGACGACGGCGGGGACGAGGGCCGCGAGGACGTGCTCGACCGGTTCGTCGCGGCGCGGCTGATCACGGCCGACGTGGACACCGTGGAGATCAGCCACGAGGCGCTGCTGACCGCCTGGCCGCGGCTGCGCGCCTGGCTGGACGCGGACCGGGCGGGCCTGGTCGTGGGGCGGCGGCTGGCCGAGGCGGCCGCCACCTGGCACCGCGAGCACCGCGACCCGGCCGCGCTGTACCGGGGCGCCCGCCTGGCCGCCGCGCGGGAATGGATGGCCGGCACGACCACCGACGCCCATCTGAGCCCGTTGACCCGCGAGTTCCTCCACGCGTCCGTCGCGCGCGAGCTGGAGGAGCAGCGGGCCGCGCGCCGCGGCACCCGGCGGCTGCGCCGGCTGGTCGCCGGCCTGATCGTGCTGTTCGTCATCACGGCCGCGGCGGGCGCGGTCGCCGTCAGGAGCCAGCGCGAGACCCAGGAGCAACGCGACATGGCCCTCGCGGGCAACGCCGCCAAGGATGCCGCCGCCCTGCGCGCCGTCAACCCCGCGCTGGCGGCGCAGCTCAACCTGGCCGCCTACCGTCTCTCCCCTACGGCGGAAGCCCGCGGCGGCCTGCTCAGCGCCTTCGCCTCCCCTTACGCGACCCTGCTGACCGGGCAGGCCCTCGCCGTGTACGCCGCCGAGTTCAGCCCGGACGCGAGGCTCCTGGTCACCGCCGCGCTCGACGGCGTCGTCCGGCTGTACGACGTCGCCGACCGGCACCGGCCCGCAGCCGTCGCGACGCTGACCGGACACACGGGAGGCGTCACGGCGGCCGTGTTCGGCCCCGGCGGGCGCATGCTGGCCACCGCGAGCAGCGACCGCACCGTACGGCTGTGGGACCTGGCCGACCCGCGCCGCCCGCGCGCCGCCGCCGTCCTCACCGGTCACACCTCGGACGTCCGGCACGTCTCCTTCAGCCCCGACGGGCGCACGCTGGCCAGCGCGAGCTACGACGCGACCGTACGGCTCTGGGACGTGACCGACCCCTCCCACCCCGCCGTCCTGAGCGTCCTGACCGGCCGCCGCGACGCCGCGGGGCTGGTCGTGTTCTCGCCCGACGGCCGCACCCTCGTCACCCACGGTCCCGGGCACTCCCTGCGTCTGTGGGACGTGACCGACCGGCGTCGCCCCCACGCACTGGCGCGCCTCGCCGGGCACACCGACCGGGTGCTGTCGGCGGCGTTCGATCCGAGCGGGCGCCTGCTCGCCACCGGCGGCTTCGACGCCGGCGTGCGACTCTGGGACGTCTCCGACCCCCGCCACCCCGGCCGGCCGGTGATCCTGGCCGGGCATCGCAACGGCGTCGTCTCCCTGGCCTTCAGCGCCGATGCCCGCCTGCTGGCCAGCGGCAGCTACGACACCACGGTACGGCTGTGGGACGTCGCCGACCCAGGCGCCCCGGCCTCCCCGGTCACCCTCGAAGGGCATGCCGGCACCGTCTACACCGTGTCGTTCAGCCGCGACGGTCGCACGCTCGTCAGCGGCGGCCAGGACAACACGGTCCGCCTGTGGGACCTGCCGGGCCACGTGATCGGCGGCCACGACGGCGGCGTGAACGCGGTGGCGTTCGCCCCCGCAGGACGCCTCCTCGGCGTCGGCGGGCATCCCACAGCGGAGCTGTGGGACGTGGCCGACCTCGCTCACCCGGTCCGGCTGGCCACGCTGCGCGGCCACACCGACATCGTGAGCTGGCTGGCGTTCCGGCCGGACGGCCGCGTGCTGGCCACCGCGAGCCTCGACTCCACCGTCCGGCTGTGGGACATCTCCGTCCCCGCCGGTCCCTTCCTGCTGGCCACGCTGCGCGGCCACACGTCCAACGTCTTCTCGGCGATGTTCAGTCCCGACGGCCGCACGCTCGCCACGGCGGGGGACGACTCCACCGCCCGCCTGTGGGACGTGACCGACCCGCGCCGCCCCCGCCAGGTCGCCTCGATCACCGGTCACGCCGCGCCGGTCATCTCGGCGGTCTTCGGCCCCTCGGGGCGCGTCCTCGCCACGGCCAGCGCCGACCACACCGCCCGGCTGTGGGACGTGACCGACCCGAGCCGGCCCACGCCGCTGTCCGTCCTCACCGGCCACACCAGCAACGTCTTCAGGGCGCTGTTCAGCCCCGACGGCCGAACGCTCGCCACCGCCGGCGCCGACCACACCGCCCGCCTGTGGGACGTGACTGCTCCGGACCACCCCGTCCCGCTCGCCGTGCTCGCCGGGCACACCAGCAACATCAACGGGCTGGCCTTCACCCGCGACGGCCACACCCTGGCCACGGCTGGAGCCGACCGCGTCCTGCGGATCTGGGACGTGACCGAGCCACGCGCCCCGGGCCCGCCGGTCACCCTGAGCGGGCACACCGACGTGCTCAACGCCGTGGCCGCGGCCCCTGACGGGCGCACGTTCGTCACCGGCGCCGACGACTCCACGGTACGGATCTGGGACCTCGATCCCGGCCGCGTCGCCGCCCAGGTGTGCGCGCTCGCCCACCCGCGCATCACGTCCGCCGAATGGGCGCGCTACCTGCCGGGACCGGCGTTCCGGCCGCCCTGCCCGGATCCCGGGCGTTCGACGGTCACCCGCTGACAAGGCGGCAAGTGACGGGTCATGCCTCGACTCGCCACACGGTGATCTCGACGCTCGGCCGGTTGCCCGGCCGAGCGTCTCGCCGTCCTCGTCACGTCGCCCCCGGGCGGGGCCGCGCCCTGCCTACGAGATCTGGCGCGCGAACTGGGTCAACGCCCCCCGATCGTGCACGCCCAGGCTGTAGAGCACCCGCGAGCCAGGCGCGAGGAGCGGGCCGGCGTGGTTCATCACGCCCGTCGGGCCGATCTCCCTGCACATGGCGGGCAGTCCCTCTCCCGCGCACCCCGCGTAGGTGAGGTCGCCGTTGGAGGAACGGCGCAGGTGGGTGGCCGCGCCCCACGCGAACGCCGGCCCCTGCGTGCTGCCGTAGACGCTCCCGCCGTCGGCGGAGACGGCCACGTCCACGTACGCCCCCCTGGGCCCGTCGGCCCGGCACCCTGCCGCCACGCCGATGCACCCCGCGTAGGCGAGGTCCCCGCTGCTCGTGAGGCGACGCAGGTGGCTGACGCCGCCCGGACCGGAGACGTACAGGCTGTCGCCGGCCGCCGTGACGGCGCCCCTGGTGATGCCGCCCAGGCCGCTGGTGGCGGGTACGTTGCAGCCGCTCGTGCCCGTCTGGGAGACGCAGCCCGCCTCCGTCAGCGAACCGGTGGCCAGGTCCCGGCGGAAATGCGTCACCGAGCCGGGGCTCCTGGCCACGACGTAGAGGCTGCGCCCGTCGCCGCTCAGCACGGCGTCGCCCGAGGCGGTCATGACGCCGGTACGGCTGATCGCGGTACAGCCGGGCATCGCCTCGCCGATGCAGCCACGGAAGGTCAGGCGGCCGGTGGGGTCGTCACGGTGCAGGTGGTAGACCGCGCCCTTGCCGGATCCGGCCGCGTACAGGTACAGGTCGCGGCCGTCGGCGGTCGCGGTCAGCGCGTGGTCGGCGGTGGACCAGGGGGTGAGTCCGGGCAGGACGTCGACGTCGCCGCAGTTGAAGTCCCAGGCGCAGAAGTCGGTGTCGAGGTCGCCGTTGGTCTTCGTCTTGAACCCGACCACGGCCGCGGGGGTGGAGACGTACACGTGGATGCCGACGGCCACCACCGAACTGGCTCCGTACAGGCGGTCGGGGAGCGTCACGCCGCCCACCTTCGTCGGCCGGCAGCCCGTGACGCCGCCCATGCAGTCGACGTAGGTCAGCGTGTCGTCCGCGGCCCGGCGGAAGGAGGAGATCGCCGGCATGGCCGTGCCGCTCCCCCCGTCGCCACCGGCCACGACGTAGACGGTGTCGCCGGTGGGGCGCATCGTCGCCGCCGACGCCCAGTCGAGCGGGTTGACCGGGCCGATGTTTACGGTTCCGGGCACGTTGTAGGAGATGGTCCGGACAAAGCCGATATCGCCCACCGCGGCCCGCGCGCCGGTGGGAAGCGCCAGAACCAGTGCCAGTGCCGCGGCGACTCCCGCGACCCAACGTGATGTACGGCTGACTGCCAGCACGTGTGCTCCTTTCGTCAGACCGACGATCAGCGAGGCACTGGCCGACAGGGAACGCCTCCGGAGTTATCCGGACAAGACCGTACAGGGGAGCGCGCACGCGGGGATGGCCCCGATACCAGCCAGGGAGTCCGGCCGCACCGCGCTTGGGCGATCGGACGAACGGCGCGCCGCTCTTCGGACCGCAGGACGAACCCCGCGCCCGCCCGCCTGTCATACGGTCGCGGTGACCACGGATCGGAGAGGTGTCAACGTGTCCGTCGAGCTCCATCGACGCGCTGTCGTCGCGGATGCCCACAACGACCTGCTGATGGCGGTCGTCGAACGCCCGCCGTCGCGCTGGGCCGCGTTCTTCGCCGAGCGGTGGCTGCCGCAGCTCCGCGACGGCGGGGTGGACCTCCAGGTGCTGCCCGTCTTCGTCGACGACCGCCTGCGCCCGGAGGGCGCGCTCCGCCAGACGCTGCGCATGATCGAGTGCGCGCACGTCGTGGCGGAGGGCAACGCCGGGGCGGTACGGCTCTGCGTGGACGGCGCGCAGATCGACCGGGCCCTCGCTGAGGACCGGATCGCCCTGGTGCTGGCGCTGGAGAGCATGCCCGGCCTGGACGCCTCCGTCGAGCTGCTGCCCACCCTGTACCGGCTGGGCGTGCGCATCGGCTCGATCGCCCACTGGGGCCGCACGCCCCTGGCCGACGGCAGCGGCGAGGACGCCACCGGCGGGCGGCTCACCCGGGCGGGCGTGGCGGTGGTGCGGGAGATGGAACGGCTCGGCATGCTGTTCGACGTCTCCCACCTGGGCGTACGGGGAGTGGAGCACGTCCTGGAGCTGGCCACCCGCCCCGTGCTGGCCACCCACTCCTCGGCGCGGGCGCTGCGCGACCACCACCGCAACCTCACCGACGACCAGCTCCGAGCCATCGCCGCGACCGGCGGCGTGGTGTGCGTCAACTTCTTCCCGCCGTTCCTGGCGGCGGACCCGGCCGGGTACACGGTGGACCGGCTGGCGGACCACCTCGCGCACGTCGCCGATGTCGCCGGGATCGAGCATGTGGGGCTGGGGCCGGACTTCGTCCACGAGGTGCTGCACGACGTCACGCCCCCGTGCTGCGAGGACCTCGGCTACGGCGACATCGACCCCTTGGCAGCCCTGCCCGGACTCACCGGCCCCCGCGGCCTGCCCCTCGTCACCGAGGCACTGCTCGCGCGCGGCTTCGGCGCGGACGACGTCGTGCGCGTGCTGGGCGGCAACGTGCTGCGGCTGCTGCGCGCCGAGCTGGGACGGCCCCGATGAACACGGGCCCGGCTGACACGGACGCGGCGAACACGGCCCCGAGGAACACGGACCGGATCAGCGTGGACGCCATGCTGGACGACCTCGGCGAGTTGGTCTGCTGCGAGTCGTTCCCGGCCGACCACGAGGCAGTGGCCCGCAGCGCGAAGGCGGTCGCCGATCAGGGCCGCAGGCTGCTCGGCACCGCTCCCGAGACGCTCGTGCTGGACGGGGTCACCCACCTTCGGTGGACGTTCGGCACCCCTCGGGTGCTGCTGCTCGGCCACCACGACACGGTATGGCCCGTCGGCACGCTGCGGACCCGCCCCTGGTCGGTGGCCGGTGGGATCGCCCGCGGGCCGGGGGTGTTCGACATGAAGGCGGGCCTGGTCCAGTTGTTCCACGCGCTGGCCGCGCTGCCGTCGCCCGACGGCGTGTGCGTGCTGGTCACCGGGGACGAGGAGGTCGGCTCGACGTCCTCGCGCGCGCTGGTGGAGGAGTCGGCGCGCGGCCTCGCGGCCACGTTCGTGCTGGAGGCGAGCGCCGACGGCGGCGCGCTCAAGACGGCGCGCAAGGGCGCCTCGCTGTACGAGCTGGTGGTACGCGGGCGGGCCGCGCACGCGGGCCTCGACCCGGACAAGGGCGTGAACGCCGTCGTGGAGCTCGCCCGCCAGATCCCCGAGATCGCCGCTGTCGCCGGCCGGGTGGACTCCGAGACGGGGCAGCCGGGGACCACCGTGACGCCGACGACGGTGACGGCCGGGACCACGGTCAACACGGTGCCGGCGCTGGCCAGGCTGTGGGTGGACGTCCGGGTGCCGACGCCCGCCGCGCAGCGGCGGGTGGACGAGCTGATGCGGGCTTTGTCCCCCCGGCTCACCGGGAGCGCGCTGGAGGTGCTGGGCGGTCCGAACCGCCCGCCCCTGGAGCCCGACTCGTCCGCCGGGCTGTTCACGCTGGCCCGGCAGGTCGCCGCCGGGCTCGGTCTGACACCGCCGTCCGGCGCCGCCGTGGGCGGCGCCTCCGACGGCAACTTCACCGCCGGCGTGGGCTGTCCCACGCTGGACGGGCTCGGCGCGGTGGGCGGCGGCGCCCACGCCGACGACGAGCACGTGGTCGTGGCCGAGCTGCCGCGCCGGGCCGAGCTGCTGGCGGGCCTGGTCGCGGCCGTGCTCGCCCGGGGATGAGCGGGCCGGGGATGAACGGGGCGGGATTGAACGGGGCGGGGCGGGAGGACGGCGTGGTTGTGCGCGAGCTCCACTCCATCGAGGAGTTCGGCGCCGTCTTCCGGCTGTTCGACCGCATCTGGCGACCCCAGCCGGGCGGCGCGCCGATCACGGTCGAGATGATGCGGGCGCTGTCGCACGCTGGGAACTACGTGGCTGGGGCGTACCTGGGCGGGCGGCTGGTGGGCGCGTCGGTGGGCTTCCTCGCGGCCCCGGCGGGCCGGTCGCTGCACTCGCACATCACCGGCGCGGCGACGGGAGGCGGGATCGGCTTCGCGTTGAAGCTGCACCAGCGGGCCTGGGCACTCGACCGCGGTCTGGAGACGATCACCTGGACCTACGACCCGCTGGTGCGCCGCAACGCCCACTTCAACCTGGCCAAGCTGGGGGCGCGCCCGGAGGAGTACCTGCCGTGCTTCTACGGCAGCATGGACGACGCCATCAACGCCGGCGACGAGTCGGACCGGGTACTGGCCGTCTGGCGGCTGCGCGAGTCACACGTGCTCGCGGCCGCCCGGCGCGAGCCGGCGCCGGGGCGGGTGCCGCCCGGCGCGGTGCCGGGGCTGCGCGACGGCGGCGGCCGGCCCTTGCCGGGGCGGACCGACGCCCCCGCCGTACTCGTGGCCGTGCCGGAGGACATCGAGACGATGCGCGCCGAGGACCCGCGGGCGGCGCGGGAGTGGCGGCTGGCCGTGCGCGACGTGCTCGGCGGCCTGCTGCGCGACGGCGCCCGGGTAACCGGCTTTTACGACAGGTCCTGCTACATCGTGGAGCGGCCCCGGTGACCCCGGAGACCGCCGGAAGGAGACGCGGCCGAGCATGAAGATCACCGGAATCGAGCTGCGGCGGATCTCGATGCCGCTGCTGGGGCCGTTCCGCACGTCGTTCGGCACCCAGACGCGGCGGGAGCTGCTGCTGGTGCGGGCGGTCACGCCGGAGGCCGAGGGATGGGGCGAGTGCGCCGCCATGGCCGATCCGCTCTACTCGGCCGAGTACGCGGACGGCGCAGCCGACGTGCTGCGCCGCTTCCTGATCCCCGCGCTGCCCGCGCACGCCGACGTCCACGCGGTCGGCCGGGCACTGCATCCGGTCAAGGGCCACCGGATGGCCAAGGCCGCCCTGGAGACGGCCGTGCTGGACGCGTGGCTGCGCGCCGCCGGGCAGTCGTTCGCCTCCTTCCTCGGCGCGGCGGCCGGCCGGGTGCCGGCCGGGGTGTCGGTCGGCATCATGGACTCGGTTCCCGAACTGCTCGACGCCGTCGGCGGTTACCTCCAGGAGGGGTACGTCCGGATCAAGCTCAAGATCCAGCCGGGCTGGGACGTGGAGCCGGTGCGTGCCGTGCGCGAGCGGTTCGGCCCCGACGTGCCGCTCCAGGTTGACGCCAATGCCGCCTACACGCTGGCCGACGCGCCCCTGCTGGCCCGGCTCGACCCGTTCGGGCTGCTGCTCGTCGAGCAGCCGCTGGCCCACGACGATCTCGTCCAGCACGCCCGGCTGGCCCGGCGGATCACCACCCCGATCTGCCTGGACGAGTCCGTCGAGTCGGCCGAGCACGCCGCCGCGGCGATCTCCCTCGGCGCCTGCTCGGTGATCAACATCAAGCCGGGCCGGGTCGGCGGCTATCTGGAGGCCCGGCGCATCCACGACCTGTGCCGGGCCCACGGGGTGGCCGTCTGGTGCGGCGGCATGCTGGAGACCGGCATCGGCCGCGCCGCGAACGTCGCCCTGGCCGCGCTGCCCGGCTTCACCCTGCCCGGCGACACCTCCGGCTCGAGCCGCTATTACGCCGCCGACATCACCGCTCCGTTCGAGCTGGCCGACGGCCACCTGACCGTGCCCACCGGCCCCGGCATCGGCGTGGAGCCCATCCCGGAGCTGCTGGAGGAGGTCACGGTCGCGACCGAGTGGATCCCCGTGCCCGCTCCCCCGGCCTGACCCGGCGAAGACGCGGGGTGGGCCGCCGGCACGACCGGGTGGCGGGGTCACCGGCGGCACGGTCGAGGTGGCGGCATCACCGGCGGCCCAGGCGGGGCACCGCCTCCAGCAGGGCGCGGGTGTAGGCGGCCCGGGGTGAGCCCACCACCTCGTCCGTCGTCCCCACCTCCACCAGCCGGCCGCGGTGCAGCACCGCGATGACGTCGCAGACGTACCGCACCACCGCGAGGTCGTGCGAGATGAACAGCACCGACAGCCCGAGCTCGGCACGCAGCTCGCGGACCAGGTTGAGCACCGCGCCCTGCACCGACACGTCCAGCGCCGAGGTGATCTCGTCGGCCACCAGCAGGTCGGGCCGCGCGCCGAGCGCCCGCGCGATGGCCACCCGCTGACGCTGGCCGCCGGACAGCTCGCGCGGGTAACGGCCGGCCAGCTCCGCGGGCAGCGAGACCAGCGACAGCAGTCGCTCCACCTCCACCCGGCGGGCGGCGCGCGACAGCCGGACGCCCTCGGCGACCGACGCGCCGACCCGCATCCGGGGGTCCAACGAGGCGTACGGGTCCTGGAAGACCATCTGGACGCGCCGCCGGCCGGCGCCGATGATCTCGCCCGTGTACGGCACCAGCCCGCTGACGGCCCGCGCCAGGGTGGACTTGCCGGACCCCGACTCCCCCACCAGCCCGACGATCGAGCCGGGCGGCACCTCCAGCGTGACGTCGTCCACGGCGGTGAACGCGCCGAACCGGACGGTCAGACTCTTGATGATCATGTGGCCTTCCAGCAAGCGACGTGGTGGTCCGTCCCGTACGGCAGGAGCGGCGGCGCTTCGGCGCACTGCTCGCCGGCGAGCGGGCAGCGGGGCGCGAACGCGCAGCCGGAGCCCACCTCCCCGGGCGGCGGCTGGCGGCCGGGGATGCTCGCGAGCGGCTGCGACGTGTCGGTGTCCATGTCCGGCAGCGACGCGATCAGCGCGCGGGTGTAGGGGTGGGCGGCCGCGGTGGCGAGCCCCTCGACCGGCAGGTCCTCGACCACCCGTCCCGCGTACATGACGACGACCCGGTGGCACAGCTCCCCCACCACGGCGATGTCGTGGGAGATGAACAGCGTGGCCGCGCCGGTCTCCTCGGTGGCCCGGCGCAGCAGGTGCAGGATCTGCCGCTGCACGGTCACGTCGAGGGCAGTGGTCGGCTCGTCGGCGATGATCAGCCGCGGGGTGCCCATGAGCCCCATCGCGATCACGGCGCGCTGCCGCATGCCGCCGGAGAGCTCGTGCGGGTGCTGGCGGGCCCGCCTGTCCGGCTCGGGCACGTGGACATGTCCGAGCCGGTCCACGGCCCTGGCCGCGGCCTCGGCCCGGCTCGCGCCCTGGTGCACGACCGCGACCTCGGCGAGCTGGCCGCCGATCCTGAGCGCCGGGTTGAGCGAGGCCATCGGGTCCTGGAAGACCATCGCCAGCGACGTGCCGAGCAGCCGGCGCCGCCGCTCGGCGGTCAGCTCGCCGAGGTCGGCGCCGCACAGCCGCAGCCGGGCCGCACGCACCGTGCCGGGGTACGGCACGAGGCCGCCGATCGCCGCGGCCGTCAGGCTCTTGCCGCTGCCCGACTCGCCCACCAGGCCGACGATCTCGCCGGGGGCGACGGTGAGCGACAGGCCGCGCACCGGTGTCACGCCGCCCGGGAAGGTCACGGTGAGGTCGCGCACCTCCAGGACGGCCCGCGCGTCGGGCTCTCCGGGCGACCGGTTCTCGGAGGCGACCGGCGCGGCGGGTCCTCGGGCCGGCGGGCCGGTGCGCGAGGCGGCACGGGCCAGGGCGTCGCCGAGCAGGTTGAAGCCGACGCCGGCGAGCGCGACCGCGACGGCCGGGCCGACGGCGACAGCCGGGGTGGCGTAGATGCGCGCGAAGCCGTCGAAGAGCAGCCTTCCCCAGTCGAACGACGGCGGCTGCACGCCCAGGCCGAGGAAGGACATGCCGGCGAGCCCGAGCAGCGCGCCGCCGAGCGCCTGGGTGAGGTGGAGGATCAGCGGCTCGGCGACGTTCGGCAGCACGTGGGCCGTGAGGACGCGGCGCCTGGGCACGCCGAGCATGCGGGCGGCGGCCACGTAGTCGGCGCGGGCGACGGAGGCGGCGAGTGTCTGGGTGAGCCGGGCGAAGCCGGGCGCGATGGCGGCGCCGACCCCCAGCACGGCTCCGCGCGCCCCGAGCCCGACGACCACCGCGGTGAACATGGCGAGCAGCAGCCCGGGGAAGGCGACGAGGGCGTTGACCGTGCCGGTGACCAGGCGGGCGGCGCGGCGGGGCAGCACCGAGGGCAGCGCGCCGAGCACGATCCCGGCGGCCGCGCCGATGAGCGTGGCCAGCGCGGCGAGGGCGAGGGAGAGCCGGCCGGCGACCAGCACCCGGGCGAGCAGGTCGCGGCCCAGGCTGTCGGTGCCGAGCGAATGCGCGGCCGAGGAGCCCTGCAGGAGGGCCGCCGGGTCGATCCGCTCGGCCGCGGCGCCCCAGATCGGCGGCCCGGCGACGGCCAGCACGACCATGAGCGCCACCAACGAGGCCCCGGCGAGCCCGGCGGGGGTCCGCAGTAGGTGCCGCATCAGCTCTCCTTCAGGGCGGACGTGGGGTCGAGCGCGCCGAGCAGCAGATCGACGAGGAAGTTCACCCCGAGCACGATCACGCCGTAGACGAGGATCACGCCCTGGGCGACCGGATAGTCCTTCTGGGTGATCGACTCGACGATCTTCAGGCCGAGTCCGGGCCAGGCGAAGACGTACTCGACGAGCACGCTGCCGGCGATCATGCCGCCGAGCAGCAGCCCGCACACGGTGAGCGTCGCGGTCAGCGTGTTGGGCAGGACGTGCCGCAGGTACAGCCGCGCGGCGGGCAGCCGTTTGGCGCGTGCCAGCCGGATGTGGTCGGTGCCCAGCTCGCGCAGCGTCTCCACCCGGCAGATGCGGGCGATCATCGCCGCCGGGGCGACGGCCAGCGCGAGAACGGGCAGCACGTACGACTCCGGCCCCGCCTTGCCGGCCGGCGGCAGCCAGCCGAGCCCGACGGCGAACACGGTGACCAGGGCTATGGCGTAGAGGAACTCGGGCACGGCGACGACCGTGCCCGTCGCCGTGGTGAAGGCGGCCTCGGTGCCCCGGCGGCGGCCGTTCTCGGTGCGGATCGCCGCCCACATGCCGAGCGGCACCGCCACGGCCATGGCCAGGCCGGTCGCGAGGAGGGCGAGGGCGAGGGTGTTGGGGAGCCGGGCGGAGATGACCTCGCTGACGGGCTCGCCGGTGAGGAACGACGTGCCGAGGTCCCCGGTCAGCACGCCGCGCGTGTGCTCCCAGAGCTGGGTGAGGATCGGCCGGTCAAGGCCGAGCGCGGCCCGCCTGGCGGCGACCAGGTCGGCCGGCGCGGTGGGGCCGAGCGCGGCCCGCACGGGGTCGCCGGGGATCAGGCGCGTCATCGCGAACGAGGCGACGAGCAGCACGGCCAGCGAGACGCCGAAGCGGACGGCGTGCCTGGCCGCGAACCTGCCGCGACGGGTCGCGGCGGCCGTCGTGCCGGGTGGGACGGCCGCCGGGAGGGTGGGGGAAGCGGGAGGCGTGCCGGCCACTCAGCACCCCTCGGTCATCCGGATGGTGGTCGGCAGGACGGAGTCCCCGAGCGCCTCGAACGTCGCGTTCCTGGCGGCGACGAGGATGGTGTTCTCCACGACCGGCACCAGGTCGGCGTTGGCGAACAGCGCCGACTCCGCCTGCTGCCAGAGCGGGCAGCCCTCCTGCGCCGGCTTCGCCGACGCCTCGGCCACGAGCTTCTCGTAGCGGGCGTTGGCGATATGGGCGAAGTTGGCGCCCTTCGGCACCGCCGGGCCGGACAGGAAGGCGACGAGCTGGCTGGGCAGGGTGACGCCGATCGGCAGCCAGACGACGTCCCAGTCCTGGGTGACGTTGAGCGACTCCGCAGCCTTGGTGTCGATGACGCCGTTCAGCTTGACCTCGACGCCTGCCTGCTTCCACGCGTCGGCGAGGAACTCGGCCGCGGCCTGGACGCCGGACCCCCTGGCCGTGGAGTAGAGCAGGCGCAGCGTCAACCTGTTGCCGTTCTTGGCGCGGATGCCGTCGGCGCCCTTCGTCCAGCCGGCGGCGTCGAGCGCGGCGCTCGCGGCCGCCGCGTCGTGCGGCGGGACGTGGCCGGTGACGGTGTCGCCACGGCAGGGCCGGGGCTCGAGCACCAGCCCGGTGACCGGGCGGCCCGTGCCGCCGGAGGCGACCCCGGCGAGCTGCCGCAGGTCGACCGCCTGGGTGAGGGCCTTGCGCACCGCCGGGTCCTTCGCCGGCCGGTCGGCGCCCTGGTGGTAGAAGAACTGGCCGTTGCCCATGGGCTGGACGGTCCTGCCGATGCCCGGGGTGGCCTCCAGCCGGGCGCGGTCGGCACCGTACAGCTCCGCGCCGTTGAGGCCGCCGGAGATCAGCAGGTTGGCGGCCGTCTGCTCGTTGAGGACGACCTTCATGACGATCGTGGTGGGCTGGCCGGGCGTCTTCGTGGTGGCGCCGCCGGGTCCCCAGGCGTAGTCCTGGCGGACGCGGAAGGTGTAGTGGTCGCCGGGCACGGCCTCCGTCAGCCTGTAGGGGCCGGACCCGGAGGTGCCACGGTTCAGGAGCGTGCGGTCCTTGATCCCCTTGCCGCAGACGATGAAGATCGACGCGGCGCTCTGCAGGATGAAGCTGAACGGCTTGGGGGTGGACAGCTTCACCGTGCCGGCCGCGTCGTCCGCCTCGGCCGCCAGCCCGGCCGGCACCAGCACGCCGTTGATCGGCGACTTGGTGGCGGGGTCGGTGATGTGGGCGATGTTGGCGGCGACGTCGCGAGGGGTGAGCGGGGAGCCGTCGGAGCAGGTGACGTCCTTGCGGAGGGTGAAGGTCACGGCGTCGGGCCGGACGTCCCACTTCTCGGCCAGCCCGGAGACGACCGTGCCGTCGGCGCTGATGTTCACGAGCGTGTCGTAGGCCATCGCGAGGACGCTGTTGGTGACCGAGAGCACGCTGGTGGCGGGGTCGAGCGCGCCGGGGTCGCCGGTGATGGCGTAGGTGAAGGTGCCGCCGCCGGCGGGCGCGCCCGACGGGGAGCCCGCGGTGCCGCCGCACCCGGCCGCCAGCAGGCTGACAGCGCCGAGCACCGCCGCCGCTCCTTTGTTGTTCATCCGGACTCCAGGGAGGCTGGGAAGTAGTGCCTCACCTTCGTCCTTTCGCGGCGGCGCTGCTTCGTCGCCGGGCACGAAAAGACGGTGCCCCCGTCGTGCTAGGAACCGAAGATCCTGATCTGCAGCATCACGCTGAGCCGGGCGTCGGGGTCGGTCAGGTCCAGGCCGCTGATCTCGATGAGCCGCTTCAGCCGGTAGCGGAAGGTGTTGGTGTGCACGTGGACCCTGGCCGAGGCGGCGTTCACGTCGCCGAACGCGTCGAGGTAGGCCCGCAGCGTGGGCACCAGCTCGCTGCCGTGCTCGGCGTCGTAGGCCAGCAGCCGCCGGTAGGGGCCGGTGGGCACCTGCTCCTCGACCTTGACCAGGTCGGAGAGCTGGAGCAGCAGGGCCTCGAAGTGCACGTCGGTGTAGCCGGCGACGGCGCCGGAGGCCCGGCGGGCCCGCAGCACCCGCAGCGCCCGGTCTGCGTCGGCCCGTGACCTGGCCACCTCGCCCAGGTTGCGAGCCGGGCGGCCGACGCCGATGTTGGCGGCGTGCCGGGGCCCGACGCGGGCGAGGAAGCTCTCGGCGACCCGTACGGCCCGCGTCTCCTCCTGCCCGCCGGGATGCAGCGGCAGGACGGCGTACGCCACGGAGCCGACCAGCGCGGCGGCGGCCTTGGGGTGAATGGCGCCCATGTGCAGGGCGAGCGCGTCGCAGAACCGCTGCCGGTCGCTCTCCAGGCGCGCGGCGTCGGTGGGCACGCCACCGGCGTGCCCGGTGCCAGGGTGCCCGGCGCCGGGCTCGGTGCCGTCGCTGAGCTGGGCGGCGAGGACGCACAGGTGCTCGCTGGCCACGCCGAGTCGGCCGGCGGCCTCGGCCGCGTCCTGGCCGCCGGCCAGGACGGTGGACAGCAGGTCGGCGCGCAGCCGGCGGCCGGTGTCGGCGCCGGCCCGCTGCCGCAGGAGCTGCAGCGCGACGACCTTGGCGGCGTCGGCGAGGGCCCGCTGCCGTTGCTCGGTCAGCGGCTCGCGCACCGCGGCCCAGATGGAGCCGAGGATCTCGTCTCCGGACCGGACGGCGACGGCCACGCGGCTGATCTGCTCGCCCTTCAGCTCGATGTGGACGGGTTCGCGGCTCTGGTAGAGCTGGCGGAAGAAGCCACCCTCCTCCAACAGCCGCGTGTAGCGCTCCGGCACCTGGCGGCCGAGCACGGTCGCCACCCGGCCGGCGTCGGCCTCCTCCTGCCGTTCGGAGTAGGCGAGCACCCGCGAGGAGCGGTCCTCGATGGTGACCGGCGCGTCGAGCAACGCGCACACGGCGTTGGCGAGCGCGAACAGGCCGTCCGGCGGGGCCTCGCCCGGCTCGGCGAGGTCGTCCTCGGCCAGCAGGGAGCGCAGCAGAGCCGCGACCTGCGCCCAGGACGCGGCGCGGGTGAGGCCCAGCACCGCCACGCCGGTCTCCAGGACCTTGGCGCGGACGAGCTCGTCGACGGCCACCGGCTGCTTGACGACGATGCCGGCGGCGGCTCCGGCGGCGTCGAGCAGGTCGCGGATCCGCTCGGCTGAGTCGACGCCGACGGCCAGCAGCAGGCCGCCCTCCGGCAGCAGCAGTTCGTCGAGGGGATCGTAGATGTGCACCCCGGTGACCTCGGCGTCCAGCTCGCCGGGCGAGGCGGCCACGTCCATGACGGTGCTGCCGAGGTCTTCGAGAATCCGCCGCAGGCTCGCGCGGGGGCGGCTGGTCATGCCCTCACAGTAGGCGATCGGCACCGGCCGGGTGTCACGCGACCTTGGGCGTGGCCCGCACGCCGAGGTGGATGTACGGCGTGCCGTCGGCGAGCCGGTAGAAGACGGCCGAAAGCCAGTCGGGCTGGCCGTCGGGGCGGCCGACGAAGGTGGTGTCGTCCACCGCGAGGAGGTCGAAGTCCAGCGGCGGCTGCACGCCGGCCAGCGCGCCGGTGGCCTCCATGTGCAACGCGAGGCGGCCGTCGCGGGCCGTCAGCTCCATGTGGGTGCTCGCCCGCTCGTAGACGCCCGCGTACCGCTCGACGTCCGTCTCGTACGGCTCGGCCGGCGGGCCCAGCTGGGGCGGCACGGCCAGGCCCAGCAGCTCGCCGAACAGCTCGGTGGCGAGGGCGTGCTGGAAGGCGGCGGTGTGGCCGCCGTTGGCCAGCACGCACACGGCCGTGCCGGTGTCGGGGATCGCCCACAGCATGGCCGCCTGGCCGATGGTGTTGCCGCCGTGGGAGATGACCCGGTGGCCCTGCCATTCGTCGAGGATCCAGCCGATGCCCCACTGCCTGCCGACGGTGTGCGGGTTGGGGATGTCGACCTGTGGCTCCCACAGCGCCTGCGGCCGGGTGAGCAGCCCGCCGTCGGAGTCGAAGTGGGCGCGGGCGAAGGCGACGACGTCGGCGGCGCGGGCGCTGACCAGCCCGGCGGGGCCGCAGGAGCGCATCAGGCCCCACACCGGGGCCGGCGCGCCGTCCATGTGGCCCATGGCGGCGCGGAAGCGCAGCACGTCCTCGGGCAGGGTCCAGGTGTGGGTGAGGCCGAGCGGCTCGATGATCTGCTCGCGCAGCGCGGCGTCCCACACCTTGCCGGTGAGGCGTTCGACGACGCGCCCGGCGATGATGAAGCCGGAGTTGCAGTAGGACTGGGTGGCGCCCAGCGGGTGGTTCTGGGCGAGGTCGGCGCAGGCGGCCACGTACTTCTCGATGCAGTCGTCGCCGCGGCCGGTGTCGAGGAAGAGGTCTCCGTCGATGCCGGAGGTGTGCGAGAGCAGGTGCCTGATGGTGACGGTTTCGGTCACCTCGGCGTCGGCGACCTTGAACTCGGGCAGGACCCGCGAGACCGGGGTGTCGAGGGTCAGCTCGCCCCGCTCGGCCAGGAGCATGATCTGGGTGGCGGTCCACACCTTGGTGATCGAGCCGATCTGGAACAGCGAGTCGGTGGTGGCGGGCACCCCGGTGGCCACGTTGAGCACGCCCGCGGCGAACTCGTGGACCTCCCCGTCGTGCAGGAAGGCCAGGCTTGTGCCGGGGACCTGGTAGTCGGCGGCCAGTTCGGCGAGCCGGGCGTGCCAGCGGCCCGGGTCCACTGTTGCGGTCACGGGGTGGGTCCTTTCGTCGGGGTGGACGCGGGGCGTTCCGAACGTTAGGGGCCCGCCGGGCGGGTCGCTTCGTCAGGGACGACGAACCAGGGCCGCGGGATTGTGCGGTAGGCCGAACCTCAGTCGGGCCGATGCCGCCGGTAGCGGCGGGCGACGCGAGCGCGGTTGCCGCAGCCGGTGGCCGAGCGGCGCGGGCGTCCGCACGGCCGGCCTTCACCAGCGGCGGCGCCGGTGGGGGTACGCCCTCCAGGAGCTGGGACAGCCAGTCGGGGCAGCCGCCGCGCGACTGGCTGGTCGAAGAAGGTGCGCACCAGGGTGGCGAGGGAACGGCTGCGCGGACTTCGGCACGCCCCCGCCCGCGTGTCCCACTCCCGCGCCCGACAGGCCGTTGCGGCCATCGCCATCTTCTTCGATCTTCGATTGCACTCGCAGGATCACGCGATGGCCGTCTTCATCTCCCGACACCACGCCTGTCACCAGGCCAAACGCTTACACCACTTCTGTGGACGCAGCCCGGAGCGCCCCGCGCACACGGGATGGTCCCGAACTGTGCTGCCTTCCACGATCTGGAACCCCATAGCCGCGTATTAGCCGCGGATGGCCGTAGCCCGCCGTAGATGACCATGGACAGCCGGACACAACAAGAGAGGCCCCTCACCGCGTTTCCGCTGGTGAAGGGCCTCTTTCTGCTGGTGTGGCAGGTGCAAGGTTCGAACTTGCGTAGGCTGAGCCGACGGTTTTACAGACCGCTCCCTTTGGCCACTCGGGCAACCTGCCGTGTCTTCCGCTCTCGCGGCGACAGACAGAAGAATAGCGGACTTCCGGGGTGCACGTGACACCGGTTTGTACCGCCCGGCGATCACGGCCGTGCCAGAGCTGGATGGTGGCAGGGTGGAGGGGTACGGGCCTGGTGGACTGCACTACGGGCCGATGCTGGCTAGGCTCGTGCGCTGGGTCCGTGTTCACGGGGGCGCGATGCGTGGTCGGCGAGCCCGGAGGCCGGGCCGGACACCGCAGACATGCGTTCGCAGCTGAGAGGATGTGCGTTTTGGCCGATTCGTCTTTCGACATCGTCAGCAAGATCGACCGCCAGGAGGTCGACAACGCGCTGAACCAGACCGTCAAGGAGATCGGGCACCGGTTCGACTTCAAGGGCACGGGGGCGAGCATCGCCTGGTCCGGGCAGGACAACATCGAGATCAAGGCGAACAGTGAAGAGCGGGCGAACGCCGCGCTCGACGTGTTCAAGGAGAAGGTGGTCAAGCGGGGTCTGTCGTTGAAGATCCTGGACGCGGGTGAGCCCAGGCTGTCGGGCAAGGAGTACCGCATGCTGGTGAGCCTCAAGGAGGGCATCGACCAGGAGAACGCCAAGAAGATCTCCAAGCTGATCCGCGACGAGGGGCCCAAGGGCGTCAAGGCGCAGATCCAGGGCGAGGAGTTGCGGGTCAGCTCGAAGAAGAAGGACGACCTGCAGGACGTCATCTCCCTGCTCAAGGGCAAGGACCTCGACATCGCGCTGCAGTTCGTCAACTACCGGTAGTACAGCCGGTGGTTGGGCGGTTGTTCCGGGGCGCAGGGTCTTGTCATGGCTGTCTGCGTCCCGGGCCGGCCAGGCCGACAGACAATGAGGGGACGCTCCGGCCGCCGTTGGCATCCTCAGCCGAGCTGCGAGCGCAAGATGATCAGGTTGTCCCAGTCTCCGCGCGACAGCCCGTACACGTGGGCGAGGACGTCCAGCTCCTGCGTCGTGGGCAGGCTGAGGCCGCGCTCGAAGCCGGTGAGGTCGGGTGGGGCCACTCCCGCTCGCCGACCGGCCTCCTCGACGGTGAAGCCCTTTCCCTCGCGGGCACGGCGCAGCGTCTCCGCCAGCGCGGCCCGAGGGCCGTTCAAGGCGCTCAAGGGCGGGGCGCTCCCGGCTGCCGCCGCCGGAGGCGGTTGAGGCGAGGGTGACGCGATCGGGTCGTCGTCCGGCGTACCGAGCCCGCGGAGGAACGCCACGGCGACGACCACCAGGATGATCGCGACCCCGATGCCGCCGCCCTTGGCGACCGCCCCGCGCACATGCGGCCGTATCCACACCAGCCTGCCGTCGCCGAGCCGTCGCCAGTGTCCCCTCACCCTGACCATGGCTGGAACGTACGGACGGCCGGGTTTCGGGTCCAGGTTTCGGCGGGGCAGGGTTTCGTACCAGGTGGCTCGGTAGGCTCGGGCGGCGTGACGATGATTCCCCTCCGGCGGTTCACCTCGCGGGTTCTCCCCGTCGACGACCAGGACCGGGTTCTGTTGCTGTACGGGTTCGAGCCCGCCCGCCCCGACGAGCGCTTCTGGTTCACGATCGGTGGCGCGCTGGAGGAGGGCGAGACGCTTCAGGAGGCCGCCGCGCGCGAGCTGCGCGAGGAGGTCGGCATCCGCGCCGAGGTGAGCGAGTTCACCGGTCCGTACGGCACGAGCACGGTCGAGTTCTCCTTCGCCCAGTACGCCGTCACCCAGGACCAGACGTTCTTCGCGGTACGGGTCGGCGCGGCCGAGGTCTCGTTCGACGACATGGAGGAGATCGAGAAGGCCACCACCGTGGGGCATCGGTGGTGGAGCGCCGAGGAGCTCGATGCCACGGACGAGGTCGTCCACCCCGCTGACCTGGCCCATATGTTGAGGGGAATCACTGAGGGCGGAGGACCCGCGTAGCGCCGGCGATCAGCGCCGTCGCCAGGATCCAGCCGGCGACGATCAGCCCGTACGCGAGGCCCTGCGTCCAGCCGGCCGGGTCGAACATCTCCCGCTGTCCGAACGTGGGCAGCGGGAGCAGCAGGTCGAAGCTGTAGGCGAACGCGTCGAAGACCGGCGCCTCGTCCGGCTTGAGGGGGCGCGGCGGGTTGAGGCCGAAGGCGACCGTGCCGGCGAGCAGCAGCAGGGCGAACCAGACCCCCGCCAGCCAGGGGCGGTACCCGTAGCCGACCGTGACGTCGAGCAGGCGTCCCCACGCCCGCTGCCCCGGCCCCTGGGTGCGGCGCCGGGCGCGGAGCTTGGCGAGCTGGGCGCGCCGGGCGAGCCCGTCGTTGCCGTCGCGGAGGTACCAGGCGGCGAGCTGCTCGTACGGCTGCGGCCGGAAGCCCTCCGGGTCGCGGGCGACCCATTCGACGCGCCGCTCCACGCCGCTGCCGCGCAGCCGGTCGTACGTCAGCCCGTTGAGGCGCAGTTTCGCGGGCCAGGTGCCCGGATCGTCCTGAAGGGTGCCGACGCGGGAGTAGGCGAGGTTGACGACGCCGTCCACGGGCGTGGCGGGCTTGAGGTAGAGCTCGCGGACGTCCATGTGGCTGGCGTGCAGCGCGTACGCGGTGTCCGGGCTGCTCAGCACGCCGCTGACGGAGAGCGTGCCGCTGACGCGCGCCCCGCGCAGCCGGACGCAGCCCGCCGCCGTGAAGCCGCGCGTGAGGTGGACGGCGCCCTCGACCACCATGTCGTCGGCCCTGATCGCGTGGCCGCCGGGGTTGCGGACGGTCGCGCCCTCGAAATTGAGGTCGCCGTTCACGCGGCTGCCGGCGAGGCGGACGCCGCCGGTGATGTCGGCGTCCCGGAGCGTCGCGCCGCTCTCCACGACCATCGAGCCGGCCGACAGGGCCCACACGTCGTCGGCGGTCAGGCGGATGCCGCCCAGCCACAGCCCGCTCTCGAACACGGCACGGGCCAGGCGGACGGTGCCGGTGATGTGCGAACCCGACAGGCTCAGGTGGCCCGCCACCCGCATGCCGCCGCCGCTGAAGCCCGGCAGCGTGCAGCTGATCAGGCGTACGGTGCGGGTGGTCGTGGCGGTGAGGAGGACGGGTTCGTCCAGGTGGCAGCCGCTGAGCGCGAGTTCGTGCTCGACCCGGCCGCCGAGGATGGACAGGGAGCCGGTGATCCGCGCGCCGCGTAACCGCACGGCCGCCACCGAGCCGGGCGCGGCCTCGCGCGCGCCCAGCAGCAGGGACGCGATCACCTCGGCGCGGACCGTCCGGTCGGGGCCCCAGGTGTCGCCGTCCTTGGGGGCGTGCCCCCCTGCCGTGGTGGCGGGGCCGGTCGTCACGGGGGCGAGCTCCACGGTCTCCCCGGTGGGAAAGGCGTTCCACAGCTTGCGTTCGGCCTCGCTGAGCCGGGGGGATCGGGCCATGGGGACGATTATCGCCTTCTCCCCCGTACGGGGATCTCAGCGGCGGTAACCCGCCATGCGCTCCAGCCGGGCGACCCGCTCGGACGTGGGCGGATGGGTGGAGAACAGCCGGCCGAAGCCCGAGCCGCTGAACGGGTTGGCGATCATCATGTGGGACGCCGAGGTGAGGCGGCTGTTCTCGGGCAGCGGCAGGCGGCGCGCGCCCATCTCGATCTTGCGCAGGGCGGAGGCGAGCGCCAGCGGGTCGCCGGTGAGCCGGGCCCCGGACTCGTCCGCCTGGAACTCCCGCGTGCGGGAGATCGCCGCCTGCACCATGCCCGCCGCCACCGGCCCCAGCACCATCATGAGCAGCGCGCCCACGAACCCTGGCCCCTCGTCATCGTCGGAGCCGCCGAAGAAGACCGCCACGTAGCTGAGCCAGGTGATCATCGTGGCCAGCGCCCCGGCCACCGACGAGAGGAGGATGTCGCGGTTGTACACGTGCGACAGCTCATGCCCGATCACGCCGCGCAGCTCCCGTTCGTCCAGGAGCTGGGTCAGCCCGTACGTCACGCAGACGGCGGCCCGGCGCGGGCTCCGGCCGGTGGCGAACGCGTTCGGCTGCACCGTGGGCGAGACGTACAGGCGCGGCATCGGCTGGCGGGCCTGCGTGGAGAGCTCGCGGACGATGCGGTACAGGGCGGGATGCTCCACCTCGCTGACCGGCCGCGCCCGCATGGCGGACAGGGCGATGCGGTCGGAGAAGAACCAGGCGACGGCGTTGCTCGCCACGGCCAGCACGAGCGCGATCCGCAGGCCGGCACCGCCGCCCAGCCACGCACCCGCGGTGAGGATCAGCGCCGACATGCCGCCCAGCAGGACGGCGGTGCGCAGGCCGTTGTGGTGCAAGGTCCCTCCCTTCGTGGTGGGGGTTCACCTGCTCCAACGACTGTGGCGGGCCCCATCGTTCCCGGACGCGCGCAGCCGGACGCCGCCCCGCGCGCGCGAACCGCGCGGGGCGACGCCCGCACCACATCGAAGAGCCCAGGTCAGCGCGCCCGCGGCAGGTGCATGTGGACGCTGGTGCCGCGGCCCGGCCGGGACGCCAGGGTGGTCCGGCCGCCGGCCTCCTCCACCGCGCCGCGCGCGCTGAACAGGCCGAGGCCGGTGCCCCGCTCCCTGGTGGTGAAGAACGGCTCGAACGCGTGCTCCGCCACCTCGGCCGGCATGCCGTGGCCGGTGTCGTGGACGGTGAGCCGGACCCGCTCGTCACTCTCCGCCGGGGCCGTCTCGATGGTCAGCCGTCCGCCGTCCGGCATCGCGGCCAGCGCGTTGACCAGCACGTTGAGCAGCGCGTTCTCCAGCGCGGCCCGGTCGATGCCGACGTCGGGCAGCCCCGGCGACAGCCGGGTGTCGAGCTCGACGTCGCCACCGAGCGCGGGGCTCACCAGGCCGGCCGTCTCCTCGACGACCGCGTTCAGATCGGTCCGGCCCCGCCGGGCCGGCCGAGCTTGGCGGCGGGGAGCGAGGAATCGCCGGGCCAGGGCTTCGCCGCGCTCGGCCGCCCGACGGATCCGCTCGACGTCGGCTCGGCCCGGCGCGTCCTCGGGCAGCGCGTCGAGGGCCAGCTCGGCGTGACCCAGGATCACCCCGAGGAGGTTGCCGAGGTCGTGCGCGAACCCGCCGACGTCCAGACCGGCCTCGCGCAGCAGGCGAAGCGCGTCCCGCCGCGCCTCGTCGTCATCGCCCCCGCAGAGCAGAAGCCGCGCCTCGCCGCCCTCACTCCTGGAGCCCTCGCACAGGCGAAGCCGTGCCTCGCCGTCTTCCCCCCTACACAGCAGAACGTGAATCGGGACCATCGTGCATGTCCCCTCCGTCTCCGAACCTGTAGCCCACACCGTGCACCGTGCGCACCCAGCGACCGGACCGGGCGTCGTCGCCGAGCTTGCGCCGCAGGTTGGCGATGTGGACGTCTATCACATGGGCGTTGCCCGGCCAGTCGGTGTGCCAGATCGCCCGGGTCAACGTCTCGCGAGGCCATACCCGCCTCGGGCTGGAGGCGAACAGCACCAGCAGGTCGAACTCGATGCGCGTCAGCGGCACGGGCCGCCCCGCCAGGTGCACCTCGCGGCTCTCCTCGTCGACGACCAGGCCGCCGATCTCGTGGATCCCCGCCCGTTGCGGGAACGCGTCCTCCGGCTCGCGACGCGGCCGCCGGAACATCGCCGCGACGCGCGCCCGCAGCTCCCGCGGCGAGAACGGCTTGGTCATGTAGTCGTCGGCGCCCACCTCCAGGCCGATGAGCCGGTCCTCCTCGTCGGTACGGCCCGACACCATGATCACGTACGCGCTCGTCATGCCGCGCAGCCGCCGGCACACCTCGATGCCGTCCATGTCCGGCAACACGAGGTCGAGCGTCACCAGGTCGGGCCGCCTCCGCGCGACCAGCTCCAGCCCCTCTTCTCCGGTGACCGCCTCCACCACCTCGAACCCGGCCATCCGCAGGACCTCGCAGAGCAGCCACCGCACCTCCGCGGTGTCCTCGATGACCAGCGCCTCCGGCCGTTCCACGACGCACCACCTCTGTCAGCCAGCGATCGCCAGCGAGCGCGGTGGCGGCGCGGTCGCACGACCGTGACCCTGGCGATCCCTCCCCCCGTCAGGCGTCACTTACCGCCGCCGGCCGCCGTGAAACCGCTTCCCGGCAGATGCGACGCGCAGATCGGTGAAGCAGGTCGTCGCGTCCTCGTTGTAAAGCCCGATGTGGCCGCCCTGGTAGGGCCGTTCGCGGTCGCGGAAATTCACCAGATGTCGGCCGTCCACCGCGGCCGTGATCGTGTCGCCCACCTGGTGGACCTCGATCGTGTGCCAGACGCCGAGCGGGAAGGACCGGGCGCCCGTGGCGAGGTACCGCTGGTTGCCCGGGTAGCCGGGGGTGACCTTGCCGAGCTCCCAGCCGTTCGGCTTGGGCACCAGGTAGTAGAAGTGGTTGTCGTCCGTGTAATGCCACACGACCCAGGCGACCTCCCAGGCGTTGGGCGTGGGCGTCCGTAGCTGGCGCAGGGTCCTGGCCTGGACGCGGAACCGGACGTCCGTGAAGCGGCCGGTGGTCAGGGCCAGCGCGGCGTGCGTCTCGGCCGGACCGCGCGCGGGCCGCGGCGACAGCCGCCACACCCATCGGCCGTCCGCCTGGTACGTACACGCCTTGCCGTACCCGTCGTACGCCATCAGCAGCCCCGCCCGGACGGTCCCCTCCTCCCAGGGAGCGCACGGGGCGGGCTTCCTGTCCGGCCCGGCGGGCGCCATCGGGAGCGCGAGCAGCGCGACGGCCGCCAGCGCTCTCATGGGTGTGCTCATCAGCGATCTCACACGTGCTCCGGCGACGGCTCGGTCAGCCGTTCGGTCTTCAACCAGACCCGCCGGCCGCGCGCCGCCCGCCACAGCCCCCGCCAGGCCGCCACGAGCCAGATCAGGTTGTAGACGATGAACAGGTGGCCGTAGCAGAGCCCGCGCAGCCGTCCCATGTCACCGGTGATGCGCGCGTACAGCGGCCCGAACAGGTAGGCCGCGCCGAACGTCAACGCGTACCACGACGCGATCGGCACCGGCTGGATGAGCTGCTCGCGCGCCAGCGGCGAGAACGCCACCCCCACCAGGGACGCGACGAGCGAGAGCGTCATGAAGGCGCCCACGAAGATCAGCAACGGGCTGAGCAGCACGTTCAGCAGGTCGATCGCCATCCGGCCGGACGCCCCCCTGACCACCGACGGCACGAGCCGCAGCGCCTGGAGGTGTCCCTGGTACCAGCGTGAGCGCTGCTTCGCCAGGGCGCGCGTGCTGACCAGGCCCTGCTGGCTCACGGTCGCGTCCGGCACGCAGACGGTGCGCCAGCCGGCCAGCACCATCCGCACACCCAGGTCCAGGTCCTCGGTCAGGCTGGGCGACCACGGGTCGTCCCCCAGGTCCAGCAGGGCGCTCAGCCGCATGATCTGGCCGTTGCCGCCGAGCCCCGCCGAGCCGATGCCGGTGCGGGTGCGCTGGAACATCCACGTGTAGACGACGAACTCCATGTCCTGCATCCGCGCCAGGAGGCTCCGCGCCCGGTTGCCGATCCGCACCCCCATCTGGACGGCGCCGACCCGCGGATCGGCGAAGTGCGGCAGCGCCCGGTCCAGGCCGCCCGGGTCGAGCCGGCCGTCGGCGTCCATGAGGCAGACGAGGACGCGGTCGTGGTCGCCGTGCGGCAGTTCCTCCGCCAGGCGGCGCAGGGCGTGGTTGAGCGCGCGTCCCTTGCCCTGGCGGGCGTTCGGAGGTTCGCGCCGGAACAGCCGGACCCGCGGGCCGCCGACCCGCCGGACCACCTCGGCCGTACCGTCGTCGGAGCCGTCGTCCACGACCACGACCAGGCCGCGCGGCAGGGCGCGCAGGGTGCCGGCGATGACGCGTTCCTCGTTCAGGCAGGGCACCAGGAAGACGACGGAGAAGCCGTCGCCGTCGCCGTCGGGGCGCTCGGTGGTGCCCGCCGACTCCAGGTACATCCCCAGTGTGTACGTGAACACCAGCAGCACCGCCGACAGCGAGCACAGGACCAGCACATTGATCATCGGAGCCTCCGCCGGGTGACCGGTACGGTGATCATCGATGCCTCCGCTGGGCGGCCAGCGCGAGCACGCCGAGGACGATGACGTACAGCGCGAACAGCAGCCCGGCGACCGCCAGGGCGAGCCGGGCCACCTCGAACGCCGTCGCCCCGACGTCCGTGGCCCGCACGGGGAGCAAGGTGGCTTCTGTCATGCCGCTCATCTCCGTTCCCTCACAACCGGTATGCCGCTCATCTCCGTTTCCTCACAACCGGCAGGGCGCCACGAACTGGTATCCCATCGACCGCATCCGGCCGACGATGCGCTCCAGCCGGTCGGTGCCGAGGAAGGGGTGGTAGAAGAAGCCCGCGACGTTGTCGCGCACCACGAGCTGCGCGCGGGCCTTCTCCAGGATCGTCGCGGGCGTGCCGTCGTCGTCCTCGGTCGGGCGCAGCTCCACCAGGCCCAGGCTTTCCGGGATGACGACGCTGCCGTAGACGTCGCGGATCACGTACGGGGCGAACTGCTCGTCCATGTACGGCGACACCGGCGCGTGGCCCTGCCAGCCCGGGGTGAAGTAGGAGCCGCGGTCGTAGCGGGCGGCGAACCGGCGCGCGATGACGCGGTAGTCGGCCGGCGAGGCGGCGTAGTGCGGCACCTCGAAGATGCGCGGCTGCGGCAGGCCGGCCGCGCGGACCTCGGCCAACGCCTGGTCGATACGGTGTTCCATCCAGGCGGACGAGTCGCCGTGGATCGCGCCGTCGTAGACGAGCTGCTGCCCGGCGGCGAAGTGCGTGCGGAAGAACTCGAAGTCCTGGCCGGTCTCCCCGTTGGTGGGGTTGGGCGGGCCGTCCGACTGGTGGGTGTAGCCGTGCAGGACCATCGTGCCGCCGTGGTCCAGCAGGTAGACCAGGGCCCGCACCAGCTCCGGGCGGTCCCGCAGGCGGATGGTCTTGCGCTTCGGGCCGTCGGGCAGCGGTCCGCGGTAGATCGGGATGACGCCGAAGCTGAACGGGACGCCGAGCCGGTACAGCGTCTCGCCCGCCGCGCGGATGGCCTCCGGGTCGGCCTGCGGCCCGAGGTCCTCCAGGCGGACCAGGGCGCGATGGCGGGCCGGCGTGCCGGGCGCGAGCAGGTCGAACAGCAGGTCGGACACGGCCAGGAAGCGGTCGTCGTCCTCGTCGATGTTCACCGCGACCTCGGCGACGTAGGTGAGGTTGCCGGACCTGACGGCCCAGGGACGCGTCCGGCCGTCCGCCGTGACCGCCGTGGCCAGGACGCGCGCCCTGCGCGGATCGAGGTCGGCGAACGTGCCGATCGGGCCCTGGGAGGGGTCGCGGCTCAGCAGCACTCCCTTGTACCGGACGCCGCTGACGTCCGTCAGGCCCCGATCCGCGGCGCGCACCTGTCCGGACCGCGGGAGCGGCGGCCGGGCCTCGGGGCCCTGGCGCGGAACCCGGTGGGGCGCCAGGCCCGAGCCGCCCCACCGCCAGCCGTAACGCCGGGCGAAGCGGTCGGGGGTGGTGAGCGTGCCGATGTTGCCGCCCAGCCAGAGGACGGGTCCACGGCCGGCGAGCACGTCGTGGCGCAGGGCCGATGGGAGGCGCTGGACGTTCGACATGCCCACGTACACCAGGGCCCTGTGTCTGCCGAGCATGCCGGCCCGGTAGGCGCTCGTCCCGATCACCCGTACCGGGCCGAAGTGGGACACCAGGTTGGCGGCGCGGGTCGCGTACACCTGGAACGCGGCGGGGCCGTCGGCGTCGTCCACGGCGATCAGCGTCGAGGTCGCGGCTCTCCCGCCCGGGACGGGCCGGTGCACGCCCTTCCCCTCCATGCCGCCGCGCACCGCGGCGGCCACCGCCGGGACCGTGTCCTGGCCGCCCGGTGCTGCCGGGCCGTCCGTGCTGCACGCCGGCCAGGTACGGGGGCCCGGCAGGGTCGCCTGCTCCTTGCCGGAGAAGATCCCCAGGCTGGCGCCCGACACGACGAGGCCGCTCATCAGCAGCGCCGCCAGCCACCTGAGACCGGTGTGCCGCCGGGGCCCGTCCGGCCGGCCGTTGCCACCGCCCATCGCGTGATCCCTCGCCGCACGCCCCGGACCGCCCATCGCGTGATCCCTCGCCGCACGCCCCGGACCGCCCATCGCGTGATCCCTCGCCGCACGCCCGGGACCGCTCGTCTCCCGATCGCCCTTCGCGCGCCCCGGATCGCTCATCGGGCCACCACCCTTGAAGCGCTTCGGGCCGCCGCGGTCTCGGTCCGATCGTGCTGTTCGGGCAGCACGCCGAACGGAACCGGCCGCGGGCCGAGGCCGAAGAGGTGGGCCAGCGCCGCCAGCACCCGCTCGGTGGCCCGCCCGTCGCCGTAGGGGTTGCGCGCCCGCGCCATGCGCCGGTACTCCTCGGGCGAGTGCAGCAGGCCGCTGACACCGGCCACGATGCCGTCCTCCTCGGTCCCCACCAGCCGTGCCGCACCGGTGCGGATCGCCTCGGGACGTTCCGTGGTGTCGCGCATCACCAGCACCGGCTTGTCCAGGCTCGGCGCCTCCTCCTGGATCCCGCCGCTGTCGGTGAGCACGAGGTACGAGCGGCGCAGCAGGCGGGCGAAGTCGCCGTAGTGCAGCGGCTCGGTGAGGGTGATGTTCGGATGCCGGCCGAGGCGCGGGAGCAGGGTGCGCCGCAGCTCAGGGTTCGGATGCATGGGGAAGACGAGGCGCACGTCCCGCCGGCCGGCCGCCGCCAGCCGTGACAGGGCCCGCGCGATGCCCTCCATCCGGTGTCCCCAGGACTCCCGGCGGTGCGCGGTGACCACGATGACGCGCCGACCGTCGTCGTCCAGCCCGGCCAGCCTCGGTTCCCTGTACCCGTGAACCGTGGAGGTGCTCTTCAGGAGCGCGTCGACCACCGTGTTCCCGGTGACGACGACCGACTCCGCGGGCACGCCCTCACGGAGGAGGTTGCCCGCGCTGTCGGAGGTCGGCGCCAGGTGAAGGGTGGCGATCCGGCTCGTCAGGCAGCGGTTCGCCTCCTCCGGGAACGGCGAGAACAGATCACCGCTGCGCAACCCGGCCTCCAGGTGCACGACCGGCACCTGGTGGTAGAAGGCCGCGAGCGCTCCGGCCAGCGTGGTCGTCGTGTCCCCCTGCACGACGACCGCGTCGGGACGGCACGCGGCCACGAGCCCGTCCAGCCCGGACACCGCCCGGCTCGTCAACTCGGCGAGCGTCTGTCCCTGCCGCATGATCCCGAGATCGGCGTCCGGTTCGATGCCGAACGTCTCATGAACCTGGTCGAGCAGCTCGCGGTGCTGCCCTGTGACGACGACGACCGGCTCGAAGAGCGCCGCCTCGGCGAGCCCGACGACCAGGGGGGCGATCTTGATCGCCTCTGGCCGCGTGCCGTAGACCACCATGACGCGACGCACGCCCGGCCCCGCACGCCCGGCGCTCACGAGCCTCGTTGAGGAACACATAAAACGACATTTCGCACCCGAACGTTCAGCAATCCTCAAGACCACCTCAGCACTGCCTCAATTCCCGCACCGACACCCCGGACGTGGAACAGCAACGGCCCGGGACTGGGCGCGGGCCAGGGCCTGGGCCTGGAGCAGAGGCGAAGGCAGGACTCAAGGCCGACCGCTTGGGACGGGGCGGGGCGAGGAACAGGCTGGGCGCGCCTCAGGGGACCGGGCGTGCCTCGAAACCGGACGCAGCTCGAAGCCGCACATGCCTCGGGACGGAAGACCTAGGAGCGGGACGCACCTCGGCGCCGGGCGCACCTCGGACCGGACCCACCTCGGGAAGGGACACCTCGGAGCCGGAGGCGCCTCGGGACCAGACGCGCCTCGAAACAGGCGGAACGTGAAGCCAGGCGGATGCGAAGCCGAGCAGGACGCGGAGCCGAGCAGGACGCGGAGCCGAGGGAGACGCGAAGCCGGGCGGGGTGGGCGATGGGAGGACCGGGACGCGGATCCCTCGTCCTCCGGGATCGGTACGCGTTCGGGCGCTGCCGACGTGGAAGGCCTCCCGCAAGACCACGACGAAGCCGCGACCCCGACCTCCCCCTGGAAGCCGACTACGAGGTCAGGTCGAACACCAGCTGAGGCGCCACCGAGAACATCACCGTGATCGCGACCGCCAGCCCGACGGCCACCCAGGTGGCAGGGACCGCGCGCCTGCCGATCGGCGCCGGCGCCGGGGTCAGGACCCGGGCGGCCCACGCCACGTAGTAGTAGAGCCCGATCACCGTGTTCACGGCCATGACCACCGCCAGCCACCCCGCCCCGCCGTTGACGATCTCGCGGAAGACCACCACCTTGGCGAACAACCCAGCCAACCCGGGCGGCAGACCCGCCAGGCACACGAGGCAGAACGCCAGCGACAGACCCGCGACCGGGCTGCGATAGGCGAGGCCGCGATAGTCGTCCAACTCGTTGCGCGCGGACGTCCGGGACACGAGCATGACGACGGCGAACGCGCCGAGGTTCATGGCGGCGTAGATGACGAGATAGGCCAAGGACGCCCCGACCGGCCCGCTCACCAACACCTCACCCCCCTGCGCCCCCACCGACCCGAACACCCCGGCCCCCGGCACACCCGCCGCCCCGAACACATGGCCCGTCCAGGAACCTGCCCCGGGCACCTGCCCCACCCCGGACACCTGACCCGCCCAGGAACCCACTCCAGACACCGGACCCGCCCACGGACCCACCCCGGACACCTGACCCGCCCACGGACCCACTCCAGACACCGGACCCGCCCACGGACCCACCTCGGACACCTGTCCTGCCGCCCCCGTCCAGGAGCCGGCTGCGGACACATGACCCGCCACGCCCATCAAGGAGGAAGACCCCGACGACCCCGCCGCGGCGACTCTCTCGGTGGCCTGGGCGGCGACCGCCAGCGGGGCCAGGATGTACCCGGACTGGGCGACCGACGACCACGCCAGTAGGCGTACGGCGGAGCGCTGTCGCAGGGCCAGCAGGTTGCCCACCGTCATGGTGAGCGCCGCGATGACGGCGACGACCGGCGTCCAGGTCACGGACTGTCCGGAGAGCGCGGTGGTGAGCAGCAGGATCAGCCCCGCGAACCCCGCCGCCTTCGAGATCACCGACAGCAGCGCGGCGACCGGCACCGGGGCGCCCTGGTAGACGTCGGGCGCCCAGGCGTGGAAGGGCACCGCGGCGATCTTGAACGCGAACCCTGCCAGCACCAGCACGACCCCCACCGTGATGACGCCGGACGCCGGGGACGCCGCCAGGGCTTCCGGGGAGGACGAGCCCGCCAGCCCCGGCGCGGGGACGGCACCGCTGAAGATGTCCGCCAGGCGGGAGAGGTACACCGTGCCGCCGATGCCGTACAACAGCGACACACCGAACAGCATGATCGCCGTGGACACGACCGAGACGACGAACAGCTTGACCGCGGCCTCCGAGGCCCGCCCGTCGTACCGTTTCAGCGCCGTGAGCGCGAAGACCGGCAGCGACACCAGCTCCAGCGCGACCACCAGCATGACCAGATCGCGCGACGCGGGCAGCGTCACGGCCCCGATGATGACGCAGAGCAGGAGGAAGTACCACTCCCCGGCGGGTATCGCTCCCGCGGCCAGCTCCGACATGGACATCAGCACGACGACCAGCGCCGCGACCAGGACCAACCCGGCGACGACCAGCGTGAACCGGTCCGCCACGAACGAGCACAGGGCCGCGGCCTGCCGCGACGCCCCGGCCACCTGCGACGCGTCGCCGGTCTGGGACGCGCCGGTGGGTCCCGTCCCGGACACTGCCCGGACCAGGCTTCCGGGTACGCAGAACGTGGCCAGCCCCTGGCCGTCCTGTCCTGTCTGCCCGAGCCGTACGGACTGGGCCACGACGAAGCCGAGCGCCACGACCACGCCCCCGATGGCCGTCAGGCCCAGCCCCGTCCTGACCCTCGGACCGGCGGGCAGGAAGGCGTCGAGGAGAAGCACGAGCCCGGCCACGACCGCGAGCACGAGCGGCGGGGCGATGACGAAGTAGTCGATCTGCTGGATCATGACAGGGCTCCCAGGAGCGTCTGCACGGCCGGCGTCGTGAGCGACAGCAGCAATCCGGGCCAGAGCCCGAACAGCAGGATCAGGACGATCAGCGGCACCCAGGCGACCAGCTCGTACGGCCGGATGTCCCGCGGCGGCCCACCGCCCGCACCAGCCTCGTCACCACCGAACCCGCCGGTGACCGCGGGCCTGCCGCGGCCGCCACCGAGGGCGCCGACCTCTCCGCCGGGCCCCTCAAGTCCGCCGGGCCTCCCCTCAAGCCCGCCAGAGCCTCCCGCCGCCCCGCCTGAGCCTCCCTCCGGCACGTCCCAGGCTCCCACCGGCACGTCCGGGCCTCCCGCTGGCCCACCAAAAGCTCCTTCCGGCCCGCCCAAGCCTCCCACCGGCCCACCAAAGGCTCCCTCCGGCCCGCCCGGGTTTCCCGTCAGCCCGCCTTGGCCTCCCATCAGCGCGTCCGCATCCCCCGCCTGCGCCTCCGCGGCCAGGGCCGTGCTCTCCCCCGGGCCACCCGGGGCCCCCGCCGTCGCTCCCGCCCCCACCAGGACCGGACGCGGGCGGGAGGGACGGCCGTGGGTGACGCGCGAGAGCATGACGAGGAAGTACGCCGCCGTCAGCACCGCGCCCAGCCCGCCGATCACCATGTACGTCAGGAACAGCCCCCTCGGTAGCCCGTCCCCGGGCCGGAACGCCCCGAGCAGGGCCAGCATCTCGCCCCAGAACCCGGCCAGCCCCGGCAGGCCCAGCGACGCGATCGACGCGAACGTCAGCACCGCGCCCAGGTGCGGAAGCGTCGCGAGCATGCCGCCGCCCAGGGACGGCATGTCGGCTGTGCCGTACCGGTCCTTGATCGAGCCGGCGAGGAAGAACAGCAGGCCGGTGATCAGTCCGTGGGCGACGTTGGCGAACAGGGCCCCGTTGACGCCCACCGTCGTCAGCGTCGCGAACCCCAGCAGCACGAACCCCATGTGACCCACCGACGAGTAGGCGATCATGCGTTTCAGGTCGCGCTGGGCGAGGCAGGCCAGGGCGCCGTACACGATGCCGACCACGGCCAGCGCCCCGAGCCAGGGCGCCGCGGCCACCGCGCCCTCCGGCAGGACCGGGATGGCGATCCGGGCGAAGCCGTACGTGCCCATCTTCAGCAGCACGCCGGCCAGCAGGACGGAGCCGGCCGTCGGCGCCTCGGTGTGGGCGTCCGGGAGCCAGGTGTGCAGCGGCCACATCGGCGTCTTGACGGCGAGACCGAGCCCGACCGTCGCGAACGCGACGATCTGCGCACCGCGCGACATACCCGCGCCGTGCGCGCGGGCGAGGGCGACGATGTCCAGCGTGTCGGTCTGCGACCAGATGAACAGCAGGCCGACCAGCATCACCACGGAGCCGAGCAGGGTGTAGAGGATGAACTTGGTCGCCGCCCCGCGACGTCCCTTGCCGCCCCAGACGGCGATGAGGAAGTACATGGGGATGAGCACGATCTCGAAGAACACGAAGAACAGCAGCAGGTCGAGTGCCAGGAAGGTGCCGACCATGCCGACTTCGAGCACCAGCAGCGTGAACACCAGCGCTCTCGGCCGCGTCCTCATGAGTCGTCCGGGCCCCCGCCCCCGGCCCCACCCCAGGTAGGCGAAGCAGAGGAACGTGAGCAGGGCCGTCAGCGCGACCAGCGGCAACGAGATCCCGTCCACGCCGAGGTGGAAGCGCAGGCCGAGCCCGGGGATCCATGGCAGGTCGACGGTGTACTGCGGTGTCGCCGTGCGCCCGTAGTCGAACGCCGCCACCATCACCACGGCAAGCACCAGCGCGAGCCCCGAGACCGCCTGCCCGTACAGCGGCAGCGCCGGGCGGAGCGCGGCCGGGGCGACGAGCAGGAGCAGCGCGCCGAACAGCGGCACCGCGAGCAGCGTGACGGGAAGCCAGCCCATCATGGGGACACCACCGCCGCATCACCCCGACCAGCGACGCCGGATCCGCACCCGATCGGACGACCCGTCATGGGGACACCACCGCCGCATCTCGTCGGCCCGCGACGCCGGGTTCGACCTGGAGCCGGTCCATCATGTGAACATCACCGCCCCCACCGCGATCAGCAGCAGCCCGGCGAGCAGCCCGCTCACGTAGAGCTGGACGTTGCCGTTCTGGGCGAGGCGGAGCAGCCCCGACAGCCCGCGCGCCGCCTGGCCGGAGCCGCGTACGGCGCCGTCGACCACCACGTCGTCGGTCCTGACGACCAGGCGGGCCATGGCCAGCACGGGCCTCGCGAACACGGCGGCGTACACGGTGTCCACGTAGAACGCGCGCTCGCACGGCACGCGCAGCGGCCCCAGCAGCCGGGCCGGATCGGCGAGCGGCGCCGAGCGCCAGACCGCGTACACCACTCCGGCGCCGAGCACGGCCAGTGCCACCCCGACCGCCGCCACCCCGAGGTCGACGTGGACGCTGCCGGCGAACCCGAGCAGCAACGCCGGCACCGCGAGCAGCGCGACCGGCACGAGCATCGTCGGCGGCCCCTCCCGCACGTCGATGACGTGAGCCGTGCCCGGTTCGGGCTCGGGGAGGGCGACGACGGCTCTGCTCTCGCCGAAGAACGTGCGCAGCCACGCTCTGGTGGCGTACGCGCCGGTGACGGCGACGGTCGCGAGCGCGCAGCCGTACAGGAGCAGGGCGGCGGCGTCGGTGAGCCCGCCGCCGGCGAGCGCGCCGTCCATGGCCGCCAGCACGGCGTCCTTGCTGAAGAAGCCGCTGGCCGGCGGCAGGCCCATCAGCGCGGCGAATCCCACGGTCATCGCCGCGAACGTCACCGGCAGCGATCGCCGCAGGCCGCCCATCCGGCTCATCAGGTTGGAGCCGATGTGGTGGATGACGACGCCCGCGCACAGGAAGAGCAGCGCCTTGAACGCGCCATGGGTGAGCAGGTGGAAGATCGCGGCTTTCGCCGAGCCGGCCGCCAGGCCGCCCGCCATGTAGGCGAGCTGGCTGATCGTGGAGTAGGCGAGCACGCGTTTGAGGTCGTCCTGGGCGAGCGCCGCCAGGGCGGCGCCGAGCATGCCGAGGGCCGCCATGACGGCCAGCACGTCGAGGGTGGGCCGGGCGGCGAGGAACGCCGGGAAGAGCCGGGCCACGATGAAGATGCCGGCGGCGACCATGGTGGCGGCGTGGATCAGTGCGCTGATCGGCGTGGGGCCGGCCATGGCGTCGGGCAGCCAGGTGTGCAGCGGCACCTGGGCGCTCTTGCCCGCCACCCCCGCGAGCAGCAGCATGGTGGCGGTCACGAGCGTGGCCGTGGACATCTCGGGCACCCTGGACAGCACGTCGGAGACGCGGAAGCTGCCCGCGGCGACGCCGAGCGTGAACAGCCCGAACAGGAACCCGACGTCGCCGAGCCGGGTGACCAGGAACGCCTTGACCGCCGCACGGGAGTTGGCGCGCTCCTCCCACCAGTGGCCGATGAGCAGGTACGAGCAGAGCCCCATGATCTCCCAGCCCACGTAGAGGACGAGGAGGTCGCCGGCGTAGACGACGAGCAGCATCGCGCTGGTGAAGAGGCTGACGAACGCGCTGTAGGAGGGGTAGCGCGGGTCGTCGTGGAGGTAGCCCACGGAGTAGACCTGTACGGCCAGCGCGACCAGCGTGACCAGGACGCCCAGGACGGCGGAGAGGTCGTCGGCCTGGAGCGTCAGGGAGATGGGGATGCCGCCGGTGACGATCGTGCCGTAGGTGTGGCCCACGGGCCGTCCGGGAGCGGCGTCCGCGAGATACGCGAAGCCTGGGGCCCAGGCGAGCGCGATGGCCAGCACGGCGGAGGCGGCGGTGGGCAGCACGGCGAACCAGGCCGCCCGCCGATGCGCTCCCCGGTCGTCCGGCTCGCCGGCCTGGCCGATGGATGCTGTGCGGCGGCTCGGCCGACGGGCGCGGGAGAGGAGCAGGCCGGCCGCGGCGGCGACGAACGGCAGGAGCACGGCAATGAGCGGGAAGGTCGTCATCGGTTGCCTCCTCGCTTGGCGTCGCGTTCTTGCTGGGTTGCCGGGTCGCCGTTTTGCGGCGTGGCGGGCTGATCGGTCGGCCGGGTGGTCCCGTCAGCGTCTTCGGGCTCGGCGCTCGACGCGGCTTCCGAAGGGCGGGCGCTGGATGCGACCTCCGAAGAGGAAGAGTGCTGGGCGCTGGATGCGGCTGGTGGGGTGTAGGCGCTGACCGTGGTCTCCGGGGCGGCGCTCGCGGCAGCCTGCGGGTACTTTGCGCTCGTTGCGGCTGGCGGGGACTGAGCGGTGCGTGCAGCCTTCGGGGAGCCGGCGCTCTGTGCGGCTTGCGGAGAAGGGGTGGTCGGTCCGCCTTTCGGGGACGGGACGCTCTCCGCGGCTCCCGGGGAAGGGGTGGTCGGTGCGGCTCCGGGCGAGTTGGTGGATGGGGTCATGCCGTAGGTCGGCGGCTCGGACAGGTCGCGAAGGCGGTCGATGTCCACGGTTCTGCGGTTGCGGTAGAGCGCCAGGATGATGGCCAGGCCGAGGCCCACCTCCGCCGCCGCGATGACGATGACGAACAGCGTGAGCACCTGACCGCTGTGCAGCCGGTCGCGCAGCCACACGTCGAACGCGACGAGGTTGAGGTTGACGGCGTTGAGCATCAGCTCGACGGACATCAGCACCAGGATCGTGTTGCGACGGGCGAGCACGCCGTACACGCCGATGGAGAACAGGAGCGCCGACACGACGGCCGGGTAGACGATGTGCATCAGCGCTCCCCGGTCCGGTGCGTCGGCGACTCAGGGCTGCTGGACGGTTGGTCTGTCGCGTGGGGCTCGTTTCCGGGCCCGTGAGGGTGGAGCGGAGGAGAGCCGGGCGGTCGGATGGAAGCCTCCCGATCGGCGGACGGCGCCGCCGAGGACGGGGAGCCACCGCCCGGGATGTCCGTGCGGGACAGGACGATGGCGCCGATCAGGGCGGCCAGCAGCAGCACCGACAGCGCCTCGAAGGGCAGCACCCACGTGCTGAACACGCTGGCGCCGAGTTCCTTGGCCGCGCCCATGCCGGGCTTGAGGGGCGCGTAGGCCGTACGGAAACCGTCGATCACCACCGTCACCAGGACGGCGGCCGTGGCCACGGCGACCAGCGCGGCGACGAGCCGGTTGCCGCTGTCGAGGTCGGCGGAGCGGCCGATCGGGGCCCGGGTGAGCATGATGCCGAACAGCATGAGCACCACCACGGCGCCCACGTAGATGAGCACCTGCACCCAGGCGACGAACTCCGCCGTCAGCACGAGGTAGCACCCGGCGAGCGCGCCGAAGCAGACCACGAGCCACAGGGCCGCGTGGACGAGCTGGCGCGTCGTGACGACGAGCAGCGCCGATCCGACCGCCACCGCACCCAGCAGCAAGAACACGATCTCTTGCCCGGTGGGTGACAGATAGGAGGGCACCGCCTCGGTCACTACTCCTCCTCAGGCTCCCTTGGGTCGTCAGGGTCGAGACGCCCGGGCGGGCGGATGGAGCGAGGATCGGCCATCCGGCGCCTGCGCGGCCTCGGGCCAGAAGTCTGCTCTTCTGGATCGGGGTTCGGCTGCGGCTCGCCCGAGCCTGTGGACAACTCTTCGCCGGATGAAGGGGCTGTGGATGACGGCTCCAGGGCCGCCCCGCCTTCCCCTTGGGCGCCTTGGGCGGTTTCCGCGCTTGGACCGTTTTCTTCCGTCTGTGCGGGCTTTGGGGAGGCAGGATCATCGCTGCCCGACCCAGCAGACTTCTGGGGCTTCTGGGGGGTCGCTGCAGAAATGTCGCCCTCGGATGCCTCTGCGGGGTTCTCTTCTGGGATGGGTTGCGGGACCGGCTTGTCCGCAGGCGAGGGACGTGACGGCAGGGCGCCAGGCGGGCGGATGCCACGGATGTTCGCCATACGTGTTCTGCCCGCGGCTCGGGCCGGCCGCTCAGGGGCCCCCGCCGAGCGGCCCGGCTTGTCCGCTCCTGTTGCCGACTCGTCCGCTCCTGTTGTCTGTCCTGGCTCCTGGGTCTGAGACGAGGGTCCGGGGGTCCCGGGGGTCCCGGGGGTGGGCTGCGTCGATTCGGTGGCCGCGCGGGGCTCAGCCGTCGGAGCGCCCTGCGCGGGACCGGCGGAACTCGACTCGGGCGTCGGCGTGGTCGGCGCGATATCGGCGGAGCGCGACTCGGGCGTGGGCGTGGCCTGAGCGGGATCCTCGGAGCCGGACTCGGGGGTGAACGTGGCCGGCGAAGGTCCGGGACCCTGCGTCTCGGCGGTGCGGACGTCCTCCCTGGGGGCGTCTCCCCTGGCAACGTCCTCCCTGGAAACGTCCTCCGTGGTGGGAGTGGCACGTGACTCCGCAGTACGGGGAGCGGAGGGACGTTCCGATTCGTCCGAATCCTCCGCAACAGCCGGGGGTCGGACCCCCTCTCGGGCGGGGGTGCCGACGCCGAGCGCGTCCGACGGGCGGACTTCGGAAGGCGTGTCGGAAGGCGTACCTGCCGCAGAGGCTTCGGGCGACGTCCCCGGTGCTGGGGTGGTGGAGGTCGTGCCCCCTGTGCGGGCAGCGGCGGGCGTATCCCCCGTGCGGGGAACGGTGGGAGTGCCTGCCGCGCGAGGACCGGCAGGTGCGCCTGCCGCCCGGGGGCCTGCGGCGGGGCGGCGGGGGGCGGCGGCGAGTTCCTTGGGGGGTTCGGCGCCGAGGTCGTGGGCCGGAGGGGGCGGCACCGTGGGCACCCAGGCGGCGAGACGGTCCTTCTCGTGCAGCAGGTTGCGGATGTCGCCCTCTGCGTACTCGAACTCGGGAGACCAGAACAGCGCGTCGAACGGGCACACCTCGATGCAGATCCCGCAGTACATGCACAGGGAGAAGTCGATGGCGAAGCGGTCGAGGACGTTGCGCTGACGCGGGCGGCCGCCCTCCGGCGCCGGGAGGGTCTCCTTGTGCGAGTCGATGTAGATGCACCAGTCGGGGCATTCGCGGGCGCAGAGCATGCAGGAGGTGCAGTTCTCCTCGACCAGGGCGATGACGCCGCGGCTACGCGGAGGCAGATCCGGCTTGACCTCGGGATATTGCTGGGTGACGGATTTGCGCAGCATGTGCCGGAGGGTGACGGAGAGTCCCTTCGCCAACCCAACACCCGGTATCCGCGCCATGGTCATCATCATTGCGCACTTGGCCGCGCACGTGAATGCGCCGGTCGCGTTGTCCCCAGTTTTTCCACAGCTATCCACAGGTTATCGGGAGGTTATCCACAAGATGGCTCCACAGCCGATATGAGCCAGAGTGGGGCGATAGCCTTCCGGCATGTTGAACAGCCGGACGCGCGGTCCCAGCGGCCTGGCATGGGCCGCTGCGGTGCTGTGGGCCGCCCTGCCGCTGTTGACGTGCGGGATGCTGACGCCGCTCACCATCGGGTTCGCGGCGTTCTGGCTGCGCAGCTTGTGGCAGATGATCGCCGCCGCGTTCTACACCGTGTGCGCGGGCTCGTTCCTCATCTTCATCTTCGCGTACGACAACTTCGAGGACATCCCTGAGCCGATGTCCTCGCTCATCTCGCTCGCCCTGGTGGTGACCTGGCTGGGCGGCGTCATCCACTCCGCGATCCTCGTGCCGCGCATGGTCAGGGCGCGCCACCTGAGCCAGCCTCAGTTCATGGCCAAGACCCATCACCCCGGTCCGCCGCCCTCGTACATCCCTCCGCCTGACCTGCGACAGAGCCCGGCCTCACGCCATTCCGCGCCCGACCTCCACCAGAGCCCGGCCCCGCGTCAGACCCCGCCCGACCTGCGCCGGAGCCCGTTCGGGCACACTCCCGTTCCCGACATCCACCACCGCACCACCGCGCCGACGCACCATCAGCGGAATCCCGGGGAGCCGGAGTGGATCGGGCATTACCGCGTGCTGCGATCGCTCGGCCGAGGCGGGCAGGGCGCCGTCTACCTGGCGCAGGCGCCCAACGGCGCGCGTGTGGCGGTGAAGGTGCTGCACGACCTGGTCGACGAGACGGCTCGCGCCCGCTTCGCCCGCGAGGTCGAGGTGGCGCGGCGGGTCGCGACGTTTTCCACAGCCCGGGTGCTGGACGTGAACATCAGCGGGCAGCACGCGTACATCGTCAGCGAGTACGTGGAGGGGCCGTCGCTGGAGCAACTCGTGCGCAACCACGGGCCGCGCGACGAGGACAGCCTCACGCGGCTGGCGTTATCCACAGCCGGGGCGCTCGCGGCCATCCACAAGGCCGGAATCGTGCATCGTGACTTCAAGCCGAGCAACGTGCTGATCGGCAACGACGGGCCGCGGGTGATCGACTTCGGCATCGCTCGGGCGCTCGACCAGACGACGGTGACGTCGGGGAAGATGGTCGGCACCCCGCCGTACATGTCGCCCGAGCAGTTGACGGGGGCAGTGGTGGGGGCTTCGTCGGACGTGTTCAGCTGGGGGGTGACGATGATGTTCGCGGCCACGGGACGGCCGGCGTTCGGCGAGGACACGGTGCCGGCGGTTTTCCACAGGGTGCTGACGTTCCATCCGGACCTGTCGCCGTTGCCACCGGGCTTACGGAAGATCGTGGGGGCGTGCCTTCAGAAGGCTCCCGAGGATCGTCCGGTGGCTGCGGATGTGATGTTGGCGATCATTCATTGATGGAGTGAGCGGACATTCTCACCTCGTCAGCGATTGATCTGATCCGCAACCGCTTCCTGTGGGTCATCCGTTCCCTCCGGGTCCGGGTCCAGGTCCGGGTGCGGGTGCGGGTCGTCCGCGGCACCCACTTTCCTGTCGCACCCCAGGGCTACAGCGCGCGGCAGGTCGACGCTCTGATCAACCGGATCACCGCAGGGCTGGAGGGGCGGGGCCCCTGTCCGCGCGGGGACCTCCTCGAACGGAATCAAGATCTTCCCCAGATTCTCGATCACCTCCCCGAGCCTGGACACGAGCGCGGTCGACAAGTTCCTTGTGGAGCTGGACGACGCGATGGACCGGCTCTGAGCCGGGCGACAGCAGCCCGCCGGCACCGCCGCGTCCCCGGCCCGGAAAAGCACGGCCCGGAACAGGAGGCGCTCGGCGTACCGGCCATCGAGGTCGAACTCCTCCAGCCCGCCACCTGGCCCGTGTACCGCGTGGTCGCCGGAGGTCGATTCCTCCGCGTGGCCGACCACGCCCGTCGAACTCACGGTCAGAGGGGCAGGCGCCAGGTGTTCCACTCGTCCAGCAGCTCGAAGCCCATCGCCTCGTTGATCGCCAGCATGTGGGCGTTGGACCTGGCGTTCCATGTGATGACCCGCTCAAGCTGCGGTTCGCGCTCCCGCATGCACAGCAGGTTCGCCAGCTTGAGGAGGAGGCCGAGGCGGTGGCCGCGGTGCGGGCGGAGCACGGCGGTGTCGGTCTGGAGCGCCCAGCCGTCCTGCCTTTCCGCGTCGAGGAAGATGCGGGTGAACCCGGCCGGCGCGCCGTCACTGACTCGCCGGGCCATCGCGGTGTAGCAGTCGAGCCCACCCGGCACGATCTGTTCCTCATGGGCGCGGACGCGCTCCGTGTCGAAGTGGGCGTGCTCCATGCTCGCGTCCGTCGGGGCGTCGTTCATGCCGGCCATCACCGCGCCCAGGTCGGCCAGGCGTTCCGGCGCGGTCGGGCCGGTCCAGAGCTCGACCGCGTAGCCCTCGACCTGGGGCAGCATCCGCTGGAAGCCCGCCCAGTCGGCCGTACGCAGGTCGAGGGTGCGGCGGGCCTCCGCCACCGACACCGTGAAGCCGTGCGCCACGGCGAAGCGGGCACCGGACCCCTCGGTGGGAGTCTCCACGAACAGCAGGCTGCGGCCGTTGACGCGCACCCGCTCGGCCGCCTCGTCCAGCAGTCGGGTGCCGAGGCCGCGTCCGCGCCGGTCCGGCCGTACGAACAGCGGATCCAGCCAGGCGATGTGCGTGTTGTCGTACTCGGGGAACCGCAGCCGGTAGCAGCCCACAAGCTCGCCGTCCTCCTCGACCACGCGAATCTCCTGTCGCTGGCCGGGCGAGCCGTGGGTGAACATCCACTGGAAGCGCCGCCGGCCGAAGAGGGGGCCGGGTTGGTCGGCGAACGCCTGAAGGTAGGCGTCGTGGAGGCGGGCCAGGGTCAGGTCGTCGAGGATCGTCATGCGGGCAGGTGTCCCATCGTCAGCATGCCGGACATGTAACAGGACCGCGTCGGGTGGATGCGACGGATTTATCGCCGGGCCGAGGGAGGTCACGGGTCGAGGGACGGTGCAGATCAAGGCGGAGGGGGGCTGTCTCCGGGGGCGCATGTCCAAGAAGGGCGCGTTCCCGGGCGAGCGATCGCCTCCCCGGCGCCCGCCCGCCCGTCAGGTGAGGACCTTCACCACGCCCGTCAGCGCGAGCTGCACCAGGGCCAGCGGCACCAACCCCACCCAGGCCAGCTTCTGCAGCTGATCCTCCCGCAGCCGGGGAAAGCTGACCCGCAGCCAGATCACCACGAACGCCAGCGCGAACACCTTCACAAGGGTCCACAGCCAGCCCGGCAGCAGCGGGCCGTGCCAGCCGCCCAGGAAGAGCACCGTCGTCAGGAACGACAGCACCACGATCCCGACGTACTCCGACAGCATGAACAGGGCGAAGCGCATGCCGGTGTACTCGGTCATCGGGCCCATGATGATCTCGGACTCGGCGATGGGCATGTCGAACGGCGGCCTCCGCAGCTCGGCGAGCCCGGCCAGGAAGAAGACCACGCCGCCGATGGCCTGCCACGGCAGCCACCACCACTGCCACGCCTCGACGATCCCGGGCAGGGACAGCGTGCCGGCGGCCATCGCGACGGACGAGGCGGCCAGCACCAGCGGCAGCTCGTACGACATGAGCTGCGCGGCCGCGCGCATGCCGCCGAGCACGCTGTACTTGTTGGCCGAGGCCCATCCGGCCATGATCGAGCCGAGCACGCCGATGCCCATCACCGCGAGCACGAAGAACAGGCCGAGGTCCAGGTCCACCGCGACGCGGCCCCGGTCGATCGGGATGACGATCATCACGACGAGGTACGGCACCAGCGCCACCCCGGGGGCGATCATGAAGATGCGCCGGTCGGCGGCGGCCGGGATGACGTCCTCCTTCTGGGCGAACTTCACCCCGTCGGCGATGAGCTGCGCCCACCCGTGGAAGCCTCCCGCGTACATCGGCCCGAGGCGCGACTGCATGTGGGCCATCACCTTGTGCTCGGTCTGCCCCACGATCAGCGGCAGGACCAGGAACACGGCGAGGATCACGACGAAGCTGATCACCACGTCAAGCATCGGGCGCGCCTCCTAGTCGGACGGGTCGGGCATCACATGATCAACATCCGGCGACCGATGTCCCGGCTCGGACGTCGTCCACCGCTCTCTCCCCGCCTCGGGCGTCGCCCGCCGTGCTCCTCACGCATCAGGAGCCGTCCCCCAGTCGGCCGGCACCCCGGGCGGGAGGGTCCTGCGGCGGCTCGGCGCGCCGTGGCCCGACTCTCCCGGCTCCTTCGCCCCCGGCCACGCCTTGGCGACCCGGGCGGCGAGGATGAAGTCCTTGCGCAGCGGGTATCCCTCGAACCCGTCGGGCAGCAGGAGCGGCACCAGGTTCGGGTGGCCGTCGAAGACGATGCCGAACATCTCGTACGTCTCCCGCTCGTGCCAGTCGGCCCCCCGGAACACGCCGACGGCCGACGGCAGGTGCGGTTCGGCGCGCGGCACGCTCGTGCGCACGAGCACGCGACGGCAGGCGACCGGGTCGTACAGGTGAGCGACGATCACGAACGTCTCGGGCGGCTCGTCCACGCCGGTCAGCCAGTCGAAGAAGACGTAGCCGGAGTCCCTGAGCGCGGTCAGGACCTCGATCCAGTCGCCGGGGCCGGTGACGTCGAGGGTCGTCTCGCCGTACGACTCGGTGGTCCGGACGCGGTCGTCGCCGAAGCGCGCGGCCGTCTCCTCGGCGGGCCGGCCGGCGCTCACGCCTCCCCCTCCGAAGAGCCGGGCCTCTCCGCAGAACGGGGCCCTTCCGAAGAACCAAGCCCCTCCGAAGAACCGGGCCCCTCCGAAGAACCGGGCCCCTCCGTAGAACCGGGCCTCTCCGTAGAACCGGGCCTCTCCGTAGAACCGGGCCTCTCCGTAGAACCGGGCCTCTCCGTAGAACCGGGCCTCTCCGTAGAACCGGGCCTCTCCAGGGAACCGGACTCGGGCGCGCCGTGGGCGCGGGACCAGAGGTAGCGGTCGCCGAGCTTCTCTCCCGCGATCTTCTCCTGAAGCTTCATGATCCCGTACAGCAGCGCCTCCGGCCGCGGCGGGCAACCCGGGACGTAGACGTCGACCGGGATGATCTGGTCCACGCCGTTGGTGACGCAGTAGGAGTCCCAGTACGGGCCGCCGCTGTTGGAGCAGGCGCCGAAGGAGATCACGTACTTGGGGTCGGGCATCTGCTCGTACAGGCGCTTGACGGCCGGCGCCATCTTGTCGGTCACGGTGCCCGAGACGATCATGAGGTCGGCCTGCCGGGGGCCGTTGGCGAACGGGATGACCCCGAACCTGATGAAGTCGTGCCGGCTCATCGACGTGGCGATGAACTCGATGGCGCAGCACGCCAGCCCGAAGTTGAACACCCACAGCGAATAGCGCCGCCCCCAGTTGAGGACGAAGCGCATCGGCTTGGGCGCCAGCCGGGAGACCGGCCCCACGGTGGGCATCGGGAGATCCGTCGCTGCCATGTCTCCATTGTCCCGCCTGATCGGCCTCAGGTGTAGATCCGGCCCGCGAGCGGGTGGTCAGGTCCAGGTGAGGACGCGTTTGCGCCAGGCGTACAGGATGCCGAGCGCGATGAAGCCGAGGAAGACGAACATCTCGACGAGCGTGGTCAGCCCGAACCCGGGCGCGTCGAACACCGTCGCCCACGGGAACAGGAACACCGCGTCCACGGCGAAGACCACGTACAGGTACGTGAAGACGTAGTAGCGGACCTGCGACTGCGCCCAGCCCTCGCCCACGGGATCGACGCCGCACTCGTACGAGGTCAGCTTCTCGGGGGTCGGCCGGGTGGGCCGCAGCAGCCGGTTGGCCATGAGGGCGCCGGCCACGATGGCCACGCCGATCGCGAACAGCGCGGCGACCAGCGCGTAGGACCCGAAGTAGCCGTCCACATGCCGATCGTAACCCAGTCAAACCTCCGGACCTATCCCCCCAAATCGGTGTAAAAGGGATGATCGCCACCATAACCTGGCAGCTATGCACAAATTGCGCCTCCTTGGTGGACTCGCGCTGCTCGCCCTCGCGACGGGCGGGTGCGGCCTGAGCTCGGGCTCCCATGAGCGCAACATCGTCGTGCCCGCGGACCCCACCCTCCTCGACTACGTCAACCCCGCGACGGTGAACGGGCTCACCTCCCAGTCGCTGAGCGAGGGCGAGAGCGCACGCCGGTATGTGCACATCACCTATCCGCAGCTCAAGGACGCCCCGGCGCTCGGCACCGCGCTGCACAAGGAGGCCGAGCGGCAGCTGCACGCCTTCCGCGCCGTCGTGTCGGCCGCCTCCTCCGACGCCCTCCGCCCCCGCGACCCCGGCACGGGCTACAAGGACCAGGACTCCGGAGCCGGCTACCGGACGGGCTCCACCGGCCGCGGCGACGGCTTCAAATCGAGCCGGCCGCCGGCCAGGGGCTTCAAGTCCAGCCGGCCGCCGGCCAAAGGCTTCAAGTCCAGCCCGCCGCCGGCCAAGGGCGGCACCCGCGCCCTCTCCCTCGGCGGCCACCTCAGCGAGAGCGCCTTCACCAGCCCCTCCCTGCGCCGCCCCGAGCTGAACGTGCAGTGGGAGCTCACCGCCGCCTCCCCCGACGTGGTCGGGGTACGGCTGCGCAGCGGCGAGTACGTCGGCGCCGGCTGGGCCCGCTCCACCCGGACCTTCTGGTACGACCGGCACCGCGACCAGGTCGTCGGCGCGACCGGCCTGCTCGCGGGCAAGCCGGCGGTCCAGGAGGCGGCCCGGCTGGTCCGGGAGGGCCTGGAGCCGCGCGGCGCGGCCGTGGACCGCTCCGCCGTGACGGCCACCCCGGACCGGCTCGACTCGATGGCCTTCAACCGGATGGGCGACCTGGTCGTGGAGTTCGACGACTGCGAGATCGGGTCCTGCTCGCTCGGGCGTGTCGCGGTGGCCGTCCCGGCGTGGCAGGTCCAGCCGCTGCTGTCGCCGACGGGCCGGCTCGCCCAGGCCGCCGCCGTCGCGGCGTCCGGCAAGACCGCCCTCCCCCCGCTCGGTTCCGAGGACGGACCGGCCCAGGCTCCCCCGATCACGAGCCCCGCGCGGCCGGACGACAAGCCGCCGGTCGGCGCCGGGACCCGGGCCGGCTCCGGCGTCCAGGCCGCCGCCCCCGCGGGCCCGCCGTACCGGCACGTGGACTGTTCCAAGGCCAAGTGCGTCGCCCTGACCTTCGACGACGGGCCCGGCCCCCAGACGCCGCGCGTGCTCGACGCGCTGCGCGACGGCGGCGCGCGGGCGACGTTCTTCGCCGTCGGCACCAATGCCGAGGCCAACCCGTCCGTGCTGCGCCGCATGCACGACGAGGGCCACCTGATCGGCAATCACTCGTGGGCGCACCGCGACCTGACGAAGCTGCCGCTGAACCGGATCATCGACGGGCTCAGCCGCACCCAGGAAGTGATCACGGACGGCTCCGGGCGGATGCCCGCGCTGGCGCGCCCGCCGTACGGCGTGGCGAGCCCCGACGTGCTGGAGGCGGCGCACCGCGTGGGCGTGGCGCTGGTCGGCTGGGACGTGGACACGCGCGACACGCCCGAGGATCCGGAGGGCCGCGGAGAGGACCCGGCGACGATCACCCACCGTGCCGTCAGCGGCGCCCGGCCCAACGCGATCATCCTGCTGCACGACACCAACGGCGCGACCGCGGACGCGGTTCCGGACATCCTCAAGGAGCTGGGCGCGAAGGGTTACACCTTCGTCACCGTTCCGGAACTGTACGGCTCACCAGGCATGGAGCCGGGGCACTTCTACCGCTCCGCGACGGCCACCCAGGTGAACGGCCCCTGAGGCGGCGCACCCCCAGGGGCCACGTATAGTTGGCCCTCGTGACCCGAACAGTCCTCTTCGCCCGCCTGCACGTCGACCTCGGCAGGCTCGCGTCGGCGCTGTGTCACCCCTAGCGGTTCAACAACCTCCCCCTGAATCCCACCGCGTTTACCCGCGTTATGCGCTGAGGAAACGTGTTGAACCTCGCGAGGATCTAGCATGGAACTGAGAACGCGCCCCAAGCGACCGCGCATTGGCGCGTCGAGGAGGACTGAGCTGTGACTAAGCAGGTCCAGCAACTCGACCGCGTGATCATCCGCTTCGCCGGCGACTCCGGCGACGGCATGCAGCTCACCGGTGACCGCTTCACCGCCGGCACGGCGGAGTTCGGCAACGACCTGTCCACGCTGCCCAACTTCCCGGCCGAGATCCGCGCGCCCGCCGGCACCCTGCCCGGCGTGTCCAGCTTCCAGCTCCACTTCGCCGATCACGACATCCTCACGCCCGGCGACGCGCCGAACGTGCTCGTCGCGATGAACCCGGCGGCGCTGAAGGCCAACCTGGGCGACCTGCCCCGCGGTGCGGACATCATCGTCAACACCGACGAGTTCACCAAGCGCAACCTGCAGAAGGTCGGCTACGAGACCAACCCGCTGGAGGACGACAGCCTCGCGGAGTGGCGGGTCCACGCGGTCCCGCTGACGTCGCTGACGGTCACCGCCCTCGAGGGCTTCGACCTGTCGAAGAAGGACGCCGAGCGCTCGAAGAACATGTTCGCCCTCGGCCTGCTGTCGTGGCTCTACCACCGGCCGATCGAGCACACGATCACGTTCCTGCAGCAGAAGTTCGCCAAGAAGCCCGAGATCGCCAAGGCCAACATCGCGGCCTTCCAGGCGGGCTGGAACTACGGCGAGACGACCGAGTCGTTCTCGGTGTCGTACGAGGTCAAGCCGGCCCGGCTGGCCCCGGGCGTCTACCGCAACATCTCCGGCAACCAGGCGCTGGCCTACGGCCTGATCGCCGCCTCGGTGCAGGCGAAGCTGCCGCTGTTCCTCGGCTCGTACCCGATCACGCCGGCCAGCGACATCCTGCACGAGCTGTCGAAGCACAAGCGGTTCGGCGTGCGCACCTTCCAGGCCGAGGACGAGATCGCGGGCGTCGGGGCGGCGCTGGGCGCGGCGTTCGGCGGCGCGCTGGGCGTGACGACGACCTCGGGCCCGGGCGTGGCGCTCAAGGCGGAGACCGTGGGGCTCGGCGTCACCACCGAGCTGCCGCTGATCATCGTGGACGTGCAGCGGGCCGGTCCGAGCACCGGCATGCCGACCAAGACCGAGCAGACCGACCTGCTGATGGCGATGTACGGCCGCAACGGCGAGTCGCCGGTGCCGGTCGTGGCGCCGATGTCGCCGAGCGACTGCTTCGACGCGGCGATCGAGGCGGCCCGGATCGCGGTGAAGTACCGCACGCCGGTCATGCTGCTGTCCGACGGCTACCTCGCCAACGGCTCCGAGCCGTGGCGGCTGCCGGAGATCTCCGAGCTGCCCGACATCTCGCAGGCGTTCACCACCGAGCCCAACGGCGAGGACGGCGCGTTCCTGCCGTTCAAGCGCGACGAGGAGACGCTGGCGCGCCCGTGGGCGATCCCCGGCACGGCGGGCCTTGAGCACCGCATCGGCGGCATCGAGAAGGCCGACGGCACGGGCAACATCTCCTACGACCCCAACAACCACGACCTGATGGTCCGGCTGCGCGCGGCCAAGATCGCCGGGATCGACGTGCCCGACCTGGAGGTGGACGACCCCGACGGCGACGCCCGGGTGCTCGTGCTGGGCTGGGGCTCGACGTACGGACCGATCGCGGCGGCGGTGCGGCGGATCAGGAAGGCCGGCGGCAAGGTCGCGCAGGCCCACCTGCGCCACCTCAACCCGCTGCCGGCCAACACCGGCGAGGTCCTCAAGGGCTACGACAAGGTGCTGCTGCCCGAGATCAACCTCGGCCAGCTCGCGCTGCTGCTGCGGGCCCGCTACCTCGTCGACATCATCAGCTACAACCGGGTGCGCGGCCTTCCGTTCAAGGCCGAGGAGCTGGCCGGGGTGATCCAGGACGTGATCGACAGTGACTGAGCTGCTCAACGGGAAGGGCCTGTCCCTCATCCCCAAGACCGACGCCAAGCAGACCCTGAAGGACTTCAAGTCCGACCAGGAGGTCCGCTGGTGCCCCGGCTGCGGTGACTACGCGATCCTGGCCGCGGTGCAGAGCTTCCTGCCGGAGCTGGGGCTGCGGCGCGAGAACATCGTGTTCGTCTCGGGCATCGGCTGCTCCTCGCGCTTCCCGTACTACCTCGACACCTACGGCTTCCACTCGATCCACGGCCGCGCGCCGGCGATCGCGACGGGCCTGGCCGCGAGCCGGCCGGACCTCAGCGTGTGGGTGATCACGGGTGACGGCGACGCGCTGTCGATCGGCGGCAACCACCTGATCCACGCGTTGCGCCGCAACGTCAACCTCAACATCCTGCTGTTCAACAACAGGATCTACGGCCTGACGAAGGGGCAGTACTCCCCGACCTCCGAGGTCGGCAAGATCACCAAGTCGACGCCGATGGGGTCGCTGGACAAGCCGTTCAACCCGATCTCGCTGGCCCTCGGCGCCGAGGCGTCGTTCGTGGCCCGCACCATCGACTCCGACCGCAAGCACCTGCAGTCGGTGCTGCGCGAGGCGACCGCCCACCGCGGCACGTCGCTGGTGGAGATCTACCAGAACTGCAACATCTTCAACGACAACGCCTTCGAGCCGCTGAAGGACCCCGAGGTCCGCGACGACATCACGCTGCGGCTGGAGCACGGGCAGCCGATCGTGTCGGCGTCCAAGGCGGTCGTGCGGGGCGACGACGGCCGCATCGCGGTGGTGCCGCGGGCCGACGTCGCGGCCGAGCGGATCCTCGTCCACGACGCGCACTCGCCCGACCCGTCGCTGGCGTTCGCGCTGTCGCGGCTGGACGAGCCGGCGTTCGAGCACGTGCCGATCGGCATCTTCCGCCAGGTGGACCGGCCGGCGTACGACGTGCTCATGGCCGAGCAGCTCGATGAGGCCGTGGCGCAGCAGGGGCCGGGCGACCTGTCCGAGCTGCTGATGGGCGGCGACACCTGGCGCATCGGTTAACAGCGGCGGTGAGGGGGCGGCGGTGAGCCGCCCCCTTCGTCATGTCCGGACAACCTATCGGGGGATGTCATGTCGGGCTCACTGGTGACGGGCGCCACCGGCTTCATCGGCTCGCACCTGCTGCGGCGGCTCGGGGCGGCGGGCGAGGCGCACGGGGTGAGCCGTTCGCCGCGGCCGGAGGAGCCGGGCGTGGTGTGGCACCAGGTTGACCTGCGCGACGCGCGGGCGGTGGAGGAGCTGTTCGCCGCCGTGCGTCCGGAGGTGGTGCACCACCTGGCGGGCGAGGTGGACGGCGCCCGCGAGGTGGACGTGGTGCTGCCGACGCTGACGGGCAACCTGACGAGCACGGTCAACGTGCTGGCGGCGGCGGCCCGGTCGGGGAGCCGGGTGGTGCTGGCGGGGTCGAGTGAGGAGCCGCGGCCGGGCAACGGGCACGCGGCGCCGCCGTCGCCGTACGCGATGGCCAAGGCGGCCGCCTCGGGGTACGCGGACCTGTTCCACCGGCTGTGGGGGGTGCCGTGCACGATCGTGCGGCCGACGATGGTGTACGGGCCGGGCCAGCGTGACGCGACCAAGCTGGTACCCTACGTGACGCTGTCGCTGCTGCGGGGCGAGGAGCCGCGGCTGACCAGCGGCGCGAAGGTGGCCGACTGGGTGTTCGTGGACGACGTGGTGGAGGCGTTCGCCGCGGCGGGCGCGGGCGGGCGGGCCGTCGGGCACGCGCTCGACGTGGGCACGGGGCTGCGGGCGTCGGTCCGGGAGGTGGTGGAGCTGCTGTACCGGGTCGTCGGGGCCGGCGGCGGGCCGCGGTTCGGCGCGGTGGCCGACCGGCCGCTGGACGTGCCGCAGTCGGCCGAGACGGGGCCGGCGCGGGAGCTGCTCGGCTGGGAGGCGCGGGTCGGGCTGGAGGAGGGCCTGCGGCGGACGGTCGCCTGGTACGCCGCCCGTCAGGGTGTGATCTTGTAGATGTGGTAGGTGCTCTCCTCGGCGAAGGAGTCGGTGAAGGCGCCGCCGGTGACGGGGATCCGCCGGTTCTCGAAGAGCGCCTCGACGTGCCCGGCCGGGACGCCGGGGGGCAGCGTGAACGTGCGCGACCCGGGACCGCCGTCGGCGCCGGGCATGGCGAACAGGTAGAAGGCGCCGCCGTGCCGCTTGAGCATCGTGTCGACGCCCTTGCCGAAGTCGTGCCGGAGCGACTGGGTGTTGAGGACGGGGGCGAGCTCCTTGATCTGCCGGTTGACCTCGGCGACGGCGGGCCGGGTGGCCGCGCCGCAGGCGTCGCGCAGGACGTGCTGGCTCTGGCACCGGCCGCCGAAGCTGTGGTTGAAGTAGACGACGCCGCGGGCGCCGTGGATCAGTGAGCTCATGACGGCGCCCTTGAGCTGGTCGGGGCCGATCGCCCGCCGGTCCTCGGGCGCGGGCTGCCCGACCTCGACGAAGGCGTAGATGGGCTGCCGCTTGCCGTCGAGGGCGTCGAGCTTGCGCTGGCGGTCGATGAGCAGCCCGTAGTTGGCGGCCCTGGCGCACTGGTCGGCGCGGAACTTCAGCGAGTTCTGGGCGTCCAGGCAGGCGTAGTAGCTGGTGTACCAGTAGACGTCGAGGGAGACGAGGTCGGTGTAGTCGTTGACGAACCGGCCGGCCTGCCGGTCGTTCTGCCAGATCATGACGCCCTTGCCGTAGTTGGCGTAGTGGGGGCGGCCGTCGTTCTTGGGCAGGCGGTCCTTGAGGGTCCTCATCACGGTGTAGCCGCAGCGTTCCTTGTGCGGGTCGTCGGGGACGCACAGGGGGCCCTGGCCGGGGAAGTTGCCGGTCCAGCCGTCGTCGCCGGGGCCGGCCCACATGTCGGCCTCGTCGGTGACGAGCCAGGCGACGGTCTCGGGGCCGTACCCGGCGATCGGTTTGCCGGTGATGGCGAACATCCCGTTCTTCCTGATGAGCGCCATGTCGCTGGTCTCGGTCAGCTCGACGTAGGTGTTGATGCCGGCTTCGCGGTCCTTGTCCACGTCGTCCTGGGTGATGACGGACTCGTACCAGACGCCGACGGGGAAGAACGACGGGTCGGTCCAGCCGGCGGCGGCGGTGGCGGGGAAGCGGGCGTAGTAGGCGGGGCCGCCCTCCCAGTCGACGGGCGCGAGGGCCGGGGCGGACGCGGCCGGGCCGGGGGGCGGGGTCTCCCGCGGCCCGGACCCGGCGCGGCGCAGGTCGAGCACCACCCACACGAGGGCCGCCGCGGTGAGGAGGACCAGCGCGGCGAGCAGCGGGCGGGGGACCCGCATCAGCGCTCGCCCTCGGCCAGCGCCATGAGCTCGCGGGCGCGGGCGGACCAGGAGGCCTCGCGCACGGACGCGCGCAGCTCCTCGGGTGTCGCCGGGCCGCCCGTGTCGAGCGTGCGCCTGACCGCCTCGACGAACCCGGCGTGGGTGGCGGCGCTCCTGACCAGGTCGGTGTACGCGGCCAGCTCGGCGAACTCGGTGCTGACGACGGGCAGGCCGAGCGCGAGGTACTCCTTGAGTTTGATCGGGTTGGCGTGGCGGATCCAGGCGTTGTCCCGCCACGGCATGATCGCCACGTCGAAGCCCGACCCGTACGCGGGGATCCGCTCGTAGGGCCGGAAACCGAGCCAGTGGACGTTGGGGTACTTCGTCAACCGCTCCATGGGCGCGGTCGAGTCGCCGACGAGCACCAGCGACGCCTCCGGCAGCTCGACGGCGAGGCGTTCGAGCAGCTCGAAGTCCACGACGAAGTCGTCCAGGGCGCCGAAGAAGCCGATCCGGGGACCCGGTATGTCGGCCAGGTCGGGCGGCAGGTCGGCGGTCCTGGTGAAGTGGCGCAGGTCCACGCCGTGGTCGAGGAAGTGCGCCCGCTCGCCGGTGAGGGGGCGTTCCTCGGCCATGAGGGCGCGGCTGACGTAGACGACGCGGTCGGCGCGGGCGAGCAGGGCGCGTTCCATCGCGCCGATGGTGGCGGCGTCGGCCTCGGGGAACGCCGAGTGCCGGTCGGAGCGGTTGAACACCAGCGACCGCCTGGCCATGGGGCGCACCACGTCCCAGGCCGTGGGGAGGGTGACGACGACGGCGGGGCGGCGCATGCCGAGCGCCCGGCACACGGCCCGCACCTGGGCCCGGACGAGCGTCGCGTTCAGGGCGCGGAGCAGGGGCGAGCCGTAGAACGGCAGCGGCAGCGGCGACATGACGTGGAAGCCGGGCAGCGGCTCGCGCACGAGCTTGGCGACGCTGCGCAGCTTGCGCGCGATCCGGCGGGCCACCTGGGTGGACTTCCCGGGAGTGGGCATGCGCATGCCGATGCTGTTGACCACGAGCACCTCGCGGTGCGCGGCGATCGAGCGCATGAGCTGGAAGTCTGAGTGCGCCTGGTTGTGGTACCACCAGTCCTGGGCGGAGAAGCAGACGTAGCCGGGCGCCGGCCGCGCGGTCTCCCGAGGCCAGCGCGGCAGGGGCCACAGGGCGCGCAGGGCGGCCCGATGGCGCTCTCCCCCAGCCCGGCCGCGGGCGGCGGCGCGCAGCGCCTCGTTGAGCGTGACGGCCAGGCGCATGAGCAGGGCGCCGGAGAGGCCGTGGAGCTGGCGGTGGAGCCGGACCCGGTTGGCCGCGGACAGCGCCCAGAGGCGGCTGGAGGTGGACTGCTCCCCGCCGAGGTGGACGGCGCGGGCGGCCGGCACGTAGCGGACGGCGAAGCCGTGCTCGCCGGCGCGCAGCATGTACTCGGTCTCCTCCGAGTACAGGAAGTAGCGCTCGTCGAGCGGGCCGGTGGCGTCGAGGCACCGGCGGGAGACCAGCCAGGCGGCGCCGGTCGCCCAGTCGTGCGTGCCGGGCCGCTCGTACGCCTCGGCGGCGACGACCAGCTCGCCCAGGGCGGGGACGCGTCCGGCGCGGTGGCCGCCGAGCAGCGCCTCGCCGAGCGCCCGCAGCACGGTGGGGCGGCGCCGCAGCGAGAGGTGCCGGTGGCCGGAGTCGTCGGTGAGGCGCGGGACCGTGATGCCGGTGCCGGGCTCGGCCAGCGCCTCGCGCAGCGCCGTGACGGCGCCCGGGGCGAGCCGGATGTCGGGGTTGAGCACGAGCACGTCGCAGCCGGGTGCGGCGGCGATCCCGGCGTTCACGGCGGCGGCGAACCCGGCGTTGCGGCCCGTGGGGACGATCTGCACGGCGGGCAGCGCCTCGCGGGCGCGGTCGAGGGTCGCGTCGGCCGAGTCGTTGTCCACCACGATCACCCGGGCGTCGCCCGCTCCGGCGGCGGCCAGCGAGCGCAGGCAGTCGCCCACGACCCGCTCACTGAAGTAGGTGACGATCACTATCGCGAGCATGCGGGCACGGCCTCTCGGGAGCGTCGGGACTCAGGAGTGTCGGAACCGGCTGAGCAGGGCGCCGGCGAGCAGCGCGAGGGCGAAGGGGGCGTCGTCCCGGAGGTAGCGGCGGGCCAGGCGGCGCGGCTCCAGCGCGAGGCGGTGCAGCCACTCGCCGCCCGCGCGTTGCAGGGCGCGCGGGGCCCGGCTGAACTGGCCGGCGGCCATGGGGATGCCCGCACCGCAGCCGAGGAACCAGGCGGCGGGCAGGTCGGGGCGCAGGTCGCGGATGAGCCGTTCCTGCTTGGGGAAGCCGAGACCGACGAGCACGAGGCCGGGGCGGGCGGCGACCACCTGCCCGATCACCTCGCGGTACGCCACGGGGTCGGTGTCGAAGCCGTACGGCGGGGACAGGGCGCCCGCGATCCGCAGCGCGGGGCTGCGCGCCGCGAGCGCCTCCGCCGCGGCCTCGGGCACGCCGGGGTCGCCGCCCAGCAGGTAGACGGAACGGCCGGCGCGCGCGGCCCGCGCGGACAGGGTGTGGACGAGCGAGGAGCCGGTCACCCGCTCGGGGACGGCGGTGCCGGCCAGGCGGCCCGCCCACACCACGGGCATGCCGTCGGCGACGACCAGCTCGGAGCCGGCGACCAGCTCGGCGAGGGAGGGGTCGCGGGTGGCGGCCCGGACGATGTCCACGTTGGCGGTGACGATCGCGCCGCCCCGGCCGGCCGCCCACGCGCGGGCGACGTGCTCGGCGACGGCGGCCTCGGTGAGGGCCATGACGTGGACCGCGCCGACGCGCACCCGCGCCGGGGGATCGGTCGTGAGGAAGGGATCCGCCGGAATGGTGTCGCTCCTTCGCGCCGCCGACCTAACTTCACGACCTTTCACGAAATAATCGGCATAGGAGATAAACCCGTTACCCGGGATCCGGCAGAGGCCCCGCGCGGCGGGCGCCTGAGGGTTTCCGGCGCGCCGGTCGAGGATGGCTTGACCAGATCGGGCGAGGGCTTCCGGCAGGGCGGGCGGGCGGCGATCATGGGCGCATGAGAGTGGAGAGAGGCGCGTTCGACGGGGTCCTGATCTTCGTCCCGACCCCCCACCACGACGACAGGGGCTTCTTCACCCGCACGTTCGACACGGCCCTGGCCGCCGCGCACGGGCTCGACCCGGCGGCGTTCGTCCAGGACAGCCAGTCCCGCTCGCGGCTCGGCACCCTGCGGGGCATGCACTGCCGGCTGGGGCGGGGCGAGGCCAAGCTGGTCAGGTGCGCCCGTGGCGCGATCCACGACGTGCTGGTGGACGCCAGGCCCGGCTCGCCGACGTTCGGCGAGAGCTGGAGCGTGGTGCTCGACGACAAGGAGTTCGCCCACCTGTACGTCCCGCCGGGGCTCTTCCACGGCTACCAGGCGCTCACCGAGCAGGCCGACGTGTGCTACCGGATCGACCGGGAGCACGACCCGGCCGAGGACCTGACCGTGCGCTACGACGACCCGGACCTCGGCATCGGCTGGCCACTGCCGGTCACCGCGATCAGCGCGCGGGACCTGGCGGCGGGCTCGTGGAAGGAGGCGCGGGAGCGTCTGCTCGGCTGAGCCCGGCCTCCCCTGCGCCGCCGGCCGGCCGGGCGCGATCCGCCGGCCCACCGGGCGGAGCGGCCCGGGCGTCGCGGGCCTCGCGCAGGAGGGCGCCGGCCGCGCCCACCAGCAGGAACGACAGGCCGGTGATCACCGCGTACGCGCGCAGGTCGAACGTGGCGGCGCCGATCAGCGGCACCACCAGGCAGGCCGCCAGCGTGAGCCCGAGGTCGCGGGAGGCCGCGTCGGCCAGCAGGCGCCGGGCGCGCAGCGCCGACCAGATGCCGGCGGCGAACAGCCCCGCGAAGGCCAGCACGCCGATGATCCCGGTCTCGACGGTCGTCAGGATGTACTGGTTGTCGAAGACGAGGTACTTCGGGGCGTACCAGGTGCCGAGCCCGCGACCCAGCCAGGGGTGGCGGCCGATCTCGGTGGTGGCGGCGGCGTAGTCCATGGTCCGCCAGCGCAGGCTGGAGTCGTTCGAGATGTTGGTGAACAGCGCGACGATGGCCCCCAGCACGCCCGGCACCACGAGCTTCACGGCCCCGAGGAAGACCAGCACGGCCCCGGCCGCGAGCAGCCGCCGCACCTTCGGCCAGCCCGCGAGCAGCACCACGGCGGCGCCGGCCAGCCCGACGAAGGCCGAGCGCGACACCGAGAACACCATCCCGGCCCCGATCAGCCCCGCGCACACCCACCAGCGCAGCGCGGGCCCGCCCCGCTCCCGTGCCTGGAAGGCGAAGTGCAGCGCGATCGGCAGGATCATCGCGCACATCACCGCGAACTCGATGGGGTGCCCGGTGGTGGCCGCCACCCGGCTCAGCCCGTTGCGTTCCAGGATGAACAGCTCCTCCTGGGTGTAGCGCAGGCCGGGCAGCACCATGTACTTCGTCGGGTCGAAGGTGAAGAGGAACTGCACCGCGCCGACCACCCCGAGGACCGCGCCCATCACCGCGACCGTCTTCAGCACGAGGTCGAGCCGGTCGCGGCCGCGCACGCCGTCCACGACGAGCAGCACGACGCCGATCATGGCGAACGCGGTGACGAGCATGTGGTCGGCCAGCTCCACCTCGTCCCTGGGCAGCGGGCCGGCCGTCGCGTAGGCGTAGGTGGCCAGCAGCGAGGCGGCGTGGACGAACACCGCCGAGCGGACGAGCGTGCGGCCCTTGGCGGCGCCGAGCGTGCTGGTGAAGTGCGCGCACAGCCACCACACCAGCGCGAACAGGCCGATGGACTCGGCCGGGGTGATCGCGAACGACAGCCCCCGGTACACCAGCCGAGCCGGGACGATCATGAGGACGACCACGAACACGACGCCGACCGTGGCCCCGTCGGCGCGGTGCGGCCTCGGCAGCGCGGACGCCTCCAGCAGCGCCCGCGTCCGGGCGGCCGCCGCCCTGGAATCCGTCGCGGTCATGCCGGGCGCCGCCTCAGCCGCAGGCCCGGCAGCCCGTCGAGTCTCCGTCTCAACGCGGGGGCGACGCTCTCGGCCGCGAATCCGGCCGTCAGGGCGGCGAACAGGCCGAGCACCAGCACGGCCGCCGCCGACCGGCTCTTGCCGCCGCGCTGCTCCAGCGGCGCGGTCGGCGCGACCATCTCGGTGATCTTGATGTACGTGCTCGGCGGCGCCTGGAGCACCTGCTGGCGGGCGGCCATCTCCAGCTTGGCCCGCGCCACCAGCTTGACGACGAGCTCGTGCGCCGCCTGCGCCGACGGGCTCTTGGCCTCGATGATGACGAAGGGGCCGTTGGCCAGCAGCTCGGGGTTGGAGCTGCCGTTGTGGACCACGTACGAGGTGTCGCCGCCCGGAGGCGCGCCGAGCGTGGCCGCGGTCTCGGGGGCGCTGAGCGCCTGGAGCAGGATCGAGGCGGAGACGTTGAGCGCGCCGTCGTAGTTGAGCAGCGGGTTGACCCGGGGGTTCGGGTAGTCGGGGTTGGCTGGAACGCTCCCGCCCGTCACCGGGACGGTCAGGACGAGCACCGCGCTCGACTGGTAGACGGCCGGGATCGTCCGGTAGACGCCGAAGGCCACCGCGAGGGAGAGCAGAAGCGCGGGCAGCGTGACGTACCACCTGCGGAACACGACCAGGACCGTCCCCCAGAAGTCCAAGACGCTTTCCTTCCCGTATCAGAAAACGGGTGTCTCCCCCACAGATCATCGTTTTTCCCGGTATCCGGCGTTACCAGCTATTTGTAACGAGACAACGGTGCACCGCGATGTCACTGCCGGGCCATTTCGCCGACATTCAGGGTGGGGAGCACCGATGCAGCAAGCGCTGAGCTTTACCTTCCACCGCGACGAACTCCTTCCGCTCGCCGACAGTCACCGCGAAAGCTTCCTCAAGGCCACGCCGTTCCGCCACGTCGTCATCGACGACTTCCTGCCCGCCGAGGTCCTGGAGCCGGTCCTGGCCGAGTTCCCCGAGCCCCGCGACATCGAGTGGCAGCGCTTCGACAACGCCCGCGAGGTCAAGCTCGCGCTCGCCGACACCGAGCGGATGGGACCGGCCACCCGCCACCTGCTGGCCGAGTTCAACGGCCAGGTGTTCATCGACTTCCTGGAGCGGCTCACCGGCATCGAGCACCTGGTGTCCGACCCGCACTACGACGGGGGCGGCCTGCACCAGATCCGGCCCGGCGGGTTCCTGAAGGTGCACGTCGACTTCAACCGGCACCGCCGGCTCGACCTCGACCGGCGGCTGAACGGGTTGCTCTACCTCAACAAGGACTGGGAGGAGTCGTACGGCGGCCACCTCCAGCTCTGGAACAAGGACATGACCACCTGCGAGCACCGCATCCTGCCGGTGTTCAACAGGTTCGTGCTGTTCGCCACCACCGACGAGGCCAACCACGGCCACCCGGAGCCGCTGACCTGCCCCGACGACCGCGCCCGCCGGTCGATGGCGCTGTACTACTACACCAACGGCCGCCCGGAGGAAGAGGTGCTGGACGAGCACGACACCAAGTTCAAGCAGCGGCCGGGCGAGGAGTGGAAGACCTCCTTCCGGCAGACGGCCAGGCGCTGGGTGCCGCCCGCCCTGGCGGACCTGGCGAGCCGCCGTAAATAGGGCGACGCAAGTAGACAAGTAGCCAGGTCAGCGGCCGTTGAGCCGCACCGCGTCGATGGGGCCGGTCTCGTCCAGATCCTTGGCCGGGCCCGGCCCCGAGCCGTTCCCGCCTGCCTCCGGGGCCTGCGTGACCGGCTCGTCCTCGTCCTCGTCCTCGGCGTCGGGGACGGGGACGGGGACGGGGACGGGGGTGCGCGGGAACAGCCTGCGGCGCACGACCGCGTACGCCACCCCGAACCCGGCCACGAGGCCGAGCAGCAGCCCGCCGACGGCGCCCTGGAGCTTGGCCGACCCGTCGGCCTCCGGCCCGAGCCGCACGACGTCCTCGGCCTGCACGAACGTGATCGGGTGCGCCTTCAGCTCGTTCTGCCGGTCCTCCAGCTCCTGGCGCAGCCGCTCCTGGGTGGCCGACAGCACCTTGGCGGCCGTGCCCGGCGAGTCGCTCTCGACCTGGACGTAGATGAACGGGCCCGTGGTGCCGACGCCGAGCAGCGTCGGGTTGCTGCGGCCGTCGTCGATGGTCAGGTCGGTCGGCCCGTCCTCGGTGACGCCGACGGAGGCGAACACGTCCGAGGTGTTCAGGGCCAGGATGAGGATGCTGGCCGTGGTGCGCAGGTCGTCGGTGAACTGCAGCAGCGGGTTGGTCTGCGCGACGGGCTTGGTGCCGTCGATCGAGCCGCCGCCCGAGGGGGTGACGAGGACCATGGACGCGCTCGTCACGTACCGCTCGGGCATCAGGAGGTATCCGGTGAACGCCAGGGCGACGGCGAGGACGGCGACCGGGACGGCGATCAGCTTCTGCCGGGCAAGGCCGAGAATGGTCTTCCAGAATTCCATATATCCCCTGCCCGATACCCACAGCAAGGGGGCGCGATAATCCCCCCGAAAAACCGTTCCAAAAAGGCATCGCGCTTTCCCATCCACCCGTTACATCCGCTTTGTTACGCGGACCGGTGCTGAACCGATGAACCTCACGGTGGCCGGAAACCGGCCGGTGCGGGGGTGGGAATGGAACCGGGGGCCGCTGGTTTCCCTGAACGGTCGGCGCAGGTGGCCCCCGGACGGCCCGCGCGGCTGGGCGGGCTCGACGGCATCCGCGGCCTGGCCGCGCTGTTCGTGGTGCTGCACCACTGCCAGCTGCTGTCCTTCCCCGGCTTCCCCGCCGACACGGGCCCGGTCTGGGCGAGCTGGCTGCTGTACGGGCACTTCGCCGTCGTCGTCTTCATCGCCCTGTCCGGGTTCTCGCTGGCCGTCAAGCCCGCCCGGTCCGGCTGGCGGCTCGGCGGCCTGCGCCGCTTCGCCCGCCGCCGCGCCTGGCGGATCCTGCCGCCGTACTGGGCGGCGCTGGCGTTCAGCCTCGCGGTCGCGTGGACGCTGGTGCCGCAGCCGGGCCAGGGGCCGCCCACCGCCAAGAGCGTCGTCTTCTACGGCCTGCTCGTGCAGGACCTGTTCGGCTCGCCGAGCCCCAACGGGGCGTTCTGGTCGATCGCCGTCGAGGCGCAGCTCTACTTCGTCCTCCCGCTCCTGCTGCTGGTGGTGCGGCGGCTGGGCGCGGCGGTGATGGCGGCGGCCGTCACGGTGGTCGTGGTGGCGGTGGGCCTGCTGGCCGGCGGGGTGCCGGTGGTGGGGTTGCTGATGCGGCTGACCCCGCAGTTCGCGGTGCTGTTCGCGGTGGGCGTGCTGGCGGCCGGGGTGCTCCGCGCGCCGGTGCGGGCGCCCCTGCACTGGGCGGCGCTCGCCGCGTTCGCCCCCGTGGTGGTCCTCGTCGCCGTGCGCGGGCCGGCCTGGACGGTCGCGCACTTCTTCTGGGTGGACCTGGCCCTCGCCCCGGCCGCCGGGCTGTTCCTGGCGGCCGTGGCGGGCGGGCGGCCGCGGCCGCTGGTGCGCGTGCTCGACAGCCGGCCGCTCCGCTCGCTCGGCTCGTTCTCCTACAGCCTCTACCTGGTCCACGCGCCGATCGTGGTCGCGCTGCACCACTTCGTGGTCGCCCCGCTCCTCGGGCCCGGCGTGGCCGGATTCCTGGCGCTGCTCGTCCTGGCCGGGCCCGCCTCGGTGCTGTTCGCGTGGGGGTTCGCCGCGGTGTTCGAGCTGCCGTTCCAGCGTTACCGGGGGATGGCGGAGCTGCGCGCGGCGACCCGCTCGTGGGCGCCGGCCAGTAGGAGGTAGGCGGCGGCCGTCCAGGTGTAGGCGCGGTCGCGCAGCCCCGCCCCGGTGCGGGCGTCGAAGTTCTCGGCGAAGCCGGACTTCTCGCACAGGGCCCGGAAGCGCGCGCCGATCTCGTCGGCCAGGCCGGTATGACCGGCGCGGCGCAGGCCGTCCTCGACGAGCACGGTCGAGGGCGCCCAGATCGGGCCGCGCCAGTAGCCGTCGTCGCGGTAGTGCTCCGACGTGGGCGGCTCGGTGGCGAGCCCGTACTCCGTCAGGTGCGTCTCGATCCGCGCGGCCAGCGCCGCGCTGACGGGCTCCGGCAGCTCCTCCCCCAGCACGATCGGCATGAGGTCGAGCAGGCTTGAGCTCGACCAGGTACGTCCCGAGCGCACCCCCCGGGCGACGAACCGGTCGCCGCGCCACAGCTCGGCCAGCATCGCCCCGCGCATCCGGTCGGCCGCCGCCGTCCACCGGGCCGCCGCCGGCCGGTCGTCGAGCTCCCCCGCCAGGCGGGCCAGCTCGCGCATCTGCAGCACGAGGAAGGCGGCCAGGTCGGCGGTCTCGACGACCCGCTCGGGATCGAAGGTGGTGGCGTTGTCCCAGCCGCTGTCGTTGCCGTGCTGGTAGTGCGCCAGCTCGCGGCCGGGGGCGCGCCGGGCGGTCAGCCAGAAGGCGGTCCAGCGCTCCAGCAGCCGGTACGTCCCGGCCGGGTCGCCGCCGGCCGCCGGGCCGAGGCGGCGCAGCGCCCAGCCGTGGATGGGCGGTTTGACGAAGTTGTGCAGGACCTCGGAGTGCGCGACCGAGTCGGGCAGCGCGCCGGCGGCGTCCTGGTGGTCGAAGGGCAGCCGGAACTGGTCCCACGCCAGGCCGGGCAGGCCGTCGCCGAGCGCGAGGGCGTTGAAGCAGTGGTCCCAGCTCCACACCTTGTCCATCCAGTGCTTGGACATGAGCACGGCCTGCCGGGTGACGAACCCGGCCGGGCGGACCGTGGCCGACCACAGCACGTACGCCGCGAGCTCGGCCGCCGGAGTGCGCTCGCCGCGCCAGGGCGCCACGGCCCCGGCGAAGGCCGCGAACCGGTCGCGCGCCGCCTCGGCCACCTCCGGGAAGGCCGCCCGGCTCGCGTAGGGGGCGCGGGCGGTCTCGTACTCCTCGACGGCGATCTCCCACGCGTCGTCCGGCAGGACCACGCCGCGCTCGGCGGTGCCGAGCGCCTGGTCGCCGAGCGGTTCGGCGCACCCGCCGAGCGGCGTGATCCGGTAGCGGCGGCCGGTCTGGTAGACGGTGAAGACCGACGACCCGTCGGTGGGGTCCTGGTAGAAGTACGGGCCGCTGAACGGGGTGAGCACGGGATCGGCGGCCAGCACCCGCAGCCCGAGGCCGCGGCCGCGCACCCGGACGGTGTCCGGGCTCTCGTAGACCAGGTCGATCCGGCCGTCGCCGTGAGCCCAGGTCAGCCGGTGCGGCGTCGCGGTCACCGCGGCGCCGGCCCGCTCGTGCCCGGCGGTGGGGACGAGCCGCAGGACGGGGTGCATGCCGGTCTGGTGCGACACCAGGTGCACGTCGTCGGCCCAGACTCCCTCGGCCACGACGGGCGAGAAGCCGAACCAGGAGCCGGAGGAGCTGAACGGGATCTCGCGCGGGGAGAAGGACGTCATGGCCGCGGGGCCCCGTCCACGGGCAGCCACACGCGCATGCTCGTCGGCCCGCGGTGCGCCCACGAGTGGTAGGGCCGCAGCGGCACGTCGAACCATCCTCCTTCTTCCGCGAGTTCCGCGAGTTCCGCGAGTTCCGCGAGTTCCGTGAGAGGAGCCGGACGGGCGGGCGCGTAGGCCCAGCCGCGACCGGTGTGGGCGGGAATCCGGCCGCGCACCCGCGCGCCCCCGCCGTCCGGCTCCGGTCCTGTCCCGGCGTCGACCACCAGGGCGTCGAGCCCGCCGGGCTCGGGCAGGTCGCGCGACTCGGCGCACAGCACCTCCGGGCCGCGCTCGACGGCCACGCAGCCGCGCACGGCGTCGATGCGCGGGTCGGGCCAGGTGAGGCGGGGCCGCATCGGCAGGTCGAGGACGACGACGTCACCGGCCTGGAAGGCCCGCCGGACGGTGAGCATGCCGGGCTCCACCGGCCGCGTCCGCCCGTCCTCGGTCACGGTCGCGCCGTCCGCCCACGCGGGCACCCGCAGCGAGAGGGTCCACGGTGAGGACGCGCCGGCCGCGACCCGGACCCGGACGGTGCCACTGGCGGGGTAGTCCGTCTCGACGTCCACGGCCACCGGCCGCCCGTCCGGCAGCTCGGCGCGGATGGCGCACGGGGCGTACTGGTGGATCTGGAGGCCGTCGTCGTCGGTCGTGGCGAGGTAGCCGGCCAGGGCGGCCAGCGTGCGGGCGACGTTGGTGGGGCAGCAGGAGACCTCGAACCAGGCGGCCCGGGTGCCGCCCTCGGCGCGCGGGCTCACCTCGGACGGGTCCGCCGGGCGGCCGGGGCTGCGCTGGTGGAGGGGGTTGGCGTAGAAGAAGGCCCGGCCGTCGGGGCTCGGGGAGGCGGCGACGACGTTGTAGAGCGTCCGCTCGATCAGGTCGGTGTACCGGACGTCGCCCGTGGCCAGGTGGAGCCGCCACGACACCATGATCGAGGCGACGCCCGCGCACGTCTCGCAGTAGGCGCGGTCCGGCGGCAGCTCCCAGTCCTCGCCGAAGCCCTCGTCCTGGTGACGCGAGCCCATCCCGCCGGTGATGTAGGTCCGGCGCTCGACCGAGCGCTCCCACTGCCGTTGCACGGCGCGCAGCAGCTCGTCGTCGCCGCGTTCGACGGCCACGTCCACCGCCGCGGCCGTCAGGTAGAGCGCCCGCACGGCGTGGCCGCGCCACACCTCGGCCCGCCGGATCGGGACGTCGTCCTGGAAGTAGGCGCGTCCCAGCGGGATGTCGCGGAGCGTTCCATGGCCGCGACGGTCGAGGAACAGCCGGGCCTGCTCGACGTAGCGGTCCTCGCCGGTCGCCCGGCCGAACTCGGCCAGGCCCACCTCGATCTCGGGGTGCCCGCAGATGCCGGGCAGGCCGTCCGCGCCGAAGGTCCGGCACACGTGGTCGGCCGCCCGCCGCGCGACGCGCACCAGGTCGTCCTCGCCGGCCGTGCGCAGCCGCGCCACCGCCGCCTGGAGCAGGTGCCCCGTGTTGTACAGCTCGTGCCCCATCTCCAGGTCGCTGTAGCGCGGCTGCTGCCCGGCGTGCCCGAAGCACGTGTTGAGGTAGCCGTCCGGGTCCTGCGCCCGGGCCACGCGCGCGGTCAGCCGCTTGATCGCGGCCTCCGCCCCCTGGTCACCGGTACGGCCCGCCTCCCAGGCCAGGGCCTCCAGGAGCTTGTAGACCTCGGAGTCGGAGAACGACCAGCCGGGACGGTCGGGCGAGGTCGTGCCGTCGGCGACGCGGTCGAAGTTGGCCAGCCAGCCGAGGCGCTCCATCCACGACTCGCAGTGGGCCAGCGTGGCCGCGGCGTTCACGCTCTGCCTGACGCCCCAGAACCCGCCGGTGAGCGAGACCTGGCCGAGCCCGAGGGGGCGCACCGGCCCGCTCGTGGGCAGCACGGGGACGGCGCGGGCGGCGGCCGGCGCCTGAGGTGTGATCGTCACTGGCTGTTCAGTCCTTTACTGCGCCGGCGGTGACCCCGGCGGCGATGTAGCGCTGCGCGAGAACGAGCAGGAAGGCGGCGGGGACGGACGCGATCACCGCGGTCGCCATGATCGAGTTCCACTGGGTGGTGTTGTTGCCGATGTAGCGGAAGATGCCGAGCGTGACCGGGATCGTGTCGCTGCTGCGGTTGAGGGTCGAGGCGAAGATGAAGTCCGACCAGGCCCACAGGAACGCGAACAGCGACACGGTGATCACCGAGTTGCGGCTCAGCGGCAGGACGACCGACCGGAACGTGCGCCAGGTGCCCGCCCCGTCGATCTGCGCCGCAGCCATGATCTCCCCGGGGATGCCGGCCATGAACGCCCGGAACAGCAGCACCGCGAACGGCACGGCCAGCGTCGAGTCGGCGACGATCAGCCCCGTGACCGTGTTCAGCATCCCGAGCCTGATGTAGATCGCGTAGAAGCCCATGGCCATGACGACGGCCGGGATCATCTGCGCGACGAGCAGCAGGAAGTCGACCACGCCGGTGCCGCGCGGCAGCAGCTTCGCCAGCGCGTACCCGGCGGGCAGGGCCACCAGCAGGGTGATGGCGACCGTCCCGAGGCCGATGAACAGGCTGGTGGCCAGGGCCGGGAGCTGCTGGCCGAGCGCCGCCGCGTACCCCTCGAAGGTGGGGTTCCAGGGAAACCAGTGGGGCGGGTCGGCCCGCATGTCGCCGGTCCTGGTGAGGGAGACGTTGACCATCCAGTAGACCGGGAACAGCATCACCCCGGTCAGGACGACCCCGACGGCGGTCCTCCATCTGCTCACGAGATTCCCTCCTTCCGCTGCATCCGGACGTGGAGAAGGCCCGCGGCGAAGGCGATCAGGATGAGCAGGTTGCCGACGGCCGCCGCCGGGGAGAAGTCGGGCTGCCCCGTGCCGAACGCCTCGCGGTAGGACCAGATCGCCAGCGTGGTCGAGGCGTCCGCGGGCCCTCCCCTCGTCATGATCCAGATGATGTCGACGACCTTGAGCGTGTAGATGAGGCCGAGCAGCAGCGTGATCGCCGACACCGGACGCAGCAGGGGGAAGGTGATGCGCCAGAACCGCTGCCAGGCGTTCGCCCCGTCCAAGCCGGCGGCCTCGTACAGGGAGGCCGGGATGTTCTGCAGCCCGGCGTACAGGATCACCAGGTTGAACGGGACCCCGAGCCAGATGTTGGCGACGGTGACCGACAGCAGCGCGGTGCCCGGGGAGGTGAGCCAGTTGATCTGGCCGATCCCGAACGCCCGCAGGAAGGCGTTGACGATGCCGTTGTCGCTGTTGAGCATCCACGACCAGGTCGAGGCCGACACGATCAGCGGCAGCAGCCACGGCACGAGGAACATCGCGCGCAGCACCGCGGACAGCCGGAAGCCGCGCTGGAAGAAGACCGCGAGCGCGAGGCCGAGCGCGTACTGGAAGGCGATGGACACCAGCGTGAACAGGGCCGTGTTGCGCAGCGCCGCGAGGAAGGCGTCGTCCGACAGGACGGCGCGGTAGTTGGCCAGGCCGGTGAACTCGGGGTCGCCCTGGACGAACGCGCGCGGCGTGTAGTCGTGCACGCTGAGCTCGACGTTGCGGTACAGCGGATAGGCGTAGAAGACGAGCAGGTAGACGACCAGCGGGGCGAGGAAGGCGAGGGCCGTCCACCGCCCGGAGCGCCGGCGGCCGGGGGCGGGGCTCACCTTCGCCGCCGGCCTGCCGGTGGTCGCCACCGCGTCGGTGCGGGTGAATGCCATGGAAGGGTCCGCTCAGCCGCCGACGGCCTGCTTGGCCTTGGCCTGGGCGTCCTTGAGCGCGTCGGCGGGCGCGGCCGAGCCGCTCAGCGCCTTCTGCACCGCCGTCCACAGGGCTTCGGAGATCTTGGGGTACTTGGTGCCGAGGTTGTCGCTCGTGCGGCCCTTGGCCGACCGGACGGCCTCCACCCACGGCTTCAGGCTCGGCTCCTTGGCGAGGATGGCCTGCTGCCCCTCGGCGGTGGACGGGATGTAGTAGGCGAACGTCGTGCCCGTCTCGACCAGGCCCTCGGGCGTGGTCATGCACTCGACGATCTTCTTGGTGGCGGTGTAGCGCTTGGTGTCCTTCTGCACGGGGACCGTGATGAACTCGCCGCCCGTGGGGGTGGGGGCGCCGCCGCCGTCCTTGGCCGGGATCTGCACGATGCCTGTCGGGAAGCCCGCCTTCGCGGCGCTGTCGATCTGCCAGGTGCCGTTCTCGGCGAAGCCGAACTCGCCGGTGAGGAACTCCTCCCAGGTGGTGTTCTGCGAGTTGCTCAGCACCGAGTTGGGGGCCAGGCCGTCCTTGACCCAGGAGTTCCAGAGGCTGAGCGCCTCGGCCGCCTGCGGCGAGTCCAGCTCGGTGAGCTTCGCGCCCGCGCCCCAGAACCATGGCAGGAACTGGAAGGAGCCCTCCTCCGTGCCGATGGCGGCGAAGGTGATCGGCTTCTTGCCCGCGGCCTTGACCTTCTTCAGCGCCGCGCCGAGCGTGGCCCAGTCCTTGATCGAGGCCGGGTCGACGCCGGCGGCGTCGAGGATCTTCTTGTTGTAGTAGAGGGCGAGCGTGTTAGCGCCGATGGGGATGCCGTAGGTCTTGCCGTCCAGCTCGCCGGCGGCGATGAGGTTCTTGTCGAACCGGGCGGTGTCCAGGCCGAAGTCGTCCATCGTGGCCAGCATCCCCGCGTCCGCGAGGGTGGAGACGGCGGGGTTGTCGAGCAGGATGACGTCGGGGGCGTTGCCCTCCTGGCCGGCGAGCAGGGCCTGGTTGGTCAGCGCCGTGGTGTCGTAGGCGGTGCGCTTGATGGTGACGCCGGCCTGCTTGCCGCAGGTGTCCACCCGCTTGGCCCAGGCGGAGGAGGCGTCGTGCTGCGGGTACGGGTCCCACCACGTGTAGGTGCTCGCGTCGGCGGCGGGCGCGGCGGAGCCGGTGCCGGGGGTGGGCGCGGACGCGCAGGCGGCCAGGGCGGACAGGCTCAGGAGGGCGGTTCCGAAGGCCGCCGCGCGGGCGGGGAACGATGGACGAGTCACCCGAATCCTCCAGGTGTTAGCGCTAACAACGAGCGCCGGCGAATGGTCTGTGGGGTGCGCCCGGCGCTAGCGGGCGGGCGTACGCGGACGGGTGGCCCGCGGCGGCGTGGTGCTGCCGCGGGACACGAGCTCGGGGGAGATGAAGCGCACGACGAAGGGCTCGCGGCGGGCCGCCGCCGACTCCACGCGGCGCACGAGCTGGCGCACCGCCATGGAGCCGAGGCGGTCGGGCGCGCTCTCGACGAACGAGTAGGGCAGGGAGAAGGCCGCGGCGAACTCGGCGGAGTAGCGCCCGATGACCGACAGGTCCTCGGGCACCCGCAACCCCCGCTCGTGGGCGACCGAGGGCAGCGCCGCGGCGGCCGCCTCGTTGTTGACCAGCAGGCCGGTGGCCGACGGGTAGGTGTCCAGCAGCGTGTGGAGCAGGCGCCCGACGGCCGGCTGCCGGGACTCGCCGTACACGGCGTGCAGGGTGACGCCGCACTGGCGGGCCCGCTCCAGCGCGGCGTCCCTGAGGCGCCACACGTACGCGCCGCCCCGCTCGACCACGTGCTCGGGCTGCGAGATAAGGATCAGCTCGCGGTGGCCGAGCCGGTGGAGGTGGTCCACCATGGCCCGTCCGGCCTCCTCGAAGTCGAGGTCGAACACGTCGATCCCGGAGCAGTCGCCCGGCAGGCCGACCGTGGCGCCCGGTTGGGACGCCGCCCGCAGGATCGGCAGCCTCGGGTCGTCCTGCGCGATGTTCATCAGGACGACGCCGTCCACCATGCGGGAGTCGGTGATGCGCCGCAGCGCCCGCGCCCCGTCCTCATCGGTGACCAGCAGCGTGTCGTAGCCCAGGTCGCGGGCGGTGTCGGTGACACCCTGGATGTACTGCATCATCGCGGGCGCGAACTCGTCCGTGTAGAAGCGGGCGAGCAGACCGAGGACCTTGGTCCTGGACGTGGCCAGCGCCCGCGCGCCGGCGTTCGGCGTGTAGGCGAGCGCCTCGGCCGCCGCGAGCACGCGCCGGCGCACCTCCTCCGAGATGGGCCGCTTGCCCGACAGCGCGTACGACGCCGTGCTGCGGCTGACGCCGGCCTCCCGGGCCACGTCCCCGATCGTCGCCATTCTCACCTCCTTGATCGTCGAACCGGTTCGACGCTGAAGACCGACTGACTCCCGTACCGTCTCCCGGAACCCTGGCGAAGGCGCCGTTGTCGTCGGCGTTCGCAGGCCACAGCGAGCCGGGGCGCGGCACCGTCCCGGACGGGGGCCGCCTGCGAACCCTCGGAACAGGCGAACCGGTTCAACGATGTGCTCGACTGTCGCCCAGGCTCGGATCCGCGTCAAGGGCACGTTACGCCCGATACCGAATCGTGACATGTCGGTAAACGGGCGGGAACATACCCGCCGCCGGAGCATTGACGCGCCGCGACGCCGCCGCGTAACCTGCGCGAAACCCACGTGGCGCCGCCGATCACTCCCGGATCCGCCTGTTAACGCTCACATCGCATGGTGGACAGGGACGGCACTCCCTCCCGCAGGACGATCACCCAGGGAAGCCGTTGATGACACCGACGAACATCACCAAGGCCGCGCGAGCCGGGCTCCTCCCGGCCGTCCTCATCCTCGCGTTATCCACAGGAGTCCCGGACGCCATGGCCGCCGCCGACCCGCCCGCCCCCGCCCTCGTGTACGACTTCGACTGGCCGACCTGCGCGGGGCCCGCCTGTCGTACGACGTGCCGGGGAGCACGGGCTCCGGCGTGGCCGAGGTCCGCGAGGGCCAGTCGGTCACCTTCTGGGTCTACTCGGCCCGGGACGCCGCGGCCACCCTCGACCTCGGGCTGCTCGGCTCCGGCAAGGCGCTGGTGACCGTCAACGGCGTGGAGGTGACGGAGGCCCGGCGCGGCGACTCGACCGTGGCGGTGTCGATGTCCGGCGGCGTCAACAAGGTCACGGTGACCGGCCGGACCGGCACGTCGCTCGTCGACCGCCTCGACGTGCGGCCCACCCCCGACGCGCTGCCCGCCACCGTCCACCAGGCGGAGGCCGCCGCGCTCGCCGGGACGGCCAAGGCGGCGCCGTTCTCCCTGGCCGACGGCGAGGCCGCGGTGACCGGGATCGGCGGCCCGCCCGGGAACGCGAACACGCTCACGTTCACGGTGCGGGCCGACCGGGACGGCACGTACGCCATGCGCGTCCGCTACGCCAACCCCGAGCAGTCGGCCGCGACGCACTACAACCCCGACCCGCTCGCCCGGCACGCGGACGTCTCGGTGAACGGGGCCGCGCCGCAGCGGGTGCTGTTCCCGCACACCTTCCACGAGAACGACTTCTGGGAGCTGACCGTGCCGGTGCGGCTGAAGAAGGGCGACAACACGGTGCGCTTCGCCGCGCAGGAGCTGCCGAACTTCGACGGCACGACCTACGCGTCGCAGACCTTCCCCGGCGTGCTCCTCCGCTCGCGGTACGCCCCGGTGATCGACCGGATCACGGTGGCGCCCTTCAGCGGGAGGTGACCAGGCCGGCGAGCCTGCGTCCGCGCCGGGCGGCGACCGTGCCGTGCCGGCGCACGTACATCCGCGCCACCAGCGCGCGGCCCCTGCGGCGCTGGGCAGGAGTCAGCTCGACCTCGCCCAGCGCCCGCAGCAGCTCCCTGCACTGGATCAGCGTGGAGACCCGCACATGCCAGGCCGGCGCGCCCAGCTTGCGGGCGATGTCGGCCAGGCGCTGCGGCTCCCAGTCGCGGCCCGCCAGCACCTCGGGCACGTGCCCCCACGGCCCGGCCAGCGCCATCCGGGCGGCGAAGATCTCGTCCTCGCGCAGCAGGGCGGGCCCCCGGTTGACGGCCATGACCCGGGTGCGGCGCATCAGCGCGTAGAGCGGGTCCATGGCGAACGGGTCCTCGTTGAGCATGCGCAGCGACTCGGCGAAGCGGTCCACGGGGTCGTCGGACAGGTAGCCGGTCCCCGTGTACGGCGCCGTGCGCGTGGTGCCGTCCGGGCCGGTGTACGCCTGCTGGGTGGTGACCAGGAGCAGCCGCTCGTCCCGGGCGAAGACCTCCAGGCAGCGGGAGACGTAGTCGGGCGCCAGCCAGTTGTCGTCGCCGGCCCACCGGTAGAAGGCGCCCCGCGAGCGGCGGATCGCGTCGCTGAAGTTGGGGAGCTGCCCGATGTTGCGCGGCTGGCGGTGGTAGACGACCCGCGCGTCGGTGGCCGCCCAGTCGCGGCAGACCTCCTCGGTGCGGTCGGTGGAGGCGTTGTCGCAGATGACCAGCTCGATGTGGCGGTGGTCCTGGGCCAGCACCGAGGTGATCGTCTTCTCCAGCCGGTCGGCGCCGTTGTAGACGGGCAGCCCCACCGAGACCAGCGTGTCGTCGAATGCCATTCAGGCGCTCCTTCTCACCAGCTTGTGCATCGCGGTGCCCGGCACCGCGACCAGGACGAACAGCAGCAGCCCGGCGCCCCCGGCGACGGCCAGCCGCACGAGCGCGGGACCGCCGGCGGTCAGCCCGTCCAGGACGACCATCAGCGTCCCCGCGGCGAGCGCCGCCACGACGGGCCGGACCAGGGCGGGCAGCGCGGGCGTCACCCGCACGCCCGCCCGGCGCAGGAGGAACAGCGCGAACGGGACCGCGACCAGCGCAGCGACCAGCGCGTGCGCGACGGCGGCGCCCCTGATGCCGCCGAGGTGCGCCCCGGCCACCAGCGCGGGCAGCAGCGCGGCGGCCCACACGAGGTTGAGCCAGACCGTGGTCCTGGTGGCGCCCAGCCCGGTCAGGATGTCCACGGCCAGGAACGAGATGAGCATCCGCACCACCATGAGCACGGCCAGCCAGCGCAGCACGCCCGCCGCGGAGTCCCACCGCGCGCCGTACAGGAACGAGATGAGCGGATGGGCGAGGACCGCCATGACCAGCGCGGGCGGCAGCACGAACGTCACCATCACCGGCACGGACCTGCGCACGCCCTCCGACAGCGCCGCCGGGTCCTCGGCCAGACGGGAGAAGCTGGGCAGGGAGACGTAGCGCAGCGCCGTGCCGATGATCCCCGGCACCCAGCTCGACACGTTGAACGCCAGCAGGTAGTAGCCGAGCCGCTCGGCCCCGAGCACGTTGCCGACCACGACGTAGTCGGCGTTCATCAGCACGGCCTCCAGCCCGAAGCCGAGGGCCGACGGGACGCCGAAGCGCAGCAGCCGTCCCGCGACCTGCCGGTCCAGGCCGAGCCGGACCGGCACCCAGCCCCAGACGAAGATCAGCACCCCGGTCACCACCGACGCGGCGACCTGGCCCCAGGCGAAGCTGTAGGCGCCCGCCCCGCGCAGCGCCAGCGTGATCGCCACGGCCGCGTTCGCCACAAACCCGATCATGATGGCGCGGGTCAGCTTGTCCTGGTCGAAGCGGCGCAGCAGCGCGGCGCTGCGGACCGCGGTGAACGCCTCGATGAGGATGATCGAGGTGAGCAGCCGGACCACGCCCGTGGCGTCCTCGTTGCCGGCCATCCGGGCGAAGACCGGGGCGAACCCGTAGAAGAGGCCGTACAGGGCGGTGGCGAACACGAAGCTCAGCACGGTGGCCGTGGGCGCCATGTCCTCCAGGCGGCCCCGCCACTGCACGGTGGCCGCCTGGATGCCCACGTCCTTGACGTGCATGACGAGCTGCGTCGCCGCCAGCGCCACGGCGTAGGTGCCGAAGTCGTCGGCCGCGAGCACGCGCGCCAGCACCAGCCCCATCGCGAACGACCCGGCCCTCGTGACGAGGTTGCCGAGGATGCTCCAGCGCAGCCCGCGCCCGGCCTGGGCGCCGATCTCGGCGACGCGCCGCGTCTCGTCCATCCGTGCCTTTCCGATGGGGGGTGCCGTCAGGGGGTCACGCGTTCGAGCCAGATCTCCCGCCAGAACGGCACGAACTCGCGCGGGCAGTTGAGGCTGTGCACCCCCTGGCACACCACGTTCTCCAGCGTGATGCAGGGGGACTTCATCGTGAGCATGCGGCCGGAGCGCTCGTCGATGCACCGCTCGACGCGGGCCTGGACGCGCACCACCTTGCCGCAGTAGCGCGCCATCTCCTCCTCGAAGCCGAGGCCGCGGTTGAGCATGTCCTCGTTGAGGGTGGCGAGGATCTCGGCCTGCGACTTGACCCGGACCAGCTCGCCCGGCTTGAGGTCGAGGGTGCCGGAGGGCGTGCGCCCGCGCAGCCCCGGCCGCAGGAACCCCCACCTGCGTCCCTCGCGGAACCACAGCCTCTCCGGCAGGAGGCGCTTGCTGGCCGCCTGGAGCCGGTTGAAGATCCCGATGAGCAGGGCGTGGGCCGTGCGGGCCGGTCCCACGTTGCCGGAGCGCACGTCGGTGACGTACTGGCCGAGGCTGCGCACCGGCAGGCAGACCGGGGCGGCGCGCAGCAGCTCGGTGGCCTGGCAGGCGTAGTGCTCCGGCGCGCCGGGTTTGCGGGTGTTGATCTCCAGGAGGGGCAGGAGCCGCCCGTCGCGCGCGGGCGGCGCCTCCGGGAACGCCTCGCCACCGCTCCCGACCCGCTTCAGCCACGCCTCCTTCCAGTACAGCGAGCAGGCCGTCTGGCAGCCGCCGTGCGCCGAGCCGTCGCAGCGCGCCTCCGCCAGGTGCACCGCGCGCTCCATGCGGCGCAGCCCGCTGCGGGTCTGCGTGTCGCACAGCTTGTGCGCAACCTTGTGGACGGTCATCCGGCGGCCGCAGAACGCCAGCATCTCCGGCATGAACGGCAGCCCGTCGAGCTCGCCGCGCTCGTCCAGCGTGGCGAGGATCTCGGCTTCGCCGCGCACCTCCACCACGTCTCCGACCCTGAGGTTCAACCGATCTCCTTCACCAGTCCGGCAGTGGCCAGCGCCCGCGCGGCGGTCTCGACCGCCGCGAAGGGCAGCGCTGATCGTTCGGCGATGTCGAGCAGGCTGTGGTCCCCGTCGGACAGGTTCAACACCCATAACATCGCCATCTGAGCCTGTTTCGTGTCACTTCTCCCGCCGAGAGATCCGTAGAGTCCGCGCCGGCCGAGCTGCGGCTCGCCGTACGGGCTGAGGTTGAGGTACGTGCGCTCCCCCTCCAGGACCCCGACGGCCCGCCACAGGACGTCCAGGGTGTCGGCCATGGCCTCCGGCGTGACGAAGCCGGGGTCGTCGGCCGAGGTGTGGTACTCCGGGTAGCCCGCGTACGGGGTGCGGGTGAGGCCGCCGAACGGCAGATCGAAGCCCGGCGAGCAGAACTGCCGCTCGTCGTAGCCGTACGGCGAGAAGTCCAGCACGGTGTGCGGCCGATCCTTGAGCACGTGGGTGACGGCCCGGTCGACGCCGGCGTCGCCGCGCCTGCTGCGCTTGTACGTCAGCGGCCCCCGGTCGCCCGCGCAGGCGAGCGTGAGCCCGTGCCTGACGCGGCCGACGCGGTCCCGGTTGAGCGCCAGCCAGGTGATCGCGCCGATCGTGCCCGGCATGAACAGGAACCGGTAGGTGTACCGGCGGGTCCCCATCGCGGCCAGTCGGCCGGCCAGGGCCGTGGCCACCGCGACGCCGGCCAGGTTGTCGTTGGCCAGCGACGGGTGGCAGACGTGGCAGGAGATCACCACCTCGTCGGGCAGCTCGCCGGGCAGCACGTGCTCGGCGATGGTCAGCGACCCGTCGGCGAGCGTGGAGTCGACCAGCACCTCGTACGGCCCCTCGCCCAGCCCGTCCAGGACGTCCTGGCTGAGGCAGAAGCCCCAGGTCTCGGCGTAGTAGCTGGTGCGGTAGGGCACCAGGGACGGCTGCTCCGGCAGCGTGTGCAGGCGCGGGCGCAGCTCCTCCAGCGTGAACACGCCCGAGACCGGCACGCTGTAGCCGACGACGTGCAGGTTGGAGGCGCGGAAGTCGACCACCCGGCGCCCGGAGGGGTCCTTGACGTAGGCGTCGCGGATGTTCCACTCCTTGGGCACCGTCCAGTCGAGCACCGGCGTGCCCGTCGGCACCTCGGTGACGTCGAGCGCCAGCCGCTCCCCGATGACGGCGAGGGTTTCCCGGACGCCGTCTCCGGTGATGCTGCGGCAGATCGGGTAGAGCCGCTCCACCATCGCGTGCATCTCTTCAGGGGTCATGGGCGCAGCTCGGCGGAGATCTCGCCCGCGTCGCGGCGGTCCGACAGGCGGGCCAGGCGCGTGTAGCGGCGCTCGAAGGCGTGCCGGGTCAGCCCGTACGTGCGGTAGGCGTCGACCAGCTCGGCCGCGCCCTCCTTGACCGTCCGGCGGGCCTCGTAGCCGGGCAGCGCGCTCCGCACCCGGGAGAAGTCCACCCGGTACGAGCGCGGGTCGCTGCCGGTCTCGCCGGTGATGACCAGGGTCGAGCCGGGCACCGCCTCCACGACCTCGGCGGCGATCTCGGCGACCGTCACGTTGTTGCGCTCGGTGCCCACGTTGAAGGCGCGGGCGTGCACGGCCTCGCGGGGCGCGGTGAGCGCGCGCAGGAACGCCTCGGCGATGTCCCGGGCGTGGACCAGGGGCCGCCACGGGGTGCCGTCGGACAGCACCCGCACCTGGCCGCTGAGGTGGGCGTGGCCCACCAGGTTGTTGAGCACGATGTCGGCGCGCGGCCGGGGCGAGAACCCGAAGGCGGTGGCGTTGCGCAGGAACACCGGCGAGAAGTCGTCGTCGGCCAGCTCCACCAGGTCGTCCTCCACGCGGACCTTCGACTCCGCGTACGGGGTGACGGGCCGCAGCGGCGCGTCCTCGTCCACCAGGTCGTCGCCGCCGGAGGCGCCGTAGACCGAGCAGGTGGAGGCGTACAGGAACCGTTTCGCCCCGGCGTCCCTGGCCAGGCGGGCCAGCCGTACGGACGCGTGGTGGTTGATGGCGTAGGTCAGCTCGGGCGCCAGCGACCCGAGCGGGTCGTTCGACAGCGCCGCGAGGTGGACGACGGCGTCCACACCGTCGAGCAGCTCCGGGGTCACGTCGCGCAGGTCCACGGCGTGGGCGGGCGGCTCTTCCGGCAGGGGCCCGAGCACGCAGTCGGCGAACAGCCCCGAGTCGAGGCCGACCACCTGGTGCCCCGCACCGCGCAGCACGGGGGCCATGACGCTGCCCAGGTAGCCCTGGTGGCCGGTCAGCAGGATCCGCACAGTCAGTCTCCAGCCAGGTCGAGGGTGAGCTTGCGGGTGTGGAACGCCTCGGCGTAGCGGGCGCCGCACTCGACGCCGCGCACGCGGGCCAGCCCGAGGAACGCCTCCCGGTCGTACCAGGACCGCCGCCGCTGCGACGGGTAGTGCCGCTCCAGCAGGTCGGCCTTGGTCTCGGCCGTGCGCGGGTCCAGCGGCTGGTAGACCGAGGGGCGGCCGAGGTCGCCGTCCCACTTGACGATCTCGTAGCCGAGCGTGAGGTGGTCGCGGAAGACGGTGGGCACCAGCTCGGCCAGGCCGCGGTGGTCCTGGTGCGCGTCCCCCTGCCACGGGGCGAGGATCAGGTCGGGGCTCGTCTCGGCGCGCAGGTCCTCCAGCGCGTCCTTGGCCTGCTCCCAGTACGACGGCAGCCGCCCGTCCGGAATCTTGAGCACCGTGACGGCCAGGTCGGCGCCCGGACAGAACGCGGCCAGCGCGGCCCGCTCCTCGTCCTCCCGATCGGTGCCGCCGCCCGACAGCACGAGCGCGTCCACCCGCACGCCGGGCCGGGCCCCGCAGAGCGTCAGCAGCGTGCCGCCCGCGCCGATGACGACGTCGTCGCAGTGCGCGCCCAGCGCGAGGACCCGGGTCAGCGCGCCCGGCCGGAGGCCGATCATGCTTCCCGCCCCTTCATGCTTCCCACAGCGCCCACGGCCGCTCGCCCCGCTCCCAGGAGCGGTCGAGCTCCAGCCGCTGGTTGACGGTGTCGCTGGGCCGCCAGTAGCCGCGGTGCCGGTAGGCCAGCAGCCGGCCGCGCTTGGCCAGCTCGGCGCAGCCGTCGGCCACCAGGTCGCCGTTCTCCGGGATGTGGTCGAAGACCTCCTGGCGCAGCACGAAGAAGCCGCCGTTGACCCACAGCGGCATCGCGCTGACCGGGGTGATGGAGCCGACGACGTTCGCCTCGGTGACGTCCACCACGTGGAAGGTGTTGGTGGGCGGGACGACCATCATCGACGCGCCCGCGTCGGCGGCGGTGAAGCGGCGGATCATGTCGGTCAGCGGCGCGTCGGTCAGCACGTCGGCGTAGTTGGCCAGGAACATCTCCTCGCCGTCGAGATGGTCGCGCACCCGGCGCAGGCGCTCGCCGATCGGCGAGTCGACGCCCGTGTCCACCAGGGAGATCGACCAGCCGGAGATGTCGGTGGACAGCAGCTCCACGCGGCCGTCGCGCAGCACGAAGTCGTTGGAGGCGGTCTCGCGGTAGCCGAGGAAGAAGTCCTTGATGTGCTGCGCGCCGTAGCCCAGGCACAGGATGAACTCCTTGTGCCCGAAGTGCGCGTAGTAGCGCATCACGTGCCAGACCAGCGGGCGCGGCCCGACGAGCTGCATGGGCTTGGGCAGGTCGCCGCCCGGGATCTCGCTGCGCATCCGGGTGCCCCGCCCGCCGCAGAACAGCACGACCTTCATGACACCACCTCCAGCTCGGGGATCGGGAAGACCAGCCGGCCGCCCCACTCGCGGACGTAGGAGAGCTGCTCGACCAGCTCGTCGCGCAGGTTCCACGGCAGCACCAGCACGTAGTCGGGCCGGTCGGCGGCGATCCGCTCCGGCGGCAGCACCGGGATGCGCGAGCCGGGCGTGAACCGGCCGTGCTTGTACGGGTTGCGGTCCACCGTGTACGGCAGCAGGTCGGGCCGGATGCCGCAGTGGTTGAGCAGCGTGTTGCCCTTGCCCGGCGCGCCGTACCCGGCGACCGTGTGCCCGGCCTCCGCCGCGTCCACCAGGAAGCGCAGCAGGTCGCGCCGGACCTTCGCCACGCGCGCCGCGAAGTCGTGGTAGCCGGACAGCTCGTGCAGCCCGGCCGCCTTCTCCATGGCCAGCACGTCGGTCACCCGGGGGGACGGCTCGGCCGACGGGTCGGGCACCGCCCACAGCCGGATCGAGCCGCCGTGCGTGGGCAGCAGCTCCACGTCCACCAGCGTCAGACCGCCGCTCGCCAGCGCCCTGCGGGCCGAGGCGACCGTGTAGTACTGGAAGTGCTCGTGGTAGATCGTGTCCCACTGGTTGAGCTCCATGAGCGTCAGCAGGTGCTGCACCTCGATCGAGACCCGCCCGTGGTCGGCCACCAGGGCGCGCAGGCCCCGGGTGAAGCCGATGACGTCGGGGATGTGGGCGTACACGTTGTTGGCGACGACCAGGTCGGCCGGTCCGTGCTCGTCGCGGACGCGGCGGCCGGTCTCCTCCGTGAGGAACGCGGTGAGCGTCGGCACTCCGGCGTCCCGCGCGGCCTGGCCGACGTTGGCCGACGGCTCGATGCCCAGGCAGCGCACGCCGCGCTCGACCACGTGCCGCAGCAGGTAGCCGTCGTTGCTGGCCACCTCCACCACGAACGCGCCGGGCCGCAGGTCGCGCTCCTCGACGAAGCGCCGCGCGTGCTCCACCCACGAGGTGGAGTAGGAGGAGAAGTACGCGTACTCGGTGAACGTCTGCTCGGGCGTGATGAGCGGCGGGAGCTGCGCCAGCCAGCACTCCGTGCAGACCCGCAGGTGCAGCGGGAACGTCGTCTCCGGCTCGTCGAGCTGCTCGGCGGTCAGGAACGACTCGCACGGCGGCGTCGCGCCGAGGTCCACGACCCCGGCCAGGCCGGTGGAGCCGCACAGGCGGCAGGCGGCGGCCACGTCAGCGCACCCCGGCCAGGGTCAGGGACGCGGCCTCGGCCTCGTAGGCCGCCGCGAGCTCCTCCGGCATCCGTGCCAGGTCGCCGCACCGGCTGAAGTCGCGCAGCGTGGTGCCCGTGCAGCGGGCGTCCACGTTCGGCGCCCCCCGGCGCCCGCGCACGTCCCCGAGGTGCACGGTGCGGAAGTCGATGCTGAAGCGGGTCCGGCCCGAGGTGTTGGGCACCGTCGAGTGCAGGTGGGCGCCGGAGAACATGAGCACCCCGCCCGGCTCGGGCACGACCCGGATCTGCGGGTCGAGGTCGATCTCCTCCTCCGGCCGCGGCTGCACGCGGGTGTCGGTGCGCACGTGCTCGGCGGCGCTCCGCCTGCTCGTCCGGTTCCACTCCCCGTAGTCGTAGGCCGCGCTGCCGTTGCGCACCGGCGTGTCGAAGTAGCGCGGGTGGAAGGCCATCACGTTCTCCGCCACCACCCCGAAGACCGGGATCCACCAGTTGACCTGGTTGAACGGAGCGGAGTACCAGCAGTCGCGGTGCGCATGGAAGGCGTACGAGATGCCCGAGACCAGATAGTCGTCGGAGGTGGAGGTGCGTAAGCGGGGCACGTCGAAGTACGTCAGCGACGGATCGCAGCCGCGCTCCTCGATCAGCGCGGGCACCAGCTCCTTGCAGCGCGGATGGTGGATGAAGCGCGGCTTCAGCTCGGCCAGCAGCCGGGCGAAGTCCTCCACGGACATGTCGTGCTGCGCGGTCTCCGGGTCGAGCGGGCCGAACGCGTCGGCGACCAGCTCCCGGGCGAAACCCACCAGCGCCGTGGCCGCCGGAGAGGCGGAGTAGACGAACAGGTCACCCCGGAACAGCAGGTCGCGGCGCCGGTCGTCGGTCGCCGTGCTGTTGGAGAGGACGGCCGTCATGTGAGGATCCCTTTCTCGTGGTCTAGGTGCTGGGGCCGGACCGTGGCATCCTGCGATCATGGATGCCCTCTCGGTCGAAGGGGCGTGGCTGCACACGCCGCGTGTCCACGCCGACCTCCGCGGCTCGTTCTTCGAGGCGTTCCGCACGGCGGGACTGCCGCACCCTCTGGAGGCCGCGCAGGTCAACTGCTCGGTCTCCCGCCGGGGCGTGGTCCGCGGCGTGCACTTCGCGGCCGTGCCGCCCGGCCAGGCCAAGTACGTGCTGTGCGTGGCCGGCGCCGTGCTGGACGTGGTGGTGGACCTGCGCACCGGCTCGCCCGGGTTCGGCCGCTGGGACGCGGTGCGCATGGACGACGAGACGCCCCGGGCCATGCTGTTGTCCGAGGGGCTCGGCCACGCGTTCATGGCGCTGAGCGAGCGGGCCACGGTCGTCTACCTGTGCTCGCAGCCGTACAACCCGGCGCGCGAGCACGCCGTCCATCCCTTCGACCCCGCCATCGGGATCGACTGGCCGGACGAGGCGGAGCCGGTGCTGTCGGAGAAGGACGCCGCCGCGCCCACCCTCGCCCAGGCGGAGGCCGCGGGACTGCTGCCGGACTACGAGGAGTGCGCGAAGTTCTACGCCACGCTGCACTGAGGACCCGCCTCCCCCACCTGGGCCGGGGTCCTCGGCAGCTCGCCGGTCAGCGCGGGCCACGCGGCGCGCAGCGCGTCGCGCCAGTGACGGATCGGCGCGCACCGGGTGTGGGCGAGCACGCTGTTGCCCGGCCGGGCCGCCGGCCGGGGGTAGGCGGTGCTCGGCACCGGGCGCACCAGGCCGGGATCGGCCCCGCACAGGGCGTACACCTCCCGGGCCAGGCCCCACCAGGTCGTCTCCCCCGAGCTGGTGCCGTGGTAGACGCCGGGCGGCAGCCCGGAGCGGACCAGCCGCAGCACGAAGGCGGCCAGGTCGGCGGCCCAGGTCGGCTGGCCGCGCTGGTCGTCCACCACGGCCGCGGCCGTGCCCGCGCGGGCCAGGCGGGTCATCGTGCGCACGAAGTTGGGGCCCGCCGCGCCGTACAGCCAGGCGGTGCGCACCACGTGGTGCCCCCGCTCCAGCGCGGCGCGCTCCCCGGCGAGCTTGGTGCGGCCGTAGGCGTTCAGCGGGCAGGTCGGCGCGTCCTCCGGGTACGGCTCCCGGCTCGTGCCGTCGAAGACGTAGTCGGTGGAGATGTGCACCAGCCGGGCCCCGGCCGCCGAGCAGGCGTCGGCCAGCGCGGCGACCGCGTGCCCGTTGACCTCCAGCGCCTCGGCCTCGTGCGTCTCGGCGTCGTCCACGGCCGTCCAGCCGGCGCAGTTCACGACGACGGCGGGCCGGCAGGCGGCCACCATGTCGCGCACCGCGCGCCGGTCGGTCACGTCCAGCTCGGAACGGCCCAGCGGCAGCGCCGCCTCACCCGCGGCCACGGCCGCGCGTAACACGTCGGCGGCGAGCATCCCGCCGCCGGTGATCAGCCACCTCACGCGCCCTCCCACCAGTCGCGGTTGGCGGCGTACCACTCGACGGTCTCCTTGAGCCCCTGCTCGAACGGGACGCGCGGGCGGTAGCCGAGGGCCCGCAGCTTCGCGTCGTCCAGGGAGTAGCGGCGGTCGTGGCCCTTGCGGTCGGCGACCGGCTCCACCATGTCCCAGCCGGCGCCGCACGCCTCCAGCAGCCGCCCGGTCAGCTCCCGGTTGGTCAGCTCGGCGGTGCCCGCGACGTGGTAGACCTCGCCCCGCTCGCCCTTCTCCGCGACCAGGTCGATGCCGGCGCAGTGGTCCTCGGCGTGGATCCAGTCGCGCACGTTCAGCCCGTCGCCGTAGAGCGGCACCTTGCGTCCGCGCAGCAGGTTGGTGACGAACAGCGGGATGATCTTCTCGGGGTACTGGCGGGGGCCGTAGTTGTTGCCGCACCGGGTGATCGACACGTTCAGGCCGTGGGTGATCGCGTACGCGCGGGCGATCAGGTCGCCGCCCGCCTTGGACGCCGCGTACGGCGATCGCGGCTGGAGCGGCGCGGACTCGTCCCAGGAGCCGCTGTCGATCGTGCCGTACACCTCGTCGGTCGAGACGTGCACGACCCGCGGCACGCCGGCGTCGAGGCACGCCCGCATGAGCGCCTGCGTGCCCATGACGTTGGTGCGGACGAACTCGGCGGCGCCCTCGATCGAGCGGTCCACGTGCGACTCGGCGGCGAAGTTGACCACCAGGTCGTGGCCCGGCACCACCTCGGCGAGCAGACCGGCGTCGCACACGTCGCCGTGGACGAACGTGTGCCGCACGCCGTCCAGGTTGTCCCGCCGGCCCGCGTACGTGAGCTTGTCCAGCACGGTCACGTCGTCGCCGCCGTGCGAGCGGACGAAGTGCGAGCCGATGAAACCGGCGCCGCCGGTGACGAGGATTCTCATGAACTGATCTGCACCTTGCTGTGATCGCCCAGCACGAGGCGGTGGGCTCGGGGGGAGGTGGACGCGGGTGTCACCTCGACGTCGTGGCCGATGAGGGACGACTCGATCCGGCTGACGCCGCGGATGGAGCTGCGCGGTAAGACGATCGAGTACTCGATCTCGGCGCGTTCGACGACGCAGTCCGCCCCGATGGAGGTGAACGGGCCGACGTAGCCGTCCTCGACGCGGGCGCCCGGGCCGATGACGGCCGGGCCGACCACGCGGGAGCGCGCCACCACGGCGCCCGGCTCGACGACGACCCGGCCGATCAGCTCGCTGGCCGCGTCGACCGAGCCGCTGATCCGCGGTTCCAGCGACTCCAGGACGAGGCGGTTGACCTCCAGCATGTCGGTGACGTTGCCGGTGTCCTTCCAGTAGCCGGAGATGACCGAGGACTCCACGGGCAGGCCGGCCTCGATCAGCCACTGGATCGCGTCGGTGATCTCCAGCTCGCCCCGCCAGGACGGCTTGAGCTCGGCCACCGCCTCGTGCACGGCCGGGGTGAACAGGTAGACGCCGACCAGCGCGAGGTCGCTCTTGGGGCGGGCCGGCTTCTCCTCCAGGCCGACGACCCGGCCGGCGGCGTCGAGCTCGGCGACGCCGAACTGGCGCGGGTCGCTGACCTTGGTCAGCATGATCTGCGCCGCGGGCCGCTCGCGGGCGAAGCGGCGCACGAGGCCGTCGATGCCGCCGACGATGAAGTTGTCGCCGAGGTACATGACGAAGTCGTCGTCGCCCAGGTAGTCGCGGGCGATGAGCACGCCGTGCGCCAGCCCGAGCGGCGCCTCCTGGCGCAGGTAGGTCACCTCCAGCCCGAACGCCGAGCCGTCGCCGACGGCCGCCTCGATCTCCGCCTGGGTGTCGCCGACGACCAGGCCCACCTCCCGGATGCCGGTCTCCGCGATCGCCTCCAGGCCGTAGAACAGCACCGGTTTGTTGGCGACGGGGACGAGCTGCTTGGCGGAGGTGTGGGTGATGGGCCTGAGCCGGGTGCCCGCCCCTCCGGCGAGCACGAGTGCTTTCACCGCTAGTAAGCCCCTTCTCCGCGGGTGACGACGGACCAGGTCTTCCACAGGATCTGCAGGTCGAGGACGAGCGACCAGTTCTCCACGTACCGCAGGTCAAGTCGGACGGATTCCTCCCAGGTTAGGGTCGAACGTCCGCTTACCTGCCACAATCCGGTCATGCCCGGTTTGACGACGAGCCTGCGGCGCACGTCCGCGCCGTACTGCGCGACCTCCTCGGGCAGCGGCGGGCGCGGGCCGACGAGCGACATCTCGCCGCGGACCACGTTGAGCAGTTGCGGGAGCTCGTCGATGGAGTACCGGCGCAGGTAGGCGCCCACGCGGGTGATCCTTGGATCGTTCCGTATCTTGAACAGCACGCCGTCCAGCTCGTTGTCCTGGAGGAGCGACTGCCTGAGCCGCTCCGCATCCACCACCATGGTCCGAAATTTCACGACCCGGAATTCCTTGCCGCCCCGGCCGACCCGGGTCTGGTAGAACAGCGCCGGCCCAGGGCTGGTCAGGCGGACCAGCAGCACGATCGCGGCCAGCGGCACCGCCATGACCAGCAGCGCCAGGCCCGCCACGCACCGGTCGAACACGCTCTTGACCACCTGCTTGGCGCCGTCGAACTCGGGATGCTCCACGTGCAGCAGCGGCATCCCGGCCACCGGCCGGATGCTGATGCGCGGGCCGGCCACGTCCATCAGGGCCGGGGCCACGAACAGGTCGGTCCGCTCGGTCTCCAGGCTCCACGCCAGCCTGCGCAGCGCCACGCCGTCCATCTCGGGGCAGGTCAGCACCGCGACCGCGTCGGCGCCCACCCGCGCCACCGCCTCCGACACCTCGCCGAAGGAGCCCAGGACGGGGATGCCTTCGAGGTCGTCGTCCACGCGGTCGGGCGGCAGGCACGCTCCAACGACGCGCATGCCGTGGTGCGGCTGGCCCCTGAACTGCATCACCAGGTCGAGGATCGCCTCGCGGTGCCCGACCGCGACCACCTGGCGCAGGTACTCGCCGACCGCCCGGCGGCGGTGCAGGCGTTTGCGCATCCTGTAGCGGAAGTACAGCGTGGACAGCAGCGCCAGCGGGAGCATCGCCATGACGAAACTCCGCGCGACCGCCGTCTGCGTGGCGTAGGCGCCGATGGCCACGGCCGCCATCAGTGCCGCCCCGCCGTTGAAGACCGCCCTGAACTCCTCCATTCCCTCGCCGTGCGCGCGTTCCCGGTACGCGCCGCCCATCATCAGCGCGACGGGCCAGGCGACGACCAGCCCCGCGCCGAGCGCGTACTCTGCGACCGGGATGAACGCGCCGTAAAGGAGCCGCACCCCCAGCACGCACACGCACGCGCCGAACGCGCAGGCGACGTCACCTCCCCAAAGGATCCGCAGGTACGCCCGCGTCCATATGCTCGACGCGTGGTGCGGAACGGCCTCGAGGAGCGCGACATCGGACTCCCCAATCCCCACCCTCATAACACCACCCTGCAACTCTGTGCACCGCTTTACCCTGACGTTCTCCGTACACTTCCGGATGACATGTCTCGTTAGTACACATCAAGGGCGGCGACCCCCACTAAAGAGTAAAGATCAATTCTGTAGTGGGGAATAACGACATATGTCCACAAGTGGACGCCATTTGCGGCGTTCGAGGGGTTGACGACCAGATCAGTCCGTGTCAGTGCAGCGTGGGGTGAATTGCGATATTCAACGATTTAAAACGGCAATTACGGCGTAGTTACGGGCGGACCGCCATTGGGCGGTCTGGGGGGATGTAGGGCGTTCCGCGAACTCTTCGGCGATGGTGCACATCCAAGCTCCTGTGACTCTTGTTACGGGGGATCCCACGCGGATCGGGACGTACTGGCTCGCCGGACGCCTGGGCTCGGGCGGCCAGGGGGTGGTCTACGACGCCTACGACCCGGAGGGGCGCCGGGTGGCGATCAAGATGCTGCACGGCACCGACGTGGGCCTGCTCCAGCGTGAGGTCACCGCCGCCCAGCGGGTCTCCTCCTTCTGCACGGCGCGCCTGATCGAGGCCGATCTGACCGGGCCCCGGCCGTACCTGGTCAGCGAGTACGTGGAAGGACCCAGCCTGGGCGCCGCCGTACGGGACGGCAGGACCTTCGCCCCCGGCGAGCTGCACCGGCTCGCGACCGGCATCGCCACCGCCCTGACCGCCATCCACGACGCGGGCGTGATCCACCGTGACATGAAGCCGGACAACGTGGTGCTCGGCCCCGACGGCCCCAGGGTGATCGACTTCGGGCTCGCGCGGACGCTGGAGATGTCGCTGACCGCGTCGGGCCTGGTCTCCGGGACGCCCACGTACATGGCGCCCGAGGTGTTCACGGGCGAGCGGGCGGGGGCCCCGGCGGACGTGTTCGCGTGGGGCGGGATCATGCTGTTCGCCGCGACCGGCAAGGACCCGTTCAAGGCCGAGACCCTCGGCGCGGTCATGCACCAGGTCATGTCGGTCGAACCCGACCTCACCTGCCTGCCGGACCCGCTCCGCCCGCTGGTCCACGCCGCGCTGCGCAAGGACCCGATGGAGCGTCCCACGGCGCGCGCCCTGCTGCTCGCGCTGATCAGCGGCGACGGGCGGCTCGACACGGCCCGGCTGCTCGCCGAGGGCGGCCGGGCGTCCCACCTGGCCACGCAGGCGCGCGACCCCGGCCTCGGCCCGCTCGCGGAGGAGGCGTACGGCATGCTGAGCCCCGCCGACCGCGACCTCGCCGCGCAGGTGTTCCTGCGGCTGGTCACGGTGGACGAGGACGGCGAGCTGTCACTGCGGCGGGCCCGCCTGAGCGAGTTCCCGGACGCGCGGGGCGTGCTGCGGGTGTTCGCCTACCTCCTGGAGGTCAACGGCGACGAGGTGCGGCTGACCCGGCCCGCCCTGCCCCACGCGTGGCCGCGACTGCGCGGCTGGATCGAGGCCAACCGGGACGGCCTGGCCGCCCACCGGGACATCATGAGCGCCGCCCGGCGGTGGGACGACGGCGGGCGGCGGGACGGCGACCTGCTCACCGGGCGCTCGCTGGAGGTCGCACTGCAGTGGGCGGCCACCGGCCGGCGGGACATCACGCTGGTCCGCGCCGAGCGCGACTTCCTGAACGCGGGGGCCGCGCTCGGCCGCCGCCGGGCCCGCCGGACCCGGATGGTGTCGCTGAGCCTCGCCGTGCTCCTCGTGGCCTCGCTGGCCGCGACCGGGGTCGCGGTCCGGCAGAGCCGGGTGGCCGACGACCGGTTCCGCTCGGCGGAGGCGAGCAGGATCGCGACCGCCTCCGGGACGATCCGCGCCACCGACCCGCGCCTCGGCGACCTGCTCAGCGTCGCGGCCTGGCGGCTCGACCCGACCGCGCAGACCCGCAAGGCCATGAACGACTCCCTCGCCAAGCGCGAGAACGCCATGTTCCAGGACCCGGTGACCGGCCCCGACACGCTGCGCACCCTGAGCGCCGACAGCAGGACCCTGGTCAGCGTCAGCGGCGGCGAGGCCCGGCTGTGGGACGTGGTCCGCCGCGCCCAGGTCGGGAAGCTGCGGCTGGACGTCAAGGGGACGCCGATCGACGTGGCGCTGAGCCCGTCCGGCACGGTGCTCGCGGTCCTGACGAGCAAGGGTGCGTACGCCTGGGACGCGCGGACCGGCAAGGCCAGGGGCACGTGGCTCTTCGACAAGCCCATCGGCGGTGACGCCACCGACCGGGCCGCCGTCAGGTTCGGCACGGTCGACCGGTATGTCATGGTGCGCCGGGACGGTCCCGGCGACGTGTTCTGGGACCTGCGGACCGGCCGGAACGCGAAGCTCGGCGGCTTCTGGAACGGCGCGATGACGCCCGACGGATCGGCGATCTACACGCAGTACCGCGACACCAAGACGATCGGCAGATTCGCGCTGCCCGGCCTGAAGCTCACCGGGACGAGACCGGCGCAGGAGCCGTGCAAGTACTGCCCCGAGCCGCTGGCGGTCACCAAGGAGGGAGAATTGCTGGAGGTGCTGCCGAGGTGGCGCCTCGGTCTCACCGATCTGGCGGAGCCGGACAACTCCGCGGCCGGCACGGTGATCGACGACGGTCCCGCCACCTGGAACCGGGGGCGCGTGGTCTTCAGCCATGACGAGAGACTGCTCGCCTCCGCGACGGACAAGGAGATCCAGCTCTGGGGCGAGGGGACGCTCCTCACCACGCTGACCGTCCGCTCCGCGTCCGACGACACCTCCGACCGGGCGGCCGAGGCGATGTCACCCCAGCCGAGATTCGACCCCGGCGGGAAGGTACTGCGCTACCTCAGCGAGGACCGGGTGTTCTCCCTCGACGTCTCCGCGCTCGGCGGAGCGGGCGACCCGGAGTCCAGCACGATCGCGATGAGCCCGGACGGCACGACGACTGTGGAGTCCCACGGCGCCGACGTGTACCTGCGCGACGCCAAGAGGCGCGACCTGCTGCTGCGCGGCGTGAAGGGCGGCGACAACGTCGTCCTGTTCACCGGTGCCGCCTTCAGCCACGACGGCAGGATGATCGCGCTCACCACCTTCGAGCCCACCGAGACGGGCCCCGACGACTTCGCGAACATCACCCACCTGCGCATCCATGACGCCGCCACCCGCAAGGAGATCAAACAGCTCAAGGTGAGCGACGCCGGTGAGGGGTTCCTGGTGGGCTTCAGCCCCGACGGCGGCAAGATCGCGGTGCAGCTCACCGAGCTGGGGGACTCGACGAGGTCCACGCTCCAGGTCTGGGACTGGAAGGCGGGTCGCATCCTGTGGTCGGCCAGGATGACCAGGCTGAAGGACGTCGCCTTCAGCCCCGACGGGAGCAGGCTGGCCGTGGTCGGGCAGGAGTCCCGTCTCCTGGACGCGGCCACCGGGAAGCCCGCCGGCCCGGTCCTGCAGGCCGGCGGCCGCACGACCAGCCTGGAGCACGGCGCGTTCACCCGCTCCGGGGAGCTCGTCACCGCGGACAACCGTGGCCGCCTCACGGTCTGGAACCGCGCGGGCGCGCCTCGCACGGTCATCAGCGGCACCTCCGGCAGCCCGACGGCGCCGCTCGCCGTGTCACCGAAGGAGGACCTGGCCGCCCTCGTGGGCGGCGACGGCAAGGTCCGCCTCTACGACCTGGCGCGCGGGCAGTACGTCGGCGCCGTCCTGGACGACGACCGAGGCAACGTCCAGCGGGTGTCCTTCACCTCCGACGGCGCCCGTCTGGTCACCTTCGACCAGGTCGACCTGCGGCACGAGTATCCCGTCGCGCCCCCGGCCGTGGCCGAGGCCCTGTGCGCCCGCTTCGGACGCACCCTGACCGAGCGGGAGTGGAGGACCTACCTTCCGGAGGTGACGCCGGTCGCCGTGTGCGGGAGCCGCTAGACGAGCCCCGGCCCGCGGCCGCGGTCCTGGCTCGCGGGCGGCCCCTCAGGCTTTGACGTGTCCGGTCACGGTCGAGGTGGGCACGTTGAGGACGCCGTCGAAGGCGTCCAGGACGGGGGTGTGCACGTAGGCGCTCTGGATCCGGATGCGGTCGGGGCCCGCGGCGGCGCCGGCCTCCTGGCGTGCCGGGCGGAGGCCGGCGACGCTGAGCCCGAGCCCGGCCTCGGCGAAGGCCGCTTCGACGCTGCCCCGCTCGGGCGGCTGCAGCGGGGTGTCGTCGATGGCGAAGCCGAAGCGCGCCTTCTCGTCGGGGCGCATGTCGGCTGTCTGCCCGGTGGTGCTGGTCAGGGCGAGGGCGAAGTAGTCGTCGCCGAGGACGCGGTGCAGGTGCTGTCCCATCGGGAGCCCGGTGAGGTGACCGTCGAACGAGATCGGCACCTTCTGGATGTGGGCGTTGTGGGCCGCCAGCACCACCCGGGTCCCGGTTTCGAGGCGCTCCAGATGCCACAGGACCGATCCGGCCATGTAGACGTCGCGGGCCGAGGTGTCGGCGGTCAGTCCCGTTCCGGCGTACAGGCCGGCCATGGCGCGAAAGCCGTAGTCGGCGTGGCAGGCGCCTTCGAGGCGACGCAGGGCGATGTCGTAGCCGCGCTGGTCACCGCGGGCCAGGTACAGCGCTTCGACGGCGCGGAAGCGGATGAGCAGGCGCATCAGGGCCGCGCTGAGAGCGTCCTGTTCGGCGGTGGGCAGGCGGGTCCAGGCGGGTGCGGCCGAGGCCGCGGAGGCGCCGGCGAAGGATTCGGCGATCCGCGTCGCCGTCTGGAGCTCCGGCAGGGCTTCGGGGTCGATCTCGCGGAGGTATTCGGCGACCGGGGCCAGGGCGGGAACCAGGGACCCACCGGCCGCGGGGACGTCGATCCCGGCGAAACGCACCGGCTTCGACGCCGTGGCGTTGTGCCGGCGCATCCAGCGCAGGGGCTCTTCGACGCCCACGGGGATCGCCTCGGCGAGCAGGGCGGACACGTCATCATCCGTCCCTTCTCCCCGGGCCCAGGCGTCGAGCGGGAAGCCCTCGCTGAAGCCGTATTCGAAGGCCAGGACGGTGAAGCCGCAGTGTTCGACCAGGAACCGCAGGATGCGCCGGCGGATGAGCGAGAACTCGTCGATGAAGTGGGAGTTCTCGCCGATGGCGACGACGCGGGCGTCGCCGATGATGTCGCGCAGCGGCTCCATGTCGTCGAGCGGCGCGTCGGGGTCGAGGTGGGTCAGCGGGACGGCTTGGCCGCGGAGCCAGCCGGCGAACGGGTCGGGGTGGGACGGACCAGGCATGCTGTCAGCTCGTTTCATGGTGCCGGAAGGTGGAGGGCCGACGGTGTGGGGGCACGGGGCGACGCGCGCGGGACGGCCACCGGAGGGGCCGGCAGGACGGTGGAACCGCTCGGCTCGCCGCTAGGACCTGAGGGCCGCCGCCGCCTTCTCCAGGGCGTCGATGCCGCCGGACATGATCGTCCGGATGTGCTCGCCGATGTGCTGCAACGGCCAGTCCCACCAGGCCACGGCCAGGAGGCGGTCGATGTCCGCATCGCTGTGACGGCGGCGGATCAGCCGGGCCGGGTTGCCGCCGACGATGCCGTAGTCGGGGACGTCGTCGACGACGACCGAGCCGGAGGCGATGATCGCTCCGTGGCCGATGCGGACACCGGGCATCACCAGGGACCGGTAGCCGAACCAGACGTCGTTGCCCACCACGGTGTCCCCCCGTCCGGGCAGGCCGGTGATGAGGTCGAAGTGCTCGGCCCACGAACCGCCCATGATCGGGAAGGGGAAGGTCGAGGGGCCGTCCATGCGGTGGTTGGCGCCGTTCATGATGAACCGCACGCCCTCGCCCAGCGCGCAGAACTTGCCGATGACCAGTCTCTCCGGCCCGTAGTGGTACAGCACGTTGCGGGTCTCGAAGGCCGTCGGATCGTCCGGGTCGTCGTAGTAGGAGAACTCCCCCACCTCGATCAGCGGCGAGGTGATCAGCGGCTTCAGCAGCACCACACGCGGCTGTCCGGGCATGGGATGCACCACGGTCGGGTCGGCGGGGACGGACGACATCGTCAATCGTCTCCTTTCTGCATCCGACGACACTACTAGTGCGACAATTGCCGCATTAAGATGGTGGCATGCCGCCGTCCCCCTGAGCAAACCGGATGACCAGCGATGACCAGCGCAGAACCACGACCCGACGACTCCCGACCGGCGTCACCGCCACGCCGCCGCCCCGGCGGCCGTACCGCCCGTATTCGCACGCAGGTGCTCGACGCGGTGCTGGCGGAGCTCGGAGAGCACGGTTACGACGGGCTCACCATGGACGCCGTCGCCGCGCGCTCCGGCGTGCACCGCGCGACGGTGTACCGGCGCTGGGGCGACGTCGGCGGGTTGCTCGCCGACGTCCTGGACGCGGCGAGCGAGGACGACTGGGGACCTCCGGACACCGGCTCGCTGAGAGGCGACCTGGCGGCGCTGAACCACGAGATCCAGGCGGCTCTGACCGCGCATCCGCCGATCGTCATGGCCCTGATCGCCGCCTCGTTCCGCTCCGAGAAGGCCGACCGCGCCCAGCAGCGGCTCTGGGAGGACCGCTACGCCCGCTGCGAGCTCGTCGTCAGCCGGGCGATCGGACGCGGCGAACTCCCGCCGCGCACCGACGCCCGGCGGCTGCTCATCGCCGCCACCGCGCCGGTGTACCACCACCTGCTACTTCTCCGCACGCCACCCGATCCGCGCCTTCCCGAGCACGCGGCCGAGACCGCCGCCCTGGCCGCGTCCGCCGGCGCCTTCACCGAGTTCCCGCCGGCCGGCGACGCCTGACGGGCGGACGCACACGTCCGCGCCCGGCGCGGCCGGCCCTAGTCGTACTCGAGGTCCGGCAGCGCGGACGGCGGGTCGGGGCTGCGCCAGACGACCACCGCGCCGTCACGCGCCGCCTCGGTCGCGAGCTGGAGCCGGTCCAGGTCGAAGTCCGGCAGGTAGCGCAGGCGCGCCAGGAACGTCGAGTCGGTGGCCGACCTCGGCACCACGCAGCCCTCGCCGTCGCGGTCGAGCAGGATGTACAGGACATCGGAGTCCGTCTCGGCGGCGACGCGCACCTCGACGACGTCCTCCCAGGCGAGGGCCTCGACGCTTCCGTCGGCGTAGTGACGGGTCACGCCCTCTTCCGTGACATACACGTAGGAGTCCGGCATCGGGTTGCCGTGCATGGCCGCGATTCTCGCGAGTCGGAGGGGCGTACCGCAAGGGCTCGCGCTCAGCCGCCCCAAGTGTGCCCGAGATGGGCCGCCACCGCGGCCCGCGCCGCCTCCACCGGGCCGTCGGCGATCGCGTCCAGGAGCTCCCGGTGCTCGCGCACGAGCACCTCCCTGTCCTCATAGACCTCTCGCAGCCGCACCAGCCCGAGCCGGGTCTCCGCCGCCAGCGCCCCGTAGAGGCGGTCGAGGCGCGGGCTGCCCACGGCGCTGATCAGCGCCTCGTGCAGCGCCATGTGCTCGGCCACGGTGTCGGCCCACGGCGCCTCGGCGGGCAGGCCGTCCATCCGGGCCAGCGCGGCGTCGGCCTCGGGCACCCGCCGCCCGGCCATGGCCTGGGCCATGAGGTCCTCCAGCGGCCGGCGCACGTACATGAGGTCGTCGAGGTCGTCGAGGGTGACCTCGGGGACGTACGCGCTGCGGTTGCGCTCGCGCCGCAGCAGGCCCTCGTGGACGAGCGCGGCGAGGGCCTCGCGCACCGTGGGCCTGGCCACGCCGTACGCGGCGGCGATCTCCTGCTCGGGCAGCGGGGTGCCCGGCGCGATCTCGCCGGACAGCACCCGGCGGCGCAGCTCGCCGGCCAGGGCGCCGACGGCCGAGACGGGTCTGAGGGGCAGGGTCACGGGTCAGACTCTAACCGCAATGCCGGCCGGTCCCGCCCTGACGGATCCGCCGGCCGTTCCCCGCCCTGACGGATCCGCCCGGCTCAGGCACGGCGCGGGTCGCCCGGCATGGAGCTGATCGGCTCGGGGACCACGGGGTCGCCCGGCGTGGAACTGACCGGCTCGGGGACGGCGGGGTCGCCCGGCGTGGCCGGGGCCTCGGGCGCGCCCCGTCGGGAGCGCCGGTCGGGCAGGGCCACGACGACCAGCCCGACCGCCAGCAGGGCGAGCCCCGCCCACGACACGGGGGCCAGCCGCTCCCCCAGCACCACGAGCCCGAGCAGCGCGGCGACCGCGGGCTCGGCCAGCGCCAACGTGGAAGCCGTGGCCACCGGCGTGGTGCGCAGGCCCCTGCCGTACAGGACGTAGGACAGCGCCGTGGAGGCCAGCCCGAGGTAGAGGACGGCGAGCAGGGCCTTCGGCTCGCCCAGCCACCCCGCGCCGCGCCAAAGCAGCACCGGCAGCATGATCACGGCCGCGCCGCCGAACAGCACCCCCATCACCCCGTCGGACGGCGCCCCCTTGGCGATGGCGCGAGCGGCGCAGACCGCGTAGAAGGCGTAGACGAGACCGCCGAGCAGCGCGAGCAGCACCCCGGCCACCATCTGCCCGCCCGGCCCGCCGGCCTCCGCGCCGCCGCCCGCGATGAGGGCGGCGCAGCCGGCGATGGCGGCGGCGGTGGCCAAGGCCCAGCGTCCGCTCGGCCGCTCGCGGTGCAGCGCCCACGACAGCAGCCCCGTGAAGACCGGCCCGCTGCCGATCGCCACCACCGTGCCGACCGCCACCCCCGTCCGGCCGACCGCCGCGAAGAAGCAGAGCTGGTACGCGGCCACCGCGGCGGCGGCGAGCAGGGTGGCCGGGCTCACCGACCCGCGCACGGCCCTGCCCGCGAACAGGGCGAGGACGGCGCCGCCGATGACCAGGCGGGCGGCGGCCAGGGCGACCGAGTCGGCGGAGACGAGCAGGCCGGCGGTGCCGGCCGTGCCCCACAGCACGGAGGCGCCCACGACGGCCAGAGGTCCTTGCTTCATATGAACATTGTCAGACAATCAGACAATGCTGTCCAGTTCGATCAGTCCGCGGTCACACGAGCTCGTCCAGGAGCTGGTCGATGAGGCGGGCGGCGGAGGAGACCAGCTCGGCCGCGTAGTCGTCGAGGACGGCGACGCCGTCGCGGATGCCGGGCACCGTGCGGGCCGGCAGGTCGAGCAGCGCCTCCCCCTCGGCCGAGGCGGCGGCGTCCACGTGGAACGCCCCGCCGGAGGCGGCGATGGAGACGGCGAAGCTCACCTCGCGGCCGTCGGGCAGCGTGAACGCGGTGCCGGCCCGAGCGCCGGCCGGGGGGAAGAAGTAGCAGAAGGGCTCGCTGCGGACGAAGGGGTGACGTAACTCGGCGAGGCTCGCCGCCGCCCGGCTCATGGCCGCCAGCAGACCGGCGGCCGCCAGGCTCTCGCTGTCCACCCAACCGAGGGTAGATCACCCCGGCGACCACCCGCCAGCCACCTCCCCCAGGCCGGGAACCAGGCCGAGCCCCACGCCGCCACCTGCCGCGCCTCCGGAGACCCCGTCCGGGCACTCCGCGAGCCGCCCTCTCACGCCCCGGCCACCTTCCCGCCCCGAGGTCGCGGTTCGGAAGCGTCGCGCGGGCCGCCCGTCCGGGGAGCCGCCCCTCACATCCTGGGCCACCCTCCCGCCCCGAGGTCGCGGCGTTCGGAGGCGTCGCGCGGGCCGCCCGGCCGGGCGCGGAGGGTCGGAGGGGTCAGTCGGTGGCCAGGCGGGCGTGGCGCTCGACGTCGTGGCGGACCCCGTCGTAGACGAGCTTGCCCCGTTCGATCCCCTCGGCGAGGAAGCCGGCCTTGACGGCGACCCGGCACGAGGCGGGGTTGTCGACGCGGTGCCCCAGCTCCAGCCGGAAGAGCCCGCGTTCACGGAACGCCCACCGGGCCAGCTCCTCCACCGCCGCCGGGGCGACACCGCGCCCGCGCGCCTCGCGTACCGTCCAGTAGGAGACCCAGCCGTTGGCGTGGGCGTCGATGCGGGCCACCGCCACGTTGCCGACGACACGGCCCCCGAGCGTGACCGCGAACGCGTGCCCCACCCCGTCCCACGAGGCGATCCAGCCGAGCGCGTCCTGGAGCGTGACGACCGGCCAGGGGGCCTGACGGGACAGCTCAGGGTCCTGGAAGGCGGCCAGCACGGCGGGGGCGTCATCCTGGCGCCACTCGCGCAGCCGGATGTTCGTTGTCAGCATTAATGCCAGGTTATCCCCCGATGTGGTGGGCGGATTCGAAGGCCGTCACCAGGGTCTTGGGGGCGGTCAGGCACCACGCCTCGGCCACCAGCTCGAACAGCTCGTCGTAGTCGATGCGGTCGAGCCGGATCACCACCCACCCGAACCGCCCGGCGGTGAACTGCGGCTCGAACACCTCGGGCCGCTCGGCCACGAGCGCGATCTGCTCCTCGACGGTCGCCTTGACGCCGACGGTCTCGGTCTCCTCCCAGAGGTAGCCGAACCCCTTGCCGCGCACCTTGAAGCTGACCCAGGTCGCCATGCGGTCCATGCGGACCTCGGGCAGCTTCTCCACCAGATCGAGGAACTCTTCGACGCTCACACCCATGGCCCCTGTGTAGCAGCCGTCACCGACACAACCTCATCCGGGCCGTGCGGTCACAGCCCCGGCAGCAGCAGCCCCCAGTACAGCCCCCACGGCAGGAGCACCAGCCCCCCGGCCATCAGCGCGGCCAGCCGCACCCGCTCGCCGCCCGCGACGCCCGCGCGCCGCCGCCACCAGGCCAGGCCGGTGAGGGCGGTGGCGGCCACGCAGGCCACGGCCAGCGCCTGGAGCGCCAGCCACACCACCGGCCGGCCCGCCACGAGCGGTCCCGGGCTGCCCAGCTTGGCCCCCGTCATCACCGCGTACATCACGTAGCCGAACGACCCGAGCACCACGGACAGCCCGCCCGCGCTGAGCAGCCGCGCCGCCGCGCTCACCGGCCGCCGCGGACCGTCGGCGCCGTCGGCGCCGGCGTCGGCCCCGTCCCCGCTGAAGCGCCCGCGCACCCGGCGCACCAGGGCCACCAGCGGGTACGCGGCGAACCCGGCGAGCATCACCACCAGCGCCCCGGCCTGCACGTCGGCCGCCTCCCACCAGTCCACCGGCGGCACCGGCACGGTCGGGGTCGCCTGCACCGGCTCCGGCCCCGACGCTCCGCTCGCGGGCGGACGGCCGGAGGTCACGTCCGTCACCCAGGAGCCGACCAGGTCCGCGTAGCCGGGGGCCAGCTCGGGCAGCCGGGTGACGCCGCGGTCGGGGGTCCGGTGGGCGGCGTGGTCGGCGTCCGGGAAGTAGCGGACGGTGAGGTGGGCGTTGCCGCCGCGCCGCAGCGCCTCGGCGAACCCGGCGCTGCTCTCCCGGGCGGGGGTCAGCAGGTCGTGGACGCCCCAGACGGCGAGCACCGGCTGCCGCACGGCGGCGATGGTCGGGGCGGGGTCGTAGTACGGCTCGGGGAACAGCTCGGCGTCGGCCAGCACCCGGTACAGGTCGGGCTCCGTGCCGTCCACCAGCCGGCCCCTGACCCCGGCGGCGCGCAGGCCGGCGTGCACGGCCCACGCCTGCTGGAGCAGCGGCTGCTGGCTGTTGGCGCCGACGAGCACGACGAACGCGACGTCGCGGGAGCGGGCGGCGGCCATCGGCGCCACCCAGCCGCCCTCGCTGAGCCCCCAGACGCCCACCTTGGCCGGGTCCACGCCCGGCTGCCGGCGCAGCGCCGCCACGGCGCCCAGCGCGTCGGTCGCGAGTCGCGCGTACGAGCGCTCGAAGAGGGAGTAGCCGACGGACCGCTTGTCGTACACCAGCACCGACAGCCCTCTGCGGGCGAACTCGACGGCCTCGCCCATGAGCTTGGTCCGGGGCGTCCCCGTGCCGGCTCCGTGGATCAGCACGATCCCGGGCCGCGCGCCGCCGCCGCGGGCGGGCGACAGGACGGTCCCGCGCATGACGAGCCCTCCGTCGCCGCGGAAGGTCACCTCGGCCGCCTTCAGGTCACCGGGTACGGCCGGCGTCACCGCTGCCGCCGCAGCCCGGGCTCCGGGCGCGGCGAGCAGACACCACAGAACGGCGGCCAGTCCCGCCAGCAGAACACGTCTCATGTCTGCCGAGATTACTTTGCAGAGAAGTCTCGGCAAACAGATCTCGGCAGAAATCCCTCTGCGGGACTAGACTCCTCCTCATGACGGATGAGGCGGCGCCACCGGAGTCCTTCCTGCTCGACGACCCGGCCCGGCTCAAGGCCCTGACCCACCCGATGCGCCGCCTCATGCTCCGCCACCTGGGCGTCCACGGCCCGGCCACCTCCACCACGCTCGGCGAGCTGCTCGGCGCGAAGACCGGCACGACCAGCTACCACCTGCGCCAGCTGGAGAAGTACGGCTTCATCGAGGAGATACCGGAGCGCTCGACCGGCCGGGAGCGCTGGTGGCGCAAGGCCCCGGCGCCGCGCGACATGCGCCTGCCCACGCCCGACCGGCTGGCGCCGGAGGACCGTCCGGCCCTGGCCGAGTTCCACCGCCTGGGCCTGGAGGAGGACCTGCGGCTCCTGGAGGGGTTGCCCCGGCTGTACGAACGCGACCCGGCGCGCGTGAAGGCGTCCCGGGGGCTCGGCTGGATGACGGACGAGGAGTTCGAGGCGTTCTTCGAGGCGTACATGGAGCTGCTGCTCAGGCACAGCCACTCGCGCGAGGAGGCACCGCCGGACGCGCGGCCCCTGTACGTGCGCCTCTGGGCGTTCCCCGCCATGGCCGAGGAAGAGGCGGAAGGGCCGGCCGACGCCTGATGCTGCTGCGGCCCGAGGGGCTGCTTTGTGGGGTTTGCCCGGTTATGGTGACCGCAGAACAGCGGCGTCAGGCGGGAGGACGAGCGTGCCCATCTTCCTCACCCGCGTGCTGGCCCGGCTCGCCCTCCTCGGAACCTGGTGGACCCCGGTCCTCGTCTTCGCGCTGGTGTTCCTGACGAGCTGGCCGCTGATGGCGCTCGCCGAACCGGCCGGCAGCGAGATCGTCGCCCCGGGCAACTACTGGTGGTACTTCGTCGTCACCGCCTCGACCGTGGGCTACGGCGACCTGTACCCGGAGACCGCCGCCGGGCACGTCGTGGGCGCGTACGTCATCGCCGGCGGGATCGCGACGCTGACGACCGTCTTCACGCGGTTCGCGGCCACCCTGGAACGCGCCAGGGGACGAAGGATGCGAGGTGCCGTCACCGTGGACATGTCCGGTCACATCGTGCTGCTCGGCTACACGCCCGGCCGTACCGAGCAGATGGTGGACGAGCTGACCGCCGACGGGTCGTGCCGCATCGTGCTCTGCGCGTGGGACGAGGTGCAGACGCACCCGATGCCGGAGCGTGAGGTGACGTTCGTGCGCGGCGACCTGACCGACGACAAGGTGCTGCTGCGGGCCGGTGTCGACCGGGCGTACAGCGTGCTCGTCGACGCCCGCGACGACAACGAGGCGCTGGCCGTCGCGATCACCGCCGACCACGTGGCCCACGGGGCGCACCTCGTCGTGGCCCTGCGCGACGTCTCGCGGGTCCGCCAGCTCCGGTACGTCCGGGACACGCTGCGCTGCGTCCAGTGGCACAGCCCGTACATGATCACCGAGGAGTTGCGCGACCCGGGGATCGCCGAGGTGTACACGCAGCTCATGACGCACGGGGACGCCGAGACGTACTCGGTGCGGCTGCCCGAGTCGGTGGGGCCGGTGCTGGTGGACCGCTGCCAGCTCTCGCTCGGCCGCCGCTGCGGCGCCACGCTGCTGGCCGCCCGCACCGGCGACGAGCTGCTCGTGAACCCCGACTGGCGGACCGAGCTGCCGGCGGGCTCCGTGCTCTACTACGTCGCCTCCCGCCGCCTCACCCCCGACGAGCTCGCCGGCGCCCTCCGCGCGGAGGGATGAGCCGCGCCCCCGCGCAGGGATGAGCCACGCCCCCGCGCGGAGGGATGAGCCGCGCCGCCCTGCCGGAGCCGATGATTTTGCCGGCGGACGCGCGGGCGGCATGCTGGCGTGATGCGCCAACGCTCTGGCTCCCGCGTCTGGTTCTGGGCACTCGTCCTCGCCCTTTTCCTGGTGCCGATCACCGGTGTCGCGGTGGCGTGGTTGTTCCTGTCCGAAGGCAGGCAGAACGCCGACCAGTGGGCGAGCATCCTGAGCGCCGTCCTCGCGCTCATCGGCGGCTCGGTCGCGCTGCTGCGCTGGCTGCGGGCCCGAGCCGCCACGGCCGGCGCCCCCGGTCTCGACGAGCCGGAGGCGAGCGCCGAGGTCATGGCGGAGCGCGTCGCCCGGCTGGCCGCCAAGGTCCGCCAGGTCTGGGAGTCGGAGGAGCTGCGTCAGCGCCTGCTGGACCCGAGGCCCCTCCCGGTCTCGTGGCGGACCCTCGGCCCTCCGGTGAGCGACCACTGGCGGGTCATCCACGGCGGGGACGAGCCGCTCGACCTCGACGGCTCCCTCGACGAGCTCCACGACATCGTCCGGACCAGGCTCCGAGCCCCGCGCCTGGTGATCCTCGGCGAGCCCGGCGCGGGCAAGTCGTCGCTGATCATGCGGTTCGCCCTCGCCTGCCTGGCCCGCCGGGACGACGACTCCCCCGTACCGGTGATCTTACGATTGTCCACCTGGGAGCCGGCCGACAGCAGACGGCTCACGACGTGGATCAACGCGCGCCTGCGCGAGGACTACGGCTTCGGCGAGTTCGTGAGCCTGGACCGGCTGCTGCCGATCCTCGACGGCCTCGACGAGATGCCCGAGCCGCTCCGCCACCGGACGCTGCGAGAGATCAACGCCACCTTCGGCGCCACGTCCCCGGTCATCCTGACCAGTCGCAGCGAGGAGTACTCGGCCGCCGTCGACCATCCCGACGCGGACGTGCTGACGGCCGCCGCCGTCATAGAGCTCAACCCGCTGGACGCGGAGGCGATCCGTGACTACCTGACCATCACCACGAAGCCGGCGCGGCTGCCGCGGTGGGCGAAGGTGTTCGCGGAGCTGACGCGCGACGCCGGCGGCGAGACGGCGCGCGGCCTGTCCACGCCGCTCGCCCTGTCACTGGCGCGCATCACGTACGCGGAAGGCACAGCGGACCCCGACGACCTGCTCACGTTCGGGACCCGGCACGCCGTCGAGGCCCACCTGCTCGCGCACCTGGTCCCCACCGTCTACGCCGGTCGCGACGACTCCCCCGGGTCCTCGTGGAGCCGTCGCGACGTCCAGGCGTGGCTGTCCCATCTCGCCCGCAGTTTCCCCAAGCACGGGATCTCCCGGGAGACCCTGACCGACGCGGTCCCGTCCGCGGCCGAAGCCGTCATCTTCAGCGCGCTGGCCGGCCTGGCCGCCGCCGTGCCCTTCGCCGCCGCCGTGTCGCCCGTCGTGGGCCTGGTGCTCGGCCTGACGGTCGCCCTGGTCGTCTGCACGTACACCTTCGTGGGGGACCACTCGCTCTCCCCGGACTCCCTGAGCTCCGCGGCCCTGCTCAGAGCAGGGGGTCCGGCCCTGGCCTTCTTCGCCGCCGCCTACTGGGGCCTCGGCGCCATGGAGGGGTTCACGGCCGAGCAGGCGGCCGCGCTGGCCCTCGTGACGTCACTCTGGCTGTTCGTCGTGCTGAGCAGGGGCGTGGTCACCTTCGTCGCGGCGATCGTCGACTTCGCACTCACGCTGCTCGTCACGAACCAGGTGTCCTCGGCGTGGTCGCTCGGCCTCGCGGCGGTCGTCACGCTCGTCCTCGTGCCGCTGCCGGCCAACTCCTCGGTCCGGTTCCTCATCGCCCGTGCCTTCTTCAAGCTCAGGGGCGTACTGCCGTGGCGCGTCACGGCGTTCCTGGAGGACGCGCACCGGCGAGGGGTTCTCCGCAAGGTGGGCGGCACGTATTACTTCCGGCACGATCTGCTGAGAGAGCAACTGGCCGACCTCCCCTGATATATCTTGACGTCAAGATAATGGGAGGAACGCCGCATGCTTCACCACGTCCAACTCGCCTGCCCGCCAGGGAGCGAGCAGGCCCTTCGCGACTTCTACACGGGCGTCCTCGGCCTGGCCGAGATCCCCAAGCCCCCGGTGCTGGCGGCGCGCGGCGGCTGCTGGTTCCGCGGCCACGGCATCGAGCTGCACCTGGGCGTCGAGGCCGACTTCCGCCCGGCCCGCAAGGCCCACCCGGGGCTGCTCGTCTCCGGCCTCGACGCGTGGGCCGGGCGGTTGCGCGCGGCGGGTTACCCGGTGACGTTCGACGACGACTTCCCCGGCATGCGGCGCTTCTACAGCGAGGACCCGCACGGCAACCGCCTGGAGTTCCTGGAGCCGGTCGGCGCCTAGGAACCACCCGGCGCGGTGATCACCGCGACGACGTCCTGGACGCCGACCGTCCCTCCGTCGGGAGCGTCCCGGTGGGAGCGGGAGTCTCGCGCGACATCCCGGTTGTCGCTCATGACCCACAGGCGACCCGGGGGGATCCGCCTCTCGAAGTCCAGGGAGGAGGCGGGAGACTCCCCCAGATACGGCTCGTCCAGCGCCTTGCCGTCGAGCAGCAGCCGACGTTGCCCGTCGCAGCACCTCACCGTGCTGCCCGGCACGCCGATGACCCGCGAGATCTGCTCTTCCGACGTGCCCTGGGACCAGCCCTCCGGCTGGCGGAAGACGATGATGTCGCCGACGCGCGGGACGTACCCGTCGTCGGTCGGCCGCGCCGCCAGACGCGCGCCCTTCTTGAGGGTCGGCTCCATGGACTCGGAGGACATCCTGTAGTGAGACCCGTCGGAGAGCCCGGACGCGCAACCCGCGACCGGCGTCAGGAGCAGGGCCAGGGACAGGGCGGATAAGCGTTTGCTGATCATCCGGACATTGTGCGGGACAGGAGTGACAAGGGCGTCTCCTTTTAGACTTGGCCCCATGGCACGGATCCTGCTCCTGCACTCGCAGTACGGCCTGCGGCCCGCCGTCCACCAGGCCGCCGGACGCCTGCGCGCGGCCGGCCACGAGGTGCACGTCCCCGACCTGTACGACGGGCGCGTCGTCGGCACGCCCGAGGACGCCATCGCGATCAAGGACGAGATCGGCCGCGACGAGCTGCTGAAGCGGGCCGTGGCCGCCGCGGCCCCCCTGTCCGGGCAGGGCGTGGTCTACGCGGGGCTCTCCCTCGGCGGCGCGCTCGCGCAGAACCTCGCCCTCGCCGACGAGAACGCCCGGGGGCTGCTGCTGATGCACGGCACGTCCGACCTGCCCGAAGGGGCGTACCTGGACGACCTGCCCGTCCAGCTCCACGTCGCCGACCCCGACACGTACGAGCCGGTCGACTGGCAGAACACGTGGTACCTGCTGATGCGCCGGGCCGGGGCCGACGTGGAGGTGTTCCGGTACCCGGGCGCGGGCCACCTGTTCACCGACCCCGACCTGCCCGACCACGACCCCGAGGCCGCCGAGCGCGCCTGGACGACGGCGCTCGGCTTCCTCGCCGATCTCTGAGCCGATCTTCGAGCCGATCTCTGGCCCTCAGGTCGTACGCTTTCTGGCCCAGTACGCGCGCAGGTCCTCACCCCGCTCGAACAGGCCCGCCAGGACCGGCACGCACGGCTCGACGACCCGCGGGTCGGTGATCCGGCGGGCCCCGACGTGCCTGCCCGTCTCGTCGTACAGCACCTCGTACAGCAGCGTCGGGCGCAGCAGCACCAGCTCGGGCACGGGACCGCCGTCCTCGTACGGCCGCACCGCCGAGACCGGCACCACCCGGCCGTTCTCCCCCTCCTCGGCCCGCATGGCGAGCAACGCCAGCTCCCAGCGGAGGTACGGGGTGAGCGGCTCCTCCACCACCCTGATCCGCCGGAAGTCGAGCCGGGCGGGATTGTCGTCACGGAACCCGGGGCGCATCCGCTCGGCCAGCTCCATCGCCCGGCCCCAGTCGCCCTCGACCATCGCCAGGTAGCTGGGCAGGTCTCCCTCGTCGAAATGCTGCGCCCGTTCGAGCTTCCACACGACGCCGCTCGTGGCCGCGAGGGCCCCGGCGAAGTCGGCCCCGTACGCGGCGGCGTCCATCACCTCGGCGGGGACGGTGCGCAGACGGTTCAGAACGTCACTCATCCGGCCTCCCGAAGAGGCCCGGCGGGCCTCTCGACGTGACTCATCAGGCCTCCCGGCGTGCGGGCGGGCCACCCCCCGCCCGCACGCGGGTCAGTTCGAGTTGCCCTGGCTGGGCGCCCACGCGGTGGGCTCGACCTTGTCGAGCCGGCGGACGACGATCCTCTTGCGCGGCTTCCGCTCCTGCTGGGCTTCCGGGGCGGGGGTGTTGCTCATGACACTCCTCCTTACCGAGGTGAGTGGGGAACGGTAACCGAGAACGTACGGTCTTCCGGCTGCTTGATCAAGAACAGATGTCGCAGCCGGGGCGCGAGGGGTGGCGGGCGTACACGTGGCCGTCCGGGTCCAGCAGCATCACGCCGTGGAAGTAGCCCGGCGGCGTGGACATCACCCCGCTCACCAGGGCCAGGACGTCGTGCGCGACCAGGTGGCCGGACAGCCCGGCCGAGGCCCCGGTCACGCCGGGCCAGGCGTAGTCCGCACCGGGACACGGCGGTATGCCGGCGCGCACGCACTCGTAGCAGGGGCCGCCCGGGCCGAAGACGCCCACGCTGACGAGCGGGCCGTTGTACCCGCCGCTCACCCACGGGATCCCCGCCTCGGCGCACACCCGGTTGGCCCAGCTCTGGATCCCGGACGGCCCGCGGGGGCGGTCGGCGCACAGCGCGAGCACGTCGAACCCGTCGATCAGCCGGGCCAGCCGCGCGGGCCCGTCCACCGCGGCCGCCTCGGCGGTGATGCCGATCTCGGAGTTGACCTGGCGCAGCCGGTCGAGCGCCACCTCCGCCTTGAGCCGGCCGACGTCCGGCTCGGTGTAGAGGATCTGCCGGTTCAGGTTGGACAGCTCCACGACGTCGGGGTCCACCAGGTGCAGCCGTCCCACTCCGGCGGCGGCCAGGGTCCAGGCCACGTGGCTGCCGGTCCCGCCCAGGCCGAGCACCACGACCCGGGCGTTCTTGATCCGCACCTGCGGCTCCCAGCCGTGGTCGCGCGGGGTGAGATCGACCCAGCGGAAGTAGTCCCGGGTGCGGCTGTGGCGCTCCTTCTCCCGCTCGGTCAGCTCCGGGCAGGGCTCGGGCGCGGCGTCCTCCACGTGGCCGGACGACACGAGGGTGGCGACGATGTCCTCGGCCTCCTCGCACGTCAGGACGGGGTGGCGGGCGCGCAGCTCGGCGGCGATCTCCGCGGGGGCGCGCGTGCCGTCCATGAGGCCCAGAGCCGTCCAGGCCCAGCCGTCGGCGTCCACGATCTCGGAGGCGATACCGAACAGGGCCCCGCCGAGCCGGACGGTGCCGTCGCCGAGCCGGTGGGGAGCGTGCTCGGGTTTCACACGAGGCAGGCGCATCCCCCGATCGTCGTTACCGGCCAGTACCCCGGTCAAGATCGATTCATGCCGTCTCCTGAAGGGCGCCGCCCGGTGCCGGCCGGGGGAGGGCGCGGGACCGGGCGGCGGGCGGCTCACGGCCGGGGGTGCTCCTGGCGGCGGCGGAACTCCTCGAACGGGACCCGGTCGAACACGAACCTGTTGTGGACGATCTTCCCGTCGCGCACCGTCACGCACTCGGCCGCCGGCGCGCTCCTGGCCGGGATCGTCTCGGCGTCGTACATGATCAGGGCCGTCTCGTCGTCCCCGAACGCGGCGATCAGCTCCGCCCTGACGAGCAGGTGCTCGGCGAACGGCCCCAGGAACTCCCGGTACGCCTCGACGCCCGTGAGCCGCCCCGCCGGGGCGTCGCACACGACGTCGTCGGCGAGGTAGCTCATCGCCAGGTCGAGGTCCTTGCCGGTCCACGCGCGGTGGTGGGCCAGCGCGATCTGCAATGCTGAGCCGGTCATGGTGTCTCCTTCCGTTGTCGCCCGTTACGACACCGGGAGCGCGCGGAACGGAACGGTCGTGGCGGAAATCGGGTTCGAGCAGCAGGTCGCGGCGTACCGGCGCGAGCTGCTGCTGCACTGCTACCGCCTGCTCGGATCGCTGACGGACGCCGAGGACGTCCTGCAGGAGACGCTCCTCGCCGCCTGGCGCGGCCTGGACGGCTTCGAGGGCCGCTCGTCGCTGCGGTCGTGGCTGTACCGCATCGCCACCAACCGCTGCCTGAACGCGCTGCGCGACGGCGGGCGGCGCGTCCCGCCGGAGCCGAAGCCGCCGTTCGAGCCGCCGCCGCCGAGCCGCCGCGGTGACGTGCCCTGGCTGCAGCCGTACCCGGACACCCTGCTGGTGCCCGACGCGGCACCCGGCCCCGAGGCGCGCTTCGCGGCGCGCGAAGCGGTCGAGCTGGCGTTCGTCGCGGCGCTGCAGCGGCTCCCGCCGCGGCAGGCCGCCGTCCTCGTCCTCCGCGACGTGCTCGGCTACCCGCTCGGCGAGGTCGCGCCGATGCTCGACGTCACGCCGGCCGCGGCCAAGGGACTGCTGCAACGGGCCCGCGCCTCGCTCGCCCGGCAGGCCGACCCGGGCGGCGGGCGCCATGCCGAGGCGCCCGCGCCGGGATCGGCGCGGGAGCGCGAGCTGGTCCGCCGCTTCGCCGACGCCTTCACCGCCGGCGACATCGACACGCTGGTCGCCCTGCTCACCGACGACGCGTGGCTGGCCATGCCTCCGGCGCCGCACGAGTACCACGGCGTGGCGGCGATCGCCTCGTTCCTGCGGGCGAGCGCGGCCCGGAGCGCGGGCCGCCCCGTGCTGCTGGTCCCCACGCGGGCGAACGGGCAGCCGGCCTTCACCTGCCGCCTCGCCGGGGAGCCCGCGGGGGTGATCGTGCTCACCCTGGCCGGTGACCGGGTGCGGGGCATCACCCGGTTCCTCGTCCTCGACGACGGGTTCCTGACCCGGTTCGCAGCGGGATGTTAGGGGACTGTCAAATCCCCGATGGGGCCGATCACCGGCTGCCTAAGATCACGAACATGCCGATCAATCGAACCTTACGGACGATCACCGTCCTGACCGCGGCGTTCACCGTGGCGCTGACCGGGGCGGTCGCGGGAGGCGCGAGCGCGGCGACGGCCGACGAGGCCCAGCCGAAGACCGACCGTCAGCTGCTGTTCTACAACCACGCCTACAGCGTCGTGGACAAGGAGACCGCCGACGCGGTCGAGAACTCCGCCTACCTGAAGAAGTTCGCCAACTTCGAGGTCCGCACCGCGACCGGCGGCGGGATGACCTGGAAGGGCCGCTACCTGAAGGGCCGGGAGACCTACCTCGAACTGTTCTCGGTCGGCGACCTGCCCGGCCAGGACGCCGAGTTCGGCTCCGCCGGCATGGGCGTCTCGACCGAGCGCGCCGGCGACCTCGCCACGGTCACCGAGCGGCTGAAGGCCCAGGGCATCACTCCGGCCCCGTACCGGCAGACGCGCGACTTCGGCGACGGCGTCAAGGTGCCGTGGTTCGACACCATCCGCACCTTCAGCGACCAGTACGAGGCCTTCGACCCCTGGGCGATGGAGTACCTGCCCGAGTACTTCGCCGACCCCCGCAGCAAGACCGAGCCGGAGAGCTTCCCCGGCGACGTCGGCCGCGAGCGCTACCTGCCCGACGACTACCGCGACCGCCTGATGCGCGACATCACCGCCGTCCGCATGGGCGTCCCGGCCCGCGACCTCGCCACCATGGTGCCGCTGCTGCGCGCCGGCGGGTTCGCCGTCCAGACCCTCGCGAACGGCGGCGTCGTCGCGACGGGCGGCGGCACCCGGATCCACCTGGACTCCGTCCCGCGCGAGCAGGCCGGCCTGAAGCGGGTTGACTTCGTGCTCAACAAGTCGCTGGCGTACATGACCGAGGAGAAGATCGGCCGCTCGACCCTCGCCGTCGGCCCGGGCGCCCGCGCCGTGTGGACCTTCGACGCCCCTCAGTAGGGGCGCCCTCCCTGAACGTCGGACCGGACGGCGACGGCCGCGTGGCCGCCGTCGCCCGGTTCTCGCACGTCACGGCAGGAGCCTGGCGGCCTTGACCTTGTGCAGGTGGATCACCACGTCGAACGACCTGCCGAGCGCCACCTCGGTCGCCTGCTCCGGCGACCAGAAGCCGCCGCCGATCAGGCGGGTGGCCCGCGCCCGCGCCAGCCACACCCGCGCGGGCCGCGGCGCGGTGCGCGTGTCGAGGATGAAGTCGCGGTGGCGGACCTGGTCCAGCACGTACTCGTTGTACTCCGCCCCGGCGGCCGGCACCGAACCCTTGCAGGCCATGGGCCGCTCCGCCGGACGCGAGCCCGCCGGGCACTCCCCCTTGTCGATCAGGAAGTTGTAGCCGCCCTGGTCGAAGGAGGTGCCGACGGTGACGAAGCGGTCACCGAGGCGCCCGCGCAGGATCCCGCCCATCGGGCTGGGCACGAACATGGTGTCGATCGGGGTGTAGCTGATGTGCGCGTTCAGCCCCGACACCTGGATCTTGTGGCCGGTCGTCCGGTTCCACCAGACGACGTTGTCGGCCAGCGCGGTGTCCCGGTACTCCTGCGCCTGCCGGCGTCCCTCGGCGGTGGCCTGGTCGAAGGCGAAGTCGGTGAAGGTCTGCGACAGGGCGCGGGCGTGCTGCACCGCCCACCGGTAGTCCTCACCGCCGGCCTGCTGCCGCTGGAGGAGCTTGAGGGCCTCGGTGGCGCGCCGGGCGTTGTCCTGGCGGGTCGCCAGCGGCTGGGACAGCGCGATGCCCATGTACGCGCCGGCGTTCGGGGTGGTGGGCCGCAGCCCCTCGTACAGCTTGGTGAACTCGGGCGTCAGGTCGGGGTGGTGCTCGGCGACGTAGCCGAGCACCTTGTCGAACAGGACGTCGCCGGGGTAGAGCAGGTCGGCGCCCATGAACTGGACCTTGTCGTGGTGGGTGGCGTTGTAGGAGCGCATCCACGTGATCAGGCCGAGGAACTCCTGGTTGTCGAACAGGTCGTACGGGCCCTTGACCTCGTCGTGCAGGATCCTGCGCGGGTCGCCCGCGCCGTTGAGGACGTAGTCGTTGAGTCGCACTCCGGTGCTCCAGCTCAGCTCCCGGGCGAAGGTGGTGAAGCCCTTCTCGGTGACCAGGTAGCGGAAGAGCCGGTGGTTGAGGGTGTAGAACTCGGCGGTGCTGTGCGTGGCCTCGCCGACGCCGACCACCGTCGCGTCCCCCACCATCGCGCCGAACGCGTCCAGGTCGCGCAGGCCGCCCCTCGGGGAGGTGGAGGCGAGGGGCTTGGCCACGGCGTCGAGCGCCGCGACGACCTTGGCGTCACCGGGCTCGGCCGCGGTCGCGGAGGCGGCGGTGCCGGTGGTGGTCATGGCGATGGCGAGGGCCAGGACGCCGGCCCGGATCTTCGTGTTCACAGTGGTGTTCCGATACGTGAGGGGATCTCTGTTGACGGATCAGAGCCTTCTGGACCACGCTGTCAGCGCACTCGCCGTCCACTGACAGCCGTCCGCGGGGGTGTCAGCGCCTCGCCGACCGGGACTCTCCCCGCCCACGCCGACCGCATGACCGGGAGCAGCCGAACGCATGACCGACCGGGTACCCGACGACCTGCTGGCGATAGCCGACGCGCTCCTGCCGGGAGCCCCCCTCGGCGCGGCCCGGCTCGTCCGGGGCGGCATCCACGACGTCGTCCTGCTGCCCGGCGTCGCCGCCGTACGCGTCAGCCGGCGCCCCACCGGCGCCGAAGCCCTGCCCCGCCGTACCGAGGTGCTGCGGGTGATCGCCGCCGCCGGGCTGCCCTTCGCCGTCCCCGAGCCGCTGACCCCGGTGACGCGGTTCGAGGAGCGGGCGGCCGTCGCCGTGTCGTGGATCGACGGCGCCGGGCTCCCCGAGGGCGCGGGCGACCCGGCGGCGACCCGCGCCCTGCTCGGCGCCATCCGGGAGCTCCCCGTCACCCCGGAGCTGCGCGCCGTGCTGCCCGCGCCGCGCGAGCACGAGGGCCGCGACAACTGGGCCGCGATCCTCGCCGAGGAGGTCGTCCCGCGCTTCCCCGCCAGGTGGCGCGAGGAGGGCCGGCGGCGCCTGGCGGCGGCGACGGCCCTGGAGCCGGTCCCCGACACGCTCGTCCACGGCGACCTCGTGGGGACCAACGTCCACTGGGGCGAGGACGGCCGGCTGATCGGCGTCCTGGACTGGGACCGGGCTCACCTGTTCGACCCGGCGATCGACGCCGCGTTCATGGCGTGGCACGGCTGGGACAACCTCCGCCGGGCCGTCGACCGCGAGACCTACCGGCGCGCCCGCGTCTGGGACCGCACGTTCGGCGTGGACCACCTCGTCGCGGTCCTGGAACTCGGCGGCAAGCCGCTGGTGTACGTCGACAGCTACGTCGAGCACATCGTGGCCTGGCTGGAGCGCTACGCCTGACTCTCCTGACAGGTCATTCGCCGGGTGCGGCCGGGGCCGCCGGCGCGATGTACAGCAGCCGGTTGGGCGAGCCGTTGCCCGCGTTGGTCACCTTGCCCGTGGTCGCCGCCGCCACGATGGCGTCGGCGATCTGCTTCGGGGTGGCGCCGGGATGAGCGCCCAGGTAGAGCGCGGCGGCGCCGGCCACGTGCGGCGAGGCCATGGACGTGCCGCTGATCGTGTTGGTGGCGCTGTCACCGGTGTGCCACGCCGAGGTGATGTCCCCGCCGGGGGCGAACAGGTCCAGGCACCTGCCCCAGTTGGAGGTGCTGCGCCGGCGGTCGTCGCGGTTGGTCGCCCCGACCGTGATGACCTCGGGGATGTTGGCCGGTCCGACCTTGCAGGCGTCGGCGTTGTCGTTGGCCGCCGCGGCCACGTAGGTGTACCCCTTGGCCACCGACGCGCGGATCGCGTCGGTCAGCGCGGAGCTCGGCGAGGCCTTCACGCTGACGTTGACCACCGCGGGCCCGGTGGTGTGGGCGGCGATCCAGTCGACGCCGCCGAGCACGCCGGAGTTCGGCCCCTTCCCGTCGCACCCGAGCACGCGCACGGCGATCACCCTGGCCTTCTTGGCCACCCCGTGGCGGGTGCCGGCGATCGTGCCGGCGACGTGGGTGCCGTGCCCGTTGCAGTCGCTCGCGTCGTCGTCGTTGTCGAGCACGTCCCTGCCGAAGGAGGCGCGCCCGCCGAAGTCGGTGTGGGTGGCGCGGATGCCCGTGTCGATCACGTAGACGCGGACGCCGTCGGCGGTGCCGCCGTAGGTGTACGAGCGCGACAGCGGCAGGTCGCGCTGGTCGATGCGGTCCAGGCCCCAGCTCGGCGGGTCGTCCTGCCGCTCGGCGACCGTCGCCGTCGCGTCCTGCTCGACGTAGGCCACGGACGGGTCGGCGGCGAGCCGCCGGGCCTCGTCCTGCGACATCGCGGCGGCGAAGCCCTGGAGGGCGGCGGAGTAGGTGCGGGTGACCGCTCCGCCGTACCGGTCGGTGAGGTCCTTGGCCGACGGCTCGACGCCGCGGGAGCGTAAGCCGCGTGTGTCCTTGAGGACGACGATGTAGTGGTCCTGGACGGCGAGGCCGGGGTCGGCGGCGCGGATCGTGCCCGGCGTGGGCGAGGGGGGCTCGGCGAGGGCGGTGCCGGTCGAGGCCGCGAGTGTCGCGGCGGCGAGGGCGCCGATGGCCAGGGGGTGGCTGAGTCGTCTCATGGGGTGACGGTCGTGCCGGACGCCGCCGTTGTGGGGGAAGGTGTGCCACTGGCAGCAATGCGCCACGTTCCCATCCCCAAATACCCATAAATCTCCGTAAATGGGGTTATTGCGGGTGGCGCTGTCCCGTCAATTCGCGGAACGGCACGTGTTGGCCGACGCGCCCGCCAGGCACGACTCGGGCTGACCTGCCCGCGCGCCGCCCCGCCATTCACTGAATGCTGTCAGCCCGTCCGACACCGCCATTGACTGCGCACGTGCGGCGGGTAACTTTCCGATCACCGTGGGGCCCACGGAGACACCGCACCCGAACCCCACTCGAGAGGAACACCGTCCGTGATCCGTCACCACGAACGCCGCCGGATGCTGTCCGGTACGGCGGGCCTGGCGATGCTGGCCGCGCTCGGCGCGGGACCGGCACAGGCCCAGGCCGCCGCCTCCCCACCCGTCCAAGCCCCCGTCCCCGCCTCAGCCGCCTCCGCCCGTACGGCGGCGCAGGAACCGCCGGCCGCGGCCGCCGTGCCGCAGCTCGCCGAGGGCGGCGCCGCCACGGCCGCCGTCACCGTGTCCGGATCAGCCGCGGGCGCCGCGGCCCGCCAGGTGTGCGGCTCCGGCGCGAGCTGGCTGCGCCTGCGCTTCACCCGGCTCGACCTGCGCGGCGACGACAGCCTGACCGTCACGGGCTCCGCGGGCGGGGCCTTCCGGTTCACCGGGGACACCTGGCGCGACCGGACCTTCACCACCCGGGCCCTGCGCGGCGACTGCGTCACGGTGCGACCGCACTTCAGCGACCCGTCCAGCGCGTACGCCGTGGACGGCTACCAGGCCGGCACCCAGTCCCTGGAGGCGGCCGAGGTCGTGGTGGCCGGAGCGGGAGACATCTGCGGCAGCGCCTGCGCCGACACCGCCAAGCTCATCACCGGCACCATCAAGCCGGCCGCCGTGTTCACCGCCGGCGACAACGCCTACGAGAGCGGCAAGCTCAGCGAGTACAACGGCGACTACAAGAAGACCTGGGGCGCCTTCTTCGACAAGACCTACCCCACCCCGGGCAACCACGAGTACAAGACCTCCGGCGCCTCGGGCTACTTCGACTACTACGGCGCCCGCGCCGGAGCGCGCGGCAAGGGCTACTACAGCTGGGACATCGGCGACTGGCACTTCGTCGCCCTCAACAGCAACATCTCGATGAGCGCCGGCTCCGAGCAGGAGAAGTGGCTGCGCCAGGACCTCGCCGCCTCCACCAAGCCGTGCACGGCGGCCTACCTGCACCACCCGCTCTACAACGTCGGCGAGCACGGCGCGGCCACCAACACCAGGCCGCTGTGGAAGGCCCTGTACGACTACAAGGCCGACCTGATGCTGGCCGGCCACGACCACAACTACCAGCGCTGGGCCCCGCAGGATCCCCAGGGCAAGGCCGACTCGAACGGCATCAGGGAGATCCTCGTCGGCACCGGCGGCCGGAGCTTCTACGCGCTCGGCTCCGGCGGCTCCGCCAACCTCCAGGCCAAGAACTCCAACACGCACGGCGTGCTCAAGCTGACCCTGTCCAGCACCGGCTACCGGTTCGACTTCGTGCCGATCGCCGGCCGCACGTTCACCGACAGCGGCACGGGCACCTGCCACAAGGCGGGCTCGACCACGCCGGACTTCGCGCTGAGCGCCCAGCCGTCCTCGCTGGACGTCGCCCCCGGCGCCTCGGCCACCTCGACCGTGCAGGTGGCCGGCCAGAACGGCTTCTCCGGCACGACCCGGCTCACCGTCTCGGGCCAGCCCTCGGGCGTCACCGCGACGATCTCGCCCGCCTCGGTGACGGTCGGCTCCGGCGGGACGGCGAACGCCACGCTCACCGTGTCGGCGGCCGCGGGCACCCCGGCCGGCACCCATCCCCTGACCGTGACCGGCACGTCCGGCTCGCTCACCAGGACGGCCACCGTGCAGCTCTCCGTCGGCGGCGGGGGCGGCGGCACGACCGTCTTCTCCGACGACTTCGAGACCGACCGGGGCTGGACCGTGAACCCGGCCGGCGCCGACACCGCCACCGGCGGCCGGTGGGAGCGCGGTGACCCCGAGGAGACCCAGGAGGAGGGCGTCAAGCAGCTCGGCAGCACGACCAGCGGCGTCAACGATCTGGTCACCGGCCGGCTGGCCGGGTCGGGCCCGGGCGCGAACGACGTGGACGGCGGCGTCACGACCGTCCGCTCCCCGGCCGTCACGCTGCCCTCCGGCACGTCCACGCTGAAGCTGTCGTACACGTTCGCGCACCGCGACAACTCCGGTCCCGACGACTACCTGCGCGTCAAGGTGGTCGGCGCCTCCTCGACCACCACCGTGCTGGAGCGGACCGGCACCGCCGCCACCGACCTCGACGGCGCCTGGAAGACGCTCACCGCCGACCTGTCCGCCTTCGCCGGGCAGAGCGTCCGGATCGTCGTCGAGGCGGCGGACGCCGGAACGGCGAGCCTCGTCGAGGCCGCGATCGACGACGTGCAGATCACCTCGTCCTGACCGTCCCGTCCTCCGCCGACCTTCTGAAACCGGTGGGGCGGGGCCGCGGACGGCGGCCCCGCCCGCCGGGTCCCCGCTCCCCAGGAGGGTGAACCGTGTACCTGTCCACTACCAGGGCCGCCGGGAGGCCGGCCGGGGCGACCGGGCGGCTGGGCTCCGCCCGCGTGCCCGCCACCGTGGTCGCCCTCGGCCTGGTGAGCTTCTTCACCGACATCTCGGCCGAGATGGTGACCGCGTTCCTGCCGATGTACCTGCTGTACGGCCTCGGCACCGGCCTGCTGAGCCTCGGCCTGCTCGACGGCCTCTACACGGGCGCGGGGGCGCTGCTGCGGCTGGCCGGCGGCCACCTGGCCGACCGCTCCGCGCGGCCCAAGGCGGTGGCCATGGCGGGCTACGGCCTGTCGGCGGCCGGAAAGCTGCTGTTCCCCCTCGTGGGCGGGGCCGTCACGGGCATCGGCGCGGCGGTCGCCGTCGACCGGGCCGGCAAGGGGCTGCGTGCCGCTCCCCGCGACGCCCTCATCACGGCCGCCACGCCCGCCAACGCCCTGGGCGCGGCCTTCGGCGTGCACCGGGCGCTGGACACGGCCGGGGCGCTGCTCGGCCCGGTGCTGGTGTTCGCGCTGGTGGCCGCCGTCGGCGACGCCTACGACGCGGTCTTCGTCACCAGCTTCTGCCTGGCCATGATCGGGGTGGTGATCCTGGCCTGCTTCGTGCGCGACCGGCGGGTCGCGCCGGGGACCCGGCCGAGGGTCTCCCTGCGGGACGGCCGGCGGCTGCTGGCCCGGCGCCCGCTGCGGAGGGTGGCCGTGTACGCGACCATGCTGGGGCTGGTCACGGCCGGCGACGCCTTCCTCTTCGTCGGGGTGCAGCGGCAGACCGGGCTCGGCGCGGCCACGCTGCCGCTGCTGCCGCTGGTCACCTCGCTCGTCTTCCTCGTCGCGGCGGTCCCGCTGGGCAAGCTCGCCGACCGGGTCGGCGGCTGGAAGGTCTTCGTCGCCGGCCACGTGCTGCTGGCGGCGGCCTACGCGCTGCTCGCCGCCGCCTGGCAGGGGCCGGTCGCGGCCCTCGGCGTGCTGCTGCTGCACGGGCTGTTCTACGCGGCCACCGACGGGGTGCTCATGGCGCACCTCGCGCCCCGCGTACCCGAGCACCTGCGCGCCAGCGGCCTGGCCATCACCCAGACCGGCCAGGCGCTGGCCCGCGCGGGCGGCACGATCGTCTTCGGCGCGCTCGCCGCGGGCTGGGACCTGCGGGGCGCGTTCGCGGCCTTCGCCGCGCTGCTGGTCGCCGGCGTCCTCATGGCCGGCGCGTTCCCGCCCGACCCGCGCCGCGTGAGGGAGGCGTCGTCGTGAGCACTTACCGTGGAGCAGACCATCGCGCCGGGGGGGCGTCGTCGTGAGCACTCATCGTGGAGCGGACCACCGCGCCAAGGGGACGTCGTCGTGAGGGCGGACCGCCGGCGGATCCTCGCCGGGATCTGCTCGATCACGGCGCTCGTGGGGGCCGGCGGCGGCTACGTGGCCTGGGCGATCGCGGAGCGACCGGCCGCGGTCGCCACAGCCGCCCCGGCCGCCCCGGCCGCCGCCGGGCCGGGGACCCTGGTGTTCCTCGACCACGGCCGCGCTCTCGCCCAGGTCCCGGTCACGGACCCGGGCGCCGCGCCGGTCCGCCGCGCCCCGGTCTGCCTGCGCTCCTACACCGCGGGCGGCACCACGGTCTGCCTGCGCACCGTGGCGGTGCCCGCCGGTTTCGAGGCGGCGTTCCTGCGCGGCGACCAGGAGATCGCCGAGCCGGTCCGCGTGGACGGCACGCCCAGCAGGGCGCGCGTCTCCCCCAGCGGGCGGCTGACCGCCTGGACGGTCTTCCGCACCGGCGACTCGTACAACCCGGGCGCCTTCGCCACCACCACCGGCATCTACGACACCCGCACCGGCACCCTGCACGGCTCGCTGGAGGACTTCACCGTCATCGTGGACGGCAAGCCGTACCAGCGGGAGGACCGCAACTTCTGGGGCGTCACGTTCGCCGCCGACGACCGGACCTTCTACGCGACGATGGGCTCCGCCCACCGCATCTGGCTGCTGCGCGGCGACCTGGCGAGCCGCACGCTCACCGCGGTCGGGCGCGACGTGGAGTGCCCCTCGCTGTCGCCCGACGGCACGCGCCTCGCCTACAAGAAGCGGGTCGGGACACGCTGGCGGCTGCACGTCAGGGACCTGCGGACCGGCCGCGAGACCCCGCTGGCCGAGCGGGCGGAGGTCGACGACCAGGCCGCCTGGATGGACGACGCGACCCTCGCCTACGCGCGGCCCGACGGCGGGGGCCGCGTCTCGCTGTTCGCCGTCCCGGCCGACGGCACGGGCGCGCCCCGCCTGCTGCGCCGGGACGCCTCCTCACCCGCGGTGGTCCGGTCCCCGGGTCAGTCCCACTCCCAGGCGACCCCGTGAATGCCGGGCTCGGGGTCGAAGACGGTGTGGGTGGCCGTGCCGGTGCCGCCGATCCACAGCTCCTCCGTGGTGGTCCTGGGGTGCGCGACCGACGGCTGGTAGAAGGCGCGGCAGAGCGCGGGCAGCGCCGCCCGGTCGAAGACCACCTCCACGGTCAGCTCGCGCGTGCCGGGCACCACCCGGTGGGCGGTGTACGGGTCGAGGTGGCCGGGCGGGAAGGCGAGCACGTACTCCGCCACCGTGAGCGCGCCCTGCGGGAGGATCCGGTCGAGGATCATCTCGTGCACCTCGAAGCCGGTCTCCGGGTCGCCGCGCACCCTGCCGGTCCGCCAGCCGCGCGCATGCTCGATCGCCGGTCCCGGCACCCCGGCCATGTGGAAGTGGTGCACCATGAGCGCGCGCCGCACCTGCGGACGCCGCGCCTCCAGCACCACCTGCACGGACATCGAGCGGATCTGCCGGTGCGCGTCGAGCCGGACCAGCGTGCTGCGCCGCCGCTGGAGCAGGTGGTCCAGGCCGTCCGGGGTGGCCTCCACCTGCGCCAGCACCCGCACCAGGCCCTCCGGCCTGGCCCACGACCGGTCGGGCCGCGCCGGGCGGGGCGCCTGGTGGCCGGTCCACCGCCCCCGGGGCCGCGGCGGGCCCAGCAGGCCGACCAGCGACCCGGGCGGCACGTGCAGCACCTCCTCCAGAGCGCGCAGCGCCCGCAGCGACTCCTCGCGTTCGGGCTGCGTGCGACCCGACTGCCAGTAGCTCAGCGCGGTCCTGCTCACGGAGATCCCCTGCTCGCGCAGGCGGTGCTGGAGGCGGTCGAGGCTCAGGCCGCCGGCCTGGATGGCCAGCCGCAGCGCGACGCTGAACGGCCCGGAGTCCAGCGCCTCGTCGAGGGACCTGCGTAACTCCTCTGGCGTCTGCTGGTTCACCGCTGCGTCCCTTCCGCCGGGGTCCGGGCTACAACCAGCCGCGCTGAGCGGCCGCGACGGCGAGCTGGAACCGGGTGGTCGTCGCCGTCAGGGCCATGAGCTGCTCCAGCCGACGGTAGAACGTCCTGCGGCTCATCCCCAGGCTCTCGGCCGCCCTGGAGTCGCTGACCCCCGCGTTGAGCAGGACGAGCAGCCGGCGATCGGCCGCCCTGACCGACGGTCCGGTCCCGGTCGCCAGGTGCAGGGGGATCGCCGTCTTCCAGCAGCTCTCGAACAGGCCGGCCAGCGCCTCCAGCAGGCCGCCCGAATAGACGATCGTCAGCGTCGCGTCCCGCCCGTCCTCGGGCCTGGTCAGCCACGCCAGGTCCTTGTCGAGGATGGTCATGTTCACCGGCAGGTCCGCCGCGGCCCGCGCCTGCTCGCCGGCCTCCACGCACGGCGTGACGTTCTTCTCCAGGTAGCCGGGCAGCTCCAGCGACTCGCGCGCGTAGACGACCCGATAGGCGACGCCCCGGGCGAGCTGCTCGATCTCGGCCCTGTTGACGGCTCCGAACAGGTGCGGCGGGCGGTCCAGCCGCCGGATCTCGTGCCGGGCGCTGTTGACGAGCTGGCGGATGCGCAGCTTCACCGCCGGGCCGGTGACCACCTCGACCGGCGACTCGACGGCGCCCCTGCGGGCCGAGCGGCGATGGGTCTCGAAGGCGTTGCCCACGGCGATGCGCGCCCGCTCGACGTCGGCCTGCCGCCGCCGGGCCAGCGCCTCCAGGCCCACCTCAGGGACCACCGCCCGGAAGCCGTCGCCGGCGTCGTGCCGAGCCACCAGGCCCCAGGTGGTGAGCTCCTTGAGCGCGGAGCGCGCCCGTTCGGGCCGCATGTCGAGCGCCTCGGCGAGCGCCGTCTCGGTGGTCTGCTGCGTCCAGAGCATCTGTACGTACACCCGGGCCGTTTCCGGCCGCAAGCCGAGAACGACCAGGTGACTGGACAGATCATCCGGTTCCACCGGATCACTATAAGAAGGCCACGGGCTATTTGTCGGGAATTTCTGACTTACGCGTAGGCCCGCCGAACCAGGTCGTCCGGCGGGCCCGGCGGCCGGGCGCTACCCGGTCGCCACGACCTCACCCGCCGTGACCTGAGGAGGATTCGGCAGCAGGGAGGAGAGGCCCTCCCGCACGTACTCCGCGGCCCGCTTGGTGGACTCCTCGGCCCCGGCCTCGTCCTCGAAGACGCTGGTGGACAGCATCACCCCGCCCCCGGCGTCGACCCAGTAGTAGGCCACGAACCCAGGGACGTCGCGCAGGATCGGCAGGAACTCCTCGTTCACCCGGCGTCCCGCCTCGGCGGGATCGGTGACTCCCTCGTATCGCCGTACCGTCGCGTACATGACCGTCTCCCCTCCGGGGCCGGAAGATCGCCCCATGTGGGAGGACGTACCCCCATCGCCCGCGCCCGGACGCCAAGGGCCGGCAAAACGTCAGGACGGCCATTCCGGGCGTGGCCGATCCGGTGGGAGCGGCTCCGTCGAAGCGGAACGGTGATGATACAAAGAGCCCCGTGTCAGTTGATCATGCTTCGTCGTTCGCGGCCGGCGCCCCGTCCTTGGTGAGCCCGTGCCCGCACACCCCCGCCTGCCCGCCACCCGCCTGCCTCCCGCAGAGCCTGCGCGCGCAACCGGCGCGGGCGATCTCCGCCACGCAGAGGCCGACGCCGGACGAAACGGGCCGCGGCCCCGGCGGCTCCGGCGGCTACGACGTCAACGGGGGATACGTACGGAAGTTCGCCGGCACCATGGACAGCTCGGCCACCGGCGTGGACACCGTCAAGCACTGGACTCCCCGCTTCGAGGGCTGGCAGCTCATCCCCATGGCCGGCGTGCCCATAGCCGGGTTGTTGTTCGTCGACCGGTTCAACACCGTCTCCGACACCTGGCGGGACTGCGCCGGCATCCTGTCGGAGCTGTTGCGCGCCGACAGCGGCAAGGTCTTCCAGGCCGCCGACAACTACGCCGCCGCCGACCACCACAGCACCCCCGCGTGAGGAGGAACCCGCGATGACGGTTCCCTCGGGCGAACCACCGAAGCTGATCCTGCCGGGCCACACCGCGCCCACGGGCGACCGGCAACTGCACGTCACCAACGCCCACGGCACCGTGCAGCGGACCATCACGGTCAGCCCCACGCCGCGTACCGACCCCGGCTTCTACCGGCGGCTGATCCAGGGGCTGGACCCGCTGCGCCAGAGCAACCGGGCCGCGATGGCGGTCTCGGGGCTCGGCACGGCCGCGCTCGCGCTCGACGTGGCGGCCACCCTCAACATGGGCAACCCGTTCCTGTTCTACCTGCGGCGCGAGCTGTGGAAGGAGATGTCCGGGACGCTGGAGGGCAGCCGATCCGACCTGTGGCGCTCGTTCTTCGACGACATCACCCCCAACTGGAAGGGCCTGGCGCAACAGACCCTCCAGCAGTACGTCCGGTTCAACATCAACGGCCTGTACGGCCAGCTCGGCAAGATCTCCGGCGCGATGAGCAGCACGATGCACAGCCAGTACAAGGAGGTGATGGAGTACGACCTGTCGGTGTTCGGGTTGTACGCCGCCTCGGCCCCCATCCTGCGCACGATCGCCACGATGAGCACGCACCCCGTCGGCAGGGCCGCCCTGATGACCCAGGTCGGCCTGTTCATGAGCGCGGCCGGCAACCTCGTCAAGCAGTTCGCCGACGTCTTCAACAAGCACGAGAGCGAGCTCAACAAGCTGGAGCTGAAGCTCAACGACCTGAGAGGCGCCTTCTACCGCTCCGGTGACCCGGCGCGGGGCGCGCGCGACCTGCACCTCACCGACGCGATCGCGGACCCCCGCCTCGTGGACGAGTACTGGGTCCCCATGAACGAGAGCGACGCGCCCAAGAGCGGCCCGCCGTCCAAGAATGCCTCATGAGGGACGCCGAGACGTTCGCCGTGAACGGGCCGGAGGACGTCGCCGGCCTGCTGCGCGCCGCCGACGGCTGGACCCGCGCCCTCGACGAGGCGTTGGCCGGGCTGGAGGAGGAGCGGCTGGCGGGCGCCGACCCGTCGGGGGTGGTCCGCGCCGAGGTGACCGGCGGCGGGCGCCTGCGCGGGCTGTCCATCGATCCGCGCGGCCTGCGCGGCCTCGACCACCTCCAGCTCGCGCATGCCGTCCAGCAGGCGATCGCCGCGGCCCACCGCACGATGGGCGAGCGGCTGACGGAGGTCGTCCAGGACCTCGCGGGCCCGGCGGGGAGCACCGCGGGCGCGGACGCCGCCGACCCGCTCGACGGCTACATCCGCAACGTGCTGGGAGGAGACTGAGCGATGGAGGCTTCCGACGAGGCGTGGGAGGAGTTCGAGGAGGCGCAGGCGCGGCTGGACGCGATGGTCTCCGCCGCCGCGCGGGCGGAGGAGAGGGTGGACGAATGGAGCGCCGCCGAGTTCTCCGGCCGGGCCGACGACGGCGGGATCACGGCCGTCACCGACGCGCTCGGCGTCCTCGTACGGCTGGAGATCTCCCCGCGGAGCCGGCGACGGCTCGACGCGACGGGCCTGGCCCACGCCATCCTGACGGCGGTCACGGCGGCCGAGGACGCCGCGGCGGCCTCCAGGGACGCGCTGTTCGCCGATCTGCTCCCGGCTCCGGGGAGCCGTCGATCCGCGTAGCCCGGGCTCGGGGCCGTCGCCCCTGCCCGGGCCTCACTGCCCGGGCCTCAGGTCGTACGCGGCGGCCACGTCGCAGGCGAGCTCCACCTGCCCCCGGAGCACCTCGTCCACGACACCGCGCACCTCGACGGAGACCACCGCCCCGCCCACGGCCCGCGCCAGCCTGAGGTCGAGCCGGGTCACCTCGCCGACGAGCGGGTAGCCGTACCAACCCGCTTCCCGCTCGTCGTCGGTGTGGGGCAGCGCGGCCTCGACCGCCTGCCAGTCGAGGTCGTCGAAGTCGTACCGGACGAGTGACGCGACGATCTCGCAGAAGGCCCGCGCGTTCCGCTCCCTGATCCACCCCGCGTGGACCAGGTCCGACCGGCCCATGGGCGCCTGCATGACGATGGTGTACCACGCGTGCCAAGACGCGTGAGCCGACGGCCGGTCCGATACGTCTAAGAAGCATGAGGATCAGGCAGACAGCGCTCGCGGCATCGTTCGCCGTGGCCCTGAGCGCGACCCTGGCGCCGCCGGCGCAGGCGGTGACCGTGCACAAGAAGGTGCTGGTGGAGCTGCGCGAGGAGGGTGGCTTCGCGGGGTTCAAGGACCGAGTGATCGTGTACACCGACGGGTGCGCGCGGGTGAGCCGCCGTACGGGCCCCACCGTGGACAAGTGCCTCACCGGCAAGGAGATACGGACGTTGCGCGGCCATCTGAAGCACCTGCGCGTCGGACGTTCGGAAGGACCGCCGCAGGGGGCCGACTTCCTGATGTACACGCTCGCCTACCGGGGCCACCGCGCCACCCGCCACACGCTGCCCGGTTCCTGGAAGCCGGTGGTCCAGCAGCTTGAGCAGGTGCGCCAGAAGTACTGGGCGCCGGACTGACGTACCGCACCCAGAATCAGCGGCGGAACAGGGCGTCCAGCTCGCCGAAGCCCAGGGAGCCGTCCAGCGCTGTGAGGCCCCCCGTGCCGAGCAGCTCGGCGGCGGCTCTCCGGGCCGCGGTGTAGGCGGCCTGGGCCAGCGCGGTGCCCAGGCTGACCCGGCGTACCCCGGCCTGCGCGAGCTCGGCGACGGTCGGCCCGCCGGCGACGGCCATCGCGTTGACCGGCAGCGGCGAGGCCGCGCAGAGGGCGTTCAGCGCGTCCAGGTCGAGCAGGCCGGGAACGAAGATCCCGTCGGCTCCGGCCTCGGCGTACGCCGCCGCGCGCTCCAGCACCTCACCCAGCCGGCCGTCCGGTGCGCCGATCCCGAACAGGTAGACGTCGGTGCGGGCGTTGACGAACAGCTCCGGCAGGCCCGCCTCGGTCGCGGCGTCCCTGGCGGCGCGCAGCCTGGCGGCCTGCTCGGCGACGTCGAACAGGGGGCCGCCGACGGCCGTGGAGTCCTCCAGGTTGACGCCCACCGCGCCGGCCCCGACCACCGCCCGCACGGTCGCGGCGACGTCCGCCGGAGCCGGCCCGTACCCGCCCTCCACGTCGACCGTCACCGGCACGTCCACGCAGTCCACGACGCGCCGCGCGGCCTCGACCATCTCGTCCCGGCCGAGCCGCTGCCCGTCCCCGCTGCCCAGCGACCACGCGACGCCGCCGCTGGTGGTGGCGATCGCCGTGGCGCCGGCGGCGGCGATGACGGCCGCGCTGGCGGCGTCCCAGGCGTTGGGCAGCACGAGCACGGGCTCGGCGCTCAGCGAGCGGAACAGCCGGGCCTTCCGCTGGGTCGCGGCGTCGGCGGAGGTGAAGCTGTCTACAGACATGCGCGTGACTGCCTTTCGGTTCTGCGTGGTCGGCACCTGCTCCCGGGATGCTGCTGGACGGAGGGGCAGGGGTCCACTCATTAAGCTGTGACCGAATCCTGGGACCACAGCGGAGGCGGCATGAGGACACGGCTGGCCTTTTCGGTGCACGATCTGGCCGAGACCCGGTTCGCCGTCTCGCCCATGTGGGAGGTCGTCACCAGCGTCAGAGCACTGGCCGCCGCCGTGGTGCCGCGCCCCCACCGCGCCTGGGCGGACCAGGTGCGCCCCCGGCTCGCGGCCGCGGGCCTCGATCGCGGCTGGCTGGCCGACATGATCCCGCCCGCCGGCCACCTCCCCGACTTCCTCAACCCGGCGCCGGCGACCCGCTCCCCCGGCCTCGCCGACGAGCTGGCCGCCATCGCGGCCACCGACCCCGAGCAGGTACGCCTGGACCTCGACCACCTGGCCGCCGAGCGCGACGGCGTCCTGTCGCCCCGGCTGCGCGGCCTTCACCGGAGCCCGCGCACCTGCCTGCCGCGGATCGTCGCGGAGATCGAGACCTACTGGGCGCTGGCGATGGCGCCCTACTGGGCCAGGATCCGCGCGGTCCTGGAGGCGGACCTGTTCCACCGCGGCCGCCAGGTCGCCGAGCAGGGCACGGCCCAGGCGCTGGACGAGCTGCACCACACGGTGCGCTGGGCCGGCGGCAGCCTCCACCTGGCGGAGCGGCACTGCGCCATCACCCGGATCGACACCGGCGCGGGGCTGCTCCTGGTGCCGTCGGTCTTCGCCTGGCCCCGGGTGCTGACCCGGTCCGTCCCGTCCGAACCGCCGCAGCTCGCCTACCCGGCGCGCGGGATCGGCACGTTGTGGGCGCGCCGGACCCATGCCCACCTGGACGCCCTGGCCGCCGTGATCGGCCGGTCCCGGGCGTTGATCCTGGCCGAACTCGACACACCCGCCTCGACCACCGAACTCGCCCGGCGCTCGGGCCTTTCGGCGGCGGGCGTGTCCCAGCACCTCACCGCCCTGCGGGCCGCCGGCCTGACCAGCACCCACCGGGCGGGCCGTTCGGTGCTGTACGCGCGTACCGGCCTGGCCGACGCCATGCTCACGGCACAGCCGTGAACGATGGCGATGTCAGCGGTCGAACCAGCGGGCCGCCGAAGGCGTGACCAGGGCGACGATGACCGCGAGCGGCAGGACGGTGCCCAGGCTGATCAGGGTCCTCCAACCGAACTCGCCGTCGAGCACCGGTCCGGCCACGGCGCCGCCGACCATGACCGCCTCGACGGCGACGGCGCACCAGCGCACCCACTTCCGGCGTGACGACCAGCGGAATGCCAGCCATCCCAGGGCGACCACGACGAGGAGGAGCAGGAGCAGCACCACGAGAAGCATCGGGGCACCGGAGCCGGCCACCGCCGCCGCCATCAAGGCTAAGCCGAGAAGACCGAAGCCCGACTGCAGGATCATGGCGCCTCTGGCGGTTCGCACCGCGCCCGGCATCGGCTCGGTGGGAATGACGTCCGTCACACGATCATCGTGCCTCACGGCGAAGGCCTTGTGGAGCTCGGCGGCGGAAAAGGCGCCGGCGATCCCGCGAATGGCACTGCGGGCGCGTGACTCGCTAGCCTGAGCCGCGATGAACCATTTGAGCACGTCGAGCGGCGAGTTCGCGCTCACCCGATTCCCCGAGGACCCTCGCGACCCGCTGCGCGCGTGGGACGCCGCCGACGAGTACCTGCTGCGGCATCTCGACGGGATCGACGGCGAACCGGCCGACCTGTCGGGCACCGTGGTCGTGCTCGGCGACCGCTGGGGCGCGCTGGTCACCGCGCTCGCCGGCCATCGCCCCGTGCAGATCACCGACTCCTACCTCACCCAGCAGGCGACCCGGGCCAACCTGAGCCGCAACGGGGTCGCCGAGGACACGGTACGGCTGCGCACGACCATGGACCCGCCACCGCCCCGGATCGACGTGCTGCTGATCCGGGTGCCCAAAGGGCTGTCGCTCCTGGAGGACCAGTTGCACCGCCTCGCGCCGCACGTGCACGCGGGCACTCTGGTCGTCGGCGCCGGGATGGTCACCGAGATCCACACCTCGACGCTCCAGTTGTTCGAACGCATCCTCGGGCCGACCACGACGTCGCTGGCGGCGAAGAAGGCGCGGCTCATCTTCTGCTCCCCCGACACCGGGCTGTCCCGCGGCGCGAACCCGTGGCCGCGCAGCTACGCGCTGCCCGGCGGCATCGGGGCGGTCTCCGGGCTCACCGTCACCAACCACGCGGGCACCTTCTGCGCCGACCGCCTCGACATCGGCACCCGGTTCTTCCTGCAGAACCTGCCGCCGCTGCGGGGCCGCGGTCATGTCGTGGACCTGGGCTGCGGCAACGGGGTGATCGGGCTGGCCGCGGCGCTGAGCGACGACGACGCCGAGGTGACGTTCATCGACGAGTCCTACCAGGCGCTGGCCTCGGCGGAGGCGACGTTCGAGGCGAATGTGGGCGCGGGCACGGGCTCCGGCGCAGGCACGGACTCCGGCGCGGCCGGCAGGGCGACGTTCCTGGCGGCCGACGGCATGTCCGGCGTGCCGGCGGGCACGGTCGACCTGATCCTGACCAACCCGCCGTTCCACACGCACCGCGCCAGGACCGACGCGACGGCCTGGCGCATGTTCAACGGGTCGCGTGCGGCGCTGCGCCGCGGCGGCGAGCTCTGGGTGGTCGCCAACCGGCACCTCGGCTACCACGTGAAGCTGCGCCGGCTGTTCGGCAACTGCGAGGTCGCCGCGAGCGACCGCAAGTTCGTCGTCCTGCGGGCCGTCAAGCGCTGACCGGCGCGACGTGAGTGGTGTCACTCCGTCAGGGTGCGCAGGAACGCGCCCGCCACGGCGCGCTGGCCGGCGAGCGTCAGGTGCAGGCCGTCGTCGAGGTGCGGCGAGTCGTCCGCCCGGGCGCCGCTGGCGGCGCGGGTGTCGACCGTGGGCTCGGGCTGGGCGTTCAGGTGCTCGGCGATGTGGTCGAGATCGCTGTTGAACCACCTGAGCCGGGCCCGCTGGAAGTGCGGGTACGCGGCGGTCCGGCCCTCGTCCACGGCGGACGGCGTGAGCCACACCCACCGGGCCTCGGTGCGCCGGACGGCGAGGTCCCGCAGCGCGAGGAGGTTGCGCAGGCTCTCGGACGGGCTGACGAGCGTGGGCCCGTGGTCGGACCCGAGTCGCTGGACGTCGTTGCCGCCGAGCATGCACAGCACCCAGTCCGGGCGGTGGTACGACAGGGCGGGCAACTGGGCGAGCGCCTGGGTGGTGGTGCACCCCGTGACGGCCAGGTTGGTCAGCCTGACGGCGTCCGCGGGCCGGCGCGACGCGAGCAGCTGACGCAGGATCTCGAACCAGGACAGGCGGTCGGCGGTGGTGCTCTCACCGATCGCCACCACGTGCTGGCCCGGCCGGAACGGCAGCCGGTCCACCTGCCCGGCGATCACCGGGTCGGCGAGCATGTCCGACGCCACCTGCCGCACCGCCGCCTCGCAGCCCTCCACCAGGTCGTGGTACGCGGCGGTGTCGAGGCCGAACAGGGCGGCGATGCGGGTGTCGTCGAGCCCTCCGAGGTAGGTCAGGGCCTTCTCGGGCTGCTGGAAGCGGACCAGCCGTTCGGCCACAGCTGCGTTCATGGGTTTCCCTCCGGTGGTTATTCATTCACATGAGTGAACCGTTCTCTGCTATGAATATATACGGCGGCGCGGCGGAGCGACTCGTCCGATGGACAGCCGTGACGTGAATCACCGTCGCCAATGCCCCGTCGGTGTCACAAACTCCGGCCCGCGCTTGTCTTGTGAGTAGGCAACGTAAGGGGGCCCACATGCGTTCGTTGACGGCCAACCGCCGCTCGTTCCAGTTCTCCCACTGGTCTTTCATGTTCGCCGAGTTCGCCGTCTGGTCGTTCGTCGTGCTGGCGGTGACCGGGGCGGTGCTGATGGTGTTCTACGAGCCCGGCATGTCCCAGGTGACCTATGACGGCTCGTACGGCCCACTGCGCGGACTGTTCGTCAGCAAGGCGTTCGACTCGACCATGCACCTCAGCCTGGAGGTGCGCGGCGGCCTGCTCATCCGCCAGGTCCACCACTGGGCGGCGCTCGTGTTCGTGGCGGCCGTCGTGCTGCAACTGCTCCGTATGTTCCTCACCGGCGCGTTCCGCCGCCCGCGCACCGGACAGTGGCTGATCTGGGTGACGCTGCTGGCGCTCGGCATGGCCGCCGGCGAGACCGGCAACGCCCTGCCCGACGACATGCTGTCGGGCGGCAGCCTGTGGCTGATCGTGTCGGTGGTGCAGTCCATCCCCGTGGTGGGAAGCTGGGCGCTGTCGCTGCTGTTCGGCTCGGGCTTCCCCGGCGACAGGGTCATCCCGGTCATGTACGGCGGGCACCTGCTGATCCCGGTCGTCATGGCGGCGCTGCTCATCGCCCGTGAGGTGCTGACCCGGCGGCACGGCCACTCGCGGTTCGTCGCCTCGATGCCGACGCGGCGGAGCGCACGCCCGATGATGGCGCTCGCGACGGTCGGCATGCTGATCATCCTCGGGTTCGGCTTCCAGATCGCCCCGATCTGGCTGTACGGCCCCGCCAGCCCGACGCAGATCTCGGCGGGCTCGGTTCCCGACTGGTACATGGGCTTCCTCGACGGAGCCCTCCGGATCATGCCCCCGTGGGAGCTCACCCTCGGCGACTACACCCTGAGCCTCGCCGTCCTCGTCCCCACCCTGGTGGTGCCCGGCGCCTTCTTCACCGCCCTGGCGGCCTACCCGACGGCCGAACGCCTCCTCCTCGCGCGACGCGGCCGCCGCGACGCGCTGGGCCGCCCCAAGTCCACGAGCCGCGTGGCCCGCGAGGCACCCGCGCGCGACGTGCTCGACCGGCCCCGCGAGACGCCGGTGAAGACGGCCGTCGCGGTCGCCGGCATCACGTTCTACGGCCTGCTGTGGGCGGCCGCGGCCAACGACCAGATCGCCCACCAGTTCCACATGACCGTCAACGCCGTGACGATCTTCTTCAGGTACGTCGTGGTCATCGGCCCCGTCATCGCGTTCGTCGTCACCCGGTGGATCTGCCTGGCGCTCCAGCAGGCGGACCAGGAGGTCGCCGAGCACGGCGTGGAGACGGGGGTCATCGTGCGCTCCCCGGACGGCGGCTTCCACGAACGGCTGGTACCGGCGCGGCAGGAGCCGGCCGCCCTCTCGGGCGCCTCAGGGAGGTGACCGTGACACCGAACAGGCCCCAGGTCGTGATCGTCGGAGCCGGGGACGCCGGATACCAGGCGGCGCGCACCCTGTCGCGCAAGGTGGGCGACGGCGCGGAGATCGTCCTGGTCAACCCGACCGGCGTCGCCCAGCATCGCGAGCTGCTCCCGCAGGTGATGACCGGCGTCCTCAGCCCGGACCGGATCAGCGTGCCGCTGGCCGAGACCCTGCCCGGTGTGCGGGTGGTGCTCGGCACGGTCACCCACATCGACGCCGGCGCCCGGCGCGTGCTCTACGACGGCGGCGTGCTGGCGTACGACCGGCTGATCGTCGCGGTGGGAGGCGTGAGCGAAGTGGCAACGGTCTCCGCGGTCTCGCCCCACAGCGTCGGCTTCCACGACGTCGACCAGGCCCTGCACCTGCGCGACCACATCCACCGGCAGCTCGCCACGGCCGCCGCGAGCACCGATCCCCTCGAACGCGCGGCATGCTGCACGTTCGTCGTGCTCGGCGCGGGATACGCCGGCGTGGCGGCGGCCTCGGCCGGCCAGTCGCTGTCCCACTCGATCGCCTGCCGCGACCCGCGGCTGCGCGACCAGCCGATCCGCTGGATCCTGGCCGATCCCGCCGAGTGGCTGCTGCCCGACGCGCGGCACCGCCTGTCCCGGACCACGGCACGGACGCTGCGGTCACGAGGCGTGGAGGTCCGCACGCAGACCTCGCTCGGCCAGATCACCACCCGGGGGCTGCGGCTCACCGACGGCGAGTTCATCCCCACCCGCACGATCGTCTGGAGCTTCGGCGTCCGCCCGGACCCGCTCGTGACCAACCTCGGCCTGCCGGCCGAGCAGGGCAGGATCCGGGTGGACGAGCACCTCGCCGTGCCGGGCCACCCGGAGATCTACGCCTGCGGCGACGCGTCCGCCGTCCCCGACCTCACCAGGACCGGCAAGCTCACCCCGATGAGCAGCCGGCACGCCGTACGCCAGGGCATGCTGGCGGGCGCCAACGTCGCGGCCTCCCTCGGGTTCGGGTCGCGCCGGCCGTACCAGCACCGGCTCCGCGACTCCATCGCGGACCTGATCCCGACGTCGGAGCGCCCGCTGAGCATGGCATGAGCCGCCTCCAACGAGGCGGCCCTCCTTCTCGCCTCCGGCAGCGGTGCCGTGAGCCTGGCGACGATCACCGGTCGATGACCAGGTCGACCCGCATGTTGCCGCGGGTGGCGTCGGAGTACGGGCACACCTGGTGGGTGGTCTCCACGAGGTCGTGAGCCTCTTCGGGGGCGAGGCCGGCGGGCAGCCCCACACGCAGGACGGCGTCCAACTGGTAGCCGCCCTTGCCGTTGGGCGACAGCCCCACCTCGGCCATGACCGACGCGTCCGTGACGTCGAGGTTTCTCTGCGCCGCCACGAGTTTCAGCGACGTCGCGAAGCAGGCGGCGTAGCCTGCCGCGAAGAGCTGCTCGGGGTTGGTGCCGTCGCCGTCGCCGCCCAGTTCCTTCTGGAGCGCGAGCTGAACGTCCAGCTTGCCGTCGGAGGAGACCGCCCGCCCGTCACGGCCGGCAGAGGTGGCGACTGCGGTGTAGATGCGCACGTGTGTTTCCTTTCTCGTACTGCTCAGTGGACTGCCCATAACGGACCGATCAGTCCGGACCGATCGGTCCATTGTTGGAAGCGGAGCGCTACTGTGTCAACAGGCGACTTTCCGAAGACCCCGAGACCGTGGAAGGAACAGACGACGGTGACGCGTAGACCGGCGCCCGGCACCAGGCAGCGCATCCTCAAGACGGCAGCCCGCCTGTTCGGTGAGCGCGGCGCTCGGGCGGTGGGGATGCAGGAGGTCGTCGAGGAGACGGGGCTCGGCAAGAGCGTGCTCTATCGGGAGTTCAGCAGCAAGGACGACCTGGTCGCCGCGTGGGTGCGCGAACTCGACGCCGAGACGTGGTCGCACATGGACCAGGCGCTGGCCCCCTACGAGGGCGACCCCGCCCGCCAGCTCCTCAAGGTCGTGGAATTCGCGCAGGCAAGCGTCCAGGCCCCCGGCTTCTACGGCTGCACCTTCTACAACACCTCGGCGGAGTTCCGCGACCCCGCGCACCCCGGCCGCCAGGAGGCCGTCGCCCATCTCGACCAGCTGCGCCGCCGCCTGCGCGACCTGGCTCTGGCCGCGCGCGCCACCGACGCGGACGCCCTGGCCGACATGCTGATGCTCATCATCTCCGGCCTCTACGCCAACGCCGCCACCCTGGGCTCGTCCGGCCCCGCCGGCCGCGCCACGGCCGCCGCCCGCATCCTGATCGACCAGCACATCGCCCCTGCGCATCAGGTCGGCCGGGAACGCGAACGGGACTCCTGCTGAGGATCCTCTTCCCGGCCCGTGGCGGCGTCGCCCTCAGCACCAACGGGTGCCGGCTCGTTCCTCGACCCCGTACCGCTCCGAGGTCATCGCGGGTGCCGGAACGGGGCTATCGGGGCGATTGGGGCGAAGCCGAGATCGGCCAGCGCGGCCGCGCCGCGCTCGGCATGGTCGCCGCCGGCGAGCACCATGGTCCGTGCGGACTGGTAGCGGCAGCCGGCGGCGTCGAACGCGTCTGTCGTGGCGAGCAGCCCCTCCTGGTCGCCGACGAGGAGGGCTCCGGCTCGCTCCACCAGGGCTGTGGCGACCGGGTTGCCGGCGACGATCGTTCGGGCCTCGGCCAGACGGTCGCGGGCGTCGGGGCTCCCGGCGAGCACGGCGGCCTCGGTGCGCAGCGCGACATACCAGTGGTGCCAGATCCAGGCGACCCACTTCCACACCTGCCCGGGCTCGGGGGTCATCCGCTCCAGCGCCTCCGAAGCCTGTCCGCGGTGCAGCAGGAGCATCGCGTCGAAGACCGCCCCGTAGCCGTAGGTATGCCCTGTCGGGGTGCCGAGCTGATCCAGGACCTCCTGCCATTCGCGCCGGGCGTCATGCTCGTCGCGGAGGCCGTGGACCATCGCCACAGCGGCCACGGCCGGGCGGAGGAGCGACCGGGCGGGACGGCCCGCCCGCCGCCACGCGTCGAGGAACCGGACGCTGCCGGTGAGCACCTCGTCGACGTTCCCCGCCAGCGCGTCGACCATCAGCAGCCGGCACGTGGCGCGGTGACCGACCTCCGCCAGCGACGGATGGTCGGCCAGCCGGCGTGCCCATCGGCGGGCACCTGGCACGTCCCCCGCGCCGAGACATGCCTCGGTGACCATGCCCAGCGCGTCGATCAGCTCATGGGTGCCGGCCGGCGAGATCGGCGGCGACGACGACAGGAGCGTGATCCGGCGCCGGGCCGTGGCCGCGGCGGCGAACGTGTCGCCGGCCCAGCTCTGGGCGCCGGTGAGCGCGTCGAGCGCGGCCGACTCGGCGAGCGGGTCACCGGTCCGGCGGGCGAGCTCGACCGCGTGCCCGGCGCGCGCGATCGTCTCCGGTACGGCGTTGCCGGGCGGGCCCTGGGCCGCGCCGAACGCGTCGGTGAGCACCGCGGCCTCGGCCAGCGCCACCGCGGCCTGCGCGGCCGGATCGTCGCCGGCCAGCTCCCGCGCCTCGGTGATCAGCGCGAGCACCTCCTCCCGGGGCGGGAGCCGCACGAACGTGGTCGAGAACCGGAACGCGATGACGGCGGCGGTCGCCAGGTCGGCGGCGGCGCCGGCGCCGTCACCTGAGCCGCGGGCGGCCTCCGCGGCCGCGCGGCGGAGGCGGTACATGTCATCACCGATGGTCCGGCAGCCGGCCACGGCCGCGGCCTGCCGGAGCTTCGACGCGCCGTCGGCGGGATCGGTCGTGAGCGCGGCCGCCTGCTCGTAGCGCCGCTGGGACTCGCCGGTCAGGTTACGGGTGAAGGTCAGCTCCGCCAGGCGCCGGGCGAGATCGCAGGCGTCCGTGCGCTGCTCCGGACGGTCGGCCGCCCACGCCAGGGCCGCGCGGAGGTCGTCGGCCACCAGGTCGAACCGGGCCCGCCAGTCCGCTCGTACCACCGCCAGGCCGGCGGCCTCGGCCAGGCACCAGCGAAGGTGCCGGGACCGAGCGTCGACCAGCTCGCCGGCCTCGGCGAGCCGCTCCATGCCGTACTGGCGGATGGTCTCCAACGCCCGGTACTCCGTCCCGCCCGGCGACGCGGTCACCACCAGCAGGCTCTGTGCGGCGAGCCTGGCCAGCCCGTCGGCGACGAGGCCCTCCTCGGACCCGGCCACCTCCGCCGCCGCGGCTGCGGTGAACGGCGCCGCGAACACCGACACCCGGCGCAGCAGCGCCCGATCGGCCGGCTCCAGCAGGGCGTGGCTCCAGTCCAGCGCCGCCCGCACCGACCGGTGCCGCTGATCGGCACGAGAGCCGCCGGTCAGCATCCGCAGCGGATGGGAAAGGGCGGCGGTGATGCCGTCCAGCCCGAGCATGGGATACCGGGCGGCGGCCAGCTCGATCGCCAGTGCCATTCCATCCAGCCGCTCACAGATCGCGGCGATCTGGTCGCGCGGTGGAGGGTCGAGTGGCCGGCCGACCGCCGCCGCCCGCTCCATGAACAACGCGACCGCGTCCGACTCACCGGCGACGGGCAGCGACAGCGGCGGAACCTCATACACCCGTTCGAACGGCACCATCAGCCGTGCCCGGCTGGTCACCAGCACCGTCACCCGAGGGCACGTCGCCAGCAGCCGCTCGAGAAACAGCGCCACCCCGTTGACCACTTGCTCGCAGTTGTCCAGCACCAGCAGCGCGTGACGGTCGGCCAGCGCGGCGACCACGGACTCGGTCATGTCGCGTCCGGGCTGCTCGCCGAGGCCGAGCGCCCCGGCGACCGCAGTGGCGATCATGCCGGGGTCGGCGACCGGGACCAGGTCGACGAACCACGCCCCGTCGGAGTACTCGCCGGCTGCTTCCGCGGCCACCGCCAGCGCGAGCCGGGTCTTGCCCACTCCGCCGGGACCGACCGCGGTCACCTGACGGCACGCCTTGATCATCCCCGCCAGCTCGGCCCGCTCGCGCAACCGGCCGACGAACGAGGTCAGCGGGGCCGGCAGAACCGCTGCCGGCTGCGACGGGGCAGCACCGGCCGGCTCGGGCGCACGCCGGGCGAGCGCCCGCCGATCCGGAACCCCCAGCTTGCGCAGCAGCGAGGAGACATGGCTCTCGACGGTACGCACCGAGATGACCAGCCGCGCCGCGATCTCGGCATTGCTCAGATGGGCCCCGACCAGTCGCAGCACCTCGGCTTCCCGCGGCGAGATGTCCGCTCCTGCTACCACCGCCCCAGTTTGCCGTACCCCCCATCCGCGGTGGCCACCGTGGGCGATCCGTGCCGTCGATCCGTGGCGGGATCCGTGGTCACCACGGATGTGGACCAGCCAGGCCGGGAGAAAGCTGTGAACGCCGCGAACAACGGGTCGAGGTGACCCACGACCACAGGAGTGACCATGACCGGCTCTTCCGCCCGGGGAATCAGGACCGTACTGCACCCCGTGTCCGACCTGGCCAAGGCCAAGGCGGTGTATGCGGCGCTGCTCGGCGCCCCGCCGCAGCACGACTCGCCCTACTACGTCGGCTTCGATGCCGAGGGCCAGCACATCGGGCTGGTCCCGGGCGGTGGACCGCAGGGCATGACCTCGCCGGTGGCCTACTGGCACGTGCCGGACATCGAGGAGAAGCTGGCCGAGGTGATCGCCGCGGGGGCCACCATGAACGAGGCCGCGCACGAGGTCGGCGGCGACCGCCTCGTGGCCACCGTCATCGACCCCGACGGCAACGTCCTCGGGCTGATCCAGGACCGGTGAGCAGCGGACCCGTCCCCGCCGCATCCGCCGCCGACGCCACGACGAACCCCCCCTCGCTCAAAGGACCTGCCATGACCTCCTTCGCATCCGTCACCCTGGAAGTTCCCGACCCCACGGCCTCGGACGCCTTCTACCGGGCCTGCGGGCTCGGATCCTTCGTGAAGGTACGCGCCTCGGACGCACCGACGACGGGCTTCCGTGGGTTCGCGCTGTCCATCGTGGTCTCCCAGCCGGGCAACGTCGATGCCCTTCTCGGCGCCGCTCTCGACGCCGGCGCCACGACGCTGAAGCCGGCCACGAAGGGATTCTGGGGCTACGGCGGCGTCGTACGCGCCCCTGACGGGACGATCTGCAAGATCGCGACCTCGAAGAAGAAGGACACCGGCCCTGCCGCCCGGCAGATCGACCAGGTCGCCCTCCTGCTGGGAGTCGCGGACGTCAAGGCGAGCAAGCGGTTCTACGTCGAGCGCGGCCTGGCTGTGGCGAAGAGCTTCGGCGGCAAGTACGTCGAGTTCGACACCCCGTCATCGGCCGTCACGCTGGCGCTCTACCCGCGCCGCGCCCTCGCCAAGGACACCGGCGTCCCCCAGGAGGGCACCGGATCACACCGGATCGTGATCGGCAGCGACGCCGGGCCCTTCACCGACCCCGACGGGTTCGCATGGGAAACGGCATCCGCCTGAGACACGAAGATCAAGATTTTCGAGGAGGAAATTCGCCATGAGCAGCACGGGAAGCAGCACCTACCAGGGATTCACGGCCGAGGAGCGGGCCGCGATGAAGGAGCACGCCCAGGACCAGAAGAAGGCCGCGCGCCGCAGCTCACGCGCGGACAAGGCGGCGCAGGAACAGCGGGACGTCCTCGCCAAGATCGCCGAGATGCAGGAACCGGACCGGACCATGGCCGAGCGCGTCCACGCCGTCATCACCGCCGGCGCCCCGGCCCTCACGCCGAGGCTCTGGTACGGCATGCCCGCCTACGCGCTGGACGGCAAGATCGTCTGCCACTTCCAGCCGGCGGCGAAATTCAAGACACGCCACGCGACGCTCGGGTTCAGCGACCAGGCGAACCTGGACGACGGCACCATGTGGGCTGTCGGTTTCGCCCTGACCGAGGTGACCGCCGAGGTGGAGGCGCGGATCAGCGCGCTGGTGAAGCAGGCGGTGAGCCGAGGACCGCACACCACGATCTGATCAAGTGTCTGCCGAGATGGTCGATGGCGGTACGTCGGCGATCTGGCACTGATCGAGTCACTGTCCCGCCTGACACACGGGGTCCCTGCTCCTGCCCGCGATGGCCTGGTCGCTGACGCGACAGCGGGCAGGAGAGGGCCTTCATGAGCCCCCGGGCGTCGAGATGCGTCGCCGTACGAACTGCGGCGACGCCCCGCGATCAGCCGGTGTAGGCCGGCTTGACGACGACGGGCTCCTTCGGGCTCGGCGTCGGCTGGGCCGTGGACCGGTGGTCGGCCGGCGCCGCGGAGGGCGCCGCGGAAGGCGCCGCGGAGGGCGCCGGCTGCTTGGGCTCCGCCGCGGCCGTACCCGAAAGGCCGGCGAGGCCGGCGGCCAGAGCCAGCGCCGCGCCGAAGCCGATGAGCGTGACCTTGAACTTCATATGGATTCCCCTGTTCATTCGAGTCGGGCCTCAGCCCTTGACGACGACCGGAGTACCGATCGCCAGGTTCTTCGCCATCCAGGTGATGTCGTCGTTGCTGAGCCGGACGCAGCCGTGGCTGGCCCGCGTGCCGATGGCGGACGGCTTGTTCGTCCCGTGGAGCGCCAGCTGCCCCGGTCCGCCGGCGAAGCTCTTGAGCACGGGCGAGAAGCCGCTCAGCCCGAAGGCGTAGGCGCCGTAGGCCCCGCCGTCATCGGCGGGCTTCACCAGCTCGGTGAAGAAGTAGCGACCTGGCGGCGTCGGCGTCCCCGCTTCGCCCGTCGCGACCTTGCCCGTCCTGACGGCCCGCTCACCGTCGTAGACCGTGAACCTGAACGCCCCGCGATCGATCTCCACCCGGTAGGAGGTCTCCGCGAGCGTCACGTCGGCGGCCCTGATCCAGCCCTTGCTGCCGTTCGGCCGGATCGGCAGCAGCACCTGAAGCCACTCACCCTCGTCACGTTCCACCAGGAAGACCCGCGTCGCGCCGTAGCCGTTGGGGCTCGTGATCGTCCGCTGGGCCTCCCCGTCCTTGTTCCGGTAGACCGTGATCCGAGACCCCTTGACGCTCGCGATCTTCGATCCGGCGCTGCTCGCCGGCTCCGACCGCGCGCCACTGCCCGAAGGCTCATGCCGCGCGCCACTGCTCGAAGGCTCATGTCGTACGGCACCACGCGCGCTGACCGCACAGCCCGCCAGCAGGAAGACGAGTGTCGCCGCGGCAGCCGTACGGAGCAGGTTGGTTCTCACCCACCGCAGCCTGGCGACAGAATGTGTGAAACCTGTTTGGTTGTCATGCGGATCCGATATGCACCCCCGGCATGCACATAGCCTCAGGCCATGTGCGCGCACGTACTGGTCGCGGAGGACGATCCCAAGCAGGCCGAACTGCTCCGGCGGTATCTGGAGCGGGAGGGCCACGATGTCCTCGTCGTGCACGCCGGGCGTTCCGCGATCGACGAGGCGCGGCGGGCGGAGCCCTCCCTCGTGGTGCTCGACGTGATGATGCCGAAGGTCGACGGGCTGGATGTCTGCCGGGTGCTGCGTGCCGAGTCCGATCTGCCGATCCTGATGCTGACCGCCAGGTCCACCGAGGATGACCTGCTGCTGGGGCTCGACCTCGGCGCTGACGACTACGTGGCCAAGCCGTACAGCCCGCGCGAGCTGATGGCCCGTGTGCGGACGCTGCTGCGCCGGACCCGCAGGTCCCAGGACGCCGATCGGCGGCTGTTCCAGGTGGGCGACCTGGTCGTGGACCCGGTCAGGCACACCGTCACCGCCGCGGACAGGCTGGTGGAGTGCACGCTCGCGGAGTTCCGGATCATCGAGACGCTGGCTGCCGAGCCGGAGCGGGTGTTCACCAGGAAGCAGTTGCTGGAGCGCATCCACGGCTTCGACAGGTTCATCACCGAACGCACGGTCGACGTGCACGTGATGAACCTGCGCAAGAAGATCGAGCCTGATCCGCGCCGCCCGGTCCGACTGCTGACCGTGTACGGCGTCGGCTACAAACTGACGCACGCATGAGGTCGCTGTTCGTCAGGTTGCTCACGAGTTCGGCCGTCGTGGCGGTCTGCTCGATCACCGCCACGGCGTGGCTGGCCGCCAACAGCACCTCCGGCGCCATCCAGCGCGAGCAGGGTCAGACACTGGCCAGCGACGCCCAGATCAACAACAGCCTGCTCGGCTACGCCTCCCGCCATCCGGACTGGTCGGGCGTCACCGCCACCGTGCGCGACCTGGCCGCCCGCAACGGCCGTCGCATCGCGCTGACCAGCGAGAAGGGCACCCTCATCGCGGACTCGGCGACCCCCGGCACCCCCCTGCCCGCCAGGGTGTCGGCCGTGGTCGACCCGCTGACCGTGGATGTGACCCTGGTGCCCGGGGCGGCCGGGGACCGTATCGATCCACGCGCGGTGGGTCCTTTCCTGCTGTCCGCCCGCGACAGCGCCCGGCTGGTCAAAGCCGCCGGCGCCTACGCCGCCTGTGCCGGCCGTACCGGTCAGACCGTGAAGATGACCGTCTCGAACACCGGCCGCCCCGTCGTGACGACGACCGGCAAGGAAGACGTCCCCCAGGAGCCGCGCCCGATGCCGAGCACGGCTCCCACGGTGATGAGCCCCTGCGACGCCACGACCTTCAGGACGCCGACGCGCACCGAGAAGGCCGCGTTGAAACAGCTCAACCTCCTGGTGAGCAGGTGCCTCGAGGGCAAGAGCGCGGAACGGGGCTCGGTCGGCCTCGACCTCGCCTGGGTCTCCAAGGACAAGCAGCCTCAAGGCGCGGAACCCGATCAGACGATCTCGTCCTGCATCGTCACCGCCCGCAAGGAGCAGCTCGACCCCTACGTCGCCCCCGCGGCCTACCTGTACATCGGCTCCCCCACCGAGGCCGCCGGCCAGCGCATCCCGCTCCCCTCGATCGCCGGCGCCGCCCTGCTCGTGCTCCTGCTGACCGTGGGGGTGAGCGTCATGGCGGCCCGGCGCCTGGTCAGGCCCGTCAACGCGCTCACCGACGCCGCGCGGCGGATGCGTGACGGGGACAGCTCCGCCCGCGTCATGGTGAGGACGACCGGCGAGATCAGTGAGCTCGCCACGGCGTTCAACGAGATGTCGGAGCACCTCCAGCGCATGGAGGAGCAGCGCAAGGCCATGGTCAGCGACGTCTCCCACGAGTTGCGGACCCCGCTGAGCAACCTCAGGGGGTGGCTGGAGGCGGCCCAGGACGGCGTCGCCGAGCTGGACCCGGCGCTGATCGCCTCGCTGGTCGAGGAGATCCTGCTGTTGCAGCACATCGTCGACGACCTTCAGGAGCTCGCCCTCGCCGACGCGGGCAAGCTCCGTCTGCACGTCGAACCCGTTCACCTCGGCGACCTCCTCGACCAGGTGGCCACCGCTCACCGAGGCCGGGCCGAAGCCGCGGGGCTCACGCTGACCACCGTGATCATGGATGACCCCTCGCTGACCGCGGATCCGGTACGGCTCCGCCAGGCCGTCGGCAACCTGGTCACCAACTCCCTGCGCCACACGCCACGCGGCGGGCACATCACGCTGGGCGCCCGCCAGGATGGCGACCAGGTCGTCGTCGAGGTGACCGACACGGGGGTCGGCATCCGCGCCGAGCACCTGCCCCACGTCTTCGACAGGTTCTGGCGCGCCGAGAAGTCCCGCAACCGGCGGACCGGGGGCAGCGGGCTCGGGCTCGCCATCGTGCGCAACCTGGCCGAGGCGCACGGCGGCACAGCCACGGCCACCAGCGTGCCAGGCGTCCGCACGACGTTCGCCCTGCGCCTTCCGTCGTAGCGAGACCCCTGAAGGCCAGGGTGGCCTACGCCTCGCCGGACGTCAGCCCCACCGGACACGGCGCCAAGGCCCGACGAAAGAGGGCCGCGGCAGCGATCGCCCCAGCCCGTCCGGGAGCACCGAAGTCAGCGATCGTCACGACTCCAGCCACTGTGACATATGGGGCAGGCGGGCGAAAACCAGGTGTCGGCGGCGGAACAGATCGTTTAGCCTCCGGGGATGAAGCTTCGTGAAGAGCGGCCGGACGATGCGGGCGCCGTGCGTCACGTCCATCGGCGAGCGTTCGGCAACCATGGCGAAGTCGTGGCCGACCTGGTCGACACCCTGCGCCACGGCATCAGCTCCTGCGGAGGGTTCGCGCTCGTGGCCGAGGCTGCCGGGCAAGTCGTCGGGCACGTCATGTTCACTCGCAGCCTGCTCGACGCCCCGCGGCGGCTGATCGACGTGCAGGTGCTCAGCCCGCTGGGCGTGCTGCCCGAGCACCAGCGTCAGGGCATCGGCTCGGCCCTGGTCCGCGCCGGGCTCGCGACTCTCGCCGAAGGTGAGTGTCCCGTCGTCTTCCTGGAAGGCGACCCCGGCTACTACTCCCGCTTCGGATTCACTCCAGGGGCCGAGCTAGGATTCCGCAAGCCGTCTCTGCGCATCCCTGACGCCGCCTTCCAAGCGATCAGGCTTCCGGCGTACGAGCCGTGGATGACGGGGACGCTGGTCTACTCCGAGCCGTTCTGGCGCCACGACGCCGTCGGGCTCCGCGACATCAACGCCTGACGACGCCAGCAAGGCGGTGTCGGCCTGACCTGGGGTCCTCACCTACGCGGAGTCGCCCTACGCCTCGAGCGGTCTGCAACACCGCAAGCTCAGCGCTGGTGAGGTTCGTGCGCGCCATCCCCTGCAGAGCCTCGCAGTCCTCTCCCAGACCATCCCGAACAGTCAGGTAGTTGAGGACCATGTACCGGTTCTGGCCACGCCGCCCCGCTTCCATGGCGCGGATCAAGCCCTCCCACATCCCGAGAGAGCCCCCTCTCCACGGCGAAGCGCTGAAGATCGAGGAAACGGATCATCTGACGCTCTTCGGGAGTGAGACTTCCAGCCAGAGCCTGCGCCTCACTCCCGCTCCGGGGCTGCGAACCACGACTACCCATCGCTGCTCGTCAGACCGACGGGGCAGGCGACGCCCGTGCCGCCGATTTCGCAGTACCCGTTGGGCACCTTGTACAAGTACTGCTGGTGGTAGAACTTGACTCTCCGCAACAATTGATGTGAGGAGAGTTACATGACCGATGTCCCGGTCGTCTCCTACGCACGCATTTCCGCCGACACCAGGCGAGACGAGCACGGCGTGCAGGACCAGCACAGACTCAACCGGGAGACGGCGGAACGGCAGGGGTGGACGGTCGTCCACGAGTACACGGACAACGACAAGTCGGCCGCGAAGGCCGACGTCGTACGCGACGACTTCGAGGCCATGCTACGAGCTCTGCGCGCCGGCGAACTCCCCAACGGCACGGCGGTGCAAGGCGTGGTGATCGTCGCCGAGGGCCGTCTCGCCCGGCGTCCCGGCGACTACGAGCGCTTCGTCGAAGCGATCACGTACCAGGACGGCCGCCTCATCCGCGACGAACACAGTACGCCAGTTGCACGAGGGCAAGCGGACGGGCTGCATGGATATGGTACTTAGCGGGCAAAAAAGTGCAATTCCATTAGTAGCCTCGAACTGACGGGGTACATCGACATCGGCCGCAGTCAACTACGCCGATCAGCACACGTCCTTAGGTTTCGAGCATCGGAAGGCGATTCCATTGAACAACCGACCTGAAATTCCGCTCAACATCCCTCCTGGCTACAAGATGGACATCGCCAAAACCTGTAGTTTCATCGTCAACGTAGCCTGCGACATGTGCCATCAATGGATCGCCGACAACAAGCCCAAACCCGAAGACTTTTCCTGGAACCCTACAGACAGCTGCCCCATCACCAACTCAACCTTTCCTATCGGCGACTGGAGTTTCCAAGCCCTCCTATGGAGCACTTTTAGTCTCGAGAAGGTCACCGAACCATTCGCGATAATCGCCTATGGATCCGACCCTAAAACGGCATTTCTGGCCTTTCGAGGAACCCAGACACCCGAAGATGCCGCCATGGATCTCCTAACCAACCTGGTGACCTACAAGCCGCCAACACAGACGCCTATCACAAACGCCAAGGTGGCAGATGGATTCTATGCCGTATTCAATGGTTTTGATACCTTGAAGGCTAAGTTGTCAGAGATCGCCAGCAAAGGCCACAGTCTCGTCGTGACCGGACACAGCCTCGGTTCGGCCCTGGCGACCTTGACCGTACCGCTGGCATGCTCCGTAGGAATCCCCAGCACGAACATCTTGCACTACAACCAGGCCAGCCCCAAGGTCGGGGAAGTGAACTTCCGAAACTACTATGACAGATTGGACGTGCTGCAGACATTCCGGCTGAGGAACAAATACGACACGGTACCGGACTGGCCAGATAAAGCGGAATATGTACCAGTCGGCGTCGAGGCCGAATATGGTGCCGATTATTCGAGCGAACCCAAAAACCACAATCCCTGCTGCTCGTACTCCTACGCCCTGTTCAACCCCACCGCACCCTACAACCGGAATCTTGATAAATGCATGAGTCAATTTAAGCCTACGCTATACACCCCCTAACCATCTGCGCTCTTTAAGAGTACGATGGGCCGTTGCAGAAAAGGAGACGGCCACGGCCCGAGGACCGGAAGCGGCGCGTCAGCCGATCGCCGAAACCCCGTGACACCGGGCTACGTGGCGGCAAGAGCGTGCCGGAGGAGGTCAGTCAGCATCCGCGCGTCTTCGCCGCCTTCACCGCTCCAAGCTTCGGCGCGGTCCACGCTCACCGGCAGCGGGCCGGCCAGACGCTCCCCTGCCGCCCACGACGGGGCCGCCCGGTCTGTGAGCACGGTCGGCCGCAGGGTTGCGTACTACGGCACCACCGAGATGACGCCCAGGTCGGACAGCCGATGTGCGTGGACTGTTACGACTACATCGGGGCCGTCCTCTGGAATGCCCACGCCGGGGCGCTCTGGCGCGAATTCACGAAGACTATGCCGAGCGTCCTGGCCCGCCTGCTTGGGTGTGCGCTTAAGGACCTGCGTCGGACGGTCCGCCTGTCCTACGCCAAGGTCGCCGAATACAAGGCGCGCGGCTTGGTCCACTTTCACGCCGTGATCAGACTCGATGGACCCGACGGACCCTCCGACCGCCCGCCGGGGCACATCACGGTCGAACTGCTCGACCAGGCCATACGCCAGACCGCCGTGCGGGTGACGGTCCAAGCACCGGACGAACTGCCGTCCGCGATGCTCCGACGGGGCGATCAGCTCGACGTGCGACCGGTCTACGTCTCAGCCGAGCTGGACGGCATGAGCGATCAGCGCGTGGCCAGGTACGTCGCCAAGTACGCCACCAAGGGCGCCGAGTCAGCCGGAACCGTGGACCGCCCCATCCGGCAACCATGGGAGATCGCGCGGCTGCCCGTCACCGAGCACGCCCGCCGCATGATCTACACGTGCTTCAGCCTGGCAGAACTTGCTGAATACAAGGGCCTGCGCCTCCGGCAGTGGGCCCACATGCTCGGCTACCGCGGGCACTTCTCCACCAAGTCCCGCCACTACTCGATCAGGCTCGCAGATCTACGCCAGGCACGGGCCGACTACCGCAGTGAGCAAGCACGCCTGCTCACCGGGCTGCCGTCCTCCGCCGAAACTGTCACGGTAGCCGAATGGCGCTATGCCGGGAGCGGTCTCCTCAACGGAGAGCCCTTCTGGGCCGAACTCGCCCGCCAACGGATCGCCATAGCCCGCCACATCACACGCGAGCGAGACAAGCAGATCGCCTGTCCCTCCCCCGAACCGGAGTGATGGGGCCGACGGCATCACGGCTGCTATCCGGCAGACGCGGCACGGAACTCGTCGAGCGCATCAAGCGCGAGCTCCCAGGCGAACGGCGCTCCACCGCTCCGCGGCGCCGCCGGCTCCCAGACGCCAGGGCCGTAGAGGACCTTCACGCCCGCGCCCCTCAGCTGGTCGATATTCCGCTCGAACGCGGGATGGGCCGCCTGGGCGCTGTTGACCGCCGGAGCCGCAACCAACGGAATGCCCATGCCAATGGCCTCAGTGATCAAGCCGAGAGCCAGCGTGTCGCTGATCCCCGCAGCCCACTTGTTGATCGTGTTGAAAGACGCGGGGCAGACGAGGATCGCGTCAGGGCTCGGGAGTACATCGGGCTCGTCGGGATTCTTGTACTTGTGCCGCACTGGGTAGCCGGTGAGCTCCCCAAGCACCTCGCTGTCCACGAACTTCATCGCCTCGGGAGTGGCGACCACGCACGGCGCCCAACCCCGTTCGGCCGCCAGCTCGACAAGCTCGCCGATGACACGGGCGCGCGGGGTGGCGCAGACGACGACATAGAGCACGGGGCGCTCCAGTTGATCTGGCACGTTCATGAAGGCATTCAAGTCCAATCGCCCGGCCAGCGTGGGCGAGCCGGTTACGCTGGCAATGTCCCGTCGCGCGAGCGGAGGAGCCCCTGTGCATGACATCGGGTTGGACGACGAACCGATCGGGGCCAGAATCGCGCACGTGCGGAAGCTGCGCGGCCTCACGCAGAACGAACTGGCCCAGCGAGTCCCCTGCTCCAAAAGCCTGATCGCTCAAGTGGAACGCGGACACAAACCCGCTACTCCGGCCCTCGTGGCAGCCGTGGCCAGGGCGGTGAACGTGGACGTGACCGAGCTGACCGGTCAGCCGTACCGTGGCCGTACGGCACGCACCGACCGCATCCACGCGACAGTCTCAGAGCTCCGGCAAGCCCTGGTGTACGGCGACGTCCCTCCAGACCTGGAGACTCCCCCGCGCGGTCTTGACGATCTGGAGACCGAGGTCATGCGGGTCAACAAGTTCCGGCAGGCCGCCCAGTACGTGGAGCTCGGCACCACGCTGCCTGGTCTGATCCAAGAACTGACCTACACCGTCCACATCCTGAACGGGCCCGAGCGCGCAAGGGCCTTCGGCCTCCTCAGCCACGCGTACTCCGCCGCCGACTCCATGGTCTACAAGCTCGGCTACCTGGACCTGTTCCACGTCGCCGTGCATCGCATGACGTGGGCCGCGGAGCAAGCCGACGATCCGACGCTGAGGCCGGTCTCGGATGTGCGGCGAAGCATGGCGTTCATGGCGACAGGTGCATGGGACGGCGGCCTACGACTCCTTGACCGAACCCGCCAGCAGTTAGAAGAAGGGCAGCGCACAAGCGATTCGACCACGCTCAGCGTGTACGGCACCGTGCAGCTCCGAGCCGCAATCATGGCCGCCCGCGCCAACCGATCGTCGGCCGCCTGGGCGTACATGCAGGAGGCGGATGAGACGGCCAAGCGACTGCGGCGCGACACCAACGACTATGGACTCTTCTTCGGCCCCAGCAACGTCGCCATTCATGACGTCGCTGTTGCCGTGGAGCTCGGCGACGCCGATGAAGCCATCCGCCGTAGCTCCTCATTCACTCTGGCCGCGAGCGTCCCCGCCGAACGAGCCAGCCACCACTACATCGACCTGTCCCGTGCGTGGCTGTGGGCGGGCAAGCGCGACAGGGCGCTGAGCTGCGTTCTGAGGGCCGAGGCGATCGCACCCCAACGAACCCGCTATCACCCGATGGCCCGCGAGACAGTGGGCCGCCTCCTCGACGTCCAACGGCGTATCCCCGAGAACCTGCGCGGTGTAGCCACCCGCATGGGCCTGGGCCGATCCCGAAGTATCACAAGGTCGTGAAACTTGTGACCTTCGCCGGCATGCACGCTTCGATGCATGGACGCCACAAGCCCCCAGGCGAGAGGACCGTTCAGGGCAGAGGACCCTGCACAGCCATCGACATACGCGGCTGACGCGGCCGAACGCCTTCGGCAATTCCTGCAATCGCACGGAATCCCGACCGACGTTCACGACGGTTACGAACTTGCCCTGGTGTCGGTCTGTGTCGGCCTCGTGGTGTGGTGCGATGGCGATCGTTTCTGGTGGCGCAGCGGCTGGGATGCGCGACGCAGCCGGGCCGTCTACGCCTGGCACCCCGCAATGGATGCGGACCGGGCCGCGGTTCGCGTTGCTCGCCGCTACGGGCAGCTGCGAGAGATGCATCCGGTGTCCGAGACAGTAGCCACACCAACGAACGGATCACCGAGGACCGCCGAGGGCTCGCAGTGAACTCGGAGCGGCCAGGAGTAGGCAGCCGAGCCAAGATCGTGGACCTGCTCCACAGCCACGCCCGCACCAGGGCATACGCCAGATGGCTACTCGGACGATGCGGCACGGTGGTAGCCATCTTGCAGTACGGCAAGGTCGCGCTCGTCAAACTCGACGGCAAAGCTTCCGAAATACCTGGCGGTGTTCGCCGCTGGCCCCTTCACTGGGACGACCTTCTTGTAGAACCCGTCATGCCTACACCAGCCGAACCCAGTACGACCTACGGCACGGGCGTCTGTGCGGCAGGCAGCCAAAGGCTCAGACATGCGGTGCCACCGAAACAGGCGAGAGGACTGTGCGGCGAACGGGTACGTCCTCTACTGATCGGCAACTGGCAAGTCCCGTTCGCACCCAACCTGGCCCACACCTGTGAGACGTGCATTCGCCTGGCGGCAATTACTGGCTGACCTTCCGCCTTTCAGGCGGAGCAATCACCCTGCTCGGATGATTGAGACCGTGGTCAGGCGCGTGTGGACGATGGCGCGGATGCGTCCGCGTGTGAGGATGTTGCTGTCAGTGCTGCTGTCACCTCAGCCATCGTCACCCAGTGGCATGGCCCGACGGAGGAGGGCCATGCCGGCGATCGCCCCAGCCTGTACGGGCGGGTACCGAAGTCCGCGATCGTAACGGCCTCAACCACTTCTGCTGCCATCTGATCCGTAGCCTCTTCGACATCGTCCCGTCCAACCGAGCTATCGACGAAGTCCTCCACTCAGACGCCCTCACTCTTAGTCTTCTGTGTCTACGATGCGTTATCGATGTTTGTGCCAGACAGGCTTACAACACTGATCGAATCTCGCCTCTCCCATCCTGCATGAGCATTCCTCTGCATCGCCCACCACCCCATCTGTGTCAGAAAATTCTTCCCATCCAGATGGATTCAAAAATCGATTCGCCATGATGTCTGAAACAAGGACGACCCATTCAGAGCCGTCACGCAGGACATAGTCGGCATATTCGGGACCCAGATTATGCGGAGAGGTGATACTCTCCTCTCTCGCGACCATAGTAGGAGATTGCGGAAAAAAGCATAGCCAAGTCCAGCCTCCAATTATGATCTCGAAAAGATAAAATTCACCATTGCCCGACAGGGCGGGAATTATTATCGCCTTTGGATTAACCTCTGGTCGGAACGTAGAGTGATACCTAATCGCCGTGATTGCGGCTTCCTGCTCGACTGAAGGGCGGGCGCCAACAAGATACTCGCGAAGCGCTTCAATCCAATCTTCGTTTGGGAACTTAAGGTTAGACCAAGGGGGAGTGTCGCAGAATTGTGCTTTGAAAAGAATTCCAAGCAGTGCCACAGTGATCGGCTTTTTCCGAACGCCTACTAGAGTGCCGGGCCTAGCTACGGCAATCCCATTCTTGGTAAATCGTCTCAAGCCTCCTTTGCAGATATCCGCTAGGTATTTTTCAGCGGACCCGAGCATCTGTTCGCAATCCCCACACAGGAGGTAGCGCTTTTCGCCATCATCCTCCCGTGCAGCAAGATCAATCGAGTCCATTCTTCTGAGAACATAACCCTCATTCTTCATCCATTTGTACGCCCATTTGGGAGCGATATGACTAAGAAGGAGCCTTCTTTCCTGCAAGCATAACTTACAGGAGGAGTGGATGTATTGTCCCGGAACGCTACTCCCATAGAGTACTCGGCTGGCATCTCCTTCTATTATCCAAAGCTTCTTTCTATTATCTTCCATTGTCGCCTTCCAGTAATTTGGGAACTAGATCAAGGATAAGCATTCATCTCCTGATCAAGGTTGCTGCATGACAGGAGAAGGTTCCAGCGCAGGTCAGAGGACCGTCAAGTGGCGATCCGACCGCAGGTCATGCACCCACAGGGCCGAGAGGTGACAATCTTTGAGGAGGCTTTGCGCCCAGGATCTCATGAGCCGATCGTTCCACCTTCGGTTGGAATCGAGGTTGACGATCATCGCGGCCATAACTGAGCGCTTCAGTGCGAGCGAGGGGTGAAGACCGTCGTAAGGGCCAGATCGCTGCTTCATTGGGTGACGCTGTACGGGACGATCAAAACTACTAGCTGCGAGGCGGCGAGAATGGGAGATCAGAAGCGGACTCAAAGCTATTCGCCCATTCGTAGGCTTCGGCCTCGAACAAAGAGAAGCAATGCATGAGAGAATTTGTGTCGAGATGCAAAAACTTCTGAGCATTTACCTCTGGGGGGAAGTCTGGGCTAAAATACGAAATGTAGCCAGGATATCCACCCTCATCGATGAAGTCCATATCGGTTCGCTCAATTATGATGCTGGAGCTGGTCAGGCTCGACTGATGCGCTTGCTCAAGAAAGACTAGGTCGGGGTATTGTACGATCGCCAATCCGACCAAGTCACGTCTAAGCCATCTGCGGCACCTCGCCTCAAGCTGCGTCAGAATGTCTATACGAACCGCTTTTGCGCTCTGTGTGGACAGAGAGTTGTGAGCCTCCTCTTGCAATGCAACGATTGCTTCCTTCGGTGTAACCCAAAAAAAATTCTCTCCGGTCGTTAACGCGCTGATTGGCAAACCGCTTGTGTAGACGTCTCTCTACGGCACCACAGTCGGCCACCAATTCGTCATAAATAACGATAAAATCAGTCGGAACTCCAGAATGGCGGCTTAATTGACTTGCTCGGTTGCCGGAAAGATTTCTAGTGAGACCTATCTTGACCATATCGGGAAATGAAGGATTGATCAAAATGTAGACGAACCCTGCTCTTTCGGCACTTGCTTCACGCACAACAAGTCCAATCAGGGGTTGTGTGATTTTCTTTTGGCAAATGTTTGGTTCCACTCGAATGCGTATGCCACTCTGACGCCTGCGGCATTTGGAATCACGTACCTTGAGGCGCGAGTCTATTTCGACCAGTTCGGGGGCTACCTTCTCGGAGGATATGAGGAGACAAGACGTGAGGCAATGGTATGGAGTCAGAGGGGCGCGATGCGGGGTGACGACGCTCTCGGGACCAGTCACGTGGGCGGCGCTGGCCGCGATCGGCCGAAGAGCCGCAGCGCGGCCAGCGACCGCCCCGACGCGCGGCAGGTCGCCGCAGGCGAACTGCCCTTGACCTTGTAGAGAAGATTGTCGCCGCGGCTACTGTCCGTGGTCAGAAGGGCGGTGGCTAGGACGGCTCCAACTCTGCCGACTGAGCCACGTCTCGTAGTCGGCACGGATCATGTCCTTCCCGCCCAGCCGACCGTCGCGATCGTCCAAGAACCGTTCAAGCGCGTCGAAGAGAGTCCTCACGACGACCGCGTTCCGCTCGTCGTCCATCCGAGCGTGAAGAGAGCGCCTGGTCTCGCCGGGAAACGCCAGCATGAACACCAGCGCCTCCCAGACGAGGTTGTTACCGCCGCCCACCCGCACGATCAACCATTCCCTGAAGCCGTCCAGGAAGGTGTGACCGCTGCCCGCGTGGAACCCGGCAAGGTAGGTCGTGAACAGCCGATACGAGCCGTCCAGACCGTACGCCCCAGGCCGCCTATGCACGTCCTCCAAGTGCTCCCGGGGCGTCCGTAAGGGCACTGCTCAGGCCTCGCCAGAGGTCAGGCCCACCGGACAGGCGACACCCGTGCCGCCGATCCCGCAGTAGCCGTTTTTGTTGCGGTGGAGATACTGCTGGTGGTAGTCCTCCGCGAAGAAGAAAGGTCCCGCCTCGGCCAGCTCTGTGGTGATCGGGCCGTAGCCCGCCTCCGACAGCACCTTCTGGTACGCCTCCCGCGACGCCTCCGCCGCCTCCCGCTGCTCAGGCGAGTGGTAGTAGATCGCCGAGCGGTACTGCGTGCCGGTGTCGTTGCCCTGGCGCATGCCCTGCGTCGGGTCGTGGGACTCCCAGAAGACCTTCAGCAGGTCCTCGTACGACACCTTCGCCGGGTCGTAGACCACCCGCACGACCTCCGCGTGGCCGGTGCGGCCGCTGCAGACCTCCTCGTACGTCGGGTTGGGCGTGTAGCCGCCCTGGTAGCCGACGGCCGTGGTGATGACGCCGGGCGTCTGCCAGAACTTGCGCTCGGCGCCCCAGAAGCAGCCGAGGCCGAAGTCGGCGATCCGGGCGCCCGGCGGGTACGGCGGGGCGAGCGGCGCGTCGAGGACGGCGTGCCGGGGCGCGACCGGCATCTCCTCGGGCCGCCCGGTCAGGGCGTCCTCCGGTCGGACCATGGTCGTCTTGTTGCCGAACAGCCAGCCCATCGTGCCACCTCCGCAGACTCTGCCTACGATACAGAAGCCCTAACGCTTAAGAGTCGCTACATAGTCCCGTATAGCGATACACATTTGTGTTTAAGCATGGTAAGCGCCGAAAATGGAGTACATGCCTGACGTTCGCCGTGGTGTGTTGTTCGGAGTGGCCGCGTACACCATGTGGGGGCTCTTCCCCCTGTACTGGCCCCTCCTCAAGCCCTCCGGAGCCGTCGAGATCCTCGCCCACCGCATGGTGTGGTCGCTGGCCGCCGTCGTGGCGGTGCTGGCGGTGCGCCGCCACTGGGCGTGGATCCGGACGATGGCCCGCCAGCCGCGCAAGCTCGGCCTGCTCACACTCGCCGCGGCGATCGTCACGGTCAACTGGGGCGTCTACATCTACGCGGTCAACACCCACCACGTCGTCGAGAGCGCCCTCGGCTACTTCATCAACCCGCTGGTCAGCGTGTTGTTCGGGGTGGTGCTGCTGCGTGAGCGGCTGCGGCCCCTGCAGTGGGCCGCCGTGGGGTTCGGCGCGCTGGCCGTGCTCGTCCTGACCCTCGACTACGGCCGCCTGCCGTGGATCGCGCTCACGCTCGCCGTGTCGTTCGGCCTGTACGGGCTGATCAAGAAGCAGGCGAACGTGGGCGCGGCCGAGAGCCTGACCGTCGAGACGCTGGTGCTGCTGCTGCCCGCCCTGGGCTACCTCGTGTACCTGGAGGCGGCCGGGCAGGCGACGTTCGGCCACACGGGCCCGGGGCACGCGGCGCTGCTGGTGGGCGCGGGCGTCATCACCGCCGTGCCGCTGCTGTGCTTCACGGCCGCCGCCATCCGGGTGCCGCTGAGCACGATCGGGTTGCTGCAGTACATCGCGCCGGTCCTGCAGTTCCTGTGCGGGGTGCTGGTGGCGAAGGAGACGATGCCGGCCAGCCGCTGGATCGGGTTCTCGATCGTCTGGCTGGCCCTGGCCGTCTTCACCTACGACAGCATCCGGGCGGCCCGCGCCACCCGCGCCGCCAGGAACCGAGCTGCCGCTCAGCAGGCCACGCCCGAGCCCGAGCCCGAGCCCGAGCCCGAGCGTTCCGCTACCTGAGCGGCAGCCGGGCGCGGTTCAGCCCGAGCGTTCCATCACGTAGTCGCACAGCGCCATGAAGGCGTCCTTGGCCGGGATGTCCGGCAGGGCGGAGATGTCGGCGCGGGCCCGGTCGATCCAGGCCGCGAGCTCCTCCCGGGCCCTGGCCATCGCGGGGTGCTCCCGCAGCAGCGTCAGGGCCTCCTCCACGTCCTCCTCCGCCACCGGGCCCGACAGCAGCTCCACGAGCCGCGCGGGCGCTCCGGAGGCGAGCGCGTACAGGACGGGCAGCGTGTGGACGCCCTCGCGCAGGTCGGTGCCGGGCGTCTTGCCGGACTCGGTGGAGGTGGACGCCACGTCGAGCAGGTCGTCGCCGAGCTGCCAGGCCACGCCGATCGCCTCGCAGGCCCGGCTGAGGCGCTCCTCGACCTCCGCCGGGGCGCCCGCCAGCAGCGCGCCGAAGCGGCCGGAGGCGGCGATCAGGGAGCCGGTCTTGTCGGCGAGGACGCTGATGTAGTGCGCGACGGGGTCGTCGCCCTCGCGCGGCCCGATCGTCTCGCGGATCTGGCCCTGCACGAGCCGGGAGAACGTCTGCGCCTGGATGCGGATGAGCTCCGGACCCAGGTCGGCCAGGATGTCGGACGCCTGGGCGAACAGGTAGTCGCCGGTGAGGATGGCCACGGTGTTGTCCCACCGGGCGTTGGCGGACGGGGTGCCCCGGCGGACCGGGGCCTCGTCCATGACGTCGTCGTGGTAGAGCGACCCGAGGTGGGTCAGCTCGATGACCACGGCGCCGGGCACGACGCCCGGCGCCGACGGGTCTCCGAACTGGGCCGCCAGCAGCACCATCAGGGTGCGGAAGCGCTTGCCGCCCGCCTCGATGAGGTGCTTGGACGCCTCCGTGACGAAGGCGTCCTCGCTCTCGACCGACGAGCGCAGGAGCTTCTCCACGGCGGCCAGGCCGGTGGCCACGTCCTGCGCCAGCCGCTCGTCCTCAATGGGAAGGTCAACAACGGGAGGCGCGGACATGGCATATCCCCTTATCTGATGAACAAGTTGGCCGCGGCCTGATGGGCCACGTCGAGCATGGGCTGCGGGAAGAGCCCGACTCCTACCGTAACGAGCGCCGCCACGGCGATGACGGCCACGGTGCCCATACTCGGCTCGGCGATGGACGGGCCGTCGGCCGCCGGCTCGCTGAAGAACATGAGCACGATGACGCGGACGTAGAAGAACGCCGCCACCGCCGAGGCCACGACGCCCAGCACGACCAGCCCGGTCATCCAGCCGCCCAGCGAGTCACCCGACTCCGAGCCGCTGGCCAGGGCCGCCGCGAACACCGCGTACTTCCCGAAGAAGCCGCTCGTCAGCGGGATGCCGGCGAAGGCGAGCAGGAAGAACGCGAAGACGCCCGCGAGCAGCGGCGACCGCTTGCCCAGGCCCGCCCAGCGCGACAGGTGACCCGCCTCGCCTCCGGGGTCGCGGACCATCGTGACGATGGCGAACGCGCCCACCGTGGTGAAGCTGTAGACCAGCAGGTAGAACAGGATCGCCGACAGCGAGCCGGCGTTCTGCTGGCTCTTGTCGAACGTGGCCATGACGCCGATCAGCAGGAAGCCGGCGTGCGCGATCGACGAGTAGGCCAGCATCCGCTTGATGTCGGTCTGCGTGATCGCCAGCACCGCGCCCACGATCATGGTGAGGGCCGCGACGGCCCACATGACCGGCCGCCAGTTCCAGTCGAGGTTGCCCAGGCCGACCCAGAACACGCGCAGCACGGCGCCCATGGCCGCGACGAGCGTGCCCGAGGCCATGAGGGCGGTGATGGGGGTCGGGGCGCCCTGGTAGACGTCCGGCTTCCACGCCTGGAACGGCGCCGCGCCGATCTTGAACAGCAGGCCCACGCCGAGCATGGCGAAGCCGATCAGCAGCAGCGGGTCGAGCAGCGCGCCGCCGGCCAGCGCCTTGTTGATGCCCGGCAGCGACACCGTGCCGGCGTAGCCGTAGAGCATGGCCGTGCCGTACAGGAAGAACGCCGACGAGAACGCGCCCAGTAGGAAGTACTTCATCGACGACTCCTGCGACAGCAGGCGACGCCGGCGGGCCAGGCCGCACATGAGGTACAGCGGCAGCGACATGACCTCCAGGCCGACGAACATCGTCAGCAGGTCGTGGGCCGCCGGGAACAGCATCATGCCGCCCACCGCGAACAGCAGCAGCGGGTAGATCTCGGTGTGGCCGCCGCCGGCCGCCTCGGCCTCCTCCTCGTCGGCGCTGCCGGGCACCGCCGCCGCCGAGGCGACGAAGTGGCCCTCGTCGTTGACGAGCAGCACGCACACGAACGACAGGACGAGGATGACACCCCAGATGAACAGCGCGGGACCGTCGACCGCGACCGCGCCCATGGCCACCGCCTCGGTGGGCGCGCCCCGCATGATCACCTGGACGAGCACCAGGGCGAACGCGCCGCCCAGGGAGACCAGCGTGAGCGGGACCTGCATCACCTTGCGCAGGTAGCGGGGCGCGAACGCCTCCACGAGCACGCCGAGGACGGCCGCGCCGAACACCAGCAGCATCGGCGCCAGCGTGCCGTACTCGATCGTCGGCGCCTGCATGATGGGATTCACTGACCGGCTCCCTTCTCAGCGATAGCCGGGTTGTCCACCTTGACGTTGACCAGCGTCTGGTTGACCGCCGGGTTGATCACGTCCAGGAGCGGCTTGGGGAAGAACCCGAAGCCGATGATCAGGGCGACCAGCGGCGCGAGCACGACGATCTCCCGCGCGCTGAGGTCCTTGAACGCCTTGACCGGCTCGGCGGTGGGCCCGTTGAGCACCCGCTGCACCATCCACAGGATGTAGACGGCCGCGAGGATGACCGCCAGCGCCGACACGACGGCCGCCACGGTCAGCGCGCCGGAGCCGTGGGCCTTGCTGGCGTACGTGCCGGTCATGACCATGAACTCGCTGACGAAGGACGACAGCCCCGGCAGCGACAGGCCGGCCAGACCGGCGACCAGGAAGAAGCCGGCCAGCAGCGGGGCGACCTTCTGGGCGCCGCCGTAGTCGGCGATGTGCGGCGAGCCGCGCCGGGCGATGAGGAACCCGGCGGCCAGGAACAGCGCGCCGGTGGCGAAGCCGTGGTTGACCATGTACAGGGTGGCGCCCGACTGGGCGACCTGCGACATGGCGAACACGCCCATCACGATGAAGCCGAAGTGCGAGATCGACGTGTAGGCGATGAGCCGCTTCATGTCGCTCTGCCCGATGGCCACGATGGCGCCGTAGATGATGCTGATGACCGCGAGCACCACGATCGGCATCGTGAACGCCTTGGCGGCGTCGGGGAACAGCTCCAGGCAGAAGCGGAGCATCCCGAACGTGCCCACCTTGTCCAGCACGCCCACGAGCAGCACGGCCGCGCCGGCCGGGGCCTGGGCGGCGGCGTCGGGCAGCCAGGTGTGGACCGGCCACAGCGGCGCCTTGATCGCGAAGGCGATGAAGAAGCCGGCGAACAGCCACTTCTGCGTCGCCGGGTCCTGGATGGCGCCGACGAGCTCGGGGAACATGAACGTGCTCTTGCCCGCGACCACGTACAGGCCGATGACCGCGACCAGCATGAGCAGGCCGCCGAACAGCGAGTACAGCAGGAACTTGACGGCCGCGTACGACCGCTGCGCCCCGCCGTACGACCCGATCATGAAGTACATCGGGATGAGCATGGCCTCGAAGAACACGTAGAACAGGAAGATGTCGGTCGCCGCGAAGACGCCGATCATCATCGCCTCGAGGACGAGCAGCAGCGAGAAGTACGTCTTGACCGACCGCTTCGGCGTGATCAGCGTGCCGTCGGCGGTGCGGACGCCGTCGGCGTCGTGCCAGGAGGCGAGCACCACGATCGGCACGAGCACGGCGGACAGCACGACCAGCACCAGCGCGATGCCGTCGACGCCGACCCCGAAGTGGACGCCGAAGCTCGGGATCCAGTCGTAGACCGCGGCGAACTTGAACCGGTCGCCCTTGGCCGACGGGAACTGGAACGCCATGACCAGCGTCAGCGCCAGCACGACCAGCGAGACCGCCAGCGTGACCTGCTTGGCGACCTGGTCGGCGCCCTTGGGCAGCAGGGCCACCACCACGGCCCCCAGCACGGGCACCGCCAGGAGTATGGGGAGCCAGAGTGACGACATCAGATGTTCCCAACGAGGAGCAGGGCGCCGGTCAGCAGGGCGGCACCGATCAGGATGGACAACGCGTACGTTCTGGCGAAGCCCGTCTGGATCCGCCGCAGGCGGCCCGAGGTCCCGCCGATGCCCGCGGCCAGCCCGTTGACGACTCCGTCGATGCCGCGGTTGTCGAAGAAGACCGCGATCCGGGTGAGCCACTGACCGGGCCGCATGAACAGCGACTCGTTGAGCGCGTCACCGTAGAGGTCGCGCCGGGCGAACGTGGTGAGGAACGAGCCGCGCGGCTGGACGGCGGGCACCTCGGCCCGGCCGTACTTCATCCAGGCGTACGCGGCGCCGACCGCCACCAGCGCCAGCGTGGCGAGGCCGGGCGTGCTGGCGAAGTGGAACTGCGGAAGCTCCTCCGGACGACCGACCGCGGGCGCGAGCCACAGCATCAGCCGGTTGCTGAGGATGAGGTAGCCGCCGAGGAAGATCGAGCCGATCGACAGGATGATCAGCGGCACGGTCATGACGGTCGGCGACTCGTGCGGGTGGGCGTCCTCCGCCCACCGCTTCTCGCCGAAGAACGTCATGAAGATCATCCGGGACATGTAGAAGCCCGTGATGCCCGCGCCGATCACGGCCAGCCAGCCGAGCACCTGGTTGTGCTCCACGGCCGTCTCGATGATGCCGTCCTTGGTGAAGTACCCGGACAGCAGCGGGAAGCCGATGATCGCCAGGTAGCCGACCATGAACGTCACGAAGGTGATCGGCATGTACTTGCGCAGCGCGCCGTACTTCCGCATGTCCACCTCGTCGTTCATGCCGTGCATGACCGAGCCCGCCCCGAGGAACATGTCGGCCTTGAAGAAGCCGTGCGTGATCAGGTGGCCGATGGCGAAGGCGTAGCCCGCCGGGCCGAGGCCCGCGCCGAGCATCATGTAGCCGATCTGCGACATCGTCGAGCCGGCCAGGCCCTTCTTGATGTCGTCCTTCGCGCAACCGATGATCGCACCGGCGAGCAGCGTGGCCGCGCCGACGATCGCGACGGCCAGCGCCTGCGGCGAGCCCTCCGGGAAGAAGAACGCGCCCGAGCGGACCACCAGGTAGACGCCGGCGGTGACCATGGTCGCCGCGTGGATGAGGGCCGAGACCGGGGTCGGGCCCTCCATGGCGTCGAGGAGCCAGGACTGCAGCGGGAGCTGCGCCGACTTGCCGCACGCGCCGAGGAGCAGCAGCAGGCCGATCGCGGTGACCATCGGCTGCGACAGGCCGCCCGCCTTCTCCGACAGCTCGGCGAAGGCGAAGGTGCCGGTCGCGCTCCACATGATGAACATGCCGACGAGCAGCCCGAAGTCACCGACGCGGTTGACGACGAACGCCTTCTTCGCGGCGACCGCGGCCGACGGCTTGAACTGCCAGAAGCCGATGAGCAGGTACGAGGCCAGGCCCACGCCCTCCCAGCCGATGAACAGGCCGAGGTAGTTGTCGGCCAGCACCAGCAGGAGCATCGCGGCGACGAACAGGTTCAGGTACGAGAAGAACCGGCGCCGGTCGGGGTCGTGCGACATGTAGCCGATCGAGTAGATGTGGATCAGCGATCCGACACCCGTGATCAGCAGCGCGAAGCTGATCGACAGCGGGTCGATCAGCAGCCCCATGTCCGCCATGCCGGGGATGAACTCGTACAGGTGCACGGCCTGACGCCGCTGCTCCGCGGACAGGCCGAGGAGTTCGAAGAACGCCAGCACCGCCACGACGAACGAGGCGAGGGACATGGCCACGCCCAGCAGATGGCCCCACCGGTCGGTCTTGCGTCCCAGGATCAGCAGGATCGCCGCGCCCAGGAGCGGGAAGGCGATCATCAGCCATGAGACGCCGATCACGCCGCCGGCGGTGTGCTGGACGATCTCAACAGGAGATTCCACCAGTCACCTCTTAGTACTTCAGCAGGTTGGCGTCGTCGACGGACGCGGACCTGCGGGTTCGGAAGATCGTCACGATGATGGCCAGGCCGACCACGACCTCGGCCGCGGCCACCACCATCACGAAGAACGCGATGATCTGGCCCTCGAGGTTGCCGTTCTGCCGGGCGAAGGTGACGAACGCGAGGTTGCAGGCGTTGAGCATGAGCTCGACGCACATGAACACCACGATCGCGTTGCGCCGGATGAGCACGCCCATCGCGCCGATGGCGAACAGCAGCCCCGACAGGACCAGGTAGTGCGCGGTCACTTGGAGTCCTCCTCGGCCTTGTGCTGGATCGCCTCGGCCAGGCGCGGGTCCTCGGGCAGGTGGCCCTGCTCGACGTCGTAGCGCGCGATGTAGCGGTTGACGGAGTCCTCCGCGACGGAGCCGTCGGGCAGCAGCGCCGGCATGTCGATGGCGTTGTTGCGGGCGTACGTGCCGGGGCCGGGCAGCGGCGACGGGCGGTCGCCGAGGAAGCGGGCCCGCGACAGGTCCTTCTGCGTGGCCTTCTCGGTGAGCCGCTCGCGGTGCGCCAGCACCATCGCGCCGAGCGCGGCGGTGATGAGCAGCGCCGAGGTGATCTCGAACGCGAACACGTACTTGGTGAACAGCAGCAGCGCCAGCGACCGGATGTAGCCGGCCGGGCCGACCGCGGCCTCCAGGCCCGCCTGCGGGGCGAAGACCGCGTTGCCGACGGCCACGATGATCAGCACGGCGAAGCCGATGGCCGCGATCGCCGCCCAGAACCGCTGGCCCTTGAGCGTCTCGACCAGCGAGTCGGACGAGTCGACGCCGACCAGCATGAGCACGAACAGGAACAGCATCATGACGGCGCCGGTGTAGACGATGATCTGCACCGCGGCCAGGAACGGCGCGTCCTGCACGGCGTACATCACCGCCAGGCAGAGCATCACGGTGCCGAGCATCAGCGCCGAGTACACGGCCTTCCGGTTGAAGACCATGCCGAGCGCCGCGCCGGCGGAGACGACGGCGAGCACCCAGAACGTGATGGTCTCACCCATTGGTCCGCCCCAGCCGGTAGTAGTCCTCTTCGGTCTCGCCGAGCCGCATGGGGTGCGGAGGCTGCTCCATGCCCGGGGTGAGCGGCGCGAGGAGCATCTCCTTGGTGTAGATGAGGCTCTCGCGGTCGGTGTCGGCCAGCTCGTACTCGTTGGTCATCGTGAGCGCCCGGGTGGGGCACGCCTCGATGCAGAGTCCGCACAGGATGCACCGCAGATAGTTGATCTGGTACGTGCGCCCGTAACGCTCGCCCGGCGAGAAGCGCTCCTCGTCGGTGTTGTCCGCGCCCTCGACGTAGATGGCGTCGGCCGGACACGCCCAGGCGCACAGCTCGCAGCCGACGCACTTCTCCAGCCCGTCGGGCCACCGGTTGAGCTGGTGACGGCCGTGGAAGCGCGGAGCCGTCGGCCGCTTCTCCTCCGGGTAGTTGACCGTGACGGGCTTCTTGAACATCGTGTGGAAGGTGACCCCGAAGCCCTTGACGGGGTTCAGCCAATCAGTTAGTCCCACTGGGAATCTCCTTGTGCTGCACCCCGTGGTAGTGCGGCAGATCGAGCGGCGGCACCGGGAAGCCACCCGCCGCCGGCTCGCTGGACAGCTCCTCGAACTCGGCCTCCACCTGGGCCTTCTTCGCTTCCCTGCGCCGCTGGTTGACGGTGTCGAACCGGAGCCAGATGGCGATGGCCCCGATCACGATGACCGCGCCGAGCCCCATGGCCAGCATCGAGGTGTCCCTGTTGACCACCACGTTGCGAACCGCGGCGACGACCAGGATCCACGCCAGGTTGACCGGGATGAGCACCTTCCAGCCCAGCGACATGAGCTGGTCGTAGCGCACGCGCGGCAGGGAGGCCCGCACCCACACGATGAAGCAGAACGTGAGCACGAACTTGATGAAGAACCACAGGACCGGCCACCAGCCCTGGTTGGCCCCCTCCCACAGGGAGATGGGCCAGGGCGCGCGCCAGCCGCCGAGGAACAGCGTCACCGCGATGCCGGAGGCGGTGAAGGTGTGAAGGTACTCGCCCATCATGATCAGAGCGAACTTCAGGGAGGAGGAGTACTCGGTCTGGAAGCCGCCGACCAGCTCGCCCTCACCCTCGGGCAGGTCGAACGGGATGCGGGCGGCCTCACCGAACATGCAGACCACGTACACGAGGAACGACGGGATGAGCAGGACCGCGTACCAGGTCTGCTCCTGCGCCTTGACGATCTCCGAGGTGGACAGCGTGCCGGCGAACAGGAAGATCCCGACGAACGACAGGCCCATCGCGATCTCGTACGAGACCACCTGGGCCGCCGAGCGCAGACCGCCGAGCAGCGCGTACGGCGAGCGCGACGACCAGCCGGCCAGCACCACGCCGTAGACCGAGATGGCGCCCATGGCCAGCATGAACAGCACGGCCACCGGCAGGTCCACGAGCTGCAGCGGCGTCTGCACGCCGAACAGGTTGACCATCGGCCCGATCGGCACGATCGAGAAGGCCAGGAAGGCCGGGACGACCATGATGATCGGGGCCAGGAGGTAGAGGATCTTGTCCACGGTCCGCGGGAACAGGTCCTCCTTCAGGCCCATCTTCAGGCCGTCGGCCACGGACTGCAGCAGACCGAACTTGCCGGCCCGGTTGGGGCCGTAGCGGTTCTGCATCCGCGAGATGAGCTTGCGCTCGAACCAGACGCCGAACAGGACGCCCAGCATCAGGAAGACGAAGAGCATCACGGCCTTGATGATGGAGATCCAGAGCGGGTCCTTGCCGAAGTCGGCGAGGGTCGGATCGGCCGCGAGAACGTGGGTCATGAGGCGCTCCCGATGGTGACGATGTCGCCGGACACCGCGCGCAGGTCGCGGGTGACCGAGCAGCCGCCGGAGTTCGCCGGCACCCAGACCACGCGGTCGGGCAGGTCCGCGACGCGGACCGGCAGCGTGACCGGGTTCGGGCCGGGCCCGCCGACGACGAGCTTGTCGCCGTCGACGACGCCGATCTCCGCCGCCGTGCTCTCCGAGACCAGCGCCTCGGCGGCGCGGGCGGTGCCCGCGAGGTACGGCTCGCCGTCCTGCAGGCGGCCTTCGTCCAGCAGCAGGTGCCAGGTCGCCAGCACCGCCTCGCCGGCCGCCGGGGCGGCCTGCGCGCGGGTGGCCACGCTCGGCGCGGCGACGCGGGTGCCGCGCCAGGCGCCGATGGCGCCCAGCTCGCGGCGGACGGCCTTGGCGTCGGGCAGCCCGAGGTGGACGTCCATGCGGTCGGCGAGGTTGCCGAGGACGACCAGCTCGCTCTGCAGGCCGGGCACCTTCAGCGGCGCCTCGAACGAGCGTCCGCGGCCCTCCCAGTTGACGAACGTGCCGGCCTTCTCCTGCACGGCGGCGACCGGCAGGACCACGTCGGCCCGGTCGGTGACCGCGCTGGCGCGGATCTCCAGGCTGACGATGAACGGCGTGCGCTCCAGGGCGTCGAGCGCGGCGGCCGGGTCGGCCAGGTCGTAGGGGTCGACACCGGCGACGACGAGCGCGTCGATGTCGCCCTCCGCGGCGGCGGCCAGGATGCCGGCCGTGTCGCGGCCGGCGACGGCGGGCAGCGAGGAGACGTTCCACGCGCGGGCGATCTCCGCCCTGGCGCTCTCGTCCTCGACCGGCCGGCCGATCGGCAGCAGGTTGGGCAGCGCGCCCGCCTCGACGGCGCCGCGCTCACCGGCCCGGCGCGGCACCCAGGCCAGCCGGGCGCCGGAGGCGGCGCTGAGGCGGACGAGCGCCGAGAGGGCGCCCGGGACGGTGGCCAGGCGCTCGCCGGCGAGCACGATCGTGCCCTCGGCGAGGCCGCCGACCAGCGCGCCGATCGCGTCGGCCTCGCCGCCCGGCGCGGTGCGGATGAGCGTGCCGCCCATCTTGGCCAGGCCCGGGGTGGCGAACGGCGCGATGGCGGTGACCTTGAGGCCGCGCTTCTTCCACGCCTTGCGCAGGCGCAGGAAGACGATCGGCGACTCCTCCTCGGGCTCGAACCCGACGAGCAGCACGCCGGGGGCGCTCTCCAGCTCGTCGTAGGAGATCTCGATGCCCTTGCCGGCGACCGCGTGGGCCAGGAACGCCGCCTCCTCGGCGGAGTGCGGCCGGGCGCGGAAGTCGATGTCGTTGGAGCCGAGGGCGACGCGGGCGAACTTGGAGTAGGCGTAGGCCTCCTCGACCGTGACGCGCCCGCCGACGAGGACGCCGGCCTTGCCGCGGGCGGCGGCCAGGCCCTGGGCGGCGACGCTCAGCGCCTCCGGCCAGGAGGCCGGGACGAGCACGCCCTCCTCGTTGCGGACGAGCGGGGTCTTGAGGCGGTCGGGCTGCGTGGCGTAGGTGAACGCCCAGCGGCCCTTGTCGCAGTTCCACTCCTCGTTGACCTGCGGGTCGTTGCCGGCCAGGCGGCGGGTGACCCGGCCGCGCCGGTGGTCGGTGCGCAGGGAGCAGCCGGACGCGCAGTGCTCGCACGCGCTGGGCGTGGAGACCAGGTCGAACGGCCGCGCCCGGAACCGGTAGGCGGCGCCGGTCAGCGCGCCGACCGGGCAGATCTGCACGGTGTTGCCGGAGAAGTAGGACTGGAACGGCGCGCCGTCGGCGACGCCCACCTGCTCCTTGGCGCCGCGCTCGAAGAATTCGATGAACGGGTCGCCGGCGATCTGGTCGGAGAAGCGGATGCAGCGGGCGCACTGGACGCACCGCTCGCGGTCGAGCAGCACCTGCGTGGACAGCGGGAGCGGCTTGGGGAAGGTCCGCTTGTGCTCGTGGAACCTGGACTCGCCCTGGCCGTTGGACATGGCCTGGTTCTGCAGGGGGCACTCGCCGCCCTTGTCGCAGACCGGGCAGTCCAGCGGGTGGTTGAGCAGCAGGAACTCCATCGCCGCGCGCTGCGCCTTCTCGGCGACCGGCGAGGTGAGCTGGGTCTGCACGACCATGCCCTCGGCGACCTCGATCGCACAGGACGGCTGCGGCTTCGGGAAGCCGCGGCCGTTGCCGGCGTCGGGGATGTCGACGAGGCACTGGCGGCAGTTGGCGGCCGGGTCGAGCAGCGGGTGGTCGCAGAAGCGCGGGATCTGGATGCCCAGCAGCTCGGCCGCCCTGATGATCAGGGTGCCCTTGGGGACGCTGATCTGGAACCCGTCGATCGTCAGGGTCACCAGGGTGGTCTCTACGGCGGTTGTGGTCACTGGTCACCCCAGAGAGTGGACTTCTTCGCGTCGAACGGGCAGCCGCCGATCTCGAAGTGCTTGAGGTACTCGTCGCGGAAGTACTTCACCGAGGAGTGGATCGGGCTGGTCGCGCCGTCGCCGAGGGCGCAGAAGGAGCGGCCCAGGATGTTGTCGGCGATGTCGGTGATCGTGGCCAGGTCGTCCTCGGTGCCCTGTCCGGCTTCGAGCCGCTTGAGCACCTGCTTGAGCCAGTAGGTGCCCTCGCGGCACGGCGTGCACTTGCCGCACGACTCGTGGGCGTAGAACTCGGTCCAGCGCAGCACGGTGCGGACCACGCAGGTGGTCTCGTCGAAGATCTGCAGCGCGCGGGTGCCGAGCATGGAGCCCTTGGCGCCGACCGCCTCGAAGTCGAGGGGCACGTCCAGGTGCTCGTCGGTGAAGATCGGCGTGGACGAGCCGCCGGGGGTCCAGAACTTGATCCGGTGCCCCTCGCGGATGCCGCCCGCCATGTCGAGCAGCTCGCGCAGCGTGATGCCGAGCGGGGCCTCGTACTGGCCGGGGCGGGTGACGTGGCCGCTCAGCGAGAAGATGCCGAAGCCCTTGGACTTCTCGGTGCCCATCCCGGCGAACCAGTCGGCGCCGTTGGCGATGATGGAGGGAACACTCGCCACAGACTCCACGTTGTTCACAACAGTCGGCGAGGCGTACAGGCCCGCCACGGCCGGGAACGGAGGCTTGAGTCGAGGTTGACCCCGGTAGCCCTCCAGCGAGTCGAGCAGCGCCGTCTCCTCGCCGCAGATGTACGCGCCGGCGCCGCTGTGCACGACGAGCTCCAGGTCGTAGCCGGAGCCGAAGATGTCGGTGCCCAGGTAGCCCTTCTCGTACGCCTCGCGCACGGCCGCGTGCAGCCGGCGGATGACGTGCAGCACCTCGCCGCGCACGTAGATGAAGGCGTGGTTGGCGCGGATGGCGTAGGAGGTGATGATGACGCCCTCGACCAGCGAGTGCGGGTTGGCCATCATCAGCGGGATGTCCTTGCAGGTGCCCGGCTCCGACTCGTCGGCGTTGACGACGAGGTAGTGCGGCTTGCCGTCGCCCTGCGGGATGAAGCCCCACTTCATGCCGGTCGGGAAGCCCGCGCCGCCGCGGCCGCGCAGGCCGGAGTCCTTGACGGCCTGGATGACCGCGTCGGGGTCCATGCCGAGCGCCTTCTTGGCCGCCTCGTAGGGGCCGTAGCCGTCGAGGGTGAAGGAGTCGGGACGGTCCCAGTTGGCGGTCAGGACGGGAGTCAGGGTGACGCTCATGCCTCGGGGGCCTTCCATCCGTTGGCCTTGGCGACCTTCAGGCCCTCCAGCGAGGCGCCGGCGGCCGACGGGCCCTCGCCCGCGAGGTCGTCCGGCAGGCCGGACAGCACGCGCGAGGCCTCCTTGAAGGTGCACAGCTTCTTCGGGCCCCGGGTCGGGCGCACGTCCTTGCCGTCACGCAGGTCGTCGACGAGCTGCTTGGCCGACTCGGGCGTCTGGTTGTCGAAGAACTCCCAGTTGACCATCATGACCGGGGCGAAGTCGCAGGCGGCGTTGCACTCCAGGCGCTCCAGCGAGATCTTGCCGTCGGACGTGGTCTGCTCGTGACCGACGCCGACGTGCTCGCTGAGCTCCTCCCAGATCTGGTCGCCGCCCATGACCGCGCACAGCGCGTTGATGCACACGCCGACGTGGTAGTCGCCGGCCGGCTTGCGCTTGTACATGGTGTAGAACGTCGAGACGCCGACGACCTCGGCCTTGCTGAGGCCCAGCATCTGCGCGCAGAACTCGTGGCCGTCGTCGGAGACGTAACCGTCCTCCGACTGCACCAGGTGGAGCAGGGGCAGCAGGGCGGACCGCGCCTTGGGGTAGCGGCCGATGATCTCCTTGGCGTCCCTCTCGAGACGCTCGCGGACTTCCGGTGAGTAAGTCACCGGTCCACACCTCCCATGACGGGGTCGATAGAGGCCACCGCGGCGATGACGTCGGCGACCTGGCCGCCCTCCGCCATCGCGGGGAAGCCCTGCAGGTTGCAGAAGGACGGCTCGCGGAAGTGGACGCGGTAGGGACGGGTGCCGCCGTCGCTGACCACGTGGGCGCCGAGTTCGCCCTTGGGCGACTCGATCGAGGCGTACGCCTGGCCGGCCGGCACCCGGAAGCCCTCGGTCACCAGCTTGAAGTGGTGGATCAGGGCTTCCATGGAGCTGCCCATGATGTGGGCGATGTGGTCGGGCGAGTTGCCGAAGCCGTCGGGGCCGAGCGCGAGCTGCGCGGGCCAGCCGATCTTCTTGTCCTCGATCATCACGGGGTCGCCCTTGAGGGGGCCGGCGATGCGGTCGAGGGCCTGCTCGACGATCTTGAGCGACTCCTCCATCTCCCGCATGCGCACGAGGTAGCGCGAGTACACGTCGCAGCCCCGCTCGGTGGCCACCTCGAACTCGTACGTCTCGTAGCCGCAGTAGGGCTGCGACTTGCGCAGGTCCCACGGCAGGCCCGCGGCCCGCAGGATCGGGCCGGTGATGCCGAGCGCCATGCAGCCGGTCAGGTCGAGGTAGGCGACGTCGCGGGTGCGGCTGAGGTAGACGGGGTTGGCGTCGAGGAGCTTGCGGATGTCCTTGATCCGCTTGGGCATCTCCTTGAGGAACTCGCCGACCTTGTCGACCGCGCCCGCGGGCAGGTCGACGCTCACACCACCGGGACGGATGTACGCGTGGTTCATCCGCAGACCGGTGATGTACTCGAAGAGATCCATGATCATCTCGCGGTCGCGGTAGCCGAAGAGGAACGGCGTGGTCGCGCCCAGCTCCATGCCGAACGTGCCCATCGCGACCAGGTGCGAGGAGATGCGGTTGAGCTCCATCATCATGACCCGGATGGCCTGGGCCCGGTCGGGGATGCGGTCCTCGATGCCGAGGAGCTTCTCGACGCCCAGGCAGTACGCCGTCTCGTTGAAGATCGGCGACAGGTAGTCCATCCGGGTGACGAACGTGGTGCCCTGGGTCCACGTCCGGTATTCCATGTTCTTCTCGATGCCGGTGTGCAGGTAGCCGATGACGCCGCGCGCCTCGGTGACCGTCTCACCGTCGAGGGTCAGCACCAGGCGGAGCACGCCGTGGGTGGACGGGTGCTGCGGGCCCATGTTGACGACCAGGCGCTCGGCCTCGGAGTCGCGCACCCCGGCGGTGACGACCTCGTCCCAGTCGGCGCCGCCGACCGAGTAGACCTTGCCCTCGGTCGCCTCGTCGTAGCCGGTGGTCATGCGTGCTCCTCCCTGCGGGCGTCGACGCGCTGCTCGAAGAACTCGCTCACGCGTAGGACCTCCTGTTGTCGGGCGCGGGCACCGTGGCGCCCCGGTACTCGACCGGGATGCCGCCGAGCGGGTAGTCCTTGCGCTGCGGGTGGCCGTCCCAGTCGTCCGGCATCATGATCCGGGTCAGCGCGGGGTGACCGTCGAAGACGATGCCGAAGAAGTCGTACGTCTCGCGCTCGTGCCAGTCGTGGCCCGGGTAGACGCCGACCGTCGACGGGATGTGCGGGTCGGAGTCGGGGCAGCTCACCTCGACGCGGACGCGCCGGTTGTGCGTGATCGAGCACAGGTGGTAGACGGCGTGCAGCTCCTCGCCCGCCAGGTGCGGGTAGTGGACGCCGGACACGCCGAGCGACAGCTCGAAGCGCAGGGCGGGGTCGTCGCGCAGCTTCTGCGCCACCTCAAGGAGGCGCTCGCGCTTGACGTGCAGGGTCAGCTCGCCCCGGTCGACGACGACGCGCTCGATCGCGCCGTCCACGGCGCTCTCCAGCGTGTCGACGAGCTCGTCGAAGTAGCCGCCGTACGGGCGCGGCGTGGAGAGCTGCGGCGCCCGGCGCACGACGAGGCCGCCGTAGCCGGAGGTGTCGCCGGAGTCGGCGGCGCCGAACATGCCGCGGCGCGCGATCGGCGCCTCGGGCGCCTCCGGGGTCGCCGGGACCTCGGCCCCGGGGACCTCGGGGAGGTTGTCTGGGGAGGTCACTTGGCAGCCCCCTGGTCGATCAGCGGAAGCTGGCGTAGGGCCCGCAGTTCGAGCTCGTCGATCTGCTTGGCGCGGTGCGCGCCGAACTTCATGTTCTGGATCTTGTCGTGTAGTTTGACGATCGCGTCGATCAGCATCTCCGGCCGCGGCGGGCAGCCCGGCAGGTAGATGTCCACCGGCACGACGTGGTCGACGCCCTGCACGATCGCGTAGTTGTTGAACATGCCGCCGCTGGAGGCGCACACGCCCATCGCGATGACCCACTTGGGCTCGGCCATCTGGTCGTAGATCTGCCGCAGCACCGGGGCCATCTTCTGCGACACGCGGCCGGCGACGATCATGAGGTCGGCCTGGCGGGGAGACGCCGAAGCGCGCTCCATGCCGAAGCGCGCCAGGTCGTAGTGGGGGCCGCCGGTGGCCATCAGCTCGATGGCGCAGCAGGCGAGGCCGAAGGTGGCCGGCCACACCGAGTTCTTGCGCGCCCACCCCGCGGCCTGCTCGACCGTGCTGAGGATGAATCCGCTCGGGAGTTTCTCTTCAAGTCCCATTTTCAGTCCCAGTCCAGACCCTTGCGCCGCCACACGTACGCGTAGGCGGCGAGCACGGTGACGATGAACAGCAGCATCTCGACCAGCGCGAAGATGCCCATGCCCGAGGCGATCACCCGGCCGTCGTCGCCGCGCAGCGGGGCGAACGACACGGCCCACGGGTAGAGGAAGATGATCTCGATGTCGAACACGATGAAGAGCATCGCGGTGACCATGTACTTGAGCGGGAACCGTCCGCCACCGACCGGCTGGGGCGTCGGCTCGATGCCGCATTCGTAGGCGTCAAGCTTGGCGCGGTTCCAGCGCTTGGGACCGGTGAAGGGAGCGATGGCGACCGAGAAGATCGCGAAGCCCCCCGCGAGAACGGCGAGCACCAGGATGGGCACGTAAAGGTCCATCGCTACGCCTCCTCTGGAGTCGCCGCGCGCGCGGGCGCGCAGCCTGATCTATGGATGTGCCGGGTGTGTGCGGGATTCATGCTGGCGGCGCGACCTTCGAGAGTGCGTTGATGATCTTGTCTGACGCATTGCCCCGCCGGTCGGTGAGATTACCAAGGAGTTTGAGCGCGAAGCGCATCAGCCTCGGGTGAGGCAGACCGTGGCGGGTGCCGAAGCTCATGACGCCGGGTTTGCCGATCGCCTCGACGAACCAGCGGCCGAGGGTGAAGTAGCCGCCGTAGGCGTCCTTCAGCGTCTGCGGGTACGCGCGGAGGGTGCGCTCGCGCTGGGCGGGCGTGGTGTCCTTGCGCAGGGCCCGTTCGATGACCTCGGCCGCGATCTCGCCGGTCTCCATGGCGTACGCGATGCCCTCGCCGTTGAACGGGTTGATCGCCCCGCCGGAGTCGCCGACCAGGACCAGGCCGCGCGTGTAGTGGGGCTGCCGGTTGAAGGCCATCGGGAGCGCGGCGCCGCGGATGGGGGCCGTCATGTTCTCCTCGGTGAAGCCCCACTCGGCGGGCATCGACCGGCACCAGCGCCTGAGCAGGTCGCGGTAGTCGATGTTCTTGAACTGGGCGCTGGTGTTGAGCAGGCCGAGGCCGACGTTGGCGGTGCCGTCGCCGACGCCGAAGACCCAGCCGTAGCCGGGCAGCAGCGTCTCGTCGTCCCAGAGCTCCAGCCAGGTCTCCAGGTAGTCGTCGTCGTGGCGGGGGCTGGTGAAGTAGGTGCGCACGGCCACGCCCATCGGGCGGTCCTCGCGCTTGTGCAGCCCCATGCCGAGGGCCAGGCGGGTGCTGTTGCCGTCGGCGGCCACGACGATCCGCGAGCGGTACGCCTTGCCGTCCTTGGTGGTGACGCCGACCACGTGTCCGCTGCGGTCGTCGAGCACCGGCCCGGTGACGTTGACGCCCTCCATGAGCCGCGCGCCGGCCTTGACGGCGTTGGCGGCCATGATCTGGTCGAAGTCCTGGCGGGTGCGGACCAGGCCGAAGTCGGGGAAGCTCTCCAACTGGGGCCAGTCGAGCTCGAATCGGAGGCCGCCGCCGACGACCCGCAGGCCCTTGTTCCGCACCCAGCCGGGGGCGTCGATGTCGACGCCCATGTTCATCAGCTGCTTGACCGCGCGGGGCGTCAGCCCGTCGCCGCAGACCTTCTCCCGGGGGAAGGTGGTCTTCTCGAGGAGCAGCACGTCGAGCCCGGCCCGGGCGAGGTAAAAGGCGGTGGCGGAACCGGCGGGACCGGCGCCGACGACGATGACGTCGGCGTCAGCCTTAATGGCTGTGGGCACGGTCACTGGACTGTTCCTGTCCTACACGCTCGAAGGCTTCGGGGTGTCTGGTCGCCTTCGTTCCTTTGTGAACCCCTTCACAAACTTGTCGGCCCGCAGTCTAACGCTTTTCCGGTACATAGTGGCAGTCGGGGCCTGCCGCTTTGACCAAACCGTCGCCGAAGCGGTTTTCGGACACCCTGGATGCGCATCAGGCTGGTTTGAACCCCCTGTGCATGGCCACGATGCCGAGGTCCAGGTTGCGCCACGCCACCCGCTCCCAGCCGGCCCCCTGGATCGTGCGGGCCAGGGCCTCCTGGTCCGGCCAGTCCCTGATCGACTCGGCGAGGTAGTCGTAGGAGTCGCCGTTGGACCCGAAGACGCGGGCCACCACGGGGAGCAGCCGCATCAGGTACTGGCGGTAGACCAGGTCGAAGGCCGGCAACGTCACGCGGGAGAACTCCAGGATCACCAGCCGGCCGCCCGGCTTGGTGACCCGCAGCATCTCGCGCAGCGCCTGGGCGGTGTCGTGGACGTTGCGCAGCGCCACCGAGATGGTCACCGCGTCGAAGGAGTCGTCGGCGAAGGGCAGCCGCATCGCGTCGCCCGCGACGAACGGCACGCCCGGCCCGCTCAGCGCGTTGCCGCCGCGCCTGCCCACGCCGGTGCGCAGCATGCCCAGCGAGAAGTCGCAGGCGATCGCGCGGGCCCCCAGCGTGGTGAAGGTGTCGGTCGAGGTGCCCGTGCCGGCCCCGAGGTCGAGGACCAGCTCACCGGGCCCCGCGTCAACGGCATGGGCGACGGCCTTGCGCCACAGGCGCACCTGGCCGAGCGTGAGCACATCGTTGACGAGGTCGTAGCGCCGGGCGGTGCGATCGAACATCGCGGCGACCTCGACCGGCTGCTTGTCCAACTGAGCGCGCGTCATGGCCCAAGCCTATGACCCTCGCGACAATCAACGGAAAGTAAGCGTATGACCACGAAGAGTCTGCTAAAACTTGGCGAATGTTTTCCCGAGTCACACTCGCGGCGCTTCTCGCGACCGCGCCCGTCGCGCACGGGCGGGTGGTGTCGGCCGACCCGGTCGACACGACACCGCACGTCCTCGACGGCATCGTCAACGCGATCGCGCTGGTGGGCGGCGCCGTCGTGGTGGGGGGCTCGTTCAGCGAGGTGTCCGCCGCCGACGGGACCGGCACGGTGGCGCGCGACAACCTGTTCGCCTTCGACCTGGCCACCGGGCGGATCCTGCCCGGCTTCGCGCCGGAGGTGGACGGCCCCGTGTACGCCCTGGCCGCCGGCGACGGCGGCACCGTCTACGCCGGCGGCGACTTCCCCGAGGTCAACGGACAGGCCGTCGGGCCGCTGACGCGGCTCGGACTGGCCGACGGCGCCGTGGTGCCGGGCTTCGCGCCGCGCGTCGCGGGCGGCATGGTCGCCACGCTGGCCCGGCGCGGCTCCCAGCTGTACGCCGGGGGCGACTTCACCGCGCCCCGCACGGCCCTGGCCCGGCTGGACGCCGTCACCGGCGCCGCCGACCCGCGCTTCGCGATCACGCCCGGGGCTCCGCTGGCGCCCCGGGTGAAGGTCAATGCGCTGGCGGCGACCGCCGACCGGCTGGTGGTGGACGGCAGCTTCACCACCCTCGACGGCCGCTCGCGGCCCCAGCTCGGGCTGATCGACGTCGGCGGGTCCACGGCCAAGGTCGCCCCGTGGCGTTCCACCGCGTACGCGCCCGCGTGCATGCGCGCGTTCCCCTCGTACGTGCGGGGGCTGGACGTCTCGCCCGACGGCCGCTGGTTCGTGGTCGTCACGACAGGCGGACCGCGCAGCGGGCGGCTGTGCGACTCGGCCGCGCGCTTCGAGACGTACGCGACGGCGCCGGACGTGCGGCCCACGTGGGTCAACAGCACGGGCGGCGACTCGCTGTACGCGGTGTCGGTCACCGGGGCGGCGGTCTACGTGGGCGGCCACCAGCGCTGGATGGACAACCCGCGGGGTCACGACACGGCGGGGCCGGGGGCGGTGCCCCGCGAGGGGATCGCCGCCATTCATCCCGTCACCGGTAAGGCCCTCAGTTGGAATCCCGGCCGGGAGCGCGGCATCGGGGTGAAGGCCTTTCTGGCCCACCCCGGCGGACTACTGGTTGGTAGCGACACGACGAGACTGGGACGGGAGTACCATGCCCGGATTGGCATGTTCCCCCTGCCCTAGCCGTCGTTCGGCTTCGGCCGGTCGATCTTGTTGGTGAGGCGCGAGCTCATGGCGTCTCGCCACTTGGACAGCACGACATAGCTCACGACTCCGCTGACCAAGAATGAGACGACGATCAGCCAGAAGAGGTTTTGCAGGCCCAGCAGGAACAGCAGGCCCGCGGTCACGAGGAAGAGAACAATCCTCAACAGGGTGTAAACGAGAACGGGACGCACAGGTCGAGGTTACTCGCCGGCCAGTGCGGTCGCTCTTCGCATCCGGCGCGAGCGCTGCTAGTGTGCCCAGTCAGGGAGTTTCGTAAAGAAACACCCACGAGAGCCCCAAAGAGGCTCTATCATATAACAATCGGGCAGTCAGCTGATAACAACCCGTGATCTTTGTCGAAAACCACGGATAAATCAGGCTTCGCTCGACACACTGGTTACCTGTCCGCCCGCTGGCAGGAAGCGGGATGCGAGGGGGAGAGATTGGTGGAGAGTAGCAGCGAGCGTCTGCTGACCCCAGGAGAGGTTGCCGCCCTCTTCCGGGTAGACCCAAAGACGGTTACGCGCTGGGCTGCGGCAGGCCGCATCAGCAGTATCCGCACCCCCGGAGGGCACCGGCGCTTCCGCGAGTCGGAAGTGCACGCCCTTCTCCGAGGCGAGGACGTCCTTACGGCCGACCGGCCGGCAGGCGAGTCCCCGCGCGTCTGACGTTCCGTCTTCGGTGATCCTGCGCGCCAGGATCACCGCGGCGGGACGATCTTCTTGATCACGCACTTCTGGATCAAGCACGGTACGCCCGGGCGCCATCCGCTCACCGTGGCTGGCGCCTGTCCGGGACGGCCCCTCCCCCGACCGCTCGGCTAGGTCTCCTCCTGCTCCACCCCGACCTGCCGCTCCACCCCGGCCCGGCCCGCGACCGGCTGCTCCTCCTGGGACGTCCCCGCCCCCTCCGCCCCCAGCCGCCCCGCCTTCAGTTGCTCGGCCCGGTAGGCCTGGAACTCCCGCTCCAGCTCGTCGTTGCCCGCCTGCCACTTCACGCGCCGCTCGGCCAACTCCTCCTCGGTCAGCGACTCCGGCAGCCAGCGGTCGTAGTCGGGGTCGCCGGGCACCAGGTCCACGTAGGCGTTCGCGATGAGACGCCCGTCTTCGCTGGTGAGGGTCCGCGGTACGCGCAGGGTCCCGTCAGCGAGCCGGATGACGTACATGGCTGATCACCTAGATTCCGTAGCGCCGGTTGAAGAACAGCATGACGTCGAGCGCCATCCGCGTGTCGCCGTTCAGCATGTCGACGAGCGCCGGCCGCTGCCGCGAGGCGATCGCGGCGAAGGCGTCGGCGAAGAACTCCTTGCGGCCCAGGCCGCCCCCCTGCCGGTGGAAGGCCGAGGCCAGCAGCGGCATGGCCTTCTCGTACAGGGCCACGAACTCCGGGGAGTCGGACACCCAGTCACCGTACGTGGAGTCGATGTCGTCGATGGCGTGACCCACCTCGTGCATCATCACGTCCGGCGTGGGCGACGGCCGGTCGCCCACCACGATCTTGCGGTCGCCGTACGCGCCGGCGCAGATGTCCCAGGTGGCCCGGCCCGAGGGCAGCGGGGCCCCGCGCAGGTAGCCCATGTCGTCGAGGTCGGGCACGCCGCCGGGGCCGACGTAGATGCCCTCCAGGCCGTCGGCGAGCAGGTCCTTCAGCCGCTCGGGGAGCCGGGCCAGGCTCTCCACGGCCCGCACCACGTCCGGGGGCGGCGGGCCCAGCCGGGCGTCCCACTGGCGGTGCAGGACCGCCTCCAGCCGTCCGCAGTGCCGCAGCCCGTCGGACAGGGACGGGGCGTCGGGCCGGTTCGGCTGTGCCCGGGGCGGCAGGTCGTCGAGCTCGAAGTCGTACCAGGTGTACTGGGGGCGCTCGACCACGGCCGCCGGCAGCCGCTCGCCCCCCTCCCACCGCCTGCGGAGCTCCCACGGCCGGGCCTGCTCCGCGCGACCTGGCTGCGCCCTGTGCGGCTCCCTGGCGTCCCTGTCACGCTCCGGCCGCGTCTGCCGGTCCCGCTCCAGCCGGGAGCGTAAGGATCGGCTCTCCGCCTCGCGTGCGGACTCGCGCGGAACCTTCGGTTCGGCGTGCTCGGCGGGGCGGCGCGAAGGGCCGCCGTAGGCCCAGAACGAGCGGTCGGCGTCGGGGGGCGCCTCGCTGCGCCGGGAGAAGAGGTACGAACCACGCCGCCACCAACGACCCCGCCGATGGCGGCCCTTGTCGTTAGAAAAGGCCATCGCACCTCTCCACGCCATGGCGCCCGCGCAGACCACCGGACGGCCGGAAGGGCGCCGCCCGGCGAGGGGCTCCGCTGAATCTGTTCCACGGTACGACGCGGATCATCGCGAGTCACCCGAAATGGTGCATGTGACCGACACGATCACGTCGCGGATGGCTTACAGTTCGGGCATGGCAGGTGTCGTAATCGGCCTGGCGCTGCTGGCCTTCTGGCTCTACTCGCTGTTCGACCTCATCACCACACCCGAGGAGGAGGTCCGAAACGTCCCCAAGACCCTCTGGCTGCTGATCGTCGTGCTGGTGCCCTTCGCGGGCGGGCTGTTCTGGATGCTGCTCGGCCGCCCCCAGGGCGCGCGCACGATCGAGCGGGCCCCCCGCCGGCCCGACATGCACCACGCCCCGATCCCCAAGGGGCCCGACGACGACCCCGAGTTCCTGCGCGAGCTCGACCGCCGCATGCGCGGCGACGACTGACCCGACCCACCCCCGCGGACGGTGCCCCCTCCCCGTCCGCGCCGAGCGCCGGCGCCCGTCAGTTCACGTCGGCGTAGCTGTGCAGGCCGCTGATGAAGATGTTCACCCCGATGAGGTTGAACAGCAGGCAGCCGAACGCGATGAGCTGCACGATCGTCGCCGCGCGGCCCCGCCAGCCCGCCGTCACCCGCGCGTGCAGGTAGGCGGCGTAGGCCACCCAGGTGATGAACGCCCAGACCTCCTTGGGGTCCCAGCCCCAGTAGCGCCCCCACGCCTTGTCCGCCCAGAGCGCGCCCGCGATGACGGCGAACGTCCACACCGGGAACGACAGGACGATCGCCCGGTGCGCCACCCGCTCCAGGTCGGCCCGCGACGGCAGCCGCGACAGGCCGTCGCCGCGCACCAGGTAGAGGATGCCCGCGACACCGGCCAGGATGAACAGGCCGCTGGCCAGGATCGCCGCGGTGACGTGGATGGCCACCCAGTACGAGTTGAGCGCCGGCACCACCGGGCCGGCGGCCGTGTACAGCACCTTGACCGCGAAACCGAGCCCCAGGGTCGCGGCGACCATGACGAACGGGCCGAGGAAGCGCACGTTCTGTCGTACCTGCATGACGAGGAACGCGGTCACCGCGGCGAAGCAGATCGCCACCACGAACTCGTACATGTTGCCCCAGGGCCACCGGTCCACGGCCAGACCCCGGGTGACGATGGCGGCCAGGTTGGCCGCCCAGCCCAGCCAGCCGAGCACGAGCGCGGCGACGCCGGCCTTGGGCGCCCAGCTCGGCGGCTCCACCCCCTCCTCGGCGTCCGGCCGCGCGCCGTCGGCCGCCTCGGCGCCGCCGGCCGCGCCGCCGACGGCGACCGGCACCCTGCCGCGCCTGGCCGCCCCGTCGGAGCGCGCCCGGCCGAAGGCCAGCTCCAGCGCGAAGCCGACCATGGAGAAGAGGTAGAGCAGCACCGCGGCGACGACGAAGAGGTCGCTCACCTCGGCCAGTCGGTCAGCGGGCATCCCTGTCTCCAGCTGTTAGAACCTGCACGATGTCGTCGAACTCCTCGGCGAAGCCCGCGGCCGACCCCTCGGTGCGGGTCAGGCCGCCCACCTCGACCGTGCCCGACCCCCCGCCGCCGATCCGCACCCACACGCGGCGGCGGCGGATCATCAGCGACAGCGCGATCGAGACCGTCGCGATCCCCGCGAAGATCAACGCCGGCATCCGGCCCGGGTCGTAGGCGATCTGGAGCGTGACCCACTCCTTGACGCCGGTGAACTCCAGTCTGCCCGCGCCGTCCGGCAGGTCGAGCGACTTGCCCACGGCCAGCGGCCGCGGCACGGCGGTGCCCATCACCAGCGGCTTGAGCTTCTTCATGAGGTCGGGCGGCGCCAGCTCGTACACCGACTGCGGCCGGCCGGAGCGCACGCCGAAGTCGCCGGTGAACGCGGCCAGGACCTGCACCTCGGGCTGCAGCTCGCCGGGGAAGGCGGAGGCGTAGGTGCCGTCGGTCAGCGGCACGCTCGTCGGCAGGAAGCGCAGCAGGAAGCCGAGCTGCGAGGGGCGGGCGTCGGGCGCCTTGACCACGCAGCCCGAGGTCAGCGTGGGCTTGTGCTCGACGAGGCACGGCACCGGCCCCTCGAAGGCCACCTGCCCCTGGCCGTCGGTGACCCTGAAGACCGGCGCGTAGCCGTGGCCGATGAGGTAGGTCTGCGTGCCGTCGATCTCCAGCGGCTCGTTGACCTTCAGCTCGTAGTCGCGGGCGGGCGCCGTCGGCGTGTCGTTGACGCGCAGATAGGCGGAGTAGTCGAGCTCCTGACCGCGCTTGTCGCCCTGGACCTGGTAGGTGGCCTTGAAGTCCTTCAGCTCGAACGAGAACGGCTCCAGCGACTCGGCCGACACCTCGCGGCCGGGGATGAACCGGTCGTAGTTGGCGACCGTGTTGGCGAAGCCGTCGCCCTCGACGACGAGCACGTTGCCCCGGTAGCCGAACAGCGAGCCGATGCCGACCGCCACCAGCAGGCCGAGCAGCGAGACGTGGAAGAGCAGGTTGCCCGTCTCCCGCAGGTAGCCCTTCTCGGCGGCCACCCACCCGTCGCCGGTGTCGACGCGGAAGCGGCGGGCGCGCAGCCGCCGGGCGGCCTCCTCGACCGTCAGGTCGGCGGTGAGGGCGGCGTGGTGGGGCAGGCGCGACAGGTTGCGCGGGGCCGCGGGCGGGCGGCGGCGCAGCTCCCGCAGGTAGGTGGCGGTGCGCGGGAGGACGCAGCCGATCAGCGAGGTGAACAGCAGCAGGTAGATCGCCGCGAACCAGACCGAGGTGAAGACGTCGAAGAGCTGGAAGCGGTCGTACCACTCGGCCAGCGTGGGGTTGTCCTGGAAGAGCCGCGCCACCTTGTCCGGCTCGACGCCGCGCTGCGGCACCAGCGACCCGGGCACCGAGGCCAGCGCGAACAGGAACAGCAGGATGAGCGCCGTCTTCATCGAGGTGAGCGTGCGCCAGAACCAGCGCACCCAGCCGAGCACGCCGAAACCGGCGGGCTGCGGCGCCCGCTCCTTCTCCATCTCCTTGACGGCCATCAGATCACCGGCCTGAACCCGCCGACGAGGCCCTGCATGCTTGCGATCATCTCTCCCCACAGGCCGGTCACGAGCAGGAGCCCGACGGCCACCATCATGCCGCCGCCGATCCGGGTGATCAGCCGGCTGTGCCGGCGGACGGCGCGGAACGTGCGCAGCGCCTTGCTGTAGGCCAGGGCGGCGGCCACGAACGGCACCCCGAGCCCCAGCGCGTACGCCACGGCCAGCAGGGCGCCCCGCGAGGCGCTGCCCTCGTTGAGCCCCAGCGCCATCACCACGGCCAGCGTCGGCCCGATGCACGGCGTCCAGCCCAGCCCGAAGACCACCCCGAGCAGCGGCGCGCCGGCCAGCCCGGCGGCCGGCAGCCGGTGGATGCGCACGTCGCGCATGAGCCCGGGCAGCACGCCGAGGAAGGCCAGCCCGAGCAGGATCGTCAGCACGCCGATCACCCGGGTGATGACGTCGGCCTGGTACATCAGCACCGAGCCGAGCGAGCCGAACAGCACTCCGCCGGCGACGAACACCAGCGCGAACCCGGCCACGAACAGCGCCGTGCCCAGCACCAGCCGCCCCCGCCTCGGGTCGGCGCTCATGCCGGTCACGTACGACAGGTAGCCCGGCACCAGCGGCAGCACGCACGGCGACAGGAACGACACGAGCCCCGCGAGAACGGCGATCGGCACGGCCAGCAGCAGCGAGCCGGAGGCGACGACGTCATTCATCGCGCACCTTGGTCACGGTGTCCATGAGGTCCTGGTAGCGGACCGCGCCGAGCGCGCGAGCGGCGATGCGGCCCTGCTCGTCGATGACCAGCGTGGACGGGATCGCGGCGGGCGGCACCGTGCCCTGGAAGGCCAGCGCCACCTTGCCGGGCTGGTCGAAGATGCTCGGGTAGCCGGTCTGCTCGGTGCGCTCGAACGCCTGCGCGTCGGCCTTGCGGTCCTTGAAGTCGACGCCGACGAACTCGACGCCGCCCTTGGTCTTGGCGGCGACGTCCTTGAGCACGGGCGCCTCGGCGCGGCACGGCCCGCACCACGAGGCCCAGAAGTTGAGCACCACGACCTTGCCCTTGTGGGCGGCGAGGGAGGCGGTGCCGCCGTCGAGGGTCTCGCCCTCGATCGCGGGGGCCGGCTTGCGGTCGGCCGCGGCGAACACCTGCATCGTGCCGTCGCCCGCGACGAAGCGCGTGTCGCCCGCCTGGGGCTGCCCGCTCTGGTTGCCGGCGCAGCCCGAGACGAGGACGGCCACGAGGGCGAGTGAGCCGACGGAGCCGAGGGAGACGGGCTTCGCGCGCACGGGGAAGATCTCCTTGTACTACAACCGGTAGAGCTTGCAACTCTACCGGCGGGACCGGGCGCCCAGGACTCTGGGGGCGTCGCGGCGAGATCGGGACGGCGGGATCAGGCGCCCGGGAGGGTGGGCCCCTTGACGAGCGAGCCCGCCGGCTCGCTGTAGCCGACGCTGACCAGCCGGTTCCCCTCGAAGGTGAACGTGGTGAGGCTGGCCAGCGCGCACTGTCTGCGCCGCGGGTCGTGCCAGAGCCTGCGCCGTCCCTCGGCCGCCATGCGGATCGCCCAGATGGGGAGCTGATGGCTGACCAGGACCGTCTCGTGCCCGCGCGCCGCGTCGCGGGCCTCCTCCACGATCGAGCGCATGCGCGCGATGATCACGGGGTACGGCTCGCCCCAGGACGGGCGCATGGGGTTCCAGAAGTAGCGGTAGTTGCGCGGGTTGCGGAAGATCGACAGCCCCTGCCCGACCATGCGGCCTTCGAGCAGGTTGGCGGCCTCGATCAGCCGGTCGTCGGTGGTGACGTCGAGGCCCAGCGTCTGCGCCAGGGGGGCCACGGTCTCCTGGGCGCGCTCCAGGGGGGAGGCGTAGAGGGCGACGATGTCACGGGAGGCCACCGCCTTGGCGACGGTCTCGGCCATCAGCCGGCCGGTCTCGGACAGGTGGTATCCGGGCAGGCGGCCGTAGAGGATGCCGTTGGGGTTGTGCACCTCGCCGTGACGCATCAGGTGGACGACGGTGGTTTCAGCCATGATGCGCCACAGCCTATCCGTTCCCTCCCTGACGTCCTCATGAGACCTGGACGGCCTTTCAGACGGTGGCCCAGGCGTTCTCGTGGGCGCGGCTGGCCTGGGTCAGCGCCTCGACGGCGGCCCTGATGGCGGGCCGGCGGGCCGCGTCCGTGCGCCAGACGGCGTAGATCCGCCGTGACTGCCGGGGCCGCAGCGGCACGACGCTGGCCCCCTCGGGCACGCGGTCCCGGCCCAGCCTGGGGATGATGGCGCAGCCGAGCCCGGCGGCGACGAGCGCCATCTGCGTCGGGTACTCGTCGGCCATGCAGGAGATCTCCGGCTCCAGGTCGGCGTTGCGCAGCGTGAAGACGAGCCAGTCGTGGCAGACCGTGCCCGGCGCGGAGCTGATCCACTGCTCGCCGCTCAGCGCGGCCAGCTCGACCTCCTTGCTCGCCGCGAACGGGTGGCCGCTGGGCACCACCACGTCGGCGATGTCGTCGAGCAGCGTCGCCCTGGACAGGCCCTCGGGCATGGCCATGGGGCGGTTCATCCAGTCCTGGATGATGCCGAGGTCCAGCTCGCCGCGGGCCACCTCGCGCACCACGCGCTCGGGCTCGCGCTCGTTCAGCAGGACGTGGAGGTCGGGGTGGCGCTCGCGCAGCCCGCTGAGCGCGGCCGGCATGAGCCCGCGGGCGGCGGTCGGGAAGGCGCCCAGGTGGAGCCGGCCGACCACCGCGCCGCGCAGCGCCTCGAAGTCGGCCTCGGCGGTCTCCACCAGGGCGAGGATGCGCTCGGCGTGCTCGGCCAGCAGGCCGGCGGCGTCGGTGAGCCGCACGCCGCGGCCGTTGCGCTCCATGAGGCGGGCGCCGGTCTCGCGTTCGAGCTTGGCGATCTGCTGGGACACCGCGGACGGGGTGACCATCAGCGCGTCGGCCGCCGCGCCGACCGAGCCGTAGACATGGACGGCGTGAAGGGCCTTGAGCCGGTTCAGGTCCAACATGTAAGCCAGCCTAAAGGGTTTAGCGTAGAAAGTCTCGCTTGTCCTCGAATCTGTAGCGTTGGAAAATATATGCATGCGAATCCTTAAGACGAAGCAGCAGTCCGCCCCCTCGTTCTCCTACCTCAAGGTCCTGGCCGAGCAGGCCCGCGAGTCCCGCGTCCGCTACCGCAAGCCGCGCTCTGCGTGACCTCCCGCCAGCTGACACCCCGCCATCTGGCGCTGGCCGTCGGCCTCGCGGCCGTCTGGGGTGTCAACTTCGTCGTGATGCAGGTCGGCCTGCGTCACTTCCCGCCGCTGCTGTACGCGGGACTCAGGTTCGCTCTCGCCGGATTCCCCGCCCTGCTCCTCGTGGGGCGGCCCCAGGTGGCGTGGCGCTGGGTCGCCGGCGTGGCGGCGGCGATCGGAGTCGGGCAGTTCGGCCTGCTGCTCATGGGCATGCGGGCCGGGATGCCCGCCGGGCTCACCTCTTTGGTCCTGCAGGCCCAGGTGGTGTTCACCGTGGTCTTCGCGGTGCTCCTGCTGGGCGAGCGGCTCACCGCGCGGCGCGTCGGCGGCCTGTCCGTCGCCTTCGCCGGCCTCGCGCTGGTCGCCTTCGACTTCGGCCTGTCGGGGCCCGTCGGCGCGTTCGCCCTGTGCGTGGCCGCCGCCGCGGCCTGGGGCCTCGGCAACGTCCTGCAGCGCCGGGCGGCTCCGCCCGACTCGCTGCGGTTCATGGTCTGGGTGAGCGCCCTGTCGGCGCCGCCGCTCATCCTGCTGTCGCTCCTCGTGGAGGGCGCGCCCCGGCTGGCCGTCCCGGCCGAGGGGTGGCTGTCGCTGGCGTACGTCGCCTTCGTCTCCACGCTGGGCGGGTTCGGCGTGTGGGGCTGGCTGCTGCGCCGCTACGACGCCTCGACCGTCGCGCCGTACACGCTGCTGGTGCCCGTCTTCGGGCTGTCGTCCGCGGCCCTGCTGACCGGCGAGCCGCTGTCGTGGGTCAAGGTCGCGGCCGGGGCGCTGATCGTGGCGGGCGTCCTGTACGCGGGCGGCCGTCCGCGGGCCCGTTCCCGTTCCCGCGTCGCCGAGCCCGCGCGGGCCACCTCCGCCGCGCCGCGCCCCTGACCTCATCCGGGCCCGCTCTCATGCCTTGCGGGCGCGGTCCCACGCCTCGCTGGTCCTGAAGGAGGTGTCGTAGAGCTCCTGGACGTCGAGCAGGCTCTCGGGTGGCACCTTGCCGTACGCGATGCGCTCCAGGTGGCGGAAGTACTCGAACCTGGTGACGTCGGCCTCGGCGGAACGGACGATGACGGACTCGGTGAAGCGCGGGGCGATGAGGGACATCCCGCGGAACCTTTCCGACGTGCCGGGGGCTCACACCAGGAAGAGCAGGGTGGCGCTGACGAGGAGGACCACGGCGGTGGCGAAGTGGACGCCGAAGGCGGTCGCCTTGGCGCCGCCGTTGCGCAGGACGATGACGGTGTCCGCGAACGGCATGATCGCGGCCACGAGCATGTACCACGCCTCGGCCTGGGCCCCGACGAAGAACAGCAGGGCCAGGCCCATGACGCCGTAGGTCGCGTCGCGCCAGCCCTTGATCGTCAGGTAGGCGGCGTCGCCGCCGTCCTTGGCCGGGACGCCGTAGCCGGCCGCGGCGGCACGGGGCTGCGTGAGGAAGCGGTAGCCGATGAAGAGGATGAGCAGGTCGAGCGCGATGGCGAGCCCGTAGGCGATGGGGGAAAGCATGGCGATCTCCGTTTCAAGATTCTGCTAGCACCGCTAGGAACAAGAACGACGCTATCAGAGCGTGGACAGAAACGCTAGCGGTGCTAGAGTCGAGAGCATGTCGATTCAGGCGCGCCGAGAGCGCGAACGTGCGGAACGTGAGCGGCTGATCATCGAGGCGGCCCGCGAGCTGGCCGAGAGCGAGGGCTGGGAGGCGGTGACGACCCGTCGCCTGGCCGAGCGCGTGGAGTACAGCCAGCCGGTCCTCTACAGCCACTTCAAGGGCAAGGACGCCATCATGGCGGCGGTCGCGGTCGAGGGCTGCGCCGACCTGGCCGCCGAACTGCGCGCCGGCCGCCTCAAGGCGGACGGCCCTGAGGAGGCCCTGGCCGCCATCGCCGACGCGTACTCGTCGTTCGCGGAGCGGCGGCCGGCGCTGTACGACGCCATCTTCAGCCAGCGCGTGGACCTGCCGTTCGCGACCCCGGAGGCGCCCGCCCCCCTGCAGGCCGCCTTCGGCGAGCTGCTGGAAGCCGTGCGCCCCTTCGCGGGCGACGACGACCTGGGCCTGCTGACGGAGACGCTGTGGAGCGGCCTGCACGGGCTGGTGACGCTCATGCGGGACGGCAGGCTCCCGCCCGAGGGCCACTGCGGCCGCGTCGCCATCCTGCTGGACCGCTTCGCCCACTGAGTCCAAGGGGGTGCGGCCGGCGGCGGCGCACCCCCTTGGGGGCGGCCTTTAAGTCGCTTTTTATGGGGTTAGATCACTATTCATTAGCTGATGGGCGCAGCGTGGATATTGTCGGCGTCCAAGGTCATTTTGTGGCTAGGATGCCGCTCATGCGGTTAACCCCCCTTGTTGTGGCATGCACGCTTTTCTCCCTGCTGCTCTCCGGCACGGCCCAGGCGTCCGCCTACCCCATCAGAGAGCCCGACCTCACCAAGAACAAGCTGTACGGCACCGGCGCGCTCGAACCGGGCGAGTGCCACGAGCGGGACCTGCGCGCCAACGACGTCCCCTCGGCCAAGCGCTACCTCACCGCGGTCCTGAACTGCCTCAACACCTCGTGGGGAGCCCATTTCAAGCGGGCCGGCATGCCGTTCAGCAAGTCGGGGATCGGCTTCATCACCAAGCCGCGGCGGTACTGCGGCAACAAGTGGGGCAAGTACACCGCCGCGGCATACTGCGACAAGGAGCGGCGCTTCCTCGTCCTTCTCGACAAGGACACCCTCTCCGACCCTGAGGGCGTGTCCCTCATGCAGCTCGCCGCGCACGAATACGGGCACCATATTCAGAACATCACCGGTATGGCGCGGGCGTTCGACTACTACCCGTACAAGGGCAAGAAAGAGCTCAACGAGCAGGTCCGGCGAAACGAGCTCCAGGCGGAGTGCCTGAGCGGCGTCTTCGTCGGGAGCGTCTGGGAGTCCCTCGGCCGCGATGAGGCCGACTGGGACGACCTCGTGGACGCGACCCGGGAGAGCGGCGACGAGTGGACCGAGGCCAACGACCACGGCAAGGGCCGCAACATGGCCTCCTGGCTCGACAAGGGGTTCCGCGCCGTCGCGCCGAAGGCGTGCAACACCTGGGTGGCCCCGAGCTCCAAGGTCTCCTGACCCGATGATCACCTGGCGCCGGGTCGAGGAGCGGGACTTCCCCCTGCTGGGCCGGTGGCTGGCCCGGCCGCACGTGGCCCGCTGGTGGAACCACGAGACGTCGCCCGAGGCGGTGGCGCGCGACTTCGGCCCCGCCGTCAGAGGTGAGGAGCCGTCGGAGGACCTGCTCGTCCTGCTCGACGGCCGGCCGCTGGGGCTGGTGCAGCGGTGCCGGCTGGCCGACTACCCGCAGTACGTGACCGAGCTGTCGGGTGTCGTCGAGCTGCCTGCCGGGGCGATGAGCATCGACTACCTGATCGGCGAGCCCGAGCTGACGGGACGCGGGCTCGGGCCCGAGATGATCCGCGCCGTCGTCGAGGCGACCTGGGCGGACCATCCCGAGGCCACCGCCGTCGTGGTGCCGGTGGTCGCGGCCAACCGGGCGTCCTGGCGGGCGCTGGAGAAGGCCGGGCTGCGCCGGGTGGGCGAGGGCGAGCTGGAGCCGGACAACCCGGTGGACGACCCCGCTCACTACGTGTACCGGATCGACCGCCCGCCCGCGTAGTCAGCGGGTCGCGGCGGCGGCCTTGGCGGCGATGGGCAGCGCCTCGCTCACCCGGCCCAGGGCCTCCTCGTCGTGCGCCGCCGACAGGAACCACGCCTCGTACGCCGACGGCGGCAGGTAGACGCCCTGGTCGAGCATGGCGTGGAAGAACGCCCGGTAGGCGGAGACGTCCTGGGTGCGGGCCCGGTCGAAGTCCGTCACGTCGGCGTCGGTGAAGAAGATCGAGAACAGGTTGCCCGCCCGCTGGAGCCGGTGCGGCACGCCCTCGGCGGCCAGCGCCTCCGAGGCGGCCCGGCCCAGCTCCAGCGCCGCCGCGTCCACCTTGGCGTAGACGGCGTCGTCCAGGAGCCGCAGCGTGGTCAGGCCCGCCGCGACGGCCAGCGGGTTGCCCGACAGCGTGCCCGCCTGGTAGACGGGCCCCTCGGGCGCGAGATGGGCCATGACCTCGGCCCGGCCGCCGAACGCCGCGGCGGGCAGTCCGCCGCCCATGACCTTGCCGAACGTCATCAGGTCGGCCTCGACCGGGTCGAGCCCGTACCAGCCGGCGGCCGAGACGCGGAAGCCGGTGAGGACCTCGTCGAGGATGAGCAGGGCGCCGTTGGCGGTGCACAGCTCGCGCAGCCGCGCGTTGAAGCCGTCGCGCGGCGGCACGACGCCCATGTTGGCCGGGCACGCCTCGGTGATGACGCAGGCGATCTCGGCCGCCGCGAACGCCGCCTCCACCGCCTCGACGTCGTTGTACGGCAGGACGATCGTGTCGGCGGCCGACGCCCCGGTGACGCCCGGCGTGTCCGGCAGCCCGAACGTCACCACCCCCGAGCCGGCCGAGGCGAGCAGCGCGTCGACGTGGCCGTGGTAGCAGCCCGCGAACTTGATGATCTTGGAGCGGCCGGTGAAGCCGCGGGCCAGGCGCACCGCGCTCATCGTCGCCTCGGTGCCGGAGCTGACCAGGCGGACCCGCTCGACCGGGCCGACCCGGCCGACGATCTCCTCGGCCAGCTCGACCTCGCCCTCGGTGGCCGTGCCGTACCCGAAGCCGCGCGCGACCGCCTCGGAGACCGCCTCGACGACGGCCGGGTGGCGGTGGCCGAGGATCATCGGCCCCCAGGAGCACACGAGGTCGACGTAGCGGTTGCCGTCGACGTCCGTGATGTAGGGGCCCTCGCCCGACGCCATGAAACGCGGGGTGCCGCCGACCGCGCCGAACGCGCGGACCGGCGAGTTGACGCCTCCCGGCACGAGGGCGCGGGCGCGGTTGAACAGGTCCTCGGACTTCTGTGTACGGCTCACGCGCTCCAGGTTAGCCGCGGAGGGGCGCGGTCCCTCGGTAGGCCCGCCCCCTCGTACCCCGAAATATGTAGACATGATCGGCCGGTAAGAGGAGGACACCCGTCACGCGCGTCCGCGACGATCGGCACCGTGACCACGTCCGCGTCCCGACCCACGTCCACCCGCCCGTCCATCCGCCCGTCCGCCGGCCTGTTCACCGGCGTGGCCCTGACGGCGTTCGCCGCGGCGTACGCCGGGCTGATCCTGACCGGCCACGCCGGCGTGACCGCCTCCGCCGACCCCGGCGCGTCGCAACTCTCCCTGTGGGGCGCCGCGCTGCCGCCGCTCGCCGCGATGGCGCTGGCCCGCCTGGTGCCGCCGAGGAGGGAGCCGCCGGCGCCGCTGGCCGGGCTGCCCAGGGAACGGCTGCTCAAGGAGGCGTGGGCGCTCGTGGCCGCGGCGGTGCTGTTCGCGTGCGCGGCGCCGATCGCGCGCGGCGGTTATGAGCTGCTGTATCCGCCGGTGAAGGTCCTGCTGCTGCTCGTCCTCCCGCTGGTCGCCTTCCGGGTGTTCCGCGGTGACGGCCCGAAGGCCAGGGCGATCCCCGCGCCGGTCACCTGGCTCGCGCCGCTGCCCGCGGTCGTCGCGTGGTTCCTGCTGGCGCAGGTGAGCCCGCTCGCCCCGCCCCTGAGCCAGGACCTGCCCGACCCGGTCACCCTCGCCGTGGCCTCGCTCGTCACGCTGCTCACCGCGAGCGTGCTGGAGGAGGTCTTCTACCGGGGCTGGCTGCAGACCCGGCTGGAGGAGCTGTACGGCCGGTGGCCGGCCGTCATGGCGTCGTCGCTGCTGTTCGCGTTCCTGCACACCAGCCACATCTCCGCCGCGGCCCCCCTGCTCGGCGTGGCGAGCATCGTGGCCTTCCAGGGCGTGTTCGGGCTCATGCAGGGCTACCTGTGGGCGCGCTACCGCAACATCTGGGCGGTCATCCTGATCCACACGCTGTCCAACCTGGTGTACGTGCCGATGCTGCTGGGCCGCTGACCGCCCGCGGCGTTGCCGACGCTCCGTTGAACGGACTAACGTCCCCTCATGCCCAGAGGAACCTCGGAAGTCAGCGAGCCGATGTACTTCGTGCTCGCCGCCCTGCGCGGCGGCCCGCTGCACGGACACGCGATCAGCAAGTCGGTCAAGGAGCTCTCCGGGGGCCGGGTCCAGCCCTCGGTCGGCACCCTGTACGGCATCCTGGAACGCCTCAACGAGCGGGGCGTGATCACGGTGGACCGCGAGGAGACGGTCAACGGCCGCAACCGGCGCTACTTCAGGATCACCGACGAGGGCCAGGCGCTCGTGCACGCCGAGGCGAGGCGCATGCAGGAGGCCGCCTCGCTCGTGCTGCGGCCGTCCGGTGCGCCGTTCGCACTGCGGCCGTCCGGCGCATGACGGCGCTGGAGCGGCGCTACCGCAGGCTGCTGCTCGCCTATCCCCGGAAGTACCGCGCGGCGCACGGCGACGAGCTGCTCGACGTCCTGCTGGAGTCGGCCGCCCCCGGCCGCTCGGTCCCCGAGCCGCGGGAGGTGTGGGGCCTGCTCCTGGGCGGCGTCCGCAGCCGGATCATCGATCAGGCGCGGGGCAGCGCGTGGGTGGACGGGCTCCACCTCGGCGTCACGGCCGCGGCCGTGGCGAACCTGGCCGCGCTGCTGCCGTACGCGGGGTCGCTGCCCCTGTGGACGGCGCTGTCGGCGCTGGCGCTGCTGGCGATCTCACGCGGGTGGGTGCGTACGGCGATCCCGCTCACCGGCGTCGTCGCGGCCAAGGCGGTCGCGCTCGCGGGCGGCTGGCAGGTGTTCGACCTCACCCTGCTCCCGGTGCCGCCGTCATCGCTGGCCCGGCAGATGTTGTTCCAGTTCGGGAGCCCGTTGACTGTGGCGGCCGGGTACGCGCTCGCGCTGGCGGGCCTGCTGGTGCTCGCCCGGCGCCGCCGGCCCCTACGGGTCCGGTCCTGGTGGTGGTGGGCCGCGGTCGTGGCCGTGGCCTGGTCGGGGCCGCCGTGGATGCCCCAGGACACCGTGTACCCGCTCAGCCTGAGCAGGGTGGCCGTGGAGGTCGTGGTCTTCGGGCTGGCCGTGACGGGCGCCTACCTGGCGCGGGATCTGCGCTGGGCGCTGGCCTCGGGCCTCTACCTGCTCGTCGCCTCGGCGGAGCTGATCCTGCACGCGGGCGAGCTGACCAGGCAGCACCTGGCGTACTGGGGGCTGCTGGTCCTGCTGACCCTGGCCTGCGCCTTCGCACCGTACCGGCAGCGGAGGCACTGCCTGGATTGACCATACTCCGTTGAACGGAGTATGGTCTCCGCCATGCTCAAACGATCACGTCTGGCTTCCGCCGTGCTCGGCCTGGCCGTGGCAGGAGCCCTCGGTGGCTGCGGGGGCGCCGCCGAGGAGGCTTCGGCCCCGTCGGCCGCGGCGAGCACGCCCGCCGCCGCCGACAGGAAGCAGCGGCTCGAATCGGTCAAGGCCGACTGCATGAAGCAGAAGGGCTTCACGTACGTCCCGTTCGTGGCCCCGCCGATGAAGCAGACCGAGGAGACGCGCAAGATCGCCTCCGGCGACTACCAGGCGATGCGGAAGGACCGCGAGAAGAACGGGTTCGGCGTCTACGCCGAGTACGTCTACCCCGACGAATTCGACACCCCGATGGCCAAGCCGGACGCCGCCCACACCGACCCCAACTACAAGATCCAGTCACAGCTCTCCCCTGCCCAGTTGGATGCCTACCAGAAGGCGTCCGACGCCTGCGAGGTCGCGGGGGCCAAGCAGGTCCTCGGCCTGACCCTCAAGTCCGGCATGGACTACTTCGAGCAGCACAACGCGGCCCGGGAGAAGGCCCTCACCGATGAGCTCGACAGCGACCCGCGGCTCGTGGAGCTGGCCGGCGCCATGGCCACCTGCCTGAAGGGCAAGGGCTACGCCGTGGCCGACACCGCGCCGTCGGCCATGGCCGAACAGGGCCGTAACTCGTTCCTGGAGCAGCAGGACAGGCAGGGCCGGAAGCAGCGCACGGACGTGCCGGACTCGGAGCCCAAGGCGAAGAAGGGTGAGATCCCGCACTACGTCATGCCGCAGCTCACCCCCGAGGAGGCCAAGCCCTACCTCGACAAGGAGATCAAGGCCGCGCTCGACGACCTGGAGTGCGGCAAGGACTTCTACGCCGCCTACACGCCCCGAGAGACCGCGATCAACCAGCAGGTCAACGACCGCTTCCCCATGTGACCATGCGATCCCCTCGCAAGCTCCTCACCGGCGTCGTCGCCGGTGTCGTGCTCATCGCCGCCCTGGGCTGGGCGGTGAGCACCCGGCTGCGCTCCCCCGCCGACGAGGCGGCCCGGCGCGCCGCCCCCAGGCCCTCCCTCGTCACCGCCGCCGTCGAGCGCCGCAAGCTCGTCAGCACCGTCGTGGTCAGCGGCACGCTGGAGTACGGCTCGCCGCTGCCGATCAGCCTGGCCGGCGTGGTCGGCGGCACGTCCGAGCAGCAGCGGGTCACCCGGGCGCCCCGTAAGGGGCGGTTGACCGAGGGCGCGGTGCTGATGGAGGTCAACGGCCGCCCGGTGTTCGCGCTGCGCGGGTCCGTGCCCATGCACCGCACGATGGCGCCCGGCACGAAGGGGGACGACATCGAGCAGTTGCAGCGGGCGCTGCGCCGGCTCGGGCACCGGGTCCCGGTCTCGGGCGTCTTCGACCGGGCCACGATCGCCGCCGTCACCAGGCTGTACGAGAAGAAGGGCTACGAGGCCCAGCAGCCGACGCTGACCGACCGGCAGACGTACGACACGCTGCGCAAGGCCGTGCAGACGGCCCAGGAGACCCTGGCCACCGAGAAGAAGACCCTCGACCAGGGACGGGACGTGCTCCCCCTGAAGGTCAGGCTCACCAACGCGAGGGCCGAGCTCAGGACGGCGCAAACCGCCCTGGAGGAGGCCGAGACACGGGAGCTGACACCGGAGGACGACGCCAGGCTCGCCGCCGCCGACGCGGCCGAGCGGGCGGCCGAGGAGAAGCTGCTCGAAGCGGAGCAGGCGCTCGACGCCGCCACGACCCGGCCCACCGCCGCCCCCGAGGCCACCCCGTCGGCCTCCACGACGCCCGCGCCCGTCCCCACGCCCCAGCAGAGCACCGACACGAGCCTGCTGGAGATGAGGGTCGCCAACGCCCGCGCCGACCTGGCGGCGGCCCGCGAGACCCGCGAGCGCGCCCTCGACGAGGCCCGGGACGGGCGAACGACGCGGCTCAGGGAGCTGCGCAAGGCCGTGCGCGTCGCACGGGAGGCGGTCGTCACGGCCGAGCAGGCGCTGCGCCAGGCCAGGCAGCTCTCGCCGACCCGGCTCAAGGTGGCGAACGCCGGCAAGGACCTCGCCGCGGCCCGGGCCATGCTGGCCGAGTACGCGCGCTCCTACGGCGTCACCGTGCCGCCCGGCGAGGTGGTGTTCCTGCCGAAGCTGCCCGCCCGGGTCCGCAAGACCGCGGTCAAGGCCGGGCAGACGGTCCAGGACGAGGTCGCCACGGTGACCGGCTCGACCTTCATGGTGACGGGATCCGTCGAGACCGCCGAGGCGGAGCTGCTGCGCGAGGGCATGCGGGCGACCATCGAGCTCGACACGGGCAGGACGTACCCGGCGACGCTCACCGCGTTCGGCGAGAAGGCCAGGCTGCCGGGCAAGGTGGCGCCGCCGGCGGGATCGCAGCCGATCGTCGTCACGCCGGGCACCTCGAAGGGCCTCAGGTCCCTCGCCGGCGCCGCGGTGACGGCCAGGGTGACGGTGGGGGCGACCGACGACCCGGTGCTCGTCGTGCCGGTGGCCGCCGTGGTCACCTCCGCCGACGGCAAGGCCCGGGTGCGCGTCGAGTACGCCGCCGACCGGACGAAGGACGTGGAGGTGCGCACGGGCCTGACCGCCGACGGCAACGTCGAGGTCACCGGCGGGCTCAAGGAGGGCGACCGGGTGGTGGTCGGCGTTGCCTGACGAGCTCCTCACGCGGTCCGGCGCCGCCGGTGACACCGGCCAGGAGGCCGGGCGCCCCGTCATCGAGCTCGCGGACGTGTGCCGGGACTTCCCCTCCCAGCCTCCCGTCCGCGCCCTGGCGCACGTCTCCCTCCAGGTGGGCCGGGGCGACTACCTGGCGATCGTCGGCCCCTCCGGGTCGGGCAAGTCCACGCTGCTCAACGTGCTGGGCCTGCTCGACCGGCCCACCTCGGGCCACTACCGGCTGGACGGCACGGAGACCACGACGCTGCGCGAGAAGCACCGGACCCGGCTGCGCGGCGAGCGCATCGGCTTCGTCTTCCAGTCGTTCCACCTGCTGCCGCACCGCAGCGTCGTGGAGAACGTCATGCTCGCCGAGATCTACACCGCGCAGCCGCGGGCGGGGCGGCGCGGGCGGGCCCTGGCGGCGCTGGAACGCGTCGGCCTCACGCACCGGGTGGACTTCCCGCCCGGCCGGCTGTCCGGCGGCGAGCGCCAGCGCGCGGCCATCGCCAGGGCCCTGCTGGGCGGTCCGTCGCTGCTGCTGTGCGACGAGCCGACGGGCAACCTCGACAGCCGCAACACCGAGGCCGTGCTGGGCCTGTTCGACGAGCTGCGGGCGCAGGGCATGACGATCGTGGTCATCACGCACGAGCAGGAGGTCAGCGAACGCGCCGGGCGGCGGGTCCGGATCACCGACGGCACGCTGCTGGAGGAGTGATGGACGCTCATCGTCAGCTCGGCATCGTCAGCTCGGCGAGGAGGAGTGATGGACGTACGCGACCTGATCGGTGAGGCCGTCGCGGGCATGCTCGCCAGGCCCGTACGCTCGGCGCTCACCACGCTCGGCACCGTGCTCGGCATCACCACGCTCGTCGTCACGCTCGGCGTGGCCGCCACCGCCGGCAACCAGATCGTCGGCCGCTTCGACGAACTGGTGGCCACGGCCATCACGGTCGAGGTGCCGGAGACCGAGCACGTCCCGCTGGTGGAGTGGGACGCGGTCGACCGGGTGACCCGCCTGCGCGGCGTGGTCTCCGCCGCCGCGCTGGCCGAGGACAAGGACCAAGCCAACCTGTCCGTACGCTCCAACGACCTCGTGGACCCAGCCCGGGTCACCACGCAGCGCCTGACCGTGCTGGCCGCCTCTACCGGGCTGCCCGAGGCGGTCCGCGGCCGGATGGTGCTGGGCAGGTTCTACGACGCCGGGCACGTCAGGCGCGGCGACCGGGTCGCGGTCATCGGCGACGAGGCGGCCAGGATGCTCGGCGTCACCCGGCTCGACGCCGCGCCCGCGATCTTCATCGCCGGGCGCGCGTACACGGTCATCGGCGTCCTCGGCGACGTGCGCCGCGAGCGGAACCTCCGCTCGGCCGTGTTCGTGCCGCCCACCGCGGGCCGCCGGTTCGGGTTGCGCGACGTGTCGAGGGTGCTGGTGAACACCGACCTGGGCGCCGCCGAACTCATCGCCCGGCAGGCGCCGGCGGCGCTCAGCCCGGGCAACGGCGACATGCTCCAGGTGGTCGCGCCGCCCAGCCCGACCAGGGCCAGGGACCAGGCGCAGGAGGACGTGAACGCGCTGTTCCTCATCCTCGGCCTGGTGTCGCTGCTCGTCGGCGCGGTCGGCATCGCCAACGTCACGCTCGTCACGGTCATGGAGCGGGTCGCGGAGATCGGCCTGCGCCGCTCGCTCGGCGCGGCCCGGCGGCACGTCGCGGCCCAGTTCCTGCTGGAGTCGACGCTGATCGGGCTGACCGGCGGGGTCGTCGGGGCGAGCGTGGGCGTGGTCGCGGTCGTCGCTGTCTCGGCGGCCAAGGAGTGGACGCCGCTCCTGGACGTGCGGCTGGCCGTCGCGGCACCGGTGGCGGGCGCCCTGGTGGGCCTGCTGGCGGGGCTCTACCCCGCGATGCGGGCGGCCCGGATGGAGCCGGTGGACGCGCTCAGATAGTCACCGGGGGGCCTCAGTCGGCCAGGAACTCCAGCACGCGCAGCGGGTCGGGCAGCGGCCGGCCGTCCGGCGGGCGCAGCCACGACACGGACTGCCCGCTGGGCAGCAGCGACGGCGGCGCGAGGACGTAACTGTCGCGGCAGTGCCAGCGCAGCCCCGGCGTGTCGTCGATCGTCGCCGGGTCGCAGTCGAGATGGCAGGACCACCACTCGTCCTCGTCGTCGGGGTTGCCGCGGGTGGCCACATAGAACAGGACCCGGTCGCCGTTCGCGGCGACCGGGCCCGAGTGCGCCTGCGCGCCGTCGATCCGGGACAGGGCCGTGAGCCCCGTCGTGACCGGTACGTCGAAGACGTCGAACACCCGGCCGGTGGGCAGGATCACGTTGGCCTCGGGCTCCAGGCTCCACCAGCGGGTGAGCTGGGCGGTGTCGGTCGTGGCCTGGAGCTGCCAGGCGGGCGAGAGCGGATGCGCGCCGGGGTCGGGACAGCCGAGCCGGTCGCAGGAGCACGCCCGGGCGCCCTCTCGCAGCGGATAGGCACCCGGCACGCTCGGCCATCCCAGGGCCGCGTAGCCGAGCGCGGAGTCGATCCGGGACGGCCGCGACCGTTTTCTGGTACGCCGAGTCAGAGGTGCCCCCACCATGGTGTCTCCCGTCGCATCGTGCCTGAAGGGATCCCGGCTCCTGGCCTGGCTTCACGACAAGGGCTCACGCGGGACACACCAGCACTAGTCGTCACAGTTTATCGCACTGGCCACACGACACGGCGGAAAACCCCCACGTTAGAGACGGCGCGCCACCTCGGTCGCCCAGTAGGTGAGGATGAGGTCGGCGCCCGCCCGCTTGATCGACACGAGCGATTCCATGATCATCTTGTCGCGGTCGATCCAGCCGTTGGCCGCGGCCGCCTCGACCATCGCGTACTCACCGCTCACCTGGTAGGCCGCCACCGGCACGTCCACCTCGTCGCGGAAGCGCCTGATGACGTCCAGATAGGCCAGGGCGGGCTTGACCATGACGGCGTCGGCCCCCTCGGCCAGGTCGAGCCGCGCCTCGCGCAGCGCCTCCTCCAGCGGCCCCGCGGGGTCCTGCTGGTGGGTGCTGCGGTCGCCGAACTGCGGCGCGCACTCCGCGGCGTCACGGAACGGGCCGAAGAACGACGAGGCGTACTTCGCGGTGTAGGCGAGGATCGGCAGCTCGGCGAACCCGTCGGCGTCGAGCGCCGCGCGGATCGCGCCGACCTGGCCGTCCATCATGCCGCTCGGCGCGACCATCTGCGCCCCGGCGCGCGCCTGGGCCACCGCGACGGAGGCGTAGCGCTCCAGAGTGGCGTCGTTGTCGACGTCGCCGGACTCGGTCAGGATGCCGCAGTGGCCGTGGTCGGTGAACTCGTCGAGGCACGTGTCGGCCATCACCACGAGGGCGTCGCCCACGTCGGAGGCGACGTCGCGCAGCGCCACCTGCAGGATGCCGTCGGGGTCGTCCGCGGCCGAGCCGCGCGCGTCCTTGACGGCCGGGATGCCGAACAGGATCACGCCGCCCACGCCGGCCTCGGCCGCCTCGTGGACGGCCTTGCGCAGCGAGTCGCGGCTGTGCTGGAACACCCCGGGCATCGACGCGACCGGCGCCGGCTCGTCGATGCCCTCCTTGACGAACAGCGGCAGGATGAGGTCGGCGGGGTGCAGCCTCGTGGCGGCCACCAGCCGCCGGAGGGCGGGAGTGCGCCGCAGCCTGCGGGGGCGGGCTGTCGGGAACTCGGCACTCACTTGGCTCTCCTCCTGGCTCCTCGGCGGTTCTGGGACGGCCGCCGCGGCGTCTCGCCGGCGGCCAGCGCGGCCGAACGCTGTTTGGCGCCGTACTCGGCCAGGGCGGCCGCGAGGGCCGAGGCCGAGGGCTTGTCGGCCATCACGTCGACGCGCAGGCCGAACTCCTCGGCCGTGCTCGCCGTCTGCGGCCCGATGACCGCGATGACCGTGACGTTGTGCGGCTTGCCGGCGATGCCGACGAGGTTGCGCACCGTGGACGACGACGTGAACAGCACGGCGTCGAAGCCGCCGCCCTTGATGGCCTCGCGGATCGGCGCGGGAGGCGGCGCCGCCCGCACGGTCCGGTACGCGGTGACGTCGTCGCACTCCCAGCCCAGCTCGGTCAGGCCGGCCACCAGCGTGTCGGTGGAGATGTCGGCGCGCGGCAGCAGCACGCGGTTGATCGGGTCGAGCATGGAGTCGTACGGCGGCCACTCGGCCACCAGGCCCTCCGACGACTGCTCGCCCGAGGGCAGCAGGTCGGGCTTGACGCCGAACTCCACCAGCGCCCGAGCGGTGGCGTCGCCCACGGCGGCCACCTTGAGCCCGGCGAAGGCCCGCGCGTCGAGCCCGTACTCCTCGAACTTCTCGCGCACCGCCTTGACGGCGTTGGCGCTGGTGAAGGCCACCCACTCGTAGCGGCCGGTGACCAGGCCCTTGATGGCGCGGTCCATCTGCTGCGGCGTGCGGGGCGGCTCGACCGAGATGGTCGGCACCTCCTCGGGCACCGCGCCGTAGGAGACGAGCTGCTCCGACAGGCTCCTCGACTGCTCCTTGGTACGGGGCACGAGCACCCGCCAGCCGAACAGCGGCTTGGTCTCGAACCACGACAGCTTGTCGCGCAGCCCCACGGCGTCGCCCACGACGATGAGCGCGGGCTCGGTGAAGCCGGCGTGCTTGGTGTCGGCGTGGAGCCGGCCGAGCGTGGAGACCACGGTGTACTGCTCGGTGGTGGTGCCGCCGCTGCTGACCGCCACGGGCGTGGTGTCGGGCTTGCCGCCGGCGATGAGCGCCTTGGCGATGGGCACGGCCTCGCCGATGCCGTTGTAGATCACCAGGGTGCCCGGGCAGGCGGCGTGGGAGGACCAGTCCTGGTCCTCCGCGGCGTCCACGACGCGGAACTCGGGCACCGAGGCCGCCGGCGGGATGCCGGCGTAGGTGAGCACGGCGGTCGCGGGCGGCACGCCGGGGACGATCTCGAAGTCCACCTCCGCCGCGGAGCACGCGGCGACCTCCTCGGCGACCGAGGAGAACAGCATCGGATCGCCCTCGCACAAGCGCACGACGAACCGGCCCGCCTTGGCGTGCGTGACGAGGTCGCCCGAGGCCACCTCGACGCCTTCGCGGCAGTGTTGCAACAGCGGGCCGAACTGGTCTTCGTCGAGCACGACCAGGTCGGCCTTGCCGAGCAGCTCTGCGCCGCGGAGCGTGAGCAGGTTGGGATCGCCGGGGCCCGCGCCGACGAAGGCGACGAAGCCGGAGGCTGGACTACTGGGGCTCAATGGGAATGCTCCCCCATCAATCTGTCGGCCCCCTCGGAGATCATCTCGTCCGCGAGTGTGCGGGCGAGAGACACGGCCTCCGAGGGAGAGCCGGCGGTGGACTTGCGGACCGCCCGGCGGCCGTCGAGCGCGACGACCAGTGCGGTCAGGTTGAGAGTCTGCCCGTCATCGTGGGCGAACGCACCCACGGGAGCCGAGCAGCCCGCCTCCAGGGCGGCCAGCACCTCCCGCTCGGCCGTCACGGCGGAGCGGGTGCGCGGGTCGTCGAGGACGGCGAGGAAGTCGATCAGGTCGTCCCGGTCGGACAGGCACTCCACGGCGAGGGCGCCCTGTCCCGGGGCCGGCATCAGCTCCTCGACCTCGAAGATCTGCGCGATCTCGGAGGTCCTGCTGATCCGGGTCAGACCGGCCGAGGCGAGCACGACGGCGTCGAGCTCGCCCGAGGTGACCTTGCCGATCCGAGTGTCGGCGTTGCCGCGGATCGGGACGTACTCGAGGTCCGGCCGCATGGCGCGCAGCATGGCGACGCGGCGCGGCGAGCCGGTGCCGACCCTGGCGCCGGGCGCCAGGTCGGCGAAGCGGAGCCGGCCGACCAGCGCGTCGCGATGGTCGTGCCGGGCGGGGATCGCGGCCAGCGTCACCCGCGGGTCCTGCTTGGTGGGCAGGTCCTTGAGCGAGTGGACGGCGAAGTCGATCTCGCCCTCCATGAGCTTGTCGCGCAGCGCGCTGACGAACACGCCCGTGCCGCCGAGCTGCGCGAGGTGGGCCTTGCTGACGTCGCCGAACGTGGTGACGCCGACGAGCTCGACGGCCCGGCCGGTGCGCGCTGTGTACGCGTCGGCGACCATCTGGGACTGCGTGGTGGCCATCAGGCTGCGCCGGGTCCCCAGTCGCAACGTCACAGCTCCACCTCCCTCACGGCCTCGGGCATCGACGGATCGAGATCGAACAGCTCCCGCAGAGCTTCGGCATAATGATCGCCTCCTGGTGAGGTGGCGAGCTGCTTGACACGCACGGTCGGCTCGTGGAGGAGCTTGTCCACGACGCGCTGCACGGTCAGGGCGACCTCGTCGCGCGTCTTGGCGTCGAGCCCGGGGATGCGCATCATGAGGCGGCCCAGCTCGGCCTCGACCACGCTCGCCGCCTTGCCGCGCAGCGCGACCACGGTCGGGGTGACCTTGGCGGCCCGCTCGGCGTCGAGGTAGGCCGTGAGCTCTTGGGAGACGAGCTCACGGACCGACCGCACGGCGTCGCCCTCACGGGAGCCGATGCCGGACTCCTGGATCGTCTCCAGGTCGACCAGCGTGACGCCGGGCACGGAGCGCACGGCGGGGTCGATGTCGTGCGGCAGCGCCAGGTCGAGCAGGAACGCGCCGCGGGTCAGCATCTCGGGCGTGACCAGGTGGTGGCCGGCGCCGGTGCAGGTGATGACGATGTCGGCCGCCGCCAGCTCTCGGGGAACCGCGGAGAACTCCACCGCCCTGCCGCCGACCGACTCGGCCAGCCGCCTGCCGCGCTCGAAGGTGCGGTTGGCGACGACGATGTCGGTGACGCCGGCGCGGGCCAGCGTGGTGGCGGCCAGCGAGCTCATCGAGCCCGCGCCGATCACCAGGGCCCGCCGGCCGGGCAGCTCGCCGGCCAGCGTCAGACCCGCGCTGACCAGGGAAGCGCCGGCCTTGTCGATGCCGGTGTCGGTGTGGGCGCGCTTGCCGACCCGCAGCGCCTGCTGCGTCAGCTCGTTGAGCACGGCGCCGACCGTGCCCTGCTTCTGGGCCAGCTTGAGCGCCTGGCGCACCTGGCCGAGGATCTGGCCCTCGCCCACCACCATCGACTCGAGGCCGCACACCACGGAGAAGAGGTGCTCGACGGCACGCTCCTCGTAGTGGACGTACAGGTGCGGCTTGAGCTCCTCCGGGGCGACGCCCGTGTGGACGCTCAGCAGGTCGCACACCGAGGTGACGGCGGCGTGGAAACGGTCGACCGCGGTGTAGACCTCGACCCGGTTGCAGGTCGAGACCACCATGGCCTCCGCCACGCACGCGTCCTGCTGCACGTCGTGCAGGAGTTTGACGAGCGCTTCGCCCGCGAGCGAGACGCGCTCCAGCATGGCCACCGGCGCTGTCCGGTGGCTGAGTCCGATCGCCAGAATGCTCACTGGCTGTCCACGGCCATCAGCGGCCCCCCAGCTTTGCGTTGCTCATGGAACGCAAGGATCTGCAATTCAATTGATAGGTCGACTTTACGGACATCGACGCCGTCCGGCACTGACAGCACGACGGGAGCGAAGTTGAGGATGCTGGTCACTCCCACCGCCACGACACGGTCGCACACTTCCTGGGCCGCCGCAGCCGGTGTCGCCAGAACCACGATGGAGACTCCGCGCCTCTTGATGACGGCCTCTAGCTCGTCGATGTGCTCCACATTCAACCCCGCGATGTCGTCGCCCACCACTTCGGGGTCGGCGTCGATCAGAGCCGCGACGCGAAAGCCCCTGGAGACGAAACCGCCGTAGTTGGCGAGCGCACGGCCGAGGTTACCGACTCCGACGATGGCCACGGCCCAGTCCTGGGTCAGGCCCAGCTCGCGGGAGATCTGGTAGACGAGGTACTCGACGTCGTAGCCGACCCCGCGGGTGCCGTACGAGCCGAGGTGGGAGAGGTCCTTGCGGAGCTTGGCCGAGTTGACCCCGGCGGCCACGGCGAGGTCCTCGGAGCTGACCGTGGCGATCGCCTTCTCCGCCATCCCGTTCAGCGCCCGCAGGTACAACGGAAGCCGGGCCACCGTGGCGTCGGGGATGCCGCGGTCACGGGGTTGGGACGGGCTCTTCACGTGCCGGAGCTCCAGGGAACGGGCGGCCGTGGGCCGCGTGGGTGGAATCGAACCGCCTTTCAGGTTAATCCTTTTGTGAACCGACGCACAAAGTCAGCCGGTTCGGGACGCTACGGTGGGGGCCATGCACAGCATCACGTTGCTCGGCCGGCCCGGCTGTCACCTCTGCGACGACGCGCGCGAGGTCATCGCGAGAGTCGCGGGAGAGCTGGGCGTGCCGTGGGAGGAGGTCGACATCGACTCCTCGGCCGAGCTGCGGGAGAAATACGGCGAGATGATTCCCGTCACACTCGTCGACGGGACCCAGCACGACTTCTGGCGCGTCTCGGAGGACCGCCTGCGCGCCGCCCTCGCCTGACCCCTGCCCGGACGCGCCTGACCCGGCCCGGGACGCCCTCGGGGGCCCCGGGCGGCGGCCTCAGAACATCGCCGTGGGCAGGGGCACCACCTTGGCGGCGTTGACGTTGAGCTCGATGACGTTGGTGGCCAGCACCATGCTCTGGCGGTCGTTGACGAACCGCTCCACGTGCGGCTGGCGCTGGTGATCGCGGTAGGCGACCTCGTCGCGGTAGAGCTCGTAGACGATGCGCTGGAGCGGGGCGGACTTCACGGCGTGGCAGGCGTAGACGAGCGTGTCGGGCTCGCCGCGGCGCACGGCCTCGACGGTCTGCTCGGCGAGCCGGTCGAACGCCTCGCCCGAGCCGTCCATGAGCGTGAAGACGGTCAGCATGCCGTAGATGCTCGGTGAGAGCTTGCCGGAGCTGGGCTGGGGCTGCGCCTGGGCCTGAGGCGGCTGCTGGGCGTGGCGCTGGGCGCCCGGTCCGCCGTGCTGGGGGCCCGGTCCGGTGTGCTGGCCGCCCGGTCCGGTGTGCTGGCCGCCGCCGAACAGCTCGGCGCCGGAGAACAGCGCGCCGGTCGCGGGGCCGCCCGGCGGCATGCCGAGGTCGCCGCGCTGGTCGCGGAGGTCGTCGCGGGACCGGCCGAAGCCCTCGGGACCACCCAGGTCGTCGCGGGAGCGGCCGAAGCCCTCGGGACCACCCAGGTCGTCGCGGGAGCGGCCGAAGCCCTCGGGGCCGCCGGGCTCGTCGGGACGGCCGAAGCCCCCGAAGTCGTCGCGGCCCCCGAAGTCGTCACGGCGGCCGAAGAAGTCGTCGTGGCGGCCGGAGTCGTCGCGCAGGTCGCCGAAGCCGGGATCGGTGCCGCCGTGCCGGCCGTTCATGATGTAGCCGGTCGAGGGGCCCTCCTCGGGCGGCGTCCCGCGCGGGCCGAAGCCCGGCTCGCGGTCGCCCGCCCGGTATTCGGCCACCAGGTCGCCCAGGCCCGTCGCGCGCCGGGACGGCCGCGTGGGCGGCGCGTCGGCCATGGAGGCCATGGCGCCCGTGGCCGGGGCGGAGCCCAGGGGCTCGGGCCGTGCGCCGGGCGGGGCGTCGAGGCCCCGCTCGCCGCCGTGCCGGGCGGCCCGGCGGCCCCCTGCGCGCCCGCCCTCGGCCCGGCCGGGGTCGGTGCCGCGGTCGCGGACGTCCGCGCCGTCGAGGCCGTCCTCGTCCTCGTCGTCCTCGTACGGGGCCAGCGGGCGCAGCACGCAGTACCAGATGCCGGCGGCGGCCACCACGAGCAGCGCGACCGTGAAGAACCCGGGCACGGCGAAGCGCATGGCGCCCAGGACGGCCAGCGAGGAGGGCACGACGACCAGCACCGCGTGCAGGTTGTCGGTGTCGTACTCGTCGCCGTTGCGCCACCGCAGCGCCGCCACGACCAGCGCTCCGAGCAGGAACGCCGTCACGACGACGTGGGCGCCGATGAGCAGGTAGTCGGGGATGAGCCCCCAGTGCCCGTTGCCGGGGGGCAGGACCTTGGACATGTCGTCGCCGCCGATGACCGGGTCGGCGAGGAGGATGACGCCCGCCACGATCGTGAACGCGACGCCGAACAGCCAGGCGGCGAACTTCGGCGGCACCTTCTCGGCCAGCAGCTGGACCAGGCCGATGGCGAGCCAGAGCGGCGCCAGCAGCGATCCGGTGAGCTGGTAGAGCTTGAACGTGACGGGGCCGAAGCCCGTCAGGTAGCCGACGCCGATCACGGCGAGTGAGAGGCAGAGCGCGACCGCCGCGACGGTCCAGGCGATCAGCCACCCCTCGACCTCCTCCCGCAACTGGCGCACGAGGGCGCCCGTGGCGATCGCGGCGAGGAGAGCACCGGCGAAGGCAATGACAGCAACGAGGATCTCCATGGTGACTCCAATGCTGCCGGACGATGCCTCCCAGCCGGTAGCCGAAGAGGGAACGGGTCGGTCCAACACGGTATCCGCCGATTACGGCAAGTCATGCCTGCTGGAGCTGGATTGTGGAATTTCGAGTTGATTTCTAGAGTGTTCGAGCACGCCGCACCCCTTACCCGTAGGGATACCGGATGCCTGACTCGTGGCCGTTCGCCGGGCTGCTTTCCCCAGCGGTCCCCGGCGCCGCCCGGACGTCCGAGCTCGCCGTACGCGAGGAGCTCCCCGACGACCTGCGCCTGCTGGTGCTGCGCGCCAAGACTGGTGACACGGAGGCTTTTGGCACGCTCTACGACCGTTACGTTGGGCTGGTCTATCGCTACATCTACTTCCGGGTGGGCTCCCATCCGCTCGCCGAGGACCTGACCAGCGAGACCTTCCTGCGCGCGTTACGCCGCATCGCCGGGTTCACCTGGCAGGGGCGCGACTTCGGGGCCTGGCTCGTGACGATCGCGCGCAACCTGGTGACCGATCACTTCAAGTCGAGCCGTTACCGGCTGGAGATCCCCACGGGAGAGGTGATCGACGTCCCGCTCGACGGGGCGCACATCCCGGAGAACGCCGTGGTCACGGCCATCATCAACGACCGGGTGCTGCGCGCGGTGCGCGAGCTCGGCCCGGAGCAGCAGGAGTGCGTGGTGCTGCGCTTCCTGCACGGTCTGTCGCTGGCCGAAACGGCGTTGATCATGGGAAAGAAGAGTGGAGCGATCAAAGCCCTGCAGTTCCGGGCGGTCAAGGCGCTGGCCCGCGCCCTCCGCCACGACCTTGCGTGATTCACGGTCTCGCCTGACCCATGACCTTGCGTAACCTCCCATCGCGTCACTTCGTTAGTCATTTGTCACCACTGGATCATTTTCGGGGGATTTCAGGGAGCTGTCATGGGTAGGTCGCGCAGATCGCGCGAACGCGTGCTGGGTCACCTCACCGAGCTGCGGGAGCTCCCGCTCGGCGGCGGGCCGAGCGACGCGTTCCGCGACCGGCTGCGCGACGAGCTCCTCGCCACCCGCGCCGACACCTCCGAGCGCCCTACGCGCGGCCCCCACGCCGGCTCCTCCCGGCGCGGCCACGGCTCACGCGCCCGCTCCTCCCGGCGCGGCGACGGCTCACGGGCGCGCTCCTCCCGGCGCCGCGTGCGCGCGCGGTCGTTGCTGTCGCAGCTCGCCACGCTGAGCCTGGCGGCCGCCATGATGCTGTCGGCCTTCGCCACGTACCGCGCGGTGCCCGGCGACCCGCTCTACCCGCTCAAGCGCGCGGCCGAGAGCACCCTCGTCCGGCTCAGCGACGACGACGTCGAGCGCGCCGAGCGCGAGCTCGACTCCGCCAAGGCCAGGGCCGAGGAGATGGCCGAGCTGCTCGGCTCCTCCCGCCAGAACGCCCCTGACAACGACACGCTCGTCGGGGAGACCCTCAAGGACATGGAGGAGTCCACCCGCTCCGGCATCACCAGGCTCGAACGCGTGCGCCCCCGCTCCCCGAAGATCAGGAGCTTCGCCCGGGACCAGCGCGACATGGTCGAGCCCATGCTGGAGCGGATGGACGGCGACGATCAGGACCAGGCGACCGGATACCTCGACTACATCGAAGGACTCGTGGCTCCGCCTGGGTAAGCTGAACGGCATGTGGCGGCTAATCCGACGACGGCACGAGGTGGAGGCGGAGATCGCCGGCGAGGCCGCGGCGGCGGCCGCCGTCACGGCGCCCCCGGCCGACCCCGACCTGGAGGCGGCGGCCTTCTTCGACGTCGACAACACGATGATGCGCGGCGCCTCGATCTACCACTTCGCCCGGGGCCTGGCGACGCGCGGCATGTTCACGACGTCCGACCTGTTCAAGTTCGCCGTCGGCCAGGCGGTGTTCCGCCTGCGTGGCAACGAGAACCCCGAGCACATCGCCGTGGCCCGCGAGACCGCCCTCGCCTTCGTCGCCGGCGCCAAGGTCGACGACGTCGTACGGCTCGGCGAGGAGATCTACGACGAGGTCATGGCCGACCGCATCTGGGGCGGCACCCGCGCGCTCGCGCAGAGCCACCTCGACGCGGGCCAGCGCGTCTGGCTGGTGACGGCCACTCCGATCGAGCTGGCCCGGGTCATCGCGCAGCGGCTCGGCCTGACCGGCGCGCTCGGCACGGTCGCCGAGACCCGCGACGGCATCTACACCGGGCGGCTGGTCGGCGACCTGCTGCACGGCCCGGCCAAGGCCGAGGCGGTGCGGGCGCTGGCCCGCCGCGAGGGCCTCGACCTGACCCGCTGCACCGCCTACAGCGACTCGGCCAACGACCTGCCCATGCTGTCGCTGGTCGGCAACGCGATGGCCATCAACCCCGACACCGAGCTGCGCGAGCACGCCAAGCAGGTCGGCTGGCCGATCAAGGACTTCCGCACCGGCCGCAAGGCCACGCTGACCGCGCTGCCCATCGCCGCGGGCGTCGGGGCGGTGGCGGGCGGCGTCGCGGCCGGCATCGCGCTGCGCCGCCACTACCGCCCCCACCTGTAGGAGCCACCGGAGCCCCGCGACGAGCCGGTCAGGAGTTACCGGAGCCCCGCGAAGAGCCGGTCAGGGGTTACCGCAGCCTCGCGAAGAGCCGGTCGGCCGCCGGCTGCTTCCAGACGATCCGGTTGGGGTCGTCCGGGCTCGGCACCCACGGCACGGTGAGGAACCTCGGCCGGCTGTCGCTCAGGGAGGTGGCGAGGTCGACCATCGTCTCCATGTCGAAGTCCTTGTCCGCTTTGATCGACTTGCCGGCGACGCCGAGGAAGGCGCTCACCTTGCCCGGGTCGGTGAGCGTCTTCTTCGCCTTGGCCATCATCGCGCGCAGAAGCACCTGCTGGCGCTTGATCCGCTGCATGTCGGAGCCGTCGCCGTAGTTGCGCAGCCGCATGTACCCGAGCGCCTGCTCACCGTTCAGGATGCTCGTGCCCGCCGGCAGCCTCAACTTGGACTTCGGGTCGTTCACAGGCTGCTTCATCGTCACCTGAACGCCGCCCAGGGCGTTCACGACCTCCTTGAAGGCGAGGAAGTCCACCTCCACCATGTGGTCGATCCGCACGTCCGTCAGGGTCTCGATCGTCTTGACCGTGCAGGTCAGCCCACCCTGGTTGAACGCCGAGTTGATCATGTCCTTCCTGGGCGGCAGTGCTCCGCACCGCGGGATCTGCACGATGGAGTCGCGCGGGATGCTCACCGCGGTGATCTCCTTGCGGTCGGCGGGCAGGTGCACCAGCAGGATCGTGTCGGTGCGCGCCCCGTTCCGGAAACGCTCCGAGCCCGCCCGGCTGTCGGTGCCCACGAGCAGCACGTTGAGCGCGCCGGTCGTCACCTTCGCCGGCCTCGCCCCGGCCGGCGGGGCGACGGTCTGGTGGCCGCGCAGCACCAGCGTGGGCACCGCCACCGCGGCCGCGGTGGCGACAGCGGCGAGGCCGGTCACCAGCAGGCCGACCCTCCTCCGGCGCGGCCTGGCCCCGGTCAGGCGGTTGCGCTGCCGCGCGAGCGAGGCGGGCGGTTCGTGCTCCAGCGCGGCGCCGAAGTCGCGCAGCAGCTTCATGTCGTCCATCGTCACGCCTCCTCGTCGAGCAGCGGGTTCGTCTCGCCGAGCGCCGCGCGCACCTTCCGCCTGCCCCGGTTGAGGCGGGAGCGCACGGTGCCGACAGGGATGCCGAGGGCCTGCGCGGTCTCCTCGTACGTGAGGTCGCCCCAGGCGATGAGCAGCAGCACGTCGCGGTCCTTGGTGGGCAGGGCGGCCAGCGCGCCGGCCAGTTCGGGCCGCGCGGCCTGGGCGGAGACGCCGGCGGCGACGCGGTCGGCGGGCGAGTCCACGCGGTCCTCGACGGGCGCCCGCAGCAGGGCGCGGTAGCGGGCCGCCTCGGTGCGGCGGTGGCGCGAGATGAGCTTGGTGAGGATGCCGAACAGCCAGGGCCGCGCGTCGGCGTAGGCCAGGTCGTAGCTTCTGCGGCGGGCGAAGGCGACGAGGAACGTCTCGCCGACGAGGTCCTCGGCGGGCTCGGGGCCGAGGCGCTTGGAGACGTACCTGTAGAGCATGGCGGAGTAGCGGTCGAACAGTTCGGCGAACGCCTCCGGCTGGGTCCAGGAGGCGCTGACGAGGTCGGCGTCAGCGCCCCTGGTAGCGGGTTGCGTGATCATCTCCGCCCTTCGGTGGGGAAGTCGGTCGGAGATGTCTCTCCACAACCCGCCATCCGGGTTCACGCGGCGGGATCCGCGGCGGGGACGACCCTACAGCTCCTTGAGGAAGCCGCCGTCGACGACGATCTCGGCGCCCGTCGTGCTGCCGGAACGCGGGGAGGCGAGCAGCGCCACCGCGTCGGCGATCTCCTGCGGGTGGACGAGGCGGCCGGTGACCATCCTCATCATCTGGGGGGCCACCGTGGAGATGACGCTGTCCTTGTCGGCGCCGGCCATCCCGGCGATGACGTCGGCCGCGCCGCCGTCCTTGGTCCACCAGTCGGTGAGCACGGCGCCGGGCAGGACGCTGTTGACCCGGATGCCCTGCGGGCCGTACTCCTCGGACAGGGCCTTGCTGACGTGGTCGAGGGCCGCCTTGGCGGCGCCGTAGTCGACGTTCATGGCCGACGGCTGCTTGCTCATGGTGGAGGAGACGTTGACGACGGCGCCGCCGCCGCGCTCCAGCATGACCGGCACCGCCGCCCGGATCATCCGGATCGCCGCGAACAGGTTGAACTCGAACATCTCCTGCCAGGCGGCGTCGTCCGGCGCCAGGAAGCCGACACGCGGCAGGGTGACGCCGGGCGGCGGGCCGCCGGCGTTGTTGACCAGGATGTCCACCCCGCCGAACTCCTCCACGGCGGCGGCCACGACCCGGGCGGGCGCCTGCGGGTCCATCAGGTCGGCGGCCACGTGGACCACCTTGTCCGGCAGGTCGTCGGTGCGGGTGCGGGAGACCGCCACGACGTGCGCGCCCTCCTCGTGCAGGGTGCGCGCGACGGCAAGGCCGATGCCCTTGGAGGCGCCGGTCACGACGGCCACACGGCCGGAAAGCTGCAGATCCACGATGTTTCCTCTGCGTCGGTGTTCTTGACGCTGAGAGGAACACCGGCCCCGCGCGGCCGGTTGCGGGAAATCGCGAAAAATCTAGAGAAAAGGCGGGAACGCGTGGCCGCGGCGCAGCCGCAGCTCGTTGAGCAGCTGCTGGATGACCTCGCGGACGTGGTCGGTCAGCTCGAAGACCACCATCGGGTCGTCGGCGGCCGACGGGTCGTACTCGTCGGTGCGGATCGGCTCGCCGAACTCGATCATCCACTTCGACGGCAGCGGCACCAGCCCGAGCGGGCCGAGCAGCGGGAAGAACGGCGTGATCGGCAGGTAGGGCAGCCCGAGCAGCCGCGCCAGGCTGGGCAGGTCGCCGATCTTCGGGTAGATCTCCTCGGCCCCGACGACGGCGGTCGGCACGATCGGCACGCCCGCCCTGATGGCGGAGGCCACGAAGCCGCCCCTGCCGAAGCGCTGCAGCTTGTAGCGGTCGGAGTAGGGCTTGCCCACGCCCTTGAAGCCCTCGGGGAACACCCCGACCAGCTCGCCCTTGCGCAGCAGCCGGTCGGCGTCCTCGGGGCAGGCCAGCGTGTGGCCGGTCTTTCGGGACAGGTGACCGAGCACGGGGAGCTGGTAGACCAGGTCGGCGCCGAGCAGGCGCAGCGGCCGGCCCGCCTCGTCGTGCAGCGCCACCTGCATCATGAGCGCGTCGAGCGGGAGCGTGCCGGAGTGGTTGGCGACGACGAGCGCGCCGCCGTCGGCGGGCACGTTCTTCAGCTCGACGGTCTCGACCCGGAACCAGTGGCGGTAGAGGGGCCGGATCAGCTCCAGCATCACCTTGTCGGTGAGCTCGGCGTCGTAGCCGAACTCGTCGACCTCGTAGTCGCCGGTGATGCGCCGCCGCAGGAAGGCGAGCGCCTCCGCGAGCGGGTCGGGCCGGTCGGACTGGTCGTAGGAGGGGGCGGCGGTGATCGGGATCACCCGCGCCTCCTCGTGGTCCGGGACGCTCACCTGCGGGCACCTCCGAGCGGGCGAAGCCTTCGCGACCGCAGGAAGTCGTCGAACGCCGCGCCGGTCGTGAACTTGGGCTTCCAGCCGAGCTCGGCCTCCAGCCGGGAGCAGTCGACCACGCGGCCGTGGCTCATCAGCCGCACCTGCTCGGGCGAGTAGTCGACCAGCCCCGCCCGGCGCGCGGCGTCGCCCAGCATGCGGAAGGCCGGCGCGAGCAGCGGCATCGACGCCCTGCCCGCGCGGCGCGCGCACTGCGACAGCAGCAGCACGCCGGCCCCGGCCACGTTGTACGTGCCGGGGTGGTCCTCCGTCGCCATCCGGCGCAGCACCTCGACCGCGTCGTCCTCGTGGACGAACTGCAGCCGAGGGTCGAAGCCGAACACCGTCGGCAGCACCGGCTGGGTGAAGTAACGGGTCAGCGGCGAGTCGACGCCCGGACCCATGAAGTTGGCGAAGCGCAGCAGCGAGACCGTGATGTCGGGGCGGCGGCGCGCGAAACCGCGCACGTAGCCCTCCACCTCGGCCGCGTCCTTGGCGTAGCCGTGGACGGGGCCGTCGTGGGGCTCCAGGTCCTCGGTGAACACCGCGGGATCCCGGGGCGACGACCCGTAGACGGCCGTGGTGGAGCGCACCACGACTCGCCGCACGGTGGCCGACCGCTGACACGCGCCGAGCAGTTGCATGGCGCCGATGACGTTGTGCTCCTTCATCAGCGCCCGCCCGGTGGTGCGCGAGGGAGCGCTCACCAGGCTCATGTGCACGACGGTGTCGATGTCGGCGGCCGCGATCACCTGGGCGATGTCGGGGCTGCGCAGATCCACCCGGACGAACTCCGTTCGGCCGAGGGAGATGCCGCCGTCCCGCGTGAGGGAGGGGGGCGGCACGGTGTCGACTCCGATGACGCGGCTGATGTCCGGGTCTGCCGCCAGGACGCTCGCCACCCGGGCGCCGATATGGCGCGAGACCCCGGTGACGAGCACGGTGTGGGTCATCAGCGCCTCGCAGCTGCGTGTTGTCTTACTTCTTGTTACGCCGCTGGATGCGCGTCTTCTTGAGCAGCTTGCGGTGCTTCTTCTTGGCCATCCGCTTGCGGCGCTTCTTGATCACAGAGCCCACGGGACCCCCAGTGCTGGTAGCAAGTACGACAGTGTGCGAGCGCACACCGGCTCACAGACTACCGGCGATCCACGGTAGATCGCCCCAGGGGGGGCGAGAGCCCGGCCGCGTGGCGCCGGCCAGGCCTCTCCCGCGTCGGCACTCGCGGTGTGTCGCACACCGCTACTCCAGCATCAGCCTGCCTCGATGTAGGCCTCCCGAAGATAGTCGTGGACCGCCTGCTCGGGCACTCTGAAGGACCGGCCGACTCGGATGGCCGGCAGCTCACCGGAGTGCACCAGCCGGTACACGGTCATCTTGGACACCCGCATGACCGTGGCGACTTCTGCCACGGTCAGGAACTTCACCTCGCTGAGAGGTCTTTCGCCTGCAGCCATCGGACGCCTCTTCCGCACGTGTTTCCGGGTTATCCCCACTGGTGCCATTGCTCACGCACGTGTACTGCTGTCAGCGTAAGACGGGACTCCGAGTCGGCAAACCCCCTAGTTTCTCAGTTGGCGGAGCCCTCTGTCAGCCGAACCAGCGAAATGGCTGGCCAGCGCCGCTGCCGTGCACCTCGCCTGGACCTTGGAACCGTCCAACTCGTCACACATAGAGTCGCCCAGGACGCGTCAAAAGTTGGCAAAGGGACAGCGAGCCTCTTGGAATGCAGGCGCGAAAAGACGGTATCGGGAGGGCCGAATTGAACTCAAAGGGCTCGTGTGACCAGAGTGACGAGGCGGTCGGTCAGCGGAGCGTAATAGCGAGGTAGCACGTTGTCGTCGAGCGGCACGACCACGTCGATCTTGCCCTCGGCCTCGCCGACGAACAGGCCGGGGTCGTTGCTGTCGGCGAAGGCCACCGTGGGCACGCCCGCCTCACCGGCGGCCCCCGCCCAGCCGTGGTCGGCGATGACGAGGTCCGGCGGCGCGTCGCCCAGCTCGGCGAGCATCCACTCCATCGGGGCCGCGTCGTGGGTGTGGACGAAGCCGCCCTTGTCGTCGAGCATCGCCACGTCGTCGAGGTAGCGCAGCCGGCGCGGCCGGCCGAAGCCCGACCCGGAGTACGTCCAGCCCTCGGCGGGCGTCAGCAGCGTCGCGCCGCGCTCGGCGGCCAGGCGCGCGAGCGGCAGGTGGACGGCCAGCAGACCGGTCGGATGGCCGGTGGCGAACAGCAGCCGCGGGCGCTCGCGCGACAGCGCGGCGGCGATGCGCTCGGCCATGGCGTCGAGGGCGTCGATCGTGAGGTCGGGGTCGATGGTGTCCTGCCCCCGGCGGTGGCCGGGATCGGCGACCACGCCCGCGGACTTGGCCATCAGCGCCAGGACGTCCCGGAACGACCAGGGCTGCTCGCAGGTCAGGCCGAGCAGGTAGTACGGGTCGCCGTTGGCCAGGGAGCTGTAGTGGTCGAGGTTGTTCTCGCGGGGGGTCGCGACATCGCCGGCGATGCGGGTGCGCACCAGATGCTCGCGGAGTTCGTCGCGGCTCAGCACTGCTCTTCCTCGTCAGGACATGGGCTCGTCAGGGCATGGGATCGAGGCCGTGCAGGGGGAAGACCGCGTTGCGGGTCGCCATGATCGCACGGTCTATGGGATCTCCTGGGTCATAACCACCAGAAAGTGAGCGAAATTCCGGATTGCGGCCGTCTGTCATGGTGAGCGGCGGGGTCTCACCCGTCCGCTCCCGCGCGAGGCGCCGCCACTCCTCGCCGGTCGGCGTGGCCGGGGCGATCGGATGACCCGCGACCTCGGCGATCAGGTGCGTCCACGCCCGCGGCACCACCTGCACCAGCTCGTAACCGCCGCCGCCGGTGACGATCCACCGGCCGCCCGCCGTCTCGTGGGCCAGCCGGTGCAGCGCGGCGTACGCGGTGCGCTGGCCGTCCACGCTGAGCATGAGGTTGGCCAGCGGGTCGAGGGCGTGGCTGTCGCAGCCGTGCTGGGTGACCAGGACCTCCGGCCGGAACTCACGCAGCAGCGGCGGCACGACCGCGTCGAAGGCCCGCAGCCATCCGGCGTCGCCGCACCCCGCCGGGAGCGGCACGTTGACGGCGGTGCCCTCGGCGCCGGTCTCCTCCGCGAAGCCGGTGCCGGGGAAGAGCGTGCGGGGGCTCTCGTGCAGGCTGATCGTCAGCACGCGGGGGTCACCGTAGAAGGCCGCCTGCACGCCGTCGCCATGGTGGACGTCGACGTCCACGTACGCCACCCGGGTGGCGCCCCGCGCCAGCAGCCAGGCGATGGCCAGCGCCGGGTCGTTGTAGACGCAGAACCCGCTGGCCGTGGCGGCCATGGCGTGGTGCAGGCCGCCCGCCACGTTGACCGCGTGCTCGGCCGTGCCCTCCCAGACCGCCCGGGCGGCGGCCAGGGACGCGCCGGCGATCAGCGCGGACGCCTCGTGGACGCCGCGGAAGGCGGGGTTGTCCGGCGTGCCGAGGCCCGCCGACAGGTCGGGCGCGCCGGTGGCCGAGACCCGCTTGACCGCCTCGATGTAGCCGCGCTCGTGGACCATGGCCAGCTCGTCGTCGCCCGCGGGCACGCAACCGGCCAGCTCCACCTTGTCGAGCACGCCGAGCTCGCGGGCCAGCGCCATCGTCAGCTCGACCCGGACGGGCGCGAGCGGATGACCTGGGCCGAAGTCGTATGAGGTGAGAGCGTCGTCCCAGATGACCCGTGCTGTCCGACTCATAGCTCCCCTGTTCCCTCGCCTTGGGGCGACGTTACCGCAGCGTCCCCGGACGTGGCCCGCCCGGTGGCACCCGTTGATCAAGGCGAGATGCGGCCGCCCCCGCCTTGTGCGGACACAGCCCGCATAAGGTCAGATCATGGCTCACCTACGGCCGGCGGCCCGGCGCGTCGCGGCCGTGTGGCGCTTCTTCAGGCGTCCCCGGGTCTTCGACATCACGCTCGTCGCCGTCCTGGCCCTGATCGGGTGCGCCGGCCTGGCGTCGGTCGTCCTGGAGGGCTATCCCAAGCTGGCGGCCGGCGCCGCCCACTACGTGATCAGCACGATCCCGCTGCTCGTCCGGCGCCGCCACCCGGTCCACGCCCTCGCCCTCGTCGCGGCGCTCGACCTGATGGGCCTGGCCACCGGCGTCATCGTGGGGCCGAACGTCCCCGTGGCGGTCGCCCTGTACAGCGTGGGCCGCTACACCAGGGGCAGGACGGCCGTCTGGATCACCACCGCGGCGATGGCCGGCTACAACCTGGCGATCATGCTCGCCGTGGACGACCGCAGCGTCTGGGCACCCAACGCGTTCGTGTTCTTCGCCTCCATGGGCGGCGGGCAGTTCGCCCGCGTCCGCGCCGAGCTCAACGAGCGCGACCGCGCCGAGGCGGCCCGGGCCGCGGTCACCGCCGAGCGGCGGCGCATCGCCCGCGAGCTGCACGACGTCGTCGCCCACCACCTCAGCGTGATCAACGCCCTGGTCGGCGGCGCCCGCGCCACGCTCCCGCCCGGCCACGACGTCACCCGCGAGGCGCTGTCCGGCGCCGAGCAGACCGCCCGGCAGGCGCTGGCCGAGATGCGCCAGCTCCTGTACGTGCTGCGGGCCGGCGACGGCGACGGGGCCGACGCCGCCACGGGCGTCGGCGCGGACCGCCTGCCCACGCTGGTCGAGGAGGCCCGCACCGCCGGCCTCCCGGCCGAGCTGACCGTGACCGGGGCGGCCGTGCCCCTGCCCGCGGCCGTGGACCACGCCGTGTACCGCATCGTCCAGGAGGCGCTGACCAACACCCGCAAGCACGCGCCGGGCGCGCGGGCCCGGGTGCTGCTCGCGTACGAGCCGGAGCGGGTCGAGGTGGAGGTCGTGGACGACGGCGCGGACGGCGCCCGGCCCGACGGGCCGCCCGGGTTCGGGCTCGGCGGCATGGCCGAGCGCGTGGCCCTGTGCGGCGGCGAGTTACGCGCGGGCCACCGCCCCGAAGGCGGCTTCCGGGTGCGCGCCCGCATCCCCCTGGAGATCCCCTTGGAGCAGGCATGACCCCCGTGATCGCGGTGCTGCTGGCCGACGACCACGCGCTGGTGCGCATGGGCTTCCGGCTCATGCTGGACGCCCAGCCGGACATGACCGTGGTCGGCGAGGCCGCCGACGGCGAGGAGGCGGTCGAGCAGAGCCGGCGGCTGCGGCCCGACGTGGTGCTGATGGACCTGCACATGCCCGGCCTCGACGGGGTGCGCGCCACTGAGCTGATCACCGCCGAGCTGCCCGGGGTCCGGGTGCTCGCGCTCAGCACGTTCGACCTGGACGAGAACGTCGTGGCCGCGCTGCGGGCCGGGGCCAACGGCTTCCTGCCCAAGGACGTCTCCCCGGAGGAGCTGGTCGAGGGGGTGCGCGTGGTCCACCGGGGCGAGTCGGCCGTGGCGCCGCGGCTGCTGACCCGCCTGATCGGCACGTTCGTGCGCGCCGCCCGCCCGCGCCGCCCCGGCCGCCGCTCCCCCCTGTCCGGGCTCACCGACCGGGAGCGCGAGATCCTCGCGCTGATCGGGCGGGGCCGCTCCAACGGCGAGATCGCCACCGAGCTGGGCGTCTCCCCCTCGACCGTGAAGAACCACGTCACCAGCCTGTTCGGCAAGCTCGGCGTCAGGGACCGCGCCCAGGCGGTCATCGCCGCCTACGAGTCAGGGATGATCACACCAGGAGAGTAGGACCGCGCTCCCAGGGCCCGCGCCCGCGAACGGTCCTCCGGCAGGAGGATCACCCGCCGCCGCGCCGCCAGGCTGGAGACATGACCGCGATACGCGCGACGAACCTGACCAAACGCTACGGCCGGACCGTCGCCGTGGCAGACCTCTCCTTCGACGTCGAGCCCGGACGGGTGACCGGCTTCCTCGGCCCGAACGGCGCCGGCAAGTCGACGACCATGCGCATGATCCTCGGCCTCGACCGCCCCACCGGCGGATCGGTGCTCGTGGACGGCGTGCCGTACCGGGACCTGCGTCACCCGCTGCGCAAGGTGGGCGCGCTCCTCGACGCCAAGGCCGTCCACGGCGGGCGCAGCGCCCGCGACCACCTGCTGGCCATCGCCCAGAGCAACGCGATCCCGGCGGGCCGGGTCATGGAGGTGCTGGAGACCGTGGGGCTGCGCGAGGTGGCCCGCAAGCGGATCGGCGGGTTCTCCCTCGGCATGTCCCAGCGGCTCGGCATCGCCGCCGCGCTCCTCGGCGACCCCGAGATCGTCATCTTCGACGAGCCGGTCAACGGCCTCGACCCCGACGGGATCCTGTGGATCCGCACCTTCATGCGCGACCTCGCCGCCGAGGGCCGGGCGGTGTTCGTCTCCAGCCACCTCATGAGCGAGATGGCGCAGACCGCCGACCACCTCGTCGTCATCGGCAAGGGCCGGCTGATCGCCGACACGAGCGTGGCGGAGTTCATCGGGCGCAGCTCGCAGGCGTACGTCCGCGTGCGCTCGCCCCGGCTGGCCGAGGTGGCCGAGCTGGTCAAGGTCGGCCGGCTGCACCCGGACCACCTGCGCGTGACCGCGATGACGCCGCTGGAGATCGGCGCCCTCACCGCCCGCGCCGGCCTGCCGCTGGAGGAGCTGACGCTCGTGCAGCCCTCGCTGGAGGCGGCCTATATGGAGCTCACCAAGGACAGCCTGGAGTACTCGTCGTGATCGACATCATCCGTTCGGAATGGACCAAGCTGCGCTCCGTCCGCTCCACCATGTGGACGCTCGGCACCGCCGCGCTGCTCATGCTGGCCATCGGCGCCCTGATGTCCATCGCGGTGAAGAACTCCCACGAGGGACCGGTGCCGCCGTCCGGCGTCGCCGAGGTCAGCCTGATGGGCGTCAACTTCGCCGCGCTGGCCGTCGCCGCGCTGGGCGCGCTGGTCGTCACCAGCGAGTACCGCACCGGCGCCATCCGGGTGTCGTACATGGCGGTGCCCAGGCGGCTGCTGCTGCTCGCGGGCAAGCTCGTGGTGTTCGCGGCGGTGGCGCTGGCGGTGTGCATGGCCGCCGCGTTCGCCGCGTTCCTCGTCGGCCGGACCATCCTCGGCGGGGCCTCGCTCGGCGACCCCGGCGTGCTGCGCGCCGTCACCGGCACCGGGCTCTACCTGACCGCGTGCGGCCTGTTCGGGCTGGCGCTCGGCGCCCTCGTCCGGCACACGCCCGGCGCCGTCGTCGCGGCCATCGGGCTGATCCTCGTGCTGCCCCAGCTCACCGTCATGCTGCCCGGCCAGTGGGGCAGGACGGTGAACGACTGGTTCACCTCCAACGCCGGGCGGCAGGTGGCGTTCCCGTCGGAGGCCAGCTCGCTCGGGCCGTGGAGCGGGTTCGCCGTCTACCTGGGCTGGATCGCGGTCACGCTGGCCGCCGCCTGCGTCCTGACCGCCCGCCGGGACGCCTGATCCGGGCCGGCTACTCGGCGCGGAGGGCGACCACGGGGTCCAGGCGGCCCGCCCTCCGCGCCGGCGCCACGCCGAAGAACACCCCCACCACGGCCGACACGCCGAACGCCAGCGCGATCGACCACCACGTGATCGTGGCCGGGACCTCCGTGAACGACCGGATCGCCACCGCCCCGCCCACGCCCAGCACGATGCCGATCGCGCCGCCGATCGTGGTCAGCAGCACCGCCTCGATGAGGAACTGGGCCAGCACGTCGCGCTGGCGGGCGCCCAGCGCCTTGCGCAGCCCGATCTCCTTGGTCCGCTCCCGCACGCTGACCAGCATGATGTTGGACACGCCGACCCCGCCGACCAGCAGGGAGATCCCGGCGATGGCCGCGAGCACGCCGGTCAGCATGCCGAGCACGCTGCCGATCGTGCCGAGGAGCTGGGTCTGGGTGACGGCGGAGAACTTCTCGCCCGGGTACCGCTCGGTGAGCGCGGCCACCACCCGGCCCTGCAGCGCCTCCACCTCATCCGGCCCCGAGGCGCCCACGGCCAGCCCGTTGACCCGGTCGACGCCGAGCATGCGCTGCGCCGTCGTCACCGGCACGTGGACCTCCTGGTCGCGGGAGAGGCCGAACGTCTGCCCGACCGTGGAGTACACGCCCACCACCCGGAACCGCGCCCCGGCGATCGAGACCTGCCGCCCCACCGGGTCCACGTCGCCGAACATCCGCGCCGCCACCTCCGAGCCGAGCACGGCCACGCGGCGCCGCGTGTCGACGTCGGTCTCGCTCAGGGGACGTCCCTTGGCGAGCGGCCGCTGGAAGACGTTCGTGAGGTTCTGGTCGGTGCCGATGATCGTCACGAACGCCTCCGTCCGGCCCACCCGCACGGTCTCCCCCGACTGGAGCGACACGGTCACCTTGGCCGGATCGCCCACCACGCGCCGCACGTAGGCCACGTCGGCCAGGCTCAGCCGGCTCTGCGTCGGCGCGGCGCCCACGGTGAGCTGACCGGGCACGACCAGGATGATGTTGGTGCCGAGGCCGGAGATCTGCTTCTCCACGGCGTCCTTGGCGCCCGTGCCGACCGAGACGAGGACGACCACGGCCAGCACGCCGATGATGACGCCGAGCATGGTCAGCGCGCTGCGCAGCCGGTTGACCCGCAGCGCCTCCAGCGCCATGGCGAACGACTCGCGCCCCCTCACGGCCGTCCCTCCGCCGCCCCTGTGCCCAGCGCGGTGTCCAGCCCTGTGCCAAGCGCTGTGTCCAGCTCGATGCGCCCGTCCCGTACGTGGATCTGACGGCGGGCGTGCGCGGCCACCTCCGGCTCGTGGGTGACCAGGACGACGGCGACCCCGCGCTCGGCGTTGAGCCGGTCGAGGATCGCCATGACCTCCGTGCCGTTGCGGGTGTCGAGATTGCCCGTGGGCTCGTCGGCGAGCAGCACCTTCGGCTCGCCGACCAGCGCCCGCGCGATGGCGACCCGCTGCTGCTCGCCGCCGGACATCTGCGACGGGCGGTGCCCCATCCGGTGGCCGAGCCCGACCGACTCCAGCGCCGTCCTGGCCCGCTCGCGCCGCTCGGCGCGGCCGACGCCGCGGTAGACGAGCGGCAGGGCGACGTTGTCGATGGCGGTGGTCCTGGCCAGCAGGTGGAAGGACTGGAAGACGAAGCCGATCGTCCGGTTGCGCAGCTCCGCCAGCCGCGTGTCGGACAGGCCGGACATCTCCACCCCGTTGATCCGCAGCACGCCGGAGGTGGGGCGGTCGAGGCAGCCGAGCAGGTGCATGAGCGTCGACTTGCCGGAGCCCGACGGCCCGACGATGGCCGCGAACTCGCCCTGGCCGATCCGGAGCGACACGCCCCGCAGCGCCTCGACGGACACGCCGTCGAGGTCGTAGCGGCGGGTGAGGTCCACGGCCTCGATGGCGGGCGTCGCCGCCGACGGGCCGGGAGACGTCGTGGCGGGCGTCGCCGCCGACGGATCGGGAGACGTCATGGCAGGCGCTGGCCCGGCCGTACGGAGTCGGCGCCCTTGACCACGACCCGCTCGCCGACCGACAGCCCGCCCAGCACCTCGACCGCCGCCTCACCCTGGGCGCCGAGCTTGACCACGCGGCGCTCGGCGAGCCCGTCGCGCACCGCCCAGACGACGCTCTCGCGCCCGCTGGAGACGATCGCGGACGCCGGGACCGACACGGCCGACGGCGACTCGCGCACGGTCAGCCGCGCCACCGCGCTCATGCCCGGCTTGGGCGTGGGCGCCGCGCCGCCGTCGTCGAACGTCCCCGCGCCGAGCGAGAGCTGCACCGGGTAGCTGACGCCACCCGTCGTGCCCTCCTTGGGGGTGACGCCGACGCCGGTGACGCGGCCCGTGTACCCGGCGCCCGGGACGGCATCGAGCTCCACCGTGGCCCTGGTGCCCTTCTTGACCAGCAGGACGTCGGTCTCGTCGATGTCGGCGGACAGGGTCAGCCTCGACACGTCGGTGACGGTCACGATCGAGTCGCCGGCCGACACGGGGACGCCGGTCGCCACGGGGGTCCCCGACCCGCCCGAGGACGGCAGCGACGGGAGCTGCTGACCGCCGCCGGGGATCTGGCTCAGCAGCCCGTCCAGGCCGCCCGAGCCGCCGCCGCCCGAGGCGCGGCCGAGGGTGACCACGCCGGAGAAGGGCGCCCTGATCGTCAGCGACGCGACCGTGCCCTCGGCCGCCTTGACCGCGGCCTTCGCCTGGGTGCGCGAGGCCGCCTGGAGCGAGGCCATCGAGCCGGCCAGGCCGCTGAACCCGCTCGTCACCCCCGACAGCACGCTGTTGATCGACCGGTTGAGCTGCGCGGTGATGGACGCCAGCGCCCTGGTCTGCGCCCGGTGCTGCGCCTCGGCCAGGTCGATGGCGCCGAGGAGCTGCTTGCGGGCCTGGGCGTCGCGGATCCTGCGCGCCTCCTGGCGGGCCCGGGCGAAGTGCCTGCCGACCTTGGCGTCGAAGGCGCGGGTGTCGAAGGAGGCGAGCCGCACCTGGGGGCTCGCCAGGCGCGGGGCGGCCGGCGAGGCCAGCCGGGCCGCCTGGCGGGCCTGCTTGAGCTGGCCCTCCGCCTGCGGGGAGCGGATCCTGGCCAGCAGCTCGCCCTTGCGCACCTGCTCGCCCTCGCGGACGTACAGCTTGGCCAGGGTGCCCGGGGCGGGGGCGCGCAGAGTCGCCGTGGCGCGGGCGCCGACCGTGGCCGGAGCCTCGACGACCTCCGTGACCGGGGCGCGCCGGACGTCGGCCAGCTCGACGCCGGCCGGCTCGTCCGAGGTGCAGCCGCCGACGGCGGCCAGCAGGAGCAACGGGACGAGCAGCGGGGGGATGCCGCGACGGATCGTCACCCGATTCATCGTAGGGACAGGGGTCCCCGCGTCCCCGGCCAGGGCCCGCCCAGCGGCGGGTCCCCGTCAAAGGTCGCCCGACGGCGGCGGTCAGGGGCCCGTCCAAAGGTGGTCCGGTCAGGGGCCGCCCAGCGGCGGGTGGCGCGTCAGCCCGAGGCCAGCTCGCGGCCGCGGTCGCGGGCGGCCTCGATGGCGGCCAGGAACGCGGCGCGCACGCTGTGCCGTTCGAGCTCGGCGATCGCGGCGATGGTGGTGCCGCCCGGCGAGGTCACGGCCTCGCGCAGGATCACCGGGTGCTCGCCCGAGTCGCGCAGCATCACGGCCGCGCCCACGATCGACTGGGTCACCATGTCGAGGGCCGCGGCCCGCGGCATGCCGAGCAGGATGCCCGCGTCGACCATGGCCTCGACCAGGTAGAAGAAGTAGGCGGGCCCGGAGCCCGACAGCGCGGTCGCCGCGTCCTGCTGGGCCTCGGGGATGCGCAGCACCTTGCCGACGGGCCTGAGCAGCTCCTCGGTGCGCCGCAGGTGCTCCTCGCCCGCGTGGGCGCCCGCCGAGATCACGCTCATCGCCTCGTCGAAGCGGATCGGCGTGTTGGACATGACGCGGACCACCGGCACCTCGACGCCGAGGCGCTGCTCGACGAACCCGGTGGTGATGCCGGCCGCCGCCGTGATCACCAGCCGGTCGGCCGGGACGTAGGGGGCGATCTCGGCCAGCAGCGTCGCCATGTCCTGCGGTTTGACGGCCAGGATGAGCGTGTCGGCCGCCTTGGCGGCCTCGGAGTTGGACAGCGTGCGCACGCCGTACGACTCGCGCAGCCCGCGCGCCCGCTCGGGCCTGCGCGTGGTCGCCACGATGTCGTCGGGCTGGACGCCCGCCCGCAGCAGCCCGGACAGCAGGGCCTCGCCCATCTTGCCGGTGCCCAGAATCGCGATCACGTCACACCTCCGTCCAGCAGCCTACCGGCCGCCGGACCGGCGGCTCAGCGGCGCCCGGCCAGGGAGCGCAGGAAGAAGGTCAGGTTGCGCGGGCGCTCGGCCAGGCGGCGCATGAGGTACGGGTACCAGTCGGAGCCGTAGGGCACGTAGACGCGCATCTGGGCGCCGAGCCGGGCCAGGCGCTGCTGCTCGGCGGGGCGCACGCCGTACAGCATCTGGAACTCGAACCCGGAGTGGTCGCGGCCGTGGAGCACGGCGAGCGCCGAGGCGATCTCGACCAGCCGCGGGTCGTGCGTGGCGACCATGGGGTAGCCGGCGCCGGCCATGAGGACCTTGAGGCAGCGCACGTACGCGCGGTCGATGTCGGCCGGCGCGGTGAGCGCGCCCGGCGCGGTGTAGGCGCCCTTGCACAGCCGCACCCGGGCGCCCTCGACCTCGGCCAGGCGGGCGCAGCGCTCCAGCGCGCCGGGAAGGTACGACTGGACGACCACGCCGACCGAGGGGTGCTCCTTGAGCAGGGTGGCGTGCACCGAGTGCAGCCCGCCGATCGTGTCGTGCTCCTCGGCGTCGAGTGTGACCGTGATGCCGCGCTCGGCGGCGTGCTCGCAGATCGTGGCGGCGTTGTCGAGGGCGAGCTGCTCCGACAGGCGCAGGCCGAGCGCGGTGAGCTTGACCGACACGTCGGAGCCCTCGGGCAGCAGGCCGAGCAGCGCGAGGTACTCCCGCACGGCGCCCTCCGCCTGGGCCCGGTCGCCGACCTCCTCGCCGAGGTGGTCGACGGTGACGAGCAGGTTCTCACGGGTGAGGTCGGCCACGACGGCCGCGATGTCACCGGCGACGTAGCGGCCGACCACGTCGCGGGTCAGCGGGGAGGTGGAGACGACCCGCTCGACGCGGTCGCTCCTGGAGGCCGCGAGCAGCACCTGACGAAGCACATCTCCAACCCTAGCCCGCCGGTCCGCGCCCCGCCCGACCGCCGTCACCCACCCCGCCGCTCCCCACACCCCGACCGCCTTTTCCCATCCCACCGCTCCCCACACCCCGACCGCCTTTTCCCATCCCACCGCTCGCCACGCTCCCCGACCGCCGTCACACGCCCCGCCGCCCCGCGTCCCTCCCCGCCCCGCGTCCCTCCCCGCCCCCGTCGTCCCCGCACCGTCCGGGCGTCGCGGGGCTTCTCCTGAACCGGGCGGTCCCGCCGTCCGTCGTAGGGGTATGCGGATGTTGCAAGCGACTCTTCTCGCCGGATGCGTCGTGCTCGCGATGGGCTGCGGCACGGCGATGCCCACCGGGCAGGCCGGCTCGCCCACCGGAGGGCAGGCCGCCTCTCCCGCTCCCCACACCCCCGCCTCCGCCTCCGCGGTGACCAGCCCGCCCAAGGGCCCCAAGCCGGTCAAGCCCACGGGCGACGCGGTGAACGTGCGCAAGGTCCCCTGGCAGAAGGCCAAGCCGGTCGCCAAGGGCCGGGCCGTCCAGCTCGTGTGGTCGTCGGGCGTCGAGCCCTGCACGGTCCTGGACCGCGTGAAGGTCAAGGAGACCGGGAAGACCGTGACGATCACCCTGTACGAGGGCGCGTCCCCCAAGGCCAGGAACGTGGCCTGCATCATGATCGCCATCGAGAAGACCACGACGGTCAAGCTCAAGACCCCGCTCGGCCACCGGAAGATCGTGGACGGCGCCAAGCGCTGACCAGCGGCTCCCGAAGACCGAACCCCGCCCCGCCCCGGCACGGCTCTCCGTGCCGGGGCACTTTTGTGGGCGAGAGCGCGTTTGGTGGGAATGCGGGGCGAGTCATCTAGGTTGAGTCGAGTAGGCTCAAGGCGTTTGACAAAGCCTCACGGCATTCGTAGCTTGAGTCTGACCGACTCAACTTTGACTACAAGGACGTACTCATGGCACGTGCGGTAGGTATCGACCTTGGGACGACCAACTCCGTCGTCTCGATCCTCGAGGGCGGTGAGCCCACCGTCATCGCCAACGCGCAGGGCTCGCGGACCACGCCGTCCGTGGTCGCCTTCGCGAAGAACGGCGAAGTCCTGGTCGGTGAGGTCGCCAAGCGGCAGGCCGTCACCAACGTGGACCGCACCATCCGCTCCGTCAAGCGCGAGATGGGCACCAACTGGTCCCAGGAGATCGACGGCAAGAAGTTCTCCCCGCAGCAGATCAGCGCGTTCGTCCTGCAGAAGCTCAAGCAGGACGCCGAGGCCTACCTGGGCGAGAAGATCACCGACGCCGTGATCACCGTCCCGGCCTACTTCAACGACGCCCAGCGCCAGGCCACCAAGGAGGCCGGCACCATCGCGGGCCTCAACGTGCTGCGCATCATCAACGAGCCCACCGCCGCGGCCCTCGCGTACGGGCTCGACAAGGAGCAGGACCAGACGATCCTGGTCTTCGACCTCGGCGGCGGCACCTTCGACGTGTCCCTGCTCGACGTCGGCCAGGAGGACGGCCACGGCTTCGTCGAGGTCAAGGCCACCTCCGGCGACAACCACCTGGGCGGCGACGACTGGGACCAGCGCGTCGTCGACGAGCTGGTCAAGCGCTTCCAGAACGCCCACGGCGTCGACCTGTCCAAGGACAAGATGGCTCTGCAGCGCCTGCGCGAGGCCGCGGAGAAGGCGAAGATCGAGCTGTCCAGCCAGTCCGAGACCACCATCAACCTGCCCTACATCACGGCTTCCTCCGAGGGCCCGCTGCACCTCGACGAGAAGCTGACCCGCGCCGAGTTCCAGCGCCTGACCGCCGACCTGCTCGAGCGGACCAAGGGCCCGTTCCACCAGGTCATCAAGGACGCCGGCATCAAGGTCTCCGACATCGCCCACGTGGTGCTCGTCGGCGGCTCGACCCGGATGCCCGCCGTCACCGACCTGGTCAGGGAGCTGACCGGCGGCAAGGAGCCCAACAAGGGCGTCAACCCGGACGAGGTCGTCGCCATCGGCGCCGCCCTGCAGGCCGGCGTGCTCAAGGGCGAGGTCAAGGACGTCCTGCTGCTCGACGTGACGCCGCTGTCCCTCGGCATCGAGACCAAGGGCGGCATCTTCACCAAGATCATCGAGCGCAACACGACGATCCCGACCAAGCGCTCCGAGGTCTTCACCACGGCCGAGGACAACCAGCCGTCGGTGCAGATCCAGGTCTTCCAGGGTGAGCGCGAGATCGCCTCGTACAACAAGAAGCTCGCCACGTTCGAGCTGACCGGCATCGCCCCGGCGCCGCGCGGCATCCCGCAGATCGAGGTCACCTTCGACATCGACGCCAACGGCATCGTCAACGTCTCCGCCAAGGACCTGGGCACGGGCAAGGAGCAGTCGATGACGATCACCGGCGGCTCCGCGCTGCCGAAGGACGACATCGAGCGGATGATGCGCGAGGCCGAGTCGTACGCCGAGGAGGACAAGAAGCGCCGCGAGGAGGCCGAGGTCCGCAACAACGCCGACGGGCTCGCCTACCAGACGGAGAAGTTCCTCCGCGAGAACGACGACAAGGTCCCGGCCGACATCAAGACCGAGGTCAACGACGCGCTCGGCGACCTGAAGAAGGCGCTGGAGGGCACCGACACCGACACGATCCGCACCTCCGCCGAGAAGCTCGCGACCGTCAGCCAGAAGATGGGCTCGGCGATCTACGCCCAGAGCCAGCAGCAGGCCGGCGGCGAGGGCGCTCCGCAGGGCGCCGCGTCCGGTGACGGCCAGCAGGCCAAGGCCGACGACGACGTCGTCGAGGCCGAGATCGTCGACGAAGACCAGCCGAAGAAGGACCAGTGATGCCGCCGCGTGACAACGGGCACGAGCACAGTGAGCCGGTGATCCGCGACAACCGCAAGATCGACCCGGAGACGGGGCTGCCGCGCGTCAGGTCGGAGGCCGAGGCCAATGCCCAGGCCCAGCCCGACCAGGCGCCGGCCCCCGAGCGCGCCGGGTCCGTGGCCGACGGCGAGCTGGAGTCCCAGCTCGCCGAGCGGACCGCCGACCTCCAGCGCCTCCAGGCCGAGTACACCAACTACCGCAGGCGCGTCGAGCGTGACCGCGTCGCGGTACGCGAGCAGGCGGTCGCGGGCGCGCTCACGGAGCTGCTGCCCGTGCTCGACGACATCGGCCGAGCACGCGACCACGGCGAGCTGACCGGCGGCTTCGCGAAGGTGGCCGAGTCCCTGGAGGCCGCGGTCACCAAGCTCGGGCTCACGCCGTTCGGCCAGAAGGGCGACCCCTTCGACCCGACCGTCCACGAGGCGCTGATGCACAGCTACTCGCCGGACGTGACCGAGCCGACCGCGATCGAGGTCCTTCAGTCCGGTTACCGCATGGGTGACCGGGTCCTGCGGCCGGCCCGCGTGGCCGTGGCCGAGCCCGAGGACGCCCCTCCGGCGTCCGACAGCGCCGCTTCCGGCGACTGACTCCGGCACGACAACTCAACCGAACAAGGGACGAAGGGCAGTAGATGAGCACCAAGGACTACCTGGAGAAGGACTACTACGCCGTCCTTGGTGTGCCCAAGTCCGCCACCGCCGACGAGATCAAGAAGGCGTACCGGAAGCTGGCCAGGCAGTACCACCCGGACACCAACCACGGCGACACCGCCAAGGAGACCAAGTTCAAGGAGGTCTCGGAGGCGTACGACGTGCTGTCCGACAGCAAGCGCCGCAAGGAGTACGACGAGGCGCGGGCGCTGTTCGGCTCGGGTGTCGGCGGCCAGCGGCCCGGCGGCGGTGGCGGGTTCTCGTTCGACTTCGGCGACCTCTTCGGCGGCACGGCCGGTCAGCAGACCGGCCACGGCGCCGGAGAGCGGCTCGGCGACCTGTTCGGCGGGCTGTTCAACCGCGGCGGCGGCGGTGGTGCGACCCGCACCACCAGCGCCACCCGCCCGCGCCGCGGCCAGGACATCGAGTCCGAGGTCACGCTCACGTTCACCGAGGCGATCGAGGGCACCACGGTGTCCCTGCGGCTGACCAGCTCGGCCGCCTGCGGTGCGTGCAGCGGCACGGGAGCCAAGGCGGGCACGACCCCGCGGGTCTGTCCCACCTGTGAGGGCACCGGCGCGGCCAGCCGCAACCTCGGCAGCTTCGCCTTCTCCGAGCCGTGCCGCGACTGCAAGGGCCGCGGCCTGATCGTGGACGACCCGTGCCCCGTGTGCGAGGGCAGCGGCCGGGCCAAGAGCACGCGCACCATCCAGGCGCGCATTCCCGCGGGGGTGGCCGACGGCCAGCGGGTCAGGCTCAAGGGCAAGGGCGCGCCGGGCGAGAACGGCGGACCCGCCGGCGACCTGTACATCCTCACCCACGTCAAGCCGCACGCGGTCTTCGGCCGCCAGGGCGACAACCTGACGATCACCGTGCCGGTGACGTTCACGGAGGCCGCGCTGGGCGCCGAGATCAAGGTGCCGATCCTCAAGGGGATGCCGGTGACGCTGCGCATCCCGCCGGGCACGCCCAACGGGCGCACGTTCCGGGTCCGGGGCAGAGGCGCCGCGCACAAGGACGGCACCAAGGGCGACCTGCTCGCCACCGTCGAAGTGATCGTCCCGCAGAGCCTGGACGACAAGTCGCGGGAGCTCCTGACCGAGTTCGGCACCGCGACGGCGGGTGACGACCCGCGAGCTGATCTCATTCAGAGAGCCAGAAGCGAGTAGCCGATGGACGCCAACTATTTCGACCTGTCAGACGACACGCCCGTCTACGTGATCTCGGTGGCCGCACAGCTCTCGGGGCTGCACCCGCAGACGCTGCGGCAGTACGACCGGCTCGGACTGGTCTGCCCGGGGCGTACGGCGGGGCGCGGCCGCCTCTACTCGACCCGTGACATCCTCCAGCTGCGCGAGGTGCAGCGGCTCTCCCAGGAGGAGGGCATCAACCTCGCCGGCATCAAGCGGATCCTGGAGCTCGAGAACGAGGCACTGCGGCTGCGCGAAGAGGTTCACCGCCTGCGCGCCGAGATGCAGATGGTCAAGGCGCTGATCCGCTACGAGCTGCCACCGGGGGCCTAGAAAGATGGACTACAAGCTCACCCAGAAGAGCCAGGAGGCGCTGGCGGGCGCCATGCGGCGCGCCGCCGCCGAGGGTCATCCCGAGATCGCCCCGGCTCATCTGCTGACCACGCTGCTCGGCCAGACGGGCGGCACCGCGGTCCCGCTGCTGGACGCCGTGGGCGCCGACTGGAAGGCCGTGCGCGCCAAGGCCGAGGAGACGCTGGCGGCGCTGCCCAAGGCGCAGGGCTCCACCGTGAGCGCGCCGACGAGCTCGCGCCAGCTCCTCACCGTCATCAACACCGCGGCGCAGCGCGCCAAGCGGCTGGAGGACGAGTACGTCTCCACCGAGCACCTGCTGGTGGGCCTGGCCACCGACGGCGGCCAGGTCGCCGAGCTGCTGAAGTCGCAGGGCGCCACGCCGCAGGCGCTGCTCGACGCGTTCGAGAAGGTGCGCGGCCACGCCCGCGTCACCAGCGAGACGCCCGAGGACACCTACCAGGCGCTGGAGAAGTACGGCGTCGACCTGACCGAGCGGGCCCGCAGCGGCCGGCTCGACCCGGTCATCGGCCGCGACTCCGAGATCCGCCGCGTCGTGCAGGTGCTGTCGCGGCGCACCAAGAACAACCCGGTGCTGATCGGCGAGCCCGGTGTCGGCAAGACCGCCGTCGTCGAGGGCCTCGCCCAGCGGATCGTCGCGGGCGACGTGCCCGAGTCGCTGCGCAACAAGCGGCTCATCTCGCTCGACCTGGGCGCGATGGTGGCCGGCGCGAAGTACCGCGGCGAGTTCGAGGAGCGGCTGAAGGCCGTGCTGTCCGAGATCAAGGAGAGCGACGGCCAGATCGTCACCTTCATCGACGAGCTGCACACCGTCGTCGGCGCGGGGGCCGCCGAGGGCGCGATGGACGCGGGCAACATGCTCAAGCCCATGCTCGCCCGCGGCGAGCTGCGCATGATCGGCGCGACGACGCTCGACGAGTACCGCGAGCGCATCGAGAAGGACCCGGCGCTGGAGCGCCGCTTCCAGCAGGTGTACGTCGGCGAGCCCACGGTCGAGGACACCATCGCGATCCTGCGCGGGCTGAAGGGCCGCTACGAGGCCCACCACCAGGTGCAGATCGCCGACAGCGCGCTGGTGGCCGCCGCCGCCCTGTCCGACCGCTACATCACCAGCCGGTTCCTGCCGGACAAGGCCATCGACCTGGTCGACGAGGCCGCCTCGCGGCTGCGCATGGAGATCGACTCCCGTCCCGTGGAGATCGACCAGCTCCAGCGCAACGTCGACCGGATGAAGATGGAGGAGCTGGCCCTCTCCAAGGAGACCGACGACGCCTCGCTCCAGCGGCTGGAGCGGCTGCGCAAGGAGCTGGCCGACCGGCAGGAGGAGCTCAACTCCCTCGTCGGCCGCTGGGAGCGCGAGAAGGCCGGCCTGAACAAGGTCGGCGAGCTGAAGAAGCAGCTCGACGAGGCGCGCGGCGCGGCCGAGCGGGCCCAGCGCGACGGCGACTTCGAGGCGGCGTCCCGGCTCATGTACGCCGAGGTGCCGCGGCTGGAGCAGGCGCTGCGCGAGGCGTCCGAGGCCGCCCAGCCGGACGACGCCATGGTCAAGGAGGAGGTCGGCCCCGACGACATCGCCGAGGTCATCTCGTCCTGGACGGGCATCCCAGCCGGCCGCCTGATGGAGGCCGAGACGGCCAAGCTGCTGCGCATGGAGGAGGAGCTGGCCACGCGGCTCGTCGGGCAGCGGCAGGCCGTGCAGGCCGTGTCCGACGCGGTGCGGCGCAGCCGGGCCGGCATCGCCGACCCCGACCGGCCGACCGGGTCGTTCCTGTTCCTCGGTCCCACGGGCGTCGGCAAGACCGAGCTGGCCAAGGCGCTGGCGGAGTTCCTGTTCGACGACGAGCGGGCGATGACCCGCATCGACATGAGCGAGTACTCCGAGAAGCACAGCGTCGCCCGGCTCGTCGGGGCGCCTCCGGGCTACGTCGGCTACGAGGAGGGCGGCCAGCTCACCGAGGCGGTGCGGCGCCGGCCGTACACCGTGGTGCTGCTGGACGAGGTCGAGAAGGCCCATCCCGAGGTCTTCGACATCCTGCTCCAGGTGCTCGACGACGGTCGGCTCACCGACGGCCAGGGCCGCACGGTCGACTTCCGCAACACGATCCTGATCCTCACCTCCAACCTGGGCTCCCAGTTCCTGGTGGACCCGACGCTGGAGGGCGACGCCAAGCGCGAGGCCGTGATGGGCACGGTCCGCGGCGCCTTCAAGCCGGAGTTCCTGAACCGGCTCGACGACGTGATCCTGTTCGACGCACTCGGCACGGAGGAGCTGGCCCAGATCGTCGACCTCCAGGTCGAGCGACTGGCGCGGCGCCTGTCGGACCGCAGGCTGACCCTGGAGGTCACGCCGGCGGCCCGCGAGTGGCTCGCGCTCACGGGCTACGACCCGATGTACGGCGCCCGGCCGCTGCGCCGGCTCGTCCAGTCGGCGATCGGCGACAAGCTCGCCAAGGCGGTGCTGTCGGGCGAGATCGTGGACGGCGACAAGGTGCTGGTGGACCTCGGCGACGACGAGCTGACCATCAAGCGCGCCTGACGCGACCTGGGCGGCAGGCCGCCGAGCGCGCCTGACGCGACCTGGGCGGCAGGCCGCCGAGCGCGCCTGACGCGAGATCGGCGAGGGCCCCGGGGCCCGGCCTTCACGGCTGGGGCTCCGGGGCTTTCGCGTGCGTGCGCGCGGCACGGCGGGGGCGCCTGAGACACGGCGTCGGGCGCGCCTCAGGCACGCAGCGGCCGGGGCGCTTCGGACACGGCCGGGGTAAGGACTGCCCACCGTTAGGCCAAGCGGGCCACGCGGCGGCGCTCGGCTGGCTAGCTTCGGCCTTCGTCCGGGACTCCGCCGGCTACGGCCCGAGCGTCTTCTCGGGCCTCGGCCCGAGAAGGTGTCGTGTGAACGCGCGCGAGGGTGTCCGGCACCGTGCGAGCGCCCACGAGGGCGCCCGGCGTCGTCCGAGCCCGTATCGACGAGAGGACGTGCAGTGTCGAACCCAGCGCCATCACGGCGATCCCCGTCATCCCCCGCATTCCCGTCAGCCCCGCCATCCCGGGGATCACGGCCGGCCGCGCCGTCCCGGCGGTCCCCGCACTACGCGCCATCCAGGTGGTCTCCGTGGTCCCGGTCGTCCGGGTCGTCCCGGTCATCGCTGTCGTGTTCCGGTTTCCGGGCCGCCGTCGCGGCGGTCACCCTGAGCGCCGGCGTCATCTGGATCGCCGCCGCCCCCTCCCCGGCGCTCGCCCACACCCGGGCCGGGGGCGAGGAGGACGCCTCCGCGGTCGTGGCGCGGACGGCCGAGCGCCTCGGGCTCACCGGGCCGCGAGGAGCCGGCTCCCCCATGGTCACGCCGGACGTGACGGCCGCTACCGCGGGCATGCCCGTCGTCCCCCCTGGCGCGCGCAACCCGTCGGGGCTGCCCGACGTCTCCTCGATGGCCACGGCCCCGGACCTGCCCGGCCTGCCCGCGGTCCCGGCCCGTCCCGCCCGCAGGTTCGACGGGGTCGCCGTCTCGGGCGAGGACTCCGCGCCGTCCGCCCGGCGCCAGGACGCGCACGAGAGCCCCGACCGGGCGCGCAGCCGCCCTGACGCCGCCACCCCGGCGGAGCGGCCGCGGAACGGCGCCGCCCGCCTGGCCGAGCCCCGCTCCTCCTCCGTGCGCGAGCCTCGCGAGGGCCGCGCGGGCCGGCCGGCCGGCGACGCGGACGGGGTCGGCACGCTCCTCCCCGGCCTGGGCCTGAACTGACGCTCTGTTACGGTTGATCGCGACGCGGGGTGCCCGGACCGCCGGGCTGAGATCACACCCGTCGAACCTGATCTAGTTCGCACTAGCGAAGGGACGTCAACGTTGACCGCCATGCCCGAAGCCGAGCCCCGCACCACCGAGTCGTTCTGCGACGCGGCCTGGGCGCGCACCGCCGCGCTGCTGGACGCCATCCACCGCCACCCGTTCAACACCGCCCTCGGCGACGGCACCCTGAGCCGCGACCGGTTCACGTTCTACCTGGTGCAGGACGGCCGCTACCTCGCCGCGTACGCGAAGACCCTGGCGACGGCCTCGGCGCGGGCCGGCGACCCCGCCGACGCGATGTTCTTCGCGCAGAGCGCGCACACGGCGCTGGCCGTCGAGCGCGCCCTGCACACCGGCTACCTCGACGGGTTCGGGATGGGCGCGGCGGACGTGGCGGCCGTCGCCACCTCGCCGACCTGCCTGGCGTACGCGTCGTACCTCCAGGCGACGGCACTCACCGCGCCCTTCCCGGTGCTGGTCGCCGCGGTGCTGCCGTGCTTCTGGGTCTACCAGGACGTGGGTACGGCCCTGCTGGAACGCACGGCCGGCCTGGACGGGCACCCGTACCGGGCGTGGATCTCCACCTACTCCGACCCGGCGTTCGCCGCCTCGGCGACGCAGGTGCGGGGGATCGCCGACCGGCTGGCCGCCACCGCCGACCCGGAGACGCGCCGGGCCATGACCGAGGCGTTCTGCCGGGCGACGGAGTACGAGTGGATGTTCTGGGACAGCGCCTGGCGGCTGGAGACCTGGCCCACCGGCCAGTGGCTCACGCCCGCGAGCTGACCGTCCCAGGGCATGACGGCGGCGGGGCGCGCCCGTCGGGGCGTCCCCCTCTCCGGCTCCCGGGGCGGGACGGCCCGCCTCAGGAGACGCCGCCTCAGGAGACCAAGGCGTCCAGCTCGTCCTCGGGCAGGCCCAGGTCGACCCGGATGCGGTAACGCGTGCGCAGCAACGCGTCGTGCTCCGGGTCGTCCTCGTCGCTGGCGAGCACGGCCTGGGTCACCCATTCGAGCCCGCTCCGCAGGTCGCCGTACGCGACGAGCGTCTCGGCGATCGTGTGGGACGTCGCCGTGGTGATGCCGCCCTCGGCGCGGATCGTCTCGATGACCTCCCTCGCCTCGTCGGGACGGTCGAGCTCGAAGAGCGTGTCGGCGATGCCGGCGCGCGGGTCGACGAGCGACTCACCGCCGTCCTCCACCGCGCGCTGGAAGCACTCCAGAGCCCGGGCGGGCTGCCCGGCCGCGCGCCATTCCTCGGCCGCCAGGACCAGGATCGACGCCCTGGAGACGTCGCCCGAGGAATAGCCGAGCGCGACGTCGTACAGCCGCCTGGCCAGGGAGCTGTGGTCGTCGGCCAGCAGGGCCTGCTCAAGCAGGCGATCAAGGTGCTCACGGGTCACATGCGCCACACCGCGAGACTACCGAGCCACTTGCCGGTTTGCCCCGGCAATGCACATCGCCGATCCGGCACGACTTTGGCAAGGTCATGTCAAAGGATGCCCGCTTCCGGCGTGTCTTCGCAGGCCGTAGGGCATATAGCCGTCGCGCGCACCGGCGAGCGGGAGGGGCTGCGATGGGCACGTCCAAGCAGATGACCTTCACACTCGCCTGTGCCGTCGCCTTTTCGGTCCTGGTTCCTGGTGCGGCCGGATACCTTTCCGGACGGCTGGAAGCGGTGGAATCGGCCGAGCGCCAACTCCACGCAATCGAGACGCGGCTGCGTTCCCGGGAGGCTCGCGAGGCCCGCCAGGCGTGGCCGGTGGCGTACCCGGCGCCCTGCAGCGTCCAGCCCCCCGAGATCCGGCAGCCCGGCCCCCGACAACCCGGCCCCCGACAACCCGGCGTCCGACAACCCGGTGTCCGGCAACCTGACGTCCGGCAGCCCGGCGAGGCGCCCGCCCCCGTCGGGCGGTCCCATGATCGGGAGGCGCGGCCGCCGGCGGTCCGCGAACGCGACGCCCGCCCGCCCGGCCCGCACGAGGCCCAGGCAGGCCCACCGGCACCCCAGGAGCAGGAACGCGGCGCCCGTCGCCTCAGCACCCCCGGCGAGCAGCGCGAGGCCCGCCCACCGGCCTCTCAGACCCGCCCACAGGCACCCCTGACCCGGGAGGGCGCCGCCCTGGGACGGGCGACCGGGGACGGCGGCACTGGCGCTCAGGCGCACCGGCCCGCCACCACCGACCCGTTCGGCTGGCTCCCCCAGCTCCTCGACCGCCTGCGCTGGGACCGCTGACCGCCCGCCACGCCCCAGGAGACACACAGCCGGCCCCCGGCGCCGAACCGGTCGCCTTGACCTCAACCGACCTTCAGGTTGAAGACTGGCCGCGACACTGTCTCACCACGAAGGTGCTTCCCATGCGCGCGATTCAGGTGGCCCAGTTCGGCGGCCCGGAGGTCCTGTCCCCCGTCGAGCTGCCCGACCCCGCTCCCGGCCCCGGTCAGGTCGTCGTCGGCATGGCCGCGGCGGACGTCATCTTCCTCGACACCCTGCTGCGCAAGGGCTGGGGCCAGGAGATCTTCCCGCGGACGCTGCCGTACGTGCCGGGCGGCGGCGGTGCGGGCGAGGTGCTGGAGACCGGGGAGGGCGTGGACCCGGCGTGGGTCGGCCGGCGGGTGGTCGCGCGGACCGGCACCGGCTACGCCGAACGCGTCGTCGCGGGCGTCGAGGAGATCACGCCGGTGCCGGACGGGCTGTCCATGGAGACGGCCGCGGCGCTCATCCACGACGGCGTGACCGCGCTCATGATGGACCGGCTGGGCGTACCGGAGAAGGGCGAATGGGTGCTGGTGTCGGCGGCGGCCGGTGGCGCCGGATCGCTGCTGGTGCAACTGGCCGTCGACGCGGGCGCCCGGGTGGTGGCCGCCGCGTCCAGCGACGTCAAGCTGGCCCTCACCCGCGAGCTGGGCGCGGAGGCCGTGGTCGACTACGCGCGTCCGGACTGGGTCGAGCGGGTGCGCGAGGCGACCGGCGGCGGCGCCGCGCTGGTCTACGACGGGGCGGGTGGCCCGCTCGGCACGGCCGCGCTGGGCGCCGTGTCCGACGGCGGCAGATTCGTCACGTACGGCACCGCGGAGGGCTTCGCCGCCCCCGACCCCGAGGAGGCCGCGCGCCGCGGCATCCGGGTGTTCACCCCGCTCCTCGACGGCCCGCCGAGCCAGGAGACCGCCAACGAGCTGATGGACCTGGCCCTGGAGCGGGCCGTGGAGGGCCGGCTCCGGCCGTCGATCGGCGCGACGTACCCGCTGGAGCGGGCGGCCGACGCCCACCGGGCGCTGGCCGCCCGCACCACGGTGGGCAAGTCGCTACTGCTGATCGGCGACCGGACCGCCATGTGACCCACCCCACAGGGAGGCGGGCTTGCAGCTCACATCGGTGTCACGTCCTACCGTTCACGGCATGACGACACACACACCCGTCTCCCTCTACGGCTTCCTGACCCCCAGGCCCGGGCACGCCGACGAGCTCCGTGAGCTCCTGCTCGGCCTCGTCGGGCCGTCCCGCGAGCACGCGGGCAGCCTGCAGTACCACCTGCACGAGCAGGAGGACGGCCGGTTCTTCCTCTACGAGGTCTGGCGTTCGCGGGAGGACCTCGACCGGCACAACGCGACCCCGCTGCTGCAAGCGTTCATGGCCGAGCTCCCGCGCCACATGGAGGGGGCTCCCGAGGCGTACTCCGGCGCCATGAGGAGCCCCTATCCGGCCGACGTGGCCTGACACGAGGCTGGACGCCCGCGTCAGGCCCTCTGCTTGGCCCAGGAGCGGAGCTGGCGGGACAGGAAGCCCCGGATGAGCTGCTTGGCCGCCGCGATGATCTCCTGCTCGCCGTGCGGGTCGTGCCGGAAGGCGAGCTTGAGCACCGCGTCGCCCGCCTCGACCGCCACCAGGACGGCGACGTCCAGCTCGTGGCTGTCGGCCAGGCCGAACTCCTGCAGCAGCAGGCCGCGCAGCCGCCCGGCGATCACCGTGTTGTTGTCGGAGTCGGAGTCGAGGAGGTTGAGGTCGACCACGTCGCCGAAGTGCAGGCTCTTGAAGCCCGGTACGGTCCGGTGCATGTCGACGTACTCGTCGATGATCGCATCGACGGCCTCCCACCAGCCGACGTAGTCCTCCTCCATGAACCTGCGGCCCACCCGGGAGACGAACAGCTCGACGTTGCGCCGGGTCAGTTCCTGGGTGATGGCCCGCTTGTCGGGGAAGAACTGGTAGACCGACCCGATCGCGACGCCGGCCCGGTCGGCGATGCGGGTGGTGGAGAGCGACTCGTAGCCGATCTCGTCGAGCAGCTCGGCGCAGGCGTCGAGCATCCGCTCGACCCGGCGTGCGCTGCGGCGCTGCGCGGGCCGCCGCCTCAACGGCTGCGGCTGAACGCACTGATCGTCCATCTGGGGTGACAGCACGCGTTCCATCATCCCCCGAAGAGCACGATCGTTATCTGCAATCAGCGGATTTCTCGTGACTCCTCCGCTCCTTGAAAGGAGCGGCTGCCACCTCTCACGTTCGGTAACGAGGCGACCACGATATCGGCCGGCACCCGCCAGGCACCGGCAAACCGAGAGGACGTCCAGCCGACCCCCTCGGAGATTCTCATGGCTCTGCGCCGGTCCGTCGGGGCCGGGGGCGGCCCAGGCGCAGGGCGGCCTTCGACAGCCGGGCCATCCCGCGCGTGGCGCCCGGCGACAGGCGCGACATCGCGTACCCCAGCTTGCCCTCCGCGTTGACCGGGACGACGGCCTGGTCGCGGTGGACGGCCCGGAGGATGTGCGCGGCGACGCGCTCCGGCGGGTAGCCGCGCCGCTCCAGCGCCGCCACCGACACCTCCCGCAGGTCGGCGCCCACGTACGTGGCGTGGCGGGCGATGCCGGTGGACACGAAACCGGGGCAGATCGCGCTGACGCCGATGCCCTGCCCGGCCACCTCGGCGCGCAGGCAGTCGCTGAGCATCTTCACGCCCGCCTTGGTCGTGGAGTACGCGGGCAGCAGCGCCGAGGGGGTGAAGGCGGCCAGCGAGGCGATGTTGACGATGTGGCCGCCTTCGCCGCGTTCGACCATCTGCGCCGCGAACAGCCGGCACCCGTGGATCACGCCCCACAGGTTCACGTCGATCATCCACCGCCAGTCCTCCACGGAGTGGTCCAGGAAGGCGCCGGCGACCAGCGTTCCGGCGTTGTTGACCACGATGTCCGGCACGCCGTACTCGGCCCGTACCCGATGGGCGAAGTCCTCCATGCGGGCGGCGTCGGCGACGTCCACCTGCTCGGCGTGGGCGGCGCAGCCGCCGAGATCCTTGACGATCCCCTCCACCGTGCGGACGGCCGCGGCCTCGTCGATGTCGGCGCAGACGACCTCGGCGCCGTGGGCGGCGAAGGCCCGCGCGGTGGCGCGGCCGATGCCGCTGCCCGCGCCGGTGACCACCACCAGCTTCCCCTCGAACGCCGTGCCGGGCTCCGGTGCCCGCCCCACGGACGAGCCGGGGGCCCGGCGCGCGCGGCGGAGCCCGGGTGACGCCTCGGCGCCGTCCACGTGGTCCGCGAACTCGGCGATCATCCTGGCGACCACGTCCGGCCGGCTGCGCTGCGCCCAGTGGCCCGCCACGACCCTGCGGTGCCAGAACCTCGGCGCCCACCGCCCGAGCGAGGCCAGCAGCGCCGGGGAGACGAACGGGTCACGGGTCGCCTCGATGAGCTGCACCGGCACGTCCACCACCGGGTCGCCCCGCTCGTCCGTGTGGCGGGGCCGCAGGCCGGCGCTCATGTTGAGGCGGTACATCCACAGCCCGTTGATCCCGTCGCGGGCCAGCGTGTCGGCGGGGTGGCCGGGGCGCGGCTCGATGCCCTCGCGCACCCGCATGCTGCGCTCCAGCATCGCCGGCATGAACGTCCGCCACGCCGTCTCAGGAAGGAGCGGGGCGTGGAAGACGCCGATGTACCAGGACCGCGCGCGCTGCCCCGCGACCTCACCGCGGCTGCCCTCGCGCATGAACCGGTGCGCCTGGGCCAGGCCGGGGCCGCCGAAGCTGGTGAGGGACGCCACCCGTTCGCGTATGCCGGGCCTGGTCACCGCGTCCCAGCACTGGAGCGAGCCCCAGTCGTGGCCGACGAGGTGGACGGCGGGCTTGCCGATCGCGTCGAGCACCGCCGACAGGTCGCCCGCCAGGTGGTCGAAGGTGTAGCCGGCGTGGTGGGCCGGCTCGGTGGAGCGGCCCGCGCCGCGCACGTCGTAGCGGACCACGTGGAAGCGGTCGCGCAGCAGCCCGGCCACCTCGTCCCAGACGCGGTGGGTGTCGGGATAGCCGTGGACGAGCAGGATCGTCGGGCGGGCCGGGTCGCCCTCCTCCGCGAGCCACAGCCGCACGTCACCGGACTCCACCCACCGCATCGCGGCCTCCTCCACGTCGCCGGTCCCGACGTAAGGGACTTCACCGGTGGCACGGCGGGCAAACGCCGGGACAGGGGAGCTCCGGGCGCGACAAGCCGGACAGGCGGCGGCGGGCGTCAGGGCTTGGTGGACAGGCCCGTGCAGGAGCGCAGCGCCCGCCAGTCGGCCACCGCCTGGGTCCGCGCGGAGCCGGTCATCGGCACGGGGACGCCGCCCTGGATGGTCGCCGGGGTCCACTGGTCCTTGAGCACCTTGCGGCCGTCGATGGTGAGGGTCAGCACTCCGGTGCGGCCGGTCGTGGCCGGGTTGGAGTTGTAGAAGACGAAGTTGCCCAGGCCGTAGCTGATGTACGAGTTGTCCAGGTAGCCCGCGCCGAGCAGGATGTGCGCGTGGCCGCCGACCACCACGTCCGCGCCCGCCTTGACCAGCTTGGGGGCCAGCGAGAGCTGCGCCGGGTTGGGGCACTTCTGCATCTCGGTGCCCCAGTGCAGGTGGACGATCACGGTGTCGGAGTTCTTGCGCGCCTGCCGCACGGCCCGCAGCAGGCGGTCCTCGTTCTTGGCCGAGGCGAGCCCGCCCTTGCTCGGCGTGGCCGTCCAGGAGGTGACGAACTCGGCGTCGAGCACCTGCGTGGCCCCGATGATCGACACGCGGTTGCCGTTGACCACCCTGCGGAACGGCCGGTACGCCTCGGTGTCGTTCGCCCCGATCCCCACCACGGGGAACTTCGACTTCTTGATGGCGGCCAGCGAGTCGGCCAGGCCGCTCTCCATGTAGTCCATGCCGTGGTTGTTGGCCATGGAGACCACGTCCACCCCGGCGGCCTTGAGCGCGGTGAAGGCGCTGGCGGGCGCGCGGAAGGTGAACTGCTTGCCCGGCGCCGGGGTGCCGCCCGTGGTGATGGCCGTCTCCAGGTTGACCATGGTCAGGTCGGCCTTGCGCAGCACGGACGCGATCGGCCCGAGCGCGGTGCCCGGGTTGTTGAGCCGGGGACGCAGCCCTCCCTCGAAGTGGACGTCACCGCCGAAGGAGATGGTGAACGGGCTGCGCTCGCGAGTCGGGGTGGGGTCGGCCGCCGCGGGCTTGTCCAGGGCCTTCTTGCGCTGGGCGGTCGGCTGGGGGTCGGGCTCCGACGCGGCGCACGCGGCGGAGGCGGTGAGGGCTGCGGCGACGGCCACGGCCGCGGCGGCACGACGGGGGAGTCTCATTTGTCGCCACTTCTGCTTGATCCTGACATTCAGCCAATGAGCATGCCATGGGCGACGGACCGGCGCGCGCCGGTCAGACGGAGAAGACGGGGGTCAGCGGGACACGAGCCGGGTCAGCGGGACATGAGCCGGACGACGGCCTCGCGGCTGACGTCGTCCACGGGGGTGTAGACGATCATCCGGGTCTCCGGGGCCGCCGAGGAGCTGAAGCTGGCCGTGCTGAAGCGGAGCCTGCCCATCTCGGCGTGCTTGAAGGTCTTCTCGCGCGGGCCCGGCTCGGCCACGTCCTGGCGTGCCCACAGGCGGGCGAACTCGGGGCTCTCGCGGCTGAGCCGGCGCACGAAGTCCTGCCAGCACGGGTCGTCGGCGTGGCGGGTGTAGGCGCCGCGGAAGACGGCCACCGCGCGGGCCAGCTCCTTGTCGCGGTTGACCAGCACGCAGGCCAGGGGGGTCACGCAGCTCTGCCAGAGGGTGTTGCGCTCGCCGTCGGGCGCGCTCACCACCTCGGGGAACAGCGCCGCGTAGGCGGAGTTCCAGGCGAGCACGTCGGAGCGGCTGTTGACCAGGCAGGCGGGCATCGGGCAGAGCTGGTCGAGGATGGCCTGGAGCTGCGGGGTGACGCGCGTGGTGTCGCCGTTCGGCACGTCCGTGGAGTGCCCGGCCAGCCGGTAGAGGTGCTGCCACTCGGCGTTGTCGAGCCGGAGCGTGCGGGCGATGGAGTCGAGCACCTGGGCGCTGGCGTTGATGGGACGGCCCTGCTCCAGCCACGTGTACCAGGTGACGCCGACGCCGGCGAGCTGCGCGACCTCCTCGCGCCGCAGGCCGGGCGTGCGCCTGCGCGGGCCGGGGGCGAGCCGCACCATCTCGGGCGTGATCCGCTCGCGCCGCGTGCGCAGGAACGCCGCGAGGTCGCTCCGCTTGGCTTCCTTGGTGTCCTTGGTGCCCGCCATCGTCATGTCTCCACTATGGGCCGTCGGTCAACGATGATCCAGGTGGTGCCAGTACCAGTATAAAGAGGCTCTCGTTACTGGTATCGGAATGCCCCCATCCTGGAATCATGACCCGAACAGCCGTTTCCCCCTCCACTCCGGCCGTACAGCAGCCGGAGCGGACCAGGGCCGGCGGCCTGCTCCTCACAGTCATCCTGGTGGGGCAGTTCCTGGCCATCCTCAACGTCAACATCGTCAACGTGGCCACCCCCACCATCCGGGCGGACCTGCACTCCTCCGGCGCGGGGCTGCAGATGATCGTGGCCGGTTACACCATTGTCTACGCCGTCCTGTTGATCACCGGCGCCAGGGTCGGCGACCTGTTCGGCTACCGCAACGCCTTCCTGAGCGGTCTTGCCCTGTTCGCCCTCACCACGCTCGGCTCGGGCCTGGCGCCCTCCACCGGGTGGCTGGTCGCCTTCCGGCTGGCCCAGGGCGCCGGCGCGGCGCTGATGATGCCGCAGGTGATGACGCTCATCCAGCGCAACTACCAGGGCGCGGCCCGGGGCCGGGCGCTCGGCCTGTGGTCGGCCGTGATCAGCGGCGGCATCGTGGTCGGCCAGGCGCTCGGCGGCGTCCTGCTCGGGCTGGGCGCGGGCTGGCGGATCGTGTTCCTCGTGATGGTGCCGATCGCCCTGCTGCTGCTGGTCGTGGGCATGAAGGTGCTGCCGCCCGACGCCGGCGGCGCCCGGCGCGCCGGTCTCGACCCGGCCGGCCTGGTGACCTTGTCGGCGGCCGTGCTGCTGTTCGTGGTGCCGCTCGTGCTGGGCCGGGACCTGGGCTGGCCGCTCTGGGGCTGGATCTCCATGGGCCTCAGCGTGGTGATGTTCGTGGTGTTCGTCCGGGTCGAGCGCTGGGTGACCGCGCGGGGCGGCCGGCCGCTGGTCGACGCCTCGGTGCTGCGGGCCCCGGGCATGCGGCCCGGGCTGGGCGTCCTGCTGTTCGGGCCGGCGACCTGGGGCGCGTTCCTGTTCACCTCGGCCCTGCACCTCCAGGGCGAGCTGCACCTGACGCCGCTGGCCTCCGGCATGATGCTCGTGCCGTGCGCCCTCGCGTTCGCGCTGGTCGGCCTGGGCTGGCCGCGCCTGCCCGCGCGGCTGCAGTGCCGGTTGGTGCCGTTCGGGTACGTGGTGGCCGCGCCGGCGTACGTCGGCCTCGGCCTCGCGGCGGCGGGCGGCCTGCCGTACGCGGCCATGAGCGCCCTCATCGGCGCCGGGCTCGGCGTGCAGGTGGCCGTCACGAACCTGGCGACCGAGCAGGTCGCCGACGAGTACGCGGCGGACGCCAGCGGCGCGCTGCTGACCGTCATGCAGCTCGGCCAGGTCATCGGGGTCTCGACGGTCGGGACGCTGTTCGTCTCGCTCCAGGGCCACGCCTCGGCCTCGATGTCCACGGCGGCCGCGCTCGCGGGCCTGGCCGTCCTGGCCGGGATCAGCTCCCTCTTCCTCGTACGACGCCGCGCCACGGCCCCCGTCGTGTCGTAACCGCCGGGACCCCTGGTCGCGTACGCGAAACGGCCCATGCCCCGCTCGACGGGGCACGGGCCGTTCGCGTGTCCGGGAACCTCAGCGGCGGGAGGCCCCGGCCCTACTCACCGGAGCCGTCGTTCACCTGCCAGCGCCGAGCGCCGTCAGGTCGAACTCGCCGCCGCGGACGCCCGCGGTGAAGGCGTCCCACTCCTCCGGCGTGAAGACCAGCACCGGACCGTCGTCGGTCTTGCTGTCCCGCAGCGCGACGTTGCCGTCGGCCAGCGGGGCGACCTCGACGCAGCCCGAGGAGCCCTGGCAGGAGCGGCTCTTGCGCCAGGGCAGTGTGGTGGTGTCGATGAACATCTTCTCCCCAGATGGGCGGAGAGGGCGCCTTTGCCCCCTCTTAGATCGTTGTGTCAAGGGCGCCACTGCATCGCCCTGCGCTGGATGAGCACGCGGGATTCGTCCTCGTCCAAGGCATGTGAGGCGATGTCGTCGTACGCCGTCTCGTATCCGGCCACTCGCCAGCGGTCCTCGACGAACTGCGCCGTGTACAGGTGTTCCAGGTACACGACGTCGTCGAGCCCCACCGGGCGGAGATGGATGAACGCCCCCGTGCCGATCGGGTGGAAGCCCTCCAGAGCGAGCACGCGGACGCTGACCTGCGGGAGCATGGACATCTCCAGGAGATGCTCCATCTGAGCCCGCATCACCGAGGGCTCGCCGTACCTGCGCATCAGGGCGGACTCGTCCAGGATGAAGCTCAGCATGGGCGGATCCGGCCGGTGCAGCACGGCCCGCTGCCGTTCCACACGCGCCTCGACCCGGCTGCGGACACCACCGTGTGTGATGCGGATGATGCCACGAGCCGCCTGGATGACCTCCCGGGCGTAGTCCTCAGTCTGAAGGAGGCCCGGCACCAACTGGGGTTCCCAGTTGCGCTCGCGTTCGGCCTCCGCCTCCAACCCGAGGAATCTTGTGTACTCCTCAGGCAGGACGTTTTGGTAATCCTCCCACCACCCTGGTTGGTCAGCGTCTCGCAACAGGCCGAAGAGTTCGTCAAGCTTCGCCTCGCCCGCGCGGTAGAGCTTGGCCATGGACTCGACGTCCTCGGCGCTGGGCATGGTCTTGGACGCTTCGATGCGGCTCACCTTGCTGGCCGACCAGCCGAGCTCCGCGGCCACCGCGGACCCGGTGAGCTTCTGGCGCTCGCGAAGGAAGCGAAGCTCCTGGCCGAGCCGGAGCCTGCGGACAGTCGGGCTGCCCTGGTGCGATGGCACCGTCCACTCTCCTCGTCGGGAAGGAAGGTGTAACCGGGTGTGTCGTTTGGAAACCGGAGATGGGTGGACCGTTCGCCCAATCTTACCTTGCAAGTTGCATTCGTCACCGCACAACATCCCGCCGTATCTGCGTGACATCCCCAGTACAGCGCGCTTCCGTGCAACTTGCACCGCAATTGATTCGGCAAGGTGCGAAGAAATCTAAATCTTCTCTTGCGCAAGCTCTTGCAAGCAAGGAATGCCGGGAGGACCATCAAGGCCAGGAGGGAGATCGAGCGTACGAGGAGGCCGGGATGACCACGACAAGCCCCGGCGCCGACTGCTCCCCCCGCACGATCACGCGCGGCCACGCGGGCCGCACCACCGGCAACGGCGCCGTCCCGGATCCGCAGATCTACGCCAGGGAGGCCGCTTGCCGAAAGGGTCCCGCAACCGTCTGAGAGAACGCCGCGCACGCAGCTCCGCCCGGCCGTCCGCCACGAGCGCCGCTCATCCGAGCACAGGTCAGGGGAGCACCGAAGAGCCGGACCCAGGCCGGGCACCGGTCGCCGCACATGGGCTGCCACCCTGCGACGACGCGGTCACCAGCCTGCGGTCCGGCTTGAGAAGCCACCTCGAGTAATGCCGCGAAAGGGGGTCTTCTATGTACCCACAAGGTACCAAGGGACTCAGCCGAATCAAGTCCCGGATCCGGGAACTCATCGCCTGGGCCGACCGCGAGATCTGCATGGAGCCGGACGAGTTCGCCTACCGGCGGGGCTGGACCGTGAACCGCGCCGGGTTCGGCTGCCGCGTCTACCGTGACCCGCGCTTCGACCAGCTCACGCGTCCCGCCAAGGTGGCCGAGGAGGTGTCGTGAGCATGCCGCGCAACCCCCGCAACCAGATCTACCCCGCCAACGAGGACCTGCCCGCCGCGGGCCGCGGCCGGCTCCCGGCCCGGCTCTGGCGCTGGCGCACCGAGCTGCTGCTGCTCGCGCTGCTCGGCCTGGTCGCGCTCACGCTGCCGGCCGCGGTGCGCGGCGGCCACTGGACCCCGTACGCCGTGCTGGCCGGGGCGGTCTCCGCGCCGGCCGTCACCCGGACGGGCCGCAACTGGGCGGTGGCGCACTTCTGGTGCGTCGTCTCCCGCCACCGCCTCCAGCGGACCTGTCTGGAGACGACCATGCACACCCGCTCCGGCCGGATTCCGCTGGTGCTGTGGATCACGCCGACGCGTACCGGCGAGAAGGCGCTGATCCTCACGAGGGCCGGCATCAGCGCCGCGGAGTTCGAGGCGTACGCGGAGGAGATCGCCGCGGCCTGCTGGGCGCGCGGCGCGAACGTCTACCGGCACCGCCGGTGGGCCCAGTTCGTGGTGGTCGAGGTCGTGCGGCGCGAGGAGCTGCCGGGCGCGCTGCCGCCCGGCCTGGAGCGCCTGTACGGCAGACGGGCCTGGGTCGCGCTCCGCGCCGACCTCGAGGAGCCGCCTGATCTCCTCCCTCGTCAACGGGCCCTGGCCGCCGCCTGACGCGGCGGAAGGTCCCATGAGCCCAGGGAGCGCCCACCGCGCCGGGCGTTCCCTGGCCGAAGCCCCGGAGATCGCGGGGGCTCCGGGGCTTCCCCGTCCGGTCGGCACGAGCCAAGATGAGTTCAGTCCACGAACCCAGGAGCGGCGATGACGACCGTCCACCGGACCTGTCCCCTGTGCGAGGCCGTGTGCGGCCTGACCCTGACGCTGGACGAGGGCGGGCACGTCACCCGCGTCCGCGGCGACCAGGACGACCCGTTCAGCCGGGGCTTCATCTGCCCCAAGGGCGCCAGCCTGGGCCGCCTGGACGAGGATCCCGACCGGCTGCGCCGGCCGCTGATCCGCGAGGGCGACCTGTGGCGCGAGGCCGGCTGGGACGAGGCGTTCGACCTGGTCAAGGCCAACCTCGACCGGGTCGTCGCGACGTACGGCCGGCAGGCGCTCGGCATCTATCTGGGCAATCCGAGCGTCCACAGCATGGCCGGGTCCCTCTACGGCGGGCCGCTCATCAAGGCCCTGGGCACCCGCAACGTCTTCACCGCGAGCACCGCCGACCAGATGCCGAAGCACGTGGCCAGCGGCCTGATGTTCGGCCACCCGCTGGCCATCCCCGTGCCCGACCTGGACCGCACCGACTTCCTGCTCATGCTGGGCGCCAACCCGCTGGAGTCCAACGGCTCGCTGTGCACCGCGCCCGACTTCCCCGGCCGGCTGAAGGCGCTGCGCGCGCGGGGCGGCCGGCTCGTGGTGGTCGACCCGCGCCGCACGCGTACGGCCGCGCTGGCCGACGAGCACGTGTTCGTCCGGCCCGGCACCGACGCCTACCTGCTGTTCGGCCTGGTCCACACGCTGTTCGCCGAGGACCTGACGCGGGTCGCCCAGCCGGTCGGCGGCCTGGACGAGGTGCGCGAGGCGGCCAAGCACTTCCCGCCCGAGGCGGTGGCCCGGCGCACGGGCGTGCCGGCCGACGTCGTCGTACGGCTGGCCAGGGAGCTGGCCGCGGCGCCCACCGCCGCGGTGTACGCCCGGATCGGCACCTGCACGACCGAGTTCGGCACGCTGGCCCAGTGGCTGGTGGACGTGCTCAACACGCTGACCGGCAACCTCGACCGGCCGGGCGGCGCCATGTTCGCCAAGGCGGCCACCGAGTCGCCCGGGCGGCGCCGGCCGTACACGGTGGGCCGGTGGCGCAGCCGGGTCCGCGGCCTGCCCGAGGCGAACGGCGAGCTGCCCGTGGCCACCCTTGCCGACGAGATCGAGACACCGGGCGAGGGTCAGATCCGGCTGATGGTGACCGTGGCCGGCAACCCGGTGCTGTCGGCCCCGCACGGCGACCGGCTCGACGCGGCCTTCGCCGGGCTCGACTTCATGGTGAGCGTCGACCCGTACCTCAACGAGACCACCCGGCACGCGCACGTCATCCTGCCGCCGCCGCGCGTGCTCCAGTCGGGCCACTACGACTTCGCGCTGCTCGGCCTGGCGGTGCGCAACTACGCCCGGTACTCGCCGCCGTCGCTGCCGCTGGACGGCCGGCCGTCGGAGGCGCTGATCCTGTCGCGGCTCGCCGGGATCGCCTCCGGCCTGGAGGGCGACCTGGACGAGTTCGTCATCGGCGGGATGCTGGCCAGGGCGGTGGAGACGCCGGGGTCCGGGGTGGAGGGCCGCGACGTGGCCGAGCTGCGGGCCGAGCTGGACGGCGAGACGGGCGCGGAGCGCCGGCTGGACCTGATGCTGCGGCTCGGCCCGTACGGGGTGTGGGCCGGCAAGGGCGACCTGTCGCTGCGCAAGCTGCTCGACCACCCCCACGGGCTGGACCTCGGGCCGCTGGAGCCCCGCCTGCCCGAGGTGCTCAGGACCGCGTCCGGCATGGTGGAGCTGGCCCCGCCGCAGCTCCTGGAGGACGTCGAGCGGCTGCGCGGCCGGCTGGAGGAGGAGCCGCCGGAGATCGTGCTGATCGGCCGCCGCCACCTGCGCTCGAACAACAGCTGGATGCACAACGTGGCGCCGCTGGTGGGCGGGAGCAACACCTGCACGCTGCAGATCAACCCGGCGGACGTGTCCCGGCTCGGGCTGGACGGCACGGCCGTGGTGCGCTCGGCCCGGGGCGAGCTCACGGTGCCGCTGGAGCCGACCGACACGATCATGCCGGGCGTGGTCTCGCTGCCGCACGGCTGGGGGCACGCGGGCAGCGCGCAGGCGGTGGCTGCCGAGCACGCCGGGGTGAGCGCGAACGTCCTCACGGACGAAACGGCGATTGATCTTCCTTCCGGAAATGCCGTGTTCAACGGGGTGCCGGTCACGATTTTGCCATCTGGGGTGATCACCGCACATTAAGGTGTCGCGCGTGACTATCGCACCAGAAGAGGACCGCCTGACCGCCCAGATCGCCTTCGCCGTCGAGATCGACAAGTTGAAGCGGGTCATCCGCCGCAACCTGCTGATGGACGGTTCGCGGCGGGAGAACGACGCCGAGCACTCCTGGTACGTAGGCATGCTGGCCCTCGTGTTCGCCGAGCACGCCCCACCGGGCGCCGACATCCAACGGGTGATCGCCATGCTCCTGGTGCACGACCTCGTGGAGATCGACGCGGGCGACACCTTCATCTACGACCCGGTGGCGGTGGCCGCGCAGGCCCAGGCCGAGCGGACCGCCGCCGAGCGGATCTTCGCGCTGCTGCCGGCCGACCAGGCGGCGTCGATGCGGGAGCTGTGGGAGGAGTTCGAGGCGCGGGAGACGCCCGAGGCGAGGTTCGCCAAGGCGCTGGACCGCTTCGCGCCGATCCTGGCCAACCACAACACCGAGGGCGGCACGTGGCCGCTGTTCCGGGTGACGGCGTCGCAGGTCAAGGAGAAGGTACGGCTCATCGAGGAGGGCTCGCCGTCGCTGGGCGCGTACGCCATGGAGCTGGTCGAGCTGTCCGTCGCGAGAGGTCACCTGTCCGAGTGATGCCCTCACCCCTGGGGTAGGGGACTTGTCGTGAAAGAGATAGTACGACCGAGACGTAGGCAGATGCGTGTTTTGGGGGGACCGCTGGACCTGGCCGACCGGCTCGAGAAGTCCAAGGCCATGGACAAGTCCATCCAGGGGCTGGCCAAGGCCGTGCGCGACAGGATCCGGCCGGGCCTGCTGCGGGACGTGCTCCACGGCGTCCCGCTGGGCAAACCCCTGCACCCGCCGATGACGATGGTGAGCCTGGGCTGCTGGACCTCGGCCGGCATACTCGACCTCACGACCATCGACCGCCGGGCCGCCCGGCTGCTGCTCGCCGTCGGCATCGGCAACGCGATCCCCACGGCCGCCGCCGGCCTGACCGACTGGTCCTCGCTGCACCGCGAGCAGCAGCGCGTCGGGTTCGTCCACATGCTGGCGAACGTGGCGGCCCTCGGCTTGTTCACCGCCTCCCTGGCGACCCGCATGGCCGGCCGCGAACGCGTCGGGCGCGTCCTGACGTGGACCGGGCTCGGCGTGGGCAGCCTCGGCGCCTACCTGGGCGGCCACATGGCCTACCGGCAGGCGGCCGGCGCCAACCACGCGCCGCAGGTGGCCCACCTGGTGCCGCTCGGCTGGCACGACCTGTGCCGGCTCAGCGACCTGCCCGACGGCCGGCCGGTCGCGCGCCGGCTCGGCTACATCCAGCTCTTCGTGCTGCGGCGGGGCGAGGCCGTCACCGTGCTCGCCGACCGCTGCCCCCACCTGGCGGGCCCGCTCCACCAGGGCCGGCTGGTCTCGGAGAACGGCGAGGTCTGCGTGGTCTGCCCCTGGCACGGCAGCACGTTCCGGCTGGAGGACGGCTCCGTCAGGCACGGCCCGGCCACGGCCCCCGCTCCGGCCTTCGAGGCGCGGGTGCGCAAGGACGGCACGATCCAGGTGAGACCGGGCTTGATCTGAACCTTGCTTGAGGTTCTACGGTCGTAGCCATGAGCGACATCCTTGTGACCGGTGCGACCGGCAACGTCGGCAAACACGTCGTCTCCCAGCTCGCGCAGGCCGGCATCCCGGTCCGCGCGCTGGTGCGCGACCCGTCCCGGGCCAGGCTCCCGGAGAACGTCCAGGTGGTGGCGGGCGACCTGACCGCCCCCGAGACGCTGGAGCCGGCGCTGCGCGACGTGGACGCCGTCTTCCTGGTCTGGCCCGGTTTCGCCGCCGAGACGGCCGAGCCCGTGGTGGAGGCGATCGCCAAGCACGCCCGCCGCGTGGTCTACCTGTCGGCGGACGTGCCCGGCGCCGGTGACGACGACGAGCCGTCGATCTTCCACCAGCGGATCGAACGGCTCATCAGGCGCACCGGCGTGAACTGGACGTTCCTGCGGCCCGGCGGCTTCGCCGTCAACACGCTCGGCTGGGCCGACCAGATCCGGCAGGGCGTGGTGCGCTGGCCGTTCGGGACGGCCTCCCGCTCGCTCATCCACGAGAAGGACATCGCGGCGGTCGCGACGCACGTGCTCACCTCCGGCGGCCACACCGGGGCGGCGTACGTGATCACCGGGCCGGAGCGGCTGACGCAGGCCGAGCAGGTGCGCGTCATCGGCGAGGTGGTCGGGCGGGAGGTGCGCTGGGAGGACATGCCGCCGGAGGAGGCGCGCGAGGTGCTGACCCGCGCGTGGGGCGACCCCGGCTTCGTGGAGTCGGCGCTGCGCGGGTGGGAGTCGTTCGTGACGGCGCCGGAGAAGGTCACCGACACGGTGGAGCGGCTGCTGGGCCGGCCGGCGCTGACGTTCCGCCAGTGGGCGGAGGACCACGCCGCCGACTTCCGCTGACCCTTCGTCGGCTTCCGCCGACCAAGCCGTCAGTCCTCGCCCTCGCCGTCCCCGGCGTAGCGCCGCGCGGAGTTCTCGTCGGCGGGGTGCTCCACCAGGGCGAGGATGCGGCTGGACATGAACCGCGCGGTCCGTACGGCCGTGCCGCCGCGGGTGACCTCGCTGACCTCGACCAGGCCCCGGCGCGTGGCCACCTCGACGCGGCGGCCCGCGCGGGTGGCGACCACTTCGTAGGTGCGCGGGGTTCCCCCCGCATCGATGACGATCTCCACCCGATCACCCTTCATGTACGGATTTATGCCCAAAAAGCGGGGAAATTACCCGTACACCAGTTTGACAATCGCGGCGATCCCCACCACCACGATGATCCCGCGCAGCACCGGAGCGGGGATCCGCCGCCCGACCCTGGCCCCCAGGAAACCGCCGGCCGTGGCGCCCAGCGCGACCGCCAGCACCGCCCACCAGTCGACGTGGGCGACGAAGAAGAACAGCACGGCCGCGGTGGCGTTGACGATCAGCGACAGCACGTTCTTGGCGGCGTTCACCCGCTGGATGCCGTCGTCGAGGAAGCTGCCGAGCAGGCCGATCAGCAGCACGCCCTGCGCCGCGCCGAAGTAGCCCCCGTACACGCCCGCGGCGAACACGCCCAGCCAGAGCGCGATCCCGCCGTGGGGGTGGGGATGCTCGCGGCGCGCCGCCAGCCAGCCGTTGAGCTTGGGCTGGACCACGACCAGCACGCACGCCAGCCCGATGAGCACCGGCACCACGACCTGGAACACGTCCGGGTCGAGGAACAGCAGCAGGATCCCGCCGATGAGCGAGCCGAGGCAGGAGGCCGGGGCCAGCCGCAGCAGCCGCTCGCGCTGGCCCTTGAGCTCCTCGCGGTAGCCGTAGGCGCCGGTGAAGGAGCCCGGCACCAGGCCGATGTTGTTGGACACGTTGGCGACGACCGGATCGACGCCCACGGCGACCAGGGTCGGGAAGGTGATCAGCGACCCGGATCCGACGACCGCGTTGATGGCTCCCGCCGCGACACCGGCCGCGCAGACCGCGACCCCTTCCCAGAACATCACCCGCCCGAGCCTAAAGGGCCCGCCCCCGCGCGAAGGCGCGGGGGGTGGCAGGTCCCGCGCTCAGAGCGCGCGGGGGGTGCCAGGCCCCGTGCTCAGCGGGCGCGGTCAGAAGGCGCGCGCGTACCAGCGGCCCCCCGCGCTGCGGTCGAGCGTCAGCGGCACACCGAACGTCTGCGACAGGTTGTCGGCCGTCATCACGTCGTCGAGCGCCCCCTGCGCCACCACCGAGCCGTTGCGCAGCAGCAGCCCGTGCGTGAACCCGGCCGGCACCTCCTCGACGTGGTGCGTGACCAGCGCCAGCGTGGGCGAGCGGTGGTCGTGGGCCAGCACCGACAGCCGGCGCACCAGGTCTTCGCGGCCGCCCAGGTCGAGGCCCGCGGCGGGCTCGTCGAGCAGCAGCATCTCCGGGTCGGGCATCAGCGCGCGGGCGATCTGCACCCGCTTGCGCTCGCCCTCCGACAGCGTGCCGAACCGGCGGCGGATCAGGTGCGCCGCCCCCAGCATGTCGATCAGCTCGACGGCCCGGGTCACGTCGTTGGAGTCGTACTCCTCCGTCCAGCGGCCCATGATCCCGTACGAGGCCGTGAGCACCAGGTCGATGACCTTCTCCTCCGGCGGGATGCGCTCGGCCAGCGCGGAGCTGGCCAGCCCGATCCGCGGCCGCAGATCGAAGACGTCGGTCTGGCCGAGCCGCTCGCCCAGCACCTCGACCACGCCCTCGGTCGGGAACAGGAGCGTGGCCGCCACCTGCAGCAACGTGGTCTTGCCCGCGCCGTTCGGCCCGATGACGACCCATCGTTCGTCCTCGTTGACCGTCCAGTCGATGCCGCGCAGCAGGGCCGCTCCGTCGCGCCTGACGACGACGTCCTGGAGCCGCAGCACCTGACCACCCATCCCCGGATCCCTCCTTTAGGAGAACGCTCGGGACAAACCTATTGCAGGGCGAGCGCATATCGTGGACCGGTGCACCCTGAATCGCCTGTCTGCCGGGTCATGGTCGCCTGGGGCAACGCCTGGCTCGCCGGTCACGTCGGCCTCGACGAGGTCGCCGACCGGGTCGAGAGCGCCGGCGGCCCCACCGTCGTGGGCGACGTCCCGCTGCGCCGGCACCTGGCCGACCTGCGCGGCGACGGGCTGAGCGAGTTCCGGCTGGCGCTGCCCGCGCCCGGCGACCCGCTCGGGCTGTCCGGTCCGCCCGAGTTCAACGCCGCGGCCGTCGAGGCCCGCCAGGCGGTCATCGCGGTGCTGTCCGAGCGGCGCCTCGGGCTGGTGCCCTTCGTCGACCGGCGCGGCTCGTCGTACGTGGGCGTGCGCATGTCGGCGCACGAGGCGGGGCCCGTACGGCACGACCTGCCGTCGGTGGCCGAGGCCGACCGGGAGCTGACCGACGCGATGCGCGACGCCACCGAGGCGCTCGCCGGGGTCGACGGCCCCGCGCCCGTCCGGCCCGACCGGCTGGGCGCCAGGGGAGGGGAGCTGGCGCCGGGCTACCCGGCGCGGGCGCACCGCGTCGCCGCGCTCGCGGCCAGGCTGGCCACGGTGGTGCAGCTCGCCGGGGAGCGCGGGCTCACCTCGGGGCAGGTCACCGCCCGCGACGCCGCCCTCCGCGACCTGGACCGCGCGATCCGGCGGGCGCTCGTGGCCTGCTGCCACGCCATCCTGGAGCCGTCCCCCGACCGGCCCTGACGCCGCTCGCTCCTGGCGGGGGTCCCTGCGCAGGAGCAGACCGGGCCGTGCTTGCCCCGGGCAGGGGTCAGGCCAGGCCGTGGCGCACCGCGTACAGGGCGGCCTGGGTGCGGTCCTGGACGCCGAGCTTCATCAGCACGTTCGACACGTGGGTCTTGACCGTCTTCTCGGCCACGGCGAGGCTCCGCGCGATCTCCCTGTTGGAGCGGCCCGCCGCGATCAGTGCGAGCACCTCGCGCTCCCGCTCGGTCAGCGGCGCCGGCCCCGGCACGCCTCCCCCGCCGCCCGCGTGGGCGTCCGCGCCCGCGCTCAGCATCGCCTCGGCCGCCTCCGGCGCGAGCAGCACCTGGCCGCCGTGGACCGCCCGCACGGCCTGCGCCAGCGCCGACGGGTCCACGTCCTTGTAGAGGAACCCGGCCGCGCCCGCCCGCATCGCCGGCGCGACGTCCGACCGGTCGCTCACCGACGTGAGCACCAGCACCCGGGCCGGCGAGCCGGACAGCCGCTCCAGCGCGCCCAGCCCGTCGAGCACCGGCATCCGCAGGTCGAGCAGCACCACGTCGGGGACCAGCTCCGCGGCCAGCTCGACGGCCCGCTCACCGTCGCCGGCCTCGCCCACGACCGTGATGTCGTCCTGGAGGTCGAGGAACGTGCGCAACCCCTGCCGCACCACCGGATGATCGTCGGCGATCAGCACCCGGATCACACGCCCACCTCCACGCGGACCGTCGTCCCCCGGTCCGGCGCCGAGTCCACGGTCATCACCCCGCCCACCGACTCCGCACGCTCCCGCATCGACACCAGGCCGAGGCCGCGCGAGCCGCCCTGCTCGAAGCCGCCGCCGTCGTCGGACACCGACAGGGACAGCTTGCCGCCCGCGTGACGCAGCCGTACCGCCACCTCGGAGGCGCCCGAGTGGCGCAGCGCGTTGTGCAGCGCCTCCTGCGCCACTCTGAGCAGCGCCACCTCCACGGCGGAGTCGAGCGGCGGCGGCTCGTCGCAGTCGAACACCACGCGCGCCGGGTGCAGCCGGTCCAGCATGCGTACGTGCTTGCGCAGCGTCTCGGCCAGGCCGTGGCGGTCCAGCTCGGCCGGGCGCAGCTCGACGATCACCGCGCGCAGCTCGGCCAGCGCCTCGCCGGCCAGCCGCTGCACGCGCTCCAGCTCGGCCGCCGCCCGGTCCGGCGCCTTGTCCAGCATGGTCGCGGCGGCCTGGGCCGTCAGCCGCAGCGAGAACAGCTTCTGCGTCACCGCGTCGTGCAGCTCCCGCGCCATCCGGTTGCGCTCCTCCAGCATGGCCAGCTCGCGGCCGCGCTCGTACAGCCGGGCGTTGGTCAGCGCGATCGCCGCGTGCGCCGCGAACAGCGTCAGCAGCTCCTCGTCGGCCGCCGTGAAACCGCCCTGCGTGCGCTTGTTGGCCAGGAAGATGATGCCGAGCACCTCGTCGCCGTCGCGGATCGGCACGCCGAGGAAGTCCTTCATCACCGGGTGCGCCTTCGGCCACCACTCGAAGCGCGGGTCCTCACGCAGGTCGGGCAGCCGCACCGGGGCCCCGTCGCGCAGCATCGCGCCGAGCATGCCGTGCTGGCGCGGCAGCGGCCCGATCGCGTCCCACTGCCGGTCGGTCAGCCCCTCGGCGACGAACTCCCCGAACGAGCCGTCCTCGTCGGGCACCCCGAGCGCGGCGTAGCGGGCGTCGAGCAGCCGCTGCGCCGAACGGACGATCACCTGGAGCACCTCGCGCACCGACAGGTGCCGGGTGACCGCGAGCACGGCGCCGCTCACGGCCTGCAGGATCTCCTCACGGTCCGACGTCACGGGACCCACTCTAGGGTTCCGCCCGCCCCGTTCCCTCCCGCCGAGGTCCTAGGACGAAGTGCCCAGACCCGGACAGGTCCCCGGCCCGATGCCGTACGGGCACCGCGTTCCTACCGTCGAGACATGACGAACACCGCACTGATCACCGGCGCCTCCCGCGGCCTCGGCCTGGCCCTGGCCCGGTCGCTGGCGGAGGCCGGCTGGGACCTCGTGCTCACCGCGCGCGGCCGGGACGACCTCGACCGGGTCGCCGCCGAGCTGGGCGCCACCGCCGTCGCCGGCGACGTGACCGACCCGGCGCACGTCGAGCGGCTGTCGCTGGCCGTGCCGGAGCTGGACCTGCTGGTCAACAACGCCGGCGGGCTCGGGGCGACGCCGTTGCCGCCGCTCGCCTCGTACCCGCTGGAGGCGTTCAAGCTGCTGCTGGAGACCAACGTCACCGCGCCGCTCGCGCTCGTCCAGGCCACGCTGCCCGCCCTGCGTCGCCGCGGCGGGGCGGTCGTCAACGTCACCTCCGACGCCGCCACGGGCGCCTACCCCGGCTGGGGCGGCTACGGAGCCACCAAGGCCGCGCTGGAGCAGCTGTCCAACGTGCTGGCCGCCGAGGAGCCCGGCCTGGCCGTCTGGTGGGTGGACCCCGGCGAGATGAACACCCGCATGCTCGCCGACGCCGTGGGCGAGCAGGAGGCCGGCGGCGCCACCGACCCGGCCAAGGTCGCCGCCGCGCTGCGCGACCTGGTCCGGTCCCGCCCCGCCAGCGGAAGGGTGAGCCTCCAATGACCACGACCCGTGACCCGAGAGGCGAGCCACCACCGACCACGACCCCCGACCGGAGAGACGAGCCCCCAGCGACCACGACCCCCGACCGGAGAGACGAGCCCCCAGCGACCACGACCCCCGACCGGAGAGACGAGCCCCCAGCGACCACGACCCCCGACCGGAGAGACGAGCCCCCAGCGACCACGACCCCCGACCGGAGAGACGAGCCCCCAGCGACCACGACCCCCGACCGGAGAGACGAGCCCCCAGCGACCACGACCCCCGACCGGAGAGACGAGCCCCCAGCGACCACGACCCCCGACCGGAGAGACGAGCCCCCAGCGACCACGACCCCCGACCGGAGAGACGAGCCCCCAGCGACCACGACCCCCGACCGGAGAGACGAGCCCCCAGCGACCACGACCCCCGACCGGAGAGGCGAGCCCCGATGACCGCGACCCTGGACTTCGCCCTCCCCGACGCGCTGTCCGCGCACGAGCCGCCCGAGGCCAGGGGCCTGGCCCGCGACGGGGTGCGCCTGCTCGTCTCGCGCGGCGACGACGAGCCCGCCCACCACCGGTTCACCGACCTGCCCTCGCTCCTCGCGCCCGGCGACCTCGTCGTGGTCAACAACTCGGCCACGCTGCCCGCCGCCGTCCGCCTCGACCGGCTCGCCGTCCACTTCTCCACCGCGCGCGAGGACGGCACCTGGCTGGTCGAGCTGCGCCGCCGTACGAGCACCGCCTCCGAGCCGTACGCGGGAGGGGAGCCCGGCGAGTGGCTGCCGCTGCCCGGAGGGGCCACGCTGCGGCTGCTCGGCCGGGAGACGCCCCGGCTGTGGCGAGCTCGGCTCGACCGGGAGGTGGAGGCGTACCTGCGCCGGCACGGCACGCCGATCCGCTACTCGTACGTGGCCGCGGACTGGCCGATCGACGCCTACCAGACCGTGTTCGCCACCGTGCCGGGCAGCGCCGAGATGCCCAGCGCCAGCCGGCCGTTCAGCGCCGAGCTCGTGACGGCGCTGGTGGCGCGCGGCGTGCGGATCGCGCCCATCACCCTGCACACCGGCGTCGCCTCACCCGAGAAGGACGAGCCGCCCTACGCCGAACGGTACGAGGTCCCGGCCCCGACCGCGCGGCTGGTGAACCTCACCCGGCGCGATGGTGGGCGGGTCGTCGCGGCCGGCACCACCGTCGTCCGCGCCCTGGAGACCGCGGTGGACGCCGGCGGCCGGGTCACGGAGTCGGCGGGCTGGACCAGCCGCGTCGTCACCCCCGACGACGGCGTGCGCGTCGTCACCGGCCTGCTCACGGGACTGCACGAGCCGCGCTCCAGCCACCTCATGATGCTGACCGCCGTCGCCGGGCGGACGGCCCTGGCCCGGGCGTACGAGGCGGCGCTGGACGAGGGATACCTGTGGCACGAGTTCGGCGACTCCCACCTGCTGCTGGCCGGGTGAACACCGGTGATCCAGGCCGTGAACACCCACCCCTGGTCCGCGCCCACCCCGCGCGGCACAGTAGCGTGACTGGATGTGGACCAGCGGACCCTCCTGATCACTCTCAACGGCCCTGACCGGCCCGGCGTCACCTCCCGGCTCTTCTCCGTCCTGTCGGGCTTCCCGGTGACCGTCTCCGACATCGAGCAGGTCGTCATCCGGGGGCGGCTCACCCTCGGCGTGCTCGTCGCCTATGCCGGCGGCCCGTCCACCGGCACGGGCACCACCCTCGGGGCCCTGTGGACCTCCGTGGAGCGCGTGGCCGAGGACCTCGGCATGGAGGTGGAGCTCTCCACCGGCTCCCTGGCCAAGGAGAAGCGCCGCCGCGGCCGGCTGTCGGTCAGCGTCCTCGGCGCCACCCTCCAGCCCGCCGCCATCGCCGGCATCGCCGGCCGCATCGCCGCCGCGGGCGCCAACATCGACCGCATCGAGCGCCTCGCCCAGTGGCCCGTCACCTGCATCGAGCTGTCCGTCTCCGGGGCCGACCCCGACGCGCTGCGCGTCCAGCTCGCCGCCGAGGCGGCGGCCCAGCACGTGGACGTGGCCGTGCAGCGCACCGGCCTGTCCCGGCGGGCCAAGCGGCTCGTCGTCATGGACGTCGACTCGACGCTCATCCAGGGCGAGGTCATCGAGCTGCTCGCGGCGCACGCCGGCTGCCTGGACGAGGTCGCCCGGGTCACCGAGGAGGCCATGCGGGGCGAGCTGGACTTCGCCGAGTCGCTGCGCCGCCGGGTCGCCCTGCTCGAAGGGCTGCCGGCCGACGTGCTGGAGCGGGTGCGCCAGGAGGTCGTGCTCACGCCCGGCGCGCGCACCCTCGTCCGCACGCTCAAGCGGCTCGACTACCGCTTCGCCATCGTCAGCGGCGGCTTCACCCAGATCACCGACGCGCTCGTCGAGGACCTCGGCATCGACTACTCCGCGGCCAACGTCCTGGAGATCATCGACGGGCGGCTCACCGGCCGGGTCGCGGGCGAGATCGTCGACCGGCCGGGCAAGGCGCGGGCGCTCGAACGGTTCGCCAGGGAGGCGGGCCTGCCGATCAGCCAGACCGTGGCCATCGGCGACGGCGCCAACGACCTCGACATGATCGCCGCCGCCGGGCTCGGCATCGCCTTCAACGCCAAGCCGGTGCTGCGGCAGGCGGCCGACACGACCGTCAACACGCCGTACCTCGACTCGATCCTCTACCTGCTCGGCATCTCCCGGGACGAGGTCGAGGCGGCCGACGCCGAGGACACCGCGCTCACCCGCTGACCCGGCGGCCCAGGGGGGCGGCGGCCTCGCGGGCCAGTTCGAGGGCGTCGGAGCACAGGGAACGCAGCGCGGGGTGCGCCGTCACGGTCAGCCGAAGCTGACGGCGCACCGCCGAGGTGTCGACGGCGTGGGAAGGCGTCACGGCGGCCTCCCTGGCCACCGCCTCCTTGATGATCGACTTGATCTCGCCCGCCAGCTCGGCGAGCCGTTCCTCCAGCTCGTCGGCCTCCGGAGGGGGCTCGCCGCTGCGCACGGTCTCGGCCACGGCCGCCAGCCGGTCCGCCACCGCGTCCAGCACGGCGACCGTGGCGTCGGAGCCCACCTCCGAGCCGCGCAGCACGGACGCCACCGCCAGCGCGTCGTCCCGCAGCCTCCGGGCCGCCGTGACGGCCTCCCGCAGCTCCTTCGGCACCTGTCCGCCCGGCTCCTTGCCCAGCTTGTCCAGGGACGCGGTGAGCGCGTCGGCGGCCTGCCCCGCCGCGTCCGCGTGCGCGAGCACGGCGTCGAGATCCCGCTCGGCCACGGCGCCGACCAGCGTCCCGTGCTGCTCCAGCAGTTCGGCGGTACGGGTACGCACCCGTCCCCCCTCGCTGCGCGGCCACAACAGCCGCGCCGCCGCCAGCGCCAGCAGGCCGCCTTCGACCGTCAGCAGCACCCGGGCCCCGGCCGCCCGCCAGTCGAGCGGGGTGGAGAAGTCGGCGAGCATCATGGCCAGCGGCGTCGCGAACACCATCCAGTAGCCGTAGCTCACCTCGCGCACCGCGTACCCCACCGTGGCGAACCCGAGCACGGTCGCGGCGATCGTGTACGGCCCGGGGACGGCCGCCAGGATCACCGCGGCCACCGCCGCGCCGAGCACCGTGCCCGCCACCCGCAGCACCACGCGCTCCACGGTGTCGCCGTACGTCGACCGCGGCGCCAGCATCACCGTGATCACGAACCACTTGCCGTACACCTCGTGCGTGCCGATCATGAGCATCATCGCCACGGTCACGGTGATGCCCAGCCGTCCCACATGCTCCGCCGCGCCACCGGCCTGCAACACCGCCCGCCACGCCCGCCGGGGCGCATGGACCGCCCGCCGCCACGCCCTCCGCAGGCGCGCCGACCGCCACCAGCCGTGTCCGCCCCGCCAGAACGGCCGCCACACCACCGGCCGCCAGGCCCGCGGCACTACGACCGGCACCCGGATCCCCCGCGCCGCGAACACCCCGACCCCGCGCACCCCCACCACGATCCGGTCGAGGCAGCGCCGCACCTGCCCCAGCACGGCCATCCGCCGCAGCGACGCCGGATCGGCGCCGACCCTGGCCCGCTGCTCCCCCACGTACTCCCCGAAGGCCGCCGCCGCGGCCAGCGCCGCCTCCACGTCCTCCGGCGCCTTCGTGCGCAGCGCCACGGTCAGGGCCCGTACGACCGCGTCGATCCCGCAGCGATCCCCGACCGCCAGCGCCCGTACGACGTCGTCACCCGCGCGGCGATCCCGATCACTCAGCGGCGGCGTGACCTCATCCCCACCGCGAAGATCCCGACCAGGCAGAGACAGCGCGACCTCATCCCCACCACGGCCAGCCCCATCCCTCAGAGGTGACCCAACTTCATGCCCTCCAAGGTCACCCCGATCCCCCAAAGCTGGCGCGACCTCATCCCCACCACCGCCATGTCCATCCCGCAGAGGCGGCGTTCCCCCTCGCCGATCGCCCTCACCCAGCCCCCGCGTGACGTGGTCACCCCGGCGGCGGTCCTCCTCCGCCGCCTGCGCGCGCAGCCCGCGCAAGGTGATGGTCTCCACGAAGACCCGGACGAGCGTCCGCACGTAGGCGTCGGCCGAGCGGGTGTTGTCCTCACCGGAGTGGAAGGCGGCCGACGCCGTACCCGCCGCCTCCAGCGCCTTCGAGGCGCGCTCCCGCCGCTTCCCCCACCCCTCGTCGTCCAGGTCGACGCCGTCGAGCATCGACGCCAGCGACTCCCGCGCCCCGCTCAGCGTCTCGTGCAGCGGGTCCAGCCGTCGCACCGGCCACGGCGCCAGCGCGAGAACGGAGAACCACACCGCGCCCAACGCCATCTCCAGCGGCCCCGACGGCCCGACCGGCCCGTGCAGGTAGAACCCCAGGACCGCCGCGATCGCGGGCGGCGTCCCGACGATCCGCCACCGGGCCGCCGCCGCCACCAGGCCGATCACCACGGCCGCCCACCACGGATACGGCGCGAGCAGCATCCCCAGCGCCATCCCCGACGGCACCAGCACCAGCTTGACGACCAGGGCCCAGGCGCGTTGCGCGTACGGCTTGCCGTACATGTCGCCGAACGCCGTCAAATACGCCCCGAGTGCCACGAACGCGCCCCCGTGCGGCACCCCGGCCGACACCCCCGCGAACAGCGGACCCGACACGGCCGCCCCGCAGAGCAGCCCATACCCCCACGGAGGCCGCGCCGGCAGCGCGAACCCCGCGCGCAACGCTCTGGCGGCCCCCCGCATGCGTTCGCCCCTGGTCAGTGTTCCTTGGGATCCCAGCGCGTGACCAGGTGTCCCTCCCCTGGGGACAGGTCTACCCAGGACGATTGCGTCCGGATCACCGCGAACGACCCCGGCCGGAATCCGTACTCACCGCCCGCCAGGCCGAGCGCCAGCTCGTGGACCCCAGGGTTGTGCCCGCACAGGACGAGCGTGCCGACCTCGGGCTCGGTGCGCCTGATCAGCTCCAGCAACTCGTCCGGGTACGCCTCGTAGATGTCGCGCTCGTAGCTCACCTCGACGTCCGGGAAGGCCAGCTCGGCGGTGCGCCTGGTGCGCTCGGCCGGCGAGCACAGGACCAGATCGGGCACGAGCCCCATGGCCCGCACCTCCTCACCGGCACGCCCGGCGTCACGCTCACCCCGCTCGGTCAGGGGCCGCTCGCGATCGCTCAACCCGGACACGTGCGCGGCCTTGGCGTGGCGGAGCACGATCAGCGTCGGCACCTCTTACACCCCCCTCGACGCCCACATGGCCAGCGCCACGATCGCCGCCAGGATGATCAGCATGGCGAGCAGGATGAAGGCCAGCGTCTTTCCACCGGTCGGCCGCTTGTCGTTCATCCGCACAGTTTCCCATCGAGGGGGTCAGGTGTCCCGTACGGGACCGATCACCCACCCCGGCGACGTACGGCACGCGACATGCTGCCCCGCTACCCCGAATCGGCACACCGCACCACCCCCAAGGCGGCACCTGGCACCCGACAGACCTCATCTCGCATCCCGCAACAGCTCTCGCCACCGACCGCTACGCACCTCCCAGGGCACCCGCGGGCCCCGCCGGCACCAGCACCCCATACCCCGCAGCTCGCGTCAACGCGCCCCCGCACCCCCGCAGCCCGCATCGCATCCAGCACCGTGGACCCCGCCTGCACCCACCCGGGGCCCATCGGACCGCAGCAGGTCTACCAGATGTCCGCCGGTGGTCAGCCCAGCGCACCTGCACCCGAACCCGCACCATCAACCCTGCTGCCAACGCCAGGCACCGAGCACCGAGCACCGAAGCTATGACGCTCCGAATCCCGAATCCCGAATCCCAAAGCCCGAGACCATGAAGACCCTGAAGACCCTGAAGACCCCGAAGCCCCGAAGCCCCGAAGCCCCGAAGCCCCGAAGCCCCGAAGCCCCGAAGCCCCGAAGATGTTGCCCTTCCCCATGAGACGCCCGCCTCAAGACATTCCGCCCAGAAGCGCCGCACCCGCCCCCCAGGCCCGACAACACGGAAGCGCCCGCCCTCCCCGGCATCACCGGGAAGGACGGGCGCCTCAGACGACGCGACCCACCGGGCCCAGAACTCCACGACCAAAAGCCGGGAAGCCGGGCCCAGAAGGCGGGACGCGACCCGCGCTCTAGGACGCGACCGGCGTCTGCTCCCGCTTGTGGTTGTTGGCCGGTTCGCTCGTCGCCGAGCGGCGCTTGGAGACCACGATGGCCCCGACCACCACCGCCAGCGCGAACACCGTCACCCCGACTCGCAGGGCGGCGTTGCCCGCGTACAGCACGACGGACGGCGCCACCAGCAGGGCGACGAGGTTCATCACCTTGATCAGCGGGTTGATGGCCGGACCGGCGGTGTCCTTGAACGGGTCGCCCACCGTGTCGCCGATGACGGTCGCGGCGTGGGCCTCGGAGCCCTTGCCGCCGTGGTGACCGTCCTCGACCAGCTTCTTCGCGTTGTCCCAGGCGCCACCGGAGTTGGCCAGGAACACCGCCATCAGCGTGCCGCAGGCGATCGCGCCGGCCAGGAACGCGCCCAGTGGGGCGTACCCGAAGGCGAAGCCGACCGCGATCGGCGTCATGACCGCCAGCAGACCGGGCGTGGCCAGCTCGCGCAGCGAGTCACGGGTGCAGATGTCGACGACCCGTCCGTACTCAGGCTTCACGGAGCCGTCCATGATGCCAGGGTTGTTGCGGAACTGGTCGCGCACCTCGAACACCACCCGCATCGCGGCCCGCCCGACCGCCATGATCGCCAGGCCAGCGAAGAGGAACACCACCGCCGCGCCGACGACCAGGCCGACCAGCACGTTCGGCTGGTCGATGCTGAGGCTGAACGACGACGTCTGCGCGAGTTGCGACTCCACCGCCGTGCGGAACGCGCCGAACAGCGCGGTCGCCGCGAGCACGGCCGTGGCGATCGCGATGCCCTTGGTGATGGCCTTGGTGGTGTTGCCGACGGCGTCGAGGCTGGTCAGCACCCGGGCGCCCTCGCCCTCGACGTCGCCGGACATCTCGGCGATGCCCTGGGCGTTGTCGGAGACCGGGCCGAAGGTGTCCATGGACACGATGACGCCGACCGTGGTGAGCAGGCCGGTACCGGCCAGCGCCACCGCGAACAGCGCGATCGTCACGTTCCCGAAGCCCAGCAGGAACGCGCCGTAGACCGCGCCCGCGATGATCAGGGCGGAGTAGACGGCCGACTCCAGGCCGACGCTGATGCCGGCGAGGATGACGGTGGCGGGGCCGGTGGCCGAGCTCTCGCCGATCTCGCGGACGGGACGGCGGTTGGTCTCGGTGAAGTAGCCGGTCAGCAGCTGGATGGCGCTGGCCAGGACCAGGCCGATGAGCACCGCGCCGATGGCGATCAGCCGCGGGTCGGCGTCGGACTTCACGGCCGAGCCGCTCAGGGCGCCGAAGCTGTCCGGCAGGTACCAGAACGCGGCGGCCGCGACGAGCACCGCCGAGATGGCGGCGGAGATGAAGAAGCTGCGGTTGATGGCGGACATGCCGCTGCGGTCGCGGTCGCGCAGGCCGGTCACGAAGATGCCGATGATGGCGGTGACCACGCCGATCATCGGGACGATGAGCGGGAAGATCAGACCCTGCTCGCCGAACGCGACCTTGCCCAGGATCAGGCTGGCCACCAGCATGACAGCGTACGACTCGAACAGGTCGGCGGCCATGCCGGCGCAGTCGCCGACGTTGTCGCCCACGTTGTCGGCGATGGTCGCGGCGTTGCGCGGGTCGTCCTCCGGAATGCCCTGCTCGACCTTGCCGACCAGGTCGGCGCCGACGTCGGCGGCCTTGGTGAAGATGCCGCCGCCGACTCGCATGAACATCGCGAGCAGCGCCGCGCCGAAGCCGAAGCCTTCGAGCACGCCCGGCGCGTCGCCCTGGTACAGGAACACGACGACCGCCGCGCCCAGCAGGCCGAGGCCGACGGTGAACATGCCGGCGACGCCGCCGGTGCGGAAGGCGATGCGCATGGCGCGCTTCTCGCCGGTGTCGCGGGCCGCCGCGGCGACACGCACGTTGCCGCGCACCGCCAGCCACATGCCCATGAACCCGGTCAACGCGGAGAACACCGCGCCGACCACGAAGAAGATGGAGCGGCCGATGCGCACATCGGTCTCGCCCGGCAGCAGGAGCAGCAGGAAGGGAATCACGACGACGAAGATCGCCAACGTGCGGAACTGCCGCGTCAGGTAGGCGGCAGCACCTTCCTGCACGGCCCGGGCGATGTTCTGCATGCGCTCGGTGCCCTGGTCGGCGCGCAGCACTTCGCGCACCAGGCCGCCGGCGACGGCAAGGGCGATCAGTGCGACCGCGGCGACCACGATCACGATGGTGAGATTGTTACCGTTCAGGGCCAGATTGGACGCTGGCTCAGCGGCCAGCACGTGCCTAAACATCGGGTTCTCCTCGGCAAGACCGGTCGTCCTGCCCGGGCGGTGCTGCGAACATCGGCTGGCGGGTGCGGCACCATCCGGGTTGTGGGTGCCGCTTCCGGTTGAGTCCGCAGTTCCGCCGGATCACCTTGGCCGGTGCCGGGAGTCTACGCAGCGTCTGCCAGGATATGAAGGCTCTGCAGCCGGTTAATTGTGCGCGCGTCCAGTAAACCGCTGACAGGGGGGCGATTTGGGAACTGACAAGGCAAATTTCCACCAGTTTACGGCCCTGACAACAAGCCATAACGACACGCCCGAAAGACCCTGCAGCCCCGGGCGCCTCCTTACCACCGAGCTCCGGCTTCCCTCAGGGCCCTGAGCCCTGTCGCCGGGCTCCTTGCGTCGGCCCCGCCCCGGGGTCAGCCCCCTCTTCGGGGTGGCCGGAGCTCACCCCCGCCTAAAAGATCAACAGCAACTGGGCGGCTGACTCAAACCCGGCCAGGCGGTCATCCTTTTCCGAATGATCAAACTCACCCAGAAGATCAAACTTGTCTGGGCGACCAAATCCTGAAAGACGATCAATCTCCAGGAGCGATCCACGACGCGGCAGACAGCCCGTCCTCGGAGCACGATTCACGCCATGAACGGCAATCCGCCCCGGCCCGACCCGGATCCACACCATGGGACCCAATCCAGCCCCGGCAAGTGATCCTCAACCGGAAGAAAGCCCGGCCCGGCCTGGCAGGGCGATCCCCGCCCGGAAGGAAGCCCGACCCGGCCCGGTCCGAGGGGACCCCACTCGGGAGCCCGGCCCGGCCCTGGCAGGGCGATCCCCACTCGGAAGGAAGCCCGACCCGGCCCTGTCCGAGGGGACCCCCACTCGGAAGCCCGGCCCAGCCCTGGCAGGGCGATTCCCACTCGGAAGGAAGCCCGGGCCGGCCCTGCCCGAGGGAGAGAAGCCCCATCTCAACTGGCTGATCATCGCTGAGCCAGCAGTGCCCCCGATTTCGCGTCCAGGCTGCACTCGACCACATCGACCCACCGGGATCGCCTCACACCGTTAAGGGGTGGGACGGCGTCTCGCGCCCGCCTCACTGAGACCATCGCCGCCCGCGTGCGCCACTGCGGGCCCGCGCTGGGCTGCCGATGGCTTGTCTCCCTCGGTGGGGTGGACGGAAGGGCATGGAGGTAGGTACACGCCTCGGGCCAAGCCGGAGTTGGCCGCCTCCGCTTCCCGCCAAGCGGAAGCCATGGGTCCGGTGCGCACGTCACGGCGTCCAGCATGCGCCGCTGGAGGAGCGTGCCCCTGGACAGAGCCCAGCCCCGGTCGGCGGGTGGGGGTCACCGTGCTGAGCCGTACAAGCTGGGCCGCCCACAAGACGAACCAACCCCACGAGCCCGCAAAGCCCCAAAACCTGATTACGGTTTTAGACGTCAGCCATCACTCAAGCCCCAGGACCCACCACAGGCGGGCAGGGACCGGCTTCGGGTCGCCGCGCTAGGCCCCTACGGAGCCCCCAACGATCCTCCAGGCCGATGCGCGCTCATACGGCTCACAGGTCTGCCTATAGACGCTAGACGCATGCATGCATGCAGACCGCCACGCCGGCATCGCGGAGAGGCGGCCACGTGGACACCGCATGAGGAATGCCGGTGCCCACGTGAAACACCAAGCGTCACGTAACCACGTGAAGCACCAGAGAAGGGATCTACGGGGATCTACACGGGAAGGCGGCCGTTGGGGGCGGCAGGCCAGCTCATGCGGATGCGCATGCCCTTGGGACTGGGAAACACCTCGACATCGTCGGCCAGGCCCGCGATGACCGCGATGCCGAAACCCGTCGCGAACGGGTCGGAGAGCATCCCCAGATCCAGGGGCTGCTCCGGCTTGATCTCGTCGCTGGGGGCCTGGTCGCTCACCGTTACCTCGAAACGTCCGGAATCGTCACGCAGCTCGATGCGGATGGGCTCGCCCGGGCAGTGGGCACGGTGGGCCTCCACCGCCCGAGAGCACGCTTCACCCACGGCGAGCCTGACCTCGTCCAGCAGCGACTCCTCCACGCCTGTGCGCCGGGCGATCGCCGTGGCCACCAACCGGGCGGTCCGCACGTGCGCGGGGAGGGCACTGAACGTCAGCTCGACAGTGGCCATGACTACTTGTCTTTGCCGTGAGCTTCCTTGGCTTCGTCGACGGAAGCGTAGATCCCGAAGACCTTCGTCAGACCGGTGATCCGGAAGATCTTGAGGATGCGCTCCTGCGTGCAGACCAGCTCCAGTGAGCCGTCGTGCGCCCGAACCCGCTTGAGCCCCCCGACCAGCACACCCAGGCCGGTCGAGTCAAGGAAGTCAACCTTCTCCATGTTGACGAGAAGGTGGAAGTTGCCCTTGTTCACCAGATCGATGAGGAGTTCACGCAATCTCGGCGCGGTGTAGACATCGATCTCACCCTCGACCTCGACGATGGTGAGTCCGTCTTCGGTGCGGTGATCCAACTTCAGATCCACAGATCCTCCAGCGCCTCGCCTGCGAAAGTACCCTTATGAGCCTGGTCGTCCGGAGCATAGCCCCTGGCCGACCGACCCTGACGCGCGGCATTCAACCATGCGTCTCGCTTGTGTCTACACGAAATCACGATTCCCGACGACTTTGCCCACGGATGCAGACTGGAAACAGTGACTTCCACCGCTTCCTCCCCACACCGGCCAGGTCCACTCCTGCGGCACCTGCTCGGCGTTCCCGCACGTCACGAGCGCGTCACCCATGTGGAGCATGTTCCAGCACGTCAAGCCGGTCAAGCGGGATGGCCGAACTGGGTGCCGGAACTCCTCGTTACGCGCTTGGCGAACCGCGGCATCACCGGCATGTGGCCCCATCAGTACGAAGCCGCCGACCTGGCCCATCGTGGCCGAAACGTGATCATTTCCACGGGTACGGCCTCGGGCAAATCGCTGGCGTACCTGACTCCGGCGGTGGCCTCCTGTCTCGACGGCGGCACCGTTCTCTATCTGACCCCGACCAAGGCGCTGGCCGCCGACCAGTTCCGCGGGCTGCGCGAACTGCGCATCACACAGGTACGGGCGGCGACGTTCGACGGTGACACACCGTTCGAGGAGCGGACGTGGGTGCGCCAGCACGCCAACTACGTCCTGACGAACCCCGACATGCTGCACCGGAGCATCCTTCCCCGGCACGCGCAGTGGTCGTCGTACTTCCGCCGGCTGCGCCTCGTGGTGGTGGACGAGTGCCACGGCTACCGAGGAGTGTTCGGCTCACACGTGGCGCAGATCCTGCGCCGCCTGCGCCGGGTCTGCGCCCGGTATGGCTCCAGTCCGGTGTTCATGCTGGCCTCGGCGACGGCCAGCGAGCCGGGGGCGTTCGCGCGCCGGCTGACGGGGCTGGAGATGGACGAGGTGACCGTGGACGCCTCTCCCAAGGGCGCGACCACGTTCGCGCTGTGGGAGCCGCCTCTGACGGAGCTGCGCGGCGAGGGCGGCGCCCCGGTGCGCCGCACGGCGACGGCCGAGGCCGCCGACCTGCTGGCGGACCTCGTGCTGGCCGACGTCCGCACGCTGGCCTTCGTCCGCTCGCGCCGCGGCGCCGAGACGGTCGCCCTGTCGGCCCGCGCCAAGCTCGCCGACGTCGCCTTCTCCCTCTCCACCGGCCGCCACGGCCTTCGCGCCTCCGGCTCCCCCGGCCACCGAGAGGCAGCCGCCCCACCACAACTCCCTGAACACCACGACCTCCTTGATCCCCACTTCAACCTGAACGAGCTACCGGGCCAGCAATCACCAGACGATGACTTCACCCCGCTCTCGCCCACGACCGACCCGTCGGCGGATCGCGCTGAGGACGGCTCGACCAGGGCCCGCCCGTCGGGGGCCCGCTCGTCCGCTGCCGGCTCGTCCGCTGCCGGCTCGTCCGCTGCCGACTCGTCGGCAGCCCGCTCGTCGGCAGCCGGCTCGCGGACGTCGCTCGACGCGTCGCCCGGGGACGTCACCGGCGCGACGGACCTCCCAGGCGGAGTCACCGAAACGACGGATCTCCCGGGCAGAGCCACCAGTGCGGCCAATCTCCCAGGCCGAGTCCCCGGAGCGGCGAACCTCCGAGACACAGCCACCGACACGACCAATCACCCGGAGGGAGCCACCAGCGCGGCCGATCTCCCAGGCCGAGTCGCCCGAGCGGCGAACCTCCCGGACACAGCCACCGACACGACCAATCACCCGGAGGGAGCCACCAGCGCGGCCGATCTCCCAGGCCGAGTCGCCCGAGCGGCGAACCTCCCGGACACAGCCACCGACGCGACCAATCACCCGGACCGAGTCACCAACTCGGCCAGTGACCCGGGCGGAGTCCTCGGCGCGGCAGATCTCCCGGAAAGAGTCGCCGCCTACCGGGCCGGTTACCTCGCCGAGGATCGCCGGGAGCTGGAGAAGGCGCTTCGCTCTGGCTCTCTCATGGGCCTGGCCACGACGAACGCCCTTGAGCTGGGCGTCGACGTCTCGGGGCTCGACGCCGTACTGATCGCCGGCTGGCCCGGCACCCGGGCCTCCCTCTGGCAGCAGGCCGGGCGGGCGGGTCGCGACGGTAAGGACGCGCTGGCCGTCCTCATCGCTCGGGACGACCCGCTCGACACCTACCTGGTTCACCACCCGGAGGCCCTGTTCGGCCGGCCCGTCGAGGCCATCGTGCTCGACCCGGACAACCCGTACGTCCTCGGTCCGCATCTCTGCGCGGCGGCCGCGGAGATCCCCCTGACCGAGGACGACCTCGCCGTCTTCGGCCCCACGGCCCCGGAACTCCTCGACGACCTGGCGGCCCAGGGCCTGCTGCGGCGGCGTCCCGCGGGCTGGTTCTGGACCCGGCGCGAGAGGGCCACCGACCTCGCCGACATCAGGGGCGCGGGCGGCGCTCCGATACAGGTGGTCGAGGCGGCCACCGGTCGGCTCCTCGGCAGCGTGGACGAACCGTCGGCGCACACGACGGTCCACACGGGCGCTGTGTATCTGCACCAAGGCGAGACCTTTCTGGTCGAAGAACTCGATCTGGAAGCCGGGGTGGCTCTGGTCAGCGGCAGCGAGCCGGACTATGCGACGTTCGCCCGGGATGTGACTGACATCTCCGTGCTGTCCTCCCTTCGCTCGCAAGCCCTGGGGCGGGGCGAGCTGCACTTCGGCGAGGTCGAGGTGACCCGCCAGGTGGTCTCGTACCTCAGACGACGTCTCCAGTCGGGCGAGATGCTCGGTGACGAGCCCCTCGACCTCCCACCGCGCACTCTCCGCACCCGGGCCGTCTGGTGGACGCTTCCCGCTTCGGTACTGGTGCCGCTCGCCGAGGACGGCATCGACCTCGGCGGCGCCGCCCATGCCGCCGAGCACGCCTCCATCGGCCTGCTGCCGCTCTTCGCCACCTGCGACCGCTGGGACATCGGTGGCGTCTCCACCGAGTTGCACGCCGACACGGGCCTCCTCACGGTGTTCGTGTACGACGGGCATGAAGGGGGTGCGGGCTTCGCCGAGCGCGGGTTCGCCCGCGCGGCCGACTGGTTGACGGCGACGCGCGAGGCCATCGCATCCTGCGAGTGCGAACGTGGTTGCCCCTCGTGCATCCAGTCACCCAAGTGCGGCAACGGGAACGAACCGCTGGACAAGCGCGGCGCCATCCGCCTCCTGAACACCCTTCTGGGCGCTGACGTGGATTAGGTGCCGACGTGGATCATGTGTGTGTAGGACTGCAGTGCTGTGTTTGTCGATCGTCGGGAGGGCGTCGTATCCGCTCGCGCGGAAAGGGGCTGGTCTGCGGACCCTTGCCACACGGGCTGCGCTTCACGAGGCTGCGTTCGCGGCGGCGTGCAGGCTGATGCGGATGGCTGGCTGAGATTCTCTGTTCGCGTCGGCTTGGATGCTTGGTAACTGACTGCCACGGTCGTGAGGGCTTGGACGCCGGTCACCGGTGTGTTCATGGTCACGGGCTTTCGTCCGTGGTGCGTCGATCCTTCGCTCAGGTTCTCGCTTCATACGGTCGGTCACGTTCGAATGGCGGGTCAGGCCGATCACTTCCGCCGAACCGGTTGATCAAGGTCGGTCGAGGACCGGTCCACCGCGTTCTGGTGAGCCTGGTTGATCTCATTCGGGCGGTTCAAGGCGATCAAGCTCGCTTGGCGATCCAGCCTGATCGACAGGTTGGTCCTCGCGGCCTGGGCCGGCGCGTGAGCGGCCTGTCAACGATCGTGATCCCACGAAGAGCAGCCGAGCCGTCATGGATGTCCAGACATCGGCGATCTCATCTTTTATCTGGCATCTGGTTAGCTTCGCGCCGTTCTCCGCGGCCACGATTGCCGCCTTCCGGCACGCCTCGTCCGGGTCCGCGATCGCCAGCTTGGCCGCGGCCAGTGCGCTGAGGTCCGCGGCGGCGTTCACCCGATGGCGGGCTACCCGCGCGGACGCCACAGCGGCGAACGCCATGGCGACCGACATCAGGATCCCCATGAGCGCGACACCCCACAGAGTCGCCGAGCCTCGGTCGCGTCCACCGACTCCTCGATCCAGGGCGAACACTTCAGACCTTTCTCCATGTATCTGCACTGTGCCTCAGGCGTTCTGCATGCATCGGCGCCACTTGAGTCAGATGTGTCGGCTTGAGTCGTGTGCGTCGGCGCCGCGCTCTGCCCCTTGGCTCCACACTTGTGCACGAGTTCGCCAGGGTCGCCTATCTCCGCTTGTACGCGAGCTTTGGGTTGTTGGCGGACGCCGCCGGCTGTAGGTGAGTCGCCGCGCCGCCCACCATTGCGCTGTGATCGTCTTCTTCAGTTCTCGGTCGCTGCGGAGGCGGTGGCCGATACCTGTACCGGCGGGAAGGCCGCTCCCCAGGCCGGCCGTACGTCCACTGCGACCTTCACGTGCGTACGCTCCGGGCCTCGGAGCACCTCCACGCGGGCATCGGGCCGGGTCGCCGAGCGGATGACCTCACGGACTTGGTCCACGGGCTCCCCTCGGGCGGCTGCCCGCGCTCCCACACGGGCCGCGTCCACGCATTCGAGCTGTGTCCCTACGGCCTGGATCGCCCACAGCGCGGCGGCCAGTACGACCATCAGAGCGGGTAGGACGGCTGCCGTCTCGGCGGTGACCGAGCCCCTGCACCTCGAGCGTCTGAATCGTCGGGCCGCAGACGACCGAAGCAGGGTCACGTGCCCGTCTTGAGGGCGCGGTCGATGAGCGACGAGAGCATGGCCTGCACCTCCGGGCTGCTGACCACCTTGAACAGCAGCGCCGCGAAGGCACAGGCGGCGATGGTGCCGACGGCGTACTCGGCCGTGGACATCCCCCGATCGGCGTTGGTCACGGCGTAGTGGGCCCACTTGGCGAGCCGGCGCCTCGCAGGGTTGCGCCCTGCGGCGTGCCCCTGTGAGGGGCTCGTGGGCTCCTCCTCGGAGGTCTGGGGGAAGGTCTCTCGCGGGGTGATGGGATCGCACATCATGCCTCCAGGTGGCTTGGTGCCGGGTGGGCCCCGGCGTTGCGGTCCAAGCGTCCCGGGAACTGGTGGGCGGGCGATCTCGCGAATGGCGTTCTGTGGACAGGGGAAGTGACGGGGGCATGGCTGTGGATATCTCTGGCTGAAGGATCAAGAGGGGTTCGGGCCATCTCGCGGCAGCGTCGGCTCGGGCGAGGCGCCGCTTCGGTCGCCCTCGACCGCCCAAGCAGCCGCCGCCGGCGCGGTGACCAGGGCCATCGGCACGCGGGCCCTGGCCAGCCAGTACGGTTCGCTCTTCGAGGCATGATCGTTTGATCCTCGGCCCCACCGTCAGGTGGGCCGACCAGATCAGCGGTCCTGCGCAGGCCCCCGCTATACCCGCGATGACGCCGGATTCCACGCTGGTGTCCCGGCGGGCCGTCCTCACTGCCACGATGGCGGTCAGCGGCACCGCGACCACCGCGTCCAGCAGCATGGCGAAGGCACCCAGGTCGGGTTCCGCGAGAAACGCATGCGTCCGCGGCGGACGGAACTTCTCGGATCACCAGCAGGAGAGAGGTGATCCGCGCATGTCGGCGTAACGAGCCGCGCCCGGGTGAGGGACGACGGGGCGGTACCCGGGTCAGGGAAGGAGCGGGCGGTTCGGGTCATCGGAGGACCCGGCGGCATCCGGGTCAGAAGCAGACGCGACGGTATTCGGGGGCTGGAAGGACCGGGCGACTCAGGGAGGGCGTGCTCCTTGGTCAGGGGAGGACGATCGTGGATGCCAGGCCGGCCACAACGGGGATGATGCCGAGGAGGACGAACGCCGGGAGGAAGCACAGGCCGAGGGGTGCCACCGCCTTGACGCCGACGCTTCGGGCGGCGGCGACAGAGGTCGCCCGGGCCGCCTCGCGGGCGTCGTCCGCCACGCGCATGAGGACTTGCGCCACCGGGGCGCCGCTCGCCGCGGCGCGGGTCATGGCTCGGGCCAGTTGACCCGTGGAGGGGTCCCCAGCGAGGTGCGCCCAGGTCGGCTCAGGGTCGGCACCGAGCCGGAGCTGTGTGCTCACCCAGGAGAGGCGCTGACCGAGGGGGCCCGCGACCGCGTTGGCGGCGATCTCGGTGGCGGCGCCGACGGGTCGGCCCGCGATGAGGCAGGCGGCCATCAGGTCTGCGGCGAACGGCAGATCGGCGGTGATCTGCTCCTGGGCGCGTCGGGTCGCGGGGTCCTGTCGGCGGTGCATCGCGACACCGGCTACGGGGACGGCCAGCAGGCCGGCTACGGCTCCTGGAACGCCGCCGATCATGAGGGCGGTCATTGCGCCTGCGGCCACGCTGATGATCACGGTGCGGCGGTCTGGGCGTCGTCGTGGCGTGGATCGTGAGGTCGCGGCCACCCAGCTGGGGAGAGGTTGTGGATCTTCTACTGCTGGGTCCCGGTTGTGTTCTTGGCGCGCGTTGCCGTTGAGGAGCACTTCGTCAGCTCGACTGGGTGTTTGGAGAGATTTGTGTGGCGACGGTTCCTTGGCTGCGGGAAGGGTTTCTGGTCGGGGAAGTAGCGTGATCAGCCGCTCGGCTGGGGTCGTTGGGGAGATGTACAGCCACACGGCCAGGCCGGTGCACAGAGCGGACAGGAGGGGCAGCATCGGTGGGTCCGATTCGGTCGGAGCGGTTGTCGGTGGGCCGTCGTGGAGGCATGGCGGTGGGGATGTCTGGTGGCCGGCGGTCGGCTCGTTGGGTGGGCGGCGGCCTGCTCGTTGGATGGGGGGGCGGTCGCTGAATGAGCGCGGGTATTCGGGTTGCCGCGCTGGAGAGCCCCCACCCTTACACGCTGTGGGTGGGTCACGGTGTCGCGTTCTGCATGAGTGCTGCGCCCTGGGTGCCCGGACAGGTCGGGTTGGGTGGCGACTGAGTCGGTTGGTTCCGGCTGGACTGGAGCCGTACTCCGCAGACGGTGGTGAGGCGAACTGTGTAGTCGTCGGTGCGGTCCACAGATGGGGGCTGTCGCCGCATCGTCTTGGGGTTGACGTGGGGGGCATGTATGTAGGCGGGTGTGTATTTCGTCAGGACTGCGCTCGTCAATGTTGATGAGTGAGGGGACGTCGTCTCGTTCACTGGTACGGACCGGCCCCGTCATGACGCTTGGGCCCGTTCGGCCATCCGGTGGGTCCACCACAGGCCGCAGGCGTCCAAGGCGATGCCGACGGCGAGGCAGGCGAGACCCGGGAGACTGCTGAACAGGAAGTCCAGTGGATGCATGTCCAGCGCCGCGGCCATGAGGATGCCGAGGATCGGCAGAGCGGCGAGCATTCTCGCCGTGGTGCGCGGGCCGGCGAGTTGGGCGGCGACGTCCTGCCTGTGGGCCTGGGCCGTGCGTAACGTGGATCCGACCCGGTCCACCAAGGCCGCCAGACCGGCTCCTGCCGTCACGCTGACCTCCCAGCACGCGGCCAGGCGGCGCAGTCCTTCGCCACCCTGGGCCGATGCCACTGACGCGAGGGCGCTCGCCACATCTCCGCCATCTCTCGCTGCTGCGACGACGGGCCGCAGTGCGTCCGGGTCGGGGAAGTCGACGGCTTCGAGGGCTCTGGTCAGGGCCTCCCCGGGGGTACGGCCCGCGGTGAGTTCGGCGGTCATGGACTGGCACAGCTCGATCGTGGCTCTGCGCCATACGTCGGCTCGCCTGGCTGGGCTTGGGCGCGTTGCCAGCCGTCGTACGGACTGCCATAGGAAGGGGCGGCCGGGCGTGGTCGGGGAGATCATGCGACGTAGCCGGGTCTCGGCGGCCTCCGGGCCGGTGCACAGCCACACGGCGATGGTTGCGCACATCGCGGCCATGAGCGCGGTCATCGGTTTTGGTCTGTCCTTCCTGTGGTTGGGGAGTTGAGGGAGGGCGCCTCTCGGTTGGGGGTTAAGGCAGCGCCCCTCGGTGGGGGCTACGGGAGGGCGCCTCTCGGTGGAGGCTGAGGGGCAGCGCCCCTCGATGGGGGCTACGGGAGGGCCGCCCCTCGGTGGGGTTTTGGGTGGCCTGCCGCTTGCTGGGCGGTTGAGTCAGGGTGCCGGGTGCGGCTGATCTGTGGCGTGGCTGGTTCGTTGTCGTGTTGCTCTCGTCAGCCCGTTCGGCGTCTCGCATGGCCATTCGCTGCTGACCTGGGGTGGCGGTACGGGCCGCCGTGTGGGGTACGGGATCGTCACGGCGGTGTCCTTGCCGCCAAGGCGTCGTAGCCGGGGCCGAAGTGGGAGCGGCCGTGCGCGTCGAAGCCCAGAGCCGGGACGGCCTCCACGAAGCCTGTGGGCGTACGGGACAGGAGGCAGATCTCCGCCACCCGGCGGCGGCCGTCCGTGCGTCCGCGTGTCAGGTGCACCACGACGTCCAGGGCCGCGGCGAGTTGGCTGTGGACGGCCTCTCTGGTCAGGCCGGCGGCGCAACCGAGCGCCTCCAGCCGTGGCGGCACGTCCGCCGCCGCGTTGGCGTGAAGGGTGCCGCAGCCGCCCTCGTGGCCCGTGTTGAGCGCCGCGAGCAGGTCGACCATCTCCGCGCCCCGTACCTCGCCCACCACGACCCTGTCCGGGCGCATGCGCAGCGCCTGCCGTACGAGATCGCGCAGTTCCACCCCTCCGGCTCCCTCCAGGTTGGCCGGACGGGACTCCAGGCGTACGACATGCGGGTGCAGAGGGCGCAGTTCGGCGGAGTCCTCCACGAGGAGCAGGCGCTCGCGGGGGTCTGCCAGCGACAACAGAGCCGACAGCAGGGTGGTCTTGCCCGTGCCGGTGCCGCCTGTGACCAGGAACGCGAGCCTCCCCGACACCATCGACGTCAGCACCGGGACCGCCGCGGGTGGCACGGTGCCCGCCTCGACGAGGCTTGCCAGCGTGAACGTGCGCTTGGGCGGTAGACGCAGCGACAGGCAGGTGCCGCCGGGAGCCACCGGAGGCAGGACGGCGTGCAGGCGGACGCCACCGGCGAGCCGGGCGTCCACGTAGGGGGAGGCGTCGTCCAATCGTCTGCCCGCCGCGGCGGCCAATCGCTGGGCCAGCCGGCGCACGGCCCCGTCGTCGGTGAAGGTGACCGAGGTACGGCGTAGCCCATGGCCGGTGTCGACCCATACCTCTCTCGGGCCGTTGACGAGGACGTCGGTGACGTCCGGCTCGGCCAGCAGAGGCTCCAGGGGGCCGGCGCCGATGAGGTCGGCGCAGAGCGCCCGGGCCACCGCCAGGATCTCGGCGTCGCCGTACACGGACTTCTCCGCCCGGAGCGCCACGGCGACCTGGGCGGCGCTCGGCTCGACGCCTGCCCGTGCCAGGCGCACCCGCACGGCTTCGACTAGGTCGGGGGAAACGGTCATGGCTCCGCGGCTTCCCTTCTGACTTGCTTCCGAGTTGCTGTGGTCTGTGTCTGTCTCTGCCTTGTCTGAGGTGTGGGTCTCTGTGACGTGCCTGTTGCTTGGTGGGCACCGCCGTGATCGTGCGGCGACTGGGGTCGCGGTCTCTGCGGTCGCGCCGTCCCCGTGGTTGCGCCGTGTCTGTGGTTGCGCCCTTCTGCGGTCTCTGTGGTCGCGGTCTCTGCGGGTTTGCGGCGCGGCGGGCGTGTGGCTGGGCTGGCGCGTTGGGTCGCCCATCCGCTTTGGGTGGCCGTGACTTCGCGTGGAGGCGTTATGGCTTCCGCTGTGGCTTTGCGTTGCTGCTGTGCGGGGGCCCGTGCGCTGGTCATGCGGGGAGGAGGTCCGTGAGGAGGGCGGCGCAGGCGGTGCCCAAGGGGGTGCGCGGGCCGAGTTTCGGGAGTTCGCCGTGGTTGAGGGTGGCGGTCAGGCGGGGCTGGTCAGGGAGGCGACCGGCTACGGGGATGTGGAGGGAGGCGGTGATGACCTCCTCTTCCAGGACGCCTGGGCGGATCACGGCGCGGACGTCGGCTGCGTGGCGGGTGGTCTCCTCGAGCACCCGGGCGGCGGCCAGAACGCCCCGCACGTCTGCCGTGACCACCAGGAGGGTGATGCTCGCCCTGGCCAGGGCCTCGGCGGCGGCCGGGTCGATGTGGCGGGGCAGGTCCACGACGACGAGGTCGAAGCCCCGGTGGCCGGCTTCGAGGACGGAGCGCATCGCCTGGGCCGGGATGCGCCGGACCTCGTCGCGGGGGAACGAGAGCACGCTGAGCTCTCCGAACGCCGGTAGCGCCGCCTGAAGGGCCGTCGAGCTCACCCGGCCTTCCCGGGCCACGAGGTCGGTCCAGCGGGCGCCTCGTGTCTCCTCGTGACCGAGCAGGGCGTCTATGCCGCCGCCCAGCGGGTCGGCGTCGACCAGAAGGGTGCGCAGTCGTTCCTGGGAGGCCCTGAGCGCCAGGCAGGAGGACAGGACGCTCGCCCCCGCGCCTCCTCGACCGCCGATCACGCACAGGACCCTTCCGGCGCGCGGCTCCGGCTCCATCGCGTCGGCGAGTTCTTCCACCAGGCGGCGTTCGCCCGCGGGCAGGGTCACGACTGCCTGGGCGCCCACGGCTACACACTTGCGCCAGTTGTCGGGGTCGTCAGGCTCCTGGACGACCAGCAGCACGCGGTCTCTGGCGGGTGGAGCGGCGGCGGCCACCGCGTCGGCCAGGTCGTCTCCCACCAGCACCAGCGGGGCGGGGTTCCAGAGGGGGCGGGCGTGGGCGGGGGCATGGGCGACGTCCAGTTGCGCGCCTGCTGCGGCGGCTATGCGGACGAGGTCGTCGAGGAGGTCGCGGTCCTCGGTGATGACCAGTGGGCGGTGCATCGGGGCCTCCCTGGGTTCGGGAGGTCCACCTTCGTGGGGAGGGCGGATGGGCGGTGCGGGCGAACGCGGTTCTGTGGAGGAGCGGGTGGTAGCGGGGGAGGTTGTGGATGACGGCGTGGGGGCGGGGCGACTTCTGGGCGACGCCGTGGGGACGCTGCGGGGACGCCATGGGGACGCCGTGGGGGCGCCGGGGGGCGCCGGGGGACGGGGCGACCTTCTGGATGACGGTGTGGGGCGGGGGATGAGCTGTGGATGACTTCGGGAGTCGCAGGGGGTTGGCGCAGGAGTGCTCAGCCGGCGAGCGGTTCTGCGCGGGCCCTGCTGGGCGAGGTGAGCGGGGTTCGGGCGAAGGTGAGCCTGCTCCGTGCGAAGGTGCGGGCGAGTGCAGCCGAGGCGAAGGCGGCTGTGCGCTGGCGTAGGAGGGAGCGCGGTCCCGGCGGAGGCGGCTGGGCCCCGCGGAGGATGTCGGTCTCCGTCATGAGCTACGGGTCACAAGGGACAGGCGCACTCGGAGGAGCCCGGAGGCGGGAAAAGGGGCGACCCCCGCCGGGGGGGAGAGCGGGGGTCGCCTGATCGGTCCGGCTCCGGGGGGGTAGAGCCGGTCCCGTTTCAGAAGAAAGCTTTCATCACATGACCGGAGCATGGCAAGGGACTCGCAAAGCAATCCCACGCACACTCACTCCAGTTTCTGCGATACCTCCGTATGCTGCCCGATCGACTCGAGTTACGTCGAGGAGCAAACTCGCATTTTCGCCAAGTTTTTTTCGATCCAGCATAACGATCACATAAAGACGATCACTCTATGTGATCGTCACGGATTGGTAACCGGCGGGTATGCCCGCGCCCTCGGAAGGCCCTTCACGGAGTTGGCAAAGCTCTTGTTCCAAGGGGTTCCCATCAGGGCGGATCCGACGTACAAAGGTGTCACGGACCACTTGTCCGGGTGCGTCAGCTGGGCACCCACGCGCGACCAGCCGCGGGAGGCGCGTCGAGACGGGCTTGACCCGATCCGACGAATAGAGGTGCACGCTTGGTAACCCAGCGTGACGTACCGGCAGACGGCGTCTCATCCCAGAGACGCCGTCCGCTATGTGCGAGGCCGCCACGGCTCCGGTGCGGTCACTCTCCGCGCAAGCGCACCGGATGTCATCAGCGCGGGGCTCAGCCGCGCTGCAGCGCCTCGCAGACCGCGGTCGCCTCACGCACGCCGAGGGTTACCGCGGAGGCACACTGCCGTACCCATTGCGCCACGCCCTCGCCCGTCCCCGTCAGGTAGGCGCGCAGCCCCTCCGCGTACGGCAGCTCCAGGTGCCCCACCTCGACGACCGCGAGCGACTTCGGGTCCAGCCCGTACTCCACGAGTGTCAGCCGCTCCGCGGCCCGCGCCACCACGCCGTCCGCCGTGCCGAACGGGCGCAGGACGGCCAGCTCGGCGTGCACCACGGCCGCCAGGACGATCGCAGGTGCCTTCGTCGGCGTGGCCAGCAGCTCGAACAGGCCCTCCATCCGGACGCCGGTCTCCTTCGCGCCCGGCGCCGGACCAAGGCCCAGGTCGCCGAGGTCGCCGTAGTCGCCGTCGAGGTCGAGCTGGTCGTCCCCCGAGGACGCCACAGGCGACGAGGCGTCGGCGCGTGGGCGGCCCAAACTCGCGGCGTCCGTCAGCCCCGCCGCGGCCACCGTGTGCAGCCGGGCCAGGACCTGCCGCGGCGCCTTGCGCCAGGTCGGCCCCAGCCGCCCCAGCTCCGCCGACGCCCGCAGCGCCCCCTGCACGACCGGGTCATGGACCTCGTCCCGGCGCAGCGCGTCGAGCGGCACGTCCACGCCCTCGATGGCCGCCGAGGCGCGCGCGCCGCGCAGCGACGACTCCGCGGACACCGTCGGGCTGGCACGGCGCAGAACGCGGTGCCGGTACAGGAGGTCTACGGCCCGCCGGGCCTCCTCCACCGCCTCGGGGACGCCGGGGAGCCGCGCGATGACGGCCAGTGGGTCACTCACGGAACCAGACCTTACCCGTGAGTACTACCTGCTCCACGGGCCAACCCCCGGAATACGGCACCCGGCCGGACGGCCCCGCGAGAGGGCCCATAAACCGCCGCCATTAGGCTCCCCCCAGCTTTGTTCCATTTCGAAGTGGCAACGTTTCAATAGCTTTTGCCATGCATTTCCGATAATCACACTGCGCTTCGCCCCTCTTGGTACAGACCTGTCTAGACCTCTTGTGTGCGCACCCCGTGAGCTGGTGAAGTGGGACACGACCTAACAACCTGGCCATAGAAGGAGCACGAGGTGGCCCCGGAGACCCCTGGCACCGAGCCCCAGGCGCTGTCGAACCTCCTGCAGGAGAACCGCCGGTTCGCGCCCCCAGCCGATCTGGCGGCCGCCGCGAACGTGACCGAGGCGGCGTACGGAGAGGCCGCCGCCGACCGCCTCGCCTTCTGGGAGAGCGCCGCCGACAGGCTGACCTGGGCCAAGCGCTGGGACGACACGCTTGAGTGGAACCCGCCGTTCGCCAAGTGGTTCGTCGGCGGGGAGCTGAACGTCGCCTACAACTGCGTGGACCGCCACGTGGAGGAGGGCCGCGGCGACAAGGTCGCCTACTACTGGGAGGGCGAGCCCGAGGGCGACAGCCGGGTCCTGACCTACGCCGACCTCCAGCGGGAGGTCTCCAAGGCCGCCAACGCGCTGCTGGAGCTGGGCGTGGCCAAGGGCGACCGGGTGGCGATCTACATGCCGATGATCCCCGAGCTGCCGATCGCGATGCTCGCGTGCGCGCGCATCGGGGCGATCCACTCGGTGGTGTTCGGTGGCTTCTCCGCCGGCGCGCTGAAGAGCCGCATCGACGACGCCGACGCCAAGCTGGTCATCACCTCCGACGGCGGCTACCGCCGCGGCGCGCCGAGCGCGCTCAAGCCGACGGTGGACGAGGCCGTCGCCGAGTGCCCGCAGGTCGAGCACGTCCTGGTCGTACGCCGTACCGGCCAGGAGGTCGCCGTCAACGAGCGCGACCTGTGGTGGCACGACGTGGTCGACCGGCAGAGCGACCAGCACACCGCGGAGGCGCACGACTCCGAGCACCCGCTCTACATCCTCTACACCAGCGGCACGACCGGCAGGCCGAAGGGCATCCTGCACACCACGGGCGGCTACCTGACGCAGACCGCCTGGACCCACGACGCGGTGTTCGACCTCAAGCCCGAGAGCGACATCTACTGGTGCACCGCCGACATCGGCTGGGTCACGGGGCACTCCTACATCGTGTACGGCCCGCTGGCCAACGGCGCCACCAGCGTGATGTACGAGGGCACCCCCGACACCCCGCACCGGGGCCGGTGGTGGGAGATCGTCCAGAAGTACAAGGTCACCCTGCTCTACACCGCCCCGACGGCGATCCGGACGTTCATGAAGTGGGGCGACGACATCCCCGCCAAGTTCGACATGTCGAGCCTGCGGATCCTCGGCTCCGTCGGCGAGCCGATCAACCCCGAGGCGTACGTCTGGTACCGCGAGCACATCGGGCACGAGCGCTGCCCGGTGGTCGACACGTGGTGGCAGACCGAGACCGGCGCCGTCATGATCAGCCCGCTGCCCGGCGTCACCCACAGCAAGCCGGGCGCCGCGATGCGCCCGCTGCCGGGCATCGTCGCGGACGTGGTGGACGACCAGGGCAACAGCGTCCCGAACGGCGGCGGCGGGTTCCTGGTGGTGCGTGAGCCGTGGCCGTCGATGCTGCGCACGATCTGGGGCGACGACCAGCGCTACATCGACACGTACTGGAGCCGGTTCGAGGGCATGTACTTCCCCGGCGACGGCGCGAAGAAGGACGAGGACGGCGACCTGTGGCTGCTCGGCCGGGTCGACGACGTCATGCTGGTCTCCGGCCACAACATCTCCACCACCGAGGTGGAGAGCGCGCTGGTCAGCCACCCGAAGGTGGCCGAGGCGGCCGTGGTGGGCGCGACCGACCCGGTGACGGGGCAGGCCATCGTGTCGTTCGTGATCCTGCGGGGCGGCGCCGAGGAGAGCGACGACATCGCCGCCGACCTGCGCGCCCACGTGGCCAGGACGCTCGGCCCGATCGCCAAGCCGCGGCAGATCCTGGTGGTGCCCGAGCTGCCGAAGACCCGGTCCGGCAAGATCATGCGGCGTCTGCTGCGTGACGTGGCCGAGAACCGCAGCATCGGCGACGTCACCACGCTGGCCGACAGCACGGTGATGAACCTCATCTCCGAGAAGCTGCCCAGCGCCAAGACCGAGGACTGACCGATATCACCTGAAGGGCCGCTTGATCCCGAAATGATCGGCGGCCCTTCGCCGTGCCTGGGTGCCGGGGCCGAGCCCCGGCCGAGCCGGACCCCCACCCACGGCGTTATCGTCTCCGATTGGGTAAGAACCGTCACCAGCGGGTCTGCCCGTCCGGTGGCCCCGCTTCGGCGTGGCCGCCTCGTACAGATACCGCAAGCAGGGACGCAAGCGGCGCTCCTCGTACGGGCCCACAAGCATCGCGTACGGGGCCGCAACCGGGGCAAAGCGCTGGATGATGTTTGACACGGCCACCAGGCCTCGATAGGAGACGTTCATGCCGCAGACTCCCGAGGAAGAATCCCTGGGCTCGCTGGTCGCCCAGGCGAGCAACCACATCTCGACCCTGGTCCGTTCGGAGATCGAGCTGGCCAAGGCCGAGTTCAGGTTCGACGCCAAGCGGGTCGGCACGGCCGGCGGGCTGTTCGCCGCCGCCGCGTTCATGGCGCACCTGTGCCTGATCCTCGCCTCGTTCACGATCGCGTACGCGCTGTCGCACTGGCTGCCCGACTGGCTGTCCTTCCTCATCGTGACCGTGTTCTACCTGGTGGTCGCGGCATTGCTGGTCTTCATCGGCGTCCGCCGGCTCAAGGGGCTGGCCGGGATGAAGCGCACCGCCCGTTCGATCAAGGATCTCAAGGAGATCGCCTCGCCCGAGGAGGCGGAGGCCGTCGCGGCCGCCACGGAGCCGTCGGCGGGCCAGGTCGGGCTGCACCGGGAGCCGGTGAGCCGCGATGGCACCTGACGAGTCCGCCGTCCACATCGACGGCCCGTGGAAGCACCGGCAGGTCCACGCGGGCGGCACCCGCTTCCACGTCGTGGAGGCGGGCGAGGGGCCTCTGGTGCTGCTGCTGCACGGCTTCCCGCAGTTCTGGTGGACGTGGCGGCGCCAGTTGCGCTCGCTCTCCGAGGCGGGATACCGGGCGGTCGCGGTGGACCTGCGCGGCTACGGCGGCAGCGACAAGCCGCCGCGCGGCTACGACCTGCCGACGCTGGCGGCCGACGCGACGGGCCTGATCCGGGCGTTGGGCGAGACGGGCGCGATCGTGGTCGGCCACGACTGGGGCGGGCTGCTCGCCTGGACGATGGCCGTGCTCGACGCCAAGTGCGTGCGCCGTCTGGTGACGGTCTCCGCCCCCCATCCCGTACGGCTGCGCGGCGCCCTGCTCACCGACCCGTTCGGCCAGCTCCGGGCCAGCAGCCACCGTCTCAGCTTCCAGCTGCCGTTCCTGCCCGAGCACCGGCTGACCCGCAAGGGCGCGGCCATGGTCGGCAGGCTGCTCGACGAGTGGTCCGGGCCGGGCTGGCCCGACGCCGAGACCGCCCAGGTCTACCGCGAGGCGTTCGGCATCCCCACGGTCGCCCACTGCGCGCTGGAGTACCACCGGTGGTTCGGCCGCTCCCAGCTCCGCCCCGACGGGCGGCGCTACGCCCGAGTGATGCGCACCGAGATCGAGGCGCCGACCCTCCAGCTCCACGGCGCGCTCGACACGTGCCTCCTGCCGCGCACCGCCCAGGGGTCGAGCCGCTACGTGGCCGCCCCCTACCGGTGGAAGCTGCTCGAAGGCGCCGGCCACTTCCCCCACGAGGAGACCCCCGACCTGTTCGACGCCGAGCTGCTGGGCTGGCTGTCGGATCCGGAGCCCGACCGATGAGAGATCGCGATCCCGAGGGCAGGCCGCGCAACGCCAGGCCGCGTGACGCCTACGGCAGGCCGCTGCCGTACGGCTCGCCCGGCATGCCGCGCGTGCCCGACGACTACGCCCCCACGACCGAGCAGGCGCTGGCCGACGGCCGCCGTTTCCTGCGCGAGGGCCTGCCGTTCAACGCGCACGAGGTGTTCGAGGGCCGCTGGAAGTGCGCGCCCGAGCAGGAGCGGGAGCTGTGGCAGGGGCTGGCGCAGATCTGCGTGGGCCTGACGCACCTCCAGCGCGGCAACGGGCGCGGCGCCCTGACGCTGTTCGACCGGGGCGCGGCCCGCGTGCAGGCGTACGGCGAGCCGTACGACGCGGTGGGCCGCAGCGCCTCGGCCCTGGGCCCCGACACCGACCCCGAGCAGGCGATCAAGATCATCATGGACGACCTTCCCGCGCAGTAGCCCCTGGTCAGCCCCTAGTCGCACTCCTGGGTGCCGGCCGGCGTGGTGTCGTCGCGGCCCTGGTCGGCGTCGGGCCGGACCTCGGCGGCGGTCAGCACGTAGCCGGTGTCCTGCTGGCTGACGGCGGCGGCGAAGATCACGCCGTACACCTTGCCGTCGACCGTGAGCAGCGGCCCGCCCGAGTTGCCGGGCAGCACCTTCCCGCGGATCGCGTAGACCTGCCGGGTGACGTTCTTGGCGCGGTAGATGTCGGGCCCCTCGGCTTCGAGGCGGCTGCGGATGCGGGCCGGCTCGGCGGTGAAGCCCTGCCCCTTGGGGAAGCCGGCGATGATGGCGTTGTCGCCCTTGTCGGCCTCGCCCTCGAAGGGCAACTGGGGCAGGCCCAGGCCGGGCACGTACAGGATGGCGATGTCGCGCTGCGGGTTGTAGCGCACCACGGTGGCCGGGCGGCGCCGGTTCTCGGAGTCGATGACGGTCAGATCGCGCGTCACGCCGGCCACGACGTGCGCGTTGGTCATGATGCGGTCCCTGGCGTAGACGAAGCCGGTGCCCTCGATGTGCTTGTTGCAGCTCTCGGCGTTGCCCTGGACCTTGACGATGGCCCGCTGGGCGCGGCCGAGCCCGGCGCCCTTGAGGATGCTGCGCGGCGCGGGCGGGACGTCGATGATCTGCCCGGCGCCGATCGCGTCGAAGACCGGCGGGAACTCCGAACGGTCGATGAACTTCTTGAACGGCTGCTGCCAGTTGCGCGCGGCCTGCGGGATGGCCTCGTCGACGGTGGTCAGCAGCATGGAGCTCTTGACCTGCTCGACCAGCAGCGAGAACGACGTCGAGACGACCAGCGACCCGATCAGCCAGGCGATCACCAGCACCGACAGCGCGCTGGCGAACGTGCCGCCGACGGCGTCGGCCACCTTGGCCGGCTCCCAGGTGACGTGGCTGCGCACGACCGCGCCGATCGTCGAGGAGGCGAACTGCCCGATCGTCGCCGACAGGAACACGATGACGATCGCCAGCAGGGCCTGCGGGGTGTCGCCGTCGACCACGGCCTTGGAGATGGGCGGCGCGATGAACACGCCCAGCACGGCCCCGCCGACGAAGCCCACGAAGCTCATGACGCCGATGATGAACCCCTGCCGGTAACCCGACACGCCAAAGGCGATCACAAGGCCGATCAGGATGAGGTCGAGCAGATCACCGCGCACGCTTCAAAGGTAACCAGCGATAGGGTCAAGTGTGCACGTCTTGCCGGAGCGCAGCGTCCCCTCCTGACTACCTTGAGCATTATGCCGCCGTTGGAGGGAACCGTCCGCGGGCTGGTCGAGACGGCTCTCTCCGACGCCGACCCCGACGGGCCGCTGCGGTGGCACGTGATCTCCGTCTTGTGGCAGCGGGCCGATCTGGAGTCGTTCGTCGAGGCCAGGCGGTTGTGCGAGGGGGGCACGGTCAAGGAGCGCCTGCTGGGCGTGGACGTCATGGGCATGCTGCGGCCGTTCGCCGACCGGGCCCTTCCGGTGCTGCGCCGCCTGGCGGCGGGCGAGGACGACCCGATGCTGCTCTACTCGGTGCTCATCGCCTTCGGGCACCTCGCCGACCCGCGCGCCCTGCCGTCCGTGATCGCCCTGGCCGGTCACGCCGACGCCCGGGTGAGGTACGGCGCCGCGTACGCGCTCCAGCACGTGCTGGGCGACCCGCCGGACCAGGCGGGCCTGGACACGCTGCGGCAGCTCGCGAGCGACGGCGACGCGGACGTGGCGGCCTGGGCCGCGCTGGGCGTCGCCCTCGCGATGGGCGAGGACGTCTAGGACGCTCCCTCGGGGGCCTCCAGGGCCTCCCTCAGCCGGTCAGAGGACGTCAGCCGCGGGCGAGGACGTCAGGCGGCATGGGCTCCACCCGGCCGGGGTCCCAGGGCCGTTCCAGCCCGGCCTCGCGCAGCACCACGTCCAGCACCATCGCGGTGAACCCCCACACGAGCATCCCGCGCACCCGGAACGCCGGCCCGGCGAAGCCGCGCGGGTGCCGCAGCGTGAACCGGTTGCCCGGATCGACGAGCTCGGCGATCGGCACCCGCTCCACGGAGTCCACCTCGTCGGGCGAGGCCGCGTGGACGGCGGAGGGCTCGTGCCACCAGCCGACGACGGGGGTGACGCGGTTGTCGCTGCGCCAGACGTACAGCTCGGGCATGGAGCACAGCACGGTCACGCCGGACGGTTCGAGGCCGGTCTCCTCGGCCGCCTCGCGCAGGGCGGCGCCGACCGGGCCGCCGTCGCCGGGGTCCACCCCGCCGCCGGGGAAGGCGGGCTGGCCCGCGTGCCTGCGGCCGCGGGTGCTGCGCTGGATGAGCAGCACGTCCGGGCCCAGCGGGCCCTCGCCGAAGAGCAGCAGCACCGCGGCCGGGCGACCGCCTCGCTCGGGCGGGCGCAGCCCTTCGGGGACGGGGATCCGTACGGCCTGCGCGGCCAGTCTGTCGAGCCAGTCGGGGACCACGATCACGCCATCTCCAACACGCCGCCCTCCCCCGGGCTTCCCGAAATCATGGATCGAGCCGGCTCCGTCGGTCGGGCCGGTCACGAGAAGGGGCCGGAGCGGACGAGCTTGGCCGCCTGGGCGGCGTCGGTCGGGCCGGTGCCGTACGAGGGGCAGCGCGCGGCCAGCGGGCACACCCCGCAGGCCGGGCGGCGGGCGTGGCAGATGCGGCGCCCGTGCCAGATGAGCCGGTGGGAGAACACCGTCCACTCCCGCTTGGGGATCAGCTCGCCCACGAAGTGCTCGATCTTGACCGGGTCGGTCTCGTCGGTCCAGCCGAAGCGGCGCACGAGCCGCTGGAAGTGCGTGTCCACGGTCAGGCCGGGCACGTCGAAGGCGTTGCCGAGCACGACGTTGGCCGTCTTGCGGCCGACGCCGGGCAGCGTGACCAGGTCCTTCAGCTTGCCGGGGACCTCGCCCCGGTAGCGCTCGGTCACGGCCTTGGCCATGCCGATGATGCTGTTGGTCTTGGCCCGGAAGAACCCGGTCGAGCGGATGATTTCTTCCATTTCGGATGGGTCTGCGGCGGCGTAGTCCTCAACAGTGGGATACTTCGCAAAGAGGATGGGAGTCACCATGTTGACTCGTTTGTCCGTGCACTGAGCGGAGAGGATCGTCGCGACCAGCAGCTCAAGCGGGGTACCGAAGTCGAGCTCGCAATGTGCGTCGGGGTAGGTTTCCGCAAGGATGCGATTCATCCTGCGGGCACGACGGACGAGGGCGAGCCTTGACTCTTGGGGCATTCCCCTAGCCTATGTGCGGCGCCTTCAGTGGGGTGCGTCACAATGGCAGCAGAGGAGGCAGAGTGAACACCGAAGATGTGCTGGGCAAGGCCCCCCTGTTCGCCGCGCTCGACCGCGAGAGCGCAGCGGCGCTGCGCACGAGCATCACCGAGGTCCAGCTGTCGAAGGGGCAGACCCTCTTCCACGAGGGCGAGACGGGCGACCGGCTCTACGTCGTCCTCGAAGGCAAGATCAAGCTCTCGCGCCAGTCGCCCGACGGCCGCGAGAACCTGCTCAGCGTGCTCGGTCCCAGCGAGATGTTCGGCGAGTTGTCGCTGTTCGACCCCCGGCCGCGCACGGCCAGCGCCACGGCCCTGACCGAGGTGCGGCTGGCCGGGCTCGGCCACGACGACCTGCGCCCCTGGCTGACCGGCCGCCCGGAGGTGGCGCTCCACCTGCTGCGCGCCCTGGCGCAGCGGCTGCGCCGCACCAACGACGTGCTGGCCGACCTGGTGTTCACCGACGTGCCCGGACGGGTGGCCAAGCAGCTCCTCGACCTCGCCGAGCGGTTCGGCACCAAGACCGAGGACGGCCTGCGCGTCCACCACGACCTCACCCAGGAGGAGCTGGCCCAGCTCGTCGGCGCCTCCCGCGAGACGGTCAACAAGGCGCTGGCCGACTTCGCGCAGCGCGGCTGGCTGCGTATCGAGGCCAAGGCTGTGGTGATCCTCGACATGGACCGCCTCTACAACCGCTCCAGGTAGTCGAGCTGGGCCCGTACCGACATCTCGGCGGCGGGCCACAGCGAGCGGTCCACGTCCGCGTACACGATCTCGACGATGGCGCGCGGCGTCCGCGCGCCCCGCGCCATCGCCGCCCTGATCTGGTCCAGCCGCTCGCGCCGGTGGGCGAGGTAGCCGTCGAGCGCGGCGAGCGGATCGGGCAGCACCGGGCCGTGTCCGGGCAGCAGCGCCCGCGCCTCCAGGCTCTCGGCCGTCGCCCGGAGCCGGTCGAGGCTGCGCAGGTAGTCGGCCAGCCCGCCGTCCGGGGCGATGACGGTGGTGCCCCGTCCGAGCACGGTGTCGCCGGTGAGCATCGCCCGGTCGGCCGGCAGCCAGAAGCACAGCGAGTCGAACGAGTGCCCCGGCGTGCCGTACACGTGGATCTCCACGCCCCCGGCCGTCACCACGTCGCCGTCGGCCAGCCCCTCGCCGCCCAGCCGGTGACGCGGGTCGAGGGCGCGCACGGGGGCGCCGACCAGCTCGGCGAAGCGCCGGGCGCCGCCGCTGTGGTCGGCGTGCCCGTGGGTGAGCAGGATCTCGCTCACCCTGCGCTCCCCCAGGCGGTCACGGACCCGGAGCAGGTGACGCTCGTCGTCGGGCCCCGGATCGATCACGGCGACCTCGTCCGCGCCGCCGACGACCCACGTGTTGGTGCCGTCGAGGGTCATGAGCGACGGGTTGGGCGCGAGGAGGTTCTCGGCGTGCTCGGTGCGCGAGCCGTCGGGCGTGCCGATCGGGATGTGCAGCCCGCTCACGCGACCACCGCCCGCCACCCGCCCGACCGCAGCGCGATCACGCGACCACCGCCCGCGACCCGCCCGACCGCGGCCCGCTCACGCGACCACCAGCCGCAGCTCGCCGCCGACCTCGACCACGCGCGGCATGATCGTGACGATCTCGCGCGGGGCGGCCAGCACGGCCTCCACGCCGTCGAGCTCCGCGGGCTCCGCCAGCTCCGCCAGCTCCGCCAGCTCGGTCAGCGTGCGGTGCGTCGGCGGCATCAGGAAGATCTCGCCCGCGCGGGCCCGGTCGAGGGCCTCGGCCGGGCGCCGCCAGGTGGCGTGGTCGGCCTCGCCGCCCACGTCGCGGGCGCGCTGCCCCTCGGGGAGCACGGCGACGAAGAACCTGGTGTCGAAGCGCCGCGGCTCGATCTCCGGGGTGATCCAGTGGGCCCACGGCTTGAGCAGGTCGGAGCGGAGCACGAGCCCGCGCCGGGACAGGAAGTCGGCGAAGGCGAGACTCCGGTCGACGAGCGCGAGCCGGTCGGCCTCCCAGTCGTCGCCGGTGGTGTCGGCGACCACCGACCGCTCGTCGGGGCCTGCCAGGAGCACGCCGCACTCCTCGAAGGTCTCCCGTACGGCCGCGCACACCAGCCCCCGCGCGACCCGCTCGTCCGCGCCGAGCAGCCGCCCCCACTCCTCGGGGGACGGGCCGGCCCAGGCGACGGCCTGATCGGTGTCGCGCGGATCGACCCCGCCGCCGGGGAAGACGTGCGCGCCCGCCGCGAAGGCCATGGTCGACTTCCGCCGCAGCAGGTAGACCTCCAGGCCGGCCGGCCCCTCGCGCAGCACGACCACGGTGGCGGAGTCGCGCGGCGGCTCGGGCGTGACGCGACCGGACAGGACGTCCCGGGCACGCGCCGCCAGATCGCCCGGAAGCGGAAGACCTGTCACATGACCTCCTTCAGAGCACCACTCGGTCATCGTGACATATCCGGTTCCGGGGCATTTGCCTCAGGAGACCTCGGCGATCAGCTCCACCTCGACCGGCGCGTCCAGCGGCAGCGAGGCCACCCCGACCGCGCTGCGCGCGTGCCGCCCCGCCTCGCCCAGGACCTCGGCCAGCAGCTCGCTCGCGCCGTTGGCCACCTGCGGCTGCCCGGTGAAGCCCGGGTCGCTCGCCACGAAGACCACGGCCTTGACGATCCGGACGATCCTCCCCAGGTCGCCCACCTCGGACTTGAGCGCGGCGAGGGCGTTGAGCGCGCAGATCCGCGCCATCTCCCGACCCTCGTCCACGGTCAGCTCCGCGCCGACCTTGCCCACGAGCGGCAGCTTGCCCTCGACCAGGGGCACCTGGCCGGAGGTGTAGACGAGGTCACCGGTGCGCACGGCCGGCACGTACGCGGCCAGCGGCGGCACGACCTCGGGCAACGTCAGACCGAGCTCGGCGAGTCTCTGCTCCGGGGTCACGGCTTCTCCCTCTTGAAGTAGGCGACGAGCTGCTCCGGCGAGGCGCCCTGCACGATCTGGACCAGCTCCCAGCCGTCGGCGCCGAAGTTGTCGAGGATCATCTTGGTGTTGTGGATCAGCACCGGGGCGGTGAGATACTCCCATTTCTTCATGGGGGCCACACTAATGTGAGCAATCTCAAAGGGCAGGCGTCGGCTGGCCGCAAGTGACCGTTCGGTAGCCTCGAAACGTGGAGTCTCGGGACACCGATTGGGACGGCGTGCGCCTGCACGTCGTCACCGGCAAGGGCGGAACCGGCAAGACGACGGTGGCCGCCGCCCTCGCCCTCGCGCTCGCCGCCGGTGGCCGCAAGGTGCTGCTGGTCGAGGTCGAGGGCCGTCAGGGCATCGCGCAGATCTTCGACCTGCCGCCCCTGCCGTACGAGGAGCGCAAGATCGCCGTGGCCCCGTCGGGCGGCGACGTCTACGCGCTGGCCGTCGACCCCGAGGAGGCCATGCTCGACTACCTGGAGATGTTCTACGGCATGCGCCGGGCCGGTCGCGCGCTGACCAAGATGGGCGTCGTCGACTTCGCCACCACGGTCGCCCCCGGCTTCCGCGACGTGCTCGTCACCGGCAAGACCACCGAGGCGGTGCGCAGGCGCGGCAAGAACGGCAAGCGCGTGTACGACGCCGTCGTGCTGGACGCCCCGCCCACGGGCCGCATCACCCGCTTCCTCAACGTCACCCAGGAGGTCGCCGGCCTGGCCAGGGTCGGCCCGATCAAGAACCACTCCGACCTGGTCAGCGGCGTCGTGAAGTCCCCGGAGACGGCGATCCACTTCGTCACCCTGCTGGAGGAGATGCCGGTGCAGGAGACGCTCGACGGCATCGCCGAACTGCGCGAGGCGGGCCTGCCGGCCGGCGGCGTCTTCATCAACATGGTGCGGGAGTCCCAGCTCCCCCGGGCCGCGCTTGACAAGGCTGTCAAGGGCGGATTCGACGTCACCGAGCTCGCGCTGGGCCTCAAGGCGGCCGGGCTCGCCGACGGCGCCGACGCCGACTCGGTGGCCGAGGCGCTGGCCGGCGAGGTCGTCGAGTACGCCCACCGCGCCGTGCTGGAGCACGAGGAGCGCGAGGCGCTGTCCGAGGCCGCGCTGCCGCGCTACGAGCTGCCGCTGCTCGCCGACGGCGTCGACCTGGCCGGCCTGTACGAGCTGGCCGAGAGCATCCGCACCCAAGGAGCAGCGTGAAGGACGCGAGGACATCCGCGGCCAGGCCCGTCCCCCTCGACATCGACGCGATCATCGACGACCCGGGCACCCGGATCATCGTCTGCTGCGGGGCCGGCGGCGTGGGCAAGACCACCACGGCGGCCGCCCTGGGGCTGCGCGCGGCCGAGCGCGGCCGGTGCGCGGTCGTGCTCACCGTCGACCCGGCCAGGCGGCTCGCGCAGTCGATGGGGCTCACCGAGCTCGACAACACGCCCCGGCTGGTCAGCCGGCACGAGGGCGGCGGCCAGCTCTACGCCATGATGCTCGACATGAAGCGGACGTTCGACGAGATCATCGAGGCGCACGCCGACCCGGAGCGCGCCCGGCAGATCCTGTCCAACCCCTTCTACCAGTCGCTGTCGTCCAGCTTCTCCGGCACGCAGGAGTACATGGCGATGGAGAAGCTCGGCCAGCTCCGCCGCTCCGACGAGTGGGACCTGATCGTGGTGGACACGCCGCCGTCCCGCTCCGCACTGGACTTCCTGGACGCGCCGGAACGGCTCGGCAGGTTCCTCGACGGCCGGTTCATCCGGCTGCTGACCGCCCCGGCCAAGGCTGGGGGGCGCAGCGCGTTCAAGCTGCTCAACGCCGGGTTCGGGCTTGTCGCGGGCGCCATGACCAAGCTGCTCGGCGCGCAGGTGCTCAAGGACCTGCAGACGTTCGTCTCGGCCCTCGACGCCGTCTTCGGCGGCTTCCGGCAGCGCGCGGAGCTGACGTACAAGCTCCTCCAGGCGCCGGGCACCGCGTTCGTCGTCGTGGCCGCGCCCGAGCGGGACGCGATGCGCGAGGCTTCGTACTTCGTCGAGCGGCTCGCCGAGGAGCGCATGCCCCTCGCCGGCCTGGTCGTGAACCGCGTCCACGACGCGCCCGCGAACGGCCTGTCCGCCGCCCGCAGCGCCGCCGCGGCCGAGGACCTGGAGTCGCGTGGCGAGCACGAGCTGACCGCCGCCGTGCTGCGGCTGCACACCGGCCGGATGCAACTCGTGGCTCGCGAGCACCGGGAGCAGGAGCACTTCGTCTCCGCGCATCCCACGGTGCCGGTCGTCCAGGTTCGCGCCATGTCGGAGGACGTCCACGATCTCGCGGGTCTGCGCCAGATCGGAGAGCTCCTGGCGAGCGCATGAGTACGGCCGGCGTCGTACGCCGGCCGTACTCCGGGCAGCTCAGCCCGCGATCAGCTCATTGGTGCGCTCGTACTCTTCCTTGGCGGACTCGAGCAGCTCGCGCCACGAGTCCACGTCAGGCCGCCGCCGCAGCAGGGCCCGGCGTTCCCGTTCCGTCATACCGCCCCACACCCCGAACTCGATGCGGTTGTCCAGCGCATCGGCGAGGCATTCGGTACGGACCGGGCATCCTCGGCAGATCAGCTTAGCCCTGTTCTGTGCGGCTCCCTGGACGAACAGCGCGTCCGGGTCCGCACCACGACAGGCGGCACGGGAGGTCCAATCCGTGATCCACATTTTTCGACCCCACTCCCCTTAGGTGGTCAGTCGTCATTTGGGGCCGACGGGCGCGGGCGCCGAGCCTCCGTATTCAGTTGCCGCAGAGGAGAACGTACGCAACTAGACGTTCGGGCCGACAGACCCCAGAGGACCAATTTCTCGCCGCTCCGTTGACCGGGAATGACTAGTCACCCCCGTCAGTCAAGGCGAAATGTGATCGAGTTACCGATAAGGTCACCCTTTCGACGTACCCTGGGTGCTGTGCAAGCTCAGGGTAAAGATCGTTCCTCACCGTTCGTGAACATCGTGCGCCTGATCGCCGCCGGCGCGGCGGCGGGCGTGCTGACGGCCGCGATCGCGCTGCCCGCCGTCGGCGGGGCGGGAATCACCGCGAACACGGCGATGAAGGAGATCAACCTCAAGCCGGAGAACCTCGAAGAGCCTCCGCTTCCCGAGCGCACGATCCTGCGCGACGCCGACGGCAAGCAGATCGCGCAGTTCTACTACGAGAACCGCCAGTCGGTGACCCTGGACAAGGTCGCGCCGATCATGCAGACGGCGCTGATCTCGATCGAGGACTTCCGCTTCTACCAGCACGGCCCGATCGACGTCGAGGGCACGGCGCGCGCGCTGGTCAAGAACATGACGACCGGCGGCGTCACCCAGGGCGGATCGTCGATCACCCAGCAGTACGTCAAGCAGGTGCTGGTCAACGCCGCCGAGACGCCCGAGGAGCAGCAGGCGGCCATCGCCCCGACCGTGTCGCGCAAGCTCAACGAGCTGCGTTACGCGATGGCGATGGAGAAGAAGTACTCCAAGAACCAGATCCTGGAGAAGTACCTCAACATCGCCTACTTCGGCGCGGGCGCCCACGGCATCCAGGCCGCCTCCCGCAGGTTCTTCGACAAGCCCGCCTCCGAGCTCAACCTCGTCCAGGCCGCCACCCTGGCCGGCGCCGTGCAGAACCCGGCCCGCACCGACCCGAGCGTCGGCAAGAAGGCCCAGAAGCTGCTGCTCGACCGGCGCAACACCGTCCTCGACCGGATGGCCCAGCTCGGCAAGATCACTCCGCAGGAGGCGGCCGACGCCAAGAAGAAGAAGCTCGGCTACAAGGGCATCGCCGCGCCGGGCGGCTGCGAGGCGAGCAAGTACCCGTACTTCTGCATGTACGTCCAGAACGAGATCCTCAACAACGACGCATTCGGCAAGACCCCGCAGGAGCGCCTGAAGCTGCTCCAGCGCGGCGGCCTGGAGATCAAGACCACGATCAGCCCGAAGATGCAGGCGGCGTCCGAGAAGGCGATCAAGGAGTACGTCAGCACCAAGGACAAGCCCGCGGCCGCGCAGGCGATGATCGTGCCGGGCACGGGTGAGATCAAGGCCATGGCCGCCTCGCGCAAGTTCGGCGGCAACAAGAAGAAGAACGAGGTCAGCTACAACATCGTCGCCGACGCCAAGCACGGCGGCGGCGTCGGGTTCCAGCAGGGCTCGACCGCCAAGGCGTACACGCTGGCCGCGGCGCTGGAGGAGGGCTACAAGTACGGCGACGGCTTCCCGTCCCCGGCCGGCTACTCCGCCCCCAGCTACGGCGCGTTCCGCGACTGCAAGGGCAACCGGGTCGGCGACCCGAACCACGAGGTGCGCAACTCCAGCGAGGGCGGCGGCGGCTTCAAGACCCTGCAGACCGGCACGTGGGGCTCGGTCAACACGTTCTTCATGAAGCTGGAGGAGCGGGTCGGCCTGTGCAAGGTGGTCGACCTGGCCAAGCGGCTCGGCCTCAAGCGCGCCGACGGCGGCAAGCTCGGCGAGTACGAGACGTTCACGCTCGGCATCAACGAGGTCGACCCCGTCACCGTGGCCAACAGCTACGCCGTGTTCGCCTCCCGCGGCCAGTACTGCAAGCCGCTCGCCATCACCGAGATCAAGGACCGGTACGGCAAGGCCAAGCAGTTCAAGCCCAAGTGCTCGAAGGTCATGGACCCCGAGGTCGCCGACGCCGTCAGCGGCATCCTGTCGGGGGTCTTCACCAAGGGCACCATGCAGGAGGTCGGCGGCATCGGCCGCGACGCCGCCGGCAAGACCGGCACCACCGACGACTACACCGCCGCCTGGTTCGCCGGCTACACGCCGAACCTGGCCAGCGCGGTCAGCCTCGGCGACCTGCGCGGCGCGTTCAAGCACAAGCTGATCGGCGTCACGATCGGCGGGCGCCCCTACCAGTACGTGTACGGCGCCACGATCTCCGGCCGCATCTGGAAGCAGGCGATGCTGGGGGCGCTCAAGGGCGTCGAGGCCCCCGAGTTCAACCCGGTCAACCACGAGCGTTTCGGCGGCTGCGGCGACAACTGCGCGCCCAAGCCGAAGAAGAAGCAGGAGGACGAGGGCCCGACGGACCTCCTCGACCAGTTCCGTGACCAGTTCGACAACCGCGACCAGGGCGACCAGGGCGATCCGGGCAACGGCCGCCGGCGTGGCCGCGGCGGCGACAACGGCACGACCGACCCCCGGCAGACGCCGCAGACCATCACCGAGGACCAGATGAGGCGCGGCCGCTGAGCCCGCCCCCAGGCTGATCCGGCCGGAGGCCTCCGTCCCCTGGGGCGGAGGCCTCTCGCATGCCCGCCACGGGCCCTCCTGGACCCGCCTGCGGCCTTTTCCGAGGACCGGCCCGCGGGCCTGTCCGAAGACCGGCCCGCTCGTGGAGCGGCCTACTGGGCCAGGCGCGCGCGGACCGCGGCGGCGACCCGGCCGCCCTCGGCGCGCCCGGCGACCTTCGGGTTGACCGCCTTCATGACCTGGCCCATCGCCTGGGGCCCGGCCGCGCCAGTCTCCGCGACGGCCTCGTCGACGAGCGCCCGCAGCTCCTCGTCGCTGAGCTGCGCGGGCAGGTACTCCTCCAGCACCGCCATCTCGGCCAGCTCGGCGTCGGCCTGCTCGGCCCGGCCGGCGCCGCGGAACGCCTCGGCCGCCTCGCGCCGCTTCTTGGCCTCCTTGGTCAGCACCTTGACGACCTCGTCGTCGGAGAGCTGCCGAGCCTCCTTGCCGGCGACCTCCTCGACGTTCACCGCGGCCAGTGCCATCCGAATCGTCCGGAGACGTACCTCGTCCCGGCCCTTCAACGAAGCCGTGAGATCGGCCTTCAGCTTGTCCTTCAATGCGCTCATGACGTCCATCTTGCCGTCTGGCCGGACGGCACGTGCCCGTTGTCGGGCATCATGAGTACGTGAGGAAAGCCGTCTCAGTACCCCTGTCCATGCTCGGTCTCGGCCTGGCCGGGCTGGGTTACGCCTCCGTCGTCGAGCGCAACTGGTTCCGGCTGCGCCGCTTCGACGTGCCGGTCCTGGAGCCCGGCCGGCGGCCGGTGCGGGTCCTCCACCTGTCCGACCTCCACCTGACGCCGCGCCGCGACATGCTCATCAAGTGGGTGCGCTCGCTGGGGGCGCTGGAGCCCGACCTGGTCGTCAACACCGGCGACTCGATCGCCCACCCCGACGCCGTCCCGTCGCTGCTGTACGCCCTGGAGCCGCTGCTGTCGCGCCCGGGCCTGTTCGTGTACGGCTCCAACGACCTGTACGCGCCCAAGCCCAAGAACCCGGCCCGCTACCTGTGGCGCACGTCCAAGAACGACCGCCGCCAGCACGTGCCGTCGCTGCCGTGGGAGGAGCTGGGCGCCGGCATGGCCGCCGAGGGCTGGCTCGACATGAACAACACCACGGCCCGGATCAAGGTCGGCGACCTCGACGTGGCGGTGGCGGGCATCCACGACTCCCACATCGACCGCGACCGCTACGACCTGGTCGCGGGCCCGGCGCCGGCCGACGCCGACCTGCGACTCGGCGTCATGCACTCGCCGGAGCCGCGCAACATGACCAGGTTCGCGGCCGACGGCTACCAGCTCCTGCTGGCGGGCCACACGCACGGCGGGCAGCTCTGCGTCCCCTTCTACGGCGCGCTGGTCACCAACTGCGGCATCGACCGGGCCCGGGTCAAGGGCCTGAGCCGGCACGACTCGGCCTGGCTGCACGTCTCGGCCGGCCTGGGCACCTCGCCGTACGCCCCGGTGCGCTTCGCCTGCTTCCCGGAGGCGACGCTCCTGACCCTCGTCCCCCGCCGCTGAGCCATACGGAGGTCGGGCTACGGCGTCACAAGCACCCGCGAAGTCCGCTAGACTTTCCCAAGCACGAGCAAGACGGCGTGCACCGGGGTGTAGCGCAGCTTGGCAGCGCGCTTCGTTCGGGACGAAGAGGTCGTGGGTTCAAATCCCGCCACCCCGACACAGTTGCCGCAGGTGAAAGGCCACTTCCAGAGATTGGAAGTGGCCTTCTCTGTTTGTCGCGTGACTAACTGCGTGACTACGGTTCTCGATCAGTCCTCGAAGATGCGGTCCATGGCGACTGCCCCGCCCTGGAGAACCGGGCGGATCTGCTTCCGATAGACGGCCTCAGTGACTGCCGTACTGCTGTGGCCCACAAGCCTGGAGATCTCCTCCAACGGGATGCCGTTGTCCGAGAGCAACGAGACGAAGCTGTGGCGGAGTTCGCGAGGCGTCCACTTCCTCGGGTCCACGCCTTCCGCATCCTTGATGGCGTTGCGGAAGTCCCGCCGGACGTTGGCAGCGTCCAAGGGCGTGCCCGTGGCGGACACGAACACCAGTCCGCTCTCCGACCATGCGTCGCCTTGCTCGCGTTGCTGCGCCTCCCGATGCTGCCGGAGGAGATCCACACACCGCTTGGGCAAAGCGAGGGTACGGCGGGACTTCCGGGTCTTGGTGTCTCCCCCGGCTCTCACAGAGCGCCAGACGGCCACGTGTGGAGGGACGGCTGGGATGGCGTCCGGGGCGCCATCGAGGTCCACATGGTCCCATGTGAGCGCCCGCAGCTCCTCTGTACGAGCCCCGGTAAGCAGCGAGAGCACGATGTAGGCGTACATGCGGGAACCTTCGGCCGCCTTCAGCACGGCTTCCGCCTGCGCGAACGTCAGGGCCTTGGATGGCCGGCCCTGCTTGCCCTTGGGAACTGAGCACAGCGCCACCACGTTTCGCTTCACCTTGTCCCGCGCCATCGCCCGCTTGATCACGCGGTTCAGGCAGCCATGGAGTCCCTGCAAGGTGCGGGTGCTAAGGGTCTTTCCCTTGGTGGCGAGCCACTTGTCGACGTCCTCAGCGGTCAGGTCGCGGAGCTTCCGCGCGCCCAGGGCGGGGATGATGTGGGTCTTACACAGGATCGTGCAGGCGGTGACCGTGGCAGGGTCACGCCCATTGAGCCCGTACGTCAGCCAGTCCTTGACCGCTCGTTCGACGGTGTAGTCGCTCGGGGCGATGGCCAGGCCGTCCTCGTAGTCCCGGAGGACTTCCTTGAGCTTGTTCTTGGCCTCGGTCTTGGTCTTGCCGCTTCCTCGCTTGACGATCCGCTTGCCATCCGGGGCGTAGCCGAGACTCGCGGTCGCGATCCAGCGCTGGCGCTTGGCGTCCCAGTGGAGCCCGCCGTCTCCTCTGCTGCGTCGCTTGGTCATCAGGCTGCCTCCTGTGCTTCCTTCTCCAGCAGGGCGATGTAGTCGCGAATACCGTTCGCGGTGATCAGCCGGGCGCGGCCTTGCTTGACCGAGCGCAGGCGTCCGGTGCGGAGCTGTTCGTAGATGACGGTTCGGCTCATACGCAGCAGGCGCATGGCGTCGGGGATGCGGTAGAGCTCCAGGTCGTCGGCGGAGTCGGATCGGGTGCGCATCGTGGCGGTGGTCATGATGGGGATGCCTCTCTGAGAGGTGTGACCCTGCCGGTTTCTGCTTGCCGGCGCTTCCGGCAGGGCCGCTTTCTGTGGCGTGATCTGGCGAGGCGGACGGTTCGGGGAGGGGTAGCCGTCCCAGCCGTCCCAGGCTCATTTGTGCTGGTCAGGCTGGGACGGCTTGTTTGGCTGGGACGGCTAAGCCGTCCCACGGTTGGAAGCCGTCCCGCTCTGACCTGCGATGACGAGGCTGGGACGGCTGGGACGGCTACCCCCCTCGAACAGCGGGATTTCGCTGGTCTGATCGGTGTCCGGCGCCTTGGAGGCGGGGCAGTAGCGCGCCCACGCGTCGAGGAAGTCAGCGCGCTGGTAGCCCTTGGCCTGACTGCCGTCCGTGAAGCGGATGTTGGCCGAGCGGATGTCGTACTCGCGCAGGACGGTGCCGAGCTTCATCGCGGTCAGGCCGGCCGGGCCGTAGTCGGCCCAGGGCGCTTCGGGGTCGGCCTTGAGCCTGTCCAGCAGGGTGGCGGTGGGCAGGGCGGGATCGTTGCCGAAGGCGGTGCGGCAGTCGGTCAGGAGCCGGACCCTGGTGGAGGTCTGGCCGTTGTCGTCGGCGTCCGCGGTGAGGGCGAGCACGGCGGCGCGTCCTCGGTCGGGCCAGTGGCCGGCGGCGTGGTCGGCCACGGCGATGAGGGGTTCCCAGGTGTCGGCGGCGCGGTCTTCCACGGGCATGGCGGGTTCGGCTTGTTCCAGTGTGGCCAGGTCGGCGCGCAGCCAGGTGCGCAGGTCGGCTGCCAGCTGGCGCAGCGGGGGCCGGTCGCGGCGGTGGCGGTAGGGCGCGACGGTTTCGCCGGGGGCGCGGCGGCGCATGCGGACGACGACGGCGCGGTCTTCGATGGTGTCGGGCATGGCTCCGATCCCTGCGAGTGCGGCCATGGCGAAGGTCGGGATGGATTCGACGCGTCCGGTGTTGGCGTCGTAGCGCTTGGCGGGTCGGTTGCGCTGGTGACCTGCGTTGAGCAGCCCGCGAAGGTCCTCGTTACCGTCGGCCTTCGGGCCGAAGATCGTGTCGGCCTCATCGACCAGCAGCGTGGGCGGGTCGTCGGTGATGGAGCGGTAGACGGCGGCGCTGGAGGAGTTGACGGTGATGAACGGCTCGTGGCAGGTGGCTTCCACGATGTCGAGCAGCCGGGACTTGCCGCAGCGCTTCTCCGGGGCGCGGATCACGAGCCGGGGAGCGTGCGGCCAGGCGGGTTGGGCGTGGGTGGCGGCGATCCACAGCGCGACGGCGTGCGCGGCCTGTGGGGTCGGCAGGATGACGTAGCGGGTGAGCGCGGCCAGCAGGGCGTCCAGCAGGGTCGCGCCGTGGGTGATGGGTTGGTTCACGAGATCAGTGCTCCCGAAGTGCCGTGGTGCGGTCATGCGGCGAGGGTGCGGGGCCGTTTGGCGCCCGCGCGCAGGCCGGATGCGATGGTCTGGCGGGTTTCGGCGGGGGTAAGTCCGGCGTCTCCCCCTCCCTGTTCCAGCAGGGTTGTCACCTCCCACTCGTCCAGCACGCCCCCGGCGACCAGTTGCCCGAGGGCGATGGCCGCCAGGTAGAGCGCGCCGTTGCGCGAACCGACCGGGGCGGAGGCGACGCGTTCGAGTTCGCGGGTGACGGCGGAGCGCAGGTAGGCGCCGCGCCGGTCGTCGGGCAGCGTCAGGACGGTGGGCTGCGGCGTCGGACGGGGCGCGGGGACAAGCTGCTGTAACAGGGAGGGGGGCAGCGGGGCCGGGGGCGCATTGTGCAGCACCTCGTAGCTGCCAGTGCCGTCCGGGAGGTCCACGTGGCTGCCCGGTCCGAGCACGTAGCCGCCGTGGGCGCGGGTGTCGATCAGCCAGCCCAGCCCGTTGCCCTTGTCGCCCTCGGTGTTGCCGAGCCGGACACCGTCCGGGGCGGTGAAGTACAGGTGAGTGCCCCCGCGCCGGGTCCGCACGGTGAACGTCTCGAACGGCAACGGCTCGCCGGCGCGCTCGCACAGGACGGCGAGCACGTCCGCGCCTTCGGTCACCCCCGGCAGGTCCCAAGGGGGCGGGGGGCGAAGCCCCTCCATTCCGGGTTTCGGGGTGTCGAGGTCCACCACGACCAGGCCGGAGGGGCCGCAGGCGATGCCGATGTTGTACGGGGCTCGTGTCCACCAGCGGCGGATCAGGCCGGGGTCGGTGGTGGCGTTGGCTTCCCAGTCGGTGAAGCCGCGGGCGGGCGGCTTGTCGCCGATGGCGACGGGGAAGACGTGCCAGCCGCGTGCGGCGGCGGCCAGCGCGTAGCGGGTCAGGTTCATGCGGCACCTCGTGCGCGTTCGGCGTCGGTGAGGATGGCGAGGGTGATGGCTGTCTCCAGACAGACTTTGTGTGTGGGCCGCCCGTCGTCGTCGTGGAAGTGGGCGGTTTTGCCGCAGGTCCAGCACGGGTCCGGGCGCGGCCCGGTGTAGGCCAGGCAGTTGGTGCAGTTCTTGGGGTGGCGCGGTGGGCTGCCGGGGCGCCCCTGGACGCGGACGTCGCAGCACAGCACGCAGCCGACGCGGTGACGCAGCACCGGGCGTGGGGGCTTGTCCCAGTGGAGCAAGATGCGGCCCTGGATCAGTCGGTAGAGGTTGCCCTGATAGGCCAGCAGCGGTTCCCTGCCGAACGGGTACTGCGGCAGGGTGGTCATCTCGCGTCCCGGTGCAGGCGGCGCAGGTAGTTGAACAGGCGCCGGCCGATGCGCAGGCGTAGGCCGGTGCCGTCGCAGCGGCGGCACCACCGCTTGACGCGCCCGTTGGGCTTGATGGACTTGCCGTGGCCGTTGCAGTGGCGGCAGCGTCCGAACGGGGTGACAGCGCACGCGGTGGCGTAGCCGAGCCCCCACAGCAGCGCCCCGAGGGCGAGCGCGGCGAGGACGACGGACAGGGGCGGAAGGGTCGCGATCAGGGTCGCGGGGTGGGTGGTCGCGGTCGCGGCCGGGTGGGTCATGGCAGGGCTCCCAAAGCTGGTTTTAGGCGTGGAAGGCCGAGCCCGCTACCCGCGACCTGCGGATATTCGGGCTGGTCAGAGGTCGTTTGGATGGTCGCGGGGCGGGTCGCGCCGCCGCGACCGGTCGCGGGTGTTTCGCGACCCGGCGAACCGCCCTGAGGGGATTCGCCGGGCGCGAGTGTCGGCTATCTGGTGGTGGTCTCCCGGCGGGAGATGGCGGCGGTGATGGCGGCCTTCTTGGCGCCCTTGAGCGCCTTGCCGTCCCGCTTGATGTCCACGCTCGGCACCCCGAGCGCGCGCAGCTGAGCTGAGACGGCCTCGGCGGTGAGGTCGGCGTAGTGCTCGGCGATCCGCTCGGCCAGGCGGGTGGCGATGACGGCCCACGGCAGGCCGCTCTCGCCGGGCTGGAAGACGGTCAGGGTGTCGGCCAGCACGTCCCGCATCTCACGGATGGCGGCCTGCCCGGCGGCCATGCCGGACAGCGTTCCGGCGCGCTCGCGCAGCTTGCGCGCGCACTGGAGGATCTTCTCGGCGTCTTCGGCGTCGGCCAGGTGGAAGCGCACGGTCGGAGTGTCGTCCCCAGCGCCGCGCAGGATGCCCACGCCCTTGTAGGACGGCAGCAGGGCGGAGGAGTCGAACCCTTCGGAGTAGGCGCCGGACCCGAGCACCAGGTCGGAGACCTGCCACGAGCCGGTGCGCAGGGCGATGCGCACCTGGTGGTTGTCGCGGAAGCTGGTGAAGGCGGTCGCGGCGTCGCCGGTGCCGACGCCGCCGGGCTTCTGCGTGGCGTCCACCACGATGACGCCGGCCGCCGGGGCCACCTTGACCAGGTAGACCAGCAGCGTGGCGATCTCCTTGTTCAGCTCCTTGTCGCCGGTGTCGAAGTACTCCTGGACCTCATCGATCACCACGAGCCGGACCGGCATTCCGTACTTCGGGTCGCGGGCGATCTCGCGGGTCAGCTTGCCCTCGGGGCAGATGTCCACCGGCAGCTCAGAGAGCTTCTGGTAGCGAGTCTGGACGTCGGCCTTGAGGTCCCTGAGGGTCTGCACGAAGATCTCCAGCGGGTCGCCGTCGCGCGACGGGGTGAACCCGAACGAGCACGAGTGCGCCACCAGGGCGAACTTGCGCCAGTCCGGCGAGCCCTTGCCGTCGAACACGTCGAGGCGGACGTACGGGTCGAGGGCGGCGTACAGGGCCAGCAGGCGGGCGGTGAAGCTCTTGCCCTGCCGCGGCTGAGCGCCGACCAGGATGGACGTCCACAGCATGAGCTGCGTGACCGCGCGTCCGCGCTCGTCCAGTCCCAGCGGGGCGGGCTGCCAGATGTCGGTGGGCTTGCAGGCCAGCAGCGGTGTGCGGCCCGCCGGTGTGGCGAGCGGGTCGGCGTCGGCGACCCACAGCCAGTGCGAGCGGTGCGACTCGGGGTCGCGGGAGATGGTGACCTGCGCGAGCGCCACGTCCAGGCCGGATGCGATCTTCTCGCGGGCGTTGACCGCGTCGGCGAAGGTCTTGCCGTACGGGAGGTTGACCAGCACCTTGGAGCCGTTGCCCTCGCGGGCCATGGCGGTGCCGAACTCGATCTGCTGGTTGGGCTTGTCCGGGTGCCCGAGCCCGGCGGCGTAGTACGCCCGCAGCACGATGTCGCTGTTGAGCTTGCGGTAGCGGCGGGTGACCACGGCGCTGGACACGATGGCCCGCCCTGCCGGGCGTCCGTAGCGGGCCAGAACCGGCACCAGCACGGCGGCGACGGCGGCCTGTCCCTGCCAGGGCAGAGCGGCGACCACGAACGCGGCGACGGTCAGGGCGATGAACTGGAAGAACAGGGCGACCCCGCGCCAGCGGCGGGTGGCCTTGCCCTCCTTGTGCAGCTTGAGCCACATCGCCGGGTCGTTGTCGGAGGCGGCCTGCTGGAGCAGCACGTACTGTTCGTTGACCCACCACCAGCGCAGTTGCCGCCCGACCAGCCGGAACACGCCAATCGTGGCCCAGAAGGCGACCTGAACGGCGTACCACGGCGAGCGCACCGCGTGGAAGCCCGCGACGTACGCCCACCTGGCCGCCGCCGCGCGGAGAGTGGCGGCGAGGTTGGCGCGGTGCAGGCTGTCGGGGATGATCGGCCGTCGTCCTTCGACCGGCGCAGATGCCGGCGTGGCGGAGTCGGGCAGGTCCACCGGGATCGGCATGGTGTCGGCGGGCGGCGCCTCATCCAGCTCGATCTCATAGGAGGTGTCGCGGGCGTTGGTGCGCCGGGCGACCGGGGCCGGGTCGTCCTCGGGTGCCTGCGTGGGCGGGGTGAGGGGCTGAGTGGTCGTGGTCCGGCTGTCACGGGCGGTGTCCAGGTCCACCACCGTCGCGCCGTTGAGGTTGGACTGGTTGGGGTGGTCGTCGGGGTTGAACGGCTCGTGCGTCATGATGTGGGCACCTCGTGTCCGTTGGAGCGGGCGGGGTGGCAGGGCGCGGTCACGGTTCTTGGCGGAGTTGGGGCCGCGCCCTGCGTGTCGTCGGTCTCGTCGGTGTCGTCGGGTAGCTCGTTGGGGCCGTAGTCGGCGACCACGCAGACACCGACCATGTAGCCCTCGGTGGTGAGGCGGCGACCCAGCAGCCGGGCCTCGGTGCCCTCGGGGCCGGGGTCGGCGAACAGTCGCTCGGCCTGGTCGAGGTCGGACAGCTCCAGGCAGAGCAGCTGGTGGCTGTTCTTGCGGCGCAGCATCTCGGCGTGCACGGCTCGCAGCGTGACCAGCAGGTCGGCCGGGGTGTGGTCGCCGACGCCGGTGGGCTGGCCGGTCAGCTTGGCGAGCGCGGCCAGGTCGGCGGCGTTGCTGGCGTCGAAGTCGTCAGAGGGCAGCAGGTCGGGCTCGCTGGACATCTCCTTGCGGCGGGTGCGGCGGTAGGCGGACATCCGGGCGCGGATCTCGGCTCGGTCCTGGTGTCCGAAGGCCAGCATCCGCACGAGGAAGGACAGCGGGACAGCCAGCGCGAGCAGGGTCGCACTGACGGCGAGGATGAACATCAGGTGTTACCTCCTTTCAGTCGGTGATCGCGGGGCGGGTCAGGGCCTTCTGGACGGCGCGGGCAGTGTCGGTGCCGCAGCCGAGCGCGGTCCGGATCTTGTGGATGCCAGGGTCGGCGGGCAGGTCTCCGGCCGTGATCAGCCGTCGCACGCGGGCTGCCAGCACGTCGATGTCGGGGCCGTGCTGGGTGTACTCGGGGCGCGTGTTTGCCCTGTACTTCGGGCCAGTACCCCCCGTACCGGTGTGGCCGTGATCCAGGTGGGTGAAGGCGGCCAGGATGATCGGCAGGGCGGTGACGATGGCCACCGCGACGATCGGCCCGAGCACGTGAAGCACCAGCCGCGAGAACGAGAACGTGTCGGCGGTCCAGGGCAGGTAGGGCCAGGCGTTCATGCCGAGCGTCAGCCCGAGGAACAGCCACTCGATCCGGATCAGCTTCGGGTTGTCGAGGGGGTGCCCGCGGGTGCCGAGGTAGGCGCGAGCGCCGACGACGACCAGCAGGGCCAGGGACATGAACGGTTCGACCAGCCAGGCGAAGACCCAGCCGGGCGACCAGGGGTCGGCGCCCTCGGCGGCGAAGTGCTGCACGCCGGCAGTGGACCAGGCCAGCGCCAGAGCGAGCGCCACCAGGGCGAAGCTGACCAGGGCGCGCCGCATCCGGGCGGCCTGCCAGGCGCGCATAGCCGGGTCTTGGGCCAGCTCGTGCAAGCGGGCGGCCTGCTGAGCGGCCTTGCGCCGCTTGCGGACCTTGTCGGTGTCCAGCAGCAGCGGCGCGTCGTCGTCTTGCAGGTCGGCCAGCAGGTGCGCTTCGGCCACCTCCGCGCGCAGCTGCTGCACGCGCTTGGTCTCCCCCTCCACCGGACGTGCCGGCGGCGAGGGCGTGGGGGCTTGCTCGCTGAGGTGGCGTTCCAGCGCCGCCATGCCGCGCGAGATCTCATCAGGGGTCGGCTCCGGTGCGGGATCGGACGCCGGGGTCGTGAAGGTCATCGGTCAGTCCTCCAGACAGGCGGTGACGCGGAAGGGCCTGCGCCGGTCCTTCGCGCGGTCCGCTCGGGTCTTGGTCGGGCGTGTGCGGGGGCGTCCGGCCTGGTTCGCCTTGGTGGCGGTGCGCAGGCCTTTGCGCCACACGCGGGTGTCTTCGGGCTTCATGCGGCACGCTCCTCAGCGCAGTCCAGGCAGGTGCCCAGGTGGCGCGGCAGCACGTAACCGGCGTCACGCAGGCAGGTCGGGCAGGTGCGGCGGGCGGTGTTCGCCTTGTCCAGCGCGGCGAGCTGAGCGGGACTCGGCGTGCGCTTCGGGAGCGCGAACCGCACGTCGTACAGGTAGGCGGCGCGAACACCGCCGGGGGCGCGGTAGCGGCGCGAGCGCCACAGGATCTGCGCTTGCACGCCCTGCCCGGCAGGCCGCAGCCCGCGCGCTGCCAGCTGGCGCAACGTGAGCAGGTGCGGCGGCGCCATCTGCCACGGGTAGGTGGGGATGCTGTACCGGGCGCCGGACGGGTCCCAGAACGCGGCGCGAATGCGACTCATCAGCGCTACTTCCGGCCCGTGCCGTTGCAGGTGGGGCAGGTGGCCGACAACGCGAGCCCGTTACCGGCCGGCGTGCCGGTGAGCTCGCCGGCGCCGTTGCAGTCAGGGCAGATCCCAGCTCTGGTGATCGCGAGTCGGGGGCAGTGGGGATTCGACATGATGGCTGGTGGCTCCTTGGTTGGGTGGTGTGCGGCCTCAGCGGGGATGCTTGGCGGCGTGCTGTCGAGGGCGCACGGGTGGTGTGAGGGTCAGCGGGGGATAGACACACTGAAGCTGTCCGTGGTGGCGTGCTGGCGGGTGAATCCCAGGCGGCGGACCTTGGGGTCCTCCAGGAGCATGCTCAGACTGCGATCGTGCAGTTCGGCCTGGTCCACGTGGGGGAGGTTGGTCCACGTGGCGCGGTGCTGCGAGGTCATGCGCTTGCTTCCGTCGTCAAACGTCACGATCAGCAGCGTTGTGACCTTGGCGATGCGGCTCATGGTGGGATGGCCTTTCTGTGCGCGGATGGGTGGTGGTGGTAGCTGGAGCGGACGCTCCGGGCACCCGCCCGGCAATACGGCCGGGCGAGCACTCGCAACTTCCGGTCGTGGCGGGGAGACGGTGTGGGCGTCAACTGGCCATCACGGTGGAGCGGTGATTGTTGGGGCAGACGCCGATGAACAGGCCGTACTGGTCGTCGCTGTAGCCGATGGCGGGCTCTTTGCAGGTGCAGATGTAGGCCATCGCGTACTTGGGCGCGGAGTTCGTCTTGTAGACGGCGAAGCGGGTCTTGGGCATCGTTCGCACCTCTCGTGAGGGGGTGGAGCTGGCTGCTCCGGACGCCCGCCCGACGCCAGGTCGGGCGAGCACCCGCAACACAGCTACTTGAGGAGGACGCTGCCGACGCCCTTGCACACGTCGCACTTCTTGATGAGGGGGGTCAGGTGGTCACGGCCGGTGCCCTTGCACGAGCTGCACTTGACGACGTGGCCCTCGCAGTTGTTTTGGTGGCACATGGTGATCTCCTTCGGTGGTGGCGGAGCTGGCTGCTCCGGACGCCCCGCCCGCGCTGGTCGGGCGGGGATCCGCAACGTCAGCGGTCACCAGCGGGCATGACACGTCCTGGCGTGGCTGTTGGCCTCGCTCTTGTCCCCCCGACCGCTCTCTCGGCAGCCGAAGCAGTGCCAGTAGCCCGGCTCGTTCGGGAGGTCGCGGTCCCGGGTCCATTCGACGGTGCCGCCCCCGGCGTTGCGGTAGTTGATCGTGTTCATTCCGGCCATGACCTATCTCCTCTCGTTGTGGAGCTGACTGTTCTTGGGCGTAAGCCGCTGGGGATCAGGGGATCTGGCGGCACGCGTTGGCGTGCTTGTTGGCGTCCTCCCAGGGCACCGGTCTGCTGGTGTGGCGGCAGCCTGAGCAGGTGTAGATGCCGACCTCAAGCAGGTGGCGCTTCTCCGTGTACGTCCAGACGACGGTCCCGCCGCCAGCGGAGCGGAAACTTCTCTCCTGCATGCTTTTCCTCTCTTCTGGTTGGTTGAGGAGGGAATTGGAGTTGACTGCTCCGGGCACCCGCCCGACCGCAGAGCGGCCAGGCGAGCACCCGCAACGTCACTCCCGCGCTCGCAGGCTTTGCGCTCAGCGGGTGGGCAGCGTGCCCTTGCCGTTGCAGACGTGGCACTTGCGGCCGACCAGGCGCTTGCCCTTGCCCAGAGCCCAGTCGGACACGATCACGCGACCGTCCCCGGAGCAGGTCGGGCAGGGCAGGGGCGGGTTCTTACGGAAGTTCATCTCGGTCTCCTACAGGCTGGTGATCGTGAGCGGCTATCGAGGACCTGCGCACGGGATCTGTTGCGCGACCGTGCGGCAGGACTCGCATCGCGGGGAGTAGCCCGCGCCGTGGACGGCGCAGCGGGGCAGGTTCTCGGTGCGGTGCAGGGACGGGCAGAACGGGCACTGGTAGCGGGTCACGGCTAGCGCCCCTCCCCACCGAAGCAGGCGAAGCCGAACGTCACGTCACGGCCGTTGCGGTCGAGGACGGCGATGTTCCAGGCGACGTCCTCGGACACCTTCATGAGGACCTTGCCGATGGTCTCGACGCCGTCGGCGGGCAGGTGGCGGATCATCTTGATGACCTGGCCGGTGTCCTTGGCGCGGGTTTCGTAGGAGAGGGTGAAGACCTTGGTGAAGCGGCCCTGTCGGTCGCGGTCGCGGGTGCCGAGGTCGATCTCTCGCGGGGAGTCGGTCATCACTCGTCACCAGCCTCGGAGTCGTCGTGTGCGTCGGTCTGGGAGGTGGCCCACTGCGGGGCGGGGCCGAAGGTGGCAGGCAGCGCGTTGCCCAGCGCGACCCACAGCGCCCATGCCTCATCGGCGGTCATGCCGGCGCGGTTGTTGCCGACGCACACGTACACGTCGCAGGCGTGGCCGGTGCGGACGGTGATCCTGGCCTTGCCGGACTTGTTCCACGGCGCCGGCGCGATGACGGTGAAGTAGCGCGGGTCCATCACGCCACCCCCTGCTCGGAGCTGGAGAGCGACGGCGCGGACAGCGAGCGCAGCTCGTCGGCGGTCAGCCCCGCCCACACCCCCGCCTCCGGACGTACGTCCAGGGCGTAGAACAGGCACGAGACCGACACGGGGCACTGCGCGCACACCTCACGGGCCACCTGCTCACGCGCGGCCCGCTCGTCGGCGGGCTCGTCAGCGAAAGCGTCCGGGCCGGTGTGCAGCTCGGGATCGAACCGGCACGCCCCTTCCTCAGCCAGCTGACGCGGCACACCCTCGGCGAGGTCGGCCAGCAGCACCAGCGCCGGGTGGAAGAGCACCGGACGGCCGGTCATCGACTACCGCCCTTGCCGTTGCTCGCAGCGCCGTCGCCCTGGCAGAACGGGCACGGGTACGGGCCGACAGGCGGGTTCCAGATCTGGCCGTTACGGCAAGCAGGAGGGCAACCCTGTGCCTTCGTGGACTTGTGGGTCATGATGAGAACACCTCTCTGGAAAGGGAGTGGGCCGGGGCGGTGCGGGTCTTGGCGGATGCACACCGCCCCGGCATGAAGGACTTGGGTCGTTCGCGTTCACTTGCTCGCGGCGCGGATGAACTCGGCCAGCTGGTGAGCGCCGGTCGTGACCGCGCCGATCGCCGACTTGAGCACCGACGCCGCGCCGGGCGGGTCGATGAACAGGTAGAAGACGAAACCGATCACGAACAGCGTCGGCAGGAAGCGGCCGACGCTCTTGGCGGGCTGGTGCATGAGAGCGACTCCCTTGCGATGTAGCCCCGGCTCGGGGTGGCCGGGAGTGCCCCGGCAGGGAGTCGAACCCTGCCTACGACCATCGGGGCGGTTGGGCGGCTAGACGCTCAGCCGGTCGGGCTCCAGCGCGAAGTACAGGACGTTGAGGCTGGTCGCGCGGGTCTCGCGCTTGGCCAGCTCGAAGATCTGCATGTAGATGTCCATGCGGGAGGCGCCGGCCGGGATGTCGACCGTGTTGGAGAAGGTGGCGTTGCCGAAGCCGCCGCCCGTGGGCCACTGCACGGTGATCACCCACATGTAGCGGGTCTTGGCGATGTCGCCCGCGGTCTGACGCACGCCAGAGGTGGCGGTGTCCATGGTGAAGATCTCCCTTGATGGATTGCGTGAAAGGGTGTTGACCAGGGGCGTTTGCCTGGTCGGGCCGCCTTTTGTCGGGAGGCGGTGGCCCTTCGTCGTCGCTGTTGAGTTGATCGAGCAGCGTCAAGCGCGTCCGGCTCGTCAGCCGGAGCAGTTCCGTCGGCGTCGGCGCGCGATCCCGTCGGACCGCCTTCCAGGTGCTTCCGGGTATGCAGGTGAGGTGAGGCAGGCCACACCTCAGCGAATCGACTTGGTCGGACGGGGCAGGTATCCTGCGAGAAGAAACATCAAACGTTTGTCGATTGCTCTGATGATGAGCCTTCTAGAGCCCGCTGTCAACAAACATCAAACGTTTGGCGTTTCGGTCGAATGACTAAGCGACCAAAGAGGGAGAAATGGGCACCCCAAACAAGTTGGGCTTCCGCCAGATCGCAGCGCAGATCCGGCAGGAGATCACCGAAGGCGTCTACCCGACAGCTTCGGTGCTCCCGCCTGAGCCGGTGCTCGCGGAGAAGTACAGCGCGTCACGAAGCCTGGTCAACCGGGCAATGCAGGTACTCGCGGCGGAGGGCATGATCCGCCCTCGGCAAGGAAGGGGAACGATGGTCACCTACATTCCGCCGATGCTCCACTCGGCGGCCCGCTACTCCCGCGCCGCACGCGAAAGCGGCGCGGCCCGCGGAGCCTTCGATGCGGAGGTCCGGGAATTGGGGCTCGAACCGGAGCATCAGATCACCGTAGAGCGCGCCATCCCGCCGGCCGATGTAGCCGACGCTCTTGGCCTCCCGCGCGGAGAGGAGAACGCCCTTGTGCGCCGTCGGCGCCTGCTGGCGTCCGGCATTCCGGTACGGCTGAATGCCTCGTGGTTCCCACTCTCGATCGCTGACGGCACAGAGTTGGAAGCCAATGGGCCCAACATCCGGGGCGGCGTCAAGTCTGCTCTGGCCGAACTCGGCTACCCTCAGGTCGAAGCGACTGAGCGCATCATCGTGCGACCTCCCACAGAGGAGGAGGCGGACGCTCTGGAGATCAGTCCAGAGCGCACGGTTCTCGACATCTTCCATGTCGGCAAGACCGAGAGCGGACAAGCTGTCGAGGTGACCACCACGGTGACTCCCGCGCACTACCTGGTGATTGAGCACACCTTCCCGCTGAGCTGACGCACGGCCAGAACCGACCCGAAGGAGACGATGCGAGATGACAGCTACTGCCCTGCCAATCCGCGCCCGGGCCCTGGAGCTGGCCGATGCGGGCCTACTGCCCGCCTACGTGTACGACCTTGCCGACCTTGACGCCCACATGGCCGCAGTCCGGGCAGCGATGGGCGACATTGAGGTCTACTACGCCGTCAAGGCCAACCCCGACCCGAAGCTCATGCACGTCATCGCGCCGTACGTCGATGGCTTCGAGGTGGCGTCCGGGGGAGAGCTCGCCCACGTTCGAGAGCACTTCCGCACGTCACGCATCGCACTCGGAGGTCCAGGCAAGACTGACGCCGAACTCTTCGCCGATGTCTACCGGCTTCACATCGAGAGCCCGAGCGAGATCCGGCGCCTGTTTGCAGCGGGCCGATCGGCGGATGTGCTTCTGAGAGTAAATCTCAACATCCCGATTGAGGGTGCATCCCTCGCGATGGGGGGCGGTGCGACTCCGTTCGGCATGGACCCCGAGGGCATTGCAGAGTGTCTCGACATGCTCAAGGGGCAGGACGCCGTACGGCTTCGGGGCATCCACGCCCACCTCGCCAGCGGCTTGGACGCGCCGACCATGCTTGAGCTGGCAAGCGCGATTCTCGACTACGCCCGTGGTCTTGGTGTCACAGAGGTCAACGTCGGCGGCGGCATGGCCGTGTCCTACACCGACCCGGACTCACGGTTTGATTGGCAGACGTACGGCGCGGGCCTGGCCGCCCTTCGACGCCCTGACGAGACGCTGCGCATCGAGCCAGGCCGATCCATCTCGGTCTACTGCGGGCGCTACGTCACGCAGGTCATCGACGTCAAGCGCGTGCACGGTGAGCTGTTCGCCGTAGTGGCAGGCGGAACGCACCACATCAGGACTCCCGCGACCAAGGGGCACAGCCAGCCCATGGTCGTTGATGAGCCAGGGGAGCCGACCACGATTGTCGGCCAGCTCTGCACGCCGAAGGACACCATGGCGCGCCACGTGCCTACAAGCCTGCAAACGGGGGATGTCGTGGAATTCCTCATGGCCGGGGCCTACGCGTGGAACATCTCGCACCACGACTTTCTGATGCACCCGAAGCCGAGCTTCCACTACGTCGGCGGTTGAGCGGGGGCTGACCCTGCGATGGGCCCCGGAGAATGTGCCTCCTCCGGGGCCCATCGCTGTGTCTCGTTGTCGCGGTCAGCGGTGATGCGAGGCTTCTGGCTTCTAGCACCACCGCCAGCCTCGCCTACTTGAGGATCTTATGGAGTAGGCCGGCGACCGTGGCCGCCGTGACGACGCCGGCAGGCGGACCGCTGGCGAACCCCAGGGCGATGCCGGCCGTTAGCGACGCAAGCAGGATGATCGCCCACCGAAGAGAAAGGCGCTCAGGGTGCTGCGGCGGATCGTCGTCTTCCTTATGGGAGGGTCGTGAAGGTAGTCTCACTGAAGCGGGATCCCTTTCAGTCTCTACGCAACGGAACCGCATGAACGGCCTCCCGCCTGACACCGGGAGGCCGTTCGCTTTTCACCGATGGTGGCCCTATGGCCACTCTCGCGTAACTCTGGCACAAGATCGCGTCTTATGGGAGCGAGATCTTTGGCTTGATTTCCTCCGCTCCGGGGTGGATTTTCTCCTCTACGCCATCGTTCCGCACAGATGCAAGCACAGCAGTTCGTGCAACGATATGCACTCACTGCACGCACTTACATGGAGCGACTCATGGAAGAGATCACAAACGATGTCGTCCGACTGCTTCATCGCATCCCAAACAGGGTGGAACTGGACGACGACATCGCCTTTTACCAGCTCACAGCCCTTGTGCTGGAGAGACGAGAGGAAGAGATTCGATCCCTGCAACAGCAAAGCGACCCGAATGTCCCTTTCGATCCACTGCTACATAAACTGCGCGAGTTGTCGTCTCTGAGAAGGGAAATAGAGGAGCAAATTCGACTTCTCGTTACATACAGTAGGCATTTCGTGCGCCCTCGCCCATATCCCCTGGCCGCACTTGCAGAGGCGACGGGCTTATCAGTATCGGGCGTTCGCCTTATGAGTAACAGCGATCGGGAAAAAGAGGAGATAGTTCGCAATATCGGCAAACCGGACGCATCTGGACAGTTCGTACCGGCACGTCACAGCGACGCTTTCGATCTGCCACCCGGCGAATACAAGGAAATTATAGAAGAATTCGCTCCAAATGTTGTCGAACCCCCTTTGTCATGACACTCCGCGCGCTGGTTGTCTTGCCTCGACAGCGTTGGCTTGAGCCGGTGCGGCAGGTCCGGTGGTCCTTGCGGTGGCTGGCGATGCCTTTCAGGGTGAGTGACCAACTGCGTGACGACGGCAGCGCGCGATCACGGACGCTGACGGACGCTCACGCACCATAGAGAGCACGTCGCTCAGACATCCCAGATGCTGGAACGCTCGTTCGATTTGCTTCGGGACGAAGAGGTCGTGGGTTCAAATCCCGCCACCCCGACCCATGTGAAAGGCCCTTTCCGGGGAGATCCGGGAAGGGCCTTTTTCGTGATCGCCGGTCAGGTGCTCTCGGCCGCCTTCTTCAGGTGGTCCAGCCACCTGGTCAGCGACCCTTCCAGGGCTCGCCGCATGCCGTCCACGTCGGCCAGGATCGGCTCGCCGGCCCAGGACTCCTCGGTGAGCACCCGCACGCGGGAGCCGTGCCGCGTGAAGCTCCACTGGTGGACGCCCGTGATGCCGTGGGCCGGACCACCCCACAGGATGCGCGAGGACGGCTCGACGGCGTAGACCGTGGAGGCGATGTCCAGGCCGGAGGTGCTCCAGCGGAAGACCGATCCAGCGACGAGCGGCCCGTCGGCCGATGCGGCGGTGATGTCGGGCTGCCAGGCGGTCCAGGAGTTCACGTCGGTGTGGAGGTCCCACACCTTCTGGAGCGGCGCGTCGATCTCGGTGTCGAGGCGGACGACGACGGGGGCCGTGTGGTCGACGGCGGTGATCACTTCTGGTCCTCGATCCAGTGTCCGTGGATGCCGGCCGGGACGCGGCGCGGCAGCTCGACGGTGGCGACGGGCTCGGCGGTGAGGTCGGAGGCGTCCAGGACCAGCAGTTGGGAGGCGTCGGCCCGCAGGTCGCTGACGATGGTGAGCAGGTAGCCGTCGTCCTCGCGCGTGCCGCCGGCGGCCGGGACGAAGACGGCCTCGCCGGGCAGCCGGTCGGCGCCGTGCGAGAAGAGCTGCCGCTCTCCGGTCGTGGTGTCGAACTTGGCGGTGTGGTAGCCGGTCAGCCCGGCGCCGGGGAAGGCGATGGCGTAGCTGTAGCGGTTGGCCGAGGCGGTGTGGCCGTCGTTGATGGACGGGAACTCGGTGACGAGGTCGTCCAGCGCCTCGTCGGTGGCCTTGCCGGTGGCCGGGTCGAGGATCCAGCGGTGGAGCGTGGAGCCGGCGTCGAAGGTGGAGCCGTAACCCGGCGCGCCGACCCACCACTTCCAGGAGGTCTCCCACGCGGCCCGGTCGAAGCGGGGGCCCTCCAGGACCACGCGGCCGCCCTGGTCCACGTAGGAGTTGGTGACGTGCAGGATCGCCGCCTGGTCGGCGATCTCGAACCAGGTGACCGGCGCCGGTCCGGTCCGCGGCATGACGCCGATGCGGAAGGGCACGTCGTCGTGCCAGCGGTACGGGATGCCGGAGTGCTCGGCGTGGTCGAAGACCACCGGGGAGTTGATGAAGACGGCGTGCTCGCGGGTGATCGCGAAGTCGTGCATCAGCGACGGCCCGGAGCCGTCCACCACCTGCGACCGGACGATCTCGCCGGCGGCGTCGGCGACGTGATAGGTCAGGTAGGGCGGGAAGGGGCTGTAGGAGAAGAAGTGCAGCTCGCCGGTGACCGGGTCCTCCTTCGGGTGGGCGGTCATCGCGCTGGTCAGCTTGCCGCCGAAGTCGTGCACGCCGACCGTGTCCAGCTCGCCGGTGACCTCCCAGGGCAGGTTGGCCTCCTGGAGGGCGAGGTAGCGGCCGCCGTGGAAGATGATGTTGGTGGCGGCGGCGCTGACGTCCAGCTCGGTCCCGGTGAACGGCACGCCGTCCAGGAACGGGGTCCTGACCCAGCGGTTGCGGTACCACTCGGCGCGCCCGTCCGCCAGGCGCACGCCGTGGAGCATGCCCTCGCCGCGGAACCAGTGGCCGGGCGTGACGCCGGGCTTCGGGTTGTGGCCGTTGCGGAAGTAGCGGCCGTTCAGCTCCGGCGGCAGGCTGCCGCGCACGGTCAGCTCGTGTGCCGTGATCTCGTCGGTGACGGGTGCGAAGTGATCGCTGATGTACGGTTTGGCCCGTTCGTTCACGACAGTGTCGCCTTTCCGATCATGAGAAGGGTGATGACGGCGCAGGCCAGGAAGGCTCCGCCGTACGTGGGGAGAAGGGTCAGGGCGGACAGGCCGACGGCGCCGCCGACCTGCCGGGAGGCGTTGACCAGGCCCCCGGCCAGCCCGCTGTCCTCGGCCGGCACCCCGGCGGACGACAGCGCGGTTATCCGCACGAAGGCCACGCCCAATCCCGCGCCGATCAGGAGCGTCGGGCCGAGCACGTCGGCGAGGAAGGTCCCGTGGGCGGGCGTGCGGGCCAGCCAGGCGAGGCCGGCGGCCAGCACGAGCAGCCCGGCGGGCAACACGGCCCGGCCGGCCAGTCTGGCCGTCGCCCACGACGAGATGGTGATCATCAGGGCGAGGGGAAGCTGGGTGAGCCCGGCCTGCATCGGCGTGTACCCCAGGGTGCGCTGCTGGTAGAGGGGCAGGAAGTAGAACAAGCCCAGCCAGACCGCGCCCAGCATCGCCATCAACGCGTTGGGCAGCGCCACCCGCGCCATCCGGGACGGGAGCAGCGGGTCGCGGGAGCGGCGTTGCAGCACCGCGAACACCGCCAGCAGCGCCACCCCCGCGAGGGCCACCGGCCAGGCACTCGTCACGCCGTAGGTGAGCGCGACCAGGCCGCCGATGACGGTGACCGCGCCGGGCACGTCCAGCCGCCCGCCGCGGGGCGGGGTCGGCTCGACGAGGCGCCAGGTGGCGAGCAGGACGACCAGCGCGAAGGGGACGAGGACGGCGAACACCGAGCGCCAGCCGTACAGGTCCGTGAGCAGGCCGCCCAGCAGCACGCCCGCCGCGCCGCCGGCGCCGGAGACCGCGCCCCACACTCCCAGCGCCCGGCCGCCGGGGTAGAGGGTGAGGACCAGTCCCAGCGCGGTCGGGGCCAGCAACGCCGCGCCGAGCCCCTGCAGCGCCCTGGCGGTGATCAACGCCGCGTCGCCCGGGGCGACGGCCGCGGCCAGCGAGGCGAGCGCGAACAGGCCGGTTCCGATGAGGAAGACGCGGCGCAGGCCGTGCACGTCGCCGGCGCGCCCGCCCAGGAGCAGCAGCGCGCCGAAGACCAGCACGTACGCGTTGACCACCCACGACAGCCCGGCCTCGGACACGCCCAGCCCCGTGCGGATCGCCGGGAGGGCGACGTTCACGATCGACGTGCTCAGCACCACGAGGAACTGGGCCGTGGCCAGGGCCACCAGGGGCATGCGCTTCATGCCGCCACGGTCGCAGCGGGCCGGGCTCGTTCGCGTCGGTGGTTTTCACCTACCTGCGGCATGCTGTGGACATATGTTGATGGGTCGGGATCAGGAGGTCGCACGGCTGGAGGCGCTGCTCGCGGCGGCCAGGCAGGGCCGCGGGGGCGCGCTGGTGCTGCGCGGCGAGCCCGGCATCGGCAAGAGCGCGCTGCTGGAGCATGTGACGCGGGCCGCCGCGGATTTCCAGGTCATGCGGGCGTCGGGCGCCGAGTTCGAGATGGAGCTGCCGTTCGCGGCGCTGCACCAGCTGTGCGCGCCGGTGCTCGAACACCTGCCGGCGTTGCCGGCGCGGCACCGCCAGGCCCTGGAGGTGGCCTTCGGCCTGGACGCGGGCGCCCCCGACCCGTTCCTGGTGGGCGTGGCGACGCTGGGGCTCCTGGTCGAGCGGGACGGGCCGCTGCTGTGCGTCGTCGACGACGCACAGTGGCTGGACCATGCCTCGGCCCAGGCGCTGGTCTTCCTGGCCAGGAGGGTGAGCGCGGAGCGCGTGGCCGTGGTGTTCGCCGTACGGGAGCCGGCCGGGCCGGGCGTCCCGCCGGAACTGGCCGGGCTGCCCGGGTTGTCCCTCGGCGCGCTGCGTGAGGCCGATGCCCGCAGCCTGCTGCGCCAGGCGCTCCGGGCCCCGCTGGACGAACGGGTTCTCGACCGCATCCTGGCCGAGGCCCGTGGCAACCCGCTGGCCCTGCTGGAGCTGCCGAGGACCGCGGGCCTGGCCGGCATGGCCGGCGGCTTCGACCTCCCGCCGCCCGGCGCCGTCGAGCAGAGCTTCCGCTCCCGGCTGGAGAAGCTGCCGCCCGAGGCCAGGCTCTTGCTGACGATCGCCGCCGCCGACCCCGTGGGCGATCCGGGGGTGCTGTGGCGGGCGGCGGCGCTGCTGGGCGTCGAGGACGGGGCCACCGCCGCGGCCGCCGCGCTGCCGGGCACCGAGGACGGCGCCGCGCTGGTCGAGTTCGGCGCCCGGATCCGCTTCAGCCACCCGCTGGCCCGCTCGGCGGTCTACCGGACCGCCTCGGCCGAGGAGCGCCGGCGGGCGCACGCGGCGCTGGCGGCGGTGAGCGACCCGGCCGCCGACCCCGACCGGGTCGCCTGGCACCGCGCGCAGGCCAGCCCGGGGCCAGACGAGGAGGTCGCCGCCGAGCTGGTCCGCTCCGCCACGCGCGCCCAGGCCCGGGGAGGCGTGGCCGCCGCCGCCGCGTTCCTCGAACGCGCCGCGGCGCTCACCCTCGATCCGGGTCTGCGGGCCGACCGGGTGCTCGCCGCCGCCGAGGCCAAGCTGTCGGTCGGCGCCTTCGACGTGGCCGCCGAGCTGCTCTCGACCCTCGATCCCGGCGATCCCCGCGTCGACCTGCTGCGCGGCCGGCTCTCGTTCGTGCGCCACCGGGGCGGCGACCGGCCGGCCGGCTACCTGCTGCGCGCCGCGGGACGCCTGGCCGCCACCGATCCGGCCCGGTCACGTGCCTGTTATCTCGACGCGATCGAGATGGGCGTCTTCGCCGGCGGCCTGGACGAGGTGATCGCCGCCGCGCGGCAGGCGCCGCCCGCCCCGTCGGAGCGCTCCAGCTCCGACGTGGTTCTGGACGGCCTGGTCACGCTGGCCACCGAAGGGCATCGGGCCGCCGCCGGCATCCTGGGCCCCGTCGTGGGGGACGCCGACGCCGACGTGTGGATCAGGAGGCCCTCGCTCGGCTTCATGCTCGCCGTCGAGCTGTGGGACTTCGACGCGCTCCACGGCATCGCCACCCGCGTCGCCGCGGCCGGCCGCCGCTCCGGCTCGTTCCACATGCTGCCGATCGGGCTGGCCATGCTGGCCACCGCGACCGTGTACACCGGAGACCTCGGCGCGGCCATGGAGCTGATCTCCGAGGAGGAGGCGATCGCCGCGGCCACCGGCGCGGCCCCGCTGGTCTACCCGCGCATCCACCTGACCGCGCTGCGCGGCCGGCGCGAGGAGGCGGCCGAGCTGTTCGCCACGGTGGGCCCGCACATGACGCTCAGCGCGCAGTGGGCGACCGCCGTGCTCAACAACGGCCTGGCCGACTACGCGACGGCGATGAAGGCCGCCGAACGGGCCGCCGGGCACGGCGACCTCGGGCTGGCCGGGCTGGCGCTGCCCGAGCTGATCGAGGCGGCCGTGCGGTGCGGCGAGACGGAGAGGGCCCGCTCGGCGCTCGCGACGCTGAGCGAGCGGGCCCGGGCGGGCGGCCGGGCCTGGGGGCTGGGGGTCGAGGCTTACGCGCGGGCCCTGGTCCACGACGACGAGGAGTCCTACCGCGAGGCGACGTCCCTGCTGGAACCCACGCCCCTGGCGCTCTACCGGGCCCGCGCCCACCTGCTGTACGGGGAGTGGCTGCGGCGGCGGGGACGCCGCCGTGAGGCCCGCGCCGAGCTGCGCACGGCCCACGACCTGCTGTCCGGGTGCGGCGCCGAGTCCTTCGCGGAACGGGCGGCCGGCGAGCTGCGCGCGACCGGTGAGCACGCGCGCGGCCGGTCGGCGCGGACCTCCGACCACCTGACCGTGCAGGAGGTGCACATCGCCCGGCTGGTCGCGGAAGGCGCCACGTCCAAGGAGGTCGCGGCCAGGCTGTTCCTCAGCCCGCGGACCGTGGACGCGCACCTGCGCAACATCTTCCGCAAGCTCGGGCTCACCTCCCGCAGGCAGCTCCGCGGCCTCCCGGAGATCCGTTAGCGCCGTGAGGGGACCGTGTGCAAGCGGGCGGCCAGCGGATCACAAGCGCGGTTGCGTAGCTTGCCCGACATGAGAAAGCGCTTCGCCGCCCTTGCCCTGATTTCGGCCACTTCTATGCTCACAACAGCCCCGGCCTTCGCCGACTCGGCCGCCGAACAGACCCGGACCCTGTCCTTCCGGGGGATGACCCTGAAGATCCCCGCCGACTGGAAGGTGCACCGCAAGGGCGACACGGTCGTCGTGGTGACCGGGTTGCTGTGCGCCAAGCCGGAGGCGTTCGCCCCGGACTGCGAGAGCTTCTGGATCTTCGGCCCGAAGGCGTACGCGAACGTCCCCGTCGGCGGCGGCTCGATCACCTACACCGGCGAGCGCCAGTTCCACCCCTTCAGCGGCGTGATCCCCTGCCCGTACAACTCCCGGCTGAGCTGGATGCACGGCGAGAAGGCGTCCTACCGGGGGCTGCGCCAGGTGGGTCCCGGCCACAAGGCGCAGTACACCGTCTGGCCGAACACGTGCGTGACGAACGACACCGGGCGGGTGAAGTCGAAGTGGGACCAGCGGGAGTGGTTCCTGCCCAAGTCCAGGATCCTGGTGGTGGACGCCTGGAACACGTACGGGCTGCCGACCGTGCTCAAGCGGGCCACCTGGAGCTGACGCGCGCGGGGCTCACGCGAGGATGAGCACGATGAAGATCAGGCAGGCGAGGATGTTGATGAGCCAGCCGTGGGTGTTCGCCCACGTCCGCACCTGGGGCATGACCTTCCTCGCCCGCCGGTGGAAGATCAGCAGGGCCAGGAGGGGCAGCGCGGCGATCAGCACCGTGGCCGCGAGGAACGGCACGGCCGCCGCCAGGCTCTCGTGGGACTGCGCCAGGCGGGCGCCCACGGTGGCCATCACCATGAGGTCCGAGGGCATGAGCAGGATCAGCAGGAACCCGGTCGTGAAGGCCTTGCCCGGTCCGGCGTCCATGAGGGCGCCCAGCCACTTCGGCGGCTCGGCGCTCGCCCGGGTGACGTAGTTCTTGACCGCGAGGGCGGCCAGCAGGAGGACCAGCGCGATCTGGATGATCGTGCCGAGCGACCCGTGGTCGGAGGCGTGCCCGAGCCGTCCGCCCCCGCCGAACAGCAGGAAGACCCCGCGCAGGATCGCCACGCCGATCGTCGCGGCGAGGGCGACTCCCGCGAGGAACGCCAGCGACGCCCGTACGGGCCGCTCGGTGGTCGCCAGGATGATGGCCGACATGATCTGCGGCCCCATCATCATCGTGACGGCGAGCGGGAGAATCGCGAGATCCACGTCGTGGAGATGCCCATCGGGCGCGGGCTGATCGCACCCTTTGCCATCACCTGACAAGATTTGAGCGATTTTGATGGCCTATGCTCGGGAATCATGAGCGTGCTGGTGCGCAACCACGTCAAGGTCTCGGGCCGTCCGGACGGCAGGCCGCTGGTGTTCGCCCACGGCTTCGGCTGCGACCAGAACATGTGGCGCCTCGTCGCGCCCGCCTTCGAGGACACGTACAAGGTCGTGCTCTTCGACTACGTCGGCGCGGGACGCTCCGACCTGTCGGCCTACGACCCGCAGCGCTACTCCAGCCTCCACGGCTACGCGCAGGACGTCCTCGACATCTGCCACGAGCTGGACCTGACCGACGTGAGCTTCGTGGGCCACTCCGTGAGCTCCCTCGTCGGCGTGCTGGCCGCCAACGCCGAGCCGGACCGCTTCGCCGACCTCGTGCTCGTCGGCCCCTCCCCCCGCTACATCGACGACGACGGCTACGTCGGCGGCTTCAGCGCCCAGGACATCGAGGAGCTGCTGGAGTCGCTCGACAGCAACTACCTCGGCTGGTCCAGCCAGATGGCGCCGGTCATCATGGGCAACCCGGAGCGACCGGAGCTCGGCGAGGAGCTGGCCAACAGCTTCTGCCGCACCGACCCGGACATCGCCCGGCGCTTCGCCCGCGTCACGTTCATGTCGGACAACCGCGCCGACCTGGACAAGTGCCGCACGCGGGCGCTCGTCCTCCAGTGCGCGAACGACGTGATCGCCCCCGAGGCGGTCGGCCGGTACGTCCACGCGGCCCTTCCCGGCAGCGAGCTGGTGCTGATGCGCGCCACCGGCCACTGCCCGAACCTCAGTGCCCCCGAGGAGACGATCGCGGCGATCAAGGCGTTCCTGTGACGCGGGCTCCGGGGCCCCCGTGGACCTGACGAGCGGCTTCGAGGAGCTGTTCGAGGACGCGCCGTGCGGCTTCCTCGTGACGGACGCCGACGGCGCCATCCGCCGGGCCAACCGGACCTTCCTCACCATGACCGGGCACCGCGCCGAGGACCTGGTCGGCCGGGCGCGCGTCCAGGACCTGCTGCCCGTGGGCGACCGGATCTTCTACGAGACGCACTTCGCCCCGTTGCTCGCCCTCCAGTCCTCCGCCCGCGAGATCGCCGTCGACTTCCGCCGCGCCGCCGGCGACCGGCTGCCCGTCCTGCTCAACGCCGTCATGAAGGGCGACCCCGGCGGGCCCCGTGAGATCTGGATCTGCGTCTTCGCCGCCACCGACAGGCGCAGCTACGAGCAGGAGCTCCTGCTCGCCCGGCAACGGGCCGAACACTCCGAGAAGGAGGCCCGCGAGCTGGCGGGCATCCTGCAGGCCAGCTTCATACCGCCCGGCCTGCCCCACGTCGACGGCCTCGACCTGGCGGGCGTCTACCGGCCCGCCGGCCTCGGCGACGAGGTGGGCGGCGACTTCTACGACATGTACGAGACCCGCGACGGCTGGGCCCTGGTCATCGGGGACGTGTCGGGCAAGGGCGCGGAGGCGGCGGTGGTCACCAGCCTGGCCCGCTACACCCTGCGCGCCGCGCCCGCCCGCGAGCCGACCCCGTCGGCCATCCTGGCGTCGCTGCACCACGCGGTGGTCAGGGAGCGGACCGACCGCTTCGTCACGGTCGCCTACGCCCAGGTGTCGCTCGCGCCCGGCGGCGGCTGCCTGCTCACGCTGAGCCTGGGCGGGCACCCGCAGCCGGTCCACCTCACCGGGGGCGGCGCGTCCCGCGTGGGCCGGCCCGGCTCGCTGCTCGGCATGCTGCGCCGGCTGAACCTCAGCGACGTCACCGTGGAGGTGCGTCCCGGCGAGAGCGTCGTGTTCTTCACCGACGGCGTGATCGAGGCACGGCGCGACAGCGACCTGTTCGGCGAGGACCGGCTGGAGCGGGTGCTGCTGGAGACACGCGACGAGAGCGCCTCGGACATCGCGGGCCGGCTCCTCCAGGAGGTGTCCGCCTACCAGTCCGGCGTGCTCAGCGACGACGTCGCCATCGTGGTGCTGAAGGTGCCGAACGAGGCGACGGCGGTGGAGGGAGCGGGTTCGTGAAGGGCGTCGTGCTCATCACCGGGATCATGGCCGCGGGCAAGTCGACGGTCGCGCAGGCGCTGGCGGAGCGGTTGCCCCGCTCCGTGCACGTCCGCGGCGACCTGTTCCGTCGCATGATCGTCAACGGCCGGGCCGACATGGCGCCGGGCGACGCCGGGGAGGCGACGCGCCAGCTCCGGCTGAGGTATCGGATCGCGGCCGCCGCGGCCGATCTGTACGCCGGGGAAGGGTTCACGGCGGTCGTGCAGGATGTGGCGCTGGGTGAGGATCTGGGGCACCTCGTGTCGCTGATCACGGCCCGGCCGCTGCGGGTGGTCGTGCTCGCGCCGGACGCGGCCTCGGTGGAGCGGCGTGAGCGGGAGCGCCCCAAGACCGGGTACGGCGCGTGGACGGTCGCCGACCTCGACGGCGCGCTGCGGAACGGGACGCCGCGGGTCGGCCTGTGGCTGGACAGCTCGCGCCAGAGCCCGGCCGAGACGGTGGAGGAGATCCTGGCCCGCGCGGACGAGGCCCTGGTCTGATCCCGTGGACACCTGGGTCAGCGGGGCTTGCGGCCCGTGCGGGGGCGGCTCGGGAGCTCCGGCTCCAGCACCTCCAGGGATGTCCTGCGGATGTGGTCGTAGACGAGCGAGGTGCGCACGTCGGCGATGTTGCGGTGCCGCGACACGTGGTCGAGGACGAAGTCGCGCAGGTGCCCGGTGTCGCGCACGGCCACCTGGATGATGAAGTCGTCGCCGCCCGACACCACGAAGATCGCGACCGTCTCGGGCAGCGCCGTGATGTACTCGCGGAACCCCTCGACCGCCTCCCGGATCTTCGGGTGCAGCCGTACGTTGATCAGCGCCTGGACCGGGCGGCCGATCGCGGCCAGGTTGACCTCGGCGTGGAACCCCTCGATCACCCCGTTGGCGCGCAGCGAGCGCACCCGCTCCAGGCAGGTCGAGGCGGCGATGCCGATGCGCTCGGCCAGTTCCCTGTTGGTCTGGCGGCCGTCGCGCTGGAGCTCGGCCAGGATGGCCGTATCAAGTTCGTCCACGTACGCGCTCCCTGACGAATTTCCGAACTTCCTTCGGAAAGAGCGTATCTGCTTTGTCAGCTCAGCGGCGATGCTGTGAAACTCGCTTCACTAGTTCGGAGAAGGGAGCCTTCATGACCGCGCTCGCGCACCTCGACCACCGTCCCGACCTGCCGACCAAGGAGCTCCCGGTCAAGTGGGTCATCGTGATGGACCGCGACCTGCCCCGCGGGCTGCAGGCCAACGCGGCGGCGTGTCTGGCCGCGTCCACCAGCCGGGCGGTGCCGTCCATCATGGGCTCGGGCGGCGAGGACGCCTCCGGCGGGGCGCACGCCGGGCTGCCGTGGACCGGATGCACGGTGCTGGCCGCGCCGTCCGCGATCGTCCGCCGGATACGGGACGACGCCGCCCTCACGGCCGGCGTGGTGATCGCGGACATGGCGGCCATCGCGCAGCGGACCAACGTCTACGACGACTACCTCGCGGAGCTGGCCCGTACGGGGGCGCAGGATCTGGCGTACCTCGCCGTGAGCATCCTCGGACCCCGCGCGGACGTGGACCGCCTGACCGGCCGCCTGCCGCTCCTCCGCTAGAGACACACATTCGGGCGGGGAAGTCAAGGTCGCCGCACCGGGGCCGCGCAACCCCCCGCCGCGAGTGTGTCACCAGGTCACAGGATGGTGAACATGCCCTGATCGGGCATGGACTACCATGATCTCTTTAAGGCGAAGTCAAGCGGCTTGCATGCGCCGAGTTGCACCGTCTAGGCATGAACAAGGGGCCATTCACCGCCAGCGTCACCGTCGTCGTCCCCGCGATGAACGAGGCCGACAACCTGCCACACGTGTTCGCGACCCTGCCCGCCTGGATCGACGAGGTCGTGCTCGTCGACGGAAACTCCAGCGACGACACCGTCGCCGTGGCCCGCCGGCTGCGCCCCGACCTCCGGGTGGTCGCCCAGACCGGGCGGGGCAAGGGAAACGCCCTCATCGAAGGCTTCGCGGCCGCCTCCGGCGACATCATCGTCATGATCGACGCCGACGGCTCGACCGACGGCCGGGAGATCTTCTCGTTCGTGGCCGCCCTGGAGGACGGCGCCGACTTCGCCAAGGGCTCCCGGTACGCCCCTGGCGGCGGCTCCGACGACATCAGCCCGCTGCGCTCCCTCGGCAACCGGGCGCTGACGGGGCTCACCAACTGGCTGTACGGCACCCGCTACACCGACCTGTGCTACGGCTACAACGCCTTCTGGGCCCGGCACCTGGACGCGATGAGCCTCGACTGCGACGGTTTCGAGATCGAGACGCTCATGAACGTCCGCGCCGCCCAGGCCGGCCTGATCATCGCCGAGGTCCCCAGCCACGAGCGCAGCCGCATCCACGGCGAGAGCAACCTGCACGCCGTCCGCGACGGCTGGCGGGTGCTCAGGACGATCGTGCGCGAGCGCTTCCGCGGCGCGGCCATCCCCCGCACCCAGGTCGCCCTCGCGAAGTAGTCCCGAACGGGAGTCAGGAACGTCGCAGGGAAGCGGTCGCGAAGGCGCTCGCGCGGCGGCCCGGTCGACGGCCGCCCGGCCGACAGTGGCATCCTCGGAGCCATGCGCTACATCGTGATCGGAGCGGGAGCGGTCGGCGGCACCATCGGGGCCCGTCTCTTCCAGGCGGGGCACGAGGTGCTGCTGATCGCCAGAGGCGCCCACTACGAGGCGCTCAGGACCCGCGGCCTGCGCCTGCTCACCCCCGAGTCCGACGACACCCTCCCCATCCCCGCCGCCGACGGCCCGGTCGCCACGCGCGACGACGACGTGCTGGTCCTGGCTACCAAGTCGCAGGACACCGTCGCCGCGCTCGACCCCTGGCCGCGCCACCTGCCGGTGCTCTGCGCGCAGAACGGCGTCGACAACGAGCGGACCGTCCTGCGCAGGTTCGAGCGCGTCTACGGCATGTGCGTGTGGCTGCCCGCCCTGCACCTCGAACCCGGCACGGTCGCCGCCTACGGCATGCCGCACTCCGGGATGTTCCACGTCGGCCGTTATCCCCAGGGTGTGGACGACCTGGCCCGCCAGATGGTCGCCGACCTGAGCAAGAGCGACTTCGTGGCCCTGGCCCAGCCCGACGTGATGCGCTGGAAGTACGGCAAGCTGCTCGGCAACCTCGGCAACGCCGTCGAGGCCCTGTGCGGCCACGAGCCCGGCGCCGACGCGCTGCACGAGCGGGCCCGGGCGGAGGGCGCCGCGGTGCTGGAGGAGGCGGGCATCGCGTACACCTCCCAGGAGGAGGAGAGCGCGCTGCGCGGCCACCAGGTCGACGTGCGGCCCATCGGCGGCGCCCAGCGCGGCGGCGGCTCGTCCTGGCAGAGCCTCGCCCGCTCCAGCGGCACCATCGAGACCGACTACCTCAACGGCGAGATCGTGCTGCTCGGCCGCGAGTACGGCCTGCCGACCCCGGTCAACGAGGTGCTCCAGCGCGAGGCCGGCCGGTTCGCCCGGGAGAAGCTGCCGCCCGGGTCGATGCCGGTCGAGCGCCTGACCGCCCTCATCGACGAGCGTTCCGCAGCCGGATCCCGCTGAACCCGAGCGTGCCGGACGTCACCTCGTCCCAGAACGGCCAGAGCCGGTCGAGACCTGGCCGGGATCGGGGCTCATGACCGCCATCCTCACCTGGAACCCCTACCGGACAGGGCCTGCGGCGCATATCGGCCGCGCCGATGGGCAGAGGGGAGTCGCTCAGACGACAAGGGGTGAGTTCGGATGACCTTGCTAGGCCTGGTCCTGGTCCTTCTCGCCGGTGGTGCCGTCGTCCTGGTGGCCACCGAGGAGACGTCCAGGTACATCCTGTTCGGCTACACGTTACAGCTCGACCATGTCCAGATGTTCGCGGCCGGGGCGGTCACCGCCGTGGTGCTGCTTCTGGGCCTGTGGATGATGGTGGCGGGCACGCGCAGGTCCGCGCGACGCCGCCGGCGGATGCGCGCCGACCAGGCGCAGACCTCCGACCGGGTGGCCCGCCTGGAGGACGAGAAGCGGGAGCTGGAGCAGCGGCTCGAACGTGAGCGCGCCGCCGAGCACGCCGCGACCGACCGTGCGGCTGTCCAGCACGCCGTCGCCGACCGTGCCACCGCCGACCGCGTCGCGGCCGAGCGCGGTGCCGCCCGTGAGGCGGCCGGACGCACCGCCGCCCGTGAGGCCGGCCGTGCGGACGCCCGCGCCGCCGTCCGCGACGCCCGCGCGGCGGAGCGGGACGAGGACCGCGACACCGCGCCCTTCCCGCGCGACGGCGCGGACCGGGAGCCGGCGTACACGCAGGGGCGCACGCGGGGCCCGGCGCACGCCCGGGTGCCGGGCGCGCGGGTGCCGGGCGACCGCCTGGTGGCGCGCGGCCCCGAGGACACGCTGCCCTGACCGGCGGCGGTCCGGAGGACACACACGAAGGACACAGGTGAGCCGTGGCGGGCGTCCAGGACGCGCCCGCCACGGCTCACCGCTGTGCGGGCCGGCTCCTCGCACACCGGAGAAATCCCCCAGAAGGGGTGTACTCTGCGAGGCGATCTCACCATGCCTCCGGAGGTCGCATGCCCCCCACACGTGGCCGTCCCATCGCGCTCAAGCTGCTGGTCCTGCTGCTCGTCCCGCTCACCTCGCTGGTGGGCCTGTGGGCGTTCGCCGCGGCGCTGACCGGCGGCGACGGGCTGCGCCTCCTCCAGGTGAACGAGCTGGTCACCAACCTGTCCAACCCCGCCGAGCAGATCAACGTGCAGCTCCAGAACGAGCGCCTGGCCTCGGTGGAGTACCTGACGAGCCGGCAGGGCCGCCAGCTCCTGACCACGCAGCGCGCCCTCACCGACCGGACCGTGGCCGCCTTCCGGCAGCTCGCCGCCCGCGAGCGCGACCTCTCGCCGCAGATGGCCACGCAGCTCGACGCCCTGTACCGGGAGCTCGACGAGCTGCCCCGGCTGCGCCGCAAGGTGGACGGGACCGACCCCGCGCCGCTCCAGGTGATCGACGGCTACAGCCGGATCGCGGACGCCACGTTCCGCATGTTCGACGCCATGGTGCTGGTGCCCGAGCAGTCGCTCTACCGGCAGGCCAGGGCCGTGACCATGCTCGGCGAGGCCAAGGACATCCTGTCCCGTGAACGCGCGGTGATCGCGGTGGTGCTGGCCCGGGGGCGGATCACCAAGGCCGAGCGCGAGGCGTTCATCGGCATGGTGGGCACCCGGCGGCTGCTCTACACGCAGGCGCTCTCCCAGCTCGACGGCCGGCTGCGCGGCCCGTTCGAGGAGCTGGTGGCCTCCCCCGCGTACCAGGAGTTCCTGAAGGCCGAGGACGCCGTCAGGGGGCAGGCCGCGATGAACGGGCTGCCCGCGGCGGCGGCCACCTGGCCCGTCGACGGCGACAACCTGTGGGCGGCGACCGAGCGCAACCAGTTCCAGGCGGTGCGGGGCGTCCTTCGCCGGGTCACGCCCGCCGCCGACGGCATCCTCACCAAGATCGGCGTGGCGGGCGGCGCGGGCCTGCTCGCGGTCCTCACCTCGATCCTGCTGTCGCTGCGCTTCCGCCGCCGCCTCGGCGAGGAGCTGGCCAGCCTGCGCGACGCGGCCACCGAGCTGGCCGAGGTGCGGCTGACCGGGCTGGTCAAGCGGCTGCGCGCCGGCGGCGACGGGCCCACGGAGGAGGAGCTCGCGCCCTTGGAGGTCAAGGCCGACACCGCCGAGGTACGCGACATCGTCACGGCGTTCAACAGCGTGCAGCGCACCGCCGTCGAGGCGGCCGTGGACCAGGCGCGGCTGCGGCACGGCGTCAGCCAGGTCTTCGTCAACCTGGCCCGGCGCAACCAGACGCTGCTGCACCGCCAGCTCATGCAGCTCGACAGCATGGAGCGCCACACCGAGCAGCCCGAGATGCTGGCCGACCTGTTCAAGCTCGACCACCTCACCACCCGCATGCGCCGGCATGCCGAGAGCCTGATCATCCTGTCGGACCAGGCCCCGGGGCGCGGCTGGCGCAACCCGGTGCCGCTCGTGGACGTGCTGCGGGCCGCCGTGGCCGAGGTGGAGGAGTACCCGCGGGTGGAGGTGCTGCAGCCGCCGCAGGTGGCGGTGCTGGGCGGCGCGGTCACCGACGTCGCCCACCTCGTGGCCGAGCTGGTCGAGAACGCCACGCTGTTCTCGCCGCCGCAGACGCGGGTGGACGTCCGCTCGGCTCTCACGCCCCACGGGGTCACGGTGGAGATCGAGGACCGCGGGCTCGGGCTCGTGCGCGCCGAGCTGGAGGAGCTGAACGCCCGGCTGGAGGAGGTGCCGGAGTTCGACCTGGCGCAGAGCGACCGGCTCGGGCTGTTCGTGGTCAGCCGGCTGGCGGCCCGGCACGGCATCCGGGTCAGGCTCGGGCCGTCGCCGTACGGGGGGCTGACCGCGATGGTCGCGCTGCCCGCGTCGCTGCTGTCCGACCAGCCGGCCCTGGCCGGACGCTGACGCCCCCGCTTCGACGGCTCAGAGCTGGATGAACGGGTCGGCGAAGTGGGCCGTGGCGAGCACAGCGCGGGCGGCGCGCAGCTCGCCGAGGGCCCTCGCGCGCGTGGCCGCCGCCAGCTCCTGGTCGTCGTCGTAGACGTACGGCACGGCCGGGTCGGCGAGCTGCGCCGGGTGGAGCACCAGGTCACCGGTCACGGCGACGTCGCCGACGCGGACGATCTGGTGGCCCGGCGTGTGACCGGCGGTCAGGTGGACCCGCACGCCCGGCGCGACCTCCGTGTCCCCCTCCACGACGTGGAGGAGGTCCTTGAGCGGGGTGATCACCTGGTCGCGCATCGCGCCGCCGACGACGTCGAGGTCGGCGCGTTGCAGGACGTGGCGGGCGTTGACGAACACGGGCGCGCCGTCGTCGCCGACCGCGCCACTGGCGTGGTCGCTGTGCAGGTGGGTGAGGATCACGGTGCCGACGTCGGCGGGTGAGACGCCCGCCGCGGCCAGCTCGCCGGCCAGCGACCCGGGCACCGGCGCCCAGCTCGACGCCGGTGAGCCGGCGGCGCCGATGCCGGTGTCGACGAGCGTCAGCCGGCCGGCCGCGTCGCGGATCAGGAAGCAGTGGAAGTGGAGGACCCACGGCTCTTCCGCGAGGCCCGCTCCCGGGAACATCTCGGCCATGGGCCGCAGGATGGCCGCGCCCATGGGGCCGACCGCGTCGCAGAGAGGCGTCACCTCGACGCCCGAGACGATGAGGGGCTGGTGTGGCACCCGTCCAGACTAGAGTGAGGCGTTCCGTCCGCGAGAGGGGTGCCCGTGCCGGAGTCCAAGGCCGAGATCGACCGGCTCATGCGCGCTTTCATGGGGGCGTTCACCAACACCGGCGGCGCGCGGCCGGACGTCGGCGTCGTCCGCGAGCTGTTCATCCCCCAGGGGATGATCATCAAGAACGTCGGTGACGAGCTGGTGGTCTACGATCTCGACGCGTTCATCGCCCCACGGGAGAAGATCCTCACCGACGGGACGCTCACCGGGTTCTCCGAATGGGAGGTCGCCGAGCGGACCGAGATCTTCGGGTCGATCGCCCACCGGTTCAGCGAATACCGGAAGTCGGGCTTCCTGGACGGCGAGTGGTTCGAGGGCTCCGGCCACAAGACGACCCAGTTCGTCCGGACCCCCGCCGGCTGGCGGATGAGCTCGATGGCCTGGGACGACGTGTAGCTTCGCGGACCAGGGCGGGCCGGAGGGCGACGCCCGGCGCGCTCGTGGAGGGGGGCGCGGGACGACTCTGACGGGCCCTGGTCACGTACGGTCGCGGACGGCTGCTCCTAGGCGGCGACCGGGGTGCGCGGCACGTACTCGTTGTCGAGGTCGGCGGCGTAGACAGTGCGGCAGCAGTGCGCGCAGCGGTACATGATCGGGCCTTCGTCGAGCTCGTGGTGGCACCGAGGGCAACGGGTGCTGGTCTTCATGGGATCCCCCTATGGAATGCTGCTTGCCTACAGGAAAACCTGGCCGGATTGCAGGAGCCCTGCATCACGCTTGACACGATGACGCGGCGCGGCCGGGCGCTCCATGTCGTTGCGCGCGCCGCCCGTGTGTCCTTCGACGGCCTCGCGAGAAGAACATTGTGACGACCGCGCGGGGGCTCCCGCGTGCTACGACACGAGAACAGCCCGGGAATAGCCCATGCGGGCTAGGTGTTGCATGGCTCAGAACGTGTGATACGTTCCGAACGGCGTCGAGCTTCCGCTCCGCCGATCTTGTCCAGCGAACCACCTGCTTGTGCGGGGCCGGCTCGCTTCCATCACAGCCGGGTCATCCGCCCTTGGCGTACCGGTTCGCGGCATTCGCACTCAGCGATTCCCTGTGCGTGCCCTCACGGCCGCCCGCCGCCGCATCCTTCCTCGGCCTGCCCTTCGAAAGGGACCCATCATGTCTGTTCAGACCATCTCCCAGCAGCACACCACTTCTCGGCCCGCCGTCCCCCGGCAGCGTTCCGGGGCGCCCGCACGGCGGGTCGCCGGCCTGCTCGACCTGCGGGAGCGCGGCGCGTTCATCCGCGCCGGGCACCTGGCCGGTCCCGACGACGTCCGCGTCCCGCCGGACCGGGCCAGGCAGCTCGGGCTGCGCCCCGGCGACCACGTCGTCGCCGACGTCGCGGGCGGCAAGCTCGTGAGCGTCGAGTCGGTCAACGGCGCCGCCGAGTGGCGCGACCGGCCCGCGTTCGCCGACCTGACGCCCGTGTACCCCGACGAGCGGCTGCGCATCGAGACCGAGTCGCTGAGCACCCGGCTCGTCGATCTGTTCGCGCCGATCGGCAAGGGCCAGCGCGGGCTCGTCGTGGCCCCGCCGAAGGCCGGCAAGACCATGGTCCTGCAGGCCCTGGCCGCCGCCGTGGCCCGCAACCACCCGGAGGTCCACCTCATGGTGGTGCTCGTCGGCGAGCGGCCCGAGGAGGTCACCGAGATGCGCGCCTCCGTGCGCGGCGAGGTCTTCGCCTCCACCTTCGACCACCCCGACCGCGACCACGCCGCCGTCGCGGAACTGGCCGTCGAGCGCGCCAAGCGGCTCGTGGAGCAGGGCCGGGACGTCGTTCTGCTGCTCGACTCGCTGACGCGGCTCGGCCGCGCCTACAACAACCTGGCGCCGGGCGGCGGGCGCGTGCTCACCGGCGGCATCGACGCCTCCGCCCTCTACCCGCCCAAGCGCTTCTTCGGTGCCGCGCGCAACGTGCGGGACGGCGGCTCCCTGACGATCCTCGCCACCGCGCTCGTGGACACGGGCTCGCGCATGGACAACAGCCTGTACGAGGAGTTCAAGGGCACCGGCAACATGGAGCTCCACCTGGCCAGGGACCTGGCGGAGCGCCGCCTGTTCCCCGCGGTGGACCTGGAGGCGTCCGGCACGCGGCGCGAGGAGATCCTGCTGCCCGCCGGGGAGCGCGAGGTGGTGTGGCGGCTGCGCCGCATGCTCGCCGCGCTCGACCGGCACCAGGCGCTGGAGCTGCTGCTCGGCAAGCTCCGCGAGTCGAGGAGCAACGCCGACTTCCTCCGGGCCGCCGCGGCGTGACCCGGAGACCGGCCGACGGCCCCGGCCGGGCCCCCGGAAGAATAGGGGCATGCTCGCTGACATCATCGAATTTCTGGTCTGCCCTATTTGCCGAGAAAGGGTGACCATTGACCAAAACGCCGTACGGTGCGGCGACGGGCACGCGTTCGACATCGCCAAGCAGGGATACGTGAGCCTGCTCGTGGGATCGCGAGTGCCCGGGACGGCGGACAGCGCCGAGATGGTCGCCGCACGAGCTGATTTCTTGAGCAATGGGCATTTTGCACCGCTTGTCGAGGCTGTCGCCGAAAGTGTCGCGGCGCGCATTCTGCCCGGCCGTAGGAGCGCAGGAACGGCGATTCGTGAGAAAAGCTTCGCTGTCCCGGAAGACGGCGCGGGCACGAAGGCGTACGGTGGTCCCGGAGTGGATCCCGGCCGCCGGGCGGGGCCGTCCGGGCACGAGCCGGGCGCCGCGCGGAGACCGGTGATCGTGGACGCCGGAGCGGGCACCGGTCACTACCTGGCCGGCGTGCTCCAGGCGGTGGACGGAGGCATCGGGGTGGCGTTCGATGTGTCCAAGCACGCCGTTCGGCGGGCGGCGCGCGCGCATCCGAGGCTGGGCGCGTTCGTGGCCGACGTGTGGCGCCCGCTGCCCATCAGGAGCGGGGTGGCCGACGTGGTGATGGACGTCTTCGCGCCCAGGAACTCCGCCGAGTTCCGGCGCGTCCTGCGGCCCGGAGGCGCGGTGGTCGTCGTCACGCCCGCGCCCGAGCACCTCAGCCCCCTCGTCGGGGACCTGGGACTGCTGTCGGTGGACGAGGACAAGGAGCGGCGGCTGGCCCGCGGCATGGAGGGGTTCACCGAGGTGGAGCGGCGCTCCATCGCGTTCGACATGGAGCTGGACCAAGACGGGGTCACCGAGGTGGTGCGGATGGGCCCGAGCGCCTGGCACACCGATCCCGCCGAGCTCGCCGGCCGAATCGCCACATATATCGCGCGCGGCCCCGCGACGCCATCAGGAGCCCCAACAAAGCCGCGAAAAGTGAAAACCCGCGCCGCCTTTCACCTGTCTATCTTCGAGACCGTACCGCAGGCAAGGACCATTCCTTGACGGGCAAGTGGGGCTGGTGTTACTGATGAGGCATTTAGCCCGAAATTCCCCCACATTCCGCGAGTATTTCCGCGAGACAGGCGCAATACTGGACGGCAACCCGTGGCCGGAGGCGGGCGGCAAAGGGAGGCGCGCCGGATGAAGGCCGAGGAACGCTGGCAGGCCAGGTTCCGAGCGTCGCGCATGACGCTGCCGAACTGGGCGCGCCAGGCACCGAACAGGTCGATCTACCGCTCCAACGCCACCGGCACCTGGGAGGTCTACGCCTGGGACCGGGCCACCGGCGCCACCCGGCAGGTCACCGAGCGCCCCAAGGGCACCGCCCACGCCACCATCGACCCCACCGGCCAGTGGATCTACTGGTTCGCCGACACCGAGGGCGACGAGTTCGGCGTGTGGTGGCGCCAGCCGTTCGGCGGCGGCACCAGCGAGTTAGCCGCGCCCGACCTGGCGCCCGGCCAGCCGGGCGGGATCGCGCTGTCGGCCACCGGCCAGGCCGCGATCAGCCTGGCCAGCGAGGGCTCCTTCCGCATCCACCTCGTACGCCCCGGCGAGCCCTCACGCCTGCTCTACGAGCACCCCGACGCCGCCTGGGTGGCGGACATGTCCCTCGACGGCCAGCTCATCGCCATCAACCACGGCGAGTACGGCGACTTCCGGCACCCGGCGCTCCGGGTGGTGCGCCAGTCCGGCGACACCGTCCGCGAGCTGTACGACGGGCCCGGCAAGGGCGTCCTCGGTCTGCGCTTCGCCCCCGTGCCCGGCGACCGCCGGCTGCTCGCCCTGCACGAGCGCCGCGAACGGCAGGAGCCCCTGGTCTGGGACCCCGTCACCGGCGAGCAGCGCGAGATCTGGCTGCGCGACTCGGGCGACCTGACCGCCGAGTGGTACCACGACGGCCGCGGCCTGCTGATCCTGCGCGACAACCGGGCCCGCACCCACCTGCACCGCTACGACCTCGGAGGCGGCGGCCTCACGCTGATCGAGACGCCGCACGGCGTGATCGAGGAGGCCGCGCCGCGGCCCGCCGGGCACGTCGAGTACTCCTGGTCCAGCGCCTCGCGCCCGCCGGTCATCAAGTCGAGCAACGGCCAGGTCGTCATCAACGCCGGCGGCCCGCCCGCGCCGCCCAGCGTGCCCGTGGAGGACCTCGACGTCCCCGGCCCCGGCGGCCGGATCCACGCGCTGATCTCGCGGCCCGAGCACGGCGGCGGGCCGTTCCCGACGGTCTTCATGCTGCACGGCGGCCCCACGGCGCACGACCACGACGCCTTCTCCCCCGAGGTCGCGGCCTGGGTGGACGCCGGGTTCGCCGTGGTGCGGGTCAACTACCGCGGCTCCACCGGCTACGGCTCCGCCTGGCGCGACGCGCTGCGCGGCGACGTGGGCCACATCGAGCTGCAGGACGTGGCGGCCGTGCGCCGGACGGTCGTCGAGCGCGGCATCGCCGATCCCGAACGCGTCATGCTGACCGGCACCGCGTGGGGCGGCTACCTCACGCTGCTCGGCCTCGGCACCCAGCCCGACCTGTGGGCCGCCGGCATCGCGGCCGTGCCGATCGCCTGCCACCAGACCTCGTACGAGGACGAGGCCGAGAGCCTGCGCGCCTACCACCGGGCCCTGCTCGGCGGCTCGCCCGACGAGCAGCCCGAGCGCTACGCCGCCAGCTCCCCCATCACGTACGTGGACCGGGTCCGCGCCCCGGTGCTCATCCTGGCCGGGGAGAACGACACGCGTTGCCCGCTGCGCCAGATCGAGAAGTACGTGGGCAGGCTGGCCGCGCACGGGCACCCGTACGAGGTGTACACCTACGACGCGATCCGCGGCTCGCTGGTGGTGGCCGAGCGGATCGCGCAGATGAGCCTGCAACTGGAGTTCGCCCGCAAGCACCTGCGCCACTGAGGACGCCCTGGAGAGAGGGTCAGCGGGCGCGCAGGACCACGATCGCGAGGTCGTCGGCGCTCGGCTCGCTGGCGAAGTCGGCGACGCCCCGGCGGATGCGCTCCGCCACCGCCCGCGCCGACAGCCCGGCGCACTCGGCCAGCAGCTTCGCCAGGCCGCCGTCGTCGTCGAGCAGCCGGTCGCCGGAGCGGCGCTCGGTCACGCCGTCGGTGACCGCGAGCAGCACGTCGCCGTGGTCGAGGTGCACGGTGTCGGCCTCGAACACCACCTCGGGGAAGACCCCCAGCAGCGACTGCGGGGTGCTCACCGACTCGACCTCGCCACTGGCCTTGAGCCGCAGCGCCTCGGGGTGACCGGCCGACACCATCCGCAGCTCCAGGCCCGTCGCCACCGGCGTGATGTCGCCGTGCAGCAGGGTCAGGAACCTCGCCCGCTCCCCCTCCTCCAGGATCGCCTGGTTGAGCCGGCCGAGCACCGCGGCCACGCCGTACCCCTCGCGGGCGAGCAGCCGCAACGTGTGGCGGGCCAGGCCGGTCACGGCCGCCGCCTCCGGGCCGGTGCCGCACACGTCGCCGATCGCGAAGCGCCACGAGTCGTCGCCGGCCTTGAACAGGTCGTAGAAGTCGCCGCCGACCTCGTTGAACTCGCCGGCCGCCTCGTAGATGACGCCGTAGTCGAGGCCGGGCACCTCGGGCTCGTTGGGGGGCAGCAGGCTGCGCTGCAGCGCCCGGTTGGCGGCGGCCTGCTGCGCGTACAGGCGGGCGTTGTCCATGGCGAGCGCGGCGCGCCGGCCGATGTCCTCGGCGAGCTGGATGACCTCGTCGGGGAACCGGTCGGAGCGGCCGAGGAACATCACGCCGAGGCCGCGCCCGCGCGCGGTCAGCGGGACCGTCAGCACCTGCGAGTCGGCCGTGTGCATGATGGACGGCTGCTCCTCGACCGCCTCCGCGTCGATCTCCTCCAGCTCCTGGCGCAGCCCGTCGATGCGGGCCTCGTCGGCGTGCCACACGTAGACCAGGCGCATGGGCCCGTCGGCGTTGTCGGAGGTGTAGACGGCGCACCAGCTCGACAGCCTGGGCACCACGACCTGGGCGATGATGGCCGGCACCATGTCGGGGTTGAGCGTGCCCGCGAGCAGGTCGCTGGCGTCGGCCAGGAACCCCAGCCAGTGCGGGCCGCGCGAGGTCTCGGCCTGCCGATCGGGTACGACTGTTTCCATGGAGCCGGGTAGCGTGAGACGTGCCCAGTGGACGTGCCCGTCGCGAGAGAAGGTGATCCCCCATTCCGCCACCGTCACAGAGGGGGCCTTCGGATCGCCCTGGGGCGCGTTGCGCTGCCTCAGCTCCACCTGGACGGCGTCGCCGTGGTGCTTCCACACCACCTCGAACGGCTCGTCGACCACCTGCTCCGCCAGATCACCCGTGACCTGCTCCGCGGTGTGCAGCAACAGCCCGCCCACGGCCCACGCGGTCATCACCTCGCGCGTGAACCGCATCGCGGCCGGCACAGCGGTCTCTCCGGGCGCGAAGGTGGCGGCGAGCACCGCCTGAGGAGAAGCAGTCATCCCACCGTGCCTACCACACTTCCTACTGACTTGGGGTAAATCCAAGGACAGGACTACGAGCTACACAACGTGACAGACTTGAACCACTCAAGCGGCACCCCGCGCGTCAAGGAGGGCCCATGACCACGGTCAGGACCGCACCCGTATCCGAGGAGAAGGTCTACAGCGAGGCCGATCTCGTGCCCATCCTGGAGACGCTCTTCTCCTGGCGCGACGGTGACTTCCGGCGTCGGGTGCCCCACGCCAAGCCCGGCATCCTGAGCGAGGTCCGGCTGCTCCTCAACGAGGTCGCCGACCGCCGTGAGCATCTGGCCAACGAGCTCAACCGGGTGCGCAAGGAGGTCGTCAAGGAGGGCCGGTTCGGCGAGCGGCTGACGCCAGGCCCCGGAGTCGGCGCCTGGTCCGAGGGCGTCGAGTCGGTCAACATGCTGATCGACGCCCTGGTGAGCCCGGTGAGCGGCGCGGCCGACGTGATCGACGCCGTGGCCAAGGGCGACCTGTCGCGGCGCATCGACCTCGACCGGTCGGCCCGCGGCGAGGTGCGCCGCCTGGGCAAGGCGATCAACGGCATGGTGGACCAGCTCGCCCTGTTCAACTCCGAGGTGACCAGGGTGGCGCGCGAGGCGGGCACGGAGGGCCGGCTGGGCGGTAGCGCCAACCTGCGCGGCATGTCCGGGAGCTGGCGCGACCTGACCGAGGCCGTGAACACGATGTCGTCGCGGGTGGCCGCGCAGGTGCGCGACATCGCCGTGGTGACCACCGCCGTGGCCAAGGGCGACCTGAGCCGCAAGGTGACGGTCGACGCCGTGGGCGAGATGTTCGAGCTGAAGAACACCGTCAACACCATGGTCGACCAGCTCTCCGGGTTCGCCGAGGAGGTCACCCGCGTGGCCCGCGAGGTGGGCACGGAGGGCCAGCTCGGCGGCCAGGCGCAGGTGACCGGCGTGTCGGGCGTCTGGAAGGACCTCACCGACAACGTCAACTTCATGGCCAACAACCTCACCAGCCAGGTGCGCAGCATCGCCACCGTGGCGACCGCGGTGGCCCAGGGCAACCTGTCGAAGAAGATCACTGTTGACGCGCAGGGCGAGATCCTCCAGCTCAAGGACACCCTCAACACCATGGTCGACCAGCTCTCGTCGTTCGCCGACGAGGTCACCCGGGTGGCCCGCGAGGTGGGCACCGAGGGCAAGCTGGGCGGCCGGGCCGAGGTCAAGGGCGTCTCCGGCGTCTGGAAGGACCTCACCGACAACGTCAACTCGATGGCCGCCAACCTGACGTACCAGGTGCGCAACATCGCCCAGGTGACCACCGCGGTCGCCAACGGCGACCTCACCCGCAAGATCGACGTGGACGCCCAGGGCGAGATCCTGGAGCTCAAGTCCACGATGAACACGATGGTGGACCAGCTCTCGTCGTTCGCCTCCGAGGTGACCCGCGTGGCCCGCGAGGTCGGCACCGAGGGCCAGCTCGGCGGCCAGGCGCAGGTGCGCGGCGTGTCGGGCGTCTGGAAGGACCTCACCGACAACGTCAACTCGATGGCCAACAACCTGACCTCGCAGGTGCGCCAGATCGCGGCCGTGTCGTCGGCGGTGGCCCAGGGCAACCTGTCGAAGAAGATCACCGTTGACGCGCAGGGCGAGATCCTCCAGCTCAAGGACACCCTCAACACCATGGTCGACCAGCTCTCGTCGTTCGCCGACGAGGTGACCCGCGTGGCCCGCGAGGTGGGCACGCAGGGCGAGCTCGGCGGCCAGGCGCGGGTGCAGGGCGTGTCGGGCGTCTGGAAGGACCTCACCGACAACGTCAACTTCATGGCCAACAACCTGACGTACCAGGTGCGCAACATCGCCGAGGTGACCACGGCGGTCGCCAACGGCGACCTGACCCGCAAGATCGACGTGGACGCGCAGGGCGAGATCCTCGCCCTGAAGACCACCATCAACCGCATGGTGGACCAGCTCTCCTCGTTCGCCTCCGAGGTGACCCGCGTGGCCCGCGAGGTGGGCTCGGAGGGCCAGCTCGGCGGTCAGGCCCGCGTCGAGGGCGTCGAGGGCACCTGGAAGCGCCTCACCGAGAGCGTCAACGAGCTGGCCGGCAACCTCACCACGCAGGTGCGCGCCATCGCGACCGTGACCAGCGCCGTGGCCCGGGGCGACCTGACCCGCTCGATCGCCGTCGAGGCCCAGGGCGAGCTGGCCGAGCTCAAGGACAACATCAACTCCATGGTGGCCAACCTGCGCGAGACCACGCAGGCCAACCAGGAGCAGGACTGGCTCAAGTCCAACCTGGCCCGCATCTCGCGGCTGATGCAGGGCCACCGCGACCTGTTCGAGGTGGCCAAGCTGACGATGAGCGAGCTGACGCCGCTCGTCTCGGCCCGCTACGGGGCCTTCTACAGCGTCGATCCCGAGGGCGACCACGAGCTGCTGCTGATCGGCGGCTACGGCGTGCGTCCCGATCGTGGCCCCCGCCAGCGGTTCGCGGTCGGCGAGGGCATCGTCGGCCAGGCCGCGGCCGAGGGCCGGCACATCGTGCTCGACGACGTGCCGCCCGGCTACATCACCATCGACAGCGGGCTCAGCTCCTCGACGCCGGCGCAGATCGTGGTGCTGCCGATCCTGTTCGAGAACCGTGTGCTGGGCGTGCTGGAGCTGGCCTCGTTCACGCCGTTCGGCGAGGTCCACCTCGACTTCCTGACGCAGCTCGTCGAGACCATCGGCGTCACCATGAACACGATCATCGCCAACTCCCGCACCGAGGACCTGCTGACCGAGTCGCAGCGGCTCACCCGCGAGCTCCAGGAGCGCTCCGACGAGCTCCAGCGGCAGCAGGAGGAGCTGCGCCGCTCCAACGCCGAGCTGGAGGACAAGGCGGCGCTGCTGGCCAAGCAGAACCGCGCGATCGAGATCCAGAACTTCCAGATCGAGCAGGCCCGCCGCACGCTGGAGGAGCGGGCCGAGCAGCTCGCCGTGTCCTCGCGCTACAAGTCCGAGTTCCTCGCGAACATGTCGCACGAGCTGCGCACGCCGCTCAACAGCCTGCTGGTGCTGGCCAAGCTGCTGACCGAGAACGCCGAGGGCAACCTGACGCCGCAGCAGGTCGAGTTCGCCCGCACGATCCACGGGGCCGGCTCGGCGCTGCTCCAGCTCATCAACGACATGCTCGACCTGTCCAAGGTCGAGGCGGGCCGCATGGACATCCACCCGATCCAGGTGTCGCTGCCGAAGATGGTGGACCTGCTGGAGGCGGCGTTCTCGCCGCTGGCCGCCGACAAGGGGCTGTCGTTCAGCGTGGACGTGGCCGCCGACGTGCCGCAGGAGCTGCGGGCCGACGAGCAGCGCCTCCAGCAGGTGCTGCGCAACCTGCTGTCCAACGCGGTGAAGTTCACCCCGCGGGGCGAGGTCAAGCTGCGGGTCGCGCCCGCGCCGCCCGGAGTCGCCTACGACGACGAGACGCTGCACGACGCGACCGACCTGCTCGCGTTCCAGGTGATCGACACCGGCATCGGCATCGCGCCGGACAAGCGGGAGCTGATCTTCGAGGCGTTCCGGCAGGCCGACGGCACGACCAGCCGCAAGTACGGCGGCACGGGGCTCGGCCTGGCGATCTGCCGCGACATCGCCCGGCTGCTGGGCGGCGAGATCCACGTGGACAGCGAGCTGGGCAAGGGCAGCACGTTCACGCTGTACCTGCCGGCCTCCTACAGCGGGCCGCTGGCCGCCGCCGAGGGCGACGCCGGCCGGCGCCAGCTCATGACCAGCCCGGTCGAGGAGCCGGCCGCGCCGGAGCCGCCCATGCCGATGGACCTGCCGGAGCTGGTCGAGACGCCGACGGAGACGCCGCAGTGGCAGGGCGAGGACCCGCTCAACGGCGCCAAGATCCTCATCGTGGACGACGACATCCGCAACGTGTTCGCGCTCACCAGCGTGCTGGAGCGGCACGGCTCGACGGTCGTCTACGCCGAGAACGGCCGAGAGGGCATCGAGCAGCTCGAACGCAACGAGGACGTCGCGCTGGTGCTGATGGACATCATGATGCCGGAGATGGACGGCTGGGCCACCACGTCGGCGATCCGCCGCATGCCGCAGTTCGCCGATCTGCCGATCATCGCGTTGACCGCTAAGGTCATGCGGGGCGATCGTGAGAAGAGCATCGCCTCGGGCGCGTCCGACTACGTGCCCAAGCCGGTCGACGTGGACCGTCTGCTCGAACGACTGCGCGGTTGGCTCAGCCGTGGGCGGGTGTCGACCACCACGGACCCAGCCGAAGGGGCGTGATCCATGACGGATCGAGCCAAGATCCTCCTGGTCGACGACCGCGAGGAGAACCTGATCGCCCTTGAGGCCATCCTGAGCTCGCTCGACCTGGTGCCGGTGCGTGCCCGGTCGGGCGAGGAGGCGCTCAAGGCCCTGCTCAACACCGAGTTCGCGCTCATCCTGCTCGACGTGCGCATGCCGGGCATGGACGGCTTCGAGACGGCCGCGCACATCAAGCGGCGCGAGCGCACCCGCAACATCCCGATCATCTTCCTGACCGTGGTCGACAGCGCCCCCGACTACGCCTTCCGCGGCTACGCGGCGGGGGCCGTCGACTACCTCACCAAGCCGTTCGACCCGTGGGTGCTGCGGGCCAAGGTGTCGGTGTTCATCGAGCTGTACAACATGAACAAGCGGCTGGCCGAGCAGTCCGCGCTGCTGCGCGAGCGGGTGACGGGCGAGCTGCCGCCGGGTCTCAGCGAGCCGGCGTCGGTGCTCCCGGAGCTGTCGCGGCGGCTGACCGCGGTGGAGGAGGAGCTGGCCCGGGTCCGGGAGCTGGCGCGCAAGTCGCCCGACCCGGCGCTGTCCATCCCGCTGGGCGACCTGACGGAGCGGGTGACCGCCCTGCGGGCCGGGTTCGACGCGCTGTCATAACCTGCCGGGAAATGTCTAAGTTGCGGGCTTTGAAGTAAAAACACGGGAGAATGTCCCCCAACGTGGGGATTTATGCATATTTCGGTTCTCTACAGTCGGAAGGATCCGATGCAGAGGAGAACCGATCTGATGCATGATGATGGCTTCCTCCGCGAGCTCGTCGCCATGAAGGACGAGATGGGCGTCGTGTCGCTGTACGTCACCGCGGGACCGCGGGTGGACCCGGGGATCCGGCCCGCCTGGGAGATCCGGCTCCGCGACGAGCTCGCCGCCATGCGCGCCCAGGTGTCGGCCTGGCCCGAACGGATCCGGCGCTTCACCGTGCTGGAGCACCTGGACGCCCTCGAACCGGAGATCGACCGGCTGGTCGACCCCTCCGAGCCCGGGATCGGGCGGGCGCTGTTCGCGCCGGTCTGCTCGGACGAGATCCAGCGGACGTCCCTCCAGATCCCCTTCGGCACGTGCGCGGTGCTGGAGTCCACCGCGTACGTACGCCCCATGCTCACCGCGATGGCCACCGGCGCCCCCGCCGGCGTGGCCGTCGTCGGCCGGGACGGCGTCCGGCTCGTCGACTACCGGTACGGCAAGGCCGAGGAGGTCTACCGGTCCGCGTACGACCTGGACTCCGACGACTGGCGCGAGATGCGCGGACCCGCGCGGGCCGGCACGGACCAGCGCTCGTCGGTCCACCGCGACCTGTTCCGGCGGCGCGCCGAGGAGAACCTGGTGCGCCACCTGTACGCGGTCGCCCCCGAGATCACCGGCCGAGTCGACGCCCTGCGCTGGGAGGACGTGCTGCTGGTCGGCGACCCGCGGCTCACCTCGGCGCTGGCCGGGGCGCTGCGCCCCCTCGACCCGGTGCGGGTGGACAAGGTCGTGCCGGACGGGCCGGCCACCGACGTGGTGAGCCGGATCGTCGAGGAGCTGGTCACGGTGCGCGTCCGGCGCGACGCCGCGCTGGTCCAGCGGGCCGTGGACACCACGCTGTCCGGCGGGCGCGCCGTGCTCGGGGCGGCCCAGACGCTCGCGGTGCTCAACGAGGGCCGGGTGGGCCGCCTGATCGTGGACGAGAACGGGCACTGGCACGGCGGCCGCGGGCCGGACGGGTTCCTCTACCCGGCCGACCAGGTGCCGCAGGGCGTGGTCACCACGGACGAGCCCGACCTCGGGGAGCGCATGATCGAACGGGCGCTGGAGAGCCGGGCCGAGGTGACGATCGTCCACGCCCACGCGGCGGGCGCCCTGGCGCCGTACGGCGGGGTGGGCGCGCTGCTGCGCTGGTGAGGACCCGGCTCCTTCGGTTTCTTCAGTGGCGGGCGCGTTCGAGGGCGTCCCAGAAGCCGCGGCGCAGGGCGTGGCGGACCTCGTCGTGCAGCAGGAAGTCGATCGGCAGCGACGAGCCCTGCAGCAGCCTGGCCTCCAGATCCGACGGCATGCGGGGCTTGCGCGCCAGCACGGCCTCCAGCCACAGCGCGGGCGCGTCACGTGCGACCGACTCGCCGAAGTCGTGGCCCTCGCGGTGGGCGGCCTTCACGGCGTCGGCCAGCGTGGTGGCCTGCGAGGTCGAGGGCGGCGTCGGCGGCGTGGACTGCGGGCCGGTGAACGCGCCGAACGGCTGGTAGGACCCGTTCGACGGCTGCGCGGGCTGCGGCGGCTGCTGGTAGGCGCCGTTGGACGGCTGCGCGGCGAACTGCCCGGTGGACGGCGTCTGCTGCGCCGCCGGCTGCTGCTGCGGGATGGGCCCGGTCGCCGGCGCCTGGCTCGCCGGCTCCTGGTGGTAGTAGGTGGGCGACGGCGTCGAGGGCTGTCCGCGACCGGCCGACGGCTGGGACTCGGGCTGCGCCGGAGGCGTGGCGGGAAGCGCCGGTGAGGGCGTCGTCGGCGGCGCGGCGTGGCTGCCGCTCGGCTTGGGCGCGGGCAACGGCGTGGGCAGCGACGAGGACGGCGGCGGCGCGGGCGGCAGCGAGTGGGTCGCGGCGTGCGCGGCGGCGTGGCCGTTGGAGAGCGGGTGGTGGCCGTTGGAGACCTCGCTGATGCCGGTCACCAGGTTGACGAACGGCCGCAGGTGGACGTTGCCCAGCTCGATGAGGTCGTCGCCCTCCTGGCGCAGGGCGCGCGAGACGGCCCAGGCGCCCTCGGTGGCGATGTGCACCACGGTCACCCTGATGCCGAGGTCCTGCGCGTCGCAGACGACCTGCGCGAGGTCCTCGTCGCCGCTGACGACGACCGCGTCGCAGATGGCGTTGTTGCGGGCGAGCGTCATGAGGTCTCGGTGGACCTGGGCGTCCACGCCCTCGCGCCGGCCCGGCCGGATGCGCGACAGGCGCAGCTTGAGGCCCGGGATGTCGGCGAGGACGTCGTGCTCCGGGGTGCGCCGGCCCTCGACCGTCGCCTCGTACCAGTAGCAGCGCAGCAACGGCAGCCCGGTGCGCTCCCGCGCGAGGTTGCTCATGAGCTGGAGCAGACCCGGGTAGTCCCACGCGACCGCCTCGCGATGTCGGGTCCCATGCACGGCCATCGCGCCGTCGGCCAGCAGGTAGCCGGCGTCCACGAACAGCGCGCAGCGATCCACTGTGACACCGCCCCTTTCCTGATGGTCCGACCTCACTGGCTCTGCACCGTCAGAGCCGGACTGGCGGCCCTTTCTCAGGGTAGTGAAAGCGGGTGATCGTCCGAGGGTTAATCCCGACGATTCGCCACTGGCCCGGGCATACGCCAGATGATTCATGAAGACCGTACCAGTTTGTCCGGGTTTATGGTTACTGACGCGTACGGGCGCTGACAGCGGCAATTCCAAACAAAATCGCATCTTTCTCGCTGGTAATGGTGAGGGCGGGATCGTCCCCGAGGTCCGCCTCGAACGTGTCCACGTCCACGCCGAACGTCATGCCCGCGACCCCGTCGGAGGAGCCGTCGAACGGGTTGGCGGCCTCGCGGTCGCCGCCCGCCGGCACCAGCGGACCGCCGCCCGCCGACACCGCGTCGCCGTCCAGCTCGGCGTCGCCCTCCCACGTCACCAGCCGCACCCGTGCCGGCGTCCGCCCCGACGCCGTCCCGCCGGGCGTCTCGCCGGACGTACTGCCTGGCGTCGCCGCGCCGGGCGGCTCGCCGGAAGACGCGCCGGGTGTCCCGCCGAGTGATCCGCCGGGCGTCCGGCCGGGGGCGAGGCCGTCGAGGGGGACGCGCAGCGCGGCGCCCCCGTCGCCGGTCGCGACGGCCTCGTCCAGGACGACCGTCCTGGTGTACGGCCTGGCGGGGTCGGTCGCGATGACCACGAGGCTCCACCCCGCGTGCCGGGACACCCCCGGCTCCATGGGCGCGTCGGCCGCCCACCACGCGCCTTCCCTCCTGGAGGCGGCCACCAGGCCGGTCACGTCGGCGAACGCCTGGTAGGCCGGGCCCGACGGCAGCCTGGCGTCCTCCACCTCGTCCGGCCGCACCGGCTCGTACCTCCGGTGACCCGGCGGCCTGAGCCTGATCGGCCCCGGGACGCTCCCGCCGGCCGACCAGTAGAGCCCCGCCCACACGATCCGGCCGCCGCGCGGCATCCGCAGGCGCGCGGCGCTGGAGGCGGCCGTGGAGCCGGTCCGGTCGGCGTCGAGCGGGACCATCGACCACAGGTCGTTGTCGCGTCTGGCGCCCTCGCGCCGCCTCGCCGCGGAGCAGCCGCTCTGGCCGCCGGGGCAGGTCAGCAGGGAGTTGCCGATCGCCATGACCGCGACCTTGCCCTCCGTGGCGAACCTGGCGGGCGCCCCCGACGGTCGCACCCCCGTCGCGGACCTGGCCGCCGTCCGCATCCGCCCGGCCCTGATCCGTACGGCCGGAGCCGCGCCGTCCCCTGCGCCGGCCGCCACCTGGACGCGCAGGAACAGCACCGTGCTGCCGCCGGCTTCCAGGGGCCCTCGGACGCACCGCGCCCCCTCCGGCACCGCCCGGCACGTCCACCCGGCGGCCGCGCCGTCCGGCTGACGGGGGGCGGGCGATCCGCCGGACGACCTCGGGGAGCCGGTGCCGTGACGGTGACGACGCGTGGACGCGCCGCCGTCGGCCGCCCCCGCTCGGCCTGGCGCGGCGTCGGGGCCCGGTGAGGTGCCGAGGCGTGGCGGGATCCCCAGGTCTGGCGGGGTGTCCTGGCTTGGTGAGGTGCTGCGGTGGTTTGGTGAGGTGCCGTGGCTTGGCGGGGTGCCCAGGTCCAGCAAGCCGCCCAGGTCCGGCGCCGCCTCCCGGCCCGGCACGCCGCCCAGATCCGGTGACGTCTCCCGTCCCGGGGCATCGCCGTGCTCCCCCGGCCGGTCACGCCCCGGGGCCCCGTCGTGCTCCCCAGGCCGGTCGCGCCGCGGAGACCTGCCGGGGTGCGGCGAGTCGTCGCGGCCCCGGGACCCGTCCTCGGGTGGGACGGCGTCGCGGGGTGGCGTGCGTCGTGGCGAGGTGGTCGCCGGGCCCAGCACGGCGCCGTGGCCGCGGCTGCCCGGGGGCATCATCGTGATCCCCGGAGGCAGGTCCACCATCGCCCGCACACCCGCGCTCGCCCCCCCGCCGTAGTTGCGCAGCCGTATCGCCACGATGCCGGACCGGCCCCGCACCAGCGCCCCGAGCGGCTCGATCGTGGCACGCAGGCGCGCCCCGCCCCCGCCGGTCTCCGGGGCAGGCGGTGAGATCGGGTCGGGCTCGACCACGGTCAGCGGCGGCTGCCCGGACCCGACCGGGTGCGCCATGGGCGAGGTGGCGATCCGTTCGACGGTCCGGTTCCCTGAGGCGACGGCGAACGTCGTGGCCGCGGCGACCGCCACCGCGGCGCCGCCCGCCATGGCCACCCGCGGGCTCGCCGCCACGCGCTGAAGCCAGCCGACCAGGCGCGGGCTCCGGCGCGCCCCACAAGCGCCGGCCTCCCCCTCACCGCCTCCACCCTCAGCGTCTCCACCCTCAGCGTCTCCACCCTCAGCGTCTCCACTGTCAGTGCCCTCGCCGCCCGCCCGCTGCTCCGCTCCCGCGCGGTCGGCCACGGACTCCCAGAAGGCGAGGTCCTCCTCCTCCGCTTCCGCCCCCTCGTCCGTGTCGGCCTCGTCGCCGTCCACGCCCCAGAACGCGTCCTCCTCGTCCGCCCGCCGGGGTGTCACCGTGACCCGCAGCAGCGCCGACGCCGGCGCCCCCGCCGAGGCGCGCGACGGATCGGCCGCGTACTCGGGGAAGGCCGGGCCGGCCAGCAGGGGCCCGACCACCACCCGGAGCCCGGCGCCGATGTCCGTGAGCTCGGTCAGCACCGCGTGGCAGCGGGCGCAGCCCCGCGCGTGCGCCCGCACCGCCCTGGAGCCGCGCCGCGCCAGCCCGCCCCGCACGTGCGCCGCCATCCTGCCCAGCACCGGCACGCACGCCGGGGCGGGCGAGGCGGACAGGTACAGCCGCACGTACGCCTGCCTCAGCCCCTCCCTGGCCTGGTAGGCCAGCGGCGACACCTCGCCCCGCGACAGCCCCAGCAGCGGCGCCACCTCGGCGGGCCCGGCGCGTTCGACCTCGACGTGCCACAGCACCGCCCGCCACCGCTCGGGCAGCGACAGGAACGCCCGGGCGAGCATCGACCTCTCCAGCCCCGCGAGCGCCGGGTCCACGAACGGGACGGCGGGGTCGAACGGCTCGTCCGGCGTCACCCGGCGGCTCTCGACCCGCGCCCGGTCGTGGACGGTGCGCCGCACCACGGTCAGCAGGTACGCGCGGAAGGCGTCCTCCGGCCCGGCTCCCCGTCCGACCAGGTCGAGGATCCTGGTGAACGCCTCGGCCACCACGTCCTCCACCTCCGCCTCCCCGCGGACGAGGCGGCGGGCCAGCGCGCGTGCGGCGGGCGCGTGACGGTCCTGGAGCAGGCGAAAGGCGGCGGCATTGCCCGCTTTGACGGCTTCGAGGAGCTCGGCATCGCTCTGTGGTGATGCAATACACATGGTCACCTCGCGATTACGATTCGTTGCCTCGCCGAGTCATTCCGCAGCCACGGGCGTGGTCAAACCCCCGGCGCGGCTTTACCTGCGGACCGGAGGGAACGCGCCCCGATCAGGCCCCTAAGCTTGGGCGCATGACGGATCGCGACGACCTGCTGGCCGAGATCGAGAACAAGGCCGTGGTCCACGGCAAGGTGGTGCTCTCCTCCGGGCGGGAGGCCGACTTCTACCTGGACCTGCGCCGCATCACGCTCGACGCCGTGGCGGCTCCGCTCGTGGGCCGGGTGATGCTGGACCTCACCGAGGACCTCGGCTACGACGCCGTGGGCGGGCTCACGCTGGGCGCCGACCCGGTGGCGGCGGCGATGCTGCACGCGGCGGCGGCGCGGGGACGCAGGCTGGACGCGTTCGTGGTGCGCAAGGCGCAGAAGGCGCACGGCATGCAGCGGCGCGTGGAGGGCCCCGAGGTGAAGGGCCGGCGGGTGCTCGTGGTCGAGGACACCTCGACGACCGGCACCTCGCCGCTGACGGCCGTGGAGGCGCTGCGCGAGGCGGGCGCCGAGGTGGTGGCCGTGGCCACGATCGTCGACCGCGGCGCGGCCGGGCGCATGGCCGAGGAGGGGCTGGAGTACCGCAGCGCGTACACGCTCGCCGACCTGGGGCTCTGAGCGACCCGATCGGGGCCCCGGCCCCGATCCTGACCGGGGCTCCCGGCCCCGATCGCGTCAGGGCGCCTTGACCGTGAACGCCTCGCGCTCGCCCGCCTTGCCCGGGGCGCGCGGCTTGCCGTTCGCGGTGACCCGGACCGTGGCCGCGTCCGTGAGCACGACGTCGAGCTCCGGCTGGAAGTAGCGCGCCTCCTCGCCCCTGGTCATGTCGCGGTACTGGAGCACGTCGCCGCCCGGCACCCGGACCGTGACGAGGGGGCAGGTGTCGGCCACGCATTCGAGGCGCACGGTCGGCACCTGGGCGGCGGCCGTCGGCTCGGCGGTGGCGCGCTGCGGCTCGGCCCGCTCAGGGGTGTCGAGCGACAAGAACAGCGCGCGCCCGCCGATGACGAGAAGTGTCGCGACCCCGGCGGCCGCGAGAACGGCGAGCGCGAGGCGGGCGAGGCCCATCGGATCTGACCTGTGGCGTCCCACACACCGGAGAGTACATCCGGGAGGGGCAGGTTCCGGTTACGGGTTGTCGGTGCCCGTGGGGATGCGGTGATGCTTGCCCGTGGGCACCGGCGCGGCCTTGGGGTGGCGGCGCCGCTTGATCACCTCGAAGATGATCGGGATCAGCGAGATCAGCACGATGAGGAAGACGCCCGGCAGGATGTACTTGTCGATCTGCTTGGGGTCGACCTTGTTGCCGAGGAAGTGGCCGAGCAGCAGCAGGCCCTCGACCCACACCACGCCGCCGATCACGTTCCACACGAGGAAGCGCTTGGCGGGCATCTCCAGCACGCCGGCGACCGGGTTCATGAAGGTGCGGACGATGGGCACGAACCGGGCCAGCACCACGGCCTTGGCCGGGCCGAACTTCTCGAAGAACTCCTCGGCCCGCGCGACGTGCTCGCGCTTGAACAGCCGCGAGTCGGGCTTGTCGAACATCCGCCGCCCGAACCGCGCCCCGAGGAAGTGGCCGAGCTGGGCGCCCGCGATGGCGCACAGCGGGGTGCCGATCAGCAGGGTCGGGAAGGACAACGGCTCGATCCCCATGCCGACCGCCACGGACGCGGAGCTGAAGATCCCGGCCGCGACCAGCAGCGAGTCGCCCGGCAGGAAGAAGCCGAGCAGCAGACCCGTCTCGGCGAAGATGATGGCCAGAACGCCGATCGTCGCGAAGGCGCCGAGGATCGTGAGCCACCACGTCGGGTCGAGAAGATTCAAGAGCGAGTCCACAGGCTGAGCCTACCCTTAGCACAGGGGCTCGACGGGTTACGCGCGAGGCGTTGTCACTACCACGCGGGGTAGCGGACGGTAATACTGGGCAACGCCGAGCCTCACTTCTCAGGGAGATGAATCATGCCGATAGCCACTCCAGAGATCTACGCGGAGATGCTGGACCGAGCCAAGGCCGGCGGCTTCGCCTATCCCGCCATCAACGTGACCTCCTCGCAGACGCTCAACGCCGCGCTGCGCGGTTTCGCCGAGGCCGAGAGCGACGGCATCGTCCAGGTCTCCACCGGAGGCGCCGAGTTCCTGTCGGGCGCCACGGTGAAGGACATGGTGACGGGCGCCACCGCGCTGGCCGAGTACGCCCGGGTGGTGGCCGACAAGTACCCGGTGACCGTGGCCTTGCACACCGACCACTGCCCGAAGGACAAGCTGGACGGCTTCATGCGGCCGCTCATCGACATCTCCCTCGAACGTGTCTCGCGCGGCCTCGACCCGCTCTTCCAGTCGCACATGTGGGACGGCTCGGCCGTTCCGCTGGAGGAGAACCTGCAGATCGCGCAGGAGCTCCTGGACAAGTGCGCGCGGGCGCGGGTCATCATGGAGATGGAGATCGGCGTCGTCGGCGGCGAGGAGGACGGCGTCGTCGGCGAGATCAACGAGAAGCTGTACACGACGCCCGGCGACGCGCTGGCCACGGCCGAGGCGGTCGGGCTCGGCGAGCGGGGCCGCTACCTGCTGGCCGCCACGTTCGGCAACGTGCACGGCGTCTACAAGCCGGGCCACGTCAAGCTGCGGCCGGGCGTGCTGAAGGAGCTGCAGGAGGCGGTGGGCGCCAAGTACGGCAAGGAGAAGCCGTTCGACCTGGTCTTCCACGGCGGCTCCGGCTCCTCGCTGGAGGAGATCCACGAGGCCATCTCGTACGGCGTGGTGAAGATGAACATCGACACCGACACGCAGTACGCCTTCACCCGGCCGATCGCCGACCACATGTTCCGCAACTACGACGGCGTGCTCAAGGTCGACGGCGACGTCGGCAACAAGAAGGCCTACGACCCGCGCTCGTACGGCAAGTCCGCCGAGGCGGGCATGGCCGCCCGCGTGGTCGAGGCGTGCCAGCACCTCAAGAGCGCTGGGACGAAGATCTCCTAGCCACGTCCGGGGCCCGGCGGGTATGACTTGTCCTATGGACAACCTTCTCGCCGGGCCGCCCCCGACCTACCTGCCGGACCTGCCCGAGGCCAGGGAGGCGCTGGAAGCCGGGGCCAAGCCCTCCGACGTGGCCGCCCGGTTCCCTGCCCACCCGGCGGCCTGGGCCGCCCTCGCGGAGGAGTACTTCGCGCAGGGGCACGCCGTGACCTCCTACGCCTTCGCCCGCACCGGCTACCACCGCGGGCTCGACCAGCTGCGCCGCAACGGCTGGAAGGGGCACGGGCCGATCCCGTGGGAGCACGAGCCCAACCGCGGGTTCCTGCGCTGCCTGTACGCGCTGGCCAGGGCGGCCCAGGCCATCGGCGAGAAGGACGAGGCCGAGCGGTGCGTGCAGTTCCTCAAGGACAGCGACGAGGCCGCCTACGACGCGCTGACGGCCGGATAGCCCCCTTGGGACAGACAGGCACAGTCGGGTAGTCTCTGCACGCAAGAGCCCCTGTCGCGCTTGCGCCAGGGGTTTCGTTTTGTGCTCGGGAGACTAGAACCATGCCGGCTGTCGTTCTCGTGGGCGCCCAGTGGGGCGATGAGGGCAAGGGCAAGGCCACCGACCTGCTCGGAGGCGACGTCGACTACGTCGTCCGGTACCAGGGTGGCAACAACGCGGGCCACACCGTGGTCATCGGCGACCAGAAGTACGCTCTGCACCTGCTGCCCACGGGGATCCTGTCGCCCGCCGTGGTGCCGGTGATCGGCAACGGCGTGGTCATCGACCCGCGCGTGCTGCTGGACGAGATCGACGGGCTGGCCGCCCGCGGCATCTCGGCCGAGCGGCTGCTGATCTCCGCCAGCGCGCACCTGATCATGCCCCACCACCGGGCCCTGGACAAGGTCACCGAGCGCTACCTCGGCAAGTCCAAGATCGGCACGACCGGGCGCGGCATCGGCCCCGCGTACGGCGACAAGATCTACCGCATGGGCGTGCGCGTGCAGGACCTGCTCGACCCGGGCATCCTGGCCAAGAAGATCGAGTCGGCCCTGATCGAGAAGAACCAGGTGCTCACCAAGGTCTACAACCGGCGCGGCATCGAGCCGGAGCGGGTCCTGGAGGAGTACCTCGGCTACGCCGAGCGGCTCAAGCCGCACATCGCCGACACCTCGCTGGTGCTGTCGAAGGCGCTGGACGACGGCAAGCTCGTGCTGCTGGAGGGCGGCCAGGGCACGCTGCTCGACATCGACCACGGCACGTACCCGTTCGTCACCTCCTCCTCGCCCACCTCGGGCGGCGCGTGCGCCGGCTCCGGCATCCCGCCGACCCGGCTGACGAAGGTGATCGGCATCCTCAAGGCGTACACGACCCGTGTCGGCTCCGGCCCGTTCCCGACGGAGCTGACCGACGAGATGGGCGACTGGCTGCGCACGACCGGCGGCGAGTACGGCGTCACGACGGGCCGCAACCGCCGCTGCGGGTGGTTCGACGCGGTCATCGCCCGCTACGCCACGCGCATCAACGGCGTGACCGACTTCTTCCTCACCAAGCTGGACGTCCTGTCGGGGCTGGAGACGATCCCGGTCTGCGTGGCGTACGAGGTGGACGGCGTGCGGCACGAGGAGATCCCGATGACGCAGACCGACTTCCACCACGCCAAGCCGATCTACGAGGAGCTTCCCGGCTGGCAGGAGGACATCACGGGGGCCAAGACCTTCGAGGACCTGCCGGCCAACGCCCAGGCGTACGTCCGGGCGCTGGAGGAGATGAGCGGCGCGCCGATCAGCGCGGTGGGCGTGGGCCCGGCGCGCGACGCCACCCTGGTCCTGCGCCCGCTGACCTGAGGTCGTCGGCGCTGACCGGTTATCCGGCGAGGACCGCGGCGGTCATGGGCGTGTGGACGGCCCAGCCCAGGGTCTCGTAGAGCGAGCGGCCGGCGGGGGTGGCGACGAGCACCCCGTCGGCGGCGCCGCCCGCCGCGGCGGTCGCGGTCAGGGCGCGCATGACGACGGTGCCGAGGCCGCGCCGCCGGTGGTGCGGCGCGGTCTCGACCTTGTCCACGACCGCGGTGGCGCCGGCGATGGCCAGCTGCCCGCGCGCGGCCATCTCGCCGGCGGTGGTGAGCAGGCGGGCGACGGTGACGCCGGCGCGGGTGGTGACGGCCAGCGTGTAGCCGTGGGGCGCGGCGACGCCGGCCCGGGCGGCGGCCGTCATGCCGGTGACGCCCCTGGTGCGCGGCACGGGGTCGAGCGGGATGGTCATCAGGTACTCGGGCTCCTGCACGTCCCAGGCCGGGGGCAGCCAGGGCGCGACGTCCTCGCGCGGCGCGCAGAGCTTCAGCCAGGTGCCGGGGACACTCGGCAGGGCGGCGAGACGGCGCAGGATGGCCGGGGTGGGCGCCGGGACGACGTGGCGCACCATGTGGCCGGGCAGTCCGACGTCCACGCGCAGGCCCCACGGCTCGTGCACGGGTGTGGGGGCGTCGCGGGAGACCACCCAGCCGTAGACCCATGCCCGTACCGGCTCCGGCCGGACCGTTTTGAGAGCCCCCGTCATGGCGGTCAGCTTATTGCACGAAGATTGCAACTATCCAGGCAAAAAGGGCATGCGACGCCTCACATCGGACACCTACCCTCGACCCCATGGACATCCGCCGGGTCACCGCGTTCGAGGCCGTCGAGGCGGCCGGCCACCTCTTCGACGCCACGCCGCGGCGGGAGGCCACCACCAGGTTCCTGGCCGACGAGGGGCACCACCTCCTCATCGCGTACGTGGACGGGACGCCCGCCGGGATGGTCACCGGCGTGGAGATGACGCACCCGGACAAGGGCACGGAGATGTTCCTGTACGAGCTGGGCGTGGACGAGCGCTTCCGCGGGCGGGGCGTCGCGCGGGCACTGGTGCTGGCCCTGGCCCGGCTGGCCAGGGAGCGCGGCCTGTACGGGCTGTGGACGGCCACGGGCAGGGACAACGCGCCGGCCCTGGCCACGTACGCGGGCGCGGGCGGCGACCCGGAGCCGGACCAGGTGATCTACAGCTGGACCTTCGACGGCCCGTCCCACTGATCTCCCCGGCCCACGCATCGGGATATTGCGGGCAAAAAGGATGCGGCGTGGCGGTGCTGCAAGGCGGCGGGCGCCCGGTAGGGTCCGGGTGTGCGCGTTGAGATACATGGCCATCGGGGGGCTAGGGGCCTCTGGCCCGAGAACACGTTGCCCGGCCTGAGCCGCACGCTGGAGCTCGGGGTCCACGCACTGGAGCTGGACGTCGCGCTCACCGCCGACCGGCGGCTCGTGCTCACGCACGACCTCACGGTCTCGGCCGTCACGAGCGCCGACACGCGGCCGGTACGAGCCGGCGACCCGGCGTACCCGTACGTCGGCAAGCCCATCAACTCCCTCACCCTCGCCCAGCTCCGCACCCTCGACGTGGGCGTGCGGCTGCCGCGGCACCCCGACGACCCGTTCGCGATCACCCAGGTGGCGATCCCCGAGACCCGCATGCCCACGCTGGGCGCGGTGCTCGGCCTGGTCAACGCCTACGAGGCCGACGCCGTGCGCCTGCACGTCGAGCTCAAGTCCGACCCGACCAGGCCCGAGCTGACCGCCGACCCCGAGCTGTTCACCGGGCTCGTGATCGAGGAGCTCGACCGGCACGGCCGGCTGGACAACGTGGCCATCCTGAGCTTCGACTGGCGCGTCATCACGCAGGCGGCGGCCATGGCGCCCGGCACGCGGCGCTTCGCCCTGATCGAGCCCGACACGCTGCACTGGAACGGCGAGCTGGGCGACGACGTCCCCGCCGCCGCCCGCGACGCCGGCGCCACCACGCTGTCGCCCGAGCACGTGATGGTGGACGAGCGCCTGATGGCCCAGGCCGCCGCGGCGGGGCTGGACGTGGCGGTCTGGACGGTCAACGACACCGAGTTGGGGGCGCGCATGCTCGACCTCGGGGTGTCGGGGATCGTGACCGACTACCCGGACCGGATGCGGGAGCTGTGGCGCGATCGCGGCCTGCCGCTGCCCGGCCCGGTCGAGCCGCTTCGGCCCGTTTCCGTCTGAGCTCTTACGGCAGGACGGCTTACGGGAGGACGGCGCCCATCCGCTTGACGGTGCGGATGACCGGCGACGTCTCCAGCTCCCGCACGCCCTCCAGGGGCGCGACCCGCTCGGTCAGGTACCGGTACAGATCCTGCGTGTCGCGGCAGGTCACCCCGGCCATGAGGTTGCTCGGCCCGGTGATGGCCGCGGCCACGTCCACCTCCGGGTGCGCCGCCAGCGCCGCCCCGACCTCCGCCAGCCGCGACGGGCGCACCTTCATCCACAGCCACGCCTCCGCCCGGTGGCCGAGGGCCCGTGACGGGATCTCGACGTCGAACCTGAGCGCGCCGGCGGCGCGGAGCTGGTCGAGGCGCCGCCGTACCGTGGACTGCGAGCAGCGCCCGGCCGCCGCCAGCTCGCCGTAGCCGGCCCGCCCGTCCTGGGCGAGCACCCGCAGCACGGCGCGGTCCTGCTCGCCGAGGGAGACCGCCGCCGGAACGGCGTCCTGCGGGGGGAGGTGGCGCAGCCGGGCCGCCTGGTCGTCGGACAGGACGGCGACGCGGCTGCGCCAGCCCGCGTACATGTGGAGGAACGCGTGCGCGGTCATGGCGACGACCCGGGGCGTGCGGGGCAGCTTCTTCAGCAGCAGCTCGCCGCCGTCCTCACCGGCCGCGTGGACGCCGCAGACGATCTCGGTGCCGCCGGACATCAGGCGCACCCACACCGTGTCGTCCCGCCGGGCCAGCGCCTCGGCCACGGGCCCGGCGGCGTCGGGCGTGCAGACCAGCCGCACAGCCCAGGAGGTGTGCCCGTACAGGGTGCCGTCGAGGACGCCGACGACGCGCAGCAGGCCCTCCCCGCGCAACCTCCGGTAGCGGCGGGCGATCGTGTGCTCCGAGACGCCCAGCACCTCGCCGATCCGGTTGAACGCGGCCCGCCCGTCGAGCTGCAGGGCGTGCACGAGAGCGAGGTCGATGGCGTCAAGCGAGCCGCTTTTCTCCATATTTCATGATTTCACGATGGAAACGGGCGCTCGACCGGCTCTGAGGTGCCTCGTCCGGCCCGCCGCGACGATCGTTGGCTCATGAGCACTTACCTGGTCTTCGGATCCACCGGCAACGTCGGCAGGAGGGTGGTCGAGCGGCTCTCCTGGTCGGGCGCCGCCGTGCGCGCCACCAGCCGCCGCCCCGAGTCCGCCCGGCTCCCCGAGGGGGTCGAGGTGGTCGCACCCGACCTGACCGCGCCCGGCGTCATGGACGGCGTCGAGGCGGTGTTCCTCATGTGGCCGTTCCACTCGGACGAGCTCGCGGCCCCCTACCTCGACGCGATCAAGCGCGGCGCGCGGCGCGTCGTCTTCATGACCGGCGGCGGAGTGCGTCCCGAGCTGCCGCCCGGGCGGCAGCCGAACCCCGTCGCCCGCTGGCACGCCACCGTCGAGCACCTCATCCGGGAGTCGGGCCTGGAGTGGACGGTGCTGAGCCCCAGCACGTTCATGGTCAACACCCTGTGGTGGGCCGACCAGATCCGGGCCGGCGACACCGTCCGGGGGGCGTACGGCTCGGTGGCGATGACGCCGATCCACGAGGACGACATCGCGGCTGTGGCAGTGAGCGCGCTGACCGGCCCCGGGCACGCGGGACGCCGCTACACCCTGACCGGCCCGGAGGTGCTGACGCAGGCCGAGCAGGTACGGGTGATCGGCGAGGCCGTCGGCCGGCCGCTGCGCTGGCAGGAGCTCACCCGCGAGGAGGAGCGCGCGCGGCTGCTGGCGGACCCGTCCTTCCCGGACTCGTTCGTGGACGAGCTGCTCGACGGGTACGCGACGATGGCGTCGGCCCCGCCGCCGTCCGTCACCCCGGCGGTCGAGGAGATCACCGGGACGCCACCCGCCACGCTCGCCGCGTGGGCCGTCGAGCACGCCGCCGCGTTCGAGAGGTTCCTGCCGTGAAGGTGATCGTGGCCGGCGCGGGGGTCGGCGGGCTGTGCCTGGCCAACGCGCTGCGCGGGGCCGGGATCGAGGTGTCCGTCCACGAGCGCGACCCCGCGGTGGGCACCCGCCGCCAGGGGTACCGGCTGCACCTGGGCGACACGGGCATCGAGGCGCTCTCCTCGGCGCTGCCGGCCGGGCGGTGGGCGGAGCTCCTGGCCGGCGCGCACGTGCCGGAGCCGCGCTTCGTCCGCCTCGACCCGAGCCTGAACGTGCTGGACGTCCTGGAGCACGGCGGCCGGCACCTGTCCGTGGACCGCGAGACGCTGCGCCGGACGCTGCTGGCGGGCGTGGCGGACGCCGTCACGTTCGGATCCCGCCTGACGGGCTTCGAGATCCGGCCGGACCGGGTGACGGCGTCGTTCGCGGACGGGTCCGCCGTCACGGGTGACGTGCTGGTGGGGGCCGACGGGATCGGCTCCGCCGTGCGAGCGCGGTACCTGCCGCACGCCCGGGTCGTGGGCACCGGCCTGGTCCAGCTCTACGGCAAGATCCCGCTCGGCCTGGCGGACGGCATGGGGAACGTGTTCACCGCGATCACCGGGCCCGGCCACCGGACCGTGGGGGTCGCGCCCACCCGGGGCTACGCGACGTGCTCCTTCGGCGCCCGCGCCGAGGACCTCCCGCCCGGCCTGGACCTGATGACCCAGGAGGATCTGCGCGCCCTGGTCCTGGAGAGGACGCCCGGCTGGCACCCCCGCGTCCACGACATGATCACCCGGTGGAGGGAGATCATGCCGCTGGAGGTGCGGACCAGCGTGCCGCTCCCGCCCTGGCCGGCGACGCGGGTCACGCTGCTGGGCGACGCCGTGCACGCGATGAGCCCGGCGGCCGGGGCCGGGGCCAACGTCGCCCTGCGCGACGCGACGACTTTGGCCGCCGCCCTCGCCGGCTGCGCGGATCCGCTGGAGGGGGTGCGGGCGTACGAGGCGGAGATGACCGGGTACGGCTTCGCCGCCGTGCGGACCTCCGCCGCCAACGGGGCCCGCTTCCTCGGCCAGGACCCCCTCCCCGAGGAGGCCGCGGGGGTCAGCACAGGGTCGCGGTGATCCTGGAGGTCACGTCGACGGCGGCGGCGCTGCCGGCGTAGGTGAGCTTCCGGACGCGCGCGCTGAGGGTGTAGTCGCCATTCCCCTGGCAGGCGAAGCTGACGGGCCATGGCCTGACCGTCGTGCCGTCGTCCTGCTGGTTGACGGCCTGGAAGGAGCCCGATTTGAGGGTCTGCGTGCCCTTGCTCAGGACGTACGTGCCCTCGATGACGCACTGACGGTGTTCGTCGCCGATGATGGTGCGCCGCGCGCAGGTGGGCGGCTCCACCGAGGCGACCGGGGCGGGTGAGCCGGTGAGGCAGACGTCCCACTGGGCCTGGACGCCGGAGGTGGTGATGGCGGTGGACCTGCACTGGGCGGCCGCGTGGGCGCTCCCGGCTCCGGCCACCGCCGTCAGGGCGGACGGGACGAGCAGGGCGAGGACGAGAAGCGCGTCCGTCGTACGACGAGTCATGACCGCAGGCAATCGCCCTCGGGCGGCGCCTGGACAAGGAGACTCGCCATATTGGGAAGTACGTACTAATCTTTCTCCTTACCATGAAGGACGTACATAATTACGACCGCGACCCCGACGGGTCCCTCTACGACCCCCGGGTCAGAGCCGCCATGGCCGGCTTCGCCGGTGGCGACCCCGCCGACCCCCTCACCCTGCTCACCTGCGAGGCGGGCGCCGCCGTCCGCACCGCCTACCACTCCGTCGAGCGCATGCGCGCGCACGGCTCCCAGGGCCGGGGAGTCAGTGCGGGCGCGCTCGACCTGCTGCTCCGGCTGAACGGCAGCGACCAGGGCATCAGCATCGGCGACCTCGCCCGGGCCGCCGGGGTCAGCTCCCGCAACGTCACCGGCCTGATGGACACCCTGGAGAACGACGGGCTCGCCCTCCGGGTCCCCGACCCGGGCGACCGGCGCTCGGTGCTGGCCCGGATCACCCCCGCCGGACGGGCCTGGATCGAGGCGTTCCGCGAACCGTCCCGGCTGGCCATGCGGGCCATGTTCCAGGGGTTCTCCGCCGAGGAACTGGTCGTCTTCCGCGACCTCTGCCTGCGGCTGGCCGCCAACCAGCACCAGCTCGCCGACCGCCTCTCCCACCTCTCCCAGAACGGGGACCAGCCATGACGACCGTGACCGCCGCGGAACAGACCCGGCGCACCGTGCGCGGCTACCACGAGGCCCGCTTCCGCGGGGAGGTGGGCGCGGCGGCCGAGCACCTGGGAGAGCCGTTCCGCTTCCAGAGCCCGTTCATCACCTCGGACGACCGGGAGGGCCACCTGGCGACCCTGCCGGGGTTCGTGTCGATCGTGACGGGCGTCGACCTGATCAGCGAGCTGTACGGGGACGCGGAGGCGACGCTCGTGTACGACGTGCACACCGCGACACCGGTCGGCACGCAGCGCACGGCCGAGCACTTCCGCCTCGCCGACGGCAAGATCACCTCGATCATGCTGCTCTTCGACGCCGCGCCGTGGCAGCCGATGAAGGCGCACATCGAGCCCTGAGCCCCGCGTCTTGAGGGGCCTACCTCAGGAACTCCCGCGCGCCCCGCAGCCGCGTCCGCAGGACCTGCTGCGTCGCCGTGCAGTCCAGCCGCACGTCGAGCGGGCCGGGCACGTCCGTGTCCGCCCGCCGGCCGCGCGCCAGCCGCGCCGGATCGAGCCCGTCCCGGCGCGCGACCAGACAGCCGAGCTCGTACCGGCTCACCGCGTCGGCCCCGGCCACGTGGTGGATCCCCCGGCGATCGGACCCGGCGAGCTCCAGCAGAGCCGCCGCCAGGTCCTCGACATGCACCGGGCAACGCACGTCGTCCGTGAACAGCACGCCCTGTCTCTGACCGGTCGCCAGGGCCCGTACGAACGACTCATGGCCGGACCGGCCGTCACCGACGATCAGTGACGTCCGGACGACCACCGCGCCCGGCGCGATCGCCCGCACCGCCACCTCGGCAGCCGCCTTCGCCGCCCCGTACGGGGAGACCGGGTCCGGCACGCTGTCCTCGGCGTAGGTGACCGCCTCCCCCGAGAAGACGGCGTCGCTCGACACGTGCACCAGCCGCCCGCCCGCCGCCGCGACGGCGAGGGCCACGTGGGCGGCGCCGTCCGCCGTCGCCGTCCAGTCCGGCTTGCGGTACGCGGTGTTGACGACGACGTCCGGTGCGAGCGTGCCGACCAGCTCGGCGACCGCCTCCCGGTCACGGACGTCGAGAGGCGACCGGGCGACGCCCGGGGTCGCGCCGGGGCGGGTCATGAAGGTGGCGGCCACGGTGTGGCCGGCGGCGAGCGCCCGCCGGGCCAGCTCGCCGCCGAGAAAGCCGGTGCCCCCGACGATGAGCAGCCTCATGGGCGATCACCTGTCCTTTCCTTCCGTCGCGTGCCCGGGCGTACCTCCCTCATGATGACGGCGGCGTCGCGACTTGGCGCCGAATGCCGCAAAGCGGTCATCTAGTGTTATGTCGGGCCGTCGCGGCAAGGCTCGTGGCAGGACTCGCGGAAGGGAAGACGGATGCTCCTGAGTGGCATGATCGCCTTTGCGATCGCCTCCCTGCTCATGTCCATGATTCCCGGGCCCACCACCGTGGTGATCCTGCGGCAGTCCATCCGCGCGGGCCGGTCGGCGGGAGTGGCGACCGTGCTCGGCAACGAGACCGGGTGGCTGGCGTGGTGCCTGGGGGCGGCGTTCGGCCTGTCCGCGCTGCTCGTCGTGTCCGAGCTCGCCTTCGACGTCATGCGGATCGTCGGCGCGATCGTCCTGGTCTGGTTCGGCGCGAGGATGCTGTGGCAGGCGCGGCGCGCCGCCGAAGGAGCCCCGTCCGGAGACCTGACCGCGCCGGCGCCCGCCGGCCCCTCGTTGTGGAGCTGCTACCGGTCGGGGCTGCTGACCAACCTGGCCAATCCGAAGGCGGGCGTGTTCGCGCTCTCCTTCCTGCCGCAGTTCGTGCCCGAGGGCGCTCCGGCGCTGCCGACGCTGCTGCTCCTGGCGGTGGCCTCGGCCCTGATCGACCTGGCCTGGTATCTGGGGATCGTCCGGCTGGTCGGCGCGGCCGAGGGGTTCTTCAAGCGACCCGCCGTACGCCGTCGCCTGGAGTACGTGTCGGGCACCCTGCTGATCGGCCTGGCCGTCCGCCTCGCCCTGACGAGCAAGCCCTAGCGCGACTCGGTCGGTCTGGCCGCGGTCGCATCCCGGTGGGCCAGCATCATGAGGCCACCCGCCTGCAGGTTCGCCGCGACGAACAGGATGAACGCCCCCAGGCCGAGCCAGCCGGCGAACCGCTGAGGAGCGCCGGTGGCGCCGCCGTCGCCGATCATGAACGTCCCCCACACGCCGAGGGTCGACAGCACGGCGTACGGATACACCACCCACAGGACGGCCGACAGGACCAGCATCACGCGCCTGGTCCACCCTCGTGACCGGCGCAGCAGCAAGGCGACGAGGCCCAGGCAGACCGTGACCGCCCCGACCGGGATCGCCAGCCTCCGCACCGCTCTCCGCATCATGGCCATGTCGTCAGCCAGGCCCTCGGGAGGCGCGGCGAGCTCGATGTGGTCCTGGATGGTCGCGTCGACGGCGTACCGGATGGCCACGTAGAGGCCGGCCGTGTAGACCGCCGAGAGGACGAGCCCCGACATCATCAGAACCGGCCCACGCCGGAAGACGGCGATCACGCGGCGGGGACGCGGAAGCCACGAGGACGCGCCAGGTCCACTCAAGGAACGACCACCCCCTCAGAGGTCCAGTGATCATAGCGAGTGGGGCGCGGACATGGAGGCCGCTGGCATCGCACCGCTCAGACTCGGCCGGTCGTACGGCCGGCGGTGTAGGCCGCGCGCCACTGCTCAGCCGCTTCGAGCATGGCGTGGCCGACGTGGTGGAAGAAGTCCCCGATGTCGCGCAGCCTGGCCCCGGCGGGTGAGGTGGCCCCGAGGGTCTCCGCTCCCTGACGGGCGAAGTCGGCCAGCAGGGTGTTCTGGCGGGCGCTGGCCATCCAGCCGCGGAACCAGGCGTCGGCGTCGATGACGTAGCGGTCGCGGCGGCGGCGCGGGTCGCGGTCGCGGCGGATGAGCTCCTGCTGTTCGAGCTCGGCGACGGCCTTGGAGATGGAGGCCGGACTGACCTGGAGGTGCCGGGCGAGCTCGGCCGCGGTGAGGCTGCCGCTGTCGGTGAGGTAGAGGGCGGCGAGCACACGAGCGGTCATGCGCGACAGCCCCGTGCTGATCATGATCTCGGTGAACCGCTCTTCCAGGTCGCCGACCGCCCCGGAGCCGCGGTCCGCGGGGACCGGCTGACTCCGGCGGGCGCGTTGCCGCGTGGCCTGGTGCGCCTCGTCGGCCCGGTAGCCGTCGCGACCGCCGTTGCGGGCCACCTCGCGCGTGATGGTGGACAGCGGCCGGTTCAGGCGAGCGGCGATCTCGGTGTGGCTGAGCCCCTCGGCCAGGCCGTCGGCGATCCGCCGGCGGTCCTGGTGGGTCAGTCTGCCTCCGGGCATGGACGGCGCCTTCCTGTTCGCGCGGAGCGGTGACAAGGGAGTCTTGCATTCGCCCCCATCTCATTGCAAGTCTGCGCGCATGCGTTCACGCTCACACCATTGCAAGTCGCTGACTTTCCACGGTTAATCAGCGGATCTGATGTTGACGAAGTAGTAAATGCAAGTTAGCTTTTGCTCTGTCGCGAACATCAGGTGGCGCGACGTCAGACGCCGTGACGGGAGTCCCCATGAAGTCCTGGCATCGCCCGCTGCTGGTCTGCGCCGGGCTCATGTCCGCCCTGATCCTGGTCAGCCTCGTCGGCCTGGTGACCGACGGCCGGACCCTGCTGGGCGAGTCGGTGTGGGTCAAACCGTTGAAGTTCGGCTTCGCCTTCGCCCTCTACACCGGGACGCTGGCCTGGCTGATCTCCAAGCTGACCAGGGGCAGGCGCCTGAGCTGGTGGCTCGGCACCGTCTTCGCGCTCGGCGCGACCGTCGAGGTCGGCGCCATCACCACCCAGGCGGCCCGCGGTACCTTCAGCCACTTCAACGCCGACCAGAGCGACCCCGTCACCCTGGCGCTGGTCCCGGTTCTCACCACCGGGGTGATGACCCTGCTGATCGTGCAACTGATCATCGCCGTCATGGTGCTGGCCCAGCGCGCCGCCGGCCCCGCGCTCACCCTCGCCATCCGCGCCGGGCTCGGGCTGGCCACCGCGGGCATGCTCATCCCGGTCTACTGGATGGTCGCCGGCCTCCACCCCCGTACGGTCACCGACGCCAACGGCGCCCGCATACCGATGTACCAGGGCCACGGCATCGGCGACCCCGACGGCCACGGCATGCCCCTCACCAACTGGAGCGTCACCGGCGGCGACTTCCGCGTCCCGCACTTCTTCGCCCTGCACGGCATCCAGGTGCTGCTCGTCGTCACCGCGGCCCTGGCCGCCCTGGCCGCCCGGCACGCCTGGCTGCGCGACGAGCGCGTCCGCGCCCGCCTGGTGGGCTGCGCCGCGCTCGGCTACAGCGGCCTGGTCGCCGTGGTGACCTGGCAGGCCGGACGCGGCCAGTCCCTGATCCACCCCGACACGGCCACCCTCGCCGCCCTCGCCGCGGTGGTGGCCGTCACCGCGCTCACCACCACCTGGACGGTCCTCGCCGCCGGACGAGCGGCCACCCTCCGAACACCTCTCATGGCCTCTGAAAGGAACTCGACATGATCGCATCGCGCACCGCCAAGACCGGACTGCTCATCGCCGCCACCCTGGTCGCCACGGCCCTGCCCGCATCCGCGTCGCCCGCCGCCGGACATCCCGAGGTGCGGCGAGTGCTCGACCGAGCAGTGGATACGAAGATCGCCCCCGGCATCGTCACCGAGATCCAGGACGGCGGCAGCCGCTGGTTCGGCTCGGCGGGCGTGTCCGACACCAGGACCGGTCGCAAGCGCCACCAGAACGAGAGGTTCCGCATCGGCAGCACGTCCAAGTGCTTCACCGCCGCCGTGGTGCTCAAGCTGGCGGCCGAGGGCAGGCTGAGCCTCGACGACACCCTGGACAGGTGGCTGCCCGACCTGTTCGACGGCACCGCCTACGAGCCCGGCGAGATCACCGTCCGCCAGTTGCTCAACCAGACCAGCGGCATCTACGCCTACACCGACGACAGCTCCTTCTTCCAGCGGGGCGTGGGCGAGGAGTGGTTCAAGCACCGCTACGACACCTACTCGCCGGAGCAACTGGTGCGGATCGCCCTCGAACACCCGCCCACCGGCAGGCCCGGCGAGCGCTTCAGGTACTCCAACACCAACTACATCCTCGCCGCCCTGATCGTGGAGAAGGCGACCGGCAGGACCTTCGCCCAGGAGCTGAACCGGACCGTCATCCGTCCCCTGGGCCTGACCGGCACCTCCCTGCCCGGCACCGACCCCACGATCCGCGGCCCCCACCCTGTGCACTACTCCACCCTCTTCTCCACCGACCCCCAGCCTCAGATCCACGACACCACGGAGATGAACCAGTCCTTCGCCTGGACCGCCGGCGGCATGATCTCCACCACGACCGACCTCAACCGCTTCTTCTCCGCCCTGCTCGGCGGCCGTCTCCTGCCGGCCGCCCAGCTTCAGGAGATGCTCACCACCGTCCCCACCGACGGTTCGGGCTGGATCCCCGGCACCAGGTACGGCCTGGGCGTCTTCGAGCAGAAACTGCCGTGCGGGGTGACCGTCTGGGGCAACGCCGGCGCCACCTACGGCTCCTGGAGCTACGCCATGGGCACCCGGGACGGCAGGCACCGCGTCGCCAGCCACGTCAACGGCGACTGGGCTCCGCTGAGCGTCTTCGCCGACGTGCTGTCCGCCGAGTTCTGCCCGCCCACGTCCCGATAGCCGGCGACCGCACTGCGGGATCCCGCGGGCGACGACCGACGAACCATGGCGCTTTTCGACCGTACGGTCTAACTTCAGACCATGCGGTCGAAAGAGTCGGAGACCCCCGGCCGTACCCGGCGAGCCAGACGCGAGGACCTGATCGCCGCCGCGATCCAGGCGATCAGCCAGGACGGCCACCGAGCCGCCTCGCTGGAGCGCATCGCCCGCGAGGCGGGCACCAGCAAGGGAAACGCGCTCTACCGCTTCTCCTCCAACGACGTTCTTCTATCTCCTCACGCATCCTCAGATGGACGTCGAGCACTCCATCAGGGAGACCGTCGCGCTCTTCTTGCGCGCCGTCCAGCCCACCCCACCCCCGGCCGTTGATTCGGAGGATGCCTCATGACCACGCCCAGCTCACCTGACGGGTTCGCTCATTCCGGCCTCCGCACGGCCACGATCCTCGTCACCGCCTACACCGCGCTGAGCCTGCTCACCGTCGCGGCGATCGCCGTCCTCTCCGCCGTCGCCCCGTCCCTCGTCAGCCCGCAGGCCTGGGTGCGCGGCGTCATCGTGGCGGCGACGTCGATCCTCACCCTCGTCTTCGCCCGCCGCGCCCGGCGCGCGGGCGCCCGGGCGCTGCTGCGGCTGCGGATCGTGCTCGTCGTGATCCTCGTCGCGGTGGTGGGAGTGCTGCTGTTCGTGACACTGCCGGGCTGGATGGTCGCGGAACAGGGCGTATGCGGGCTGTTGCTGCTCTGCGCGGCGGTACTCGCGTTCCGCGCCTCCCCGGCGGGCCCGGCGGACGGGCGATGAGCGAGCGGGCGCGAATGAGCTGATCGCGGCGAACGCGGCATGGCGCGTCCGTCTGCGTACCCGGCAGAGAGCATCGGTCAGGATCAGCTCGGTTTGCCGCTGGACAACCGGTCGGATAGGAATCTCGCATGCTGAAGGGCAGTAAGGTCGCGCTCCGGGCCCGGCACGAGGAGGACATCCCGATCCTGCACGCCGAGCTCCACGACGACGTGGTCACCGCCTCGCGCGCCGTGGGCCGGCCGTGGCGGCCGATCGCGCCCGACTCGAAGGAGTCGCAGTTCGTGGTGGACGACACCGCACAGGGGCGCGTCGCGTTCTCCGTGGTGGAGCTGGACGGCGGCACGCTGGTCGGCACCGCGACGCTGTGGGGCATCGACGACCACAACCGCTCCGCGCACATCGGCCTTGGGCTGCTGCCGTCGGCCCGCGGCAAGGGCTACGGCAGCAACGTGGTCGCGGTGCTGTGCCACTACGGCTTCGTCGTGCGCGGCCTGCGGCGACTCCAGATCGAGACGCTGGCGGACAACACCGCGATGCTGCGCTCCGCCGAGCGCAACGGCTTCGTCCGCGAGGGCGTGCTGCGCTCCTCGGCGTGGGTGATGGGCGAATTCCTCGACGAGGTGCTGCTCGGCCTCCTCGTGCAGGAGTGGAAGCGGGAAGGTTCACGGAGTTCTTGAGTGGCTGTCCCTCTTGGCGGCGAGCTGGGCGGCCTCATGCCGGCGTCCCTTGCTCCTCGGTCATGAGGCGGCAGAGGGTTCGTGCTCGTTCGACCGGGTCGCCCATCTGCCCGACTTGCACGTCCATCAAGGCATTGCCTCCTCAGCAATCGGCAGCCTCCAGGACAGACGCAGGATCTCAACCGACTTCGCGAAGCGGCTCGAGAGTGACGCTCAACCGAAGTTCCAACGCTTTTGCCAGGCGTTCCAAGAGGGGAATGGTCGGCATGGTGCCGCCGGCCTCGAAGCAGGCCACGGCAGGCTGCAGAAGCCCTGCCCGTTGCGCGAGCTCGGCTTGTGTGAGGCCGAGCTGCTCTCGGCGGGTCCGCACGGCCTCACCCAGTTCGAAGCGGATGCGGGCGGCTTCGTAGCCCGCTCGGGCATCAGGGCGACTCATGATCTCGGCGCGCTTCTCGGACCATGGCTTGCGCTCCGCCATAGTGATCACTCCTCGCCAGCCGTGTGTGCCTCTGCCAGGCATCGCCGCATGCCCGCATCGCCGCATGCCCGCATGTCCGCCTGGTCATCGCCGCTCGCGCGCGAGCCCATCCGGGATGATGGTCGGTCAGAACTCGTCGTACCCGGAGACCTGGCCGATCGGGAAGATGTGCCGGCTCGCGGCGCAGATCGTCTCCAGGACGTGGACGGGTGTGTCCTCCGTCGAATAGCTCGCGCGGAGTACCTGGACGATCCACTCGCCGGACTCCAGCTCCAGCGTCTCGCGCTCGAACGGTGTGGGCGGCCGGGCGGTCAGGTTCTCCTCCGCGTGGCCGAACGCGTACCCGAGCGCTGTCAGCGCGGACTGGAGCGACGGCTGGACGAACTCGGGCTCGGCGATCCGCGTGCCCTCGAACAGGTCGGCACGGAAGTAGCTGGTCGCGATGCGCACGGGTACGTCGTTCGCCGTCATCATCTTGCGCCGGGCGATGATGTCCATACCGGGCTCGACCCGGAGACACGCCGCCACATGCTCGCTGGACGGCTCCGTGCCCACGTACAACATCCGCCGACCGGCTTTGAGGCCTTGCCGCTCGGCCTCGGCGAGAAACAACGACTTGGAGCCACGAACGGCGGGCTCGGTCGGCAGCGCGCGCTGTACCAGCACCCGGGGCGCGGGCGAGGCAGGCCCTTCGGGCGCGCGAGCGGCGGGCCCTTTCCGCATCTGCGAGATGCGGCCTGGTGACACGCCGAGCCGTCCGGCGATGTCCTCCAGACTCATGCCGGACTCGCGGGCCTCCGCGATGGCCTGACGGCGCATCTTCGCCGCTTCGGTGACCAGGCCCTGCTCCTCGGTCATGAGACGGCTGAGGATTCGTGCACGTTCGACCGGATCGCCAACCTGCGCGACTTCCCTCAGCGTCTTCACGTCCATCAGGGCCTTGCCTCCTCGGTGACCGGCAGCAGCCGACTTTAGCCCCTCTATTGCAGGGGGCGCAGTCGGGCATCTACGCTCGACTTTAGCCCCCCTATAGTGGCGGGCTTAAGGAGACCCCCGCCCGTCGGAGCACGGTGCTGGCACACCGCCGACAGACAGGGGTCTGAAGCGCATCGAGAGCTTTGGGGCGTCCACGATGCAGAACCAGATTACTGCCGTGCCTGAGAACGGCAAGGAAACGCAAGCTCAGCTATCCGCGGGCCTCCTGCGCGACGCCCTCCGGGCGGACCATGGCATACCGGCGGACACACATGACGGCTACGACCTCGCCCTGGTCTCGGTCTGGGTCGGGCTGGTCGTGTGGTGCGACGGGGCGTGGTTCTGGTGGCGTGCGGGTTGGGATGACCGGCGCAAGCGAGTGGTGTACGCACGGCATCCGGCGACAGAACCATCACGAGCCGCACGCCGAGTGGCCTTCCGATTTGCCGACCTTCGCAGACGTCACCCAGTTTCGGGGGTGATCGACGATCTGTCCCGTGCCGCGTCCCCGCCCGCATGCGAAGGAACAGAATGAGGGCGCCGTCGCCGCGTATCGGTGCACGGGTCAAGATCGTGGGCACCTCTCACAGTCCGGCGAGGACACGCGGCGCGACTGCGCGACTGCTCGGACGACACGGGACAGTTGTTGAATCGCTTCGTAACGCAGCCCTGGCCCTGGTCAAGCTCGACAGCGAACCACATGGGGTGACCGGGAGGACGCGATGCTGGCAGATCCACTGGGAGGACCTGCTCGTCTGCCGGGCCCAACAAATGACGGATGGAGATACCGAAAGTTATCGGTTGGGACTGTCCGGCCTGGACCGCGAGGCCGTACAGCACGCAGTCGCGGTCGGCGAGGCGGCTGGCCTCTGCGGGCAACCAGTGCTTCCTCTTCCGGTGCTCGGCTGGTCGCTGCGGTTCATGCCCACGTCGCGCCGAGCGTGTCCGGCCTGTGTGTGCCTGAGCGAGCGGCCCGTGGACGACAGGTGATCACTGGTCTCCGCCTGACGTGGGAGGAAGCGCTGCAGGACCGGGGGTGTGGGGGCCGGTAGGCCCCCACCTGGGGCGAAGCCCCTGGTAGAACGCCCGAGCGGAGCGAGGACCTGCAGGGGCCGGGGCTGTGGCCCGGCTGGGAGGGCGTCTGAGCCCCGTGGCGCGAAGCGCCGCACAGCGAAGCCCTTTGCGCGAAGCGCCCCATTGCGAAGCCCTTCGCGCGTAGCGCCCCCGGGCGAAGCCTTCTGCGCGAAGCGCACCCAGAAGGGCGTCCGAGCGGAGCGAGGCCCTTTTGCCCCAGCCTTCATCAGCCTTGTTTCGTCAGGCTTATGAGGCCAGGCGGTTGCTGAAGCGGGCGAGCATGGCCGTCTGGGATGTCTCGGGGAACATTCGACCGATCAGCGGTGGGATGCGCCAGTTGGCCGGGTTGCGCTTGGCCAGCCGGGACACCAGGGAGATGTGCGGGTAGCGGGCCTTCTCGTACGCGCGCAGCCGTACCGCCGGATCGTCGTCGCCCTTGGCGAGTTCGCGCCCGAGCACCCAGGCGTCCTCAAGGGTCTGGTTGGCGCCCTGGCCGAGGGTGGGCGGCATGGTGTGGGCGGCGTCGCCGACCAGGGTGATGCGGCCCTTTCCCACCACCGGCCGGACCTTGTTCCAGTGGTGGCCGAAGAACTCGAGGTCGTCCTCGGAGGCGGCGGCGAGCACCTCGGGGACGGGCGACGCCCAGTGCCCGAACCGGTGCCTCAGCTCGGCCAGCGGCGCGGCGGGCCTGGGGTCGGCCGGCGACCAGCGCACGTCGAACCACCACTGGAGCAGGCCGTCGCCGGCGGGCATGAGCCCGCACGCGCCCTCCGGTCCGGTGATCATGAGGTGGCGGTGGGTGTCCGTGATCTCGATGTCGATCGGGCTGAGGCCCTGCCAGGTGCCGAAGGTCGCCGGCTGTACGGCGCCGTCGCCCCACAGATGGCGTCGTACGGCGGAGTGGTGGCCGTCGGCCCCGACGAGCAGGTCCCCCTCGGCCGTGGACCCGTCGGCGAAGGTCACCGTCACCCGGCCCTGGTCCTCGCTCACGCCCGTGCAGCTCATGCCGTGGTGGATGAGGTCGTCGGGCAGTCCGGCGGCCAGGCGTTCCGACAGGTGGCGGCGCGACACGGCCTTGGTCACGAAGCCGAAGCGCTCGGCCGCGTGGGCGATGTTCATGCTGGTGCGTAACCGGCCGTCGGAGGTCAGGGCGTCGATCCGGTCGATACGGGCTCCGGTGCCGTCCAGGCTGACGCCGAGATCGTTCAGGATGGCGTTGCCGTTGCTCCAGACGAGCAGCGCCTTGCCGCCCGTCCGCCGTTCCGGAGCCTGCTCGTAGACCCGTACCCGATGGCCGGCGGCCAGCAGCACCCGTGCCACCGCGAGTCCGCCCACCCCGGCGCCGATGACGAGAACGTCCATATCTCCTCCACTTCGGAGTATCTCCGCTTCGAAGATATATCGGTGTGGAGTAGGTTCGGAAAGTGGCCCACAGGAATCCAGGAGAGACGGTCTTCCGGGAGTTCGTGATCGCGGTCCTCCTCCACAACGAGGCGATCGCCGACCGGCTCGGTCTGCAGGTGCTGGACGTCACCGCCCTCATGCTGCTGGAGACGCGCGGGCCGCTCGCCGTGGGGGCGATCTCCGAGGCCCTCGGGCTGCCGTCCGCGTCCACGACGCGGCTGATCGACCGGCTGGAACGGGCGGGCTACGTGCGACGGGTACGCGGCGAACGCGACCGCCGCACCGTCACCGTGGAGCTGGTCGAGGACAACATGGCCGACTACGACGCCGCCTGCCGGGCGTCCCGGCGGCACCTGGAGAAGCTCACCGCGCACTACGGGCCGGACCAGGTGCCGGTGCTGCTGGACATGTTCGTCCGCATCGCCGGGGCATACCGGTCGGCCACGCGGGACCTGCGGGAGGGCACGGGCTGACCTGCCGCCCCCTGTTCGCGCCGGCCGGAAGACCGGCTAGAGGGTGGTCGTCCGCTTCGACGGGCTCTCGTTCTCGCCGGCTGCCAGTCCCCGCCAGAGAGGACGGCGGTGCCGGTGAAGCCGGCGATCAGCAGGGCCGCGCCGAGCAGCGCCACCGGGCCGAGGTCGACGCCTGCCACCAGGAGCACCGCGGCCTTGGCGATGCCCAGCGCGGCGCCGAGGCCGATGAGGAGGCCGGCCCACCGGGGCAGGATGGCGCGCCACGTCACGATCGCCACCAGGAGCAGCCCGGCGTCGACCACGAGGCCCCCGGCGCTGAAGGTCACGTTGATCAGGTTCAGCGACTCCCGGTACGCCTCCAGCAGCATGCCGCGATCACCCGCCGGTGCCGCGAGATACCGGCTCGCCAGTTCAGGGGTGGCCGACAGGCGCAGGCACGCGCCGAGGAAGCCGATGAGGGCGGCGGCACTGGAGGCCGCGATGAACGTGGCCCGCAGCGGCGCGCGGCTGCGCAGCACGGCACCCCATGCCAGGAGAAGCACGCCGATGCCCAGCCACGACAGGACGTCGAACACGACGGCCAGGCGGTAAGGGCCGGGCGCGGTGCCCGCCACGTCCAGTTCCAGCAGTTCCTCCGGCAGGGAACCGCTGCTCGCGGGGAGGACGAGGGTGATGAACAGCACCATCAGCCCGAGATAGGCAAGGGCTGTCAGCAGTGCCCAGCGGGGCAGGAATCGCGCCCATTGCCGGGCGTTGTCGACGGTGGTGAGGGGCGGACCGGCGTCGGAGGAGGGCATGCTTGCGGCCTTTCAGAGCAGGGATGTGCTGGTGTACGGCTGAGCGAAGCCGCCTGTCGGCGGAGCGGAGCGCTCAGGCCGTCGCCCGTGCGGGACGGCGGCGCGCGGTGATCCGGGAGCGCAGCCGTCCGGCGCCCGCGGCGGCGGGCCAGAGGCGGGTCGCCAGGTTCCGGGCGACGATGCCGACGCGGGTGGCGGGGACCATCATCGAGGCGGCGGCCTGGACGTTGTTCTGCTTGGGGTCGACGAGAATGCGGTGCTCGGCCTCGTACCGGGCGAAGGCCGACCGGTGGTCGCCGGGGGTGGCGGCCAGCTCCTTCGCCAGGGTGTGGGCGCCGGCGATGGCCAGGGTGGAGCCGTCGCCGAACAGCGACACCGATGAGCCGGCGTCGCCGAGGAGCGCGACGCGGCCGCTGCTCCAGGTGTCGAGCCGTACCTGACTGACGGAGTCGAGCCACAGGTCGTCGGCGGCGCGCACCCGCTCCAGCAGCTCGGGCACCCGCCACCCGTCACCGGCGTAGGCGTCGGCCAGGATCCGCCTGTGCTGGGCGATGTCGCGATGGTCGAAGCCCTCCACCGCCGGGCCGCGGAAGATGAAGGCGACCAGCGTGCGGCCGTGCACGGGATGGAGGGACACCAGGCGGCCGGGGGCGTTGTGGAGGACGACGTCCCGCTCCTGCTCGGCCGGGTCGTCGAGCTGGAGGGTGGCGACGTACAGGCCCGTGTGGCGGACGAACTCCTCCTCGGGCCCGAAGGCGAGCCGGCGGGTCGTCGAGTGGAGCCCGTCGGCTCCGACGACGAGGTCGAACCGGCGCGGCGCGGACTTCTCGAAGGTGACATCGACGCCGTCGTCGTCCTGGGCCAGGGCGGTGATGGTGTCGTCGAACAGGAACTCGGCCGAGTCCCGGCTCGCCTCGTAGAGGATCCGCGCCAGGTCGGTGCGCGTCACCTCCACCTCGTCACCGCCGGACGCCTGCCGCGTCGCCCGCAGGTCGACCCGGCCGACCTGGCAGCCGGCGTCGTTGACGAAGCTCATCGCCGTCACCTCCGTGGCGGCCTCGCGCAGCCGCTCCGTCAGGCCCATCCGCTCGACCACCTGTACGGCCGGCCCGCGGACGTCCACCGGGTTGCCGCTGGTGCGCGGCCCCGCCGCCCGCTCGACGACGGTGGGACGGAATCCGTGCTCGGCCAGCCAGTAGGCCAGCGTGGGGCCGGCCACACCGGCCCCGGAGATCAGCACTGAGGGGTTGGTCTTCATGGTCTCGCTCCTGTCGCTGGGGCCTGCCGGCTCTCCATGGCTATGAAGTTATGACCAGATATGTAAATCCGTCAACAGATTTCATGCAGTTGACGAAAAATGAAATCTGGTCATACAGTGCCGACACCGAGCACGTCGAGCCCGGCCCATCTCGATGGGGAAGGAACCACCATGACCACGCACGCCAAGACCGTCGTCGTCACCGGCGCCACCGGGAACCAGGGCGGCGCCACCGCCCGCCACCTGCTCGCCGCAGGCTGGCACGTCCGCGCCCTCGTCCGCGACGACACCTCACCGGCGGCCGTCGCGCTGGCCGCCGCCGGCGCCGAGCTCGTCCGCGGTGACCTGGACGATCGCGCCTCCGTCGAGGCGGCGGTACGCGGCGCCCACGGCGTCTACAGCGTCCAGTCCGCCAACCCTGACGAGCTCGCCCAGGGCAGGAACGTCGCCGACGCCGCCAAGGCCGCCGGCGTCCGGCACCTGGTGTACTCCTCGGTCGGCGGCGCCGAGAGCCAGAACGGCTACTACCTGGAGCGGGGCTGGGGGCCCATCGAGAAGTGGGAGATCGAGGAGCACATCCGTGACCTGGGCCTGCCCGCCACGATCCTGCGCCCCGCCGGGTTCATGGAGGACTTCGTCAGCCCCGCCAGGTTCTTCCAGAACGGCTCTCTCAACGTCCCGTGGCACGACACCCTGGTCATGCAGCTCATCGCCATCGACGACATCGGGGCGTTCGCCGCGCTCGCCTTCGCCGACCCGGACCGGTACCTGGGCAGGGCCCTGGAGATCACCGGGGACAGGCTGACCACCCCGCAGATCGCCGCGGCGCTGAGCACGGCGGCCGGCCGCCCGATCCCGCACACCCAGGTGCCGCTCGACACGCTGTGGGAGCACGCCCCTGAGGCAGCCAAGGTGTTCACCTGGGCGGGCGAGCGGTACTTCGACACCGACCTCGCGCCCCTGCGCGACGCCCACCCCGGCCTCACGGACTTCGCCACCTGGCTGGACCGGACGGGCAAGGACCGGCTCCTGGCGCAACTGGCGTCCACGACGGCGTGACTCGTGTTGGAGGTCTGATTGCCGCCAGCGGCGGCTGTTCGCGGCAGGTGAAGCTGGATGCCATGAGCACGACGAACGCGGCAGGCGACCAGACCGACGGTTCGCGGGCGGACGAGCAGCCGCCGGCCGACGCCTGGACGGTCATGCAGAGGTTCTACGCGGCCGAGGCCGCGTACGTGGCCGCGGGCGGCTTCGGTGAGGCGAGCTATGAGCACGTCGCCGCGTACCTCGATCCGGAAGTGTGCCTGTATCAGGCTCCCGGGTTGCCGTTCACCGGCACGGGGACGTGGCGCGGCCATGACGGCATGGAGCGCTTCCTGGCCCGCTTCAGCGAGGTCTGGGAGTCGATGGAGTTCCTGGAGCAGGAGCACTGGGGCGACGCGGACACCGTGGTGGTGCGCAACCGGGTGCGCTTCCGCGCCCGCGCCACCGGCCGGGAGGTCGACACCTCGATCGTGCAGTTGATCACCGTCAGGGACGGGCGCATGCTCGAATGCCGCCCGTTCTACTGGGATCCCCAGGCCGTCGCCGACGCCTGCACGCCATAAAGCTCACCACTCCGAACCAGAACAAAACAGGCGCGGTACGCATCCGATCAAGCATGAGCGGTATCGAAGTCGAGGGTGAGCCGGTGCCTCCCGATCGGCACCTCGACTGGGACGGCTGCTTCAACGTCCGCGACCTCGGCGGAATCCCCCTGCCCGGTGGGAGATCGACCCGATGGCGGGCCGTCGTCCGTTCGGACAATCCGGAGCGGCTCACCCCCGCGGGCTGGTCGGCACTCATGGCGCACGGCGTCCGAACCATCGTCGACCTGCGCAACCACGACGAACGCCGAGCCGATCCGTGGGCACGGCCCTCGGGTCTTACCACCGTGCACGTACCGCTGGACGACGCGGACGACGCGGTGCTGTGGACCTATCTGTGGGACAACGAGCTGGACGGTTCGCCGCTCTACTACCGGCTCTTCCTCGAACGCAAGGCGCAGCGCTGCGCCGCCGCCATCGCCGCCGTCGCCCGGGCCCGGCCCGGCGGTGTCCTCGTCCACTGCGGCCTCGGCCGCGACCGCACCGGGCTCATCGCCATGCTGCTGCTCGCCCTGGCCGGAGTCAGGCCCGACGACATCGCCACCGACTACGAGCTGAGCGCCCCCCGGTTGCCTCGGCTGTTCGCCGCTTTGGGGGTCGACGACCAGACCGAGGTGATCCGGGGCATCCTGGCACGCAAGAACACCACAGCGCGTGCCGCCATGCTCGACGCCCTGGACGGGCTGGATGTGGAGGACCGTCTGCGGGCGGCGGGACTCACGGCGGACGATGTCCGAGGCGTTCGGGGTCGGCTTGCCGGCGCGTGACTGACGACTCTCAGGTGCGGCATCGCCGAATCGCGCCCGGCTGGGAGGACGTCTGAGCCCACGGGCCTCGTAGAAATGCCCCCAAAATTCTGGACATGGACGTAGATGACCGATGATCCAGTTAAGGAGACCGGATGGGAGCCGATCCCAACAGCCGGTTCGTGGAGATCTACGAAACCGTCTACGAGCCCATACTCGGGTATGTCCTGCGCCGCTGCCCGCACCCTGAGGACGCCGCCGACGTGGTGGCCGAGACGTTCACCATCGCCTGGCGTCGCATCGAGGAGGTGCCCGCGGGCGACGAGGCGAGGCTGTGGCTGTACGGCGTGGCACGCCGGGTGCTCGCCAACCACCGGCGCGGTGAGCGACGCCACGAGCAGCGTACGGCGGCCCTGCGCGAGCGGCTCGCCGCGTCCCCCGCGCTGGCCCGTCCGCCGGAGGACGAGATCTCGCAGATGGGACGGGTCTTCCGTGACCTGCCGGACGACGACAGGGAGCTGCTCTCCTTGGTCGCCTGGGAGAAGCTCGATCACGGGCAGATCTCCCGCATGCTCGGCATCTCCCGCAACGCGGTACGGATCAGGCTCTATCGCGCCCGCAGGCGTTTCGCTCGGAGCCTGGCGAAAGCCGGCATCGACCATCCTCGTGCCGTCGCCCTGGAAGGGAGCTCGCTGTGAATCTCGCCGACGTCGCCCGCGTCCACGACAAGGATCTCGCCGGAGAGGTCGCCGCACCGGAGGCACAGGGACTCATGCACGCGATCATGTCGGAGGAGCGGGAGCAGCTCACCGTGGCACGCCCCCGCCGCAAGGTCCGCCGGGGACTGGTGCTGGGTCTGGCCGCCACGGCGACGGCCGTGGCGATCGCGGTCGGCGCCGGCCTGCCGGGTGGGCCGGCAACCAGTTACGCCAACGCGGCGGTCTCCATCGAGAAGACCGACGAGTACTTCAGCGTGAACATCACCGATCCGACGGCCGACCGCCGCCGGTTCGAGGAGGCGTTCCGGGCGGTCGGGCTGAACGTCACGGTCAAGGTGGTCCCGGTGGCGCCGTCCGAGGTGGGCAAGCTGATCGGCCCCATCGTCCCGGACGGCTTCACATGGCACGGCAGCATCGGCACCCAGAGCATCGAACCGTGCTCGTCGGCGTTCTGCGCGAAGGTCTGGATGCCGGCCGACTTCCCCGGCCGCGTGGTGTTCGGCGTCGGCCGCCCCGCCAAGCCGGGTGAGCCGTACGCCGACGAGGCGGCCGTGGATCCGGCGGGCGAGGAGGCTCTGTCCGGGTACGTCAGCCGCGGCAAGACGGTGGCGGACGTGCGGGCCGAACTGCGCCGGCGCGGGCTCAAGACCGGCTACCGGCTGGTGTGGCAGTACCCGGACGGCGGCTTCTTCGACGAGGCCGTGCCGGCGAACCGGGTCAAGGATCACTGGACCGTGGCGTCCACCCGTCCCCACAGCTCCGACACCGTCGACCTGTACGTGACCCCCGGCAAGGACGCGGGCCCCGCTCCGAGCCCGCATCCCCAGCCGGAGTGGTACGACATGCCGGACTGAGCCGCCGGCGGGGGCGGCCCCGGGTCGCCCCCTCAGGGCGCCGCTCCCGTCTCGGCTGTCAGCCGTGATCGCGCTCGGCCAGGTGACCCCACGCCGCCACGACGGCGATGGACACGACCAGCAGGACGACGCTGCCGGCGATGTCGAGCACGTAGTGGTTGCCCGTGACGAGCACGACCGCCGTCATACCCAGGGGAAAGATCCACGCCAGCGACGCCAGTCGCGGATGGGAGGTCCGCAGCGCACACCACACGGCATACGCGCACCACAGCGACCACCCCACGTGCATGCTCGGCATCGCCGAATACACATTCGGGCCGTTGCCGGCCTCTCGTGCGGTATGGCCGCCCAGGATGTCGTGCTCGGCGATGATGTCGACGACGCCCGGCAGGGCGAACCGCGGAGGCGACATGGGCACCGCCCAGTAGACGGGCAGCACGAGGACGACCATCGCGACGAGGGTCCGGCGGATCTTGACGTAGACATCGGCGTGCCGGACGAAGACCCACACCAGGACGCTGATGATCACGACGTAGTAGAGGCGGTAGTAGTACACCGCCGGCTGAATGAGGGCCGGATGCTCGGTCAGCCACTGGTTCGCCCTGAGGGCGACGTCCAGGTGGAGGGCCCGTTCCACCGACTGCAGGGCCGACGCGTTGGCGGTGGCGGCTGCGGCGTCCTTCCCGACGACGGAGTGGATCCAGGTGAAGAGCAGGATCACGAGCAGCAGACCGGCCGCTTCGACGAGCGGGGCGGGGCGCCGCCCGCCCATGCTCCCGGCACGCACGGCCGAGTGGGCACGCGCCACCAGGCGCGATAATCGGCCGGGGGGCACCTCACGCGGGGTCACGCGGCCACACTAACGCCCTCCGCTTCGGCATTGTGGGCTACGTCACCCTGGTTTCCCTGACCTGCCGGGCCCAGAGGCTCTGCGGATCGCACCCGCAGGGCGAAGGCCGACAGGTCCTGCTCGTGTGCTCGATCAGTCCGAGGCAGCGGTGGAAGGCGTGGTTGGCGGGGCCTTCCGGGGTGGGGCCTGGCCGTGCAGGGCGCACCGGTCGGTGGAGTGACCCGCCCGCTTCCCGAGCCGGTTCTGGTCACACAGACCTTGATGCCTGTCAGCCCTCGGGCCTCCTCCTGGCCTTCGCCCCACACCGTCGAGGACCGGGGGTGTGGGGGCCGGTAGGCCCCCACCTGGGGCGAAGCCCCCGGCAAGGCGACCGAGCGGAGCGAGGGCCTTTGTCCTGAAGCCTCGTAGGGCCCGCTTCAGAGCCAGCCGTTACGGCGGAAGCCACGGTGCAGCAGCACGCAGGCCGTGATCATGACCGCCACCACCGCCGGGTAGCCCCAGACCTGCTTGGTCTCGGGCATGAAGTCGAAGTTCATGCCGTAGATGCCGGCGATCATGGTCGGAACGGCCAGGATGGCGACCCAGGATGAGATCTTGCGCATGTCCTCGTTGGCGAGGGCGTTCGAGCGGGCCAGGGCGGCCTGGAGGATGGAGCTGCACAGTTCGTTCGAGGACTCGACCTGCTCGCACACGCGGGAGAGGTGGTCGCCGACGTCGCGGAAGTACTCGCGCATCTCGGAGGGGATGACGCGGCGCTGCGGGAGGGCGGCCATGGGGCTCAGCAGCGGGGTGACCGCCCGCTTGAGCTCGATCATCTCTCGCTTGAGCTGGTAGATGCGGTTGATGTCGCGGGAGCTGACGTCGGCGAAGACGGTGGCCTCGACCTCCTCCAGCTCCATCTGCATGAGGTCGGCCACCTGGAGGTAGCGGTCGACGACGTGGTCGGAGATGGCGTGCAGCACGCCTGCCGGGCCGCGCTGGATCAGCTCGGGGCGCTCTTCGAGGCGCTCGCGCACCTCGGCGAGGGGGCAGTGCTCGCCGTGCCGTACGGTCACCACGAAGTCGGCGCCGAGGAAGACCATGATCTCGCCCGTGGCGATGATCTCGCTGGTGGCGGTGAGCTCGTCGTGGTCCAGGTACGCGATGGTCTTGAGGACCATGAACAGGGAGTCGCCGTAGCGCTCCACCTTGGGACGCTGGTGGGCCTTGACGGCGTCCTCGACGGCCAGCGGGTGCAGGCCGAAGACCTCGGCCAGCCACTCGACCTCGGGCGCCTCGGGCTCGTGCAGGCCGACCCAGAGGAAGGCGCCGGGCTTGGCCGCCGCGGCGTTGTGCTCGCGGACGAGCCGCAGCGACTCGGGGATGCCGACGGCGCCGCTCTTCACGCCGTCGATGTACGCGCCGTACTCGACGATGGAGTGGGGCACGCGCACCTCAGGCATCGGCTTGGCCAGCCGGGGCTGCGGGTGTGCCTGGACAGGGTGACGGTTGATGCGACGGAAAAGCGTGGACGAGCGCATGGCGGTCCCTTTCCGCCCGACCTGGCACGCTCCACGCGCGACGAAAGGTCACCTCAATCAAATGCGAATGCGTGGAGGCACGATCAGGCTGCCGGATTGGAGTGGTCGGGGGTACATGGGGTGTACGTGAGCGAGCACGTACTGCTGGGATCACCAGGATTCATCCCGGACCACCTCCAATCACACGAGACGCACATAGCCGCCCTAAGCTACCACAGGCAAGGGGAACCAAACCGACGATACCCGGGTGGCGCACAGGCCGGCAGGGAGAAGTTCACCAACGGCCGGCCCCCTTTCCGGTAATTCGACTGCCCGGCTCCCGGGAGGCCACAAGTCCGGAGGATGGCGGTAGCTGCGAGAATGGGCGCGTGCGCGTACTAGTCATCGGATCCGGCGGGCGTGAGCACGCCCTGTGCCGCTCGCTCAAACTCGACCCCCAGGTCACCGAGCTCCACTGCGCCCCGGGCAACCCGGGCATCGAGGAGGTCGCCACCCTGCACGCCGTCACCCCCACCGACCCCGGGCAGGTGGCCGGGCTGGCCACGCGGATCGGCGCCGACCTGGTCGTGGTCGGGCCCGAGGCGCCGCTCGTCGCCGGGGTGGGCGACGCCGTGCGCGCCGCCGGGATCCCCTGCTTCGGGCCGTCCCGTGAAGCGGCGATGATCGAGGGCTCGAAGTCGTTCGCCAAGGACGTCATGGCCGCGGCCGGGGTCCCCACGGCGCGGGCCCGCACCTGCGTGACGCCGGAGGAGGCGGCCGCGGCGCTGGACGAGTTCGGCGCGCCGTACGTGGTCAAGGACGACGGGCTGGCCGCCGGCAAGGGCGTGGTCGTGACCAACGACCGCGACCGGGCGCTGGAGCACGCGCGCTCCTGCGAGCGGGTGGTGGTCGAGGAGTTCCTCGACGGGCCGGAGGTGTCGCTGTTCGCGCTGTGCGACGGCGGCACCGCGGTGGCGCTGCAGCCCGCCCAGGACTTCAAGCGCGCCTACGACGGCGACCAGGGCCCCAACACGGGCGGCATGGGCGCCTACACGCCGCTGCCCTGGGCGCCCGACGGGCTGACCGAGCAGGTGATGCGCGAGGTCGTCCACCCGACGATCGGCGAGCTGGCCCGGCGCGGCCTGCCGTACCAGGGCGTGCTGTACGTCGGGCTGGCGCTGACCGCCAAGGGGCCGAAGGTGGTCGAGTTCAACGCGCGCTTCGGCGACCCGGAGGCGCAGGTGCTGCTCGACCGGCTGGAGACGCCGCTCGGCGGGCTGCTGCTGGCCTGCGCGACGGGCGCGCTGGCCGAGCACCCCGCGCCGGCCTTCCACGACGGGTCCGCGGTGACCGTGGTCGTGGCGGCCGAGGGCTACCCGGTGGCGCCGACGAAGGGCGACCCGATCGAGGGGCTGGAGCCCACGGACGGCGCGTACGTGATCCACGCCGGCACGCGGCGGGTGGACGGCGAGGTGGTCTCTGACGGCGGGCGGGTTCTCAGCGTCGTGGGCACCGGCCCCGACCAGGGCACCGCCCGGCGCAACGCCTACGACCTGGTGGCGCGGATCCGACTCCGCGGTTCCTTCTACCGCAGCGACATCGCCCGCACGGGCGCGGAGGACATGTGATGAAGCATCTGCACTCGGGCAAGGTGCGCGACCTGTACGAGACGCCCGAAGGGCTGCTCCTCATGGTCGCCTCCGACCGGATCTCCGCCTACGACTACGTGCTGGAGCCCGGCATCCCGGACAAGGGCGCCATCCTCACCCAGCTTTCGCTGTGGTGGTTCGAGCAGCTCGCCGACGTGGTGCCCGACCACATCGCCGGTCCCGGGCCCGACGCGCGCAGCATGCTGTGCCGGCCGCTGCGCATGGTGCCGGTGGAGTGCGTGGCCCGCGGCTACCTCGCGGGCGGCGGCCTGGGCGAATACCGGCGCGACGGCAAGGTGTCGGGCGTGCCGCTGCCGGAGGGCCTGGAGGACGGCTCCCGGCTGCCGGAGCCGATCTTCACGCCCTCGACCAAGGCGCCGGTGGGCGAGCACGACGAGCCGATCTCGTACGAGCAGGTCGTGGAGCAGGTGGGCGAGGAGACGGCGGAGGAGCTGCGCCGCATCACGCTGGCCGTCTACACGCGCGGCGCGGAGATCGCCCGGGAGCGCGGCATCATCCTGGCCGACACCAAGATCGAGCTGGGCTGGGACTCCGACGGCGTGCTGACGCTCGGCGACGAGGTGCTGACCCCCGACTCGTCGCGGTTCTGGCCGGCCGACGGATGGACCCCTGGCCGCGCACAACCGTCATTCGATAAGCAATTTGTCCGCGATTGGCTAATGTCGCCCGAATCTGGATGGGACAAATCCTCCGGAAACCCGCCGCCTCCTCTTCCGGACAAGGTGGTCGAGCAGACGAGGCAGCGCTACCTGGAAGCCTACGAACGCATCACCGGCCGTTCCTTTAACGGGTGATTCGGCCGGGGCACGTGGTGTGAGCGGCTACTGTTGGCCCGGTCCCCCGCCCCCACCGATGACTTCCGAGGAGCCGCCGGAAATGGTCCGTTACCGCGTGCGCGGTGGCAACGCCCTGCGTGGAACCGCCTTCATCCAGGGCGCGAAGAACGCCGTGCTGCCCATGATCGGCGCCGCCCTGCTCGTGCCGAAGGGCCGCACGGTCCTGCGCAACGTGCCGATCATCGAGGACGTGCGCAGGGCCGTCGAGCTGGCCGAGGCCGTGGGCGCCCACGTGGAGCTGCACGAGGCCGAGCGCACGCTGGTCATCGACGCCTCCCGGCTCGACAGCGCGGTCCTGCCGGCGCGGATCGCCCGGCGCTTCCGCGGCTGCGTGCTCTTCACCCCCGCCCTGCTGCACCGGCTGGGCGAGGCGATCGTCGAGGGCGTCGGCGGCTGCAACCTGGGCAGCCGCAACCTCGACTTCCACTACCTCGGCTACAAGCGTCTCGGCGCGGTCGTGGACGAGGGCGAGACCGTCATCCACGTCAAGGCGTCCGGCCTGACCGGCGCCACGCTCTACCTCGACACGCCCTCCCACACCGGCACCGAGAACCTCATCATGGCCGCCGCCCTGGCCAAGGGCACCACCGTGATCGAGAACGCGGCGCTGGAGCCCGAGGTCCTCGACGTCATCGACATGCTGACCAAGATGGGCGCCCGCATCAGCGGCGGCGGCACGGGCTTCATCACCGTGGAGGGCGTCGAGGAGCTGCACGCCGTCGAGCACACCGTCATGCCCGACCGGCTCGACGCGGGCGTGTTCGCGATGGCGGCGGCCATCACCGGCGGCGAGCTGAGCCTCGTCGGCACCGGCCTCGACCTGGGCGTGGTCCGCTACAAGCTGGAGCAGATGGGCGTCGACTTCGCCCGGCAGGGCGCGGTGCTCAACGTGCGCTGCGACCGCCGGCCGCTGCGCCCGATCAACATCATCACCGACACCTACCCAGGCTTCGCCACCGACCTGCAGTCGCCCATGATGACGGTCGCGGCGCTGGCCGACGGCACCAGCTACATCCACGAGCGCATCTTCGACGGCCGCTTCGCGCTGGCCGGCGAGCTGAACAAGATGGGCGCCGACGTGGAGGTCGACGGCAGCCGCGCGATCGTGCGCGGCGCGACCCCGCTGACGGGCGCGCGGGTGACCGCGCACGACCTCCGCTCGGGCATCGCGCTGGTGCTCGCCGGACTCGCGGCCGAGGGCGAGACCCTCATCGAGTCGGGATACCTCATCGACCGCGGGCACGCGCATCTCGCCGAGCGAATGCGGGCACTCGGAGCGGACATTACACGAGAGATTTCTGAGGGTTGAAAATGGCCGGGAAATAGTCCCTGAGCTGCCAAGACTTCCGGCCTCGCGGCCAACCTGAAGCACTTTCCGGAAAAGTCGGGCGTGACATTACGGCCCTCGCGAGCGATCGTTCCAAAAGAGAGCACTGCAAGTTACGGCAGGATGGGACGAACATTGGTCGAGAGGGCCGAAGAAACAACACGAGTGTCGCGCCCGGGCGCCATGACACCGGACCTCACCATTGGCGTGGTCGGGCCCCACGATCTGGTCGAGCGCGTCATGTTGATGGGGCACGCGGCAGCACCACTGCCGTGTCGCCTCGTGGCCGCCGCGTACCGAGATGAGCAGGAGGCGCCCGACAAGGTGACCAGGCTCGGTCCAGGCGTGGACGCGTGCCTGTTCGCCAGCCCGGTCCCCTATGACCTGGCCAGGCGTTCAGGCGTGCTGACGATGCCGGCGACGTACGTGCAACTGGGCGGCGCCGCCCTGGTGGCGGCGCTGGCCAAGGCCGCACTGGATCCGCGCATCGAACCGCAACGGGTGAGCATCGACGTGGTCTCGCGTGCGGACGTGGAGGAGGCGTACACCGACCTCGGCATTCCCGCGTCCGACGTGCACAGCCGCGACGAGCCGGGGGCCACCGGCACGATCGCGGCCTACCACGAGCGCCTGAACCGGCAGGGGGCCACCACGGGGGCACTGACGTGCTTACCGGCGGTGGCCGACCGTCTGCAGACGGCGGGGGTTCCCGTCATCAGGATCAGGCCCACGTCGGCGGCGGTGCGCAGCGCGCTGCACACGGCCGCGTTGCTCGGCGCGCACCACAGGCTGGAGGAGTCGCAGCTCACGGTGGTGCTGGTGGAGGTGCCGACGCTGCGCGAACCCGTGCGCCGCGCCGCGCCGCGGTACTGGCGCGACGAGCTGCGGCTGTCGCTGCACCGGCTGCTGGTGCAGGAGGCGAACCGGATCAACGCCACGGTGTGGCCGATCGACGATCACAGCTACCTGGTCACGGCGACCCGGGGCTCGATCACGACGGCCACCGACGGGTTCCGGGTGCTGCCCTTCGCCTCCAGGATCCGCGACGAGCTGGGCCTGGCCGTCGAGGTGGGGGTCGGCATGGGCCGCACGGCGCACGACGCGGAGGCGCACGCACGGGCGGCGCTGGCCCGCACGCAGGCGGGCAAGCAGGCCCAGGGGTTCGCCGTGGACCGCGAGGGCCGAGCGCTCATCCCCGCGCCCAGGATGCCTCCGACGGGCGCCGGCACGCTCAAGCCCAAGGGCGTGGAGGTGCTGGCCCGGCTGGCGGCCAAGCTGGAGGGCGGGGACACGGTGGTGGACGCGGAGGGCGCGGGCAAGATGCTCGGCGTCACGCCGCGCACGGCTCGACGGTTGCTGCGCACGCTGGTTGACGAGGGACTCGCGTGGCCGCTTCCGCCGAACCGCACGCCGCAGCCGGGGCGTCCGCGCCAGCTGTACCGGCTCATCGTGGAGAAGCTCGGTCCGCGGTGAGTTGATGGTGCCCGCCGTCCCGTCCTGGGGCGGCGGGCGTTTTTCGGTTTCACGGGTTACGGCACAGCCGGCTTGCCCCCACCCGCCGCACGGGGCCGAGGGCCTCCAGGGAGACGGCCTCTGACCGGGTGGTGGCGGGCCGCCGCCACGGCGCACTCTGGGCCGTGGCCTCCGTGAAACGAGCCCGTGGCTTCCGCGGCACGAGACCGGGAGCAAGCGGACTTTGCCTCCCAATGGGATGTCGCCGGATTTTTGGGGGCACGACGGCGAGGTTCTTGGTTGACCGTTGCGGATCGGGGTATGTTCTCGGACGCCCCCGATCGACGGGATTCGGACGGGGGCGCCAACATTTCGTGGTCCCGCCGGTCAGCACGCGCAGGAGATGCCCGTGACCGGGGCCGTCAGCGGGTCCGCGGGGCGGCGGCTCACTCCTGAGGCGGTCTCCACGGGGAAGCCCTCCCTGGCCCAGTACTCGAAGCCGCCGATCATCTCCTTGACCGGGTGGCCGAGCCTGGCGAACTCCAGCGCCGCCCGTGTCGCCCCGTTGCAGCCGGGCCCCCAGCAGTAGGTCACCACCGTGGCGCCGGCGGGCACGACCTCGGCGGCCCGTGTGGCGATCTCGGCGGTGGGCAGGTGCACGGCGCCCTGGATGTGGCCCTGGTCCCAGCTCTCCTGGCTGCGGGAGTCGACGACGACGATGCCGGGCACGGCGGCGGCCAGGTCGGCGGCCACGTCGGAGACGTCGGTCTCGACGGCGAGCCGGCCGCCGAAGTGGGCGAGCGCCACGGCGTTGGGGGCGGGCGGGACCGAGGTGACCGCGGAGGTGGGGATGGGCATGATGGGTGCTCCCGTCGTCGGGCCCGTGGCCGGGCTGATGGACGTGGCCGGCCCCGTGACCAGGGGTTCCGGCGTCGAAGGGATCCTCGCAGCGGCCGGGCGGCCGGTGACAGTGGCGGTCAGGACCGCGATCGATGGGATACCGCCAATTGTCTGTCCGATATCCGCAGGGTTTTTGTCAGGGTCGCCCGCTATTGTCAGGAGTCATGACGCAGAACACACCTGACCGCCGCGCGACCTTCCTCGTCTGGGGCGCGCTCGGCATCGTCTACGTGGTGTGGGGCTCGACCTACCTGGGCATCGCCGTGGCGGTGGAGTCGATCCCGCCCATGCTGAGCGGTGCGATGCGGTTCATCGTCGCCGGCGTGGTGCTCGGAGTCATCGTGCTGGTCAAGTCGGGGCCCCAGGCGTTCCGGATGACCCGGAAGCAGTTCCTCGGGGCCGCCGGGGTCGGGCTGCTGCTGCTGACCCTGGGCAACGGCATGGTGGCCGTCTCGGAACAGTACATCAGCACCGGCCTGGCCGCGCTGCTCGTGGCGTCGGTGCCGCTGTGGCTCGTCGTCTTCAGGTTCGTGGTGCGGGACCGGCCGAAGGCGCTGACCCTCGCCGGGGTCCTGGTGGGGCTCGCCGGGGTCGCGGCGCTGTCACTGACCGGGGCCCAGGGCGGCAGCGCGGTGGGGATCGTGGTGATCCTGCTGGCGTCGCTGTCGTGGTCGGTGGGCTCGTTCCTGTCGAGCCGCATCGCGATGCCGTCCAACGCCTTCGCCGCCAGCACGGTGGAGATGCTGGCGGGCGGCGCCGGCCTGATCCTGCTCGGCAGCGGCCTGGGCGAGCGGCTCGACGTCTCGGCGGTCACCGGGCGTTCCTGGGTCGCCCTGGCCTACCTGGTGCTGGTGGGCTCGCTGGTCGGGTTCACGGCGTTCTCGTGGCTGCTCGGCAACGCGCCCATCTCGCTGGTGGCGACGTACGCGTACGTGAACCCGGTGGTGGCCGTGGTGCTGGGCGCGCTCGTGCTGAGCGAGCAGGTGACGATGCAGATCGTCGCGGGCGGCCTGGTGATCCTGGTCGGCGTGGCGCTGGTCATCTCGACCGAGCGCAAGGGGCGCCGGCCGGGCCCTGACGAGATCTCCGAGGAGACCTCTGACAAGGCCCGGGGCGTGGCCCGCGAGGAAGCCAGAGCCGAAGGCTAGCGACGCGACGGCCTCAGAGCCGCGCGCGGAAGGCCGCGGCGGCGGTCAGGAAGGCGTCGTTGGCCTCCGGGTCGCCGATCGAGATCCGCGCGCCCTCGCCCGCGAACGGCCGCACCGCGACCCCCTCGACCGCGCAGGCGGCGGCGAAGTCGAGCGTGCGCTCGCCGAGGCGGAGCCAGACGAAGTTGGCCTCGGTGGGCGGCACCGTCCAGCCCTGGGCGAGGAGCGCCTCGCGGACCCGGGTGCGCTCCTTGACGACCCGCTCGACCCGCTCCAGCAGCTCGGCCTCGGCCCGCAGCGAGGCGACCGCCGCGACCTGCGCCAGGTGGTTGACCGCGAACGGCACCATCGTCTTGCGCACCGCCTCGGCGACCGGCTCGTGCCCGATCAGGTAGCCCACCCGCAGCCCCGCCAGGCCGTACGCCTTGGAGAAGGTGCGCAGCACGCACACGTTGGGCCGGTCGCGGTAGAGGGTCAGCCCGTCGGGGACGTCCTCGTCGCGCACGTACTCGCGGTAGGCCTCGTCGAGCACCACCACCACGTCGCCGGGCACCCGGTCGAGGAAGGCCTCCAGCTCGGCCCGGCGGATCGCGGTGCCGGTCGGGTTGTTGGGGTTGCAGACGAACACCATGCGGGTGCGGTCGTTGATCGCCTCGGCCATGGCGTCGAGGTCGTGGTCCTCGCCGGCCAGCGGCACGCGCACGGAGGTGGCGCCGGCCAGGTCGGCCAGCAGCGGGTACGCCTCGAAGGAGCGCCAGGCGTAGACGACCTCGGCCCCGGGCTCGCTCACGGTCTCGAAGAGCTGCTGCGCCACGGTGACGGAGCCCGCGCCCAGCGCCACGTGCCCGGCGGGGACGCCGAAACGCTCGGCGATGGCCTCGGTCAGGGCGGCGGCGGCCGGGTCGGGGTAGCGGTTGACCTGAGCGGCTCCGGCGGCGATGGCCTCGACCACGGAGGGCAGCGGGTCGTAGGGCGACTCGTTGGAGGAGAGCTTGTACGACCGCCCGTCGGCGGCGGCCACGGCCTTGCCCGGCCGGTAGGGCGGCATGGTGTCGAGAATCGAGCGGAAACGAGGCATGCCCCAACTTTAGGAGCATCCCCGGCGTGGCCGCTCAGCGAGCCCGGGCGTACTCGGGCAGGGGCCGGGCGTTCCTGGCCTGCATCCTCCGCTCCACCGCGCCGACGGCCTTCATCAGCGGCAGGCGGGCGACGACGTCGCGCACGCACCGGCCGCCCTCGGTCTTCGGCACCATGAGCCGGACGTTGGGGCCGATCTGCTGCTTCCTGTCGACCAGCGGCCGGTGGGCGGCGTCGTAGCGGGCGAAGGCGACGCGGTGGTCGCCCCCCGCGGCGGCGAGCTCGCCGGCCAGGCGGTAGGCCCCGACCAGGGCCAGCTCGGCGCCCGCGCCGGAGGCGGGGGACGCGCACCAGGCGGCGTCGCCGACGAGCGCGACGCGGCCGTCCGACCATGAGTCCATCCGCACCTGGCCCAGGGCGTCGAAGTAGAAGTCGGGGTCGGCGAGGGCCGCGTCGAGCAGTTCCCTGGTCCGCCAGGAGGAGTCTCCCCCGAACACCTCGCTGATCAGGCGCTTGTGCCCGGCGACGTCGCGGTGGTCGAGGTCCAGCGGCGCGGAGCGGAACATGAAGTACGCCTTGGCCTGGGGGTGGTTGCCGGAGCGGTAGATCCCGGTCATCCGCCCCGGGGTGTTGAACATCGTCACCCACCGGTCCTCGCCGAGCGCGGCGTCGGTGGCGGCGAAGGCGAAGTAGTGGTCCTTGAACTCGACGAAGCGCTCCTCGGGGCCGAAGGCGAGCCGGCGGACGTTGGAGTGCATGCCGTCGGCCCCGACGACCAGGTCGAAGCGGCGGGCCGGCGCGTGCTCGAAGGTGACGGTCACGCCGTCGTCGTCCTGCTCCAGGCGGGTGATGGAGTCGCCGAACATCGTCTCCACGTCGGTCACCTCGCGCAGCAGGGCGACCAGGTCGCCGCGCATGATCTCGACGGAGGCCGGGTCGCGGGTGTCGATCCGGGCGACGGCCCGGTCGGCGGCGTCGACGAACTTCATGCCCTGGACGTCGGCGGCGAGCTCGCGGACCCGCGACATGAGCCCCATCCGCTCGACCACCTCGACGGCGTCGTCGCGCACGTCCACCCCGTTGCCACCGGCCCGCGGCGCCGGCGCGCGCTCGACCACGGTCGGCCGGAAGCCGTGCCGGACCAGCCAGTGGGCCAGGGTCAGGCCGGCGATGCTCGCGCCGGAGATGAGGATCCGCTCGTTCATGGGGACTCCTTCGCGCTACGATAAGTGAAACGTGCGTTCCAGATGATTATGTGGAAGGAGCATTCCAGTTGTCAACGCCAGCCGGAGCCCGGCGCCGCGCCGACGCCGTGCGCAACCGTCAGCTCGCCCTGGAGGCGGCCACCGCGCTGCTGAGCGAGCCGGGGGCGGCCCTGACCGTGGAGGCCATCGCCAAGAAGGTGGGGCTGGGCGCGGCGACCGTCGTGCGCGCCTTCGGCGGCAAGGACGCGCTCCTGGACGCCGCCGTGTCCGGCCTCCTGGAACCGGTGGTGCGGCGCGCCCGCGACCTGCTCGCCGAGACCACGGCCACGCGGGCCCTGCACGTCTTCCTGCGCGAGCTGCTCGCCTTCCAGACCGCGCACCACGGCGTCAACGACCGGCTCGGCGGCCTGGACCTGCCCGCCACCACGGCCCTGCGCGCCGACCTCGTCCGGGCCGTCGAGGAGATGATCGAGGGAGCGCGCCGCGAGGGCACGGTCCGCACCGACCTCGACCCCCGCGTCACCACGACGCTCATCGGCCGCACCGCGCTGGCCGTCGCCCAGGCCCAGCCGCCGTCGCAGGAGCTCGCCGACGCCTACCTCACCGTCCTGCTGGACGGCCTGCGTCCCCTGAACGCGCCCTGAGCGGAGACGTCACTCCTTGAGGGAGCGCAGCATGGGCGGGTGGAGCAGCTCGGCGGGGCCGCGGCGGTAGAGCTTGGCCGGACGGCCACCGTCGCGCGTCGTCGTGGCGCCCGTCTCCACGAGGAAGCCCTCGGCCTTGGTGACCTTGCGGTGGAAGTTGCGCGGGTCCAGCGGGCGGCCCCAGACGATCTCGTACACCCGCCGCAGCTCGGCCACGGTGAACTCGGGCGGGCAGAAGGCCGCGCCGAGCGGGGTGTACTCCAGCTTGGCCCGGGCCCGCTCGATGCCGTCGAGCATGATGCGCCGGTGGTCGAAGGCCATCACCGAGAGCTCGGCGACCGGCTGCCAGCTCATGTGCGCCTTCTCCGAGGCCGGCAGGTCGGGGGCGAGACCGAGGTAGGCGACGCTGACCACGCGCTGGCGCGGGTCGCGGTCGGGGTAGCCGTAGGTCTGCAACTGCTCCAGGTGGACGGGCGCGCCGGGCAGGCCGGCCCGCTCGGCCAGGATGCGCTGCGCGGCCGCCGGAAGGTCCTCGTCGAGCTGGACGAACCCGCCGGGCAGCGACCAGCGGCGCAGGAACGGCGGGTTGTCGCGCCGCCACAGCAGCGCCGACAGCGCCTGGCAGCGCACGGTGAGCACGACCAGGTCGACGCTGACCGGGACGCTCGGGACCATGGCCTGCACGTTACACGCCCCCGCCCGCTCCCGGCGGCGTCCCGAGGCCCCGTCGGCGCGCGGGCGTCACGACGTCAGGCGGACGTGCAGGCGTTCGGTGGTCTCCTGGCCCGAGGCCAGCCTGACCCCCACCTTCACCCAGGCGCCCGGCGGCACCTGCGCCCAGTCGAACGGTACCCATGCCGTCTGCATGCCCTCGGGCAGCTCCTCCAGCGGGTCCTCGTCGAGCCAGCCGACGGCCGCCACGTCGAGGTCGCGGGCGCCGCTCTCCCACTCCACGGTGACCGTGCCGCCCTTGAGGTTGTAGCCGCGCACCTCGATGCCGTCCTGGACGTCGCGCCCGCGCCGGATCGCGTCCACCGCGATGGGCCGCGCCCAGTCCTTCCTGACCTCGCTCTCCAGGGACGGCGAGCCGCAGGTCATGAAGTCGCTCCACATGTAGGAGACGATCTTCTGGACGTACCGGCCGGCCATGGTGACGGCCTGGTCGAGGCGCTTCTTGTCGGTCTTGCCGCGCGAGCCCTGCGGGGCGCACGGCGGGTCGCCGGCGGGCTCGAACGCCTCGACGTTGGCCCAGAGGTCCACCTGGCGCCCGCCCTTGAGCAGCTCCTCGCGCATGAGCGCCATCTCGCGGTAGTAGTCGCGGGTGGAGCCGTGGTAGGCGGTGCCGTACGTGCTCTCGCCGACGACCGGCCGCAGCCGCTCGTCCACCTCGTCGTCGCGCTGGTCGGGCCAGAACAGGCCGACCTTGCCGGTGCCGCGGCTGTCCTGCGGCGCGATGATGCCGACCCCCGTGAGGGCCAGCGCCTTGAACGCCGCCGCCACCTGCTTGGGCGTCTGGCCGAAGGGGACCCGTTTGCGCGCGTCCAGGTAGGGGCTGATGAGGATGGGCTTGCCGGGCAGCTCCTGCTCGACGATGTCGTGCTGGCCCGCGTACACCTGCAGGGTGGGATTGTTCGCGAGCGTGGCGCCCATCTGCACCTCGAACGGCTGGTAGACGCCCCCGAGCGAGTCGCGGCCGGCGAATCGGACGCCGTAGTCCTGCAGGATGCGGCGGGTCAGCGTGGTGAGCGTGGGGATGTGGTGCGGGTTGGCCCTGGTCTGGTTGTCGTGCTGGCGCGGCGCCAGCGGCAGCGCGGGGAAGATGTGGATGCCGAACTGGTCGCCGAGGTCGAGCAGCTCGCTCAGGCTGTCCTTGAACTCGCCCTGCGCGTTCTTGACGGCGCCCGCGACCACGATCAGGTCGTACGGCCGGGGCTTGGTGAAGTCGCAGGTGGCGTCGTCGGAGCCGTCCATGGGCGCCAGGATGCGGTAGTAGACGCGCCGGGCCGTCACGACGCGGTGCTCCATCTCCGCGCAGCGGAACAGGCCGTCGCCGAACGCCTCGTCGGTCCGGTAGACGTAGGTGCGGGCCACCCGGTTGCCGGGATCGGCCTTCTTGAGGTCGCGCTCGGCCGCGTCGTGGCAGCTGAGCCCGTCCTCCTGGCAGTCCTTGTAGAGGGAGTCGCGCTCGCCGTCCTTGAGGATCTCGCCGTCGTCGTCCACGGAACGGTACTGCAGGCCGTAGCCGATCCTGATGACCGTGTCGCCGCCCACCGCGTGGATCTCCTGGAGCTGCTTGCGCCAGGTGCACGGGTTGGAGGTGGGCGTCACCCAGTAGCCGGTGACGGCGTACGGGGCGGACTCGTCGGTGTCGAACGTGCCGCAGGGGTCGGTGAACTCACTGACCTGGGGCGTCGGGAACGTCGAGGTGGGACTCGGCGTGGTCTTCCTGGCGACGGGCTTGGACGGCCGGTCCGACGGGAGGACGACGACCACGGCCGCGACGGCCGCCAGGATCGCCGCGCCCACGAGCACGAACAGCCAGCGCACGTTGAGGAACCTATCGTCGCGGGGATATGCCGGATGTCAGCCGTCAGCGCAGGCCCGCGGCCCAGGCTTCGAGCTGGGCGACGAAGCGCTTGGCCGAGTTGGGCCAGTGGTGGTTGGCCCGGGCCGCCGCGTAGCCGCGCGCGCCCTGAGCCCGCCGCTCCCTGACGTCGTCCCGGAGGGTGAGCACGGCCTGCGCCACGGCCTTGGGGTCCTCCCACGGCACCACGACGCCCGACTCGTACCGCTCGACCAGCTCGACCGCGCGCGGCGACGGCGTGGTGATGACGGGGATCCCGTGCGCCATGTACTCCACGATCTTGGTGGGCATGGAGTGGCGGTAGTTGGGCTCGTCGTGCAGCAGCGACAGGCCCGCGAGGGCGCCGTCGAGCCGCTTGAGCGCCTCGTCGTTCGGCATGAAGTCGCGCCACTCCAGCAGGCCCTCGGTGACGGCCTGGTTGAGCACCGGACGGCTCTGCGGGTCGGCGTAGCCGATCAGCTCGACCGCCACCCGGTACGGCTGGAGCAGCCGGGCCACCTCGATGGCCTCCATGACGCCGCGCGCCCGGGACAGCCAGCCGAGGTAGACGACGCGGTCGTCGCCCGGCGGCGTGACCGAGTCGGGCACCCACGTCTCGTTGGGCACGATGAGGTGGGCATCCTTGAACCGGCCGGCGTAGGCCGTCTCGGCCAGCAGCAGGTGCATGCGGCGCTCGGCCATGCCCTCCAGCATGCGGGCGAGGAAGCGCGCCGGCGGGCGCAGCGGCGACGGCAGCCACGGCTTGAGCGACAGCGTCGCCGGGGTGTCCTCGTGGACGTCCCAGACGATCGGCGGGCTGTTGCGCACGCCCCAGACGGCGAACAGCAGCTCGGGGTCGTGGATGAGCACCAGGTCGACCTTGTCGCGCATCCGCTTGAACAGCCTGCGGGCCGCCCAGACGGCCGCGACGCGCTTGCGCTGCGCCGCCCGCGGCAGATCGACGCCGTTGACCCACGGCCGGGGCACGATGCCGTGCGCCGTGAAGGACGCCGCATACGTGACCTCATGACCGGCATCCACGAGGGCGCGGATCTGCCGGTGCAGGATCCGCGCGTCCTCGGGGTTATGCACCACCGTCATGACGAGCACGTGCACAGCGCGCAACCCTCCGTCGCTACAGCCGCTCGACGCGTTCACCCTCGGCGAGGACGCCGCGGGTGTCGAGCACGAGCCTGGCCTTCGCCTCGACCATGTCGAGGTCGAACGCGGAGTGCTGCTGCATCAGCAGCGTCACGTCGGCGCCGACCACGGCCTCGGCCAGATCCTCTTCGCGCGGCACGGGTGTGCCGTCGACCGACCACTCCTTGACATACGGGTCCGCGAACGAGAGGTCGGCGCCCAGCTCCAGCAGCGCGCGGGCCACGGGGAGCGCAGGGGTCTCGCGTTCGTCGGCGATGTCCGGTTTGTAGGTGACGCCGAGCATAACCACTTTGGCGCCGTTCACGGGCTTCTTATGCCGGTTCAGCAGTCGCTGCACCCGGGCGACCACGTACGACGGCATCCGCTCGTTGATCTCCTGCGCCAGCTCGACGAACCGGAACGGGTAGCCGAGCTTGCGCACCGTGTACGACAGGTACGACGGGTCGACGGGGATGCAGTGGCCGCCCACGCCGGGCCCGGGCAGGAACTTCTGGAAGCCGAACGGCTTGGTGGCCGCGGCCTCGATCGACTCCCACAGGTCGATGCCCAGCTCGTCGCAGAAGATCGCCATCTCGTTGACGAGGGCGATGTTGACGTGCCGGTAGGTGTTCTCCAGCAGCTTGGCCATCTCGGCCTCGCGGGTGCCGCTGACGGGCACGACCTGCTCGATGAAGCGACCGTAGAAGGAGGTCGCCCGGTCGCGGCAGGTGGGCGTGAAGCCGCCGACGACCTTCGGGGTGTTGCGCAGGCCGAACTTCGGGTTGCCCGGGTCGATGCGCTCGGGCGAGAAGGCCAGGTGGAAGTCCTCGCCGGCGACCAGGCCGGAGGTCTCCAGCAGCGGGCGGGCCACCTCGTCGGTGGTGCCCGGCCAGGTGGTGGACTCCAGGACGACGAGCGTGCCCTTGCTCAGGTTGCGCGCGACGGCCTTGGTGGCGCCCTCGACCGCGGACAGGTCGGGACGGTGGTCCTCGTCCAGCGGAGTCGGCACACAGATGACGATCGTGTTGCTCCTGGCCAGGACGGTCTCGTCGAGCGTGGCGCTGAAGCCGTTGGCCAGCATGTGCTCGAGGTCGGCGTCGGACAGGTCGTCGATGTAGGACCGTCCGGCGTTGAGCGCGTCCACCTTGGCGGGGTCGACGTCGACGCCGACGACCTTGAGCCCGGCGGCCACCGCCTCCTTGGCGAGCGGCATGCCGACGTACCCCAGGCCGATGACAGACAAGTCTATTTCTGTCACAGCGGTGCCTTGGAAAGCCGGAAACAACACTTCATGGTCGCAAAGGTTATCTCAAGTCCACCTAGCTCACGCCTAATGCGACTGAACCTGTCGTAACAGACAGGCAATCCGGAGCCCATCCTCAGGTGAGGGACCGGTAAAGGTCCCGGTAGGTCTCGGCCACGCGGCCCCAGGTGCGCTTGGCGGCCACCTCGGCGCGACCGGCCTCGCCCATCTCGGCCCGCCGGGCCGGGTCGTCCCTGAGCCCGGCGATGGCCTTGGCCAACTCGGCGGGGTCGCCGGGCGGCACGAGCAGCCCCGCGCCCTCGGAGCCGACCAGCTCCGACAGCGCCGGCAGGTCGCTGAGCACGACCGGCTTGCCGAGGGCCATGGCCTCGACCGGCTTGAGCGGCGTGACGAGCCGGCACACGCGCAGGTCCTCGCGCGGGCAGGCGAAGATGTCGATGGCCTCCTGGGCCTGCAGCGCCTCCTCCGGCCCGACCCGGCCCGGCAGGATGGCGCTGGTGAGCGACAGCTCCTCGACCAGCTCCAGCAGGTTGGGCCGCTCGGCGCCGTCGCCGACGATGAGGACGCGCACCGGCGTGCCCTGGTCGCGCAGCAGCGCCGCGGCCCGCAGCAGGGTGGCGAAGCCCTCGTAGGCCACGATGCTGGACACCGAGCCGACCACGATCTCGTCGTCGCCGATGCCCATCTCGCGGCGGAAGGACGCGCCGTCGTAGTGGGCCGTCAGCAGGGAGTCGTCCACCGCGTTGGGGGCCAGGAAGATCCGCTCCCTGGGCACGCCGCGCTCGACGATCTCCGTGGCCATCGTCTCGGCCAGCGTGACGACCGCGTCGGCCTCGCGCATGAGGAACGCCTCGCGCTCGCGCTGGAGCACGTGCCGCTCGCTGCCCACGCGGATCGGGTCGCGGGAGGCCCAGGTCTCCTCCAGGAAGCCGCGCACCTCGTAGACGTACGGGGTGCCGGTGCGCTCGCGCACGGCGTGGGCGACGGAGCCGTTGCGGTGGTCGGTGGCGGCGTGCAGGAGCTGCGGGCGCAGCTCCTTGACCAGCTCGGTGACGGAGTCGGCGCCGCGCACCATGCGGCCGCGCATCTCGAACGGCATCTCGCCGCGCCCGTCGGGCAGCAGCCGGTGGTAGGGGACGCCGTCGATCTCCTCGTACGGCGTGACGTCGGCGAACCCCTGGAACATCGGCCAGCCCCAGCTCGTCACCACGTGCGGGTCGAGGCCCGCGGCCTTCTGGGCGGTGACGATGCGGTGGGTGCGGACGGTGTAGCCGGCCTGCGTGTACGGCAGGGCGTTGGTGACGCAGTGGAGCACCCGGCCCTGGACGCGCTCGCCGACGGTCACCTTGGCGCCGGGCGGGATGGGGTCGGGGCTGATGGCGGCCAGCTCGCCCTGGTAGTAGGCGGCCCGGCGCTTGACGAACGGGTATTTGGTGTGGGCTTCGAGCACCTGCGCGGCCAGGGTGACGTTGCCGGCGTTCCAGTGCTCCTTGGCCTCGTTCCACGGGGCCCGGATGACGCGCATGCCGAACTTGCGCACGGCGCGGCGGGCCCGGCGGGCGGCGGGCCAGGCCACCCGCCCGACGAAGGGGCGAAGGCGCGGCGGGAGGGCTTCGGCGGCGGCCTGCGCGACCCGTACGGGATCGGACTTGACCTTGGTGTAGACGACCCTGGAGACGAGGACCGGGTGCTGGACGAAGCCCCGTAGCAACCCACCGACACCGGCGCGCGCGGACTTGGCGGAAACCTTGGAGGAGTCTGGTCGACTGGCGTCGGATACCACGCGGTGACCGTACCATAGGCAGCGTTTTTTCCCTTCCGCTCTGAAAGGCGAGGTCAATGAGGGAGAACCCCCTGGTCCTGCACGTGCTGGGCGCCCGGCCCAACTTCGTGAAAGCGGCCCCGGTGGTGCGAGCGCTCGGCGAACTCGGGGTGCGGCAGGGCATCATCCACACCGGTCAGCACTACGACGCGCTGATGTCGGACGTGTTCTTCGCCGACCTCGGCCTGCCGGAGCCGGTGGCCAACCTGGGGGTCGGCTCGGGCACCCACGCCAAGCAGACCGCGGCCCTGCTCGTGGGCCTGGAGGAGGTCGTGCTGGAGCACGCGCCGGACCTGGTCGTGGTCTACGGCGACGTCAACTCCACGCTGGCCGCGATCCTGGTGTGCGCCAAGCTGGGCGTGCGCACCGCGCACGTGGAGGCCGGGCTGCGCTCGTTCGACCGGGGCATGCCGGAGGAGGTCAACCGGATCGTCACCGACTCCCTGTCGGACCTGCTGTTCGCGACCTCCCCCGACGCGCTGTCGCACCTGGCGGCCGAGGGCGTGCCGGCCTCGAAGGTCCACCTCGTGGGCAACCCCATGATCGACAGCCTGTTCGCGGCGCTGCCGTCGCTGGACCCGGCGCCCGTGGTGGCGCGGCTGGGCGCGCCGGAGCGCTACGCGGTGGCGACGCTGCACCGCCCGGCCAACGTGGACAGCCCCGAGGCGGCGGCCGAGCTGGTCTCGGCGGTGCTGGAGGTCTCGCGGCAGATCCCGCTGATCGTGCCGATCCACCCGAGGGGCCGCACCCGGCTGGCGGAGGCGGGGCTCGTGGACGGCCCGTCGGTCCAGGTCGTGGACCCGCTCGGCTACGTGGACTTCCTGTCCCTCGTCCGGGGTGCGGCGCTGGTGGTCACCGACTCGGGCGGCGTGCAGGAGGAGACGACCATGCTGGGCGTGCCGTGCCTGACCGTGCGGCCCAACACCGAGCGGCCGGTCACGATCACCCATGGCACCAACCGGCTGGTCACGCCGGCCCTGCTGCCGGCCGCGGCGGAGAAGGCGCTGGCCGACGGGGCCTCGACGCCGTCGGGTGAGCTGCCGCCGCTGTGGGACGGCGCCGCCGGGCCGCGCATCGCCCGGGTGATCTCGGCCTGGCTCAAGGGGGACAACCTCTCGCCGGCCGCCCAGGGCGCTAGGTCCGAATAGCCCCTTTCATACGGCTTCATATGGCTTTCTTCCGTTTCGCCGGTGCGCTCACCCCCGCTCCGCGTACCATGACATCTCTCCGCTAAGCGATAGGCGAGCATCCCCATGGCCGAAACTCCCGAAGAGCCCACCTTCCAGCGGCTCGGCCCCGTCAACTGGCTCCCGGAGGAGCGCAAGGTCGTCGAACGCTACGAGGCCGAGGTCAGGGAGCTGCGCCGGCGTCTGGAGATCGCCGAGGCCAAGGCCGCCTACGCCACGTGGAAGCTGGAGGCCACCCAGGCCAAGCGGACGTTCAAGCTGGGCGAGGCGATCGGCACCAAGCGGCCCGGCAAGATGCTGGAGGCCGTCAGGTCCAAGGACCGCGCCCCCAAGCCGCCCATCCCGGTCAGCGAGGCGATCGAGACGGCCAACCACCGGCCGCCGCTCGTCGAGGTCCCCGCGGTCAAGTGGCCGGCCGGGCCGGTCAACCGGCCCGACCTGAAGGTCGCCGTCATCCTGGACGACTTCTCCCGGATGGCCTTCCGCTACGAGTGGGACCAGATCGAGTTCGGGCTCAAGGACTGGCCGGAGATCTTCGCCGAGAAGCGGCCCGACCTGCTGTTCTGCGAGTCGGCCTGGCACGGCAACCAGGGCCGCTGGCGCTACCAGATGACCGGCACCAACGCGCCCAAGGAGCCGCTGCGCGACCTGGTGGCCTGGTGCCAGGCTGAGGGCATCCCGACGGTCTTCTGGAACAAGGAGGACCCGCCCAACTTCGACTTCTTCATCGACACGGCCAAGCTGTTCGACTACGTCTTCACCTGCGACGGCGACATGGTCCCGAAGTACCGCGAGGTGCTCGGCCACGACCGGGTCGACGTGCTCCAGTTCGCCGCCCAGCCGCGCGTGCACAACCCCGTCCAGCAGAGGGAGGGCCGGCTGCACGACGTGGTCTTCGCCGGCATGTACTTCCGCGACAAGCACCCGGAGCGGCGCGAGCAGATGGAGGTCGTGCTCGACCCGGTCCGCGAGCTGGGCCTGCACATCTTCGCCCGCAACGGCGAGGTGGACGAGAAGTACGCCTGGCCGGAGAAGTACCGCCCGCACATCGTCGGCGAGCTGCCCTACGACCGGATGCTGGCCGCGTACCGGATGTACAAGGTGTTCCTCAACGTCAACTCGGTGCTGGACTCGCCCACCATGTGCGCGCGCCGGGTCTTCGAGCTGTCGGCCTGCTCGACCCCGGTCGTCACCGGCTGGTCGCGGGCCATCGAGGAGACCTTCGGCGAGCTGATCCCGATCGCCCGCGAGCCCGTCGAGTCGTACAACCAGGTGCTGCACCTGATCAACAGCCCCGAGCTGCGCGCCCGTATGGGGCACCTGGCCATGCGCGAGGTGTTCGACAAGCACCTGTTCTCGCACCGCGTGGACCAGATCCTGTCGTTCCTCGGCAAGCCCGCGCCGTCGCGCTCGCGCTCGATCTCGGTGGTGCTGCCGACCAACCGCGCCGCCCAGATCGAGCACGCCATCTCGTCGGTGGCCCGGCAGATCCACCGGCCGCTCCAGCTCGTCATGGTGCTGCACGGGCTCGACATCGACCCCGTCGTGGTGGCCGACAAGGCGCGCATGGCGGGCATCACCGACGTCGTGGTGCTGCCCGCGGCGCCCGAGCTGTCGCTCGGCGCCTGCATGAACCTGGGCATCGCCGCCGCCGAGGGCGAGCTGATCGCCAAGATGGACGACGACAACCTGTACGGCGAGCACTACCTGTCGGACCTCGTGCGCGCCTTCGACTACACCAACGCCGAGCTGGTCGGCAAGGGCGCCCACTACTCCTACTTCGAGGGCAGCAACACCACCATGCTGCGCCTGCCGGGCCTGGAGCACCGCTACTCGTTCCTGGTGCAGGGCGGCACGTTCCTCGGCACGGCGGACATGTTCCGCTCGTACGGCTTCGCCGACATCACCCGCGGCGAGGACACCCACCTGGTGCGCCGGCTGAAGGAGGACGGCGTCAAGATCTACTCGGCCGACCGCTTCAACTTCGTCTACTGGCGCAGCGCCGACGCGAGCATGCACACCTGGCAGGCCGACCACATCAAGCTGACCCGCAACGCCCAGTTCTCCTTCGTCGGCCGCCCCGACGACCACGTCCTCATCTGAGGCGGCTCCGGGACCGTCCGGACCCGGCCGGTCCCGGTCGTGCGGTGACCGGGACCGGCGGGCCGCTCAGCCGTGCAGTTTCGCCAGACGTTCGTCGGCGAGCCGGCCGAGCTCGTACAGGCCGTCGCGCTTGACCTTCCGGCCCACCACGAGCAGGCTCAGCACGGCCTTGCCCCGGCGCACCAGCACGGTGCCGACCTGGACGTCCTGCCCGCCGCCCGTGGCGGTGGTGAGGTAGGCCCGCGACTGGTCGCCGCGCCGCGGCATGGACAGCTCGCGCGTGCGATAGGTCACCTTCGTGCCGTTGACCGCCGCCGTGTAGGAGGTGCAGTCCTTGGGCAGTGGCGCCGGGAACCCGGGCGTGGGCATCGAGACGATCGCCTCGGTGATCGAGCCCTTGTCGGAGGCGAAGGCGACGACGGCGGCGGGCGCGCCGGCCACGTTCGGCTCGGTGGCGTCGAGCTGCGCGGCCTTGGCGCACTCGGGCCGCTCGGCGCTCGCCGCGCGGACCGCGGCCAGGCCCTTCCGGGTCGCCTCCAGGCGGCCGAAGAAGCCCGTCTCGGGCCCGTGGACGACCTTCATGCCCTGGGGCGGCGGCAGCAGGAGGGCGCGCAGCCGGCCCGCCTCGGCGGTGGCGGCGGCGACCCGCGCCGGATTGGACCCGGTGCTCCCGGCGCTCTCGCCGGCGGCGCATCCCGCCATGAGCGTCACGCCGGCACATATCCCGGAAAAAGCCTTGAGTCCGGAAAACCGGCTGACAGTGGATTGACGATTCGACTTACCCAGCATATTTCCGAACGCTAGAGGAAACGGCCTCGGCCAGGCCCCGCAACAGCGCTATTCATGGAATCGCGCGGTTTCATGGCGGCCATATGCATTCACCCCCATTCCCGGGCGAGCGGAGTCACCGTACGGGCCGGACCAGCAGCGGATCGGAGTCTCCGCACTCCAGAGGGCCCGAACGGGCGCACACCCCGCAAAGCGGCAATTCGCCGTAACAGGTCGCGCAAAAGTTTCTCGGAGCGCTGCGTTGCGTAGCGCGGCATTTGCCCGGCGTCATCATGATCCAGCACATGAGCGACATCGACCCGCGCCGGGCGCGCGACCTCGGGATGGACCGGCCGATTTCGCGCCGTGACTTCTTCGACGGCGTCGCCGTGGTCGCGGGGGCGGCGGCGGTGGGCGCGGTCACCGGGATCCCGCTCCTCCACGGCGGCCGCGGCGCGCGGCGGCCCGAGGAGCCCCCGTACCCGCCGGCGCTCACCGGGCTGCGGGGCGACGACCCCGACGCGCTCAGCGTGCCGCACGCGCTGCGCGACGGCCGCTTCTGGGAGCACGCCGGGGCGCCCCACCCCACGGGCGAGAGTTACGACCTGGTGGTCGTGGGCGCCGGCGTCAGCGGCGTCACCGCCGCCCACGAGTGGCTGCGGCGCGACCCGAAGGCCCGCGTGCTCGTCCTCGACAACCACGACGAGATCGGCGGGCACGCGCGGCGCAACGAGTTCGCGGGCGGCGGGCGGCCGGGGCCGCTGATCGGGCCGGGCGGCTCGCCGTCGCTCGGTCCGCCCGAGGCGTGGACGCCCGAGGGCAAGGAACTCCTCGCCCTCCTCGGCGTCGAGCCGGACACGCTGGCCGGACGCCTGGACCGCGACCTCTACCCGGGTCTCGGTCTGCGCAGGGGCGTGATGTGCGACCGGGAGGCGTTCGGGCGCGACCGGCTGGTGGCCTTCGAGCCCGGCGGGGCGGCCGAGGAGTGGGTGAGCCGCCTGCCGATCGCCGAGCAGGCCCGCCGGGACCTCGTCATGCTCTACACTGACCCGCCCGACTGGCTCTCCGGGATGACGGACGAGGACAAGGAGCAGCGGCTGGCCGAGCTGACGTACTCGGCGTTCCTGCTGGACGTGTGCGGGGTCCACCCGGACGTGGAGCGGTTCTGCCGCACGATGCCGAGCGCCCGCTGGGGGTACGGCGCCGACGCCTTCGGCGCCATCGACGCCTGGGGCACCGCCCGCCGCTGGGACTTCCCCGGCTTCGGCGGCCTGGGACTCGACCGGGGCAAGCCGTCGCGGTTCAACTCGCCCACGGTGCGCAAGGAGTGGGACGCGGGCGCCCCGGTCCGCTTCCCCGAGGGCAACCAGGCGCTGGTGCGGATGCTGGTGGGCCGGATGGTCCCCGGCTTCGCCGGCTCCACCTCCGCCGACGGCGTGACGACGGCCGCCTACGACTACGCCCGCCTCGACCGGCCCGGGAACCGGGTCCGCGTCCGCCTGTCCAGCCCCGTGGTCTCGGTGCGCGGCGACGGCGACGGCTCCGCCGCGACGGTCGGCTACTTCGACGGCTACCGGCTGAGGACCGTGAGCGCCGGGGCCGTGGTGCTCGCCTGCTGGCACACCGTCATCCCGTACCTCGTGCCGGAGCTGCCCGCCGACCAGCGGCGCGCGCTGCGGGCCGCCGTCAAGACGCCCGTGCTGCACGCCACCGTGCGGCTGCGCGACTGGCGGGCCTGGCACCGGGCGGGGGTGCGGGCCGTGCGGTGGACGGGCGCGTACTGGTGCCAGACGGAGCTGGGACGGCCCGTGAGCGCTCCCGGCTACCCGTGCCCCACCGACCCCTCCGAGCCGATCCTGGCGCATCTGGTGGCCGCGCCCAGCCGCTCGGAGCTCGGGCCCGCCCGCGGGGCCGCCCTGGGCCGCCAGGAGCTCCTCAAGACCCCGTACGAGGACCTGGAGTACACGCTGCGCGACCAGCTCACCCGGCTGCTGGAGCCGTACGGCTTCGACCCGGCCGCCGACGTCGAGGCCGTCACGGTCAACCGCTGGGGGCACGGGTACGCGCCCGAGTACCGCACGCCGTGGGACGGCTTCTACCCCGACGGGCCGCTCCCCGCGGAGGCCGCCCGGCGGCCGTTCGGCCGGATCGCGATCGCGAACGCCGACGCCGAGCCGGGCGGCGGCTTCGACTCCGCGGTCACGGCGGCCTACCGGGCGGTGGACGACCTGACCCGCTGACCTACCCGACGGCCTTCAGGGTGGCCTCCCAGAGCCGCTCGGCCAGGGCCGGGTCGGACATGGCGGCGGGCACCTCCCGGGGCTCCGGCCCGTCGAAGTACCGGCCCCGGTGCTCCGCCCCGTCGCGGTGCGTGGCCAGGTGGACCAGGGTGCGCGCCCCGTGCTCGGGCGGCTTGGCGTACCCGGGCACCGCCAGGAAGAGCCGCATGAGCAGCGACCCGCCGGCGAACCCGGTGCGGATCACCCCCGGGTGGAAGCACGTGGCCGCCACCCCGCGGGCCGCGAGCCCGACCGTGAACAGCGCGTTGGCCTGCTTGGTGTCGCCGTACTGGAGCCAGCCGTTCCATCTGCGCCGCTCCCGCGACAGGTCGGACGGGTCGAGCCGGCCGCTCCGGGCCGCCCGGGACGACGTGGTCACCACCCTCTCGACCCGGTCTCCCAGGGTTCGGGTCAACACGAACGGCGCCAGATGGTTGACCTGAACCATGAGCTCGTGGCCGTCCGGGGTCACGGTCCGCCTGGTGCTCATGACTCCGGCGTTGTTGGCGAGCACGTCGATGCGCTCGTAACGCTCGGCGAGGCGGGCGGCCAGCGCCCGCACGTCGTCCAGCGACGTGAAGTCGCACGTCAGCACGTCGGCCTTCGGACCGGCCAGGCCGGCGGCCACCTCGTCGAGCCGGCGGCGGTCGCGGCCCACGAGTACCACCCGGTGCCCGCGGCGGGAAAGCTCGGCCGCCGCGGCGGCCCCGATCCCGGCGCTTGCCCCAGTAATCACGCTAATCATCCTGTTCCTCCCACTGCGCCGGGAGCTTAAACGGTGCTAGTCTCCTGTGCGATCTTCCGGAGGTGTATTTACACAAAAGGTGGAAATGCCCCTCGACTCCGAGGTTGGGACATGGGCTCGCGTAACCGGTCAATTCGGTTCAAGATCTTCTTATTGCTGCTACTACCCCTCCTATCTCTGAGCGCGTTGTGGGGGTTCGCCCTGAACCTCACCGTGGGTGACGGGCAGGCCCTCCTGCGGACCAACACCCTGTACCAGACGGTCGGGGTCACCTCGACCGAGCTGGGCCTCCAGCTCCAGGCCGAACGCGCCCGCTCCGCCGTGGCCGTCACCACGCGTGAGCTCACCAAGGACCTCGGTGCCCAGCGAGCCAGCACCGACAAGGCCGTAGCAGCCTTCCGCCGCGCCAAGACCGAGGCCGGCGGCGCCGTCACCCCCGAGCTGCGCCGCCCCCTCGACGCCCTCGACGGCGCCCTCGCCCGCCTCGGCTCCATCCGCGCCGACATCGACGCCGGCCTCAGCTCCCGCCTCGTGGGCATCAACGCCTACAACGCCGTCCTCGACGCCCTCTTCCGCTTCTACGACCACATGGTCTCCGTGCCCGACCTCCCGCTCTTCCAGCAGGCCACGGCCATGCAGGCGATGGGCAACGCCCGCGAGGTCATCGCCCGCGAGCACGCCCTGATCAGCGGCGCCCTGGTCGACGGGCAGCTCACCCAGCCCGAGGCCGCCGCGTTCACCGAGTACACCGCCACCCGCGAGTTCCTGCACGCCCGCGGCCTGGCCGGCCTCGACGTCGCGCTGCGCGGGCCGTACGAGAAGGTTTTCGACGGCGCCACCTTCCGCGACTTCGCCCGGATGGAGAAGCGGATCGTCACCACCGGCGAGCCGCCGCCCGACGCCGCCGCCTGGAACGCCGCGGTCGGCCAGGTGATGGCCCAGCTCGACCGGCTCGGCGTCTCCTCCTCCGAGGTCCTCTCCGACCGCGCCACCGGCGCGGCCACCGCCATCCTCGTCCGCATCGGCATCGCCGGCGTCGTCGGCCTGATCGCCGTGCTCGCCTCGATCGTCATCTCCGTGCGCCTCGGCCGCCGCCTGGGCGCCGAGCTGGCCGGGCTGCGCGCCGCCGCGGTCGAGCTGTCGGAGGAACGGCTGCCCGCCCTCGTCGAGAGCCTGCGCCGCGGCGACGAGGTGGACGCCGCGAAGGAGGTCAAGCCGCTCAAGGTCAGCGGCTCTGCCGAGATCACCGACGTGGGCCGCGCGTTCGCCTCCGTGCAGTGCACCGCCGTACGGGCCGCCGTGGGGCAGGCCGAGCTGCGCCGCGGCGTGAGCCAGGTCTTCCTCAACCTCGCCCGGCGCAAGCAGGGCCTGCTGCACCGCCAGCTCGCGCTGCTCGACAGCATGCAGCGCCGCACGCACGACCCCGACCGCCTGGAAGAGCTCTTCCGCGTCGACCACCTCACCACCCGCATGCGCCGGCACGCCGAGAGCCTCATCGTCCTGTCCGGGTCGGCTCCCGGCCGGGCCTGGCGCAAGCCGGTGTCCGTGCTCGACATCGTGCGGGCCGCCGTCGCCGAGGTCGAGGAGTACACCAGGGTCACGGTGGAGTCCATGCCGGCCAGCGCCATCGACGGCGGCGTCGCGGCCGACCTCACCCACCTCGTGGCCGAGCTGGTCGAGAACGCGACCCTGTACTCGCCGCCCGACACGCCGGTCCATGTCCGCGGCGACCTGGTGAGCAACGGCTACGCGATCGAGGTGGAGGACCGGGGACTCGGGCTCCCGCAGGCCGAGTACGCCGCGGTCAACGCGCGGCTGGCCCGGCCCCCGGAGTTCGACCTCGCCGACAGCGACCGGCTCGGCCTGTTCGTGGTCGGCAAGCTGGCCGAGCGGCACGGCATCCAGGTGCAGCTGCGCCGCTCGCCGTTCGGCGGCACCACGGCGATCGTCCTGGTGCCGCGCGCGCTGGTCAGCGAGCAGACGGCGCTGACGGCCGGCGACGGCGACCGTGACACCGGCCGCGAGGCCGGCGCGGACACGGGCGGCGCCGGCGGCCCGCGCACCGTCTCCGGGCTGCCCAGCCGTACGAGGAAGAAGAAGGCCCTCGCCGTGGTGAGCGGCGGGACCCATGCCGGCCTGCCCACGCGGGTCCGGCAGGCAAACCTGGCGCCCCAGCTTCGGGCGGACCCGACGCCCGAGCCGGAGCCGGAGCAGAAGACGGAACGCTCTCCCGACGAGGTACGCGATCTGTTCTCCGCGTTCCAACGGGGAACCCAACGCGCCCGAGAAGAAGCAAACGAGGAGGGGGAGGCATGAGCGCGCCCACGACCAACACCGGTGAGCTGAACTGGCTGCTCGACGACCTGACGACCAGGGTCGCGGCGGTCCGTCAGGCCGTGATCCTGTCGACCGACGGCCTGGCGGTGGGCTACTCCAAAGGGCTGACCCGCGAGGACGCCGAGCACCTGTCGGCCGTGGCGGCCGGGTTCCAGAGCCTCGCCCGCGGCACCGGACGCCACTTCGGCGGCGGCGACGTCCGCCAGACCATCGTGGAGATGGAGTCGGCGTTCCTGTTCGTGACCGCGGCCGGCCAGGGCACCTGCCTGGCCGTGCTGGCCGAGGCGAACGTCGACGTCGGTCACATCGCCTACGAGATGGCGATGCTGGTCAAGCGGGTGGGCCAGCACATCTCGACCAACCCGCGAAACACGACGCCATGACGGAGACCCCCCAGTGGCTGGACGACGCGGCGGGACCGGTCGTCCGGCCCTACGCGCTCATCCGGGGGAGGACGAGGTCGTCAGGAGACGCCTTCGACCTCGTCGCCACCGTGACCGTCGTCGGGGAGCCCTCCGGCGCGGCCGCGGGCGAGCTGGGGCCCGAGCAGCAGCTCATCCTGCGGGCGGCGCGCTCCCCGATCTCGGTCGCCGACGTGGCCGTCGAGCTGGACCTGCCCATCGGGGTCGTGCGGGTGCTGCTCGGCGATCTGCGTGACCACGGCCTCATCTCTGTGACCTCTCCCTCAGCGGCTCGGCAGCGTTCGAACGAGGGCATTCTCAAGGAAGTGATCAATGGACTCCGGGCTCTCTGACGACCCCGTGGCGCTGAAGATCCTCATCGCGGGGGGCTTCGGCGTCGGCAAGACCACCCTGGTGGGCGCCATCAGCGAGATCAAGCCGCTGCGCACCGAGGAGGTGCTGTCGGAGCGCGGGATCGGCGTGGACGACATCGACGGCGTGGAGGCCAAGACCACCACCACCGTCGCCATGGACTTCGGCCGCATCACCATCCGCGACGGGCTGGTCGTCTACCTGTTCGGGACGCCGGGGCAGGAGCGGTTCTGGTTCATGTGGGACGAGCTGTCCTACGGCGCGCTCGGGGCCGTGGTCATCGCCGACACCCGGCGACTGACCGACTGCTTCCCGTCCGTCGACTACTTCGAGCAGCGCGGCACGCCGTTCGTGGTGGCCGTCAACTGCTTCGACGGCGCGGCGCGGCACAGCGTGGACGACGTGCGGATCGCGCTCGACCTGGACCCGGACGTGCCGGTGCTGCTGTGCGACGTGCGGCGGCGCAGCTCGGCCAAGGAGGTCATGGTCACGCTGGTGGAGCACTCCCTGCGGACCCTGACCGCGACGGGCTGACGCCCGGCGCCCCGCCCCCCGACGCGGCGCCTGTCACGGCTCTGGCGGGCGCTACAGCGCCCGCAGGCCGTTGATGACCTCTCTCAGCAGGTTCTCCGTCGCGCCCGTGCTCTTGGCGAGCGGCGGACGCACCGAGACCAGCCCGTAGTGCAGCAGGTCTCCCAGGAGCACCCGCACCACCCCGACCGGGAGCTCCAGCTCCGCGGCCAGCTCCACCACGGGCCTGGCCTGCGCGGCCACGGTGGCGATCAGCCGCCGGTGCTGCGCGCCCAGCTCCGTCTCCGCCTTGGCCGGCACCGGCAGGCCGCTGGCCACCACCGAGGCCAGCAGGTCGATCTCGGGCGCGGAGGACCTGGTGCGTCCACGGGCGACCGCGTACGGCCGCACGACCGGCCCGGCCTCCTCGTCCACCCACTCGGGCTCGCGGCTCACGACTGAGTTCCCCCATCCTGGTCGCTGTCCTGACGCCCGCGCCGCCAGCCCGACTGGAGGGAGGACAGCAGGGCCCTGGCCTCCTCGGGCGAGCGCTCCTCGACGGACTGGGCGGGCTCGTGCTGCGGCTGGTTCCTGGAGGGCAGGCCGGCCCCCTGCCGGCCGCCCGGGACGGACGCTCCAGCCCCCTGCTGCTGAAGCTGGGGCGGCAGGTTGGCCTGCCGCACGCGGCGGGGCAGCCCCGGGTCGGGCTGGGACTGCGGCTGCTGCGTCTGGGGCTGCAAGGGCTGCGCCTGCGACGGCAGCGACTGCGGCTGGGACTGCAGCGACTGCGCCTGGGACGGCAAGGGCTGCGGCTGGGACGGCAAGGGCTGCGTCTGGGCGCGGCGGGACGTGCGGACGCGCCGCGGCAGCCCGCCCGGCCCGGTCGCGCCCTCCAGCGACGCGGCGGCCCCGTCGAAGCCGCCGGTGTCCTGCCGGACCACCGACACCGGCACCGGCTCGAACGGCGGCACGTCCAGCGGCGGCGGCAGCATCTCCACCAGCATCGACGGGATAAGCACGATCGCCGTGGTCCCGCCGTAGGGCGACGGCTTGAGCGTCACCGAGATGCCGTGGCGGCTGGCGAGCAGGCCGACCACCGCGAAGCCGAGCTGCTCGGTCTGCGACGGATCGAAGTCGGGCGGCGCCGCGAGGCGCAGGTTGATCGCGTCGCGCTGCTCCGGCGACATGCCGAGACCGCGGTCCTCCACCTCGACCGCGAAGCCGCGGCCGACCATCTCGCCGCGCACCGACACCTCGTTGCCCGGCGAGGAGAACGAGGCGGCGTTCTCGATCAGCTCGGCGAACAGGTGCATGAGGTCCGCCACCGCCGAGCCGGAGAAACCGGCCTCGGGCATCGGGTAGACGCGGACGCGGGTGTACTCCTCGACCTGGGCCGCGGCGCCGTTCAGCACGTCCTCGACCGGGATGGTGCCGCGCCAGCGGCGGCCGGCCGAGCCGCCCGACAGCAGCACCAGGCCCTCCGCGTGCCGGCGCATGCGGGTGGTGAGGTGGTCGAGCCTGAACAGCCGCTCCAGCGCCTCCGGCTCCTCGGTCTGGCGCTGCATGTCGTCGAGCAGCCTGAGCTGGCGCTGGAGCAGCGTCTGGCTGCGCCTGGCCAGGTTGCGCAGCGCCTCGGAGACGCCCTGGCGGAGCCTTGCCTGCTCGACCGCGGCGTCCACGGCGGTGCGCTGGACGCTGTCGAAGGCCGCCGCGAGGTCCCTGACCTCGCTCGTGGTCTGGTCGGCCACCGTGATGGGCGGCGCCTCGGCGTCGACGTCCACACTGTCGCCCCGGCGCAGCCGGGTCACCACGTCGGGCAGCTTGATCTCGGCGAGGTCCAGCGCGCTGCGGCGCAGGGCGCCGAGGTCGTGGGCGATGCGCCGGCCGGCCCTGATGGACACGACGACGGAGAAGATGACCGCGAGCAGCCCGAGCGCGCCCGCGATGCCGGCCCGGACGATGATCGAGATGCCGGCCGGCTCGATCCGGGCGAGCAGCGCGTCACCGGTGCGCCAGACGGCCTCGGTGTAGTCCTTCAGCACCGGGTCGGCCAGCTCGCGCCACATCTGCATGTTGACGGGCTCGCCCATGATGTACGAGTCGAGGGCCCGCTCCATCGTCGCGAAGCGGGAGGAGGTCGCCACCTTCTGCACCCGGGCGCGCAGCTCGGGGTCCATGTTGGCCATGGCCGACGGGAAGAGGTGCTGCCGGGCGCCGTCGATGCGGGCCAGCAGGTGCAGGTCGGTCATGCTCGGCTTGCCGTCGGCGGCCACGATGAGCGCGTGCTCGCGGCTGAGCAGCTCGCGCACCTCGTCGGCGGCGATCAGGCCGTGGCTCTGCCGGGCCAGCTCCACGTCGGTGCTCACCGTGAACGTGGAGTACATGATGTGGACGGCGTCGGAGATCTCGGAGTACTGCTGGATCAGGGACGCGGGGGTCATCTTGCCGGCGTCGACCTGCCGCCGCACCTCCGGCAGCCGGTCGATGGCCTCGAAGGCGTTCTTCAGCCGGTCGCGCATCTCCGGCGTCATGGCCGACCGGGTGCTGGCCGTCGCGCCGTTCTGGGCGAGCTTGGCGCGTACGCGGTCGACCTTGACACGGGCGTCGGTCAGCGCGGCGGGGTCGGTGGCGGTGCCCGCGAGCCGCTCCGCGGAGGCGAGCCGCTCCTGCTGGAGGTTGCCGACGATGCCGTCGGCGTAATTGATCACTTCGGTCCAGATGGTCTGGGCCTTGAGCAGGTTGACGGCCTCGCCGATGGTGGTGGCCGCGGCGAAGGCCCAGAGCGCGACGAGAGAGACCAGGGGGATGACGAGCAGTGTCGAGATCTTGAATCTGATGGATCTGCCCGATGCCATGGTACCTGCTCCCGGATAGAAGATCGCGGGAGAGAATAGCACCGATACGGGTGCGTTTAAGATCAACTAGCGATAAATCTGTGATAAGTAGGGAAATTGACGGATTTCCCGAGCCCGCGCCCCCAGGCCAGCCGGGCCAGCCACCCCGCCAGGACCAGCAGCAACGCCACCTCCGCGGCCAGCAGTCCCCGCTCCACCAGCCCGATCATCACCCCGCCGCCCGGCAGGGCCACGTACGTGATCGCCAGCAGCCCCAACCCCCCGGCGAGCGCCAGCCACTCCACCACCCGCGCCACCGGCTTCCACGCCGCGTCGGCCGCCAGCCGCGGCACCATGAGCGCCGCCGCCGCGGGCAGGCTCACGAACGCCGCCACCGACACGTACCGGTGGATCTGGGCGGTGAGGGTGAGGTCGTGGCCGATCGGCGTGGTCGGCACCACCGCGGCGACGACCAGCGCGACCGACCACACCAGCAGCAGCCGCTCGGGCGTCCCCCGGACCGGCGCCCCCGCCGCCCGCAACCCGCCCAGCAGCGCCAGCGACCCCAGCCCCATGATCGCCATCGCGACCTCCGTGACGCCCCCGCGGTCGGACACGGCGTACTCGCTGATGGTCACGTTCAGGGGGTCCAGGTACGGGTCGGGGCCGAACTGGCCGGCCACGACCGCGACGACGGCGCAGACCATGGACACGCACGCGACGAGCGCGTAGACCCCGACCCGGGCACCGGTGGCCCCGGTCGCGGCCCGCGCCTTCCCCTGAGGCGCGGGCTTCCCCTGAGGCGCGGTTGCCGGGGCGATCCTGTCCTTCACTGCCGTCATGCACCAACCCTCCCGCCCGCACCCTGCCCCAGGCATCGGGACACATCCCCGGAGCGCCCCTGATCCCTCCTCAGGGTCCCCTAGGGGTCCGGCCGGGTACGCCAGCTTGAGAGGAGAACGCACGACGAGCAGAAGGACGACACCTCATCATGAGTGAGCACATACTCGAGCCCGCGGCGCAGGAGATCGCGGACGCGACCTCGAAGCCGCCGTTCCTGTACGAGCTGGGCCCAGAAGGCGCCCGCAAGGTCCTGGACGACATCCAGGCCGCCCCCGTCGACAAGCCCGACGTCGACGAGAAGTGGACCACCGTGCCGGCCGAGGTCGGGGACGTGCGGGTCCGCGTCGTCAAGCCACCGGGAGCCACCGGCCCGCTGCCCGTCGTCCTGTACGTCCACGGCGGCGGCTGGATCCTCGGCAACGCCGGCACCCACGACCGGCTCGTCCGCGAACTGGCCGTCGGGGCGGACGCCGCCGTGGTCTTCGTCGAGTACGACCGCTCGCCGGAGGCGCGCTACCCGGTGGCGATCGAGCAGGCGTACGCCACGGCCCGCTGGATCACCCGCGACGGGGCCTCGGAGGGGCTCGACGCCTCGCGCCTCGCGGTGGCGGGCGACTCGGTCGGCGGCAACATGACGGCCGCCCTGACCATCCTGGCCAAGCAGCGCGGCGACGTGACGTTCGTCCACCAGTCGCTCTACTACCCGGTCACGGACGCCGCCCAGGACACCGGCAGCTACCGGGAGTTCGCCGCCGGGCCCTTCCTGACCGCGAAGGCCATGGCCTGGTTCTGGGACGCGTACCTGCCGGACCGCGACAGGCGCGGGGAGATCACCGCCTCACCGCTGCGGGCGAGACTGGAGGAGCTGTCCGGGTTGCCCGAGGCGCTCGTGATCGTGGACGAGAACGACGTGCTGCGGGACGAGGGGGAGGCGTACGCGCGCAAGCTGCTGGCGGCGGGGGTGCGCACGACGAGCCTGCGCTACAACGGCATCCTGCACGACTTCATGATGCTCAACCCGCTCCGGGGGACGGCCGCCGCCACGGGCGCCGTCGAGCAGGCCGTCCACGTCCTGCGCAAGGCCCTCGGCACGGGCTGACGCTCCGACCGCCGCTGTCGCGCCCAGGGCACCTTCCGCACTTCCCGCCGACGCCCGGCGGCCGGCCCACGACGGCCGCCGGCAGCGCCTCAACCGCCGCAGGCCCGACCGCGTTTCCGCGCTCTCCGCGCCTCTTGCAGGGAACCCTGGGCAGCCGCCGCCTGGCTGTAGGGCGGCGACGGTCCGGGGTCCGCACCCAAGACGGCCGCCGGAAGCGCCCGGCCGCCCCCGTCGCCCGGCGTAGGCCCCGACCGACTTCCCGCGCTCCCCCCGCGACTCCCGCAGGGGACCGTGGGACCCGCAGCCTGGCGGGGGACAGGCGGCCAACGGGAGCACGCGGTCAACCGGAGCGCGCGGTCAGCGGGGATGTGGCCGTCACCGGGGCGGGCCGTCAGTGGGGGCGGTCGAGGATGTGGGGGCGGGCCGCGGCGTAGCGGTGGCGGATGTCCGGCACCGCGTCGGCCTCGTAGAGCGCCGCCTCCTGCGCCGACCAGGCGACGTCCCCGTCCAGCAGCCAGGCCGCCTGGTAGGCCGCGCCGTCGGCGACGTACTCGCCCGGCGGCGGCGCCAGGACCGGCCGCCCGAAGACGGTGGGCGCGATGCGGCGGACCGCCTCCGAACGCGCGCCTCCACCGATCAGCAGCACCCGCTCCGGCGAGAGCCCGAGCGCGTCCAGGCCGTCGGCCAGGCCGCACAGCATGCCCTCGATCGCGGCCCGGGCGAGGTGGGCCGGGGTCGAGGTGGCGAGGGTGAGTCCGTGGACCGCGCCCGTGGCGGTCGGCTGGTTGGGGGTGCGCTCGCCTTCGAGGTACGGCACCAGCGTGAGACCGCCCGCACCGGCCGGGGCCTGGAGCGCCAGCTCGCCGAGCCGGTCGAGGCCGACACCCGTGAGACGGGCCGCCGCGTCCATGACCCGGGCCGCGTTCAGCGTGCACACGAGCGGCAGGAACCGGCCCGTCGCGTCGGCGAACCCCGCCACCTGGCCGCTCGGGTCGGCGCTCGGCGCGTCGGACACGGCGAACACGGTGCCCGAGGTGCCGATCGAGACCACGACGTCCCCGGGCCGGGCGCCCACGCCGAGCGCGGCGGCCATGTTGTCCCCGGTGCCCGGCGCGATGCGCGTACGTCCCACATCACCGCCGTGACGCGAGCCCTCCCCGGCAGTGGTCGTCCCACGTGCGAGGAGGTCGGCGGCGGACGCGCCGCGGGCGAGAGCGTCGGCGCCAGGGCCGGCTGGGGCGTCGGGGGTGGCGGCGTCGGCGACCGGGCCGAGGACGCGCGGCAGCAGCGGGACCGCACCGAAGGCGGCCTTCAGCAGATCCGTGCGGTACGCCCCCGTGGCCGGGGACCAGTAGCCCGTGCCCGAGGCGTCGCCGCGATCGGTGGTCAGGTGGTCGAGCGGCGGGGGCGGGGCGTCGGCCCACGCGTCGAAGGGCAGCCCGAGGGCGCCCGCGAGCCGCCAGGTGAGCCAGTCGTGCGGCAGGCACACCGCGGCCACCCGGCGGGCGTTTCCGGGCTCGTGCTCGGCCAGCCAGCGCAGCTTGGCGATCGTGAACGAGGCCACGGGCACGCTGCCCACCGCCTCGGCCCACGCCGTGGGGCCGCCCAGCTCGGCGACGAGCGCCGCGGCGGCCTCGGCGGAGCGCGTGTCGTTCCAGAGCAGCGCGTCGCGTACGACCTGGCCCGTCTCGTCGAGGCACACCATGCCGTGCTGCTGCCCCGCCACGCTGATCGCCGCCACGTCGTCGAGCCCGCCCGCCTCCTCGACGGCCCGCAGGAACGCGGCCCACCAGTGCGCCGGGTGGACCTCGGTGCCCTCGGGGTGGGCGGCCCGGCCCTGGCGTACGAGCCGGCCGGTGACGGCGTCGCGGACGACGACCTTGCAGCTCTGCGTCGACGAGTCGACCCCGGCGACCAGCGTCATGCGGTCACACCCCGGACGTCGCACGCGCGGGGGAGGTGGATGTTAGCGCTACCCATGGCCTCGATGCTGCACGAACCACACGGGGCATCACAAGCCCGCCCGCCGTGCGAGCGATCTCGGACTCCGTAATCGTGAGCTCGACACCTCGCGCACCTGGCACGGCCACCACCGCAGACTCGCCATCCCCGCCGGCCGCGAGCCTCCCTCGCACCGCCACCGACGCCTCTCGCGACACCAGCGGCCGTGCACCCTCGCCACCGCCGTGCACCCTCGCCACCGCCGTGCACCCTCGCCACCGCCGTGCACCCTCGCCACCGCCGTGCACCCTCGCCACCGCCGCGGACTCGCGACACCCTCACCCGCAAGAGCCCCACACCGCCACGCGACCTCGCGGCACCGCCGATCACGAGCCCTGCGCCACCGTCGGGGCGGCCTCGGGGCGTCGAGATCACTCACCCGACGCCGTCGGCGCGCCGCCGCGACGCCGGTATTCGCCGCGCCCCGACGGCGCCTGCGCTACGTGGCGGCGCCGAGCGTCGCGGCGCCGAGCGTCGCGGCGCCGAGCGTCGCGGCGCCGAGCGTCGCGGCGCCGAGCGTCGCGGCGCCGAGCGTCGCTACGTCCGGAGTCGCGCCGTCGGGCGTCGCGCCGTCGGCCCGGAGCAATAGGTGGTCACGACCCCAGGCTGAAGCAATGGGTGGTCACGACCCGGCCCGGAAGGACTGGTGGCCACGACCCAGCCAAGAAGCATGGATGGTCACGGCCCCAGCCCGGACCGACGGATGGTCACGGCCCCAGCCCCCGGGGCGAGATCGTGGGTTCAGCAGCAGGTCACAGGCCGGAGGGGTCGCGGCCCACGCTGATCTCTTCGGCGATCTTGCGTAGTTCGGGACCGTCGAGGCCGGGCGCCTTGGGAAGCTGGCGCACCAGCGCGTCGAGCACCACCGGCACCGGCGCCCCCGCCAGCCGCCCCGCGATCCCGTGGACCGCCCTGAACAGCGCGTCGTCCATGTCGTACATCCCCCGCTCCTTCGTCCCGTCGCGCGGGGCCTCCGCTCCCCGCGGGGCCGAGGCCACTCCCCCGGCCACCCGCGCAACGCTACGACCTGCCACCGACAGTTTCCGCGCCGGCGACCCAGCGTGTCCGAACCGCGGGAGCCGGGGGCCCGGGTCAGCGCTCCAGGCCGGACCGGACCGTGGCGCAGATGTCGTCGAGCGCCCGGATCTGCTCGGGGTCGAGCACGTCGAACAGGCTTCTCCGGACCTCCTCGACATGGCCATGGGCGGCGGCCGCCAGGGCGGTGAAGCCCTCGTCCGTGAGCACCGCGAAGTTGCCGCGCCCGTCCTCCGGGCAGCGCTCGCGGCGCACCCACCCGCGCTCCTCCAGCCGCGAAACCGCGTGCGACAGGCGGCTCTGCGAGGACTGCGCCCACGTGGCCAGCTCGCTCATGCGCATGCGCCGCTCCGGCGCCTCCGACAGCCCCACGAGGATCACGTAGTAGGTGTGCGGCATTCCGCTGTCGCGCTGCAACTGGCGGTCGAGCGCCGCGTACAGGAGCTGGGTGGCGGCCACGAAGTTGCGCCAGGTGCGCTGCTCGTCGTCGTCCAGCCATCGGGTCATGGGATGCATTTTACTTGAACTCTCATATACATTGGACATAGATAGCCGAAAGGGGAGAACAATGCCGGTCCAGCGACTCAACCACGCGGTCCTGTACGTCCGTGACGTGGAGCGGAGCGTCGCCTTCTACCGGGAAGCCCTCGGCTTCGAGGTGGTCATGGGCATGCGGGGGGCCGCCTTCCTCCAGGCCGCGGGTTCGAACAACGACCACGATCTCGGCCTGTTCGAGATCGGGGCGGGCGCGGGGCCGTCGCCCGCCGGGCGCACCTCGGTCGGGCTCTACCACCTGGCCTGGGAGGTCGACACGCTCGACGAGCTGGAGCGCGTCGCCGCCCGGCTGAGCGAGATGGGCGCGCTGGTCGGCGCGTCGGACCACTCCACCACCAAGGCACTGTACGCCCAAGATCCCGATGGGCTGGAGTTCGAGGTGTCGTGGCTGGTCCCGGCCGCGCTGATCGACGACGAGGTGCTCGCCGCGCGCAGCTCGGTCCGGCCGCTCGACATCGCCGCCGCCAAGCAGCGGTACGGCGGGCAGACCCGCGGCGGCGTGGGCGTCTCCGTCCCCGCCTGACGCCCGCACCAGGAGGCGCGGGAGGAAACGATCGGGGCCCGAGAGGTACCGTGGCCTTGTCCGACTCCCGCGCCTTGGAGAACGGTCATGTCGAGCGATCCTGATCACGTGCTCGACGCCATCGACGGCGTCGTCGACGAATGGGAGGCGCTGAGCGCCGACGCGATGCGCTGGGTTCCTCCCGAGAAAAGACGGACGGATCTGGTGGGCGAGGTGACCGAGATCTTCGCTCCGCTCACCAACGCCCTCGCCGAGGCGTTCCGCCCGCTGGGCGACGCCGTGACGCGCCTGCTGGACGGCCTCACGGGCGGCGACGACCACCCCGATCAGGCCGACCACGCCGACCAGGCCGATCACGGCGATCACGGCGATCACGGCGACGGTTACGACAGCGCCGGCAGAAGCGGCGACAGCAACGCCGGCGAGCGCTGAAACGCGCGCGAGCCGGTCGCGGGGCCCTCGTCCTCCGAGCAGCGCGCGTCCGCGGCGCCATTCGTTGTGCGCATTTCCCGCGAAATAGCCGAGATTATCGCCAGAATTCCGCTCGAATTCCGGCGGCTGGTCATTGTTTCCGGCGGGATCTAGAATGGAGCGCGAGGCAGACGCGCAAGACCCGGATATCACGGCATCGACACCGTCGGCGTTACCGCTGCCCGAAAGCTGAGAGTTCGCACCACCGGAGTTGATGCCGGGTGACCGACAACGAGGGGCGAATCGCCCGCGAGCTGTGCGCGGCGCTCAACCCGGCCGGCAGCCCGGTCGAGGTGGGCGCGGCCGTCTCCCGGATCGTCCGGCGCCGGGTGGCGCACGACGCGCTCCGCCTGGTCGGCCTGAACCCGGCGATGGGCATCGGCCTGGGAGCGTTCAGCTTCTGGCACGAGTACCCGCCCGCGCTGATCAGCGCCCTGGTCCTCAACCGCTACCTGCACGGCGAGCCGTGCCCGCTGCCGGTTCTCGCCCGGCAGAGCGTCCCGGTGTGCGTGGTGGGGGCGGGCGCCGGCGACGGCCGGCAGAACACGTTGCTGCGGCGGGTGCTGGCCGCGCACGGGGCGAGCAGCGAGCTGCGGCTGCTGGTCCGCGACCGGCACGGGGTGTGGGGCATGCTCGGCCTGCTCCGGGCCGAGGGCGCCAGGCCCTTCGGTGCGGGCGACGTGCGTGAGGTCCAGCGGTTCGTCCCCGCGCTGCTGGCGGGGTTACGCGGCTACGTGACGGCCGGTCCGCTGACCCCCACGGTCCCGGCGCTGCCGACCGGGCTGATCACGATCGGCCCCGACCACACGGTCGGGTCGGTCTCCCCCCAGGCGCGGGCCTGGATCCGCCAGATGTGGCCGGCCGCCGGCAGCGGGGTGCCGGAGTGGATCGCCGGCGCGTTCTGGATCGGCCTGTCCCTGCACGTCAGGGCGCACCGGCGCGATCCGCGCGCCTGGACCCCGTCGATCTGCGCCCCGGCGGCGAACTTCGGGCGCTGGGTGCTGATCCACGGTCAGCCGCTGGACGAGAACGGCCACAGCGACGTGGCCGTTCTCATCCAGGCGGCCGGCAGCGCCCTGCTGCTGCCGTCCTTCTGCGACTGGTACGGCATCACCGCCGCCGAACGCCGCGTCATCGAGCACCTCCAGGCGGGGGCGGCGGCGAAGCAGATCGCCCGCGCCCTGGACCTGTCCACCTACACCGTCAACGACCACGTGAAGTCGGTGTACCGGAAGACCGGGGCCCAGAGCCGGGACGAACTCATCGCGGCGATCGCCGGCTGACCGCCGCGACGAGCCGGCGATCAGCCGGCTGACCGCCTCATCCTCGGGCCGCCGGGTCAGGCCACGATCGAGATGACCTTGCCGATCGCCTGGCCGGCGGCCACCACCTTGATGATGGCGTCCAGGAAGACCCCGAGGTCGGCGTTCACCCTGGCCTCCCAGCGCCAGGACCAGCCGGCGGCCAGGAGCGGCCAGCCCTCGTGCACGGCCGGCTTCACCTGGGAGTCGCCCCAGTCGTCGTCCCGCGACCCCGACTCGAACGTGCCGTGCACCCGCCCGCTGTGGGAGAAGAGGTAGATGTCCCCGACGGAGTCCCTGACCGCCCACGCGAAGGCCGTGTCGTAGCTGATCGCGCCCGACACGTGGAAGTGCCCGCTGAAGTTGTACGCGCCGCTCTCGTGCAGGGCCAGGTTGGCCCAGCCGCCCACGGCGACGCCGTCCTTGAACCCGATCCGCGCGTCCCACGGCCCGAGCATCCCCTCGGCCGCCGTCACCGGCAGCCCGATCCCGGCGGCGCCGGCGACGCGCCGGCCGAGACCGTCCGAGCCGGGCGACGCCATCTCCAGCGAGGCCCCGACGGACGCGCGCACGTGCGGCGCGGTGTCGAGTTCGTGCAGGGCGGTGGCCACTCGGCGCTCTTCTTCAGTGGTGAATCGTGACATTTCCGTGTTTCTCCTTCCGCCGCCGGATTCCCCGGCCGGTGCCTTTCTTGCCTCTTCAGAATCGGGAAAAGGGCGCCGGGCCTGAATCCCCAACACTGGGGATGGCGACAGGGGAGGTGACGAGCCGACAATGACATCGGACGGGAGGTTCTAAAAGGACTGTTACATTGGTGGCATGGCATCGCTCGGGACGCTTCTCCGCCACGTGCACGAGGTCATGGACGGCGCGATCGCGCAGATCTACGCCGATCTCGGCATGCCCGACTACCGGCCGCGCTTCTCCCCCGCCGTCCGGGCCCTGGCCGCCGAAGGCCCCATGGCGATCCGCGACCTGGCCGCCGCCGTCGGCGTCACCCACTCGGCGGCCAGCCAGACGGTCCACCAGATGAGCCGCGCCGGCTTCGTCACGCTGGCACGCGGCACCGACGGGCGGCAGCGCGTCGTCCACCTCACCGAGCGCGCCCGGGCGGCGCTGCCCGCCATCGAGGCCGAGTGGGCGGCCACCACCCGGGCGGTGGCCGAGCTGGAGAAGGAGCTGCCGGCGCCGCTGACCGCCGTGCTGGAGGCCACGGCCGAGGCGCTGCGCCGCCGCTCCTTCCACGAGCGCGTCGCCGCGCACAACCACCCGTAGATATGCCCCGGGAGCCGGTTCAGGACTGCACGGGCAGGCCGAGGTGCTCGGCGATCGCGGCCGTCACCGGCGTGACCGTGGGCAGCGGCGGGCCGGCGAAGTGGCCCGGCTTGTGCGCCCGCAGCAGCAGCTCGCCGCTGCGCTCCCAGTCGAACCCCTTGCGGCCGAGCAGCCCGGCGAACACCTCGCTCGCCCTGGCCGGGTCGCGCTCGGCCAGGCGCTGGAGCGGCACCGGCGACACGGTGTCGCCCCGCAGGTAGGCCGACAGCAGGTCGCGGTACGCGGCCCGGACGACGAGCGAAGGATCGTTGAACAATTCCTCCAGTTGCCCGAACTCCGCGTAGTAGCCCAGCCCCGCCGCCTCGTCGAAGATCAGGCCGACCGTGCGCGCCGCCGTCAGCGGGGCGGGCGGGTCGATGTCCCTGGGCGGCGGGCCGCCGAGCCGCGCCACCTGGTGGGCGAGGTAGCCGCGGACCATCTCGGCGACGTCGGCCCCGGGCAGCACGATGAGGTCGGCCCCGAAGTACTCGGTGAAGCACCGGCGCTGCGCCCGCTGCGTCTCCCGGGCCTGGGCGAGCAGCACGGGGTTGCGGAAGACCCACTCCGGGTGGGCGAGCGCGAGCCGCGCGGCGACCTCCACGAGGGTCTCGCGGGCCCCGGCGGTGTGGACGGCCGGCGGCGCGCTGATCAGCCAGTCGGCGCCGAGCGGGATCAGCCGTCCCACGACGAGCATGCCGGGCTCCAGCGCCGCGAACGCCCCCTCGCCCAGGTTGGAGAAGGCCCGGTAGACCAGCTCGTCCACGAGGTTGAACAGCAGCACGGCCGCGTCGTCCACGGCCCGCACCTCGAACACCCCCTCGACCACGATCTTCCAGCTCGCCACGAGCTCCACGTCGGCGCGGTCGAGCCCCGGCGTCTCGGCGAGGAAGCGGTCCACGACCGTGTCGCCGCCGGGCAGCGGGTGCTGGTGGGCGAAGAAGTCGACGGGCAGGAACGCCGCCGCCTCGTCGGCCGGCGTGTCGTCGGAGTAGAACCGGTCGAGCACGACGCCCAGCTCGGCGGCGAACCGCCCCGAGGTGGCGAAGTGGACCAGGTCGGCCTTCAGCTCCACAGCCCGCGCAAGCCTGCTCATCATCACCCTCCGTGCCCGGAGCGGCACAATGCGTCCCGCGTACGGAGTGACACTAACCGGCGACGCGGTGCTCACGCGGGCGGTTCGGGCAACTCGTGGCCCCCCGGGGCTACACCTCGCCGGCGGTCTCCGCCTCCAGCGCGGAGTGCCGGCGACTGTAGCCGAAGTAGATGACCAGCCCGATCACGAACCAGACGGCGAAGCGCAGCCACGTGAGCGGGTCGAGAAACGTGATCAGCCAGATCGAGAAGACGACCCCGATGGCCGGCACGAACGGCATGCCCGGCGTGCGGAACGTCCGCGGCAGGTCCGGCTGGCGGTACCGCAGCACGATCACCGCGACGCAGACCACCACGAACGCCAGCAGGATCCCGATGTTGGTCAGCTCGGCCGCCTCCCGGATCGGGAGGAACCCGGCGATCAGGGCGGAGGCGATACCCACGATCCAGGTGACCCGCGTCGGCACCCGGCGCACCGGGTGGAGCTTGGCGAACCACAGCGGCAACAGCCCGTCGCGGCTCATCGAGAACCACACCCGCGTCACGCCCAGCATGAACGTGAACATGACGGTCAGGATGCCGATGATGGCGCCGACCGCGATCACGGCGGCCAGGCCGCCCAGCCCGACCGAGGCGAACGCCGAGGAGAAGCCGCTCTCCGGGTCGATGTTCTTGTAGTTCTGCATGCCGGTGAGCACGAGGCACGCCAGCACGTACAGGATCATGGAGATGACCAGCGAGTAGATGATCGCCTTCGGCATGTGGCGCTGTGCGTCCTTGGACTCCTCGGCGGCGGTGCTCATCGCGTCGTAGCCGAAGACGGCGAAGAACACGGTGGCCGCGCCGGTGATGGCGCCGCCGACCCCGAACGGGAAGAACGGCGTGTAGTTGGCCGTGTTGATGTAGAAGAAGCCGACCACGACGACCAGCAGCACCACGGCCACCTTGATCGCGACCACGAACGTCTCGAAGCGGGCGGCGGCGCGGATGCCCATGTTCAGCAGGGCCGCGATCAGCAGGCACAGGACGACCGCGAACAGGTCCACCCGGTGCCCCGCGCCGGTGCCCGGCGCGCCGAGCATCCAGGCGGGCAGGCGGAAGCCGAGCTCCTCCACGAGGAAGCCGAAGTAGCCGGAGATGCCGATGGCCACGACGGCGACGATGGCGGTGTACTCCAGCAGCAGGTCCCAGCCGATGAACCAGCCGACGATCTCGCCGAGCACCGCGTAGCCGTAGGTGTAGGCCGAGCCGGCCTTCGGGATGAGCCCGGCGAACTCGGCGTAGGAGAAGGCCGCCGCCGCGCTCGCGATGCCCGCGATGAGGAAGGAGACGACCACGGCCGGTCCGGCGGTCTCGTGGGCCACGGCGCCGGCCAGGGCGAAGATGCCCGCGCCGATGATGCCGCCGATGCCGATGGCGGTGAGCTGCCACAGGCCCAGCGTCCGTGACAGCTCCCCCTCGTGCTCGTGCGCGATCTGGTCCACGGGTTTGCGCCGGAAGACGCTGCGAGAAGACACCATGACGATCCTCCTGAGCAAGGTTCGGCCCCGCGGGTGGACCTTCCCGCCGGGACCGCACCTATGCCGGGGCGTTCTCGCAGCTCAACCGGCGCGAACGCGGGCTGAGCGCCAGCCCGGCGGCCAGGCAGGCGAGGGGGATGGCGGGAACCACGTACCGGACGTCGAAACCGGCGAGGAACGGCGGCGCCACGATCAGCGCGGCGGCGGCCAGGCCGGGCAGCAGGGCGTCGCCGCGGCGCCGGACGACGGCGAGCGCCAGCGTCCCGGCCAGGGCGAGCGTCAGCAGCGGGAACGGCAGGTAGCCGAAGCGCTGGTAGGCGCGTAACCAGCCCGCGTACGGCTCGTGGATGCGGGTGGCGGCCGGGCCGCCCTCGTACGCCTCGGCGACCGGCCGGACCGACGGCTTCAGGGACCGCTCCTCGAAGGGGAACCAGTACGGGTTCGTCCGCTTCATGGCGGCCTCGCGCCTGGTGGTGCGCTCCCAGCGCAGCAGCCACCGCAGGTCGGAGCCGGCGGCGGCCAGGTAGTCGCCGGGCTGGGCCATGATGGCGGCGCGGGCGAACCGGCCGGCCAGGGCGTTCCGGTCTCCGTGCGTCTTCTTGATCGGCGACCACGGGGCCCACAGCCAGAACGGCGGCGCGGGGCGGCCGGCCACGGGGGTGTCCGGGCAGAGCGGCGTGAGCCGGGGCTCCGGCCGGATCACCGCGCAGTCGGCGAACGTCATGGTCCGCGCCCACAGGAACAGGCCGTCGGCCCGGGTCAGGCCGAAGACGCCGCTGGTGGCGGACATCCACGTCGCGTACGCCAGCAGCGGCGCGAGGCCGGCGACCGCGAAGGCCCCCCACACCCGCCATCCGGTACGGCGCAGCAGCAGCCGGGCGCCCGCCAGCGCGAGCACCACCACGCCGATCGTCCGGGTGAGCGCGGCCAGGCTCAGCACGAGTCCGGCGAGCGCGGCGGTGGCCGGGGGGACCCGCCGCCGCAGCAGCACCAGCACCCCGCCCGCGACCAGCACGGTGAACAGCGCGTCGGCCATGACCATGTGTTCGAGCAGGATCAGGAACTCGTCGTACAGCAGCGGCGCCACCAGCACGGTCGCGCCCCAGCCGGGCAGCCCCCGCCGCACCAGCAGCGCGTACGCCGCCACGGCCAGCCCCGCTCCCAGCAGGTGCTGCACGGCCGTGACCAGCCCGAGGCCGGGGCCGGGGGCGAGGGCGCCGAGGAACAGGGAGTACCCCAGCGGCCGGAACGCCCCGGGCACCGGGCGGGCGGCCGACTCCAGGTAGGCGAAGGAGTCGGCCCAGAAGAACAGCGCCGGCCGGTACCCGAGCATCGCCAGCCCCCGCAGGGCGAGCCCGAGTACCAGCGCGACGGCGAAGGGGACGTGCCGCCCCCTGGACCGCTGTCCGGGCGGGCGCCCGTTTTTGAACAGGCGCCTGTTTCCGGGCAGCACGAAACGAACGGCCGGCGCCGTCATGGAGGTCCCCCTGGGCTGTGGGTCAGCCGGGTCCCCCCACGCGCGAGCCCCCGCCGACGTGATGGTCTGTCGGTTCTTGGCGTCTCACCGTGAGGCCGTTACCGCCCCCAGGTGAGGCGGGGGCGGGAACGACCTCACCCGTGTATTGCCGTCAGACCCGAAAAGGGTTCACGTCGCCGGAAATATGGTCATTCGGCGGGGCGGGGCGGCGATCCGGGCAGGCCCAGGGTGCGGTGGAGCATGCGGTGCATGTGGGCGCGGAAGCGGCGCTGGGCGCGCGGGTCGTCGGGTCCGCGCCGCGCGCCGCTCTTGTCGAGCACCCCGCTCAGCACGAAGCTGTGGATGCACCAGATCATGGTGCTGACCGTGTACGGCACGTCCGCCTCGGGGTCCACGTCGAGCATCGAGGTGATGGTGTCGATGACGAGCTGGGCCAGCGGCAGGACGTAGGCGGGTTCGAGCCCGGTGACGTCGCTGGCGTCGGACAGCCAGCGGTGCGTCCACAGGGCGGGGTGCTCGGGGTTCTCGACGCAGAAGTCGATGTAGCGGTCGATCAAGTGGTGCAGCGCCGCCACCTTGTCCGTCGCCGGGGCCGCCACGAGCTCCTGGACCGCCTCCTCCAGGACCACGCGGTGCGCCTCGTTGGCCCGCTCCATGACCGCGAGGTACAGCTCGCGCTTGCTCCCCACGTGGTAGCTGACGGTGGCCACGTTCAGCCCGACGGCCTCGGCGATCTGCCTGGTGGAGGTGCCGTCGTACCCAAGCCCGGCGAAGAGCTTTGTCGCGACCTGGAGGATCATCTCGCGCTGATGTGTGTCACCTGAAATCACCCGAGTGAGGATAGGTGTGGCTTTTGTCCCCATCAATCAGTTGATGGGCAGGTTTACGGTAAATTGCGGCAAAGCATCCAGGCGCGCCTCCTGGTCCCGCGTGATCTTCATGACGACGTACGCCGCCAGCGCCCCCGTACCGGCCCAGGACAGGGATCCGATCACGTCCACCCGCGCCAGCTCGCGCAGGGACTCCAGGTCCGAGTGCCACAGCAGCGCGGCCACCACGTCGAGCACCCAGAAGCTGATCACGAACGCGTTCCACCAGATCCAGACCAGGACCGGGCGGCGCGCCAGCGGGAGCGACGGCACCGGCGCGCCCGGCTTGGAGGCGTTCCAGACGTCCTCCACGACCTGCTTGGGGAACCACAGGTTGACCACCGGCACGAACCAGCCCAGGATCACCCACGGCCGGGCCCGCCGGTGCGGCCCCGGCGCCAGCACCTCGGCGTTGCCCCGCACCCGGTGCAGCCACGCCAGGAACGCCACCGCCGCCAACGCGAACACCGCCACCTTCACGTACGCGGCGCCGAGCAGCAGCGTGTCGGTGACCTCGACCTCAAGCGACCGCACGGACCCCGAGTCGACCAGCATCCGCTCGATGATCGTGACCCGCCACAGGCTCAGCCCGGACCCCACCACCCTCACCAGGGCGTAGACCGCCAGCATCACGACGGCCCCCAACGCCGGCCCCCGCACCGGCCGGAGGCGCGCGGCGGGCGTCGCCGGATCCATGGGATCTCCCTCCCCTAGACACCGAGAAGCGCCAGTATGACGGCATATTCGACCCTTCTTGATCGAAACGGTCGGAACACTCGTCGAGGAAGTTCCTCAGGCGCTCGGGCCGGGCGCGGGCTTGGGAGTTCCGGCGGGCCGTCCAGGCTCCTCGGCGACGGCCCGCCCGCTCTCACCTACAGATCCGTCGCGATGATCTTCTCGATGTTCCGCTCGGCCAGGGCGGTGATCGTGACGAACGGGTTCACGCTGGTGTTGCCGGGGATCAGCGCGCCGTCGACGACGTACAGGCCCGGGTGGCCGGCGAGCCGGCCGTAGTTGTCCGTGGCCTTGCCCAGCACCGCGCCCCCGAGCGGGTGGTAGGTGAGGTGGTCGCCCCAGATCTTGTACGTCCCGAAGAGGTCGGTCCGGTAGATCGTCCCCTCCTTTGAGTTGATCTTGTCGAAGATGCTCTTGGCCATGTCGATGGACGGCTGCTTCCAGGCGGTCTGCCAGTTCAGCTCCACCGCGCCCGTCGCGGCGTTCCAGGTGAACTGGGCCCGGTTCGGGTTCTTGGTGATCGACAGGTAGAACGAGGCGAACGTCTCGATCCCGGTCGGCAGCGGCGCGACCTCGGCGAACGCCCCACCGGCCGCCCAGTTGTCGATGCCGCTGCACGGGATGGTCGACTGGTGGGAGCCGGTCGGGTCCCAGAGGTGGTTGGCCCGGCCGCACATCACGTTGCCGTTGTCGCCCCAGCCCCTGCCGACCTCGCCGTTCAGGTTGGGCAGCGCGCCGGTGGCCTTCAGCTTGACCAGCAGCTTGCTGGTGCCGACGCTGCCCGCCGCGAAGAAGACCCGGTCGGCGGTCACGGTCTTGGTGGCCGTGACGGCGCCGTTCGTGTCGAGCTGCTCCATGACGACCGTGTAGCGGCCCCCGGACGCCGGGGCGACCGAGGTGACCTTGTGCAGCGGCGAGATCGCGACCCGGCCGGTGGCCCTGGCCTGGGCGAGGTACGTCTTCTGCAGCGACTTCTTGCCGTGGTTGTTGCCGTAGAGGATCTCGCCCGCGAGGGCCGACTTCGTGACGGTGCCGGCCGCCTCCTGCTCCATGTAGTCCCAGTCGTACACGTCCGGGACGAAGACGAACGGGAACCCGGACCGCTGGGCGTGCTTACGGCCGACCCGCGAGAACTGGTACCACTCGGTCGAGTCGAACCAGGCCGGGTCGATCGTGGAGACCCCGAGCCCCGCGTTGGCGCGCGGGTAGTAGAGGTTGTACATCTCGTCGGCGTTCACCGTGGGCAGGATCGCGGCGAAGTTCTCGCGCTTCGGGGTGACCGCCATGCCGCCGTTGACCAGCGAGCCGCCGCCGACCCCCCGTCCCTGGTAGACCGTGATGCCGCCGAACTCCTCGGCGTCCAGCACCCCGGTGTAGCGGGGGATGTCGCGGTCGATGGGGAAGCCGAGGAAGTAGTTGAGCGGCGCCTTCGTCCTGGTCCGCAGCCAGTACGAGCGCCGGTCGGGCTCCAGCGTGCTGCAGAAGATCTTCCCGTCGGAGGCGGGGGTGTCCCAGGCCATGCCCATCTCGACCATGTGCACGTCCACGCCCGCCTGGGCGAGGCGCAGGGCGGCGACCGACCCGCCGTACCCGGTGCCGATCACGAGCGCCGCGACGCTCGCGCCGTCCGCGATGGGGCCGGCCAGGGCCCGCGAGGTGGCCCGGGCCGGCTCGCGGCCGTACAGGGCCGCGGCCCCGAGCAGCGCGCCGGTACCGGCGATGAATCCGCGACGCGAGATGCCAGAGGTCATGTCACTCATGCGGCGTTCCTCACTCTTGAGGGGTTGTACGGGGTTGCTCGCGCCTGAGTTGTGAGTGATCTACTGCTTGGCGGGCCCGGCCGGTGAGGAGCCGCCGCTGGGCAGCACGCACACGGTGTCCAGCCCCAGCACCCGGTTCAGCCGGCCGAACGCCAGCCACGACCCGATGCTCATGCTCAGCTCCACGATCTGGAGCTGGCTGTAGTGCGCGGTCATCCGCGCCCAGAACTCGTCGTCGATGCCGTGGTGGTCGAGGACGTACCGCTCGGCGTACTCGGCCGCCAGCCGGGTCCGCTCGTCGAAGGCGTCGGTGGTGCGCCAGTCCGCCACCGCGTCGGCGAACTCCGGCTCGACCTTCTGCCCGTCCCGTTCGGTACGCCAGTCCAGGCAGAACGCGCAGCCGTTGAGCTGCGCGACGCGCAGCCGGGCGGCCTCGAACTCGCGCAGGCCGAGGGTGGTGTGGGCGTACACGGCGAGGGAGAAGTGGGAGGCCGCGGGGCCGATGCCGGGGACCAGCTCGCCCCACACGTACGTGATCGGGTCCTTGCCGTCGGGGATGTCGACCCTCACGGATGGCTCCTTCCGAGCTTGCCTGTCGCGGGACGCAGCGGGACGTCGAGCGCGTCGTACAGCCCGGGCCCGGCCTCGGCCAGCCATTCGATGGCGTTGACCAGCCGTCCGGCGGCGGTGGCGTTCCCGCCGGCGGCCCGGTTGCCGTCCTCGTCGGTCGCCTCGACCGTGACCTCGATGCGCGGCCGCCCCTCGATGATCACCCGGTGCGCCCCGCCCTGGTCGGGCGTCGCCGGCCAGTCCGGCGCGCACGACGGGTGGATCCGGGTCACGTGCTCGACCACGATCCGCGGCTCGCCGCCCACGATCCCCTGCACCTCGAAGCGCAGCGCGCCCTGCGTGCCCGCCTTGAACTCGCCCATCGTGGCGGTGGAGACGGTGGCGTCGAGGGGGCGCCGCCGCACGCTCTCGCGGATCTCCTCGACCCGGACGCCGAGGCCGCGGGCGATCAGCCGCACCTGCCCGCCCCAGACCATGGTCGGCACGGTCGGGGCGATCATGGGCGGCTCGTAGTCCATCGGCTGCCCCATCCCGACCAGGTAGCGGACCGAGTCCTCCTGGTCGTAGACGGAGTAGTCGAAGATCTCCTGGCAGCGAACGGCGTCCACGGTGCCGGCCAGCCCGCTGACCAGCAGGGGCAGCACGTCGTTCCCCCAGCCCGGGTCGACGCCGGAGACGAACAGCGATCCGCCGCCCTCCGCGACGGCGTCCAGCACGCGTGCCCGCATCTCGGGCGGGGCGTCGCGCGGGTCGTACAGGGCGTAGAGGGACGGCGTGACGACCACGGCCCCCGTCCGGATGGCTCTGGTGATGTCGCCGAGCGCCTCGTCGGGGCGGATGTCGCCGGACGCGGCGTACACCACCGCCCGGGGACGCGCGCGGAGGGCGGCGTCGACGTCGGTGGTGGCGCGGACGCCGAGGGGACGGCCGAGGCCGGCCAGGTCGCCCGCGTCCCGTCCCGCCTTCGCGGGGTCGTGGACGAGGACGGCGGTGAGATCGAGCGCGGGGTGGGCGTCGACCGCTCGGATGGCGGCGCGGCCCACGTTGCCGGTACCCCAGACCAGGGTGGACACCATGGGCGGAGCGTAGCAAGCGCTTGGTTAGGTGTACAGAGGGTGTTGTGAGCGGAGTCACATCGGCGGACGGCGAGGGGCGGGCTCCCCCAAGCGACGGCAAATTATCGCGACCCACGCGAAATCAACGGCGAGCCGCCTTAAAAGAATGGCGACGCTCCGGGCCGCTGCGGAACGAACACACCACCGATCACCGACCTTCCGTTAGAGCGCTTGTCTCCGCGCGCCCGCCGCATTGTCGCCGACCTTGACAGCGAGTAGTGGCGGAGGTTGGCTGAAGTATGGCCTGATTCGCCATTTGACCGTCCGCGCGACGGCGCGCGCCGACGGCGGGACAAACACGGGCTCAATCTCTGGCGGGTGCCTATGGCGACTTACGAGTATCGCTGCCGTGATTGCGGACGATTCGAGGTGCGCCTGCCGATCGGCACCGCCGCGGCGGCGTGCGACTGTCCCGAGTGCCACGGCCCGGCCTCGCGCGTCTTCTCCTCGCCGTACCTCAGCCAGCTGTCCCCGGCGACGGCCCGCGCGCGCTCGCGGGAGGAGCAGAGCCGCGAGGCCCCCGAGGTGGTCACCAGCGTGCCCTCCCCGCGACGCCGGCAGCAGCCTCCCCACCCGGCCCTGCAGCGGCTGCCCCGGCCCTGAAGGGCGCGCCGGAGGCTACGCGTACAACCATCACGAGCATGAATGAGGAGGTGCGTCGCTGATGGGAGCCGTCGGACTTCTCTACGTCGGCGCGGTGCTTTTCCTGAACGGCGTAATGCTGCTGAACAAGGTGGACCCGCGGGCGGCGGGGATCTTCAACCTGTTCGTCGGGGCCCTGCAGGTGATCGTGCCCACGCTGCTGATCGTCACCAACCAGGCCAGGCCGGCGGCGATCCTCGCCGCGTCGGGGATCTACCTCTTCGGATTCACCTATCTCTACGTCGGGGTCAACCTGCTCGGCAACTTCGACTCCACGGGCGTCGGCTACTACTCGCTGTTCGTGGCGGTCATGGCGCTCGGGTACTCCTTCGCCAACTTCCGGGTCCTGAACGATCCGGCGTTCGGCGTCATCTGGCTCTACTGGGCGTACCTGTGGTTCCTCTTCTTCGTGCTCCTGGGATTGAAGAAGGAGCAGATCACCAGGTACACGGGCTGGGTCACGGCCATCGAGGGCTGGGTCACGGCGGCGATCCCCGCGTTCCTGATCCTCACCGGCTACTGGCGCAACCCGCAGACGGTCGCCGTCATCCTCGCCATCTTCGGCGTCGTGGTCTTCGGCGGGCTGTGGCCGCTGACCCGAGGGCGTGAGCCGTCCGCGGCGGCGCCGGCGCCGAGCGACGAGGAACTCGGCGTCAGCGACCAGCGGCACCGCCCCCGCTGGACGTGACGCGCGTATTCGAGGGAGGTGTCACGACGCACCCGTATCCGAGAACTCCGAGAGGACCACCAGCGAAGAAGGACATCATGCCGAAAGTCATATTCACCGTCGACCAGTCGAAGCCGATGCGCGACCAGGAAACGCCGGGGCACAACAGATGGCACCCGGACATTCCCGTGGTGGAAATGGTTCGCCCCGGTGATGAATTCCGGGTCGAATGCCGGGAATGGACCGACGCCCAGATCGGCAACAACGATTCGGCGAACGACGTACGCGACGTCGACCTGACCAGAGCGCACATGCTCAGCGGACCCATAGGCGTCGAGGGAGCCGAGCCGGGCGACCTCCTGGTCGTCGACATCATGGACCTCGGCCCGGTGCCGCAGCAGGTCGGCGACGCGCCAGGACAAGGGTGGGGTTACACCGGCATCTTCGCCAAGGCGAACGGCGGCGGATTCCTCACCGACTACTTCCCGGACGCGTACAAGGCGATCTGGGACTTCCACGGGATGGTCGCCACGTCCCGCCACCTGCCAGGTGTGCGGTACACCGGCATCACCCACCCCGGGCTGTTCGGCACGGCGCCGTCGGCCGACCTGCTCGCGGCGTGGAACCGCCGGGAGCAGGCGCTCATCGACACCGACCCGGACCGGGTCCCGCCGCTCGGCCTCCCGCCGCTGACCGACAACGCGCTCTGCGGCACGGCGACCGGCGACGCGATGGAGCGGATAGCCAGCGAAGGCGCCCGTACCGTCCCGGCGCGGGAGAACGGCGGCAACCACGACATCAAGAACTTCACGCGCGGGGCCCGGGTCTTCTACCCGGTCCACGTGAACGACGCGAAGCTCTCGGGAGGTGACCTGCACTTCAGCCAGGGCGACGGAGAGATCACGTTCTGCGGCGCGATCGAGATGGGCGGTTTCATCGACTTCCACGTCGACCTCATCAAGGGCGGCATGGAGAAGTACGGCGTGACCACCAACCCGATCTTCATGCCCGGGAACGTGGAGCCCCGGTACTCCGAGTTCCTGTCGTTCATCGGGATCTCGGTCGACCACGACACGGACACGAACTACTACCTCGACGCGACGGTGGCCTACCGCAGGGCCTGCCTCAACGCGGTCGAGTACCTCAAGAAGTGGGGCTACACGGGCGAGCAGGCGTACCTGCTGCTCGGCTCGGCCCCGATCGAGGGGCGTGTCAGCGGGATCGTCGACATCCCGAACGCATGCTGCTCGCTCTACCTGCCCACCGCGATCTTCGACTTCGACGTCCGTCCGACGTCGGAGGGGCCGGTGCGGGAGGAGCGCGGGCAGTGCGCCGTGACGAGCTGACGACCGCTCATCGTGGGGCCCCGCCTCGGCCTCGTCCGGGGGCGGGGCCCCACTTCGTCAATTGTCCGCAAATTTCACCCCAAGAACGGGCCGCCCGCCCGGAGCCCCCGGTCGGCCACGGACGCCCGCCCTGCCGGGCCTCCACCTCCGATGTCCCGCTCCTCCCCCGCCTTTACCCGAGTGCACGCTGACAAGCTGTCCATAAAAACCGGCAAAACCCCAGGTATCATCACAAAAAGACCTAGACGGTGATACACCTCCCCAGACAGGCGCAGACCCCCGGCATCCTTCTGGCGCGCCTGCCATTTTCGAAAGGTCAATCACTCCATGAACAACGACGCGGTGTGGGTCCGAGGCGTCACCGGCATGCAGCTGCACCACACCACCGACCTCCAGGACGCCAGCCGCTTCCTGGGCAACGCGGTGATGGCGCTGCGCGCCGCCCACGTACGGACCGGCGACGCCCGTTACTCCAGCCTGGCCTCCCAGCTCAAGAGCATGGCGGCGGAGACCCGCGTGCTGGAGAACCAGGCGCGGGAGCGCATGCACGGGCTCCACTCGGAGGACCCGGAGATGTTCACCCGCTGCCGCGAGGGCGAGGAGCCCTGGCCGGACGAGATCCAGGCCGGCTTCATCCCCCGCCACACCTGCCGCGACCAGTGCCTGTACCACGACCACGACGTCCTGGACGCCATCATGCAGTGCACCTGCGGCCAGCCCCCGTGCCGCGCTTGCGCCATCGGCGGCGCCCCGGCCTGACCCCGGCCCGGACGGGCACAGTGTGAGGGAGAGTCGCCGCCTCACCTGGGGGGTCGTCATGACACCCGGCTCGAAGCTCACCGAGGCCCGCTGGACCCATGTCGCCCTGCCGAGCTGCGACCTGGACCGGGCGATCGCGTTCTACACGACGATGACCCCGCTCGTGGTGGTCGCCCGGCACTCCGACGAGCACGGCCGCAACGCCTGGCTGTCCAACGACGGCCAGGCGGAGACGCCGTTCGTGCTCGTCCTGGTGGAGTTCGCCGAGGACCGGGGCAAACCGCAGCCGCAACTGGGACCGTTCGCCCACCTGGGCATGGAGGTTCCGGAACGCGCGGACGTGGACCGCACGGCCGCCGAGGCGCGGCGTACGGGCTGCCTGCACTGGGAGCCCATGGACCTGCCCGAGCCGGTGGGCTACGTGTGCGCCCTGAAGGACCCGGACGGCAACGTGGTGGAGATCTCCCACGGCCAGAAGGTCTACGAGGAGGTCCGCGCCCTCTGGGGTGATCGCTGAGGTGCGGCTCCCTCTCCCTCGGAGCGCGCGCGCCGAGCTCCCCGCCCCCTGAACGCGGCCGTCAGTGGCCGGCGCCCGTGAACTCGCCGGCGTTGTCGGCGCGGGCCGGCAGGAGCAGGGCGGCGGCGACAACGGCCAGGGACAGCACCGCGCCGATGATGAAGGCCAGCCGCATGCCGTCGAGGTTGGCGAGCGCCTCGGTGACGCCCTCGGCCTTCAGGGCATCGGCCCGTGCGCTCATCACGGTGATCACGAGCGCGGTGCCGAAGGCCGCGGCGACCTGCTGCAACGTGCTCAGGATCGAGCTGCCGTGCGAGTAGAGGTGCGGCGGGACCGCGCCGAGCCCGAGGGTGAAGACCGGGGTGAAGGTCGCGGCCAGGCTCACCATCAGCAGCGCGTGCAGGCCGAGCAGCTGCCAGTACGGCATGGTCATCGTGACCTGGGTGAAGCCGGCGAGCGCCAGCGTGATCCCGATCGCGCCCGGGATGACCAGGATGCGCCCGCCGAACTGGTCGAACACCCGGCCGACGGTCGGACCGAGCAGCCCCATCGCCAGACCGCCCGGCATCACGAGGAGCCCGGTCTCCAGAGGGTTGAGCCCGCGGATGTTCTGCAGGTACAGCGGCAGCAGGATCATCGAGCCGAGCATGGCCATGAAGGCCACCGACATGAGGATCAGCGCGACCGTGTAGGTGCGGTGGCGCAGGGTGCGCAGGTCCATCAGCGGCGTGCCGCGCTTCTGCAGCGAGAGCTGCCGGAAGACGAAGACGGCGATGGCGACGAGCCCGGCCACCACGAACGTGGCGGCGACGCGGACGTCACCGCCCTCGAACCGGCTCAGCCCGTAGACCAGGCCGCCGAAGCCGACCGCCGCGGTCGCCACGCTCAACCAGTCAATGGTGCTGAACTCGGGCTCTCCGACGTTCTGGAGCTGCTTGAGGCCCCGCCAGGCGATCAGGCCGGCGATGGGCAGCACCACGGCGAACAGCAGCCGCCAGGACCCGAACTGCAGGATCACTCCCGAGACGGCCGGCCCCATCGCGGGCGCGACCGAGATGGCCAGCGTGACGTTGCCCATCACCCGGCCCCGCTCGGACTCCGGCACCACCCGCATCAGCGTGGTCATCAGCAGCGGCATCATCACCGCCGTGCCCGACGCCTGGATGATGCGCGCGCCCAGCAGCACCGCGAAGGTCGGCGCGACAGCGGCCAGCGCCGTGCCGAGCAGGAACAACCCCATCGCGGTGGTGTAGGCGACGCGGGTGGTCACCCGCTGCAGGAACCAACCGGTGATCGGGATCACCGCGGCCATGGTCAGCATGAAGGCGGTCGAGAGCCACTGCGCGGTCTGCTCGGTGATGTGCATGGCGTCCATCAGCCGCGGGATCGCGTTGATCATGATCGTCTCGTTGAGGATGACCACGAACGTGGCGAGCACCAGCAGCCGGATCACGGCCGGGGTGCGACCGGAAGCGGCCGGCGCGGAGTCGGCGGGGGAGTCGAGCTGTGGGCTGGACACGGCACCTCGATCTGAGTTGTCGGACATGACGGGGTCATGGCTGGCGTCGCAGCCGCGGGTCTCACAAGAAGTCGTGGTCATGCACAGTCTGACCGGCACCACCGACAAAACTCATCGCCCCTGACCCAGCATTCCGGCAAGTGATGCGAAATGTCACCCGGTTTTCACCCGGCGGACAGCGGTGAAACCCGGTCGAGGGCGCCGTGAAACCGGCGCGGCCGAGAGTGGGGCCATGAGCATCACAGAACTCGGACGCCCCGGGGGCGACCTGTCCCCCGGCGGGGGCACCGATCCGGCCGTGCGTACGGAGGGACTGGTGAAGACCTTCGGCGCGCACCGTGCCGTCGACGGCATCGACCTGGTCGTACGCCCCGGTGAGATCTTCGGCGTCCTCGGCCCGAACGGCGCCGGCAAGACCACCACGCTACGGATGCTGGCCACCCTGCTGACCATCGACGCGGGCCGCGCCGAGATCTTCGGGGTGGACGTGGCGGCCAACCCGCACGTGATCCGCCAGCTCGTCGGCGTCACCGGACAGTACGCCTCCGTCGACGAGAACCTGACGGCCCGCGAGAACCTCTGGCTCTTCAGCCGCCTGCAGGGCATCGCCGCGCCGCGCGCCCGGCGCATCGCCACCGAGCTGCTGGGCCAGTTCGGCCTGGAGAAGGCGGCCGACAAGCCGATCGCGCAGTTCTCCGGCGGCATGCGCCGGCGCCTCGACCTGGCGGCCAGCCTGATCACCATGCCGCCGCTGATCTTCCTCGACGAGCCGACCACCGGTCTCGACCCGCGCACCCGCGGCCAGATGTGGGACACCATCCGCGGCCTCGTCGCCGACGGCTGCACGGTGCTGCTGACCACGCAGTACCTGGACGAGGCCGACCAGCTCGCCGACCGCGTCGCCGTCATCGACCACGGCCGCAAGGTCGCCGAGGGCACCCCCGACGAGCTGAAGACCGCGGTCGGCAACTCCACCCTCCAGTTGCTGCTCGCCGAGCCGGGCGAGGTGCCCGCCGCCGTGGAGGTCGTGCGGCGCGTCCTCGGCTCCGAGCCGGTCCTCAGCCCGGAGCAGGGCCGCCTCAACGTCGCCCTCGACCAGGCCGACCTGGCCGCGGACGTGCTGATCGCGCTGCGCACCGCCGGGGTGTCGATCTCCTCGGTGAGCGTGGCCAAGCCCAGCCTGGACGAGGTGTTCCTGGCCCTGACCGGCCACGAGACGGGCGACGACGAGACCGGCGCGTCCGGTGGGGAGGAGGACCGATGAGCACCGTGGTCGCACCCGCCCGTGAGGCGGTCAGGACCGCCGACCGCGTGGCGGCCGCCCGGCGGCGTGTCTCCCTCGGCGAGACACTCGGCCAGACGCTGACGATGGCGTGGCGGGCGCTGAAGAAGATGCGCCGCAATCCGGAGCAGTTCTTCGACGTGGCGTTGCAGCCCATCCTGTTCACCGCGATGTTCGCCTTCGTCTTCGGCGGCGCCGTCGCCGGTGACGTGGCGAGCTATCTGCCGCTGATGATCCCCGGCATCCTCGCCCAGACGGTGCTGACGACCTGCATGGCCACGGGCACGCAACTGCGCGAGGACATGGAGAAGGGCGTCTTCGACCGGTTCAAGTCGCTGCCGATCGCCCGGATCGCGCCGCTGGCCGGCCCCATGGTGGCCGACCTGCTGCGGTACGCGATCGCGGCCACGCTGACCTTCGGCATGGGCCTGGTGATGGGCTACCGGCCGGGCGGCGGGGTGGGCGGCGTGCTCGGCGCGATCCTGCTGGCGATCTGCACGGGCTGGTCGCTGGCCTGGGCCTTCACCTGGGTCGGCACGATCGCCCGGAGCGCCCAGGCGGTGCAGGGCATCTCCATGATGATCTTGTTCCCGCTGACGTTCCTGTCGAACGCGTTCGTCCGGGTCGAGACCCTGCCCGGCTGGCTGGCCGCGTTCGTCCGGGTCAACCCGGTCTCACACCTGGTCACGGCCGCCCGCGACCTCGCCAACAAAGCCCTGCTCAGCGGAGAGGTGGCCTGGACGCTGCTGGCGTGCCTGATCGCCATCGCGATCTTCGCGCCGCTGTCGGTACGCAGCTACAAGCGGCACATGTGAGCCCCGGCCGTCGTGGCCCGAGACCTGCCTGAGGAGGCCGCGCGCCTCGGCGAGCAGGTCGGGGCCGCGTCGATCGCCGTACTCCGCCCGCACGGCGCCCATCACCCCGGGCGCGACCCGCTCCGCGTGCGGCTCGATCCGCTCGAACGTCATGCCGGGCATGTTGGTGTTGTACGCGAACCGTTCGGCCAGCACCAGCAGCCTGATCGCGTCGCGGGAAGCCATGCCTCCCCGCAGCAGCCCCCACGCGCCCAGCCCGAAGAGCATCGACCCGCACATCGGGTAGTCGAGCACGGGGTTCTCCACGGACAGCGGGTCGTGGCCCCGGACGGTGCGGAACAGCTCCTCGCCGTACGGGACGTCCTCCGGCGAGGCGTGGTACGCGTACGCCGTCAGGGCGACCGACTCCGCGGTGATCGCCCACGGCGTGGACTCCGGGCGCGGAACCCCGGGCAGGCGCAGGTCGCGCGCCCGCTGGACGGCCAGGCGGCACTGCGCGAGCGCGGCGGCCTTCTCGCCGCGGGCCAGGGCGAGCTCGGCCGCGCACAGCGAGACGATCGCCACCCCGCCGAACACCGCCTCGCTGTCGGTGACCCGGGAGATCTCGGCGAACTCCGCCTCCGCGGTGTCGAGGTCGCCGTCGGCGAGCGCGGAGACCAGCAGCAGCGAGCGGAGCTGCGTCTCGTCGTCGGTGGCGCCGAGCCGGCTCAGCACCGGGATGGCCGCCCGCGCGTGCTCGACCGCCCGCCGGCGGTCGCCGAGCTGCATGACCAGGTGGGCCAGCACGGCGTGGTTGGTCGCGGCGAACCACGGCCCCTCGTCCTGGCGGAGCATCGTCAGGGCCCGCTCGGCGGCCGCGACCGCCCCGGTCACGTCTCCCGCGTTCTCCAGGACGTGGACGCTCATCTGCGTCGCGGCCAGGACCACCTCGGGATCGTCGCTCCGGCGCAACGCCTCCAGCCGGTGGCGCACCTCGCCGCCGTCGGCCACGTCGCAGGCGAGCACCACCTCGGCCATCGCCGCCACGCGGGGGTCCGTCGCCTCACTGACCGGCAGCCTGCGGAGCAGCTCGCGCAGCGGATCGTGGTAGCGGTCGGTGATGACCACCATGTTCATGAGCGTGACCAGCATGGCGGCCCTGGTCACCTCGACGAGGTGCGGCGGCGGCGCCCAGCCGGTGATCACCTGGATGACCGCCTCCCGGAGGACGAGGAGCCGGGAGTGGTCGCCGCGGATCGACCAGTGCATGCCGACGCCGGCCAGCAACTGGATCACCGTGACGGGATCGGGCTCGCCGAGGGCCTGCCGGAGCAGGTCGGCGAGGTTGCCCTCCTCGGCGCGCAACGCGTCGGCCGCCGCGAACTGCGCCGGGCTGAACAGGTCGGTGGCGTGCTGGAGGGCGTACGCCGTCGCCCAGGCCCGCTGCGCCGCCCGGGCGGGCGCCTCCTCGCCGGCCTCCCGCAGCCGCATCCGCCCGAACTCCCTGACGGTCTCCAGCATGCGGTAGCGCAGGCCGTACGCGGTCTCGCGGACGCTCAGCATCGACTGCTCGGCCAGCGCGTCCACGGCACGCAGGGCGTCGGGGCCGAGGACGTGTTCGGCCGCGGCCAGCGTGAAACCGTCGCCGAACAGCGACAACCACCGCAACGCCCGCCGTTCCGGCTCGGCCAGCAGGTTCCACGACCAGGCGATGACCGCGAGCAGCGTCCGATGCCGGTCGGGGGCCGTACGGATGCCGCCGCGCAGCAGGCCGAACCGGTCCGCCAGGCGCCGCGCGATCTCCTCCACCGACATCACCCGCACCTTGGCCGCGGCCAGCTCGATCGCGAGCGGCAGCCCGTCGAGCCGGGCGACGACGTCCTCCACCGCCGCCTCGTCGATCCGGACACCCGGGCGGGCGGCCGTGGCGCGCTGCCGGAACAACTCCACCGCGTCGCCCGTGGGCAGCTCGCCGAGCAGGTAGACGCGTTCGGCGGGGATCGCCAAGGGGGCGCGCGAGGTGATGAGCACCCGCAGGTCGCGGGTCGTCACGGTCAGGAACGCCACCAGGTCGGCGACGGCCTCGATCACGTGCTCGCAGTTGTCCAGGATCAGCAGCGCCGGGGCCTGGTCGAGATGCTGGGCGATCCGGGCGCGCACGTCGGAGCGCTGCTCGGCGGTCAGGGCGCGCCGCCCGCTGACCGAGTCGCGTACCCCGAGGGCCGAACCCACCTCCCCCACCACGCCCTCCGGCGAGGACACGCCGACGAGCTCGACGAAGTGGGCGACGGGCTGCGCGGCGTTCCTGCCGACGACGTGGGCCAGCCGCGTCTTGCCCAGCCCGCCGGGGCCGATGACCGAGACGACCCGGTTGGTCTGCAACAGGGCGTGCACCGCCCGGATGTCGCCGTCGCGGCCGAGCAGCGAGGAGCCGTCGTACAGGATGCCCTCGCGCACCGGGCGGTCGGCGACGAGGAGCGCGGCGTACACGCGGGCCAGCTCGGGCCCCGGTTCCGTGCCGAGCCGCGCGGCCAAGTCCGCGCGATACCGTTCGTAGCGCTCCAGGGCGGCGGCGGCACCCCGTACGGCGGCCTCGCTGCGCAGCAGGCAGGCCAGCAGCTCCTCGTCGTGCGGCCGGCCGGCCGCGACCTCCTCCAGCAGCGGGAGGGCCTGCTCGTGGGCGCCGGCGCGGCCCTGCGCGATCGCCGCGACCCGCCGCGCCTCGGCCACCCACCCCGCCGCGACGCCCCTCAGCTCGGCGAGCGCGCCGGTGGCGCCGATGGCGCCGTCCACGCCGCTGTCCACGAGCCCCATGGCCTCTTCGCCTGTCACGAGCTTCATGGCCTCTTCGGCGCGGCGACGCGCGAGCGCGGTGTCGTCCTCGGCCAGCGCGGCCCGCGCCTGCTCCACCAGCACGCCGAGCAGCAACGCGTCCACCTCGCCGGCGGGCAGCCCGAGCCGGTAGCCGCGCGGGATCCGCACCACCGCGTCAGCGCTGGTCGCCGCCCTGGTCCGCGAGACGACCACCTGCAACGCCTTCGTCGGATTGACCGGCGCCCCGTCGGGCCACAGCTCCTCGACCAGGCGCTCGTCGCCGACCCCGGCCCGCCCGCGCATGGCGAGCACGGCCAGCAGGGTCTGTGCGCGATCGCCGACCACGCGCACGCCCCGCCAGCGGACGCCGTCGAGCAGGACCAGTGCGGGGGACACCCCTTCAGCTTACGGACGACAGCTTTCGGACGACTCACAAGTGACGAGGAGGCTTGGGAGCCGTCAGGTGGTCGTCGCGGTCAGCTTGCGGGCGGCGTCCGCCTTCTTGTGGTTGCGCACCTGGACGAACGTGACCACGCCCGCCCCGATCACCAGCGCGGAGAGCACGTAGAGCGCCGTCCGGTACCCGGCCGCCAGGGCCGGCCCGTGCGCGACACCCTGCCCCTCCAGCGCGCCGGTCCGGCTGGACGCCAGCGACAGCAGCACGGCGACACCGAGCGCGATGCCGAGCTGGAAGGACGTCTGCCGCACCCCCGCCGCCAGGCCCTGCTCGTGCGGCGCGACCCCCGCCGTCGCGGCGAGGGTGGAGCTGACCGTGGTGGCGAGGATGGTCATCCCCATGGGGAACAGCGCGAGCCCGAACACCACCAGGTTCTGCGCCACCGCCATCTGCGACGCGACCAGGGCGACGAGCAGGCCGGACAGCACGGTGGCGGCGGTGAGGGACACCGCCACGCCGATCCGCGGGATCAGCCGCCCGAGGACCATGCCCCATACGACGTTCACCAGGCCGATGGGCGCCACGATGAGCCCCGCCTGCACGGGCGTGCGTCCCATGACCTCCTGCAGGTACAGGGTGACCAGCAGGTACGCCGAACCGGACAGCAGCCCCGAGGCGAGCGTCACGACGTTGGCCGCCCGCAGCATGCCCGACCGGAACAGGCCGAGACGGACCAGCGGGTCGGGGTGGCGGCGTTCCACGAACAGGAAGACCGCCAGCAGGCAGAGCCCGGCGACGAAGGGGACGACGCACTGGGGCGCGGCCCAGCCCAGCGCGCTCCCCTGGGTCGGCGCGACGACGACCAGCGCGACCCCCGCCGTGATCAGCACCGCGCCGAGCACGTCGAGCCTGCCGGAGCGCGCGGCCCCCGGAGTGGCCGCGACGCACCGTGGGATCAGGACCGCGACCAGGGCGCCGAGCGGAACCGTGACATAGAAGACGCTCTGCCAGCCCAGCGAGTCCACCAGCAGCCCGCTGAACACCAGGCCGCCCACGAAGCCGAGCACCGTGGCGACGCCGAACCTGCTCATCGCCCTCGCCCGCGCCGGCCCCTCCGGGAACGACCCGGCCAGCAGGGCCAGGGCGGTCGGAGCGATGGCCGCCGCGGAGAAGCCCTGCAGGACACGGCAGGCCACCAGCATGGCGGCGTTCACCGACAGGCCGCACAGCAAGGAGGCCAGCGCGAACGCCGCCATCCCGAGCACGAAGAAGCGCCGCCGCCCGAACACGTCGCCGATCCTGCCGCCGAGGATCAGCGCGCCACCGAACGCGGTGTTGTAGGCGGTGACGACGGCCTGCACCCCTGACGGGGAGAAGCCGAGCTCGTGCTGGATGTCCGGTAAGGCGACGGTGACGATCGACGCATCCAACATGATCATGAACTGGGCCGACAGGATGATCATCCATCCCCGTCCGCCTCGCCCGCCATCCCCCGGCAACCGCGACCGCGCCCGCACAGAACTCCCCTTCCGTCCTCCGTTCGGGCATCCCATGCTTCCGCTCCAGCCGTTCGCGGAGCTGGCGGTAATCGGCCGTCGCACAAGGGGTCGCGCGCGGGAGGCGCGCGAAACGACGAACACGCACAGTAATTGATCAACGACTGTCCGCTGTGGCATGGTGCTTGAGTCTTGATCAACTCTCCTGGGAGGCAACCATGCACGCTCGCCATCTCCTGGCCGCCGCCGCCATCTCCGCCGCCATGGGCGCGGTCACCCCGCTGCCCGCCGTGGCCGCCGACGGCCCCGCCCCGATCGGGACGGCGATGTGCGTCGACGTCAGCAACAACCGCGGCAACGGCACCCTGATGTACCAGTGGGCGTGCGACACCTACAACAACAACCAGAAGTTCGTCGTGGAGGACGGCCTCATCAAGGTGGCGGACACCATCGGCAGGAACCCGGTGATGTGCCTGGACTCCTCCAACAACCGCACCAACGGCACCCGGGTCTACCAGTGGCAGTGCCTGGGCAACGCCAACCAGATCTGGGTCGTCCAGAACGGCCAGATCATCCTCAAGTCCACCCTGAACTCGAGCAACCGCCTCTGCCTGGACGCCACCGGTGGCCGCGGCAACGGCATCCAGGTGTACCTGTGGCAGTGCGACCCGAACAACAACAACCAGAAGTTCGTGATCGGAGACGGCCAGATCGCCATCAAGGACACTTTGTCCTGACCGATCGCTACCCTGACTCTCGTTGATCGCTTACGGGAGAGGGCGCCGTGACGCAGGGACCCACCGCGGAAGCGCCGTCCCCGACGGGAGCGGCGCTGCGCTTCGGCGCGGTTCTGGCGGCCTCCGGACCGGTGATCCTGACGGCCTTCGGGGTCGGGCGGCGGAGCGTCGGCTGGTTCTGCTCCGCCCCGGACCTCGCGGGTGAGGGCCCGTACGCGCTGGAGAGCACGCCGGGAGAGCTGCTGTTCTGGGCGGTTCTCCTGCTGCCGGTCCTGCTGGCCGGTCTTCTCCTGCGCGGGTCGCGCCGGGCCACGCCGGCCGCCGTCGCGGCGGTCGGGGTCGTGCTGGCGTTCGGGCTCTTCACCGCGTTCTTCCTGCCGGGTCTCGACCCGTGCACCGCGCGGTTACGCGCGGTCGTGCCGCCCTGGCCGTTGATCGTCTGCTACCCGGTGGCCGCGGGAACGCTGCTCCTGGCGCCCCGCCCGCCCCCGGCACGCGGGTCCGCTCCGTGGACCCCGGTCCTGTGGGCGGGCGCCGCCGGGGCGGCGGCATGGGCGGCGATGTTCCACCGCCTCCCGATCACGGCCGGCAGGTTCGAGGTCATCCTCTACGCCGGCAACACGACGCAATCGCCCTGGGACGGCCTCGTGTGGTGGTCCTGCGACGCTGACGTGATCGGCCTGCCGGTCGTCCTCGTCGCGCTGGCGGCGACCGCGGGAGCCACCGCACCTGCCCGGTGGGGACGGGCCTTCGGCGCCGCGACCGCCGCGGTTCTCCTGCTCTCGCCGCTGCTCGACCTCGTGACGTACATGGCGCAGTGCGGCGACGAGTTCCCGTCGTTCCTCGCCGACTCGGTGCGATGGAACCTGCTCGTGGCGGCCGGCCTCGTCGCGGCGGCCATCCGGCGCCCCGGGATATCGGTCTCCCGAGCCGGGGCCGTCCACCTCGTACGGCGCTCGTGGGGGCGGGCGAAGGACCTCGCCGTCGTAGTAGTGATCGCAGCCGCCGCCGTCTGGCTGGTCGTCTCGTCCTTCACGCCGACCCGGTAGGGGGACGCTTCACTGCTTCGAGGCGCTCGGGGACGGGCTGGCGGACGCCGTGGACGTGGCGCTCTTCGTGAGCAGTTGCTCGAGGGACGACGGGTCGCCGAAGATCTGCTGGACGGTCTCCTGGCTGAGCGGCTGGCCGTTCACCTTGAGGGTGGGGGTGCCCGTCACGTTCTGCGCCGCCGCGTACTGCGTGCTCTTGTCGACGTCGCCGGCCTTCTGCGCGCCGGTCACGCACGACTCGAAGGCCGGGGTGTAGAAGCCGAGATCACGGGCCCAGTTGAGCAGCTCCTTGTCGGCGAAGCCCTCCTTGCCTTCCTCGGGCTGGTAGGCGAACAAGGTCTTCGCGTACGACGGCCAATGGTCGGCGGGGGCGCACATGGCCGCGTTGGCGCCACGGCGGGAGACCGAGGGAACCGGTTCCTGGAAGTCCGGGGCCTTGAAGAGCTGGAAGGGGCGGTAGACGACCCTGACCTTGCCTTTCGCCGCGAGACTCTTGACCTTGTCCCCGACCCGCTCCTCGAATCGCTTGCACATGGGGCACTGGAAGTCTTCGTAGATCTCCAGGGTCGGCTGGGTGACGTCCTGCTTGGACATGAGGATCGAACCGTCGGACTGGCGGCTGATCGGCGCGAGGGGGCCGGTGTAGGCGACGGCCTTCTGATCGCTCTGGCTACTCCTGTTGACGACCAGCACCGCCACGACGACCACGACGGCGGCCACCAGCACACCGCTCAGCACCCCGACGATCAGCTTGCGCTGCTTGTCGCGTATCGCCTGGCGGCGCCGCTCCTCCGCAAGCCTCTCCCGGGCGGATCGCTGACGGGTGCTCTTACTCATTCTCTCTCCTCGCGGAAATCCATGGCGCCGGATTCAACACGCCGGTCGGGTCACTGGGGCGAATCGGCGATGCGGCGGAGTTCTCCCGTCAGCACCAGGACGAACAGCAGCACGGTGAGCACATGGATCGCGGTGCACCACAGGCAGATCTTTCCCAGGATGATTTCGGCCGCGACCAGATAGACGACGAAAAGCACGCCCGCGACCACGCAGGCCAGTCGTCCCCACCTGAGAAGCGGACGGGAGGAACGTATCGCGAACGGCAGGTTCAGCACGCCGAGGGCCAGGAAGAAAAGCAGGCCCAGCACGGGGAGGGGAACGCCGGCGAGTTCGGAGAACTTACTCGTGGTGACCGACTCGCAGTCGATCGTCGCGCTTTTCGAGCACACCAGGACGACGTCGTTGTTGTAGTGGACGACGGCGAGATAGCTGGAAATCGCCAGCCCCGCCAGCACCAGCGTTCCGACCACGACGGAGAGCCATCGGGGTTGCGTATAGCCCGCCTTCGGCACCCGCGGCGCGGCCTCGCTCGTTTCCATATCGTCCCTTCCGGCCGGCTCCCCTGACGGAGCCCAAATAGCTGAAAGTGCCAGACGGCTCTCAGATGATGACACATCCCAAGAGGGCGCGGGGCCGGTCCCGGCGACGCCCCACAAGGAGCACGGTCCGGTCAGAGAAGCACATCCTCATTCAACATGGCCTCGTACAAGGCGCGGAGCCGGCGTCCGGGTTCAGTGCCGAGTTCACGCACGAAAAGCTCGCGTCTTTGGTGGTAGAGTGCGATCGCCTCGTTGGGCCGGCCGTCACGGTATGTCGCCAGGAGAAGTTGGGCCAGCAATCCTTCCCTATAAGGATGCTCCAGGGACACCTCAAAGATTTCGGGCAGAACCTCACGATGGCAGCCGCGGGCGATTTCGGCGTCGTACAGGTCCTCCATCGCCGCGAGTTTGATCTCGGTCAGGCGCGAGCGCTCGTGGAAGACGCCTTCCGCCGTCGTCAGCCCGTCGTAGGCGACGCCGCTCCACAGCGCGAGCGCCTCGCGCAACGTCCGGATGCCCTCCGGTACGTGCCCCTCCGCCAGGCTGGCCCGGCCGCTGTCGACCAACCGCTCGAACACGTGGGCGTCGAGTTCCTCGGAATCGAGCGAGGCCTCGTATCCCGAACCGGACAGGGTGATCCTGCCGGGGTCGTCGAGCAGGCGGCGCAGGCAGCACACCTGCACTTGGAGATTCTTGCGCGCCGTACGGGGCGGACGGTCTCCCCATAACAAATCGATGAGGTGGTCGGCGGATACGGGCCGGCCCTTCCGGGACAAGAGAATCGCCAGGAGATGGCGCGGCTTGGGCGGCAACGGAATCGCTACGTCATCCTTGCAGGTTTTCACCACACCCAGCACTTGGAATTGCACCGGCCCCTCCTTGCGCCCCGTCAGCGGTCAAGCGTCCGAAGGCTAACAAGGCAATCGGTCATATGCAATGCGATAGTGACAACCAGGCATGAGCGTGACACCGGAGCTACAAAGAGTGATATCAGCGCCCAGACCTGCACTTTAGCCAAATTTTTACCCGGCACAGCAACTCTGCAGGAACCGAAGAAGTGGCCGCAGATGGCCACTGTTCCACTGCGAGAGGAGTGAGGTCATGTTCGGCAAGTTCCAGGAGCTCGGAGCACAACTGATTGCCCGCCTTATCCCGGCGGTCGAGGCATCCGCGAGCTGTGTGCCGCAGTGCTACGCCCAGTGCTGGCAGTGCAACTACGGACCCTGTCAGGTCTGGACCGACTGCCACGTCAGCTGCAACGGCTGAGGTAATCGTCTCTCTTGGGCGGGGAGTGCGGAAGTCTCCGCCCAAGGGGGGCTTGACAATAAGCGAGGAGCCCGGATATGCGGCATGCCGCTTACGGCATCGATGCAATGCTCGCATTTATATTTCTCGCCTCGTTCATCGGTAAAACAGTGCCGCGTGGCGCTTTCGACAGATTCACGACCGCCGTCGCCGAGATGCGGCTGGTCCCCCCGCGACTCGGACGCGGGGTCGCCCGGCTGGTGGTCGCCGCGGAGCTCCTCGTCCTCGCCCTGCTCGTGACCCCGTTGCGGGCGACCGCGTGTCTTGGCCTGGCGGGAGCGGCGGCGCTGCTCGGGGGCTTCTCGGCCGCCATCGGTACGGCACTGCGCGACGGGACGCGGCGGCCATGTCACTGCTTCGGGCGGTCCACCACCCCCATGGGGATCCATCACGTCGTACGGAACATCACCCTGGCCTGCCTCGCGCTCGCCGGCCTCGCCTTCCACGCGATGAACGACGCGTACCGCCCGGCCGACAGCTGGGCCGCCATCGCCGTCGGCCTGGTCCTGGGCGGGTTGCTCGCGGCGCTGGACGACATCTACGAGCTGTTCAAGCCCATGAGCCGGGCTGCCTAGTCCCGGACGACCCAGCACATCGAGGAGAGTTCCTATGTCCATCGCAGCCGTCGTGGCGATGTTGGCGGCATTGCTCGGAGTCCTGAATCTCGCCCTCATGCTCGGCGTGATACGCAGACTGCGCGAGCACACCGAGTTGCTCAGCCGGGCCCCGGAGGGCACCGCCTCGATCGGCAGGGGCGAAGCCGTCGACGCCTTCGACGCGGTCACCGTGGACGGGGAGACGGTGTCCCGCGAATCGCTGCTCGACGGCTCCGTCGTGGCCTTCTTCTCGGCCACCTGCGCTCCCTGCCAGGAACGCCTGCCCAAGTTCGTCGCCTACGCCAGGACGCTGCCCGAGGGGCGCAGGCAGGCGCTGGCCGTCGTGATAGGCGAGGGTGAGGATCTCGACGGCTTCGTCACGGCCCTCGGCCCGGTGGCCCGCGTCGTCGTGGAGAAGGCCAGCGATCCGGTCAACTCGGCGTTCGGCGTGCAGAGATATCCGGTCGTCCTCGCCGTGGCGCGTGACGACAGAGGCCGGCTGACCGTACGCAGCGACCGGGTGAACCTCAATCGGCCGGCTCCTGTGGCAGCATGACCCGCCCGGGGACGCGGCTCCGGCGTGGGCATGGGGTCGGCCTCCGGACGCCGTCGTGGGCACTCGGCGGGCTGGCCGCCTGGTCGCTCGCCATCGCGGCGGCACCCGGCGTGCTGGCGCTCCACGTGGCGGCCACACTCGCCGTGGGGCTCGCCCCTGTCTTCATCGCCTGGCAGCTGAAGCTGGTCATCGACGGCATCGCGGACGCCGCGTCCCGCACGGGCGTGCTCATCGGTCCGGTGCTCGGCCTGGCCGTGGGCGGGCTGGTGGTGTCGGTGGTCCCGCAGGTGATCCGCTTCCTGCGCGGAGAGATGGATCGGCGGGTCGGGCTGCTGGCGCAGGACCGTCTCTTCACAGCGGTCGAGCGGCTCCCCGGGCTCGCCCCCTTCGAGGACCCCGGCTTCCTGGACCGACTCAGGCTGGCCGTGCAGTCCACGAGCACGTCGCCGTACCCGAACCAGGCGCTCGACGGCATGGTGGGGACGGTGCAGTCGACGGTCGTGGCGCTCGGCTTCCTCGGCACGATGCTGACGCTGAGCCCGCCGATGGCAGCGCTGGTCCTGGCCGCCGGCCTGCCCGCGCTCGGCGCGCAGCTCGCGCTCTCGCGGGCCAACGCGCGGATGTAGGGGAGAATCGGGCCGGTCGAGCGCCGGGAGTTCTTCTACGCGAGCCTGCTCTCCACGGTCGAGGCGGCCAAGGAGATCCGGTTGTTCGGCATCGGCCCCTTCCTGCGGGCCCGGATGCTCGACCACCGGAATCGAGCCAACCATGCGAAGCAGGCAGTGGCCAAGCGGGAGGTCATGACCCAGCTCGCGCTGAGCTCGCTGTCGGCCGTGCTGGCCGGCGGGGGCCTGGTCTGGGCGGTTCTGGCGGCGGGGGCCGGCGAGCTGACGCCGGGCGCCGTGGCCGTCTTCGTCGCCGCGGTCTCGGGGACGCAGAACGCGCTGGTCACGCTCACGATCGACGTCGCCAGGACGCATCACAGCCTGCTGATGTTCGGGCACTACCGCGAGGTGACGACCGCCGCCCCTGATCCGGTACGACCTGGGTCGCTGCTCCCGGCTCCCCTGCGGACCGGGATCGAGCTGCGCGACGTGTGGTTCCGCTACTCGGAGAGGCATCCGTGGATCCTGCGGGGCGTCGACCTGTTCATCCCCGCGGCCACGAGCATCTCCCTGGTGGGACTGAACGGGGCCGGCAAGTCCACACTCGTGAAGCTGCTCTGCCGCTTCTACGATCCCACCCGCGGCCGGATCCTGTGGGACGGCATCGACATCCGGCTCTTCGACGTCTCGGCGTACCGCGACCGGATCGGCGCGGTCTTCCAGGACTACATGCACTACGACATGACAGCCGAGGAGAACATCGCTCTCGGCGATCTCAGGGCACTGGATGACCACCCACGCCTGGCCGACGCGGCCCGCAGGGCCGGGATCCACGAGGCCCTGTCCGCTCTGCCCCATGGGTACGGCACGCTGCTCTCGCGCACGTACTTCAGCGAGGCCGACAAGGACGATCCCGACACGGGCCTGGTGCTGTCCGAGGGGCAATGGCAGCGCCTGTCGCTGGCCCGCGGCCTCCTCCGCGACGATCGCGACGTGATGATCCTCGACGAGCCGTCCGCGGGCCTGGACGCCCAGGCCGAGGACGAGATCCACAGCTCGTTGCGAAGCTGTCGAGCGGGCAGGATCAGCGTGCTGATCTCTCATCGGCTGAACGCCGTGAGACACGCGGACATGATCGTCGTGCTCGGCGACGGGCGCATCGCCGAGTCCGGTCGCCATGCCGAGCTGCTGTCGGCCGACGGCGAGTACGCGAGGCTCTTCCGGCTGCAGTCCGCCGGCTACGGGCCGGACAACGAAGGCGCAACTCTAGGCGGAGGTGTTCTTCCTTGATCGTGGCGATCGTGGTGTTCGCGGGACTCGTCACCGCGTTCGCGGGCGCCGTCTACTCATTCGCCCACGGCGTCGTCGTCTCCGGGGCATTGTGCTGCGTCACCGTTCTGCTCTGCGGAAGCGCGCTCGTCTTCAGGGCCGTCGCCCGCGGAAGATTCGCCAGCGTCACGGTACGGGGAATGAGCATGGAACCCGCCTACCGGCAGGGCGAGCGCGTACTCGTGTCACGGCGGTCGCCCTTGCGCGTGGGAGGGGTGGTCGTGGTGGAGCAGCCCACCGAGAGCGGCGAGTGGCTCGGCGCTCCGCTCCGACCCGGGGCCGCCGCGAAGGAGATCTCACGACGACGCTGGCTGATCAAACGCATCGCCGCGCTTCCCGGTGACGAGATCAGGAGCGAACATCTTCCCCACTCCCCACGCGCCTACGGCCGCGCAGTGCCCGCGGGCAGCCTGGTGCTGCTGGGCGACAATCGCCGGGTCAGCTTCGATTCGCGCTCGATAGGCTTTTTCCCCGCCGAAAGAGTACTGGGCGTGGTCGTTCAACCGACACGCGAGTGACCCATTTATGACGCCTCATGAATTAGCTGGATCTTAACCACCGGGTGAAACTATTCCTCTGACAATCCACTCACCGCCTGAAAGAAGGGATTGACATGTTGAGGAATATCGAATCGGTCGGGGCCAGGCTCATCGGCCTGTTCGTCCCCAAGGTCGAGGCGTCGGCCGGCTGCGCCTACATGTGCTACGCGAGCTGCTGGCAGTGCAACTACAACAGTTGCATCCAGTACACCAACTGCTCCATCAAGTGCCTGTGAGCGGACGGCTCTGAGCGCGGGGCCGGAACATCAGACGTCGAGGCCCGCAAAAGTGCGACGGCTCCGCGGATCGGTGAAATCCGCGGAGCCGTTTCCCTTATCGAGCCGTGCCGTACGGGTACCGTGCTGTCGCGAGGTCGTCGGCGAGGTCCTCCAGCGCGACGTCGGCGTTCAACGCGGAGACGACCGCCTGCGTCAGCGGGCGAAGCGCATAGACGTGCCGTACCGCATCGAGATCCACCCGAACCTCGTAATAGTCCTCGGCGAACCGTTGGAACGCCTCCGGTGCCGGATCCGTGAGCAGCGCGAAGAGGTGGGCCGATCCGTCGGGATCACTTTCGCCCTCCGGATAGTCGATCTCGCCCACCCGCCATCCGCTGTCGCCCACCTCGCGCCATAGACAGGCGGTCACGAGCGGCATGCCGTCCTCGTCGCAGAAGGCGGGCTCCAGCACGCAGTGGCGGAAGACGTCGGGGACCGAGTCGAGCACTCCCGGCCATGGCCCGTCGTTCCCGTACGGGCTCATCGCAGCCTCGTGATCGAACCCGCGAATGTAGGCGCCGCCCGCCGAGAAGACGATGGAGTACTCGTCTCCGGAGCCGTTCCGCATGGAACCCATCTCCTCCGCCGAGTCCCAGGCCGCGTCGAAGGAGTGGTGGCGACTCTCCCAGTCATCCGGGCTCAGGATGGCCTCCAGCACCGCCATGGATCGGGAGAGATCGCGGAGCACCGCGACGCCGGGCAACAGCGGCGCCACGTCGTGAGCAGTCATGCGCCCCATCCAATCGGACGCCGGCGACGTTCTGCCGAGCTCGCCGCCATAACCGCGCGGCCTCCCAGGCCCGGCTGCCTCCATGCCGCTGTACGGCCACGAGGTATCGCGGGCGTATCGAAAATCGCGAACGCCACCGCAACGCTCTTCGGTCTTCAGTGTGGGGCATGGACCGCAGCGGTCCGTGCCGGGGGCATGGTCCCCCGGTTCCGGAAGGTGATCACGGAAGAGGAGAGCGCCGTGGCTGATGACGGGAAGTGGGACCGGCGTTCGTTGTTGCGGGGCGCGGCCGTGGTGGCCGGTGCCGCCGCGGCGGCGCCGCTGCTGGGCGGGGCGGGCATGGCGCTGGCCGGCGGTGGTGACGCGGACGCGTTGTTCAAGGCGGGGAGGTTCGAGGAGGCCGGCCGCGCGTATGAGGAGATCCTGAGAAAAGACCCCACGAACCTGCACGCGGCCCGCCGGCGCGGCTATGTCGGGCTGCTGGGCAACACGTTCCCCGACGCTGAGAAGTACCTGACGATGGCCCTCAGGTTGGCGCCCGAGGACAAGGAGACCAACGCGCTGCTGGGCGACTGCTACATCCGGCAGGACAAGCTCTCCCTCTCCGTGCCGCACTGGCGAGCGGCCGGCGAGGAAGGCTATGCCAGGTGGTTCGCGGCGATCCGCGGCAAGCCGTATCAGATCCACGGCGACATCGGCCGGGTGCCATGGCTGCGGATGGACCCGTCTCCGCTGGTGGAGGCCTCGGTCAACGGCGGACCGCCGAAGCGCCTCACGTTCTACACCGGCGCCCCGAGTCTGAGCCTGACCGCGACGGCGGCCGAGGAAGCCGGGTTGAGCCCCGTGTACAAAGAGAAGACCGACTTCGAAGGCACCGTCATCTGGGTGTACTACGGGGTGCTGGACTCCCTCAAGCTGGGCGGCATCGAACTGCGCAACGTCCCCGTGGGCTGGTCGGCGACGGAGTCGGGCGAGGATGTCAGCACCGACAACGACGGCCTGATCGGCACGTGGGTCTTCTACCACCTGCTGACCACCTTCGACTACGCGGGCCGGTCGCTGATCCTGCGCCGCCCGACCCCCGAGTCGGCCCGCAAGGTACGCGCCGCCGCCACCCGGGCGGGCACCGAGCCCCTGCCGCTGTGGCTGTCCCGCGACCACGACCTCCAGAGCACGGGCAGCATCGCCGGCTCCGGCCCACGGGTGATGGGCGTGAACTTCGGCGGAGTCGGCGAGATGGTCGCGGGCATGGCCGGGGAGGTGGCCAAGCAGCTCGGCGTCCGCACCGACCCCGACCGCCCGATCGAGACCGCCGCCCACAGCCACGCGACCATCACGTACCCCTGCTACCCGAAGGAGATCCGGCTCGGCGGCGCCGTCGCCAACGAGGTCTACTGCGAAACGGACCCGAACATGCCGGTCAACGTGCCCTGGCCGTACGGGCCGGGGTTCGACGCGATCGGCTGGTTCGCCCACTGCTTCTGGAAGCCGTACAACATCACCCTCGACTTCACCGGCATGAACCTCTACATCAGCCGCGGCAAGGCCACCTGATCACTGCCGGCGTCGGCAAGATCCCGAGATGACCCTGACAGGCACGAAGGCCCGCTCCAGGCTTTCTCCGGTAGCGGGCCTTCCGAATGAGCGCGGCCGAGAGAGACTCGAAACTCCAACCTTCTGATCCGTAGTCGAACGAGCATCGCCTGTCGTCGGCAGGATCACACCGTTGACGGTCACTGTCGGTCGCCGCAGCGACGACGGGGCTGGAAGCCGCCTCGTTCGACCTAGGCGTCCTCGAGGACTTCTGCGAAGGCGATCAGAACGCCTCCGGTGGCGTGCTCGCGGGTGGCGGCGACGAGGGGACCCGCCTCCGCCGCGGCGGCGCTGGCCGCCGCGTAGTCGGCGAAGTACAGGTCCAACAGCCGGTACGCCGGAGTGGGGCTGCCGTCCTCCTTGGGCCAGACCTTCGACGCCTGCAGCCGAGTCAGGCCAGGGAGCTTGCGCGCCAGCGCGAGCTGATCGGTGTAAGCCGCCTCGAAGGCGTCCGGGTCGGTGGGGTTGGAGTAGATGAAGCTGATCTTGGTCGGCCTGTCGTGCTCCGTCATGGATGATCTCCTGTTGTTAGTCTTGGTAGACACAAGCGAGCAGAGCCAGACTTGGGCGATGATGTCGGGCGAACTTTCGCCGGCGCAGCTGCTTCTCCGACAGAAGAAGTCGGCACATCACACAGCGCGGTCCTGAGTCGTTCCGTTTGTCGGCCTCGCTCGCTGTTCGTTGATCGTAGTTAGAGGAATGAGCAGCGACCATGACCGCTCCGCCAGGAAATTTTGCTGATCGTCCAGCGACGTCAGCCGATTTACCGGGACCGCCACATGGGTTCGTCGACCCGCCGGCGCTTGAGAATGCCGCGCTCGGGCTCGACGCAGACAGTCAGTCGCACGATCTGCTCTCGGAGCTGCTCCGGAGGGTCCGTCTGAGCGGTTAACGGATCGTTGCGTACGCTCCGCCGCCAACCTTCTCGATCGGCTTCGCCGATCTGGGCAGCCTGCACATCATCGAAGAGGGCGAGCTCGTGCTTCAGGTGGACGGAGACCCGCACGTCGAGCACGTGAGCCGCGGCGATGTCGTCCTGCTCCCTCGCGGCGACCCGCACCACATCACCGACGTGGGCAAGCACGCGCACGCGACCGTGAGCGCCGGCGAAGCCGAGAACGACGCACCCGAGCCGACGCGCTGGCTCTGCGGAACGTTCACGATCGGCGACCCGCGGGCCAGCCACCTGCTCGGGAGCCTCCCGGCCATGATCGTCCTGCGCGGCGCCCACGGTCCAGCGCTCGAAGGGCTCGAAGTCGCCCACAGGATGCTCGTACTGGAGATGCGCTCGCCCTCTCAAGGGTCGGCGGTGATGGTCGCCCGCATCCTCGATCTGATCTTCATCCAGATTCTGCGCGCCTGGGCCGCCGGCACGGACGCCGAACCCAGCTGGCTGCCCGGCGCGTTCGACCCGCAGATCGGTCTGGCCTTGAGCGCCATCCACCGAGACCCCGGCCACGACTGGACAGTCGAGGAGGTGGCCCGAGCCTGCAACCTTTCCCGGTCGGCGTTCGCTGCGCGGTTCGTCGCTCGCGTCGGCATGCCGCCGGCCGCCTATCTCGCGCATGTACGCCTGGACGCCGCCACCGATCTGCTGCGCGACACCTCTCTTCCGGTCACGCTCATCGCCCAGAGAGTTGGCTACACGTCGGAGGCGGCATTCAGCCGCGCGTTCAAGAACCGCTACGGCACGCCACCCACTCGCTGGCGACGAGACAGACGAGGTCGCTGGTGACTCACGACACCGTCGAGGCCGGATCCGGCAAGAGGGGGCAGGCCACTCCCTAGCCGCCCCCGCTTGTGTCGAGAAACGGTTTCAGCGGCGCGGAAGAGCTGTACGGCCACGAAAAAGGCCCTCCGGAATCATCCCGGAGGGCCTTTCGCATGTGTGCGGCCGGAGGTACTCGAAACCCCAACCTTCTGATCCGTAGGGAAGGGCAGGTGCCGCGTTCGCGCGCTGCTGGCCTGCTGAGGCGGTGGATACAGGTCGATCCCATGAGATCGCGTGAGGCGGTGTTGCTGTACGCGCTGCTGTACAGCGCGCTGTCAACGCGCCTCGGCGCTACTGCCCTCAGCTCGCGCAGGAGAAGAGTCGCGGTGGCCTTCCTCGTTTCTCAGCCAGCAACGGACGGGTAGCGGGCCGCCGCAAGGTCGTAGGCGAGGTCACCCATGGAAAGGTCGGCGTTCAGCGCGGCGACGATCGTCTGCGTCAGCGGCCGCAGGGCATAGAAAGTGCCGCACCGCATCGAGATCCACGGGCACCTCGTAGTAGTCCTCTGCAAACCTTCGGAACGCCTCCGGAGACGGATCGACGAGCCGCGCGAACAGAGACACAGCCCCATCGGGATCGCTCACGCCATCCGGGTAGTCGATCTCACCTATCCGCCAACAGTCATCACCGGCGGCGCGCCACAGGCAGGCGGTCACGACTGGCATGCCGTCCTCGTCTCAGAACGCTGGCTCCTGCACATACGGACGGAACACCTCAGGCACGAAGTCGAGCACCCCCGGCCACGGCCCGCCGTTGCCGTACGGGCTCATGACCGCCTCGTGGGCGAAGCCGCGGATGTACGTGCCCGCTTATTACGAATGGCGCACCCGATCGGGATGCTACTTCTGCTTCTTCCGACGAAAGCATGAATGGGTTGGACTAAAGGATCGACACCCCAACCTTTTCGATAAGGCTATCACCTACGAAGAGAAGCTAAATTACCAGCACACCGCTATGAAGGACCGCAAGTGCACCTGATCCCAGGGCGAGTCACTAGAGGATATTATCGCTCGAAGGGAAGAGATCGAAGCTAAGAACCGAGATGCCATGAAACGCACCGCAGGACGCCTCAAATCCAACCGCCCCCTTCTCGAGATTCTCTCCGCCTCCCTCGATGAAGATGACGATCAGGTCGGGTGCACCGTTTGTCACCTTTGATCTAAGCGCCTGGATCAGATAAGACAGCAGGCGTCAGCAAAGCCGACCATCATTGCCGACCGGAGCAGCTTTGCCGCGACTAAACTCTGCGGTCACGAAGATCCCAGGATTAGAAATCGGAAATTAGTGGCATGTGATCGTAAGAGCAGTGCTGCTTTCCACGATTGTATAGCGCGGAAAGGAATTACAGCATATTCATCTGGTCGCAAGACGATCTCCACGCTCGGCTTGATCGAGAGTACAGTCCGGTGTATGCGCAATGCAGCCGTGTGGGCGCGTCGGGACATTGCGGCCAGCGTTGCTGTTACGTCAGCCACAGTTATCCGGTGCCGGGGCCCGACGAAGGAGGGCCTCGGCGTCGATCGCCCCAACCAGTCGCGACGATTAGCGAAGTCAGCGATCGTAACGGCGTGCACTACCAACCGGCCGGGCGTATGCAGGAGATAGCGATCGTACCGCTAGTGCAGGTGAGACTGCGGAAATACCCTGATGCCGAACTCGTTCGCAAGCCGTCGTAGCAGATGCGGGCTAATGGGTTCGGGGGATTCATGTTTTAGGAGACTGGGCTGTTCTCCTGGGGGGCCAAAGAAAGCGATGCAGAGTTCCTCCAATGCTGCATCGCGCCGGGACTTGTGCCGCACACCCTGAAAGCCCGCCTGCTGGAGGGCAGAACCCCACCCTTTAGAGAGAGAACGCTTCGTGCCAGCCTGGAGGTCGGCGTCAATGCGCCAACGACCAACGTGCTTACGCGCGAGCAGATCAGCAATCTTGAAGTTTCTTGTGGGAGTAATCCTGCTAATTGTACGCTTCAGTATCCACTCCCGAGTTATCATGTCGAGCTTTTCGTCACCTATATGTTCCAGAAGGGCCACGAGGTCGGAGTAAGCCGTGTGGCACGTTCCGTACCTGCCCTTAGCACTCTTGGGCGGATCGAAGCGGCATTTCCCGCAGTTACAGAAATAGCTCGGATCATGTTCGGACTTGTGGGCTCTATAGAAATCGTCGCCAAATCTTACCGTCTCCGACGGAAAGTCGCGAAGATCTTGAATTCCCGACTTGGTACGTGGCGCACGAGGCGTCATGAGTCCCACCTTCCTGCAACCTGTCGCGCTGCATCCAGTAGCTGGCTCACCTCCTTACCGCCCTCTAGCCATTCGGCAGGCTTAGCGTCATTCAACGCAGGATTTGGCGTCATCATCCAAGAGGCAATCATGTAGCGATCCGCCTCGCCGTGTGAATCAAAAACACGCAAGATCGCTCGTACCTCCGGACGGATTGATCGACGGGAGCGATCAAACTGCCAGGATGGGTAGTAGGTGGTTTGCTTTCCCGGAAGCCCGAGAAGACTGGCCGACTCAACTCGTTTGGCCAAGGCTTGGCGACTAATACGAAGCAGGCTTGTTACCTCACTTGTGTCCAAGCGTTCTCCTACCGCCTGCGACCAAGCAACAGGCGCCAGAGCCGAGTATGCGGCTTCGTACCCGTACTCATACGCCTCCTCTGGGGATAGATGCTCGATGAGGTCTTTGAGGTTGATCAGCCCATCACGGAACCCTCGTTCCAGCTGCTCATGTCTTGCTGGCATGTTTCCATCATGGCGTCAACCCGTCAACCAAGTCAACTCTACCTGGGCAAACATCGCCTTGGCTCGGCTTGGTCAGCGATCGATATAGTCTTCGTGATCGTCAGCGCGTGAGCGGTGCTGGCCGCGACCGGCCGAAGAGCCGCAGCGCGGCCAGCGACCGCCCGACGCGCGGCAGCCGCCGCAGGTGGGCTGCCCTTGATGACGTATAGATAATTTGCTTTCTGATCTTGCTGGTCTTCTTGATCCGGCTCAGCAATCGTGGCGATAGGGCTCAGCGGTGGTCCACACGCGTTCAAAGCAGGTGAGGTACGTGGCCGCTGTGCCGTGAGATTCGGTGCGGCGTAGGTGCATGACGGGGGCGTCGGCTGCTGGGGTCGCATAGGCGTGTGTGTTGACGAGGAGGTCGTCGTCGGCTCGGTAGATCGAGCTGTAGAGCACTGTGCGGTGTAGCCGGAGCTTGATACCTTCGCCGACTGTCAGAGGGTGGTAGAAGGCGAGGGCATTGCGGATGCGTGCGGACATGACGTCGGAGCCGATGCCTTCATCGTTTCCTCGGGCGGCTACCTCAGAGCTGGCGGGGTTGCCGAGGAGGATACGCACCTTGGTGCCAGCACTGGCGCGATCGGTGAGGACGCGGAGGAGGCCAGGGTCCTCGGCGATGAACAGGGCGCTGTAGGCCAGGATGCCGATCTCGGCCGTTGCTCCTTGGAACAGGTCGCGCCACATCCTCTGGGGGACGCTCCAGCGGTGTGGGTAGACCGCTTCGACGCCGTCGGCGAACACTCGGTGGCGCTGGTCCGTTTCTGGCCATAGCTCGACCTCGTCGATGTGGAGGAGGTCGGCGATGGCCCAGCGGTGGCGTGGGTAGGGGGTGCGGCCCTGGAGCCAGCGGGCGACGGTCTTGGGGTCGACGGCTAACGCGGCGGCCACATCGGTCGGGGTGAGTCGAGCTGCTGCCAGTGCGTAGCGCAGGTTGTTGTTCATGGGCCCGCCTGCTTGTCTCGCGAAACGGTCTCGTACTGCGACGATACATCAGACGTCCCTAGACGTCCCTAAGTTGTGGTGTTCCCGCCCCTGACCTCCGGGCGAACCTCGACGCGTACACCCAATCGGGAGCGTCAGGAGGGACGAGTATGCAGACGAGCAAGACCGTCAAGGAGCAGCAGCGGGCGTACGCGGAGCGGTTGCTGACCGCGCTGGGCAAGGAGCTGGCGCGGCGAGAGATCACGGCGGTGCTGGTCGTGGCCCAGGACGGGCGGCCGGCCCTGGACGTCACCGACAGCCGGTGCAGGATGCGACGGGTGTTCGTGCAGCTGCCGTTCTGCTGGTTCTACTGGGGCGACCAGGGCGACGAGCGGGTCTCGTTCCTCCAGATGCCCGCCGCGGTGGACCGGGTCGAGCAGGCTGCCCGCGATGGGTGGAACGACGGCGAGCAGCGCGAGCTCAGCATCGACCTGAACAAGATGATCGATGCCTACCGCGGTTGATCCGGTGGCCAGAGGTCGGTGGCTGACTGGCGGGCGTGTCTACCCGCAGGTCGCCGACCGGCTTCGGGAGCGGATCGTCTCGGGTGAGTTCCCGCCGGGCAGCGTGTTGCCCTCGGAGACGACGTTGGGTCGCCTCTTCGGGGTGGCGCGTAACACGGTCCGGCGGGGGCTGGCGATGCTGGAGGACGAAGGACTGTTGGTCACCGTTCCGTCCAAGGGGCGGGTGGTGTGCGGGGAGAGGCCGGCGGCGCCGCCGTACCGGTATCTGGTGATCGCCGCCGAGTTGCGCGGGCGAATCGCGCGTGGGGAGCTGGGTCCGGGTGCTGCCATACCGAGTGAGGCTGACCTTCGGCGGTGCTTCGGTTCCTCTCGCAACACGGTGAGACAGGCATTGGCAGTGCTGGAGCAAGAGGGCCTGGTCGTAGCCCAGCATGGTCGCGGCCGGTTTGTCCGGGTGAGGGTTGGACGGCAGCCGAGAGAGTGAGACGTCCTGGGACGTCTGGCCTTGCCCTCTAGCTGCGGCTCCGTCCGTGATGTCTATCGTGTGGCTCGTGGGACAGGTTGAGTGGGCGTACGGGCTGGCCGAGGACCTATTGGCGACCGCGTTGCCCCGGCGGTGGGCGCACACACAGGGGGTCGCCGAACGGGCCGAGAGCCTGGCCGGGATCCTCGGCGCGGAGACGGACACGTTGATCGCCGCCGCGCTGCTGCATGACATCGGGTACGCCCCTGACCTGGTCGACACCGGCATGCATCAACTCGACGGCGCGCGATACCTGCGCAACGTGGTCGGCGCGGAGGATCGGTTGTGCCGGCTGGTGGCGTACCACTCGTGTGCGGACAACGAGGCTCGGGAGCGGGACCTGTTCGACGTCCTGGCGGCGGAGTTCGACGTGGAGCGGCCGGACCTGGCGCGGGCGCTGACGTACTGCGACATGACAACCGATCCGGATGGCCGGCACCTGGATGTACGGGATCGGCTGGCGGAGATCCACTCTCGTTATGGGTCTGACCATGTGGTGAGCCGGTCGATCACGGCGGCGACGCCGTGCATCGTGTCGTCAGTGCGGGCGGTGGAGGCGGCGCTAGCCGATGTGCGGCAGGCCGACGCCGGCTAGGTAGTGCTCGATCCGCATCCGCATCGAGGCCGCCATGGGCAGGGACAGGACCTCGTCGCGGGACACCCATTGCACCTCGCGGGACTCCGCACTCGTCGTCGGCTCCCCGGAGACGGCTCGTCCGGTGAGGACGATGGAGAACTCCTGGCGGACCTCGCCGTTGGAGGTGTAGAGGATCACGTGGCCGGGGTCGGTGTAGGTGCCGACCAGGCCGGTGATCTCGCAGGTGATGCCGGTTTCCTCCAGCGTCTCCCGGACCGCGGCTTGGGGCAGGGACTCGCCGAGGTCGATGGCGCCGCCGGGTGGGGCCCAGTTGTCGTTGTCGGTGCGGTGGATCATCAGCAGGTCGCCGGCGTCGTTGGTGACGATGACGTTGACGGACGGGACCAGGCTGTTGGGTTTGGGCGCGTCGGGGTCGTGGTGGAAGTCGATGCGCTGGCCCATGGTCAGGACTCTACCGGGGTGGCCTTGGCCCAGACCTTCTCGTAGCTCTCGGCGTAGGTGGCGACCATGTCGCCTCCGGCCACGCGGCGCAGGTGGAGGACGGGGGCGTTGCCGGCGCGGGTGCCGTACACGTGGGTGTTGATCAGGTACTCGTCGTCGGCGCGGTAGATCGAGTTGTACAGGATCGTGTCGTGCAGCCTGAGCTCGAAGTTGTCCAGTCCGATGATGGGGCGGTAGAAGACGAGGGCGCTGCGGATCTGGGCGGCCATGCTGTCGCCGATGCCTTCGTCGGCGCCGCGCTGGGCGACCTCGTGGCTGTCGGGGTCGCCGAGCAGGACGCGGACGCGTACCCCTGAGCGGGCCTTGTCGCCGAACATGCGCATCAGGCCGGCGTCGTCGGCCAGGAACAGACCGCTGTAGACGAGGACGTCGATCTCCTCGGACGCGCCTGAGAATAGGCGTCCCCAGATGTCCCGCGGAACCGCCCACCGGTGCGGGTAGATCGTGAGGACTTCGCTCTGCGAGGCCGCGGCAACCTGGTCGCGGGTGAGGGCTTCGGGCCACAGGTACGTCTCGTCGACGCCGAGGTAGGAGGCCGTGGCGAAGCGGTGCTTTCGATACGGTTCGCGTCCTTTGGTGATCCAGCGTTCGACGGTCTTGGGGTCGACTTCGATCGCGTCGGCCAGGTCGGCGATGGTCACGCCTTTCTGGAGAAGCGCCGCGCGTAGCCGTTCGTTCGCCATCGCACCTGCCCAGTGAGGACGTCCGGGGACCTGCACATCGTAGGCCGGACGTCTTGAACATGTCCCGTCGTGTAGTGATCTCGTCCTGACTCTGCGTCGCATCCTCGGTTGCACAACGCCACAACGCCCCCAACCGAAGGAGGAGATGCCCCAATGAACATGATCAGCTTCCTGGACGAGACGCCCTCGTGCGAGTGCGGCAACGCGCTGGCCCACGGTCAGGTGCGGTGCTCCAAGTGCCTGGCGCGAGAGCGCTGGACGCGTAAGCAGCGGGCTCGGAACCGGCGCGAGCGGCGGCGGGCCGAGTCCCGGCGTCCCCCGCGCGGTCCGCGTACCGTCGCCGCGGCGGGGGTGAGCTGGACGTGAGCTGGCTTCCGCTGATCGTCGCCGTGCTGCTCGGCGCGCTGCTGCTGGTGGGGTACGTCGCGGTCCTGGTCGGGATCCGCCGTCAGGACAGGGCTATGACGCTGCGGCGTGAGGTGTCCGGCGTGTCGGCGTCGCTGGCGCGTCGGGTCACCGGCTGCCACGTGAGGGACGGCGTGCAGTGGACGTAGCGAGCTGCTCCTCCATCTTCGCCAGGCGCGCCGAGAGGTCTTGTACGGCGGTGCGCAGCTCGGCGACCTCGCCGGCCAGATCGCCGGCGGCCGGGATGTCGCTCGTGTCGCGGACGAAGACGCCCTTGCCCTGCTGGCCGATCACCAGGCCCTCGTTGCGCAGGATGCCGACGGCCATCTTCACCACCGACAGCGAGGAGTCGTACTCCTCGGCGAGCTGGGCGGTGGACGGCAGAGGGCTGCCAGGCGCGAGGGCGCCGCCGCGGATCTGGGCGCGGAGATCGTCGGCGATCTGGAGGTAGCCGGGCCGCCCGGTGTGCTTGACCATCGCGTCAATCTCACCACACCAAGACAGCCACGCCAACATTGACAACTGAGCCAACTAGGTTAACCATGTTGGCTACGACGTATAAGGAGGTCACACGCCATGCGCACCATCCCGATCCCGGTCGACACCGGCAAGCTCACCATCACCTGCGTCAAGGCACCCCGCCCTCGGGTCCTCAACAAGGACACCGGCGAGATCAAGACCGACAAGAACGGCAACACCGTCTACGAGGTCACCGTCTCGGTCGAGGACGAGTTCGGCCGGATCGAACTCGTCAAGATCGGCATCACCGGCGAGCCGCCCATCACCGCCGGCGACCCCGTCAACGCCGTCGGCCTGGTCGGCTACGTCTGGGAGATGTCCGGCCGGTGGGGCATCTCCTACCGCGCCTCGGCCCTGCTCCCAGCGCGGGAGGCCGCCGGTGTCTGACCTGCCGCTCTGGCTCGCAGTCCTGCCCCTGATCGGGGTGGGGCTGTGGGCCTGGCGCCGCTGGCACCACCCGTCGTTCTGGCTGCTCGTCGGCTTCCCGATCACCGCCGTCTCGGTCCGTGCCTCCTGGCGGCGTATCGCGCTCGGGTGCGGGCTGACGAAAAAGCGGCAGCGCTGGTGGTTCACGACCGTCCCCGGCCTGGTCGCCTCGACCGGGATCGTCAAGGTCAAGCGGCGCTTCCAGCGGGTCGCCGTCGACACCAAGCCGTTCATGTGGCTGCCCTTGCCGACGCGGCACGGCTGGCGCGTCACCGTCCACACCTTGGAGGGCCAGACACCTGGCGACTACGCCGACGCCGCCGAACGCCTTGCTCACTCCTGGGGTGTCCATGCGATCCGCGTGTCCTCACCCGGGCCTGGGCGGGTCGTGCTGGCGGCGACCATGCGGGACCCGCTGGTCACCGTCGACCAGCTCCCGCCATCGACAGACCTGCTCAAGGTCACCGTCGGCCGGCTGGAGACCGGCAAGCCCTGGGTGATCGACTTTCGCACCGTACCGCACTGGCTGAACGCTGGAGCGACGCAATCCGGCAAGTCCAACCTCGCCAATGCGCTCATCGTCGGCCTCTCTCCACAACCCGTCGCCTTGGTCGGCATCGACCTCAAAGGCGGCGTGGAGTTCACACCGTACGCGCCGCGCCTGTCGGCCCTGGCCACCTGCCGCGACGAAGCCGGACGACTCCTGGACGACCTGGTCGCGCTGATGCTCGACCGGATGGGCGTCTGCCGCCAAGCTTCCGCCCGCAACGTGTGGCAGCTACCGCCGGTCCTACGCCCGGTGCCTGTCGTGGTCCTGGTCGACGAACTGGCCGAGCTGTATTTGATGGCCGACAAGTCGGAGAAGGACGAGATCGCCAAGACCTCGACCGCGCTGTTGCGGGTGGCTCAGCTCGGGCGGGCGTTCGGCATCTACCTGTTCTGCTGCGGCCAGCGCATCGGCTCCGACCTCGGTCCCGGCGTCACCGCCCTCCGCGCCCAGTGCTCCGGCCGGATCTGCCACCGCGTCAACGACCCCGAGACCGCGACCATGACCCTCGGCGACCTCGACCCGGCCGCGCTCGCCTCGGCCCGCGCCATCCCCGCCGAGACACCCGGCGTCGCCATCGTCGCCGGACAGGACGGCCAGTGGTACCGCGCCCGCTCCTTCTACGTCAGCGAACAGACCGCCGAACACGCCGCCCACACCCACGCCCACCTCACCTCGCCCTGGGCGGAGATCACGGCCCACCTGCCCGAACAGGCCAACGCTTGACCCCACGAAGGGAGGAACGATGCGACGCATCACCAGCTGGCTCCTCGACACCGGCCCCGTGCTCGTCCTGGCCGCCATCGCCGGCGCCGGATCGTTCACCCACATCCGCGGCACCGCCACCGAACACGGCCAAACCGGTTGGATGTCCTGGGCCGTCGCCATCTGCATCGACCTCACATGCGTCATGGCCGCCCGCGAACGCCAACGCGACAAGAAGACCGGTCGTGTACGGCGCGGTCGGTTGTCGTGGCCCGTTCTGGTCCTGACCGGCGGCATCGCCCTCTCATTGGCGGCCAACCTGCAACAAGCCGACCCAACCGTGTGGGGCTGGATCACCGCCGCCACCCCGGCTGGCGCGTTCCTCATCGCCGTCTCCATGCTCGAACGCCGCACCACCGGCACGCGTGCCGAACCCACCCCGGCCTCCGAGCCGTCCACAGCGTTCGTCCCTGCCTCGACGTGCGCCCCGGCTCCCGTCCTGACCCGCCAGGACACCGAAGCCGACCAGGACGTCCGCAAGGACGGCCCCGCCCCGGCGCTCGTCGACTACGCCCGCCGCATCGCCGACGAACACCACACCCGCCATGGCAAGCCCATCACCCGCGATGCCCTACGCGCCCGCCTCGGCATCTCCAATCAACTCGCCACCGACCTGCTCCACACGCTGCACACCGCCTGATCACGAAGGGAGATCCACCATGACCCACGACCGAACCGCCATCATCACCGGCCTGCGCCACCTGGCCGACTTCCTCGACGCCCACCCCGACATCCCCGTCTCCGCGACCGCCCCGCTCTACCACTTCACCCGCGACGGCAGCGACGCCGACCAGCGCGCCGAGATCGACCAGATCGCCGCCCGCCTCGGCTCGCCCATCAAAGACGAGCCCGACTACGGCCACTACACCACCGCGATCAGCTTCGGCCCCATCCAGTACCGCGCCATTGCCATCACCACCGAAGCCCGCGCCCGCCACGCGGCAGCCGCCAGCTACCACGGATGCGTCCAACCCGACCCCACACCCTCCACCTGACCGACGAAAGGAGAAACCGGCCATGCGCATCCGCCTCGACGGCACCCGCGCCGAACTCATCGACGCCCTGATCCGGCTCCGTCTGAACTTCACCGTCTCCGGCGTCTCGCGCGCCTACTCCGACCGCGCCAAGCCCCGCCACTGGCGCATCTACGTCACCACCCACCCGCGCAAGCGGACCTGACCGCCATGGACGAACACGAACTGACGATCACGCGCTACCGCTGCTGCACCTGCAACGGCACCGGCCTCGACGACGACCGCAACCGCTGCCTCGACTGCGACGGCATCGGCATCGACAACCACGGCGCCCCATAAGCGCAGCGCCCCCGGCCTGACCGCACATCCGCCAAGACACACGCCAGGTCGGGGGCCATCCCCTCACCCGAACGAGTGAAAGGAGGTCTCCATCTTGCCTGCAACCCACACCACCGCGCACGCCAAAGCGGGCATGATCGCCCGGCTCAACAGCCCCGACTACGACCGCTGGGCCGCCCAGATCCACCGCACCGGCGGCTGCCGCCAACCCATCCACCTGCGCGGCAAAGTCGACCACTACGACCGCGCCACCGGCCGGCTCCTGCACCGCTACACCACCCGCACAGAGCCGGACGGCGTCCTGCGCCTCCCGTGCAAGACCCGCCGCGCCTCCCGCTGCCCCGCCTGCGCCGAGACCTACCGCGCTGACACCTACCACCTCATCCGCGCCGGCCTCGTCGGCGGCAAAGGCGTTCCAGACACGGTCACGAGCCACCCGACCCTGTTCGTCACCCTGACCGCGCCGTCCTTCGGCGCCGTGCACGCCCGACGTGAGCAGGGCGGCAAGGTCCTGCCCTGCCACCCTCGACGGGACGCCGAGCCCTGCCCGCACGGTCTCGTCATGTCCTGCACCACCCAGCACGGCCCCGACGACGCGTGCCTCGGCGAACCGCTCTGCCCCGACTGCTACGACTACACCGGCTCCGTCCTGTTCAACGCGCTCGCGCCGCTGCTGTGGAAGCGCTTCGCCGACTCCCTACGCCGCCACCTCGCCAAGCTCGGCGGCCTGGCCCTCAAAGAGCTACGCCACCACCTGACGCTGTCGTTCGCCAAAGTCGCCGAATACCAGCGACGCGGCATCGTCCACTTCCATGCGGTCATCCGCCTCGACGGCCCCGGCGGCCCAACGGCACCCCCACCGGCCTGGGCAACGGCCGACATCCTGGCCGACGCCGTACGACACGCCGCCCGAGTCGTCAGCGCCCTGGCCCTCGCCTACGACGACCAACCCGCCCGTCTGTTCAAGTGGGGCACCCAACTCGACATCCGCCCCATCACCCTCGACGGCGACCTCACCGACCAAGCCGTCGCCGGCTACATCGCCAAGTACGCCACCAAAGCCGCCGAATGCGTCGGCACCCTGGACCGACGCATCAACCCCCTCGACAACCTCGACGCCTTCAACCTGCGCGAGCACGCCCGCCGCCTCATCGCCACCTGCATGCACCTCGGCACCCGGACAGAGCTGGCCGAACTCCGGCTCGCAGAGCGGGCCCACATGCTGGGATTCCGCGGCCACTTCTCCACCCGTTCCCGCCGTTACTCCACCACCCTCGGCGCCCTCCGCGCAGCCCGCGAACAGCACATCCGCGAACACGAGATCACCACCGGCCGCCTCCCCCTCTTCGACGAAGACACAGTCCTCGTCATCAGCGAATGGCAGTACGCGGGCAAGGGCCACTCGGCCGGAGACCAGCTCCTCGCCGCCGCCATCACCGGGGCTCGCCTCGAACGGAGCCCTCATGAGCTGTGAGCTTCTGACGGTCCCCGAGGCGATGGCCATCCTCAAGGTCAGCCGCTGGACCCTCTACAACCTCATCCGCTCCGAGGAGATCACCTCGATCATCGTCGGCGAACGCTGCCGCCGCATCCCGGTCTCAGCCCTCGACACCTACGTCGCCCGACTCTGTGAGGAGGTCGCCTGATGGGCAAGCGCTCGAACGGGGAAGGCTCGATCTTCCCGTACAAGGGCGGCTGGGCGGGCTATGTCTGGGTCACCACCCCGGAGGGCAAGCGCACCCGTAAGTGGGCGTACGGCAAGACCCGCGAGGAGACCCACGAGAAGTGGCTCAACCTGCACGAGCAGTCGCGCAAGGGACCGGTGCCGACGAAGAACCTGACCATGACCGCCTTCCTGTCCCGCTGGCTGGAAGAAGTGATCAAACCCAACCGGGAACCGACAACCTACGTCGCCTATGAGCCACTCGTCCGGCTCTACATCGTCCCCGGCCTGGGCACGAAGCGCCTGGACAAGCTGACCGTCCGCAACGTACAGACCTGGCTGAACACCCTGCCCACCCTCTGCACCTGCTGCGATCAGAAGAAGGACCACAAGCGGCCCGAACACAAGCGGCGGTGCTGCTCGCTCGGCAAGTGCTGCAAGGGCTACCCGTCCCGCAGCACCATCGCGGGCATCCGTCGCGTCCTGCGCTCCGCCCTGGGTCACGCACTGCGGGAGGAACTGATCTCGAAGAACGTCGCATCGCTCACCACACTGCCGAGCGCCAGCAAGACCAAGAAGAAGCGCCAGCACGCGGTGTGGACGGTCGACGAGGCTCGCAAGTTCCTCGAACACCTACGGGAGGTCGACGACCCGCTCTATGCGGCCTACGTACTCATCCTCGTCCTGGGCCTGCGCCGCGGGGAGGTCCTCGGCCTGGCCTGGGACTGCGTAGACCTCGGCGGCGAACAGCTCTGGATCTCCCGTCAGCTCACCAGAGTCGGCGGCCGGCTTCTCCACCGCGAGACGACCAAGACAGACGACTCGACGGCTTCCCTCCCCTTGTTCGGCCTCTGCGTCTCCGCACTCCGACACCGCCAACGTGTCCAGGAGGAGGCACGGAAGGCGGCCGGAGACAGATGGAAGCCCTCAGACCTGACGTTCACCACCCGGACCGGCACACCGATCGAACCGCGCAACTTCAACCGCGCCTTCGAAACCCACTGCCACAACGCGGGCGTCCCGCGCATCCGCGTGCACGACACCCGACACACCTGCGCCTCGCTCCTGGCCGCCCTCGACGTACACCCGCGCGTCGCGATGCGCATCCTGCGGCACTCTCAGATCTCGATGACCATGGACGTGTATACGCAGATCCCGTCACCCGAGACCCGCAAGGCCCTCGACCGGCTCAATCAGAGCCTTGATGGCCCAAGCGAGGTATAAGTCAACTTCCGTTGCCACATGGGTCCTTTGGATCGCCTCAAGGGGCCCATGTGTATCCACGAGTCAGAGAAGATCGGCTATGCGAGCTGGAGTTTGCCTGCCAACGACGCATACAGCGGACTACTCCTTAACTGTCACCTGGTCAGGCGGAGGTGTGTTGACCTTCACGGTGTCGCTCCAGCTGTTCACTCGCAAATCCGAGACGCTCCTCACCTTTATGGATGAGCCCCGGCTCTCCGGCTCGGTCCGTGACGTCCACAGGCGCCGGATCAGGTGATCCTTTCCAACCCACAACCGCCACGACACCTTGATCTTCCGCTCGGACTTGTCAGGGCGCCCACCGAAGGGGATACGGATCAATGGATCGAGCCTGGCCAGCGCACCCAGCGTGATCGTGCCCTGATAGCGGACGCCACCATCGGCGGTGGAATGCTTGGCCGACGTGGTGGCCAGCACCGCCTTGAGGGTGGCGGGAGCGAGGGCATTGATCCGGCCCGCCCTCACCTGCGGGCGGTAGCTCTCATCCTCAACCAGTTCCCACTTGCCTTTCGATTTCCGCGCTTCGTCGCGCCAGTACCCACGGCCTTCCACTTCGATCCACCGCTGGATCGGGCTGACGGCGGTTTCATCGCCGATTCGCATGGTGACATCGATGGCCAGCACCTTGCCCTGATCGAATTCCGCTCGCCCACGGGCGCGATCAGCCGTCTTATGGCCTTTCTGATATCCGGACGTGATCACATGGGTCGAAACCGCAGAGTATCTCGCCCCATGGCCCTCGATCAGCGCATTCTGCAGCGCCACCACAGGATCCGACGGAACGCGCGCGGTCCCTGCCGCGGCAGCACCGCTGAACGGACCGACCAGACCTGCCGCCAATAGTGCGAACACCGACGCAGCGGACCAGCGTCTCATCGAGGACGTCCTCTCGTTGCACAGCTATCGTGAACAGGCAGGATGATCTTTGCAACGCGCGATCTCGACGAGGTCACGAAAGTGCGGCATCGGCCGGCCGATAGGGCAGACCCGACTGGCAGGTTCCGATAGCGCGTGAAGAAGCGAGGCATGCCCACTGCCTTGGACCGGCCGATCGAAGACGTTGCTGTAAACCGCTGCTGTACGGCCACGCAAAAGGCCCTCCGGGATCATCCCGAAGGGCCTTTTACCTGCTGTGCGGCCGGAGGTACTCGAAACCCCAACCTTCTGATCCGTAGTCAGATGCTCTATCCATTGAGCTACGGCCGCTCGCTGCGTAAGCAAGCATAGCGGACCTTCGGCAGTACCTCGAACCGGATTGCTGGTCAGGTCTCGGCGGACTCCGGTTTGCGGGGCCAGAGGGTGTAGCTGACCGGCCAGATCAGGGCGATCAGGGGGATCTTGAGGAGGTCTCTCGCGAAGGCGACGAGGTAGTCCGTGCGGGTCGGGTCGCCCACGAGCCAGGTGAGGGCCAGGACGATGCCCCAGGTCAGCACGTAGGCGAGGACGATGCGGAGCCACATCGCCCATTCGTAGCGGGCTCTGGGCATGCCGCCGGCCGGTGGCCGCGGGGGTGGGGGGCCGCCGGCGAAGCGGTGGTGGAACTTCGCGTCCGCCCAGCGGATCGTACGGTGGCCGAACACGATCGAGTACGACAGGTAGGCGGCCGCCAGGCCGTGTCTGAGGTCCGCCGTGGCGCCTCCCCGCATGTCGATGACGGCCGCTGTGAGCAGGATCACGTCCAGGAGCGGTACGCAGAGGAGCAGGACGGTGCTCAGGGTGCGGCGCTTCCAGAGGTAGCGGGACGCGAAGCCCAGGGCGAGGAGGACCCAGAAGCCGATCTCGCAGCCGATGAGGATGGCGACAATCACGCATTCCATGGTCGCGGGGGCGGCGGTCCCGTACATCGTCGGCGGATAGGAGCCTGTGGATACATCGAAGGGTGTATCCACAGGCGGTCTGGTGGAGGAGGGGCGCGGCGGCGCGGGGTGGTGTGATGGGGGGCATGCGGAGTGCGGGGTTGTGGGCGGTGGCCGCCTTCCTGGGCGGGGCGCTGCTCGTCGCGGGTGGCGCCGTCTTTCGCCATGGGGCGAACGAGTGGGCGCTCCTCGTCCCGCTGGCCTTGACGTGCGCCGGGGTCGCCGTGCGGTGGCGGACTCCGCTGGGGGCGTTGGGGCTGGGGACGCTGGGCGTGGTGGTGGACCTGTTCGTGGGGCCGTCACTGCCCACTTTGTTGATCTATACGGACAACATCTACACCGCGGCGCTCTATGGGCCCTCGCGGTTCGCGCGGTGGTTGCTGGGCGTGGCCTGCTGCCTGGCGGTGCTGGTGGGGGCGGTCGCCTGGTTCTTGACGGCGGACTGGCGGTCACCGGCGGTGTATGGGGTGCAGGCCGGTCTGGTGCTCATCTCGCCGGTGACGACGGCGATGGTGTTGCAGCAGCAGCGGGAGCAGGCGGCGGCCGAACGGGCTCGCGCGGAGCAGGTGGCGCGGCTCGCGGAGCTCGACCGGCAGGCCGCCATCGCGGCCGAGCGGGCGGCCATGGCGCGCGAGCTCCATGACATGGTGGCCAACCACTTCAGCGCCATCGCGATCCAGTCGACGGCCGTGCTCTCCCGCAAAGACCTTGATCCGCGTACGGTGCGGACGGTCATGGAGTCGGTACGGGAGAACAGTGTCAAGGGGATGGCCGAGATGCGGGCCATGATCGGGCTGCTGCGGCAGGACGACGACGCCGGGAATCGCGACGAGGCCGAGGATGGCGGCGACGCCGTGCGGCCTCGGCTGGCTGACGCCGAGAGCCTGGTCGAGCGGGCTCGGCGGGCGGGGATGACCGTGGAGTTGCGGGTCGAGGGGGAGCCGCGGGAGTTGCCGGCCTCCGTCGATCTGGCGGGGTATCGGATCCTGCAGGAGGCGCTGACGAATGCGCTGAAGCATGGCGGGCGGTCGGCCGGGGTCGTGCTGGGTTATGGGGCCGAGAGTGTGACGGTGGTCGTCGACAATCCCGTCAGCGGCGGGGGGACGTCTGACGCCCTGTCCGGTGTGGGCTCCTCTCGGGGCGCCGGCGGGCCTGGGGTCCCCTCTTTGGTCCCCGCGGGCGCTTCTTACGGTGCCGACAGTGCCGGTGGCGGCGGTCCTGGCCGGGCTGTTGATCCAGGATCTCGTGGTCGTCGTGGTGAGGTGTGGCTGCCGGGGTCGGGGGCTGGGCTGGTGGGCATGCGGGAGAGGGCGCTGCTCGTGGGGGGATCCTGCGAGGCGGGGGTGGTTGGGGTCGGGGGCGCTGCCGGTGGCTCTCCAGGTGTGGGGGCGGTCGTGGATGACGGCGGTCCGTCGTCTCGGGTGGCTGTCTGGCGGGTGGAGGCTGTTCTGCCCACGGGGATGGCGGCTGCATGATCTGCCGGGTTGAAGAGCGGTTGGGTGCTGCGGCTGCCGCCGTCAAGGTGGCTGCGTCCGTCAGGGTGGCTGCCGCCGTCAAGGTGGCTGCGTCCGTCACGTGCCGGCGGTCGGGCTCCTCGCGGTGGGTGGTGGGGTGATGGCCATCCGGGTGGTGGTGGCCGACGACCATGCCGCGGTACGGGCGGGGATCGTGCTGATCCTTGGCGGCGTCGACGACATCGAGGTCGTGGGCGAGGCCGCCGACGGGGAGGAGGCCGTGGCGCTCGCGCGGGAGAAGCGGCCGGACGTCGTGCTGATGGATGTGCGCATGCCGCGGCTGGACGGGATCTCGGCCACCCGGGAGCTGGCCGGGGTGGCGGATGTGTTGATCTTGACGACGTTCGACGTGGACGAGTACGTGTTCGGGGCGCTCCGGGCCGGCGCGGCGGGGTTCCTGCTGAAGAACACCGACGCCGAGAGCCTGGTCGAGGCCGTTCGGGTGGTGGCTCGGGGGGACGGGCTCATCTCGCCGGCCGTCACCCGGCGGCTGATCTCGGCTTTCGCGGACATGCCTCCGCCCCGTGATCGGCAGGCCGTGGCCGGGCTGACGCCTCGGGAGCGCGAGGTGCTGGCCTGCGTGGCTCGGGGACTGTCCAACGCGGAGATCGCCAAGGAGCTCGACATGGCGGAGGCGACGACGAAGACGCATGTGAGCAGAGTGCTCGGCAAGCTGGGGCTGAAGAGCCGGGTGCAGGCGGCGATCTACTACTCGGCCTACGAGGGGTAGCGGGCTTCCGGACGCCCAACGGTGAAAACAGGGTGATGCCCGTGATGAGTGCCGGAGAACGCCTGCGCGCCGAGGCGCCCGATCGTGCTGACCGAGCGCGGCGACACCGTCGCTGCCGTCCCCCTGGGGGGCCGCCGCCTCGGGGCCTACTCTCCGTCGGCGGTGGCCCGTAGGCTGGCCGTCGTGAGTTCTCCGCCGCCACCTCCCCCCGGGCCCTCCGGTCACGGTCAGCCGCCCCGCCAGACCGGTCTCGTGGTGGGGCTGGCGTGCGCGGGAGCCTTCGGCTACTGGGTCGTCAACCTGTTCGTGGGCCTGATCGCGATCACGTTCGAGTCTCGCGTCGCGGTCGGGGTGGGGGCGGCGGCCCTGGCCCTCGGGGCGCTGGGCGGCGGGGTCCTGCTGGTGCTGCGACGCAAGCCCTGGGCGCTCGGCCTGGGACTGGGGTTGATGATCGGGTGGGCGTTGGCCTCCATCGTGACCGCCGGGTTCTGCACCGGGATCAATCCGGAGCTCTACGCGTGATCCGCCGCCGGGCACGGGTGGTCACCGGCCGTGCGGAGGGCTCCGTCGTCATGGCGGGGTGCGCGGATGAGTGAGCCGCCGCCCCCGCCGCCTCACGGCGGGCAGCCCCCCTACCAGCCCCCGCCACCACCGCCTCACGGTGGGCAGCCGCCCCACCAGCCCCCGCCCCCGGGCTACTGGGCGCCGCCTCCCAGACCGCCGCGTGGCAACTCCCCCGCCCTCCTCATCGGCATGGCCTTCGCCGGCCTCGCCCTCTACAGCGTGGTCAACCTGGTGCTCGTGTTCGTCGTGCTCTTCGCCGCCATGAACAACGGCGGCAACCCGGCGTGGACCGCCGCCAGCGCTGTCGTCCTCGCGCTCGTGGGCCTGGGCGCGGGCGCCGGGCTGCTGTTCGTACGGCGGCCGTGGACGACCGGGCTGGGGCTCGGGTTGATGATCGGCTGGGCGTTGTGGTCGATCGTGTCGGCCGGGTTCTGCACGGGCATCAATCCGGGGCTGTACGGCTGACATGGTCATACCGCTGCATGAGGTGTTCGTCGGGCTCGGCGTTCTCGTCGCGTCCGTCGTGTTCGTCCGGGAGGCCCGCCGTCGCGGCGCGCTCAACGAGCAGTCGCTCGTGGCCGTCACCGGCGCGCTCGTCGGCGGCGCCATCGGCATGCGCCTGGCCGGCTGGATGGAGACGCTCAACCTTGAGGACCTCTGGCTGTACGGGTCCCGCAGCATCCTGGGCGGCCTGACCGGGGCGTACGTCGGCGTGCTGGTAGCCAAGCGGGTCATCGGCCTCCGGGAGCGCACCGGCGACCTGTTCGCCCCGGCCGTGGCGCTGGGCATGGCCGTCGGGCGCATCGGCTGCCACCTGACCGAGGCCCCCGGACGGCCCACCGACCTGCCGTGGGGCGTCCACGCTCCCCCGACCACACCCGAGTGCCCCGGTTGCCTGACCGGTCAGGCCATGCACCCGTCGTTCGTCTACGAGATCATCTTCCATCTCGTCGCGTACGGCGCCCTGGTGTGGGCGCGCGGCAAGGTGACGCGGCCGGGCGAGCTGTTCACGCTGTACCTGGCCGGCTACGCGGCCTTCCGGTTCCTCGTGGAGTTCACGCGGGCGAACGAGACCGTGTGGCTCGGGCTGACGCGCCCGCAGTGGTTCCTCGTCCCGGGGATGATCCTGCTGGCCGTACGGGTCGGGTACGGCTGGCGGCACGGCCACTACGATGCACTTCTCCGGCGGAAGGTGAGGATACGGGCATGAGCCCAGGAATGGGACTGCGGGGCGACCGCATCCTCAGGTACGTCAACGCGTTCTGCCCGCACTGCCACGGCCGCGACCTGGAACGCGTCGAGCGGCTCAGCGGCTACCTGGCGGTGCGCGACGGCCGGGTGTGGCTGGAGCGCGGGTGCCGTGAGCACGGCCTGGTCCGGACGCTGTACGACGAGGATCCGGAGATCCTGGAGTACCTGGAGGAGTGGACCGCTCCCACCAAGCAGCACATCCCGGATGTGTCGGGCAACTTCGCGCCCGTTCCCGCCGCGTACCTCCAGGGGCTGCCGGAGATGCAGACGCAGCACACGTGCATCCTGCTGGAGGACATCGCCGAGGCGTGCAACCTGCGCTGCCCGACCTGCTTCGCCGACAGCTCGCCCGATCTGAGCGGGATCGTCCCGGTCGCCGACGTCCTCGCGAACGTCGACCAGCGGCTGGCCCGCGAGAACGGCCGGCTGGACGTGCTCATGCTGAGCGGCGGCGAGCCGACCCTGCACCCGGAGCTCCCGCTGCTGCTGCGCGAGCTCACGCAGCGGCCGGTCACGCGCATCCTGATCAACACCAACGGCGTCCTCGTCGCCCGCGACGACGACCTGCTCGACCTGCTCACCGAGCACCGCGAACGGGTGGAGGTCTACCTCCAGTACGACGGCGGCTCGGCCGAGGCGTCGCGGCACCACCGGGGCGGTGACCTGCGGCGGCTCAAGGAGCAGGCCGTACGACGGCTGTCGGAGCGGGAGATCTTCACCACGCTGGTGATGACCGCGGCGCTCGGCGTCAACGACGGCGAGATCGGCGACGTCGTACGGGTGGCGCTCGACACGCCGTTCGTGGGCGGGGTGTCGCTGCAGCCGCAGTTCGGCTCGGGCCGCTCGGCGCGGATCGACCCGATGGACCGGCTCACCCACACCGGCGTGCTCAGCCGGCTCGGACCGCAGACCGGCGGGCTGGTGACCTGGCGCGACCTGACCGCGCTGCCGTGCTCCCACCCCCACTGCTGCTCGGTCGGCTACCTGATCCGCGACGACTCGCGGCAGTGGCGGTCGCTGGTGGCGCTGATGGGCCACGACCGGCTGAAGGCCAACCTGGGCCTGGTCGCCAACCGGATCGCCGACAGCGACATCCCGCGCGAGCTGCGGACGGCCGTACAGGAGTCACTGCTGGGGCTGCTGTCGGAGCAGTCGTCGCTGTCGCACCCGCAGATCGGCGACCTGTGGCGCGACATCTGCGAGAACTGCGACCTCGGCGTGTCCACGCTGCTCACGCTGGCCTCGTCGGCGCTGCCGGGCCGGCGCGCGAAGCTGCGCCGGATGCTGGGCGAGCGGGTGGTCCGGATCACGGTCAAGCCGTTCATGGACATCTCGACGATGATCGAGGAACGGCTCACGCAGTGCTGCGTCCACGTGGGAACGCGGGCGGAGCAGGACCAGTGCGCGCCGTTCTGCGCGGTGCAGGCGTGGCCGCAGCTCTCGGCGCAGCGGTTGTCGGCCGTGGCCTCGGAGCCCCGCACGCGGCTTCCCCTGGAGATCATCACGTGAAGAGCGAGCCGTACGACCCGCTGCGGCTGTGCGTGTACGCGACGGTCGCGCTGCTGGCGTGGCTGCTCGGGCCGTGGGCGGTGCTGGGGTTCGCCGGGCTGGGGTTCGCGGGGTACTGGAAGGCGCGGCGCGCCGGGCTGACCCGCAGCAAGTGCCTGCTGCGGGACACCCGGCTCGTGCTGGCCTACCTGGGACTGCTGGCGGTGGCGGCGTCCGTCGCGATCGTGCTGTCCCTCAGATGATCGTGCTGTCCTCAGGTGAGGGCGGGGGCTACTCGGCGGGGACGTACAGGCTGAGCGTCTCGGCGATGCAGGCGGGACGCCGCTCGCCCTCGACCTCGATCGTCATCTTGAGGTTGGACAGGTAGCCGGCGGGCGTGCCCTTGACGTCGGTCAGCTCGCCGGCGGCCCTGACGCGCGCGCCCACCGGCACCGGCCGGGGGAAGCGGACCTTGTTCAGGCCGTAGTTGACGCCCATGGCGATGCCCTCGACCTTGACCAGCTCCATCATGAACGACGGCAGCAGCGACAGGCTGAGGTAGCCGTGGGCGATGGTGCCGCCGAACGGTCCCTCCTTGGCGCGCTCCACGTCGACGTGGATCCACTGGTGGTCGTCGGTGGCGTCGGCGAACAGGTTGACCTGCTCCTGGGTGATCGTGCGCCACTCGGTCGGGCCGAACGTCTCGCCGACGGCCGACTTGAGCTCCTGTACGTTCGCGAAGGTCCGCATGGGCCTGAACGCTATTGCGCTGGCGGGACGGCTGCCAAGTCGAGCCGCCGGTACGGGCCGAACGCCCGGCTCGCCCCCCGGGCGGCGGATCTGTTGCGAAGATCTTTACCCGAAATCGTCGCATGGGTGTTCGAGTCCGCGCTACAGTTCTGGGAGTCGAATCGAACATGGGTTCGGCCAGGTGAGAGGGGGTGTGTCCGATGACGGCGACGGCGACGGCCCGCGCTCGGACACGCCGTACGGCTTTCTGCGCAAATCTACGACGGCCGCTATATCCGGCAATAAAGTCCGAGAGCGTGGACCCTGTGCGCAATCCCTACGCCCCCGGAGCCGGGCAGCGTCCCCCCGAGCTCGCCGGCCGTGACCGTGAGCTCCAGCAGTTCGAGGTCGTGCTGGAGCGGGTGGCCCGTGGCCGGCCCGAGCGCAGCATGGTCGTCACCGGGCTGCGCGGGGTGGGCAAGACCGTCCTGCTCAACACCTTCAAGTCCATGGCGATGCAGCGGCTGTGGGGCACGGGCAAGATCGAGGCCCGGCCCGACCAGTCGATCCGCCGTCCCGTCGCCGCCGCCCTGCACATGGCGGTCCGCGAGCTGGCCCCGCGGCACCGCGCGCCGGAGCGCATCGAGGACTTCCTCGGCGTGCTGAAGGCGTTCGCGATGCGCGACCCGGCCGCGGCCAAGGGCACCTCCCACTGGTCGCCGGGCATCGAGGTGCCGGCCAGCCGTGGCCGCGCCGACTCCGGCGACCTGGAGATCGACCTGACCGAGCTGTTCGTCGACGCGGCGAGCGTGGCCACCGACCTGGGCGTCGGCATCGCGCTGTTCATCGACGAGATGCAGGACGTGCCGGCGGCCGACGTCTCGGCGCTGTGCGCCGCCTGCCACGAGCTGTCGCAGTCGGGCGGGCCGCTCATCGTGGTCGGCGCCGGGCTGCCCCACCTGCCGAGCGTGCTGTCGGCCAGCAAGAGCTACTCCGAGCGGCTGTTCCGCTACGCCCGCATCGACCGGCTCGACCGGGAGGCCGCCGACCTGGCACTGATCCTGCCGGCCCGCGAGGAGGAGGTCGAGTTCACCCAGGACGCCCTCGACGCGCTCTACGAGGCGGCCGACGGCTACCCCTACTTCGTCCAGGCGTACGGCAAGGTGGCCTGGGACCTCGCGCCGCGCAGCCCCATCACGGTGGAGGACGTGCGGGTGTCGGCCCCCGAGGCCGAGGAGGAGCTCGCGGTCGGCTTCTTCGGCAGCCGGTACGAGCGGGCGACCCCGGCCGAGCGCGACTACATGCACGCCATGGCGCAGATCGGCGACGAGCCGGTCGCCACCGCCGAGGTCGCCGACGCCCTCGGCCGCAAGCCGTCCAGCCTGTCGCCGGCGCGCGACAGCCTCATCAAGAAGGGGCTGATCTACAGCGCCGAGCGCGGGCTGATCGCGTTCACCGTGCCGCATTTCGGGAGGTTCCTGCGGGCCCAGCCGATCTGAGCGGCACCCCTAATCCTCTATTGGGCTGTCTAGTGGGGAAGCTAGACAGCCCAATAGAGCCACATCGTGCATGCCGTCGTGGGTAATCTACGGCTGTCTAGCGTCATGCCGATACAGGGGTATATTCCGGCATCGAGCCGCTGTCCTGCCGGTCGACCACGGCCGCCCGCACCACCGGCCGGCGCCCGCTGAGGTACACCGCGAAGACCACGTCCCGGTTCCCCTGGCCGTCGAAGGCGAAGAAGCGCCAGCACAGCTCCCGCCAGCTGTCGTACGGCTCGGCCGCGGCCAGCTCCCCCTGGTGGGCGCGCCACGTACCGCTGCTCCTGAGCCGTGCCAGCGTCACGCTCTCGGCCGGAGCCCTGCGCCGCTCGCAGGGGGCGCGATAGCGCACCCGGTCCACCATCTCCTCCAGCTCCGGCGACAGCGCGACGAGCACGGCGACACCCGCGAAGGTGTACCAGGACGGCCGGACGAACACCGGCCACCCGGGCGTCTCCGCCCACACCGTCATCACCGCCATGCCGGTGAGCGTCACCGTCCGCGCGACCGAGCGCAGCCCCACGGGGGTGGCGCTGACCTCGCCGAAGCAGCCGCAGCCCGCGTCGGGCCGGCGTCTGCGCAGCTCAAGCAGTACGTACGTGGACAGCGTGAAGAACGTCACCGTGCCCCAGCGGAAGATCGGATGGGTGGTGAGCAGGAGCCCGGCGGCGAGCACCAGCTCGCCCAGGGCGCAGACGACGAGCGCGGGGGCCTGCATGCGACCCGGCACGAGGACGGCCGGCCCGAGCCGCGACAGCGCGCCCGGCTCCCCTCCGGAGCGCACCGTGATCACCTTGGCCACCGTCCCGAGGACGAGCAGCACGATCAGCGCCGGCTGCTGCGATGCCAGCACGAGCGTCACCCCAATCCGATCTGAGCGTTGAAACACCCCTTGACCAGTTCGCCGCCGAGCTCCACGAACGTCGAGGGTGACAGCTCGGCGACCCGCCCGCGCGGCGACGTCCCGCACTCCACGCAACGATCGCAGAACCGGCCGGCCACGCAACCGCAGGCGACGATCGGCACGTTGGCCGAGCGCCCGGCGCACTGGTTGTGCACCTGCACCAGCGAGCCCATCGCCAGGTACGGCAGGCCGGCGCAGGACACCTCGGCCTCGGGGCAGCCCGCGTCGGAACGCTCCATCATCGGGTACGCCAGGCCCCGCTCCCCCTCGTCGAACGCGTCGGACCAGGTGACGGTGCCGGAGACGCGCTGCTGGGTGCCGGCGTACGCGGGCGGTGCGGAGGGGACCGCGCGGGCCGGGTACGGGGGCTGCGAGGTGGCGGGCAGCAGCGCCAGGCAGCCGCCGTCGCGCCGTACGCCGATCGCGTCGAGCAGGTAGCCGGGCTCCAGCCGCGGGTGGCGCACCTGGAGCCGGCCGGCGGCGTGGCGGGGGACGGTGATGGTGCGGCGGCCCCGGTGCGGACCGCAGGCCAGCTCGACGGACAGGTCGGCGCGTCCCTCCACGGACAGGATCGTCCCGGTGATGCGGGTGATGCCGGCCCAGATCCGATCGACGACCTTGCCCTCGTGCAGGGCCCGGATGATCACCCTGGCGCCGGCGGGCAGGTCGGCCGGGGTGGTGTCGCCACCGTTCCAGGCGGTGGCCGAGGGGGTGATGACCAGGCGCTCCTCCCGGCCGTCGGGGGTCTCGACGACGACGAGGTGGGGGCTGACGTCGCGCAGCTCGCCCGTGACGGCGCGGACGGGATCGCCGTCGCCGGGGGCGGGTCCCGGCACTCCGGCCTCGCGGCCCAGGGCGGCGGCGGCGAGCAGCCTGCGCCGGTCAACGCTCGGGTAGCCCATCCCCATCCCTCCTCGTCGCCTCTAGGTTCACACGTCTTGGCCGGTCGCGTGGGGGTGACACCGCATAAGGGAGCAATTTACGCACTCACGGTGAAGGAGATGGCACCCGTCGTCGTACAAACCGCCACCGACCTTGACGGACCTTTGTCGTCGGCGGGCCGAATCCTGGATTCCGGTTCAGCCCGAACAGCGCGTTCGGCTGCGATTCTGACCACGATGCCGATCATCGAGGGCGAAGAGGAGTTCCGCGAGTACGTGCGCGCCCGCGGACCTTCCCTGCTGCGCACTGCCCACCAGCTCACCGGGCACCCGCTGGACGCCGAGGACCTGCTGCAGAACGCGCTCACCCGGACGTACCTGGCCTGGGAACGCATCGAGGACCGCGGCTCGCTCGACGGCTACGTCCGGCGGGCGATGGTGAACATCAACATCTCGCAGTGGCGGCGGCGCAAGGTCGAGGAGTACCCCTCGGACGAGCTGCCCGAGGTGGCGGTGGAGCCGCACGACTCCCACGGGACGTACGGGGAGGTCCACGAGCGGCTGGAGAGGGCGCTGGACGGGCTGCCCGAACGGATGCGGGCCGCGATCGTGCTGCGGTACTACGAGGATCTGACCGAGCCGGAGGTCGCTCGGCTGCTCGGGATCAGCGTCGGCACGGTGAAGAGCACGGTGTCGCGGGCCATGGCGAAGCTCAGGAACGAACTGGGCATCAGCGTCGCGGACCCTCAGGTCGCGAAGGTCGCCGAGGTCACCGGGGTCACTGACTTCCCTGAGACCCCTCCCCCGTCGTCCTCGCCATAGCCGTGCCGGCTGTCGCGCAGGGCCGTACGACGTCGCGGATCTTGCGCAGGGTGGCGAGGAACGCCGTCAGCTCGTCGTCGGAGAGCAGGCCGGTGAAACAGCTCTCGATGTCGCGCAGGTGCACCGGCAGCACCGCCTCAAGCCTTGCCCGCCCCGCGTCAGTCAGGGCCGCGTAGGAGGCGCGCCGGTCGGAGGAGCAGGCGACCCGTTCGACCAGGCCGTCACGTTCCAACCGGTCGACGACCCTGGTGACGCCGCTCGTCGACAGGCCGGTCTGGGCGGCGAGGTCGGTCATGCGCAGCCGCTGACAGGGCGAACGGCCCAGGCGCAGCACCGTCTCGAAGTCGATGTCCGACAACCCGGAAGCGCTCAGCGCGGGCTGCATGCGGGCGATCAGGCCTGCGTGCACCTCGGCCAGCAGTCCCATGGCGGTGAGTCGGGGGTCGTCGAGAGGGTTCACGTTCACACTCTAGCCGACGTTAGTTGACGCGAGGAATATTCCTCCTGTAGACATTTGTTGGCGCAAATATCCGCAAGACAAGCTCCACTGGAGGACCCCATGAGCACCCGTACCTGGGAGAACCTGACCATCCCCGCCCCGGGCACCTACAACCTCGACGCCGCCCACACCACCATCGGCTTCGTGACCAAGCACATGATGGTCAGCAAGGTGCGCGGCACGTTCGGCGAGTTCAGCGGCTCGGTCACGATCGCCGAGAACCCCCTGGAGTCGGCCGCCGAGCTCACCATCCAGACCGCCAGCATCAACACCGGCGTCGCCGACCGCGACGGCCACCTGCGCAGCGACGACTTCCTCGCCACCGAGAAGTTCCCGCAGATCACCTTCCGCAGCACCCGCGTCGTGCACCAGTCGGACGACGAGTTCACGGTCGTCGGCGACCTCACGATCCGCGACGTCACGCAGCCGGTCGAGCTCAAGGTCGAGTACGGCGGCGCCGGCACCAACCCGTGGGGCCAGGCGGTGTGGGGCTTCTCCATAACCACGGAGATCGACCGCGAGGCCTTCGGCCTGACCTGGAACCAGGCCCTGGAGACCGGCGGCGTGCTGGTCGGCAAGAAGGTCAAGATCGAGATCGAGGGCGAGGCCAACCCGGCCGCCTGAGGCATTTCGCATGGTAGGCCCGCCCTGACGACCCGGGCGGGCTCCATCCACAGGCCACTGTCCACAGGTTGTGGATAACGACTCGGGGGCATGTTGGGCGGCCGATGAGAAGGCTCGCGGGCCAACCGCTTTGCCGCCTCGCCAGAAGGCCGGTACGCTGTCCTGAGCCGCTTGGCTTCCAGGAGGATTCGCCTAGTCAGGTCTATGGCGCCGCACTGCTAATGCGGTTTGGTGGCAACACCATCCGGGGTTCAAATCCCCGATCCTCCGCAGGTCGAAAGGCCCTTCCCCGTAGTGGGGGGAAGGGCCTTTTTGATGTCCGGAGGCTGCGAGCGTCGCGTCGAGGTGGTTCGACGCAAAGGGCTTCGCCCTGAGGCGCTTCGCGCCGATGAGCTCAGACGTCGCCTCCAGTCGGGCCAAAGGCCCGACCCCTGGAGGGCCTCGCTCCGCTCGGACGCCTTCCCAACCACGCAAGCCGCCCAGTGGGCCCGGCGACGGAGCAGGAGAACTACCCCGCACGACGGGCACCGGCCCGGTCAGTCCCTCCGCAGAGACTGACCATGGGAAGAACCACCACGCCAAGCAGGTGGACACCCTGATGGGCTCCCGCCGTCAACGGCGTCGCGTCGATGAGTCGTCGGAAGTGGTCGACCATACTTTCGTTGATCCGCTGCTGAGCCTGTCCGCATGCCCGGGGTCCAGATGTCACTGCGGCGCTCATGTCGGGGATCTCGTCCCGGGAACCCACTCGACGCGCCGGTTGTCGTAGTTCAGCCGTTCTCCATGCACCACCACCCAGCGGGTCAGTTCAGTGTCATGAGCCACGCCGGCCCGTCATGGCCCTTCGCCACGTTTCTACTGGCGGAGGTCCTCGCCCTGCTGGTGCAGCAGGTGCAAGGTTCGAACTTGCGCAGGGCGACCCGACGGTTCACCGCCAAGAGGGGGCAGCCGACGGCCGCCACCGGCTAAGGAAGGTGCATTCGCCTCAAGCGAGTCATCCCAACTCGTGATGTCAGTCGCATGCCCTAGCGTGTCCACCTGCCAAAAGGCGGCCATGTCGCCATGGATCCCGGACAGGAGCGTTTACGTGGGTGTCTTCTATGAGTACTACCGCGCCGCGGACCGTGCCGCAGCCATCGTCCAGCCTGAGCATTCCCGCGATGTCGCGGATGCCTCGCTTGGAGTTCCGGAGTTCGATGTGGTGGTGACCAAAGGGATCGACCCCGTAGTGGTCCTGGGGCAGCTCGTCGCGTTCGCCGGCCAAGTCGACTATGCGGTTGGGCTTGTCGGGATTGTGGAGCTGTATCCACCTCCGGAGGGTGCGCCACGAAGCGATGAGGAGTGGGATGCCCTCCCCGAGGACTCCCCGTACCGGGAAGGGCCCGGCATCATGGAACTGTCGGCGCAGACTCGTGACATGCTCGCCGGTGTGGACGACGCCCGCCTACCGATGCTTGCGGAACAGTGGGCAGCCATCGAGGAGTTCTCTCACTTCACCGACGATGACGACGGGTACATGTTGTCGCTCACCAAGGATCTTGTCGGTCTGGCACGTCGAGCGAGAGAGAACGGTCAGTTGCTCTACTGCTGGTGCTGTTTGTGACACGCCTAGCAGCTGTGCCCGCTGTGCCTGATGATCACAGGGAAGCCTGCCAAATGTCTCGCATCCCAACCTGGTGCTAGGTGCAGTTCTAGAGAGCCTCGCTCCGCTCGGACGCCTTCCGAAGACGGCGAGCCGCCCAGCGCACCCGAGAACAAAGACAGGAGAACTCCCCCGGGTGACAGCCCAGAACCGGCCGGAGCCCGTCTGCAACCGACCATGGCAAAAGAGACGCCCATCCACCGCGCCAACCAGTTGCCCCCTGACCGGCTCCCTCTCAACGACGCCGCAACGACGCGCTGCCGAAAGTGGTCAACGCCAGCCACTCAACCTTTCTTGAGGGCGAGGAGCAAGCGGCGGGCGGCGCGATCCACACTGATGACGGCCACCTTGACATGGTCGCCGACCTGAACGACCTGGCCGGGAGCCTCGACGGGCGCGGAGAGGAGCTTGTCCAAGGGCACCAGGCCCTCGATGCCTTCTACGACTCTGACGAAGGCTCCGAACGGTACGAGCTTGGTCACGGTTCCGTGGAACTCCTGTCCCTCGCGAGCCGCGTCGGCGAACTCCTGGAAAGGATCCGGCTGAAGTGCGCGAAGGGAGAGCCTGGCTTCGCCCTGGTGAGTATCGAAGCAGAGGATGGAGCAGGTGACCCTCTGCCCTACCTCGACGATCTCAGAGGCCTCATCGAAATGTCGCCAGGACAGCTCAGGGATCGTGATGAAACCCACTCCTGGATGGACGGGATGCGGCGGCCCGTCATCCAGGGCCACGAACACACCGAACCGCTGCACGTCCGCCACTTCGCCGCTGAGCACTTCGCCAGGGCGGAGTCCTTTCAGGAATGCCCAGAGTTCGGGGTTCTCGGTCGCGGCCAGGGAGAGGCCTATTCTCTCCCGCTCCTCATCGACGTCGATCACTTCGGCGGTGACGCGTCGGCCGACCTGGATGACCTCATCCGACCGGCGACTCCAGGAGACGTCCAAAGGCCCGATGTCCGCCGATGCCTGCCCGAGCCGCCCATCGAGCCGCACCTCGGCCCCGTGAGGGCGTCCCACCTGCGTGATCGTCCCCGAGACGATGTCGCCGGTCCGGACCTTCCTCAAGATGTCCGCGATGTCCTGATCGTCCGGCGGGCTGTCCACACTGCTCACCTTGCCATGCCTGGTTCCGCGTTATCGGTGCCGGCGAGGGCGCGGGTGACGGTGATGGCCTGCTCCAGGGTGAATGCCCCCGAGGCTCCGGGGCAGCGGCGGCTGTGGGGCTCATCGCAGACCATCGCTCCGTTGCTCAGTTGCTGCCAGGTGGCGGGCTCCCAGTAGGCATGGTTGTTGGGGCGCAGGAGAGTCTCCGCGATACGGGCGGGCTGCGGGCTGGTGGTCAATTCGGAGAGCGCCGCAGCGACGGTCGGGACAGCGGTGTCGGGCAGGTCGGCGTCACCGAGGGCGGGCAGGAGGATGAGGAGTCGGCTGGCAGGGTCCAGCAGCGTCTCGCGACCAGAGGTGGGTGGCCGATTGGCGATGGTGATGAGCTCGGGCCAGGACAGACCGGGGCCGATGAAATTTCCGTCGACCGTGGCGAGGTGGAGATCGTGGGGCCAGCCGGGGTGGGTCAGGACATAGTCCAGGCCCATGTCGCCGTCCAGGTTCCGGTAGACGATGTGGATATTGCTTGTACTGCGCAGCGGAACGGTGAAGACGGGCCAATGGTCGTGGTCGAACACCCGGCCGTGGAGTTCTTCGGCGTACACGATGTCCACCCCGAATGCTTCCTCGAGGTCATCGAGCCCGTCTGCTCCGATCTGGCAGGAATGGAGGGCCCAGAACACTGGATCGCTCAGGAGATGGGAGCTCTCGGTGAGGGGGTGGCTCTCGAATCCAGTGATCAGCATGGGGACAATTCTTTCAGCGGGCCTGCGGGCCGTAGATCGGTTCCGGTCACCGCCCTCCAGAGCCGGCGCCGATATCGGCGTGCGTCTTTGCGAACAGGACGTCAGGAGTCTGTGCGCTTCGGCCCCGCCTCACCGAAGGTGCCTTGCACTCGTCCGCCATGCGGCTGAAGGCGATCTTGGCGCTGTTCGCTGTCTACGCTGCAACTACCGGCTCGTCGCCCCCCCCACGTCACGCCCCGAGGAACAGAGCTGGCTTCCCAGCCGATCTCAGGAGTGGCCGGGCATACGGGAAACCCCTTCGGTACCGGATCAGCCAAGAACTACGCCGCAGGCTGGCCCAGCGTTATGGCGGACTCGTCACCATGGCGTGGGACCCCTTGAGACAACCCATGCAGTTGCTCTGACACCACCCGATCTGCACACCGCCTCCTCAGCCAGGGAAGGTTTCCGGGGCAGGGTGCCGTTTGTCGCGTTCTCGCGAAAGGCATCCAGCGCGAGAGCGGCGAAGCGGCGGGCCGCGACCGTCCGTGTGGTGGGGCGGGTCGACGACAGTCCGCGGCCGGCCAGCAGGATGAGGACCAGATCGTCGATGGCGAAGTCGTGCCGTAGCTGCCCCGCTCGCTTCGCCCGGGAGGCCAGCGCTCCGAGCCGGCGCAGAAGCTCTGCTCGGTGGTGCGCGAACACAGGTGCCTCGGGGTTGGCCGACATGAACGCATCGACGAAGCCTCTGTTCCGCACGTTGAGCACGCTCAGCCCTTCGACGACGGACGAGAAGCCGCGCCAGGGGTCCGGGTCGGCGCAACCGTCCGTGACGATCTGGCGGCATGCGCGCAGTTCGTCCGCGAACACGTTGTCGATGAGCGCCTGCTTCGTCGGAAACCGTCGGTAGAGGGTCGCCGGACCCACTCCGGCGCGGCGCGCCACCTCTCGCATCGTCACCTCAAGACCGCGCTCGGAGAACAGGGCGCGGGCCGCGTCCAGGATCTTGTCGCGGTTCTCCTGCGCGTCTGCGCGAAGGTTGTGAGTCACTTCTTCCGTCATCGTTCTCACTTCCCGTAAGTGGACGCATGCGTCCACTACCGTGCGGATCGTACCTGGCCACAGGGTGATGAGAAGGAGGCGTCGATGCGCGCGGTGGTGATCGAGCGGTTCGGAGATCCGTCCGGGCTGGCGGTGCGTGAGATCGCGGATCCTGCGCCGGCCGCCGACCAGGTCGTGGTCAGGGCTGAGGCGATAGGGGTCGGCGGGGTCGATGCCGTGATCCGTCGCGGGACCCTCGGCGCCTATGGGTTCGCCGAGGGACTCGTTCCTGGCAGCGAGGTCGCCGGCGTGGTCACCGCGGTCGGGGACGGCGTCGATCCGTCATGGCTCGGGCGGCGCGTGTGGGCGTTCACGGGGACGGGCGGGGGCTACGCCGAACTGGCCACAGCTCACATCGATGACGTCACCGTCCTTCCTGACGGGCTCTCGTCGATCGACGCCGTGACGCTCGGCAGTGCGGCCACCGTCGCGCACTTCGCGCTCGCTCACGCGCATTTCACCGCCGGCGAGTCGGTGCTCGTACGCGGTGCGGCGGGCAGCATCGGCATCGCGACCGTGGAACTCGCCGCCCGCGGTGGCGCGAGCGTCGTCGCGGTCACCACGTCCTCTCCGGAGCGCGGGGAACGGCTCCGAGACCTGGGCGCGACGCTCGTGCTCGACCGAGCAGGGCGCGGCGACCACGACCCACCCGGCGCGTTCGACGTGATCATCGACATCGTCGGCGGAACCGACATCCCGGCGTTCATCGAGCGGCTCGCCCCCAACGGCCGCATGATCGCCGTCGGTGTCGTCGCCGGCATGCCGCCGGCGGACTTCGGGATGCAGCTCATGCGGTCCTTCCAGAAGTCACGTTCGTTCGCGACTTTCAGCCTCGACACCGTCCCCGTCGTCGTGCGCGACGCCGTCCGCGCCGAGCAGTTCGACGCCGCCGTGAGCGGGCGCCTGCACGCCGTCGTGCATGAGGTATTGGGGCTCGATCAGGCCGCCGTGGCGCATCGTCGGATGGACGACGGAACCGTGTTCGGTCGCATCGTCCTCACCCCGTGATCGCGAGAACCGCCCCGCGCGACACCCGCCTGTGAAGACGGGGAGCGCCGTGATCTACCGTCGCCCCATGGTGGTGGTCCTCGTGAACGGCCTGCCCGGAGCAGGGAAGAGCACCCTGGCCAGGCCACTCGCGCACGAACTCGGCCTCCCCCTGTTCAGCGAGGACCTCATCAAGGAGACGTTGGCAGACCAGCTCGGCGTGACCCCGCCCGCGGGGCTCACCAGCCGCGAGTGGAGCCGGCGGCTCGGCTCCGCGGCGGGCGAGACCCTCTGGGGGCTCCTCGGTGACAGCCGCCAGGGTGCCGTACTTGAGAGCTTCTGGCCGGTCGGCCTGCGACCCGTGGTCGTCGACGGGCTCCGTCGTGCGGGAGCGAAGGCGGCACACGAGGTCACACCACCGGACCCGTGGACATCACAGCCCTCGCGACGGAAATCCGGGAAGTCCGCAGGCGACTACTCCCCGGATGACATCCCGTAGCGGGTGGCGATCGCGACGGCGCGGGCGCGCAGGGAGTCGCGCAACCACTGCGGAGCCAGGGCTTCCGCGTACGTGCTGAGCTGCCACAACGCCCACTCCGCGTGCCTCGGGTCCTGGAAGGTCACCTCCAGCCGCAGCCAGCCGTCCGGGTCGGCGTCCTCGGCGAGGACGGCCAGCGCGGTGCCCACGAGGTCCTCCCGCCGCGCCGGGTTCACCCTTACCAGCACGGTGACCTGGTCGCCGCCGGTCCGGAACCGGGTGCTGCGTTCCTGCCAGGCCCGGTCCAGGTCGACCCGGTCCGGTCGCTGCGCGGGTTCGGGGAGTTCCTTGGCGGCCAGGACCCGGGACAGCCGGTAGGTGCGGTCGGCGCCGGACCTGGTGGCCAGCAGGTAGCCCCGGTCGCGTACGGTGACCAGGCCGATCGGGTCGACCGTGCGCCACTTCGGGGCCTGGTCCGCAGCGGCGTAGTGGATCTGGAGCTTGTGCCCGGCGAACACCGCGCGCAGGATCTCGGCCGCTATGGCGTCGGGCACCTCCTCGGCGGCCAGCCGGCGTGAGAGCAGGTCGGTCTCCGGGTCGATGAGCAGCCGCTCGGCCGCGCCGGCGGCGGTGGCCCGGTAGCTCTCGGGCAGCGCGTCGACCACCTTGAGCATCGCCGAGGCGAGCGCCGAGCCGAGGCCGAACGCCTGCGCGCCGCGTCGCGATCCGGCGACCAGCAGGGCAAGGGCCTCGTCGGGGTTCAGTCCGGTCAGCTCGGTCCGGAAACCGGGCAGCAACGCGAAGCCGCCGTGCCGGCCGCGTTCGGCGTAGACGGGGACGCCCGCGGCGGACAGCGCCTCGATGTCCCGCAGCACGGTGCGGGTGGACACCTCCAGCTCGCGGGCCAGCGCCGCCGCGGACATCCGGCCGTGCTGGCGCAGCAGCAGCACCAGCGAGACCAGCCGGTCGGCGCGCATGCGCGAACTTTATCGAAATACGCGACAGAGGATGTCGTGATTTGTTGGGAGGCTCATCAGCGCCATCGGGAAACGAATGAATGGAGCTGATGTGGCGATGGAGCGAACGGCGGTCAACCCGTGGGCGTGGTCGGTGGAGATGGGGTACAACCAGGGTGAGGTCGTCTCCGGGCACACCCGGACCCTGTACTGCTCCGGGCAGACCGCGATGAGCGCCGACGGCAAGCCGCAGCACGCCGACGACATGGGGGCGCAGCTGGCGTTGAGCCTCGACAACCTGGAGGCCGTGCTCGGCGAGGCGGGCATGTCGCTCGCGAACCTGGTCCGGCTCAACGTCTACACCACCGACGTCGATCGGCTCTTCGAGCACTACGGCGTGCTGGCGGGGCGGTTGGGCGCCGCCGGGGTGGCGCCGTCCACCACGATGCTCGGCGTGACCCGGCTGGCGATCCCCGACCTGATGGTCGAGCTTGAGGGGACCGCCGTCGCGTGACGCGACCTCGCCGCCCCCGGCGGGGCCGCCGGGGGCGGCACGAGTGGGAGGCAGGTGGGTGAGTTCCGGTGCGCAGAATGGTGACGATCGGCGTCTACGGCTTCGACGGCGAGTCCTTCCTGCGACGACTGCGGCACGCGGACGTCCGCCTGCTGCTCGACGTACGCCAGCGCCGCGGTGTCCGCGGCCCCGAGTACGCCTGGGCGAACTCGGTCCGGCTGCAGGCGGCCCTGGCCCAGGCCGGGATCGCCTACGAGCACCACCGCGAGCTCGCCCCGACCACCGAGTTACGCCGGCTCCAGTACGCCGAGGACGACCGCCAAGGAGTCGGCAAGCGCTCGCGCCGCGAGCTCGCCGCCGAGTACGCCCGGCGCTACACCGCCGAGATCCTCGACCGCGCCGACCTCACGCCGATCGTGGCGGCGCTGCCGAGCGGCGGGACCGCGGCGCTGCTCTGCGTCGAGCGCGACCCGGAGGCGTGCCACCGCTCGTTGATCGCCCGGCGGTTGACCGAGCGGCACGACGTCGCGTTCGAGCACCTGCGTCCGCCGTGACGCGTGACTTCCGGGGTGGTCGCCGTGGGGAGCCGAGGCGCGGTCATCGGGACCCGTGCTGGGCCAGCTCGGCGACCATCGCCGCCACCGTGTCCACCTCCTCCTCGGTGTTGTAGTAGTGCGGCGACAGGCGCAGCGCCCATTCGACGTCCTTGTCGGCGAAGTCGTACTGGGCGAACTCGCGGAAGCTCAGCGCGGAGTTGACCTTCCGGGCGTCCAGGGCCGCCTTGAACGGCTCCGGGCGCCAGCCCTCGACCGCGAAGGTGACCAGCCCGGCCAGTTCCGGCCCCCGGTCCAGGACCCGTACCCCCGCGATCGCGGCCAGGTGGTCGCGCAGGCGCGCGGCCAGCGCGGGGGTGCGCCGGGAGATGCGCTCCACCCCTACGTTCAGGGCGTAGCGGGTGGCCGCGGCGCAGCCCAGCAGGGTGGAGTACGGGAACTCCCACTCCTCGAACCGGGCGGCGGTCGTGACCGGCTCGTAGCGGTCGCCGGCGACCCAGCGCGCGCCGTACATGTCGATGAACAGCGGCTCGTACCCCTGGGAGAGCACCCGGTCGGAGACGTACAGGAAGCCGGACCCGCGCGGCCCGCGCAGGAACTTGCGGCAGGTGGCCGTGAGCAGGTCGCAGCCGATGTCCTCGACGTCGAGCGGGTACTGCCCGGCCGACTGGCAGGCGTCCACGAGGTAGAGCAGGTCGAGCTCCCGGCAGTGGCGGCCGATCTCGGCGACCGGCTGGACCAGGCCGGAGTTGGTGGGCACGTGCGTGGCGGCCACAAGCCTCGGCCGCCTGGAGCGCATCAGAGCCGCCATGGCGGCCACGTCCACGCCGTTCCCGTCGGGAAGGTCGGGCGCGTGGACGATCTCCACGCCGAACCGGTTGCGCAGCGCCAGGAAGGCGATCTGGTTGGAGATGAAGTCGTTGCGGGTGGTCAGGATGACGTCGCCGGGCTCGAAGGGGATGGCCGACAGCGCCTTGCTGTAGCCGTGGGTGGCGCTGCCCGCGAACGCGACGTTCTCGGGACGGCAGCCGATGAGGTCGGCGATCGAGTCGTAGAAGTCGCGCACCTGGGCGCCGCGGGCGGCGGAGGCCTCGTAGCCGCCGATCGCCGCCTCCAGCTCCAGGTGGTCGATCATCGCCTGGAGGGCCGGCTTGGGCAGCAGGCCGCAACCGGCGTTGTTGAAGTGGATGAGCGACTCGCAGGCGGGCGCGTCGGCCCGGAGGGCCTGGAGCGTTTCCGTACTGAAGTCAATAACGTTACTCTGTTCTCTCATGCACGAGAGTAACACTATCGAGCAGCTCGCAGCCAGGCTCCGGACGGAGATCTCCGGCCTCCCGCCGGGCGCCCGGCTGCCGAGCGCCCGCGAGCTGGTGCGCCGCCACGGCGTGAGCCCGGTGACGGTGACCCGCGCCTTCGCGCTCCTGTCGGCCGAAGGCGCCGTCGTGACCCGTCCCGGGAGCGGTACGTTCGTCGCCCACCGCCGCGGCCGGCCCGGCGCCGCGGCCGCCGACACCTCGTGGCAGGCGGTGGCGCTGGGTGACCGCAGCATCGACACCGCGCTGGTGCGCCATGTGCTCGGGCCGCCCCCGCCCGGCTCCGTCACGATGTCCGGGGGGTATCCGCATCGCTCGCTCCATCCGGTACGGGCTCTGGCCGCGGCGATGGCCCGGGCCGCGCGCCGTCCCGACGCCTGGGACCGCGCGCCCGTCGAAGGGCTGGCGCCGCTGCGCGCGGTCTTCGCCCGTACCGCCGGCGTGGACCCCGACGACGTCCTGATCACCGGCGGGGGCCAGGGCGCGCTGTCGATGGCGTTCCGCGCCATGGCCGCGCCCGGCAACCAGGTGCTGGTCGAGTCGCCCACCTACCCCGGAGCCCTGTCGGCCGCCCGCGCCGCCGGCCTGCGCCCGGTGCCCGTGCCCATGGACGCCGACGGCCTGCGCCCGGACCTGCTGGCCGAGACCTTCGCCATGACCGGCGCCCGGCTGCTGTACTGCCAGCCGACCTTCCACAACCCCACCGGCGCGGTGCTGCCGCCCGATCGGCGCCGCCAGGTGGTCGACGTGGCCCGCGCCAGCGGCGCCTTCGTCCTGGAGGACGACTTCGCCCGCCTGCTCGGCCACGGCGGGCCGCCTCCCCCGCCGCTGGTCACCGACGACCAGGACGGCACGGTGGTGTACGTGACCTCGCTCACGAAGGCTGCCTCGCCCAGCCTGCGCGTCGGCGCGCTGGTGGCCCGCGGCCCCGTCATGTCCAGGCTGCGCGCGACGCGGCTGGTCGACGACTTCTTCGTCGCCCGCCCCCTCCAGGAGGCCGCGCTCGAACTGGTCAGCTCGCCCGCCTGGGACCGTCATCTGCGGACGCTGGGGGCGGCGCTGCGGGAACGCTGCGCCGCCCTCGCCGCGGCGCTCGCCGAACACGCGCCGCAATGGCAGGTGGCCCGCGTCCCCGTGGGCGGTTTGCACCTGTGGGCCCAGACCGGCCGCGCCCACGACGCCGCCGAGACGGCCAGGCGGCACGGCGTGGCCATCGACCCGGGCCAGGACTTCTTCGCCGCGGAGGCGCCGGGGGCCTTCGTCCGGCTGAGCTTCGCCGCCGCGGCCGACCCGAGCGAACTCGTCGACGGTGCGCGCCGCCTGGGAGCGGCCATCGGCTGAGGGCTCATAGCGGCTGAGGGCACGGGGCCAAAGGGCTTCGCCCGGGGGCGCTTCGCGCCAATGGGCTCAGACGTTGCTCCCAGTCGGGCCACAGGCCCGACCCCTGGAGGGCCTCGCTCCGCTCGGACGCCTTCCCAACCACGCAAGCCGCCCAGTGGGCCGAGAAGAGCACGTTCCTGCGGATGCCGGGGGCGGGCGGCCACTTCGAGGGCAGCGCGAAACGCGCGAGGCGTCACATGGAAGCGCCAGGCTCGTCCGGAACCTCGTGCGGGTAGTACCCGTAGTGCCGTTGCTGCCGGCGCCCGAAGTAACCCGCTCCCGCGAACAGCATCCCCATGACGGCCGCCCCACCGAGGCAACCAAGCAAGGAAGGCCAGGTGAAGGCGGATTCCGTCCCAGACGGGGCGGAGATCAACACGAAGAAGCCCCCGAAAGCGAGACCTGAGATCAGCCCGAGGCGCACTGGATGGGCCGCGGCGAATCGCCGAGCGCGATCCGGCTCAACACCGCCTCCCAGGAACGCGTCCACTCGCCAGAACCAGTCCGCGAGAAGGCTCGGCAGGCGCACCCACGACCCCTTTCACTCCTTCGCGAGGCTCGGCGGCGCGCTCCGCCGCTAGGCGTTCCGTCGTTCCTGGCCTGCGATCTCGTTCGACAGCCGGCGTTTCTCATGCATTGTCCGGAGAAACCAGCATGCCTGACGGAGGAGTGCGGGTCCATCCGGTCTCCGTGGCATCTCGTCAGGCGGCGTCGAGCGCCTCGGTGATCTTGCGGACCATCTCGGCCATGGTGGGGGTGGGCTCGCCCTCATGGGGCCGGGTGGCTGCCGCGAGGGCGACGAGGACGGTGCCACGGAAGTTGTCGGCCTCCGCCTGGTCCTGCCGCCTGAGCAGGCTCATGGAGGCCGTCAGGGCCGGCAGCACCTGGTCGGCGATCTCGGCGACGGACTTGCCGTTCAGCTTCACGCCCGTCGACTTCTCGGCGAGCACGTGGCCGACCAGGCCGGTCGCCGACGCCAGGGCGATGGAGCCCTCGGTGGCGACCTTGTGGGGCGAGCCGGCGGCGTCGGCGGCGGCCAGCAGCGAGACGGCGCCGTACGCGGCGGTCCGCAGCGTGAGCTTGTCGTGGTCGGTGAGGGTGACGGACATGGTCGTGGGCTCCTTGAGTCGGTTGGCGAAGTTCAGCCGCAGGGACGGATGGGTGGGCGCCATGGGTCGTCAGTCCTCGATCGCCTGGTAGAGCGTGGTCCAGAAGTCGTGGATGAGACGCATCGAGTCAGGCGTGGACGCCCCGACCTGGGTGAGCAGGATTCCGGTGAGCTGCTTGTCCGGGTCGGCGTAGGTGGCCGAGCCGCTGCCGCCGTCCCAGCCGAACTGGCCGACCGAGGCGTAGTCGCCGCGGTAGGTGCGCACCGCCATGCCGAAGCCCCAGCCGCCGTGCTGGCCCTGGCCGTGCGAGATGTGCACGCTGTCGCGGGCCAGGGCGTCGCGGGCCGCGTTCTGCTCGGGGGTCAGGCGGTTGGTGGTCATCAGCTCGACGGCCGGCCGCGACAGGATCCGCTCGCCGCGGTGCGTGCCGCCGTTGAGCAGCATCCGGAAGTAGGCGTGGTAGTCGTCGGCCGTGGAGACCAGCCCGCCACCGCCGCCCTGGAACACCGGGGGCTCGTTCCAGCGTCCCCCCTTCGACTCGTCCCACACGAGGAACTCCCCGCTCTGCGGGTCGGGCGCGTACAGGGGCGGCAGCCGGTCGATCTGGTCGTCGGGCACGTGGAAGGCGGTGTCCTTCATGCCCAGGGGGCCGAAGACGCGTTCGCGCAGGAACTCCTCGAACGACTGACCCGTCACCCTGGCCACCAGCACCCCGACCAGGTCGTTGCTGATGTGGTACTGCCAGCGCTCTCCGGGCTGGCACATCAGCGGCAGCTCGCCGAGGCGGCGCATCCACTCGTCCGGCTCGGGCATCGGCACCGGCAGGTTGGGCGTCAGGCCCCGCGCGAAGACTTCGCCCATGATCGGGGTGCCCAGCGCCGTCATGTCCATGCCCAGCCCGAAGGTGGAGGTCAGCACGTCGCGCACGGTGATCGGCCGCCGCGCCGGCACGGTGTCGTCCAGCGGGCCGTCGATGCGCTTGAGCACCCGCCGGTCGGCCAGCTCCGGCAGCCACGCGTCCACCGGGTCGTCCAGCCGCAGCCGGCACTCGTCCAGCAGCACCATCGCCGCCGCCATCGTCACCGGCTTGGACGTCGAGGCCATCCGGAAGATCGTGTCCCGGCGCATCGGCGCGCCGCCGTCGTGACGCATCGTGCCGATCGCCTCGACGTGCGCCTCCTCACCCCGGCTGACCAGGGCGACCAGTCCGGGGATCTTCCCGGAGTCGACATGCCGCGCCAGCACGTCGCGCAGCCTGCGCAGCCCCGCCGCGGAGAAGCCGCCGTTGCTCTGTCCCATCATGAAGCTCCATGTCTCAATGTTCGTCGATCTCTGAACGACTGCGACAGTACATTGCGTTTATAGATTCGTCAACGAGTAAGGGCTCAAAGTTCTTGCTGTGTGAGCAGGCTTTAATGGCCTTCTTTGCAATGGCTATGGCGCTGAATGCAACGGGACGATCGGACTGCGCATTGCAATGAGCTCGGCGTGAATGCATACTGTGCTGCGGGCCGGCAGGTCGGCAGACAGGAGACGAGCACCGATGCCCGGAGGCAGACTCACCACCGAGGACCGTCAGCACATCGCCGCCGGGCTGGCAGAGGGGCTCGGGTACGCGGAGATCGGCCGGCGTCTGGGACGGCCCGCCTCGACCATCATGCGGGAGGTCACCCGCAACGGCGGCCCCGACGGCTACGGGGCGGACCAGGCGCAGGAGGCCACCCGGCACCGTGCCCGCAGGCAGAAGCAGGCGCAGCCCCCGGCGCCGCCGGTCCCCGACGACGGACACGGGCGCGACCCCCAGGCGGTGCGGGACTTCACGGAGTCCTTCACCGCGCTGCTCGTGCAGCAGGGGCTGCCCCGGATGGAGGCCAGGGTGCTGGCCTGCCTGTACATCACCGACTCCGGCGCTCTCACCGCCGCCGACCTGGTCCAGCGGCTGCAGGTCAGCCCGGCGTCGATCTCGCACGCCGTCGCCTTCCTCGAACAGCAGGGCATGCTCCGGCGCGAACGGGTTCCCGGCGCGCGGCGCGAGCGCTATGTCGCCGACGACGAGATCTGGCTGCGGTCCATCGTCGCGGCCCTGCAGATGAACGAGGCCCTGGCGGCCGCGTCGCAGCGCGGAGCCGAGATTCTCGGGGTCGCGACTCCCGCCGGCGCCCGCTTCGGGTCCTCCGCCGACCTCCTCCTTCTCGTGAACAAGGCGTTCCGGCAGGTCATCGAGCAGTGGCAGCGGAGCCGGGCCGAACCTGCTCCATAGGCCCGTACGAGCAGCTCAGCCCCGCCCTCGTCGCGGAGCGTTGCAACTCATTCACAAGAGTTCGCCAAGTCGATTTGCCTACCTTCGCCAGTGAAGGCACCAGCGTGCGCGCGGACGGACGCTGACCGAGGCAGGAGGGGATCGCATGACCCGCAACGCAAACCCCAGGGTGGGGAGTCCGGCATGAGAGTCGTCTACAAGGTTCTGGCCTACCTCGTCGCGGTCGAGGTCGCCGTGCAGGCGGCGGTGATGGTCTTCGGCGACGCCGGCCTCGGCAAGTGGGTCGGGCAGGGCGGCGTGCTCGACAAGACGGTCCTGGAGAGCGAGGCGTCCCCGTTCCCCGAGGTCGTCGGCTTCATGGCGCACGGCATCAACGGGATGATGGTCATCCCGGTGATCGCGCTGCTGCTGCTGATCTCCTCGTTCTTCGCGCGGGTGCCCGGGGCGGTCAAGGCGGCCGGGCTGGTGCTGCTGCTCGTCGCGGTCCAGGTGACGCTCGGCCTGGTCGGCCACGACATCCCCGCGCTGGGCGCCCTGCACGGCCTCAACGCGCTGCTGCTGTTCAGCTCGGCCCTGTACGCGGCTCGCCGCGACCGGAGCGCGGCCGTGCCCGTCCCGGCGGAGCCGCGGCTCGGCGCCGCGGGCTGACGCACCCCGCATGAAGGACATGCACCGTCGTGGCGCCCGCCTCCGGCTCGCCGTCGCGGGCGCCGCGACCATCGCCGTCCTGGGTCCCCTGGCATGGCTCTGGCAGGACAGCCTGATGCCGGCGGCGTACTCGGTCATGGACATGGGGTACGCGGACTACGGCGGCGGCCCCTCGCCGGGCCCGTCGAGCCACGCGGCCGGCTCGGGACACGGCCACGGAGCCCACCTCGCTACCGCCGCGCAGGGCCACAGCGGCCACACCGGCCACACCGCGACGGCGCGCGACGTCACGTCGCTGACCGCCGACCGGAACCGCGCGGCCGACGTCGCGGTCACCCTGGTCGCACGCGCGCAGCGGTTCCGGCTGCCCACCGGCCGTTCCGTGGACGGATACACGTTGAACGGCACGTCCCCCGGCCCCGCCATCCACGCCACGGCCGGGCAACTGGTGGAGGTCCGGCTGGTCAACGAGTCGGTGCCCGGCGGCATCACGCTGCACTGGCACGGCGTCGACGTCCCCAACGCCGAGGACGGGGTGGCCGGCGTGACCCAGGACGCGGTCGCCACGGGCCGCTCGCACACCTACCGGTTCGTCGCGGGCCAGGCGGGCACGTTCTGGTACCACTCCCACCAGGTGTCGCACGAGCAGGTCCGCCGGGGGCTGCTCGGGGCGCTGGTGGTCACCCCGGCGCGGCGGCCGCCCGCCGGGACGGTCGACGTCGTGGCGCTGCTGCACCTGTACGACGGAGCCCGTACGGTCAACGGCCGGGAGGGCGACGTCCGCGTGGCGGCGCGTCCCGGCGACAAGGTCCGGGTACGCGTGATCAACACGGAGAACGGCGAGACGCCGGCCTGGGTCGGCGGCGCGCCGTTCCGGCTCGTCGCGGTGGACGGCACCGACGTGAACGAGCCCGCCCCCGTGCGCGACACCACCGTGATGGTCACCGCCGGAGGCCGCGCCGACATCGAGGTGACCATGCCCGAGGACGGATCGCCGGTGCGGGTCCACATCGGCGGCCCGGGCGGCGTCGTGCTCGGTTCGCGATCGTACGACGCGCCCGCCGCGCCCCTGCCGGCGAAGAAGCTGGACCTGCTCACCTACGGCGCGCCGCGACCCGTCGGCTTCGACGCCGAACAAGCCGACCGCCGGTTCACCTACGAGATCGGGCGCCGGCCGGGGTTCCTGGACGGGATGCCGGGGGTCTGGTGGACGGTCAACGGCCACATGTTCCCGGACGTGCCGATGTTCATGGTCGCCGAGCACGACGTGGTGCGGATGCGCGTCTCCAACCACAGCGGCGAGTCTCACCCCATGCACCTGCACGGCCATCACGCCGTGGTGCTGAGCAGGAACGGCGTGCAGGCGACCGGAAGTCCGTGGTGGATGGACTCCCTGGAGGTCGGCAACGGCGAGTCGTACGACATCGCCTTCGTCGCCGACAACCCGGGCATCTGGATGGACCACTGCCACAACCTGCCGCACGCGGCCGAAGGGCTGGTCGCCCATCTGATGTACGAGGGGGTCACCACGCCGTTCACCGTGGGCGGCGAGGCCGCGAACGAGCCGGAGTGAGCCTGCCCGCCGGGCCGCCAGGTGAAGACCAGGAGCACGCCCGGCTCCAGATGGGACGCCGGCACGGGCCAGAGCCGTCCGCGGTAATCGGGCTCCAGCGCGTACATCACGTTGATCCCGGGCCGAGGGCTCCAGGGCGAAGACCTCAGCCGGGGTCCACGCGGCCAGCGATCGGTCATGGCGGGCGACGGTAGCCCGCCGCGTCACCCGCCGGCGACATAGAAATCCATCCCGCCGTAGTCGAAGGTGATCGCGTACGGCTTGAAGAACTCGTGCGTGATGTTGGCGAGCAGGTCGAAGCCGAACTGCGCCGACTGACCCGGGCCCGGGAAGCCGGGGAAGACCTTCTCCGCCGCGTGACCTCGCACGTCGCGGCCCGACGCCCGGCCGAGGCTGATCCGCTCAGCCGTGATCGGGTAGAGCGTGGGCCCGTTCCCCGGCAGGGGGTGGTCGCGGTCCACCGCGATGCCGAGGCGTTCGGCGATCTCCGCCGTCGTGTCGAGGCCGTGGCCGATGCCGCCCATATCCAGGGTGACCATCCGCGGCCCGGAGTCCTGGACGGCGCCCAGCGTGCAGGGGTAGTGGTCGCCGGCCAGCCACAGCGGCAGCACGCTCGCTCCGGAGCGGCGCGCCCGCGCCTGGAAGCGCCGTCGCTGGGCCTCAGTCCTGCGGCGCAGGACGAGCGCCCGGTCGGCGTAGTCCATGGTGGTCAGGAAGTGGTAGAAGACGGTCGTCCCGATCACGCCGGCAGGCTGCGATCCGTCCGGCAGGGGCGGCCGGCGCATGTCGATCCACTGCACCGGGAGGTCGCGGATCTCGATCCGGCCGATCCGGAGCGAGTCCAGCACGCCCAGGTAGATCGTGACCGGCTTGTTGTCGGCGACGCCTCCCGGCACCGTGGCCAGGGCTCGCAGTCCCGCCTCCTCGGCCGCCTCCGCCGACAGGTCGAGCGTCCCGTACGTGTCGAGCAGGAACTTCCTGCCCGGCCCGCCGTTGAGCGCGGCCTCGACGGAGGGTACCGGGTCGAGGGTGTGGAAGGGCACGCGCGTGCCGGCCGCCCCCTCGATGCGCCACGGCGTGCCGGTGAGCCGGGCGAAGGCCGCGTCCCGCTGGTCGCCGGTCTGCCGCAGCAGGGGGACGGCGCGGGCGTGCCGGTCCTGCCGTACGAAGCACTCGGCGAGCCGCCGCCTGGACGCGACGTCGCCGGGGTCGAGGTCGACGGCCCTGGACAGGAACGTCTCGGCTGGGCCGAACCGGTTGGAAAGCAGGGCGATGTAGCCGAGCCGTGCGGCGGCGTGCGCGTCCTCCGGGTCGTCGTGCAACCGGCGCCGGTAACCGCGCGCGGCCTCGGCGAACTCGCCGTTCCGGAACAGCTCGTCCGGGGTCGCGGCGCCGTTCTGGAGCAGCTCGTCCGGAGTCATGGCGCGAGCGGCGGCGGACGCATCCGCCAGGGCCGCGATCGGGAGCGCCATGGCCGCGGCCAGGCCCGCTCCGCGCAGCAGGGTGCGCCGGTCGAAGGTCTGCGACTCGTCTCGGGAGGTCATACCCGGCTCCTAAGCCAGTGGTGCGGTCGGGTCCGCCCGCCGGGGCGATCGAGGGCGGGCGCAGGGCAAGGCAACTCCCGTACCTGTTCAACAGGCATAAGCCCGCAGGCGTGAACGTGATCGCGGACAAAGGCGGAGTAAGGGTGTAGGCCATCGAAAGGACACCCGCCGCATGACCGCTCCACCGAGCACCGCCGCCCGTCCTGGCCCCGGGAGGTGGCATTGCGCGTCCATCTAGCGCTGGCGGCCAGGCGCGCGGGCGTCCCGCTGCCGTCCGTGGTGCTGGAAGCGGCGCGTGAGGCGATCTCGCGCGCCTTCCCGGTGCCGGCCGCGACCGTGACCGCGAGCGGATGGCGGTCGGCCACCGGCGACACGGCGTTGCTGTCCTGGTCCAACGAGCCCGAGGGACACGGGCCCCCCACGCTGGGCTCGGGGGCCGGCCGCGTGGCCGGCCTGACCGGGCATCTGGCCGATCCGGGCGACGTGGACCGGCTGCTGGCCGCGCCCCGGCTGGGCGAGGCCGCCGTCCGTACCGGCGGGGTGTTCTCGATCTTCAGGGCCGGTGAGGGACAGGTCAGCGCGGCGACGGGGCTCACGCGCGCGTGCCCGGTCTTCTACGCCGAGACCGCGGGCGTCCACGTCGTGGGCAGCCGGGCGCTGCTCGTCCACCTCGCCGCCCGGGCGGCCGAGACGGCGTCGCACCGGCCCGAGATCGTCTGGGATCTGCCCGCGCTGGAGTCGATGGTGAGGACGGGGTACTTCCTCTCCGACGAGACGCCGTTCCGCGGGGTCGGCGCGTTGCCGTGCGCGGCGGAGATCACGATCACGGCGGGCCGGCGCGCCATCACCGTGAGCCCGCCCCCGGAGCCGCGGGCGGCGCCCACCTCCAGGCGCGCGACGCGCGCCCACGTCGACGAGCTCGCCGACGCGCTGCTCGCCGCCGTGCGTCCGCTGCGGGACACCGCGGAACCGGTACGTCTGTCGCTCACCGGGGGCCGCGACAGCCGTCTGCTCGCCGCGCTGCTGCACCGGGCGGGCATCCCGTTCGTGACGGCGACCTCGGGACACGACGACAGCGCCGACGTGGTGCTCGCCAGGCGCGTCGCGGAGGCGCTCGGCGTGCGGCACAGCGTCTCCCGGCCGCGACGCTCCGAGGGCGGCGGCGAGCTGATCGTCCCGCATCCGCGCGTGCGCACGCACAACACGCTGTTCGCCTGCGAGGGGATGATCTCGGCGTACGAGAACATCCCCGGCGGCACACGGTACGACCCGACGCCGCGGATGTCCGGTCACGGCGGGGAGATCCTGCGCGGCGGTTTCCTGCAGAACCAGGCCGATCCGGACCCGAAGGCCATCAGGCGCAGGGTGGACGCCCTCTTCGGCAGGAACGCCGACCTGCTGACGAGCGAGGGCAGGGAGCACGCCCACGCCGTGGCGTCCCCGTGGCGGGAGCGCTGCCGCGAGGACGGCCCCGGCGCGCTCGACCACCTGTACCTGGCGTACCGGGTGGGCCGCTGGCACGCCGCCTCCCGCGCGTCGCTGCTGCGCGCGCAGAACCCCGTCCCGCCGTTCCTCGACAATCTGGTCGTACGGACCGCGCTGGGCATGGACCCGCTGTGGCGGCGCTCCGAGGCGCTGATCCACGGCGTGATCGGCGCCTTCGCTCCCCAGTTGCGCGACGTGCCCGTGGAGGGCCGCCCCTGGCGCTTCACGGCCGAGGCCCGCGACCCGACGCCGGTCGAGCGGCTCCGGTCACGCCTCCGGCTGCCGGTCCGGAAGGGGGCCGCGCCCGAGCCGGGCGGTCCCGTCCCGGCCGGCAAGCCCTGGAACTGGCGGCTGGAACCCTCTCCGGAACTGCTCGGCCTGATGCGCGCGGGCATCGTGGAGGCGCACGAGGCGCTGAAGGGGGACGGGCTCGCGGCCGTCGTGGACGAGCCGCACATCGTCGGCGCCGGTGAGGAGGCGCCGGGCGGCCGGATGGACGTTCTGTGGCATATGTACACGGTCTCGGTCATGCTGACGGACGCCTTCGCCTCCCCCGCCCCACCCGACCTCTCCTCGCTGAGCATCCCCGTCCCTGAGTCGCCGTCCACAGGGAGCTGACCCGATCGGTGCTTCGTCCACAGGGAGCTGCCCCCGACCGGTGCTTCGTCCACAGGGAACTGGCCCGGCCGGTGCTTCGTCCACAGGATGGCGCGGGCTCGGTGCGCGCCGGGCGGCGCACCCGGCAGAATCAGCGGCGTGCAGTTCGGAATTCTCGGGCCCCTTGAGGTGCGCACCACCGGGGGCGAGACGGTCGCCGTCGGCGGGCCCCGCCCTCGGGCGCTGCTGGCGTTGCTGCTGCTCGACGCCGGGCGGCTCGTCAGCGTGGAGCGGCTCATCGACGGCCAGTACGGCGACGACCCGCCGGCCGGGGCGGCCAACGCCATCCAGACCCACGTCTCCAGGCTGCGCCGCAACCTGCCGGCCGGGCTGGTCGAGTTCCACGGCGCCGGCTACCGGCTGGCGGTCGACCGGGAGGACGTCGACGTCCACCGGTTCGAGCGGCTGGCCCGCGAGGGCCGGGAGTCGCTGGCCGCGGGGCAGCACGAGCGGGCCGCCCGGCTGCTGAAGGAGGCGCTGGCGCTGTGGCGCGGGCCCGCGCTGGCCGACGTGGCCGACGCGCCGTTCGCGCAGCCGCAGGCGGCCCGGCTGGAGGAGACGCGCCTCTCGGCCAGGGAGGACCTCGCGGAGGCCGAGCTGGCCCTGCACGGCGGCGCGCCGGTCGCGGAGCTGCGCGAGCTGGTGGCGGCCCATCCGCTGCGCGAGCGCCCGCGCGGCCTGCTCATGCGGGCGTTGCACGCCTCCGGGCAGCAGGCGGCGGCGCTGGCCGTCTACGACGAGACCCGCCGGCTGCTGGCCGAGGAGCTGGGCGCCGATCCCGCGCCGGAGCTGGCGGAGCTGCACCTGGCGATCCTGCGCGGCCAGGAGCACCGCGAGCAGGCCCCGAGGCGACGCCTGCCCGCCCCGCTCAACCGGCTCGTCGGGCGGGAGGAGGAGCTGGCCAGGATCGCCGCGCTCGGCGACGCCCGGCTGGTCACGATCGTCGGCCCCGGCGGCACCGGCAAGACCCGCCTGGCCGTCGAGGCCGCCCACCGGGCGGGTCCCGGGCGTGAGGCCGGGTTCGCCGACCTGTCGCCGGTGGACGACGGGTCGCAGGCGCCGCTGGCCGTGCTCGGCGCGCTCGGGCTGCGCGAAGCCGGCCTGCAGGCGCCGGCGGCCGGCCGTCCCGACCCGGTCGACCGCCTCGTCGCCGCGCTCGCCGACGAGCCGCTGCTGCTGGTCCTCGACAACTGCGAGCACGTGATCGCCGCCGCGGCCGAGCTGGCCCGGCGGCTGCTGGACGCCTGCCCCGGCCTCACGATCCTGGCCACCAGCCGCGAACCGCTCGGGCTCACCGGGGAGGTGCTCGTCCCGCTGGCCCCGCTCGCCGTGCCGCCGCCGGGCACCGACCCGGCCGACGCGCTGTCCTATCCCGCCGTACGCCTGTTCGCCGATCGGGCCGCGGCCGTCCGGCCCGGGTTCACGATCGGCCCGGAGATCGCCGAGATCTGCGCCACGCTGGACGGCCTGCCCCTGGCCATCGAGCTGGCCGCGGCCCGGCTGCGCACGTTCACCGGGCCCGAGATCGCCGCCCGGCTCAACGAGCACGGCCGCTTCAAGCTGCTCTCCCGCGGCGACCGCACGGCGGCTGCCCGGCACCGCACCCTCCACGCGGTGGTCGAGTGGAGCTGGAGCCTGCTCAGCCCCGAGGAGCGGGAGGCGGCCAGGCGGTTCTCGGTGTTCGCCGGCGGCGCGTCGCTGGAGGCGGCCGAGAGCGTCTGCGGCGACGGCGACGTGCTGGCCGACCTGGTCGACAAGTCCCTCGTCGAAGCCGACGGCGGGCGCTACCGCATGCTCGACACCATCCGCCTGTTCTGCGCCGAACGGCTCGCCGAGGCGGGAGACCAGCGGCAGGCCCGCGACGCGCACGCCGCCTGGTACCTCGACCTCGCGCGGCGCGCCGACCCGTGGCTGCGCCGGGCCGAGCAGCTCGACTGGCTGGCCGCGCTCTCCGAGGAGCACGACAATTTGCAGGCCGCGCTCCGGCACTGCGTCCAGGACGACCCGGAGACGGCGTCACGGCTGGTCGGGGCGCTGGCGGCGTACTGGTGGCTGAGCGGGCGGCGCGGCGAGAGCACCTCCTCGGTGGTGCGGCTGCTCGACCGGATCGGCGGCGAGCCGCTGGAGGGGCTGGAGGAGGAATACGTCCTGTGCGTGCTGCTGGCCGTACGCGACCTGCCTCCCGAGCGGTGGACGCGGGCAGCGGAGATCGTGAGGTCGTTCGACCGCGAGCTGCGCCATCCGTTCCTGGCCGTGCTGTGGGGCATGACGGCCGGCCCCGGCGACACGGTGACGATCCAGCGGCGCGGGCGGCTGCTCGACTCCGATCCGTGGAGCCGGGCCGTGTTCCTGCTCGGCGAGTCGCTGATCTCCCTGGTGTGCGGGCGGCCGGGCGAGGCCGAGCGCGGGCTGGAGGAGACGCTGGCGCGCTTCCGCGCCCTCGGCGAGCGCTGGGGGATGGCGCAGGCCCTCGAATGGCTCGCCATGATCACGAGCTGGCGCGGCGACTGGGCGGGGGCGAGACGGCTCTGGGGGCAGGCCCTCGACCTGCACGGGCAGTTCGGCTCGGCGGACGAGCAGGTGGACGTGCTGTGCCGCAGGGCGGCGGGGCTGGTGCGGGAGGGCGACCTGGCCGGGGCCCGCGCCGACCTCGAACAGGCCACCGAGCTGGCCCGGCGCACGGGCACCTCCGGTTCGACGCCGGCGCTCGACCTCGGCTGGGGCGACCTGGCCCGCTTCTCCGGCGACCTCGACGAGGCCCGGGCGCGCTACACGGCGATGCTGGATTCCGCCGTCTCGGGCGCGTACGTGACCGAGGGCATGCGGCCGTTCGCCCACACCGCGCTCGGGCGGCTGGCCGAGGCCGAGGGCGACCTGGCGGAGGCCGCGCGCCGGCACGCCGAGGCGCTGCGCCTGGCGCGCGGAGCGGTGTACGCGGACGTGGCCGACGTCGCCGAGGGCCTGGCCGGGCCGGCGCTGCTCGAAGGGGCTGCCGAGCGGGCGGCGTACCTGCTCGGGGTGGGCGCCGCGCTGCGCGGCACCACGATCACCGGCGACCGCGACGTGGCCAGGGTTGCGGCCGGGGTCACGGGGTTCCTGGGCGCCGAGGCGTTCGCCGCGCACTTCGCCAAGGGCGCCGCGCTGAGCCAGGAGGAGGCGCTGTCGGCCCTCTTCGCCTGACCTTCACGTCGCATGCCCGCGAGAGGTCCTGCCTGGGAGAGGTCCGGCCCGAGAGGCCCTGTCCGGGGGAGGTCAGGCCCGGGAGAGGTCCTGCCCGGGAGAGGTCCTGCCCGGGAGAGGTCCTGCTCGGGAGAGGTCCTGCCCGGCAGCCGAGGACAGCCCCCGCCGGCTGACAGGCGGAGGCGGCGTGCTGTCAGTGGGCTTCGGCTCGGGGCGCCGACTGTCAGCCGACTGAGCTCAGGGTGTCAGCACGTCCCGCGAAAGTCGTGGACATGAAGAACACCAACGTCCTCATCTCCGGCGCCAGCATCGGCGGTCCCGCCCTCGGTTACTGGCTCGCCCGCTACGGCTTCCGCGTCACGGTCGTCGAGAAGGCCCCCGCCCTGCGCCCCGGCGGACAGGCGGTCGACTTCAAGGGAGACGTCCACATGACCGTCCTGCGCCGCATGGGCATCCTGGACGACATGCGGCGGCTCCAGACCGGCGGCACCGACCAGACCTTCGTGGACGCCCGCGGCCGGGCGATCGCGGTCCTGCCCGGCGAGTTCACCGGCGGCGAACTGGAGATCCACCGCGGCGACCTGGCACGACTGGTCTACGAGAAGAGCGTCGCGGTCGGCTGCGAGTACGTCTTCGGCGACTCGATCACCTCGCTCACCGACACGCCCGACGGCGTGCACGTCACCTTCGAGCGGTCCGCGCCGCGCACGTTCGACCTGGTGATCGGCGCCGACGGCATCCACTCGAACGTGCGCCGCCTGGCCTTCGGCCCCGAGTCGGACTACGTCGAGTTCCTCGGCCACTACTACGCCCTGGCCGACGTGCCCGAGCAGTTCGGCACCGAGGGGCAGATGTACAACGAGCCGGGCCGGATGGTCGCCGCGGGCGGCCCCAAGGCGTCCGCGTTCTTCGTCTTCGCCTCGCCGCAGCTCGACTACGACCGCTACGACACCGAGCAGATGAAGCGGGTCGTGCTCGACGCGTACGCCGGGATGGGCTGGCGGACGCCCGAGATCCTGGACGCGGTGCGCCGCACGGAGGACTTCTACCTCGACTCGATCAGCCGGGTGAAGATCGACCACTACTCCAAGGGACGGGTGGCGCTGCTGGGCGACGCGGCCTACGCCAACACGCTCGGCGGGTTCGGCTCGGGGCTGGCGCTGGTGGGGGCGTACGTGCTGGCGGGCGAGCTGGCGGTGGCCGGCGGCGACCACCGGGTGGCGTTCCAGCGCTACGAGGAGGGCTTCCGCGAGTACGCCAAGGTCTCGGAGAAGGGCAACGCCGGGCCGTGGCTGGCTCCCCCGTCGGCGGCCCGCATCACGATGCGCAACTGGACGTTCAAGATGGGCTTCATGCTCAAGCTCATGATGAAGATGACCGGCGACTTCGCCGCGAACATCACGCTGAAGGACTACCCGTCGCTGGTGCGCGGCGCGCTGAGGTGAACGGCGTCGCGAGGGCGGTCGAACCATCGCCCCGCCGCCGGGAGCAGGAGCAGGACGACGGCCACCACGGCCTCGGACACGTTCGCGAAGAGCGCGGCGGGCGAGTCGAAGTCGCCGTCCGCCGCCCGGAGGGCCAGGAACATGACCACCTGGGCGGCCTCGATCGCGACCAGGAGCCACCGGGTGCTGCGGAGCCGCCCCGGCACGCGCCTCAGCGCCCACCCTTGGACGGCTGCCCAGGCGGCGGCCACGACCGGCAGGATCCACGCCGCCCCGCCCGCCATGACGACGGGTCCGAGGGAGAGCGCCAGAGCCAGCAGCCACAGGCAGCACTGCAGTGTCACGATGAAACGCACGGCCCTGATCGCGAACGGCATGGGCTCCGGCCGCACGGCTCAGCCCGCCTCGGGGCGGCGGAAGAGGGCGGTCAGGAGGAACGGGACGCCGGAGCACGAGACGTCGGGCGGCTGCTCCTCCATCGTGCGGATGGTGCGGTTCACGCGCTCTCCCTGGGGATGCCGGCGACGTTTTCGATCTTAGGTGACCGATGGGCCCGTGGAGCGCCGGGCGGCGAAGTGAGCGTCGAGGGCGGCCTGCTGGTCGGGGTCGAAGGCGCGCCTGGGGAGGAAGGCCGCGCACTGCTTGCCGATGAAGAACAGCCAGAACTCCGGCGTGTTAACGATATTTCCGAACATGGACCAGTTGAGGGCGGTCGTGTACTGGTCCGTCCGGCACTCGTACCCGTCGCCGGTCACCCGGAGCGTCGTCGGGACGCAGAGGTACGCGAGCTGCCGCCGCGCCGCCCGGTTGATCGCCCACGTCAGCGCGACGGGGAACGCGACAGCCCCGGCGAGCATGCCGGCCGCCAGGCCGATGCCGCCCATCGCGGCGCAGGCCGCTCCCGCCAGGACGAGGATCGCCGGAAGCGCCACGCGGAGCGCGCTGAGCTGCCGCTTGACGCCCTGCCCGAGGGCGCGCGCCACCTCGTCCCGCGTGGGCGTGTACTCGACTGTGAAGTCCACCGAAGGTCCGTTTCCTCGCCGGCTGATCGTCAGGGCCACCGTGGGCTACGCGGACGCGCGACGGCGGCCGGCGCGGGCGCGCAGGAGGTCTGACGTGGCGTCGTCGGCGGGCAGGAACGCCTCCAGGCGCAGCTCGGCGAGCGTGACGTCCGTCGCGGTGGCGAACGACGTCAGCGTCGTGATCAGCCGCAGCTCCCCGTCGGCCGAGGCCAGCCGCATGGGCACCGCGAAGCCGAGGTGCTCCGGCCCGACCGGGGTCTGGGGCACGTACCCGGCCAGCTCGTCGATCAGGGCGTCGAGGCGCGGGTCGGGGCTGCGGCGGGCGCGGGCGCGGAGGTTCTCGATGACGTGCCGGCCCCATTCCGGGAAGTTGCGCACGCGGTGCCCCATGCCGTCCGGGTGCAGCATGAGCCGCAGCATGTTGAGCGGGGGTTCGAGCAGTTCGGGCGCCGCGTCCTCGGTGAAGACCTCGATGGCGGGGTTCGCCGCCACCACCTGTCCGTACGGCCCGACGACCAGCGCCGGGTACGGCATGTGGCCGTCCAGGATCTGCTCCAGCGCCGCGCGGACGGGACGCAGGGCGGCCTCGTCGAAGCCGGACTCGGCGAACACCGGCGCGTAGCCCGCCGCCGTGAGCAGGTCGTTGCGCTCGCGCAGCGTGAGGCCGAGCGACTCCGCCAGCCGGATCACGATGGCGCGTCCCGGCAGGGAACGGCCGCTCTCGATGAAGCTCAGGTGGCGCTGGGTCGTGCCGGCCAGCGTGGCGAGTTCGAGCTGGCTGACGCGGCGGCTGTGGCGCCACCGCTTCAGCTCGCGCCCGATGCCGCCGATGCTCCCGATGCCGCCGGTGCCGGTCCGGTCGGCGCCGCTCCGCTCGGTCATGGTGATGCTCACCAGGCAGTTCTACCGGCTTCGTGCGACAACGGGCGATTCCTTCCAGGGAATTGCCCGATGTCATCGTTGGTTCGGATGATCCTCTCGTACCGAAGACATTGCGAGGAAGGATGTGCGATGAGGAGCTATCACCTGCAGCCGGGGCGCGGGCTCGACGGACTGACCACCGCCGAGCACGACGAGCCCACACCGGGACGCGGGCAGGTCGTGGTGCGGATGCGCGCCAACGGGCTGGGCTTTCGCGACCTGCTGGTGCTGAACAACGACTACCCGCTGCCGATCACGCCCGGCATCGTGCCCGGTTGCGAGGGTGTGGGCGACGTGGTGTCCGTCGGTGAGGACGTCACCCGCGTCAAGCCGGGCGACCGGGTGGCCGCCACCGTGTTCCCGCAGTGGCAGGACGGGCCGTTCCTGCTGGAGAACGCCGCCCAGCTCGGCACCATGGTCGACGGCATGCTGACCGAGTACGCGGTGCTCGGCGAGGACGGCGTGGTGCCCATCCCGGAGCACCTGTCGTACGAGGAGGCGGCGGCGCTGCCGCTGGCGGCCGTGACCGCGTGGAACGCGCTGACCTCAGGCGGCGTGCCCCGGCCGGGCGAGACCGTGCTGACGCTCGGCTCGGGCGGCGTGTCGCTGTTCACGCTGATGTTCGCCAAGGCGGGCGGCGCCCGGGTGATCGCGACGACGTCCGGCCCGGCCAAGGCCGCGCGGCTGCGCGAGCTCGGCGCCGACGAGGTGATCGACTACCGGGTGAACCCGTCGTGGTCGGAGGAGGTCCGCGCTCTGACGAACGGCCGGGGCGCGGACCGGGTCGTCGATCCGGCGGGGCCGCTGGAGGAGTCGCTGCGCTCGGTGGCCCTCGGGGGCGAGGTGGCGTTCGTCGGGTACCGCCTGTCGGGCGCCCAGGGGGCGGCGCCGGTGAACCCGGCGGTCCTGTTCGGGGCGGGCGCGGTGGTGCGCCCGGTCGCGACTGGCAGCCGGGCCCACTTCCTCCAGGTGAACCGGGTCATGGCCGCGCACCGGCTGCGTCCGGTGATCGACCGGGTGTTCTCGTTCGAGGACGTCCATGAGGCGTACCGCTACTGCATGGCCGGCGGCGGCTTCGGCAAGGTCGTCATCAGCCACGGCTGAGACCCCTGGGGGCTCCCAGCCGTGCGCGCGGCAGCCGTTGGCGGAGCCGAAGCCGTTCGCCCCGGCGGGGGTCGCGGTGGCCGCCGCGAGGAGGAGTGCCGGGAGAGCTTCCGAGGAAACATGTGACCCAGAAATAGGGAAAAGGGGAGTCCGGATATCGCGCCGGGTGGTTTAGAGAAGATCAACCCGATGTATCCGCTTTGGCGGCTCTAGGCTGTGCGCTGTGACATCCGGGCGTACGGTCATCGACGGCCGATTCGAGCTGGTCGGGCGGTTGGGCAGCGGCGGCATGGGCACGGTGTGGCGTGCCTACGACCTGGCCCTGCAACGTGAGGTCGCGCTCAAGGAGGTCCGCCCGTCGGACTCCCCCGACCCCGACTCCAGCCGGGCCCACATGCTGCGCGAACGGGTGCTGCGCGAGGCCCGCGCGCTGGCCCGGCTCGACCACCCGAACGTGGTGACCATCCACCACATCGTGGACACGCCGGCCCTGGCGCACCCGTGGATCGTCATGGAGCTGGTGCGCGGCCGGTCACTCGCCGACCGCCTCTCCGAGGGCCCGATGGCGCCCGCCGAGGCGGCCCGGCTGGGGCGCGGGATCCTGGCCGCGCTGTGGACCGCCCACCAGGCGGGCATCTGCCACCGCGACGTGAAGCCGGCGAACGTCCTGCTGCGCCCCGACGGCAGCCCGGTGCTCACCGACTTCGGCATCGCGGCCATGCTCGACTCCCCCGGCCTGACGGCCAGCGGCGACGTGGTGGGCTCCCCCGAGTACATCGCCCCGGAGCGGCTGCGCGGCCACGAGGGCGACCCCGCCTCCGACCTGTGGTCGCTCGGCATGCTGCTGTACGTGGCGGTGGAGGGGCGTCACCCGTTGCGCCGCGACACTCCCATCGCGACGCTCGCGGCGGTCCTGAACGGGCAGGTCCCGCCGCCGTACCGGGCGGGGCCGCTGGCGAACGTGCTGCACGCCCTGCTGACGTCCGATCCCGGGGCGCGCCCTCCGGTGGCGGAGCTGGACCGGATGCTGGCCCGGGCGGAGGAGCAGGCGGTGACCGCGCCCCCGTCCCCGCCCTTCACTCCTCAGCAGCCCTTCACGCCGCCGCCCGCCGGATCCATGCCGTCCGGATCCATGCCGTCCGGTCCCATGCCGCACGGAGGCGGTCACGCCACCGGCCCCGGTCCCATGCCGTACGGAGGCGGTCACGCGACCGGCCCGGGGCAGCGGCAGGCGTACACGGGCCTGCCCACGGAAGACGTGAAGCGGCGCTCGAACGGGCGGCGGGCCGCCACGATCGCGGGGATGGCCGCCGTCGGCGGCGTCCTCGCCGCCGCCCTCGTCGTGGTCCCCCGACTGCAGGACCTCACCACGCCCGACACCCCCGGCACGACCTCTACGCCCACCAGGACGAACCCCAGACCCGCCAAGACCAAGCCGGCCGAGGAGAACACCAAGGAGGCGGGTGACCTCCTCAGCCCCACCGGCGTCCGCACGGCCATCGCCGCGCTGGAGAAGGCGTCGGGCAGCAAGCTCTTCACGGGGTTCACCCTGTACAAGGAGTACGCGATCGCCCAGGTGGCGGTGCCCGAGAAGAAGGGCTACGACACGTACACGTACCGCGACGGCCACGTGACCCGAACGGTCGGCGGCTCGCTCAGCTCGGACACGAAGCCGTTCGCGGCGCGGTCGTTCGACTGGGACGCCCTGCCGAAGCTGCGCGTGTACGCCGACCGGCGGCTCGGCATCAAGAAGCCGACCTCGCACTATGTGATCGCGCAGGGCGCCTGGGTGTTCGCGAACAACCAGCCGGTCATCCTGTACTACGTCGGCGACGACTACGGCACCGGCTACCTGGCGGCGGACAAGAACGGCAAGGTTCTCAAGACGTACGCCCGCTGAATCCCCAGAAGGACGTGTAGGGGCGCAGCAGCGCCGTCAGCTCAGGGTCGGCGCCGCCCCGGCGGTTGCTCTCGGCGATCTGCCGGGCCGCGCCGGCCAGCAGGTCGGCCACCTGGATCCGGGCGTCCGAGGCGGAGGCCGCCAGGCGGAACCCGTCCAGCCGGCCGCCGCCGGGCAGCGGCCCCGCGAGGCTCGTCAGCTCGGCGATCCGGTCGTCGGTCAGGATGGTCTGCCGGTCGTGGACGACGCGCACGCGCGCGCCGTCCCGGCCCCAGTGGGCGACGGTCCCGACGATGGCCGCGATGAGCGGGTCGAGGACGGGCATCGCGCCGGGGGCCCGTTCGCCGAACGCCTCCACCCGCGGCCTGGCGCGAAGGAGCAGGTCCATGAGCTCGGCCACCGGGCCGCCGGGCGGCGCGGCGGGGCGCAGGGACTCCACGAGGTCGTACGCGGCGTCCGTGGTGATCTCGACCCGGCCGTTGCGAGCCCGCAGCAGGTCGTTGAGCGAGGCCAGGAACGCGGTCCAGGTCTCCGCGCCGTACACCCGCGGCCCCTCCAGGCCGAGCGCGGCGGCCAGGCGGCGCGCCCGCGCGGGGTCGCCCGTGAGCAGGTCGGCGAGCCGGACGGTGAACAGACGCGGCTTGTCGATCAGGTGGACGTGGGCGTGCCCGAGCAGCGGGCCCGAGGGGCCCAGCAGCCAGGCCACCACCCAGCGGTGCTTGGAGCGGCGCAGGATGCTGGACTTGTACATGGTGGTGGGAGAGGGAGCCCGTTCGCGCACGGCGTCGAGGCAGCGCTCCGCCGCCCGGACGTCGATCCGCACGCTCGCGTGGGCGAACATGTCCGTGTTGCCGCCGACCAGCTTCTCGCCCTCCGAGCCGGACTCGTCACAGGCGATCTCGACGACCCGTGACGGGTCGCCGGCGGTCTCCACGGCCCGCGACGGGCCGCCCGCGCTCTCGACGGCGCGCCCCATATCGTCAAGACGGGGATCTTCCACTGACCAGCCCTCTCACGGCCGGGCTCTCGGGGATGGGTGACCCTGGTGGTCCAGGTCCGGCGGAATCCCAGTCTGGCAAGGACGGCCGCGACCGCTCAAGCGGGTTTCGGGCCGGCCCTCACGGCGCGCGAACACCGCCGCCGACGCGCCCGCCCGCGCGTCCGCGAAATCGACGGATGCGGAAACACCGAGATACGCCGTACGGCAATGCGAATTCGCGCCGCATTTACTTCATGATCATAGTCCCCGCCGCTGACGACGGCAAACCCGGGGTCACCGGCATACGCGGCACACCACGCCCGCCATTTGGTGATTTTTCCTAACTGCAGGGCATGTGTATCGTCGTACCCGGCGGCGGCGCACAACCGCCCCGCCACAGACGTGCTTGAACGCAGAAAGGTTTAAGGTTGCAGCAGATGAGATATTAGCTTTTCGCGACCCAGTGACCTCGGCGAGTTATTCTCCAGAATATTCCGCGGGCCGTACCGAACCGCCGCGCCGCCCCTTCTGACGTCTCCGGCCATTGCCCCGGGAGACCGCGCGGCCGCACCGCATCGGGCGTATTCGCCCTCACGCACCACCCATGAACAGCAGTCAGGCACCGTCCGCGCAGTGAGCGTACGGTGCTTTCCCGCGTGCCCGCACACGGTTGCGAAACCCGCACACGGTAGCGAAAGGAGATCACGTGAAAACGCTTCCCCGCACCTCCGTCATTCCCGCCACACTCGACGTGCCGTTGACCGTCCCGACGTTCATGAGGCTCGCCGGGCGCCTGGCCGGGTTCCCGTTCGTGAAGGTCGTGGTGGACCTCGAAAAGGCGGAGTTCCACGTCATCGACAGCACCCGCAACCCGTTGCACGTGCATTACATCGCCGAGCACATCCTCGGTGTCCCGGCGGAGAACCTGCTGCGCGACATCGACGCCTTCAACCACGACGTCTACGTCCGCCCCGACCGGCGCTTCCTGCTGGGCCTGCTCGCGCTGCACCGGCGCAGGCAGGACGGCGAGGACGACGGCGACGGAGCGGAGCGCGTCTTCCTGTCGCTGGAGACCGTGGAGGCCGACACCATGTCCGCGGACATGCTGCTGTCCTTCTACCGCCACGTCCGCGCGCACATCGACCCGTCGATCCCGCTCTACCTCAAGCCGGCCAACCACCTGCAGGAGACCCACGTCGCGGACATCCCGGAGCAGGAGTTACCCCGGCTCCTCGCCCACGAGCTGCTGTCCCAGGCGCCGTTCGTACCGCTCAACAGCGGCGCGACGCACGGCAGGCTCCGGCTGTTCGCCTCGGCCGCCGACTACCGCGCCGCCGCCGGCTCCGTGGAGTGGCACGACATCATCGTCATGCCCCGCGTGCCCGACGACATCCCCCGGGTGTCCGGGCTGGTCAACACGGAGCACACCACCCCGCTGTCGCACACCAACGTGCTGGCCACCGGGTGGGGCATCCCCAACGCCATCCAGACCGACCTGCTCGACCGGCCCGGACTGGCCGACCTCGACGGCTGCTGGGTGCGGTACGAGGTGACGCCCGACGCTCCCGAGGTGCTCATCGAGGCGGCCGAGCGGCCCGCCGGCCTCGACTCCCGGCCGCCGTGGACCACCGAACGCGTCGCGCTGGAACGGCCCGAGACGGCCGCCGCCGAGATCGTCCCCCTGTCAGGGCTGCGGATGGGCGACCACTACCGCTACGGCACCAAGGCCGCCAACCTCGGCGAGGTGTGCCACGTGCTCGAACACGGCTCGCGCCGGTGGCTCGGCTTCTACCAGATCCCCCGGCCGCCGCGGTCCGACCTGCTCGGCTACCTGGCCGGACGGCTCGGCGTCACCGGCCCCGCCGACGAAACCACGCTGTCGGCCGCCGCCGAGCGCCTGGTCAGGCAGCACGTCCAGGTGCCGCGCGGCATCGCGCTGCCCTTCTCGCTGCAGCGGCAGTTCCTGGAGTCGTCGCCGCGGATCCAGCAGACCATCGGCCGCCTGAAGATGGCGCTGGAGGCCGGCACCCACCACGTCGAGGAGATCTGCGCGGAGCTCCAGCGGATGATCGTCGAGACGCGGCTGCCGCGCGACCTCCTGCGGCGGATCGACGACGCCATCGTCAGCCACCTGTCCGGCGTCGGGCAGTTCGTGGTGCGCAGCTCGTCCAACGCGGAGGACCTCGCGGGCTTCTCCGCGGCCGGGGTGTACGAGTCGGTGGCGCACGCCCGCACCCTGGAGTCGATCGCCGACGGCATCAAGGAGGTGTGGTCCTCGCTCGTGTCCGCGCGCAGCGTGCGGCTGCGCGAGCAGGCCGGCATCCCGCTGGAGGACTGCTACATGGGGGTGATCGTGCAGGAGTGGGTCGAGGTGCCCCTCGGCGGCGTCCTGGTCACCTGCAACCCGGCCGAGCCCCGCGACTTCAGGAACGTCTACGTCAACATCTCCATGGGCTCGGTCGCCGACGTCGTCACCGGGACCGCCGACCCCGTGCAGCACCTCTACAACACCGTCGAGGGCGGCGGCCGGACGATCTCGCTCGGGTCCGCGCGGTCCGACCTGGCCCCCGCCACGAAGGACTCCCTCGCCCGCCTGGCGCTGATCGGCCGCCTGCTGCAGTCCCACTTCTCCCCGGACTACCTCTACGGGGTCCCCGTCGACATCGAGTGGGCCCTGGACGGCGATCGCGTCAAGCTCCTGCAGATCCGGCCCTACCGGCCGACGTCATGACGGCGGGCACCCCACCGGCCGTCCGGCGGGTCGTCAGGATCTTCAACGGTTACAAGCTGTTCACCGGTCTGCTGTGGTGGCTGCCGATCTACTACGTCTACCAGCACGACAGCGGGCTGACCGACGGGCAGATCTTCGGCATCCAGAGCATCTACTACCTGGCGTTCTGCCTGCTGGAGATCCCGACCGGCGCGCTGGCCGACCGCTTCGACTACCGCAGGTTCCTGCAGGCCGGCGCGCTCGTGCTGACGGCGGCCAACCTCGTCCCCGTCGCGTGGACGTCGTACGCCGGGTTCCTCACCCACTTCCTGCTCGTCGCGCTCGGCAACTCGCTGGTGTCCGGCGCGGGCAGCGCCTACCTGTACGAGTACCTGCGGCGCTCGGATTCCGTCGCGGCCTACCAGCAGGCCGAGGGCAGCGGACGCGCCTACACGCTGACCGGCCGGATCGCCGGCCTGCCCGCCGCCGGCGCGCTCATGCAGTGGTACGCGCCCTCGCCGTACTGGCTGTCGGCCGCCTGCAGCGCGGTCGCCGTCCTGCTCGCCCTCCGGCTGCCCGCCCTGCCCTCGGGGGACGCGGGGCGCGACGGACGGCGCCCGTCGGTGCGCGAACAGCTCCTCGCGGGCAAGGCGCTGTGGCACTCACCCCTGCTGATGCTGCTCATCGCCCAGGGGGTGGCCGTCTTCACGCTGGTGCGCATCGGCCAGGCCAACCTCTTCCAGCCGATCCTCACCGTCAAGGGGCTGCCGCTGGCGGTGTTCGGCGTGGTGATGGCGGTGACCACGGTCTTCGAGCTGATGGGCGCGGCCCGCTCGACGTGGCTGCGGCGCTTCGGGGACGTGCCGGTGGTGTTCGCGCTCACCGTGCTCATGGCGGTCACGCTGGCCCTGCTCGTCCCGGCCGGGCTGGCCGGGACGGTGGTCTGCCTGTGCGTCTTCTCGCTGGCCTCGGGCCTGGTCTTCCCCGTCCAGCGGCGGCTGATCAACACCGCCATCACCGACTCGCGGCACCGCGCCACGCTGCTGTCCCTGGAGTCGCTCATCGACCGCTCCGTCTGCGCCCTCGTGGTGCTCGCGCTCGGCGGCTACCTGTCCGGTGGCGCGATGAACCTGTTCCTCATCCATGTCGCCGTCGGCACGACCGTGCTCATGGCGGCGCTGGCCGTCCTGCTGCGCCGGAGCCGGCGACGGCCGCGCGCCACCGCGGAGGCCGCCACGGCCACGAAGGAGAACGTCACGTGAACACGATCCTGTACGTCTACGCCAAGGGCGGCGCGCCGCTCGAACACGCCTTCCCGCGCATCGCGGGCTGCGGCGAGCTGCACGTGCTCGCGCTCATGCCGCTGCCGGACACCGGGGCGGAGAGCTGGCGGGCGCACTGCGCGAGCATCACCGAGGTCCACGCGGGCGGCGAGGCCGCGGTGGACGAGATCGTCCGGCACGCCAAGGCCGTCGGCGCCGACGCCGTCCTGACGCTGTCGGAGTTCGCGGTCCTGGCGGTGGCGCACGCCGCCGACCGGCTCGGCCTGGCCGGAGCCGGCGCCACCGCGGCGGCGAAGGCCCGCGACAAGCGGCTCATGAGGGAGAGCTGGGCGGAGGCCGGCGTGCCCATCCCCGGGTTCCGCCGGGTCTCGACCGAGGCGGACCTGCGCGCCGCGCTGACCGAGCTGACCCCGCCGGTCCTGCTGAAGCCGGCGTGGGGCGCCGGCTCGATCGCCCAGCTCGTCCTGCGCTCACCGGACGAGGTGCCCACCGCGTGGGCCCAGGTCGCCGCCGCCCTGGACAAGGGCAACCAGGTGGGGATGAGCGAGCTGTACGAGACCGAGGCCGACCGCCACCTGCTCGCCGAGGAGATCGTCACCGGCTCCGTCGACGGCTGGTACGACGTGCCGGGCTACGCCGACTACGTGAGCGTGGAGGGAATCGTCGCCGACGGCGTCTACCACCCGCTGTGCGTCGCGGCGCGGCTGCCGCCGATCCCGCCGTTCAACGAGGTCGCCAGCCTCATGCCGTGCGTGCTGCCCGAGCCGTTGCAGCGCGTCGTCGAGGAGGTCTCCCGGCAGGCCGTGGACGCGCTCGGGCTCGGCACGTGCGGCACGCACACGGAGCTGAAGCTGCGCGCCGGCGAGTTGCCGGTCGTGATCGAGACCGGCGCCAGGTTCGGCGGCGTCATGATCACCAAGCAGGTCGAGGAGGTGTTCGGGCTCGACCCGATCGCGATGCTCACCCGGCAGTTGCTCGGCGAACGCGTCGTCTACCCCGAGCGGATGCTGGTCGAAGGGCACGGCGCCGCCGCCTCCGTCGTCGCCGTCCCGGCCGACTCCGCGGGCAACCCGTGGCGCAGCACTCCCCCCTGGCTGCCCCGCGCCGTGGACTGGCCGGCGATCCTGTCGCCGGGCAGCGCCATCGAGCCCGTGGCGGCCTTCGACCGGCCGATCGGCCAGGCCGTCCCCGCCTACGACCCCGCCGCCGGCGTCGCGAACTGGCTGGGCGTCTTCATGCTCACCGCGGCCGACGCGGAAACGCTGTTGCGGGACTGCAACGCCGTGCTCGACGGGCTGGAGGACGGGCTCAACCAGGCGTCGGAGCGGGTCAGCGGCCGAACTTCCAGCCCGGGGGGAAGATGAGCGCGCGCAGCCCGTGCCCCTCGATCTTGGACGCCCACTCCTCCGGCGTGGTCATGACCTGGTCGTCGTCCTCGTCGAGGGCGCTCTTGACCGGGGTGTAGCCGAAGCCCGAGCCGATCAGCCGCGCCACCATCTCGCTGCCCCGGGTGGCCGGGCCGGGCAGGCCCAGCTTGGCCACGTCGTAGCCGAGGATGTAGCCGGTGTTCCCGGCGACGATCTCCCCGAACTCCTCGGCGTTCTCGCCGGGTGACCTCACCGGCTGCCCGTTGGCGGCGTCGCTCAGCGCGTCGAGCCCGAGGGCTCCGGTGGCGTACGCGGCGCCGTCGACGGCGGCGTAGTTCAGGGTGGTCAGGACGTAGCCGGGCAGGCAGATCTGCAGGACGCGGCCGACGTTGAGGCCGAAGACGGCCTTGAGCACCTGCGCCAGCCTGACCAGGCGCGCCATCTGGGCGGCGGCCATCGCCTGTGCCACGCCGTACAAGGCGGTCGTGAACGGCTGGAAGCAGACCAGCCAGAGCAGTTGCACGATCGCCTTGTCCAGCTCGGCGAGCTGCTTGCGCACCGCCTCCACGAGCCCGGCGTACGCGTCGCAGCCGGCGGCGATCACCCGGCAGTCCTTGGCGAACGCGGAGGGGAAGCCCATGACCCGCCCGATGTAGAGGCGGGCGAAGGTGTCCACGCTCTCGCCGCCGTTGTTGTTCCACACCGAGGCGGCGGCGTCGTCCGCCAGCTCCGCGACGCCGCCGGCCCTGTCGGTCCGGGCCGGCCGCTCGGGGCCGTCGAGGTCGTCGGCGAGCCGGCGGAAGGCGGCGGCGGCCTTGCGCAGCTCGGCGGGGTCGATCTCGGGTGCGGTGACGCCGGCGTAGATGCGCAGCGCCACCATGGTGCCGCCGGAGGCGATGAGCAGGGTCGTCATGAGCGTGACGGGCGACAGGGCTCTGGCCCCGGACAGGGCGGTCGGCGACAGCATCGGCCTGATCGGCGTCACCATGGGGTGTCGCCCTTCGGCCAGTCGTAGACCGGGACGTCCGAGAGGTTGAGGTCGTCGGCGATGCCCCAGTCGACCTTGGCCGTGTTGGCGCGCATCGTGAGGATCCCGTCGGCGATGTCCTCGTAGACCTTCGCGAAGTCGGTGGTCCAGTGGCGCATCTCGTCGCGCTTCGGCTTGTACCACTCGACGAACGCCTTGTCGGCCTCCTCGTGCGCCGGCCAGCCCCCCAGCGCGTCCAGCGCGGCGTACGCCTCGCGCACGGCCCGCCGCCACGCCTCGGCGGCGGCGTCGAAGGCCGGGGCGGCCTTCTTCCTGAGCTGGTCGTGATCGAAGTCGATGGAGGGCCGTGACGGCGGGTCAGGAGGCGGTTCGGCCATGGCTCACCGCTGGTCGGGCGGGGGTGGTGATCATGCGGCCATGCTCACGAGACGAGATGTCGAGCGCGATTCGCCTTAGTTACGATCAGATCTACGGTTTCCGACATCCGCCGTTCACGGGGTGTTCGCCCGCGGCGACTCGCCAGGCATTCCTTTACTTTGAGATGAACGTGCAGATTGTCTGAGCCAAGGAGCCCGGTCATGCGCGACGACGATCCCCTGCTTCCCGCCTCCGTGGCCGAGGCCCTCGACGACTACCGCGCCCTCCGCGACGAGCACGGGCCCACGTGGGGCGAGAACCGCCTGACGTACGTCGCGCAGGCCTGGGCCACCGTCTTCCTCGACCTGGGGCGGCACGACTACTGGGGCGCCTGCTTCCGGCAGCTCGCCGGGCGCCACCCGGGCGCCTCGCCCGACGAGCTCGCCGACCGCCTCGGCGAGGTGGACGTCGAGCGCGCGGTCCGGGACGCGCTGGCGGGTGACGTGCCCGACAACCTGCCCGCGCTGCGCCTCACCCCCGGCCGCGCGCACGCGCTGGAGTGCGTCACGCGGGTCGTCACCGGCGACGGCCCGCCCCCGCGTACGGCGCTGCTGCTCGACTCCAGCCGCGACGAGCCCGTCACCGTGCTCGTGGACGGCACGCCCCACGCGGTGGAGCCCGGCGGCGCGCGGGTGGTGGAGGTGGAGCGGGAGGTCTCCGTCGACGGACGGCCGGTGGACCTCGCGCCGCTGGTCAGGCGGGCGCCGGCGGCCCGGCTCCGGCTGCGCGCCGGGTTCCCCTGCCGGTGGAGCGTGACCGGCGCGAACGGCCAGGGCTGGTACCCCGACGGCGTGCCGCACAAGACGGACGCCCACCGCCGGCCGTACTTCCACGGCGACGACCTCGTGCTCACGGTGCCCGCCGAGCCCGTCACGGTGACGGTCACGCGCGGCATGGAGTACGCCGAGGCCCGTGCCGAGCTGACCCCGGCGGCCGGCGCGGAGACGCCGGTCGAGCTGACCCCGCAGCGCCTTTACGACGCGGCGGCGCGCGGCTGGTACGGCGGCGACCTGCACGTCCACCTCAACTGGATGGGCGAGGAGCCCGCCGCGCCCGCGCTGGCCGCGGCGGCGCAGCACGGCGAGGACCTCCACGTGCTCAACCTGGTCGCGGGCAACGTGGCGGGCGCGCGGGTGTACGACCTGGAGGCGCTCACGCACTGGCTGGACGCCGACCTGCCCTGGTCGGACGCCCGGCACGTGGCCAGGTTCGGCGTCGAGTACCGGGAGGACCTGCTCGGCCACCTCAGCGCGTTCGGGCCGCGCGGCCTGCCGGGCCGCTTCCACGCCGGCTTCGCCGGCACGACCGACTGGCCGCCGAACGCCGCCGCCTGCGAGGAGCTGCACGGGCTCGGCGCGGTCCTCGGCTACGGCCACCCGTTCCACACCCCCTTCTCCGACGCCGACCCGCCGGACGTCGTGCTCGACCGGGGGCGCGACTGCGCGGCCCGGGAGATCGTGGCCGACGCCGCGCTCGGCCTGGTGGACACCCTCGACGTGCTGAACCACTCGTCGATCACGGCCACGGCCGCCGTCTACCGGAGGCTGATCGGCGCGGGCAACCGGCTGGCGGTGACCGCGGGGACCGACGCCGTGCTGTCGTTCCTGCGCCGCGGCACCGCGTCGGGCCCGCCGGGATGGGCGCGGGTGTACGCGCGGGTCGAGGGCCAGCTGACCGTCGAGACGTACGCGGAGGCGGTCCGGCGCGGCCGTACGTTCGCCACTTCCGGCCCCTGGCTGGAGCTCTCGGTGAACGGCCTCGGCCCGGGCGACACCCTCGACGTGGCGCCGGGCGAGCGGGTGGAGATCACCGTCACGTCGGCCGGGCCGGAGGTGGAGGGGCTGGAGATCCGCACGGCGGACGGGGTGCTGGCGCAGGGGCCGCCGGGGCGGCTGAGCGCGACGCTGGTCGCGGGCGGGCCGACGTACGTCGTCGCCGTCGCCACCGGCGGGCCGCATCCGCGCAGCCACCACCGCAGCGGCGTCCACGCGCACACGAGCCCGGTCCACCTGGATGTGGCGGGCGCGCACGTGGCCCGGCCGGAGGACGTGCGGTGGTGCCTGGCCTGGCTCGACCGGCTGGAGACGATCCTCAAGGAGTCGGGCCGGTTCGACGGCGAGCGGCAGTACGAGGACCACCTGGCCCTGTACGACCGGGCCCGTGCGGTCTACCGCTCGCGCCTGCCCTGAGGCCCTCTTCGCACCTCGCGACCGTGGTGGAACACTGAAAAGTGACGAAGGGGGACGTCATGATCGAAGTCAAGAGCATCGACAAGCCCGATGAGCGCCGCGACTTCCCGATGGGGCACCTGGAGGTGTGCAACCTGACCGGCCTGACCTTCGGGGTGGCCACGTTCGAACCGGGCTGGCGCTGGTCGGCGTCCGTCAAGCCGATCGCCGGGACCGACTCGTGCGAGGTCCATCACAACGGGTTCGTCGCCAAGGGCAGGCTCCACATCCGCATGGACGACGGCACCGAGGCGGAGATCGGCCCGGGCGAGGTCTTCGTCGCGACGCCGGGGCACGACGCGTGGGTCGAGGGCGACGAGCCGGTCATCGTGTTCGACTTCGCGAGCGGGATCGCGGAGTACGCCAAGGCGAAGAGGGGCTAGCCGGCCGGATCCGTCCGAGACGCCGGGGGCCACCGCGGAAGGGGCCTCCGGCGTCGTCATGCCGTATCCGGGCGTCGTCGCGCCGTCGTCAGGTCTCGGGCAGCGCTGTCAGGTCTCGGGGGGCACGTCGCCCAGGCATGCCTCGAAGGCGGCGGTCAGGCGGGCGATGTCGGCCGGTGTCGGCTCCTCCGGCCCGAGGTTGCGGCGCAGCGCCCCCACCCCGAGGAAGACCGCGGTCGCCAGCCGGGCGCGGGCCGGCGCGTCGGGCCCGCCGAGGCGCTCGGCCAGCGGCTCGATCAGCGCCGTGCGCACCCGCTCGCCGACGAGCTGCCGGATCTCGGGATCGCCGGCCGAGCGTTCGAGCGAGCGCAGGATGCGGCTCTCGGGGTCGGCGTGCATGCGCAGCGCGGCGTACTCGGCCAGCCGCGCGGGCAGCCCGGCCCGGTCGCCGTCGAGGACGGGCGCGATGGTCGGCTCCTCGGCCAGCACCTCGCGGAACAGCCCGGCCTTCGACCCGAAGTAACGGCCGACGAGGGCGAGGTTGGCCTCGGCCGCGGCGGCGATCATGCGTACGGTGACGTGCTCGTAGCCGTGCTCGGCGAACAGCGCGCGGGCGGCGGCGAGCAACCGGGCTCGCGTCGCCTCCCGGTCCCTCGGCCGCGCCTCCACCTGGACATGCTCCACCCGCAAACTCTAACCCCCCGACACCCACTTGCCGCGCGGCTAGTAAACGAGCGTATACTGGAGGAACGCGCACCCAGCGCCCCATTTCCCCCGGCCCGGACAGGAGGCATGACGCCCTGATGACTCAGACGCGGCAGTACACCCACCGCGAGATTCTGAAGGTGATGTCGGGGCTCATGCTCGCCATGCTGACCTCGATGATCTCGACGTCGGTGGTCGGCACGGCCCTGCCGACGATCGTCGGCGAGCTCGGCGGCCAGAACCAGTACTCGTGGGTGGCCTCCGCCACCATGCTCACGATGACGGTGTCCACGCCGCTGTGGGGCAAGCTGTCCGACATCTTCGGCCGCAAGCTGCTCTTCCAGGTCGCCCTCGGCCTGTTCGTCGCCGCCTCGCTCGTGGCCGGCCTCTCCCAGGACATGGGCCAGCTCATCGCGGCCCGCGCCGTGCAGGGCATCGGCGTCGGCGGCCTGTCCGCCCTCGCGCAGGTGATCCTCGGCGACATCGTCTCGCCCCGCGAGCGCGGCCGCTACTCCGGCTACATGGGCGCCGTCTTCGGCATCTCCACCGTCGCCGGCCCGCTGCTCGGCGGGTTCATCGTGGACACCGACTGGCTCGGCTGGCGCTGGTGCTTCTACGTCGTGGTGCCGTTCGCGCTGGTCGCGTTCGTGGTGATCCAGCAGGTGCTGAAGCTGCCGAAGGTCAAGCGGGACACCTCGATCGACATCTGGGGCGCCACCACGATCACCGCCAGCGCCACGGCCCTCATGCTGCTGCTCACGCTCGGCGGCCAGGAGTTCGAGTGGAACTCCCCCTGGACGTACCTGCTGGGCGCCGTCAGCGTCGTCATGCTGGTGCTGGCCGTCCTGGCCGAGCGCGCGGCCCGCACGCCGATCCTGCCGCCCCGGCTGTTCGGCAACCGCACGTTCGTGCTGACGAGCCTGTCGTCGCTGTTCGTCGGCATGGCGATGTTCGGCGCGATGATCTACCTGCCGCAGTACCTGCAGATCGTCAAGGGGCTCAGCCCGGCCAACTCCGGCCTGATGACGCTGCCCATGGTCCTGTCGCTGTTCGTCTCGGGCGTGATCTCCGGCCGCATCGTCACCCGTACCGGCAGGTGGAAGGTCTTCCCGGTCGCCGGCCTGCTGATCGTGGCCGTGGGCCAGTTCCTGCTGTCGCGGCTGCACGTCGACTCCAGCCAGTGGCTCATCGGGTTCGACGTGGCCGTCCTGGGCCTCGGGCTGGGCCTGTCCATGCAGATGCTCATCCTCGCCGCGCAGAACGGCTCCGAGCCGCGCGACATGGCCTCCACCACGGCCGGCGTGTCGTTCTTCCGGTCGCTCGGCGGCGCCGTCGGCGTGGCCGCGTTCGGCGCGATCCTCGTCAACCGGCTCAAGGACGAGATGACCGGCATGCTCGCGGCCCGGCACATCAAGGTGCCCGGAGGCGGGTCGCTCTCGCTCGGCAGCCCCAGCGAGATCCAGCACCTTCCGGAGCCGATCAGGGGCATCGTGCTGGAGGCGTTCACGCGGGGGCTGGAGACGGTGTTCCTCGTGGGGGTGCCGGTCACCCTGCTCGGGTTCGTGGCCGTGGTCTTCCTGAAGGAGCTGCCGCTGCGCGGCGCCTCCCGCCAGCCCGCCGCCACGCCGGCCGACTCGGAGCCGGCCGGCACGGCCCACACCCGATGACGTCGGCGGCGAGGCCGCCGCTTCTCAGAGGTTCGGGCGGACGACTTGAATCGTGATCACCTCGACGTCTGACGTCCTCACTGACGAGGTTGAGCTCGTAGGCGTTCGGGACACGCGCGCTCCGGAAAGGCGATGCGCCGGTCAGCCGACGATGCCCCACTCGGCGGCCAACGCCCGTCAGCACTCGATGACGTTGACGGCCAGGCCGCCGCGTGAGGTCTCCTTGTACTTGTCCAGCATGTCCCGGCCGGTGACCTTCATCGTGCGGATGGCCTTGTCGAGGGCGACGAAGTGGCGGCCGTCGCCGCGCAGCGCGATCCGGGCCGCGGTGATCGCCTTGATCGAGGCCACCGCGTTGCGCTCGATGCACGGGATCTGCACCAGCCCGCCGATCGGGTCGCAGGTCAGCCCCAGGTTGTGCTCGATGCCGATCTCGGCGGCGTTCTCCACCTGCTCCGGAGTGCCGCCCAGCACCTCGGTCAGCCCCGCCGCCGCCATCGAGCAGGCCGAGCCGACCTCGCCCTGACAGCCCACCTCCGCGCCGGAGATCGAGGCGTTCTCCTTGAACAGCACCCCGATCGCCGCCGCGGTCAGCAGGAACCGGATCACGCCCTCGTCGTCGGCGCCCGGCACGAACCGGCTGTAGTAGGTCAGCACCGCCGGGATGATCCCCGCCGCGCCGTTGGTCGGGGCGGTGACCACCCGGCCGCCCGCGGCGTTCTCCTCGTTGACCGCCAGCGCGAACAGCGACACCCAGTCCATCGCCCGCAACGGGTCCTCGCCCGCCTCGGACTGCAGGCGGCGGTGCAGCTGGTTGGCCCGCCGCCGGACCTTCAGCCCGCCCGGCAGCACGCCCTCCTGGGCGATGCCGCGGCGCACGCACTCGCTCATCACCCGCCACAGGTGGAGGATCTGCTCGCGGATCTCGGCCTCGGTGCGGCCGAAGGCCTTCTCGTTCTCCAGCATCAGGGCCGAGATCGACAGGCCGGTGGCCGAGCAGTGCTTGAGCAGGTCCTCGCCGGTGGTGAACGGATAGGGCAGGACGGTGTCGTCGGGTTTGATCCGGTCGGCGCCGGTGGCGTTCTCGTCGACGACGAAGCCGCCGCCGACGGAGTAGTAGACCTTCTCGCGCAGGGTGTTGCCGTCGGCGTCGCGGGCGGTGAAGCGCATGCCGTTGGGGTGGCCGGGCAGGGAGATCTTGCGTTCGAAGACGAGGTCGTCGCCGACGACGAACGGGATCTCGCGTTTGCCGTAGAGGGTGACGGTGCCGGAGGCGCGCATGGCGGCCAGGCGGGGCTCGACGGTGTCGACGTCGACGTGTTCGGGTTTGTCGCCGGACAGGCCGAGCAGGACGGCTTTGTCGCTGCCGTGGCCTTTGCCGGTCAGGCCGAGCGAGCCGTAGAGGATGGCCTCGACGCGGGCGACCTGGTCGAGCAGGCCGTCCTGGTCGAGGCCGCGCGCGAACTTGTGCGCGGCGGCCATCGGGCCGCCGGTGTGCGAGCTCGACGGGCCGATGCCGACCTTGAACAGGTCGAAGACGCCGATGCTCATGCCACGTATTCCGCCGCCGCGTCCAGCAGCCACTCCGCCAGGTACGCCGCGAAGGACGAGCGGACCAGGACGAGGAAGCCGTCCTCCCGCGGGATCAGCACGACCTGGGCCCTGGCCAGGGTGGTCTGCGCGCACGCGCCCGGCCCGAAGACGCTCGGGTGCAGGTCCAGGGCGCAGCCGTGGGCCAGCAGGTCCCGCGCGCGCGGGCCGGCGACCAGCAGGGTGGTGCGCTGCGCCGACACGTCCACGATCGACCCGTGCCGGTCGCCGAGCCCCTTGCGCAGCAGCTCCAGCCGGTGCCCCTCGGGCGCGACGACCAGCCACTCGTCCGGGCCGAGCCACGCCACGGTCACCTCGTCGGCCCCCGACCCGGCCCGTACGGCCGTGCCCGGCTCGACGGGCAGGGGCACGCCGAGCGCGTCCCCGATGTCCCCGGCGGCCGGGGACGACGGATCGACGCGCACGTCGATCTGGGTGAGGAACGGCAGCTCCGCCAGCCGCAGCGCCTCACCCCGGGACGCGGCCTCGAACCGGCCGGCGTAGGCCGCCGCCGGACTCCTGCGCTCAGCCATCGCGGCGCGCTCCTTCCGGGTCGTACAGGACGTGGGAGGTGACGGTGACGGGCACCAGCGTGTCGCCGACGGGCGCGTACAGCCGCTCGCCGTGCCGGCCCTGCCCACCCCGCACCAGCGCGAGCGCGAACGTGCGGCCCAGCGCGGCGCTGCGGTAGCTGGACGTCACGTGGCCGAGCATGGGCACGGGCGGTTCCGGCAGCGTGCCCGTGGCCACCAGGTGGGTGCCCTCGGGCAGCAGGACCTCGGGGTCCTCCGGCAGGAGGCCGACGAGCTGCTTGCGGTCCGCCCGCATGGTGTCGGCCCGCGAGAAGGAGCGCTTGCCGACGAAGTCGGGCTTCTTCTTCGACACGACCCAGGACATGCCCAGGTCGTGCGGCGTGACGGTGCCGTCGGTGTCCTGGCCGACGATCGGGTAACCCTTCTCGGCCCGCAGCACGTGCATGGTCTCGGTGCCGTACGGGGTCACCAGGCCGGTGTCCATGATCGCCGTCCACAGGCGCAGGCCGTCCCAGGACGTCACGTTGATCTCGAAGGCCAGCTCGCCGGAGAAGCTGATCCGGCACACCCGCGCGGGGACGCCGGCCACCTCCGCCTCCCGCCACGTCATGAACGGGAAGTCGTCCACGCCCACCGCGAGGCCGGGCGCCAGGCCCGCGAGCACCTCGCGCGAGCCGGGGCCGACGAGCGCGACCGTGGCCCACTGCTCGGTGACCGACGTGAGGTGGACCCGCAGCCACGGCCACTCGGTCTGCAGCCACTCCTCCATCCAGTCGAGCACGGCCGCCGCGTTGCCGGTGGTGGTCGTGACGAGGAAGTGGTCGTCGGCGACGCGGATCACCGTGCCGTCGTCGAACACCATCCCGTCGGGCCGGCACATCACGCCGTAGCGGACGGAGCCGACCTTCAGCGAGCTCATCAGGTTGGTGTAGAGCCGGTCCAGGAACTCCCCGGCGTCGGGCCCGATCACGTCGATCTTGCCGAGGGTGGAGGCGTCCATGGCGGCCACGCCCTCGCGCGCGGCGGCGCACTCGCGCAGCACCGCGGCCTCCATGTCCTCGCCGGGACGCGGGTAGTACCAGGGCCGCTTCCACTGGCCGACGTTCTCGAACAGCGCGCCGTTGGCGACGTGCCACTCGTGCAGCGCCGTCACCCTGACCGGGTCGTGCAGCGCGCCGCGGTCCCGCCCGGCCAGCGCCGCGAAGCTGACCGGCTGGTACGGCGCGCGGAACGTGGTCGTGCCCAGCTCGGCCACCGGGACGCCGAGGGCCTCCGCCACGACCGCCGAGGTCAGCAGGCCGGAGGTCTTGCCCTGGTCGTGCGCCGTGCCGGCGGTGGTGTAGCGCTTGACGTGCTCGACGGAGCGCAGCCCGGCGCCGGTCGCCCGGTGGACGTCGGCCACCGTCACGTCGCGCTGCAGGTCCACGAAGTGCTCGGTGTAGTCGGCGGCCGGGACCAGCCAGTACGCCAGAGGAGCGTCCTCCGCCGTCTCCTCGGCCCGCGGCACGTCGACGGGACGCGCGGGACGGGACGCCGACGCGGCGCGGGCGCCCGCGCCGGTGCCGTCGGCCAGGCAGCCGGGCAGCGCGAACACGCCCCTGGCCGCCCCGGCCGCCTCGACCGCCTGGCCGGAGCCGTCGGGGACGAGCGTGCCGATCGTCTCGTCGTAGCGCAGCGTGCCGCCCGACTGGCTGTACAGGTGGACGACCGGGTTCCAGCCGCCCGACACGAGCAGCAGGTCGGCGTCGATGGAGGCGCCCGAGGAGGTCTCGACCGAGGAGACCTGCCCGTCGCCCCTGGCGGCCGTCACCACGTGCCCGGCCAGCAGCTCGACGCCGCGCTCGCGCAGGCGGGCGGCCCAGGGCCCGCCGGGGGCCGGCCGCGGGTCCACGACGGCCGCCACGTCCACGCCGGCGTCGGCGAGGTCGAGCGCGGCGGCGTGGGCGCCGTCGTTCGCGGCGAACACCACGGCCCGGCGGCCGGGCAGGACGCCGTACCTGGTGGCGTAGGTGCGGGCGGCGCCGGCCAGCATCACGCCGGGCAGGTCGTTGCCGGCGAAGGCGATCGGCCGCTCGTGCGCGCCGGTGGCCAGCACGACCCGCCGCGCCCGGATCCGCCAGATCCGCTCGCGGGCCATGTGCGCGGGAGCCGCCGCGCCCAGGTGGTTGGTGCGCCGCTCGACGGCGACCAGGTAGTTGTCGTCGTAGTAGCCGAAGACGGTGGTGCGCCGCAGCACCCTGACCTCGGGCCGCCCCTCCAGGTCGGCCGCCGTCGCGGCGGCCCAGTCGGCGCCGGGCACGCCGTCCACCTCGTCGCGGGAGCCGAGGAGGCTGCCGCCCGGCTCGGGCTGGTCGTCAGCGAGGATCACCCGCGCGCCGGTGGCGGCGGCGGCGCGGGCCGCGGCCAGCCCGGCCGGACCGGCGCCGACCACCAGGACGTCGCAGTGGGCGTGGACGGCGTCGTAGCGCGCCGGGTCGGGCCCGGCGGCCAGGCGCCCCTGCCCGGCGAGGCTGCTCGCCACCAGGCCGTCGTACAGCTCGACGGTGGTGGCGGGCAGCATCGGCTCGGGGAACGGCTCCTCGATCTGGACGACCGCGTTGGGCTCCTCGCCGCCCGCGGCGAAGATGCCGCGCGGGCGGCCCAGCCTGACGCTGGTCGCGACCCGGCGCACGCCGTTGGCCAGCAGCGCGGAGGCGAGGGTGTCACCGGGGTGGCCGGTGTACTCCTGCCCGTCGAACCGGAAGCGCAGCTCGCGGGAGCGGTCGATCCGGCCGCCGCCGTCGCGCCTCACGACGCCACCGGCCGCGGCTCGCCGACGCGGTAGACGCCGTGGATCTGGTTGGTCGCGGTGTCACGCAGGGCGTTGAACCAGCGGCGGCAGCCGGCGGAGTGGCTCCACCGCTCGGCGAAGACGCCCTTGGGGTTGTCGCGGAAGAACAGGTAGCGAGCCCACTCCTCGTCGGAGAGCGCGGCCGGGTCCTCCGGGTAGGCGACGTGGGCCTGTCCGCCGTAGTGGAACTCGGCCTCCTCGCGAGGCCCGCACCATGGGCAGGGAATCAGCAGCATGTGACGTCCTCAGTGCGCGACCGCGGCGGCGCCGTGCTCGTCGACGAGCGCCCCGGTGACGAATCGGTCAAGAGAGAAGGGAGCGGCGAGGGGGTGCGGCTCGTCGTGGGCCACCGTGTGCGCGAAGCACCAGCCCACGCCGGGGGTGGCCTTGAACCCGCCGGTTCCCCAGCCGCAGTTGAGGTACAGGCCGTCGACCGGGGTCAGCCCGACGATCGGCGAGGCGTCCGGCGTGACGTCCACGACGCCGCCCCAGGTGCGCAGCACGTGCGCCCTGGCGAAGATCGGGAACAGCTCCAGCGCCGCGGCCATCTGCCGCTCGATGATGTGGAAGGCGCCGCGCTGCCGGTAGGAGTTGGCCGCGTCGATGCCCGCGCCCATCACCAGCTCGCCCTTGTGGGCCTGGCTGACGTACACGTGGACGGCGTTCGACATGACGACCGTCGGGTGCACCGGCTCCAGCAGCTCGGAGACCAGCGCCTGGAGCGGGTGGCTCTGCAGCGGCAGGTCGATGCCGGCGGTGGCGGCCACGACCGAGGTGTGCCCGGCGGCGCACAGCGCCACCCGGCCCGCCGCGATGCTCCCGCGGGTGGTGTCGACGCCGGTGATCCGGCCGTCGCTCACCCGCAGCCCGGTGACCTCGCAGTTCTCGATGAACTCGACGCCGAGTGCCGCCGCGGCGCGGGCGTATCCCCAGGCGACGTAGTCGTGCTTGGCGATGCCGGCGCGCGGCTGGAACGTCCCGCCCATCACCGGGTAGCGCACGTCCGGGGAGATCTCGACGATCGGGCAGACCTCCTTGACCTGCCGCGGGTCCAGCCACTCGGCGTCCACGCCGTTGAGCCGGTTCGCCTCCACCCGCCGGACGCCGTCGCGCACGTCCTGCAGGCTGTGCGCCAGGTTGAGCACGCCGCGCTGGCTGAACAGCAGCGGGTAGTCGAGCTCGTCCTCCAGCCCCTCCCAGAGCTTGAGCGCGTGCTCGTAGATGCCGGCGCTCTCGTCCCACAGGTAGTTGGAGCGGATGATGGTGGTGTTGCGGGCCATGTTGCCGCCGGCCAGCCAGCCGCGCTCCAGGACCGCGACGTTGGTGATGCCGTGGTTCCTGGCCAGGTAGTAGGCGGTGGCCAGGCCGTGGCCGCCCGCGCCGACGATCACCACGTCGTAGGAGGACTTCGGCTCGCCGGCGCTCCACAGCCGGTCGGGGTGGTCCGGCAGGTCGGCGCCCGGCGGGCGGGGGCTCATCGGGCCTCCCCGTAGAGCGGGTGCTTGCCGGCCAGCGCCTCGACCCGGCCGCGCAGGTGGTCCAGGTCGGCGCCCGGGGTCAGGGCGCCCACGATGACGTCGGCGACCTCGGTGAAGTCGGCGGCGCCGAATCCGCGGGTGGCCAGGGCGGGCGTGCCGATGCGCAGGCCGGAGGTGACCATGGGCGGGCGCGGGTCGAACGGCACGGCGTTGCGGTTGACCGTGATGCCCGCCGCGTGCAGCCGGTCCTCGGCCTGCTTGCCGTCCAGCTCGGAGTCGCGCAGGTCCACCAGGACGAGGTGGACGTCGGTGCCTCCGGTGAGCACCTTGACGCCGGCGGCGACCGCGTCGGGGGCGAGCAGGCGCTCGGCGAGGATCCGCGCCCCCTCCAGGGTGCGCCGCTGCCGCTCGCGGAACTCCTCCTCCGCGGCGATCTTGAACGCGACCGCCTTGGCGGCGATGACGTGCTCCAGCGGCCCGCCCTGCTGGCCGGGGAACACCGACGAGTTGATCTTCTTGGCGAGGTCCTCGGTGGACAGGATGACGCCGCCGCGGGGGCCGCCGAGGGTCTTGTGCGTGGTCGTGGTGACCACGTGCGCGTGCGGCACGGGCGAGGGGTGCAGGCCCGCCGCGACCAGGCCGGCGAAGTGCGCCATGTCCACCATCAGGTACGCGCCCACCTCGTCGGCGATCCGGCGGAAGGCCGCGAAGTCGAGGTGCCGCGGGTACGCCGACCAGCCGGCGATGATCAGCCTGGGCCGGTGCTCGCGGGCCAGCCGCTCGACCTCGTCCATGTCGATCAGGTGGTCGCTCTCGCGCACGTGGTAGGCGACCACGTTGTAGAGCCGGCCGGAGAAGTTGATCCGCATGCCGTGGGTGAGATGCCCGCCGTGGGCCAGGTCGAGGCCGAGGATGGTGTCGCCCGGCTCCAGCAGCGCCGACATGGCGGCGGCGTTGGCCTGGGCGCCCGAGTGCGGCTGCACGTTGGCCGCCTCGGCGCCGAACAGCGCCTTCACCCGGTCGACGGCCAGCCGCTCGACCACGTCCACGTGCTCGCAGCCGCCGTAGTAGCGCCGGCCCGGGTAGCCCTCGGCGTACTTGTTGGTCAGCACCGAGCCCTGGGCGGTCATGACCGCCTGGGGCGCGAAGTTCTCCGACGCGATCATCTCCAGCGTCGATCGCTGCCGGGCCAGCTCCGCGCCGATGGCGGCGTGGATCTCCGGGTCCACCACGTCCAGCGGGGTGTCGATCATGTGAGGTCCTTTCCTAACCGCGCAGCCGGGTCATCGCCGGGTCGAACAGGGGCTCCTCGGCCACGACCGCGTCCACCCTGCGGTCGAAGTAGCCGATCTGGACGGCTTGTCCCGGGTCGGCGAGCGAGGCGGGCAGCCACGCGTAGGCGATGCCCTTGCCGATCGTGTAGCCGTAGGCGGCGCTGGTGACGTAGCCGACGGGCCGCTCACCGTCGTACACGGGCTCCTTGCCCATGACGACCTCGTCGGTGAGCAGGCAGGTGAGCCTGCGGGTGACCGACTCCTTGCGGGCGAGCAGCGCCTCACGCCCGATGAAGTCGCCCTTGTCGAGCTTGACGGCGAACCCGAGCCCGGCCTCGTACGGGTCGTGCTCGAAGGTCATGTCGGTGCCGAAGGAGCGGTAGCCCTTCTCCAGCCGCAGGCTGGTGAAGGCGCCGCGGCCGGCGGCGATGACGCCGTGGTCCCGGCCGGCCTCCCACAGGGTGTCCCAGAGCTTGAGCCCCATGTCGGAGGTGGTGTAGATCTCCCAGCCCAGCTCGCCCACGTACGACAGGCGCAGCATGGTGACCGGCACGTTGCCGATGTGGGTGCGGGCGCCGCGGAAGTAGCGCAGCGCCTTCAGGTCGGTGACGGTCAGCGGCTGGACCAGGTCACGCGCCTTGGGGCCCCAGACGCCGATGCAGCAGGTGCCGGGCGTGATGTCGCGGACGAACACGTCGGCGGGCCGGTGGCGCTCCATCCAGTCGAGGTCCAGGTTGCCGTTGGCGCCGACCTGGAACTCCTGCGCGCCGAGCCGGGCCACGGTGACGTCGCTGCGGATGCCGCCGTCATGGTCCAGGAGCAGGCAGTACGTCACGGAGCCGATGGACTTGTCCACGTCGCCGGTGGTGAGGCGCTGGAGGAAGGCGACGGCTCCCGGTCCGGAGACCTCCAGCCGCTTGAGCGCGGTCATGTCGTACATGGCGACGCCCTCGCGGGTGGCCTGCGCCTCCGCGCCGACGATCGGCGACCAGTACCGGGCCGCCCAGTCACCCGGCGTGGGGATCTCGCGCCCGGACAGCAGCGGCGCGTTGGCGGCGTACCACTGCGGGCGCTCCCAGCCCGACGCCTCCAGGAAGGCCGCGCAGAGCTCCTGCTGGCGCGGGTGGAACGGGCTGGTGCGCAGCGGCCGGGGCTCCCGCATCGGCTGGAGCGGGTGGATGATGTCGTAGACCTCGACGTAGTTCTGGCAGCCGCGGGCCCGCACGTAGTCGGGCGCGACCTGGTGCGGCTCGAACCGGTTGACGTCGCACTCGTGCAGGTCGAACGTCGTGCAGTGGCCGTCGACCAGCCATTCGGCCATCGCGCGGCCGACCCCGGCCGAGTGGGTGACCCAGACGGCCTCCGCCACCCAGAAGCCCTTGACCTCGGGCGACTCGCCCATCAGCGGCAGGTGGTCGGTGGTGAAGGAGAACAGGCCGTTGATGCCCTCCTCCACCTTGGCCGAGCGCGTGGACGGGAGGAGCTCCTGGGTGTCGCTCCACGCCTCGGCGAAGTCGTCGGGTGTGAAGGTGAGCACCGACGGCATGACCTCGGCCTCGTCCACGGACAGGATGTCGTCGGCGCTGATCGGCATGGGCCGGTGGCCGTAGTAGCCGATGCCGAGCGTGTCGAACCGCTCGCGGAAGTAGAGGTCGGCGTCCTGGTGGCGGAGGATCGGCCGGGAGCACTCGACGGTCTGGCCGGCCAGGCCGGGCACCTGCCCGGTCCAGGCGAGCTGGTGGGCGAGCGGGGTGAGGGGCAGGTTCATGCCGACCATGCGGGCGACGCGCGGGCCCCAGATCCCGGCGCAGCACACCACGATGTCGGCGGCGATCTCGCCCTGGTCGGTCACCACCGCGACGACCTTGCCGCCCTCCGTCCGGATGTCCAGCACCTCGTGGCGGGCGAGCACCCGCACGCCGCGCTCGCGGGCCCGGGTGAGCTGGGCGTCGACCGCCTTGACCGCCTTGGCCAGGCCGTCGGTCGGGATGTACAGCCCGCCGAGCACCTTGTCGGCGTCGAGCAGGGAGTGCCTGGCGGCGCTCTCCTCGGGTGTGAGCAGGTGGGTCTCGATCCCCCAGGCCGTCGCCCAGCCGTGGCGGCGGTGCAGCTCGGCGAGCCGCTTGGGGGTGGTCGCCACTTCGAGCCCGCCCACCTGGTGGAAGCTGTCCAGCTCGACGAACTTCTCCACGGTGTAACGGGCCATCTCGGTCATGGTCTTCGACCCGTTGATCTGGAACACCAGCCCAGGGGCGTGTGACGAGGAGCCGCCGGTGGCGGGCACGTCTCCCTGGTCCACGACGGTGACGTCGGTCCAGCCGCGGGCGGACAGCTCGTCGGCCAGAGCCGCGCCGACCACGCCCGCGCCGATGATGACGACGCTCGGGACCGTCATAGCCACCTCCGTTGTTGCGATATATGCAACCAAGCGCACTTTCCGCAACAAGAGTCACTCGCCGGATTCCGGGTGTCAAGGGGGTGTTCGTCGGATTCCGCACGGTTTTTCCGACGGTTTTCCAGGCGGTTCGCCGGACGGCCCGGAACGCCAACGCGCCCGGCCCGATCGCGTGTCGTCGATCGGGCCGGGCGCGTCACGGCGCGGGCAGGCGTCAGCTCGTGGGAAGCCAGGCCTTGACCTTGTCGGGGTTGTCGGCCACCCACTTGGCGGCCGCCTCTTCGGCCGACATCTTGTCCTCGGCGATGTACTTCGCCACGAGGTTCTGGTCGTCGTTCGTCCAGGTGAAGTTCTTGACCAGGGTGTAGGCGGGGCTGCCCGAGTCCGCGAACTTCTTGCTCACGATCTTGTCCAGCTCGTACGGCGGGTAGTCGCACGCCACCTTGGCCGGATCGGCGTCACAGCCCTCGGTGTAGGCCGGCAGGTTGACCTTGACCAGCTTCACCTCCGACAGGAACCACTGCGGCTCGTAGAAGTAGCCGATGACCGGCTTCTGCTGTTTCTCCGACTGGCGGAAGGCGGTGATGAGCGCGGTCTCACTGCCCGCGTACACGACCTTGTAGTCGAGCTTGAGGTTCTTCACCAGGGCCGCGTCGTTGGTGACGAACGAGGGATCGCCGTCGAGCAACTGCCCCTTGCCGTCGGACTCGGAGGTCTTGAACAGCGAGGCGTACTTGTTGAGGTTCTTGCCGTCGGTGATGTCCGGGTACTTCTTGACCATCCACGGCGCGACGTACCAGCCGATGACGCCCTTGTTGCCGGTCGGCCCCGCCGACACGGCGACCTTCTGGTCGTCGATGTACTTCTTCTTCAGGTCGTCGTGGGCCCAGTTCTCGACGATCGCGTCCACCTCGCCGGTCGCGAAGCCCTGCCAGGCCACCTCCTCCTTCAGGTCCTTCTTCACCACCTTGCAGCCGAGCTGTTTCTCGGCCACCTGCGCGATCACCGCGGCGTTGGCCTCGTAGCCGACCCACGGGTTGACCGCGAGGTTGAAGGTGCCGCAGCCTTTCGCGCCGCCGGTCGAGGCGGTGCCGGTCTCCCCGACCTTCGCTCCTCCGCACGCGGTGAGCAGGAGGCCGGCACCCGTCACGAGCGCGGCGGCCCTGACCTTTCCGCTCCTGGTAACTGCCACCTGGTCCTCCTGGGTTTCTCGGGCCGAGAACCGGCCGGTGTCGTTCACTTCTGGTGCCGCCCGCCGTGAGCCGCCGCGTCCGCCCGCTGGGTGGCGGCCCGCATGACCCGGTCGAGCACGATGCCGAGCACGACGATCGCGAGCCCGGCGGCCAGTCCCTTGCCCCGCAACTGGTGCTGCGAGAAGCCGGCCACGACGTCGTAGCCGAGCGCCCCCGCGCCGACCAGGCCGCCCACGACCACCATGGACAGCACGTAGATGAGCCCCTGGCTGGCCGCCAGCGTCACGGCGCTGCGGGCCATCGGAAGCTGGACCTTGGAGATGAGCTGCCAGGTGCTGGCCCCCGCCGAGGTGGCGGCCTCGACGGTGGTGGGCGAGACACCCCTGATGCCCTCGGCCACCAGCTTGATCGCCACGGGCGCCGCGAACACCACGGCCGCGATGATCGCGGTGAACCGCGTCGCGCCGAACAGGCCGAGGATGGGCACCAGGTAGACGAAGGCCGGCATGGTCTGGCCGGCGTCCAGCACGGGCCGCAGCACGGTGTCCGCCCGGTCGCTGCGGCCTATCCACACTCCGGCGACCACGCCGAGCAGCATGACGAGGACGGTCGCGACGATGGTCGAGGCCAGCGTCACCATGCTGTCCTGCCACAGCCCGAGCAGCACCAGCAGGAGCAGCCCGGCCGCGGTCACCAGCGCGGCCCGCACGCTGCCCACCAGCAGGGCGAGGGCCACGGCCACGATCGTCACCAGCCACCAGGGCGTGCCGGTCAGCAGCGCCTCCAGCCGGTTGAGGAACTGGTTGGTCAGCAGGTTCTTGAAGGCGTCGGTGTAGGTGACCAGGCTGTCCTGCACCCACTGGCTCGCGGCGTCGGCCGCGCGGCGCACGTACGGGCCGGCGTTCGCCTCGATCGGGAACTCCGCCGCCCAGACGTAGGTGTACGACAGGTACGCCAGCACCCCGGCGACGCCCAGGACGCCCGCCACCTCCAGGCGGCGTCCCCGCGTCGTGCGCATCCGCCCGGCCCGGCGCTGGACCTCCACCCGGCGGCTGGCCGCGGAGGTCACCCGGTCCAGCACCACAGCCATGATCACGATGGCCACCCCGGCGTTGAAGGCGGTGCCCACGTCGAGCGTCTGCAGCGCCTTCAGCACCGTCTGCCCCAGGCCGGGCGCGTCGATGAGCGCCGCGATGGTGGCCATGGACAGGGCGGCCATGATGGTCTGGTTGACGCCGACGATGATCGTCTGCTTGGCCATGGGCAGCCGCACGTGCCGCAGCGCCTGCGCCGGCGTGGCGCCGAGCGAGGTGCCGGCCTCCAGCGTGTCGGAGGAGACCTGCCGGATGCCGTGCGCGGTGATGCGGATGGCCGGCGGGATCGCGTAGATCATCGTGGCGACCGTCGCGCTGGCCGGCCCGATGAGGAAGAACAGGGTGAGCGGCGCGAGGTAGACGAACGTCGGCATGGTCTGCATGAAGTCCAGCACCGGCGTCACCAGCCGGTTGAACCGGTCGCTCAGCCCGGCCCAGATCCCGAGCGGGATGCCCACCGCCAGCGACAGCACCACCGCGGTCAGCGTGAGCGCCAGCGTGTCCATGCTCTCCTGCCACAGGCCCAGCGCGCCGAAGGACACGAAGCCGGCGGCGGTCAGCAGCGCGACCTTCCGGTTGCCGTACAGCAGGGCGACGCCGGTGGCGAGGCCGGTCACGCCGAGCCAGCCCAGCACGGGGACCGGCCGGCCCAGGGCGGGCTGGCTGATCAGGGCCTGGACGGCCGTCACGGCCTGGTCGATGAAGAGCCGGATGTAGTTGATGAAGTAGAGGAAGAGCGGGTTGGTGTTGCGGCTGTCGTCGACCGCGTCCATCGCCTCGTTCAGCGCGCCGTGCAGCGGGGTCAGCTCGGCTCCGCCCAGCGCGAACGTGTCGTGCCCGCGCAGCAGCGCCCAGCCCGCCGCCCACACCGCGAGCGTCAGGGCGATCAGATACCTGCGGGCGGGCAGCCTGGCGGCCACCCCCCTGGTCGCGGAGAGGGCCGTCATCCCTCCGCCTTCCCGGCGATCACCTCGAGGATCTCCGCGCTGGTGACCACGCCCAGCAGCTCTCCGCCGTCCGTCACGCGCACCGGCCGCTCGGCGGAGAGCACGGCGTGGACGGCGTCACGGATGATCACGTCCGGGCCGAGCTCCGGGCCGTCGAGCGGCTCGCCGGGCTGCGGCGGGCGCATGACCCAGCGCAGCGTGAGCACGTGGGAGCGGGGGACGTCGCTGACGAAGTCGCGCACGTAGTCGTCGGCGGGCGCGCCCACGACCTGGTCGGGCGTGCCGACCTGGACGACCTCGCCGTCGCGCATGATGAGGATCCGGTCGCCCAGCCTCAGCGCCTCGCTGAGGTCGTGAGTGATGAAGATCATCGTCTTGCCGACCTCCTGGTGCAGCCGGCAGACCTCGTTCTGCATCTCGCGCCGGATCAGCGGGTCCAGCGCGGAGAACGGCTCGTCGAACAGCAGCACCTCGGGGTCGGCCGCGAGCGCCCGGGCCAGGCCGACGCGCTGCTGCATGCCGCCGGAGAGCTGGTCGGGATAGGAGTTCTCGAAGCCGTTGAGCCCGACCAGGCCGATGACCTCGCGGGCCCGCGCGTAGCGGTCCTGCTTGGCGACCCCGCGGATCTCCAGCCCGAAGGCGACGTTGTCGAGCACGCACCGGTGCGGCAGCAGGCCGAAGTGCTGGAACACCATGGCCATGCGGTGCCTGCGCAGCTCGCGCAGCCGGCGTTCGTCGGCCTTGCGCACGTCCTCGCCGTCGAGCAGGATCTCGCCGGCCGTGGGCTCGATCAGCCTGGTCAGACAGCGGACCAGGGTGGACTTGCCGGAGCCCGACAGGCCCATGACGACGAACACCTCGCCCCGCCGGACCTCGAAGGAGACGTCACGGACGGCCGCGACGCAGCCCGACTGCTCCTTGAGCTCCTTGCGGGTGAGCGAGCTGCCCACGACGCTTTCCGCCTTCGGGCCGAACACCTTCCACAGTTCGCGCACGGAGAGGATCGGGGGGGCATCGGTGTCGGGTGCACTACGTTCGGCCACTGACGGTGCGGTCATGACCACCTCTCAGAGCGTTGGTCTTCGGAGCGTCAGTTCGCTGGGAACCACTTCTGGGCGCGCGGGCGGATGTTCTGCCACACATGCTTGATCTCTCGGTACTCGTCCAGCCCGGTCGGCCCCAGCTCGCGGCCGATGCCGGACTGCTTGAAGCCACCCCACTCGGCCTGCGGCACGTAGGGGTGGTAGTCGTTGATCCACACCGTGCCGGCGCGCAGCCGGCCGGCCACGCGCTGGGCCTTGCCCGCGTCCTGGGTCCAGACGGCGCCGGCCAGGCCGTACTCGGTGTCGTTGGCGAGGCGGACGGCCTCGTCCTCGGTGGTGAAGCGCTCGACGGTCAGCACGGGGCCGAACGACTCCTCCCGCACCACGCTCATGCCCTGCTTGCACTCGTCGAGCACGGTGGGCCGGTAGAAGAAGCCGGGGCCGTCGGGCCGGTAGCCGCCGCAGCGCAGGACCGCGCCCTCGGCCAGGCCCGCCGCCACGTACTCCTCCACCTTGGCGAGGTGCGCCGCGGAGATGAGCGGGCCCGTGTGGGCCTCCGGGTCGTACGGCCCGCCCAGCCGGATCAGCTCGGCCCGCCGGACGAGCTCGTCCACGAACGCGTCGTGCAGGGAGTCCTCCACGAGCAGCCGGGCTCCGGCGGAGCAGACCTGTCCCGAGTGCAGGAACACGGCCGTGAGCGCGAAGTCGACCGCCGCTTCGAAGTCGGCGTCGGCGAAGACCACGTTGGGGTTCTTCCCGCCGAGTTCGAGTGCCACCCGCTTGACCGTGGCCGAAGCCGCGGCCATGAGGCGCCGCCCGGTGGCCAGGCCGCCGGTGAACGACACCAGGTCCACGTCCGGGTGCTCGGCGAGCGGCGCGCCGGCCGCCGCCCCGGCGCCGAGCACCAGGTTGGCGACGCCCGCGGGCAGGCCCGCCTCCTCCAGCGCGCGCATCAGCAGGATCGCGGTGCTGGGGGTGAGCTCGCTGGGCTTGAGGACGAAGGTGTTGCCCGCCGCCAGGGCGGGGGCGACCTTCCAGGTCGCCTGGAGGAGCGGGTAGTTCCAGGGGGTGATCAGGCCGCACACGCCGACCGGCTCGTAGACGATCCGGCTGATCGCGTCGTCGCGGCCGGTGTCGACCACGCGTCCCGCGTCGGTGCCGGCGACGCCGGCGAAGTAGCGTAGTGAGGCGACGGAGTCGTCGACGTCGTACTCGCTCTCCACGATGCGCTTGCCGGTGTCACCCGACTCGGCGCGGGCGAACTCCGCCCGGTCGCGCTCCAGCAGGTCGGCGACCCGGTGGAGGAGCGCGCCGCGCTCACGGGCCGGGGTGCCCGGCCAGGGGCCGTGGTCGAACGCCTGCCTGGCGGCCTGGATCGCGGCCACGGCGTCGGTCGCGGTGGCTTCTGCGACCGTGGTAACGAGACTGCCGTCGGCGGGCGAGTGAATGCTGCGCTGGCCACCGTCGGCTGGCTTGGTCCACGTGCCGCCGATGTAGAGATCGGTCATCGGCACACCTTTGATCGTTGCGTACTGCGCAAGGCAATGCTTAATGGGGAACAGAATCGACGGCTGGTTGCGATTCGTCAAGACCTGGGGCAAATCCCCGCCGAATCCCTACGCTGCGCTTTCGCTCTTCCCCGCCCCCTCTTGACGGGAGCGAGCCAGGACATCACCCTGTTGCGTATACATCACCGTCTTGCGTCATACGCAACACGCAACACCAGGAGGTGCGATGTCTCCTCGGCCCGATCCTGGACGCGAGTTCATCCTCACGGTCTCCTGTGCCGACAAGCCGGGCATCGTGTACGCGGTGACGAGCTTCCTGGTACAGCACGGCGGCAACATGCTCCAGAGCAAGCAGTTCAACGACCGCAGGGGCGGCGGCTTCTTCATGCGCGTCCACTTCGCGGCCCGGCACGGCCTCGACGAGCTGCGCGCCGGCTTCGCCTACGTCGGCGAGTCGTTCCAGATGACCTGGCAGCTCAACGACGCCGCGACGCCCACCAGGTCGCTCATCATGGTCTCGAAGTTCGGCCACTGCGTGAACGACCTGCTCTTCCGCAAGCAGGTGGGCGGCCTGAACATCGAGATCCCGGCGATCGTCTCCAACCACCCCGACCTCGAACCGCTCGCCGCCTCCTACGGCGTGCCGTTCCACCACCTGCCGGTCACCCCGGACACCAAGGCCGAGGCCGAGGCCAGGGTGCTGGAGCTGGTCGAGGAGTACGAGGCCGACCTCGTCGTGCTGGCCCGCTACATGCAGATCCTGTCCGACGAGACGTGCAAGCGGCTGGAAGGCCGGGCCATCAACATCCACCACTCGTTCCTGCCGGGCTTCAAGGGCGCCAAGCCGTACCACCAGGCGCACGAGCGCGGCGTGAAGCTCATCGGCGCGACCGCGCACTACGTCACGGCGGACCTCGACGAGGGCCCGATCATCGAGCAGGACGTGGCCCGGGTGGACCACGAGCTCGACCCCGACGACCTGAGCGCGGTGGGCCGGGACGTCGAGGCGCAGGTGCTCGCCCGGGCCGTGAAGTGGCACAGCGAGCAGCGCGTCCTGCTCAACGGGGATCGCACAGTCGTCTTCCGCTGAGGCGGGAGAGAACAGACTCCCGCCGAGGCGGGAGAACAGGCAAGGAGGCGGTGGGGACCGCGGCGGGCCCCCACCGCCTCCTTCTTGTGCCTACGGCTGGGCGCGGTGCCGGTAGAACGCGGTGGTCTCGGGCGGGAGCGGGGTGTTGCCGAGGATGAGGTCGGCCGCCTTCTCCGCCAGCATCATGACCGGCGCGTAGATGTTGCCGTTGGTGACGTACGGCATGGCCGAGGCGTCCACCACGCGCAGTCCGTCGACGCCGTGGACCCGCATGGTCTCCGGGTCGAGCACGGACATCTCGTCGATCCCCATCCTGGCCGTGCAGGAGGGATGCAGCGCCGTCTCGCCGTCCCGGGCGACCCAGTCGAGGATCTCCTCGTCGGTCTCCACGGACGGCCCCGGCGACACCTCGCCGGTGCTGAACGCCCCCAGGGCGGGCTGGCCGAGGATGCTCCGGGCGACCCTGACGGCCTCCACCCACTCCCTGCGGTCCTGCTCGGTGGACAGGTAGTTGAACCGCAGGGCCGGATGCTGCCGGGGGTCGGTGCTCTTGAGCTTCACCGAGCCGCGGGCGTCGGAGTACATCGGCCCGACGTGCACCTGGTAGCCGTGCCCGCCCGCGGGCGCCGAGCCGTCGTAGCGCACGGCGATGGGCAGGAAGTGGAACATCAGGTTGGGGTAGTCGACGTCGTCGTTGCTGCGGACGAACCCGCCCGCCTCGAAGTGGTTGGTCGCCCCCGGGCCCCGGCGCGCGAACAGCCACTGCGCGCCGATCCACGGGTGCCGCCACTTCTGCAGGTTGGGCTGCATCGAGACCGGCTGGGAGCAGCCGTGCTGGATGTAGACCTCCAGGTGGTCCTGCAGGTTCTCGCCGACGCCCGGCAGGTCGTGCACCACGTCGATGCCGAGGGCGGCGAGCTCCTTGGCGTTGCCGACGCCGGACAACTGGAGCAGTTGCGGGGAGTTGATGGCGCCGCCGGCCAGGATGACCTCCTTGGCCCGCACGGTGCCGCCGTCGTACTCCACGCCGACCGCCCGCGTGCCCTCGAAGAGGATCCGCGAGACGAACGCGCGGGTCTTGACCGTGAGGTTGGGCCGTTTGAGCACGGGGTGCAGGTAGGCGCGCGCCGCGCTGAGCCGGCGGCCGTTCCTGATGTTGCGGTCGAAGCGGGCGAAGCCCTCCTGGCGGTAGCCGTTGACGTCGTCCGTGAGGGGATAGCCGGCCTGCTGGACGGCCTCGAAGAACGCCCCGAACAGCGGCGTGGTGGCCGGCCCGCGCTCCATGACCAGCGGTCCGTCGTGGCCGCGGAAGGGCGTGCCCGGATCACCCAGGCAGTTCTCCATCCGCTTGAAGTACGGCAGGCAGTGGGCGTAGTCCCAGTTCTTCATCCCCGGGTCGGCGCCCCAGCGCTCGTAGTCCATGGGGTTGCCGCGCTGGAAGATCATGCCGTTGATGCTGCTGGAGCCGCCGAGCACCTTTCCGCGGGCGTGGTAGATCCGCCGGCCGTGCATGAACGGTTCGGGCTCGGACTCGTAGCGCCAGTCGTAGAAGCGGTTGCCGATCGGGAAGGGGAGGGCGGCCGGCATGTGGATGAACACGTCCCACGGATAGTCCGGCCGGCCGGCCTCCAGGACCAGCACCTTCGTGCCGGGGTCCGCGGAGAGCCGGTTGGCCAGGGCGCAGCCGGCCGAGCCGCCTCCGACGATGACGAAGTCGTAGTGGTGTGACGTCATAGTGCCTCGTCTCATCGCACGTTTCACCAAATCGTAGCGCCATACGCACTGCGTTTCACTAGTCGCAACAAGAGATCTTTTCCTGGTGCGATCGACGGAAGTTCCTCAAAGCACTTACAGTTTCGCTATGAGCAACGAGTCGGGCAGTGGCGGTGTGCAGTCGGTCGACCGGGCGATCAGCGTCCTGGAGATCCTCTCCCGCCGGGGCGAGGCGGGTGTGAGCGAGGTCGCGGCCGAGATCGACGTGCACAAGTCGACGGCGTTCCGGCTGCTCGGCGCGCTGGAGGCACGCGGCCTGGTCGAGCAGGCCGAGGACCGCGGGAAGTATCGTCTCGGCTTCGGCATCATCCGCCTGGCCGGCGGGGTCAGCACGCAGATGGACGTCACCCAGCGCGCCCGGCCCGTGTGCCACCGCCTGGCCGAGGAGATCGGCGAGACGGTCAACATCGCCGTGCTCCGCTCAGCCTACGCGGTCAACCTCGACCAGGTCCGCGGCCCGTCGGCCGTCACCGCGTACAACTGGGTCGGCCAGATCACCCCGCTGCACGCCACCTCCAGCGGCAAGGTGCTCCTCGCCTACCTCGACGACAACGAGCGCGCCCGGCTGCTGTCGGGCGTCCACCTGGAGAGCCTCACGCCGCGGACCGTCACCGACCTCGACAAGCTCCAGGAGCAGCTCGCCGAGGTCCGCGCGACGGGCTGCGCCTACACCCTGGAGGAGCTGGAGGACGGGCTGAACGCCATGGCCGCGCCCATCCGCGCCTACCACGGCGAGGTCGTCGCCGCGGTCAGCGCGTCCGGGCCCGCCTACCGGTTCAGCGGCGAGCGCATGCGCGAGCTCGCCCCCGTCCTCGTCGGCGGGGCCGAGGAGATCAGCCGCCGGCTGGGCTACGCGGGCTAGCCCGCACCAGCCGGATCACCACGCTCTTCGAGGTCGGGGTGTTGGACGTCTCGGCCACCGAGTCGAGCGGCACCAGCACGTTCGTCTCGGGGAAGTAGGCCGCGCAGCAGCCGCGGGCCGTGGGATAGGCGATCACCCTGAACCCCGGGGCCGTGCGCTCGCCGTCGGGCCACTCGCTGACCAGGTCCACCAGGTCGCCGTCGGCCAGCTCGCGCTCGGCCAGGTCGTCGGGGTGCACGAAGACCACCCGGCGGCCCGCCTTGACCCCGCGGTAGCGGTCGTCGAGCCCGTAGATCGTGGTGTTGTACTGGTCGTGGCTGCGCACCGTCTGGAGCAGCAGCCGGCCCGGAGGCACGTCCAGCACCTCCAGCTCGTTGACGGTGAAGTTGGCCCGGCCCGTGGCCGTCGGGAAGCGGCGCTCGTCCCTCGGCGCGTTCGGCAGCGCGAACCCGCCGGGGGCCCGCGCGTTGAAGTCCTCGAAGCCGGGGACGACCCGCGCGATGCGGTCCCTGATCGCGCCGTGGTCGCGCTCGAACTCCGCCCACGGCACGTGCGGGTCGTCGCCGAACAGCTCGCGGGCCAGCCGGCAGACGACCGCCACCTCCGAGAGCAGGTGCGGCGAGGCCGGTTTGAGCCGGCCCCTGGAGGCGTGGACGAGCCCCATGGAGTCCTCGACCGTGACGTAGCCGGCCTCGTCGCGCTCGGTGCGTCCCAGCACCGGCAGGATGAGCGCCTCCTCGCCGCACACCGCGTGCGAGCGGTTGAGCTTGGTGGACACCTGCACCGTCAGCCGGGTACGGCGCAGCGCCGCCTCCGTCACGTCGCTGTCGGGGGTCGCCCGGACGAAGTTGCCGCCCATGCCGAAGAAGACCTTGACCGATCCGTCGCGCATGGCGCGGATCGCGTCCACCGTGTCCAGCCCGTGGCGGCGCGGCGGCTCGAACCCGAACTCCCCGCCCAGCGCGTCGAGGAAGGCGGCCGAGGGCTTCTCGTAGATGCCCATGGTCCGGTCGCCCTGCACGTTGGAGTGGCCGCGCACCGGGCACACGCCCGCCCCGGGACGGCCGACGTTGCCGCGCAGCAGCAGGAAGTTGACCACCTCCCTGATCGTCGCCACCGAGTTGCGGTGCTGCGTCAGCCCCATCGCCCAGCAGACGACGACCGAGCCCGCCGCGCGCACGTCGCGGGCCGTCTCCTCCAGCTCCTCCCGCGACAGCCCCGTCGCCGCCAGGACCTTCTCCCAGTCGAGGTCGCGCAGGTGCTTCTCCCACGCCTCGAACCCGTACGTGTGCTCCTCGACGAAGCGCCGGTCGGCGGTGTCGAGCAGCAGCAGCGACAGCGCCTGGAACAGCGCCATGTCGCCGTTGAGCCGGATCTGCAGGAAACGGTCGGCCAGCGCGGTGCCGCGGCCCAGCCCGGACGGACGCTGCGGGTTCTTGAAGCGCAGCAGGCCCGCCTCGGGCAGCGGGTTGACGGCGATGATCCGCGCCCCGCCGCGCTTGGCCCGCTCCAGCGCCGTCAGCATGCGGGGATGGTTCGTGCCGGGGTTCTGCCCCACCACGAAGATCAGCTCGGCGCGGTGCAGGTCGTCCAGCGACACCGTGCCCTTGCCGATGCCCAGCGTCTCGGTCAGCGCCGAGCCGCTGGACTCGTGGCACATGTTCGAGCAGTCCGGCAGGTTGTTGGTGCCCAGCCGGCGCACGAACAACTGGTACGCGAAGGCCGCCTCGTTCGAGGTGCGGCCCGAGGTGTAGAAGACGGCCTCGTCAGGGCTGCCGAGGGCGCGCAGCTCCCTGGCGACGATCTCGAACGCCCGCTCCCAGCTGATCGGCACGTAGTGGTCGGAGCCGGGCGGCTTGTGCATCGGCTCGGTCAGCCGGCCCTGCTGGCCGAGCCAGTAGTCGCTGCGGGTCGCCAGGTCGCCCACCGGGTGGGCGGCGAAGAACTCCGGCCCGACCCGGCGCGTGGTGGCCTCCTCGGCGACCGCCTTCGCGCCGTTCTCGCAGAACTCCGCGGGGCTGCGGTGCTCGCCCTCCGGCCAGGCGCAGCCGGGGCAGTCGAAGCCGTTCTTCTGGTTGACCAGCAGTAACGTCCGGACGGAGCGCGCGGCGCCCATCTGGCGGTGGGCGATCTGCATCGCGTGCCCCACCGCGGGCAGCCCGCCCGCCCAGTCCTTGGGCGAGCGGACGCGCGCTTCCTCGTCGTCTTCGCCGCTCACCGTCAGCCGATCCGGTCCTGGACCCACTCGTGGAAGGCGCCGATGTGGTGCTCGCTCGGGACGAGCACGCCGCCCTCCGCGTACGTGCGCGAGCTCATCGCCGGCTGGCAGCGCTCACAGGCGTCGAAGTCCTGCTCGTTGACCCGGTGGAAGAGCTCGACGGACTTGTCGAGGTCCTTGCCGCTGGCCACGACGTCGGGTAGGTACAGCCAGTCGCACTCGACGACCGTGCGGTCAACCGCGAGGGGGAACATGCGGTGCAGGATAACGTGGTCGGGCACCAGGTTGATGAACACCTGCGGCTTGATGGTGATCGCGTAGTAGCGGCGGTCCTGGTCCTCGCTCACGCCGGGGATGCGGTCGAGCCCGGCCGAGCCGTCGACGGTGAAGCCCTCGATCTGCTCGCCGAACTCCGCGCCGTGGCCCACGAAGTACTGCGCGGCGTAGCCGTCGGCGAACTCCGGCAGCACCTCGGTCAGCTCCGGGTGGATCGTGGCGCAGTGGTAGCACTCCATGAAGTTCTCGACGATGAGCTTCCAGTTGGCCTTGACGTCGTAGACGATGCGCCGGCCCACCTCCAGCTCCGGCATGCCGTAGTTGTCGATCAGCTCCACGGAGCCCAGCCGCTCCGCCACCGCGCCCTGCACGTCCTGCTCGAACGACGGCGGGTTCTCGGCCAGGCAGACCCACACGTAGCCGAGCCACTCCCGCACGTGCGCCTTGACCAGCCCGTACTGCACGCGGTCCAGGTCGTTCATCTTGCTCAGGTTGGGCGCCGCGATCAGCTTGCCGTCCAGGTCGTAGGTCCACGCGTGGTACGGGCACTGGAAGGCGCGCTTCACCTCGCCCGACTCCTCCGTGCAGAGGGTCGCGCCGCGGTGCCGGCACACGTTGTAGAAGGCGCGGACCGACCCGTCACGCGCCCGGCTGATGATCAGGTTCTCGGTGCCGACCTGCACCGTCTTGAACGAGCCCGGCTTGGGCAGGTCGGACGAGCGCACCACGCAGAACCACATCGCCTCGAAGATGTTCTTCTGCTCCAGCGCGAAGAGCTCCGGATCGGTGTAGTAGCGGCCCGGCAGGGTGGGGATCACGCTGGAGGTCGTCGTTGGTGAGGCGGTCACGGGAGTACTCCTCTGATACGGCCGGGTCAGTGTCCTCGGCGGATCCAGTCCTCAAGATGCGGAGCCTCGGCTCCGATGGTGGTGTCGTCGCCGTGGCCGGTGTGCACCACCGTCTCGGCGGGGAGTGTGAGCAGGGTCCCGCTGATCGACGCGATGATCGTCGGGAAGTCGCTGTACGACCTGCCCGTCGCCCCCGGGCCGCCCTGGAACAGGGTGTCGCCCGAGAACAGCGCGCCGAGCTCCGGCACGTACAGGCAGACCGCACCCGGAGCGTGCCCCGGGGTGTGCAGGACATGCACGGCCAGGTCGCCGACCCGCAGGATCTGCCCGTTCGCCAGCGCCCGGTCGGGCGTGGCCGACGGGTGCGCGAGCTTCCACAGCACCTCGTCGTCCGGGTGCAGCAGCACGGGCGCGCCGGTGCGGGCGGCCAGCTCGGGCGCGGCGTTCACGTGGTCGTCGTGGGCGTGCGTGCACACGATCGCGGTCACGCGCCGGCCGTCCACCGCGCGCTCGATCGCGTCGGCGTCGTGGGCCGCGTCGATCACGAGCACCTGGTCGTCGTCGCCGATCAGCCAGACGTTGTTGTCGACGTCCCAGGTGCCGCCGTCGAGCGAGAACGTCCCCGACGTGACTGTCTTGGCCAGCATCAGAGCACCACCACGGACCGCAGCACCTCGCCGTGGTGCATCTTGGCGAAGGCCTCCTCGACGTCCTCCAGGCCGATGGTCTCGGTGACGAAGGCGTCCAGCTCGAAGCGGCCCTGCAGGAAGAGGGAGACCAGCATGGGGAAGTCGCGGCTGGGCAGGCAGTCGCCGTACCACGACGACTTCAGCGCGCCGCCGCGGCCGAAGACGTCGAGCAGCGGCAGCTCCAGCGTCATCTCCGGCGTCGGCACCCCGACGAGCACGACCGTCCCCGCCAGGTCGCGGGCGTAGAACGCCTGCTTGTACGTCTCGGGACGCCCGACGGCGTCGATGACCACGTCCGCGCCGAACCCGCCGGTCAGCTCCCTGATCCGCTCGACGGGGTCGCTCTCCTTGGCGTTCACGGTGTGCGTCGCGCCGAAGCCGCGCGCCCACTCCAGCTTCCGGTCGTCCACGTCGACGGCGACGATCGTGGTGGCGCCGGCCAGCCGCGCCCCGGCGACCGCCGCGTTGCCGACGCCGCCGCAGCCGATGACCGCGACCGAGTCGCCGCGGCCGACCGCGCCGGTGTTCACGGCCGCGCCGAGACCGGCCATCACGCCGCACCCGAGGAGTCCCGCGGCGGCCGGGGAGGCGGCCGGGTCGACCTTGGTGCACTGTCCCGCGGCCACCAGCGTCTTCTCCGCGAACGCGCCGATGCCCAGCGCCGGGCTGAGCGGCGTGCCGTCCACGAGCGTCATCTTCTGGGTGGCGTTGTGGGTGGCGAAGCAGTACTGCGGGCGGCCCCTGAGACAGGAGCGGCACGACCCGCACACCGCCCGCCAGTTGAGGATGACGAAGTCGCCGGGCGCGACCTCGGTGACATCCGGGCCGACCGCCTCGACCACCCCGGCCGCCTCGTGGCCGAGCAGGAACGGGAAGTCGTCGTTGATGCCGCCCTCGCGGTAGTGCAGGTCGGTGTGGCAGACGCCGCACGCCTGCACCTTGACCAGCGCCTCGCCGGGCCCCGGGTCCGGCACCAGGATCGTCTCCAGGCTGACCGGCTTGCCCTTGCCCGTCGCGACCACGCCGCGTACTTCATGAGCCATGATTCACTCCTGTCTCAGCCGGCCTGAACCGGCGCGGTCTCCAAACGGCGGCGCCAGCGGGTGAACAGCCGGACCTGGTTGACGCCCAGCACCGCCACCGGCCGGTCTCCCTGCCGGTAGACGGCGAGGAAGCTGCCGCCCGCCGGGTCGCCCTCCTCCACGGTCACCGTGTCCGCGTCCCGGGCGTGCCCGATGAACTGGATCTTCACGTCGAACTGGTCTGACCAGAAGTAGGCGGGCCGCGCCGGCTCGGGGCGGGCGGTGCCGCCGGACAGCAGGGTCGCCGCCGCGACGACGGCCCGCTGGCGGGCGCCGGTCCAGTGCTCGATCCGGTGGTGGCGGCCCTGTGCCGGGTCCCACCAGGCGGCGCAGTCGCCGACGGCCACGACGCCGGGCACGGACGCGCCGCCGCCCTCGTCGCAGAGCACGCCGTCGCCCAGCTCCAGCCCGCTGTCCCCCAGCCAGGCGATGTTGGGCACGGCCCCGATCCCGGCGACCACGACGTCGGCGGGCAGGTGCGTGCCGTCCGACAGCCGCACGCCGTCGGCGCGCTCCGTGCCGGTCACCTCCGTCACCTGGACGCCGCGGACCAGCCGGACGCCGCGCTCCTCGTGCAGGCCGGCCAGGGCCTGCGCCATCGTCAGGCCGATGACGCCGGCCAGCGGCGCCGGACCCGACTCGACGAGCGTGACGTCGAGGCCCAGCTCGCGCGCCGTGGCGGCGACCTCGGCGCCGATGAAGCCGCCGCCGATCACCACCAGCCTCCTGGCGGTCGCGAGGTCGGCGCGCAGGGCGCGGGCGTCGTCCAGGGTGCGCAGCGTGTGCACGCCGGCCAGCCCCTCGGTGCCGGGCAGCGTGCGCGCGGCCGCGCCGGTGGCGATGACGACGCCGTCGGCCGCGAGGGACGTGCCGTCGCTCAGCGTGAGGCGGCGGGCGGTCGCGTCGAGGCGGGTGGCGGCCACGCCGAGCCGCCATTCGATGCCCGGCTCCTCGTCCTCGCCCTCCAGGGCCAGGTCGGCCTCGCCGATCGCGCCCTTGAGGAAGTCCTTGGACAGCGGGGGGCGGTCGTAGGGCCGGTGCTGTTCCTCGCCGATGACGACGATCCGCCCGCCGTAGCCCTGGCTGCGCAGGGCGCGGGCGGTGAGCAGCCCGGCGAGCGAGGCGCCGACCACGCAGATCGTGTTCACGCCTGCTCCTTGAGGGTGACTCCCGGCGGGAGGTTGGGCGGCGCGTCCGACGGCACCACGTAGATGGTGTCGTCCTCGACGACGACCTCGTGGGTGCGGACCGGCCGCTTGGCGGGTGGAGCGTCCACCTGCCCGGTGCGCAGGTCGAACCGCGAGGCGTGCAGCGGGCACTCGACCTCGCAGCCCTCCAGCCAGCCGTCGGCCAGCGAGGCGTCCTGGTGGGTGCAGGTGTCGTCGATCGCGAAGATCTCACCGTCGTCGGTGTGGAAGACGGCGATGGGCGGATCGACGTCGAGGCGGAGGGCCTCGCCTCGCGGCAGTGACGCGAGAGGGCACGCTGGGATCATTGGCACACCCCGGTTTCACAAAGAGCAACGTCTAGCGCTATACGCAACAGAGTGCGGGTGCGGAATGCGGATGTCAATACCGGTTTGCGGTGACCTGTGAGGTGATTGTCCGTTTGCCGGGAAAGCGCCGGCTGCGAACCTCGGCTGGGGCGCCGGACCGGCTTCGCGTAGGGTGGCCAGATGAAAGGTGCTGCCACCATGGCGCTCGTGGCGCTCGCCGCCATCTCGTGCGGCGGCGGTCAGTCGTCCCCGGCCGGGTCCTCGGCCGCGCCGTCCACGCAGAGCCCGCCGCCGTCCGCCGCCGCGTCCTCGACCAGCGGGGCGGGCGCCACCACACCGGCACCCACGCCCTCCCCCTCGCCCTCCCCGACGCGGACCGGCCCGCCGGCGTTCACCGCCAAGGTGACCCCCATCGCCCGCAAGCGCCTGCCGTACTCCTGGCGCCCCGGCTGCCCGGTCTCCTACCAGGATCTGCGCCTGGTCACGATGACGTACTGGGGCTTCGACGACCGCGCCCACACCGGCGAGCTGGTCGTGCGCAAGACCGTCACCGACGACATCGTGACCGTCTTCAAGAAGCTGTACGCCATGCGCTACCCGATCAGGCAGATGCGGCTCGTGGACGTCTACAAGGGCGACGACTACGACTCCATCGACGCCGACAACACCTCGGCCTTCAACTGCCGCGCCGCCACGGGGTCGAGCAACTGGTCCAACCACGCGTACGGGGAGGCCGTGGACCTCAACCCGCGCGAGAACCCGTACGTGACCGCCTCCGGCGGCACCGCCCACGCCAACGCCAAGAAGTACGCCCACCGGCCGATGCACGGCAAGGCCGTCATCAACCCGGGCGACCGCGTGGTGCGCGCGTTCGCCGCAGTGGGCTGGGGCTGGGGCGGCTCCTGGTCCGGCACCAAGGACTACCAGCACTTCTCCCGCAGCGGGCGCTGAAACTTTCCGCGGACGGCCTCGCCCCTCGACGCCGTTTCATGTGACAATGACGGCAGTCAGGCCGCTTCATCCTCCCCCTTCGAGCAGGGCGACGGAGAGGACGGCCATGGAGATCACGCCGAAGGCGGTCGCCATCCCCAAGGAGACCGACCACCTGGAGCAGGGCAGGTACGGCCCCATCTACCCGCGGACCCCGGCGTGTTACGGGTTCACCATCATCGCCGACGTCAAGCCCGGCCGGGCCGAGGCGATCCGTAACCACGGCCACGTGCTGGCCAAGGCGCTGGAGGACGACCCGCACCTGCTCGCCCCCCTGAAGCTGCACTACCTGCGCTGGGTGCTCTTCGACGACGACACCCGCTTCATGTACCAGGGGATCTTCGACACCGACTTCGACAAGTACACCGAGGACGCCGTCGCGCTGTTCGGCAAGGTGGGGGTGAACACGGTCTTCGAGAACCTCGTGGGATTCCCCGAGGACTGGAAGACCAACCCCGAGGCGTTCGTCAGGTACGTGCGCGAGCACCAGTGCCCGAGCTTCATCGAGTACGGCGAGTACCCGTACGTCAGCGCCGACGAGATCAAGAAGGCCCTGCGGGTCAAGAGCGCCCTGTCGGAGATGCTCGACCAGCTGCAGTGACATCGACCAGCGCCTTGCGGAGACCGACATGAGCGAGTCCATGACCGCGCGGACCTACAACCAGCACCATGTGCCGCGCCCGTACATCCCCGGCCGGCGCCGGCTGAGCATCTACGTCGCGTGGAGCTATCCCGCCGAGGCCGGCGCGGACGTGACCCGGCTGGACGACCGGTTCTCCACGATGACCGAGGTGCGGCGCGTGACGTGGCCGGCCTACGAGGACCCGAGATGGTCGGATCCGCTGCGCTTCCAACAGGGCATCGCGGGCGGGCTGGAGCTGTTCTTCTGGGGCTGGCTGCCCTTCCAGCAGTTCGTCGAGGAGACGACCGGCTATCCCGTGCCCGTGTACCAGCGCGTCGACCAGGCCGGTTTCCACACCCCGCTGGACGAGCGGGTGCTGGCCGACACCGACACCCTGTTCGTGTGGGGCCTGGACCACATGATCACCGGACAGGACGCCACGCCGGGCGAGATCGAGGCGCTGCGCGACTTCCTCACCCGCGAAGGCACCTGCCTGGCCCTCGGGCCGCACCACGACGTCGGCGCGTCGGACGACATGGCGGTGCGCGACATGGAGTACCACCACCACGGCGACGCGCTGGTGCCCCGCCGGCAGCGCTTCGGCAGGTACACCCGGTCGCTGATGGAAGGGCTCGGGATACCGGTCGAGAACCGTTACGGCCTCCGGCCCGCGGTGACGGACGGGCGCAAGAGCGCCCCGCTGTCGATCGCCAGGGACCTGGACACCAAGGGGTGGCTGGAAGGGGTCTCCAGCTTCAACTTCCACATGCACCTGCCCCACTACGCCGTGACCACCGACGACCCGAACGTCATCCACGTGCTGGGCAGGCAGCCGATCGACATGTCCAGGCCGCCGCATCCGTTCACCGAGGCGGGCAACACCGAGTTCAACATGTTCCTGTGGATGCCACCCGCCGGGGACCGGGCCGGAGACGTGATCTTCGCCGACACCACGATCTTCAGCTCGCTGTTCGGGATCGACGAGAGCCTGCGCACCTTCTGGAACAACATCGTCACGGTGAAGTAGCGCCCCGGGGGGTTCAGGTGAGCGACGACACCCAGGTCAAGCTGGAGCTCGACGACATCCAGCGCGGAGTTCTCAGCCCGCGGCCGACACCGTACGCGGCGACCTACATCCTGTTCCGCATCGACGACCGCGACCACGGACGGGAGCTGATGCGGCGCGTGAGCGCCGTGGTGACCTCGGCCGCCGACACGGTCAGCCCGCTGGGCGAGACCTGGGTCAGCGTCGCGCTCACCTACCACGGTCTCAAGGCGCTCGGTGTCCGGCAGGAGTGGCTGGACACGTTCGCCTGGGAGTTCAGGCAGGGCATGGCGGCACGGGCCGGCGCGCTGGGCGACGTCGGCGAGAGCGCCCCCGAGAACTGGGAGCCCCCGCTCGGCACGCCCGACGTCCATGTCGTGCTGGTGGCGCTCGCGCCCGACAGCGCGCGCCTGGAGGCCGCCGTCGACCGAGCCCGACCGGCCTACGAGGCCCTGACCGGTGTGACGGCGATCTGGCGGCAGAACTGCCACGCGCTGCCCACCGAGACCGAACCGTTCGGCTACCGCGACGGCATCAGCCACCCCGCCGTCGAGGGCAGCGGCACAGCCGGGTCGAACCCGCTGGAGACGCCGCTCAAGGCCGGTGAGTTCGTGCTCGGCCACCCCGACGAGCTCGGCGGCGTCCAGACCCCTCAGCCCGACGTGCTCGGACGCAACGGCACCTACGTGGTCTTCCGCAAGCTCCACCAGCGCGTCGCCCTGTTCCGGCGCTACCTGAGGGACAACTCCACCGGCCCCGAGGACGAGGAGCTGCTGGCGGCGAAGATCATGGGCCGCTGGCGCAGCGGCGCGCCCCTGGCGCTCAGCCCGCTGCACGACGACCCCGGCCTCGGCGCCGACCGCACGCGCAACAACGCCTTCCTGTTCGAGCGGGACGATCCCACCGGCTTCACGACCCCGGGCGGTTGCCACATCCGCCGCGGCAACCCGCGTGACGCGGCCGTGGCCGGGGTGCCGAGGCTGCACCGCATGATCAGGCGCGGCACCGCGTACGGCCCGCCGCTGCCCGAAGGCGTCCTGGAGGACGACGGGGCCGACCGGGGGCTGATGTTCGCCTTCGTCGGGACCCATCTCGGGCGGCAGTTCGAGTTCGTCCAGTCCGAATGGATGAACGACGGCGTCTTCTTCGGAGCGGGCGACGCGAAGGACCCCGTCCTCGGCTCCCACGACGGCTCCGGCGACTTCACCGTCCCCCGTCGTCCCGTACGGCGGCGGCTGGCCGCCCTGCCGCGGTTCGTCGTCACGCGTGGCGGCGAATACTGCTTCATGCCCGGCCTGACCGCGCTGCGCTGGCTCGGCGACCTCTCGGACTGACCGGGCCGATTCCGCTTGACCGGACTCTCAGACTGACCGGACTCTCAGACTGACCGGGCCGACGCCGGGAGCCACATGGACACGCTGCACCTGCTGTTCAACGCCGTCACGATCGTCTTCATCGCGGCCACCATGTTCGCCGCCGGCCTCGGGGCGACGCTGCCGGCCCTGCGCGCCGTCCTCACGAACGTCGTGCTGCTCGTGCTCGTGCTCCTGGCCAACCTGGTGGTCGTCCCGCTCCTCGGCTGGGGCGTCGCCGCGCTGTTCGGCCTGCCGGCGGCGGCGTCCGTCGCGTTGCTCCTGATCGCGTCCTCACCGGGCGGGCCGTTCGGCGCGAAACTCGGCATGGTGCAGAGCGGCGACGTGGTCGCGGGCGCGGCGATGCAGGTGCTGCTCGCCGCCATCGGCAGCATCACCTTCGGACCGACCGCGAACGTCCTGCTCAAGGCGGCGGCGGTGGGCGGCGGAGTCGCGCTCGACGTCCCGGCGCTGATGCTGACCGTGGCGGTGCTCCAGCTCGTGCCGTTCGCCGTCGGACTGGTCGTCCGCCACTACGCGCCGGCCACGGCGCTGTCCTGGCATCCGGTGGCCGCCAGGACGTCGAACGTGACGTTCCTGGCCGTGCTGGCGGGCATGCTCGTGGGCAACTGGCGTGATGTCGTCGCGCTGATCGGCTCACTGAGCCTGCTCGCCGGCCTCGTCTTCTCCGTCCTCGCCTTCACGCTGGGCACGGCCCTCGCCACCGGGCCACCGGCGCGCCGCACCACCATGGGCTCGGTCGCGGCGGTGCGCAACGCGGGGCCGGCGCTCGCCGCCGTGGGTCTCGCCTTCGGCGACGAGCCCGCCGTCCTCGGAGCGCTGGCCGCCGTGCTGCTGAGCGGCCTGGCCGCGGCCGTGCTCATCGCGGCGGTGCTGAGCCGTCGCCGCGCGGCCGCCCTGCGTGAGGACGCGTGAGCGCCTCCGAGCAGGAGCCCGCTACTGGCTCACTTCGGTGACGCCCGGCACGACCAGGGAGCCCGCTTTGCCGTAGCCGGTCAGCCGCCGGGTCCGGCCCGTGCCGGCGTCCACCGCGTACGTGGCGGCGCGCCCCCCGACCGCTCCGTACACCACCGTGAACTCGTGTCCGCTCACCCATGGACCCGTGTTCATGAGGTGGGCGAACCTGTCCTTCGGCAGGCCGCGCATGGTGAGCCTGCGCACGACCCGACCTGTCTTGACGTCGAGCAGGGTCATGACATCCTGGTTTCCCTGGCCCCATCGCACGGCGGCCACCGTGCGGCCGTCGGGGCTCACCTCGTTGAACATGATGTACGGGCCCTTGAAGCGCACCGGCTTGCCGCCTCCGGTGACGGGCATCAGCCACAGGTCCGTCTTGACGTACCGGACCAGCTCGACGACTCCGCCCTTGACGCTGATCACCTCGTACTTGCCGTTCACCGGCGCCGTTCTGCCGGTCCGCACGTCGATCAGGGTCCCGGGGTCCTTGCTGCCCTCGCGGGGGTCGAAGACCACGTACCGGCCGTCGTCGGAGACCACGAGCATGCTGCCGATGCCGATCCGGTCCTCCTCGACCGTGACGGGAGAGGTCGTCTCGGCGCCGGTCACCAGGTCGCGGACCACGTGGGCCTGGGCCTGACGGCTGTAGTAGGCGAGCATGCGCCCGTCCCGGCTGATCGAGACCGGAACGCTCCAGTTCTTGGTGGTCATGGCGAGCGCCTGCGGCACGCGGTACGTGGTCCCGGCGGCGGTGACCACCCGCCATTCGACCTCGTCGCAGTTCACGGTCCGCTGCGGGCGTATCTCGCACCGCGTCCGGTACGCGTGACTGAGCGGGCCGATCTTCCCGGCGGGCAGGTCCGGCACCGTGCCGGCGTCCTGGGAGGCGGCCGGCTGCTGACGCTGCCAGGGGACCGTGGTGGCGGCCGTCGCCGCCGCCAGCACCAGGGCCGTGCCCAGGGCCGCCGCGCCCGTGGTGAAGCGGCGGCGCCTGCGGTAGCCGGCGATGGCCGTGTCGGCCAGGTTGACCAGGGGCGCCTCGTCGGCGATGTCGTTCAGGGTCTGCCGCAGCCGCGTCACCGGGCCACCTCCACGATCTCCTGTTCGGACAGCAGGTGCGCCAGCTCGGGCGCCACGGCGCGCAGCCGGGCCAGCGCGTGATGGGTCTGGCTCTTGACGGTGCCGACGGAGCAGCCGAGCAGCTCAGCCGTCTGGGCCTCGCTGAGGTCCTCGCGGAAGCGCAGCACGATCACGGCCCGCTGCCTGGGCGCCAGCTTGGCCAGCGCCTGGCGCAGCACGATGCGGTCGAGCGTGGCGTCGTCGTGCGAGAGGCCGCGTTCGGGCGGGTCGCCGCTCGGCACCTCGGGGCGTGGCCGCCGTCTCCAGGAGATGTACTGGTTGACCAGCGCCTTGCGGGTGTACGCCTCGGGGTTGCCGTCCTTCGACAGCTTGTGCCACTGCCGCACCACCTTCATCAGGACGCTCTGCAGCAGGTCCTCGGCGAGGTGGGCGTCGCCCGTCAGCAGGTACGCGGTGCGCATGAGTGCCTGCTGGCGGGCGAGCACGAACTCGCGGAAGCCGTCGTGACGATCCAAGATGATCTCCTCTCGCCCGTTGCCAACGCCACCCGGCGGGCGAAAGGTTGCAGGTGCCCGTCACATGCCTCGGTGCGGGGGCGCCGGGTGCCTACCTCGCGATGTCCACGGCGAACCCCTCGAAGACCGCCTGTCCGGTCCCGTCGCCCTCGGCGAACAGGCCGAGCACGGCCCCCACCCAGCGGCCCTGCGTGGCGTGGAACGGCTCGCCGAGCGGGCGCGGGCCGTCCCCCGTGTCGGCCAGGAACGTGACCACCGCCCCCTCGCCGACGCGCGCGCCGAGGGTGACGGCCGTCCCCTCGGGCACGCTCAACCGGGCGGAGCCCGCGCGCACGACGGCGGACCCGTCCGGCGCCGGCTCGACCGTCACGGAGGCGGAGGTGTGGCCGACGACGGCCAGCCCGGCCCGGCCCGCGCCCTTGAGCGTGACCCGCGTGGTGACCGTGCAGGGTTCGCCGGGCAGCCGCTGCGTGAGGACGGCCGGGCGTTCCCGCAGGTCCGCCGGGCCGGGCACGCAGGTCAGCCGGAGCGTCCCGTCGCGCAGCTCCCACCAGGACGGGTCGGGGTCGGCCTGCCAGCTCCACTGGAGGCCGAGCGCGGGCCCGGCGAAGTCGTCGGACGTGGCCGGCGCGGCCGGCTCGCCGCCGGGCACCGGCACAGGACCGCCAGGCACCGGCACGCCGTCCGCGCCCATGACCGGCCAGCCGTCCCGCCACCGCATCGGCTGGAGGTGGACGACCCGCCCGTACGCGCCACGGTCCTGGAAGTGCATGAACCAGTGCTCACCGGACGGCGTGTCCACCCAGCCGCCCTGGTGCGGGCCGTTCACGTCGGTGCCGCCCTGCTCCAGCACGATCCGGTCCTCGTACGGGCCGAAGATCGAGCGGGACCGGAACACCGACTGCCAGCCGGTCGCCACGCCGCCCGCCGGGGCGAAGATCCAGTAGTGGCCGTCGTGCCGGTAGAGCTTGGGGCCCTCCAGCGTGCGGTAGCCGGGCAGCAGGTCGGCGTCCACGACGAGGGCGCCCTCGTCGACCACCTCGCGGGCGTCCGGCGACATGCGGTGCAGGGTCAGCCGGTTGCCGACTCCCGCCCGGCTCCTGGCCCAGGCGTGCACGAGGTACGCCTGGCCGTCGGCGTCCCACAGCGGGCACGGGTCGATGAGGCCGAGACCGGGCTTGACCAGGTGCGGCTCGGTCCACGGGCCGCGGGGGTCGGCGGCGCTCACCTGGAGGATCCCCACGTCGGGGTCGCCGTAGAAGATCCAGAAACGGCCGTCGTGGTGGCGCAGCGACGGGGCCCACACGCCGCAGCCGGGCCGCACGTCGGCGTACCCCCGGGTCACGGCGTGGCCGATGATCGTCCAGTTGACCAGGTCGCGCGAGTGGAGGATCGGCAGCCCCGGCACCTTGGTGAAGCTGGAGGCGGTCAGGTAGAAGTCGTCGCCCACGCGGATCACGTCGGGGTCGGACCAGTCCGCGTTGAGCACGGGGTTGCGGTAGAAGGCAGCCACGGTGGAACTCTCCAGATTCGATGGTGCAACCGGTTGCAGGAAACGATCCGCCACCGCGCGGGTGACGTCAACCGCTCGCGACCCACCCGACGACCGTTCCCGAAGCTCTGAACGGCCGCGCGGACGTCTCCACGCGCCCCCGGCTGACGACCGGGCCACCTAGGCTGAGACTTCCTGGGCTTGTCGGAACGCGCCCATGAGCGGGGGGAGAATCGGGACCATGGCGGCTGGCGACGGCGACGGCTGGACGGAGTGCGGCCGGGGCCACCGGCACTGGGGGCTGCACGGCGCCTCCGGGCTGCTGGCCGTCCACCACGACGCGCACGGTGTGCCGTACGTGCTCATGCAGAAGCGCTCGTGGTGGAGCCACCACGGCGGCACGTGGGGGCTGCCGGGCGGCGCGCTCGACAGTCACGAGGACGCCGTCGCCGGAGCGCTGCGCGAGGCCCGTGAGGAGGTGGCCCTCTCCGGCGACGCCCTGCGGGTCAAGGGCGTGTACGTGGACGACCACGGCGGATGGGCGTTCGAGACGGTGATCGCCGAGGCGCCGGAGCTGCTGCCCGCCGCGCCCGCCAACCGGGAGAGCGACGAGCTGCGCTGGCTGCGCCTGCCCGAGATCTCCGCGAAGCGGCTGCACCCCGGCTTCGCCGAGACCTGGGGCGAGGTCCAGGAGGAGCTGCGGCCCGAGACGCTGGTCCTCGACGTGGCCAACATCGTCGGCGCCCGCGCCGAGCACGGCTGGTGGAAGGACCGGCTCGGCGCCGCCACCCGCCTGCTGGAGGACGTGTCACGGCTCGGCCTGACCCACCCCGTGCTGGAGCGCTGGTACCCGCGGATCGTGGCCGTCGTCGAGGGCGGCGCCCGCGAGGTGCCGGACGTGCCGGGCGTCCAGGTGGTGGCGGCCACGGGCAGCGGCGACGACGCGATCGTGGAGGTCGTCCGCCGGGCGCGGCCGTGGGAACGCGTGCTCGTCGTGACCGCCGACCGGGGCCTGAAGGAGCGCGTCACCGACCTCGGCGCCGCCACCGCGGGCCCCCGATGGCTGCTGTCGCAGCTCGACCGGTAGCAGCCCGCCGGTACGGTACCCCGGCGGCACGCCAGCCGCTAAGGTGGTGTGCGCACTGGAGGGTTCGCATAGTGGACGAGTGCAGCCGCCTTGAAAGCGGCCAGGTCAGCGATGGCCTCGTGGGTTCGAATCCCACACCCTCCGCTCGGTTCCCGCGTCCCCGGGCTGCCTAGTCGCGCGCCCCGGGGGCCGCCATCGCCCCCCTCACCCCGGCGAACCCGTCGCCCACGTACGCCGCGAGCTGCAGGAAGGCGTCACGGGTGGGCTCCTGCAGCCGGTCCAGGTCGATCTCCGCGCCCTCCTCCAGATGCGGGTCGTACGGCACGCGGATCACCGCCCGGCACCGGGCCGCGAAGTGGGCCTCCAGCTTGTTGATGTCGACCGCCGACTTCGTGCGCGGCCGGACGCTGCACAGCACGACCGTGGCGTCGCGCACCAGGTCGCCGTAGTGGTGCGCCTCCAGCCAGTCGAGCGTCGCCGACGCGGCCCGCGCGCCGTCCACCGACGGCGAGCTGACCAGCACGATCTGGTCGGCCAGGCCGAGCACGCCGCCCATCGCCGAGTGCAGCAGCCCGGTGCCGCAGTCGGTGATGCAGATCGAGTAGAAGTTCTCCAGCACCTGCGAGACGGCCTGGTAGTCCGCGCCGCTGAACGCCTCCGACACCGACGGGTCGCGGTCGGAGGCCAGCACCTCCAGCCGCGAGGGCGCCTGCGAGGTGAACGCCCTGATGTCCACGTACCTCTTGACCTGCTCGCGCTCGTTGAGCAGGTCGCGGACCGTCGCCGAGGTCTCCAGCACCAGCTTGTCGGACAGGGTGCCGCGGTCGGGGTTGGCGTCGACGGCGATGACGCGGTCGCCGCGCGTCGAGGCGAGCGTCGCGCCGAGGCCGACCGTGGTCGTCGTCTTGCCGACGCCGCCCTTCAGGCTGAGGACGGCCACGCGGTGGTGCCCCGTGGCGACCGGGGTGCGGGCCCTGGACAGCAGCTCGCGGCGGCGGCGCACCTCCGGCGGCTCGCCCGGCTTGATCCAGCCGCCCGACGCCTTGTAGACCAGGCGCCGCCAGCCCTTGGAGGGGGCGTTGCGGCGGCCCCGCAGCAGGGTCTCGGGATCGAGGCTCTCGGCGGTCGGCTTGCCGGTGACCGGCGGGCGCGGGGACGCGCTGAAGACCGGGACGGGGGCGGGGCGGCGCGGCCTGGGCGCCGGCGGCTCGACGCGCTGCGCCGGCGGCTCGGCCCGCTGCACGGTCGGCTCGGGCCGCTGCGCCGGAGGCTCGGCGTGCTGTAGGGATTGCTCGGCGCGCTGCGCGGTCGGCTCTGTCCGCTGCATCGGCTGCTCGGTGCGCTGCGCGGTCGGCTCGGTGCGCTGTACGGGCTGCTCGGTGCGCTGCGCGGTCGGGTGGGGCGTCGCGGGCGGCCGGGGGTGGTCGCGCGCCGGTTCGGGGTAGTCGGGCGGCTCGGGACGGTCGAGCGCGCTGCCCTGGGCGGCCCCCCGGCCGGACGGCGCGCCGAACGCGGGCGGGTGCGCGAGGGGCCGGACGTCGACGGTGTGCCCGTCCTCGTCGTCGAGGGGGCGGGCCGCGGCGTGGCCGGGCTCGGCCTCGTCGTCACGGGGGCGGGACAGGGCGGCGGGCCGGGTCTCGCCGGCGGTCGTCGCGTCTTCGGCGGCTGGTGTGCTTTCGGCGGATCGCGCGTGCTCGGTGGATCGCGCGTGCTCGGTGGATCGCGCGTGCCCGGCGGTCCGGGCCTCGTCCGAGGGGCGTACCTCGTGGGCCGGACGTGCCTCGGCCGGCGGACGCACCTCGCCGGACTGACGCGTCTCGCCCGACGGGCGCGCCTCGTCCGACGGGCGCGCCTCGGACGGGCGCGGCGCGAACAGCGGCGTGTCGGACGGCGGCACCGGTCGGGGGTCCCACGCGGACGGGGGCCGCACGTTGGGAGAGGTCGCGTCCGGAGAGTCGGGATCGTCGGCAGGGGCGGTCTCGGCGGACGGGGTCTCCGCGGGGCCCGGCTCGGACGTGCGCGTCTCGCCGGGGCCGGCGGTCGCGGACAGGTCTGACACCTCGGCGGAGCCGGCGGTCGCGGACGGGTCCGGCACCTCGCCGGAGCCGGACGTCGCGGAAGGGCCGGACTCGGCGGACGGAGGCGTCAGCGTGGGGTGGGTCTCGGAGGGGTACGCGTCGAAGGCGCTGAAGCGCTCCGGCGGCAGCGGCCACTCCAGGGGCTCCGGCCACCCGGCGCGCTCGTCCGCCGCCCGCCCCCCTGCCGCGGGGCCGTCACCCTCGCGCGCCGGGCGCGGCTCGGGCAGCGAGGGGTACGTGTCGCCGTCGTCAGCCCGGGGCAGCGGCTTGAGCGGCTCCAGGAACGCGTCGGGCCCGGCCTGCGGCAGGTCGTCGCGGTCGTCGCGTGGCTGCGCCTCGAACGGCGCCGCCGGGGTCTCGAAGGCCGACGCCTCGCCGAACGCGCCCGAAAGCCCCTCTCGCTCCGGCCCGTATCCGGACGTCTGGTCGTACCCGGAGGTCTGCTCGTATCCGGAGGTCTGCTCGTAGCCGGAGGTCTGGTCGTACCCAGCGGTCTGCTCGTAGCCCGGCGTCCGGCCGAACGGCGACGGCGGCTCCAGCCACTGCGTGGAGCCGTCGCCCGCCTCCTCCTCCGCGCCGGATGGCGGTTCGGGGTCGTACAGCGACCCGGCCGCGGCGCGGAACAGCGGCTGCGGCGGCGCCTCCGGCGGCGTCACCGACCGCCACGGGTCCTGCGGGTACGGCGAGGCGGACCGGTCGTCACCGGAACCGGTGGAACCGCCCGGGACGGGCGCCTCCTCCGTCTCCTTGATCGCGTCGAGCCAGGCGAGCTGCTCCTCGAGCGATTCCTCGCGATCGTGTCTCGCCACCGTGTTCCCCCTCGGGTGGGTGTAAAGGGGCAGCAAATATTCTGAAGATTAACGCCATGTGTTCCCATGGTCGCAGGCAACCCACAACTTCTTTGCCCGGTTACGGTGGTGCCATGCGAGCCATCGAGATCGTCCGGCCGGGCGGCCCAGAGGTCCTGGAGTGGCGTGAGGTGCCCGACCCGCGCCCCGAGCAGGGCCAGGTCGTCATCGACGTGGCCGCGGCCGGGGTCAACAGAGCCGACGTCCTCCAGCGCAAGGGGTTCTACGACCCGCCTCCCGGCGCCCCGCCGTACCCGGGGCTGGAGGTCTCCGGCGTGGTGGCGGAGGTCGGCGCGGGCGTTCCGGGCCTCGCGCCCGGCGACGAGGTGTGCGCGCTGCTCGCCGGCGGCGGCTACGCCGAGCGGGTGGCCGTGCCGTGGGAGCAGGTGATGCCGGTGCCCGAGGGCGTCCCGCTGGCGGACGCGGCGGCGCTGCCCGAGGTGGCCTGCACGGTGTGGTCCAACGTCTTCATGCTGGCCCGGCTGCGCAAGGGCGAGACGCTGCTGGTCCACGGCGGGGCGAGCGGGATCGGCACGTTCGCGGTGCAGCTCGCCAAGGCGCTCGGCTCCCAGGTGGTGACCACGGCCGGGAGCGAGGCCAAGCTGCGGCGGCTGCGGGAGCTCGGCGCGGACGAGACCGTCAACTACCGCGAGCAGGACTTCTCGGAGCTGGTGCGGGCCGACGTGGTCCTCGACATCATCGGGGGCTCCTACCTGGCCGGCAACCTCAAGGCGCTCAACCCCGGCGGCCGGCTGGTGATCATCGCCCTCCAGGGCGGCGCCAGGGCCGAGATCGACCTCGGCGTCCTGCTGACCAAGCGCCTGTCGGTCCACGGCACCACGCTGCGCGCCCGGCCCGTCGAGGAGAAGGGCGTCATCGTCCGCAGCGTCGCCGACAACGTCTGGCCGCTGGTCGGCGCGGGGGCGGTGCGTCCCGTGGTGCACGCGCGGGTGCCGATGAGCGACGCGGCCGAGGCGCACCGCATGCTGGATTCCGGCGAACACATCGGCAAGATCCTGCTAGTACGGTGAAACCTATGAGTGCTGAGGACAACAACACCTCTCGCATCGTGGTGGTCGGTCCCGACTTCCAGGGGCAGAGTGACAGTGGTGAAGAGGAGCGCTCGGTCACCAACCTGGTCGAGCAGCCCGCCAAGGTCATGCGTATCGGCAGCATGATCCGCCAGCTCCTGGAGGAGGTCCGCGCGGCCCCTCTGGACGAGGCCAGCCGCAAGCGGCTGAAGGAGATCCACCAGTCCTCGATCAAGGAGCTGGAGGACGGCCTGGCGCCCGAGCTGGTCGACGAGCTGGAACGGCTGTCGCTGCCGTTCACCGACGACAACGGCACGCCGCCGAGCGACGCGGAGCTGCGCATCGCCCACGCGCAGCTCGTGGGCTGGCTTGAAGGGTTGTTCCACGGGATCCAGACCACGCTGTTCGCGCAGCAGATGGCGGCCCGGGCGCAGTTGGAGCAGATGCGCAGGGCGCTGCCCGGCGTGCCGCACGGCGACGCCCCGCCCGGCGGCTCCGGCCCCTACCTGTAGTCCGGGGAGGGCGGCGCGTAGAGCCGCTCCAGCACGCGGGCCACACCGTCGTCGTCGTTGGCCGCCGTCACGTGATCGACCGCGGCCAGCACGTCGGGATGCGCGTTGGCCACGGCGTACGACGTGCCTGCCCAGCTCAGCATGGGCAGGTCGTTCGGCATGTCGCCGAACGCCACGACCTCCGACGGCTTGATCTCGTGCCGCTCCGCGAGCACGGCCAGCGCCGTGGCCTTCGTCACACCGTGAGCGCTCATCTCGATGAGGCTGCGGCCGCTGGAGTGCGTGGCGGTCACGAGGTGCCCCACGAGCTCGTGGACGGTCGCGTGGAGCGTGTCGGGGTCCATGCGGGGGTGGAGGGCGAGCAGCTTGGCGCAGGGCTGCGACGTCAGCGTGCCGGCGCCGACCCGCAGGCCGCCGACGGCCTTGCTGTCCCATCCGCCGAGCGGGAATTGGGACTCATGCGCAAATCCCCCCTCATACTCGACCGAAAATGCGAGTTCGGGCACGTTCGCTCTTAGCTGAGCGACGACTTGTTCCAGTACATCCACCGCGATCAGGTGCGATTCGACTATGCGTTCCGTATGCAGGTCGTAGATCAGCGCCCCGTTCGCACAGATTGCCAGCCCACGGTGACGCAGCGCACCCGCCACTCCGCTCATCCACCGCGGCGGCCGGCCGGTGACGAACACCAGCATGGCGCCCGCCTCCTCGACTCTGGCGAAGGCCGCGGCCGTGCGGGGAGAGATGGTTCCGTCGGCGCGCAGGGCGGTGCCGTCGAGGTCGGTGGCCACGAGACGCGGCGCGGGGAGACTCTGCATAACACGTTCCAGTTTGCCGGGTGATGCCGCCGGCCAGAAATCTTCCCAGGGACGGGAACACCGACGCGCCAGAATGGTGTTAGATGTGGAGGCGTTGTATTAGCTGATCCCGTAGTGAAAACCAGCATGACTTTGTCTGAGCCACCCCGGGTTGCTGCTGTACGACACACCGGGACCCGCGAGGTGCGGGTCCCATAGATTCACATCCTGAGGGAGAGCTTTTATGGCTCAGGGAACCGTCAAGTGGTTCAACGCTGAGAAGGGCTTCGGCTTCATCGCCCCGGACGGCGGTGCGCCGGACGTGTTCGTGCACTTCTCCGAGATCGTCGGCAACGGCTACCGCAGCCTTGAAGACGGCCAGCGGGTCGAGTTCGAGATCACGCAGGGCCAGAAGGGGCCGCAGGCCTCCCAGGTCCGTGCCATCTGACCTGTAGCAGCGAGATAGGCCGGGGTTCGCTTCCAGCGGGCCCCGGCCTTTCGCGTTCCCGGGTCCGCCTGCTTTCCTGATCACGAATGTGACTCAACTCACGTACCGCCGAACCCGCACCCCCGGACGATCATCAACCTCGGTATGAGGTACGCGTGGCTGTGCCATCCGGTGACCGTGGCCGGCGTGGTGGTCCTGCTTCTCAACGACCACCTGCTCAAGCAGACCTGGCCCGGGTTCGTCACGGGCAAGCTGAGCGACGTCGCGGGGCTCGTGGTCGCGCCGCCACTGGCCGCCCTGCTCTTCCGGAGACGGGCCGATCTGGCGGCGACCCTGCTCACCGGCGCGCTCTTCACGCTCGCCAAGACGACGCAGACGGGCGCGGAGGCAGCCTCCCATCTCTTCACCCTCGTGGCGGGTCCTTCGCACGTCCTGGACGATCCCACGGACCTCCTGGCCCTGCCCGCGCTCGCCCTTACGGCCAGGCGGTGGCCGCCGCGGTCGTGCTCACCCTGGGGGTGGTGGCCGGGGTCACCGTCCTCGTCAGGCGTGAGGCTCTGCGGGAGGACGTCTTGAGGAGCGCCGCCATCGATGCCGCGCGCCGTCCTGGCGGACACCGCCCGCCGGGAGACACGCCGCTCTGAGACGCACCACCCTCCTGGGCGACGAGGCGAACCGCCCTCCGCCCTGAGACAGACCAGCCTGTCGCCCTGCCACGGACCGCCCTCCGTTCGGGGAGGCGGAGCCTGGGGCGGGGCTGGGGGACCTGGAGCGGACCTGTGGGCGGATCGGAGGACCTGGGGCCGACCTGTGGGCGGGCCGGGGGATCTCAGGCGGACCTGTGGGCGGGCCTCTCTCAAGGAACCGCGATCCAGACCGAGCCCTCTCAAGAGGGGACGGGTCGAGGCGCCGGGGCACGAGTGTCACGTGCCCCGGGCCGCGCGTGTCCGGCTACTTCGGCGGCTCCAGCACCTCAAGCCCCACGTACGGGCGCAGCGCCTTGGGCAGGACGACCGAGCCGTCGGCCTGCTGGTGGTTCTCCAGGATGGCGACGATCCAGCGGGTGGTGGCCAGCGTGCCGTTGAGCGTCGCCAGGTGCTGCGGCTTGCCGTCCTTGTCGCGGAAGCGCACCGCCAGCCGCCGGGCCTGGAACTCCGTGCAGTTGGAGGTCGAGCTCAGCTCCCGGTAGCGGCCCTGGCTGGGGATCCACGCCTCGCAGTCGAACTTGCGCGCCGCCGACATGCCGAGGTCGCCCGCCGCCGTGTCGATGACCCGGTAGGGCAGCTCCAGGGCGTCGAGCATCTCCTTCTCCCAGGCCAGCAGCCGCCGGTGCTCCTCGCGGGAGTCCTCGGGCCGTACGTAGGAGAACATCTCCACCTTGTCGAACTGGTGGACCCGGATGATGCCCCTGGTGTCCTTGCCGTACGAGCCCGCCTCGCGGCGGAAGCAGGACGACCAGCCCGCGTAGCGCAGCGGCAGCTCGTCGGCGTTGAGGATCTCCTGGGCGTGGTAGCCCGCCAGCGCCACCTCGGAGGTGCCGACCAGGTAGAGGTCGTCCTCGGGGAGGCGGTAGATCTCCTTGTCGTGGGCCACGTGGAAGCCCGTGCCCTGCATGGTCTCCGGCTTGACCAGCACCGGAGTGATCATGGGCGTGAAGCCGTTGGCGATGGCGTGCTGCATCGCCATGTTGAGCAGGCCGAGCTGGAGCCGGGCGCCGACGCCCTTGAGGAAGAAGAACCGCGAGCCGGACACCTTGGCGCCCCGCTCCATGTCGATGGCGTCGAGCAGCTCGCCGAGCTCCAGGTGGTCGCGCGGCTCGAAGTCGAACTGCCGCGGCTCGCCGAAGGTCTCCAGGACGACGTAGTCGTCCTCGCCGCCGTGCGGGGCGTCCTCCTCGACGATGTTGGGCACGGTCTGCATGAGCTCGTCGAGCTCGGCCCCGAGCGCCTCGGCCTCCGCCTCGGCGGCCTTGACCTCGGCCGCGAGCTCCTTGGCCCGGGCCAGCAGCGCGGCCTTCTCCTCGCCCTGCGCCTTGGAGACCGACTTGCCGAAACTCTTCTGCTCGGCGCGCAGCGACTCGAACTTGGTCAGCGCGGAGCGTCGGCGCTCGTCGAGGTCGAGCAGCGTGTCGACGACGGCGTCGTCCTCACCGCGGGCACGCTGCGACGCCCGGAGCCGGTCGGGGTCCTCACGAAGGGTACGCAGGTCAATCACAAGGAAAAGGCTACCGGCGCGAAGCGTCTCCTCGCCCCTCGATTAACCGCACCGTGTCCCGCGCCGTGTCGGCACCCGGCCCGACCCGCGCGCGTCCACGACCGGAACGGGTGTCGAACCTGCCCGCGCGAGTCCACGACCGGGGCGGACACTGGACCTGACCCGCGCGGACCGGGGCCGGGGCGTGGACGAGGGCGGCGCCCACGTGATCAGGGGGCGGCGCCGGACCTGACCGGCGCGGATCCCGGCCGGCCACCAGCGGCGTCAGACCTGGCCGGCGCGGATCCTGGCCAGCCAGTCGCCCGCCTCGGCGAACTCCTCGTCCGTCGTGCCGCGCTTGACCCGGGGTTCGACCCCGTCGGCCCGCGGATAACTGCCGAGGAAGCGCACCTCGCCGCAGATGCGGTGCAGGCCCGCGATGGCCTCGCCGACCCGGGCGTCGGCGACGTGGCCCTCGAAGTCGAAGTGGAAGAAGTAGCGGCCGATGCCGTCGCCGGTGGGCCGCGACTCGATGCGCGTCAGGTTGACGCCGCGCACCGAGAACTCGGTCAGCATCTCCAGCAGCGCGCCGGGGTGGTCGTCGGCCAGGAAGACGACGAGCGTGGTGCGGTCGGCGCCGGTCGGCTCGGGCAGCGGACGGCCGGGACGGGCCACCTTGACGAACCGCGTCACCGTGTCGGTGCGGTCGCCGACGTCGCCGGCCAGCTCCACCAGGCCGTAGTGCTCGCCCGCGATGCGCGCCGCGATCGCCGCGTCGTACGGGGAGCCGGGCAGCGACACCTCCTGGGCGGCGGCGGCCGTCGAAGGCGCCGCCACCACGACCGCGTCCGGCAGCTCGCGCGAGATGAACGCGCGGCACTGCGTGATCGCGGCGGGATGGGTGTAGACGCGCTTGATGTGCGGGATCTCCGTGCCGGGCCTGGCCAGCAGCGAGAAGCGCACCGGCAGCAGCAGCTCGGCGTCGATCAGCAGGGGCTCGCCCCAGGCGAACTCGTCGAGCGTCGTGGTGATCGCGCCCTCGACGGAGTTCTCCAGCGGCACCACGGCGCCGTCGGCCTCGCCGCCGCGGGCCGCGGCCAGCGCGGCGCTCACGGTCGCGCAGGGCAGGCGCTCGGCGACGGGGTCGAGGAGCCGCAGGGCTTCCTCGGTGAAGGTACCTTCGGGTCCGAGATAGGCGAGTCTGGGCATGACTACAGAGTATCCGCAGCTTGTCGGGCCGCGCGCGGCTTTGCCGTGACCGATCCGAGCCCCAGCCGGGCGGCCCGCACCGCTTCCTCCTCTTCCGGCGACAGCGGCTGCTCCCCCTTGCCGCCCACCACGTTCCGCACGTACGTGCGGGTCTCGGAGCAGCCGTTGATCGAGGTCAGTACGATGCCGTCGCCCAGACCGTTGATCATCGCGATGGAGAACGACAGGCGGCCGGCCATCTCCTCCAGGGCGTCGTACCGGCACACGGCCACGTCGCGGATGGCCCTCAGGTCGCCGGCGGTGGCGGACGCCTGCCGGACGAGCATGCGCCGGCAGTCGTCGATCTCCTCGCGCGCCCGCCGGAGCGTCAGGTAGCCCATGACCACGCCGCCCGTCGCGGCGGCGGCGCACATCCCCACGGCAATCAGCACGCTACAGAGGGTAATGGGCGGGCAAGGCGCCTGGCGAGGGCTGGACGGCCCGCCGTTTCGGCAGCCAGGACGCCAGCAGCCAGACCAGCGCCAGCGCGCCGAGCCCGAACGCGTTCTGCACGATCTTGCCCAGTACGGGACTGAGCACCGGGATCTCGGCCGCCTTCAGCGCCACACCCCACCACGGGATGGGCAGCACGTAGTACAGCCACACACCGGCGGCCACCCGCAGCCGTACCGGATCGCGGCCGTCGCCCACCAGCGCGCCCAGCACGACGACCACCCAGGCCAGGTGGTGGATCCACGCGACGGGCGACAGCAGCACCGCCATCAGCCCGACGAGCGCGACGGCGGCGACGTGATCGCCCGCGCGGTACGCGTCGCGGGCGGCGCGGAAGCCGTACCAGCCGACCACGGCCACGAGCGCCACCCACAGCACCGCCGTGAGCGTGTCGTTCATGTAGAGGCGGATCAGCATGCCGCGGATGGACTGGTTGGTGGTGCCCGCGTTCGAGCCGAGCCGGTTGGGATCGAACAGCGCCGAGAACCAGAAGCCGGCCGCGTCCCTCGGGATCACCGCGAACGGCAGCAGCGTGAGCAGCGCCGTCACGAACGACGCCATGAACAGCGTCCGCCACTGCCGGGTGATCAGCAGGTAGACGAGGAAGACGCCGGGAGTGAGCTTGACGGCGGTGGCCAGCCCGATCAGGAACCCGCGCGGCCACCACGGCCGCCGCGCCACGCAGTCGGCCAGGCACAGGGCCACCAGCATGATGTCCACCTGTCCGAACCGGACCTGGTCGCGGATCGGCATCAGGTACGTGCACGCCACCATCAGGAACGCGAACAGCCAGGGGGCGTGCCGGGTGCCGCCGGTCAGGACGCGCCGGAGCACTTCCGGAAAACCTGTGGAGCCGCGGGCGGTCACGTCACCACCGCCGGTTTGCTCGATGGGGACGCCCCGGGTGCTCCCGTAAGGCCGCGTGAGCACGTCCCGGAAGGCGAATCCCACGGTCACGGCCAGGGTGACGAAGATCCCGGCCGTCCACACCCACTGGGCCGTCCCCCACGACATCTCCGCCAGTGCCACGGCCAGCATCGCCGCTACCGGCGGATAGGTGAACGGGAGGAGCTGGGGTGCCGGGGTGAAGTACTTGTACACGTCGCCGCCGTCCAGGAGCACCTGGCCGCCGGTACGGTAAACATCGAGGTCGACGAGGCGCTGGTCGTCGGGGTTCGTCAGCCAGTGCAGCACGAGGGGGGCCACGGCCCACGCCACGACGACCGCCGCCACGGCCCACGCCCACCACTGCCGCCGGCGCACCGACGTCTCGCCACCTGTCACGGTGTGGCACGTTACCGTGGCTGTTGCCATCGAGGGTCAGACACCGGGGGTCCCGTACATGCCGCATGCCACGTTCAGCGCGCGCTCACGTGCTCAGCGGCCCCTGTGGCTGTCCGCCGCCTCAAGAGTCACGGCGGTCGTCCTCGGCTCGACGGCTTTCCTGAGCCCGCTGATCGCCCGGCCCGCCTCCGCGACCACGACGACCGCGCCCTCCGTCTCCACGAGCGCCGAGGGCATCGGCGCCACCTCCACGTACGCCACAACCAGCGAGGCCGAGCGGCGCGAGCCGACCGACCAGATGGCTGAACGGCGCAAGTCGACCGGCCGGGTGGCCCTCATCGGCGTGCCCGGCCTCGAATGGAGTGACCTGGACCCCTCCCGCACCCCCAACCTGTGGAAGCTCACCGGAGAGGCCGGGTCCGCGTCGCTGTCCACACGTGCCGTCCCGCCCCCCGACCGCGGCATCACCTGCCCCATGGCGGGCTGGTTGACCGTCTCGGCGGGTCAGCGCTCCGGTACGCCCGGCCGGGGCTGCCCCGCCGCGCCCAAGCCCCAGCGCAACGGCGAGGGGGCCGGCGTCCCCGGATGGGCGGCGCTGGCCGCGTACCAGTCGGAGACCGGGTACGACGCGCAGCTCGGCACGCTCGGTCAATTGGTGACCGACGGAGGGGGCCGGGTGGCGGCCATCGGCCCGGGCGCGGCCCTGGCCGCCGCCGACAAGGCCGGAAATATCACCGCATACGCCGAGTCAGCCGATGCCCTGCCGGACCTCTCCTCCTATCAACTGATCGTCCAGGACGTCTCCCCCCTGGCCGACGCCTGGCTCCGCCAGCCCCTCGACGAGTACGGCGTGCCGACCCCCATGCCCACCGCCACCAGACGGGAGGCGGCCGCGCAGGCCGACCGCCAGATCGGGACCCTCCTGTCCCGGCTCCCGGCGGGCACGACGACTCTGGTGGCGGGCATCTCGGACGTCACCCCGAACGCCCACCTCCACGTGGCCCTCGCCACCGGCCCCACCGCCACCACCGACCCCACCACGGCCCTTCCCCCGGCCCAGAGCCAGAGCCCGTCAAGCACGACCGCCCAGACCCACAGCCCCGCCGGCACAGTCGATGAGAAGCACAGTGCCACCGGCGCGGCCGACCAGATCCACGGTCCCGCCGGCGCGGCCGACCAGGCCCATAGCCCCGCCAGCGCGGCCGGCCAGACCCATAGCCCCGCCGGTAGCCCCGCCGGCGTGGCCGTCAGGAGCCCCGGCTCGGCAGGCATCTACCGGCACGGTCACCTCACCGCCACCTCCACGCGCCAGGACGCCCTGGTCACCATCACCGATCTGACGGCCACGGCGATCGGGGCGCTCGGGCTGGAGCCTCCGCGTCAGGTCGTCGGCCGGGCTTGGGAGAACGGTGGCCCGGCCCCGGCCACGACGGCCGAGACGGTGGCGGAGCTGGCGGACGCGGACCTGGCCAGCCAGGTACTGCGCGAAGTGCGCGGCCCGTTCTTCGCGGTCTTCGTCTCGGTGCAGCTCCTCTTCTACGCTTTCGCGGCCCTCGCCCTCCGCCGCCGCCGCAAGTCCCCCGGCAACCGAGCCCACTCCCCTGCGGACTCAGCTCCAGCCCCGACCCCCACCTCGAACTCGAACCCGAGCTCGGCTTCGACCCCGGCCACGAGTCTGCGCCTGAACCCGACGCCGCATCCGACCCCGACGGGACGGTCGGACTTCGCCGGTGACGTCGCCGGTGAGTCCCGGCTGCTGAGCGTCGTGCAGGTGGTGGCGGTGGTGAGTGGGGCCATCGCCGTGTCCACGTTCCTGGCGCAGCTCGTGCCCTGGTGGAGCCTGCCGATGCCGATGGCGGGCGTGATCGGCACCATCCTGGGCATCGCCGTGCTGATCAGCGGGGTCGCGCTCGGCGGGCCGTGGCGGACGCACGTGCTCGGGCCGCTGACCGTGGTCGCGGCCGTCACCTCGGTGGCCCTGCTCGCGGACGTGATGACCGGCTCCACGCTGCAGGTGAACGCCGTCACCGGGTACGAGCCCGTCACCGGCGGCCGCTTCTACGGCTTCAGCAACATCGCCTTCGCCGTCTACGCGACCGGCACCATCCTCGGCCTCGCCGGGATCGCGCACTGGCTCCTGGGCAGGGGCGCGCCGCGGATCATGGCGCTGCTGGTCTGCGCCGCCTACGGGGGCCTGGCGGTGTTCGCGGACGGGTGGCCGGCGTGGGGAGCCGACTTCGGGGGCGTGCCCGCCTTCGTGATCGGATTGGCCGTCTTCCTGATCATGCTCGCCGGTCGCCGGGTGTCGATCGTGAAGCTGTTCCTGGTGGCGTTCGCGGGCGCCGTGCTGATCGGCGCCATCGCGTTCTTCGACTGGCTACGGCCGGCGACGCAGCGCACCCACCTGGGCAACTTCGTCCAGCAGATCATCGACGGCCAGGCGTTGACCGTGGTCGGCCGCAAGTTCGGCGCCATGATCGGGGTGACCGTCGGGAACTGGTCGCTGACGTTGCTGTCGGTGGTGGCGCTGGCCTTCCTCTTCCTGGTGCTGGACCGTCCGTCTCGCTGGGGCGCCTCGGCGCTCGGCCAGGCGTACGCGCTCGCGCCGCCCCTGCGGGCGGGGCTGTTCGGGGCGCTGACGTGCGCGTTCATCGGCTTCCTCATCAACGACTCGGGGATCGCCATTCCGGCCATGGCGCTCACGATGGCCGTCCCGCTGGCACTGGCCGCGTCCGTACGGGCCCTGCAGCTCTCCAGGCCCACCACACCAGAGCGGCCGTCAGAGCAAGCAGCACCCACGGAACGACCTGGGGCCTGACCATGGCCCTGAGCCAGCCGAGGTCGTCAGGAAGGGCGATGACCCGGGCCGGGAGGTAGGCCAGGGACAGGACCAGCAGGTGCGCGACCAGGAAGCCGTCGAGCGCCGTGGCCACCACCAGGGCCAGCAGCGCGAACGCCATCCCGTCGTACCAGGGCAGGATGTACGGGGTCGCGAACACGTACGCGCCGACCAGCACGGCGGCCACCACCTCGGCCGGGGGGCCCGCGACCTGCCCGGCGGGTCCGGCGGCCGGTGACCCGACGGGGTCCAGCCGCCGCGACAGGCGGAACAGGGACCAGGCGACGAGGACCAGGACCAGCAACGAGCCGATCTGGATCTCGCCCCGGTAGGCGCTCCCCGGGCCCACCAGGGTCTGCAGCCAGCCCTGGACGAGCTTCCAGTAGGAGGCGTGGGAGATCGCCTTGCTGGTGCGGGTCACGGGGCTGATGGCGTCCGTGCCCACGACGGCGTATCCGGCGATCACCACGGCCAGCGCCGCGCCGGCCATCAGCGCGAGCCGCCCCGGCCGGCGTCGCAGCTCCCATGCGGGACCCAGCGCCACGAGCCCGGCGTTGACCTTGATCGCCACGCCCAGGCCGAGCAGCGCCCCGGATCCGAGCGGGCGGGCACGGGCGAGGAGCGCCGCGATCATGCAGGCCACGGCCAGCGTGTCCACGTGCATGCCGGCGACCAGTTGGTACAGCAGCAGCGGGTTGGCCGTCCACAGCAACGCCGCGCGGAGCCGTCTGCCGGGATCATGCCTGGTGGAGCGGTCGATCAGGAGACCCGTCGCGACGAACGCGGCGGAGTTCAGCACGGCCAGCACGAACATGGTCAGCCGGAGCGAGTCTCCGCCGACCCAGCTCGCCAGCGCCTGCGCGCCCGTCGCGACGGGGCCGTAGACGCTGGGCTCCTCGCGCCACGGCTCCTCCACCGCTCGGGCGATGGGGTCGCCGGGAAGGTCGACCGCGCCGTGGGTGTACGGGTTGACGCCCAGGACGACCATGCGGCCGTACGCGGCGTAGTTGAGGTGATCGCCGGAGCCGGAGGGCGGCAGGAACGCGAGCAGACCGGCGGCCACGCAACCGATGAGGACGAGGAGGCGGGCGGAGGCGGACACATGGCTGGAGTCGCCTGTGGACGGGTGAGGAGCGCTTGTGGCGGGGCGAGCAGGACTCGTGGCGGAATCACGTGCGCTTGTGGCGGGGTGCGCAGGACCCGTGGCGGGATCAGGTGCGCTTGTGGCGGGGTGTGGGGGGCTCGGCACGTGGGCGGGGGCGGCTGCGGGGCGGGGAGAGACGCGGCGGGTGGCGGTCAGGCCGATGAAGAGACCCAGGCCGCCGAGGACGACGGCGGCCGCGGCCATGGCGATCACCAGGTGGGGGTCGGGCCGGACGTCCAGTGAGAACGGCGGCAGCCAGGCCGGGCCGCCGAGGTCAGGGACCATGGCGGACGGACCGAGGAGGCCGATGGCGATCGTCAGCAGGAGGGATGCGATGATCGCGATCATGGCCGGCCCCGGAAGCCGGAGGTTCGGCTTTCCGCTCTCGTTCTCCGAAGTCACCCGCAAATTCCAGCACACCGGTCCGAGCACCCGGTCCGCCTATCCCCAGGCTGTGGATAACTTCGCGTTTCTGGTGGATGAAGCGGGGTGTGGAAGGCTCTCAAAGCTGTCTGAGGGCGTCCGGATCGGTTTCGGGCCCGACCGATGCTTCATTTCGGACGGGTTCAGGTCCCCCTGTGTGGGTGAGCCGTGTGCCTGTGCGCGTCCGGCTGTGGACCAATGAGGATGTCGGCCCATGACAGCGGCGCGGCGAGGGGACCGGCCGGTCGCTTGTTCACGGACTTTCCGGGCGGGGGTACGGCGGAGAGACCGGCCGAAGACGCCCTCCGGTCCCAGCGGAACAGCCCGACCGAAGGGGGAGTTTCGTGCGGGATTCGGCGGGGCGTGGAGGGGGTGCGGGGGATCGACCGGGTTTGCGCGCAGCGGGTCAGCGGTTGGGGCGGAGCTTGTTGAGGTTTTGGGTGATTAGGGGCTCGCGAGTCGCGAGGGCGAGTGCCACGTCGCGCAGTTGGCGGGCGCGGTGGAGCTGGGCGCGCCAGTCGGTGCCCGTCGCGCGATGGCTCATCTCCACCTCGACCTCCACCACGCGGAACCCCTTGCGCAGCAGGTCGATGGTCAGCGCCGTCTCCACGCCGAACCCGTGCGCCAGCGGCCTGGCCGCCTCGAAGGCGTCGCGGGTCAGGCAGCGCTGGCCGTTGAGCGGCTGCGCGGCCGTGAAGCCGGTGGCGCGCCGGATGCCGTCACGCGAGAGCCGGACCACCATGCCGTGGCCGCCGAGCTTGACGCGCGTGGCGAACACCGCGATGGACATGTCCGCCTTGCCCTCACGGACGGGGGTGATCAGGGCGGCCGCCGCGCGGGCGGTGTCCCCGAGGTCGGCGTCCAGGAACAGTAAGTGGCGCGAGGTGTCGTCGTCGAGCAGGCGCACGGCCTCCGCGCCCGTCTCCATCGCGGCGGCCTTGCCACGGTTGCGGCTGTGGCGCACCACCCGGGCTCCCGCCGCACGCGCCGCCTTGCCGGTCTGGTCGGACGATCCGTCGTCGACGACCACCACCAGGTCCACGCCTGGCAGCGCCAGGGCGGCGGTCACGGTGGCGCCGATGCGTCCGGCTTCGTCCTTGGCGGGAATGATGACCGCTGTGTCGCCGCTCACCACGCCTCCCCGTCAGTCGTCGGGATCGGAATCGGGAACGGGTTCAGCCTAGGAGAAGCGAGGCGGGGCCGCTTTCGGCACCTCATACGCCCGAAGGCGCCCGCCCGCATGGAGGTCTTCGGGTTCGTGCAGGTCCTCTTCGGGTTCGTGCAGGTCCACGCGCCGGCGAAAGTCGCCGGACTCACATAGGTCCCGGCGCCCAGCGGGGTCTTCCCGGACACGGGAGTCTCCCGGAACACGCATGCACGGGGCTTCGTCCGCCCGACAGTCCCCGCACTAACGCGGGTCCCCCTACTCACGCGAGTCTCCGTGTCCGCGAAGGCACCCAGGCCCGCGAACGTCTCCGTGCCCGCGAAGGACTTCGCCCCGTGCGCCACCGCACTCTGCGCGGTTCCGCGTCCCGCGCCGGGCACGGGCGCCAGGCTTGCACCTGGAATGCGGGTGGGACGCGCCCAGCCGCGTGCGACCGTCAGGCCGACGTCCGGGGTGTCCGTGAGGCTCGCCTGGCCGCCACCGAAGGCGCCTATGCGGCGGGCCGGCGCCGGGCGGGCGCCCAGGGCATGGGTTCGCATAGCGCCGGGTGCGGGCCTCGGGCCCGCACCCGGCATGGTCGTACGGCGCCCGCCTCGCGAGGGCGGCTGGTCCGTGGTGGGCCGGGGGGTCGGGTACGCGGGTTGCAAGGGCGGCCTCACGACCCTTCGGTGATCAGGAACTCCTGCGGCACCGCGTCGTACACGGTGAAGACCGAGTCGAGGCCCGTGACCTGCAGGATCTTCCGTACGGCGGGACGAGGAGCGGCCACGTCGAGGGCGCCGCCCCGCTCCTTCATGCGTTTGAGCGCAGAGAGCAGGACGTTCATCCCCGTGGAGTCGCAGAAATCCACGCCGGACATGTCGATGACCACGCGGCTGGGCCCGTCCTGCAGCAGGCGAGTGAACTCGGACTGCAGGTGGGGTGCCGTGTAGAGGTCGATTTCGCCGGTGATGGCGACGAGCGCCTGACCGGCATGTGATCGAGTCGAGACCTTGAGCTCCACAGGGGCAGGCTAGCGGCGCGGAGCCTTCCGGTCACGTTGTCACGCCGAGAGGGGAACCGCAGGTTTTTGTCCTCCGTTTGGGCTCCACAGGAACGCAGAGTACGCGAAGCTTGACGGTGTGACACCGGCACGGCCGGAAGGGGTCGGCCCGGCACCCGCGTCCGGTCACCGCTCCGATGCCGCACCGAGACGGATCGCCGCACCGAGAAGGAGGGGCTGGGCGCGACCACGGGCCCGAGTATCTGATGAATACCGAAGAACCCGAAGATCCTCAGCGTCAACGGCTCCGCGAGCACCTGGAGACCATCCTCGTCCGCACCGAGAAGGCCGCTCCCTGGCACGACGAGGCCGGCCGCCTGCGCGGCCTGGTCAATCACGAGGGATTCGTCCCTGTACGCACTCGGCTGGCGATCGAGGACCTGGAGTTCCTGGCGGGCGCCCGCCAGGAGGTGCTGACGTTCGCCGAGCTGACCCTGCGGCTGCTCGACCTGCATCAGCCCCGCGACGCCGGCGGCATCACCAGCGACTCCGCCCATCCGATCCTGCGCTGCCGGAGCTGCATGTGGCGCTGGCCGTGCCCGACATTTCGGGCAATGTCGGAGTCGTTCGGCGGGGCCCTGGACGTCCTCTCCGAGCCCGCATGAAGCCCCTCATCCGGACGTCCCCGAAGATCCCGTCCCGCGTCCTGGTTCCACCGGCGCCTGTGCCGCCCGGCCGTGTTCCGAGGAAACGGTCCCCAGCTCAACGCCCTCAACGCACCAGCGGCAGCCGGATCTCGAACCGGCAGCCCGGCCCGTCGTTGACCACGCCGATCATCCCGTCGTGCGCCTCGACGATGCCCTGAGCGATGGCCAGTCCGAGCCCGGCCCCACCCCCCTCCCGGGTGGGGGTACGGGCCGCCTCGCCCCGGAAGGCGACGTCGAACACCCGAGACAGGTCCTCCTCCGGTATCCCGCCGCAGCAGTCCGACACCGACAGGCAGGCCATCCCCGCCTCCACTCCCGCGCGCAGCACCACGGCCCGGTCCGAGGGAGTGTGCCGGATCGCGTTGACCACGAGGTTGCCCAGCGCCCGCCCCAGCGCGGTGGCGTCGGCCTCCACGGGCACCGGTTCGGCGGCCTCGGCGGTCAGCATCACGCCCTTGGCCCTGGCCAGCGGCTCGGCGCCGGCGACCGTGTCGGCCACCAGGTCGGCCAGCCCGATCCGGGCGCGTGACAGCCGCAGCGCCCCCGCGTGGATGCGCGACAGCTCGAACAGGTCGTCCACCAGCGCCGACAGGCGCTCCACCTCCAGCTTGATCTGCCGGTGGTAGCGCTCGACCGTCGCCCGGTCGGTGACGACCCCGTCCTCCAGCGCCTCGGCCATGGCGCGCATCCCGGCGAGCGGCGTGCGCAGGTCGTGGCTGACCCACGCGACGAGCTCGCGCCGCGCGCCTTCGAGGGCGCGCTCGCGGGCGTACGCCTCCTCCAGGGTGTCGGCGATCGTCTGGAGCTCGGCCGGCAGCCCGGACGGGGCCGTGAACGGCGGCTCGCGTACGGCGGCGACCAGCCTCCTGCTCTCGCCCACGACCCTTCTGGCCAGCACGTACGCCACCCCGAGCCCCACCAGGCCGCCCACCGCGACGACGCTGAGCACGATGTCCCTGACCTCGCCCTCGATGATCATCTTGAGGGTGATGGCCACGACGCCGGCCAGGGTGGCCGCGATGGACACGACCATGACCACGGCCAGCATCACCCCGATGGACCTGCGGCGCAGCCCCCACATGGCCCACACCCCGACGAGCGCGACGAGCAGCCCCAGCCCGGCGGTGACGGCGATGATCATCCCGAGGTCGTCCATCGTCGCCCCGGTCCGCAGGGCCGCCGCGAAGCCGGCCCTCGGGGCTCCCGCACCCAGCGCGAACGGGCCCGCCGTGAAGCTCATCCCCGGCATCCGGCCGCCCCGACGCTCACCCGCCGGCCTCCAGCGGCTCGAACCGGTAGCCGACCCCCCACACCGTCACGATCCGGCGCGGCTCCGTCGGGTCGGGCTCGATCTTCTCGCGCAGCCGCCGCACGTGGACCGTCACCGTCGAGGAGTCGCCGAACGACCATCCCCACACCTGGTCGAGCAGCGCCGACCGGCTGAACGCCTGGCGCGGGTTGCGCATCAGGTACGCCAGCAGGTCGAACTCGCGCGCCGTCAGCATCACCTCGGCGCCGCCCAGCCGCACCTCGTGCGCGCCCACGTCCACCACCAGGTCGGCGTCGCGCAGCACCCCCGTGCCGCCGGGCGCGGACGCGCCGCGCGCCCGCCGCAGCACCGACTGCACCCGCAGCGCCAGCTCGCGCGGGCTGAACGGCTTGGTCACGTAGTCGTCGGCGCCCGTCTCCAGGCCGACGACCCGGTCGATCTCCTCGCCCAGGGCGGTCAGCATGATCACCGGGACCGGCCAGTGCTCCCGGAGCTTGCGGCACACCTGGAGCCCGTCGACCTTGGGCAGCATGAGGTCGAGGACCATCAGGTCGGGCGGCCGGGCGAGGGCGCGCCGCAGGGCCTCGGCGCCGTCGCTCACGCACTCCACCTCGTGGCCGTCGCGCTCCAGGTACCGCGCCACCACCTCGGCCACGGTGGGGTCGTCGTCGACCACCAGGATGCGCGCGTTCACCTTCTCACCGTACGGCTCGCGGTCCCGGCAGGACACTCACGTCATCGGTTCGTAAGCCTCGCGGATCTTGGTCGCAGGACGTACGGTGTGCTCATGAGTCGAGTCGTCATGCTCGTGCTGGGCGCCCTTCTGGCGCTCTTCGTGCTGTTCAACTTCGTCCTGCCCATGGTGGTGGGGCTGCTGAAGGTGGCACTGATCATCGGTGTGATCGGTCTGCTCGTCTTCGTGGCCGTCTCGCTGGTCGGCAAGACGTCCTCGCGGTGATCCCGCCGGGAAGCTGACGTGACCCTGTTCCTGCTGGACCCGTGGCTGGCCGGCGTCACCATGGTGGCGGTCCTGCTCCTCGTGAGCTGGGCCGCCAGGCTGCTGCCCGTCGCGGGCGGCCGGGCGCCGAGCTTCCCCCTGGTGTACGCCCGCCGCACGGCCTTCCAGCGCCAGCGCGACCCCGGGGCCGCCGGCCGGCCCCGGCCCAGAGCGCCCTCCTCCCGCTCCGCTTCCACCTAGCGGGGCTCGCCGTCTCCGCCGAGCCCGCCGAGGGCTCGGCTTCTTCCGTCGAGCCCGCCCGAGGGCTCGCCATCCGGGCAGAGCCCTCGTTCCCCTGCACGTCGAGGAAGGGCTCATGTTCGATTCTCTTGTCACGTTTCTCATCGGCATGTCCGGAGGCCACGCGGCTCTGGCGATCGTGCTGTTCACGGTGGCCGTCCGGCTGCTGCTGATCCCGCTGAGCGTCCGCCAGGCGCGGGCCGCGCGCGTCACCGAGCGGCTGGCGCCCAAGGTGCGCGCCCTGCGCGAGCGGTTCGGGCGCGATCCGGAACGGCTCGCCCGGGAGATGACCGCCCTCTACGCGAAGGAGGGCAGCTCGCCGATGGCCGCGCTCCTGCCCGGGCTGGCGCAGGCGCCGTTCATGTGGCTGGTCTATCGGGTGGCCACGCACCCGACCGCTCTGGCCGGGCACGATCTTTTCGGCGCCCCGCTGGGCCAGCACGTTGCCGGAATTGTCGCCCATTACGGACTGATCAGTTGGCCAGTTTCGGTCTTTGCCTTGGTGATCGTCCTGGTCATGCTGGTGGCGTGGCTCCAGGCACGCCGGATCGCGGCCACGCTGCCCGCGGAGCAGCCGCCGCTGATGCGGAGGATCATGCCGCTGATGCCGTTCGGCTCGGTGCTCGCCGCCCTCGTGCTGCCGTTGGCGGCCGGTCTCTACCTGCTGGTGTCCACCGCGTGGACGTACGGTGAACGGACGGTGCTGAACCGCCGGTTCGCCTGAGACATTCGTCACAGAGCCGTGAGGAGAAGCCGCGAGGCCGGTTCAGCCGGCCTCGCGCAGGGCTGCGACCTGCCCGTTCATGCCGTTGCCCGTGCCGTTGGGCGCGGGCAGGATGGCCCAGACCGTGGTGGTGTCGCCGTCGTGGCGCACGCCCCAGCTCTCGGCGACGTACTCGACGATGCCGAGCCCCCGGCCGCCGAGCGAGGACAGCGTGGGACGGCCGGCCCGCGGCTCGGTGGCCGCGCCCCCGTCGCTCACCGCGACCTCGATGTGGTCGTCGTTGCGTAGCCACGTCACCTTGACCATGCCTGACGGCAGCGGATGCGCGTGCCGCAGCGCGTTGCTGAGCAGCTCGCTCACCACGAGCACCGCGTCGTCGATCGCGGCGGCGAAGACCCCGCAATCGTGCAGGTCAGTGCTCAGACGCTGGCGGGCAACAGCGACGCTGGACGGCGCGTACGGCAGCAGCACCACGCTTGACACACCCACCTCCCCGTCTTCATGTGCCCCCCGCGGGAACACCCCCGGTACGACCGAAATGCCCCGTTACTCAATCCCAGAAACCGGATCTCGATCACAGCTTGTCCACATCGGACGATAGGTCAGCTCAACCGTGACCACCTCGTTACCACACCGGTGTGTCGGATCCGATAGGGGGAGCCGCGGCGAGCACCATCCGCATCCGGGTGCCTCCGCCCGGTCGCGGATGGGCGCTCACGTCGCCGCCCTGGGCCCGCGCGAGGCTGCGCACGATGTAGAGCCCGAGCCCCACTCCGCCGAACCTCCTCCGGTCGCCGCTCTCCACCTGGACGAACCTCTCGAAGATCCGTTCCCGGTCGGGCGCGGCGATGCCGACGCCCTCGTCGTCCACGACCACGACCACCCTGTCGTCCTCCGGCCACGCCTCGACCCTGATCAGCCCGCCCTTCGGTGAGTACTTGAAGGCGTTCTCCAACAGCTGGCCGAGCACGATGTCGGTGGCCAGCGCGTCGCCCTTCACGTACGGCAGGCCGTCGGGGATCTCCACCTCGACCCGGTGCGTATCGGACAACTCGGGCAATCCTAACGTCGCTGCATTTATCCGTTCAGCCAGGTCGAAGGTCTCCACCCGAACCTTGAGCTCGTCGGCGCCCGCCCGCGACCCGAGCAGCAGATGGTCCATGAGCTGACCCAGCGACCGGGCCCGCTCGGCGATCGTGTGGACGGCCGAGCGGCGCTCCGGGTCGCTCAGCTTGTCCCAGCGCGCGTCGAGCGTGCTGGCGAAGCCGCGCACGATCGTGATCGGGGTGCGCAGCTCGTGGCTGGTCGTCGCCAGGAACAGGTCCTTGGCCTCCTCCAGCTCCTTGGCCCGGGTCACGTCGCGGAAGTCGACCACCGTCTCGCCGGTCGCGTCCACGCGCGCGCTCACCACGTCGAGCCAGCGGCCCGTGCCGAGCTGGAACGTCAGCTTCTCCCCCGGCCTGGGCAGCGGGAACGGCGGCGGCCCGCCCATCACCGCGTCGGAGGCCAGCCCGGTCAGCTCGGCCGCCGCGGGATTCCACCGGATGACCCGGCCGGCTCCGTCGAGCACCGCGATGCCGTCGGCGCTGGCGTCGAAGACCGCCTGCTCGTGCGCCCGCTGCCGCACCGCCTCCTGGTAGGCCATGGCGTTGCCCACGGCGATGCCGGCGTGCCCGGCCAGCAGCTCCAGCAGCTCCAGCTCCAGGTGGCCGGGCTTGCGCCGGGCGTACAGCGCGTAGAGCGCGCCGTACGGCCGCCCGCCCACGGCGGCGAGGCCCAGCGCGATCGTGTGCAGGCCGGTCAGCTCGGCCCACACCAGCTCGTCCAGCCCCTGCGACTCCAGCAGGACCGTCTTGCCGGTGCGCAGCAGCTTGTCCACCAGGCTGGTGCGCAGGTCGGCCGTGGCGCCCTTGAGCGTCTCGGGCAGCCGGTGCGCGCTGACCAGGCGCAGTCGCTCGCCCTCGATGAGCACGAACCCGCCCGCGTCGGCGCCCGTCAGCTCGGTCAGGCTGCCCGCGATCCGGTCGAGGACGGCCGGCAGTTCCAGCGCGGCGTTGATGTCGCCGACCACGTCGGTCAGCCGGCGCACCAGGCGGACCCGGCGCGCCATGCGCTCGCTCGCCGCCTCCTCGGCCGCCGCGCGGTGGTGGACGCACACGTAGCCCACCACCGAGCTGCCCATGACCAGCGGCCCGATGTCGACCGTCACGTCCAGCACGCGGCCGTCGCGGCGCAACCGCTTGGTGCGCAGCGTCACCTGGTCACCGGTGCGCGCGCGTTCGAGCACCGCGTTGTGCTCGGCCGTCAGCTCCCCCGGCACGATCGGCGCCCTGCGGCCCAGCATCTCCTCGGCGCTCCAGCCGAAGAGCCGCTCGGCGGCCGGGGTCCACACCAGCACGGTCTGGTCCCGGTCGAGCGCGATCAGCGCGTTGGGCGAGCCGGCGAGCACCGCGCGAGCGATCTCGTCGTCACTGCCGGCCCATTCGTCACCCACACCTCCATAGTGCCCGCGCTGCGGGGCCGCCGTCGGCCGATCCGTCCGATACGCTGCCGATCACGACCTACCAGGTGAGAAGAGGGTGAGCGGATGTCGAGCGGCGACCTCGATGCCCTGCTAAGGGTGACCTCCGCCACCTACCGCGGGGAGACGCCCCCGGACATCGCGTTCGGAACCTACGACGGCGCCGTGGGGCGGCTGGTGCTCGCGGTCTCCGGCAAGGGGGTCGTGGCGTGCAGCTTCGAGGACGAGCACACGGTGTACGAGCGGGTGATGCGGCACGTGGGCACGTTCATCGGGCCCGACCCCGGGCGGCTGGACCCGGTGCGCCGCGAGCTCGACGCGTACTTCTCGGGGCGGCTGCGGGCCTTCACCACGCCGGTGGACCTCGCGCTGGCCACCCCGTTCGCGCGTACGGTGCTGCAGAAGACGATGGCGGTGCCGTACGGCACGACGACGACGCTCGGCGAGATCGGCGAGCGCATCGGGCGGCCCCGCGCGCTGCGGGCGGTCGGCAACGCGCTGATGGCCAACCCGGTGTGCGTGGTCGTGCCCTGCCACCGGATCGTGCCCGGCGACGGCGAGCTCGGCGACTACGCCGGGGGCGTGGCCGCCAAGCGGCACCTGCTCACCGTCGAGTCCCGCTCCTGAGCGCCGGCGACCGGTCGCCCCGGCGCGTGACCAGGCCGACGGCGAGCGTGACGAGGGCGGCCACGAGCGCCGCCCCCAGCGCGCCGTTCATCCACGGCTGACGGGTGAAGCCGATCGCCTCGCGCGCCGCCGCCCAGAAGCCGTCCCAGGCGGCGATGGTCGGCGTCGAGGTGGTCAGCCAGTACGCGGCGAAGCCGAGCGCCCAGGGCACCAGCATGGACCAGCGGGCCGGGGCGTCCTCGTCGGTGTTCCACCGGGCGGCGCCGCCGAGCAGGAAGTAGTCCACGGCGAGCACCGCGAACATCGGCACGAACACCGCGCCGATGACGCCGAGGAACGCGCCGTAGGAGTTCACGTCGACCAGCAGCGCGATCCCGACGGTGACCACGCCGATGGCGACGCTGAACACGCGGCGGTCGACGCGCGGCATGAGGTTCTGCAGCGAGACGGTGGTCGAGTAGACGTTCGCGAACGACTGGTCCGTCTCGCGCAGCACGAGCACGGCGAAGAACAGCGCCCCCAGGGGGGCCGCGACGAACGCGCCGAACACCGCGGTGGAGTCGGCCCCCGCAGCGGCCGCCCCGGTGATGGCCACCGCGTACACGCCGAGCCCCAGGCAGGCCACCTGGGCCAGCGTGTAGCCGCCGACGATGCCGGTGAACGCGGCGGCGCTCGACCTGGAGTGCCGGGCGAAGTCGGCCGCCATCGGCACCCACGAGACCGACAGCGCGATCACGTAGTCGACGGCCGGGGCGAACGCCTGCCACGAGCCGCCGGCCGCCGGCCGGGCGTGGCCGAGGAAGTCCACGGCGAACCAGATCAGCGCGAAGATCACGGCGAGCGTGACGTACCGGCGCAGCAGCCGCACCGAGCCGAGCGGCCAGATGCTCAGCGAGGTGGTGAGGACGCCCGCCGCGATCACCCAGACCGCGTACGGCACGGCCGGGCCGAACACGGCGGTCGCGCCCATGGAGATCACCCAGAGCTCGAAGGCGCCCCAGCCCACCATCTGGATGATGTTGAGCACGGTCGGCACGTACGACAGCCGCGCCCCGAACAGGCCACGGAGCAGCACCATCGCCGGCCGCCCGGTCTGCGTGCCGGGGATCGCGGCCAGGCCGACCATCGCCGTGCCGATCAGGCTGCCCACCACCGCGGCGGTGAGGGCGGCGGGGACGCTCAGCGGGGCGCCGCCGAGCGGGTCGAGCAGGAGGAGCGCGCCGGAGAAGCCCAGCAGGCTGACGCCGAGGTTGGCCCAGAGCGCCCCCTGGTCGAGCACGCCGAGCGTCTTCGGCGGCGGCTCGTCGAGGGTCAGCGGGACTTCGTTGACGGCATGCGTCATCACACACTCCCTACGCCGGCATTACCCGGACAGGTTCATGCGGTCGGCAGCAGCGATAGCTGCCCTCTCAGCCCGGTGACCCCGAGCTCCCGCGTTGGCTCATGAAGTTGGCGCCCTCATATTGCCTCATGAGAGGACATATGGCCACACTCAGGGGCGGGGGATGGCGACGGCGGTGTACGGCGTGGTGGCGGTCGGAGTGGTGTCGAAGCGGGCGTTGGGCAGGTAGAGCCGGTCCCTGAAGGCGGCCATGGTCGCCGGCACGTCGAAGCGGCGGTCGGTCACGCGCCGCACGACGCGGCCGTCGGTCCCCGTCTCGTTCAGCCGCAGGACGGTCACGGTGTTGAGGCGGTTCTGCACGGCGTACAGCGTCCGGCCGCGCAGCAGCAGGCCGTCGCCCTCCTTCAGCGACTCGCCGTGCAGGTCGACCCGGCGGGTCCGGCCGGAGCGGCTGACGCGGAACAGCCCGCCGGTGTTCGACTGCACGACGAGCAGGCCCCGGCCGTCCGGCGTGGGCGTGATGCCGTTGGCGTTGAAGCCCTTGTGGTACACCAGGTCGCCGGTGAGCCTGATCCTCCGCGCGGCGGCGGGCAGCTTCCCGCCGCGCAGCGGCAGCTTGTACAGCACGGGGTTGGTGGAGTCGGTGATCCACGCGGCGCCGTGGGTGATGGTGAGGTCGTTGACGAACGCCGGGCCGCCGGTCAGCCGGTAGGTGGCCAGCGCCTCGCCGGTACGCACGTCGAGGACACGCAGGTCGCCGCCCGTGCCGCCCGCCACGAACAGCCGTCCATGGTCGAGGGTCAGGCCGAGGGCCGGCGTGCCCGGTCCCCGGCTGAAGATCTCGCCGCGCCCGGTGCGCAGGTCGGCGCGGTAGATCGAGCCGTCGGCCATGGAGCCGACGTAGGCGTACGGGCCGCGCCCGATGGCGATCCCCTCGGGCTGGAAGCCGTCGGGCAGCGAGATCGACCGCGGGAACCTCCCGGGCTGCCGGTCCGCTGCCGCTCCGGCCGGCCCGCCCAGGGTGACGACCAGGGCGAGCGCGGCGGGAGCCACGACGAGGAGCTTCATCACGCCCTCCGCTCGGCCGGGGTGAACGCCGCGGCGTGGTCGCGGACGAAGTCGGCGATGTCGCGGGGGCGGCGGCCGAGGAGCTCGGCGACCGTGCCGGTGGTGAAGTCGCCCCAGCCGGAGGCATACGCCTGCGCGTACTCCTCCAGCATGTCGACGATCCAGGGCGGGACGCCGTAACCGAACAGCGTCTTGCGCTTGGCGTCGTCGCTGACCGGCAGGTACGCGACGGACCTGCCGAGGGCGCGCTCCAGCTCGCCCGCGACCTCGTCGAACCCGAGCGAGCGCGGGCCGGTGAGGGTGTACGTCCTGCCGTGGTGGCGATCCGGGTCGTCGAGCAGCACGCGGGCGGCGCACTCGGCGATGTCGCGAGCGTCGATCATGCCGACCCGGCCCGCGGCCATGTTCATCGCGAACGTGCCGGTGGCGGAGATGTCGCCCGCCTCGTTCAGCAGGTTCTGCATGAACCAGTGGGGGCGCAGGATCGTCCAGCGCATGCCGCACTGCTCGGTCTCCCGGTCGGAGAGCGCGTGCAGGCGGCCGCTGCGGTTGGGCGCGTCGTGCGCCGCGCCGACGACGGACAGGCGCACGACGCGCTCCACGCCGGCCTGGCGCGCGGCCCACAGGGCGTTCATGTGGTGCTCCGGGGCGCGCGGGCCGTTCGGGGTGAGCAGCCACACGTCCTGCACGCCCTCGAAGGCGGGCGCGAGCGACCGTGGGTCCTCGAGGTCGCCGACGACGACCTCGGCGCCGCCCGCGCGCGGGCTCCTGGCGGGGTCGTGGACGAGGGCGCGGAGGTTCACCTCGGCGCCGTCCAGCGCGTCGATCAGCGCGGTGGACACGGTCCCGGTGGCTCCGGTGATCAGCACGGTGCGTGGCACGTCAATCTCCCTTGACGGTGGTGAGGTGGGTACGGATCGAGGTCGGCGAGCTCTTGGCCGCCGCGCGCTTGACGGTGACGCGCTCCAGGACCCACAGCACGACGGTCCCGGCCGAGAGGGCGGCGCCCAGGACGCACACGCCGGTCCAGCCGGCGTACGTCCAGGCCAGGGAACCCAGCGCGGACCCCACCGCGCCGCCCACGAAGAAGACGGTCATGAAGGCGGAGTTGATCCGGTTGCGGGCCTCGGGCCGCAGCGCATAGACGACGTTCTGACTGCTGTTGAGCACCGCCTGGTGCGCCAGGTCCAGCACGACCACGCCGACGAGCAGGAAGACCAGCGAGCTCGCCCCGGCCGCCATCGCCGCCCAGGACGCCAGCAGCAGGACCGTCCCGGCGCCGCTCACGACCTGGACCAGCCCGCGGTCGGCCAGCCGCCCCGCCACCGTGGCGGTCAGCGCGCCCACGGCGCCGACCAGCCCGAACAGGCCGATGGCCGACTCCGACCACGCGTACGGCGCCCCCGCCAGCAGGAAGGTCAGCGACGTCCACAGCACGCTGAACGTGGCCAGGCTCAACGCGGCGATGGCCGCCCGCCACCGCAGCAACGGCTCCAGCCGGAACATCGTCACGGTCGAGCGCAGCAGGGCGAAATACGACTGGCGCGGGCCGTCTCCGCCCAGCCGGGGCAGGAAGACACGCAGCAGCACGGCCATCAGCGCCATCAGCGCCGCGCCCACCCAGTAGATGGTCCGCCACCCGCCCAGCTCCGACAGCGCGCCGGAGGCGGTGCGCGCCAGCAGCAGGCCGAGCATCAGCCCGGTCATCACCGTGCCGACCACCTTGCCGCGCTCGGCCGGGTCCGCCAGCGTCGCCGCGAACGGCACCACGACCTGCGCGCCCACCGAGGTCAGCGCGGTCAGGGCCGTGCTGACCATGAGCACCGCGCCGTTGGGGGCCAGGGCCGACACCAGCAGGAACACCGCGGTCGCCGCGTAGAGCGTCACGGCGAGCCGCCGCCGCTCCATCAGGTCGCCGAGCGGCACCAGCAGGAGCAGCCCCAGCGCGTACCCGGACTGCGCGGCCGTCACCAGCAGCGCCGCCGCCGACGGCCCGACCGCCAGCTCACGGCCGATCAGGTCGAGCAGCGGCTGCGCGAAGTAGTTGCCCGCGACCGCAAGCCCGGTCGCGGCCGACATGAGGAAGAGCAGCCCGCGCGACAGGCCGCCGGCTGTGTGAGATGTCGTCGCCGTCATGCCCCCAAGCCTCGGGCCCGGAGTATCGATGAGTCCAACGCATGTTTGTCATCGGACCGATCGTGGTTCACGATTGATCCATGGAGCTGCAGCAGATGCGCTACGTCGTCGCGGTCGCGGAGACGAGCAACTTCACCCGCGCCGCCGAGCAGTGCATGGTCGTCCAGTCCGCGCTGAGCCACCAGATCGCCCGCCTCGAACGCGAGCTGGGCGCCAAGCTGTTCGAGCGCACGAGCCGCCGCGTCCGGCTGACTCCGGCCGGCGAGGCGTTCCTGCCCGCGGCCCGTCAGGCGCTCGACGCCGCCGAACGCGCCCGCGCCGAGGTGGCGGCGGCGGCGGGCGAGATCCGCGGCCGGCTGGCCGTAGGCGCCATCCCCACCGTCGCGGCGGTCGATCTGCCGGCCGCGCTGAAGCGGTTCCACCTGCGGCATCGGCAGGTGCGGATCAGCCTCCGCTCGGGCGCGAGCGAGCGGCTGATCGAACAGGTGCAGCAGGGCACCCTGGACGCCGCCTTCCTGGGGTTGCCTCTCGGGGTACGCCCCAAAGGCGTCCGCGGGCGCGAGCTGGCGCGCGGCGACCTCGTGGCGGTGGTGGCGCCCGGTCATCCGCTGGCCGAGGAGAAGCGCGTGGACCTGCGCCGGCTCGCCGACGAGCCGTTCGTCGACTTCCCCCCGGGCACCGCCGCGCGGGCCCAGACCGACGAGGCGTTCGCGGCGTCCGGGGTGCGGCGCGAGGTCGCCTTCGAGGTGACGACCGTGGACTTCATCGCCCGCCTGATCCGGCAGGGCCTGGGCATCGGGATGATGCCCGCCGCCTTCGTCTCCGAGCTGCCGGGCCTGCCCGTCCTTCAGATCAGCGACGCTCCCGCCCGCATGGAGCACCTGATCTGGAGCCGGTTCGCGCCGTCCCCCGTCGCCGCGGCGTTCCTGGCCACCCTCGGCGTCTCGGCGGCGGAGTGCTCAGGGTCGCCGGGCCGGTGACGTCAGGCGCCCGGGGCGCGGACGTACGGGGTCGTGGTGCCCAGCGGCTCGAACCCGAGGCGCAGCAGGATGGGCCGGCTGTCGGCGGAGGCGTCCACGTGGAGGTAGCGGTAGCCCCGCTCGACGGCCACCCGCGCCCGGTGGGCCACCAGCGCCCGGTACACGCCGCGCCCGCGCCAGCCGGCCACGGTGCCGCCGCCGAACAGCCCGGCGAACTCGGTGTCCGGGTCGAGGGTGAGCCGCGCCCCGCTGATCGGCCGGTCTCCGGCCATCGCGACGACCGCGACGATCGACTCGGGGCGCTCGGTCAGCCGGCGCAGCACCCGCTCGCGCAGCCCGGGCAGCGACATGCCGAACGCCTGCTCGTGCGCCCGCACGAGCAGGTCGATTCCGGCCGGGTCCTCCGCCACGCGCAACTCGACGCCCTCGGGCAGCCGCGGCTCGGCGGCCACGGCGGCGGCCTCGGCCGCCATCAGCGTCTCCTCCGGCTCGGCCGTGAAGCCGGCAGCCAGCAGCCGGTCCGCCAGGTCGGCGGGCCGGTCGTGGGAGTACAGCTTCCACTCGAAGTCGCGCTTCAGCGCGGCGAAGTAGGCCCGCTGCGCCGCGATCTCGGCGTCGGCCGTGTCCTCGTCGAGGTCCGACCACAGGATGCCGTTCCAGCCGCCTTTGGCCGCCTTGCGCACCACGCGGCCCACCCGCTCGCCCTGACGGATCCGTACCTGGCGCTCATAGGCCGCCAGCACCTCGTCACGATTCACCGGCCCAGCCCACCAGCCGGGACGCGGGCCCGGCAACCGGTTTACCGGCCGGCTCAGGCCACGAACGGCGGCTGACCGGTCTCGCTGACCATCGGACGGCGCGCGCCCTCCCACGACTGCATGCCGCCGCCGACGTTGACCGCCTCGCGCCCGAGGTGGTTGAGCCAGGCGGCGACCTGGTAGGACCGGCCGCCGACCCGGCAGACGACGTAGACCTGGCGGTCGGCGGGGACCTCGTCCACCCGCCCCTGGATCTCTGTCATCGGGATGTGCACGGCCTCGGGAGCGTGGCCCGCCACCCACTCCTCACGCTCACGCACGTCCAGCAGGAAAGCGTCGGCGGGGACGTCGCGTGCCTCTACCTCGGGAACCGTCATGCGTCCATCATCTCGCGTCCGCGGTCGTAGGCCGCACGGGCCTCGGCGATCTCGCGCTGGTGGTCCTCGGTCCAGGTCACCAGCGCCTTGATCGTCTCGTGCAGGGTGCGGCCGAGCGGGGTGAGCGCGTAGTCCACGCGCGGCGGCACGACGGGGTGGACGGTGCGGCTCACCAGGCCGTCGCGCTCCAGGTGGCGCAGGGTCACGCTGAGCATGCGCTGGCTGACGCCGTCGATCTCGCGGCGCAGCTCGCTGAAGCGCAGGCTCCGGGAGTCGAGCAGGGCGATGACGAGCAGCGACCACTTGTCGGCGACGCGGTCCAGGATCTGGCGGACCTCGCAGCCCTCACGCGTGTCCCACTGCCGGATGTCGTAGTCGTCGGTCGTCTCGCAGGCGGCATGGTCGTCCATGGCATCCCATGCTGGCGCAGGCGGCGGACGGTTACAAGAGGTAACCGACACTACTTGAGGAGGCGCGACAGCCGCCGGTCGGCGAGCGGCTTGCCGCCCGTCTGGCAGGTCGGGCAGTACTGGAGCGAGGAGTCGGCGAACGACACCTCGCGGATGGTGTCGCCGCAGACGTCGCACGGCTGGCCGGCCCGGTTGTGGACGCGCAGGCCCGACTTCTTCTCGGCCTTGAGATCCTTGGCGGCCAGCCCGCGGGCCCGTTCCACGGCCTCGCGCAGCGTCTCGACGATGGCCTCGTGCAGGTCGGCGATCTGCGCGTCGGTCAGCGTCGAAGCGATCTTGAACGGGGACATCCTGGCCGCGTGGAGCACCTCGTCGGAGTAGGCGTTGCCGATGCCCGCGATGACCTTCTGGTCGCGCAGCAGCCCCTTGATCTGGGTGCGGTTGCCGCCGACGATCCGCTTGAGCGCGTCGGCCGTGAACGTCTCGGCCAGCGGGTCGGGCCCGAGCGAGGCCACGCCGGGCACCTCGGCCGGGTCCCGCACCACGTACAGGGCGAGGCGCTTCTGCGTGCCGGCCTCGGTCAGCTCGAACCCCGGCGCCAGGCCCTCCTCGTCGGGCGCCAGCCGCAGCCGCGCCGCGAGCGGCCCCTTGCCCGGACGCACCGGCCTGGCCCCCGACAGGTCGTCGCGCCAGCGCAGCCACCCGGCCCGGGCCAGGTGGATGACCAGGTGCAGCCCGTCGCAGTCGAGGTCGAGGAACTTGCCGTGCCGGGACACGCCGGTCACGGTCAGCCCGCCGAGCGCGCTCACCGGCGGGTCGAACGTCTTGAGCGCCTGGATGGCCACCACGTCGACGGCCAGCACGGTGCGGCCGACCGCCCGCTCGCGCAGGAAGCCGGCCAGCGACTCGACCTCGGGAAGTTCCGGCATGCCATCAGAGTACGTTCACGGCACGCTCCGGAAGGCAGGGCGCGTTCACGGCACGTCCCAGAAGGCCAGCTCGTGGGCCATGCCTTCCCGGAAGAGCCGCTCCGCCCGCGCCGGGTCCGGAGCCGCCTCGTCGATCATCTCCGCGATGCGCCCGGCCAGCGCCGCGAAGCCGGGGTCGGCGTAGGTGTCGACCCAGGCGCGGTAGCGCGGCTCGGCGGGCGGGTCCTGCGCGAGGATCCGGCCCAGCGTCGAGTACCCCCACATGCACGGGTAGAGCGCCGCCAGGCCCTCCGCGTACGTGGCGGCCGACTCCAGCAGGAACGACGTGTACGCGGCGCACGCCGGGCCCTTCACGGCCTTCTCCAGGTCGGCGCCGAACTCCGCCGACATCGACCGGTGCAGGCTCAGCTCGTCGTGGAAGGTCGCGTGCGCGAGGTCCACCAGGTCGCCCAGGTGCCCGTCGGGCGCCTGCCAGGCCAGCCGGGCGAAGACCCGCACGTAGTCCAGCAGGAACAGGTAGTCCTGCTCCAGCCAGGACCGGAACACCGGTTCGGGCAGGTCGCCGCGCCCGATCCCGGCGACGGTGGGGTGGGCGAGCTGGGCGTCGAGCAGCGGGCGGCCGACGGCGTGCAACTTCTCGGAGATGGCCATGAACGGCCACGTTAACCGGCGGGGCGCGCGTTAGTGTCGAGGGCATGACTGTGACGATCGCCGAGGAGCTCCTCCTGCTGGCCTACAGCGAGGACGAGGGCAAGCAGCTCGTCAGCTCCACCCAGCTCGACCCCGCGCTCTGTGGCGCGATCCTGGCCGAACTGGCCGTCAACGACCGGATCGAGCTGTCGGACAAGACCGTGACGGTCAAGGACCGCGCCCCTCTCGGCGACGACGAGCTGGACGGCGTCCTCGACCGCATCGCGGCGGAGGGCAGGGAGCGCAAGCCCGTCTGGTGGGTGCAGAAGCTCATGTCCGGCAAGCCGCGCCGGCGGCTGCTGACCCGGCTCGTCGAGCGGGGCGTGCTGGCCGAGCAGCGCGGCAAGGTCCTGGGGATCTTCACGACGACCCGCTGGCCGGAGGCGGACGGCTCGGTCGAGGCGAACGTGCGCGAGCGGGTGGCGAGCGCGCTCGCCGGCGCCGACCCCGACCCGCGCACCGCGGTGCTGATCGCGCTGCTGCACGCCGCCAAGATCGACCGCAAGGTGTTCCCGGGGGCGAGCAAGGAGCGCGTCAAGCAGATCGCCGAGGGCGCGTGGGCGGCCGACGCCGTCGCCAAGACCATCGCGGCCATCAACGCGGCCATGATGGCCGCGGTCACCTCCGCCGCCGTCGCCGCGAGCACCGCCGCCACAAGCTGACGCGAGCACCGCCGCCCCAAGCTGAGCCGCCCCAAGCCGATACGCCACGGGCCCGGCCACCCGCGGGGAGGCCGGGCCCGGCAGGCGGGATCAGTTGGCGTCGAGGATCTCCTGCGGCACCGGCTTGTCGGTCTTCAGGGCGTCGAACAGCGCCAGCGCGCGGGTGCGGTCCCACTTGACCGCCGAGCCGCCGCCCGCGATCTCGTTGCCGCCGAACGGCACCACCGTCGTCACCGGGCTGTCGCCCATCGCGAGCCCCAGCGACAGCATGGCGAGCGCCCCGGTGCCGGAGTCGACCGTGACGGCGTCGGTGGCGCTCATGGCCAGCGGGATCGAGGTGAACGGGTTGAGCAGCACGCCGGGCCCGGCGGCCTTCTTGACCACCGCGCCGAGGAACTGCCGCTGCCGCTTGGTCCGCTCGAAGTCGGGCAGCGCGCCGCCCTTGCGGGTGCGCACGTAGCCGAGGGCCTGGCTGCCGTTGAGCACCTGGCGGCCCTTCTTCAGCTTGAGCCCGGCCTTGGGGTCGTCCACGGCGGCCCGTACGTCGATCTCGACGCCGCCGATGGCGTCCACGATGCCGACGAAACCGGCGAAGCCGATCTCCATGTAGTGGTCCACGTGCACGCCGGTGACGGTCTCGACGGTGCGCACCAGCAGCTTCGGCCCGCCGATCGCGTACGCGGCGTTGAGCTTGTTGCGGCCCTTGCCGGGGATGGTGACGGCCGAGTCGCGGGGCAGGCTGACCAGCGTCGGCCGGTCGCTGCCCTCGGGGATGTGCAGCAGCATCATCGAGTCGGTGCGCTGCCCGGCCGCGCGGCCGGTGGCGAGCTTGCGGCGCTGCGCCGCCGACAGGCCCTTGCGGCTGTCGGAGCCGACGAGCAGCCAGTTGGTGCCCGGGGTGTCGGCCACGCGGCCCGGGTAGTCGTCCAGGACGCCCTCGATGTCGACCAGCCGCGAGTTGATCCAGAAGAACAGCCCCACGGTGGCGACCAGCAGCACGGCCACCACGGCCGCCACGATCTTGAGGATGGTGCGGCCCGAGGGCCGCTTCCGCGGCGAGCGCGGGCGCGGGGGGCCGGGCGGCTCGCCGGGGCCCGGGGGCTCGTCGCGCCGGCCCAGCGGCTTGACGGGCGACTTGCCCGAGCGCTCGCGCCCGTACACGCGCCCCGCCCCGGGGCGGGGCGGGGCGCCGGAGGGCTGGGCGGCCTCGGAGTGGGACGGCAGCAGGTGCGTGGACGCCTGCTCGGGGCCGGCTCCGGGCCGCGCTCCTGGCGGCGGCCCCGAAGGCGCCCGGGACGCCTCATGGCCGGGCGTCGGGGGGCGCTGGTGCGCCGGGGCGCCGCCCGAGAGCGGGCCCCCGTCGTTGCGTGGAGGCAGCGGGCGCCCGTCGCCCGGCGAGCGCATGGCCCGCGTGCGGTCGTCCTCAGACACGTCCCCCTACTTCCCTTCGGCTGCGTTAAACGCTACGTCGTACCTGCACCAGTGAAGACTGCCCGTCCGGCTTTTCCCACGGAAAAGTACGCAGAACTAGCGGAGAGTCACGCGGGAAACATAGTGGAGAGGTGGATCGTTACGGTTATGGACGACCTCTATCGAAGGGATGATCGTGTCCGCTCCGGACCCCTGGAGTAGCGGCCCGTGCGTGCGCACGGGTGCCTCTGAGAGCTCACCATGGTGAGCGCCTATCTGGGCCTGCTGGCCCTCCTCCTTCTCACCGCGGCGACCGGCTACTTCGTCGCCCAGGAGTTCGCCTTCGTGGCGGCCGACCGGACCGTCCTGCGCGAGCAGGCCGCGGCCGGCGACAAGGCCGCGGACAAGGCCCTGCAGGTGACCTCCCGTCTTTCGTTCATGCTCTCCGGGGCCCAGCTCGGCATCACGGTGACGGCGCTGCTGGTCGGCTTCCTGGCCGAGCCGGCGATCGCCACGCTCGTACGGCCCTGGCTGAGCGGCACGGGCCTGCCCGGCGCGGCCGTCACCGGGCTGTCGGTGGCCGCCGGCGTGTTCGTCGCGACCGTCGTGCAGATGGTCCTCGGCGAGCTCGCGCCCAAGAACCTCGGCATCGCCCGGCCGGAGCCCGTCGCCAAGTTCCTGGCCGGCTCGACGCTGGCCTACCTGGCCGTGGTGGGCCCGGTGGTCCGCCTGTTCGACTCGGCGGCCACCGGCGTGCTGCGGCGCGTCGGCATCGAGCCGGTCGAGGAGGTGGAGCACGGCGCCACGCCCGAGGAGCTGTCGCGGATCATCGCCGAGTCCACGCGGGCGGGCGAGCTGCCGCCGCGGCTGTCCGAGCTGCTGGAGCGGGCCCTGGAGTTCGGCGACCGCATCGCCGAGGAGATCATGGTGCCGCGCCCGCGCGTGGTCGCGCTGCGCGACTCCCAGCCCATCTCCGAGCTCGTGGACGTCATGCGCGAACGCGGCCACTCCCGTTACCCGGTGCTGGGCGCCGACGGCGACGTGGCCGGCGTGACGGGCGTGCGCGAGCTGCTGGCCTCCGGCCTGGACGCCGCCGCGGGCGGCACGGTCGGCGACGTCATGCGCCCGGCCCGCCTGGTGCCCGACTCGCTGCCCCTACCGGCCGTGGTCGAGGAGATGCGGGCCGCCAAGGACGACATCGTCTGCGTCATCGACGAGTACGGCGGCCTGGCCGGCGTCATCACCATCGAGGACCTGGCCGAGGAGCTGGTCGGCGAGCTCGTCGACGAGAACGACCCCGAGCCGGCCGGCGCCGTGGAGCGGCCCGACGGCGGCTGGGACGTCCCCGGCCGCCTGCGCCTCGACGAGGTGGAGCGGGCCACCGGCGTGGCCCTGCCGGAGAGCGACGACTACGACACGCTCGCCGGTCTCATCCTGGCCCGGCTGGGCCGCATGCCCGAGGCGGGCGACCAGGTGGTCGTGCCGCTGGAGACCGAGCCCGACCTGTTCGCCGACGACGACGGCGGCGAGCGGCTGGCGGAGCTGACCGTGCTCTCGCTCGACCGCCGCGTGCCGGACCTGGTGCGCCTGTCGCCGGTGCTGCAGACGGAGGCCGTCCGATGACGATGATCCTGCTCAGCCTGGTGCTGCTGGCGCTGAACGCGGTCTTCGTGGCCGCGGAGTTCGCCTTCGTCTCGGCCCGGCGCCACCGCCTGGAGGAGGCGGCCGGCGGCGGCAACCGGCTGGTCCGCTTCGCGGCCAGGTCGGCGGTGGGCGGCGGGCGCCAGCTCTCGATGATGCTGGCGGGCGCCCAGCTCGGCATCACGCTCTGCACGCTGGGCCTCGGTCAGGTCACCGAGCCGGCGATCGAGCACTTCCTGGAGCCGGTCTTCGCGGCCGTCGGGGTTCCGGAGTCGCTGCGCATGCCGATCGCGCTGACCATCGCGCTGGCGCTGGTCACGTTCCTGCACATGGTCATCGGCGAGATGGCGCCCAAGTCGTGGGCGCTGACCGCGCCCGAGCGGGCCGCCATGCTGCTGACGGTGCCCTTCCGCGCGTTCGTGACCGTGACGCGGCCGCTGCTGTCGGCGCTGAACGGCCTGACGAACCTCATCCTGCGGGCCTTCGGCGTCAGCCCCCGCGACGAGCTGGCGACGACCCGCACCCCGCGCCAGCTCGCCATGCTGGTGGGCGAGTCGGGCCGGATGGGGCTGCTCGACAGGGACGAGCACGACCTGCTGACGCGGGCGCTGCGGCTGGAGGCCGAGGGCATCGAGCGGCTCATGGTGCCCATCGGCCGGGCCGTGACCGTGCCCCCGGAGGCGAGCGCCGAGGCCATCAGGCGGGCCGCCGGGGAGAGCGGCCACCTGCGGCTGCTGGTCGGCGTCCCCGGCGCGGTCATGGGCGTGCTGCACGCCCGTGAGGCGCTGCTGCAGCCGGACGCCACCGCCGGGAGCCTGGCGCGTCCGGCGCCGCGCCTGGCGTGCGTCACGCAGGTCCCCGAGGCCGTGACGGCGCTCCAGGAGGCCCGCGCGCACCTGGCGCTGGTCACGGGGCAGGGCGGCGAGGTCATCGGCATGGTGACGCTCTCGGACCTGATCGGGGAGCTGCTGGACACCCGCGCCGCCCTGACGGCCCCCGTGCCCGCCTGACGCGCCCGACCGCATCGGTCCGCTCGCGGCCGGTCCTTCCACGGGCCGGCCGCGGTGCGGCGCCGCGCCCCGGAACTCGCAGGAAAGTCGCAGCTCACCCATGAAATGTGAGCTAAATCACGCAAGCGATCCGAAAGTGATCTGCAAGCGGAGGCTTCTACCGTCGTCCCTCGGGGAGCACACGGAAGCGCGGACGCGCGCACCAGGTCCGGACAAAGAACAAGCCCCGGCTCTTGCGAACCGGGGCTGTCTTCGTCAAGGTGGGTCTGCCGATTCCATCGGCGAACCCTGGTGGGCGAGGAGGGATTTGAACCCTCACGTCCTTTCGGACACACGGACCTGAACCGTGCGCGTCTGCCGTTCCGCCACCCGCCCTTTGTTGGGTGCGGAGAAACAGTAGCACGGAACAGCCGGTGGTACTGAACCCGGATACGATCGCATAAGACACGGGAGCGGATGAGCTGGGCGCGACGGCTGACCAAGCGCCGGGATCGCCGTGACGTGGGACGAGCGGAGCCAGGCGTGCGAGCGCCTGGAGGCCGCGATCATATGCACGGAGGAAGGGAGGTACCCGGTGGGAGTCCTTCAGCGCTTCGAGCGAAGGCTCGAAGGCTTGGTTGAGGGGGCCTTTGCGCGGGCGTTCAAATCTGACCTTCAGCCGGTCGAGGTCGCCAGCGCGGTTCAGCGGGAGATGGACGAGCGTGCGGCGATCGTCGCACAGGGTCGCACACTCGTGCCCAACGACTTCGTGGTGGAGCTGTCCACGACCGACAGTGAGCGGCTCGAGGTCTACGCCGACAGCATCAGCCACGAGCTGGCCAACCTCGCCAGGGAGTACGCCAAGGAGCAGGGCTACTCCTTCGTGGGACCGGTCCGGGTGCGTTTCGAGACCGCGGCGGACCTGGCTGTGGGTCTGTTCCGCATCAGGTCGGGCGTCATCCGCGGCGCCACGGTGGAGCAGGACGAGATCCGCCAGCCCGCCAGCGACCTGCCCCCTTCCCGGCCCAACGCGTTCGGCGGGCGGCCCCGGCTGCTCGTCTCCACCCAGGACGACCCGCAGGGCGACCGCTCCTACGAGCTCACCACCCCGGTGACGCTGCTCGGCCGGGGCACCGACTGCGATCTCCGCCTGGTCGACCCCGGCGTCTCCCGCCACCACGCCGAGCTGCGCGTGGAAGGGCCCCAGGTGCACCTGGTGGACCTGGGATCGACCAACGGCACTTTCGTCAACGGCCAGCCGGTACGCAGAATCGAGCTCCAGAACGGCACGCGAGTGACGTTGGGGCGCACGACTCTGGTGTTCCGGCGCGATTAGGGGTAGACAAACGGTCCATGTCCGAGCTCACGCTGCTGCTGATCCGGCTCGCCTTCCTGGCGGTGCTGTGGTTCTTCGTCATTGCCGCAGTCGGCGTGATCCGGACTGACTTGTTCGGATCACGTACGGCTGCGGCGGGCCCACGGAAGAGCGCGAAACCCACCAAACCCGCTGCCAAGCCGAAGAGCAAGAAGGGCGAGCCACGCCAGCTCGTCGTGACCGGTGGCCCCTTGCAGGGCACCACCATTAACCTCACGGAGACGCCCATCACCATCGGCCGGGCGAACGACGCCACGCTGGTAGTCAGCGATGACTACGCTTCCAGCCGGCATGCCCGGCTCTTTCCTCAGGACGGTCAGTGGATCGTGGAAGATCTCGGTTCGACCAACGGCACGTATCTCGACCGCTCAAAAGTCACCCGTCCGACCCCGGTGCCGCTCGGTGTTCCGATCCGCGTCGGCAAGACAGTCATTGAATTGCGCAAATGACCATCGCACTCCGCTACGCCGCCCGCTCGGACGTCGGCCTCCTCCGCGAGGGGAACGAGGACTCGGCGTACGCCAGCGGCCGCCTGCTCGCCGTCGCCGACGGCATGGGCGGGCACGCACACGGCGAGGTGGCGAGCTCCGTCGCCATCGCCGCAATGGCCTCCCTGGAGGAGGCCCAGCAGGGCGGTGACCTGCTCAACGCCATCGAGGCAGCAGTACGCGACGCCAACCGCAGGCTGCACGAGATGGTGGGGCGGGACCCGAGCCTGAAGGGCATGGGCACCACGCTCACCGCCATGCTCTGGCACGGCACCCAGGTGGCCCTGGTGCACGTCGGCGACTCGCGCGCCTACCTGCTCAGACGCGGGGAGCTGTACCAGATCACGCACGACCACACGCTGGTGCAGCAACTGGTCGACGACGGGCGCATCACCCCCGAGGAGGCGGCGACGCACCCGCAGCGCTCGATCCTGCTGCGGGCGCTCGACGGGAGCGGCGAGGTCGATCCGGACCTCACGCTCCGCGAGGCCCAGGTGGGCGACCGCTACCTGCTGTGCTCCGACGGGCTGTCGGGCGTGGTGAGCGCGGAGACGCTGCACGCGACGCTGACCAACATCGACGACCCCGAAGAGGTCGTCCGGCAGCTCATCGACCTGGCCAACAGGGGCGGCGGGCCCGACAACATCACCTGCGTGCTGGCCGACGTGCTGGAGATCTCCGACGGCCAGCAGGTGCCCGTCGAGGCGGCGGTCGTCGGCGCGGCCGGCATGAACCGGCTGAGACCGGGCCCGCAGGAGACCTCCCCGGGGCGATCGAGCGCGGTGACCGCGCCCCAGCCGGTGATCACTGACGACGAGTTCGACGAGCCGGGCGCGCAGGCGTCCGGCCGGCCGGGCCGCCGCCGTCGGGTGTGGCCCGTGCTGGTCTCCGTGCTCGGCGTCGGGGCCGCGGTCGTCGGTGTCGGCGGCTATTTCGGCTGGCAGTGGACCCAGGACCAGTTCTTCGTCGGAGCCAGGGGCGACGAGGTGGTCGTTTTCCAGGGGATCCAGCAGGAGCTGGGCCCCCTCCAGCTCTTCTCGGTGGCCAAGCACACCGGCAAGCCCCTGTCCCAGCTCTCCCGTCTCGACCAGGAGCTGGTCAAGGACGGCATCGAGGTCGCCAGCCTCGACGAGGGCGTCAACCGCATCAAGGACCTGAAGTTCACCGACGGTCAGACCGATTCCAAGGACAAGGCGGCGCCGAACGCCAGCGCGTCGCCCTCACCCGACTCCGCCAAGGCGTCCCCCAGCGCCACGAAGGCATCTCCGAGCGCCACGAGGACGAAGCCCTAGATGAGCGAAATGGCCGCCACCCCCGTCCCCCTCCCGGCCAAGCGGCGAGGGGCGCAGCTTCTCATGCTGGCGCTCGCCGTCGGCATCACCATGTTCGCCTACGCCAACGTGGGCCTCGCCCTGAACGGCAAGGTCCCGGCGGGCATGCTGACGTACGGGCTGGGCCTGGGCGGCTTCATGCTGGCCGCCTACCTGGTGCTGGCCAAGTGGGCGCCGTGGGCCGACCCGCTGATCCTGCCGCTGGTCACGCTGGTCAACGGCATCGGCCTGGTGATGATCTACCGGATCGAGGAGTCGCACGCGATCGGGACCGGGGGAGCCTCGGCCACCAACCAGCTCATCATGACCGGCATCGGCGTGGTCCTGTTCGCCGTCACGCTGATCGTGCTGCGCGACCAGCGCGCCCTGCAGCGGCTGACCTACACCGCCGGATTCGTCGGCCTGTTCCTGCTGATCTCCCCGCTCATCCCGGGGCTGGGCAAGACCGTCAACGGCTCCCGCATCTGGATCGGCTTCGGCCCCGCCACCATCCAGCCCGCCGAGCTGGCCAAGATCGCACTGGTCGTCTTCTTCGCCGGCTACCTCGTGGCCAAGCGCGACGTGCTGGCCCTGGCCGGGCGGCGGCTGCTCTTCATCGACCTGCCCCGCGCCCGCGACCTCGGCCCGGTCCTCATCACCTGGGCGGTCAGCCTGGGCGTGCTCGTGCTGCAGAAGGACCTCGGCTCGTCGCTGCTGCTGTTCGGCACCTTCATCGCGATGCTCTACATCGCCACGCAGCGCACGTCCTGGGTGCTGATCGGCATCCTGCTCTTCGTCGGCGGCGCGTTCCTGGCCGGACAGATCTTCGACCACGTGCAGGCCCGCTTCGAGGTCTGGCTCGACCCGGGCCGGCAGGAGTTCTTCGACCGCCAGCTGGGCGGCAGCGCCCAGCTCATGCAGGGCCTGTTCGCGATGGGCGCGGGCGGCATCCTCGGCACCGGCCTCGGCCAGGGCCACCCCTACCTGGTGCCGCTGTCGTTCTCCGACTTCATCTTCTCCGCCACCGGCGAGGAGCTCGGCCTGACCGGCCTGATGGCCCTGCTGATGGTCTACGCGCTGATCGTCGAGCGCGGCCTGCGCACCTCGCTGGCGGCCCGCGACCCGTTCACCAAGCTGCTGGCCGGCGGGCTGTCGTTCCTGCTGGCCTGGCAGCTGTTCATCATCGTCGGCGGCGTGACCAACCTCATCCCGCTGACCGGTCTGGTCACCCCGTTCATGTCGCAGGGCGGTTCGGCCCTGCTCGCGAACTGGATCCTCATCGCCCTCCTGGTACGCACCTCTGACGCGGCGCGCCAACCGCCGCCCCAGGCGATCCAGAACGAAGGACTGACACAGGTGTTCCAGCGATGAACAACACCGTCAAGCGCATAGCCGTGGCCTGCCTGGCCATGTTCGCGCTGCTCATGGTCAACGTGAACTACGTCCAGGCGGTCAAGGCCGACAAGTACTCCGAGGACCAGCGCAACCTGCGCAACTTCTACGAGCGCTACGCGGTGCAGCGCGGACGCATCACCGCCGGCGGCAAGGAGATCCTCGCCCAGTCGCGCGACACCGGCAGCTCGGAGTTCCGCTTCGTCCGCCAGTACACCGACGGCAAGCTGTACGCGCACATCACGGGCTTCTTCTCGCCCGAGAGCGCGTCCGGCATCGAGGCGGCCGAGAACAAGCTGCTCGACGGCTCCAGCTCCGACCTGCTGCTGCGGCGCAGCATCGACCTGTTCACCGGCGAGCCCACCAAGGGCGCCAACGTCGACCTGACGATCAACCCGAGGGCGCAGAAGGCGGCCTACGACGCGCTGCGCGCGAGCGGCAAGCGGGGCGCCCTGGTCGCCCTCAACCCCAAGACCGGCGCGATCCTCGCGATGGTGTCGCTGCCCACGTACGACCCGGCCGAGCTGTCGGGCACCAGCAAGAAGCAGGTGTTCACCCGCTACGACGAGCTGGCCAAGGACAAGAGCCAGCCGCTGCTCAACCGCGCCATCGGCCAGACCTACCCGCCCGGCTCCACGTTCAAGGTGGTCACGGCCGCCGCGTACCTGGAGGACGACGACTCGCGCGGGCCGAACACGACCGTGCAGGCGCCGCAGCGGCTGCCCCTGCCCGGCACCACCATCAGCCTGCCCAACTACGGCGGCGCGGCCTGCGGCGCCGGCCAGGTCCCGCTGGTCTTCGCGCTGGAGAAGTCCTGCAACACGCCGTTCGGTTCCATCGGCATGGAGCTCGGCTACGCGAAGATGAAGGAGCAGACCGAGAAGTTCGGCATGGGAGAGCAGATCGGCGTCCCGATGTCGGTGACCCAGAGTGACTTCGGCCCCGAAGAGGACAAGGCGGCCCTGGCCATGGCCTCGATCGGCCAGCGCAGCAACCGGATGACGCCGCTGCAGATGGCGATGATCGCCGCGGGCATCGCCAACAAGGGCACGGTCATGAAGCCGTACCTCGTCAACAAGATCACCGACAGCAAGGGCGACTCGATCGAGGACGCCGACCCGCAGGAGCTCAGCGAGGCGGTCAGCCCCGAGACGGCCGGCAAGCTGCGCGAGATGATGGTCAGCGTCGTCAACAACGGCACCGCCAACCTCGCCCAGATCCCCGGCGTCCAGGTGGCCGGCAAGACCGGCACCGCCGAGACCTCCGACAACCGCCCCCCGCACGCCTGGTTCATCTCCTTCGCCCCGGCCGACGACCCGCAGATCGCGCTCGCGGTCATCGTCGAGTCGGGCGCCGCCAACGTGGGCGCCGAGGCGACGGGCGGCCACACCGCCGCGCCGATCGCCAAGCAGGTCATGGAGGCGGTGCTGAAGAATTGATCGACGGCAACGTGCCGGGCCATGCGGCTCGGTAACCGCTATCTCCTCCTCTCCCGGATCGCCGCGGGCGGCATGGGAGAGGTCTGGCGTGCCCGCGACGAGCTGCTGGGCCGCGAGGTGGCGGTCAAGGTGCTGCGCAGCCACATCCACGGCGACCCCACGTTCCGTGAGCGGTTCCGCAACGAGGCGCGCATCACCGCGGCGCTGTCCGACCCCGGCATCGCGCAGGTCTTCGACTACGGCGAGCAGGACGACCTGGCCTACCTCGTGATGGAGCTGGTCCACGGCGAGCCGCTGTCGGCCATCCTGGCCCGCAACGGCGCCCTGGGCCCCGAGGTGGCGCTGGACGTGCTGCACCAGACGGCCAAGGCGCTGCACGTCGCCCACGCCTCCGGGGTCGTCCACCGCGACGTCAAGCCGGGCAACCTGCTGGTGACGCCCGACGGCCACATCAAGGTGACCGACTTCGGCATCGCCCGGGCGCTGGAGGCCGCCCCGGTGACGCAGACCGGCACCGTGCTCGGCACCGCCCCGTACGTGAGCCCCGAGCAGGCGCAGGGCCTGCCGCTCACGCCCGCCACCGACCTGTACTCGCTCGGCATCGTGGTCTACGAGTGCCTGGCGGGCCGCACGCCGTTCCGGGGCGACACCCAGGTGGCGATCGCGCTCCAGCACCTCAACGAGCAGCCGCCGCCGCTCGGCGTCGACGTGCCGGCCCCGGTGCGCGACCTGGTCATGGCGCTGCTGGCCAAGGACCCGGCCGCGCGACCCGGGTCCGCGCGGGAGCTGGCCGACCGGGCGTACGTGCTGCGCGACTCGCTGGTCGGGCACGAGCGGGGCGTGGAGCTGAGCATGCTCACCGACCCCGACGGCTTCCGCGTCCACGGGCGCGACCCGTACGGGACGGGCGAGGGCACGGGCGGCACCATGCCGGCCGCGACCCCGGTGCGCCCGCACGACAAGGAGTCCACGTACGACCTGATGGGCGGCGCCGCGCCCGCCACGGTGTCGGCGTCCCCGTCGCGGCGCCGGCCCGGCGGGCCCGGACGGCGGCGCGGCCCGGGCGCGCGGGCGCTGGCGGTCGTGGCCACGGCCGGCTGCCTGGCCGCGGTGGGGCTCAGCGCCATGACGATCGTCCAGCAGCGCGACGTGCCCGCAAGGCCGCCGGACATCACGGACCCGTCGCGGGCCGGCTCGGCCACCCCGACGCCGGACAAGACCCGCCCCAAGCCCAAACGCACGCGCAGGCCGCCCGCGATTACGGCGAAGTCCACGCGGCCGGTACCCTCACGGTCGGCTACCGTTGACAAGTCGGCGACTCCTACCCAGAAGCCGACACCCCGACCCACCCCGACCACCCGAACCCCGACCCCCACACCGACCCCGAAGCCCACGACGACGCCAACAAGTCCGGCACAGAGCGCCTCACCTGACCCTGGGGAGACAAACCCGCCGAAGGAAGGGACGTGATGTGCCATGGGGGTCGATGATGGACACCGGCGGCTCCGCGCAGACCGCGGTACCCAAGATGAACGGTAAGGGACAGTGCAGGAAATGACTCAGCCTCGGCTACTCGGAGGTCGCTACGAGCTCGACGGTGTCGTCGGGCGCGGCGGCATGGCCGAGGTGTATCGTGCCCGAGACATCCGGCTGGACCGCATAGTCGCGATCAAGACCCTCCGGTCGGACCTGGCCCGCGATCACACCTTCCAGGCCCGTTTCCGCCGTGAGGCGCAGTCCGCGGCTTCGCTGAACCACCCGGCCGTCGTCGCGGTCTACGACACCGGCGAGGACGTCACCGACGGCACCCCCGTGCCCTACATCGTCATGGAGTACGTCGACGGCCGCACGCTGCGCGACCTGCTCCGCGCCGACCGGCGGCTGATGCCCGAGCGGGCGGCCGAGCTGGTCGACGGCATCCTGCGGGCGCTCGACTACAGCCACCGCGGCGGCATCGTGCACCGCGACATCAAGCCGGCCAACGTCATGATCACCCGGGCCGGCGACGTCAAGGTGATGGACTTCGGCATCGCCCGCGCGATGGCCGACTCGGCCGCGACGATGACGCAGACCGCGCAGGTGATAGGGACCGCCCAGTACCTCTCGCCCGAGCAGGCGCGCGGCGAGCGGGTCGACGCGCGCAGCGACATCTACTCCACCGGCTGCGTCCTGTACGAGCTGCTGACCGGCCAGCCGCCGTTCACCGGCGACTCCCCCGTCGCGATCGCCTACCAGCACGTGCGCGAGGAGCCGATCCCGCCGTCGCAGATCGACCCCGAGATCCCGCAGTGGGCCGACGCGATCGTGCTCAAGGCCATGGCCAAGGACCCGGCGCACCGCTACCAGAGCGCGAGCGAGATGCGCGCCGACATCCAGCGGGCGATGACCGGCATGCCGGTCGACGCGCAGACGATGGCCATGAACAACACCTACGCCCCGTCCACCCGCATGATGACCTCCACGCAGGCCGCCGCGGGTCCGGCCACGCAGCGCACCACCGCTGTCCCGCCGTACGAGTACGACGAGGGCGGCGCGGGCAGGGGCGGCGGCGGACGGCGCCGGGCCAACGGCGGCGGGGGCAACACCGCGCTGAAGACGGCCGCGTGGATCCTCGTGCCGCTGCTCGTCATCGGCGCGTTCATCGGCGTGGGCTACGCGTTCCTCAGCAACAACGAGGGGCCGAAGGCGGAGGCCATCAAGATCCCGTCGCTGCAGACGCAGACCGAGCAGGCCGCGGTGGCCGAGCTCACCGCTCTAGGTCTCAAGCCCGAGGTGGTCAAGGACTACAGCGACGAGTTCGACCCCAAGACCGTGATCAAGACCGATCCGGCCGAGGGCACGGAGGTCAAGAAGGGCGACACGGTCAAGGTCTTCGTCTCCAAGGGCAAGAAGAAGGTGAAGGTCCCCGAGGGGCTCGTCGGGGCCACCAAGGAGGAGGCCACCCAGATCCTCAAGGACGCCGGGCTGACCGCCACGGTCAAGACCAAGTCGTCCGCCAAGAAGCAGGGCACGGTCATCGCCACCGACCCGGTCGCCGGCACGGAGGTCGAGGACGGCGGCAGCGTCACGCTGTACGTCCCCAAGGAGCTGATCACGCTCCAGGACGTCACCGGCATGACGGCCGACGAGGCCAAGGCGGCGCTGGAGTCGGCCGGCTTCGTGGTCAGGATCTCCAAGCAGTTCAGCGACCAGCCCGAGGACACGGTCATCCAGCAGAACCCCGGGCCCAACGCCAAGCTGTCGCCCAACACGACCATCACGCTCGTGGTCTCCAAGGGGCCCGACCAGTCGCAGACGCAGCCGACCGACCAGCCGACGATCACGGACCAGCCCGACCCGACGCAGCCCACCGATGAGCCGACGGACGAGCAGACGACGATCGAGGAGCCCGGCGGCGACGACGGCTTCTGACGCGAAGAGCGTTCTGAGCGGCTGAGGGCCGCCTCCCGGCTCGGGGGGCGGCCCTCACGCTTCCCGGGGCGGCCGGGGACGCTCCGGGCGTCCAGGAACCCTCTGGACGCCCCGGCGGCTCTCCGGGGCCCTCCGGGACAACGAGAAGCGTCCCCGCCGCTCGGGGGCAACGGCGGGGACGCTCATCTGTGAGTCGTACGGGTGGGTCCGCGCGTTACACGATTCGCCGGGCTGTTTGCGGGAGAGTGCGGAGCCAGTTGGCCAGCAGCCGGTGGCCGTGCTCGGACAGCACCGACTCGGGATGGAACTGGATGCCCTCGACGGGGGCCGTGCGGTGGCGCAGGCCCATGATGACGCCGTCCGCGGTGCGGGCCGTCACCTCCAGCTCGTCCGGCACCGTGCCGGGGCGCACGGCGAGGGAGTGGTAGCGGGTCATCCGCACCGGCGAGGGCAGCGAGGCGAACACGCCCCGCCCGTCGTGGGAGATCGCGCTGGTGCGGCCGTGGACGATCTCGGGCGCGCGGTCGACGGTGGCGCCGTAGGCATGGGCGATGGCCTGGTGCCCGAGACAGACGCCGAGCAGCGGCCGGCGCTCCTCGGCGGCCCGCAGCACCAAAGGCACGCTGACGCCCGCGGCCTCGGGCGTGCCGGGCCCGGGACTGATGACGACGCCGTCGAAGCCGGCGGAGTCGGTCACGGCCACCTCGTCGCGCGGGCGCACGTCGCACGTGGCGCCCAGCTCGCGGAGGTACTGCACGATGGTGTGGACGAAACTGTCGTGGTTGTCCACCACCAGCACACGGGTCATTGCGTAACGGTCACCTCGTCCAGCGTCACCAGGGGTTCGAGCAGCGGGAACACCCGGTACCACAGTACGGCCACCACGATGCCGGCCAGCACGGCGGCCATGAGCGCCTTGGCCGGCTTGGGGCCGGGGAGCCTTCGCCAGATCCAGCCGTACACGTGATCAGACCTTCCTGAGCTCGACGCGGTCGAGCACCCCGTGCACGATGTAGCGCTGCGCGGCGGAGTACTCGGGATGACAGGTGGTGAGCGTGATGAACGCCTTGGAGGGCTTGCGGTCGGGTTTGCCGGGGACCGGGGCGATGACGTCCAGGTCGGTCGGCAGCACGACCTCGTGGTAGGTCACGCGGTAGGTGTAGCGGGCCTCGCGCGCGTCGACGACGATCTCGTCGCCCTTCTTCAGCTCGTCGATCTCGTTGAACGGCGCGCCGTAGGTGGTGCGGTGGCCGGAGACGACGAAGTTGCCCTTCTGGCCGGGCATGGCGGTGCCGGGGTAGTGGCCGGGCCCCTTGCGCAGGTGCTCGGTGGTCACGCCCTCGATCACCGCGTACTTGTAGTCGTTGCCCAGACGGGGGATGCGCAGCAGCGCCACCGCCTGGCCGAGCTTGATCTTCTTCAGCCGCTTCGGCCCGTCGTCGCCCTGCGGGCCCGGGTCCGCCTGCTCGCGCGCCAGCTCCTGCTCCAGCAGCGGCTGCTCGCGGTCGGTGTATGCGCCCGTCCCCCAGAGCAGGTAGGCGCAGAACAGCAGGAGTACGAGGCCGGCGGTGATGCACAGATCCCCCGCGGCCCGGAGCGTGGCCCTCACCTCATCAGCGTAAGCGCGCGGCCACCCTCCGTGAGGGATCGCCATCTTCCTCGCGTGGCGACTATCCTGGCCCAGTCTCAACTACGCTTATCGAAGAGCCTGTGGACGATCCGGAAGCCCAGGCGCTCAGCAGGAGTCATCCAGTGCCCAAGTCGAAGACGCGCAAGAAGGCGGTCTACACGCCGCCGCAGAAGTCCCAGCAGGTCAAGGTCAGCCCTCGCTGGCTGGCGCCGACGATGGTGGCATCGTGGATCATCGGCATCCTGTGGATCGCCACCTACTACGTCGCCCCGCAGCAGGCGCCGCTGATCAAGGATCTCCAGGCGTGGAACCTGCTGATCGGGTTCGTCTTCATCATCTTCGGTGTGGTGCTCTCCACCCGCTGGCGTTAGATCTTTCCACAGTCTTTTCCACACCCTGGGGACACCGGGTCACCGATCGTTCACCCCATGGTGCCGGTGAGGGCGGTGGTCCGCAGCGCGACGAGCGCCACCAGCACGACCAGTGCCCCCGCGAGCGCCAGCGCCTGCCACAGGAGCCGGTTGCTCCGGGGCGCGTAGGCGAGCGCGGCGGCGACGGCCGAGCCGGTGATCAGGCCGCCGATGTGGCCGGTCCAGCTGATGCCGGGCACCACGAAGGTGATCACCAGGTTGAGGCCGATGAGCATGGCGATGCCGCGCACGTCCGCGTTGAGCCTGCGGGCGAGCACGAACGTCGCGCCGAACAGGCCGTAGACGGCGCCTGACGCGCCGACCGAAGGCTGGTTCAGCGGGTCGAGCCAGTAGGCGAGCACCGAGCCGCCGAGCGCGCTGAGCAGGTAGAGGCCCAGGTAGCGGGAGTGGCCGAAGGCGCGCTCCAGTTGGGGGCCGACGACGTAGAGCGCCCAGCAGTTGAACAGGACGTGGAACACGCTGCCGTGCACGAACGCGGACGTGATCAGCCGGTGGTACTGGCCGAACTCCGCCACCCCGTGGGGCCACATCATGAGCTGACTGGTGATGCCGTCGCTCGTGAGCTGCTGGATGCCGAAGATCACGATGTTGAGCCCCAGCAGGATCCACGTCACGTACGGCGTGCCGACCACCGCGCCGCCGAACGTGGACCTCGCCTGCCGCAGCCCCTTGTTGCCCTCGGCCACGCACTCGGGGCACTGGAAGCCCACGGCGGCGTCGCGCATGCAGTCGGGGCAGATGGGCCGCTCGCAGCGCTGGCAGCGGACCCACGTCTCGCGCTCGGGGTGCCGGTAACAGGTGGGCACCGCCTCCGCGGGCTGCTCCGGGGGCAGGGGCGGCTGGCTGGTCATGCCCGCAGCCTACGGCCTCGCCGACCCTGCCGCGTGCGCCCGCCCGCCCCGCGGGGCGTGGCGGTGCGCGGCCCCAGCCGGCCCCTGCGTCCCGGGGCCGGGCCTCAGCCCTGGACGCGGTCGATCGTCACCGACTCCAGCACGACGTCCTCGACCGGGCGGTCGTTGCGGCCGGTGCGGGTCTTGGCGATCGCGTCGACGACCTCCTGGCCCTCCACGACCTCGCCGAAGATGGTGTGCCGGCCGTTCAGGTGCGGCGTCGGCACGACGGTGATGAAGAACTGCGAGCCGTTGGTGCCCTTGCCGAAGCGGACGCCGGCGTTGGCCATGGCGAGCAGGTACGGGCGGTTGAAGTAGAGGTCCGGGTGGATCTCGTCGTCGAACTCGTAGCCCGGGCCGCCGATGCCCTGGCCGAGCGGGTCACCGCCCTGGATCATGAAACCGGAGATCACCCGGTGGAAGATCGTGCCGTCGTAGTACTTGCCGGTGCTCTTCTCGCCGGTGCCCGGGTGGGTCCACTCGCGGCCGCCCTCGGCGAGCTCGACGAAGTTGCGGACGGTCTTGGGCGCCTGGTTCGGGAAGAGTTCGACCTTGATGGTGCCGTGATTGGTCTGCAGGTTTGCGATCAGCTTCTCAGCCACGAGACAGCTGCCCCCCTCTATACACAGGGTTGGTTCTGTGATCTTTTGTGGACTATGGCCGTTCGGCCTCCGGGCCATCCTCCCACGGCTCGTCATGATTGAGCCGCCTTCTACCGGGAAGGTCAGGCTCGGGGCCCCAACGACAGGGGAGGTTGTCGTGTCCCTGACACTGAGGAAGCGCCGCGTGGTCATAGAGGTTCCCGCCACGTGGATGGGCCGAGTGAAGGCCCGGGCCGTCCAGACCGGCCAGCGTGTTACACCGATGGCGGATCAGGCCAGGATGATGGCCGATCAGGCGAAGGTCATGGCCGACCAGGCCAGGACGACCGCCGCCCAGCGGATCGAGGACGCCCGTTACTGGGCGGCCCCGGTGCTGGAGGACGCCGCGCATCGGGTGGAGGACCAGCTCGCTCCCAAGGTCAGCTCGATGCTGACCGCGGCGGCCGAGAAGATCGACCCGACGCCCGCCAGATCGCGGCGTTGGCCGATCATGGTCCTGATCACCGGTCTCGCTGTGGGCGCGATGGGCTACATGGCCTATCGTCGCAACGCGCAGCAATGGACGGAGCAGATGAAGGACTCCGCGTCCGACGCGTCGCGTTGGGTGAGCGAGAAGGCGGACAGAACCGCTCAGACCGCGGAGAACGCCGCGTCCACCATCTCGGAGAAGGCGTCCGACGTCTCGGAGAAGGCGGACGAGGCAGCGCACAAGACGCAGTGAACCAGCGCGAAAGTGCGCCCCCGCTCCGAGGGGGGCGCACTTTCGCGTTTCCGGGCCGCTCCTCGTTGACTCTTAACCAAGCGCTTGTTAGAACGAGCGGCATGAGCCTGTCACCGCTCGACGACTACCCCGTCCACCAGGCCGCCCAGGTCATGCGGCACGTGACCACCTCCGACCGCAACTTCTACGACCGCTACTACTTCAACTGCCACGCCGGCACGGACGACCTGATGCTGATCGTCGGCCTGGGCCAGTACCCCAACCTCGGCGTCACCGACGCGTTCGCCTGCGTGCGCCGCCGCGGCGCCGGCGACGACCTGCACCGGGTGGTACGCGCCTCCCGCGAGCTCGGCGCCGACCGGATGGACACCGGGATCGGCCCGTTCCGGGTCGAGGTCATCGAAGGGCTCCAACGGCTCCGCGTGGTGCTGGAGCCGAACGAGCATGGCCTGTCCTTCGACCTGACCTGGACGGGCACGATCCCGGCGACGCTGGAGCCCCGGCACTTCCTGCGCTGGCAGGAGCGGGTCATGTTCGACTCCGTCCGGCTCGCGCAGACCGGGCGCTGGAGCGGGCACATCCGCGTCGGGTCCGAGGAGATCCCCGTCACCCCGGACCACTGGCTGGGCACCCGGGACCGGTCCTGGGGCATCAGGCCCGTCGGCGAGCCCGAGCCCCCGGGCGTCCAGGCGAAGAACCCCGGCACGTTCTACTGGCTGTACGCGCCGATGATGTTCGACGACCACGCCATCCTCTGCATCGTGCAGGAGGACGAGCGGGGCCGCCGGGTGCTGGAGGAGGCCACCCGGGTGTGGTCGGACGGCCGGGAGGAGGAGTATCTCGGCCGGCCCGAATACCGCCCCGTGTACGCGCCCGGCACCCGCGACGTGGTCGAGGCCACCATCACCTTCGCCCCGCCCGGGGGCAAGCCCTTCGACGTCCGCTGCACGCCGCTCCTGCCGGTCCACCTCATGGTCGGCACCGGGTACGGCCTGGAGCCGGACTGGAAGCACGGCATGTACCACGGCGCCGGGCCGGTCGTGCAAGGGGTCACCTACACGCTGCCGGCCGACGCCGCCCGCATGTGGGGCATGGTGGACGCCGTGGGCCGCTTCGAGTACGACGGCCTGGTGGGGCACGGCCTGTTCGAGTACTGGGCGCTCGGCCCGCACCCGTCGTTCGCCTGACCGGGCCCCCGGCCGGCTACTTGTCGCCGGCCTTGCAGGTCACGGTGGCGGCCGGGGCCGTCACGCCCTTGGGCGGCGCGCCGTCGGGGCCGTCGGCCGGGAGCGCGGGCACGGCCGGGACGGCGTCCACGGTCTCGCCCTCCTTGACCTGGCCGCCCACCTTGACCTTGGCTCCCTCCTCGATCCGCACGACGCCGGCCTCGTCGGCGGGCACGGCCCGCTTGACCTCGATCCTCGGCGCGCCCTCGGGGAGGGCCTTGGCCAGCTTCTCCTCCTCCTCGGGCGAGAGCGGCTTGCGCTCGACCCTGGTCAGCTTGCCCGGCTCCGCCGGCGCTCCCTGCTCGTCCGCGGAGATGGCGACCTTGCCGTCCTTCAGCGTCTCGACCTTGACGGCCCTGACGGTCGCGAAGCTCACCACCTGGCCGTCGCTCGTCCGGCAGACGATGGTGGCGTCCGGCGCCGGGGCCGGGGTCTCGTCGGCCAGGGCGGACCCGCTCAGGATCGACAGCGCGAGGACGCCCACCGCGCCCAGGATCCCGACACGCCTCTTGAACATGGATTCTCCCTCTCGTGGAAGCGATCGTGCGTTCCGACGGACCGACAGTGGCCTGTCGTACCTGAAGCGAGCCTGAACGCAGCCGAAATGATCTTCAGGTTGGCTTTAGGTGGTGTACGGCACGCTGGTCGGCGTGCGGGTCTTACTGGTGGAGGACGAGCGGCGGCTGGCCGGCCTCGTCCGGGACGGGCTGTCGGGCGAGGGGTTCGCGGTCGACGTGGCCCACGACGGCCGCGACGGGCTGTGGATGGCCACGGAGAACCCCTACGACGTGATCGTCCTGGACGTGATGCTGCCCCGGATGAACGGCTACACCGTGTGCGCGCGGCTGCGCGAGGCCGGGAACTGGACGCCGATCATGATGCTCACCGCCAAGGACGGCGTCTACGACGAGGCCGAGGCGCTCGACACCGGCGCCGACGACTACCTGTCCAAGCCGTTCTCGTACGTGGTGCTGCTGGCGAGGCTGCGGGCCCTGGTGCGGCGCGGCGGCAGGGAGCGGCCGGTGTCGATCACGGTGGGCGACCTCGTGCTCGACCCGGCGGGGCTGCGCTGCCGCAGGGGCGAGGTGGAGATCGCGCTGACGCCGAAGGAGTTCGCGGTGCTCCACGGGCTGGCGCGGCGGGCGGGCGAGGTGGTCTCCAAGAGCGAGCTGCTGGCCCAGGCGTGGGACTTCACCTACGACGGCGACCCGAACATCGTCGAGGTCTACATCAGCGCGCTCCGCCGCAAGATCGACCAGCCGTTCGGCCGGTCGTCGCTGATCACGGTGCGAGGCGCCGGTTACCGTCTGGAGGCGACATGAGCGGCGCCATGGGCCCCGAGGTGAGCGGGGACGCGGGGGCGGGGCGGGGGTTGTCGCCGGCCCGGCTGCGGGCGAGGATCCTCGCGGCGTTTCGAGGGCGCTTGCCGGCCGGGCTGCCCGCCCGACTGCCTGCCGGGCTGCCGGTGAGGCTGTCGGCCGGGTTGTCGTCGGTGCGGCTGCGGGCCACGGCGGCGGCGACGCTGGTGGTGGCGCTCGCCCTGGGCGCCGCCGCGGCCGTGCTCGTCGTCACGTTGCGCGGCAGCCTGGAGGCCAGCACCGACGCCGAGGCCGCGCGACGCGCGGTGGCGGCCGCGCCGATGCTGATCCAGTCGGTCGAGGGCACCCAGGCGGCGCCCACGACCGGCACCGCGCCCGACGGCGCGACGGGCACCTCTCGCACCACGCCCGACGGCATGACCGGCACCTCTCGCACCGCGCCCGACCCGACCGGCACAGGCCCCGAGGGCACCGCCCATACCGTGGTCGTGCCACCGGCCGCCACCGTGGTCGTGCCATCGGGCGACACCGCGGTCGTGCCACGGGCCGGTCAGGTCGCGCTCGTCGGCCGCATCCAAGGGACCCCGGCCGCCCCCGCTGACACGAGTGCCCTGACCCTCACCAGCAGCCACAAGGCCGCCCCGGCGAACGCCTCCGCCGTGCCCGGCACGGAGGTCAAGCCGGTCGGCGATCCCGACGTCGTCCTCGTCGACGCGGCGGGGAAGGCGGCCGTGGACCAGGGATGGGCGCAGCCCGACCTGTACGCGGTGGCGGCCCTGAAGGTGGACACCAAGCAGGGCACGTCCACGGTGTGGGCCAGGGCCTCCCGGGCGGGGGCCGACGAGGCGTTGCAGACCCTCGACAGCGCCCTGCTGCCCGGCGTGCCCGCGCTGCTGGCCGTGGTGGCCGCGATGACCTGGTTCTCGGTGAGCCGGGCGCTGAAGCCGGTCGCCGCGATCCGCGCCAAGATGGCCGACATCACCGCCCGGGACCTGCACCAGCGTGTGCCCGTGCCGCGCTCGCGCGACGAGATCGCGGCCCTGGCCACGACCGTCAACGGCACGCTCGACCGGCTGGAGACGGCCGTCGGGACCCATCAGCGGTTCGTCGCCGACGCCGCGCACGAGCTGCGCAGCCCGATCGCCACCCTGCGGGCCCGGCTGGAGCTGGCCCCGCCGAGCGAGCTGACCCGCGAGGCGCTGGCCGACGTGGAACGCCTCCAGGCCCTGGCCGGTGACCTGCTCATGCTGGCCAGGCTGGACGCGGGCGAGCCGGTGCGGACGACGTCGCTCGACCTCGGGCAGGTGGCCTTCGAGGAGTCGGTGCGCTACGGGCCGGGTGCGGAGCCGAAGGTCGTCGTGGACATCGAGCCGGACGTGGTGGTCCGGGGCTCGCGCGGCCACCTCGCCCGGCTGGTGACGAACCTGCTCGACAACGCGCGCCGGCACGCCGGGACGACGGTGACGGTCCGGGTGCGGCCGGGCGACGGCGTGGCGGTGCTGGAGGTGCTCGACGACGGACCGGGGATCCCGCCGGAGCACCGGGAGGCGGTGTTCGACCGGTTCACCCGGCTGGACGAGGCCCGCGCCAGGGACGACGGCGGCGCGGGGCTGGGGCTGCCGATCGCCCGGGACATCGCGGGTCTGCACGGGGGCACGCTGGTGGCGATCGACGGCGGCTTCCGCGCCACCCTCCCTGTGCCCCGCTGATCGTCTTCCCAGCACGCGGACGGGAACGCGGGCCGGGGCCAGGGGTTAGGGACCCAGCATGGGCGCGGCCGGGTGGGGATCCGGTTACGGGGTCAGGTGGACCGGGCAGCCGAGGTCGGCGCCGAGGCGGGTGAGGCCGGCCGCGAAGGAGTCGCGCGTGGTCCGGTCGTAGCCCAGGAAGAACCGGTTGGCCAACGGCACCCCCCAGCGCAGGCTCGTGGCCACGTTGTAGACCCGGTGGGTGAGCCGCGTGCCCTCGGCCACCGGAGCGAGCGTCCACTCGCCCCGGTACCACCAGCCGCCCTGCAGGGCGATCATCCGGTCGGTGATCTCGACGGTGCTCCTGTGCCCCGGGAAGTCCTCGACGGTGAAGCGGTCGCCATCGGGCATCAGTTCCGGCAACAGCGTCTTGCGCAGGGCCTCCCGCACCCGCTCCACGGGCGCCTCGACCACGCCCGACACCTCAGTGATCAGTTTCCTGCCCTTGTCGCTCATGCCCGTCTCCTCGGGAAGCCCGCTCCAGCAGTGACTGCTTGACCGCGTCCGGCCAGTCGAGCGCGCCGCTCTCCAGCCGGTCCAGCACCCCACGCACCCATGCCAGCTCGGCCGCCTGGGCGGCCCGCTGGTAGTCGAGCTTCAGCCCCAGCACCTCCGGCAGGCCGTTGTCCGCCATGCCCGCGAGGTGCGCGTCGAGGCCGGCGACCGCCGCCTCCAGCGCCGCGGCCCGGCTGCGCAGCGCGCGCCGCGCCTCGGGCACCGGCAGCGCGCCGATCAGCGAGATCCCCGCGACGAGCACGCGCTGGTCGGGGTCCGGCCGCTCCAGCAGGCGCCGCAGGCGCGTGGCCAGCTCCTCGCGTCCCTCCGCGGTGATCTCGTAGACGGTCCGCTCGGGCCGCCGTCCCTCACGCCCGGTGGCGGACGGGGTGATCAGCTCGTCGCGCGCCAGCCGTTCGACCGCGTGGTAGAGGCTCCTGGGCAGCCCGGTCACGTAGTCCTTGTGCGTGTCGACGACGAGGCGGTGCAGCTCGTACGGGTGACCGGCGCGTACCGAGAGCAGGGCGAGCACGGTCAGCCCGACCAGATCGTGGCGTTGCGCCATAGTGCCTCCTTCTATAGTGCACTTTGCACTATAGAAGGAGCCGCCGAGGCTGTCGAGGGTCCCCGGAGCGGGGTCCGTCAGGCGGGGCTGGCGTCGAGCTGCAGGAAGGCGCGCTCGATGATCTGGCGGCTGACGTCCTCGGGATACGGGAACTGCTTGATCAGGTCGCGCAGCCCCTCGACGTGCGCCCGCCTGGCCAGCTCCGCCACGGCGGCCAGCTCGGCGCCCTGCGCCTCGGCGAACGCGCGGTCCACCACCGCGCCGTGGCCGGGCACGATCACCTCGCCGGGCAGCTCGGCCAGCATGGCGGCCGTCGTCACCGGCCAGTCGAGCGGGTACGAGTCGCCGAACGCGGGCGGCGCCCCCTGCTCGACCAGGTCACCGGCGAACACCACACCGGCGTCGGGCACGTACGTCACGATGTCGTTGCTGCTGTGGCCCAGCCCGAAGTGGCGCAGGTGGACGATCCGCCCGCCGATGTCGAGCGACGCCGTGGTGGTGAACGTGTTGTCCGGCGGCACGATCACCACCTCCTCGAACTCCTCGCGCCGCTCCTCGGGAGACCGCCGGATGACGGCGGCGCGCTGCTCCTCACCGTCCCGCTCCATGTCCTCGACGCATCGCACGTGTCCCCAGATCTCGGCCGGGCGGAACAGCGCGTTGCCCCAGACGTGGTCGAAGTGCGCGTGGCTGTTGACGACCGTCCACGGGCTGCTCGTGATCCGCCGGACCGCGTCGATCAGGTCGGCGGCCTCGCGGTGCGAGGCCCTGGTGTCGAGCACCAGGCAGTGCCCGTCGCCCACGACGAGGCCGACGTTCATGTCGTACGACTTGTGGCGCCGGACGTAGACCCGGTCGCCGACCTCCCGCCATTGCTCCCTCATGGACGAAACCTTACTGACGGCGGAGATACGCGAGCACGGCCAGCACCCGCCGGTTGCCGTCGGCGGCGGGCGGCAGGTCGAGCTTGGTGAAGATGCCGGCGATGTGCTTGGCCACGGCCGCCTCCGTGACGAACAGCGCGCCGGCGATCGAGGCGTTGGAGCGGCCCTCGGCGATCAGCGCCAGCACCTCGCGTTCCCTGGGCGTGAGCCGCAGCAGCGGGTCGCGGGGGCGCCGCAGGAGCTGGCGCACCACCTCGGGGTCGACGACCGTGCCGCCCGCCGCGACCCTGCCGAGCGCGTCCACGAACTCGCGCACGTCGCCGACCCGGTCCTTCAGCAGGTAGCCGACCCCGGCGCCGCCGCCGGAGTCGAGCAGCTCGGCGGCGTACGTCTGCTCCACGTACTGGCTGAGCACGAGCACGGCCGGGGCCGGGCGCGCGCGGCGCAGCTCCAGGGCGGCGCGCAGGCCCTCGTCGGAGAAGCCGGGCGGCATGCGCACGTCGGTGACCACGACGTCGGGCCGGTGCTCCTCGACGGCCTCGACGAGCGACGGCGCGTCGCCGACGGCGGCGGCCACGGTGTGGCCGAAACGTTCGAGGAGACCGATCAGGCCCTCGCGGAGCAGGACGGCGTCCTCGGCGATCACGACGCGCACGGGATCTCCACACGCATCCGGGTCGGGCCGCCGGCCGGGCTCGACAGCGACAGCCTGCCGCCCACGACGGCCAGCCGGTCGGCCAGCCCGGTCAGGCCGGTGCCGCGCGCGGGGTCGGCCCCGCCCCGGCCGTCGTCGTGGATCTCCAGGACGAGCGCGCCGTCCGCCGCGCCGCCGGTGACGCGGGCCGCGCTCGCGCCGCTGTGCCGGGCGACGTTGGCGAGGGCCTCCGTCACGACGTAGTACGCGGTGACCTCGACGGCCGCCGGCAGCCGCTCGTCCAGCGCGAGGTCCACCGCCACCGGGACGGGCGAGCGGCCCGCGACGTCGCGCACCGCCGCGGGCAGGCCCCGGTCGGTGAGCACCTGCGAGTGGACGCCCCTGACGAGCGCGCGCAGCTCGGCCAGCGCCTGCTTGGCCTCGCCGTGCGCCCGCTCGACCGCCCGGGCCGCGGGGCTGTCGTCCGGCAGGTCCAGCCGCGCCATGCCGAGCGTCATCGTCAGCGCCACCAGCCGCTGCTGGGCGCCGTCGTGCAGGTCGCGCTCGATCCGGCGGCGTTCGGTCTCGAACGCGTCGACGAGCCGGGCGCGCGAGCGCAGCACCTCCGCCAGCTCGGCGGCCTGCGGGGCGAGGATCGCGCGGGTCATGGCGCCCCGGGCGCCCGCCCAGGCGGTCAGCGTGTAGGCGGCGACGGGCACCAGCAGCACCCCGGCGGCCGAGGCCGCGACGGCGGCGACCGGCTCGGCCTCGGGCTGCACGACCGGCGACAGGATCAGCAGCACGGGCCCCGCCGCGCCGGACGCGGCCATCACCAGGTCGATCCACCACAGCACGAGCAGCGCGAGCCCGCCGAGCGCCGCCACCCGGACCTCGCGTCCCCGTCGAGGCGGCTCACCGGTGTCCCCGCCCGGCTCCGGGGGCGTGTCGGGCAGCGGCACGCCGTCCACCAGCCGCAGCCGCCACCGCTCGTACCTCCCCGCCACGGGGGTGAGCAGCGCGGCCACCGCCACGCCGGCGACCAGGACGGCCGGTGAGGACGTCACCGCCACGGCGGCCACGACGCCGAGAACGGGCAGGCCCGGCACGGCCCCCGCCAGCAGATAGGCCAGCGAGCGCCACGGCCAGGCCGACCGCAGGAAGGGGATCGGCCGCTGGGCGAGCGCTTCCAGCGCGGTCCTGACGAGCACCCCGCGACACTATCCGCGCTCGGCGGCCCGGGTCAGTAGTGCCAGGTGGAGGTTCCCGCCGTCTCCCCGGACGGCTTCGCCGCGGCCGGGCGTGGAAGGATCTTTCCGCCGTACATGCTCAAAAGGGGGACGGATGGACGGGATCTTGCGCGTGGACCAGCGGTCGCTGCTGGACGCCCGCCTGGGCGCGGAGGACATGGAGGACCGGCTGGAGCGGGTCGCTCGGCGGGCGCTCACCGCGGTCTCCGCCCCGGAGCCGGCGGACCGCGAGCAGCCGGGGGCCGAGTTCGACGCCGCGTACGCCTCGTTCGTCCGCCACGCGGCGACCGCGTTCGACGCGACCCTGCGTGAGGTCAGGGAGCACGCCCGCAAGCTGCGCGAGACCGCGCACACCCACGCCTCGGCCTCGGGGGCCAACGAGGACCTGACTCGCCGCCTCGCCGACGGCCGGTGAAGGGGGCTGACCGGACATGGGATGGGAGCTGCCGGCCCAGCTCAGGCCGATCCACGAGCAGTTCAAGGACGACGCGCCGTGGCCTGACCCCGACGAGGACGACCGCCTGCTGCGCGTACGGGGCTGGCTGGACCTGGCCGACGAGCTGAGGGCCACGGCCGCCCAGCTCGACGCCGGCCACGACGCGGTCGTGCGGGCCAACGCGGGGCGCGACGTCGAGGCGTACAAGGAGAAGTGGGAGTCGGCGCAGGGAGTGCGGCAGCGCCTGCGGGACGGCGCGAAGGCGGCCGACCTGGCCGCGCTGGGGACGCTGATGACGGTGGTTCTCAGGGTCCTGTGGAAGGCGCTGGTCGTCTGGGCGCTCACCATGCTGCTCGCCGGGCTGGTGGGGGCGATCGTGACGACCCCCGCCGGCGGCTTCTGGGTGACCCTGCGGTTCTACCTCACACGGCGGCTCTTCCGTTCGATGCTCATCGAGATCAGGGGGAACATCGGCACGGTCATCGCCCGAACCCTCCGCGACGCCATGGAGTACCTCCTGTTCACCTCGGCCGTCCCCGCCGTGGTGGCCGGTATCGCGGCGTGGGACGCGAGCCGCAGGACCTCGGGCATGGCCTCGGACGACGGCGCGCGGCGCGAGGTGGAGCGGGTGCTCGGCGAGACCCCGATGGGGCGGGCCGCGCTGGCCTGGGCGCGCGAGCACCACGTGACGATCCTCTTCCAGCCTCCCGGGGAGAACGACGGCGGCCTCCTCGGCGTGTACCACGACGACTACAACGTCATCGAGATCTACCTGCGGGACGGTGACACCCCGGAGGCCCGCGCGGCCACGCTGATCCACGAGATCAACCACGCCCGGCACCGGAACACCCCCGACCCGACCGGGATGAGCCGTGAGGACTACGTCGAGGCGGCCATCCGCGAGGAGGCGCAGGGGAACATCCAGGCGTACCGGTTCACGGAGCAGCTGGAGGGGATCCGCGGCCGGGAGATCCAGGACCAGTACGAGGAGCTGTACGAAGGCACCTACAACGCGGCCATCCAGAACGCCCGCAACGAGCGGCGCGAGGCCGGCGGCCCGCCGCTCACCCAGACGGAGGAGCACCGGATCGGCGAGCGGGCCGCCGCGAAGGCGATGTACGACGCGCTGGCCGACCCGAAGCGCGGCAGCAGGTATCCCCAGGGCTACAGCGAGGACTGGGACTACAAGCGAACCCCGGTCCAGCGGGTGTGGCAGCACATCATCGACTGACCCCCGCGCCCAGCGCCGTCAGGACGGGCCTGGAGTCGTCGGGGGGCGGCGGCACCGGGTCCGGGCGGCGGTCCACGGCCTGGAGGGTGAGGGCGCCGGCGGCCAGGACGACCAGGCAGACCACCACGATCAGCACGCGCCGGCGCAGGCGGCTGCCCGGTGCGAAGGCGAGCCGCAGCCGCCAGCCCAGCCCCGGCGGCTTCAGGCGCACGCCGGCCGTCAGGCGGGCGAAGGCCGCGTCGACGTCCAGCTCGGGCTGGTCCTCAGGCGGGTTCACAAGACAGCGATCCTAAAACACGCCAAACGCCATCAACGAGTTTTGCGATCACATATTGGTCACGTCATCCGTTATGTCGCGCCGCACCGCTGATTTCGGCGCCGAATTCGGCGGTGAAGCGTTCATGACGGGATGTACGGCGTGGCGTCCTTTTCCGTGGTGAACGCTCGCCATAATGAGGTGATCAACCCCGGAGGGGAGGAATCCGTGCGTTCCGTGGCAGGAACGGTCGCCGTCGCCGTTCTCCTGGCGGGCCCGGCCACGCTCGCGGTCCTGCCGTGCCGGCCCGCGGCCGCGGCTGCCTCCCGCGGACCCCTGCCCAAGGACTGGAAGAAGCGCACGTCCCTGCGGATCCTGCCGCAGTGGCCGCGCCAGAACGACACCGTGCGCGTCTTCGTCCACTGCCCCACGAAGGCCAACCACGCGCTCATCGGGTCCACCGCGTTCACGCTGAAGGGCTCGTGGCGGATCTACCGCGAGGTGGGGCTGGGGCTGTCCGACCGGGGGCTCGGCCGGCGCGGCGTCGGGATCTCCTACTACGCCTTCCCGGGCGACCACCTGGCGCACCTCAAGTGCGTGAAGGTCACGATCAACGAGCACACGCGCATCAGGAAGGTACGCGTGATCAGCCGGTTCACCGTGCCCCTGGTGGTGCGCCCGTTCCGGCTCGGCCGGTTCTTCTGACCTGGTGCGCGGGGAGGCCCCGGCCGCGGGGGAGGTCACGGCCGGGCCCGCGCCCGGCTAGAGCGCGACCAGCAGCTCGTGGTCGATCTCCACGAACTCCACGACGAGCTCGCCGAACCGGCCGGCGATCAGCTCCTGGTACGCCGCCGAACCGGTGTGGGCGTCGTAGGCCGCCTGGTCCGCGAAGTGCTCCACGAACAGCAGGTGGTCGGGCTTGGCCGGGTCCCGGTACACCCGGAACGACAGCGTGCCGTCCTCGACCGCCGGGCCCTTCGGGGCGAACTCCCGCACGATCTCCTCGGCGGCGGACTGCGTGCCGTCCTTGAGCTTGATGGGGAACACCTTGGCGAGCACGGATCCTCCTGGTTGGTCGGGCGCCCTCGTCGCTCGGGGCGCTCTGGTCACACGACCGCCATGGTGGGCCCGGCGCCCCGCCGCGGTCCGGTCAGATCTGGACACGCCTGGCTCCTCGCGTCATGTCCGGATCTGTCTGGCGTCGGCGGGGACGCTGCCGTTACATCTGACTCATGACCACGTACTCCGCCGTCGTCACCACCGGCATCTACTGCCGGCCGGGGTGCGGCGCGAAGCCGCTGGCGCGGAACACCCGCACGTATGAGCTGGCCGCCGCGGCCGAGGCCGCCGGGTTCCGGGCCTGCCTGCGCTGCCGGCCGTACCGGGTGGCCGGTCCCGTCGCCGCCGACGCCCCCGAGCTGGTGTGCCGGGCGTGGCAGCTCGTCATCGACGGGATCCTGGACGAGGGCACGGAGGCGGCGCTCGCGGAGCGGGTCGGCCTGTCACCGCGCCACCTGCGGCGCCTGTTCCTCAAGCACCTGGGGGCGAGCCCCGACCAGCTCGCCCGCTCCCGCCGGGCGCACTTCGCGCGCCGGCTGCTCGACGACACCGACCTGACGGTGCTGGACATCGCGTTCGCGTCGGGGTTCGGCAGCCTGCGGCAGTTCAACCGGATCATGCGGGAGGTGTTCCGCGCCTCGCCGACCGACCTGCGCGACCGGCGGCACCGCGCGGACCGGCTCGTCGCCGACGGCGGCCTCGCGCTGCGGCTGCCGGTCCTGCCCGGCTACGACTGGGACGCGGTGCGGGACTTCCTCGCCGCGCGGGCGGTGCCCGGCGTCGAGGCCGTGGAGGGCCGCGCGTACCGGCGCACGATCACCGTGGACGGCGCGCCCGGCCTGCTGGAGGTGTCGCCCGGCGACGCCGCGGGCCACCTGCTGCTGGTGGCGCACCTGCCGTACTGGGAGGGGCTCATCCACGTGGTCGACCAGGTGGGCCGCCTGCTCGGCACGGAGACCGACCACACGGCCGGGGTCGCCGCGCTGTCCGCCGACCCGGTGCTCGGGCCGGTGGTGCGGAACCGGCCCGGGCTGCCCGTGCCGGGGGCGTGGAGCGCCTTGGAGGTGGGCGTCCGGGAGATCCTGGCACGGGGCCGGGAGCCGGAGGAGGCGGCCCGGAGGCTGAAAGCGCTGGTGGAGGCGCTCGGGACGCCCGTGCCGGGGCTGCCGGGCGGGCTCACCCACGCGTTCCCGCCGCCGGAGGCGCTGACCCGCGCCCGCCTCGCGGCCCTGGCCCCCGGCCAGGGGCTGCCCGCGGGCGACGTGGCGGCGATCGCGGCTCTGGCCGAAGGGGCGGGGGCGCTCGGGTACGGCACGAGTCCCGACGCGCTCGCGGCGGTGCCGTACCTGGACGACGACCTGCGCCAGATGCTCGGGCTGCGGCTGGGGCAGCGTGGGGCGTTCCCGCTGGCGGACCCCTCGCTGCGGGCGGCGCTGGAGGAGCTGGGCGTGCCCGCGCGGGGCGCGGACTCGTGGACGGCCGGCCGATGGCGTCCCTGGCGGTCCCTCGCGGCCACCCACCTCATGGCGTACGGGGACCGCCGGAGAAAAGCCGCCTTTTCCCTTTCCGCCGAATGAAACCGTTCAGAATTCTTTTATCCGGTGCGGAAGTCGGGCGCTCCCCTTCTTCCATGTCCCGGCTGAATGGCGCCGGCTCATCCGGGCGAATGCGTCACACGGGGGTCGGCTCCGGATTTCACGTCACCAGGTGAGGTGGAGAGACTCCGGGGCGCGGTGGATGAGGGTGGGGGCCATGGTGACGTCCGCGTGCTCCAGGCGCAGGCCCGGCAGCTCGCGGATGAGGATCTCCAGCGTGATCCGCACCTGCTCCCTGGCGAGCTGCGAGCCAGGGCAGCCGTGCGCGCCGTGGCCGAACGACAGGTGGCGCGCGGCCGGCCGGGTGACGTCGAAGGTGTCCGGGCGGGTGGTGGGGTCGGCGTCGCGGCCGGCCGAGGCGTACGAGACGAACACCACGTCGTCCCTGCGCAGCCGCGTGCCGGCGAGCGTCACCTCCTCGGTGACCGTGCGGCGGAAGCCCTGAATCGGCGCGTCGAACCTGACCGCCTCCTCGACCGCCGCCGGAACGAGCTCCGGCCGCTCGCGCAGCAGCTCCCACTGGCTCCGGTCGCGCAGCAGGTTGAGCATGATCGTGCCGAGCAGGGCCGTGGCGGTGAGGTGGCCGGCCAGCAGCAGGTTCTGGACGTTGGAGACGATCTCCCTGCGCTGGTCGTGCGTGAGCTCGCCGGAGCCGGGGGCGAGCGCGCGGACCATCTCCGTGATCAGGTCGTCGCGGGGCTCGGCCCTGCGCGCGCGGGCGTACCGGTCGAGGAGGTGGTGCAGGGCCACGACGTCCCGGGCGGCCTCGACCTGCTCGTCCTCCGTCAGCGGGGCGAACAGCAGCGCCTCGGCCTGGTGGCCGCCGTGGATCGCGCCGGGGGTGTCGGCCGGGTTCAGGCCCATGAGGTGGCCGATCACCTCGGCCGGCAGCGGCCTGGCGTAGGCGTCCATCCACTCGACCCGTCCGGCGCCGGCGAACCCGCCGATCAGCGCCTCGGCCCGCTCGGTGACGAACGGCAGGGCGGCGGCGACCCGCACCGGGGACAGGCCCCGGACGAGCGGCCTGCGCAGGCGCCGGTGCGCCTCGCCGTCGGCCGAGAGCACCGCCTGCGCCCCGCCGTACCCCTTGACCAGCTCGGACAGGGCCCGCCTGCCGGGCAGGACGTCGGGCCGCAGCGCGCCCGCCGACGAGAACAGGTCGGGCCGGCTCAGCACCTCGCGGACGTCCTCACGCCGGCTGACCAGCCAGGCGTCGAGCTCCGGGACGAACGTCAGGCCGCGCGCGCGACGGGCCTCGGCGTACACCGGGTACGGGTCCCGGTAGAACCGGTGCAGCCGCCGCAAGCGCTCTAAGGCGTCAGAGGTCACCCGCCCATCGTGACAGAGGGCGCCCGAGATGTCAGAGATCCGAAGGTCAGAAGAGCGTCAGCGGCTCGTCGTCGGAGGACGGGCCGTCGGACGGCGACACGGGCTCCGGCAGCGGCTCCAGCTCGGGCAGCAGGGCCCGCACGTCCTCGTGGAAGCGCCGGGCCAGCGGCAGGGCCTCGGCGTTGTCCGGGGTGTGCACGAACACCGTCGGGGAGCGGCCCTCGCGCAGCCACCCGGCGACCGTGGCGACCCACGGCCGCCAGCCCTCGACCGTGCGGGTGACGTCGTCGCGGCCGAGGTAGCGGACGATCGGGCGGTCGGTGAGCGCGGTGGCGCGACGCGGCACGCGCGGCTTCTTCAGCCACGCGTCGCGCTCGGCGTCGCTGGTGGGCGGGGTGTCGAAGAACGCGGTGGTGTCGAACGGGACCCACTCGGCCCCGGCCCGGCCGAGGACCCGCTCCAGCAGGCCGGTGGCCCGCGCGTCGGCGAAGAAGGCGCGGTGGCGCACCTCGACGGCGTACCGGTGGTGCGCGGGCAGCCGGTGCAGGAACGCGGCGAGCGCGCCGACGTCGTTCGGCCCGAACGAGGCCGGGAGCTGGATCCACAGGGCGTGGGCGCGCGGCCCGAGCGGCTCGATCGCGTCGAGGAACGCGCGCAGCTCCTCGCCGGCGCCGGCGAGGCGGCGCTCGTGCGTGATCGGCTTGGGCAGCTTGACCACGAACCGGAAGCCGGGGCCGGTCTGCTCCGCCCACGTCTCCACCGTGCTCCGCGACGGGGTCGCGTAGAACGTGGTGTTGCCCTCGACCGCGTCGCACCAGGTGGCGTAGGCTCTCAGGCGCTCGGACGGGGGAAGGGGGTGCGGCAGGTAACGCCCCTGCCACGGGGTGTGGGTCCACATGGCGCATCCGACGTGAAGCCGCATGCCCACGACGCTACACGCCCTCTTCTGCCGGGCGTGGAGCGTCCGGGGTGGCGCCGACGGTCCGGGCCAGTTCGGTGGGCAGTGGGTAGGGGCGCTTGCGCGGCAGCAGGTCCGTCACGTCCCGGCCGGCGCGCAGGGCCCGGTGGACGTCGTGGACCATGCCGGTCACGTCGGTGATCCCCGTGATCCACTCGTCGAGGTAGCGGGTGACGGCCGCGCCGGACAGGCCCACCTGGATCGACCGGTACGGCAGGGCGTGGTGGCGCGGGGTCCGCTCGGGATCCCACTGGACGCGCACCGGGCTGGCCCGCAGCCGCTGCCTCCACTCGGCGGCGTCGGTCCCGGGCTCGGGATGGCTCAGGCAGGAGTGCTCCAGCGCCCACGCGAACCCGGCGCGCGTGATGTCGACGGCCAGGACCCTCGTCTGCCCGGGCTTGGTGGCCCAGCCGCAGCGGTACATCATCCACAGGAAGGACGGCTTGATCCAGGTCATCCGCTCGCGCTTGAACGGCGGCACGAAGCGCCGCGCGGCGACGGCCGGCTCCGCGATGGCGGGGTCGTAGGCCTGGTAGACGGTGATGGTCGTGTCGGTGTAGGCGGCACGGATCTGCCGATAGGGGACGTTCATCCTGGTGAGGATGCGGAACCGGCGGCCCCTCCCGCAACCGGATTACCGGCCGGTGAAGAAGCGGAGCATGGCCTGCGCGCCGTCCGGGGCCGTCATCATCTCCGTGATCCGCAGGCACATCTCGGCGACGGGGGCGGTGCGCTCGAACATCTCCTTCTCGTGGCGCGCGACGGCCGCCGCCGGGTCGCCGGGGTCGGCGGCGAGGGCCAGGGCGAGTTCGAGGGCGTCGAGCATGGCCATGTTGACGCCCTCGCCGACCGGCGGCATCAGGTGGGCGGCGTCCCCGATCAGCGTGACACCCGGCGTGGCCGGCCAGGTCAGGCCGACGGGCAGCATGGTGAGCGGGCGCTGGATGACGGTGTCGTCGCACGCCCGGATCAGGGCTGTCACGTCCGGCGCCCAGCCGGCGAACAGCTCCGCCAGGGCGGGGCGGGCGCGTGCCGGGTCGTCGAAGGGGACGCCGCAGGTGGCGAACCAGTCCGCCGGCGTGTGGAAGCCGAGGTAGAGGCGGACACGGCCGTCGCCGTTGCGCTGCGCGGACAGGGACTGGCCCGGGCCCATGACCCAGTAGGTGCCGCGTCCCACGACGGTGGCCAGCTCCGGATGGGCGCGGTCGATGTCGGGGATGGCCATCTCGACGTAGTTGACGCCGTAGTGGAACGGCCGGGCGTCGGTCACGAGCGGGCGCACCCGGGAGTTGGCGCCGTCCGCGCCGACGAGCAGGTCGCAGACGGCGGTGGAGCCGTCGGCGAAGTGCAGGGTGTGGCCGCCCTCGGGCCGGGGGGTGGCGTTCCGGAACGCGCGCCCCCACACGACGGCGTCCTCCGGCAGCGAGTCGAGCAGGACGTCGCGCAGGTCGGCGCGGTCCACCTCGGGGCGGGCGAGCGGGGCGTCGTCGGGGGTGTCCTCCTGGAGCAGCAGGGCGCCGGTGTGGTCCAGCAGCCGCATGTCCTGGCCCTCGCGGCGGGCGATCGCGTGGAACTCCGCCTCCAGCCCGGCCTCGCGCAGGGCGCGCTGGCCGCTGTCCACATGCAGGTCCAGCATGCCGCCCTGCCCGCGCGCGGCACGGGACGGCTCGCGCTCGTACACGACGGCGTCGACGCCGTGGAGGCGCAGGACGCGGGCCAGGGTGAGGCCGCCGGGGCCGCCTCCGACGATGGCGATGCTCTTGCTCATGGGGTTCTCCCTCATCTCTCGATACGCCGTATCACACCGATACACTGTATCGCAGTGATGTGCCGTATTCTAAGCTCGTACGAAGGGCACCGCGCAAGGGGAGGCGGCACGATGGCGGCGCGACGAGAAGCCGGAGAGGGCGATCCCACGCTCATCTGGGAGCGGCCCGAGCCGCCGAGCCGGCCCGCCCCGAGCCCGCTGAGCAGGGAGCGGATCGTGCGGGCCGCGATCGAGCTGGCCGACGCCGACGGGCTGGAGGCGGTCTCGCTACGCAAGGTCGCCGCCGCGCTCGACGCCGGCCCGATGCGGCTGTACGGCTACCTGTCCACCAAGGAAGAGCTGCTGGACCTCATGGCCGACGCCGTGTACAGCGAGATCCCGCCGCCGGTGCGCGCCGGCGACGACTGGCGCGGCGCCCTCCGCTCCCTCGCCCACGGCACCAGGGATGCCGCGCTGCGGCACGAGTGGTTCGCCGACCTGCTCAGCGGCCGGCCCCATCTCGGCCCGAACGCGCTGGCCCGCGGGGAGGCGTCACTGGCCGCGCTCGACGGCGCGCCGGGGTTCGAGCACATCGACACGATCATGCTCGCCGTCAACACGGTGAACGTCTACGTGATCGGGGCGCTCCAGCGGCAGATCGCCGACCTGCGCGCCGCCCGGACCACCGGCATGGACGAGCGGGAGTGGCAGCACGCCTCCTACCCGTACCTCGCCCGGATGCTGGCCACGGGCCGCTACCCGACGCTGGCCAGGTTCGTCCGCGACGCCAGCCACGCCGACGCGGACAGCACGTTCGAGGCAGGCCTGGACTGCGTCCTCGACGGCATCGCCGCCCGCCTGCCCCGCCCGTGATGCCATCGCCTCGCGCCCTGGGGTGCGCGATCATGTGATGCATGTCGTCCCCCCAGGCCGGGCCGGAGGCCCCGCCGCCCAGAAGGCCCGGACGTTCGCGGATCGGCTGCCTGGCCTTGTCGCTGGTGCCGTTGGTGCCGTTCGTGCTGCTCGGACTGGTCGCCATGGCGCCCGTCTGGATCAGCGACCACCGGCTGGGGCTCATGGTGGACCGCCTGCGGAAGCACCCGCTGCCGGCCGGTGCGGAGTGGGAACCCTCCGACCCGCAGGTCAGCGTCAGCGGCGGCGACTCCGGCGACTGCTGGTACGACATCCGTTTCGAGCTCTCCACCGGCCGGTCCGTCCAGGAGGTGCTGGATCACTATCGCCGGGCGAAGATCGAGGACCCCGACGGAGAGCTCGGCGACTACGAGGTCATGGCCTGGACGATCTTCGACGAGCCCGGCGCCCCGGAGAGCGGGACACCCACGGCGACACCGCTGATCATCGACCTGGGCGGCACCTACAGCGGCGGGTTCGACATGCGCTGCTGGTGAGGCGGGGTGGACGCCTCGGCCCACCGGCAACCGGCCATCGCCATGCCGACGAGAGCGGTGACCGCGCCCGAGAACACGGCCAGCATTCCGACGACCACTTCGCCGTCCGGGTCGCCGATCCCGGGCGGGCGGCTCTCGGCCCAGCTCATCGTCGGCCATCCCTGGGTCACGACGACCAGCCCGAACAGGGTCGTGACGGCCGCCAGGACGTACCCGGGCGGACGCGTCCACGTCCGGGTGGCGACGAGCACGACCCCGGCCACCACCCCGAGCGGGACGGTGATGATCTGCGCCATTTCCATGAGCGTCAGGAAGTCGAGCCGCGCCCACGCGAAACCGTCCCTCCGCTGAGGATCCAGGAACGGGAGCGGCAGCAGACCGCCGCAGAGCAGGCTTATCGCCACAAGCCGGAGTAATGCCACATCCACCATGATCGCGGATGTGGATCTCCGCCGTTCACCCCCGGCAGGTGCGCAGCATGTTGAGCAGGGCCACCCTTTCCCGGCGGGTGACGGAGAGCCGGTAGTGGTGTTTCACCGTGATCCACGAGGTGGCGTAGCGGCACCAGTAGGCGCGGCGCGGCGGACGCCAGCTCTGCGGCCCCTGGCCGCCCTTGGCGATGTTGGCGGAGTGGCTGACCGTGATCAGCTCGGGCCGGGTGAGGTCGTTGGCGAAGGCGCGGCGCCGCGCCTGGCTCCACTTGCGGGCCCCGGAGCGCCAGGCGTACGCCAGCGGCACGACGTGGTCGACGTCCACCTGCTTCTCGCTCTTGAGCCATCTGCCGTCGTACGGGCTGTACCAGCGCCCCTTGACCGGATGGCAGGCGGCGTTCCTGCGCACGCGCCGCCCGTCGCGGGCCAGCACCACCTCGCGCGCGTCGCAGGCGCCCTTGTGGTGCGCCCACCTGGGCTGGAACCGCCGGTGGCTGTAGCCGCGGAGCGACAGGGGCCGGGCGACCTTGAGCTGGACCAGCATGCGCCGGGCCAGCGCCCCGGCCCCGGCCTCGACCTGTGATCGCTTGTGCGGGGTGGCCCCCGCCGGAGGGGCCGCGACGACGGCGGCGATGGGCAGGACCACGAGGGTGAGCACGGCGACTTGGACCGCCCGCCTCAAGAAGATCATGACTCCACCCTTACCAGGAAGTCAGGAGTGGTGGCGGCGACACTGCGCGCACCAAAGGGTGAGCCAAGGGTCCCCCGGTGTCGCCACATCAGGACGCCAACCGGCCCCGACCTGCGGCGTCACAACTCCGCCAGCCATCCGGCGATCACGGCGACGTCGGCTTCGGTGAGGCCGCGGCGGGGGTCGACGCGGTGCGACAGGGCCCGTCCCCGATGGTGTGCCGCCACCCACGCGCGGTCGGCGCCGGTGATCTCGTCATCGACCCACACGAACGGCCGCCCGGCGGCCCAGCCGACCAGGCCCGGGGTCTTCCAGTGCAGCGGCCCCTCCTGCCCGGAGGGGTCCGGCCAGTCCACCACGGGCAGCGCGGGCAGGCCGAGCAGCGGGCTGATGACCTCGTTCGCCTCGCCCATCCACGTCGTCGCCCACACCAGGTCGCACGGCAGCGCCGCCAGCCGCGGCCCGTGCCGGGGGTCGATGCGGGAAAGGAGGGGGTTCGAGCCGGGGGGCAGTGGCACGGCCGGGCGGGGCGCGGCCGCGTCAGGCGGTGTCCCGAACGGGAGGAGTGTCCCGTCCACGTCGAGGAACAGCAGCGGACGATCCGCGGAGCCGGCCGGGGAATCGGTCGGCGACAAAAGCCGGAAATTTTCGTTCAGAAATGATTGATGAAGAGAACTTTCGGCGATACCTTCACGATCAACCCGTCGTTCCCCCCAGGCGGTGAGATGTCGAGACGTTCCCTGACAGCGGCCCTCCCTTCCCGTCGAGTCCATCATCAGATCATCATGGCCGTCGACGCGTTCCCGTCGCCAGAGGGCTCATCGGCATCATCGAGGAACTGGGCGCCGTATCCCCCCATACGCACCTGTTCAGAGAGGTGAACATGCCCGCACCCAGCAGGCTGACCTGGCCGAAATCCCTCACTCTGGCGATCCCCACTCTCCTGGTGACCCTCGCCGCGGCGGTGCTCTCCCAGCCGGCACCCGCGTCCGCGACCGCCGGGGCGCACGACTCCGGGGTCCTCGCCGTGACCCACAAGAGCCCGTTCAACTGCGGAAAGACCTTCTACGCCAACAACTGGACAGGCGGTCACAACCCCGAGGGCTCCATCGACTGGCAGGACTACGGAGGCGACGACGTCAACGGCGAGACCGTGCGCGCCACCGCCGCCGGCACCGCGTACTTCTACGACGCCGGCAGCACGAGCTACGGCAAATGGGTGGAGATCCGCCACAGCGACGGCACCAGGACCCGCTACGCCCACATGTCCAGCATGGTGAAGTCGGCCGGCAGCACCCTGTCCGTCAGCCAGGGCACCGCGATCGGCACCGTCGGCTCGACGGGCAACTCCAGCGCGCCGCACCTGCACTACGAGCAGCGGACCTCCGGCGGCGGGATGGACACCAGCCCGACCGTCGAGGGCGTGACCGTGTCGCTGGGCCAGAAGAAAGCCATCACCAGCAGCAACGCCTGCGGCGGCGGCAGCAACCCGTACACCCCCGAGGGCGTCTGCGGCAGCGGCTACGCCGTCATCGACTCGGCCGCCCTGACCGGCGGTCGCACCTACCTGCTCTACAACTCCGGCAACGGCTACAACTGCGTCGTCACGCTGAAGACGTCGAACCTCGGCACGGCGTCGGCGGTGTCGGCCTTCCTGGAGCCGCAGAACGAGAGCAGGACGACCGACTCGGGTAGCTACGACTACTACGCGGGCCCGGTCAGGCGGGACGCGGCCGGGCAGTGCGTCCGGTGGGGCGGCTCGGTCGGCAGCAGCTCGTACACGAGCGGCTTCGAACACTGCGGCTGAGCCCGCGACTGACGTGACCTCAGAAGGCCGCCGCCCGGCTCCCGGGTGGCGGCCTTCTGCCGTGCCGGCACGCGCCGCGGCGGCGGCGTGAAAGCATTTCCGCCCAGCGGGAAAGAACGGGCGTGATAGGCCACAACACGCGCACCAGAGCCGGATCGGGATTGCCGCCCGACCTTTTCGACGCGCATTTCGCCGAAATCCACCGCTACATCGCGCGGCGGCTGTCCGAGGACGTGGCCGACGACCTGGCCGCCGAGGTTTTCGTGGCGGCCCTGCAGAGCGCCTACGACCCGGCGGTCGGCGCGGTCCGGCCCTGGCTGTACGGCATCGCCACCCACCTCGTCGCACGGCACCGGCGGGCCGAGGTCCGGCGCTGGAAGGCGATCAGCCGGGCGGCCGAGCGCGACAGCGGCGGACACGAGGACGAGGTGCTCGACCGGGTGACGGCCTCCCGCTTCACCGGCCCGCTCGCGGGGGCGCTGGCCGGTCTGAAGCGGCACGACCGGGACGTGGTGCTGCTGGTCGCGCTGGGCGGGCTCAGCCACGCCGAGGTGGGCCAGGCGCTCGGCATCCCGGCCGGCACCGTGGGGTCCCGGCTGAGCCGGGCGCGCAAGCAGCTTCGCCGGGCGCTCGGCGACGTCAACCCGCTGAAGGAGGACTCCGATGGATGAGCTGGACCTGCTCGACCGCGCCCTGCCCGACGCCCGGCCCCCGTCGCCCGAGGTCATCGCCCGGGCCAGGGCCCGCCTGGCCGGTCCGGGTCACTTCCCGGCGAGGCGCCGCACCTGGATGTGGATGGTGACGGCGGCCGCGGCCACGGCGGCGATCGTGACGCTGGTCGCCTCGCTGGTCGCGCAGCTCGCGCCGGCCCCTCCGGCGGCGGTCGCTCCGAAGCGCAACCAGGCGCTGTACGACCTGGCCGACCGGATCGAGAGGCTGCCCGCGACGAGCGGCGCCTACTGGCGGCAGGTCACGATCGACGGCGACTATCTGCGGGCCGACGGCTTCACCTTCCTGCAGACCGGCCGCCTGGAGGTCTGGCAGTCGCGCGATCCCGCCGATCCGATGCTCCTGATGTCGGGCTGGTCCGCCGCCCGTCCGGCCACGCCGGCGGACGAACGCGCCTGGCGGGCGCTCGGGAGCCCGCGCCGCGTCAAGCCGTGCGGGAAGAGCGAACGCTGCGGGTACGTCACGCTCACCGAGCAGCCGGAGCAGTGCACCTACACCTGGGACGCCGCGGCCGGGGGCACGCTCGCCGACCGCTCGGTCGGCCGCATCACGATGGCCGAGCTCGCCGCGTTCCCCACCGACCAGAACGCGTTGATGGCGAAACTCCGCACGTATCACCAGATCTGGTACAAGAACGGCTTCAAGCAGTCCTTCGAGGAGTTCCTGCCCACCGCCGCGAACCTCCTCGCCGAACCGCTCCGCCCGGACCAGCGCGCCGCGCTCATCCGCCTCCTGGCCGGACTGCCGGCCACCAAGGTCGTGGGCACCGTGACCGACCCCCTGCGCCGCCCGGCCCTGTCCGTCGACTTCGGCGGGCCCGGGTACACGGTTCTCAACGTCGGCCAGCGGACCGGGAAGCTTCGGATGGAGCCCAGGACACTTCTCGATCCTGGTACGGGCGCGATGCTCTCCACGGTCAACTACGCGGGCAACACGGTCGACTGGGCCACCAAGGGCGACCCCCTGAGCTTCCGCGCCACAGCTCCGGAGACCAGCTGGACCACACAGCGCCCCGCCCCTCCGAAGGGCTGCGCGAGGAGGAAATGAGGTGTTTGAGCCTGGAGTGACCACCGATGATGCCGAATAAGCCGGTTCGGCTTGACTAGCGATCTTAGATGCACAAGATTGATCGCGTCTTTCCGACCGTTCCCAGGGAAACCCCATGAATCGAGCCATCCTCGGCGCCGTCGCGATCGCAGGCGCGGTGCAGCTCATCGCCCTGCCCGCGCAGGCCGAGACAAAGATCGACCCGGTCAAGGCGCTCAAGGCCGAGCTGACCCGCGGCAAGGCCGTCAACGTCCAGGCCACGGCGACGATGACCTTCACCCCCGCCCTGGTCACCACCTCCAGCCTGGAGGGCACCATCGGGTTCGACCAGCGCGGCGCCGCCGCGTCGGACCTGGCGCAGACCGTGCGCTACAGCAAGGACCTGCTGCGCAGCATGACCAAGCTGGACCGCGCGGAGACCGAGGCCCTGCAGGAGGGCCCGGTCCAGATGATCTCCTCGCGGACCGCGAGCTACGTCGCCGGTCCGGTGGTGGGCAGGGCGTTGCAGACCCAGGGAGCGAGCTGGGTGCGGTACCGGAACACGGAGCTGCCGCCGAGCAACCTGATCCTGGAGGTCCTGGAGCCGGACACGCTCAAGACGCTCCTGGCCAAGCCCGCGTCGGTGCGGGACGGCGTGGTCAAGGGGTCCATCAGGACGAGCAAGCTGGCGGCGGTGTCGCCCGCCTTCGCCTCGCGCTTCGGGGCGCACTCCAAGAAGGGCCGCGACGGCAAGGTCTCCTACACCCTCTGGCTCGGCCCGACCGGCCTGGTGGAGCGGGTGTCGGCCAAGGCCGTCATCCCGTTCTACGACGTGTCCGTCCAGGTCGAGTCGAGCACCCGGTTCGGGGACTGGGGCCGCCAGGCCACCGTCCTGCTGCCCCTGGAGGGCGACGTGATCGACCAGGGGCAGGTCAAGGACTCCGTGCCGAAGGACGTGCCGGGGATCTGGAACTAACCCCTTCTCACCTGCCGCCGCCCGCGACCAGGCCGGAGTAGGACGCGATCACCTTGACCTGGTCCGGGTCGGCCTTCTTCGGGGGGATGCGGGCCACCACCTGGAACAGGTCGGTGATGGTCATGTACGTGTAGTACTTGCCGCGCAGGATGCCGCTGTCCTTCTGGAAGACGTAGTTGCGCTCCGGCCCCGGTCGCACGTCGTAGCGGATGGTGCGCTCGATCGTGGTGAAGGTCAGCGCCCCGCCGTCGGCGGTGCGCAGCGTGTACGACGGGTAGCGGCCGGCCGGGCGGGCGGTCACCGTGCTGTGCGCGTACTGGTTCATCCTGATGCGGGTCGACGCGGCCTGCGTGGTGATCCGGTCGGCGGCGAACAGGCTCCTGTCGGCGGCGCTGCCCTTGCCGGCCAGGTGCGCGGCGTACTTCCCGGCGAAGTCGGCGGGCGACATCAGCAGCCCGGTCGCGTCCGTGGGGGCGACCTCGGCGGCCAGGCCCGAGGCGTCCACGGCGATCTCGGGCAGCTCGCCGGCGGCGGTGCCGGCGAAGGTGTCGGGCGAGTACATCTGCCGCCAGCCGTCGCCCTGCCGCGCGAAGAGCAGGTACGTCGGCTCCTTGTCGGTCGTCGTCCCGCGCTGCCAGTGCGCCGTGGCCAGGAACCAGGGCCTCTGCCCGGCGGCAGGCACGTGGAAGACGGGCTTGGCGTAGCCGAACGGCTGGTAGGTGATGGTCTTGTGCAGCACCCGGCTCGACGCGTAGGACGCCTTGTCGATGGCGTAGCTGGAGCCGCCCTCGTAGCCGGCCAGGAGCTTCTCGCTGCGGGCCTTGTTGGCGGCGTTGTTGCGCTTGACGTAGTCGGCGAGGATCGCGGTGGCCTCCCGGTCGGAGACGGCGCGGACGGCCGCCGGCGTGCCGCTCCGGGCGGGGGTCGCCGTCGTGCTCGCCGGGGGGCTCGCCTTCCCGCCCAGGCCGGGCAGGGCCGAGCACCCCGCGAGCAGGCATCCCGCCATCACGCCGCCGATGGTCCAGCCGTACCGTCGCACTGTCCGTACCTCTGACTACTGAGGGACTAAAGTGCCTAAACGTAGCAGCAGCGGCGATGTCGGGCGCCAGGGACGTCTCACCCTCCCTTGACCGGGAGCCGGAGGGGGCGGTGGATCAGCCCGTCGCTGGTCCAGCGGAGCGACGCCAGGTCCTCCTGGGCGCGGAGCGTGGGCAGCCGCGTCACCAGGGCGCGGAAGGCCTCCTGGAGCTCCATCCGGGCGAGGTTCGCCCCGAGGCAGTAGTGCGGACCGTGACCGAACGCCAGGTGCGGGTTGACGGCCTTCCCGGCGAACCGGTGGATGTCGAACCGCAGCGGGTCGTCGAAGACCGACGGGTCGTGGTTGGCGCCCGAGGGGTTGGGCAGCACGACGCTGCCCTTCGGGATCACGCCGCTGGGCAGCTCGACGTCCTCGGTGATCCTCCGGAGCAGGCCGTTGCCCCCGGGGCCCTCGCAGCGCAGGATCTCCTCCACCGCCGGCTCCAGGAGATCGGGCCGGGCCACCAGCTCCGCGTACTGCTCGGGATGGCACAGCAGGCGGAACGCGCCCCGGATGATGATCGACGCGGTGGTCTCGTGACCGGCCATGATCAGCGTGAAGACCATGTGGGTCAGCTCGGCCTCGCTCAGCCTGTCGCCCTCGTCGCGCGCCTCGATGAGCAGGTCGATGAGGTCGCCGCCGCGCCGGCCCCGGTGCTCCGCGATCAGCTCGCCCGCGTACGCCATGAACGCCGCGAACCCCGCACCCCTCGCCTCGGCGCTGGCCTCCGACGTGGACAGGAACATCTCGGTCCACCCGCGGAACTGCTCGAACCGGTCCATCGGGACGCCGAGCATCTCGCAGATCACCCGCGCGGGCAGCCGCAGCGCGAAGTCGGCGACCAGGTCGAACTCCTGGCCGGCCGTCTCGATCAGCTCGGCGGCGATGGCCGCCGCGCGCGGCCGCCAGCGCTCGATGTGCCGGGGGGTGAACGTGCCCTGCATGATGCGGCGGTAGCGGGTGTGCTCGGGCGGGTCCTGGTTGATCAGCGCCGACGGGTCGTCCTCCAGCGCGGTGCCGCTGACCATCCGGGGAAGGCCGGGCGCGCGCAGGTCGCGGCTGCCGGCCGGCGAGGTGAGAACGGCACGGACGTCCTCGTACCGCACGATCATCGGCACCTGGTCGCCGCTCGGCATGACGGTCGGCTCCATCGGAGCCTCGGCGAGCCTGCGGACCAGTTCGGGAGAGGGGGTGCCGAGCGGACCGGGCGGGAGGTCCGGCCAGGGTGATGTGGTGCTGGACCGTGCTGTCATGATCGCCTCCTGGCGACGCCGGCCAACGAGTCCCCTGGAACGTACGGAACGGTCCGTAGCCGGTCAATGACTCATGGGCCACATCAGCGGGCCCCGCGAACGGGGCGCGAAGATGGGCCTGGACCTCCGGTTGCGTGGGGCTGGACCCACTCCGGCGCCGATCTGGCCGGAGTCGGGCTCCGGCTGCCGCACAGTGGAGACGTCCAGTCGTACCCGGAGGAAGAATGATGCGACAGTGGTGGGCGGACGCCCGCATGGGGTTCGCCCGCGCGTGCGTCGTGGCGGGCGTCGTCATGCTGGTCCCGGCGGTGTGGGCCGTCGCCGTGGCGCTGTGGCTGTGGTGGGGCGGCAGCCCGTGGACGTGGATCGCGCCGTTCGCGTGGGCGGCCATCGGCACGTTCGCCCTGTCGCGCCCGGTGTGCCGGATGACCCGCTCGCTCGTCGAGAAGTGGACGGGCGCCGTCATCCCCCCGGGCTACCGGCAGGCGGCGCCGATCACGCAGATGGCCACCGGCTACTGGTGGAACGGCTTCAGCTACGAGCGCACCAGGCGTGACGCCCTCATGGACCAGAGGATGCGGCTCCGGTGGCGCGATCCCGCCGTCTGGCGCGACCTGCGGTTCACGATGATCGCGCCGCTCACCGCGGGCGTGGCCGCCGCCGTGCCCCCGGCCGGACTCGTGGCGGCGGTCCTCGGGTTCGCCACGTCGTCCCCGCTCGTGGGGGTGCTCGGCCTGGTCGTGGCCGTCGTCGCCGCCCCGTACGCCTGGCGGCCCGCCGTGCCGGTGGCCGTCCGCCTCCTGCGCCCGACGCCCGCGATGGCCCTGGCCGACCGGGTGGACGAGCTGACGAGCCAGCGCGCGGACGCGACGGTCGCGCAGGCCGCCGAGATCCGCCGGATCGAACGGGACCTGCACGACGGGGCGCAGGCGCGCCTGGTCGCGCTCGGGCTCTCCCTGGCGACCGCGGAGAAACTGATGCAGACCGACCCCGACCGGGCCAGGGCGCTGCTGCGGGACGCGCGGGCCGGCGCCGCCACCTCGCTGAACGAGCTGCGCGAGCTGGTCAGGGGCATCAACCCGCCGGTGCTGACCGAGCGGGGGCTCGTCGACGCCGTCCGTGCCTTCGCCCTGGACAGCCCGCTCGAAACGACCGTCAGCGCCGACGGCCGGCTGCGCCTGGAGCCGCCGATCGAGTCCGCCGTGTACTTCGGCGTGGCCGAGCTGATGACCAACGCCGTCAAGCACGCCCACGCGACCCGGGCGCGGATCTCCATCGCCGGGGACGAGACCGGCGTCGTCGTCGAGGTCGAGGACGACGGCCGGGGCGGGGCCGGCGTGCGGGCCGGCGGCGGGCTCGACGGGCTGCGGCGCCGTCTCGCGGTCTTCGACGGCACTCTGGAGGTCACCAGTCCGGAGGGCGGCCCGACACGTGTGAGGATGGTCGTGCCATGCGAATCGTTGTAGCCGAAGACCTCTACCTCCTGCGCGACGGGCTGGTGCGCCTCGTCGAGGCGTACGGTCACGAGGTGGTGGCGACGGCGACCACCGGGCCCGAGACCGTCGAGGCGCTGCTGAAGTGGCGGCCGGACGTCGCCGTCGTCGACGTCCGCATGCCGCCCGGCCAGTCGGACGAGGGCCTGCGCGCGGCCCTGGACGCCCGTCGCGAGGTGCCCGGGCTGCCGGTCCTGATCCTCTCGCAGCACGTCGAGCAGCTCTACGCCCGCGAGCTGCTGGCCGACGGCACGGGCGGCGTCGGCTACCTCCTCAAGGAGAGCGTGTTCGACGCCGACCAGTTCATCGACGCCCTGGAACGCGTCGCCGCGGGCGGGACCGCCATGGACCCGGCCGTCATCGCGAAGCTGCTGTCCAGCGGCTCCTCGACCCGGCGGCTCGGCCGGCTCACCGAACGCGAGCACTCCGTGCTCCGGCTCATGGCCGAGGGACTGTCCAACCAGGCCATCGGCCGGCGGTTGTTCCTCAGCGAGAGCGCCATCAGCAAGTACACCACCTCGCTGTTCGGCAAGCTCGGCATCACCGACGACGACGACAGCAACCGGCGCGTCCTCGCCGTCCTGACCTACCTGAACGCGTCCTCCGCTCCCTAGATCCGGGGGGGCGCCTAGGAGACGGGGTGCGCGGCGGTGCGGGCGTGCGCGGCCATCAGGTGGTCGATGAGCGCCAGCAGGACGTCGCGCCCCGCCGCCCGGTCGCGGGCGTCGCAGAGCACCAGCGGCACCTGCGGGTCCAGGTCGAGCGCCCGGCGGATCTCCTCCTGCGTCCGGTCCCGTACGCCGTGGAAGCAGTTGACGCCGACGACGAAGGGGATGCCGCGGCTCTCGAAGAAGTCGATGGACGCGAAGCTCACCTCCAGCCGGCGGGTGTCGACCAGGACGACCGCGCCCATCGCCCCGTTGACGAGGTCGTTCCACATGAACCAGAAGCGTTCCTGCCCGGGGGTGCCGAACAGGTAGAGCACGAGCTCGCTGTTGATGGTGATGCGCCCGAAGTCCAGCGCCACCGTGGTGGTGGACTTGCCGCTGACGCCTTCGAGGTCGTCCACGCCGATGCTGGCGTGGGTCAGGTACTCCTCGGTACGCAGCGGGGCGACCTCGCTCACCGCTCCGACCAGGGTGGTCTTCCCGACGCCGAAGCCGCCCGCGACCAGGATCTTCACTGCCAGGGGAGCGCGTACCCCGGGCTCAGAGCTTGCGAAGCCCATCCCTCACCGCCTCAAGGATCGACATGCCAGGTAATCCGCCCGCCTGCGCGAAGGCCAGCGGCGGCCGGGAGCGCACGTGCCCGGCCTCGATGAGATCACCGATGAGGATCTTGGTCACCGACACCGGGAGGTTCAGCGCGGAGGCGATCTCGGCGACCGCGAGCGGCTGCTTGCACAGAGCGAGGATGGTGCGGTGCTCCGGTTGCAGCCTTCGCATGCCGGGCCCGTTGTCCGCGGGGGCCTCGGAGATCACCGTCACCAGGGTGATCAGCGTGAGGTCGTCCCGCTCCGGGGTGGTTCGCCCGCCGGTGATCGTGTAGGGACGGACAAGGGGCTCGTCGGCGTCGTCGTCGTCGAAGCCCTCCGTCCAGTGCTTCATCCGCGTCTCCCCGCCTCGTCGGCCGGCGGGGTCCGCGCGTCGGTGCCCAGCTTCTGGCCGACCTGCTGGATCAGGGTGTGCATCGCGACGCTCATCAGCTCGGCGTCGACCTCCTGGGACGCGACCACGGCCAGGTGGGTGCCGCGGCCCGCGGCCGTGATGAACAGCCACAGCTCGGCCATCTCGATGATGACCTGGTGCACCGGCCCGCCGCTGAACAGCTGCCCCACGCCGCGGGCCAGGCTCTGCTGGCCGGTGGCGATCGCGGCGAGGCGTTCGGCGTCCGAGCGTTCGATGGTCCGGGAGCGGCTGATCACCAGGCCGTCGTCGGACAGCACGATGGCGTGCCTGGTGCCCGCGACCTGATCGACCAGGCCGTCCAGGAGCCAGTCCAGGTCTGTGTCGGTGGCGGTGGTTCGCTGCGTCATCATCGATCTTCCGTCGTAGGGGAAGGGGGCTCGGCGGATCCGTCCGGCCCCGGCTGGAGGGCGTCGTCACCGGTCCGGCGCCTGCGGGACTGCCTCTGGAAGGCGCCGATCGTGGCGCTGGACCGGGTGGGCTGGTCGCGTACGGCCCAGAGATCCGGGTCGGTCCGCTCCTCCCGGTCCGCGGGGACCTTGAGCTCGGTGACCAGGTTGGCCTGACGCACCCGCTGGGGCAGCGGCCGGCTGCCGGGCGGCGCGGGCGCGTCGCCGCGGCCCGGTGATCCGGCGCCGGGCGCCGTGACGGAGGCCATCGCGCGGCCCCGGGAGCGGGTCGGCAGCTGCGTGCTGTCGCGCCGCTTCTCGTCGGGCCCCTCGTGGGGCCCGTCCTGGGGCCTCTCGTCGGGCCTCATGTCCGGCCTCTCGTCCGGCCTCGCGTCGGGCCTCTCCCGGGGCGGCCAGGTATCGGCCGCGCCTTCCTGCGGGTACGGGTGCGCGTGCGGGCCCGTGGACTCCTGGGGGACCTCCTCGGGACGCGCGGCGGGGCCGGGCACCACACGGGGACGGTCCACGACCAGCGAGTCCGGCAGCAGCACGATGACCCGGGTGCCGCCGAAGGCCGACTGCCGCAGCTCCACCTGCAGGCCGAGCCCCGCGGAGAGCCGGGCGACCACGTACAGGCCGAGCCGCACGTCGTCGGCCTGGGCCATCACATCGAGCTGCGGCGGCGTCCGCATCAGGGCGTTGAAGGCGGCGTACTGCTCGGGCTCCATGCCGAGACCGCGGTCCTCGATCTCCACGGCGATGCCCCGGCTGACCATGGCGGCCCGCACCTCGACGGGGGTCGGCGGCCGGGAGAAGGCGGTGGCGTTCTCCATGAGCTCCGCCAGGACGTGGACCAGCGCTCCCACCGCGCGCTCGGCGACCCACGGCTCGCCCTCGACGTCGATCGTGATGCGCCGGTAGTCCTGGACCTCGCCCTGCGCGGCGCGCAGCACGTCGAGCAGGCGCACGGGCTTGCGCCAGCGGCGCTGCGGCTGGCCGCCGCCGAGGATCACCAGGTTCTCCTCGTAGCGGCGCAGGCGGGCGGTGAGGTGGTCCAGGTCGAACAGCCCCTCCAGCACCTCGGGGTCCTCGTACCTGCGCTCCAGCTCGTCCAGCTTCTTCAACTGGAGGCCGATGAGGATCTGGGTGCGGCGGGCGATGCGCTGCAGCATGCGCTGGAAGCCGCGGTGCTGCTCGGCCTGCCGCACGGCGGTCGCGACGGCGCTGCGGCTGGCCATGTTGAGGGCCTGCCCGAGCTCGCCGAGCTCGTCGGGCGTGGGGTCGACCATGTGTACTTCCGCCTCCACGTCGACGTCCTCGCCGCGCTCCAGGCGGGTGACCACGTCGGGCAGCCGTTCCTGGAGTTCCAGGGCCTCCTGCCTGAGCTGGAGGATGCGCCGCCGGAGAACGGCGGTGAGACGCCAGCTCGTGATGATCACCAGGGCCAGGGCGAGCACTCCCACGCTGGTGATGCTGATGAAGATCACGAAGAGCTGTTTGGCGTGACTGTAGCCGATCTTGGCGACGTTTTCGAGCCGGAGGGCGAGCAGGTCCAGCAGCTGCGGGCTGATCGCGTCGACCGAGGAGCGCCACGTGGAGCCGACCGGGCGGAGCTTCACCTGGTTGTCGTCCACGCCACCGCCGGAGGTGACCAGCCGCTCCTCCAGAGCGGTCATGGCCTTCCACGGCTTGCCGGTCGTCAGCGTCCGGTAGCGGCTCTCGTTGCCGGTGAGCGTGGGCACCACGCGCGAGCGCATGAGGTGGTTCCTGGTGCCGGCGGCGTCGGTGACGAGCGCGTATTCGTCCCTGGTGAGACGCCCCGCCTTCCAGCCGCGGGCCAGGACGGCGTCCTCACGGCCGATCATGTCGACGACCCAGAAGAGGTCGACCAGCGTCTGCGCGCCGCTGCTGACCTCGCCGTGGTCGGTACGGCTGAGCACGGTCAGCAGGGCGAGGTCCGCCTCGATGACGCTGTTGAAGTAGTCGTAGGCGTTCTGGGCGCTGGACCAGCCGGCGTCCACCGCCCGGCGCTGCTGCTCCAACTGGCCGAGCGCGCGGTCGGTGCGCGCGATGGCGGCCGTGGTGCCCTCCGGCCCCTTGGAGGTGTCCAGGTTCACCACCGGGCGGAAGGCGGCCACGGCCTTGTTGGTCTCCGCGCGCTGCTTGGCGAGCTTGTCGGCGGCGGCCTCACCGGGGTCGGCCTGCGCCTCCGCGGTGAGCCTTCGCTCCAGGTCCACGTTGAAGAACAGGTTGGCCGCGGGCCGGCCCACGGAGAGGGCGGCCAGCTCAAGCTGGGCCACCTCCGCCTGCCACTGGCTGAAGAGCTGGTACATGCCCGAACCGAGCAGCGGCGCGAAGGTCAGGGTCGGCACGACCACGACGATGATCAGCACGGTGCGCAGGCGCAGCCGGCGGCGACCGGGCAGCCGCCGCGGCCCGGCCCCGGCGGACTCCGGTAAGCCGTCGCGGTCGGTTCCCGTTCGTCGTCGCCCGACCCTGCCCAAGCCAGCCACGTGCGGGACACTCTCCTCACCAGGTCGGTGCGTTCATCACGAATATCGCCAAAGTAGGCGATTGGTGCCCGATAGTAGCCACACCACACATGACCCGAAAGCCCCAGGTTCACCGGCGGCACCGTGAGCACCGCCGACGGGCACCGGCGTCGCTCGCGTTAGGCTTCGACGATGACGAACGTGGTCTTTCCTCCCAAGCTGAAGGCGGGCGACGTCGTACGGGTCGTGGCTCCGTCCAGGTCCCGCGCGATGGTCATGGAGCACGACCACACCGGCGTCATCGCGGCACGGTTCGCCGAGCTCGGCCTGACCCTCACCTACGGCGCCCATGTGAACGAGCGGGACGCGTTCGACTCCTCCAGCATCGCCTCCCGGGTCGCCGACCTGCACGACGCCTTCGCCGACCCGTCGGTGGCGGCGATCCTGACCGTCATCGGCGGCTACAACTCCAACGAGCTGCTGCCGTATCTCGACTGGGAGCTGATCCGCGCCAACCCGAAGATCCTGTGCGGGTACTCCGACATCTCCGCCCTGCAGAACGCCATCCTCGCGCGGACCGGGCTGGTCACCTACTCCGGCCCGCACTGGTCGACGTTCGGCATGCGGGACCACTTCGAGCAGACCCTGGGCTGGTTCACGTCGGTCATGTTCGACACCGCCCCGGTCGAGCTGACCCCGGCCGCGCACTGGAGCGACGACCTCTGGTTCCTCGACCAGGACAAGCGCGAGCTGACCCCCAACGACGGATGGTGGCCGATGCGGCCCGGCAGCGGCGAGGGCCGCATCGTCGGCGGCAACCTCTGCACGCTGAACCTGCTGCAGGGCACTCCGTACATGCCGTCGCTCGACGGCGCGCTGCTGATCGTCGAGGACGACCTGGAGTCGCACCCGGCGACGTTCGCCCGCGACCTGACCTCCCTGCTGCAGCTTCCCGGCGCGGCGGGCATCCGGGGGCTGGCGATCGGCCGCTTCCAGAACGCCAGCCGCATGTCCCGCCCGCTGCTGGAACAGATCATCGGCAACCAGCCGCTCCTGGCCCGCGTCCCCGTCCTGGCGAACGTCGACGTCGGCCACACCCACCCCCTGGCGACGTTCCCGATCGGCGGCCAGGGACGGCTCGTCGTCACGGACACCGAGGCGAGTCTGACCCTGTTGCGCCACTGACCTGCCGGGATCCATCCCACCTTTATGGTTGCGCGGTGAAGATCTGGACGGAGCACCCTGCCAAGATCGACGTCGAAGCGGTCGTCTGCCGCTACTTCAGCCTGCTCCGAGCTGGGAAGATCTCTGAGGCCGAACAGCTCGTCGATCAGTCATCGGTCCGACATGTGCTCAAGTCGCTCTGGGCGGGCTCGGTAGGAGCGAGCACCGATGCGGACAGGGCGAGTCGTGCCCTTGCTGCCGACGAGTGGGAGCAGGACCTGTCCTGGCTTCGCGAACTCGATCTCGAAGGCTTCAACTGGGGCCCCACAGGCAGTCACTTCTACGTCGAGGTGACCTACCGCGCGCGGATGATCGAGGTGTCGTTGGGCTTCTGGGTCAAACCTACCGACGCCGGCTGGGTCGTCGCGGGACCGTCCACCCTCTGGTGAGACCTTGACGGACGGCTTGCGTCTTCGGAAGGCGTCCGAGCGGAGCGAGGCCCGCCAGGGGTGGGCGTGAACTCTTCGGCGGAGCAGCGGTAAGTACAGGCGAATCTGCCGCTTGCCGCACCTCGGCACCGCATGAAGGAGCTGACCAGTCCATGGCCCCACCGGCGACAGCCGAGGCCTCCGACGCCGATCTGATCCGCCGGTCGTTCGAGGAGCCGGAGGCGTTCGCCGCCGTGTTCGACCGGCACGCGCCCGTCCTGCACCGCTACGCGGCCCGCAGGCTCGGGCACGACGCGGCCGAGGACGTGGTGTCCGAGACGTTCCTTGCGGCGTTCGAGCACCGCCACCGCTACCAGTCCGGCCAGGCGGACGCCCGGCCCTGGTTGTACGGCATCGCCTCGAACGTGATCGGCAAACGGCGGCGGCGCGAGGTGGCCCGCTACCGGGCGTACGTGCGCGGCGGCGTGGACCCGGCGGAGATCACCGGCGTGCCGGTGGAGGACGGTGTGGGCACGCTCGCGGTCAACAGGCCGCTGGTGGCCGCTCTGGCCGGGTTACGCACCGGCGACCGGGACGTCCTGCTGCTGGTGGCGTGGGCAGAGCTGACGTACGAGGAGGTGGCCGAGGCACTGGACGTCCCGGTCGGGACGGTGCGATCTCGGCTCAACCGGGCGCGCAAGAAGGTCCGCCAGGCGCTGGAAGGAGCGAACCATGGATGAGATGGCGGAGCTGGCTCGACTGTGGGCGGAGATCCCCGAGGCGAGCGAGCGTGACCTGGCGGGCTCCCGTGCCGTCCTGGCGTCCCGGTTCGACCGGCCGCGCCGCGGGTGGCGCGCCGCCCTCGCGTCGCGGATGGACCGTCCGCGCCCCGGGTGGCGTCACGCGTCGCCGGTGCGGCGCGTCGCGCTCGCCGGGGCCATGGCGGTGACGCTCACCGCCGGCGTCCTCGTCGCCGAGGTGGGTCTGGGCGGCTCCGACCCGCACAGCCCCGGAGCCCTGATCGGCGCGCCGCCGGCCGACGCCAAGGCGCTGCTCTCCCTGGCCGCGCGGGCCGCCGCCGACCAGCCCGACATGGTGCCGTCCCGCGGCCAGTACGTCCACACCAGGATGCTGGACCAGCGCAGCCTGTACACCCAGGACGAGGCGGGCAGGACGCAGTACACCAAAGTGCTGGTCAGCGAGGAGCGCTGGGAGAGCGCGGACGTGGGCAAGCCCTGGCTGAGCCGCGAGCAGGGTCTGTCGGCGACGGGACCGGCGCCCCGGTATCGCTGGGACGATGGCCGCGAGGACACCCTGTACGAGCCGGCGACCTGCCCCGGCCAGCCCGCGTACGCCCGGCTGGGCGCCTGGCCGACGGACCCCGCCCAGGTGCGCGCCAGGCTCGTGGCCGAGACGGGCGAGGAGCCGCTGCGCGTCTGGTCCTCGCTCAAGGGCCTGGTCGCCGAGTCGGTGGTACGTCCCAGCCTGAGCGCCGCGCTGTACCAGGTGGCCGCCGGGCTGGACGGCATCGTGCTGGTCCCCGACGCCGTGGACGCGGCCGGACGCCCCGGCCTGGCCGTCGCCATGGACGAGGGCGACGGCACCCGGTCCGAGCTCATCTTCGACCGGCGTACCTATCGCTACCTGGGCGAGCGCACGGTGTACGTCAGGGACAGGAAGGTGAGACTGCCCAACGGCGAGGTCACCGCGAGGAAGGGCGAGGCGACCGGCACCGCCGTGCTCGCCGTCGATCTCGTCCCGGCGCTGCCCGAACTGTCGCCGGACGCCTCCCGCATGAAGATCCCCTGCTGAGACTTCCCCCCGATCCGGCCTTTTCGGCCGGAGGTTCTGTTTCGCATGTCCATTTTCGACAGAAGGAGCACACCCATGTTCATCGCAGCGAAGGCCGTCGCGGTCACCCTGCTCGTCGGCTCGTTCGGCGCCCTCACCTCGCCGGAGACGCAAGCCGCGTACGAGAAGAAGGCCGCCGTCGAGGAGACGCGGGTGGCCTGCATGAAGGAGCAGGGCCTGACCTACCTGGCCCAGCCGGTGGTGAAGCGCACGTGGCAGCCCGGGGAGCGGGAACGGCTCACCGGTGGGTACGAGGCGTTGCGCGCGTACCGGGCCAAGTACGGCTTCGGTGTCTGGTCCCCGCTCGTCTATCCGCGCGACGCGGTGGTCAACCCGGTGTCCGGCGAGAACCCGAACAACGGCAACATGATGGCGATGTCGCAGGACGAGCTGAAGAAGTGGCGCGCGGCCGACGACCGCTGCTTCGCCAAGGCCGCCGAGCAGCACCTGGGCAAGACCGTCACCTCCTACGACGGCTACCTCACCCAGCTCGACGCGGCGCTGGACGCGTCCCTGGCCCCGCTCGACAGGGACGAGCAGCTCACCCGGCTCGGCCGGCGGTTCGCCAAGTGCCTGGGGGTCAGCCAGGCCAAGCCCTCGGTCCTCGCCGAACTCGGCAGGACGCGGTACACGAAGCAGGCCAGTGAGGTCGCCAGGAAGAACTGGAAGGGCGAGCTGCCGAAGGCCCCCGAGGGCCGCACCATCATCCTGAAGCCGCAGCTGAAGCCCGCGGAGGCCAAGCCGTACCTCGACAAGGAGATCACGTCGGCCCTGAAGGACCTGGAGTGCGGGAAGTCCTTCTACGCCGCCTACTCGCCCAAGGCGTGGGCGGCGAAGGAGCGCGTGTACCAGGAGTTCGCCGTGGACTTCGCGCTCTGACCTGAGCCGGGCCCGGTATCCGTAACTTTGAGGGTCATCCCTTCATGTCGCGGCCGGATCGGCGAAAAGCCTCAACAGTCGGTTCAGAGATACCGTTGAGGGCATGGCCATCAGCGTCAAGGACGCCACTTGTGCCGTCGACGCCGCCACCGTCCTGAGGCTGTTCCCGGCCCGGCCGCGCCTGCTCGCCCTGGGTGAGCCCACCCACGGCGAGGACGCCCTGCTGGACCTGCGCAACGAGCTCTTCCGGCAGCTCGTCGAGCAGGAGGGCTACCGGACGATCGGGATCGAGAGCGACTGCGTGAGGGGCCTGCTCGTGGACGACTACGTCACCTCGGGCACGGGCACCCTGGACGAGGTCATGGAGCGCGGCTTCAGCCACGGATGGGGCGCGTCGGCGGCCAACCGGGAGCTCGTGCGCTGGATGCGCGCGTACAACGACGGCCGGTCCCCGTCCGAGCGGCTGCGCTTCGCCGGTTGCGACGGCCCGCTGGAGATGACCCACGCCGCGAGCCCCCGGCAGGCCCTCACCGCGCTCCACGGCCACCTCGCGGCCCATCTGGCGGCGGACCTGCTGCCCTGCACCGCGGACACCCTCGACCGCCTGCTCGGCGCCGACGACCGGTGGGCCGATCCCGCCGCGATCACGGACCCGTCCCGGTCCGTGGGGCGGTCGGCCGAGGCCAGGGAGCTGCTGCTGCTCGCCGACGACCTCGTGGCGCTGCTCGACGCGGAGACGCCGCACCTGATCGCGGCCTCCTCGCGGGACGACTGGGACCGGGCGCGCCTGTACGGGCGCGCCGCCACCGGCCTGCTGCGCTACCACTTCTGGCTGGCCGACACGTCACCGGGCCGCATGGCGCGGCTGCTGGGGCTGCGTAGTTCGATGATCGCGGCCAACCTGCTCGCCGTCGCGGAGCGGGGGCCGGCGCTGGTCCACGCCCACAACCTCCACTTCCAGCGGCACAGGAGCGCGATGCGGCTGGGCGACCTGCCGGTGGAGTGGTGGAGCGCCGGCGCGATCGTGCGGGCCCACCTGGGCCAGGAGTTCGCGTTCCTGGCCACGGCCGTCGGCACGATCTGGCACCAGGGGGTGGACACCCCGCCCGCGGACACCGTCGAAGGGCTCCTGTACGCGCTTCCGGAGGACCGCTGCGTCCTCGACGCCCGCCGGCTGGCCGCCGCCCTCGGCGACGCGCCGCCCCCGCCCCGGGTGTCCCCCTGGTACGGCTACTTCCCGCTCGACCCGGACCACCTGGCGGGAGGCGACGGGATCGTGTTCGTCAAGGACGTCCCCCGGAGCTGAGCCTCCGCCGCCACACCCTGGCGTGGGCCCGCAGCAGCACCGGCATCAGCAGGTACACGACCGTCGGCACGACGACGCCGGTGAGGATCAGCGTCCGCAGGGGCATCGGCAGGGGCGCGATCGCCCATCCGAGGAGTGACTGCACCACCATGATCATCGAGTAGACCGCCAGCCAGGTGAGCAGCGCCCGGTGGTGCACCGACGGCGGGGCGGGCGCGACGGCGGCGGACCTCGCGCGGGCTTCGGAGGTGGCGTTGGCAGCGTGTGCGACCGGCATGGCGATCCCCTCTCTGGGACGGGCGGGAGCTCTGGACGAGCCCCAACTCCAACCCGTTGGTTGGAGTTTGCCACACGCCCGCCCGAAACTCCAACCGCTCAGTTGGAGAATGCCGTATGCTGAGGTCATGGCATGGGACACCGCCCGAACCAGGCAGCTCCTCCTCGACGCCGCCGTCGAGGAGTTCGCCGAGCACGGCCCGCAGGGCGCCCGCGTCGACCGCGTCGCCGCGAAGGCGGGGGTGAACAAGGAACGCATCTACCAGTACTTCGGCAACAAGGACCAGCTCTTCGGCGCCGTCCTCACCCAGGAGCTCGAACGACTGGCCGCCGCCGTCCCCCTGGACGCCGCGCAGGCCGCCGACCTCGGCCAGTACGCCGGGCGGGTCTTCGACTACCACAGCTCCCACCCGCACCTGGTGCGCCTGCTGCACTGGGAGGGCCTGCACTCCGGCGACGCCGAGGTCCCCGCCGAGGCGGCGCGGACCGCCCACTACGCCGGCAAGGTCGCCGCGCTGGCCGCCGCCCAGCAGGAGGGCACCCTCACCCGGGTGCTTCCTCCGGCCGACCTCGTGTACGCGGTGATCGCCCTGGCCGGCTGGTGGTTCTCCACCCCGCAACTCGCCCGCATGATCCGGGCCGGCGCCCCGGACGACGGCCCCGCCGCCCGCCGGGAGGCGCTGATCCGCCTGGTCCGCGCGCTCGTCGCTGGGCGCTGACTGATCAATCGCCCACGATCAGTGCCATCGGTGGACGTGGCACCCCACACCGCCCACCGGTACTTCTCGCCGCAGCGGCGGCTCTTCAGGGGCCGCGCGGCCGCGTCAACGAAGGGCGGACGGGCCCGCCGAGGACCTGGGAGGACGCTCTCCGGAGGAGGAGAGTCTCATCGCCGGAGCTCAACCGACCGGCAGGCAGCCGGGGCCGCCGTACGCCAGCCGGCGGAAGAAGGTCACGACGCCGGTCAGCCCTTGCGCCCACGAGAGCGAGCGGGCGGGCGGGTCGTCGGGCGCGAAGAGGACGGGGTGGGTGGCCGAGCCGGCGCTTCGCAGCAGGAGATGGCCGGCCAGCTCGTACGCCGCCTCCCGATGACGCTCGGACTGGTCCAGATCGGCCAGGTCCAGCAGGTGGTTGCCGACGCCGGCCACGCCGCAGCACTGGCCGAGCGTGCTCAGGCGCGACATCCGGGCGACGCACACGTCGGCTCCCTGACGGGCGAGGTCGGCCAGGGACGGGTCGCCCAGCACCTTGCCCGCGTGCAGCAGGGTCGGCCCGATCCCGGCCAGGCCGCGGCACCACGACATGGTCATCGGTTCGGCCGCCGGGTCCGCCGCCTCGCGTACGAGGACCCGGGTGCGTTCGGCCAGGAGGCGGACCTGCTCCGCGGCGGCTTCGAGCACCCACGACTCGCCGGTCTCCTCGGCGAGGCCGAGCAGCAACGCGGCCGTGCCCGCCAGGCCGTGCGCGCGGCCGGCTGTCACGTCGGCCTCGCCCGGCCCGGAGGTGCGGGGCAGCGGTCGTTCCGCCGCGACGACACGCGCGCAGCGCCGCGCCGCCTCCAGGTCGGCCGGGTCGCCGGTGACCCGGTGGAAGTGCAGGTGCCCGAGGCCGGCGCCCGCCTCTCCGTCGGTCAGGTCGGCGGCCTCGGCCCGCCATTCCGGCGGCGGCAGGCTCCTGCCCGGCCAGCCGGTCGGGCTGATGCCGCAGGCGCCCGCTTCATGGAGGAACAGGTCCGTCCCGGTCACGCCGGTGAACAGGCCGGGCTGCGGGGTCAACGGCGCCGTGACGCGTACGGTGAAGTCCACCAGCTCGCGCAGCTTCCGCTCCGCGGCCGGCCGGTGCCGATGGTGCAGCAGCTCCAGGCCGATGCCCGCGCTGCCGCTGTAGACGCTCGCGTCGTTGGCGGCCTTCGTGTTGGCCGGAGCCTCCAGGACGGCGTCCACCAGACGGAGCAGGTCGCCCACGAGGTTGTCCAGCACCTCGGCGGCCACGTCCGCGGTGACCACGTCCGCGGTGACCACGGGCGGCGGCGACGACGTCAGGGCGACCGTCGGGCGCTCGTCCCCCGCCGCGAGCCGCCGTACCGCGGCACGCGCCCGCTCCTCGTCGCCGAGCAGGTCCACGACGGCGGACATCGTCGCCGACGGTGTCCGGCCGTGGTAGCGCGAGAGCGTCTGCAGCGCCCGCGTCCTCGGCAGCTCCGGATCGTCGCCCAGGGTCACCGGGTGAAGTGCCGTCGCCGCGTACGCCAAGGTCATGCCGAGCGCGTGGAGGTCGTCGGCGGCTCGCGGCGGCTCGCCGCGCACCTGCCGGGCGGGCGCGTAGCCGGGTGTCATACCGGACAGGTGCAGTCCGTCGTAGGAGGCGAGCCCGAAGTCGATGAGGCTGGCGCCGTCACCGATCACGACGTTGGCGGCCGACAGGTCGCGCATCATGACGCCACGTTCGTGGACCGCGCTGAGGATCCGGGCCAGCTCGCCCGCCAGCCGATCGAGGCTCCGCGCGCCCGCGCCCGCACCCGCACTGGGGCCCGTCCGGTAGGGGCCGTTCCGCCGGACGTCCTCGGCCAGGGTCAGCGGACCGCAGTCGGTGGTGACCAGGAACTCGTCGTCGCCGTACCGGAAGTGGTCGAGGAAGCGCGGCACGCCGGCGACCCCGTCGAGGGCTTCCAGGACGCGGCGCTCGTTGCGCAGCCGCAGCCGGCCGTCGTTGCCGTCGCCGTGCTCGGCGACGAAGGCGCGCGCCTGCTTGACGACCACCTGCCGGCCGGTCCGCTCGTCGATCGCGCGGTACACGTTGCCCTGGGCGGCCTCCCTGATCCCGACGACGACGCGATAGCGCCCGCTGAGCAGGAGGTCGTCGCGGGAGCGGGCGGGCTCGGGCCGGTCGGCGGCGGCGAACGGGTCCTCCACCCACGACGGCTGCCGGTAGGTGAGCCCGGCGGCCTCGTCGAACTCCTCGCCGGCGGGCCCGCGCAACCGGGTGATCGACTGCCCGCGCACGTCGGTGCTCCGCCGGGTGACGAACCCCCCGTACCGGTAGTACACCGGGGCGTCCGCCGACACTCTCCGGTCACTGAGGACGCGCGGCCCTTCGTGGCCGCGCAGTGTCCGGGCGAGCCGCAGCCCGATTTCACGGACGAGATTCTGGTCCGGATAGACAGTGAATGCCTTGCCGACGCTCTCCGGAACCGTCCGGCCGTCGTTCAGCTCGTGGAGCACCTGTCGCGAACGGGCCAGTTTGAACACACAGCCCTCGGCCATCAGGAAAGGGACGAGTTTCTCCACCAGCTCCGGAAAATTCGCGGCGCGGGAAGATACGTGTAACTTCCAGCCGTGTTCCGGTAAAACGGCTCCGTCTGGCCTGACAACCAGCCAGACAGAGCCGCCTGTCACCGTGTGTCGATCGCCGACGCAGCGCCTGACGACTTGTTCCACCCAGTCCTGGGAACCCGTCTCGCCCATGTTCTGCCAGCCCCCGTCCGGGTGAATTCCGCTACGTCCGGGCCGCGCCGACCCCGGTGATCAGCAGATTTTCGAGATACCAGGTCGCGTCACCGGGCAACGGTCCTGGTCGACCTGGCTCTCCCACCGCTGCTCGAACTCGACGACCGGCTCCATCACGTCGGTCCCGGCCACTCGGGGTTCCATCCTCAGAAGTGCCGACATTGTGTGTCCCTTCTGCCCATTACAGCCTGTCCGATATCAGCGCAATGCTAACAGTCGGGGGTGTTGTGTCAAGATCCCTTTCCTATGTGCGGCCTGACAGCGGCCGATGACCAAGCGTGGGATCGGAACGTTCCAGGTAGCCTGGAATGGCGATTCCCTAATGCACAAATTCGATATCCGCGACTGTGAGAAATCACATGACGCATGTTTTCTCTGGCCCGTCCCTCAGCGGGCCGGGCTCGCGTCCGAGGCGGGCTCCAGGCCGAGGCGGGCGGCCATGCCGGCGGCGGCGGCCGTCAGCCCGGCCGGCGCCGGACGGCGGGTCACCATGAACAGGGTGAGCCGGCCCGGGATCGCCATCGCCGAGATCTCCTCCCCCGGCTCGGCGTAGGAGACACCCATCCCACGGGGCACGACGACTGGGCAGCCGAGCAGCCGCCCCATCCGTACGGCGGTCTCCGCCGTCGCCGCCCGCCGCGGGCGCCCGCCCAGCTCGGAGACCCGCCGGTGCAGCGTGGCGGTGGAGGTGTCGTAGGTGTACGCGACCACGTCGAGCCCCGCGAACGGCCTGCGCCCCGAGCCGAGGCGCGCGCCCGCCGGGAGGAGGACGGCCAGCCGGTCGCGGGCCACGGGCAGCGCCGTCACCGTGGCGGGCAACCGCATCTGATTGGCGATCGCGACGAACGCCACGTCCAGCGACCCCTCGCCGACCCATTCGACCAGCCGGTCGCCGTGGTCGGCGACCTGGTGCACCGTCACCTCGCCCAGCAGGTCCTCCAGCGCCGGGAACACCCAGGGGGCGAGGCTGCCGAACGTGCCGGCCGTGAGGCTGCCCGCGCGGGCCGCCGCCCGGGTGCGATCGAAGATCGCCTCCAGGTGCTCCAGCACGTGGGCCGCCTCCGCGGCGAGCGCCCGGCCGGCCGGCGTCGGTCGCGCGCCGGTCGTGTCGCGGTCGAAGAGCCGTTCGCCGATCCGCCGCTCCAGCGCGGCCAGCCGGTTGCTGGCGGCGGGCTGGCTGACGAGCAGTTCGCGCCCGGCCGCGCCGAGCGAGCCGTGCCGGGCCAGCGCTTCGACAAGCCGCAGGTCCTCCACCGTGGGCAATGAGCTCATAAGACCACGTTATGAGCTCACGGGACAATCCACGATCTACCTCGAAAAATCGGCAGATTTCAGGATTGCTCCGTGACTCCCCGCCGTGACATCGCCGCCATGCTCCTGACCACGTTCCTCACCTGGATGGGACAGCGCACCACCGCCGTGGCGCTCCCTCTGGTCGCGCTCGCCGAGACCGGGTCTCCCTGGACCACCGGGCTCGTCGGTGGCGCCGTCGGGCTGCCCATGCTCACCTCGGCGTGGTGGGCGCGCGAACTGCGGCAACGGCTGACGACCGGCCGCGCCCTCGCCGGCGTGCTCGCCGTCCAGGTGGCCGGGCTGCTCGTCGTCCCGGTCGCCGCCGTTCTCGGCACCGTCGGCTCCGTCCACCTGGCCGCCACCGGCCTGATCACCGGTTGCGCGACCGCCGTGGGCGCACCCGCCCAGCGGGCGCTGCTCGCCGACATCTGCGACCGGCTGGGCGCGGGCGTCGCCGCCCGGATGCTCGCCTGGCAGGACTTCGCCCACCGGAGCACGATGATCCTGGCGCCGCCCCTGGCCGGCTGGGCGATCACCGCCAGCGGCCCGTTCCACCTGCTCTGGGCGGAGGCGGCGGGCGTCGGCCTCGGGGCGGCGGTCCTGCTGACAGTGGGAGGCGACGCGCCGGCCGCTCCCGGCGAAAGGGAGGTGACGGCCGCTCGCGGCGGTGGGAAGGCGGGCGCACCGACCACTGCGGAGGGCGGGGAGGCGGAGGCGCCGGCGCTCCGGCACGTCCTGGCCCGTCACCCCGAGATACGCCGCGCCGTGACCATGTCGGGCGTCGGCGGGCTCGTCTGGTTCGCCTTCACCCTCGGCCTGGCGATCCTCGGCGCCGAGACCGGCCGGCCCGGGCTGCTCATCTCGGCCGGCATGACCGGTTACGGCGCCGGCTCCCTCGTCGGCGCGCTTCTGGCGCCGGCGCTAGTCCCCCGGCTGCCGGCGCTGGCCACCATGGCCACCGGATGGATCATCCTCGGGACGGCCTTCGTCGCCCTGCCCGCGGTCACCTCGTCCCTGGCGCTGATCGCCTGCCTGGCCGCGGCCGGCGGCTTCGCCATGCCGCTCGGCATCGGGTCGATGAACCGGCTGATCACCGTGCGAATCGACGGCGCGGAACGGCGGGCCGCCTTCGCCGCCGAGAGCCTGGTGCACGACGGGGCGGTGTCCCTCGGCCTGCTCGCCGGAGGGGCGGTCATCGGCCTGGCCGGGGCGGGCCCGACGCTGGTCGTGGCGGGCGCCGCGCAGGTCGCCGTCGGGGTGCTCGCCGGCCCCTGGCTGGTCCGCGTCCCCGCTCGCGAGCCGGTACGGTCTGCTCTGTAACGATCATGATGAACGGCGGGAGAAGAGGCGCGATGAGCGAGGACCGGCTACCGGACGAGATCGTCCTGGGCATGATCGCCCAACAGTTGGCCGCGGCCATGGACCGGCCCTGGCACGTCACGGGAGACCTGGCCAGAGGACCCGGCAGCCTCGCCGTGACGCTCGGCGAGGACCACACCGGCCATCCCGGTCATATTGACATCAACTTCGTGCTCAATGTCGACCGGCCCGGCGACACCACGATCAGCGACTGCGCCACCGGATACGGCACGACGCCGGAGGAGACCGTGGGCCGCGCGATCGAGATCTGGCTCGGCACCACCGGCAGCGCCCTGCTCGAACTCCTCGCCCAGGACGGCTCCTTCGCCGGGCACTACGCCGCCGACGACCCCGACGGGTTCCCCGGCTGGCACATCATCCACGGCGGCATCACCGGCTGGGGCATCGGCGACGACTTCCAGGCCGTCCAGCACTGGGCCGCGGCCAACCCGCTCGCGCCGCATCTGGCCCCGGCGCTGGAGGGCTCGTTCGACCGGGACCATCTGATCGGCGTCAAGGCGTTCTTCGGCAGCGACGGGGACTCCGAGACCGCCGAGATCCGGGTGGACGGCATCCACCACGAGGCGGCCTCCGAGGTGCTGGCCGGCCTGCCGTGGCCCCGGCCGGCCGAGGGCATGTCGTACGCCCGGACGTTCCTCCTCCTCGTGCACCACGAAGGGCGTGACGCGACGGCGTGACGTGACGGCGTGACGACGTGACGGCGGTCAGGAGGCGACCGTCGCCGGCACGGGCTCCTTCGCCGGCTGGGTGACGGCCAGCTTGCGGGCCAGGCGCAGCCGGTACGCGTCCAGCACCACGGCGACCAGGATCACCAGCCCGGTGATGATCTGCCGCTCGAAGTCGGAGACGCCCATGAGCAGCAGCCCGTTGGTGAGCACGCCGAGCAGGCACGCCCCGAGGAACGTGCCGGCCATCGAGCCGCGCCCGCCCATCAGGCTCGCCCCGCCGATGACCACGGCGGCGATCGCGTTGAGCTCGTAGCCCTGACCCAGGATCGGGCTGGCGATGTTGAGCCGGGCCATGTACAGGACGGCCGCGATGCCCACGGTCAGACCGGCGATCATGAACGCGGCGATCTTGATGCGGGACGTCTTGTGGCCGGACAGGCGGACCGCTTCCTCGTTGTTGCCGGTGGCGTAGATCAGCCGTCCGAAGACCGTGCGCGACAGCACGAACCAGCCGATGCCCGCCAGCAGCAGCGCGACCCAGAACACCGCGGGGACGCCGAGCAGCGTGAGGGTGCCGAAGTCGTTGAGCGCGGCGGGCAGGTTGTAGATGGTGGCCGCGTCGGTGTACCGCTCGGCCGCGCCGCGGGCGACGTTGAGCATGGCCAGGGTGACGATGAACGACGGCACCCGCCACTGTTCCGACACGAACCCGTTGATCCAGCCGACCACGCCGCCGACCAGCACGCTCACCAGGATCGCGCCGAGCAGCGTCACGGCGGAGTGGGAGCCGGCCATCATCGTGCCCGACACGACCGCGCACAGCGCCATCGCCGAGCCGACCGACAGGTCGATGCCGCCGACCAGGATCACGAACGTCATGCCCACGGCGAGCACGGTGTTCAGGGTGATCTGGGTCATGATGTTGCGCAGGTTCTGCTCGGTCGCGAAGTTCGGTGCCGCGATGACGAAGAAGCCCGCGAGCACAACCAGGGCGACGCCGATGCCGGCCTCGCCGAGCACGAGCCTTTTGATCATTGTGTTTCACCGTTCTTGAGGTAGCCCGAGTAGGCGAGCGTGAGGATGTGCTCGGCGTCGAAGTCCGGCCTGGCGACCTCGCCGGCGATCCGGCCGCGGGAGAAGACCAGGATGCGGTCGCAGACGCCCATCAGCTCCGGCAGGTCCGAGGAGACGACGATCAGGGCCTTGCCCTCGGCGGCCAGGCCGAGCAGCAGTTCGTGGATCTCGTACTTGGCGCCGACGTCGATGCCGCGGGTGGGCTCGTCCACGATGAGGATGTCGGATCCGGCGTTGAGCCACTTGGCCAGCACGACCTTCTGCTGGTTGCCGCCCGACAGGGTGCGCACGTGCTGGCCGACGCCCGCCGAGCGCAGGTGCAGGCGCCGCCCGAGGTCCTCGGAGAGGGAACGTTCCTGGCCGAAGCGCAGCAGGAACCCGCGCAGCTTGGCGAGGGTGACGTTGGCGCTGATCGGCAGGTCGAGGACCAGGCCCTGCGACTTGCGGTCCTCGGTCAGCAGGCTGATGCCGTGCCGCACCGCGTCCTTGGGGTGCCGGATGTGCACCTTCTCGCCGTAAAGCTCGATATTTCCGGACAAGGCGGGGTCGGCGCCGAAGATCGCGCGCATCGCCTCCGTACGGCCCGAGCCGACCAGCCCGGCCAGCCCCACGACCTCGCCCCGCCGCACCGAGAAGGACAGCGGCCCCTCGAAGCCCGCGACCTTGAGCTCGCGCACCGCGATCGCCACCTCGCCCGGCGCGGTCGGCGGCTTGACCGGGTACTCCTGCGCCAGGTCCCGCCCCACCATCAGCCTGACCAGGTCGGGCGCGGTCACACCGGCCATCTCCCGGGTCTCGATGCTGCGCCCGTTGCGCAGCACGGTGACCCGGTCGGCCAGCTCCAGCACCTCCTGAAGGTGATGCGAGATGTACACGATCGCGACGCCGCGCTCACGCAGCCCGCGCAGGATGCCGAACAGGCGCCCCGCCTCACGCGAGGTGAGCGTGGCGGTCGGCTCGTCCATGATGAGCAGCTTGCAGTCGGTGGAGATCGCCTTGGCGATCTCCACGAGCTGCATCTGCGCGATGCCGAGCCGCTCGACCGGCGTGTCCGGCGCGACGTCCAGACCGACCTCGGCCAGCAGCCGCGCGGCGTCCGCGCGCAGCCGCTTCCGGTCGACGACCCCCGCCGTGCGCGGCAGCCCGCGCAGGAACAGGTTCTCCGCCACCGTGAGGTACGGCAGCAGCGCCAGCTCCTGGTGGACCACCGAGATCCCGGCGGCCAGACCGTCGGCCGCGCCGGCCGGGGTGTACGGCACGCCGTCGAACGTCATCGTGCCCGCGTCCGGCGCGTGGATCCCCGCCAGGGCCTTGACCAGCGTGGACTTGCCCGCGCCGTTCTCCCCCACCAGGGCGTGGATCTCGCCCGCGCGGATGTCGAGATCGACCCCGTCGAGCGCCACCACACCGGGGAAGCGCTTGACGAGGCCGGTGACCGTCATCATCCGAGGTTGTCCTTGGTGATGAGCTTGATCTCGGTCTTCTGCCAGCCGCTGAAGTTCTCGCCGCCGACCATCTTCATGGCGTAGTCGATGCCGTTGGCGGCCTGCTGCGCGCCGTACTGGTCGAGGGTGGCCACGACGCTGCCGTCCTTGACGTACTGCGCGATGGCCGGGATGTTGTCGAACGAGGCGACCTTGATCTGGCCCTTCTTGCCCTGCTCGTCGATCGCCTTCAGCGCGCCGAGCGCCATGTTGTCGTTGCCGGCGAGCACGCCCTTGATGTTCGGGTGGGCGGTGAGCATGTTGCTGAAGACGGTGTGCGCCTCGTTGGTCTCCCAGTGCGCCGTCTTGGAGTCGACGAGCTTGAGCCCGCCCTCCTTGATCGCGTCCTCGAAGCCGGCCTTGCGCTGGGCGGCGTTGGCGGCGCCCGGGTTGCCCTCCAGGATGACCACCTCGGCGTCCTTGCCGACGGCCTTGACCAGCTCCATGCCGGACTGCTTGGCGCCCTCGCGGTTGTCGGGGCCGACGAAGGGCACCTTGTCGCCGATGCCGGCGGCCTTCATCGCGCCTTCTTCGAGCTGGACGTCGATGTTGACCACCTTCACGCCCGCGTCGACGGCCCGCTTGAGCGGCGCCACCAGCGCCCGCGAGTCGGCGGGGGCGATCACGATCGCCTTGGCCTGCTGCGTCACGCACTTCTCGACCGCGGCGACCTGGTTGTCGATGTCGGTCTCGTTCTGGATGCCGACGACGCTGAGCGTGAGGTCGCCGCGCTTGGCCGCGTGCTCCTCCGCGCCCTTCTGCATCTGCTGAAAGAACTCGTTGGCCAGCGACTTCATCACCAGGCAGACGCCTGGCTTCTCACCCGGCTTGGGGGCGGCGGCCGGCTCGGCGGTGGTGCCGCCCTCCTTGCCGCAGGCGGTCAGCGCGAGGGCCAGACCGGCCACGGCGACGATCTTCTTGTTCATTCGGTGTCTCCTTCAGAAGGGAACGCCCGCTTGGAGGACGACGTTCGCGTACGGCGTCGCCTCACCGGTTCGCACGACCGCGCGGGCCCGGCCGGTGAGCTCCTTGAGCCGGGTGTGAGGGATTCGGTGATGGGTGAGCACGTCGTCGAGGAAGCCGGGCGGCGACTCCTCGGCGACGTAGGCGGTCTCGACGACGAGCTCGCCGAGCACCGCTTCCAGTACGGGGAGGAAGGCGGGTTCGCCCCGGCGCCAGACGAGGTCCACCGTCTCGACGCCGGGCGGAACGGGCAGGCCGGGGTCGGCCACCACGATGAGGTCGGTGTGTCCCGCCGCGGACAGGATCTGCAACAGGCGCGGATGCCAGAGGCCGTCATGACGCACGGGCGAGCAGCCTCTCCACCTGGTTGCCGGTCGGCATGGCGGTCTGGGCGCCGTGGGCGGTCGTCGCCAGCGCGCCGGCCGCGCAGGCCCGCCGTACCGCCTCGGCGAGCGGCAGGCCGGCCGCGTGGGCGAGCGCGAGCTGCGCGCAGAACGTGTCACCCGCACCGACCGCGTCGACCACGGGCACCTGGAACGACGGCACCTCGAAACCACCCCACGCGTCCCGGCCCCGCGCGCCGCGCCCGCCCAGCGTCACCACGGCGGCGCGCGGGCCGAGCGCGGTCAGCGCGGCGGGGTCGGCGCCGCCGCCGCACAGGGCGTCCGCTTCGCTCTCGTTGACGATCAGCAGGTCGACCAGGGGGAGCAGGTCGTGCAGGGCTTCCGTGTACGGGGCGGCGTTGAGGATCACCGGCACGCCGTGGGCCTGGGCCTGGCGCGCGGCGGCGAGACAGGTGGCGACCGGGATCTCCAGTTGGAGGAGCAGCGCGTCGGCGGTGGCGAGGCCCAGGCCGATACCGGGAGCTGTGGCGCTGAAGTCTTGGCCGGTGAGGTGGAACAGGCTGTTGGCGCCGGGGGCGACAGTGATCATGTTCTCGCCGCCGTCCTCGACGACGATCATCGCCATGCCCGTGGCGGCGGGCACCTGCCGTACCCCCGAGACGTCCACACCCTCACCCGCCACGGCGGCGAGCAGCTCGCGGCCCAGCGCGTCGTCGCCGACCTGGCCGACGAGACGCACGCGCGCGCCCAGCCGGGCGGCGGCCACCGCCTGGTTGGCGCCCTTGCCCCCGGCGGCCCGCACCACGGCGGCGCCCGCCACCGTCTCGCCCCTGCCCGGCAGGCGCGTCACGGGGACCGTCAGATCCATGTTGAGGCTGCCGACGACGACCAGCTCCAGCCCCCGCGCCGTCCCAGACGTCGCGCGCTCACGGATCGTCCCAGGCACCGGGTTCTCAAGCGCGAGCTCAGGGGACATCTCGATCTCAGGCATCGTCCAGCCCGCCCGCGGGGTCGGGGCAGCCGCAGGAGCCGCGCCTGATCAGCGTGGCCGACAGGACCACCCGCTCGCCGGCCGGCGAGTCACCGATCTGCGCCGCCAGCAGCTCCACCGCGCGCCTGCCCAGCTCCTCGATCGGCTGACGCATGGTGGTGAGCGCGGGCACGGTGTAGGAGGAGGCGGCGATGCCGTCGATCGAGCACAGCGCGACGTCGCCGGGAACGCTCAGCCCCAGCTCGGCCGCGGCGCGCATGACACCGATCGCCTGCTCGTCGCTGGTCACGAAGAGCGCGGTGGGCCGGTCCTCCCGCGACAGGAGCCGCCGGCCGCTGAGGTAGCCCTGCCGTCGTCCGTACGGGCCGTGGGCCGGCGGCATCGCGGCCGGGTCGAGACCGGCCTCGGTCAGCGCCCGCGACCAGCCGGCGACACGGTCGACGGTCGGGTGGATGTCCTTCGGCCCCGCCACGCAGCCGATGCGCCGATGCCCGTGCTCCAGCAGGTGGGTGGTCGCCTCGTACGCGCCGCCCTCGTTGTCGAGCAGCAGGTGGCTGGCCGGGGTGTCGTCGAGCTCACGGTCGAGCACGATGCACGGCACCCCGGAGGCGGCCAGCTGGGACCGCCAGGCGCGCGGGCCGTGGGCGGGAATCAGGATCAGCCCGTCCACCTGGCGGTCGATCAGGGTCCGCACGTAGGCGGCCTCGCGATCGTCGTCGTCCATCGCGTTGCCGAGCAGCACCGTCAGCCCGTGCTTGAACGCGACGTCCTCGATCTCACGGGCCAGCTCGGCGAAGAAGGGGTTGGCGTTGTCGGGGACGACGAGCCCGATCGTGTGCGTGCGGCTGGTGCGCAGCGAGCGCGCGACGGCGTTCGGCCGGTAGCCGAGCTCGTCGATCGCGCGCAGCACCCGTTCGCGGGTGTGCGGGGCGACGTTCCTCGGCCCGTTGTTGAGCACGTAGCTGACGACGGCCTCTGAGGTGCCGGCCAGCCGCGCCACATCGCGGCGTGTGACCACTACGCAAGTCCCATCTACTCGTGTTGACGCAGTATTCGGTCCGGCTTCCGCGAGAAGCAACACGTGTAGATGGGACGTTATGAAGGCGTTACGCAACGTTTCGAGGTGATCACGGATGGCGGGCCACGGCTGTGCGCCTACCCGCCGACGCGACCTGTCGCCTCGCGTTCCGCGTGGAGTCCGACCAGGTCAGGCGGGGATTCACGGGCACTCATGCAGCCTGGCGCCAGTTCTGTCCACAGCCTGTGGACAGAACTGGACCTCTACGCCGCCTTTTCGGGCACCTCTTCCACAAGTAGGGTCGAGATCAGCGCCCAAAGCAGGGCCATGAGCCCGACAACCGGCCAGTGCGGCAACCGCGCCAGCAGAGCCGCCACCGTGCTGAGCGGGATGGGCGCCACCGCGAACGCCATCATCAGCTTGAGCTCGGACGAGGAGCCGGAGGTCGGCCAGTGGAGGAGAAGCAGCAGCAAGGCCGCCACTACGGACCCCGCCACGATCGACCGCAACAAGAGACGCACAGCGTCATTGTGGCGGATCATGACGGACACGACGATGTCCGGGCGAATTGCTTTCCGCGTCCTCCTGATAATGTGACCGGTCACCTCAAATCCTGATGGAATACGGACTTGTTCTGAGGGTCACCGGCATGTGCGCAACCACGGATAATGGAACTATTGTCGGTGCCGCGCACTACGATCACCGCATGTTCGGATTGACCACGGTGGAATTGATTCTCCTCGTCCTCCTGCTGGCCATCCTCGTCATCGGGGCCAGCAGGTGGGTCGGACGGCGCAAGGTGGCGCGCATCTCTGTCGGCCTCGACCATTTGACTCCCGTCGACGTCCAGGTTCGAGCCCACGATCTCATCGAGGCGAACAGGTTCCGTGACGCCGTCGAGCTGATCCGCCAGGAATCCCAGGTATCCCAGCGGACCGCAGTCGAGGTCGCGCGGGTTCTGCGCGACGGCGGAGTCCTGCCGGGCCTCCCGACGATCGAGGAAGATGACCTGCCCACCAGGGTCCGCAAGCTGGTGGAGGATGGCAGGCGGAAAGAGGCTGTCTTCCTTGTACGCAGCACCGAGGACATGAGCCGGCCGGAAGCCGAGGAGTTCGTCGAATCCCTCTCGTCAGGACCGAACGTATAACCCGGAGCGATCGCCGCAGCTGAATTCTTCTCAGCCGCACCATTGTCGAAAGGCCATCTCCCTCGGCCTCTACCATCGCAGGCGTTTGCTCACCAGCCTGCATCCTCCCATGATGATGAGATGCGTCTGGAGGATGTTCCTATCGAGATCGCGACAGGCCGAGACAATGGAACAAGTGGATACCGTTCACCAACGGGGGCAGCAAGGCGTGGTGCTTCCCATCTCGCCCATCCACGACCCCGACAGCCCGTGATCTGAAGGAGCCGGTCCCGGCCCACTGGGCGGCCTGCGTGGTCGTAAGACGTCCGAGCGGAGCGAGGCCCTTTGTTCAGGGGCCGGGAGCAGCTGAGATGAGGGGAAGCAGGGATCAATCCGGCAAGCTTGCCAAGGCCAGCGACCACGGGTAGTCGTCGAAGTGTTCGGCCCCCGAACTCGGCGGGTGCGGCTCGAACTCGCCGGGGCCGAGCAGGACGCGTACGCCTTCGGCTCGAAGCGCCGCGACGCTGTGCCGGAACGGCGCACGCGACGCCAGAGCGGTGTTGACGAAGGGCAGGACGACGACGGGGATGCCGAGCCCGGGCGCCTCGGAGAGCAGGCCGAGGGCGTAGGTGTCGGCGATGCCCTGGGCGAACTTGTTGATGGTGTTGTAGGTCGCCGGAGCGACGATGATGGCGTCGGCGCGGGGCGACTTGGGCTCGTGGGGCTTGCGGTACTGGCTACGGACGGGGCGGCCGGTCTGTTTCTCCAGTTCGGGGACGTCGATGAAGTCGAGGGCCGAGGGGGTGGCGATGATCTGCACGGTCCAGCCGGCGTCCTGGGCGAGGGTGACGAGGCGGCCGGCGGCCGGGGCGGGGCCGGCGGCGCAGACGATGACGTAGAGGACCTTGCCTGGTCGGGTCACGCGATGACTCCCAGGGTCACGAGACGAGGTCGGCGGGGTCGATGAGGACCGCCGTGCCGCTCACCCTGACACCGGTCGTCGCCCCCGCCGCCAGGTCGACCAGCAGCCGGCTCGGACGGCCCATGTCCTCCCCCTGGCGGACCGTGACCCGCACCGGCGGCTCGACCAGGCCGAGCGCCCGCAGGTACGCGCCGAAGGCGGCGGCCGCCGCACCCGTGGCGGGGTCCTCGTACACCCCTCCCGGCGGGAACGGGTCCCGCGCGTGGAACACGGTGGGCGTCTCCCGCCACACCAGATGGACGGTCGTCCAGCCGCGCCGCGCCATGAGCTCGCCCAGCGCCTTCTGGTCGTAGTCCAGGTCCGCGAGCCTCTCCCGGGTGGCGGCGGCCAGGACGAGATGGTCGTTGCCGGCGTTGGCGACGCGCGGCGGCAGGGCGGGGTCGAGCTCGGCCGCCTCCCACCGCAGGGCCCGCAGCGCCTCGGCGAGGTCGTCCTCGTCCGCCGCGCGGACCACCGGCGTGACGCTGGTCAGGGTGGCGACGACCCGGCCGTCCTCGTGGCGGGTCTCGACGGCCACCTCACCGGCGGACGTGCCGAGGAGCAGGTTCCCCACGCCGTCCCGCTCGGCCAGTGCGACCGCGGTCGCGATGGTGGCGTGCCCGCAGAAGGCCACCTCGTCCAGGGGGCTGAAGTAACGGATCCTGAAGCGCCGATCGCCGCCGACCGGCCCCTCGCCGGCGGTCCCCTCCTCGACGAGGAACGCGGTCTCGGAGAAGCCGACCTCGGCGGCGATCTCCTGCATCCGCGCGTCGTCCAGGTGGCGCGCGTCGAGCACCACCCCGGCCGGGTTGCCGCCCTGGCCGTCCACGTCGAAGGCGCTGTAGCGCAGGACGCCGGATCGTTCGGTGTGATCGTCGTGTGCGGTGCCGGAGGCGAGGCCGCGCGGGTGGTTCGTCATGTCGCCCAGTCTGCCCGCCGCACTAGAATCGAGTCCAACGATGACTTCCGATGGTTGGATCGTGATCCCCGATGGACACCCGTCTTCTCCGTAGCTTCCTCGCCGTCGTGCGCACGGGAGGGATGACCTCGGCGGCGGCGGAGCAGGGGTTCGTCCAGTCGACGATCACCGCCCACGTGCAGGCGCTCGAACGGCTGACCGGCGCGCGGCTGCTGGAGCGGCGTACCGGCGGCGTCGTCCCGACCCCTGCCGGGTCGCTCCTGGCCGAGCGCGCCCGGCAGCTCCTCGACCTTGAGGAACGCATGCTGGCCGAACTGACCGCCGAGGCCGACCGCCTCGCCGGCCCCGTACGCCTGTGCGCGCCGGACTCCGTGTGCGCCTACCAGCTTGCCCCGGTCCTGCCGGAGCTGAGAAGGCGGTTCCCGGACGTGCGGGTGTCGCTGTTCCCGGCCACCACCCGGGCGGCCCTGGCCGCGCTCGCCGACCACAGCGCCGACCTCGCCCTCGTCCTGGAGCCGTCGGCCGATCCGCCCGACGCCGACGTCACGGGCCTCGGAGAGCAGGAGCTGGTCCTCGTCGGCACCGCAGCCGCCGATCTGCCGCGCGATCGGGCTCTCACCCCGGCCGACCTGGCGGCGGCCGGGGTCCTGCTGCTGGAGGAGGGCTGCGGCTACAGCGACGAGCTCGCCGGCATGGTCGCCGCCGTCGCCCAGCAGGCCGCACCGTCCCGGTTCGGCAGCATCGAGACCGTGAAGCGCTGCGTCGAAGCCGGACTCGGACTCGCCCTGCTCCCGGCCGTCACGGTCGCCGGCGAACTGGCCGAAGGCCGGCTCGTCGCCCTCCGGCCGCCGGCCGTCGCCCCGCAACGCCTGTGGCTCGTCCGCCGCCGCTCACGATGGCTGTCCCCCGCCGCCGAGGCCGTCCAGGCGGCACTCGAAAAGCTCCTGCGACGGTGATCCGGCGACCATCACGCCCCCCTCAGGGAGCGATCAGCACCGGAGTCCCCAGCGGCAGTCGGGCCAGCACCTTGAGCGCGCCGGCGGGCACCCTGACGCAGCCGTGCGTGACCGCCTTGCCGAAGACCTTCCGGTCCGGCCAGCCGTGGAAGGCGACCGTGCCGGGGCCGCCGCCGAAGGTGTCCAGCGTCTGCGAGTGGGTGCCGAGCGGCAGGATCAGCGGGCTGTAGGTCTTCTTCTTCGGCGACATCAGGGCCAGCAGGAAGGTCCTGCCCACCGGGGTGGGCGTCTCAGGGCCGCCGACCGCCACCGTCCAGGTGCCGAGCTTCTTGCTCGCGTTCATCACGATCAACTGCTTGGTGCCCAGCTTCACGATGGCGCGGTGACGGCTGCGCGCCTTCTTCAGGCCCTTGGCGCTGATCCAGCCGGTCACGTGGTTGGGCTTGCTGGGCAGGAGCACGCGGTACCAGCCCTTGCGCGCCTCCACCACCGGCACCCAGGTCTGGCTGCCGAGCTGCTTCGCCGGGAGGGTGGCCGCGGGCGTGCCGCCGGGCTGGGCGTAGACGGCCACCGTGCGTGCGGGGTGGACGACCAGGCCGCTCAGCTTGCCGTACGTGTCGGTGTCCTGCGGGAGGCCGTTCACCTGCGTGAACGTGGTGGCCGCGGGAAGCGCGGTCGCCGTGACCGAGCCGGCGGCGGCCGGGGTGGCGGGCGACGCGGCAGCGGCGGCGGGGATCGAGGCGGCGAGGCTCATGGCGACGAGCGCGGCGCCGACGAGTTGACGGGGGGCATCAAGCGGCACGATCGGCTCCTGAGGTCCTATGACACATACGACACGAAGGCGTAACCATCCGGCCTGGTAGATAACGGTTTGGAACGTTTGAAGACCACACGCCAGCGGGTGTGACATTTTTACACAGATGAGTCCCTTGAGGCTCTAGCTCTCTCATACCTCCAGAGGTGCTGCCGTGACACCCCCCAGGCTCTCCACCATGCGTCGCTGGATCGCAGCGGCGCTCATGCTCGCCGTCGCAGCGCTCGCGGTGCTCGCCGTCTCCAGTACGGCCTCGGCTGGAGCGGTCCAGAGCAAGCCGCCCGGCGACAACGGCGACGTCAAGGTCCACAAGTGGACGACGCCGGAGGACGACCAGCGCGACGAGCCGCACGTCTGCGTGTTCTACCTGGTCGGGTTCAACTTCGACGCGGCCGAGCGCGTGAGCTGGGAGATCAGGTCCTGGCCGCCCACGGGCGACGGGACCACGGTGAAGAGCGGCGCCCTCGTGCTGGACAAGGACGGGCATGGCCGTTCCGTCGACCTGACCCTGCCCAACGGTCACTACAAGCTGTTCTGGGACTTCGCCGGCAAGAAGGGCGCGCCCAAGCAGAAGGTGTTCTGGGTCGAGTGCGAGCCCACTCCCACCCCCACCCAGACGCCGACCCAGACGCCCACGCCGACCGTGACGCCCACGCAGACGCCCACGCCGACGGTCACCCCCTCCCAGACTCCGACGTCCACGCCCACGGTCACCCAGCCCCCGACGTCCACGCCCACGGCGACGCCCACCTCGACGCCGACGCCCAGCAGCACGCCGACCCGCACCCACCCCGGTGAGAGCGACCACGGGACGGTCACTCACGACTGGATCGAGTGGGACGACACCGTCACAGTGACGCAGGACGAGCCCCAGCCCGCGCCCACCCCGACGCCCGTGAAGACCCACATCCCGGTCACCGGCTGACCCGCCGCACCGAACGAGACGGAGGGCCCGGATCACCGCGATCCGGGCCCTCCGTCGTCTCTCGGCTCGGCTCAGTCGCCGAGGTCCAGCCTGCCGAGTTCGGTCCTGGAGGCGACGCCGAGCTTCGGGAACACCTTGTGGAGGTGGTAGCCCACGGTGCGCGGGCTCAGGAAGAGCCGGGCGGCGATGTCGCGGTTCGTGGCGCCCTGCGCGGCCAGCCGGACGATCTGCAGTTCCTGCGAAGTCAGCAGGCTCGCCACGCCCGTCGTCCGGACGGCGGCGGCCACCTCCCCGGTGGCACGCAGCTCGGAACGGGCGCGGACGGCCCAGGGCTCCGCGCCCGCGCGCTCGAAGGTCTGCAGCGCCTGCCTGAGATGGACCCTGGCGTCGGCCTTGCGCCGGCTTCTGCGCAGCCATTCGCCGAACAGGAGCCTGGTGCGGGCCTCCTCGAACGGCCGTCCTCCGTTCTGGTGCAGGCTGATGGCGGCGGTGTAGTGGGCCTCCGCCTCCTCGTCGCGGGCGGCGAGCAGCGCCTTGCAGCGCAGGGCGACCGCGCGCGCCCACGGCTGCCTGGTGGCGGTGGCCCACTCGTCGAACCTGACGAGCGGCGCGCCGGCCCGTTCCGGCTGCTCGCACCGGACCGCCGCCTCCACCAGGTCCGGTACGAGCAGGGTGGTCGAGAGCTGGTGGCGGACGGCGCCGGTGAGGCCGGCCTCCAGGTGGTCGAGAGCCGCCCGCGCCCTGCCTTGCCCGAGGTCGAGCAGGCCCTGCGCCCACACCGCCCACGACAGGCTCGACACGTTGCCGTGGTCGGTGGCGTGGTCGCGGACGGCGGTGGTGAGCTGTTCGCAGGTCCGGCCGTCGCCGCTGACCGCCGCGATCCAGGCGAGCACGCCCTGCAGGTGATCGACCCGATGGTGCTGGCCGGTGTCGTCGGCGATGCGCACGGCTTCGGTGGCCGACGCCTTGGCCTCCTGGAACCGGCCGAGGTAGAGCTGGCTGCTGGCGAGGTTCTGCAGCGCGTGCGGCAGCCAGCCGATCATCGCCTGGGCTCGGCAGTCGTCGGCCAGACGGGCGGACAGTTCCACGGACGTCTCGTCGTCGCCCACCATGAAGGCCATCGACGCGATGATGAGCCGCTCTCCGGGCCCGGTGGGCTGGGCCCGTCTGGCGTCGGCGAGCGCCGCGTGGATGGACGGCAACCCGCGAACGGGGTCGCCCGCCAGCAGGGCGGCCAGCCCGGTCATCGCGGAGATGACCGGTTGGAGCGGGTGCTCGGCCGGCAGAGCCAGAGCGTGCAGGCGGTCGACGGCCTGCCGGGCCAGGTCGGGCGCGCCGGCGAACCAGGAGTCGCGCACGGCTTCGAGCAGCATGGACGCGGCCATGGTCGGGTCCACGGCCGCGACCGGCGCGGCGGCGGTCATGAGGATGCCGTGCGCGACCCGGGGTGAGCCCTGCTCGAACTCGATGGCCGCGCGTACCCCCGCCATCCTGGCGTGCTCGCGCGGATCGTCGGTGAGCAGGGCCGCGCGGTCGGCCAGCGCCCGGGACTGCAGGAGCTGACCGGCGTCCATCGCGGCCTCGGCGGAGCTGATCAGCCGGCGCACCTGGTCGCGCGGGTCCGGAGTGAGCTGCGCCGCGCGCTGGTAGGCCGCGCTCGTGGCGGCGTGGCCGCTTCTGCGGCGGGCGCGTTCCGCCGCCTGCTCCAGCTCGGCGGCGACCGTCTCGTCGGGCTCGGTGCAGGCGGCGGCGAGGTGCCAGGCCCGGGCGTCGGCGTGCCGGCTGCCGTCGGAGGCGCCCTCCAGAGCGCCGGCCAGCGCCTGATGCGCGGCCAGGCGCCGGGTGAACGGCGCTCCCTGGTAGGCGGCCGCCCTGATCAGCGGGTGGCGGAAGGCGAGCTCCCCGTCGACGCGGACGAGCCCGATCCGCTCCGCCGGTTCGACGGCGTCCGCGCCGACACCCAGCCGCCGCGCGGCGGCCAGGATGACGGCCAGGTCGCCGGTGCTCTCCGCGGCCGCCACCAGCAGCAGGGTTCTGGTGGGTTCGGGGAGGGCCTGGATCTGGGCCTGGAAGGCCTCCTGCACCCGGCCGGTGAGCGGGAGCGGACCCAGATGGTAGGCCAGCGGGGTGACGTGACCGGCCCGCTGTTCCAGGGTGAGCGCCGCGGGCAGCTCGATGAGCGCCAGCGGGTTACCCTCGCTCTCGGCCAGGATGCGGTCCCTGACGTGCGGCGCCAGCGCGCCACCGGCATCGTGCAGCAGGGTCGCCGCGGCCTCCGGGGCGAGGCCGCAGAGCCGGATCTCGGGAAGACCGGCCGGCCGGAACCCGTGGCTGCCGTCCCGTACCGCCAGGATCAGCGCCACCCCCTCCGCCTCCAGGCGCCGCGCGGCGAACAGCAGGGCGTCGGCCGAGGAGCGGTCCAGCCATTGGGCGTCGTCGACCAGGCACAGCAGGGGTCCGTCGCCGGCGAGCTCGGACAGCAGGGTCAGGGCGCCGAGACCGACCAGGAAGCGGTCGGCCGCGGTCGACGGGGCCGGTCCGAGCCCGAAGGCTCCCCTCAGGGCGTCCGCCTGCGGGGCCGGGAGCCGGTCGAGGTGGCCGAGCCCGGGGCGCAGCAACAGGTGGAGCGCGGCGAACACCAGCTCGGTCTCGCTCTCGATGCCCACCCCGCGCAGCGTCCGCATCCGCTCGGCGGCGGCCGTCCGCGCCGCGTGGTCGAGCAGCGCCGACTTGCCGATTCCCGCCGCGCCGCGGAGCACCAGGACGCCGCTTCGGCCCTCCCTGGCCTCAGCCAATAGACGGTCTATTCGCCCGGTTTCGGTCCCACGCCCGTACAGCACGGGATGATTTTATGGACTTCATTACCTATGTCCGCTTTGCGGTGACCGGTCATCTGACAGATTCCGCCCGGCCGGCATCGTCCTAGCGTCGTCGGCATGGATCTTCCGACCTACTCCCTCGCGGAACGGGATCGGCGCTGGGACCTCGCCAGGCGGCTCATGGACGCCGAGGCCGTCGACGCGCTCGTCGTCCACGGCGGGCACGAGGACGGCGGGCCGGCGGAGTGGGCGCCGGACGTGTACTTCACCAACGACCGCCCCGGCGCGATCGTCGTCTTCCCCCGCGGAGACGAGCCGATCGCCCTGGTCCGCTCGCCCGCCCACATCTGCGACCACCTCGACGCGAGCGCGGGCGGCGCCGCGGCCTGGATCAGGCCGGAGAACATGCTCGTCGCCCGGCACGCGCACGGCGTGGTGGAGGTGCTGCGCGCGCACCGGCTCGGGAACGCGGCGATCGGCGTGCTGGGCCTGGAGCCGTGCCCGCCGTTCCACGCCGGTCCGCTCATGCCGTACACGCTGTGGTCCTCGGTGCTCCGGCAACTGCCCAGGCTGACCTGCAAGCCGGTGGAGGCGGGCTTCGTGGCGCGCACGCTGGTCCAGTCCGCCGAGCAGCTCGCCGTCGTCGGCCGGGCGGCCGCCATCGGCGAGGCGACGGCACAGGCCATGCTCCGGGCGGTACGGCCCGGCGTCACGGAGGCGTCGGTGTACGCGGCCGGCATGGCCGAGTGCCTGCGGCAGGGCGCCGTGGCGCCGGGCATGTCGATCGCCTCGGGCAAGGAGTTCGTCGCCTGCGGGCCGCCCGCCTGGTCGTACCGGCCGCAGGCGCCGCGGGTGATCGAGGAGGGCGACCTGGTCCTGGCCGAGATCCGCTGCTCGTACGGCATGCGCGAGAGCCGGCAACGGGTGGCCATCGCGGTCGGCGACATCCATCCCGAGCTGGAGTCGGCGGCCGAGGCGGCCCGCGCCTCCTACGAGGCCGGGCTGGCGGCCCTGCGGCCCGGCCGTACGTTCGGCGAGGTCGTGACCGCGATGCGACGGCCACTTCACGAAACGGGCGCCTGGCACGCGCACCCCCTCGCGTACGCGCTCAACCCCTGCGCAGCGGTGTGCGGGGCCGGCGCCGGACTCGGCGCGCTGCCCGAGACCGCGCGTTACGGGCTGCTCGCCGAGCAGCCCACCATCGGCTCGGACCTGCCGCTCCGTCCGGGCATGACCTTCGCCCTGACGCCCAACTGCGCCTACGGCCGCCGGCCGGCCGGCGTCGGCGGCACCGTCGTGGTCGGCGAGGACACGCCGATCGAGCTCAACACCGTCACCACCCACCTCATGAGGAGCCACTGATGACCCGTCATCGATCCGCTGTCGCCGCCGGCGTCGTCGCCGCCGCCCTGATCGCGTTGTTCGCCTATCTGTCGCCCGGGCTGGCGCTGTGGCTGACCTTCATCCCGGCCATGGTGATCGCCTACGGCTGTCACCTCGCCACCACCAACCGCCGCCTGCCCGACGCCTCACGCGTGCTGCCGATCTACCTCGTCGGCCTCGCCTGGCAGTTCCTGCACTTCGGGGAGGAGTTCATGAACGGCTTCAACCGGCGCTGGCCGACCGAGGTCTTCGGCGCGCAGGCCATGTCGCTCCCCATGTTCGTCTGGATCAACATGATCTCCTACGCGGCCTTCGCCATGGGCGCGCTCGCGATCTACCGGGGGTGGCGGGTGCCGCTGCTCATCGCCTGGTTCTTCGCGATCATGGGGGCGATGGGCAACGCGATCGGCCACCCGATCTACGACCTCGTCTCGGGTGACCTCGGCTTCCCCGGCATCGTCACCTCGCTCGGCTACTGGGTCATCGGCCCGATCCTCGTCCACCGCCTCTGGACGGCCTCTCGCCGCGAGGCGGCCGCCGCTCAGGACGCGCGGCCGGCGCACGCGGCCGTCTGATCAGCCCGCTCCGAAGAGTCCCCACGGAAACACAACAGAAGGAATCACGATGAACATGTCAGACATTCCCGAGCGCGAGATCGCCGAGCGCCCCGAAGGCTACGGCGGGCCGAACCTGTCGCCGGTGGGTCTGGAACTGGTGCCGCACGAGCTGGCGGACGGCGTGTGGGCGCTCATGGCCAACCTTCCGCCGAAGGACAACAACGGTGTGGTCGCGGGACGGGACGCCGCGCTGGTGATCGACGCCGGGATCACCGCCGACGTGTCCGCCACGATCCAGGCGATCACCGCCGACCTCACCGACCGGCCGCTCCGTTACCTGGTCAACACGACATACCACGGCGATCACACCTTCGGCAACGCGGCGTTCCCCGACGAGGTCGTGATCGTCTCGTCCAGGGCCAACAAGGCGAACATGACCGACCTGGCCTACGAGAAGCGCAGCCGGTCGGCCAACATGTACGGCGACGACGCGCTGCTGGACGCGATCACCCACTGGCGCGAACCGGACCTGACGTTCGACGCCTACGCCGAGATCGACCTGGGCGGACGAATCGTCCAGCTCCACCACTTCGGCCCGGGCAACGGCCCGGGCGACACCGTCGTCTACGTCCCCGACGCCCGCACCGCCTGGACCGGCAACTTCGTCTGCCACGCCGGCATAGCCCCCATGCTGCTCCAGGCCGGCCCCGACCCATACCTGGGCTCCTTGCGCCGGATGCGGGAGGCGCTGCCCGAGCTGGAGACCGTCGTCTCGGGCCACGGCCCGATGGGCGACGGACCGGCGGCCGTGGACTGGCTCATCGGCTACCTCGAACGGCTGCGCGAGGAGGTGCTGACGAGCGTGAAGGCGGGGCACAGCCTGGAGGAGACCTTCGCCGCGTGCACCGACCCATGGGCGGAGCACCTCGACCCCAGCCTGTCGGCGGCCCTCGCCGGGTACTCCCTGCCGCAGGGGCCCGCGCAGCAGGGCATGCGCGCCCTCTGCCGCGACCTGCACCGGCTCAACATCCTGGCCACGTACCGCGGCTACGCCGGCTGACAGGGCCGGCCCCGACGACCGGCGGCGCACGGCTGAGTAGCCTGCACGTGTGAATCTTGTGCAACGCGCCGTCGGCGCCGTCGTCGGCTCGGCCGTGGGTGACGCGCTGGGCGCTCCCTTCGAGTTCGGCCCGGCGGGCGCGTTCTCCGCCCGCCATCCGGCGCCGGGCGCCGGCGGCGAGATGCACGGAGGCGGCGGCTGGGACGCCGGAGAGGCCACCGACGACACGCAGATGGCCGTCCATGTGGCCGAGTCGCTGCTGGAGCGCGGCGGCCTGGACCTGCCCGACATCTTCGCCCGCTTCCAGCGGTGGGCCGCCGACCGGCCCAAGGACATCGGACTGCAGACCGAGGACGTACTGAGCCGCGGTCTGCCCTGGGACCAGGCCGCCGCCGCGCACTACCGGAGCAGCCACCGCGCCGCTGGCAACGGCGCCCTGATGCGCGCCACCCCGTCAGCGGTGTACTTCGCCCGCGACGGGCGGCAGGCCACCATGGACGCAGCCCGGCGCATCGCCGCCCTCACCCACGGCGACCCGGCGGCCTGGGAAGGCTCCGCGATCTTCCACGACCTGGTCCGCGTCGCCCTCGACGGCGCGAACCCCTTGGACGAACTCCCCCGGACCCTCACCGCCGTCCACCCCGACCATCGCGAACGCTACGCCACCGTCCTCGCCCCCGGCTGGCACCCCGGCCAGGCCACCGAGGTCAACGGCGCCGTCTGGCCCTGCCTCGGCTCAGCCGTATGGGCGCTGCGCACCACCCGCGGTTACGAGGACGCCGTCCGCGCCGCGATCGACCTGGGCGGCGACACCGACACCGTCGCCGCCGTCACGGGCGGCCTGGCCGGAGCCGTGTACGGACCGGCGTCGATCCCCACCGCCTGGACCGAACCCCTGCATGTCCCGCTCCCCGGGAGCGGCGGCCGGATCCTGCGCCCGCAACACCTGCACGACCTGGCCCGGCGACTCGTGGAACAGCCGAGGACCGCAGAACGGGGCGGGGCGTAGAACCCGGCTGACAATACCAAGCGGTGTTCGCGGAACGCGGCTCAGCGGTTGAGATAGACGAGCACGGCCAGGACGTGGCGATTGTCGTCCTCGGACTCCGGCAGGTGGAGTTCGCCCACCTCGCGTTCGCGGGGGCTCAGTTCGGTCGCGCGGCCACGCGCCTCCCCCCGGGCCAGCAGTTTGGCGACGACCTGCGCGTCCGTCGCCGTGCTGCCCCGGGCCACCTACGCGACCGCGTCGATGAACTGTTGGGTGTCGGACACCCTGTCCTTCAGCAGGTAGCCGACCGCTCCGGTTCCGTCCGCGAGCAGTTCGCGGGCGTGGAGCCGCTCCACGTACTGCGACAGCACCAGCACCGGAAAGCCGGGCCGCTCCTCGGCCGGCGAGCGAGATACGTACCAGCACCGCGCTCTCGGACGACACCTCCACATCTAGGTCGTCTCCATCTCGGGCATGTGGGTGATGCTCACGCTGACCGCTCATCCATATTCACGACCGGCTGGACGTCGCGCCCGCGCCGGGCCAGCAGGGCGAGGGCGGCGAGTTGGGCGAGGGCGGCGGCACAGAGGATGCCGGTGGTGACCTCCTCCCGCCAGCCGGGGACGCTCCAGGAGAAGCCCGACTGCTCGTCCACGTACATCCGCAGGTTGGTCCAAGCCACGAGGAACAGCATCAACAGGTAGACAACGGTGAGAACGCCGACGAACAGCAGGGAGCACGGACGAAGACCGCGCCTGCGCAGGAGGAACCCGAGCAGGACCAGACCGGCGGCCGGCACGACGGCGAAGGCGCACACCTGCACCATGAGCTCCAGCGCGCTGTCGGCCTCCCAGAAGGATCCGGGAGGGGCCGTGGCGCGGGCGATCCGGTCGGACACGAAGTTCGCCAGGGCGAAGGCCGGCAGGAACGCCGACGGAAGCAGGAGAAGCCATGCCCTCCGGGGGGAAGGCGGAAGGGCCGCACCCCGGCGCACGACACCGCGCACCGTGATGAGCTGGGCGATCGCGGCGGCGGCGAGGACGCAGCCGAGCAGCGGCAGGTACCACGGCGGCGACAGCGCGTCCATGTCGAAGGGAACCGTGGAGTATGCGCCCGACGGTTCGGGAAACTCCACGTCGTAGCCGGTGACCGGGTTCAGGACGTAGACGACGGGCATCGCGGCCACATAGACGGCGCTCAGGAAGCCCGTCCCGAGCACAAGACCCGCGGGCCGGCGGCCCAGTCCGAACTCGACGAGGCCGAACAGCAGGGCGGCGGCGATGAACAGGCCCCCGAGCAGGGCGATGCGCCCCTGGGCGAAGGGGATGAAGGCGTCGATCGACTGGAGCACCGCATGCTCGTTCCACGCCTCGGCGGGGGCTCCGGGAAGGCGCCCGTTCACGTCGCGGACGGCGAAGAAGTCGACGAAGACCACGACGAGTCCGAACGGCAGCGGAAACCATGTCAGCTGGCCCATGACCCTTTGATGATCAAATATGGCGATCGGTTCACGCCGACGGACATCATCCGTGTTCTCCGCCCGGCGGCCCACCCGCTGCATCACCGGAACTGTCGCGCTTTTTCGACGTACGGCCGGCCACATCCGGCGATCCTTGAACTACGGGGCCCGCGTTCAGGGCGCTGTCCTCTCGCCGAAGTCGGACCAGCGTTCGCGGTCGGACCAGCGCTCGCGCACGGCCGCCACGGCCCTGGCGACCTGGGCGTCGAAAGCGGCGAGCTGCTCGGCCTCGGCGGCGCTCGCGACGAAGGCGCGTCGATCGCAGGGTGTGCCCGCGCGCCATATCCGCTCGATCGCGCGTGTCGCGGTGATGTCCGTCAACGGGTTGCCGGACACGAGGACCAGGTCCGCGCGTCGCCCGGCCGCGACACGTCCTCGATCGGCGAGGCCGAACACTCGTGCCGGTTCGCTGGTGGCGGTGGCCAGGGCCTGCGCCGGGCTGATGCCGCAGCGGACAAGGAGTTCCAGCTCCCGGTGCAGGCTTGCCCCGAACACGGTCCCCGGGTTCGGGGCGTCGGTGCCCGCCAGCAGAGTGACCCCCGCGTCGGCCAGTCGCCGCACGTTGTCCTCGGCCCTCGAGTACGGCGGCATCTCCCGGCCACGCCATCCAGCGGCACCCGAGGTCGAGGCCAACCGGCGTGCCCAGCCGTCCCCGAGCGCCTCAGCCAGCCGCGGGTCCCCCGCCACCGCCGCGCCACCCGGCTCACCGAGGGTGTTCTCGACGGTGGCCAGCGTCGGACCGACCGCGATCCCGGCCTCCGCCATGCGTTCGACCAGGGCCTGGTCCAGCTTCGCGTCCGCCGGGACGTGGGCCACCACGTCGACACCGGCGGACACGACCTCCTCGACACCGGCCGTCGAGCTCACGTGAGCGACCACCACCAGGCCGCGGGCGTGCGCGGCGGTGACCAGTGCCTTGATGGTCCCGGAGTCCAGCGACGGCCACAGACCCCCGACGCCGGAGAAGACCTTCAGATGGTCGGAGCCCTCCGCGATCCGTTCCGCGACGAACTGCTCGGCCTGGCCGGCGGCGGTCAACGTCGGGAACGGGGCGTACATCATCGACGGGTGCCCGCCGGGAGCGGTGGCACCGACGCCCGAGGAACGCACATCGGCCACATTCGGACAGGCGGCGGCCTGCTCCTTGGCCCTGGCCACCACGTCCGGTTCGCTGAACATGTCGAGAACCGTGGTGACGCCGAAGGTCAGCGCTCGCGCGAGGGCGCCGGGGACGAGGTGCACGTGCGTGTCGATCAGACCGGGGAGCACGGTCCCGCCACCCGCGTCGATCACCTCGTCGCCATCCTGGGCGGCCGAGGCGGCCGAGCACGTGGTGATCAGCCCGTCGGCGAACCGGACCGACGTCCAGTCCTGCAGTCTCGTCCCGTCGAACACCTTCGCGTTCACGATCGTCGTTGCCGCCGCCACGACGCCCTCCTCTGTCCACTCCGCCATCTACTCGCGCGCTCCAGTCCAGCCGGTCTCACCAGGACCGATCAACGACCGACCCGGCAATGGAACAATCACCAAAAGGAATCGATCGAGGCGAGGCGAGGCGAGGAGGACCGTGGCGATGGAGGTCCGGCAGTTGCGCTATTTCGTCGCCGTCGCCGAGCACGAGCACTTCGGCCGGGCCGCGGAAGCCCTGCACATCGTTCAATCCGCGGTGAGCAAGCAGGTCGCCCGGCTGGAACGCGAGCTCGGGCTGACCCTGTTCGACCGGTCCCACCGTCGGGCCCGGCTCACCCCCGACGGCCAAGCATTCCTGGCCCACGCGCGCCGCGCGCTACGCGGCATCGACCGCGCCGCCGCCGCGGCCGCCGACATCGCCGCCGGTGACAACGGTCTCCTGCGCATCGGCAGCAGCATCGTCTTCGGCCCTCGTGTCGAAGCCGCTCTCGCCGCCGTCCGCGACGCCCACCCCGGCATCACGCTCCAGGTGACCAGCTCCGCCTCGACGACCGGTCAACTCGCCGCCCTCGTCGCCGACGACCTCGATGCCGCGTTCGTGGCGGCGCCACCGGACACCCCCGGCGTCCGGGTTCATCACCTCTGGGACGAGCCGCTCCTCCTGGCCGTCCCCGCCGCATACGCCCGCACCGCCGGCGACCTCGCCACGCTCGCCGACCTCCCCCTGGCCCGATCCGCCCGCGCGGACAACCCCGGCGTCCACGACCTGATCACGGCCGCCTGCCGAGCGGCCGGCTTCACGCCTCGCGTGGGGCCGACGCTGACCCGAGTCCAGGACCTCCTCGCCGGACCTGTCGCCTCCGGAGGGTGCTGGACCCTGCTCCCCGCCGGCGTCGTCTCGCAGAACTCCACCGCCGTCACCCTCGTGCAGCCCGACCCACCGATCCACGTCCCCGCCGCACTCGCGCTACCCGACCGCACACGCCGCGCCTCCGCGCTGAGCCTTCTCACCGCCGCACAGACCAGCCCAGCAAGCAAGGGGCCTTCGGGACAGTTCGCCGCGCGGGCCAAGAGCGCTCGGTCGGCTCGGTCTCATTCACCGCAGTCCACGATCGTCCAATCGGGCGACTCCCAAGATGGCTCTGATGAAGAATCCCATGAGGGGCTGCGCGACATGTCGCCGGGCTGACTGGCGAACGTCTTCACCGGCTCCGCTCCAGGCACATGGCCCGCCCGCGATATTCGGTGGACAACGCCATGTCTTATGGCTACCTTTTTGAGTTCCGTTTCGCGCCTGTCCGGAGCCTCAATCGGGGCAGCAGTTCTGCCTCGTTCCGAAACGGCACCTCAAGCCAGGAGCCGAACCCCCAGCGCAAGGAAGATGGCCCGTGACCGACATCGCCCCGCTGCGCAGAAACGTGCGTTTTCAATTGTTGTGGATCGGCAGCGCGGTTTCTCGGTTGGGGTCGGAGTTCACCAGACTGGCCATGCCGCTGCTGGTGCTCGCGCTCACCGGCTCGCCGGGGCTGGCGGGCATCGTCGCCGGGGCCCGCACTGTCACGTCCCTTCTGATCCAGATCCCGGCCGGCGTCTGGGTGGATCGGTGGGACCGCCGCCGTACGCTGATAACCGCCCAGGGACTCCAGACAGTTGTCTCAGCGCTGCTGGCAGCACTGATCCTCACCGGCCACGTACAGATATGGCACTTCGTCACGCTGGCGGTACTCGACGCGTTGTGCACCGCATTCATCGAACCCGTCCATGAGACAGCCATTCGCGGGATCGTCCCCGCAAGCCAACTGCACAGTGCCTACGCCCAAGAGGAATCCCGCACACATGCCGCCGGGCTGATCGGCCCTCCGCTCGGTGGCCTGCTGTACAGCCTCGGGCGTGCGGTGCCCTTCGTCGTCGACACCATCACCTTCCTTGCCGCCACGCTCTTCTACACCCTGGCGAAGGTGCCGCGCCGCCCGGCGAACCAGTCGCGCGCCTCCGCGCAAGAGGACGGCGAGGAGCAGCACCCCATCCGGCGTAGCATGCGCCGAGAAGCAGCTGAGGCCATCACTTGGCTGTGTCGCCGGCGGGGCCTGCGGGAGGTCACTGCGGCGCTGATGGTCCTCAACCTGCTGGGTGGGGCATTCCAGATACCGCTGATCGTGCTTGTCGGCGAACGCGGCGGTGATGCGGTCACCACCGGCACGGTCCTGGCCGGCCTCGGCATCGGCGGGCTGGCCGGGGCGCTGCTGTCGGGCCGCATCAGCCAACTCCTGCCGCCCGGCAGACTGCTGTTGGTCGTCTTGACGGTCTTCGGGGCCGCGCTGGCGGCCACGGCGCTGCCATGGGGAGCGTGGTGGCCCATGGCTCCTCTGGTGCTCATCACCCTGTCCACACCCTCGCTGAACGTGGTGCTGAACGTGGTGATCGCACGGATGGTGCCAGAAGAGATGCTCGGCCGGATGGGCGCGGTCCTGAGCATGGGCGGAATGGCGCTCAAACCCTTCGGCCCGGTTCTCGGTGGAGCACTGGCCGCGGCATGGAGCGGCGCGGGAGCACTCGTCGTACTGGGTGGGCTACTTGTCGCGACCGCTGCTGTGGCGGCACTCAGCCGAGAGTTGCGCCGCTTCACCGGGGACGTCCCCCCGGCGGGAGGCGACGCCGTAGAGCCGGGGGCGAATCCGGGGCTGGTGCCTGAATAGGCGCTGATGGCGCTCGAATGCGCCAGTGCGAGGTGGCCTGTGAGCTCGACGCCCTGCCACGCGGAACGCTGCCCTTTGACTCGGGACGGGTGGATGTTCCTGCGAACCTACGTGCGCCGAGGAGATCGAGATCCGAACTCCTGACATCCTGCTTGCAGAGACGCACGCCAAGCTCGCTCCGCCAGTGCAATCACAGCTCAGCGCACTGGTCGGTTCCCCCGTGAACCTCCGCTGTTTCTCCTGGCTCCCCGTCTGTTTCTCCTGGCTTCCCGTCGCATCGGGCACGCTGCGGGCATGCAACCCGCGAGTCCGGTGGACCGGAGCCGAGGAACGAAACACTGGACCTTCGATCGCTCAGCCAAGCACAGCGACCAGCCGCACACCGGCGATCACGAGGCCCTTCCTGTGCGACGCCTTGCGCGACCAAACCGCATCAGCAACTCGGGAAGTCGCCGTGCAGGGCCGTCCTATCTGAACCAGCGTCCCCCCTCGATCCGCCTGGAGCGCACTGGTACGGCTCGAACTGCAATCCGCGCGGGCTCCGGACCCGCGCGGACGCGCGCACGGTTCCAGGACACCCTGATGCCCGACCGCGCAACCAGCCGGAAGACCGGGCACCGATGACTTTCGGGCGGCAGTGATGTCTAAGGCATCAGCGACAGACCACGGACGCCGCGGCCACACGCGCGCCGCAGCCCCGAGACGCGCACAGTCCCCAGCAGGCACGGTCCCCGGACGACCTGAGACCACGGAGTTCTGATCATGCGGAAGCTGATAGCCACAGTGTTCAACTACTCCCTCGACGGCCTCCTCGCCGACGAGGGCACCGAATTCTGGAAGTTCTGCTTCGACCTGCCCGAAAACCGTGAACCCGACGCCCCGGCGCACCTCGACTTCCTCCAGAGCGCCTATGCGCACGTCATGGGCCGCACCACCTACGAGAGCATCGCCGGGGCCATGACCACGTCCACCGACCACCCGTTCGCCGACATCCTGAACACCGGGCGCAAGGTCGTCTTCTCCCGGACCTTGGAGACGGCCGACTGGGCCAACACCGCTGTCGCCGCCGGCGACACGACAGAAGGGATCGACAAGCTCAGGCTGGGCGGCGACGGCCACATCATCGTCTGGGGCGGCGTCCGTCTCTGGCGGTCGCTCATGCGACTCGACCTGATCGACGAGCTCCAGGTGAGCATGTTCCCCTACGTTGCGGGCGAGGGCACCCGGCTGTTCGACGGCGTCCCCAAGTCCTACCAGCTCGACCTGGTCTCCAGCACCGCCTCCCGAAACGGGATCGTCTATCTGCAGTACCGGCGACACCGCTAGGAGCTGTTTCTCAGAGCTGCTGACGGTGTGCTCTGGCGTGTCACTCCTGGCGTATGGGTTGTCAACTGCCGGCGGATTTACAGAACTTGTCGCGAACAGATGAGCCATGGCGCTTACTGCAACGGCAACGCTCCGTTGAATATCATGCAGCACCCGACGACACGCAGCGCTCCATGCCCCACTGGCAGGGCATGGAGCGCTGCGTCATCACGAAATCGCCCGCCGCATCGCCGCTACGCCGTTGACTTCCCCCTCCTACGCCCGAACACCTGCGCTGCGCCCTCACAGCCCTCGTCTCTGGCGTCGGCCCGGCTTGCGCGACGTCCGAGATGGCATGGGAACGCCGGCCCGTACCGCACGCATACGAGCACATCAGCATCGGCGTCATCACCGAAGCCGGCGGAGCCGACTTCGCACGCGATCACTTCAGCAACGCGAGACGAGTCTTTATCTCCTCAGCTTCGCCGAGATTTTCGCTTATTACAATCTCCCATCGAGTGCTGTCCAAGGCTTCAATCGCTACAAGAAGCTTCGAACACGAGTCCTTCTCGATGAGCTGACGTGATAGGTCTTGGGGAGAATTCGCGGCCACAATCAGACAGTCATGGACTTGATTCAGCCCAGAAGCGAAACCAACCAGCTCGCGCCAACTCAGCTGGTATCCTGAATCCGAGGCTGCGATGGAGTCTTCAAAAGACGGCATCGCCATCCCATTGGGCGCGATTCCGACACCCCAGAGCTCTAGCATGCTCCATGCCCACGCATTCTCGGGGAGCGCATTCAGGACATGACTGAGCTCGACAACGCCTCCGGTTGTCCTGTGCATAGGAATCACAACAGTGGACATTTCACCATTCCCAAGGATTTGGACAGCGCGCTCTTTGGTCCCGACCATCGAGATTTCCTTGTATCGATGTGGCAGGTGCACGGTTCGAACTTGCGTAGGTTGGGCCGACGGTTTTACTGCTTGTGACTGCTTCCGAATTCGCATAGCTGCGTTGTCGGCCGTCGTGCCGCTCCCAGTAGCACCGTCTACGAACTCCAGAACGCGCGGCTAGCAACCCGGAGCCGGAGCCCCCGGCCGGAGACATATCTCGAAGAGCTGCCTTGGACGCGGCAGCGGCGTTCCGCGCTGATCGCGAGCAAAAGGGCCGTCCGTGGGGCGTTGAGAGATTTCGCCACTAGGCCCTCCCGTTTCGCCACAGATGCCGTTCATCGAGAGTACCGAATCTCACTTTCCCACTGTCGAGGTCGACGAGGATGGGCCAGCAATCCAGGAGTCGCTGCCTCTCGTCGCGTGAGACGAGGTACTGAACAGAGTTGTACGGGGCGATGAGGAGGTTGTTACTTTCTCGGACTCGTCCCACATCTATGGCAAGAGGCGGTTCGCCGTCACGTCGGCTGCGTTCCAGGAAGGCAACCGCGAGTCGCAGGGCGTCCGTTCGCTCCAGCATGTGTCTCCCATGGGTCCAGCTGATCCGAGGCGACCTTATGACGTGGGGGACTGCACTGCATCCCGCGCCTGTATCGATGTGACGGCCGATGAAGGGTTGGAGTCCGGCCAACACGATCACCAGCGGCGGCCCGAGTGACGGGGCGCGCGAGAACGGCCTACGGGCCGCACGCGCAGCGTGCGGCCTGCACGCTCGGGCCGCGCGGCGGCGCGTGTGCCGCCACCTTGATCTCTGCGAGAACAATTCGGCAATGCGGCGCCGCGGCCGGGAAGTGGATCATTCGAGCAGTTCTGGCCGGCGGCTCGCGAGGGCTCTGCGGGCCGCTACGAGTCGTTCGTGGAACTCTTCGGCAAGTGCTTCGCGGCGGTATCGCCGGCGTAGCACGCGGTCGAGGTCCGCGGCGCGGTTGAGGAGATCGGTCTAGGATCGGTGGTCGATGTCGAATGCGGCCATGCCGTCTGCTGCTGCGACGTCGAAGTCGCCGCGTCTGGCGTGGACAATGCCGAGATCTATGTGAGCGTCCGTAACCCGCGTCTTCCGGCCTCGGTTCACTGGCTCTTCTGCTCTGGCCTCGGCCTACCGGGCGGCCTGCGTGCTTGTGGGAAGGCGTCCGAGCGGAGCGAGGTCCTTCAGGGGTCGGGCCTGTGGCCCGACTGGAAGCAACGCCTGAGCCGGATGGCGCAAACGCCCCAAAGCGAAGCCCTATGCGCGAAGCGCCCCAAGGCGAAGCCGGCTCGCGCGATAGCGCCCCGAACGCGAAGCCCCGGGCGCGAAGCGCCCCCAGGAAGGACAGTCCGAGCGGAGCGAGGGCCTTTGGCCAGGGGCGGGAAGCAGACGGGCACCCACTCGGCGGGCCGGGGCCGAGGAACATGTAAGCGGTCATCTAAAACTCCAGGTCCAGGGACGGCTGCATCCACCGCGTCTGGGCCAAGGCACTCCGAGACGCCGATCTACCGAAGATCCACTTCCACGACCTCCGCCACACCGGCAACACCCTCACCGCCAGCGCCGGCGCCTCGATCCGCGAACTGATGGCCCGCATGGGCCACTCCAACACCCGGGCCGCCCTCATCTACCAACACTCCACCGACGAGAGACAACGCGAGGTCGCCCGCAAGCTCGACGCCCTGGCACGCGGAGCCGGTGACAAGGACCCATCGGGCACGCAACGGGCACGGCCCTGAAAACAGCCCCTACAAAGATCGAAAGCCCAGGCCATTGACCTGGGCTTTCGTATGGGTGGAGCCTAGGAGATTCGAACTCCTGACATCCTGCTTGCAAAGCAGGCGCTCTGCCAGCTGAGCTAAGGCCCCTTCGACGAAGATAGCTTACCGGCCCGGCGTCCCTATGTGGTGCGTGGTCACGTCCGAGCTGAGGACGAGGCTGGGGAAGTCGGCGATCGTGTCGAGGATGTGGGTGGCGCCGCCCTTGAGGAGGCGTTCGCGGCTGTGGACGCCCGCCACGATCGAGGCGCCCGCGCGGCGGCCGGAGAGCATGTCGCTCTCGGAGTCGCCGATGACGGCGACCTGGCGGACGTCCTCGATGCCGAGCCGGAGCACGGCGTGCAGGATCATGTCGGGCCAGGGGCGGCCGCGGCCGCCGGCGTCCTCGGGGGAGATGGCGAGGTCGATCTTGTCGTCCCAGCCGAGCACGCTGAGGATGCGGCTCAGGGTGGTACGGCTGAAGCCCGTGACGAGGGCGAGGCGGAGACCGGAGCCGCGGAGTTTGTCGAGGACCTCGACGACTCCGGGCATGGGTACGAGGCCGGCCCGCTCCAGGGCGCCCTCGTAGGAGCGCTCGAAGGTCAGGTTGGCGGCCTGTGCCTGGGCTTCGTTGTCGGGGAAGATCCCTCGGAAGACATCGATCTTGGGGCAGCCCCGGGACCGGTGTACGTGCACCATGGCGCGCGCGTACGCTCCGGTCCCGGGGACGATGCCCTGGGTGGCGATCGCCTCAGCGAAGGCGCGCTCCACCATGGCGATGTCACCTACTGTTGTGCCCGCCAGGTCGAGGCACGCCAGTCTGATGGGGACGACGTCGCTCATCGCCTCGCCAGGTCGGTTAGTTCTCGCTGCCGGTGGCCTCGGTCCACAGATCGAGCTCGGCGCGGTCAGCCTGCACCTTGCGCCAGATCAGCAATCCCCCAAGGGCGACCAGCGCCAGAACAACCAGCTTCTTCACGGTGTGACCCCACTTCTTCGACGGCCTCACCTGCCGGGGTGAGACCCAACGGTTGACATGCAGCCTAGCAAGGGATCGCCGCGGTCCCTGTGTTGCGCACGAACCAGATGTACGGATTGTGCGAGGCGGGGCCGACCCGGCGCAGGTGAGACCCGCCTTACCCCTCCCATCTTGGACAATGATCGGATCTGGCGGGGGCATGGCGCGCGGGTTTTCCCATGTTCTCCGTCACATCGTTTCCCACACCGTTTCTCCCAGGGTCCCCCCTGATCCTCCCGTGGTCCCCGCTGAACGCCGTCTCACCGCCGGCGCCTCCGGCCACGCGCCGTCACACCGTTCCTCCCGGCGCCCCCGGCCACGCGCCGTCACTCCGGCAGCGCCGCTCCGTCCGCCGGTACCGCTCCGTCCGTCAGTGCCGTCCGTCGTCGAGCCCACCGTACGGCCGGCGGCATCGCCGCCCCCGCCCCCACGAACACCAGCCCGAGGACGATCCACCCCGAAGTACCCCACCCCATCACCAGCGTCGTCAGCAGCGCCGGTCCGAGCATGCGGGCCACCGCCGTGCCGCTGCCGAAGAACCCCTGGTACTGCCCCTGCTTGTCCTCCGGGGCCAGCGAGAAGCTGATCTCCCAGGAGCCCGAGGCCAGCAGCAGCTCGGCCGTCACCTGGAGCGCCACCCCGGCCAGCAACACCGCCACGGCCGTCCAGGGGGACGAGCCGAAGGCCGACAGCGCGAACACCGCGCAGGCCCCGAGCATGACCAGTCCGGCCAGCCGTACCGCGGAGGAGGCGTCGGCCAGGCCGCGGATCCGCCCGGCGACGCGTACCTGGAACAGCACCACCCCGGCCGTGTTGACCAGCAGCAGCGCGGACACCGACCAGGTCGGGGCGGCGGTGCGCTGCGCGATCCACAGCGGGACGATCAGGCTGAGCATCGGCATGTACAACAGCATGACCGTGTTGATCAGCGTGACCAGCGCGTACGGCCGGTCGCGCAGCACCGCCAGCCGAGGGCCGGCCACCACCGGTGCGGGAGGCACGGCAGGCAGCCGGAGCAGTACCAGGGCGGCGGCCACGAAGCAGGCGGCGTCCACCAGCAGCACCGTCAGGTACGCCTCCCGGACGTTCAGGTGCAGGGCGAGCCCGCCGAGCGCGGCCCCGATCGCGAGCCCGGCGTTGTGCGCGGACTGGAGCGCCGCGCGGGTCCGGGTCCGGCTCGTCGCCTCGACGAGGCCGGCGAGCAGGGCCTGGCGGGCGGCCGACAGGCCGGTCTGCGCCGCCCCGTACGCGCAGGCGACCACCACGAACGGCGCGAACGACCGGACCAGGACGAACGAGGCGACCGCCACGGCGGTGGCGAGGGCCAGGAGCACGGCGACGCCGCGCGGGCCGCGCCGGTCGGCCAGGTGGCCGAGCGGGACCCCGGCCACCGCGCCGACCGCCCAGCCGAGCGTGAGCCCCACGCCGACCTGCGCGGGCGACATGCCGACGACGCCGGTGAAGTACAGGGCCGAGGTGACGATGTACGCGCCGTCGCCGGTCGAGGCGATGAGCTGGGCGGCGGTGAGAACCCTGAGGTCGGGTCGTGGTCGCACCAAGGTCACGGCTCCAGGGTGGGCGGAGGTCGGGAGGTCCCTGCGGGCGGAGGTCCGAAGGTCCCACCGGGCGGAGGACCCGACTTTCCGGCGGGCGAAGGAGCGGGCGGACGTCGGGAGGTCCCTGCGGGCGGAGGTCCGGGGGGCCGGGCGCACGGGTCAGCCCTTGTACGACTCGGGGGTCATGCGGGTGGCCACGCCCATGCGGTTCCAGGCGTTGATCGTGGCCACGGCGACCACCAGCGCCGCGAGCTCCTGCTCGTCGAAGTGCCGGGCGGCCTCGTCCCAGATCTCGTCGGTGACGTCGTGCGTGGACAGGCGGGTGGCGGCCTCGGTGAAGGCGAGCGCGGCGCGTTCGCGGTCGTCGAAGAAGGGCGCCTCGCGCCACACGGCGACGGCGTGCAGGCGGGTGTGGCTCTCGCCGGCCTGCAGGGCGTCGGAGCTGTGCATGTCCACGCAGTACACGCATCCGTTGATCTGGCTGGCGCGCAGCCGGACGAGCTCCAGCAGCGGCGCGGGCAGGGTGCTCTGCGTGACGAAGCGGTCGAGGCCGGCCATCGCGCGGTACGCCTCTCCGGCGAGGGCGCCGAGGTTCATGCGTTCGGTCATAACCCCAGACCCTAAAACCCACTTTGTCCTGATATAAGCTCCAATTTTCGGTGATTTGATTGGGCCAAGAGTGGACGTCCACATCACGCTCACCGGCCGGGGCGACCTGGCCGCACAGGTCTACCGGCAGCTCCTGGAGGCCGTGCTCGACGGCCGTCTGCGCTCCGGGGAGCGCCTGCCGCCGACCAGGGAGCTGGCGCGCCGCCTGGAGATCTCCCGCAACACCGTCGCCGTGGCCTACGACCGGCTCGTCGCCGACGGCTTCCTGGTGGGGCGGGCCGGCGCGGGCACGTTCGTGTCGGCGGAGCCCGTGCGCGGCCGGGCCGCGCCCCGCGGCGTGGTGCTGCCGCGCGCCCTGTGGCGCTCCATGCCGCCGGCCGCGACGCCCATGTCCCCCGCACGGTACGACTTCCGGGCCGGGGTGCCGGATCCCCTGCTGTTCCCGATGGAGAGCTGGCGCAGGCTGGTGGCCAGGGAGCTGCGCGTCAGCGCGATCACCCCGGGCTACGGCGACCCGGCGGGCCACGAGGGGCTGCGCGAGGCGATCTCGCGGCACATCGGCGTCAGCCGTTCCGTACGGGCGGGCGCCGAGGACGTGCTGATCACCAACGGCGCGCAGCAGGCGCTCGACCTCGTCGGACGGGTGCTGGTCGAGCCGGGAGCGTGCGTGGCGGTCGAGGAGCCGGGCTACCCGCCGGCCCGGCTGCTGTTCCGCTCGCTCGGCGCCCGGGTCGTCGGCGTGCCGGTGGACGGCGAGGGCATCGACGTCTCGGCCATCCCGAACGGGGTTCGGCTCGTGTACGTGACGCCGTCCCACCAGTTCCCGCTCGGCACACCCATGTCGCTGGCGCGGCGCACGGCGCTGCTGGCGTGGGCCGAACGGCGCCGCGCGGTGGTGATCGAGGACGACTACGACAGCGAGTTCCGCTTCGGCGACCGCCCGCTGGAGCCGTTGCAGAGCCTCGACCGCGCGGGCCGGGTGGTGTACGTGGGCTCGTTCTCCAAGACCCTGCTGCCGGCGCTGCGGCTGGGCTTCCTGGTCGCGCCGGCCTCCCTGGCCGCGGCGCTGCGCGCCGCCAAGCAGCTCACCGACTGGCACGGGTCGCTGCCCACGCAGGCCGCGCTGGCCCGCTTCATCGACGAGGGGCTGCTGGCCCGCCACATCAGGAAGGCGACCCGCGAGTACGCCGCCCGCCATGCGCTCATCAGCGCCGCGCTGGAGCGCGACGAGCGGCTGCGCCCGGTGCCGTCGGTCGCGGGGCTGCACCTCTGCGCCCGGCTCTCCCCCGGCGTGTCGGTACGGCCGGCGCCCGGCCTGGCGGTGGAACGGCTGGAGGCGTACTGCGACGGGACCCCCGCGCTGTCCGGGCTGGTCCTGGGCTACGGCGCGATCCGGCAGCCGGACATCCCCGCCGGCCTGCGCCTGCTCCAAGAGTCGATCGCGAACGGCTAGAGGTGCCTGCGGGTCCAGAAGCGCCTGGCCCGCTCCCCCGACAGCTCCGGCTCGTCCGGCGGCGACGGCTGCTGCACGATGACGACCGTCGTCCTGGCGTGGCGCGCGCAGTACATGCTGGTGGACGGCAGGAGCATGCGGCTGAGCAGCCCGCGCCGGCTGCGCCCGAGGACCAGCAGGTCGCCTTCGCGGGCGAGGTCCACCAGGTGGTAGCCGGGGTCGCCGACGCGGCCGACCACGACGGTGGTGAGGTCCTCCGGCATGCCGCCCGCCACGTCCTCGAACACCCCCGTGACGATCTCCGTGCAGCGCGCCTCCTCCCCCGCGCGCAGCGCCTGCTGCACCGGCAGCGCCTCGGGGAACGGGTGGACCGGCGCGCGACTGACGTGCACCGCCACGAGTGCCATCCGGTGCAGCCGAGCGGCTCCGATGGCCCACGCCAGGGCCCAGCGCGAGGCCGGGGTCTCGTCGACCCCCACGATCAGCCTCGGCCCGCCGGGCAGGTCATGATCCACGGCACCCTCCTCGAAGGGGTACTCGACCATATTGCTCCTTGCCGCCGGTTACCTGAAGGTGGCACTTTGCGAACTCTGGAGTTGCCCGCTACCCCGGGGCGTAGCATGCGGGGGTGGAACGAGGCTGGGTGCAGCCCCGTCCCGCCCTCGACCGGCGGCTCGACGGGGCGCTGACGCACAGGCTCACCACTTTGGTGGCCGCCACGGGCTACGGCAAGTCCCTCGCGTTATCCGGTTGGAGCGAGGCCGTCGGCGGCGTGCTCCACCGCCTCGGCCCCGCCGATCGTGACCTGCCGGTTCTCGCCGGAGCGCTGGCCGGGGCCCTCTCGGCCGCCGTCCCGGGGCTGCCGGCCGAGCTGGCCGCCGCCGCGGGGGCGCCGCTCGGGCCCGACGCCGACGAGCTGTCGCGGGGCGCGGCGCTGGCGGGCGCGCTGGCCGAGGCGCTGTCGGCGCGGCTGCGGCGCGGCCTGGCCCTGGTGCTCGACGGCCTGGACGTGGTCGCGGGCTCCCCCGGCTCGATCAGGTACGTGGAGACGCTGGTGCGGGCCGCTCCGCGCCATCTGCACGTGGTGACGGCCTCGCGCTCTCCCCTGCCGTTCCCGACGGCGCGGCTGCGCCAGGACCACGAGGTGCTGGCCTTCGACGCCTCGGATCTGGCGCTCACGCCGGACGAGACCGCCGCGTGGGCCCGGGCCCGGCTGGGCGAGCCGGGGGCGGCGCTCGCCGGGACGCTGCACGAGGCGTGCGGCGGCTGGCCGGCCGCGGTGCAGGCCGCCCTCGACGCGCTCGCCCGGACCGACCCGGCCGAGTGGCGGCGGACGGCCGCCGGTCTGGCCGCCACCTCGGCCACGCTGGAACGGCTGACGCTCGCGGCGTTCCGCGACCTGCCGTCCGCCATGCGGGAGCTGCTGCGGGCGGCGACGGTCCTGCCCGTGCTGGCCGACGGCCTGGCCACCGCGCTCGGCGCGCCGCCGGACACGCTCGCCGCGCTGGCGGGCCGCGGGCTGTTCCTCGACGCCGGGCCGGACGGCCACCGGCTGACCGCGACGAGCCGGCACGTGCTGGTACGGCACGCGCCGCTGGACCGGCACGAGGCGCACGACGTCGCCGCCGTGGCCGCCCGCTGGTACGCCGAGCACGACCGGCCCGAGGCGGCCCTGCGCGCCGCCGTGGACACCGGGCACGCCACGCTCGTCCTCTCGCTGCTCGGCACGTACGGCCGGCGGCTGGCCGAGCGCGGGGACGACGTGATCGCGGCGCTCGCGCTGCTGCCCGAGGCGACCCGGCGCTCCCCCGAGATGCTGCGGCTGGCGGGTGTCGCCGAGCAGAACCGCGGCGACTGGACCCGGGCCCGCGAGCTGCTGTCGGAGGTGGCGGAGGGGCCGGCGTTCGACGCGTTCGTGGCCCGGCGGCTGGGGCTCGTCGACCACCTGCGCGGTGACCTGGACGCGGCTCTCGCGATGTACGACCGGGGCACGGCGTGGGGCACGCCGCCGGCGGACGCGGCGGCCTGCGCGGCGGCGTCGGCGTCGGTGCTGTGGCTGAAGGGCGACCGGGCGGGCTGCGCGGAGCTGGCGGACCGGGCACTGGAGCAGGCCGGCGCGCTGGGCGACCCCGGGGCGCTGGCCGCCGCCAACACCGTGCTGGCCATGCTCGCCGCGCTCGACGGCGACCGGCGGGCCAACGACGCCCACTACCTGCGGGCGCTGGAGTACGCCGAACGGGCGGGCGACATCGCCCAGCTCATCCGGATCCGGGCCAACCGCGCCTCCCGCCACCTCGACGAGGGCGCGTACGCGGAGGCGCTGGAGGAGACGGAGATCGCCGGGCGGCTGTCGGATCTGGTGGCGTTCGCCCCTTATGCCGCCTTGAACGTGGCGAACCGGGCCAAGGCGCTCATCGCGCTCGGACGGCTGGAGGAGGCGGCCGTGGACGCGGCCGACGCGGTGGCCCGGTGGGAGGCGATGGGGTCGCGCTTCGTCGCGTACGGGCTGGTCCGGCTGGCCGACGTGCACGCGCTGCGCGGCGACCGGGCGTCGGCGATCGCGCTCTACCGCCGGGTGGTGGCCGACGCCGCCGGCTCGGGGGAGGTGCAGGAGCTGTCGCACGCGCTGAACGCGCTGGCCGTGCTGCTCGCGGCGGACGATCCGGAGGAGGCGGCGCGGGTGGCCAAGGAGGCGCTGCGGCTCGCCGAGGGCATGGCCGGGGTGGAGGCCCGCCTGGCCGCGGCGCGCGTGGCGCTCGCGGCCGGACGGCCGGAGGAGGCGCGGGGACTGCTGGACGAGGCGGAGCGGGTGGCGGGCAGCCGCCGCGACCACGCGGCCCTGGCCGAGGCGGCGGAGCTGCGCGCCGAGCTGGACGGCGATCCTGTGCTCGCGGCCGAGGCGGTGCGCCGCTGGTCGGAGCTGCGCGACCCGGTCGGGCTGGCCAGGGCCGAGCTGGTGAGGGCCGAGCTGGTGAGGGCCGAGCTGGTGAGGGCGGAGCCGGCCGGATCGGAGGCCGCCGAAGTGGCCGCGGAGGTGGCCGCGGAGGTCCGGGAGCGCATGCACGCCATCGGCTGCCGCGCGCTCGACGACCGCGTCGACGCCCTGCTCGCCCGGCGCGTCCCCGCCCCGGCGGGGCGGCTGGTGGTGGAGACGATGGGCACCTTCCGGGTGCTGCGCGACTCCGTGCCCGTGCCGCGCTCGGCCTGGCAGTCGCGCAAGGCCCGCGACCTGCTGAAGATCCTGGTCAGCCGGCGCGGCGGTCCGGTCGGCCGGGAACGGCTGGTCGAGCTGCTCTGGCCGGGCCAGGAGGACGACGCCGTCGGGCTGAAGCGGCTGAACGTCATGGTCTCCACGCTGCGGGCGGTCCTCGACCCGGCGCACGAGCGCCCGCCGGACGACGTCGTCGTCTCCGACGAGGGGGCGCTGCGGCTGGACCTGGCTCACGTCGAGGTGGACGTGGAGCGCTTCCTCGGGCTGGTGGCCGCCGCCGCGCGGCTCGACCAGGCGGGCCGGGAGGGGGAGGCGCTGGAGCGCTGGGCCGCCGCCGAGGCCGCGTACGGGGGCGACTTCTGCGAGGAGGACCCGTACGCCGACTGGGCCGTGGGGCTGCGCGAGCAGGCCCGGCACGCGTACGTGCAGGCCGCGGCCCGGCTCGCCGGGGAGCGGACCCGCCGCGGCCGGCACGACGAGGCGGCCCGCTACTGGCTGCGGCTGCTCGAACGCGACCCCTACGACGAGCGGGCCCACCTCGGGCTGGTCCGCGTGCTCGACCGGGCCGGCCGGCGCGGCGACGCGCGCCGGCGCTACCACCTGTACGCGGAGCGGATGCGCGAGCTGGACGTGGAGCCGATGCCGTACCCGGCCTGAGCCGAAGCCGCCTGAACCCTGAGCCGGGCCCCGCCCGAACCCCACCTGAACCTGACCTGAACCGGGCGGCGAGATGGTGCGCCCATGAGGACGGTCATCGTACGGCTGGTCGAGCCGGAGCAGTCCGGCGGCCAGCTCCGCGGGCTGCTCGAAGAGGTCGGGGGCGAACCGGTGCCGTTCCACGGGACCGAGGCCGCCCTCGACCTGCTGTACGCGGCGGCCGGGCTGCGCCGCGATCCGCCCTGAACCTCCCGCGAACCTCCCTCGCGACCCTGGGTCGGGAGAGGAGGCACGATGAGCGAGCAACTGGGGAGCTGCTGGCCGTTCGTCGGGCGAGGGGGACAGCTGGCGCGCGTGCGGGAGGCGCTGCGGGCGCGGGCCGGCGTCATGATCGTGGGCGAGGCCGGGGTCGGCAAGAGCAGGCTGGCGGCGCAGGCGCTGTCGGGGCTCGGCGGGTACGGGGTGGTCCGGGCGCTGGGCACGGCGACGGCGGCGACGATCCCGTTCGGCGCGTTCGCGCACGCGCTGACCGGCCCGCCGGGCGCGGGGGAGAACCTGCTGCGCTGGGCCGCCCGCCACCTGCGGGACCGGGCCGGAGGCGGGCGGCTGCTGGTGAGCGTGGACGACGCGCACCGGCTGGACCCGGCCTCGGCCGCGCTGGTGCACCACCTGGCGTCGAGCGGCGCGGCGGCGGTCGTCGTCACGGTGCGCAGCGGCGCGCGGCAGCCGGCGCCCATCACGGCGCTGTGGAAGGACGAGCTGCTGGACCGCATCGAGCTGCGCCCGCTCGACCGGGACGGGGTCGAGGCGGTGCTGGCCGAGGCGCTGGGAGGGGAGGTGGCCGCGCCGACCGTGCGCCGCCTGGCCGAGGTCAGCGGGGGCAACCTGCTCTACCTGCGTGAGCTCGTCCACGCCGGGCGGACGTCCGGCCGGCTGGCGGTGCGGGACGGCGCGTGGCGGTGGTGCGGCGAGCTGTCCTTGACCGCCCGGCTGCGGGAGCTGGTCGAGGCCCGGATCGGGCGCCTGGAGCCGGACGAGCGGGAGACGCTGGAGCTGGTGGCCTTCGGCGAGCCGGTGGGCGCCGCGCTGGTGGCGGGGCTGACGTCCGCCGAGGCCGTCGAGCGGCTGGAGGAGCGGGGGCTGGTGGCGGCCGTGGCCGACGGGCGGCGCGAGCACCTGCGGCTCGGCCACCCCCTCTACGGCCAGGTGGTCCGGGACGGCTGCGGCACGCTGCGGGCCCGCCGCCGGCTGCGGACGCTGGCCGGGGCGCTGGAGGCGGGCGGCGCGAGGCAGGAGGCCGGCGGAACCGGGGAAGCGGGCGGGGCCGGAGAAGCTGGTAGGGCCGGGGAAGCTGGTGGGCCGCGGCGGCGCGAGGACGTGCTGCGCGCCGCGGTGTGGCGGCTGGACGGCGGCTCGGCGGTCGCGCCGGACACGCTGCTGGACGCGGCCGGCGTGGCCCTGGCCCGGCAGGACCCGCGGCTCGCGGCCCGGCTGGCGCGGGCGGCGCACGAGGCGGGGGCGGGCGTGTCGGCCGTGGCGCTGCTCGGGCAGGCGCTCGTGGTGCTGGGGGAGTCGGAGACGGCGGTGGCGGCGCTGCGGCGGGCGGCGGGCGCGGCGGTCACGGAGGGCGAGCGGGCGCGGCACGCGGCCAGTCTGGGGATCAACCTGGCCTGGGCGGGGGCGGACGCGGAGGCGTGCGCGGTGCTGGACGCGGCGGGGGAGTCGGTGACGGATCCGGCGCTGCGGCGCGAGGTCGGCCTGTACCGGGGGATGGCCGACTTCCTCGCGGGCCGCCTGACGTCGGCGGCCCGCTCACCGGCGCTGCCTCGCACCTCGACCGGGGCTCCCGAGACGACCGGGTCTCCCGCGTCGGCCGGGTCTCCCGCGTCCACCGGCTCTCCCGCGCCGACCCGGGCAGGGGCCTCGCTCGCCGGGTGGGAGGCGCAGGCGGCGGCGCTGGAGGCGTGGGTCGGCGCGTACGCGGGACGGACCGAGCGGAGCCTCGCCGTCGTCCACCGGATCCTGGGGGAGCCGGGCGATGTGATGCCGGACGACGGGTGGACGGTCGGGGCGCCGCACGCGCTGCCGGCCCTGCTCGACGCGGCGTGCGCGGCGCGGGTGTTCTCCGGCCGGCTGGAGGAGGCGGCGCGGACCGCCGAACGCGGCATGGCGCTCGGCGAGGGCGAGCCGCCGGTGACGGGGTTCGGCGCCCACCGGGCCGTGGTCGCCCGGCTCCGGGGCGATGTCGCGGGCGCGGCCCGCTTCGCCGGTGAGGACGCGGCGCGGCTGCCCGCCGGCACGCCGTACCTCGGGCGCTGCCTGGCCGAGCTGGCGCACGCGTCCGCGCTGCTCGGCCGGACCGTACGGGCCGGGGAGGCGCTGGCGCGGGCCGAGCGGCCGGCCGCGCGCTGGGCGTTCACCTGGCAGCCCGCGCTCCAGGCGGCCGTGTGGGTGGCGGCGGCGGACGGCGACCTCGACGGCGCGGTGGCCGCGTGCCGGTCGGCCGCCCGGCACGCGGAGGAAGGGGAGCAGTACGGGTATCTGATGTTCGCGCTGCACGACCTGGTACGGCTGGGCCGGCCCGGTGAGGCGGCCGGGCGGCTGGCCGAGCTGGCGGAGCGGGTGGACGGGCCGCTGGTCCGGCTGTTCGCCCGCCACGCGGGGGCCGCCGGCGATCCGGGGGAGCTGCGGGCGGTGGCGGAGGAGTTCGAGCGGCTCGGCATGGTGCTGTACGCGGCGGAGGCCGCCGCCCACGAGGCCGCCGCGTACCTCCGGATGGGACGCGGCACGCAGGCCAGGGGAGCGCGGACCCGGGCGTGGGCGCTGGCCAGGCGCTGCCCCGGGGTGACCACTCCGGCGCTGGTCGAGCTGGCCACGCCCGAGCTCACCCCGCGCCAGCGGGAGATCGTCCGGCTCGCGGCGGCCGGGCTGACGAACCGGCAGATCGCCGCCCGCCTCGCCGTCTCCACGCGGACGGCCGCGAACCACCTCCAGGCCGTCTACGACAAGCTGGGCGTCAACGACCGGACGCAGGTGGGCCGCCTGCTCGGCGCGCCGTGAGCGTCGCTGAACGCCGGGTCGGACGTGGGCGTCCCGGACACCGGGTCGGACGCGCGCATCCGCGGATGCCGGCTCGGACGTGGGCATCCCGGGCGCCGGGTCAGATGAGCGCGAGGAGCCCTTCGAACAGGGTCTCGCGCTCGCCGCCGGTGAGCGCCGCGTACGGCTGGGCGGCGCGCCGGTTGGTGTCCTCCTCGATCCGGTCGCGCAGCGGGCCGCACCCCAGCTCGACCACGGTGTCCGCGGTCAGCCCGGCCTCGCGCCAGGCGGCGGCGTGCGCGTCGGCCCGGTGGTAGCGCAGCGCGGCGACCCGGTTGAACAGCAGCACGCCCGGCGGCGTCCCCTCCGGCTCGTACGGGGGCGCCATCACCGCGAACGCGCCGCCCGGCTCGGCCACGGCCGCCTCCAGGACCTCGCCGAGCAGGGCGGCCAGACCCGGCACGTCGTACGCGGCCCACAGCCGGCCGACGGCCTTCGCGTGGATCTCGTACAGCCCGTGGATGTAGGACAGCCCGGCGGCGGTGAGCCGCAGGACGCCGTCGCCGTCCTCGGCGAGCGTGCCCTGGCGGAGGTGGTCGCCGATCTCGGCGTCCAGGTCGGCGGCGCTGCCGTAGCGGTGGACGACGGACAGGTCGTCGCGGGTGACCGGGCGCGCGGGCAGCGCGTACCGCAGGTCGCCGAGGAAGCCGGGCGTCAGACCGCACGCCTCGGCGTGGTCGTCGCGTTCCCGACGGGCCGAGGCGTGGACGTTGACGTGGACCGCGTTGATGACGGGGGCGATGGTCGCGGCGTAGGACGCCAAGTCATGATTTATCGACGCTTGGGGTGTCGACTCAGGATTTATCGGCATCGGCCGCCATTATGCCTGCGGAGCCCGGCCTGTGGTCAGACCCAGTTTCATCGACGCGCGGAACCAGTTGCCCTGAGAAGGTCAGAGGAAGCAGCGCATCACGCAGCTCAGCCGTGGCCTCGCAGATCCGCTCATGTGCGGCGATCTTCTCGGTCAACGCGTGGAAGACCAGTCCTATGGACCTCTGGACGTCGAGAGGAGCAAGAGCCACCGGCAAGGTTCCCAGCACCAGGGTGCTGACACTGGGCACAGCGCTGCCCACAGCGTTGCGGCGGAGCCAGTCCTGGACCGCGGCATGGCTGAGGTAGTGGTTGAGGTAGTGGGCATCGACTTCCTCTCCGGGTCGGATCCTGATGATTCCTGTCCCGAACAGCCACCCTTCCTGCTCCGCCCCCACCAGCGCGTGCCGGCCCAGGCCCCCCGTCCGTACACACACGACGTCGCCTGCCCGAAGGCGATATCTGGACAACCGGGCGGCCTCGGCGTCGCCGACGCGATCAGGGATTCCTCGAAGGCGGCCATCGGCGAGATTCTTGGGCTTGACCACGGCCACCGGCCCGTCCGAGCCCATGGAGGTCGTCACACCGGCCCGAAGATCCGCCACGTCCTCAAGCCGGACCTCACGCCAGCCGTTGGGCAGCTCACCCACCAGGGACGTCACCATCCGAGCCTCCGCAGTTCCCGCTCCGCCCTGGTGTCGGCGTCCAGGGCCTCAGCGTGCAGCCGCTCCAGCCTCGTCCGCAGTCTGAGAACGGCTTCTCGTGATCCCGAGGGGACGGCCGATGCGGACGTCACGTATCTCCTGGGATTGAGGTTGTAGTCCTGGGCGCTCACTTCCTCTACGGGCACCACCACGGCTCGCGAAGCCGGGCCCGGGGGAAGCACTCCAGCACGCCATGCCGTCAGGATGCCGTCGAGCTCCGTGTGATCCTCCCGGGACAGCTCCCGCCGGGTGCGGTCCACCATCCGTCCCATGTCCCAGGCGTCCACGAAGAGGATCTCCGAACGTGACTCTTCCCGGCCGAGGATCCACACGGTGGTACCGATGGACGTGGCAGGAAAGAGCCGGTCGGGCAGTGCGATCAGAGCCCTCACCTGGCCGTCCTCCACCATGCCGCGGCGTATCGCCCGCTCTTTCGGGTGGGTGGAGAACATCGCGTTGTTGGGCATGAGGACTGCGGCACGGCCGTCTGGAGACAGGCGCTCCAAGATGTACTGGATCCAGGCGAAGTTCGCGTTGTGCCGAGGAGGCGGGCCATAACGCCAGGCCCTGCAGGACGCGGGATCGTCGTCGCACCACCCGCCCATGCTGAAGGGGGGGTTCGCCACGATGTACGGGTACAGCGTGCCGGGCTTCGCGTCCCGGCAGAGCGCGTGCTTATCGTGCGTCTCGAAATGTGCGTCCATGCCGTGCAGCCGCACGTTCATACGGGCCAGCGCCGAGGACTCCTCGCTCAAGGTGGCACCGTGGAGCGAGAGCGTCTCCTTCTCCGCTCCTCTCTCCAGGAGATCGGAAGCCGCGGCGACAAGCAGTTCGCCGGCGCGAGAGCTGGCGTCGTAGATCTCCGCCGGCTGTTCTGGCCGAACCGCGTCGATGAGCACGTGTGCCACCGATTCAGGGGTGTAGAACCCTTCGCCCCCGCCACCCTCCACCGCCGCGAATCGGTCCAGCAGCATGCGGAACGCCTGGGCTCCGCCGATGTCCCGAACAGCCTCGTCGGCGAGGGCAACGACATAACGCAGCATCTCGCGGCCAGGACGGGACGTCGTGATGGTTCTACCGCCCACGGGTGAGAGCCGCTCCAAGGCTCGCTCGGCCCAGTCGAGCGGGTCGACCGAACCGGCGGCCACCGCCGCCCACCCCGAGTCCCGGGCACGGGCGTAGACGAGGGCCAGGAGGGCGCCCGGATGACGTGCCAGATCGTGCGCGACATCCAGACGGTCGAGCACCTTCCTCCATTTCTCCGTGCCATGAGGCCCGCTGAGAAGTGCCTCCATGTCGGCCGGGGCCTGTCCGGCTTCGGACGGCAGTTCGCCTGGGTCTCCTGAGCGGGCGAGATTCATCCGGAAGCGAGCCCCGTAGGTCGTCCCTGGTCGCTCGTCCTCCAAGAGCGCGTTGCGAGGGATGAGCCGGCCATCGAGCCATGCGGCGATGGCCTGGACCGGGAAGACTTCGTCGGCGCCGAGCCGTATCGGCCTGGGATAGTCAGCGTGCCGGCGCTCCCAGTTGCTCACGGCGGGCCGCCGCACCCCGGCCAGCTGTGCGATGGCCGAGCGGGACAGGTACTCGTCAGGAGAGCTCATGGCGGGGTCGGCTGGGGGCGCCGGGTCAGCACTTCGGGCACCTGGTCGGACGCTCGCGCCCACACGATCACCTCTGGTTCGATGTAGCCCAGTAAACGATAGATCTTGTCGTGGTCGGCGGTGAGATGCCGGTGGTGGATGGGCTCGTGGTGCATGATCCGGTTCCGGAGCAGCACCACGGAACGGAAGTTGTCACGCAACGTCTCCCTGTCGCCCCTGTAGCCCGGAAACGCCCGATGCAGGACCGGGACCCAGAGGTACCGGTCGTGCGCCCGGTTCAACAGGGAGGCCCAGAAGCCGAAAGGCAGCTCCGCCACGATGTCGTCGGGGCTCGCCCGCCGGTCGCCCTTGCGGCATGCGTCGTTCTCCGCCTTGGCGACCTTGCCCAGTTGGTCACGGCCGAGAGGCGCGCTCCGCCACCAGTCGTCATGGCCGTAGTGTGCGCGGAGGCGATCATGCTCCGCGTTGCGGAGGCTGATCTCCAGGCACTGCAGGGGGATGTAGAAAGCCGCTGAAACCTCCATGTTCCAGCGGTACAAATTCCACGCGGTCAGCCAGTCCCCGGGGAAGGCGTTCAGGTACGGACCGAAACGCGGCGCGGAGAACGTTCGCTCGACCCACATCGGCAAACCGGAAAGCATGAAGCACCTCCGAGAAAGGGGAAGGTCGGCGGCCGCTCGCCGGGGTACACTCGTCGATGTACGCCCCGGGTCCGCCTCTGCTCTGCATGCCGCCCGGGGCACGGCTTTGCGTGCCGATCCCGTACGGCTGTCTCATCCAGGTGATTCTGGGCCTCGAAGCGTCCTTCGCTGCGCGTTCGAAGGTAATGCCTGCGTGCTCAACGATCAAGCGTATTGCAATACAAAAATCTGTTAACCCCCATGCTCGCCGGAACCGTGGGGCGCCCGTGGGATGATCCAGGCTGTGTCCCTGCCCGCGTCGGTTCCCTTCAGGTTCGCGCGTGCCGCGGTGTTCGCCGTGGTGTGCGTCAGCCTGGGCTGGGCCGCGCACGTGTTCGGCGGGGGCAGCGTGGCGCCGGGCGTGCTGGCGGGGGCGCTGGGTGGGGTGTTCGCGGCGGCGTACGCGTTGGCCGGGCGCGAGCGCGGCTCCCTCGTGGTCCTGCCGGTTCTCGGCGGGGCGCAGGCCGTTCTGCACCTGGTGTTCTCGCTGGCCCACGAGGCTTCGCCGGTCGTCGCGCTGGCGCACGCCCACGCGGGGCTCGTGCCCGGGCTCGGCATGCTGGTCGCCCACGGGTGGGCGACGCTGCTGACCGGGCTGTGGCTGACCAGGGGCGAGGCGCTGTTCTGGGCGCTGCTGCGCCGGCTGGCCGTGCGGCTGCTGCTCGTGCGGCTGCCCGCGTTCTGGACGTCGTTCCGTCCCGCCTGTACGGCCCGGCCCACGGTGCTGCGGCCGGCCGTGCTGCGGTACGCGGTGACCCGGCGTGGGCCGCCGATGGTTGTCGACTTCTTCTGACATCTCCCCTCTTGTCGACAACCACACCTGGGACGTGCCGCGTGTCCGGCGTGCCGGTGCCCGGGTGGAGAAAGGCGTTACCCGTGTTCTCTCGTCATGTTCTGGTGCTGGCTGCCGCTCTCGTCACGGTCACCGCGTGCGGCGCCCAGCAGGCCGAGCAGCCCTCGCAGGCCGTCTCGTCCGCCTCGCCCGCCCAGGCCGGCGCCCCCGCCTCCGGCCGGGCGGGCGTGCTGTCCATCACCGACCCGTGGGTCAAGACCACGAAGAAGGGGATGACCGCCGCGTTCGGCACCCTGGTCAACCCGACCGACTCCGACATCACGATCGTCTCCGGCAGCACGCCGCTGTCGTCGCGGGTGGAGCTGCACGAGGTCGTGGACTCCGGCGGCAAGATGATCATGCGGCCGAAGGAGGGCGGCATCGTGGTGCCCGCGCGCGGCACCCACGAGCTGCGGCCCGGCGGCGACCACATCATGCTCATGGACGTCACCGAGGAGGTGAAGCCGGGGGTCCGGGTGCCGTTCACGCTGACGGTGAAGGGCGGCTCGCCGCTGGAGTTCACCGCGGTCGGCAAGGACTTCGCGGGCGGCCGGGAGGACTACCAGCCGGGAATGAAGCACTGATGGGCGCCGCGATCAGCCGCCGGAGCCTGTTGGCGGGGGGCGCGGCGCTGCCCGTGGCGGCGGCCGTCCCCGGGCGGCAGGCCGTCGCCGACGCCGTCGCGGGGCAGGCCGCCACCGGAAAGGTCGCCGCGGCGGCCGGGACGGGTGACGCGGTCGAGCCGTTCCACGGCCCGCACCAGGCCGGCATCGCGACGGTGCCGCAGGCCCACGCCGTCTTCCTCGGCCTGGACCTGCTGCCGGGCACCGGCAAGGAGGCCGTCGTCCGGCTGATGCAGCTCCTCACCGACGACGCCCGGCGCCTCACCCAGGGACGTCCGGCGCTCGCCGACACCGAGCCCGAGCTGGCGGTCTCGCCCGCCCGGCTGACCGTCACCTTCGGGTTCGGGCCGGGGCTGTTCGCGGCGGCGGGCGTGACCTCGCCGGTACGGGCCCTGCCCGCGTTCGAGACGGACCGGCTGCAGGACCGGTGGAGCGGCGGCGACCTGCTCGTCCAGCTCTGCGCCGACGACCCGATGACCGTGGCGCACGCGCTGCGCATGGTCGTCAAGGACGCGCGGGCGTTCGCCAAGGTGCGCTGGAGCCAGCGCGGCTTCCGGCGCGCCGCCGGCACGCAGGCGCCCGGCACGACGCAGCGCAACCTCATGGGCCAGCTCGACGGCACGGTCAACCCCTCGAACCTCGACCGTTCCGTGTGGCTGAGCGACGGGCCCGAGGGGATGCGGGGCGGCACGACGATGGTGCTGCGCCGGATCCGGATGAAGCTGGAGCAGTGGGACGCGGCGGACCGGTCGGCGCGGGAGTTCACGATCGGCCGGCGCCTGGACACGGGCGCCCCGCTCACGGGCCGGAACGAGCATGATGAGCCGGACCTCAACCGTCTCAACCAGCTCGGCTTCCCCGTCATCGCGGAGTTCGCGCACATCAGGCGGGCCCGGGCCGCGGACGTGGGGCAGCGCATCCTGCGGCGGCCGTACAACTACGACGAGCCGGTGGGGGCCGACGGGACCGCGGACTCGGGGCTGATCTTCGTGTCCTACCAGGCCGACATCGACCGGCAGTTCGTGCCCGTGCAGCGGCGGCTGGCCGAGGGCGACCTGCTGAACGAGTGGATCACGCCGATCGGCTCGGCGGTCTTCGCGATCCCGCCCGGGTGCGCGCCGGAGGGCTGGATCGGCGACCGCCTCCTGACGGCCTGATCCTGGGGCGACCCGGTGTGGGGGACGGGTGGCCGGGCAGGGGTGCGGCATGTCGTCCGGATCTCTGTCGGAACGTGCCGCCTCCGTCGTCGCCCGGCTCGTCGCCGCGCTGCGGCGGGGCCGGGCCCTGCATCGCGACGGCCTGACCGTCGCCGCCACGCTCGTGCTGGAGAGGGGCCCGGCTCCGGGGCTGCCGGCGCTCGCGGAGCCGGGGTCATACGAGGTGGTGGCCCGCCTGTCCAGGGGCGGGTCGCTGCCCGGCCCGCTGCCCGACGTGCTGGGACTGGCGGTGCGGGTGCCCGGTGGGGGGCCGGCGCACGGCGACGTGGACCTGCTGCTGTCGACATGCGTCCCGGGCGTGCCGTGGCTGCCGGGGCCTCGGTGGGACTTCACCGCCGGGCCGTACTCCAGTCTGGCCTCGTACCGGCACGGGTCGATGCCGGTCCGGCTCTTCGCGTACCCGGAGAAGTTCGCGTACCCGGAGCAGGACGCTTACCCGGAGCAGGACGCGGGGACCGGTGGCGTGCCGGCGCGGATCGACGCGCTGCGGCGGGCGCTGGAGCGGGGCCCGCTGGTGTTCCGCCTGCTCGCCGCGCCGGCGGGCCGGCGGCCGGTGCGGATCGCGACGCTCCGGGTGCGCGCGCCGCTGCCCGGCGCGGACGTCTCCTTCGACCCCGTGCTCAACAGCCACCCGGCCCTGCGCCCGGCGGGCCGGCTGGCGCGCCTGCGCCGGGGCGCCTACCGGGGGTCCCGGAGGGGCCGCGGCGAGCCGGACGAGGCGGTCGTACCACCTCACCCCGCCCGGGCCGCAGGACGCTCGGTCAGGTGAGTTCGCGCTCGCGGCGCTCGGCGCTCTCGCGGGCGTCGTCCACGGTGAGCCCGTCCGGGCCCGGCTCGGTGTGGTGGCTCGTCGTGTAGAAGCGCACCTCGTGGCCGTCCGGGTCGTGCAGTTCGGGGAGGATCCAGCCGATCGTGGCGAAGTGGACGCCGGCGTGGGTCTCGCCCAGCGCGACGAGCCGCTCGGCGAGGTCGTCGATCTCCTCCTTGCCGGGCACGCCGATGGCGAAGTAGTCGAACCCCGCGGCGGCCTCGGCCCGCGCCGGGTCGAGGCGCAGGGCCAGCATGGGGCCGCCGTTGGGGTGCCGGAGGGCGCAGCCCATGAGGACGCCCTTCTCACGGAACTCGATCTCCACCTCGTAGCCGAGCCGGGTGTTGTACCACGCCAGGGAACGTTCCAGGTCCCTGACGGGGAGCTTGACGTGGTGGATACCGTCGAGCCGTGGAGCGTCCGTCATGGCGAGCCTCCTTGCAGTTGCACTGCATTGTTGCAGTTATACTGCAATGTATGTCGGACCCCGTCAAGCGCGACCTGCGCGCCGCCCGCGTCGCCGAGACCGAGACCAGGATCCTGCGCGCCGCCGTGGAGCTGTTCCTGGAGAACGGCTACGCCGGCACGACCCTCACCGCGGTCGCCGAGCGGGCCGGGGTCGGCCACCGCACGCTGTACGTCCGCTTCGGCACCAAGGCCGCGCTGCTCAAGCGCGCCGTGGACGTCGCGTTCGCCGGCGACACCGCGCCGGTCGACGTGCGCGGCAGGCCGTGGTTCACGCTCGCGCTCACCGCGCCCACCGCCGCCGAGCGGATCCAGGCGCTGGCCGTGGGCGGGCGGCTGATGATGGAGCGGGCCGGCGACATCCTGGCCGTCGCCCTGGAGGCCGGCGCCGTCGAGCCGGACCTGGCCGCCGCCGCGCAGGCCGCCCGCGAGGCGACCCGCGAGAACATCGGCGCGTTCTGGTCCCGGATGCGCGAGGACGGCCTCGTCCCGTCCGGCAGCGATCTCGCCTGGCTGACCGACACCACGACGATCCTCGTCCACGCCGAGACGTACCTGCTGTCCAGGAAGATGATCGGCTGGGACGCGGACGGCTACGAGCGCTGGCTCGTCACCACGCTCACCCGCCTGCTCGCCGCCACGCGCCCGGATCAGGAGAACGCGTTGCCCGGCAGGCACGACGGCGGCCGGTCGGAGGTCGGCCAGACGTAGGGCAGGTCGTCCGGCTCGGCCCCGAAGAGCGGCGCGTAGAAGGCCGGGTCCTTGCGCAGCAGGGCCGAGCGGTGGCTGAGGTGCAGGGCGGCGTCGCCGAGCCACGGCGGCAGCTCGCCCTCCGCCGCCAGGTCCGGCTGGGCGCGGACCGTGCGGTGGCCGCAGTGCTCGGCCACCTCGCGGCTGATCGTGCCGGCGCAGGTGTCCTGGAGCCCGGCCGCGCACCACCGGCGGCACACCTCCAGGCCGTACCGGGCCAGCGCCTCCTCGTAGCCGGCCCACATGCGCACCGCCGGGTGGTGCCGCCAGCCGTAGCCGGGGACGGTGAGGGCGCGCATGACCTGCAGCGCCTCCACCCGCTGCTTGCCGAGGCGCCGGAGATCCAGCACCTCGGCACAGCGCGCGAAGTCGGGATAGGGGAGGAACGTCTGCACAGGTCACCCCTCCTCTCTCCCGGCATTCCTACCCCGTGGGCGCCACCAGAGCGGCGACCGCGAGCGCCGTCTCCGGATGACGGGCCAGCAGCGCGACGGCCTCCGCGTACGCGGGCGGCTCGTCCGCCTGCCAGCCGCCCGCGCAGCCGAGGAGCGCGGCAACGGCGTCACAGGTGTCCGGGTGGGCGCGCAGCAGCTCCGCCACCGGCCCGCTCGCCGCGGCCCCCGGGCCGCCCGCCGCCGCGGGCGCGGCGGCGCGCCGCTCCCAGGGCGGCACCCAGGCGTCCAGTTCCACCAGCCCGGCCGGGAACGTGCGGCCCGCCTCCCGCACCAGCACCGGGACGAGCTCGCGCGCCTGGTCCCGCAACGTCGTGATCAGCTTGGGCAGCCAGGGCAGCAGCACCGCGTCCGGCAGCCGGCCGAACGCCTTGGAGATCACCTCCACCACGAACGGCGTGAGCGCCGGCACCGACTCCAGCGCCTGGACGAACCCGCTGATGTAGAGCGGGAACGACGGCACCACGAGCGGGTTGGCCAGCAGCTCGTCGCACCGCTCCCGCAGCGCGGCGAGCGGCAGCAGCCCGAGCTGCGACTGCGCCGCCCACAGCAGCGCCACCTTGGCCGGCGCCTGCGGATGCGACTGCTGGACGGCCAGTTCGAGCTGGGCCCGGTCGCAGCCGAGCGACAGCGCCAGCCCCTCCATCGAGAACAGGAAGCCCAGCATGGCGCCCACCTGCCGGACCCCGGTGTCCTCGGCCACGAACGCCGTGGGCAGCAGCGTGCAGTAGTGCGCGTAGCCGGTGGTGACGAACGCCTCGCACCAGGCCGGCAGCTCCGGCTCGGCCGCCCGGAAGTGGGCCAGCAGCCGGCGCATGCGGCGCAGCACCTCGGGCGCGTCGTCCACGGTGCGCTCGGCCGACAGCAGCTCGACGGCCCGCGCGCCCAGCTCGTCGGTGAACCGCCGGCTGCCGAGGAACACGATCGAGTCCTCGACCGCCTCCAGCGCGGTCGCGGCCGTGGCCCGCGGGTGCCAGACCGCGCGGCGCAGCCGCCGCTCCAGCACCTGCTCGACCGTGACGCCCTCGTAGCCCAGCTCGATGAGCGAGCGCTGGTGCTGCCCGAGGGACAGGTCCCAGCTCTCCTGGATGGACCGCTCGCCGAGCCGCCGCGTGCCCATGATGGGGCGCACCGCGCCGTCGGGCAGCAGGTAGCGCAGCATCCACAGCAGGTGGGAGCAGGGCGCGAGATGGGGGTCGGCGTCCAGGTTCATCAGCGCCCGCTGGACCGTGCGCTTGTGCAGGTCGAGCCCGAGCGGCTCCAGCCGGTCGTAGACGTCGCGGGCCAGCGGCGGCATCGACGCGTAGCCGACCTGGCCGATCCGGTCGCCGCCGAGCAGGATCTCGCACAGGTGCCGGACGTCGCGCCGGCCGGGCACCACGTCCTTCTCGATGCAGGTGACCGCCGCGTCCTGGAAGTCGTACGGCGTCGGCCGGGCGCGGTCGCGCATGCCCGCGAGCAGGATCGACGTCTCGTACACGGCGATGGCGTCGGCGGTGCTCGACAGGTAGCCGTTGCGGCGGGCCAGCCGGACCAGGTCGACGCACCAGCCGAGCAGCTCGTCCTCGTCGAGACCGCCCAGCTCGGGCGGCTTCGACAGGAACCCGCTGAGCCGGTCCGCCACCGGGCCCGGCGCCGCGAGCCCCGGACCCGCCGCCTTCTTCGGCTTCGCCTTGGACTGCTGCCCCTCCAGCCGGTACGGCCTGGCGCCACCGCGCGAGACGGCCTTGGCCCAGGTCGCCGCCGCGATCGACACCGAGCCCGAGGCCAGGCCGAACTGCGCCTCGATGGCCGAGTGACTCGACGGGATGAGCCCGTACAGCCAGCGCGTGCCCGTGCGCGGCGTGACGGCGTAGGTGTCGGAGCCCGCGAGCCCGAACTCCTCGACGCGGCTGGCCGCGTGGAAGGCGCCGCACACGTACATGCAGCGCCCCGGGTCGGCGCCGGAGGTGGACAGGTGCTCGCGGATGCGCGTCCACATGTGGCGCTCGCGCTCCTCGTCCCGCGCGAGCCGGTCGCCCCGCTCCGGCGCCAGCCGCCTGAACAGGCTGCCGATCAGCACCATCACCTGCCGGTAGGTGTCGTGGTCGGCGTCGAGGAGGGGTCGTTCGACGTACTGGTCCCACCACTCGGACCAGTGGCGCACCTTGCCGTGGTGCAGCAGATGCGCCTCCAGCTCGGCGAAGCGGGGGCGCAGGTCGCCGATCTCGATGCCCACGGCGTCGCCGTGCAGCGCCGCGTCCTCACCGTGCTCGGAATCGGCCTGGATGACAGGCTGCTCATCCTTGTCCAGCCACTGGAAGACGTGGTCGGCCGAGCGGTCCACCAGGACCAGCTCGACGCCGGGCGTCTCCAGCGCGTACGCGATGACCTGGTACTCGGCCGACGCCTCCGTGATGGGCGCGACCACGCTGAGCGGCCCGGAGCCAGCAGGGAAGCCGTCGAGCTCCGTCGCGAACGCCTGCAACGCCACCGGCAGGCGGCAGTTGCGCAGCTCGTCCAGCAGCGGGCGCAGGTCCTCGCACAGCTCCAGGTAGACGACCTCGGGCCGCTTCTCCCGCAGCCGCCGCGCCATCGCCAGCGCCGAGGCCGGCGAGTGATGGCACACCGGGAAGATCTCCAGCTGCTCGCGCAGCGCCCGGTCGACGTCGTCCACCAGGCCCGCGAGGATCTCCGACAGGGAGGCCGGGGCGCCGGCGAAGGCCGCGGCGGCGTCCAGCAACTGCTCGCGCAGGGCTGCGAACGGGCCCTCGACGGCCCCGGGCGAGCTCATGACAGGGTGGCGATCGCCTGGCGGCCGCCTTCGAGGAAGTCCGGCCACTGCCCGCCGTCCTTCTTGCTGCGGGGCTCGACGACGCCGTGCCAGTACTTGTTGAGGATGGCCAGGTCCTCCGGGCTGCGGCGGGCCAGCGAGCCGACCAGCGAGCCGGCGAGGGTCTGCGCGCGCAGGGTCCGGTCGCCGAAGAAGTGGCTGTGCAGGATCGCGTCCTCCAGCACGCCGATCTGCTCGGCCGTGGACAGCGCCGACTCCAGCCGCTCGTCGTCGCTGGAGGCCGACTCGGAGGCGGCCCGCAGGTCGGCGAAGCTCTGCAGCAGGATGTCGAGCAGCGTGGGCGGCACGTCCAGCTCGATGCGGTGGCGGCGCAGCAGCTCGGTCGTGCGGAAGCGGACGATCTCCGCCTCGCTCTTCTTGTTCGTCACCACCGGGATCCGGACGAAGTTGAAGCGCCGCTTCAGGGCCGACGACAGGTCGTTGACGCCCCGGTCGCGGCTGTTGGCGGTGGCGATGATGGAGAAGCCGGGCTTGGCGAAGACCACGTTGTCGTCGTCGAGCTCGGGGATCGACACGTACTTCTCGGACAGGATCGAGATGAGCGCGTCCTGGACGTCGCTGGTGGAGCGGGTCAGCTCCTCGAACCGGCCGATCACGCCCTGCTCCATCGCCGTCATGATCGGCGAGGGGATCATCGACTCGCGGGACTGCCCCTTGGCGATCACCATGGAGACGTTCCACGAGTACTTGATGTGGTCTTCGGTGGTGCCGGCCGTGCCCTGGACGACCAGTGTCGAGTTACGGGAGATCGCAGCGGACAGCAGCTCGGCCAGCCAGCTCTTGCCGGTGCCCGGGTCGCCGATCAGCAGCAGGCCCCGGTCGGAGGCGAGCGTCACGATGGCCCGCTCGACGAAGCTCCGGTCGCCGAACCACTTCTGCTTGATCTCGCGGTCGAGCCCGTCGGAGCGCTCGGAGCCGAGCACGAACAGCCGCACCATGCGGGGGCTCAGCCGCCACGAGAACGGCTTGGGCCCGTCGTCCACGGACTCCAGCCAGTCCAGCTCGTCGGCGTACTTCACCTCAGCGGGGGCACGCAGCATCTCGTCGGTCATGGGCGGGGACTCTCCTAGGTGAGGAAGCTCTTGAGCTCGAACACGAGTTTGCGGATGTGGCCGGAGATCACCGGGGTGCCGAGGTCCTTGAACTTCTGGCGGAACCACGGGTTGACGCTCTGCTGGCCGGAGCTGTTCACGGACCCGACGGGGATGAAGCGCACCCCGGAACGGTGGACGGCCTGGATCCCGTCGAACAGCGGCTGCGACCTGTCGAACTCGTAGAAGTCGGAGATCCACACCATCACGGTGTTGCGCGGCTCGGCGATCTTCGGCCGGGCCATCGCCATCGCGACGGGCCCGTCGTTGCCGCCGCCGAGGTTGGTCCGCAGCAGCACCTCGAACGGGTCGCTGACCCACGGCGTCAGGTCGATCGCCCGGGTGTCGTACGCGATGAGGTGGACGTCCACCTTCGGCAGCCCGGCGAAGATCGACGCGAGGATGGTGCAGTTGACCATCGAGTCGACCATGGACCCCGACTGGTCGACCACCACGATCAGCCGCGAGGGCGTGTTCTTGCGGGCGGTCTGCCGGTAGAACAGGCGGTCGACGTAGAGGCGCTGGTCCTCGGGGCTCCAGTTGGTGAGGTTCTTCCAGATCGTCCGGTCGAGGTCGAGGTTGCGGAACACCCGCTTGGGCGGCACCGACCGGTCGATCTTGCCGACGCTGGTCTGCTCGACCTGGGTGCGCAGGACCTGGGCGACCTCGTCGACGAACCGGCGGATCAGCGCCTTGGCGTTGGCCAGCGCGATGCCCGACAGGTTGGCCTTGTCGCGCAGGAGCTGCTCGATGAGCGACATGCTCGGGGTGAGCTGCCGGGCCAGCGCGGGGTCGGCCAGCACCTCGCGCAGGCGCATCCGGTTGACCAGGTCGCCTTCGAGACCGGCCAGGACGCCGCCCAGCTCGTGGCCGGCGGGGTGGCCCCGCAGGCCGCCGGGCTCGTGGCCGAGGGCGCGCTCGAACCAGCCGGCGTCCTGCTGCCAGCGGTTCAGGTCGCCGGCGGAGACGGCGCCCGAGCCGGTCGCGAACACGTTGAGCAGCAGCTTCGACACGAGCGCGGCCCGGCGCACCTCGTCGGCGCCGATCTCCTCCGACTCGGGCAGGCCGGGCGCCATCAGGCCGTCGAACTCGGCGGCCAGGTCGGGGAAGCGCTGGACGACGTTGTCGACCGAGACGGCCGGGTCGAGCAGGGCGGCGGGCAGACCGAGGTCGCCGACGACGGCCATGCTGCCGTTCTCCAGGGCGGGCTGCTCGTCGGCCTCGAAGACGCGGGACAGCAGTCGCCAGTAGAGGAGCTGCCGCCGGTTGGCGTCGGCGGAGCTCACGCCGGGCTCAGTGGGGGGCTCGGTGGGGGCTTCGCTCATCGCCGCAGCAACCGTCCCGCCCGCTCCTTGAGCACGGCAACGACGTCGCCGGCCTTCGCCTCGGCCTTGACCGCCTTGGGGTCGGTGGGGCCGAGCGCCCAGTCGCCGTTGCCGGCCTCGACCGGCTTGCGCTTGACCGTCGCCTGCACCGCCAGCGGCTGGAGGAGCCACCGGCCGGCGTCCCACCGGACCAGGCCCACGCAGGCGCTGGACGCCGCCACGAGCTGGGGCGTCAGCGGGCCGCAGGAGGGCAGCCGGTCCATGTCGAACGTGAGGGTCCCGCCGTCGAGGGTGAGCGTGCCGTCGTCGCTGGCCGTGTAGCCCTCCACCAGGACCGGCTCGGCGATCCGTACGGGATGCCGGTCGAGGGGCGGCACCGGCGCGGCCGGCGCGCCGGCGAGCTGGAGGCGGGCCACCGCGAACGGGTCGGCCGGCTCGCCCGCACGGGCCCGGTCGTCGTGCCAGACGAGGTCGCCGCCGGGCAGCAGGGGCATACCGGTCAGGTCGAGGGCGCGGTGCTCGGCCAGCGCGGCCAGGAGCACCGGGTGGCCCGTCAGCAGCCGCCACACGGACGGGCCGGTGATGGTGTCCACCTTCATGGCGCCGACGCTCGCGCGCACCAGCCGTTTCGGCTCGCCGCCCGCGGGCTCCAGCACGCCGTGGACCTGCACCTGTACGGCGGTGCCGTGCTCGTGGACGTCCACGCCGAGGACCAGCAGCCGCCCGGACACGGGGACCGCCCCATGCCCTCCGGCCGGCGCGCCCGGCTGGGCCAGCAGCACGGCCCGCGTCCACAGGTCGCCCCACCGGCGGGCGGGCAGGCTCGCCATCAGGCCGATCGGGACGGAGGCGGCCAGCTCGGCCGCGAGCCCGTCGAGCAGCACCGCGAGCCGGCGCGCGCCCGGCTCGGCGAGCAGCGCCTCGATCGTCTGGCTGGAAGCGGAGACGAGGTCGTGGTCGACGCCGCGCCAGCCGGTGATGGCCACCTCGTGCAGCCAGGACCGGCAGGCGGCGAGCAAATTTGCGGGCACGCCGCCCGGCCCTCCGGGCGCGTCCCGCCCACCGGCCGTTTCCGAGGCCGGGGTCGTGTCCGAGACCGGGGTCGCTGGTGGGGCTCCGGATGCGGGACGCGCGGCCGGCCAGGGGTCGCGGTCGCGGCCGAGGGCCGTGTCGAGCCGGTCGAGCAGGCCGTCGTGGACCGCGCCGAGCAGCGCGGCGCGGGCCGCGGCGAGCGCCGCCAGGTGCTCCTCGCCGACCGACCCAGCGGCGATCTTGGCCGCCGCCTCGGCCGCCCGCTCGCCCAGCGGGGTCCCGGCCATGGCCCCGGCCAGCGCCGTCAGCGCGCCGGCCCGCTCCTCGCCGAGCCGGGCGAACCCGCCCGCCAGCGCCTCGTCGAACCCCGCCACCAGCTCCAGCGCCTGCCCGGCCCCGGGGACGTCGCCGTCGAGCAGCGCGGCGATCTGCACTCCCAGCATCAGGCACCAGCTCCCGTCGCCGGGAACCAGTGCAGCTCGGTCACGGCCTGACCCGTGCCCGGCAGCTCCAGGTAGGCGAGGTGGCGCAGGAACCGGCTGAACACCATGGACGCCTGCGTCCGCTCGATCTCGCCGTCCAGGGCGCGGATCAGATTGCCGTCCTCGCCGACCTCGACGCGCAGGTAGCCGGCCACCCGGTCGAGGCCGTACTGGATGACGGCCTCGGCGACCAGCGCCTCCAGGTGCTTGCACGGCCCGCCGTACAGGCCGCCGCAGGGGCGGTTGTTGTTGGTGCTGCAACTCAAGGCGTGGGTGCCGGCGGCGATCGACGAGACGTACACCCGCTCGATGTCGGAGCCGCTCGACACGACGCCCTGCAGGCGCCCGTCGGCCAGCTCGACGAACGGCACCTTGGCCAGCTTGCGCGGCCGGACGGGCGGCACCACCGGCACCACGCTGCGCTGCTCCCACGCGGTCATGTCCGCGCTCACGAACCCTCGACCTCCCAGCACGTACGGCTCGCGGACGCCTGATCGTGCTGCGGCACTACGCGAACGGCCGATTTGATGATCCGAGAATGTACCGGAACCCACCGACAGTCCGGGACCGAACAAGATCACCCCAGTTCGGGGCCTCCGGAGAGGCCCCGGAGCGTCAGGAGGGCAGGGCGCGGCGCAGGAAGCCGAGCTGGTGCAGCAGCAGGTTCTCGGCCACGGACTCCTCGGCGGGCAGGTGGGTGGTGCCCGGCAGCGGCAGCACCTCGTGCGGCCTCCCGGCCGCGAGCAGGGCCGCCGACATGCGCAGCGTGTGGGCGGGCGCCACGTTGTCGTCGGCCAGGCCGTGGATGAGCAGCAGCGGCCGGGTGAGCGACGCGGCCTCCAGGACGGGGGAGCAGCGGTCGTACGCCTCGGGATGCTCGTCCGGGTGACCGAGGTGGCGCTCGCGCCAGTGGGTGTCGTACAGCCGCTGGTCGGTGACGGGCGCGCCCGCGATGGCGGCGTGGAAGACGTCGGGCCTGCGCAGCACCGCCAGGGCGGCCAGGTACCCGCCGAACGACCAGCCCCGGATCGCCACCCGCGACAGGTCCAGCGCGGACCGCCGGGCCGCCGCCTCGCGCAGCCCCTCCACCTGGTCGTCGAGCACCGGGCCGGCGAGGTCGAGGTGGATCTCCCGCTCCCAGGCCGGTCCGCGTCCCGGGGTGCCCCGGCCGTCGATCGCGAGCACCGCGAAGCCCTGCTCGGCGAACCACTGCGACACGTACGTCCACCACGCCTGCTCGGCGGTCACCTTGCGCAGCGCCGGACCGCCGTACGGGTCCATGAGGACGGGCAGCGGGGCGTCGCCCGGCCGGTGCCAGGACGGCAGGAACAGGGCGGCGCGCAGCTCGCGGGGGCCGAGCGTGAGCAGCTCGGTCCGGGGCTCCAGCACGGAGCGTTGGGCGTACGAGACGATCTCCACCGGCGCGCTCCCGGACGCCGGTGAGGAGGCGGTGTGGACGGTGACCCGGGTGCCGGGGCGGTCCAGGGTGCGGGAGAGGAGCACGGTGGTGCCGCCGCTCCGCACCGCGCCGTGGACGCCCGGCTCGGCGCTCAGAAGGCCCGCGCCGCTCCCTTGGGGGTGGGGGGCGGCGGTCAGGGGGTGGGCGCCGGTGTCCGGGTGGTACGACCAGACGTCGGTCCGCGTCGGCTCGTCCGTCGCCGCGAACAGCACGGTACGGCCGTCCACCGCCAGCACGCCGAGGAGCTGGAGGCCGGGCGGCGTCACGGGCACGCCGTCGGCCAGCAGCCGGCGCGTGCCCCCGATGTCGGCGGCGGTGAACAGCACCCCGGCCGCGTCCCTGACGGGCAGGCCGGGCAGGAGCTCCACCCAGGCGTCGTCGCGCTGCTCTGCCAGCACCCGCGTGGCCCCGGTGTCCGGGTCGAGGCCGAGCACCTGGACGTGCCGCTGGTCGCGGGTCTGCACGGACGCGTACGGCCCGGCGGCGTCCCAGCCCGCCTCGGTCAGGTACTCGAACCCCTCGGCGTCCCAGGAGACCGGGGTGGGCGCGGCCTCGCCCACGGCGTCCGCGATCCACAGGCTCACCTCGGCGTTGGCCGTGCCGGCCGACGGGTAGGGGTGGCTGACGGCCGGCCGGGAGGGCTCTGCGGGGTCGGCCAGGTACCGCCGTCGCACCGGCGAGGTGTCCACCCGGGCGACGAGCAGCCGGGCGCCGTCGGGCGACCACCAGTAGCCGCGGTGCCGGCCCATCGACTCGCTCGCGACGTGCTCGGGGAGCCCGAAGGTGACCTCCGGCCCGTCCGGCACGGCCACCGCCCGGTCCTCGCCACCGGCCACGGTGCCCCCGCTCGCCACGGCGCCCCCGCCCTCCGGGGTGACCGCGCCATCCGGAACGCGCCCGCCCTCGTGGGTGACCGCCTCGTCCAGAGAGCGCTCATCCCCCAGGGTGACCACGCGGAGGGCGCCGCCGCTCACGTACGCGACGCGGCGCCCCGCCGGGTCCGGGCGCGGGTCGAGGACCGGCTCGGCCGCGGCGACCGGCCGTACCTCACCGTTGCTCACCCGGACCGTCCACAACCGGCCGGACAGCGCGAAGGCCAGCAGCTCGCAGGCCGCGTCGGCGGCGTACGCGACGATCCCGGACGACAGCTCGCCGGCGCGCTGCCTGCGGGTGAGCTCCTCGGGCGAGAGCCGCTCGTCCGCGCCCATGACCAGCGCGCGGGGGTCGGCGAGGAGGCGTTCGCGGCCGGTGGCGACGTCGAGCGCCCACAGGCAGCTCACCGGATCGTCGCCGGCGCGGCTGCGCAGGAAGACCACGGTGGCGCCGTCGGGCGAGACGGTGATCTTGGCGGGCGCGCCGAGCGTGAACCGCCGGGTGCGGGCGAGCTGGCGAGGCAGGGAGGGGCCGGACATGCTGCTCCTTCGGGTAGCGCGGGACGGCGGGGCGGGGCCCCGGCGCACGCGACGGACATCCGAAAAGCAGCGTGGCCGCCCCGATGGAACAGGAGCGGCCGTATCAGTCCGGGTGACTCTAGCAGAGAGGGGCCGCGACCCGGGCCGCCCACGCCCGCGCGGGCCGGGCCTCCGGACTCGGCGATCTTCTCGTGCGCGTCCAGGTCCTTCGGCTAAAGTGACGGAAGCGCTTATTGATCGCATCCGTTGCAGATGCGGTCATGAGGGGCATCATGGCGATCCGGTGGGCGGTGTAGATGGCGGGTCTCGATCTCCAGTACAAGGCGCTCGACGACGGTCAGGTCGTCGTGCGTGAGCTGGTCAAGGACTACAGCGCGACGGCGGGCGGCTATCCGGCCGCGGCGGCCGACTCCACGATGTTCGGCAAGCTCGACGGCGCCTCGGCCCTCGCGGGCCTGATCGACAGCGTCGAGCGGATCGCCAGCGACGACCTCGAGTACGCCCACCGCCGGCTCTCCGGCGTCGAGTCGGGCCTCGAAGAGGTCGAGACCAACAGCCGCAAGGCCACCAAGGCCGGCACCGTGGCGGCCGTCTGATGGGCGCGACCGAGACCGTTGACGGACTGCCCGGCGGCGGCGCCACCCTGGCCGGCCTGTTGGCGAAGGTCAACGGCAACCCGGCCGGCATCCGCGACGTCGCCAAGCGCTGGCGCGGCACGGCGAGCAAGGTCAGCACCGGCACCGGCAAGCTCGGCACCGCCGTCAAGAACATCGACGCCGGCTGGCAGGGCGGCTCCGCCGAGGACTTCGTCAAGTACATGCGCAACTACCAGGTCGCGGGCGACGCCCTGCATGACACCCTCAGCGGCTGCGCGGGAAGCCTCGACACCGTGGCCGACGCGCTGGAGACGGCCCATTCGAAGGTCAACGGCATCTGCGAGAACGTGCTCGCCCAGGTTCGCTCGTACAAGAAGTCGAACCCCGACGCGACCCAGGAGGAGTTCGACAAGGCCATCGCTCCGCTGGTCCGCCAGGCGATCGGCGAGGCCGAGCCGCACGTCTCGACCGCCAACAAGGCCGTCGGCGACGCCGAGAAGGCCATCCGGGAGTCGATCAAGGCCAAGCAGGTGACGTTCAGGGGCATCAAGCAGGTGAGCGACGACCCGTTCGGGACGACCGGCTGGCAGCCGACCCCCGTGCCCAAGTTCGGCACCACCTCGCTGGCCGGCTACGACGGCGGCGGCGGGAACGGCGGCGCGCCGCCCGGCGGCTACCCCGGCGGGACCGGCGCCGTCGCCACGTCCTTCTCGGGCGGTGGCGGGACGCCCGTGCCGATCGTGGTGGGCAACGGCACCGGGGCCGACATCGTCAACGCCGCGCGCCAGCACCTCGGCCGGCCGTACATCTGGGGCGCCAACGGTCCCACGGCGTTCGACTGCAGCGGCCTGGTCTACTACTCCATGAACCAGGCCGGCATCAAGGTCGGCGACGCGACCGCCGAATCCTACCGGCTCAGCGGCAAGCCCGTGATCGGCCCGCCGCAGCCCGGCGACCTCGTCTTCTTCGGCCAGCCGGCCACTCACGTCGGCATCTACATCGGCGACGGCCAGATGATCCACGCCCCCAAGCCCGGCGACGTGGTCAAGCAGTCGTCGGTCGCCAGCAACGCGGGCATCGGCACCGTCTCCTACCGCCGCTTCACCTGACGCCCGGCATACCGCCGCCCACGGGGGTAGGGGCCGGGCCATGCCAACGCGTACCTCCGGTGACGGCTCGGCCTCCGGTGACGGCTCGGGCGGCGTGCGGGACAGGTGCGAGCGCGCGGCCCGCCGCCTGCTCGGCCTGGACGAGCTGCGGCCCGGCCAGCTCGACGCCATGACGTCGCTGGCCGAGGGCCGCGACACGCTGGTCGTGATGCCCACCGGCAGCGGCAAGTCGGCCGTCTACCAGGTGCCCGCGCTGGTGCTGCCCGGCCCGACCCTGATCGTGTCGCCGCTGATCGCCCTCCAGCGCGACCAGGTGGAGGCGCTGCGCCGGCAACGGCACGACGAGAAGGCGACCAGCGTGGACGCGAGCACGCCGGCGGGCCGGCGGGCGGCCACGTTCGAGGCGCTGCGCGCGGGCGAGACGGAGTTCCTGTTCTGCGCGCCCGAGCAGCTCGCCCGCCCCGACGTGGTGCGCGAGCTGGCCGAGGCGGGCATCTCGCTCATGGTCGTCGACGAGGCCCACTGCGTGTCGGCCTGGGGGCACGACTTCCGCCCCGACTACCTGCGGCTCGGCGCGGCGGCCGAGGCGATCGGCCGGCCGGTGATCGCGGCGCTCACCGCCACGGCCGCCCCTCCGGTACGCGAGGAGATCGTCGAACGGCTCGGCATGCGCGACCCGCTGCAGATCGTGCGCGGGTTCGACCGTCCCAACATCACGCTGTCGGTGCGCCGGGAGCTGTCCGACCCCGCCGACGCGCTCGTCGCGGCGGTCCTGGAGCAGCCGTCGCCGGGCATCGTCTACACGGCGACGCGGCGGCGGACCACCGAACTGGCCGGGCGGCTGGCGGAGGCGGGGTTGCGCGCCGAGGCGTACCACGCGGGGCTGCGGCGGGCCGAGCGCGACGCGGCGCACGGCAGGTTCATGGCGGGCGAGCTGGACGTCGTGGTCGCGACGAGCGCGTTCGGGATGGGGATCGACAAGCCGGACGTCCGGTACGTCTTCCACAGCGAGATCCCCGGCTCGCTGGACGCCTACTACCAGGAGATCGGCCGCGCGGGCAGGGACGGCGACCCGGCCGAGGCGCTGCTGTTCTACCGGCCCGAGGACCTGGCGCTCCAGCGGTTCTTCACCGGCGCCCTGCCCGACGCCGAGACCCTGGAACAGGTGGCCCGGGCGGTCGCGGACGCCGGGGGCGGGAAGGGGAAGGGCGGCGTCGAGCGGAAGGTGCTGTGCGAGCGCGTCGGGTTGTCGGCGCGGCGCCTGACCACGCTGCTAGACCTGCTGCAACGCAGCGGAGCCGTGTGCCTGGAGGCACGCCGCGTCACGCCGGTCGCCGGCGGCCCCGGCCCGGCCGAGGCCGCGGCGCGGGCGCGGGAGCTGGCCGAGCGGCACCGCGAGATCGAGCGCACCCGGCACGAGATGATGCGCCGCTACGCCGAGACCCTCGACTGCCGGCGGCGGTTCCTGCTCGCGTACTTCGGCGAGGACCTCGGGGAGCCGTGCGGCCACTGCGACACCTGCCGGGCGGGGACGGCGCGCGAGCCCGCCCGGGGCGAGGGGCCGTTCCCGGTCCACGCCCAGGTGGAGCACGCGACGTGGGGGCCGGGTGAGGTCATCCGGCGCGACGAGGACCGGCTGACGGTGCTGTTCGAGGAGGCGGGCTACCGGGAGCTGCTGCTGGAGACCGTCGTGGACCAGCGCATCCTCCGCGAGACCGGGAGCCGGTGAGATCAGGGCTTGAGCAGGTGGCGGGTGAGCCAGTCGACGACCCTGCCGACGAAGACCACCCGGTTGGCCGGGCGCCTGATCTCGTGCCCCTCGTCGGGGAACAGCAGTTCCTCGCACACCACCCCGCGCGCCCGCGCCGCCCGGACCGCCTGCTCGGCCTCGTACACGGGCACGTTCGTGTCGTGGACTCCGTGGACGACGAGCAGCGGGGCCTCCAGCCGGTCGAAGTGCCGCAGCGGCGACAGCGCGCGCAGCAGGTCGCGGTCCCGCTCCGGGTGCCCGTACTCGCCGACCGCCGCGGCGGCGATCCACGGCTCGGTACGGGCATAGAAGCTCTCGAAATCCGACATGCCGCACACGTCGATGCCCGTCCGGAAGAGCCGGGGGTGGGTGACCAGGGCGGCCAGGGTCAGGTAGCCGCCGTACGACCAGCCCATGCACGCGAGCCGGCCCGGGTCGGCGACGCCCAGCCGTACCAGCTCGGTGGCGCAGTCGGCGACGTCCTCGATGGCGTGGAAGCGCAGCTCGCGGTCGTCGGCCTCGCGGAAGGCCCGGCCGTGGCCGGACGAGCCGCGCACGTTGGGTGCCAGCACGCCGATGCCCGCGGCGAGCAGGTTGTGGTAGAGCGGGTTGAAGGTCGGCCGCTCCTGGTCCTCGGGGCCGCCGTGCAGGAACACCAGGTACGGCGCGGGCCCCTGGGCGGCCGGGGGCCGGTAGAGCCAGGCGGTCAGGCCGAGGCCGTCGTGCGCCTCGAACTCGATCAGCTCGGCCCGGGGCGCGTGGGCCAGCTGTCCCAGGCCGGCCACCTCCTCGTAGCGTCCGGTGGCGAGGTCGCAGAGCAGCACGTGGGAGGGCTGGTCCGGGCTCTCGGCGGCCATGACCGCCGTGGCGCCGTCGAGGCTCATCCGGATCGAGGTCACGACGTCGGCCGGCAGGGGAGGCAGCGGGGTCACGGCTCCCGTGCCGGTGTCGAGGACTCCCAGGGCGGAGCGGCCGTGCTCGTTCCAGACGAGGACCGCCCACCGGCCGTCGGGGGTCAGGGCGAACTGGTCGAGCTCGGCGTCGTCCCGCCCGGCCAGAACGACGTACTCGCGCCCGGCCCGCACGGCGTCGTCCCACCCGACTCCCTGCATGGCGTGCTCCCGCCCGACCGGCATGGCGTGCTCCCGCCCGGCCTGAACGGCGCGCGACCGCGACACCGTCAGGAGGGCCGGACGGTCGCGGCCCGCGTCCGACAGCAGGTAGGCCGTCTCCCCGTCCGGCGACAGGATGCCGTAGTCGGTCGAGCCGGGCAGGCCGGCCAGCAGCGGCCGCTCGCCGTCCGCGCCCGGCCCGCGTCCGATCAGCGACATGCGCCTGGCGCCCCGCGGCCCCCGGCGCAGCAGCAGCGTGCCGTGGTCGCGGCTCACGGCCGCCGGCCGCAGCAGCGCCCCCGCCGCGACGACCTCGCGGCCTCCGGTCGCGGCGTCCACCAGGACGGCCTCCGTCACCCCCTCGGCCGACGTCTCCGCGACCAGCAGATCCTCACCCCGCCCCGTCCACCGGACGAACGACGCCGACCCGCCGGGCGGCGCGGCGAGCGGGCGCAGGTCGCCCCCGTCCGGCCGTACCGTCCACACCTGGGTGTGCTCGCCGCCGCCGGGCGCGACGAGGACGGCGAGCCGCGCGCCGGTCGGCGCCCACGAGACGTCGCAGACCGGCTCCGGACCGGTCTCGACCGGCCACGCGGACACGCCGCCCAGCAGGTCGGGCTCCGCCCCTGCCCCCGGCGCCTCGAAGCCCGCGCCCGTCAGGCCATGGACCGGGCCGGGCCGGTGGTCCCTGCCGGTCCCGGCCCTGCCGAACGCGCCGGCTCCGTCGCCGGCCTGTGGGGCGCGCCCGGCCGGAGCCCCCACGTGAGCCGCGGACGCGTGGTAGCCGGGCAGCGGCTGGATCCACAACCGAGGACACCCGTCACGGTCGCTGACGTACGCCACCGCGTCGCGGTCGGGCGCCGGCGACGGGTTCCAGCAGGCCCAGGCGTCCAGGCTCGCGGGGGAGGGCAGCGCGGGGAGGGGCAGCGCGGGGAACGGCGCCATCAGACTCCTTGGGCCTGCAACCACAGCTCCAGCAGCCCGAGCTGCCACAGGGTGTTGACGCCGGTGGTGGCGCGGTCGCGGCCGGGGTCGTCGAGCAGCGCCTTCACGTACTCCGGCCGGAACAGCCCGCGCGAGCGGGCCGCCCGGGCGGTGAGCGCGTCGCGGACCAGGTCGAGCACGGGCCCGTCGAGGTGGCGCACGGCGGGGACGGGGAAGTAGCCCTTGGGCCGGTCGATGATCTCGGCGGGCAGCAGCCGGCGGGCGGCGTCCTTGAGCACGCCCTTGCCGCCGTCGGCGAGCTTGAGGCCGTCGGGGCAGGCCGCGGCCAGTTCGACCAGCTCGTGGTCGAGGAACGGGGTGCGGGCCTCCAGGCCGTGGGCCATGGTCATGTTGTCCACGCGCTTGACGGGGTCGTCGATCAGCATGGCGGTGGTCTCCAGCCGCAGGACGGCGTCCAGCGCGGTGTCGGCGCCCGGCCGGGCGGTGTGGGCGCGCACGTACGCGCCGCTGACGTCGTCGTCGAGCAGGTACTCGGGGCTCACGATACCGGCCAGCTCCTCGTGCGGCCGGTCGGCGAACGCGGCCAGGTACGCGTCGCCGGCCTGCTCGCGCGGCACACCGGCCAGCGGCTGGAACCAGCTGTAGCCGCCGAACACCTCGTCGGCGCCCTGCCCGGACTGCACCACCTTGACGTGCCGCGCCACCTCCCGCGACAGCAGGTGGAAGGCGACGCAGTCGTGGCTGGCCATCGGCTCGCTCATGGACCGCACGGCCTCCTCCAGCCCGGCCACGAGACGGCTGTCCGGAATGCGGATGCGATGGTGGTCCGTGCCGTAGCGCCGCGCCATGAGGTCGGAGTAGTGGAACTCGTCGCCGCGCTCGCCGCCCGCCGACTCGAAGCCGATGCTGAACGTGGCCAGCCCCTCCTGCCCCTCCTCGGCCAGCAGCGCGAGGATCAGGCTGGAGTCCAGGCCGCCCGACAGCAGGACGCCGACCGGCACGTCCGCCACCATCCGGCGGCGCACGGCCGCGCGCAGCGCCTCCAGCACGGCGTGCCGCCACTCGTCGTCGCCGAGGCCGGCGTGCTCGGGCAGGGCGGAGCGGGTGTAGGCGGGGTCCCAGTAGCGGCGGTCGGTGCTGGTGCCGTCGGGTTCGACGGTCCGTACGGTGGCGGCGGGCAGCCTGCTGACGCCGTTGAGGATGGTCCGCTCGCCGGGCACCAGGGAGTGGAAGGTCATGTAGTGGTGCAGGGCGACCCGGTCGATCGTGGTGTCCACGTCGCCGGCCGCCAGCAGCGCGGGCAGGGTGGAGGCGAAGCGCAGCCGGTCGCCGTCGCCGGACAGGTACATCGGCTTGATGCCGAGCCGGTCGCGGCCCAACGTCAGCCGGCCGGTGTCGCGCTCGGCCACCGCGAAGGCGAACATGCCCTTGAACCGGTCGACGCACTCGCCGCCCCACCGGTGGAACGCCTTCACCAGCACCTCGGTGTCGGAGGTGGAGAAGAACCGGTAACCGGCGGAGCGCAGCTCCTCGCGCAGCTCGCGATAGTTGTACAGGCAGCCGTTGAACACCGCGGCGAGACCCAGCTCGCCGTCCACCATGGGCTGCGCCGCCTTGTCGGACAGATCGATGATCTTCAGGCGCCGGTGTCCCAGGGCGACCGGCCCCATCGACCACAGGCCGGAGCCGTCGGGTCCCCGTTCGCGCATCGCCTCGGTCATCCGGTCCACGGCGCCCATGTCCGCCGGTTTCCCGTCGAAGCGCATCTCACCGGTCAGGCCGCACATCCGTCCGTCCACCTTCCGTCATCTCACACCGGTTCTCGGGCATCGCTTGCCGTGACCGAATGCTCCACGTGGAACCACCCTCTGGGCGGCTGGATACCTCGGGCCGTCGCCTCAGGCGGCCGGCCGGTACGACGAGGTGTCGCCGCCCAGCGGCTCCCACCCGGAGCGCGTCTCCGCGAGGAGCATGTCGACCACGTCGCCCAGCAGCCCGCGCCGGGCGAACGCCGCGCGCTGCCGCGCCGCCGAGCTGCCCCTGGCCAGCGCCTCGCGGGCCAGCCCCGAGACCAGCTCCCAGTCGCCGGCCTCCTCCAGGTACGGCCGCAGGCCCCCCACCATCCCGGTGACCACCTCGGCCGCCGGCCTGGGCACGCCCTCCACCGGGTCGACCAGCTCCCCTTCGAGCCCGGAGCGCGCCGCCTGCCACGTCGCGGCCCGTACGCCCTCCAGCGACACCTCCACCCCGGGGGAGCGCCGCACCTCCTCCAGGCCGCGGGCGACCAGCGCCCGGAACAGCCCGGCGACCAGCACGATGTCCTCCACGCGCGGGATGGAGTCGCAGATCCGCAACTCCACGGTCGGCACGTGGGCCGACGGCCGGATGTCGAAGTAGATCATCCCGGGATCGGTGATCACACCCGACTGGATGAGGCCGCCGATCATGCGTTCGTAGTCGGCCACGGAGTCGTAGCGGGCCATCGGCCCGGCCGTGGGCCAGCGCTGCCACACCATGGTCCGGTAGCTGCCGTACCCGGTGTCGGCCCCGAGCCAGTACGGCGAGCTGGAGCTGAGCGCGAGAAGCGGCGGCGCCCACGGCGACAGCCGGTGCGCGAGGGCGAGCGCCAGCTCGCGGTCGGTCACCTCGGCGTGGACCTGGGTGCCGCAGATGAGCTGCTCACGCGTGAGGAGCTGGTAGTCGTCGAGCATCTGCTCGTAGCGCGGGTCGGGCGACACCTTCATGCGGTCGATGTCGGCCAGCGGCACGCTGCCGGCCGCCACGATGCCGAGCCCCAGGCTCTCGGCCCTGCTCACCACCATGGCCCGCATGCCGCCGAGGTCGCGGGCCAGGTCCTCCAGGCCGCGGGACGGCTTGCTGTTGGCCTCCAGCGTGGAGCACTGGAGCTCCTTGGTGAAGCAGTCCTCCGGCAGCATGTCGAGAAGGATCCCCGCCCGCGGAACCAGGTGCCGGGTCCGCGTGTCGACGACGTGGAACTCCTCCTCGACGCCCAGCGAGATCACAGAGCCGGTCATGACGACCACCTCCGACCTTCATCAGTTGTCCGCATAGCGGTCACCTGCCCTAAAAAAGCGCTTTAGCACCTCATGGGGCGAATGTGATCTTTCATGCGGTTCGGCAGCGCCTCAGCCACCGGCCTTCGACACGGCGAAAGCCAGCAGGAATCCGGCCAGCGTGATGAGCCCGGTCATCAGATGGGCGTTCTCGAACGCCTCGGGGATCATGGTGTCGGCGACCATGGTCAGGATCGCGCCGCCGGCCAGCGCGATGATGCCCGCCAGCACGGCCGCCGGAGCCCCGCCGAGCAGCGCGTACCCCGCCAGCGACGACAGGCCGCTGATCACGGCGATCCCGCTCCACAGCCCGAACACGTACGCCTTCGACCGCCCGGCCGCGCGCATCCCGGCCGCGCTGGACAGTCCCTCGGGCACGTTGCTGATGAACACCGCCGCCACCGTCACCGCGCTCACCGCGCCCCCGCCGAGCAGGCTCGCGCCGATCACCACCGACTCGGGCACCCCGTCGAGCACCGCCCCGAGCGCGATCGCCGTGCCCGAGCCGCTCTGCTCCTGCTCGGACGGCTGCTGCCCGCCCGAGCGCTTGCGATGCCGCGCGCCGCGGCGGGCCAGCAGGATGTTGCAGACGGTGTAGAGGACCGCGCCGGTCACGGCGCCGGCGACCGTGGGCGCCAGCCCCGCCCGCTCGTGCGCCTCGTCGATCAGCTCGAACGACACCGCGGACATGAGCACCCCGGCGCCGAACGCCATCACCGACGCGATCACCCGCTGCGGCAACCGCACCGCGTACCCGACCAGCGCGCCGATCACCAGCGCTAACCCCGCCAGCAGACCCCAGCCGCCCGCCTGCAACCACTCCGGCATGACCAAGCGGTTTCCCGCTCGGCGCCCCTCGCAAACCCGGCGCCGGTCCGGCCTTGACCTCATGTCGACATGAGGATCCATGCTGAACCGCATGCCGAACACCAGCGAACTCGTCGCCCTCCTCGACGCCGCCGACACCCTGCCGGGCGCCACCGCCCTGCGCGAGCGCTCGTACGAACTGCTCCGTCTGGCGCCGGGGACCCCGGCGGTGGACGTCGGCTGCGGCACGGGGCGCGCCGTCGCCGAGCTCCGCGAGCGCGGGGCCGGGCCGATCGGCGTGGACCTCAGCGCCGACATGATCGGCATCGCCCGCGACAGGTGGCCCGGAGCGGACTTCCGGGTGGGCGACGCCTACGACCTGCCGCTCGGCGACGGCGAGGTCGCCGCGTACCGGGCGGACAAGGTGTTCCACGAGCTGGGTGACGCGGGGCGGGCCCTGCGCGAGGCCGTCCGCGTGCTGGCGCCGGGAGGCCGGATCGCGCTCGCCGGCCAGGACTGGGACGCGATCGTCGTCGACTCGGGCCACCCGCTGGTCACCCGTACGATCGTGCACGCCCGCGCCGACCAGCTCCCGGACCCGCGCGCCGCCCGCCGCTACCGCGACCTGCTCCTGACGGCCGGCTTCACGGAGGTCCACGTCGAGGTCCACACGGCGGTCCTCACGGACGCGACCCTGCTGCCGATGGTCACGAACCAGGCGCGCGGGGCCCTCGCCGCCGGGGCGATCACCCAGGACGAGCACGACGCCTGGCTCGCCGACCAGCACGACCGGGCGCGACGTGGACGACTGCTCCTGGCCGTCCCGATGTTCCTCGCCACCGCGACCCGCCCCTGACACCCGGCTTCGCAGGCGGTGTCCGGGGCTACCGCGGCCACGCGTTGTGGCGGAAGGCGAGGTCCACGAAGTCGGCGACCGCGCCGTCCGCGCACGCCGCGACCTCGACGTGGACACCGGCGGCTGGAACCCGCGCGGCTGAGCCCGCGCCCGCCTGACGAAGGGCCGTGCGGCACCGGCTGCCGCACGGCCTCAACGCTCTTCCCAGGATCACTCGCGGGCGCCGAGCGCGTCGGCCGGGCGGACGCGCAGGGCGAACCTGGCGGGGACCGCCGTGGCGGTCAGCGCGAGGGCGACCACGGCGGCGACCACCCCGGCGTACGTCAGCGGCGGCACGTACGGCGACGCCGACCCCGTCATCCCCAAGCTGAACGCCGCCAGCGTGACCAGCGAGATGACCGTGCCGAGGACCACGGCGACGAGCAGCGCGGTCAGCGTCTCCGTGCGCAGCATCCGGGCCGCCTGCCGGCGCGTCGTGCCGACCACGCGCAGCAGGGCCAGCTCGCGGGAGCGGGCGAGCGTGGACATCGCCAGGGTGTTGACCACGGCGATCGCGCAGAAGGCGATGACCAGCCCCATCGCCACGTACGCCACCGCCGCGTCGGCGGAGCCCGCGGGTTCGTGGCCGGGAGCGGTCACCGCGGGAAGCGCCTCGCTCGCGCCGCCGGCCACCAGGACGGTGCCGCGGGGGTCGTCCACGTGGCCCGCGACGAGCCCGTACGAGAGAGTCAGGTCGCCGAAGCCCAGGCCGCGGGAGTAGACGGCCGCGACCTTCACGTCGGCGGGCGTGCCGTCGCCGAGCACCAGGGAGATCCGGTCGCCGACGCCGACCTCCAGCCTCGACGCGGCGGTGGTGCTGACCGCCGCCGACGAGTCGCCGAAGCCGTCCAGCGACCCGGCCACCACGCCCAGGTCCAGCGTCCGGTCCAGGCCGCCGGGCGTGACCGCCTGGACGGCGTACTTCTCCAGGTCGATCCGGACCGAGGTGCGCAGCACCTCGGTGACCGCCCGCACGCCCGGCACGCGGCGCGCGGCGGCCGGGGACGCGCCCGGGGCGAGCACGTGGTCGGCCTTGACGCCCGCGGCCACCTCGCTCTGGGCGGCGTGCCCGATCGTGGTGGGCACGAACAGGATCGTGCAGGTCATCGCCGTCATCAGGGTCAGCGGCGCGATCACCGAGGCCAGCCGGACGGGCCCGGCCAGCAGGCTCTTGCGTGCCAGGTACCCGGCCACGCCGGGCGCCCGCAGCGGCAGCGCCGTCACGGCCCGCGCGACGAGCGGCCCGAGCAGGGCGACCGCGACCGTCCACACCAGCGCGGTCAGCATGGTGACCGGGCTGGACGCCGCCTCGGTGTTCAGCCCGGACAGCACGATCGTCAGCACCACCCCGCCGGCGACGGCGAGCAGGCCCGCGGCCAGCCGCACCACCGGGAGCCGCGCGGCGGGCATCGCCGTCTCGCCGAGCGCCTCCACCGGCCTGATCCGCGCGATCCGGCGGGCCGAGACCCGCGCCGCGACCCAGGCGGCCGCCAGCGTGGTCAGCACCGCGACGATCGCGGGGAACGGGCTGACCACCAGCCGCAGGTTCGCGGGCATGGCGCCCAGCGCCACGAACTCGGAGCGCAGCCAGAACCCCAGCAGGATCCCCGCGCCCGAGCCGAGCAGCCCGGCGGCCACGCTGACGATCAGGGCCTCGCCGCCGACGAGCTTCCTGACCTGCCGCGGCAGCGCGCCGACGGCCCGTAGCAGGGCGATCTCGCGGCGGCGCTCCTGCATGGACAGGGCGAACGTGCCCACCACGACGAGGATCGCCACCAGCAGCGAGGTGCCGCCGAGGGCGCCGCCCAGGCTGACGAGCTTGACCCTGGAGCCTTCGGCCTCGGGGAACTCGACCGCGCCCCGCTCGTCGCCTGTGTAGACCACGGCGTTCTTGACGGGGACGTCCACCGCGGGCCAGACGCCGATCGCCGTCACCAGCCCGTCGCGCCCGGCCAGGCGGCGGGCCTCGGCGGTGGAGAAGAAGATCGTGTTCTGGCCGGGCAGCGCCTGCGCGGTCACCCCCACCACGCGGTGGCCGGGGATCGTGGCGCCGGAGTGGCGCGCGTCCACGACGACCTCGCCCGCCGCCCTGGGCGCACGGCCCTTCACCAGCGTGAACGGGGTCAGCGCGGCCGACTCCCAGCCGTGGGCGGTGTAGCCGGCGTACGGGAAGGTGACCTCGGCGACCACCTTCGTGACGCCGGGGACGCGCCGGATCTCCTCGGCGAGCGCCGCCGGGATCCACCGGCGCTCGGACAGCAGCTTGGCCTTCTCCTTGCCGCTCTCCTTGGTCTGCCGGACGTACTGGTCGCCCGCCACGACGACCGGGGCTCCGGCGTACCGCTCGGGCGCCACCGAGCCGCGCAGTCCCGTATCCAGCAGCATGCCGCAGGCGGTGACCAGCGCGGCCGCGCAGAGCAGCGCCACGAACGCGCCGGCGAACCCGGCCTTGCGCCGGCCGATCGTCTTCAACGCGAAGGAGATCATCACTTCCACGCCCCCAGCCGGGTCATGCGCTCGGCGACCTTCTCGGCGGCCGGAGCGGTCATCGCGTCCACGATCCGGCCGTCGGCCAGGAAGAGCACGGTGTCGGCGTACGCTGCGGCCACCGGGTCGTGCGTCACCATCACCACGGTCTGGCCGAGCGTCGAGACCACCTCCCGCAGCAGGGTCAGGACGTCACGAGCGGTCATGGTGTCCAGCGCGCCGGTCGGCTCGTCACCGAACACCACCTCCGGCCTGGTCACCAGCGCCCTGGCGATCGCCACCCGCTGCTGCTGGCCACCGGACAGCTCGGCCGGGCGGTGCCCGGTGCGCCCACCGAGGCCCACCCTGTGCACGACCTCGTCCAGCCAGGCCCGGTCCACCCGGGCGCCGGCCAGCATCAGCGGCAACGTGATGTTCTCGGTCACGGTCAGCGCGGAGACCAGGTTGAACGCCTGGAACACGAAGCCGACCCGGCGCCGCCGCAGCTCGGTCAGCGCGTTCTCGTCCATGCCGGTCAGGTCGGTGCCGCCCAGCCGGACCGACCCCGAGCTGGGGACGTCCAGGCCGGCCGCGCAATGCAGGAACGTGCTCTTGCCGGAGCCGGAGGGGCCCATGACGGCGGTGAAGGTGCCCCGGGGGATGCCGACCGACACCTCGCGCAGGGCCGCGACCGCGCCCCGGCCCTTCCCGTACACCTTGCTCACCGTGTCCAACCGCACCGCTTCGCTCACCGTGTCCAACCGCACTGCCTCTGTCATGGCTCCAAGCCTGCCGACCTGCGGTTTCGGCCACCAGAGAGCCACTCACGACCCCGCCATGACGTCATCATGATCCGGACATAATGGTCAGGTGATTCGTATGCTCCTGGCCGAGGACCAGCACGTCATCAGGGAGGCGCTGGTGACCCTGCTCAGCCTCGAACCCGACATCGAGGTCGTCGAGGCGGTCGAGTCGGGCGACGCGGCCGTGGCCGCCGCGATGACGCACCGGCCGGACGTCGTCGTCCTCGACATCGACATGCCCGGCACGATCGACGGCCTCGACGCCGCCGCGCAGGTGCGCACCAGGCTGCCGGGCTGCCGCGCGCTCATGCTCACCGGCCACGGCAAGCCCGGCCACCTCCGGCGGGCGCTCAGCTCACAGGTGGACGGCTTCATGCTGAAGACCGCCTCGCCGGAGGAGCTGGCGTCCGCGATCAGGAAGGTGGCGCGGGGCGAACGGGTCCTCGACCCCTCGCTCGCCGTCACCGCGTGGAACCTGGCCGACAATCCGCTCACCCCGCGCGAGGCCGACGTCCTGCGGCTGGTCGCGGAGGGGTCGGAGCCGCCCGAGATCGCCGGGCGCCTCTTCCTCAGCGCCGGGACCGTGCGCAACTACATCACCACGATCGTGACCAAGCTCAACGCCCGCAACCGCACCGACGCCGTGCGCATCGCCTCCGAGGCGGGCTGGATCTAGCGTGCCTGGATCTGGCCGGCCTGGATCTAGCCGGCCTGGACCTGGCCGGCCGGGGCCCAGGTGAGCGTCGGGGCCTCGGCGGTCAGCTCGAACCAGCCGTCCTCGTGGGTGACGTCCAGCCGCCCGTCGAGCGCGGCCAGCCGGGTGGTGAGGTTGCCGATCCCGGCCGAGCCGTGGCGGCCCTTCGTCGCGCGGGCCCCGTCGTTGCGCACGCTCAGCCGTACGGTGCCGTCCCGCACGGAGGTCGTGATCACGCAGCGGCGGGCCGAGCTGTGCCGCAGCACGTTGGTGACCGCCTCCCTGAGCACGATGCCGAGCGTGGTCTCCACGTCCCGGCCGAGGGCGTCGTGGCCCAGGTCCAGCTCCACCTCGACGCCCGCGGTGGACAGCAGCGCGCGGGCCGACTCCGCCTCCGCGCCCAGCGACAGCTCGCCGTCCCGGCCCGAGACCGTCCGCAGGTCCTCCATCGCCCGCTCGGTCATCGTCAGGACGTCCTGGAGCTCCTTGCGCGCGCGGTCGGCGTCGAGCCTGCGGGCGAGCTCGCACTTGAGCAGGATCGCCGCCAGGGTGTGCCCGAGCAGGTCGTGCAGGTCGCGGGCGGCCCGCAGCCGCTCCTCGACGACGGCCGCCCGGGCCAGGCCGTCCCTCGACTCGCGCAGCTCCCCGGCCATCCGGGCCAGCCTGAGCAGCCCGTACACGACCAGACCGGTCACCACCGTGCTGATCGCGTAGTTCACGGTGAGCGCGACCGGCAGGGCGAGCAGCACGCCCGAGACCGCGACGACCGCCACGACCGCCGCCACCAGCGGTAGCGCCACCGCCCACGGGAAGGCCAGCAGGACCGGCCCCGCCAGGAATCCCGCCACCCCCAGCCATGCCTGGCCGAACAGCGGGAGCGGGGCGAACGTCAGCACCCCCATGATCGACAGCGCCACGTGGTGGCGACCCTCGACCGAGCGCACCTGCATGACGACGATGACGGCCAGCAGCGGCGCCGGCCACAGCGAGCCGGCCGCGAGCAGCGCCTTCACCGAGAACCCCACCAGCACGGCCGCCAGCAGCGCGATCGCCAGCGCGCTGTCGCGCTCCGGCCGGCCGGCCGGTCGCGTGACGGGCAGCCGCGCCTCCACGCTCATCCGGGCGTCCCCCGTGAGCCCGACCGTGAGCGTGCCGCCCGCCGCCTCGACCTGCTCCGGCAGGTCGCCGAGGTCCGCGTCGCCGGCCGTGCGGGCGCCGTCGTCGGAGACGCGCAGCCACACCGCGGCGCCCTCCGTGTACGTCTCGATGCGGCAGACCGTCCGGCTGCCGGCCGCGGAGCGCCGGACGATGTCCGTCACGGCCTCCCTGAGCACGGCCGCCAGCAGCGCGCCCGCCGGGCCGAGCGGCTCGGCGTGGCTCACCCGCACGTCCACGGTGACGCCCGCCGCGGTCAGCATGGCCTTGGCGGTGGTGATCTCGGGGGTCAGCGACATGGCCCGGTAGCTCGCCGCCGCCGACCGGGCCTCCGCCAGCGAGCGGCGCGCCGTCTCCACGTCGGGCGTTCCGGTACGCGCGCCCTCGGCGATCGCGGACAGCGCCCGTCCCAGGCCCGCGCTCAGCTCGGCGGCGATGCGCAGGCGCTCCTCGGCCGCCGCCGTCACCGCCAGCGACAGCCGGGCCGCGTTCACCTCGTCGATCCGGTCGATCATCCGGGTCAGGCCGTACACGACCAGCGAGATCAGCACCATGCTGATCACCGGGTCGGGCGGCCCGAGCAGCGCGGCGCTCCCCGCCACGGCCAGGGCCAGCGGCCAGAGCCTGGTCAGCAGCAGCGAGCCGCCCACGAAGCCCAGGATCCCCACCGAGGAGCCGAACAGCAGCACGGACCCGTACGCCAGCACGGCCTGCACCGGCAGGAGCCACCACGAACGCCGCAGGGTGAACAGCACCTGCACCGCGAACACGGCCACCGCCGTGGGCGCCCCGGCCACCACGTAGACGCTCGCGAAGCCGGCGAAGACGACGGCGACGATCAGTTTCGCCTGCTTGTGCACCCGTGCAGCCTAGAAGAAACCCTTACGCGACAGAGCTGGGGGTCGCCGCCCCGGCCCCGGACACCCGCCCGGCGGACGCCGCCCGCGCGGACACCCGGCGCGCCGACACGGCCAGGACCAGCACCGCGCACGCGGCCACCAGCCCGCCCAGCCCGAGCGCGGCCTGCAGCGTCAGGGCGTCGGGGGCGAGGAGCGCCTGCCCGCGCCGCGCCTGCCACAGCACCAGCCCGGTGAGCCCGGCGTACCCGAACGCCGCGACGACCACCAGGGCCGTACGGGTGGCGGCGCCCGACAGGACGGAGAAGCGGCGGGCCAGCAGCCGCAGCCCGATCGCGACCAGCGGGATCACCTGCAGCGCGTGCAGGCCGACGAAGTGCGCCACCCGGAGGTCGCCCGAATCGGTCTCCCACCCGGTGAGCGCCATGCCGGCCCCGCCGTCGGGGGCGCCGACGCTGTGCGCGCCGATCGTGGTCAGGCTCAGCCCCCTGGCCAGCCCCGCCGCCTGGTCGGGCGTGGGGGAGGTCATGAGGTAGCCGACTGACATGCCGGCCAGCGAGATCACCAGCCCGAGCGGGACGGCCCACGCCATCGCCCGGTCCACCCGCCGCTGCACCACCAGGAAGATCCCCATCGCGAAGGTCATCAGCCAGCCCAGGTACGCGGCCCCACCCATGATCATGAACACGGTGGTGTCGAGGCCGGTGGAGAAGTTGAAGTGGCTGGGCACGCCGCGGGCCGCCTGGAAGGTGATGGCCGCGATCTCCGGGGTGACGAACCCGGCCACGGCCACGGTTCCCAGCCACCACAGCGTCCGCCGCCACCGCCCCGCCTGATCGATCATCCAGGCCAGCGTGATCGCGTACATGCCGAACGAGACCGCGAACTTGAACGGCTTCAGCCACACGCTCTGCCCCATGAGCGTCCGCCCGTCCACCACCAGGCCCAGCCCGCAGACCAGGGCCAGCACCGCCATGGCCGCGGCGCAGTAGGTGAGCGGCCCGTGCCACGAGGACGTGACCTTCCGAAGTTCCCGGCGCTGAAGCAGGGCACCCATGACGACTCCTTCTCATCGACTGGGTACAACTCTGCTGGTCAGCGGCCCCCACCGACCAGAGACCCGATCATCGACCCGGCATGACGTCGTCACGAACCAGACATGTGCGTACCGGCCTGCCGCGAATCGGTGACGGCTTGCGCGAAGGCGCGGATGAGCGGGCTCTCATGGCCGCTTCGCCACACGTACGCCCACTGCACCGGCTCGGCGTCGTCGATGGGCAGGTAGACCAGGCTGGGCCAGGGATAGAACTCGGTGATCTCGGCGGTGACCCCGGCGACCGCCTGGCCGGAAGCGACGACGTTGAGCGCCTCCTGCCAGGTGGAGACCGCGGGACCGCGCGCGACGAGCCGGCCGGACGGTGTGCGGTAGGGGTTGAAGACCTCCTCCATGTAGGCCGGGATGGACTTGCCCTGGACCACGGCGCAGTCGCCGAAGTCCTCCAGGCACACCGAGTCGCGCCGGGCGTAGGGGTGGCTGGCGGACACCATGAGCAGCACCTGGGAGGTGTGCGTGAGCGGGCCGATCGTCAGGTCCGGTTCGCGTACCGGCAGCCACAGATGCGCCACGTCCACCTCGCCGGAGCGCAGCAGGTCGAGCGGAGAGGGCGGCTGCACCTCACGGTGCTGCAGCCGGGCGCCGGGGTGGCGGGCGTGGAACAGGTCGAAGGCGTCCTTCATCAGCAACGAGTGCGGGCCGATGGTGCCCACGTTGAGGGTCCCGGTCACGCCGTTGACCGTGCCCTTCACCTCCTCGATCCCGTCCATGATCTGCAGGTAGCCGGCGCTCAGGCGGTGGTAGAGCTGCTCGCCCACGGGAGTGAGGCGGACGGTGCGCGAGGTGCGGTCGAAGAGCGGCGCGCCGATCCGGCGTTCCTGCTTCTTGATCGCCTGACTCACGCGGGAGGTCGTGATGTGCAGCCGCTCGGCGGTGCGGCCGAAGTGCAGCTCCTGGGCGAGCGTCAGGAAGATCTCGATGTCGCGGAGCTCCATGGCCTCTTCCCGATCGTGAACATACGGGTCAACGAACCGTTGACCTCCGGCTCAAGAAGAATCTACCGCCCGACGACGCGCCGCCGAGGCGGTTGTCCGGAGATCCGATCACGAGCGGCGCAGGCCGACGTCGCCTCCGCCGGCCACCGCCAGGACCTGCGGTCAGATGCCGGCGGGCCGGCCTGCCGCCGGTCGGTGGCTGCGGTGGGCGGTCTCCGGGCCGACCACCCGCAGCAGCTCCAGCGCCTCGAACGTCCTCGACCCCGGCGGCGGCGTGTAGATGACCAGGCGCTGGTCCTCGGCGGGGGCGAGCAGCGCCTCGCAGTCGAACTCCATGTCGCCGATCGCCGGGTGCCGCACGCGCTTGCGGCTGCTGCGCCGTACCGCCACCTCGTGCAGCTCCCACAGCCGCACGAACTCCTCGCTCGCCGCGCGCAGCCGCTCGACCAGCTCGGTCGCGGCCACGTCGTTGCCGCGCCTGGCCACGGCCGCGCGCAGGTCGGCCACGTGCATCCGGGAGTACGCGGGATGCTCCTCCTCCGGGTACGACTCGCGCACGAACGGGTCGGTGAACCAGCGCCAGGGGATGTTGCGGTCGGGCTCCTCGACCGTGCAGTGGCAGCCGAACAGCGCCTCGGACATCGCGTTCTGCGCCAGCACGTCGCCCAGGTCGCTCACCAGTTGCGCGGGCGTCTCCACGAGCCGGTCCAGCATGTACAGCAGGCCGGGCTTGACGTGCCCGCCCGCGCGCGGCCCGGCCGGAGGGCGGTGCCCGGCCAGCAGGTAGAGGTGGTCGCGTTCGTCGCGGGTCAGCCGCAGCGCCCGCGCCAGCGCGGCCAGCAGTTGCGTCGACGGCTGCGGGCTGCGCGCCTGCTCCAGCCGCATCAGGTAGTCGGCGGACATGCCCGCGAGCTGGGACACCTCCTCCCGCCGCAGTCCGGGAGTACGGCGGCGCGGGCCGGAAGGCAGGCCCACCTCTCCGGGCAGCAGCCGCTCTCGCGAGCGGCGCAGGAAGTCGGCGAGCTCCTCACGATCCATGCCCCCCATCCTGCAATATCCCGAAATATCGCTGCCTAGGATCCCTTGTCCTAGGGAGTCCGGTCCGCTCCACAACGGCCGTCCCCCTTGGCACGGTGAACGGCATGACGACGAAGAACCTGACCGTTGACGGAGCCCGCATCACCTACCGCACCCTCGGCAGCGGACCCGCGCTCGTGCTCGTGCACGGCACCGGGCCCGGCTCCGTGACCTGGGACAAGATCGCCGACCGCTTCGCCGACCGCAACACCGTGATCCTGCCCGACCTCGCCGGCAGCGACGTGGCGGAGGACGACGGCAGACCGCTGACCCTGGAGGCCCTGACGCGGCAGCTCGCCGCGGTGATCGAGGACTGCGGGCAGGCACCGGTGCACCTGGTCGGCCACTCCCTGGGCGCCGTGATCGTCCTGTCGCTGGCGGCCACCCGGCCGGAGCTGGTGCGCACGCTCCTCCCGCTGTCGGGGCTGGCGCACACGGAGGACGAGTACGTGCGCAACACGTTGCGGCTCTGGCTGGAGCTGGGCGACGAACCGGAGATCTTCTCCCGCTTCGCGATGCTCGCGGCGTTCAGCCGCCGCCACCTCAACGAGATCGGCCGGGACGCCGTCGAGGAGCTCGCCCAGGGGTTCCGCCCCCACCCCAACCGGATGCGGCAGATCGACCTCGTCCTCCGGGTGGACATCCGCCGCCTGCTGCCCCGGATCCAGGCGCCCACGCTGGTCGTCGGCGCCACCCGCGACGCGCTGGTCCCGGTGGAGAACGCCCTCGAGATCCACGCCGCCATCCCCGGCAGCTCCTACGCCGAGGTGGACACCGGCCACGTCTCCCGGGCCGAACGCCCCGACGACCTCGTCAGGCTCATCCGGGACTTCACCGCCTAGACGGGCGGGGTAGTGCCTTCCATCGCCGCTCCGGCGATCGCGGCCCGTGCCAGGGCCGCCGCCTGGGTGGCACCCGGCCTATTTCCTGCCGGCGAGGGTGTGGGCGACGAGGGCGTTGGCGTGGCCGTGGCCGAGGCCGTGTTCGCTCTTGAGCCAGGCGACCAGTTCCATGTGCTTGGTGAGGGCGGAGGCGTTGATGAGGTCGATCCATTCCTGGACCGGGCGGCCGTACTTCTGCTCGATGGAGGGGAAGTAGCTGGCGGGGTTGCCTTTGGCGGGCTGGGTCATGTCGGTTCTCCTTCGTGTTCGGAGGTGGATGTTCAGGCGGTGGCCAGCCGGGCGGTGACCGCGGTGAGCCAGAGCAGGCCGAGGGCGGCCCCGAGGGTGAAGGCCGGCACGAAGGCCGACGAGGCGGCGAACCCGGCGAGGACACCGATGGGGACCACGCGCGAGGCGATGGCCCATCCACGCCGGCCCCCTGCGGTGAAGTGACGGGCCAGCACCAAGAATGCCAGACACAGGGCGAGGAAGCCGACCATGGCGCTGAGCATGTGCAGGGCGCCGTGGGTGCTCAGTGCGGTGGCCGGGGCTTCCGGGGTGCCGGCCGGGAATCCGGCTCCCGGGTCGGCGGGGAACACCGCGGCGAGAAGGAACGACGCGCCGAACACGCCGACCAGGCGTGGCGCCCAGGTACCGCCGGGGGCGTTGCGGAGCGCCTGCCGGATCCCGATCGCGCCGGTGATGGCCAGCAGCCCGGTGAGGACGAAGGTGACGGTCTGGATCCAGCCCAGGTCGCCGAGGCTGAGCTGGCTGAGGGCGTTGCGGGTGAAGTCGAAGCCCTCGCGGGTGAGTCCCTGAACCAGGCCCGCGCTCAGGAAGAGCGGGCCCGCCCCGATGGCGCCGGCCAGCAGGAATCGCGTCGCGGGACGGGCCGGGGCGGACACGGCGATGGGAGCGCTGATGGTGTGAGTCATGTCGTGACTTCCTCGGTCGAGACAGGCGACGCGAGAACTAGACGGTGTAGTACTCGCTGGGACTGGACGGTACAGTACCCACATAAGAACTAGACTGTCCAGTACTCATCAAGGGAGGCGGCATGGAGACGACCGAACAGGGCCGGTCCGCGCGCAAACACCAGGCGATCCTGGAGGCCGGGACCAAGGCGTTCATGAGCAGGGGCTACTCGGGCACCAGCATGGACGACATCGCCAAGCTGGCCGCGGTGTCGAAGCAGACCGTCTACAAGCACTTCGCCGACAAGGAGAAGCTGTTCGCCGAGATCGTCCTCGCCACCACCGACCGGGTCGACGGCATGGTGGAGCTGGTGGCCGGCATCCCCTCCGATCCCGGCGCCCTGGAAGACAACCTGACCCGCCTCGCCCGGCAGCTCCTGGCCGCCCTCACCCAGCCCGAGGTCCTTCAGCTGCGGCGCCTGGTCATCGCCAACGCCGACGCCTTCCCCGACCTGGGCGCGAGCTGGTACGACCAGGGCTTCGAGCGGGTCCTGGCCACCCTGGCGGCCACCTTCGAGCGCCTGACCGGCGACGGACTGCTCCGATGCGACGAACCGGTCCTGGCCGCCAACCATTTCTCCGGCCTGCTGCTGTGGATCCCGGTGAACAAGGCCATGTTCCACGGCGATCACCGGCTCACTGAGGCCGACCTCGACCACCACTCCGCCGCCGCCGTCCGCGCCTTCCTCGCCGCCTACCGCTGACAGCTATCTGTAGCGACGGGGGATTGCGCCGACCTTCGCCACCTTCTATCTTGGACTGGTCGTTCCAAGATAGAAGGTGGGCAGATGCCGGACGTCAAACACTTCGATCCCGACGTGGTCCTGGACCGGGTGGTACGCCTCTTCTGGCAGCGCGGGGCCGACACCACCGGCATCACCGACATCGTCGAGACGACCGGACTCAGCCGCTCCAGCCTGTACGCGACCTTCGGCGACAAGGCGCGGCTGCACGCGGCCGCGCTGGGCCGCTATCTGGAACAGCAGTCGCGGCCGGTGTTCGACGCCCTGGCCGCCGACACCCGTGGCCTGCCGGCCATCGCCGCGTTCTTCGAACGACTGGTGACGGCGCGCTGCTCGGGAGAGCACGCCCGCTGGGGCTGCCTGGTGACCAACACGCACGCCACGGCGGGCGGCGACCTTCCCGAGATCCGCGACATCCTGGACCGCCATCACGACGCGCTCCATGCCGCGATGCGCGCCGCTCTGGAGGCAGCCCGCGCAGCGGGCCAGCTACGGGCGGGCCTCGACCTGGAGGCGGCTGCCGAGGCGCTGGCCCTGCAGGCCTACGCGGTCAACCTGCGTTCGCGAGCCGGCGCCGAGGCGGCCGGGCTGCTGGCGGGCGTGCGCGCCGTACTGGACGGTTTCACCACTACCGAGGAGAGATGATGAGCGGTTTCCGCGTGTACGACGAGAACGACGCCCCCGAGGCGGCCCGCCCGATGCTCGAAGCGGCCAGGAAGCGGATGGGCTTCGTGACCACGCTGAACGGGGTGATGGCCGAGTCGCCGGAACTGCTGGCGGGCTACAACGCGCTGGCCGAGCAGTTCGGCAAGTCGTCGCTGTCCCTCACGGCCAAGCAGGTGGTGCTGATCACGGCCAGCGTGGAGAACGGCTGCGAGTACTGCGTGGCCGCGCATTCCACCCTCGCCCTGCGCGCCCGGGTGCCGGCCGAGGTGGTCGAGGCCCTGCGCGCCGGCCGGCCGCTCGCCGACGAGAAGCTGGAGGCGGTACGCCGGCTCACCCGTGCGGTGGTCACCCAACGCGGCTGGGTGGACGAAGCCGAGGTGGAGGCGTTCCTGGCCGCCGGTCACACCCGCCGCAACGTGCTGGACATCGTGCTCGGCGTCGGCATGAAGACGCTTTCCAACTACACCAACCACCTCGCCGACACCCCGCTCGACCCCGCCTGGCAGGACCAGGAGTGGACCAGGGAGCAGGCCGCCGTGTGAGCGTGCCCCGCCTCAGCGGGGCCGTCACGGTCGCATGACCGCCGAACGACAAAAGGCTAGATCCACGATCACGGGATCTAGCCTTTGAACTGCTCGAACTGGGTGGGGCTACCAGGACTTGAACCTGGGACCTCTTCCTTATCAGGGAAGCGCTCTAACCGACTGAGCTATAGCCCCGCGCACACCGCACCGTATCGCATCGGCTTCACCGACGCGAACCGGTTGCGCGGACGAGGAAAAGCTTACCGTGTCCGCGCCGGTGCTCGCGCCGCCCTCAAGCCGGGCGGCGCGAGATCGCCCGGCTACTCGGCCTCGCTGAAGGTCACCTCGACGCCGCCCACCAGGTCGGAGGCCACGTTGTAGATGACGGCCCCCAGCGTGGAGAGGGCGGTGATGAGGACCACGTTCACCGCGCCGATCAGGGCGGTGTAGCCCAGGATGCGGACCGGCTCGAACCACGAGGCGATGTCGATGGGCAGCGCCGTCTGGCCCTGCTCGCCCTGGCCGAGCTGGTTGACCAGGTCGACGATCGAGTCGAAGACGCCCAGCGCGTTCAGCACGCCGTACAGGACGGCCACCGCCACGAACAGCACCACGAAGCAGACGAGCGAGACCACGAAGCTGAACTTCATGGCCGACCACGGCTCGATGCGGCGCAGCACCAGGTGGGCCTTGCGGGGGAGCCGGGCCCCCGACGAGGACTTCTTCTTCGAAGACGACGACGACAGCTCAAGCTGCGGCGGCGCCTCGGACGTCAGGGACGGCCTGATGCCGGAGCCCTTGCCGTCCTGCTCCGCCTGCCCAGGCTTGGCGCCCGCGGGAGCCGGCTTGGGCCCGGCTTGCGGGGTCGAGGAGGACTGCGGCGCGGTCGGCATCGGGTGCACGGCCGTGGCGTTGTCCTCCTCGGGCTTGTCGAAGGTCTCGGTTTCGACGGACTTCTTAGGCTTCTGCCCGTTATCCCGAGCCGCCTTCGTCCTCGCGCTGGGGCTACCACCCTGGGCGCTCATGACTTACTCTCCTCCCCCGTCTTCCTCGTTGTCCACCACAGCGTCCACGGAGGCGGCAGCCTCGATGGACTCGGCGTTGCGGGCGAGGGCCACCACACTGTCGCCTTCGGCGAGGTTCATCAAACGCACTCCCATGGTCTGGCGGCCGGACTGCTTGATCTCGCCGGCACTCGTCCGGATCACCCCACCGGCGGACGTGATCGCGAAGACCTCGTCCTCTGGGTTGACCATGACGGCTCCGACCAGCTTGCCACGGGAGCTCACGATTTTCGCAGTCAGCACACCCTTACCGCCACGACCTTGAACCGGATACTGCTCAACTGGCGTCCGCTTGGCGTACCCAGCCTTGGTCGCGATAAGCACGTGCTGTCCGTCGGCGATGCGATTCATGGCGAGCAGCTCGTCGCCTTCGAGGAAGCGCATGCCGATGACGCCGCTGGTCGCGCGGCCCATCGGGCGCAGCGCGTCGTCCGAGGCGGTGAACCTGATCGACTGCGCGCCCTTGGACACGAGCAGCAGGTCGTCCTCCTCCGACACCAGGCGGGCACCGATGACCTCGTCGTCCTCGCGCAGGTTGATGGCGATGAGACCGCCGGACCTGGGGGAGTCGTACTCGGACAGACGGGTCTTCTTGACCAGGCCGCTGCGGGTGGCCAGCACGAGGTACGGGGCGACGTCGTAGTCACGCAGGTCGAGGACCTCCATGACCGTCTCGTCGGGCTGCATGGCCAGCAGGTTGGCCAGGTGCATGCCCCGCGCGTCGCGCCCGGAGTCGGGCAGTTCGTACGCCTTGACCCGGTAGACGCGGCCCTTGTTGGTGAAGAACAGCAGCCAGTGGTGGGTCGTGGTGACGAAGAAGTGGTCGACGATGTCGTCCTGCCGCAGCTGCGCGCCGCGCACGCCCTTGCCGCCGCGCTTCTGGGCGCGGTAGAGGTCGGTGCGGGTGCGCTTGGCGTAGCCGCCGCGGGTGATGGTGACGACGATGTCCTCTTCGGCGATGAGGTCCTCGATCGACATGTCGCCGTCGTAGGCGGTGATCTCGGTCTTCCGGTCGTCGCCGTAGCGGCCGACGATCTCGGCGAGCTCCTCGTTGATGATCTCCCGCTGGCGGGTCTCGCTGGCCAGGATCGCGTTGTACTCGGCGATCTGCGCCATCAGGGCGTCGTACTCGTCCTGGATGGCCTGGCGCTCCAGGGCGGCCAGCTTGCGCAGCTGCATGTCGAGGATGGCCTGCGCCTGCACCTCGTCGATCTCCAGCAGCCCCATGAGGCCCTGCTGCGCGTGCGCGGCGGACTCCGACGCGCGGATCAGGGCGATGACCTCGTCGAGCCGCTCCAGGGCCTTGAGCAGGCCGCGCAGGATGTGCGCGCGCTCCTCGGCCTTGCGCAGGAGGTAGCGCGTCCGGCGGACGATGACCTCGATCTGGTGCGTCACGTAGTGCCGGATGAACTGGTCGAGCCGCAGCGTGCGCGGCACCCCGTCGACCAGCGCCAGCATGTTGGCGCCGAAGGTGTCCTGGAGCTGGGTGTGCTTGTACAGGTTGTTGAGCACGACCTTGGCGACCGCGTCGCGCTTGAGCACGATCACCAGGCGCTGCCCGACCCGCGAGGAGCTCTCGTCGCGGACGTCGGCGATGCCGGTCAGCTTGCCCTCGCGCACCAGCTCAGCGATCTTGAGGGCGAGGTTGTCGGGGTTGACCTGGTACGGCAGCTCCGTGACGACGAGCGCCTGCCGGCCCTTGTCCTCCTCGACCTCGACCACGGCCCGCATGGTGATCGAGCCGCGCCCGGTGCGGTAGGCGTCCTCGATGCCCCGCCGTCCGACGATCAGCGCCTTGGTGGGGAAGTCGGGGCCCTTGACCAGCTTCATCGCCGCTTCGAGCAGCTCTTCCTCGCTGGCCTCCGGGTGCTCCAGAGCCCACTTGACCGCGGCGGCGACCTCGCGCAGGTTGTGCGGCGGGATGTTGGTGGCCATGCCGACCGCGATGCCGCCTGAGCCGTTGACCAGCAGCTGCGGGAAGCGCGCGGGCAGGACGTCGGGCTCCTGCGACTTGCCGTCGTAGTTGGGGCGGAAGTCGACGGTGTCCTTGTCGATGTCGCGCAGCATCTCCATGGCGATGGGCGCGAGCTTGCACTCGGTGTACCGCATCGCCGCCGCCGGGTCGTTGCCCGGCGAGCCGAAGTTGCCCTGGCCGTCGACCAGCGGGTAGCGCAGCGACCACGGCTGCGCCAGCCGCACCAGCGCGTCGTAGATCGAGGTGTCGCCGTGCGGGTGGTAGGTGCCCATCACGTCACCGACGACGCGGGCGCACTTGAAGTAGCCGCGGTCGGGACGGTAGCCACCGTCGTACATCGCGTAGAGCACGCGCCGGTGCACCGGCTTGAGACCGTCGCGGACGTCCGGCAGCGCCCTGGACACGATGACCGACATCGCGTAGTCCATGTAGCTGCGCTGCATCTCGGACTGGATGTCCACCGGCTCGATGCGGTCAGCCGGGGGAGTGGTGTTCACGTCCGTCACAGGTGATGATCCTTTTTCTGGCTAAACGTCGAGGAAACGGACGTCGCGCGCGTTGCGGATGATGAAGTCGCGCCGAGCTTCCACGTCCTCGCCCATGAGCACACTGAACAGGTCGTCGGCCTGCGCCGCGTCGTCGAGCGTGACCAGGCGGAGCAGCCTGGTCTCCGGGTTCATCGTGGTCTCCCACAGCTGGCCCGCGTTCATCTCGCCGAGTCCCTTGAAGCGCTGCACGTTGTCCCGCGGCCGCGGGTCGGCCTTGCCGTTGGCGATCCCTTCGGCGATGACCGCGTCGCGCTCGGAGTCGGAGTACGCGTAGGAGGCGTCCTCACCCTTGCGGTCCCACTTGATCTTGTAGAGCGGCGGGCACGACAGGTAGACGTGACCGGCCTCGATCAGCGGCCTCATGAACCGGAACAGCAGCGTCAGCAGCAGCGTGTTGATGTGCTGGCCGTCGACGTCGGCGTCGGCCATGAGGATGACCTTGTGGTAGCGCAGCTTGGCGATGTCGAACTCGTCGTGCACACCGGTGCCCAGAGCCGTGATCAGCGCCTGGACCTCGTTGTTCTTCAGGACCTTGTCGATCCGCGCCTTCTCGACGTTGAGGATCTTGCCGCGGATGGGCAGGATCGCCTGGAAGCGCGAGTCGCGGCCGCCCTTGGCCGAGCCGCCGGCCGAGTCGCCCTCGACGATGAACAGCTCGCACTTCTCCGGGTCGTTCCACTGGCAGTCGGCCAGCTTGCCCGGCAGGCCGCTGCCCGACTCCAGCAGCGACTTGCGCCTGGTCAGGTCGCGGGCCTGACGGGCGGCGAGGCGGGCGCGCGAGGCTTGCAGCGACTTGTTGATGATGTCCTTGGCCTCGCCGGGGTTGCGCTCGAACCAGTCGCGCAGGTGGTCGTTGCAGGCCTTCTGCACGAACGACTTGGCCTCGGTGTTGCCCAGCTTGGTCTTCGTCTGGCCCTCGAACTGCGGGTCGGACAGCTTGACCGAGATGATCGCGGTCAGGCCCTCGCGGACGTCCTCACCGGAGAGGTTGTCGTCCTTGCCCTCCTTGAGGAACTTCTGCTCGCGCGCGTAGCGGTTGACGATCGTGGTCAGCGCCGCGCGGAAGCCCTCCTCGTGGGTGCCGCCCTCCGCCGTGTTGATCGTGTTGGCGAAGGTGTAGACCGACTCGGAGTAGGAGTTGTTCCACTGCATGGCGATCTCGACCGCTATGCCGTCGCCCTCCTCCTCGAAGGAGATGATCGACGCGTGCGCCGGCTCCTTCTTGGTGTTGAGGTGCTGGACGAAGTCGGCCAGGCCGCCCTCGTAGTGGTAGGTGACCGTGTGCGGCTCGCCGTTGACGTGGTCGGGGCGCTCGTCGGTGAAGGTGATCATCAGGCCCTTGTTGAGGAAGGCCATCTCCTGGAAGCGGCGCGAGAGCGTCTCGTAGTTCCAGGTGGTGGTCTCGAACACCTCAGGGTCCGGCCAGAACGTGATCGTGGTGCCGGTCTCGTCGGTCTCCTCGTCCGTGGACAGAGGAGCGACGGGCTTGGCGTTGACGAGACTCAGCCGGTGAACGCGCCCGTTCTGCTTGACCTCGACGTCCATGGCGGTGGACAGCGCGTTGACGACGGCCGAGCCGACCCCGTGCAGACCGCCCGAGACCGCGTAGGACTGGCTGTCGAACTTGCCGCCGGCGTGCAGCGTGGTGAGCACGACCTCGACGGCGGAGCGCTTCTCCACCGGGTGGATGCCGGTGGGGATGCCACGACCGTTGTCGATCACGCGCACGCCGTTGTCGGCCAGCAGCGTGACGTCGATGCGGTCCGCGTGACCGGCCAGCGCCTCGTCCACCGCGTTGTCCACGATCTCGTAGACGAGGTGGTGCAGACCGCGCTCTCCGGTCGAACCGATATACATACCCGGGCGCTTGCGAACCGCCTCAAGCCCTTCGAGTACGGTGATTGAGCTAGCGTCGTAGGACAAGTGCCAAATCCTCCTGCCGCGGACACGCGGCAGGGAGGCGCTCTCTTGCCCAGCTGCCCCTGCCGTGCCCGTCACCGTCGTGAGTGCCCCGTTGCGCTGGTCACCCAGGGGAGTCGACGTCGCCGTCGCGCGCCGGGGGTGACACGCAAGCGGACGTGTCCGGAATCCGTATTCATTCTACCGGGTCCGAGTGCCCAAGGTGGCATTGAACGCCCCTGTAATGCTCTGTCGCTCGTTGACCCCCCGGGCGAGCCTTCCCCCCCACGGGCGTGGGGTCATCGCTCCTGCGGGCTTCTGATCGGTTTTCGGCCGCTGTCGGCTCTCCGTTCATGATCGCGTACGGCCCGCGACTCCTGCTGTGGACGAGGCTCCCGGCTGTGCTGGGGGCTTGGGGCATGTGCAGCGCCTGGTCTCAGGTGTCGCCCGTGGATGTGCGGCCGGTGGGGGACGCTGTGGTGCGGGGATACGCCTTGTGGGACGCCCACGCGCCCGCCTGGCGAGACCGGCCCCGTGACTCCGACGCCTTGTGATGCCCGCTCCGGCGCCCTGTGATGCCCGCATCTTGCGAGACCCGCCTAGTGACTCCGGGACCTTGTGGCGCCCGCACCGAGGGAGACCCGCCCTGTGGCACCCACACCTTGTGGGAGCCCTCCTGTGGCGAGAGCTCGCCCCGAGCACGGCGCGCTCTTCGCGATTCCGACCTGTGGACGGCGCTCTGTGAGACCTCTGCTGGTGTGACCACGCGCCGCGGGGCGTCGTGTGAGCCCTGTGGATGGCGACTTGTGGGAGCGCCCATGAGAGCTCGGCTTGTGACCTCGTCCATTGATCCCCGCCCTGTGGACGACGCCCCGCGTGACCGTTGCTTCGCGTGCCCCCGCCCTGTGAGTTCACACCCTGTGGAAACTCGTACGTCCCGGCTGACCGCTCAGCCGTACGTGTCGCCCGGTCCCCGGCTCCCGGTGACCCGCAGCCCTCCGGTACGCGGGCCGTGCTGCGGTCCCCTGACCTTGACCCGCGTCACCGTGCCTTCGCCCAGTTCCTCGTTGAGCCGGCGCACCAGCGTGCGCGCGAGCAGCCGCACCTGGGTCGCCCAGGCCGTGGAGTCGGCCGCGATCAGCACCTCGCCGTCCTCGAACCCCTCCGGCTTGGTGTGGGCGGCCAGGTCGGGACCCACGATGTCGGACCACCGGCCGAACACGCCCCCGACGGCCGCCGGACGCTCCCAGCCCCGGTCGGCCAGCAGGTCGCGGATGGCGCGGCCGAAGAGCTGGGGGTCGCCGCCCTCACGGCGCGGACCGGCTGCCCGGCGCCGCGGCTCGCGACGGGGGAGCTGGCCCCGCTTGGCGGCGTCGGCCTTGGCCTGGGCCAGCTTCTCCCGCGCCATCGCGGCGCCGCGCGCGGTGGGGTTGTCGCCGCCCCCGGTCCCCGGGCCGACAGCCGGGCCGGCCGCGGCGCCACCGGTGACCGCGCCGCCGTCAACCGGGATGCCGCGCGCCGACTTGCCCTCGACAGGGACGCCACGCACAGGCTTTCCCCCGGTGGGGATGCCGCGCACCGGCTTCCCCTCGGCAGGGACGACGCGGGCCGGCTTGCCGTCGGCGGGGATGCCGCGGGTCGGTTTGCGGTCAGCGGACACGGGTGACGCTCCCCTCTGCGACGTCGAAACGGGCGCCGGCCAGCTCGGACGGCACGTCGTCGGGCACGGCGGCGGTGATCAGGACCTGCTCGGCGGGCGCGACGATCTCGGCCAGGCGGCGCCGGCGCTGGCCGTCGAGCTCGGCGAACACGTCGTCGAGGATCAGCACCGGGTCGCCGCCGTCGGCGCGCAGCAGATCGTACGCGGCCAGACGCAGTGCCAGCGCGAACGACCACGACTCGCCATGACTGGCGTAGCCGCGGGCGGGCAGGTCGCCGAGGCCCAGGACGAGGTCGTCGCGGTGGGGGCCGACGAGCGTCACGCCGCGTTCGAGCTCGGCCGCGCGCACCTCCAATAGCCGCTCGCGCATCCGCTCTTCAAGGGTTTTCCCCAAGTCTGTGGATAACGTCTGTGCATCGGAAGATCCCCGCTCACCGGCGACTTCGTCCTCCGCGTCGTCCCCACCTGTGGACAACGTGCTGCGGTAGGCGAGGGTCGCGGGGGCGCTCGTGGGGGCCAGCGCGGCGTACGCCCCGGCGACGAGCGGGCGCAGCGCCTCCACGAGTTCGAGCCGGGCCCGCAGGAGCTCCGCCCCGTGCCGCGCGAGATGGGCGTCCCAGACCTCCAGAGTGGCCGTCGGGTCACCGGCGCCCGCCGCCGCGAACCCGGAGTCGCTTTCGACCCTCCGGGCGCTCCTGGAGCCTCTACGGGCCTGCGCGGCCGTGCGCAGGAGCGCGCCCCGCTGCTTCAGCACCCGCTCGTAGTCGGCGCGCACCCCCGCGAACCGGGGGGCCCGCGCCACCAGCAGGTCGTCGAGGAACCGGCGGCGCTCCGAGGGGTCGCCCTTGGCCAGCGCGAGGTCCTCGGGGGCGAACAGCACCGTGCGCAGCAGCCCGATGACGTCGCGCGGGCGGACGGGCGAGCGGTTGAGCCGGGCGCGGTTGGCCTTGCCCGGGTTGATCTCCAGCTCGACCAGCGCCCGCCGGTCGTCCCTGTGGACGGCGCAGCGCACGATCGCCCGGCTCGCCCCCTGCCGCACGAGGGGCGCGTCGGTGGCCACCCGGTGGCTGGAGTGCGTCGCGACGTAGCCGAGGGCCTCGACCAGGTTGGTCTTGCCCTGGCCGTTGGGCCCCACGAACGCCGTGACGCCCGGCTCCAGGCCGAGCTCCACGGACGCGTAGGACCGGAAGTCGGTCAGCGACAGGTGGGCGACATGCACCCCACGAAGGGTAGTGGGCCACGCCGGTCACATGGGCAACCGGCTTGCCCGCCTGTGGAAAACTCCGCGGGGCGCGCCGCGACGTCGCCGCCCTCAGCGCGTCGCCAAGCCCCATCGCCACGCCTCGGGACGTCGGCCACCGCGCCTCAGGACGCGGCCGTCGTGCCGCACGGCGCCGGTCGCGCATGGTCGGTGCTGCCGCCGCGTCCGGGCGGCGGCCTCCGCGCCCCCAAGGCGCCGGTCGCGCTTGGTGGCGGCGGTCGCCGCACCTCAGGGCGCCGGTCGTCGCGCCCCAAGACGCCGGTCGCCGCGCCTCAGGGCACAGTGCCAAGCCCCTCGGCGAACGGCGAGCCGGGAGCCTCAGGACGTCACTGGGCCTCGCGTGGCGGGGTGACGTCGGCGCCCGGCGCGTCGGCGCCCTTGCCCGTGGAGCCCTCCGCCGAGGTGACCGCGTGCCCGCCGAACTGGTTGCGCAGCGCCGCGACGACCTTCATCGCCGGGGAGTCCTCCTGCCGCGAGGCGAACCGCGCGAACAGCGCCGCGGTGATCACCGGCAGCGGCACGGCGTGGTCCACGGCCGCCTGGACGGTCCACCGGCCCTCGCCGGAGTCCTGGGCGTAGCCGCGCAGGTTGGCCAGGTTCTCGTCGTCGTCCAGGGCGCGTACGAGCAGGTCGAGCAGCCACGAGCGGATGACCGTGCCGTCGCGCCAGCTCGCGAACGAGCCGCGCACGTCCTTGACGACGTCGGACGCCTCCAGCAGCTCCCAGCCCTCGGCGAAGGCCTGCATCATGCCGTACTCGATGCCGTTGTGGACCATCTTCGCGAAGTGGCCCGCGCCGACGTCGCCCGCGTGGACGAAGCCGTTCTCGCCCTCCGGCTTCAGCGTCTCGAACACGGGCATCAGGTGCTCGACGGTGGCCTTGTCGCCGCCGCACATGAGCGCGTAGCCGTTCTGCAGGCCCCAGACGCCACCGCTGACGCCGCAGTCGACGAACGAGATGCCCTTCTCGGCCAGCTCCGCCGCGTGCTTCTGGTCGTCGATGTAGTGGGAGTTGCCGCCGTCGACGACGATGTCGCCCTCGCTGAGCAGGCGTCCGAGCTCGTCGATGGTCTGCTGGGTGGGTTTGCCCGCCGGGACCATCACCCAGACGGCGCGCGGCGCCTCCAGCCGTTCGACCAGTTCCTTCAGGCTGCCCACATCGCTGACCTCGCGGTGGTGGTCGTAACCCACGACGTCATGGCCGCCGCGCCGGAGGCGCTCGGCCATGTTGCCGCCCATCTTGCCGAGCCCGATCATGCCGATCTGCATCTTCTCTACCCCCTTGTCAGGCTTCCATCATCCCTGATGTCAGCTTCAGCCTGACAGGCGGATCGGCATGATCAGGTAACGGTAGTCGGGCGCGCCGTCGCCGTCCACAGGCTTGCCCCCGGTGAGGATGGCGGGCTTGGTGGACGTGGTCATCTGCAGCCGGGCCACGTCGGAGTCGATCGCACCCAGCCCTTCCAGCAGGAACTGGTGGTTGAAGGCGATGTTCATCTCCTCGCCCTCGTAGTCCACGGGCAGCACCTCGACGGCCTGCGCCTCGTCGCCGCTGCCGGCCTCCAGCACGACCTCGCCGCTTCTGAACGCGAGGCGTACGGGGGTGTTGCGCTCGGCGACCAGAGCCACGCGCTTGACCGCCTCGACGAACGGGCCTGTGGACAGGTCGGCGCGCGCGGAGAACTCGGTCGGCAGCAGCGAGCGGTACTTGGGGAACTCGGGGTCGAGCAGGCGCGTGGTGGTGCGCCGGCCGCCGCTGGAGAAGCCGATCATGCCCTCGCCGGTGCCGCCGGCGGAGCTGAGCGCGATCTCGACCTCGGCGCCGGACGAGCCGAGCGCCTTGGCCGTGTCGGCGAGCGTCTTGCCGGGGATCATCGCGACGGCCGAGAAGTCGGGCTGGCCGGGCTGCCACTTCAGCTCGCGCACGGCCAGGCGGTAGCGGTCGGTCGCGGCGAGCGTGACCACGTCGCCCTCGATCTCCATGCGCACGCCGGTGAGCATGGGCAGCGTGTCGTCGCGGCCGGCGGCGACGGCGACCTGGGCGACGGCCGAGGCGAACACGTCGCTGCCGACCCGGCCCGCCGCCGGCGGCATGGCCGGGAGCGACGGGTAGTCCTCCACAGGCATGGTGAGGAGGGTGAATCGCGCGCTGCCGCACGTGACGACCGCCTTGGCCCCGTCCACGACGAAGTCCACAGGCTGTGCGGGAAGCGCGCGGGTGATCTCGGCGAGGAGCTTGCCGGAGACCAGGACGACGCCCGGCTCACCGGTCTGGAGCTCGAGGGTCACCTGGGCGGACACCTCGTAGTCGAAGCCGGAGAGTTTGAGGCGCTGCTCCTCGGTCACCTCCATGCGCATGCCGGCGAGCACGGGCACCGACGGGCGGGCGGGGAGGCTGCGCGCCGTCCACGCCACCGCCTCAGCGAGGACGTCTCGCTCGATTCGGAACATCACCGTGATCAGCCTCCTGGGTCCGTCGTTGATTTCAAGTGTCCCGCCTCCCGCACCTCCGGTCCGGGAGAACCCTTCTATGGGTCTTGAGTTCTTTGTAGGAGAGATAAGTGGTCATCACACTAGGGGGTGTGGATACTGTGGACAACCGGCGTTTCCGCTGCTCAGCCCGGCTGTTTTCATCCACTGCCCTTGTGGGTGAAGCCTGGGGGTAACTTCGCCGCCTGGGGATGACGAAACGTTGTGCACACGCTGTCCCCAGGCGAGGGGGTCTTCATCCACCGGTCATCCACAAGGTTTCCACCGGTTATCCACGGGGTAAGCGACCCCTTTTGGGAGCCCCAGATCGACTGTGCACAGGGCGTCCACAAGTCATCCCCAGGTTGTCCCCAGGTTTTCCGCAGGATGTCCCCACCTTTATCCCCAGCCCTTGTGGGCGAAATTTCCGGGCATTGTGGGGCGGTTGACGGCCGTCCGCGCGCGTTTTCCCTGGTCCACAGTGTTATCCACAGGGTGTGCATAACTGCTCAGGGCCCACTGGTGGTCTGTTTGATGCGCATTGTCAGCTCGTTGACCTGGTTGTACATCGACCTGCGCTCCGCGATGAGCGAGCGGATCTTGCGCTCCGCGTGCATCACGGTCGTGTGGTCGCGGCCGCCGAACTGCTGGCCGATCTTCGGCAGCGACAGCTCCGTCAGCTCGCGGGCGAGGTACATCGCGATCTGACGGGCGTTCACCAGCGCCCTGCTGCGCGAGCTGCCGCACAGGTCGTCGATGCTGATGCCGAAGTACTCCGCGGTCTTGGCCATGATCGTCGCGATCGTGATCTCCGGGCCGGACTCGGAGGTGATGAGGTCCTTCAGGACCACCTCGGCGAGCTGCAGGTCGACGCCCTGCCGGTTGAGGCTGGCGAACGCGGTCACCCGGATGAGGGCGCCCTCCAGTTCGCGGATGTTCGTGGAGATGCGGCTGGCGATGTACTCCAGCACCTCGGGCGGCGCGGCCAGGCCCTCCTGAATCGCCTTCTTGCGCAGGATCGCGATGCGCGTCTCCAGCTCCGGCGGCTGGACGTCGGTGATCAGGCCCCACTCGAACCGGTTGCGCAGCCGGTCCTCCAGCGTGATGAGCTGCTTGGGCGCCCGGTCGCTGGAGATGACGATCTGCTTGTTGGCGTTGTGGAGGGTGTTGAAGGTGTGGAAGAACTCCTCCTGCGTCTGCTCCTTGCCCTCCAGGAACTGGATGTCGTCCACGAGCAGGATGTCGATCGCGCGGTAGCGGCCGCGGAAGCCGTCGGCCTTGTGGTCGCGGATGCTGTTGATGAAGTCGTTGGTGAACTCCTCCGAGCTCACGTACCTCACCCGGGCGCCGTCGTACAGGCTCTGCGCGTAATGACCGATCGCGTGCAGGAGATGCGTCTTGCCGAGGCCGGAGTCGCCGTAAATGAAGAGGGGGTTGTACGCCTTCGCGGGGGATTCGGCCACGGCCACGGCCGCGGCGTGCGCGAACCGGTTGCTGGCGCCGATGACGAATGTCTCGAATGTGTACTTTTGGTTGAGTCGAGCTGGTTCGCTCGGTTTCGTGCTCTTCGCTTCCCACCGGTTCGGCGCCGGCTCCGGCGCCTTTTCCACAGGGGATGTGTACGGCTGGGCCTGTTCAAAAGTGAAGCCCTGCTGTGGATATTCGGTGGATGACTGGGCCGGCTCGGCCTGTGGAGAATAGAACTGCGGAGGCTCGGAAACCGGGTAGAGCTGGGAAGACGCGGGTTGTGCGAAACGCAGCTGAGGATCCACACCCTGGGGATAACCGCCGCCCACAGGCTGTTGATGAGACTCGGCGGCGGGCGGTTCGGGAGCCGTCGTGTCGATCATCACGGCCAGCCGCATCGCCTTGCCCAGCTCCTGCGACAGCGCCGTCGTCACCGGCTGGCGCAGCTTGCCCTCGATGAGGTCCTTGAGGAAGTCGTTGGGGACGCCGAGCACGATCGTGTCGCCGGCCAGGGCGATCGGACGGACCATGGACAGCCACGTGCGCTGCTGGATGGGCACGTTCTCGTTGAGGAAGTTGCCCAGAGCCCTGGACCAGACTGCGGCGAGCTCGGCAGCGTTCATGACGCGGCTCCCCTCCTTCCTTTCCGCGGCCCCCCGCGATTGTTTTCCACACCTGCGTGCCGTCCGTGCGACGATCGACCCCGTCCGTCCACAGCCCTTGATCCGGGCGCCGTACCCAGGATCTCCACAGGTGATCCACAGGCTGTCCACAGCCTCACAGGGCGTTGGAGTGGCCGACAGTATCTTTGTGCACAGCCGTGTTCAAGACGTTGTCCACAGCCTAGTGGCACCTGGGTGCACATACTGTGGACGCGGCCGGGGCGGTGGAAAACCCGCATGTGGATACGTGGATAACCTCGCGGGGACGCCTCCGGACACGCGGGCGCCGGGCCTCCGGGAGCCTGTCAGTTTGACCTCGGGCGCACTTGGCCCGTAACGTACGACGGTCGGCTTGCCACGCGACGGCTATTTCGCGTGCCCTCGCTTCCTCGGCAGGCCATCCATGTGTGTAAAGCGCCCCTGGGCGCACCATCAAGCCTGGAGCCCACCCGTGAGCAAGCGTACTTTCCAGCCGAACAACCGTCGTCGCGCGAAGACCCACGGCTTCCGGCTGCGGATGCGCACCCGGGCCGGTCGCGCCATCCTCGCCGCCCGTCGTCGCAAGGGCCGCGAGAAGCTGTCGGCCTGATCGCCCCGCGCCCGATAGTCCGCCCGCCGGTGATCCTCGCCGGCGGGCGATAGGCGTATACGGTCCTTTCACGTGCTTTCCCGAGAATCCCGCATGCGGCGCGGGGAGGAATTCCAGGCGGCGATCAAGCGCGGCAAACGCGCCGGTCGCCCCACTCTGGTGGTGCATCTCGTCATTTCGGGGGATGAGACACCGCGGGTGGGTTTCGTGGTGAGCAAGGCGGTCGGTGGTGCCGTCATCCGCAACAAGGTCAAGCGTCGGCTTCGACACCTGATGCGGGAACGTCTCGAACGGCTGCCGGGAGGTAGCCTGCTTGTGGTACGCGCCAATCCACCGGCCGCGTCAGCGCGATCCGAGCAGCTAGCCGCCGAGCTCGACCTCGCGTTGGATCGACTCCTGAGGCGGCGCGAGTCCTCGATGGATGGACAGAGATGACGGAGCAGCCGCAGGGGGTGCCGAGCCTCGCCGCTCGGGCACTGATCATCCCCATCCGGTTCTATCGGGCCTTCATCGGCCCGATGCTCGGTCCACACTGCCGGTTCCACCCGTCGTGCAGCGCCTACGGGCTTGAGGCGATCACCGTACACGGAGCATTGCGGGGTACATGGCTGACCGTCCGGCGCATCGGACGGTGCCACCCGTTTCACCCCGGAGGTATAGACCCGGTGCCCCCACGCCCGGTCCGGTCCCACGAATTGCAAGGGAGATAGCTCGGTGGAGCTGTCCTGGCTGAGCTGGCTCTATGAAGCCGTAGCCCACGTCATCACCTGGATCCATACGGGATACAGCACTTTCCTCAACCCGGACGGCGGGCTGACATGGGCGCTGACCATCATCACGCTCACCGTGTGCATGAGGATCCTGATCTTTCCGCTGTTCCTGAAGCAGATGCGCTCGTCGCGGAAGATGCAGGAACTGGCCCCCAAGGTCGCGGAGATCCGTAAGCGCTACAAGAACGACAAGCAGCGCATGAACCAGGAGGTCATGGCGCTGTACCAGGGTGCGGGCGCCAACCCCCTCGGCGGCTGCCTGCCCGTCGTCGCGCAGTTCCCGATCTTCATCTCCATGTTCACGGTGCTGCGGGCCATGGCCGACGGCCGCGCGGTCTACGGCATGACGCAGGAACTCGTCGACAGCGCCCGGTCCGCGCACATCTTCGGCGCGCCGCTGCCGGCGAGCTTCTTCATGTCCGAGGCGCAGATCCACAGCTTCGACGCGACGGTCATCCAGACCAAGATCGTCCTGGGTGTCTTCGTGGCGATCAGCTCGCTGACCACGTTCCTCACCGTCCGGCAGAGCGTCGGCCGCTCCATGGCCCAGATGCCGGACAACCCCATGGCGCAGCAGCAGAAGATCCTGATGTACATCTCGCCGCTGTTCGCCTTCTTCAGCCTGAACTTCCCCCTCGGCCTGATCCTCTACTGGGTCACCACCAACCTGTGGACGCTCGGCCAGCAGCACTGGTTCTACAGCCGGCACCCCATGCCGCAGTACGACGCCAAGGGAAACGTCATCCCCGTCGAGCCGAAGCCGGGACTGTTCTCGAAGATCCGTGGCACCACTCCCGAGGAGCAGGCGCCCCCCGCCCCGCCCGAGCCTAAGATCGTCAGGCAGCAGCCCACCCGCCAGCCCCGCAGCAAGCGCACCGGCAGCAAGAAGTCGTGAACACGAAGGAGAGGGCGGCCATGACCGAGGCCGAGCAGGAGAAGGCTCCTGATGTCAACGCGCTCGAGCAGGAGGGCGAGATCGCGGCCGACTACGTCGAGGGCCTTCTCGACATCGCCGACATCGACGGCGACATCGACATGGACGTCGAGGGCGACCGCGCCCTCGTCTCCGTCGTCGGGGTGAAGGGCAACGAGCTCGTCGGGCCCGACGGTGAGGTGCTGGAGGCGCTCCAGGAGCTCACCCGCCTGGCCGTCCACCGGCAGACGGGGGAGCGGTCGCGGCTCATGCTGGACATCGCCGGCTACCGCGAGCGCCGCCGCGCCGAGCTGACCAAGCTGGGCAGCGAGGTCGCCAGCCAGGTCAAGGAGAAGGGCGAGCCCAAGTCGCTGCGCCCCATGACCCCCTTCGAGCGCAAGATCGTCCACGACGCCGTGGCCGCCGCCGGGCTCCGCAGCGAGTCCGAGGGCGAGGAGCCTCAGCGGTACGTGGTGGTCTTCCCCGCCTGACGCGGCCCCCGCGTGCACCTGTCCGGCCGCCAGCCCCGACACGCGCGGGCTGGCGGCCGTTCGCATGTCCGCCCCTGGGCCCTCGCCGTCCCCGGCCGTTGGCAAGTCCGCCCCCGTGCCCTCGCCGTCCCCGGCGGCCGGCAAGTCCGCCCCCATGCCCTCGCCGTCCCCGGCGGCCGGCAAGTCCGCCTACGCCCGCCCCATCCCGGGCGGCTGGCATGTCCGTCCCTACGCCCGCCCCGTCCCCGGCGCTGGCATGTCGCTACGTCTGCCCCATCCCGGGCCGTTGGCATGTCCGCGCCTACGTGCCCTCCCGGCCGTTCGCCTGTCCGGCCGGTCCACGACCCTCAGCCGTACGCCCGTCCGGCCCGCCGCATCCCCGGCCGTTCGGTTGTCCGCCCTTGTCGCGGTCCGCGCCCGTGAAGGTGGCTAGCCTTGACTCGACACGGATCGCGGCGCGCGAGGCGACGCCATCCAGTCGGTCACCCATCCCGAGAAAGGTCCACCCACCAGTGAGCGATGAGCTGCCCGCTCCGCCCGGCATGGCACGGGACGTCTTCACCGGCGAGGCATGGGATCGGGCGAACATGTTCGCCGAGCTCCTGGCCGGGCCGGGGGTCGTGCGCGGCCTGCTCGGGCCGCGCGAGGTGTCGCGCATCTGGGACCGCCACCTGCTCAACTGCGCCGTCGTGGCCGAGGCCGTGCCCGAGAACGTCAGCCTGGTGGACATCGGCTCCGGCGCCGGACTGCCCGGCCTGGTGCTCGCGATCGTCCGCCAGGACATCCAGGTCACGCTGCTGGAGCCGTTGCTGCGCCGCACCGTCTTCCTGGAGGAGTGCGTCGAGGCGCTGAAGCTGCGCAACGTCGAGGTGCTGCGCGGCAGGGCGGAGGAACTGGCGGGCAAGCGGGTGTTCGACGTGGCCAGCGCCCGCGCCGTCGCGCCGCTGGACCGGTTGCTCAAGTGGGCCATGCCGCTCCTGCGCGAGGGCGGCGAGCTCATCGCCATGAAGGGGGAGCGCGCCGCCGAGGAACTCGCCGAGGCCGAGCCGCAACTCCGAGCCGTCGGAGCGAGGACGGCTGAGCTTGTCACGGTCGGGCGCGGTAAGGTCGAGCCGCCTGCGACACTGGTCCGGGTGGTAGCGGGTCGCGCGCCGGAAAGCACCAGGCGGCGACGGAGGAGGTGACAGTGGTGCCAGTCGCGCCAAGCGGTCTTGGCTGGCCCGACGGTCCTCTGGCCACGAGTCCCACCGGCGTGGGATGGCCCGAATTGGGCGTGTCGCCGCAGCGAATTCCCGACACCGGCCTATCACGGGTTGAAAGGATGGCCAACGTGACCCAGACCCCACTGAACCCCGGCGATTCCCCATTGGTACGAGAGGCGCTCAGCTCTGTGGTTTCACGTGAAACATCTGCGACCCAGGCGGCCACCCAGGCCGGTGACACTCCCGGCGGCGCTGAGAGCACCTGGCCCCGCCCGCCCAAGTGCAGAGTGATCGCGGTTGCCAACCAGAAGGGCGGTGTGGGCAAGACGACCACGTCCGTCAACATCGCGGCGGCGCTGTCCATGAACGGCCAGCGCGTCCTGGTCGTCGACCTCGACCCTCAGGGCAACGCCTCCACGGCGCTGGCCACCGAGCACCGCGGCGACGTCCCCGACGTCTACCAGGTGCTGGTCGACGACCTGCCGATGGCCGACATCGTGAAGCAGGTGCCCGACATGCCGGGCCTCTACTGCGCCCCCGCCACCATCGACCTGGCCGGCGCGGAGATCGAGCTGGTCTCGCTGGTGGCCCGCGAGGCGCGGCTGCGCCGCGCGCTCTCCGCGTACGAGGCGGAGCTGGACTACATCATCATCGACTGCCCGCCGTCGCTCGGCCTGCTCACGGTCAACGCCCTGGTGGCCGCGGAAGAGGTCATGATCCCGATCCAGTGCGAGTACTACGCGCTGGAGGGGCTCGGGCAGCTCCTGCGCAACGTCGATCTGATCAAGGCGCATCTCAACCCCACGCTGCGGCTGTCCACGATCGTCCTCACCATGTACGACGGGCGGACGCGGCTGGCGTCGCAGGTGGCGGAGGAGGTCCGGGCGCACTTCGGCGACACGGTGCTCAACACCGTGATCCCGCGCAGCGTCCGCCTCTCCGAGGCGCCGAGCTACGGTCAGTCGGTCATGACGTACGACCCGGGGTCGAGCGGCGCGATGGCGTACATGGACGCCGCCAGAGAGATCGCCCACCGCGCCGCCACGGTGTAGCCCCGTCCATGTAGTCAGCCCGCGCTCGGGGGCATGGGTGACGTGTCGGGTGATTCTCGCGCTGTGGCTGGAGCGGGCGGCTGCGGCTGGAGTTGGCGCTGTCTGCTCGCTGGCGCGTTCATGGGTCGTTCGCGGGCTCGGGTTGTCATGGGAGGCTCGGGCTTGCCGCGGCACGACGGCTGAGGCTCCGTCGTGGTCGCGGATGGGGCGAGTCGTTCCAGGGGCGAGTGCCTGAGAGGTACCTACCTGCGGGCTCGCGGCCCGGGTGGTGCCTGGAAGCGTGCATGCCTAAGCGCCATGCTTGAGACGCTTCATGGGCCACTGTCGAGACGCTCCGTACATGGGGCCATCCGGCGCCTTCGAGACGGCGAGCCACGCCCGAGATCCGCCATGCCTGAGACTTCTCATCTTCCAGGCCGCGACTGGCGGGTGTAAATCAGGCGCAACGGCGTGTGGCGAGGACACACCGGGTCGCGTCGGCACCGGTAACCTCTCCTGGAGTGACCGGATTCGGCCGGGTGGAGGAGACGCAGTGAGTCAGCAGCGGCGGGGATTGGGCAAGGGGCTCGGGGCGCTCATCCCGACCGGTCCCATCGTTGACGGCACGGGGACGGCGCCGGCCCCCGCCGACGGCGCGCCTCCCGAGACCGGCCCTCTGCCGATCGCGGGGGCGTACTTCAGGGAGATCCCCCTTGAGGCCATCGTGCCGAACCCGCGTCAGCCGCGTGACGTCTTCGACGAGGAGCGGCTGGACGAGCTGGCGGCCTCCATCAAAGAGGTGGGTCTGCTCCAGCCGATCGTCGTCCGTTCGGTCGGCGGCGGCAAATATGAGCTGATCATGGGGGAGCGGCGCTGGCGCGCCAGCAAGCTCGTCGGCCTGGATCCGGTGCCGGCGATCGTGCGCAACACCCAGGACGACGATCTCCTCCGTGACGCCCTCATCGAGAACCTCCAGCGCGAGCAGCTCAACCCCCTCGAAGAGGCGGCCGCCTACCGGCAGCTCCTGGACGACTTCCGGGCCACCCACGAGCAGCTCGCCCAGAAGGTCGGCCGCTCGCGCTCCCACATCACCAACACGCTGCGCCTGCTCAACCTCCCGCCGGAGGTGCAGCTCCGGGTGGCGGCCGGCACGGTGAGCGCCGGACACGCGAAGGCCCTGCTGAGCCTCGAGAGCGCGGAGGAGCAGATCCGGCTGGCCGACCGGATCGTGGCCGAGCTGCTGTCGGTACGGGCGGTCGAGGAGATCGTGTCGTTCGGCGGCGCCACGGCGGCTCCCGCCGCCAAGACGGCCCGGGAACGTCGTCCCGTCAACAAGCCCACCGCTCCCGGCCTCACCCACCTCGCCGACCGCCTCTCCGACCACTTCGAGACGAAGGTGAAGGTGGACCTCGGGCGGCGCAAGGGACGGATCGTGGTGGAGTTCGCGACGATCGACGACCTGGAGCGCATCATCGGCACGATGGCCCCCGAGGCGGTCCGAGCCATGCGAGAAGCTCAATCATGACCACTGTTTCACGTGGAACACTGCTGCCGGTCTGATGTTCCACGTGAAACCAAGGCGCGCTTGGTGACGATGTTCCACGTGGAACGTCGCCGCCACCCGAACCGGTGACGACGTGTTCCACGTGGAACGGTCGATGGTTTCACGTGGAACACCGGCCACCCTCAGGCGCCGACCGCCTTGCGGATGTCGTCCAGGAAGTCGTCCACCTGTTCCGGGGTGGTGTCGAAGGCGGTCATCCAGCGGACCAGGCCCGCATCCTCGTCCCAGTAGTGGAAGAGATAGCGGCTCTGCAACGCGGCGGTCGCGTTCTTCGGCAGTACGACGAAGGCGGCGTTCCCCTGAGCCGGGAAGACCAGCGACACCCCGGGCAGTCCTTCCAGGCCGGCGACGAGGCGGGCGGTCATCGCGTTGGCGTGCGCGGCGTTGCGCCGCCACAGCTCGTCCGTCAGGAGCGCCGAGAGCTGCGCCGAGACGAACCGCATCTTGGACGCGAGCTGGAGCGACTGCTGGCGCAGGAATGGCACGGCATGCGCGAGGGACGGATCCAGGACGACCACCGCCTCAGCCGCCAGCGCACCGTTCTTGGTGCCGCCGAAGCTGAAGACGTCCACCCCGGCGTCCGTCGTGAGCGTGCGAAGATCGCAGTCCAGGTACGCGGCGGCGTTCGCCAGCCGGGCGCCGTCCAGGTGCAGGCGCATCCCCGAGTCGTGCGCGGTCTGCGCGAGGGCGGCCAGTTCCCCGGGGGAGTAGCACGTGCCGAGCTCGGTCACCTGGGAGACGGAGACGACGCGGGGCTGCGGCTCGTAGGTGGTTCCCAGCGCGCCGAGCCGGCTCGTGATGTGGTGGGGACGCAGCTTGCCGTCCTCCGTGGGGACGGTGATGAGCTTGACGCCCAGGAGCCGTTCGGAGGCGCCGGTCTCGTGGGTGGCGATGTGCGCGCTCTCCGGGCAGATGACCGCGTCGTACCGGCCCAGCATGAGCGACAACCCGACGATGTTGGCGCCGGTGCCGTTCAGCACGGCGAAACCCTCGGCCTCGCTCCCGAACGCCTCCTTGATCTGGCACTCGAAAGCGGTGGTCCACCGGTCGCTGCCGTACGCGGGGGCGTCGCCGTGGTTGGCGGCCGTCATGGCGTCGAGGACGTCCGGGTGCACGCCCGCGTGGTTGTCGCTGGCGAAGCTCTTGGGATAGATGGGATCGATCAGCACACGACCCAGGCTACTGACGTGGGCAGAGCGTCCCCGGCTTGCCGGTGCCAGGCGCGCCCGCAGGCGCCGGGGCGAGACGTCGTGCCGCCCTCTCGCCGTTCTCCTGCCGCAGCCGCCATTGACCGCCGCTGGTGAGTGAGCGCGGGAGGCAGCCTCCGGTCGCGGGGGAAGCGCGCCCGTGGGCTTGGTCGGCGGGGGAGTGAGGAGAACGTCCCGGACGGGGCGGCCTGGGCAGGGAGGCGTGAGGAGAACGTCCCGGACGGGGCGGCCTGGGCAGGGAGGCGTGAGGAGAACGTCCCGGACGGGGCGGCCTGGGCAGGGAGGCATGAGGATCTGAACGCGAGTGGCGGAGCGGCACGCGACCCCGGGAGGAAGCCCGGGTGGCGTGGCGCCCCGCCGGGGCCGGTCGTCAGCTTCGGGCGCGGGAGGCCGCCTGGGTGAGGAGGATGCGGCAGAGGTCGCCCAGATCCTGCCCCGCCGCCTCGGCCGCCATCGGCAGCAGGCTCGTCTCCGTCATCCCGGGCGCGACGTTGACCTCCAGGAAGTGCGGCTGTCCCGAGGCGTCCACGATGAGGTCCGTACGGGAGACGTCGCGCAACCCGAGGGCGGTGTGGGCGGTCACGGCGGTCTCGGCGCACGCGGCGGCGATCTCGGGCGCGAGCCGGGCCGGGGCGAAGAACTCGGTGTGTCCGGCCGTGTAGCGGGCGGCGTAGTCGTAGACCCCCTCGTCCGGCACGATCTCGACCGGCGGCAGCGCCACCGGGCCGTGCCCGAGGTCGACGACCGAGACCGCCACCTCCACGCCCTCCACGTACCGCTCGATCAGCGCGGTGTCGCCGTACGCGAAGCAGCCCACCATCGCGGCGGGCAGCTCTTCGGCGGTGCGCACGATCGACGCGCCGAGAGCCGAGCCGCCCTGCGCGGGCTTGACGAACAGGGGCAGGCCGAGCCGGTCCACGATGCGTCCGAGCACGACCGTGGCGCCCAGGTCGTGGAACGTCTCCTTCGGCAGCGTGACGGACTGCGGCGTGCGCACCCCGACCGACCGGACGACCGCCTTGGCGGTGGGCTTGTCGAAGGCCACCCGGCAGGCGTCGGGGTCGGCGCCGACGTACGGCACGCCGAGCAGCTCCAGCACCGAGCGGATCGCGCCGTCCTCGCCGGCGCCCCCGTGCAGGGTGACGAAGACGGCGTCCGGCGGGTCGGCGAGGATGGACGGCACGAGCGACGCGTCGGTGTCGCGGGTCTCCACGTCGATGCCGGCCGCGCGCAGCACCTCGCTCACGCGGCGGCCCGAGCGCAGGGACACCTCACGCTCGTACGAGAGGCCCCCGGCCAGCACCAGCACGTGGCCCAGATCGCTCATCACATCTCCTCCGCTGACGGCACGCTGTCCCACCGTACCGGCGCCCGGCGCCCCTGGCGTACGACGGGCACCGGGCGAGCGCCTGGTGTCGGACGCCTCTCTCGTGGGGTGATCCTGACGGGCATGGGGTCGCGTGCGCGCGGTATGGGCACTCCGGTCCGCCCGGTGGCCGGCGTCGATGAGCGGGTGGCCTGGTCGCCCTGACCGTGGGCACGACGGGCGAGCGCGCACGGGGACCAGTACGGCCGGCGTCCACAGCCAGAGAACGCCGGCCGTACAGAGTCCCCGCGAAGGAACGCGAGACCCTCAGGCCAGGTCGGGCCCGGGTGTGTCGACGCCCGCGTGGCCGCGCGTCGAGCCCGTGCCGAACGTGTCGCGCAGCTGGATCTCCTGCTCGATCACCCCGGCCAGCCGGCGCACGCCCTCCCGGATGCGGTCGGGCTCCGGGTAGCAGTACGACAGCCGCATGTTGCGCGCCCCGCTCCCGTCCGTGAAGAACCCGGTGCCGGGCACGAACGCCACCCGTTCGGCCACCGCGCGCGGCAGGATCGCCTTGGAGTCGAGGCCCTCGGGCAGCGACGCCCACACGAAGAAGCCGCCGGCGGGCCGGGTCCAGGTCACCTCCGGCGGCATGAGGACCTCCAGCGCGTCGAGCAGCGCGTCGCGGCGCTCGCGGTAGAGCTCGCGGAACGACTTGATCTGCTCGCGCCACGGCTGCGTGGCGAGGTACTGGCCGACGGCGAGCTGCGTGAACGACGAGTGCGACAGCACGGCCGACTCCATGGCCAGGACGAGCTTGTCGCGGATGGCGTGCGGCGCGAGGGCCCAGCCCACGCGGAACCCGGGAGCGAGCGTCTTGGAGAACGACCCGAGATAGACCACCCCGTCGGGGTTGTCCGCGCGCAGGGCGCGCATCGGCTCGCCGTCGAAGCCGAGCAGCCCGTACGGGTTGTCCTCGACGATGAGCACGCCGGCCCGCTGGCAGATGTCGAGCACCTGCTGGCGGCGCGCCACGTTGAGGGTGACGCCGCCGGGGTTGTGGAACGTCGGGATCGTGTAGAGGAACTTGATCGGCGCCCCGGCGGTCTCCAGGGCGTAGATGGTCTGCGCCAGCGACTCGGGCACGATGCCCTGGTCGTCCATGGCGATGTGCACGACCTTGGCCTCGTACGCGGCGAACGTGCCCAGGGCGCCCACGTAGGACGGGCCCTCGGCGAGCACCACGTCGCCCGGGTCGATGAAGATGCGGGTGATCAGGTCGAGCGCCTGCTGCGACCCCACGGTGACGACGACGTCGTCCGCCCCGGCGTTGATCCCCTCCAGCCGCATGACCTCGCAGATCTGCTCGCGCAGGTGCGGGTCACCCTGGCCGGAGCCGTACTGCAGGGCCACCGGGCCACGCCTGGTGACCAGGTCGGAGACGAGCTCGCCGACCATGTCGAGGGGAAGGGCCGTGACGTACGGCATGCCGCCGGCGAGCGAGACCACCTCGGGTCTCGACGCGACGGCGAAGAGAGCTCGGATCTCGGAGGCGACCATCCCGGTAGCTCGCGCGGCGTACCGGTCGACGTAGGCGTCGATGCGCGATCCATGAATCGCGGGTGTCTGACCGTGATTGAGCTCTTCTGTCACGGTCCACCTCCTCGGTGTCAGATAGACCTGGAACAACAGGTTACGCCAACCGGGCATGTCGCCCGTGACTGGCCTGGACGCCTTGGTCCCCGCCGACGGCGTCCCACTGGGCTACGATGCCAGCTGGGGACGCGGTTTTCGCGGGCTTTTCCGGGTCAACGATTGGGGCCGTAGTTGTCGCGCCGGCTGGTCAATATCACCCTGGACAATCTGGACGATCTGCCGCGCCGTTGCAGGCGGTGCGTGTTCTGGGAGCTCGACCCCCTCAGCGGAGAGCGCGCGGTCGACTCGGGTGATCCCGGGCTGGAGAAGGAAGCCTGGATCTCCGCCACCCTGCTCGAATGGGGCAGCTGCGGGAAGATCGTCTATGTCGACGGGGTGCCCGCCGGATTCGTCCTGTACAGCCCGCCGCTCTACACCCCGCGTTCCGTGGCGTTCCCGACCTCGCCGGTCAGCGCCGACGCGGTGCTGCTCATGACGGCGCACATCATCCCCGAGTTCTCGGGCGGCGGCCTGGGGCGGATGCTCATCCAGGGGATGGCGAAGGACCTCACCCGCCGGGGCGTCAAGGCGATCGAGGCGTTCGGCGACCTGAAGTGGGAGGAGCCGAGCTGCGTCGTGCCCGCCGACTACCTGCTTTCGGTGGGGTTCAAGACGGTACGCCCGCATCTGCGGTTCCCGCGGCTGCGGCTGGAACTCAAGACGGCCGTGTCGTGGCGCGAGGACGTCGAGGTGGCCCTGGAGCGCCTCCTGGGCTCCATGAGCCCGGAACGGGCCCTTCGCCCCGTCTGAGCCCCTCCTGGACCCCCCTGGCCCCGCGTGGGCCGGCTGGGGTCGGTCTGCGCCCGCCTGGGCCCGTGACGGCGAAAGCCCTCCGCGCGGTGCGGAGGGCTTTCGCATGAGAAACCTGGACGAACCCAGGAGCGGGCCGGAGCTCAGATGATGCCGTCGAGCTCCCGCAGCAGCATCGCCTTGGGCTTGGCGCCGATGATCTGCTTGACCACCTCGCCGCCCTTGAAGACGTTCATGGTCGGGATCTGCAGCACGCCGTACTCGCGCGGCACGTTGGGGTTCTCGTCGATGTTGAGCTTGACGATCTCCAGCTTGTCGCCGTGCTCCTTGGCGATCTCCTCGAGGATGGGCGCGACCTGACGGCACGGGCCGCACCACTCGGCCCAGAAGTCGACCAGAACGGGCTTGTCGCTCTTGAGGACCTCGGCCGCGAACGTGGCGTCGGTTACTGCCTTCACGATGGCGCTCCTTAACTTTCGTGTGCGGCCAGCCAGCGCTCGGAGTCCAGGGACGCCGAGCAGCCGGTGCCGGCCGCGGTGATGGCCTGACGGTAGGTGTGGTCGACGACGTCGCCGGCGGCGAACACGCCGTCGATGTTCGTCGCGGTGCTGGGGGCGGCGACCTTGATGTAGCCCTCGTCGTCGAGGTCGATCTGGCCCTTGACCAGCTCGGTGCGCGGGTCGTGGCCGATCGCGAGGAAGAGCGCGTCGGTCGCGAGCTCGCACTCCTCGCCGGTCTTGACGTTGCGCAGCTTCACGGCCTCGACCCGGGACTCGCCGAGGACGTCGACGACCTCGCTGTCCCAGACGAAGCGGATCTTGTCGTTGGCGAACGCCCGCTCCTGCATGATCTTGCTGGCGCGGAGCTGGTCGCGGCGGTGGACGACCGTGACCATGCGGCCGAACCGGGTCAGGAACGTGGCCTCCTCCATCGCGGTGTCACCACCGCCGACGACCACGATGTCCTTGTTGCGGAAGAAGAAGCCGTCACAGGTGGCGCACCAGGAGACGCCGCGGCCGGACAGCCGCTTCTCGTTCTCCAGGCCCAGCTCGCGGTAGCCCGAGCCCATCGCCAGGATGACGGACTTGGCGTAGTAGGTGTCGGTGTAGGTCTTGACCACCTTGGGGTTGGCTTCCAGGTCGACCTCGACGACGTCGTCGGCGACAAGCTCGGCGCCGAACCGCTCGGCCTGCTTGCGCAGGTTGTCCATCAGGTCGGGACCCATGATGCCGTCGGGGAACCCGGGGAAGTTCTCCACGTCGGTGGTGTTCATCAGGGCGCCACCGGCGGTGACGGAGCCCTCGAAGACCAGCGGCTTGAGCTCGGCGCGCGCGGAGTAGACGGCCGCGGTGTAGCCAGCGGGCCCGGACCCGATGATGATCACGTTACGAACGTCGCTCAACGCTCCCACGCCTTCCTCGTCTGTTTTTGCCAGTGGCGTCAACAGATCCTAGGCCGCGGAGATTCCCGCCCCTACCCGCGACGCCGGGTCCAAACGAAAGAGCCCGCCGAGGCGGGCTCTGACGCGTTCTCATGGTCGAAAGGTCACCAGCGGCCGAGCCTCGGCTTGCGCAGGTTCTTGCAGTGGTACGGGTCCACGACGTCGAGGCGGATGCGCTTGGTCGCCTCGTCCTTCCAGGACGCCACGATCACGGCCTCCTGGCCGTTGTACTGCCCCTGGTCGACGGCGAAGATCTTCAGCTTGGTCCGGTCGGCGACCCGGTCGACGCACGAGGCGACGTTGTTGGTGTCGGCCGTCACCCCGGCCACTATCGGCGCCGGGCCGAGGAAGCGCTCCAGGGGCTGCCGCAGCTCGCCGTCGCTGTAGTTGTGGCCGCTGTCGGTCAGCGCGTACGGCCTGGGCTTCGCCGTCGCCCTGGCCGGCGAGGGCTGCGGCTGGGCAACCACCTGGCCGCTGACGCCCGTTCCGCCGTCCCCGCTCGCCAGCAGGAGGTTGCCGGAGACCACGACGCCGCCCACGACGGCGGCGGCCGCCGCGGCGACCGCGGGCAGGGCCCACCGGCGCCGGCGGGCGACGCGGCGCCGGGCCGGGACGATCGTCCCGTCGTCGGCCACCACACCGAGCCGCACGGTCTCTTCCTCCGAGGAGTCCGAGGAGACAGGCTCCGGCTGCGGAGTCAGCCGGGCGGCGGGCACGAGGCGGGCCGGCTCGGCCGGTCGCTGCCACGGGGCGTCCCGCATCAGCTCGTCCCAGTCGGGGGCCTCCGCGAGGTCCACCCCTCCGCGTCGCTGCTCGGCCTCGGCGGCGAGCGCCTTGTCGATGCGCAGTGCGACACCCATCGGCATGGCCGGTGTCGGTGTCGCCGCGAGCACCTCGCGAACCGCCGCCAGGTCGGCCAGGAGCTCCCCACAGGGGTCGCATACCGCGAGATGGTCGCGGACCTGGCAGGCCGTGCCGGCGTCCAGGAGACCCTCGGCCAGCTCGGCGAGGACCTCCAGATCGTAGTGCGTATCACCCGTCACGAAGTTCTGCTCCCTTCCCGGATGAGACGCGACTGAGGTTCGATCGGTTCCGCAGATGCGAAAGAATCGGGGCAAGTTTCGCCCGGCCGCGCGCGCATCGGCTCTTGACCGTGCCGCTGGGCACACCAAGCACCTGAGCTGCGTCTTCGACCGAATAACCCATCATGTCGACGAGCACGAGGGCCGCCCGCTGGTCGGGCGGCAGCAGTTTCAGCGCGGCCGAAACCTCCATGGACACCTCCCGCTCGACCGTCTGGTCGGGCATGGGCGTCTCACGTTCGGCGGCCTCGATCAGCTCGTCGTCGGCCACCGGGCGGATGGACTTGCGGCGCATCCGGTCGAGGCAGGCGTTGACGACGATGCGGTGGAGCCAGGTGGTGACGGCCGCCTCGCCGCGGAACGAGCCCGCCTTGCGATAGGCGGACACGAACGCGTCCTGCACGGCGTCGGCCGCCTCGTCGGGGTCGCCCAGCGTGCGCAGGGCGACCGCCCACATGCGGTCACGGTGCCTCTTGACGATCTCGCTGAACGCGTGTGGATCCCCGTCGATGTGCGCGGTCAGCAGCTCGGCGTCGCTGATCGCCGGCCGCTCCGCTGATGAAGGTGTCTCGGGTGGGGAGTTCACAAGAGGGATTCCTGGTTATGCCGATCCGGGGGAATGGACCACTACCTCATAGATGGTGCCATGAAAGCCGCCCGCGTCTGCCGGAAGCCGAGTAAACCAGATCAAAACGTACTGACCGGTGGCGGCCTGATCGGGCTTGAGGGTGACCTTCCCGGAGACGCCCTTCTGCTTGGTGACCGTCTTGAGCGCCGAGAGCTCGGGCGCGTCGCCCACCTTGAGCTCCACGCTCGCGCCGCCCGCGCCGGACAGCGTGGCCACCACGTCGCTGATCTGGACCGGCTTGCCCATGTCGAGCAGCAGGCCGACGCCCTCCTTGAGGTTGCCCAGGTCAGCGGTGTTGTAGTTGTCGGTCTTCCAGAACGTGCTCGGCTTGCCGTCGAGCGTCAGCTCGGCGCCGGTGTTCTCCTCCTTGTCGCCCAAGGGGTCGAACGCGATCGCCTTCTTCGGCTTGACCGCCTGGGGCGCCGCCGTGGCGGACGGCGCGGTCGCCGTCGGGGTGCCCTGCGCCTCCGAGCCGCCCTTGCCGCTGCCCAGGCTGCGGCCGATCGTCCACGCGCCGACGCCGACCGCGACGATGACGAGCAGCACCACGACGGTCATGAGCGCCCGGTTGACCACGCCGCCGCCCTGCCGGCCGCCGTGCTGCGGGACGGTCAGGTGCTGGATCGGGGGCTGGGGCCGCGGGGGCCGCACCTCGGTGCCGAGCCCCTCGGACGGCGAGGTGGCCGTCACCGAGGGCGGGGAGGACGCGTAGTCGATCGGGATCGGCATCGGCCGGGCGACGCCGGCCAGCGCCTCGGCCACGTCGGCGGGGCTGGTCAGCGCGCCGTGGCCCTTGCGCGACTCGGGCAGGCACGCCTTGACCGTGACCGTGTCGAGGTAGCTCGGCACGCCCGCGGTCACCTGGCGGGGCGTGCAGAAGTGGCCGTCGGTCATGGGGGCGGGCGGCAGGCCGCCCTCCTCCTCGTCGCCGGGCCAGTGGCCGGTCAGCCCGGCGTACAGCAGCCGGCCGAGTCCCTCGGCGTCATCCAGGGCGGGCTGGTCGGTGGTGAGCCCGGACAGGGCCGCGTCGACCGCGACGCCGAGCACCTTGACGGTGTTGCCGGTCGTCCACACCAGGTGGGACGGGCGCAGGCACAGGTGGTGCAGGCCGGCCTCGTGGGCGTGCGCGAGGGCCTCGGCCGCCTCGGCCACCAGCCCGGCCGCCCGCTCCGGGTCGAGCGGGCCGCCCGACACCAGGTCGGCCAGGGTCTCGCCGGTCACCCACTCGCTGACGACGTAGGAGTAGTCCTCCTCCTCGGCGGCGTCGAACACCTGGGTCAGCCGCGGGTCGGTGAGCCGGCTGGCGGCCCGGGCGGCGGTGACGACCTCGTGGACGCGCGGGAAGTCGGGGGAGAAGGTGTGGACGGCGACGGGGCGGGCGAGGATCTCGTCGATCGCCTTCCACAGGGTGGCGCCGTCGGCTTCGCTCACCCGGTCCTCTAGCCGGAAGCGCTCGGCGAGACGGGTGCCGGGTTCGACCGCCGACGTGCTCACTGACTCACTCCGCTCGGCTGATCGTGCGCGTTCATGACTCGACTGGCCCGCGTGGTCGTGTCCCACGTAGGCACGCTATGCCGGGTGGATCCGCCCACGCCCCTCCTGCTTCCATTCGCGCGTGTGGGCACCATGGTAGTGCCGCGCCGGTTCCGCCCGTGTTCCTTACCGTCCCAGCCGTCCGGCAACCATACCGACGATCGAGTTGACCTCCGGGATGCGCATCCGGTGGGCCACGGCGAGGTACAGCAGCATGCCCACACCGCCGCCGACCACCAGGATGATCACCGAGGTCAGGAAGGTCAACCCGCCGAAGGCGATCTGGACCAGCCACACCACGGCCAGGGCGAGCACGGCCGTGGGCAGGGCGGCGAGATACATCCGGGTCATCGACATGCCGATCTGCCAGCCGCCGAGCCCCTGGACCCGCCGGGAGGCCAGCCACCAGGCGGCGACCGCCCCGAGAGCGTACGCGACGGCGTAGGCGAAGGCCAGTCCCATCACCGTGTAGGCATAGGGCAGCACCTGGTAGAGGATCCACATGAACAGCGCGTTGAGGGCGGTCGTGGCCGCGCCGACGTAGACCGGGGTGCGGGTGTCGCCGAAGCTGTAGAAGACGCGCAGCAGGAGCTGGAAGACCGCGAACGGCACCAGGCCCAGGCCGTACACCTGCAGGACGTTGCCGATGTAGACGGCGTGCTCCACCGGCGTGGCGCCGTGGGCGTAGATCGGCACGGTGATCGCCGGGCCGAGCACCATGAGCAGCAGCGACACCGGCACCATGATCGAGCCGATGAGCCGCACGCTCGACCCGAACTCGGCGCGCACGTCGCCGAAGCGGCCCTCGCTCACCGCGCGGCTCATCCGCGGCAGGGCCGCGGTGATCACCGAGACGCCGATGACGCCGTACGGGAGCTGGAAGAGCTGGAAGGCGAAGGTGTAGGGGGTGATGCCGTGGCCGGTCACGGCGTCGCCGGCCTGGCTGGACAGGTTGGTGGTCAGCATGAAGCCGAGCTGGGTGACCACCACGTAGCCGATGGTCCAGATCCCCGCCCGGCCCATCTCGCCGAGCCGGGCGTTGCGCACGTCGAAGCGCGGCGTGAAGGTGAAACCGACCCGGCGCAGCGCCAGGATCAGCACGATCGCCTGGGCCACGATGCCCGCGGTGGTGCCGAGGCCGAGCAGGGCGAGCTGCCCGTCGGTGACCTGGGCGAGGTCCTTGCCCGCGTCGCCGAACACCACCAGGTAGACGACCAGCACGCCGATGACGACGACGTTGTTGAGCACCGGGGCCCACATGGGCGCGGCGAACCGGTCGCGGGTGTTGAGGATGGCGCCCGCCACCGCGCCGACGCCGAAGAAGGCGAGCTGCGGCAGGATCAACCGCGCCAGCGTGACGGCGACGTCGAACTTGTGGCCGGTCCAGCCCGTCGTGTAGAGGTCGATGAGCAGCGGCGCGGCCAGCACGGCGAGTAAGGCGACGACGGCCAGCGCGACCGTGGCGATGGTCAGCAGGCGCTGCTCGTAGGCCCGCCCGCCGTCGGGGTCCTCCTTCTGCGCCCGCACGATCATCGGCACGACCACGCTGCTGAGCACGCCGAGCAGCAGCAGGTCGAGGATGCTGTACGGGATGGCGTAGGCCGCGTTGTAGGCGTCGCCCATGGCGGCGGTGCCGATCGCCGTGGCCAGCGCCATGGTGCGCACGAAGCCCGTGACCCTCGACACCATGGTGCCCGCGGCCATGACGGCGCTGGCCCGCAGCATGCGGCTCATACGGCCTCACTCTCCCGACTCTTGGCGGCCCGTTCGAGCCGTCGCTGCGATCTGCGCCTGAGAACCCGCGTCACGACCGCGGCGAGCATGACCGTCAGCGCCGCGCCGACGATCACCAGGGCGATGCCGGTGTAGCCGGTGGTCCGGATGATCAGCTTCACCGGCTTGCCGTACGGCTGCCCGTCGGAGGTGCGGAGCTGGACGGTCACGGCGGAGTCGCCGCTGACGCCGGACACCGCCGTCATCTTGACCGGCAGGGTGCCGCTCTGGCCGTTGCCGCCGATCACGAGCCTGCGGGTCGGCTGGGGGACGATCCGCAGCACCTTGGGGTTGTTGGAGGTCACCTCGACGTCGACCGTGATCCCGACCGGCAGCGAGTTCTTGACGCTGACGGGCACGACGCCGTCGGAGCCGGCCAGCGTGCGCGGCCGGTCGGGATCGGCGCCGGTGATCGCGATCATGCCCATCCGGGCGTCCACGGCGTCCCTGACGAGCTGGGTCGCCGCCCGCCCGGCGCGGGTCTGGTTGCGCCACGCGGAGGACGTCAGCCGCAGCACGGCCGCGTCGAAGGCGGACGGCGGCTTGTCGGTGGTGATGAGCGAGGTGAGCTCGGCGTTGCGCGCGATGTCCTTGACCGGGGTCAGGTACTTGCGGCCGAGCTCCTCCTTGCGGTTGTCGTCGGTGTAGGTGAGGCCGGCGCGCTGGGTCTGCGCCGTGCGGGCGGCCGCGCCCTTCGGGGGCTTGACGGAGTCGAGCGGGGTGAGCGACAGCCACGGCAGGTCGTCCGCGGTCTTGAGGAGGGCGGAGACGAGCGTGGGGTTGGGGTCCCACCGGCGGGAGGGGGCGACGACGATCGACCTCGGGGTGGTCTGCCCGGGCTCGGCCGCGATCATCGCGGTCTCGGCGATGAAGCGCTGGCGGCTCAGCAGCGTCGAGCCGGCGCCGCCGCCGGGCTCGAAGAGCCGGCTGAGCGTGGGGTCGGCGACGAGCGCCGTGACCGGGCCGGCGACGCTGTAGAGCGTGGCGGTGGCGTCGGGCGTGACCGCGCCGGACGCGAAGGCGGTCTGCTGCGTCGTCTGACCGGTCTGGGTGGTCGGGGTGGTCTGCTGGTCCTGCTGCGGCAGGTTGGCGGAGGTGAGCAGGACCTTGCCCACATGGGCGACGCCCGGCTTGCCGACGGCCAGCAGGTCGAGCGCGTCGGCGTCGAGCAGTCCGGACGCCGGCCAGTTGATCGAGGTCGAGACCTCGGGCCGCAGGAGCTGGGTGGCCTTCTGCCCGCCCAGCTCGATCGCCCGGCCGACCTGCGTGTCGAACCCGTGGTGGGCCAGGGCGGCCACGTCGGGGTCGGCGTACGGGGTGGCGACGACGGGGGAGTCGGCCAGGGCGGTGCGCAGGTCGTTGAGCCACTGGGCCGCCGCGGCGTCGGCCGGCTTCTTGACCGTGGTGTCCTTGCCGGCGACGGTGTACGGCTTGGACATGGCGGTGAGGTCGTCGAGCAGGGCCGGGTCGACGAACCAGGTGACCTTCTTGGGCGCGGCCTGGGCGATGCGCAGCAGGTCGGCGAGGCGGCCCTTGCCGGTCAGCGCGGCGCTCAGCTTGTCGTCGGCGAACGTGGCGTCGTCGGCGTGTCGAGGCTGGTCGATGACGCGGTGCGGCTGGTCGATCAGCGGCAGGGCGAAGGCGAGCTTGTTGCGCACCGGCTTGGGCTGCTGGGGCGCGTACGTGATGAACGTGCGCTGCACGGCCAGGCGCCGCCATCCGGCCTGCTGCACCTCGATCGCGATCGGGTAGACGCCGAAGCGGGGCAGGGCCGGGTGGGTGAGCTGCGCCGGGGTCAGCGTGAACTCCCACGGCGCCGAGGCGCCCGCCGCCACAGCCGCTATGGCCACCTGAGAGGTCTGGGACGCCTGGCCGGGAAGCGTCTGGTCGGTCTGGTCAGCCTGGTACGTCTCCAGGGCGGCCCGGTCGGGCAGCGGCTGCGACGAGTAGCGCAGCCGGACGAGCAGGTTGCTCAGGTCGCTGCCGGTGTCGTTGCGCAGCGTGCCGGAGACCTTGATCACGTCGGCCGCGCCCTTGGCCCAGTTGGGTGTGATGGAGGACACGGTGAGGACCAGCCCCTGCCGGCTGGCGTGGGCGGGGGACGTCTTCGCGGCAGCCGTGCCCGGCGTCGCCACGCCCACGGGGGCGAGCAACGCAGCGGAGACGACGGCGAGCAGCGTGGCCTTACGGATCACGCGTCCGCCCGGGCTGGAGTACGGCGCACGCCCGCAATGGTACGGGCTCAGTGCCGCAGCGCGATCGCCTCACGTGATCCCCTGGGCCGGGGAATCCTGAGGTCCACGGTCTTGCCGGACAGGAGGGACAGCAGGTCGAGGGCACGCATGCCGACGGCGGTGTGTCGTTCGCCGCTGGCCATGAAGATCGGCTCGGCGTCGCCCGCCAGCCGGTCGTCCACCAGCAGCGGGAGCCGGCGCGGCAGCAGCAGCGGGCACACGAGCCCGGAGGCGTAGTCGGTGGCGGAGTTGACCAGGAACGCGGGGGCGGGCCGCACGTCGCGGGCGCCCAGCAGAGCGCCGACGGCCCCCGGGCGCGGCGGCGCGGCGACCGAGGAGACGACGCCGACGACCTCGCGGCCGAGCCTCGCGGTGACCTCGAACACCGTGACCATGACGCACCTCTCGGGCGCGGCGGAGATCGTCGCGGGCAGCTCCTCCACGCGAGTGATGGGACGCGGAAGGCGTACGATCTCATGATGGACCTGGTGCGCGAGGAGCCAGCGGTGGATCGCGAGGGCGTCCTTCATGAACACGCTCCTTCGGCCTTGGCCCCCGACGGTCCTCTTGACCGACGGTAACCCGGACCTCATGTGGCCCGGGGGATATGTTCCGGAATCGAAGGACCTACCCAGCTTGTCCGACTCAAATCTGACCGACAACCAGCAGCGGGCCATGAGCGACCTGTTCCGTAAGATCTCCCCGGTGGCCGACGACCTGGGCCGCCTGTTCGCCGACCAGGGCCACGAACTCGCCCTCGTGGGCGGCCCCGTGCGCGACATGCTGCTCGGCCGCACCGGCAACGACCTCGACCTCACCACCGACGCCCATCCCGAACGCGTGCTGTCCATCGTGCGCGACTGGGCCGACTCGGTGTGGACGATCGGCATCGACTTCGGCACGGTCGGCGTGCGCAAGGGCGGCTGGCTGATCGAGATCACCACGTACCGGAGCGAGTCCTACGACCCCAAGTCGCGCAAGCCCGAGGTCATGTACGGCGACACGCTGGAGGCCGACCTGGAGCGGCGCGACTTCGCGGTCAACGCGATGGCCGTGCGCCTGCCCGGCCACGAGTTCGTCGACCCGTACGGCGGCCTGACCGACCTGGCGGCGCGGCGGCTGCGCACGCCGGGCCCGGCCGAGCGGTCCTTCGACGACGACCCGCTGCGCATGCTGCGCGCCGCCCGCTTCGCCTCCCAGCTCGGCTTCACCGTGGACGACGCCGCCGTCGAGGCGATGACGTCGATGGCCGAGCGCATCGAGATCGTCTCGGCCGAGCGCATCCGCGAGGAGCTGGACAAGCTGGTCTGCGGCGCCCACCCCCGCGAGGGCCTGCGGCTGCTGGTCGAGACCGGCCTGGCCCAGCACGTGCTGCCCGAGCTGCCCAGGCTCCGCCTGGAGATCGACGAGCACCACCGGCACAAGGACGTCTACGAGCACACGCTGACCGTGCTCGACCAGGCGATCGCGCAGGAGGAGGACGGCCGGCCCGACGCCATCCTGCGCTGGGCGGCGCTCATGCACGACGTCGGCAAGCCCAAGACGCGCCGTCACGAGCCCGGCGGCCGGGTCTCCTTCCACCACCACGAGGTGGTCGGCGCCCAGCTCACCAAGAAGCGCATGACCGAGCTGAGGTTCCCCAAGGACGTCGTGGCCGACGTGTCGCGGCTGGTGGAGCTGCACCTGCGCTTCCACGGCTACGGCACGGGCGAGTGGACCGACAGCGCCGTGCGCCGCTATGTGCGCGACGCCGGCCACCTGCTCACCCGCCTGCACAAGCTCACCCGGGCCGACTGCACGACCCGCAACAAGCGCAAGGCGGCGGCCCTGTCGCGCACCTACGACCAGCTCGAGGAGCGCATCGCCCGGCTGGCCGACGAGGAGGAGCTGGCCAAGATCCGGCCGGAGCTCGACGGCAACGACATCCAGCGCGTCCTCGGCGTCGGGCCCGGCCCGGTGGTGGGCCGGGCCTACAAGTTCCTGCTGGAGCTGCGCCTGGACAAGGGCGTCATCGGCGCCGAGGCGGCCACCGAGGCGCTGCTGGAGTGGGCCCGCGACAACGGCCTGACCTCCTCCTGACGGGGGTCAGGGCGACGGCGTGGGCACCGGGGGCCGCACGATCAGGCGGTAGACCAGCGCGGCCACCGGGTAGCCCAGCGCGATGATCGCCACGGCGAGGTAGGACCTGCCGTCGGGCGGCAGGATGGCCGCCGACAGCGCGGCGGCGAGCACGTACATGCCGTTGAAGAGCATGTCGTAGATCGAGAACGACCGCCCCAGGTAGGCGTCCTCGACGTCGCGCTGCACGGCCGTGTCGGCGCAGATCTTGACGCTCTGCCCCGCGATGCCCAGCACGAAGCCGGCCACCGGCAGCCCCCACTCCTGGAAGGGCAGGATCAGCGCCCCCGAGACCAGGCCCGCCGCGGCCAGGGCCATCGGCACCCACCGCTCCAGCGTGAACCGCTCGGTGGCCCACGGCGTGAGGACGATGGCGAGGGTGTAGCCGACGCCGGAGGTGGCGACCACCACGCCGATGCCGCGCAGGGCCGCCTCGGCGTCGCCGTCGGTGAAGTAGTAGCGGTACAGGATGATGCCGAGCGCGGTCGCCATGCCGTACAGGAACCGGTGGGCGGCCATCGCGCCCATCGTGGCGGCGGCCCTGCGGTGGCCCACCAGGTGCCGCGCGCCGTCCACGAGGCCCTTGACCACGTTGCGGACCGCCTCGCGCGCCTGCGGCCGGTCGGGGTCGTAGGAGGGGCCGAGCAGCGAGCGCTCCATCGTGCGCGCGATCAGCGCGCTCAGCCCGAACACCACGCCCGAGATGACGAACAGCAGCGCCGTGCCGTACACGCCGCCGCCGAACACCTCGCGCAGCAGGAAGCCCACGCCGGCGCCCACGAACGTCAGGGCGGTGCCGGAGGTGGGGGTGACGGCGTTGGCCGCCATCAGCCGCTCGGGCGGCACCACGTGCGGCAGGGAGGCGCCGAGCGCGGCCATGAAGAACCGGTTGACGCCGAGCACGCCGAGCGCCGCCGCGTAGAACAGCCACTCGGGCACGCCGGCCACCAGGAGCGCCGCGGCGACGAGCAGCAGCGTGCCGCGCACCATCGGCGCGATCACCAGGATCTGCCGCCGCGACCAGCGGTCGATGAAGACGCCCACGAACGGTCCCAGCACGCTGTAGGGCAGGAACAGCACGGCCATGCCGGCGGCCACGGCCAGCGCGGTGGTCTGCTTCTCGGGGCTGAAGAAGGCGAATCCCGTCACCGCGAACTGGAAGATCCCGTCGGAGAACTGGGAGACCAGCCGGGTGCCGAACAGCCGGCGGAAGTCCCGGCCCTTCAGGACTATCCGCAGATCGGCGACGAACGACACGCAGTCAGCCTAGTCCCGATCCGGACGCGCCCGGGCGCGGGAGTTGGCGCCGCAGGTGGAGGAACCCGTCCCGGACCACACACATGATCACGTACGCTTCGTAGCGTGACGACTGATGAACTGGTGGTGCTGGTCGACGACGAGGGCCGCGCCGTCGGCACCGCGCCCAAGCTGTCGGTGCACGGCCGGCAGACCCCGCTCCACCTGGCCTTCTCCAGCTACGTCTTCGACGGCGCCGGCCGTGTGCTGCTGACCAGGCGCGCCGACCACAAGCTGACCTGGCCCGGCGTGTGGACCAACAGCTGCTGCGGCCACCCGCTGCCGGGCGAGCCGCTCGACCGCGCCGTCACCCGCCGGCTCTCCTACGAGCTGGGCCTGGCCGTCGAGCGCGCCGACCTGGTGCTGCCCACGTTCGCCTACCGGGCCGTCATGGGCAACGGCATCGTCGAGCACGAGCTGTGCCCCGTCTACCGCGTCACGGCGGAGGCGCCGGCGGTGCTCAACCCGGAGGAGGTGGGGGAGACGCGGTGGATGCCGTGGCAGGAGTTCGCCGCGCGCGTGCTGAAGGGGGAGCTGGCCATCTCGCCCTGGTGCGCCGAGCAGGTGCCGTTGCTGGTCGAGCTCGGCCCCGACCCGATGGCCTGGCCCACGGCGGCCGAGACCGAGCTGCCTCCGGCGGCCCGGGTCGCCGGAGGCTGACGTCCTGGCACCGGCCGGCGTCCTAGCACCGGCCGGCGTCCTGGCACCGGCCGGAGTCCTGGCACCGGCCGGAGTCCTGGCCTCGGCCGGCGTGCCGGCCTCGGCGGCGGCCCACAGGATGCCGTGACGGCGGCCGACCCCGTGCGGGATCAGCCGCCGCCTGGCCGGCTTACCTGTCGACCTCGCCGCGGATGAACTTCTCGACGTACTCGCGAGCCTCGTCGTCGGAGTACTGCTCGGGCGGCGACTTCATGAAGTACGACGACGCGCTGAGGATCGGGCCGGCGATGCCCCGGTCGAGGGCGATCTTGGCCGCGCGCACCGCGTCGATGATGATGCCGGCCGAGTTGGGCGAGTCCCACACCTCCAGCTTGTACTCCAGGTTGAGCGGAGTGTCGCCGAACGAGCGGCCCTCCAGGCGGATGTAGGCCCACTTGCGGTCGTCCAGCCACGGCACGTGGTCCGACGGGCCGATGTGCACGTCGGCCTTGCGCATCTCGTGCGGGATCTGCGAGGTGACCGACTGGGTCTTGGAGATCTTCTTCGACTGGAGCCGCTTGCGCTCCAGCATGTTCATGAAGTCCATGTTGCCGCCGAAGTTGAGCTGGTACGTGCGCAGCAGCTCGACCCCGCGGTCCTCGAACAGCTTGGCCAGGACGCGGTGCGTGATGGTGGCGCCGACCTGCGACTTGATGTCGTCGCCGACGATCGGCACACCGGCCTGCGTGAACTTCTCGGCCCACTCGGGGTCGGAGGCGATGAAGACCGGCAGCGCGTTGACGAAGGCGACCTTGGCGTCGATCGCGCACTGCGCGTAGAACCGGTCGGCCTCCTCGGAGCCCACGGGCAGGTAGGAGACCAGGACGTCGACCTGGTTGTCGCGGAGCACCTGGACGACGTCCACGGGCTCCTCGTCCGACTCCTCGATGATCTCCCGGTAGTACTCGCCCAGGCCGTCGAAGGTGTGGCCGCGCTGGACGACCACCCCCGTCGGGGGCACGTCCGTGATCTTGATCGTGTTGTTCTCGCTGGCGACGATCGCCTCGGACAGGTCGCGGCCGACCTTCTTGGCGTCCACGTCGAAGGCGGCGACGAACTCGACGTCGCCCACGTGGTAGTCGCCGAACTTCACGTGCATCAGGCCAGGCACCCGGACGGCCGGGTCGGCGTCCTTGTAGTAGTGGACGCCCTGGACCAGTGACGCAGCGCAGTTGCCGACACCGACAATGGCCACGCGAACCGAACCCATCGCACTCGCTCCCTTACTCATCAGTTGACGTGGTATCTCTCTCGGGCTCTTGCGATGCCCGTCTCTCCGTCGCGATCAGCTCGTTCAGCCAACGCACCTCGCGTTCGACCGATTCGAGACCATGACGCTGCAGCTCCAGCGTGTAGCTGTCGAGGCGCTCCCTGGTGCGGGCCAGGGCGGTGCGCACGCTGTCCAGCCGCTCCTCCAGGCGGCTGCGGCGGCCTTCGAGGATGCGCAGGCGCACCTCGGCCTCCGTGTGCCTGAAGAAGGCGAAATGGACGCCGAAGCTCTCGTCCTCCCAGGCCGACGGACCGGCCTGGGTGAGCAGCTCGTGCAGCCGCTCCTTCCCCTCGGCCGTCAGCTTGTAGACGATCTTCGATCGGCCGCCCACGATCGTGGCCGGAGCCGGCTGCTCCTCGGCGATGAGGCCTTGGGCGAGCAGCGATCGCAGGCAGGGGTAGAGCGACCCGTAGGAGAACGCACGGAACATCCCCAGCAGAGCGTTGAGCCGTTTGCGCAGCTCGTAGCCGTGGAGCGGGGTCTCGTGCAGCGACCCGAGCACGGCCAGCTCCAGCACTCTGCCTTGTCCGCCGGCCACCGGAACCGCCTCCTCTCGCGTCGATGTATCTAGCCGATACATCATGAGGATACGTCGGTTCGCTATATCGCGGCAATGAGCGAGTTTGCCAAGTCGTTGGGAGCAATCACCAAAAAGCCGTAGTCTGGCGCTCATGTGGTCACAGAGAAGGGTGGTGGACGACGGCCTCTCGGCGAGAGGAGTGGTCCGCGACCCGCGCTCGCCCGGCGAGGTCTGTGACGCACAACCGTTCCTCCTTCACGCGGCCGGGCATCTCGGTGAGCCGACCGAACGCCTATGCCCTGTGTGTGGCAGGCGGAACGTCACCAACGTGACCTATGTCGACGGGGATCGCCTGGGACGGCATACGGGTCAGGCAAAGGCGACGTCAGATCTCGTCGAAATGGACCATGATGACGACGAGATCCGTGAGTACGTCGTCGAGGTCTGTCAAGGTTGCTCCAGGAACCACATGACGGTCTCGTTAGTCCTCGGCAACGGACCGCCGGATCTCGTCGGCCGAGAGTAGAGACCGAAGGCGGTCAAGGCGCCCACGCCCACCCGCCGTGCTATCCGACGACGATGCGAGGACGTGTTGAGTTACAGCCATGACGAGGGGACGGCCCGCCCGGGGAGGCGCCGTCGCTCCGGCTCATCCCGTTCCGTTCCCCAGCGCCAGACGCCGCAAACCGGCGACTCCGGCTGGGAGGACGCGCAGCCTCCACGTCGTCCGGAGGCCGCCTACGAGGACACCGGCGCCATGGCGGCGCACTCGTACGAGCAGCCGTACGAGCCCGTCAGGCGCGCGCCCGAGCGGCGCGGCCCCGCCGGTCCCGGCGGCCCCCCGCCCGCGACCGCCGCCGGTATGCCCGCCGAGCCCGGCCCGCGCGCGGCGGGGCGCCGTGAGGGACGGCGGCGCAGCGAGCAGGAGACGATGGTCAGCGAGGCCCCGCGCCGCGCCCGCGGCCGTGGCCCGGGCGGTCCCGGCGGCCCCGGCGGTCCTGGCGGCGACGGTCCCGGCGGCCCCGGTGGTCCCGGCGAGCCCCCGCGCAAGGGCCGTGGCGACAAGCCGGCCTGGCGCAGGTTCCTGCCGAGCTGGAAGATCGTGCTGGCCGGCTTCGCGGTCGTCACCGCGGGCGTCTTCGGCATGATCGCGGTGGCCTACGCCAACATGCCCATGCCGACCCAGGACCAGGTCCAGGACACGGTCGACGACATGGGCAGCGTCATCTACTACGCCAACGGCAAGGACGTCCTGGCCAAGCTGGGCACCAAGCGCGTCCCGGTCGACATCAAGCAGATCCCGCGGCACGTCCAGGACGCGGTCATCGCCGCCGAGAACAGCTCCTTCCGCGAGGACTCCGGCATCTCCTTCTCCGGCATGGTCCGCTCGGTGTACAGCACGCTCTCCGGCGCGCAGGTGCAGGGCGCCTCCACCATCACCCAGCAGATGGCCCGCAACTACTACGACGGCCTCTCGCAGGAGCGCAGCGTCCAGCGCAAGATCAAGGAGATCTTCGTCGCGGTCAAGCTGAACAAGGAGCTCAGCAAGGACCAGATCCTCTCGCAGTACCTCAACACCATCTACTTCGGGCGCGGCGCGTACGGCATCGGCGCGGCGGCCCAGCAGTTCTTCGGCAAGTCGGTCACGAATCTGACGCCCGAGCAGGGCGCCTACCTGGCCGGCCGCATCCAGAACCCGGACGCGTTCGACCGGGCCGAGCTCGCGGGCAACATGAAGCCCACCGAGGAGCGCTACGTCTACGTGATCGGGCAGATGGCCAAGCTCGACCCCAAGGCGTACGGCAGCCTGCCGTCCAAGTCGCCGGCCTCGCCCAAGCGCAAGAAGCCCAGCAACAAGGACTACTACAAGGGCCTGACCGGCTACATGGTCGAGGCCGTCATGAACGAGCTCAGGAACAAGTACAAGATCACCGAAGAAGACGTGAAGACCGGTGGCTACCGGATCACCTCGACGTTCGACAAGCGCCTGATGTACGCCGCCAGGGACGCCGTCAACAAGCACACCGCCGGTCTGCCCGGCGAGATCAACGCGACCATGGCGGCCGTCGACCCGACCAACGGCCGGATCGTGGCCTTCTACGGCGGCGACGACTACGAGAAGGACTCCTGGGACGACGCCTTCCTGTCGCAGAAGCAGGCCGCCTCGGCGTTCAAGCCGTACGTGCTCGCGGCGTGGCTCGACTCGGGCTACAGCCTCAACAGCTACCTGCCGGCCAAGGGTCCGCTCAAGCTCGAGGGCACCACGCCCATCAACAACGACCACGCCTCCGGCGCCTCGTCGATCGACGTGGTCAACGCCACGGCCCACTCGGTCAACACGGCCTTCGCCAAGATGGGGGAGAAGGTCAGCCTCGACAAGGTCATCGAGATCGCCAGCCGCGCCGGCCTCAGCAAGGAGCGGCTGGAGGACGCCAGGAACCGCCACCACTACCTGATCACGATCGGCTCCGGCCAGGTGACCGCCGTCGAGCAGGCCGGCGGATACTCGATCTTCGCCAACGCCGGCAAGCACTACGACAACCACGTCATCATCGAGGTGAGGGACCGCGAGAAGCGGGTGAAGTACCGGGAGAAGAGGACCTTCGCCCAGGTCATCGCCCCCGACTCCGCCGCCGACGCCACCGTCGCCCTCCAGGCCGTGGTCAAGCAGGGCACCGGCCGCAACGCCGCCCTCTACGACCGGCCCGTCGCCGGCAAGACCGGTACCAACAACGAGAACAAGGAAGCCTGGTTCGTCGGCTTCACCCCGCAGCTGTCCACGGCGGTCGGCATGTTCCGGCAGGAGTGCCGTACCAAGGGCGGCAAGGTCATCCCGCCGGTCAACGACAACTGCCCGTGGTGGCGGGGCAAGAACAAGGCCAAGGAGAAGAAGTACACGCAGCAGAAGCCGTACACCACCGCGTACGAGGTGCCCCTGGGCAGTGGCTTCCAGGGCGCCACGTACCCCGCGGCCATCTGGAAGGCGTTCATGACCGAGGCCATGAAGGGCCAGAAGGTCGAGCAGTTCCCGGCCCGCGTCAACACCGGCGTCCCCGAGAACCTCGCGCCCAAGCCCGTGCCGACGCCCACGGCCACCAAGGAGCCGGACGAGGAGCAGCCGGACGACGTGACCTGCGTCATGGACCCGTGCAACGACGATGACACCGGCCGCATCATCACCATCGACCCGAACCAGAACGACGGCCTCGATGAGGACAACGGTCTGCTCGGCGGTGGGCAGGATCCCGGTATGCCGCCGTACTACGAGCCCGAGCCGATGCCCACCGGGCGCGAGCAGTGGTGAAGACGGAGCCGGTGGGTGACGGCCCGGCAGGTGACGGCCCAGTGAACGACGGCCCGGTGGACGAGCCGGTCCACCGGCCGCCGCTCTTCGCGCGCGCCGTGCCGTACCTTCCCCTGGCGCTGTTCGCGGCGCTGGGGGCCAGCCTGGCGTACGTCTTCAGGCTGCCGTGCCGCACCGGCGGGTGGAACGACCAGGTCTCCACCTACACCCAGTTCTGCTACACCGACATCTACCCCCTGTACTTCGACCGGCAGCTCGCCACGCAGAGCCCGTACTTCGCCGACGTGCCGTTCGACAAGCAGGTCGAGTACCCCGTCGTGCTCGGCGAGGTCATGCAGGTCTTCAGCCGGATCGCCCGCTGGCTGGAGCCCGACCCCGTGCAGCAGGCCGTCCGCTTCTACGACGGCACGGTCGTCTTCCTCGGCCTCTGCCTGGTCGCCGGGGTGCTGCTGATGGCCGCCGTCGCCGGGCCCACGCGCCGCTGGGACGCCCTGTGGTACGCGCTCGCGCCCTCGGTGATCCTCGCCGCGTACATCAACTGGGACCTCGTCGCCGGCGCGCTGTCGATGGGCATGCTGCTGGCCTGGGCGAGGCACCGGCAGGTGGCGGCCGGAGTGCTGCTCGGGCTGGCGATCGCGACGAAGTTCTACCCGCTGATGTTCGCCGGGGCGCTGTTCCTGCTCACGCTGCGCACCGGGCGCTGGCGGCCGTTCCTGGTCACGGCGGGCTCCGCCGCGGGCGCGTGGCTGGTCGTCAACGTGCCGTTCATGGTGTTCGCCTGGGACGGCTGGCGGCGCTTCTACGTCTTCTCGCAGGAACGCGGGGTGGACTGGGGCTCGCCGTGGCTGTTCTTCCAGAACAAGGGCTGGCCGATCCTGGGCGAGGCCGACGTCAGCACGCTCGGCATGGCGTCGCTGGCCCTGCTGTGCCTGGGCATCGCGGTGCTGACCCTGGCCGCGCCGCGGCGGCCCCGGCTGGCGCAGATCTGCTTCCTCGCCCTGGCCGCGTTCATGATGACGAACAAGGTGTGGTCGCCGCAGTTCGTGCTCTGGCTGGTGCCGTTCGCGGTGCTGGCCCGGCCGAACTGGAAGCCGCTCGTCCTCTGGCAGCTCGCCGAGATGTGGTATTTCTTCGCGATCTGGCTCTACCTGCTCTCCCAGCCGCCGCTCAGCCGCGACGACCTGGGCATCGGCGACGACACGTACTTCACCGCGGTCTGGGGCCGGGTGATCACCATCGTGGTGATGATGGCGTTCGTGGTGCGCGACATCCTGCGCCCGCACAAGGACGTCGTCCGGCAGGCGGGCGTCGACGACCAGACCGGCGGCGTGTTCGACGGCGCCCCCGACCGGTTCACGCTCGTCCCGTCGTACCGGTGATCACCCGTTCGGCGGCGCGCGACGCGCTGCTGATCTGGTTCGGCTCCCGGGCCGGGCTGCTGGTCGCGACGCTGCTCGGCTCGGCGCTGAACGCCTACGTGGCGCGCTGGAAGCAGTGGGACGCGGGGTTGTTCGTCGTCATCGCCCGTCACGGCTACGACGGCGACCCCGCCGCGCCGCCCGACGCGGGGCTGCCCGCGTTCTTCCCCGGCCTGCCGGCGGTGTTACGCCTGGTCCACCTCGTGGTGCCCGACTGGACGGCGTGCGGGCTGATCGTGTCGCTGGTCGCCGGGGCGGTGGCCATGGTCGCGCTGGCGCGGCTGGCCGAGCTGGAGGGCGCGCCGGGCTGGATGGCGGTGCTCGCGCTGCTGCTGTTCCCCACGGCCGTGTTCCTGGCGGCGGGCTACAGCGAGACGCTGTTCCTCGCGTTCGCGATCCCGGCGTGGCTGGCCGCCCGGCGCGGGCAGTGGGCGGGAGCCGCCGTGCTCGCCGCCGGCGCGTCGTGCGTGCGCATCACCGGCCTGTTCCTGGCGGTCGCCCTGGTCGTCGAGTACGTCCTCCAGCGGCGCGCCCGTGAGCTGCCGTCACGGCCGGCCCCGTGGCCGCTGCTGGCCGTGCCGTTCCTGCCGCTGGCGTTCTACTCGTTCTTCCACTACCGCCGCTCCGGCGACTGGCTGGCCTGGAAGCACGCGCAGGAGGCCGGCTGGGGCAGGCAGACGGTCTGGCCGTGGGAGTCGTGGATGACGACGTGGCACGCGGCGCTCGGCCGCGACGACTTCGCGGTGGCGTTCCGCATGGAGCTCGCCGGAGCGGTGCTGGCGGTGGCCGCGCTGGTCTGGCTGGCCGCGCGGCGCCGGTGGAGCGAGGTCGTCTACACCGGGCTCCAGGCGGCGGCCCTCATGACGTCGGCGTACTACCTGTCGATCCCGCGCTCGCTGCTGCTGTGGTTCCCCCTGTGGACGGCTGTCGCGGCGCTGGGGGCGCGGCGGCCGTGGACGCTCGTGGCGTACGGGCTGGTCGCGGGGCCGCTCATGGTGCTGAACGCGGTGCGTTTCCTCAGCGGCGCGTGGGCGGGCTGAGCCCCTTACCCACTTTCGCGGCCCGGTAATCCAGGGAAGTTATCCACAGGCTGTGTGTTTCCGATCTCCAGAGCTCCGCCTGGGGGTTCTAGAGGTTCTCGCGCAGGAAGGCGATGTCGGCCGCCTGCCCCTCGGCGGGGGTCTCCACCACGATCGGCGCGCCGGCCGCCCGGCACACCGCGAGGATCAGCTCCGGGTCGATCTGCCCCTTGCCCAGGTTGGCGTGGCGGTCGGCGCCCGAGTCGAACGCGTCGCGCGAGTCGTTGCAGTGGACCAGGTCGATCCGGCCGGTGATCGCCTTGACCCGGTCGACCAGGTCCACGAGCTCCTCGCCGCCCGCGTGCGCGTGGCACGTGTCGAGGCAGAAGCCCACGTCGAACCCGTCGAGAGCGTCCCACAGCCGCGCGATGCGCTCCAGCTTGCGCGCCATCGCGTTGCCGCCGCCCGCGGTGTTCTCGATGAGCACCGGGATCGGGCACTCCAGCCGTTCGAACACCTTGCGCCAGTTGTCGAAGCCCGCCTGCGGGTCGTCGCTCTTGTCGACGTGGCCGCCGTGGACGATCAGGCCCTTGGCGCCCAGGCCGGCCGCCGCCTCCAGGTGCTGGGCGAGCAGCTTGCGGCTGGGGATGCGGATCCGGTTGTTGGTCGTCGCCACGTTGACGAGGTACGGGGCGTGGATGAAGACGTCGACGCCCTCCACCGGCTTGTCGGGCAGCACGGGCTTGGCGTAGCCCTGGGGATCGCCGAGGAAGAACTGCACCACCTCGGCGCCGACCGCGGCGGCGTGAGCGGCGGGATCGTCCTGGCCGACGTGAGCTCCGATGCGCACCATGTCACCGAGCCTATCCGTTTGCCGTACCCGGGCCGGGGAAGTCGCCAGGCACCCCCTACCCGAGGAGAACGCATATGGCCCGATGGCGATGGCGCTCGTTAATCATCCTGATCTACGTCGTGATAGGCCTCTACGTGGCCTGGGTGTACCACTACATCACCCCGGGGATCCTCAAGGACATCGCCGAGGCGTTGCTCGCGGTCTTCCTCTGGTTCCTCGTCCTGCTCGGGGTGGACCTGCACATCGGAGGATGACCTCGTATCGGAAGGACGGTCCCGGTGGTGGATCCCGGGGCCGTCCTCACGTGTTCGGATCCGGTCGGGGACTCAGGGAAGGAAGCCGCCGCGGGCGATGCCGAGCGCCACGCCCACGAACGACGCGACGATGCCGACGATGTTGAGGGCTCGCTGGGGAGTCGTCGCGGAGACGTACTGGGAGTAGAGGCCCGTCCCGAAGCCGAGGGTGCCCGCCCACGAGGCGACGACGTGACCGCCGGGGACGAACGCCGCGACGAAGGCCGTCAGACCGCACACGACGGTGACGATCGCCAGGATGTTCTCCACCGGATGAGCTTGTCCGTCGCTGTTGAGCGAGAGCCTGAACCGCTGGTTTTCGGAAGGTTGGAGGATGTGTGGCACAACTATCACCCCCTGGTTTCCTACAGGCCTTCCCACAGGGGCTCGGCTGGTAACCTGGTCAGGCTGCGTTGTGATGGGTGACCCGTCACGCCCGGGTGCCGAAAGGGGCGCCGGGGCCCCGCGTCAGCGTCCTCCTGTCACGGCAGAGTGTCGTGACCGCAAGAGTCCAGAGGAGGTTGGAGTCCCGCATGCGTCGTTACGAAGTAATGGTCATTCTGGACCCTTCGCTCGATGAGCGCACCGTCGCGCCGTCCCTCGACCAGTTCCTCACCGTGGTCCGCAACGACGGCGGCACCGTGGAGAAGGTCGACGTCTGGGGCCGTCGCCGTCTCGCCTACGACATCGACAAGAAGTCGGAAGGCATCTACGCCGTCATCGACCTGTCCGCGGAGCCCGCGACGGTCAAGGAGCTCGACCGCCAGATGAACCTCAACGAGGGCATCCTGCGCACCAAGGTTCTCCGCCCCGACGTGCACTAAGCAGCTCGTCGCCCGGCTTTTTGTCGGGCGTCGGCCGTACTCTGAGCCGTAACCCAAAGCGAAGGCGTGCAGGAAGGCGAGCGCTGGCCATGGCAGCAGGCGACACCGTAATCACCATCGTCGGCAATCTTGTCGACGACCCCGAGCTGCGCTTCACCCCGACGGGGCAAGCAGTGGCCCGGTTCCGCATCGCGTCCACTCCGCGGTTCATGGATCGCCAGACCAACGAGTGGAAGGACGGCGAAAGCCTCTTCCTGACCTGCAACGTGTGGCGGCAGGCGGCGGAGAACGCCGCCGAGAGCCTCCAGCGCGGCATGCGGGTCATCGTGCAGGGGCGGCTCAAGCAGCGGTCCTACGAGACCAAGGAAGGCGAGAAGCGCACCGTCTACGAGGTCGAGGTCGACGAGGTCGGCCCGTCTCTGCGCAACGCCACGGCCAAGGTCAACCGCACCTCCCGTCAGGGCGGCGGCGGTGGCGGCGGCTTCGGTGGCGGCCCGGCCGACGACCCGTGGGCCTCCGCGTCGCCCGCCCCGCCCCAGGGCGGCGGCTTCGGCGGCGGTGGCGGCGGCTTCCAGGGCGGCGGCCAGCAGAGCGGCGGCTTCGGCGGCGGCGGCGACTTCAGCGACGAACCGCCTTTCTAATCCCAGTCCACAAGCCCGAGACCATTCCCGCTTCACCGGCGGGGCTCTGAAAGGAGCACCACGATGGCCAAGCCGGCACTGCGCAAGCCCAAGAAGAAGGTTTGCCTGTTCTGCCACGACAAGATCTCCTACGTCGACTACAAGGACACGGCGCTGCTGCGGAAGTTCATCTCCGACCGCGGCAAGATCCGTGCGCGCCGGGTGACGGGCAACTGCACCCAGCACCAGCGCGACGTGGCGACCGCGATCAAGAACGCCCGTGAGGTGGCCCTGCTGCCTTACACGAGCACCGCGCGCTAAGGAGGTCTGACGACATGAAGCTCATCCTCACCAACGAGGTCTCCGGCCTCGGCGCCCCCGGCGACGTCGTCGAGGTCAAGGACGGCTACGGCCGTAACTACCTCATCCCGCGGGGCTACGCCATGCGCTGGACGCGTGGCGCGGAGAAGCAGATCGAGTCCATCAAGAAGGCTCGTGACGCCCGTGAGATCCGCGACCTGGGCACCGCCAAGGAGGTCGCCGGCCAGCTCGGCGCCCTGCGCGTGCGCCTGACGACCCGCGCGGGCGACTCCGGCCGCCTGTTCGGCTCGATCACCACGGGCGACGTCGCCGACGCGGTCAAGGCCGCAGGCGGCCCGCTCCTCGACCGCCGTCGCATCGAGATCGTCAACCCGATCAAGAGCGTCGGCAGCCACAAGGTCAGCGTCAAGCTGCACCCCGAGGTGTCGGCCTCGCTCGACGTCGAGGTCGTCGCCGGCTGACGCCGGACACGCCTGCCGTACGGCCCTCTCTCCCTCCGTGGAGCGGGGGCCGTACGCGTCTCAGGGCGCCGGCTCACCCGCTCCCGGGCGTCAGCCCGCCCCGCCCTGCCCTGCCCTCGCTCCGCGCCTGCGGGGGCCCGGTATGGGGCGGTATGAGCCCAGGTGGCGGCGTATTTCCTAGCGGGGCAGCGTACAATCGGCTCGTTCTTCCCCGCGTTCCCCTGGAGGCACCACCCATGGTCCGTCCCTCGACGCTGCTCGCGCTGGGCGCCCTCGCCGCGGCCGTCGCGTGCGCTCCCGTCGACAACACGGCGACCAGCAGCGGCCCGAGCGCCGCCCCCGCTGCCACGGCGTGCACCAAGGACCAGCTCAAGCTCGTCAACGCGGGCAAGCTGACCATCGGCACCGACAAGCCCGCCTACGAGCCCTGGTTCAAGGGCGACGATCCCAGCAACGGCCAGGGCTTCGAGAGCGCGGTGGCGTTCGCGGTCGCCGGTGAGCTCGGCTTCGACCGCGACCAGGTGCAGTGGAACACGGTCAAGTTCGACACGGCCTTCGCGCCGGGCGCCAAGCAGTTCGACTTCGACGTCAACCAGGTGTCGATCACCCCGGACCGGGCCAAGGCCGTCGACTTCAGCCACGGCTACTACACGGTCAAGCAGGCCGTGGTGGCGCTGGGCGACGGCAAGTTCGCGGGGGCGAAGACGCTGGCCGAGCTCAAGGACGCCAAGATCGGCGTGCAGGTCGGCACCACCTCGCTCGACGCGGTCAAGAGCGTCGTGAAGCCCGCCGACGACCCCAACGTCTACAACGACCAGGTCGACGCCATCAACGCGCTGAAGAACAAGCAGGTCGACGCCATCGTCGTGGACCTGCCGACGGCGTTCTACGTCACGGCCGCGCAGGTCGAGGGCTCCAAGATCGTCGGCCAGTTCGGCGCGACGGGCGGCACGCCCGAGGAATTCGGCCTGGTCATGGAGAAGGGCACCCAGCTCAAGACCTGCGTGGACAAGGCCGTGGACGCGCTGAAGTCCAAGGGCGAGCTGGCCAAGATCGAGCAGCAGTGGCTCGGCTCGGCCGCGGGCGCGCCCGAGCTGAGCTGACGACCCTCGCGTACGTCCATGACTGACATGCCAGCGGGCCCGGTCTGGGTCAAGAGCGATCGGCAGGTGGAGCGGGAGCGGGTCCGCAGAGCGCGGGCCCGCCGCTCCGCGTCCATCGCCACGGCCTCCACGGTCGTCTTCGTCGTCCTCGTCGGGTGGGTGGTCACCAGCTCGCCCGGCTGGCCGCGCGTCCAGGACACCTTCTTCAACCCCGAGCACTTCGCCCGGGCGTTGCCCGACGTCCTCAGCGGCTTCTGGCTGAACGTCAAGATCTTCCTGTTCGCCGAGCCGCTCATCCTGGTCGTGGGCCTCCTGGTGGCCCTGGTCAGGTCGACCAGGACGGCCGCGCTGTTCCCGGTGCGGGCCCTCGCCACGCTGTACGTCGACACCTTCCGCGGCGTGCCGACGCTGCTCGTCATCTACATGGTCGGCTTCGGCCTGCCGGCGCTGCGCCTGCAGGGCATCCCGACCGACCTGACCACGCTCGGCGTCATCGCGCTGACGCTCTCGTACGGCGCGTACGTCGCCGAGGTGTTCCGCTCGGGCATCGAGTCGGTCCACCCGAGCCAGGTGGCCGCCGCCCGCTCCCTCGGGCTCAGCCACGGCAAGACCATGCGGTTCGTGGTGCTGCCGCAGGCCACCCGCCGGGTCGTGCCGCCGCTGCTCAACGACTTCATCTCGCTGCAGAAGGACACCGCGCTGGTGTCCACGCTGGGCGTGCTGGAGGCGCTGCGGCAGGCGCAGATCTACGCCTCCGGCAAGTTCAACTACACGGCCTACCTGGTGGCCGCCCTGCTGTTCATCCTGCTGACGATCCCGATGGCCCGGTTCACCGACTACCTGGCCGCGCGCACGCGGAGGAGGCGCGGGGCATGACCCTGCTGACCATCGAGGGCGTGTGGAAGAACTTCCACGGCCACAGCGTGCTGCGCGGCATCGACCTGGAGGTGCGCCCGCACGAGGTGGTCAGCCTCATCGGCGCGTCCGGTTCGGGCAAGTCCACGCTGCTGCGCTGCGTCAACCTGCTGGAGACCGTGGACGACGGCACGATCACGCTGGAGGGCCGCGACGTCACCGACCCGCGGGTCGACGTGGACGAGGTGCGCCAGCGGCTCGGCATCGTCTTCCAGGCGTTCAACCTGTTCCCGCACATGACCGTGCTCGACAACATCACGCTGGCGCCGCGCCAGGTGCACAAGGTGCCGAGGGAACGGGCCGAGGAGGAGGCGCACGCGCTGCTCAGCCGGTTCGGGCTGGCGCACAAGGCCACGTCGTACCCCGACCAGCTCTCCGGCGGCCAGCAGCAGCGGGTGGCCATCATCCGGGCGCTGGCGACCCAGCCGCGGCTGATGCTGCTCGACGAGGTGACCTCCGCGCTCGACCCGGTGCTGGTCGTGGAGGTGCTGGAGATCATCCGCGAGCTCAAGCAGACGGGGATGACGATGATCCTCACCACGCACGAGATGGGGTTCTGCCGCGACATCTCCGACACGGTGTGCTTCCTCGACGGGGGCGTGCTGCTGGAGAAGGGGCCGCCGGAGAAGATCTTCAGCGACCCGGACGAGGCGCGCACCCGCGACTTCCTGCGCAGCGTCCTGGAGGCCCGGCGCCTGTAGGACGACGAGGCGGCGCCCGGGGATGGGGCTCAGCGGCGGTGACGGCCCCGTGGGGCGTCCTGCGGCTCGTCCCGGGGCGGTGCCAGCAGGCTGTGCCGCCGGCCGTACCCGAGGTAGACCAGCATCCCGAACGCCATCCACAGCGCGAACCAGACCCACGTCAGCACGTGCAGGTTGACCATCAGCCAGAGCGTCGCCGCCAGCGACAGGGCGGGCACCAGCGGCGACAGCGGCACCCGGAACCCCCGGTCGAGGTGCGGCATCCGGCGGCGCATCACGATCACGCCCGCCGACACGAACAGGAACGCGAACAGCGCGCCCATCACGACGAGCTGCTGCAATGTGAACACGGGCGCGAACGTGGCCAGCAGGACGGCCACGACGCCGATGACCAGCGTCATCCGCGACGGCGTGTGGTACCTCCGGCTGATCGCCGACAGGCGGCGCGGGATGAGGCCGTCGCGGGCCATCGAGAACAGCACCCGCGTCTGCCCCACGATCAGCACCAGGATCACGGTGGTCAGGCCGAGGACCGCGCCGATGTCGATGACGTGCACCATCCAGTCCACGCCGGCGCCGCGGAACGCGCTGGACAGCGGCGCGTCGGCCGAGATGCGGGAGTACGGGATCATGCCGACCATGACCACGGCCACGGCGATGTAGAGGACGGTGGCCACGACGAGGCTGCGGATCATGCCCTTGGGCACGGCGCGGGGCGCGTTGACGGTCTCCTCGGCGGCGGTCGCGACGATGTCGAAGCCGATGTAGGCGAACGCGATGGCGGGCGCCGCCGCGAAGATGCCGGCCCAGCCGAAGGCGTGGCTCTGGCCGATGACGACGTCCAGCACGGTCGAGGGCGGCACGTCCAGCGGCCGGGGCGGGGCGTACAGGTCGCCGAAGTTGCTCGCCCGGACGTGCGGGGCGCCCACCACGATGACGGCGCCGATGGCGAGCAGCTTGGCCGCCACCATGATCCACAGCGCGCGCAGGCCGATCCGCGCGTTGACCGCGACGACGCTCGTCAGGACGACCAGGATGAACACCGTGAGCGCGACGCTCACCAGGTCGTGCCGGGGCAGGGCGATCCCGAAGTCGGCGAAGGCGAGCACGGTCAGCTCCGCCCACGCCTTGGCGACCACGGCGGCGGCGAGCTGCAGCTCCAGGATCAGCGCCCAGCCGATGATCCACGCCCACACCTCACCGAAGATCACGTAGGTGAAGGTGTACGCGCTGCCCGAGGCCGGGATCGTGGACGACAGCTCGGCGTAGCACAGGCAGGCCAGCAGGCAGGCGATGCCCGCGATCATGAAGGACAGGATCACCCCTGGTCCGGCCATGGTCGCGGCCTGCCGCCCGGCGATGCTGAAGATGCCCGCGCCGATCATCACGCCGAGCCCCAGCACGACCAGATCGGCCGGACGGTAGAGCTCGGCGAGGCTGTGGCGCGCGCCCGTGCGCAGACCGGTCGCCTCGGACGGCGGCAGGCGTCGGAGAATCGTGGACAAAGCACACTCCGCTCGGGGAACTCGCCCACAGTGCCCCCACCACCCGCACCACAGCAAGCACAGGACGATTACGCCCCGGTCACCAGCCAGGCAGTGCCCGCGGCCCGCCGGCCGAGCGTGATCAAACGTGCCACCATCCACACCCCGAGCGCGCACCAAAGAGCAACGATGCCGAAATCCGCCGCGACGAAGGCCGCCGGGAGGTACGCGAGCGTCGTCCACACCCCCGCCCACGCGAGGTAGCGCTGGTCGCCCGCCCCGATCAGCACCCCGTCGAGCACGAACACCACGCCGCAGATGGGCTGGAAGAGCGCCACGGGCCACAGCACGGCCAGGAGCTGCTCGGTGACCTGCGGATCGGCGTCGAACAGGCCGGGCAGCAACGGCCGGCCCGCGAGCACCAGCACGCCGAGCAGCACGCCCGACCACACACCCCAGCGCACCATGCGCCCGGTGGCCTCCCTGGTCGCGACCGCGTCACCGGCGCCGAGGGTGCAGCCGGTGATCGCCTGCCCGGCGATGGCGATCGCGTCGAGCGCGAAGGCCAGCAGCGTCCACACCTGGGTGGCGATGGCGTACGCGGCGAGCTGCGCCTCGCCCATCCGCGTGGCGATCACCACGGCCACAAGCAGCACGATCCGCAGGCACACCGTACGGACCAGCAGCGCGAACCCGGCCGTGCCCGCCCGCCGCACCCCCGCCACGTCCGGGGACAGCGGCGTGCCGAGCCGCCGGGCGCCCCTGACGACCACGGCCACGTACACGATCGCGCCGAGCGTCTGGGCCAGCACCGTGCCCCAGGCGGAGCCGGCGATGCCCCATCCCAGCACGAGCACGAACCACGCGTTCAGCGCCGCGTTGAGCGCGAACGAGCCCACGGCGACGACGAGCGGGGTCACCGTGTCCTGGAGCCCGCGCAGCACGCCGGTGCCGGCCAGCACGACCAGCATGCCGGGGGCCCCGATCAGGCTGACCCGCAGGTACGTGACGGCCTCGCCGGCCTGCTCCGGGCTCGCGCCGAACAGGTCCACGACGGCCGGCGCGAGGGGCCAGCCGAGGGCGACGAGGGCGAGGCCGATGGCCAGCGCCAGCCAGATGCCGTCCACGCCGTCGCGCATGGCCCGCGCGTGGTCGCCCGCCCCGGTGCGCCGCGCCACCGACGCCGTGGTGCCGTACGCGAGGAAGACGCACAGGTTCACCAACGTCGTCAGGACGGTCCCGGCGACGCCGAGCGCGCCCACGGCGACGGTCCCGAGGCCGTGGCCCACGATCGCGTAGTCGGCCAGCAGGAACAGGGGCTCGGCCACCAGCGCGCCGAACGCCGGTATGGCAAGGCGGAGAATCTCCCTGTCTTGGCGTGTAATGGGCATTTGCCTATTATGGACCTTACCCGGCATGTCGGGCCAACTTTCTTTTCTCCACAGCCGGTGGACAACGTTTCCGCTGGTCAGCTTCATGGTCGTGGAGATGTGAACAAGTTATCCCCAGGCTCGTCCACAGAGCTTTCACATGTTCGGCGCGGTCATACACAGCTTGCCCACAGGGTTATCCACAGGCTGTCCACAGGTCGCGTTGCTCCCTGCCCGGGAAGCGGCCAAACTGTCAGACCGGTCGGCTACAAGTGGGGGTGGTGCGACCTAGGCGAGGCTGTTGAGGGGGCGCCGTGAGCGTTGACGAGGAAACCGGCGCAGGTCCAGGCTTCGAGCGCACACCGCCCAACAACATCGAGGCCGAGCAGTCCGTCCTCGGCGGCATGCTGCTGTCCAAGGACGCGATCGCCGACGTCGTCGAGATCATCCGCTCCGACGACTTCTACCGGCCCGCCCACCAGATGGTCTACGACGTCATCACCGACCTGTACGGCCGCGGCGAGCCCGCCGACGCGGTCACCGTCTTCGACGAGCTGCAGAAGCGCGGCGAGATGGCCAGGGTCGGCGGCGCCGCCTACCTCCACACGCTGACCGCGGTCGTCCCCACGGCGGCCAACGCCGGCTTCTACGCCAAGATCGTCCGCGAGCAGGCCATCCTGCGCCGCCTCATCGAGGCCGGCACCCGCATCGTCTCCTTCGGCTACGGCGGCAACAACGAGGAGGTCGACGACCTCGTCGACCGCGCCCAGGCCGAGATCTACAAGGTCACGGAGCGCCGCACCTCCGAGGACTACGCCCCGCTGGCCGACATCATGCCGGGTGCCCTGGACGAGCTGGAGGCCATCGGCAGCCGCGGCGGCCAGATGGTCGGCGTCCCCACCGGCTTCCAGGACCTCGACCAGCTCACCAACGGCCTCCACCCGGGGCAGATGATCGTCGTGGCCGCCCGTCCGGCCATCGGTAAAAGCACCCTTGGTCTGGATTTCGCCCGCTCCGCCGCGATCAAGCACGGCATGACGACCGTCATCTTCTCCCTGGAGATGTCGCGCAACGAGATCACGATGCGTCTGCTCTCGGCGGAGGCGCGGGTGGCGCTGCACGCGATGCGCTCCGGCATGATGAGCGACGACGACTGGACCCGCCTGGCGCGCCGCATGAGCGAGGTGGCCGAGGCGCCGCTGTTCATCGACGACTCGCCCAACATGTCGATGATGGAGATCCGGGCCAAGTGCCGCCGCCTCAAGCAGCGCAACGACCTGCGGTTCGTGGTCATCGACTACCTCCAGCTGATGAGCTCGCCCAAGAAGACCGAGAGCCGCCAGAACGAGGTCTCGGAGATCTCCCGTGCCATCAAGCTGCTGGCCAAGGAGCTGGAGGTCCCGGTCATCGCGATCTCCCAGCTCAACCGAGGCCCCGAGCAGCGCACCGACAAACGTCCACAGGTGAGCGACCTTCGTGAATCGGGCAGCATCGAGCAGGACGCCGACATGGTCATCCTGCTGCACCGGGAGGACGCCTACGAGCGGGAGTCGCCACGGGCGGGCGAGGCCGACCTCATAGTCGCTAAACATCGTAACGGACCGACTGCCACCGTGACAGTCGCCTTCCAAGGGCATTACTCCCGCTTCGTCGACATGGCTCAACATTAGGATTGATCCATGGTGATGAGAGGCAGGCTATCTGATGAGCAGAAGGTTGAAGTCGTTCAACGTTATGCTGCGGGTGAAAGTGCCTCGCGACTGGCGAAGGTTTTCGGGGTATCTCGTCAAGCCGTTGTCGGTATCCTACGCCGGCGTGGCGTCGAGATACGCACCAGTGCCAAGTTGACCTCGGAGCAGAAAGCTGCGGCCGCCGAGCGTTACATGGCGGGGGAAAGCTCTACGCGAATCGCAGCGGCATTTGGGGTATCAGATATGTCTCTCCGGGGTGTGCTCCGTAGACGCGGCGTCACCATACGCGGCGAACACTCTCTCCGGGAGGACGCTTTTGATGATCTGTCGGCGGACGCCGCCTACTGGATCGGGTTCTTGTTCGCGGACGGGACCGTGCACTTCCGGGATGGTCTGAAACCTCAGATCGGCGTCAGTCTGTCGGAGCGTGATCGCGAACATCTTGTGAAGTTGCGGGACTTCCTCGGTTCGACTCACGCCATCTCGGATGTGTCTTCGGGCCGCGCCTGCATCTTCTCGGTGCGATCCGAGAAGTTAGCGCATCGCCTTCTTGCTCTTGGTCGTTACAACGGCTCCGTAGATCGTGCTCTTGTCGAGTCGCATCATTTTTGGCGTGGCGTCGTGGACGGGGACGGGTCGATAGGCGAGTACAGCGGAAAGGCGCAGGCGAGACTGTTCGGCAATTATCCACTATTGACAGCATTCAACGGGTTTCTTGCTTCTCATGGCGTAACGGGTCTTTCGGTGAGGCCGCACAAGAGCATCTATATCGTCGGGACGACCGGCAGGCCGGCCAGAAGAATCGTCGGCCTGCTGTACGACGATGCTCCCACCGCGCTGCACCGCAAAGCAGCCATCGCTCATCGCATTGTGGCCGTGGGAGCCTTGTCGTGACGTCATGGACCACATGTTCCGGCTCGCCCTACGGGAGCGTGCAGTCGAGCGGGCACGAACGTGCGGTCCGGCCCATTGTCCGCATGGCTTCGCCGCGCACAGCCTCTCGTTGTTGTGTCAGGCCGTCGTGGGTCTGATGTCCTTCGAGGCCAGCGCCGGGATCACCGCCGCCAGCACGGCCAGCACCGCGCACCCGCCCGTCACCGCGGCGATCGTCCCCCACGGCAGCGTCCCCGGGATCAGCCCCGTGAGCTGGACCAGCGCCGTCCACAGCCCGAGCAGGCTGAGCGCCGTGGCCAGCGCGGCGAGGACCGTGCCGACCGCCACCACCAGCAGTGCCTCGCCCATCACGTACCTCAGGACCTGCCCTCGGGTCGCCCCCAGCAGGCGCAGCGCCCCGCGCTCCGCCGAGCGGTCGGAGGCGGCCATCAACAGGGTGTTGACCAGGGCGATCGCCGTGTAAGCCAGCATGATGCCGAGCACCACCAGCAGGCCCAGGCGGCTGGCCGAGGCGCGGCCCGTGCCGAGCTGCCGCTCCCACGCGGCCTTGGTGAGGGCGCGGGCGTTGTGGCCCCGGGTGGCCCGCTGGAGCGCCGCCGCGACCTGGTCCGCCGCCGCGCCCGGTCGCAGCTTCACGTACGCCCGGTACGGCAGGGCGGAGAAGGCGTGTGCCGGGGTGACGTAGGAGTCGGCGGCGGAGCGGGAGCCGAGCACGGCGGTGACCGTGAAGGTGGCCTCGCTGCCGTCGGCGCGCCACATGGTGACGCTCTGGCCGACGCCCAGGTCCCACGTCTCGGACACCGCGATCGTGTCGTCGCGGAGCCCGGCCAGCGACCCGGCGACGACCGGCACGTCCACGCTCTGGCGCAGGGCGCCGGGGTCGACGGCCTCGGCCGGCCGGCGGATCAGCGCGGTCCGGCCTTCGAGGGTGTAGACGCTGGTCGGGGTGACGGTGGTGACGTCCGCGCCGGGGAGGTCACGCAGGCGCCGTACGAGCTGCCTGTCGAGCCCGGCCGGGCCGGTGGGCAGCACGACGTGGTCGGCGCGGATCGGCCCGGCCTCCATCGCGGTCTTGGCGGCGTCGCTCATGGCGGCGGCGCCGAGCAGCGAGGCGGCGAGGCCCACCGTGACGAGGACGGGCGCGGCGGTCGCGGCGGTCTGCCGGGCGGAGGCCACCGCGCCGGCCGCGACGACGGTGCCGCCGGCGCCGCGCAGCCGCTCGACGGGCCAGGTGAGCAGCCGGGTGACCGGCCGTACCACGACGGGCGCGAGCAGGCCGACCGCGGCGATGAGCAGCATCAGGACCGGCATGTACGACTTGTTGCCGGTCGCGGACGACGGGTCGCCCACGGCCGTCATGGTCATGCTCACGAGGGCGGTGGCCAGGACGGCGAGGCCGGCGACCCACCGGCCGGGAGTCATGGCGCCCTGCTCCACGCCGGACTCGCGCAGCGCCTCCGCGGGCGGCACCCGGCCGGCCCGCCGCGCCGACAGGACCACGCCGAGCACCGCGACGACCACCCCGGTGCCGAAGGCGATCCACGACGGCGCCGAGGAGGTGCTGGGCACCAGCCAGGCGGGCGCCATCCCCAGGCTGACCAGCCAGTCCTGGATCGGGCGGGCGCCGAGGGGGCCGAGCAGCGCGCCGGTCGCGGAGGCGGTGACGGCGACCAGCAGGGCCTCGCCGTACACCATGCGCCTGACCTGCGGGGTGGTCGCGCCGATGGTGCGCAGCAGGGCGAACTCGCGCCGCCGCTGTCCCACCGCGAACGCGAACGTGGACGAGACCACGAAGACCGCAATGAAACCGGCGAACCCGGCGGCAATGCCGACGATGGTGTTGGCGTTGTCGCGCGCGTTCTCGTCGGCCGCGCGTGAGGGGTCGGCGAGCGCCCTGTTCTGGCCGGTGAGGATCCGCGCCTTGCCGCCGGCCGCCTTGACCGCCGCCTCGACCTCCGCGGCGTCCTTCCAGACGGCCAGCGCGGTGATCCGCGGGGAGAGGCGTGCGGCCTGCGCGTCGGAGAAGAAGACGGTGGCCTCCGGTCCGGGGGAGGTGATGCCCACGACGGTGTACGGCCGGGCGCCGGCGGCGGTGACGACCGACACCTGCTCGCCGATCCGCGGCCCGGGGACGGCCGCCGCCGCCACCCGCTCGCCGCCGCCGGCGGTCACGGTGGCTTCGTGTGTCGCTGCGGGGATCTCGCCGGCCGCAGCGCCGTCGCGCGTCGTAGCGGGCGCGCCGCCGGTCACCGCGATCCCGTGTGCCGTCGTGGGGGCGCCGCCGGTCACGGCGATCTCGTGTGCCGTCGCGGGGGCGCGGCCGGACACCAGCCGGTGCGGCGCCGTCCGGGCGGCCGACCAGGGACGGCCCACGGCGGGCGGCCCTCCGGCGAGCTGGGCGGGGAAGGCCCGGTCCTCGACCGCTCCCGGGAGCCGGCCGGCCAGGCCGGCGGGGACGCCGCGGGGTTCGGCGAGCGGCGCGCTGCTGCCGCCCTGCCAGGTGGGCACGGTGAGCCGGTCGTCCGGCACGACGACGACGGGCGCGGCGGCGTAGCGCTGCGGGCCGCGGTCGGGGGAGCCGGTGGTGGTGGCGAGCACCTGGCCGAGCGCGGCGATCAGCGCCGCGCCGAGCGCGAGCGCGGCGAAGGTCCCGACGAAGGACATCCACCGGGTCCGCAGGGTGGCGAGCGCGATCGTCAGCACGACGCCGCCTCCTTCCTCAGCAGAACGTTCAGCACGACGCGGCCTCCAGTTGCAGCATGCGGGTGGCGACGAGTTCGGCGGTGGGGTCGGCCAGCTCGCCGTACACGCGCCCGTCGGCCAGGAAGACCACCCGGTCGGCGTACGAGGCGGCGACCGGGTCGTGCGTGACCATGACGATGGTCTGGGCGTGCTTGTCCACCAGCGCGCGCAGGAGCTGGAGCACCTCCCTGCTGGTGTTGGCGTCGAGGGCGCCGGTCGGCTCGTCGGCGAACAGCACCGCGGGCCGCGTGACCAGCGCCCGCGCGATCGCCACGCGCTGCTGCTGCCCGCCGGACATCTCCGCGGGCCGGTGCCCGGCGCGGCCGGCCAGCCCCACGGCGGCCAGGCTCTGCCGGACCAGCTCGGGGTCGGGTCGGCGGCCGGCCAGGCGCAGCGGCAGGCCGACGTTCTGGGTGGCGGTGAGCGACGGCAGCAGGTTGAACGCCTGGAAGACGAACCCGATCCGGTCGCGGCGCAGCAGCGTGAGCTGCTTGTCGGTGAGCCCGGACAGGTCGCGCCCGTCGACCGTCACCTGTCCGGACGTGGGCCGGTCCAGCCCGGCGGCGCACTGCAGCAGCGTCGACTTGCCCGAGCCGGACGGTCCCATGACGGCGGTGAACGTGCCGGTCCTGAAGGCGATCGTCACGTCGTCGAGCGCGGTGACGCCGTGCGCGTACTGCTTGGTCACGGAGGTCAGCTCGACCCCTTGCATGAGATCCACGGGCAGAACGCTAGGGACGCCGGATTCGGCCGGGTACCGGACGAGTGACTAGGATTCCCCGGTGCTCATGGGACGCGCCGACGACCAGGCGGCACTGGACGCCCTGCTGGACGCCGCCCGCGAGGGCCGCAGCGCGGCGCTGGTGATCCGCGGCGAGCCCGGGATCGGCAAGACCTCCCTGCTGGCGTACGCGGGGGAGCGGGCCGAGGGCATGACCGTGCTGCGCGGCACCGGCATCGAGACCGAGGCGGAGATCCCGTTCTCCTCGCTGCACCTGCTGCTGCGCCCGGTGCTCGCCCGCGTGGACGCGCTGCCCGAGCGGCAGGCGGCGGCGCTCAGGGGCGCGCTCGGCATCGGCCCGGCGGGCCGGGACGACGAGCTGCTCGTGGGCCTGGCGGTGCTGTCGCTGCTGTCGGACCTGGCCGAGGAACGGCCCCTGCTGTGTCTCGTGGACGACGCGCACTGGCTGGACAGGGCGTCGGCGGGGGCGCTGCGGTTCGCGGCCCACCGCCTCCACGCCGAGGGGGTCGTGCTGCTGTTCGGCGCCCGGGACGGCTTCGACGCCGCGGGCCTGCCGGAGCGCGCGCTGGCCGGGATCGACCGGGAGAGCGCCACGCGGCTGCTCGCCGAACGCGCGCCCGGCCTCGACGGGGCGCTGCGCGAGCGGGTGATCGAGGAGAGCGGCGGCAACCCGCTCGCGCTGCTCGAACTGCCCGAGAGCGCGCCGGTCCAGGGCCCGCTGCCGCTGCCGCGCCGCATCCAGGAGGCGTACGCCGCGCGCATCGCCGCCCTGCCGGAGGCGGTGCGGACCGTGCTGGTGCTGGCCGCGGTCGAGGACGGCGGCGAACTGCCGGTGATCATGCGGGCGGCCGAGGAGCTCGGCGTCGCCCCCATGGCCCTGGGCACGGCGGAGCGGTCGGGGCTGATCCGGGTCGAGGGGGCGCGGGTGACGTTCGCGCACCCGCTGATGCGGGCCGCCGCGTTCCGGCACGGCACGTTCGCCGAGCGGCTGGCGATGCACCGCGTGCTCGCCGGGCTGCTGGACGGGCGGCCGGACCGGCGGGCGTGGCACCTGGCCGCGGCGGCGACGGGCCCGGACGAGACGGCCGCGACGGCGCTGGAGCAGGCCGCGGAGCGGGCCAGGGAGCGTGGCGGCGACGCGGGGGCGTCCGCAGCCCTGGAGCGCGCCGCCGAGCTGACGGAGGAGACGGCCGTGCGGGCGCGCCGCCTGACCTCCGCCGCGGTGGCCGCGGCCGACGCCGGCCAGCCCGTACGGGCCAAGGACCTGGCCGAACGCGCCGGCCGGCTGGAGACGGACCCCCGCTCGCTCGCGCGGCTCTCGGAGCTGCGCGCCCGGCTCGCCTTCGACGAGGGCGCGCCCCACCTCGCCCACGACCTGCTCGTGTCGGGCGCGGAGGCGGTGAGCGGGGTGGACCGCGTCATGGCCGGGGCGATGCTCGTCGACGCGGCCCGCAACGCCTGGCAGCTCAGCGACCCCGGCCGGGTCGCGGAGGCGTCCGACCGGCTCCACGCGCTCGGGCTGCGGCCGGGCGACGGGCTCGGCCCGGCCGTGGACGCGGTGACGGGCGCGGCCGAGTTCCTGGCCAAGGGCCCGGCCGGGGCGCTGGCGACCATGCGCGGCCTGGTCGCCGACGGCGCCCGGGTCCGCGAAGGCGCGCACGCGCTACGGATCAACGCCGCCTTCGTCGCCGGGCTGGTCGGCGACTTCCGGGCCGGGCGCGACATCTCGGCGGCCGTCGTGGCGGAGTGCCGGGCGCGCGGCGAGATCGGCAGGATCCCCCTGGCGCTGCTGACGCTCACGGCCTCGGACCTCTACCTGGGCCGGTTCAACGACGCCGTGGCCGGCGCCGCCGAGGGGCTGCGGCTGGCCGCCGACACGGGCCAGCCGAACCGGGCCGGCTACCTCGAAGGCATGCTCGCCTGGATCGCCGCCGTGCGCGGCGACGCGGCCGGGTGCTCCCGGCTGGCGGCCCGCTGCCGTGACCGGTTCGACGCCAACCGGATCGTCAACGGGCTTGCCTGGGCCGAATGGGCGCTGGCCCTGCTGGACCTCGGACACGGCCGGTTCGCCGAGGCGCTGGACCGCCTCGACGCCGCCGTGGAGGGTCCGGTGCGCCACCAGATCCAGGCGGTGTACTTCGCGCCCGACCAGATCGAGGCGGCCGTACGGCTGGGGGCCCCGGCCGGCGAGCCGCTGCGGCGCTTCGAGGAGTGGGCCCTCGCCTCCGGCCTCGACTGGGCCGGGGCGGTTCTGCACCGGTGCCGGGCCCTGCTCGAACCCGACTGGGACACCGCCCACGAGCACTTCCGCGCCGCCGTACGGCTGCACGCCGACAGCGGCCGGCCGTGGGAGGCCGCGCGGACCCGGCTCGCCTTCGGCGAGCGGCTGCGCCGGGAGCGGCACAAGGGCAGCGCCCGGCCGCATCTGCGCGCGGCGCTGGAGACGTTCGAGAGGCTGGACGCCCGGCCGTGGGCCGAGCGCGCCCGCACGGAGTTGCGGGCGGCGGGCGACACCAGTGCTCCGGCCGGGCGCGACGAGACGGTCTCGGCGCTGTCGCCCCAGGAGCTGCAGATCGTCCGGCTGGCGGCGGCCGGGCTGACGAACCGGGAGATCGGGGCGCAGCTCTTCCTCAGCCCGAAGACGGTCAGCTACCACCTCTACCGGGCCTTCCCCAAGCTCAACGTGGTGAGCCGGGCCCAGCTCGCCGGCCTCGACCTGTCCTGACCGTCCACGCGGATGGTCCGGTGTGACACACCAGACAGGCCGCTGCGGAATCCCGGTCGATCATCCCGGTGCTGCACCTGACGAGAGCAGTGAAGGGAGCAGGCCATGTCCATCCTCATCGCCTATGACGGTTCGGCCGACTCGCGCGCCGCGATCGAGTTCGCGGCCAAGCACCTGGCGGCGGAGCCCGTGGTCGTCGTGACCGTCTGGGAGCCGCTGCTGGTGCAGCTCAGGAGATATCCGCTGGCCGACGTCGCGGCGATCAAGGACGGCGCGGACGAGTGGCGCGAGCTGGCCGAGGAGCACGCCAAGGAGGGGGCCGACCTGGCGCGGGCCTCGGGGATCGCCGAGGTGACCCACCGGGCCGTGGCCGACCGGGAGTCGATCTGGAAGACGATCGTGGACGTGGCCGACGAGCTGGACGCCTCGCTGATCGTCACCGGCTCGCGCGGTCTGTCGGAGGCGCGGTCGGTGCTGCTGGGCAGCGTCTCGAACCACGTGCTGCACCACGCGCGCCGCCCGACGCTGATCGTCCCGCCGCAGCCCAGGACCTCGTAGTCGAAGAAGTCGAGGCTCAGGCGGTGCGACAGGCTTCGGGGGAGCAGGCCCGGGTGATCTGGGTGTCGATGCGCCTGGCCCCCGGCCCCTCGTCACCCAGCCGGTCGTACTGGTTGGCCAGCGCGCACCGGTCGAGCGACAGGCATCCGCAGCCGATGCAGTCGGTCAGGTCGTCGCGCAGCCGCTGGAGCTGCTCGATGCGGTCGTCGAGCTCCCCGCGCCAGGCGGCCGAGAGCCGGGCCCAGTCGGCGCGCGTGGGGGTGCGCTCCTCGGGAAGCGTCTCCAGCGCCTCCTTGATGGTCTTCAGCGGGATGCCGATGCGCTGGGCCAGCCGGATGAAGGCGACCCGGCGCAGCGTGTCACGGGAGTAGCGGCGCTGGTTGCCCGCCGTGCGGCGGCTGCCGATGAGCCCCTTGGCCTCGTAGAAGTGCAGCGCCGACACGGCGACGCCGCTGCGCTCGGCGAGCTGCCCGACGGTCAGCTCCTTGGTGTTCCACGGGGCCCTGGTCATACCTCGACTATAGTTCAGGATCGCTCGGTCGCTCGAAGAAGGTCTCCAGCACCACGACGGTCTGCGTGCTGGTCACCCCGTCCACCTCGAACACCTGCCGCAGGACGCGCTGCAGGTCGCGGGTCGTCGCCGTGCGCACCTTGAGCAGGAGCGAGGCGGGGCCGGCGATCACGTGTGCCTCCTCGACCGCGGGGATCCCGCGCAGCCGCTCGGCGGTGTCGCCCATCCACATGCCGCCGTCCACGAGCACGTACGCCGTCACTGGCCGGCCGAGCTCGGCCGGGTCGACGTCGACGGTCGTGCGCCTGATGACGCCGCGCTCGCGCAGCTTGCGCACCCGCTCGTGCGCCGCCGCGCCGGACAGCCCCACGGCCTGCCCCAGCGAGGCGTACGAGCGGCCGGCGTCGTCCTGGAGCAGCCCGACCAGCTTCCTGTCGATCTCATCCACGACCAGATCATATCCGGATAAATCGGGATTTGACCAAACACCATCAGGTGCGCTTGGCTTCCAGCATGATGGATGTGATCCCCACGCAGTTCGAGGTGCTGGACGAGCGCTTCGCCCGCGTCGCCGGCGACGACGTCGTCGAGCGGCTGTACACCGGCACCCGCTGGGCCGAGGGCCCCGTCTACTTCCCCGCCGGCCGCTTCCTCGTCTGGAGCGACATCCCGAACGACCGCATGCTGCGCTGGGACGAGTTCACCGGCACCGTCGGCCCGTTCCGCACGCCCGCCGGCTACACCAACGGCAACACCCTCGACCGCGAGGGCCGGCTGATCTCCTGCGAGCAGGGCAATCGCCGCGTCACCCGCACCGAGCACAACGGCTCGATCACCGTCCTCGCCGACCGCTGGGAGGGCAGGCGCCTCAACAGCCCCAACGACGCGGTCGTGCGCTCCGACGGCTCCGTCTGGTTCACCGACCCGTCGTACGGGATCACCAGCGACTACGAAGGGCAGCGCGCCGAGCAGGAGATCGACGGCTGCCACGTCTACCGGATCGACCCGGTGACCGGCGAGACGCGCATCGTCGCCGACGACTTCGAGCGGCCGAACGGCCTGGCGTTCTCCCTGGACGAGCGGCTGCTGTACGTGGCCGACACCCGGCGCCGCCACATTCGCGTCTTCGAGGTGACCGAGGACGGCACCCTGGAGAAGGGCCGGATCTTCGCGGAGGGGGCGGCCGGCGACGCGTACGACGGGATGCGGCTCGACGACACCGGCCGCGTGTGGGCGGCGGCGGGCAAGTCCGTGCACTGCTACGACCCCGACGGCACCCTGATCGGCCGGCTGCTCCTGCCCGACAACGTCGCCAACCTGGTGTTCGGCGGGCTCAAGCGCAACCGGCTGTTCGTCGCCGCCTCCACCTCGCTCTACTCGATCATGCTGAACGTCACGGGCGCCCGCCCCGTCTGGGCCTGACGCCCCCGACGCGCGGCGCTCATTCCCAGCGGAAGAGACGCACGGCCAGCCAGCCGAAGACCAGCAGCCCGGCCGCCATGATCACCAGGTGCAGCGGCTGCGGCCAGTCGCCCGCCCAGGTGGCGCGCATGGCCTGGGCGAACGGCCCGGCCACCGAGTAGTCGCTGAAGACGCGCAGCGCCTGCGGCATGATCTCGCGTGGGATCCACATGCCCGCCACGAACATCAGCGGGAACATCACCACCGACCCGATCCCGGAGGCGGCCTTCCCGGACGGCGCCAGCGAGGCGATCACCAGCCCCATGGCCATCAGCGCAGCCGTGCCCAGCAGGAACACCAGCACGAACCCGACCGGCTGCCGCGGCATGGCCGTCCCCAGCACGAGCCGGCCGAGCACGACGACCAGCACGGTGGACACCGCGCCGACGGCCACGTTGATGACGAGCTGCCCCACGAGCATCCGCCCGGGGTGGACGGGCGTGGTCGACATCCGTCGCAGCACGCCCCGTTCGCGGTACGTGGTCAGCACGGTCGGCAGCACCGTGAACGCCAGCGTGAGCATCGCCAGCAGCGTCATCATGGCCGGCAGCTGGGTGTCGGTGACGCGCTGACCGCCCAGCGCCGGGTCGGGCTTGCCCATGTCGGGGATGCTGCCCAGCACCAGCAGCAGCCCGACCGGCAGCACGATCGTGTACAGCATGACGGGCCACTCGCGCAGGTAGAGCTTGGTCTCGACAGCGAGGACTTTCCTCATGACAGTGTCCTTCCGGTGAGGGCGAGGAAGGCGTCGTCGAGCGTGGCCTGCTCGACGCGCAGGTCGGTGGGCACGATGCGGTGCTCGGCGAGCGCGAGCGTGACGGCGGGCGCCAGGTCGCCGACGCCGGTGACCTCCAGGTGCTCGCCGCTGCCGGTGACCGAGCGCACCTCGGGCAGCGCCAGCAGCAGCGCGTGGTCCACCGGCGCCGACGGCCGGAACCTGAGCCGCTGCTCCCCGCCCGCCTGCGCGACGAGCGCGGCCGGGGTGCCGGTGGCGACGACGCGGCCCCGGTCGATGAGGGTGAGCCGGTCGCAGAGCCGTTCGGCCTCCTCCATGAAGTGGGTGACCAGCACGATCGTGACGCCCGAGTCGCGCACCTGCTCCACCAGCTCCCACGTGTCGCGGCGGGCCTGCGGGTCGAGGCCGGTGGTCAGCTCGTCGAGCACCGCCACACGCGGCCGGCCCACCAGGGCCAGGGCGACCGACAGCCGCTGGCGCTGGCCGCCGGACAGCTTGGCGAACGCCGTGTCGCGCTTCTCGTGCAGCCCGACCCGGCGCATCAGCTCCTCCCAGTCGGCGGGGTGCGGGTAGAAGGAGGCGTACAGGTCCAGGGCCTCCCAGACCTTGATCTTCTCCGGCAGCGCGGCGCTCTGGAGCTGCACCCCGAGCACGCGGCGCAGCTCGTCGCGGTCGTCGTGCGGGTCGAGCCCGGCCACCCGTACGGTGCCGCTGTCGGGCACGCGCAGGCCGGCGACGCACTCGACGGTGGTCGTCTTGCCGGCGCCGTTGGGCCCGAGGATGCCGAAGATCTCTCCCTCGGCCACCTCGAACGACACGTCCTCCACCGCCACGTGATGGGGGTAGCTCTTGCGGAGGTTCCTCACCTCGATCACCTTCATGGTCACGACGCTAGGAACCGGGAGCCGCGCCGGGAATCGGGCTGGATGCCCGGCAAAGGTGTACCTAGGTACAGTGCCGGTGACGCCGCATGTTCGCGCACACTGGTGGCATGCTCCGACGACTGACCGGGACGGCCCAGGTGGCCGCGCTGCTCGGGATGACCCTCGTCCAGGTCGGCATACTGCTGTTCGCGCTGCCGGCGATGATCCTGACGTTCACCCTGGGGCTGGTCTTCCTCTACCCGCCGGCCGTGCGCCTGGTGCGGGGGACGGCCGAGGAGACCCGGAGCCGGGTCGGCGCCTGGTCCGGGGTCCGGATCGCCTCGCCGTACCTGCCGGAGCCGGCGCCGCCGCGGCCGATGACGGACGGGCTGTACCGCTACGAGCGGACGCTGTACAAGTCGCCGCGCATCCCCGCCTGGAACGCGCGGTGGAAGTGGCTGAGCACCGATCCGGCGACCTGGCGCGACCTGCTGTGGCTGGTGCTGGACCCACCGGTCAAGCTCGCCCTGCTGCCGGTGCTGCTCGTCACGCCGGCCAGGGGGCTGCGGGTGTACGGCCAGTGGTGCGCCCTGCTGCTGTCGGCCACCCGTACGAGCGTGCTGCGCGGCCAGCTCACCCACCTGCACCAGTCGCGCAGCATCGCCGCGGACTCCCAGGCGGCCGAGATGCGGCGCATCGAGCGCGACCTGCACGACGGCACCCAGGCCCGGCTCATCGCGATCGGCATGACGCTGGGCGCGGCCGAGGAGCTGGTGGACTCCGACCCGGCCGCGGCGAAGACGCTGATGAGCAAGGCTCGCGACACCTCCGCCGAGACGCTGACCGAGCTGCGGCGGCTCATCCGCGGCATCCACCCCCCGGTGCTGGCGGAGCGGGGGCTCGCCGACGCCGTGCGCGCCCTCGCGATCGACACGGCGCTGCGGGTGGAGGTCGAGGTGGACCTGCCGCACCGGCCGGAGCCTCCGGTGGAGGCCGCGGCCTACTTCGCGGTCAGCGAGCTGCTCGCCAACGCCGCCCGGCACGGTGACGCCCGGTCGGCGAGCGTCGACATCAGCTCCGACGGCCCGAGCCTGCGCATCACGGTCACGGACGACGGCCTGGGCGGCGCGGACCCGGCCAAGGGCAGCGGGCTGCGCGGCATCGAGCGGCGGCTGGCCGCCTTCGACGGCGTGATGGCGGTCAACAGCCCGCCGGGCGGCCCGACGACCGTCATGATGGTGCTGCCCAAGGTGCTGCCCGAGCACTGGGCGGGCACGCTGCCCACGCTGCCGCGCTGGAAGGCCGTCGTGGTCGCCCTCTGCTGGTCGCTGGCCTGGTGCCCGACGTTCCCGCAGGGGGTGGTCGCCGCCGTGTTCAAGACCTTCGCGATCCCCGAGAAGTCGTGGTTCCTCGCCCTGTACGCCCCCGAGCCCTTCCAGTGGCCGATCATCCTCCTCATGATCGCCCTCGGGCTGGGCATGTACGCGACCGCCATCGCGATCCCCGCCAAGCACAACCGCGACCGCTGGATGGCCGAGGTGCCGCGCCGGCTGGGGCTGGGCTGATGGGCGAGCGCGTGCTGATCGCCGAGGACCTCTACCTGCTCAGGGACGGCCTGGTGCACCTGCTCCAGGCCCACGGGTTCTCGGTCGTGGCGGCCGTGGAGAGCGGTCCCGACCTGCTGAAGGGGCTGGTCGAGCTGCGGCCCGACGTGTCGGTCGTGGACGTGCGGCTGCCGCCCACGTTCACCGACGAGGGGCTCCAGGCGGCGCTGGAGGCCCGCCGTCAGGTGCCCGGCCTGCCGATCCTCGTGCTGTCGCAGCACGTCGAGCAGCTCTACGCCCGCGAACTGCTGGCCGACGGCTCCGGCGCGATCGGCTACCTGCTGAAGGACCGCGTGCTCAACGCCGGGCAGTTCGTGGACGCGGTGCGCCGGGTGGCCGAGGGCGGCACGGCCATGGACCCCGAGGTCATCGCCAAGCTGCTGGCCAGCAACGCCCGGCACGAGCCGCTGGCCGCGCTGACGCCGCGCGAGCGGCAGGTGCTGGAGGCCATGGCCGAGGGCCGCTCCAACGCCGCGATCTCGCAGCGGCTCCACCTGAGCGAGAGCGCGGTGGCCAAGCACACCGCGAGCATCTTCGCCAAGCTCGACCTGGCGCCGTCGGAGGACGACAACCGCAGGGTGCTGGCGGTGCTCGCCTACCTCAACAGCCGCTGACCGCGCGGGCGGCCGCCGGGTCGGATTGTCGGTCCGACCGGCTACCTTTCATAGGAGGCAGGCGAGCGAAGGGGTCGTTCACGTGAAAATCCGGGTCAACCGCGATGTTCTGGCAGATGCCGTGGCATGGGCTGCCCGGGTCCTCCCCAGCCGTCCCGTGATGCCCGTGCTCTCCGGCCTGTTGCTGGTGGCCGGCGAGGAGCTGAGCCTGTCCGCGTTCGACTACGACGTCTCCGCGCAGGCGCGCATCGACGCCGACGTGGCCGAGACCGGCGGCGTCCTGATCCCGGGCCGGCTGCTGGCCGAGATCAGCCGCAGCCTGCCCGGCGACGAGGTGCAGATCGTCACCGAGGGCCAGGAGGCGGTCCTGACCTGCGGCAGCGCCGAGTTCGGCCTGATCACGATGCCCGTCGAGGACTTCCCGACCATGCCCACGATGCCGCCGGCCGTCGGCGCCGTCGGCGGCGGCGTGTTCGCCTCGGCGGTGGGCCAGGTCGCGCCCGCCTCCAGCCGCGACGACACGCTGCCCATGCTCACCGGCATCCGGGTCGACATCGAGGGTGAGACGGTCACGATGGCCGCGACCGACCGCTACCGCATCGCCGCCCGGACGTTCACCTGGCGGCCGGTGCGGCCCGACGTCGCCGTCTCGGCCATGGTGCCCGCGCGCGTGCTCGTCGAGGTGGCCAGGTCGCTGCGCGGCGGCGAGGTGCAGGTCGCGATGGGCGACGCGGTGGCCGGGTTCGAGAGCGTCGGGCGCAGCACCACGGTGCGGCTGCTCGACGAGCAGTTCATCGACTACCAGCGCCGGCTGACCTCCGACTGGTCGGTCCGGGCCGACGTGCGGGTGGGGCCGTTCGTCGACGCCATCAAGCGGGTCGCGCTGGTGGCCGAGCGCAACACCGCGATCCGGCTGACGTTCACCCAGGGGCAGGTGCTGCTCAGGGCGGGCGGCGGCGACATCGGCCGCGGCACCGAGGTGCTGGAGTGCGACCTGAGGGGCGACGACATCGAGATCGCGTTCCAGTCGCAGTTCCTGCTCGACGGCCTGACCGGCATCGAGACGGAGTTCGCCCGGATCAACATGGAGTCGCCGACGCGCCCCGCGCTGATCCAGGACGTCCCCGGCGACGCCGACCCGGCCTTCCGTTACCTCGTGATGTCCCTGCGCGTCGGCTCCTGACCCCGCGTCATTCGGGGCGGCGGGCCGACAACCCGTCGGCGACCAGCTTGAAGACGCGCTTGAACTCCCCGTACGCCTCCTCGCCCACGGTCGCGGCCAGCTCGGCCTCGATCGCGGCCATGGCGGCGTCCGACTTGGCCATCTCGTCCAGACCCTTGGCCGTGGGCACGATCAGTTTGGCCCGGCGGTCGGCCGGGTCGGGCTGCCGCTCGACGTAACCGAGGGCGACCAGCTCGTCCACCAGCGTGCCGATCACCTGCTTGTGCTGGCCCGACTGGGCGGCCAGGTCGGTGGCCCGGCTGCCCTCCTCGTCGAGGTACGCGAGCACCGCGCCGTGCCGCGGCCGCAGCTCGGCATGCCCCTGCTCGGCGACGGCTCCGAACAACTCCCGCTGCACCCCGAACAGGGTCCGCCCGGACAGGATGCCGAGATCCGGATGCTCCCGCTTGCGCTGGCTCCTGCGCACGGCCACGCCTCCTCTTAGTCATCAATCTTGATAGTCACTGATTCTTACTATATAGTCTTCTCATGACCAGAACGGTGGAACTCACCCGGTTCCGCGTGTCTCCGGAGAACGCCGAACGGCTGCTCGCCGCCCGCCCCGGAATGCTCGCGGACTTCCGCGCGGACCGCGCGGGCTTCCTGGGCGCGCGCCTGGTGCGCCTGCCCGGCGACGAGTGGCTCGACATCGTCGAGTGGCGCACGCCCCAGGACCGCGCCGCCTCGGCTGCCAAGGGCGGCAACCTGCCCGGCATCCGGGCCTTCTTCGAGCTGATCGACGAACTGGTGTCCGCGGAAGACGGCACCACGGAAGAGAACGAGGGCTGACCATGACCATGCTCATCACCGGAGCCACCGGCACCGTCTCCAGCGCCGTGCTCGACGCGCTGCCCGGCAAGGACGGCGTGCGGGTGCTGGTGCGCGACCCCGCCAAGGCGCCCGCCGGATACGAGGTGGCCGTCGGCGACCTCGACGACCCGGCGACGCTCACCGACGCCTTCGACGGCGTCGAGACGCTGTGGCTGCTCACCGCGATGGGCCCGCAGGCGCCCCACGCCAGCATGAACGCGGTCTGGGCGGCCCGCCAGGCGGGCGTGCGGCACGTGGTGCGCATGTCGGCCATCGGCGCCGCGTACGACGCGCCCACCCGCAACGGCCGCCTGCACGCCCTGTCGGACGCCGAGCTCCAGGCGTCCGGGCTCGCCTGGACCGTCATCCGCCCGGCCTTCTTCATGCAGAACTTGTTCGGCTCGGTCGCCGGCGACACGTTGTACGGCGGCACGGGGCAGGGCCGGCTCGGCCTCATCGACACGCGGGACATCGGCGAGTTCGCCGCCACCGTCCTCACCGACCCCCGACCGCACACAGGCAAGGTCTACACCCTGACCGGCCCGGCCAGCATCTCGCTGGGCGAGGCGGCCGGGCAGCTCGCCGAGGTGTACGGCCGGGAGATCGCCTACCACTCCCTGAAGCCGGAGCAGGTCGAGGCCGGCATGAAGGAGGCGGGCCTGCCCGACTGGATCGCCGCGGTCACCGCGGAGTACATGCGCGCCTACGCGAGGGGCTGGGGCGACTACACGACGAAGGACTACGAAGAGGTGACGGGCAAGCAGCCGACGCCGTTCCTGGACTTCGCCAGGGCCCACGCGGACCGCCTCACCGGCCAGGCATGACGGAGGCCACGGTCAGGCGTGAGGAGCCCGGGCGTCGTAGGGCCCCCTTGTCGGAAGCTACGGCCAAGAAGGCGCACGTAACGGCGGCCGGCCCCGTGCGGGCTCAGCGGCCGTATCCCTGGAGGCCCTCAGCGCCGTACGGCGACTGGGGCCTGCCAGGCTGTGCCGTAACAGAGAGAAGGAAACTACGCGTCGGTCAGAGCGATGAGGATGTGCTCCATGCACGCGTGGCTGGCGCGCTCGGCGGCGGTCGCGTCGCCGGCGGCGATGGCGCGGGCGATCGCGTCATGCGGGATGTAGCTCTTGTTGAGCGAGGTGCCCGCGGCCGTGATGCTGGCCCGCAGCGCGGCCGAGAAGTCCTCGAACAGGTCGATCAGCACGAGGTTGTGGGTGGCGTGCGCGACGGCCATGTGGAAGGCCAGGTCGGCCTCCACGAAGAAGTCGGGGTCGTCGAGCTCCCAGGCGCGCTCGCGCTCGGCGAGCGCCGCCTCGATGCGCAGGATGTCCTCGTCGGTGCGCCTGGTGGCGGCCAGCCGGGCCGACTCCACCTCCAGGGCGCGCCGTACCTCCAGGATCTCCAGCTGCTCCGCCTGCCGCAGGCGGCGGAGCATGGCGCCGGAGAGCTCGCTCGTCGCGCGGACGTACGTGCCGTCGCCCTGACGGCACTCCAGCAGCCCCGCGTGAGTCAGCGCGCGTACGGCCTCGCGAACGGTGTTGCGCCCCACCCCGAGCTGCTCGGCGAGCACCGTCTCGGTCGGGATCTTGCCGTTCATCTGCCACGACCCTGATGTGATCTGCTCCTTGAGCTGATCGATCACCTGGTCCACGAGCGAAGCCCGCTGCGCCGTACGCAGACTCACAGTCCGCCTCCTCCGGGGAAACCAATCATCCTATGAGTCAATGACTGGTAGACCCTAATTATTCCAGACCGAAGAACACAAATCTGGAACTCCCAGGAGGAGTTTTCCGATCAACCGGAGACCGCGGCGTTCACCGGCAGGCCCGCCAGCGCGGAGTGGACCCCAGCGGCTTCCAGCGCCTTACGATACGCGGCGGTCTGCTGCGCCCTGCCCCCGTCCCGGCCGTACAGGTCGCCGAGCTCGCGCCAGCAACGGGCCGCCGGACGGTCGGTGCCGTACAGCGGCCGGCCGAGCGCCTGCAGCAGCTCGAACGCCCCGGCCAGGTGCGCCGACGCGTCACCGCCCAGGTCGAGCGCCACGGTCGCGAGCACCAGCCGGGCCTCGGCCGCGGTGGTGCGCGACGCGTCGGCCGCCGTCTCCAGGACCGCGCTCGCCAGCTCGCCCGCCCGCGCCGGGTCGCCGGCGCGCAGCCGGACCCGCGCGTGCGCGATCAGCGCCTCGCCGCGCTCGGCACCGGCGCCGGGAGCCAGGGTGAACGTCCGGGCCGCGGCCTCCACCAGGCGCTCGGCCTCGGCGACGGGCGTCGTCGTGAGCCGCGCCCAGTGCACGGCCACCCGCGCGAGCTGCAGCGCGATCCGCGCCGGGCGGCCCGCCGTGATGGCGTCGTCGGCCAGCCGGACGGCCAGCGCCGAGTCGTCGCCCGCCGCGGCGGCGACGCTCGCCTGCCACAGGGCGTGGATCTCTCCGGAACGGTCCACAACGCCAGGTACGCCGTTGACCTCCAGCACCCGCCGCACGTAGGCGAGCTCGGTGGAGTCGCTGTCCATCTCCTCGCGCGCCTCGACGATCGCCGCAGCCAGGTCGACGGCGATCTCACCCTGCGTGAGCGCCAGCCGCTCGGCCTGCTCCAGCGCGTGGGCGGCGAGGTCGCGAGCCCGCAGCCGGTCGCCGGCGTGCTGGTAGCAGCGGCTCAGCGCGACGGCGAGCGGCAGGTCGGCCAGCCGCTCCGGGTGAGCCGACGCCTCCCTGCGCAGCCGCTCGAACGCCTCGACGGCCTGCCCCAGCCGGCCCTGCGCCTCCAGCGCGCGCGCCCGGCCGAACCGGGCGTGCGCCGTGAGCATGGCGTTCTCCTCGTCGGCGGCCTTCACGATCTCCGTGAAGCGCTCGGCCGCGAGGACCGGGTCACCGTGGCGCAGCTCCAGCTCGGCGTGGCGCAGCCCCAGCTCGGTGTCGATCCGCTGGCGCGGCTCGATGCCGTGCAGGAGGAACTCGGTGGTGCACCCCAGCCGCTCCGCCAGGAGCCGGGCGACCACCGGAGTCGGAGTTCGCTTACCCGACTCGATGAGCGAGACATAACTGTCAGACAGGTCGGGCCCGGCCAGCTGGGCCTGGGACATCCGCCTGTTCAGCCGCAGTCCGCGGACGCGGTCACCGATGGTTCCCTGACTCGGCATCTCATCTCTCAAGGCGGGGAAGGGTCAACAACACGCAATGATTGCATGAAGTGGCCGAATCTGGTATCCCCAGGTGAAGAATTCCGCTACGCAGGATTAATCGTCGCCGCTGTCCTTGCTGGGGAAAAGCATCTGACAGACCTCGAGGTAGAGGGTCTCAGGGTAGGGAATGTACTGCACGGTCGAGAGTGCCTGGTCCTGACCGGCGGATTCCAGGATGAACTCACCGTAGCCGAGCATGCGCCCAAGGAGAGATCGCTTGAAACTCATGTCGGTGACCTTGGACAGCGGCATCATCGCGACCTTGCGGGTGATCAATCCCGTGGTGGACAACATCCGCTTGGACGTCACCACAAAGTAATCGACCGACCACTCCGCGACTTTCCACACGAAACGGATCAACAGCAACAGCCAGAGCCACCAGACGACCACGAGGGCCGTGCCGCCTCCGGAGTCGCCGAAGAACTTGCTGAGCAGTCCAGCGATGATCAGGCCGCCGAAGACCTCGGCGACCGGACGGAGCAGCACGGCCGGGTGGCGCCGCACCATGATGACCTGTTGTTCGTCGGGGAGCAGGTAACGGTTGACCGATGACGGGGCGGAGTCCCCGTGGGTCACAAGTCTCATGTCAGGTGATTCACGAATTGCGCCAGAGAGTCGGCCGCGTTGACCACCGAGTCGAACGTCCCTTTGACTGTGGTGGCCGCGTCGGTCGGCCGAGCCAACAGGTAGTACGCCGCAAAACCGAGCCCGCCCCATGAGAGGACTTTTTTGACCTGCACCGTGGCCTCCGTACCCTTACCTGCACCCGCCGTCTACATTACCCACCCGGCGGCCCGGGTAAAGGTCTGTTCACGGCTTAGTTGAGATCTTGCCTAGCCTCGCTCGCTCGCCACGAGCGCGAGGACGTGAAGGTGCTTGCGCGCGATCCGCTCGACGAGGCTCGGATGCGCGTAGCCGGTGACTTCCAGCGCGCCGTAGTGCGCCGCCTCCACGCAGCGGGTTACGGTGGTCGCCGAGTGAACGCCGGCGAACTCGTCACGCAGCGTGGTCTCGACGTCCGCGTACGGCGTCGGGACGTCCGCGTACGGACTCGGATCCGCCTCGGTGTGCTCGCTCACGAGAACACCCCGGCTGCCGCCAGCTCGTTCATCTCGCGCCCCCCTCGCGCCCATGCGGAAGTTGCCTTCCCCTCGCTACGTACCCATGCAACCACATTATGTAACGAGTGAACCACTCGGCGTGACGGAAAGGTGATTTCTCAGGCGAGCATCTCGTCGGAGAGAGGGGTCAGACGACGCCGTACAGCCGGTCGCCCGCGTCGCCCAGGCCCGGCACGATGTAGCCGTTCTCGTTGAGCCGCTCGTCCAGCGCCGCGGTGACCACGCGGATCGGCTTGCCGGAGCCGGCGAAGAACTCGTCCATGTGCGCCAGGCCCTCCGGCGCCGCGAGCAGGCAGATCGCCGTGACGTCGTCGGCGCCCCGGTCGAAGAGGAACTGCACGGCCGCCGCCAGCGTGCCGCCGGTGGCCAGCATCGGGTCCACCACGTAGCACTGCCGCCCGGACAGGTCGTCGGGCAGCCGGGTGGCGTACGTCTCGGCCTGGAGCGTCGACTCGTTGCGGATCATGCCGAGGAACCCCACCTCGGCCGTGGGCAGCAGCCGGGTCATGCCGTCGAGCATGCCGAGCCCGGCCCGCAGGATCGGCACCACGAGCGGGTACGGCCGCGCCATCCGCACGCCGTGCGCCTCGGCCACCGGGGTCCGCACGCTCACGTCGGCGACGCGGACGTCGCGGGTCGCCTCGTACGCCAGCAGCGTCACCAACTCGTCCGCGAGCCTACGGAACGTGGGCGAATCGGTACGGACATCGCGCAGCGTGGTGAGCTTGTGGGCCACGAGCGGATGGTCGACGACGAGGGTTTCCATAAGGGATAACGCTATCTTGTGTGGGACGTACCGGCACGTCGTGCCCCGGTTTTGATCACAATTTGGTCAGACCGGCACGCGTGCATCGGTGCTCTCTGGAACGATTGGGAGCCCGTAGGGGCCACATGGGTGGGGTGGACGATGACAGACGAGGACGCGTTCGACTTCGCCATCGTGGTTTATCGCGAAGACGAATGCTGGGACGCCGAGATGCTGCCGGTGGCGCTCACGTCGGATCTGCACGGCCTGATCAAGGCCCTGCGCCAGCAGCCGAGCGAGAGCGGCACCATCGGCCTGGTCGCGGTGGGTGACGAGTTCTTCGTGGCGCTGCGGGTGCTCGGGGAGCGCGTCGACGTGTTCCTGTCCGACATCGCCGCCTCCTGGGACTTCCCGCTGGCCCAGCAGGTGCTCGAATACCTCGACGTGCCGATCCCCGACGAGGACGAGCTGGAGGAGATCCTCCAGGACGAGGAGGTCGCGCTCCCCGCGGGAGACCTGTCGATCTTCGCCGATCTGGGTCTGGACGAGATGGAGCTGGGCATCCTGTCGGGTGACATGGACCTTCTGCCCGAGGACGTGCTGTCCAGCATCGCCGCGCGGCTCGGCTTCTCCGAGCCGTTCGAGCGCGCCATCGAGTCGGTCTTCGGCTGAGCCTCGGACCTTGCACGCCCGGAGCCTGGACACCTGGAGCTTGGAGACATGCCGAACACGTTCGCCGCGGCTTTCGTCAGGACCCCGGACGGCTGGAGCGGCGCCGAGGTCGACCTGAGCGGGGCCGAGATCGTCGACGACCTCGGCGACGCGGTGACCGAGGCGCTCGGCCTGTCCGGTGACGAGCTGGCGCTGCTCTGCGTCGAGGCCGAGGACGAGTGGTTCGCCATCGTGCGTTACGTCGACGACGTGGAGCCCCGCGTGTTCCTCTCCGACGCCCACGCCATCGCGCCGGGCAGCCTCGGCGAGCTGTTCGCCGAGTTCGCGGGCGTGAGCGCGGACAAGGAGGGCAACGCGCTCGGCGTCCGCCCGGCGGGCGACTTCGACCTGCTGAGCGACCTCGGCCTCAGCTCGGAGGAGCTGCTGGAGCTGAGCATGGAGGAGGGCGTGCTGCCGGCCGACGTCCTGTCCGTGATCGCCGAGCGGCTGTCGTTCGCCGACGAGCTCGACCGGTTGCGGTGACCTCGGCGCCCGACATCCCGTACGGCGAGGCGATGCGGCTGGCGCTGGCGGAGGCCGTGGCCGCGGGTGAGCGCGGCGAGGTGCCCGTCGGCGCGGTCGTGCTCGACGCGGCCGGTGAGGTGCTGGCGGCCGCGGGCAACGACCGCGAGTCCGCGGCCGACCCGACCGGGCACGCCGAGGTGCTCGCGCTGCGCGCGGCCGCGCGCTCCAGGGGCTCGTGGCGGCTGGACGGCTGCACGCTCGTGGTGACGCTGGAGCCGTGCACGATGTGCGCGGGCGCGGCGGTGCTGGCCCGGGTGGACCGGATCGTGTACGGCGCGGTCGACGTGAAGGGCGGCGCCGTGGGGTCGCTGTGGGACGTCGTCAGGGACCGCCGGCTCAACCACCGGCCGGAGGTCGTCATGGGCGTGATGGCCGAAGAATGCGCCGCGATCCTCACGACGTTCTTCGCCACTCGCCGGATCCGGTAAGCTCGTCGGCGGTGGTGTCGCCTAGTGGCCGAGGGCGCACGCCTCGAAAGCGTGTGATGGGGCAACTCATCCGTGGGTTCAAATCCCACCACCACCGCCACGGAAAAGGGCCTCCGACCTGTCAGCCAGGTCGGAGGCCCTTTTCGCGTGTCAGGAGGGCAGGTCCAGCACCCGGGCGTGCAGGATGGAGCGCTGGTGCAGGGCGGCCCGCAGCGCCCGGTGCAGGCCGTCCTCCAGGTAGAGCTCGCCCTGCCACTGCACCACGTGCGGGAAGAGGTCGCCGTAGAAGGTGGAGTCCGCGGCGAGCAGCGAGTGCAGGTCCAGCATCGCCTTCGTGGTGATCAGCGAGTCGAGTCGGACCTGACGCGGCGGGATCTGGGCCCACTCTCGGATGGTCAGACCGTGTTCGGGATAAGGCCGTCCGTCGCCGACCAGCTTGAAGATCACCCCATAGAGTTTAGGAGAGATTCAGCCTGGATGTGCTGTTCGCGAGAATTCTCGGAGCCGGTGATGGACAGGTTCGGCCCGGTCACCTGGTCGCGCACGACGACGGCTTGCCGGAACCGTACCCCTGCTTGAAGGCGTTCACCCGCTGCTCCGACGAGCCGTGCGTGAACGAGTCGGGATCGACCCGCCCCTGGGTGCGCTGCTGGATCCGATCGTCGCCCACGGCCGCCGCCGCGTCCAGTGCCTCGGCGATGTCGGTGTCGGTGAAGGGCTTGTCGTAGAAGCCGGTGTCGATGGCGTTCTTGGCCCACACGCCCGCGTAGCAGTCGGCCTGCAGCTCCGTGGCCACCGAGCCGCCGCCCTCCAGCGCGCCGGTGAGGTTCTGCACGTGGTGCCCGTACTCGTGGGCGATCACGTACGCCTGGGCGAACGGGCCGCCCTTGGCGCCGAACCGGCTGTGCAGGTCGTCGAAGAAGCTCAGGTCGAGGTAGACGCGCTGGTCGCCGGGGCAGTAGAAGGGGCCGACCGAGGAGTCGGCCGCGCCGCAGGCCGTGCGGACGCCGCCCGAGTACAGGATGGTCTTGGCGGGCCGGTATCCCGAGACCTCGTCCTTCCAGTAGTCCTGGATGCTGTTGACCACGCCGATCACCCGGCACTTCTCCGACTGGTCGGCGTCCTTGCCGGTCTTGCACTCCTGCGACAGGTTGGTGGCCGGCTGCCGCTGGGCGGGCTGCTTGTCGCCGCCACCGCCGCCGACGTTGTTCAGCAGGAACACCACGACCATGACGATCAGGGTGACGATGCCGCCGCCTCCCAGGACCATGCCGCCGGGGAAGCCGCCCCCACCGCCGCCTCCGCCGCTGCCGCCGACGTCCTCCACCTGGGAGGAGTCGAGGTTGACGTCGTCTCGGAAGTCCATCGCCAACGTCCCTTCTCGTGTGCCCGCATCCCAGCTTCCCGAAAGTGGGCTGGAGATTCCATGGCGGTGCGGACGGGCCGGTCGGGAGGGGTCCCTGCACAATTTCGGATATGTCCGATAATCTGCGGAAATGACCGCTGGCTTGATCGGGATCGCGCTCGTGTCCCTCGGCATGGTTCTCACGCCCGGGCCGAACATGATCTACCTCGTGTCGCGCTCCATCACCCAGGGCCGGCGGGCGGGGCTGATCTCGCTCACCGGCGTCGCGCTGGGCTTCAGCATCTACCTGACCGCCACCTGCCTGGGGCTGACCGCGATCTTCGCCTACGTGCCCGCCGCGTACACCGCGCTCAAGCTGGCCGGCGCCGCGTACCTGCTCTGGCTGGCCTGGAACGCCGTCAGGCCCGGCGGCACCTCCGCCTTCGAGCCGCGCGAGCTGTCCGTGGAACCGCCGCGCAAACTGTTCGCCATGGGCCTGTTCACCTGCCTGCTCAACCCCAAGATCGCCATCCTGTACCTGTCGCTGCTGCCGCAGTTCATCGACCAGCAGATGGGGCACGTGCTGCTCCAGAGCCTGGCGCTCGGCTCGGTCCAGATCGCGATCGGCACGCTGGTCAACGGGATCATCGCGGTCAGCGCCGGCAGCCTGGCCGCCTTCCTGGCCCGCCGCCCGCTGTGGCTGCGCGTGCAGCGGTACTTCATGGGCGCCGTCCTCGGCGGCATCGCCATCCGCCTGGCCACCGACCGGTCCAAGGCTCTGCTGGCGGCCTGACGCCGGGCCGGGCTCGGCGGGGTCGCGTCAGGCCGACGGGACGGACTCCTTCGCCGTGCCGGGCTCGGTCGCGGCGGTCCGGCTCCGGCCGCGTTCCGGAAGCAGCGTGAGCAGCCCCAGTACGGCCAGCGCCGCGCCGAGCCAGAGCGGCGCCCGCAGCCCGTACGCGTCGACGGCCAGTCCGCCCACCGACGAGCCCACCATCACCCCCAGCGTGATGAACGACGAGTGGACCGTGTTCACGAGCGGGCCCGCGTTGCCGGCCCGCTGGACGCGGGTGGCCATGGCCGGGTTCATGGTGACGCCGACCAGGCCGACCCCCAGCATGAACGCCACCGCCGCCACGCTCACGTGGGCCAGCAGCGCGAACCCGGCCAGGAACACCGCGTTCAGGGTCAGGCCGGTCACCAGCACCGCGATGGTGTGCCGGTCGGCGAGGCGGCCCACGACGTGGTTGCCGATGACGGTCGCGGCGCCGTAGGCGACCAGCAGGTAGGGGACGGCTCCGGTGGCGAAGCCGGCCAGGCCGGTGAGGATCGGGTTGAGGTAGCTGAACGCGGAGAACGTCGCGCCGATGATGAGCGTGCTGGTGAGGAACGCCGACAGCAGGCGTACGTCACGGAACACCGCGAGCTGTCCGCGCAGGTCCGCGCCCTCGGCGCCGCCCCCGCCGTCGGCTCGGGTGAGGCGCGGAACGCCCCGGAGGGTGGCCGGCGCGGCGACCAGGGTGAGCGCGCCGACCGCCCAGAACGCCGCCCGCCAGCCGAACCGCTCGCCGATCATCGTGGACAGCGGCAGGCCGAGCAGGGTGCCGACCATCAGCCCGTTCATGACCACGGCGATGGCCCGGCCGCGCACCTCCGGCCGGGCGAGCCGCACGGCCAGCGAGACCGTCACGCCGAAGAACGCCTGGGAGGCGACGCCGGTGATGATCCGCGCCACCACCATGACCGGATAGGACGGGGCCGCGGCCGCCAGCACGTTGCCGGCCAGGAAGACGGCGAACAGCGTCATCAGGGCGTCCCTGGGGCGCAGCCGTGACAGGGCCACGGTCATGACCGGCCCGCCGAGGGCCATCGCCGCGGCGAAGGCGGTGATGAGGTACCCGATCTGCGGGACGGTGGCGCCGAGCCCCCGGGCCATCTGGGGCATCAGCCCGGCGACGGCGAACTCGCTGGTGACCATGGCGAAGATGCCGAAGGCCAGGACGTACACGGATCTGGGCAAGAGAGGCTCCTCCAGTTTTGCACTGATCGATGCAGAATGCGGGCATGGTCGTGGCCCCGGCGAGAGAGCCGGGGTTCAGGAGGCGGTGAGGGCGTCCAGCGCCGTCGCGGCGATGGACTCCAGCGTGGCCCGGTCGGCCCCGCCCTGGGCGGCGACGCGGATGCCGGCCGTCACGGCGTTGAGGTAGCGGGCCAGCGAGGCCGCGTCGCGGGACGACCGGACGTCGCCGTCGCGGCGCCCTTCCTCGACGGCCGCGCGCAGGCTTTCCAGGCGGCGCGCCGCGTCGTGGTCGAGCAGCCGGGCGATCTCCGGGTCGCGCCCGCCGAACTCCACGGTCGTGTTCACGCCCAGGCATCCGATGCTGGGCGCGTCGCCCCGGAACGTGAACTCGTCTTCGATGATCTTGGCGAACAGCGCCCGGATCCGCTCGACGGCGGGCCGGTCGCCGTCCTCCAGGATCGCCGCCTGCGCGGCCGTCATGGTCTCGGTGTAGCGGATCAGCGCCCGCCGGAACAGCTCGTGCTTGCTGGTGAACGCGTTGTAGACGCTGCTGCGGTCGAGGCCGGTGGCCTCGCACAGGTCGCGCGTGGAGGTGCCCTCGTAGCCGTGCAGCCAGAAGGCCCGCATCGCCTGTTCGAGCACCCGGTCCTCGTCGAACGTCCGCGGTCGTGCCATGAGGGGCACGTTACCCGTTATGCATCGGTTGGTGCAAAACCTCGGTCGTTCTCGGGCAGCCAGTCGCGGGCGGGGTCGTACTCCAGCCACCGGTTGCGCTCGGCCTCTGCCGCGAACGCGCTCACCAGGGCGTCCAGCATCGGATGGGCGCCGTTGCCACGCCAGAGCAGCGACCAGGCGTACAGGGGGGTCGGGCCGACCAGGGGGACCGAACGGATCTCCGGGCGCCCCGGGAGCGGCACGTCCGCCGGCAGCAGGCCGAAGCGGCGCGGATCGGCGGCCAGGTCGGACAGGAAGTGCTCCAGCCCGAGGTTCGTGCCCTCGGCGCGGTCGCGGATGCCGAACGACTCGGCGAACCGGTGCAGGAAGTCCAGCCGGTGCAGCGGCCCGGGAGCCCAGAGCACGCTGTCGCGCAACCGCGACGGCCGGATCTCCGGCGCGTGCGCCAGCGGGTGGTCCGCGCTGAGGACCACGTCCACCGGCTCCAGCCGTACCAGGCGATGCGTCAGCCCCGCGTGCAGCGGCTCGTGGACGCGGCCGAAGGCGGCGTCGATGTCACCGTGCGCGAGAGCGGCGACCACCGAGGGCAGGTCACGGCCGTGCCCGAGTTCCAGCCGTGGTCCGGGGGCCGTCACCTGCGCCAGCGTGCGCATGGGGGCGTACAGGTGGCCCCACACGTCGATCCGCAGCGGACGGTGCTCGTCCGCGAGCGCCGCCACCGCCAGGTCCGCGGCGGCCAGCGCCTGCCGGGCCGGCTCCAGGAAACGCCGCCCGGCCTCGGTGAGCCGCACTCCCTGGCCGCCCCGGTCGAGCAGGCGCCTGCCCAGCGCGGACTCCAGGCGGGCGATCCGCTTGGACAGCGCCTGCTGGGAGATCGAGAGCTCGTCGGCCGCGTGGCCGAAGTGCAGCTCCTCGGCCGCCAGCACGAACGCGCGCACCTGCGCCAGGTCCAGGTCCACGCCCGTCACCTTAGGCGACCCGGCCGAGTCACCGGCTCCCACCTCCGCCGACAACCGATGGTTGTCGGCCTGTCGCGTCCGTTGTTGGAGCGCGCGACTCGGATGCCGTTTTCATGGCCGCATGCGCAGATTGATCCCTACAGGAGACGCGGCGCGACCGGTGGACTTCGCCGAGGACGCGCAGCCCGTGCCCGCCCCGGACGAGGCGGTGGTCAAGGTGGAGGCGTTCTCACCGAACCGCGGCGAGACGTTCCTGCTCGAAGCGCCCCGGCCCGGCCTGAAACCGGGCAAGGACGTCGCCGGCCTGGTCGTGCGGGCCGCCGCGGACGGCTCGGGCCCCCCGGCCGGCACCCGGGTGGTGGGCCACCCGCCGGCGGGCGGCTGGGCCGAGTACGCGGCCGTGCCCGCCCACTCGCTCGCCGTCCTGCCCGACGAGATCACCACCGTCCAGGCCGCCGCCCTGCCGCTGGCCGGGATCACCGCGCTCCGGCTGCTGCGCGCGGCGGGCGCCCTGACGGGCAGGCGGGTGCTGCTGACCGGCGCCTCCGGCGGAGTGGGGCATTACGTGACGGAGATCGCCGCGGCGGCCGGTGCCGAGGTGACCGCCGTGACGGCCACGGCGGAGCGCGGCGCTCGCCTGCGCGAGCTGGGCGCCGCCGCGATCGTGCACGACGTGGCGGAGGCGGAGGGCCCGTTCGACGTGGTGCTGGAGTCCACGGGTGGCGACGCGACGGCGACCGCGCTGGCCAGGCTCGTCCCGGGCGGCACGCTGGTCTGGTTCGGTCAGGCGGGCCGTAAGCCGGCGACGGTCGATTTCTTCGACCTGCTGGCCGGGCCGGAGAACTGCGTGATCCGGCACTTCCACTACGCGGGCGCGCCGTACGGAGCCGACCTGGCCACCCTGGTCCGCCTGGTGGCCGCCGGCCGGCTGCACCCGGAGCTCGGCCGTACCGCCGACTGGAGCCGCACCGCCGAGGTCCTGGTCGACCTGCGGGAACGCCGCATCCGCGGCAAGGCCGTACTGACGATCGGAGCCACCCGATGAGCACCCCCGAAGGCCGCCCGGCGGACACGCCGCCGAGCGTCGCGGACTTCGCCGCCGCGAACCTGTCGCGCGCGACCGGAGCCGGTCTCGACCTTCACGAGTACCAGCGCGTCACGGGCGAACTGGCCGCCGCCCAGACCGAACGAGGAGAAATCGTGGGCCTGGACTCGTGGGGCGCCGCCTTCATGCGCGCCGCGCGCGGCCATCTGGCGCGCGCCGAGCGGGCGACCACCGCGATCTCGGCAGGCGAGCACTTCCGGACGGCGGCACGCTGGTTCCACTTCGCCACCCTGGGACCCAACCCCGAGAGCGCCCTGGCCGCCACCGAGGCGGACACCGCCATGGGCCGCGCGCTGGACCTGCTGGAGCCGGGTGCGCGCCGGATCGAGGGACCCGACTTCACCGGCTGGCTGCGCGGCCCCGCCGACGCCCCCGCCACCGTGGTGGTGGTCCCGGGCCTGGACTCCGGCAAGGAGGAGTTCCACGACGTGATCGACGCCCTGCTGCGCCGGGGCATGGCCGTGTTCGCCATGGACGGGCCGGGACAGGGCGCGCTCGCGGCCACCACCACTGTCCGCGCCGACTACCACCAGGTCATCGGCCAGGTCGCCGACGCGCTGGGCACGGCGAGAGTGGGACTCGTCGGGCTCAGCCTCGGCGGCTACTACGTCGCGGAAAGCGCCGCCCGCGAACCCCGCGTCGCCGCCGCCGTCACCGTCAGCGGCCCCTTCCGCCTGCACTGGGACGCCCTGCCGCAGCCCGTACGGGACCTGCTCAGCCGGCGCGCCGGCGGACAGGAGGCGGCCCGGCGCTTCGCCGGCCAGGTGGACCTGTCCACCCTCGCCCCGCGGATCACCTGCCCGCTGCTGGTGGTGGACGGCGGCGAGGACGTGATCCCCGGCGTGACCGACGGCGAGCCGCTGGCCCGCCTGGCGCGACACGGACAGTACGTGCGCATCCCGCACGGCGACCACCTGCTCGGCAACGCCCGCCCGGACTGGCTGGCGGCCGCCGCCGACTGGATGTCCGCCGCGCTCACAGAACCGGCCCCACCGCGCTGATCACCGCCCGGGAGGCGGCGAGGAGCGGGAAGGACCCGGCGAAGAGGGCGAGCTGCGGCCCAAAGCGAGAGGTGCGGCCCAAAGCGAGAGGGGCGGCCCAAAGCGAGAGGGGCCATGCCGCTGATCACGGCATGGCCCCTCTGAGCTGGCGGAGGATGGGGGATTTGAACCCCCGATAGGTTGCCCTATACACGCTTTCCAAGCGTGCGCCCTCGGCCACTAGGCGAATCCTCCGCCGACGAGCTTACCGGACTTCCGGCGGTGCGGAGACCACGATTTTCGAGGTGGATTTCGCTGCAGCGAGCACTGCCGTATCCCGCTAGACTGTCCAAGGACCCCTCGCGCGGCGTCATCCTGTGAACCTCCCCAGGGCCGGAAGGCAGCAAGGATAAGCGGGCTCTGGCGGGTGTGCGAGGGGTTCTCTTCGTTTGGGCCCCTCGCAGGCGGGATGGTCGCATGAGCCTTGCGCTTTATCGCAAGTACCGACCCGGGACCTTCGCCGAGGTCAAGGGACAGGAGCACGTCACCGATCCGCTGCGCCAGGCGCTGCGTACGGGGCGCATCAACCACGCCTACCTGTTCAGCGGCCCGCGCGGGTGCGGCAAGACGTCCAGCGCGCGCATCCTGGCCCGCTCCCTCAACTGTGAGAAGGGCCCCACGCCCGACCCCTGCGGCGTCTGCGAGTCCTGCGTCGCCCTGGCCCCCACCGGCCCCGGCCACCTCGACGTCATCGAGATCGACGCGGCGTCCCACGGCGGCGTCGACGACGCGCGCGACCTGCGCGAGCGGGCCTTCTTCGCCCCGGTCTCCGCCCGCTACAAGATCTACATCATCGACGAGGCGCACATGGTGACCCGCGAGGGTTTCAACGCGCTGCTCAAACTCGTCGAGGAGCCCCCGCCGCACCTGAAGTTCATCTTCGCGACGACGGAGCCCGAGAAGGTCATCGGGACCATCAAGTCGCGCACCCATCACTACCCGTTCCGCCTGATGCCCCCGGCGACGCTGCGCGCGCTGCTGGAGGAGATCCTCTCCTCCGAGAGCGTCCCCTTCGAGCCGAACGCCCTTCCGCTGGTCGTGCGGGCCGGCGCCGGGTCCGCGCGCGACTCGCTGTCGATCCTCGACCAGCTCCTCGCGGGCGCCGAGGACGACGGCATCACGTACGCCAAGGCCGTCTCCCTGCTCGGCTACACCGACGGCGACCTGCTCGACGAGATCGTCAACGCCTTCGCCGCCCGTGACGGCGCGCGGGTGTTCCACGCGGTCAACCGCGTCATCGAGGGCGGCCACGACCCGCGCCGCTTCGCCTCCGACCTGCTGGAACGTTTCCGCGACCTGGTCATCCTGGCCAACGTCCCCGAGGCGGCGTCCAGCGGCCTGCTCGACCGCCCGGCCGACGAGCTGGAGCGCCTGGTGCAGCAGGCCGGCTCGATGGGGCCCGCCGAGCTGACGCGGGCCGCCGAGGTGTTCAACGCCGGGCTGACGGAGATGCGCGGCGCGACCTCGCCCCGGCTGCTGCTGGAGCTGATGTGCGCGCGCGTCCTGCTCCCCGGCGCCGCGCAGGGTGAGGAGGCGCTGCTCGCGCGCCTCGAACGCCTGGAGCGCGGCGGCACGCTCGCCGCCATGGCGGCCCGCTCGGGCGCGCCGGTCCCAGGCGCAGCCCTGGGTACGGCCGGCCACGGTGGAGTCCCGGGTGCCGTCGGCCAGGGTGGAGCCCCAGGTGCGGCCGGGCACGGCGCGGTTCCGGGCATGGCGGCACAGGGCGCTTCGTTCGGCCCGGGGGCCTCGGCTGTCCCGGGCACCGCCGCTTCCGTGGTGCCCGCCGCCCACGCGGGCTCGGCCGGTGACGTGCCGGGCGCGGGAGGGGCCGCCTCCGAGGGGGCGGGCGTCGCGGGCCAGTCCACGGGCGGCGGCCACGCGGCTGCCGGAGTCGGTCACGCGGGCGCCGGGAGCGGTCAGGGCGGTGCGGTGGCGGGTGGCGCTGTGACGGGCGGTGCGGGTGCCGGTGTGTCCGGTGCCGCGCAGGAGGACGACGGCTGGCCCGAGACCGTGCGCCCCGGCGCGCCCCAGCAGCAGACCCCCGGACACGGACAACCCGGCGCCTCCGGCCAGGGTCACGGCGCGCCCGCGGGAGCCGATGCGGCCGGTCAGGCGGGCGGACACGCCCCGGCAGGCGGTCATGCCCCGGCAGGGCAGCCGGGCGCGGGCGGTGGTTCGGGGCTCGCCCTGCTCCAGCAGCAGTGGCCCGCCGTGCTCGCGGCGCTCAAGCAGCGCAGCATCGTCGTCTGGGCCAACGTCAGCACCAACGCCCAGGTCGTCGGCATCGAAGGCAACATCGTCACGCTCGGCTTCAGCCAGGTCGGCGCCATGAAGAACTTCACCGGCGGAGGCAAGGACGCCGTCGTGGCCGCCGCGCTGGGTGACGTCCTCGGCAACACCTGGCGGGTGGAGTCGGTCGTCGGCGGCTCCCCGGTCGCGGGCGGGTCGCGTGGCCCGGCCGGCGGTCCGCCGCCCGGCCCGGCGCGGCCTCAGTCGCAGCCGGTTCCGCAGCAGCAGGCCGCTCCGGCGTCCCACGCGCCCGGCGGTCCGGCCTCGCACACGCAGTCCGGCCGTACGGGCTCGCACGGCTCGTCCCACGACGGCGCCGGCGCCCAGGAGTCCGGCGACTCCGGCGCGCCGGGGGCTCCTCCGGCCGCCCAGGGCGGCCCCGCTCAGCAGGGTGGCCCAGGTCAGCAGGGCGGCCAGGGTCAGGTGTCCGGTGGGCATGGCAGGCAGACGACCGACGAGTCGTGGCCCGCGGCTCCGGACGACCCCGGCATGGGCTCGCCCCCCACTCCCGATCCCACCGACACGAGTCTCGTCAGGGGCGGCGGCGCGTGGGGCGCCGATGCGGGCCCGCAGGGCGGCGCACTGGCGGCGGCCGGCCTGGCGAGCGGCGGCACGACCGGCCCCGGGGCGCCTTCCAACGGCGCGGCGGGCTCGGGCGTCGCCGGCGCCGGCGCGGTCGGTCCCGGTTTGGCCGCCGCGCGGTCCGCGGCCAGGGCGGCGGCGCAGGCCGGTCCCCGGGCTCCGGGGGCGCGCCCCGCGTCCACGTCCGCGTGGCCGGAGACGGTGCCGAGCCGCAACAGGGTGCCCGAGTCCGACGACGTGGACCCGCTGAACGACGTGAACGCCGACGTGCACGAACTGTCCGGCATGGCCCTGCTCCAGCGGGAGCTCGGCGCCACGGTCATCGGCGAGATCAACCACGCCTGACCGCCTCCACTTGAGGCGTAGGGGAGGGGCGCTGTGCCTCTTGGCGCCAAGGCCGCAGGTTCAAGGGAGGTGCGGTCTTCCGGGGGCCTCAGCGCGCAGGGCGGCGTGGCGGCGCAAAGGTGAGGCGCGGTGTGCTGGGGGAGAGGGCGCAGGTTTCGAGGAGCGCAATCTTCCGGGGGTGGCGGTATGCATGTAGGCACGGCGGCGTTTGGTGGGGCGCGGTGTGCTGTGCGGAGGGGGCCGCAGCTCCTGAGGGAGGCCGGAGGTCTGTGAGAGCTCGGGGCTGATGTGCGGCGAGTCGCAGAGGTAGAGGGGGGCGCGGCGCGTCGGGTGGAGACGTGGCTGCTGTATGCGTGGCGTGGGCCGGGGCGGGGTGGGTCAGCAGGCGTAGAGGCGGGCGCGGGCGGCGGCGGCGCGGTGGTCGGCGAAGGGTAAGGACTCCGCGAGTCGTTCGAGGATCTGCAGGTCGTCGCGGCCGTTGGCGGTCTGCGCGTACGTCCACAGGTCGTCGGGGGAGCCGTGCAGCAGGAGGCAGGCGCGTACCTGCACCTCCAGTTCGTCGCGTTCGCGGCGGATCTCCGGTGACTCCGAGCGCGGCAGCAGCGGGCCCTTGTACGTGCGGGCCAGCGCCGCGGGCGCGTTGGCCGCCAGCAGGTGTCTCAGCTCCAGGAAGTCGGCCTCCACCGGGGAGGTCAGCCGGTACGGCTTGGCGCCGATGGTGCCCCGGAGCTGGGCGCGCAGCCGGTGGATCTCGGCCCTGATGGTGACCGGGTTGCCCGCGTCGCCGTACAGGTGGAAGGAGAGCTGTTCGGCGCTGAGACCGCGGGGGTGGAGGGCGAGCAGGGCGAGGATCTCGGCGTGGCGCAGGGAGAGGGGCAGGCGGCGCTCGCCGACGGCGGCCGTGGGGATGCCCTCGCCCAGGAAGCAGAGACGGAGCGCGGGGGGCGGGGAAGGCGCGGTCGTCACGGGCGTCGTCGTGCCGCTCACCAGATAGCCGTCGCAGAACGGCTCCAGCGTCACCGTCCTCCCGTCGCGCAGCAGCAGGCGGTCACCGTCGGCGGGGAGCCGCACGCGCGGGCCGAGGGCGCCGCCCGGGTCGCCGGCGATGACGCGGCCGGTGGCCGACAGCAGGATCCCGGGCCTGCCGCGCAGTTCCTCGTAGCGGCGGAGGAGGCGCTCGTCGCGTTCGTACATGCGCAGGGCGAGCTGCGACTCGGCGAGCCGGGCGACGGTGCCGACCAGGGCGGCGGTGGCCGGGTGCAGGCTGGGCGCGGTGCCGCTGACGTCGACGCAGCCCAGCACCTCGCCCGAGTCGGGGTCGACGATGGGGGCGGCGCTGCACGACCAGACGTGCAGCAGGCGCAGCAGATGCTCGGCGGAGTAGACGTTCACCGGGCGCAGCGCCGCCAGGGCGGTGCCGATGCCGTTGGTGCCCATGCGCTCCTCGGACCAGCCGTGGCCCTCGCTCAGGCCGATGCGGTCGGCGCTGCGCATGACGCCGAGGTTGCCGTCGCGCCACAGCACCCGGCCGTCCCTGTCGGTGACGACCACGATGTGCCGGGACTCGTCGGCCATCCGCGCGAGCGTCTCGGTGAGCAGCGGCAGCAGGGGGCGCAGCGGGTGGGCGTCGCGCAGGTCGCCGAGGTGGGACAGGTCGAGGCTGAGGGGGGCGGGGCCGTGCTCCGGGTCGACGCCGGCCTCGACGGAGCGGCGCCAGGAGGTGGAGATGAGCCGGCGCGTCCCCTCGCCGAGGCCCGGCACCCTGCCGCGCGCCGCCGCCACGGTTTCGCCGGAGTCCGACGTCCTGCCGCGCGTCGCCGCCACGGGCTCGCCGGAGTCCGATGTCCCGCCGCGCGCCGCCGCCACGGGTTCGCCGGCGCGGGGTGTCCTGCCGGGTGCCGCCGGGGCGGGGCCGCCGGGGTCGCCCGCTCCGCTCAGCGCCTCGTCGTGGGCGGCGCGCAGGCGGCGGGAGTACGCATCGAGATCGGCGTAACTCATCGGCCACTCCAAGTAGTCGACCCGTATGGCGAGCATCCGCGTTCGGGGGCGGTCGGCGCAAGTACTTCGACGTATCGCGCACGGTGATGACCCGGTCGCAACGTGTGTGCAACGTGAAGGAGTCTACGGTCGGGCACCGAACGCCGGCCCGGCGCGGCCGCTCCGGCCGGCGTGCCGGCCGGGTCTCGGACACTGGAGGGGGGCCGGGACCCGGCCGAACAGAACGACCTGAGGTGAAACACTGGTAAGCCCCCAGTACATGACGGGCTCCAAACGCCGTAGGCTCGTGGCAGTCAAGAACGCGGAGCCACGAGGAGCGCAGACGGTGAACCCAGGGGATGTCAACCTGCAGCAGCTGCTGGAGCAGGCCCAGCTCATGCAGCAGCAGCTCGTGAGCGCCCAGCAGGAGCTCAACGACTCGCAGATCGAGGGCTCGGCCGGCGGGGGCCTGGTCACGGCCGTCGTCAACGGCTCGGGAGAGCTGCTCGAACTCAAGATCAACCCGAGTGTCGTCGACGCCGGCGACCCGCAGGACACCGCCGACACCATCGCCGACCTGGTGATCGCGGCCGTCCGTGACGCGGTCCGGGCGGCGGCCGACCTGCAGCAGGAGAAGCTCGGGCCGCTCGCGCAGGGCCTCGGCGGCGGCGGTCTCGGTCAGCTGCCAGGGTTCTAGACCATGTACGAAGGTGTCGTCCAGAACCTGATCGACGAGCTCGGGCTGCTGCCGGGGGTCGGGCCGAAGAGCGCGCAGCGCATCGCGTTCCACCTGCTGGCGGCCGACCCGGCCGACGTCAAACGGCTGGCGCACGCCCTGCTGGAGGTCAAGGAGAAGGCCCGGTTCTGCCGGGTGTGCGGCAACGTGGCCTCCGAGGAGGAGTGCCGGATCTGCCGCGACCCGCGTCGCGACACCCATGTGATCTGCGTGGTGGAGGAGTCGAAGGACGTCGTCGCGATCGAGAAGACGCGCGAGTTCCGCGGCACCTACCACGTGCTCGGCGGCGCGATCAGCCCGATCGACGGCATCGGGCCCGACGACCTGCGCATCCGCGAGCTCATGACGCGCCTGGCCGACGGCCGGGTCACGGAGCTGATCCTCGCCACCGACCCCAACCTCGAGGGCGAGGCGACGGCGACCTATCTGGCCCGGCTGGTCAAGCCGATGGGCATGAAGGTGACACGATTGGCCAGCGGCCTGCCCGTGGGCGGTGACCTGGAGTACGCCGACGAGGTGACGCTGGGCCGGGCGTTCGAAGGACGGAGGCTGTTGGATGTCTGACCAGTGGAGCGCGCTGGCCGAGGAGATCGCGGCGCACGCGCAGAACTACCTGGACGGCCTGACCAGGGTCGCGGGCGGCGAGGGCGGCGACGCCATCTGGTCCCTGCTGCTGGTCGAGGTCGCGCAGATGAGTCTCGCGGGAGCCAAGCTCGGGGCGAACGAGGACGTGATCCTCTCCGGCAACAACGAGCCTCCGCTGAGTGAGGACCCCGACATCGACGGCGTGCGCACCGCGCTGGCCGAGCGGCTCGGGGCGGTCGACGACTACGCCGAGGTGTTCGACCCGTACAAGGACACGAACGTCACGCCGTACCGGCTGTCCGACGACCTGACCGCGGTGGCCGCCGACCTCATCCACGGGCTGCGGCACTACCAGGCGGGCCGGCCGCACGAGGCGCTGTGGTGGTGGCAGTACTCCTACTTCAACACGTGGGGCAACCACGCGGGCGCGGCGATGCGGGCGCTGCAGGCGCTGGCTGCGCACTCGCGTCTCGACGTCGCGGAGGAGACCACGGCCGTCTGATCCCACTGTCCACGGATCGACCCTGTCCGTCCCACATAGTGGTATGGGCCAGCGGTGGCACGAGATGCCCCCAGTAGACTGGCAGCTCACAGTCCAATCCGGGAGACTCTCGTGGCGCTCGTTGTGCAAAAGTACGGTGGTTCGTCCGTCGCCGACGCGTCCTGCATCAAGCGGGTCGCGCAGCGGATCGTCGCGACGAAGAAAGCCGGCAACGACGTCGTCGTGATCGTCTCAGCCATGGGCGACACGACGGACGAGCTGCTCGACCTGGCCGAGCAGGTGTCGCCGCTGCCTCCGGGCCGCGAGCTCGACATGCTGCTGACCTCCGGCGAGCGCATCTCGATGGCCCTGCTGGCGATGGCGATCGCCAACCTGGGTCACGAGGCGCGCTCGTTCACGGGCTCGCAGGCGGGCGTGATCACCGACTCCACGCACGGCAAGGCGCGCATCATCGACGTGACGCCGAGCCGCATCCGCGAGGCGCTCGACCGCGGCCACATCGCGATCGTGGCCGGGTTCCAGGGCGTCTCGCAGGACACCAAGGACATCACGACGCTGGGCCGGGGCGGCTCCGACACCACGGCGGTGGCGCTCGCGGCGGCTCTGCAGGCCGACGTGTGCGAGATCTACACCGACGTCGACGGCATCTTCACCGCCGACCCGCGCATCGTGCCCGCGGCCCGCAAGATCCCCAAGATCTCGTACGACGAGATGATGGAGATGGCGGCCTGCGGGGCCAAGATCCTCCACCTGCGGTGCGTCGAGTACGCTCGCCGTTTCGACCTGCCGATCCACGTACGCAGCTCGTTCAGCACCAAGGAAGGCACGTGGGTCGTCTCCGACCCTTACACCGAAGGAACCGAGATGGAGCAGCCGATCATCTCCGGCGTCGCGCACGACCGGAGCGAGGCCAAGATCACCGTTGTCGGTGTGCCCGACAAGGTCGGAGAGGCTGCCGCGATCTTCAAAACTCTGGCGGACGCCGAGATCAACATCGACATGATCGTGCAGAACGTCTCGGCCGCGGCGACGGGCCGCACCGACATCTCCTTCACGCTGCCCACGGCCGACAGCTCGACGGCGTTGACGGCGCTGAAGAAGATCCAGGGTGACATCGCCTACGAGTCGCTGCTGTTCGACGACCAGATCGGCAAGGTGTCGCTGATCGGCGCGGGCATGCGCTCGCACCCCGGCGTCACCGCGACGTTCTTCGCCGCCCTCGCCGACGCGGGGGTCAACATCGAGATGATCTCCACCTCGGAGATCCGCATCTCCGTCATCGTCGGGCAGGACGGCGTGGACGCGGCCGTGGCGGCCGCCCACCGCGCCTTCGATCTCGACGCCGACCAGGTCGAAGCCGTGGTGTATGGAGGTACCGGACGATGAGCAGGCCCAACCTCGCCCTGATCGGCGCCACCGGCGCCGTGGGCACCGTCATGCGCGACATCGTGTCCACCCGTGACGACATCTGGGGCGAGATCCGTCTCGTCGCCTCCCCGCGCTCGGCGGGCAAGACGCTGAAGGTGCGCGGCGAGGACGTCGTCGTCCAGGCCCTCGCCCCCGAGGTGTTCGACGGCATCGACATCGCCATCTTCGACGTGCCCGACGAGGTCGCCGCCGAGTGGGTGCCGGTCGCCGCCGCGCGCGGCGCGATCGCGATCGACAAGTCCGGCACGTTCCGCATGGAGCCGGACGTCCCGCTGGTCGTGCCCGAGGTCAACCCGCAGGACGCGCGTCAGCGTCCCCGGGGCATCATCTCCACGCCCAACTGCACCACGCTGTCGATGATGGCCGCCATGGGCGCGCTGCACGCCGTGTACGGCCTCAAGGAGCTCGTCGTCGCCTCCTACCAGGCGGTCTCGGGCGCCGGCGTGGCCGGTCCGGCGCGGCTGTACGACGAGGTCGAGGCGCTGGCCGGCGACCGCTCGGTCGGCCAGACGGCCGGCGACGTGCGCAAGGTCCTGGCCAACAAGCTGTCCGACGACTCGCCGTTCCCGGCGCCCATCGCGTTCAACGTGGTGCCGTGGGCGGGCTCGTACAAGGACGGCGGCTGGGCCTCCGAGGAGGTCAAGCTCCGCAACGAGTCGCGCAAGATCCTCGGCATCCCCGACCTCAAGGTCTCCGCGACCTGCGTCAGGGTGCCCGTGGTGACCACGCACTCGCTGGCCGTCCACGCCCGCTTCGAGCGCGACGTCACGGTCGCCGACGCCCACCGGGTGCTGGAGGCGGCGCCGACCGTGGTGCTCATGGACGACCCGGCCAACGGGGTCTACCCGACGCCGCTCGACGTGGTCGGCAACGACCCCACCTACGTGGGCCGGATCCGGCAGGCGTTCGACTTCCCGAACACGCTCGACCTGTTCGTGTGCGGCGACAACCTGCGCAAGGGCGCGGCCCTCAACGCGGCGGAGATCGCCGAGCTGGTCGCGCGCGAGCTCTGAGCCGGTAGTGCTCCGAGCCGGTGGCGTTCCGAGCCGGTAGTGCTCTGAGCCGGTAGCGCTCTGAGCGGATAGCGCCCTGAGGCGGTGGCCGACGGGTGAGGGCGTGCGTGGACCTGTGTGGGTCCGCGTGCGCCCTTTCCGGTGTGTGGACGTACGTACGTGGTGCCGGGTTCCGGCGGGTGTACGTGCGTGGTCCCGGTTCCGGGTGTGTGTCCCCGGTTCCGGGTGCGGGCGTGCGTCGTCGGCACCGTACGTGCGGAGTGTGGTGGCCGAAGCGGCCGGGAAGGTGCCGCGGACGGGCCGTCAGCGGAACAGGATGTCCCAGTGGTCCGACTCGTCGGCGAAGATCGTGCCGGCGTCCGAGCGGTACAGGGGCGAGCCGTCGCCGCGCGTCCGGGTCTGCCGGTAGTGGTCGGTGATGTACTGGTCGATGCAGCGGTTGTGTGAGATGTCGAGCTTGTAGCCGGCCCCGTGGCTGTAGCGGCCGGGCGCGTGGCCGGCCTCGGTGCCGCCCGTCACGGTGATCGGGCAGCCGCTCTCGCGCTTGAGGTCGACGATCCGGTCGATCGTGCCGGTGCGCACCCGGTCCAGCGACGTGCAGGTGAAGATCCGCCGATCCGTGCAGTGCCCGGACGACTTGTAGCGCATCCCCGCCGCCTCCAGGAAGCCGGCGGCGAGGTCGTGCGACATCCGCACCATCGGCGCGTTGCGGGCGCGGACCTGGTCAAGGTCCGCCACGCGCGCCGCGCGGTGCTTGGCGGAGCCCCGTCGCGGGAGGGCGACGGAGTACGACCTGATGATCACTGGTGGCGTCGCACGCCGTTCGCCGTCCGTGTTCACGGAAGCGGCCGAGGCGGTGGACGCCAGCGCGATTATGGAGATCTCAATGCCGAGGAACGCGGCCAGCAGAGGCCGCACTCTTCCACGTATCCACATGTCGATGCCTTTTCGCGGAAATAGCCCTTCCGCCTGAAAACATCAATCCCATGCTTCACACCGGATAACCCGCGTCACTCCCGGATTTTGCCCTGTGGTGTCGATCACCGTGCGGCTCCATGACCTAACCCGGTACGAACCCGTAAAGTGACGAGCGTGTCCGAAGCCCGAAACCGAGGATCGGAGAGCACCCGAGAGGTCATCGTCGAGACGGCATTGCGACTGTTCCGGGAGCGCGGCTTCGACGCGACGACCATGCGCGCCATCGCGGCCGAGGCCGGGGTGTCGGTGGGTAACGCCTACTACTACTTCGAGAGCAAGGAGGCGTTGATCCAGGCGTACTACGACCGCGCCCAGACCGAGCACGAGGCCGCCTGCCGCCGGCTGCTCGACACGGAGACCTCCTTCGCAGCGCGGCTGAGCGGCGTGCTGCGCGAGTGGGTGCGCGTGTCGGAGCCGTACCACGAGTTCGCGGTGAAGTTCTTCAAGCACGCGGCCGAGCCGACCAACCCGCTGAGCCCGTTCAGCGCGCAGACCTCGCCGGCCCGTGAGGCGTCGATCGCCATCTACCGGCAGGTCGTCGAGGGCTCGCGCGACCGCATGAACGAGGACCTGCGCGAGGAGCTGCCCGAGCTGCTGTGGCTGCTGTCGATGGGCATGGTGCTGTTCTGGGTGCACGACACCTCGCCGGGCTGCGAGCGCACGTACCGGCTGATCGACGTGACCGTGCCGCTGGTGGACCGGCTCGTGGGGCTGTCGCACCTGCCGGGGCTGCGCGGGATCACCAAGGACTTCATCGCGGCGGTCCACGAACTGCGGGCGTGAGCCCCCGCGACGGCATACCGTCCGGTTGGTATGGTCGCCGGAGTACCGACGCCGAGCGGGAGGCCGCGATGACGCAGGATGCGATGACCCAGTACGCGATGACCCGGCAGGCCCCGCCGGAGCGGACCGTCCGGAACTGGGGCATGACCCTTCCCTTCCAGGACCGCTCGCTGGCCGAGTCCCGGACGCTGGTGGAGGAGCTGCCCGCGCTCGGCTACACCGACGTCTGGTCGGCCGAGGTGAGCGGCGTGGACGGCTTCGTGCCGCTGGCGCTGACCGCGCAGTGGGCGCCCCAGGTGCGGCTGGGCACCGCGATCGTGCCCGTCTCGACGCGCGGCCCGGCGCTGCTCGCCATGTCCGCCGCCACGCTGGCCGACCTGGCGCCCGGCCGGTTCGTGCTCGGCATCGGCTCCTCCTCGCCCGCGATCGTCGAGCGCTGGAACGCGGGCACGTTCGCCAAGCCGTACGCGCGGACCCGCGACACGCTGCGCTTCCTCAGGAAGGCGCTGGCGGGCGAGAAGGTGACCGAGAGGTACGAGACCTTCGAGATCGGCGGGTTCAGGCTGGAGAAGGCGCCTGTGGAGCCGCCCAGGATCGTGCTGGCGGCGCTGCGGCCCCGCATGCTGCGCCTGGCGGCCGAGGAGGCGGACGGCGCCATCACCAACTGGCTCTCGCCCGAGGACGTCCGGCGGGTGCGCGCGGAGATCGGGCCGGACACCGAGCTGATCGCCCGGCTGTTCGTGTGCGTGAGCGAGGACGCGGACCGGGTGCGGGCGCTGGCCCGTCGGCTGCTGGCCGCGTACCTGACCGTGCCGGTGTACGCGGCCTTCCACGAGTGGCTGGGCCGCGGCGAGGCGCTGCGGCCCATGCGCGAGGCGTGGGAGGCGGGCGACCGGCAGGCGGCGCTCAAGGCGATCCCGGACGAGGTGGTCGACGCGCTCGTGGTGCACGGGGACGCGGCCACGTGCCGGGCCCGCATCCGCGAGTACGTCGCCAACGGCCTGGACACTCCCGTCCTCGCCCCCGTCCCCGTCCCCGGCGGCGAGGTGCCGCTGGAGCAGGCCGTACGGGACCTCGCCCCCGGAGCCTGAGGCGCCCGCGGGAACCCGCGGCCCGGCCAACGCGTTATGTCGTGAGAGGCCAGGGTAGAGGAGGGCGCATGATGGCGAAAGCAGCACGAGCCGCGGCCGCGTGGAAGGTGTACCGGGACGTCTCCAAGCCCGGCACCCCCGGCCTGATGGCGCGGGTGCGGGCGATCCCCCGGCTGATCGGCGCGGTCGTCAATGGCCGCTACGCGGGCATGACCAAGGGCAAGCTGGCCCTCATGGGCCTCGGCGTGGCCTACCTGATCTCCCCGATCGACGTCGTGCCCGACTTCCTGCCGATGATCGGCGTGGTCGACGACTTCGGCGTCTTCCTCTGGCTGCTGGGCTCGCTGCTCGGCGAGAGCGGCCGGTACGTCGACCACGAGCGCACGTACGTGCGCGGCGCGGTCGACGCCCCAGCCGTGGATTAGGGAGTCAGATCTCCTCCATGCGCAGCCAGGCGCGTGAGGGCAGCGGATGGCCGAACAGCCGGGCGGCGTTGCCGTAGGCGACCCTGGCGAGGTCGGCCGGTGGCAGCGCTCCCAGGTTGCGCGCGACGGACTTCTGCGTGTCGGGCCAGGTCGAGTCGGAGTGCGGGTAGCCGCTCTCCTGGAGCACGTGGTCGAGCCCGACCGCCAGCCGCACCCCCGACAGGGAGTGGTCGTTCAGCGTGCCGAAGAAGAAGTTGCGGCGCAGCACCTCGCTCGGCTTGAGGCCGCCGTCCCACTGCGCCTCGCCCGCCACGGGGTGGTCGAGCGCGTAGTCGGCGCGCTGGGCGAGCAGCGGCAGCCAGCCCACGCCGCCCTCGACGATGAGGATGCGCAGGTTCGGGAAGCGCAGCGGCACCCCGGACCACAGCCAGTCGGCGCAGGCGAACATCGCGCTCGTCGGGATCAGCGTGGTGATCGCCTCGATGGGCGTGTCGGGCGAGGGAACCGGCGACCAGCTCGACGCCCCGGTGTGCAGGGCGACGACCGTGCCGGTCTCCTCGCAGGCGGCGAAGAACGGGTCCCAGTGGCCGCTGTGGATCGACGGCAGCCGCAGCCGCGTCGGGAACTCGGGGAACACCACGGCCTTGAACCCGCGCGAGGCGTTGGCGCGGATCTCCTTGGCGGCCACGTCGGGATCGGGCAGCCAGGGCAGTTGCAGGCCGATGATCCGCTCGGGGTAGGTGCCGGCCCAGACGTCGATGTGCCAGTCGTTCCACGCCCGCACGAGGGCGAGGCCGAGCTCCTGGTCGCGGGTCTTGGCGAACGGCATGCCCGCCTGCCCCGCCAGCATGCCGGGGAAGCACAGGGCAGCCCAGACGCCCGCGAGGTCCATGTCCTCGATGCGGGCCTCGATGTCGTGGCAGCCCGGGCGCATGTTCTCGAAGCGGATGGGGTCGAGGGTCCACTGCTCGCGGGGGAGTCCGGCGCCGACGTCCATGCCCGCGCACGGGTAGGTGGCGCCGCCGTAGCGCCAGACCTGGTGACCGGCCTCCGTCTCCACGACCTTGGGCGCGACCTCGGCATATTTCTCCGCGAGCCGGCCCTCGAAGAGGTCGGGGGGCTCGATCAGGTGATCGTCGGCGGAGATGATCACATAGTCGCGCCGCCTCGGATCAGGGTCGGGGAGCAGCGGCGTAGTCACGCAGGTAACCGTACGACGGCGGGATAACGTGGAACAAGCTGCGAAGTCTCCGTTGGGTATCCACTGCGGCCCCGCACGGCTCCCACGGCTCCCGCGGCGACGCCGGGGATGGCGCGGCGCGGGGCGGGAGGGCGCCTGGAGCACGGGCGGTGTTCGAGACCCGGGATCGCCGGGAGGGGGATGACGGGCGATCCCGGGCCGTGAGGGGTCCGCCTCGTGAGGATGCTGCTCATGCGAACCCCGGCGCGGCTCCTACCCACCAGAGATCGACTCACTCCGATTCGCCGGATCCGCCGGAGAACCGGAGCTCCCGCCGCCGTCCGCGCCCGGGCCGTCCTTCGCGCCGGAGCCCGCGCTGTCCTTGGCGCTGTCCCCGGAGCCGGCGGCCTCGGACCCGGTGGCCTCGCCGCGCTTCCGGTCCGCCACCTCGCGCCTGATCAGCAGGATCCAGCCGCCGACGGCCACGCCGATGAACAGCCACCACTGCACGCCGTACGCGAAGTTGAGGCCCCCACCGGCGCCCACGTCGGGCTCGGGCACCGGGGCGGGCGCCGGGTCGGTGGCGGGCTGCTGCCGCGTCAGCTCGACGTACCCGTCCAGCAGCCGGTACGGCAGGCCCTTGCCGATCGACGCGGGGTCGATGAGCAGGACCTGGCCGGGAGGCAGGCCGGGACGCTCCTTGATGCCGCTCGACTCCTCGGTCTCGCCGAGACGTAGCCGGCCGGTGACAGTTACCTGACCACCGGGCGGCGTGGGCACGTCCGGCGGCGTGTCCGCGGTCGCCCCCACCTTCACCCAGCCCCGGTTGACGATCACCGCGCGGCCGTCGGCCAGCTTCAGCGGGGTGAGCACGTAGAAGCCCGGCCGGCCGTCCTGGGGCCGCCTGCGCACCACCAGCGCGTGGGCGGGGTCGTAGGTGCCGGTCGCCGTGACGGTGCGGAAGCGGTCGGCCTCCTTGACCCCCTGCCCGGCCAGGCTCTCCAGGGGCACGGGGGCGGCCGCGAGGTTGGCGGTGACGTCGTGGCTGTTGGCCGAGCGCTCCTCGAACCGTCCGAACTGCCAGCGTCCCAGGAACACGAAGGCGGGGATCACGAGCAGCACGACGACGTGGAGCGCGATCCAGCGGGGCGTCAGCAGGAACCGGTACACCCTTCAAGGGTAGGCACCGACCCCGGTGCCTCCTCACACGCCTCACCTCGGGGTTCCGGAGCGGGCCGTCGAACGTGCACCATGGGCTGTGGCGCGGGCGTGACCTTATCGCAATCTGGTCGAAACCCTTACCGAAAGGCAGTTCATCGCGTACGGTCGTGATTCGTGCCGCGGCGTCCCCTCCGGACCCGCGACGCCCCTTCCGCCGAGTCCTCCGAGAGGCCCTCCCAGAGCCCCATGACCGTGCTTGCCGCGCCCCCCGAGGGACACACGTTCGAGCTGCCCAAGCTCGCCGTCCTGCTCCGTCACGCCGCGCCGCGGGTGTTCGAGGGCATGATCCTGCCCGTCGCCGTCTTCTACGCGGGCCTGGTCGTCTCCGGGTTCGTCGGGGGCGTGGTGGTGTCCGTGGCGTGGGTGTACGGAGGCGTGCTCTACCGGCTGCTCCGGCGCACGAGCGTCCCTGGCGGTGTGCTGCTGGCGGCCGGCATGGTGACCGTGCGGGCGGTGCTGGCGCTGCTGTCGGGCAGCCCGGTGCTGTTCTTCCTCCAGCCGACGCTGGGCGTGTTCTGCGCCAGCGCGGCCTTCCTGGCCACCGCGCGGGTGCGCAGGCCGCTGGCCCGGCGGGTGGCGGAGGACCTGGTGCCGTTGCCGGCGCACGTGATGGAGGAGCCGGTCATGCGGCGCTTCTTCGGGCGGCAGTCGCTCGTGTGGGGGTGCGCGCAGCTCGGCAACGCGACGCTGAGCCTGTGGCTGCTGCTGAACCAGTCGATCGAGACGTACCTGCTGGTGCGGACGTCGGCGGTCGCGGTGCTGCTGTCGGCGGCGGCGCTGCTGACGGTGCTGGACTTCCGCTGCTGCCTGCGGGCCCTCCCCTCGGCCCGCTGAGTCTTCCTTCGGCCCGCTAGTCTTCCCTCGGCCTGCTGAGCGGCCGTCTCACGTGCTGAGCCGCCGTCTCAGAGGCTGCGGAGCGGGCGCTCAGGCGCTCTGGAGGCGGGCGCCCGGGCCGGGGAGCGCCGTGACCTGGCGCGGTCCGGGCACCTCGTGTCCTTCGGCGCACCGCAGGTGCACCTCGATCGGCGCGCCGCAGTCGCGGTGCGTCAGCAGCACCGGAGGCCCGTCGTCGTCGGCGAGGTACCTGTCGCCCCAGTGCATGAGCGCGACCAGCAGCGGATACAGCTCACGCCCCTTGTCGGTCAGCCGGTACTCGTCGCGCTGGCGCTGACCGGGCTCGCGGTACGGCTCTTTGCGCAGCAGGCCCTCCTCGACCAGGCGCGCCAGCCGGGCGCTGAGCACCTGCCGGGGGGCGCCGGTGGCGGCCTGCAGGTCGGCGAAGCGGCGTACCCCGCGGAACGCCTCGCGCAACACCAGGAAGGTCCACTTCTCGCCGACGATCTCCAGGGTGCGCTCGATGGAGCAGTTGTCGACCCGGAAGGGCAGGATCATGCCTCTTATCATACCTGAGTTCAATTGACAGACCCAGGCGTGCGAGAGAAGCTGAGTCCATGCTGGGAACTCAGATCCGCCCCGCCCGCCCCGACGACGAGGAGCGGATCGGACGCTTCCTGCGCGGGCTCTCGCTGCAGACCCAGACGCTGCGCTTCTTCACCGGCGTCAGCCGTCCGGCCGCGAGCCTGGTGCGCGCGCTCATCGCGCTGGACGAGCGGCGCGACGCCCTGGTGGCCACGCTCGACGGCGAGATCATCGGCCACGCCATGAGCTACCGGGGCGGCGCGGCCGACGTCGAGGTCGCGGTGGTGGTGACCGACCAGTGGCAGGGGCTCGGGCTCGGGCCGCGGCTGATCGACGCGCTGCTGCTCAGGGCCGCCGTGCGCGGCGCGACCACGGTCGGCGCGGACGTGCTGGGGGAGAACCGGCGGGTGCTGCGGATGATCCGCAGGCAGTGGCCGGACGCGGTGATGAAGGTGGTTTCCGGGTCGGTCGAGGTGACGGCTATGATCGACCAGGCGTCCGTATTTGCGGAATATCGTTCTGGTGCCTCACCATTGACAATGTGAAGAGTGCCAAGAACGGACGCGACGGGCGCACCCGGATCATCGAGGGAGCCCTGCGCCGATTCAGCCAGGACGGGGTCTCGGCCACCACGCTGGCCAGCCTCCGCGAGGAGAGCGGCGTCAGCGTCGGCAGCTTCTACCACCACTTCGCCAGCAAGGAACACGTCTTCGGCGTGCTGTACGCCGAGATCCTCGCGACCTACCAGGAGGCGTTCATCGCCGAGCTGGAGAGCCACGAGACGGCCCGCGAGGGCATCGAGGCGGTCGTCGCCTTCCACATGCGCTGGGCCGGTGAGCACCCCGAGCGGGCCAGGCTGCTGGTCAGCGAGCGGCCGCCGCGCAAGAACGAGCCGGGCGGCGCCGAGGTCCACGAGCTGCGCCGCGCGTTCTTCCGCCGCGTCTCCGACTGGTGGCGGCCCCACATGGACGCCGGGCTGCTCCGGCCCGTCCACCCGACCATGTGCTACGTCCTGTGGCTCGGTCCGGCGCAGGAGATGTGCCGGCTGTGGTTCGCCGGCGCCCACGCGCCCACCGACGAGGAGATCAAGGGGCTGGGCGAGGCCGCCTGGCAGAGCCTGCGCCAGCGCGCCGAGAGCTGATCGGGCGGCCCGTACGGGCTCTGGCGCGTTCCAAGACGCGCGTTCCCGGCCGCCGTGGTCAGGCGGCCTGGCGCACCCGGGTGGGCACCCGCCACGACGCCTTGTCCAGGCAGATGTCCAGCCGCAGGTCGCCGCGGTGCCTGCGCAGGCCGGGCACCCGCACCCGGGCGTGCACGTCGAACCGTCCCCGGTGCGGATAGCCGAAGCCCAGCTCGCCGGGCAGCACCCGGAGGTCGTCGCGGTTGCCGCAGCGCGGGCAGGTCCACGACACCAGGTCCATGCCGCGGTTGTAGTCGGAGCAGGCGCGGAAGTACTCGTCGGGCATGAACCGGGACTCGCAGGCCAGGCACGGGATGAGCATGGGGCCGCTCCTCTTTCGAACGGTCGAGCTGGGTCCCTAAGAGATATCGCGCCCGGCTTGTCCCACGCTTGCAGAACGCTTGGGTATCTCGGTAACAGTACGGTCACTGTAGGTATCGGATCATGCGCGGGCCTATGCGATGAAAGGATGGACTCTGTGGAACTGGCACGACTGCGCGACCACCTGCTGGAAACCGGCTACACGATCGACGGCGTCCGCGACCGCCTGGGCGACGTGGCGGCCTCGGCGCTCTCCCGTGAGGAACTGGTGCCGGCGCTGCGCGCCACCGCCGACGGCGACCCGCTGGGCACGCTGATCCGGCTGTGGTGGCTCGGCGTGCCGGTCGCGGCCGAGCGGGTGCCGGCCGTCGTGCGCGAGTGCGGGCTGGTCAGCGCCGACGGGGGCGGCGGGGGCATGGTGCGCGCCGACGTGCACCTCCAGCCGTGGGAGACCGGCGGTTACGTGGTCTCCGACCGCAAGGTGCGCCCGGGCGACCCGGCCCTGCGTCCCGGCCACGTGGTGGGAGCCGGCGGCGCCTCGGCGAACCTGGCCCAGCTCGTCAGCCGCCGCCCCGTCCAGCGCGCCCTCGACCTCGGCACGGGCTGCGGCGTGCAGGTGCTCCACCTGGCGGGGCGGGCCGAGGAGATCACCGCCACGGACGTCAACCCGCGCGCCGTCGAGCTGGCCCGGCTGAGCTGGGAGCTGTCGGGCGTCACGGGCGTGGACGCCCGCACCGGCTCGATGTTCGAGCCGGTCGAGGACGAGCTGTTCGACCTGGTCGTGTCCAACCCGCCGTTCGTGATCTCACCCGGTGGCCGCCTGACCTACCGCGAGACGGGCGGCGACGGCGACGCGTTCTGCCGCGACCTCGTCCGGCAGGCGCCCCGCCACCTGGCCCCCGGCGGCCAGGCCCACTTCCTGGCCAACTGGCTGCACGTCGAGGGCGAGGACTGGCGCGACCGGGTCGGCGGCTGGCTGGCGGGCACCGGCTGCGACGCCTGGGTGGTCGAGCGCGACGTCCAGGACCCGGCGGAGTACGTCGAGCTGTGGCTGCGCGACGCGGCCGAGCAGGGCACCCCCGGCTACGCGGAGCACTACGACCGCTGGCTGACGTGGTTCGACGAGCAGAAGGTCGAGGCGGTCGGCTTCGGCTGGATCTCCATGCGCAACTCCGGCACGCTCGACCCGGTGGTGCGCCTGGAGCGGCTCACGCACCAGGTCGCGCTCCCGGTGGGCGACTACGTGGACGACGTGCTCGACGCCGTCGCGACGGCCCACCGCGTGGAGGACCTGGGGGCGGCGCGGCTGCGCACGGCCGAGGGGCTGCTGGACGAGCGCATCGGGCTGCCCGGCGCCGAGGACCCGATGCGGATCGTGCTGCGCCAGACGGTCGGCCTGCGCCGCAGCCGGGAGGTCGGCACGGTCGAGGCCGCGCTGGCCGGGGTGTGCGACGGCGATCTCGCGCTGGGGCCGCTGCTCAACGTGATCGCCGAGCTGGTGGGCGACGGCCAGGTGCTCCAGGCCGACGCGCTGCGTCCCCTCATCGCCGAGGGCTACTTCCTGCTCTGACCGCCCGTACGAGGCTGCTCCGATCGCCCGTACGCACCCGCTCCGATCGCCCGTGCGAACCCGCTCCGATCGCCGGTACGAACCCGTGCGAACAGGGTGACAGCGGCGTTGACCGGTGGGGCAATCCGGTGTTGATCCGATGTTGAGCCCGCTGGTGGAGGCTCGGGAGCACGACGCCGGTCCCGGGGGGTTCGAGGCCGGCGTCGGGTCCGGCCGGTCGTCGATGTGAGGCGGCTGGCCGCCGCGCCGAGCGACCCGACATCCGGGCCCCCTGGCGAGGCGCGGCGACCGAGATGACCGGCCGGGCTGCACCACTGGTCTGGTGACTCCCTAAGGACAGCCTTGATCAACCATGTGTGGATGACACGACTGGACGACGCGCTGTACTCAGGGCTCGACGACGGGCCCCGGAGTGGGCTCTGGGACGGGCCCGGGAGCGGGCTCGGAAACGGACTCGGGGACCGGGACGGAGTCGAGCAGGGCCCGGAGGTCTCCGGCCTCGGGCGCGCCGAGCCTGGAGAAGATGTCGAAGGCCTGACGTAGGCAGTCGACGCTGCGCGTCGTGCTGCCGAGGCCCCTGAGCGCCTTGCCGAGCACGGTCAGCGACAGCGCCTCGCCGTACGGGTGGCCGATCTCCCGCGACACGACCAGCGCCTGCTCCGCGTGGCGGACCGCCTCCGGGTAGCGCCTGGCCGCGATGAACGTCTCCGCCAGCCGCGAGCACACCCGCTGCTCCCACACGCGCTGCTTGCTGGCCCGGAAGAACGCCAGGCACTCGGCGTGGTGGTGGACGGCCTCGGTGAGGCGGCCGACGCGGGACAGCACGATGCCGAGGTGGTAGCGGGCGCGGGCGGTGCCGGCGCCGCTGCCGATCTCGGTGAAGATGGCCAGGCCCTTCTCGGCGGCGGCGATCGCGTCCTCGGGCCGGTTGAGGCCGAGGTGGTCGCGCGCGGAGTAGCTGAGCACCAGCGCCTCGCCGGCGGGCACGCCGTTCTCCCGGTACCAGTCCATGGCCGAGTCGAACCACGACAGCGCCTCGACGTGGCGCCGCTGCCGGCCGACGACCACGGCGAGGGCGTTCTTGACCTCGCCGGTGACGATCTTCTCGCCGCGCGCCACGGACAGCTCGTGGACGACCCTGAACTGCTCCTCGGCCTCCGTCAGCCGGTTGCCGGCGAACAGCACCCGTCCGAGCACGTAGCGGGCGCGCAGCTCGCTCCCGGCGGCGCCGAGGCGCAGCGCCGCGGCCAGCACCGCCCGCGTGCCGTGGTCGAACTCGCGGGTGTGGGTGCCGGACTCCATCAGCGGCTCCATGGCCACCAGCATGTCGGCCGCCGGGAGCAGCTCCTCGGCCGTGAGCGAGTCGGTGGCGGCCTGGTTGATCGCGGCGAACAGCGAGTCGCCCTCGGCGATCAGCCACGCCACGGCCTCGTCGGCGGCGCCGAACACCCGGCCCGTGCCGACCACCGCGAGGTTGTCGGCGATCAGGCTGCCCTCGTAGGCCAGCCGGTGCGCCGACTGCGCGGAGGCCAGGTAGAAGCCGAGCAGCCGGCGCAGCGCGAGCGTCTTGGCCTGCTGCGTCTCGGTCTTGTGCAGGATGCGCCGGGCGAACAGCTTGAGCAGGTCGTGGAAGCGGTAGCGGCCGGGCGCGGGCGCCTCCAGCAGGCTGGCGTCGACCAGCGACTCCAGCAGGTCCTCGGCCTCGAACGCGCTCAGCTCCAGCACCGCGGCGGCGGCCCCGGCCGAGATGTCCGGGCCGTTGGGCAGCGACAGCAGCCGGAACGCGCGCTGCTGGGCCGCGTCGAGCTGGCCGTAGCCGAGGGCGAAGGTGGCCTCCACGGCGAGGTTGCCGACGCGCAGCTCGTCGAGGCGGCGCTGCTCGTCGGCCAGCCGCGGCACGAGCGAGGCCACCGTCCAGGACGGCCGCGCGGCCATCCGGGCGGCCACGATGCGCACGGCCAGCGGGAGGAACCCGCAGGCGGCCACCACGTCCATGGCGGCCCCGTGCTCGGCGGCGACGCGCTCCGGCCCGGCCACGGAGGAGAACAGCGACAGCGCCTCGTCGGGCTCCATCACGTCGAGGTCGAACAGCCGGGCCGAGGGCAGGTCGGCCAGCTTGACCCGGCTCGTGACGATGGCGGCGCAGCCGGGCGAGCCGGGCAGCAGCGGGATGACCTGCGCGGCGTCGCGGGCGTTGTCGAGCAGGACGAGGATGCGCCGCTCGGCCAGCAGCGAGCGGAACAGCGCCGAGCGCTCGGCCGGCACCTCGGGGATCACGTCGGGCGGGATGCCGAGGGCGCGCAGGAACGCGCCCAGGGCGGACTCGGGCGCGGTCGCCTCGCCGGTGTAGCCGCGCAGGTCGGCGTAGAGCTGGCCGTCGGGGAAGAGGTCGTCGGCGGCGTGGGCCACGTGGACGGCCAGCGTGGTCTTGCCGACGCCGCCGATGCCGCAGATCACCGCCACCGGCACGCCCTCGGCCGCCGACGGCGACGACAGCAGCGTGCGCAGCCGCCCGGCGATCTCCTTGCGGCCGGTGAAGTCGCTCACCGCGGCCGGGAGCTGGGCGGGGCGGGGCAGCTCGGGGATCTGCTCCTCCTCGGCCGGCTCCGGCTCCTCGCCGGCCTCGCCGGCGGTGGCGGGCGCGGCGGCGACGGGCGCGGCGGCGAGGCCCGGGTCGGCGGCCAGGATCCGCTGGTGCAGGGAGGACAGGTCGGGGCCGGGCTCGATGCCCAGCTCGTCGATCAGCGCCTGGCGCGTCTCGGTGAAGACGGCCAGCGCGTCGCCCTGCCGGCCGCACCGGTACAGGGCCAGCATGAGCTGGGCGCGCAGCCGCTCGCGCAGCGGGTGCTCGGCGGTCAGCGCGATCAGCTCGGAGACCACGTCGGCGTGGCGGCCCAGCTCCAGGTCCACGTCCATGAGCGTCTCGACGGCGCTGAGCCGGCACTCGACGAGACGGTCGCGCTGGTGCTCGGCGTAGGGGCCGACGGCTCCGGCCAGCGGCTCGCCCTCGAACAGGGCGACGGCGGAGCGCAGCGCCTCGGCCGCGGCGGCGGGCCGGCCGGCCTTGCGGGCCGCCTCTGCCTCGTGGATGCCGCGTTCGAAGCGGACCAGGTCGAGCGCCCCGTCGGGCAGGCGCAGCGCGTAGCCGCGCCCCACGGAGGTGAGGATCTCGGGACGGGAACGGGCGGGCCGGTCGGGTTCGAGGACCGTGCGCAGCCGGGAGACGTACGTGCGCAGGGCGCCGAGGGCCCTCGGGGGCGAGTCGTCCCCCCCAGACGGCGTCGATCATCTCGGTCGGCGTCACGGCGCGGCCCTCGCGCAGCAGCAGCATCCCGAGAATGGAACGCTGCAACGGAGTGCCCAGATCGAGTTCGTCGCCATCACGCCACGCGCGCACGGGACCGAGCACGGCGAACCGAAGGCCGCCTTCGACGCTCTGACCAGCCATGCCGTATGTCTCCAGGGCAATGGAACGATTTGTTACCAAATCATAGAGCGAACCTTGCCTAACACATAGGCATGCCCCTCCGCCGTAAATCTTGCCGTCCGCGGGGATCCTCCGCGGAAGAGATGGCGAGGGCGTTTCTCGCATGCGGGGATTACGTTACCCCGCGGGGAATACGCCGGGCGTTTCGGGTACGGCCATTGATTCGGTGTTGATCGGGCGTTGAGCGACGGAGCGGATGCTGAGGGTCAGTGAGGCATGACCCCGAGAACAGGACGCGGGGGCGGTCATGCCTCCCGGGTCTGGAATACCGGCCCCGCCCTGATCAGGCGGGCGGGGCCATGGGCGGACATGGGTTGCTAGGCGGCCTCCACCAGCCCGAGTCTTCGCGCCAGCCGCTCACGGACGGCCGGCCACTCGGAGTTCAGGATGGAATAGAACGCCGTATCTCGGACCGTGTCGTCGGCGCCTCGGCTTTCCGCTCGCCGCACCCCGTCGAAGTGTGCGCCGAGGGCCTCGATGGCGGCCCGGGATTTGGCGTTGCGTACATCAGCCTTGAGCGTGATGCGGTGGACGTTCCAGTTCTCGAAGGCGTGGGAGAGCAGCAGGAACTTGCTCTCCCGGTTGGCACCCGTGCCCTGGGCGGATGCGCCCAGCCACGTGTAGCCGATGTCCGCCACGGACGGGATCTCGCCCACCGCGCCCAGTGTCCCCGGAGGCCAGGGCATGGGGCCCTGCCAGTACTCCAGGTTCATGAGACGGGTGGCACCGATCAGGCGATCGGTGTGCAGCCACCGGATGGCGAAGGGCATCGTGCGGCCCCCCGCCTGCTCAGCCAGCGCGGCCTCCACATAGGAGACCATCTCGTCCCGGCCGTTCGGGACGCGAGTGAAGGCATACGTGGAGCGGTCTTCACTCGCCGCGGCGACGAGATCGTCGATCGCCGCGGGGCTGAGAGGTTCCAGGCGCACGAGGCGCCCGGACAGGGTGACAAGAGCGGGCATGAGCACATGATGAGGGCTGACCGGGCCCGTTGTGACCAGGCAACGGCCACCTTCTTCGGCGCTTGTTTCGCGGGTTTCGGATCATGTGGTGTTTGCCCAGGTCAGAGGGTTGATTCGGGGTTTCGGGCAGGCCCTCTGGGCGAAGATTTCGCCTAACCGTGACATGCGGTCGGCACGAGCGCCGGACGCCGTTCACGCGCCGCCCCCGGCCGGGCCTCGGCGAGGCCCGCGAGACCGTCCGACAACTGGTCCAGCGCGGCCGAGATCCACGGCAGCGTGACCGGGTTCGAGGCGTCCAGGGCGGCCAGCCGCTGCTCGGCCGTCTCGCCGTACAGGAGGCTGACGGCGACCCGCACGCGGGCGGCGCCGGGGTCGTCGCCGAACGCGTGACCGGGCAGGACGCCGATGCCGTGGTCCTCCAGCAGCCGCCGGGTGACCGCGGCGGAGCCGCCGAGACCGAGGTGGCCGAGGTCCGGGTAGAGGTAGAAGCCGCCCTGCGGGTCGGGCATGCGGGCGCCGATCGCGGCGAAGCGGGCGTGCACCGCGCGCGCGACCGCGCCGTGCAGGCGGCGGCTGAGCGCCACGCGCTCGGCCAGCTCCGGCGGCTCGGAGAAGGCGTACGCGGCCGCCTGCTGCACCGGCGCGGCCGGCGCCGACCAGATCTCGCTGGCCACGGCGAGCACCCGCGCGCGCAGGTCGTGCGCGCCCTCGGGCAGCCGGGCCACGCCGATCCGCCAGCCGCCCAGGGCGAGGCTCTTGCTCAGCCCGGTGGTGATGACGGTGCGCTCGGGCGCCAGGTCGGCGGGCGAGACGTAGGCGGGGGCGGGCTCGTGCAGCAGGTCGCGGTAGATCTCGTCGGAGATGATCAGGAGGTCCAGCTCGCGGGCCACGTCCACCAGGCGGCCGATGGTCTCGGGGGTGGCGAGGCGGCCGGTCGGGTTGTCCGGCAGCGTGACGAGCAGCGAATGGACGGCGCGGCCCTGGGCGCGGGCCCGGCGCACCGCCTCGGCGACCCCGTCGGGATCGGGCACGCCGCCCTCGCCGGGGGGCGGGGGCACGAGGAGGGGGCGGGAGCCGACCAGGTCGGCCTGCGCGGCGTAACTGACCCAGCTCGGTCTCGGCAGCACGATGTCGCCGCCGATCGCGAGGAGCAGGCCGTACAGGAGGGGCTTGCTGCCCGGTCCGCAGACGACCAGGCCGGGGTCGGTGGGAAGCCCGCGCCGGCTCCAGTAGCCCGCGGCGGCGGCGCGCAGCTCGGGGGCGCCCGCGACGGGGCCGTAACCGTTGCGGCCGGACGCGGCCACCAGCCTGTCGCGCAGCGCCGGGTGGACGGGCAGCCCTGCCTCGCCGAAGGCCAGGTGCAGCACGCGCTCCCCGGCGCGTCGTCTTCGCTCGATGTCCTCGTTGGCGGCAAGAGTGGCAGAGAGGGTAATGCTCATGTTTGTCACGTTCCCAGCCTGCTTGCAGTATTGCATCAGAACAAGCGAGGCTTTTCGTGGGTAGGCGTAAGGAAGACCGATGCTCGATCTGCGGCGGTTGACACTGATCTGCGAGTTCGCGCGACGGGGCAGCATCGCCGCCACCGCCGCGGCGCTCGGCTACAGCCCCTCGGCGGTGTCGCAGCAGCTCGTCGCGCTGGAGCGGGAGACCGGCACGGCCCTGCTCGACCGCACCGCGCGCAGCGCCGAGCTCACCGACGCCGGCCGCCGGCTCGTCGCGCACGCCGAGCGCATCCTCGCCATGGTCGAGGAGGCCGAGTCGGACCTGTCGGCGCACGCGGGCACGCCCTCGGGACGCGTCGTGATGACGGCCTTCCCGACGGCGGCCGTGGCGTTCGCGCCGGCGCTCGCCCGCTCGCTGCGCCGCCACACCGAGCTGACGCTGCGGCTGCGGCAGAGCAGGTCGGGACGGGGCCTGCGCGAGGTGCAGTCGGGCGAGGTGGACATCGCGCTGGTCGACGACTGGTACGGCCGGGTCCGGGACAGCGAGCACCTGCGCGTCTTCCCGCTGCTGAGCGACCCCCTCGTGCTGGTGGTGCCGCGCAAGCACCGGCTGGCCGACCCCGGCGTGCCGATCGACCTGCGCGAGCTGCGCGACGAGCCGTGGATGGCCACCCCGGACGGCGAGCCGTCGCGGCTGGCCGTGGACCGGCTGTTCTTCGACGTGGGCGGCACGCGGCCGACGCCCTGGGAGTTCGAGGGGCTGGGGACGATCCTGTCGCTGGTGGCCAAGGGGCTCGGCATCGCCGCCGTGCCGGCGCTCGCGCTGGCGGCGGGGGTGCGCGGGGTGGCGGTGCGGCAGTTCCCCGGCAACCCGGTGGGGCGCGAGGTCCACGCGGTCGCGCGGGGGTCCAGCGTCCACCGGCCGTCGGTGTCGGTGACGCTGCGGGCCGTCCACGTGGCGGCGCGCTACCTCGCCGCCGACCTCGACCCGCTCGGCCCTCCCGGCCGCTGACCGACCTCGACCCGCTCGGCCCTCCCGGCCGCTGACCGACCTCGACCCGCTCGGCCCTCCCGGCCGCTGACCGGCCTCGCTCACCGGTCTCGCGGTGGCTGACCGGCCCGCCGCCCGTGGCTGACCGGCCCGCTCCCGGGCCGGTGGCCGCTTTCCCCTGTCGTACGGGTTTTCCCGCTGTCGTACGGTCCCGCGCGCGATAACGTGTGCGGCTATGGCGCCGACGTACGACATCGAGCACCTCCTGCTCTCCCAGCCCAGCGTGAGCACGGTGGCCGGCGTGGACGAGGTCGGCCGCGGCGCCTGGGCGGGGCCCGTGACCGTCTGCGCGGTCGTCACCGACCTGTCCGAGCCGCCCGCCGGGCTGACCGACTCCAAGCAGCTCACCCCGGCCCGCCGCGAGGCGCTCGCCGGCGAGGTCCGCGCGTGGGCCGCCGGCATCGCCTTCGGCGAGGCCACGCACGAGGAGATCGACGCGGTCGGCATGACCGAGGCGCTGCGCCGGGCCGCCCGCCGCGCCCTCGACGCCCTCCCCGTACGGCCGGGCGCGGTCATCCTCGACGGCTCCCACGACTACATCGGCGCGCCCTGGCCGGTGCGCCTGGAGGTCAGGGGCGACGCGGCCAGCGTCTCGGTGGCCGCCGCGTCCGTGCTGGCCAAGGTGCGGCGCGACGCGTACATGGCGACGCTGGGCTGCGACGCCTACGGCTTCGCCGACAACGCCGGATATCCCTCGCCCGTCCACCAGGAGGCGCTGGCGCGGCTCGGTCCCACCGAGCACCACCGCATGTCGTGGAGCTACCTCGACGACCTGCCGCGGTGGCGCCACCTCAAGCGGCACCGCGATCCGGCGGTGAGCGAGGACCAGGTCAGCCTGTTCGGTTAGCTTCGGCTTCTGGGTCGCCGAGCACCACGTCATGGGTAACTCCTGTGGAGACCTCTGGCTTCGGCTCTGAGGGGAGACCGGAGCGTGGGAGGGCCGTCGAATTCCGAGCGGTGCAGAGACCTTTCCTGTTCCGCCTCGCGCCGACCTTCTCCTTGGTATGGTTCAGGTGTTCGGATGGGCTGGCGCTAATCAAGCCGGTGCATCCGGGCCTACCGCCGGGCCGGCGGGATGTGAAGCCTGTGGAGGCCATGTAAGACCGGTCGCGCGCCTTCGGGTGTGCGTGGGCAGTCGCCGGTGAAGCAGGAAGATCCGGCTTGCGAGGGCCGGAACCCCCTGGATTCATCCGTGGGAGGAGGTCAAGACCTACGGGGTGTGCCCGCGGGCCGTGGGTGGACCTGGAGGTGTTCGGGACCGGCTGGAGCGGTTCGAGCGGGGGTTCGGCGAGTCGCTGGACGTGCTCGTGCGGGCGCTGTCGGGCGGGCGGGTGTCGGCCGAGGGGGAGTTCTTCCGGTTCCGGGAGGTGGACCTGGTGCCCGCGGCCACGCTGCGGCCCGTGGTGGCCTGCACGTCGGAGGCGACGCTGGAGCTGGCGGCCCGGCGGGGGCTGCCGATGCTGCTCGGGATGCACGTGGACGACCGCGAGAAGGCGGCGGCCGTGGCGGCCTACGACGGGCTGTGCCCTGAAACCCTGTGCCCTGAAAGGGACGGGCACGTGGCGGCGGCCGTGGGGCATGTGGCCGACTCGACGCGGCAGGCGGTCCGGGAGCTCAAGGAGGCGATGCCGCGCTGGCTGGAGCCCGGTCTGGCCGGCTACGTGCCGGTGGACGGGCGGCGGCGGCCCGCGCGGGACGTGCCCGCCTACGTCGACTTCCTGACCCGCGTGCATCCCGTCGGGTCGGCGGAGCGGTGCGTGGAGGCGATCCTCGCCACGGCCGAGGCCACGGGCGTGCGGCGGATCGTCCTCATGGTCGAGGGGATCGGCGACCACCGCCGCGCCGTGGACAACGTCCGCCGGCTCGGCGCCGAGGTGCTGCCCCGCGTGCGGGCCGCCGCACTCTAGCCTTGGGCGGGGTGGCGGGCCGTGCGGCCCGCCACCCCCGGGCTCAAGCGGTCAGCAGTCGACCAGCTCGGGCTTCTGGTTGAGGATCTGCGCGCGGGGCGTGACGAACGCGCTCAGCGCCTCGGTGGCCGCCGGGTCGAAGACCGCGACCCGGTGGCAGTTCTGGAACGCCAGCCGGACGCCGAAGTGACGCTCCAGCGCGCCGCGCATGGCGTCGCTCGCCAGGCAGCGCAGGAGCTGGCCGCGCGCCTCCTCCGACGGCGGCGGCACCTGGTTGTCGGCGAACTCGGCTCCGTCGCGCGCCCGCTGCTGGACCAGCTCGCTGATCACCGACCACGCGTAGGGCAGGGAGTCGCGCACGCAGGCGACGAACGCCGCGTCCTCGACCTCTCCGGTCCTGGCCTGGTCGAGCAGGTCGTTCGGAACGGTCAGCGACATGCTGTCTCCTCTCGAAGGGGATCGAACCGACGCTACGAGCGGTCGGCGTGGTGCTCCAGATGGCTGGAGGGGGACACTCGTGTGGTCACCGGCGGGCCGTAGGTGAACCCGGGGTCGATCTGCAGGGACAGATCGCTGCCGGTGCGCGCGTTCGCCCAGGCCCGGGCGTTGCGCAGGTGGAACTCCTCGGCCTGGCGGCCGAACCTGGCCCAGTCCTTCTCCTGCGCGTCGAGGTGCTTGAGCAGCACGGCCAGCGTGTCGGAGTTGGCCGGCTCCAGGTCGGCGAGGGCCAGCGGCCGGCCCTGCTCCATGGCGCGGACGGCCGCCGAGTGCTCCATCCAGGCCACCAGGTCGGCGCCCACCTCGGCGCGCAGGAAGTCGACGTCGGAGGGGCCGTGGACCTTGTTGCCGACGACCGCGACCCGCACGCCGAACCCGGCGGCGTGCTCGGCGTACTGACGGTAGACGCCGACGCCCTGCCGGGTCGGCTCGGCCACCAGGACCGTCAGGTCGAACCGGGTGAACAGCCCCGAGGCGAACGAGTCGGCCCCGGCGGTCATGTCCACCACGACGTACTCGCCGGGCCCGTCGACCAGATGGTTGAGCAGCAGCTCGACCGCGCCCACCTTGGAGTGGTAGCAGGCGACGCCGAGGTCGTCCTCGCCGAACGGGCCGGTGGCCAGCAGCCTGACGCCGCCGGGCGTGGTCACCGCGTACGGCGAGGCGGCGAGGTCGTCGAAGCTCAGCAGCCGCGAACCGCGCCCCGGCGGGGTCGTCTTGACCATGGCCTCGGCCGAGGGGATGCGCGGGTTGTCGCCGCGCAGGAAGTCCTTGATCTCGGTGAGACGGTCGCCGAGCGGCTCAGGGCTCTCGTCCGCGCCCAGGACGAGCGCCAGGTGCTGGTTGATGTCGGCGTCCACGGCGACCACCGGACCGCCCTGGCTCGCCACGTGCCTGGCGAACAGGGCCGACATCGTGGTCTTGCCGCTGCCGCCCTTGCCGACGAAGGCCACCCTCACGATAGCTCCAGAAGATGATGATGAAAACCGTTGTCGTTTTCGTGTGGCTCCCATGATGGCACACCGATCACGGTCGCGAGGGCGAAAACGCGGACGCCCCTCGGGTCGAGACCCGAGGGGCGCCTGGAGCGGAGGCTCAGTGGCAGGCCGCGTCCAGCGAGATCGGCCGGTCGTAGCCCTGGGCGGACGCGGGGGCCTTGGGATGGCCCGGGACGCGCACGGCGGGCCGCTCGGCCAGCGCCTTGGTGACCTTGGCCCGGATGAGGCCCCAGTCGGGCGAGGCCGTGTTGATCAGCGGCGGCACGAAGCTGAGGCTCCGGATCCGGGCGTCCTTCACCTTGTCCGACAGCTCGATGAGCGGCGGCAGCAGGTTCTTCGGGATGTCGGTGGAGATCGCCCGCTTGGTGGCCGCGGCCAGCTTCTCGAAGCTGTTGAGCACGGTCACCGGGTCGGCCTGCTTGGCCACGGCGTACAGCAGGCACTTCTGGCGGCCCATGCGCACGTAGTCGTCGCTGTCGGTGCGGGAGCGGCCGAACCACAGCGCCTCCTGGCCGGAGAGCTTGCGGGTGCCGGCGGCCAGGTGCCCCTCGCGGTACTTGCCGTACACGATGGGCTGCTTGATGGTGACCTTCACCCCGCCCATGGCGTCGATGATCTGCGCGAAGCCCTTCATGTCGACCATCGCGTAGTACTTCACCGGGATGCCGAGGATGTCGCTCACGGTCTGCTTGAGCAGGGCGGGGCCGCGCTGGCCGTGGCGCACGCCGGGCACCATCTCCGGGTAGTCCTCGGCGTACTGGAAGATCTCGTTGAGCAGCCCGGGTGTGTCGGGGCCGTCCCCGGAGAAGCCGTTCGGGAAGCGCTGGCGGGCCGGGCCGCGCGGTAGCTGGACCTGCTCCAGGTTGCGCGGCAGCCCGAACAGCGTGGTGTCGCCGGTCGCGGTGTCGACGCTGGCCACGGTCACGCTGTCGGTGCGGACCCCGGGCCGGCCGGGTGCGGAGTCCGCGCCGATGAGCAGGAAGTTGATCCGCGTCGCGCCGTTCCACGGGTCGTCGGCGACGATCGGGGTCATCTCGGCGGTGAAGATCGAGTCGACCACGTCGTGCGACAGGTAGGCCAGGCGGGCCGCGTACGCGGTGGGTGCCAGGACGAGCGCGCACAGCCCGGCGGCGAAGGCCGCGGTGAGGGCGCGGCCCGCGGTGTCGGCCGGTTGGGGCCGTACCAGGACGAACGACCTGACGATGACCGCGGACCAGGCCAGTGCGATCACGGCCAGCGCGACGGACATGGCGGTGAGCCAGAAGGGCTGCACGGCCAGTGCCAGGACCCGGGTGCCGAAGGCCGTCACCGCGGTGATGACCACGGCGAGCAGCAGCACGTGCGTCACCATGAGCGCGAAGCCGGTCTTGCGGCGGTCGGTGGCCACGTGGGCCACTCCCCACAGGAACGCCGATCCCAGAGTCAGCGCGATCGCCGCACCGGTGCCGAAACTGCGGTCTCCGGTCGTCATCCCTGGTCAACCCCCCATTTGCGCAGCTGTCTTCCACGTTAGAGACGGTTTGTCGTCGAATGAGGGCAGGTCAGGGGAAGTGTCGTGTCAATTCCCGGTCAAACCAAGATTGCGATATAACGCGAGGTCGAGATATAACGTGAGTATGAGACGTGGACGCTACGGATTCGACGCTCCACTGGCCCTGGCGGGCCTCGTGTCCGGAGCCGTCGTGGTGCTGGTCCTCTCGGTGACGTCCTTCCTGCAGGGCATCCCGGTGGCCGGGGTCGCCTTCCTGCTGGGCGGCATCTACACCTCCGCCAGCGCGGCGAGCTACCTCTACACGACCCGGCGCGGCAAGTTCGCCGTGTGGGCCGAGGAGCTGGACCGGCTCAAGGGCGACGAGCGGCTGCTCGACCTCGGCTGCGGGCGCGGCGCGGTGCTGCTGCTGGCCGCCGAGCGGCTGCCGGACGGCCGGGCCACCGGCCTCGACCTCTGGCGCTCGCGCGACCAGTCGGGCAACGACGAGAGCGTCACCCGGGCCAACGCCGAGGCCGAGGGCGTGCGCGTGGACCTGGTCACCGGCGACATGCGGGAGCTGTCCTTCGCCGACGCCTCGTTCGACGTGATCGTGTCGAGCCTGGCCGTCCACAACATCCCGGACGCCGAGGGGCGCGCGCGGGCCGTCAGGGAGGCGCACCGCGTGCTGCGGCCCGGCGGGCTGCTGCTGCTCGCCGACTTCCAGCACACCCCCGCGTACGAGGAGACGCTGCGGGAGCTCGGCGTCGTGGACATCCGCCGGCGCGACCTCGGCTGGCGGTTCTGGTACGGGGGGCCGTGGTTCAGGACGTGGATGCTGGAGGCCCGCAAGCCCGTAGCCGTCGGGTGAACCGACGTTTGCGATCGCCCTGGTGGGTACCACGTTTCCTTCATGAAGGACGTGGATACCGGCACAATCACCACCAAGGTGCCCGCACGGCTGGACCGGCTGCCGTGGTCACGCTGGCACTGGATGATCGTCATCGGACTGGGCACCGTCTGGATCCTCGACGGCCTCGAAGTCACCATCGTGGGAAACCTGTCGGCCCAGCTCGCCAAGCCGGGCAGCGGTATCGACATCACCCAGGCGCAGGTCGCCGGGACGGCGGCGGCCCTGTACGTGGCCGGGGCCTGCCTGGGCGCGTTGTTCTTCGGCTGGCTGACCGACCGGTTCGGCCGCAAGAAGCTGTTCCTCGTCACCCTGGTCGTCTACCTGGTGGCCACGCTGATGACGGCCCTCTCCTTCGACGCGTGGTGGTTCTTCCTGTTCAGGTTCATGACCGGGTTCGGCATCGGCGGTGAGTACGCGGCCATCAACTCGGCCATCGACGAGCTGATCCCGAGCCGCCACCGCGGCCGCATCGACATCATGATCAACGGCAGCTACTGGCTCGGCGCGGCGGGCGGCGCGCTGCTGACCGTGCCGCTGCTCAACGACCTGCCGGTCAACATCGGCTGGCGCATCGCCTTCGGCCTCGGCGTGGTGCTCGGCGTGGCCATCCTGCTCGTCCGGCGGCACGTGCCCGAGAGCCCGCGCTGGCTGTTCATCCACGGCCGCGGCGAGGAGGCCGAGCAGCTCGTCGGCGAGATCGAGGAGCACGTGGGCGGCGACCTGCCGGAGCCCAAGGGCTCCGTCACCATCCACCAGCGCAAGTCGATCGGCTTCGTGCAGATCGCGCACACGATGGTGGCGCGCTACCCCAAGCGCACGATCCTCGGGCTGTCGCTGTTCATCGGGCAGGCGTTCCTCTACAACGCCATCACCTTCGGGTACGCCCAGATCCTGTCCACGTTCTACAAGATCGACACGCACACCGGCTACTACTTCGCCGTGATCGCGATCGGCAACTTCCTCGGTCCGCTGCTGCTCGGGCGGCTGTTCGACACGGTCGGCCGGGTGCCGATGATCTCGGCCACCTACATCGGCTCCGGAGTGCTGCTGCTCGGCACGGCCTGGCTGTTCGACCAGGGCATGCTCAACGCCGTCACGTTGACCGCCTGCTGGTGCGCGGTGCTGTTCGTCGCCTCGGCCGGCGCCAGCTCGGCCTACCTGACGGTCAGCGAGATCTTCCCCATGGAGACCAGGGCGATGGCGATCGCGTTCTTCTTCGCGATCGGCACCGCGGCGGGCGGCATCGCCGGTCCGCTCGTCTTCGCCAAGCTGGTGGAGACCGGCGTGCCGGGCGACACGGCGCTGGCGTTCACGATCGGCGCCGTCATCATGATCGCCGCCGGGATCGTCGAGCTGTTCCTCGGGGTCAAGGCCGAGCAGAAGGGCCTGGAGGAGATCGCCGCGCCGCTCACAGCAGCTTCGGTAGACACGGCCGCATGACGCGCAGCACGTGCGTGCTGTCGGCCAGGTAGAGGTGGGGCACGTCCACGAACACCCGCATCGGGCCGCAGTCCAGGCCGAGGGTCCGCGCGACCCCGGCCTGGACCTCCGACAGCGGCACGTAGTTCAGGTAGCTGGTGAACGCGTTCTGCGACCGGAAGGCCGCCGTCATCACCAGCCCGCCGTCCCGGATCCGGAAGGCCAGCCCGCTCAGGCACGGCACCGAGTCGTACGGCTCGCCCGGCGCGGTCAGCGAGATCCAGGCGCTCTTGCTGTACGGCTTGGTGCGCAGCAGGTCCACGGCCCACGCGAGCTGGCCCCTGATCCGGGCCCCGTAGCTGTACTTGAACGGGGGCACGATCGTGTCCTGGGTGAACTTGCGGCAGTAGAGCGCGAGCCGGTCCGCGTCGCCGTACCTCTCCAGCACCGGGTCGTCCCGCCGCACCTGGGCGATCTCGAAGAGCACGGGCGGCCCCTCCATGACGGGGCCGCGGTCGTCGTCGCCGAGCGCGCCCTCCGTCCAGACATGGCGCATCAGCCAGATCCACGCCTCCCCACATGACGCCCACATCGCAGGGCCGGGCATTCAGGTCTCCACGTTCGGGAACTGGTACGGGTTGTTGGGCAGCCGGCGCCGCCGCGTGACGTTGCAGCGCACGTAGTAGATCGAGTAGTGGACCAGCGCCACCAGTGCGACGCCGATGGTGAGCAGGATCGGGTCGGGCGTCTGGCCGCTGAGTCCGGTGACGCCGACCACGAGGTAGAAGCTGTCGGCGACGGCCAGCATCATGACGTTGATCCCGGGCCAGGCGAGCGGCGCGAACGTCTCGGGGAAGCGCGGGTCCACCGGCAGGTTCGGCGACCAGGCCAGCTCGTCCTTGAGCCGGGTCGCGTAGAGGAGCCGGAAGTTGTTGATCGCCCGGGCCGTGCGGGCGTGCGCGTTCACCGCCTCGATCAGCCGCAGGAACGGCAGCACGCTGAGCAGGCCGAACGCGGTCACCAGCGCGAACAGGTACCACGGCACGGTGGTCCAGGAGGTCAGGCTCCGCGGGTCCACCACCTTGGCGCTGGTGAGGGCGATGGTCGCCAGGAACGGGCCGGAGAGCAGGCTCATCCCGAGCCTGGTCATCTTCAGCCGCTCGTCCTTGGCGGCGAGGTGCACGGCATAGATGCCGGTGAAGTCGACTGCGGCGAGTTGGAGGAACTGGCCTGCCGGCAGCTCCTCCTCCGGCGTCATGCGAGGGGGTGTCTTCCGCATGAATGCTCCTGTAGGGGGCCAGCTGCCTCCAGTATGAGCGCAGTTTCGCGGATCTGCCGGGCATTCCTGCCAATCATTCCAACAAATCCGACTCGACGGCGTAAAAACGGTTTGCGGCTGACATTGTGTGAGGCGATAGGTCTGTCCCATTCGATGGAGGAGGAACGGGATGAACATCGCGGGGCGGATCGACGCACTGCTGGCGGCGGGCGGGGCGCCGCGCCTGCACGGGCTCGTCGTGGTCCGGGACGGGCGGGTGGAGCTGGAGCGGTACGGCGCGGGCGAGGACTTCCGGCTGAACGTCCCGCTGGGGCACGTGACGTTCGGGCCGGACGTCATCCACGACGTACGCTCCGTGACCAAGAGCGTCGTCGCCCTGCTGTACGGCGCCGCCCTCGGTGACGGCCTCGTGCCCGCGCCCGGCGAGCCGCTGCTGCCGGCCTTCCCCGCGTACGCCGACCTGGCCGAGGGCAAGGAGCACCTGACCGTCGAGCACGCGCTCACCATGACCCTCGGCCTGGACTGGAACGAGGACGTCCCCTACACCAGCACCGCCAACAGCGAGCTGGCCATGGAGGCGGCGCCGGACCGCTACCGGTACATCCTGGAGCGTCCCCTGGTGGAGGAGCCGGGGAAGCGGTGGCGGTACTGCGGCGGCGCGGCGGCCCTGCTCGGCAGGCTCATCGCCGACGGCGCGGGCGTGCCGCTGGAGGAGTTCGCGCGCGAGCGGCTCTTCGGACCGCTCGGCATGCCGTTCGAGTGGACGGCGAACCGCGGCGTCGCGATGGCCGCCGCCGGGCTGCGGCTGCGCCCGCGCGACCTGGCGGAGCTGGGGTCGCTGGTGCTCGACGGCGGGCGTGGGCTGGTGCCGGGGCCGTGGATCGCCGAGATGCTGCGGCCCCGGGTCCGGATCGCGGAGGGCTTCGAGTACGGCTACCAGTGGTACGTGAGCCCAGGGCAGTGGGTGACGGCCATCGGCAACGGCGGCCAGCGGGTCCTCGTGGCGCCGGAGAGGCGGCTGGTGGTGGCCGTCGCGGCCGGCGACTACGACTCCGACCAGACCAGCGCCGAGGCCGTGATGCGGGAGGTCCTGGCGGACGAATGACCGCTGTCCGGGTCGCCGACCGCTCGGGCTGTGCTGCCGTGAGAGGTCAGAGGGGGAGGTGGGTGATCGCGGTGCGGAAGGCGGCGACGGCCGCGCCGATCGCCGGATGCCCGCCGTACCCGCTGCGGAAGGCCGCCAGCGTGCGGCGGCTCAGCGGCAGCTCCGACAGCGTCACGCCCGGCGGCGGCGCGAGCGCGGCCAGGCGCGGCACCAGCGCGACCCCCTGACCGGCGGCGGCGAACGCGAGGACCGTGTCGAAGTCGTCCACCTGGTGGCGCACCCGCGGCTCGAACCCCGCCGCCTGGCAGGCCCGGATCGTCATGGCGTGGCAGAGGGTGCCCGGCTTGCCGGTGATCCACGGGTCGTCCCGGGCCTCGGCCAGGGCCGCCCGGCCGGCCAGGAACATCGGCTCGGCGAACAGCGGCTCCGTGGCCAGCGCCGGGTCCGCCTCCGCCGGCACGAAGTCGTACTCGTGGACCAGGGCGACGTCCAGCTCGCCCGCCCGCAGCGCCCCGGAGACGTCGGCGGGGTCGATCTCCGACACCATGGGCTCCAGCTCCGGGCAGGCGCGCGCCAGCTCGGCGAGCGCCGCGGGCATCAGCGCCCGCGCCGCCGTCGGGAACGCGCCGATGCGCACCGGCCCCGACGGCCCGCCCCGGACGGCCGCCAGCGCCGCCGACGCGCGTTCCAGCTCCTCCAGGACGGCCTGCGCGTGCTCCACCAGCAGCCGGCCCGCGGGCGTCAGCGTGACGGTGCGGCCGGTGCGCTCCAGCAGCGGCACGCCCGCCTCCCGCTCCAGCGCGCTGAGCTGCTGCGACACCGCCGACGGCGTGAACATGACGGCCTCGGCGACGGCGGCGATCGTGCCGCGCCGGGCCAGCTCCCGCAGGAGGCGCAGCTTGCGAGGGTCGAGCATCAGTCCAGCTTACGGTTGACCGCACGAATCCGAACTGGACCTGACGTATCGGCTCGCGTCAGGCTCGGAGCATGCTCAAGGGAATCCACGTACCGCTCGTCACGCCGTTCGCCCCCACGGGGTTCGCCCCCGGAGTCACCGGAGAGGTGGCCGCCGACGTCCTCGGCAAGCTCGCCCGCCGCGTCCTCGACGAGGGCGCGTCCGGGCTGGTGGCGCTCGGCACCACCGGCGAGGCCGCGGCGCTGTCCCCGGACGAGCGCGCGCAGGTCGTCGAGGTGTGCGCGGAGGTGTGCCGCGAGCGCGGGGCGCCGCTGACCGTGGGCGTGACCGGCAACGACACCCGCTCGGTGCTCGGGGCGCTGGAGGCGCTGCCGCCGGACGTCACGGCCGCCCTGGTGACCGTTCCGTACTTCCTGCGTCCGTCGGAGCGCGGTGTGATCGCGCACTTCGAGGCGCTGGCCGACGGCACGCCGGTGCCGCTGGTGATCTACCACATCCCCTACCGGACCGGTCAGGCCGTGAGCGCCGCCACGCTGCGCCACCTGGGCGCCCACCCCATGATCGCCGGAGTGAAGTACGCGACCGGCGGCGTCGACCAGGAGGCCCTGGACCTGCTCGGCGACCGGCCCGACGGGTTCGACGTGCTGGGCGGCGACGACGCGGTCATCTCGCCGCTGCTCGCGGCCGGCGCCTCCGGCGGCATCCTCGCCTCGGCGAACCTCGCTCCGCGCGACTTCGCCGACCTGGCCGCCGCCTGGGACGCGGGCGACGTCACGCGGGCGCGGGCCCTCGGCCACCGCCTGACCCGGCTGTCGGCCGCGCTGTTCGCCGAGCCCAACCCGACCGTCATCAAGGGCGTCCTGCACGCCCGGGGCGTCATCCCGTCGGCGGGGGTGCGGCTGCCGCTGCTGCCCGCGAGCGAGGCGTCGGTCGCGGCGGCCGAGGCGCTGCTCGACCGATGAGGGGTTGACATGGTCATCGGAACTCCCTAAAGTCCCGTGACCATGTGCGCCATCTTCCTGTGATCATCGCCCCGGACGCCGCCGCGTAGAGCTGCACGCTCCGCCGGCGTCCCGTGCCGTCAACGGTTCGCGACGATTCCAGGAGGTGGGCCCTTCATGCGTGCTGCCCAACTGTCCCTTTCCGAACTGTCCCTTTCCGAGGTCACCAAGCGTTACGGCGAGCGCGTCGTGCTCGACCGCGTCACCTTCGCCGTCAAGCCCGGCGAGCGGGTCGGGGTGATCGGCGACAACGGCTCCGGCAAGTCGACCCTGCTCAGGCTGATGGCCGGCGTCGAGCGGCCCGACAACGGCGAGCTCGTCGTGCGGGCGCCCGGCGGCGTCGGCCACCTGCCGCAGACGCTCGGGCTGCCGCCCGAGGCGAGCGTGGCCGACGTGATCGATCGCGCGCTCGCCGACGTGCGGGCCCTCGAAGCCCGCATCCGGGACGCCGAGCGGGCGCTCACCGAAGCCACGACGGACGCGTCGGCCGCGCTGGACGCCTACGGCGCGCTGCTCGCGGAGTTCGAGGCGCGCGGCGGCTACACGGCCGACGCGCGCGTGGACGTCGCGCTGCACGGTCTCGGCCTGCCCGGGCTCGACCGCGGGCGGCGCCTCGGCACGCTCTCCGGCGGCGAGCGGTCACGGCTGGCCCTGGCCGCGACCCTCGCCGCCGCGCCGGAGCTGCTGCTGCTCGACGAGCCGACCAACGACCTCGACGACGAGGCCGTGGCCTGGCTGGAGCGGCACCTGCGCGAGCACCGCGGCACGGTGGTGGCGATCACCCACGACCGGGTGTTCCTCGACCGGGTCACCTCGACGATCCTGGAGGTCGCCGACGGGCGGGTCAGCCGTTACGGCAACGGCTACTCCGGTTACCTCACGGCCAAGGCCGCCGAGCGGCACCGCCGGATCCAGGCGTACGAGGACTGGACGGCCGAGGTGGCCCGGCAGACGAGCATCGCCGAGTCCAACATCGCGCGGATGCACGCCATCCCCCGCAAGGTGCCGCTCGCGGTCAACGGCTCGGGCGCCTTCCGGGCCAGGTCGCGGGCGCACGGCGCGATGGGCCGGATCCGGCGGGCCCGCCAGCGGACCGAGTGGCTGCGCGCGAACCCCGTTCCGCCGCCGCCGCGACCGCTGCGCTTCACCGCGGAGCCCCTGACGGCCCACCGGGACGACTCCGGTGCGGGCGTGGAGCTGCGCGACGTGGTGGTCGCCGGCCGGCTGCGGCTCGGCGAGCTGACGATCCCGCCGGGCGGGCGGCTGCTCGTCACCGGACCCAACGGCGCCGGCAAGACCACGCTGATGCGGGTCCTCGCCGGTGAGCTGGCGCCCGACCAGGGGTCGGTACGCCGGCCCGCCCGCGTCGGCCTGCTCCGTCAGGAGGAGGCGACCGGCCCGCTGAACCGCACGGTGCTGCGGGCCTACGCCGACGGGCGTCCGGGCACCCTGGACGAGCACGCCGACGCGCTGCTCGCGCTGGGGCTGTTCCGGCCCGCCGACCTGCGCTTGCGGGTGGGGGAGCTCTCGTACGGCCAGCGCCGCCGCATCGAGCTGGCCCGGCTGGTCAGCGCGCCGGTGGACCTGCTGCTGCTGGACGAGCCGACCAACCACCTGTCGCCGGCGCTGGTGGAGCAGATGGAGGAGGCGCTGGAGGCGTACCGGGGGATGCTGGTGATCGTCACCCACGACCGCCGGCTGCGCGAGGGGTTCACCGGCTCGCGCCTGGAGCTGTCCGGCCATGGTTCCACGTAGAACATCGCTTGACCTCAAGCGCGGTTGAGGCGGCACGCTCGGCCCATGAGCAGACGAACGATGAGAGCAGCGGCGTTCGCCACCCCCGGCGGCCCCGAGGTCTTGCAGGTCATGGAGTTGCCGCTGCCCGAGCCCGGGCCGGGTGAGATCCGGGTCCGGGTGAAGGCGGCGGGCATGCAGCCGTTCGACACGGCGGTCCGCGAGGGCTGGGTTCCGCCGGGGGCCGGCGGCGGGCTGCCGCGCGTGCCCGGCAACGAGTTCGCAGGCGTGGTGGACGAGGTCGGCGACGGCGTGGACGGGGTCGCGCCGGGGGCCGAGGTGCTCGGCTTCTCGCTGCTCAACGGCTACGCGGAGTACATCGTGGTGCCGGCGGACAACGTGGCCCCCAAGCCCGCGGGCGTCCCCTGGGAGGTGGCGGGCGCGCTGACCGCGGCCGTGCAGACGGCCGAGCTGGCCATCGACGGGCTGGCCGTGGGGGAGGGCGACACGCTGCTCATCCACGGCGCTGCCGGGGCGGTGGGCACGGCGGCGGTGCAGATCGCCAGGTGGCGCGGCGCCACGGTGATCGGCACGGCCCGCGAGGAGAACCACGAGCACCTGCGCGCCCTCGGGGCCGTCCCGGTGGTGTACGGGGACGGGCTCGCCGACCGGGTGCGCGCGCTCGCGCCCGGCGGCGTGGACGCGGCGCTCGACGGCGCGGGCGGGGCGGCGCTGGAGGTCTCGCTGGAGCTGGTCAAGGACCGCGATCGCATCCTCACGCTCGTCGAGCACGGCAGGGCGGCCGAACTAGGCATCAGGACGACGCAGGGGGTGCGGACCGCTGAGCGGCTCGGCCGGTACGCGGCGCTGTACGCCTCGGGGAAGCTGCTCTTCCCGATCCGGCGGACGTACCGGCTGGAGGAGGCGGCGGACGCACACCGCGAGATCGAGACCGGCCACGGGCGCGGGAAGCTGGCCCTCGTCATCGACTGAGCGACCGACCGACAGAGGCAGCCGGGTGGCGGCGGCCATGTGCCGCCGTGCCGGTCGGCGGCGATCTTCGGCACGGCGCCGCGCCAGGGCAAGCCTGCCAGGCGGTGGCCTCCGGCGCGTGTGCCGTGGCCGGGCGGGCCGGTCAGGCGGTGGTCTTGTGCCGCCGGCTGAACCGGCCCGCCTTCGCGCGGTTGCCGCAGCTCTCCATCGAGCACCAGCGGCGGCTGCCGTTCTTGCTCACGTCCAGGAACCACAGGATGCACTCGGGGTGCGCGCACGGGCGCACCCGCGACGGCCGCTCGGCCATCATCCGCACGAACGCCGCCGCCGCCGTCCACGCCGGACGCCAGGCGGGCTCGTCCACGACCACCAGCTCGTACGGCTCGCCGTCGCGCATCAGCGGCCGGACCGAGCCGTGCGCGAGCACGTCGTTCAGGCCCGCTGAGCCGCGCCCTTCGAGGGTGTCGCGCACCGCCTCCCGCGCCCGCACCAGCCGGTCCCGCACGGCCTCCAGCCCCGCGCCCGCGTCGCCGCCGTCCATGACGTGATCCATGGCGCCGTCCATGTCATGGTCGGACAGCCAGGCGCGCACCCCGTCGAGATCGTCGAACTGGTCCACTTCGGCGCCGTGCTCGCGCCACACCGTGTTGACCAGGTCCAACGCCACGGGCTCTCCGCGAAGCGGCCGGACTCTCACTGCCTAACCCCTCAAACCAAGTTGACCGGTTATATGGCTCCATGCTATCACCTAACCTGTAAAAACCGTTTAGCCGGTTAGGGCGAAGGCTCTCGACCTCCCCCCTGCCTCGCACGTCTGGAGCCCGCGATGTCCGATCGCCTCAGCAAGCGCCGCCACGCCGACCACCCCGCGCTGCCGTCGCGCCACGACCGGTTCCACGACCGTCCGGTGCGCGACGCCCAGCCGTCCGCGCCGCACGAGGAGCCCTTGAGAGCCGTCCCGGAAGGCCGGGGGGCGGCCGGGGCCTCGCGGACCGGAGGCGTCCGCGCGGGCGTTCTCCGGGGCTGGACCTCGCAGGCTCCGGCCAGGGCGCCGCTGCCGAACGTGGTGAAGGCGACCGGGGCGGCGCTCGCGGCGCTGCTCGTGCTGGCGGGGGTGACCAGTCTGAGCGGGCTGGCGCTGTTCGCGCTGCCGTTCGTGGCCAGCGCGGCCATCGTCGCGCTCGTCCCGGCGGCGCCGTTCGCGCAGCCCCGGAGCATCGTCCTCGGGCACGTGTCGGCGACGGTCGTGGCGCTGGCGGTCACGGCGGTGGCCGGGCCGTCGATCTGGGCCGCCGCGGTGGCCGCGGCGCTGACCACGGCCCCGATGCTGCTGCTGCGCGCCCCGCACCCGCCGGCCGCCGCCACCGCGGCCCTCATCGGCCTCACCGCCCCGGCGCCGTGGTACCTGCTGACGCCGGTGGTCACGGCCAGCGCCATCGTGATCGCCAGCGGGGTCCTGCTCGGCCGGCTGCTGCCGGGCCACCGCTACCCCGCCTACTGGCTGTGAAAGAGCCGCCTCCGCCGGGCGCCCCGCACCGCCTCCGCCGGGCGCCCGCACCGCCTCCGCCGGGCGCCCGCCTGGCCTCCGGCGCCGGAGGAGGACGGAGCTAGAGCCGGGCGCTCACGGCGCGGACGATCGCGGCCTGGACCTCGTCCATCCGGCCGGCGCCGCCCTGGACGTCCCAGACGGTGTTCTGCAGCGCCCGGCCGAGCGTCCACCGGGCCGCCCGAGCCCGGTCCAGCCCCAGCAGGTCCGTCATCAGGTCGAAGCGCCCGAGCACCGCGCGCCGGACGTCTCCCGAGGCCACCACGTCGTCCCACCGGTTGCGCAGCGCGGGCATGAGGTCGAAGCCGGGGTCGCCGGCGAGTGGCTTGGGGTCGATGGCCAGCCACGGCTCGCGGTCGCCGGCCAGCACGTTGTCGTAGTGCAGGTCCCAGTGGAGCAGCCGGTCGCCGGGCTCGGCCGCCACGTCGGCGACGGCCGCCGCGCAGGCGGTCACCAGCTCACGGTCCTCCTCGCGGGCCAGCCCCGCGGTCGTGCGCGGCGCGGCGTCCAGCAGGCCGCGCGCGATGTCGCCCAGCAGCCGCACACCGGGCGGGGCGGGCCGGGACACCAGGCGTCCGAGCAGCCCGGTGAGGATCCGCAGCGCCTCCATGTCGTCGGGCACGGAGGAGAGCGAGCGCCCGGCGCTGAGCCGTTCGAGCAGGAGCGTGCCGGTGAGCGGGTCCTCGTCGAGCAGCCGTACGGCGCCGCGCCCGGCCCAAGCGCGCAGGCCGGGCCCCTCGCCGGAGTTCTCGCCGGTGACCGGCTGGAGCTTGAGCGCGGCCCGCGTGCCGTCGGCGCGCACGACGGGCAGCACCAGCGCCACCACGCCGTGCCACGGGCCGCCGTCGAGACGCAGCTCCCACTCCTCCAGGTACCGCGCGGCCAGTTCGGGCAGCCCCGCCACCCAGGCGCGCCCCGCATCGCCGTCCCACTTGACGTGGGACGCCGTCAGCGCCTCCGGGACGACGATCTCCATCGGCCGCGAGCTCCGCATGCCGTGGATCAGTAGTGCCAGGGGAACGGCGACCAGTCGGGGGCGCGCTTCTCCAGGAACGAGTCGCGGCCCTCGGCGGCCTCGTCGGTCATGTACGCCAGCCGCGTCGCCTCGCCGGCGAAGACCTGCTGGCCCACCAGCCCGTCGTCGATCATGTTGAAGGCGAACTTCAGCATGCGCTGCGCCGTGGGCGACTTGCCGTTGATCTTGCGGGCCCATTCGAGGGCCGTGGCCTCCAGCTCGGCGTGCGGCACCACGGCGTTGACCATGCCCATGCGGTGCGCGTCGGCTGCGGTGTAGGTGTCGCCGAGGAAGAAGATCTCGCGGGCGAACTTCTGGCCGACCTGCCGGGCCAGGTACGCGGAGCCGAAGCCGCCGTCGAAGCTGGCCACGTCGGCGTCGGTCTGCTTGAAGCGCGCGTGCTCCTCGCTGGCCAGCGTCAGGTCGCTGACCACGTGCAGGCTGTGCCCGCCGCCGGCCGCCCAGCCGGGCACCACGCAGATCACCACCTTCGGCATGAACCGGATGAGCCGCTGCACCTCGAGGATGTGCAGGCGCCCGGTGGAGGGGGTGCCGTCGGCGTACTGGTAGCCGTCCTTGCCGCGGATGCGCTGGTCGCCGCCCGAGCAGAACGCCCAGCCGCCGTCCTTGGGCGACGGGCCGTTGCCGGTGAGCAGCACGCAGCCGACGTCGGTCGTCTGCCGGGCGTGGTCGAACGCCCGGTAGAGCTCGTCCACCGTCTGCGGCCGGAAGGCGTTGCGCACCTCCGGGCGGTTGAACGCGATGCGGACCGTGCCGTGGTCGACCGCCCGGTGATAGGTGATGTCGGTGAACGCGAATCCCTCGACCGCCTGCCACGCCTTGGGATCGAACAGCTCGGAGACCATGCGCCAGAGCCTAACCGAACCCCTCGGCACCTCTCCGGCCGGACGGGTCAGGTGACCTCCGCGCGCAGCTCCGCCAGCAACTCGCCCTGGTCGGCGAGCATGTCGGTGAGGATGCGCCGCGCGGTGTCGAGGAGCTGCGACAGCTCCGGGGTGGCCAGTGTGTAGACGACCGTGCTGCCCTCACGGATGGCGCTGACGATCCCGGCCCTGCGCAGCACCGCGAGCTGCTGGGACAGGCTCGACGCCTCGATGTCGATCTGGGCCAGGAGATCCCTTACGGGGAGCGGTCCTTCCTGAAGCAGCTCCAGGACCCGGATGCGAGCGGGGTGGCCGAGAGTGCGGAAGAAGTCGGCCTTGGCCTGGTAGACCTCCACGTGCATAGTGACAGACTAATCCAGTTCACTTGCATAATTCTTCAAGTCGTAACGTTGTTGGCTAGGATGACAGCGGGGACTAGGGAGATGCCATGGGCCGAGGAAGAGCCAAGGCGAAGCAGACAAAGGTCGCTCGCCAGCTGAAGTACACCAGCCACACCATCGACTACGACCGGCTTCGCGAGGAGCTCACCGTCGACTCGCATCGTGACGACTTGCGTCCCGTCACGTCGTCTGAGCAGGAGTCCGAGCCCGCCCGTTGAGGCGGGTCCCGGTCTTCACCTCCACCCGTCGAGGCGGTCCACACCTCGTGGTGTGCGACACGTCCCGCGGGGTGCGTCATGTCGTGCGAGACACGTCCGGCGGTGTGTGTCACACCGCGCGTGACATGTCCCGCGGTGTGCGTCAGGCCGCGCGTGCCCGGACCCGGGCCCGCGCGACGACGCGGGTGCGCCTGGCCGGCGCGAGCGTGACGTTCTTGAGCCGCCTGGCCTCCGGGGCCGGATCGGTCACCGACAGGTCCAGGCGGCGCAGGACCTCGCGGATGATGACGCGCATCTCCAGCAGGGCGAGCTGCGCGCCGACGCAGAACCTCCGGCCGCCGCCGAACGGCATCCACGACCGGATGTGCTGCCGGCCGTCCAGGAAGCGTTCGGGCCTGAACTCCTGAGGCTCGTCCCAGACCGCCGGGTCGTGGTGGACGAGCGGGATGGCGGGCCCGGCGTACCAGCCGGCGGGCACCTCATGGCCGCCGAGCAGGAGCGGGGCGTCGAGCAGGCGCGGCGCCTCGTAGACGACGGGCCGCACGCGCAGCACCTCCTTGACCACCGCGTCGAGGTACTCCTCGTCGTCGGGCAGGCGCTCCAGCACCGCGGGCAGGCGCAGCAGCCGCTCGAACGCCCAGGCGAGGCCGGTCGCGGTCGTCTCGTGCCCGGCGAGCAGCATGGTGATCAGCTCGTCGCGGATCTCCTCGTCGCCCAGCTCGGTCTCCAGCAGCCGGCCCAGCACGTCGGTGCCGCCGGGGTCGTCGCGGCGCCGGGCGATCTCGTCGTACAGGATCGCGTCGACGTCGGCCCTCAGCCGCAGGAACCGCCGGTACGGCGCGAACGGTACGCGCCCCATCGCGGACCGCAGCCCGGGCGGCGCCATGGCGACCGACATCGCGCTGCTGACGTGCAGCAGGTCGGGCAGCAGCCGCCGCAGCCGGGTCAGACGCGCGGCGTCCCGGATGCCGAAGATCAGCCGCAGGATCACCTCCATGGTGATGTCCTGCATGCGCTCGCGCAGCGTGAACGGGCGGCCGAGCGGCCAGGCCGCGACGCGTTCGGCGGCGATCTCGGTGATCTCGTCGTGGTAGCCAGCCACCTGCCTGGCGCGCAGCGGCGGAGTGAGCAGCTTGCGGTGGGCCCACCAGGGGTCGCCGTCGAGCGTGAGCACCGAGTGGGCGCCGACCAGGGGTTCGAGGAAGTCGCGCCGGGCCTCGCCGGCCCGTCCGCCGCCGGCGTCGGTCCGGTAGACCTGCTCGGCCAGTTCCCCGGTGGCGACGTACACCTCGGGCGGGAACCCGACGTAGCGCGCGGTGAACACGGGGCCGTAGCGGCGGTGGCAGCTCTCGAAGAACCCCACGGGGTCGGCCATGAACCAGGCCGTCTGCGCGGCGGCGGGCAGCCTGGGGCCGGGTGGGATCATGTCGCACCTCCACGATGTATATATACGTACGTCATAGACGCTCGTATACATCGATAGCATGGATCGCGTGTCACGAACAGAGGCCGGCGGATACCGGGAACGACTGCTGGCCGCCGCGGTGAGCTGCCTGCGCGACAAGGGCTACGCCCGTACGACGGCGCGCGACCTGGTCGCCGCCTCCGGCACCAACCTCGCGTCCATCGGCTACCACTTCGGCGGCAAGGACGCGCTGCTCAACGAGGCCATCATCGGGTGCTTCGAGAGATGGACCCGACGCGTGGAGGAGGAGATCTTCGGCACGGGTCCCGGTTCGCCGCGCGAGCTGCTGGAGCGGGCCATGATCGCGCTGGTCGACGTGTTCGAGGAGATGCGGCCCCAGCTCGTCGTCTGCGTGGAGGGCTTCCCGGCGGCGCTGCGCGAGGACGCGCTGCGGGACAAGCTCGCCGCCGCCTACGCCCGGGCCCGCCAGGCGGGCGTGGAGATGCTGCGGAGGGCGGGCACCGACCTGGGCCCCGACTCGCCGGTCACGGCCGAGGCGCTGGTGTCCGTGCTCATCGCCGTCTCCGACGGTCTCATGTTGCAGTGGCTGCTCGACCCGGCGAGCACGCCCGACGCCCGCCAGGTCGTGGACGCGCTCGCCGCGCTCTCGGCGTTCGCCGGCTGAGCCCGCTCGGCTGACCTGGGAGGGCGGCTCGGGCCCGCCGGTTCGCGTCCCGCGAGAGGAGACCCGAGCGCCCCGGGCAGGGTCATGTCCGGTCGGGGGAGGTGTGGGCGAGGATCGCGCCGGCCAGCTCCTCGTGCGTCTCCGGCGGCAGGGTGTGCCCCATGCCCTCCACCATGAGCAGCCGCGCTCCCGGGATCCGCTCCGCGATGATCGCGCCGTGCCCCGGCTTGGCCGGCTCGTTGGTGCCCTCGACGACCAGCGTCGGCGCCTTCACCTGGTGCAGCACGCCCTCCGGCTCGAAGTCCGGCTTGGCGGCGGCGGCCAGCCGGTGGTTGACGACGGCGGCCAGGTCGCGCGCCCGCTCGAAGATGCGCTCCTGGAGCTGACGCTCGGCGTCCTCGTCGAACGGCAGGGCGGTGCCGTGCAACACCCGCGCCTCCTCGATCATCCGGTCGATCTGCTCGCGCCGGCTCGCGGGCGGCGGGCTCGCGATCACCTTGCGGAAGTGGTCGACGAACTCGGGCCTGGGCGGCGGCAGGCTGCCCTCCGGCTGCGGCTCGCCCATGAGCGCCCGCATGATCACCGCTCCCTCGTGCCCGCCCAGGGGGGAGGAGCCGATCACGGTCAGCGTGCGCACCCGCTCGGGGTGCTCGACCGCGATGTACTGGCCGAGCAGCCCGCCCGCCGAGTGACAGACGAGGTGCGCGCTCTCCAGCCCGTACGCGTCCATGACGCGCAGCACGTCGTCCTTGATGTCGTCCCATGTGTACGGCTGGGCGGCGAAGTCGAAGACGGCCGACCGGCCCGTGTCGCGGTGGTCGTAGCGGATCACCCGCCGGCCGCCGGCCACGAGCCGCCCCACGAACGCGTCGGGCCACAGGACGCCCTGCGACATGGAGCCCATCACCAGCAGGATCGGAGTGCCGTCCGGGTCGCCGAACTCCTCGGTGTGGAGCTGGACGCCGTCGATGTCGATCAGGTTCGTTTGCATGCCGCAACTCTGTCGCGTTCGGGCCCGTACGCCTTCAGTAGGACTACTGGGCTTCGGTACGGGCGGCTTACCGGGATCAACGCGGCCTTCCTACGGGGCCGACAGGGCTCATGGGGTCACAGCAGCCGGGCCAGCTCGGTGCGTGAGGTGATCCCGAGCTTCGGATACACCTTGTACAGGTGGTACTCGACGGTGCGCGGGCTGAGGAAGAGCTGCGCGGCCACCTCCTTGCTCGACGCGCCCGCCGCCACCAGCCGCGCGATGCGCAACTCCTGCGGCGTGAGCGCCGCCAGCGCGTCGCTCTCCGGCCGGGCCGCCGTCTCGCCCGCCGCCCGCAGCTCGCCGTGCGCCCGCCGCGCCCACGGCTCGGCGCCCAGCCGCTGGAACGCCTCCATCGCCGCCCGCAGGTGCGCCCGCGCCTGCCCCGGCCGCCCCGCGCGGCGCAGCCGCTCGCCGTACAGCAGGGCCGTGCGCGCCCCCTCGAACGGCTCGCCGTGCAGCCGCAGCGCCTCCTCGAACAGCTCGTCGCCGCCGCCCGCCAGGGCGCGGCACCGGGCGAGCAGCGCCCTCGCCTCGGCCGTCGTGGCGCTCGCCGCCCACCGCTCCAGCCCCTCGACCGCCGCGCGCGCCGCCTCCGGCTCACCCGCCGCCACGGCCGCCTCGACCCGGTCCGGGGTGGAACGCCACACCACCGTCGGATGCCCGGCCCCCGGTCCCGCCCGGGTGATCGCCACGAACCGGGCGTGCGCCGCCTCGAACCTGCCCAGCCCGAGGTCCAGCATCGCCAGCGCGTACGCGGCGACGCCCGCCCGCAGCCCGACCCGGTGCGGGACGGCGATGGCCAGCGCCTCGGCGGCGTACCTCCGGCAGCCCTCCTCCTCGCCGCGCAGGGCGGCCACGACGGCGAGGTTCGCCAGGTGGGCGCTGACCGAGTTGGTGTAGCCGGCCTCGCGGGCCAGCGTCAGGCCCTCCTCGGCGATCGCGGCGCTCTCCGCCAGCCGGCCCTTGATGCGCTCGGCCGTCGCGACGAACTCCAGCACGACCGGGAGCTGTCCCACGATGCCCGACATCCTCGCCACGGCGCCCGCCCGGCCGGCCAGCTCGGCCGACAGGTCGGCCTCGCCCAGATAGCTGGCCGCCGCGCACGCCCACAGGAACTCGGCGGCCTCCCGCAACTCGCCGGTACGGGCCAGCGCCCCGCGCAGCAGCTCCTCACCGTCGGCGGCCTCGGGGTCCATCATGGCGCCGATGCCGGCGACGGTGTCGCGCAGGAACCCCCGGGGGTGCGCCCGCGCCCGGCGGCCCAGCTCCACGATGGCGGCCACGTCGCCCACGTAACTCGCCGCCTCGGACGCGTCGGCCAGCGCCTCCAGGGAGTCGCCGCCGCTCAGGATCCGCACGGCCTCGGCCGCGTCCCCCGAGTTCAACTCGAAGCGGCCCCGCAACCGCGCGATCTCCCCGACCAGGTCTGGCTTGTGGTCCGGCTCGGCTTCTGCGGCCAGGCTCGTGATCCCCACCGAGTCCGTCCTTCCGGCTGGGTCGGTGCTGTGGGCTGGTCCGGCTTTCCGGGCCGAGGTCGTCTTCCCGGCCGGGCCGGTCCCGTCGGCTGGTCCGGCTTCCCCGGCCGCGCCCGTCTTCCCGGCCGCGCCCGTCGTATCGGCAGAGTCCGCCTCGTCGGCCGGCTCGTCCTTCCCGGACAGGACCCCCTTGCCGGACAGGACCCCCTTGCCGCGTGAGCGCCCCTCCAGAGGGCCGCGCGCATCACGCGGGACGTCGTCCAGCGTGTGGGGCGCCTTCGCGGGAGGCGTCTCTGTGCGCGAGGTCTCCGTGCGGCGCGTCTCCGTGTGGGGCGTCTCTGCGCGAGATGTCCCCGTGTGGGGCGGCTCCGTGTGAGGCGGCTCCGTGCGGGACGCCTCTGTGAGGGATGTCGCCGTGCGGGGTGGGGCTTCGTCAGGGTGGGTCGGGTGTGTGGGGAGAGTCTCGGCGTCGGCCGGTGGCGCAGTGGAGGTCTCGGCCAGTTCGCGGGCCTCGGCGAGCAAGGTCTGAGCCTGGCCGGGACGGCCCGCGAGCCAGGCGGCCGTGGCCGCTTCCACCAGGCGCTCCGCACGACGGGCGGGCGCGGGGGTGAGCTCGGCGGCCCGGGCCAGGGCGGTGGCGGCGTCGCCGTACCCGCCGCGTGCCCGCGCCCGCGCGGCCGACAGGGCGAGCGCGGCGGCCACCTCCTCGTCCGGCCCCAGGGAGGCGGCGGCCAGGTGCCACGCCCGCCGGTCGCCCTCGACGAGCCCGGCGAGCACCGCGTGGGCCTGCCGCAGCCGCACCGACCCGGCCCACGCGTGGACGGCCGAACGCACCAGCGGATGCCGGAACCGGACCGTCGCCCCCTCAACGCTCACCAGCCCGGCCGCCTCCGCCTCCTGCAACCCGGCCACCGCCACACCGGGTCCCGCCACACCGGGTCCCGCCACACCGGGTCCCGCCACACCGGGTCCCGCCACCCCGGGTCCCGCCACCCCGGGTCCCGCCACCCCGAGTCCCGCCGCACCAGGGCCCGCCACACCGGGGGCTGCCGCCGCACCGACGGGGGCCGCACTGATGTCATGCCGACCACTACCCGCCGCCTTCGACGTGGCCTCCAGGAGCCGGGCAGACGCGTGCAGGGTGACGTCGAGGTCGCTCTCCAGTGACGCGGACAGCAGCACCAGCCGGGCCGCCTCGCTCAACCCCGCCACCTGGTCCCCGAAGAGCTGCTCGCCTCCTGGCAGCGGGTCCGGCAGCGGCGCCTGTCCCGAGAGCTGGGCGGCCGTCAGCCGTGTGGCCGTCTCGCGCAGCACGAGCGGGTTGCCGCCCGACAGCGCCACCAGCCGGTCCCGTACGGCCGGCGCGAGCGCCGCCCGCGACCCGAGCAGGTCGCCCGCGCTGGCCGCGTCGAGCCCGCCCACCCGCAGTTCCGGCAGCCCCTTGACCGGCATGTCACCCCGTACGGCCAGCAGCATCACCACGCCCTCGGTGCGCAGTCGCCGGGCCGCGAACAGCAGCGCGTCGGCCGAAGCCCGGTCGAGCCACTGAACGTCGTCCACCAGGCACAGCAGCCCGTCCGGTACGGCCGCCTCCGCCAGCAGCGACAGCACGCCGGCCGAGACGAGGAACCGGTCCGAGCTGGGCGCGGCCAGGCCGAGCGCCCCGGCGACGGCGTCGCGCTGCGGTCCCGGCAACGCCTCCAGCAGGCCGGTCACGGGCCGCAGGAGCTGGTGCAGCGCCGCGAACGCCAGGTCCGCCTCCGGCTCGAAGCCCCCGGCCCGCAGCACCCGCATGGCGCGCCCCAACACACGCGCGGAGCCATCGTCCGGGACACCCGCCGAGACGCCCTCCGCCGAGGACGGCGGGCAAGCCAGGGAGGCGGCCAGGGACAGCAGGGACGACTTGCCGACCCCGGCATCGCCGCGCAGCACCAGGGCCCCGCCCTCCCCGGCGGCGGCCGAGGCCAGCAGGTCGGTGATCGCGGCGGTCTCCGCGGCTCTGCCGTGCAGCATGAAAAAGGACTGTATATGGCGTGGAGTCGGATTCAGGCCCGCAGGATCTCCGCCCGCGGCGGCGGTACGCGGATGAGCGAGGCGTTCTGCCGGCCGTTCAGCGTGGCGATCGCCGGCACCCGGTCGAACAGGCGGAAGATGAGCGGCGGCGCGGTCGTCCCCTTGGCCAGCCGGGCCCCGGCCGCGCGCTCCGCGCGCCGCTGGCTGCGCTGCTCCCTGTCCGTCGGCGGGCGGCGGGCCGCCTCCACCTCCCGGCACGCCGTGTCCAGCGCGTCGGGCGGCGCGGCGGGGTCCAGCAGGCAGGGCAGGATCGCGTTGGCGGTGGCCGCGGCGTCGGCGATGGCGAGGTTGATGCCGTTCCCGCCGACGGGGGAGATCACGTGGGCGGCGTCGCCGATGAGCAGCAGCCCCGGGCGGTACCACGGGTCGACCGAGGTGATCCGCACCGGGAGCAGCGTGAGCTGGTTGACGTCGGTCAGCGAGGAGAGCCGGTCGCGCAGCCATGGCAGCTCCCGCGTGAACGCCTCCACGATCGGCCCGATGCCCCGCTCGCGCACCTGTCCGTGGCTGCCGGCGGCGATCATGTAGCCGAGCTGCCAGCTCGTGTCCTGGTTCAGGACGGCGAGCAGGGCGCCGGGCGCGGTCACCAGTTGCAGGCCCGACAGGGCCGGGTCGTCGGGTTCGCGGGGCACCGCGTGCCACAGCACGTCCAGGCTCGCGCCCAGCTCGGTCGCCGTGAAGCCGCCGAGGGCGCGCAGCTTCGAGTTGCGGCCGTCGGCGGCCACCACCAGGCGGGCGCGCAGCTCGCGGGCGGCGCCGTCCTCGGTGTACGCGACGCCGTTCACGCGGCCGTCCCCGTCGCGCAGCAGCCGGCGGGCGCGGGCGCGCATCCGCAGCTCGAAGCCCGGGTAGGCGGCCGCCTTCTCAGCCATGAAGGGCAGGAAGCGGGCCTGGGGGATGAGCGCGTAGTAGGGGTAGCGGGGGCTGGCGCGGCGGTAGTCGGCCAGGGTGTAGGCGCGTCCTCGGGCCCGCCAGACGAAGCTGTCGGCCACGGTGTGGGGGAGCGTCGCCAGCATCTCGTCGGCCAGGCCGAGGGTGTGCAGGTAGTCGAGGACCGCGGGGGCGATCGAGTCACCGCGGAAGCGGCGGTTGAAGTCGCCGTGGGACTCCAGCAGCGTGACCCGCGCGCCTCCGCGCGCCAGCAGGTAGGCGAGCACGACCCCCGCCGGGCCGCCCCCGACGATCGCGCAGTCCGTGTCGTACTCGCTGCCGGGGCGGCGGTCCGTTTCGTGCGTGCCTACCGAGGACGGTGGGTGGTGGTCGTCATGGTCCGTGGGCATGGACACCTCCTGCCCCCGTCTTCGGCGGGCATGAGCGACTCGGTTGCACGTCCCGGCGCGTCACACCCCCGTCAGGTGGCGGCGCACGTGTCGTGGGTGGCGTCGAAGCCGGTGATCGCCTCGGTGTCGTCGGCCCGCAGCGGCTTCACGCCCTTCCAGTCGTTCCCGATGACGAGGATCAGCCGGCTCGTCCGGGCCCCGGAGACGGCGCGCGGCGTCACGGCCAGCAGGTCCTTGCTCAGCGTGGGGACGCTGGTCTCGCCGTTCGGCGAGTAGAGGACCGTGGTCTTCGGGTACGGCTTGCGGGCCGTGTCGCCGACCTTGGTGATGTGGTAGCCCCGCTGTTCGAGCGCGGCGGCCACCTGGGTGCCGAGCCCGCCCCGGTACGTGCCGTTGCGCAGCTCGATCTGCACCTTGGAGCGGGCCACCTTGGTCTGGCCGCCCTTGACGCCGCCGGGGTCGCGGTCCTGGGCCACGATCTGGAACAGCCTGCCGGCCTGCGGCTGCACCCACTCGACCCGGCCGGGCTGGGTGAGCGAGTAGTGCCAGGGCGTGGTGATGAACCGGATCTTCCCGGCGTTCATCCCCTGCAGGCCGGTCGCCAGGTCCTTCATGACGCCCGGCGTGAGGCCGGGGTCGGTGGTGACGGCCTTGGTGCCCGCGTCCAGGAAGCCGAGCAGCTTGGCCGGGTCGGTCAGGGTCTCGCCGCTCATCACCTTCTTGACCATGGAGGCGATGAACATCTGCTGCCGCTGGATCCGGCCGATGTCGGAGCCGTCGCCGAGGCTGTAGCGGGCGCGCACGTAGCCGAGCGCCTGCTCGCCGTTCAGGTTCTGGCGGCCGGCGGGCAGGTGGAGCAGCGCCTTCTTGTCGTTGACGGCCTGCGGCAGGCACACCTGGACGCCGCCGATGGCGTCCACCATGCTCTTGAACCCGGTGAAGTCCACCTTGACGTAGTGGTCGATGTGGATGCCGGTGAGCGACTCGACGGTGCGCCACGTGCAGGCGATGCCGCCGGAGTTGAACGACTCGTTGATCATGCCGAGGTGGGCCTGCTGGCCGGGCAGGTTCCTCTTGGCGCGGCAGGCCGGGAGCTGCACCAGGGAGTCGCGGGGGAAGCTGACGACCATCGCGTTGTCCCGCTTGGACGACAGGTGGGCCAGCATGATGGTGTCGGTGCGCTCACCCGCGACGCGGCCGTACTTCGCGTTCTTGCCGTTGCGCTGGTCGGAGCCGACGATCAGCACGTTGAGCGCGGTGCCGGCGACCTTGGGCGGGCGGGTGGCGCCGAGGTCCTCGGCGGTGACGTCCTCGTGCTTGACGTTGCCGGTCAGCCGGGCGTAGACGGCGACCGCGCCGGCCGCGATCAGCAGGACGACCGTGACGGCGACCACGATGATCCACCGCGCCCAGCGTCCGCGGCCACGCGGCGCCGGCTCGCGCGATCCGGACGGCGGCGACGGGGGCGCGTCGACAAGCCCGCTGCTCACATGACTCCCAAGGGGGACGGGGCCGAGGGCGCCGCCCGTGGCCAGGAGCCTGGTGGTGCAGATGTCGGCCGGTTGAGAACCAGGCCGAGTGTACTTATCCGGCGTATGGGCGATGTAAGGACGGCGAAATGTCCGGATTATCGGGTCTTGCCGTCACTCGGCAGCGTCACCCGGAGCGACAGGGCGCCGCGCAGGTCGAGCCATGCGCTCCCCGGCCCGCGCACGAGCCGCAGCACCACCTCCTCGCAGCCCGGACAGCGTCCCACCAGCCCGGGCTCCGGGCCGTACACGTGCAGCGCGGCGATCGGACCCGCCAGGCCGCAGCTCGCGCACCGGCCGGTCGCCGCGGTGACGTCCACGGCGAACAGCTCGGCCAGCGGACCGGCCAGCGCGTTGCCGTCGAGGTGGTCGGCGGTCATGCCTGCCCCCTGTGGTCGGGTCGGCCCCCGGTGGGGCCGAAGCCTGGTGGTCGGCTCAGCCTCCGGTGGGGCCGAAGCGTTCGGTGCGGATGCGCTCGGGCGCGTGGCCGAGCGCGAGCAGCAGGTCGGCGACCGTCTCCACGAACCCCGTCGGCCCGCACACGTAGCAGTCGGGCTCGAACGACGACGGCCAGCCGCCCTCGGCGAGGTCGTCCAGCATGACGCGCCCGGCCGGCCGGGGCCAGGGGTCCGGCGTGCCGCGCGTGTAGAGGAAGGTCACGTCCACGCCCGGGTCGGGCCGGCGCAGCTCGTCCGCGTAATAGCGGCCGCCGGGCTCGCGCAGGGAATACAGCAGCCGGAACGGCACGCGGCTGCCCGCGCGGCGGCGCTCGCGCACCATCGCCATCAGCGGCACGACCCCGGACCCGCCCGCGACGAGCAGCACCGGCGCGGCGCTCTCCGGCCGCCACACGAACCACCCGCCGACCGGCCCGCGGATCTCGACCTCGTCGCCGACCTCCATGACCTCGGTCAGGTACGGCGAGACCTCGCCGTCCGGCACGCGTTCGACGGTCAGCTCGACGGTGTCGCCGTCGGCCGGGGCGGCCAGGGAGTAGCTGCGCTGCGTGCTGTAGCCGTCCTCGGCGGTCAGGCGCACGTCCACGTGCTGGCCCGCGAGGTGGCCGGGCCAGCCGGGCACCGAGAACCGCAGCGTGCGCGCGGTCGGCGTCTCGTCGCGGATCCCGGTCAGGCGGGCGGCCGTCCAGCGCGCCCGGCGGGCGGGGGCCCGCTCCACCGAGGCCCGCTCCACCAGGGGCCGCTCCACTAGTCGCCCTCGTAGCGCTGCTCGCGCCACGGGTCGCCGTACTCGTGGTATCCGGCGCTCTCCCAGAAGCCGGGCCAGTCCTCGTTCAGCAGCCGGATGCCGCGCACCCACTTGGCGGACTTCCAGAAGTACAGGTGGGGGACGAGCAGCCGGGCCGGGCCGCCGTGGACGGGCGCCAGCTCCTCGCCGTCGTAGCGGTGGACGATCCACGCCTTGCCGTCGAGCAGGTCCTCGACCGGCAGGTTGGTGGTGTAGCCGCCGTACGAGTGGACCAGCGCGTACTCGGCGGCGCTCTCCACGTCCTCGAAGAGCACGTCGAGCGAGACGCCCTCCCAGTGGGTGTCCAGCTTGGACCACTTGGTGACGCAGTGGATGTCCACGGCCGGCCGCTCCTGCGGCAGCGCCATGAACTCCTCCCACGACCACCGGCGGGTCTCACCCGCCTCGGTGTCGATGGCGAACTCCCATCGGTCGGCCGGCACGCGGGGCGTCGGCCCGGCCGACAGCACGGGGAAGTCCTCGACGAGGTACTGGCCGGGCGGCAGCCGGTCGCCGCCGGCTCGGGGCCGGCCGCGAAAGCCGCGCGAGACGATGGCCACGGCGCCTCCTTCTGACACTCTCCCGCCATTCCATCACGGGCCCGTTCCAAGATCCGCAGGGGGCGCATAGCCTGGGTCGCGGGGCGCCGCCATCGGGAGGAGCAGGGCCGTGAGCGACCGCAAGCCGTACGGGGTGAACTTCGAGTCGTGGATCGACCGGCAGATCCGCGAGGCGGAGGAGCGCGGCGAGTTCGACGACCTGCCGGGCAAGGGCAAGCCCCTGCCCGATCTCGACAAGCCGTACGACGAGATGTGGTGGATCAAGCAGAAGCTGCGCAGCGAGGGGCTGTCCATGCCGCTGCCGCCGACGCTCCAGCTCCGCAAGGACGCCGAGGAGGCGCTGGCCGAGGCGCGCGCCGCCCGCTCCGAGCGGGAGGCACGGCAGGTGGTCGAGGAGATCAACGCCCGCATCCGCGAGGCCATCCGCACCGGGCTGTCCGGCCCGCCGCTCAACCTCCTCCCGTACGACGTGGAGAAGGTCGTGGCGGAGTGGCGCGCGGCCCGCTGAGACGCCTGCCGCCGGGTCCTGGACCGACCGCGCGACGGCGCTCACAATCGGGGCCATGGGCGTGGACGAGGGCAGGGACGAGGGCAGGGACGACGGCGGGCACGTGGGGGCGCGCGCGCCCCGCCGGGAGGACGCCCGGCTGCTGACCGGCCGGGCCAGGTACGCGGGCAACGTGCGGCTCCCCGCGACGGCCCACGCGGTCGTCGTGCGCAGCCCGATCGCGCACGGGCGGCTCGCCAAGTGCGACACCGACGCCGCGCGCGCGGCCGGCGGGGTGCTCGACGTCATCACGCCCGCCGACGCGGCGGACGTGCGGCTGCCGTGCGTGACGCTCGCCGTCGGGCAGCGCGACACCTCCTACCCGGCCATGGAGGAGACGGTCCGGTACGTGGGGCAGCCGCTCGCCGTGGTCGTCGCCGAGACGCCCGAGGCCGCCGCCGACGCCGCCGCGCTGCTGGACCTCGACCTGGACGAGCTGCCACCGGTCGTCGACGTGGAGCGGGCGCTGGAGGCGGACGCGCCGATCCTCCACCCCGACTGGGGCTCCAACGTGCTCACCGACTCGGTCCTCGGCGACGCCGACTGCGAGGAGGCCATCGCCGGCGCCGCGCACGTGGTCGAGCTGGCCTTCCGGTACGGCCGGGCGTCGCCGTACCCGATGGAGCCGCGCGCGCTCGTCGCCACGTACGCCGACGGGGAGCTGACGATCCGCACCTCGACGCAGGCGCCGCACCACGTGCGCGACCACGCGGCCGACGCGCTCGGGCTGACCCACGACCGGGTGCGCGTCGTCAGCGGCGACACCGGCGGCGGGTTCGGCGGCAAGGAGCACCTCTACCCCGACGAGGCGCTGGTCTGCCTGGCCGCGATGCGCCTCGGCGGGCGGCCCGTGCGCTGGACCGAGTCGCCCGGCGACCGGCTGGTCGCCACGCTGCCCGCCCGGGCCGCCCTGCACCGGGCGCGGCTGGCGCTGGACGCCGACGGCAGGTTCGTGGCGTTGCACGCCGACGTCGTCGGCGACATCGGGGCGCACCCGTCCAACGTCGGCATCTCGCCGTTCTCGGTGACCGCCATCCTGCTGCCCGGCCCGTACCGGTTCGACCGGGCGGCCGTACGGGTGCGCGGCGTCGTCACGACGACCACGCCGACCGGCTCCTACCGGGGGTTCGGCCAGCCGGAGGCCACGTACACGCGGGAGCGGCTGATCGACGAGGCGGCGCGGCGACTCGGTTTCGACCCGGTGGAGCTGCGGCTGCGCAACCTGCTCGGGCCGGAGGAGCTGCCGTGCGTGTCCCGGCTCTACCAGCCGTACGACTCGGGCGACTACCCGCGCGCCCTGCTCACGCTGCGCGACCTGGTGTCCGAGGGCGTCGGGAGCGGCCCGGCGTCCGCGCGGGGCGACGGGCGCAGGCGGGCCGTCGGGTACTCCTGCCACGTCGAGGCGACCGGGCTCGGGCCGTCGAAGGACATGAAGACCACGGGCCAGCTCGCGGGCGGGTACGAGATCGCGGTGGTGCGCATGGAGCCCGACGCCTCGGTCGTCGTCGCCTCCGGCGTGGCGGCGATCGGCCAGGGCATCGAGACGACGCTGGCCCAGCTCGCCGCCGACCGCATGGGCGTCGACCCCGGACGGGTGCGGGTGGTGCTGGGCGACACGGCGGCCACGCCGTACTCGCCGATCGGCTCGATCGCCAGCCGCTCGCTGGTCGTCGGCGGGGCGGCGCTCACCCAGGCCGCGACCCGCCTGCGGGACAAGATCCTGGCCATCGCCGCCCACCGCCTGGAGGCCGCGGCCGAGGACCTGGAGATCGCCGGCGGGACCGTACGGGTCAAGGGTGACCCGCGCGCCGCGCTGACGCTGCGCGAGGTCGCCACGTCGGCGTGGCGCGGCTGGGACCTGCCCGAGGGCGCCTCGCCGGGGCTGGAGGAGCGGGCCGTCTACGACCCGTCCGCCTACACCTACGCCTACGGCGCCCACGCGGCGGCCGTGGCCGTGGACCCGGAGACCGGGGCGGTCGAGGTGGAGGGCTACTGGGCGGTCAACGACTGCGGCGTGCAGGTCAACCCGGCCATCGTGGACGGCCAGCTCGCGGGCGGCATCGCGCAGGGCATCGGCATGGCGCTGACCGAGGAGATCGTCTACACCGACGACGGGCAGCCGATCACCGAGTACCTGCTGCCGACGACCAGGGAGGTGCCCGCCCTCGGGCTGGCGAGCCTGGTGACGCCCTCGCCCGTCACGCCCGGCGGCATGAAGGGCGTCGGCGAGGCCGGCACCATCGGCCCGCCCGCCGCCATCGCCAACGCGGTCGCCGCCGCCCTGCCCGAGGTCGCGGACCTGATCACGGTCACGCCGCTGACGCCGGAGCGGCTGTGGACGCTGCTGACGCATGTCCGCGCCGCTGCCGGGTAGCCGTCAGCGAATGGACCTCGCTGACTGGTTCCTCACGGACGAGGAACGCGGCAACCCGTCCACCCGGCTGGGCGCCTGGACCACGGGCAACCTGGTGCGTCCACTGATCCACGGGGCGGCCTACTTCGCCGAGCTCAAGGAGTGCCTGGAGAGCGCGCGCGAGGACGACCTGGTGCTGTTCGCCGACTGGCGCGGCGACCCCGACGAGCGGCTCACCGACGACGGGCCGCGGATCTCCGACGCGCTGGCCGGGGCGGCATCGAGAGGAGCGCTGGTCAGAGGGCTGATCTGGCGATCCCACCTGGACGCGCTGCGCTTCAGCGCCGAAGAGAACCGGCACCTGGGCGAGAAGATCGAGGCGGCCGGCGGTCAGGCGTTGCTCGACACCCGGGTCCGCCCCGGCGGCGCCCACCACCAGAAGTTCGTGGTCGTCCGGCGCCCCGGCGACCCCGACCGGGACGTGGCCTTCGTCGGCGGCGTGGACCTGTGCCACAGCCGCCGCGACGACGCCGACCACCACGGCGACCCCCAGGCCGCGCCCATGCCCGACGTGTACGGCGAAAGCCCACCCTGGCACGACGTCCAGGCGGCGATCCACGGCCCGGCGGTGGCCGAGGTGGAGACCGTGTTCCGCGAGCGCTGGGAGGACCCGGCCCCGGAGACCCGGCAGCCGTTGAGACGCCTGCGCGACCACCTGGAGCGGATGGACGACGTGCCCCCGCTGCCCCCGCCGGGCCCCGCTCCCGGCCGGGCCGGCACGCACGCCGTGCAGCTCCTGCGGACGTATCCGTACCGGCGGCGCCCGTACCCGTTCGCCCCGCGCGGCGAGCGGAGCGTCGCCCGCGCCTACCGGAAGGTGCTGCGCCGGGCCCGCTCGCTGGTCTACCTGGAGGACCAGTACCTGTGGTCCACCGAGGTGATCGAGCCGTTCGCGGAGGCGCTGGAGCGCGAGGACGAGCTGCGCATGATCGTCGTCGTGCCCCGGCACCCCGACCAGGACGGCTGGCTGGCCGGTCCGGCGAGCCTCATCGGCCGGGCCGAGGCCCTGGCCCGGCTCACGGAGGCGGGCGGCGACCGGGTCGCGGTGTACGACCTGGAGAACCACGCGGGCACGCCGGTCTACGTGCACGCCAAGGTGTGCGTGGTGGACGACGTGTGGGCGAGCGTCGGGTCCGACAACGTCAACCTGCGGTCGTGGACGTACGACTCGGAGCTGAGCTGCGCGGTGCTGGACGAGGAGCCCGACCCGCGCCCGCCCGCCGGTGGCCGCCGCTTCGCCCGGGACCTGCGGCTCGCGCTGTCCGCCGAGCACCTGGACCGCGACCCGGCCGACGTGGACGACCTGTGCGACCCGAAGGCGGCCTTCGAGGCGTTCGCCGAGTCGGCGCGGCGCCTGGAGTCCTGGCACCGCGGGGAGCGCCGGGGCGCCCGGCCGCCCGGCCGTCTCCGGCCGCACCCGGCTCCCGAGCTGGGGCGCTTCCGCAAGCTGCTGGCCATGCCGCTCTACCGGGCGGCCGTGGACCCCGACGGCCGACCGGCAGCCCTGCGCCGCTCCCGCCGCTTCTGACCCCGCCGCGACCCGAGCCCGCCGCTTCTGACCCGGCCCACCCGAGCCCGCCGCTCCGTGCGCCCGCGCGACTCCATTCCGCCTCCCGCCCCCACCGGGCTCGTGGTGACCGGCGCATCGTGGTGACGCGGGCGGAAACCGGGACGAGGAGGGGAGGGGGACGGCGCGCGACGCTAGGACGGGGAGGGGGTGGCGGCGCTGTCGAGGACGGCCTGGAGCTGGGCCGGGTCGGCGGCGCCACCGGCGGCGAGGACGGTGCCCCCGCGGTCGGTCACCACCGCGTACGGCGGCCACAGGATGTCGTTGCGGTCGTACACGTCCGGGTCCACCACCAGCGGCGGCCCGTCGGCGCCGAAGGACCCGTCCTTGGGAGCCGCGCTGACCAGCACGACCTCCATCCGGGCGGCCATGGCGGTGAAGTGGGGCAGCATCGTCGTGCACAGCCCGCACCCCGGCGAGACGAGCGCGTACAGGACCCGGTCGGCGGTCCGCTCCGGCGCGCCCTCCAGCGCGAAGGGCGTGCCGGGCCGGGGACCGTGTTCGAGCGGGCCTCTCGTGCCCGCGGCACCGGAGGCACGGCCGCCGCGCGGGCCGTGCCGTCCGCGTCCGGGCACCAGGAGCGGCAGCCCGAACGCGACTCCCAGGAGCGCGGCGGCCACGGGCACCTGGAGCGGCGCGAACGGCGCCGGCCCCGCCGCCACCGCCATGAGCGCGAGCACGAGGAGCACGCCCGTGCGCGCCATCGTGCCGGGCCCGACCAGGTCACGACCGCCGAAGCAGCCACAGCCCACGCTCAGCCCGCGCCGCAGCACCGACCCCATCGCGCCGAGGAACACCGCGAACAGCAGCACCGCCGCCACGGCCGCCCACAGGCGCGTCACCGGCACCATCAGCAGGGCCGCCGCCACCACCTCGACGACGAGCACGGCCACGGCGGCGGGCAGGGCCAGCCGGGCCGGCAGCACCCGGTAGCCCTCGATCGTCGCGGCGAACGCGCGGACGTCGCGGATCTTGCCGAGGGCCGCCCCCAGCAGCACGGCCGCCACCGCGAGCGGCGCCGACGCGAGGACGATCACGACACCTCCTGGTAGGCCGACGCCTGGAGCGCGTAGAGGTCGGCGTAGAGCCCGTCGCGCGCCATCAGCTCCTCGTGCGTGCCCTGCTCGGCCACGTGCCCGTGGTCGAGGACGTAGATCCGGTCGGCGTAGCGGACGCTGGCCAGCCGGTGGGTGATGAGCACGATCGTACGTCCGTCGGCATGCGACCGGATGCGCTCGAACAGGGCATGCTCGGCCCGGGCGTCCAGCGCCGAGGTCGGCTCGTCGAAGATGACCAGCGCGGCGTCGCGGTAGAAGCCGCGCGCCACGGCGATGCGCTGCCACTGGCCGCCCGACAGGTCGTGCCCGCCGCGGAAACGCCGGTCGAGCAGGGCGTCGTAGCCGTCCGGCAGCGCGGCCACCACCTCGTGCGCGCCCGACGCCCGCGCGGCGGCGGCCAGCCGGCGCTCGTCCACGGCCTCGCCCATGACGATGTTCTCGCGGACGGTCAGCGGCCAGCGCGTGTGGTCCTGCGCGATGACCGACACGTGGCGGCGCAGCGCGTCGGCGTCGAGCGTCGCGAGGTCGGCGCCGTCCCAGCGGACCGCGCCCGTGTCCGGCCGGTAGAGCCCGGCCAGGAGCTTGGCGAGCGTGGTCTTGCCCGAGCCGTTCTCGCCGACTAACGCGATGACCTCGCCGCGGTTCACGGTCACACTGACGCCCGACAGCGCGGGACGGCCGGCTCCCGGGTAGGTGAACGTGACGTCGTCGGCGGTCAGCCGGCGGAAGGGCGCGGGCGCGAGAGCGCCGCCCGAGGGGGCCGCGCGCTCCTCGGCCAGCTCGCGGAAGGTCAGGTAATCGCCGAAGTACAGGCCCGCCTCGTAGAGGCGGTTCATGGCCTGGATCAGGCCGGTCAGCGAGCCCTGCCCGGCGCGGACGGCGAGCACCGCGGCCCCGGCCACCGCCAGCGGGACGACACCGGCCGCGAGCAGCGCGCCGAGCGCGACGTAGACGCCGGCCGTGGCCACCCCGGTCATCAGGTCGCCGGCCGCCTTGGCGGCGGTGCGCCGGCGGGCCACGTCGAGCTGCACCTCCTGCTCCAGGTCGGCCACCTTGGCGTACTGGCCCAGCAGGAAGCCGCGCAGCCCGTAGGCGCGCACCTCGGCGGCCGGCAGCCGCTCGGCCATCAGGTCCGACAGCATGAACTTGCGCCGGCGCGCCGCGGAGAGACGGTAGAAGCCCTGGTAGCCGAGGCGGGCGGCCCGGACGGCGGCCCAGCCCGCGGGCAGGGCGGTGACCAGCAGCAGCGGCGTCAGGACCGGGTGGAGCAGGCCGAGCGCGACGGCGGAGGCCAGCACGCCGACGGCGGCGGTGAGCACGGAGACGGCCGTCTCGACCACGGTCGCGCTGTCGGGGACGCCGCTGTCGCGGGCGCGCCGCATCGCGTTGTGGAAGTCGTGGTCGTCGAACGCGGTGAGGTCGACGCGGGTGGTCAGCTCGAACAGCCTGGTCTCCGCGAGCCGTTCGACCAGGGGCTTCAGCCGGGCCTGGGCCCAGCCGGCGCCCGTCAGCAGCGCGCCGCGCAGTCCGGCCGCGCCGGCGACGAGCAGGAGCGAGGGGAGCGCGGCCCGCACCCGCTCGGGGGTGGGCCCGGCGGCGAACAGGGAGGCGAGCACGTCGGAGGTCGCCACCAGGCCGAAGACCGTGAACACGCCGGCCGCCAGAGCACCCGACACGGCCGCCGCCGTGTCGCGGGGGCTGGCCTCCCAGGCCAGCCGCAGCGCGCCGGTGACCAGCGAGGGGAGGCGGCGGGCGATCGTGGCGAGCGTCGTGGTCAGGAGATGCTCGTCGTGGCTCTCCCAGTAGGCGACGTCCAGCCCGGACCTGTCGTCCGGGACATCGGCGTCCCGTGCGGAGGATGGCGTGCGCTGACTCGCGCCCAGGCGCCGCAGCTTCAGCCTCACGCAGGGAGGCTCTTTCGTGACAACCGGCACGGCGGAGTTCCCCGAATCACGCAGTCAATCTAGGTGACGCCAGAAGCACTGTAAAGGGCGGAGTAAATACAATTAGGGCGATTCGGGAACCCTCTAGACATGTGTCCGGATATCTGCCCATAATGCGTCCGTTTGTGCGTGACCTTGGTCGCAAACGCGATTCCGGGCCACGCGCAGGGTGCGGGAGACGGCGCCCACCCAAGCGCCCTCCCAAGGCTGATCCCAACAGCGGTCGTCGATCGACGGCCAAGGAAGGAGCCCCCATGTCCGCTCTTGCTCTGGAGCCCCGCGACGCCGGTGTCCTCGAGTTCGAGGACCTCATGGTCGACTTCGAGGGTGAGCTCGGCAAGCTGCTTCACGGCCCGCAGGCCTGCGTCAACACCTGCAAGCGCACCGTCTGCAGCAGCTTCCCCTGCTGCCCGTCCATCGTCTGACATACCCACGGTCACGCCGTGACGCGTGACCGGCGCAATGCGCCGGGAAAGGCCGTCGGCGCAGTTCCGGCGGCCTTTTCCGGTGATGCCCGATGCGCTCCGCGATCGAAGGGTCACGATGGACGTCAATGTGCGCGACCGCCTCACCCAATTCGCCGACTCGTACGGTAGGGAGATCTACGAGGACGACACGTGGATCAGCGTCCACGACCCTGAGGCGAAGACTCCCACCCAAGGCTGGAAACTCCACGTCTCGGCGCGCCCGGGCACGCTGGGCGACACCCTCGATCGGGTCCTGCCCATCCTCGCCGCCGCCGACTGCGCCTTCAAGGTGGCCCGCTCCACGCACACGCTGATGGAGCTCAACACGGGCGACCTCGACGCCGGCGCCGTGGGCAAGGCCATCACGGTCTACCCCGCGCAGGAAGCGGTGGTCGAGATCGGGCACGCCCTCGCGAGCGCGCTGGCCGGGATGGCCGCGCCGCGCATCGTCAGCGACCGGCGGGTCCGCGCCGACGCGCCCGTCTACTACCGGTATGCGCCCTTCGCGCCGCAGTACCGGGTGGACGACAACGGAGACTTCGAGCTCGTCGTGGTCGGACCCGACGGCGAGCGCCTGCCCGGCGCGGCGGGCCCCGAGTACTCCTGCCCGCCCTGGGCCACCGACCCCTTCCGGCCGGACGACCCCGCCCCCGCCCCGGTCTCCTCGGACGCCGGCCGGTCCACCGCCTCCGGCCCGTCCCCGTCGTCCGGCTCCGCGGACGCGACCGGCAGGAAGACGATCGGCGGACGCTACCTCGTCACCTCCGGCGTGATGCGCGGCCCCCGCGGCAACGTCTACCGGGCCGTGGACAAGGCCGGCCGGCCGGTCATCGTCAAGGAGGCCCGCGCGTACGTCGGCGAGAACACCCAGGGCTGGGACCTGCGGATGTACCTGCGCAACGAGCTGCGGGTGCTCCGGGCGCTCGACGGCGTGCCCGGCGTGCCCGAGCCGATCGACCACTTCCGCCACGGCGACGACGAGTTCCTCGTCATGACGGACGCGGGCAGCCGGGACCTCAACCGGTTCGTGGCCGAGAACGGCACGTTCAACGGCGGGGCGGGCGAGCGCGACCTCGGCGCGCTGGCCTCCCGCCTGCTGGAGGTGCTGGACGCCGTGCACGCGCGCGGGGTGGTCGTCCGGGACCTGTCGCCCAAGAACGTCGTGCTCGGCGAGGACGGCCGTTGCACGCTCATCGACTTCGGCAACAGCAGGTACGACGGCCTCCAGCTCCCGGGCTGGAGCCGCGGCTACAGCGTGCCCGACCAGCACACCGACCGGGAGTCCGAACCCGCCGACGACTACTTCTCGCTCGGCGCCACGCTCTTCTTCGCCGCCGCCGGCATGAACCCGGTCATGATCGACCCCGACCCGGTGCGCAACCTGGAGCGCACGCTCATGTGCCTGGCGCGGATGTCGCCCGACGTCGCCGGCGGCGTGCGGGAGCTGCTGCCGTCGCTGCTCAGCCTCGACCCGGTCGAACGCGTCGAGGCCGCCGCGAGCCTGCGGAGCGGCCTGACCGGGCCGCACCGCCTGACGGAGCCGCACCTGACGGAGCCGCACCGCCTGACCGTGCCGCACCGCCCGTCCGGCTCCTCCACCGCCGGGTCCGGCTCCGCGGACGAGGGACCCGCGACCGCACGACACGGGCGGCCCGCCCCGATCGCGACCCCGAAGCTGACCGGCGACCTGCTCGCGAAGGTCCTCGACCACTCCACGCGCGAGTGCGTCGCCTTCGCCGAGCGCCTGATGGAGGCCCCCGAGGAAGCCCGCCGCGCGAGCCCTCCGGTGACCAACGTCTACGGAGGCTGCGCCGGCGTCGGCATGGAACTGCTGCACCATCCCGAGGCCAAGGCCGTCGCCGCCGACCTGGCCCGCTGGACGGCCCGGGTCATGCCGCCCGCCGCGCTGCCGCCGTCCCTCTACTTCGGCCGTACCGGGACCGCGCTGTTCCTGACCGCGGCCCGCCTGACCGCCGTGCCGGAGCTGGCCACGCCGGCGCCGGTCAGCCTCGACGGCCCCCAGCGCGCCGACCAGGCCCACGGCGTCGCCGGCATCGGCGCGGGGCACCTGGCCCTGGCGGCGATCGAGGACGACCCCCGCCACCTGGAGGTCGCGGCCGAGTGCGCCAGGCGCCTGCTCGCGGGCGAGGTCACCGCCCCGGAGGAGGACGTGCCGCCGCCGCCCGGGTCGGGCGTGGCCGTGGACGCCGCGTTCGCCCATGGCGCGGCGGGCTGCGCGGACTTCCTGCTCTCCTACCACGAGGCCACCGGCGACCCGGCGGCCGGCGAGGCGGCCAGGGAGCGGTTCGAGGAGCTGGCCGTACGGGCCGAGGCCATGCTGGGCGAGCTGGCGGGACCGGACGCGCGGCCGATGGGCGCGTCCTGGTGCCAGGGCGTGTCGGGCATCGCGAGCGCGCTCGCCCACGCGGCGACGGCGTACGGCGACGACGGCTACCTGGCGCTCGCCGAGCGCGGCGCGCTGGCCGGCCTGAAGGTCGCCCCCCACGCGTGGGTGGTCTCGCAGTGCTGCGGCCTCGCGGGCATGGGCGAGGCGCTGATCGACCTGGCCGTGGTCACGGGCGACGACCGCTTCTGGCGCGGCGCCGAGGAGGTCGCCGAGCTGATGCTGACGCGGGCCGGTGGCAAGCCGGAGGCGCCGGTGTTCCCGGGCAACGACCTGGACAAGGCCGGGTACACCTGGGCCACGGGCACGGCGGGAGTGCTGTCGTTCCTGCGCCGGCTGGACCGCCGCTCGGGCACCCGCCTGTGGACGGCCGCCTGGCGCCTGCCCGGATAGGCGTGGCGGCGTCCTACGTCCTGGTCGCGTGGTACAGGCCGTTGACGGCCAGGGCGTAGCCGTACACGCCGAAGCCCACCACGATGCCGCGCGCGACCGGCGACAGGTACGAGTGGTGCCGGAACTCCTCGCGCCGGTGGACGTTGGAGATGTGCACCTCCACCACGGGCAGCTCGGCGCCCTCGATGGCGTCGTGCAGCGCGATCGAGGTGTGGGTGTAGGCGCCGGCGTTGAGCACCGCGCCGATGCACCGGCCCGCCTTGACCTCCGCGCCCGCCTCCTGGATCCAGTCGACGAGCTGCCCCTCGTGGTTGGACTGCCGGAACACCGTGTCCAGGCCCAGCTTGCCGGCCTCCTGGCGGCACAGCTCCTCCACGTCGGCCAGCGTGGCGGAGCCGTAGATCTCCGGCCGGCGGGTGCCGAGCAGATTGAGGTTGGGGCCGTTGAGAATCAGAACCGAGGTCACAGCGGGAGACTAACGCGGGCGGTGAACCGGCGCGGCGGACGGCGCGTACCTCGGGGCGACGGGTCCGCCCGACCCGCACGCCCCCGACCCCTCCGAGGAGCGATCATGCCTCAGCAGCGCGTCGTGGCGGTTCTGGCCGTGCTGGGATTCCAGCTCGTCGCCGGATGCGCCGCGGTCTCCCAGGCCCGGCCCGCCCAGCCGGCTCCGCCCGCGGCGGCGGCCGGTGCGGCGGCGGAGGGCGGCCACGCGGAGTCCGACGTCACGTTCTCGCAGGAGATGATCGCCCACCACCGGATGACGATCATGCTGGCCGAGCCGGCGGTCGAGCGCGGCGGCAGCGCGTACGTGCGCGACCTCGCCCGCGAGCTGATCGACGGCGAGAAGAAGGACATCACCCAGATGACGTCGTGGCTGCGCTCGTGGAAGGCCGAGGTGCCGGAGGAGAGCCACGCGGGTCACGACATGCCGGGCATGATGTCGGCCAAGGACGTGGAGGCGCTGAAGGGCCTGTCCGGCTCCGCGTTCGACCGCGCGTGGCTGAAGGCGCTGGCCGACCACCTCGACGCGGGCGTGAAGATGGCCGAGGTCGCGCAGGCCATGGGCAAGCACGCGCCGACGGTCAAGCTGGCCCGCCGGCTCGTCGAGGAGCAGCGCGAGCAGGTCGCCGCCATCAAGGAGCACCTCGCCTGAGCCCGCGCCGATGACCGCGGGCCGGCGTACGGCGGTGTCGGCGTACGGCGGGCAGACGTACGGCGGTGTCGGCGTACGGCGGCGTAGCTCAGGCGGAGAAGCCGCTGAACAGCACCACGGCGAGCCCGAGGGCGACCAGCACGTTCACCACCGTCGCGCCGGCGAACACCGCCACCGGCCGCCAGCCCGCCTCCCGCAGCGACGACACCCGGAACTCCAGCCCGATGCTGACGAACGCCAGGATCAGGAACCAGGTGCGCAGGTCGTTGGCCACGCCCACGACCGCCTTGCCCTCGGCCGCGCTCACGGTGGTGAGCCACCAGGTGGTGATCACCGACGCGGCCACGAAGCCCAGCACGAACTTCGGGAACCGCCGCCACAGCTCGCCGAGCCCCGGCCGGGGCGCGTCGGGCCGCCGCTCGACCCGGAAGGCGAACCACGCGGTCAGCGCCACCACGACCACGCCGATGAGGGCGTTCTGGGTGACCTTGACGACCGTGGCGATGGCCAGGGCGTCCTCGCCGACGATCGTGCCCGCGGCGGTCACCGCGGCGGTGGTGTCGATGTTGCCGCCGATCCACGCGCCCGCCACCTCAGGGCTCAGCCCGAGCACCGAGGCGAGCGCGGGCAGCACGAAGATGGACGGCAGCGCGAACGCGATCACCAGGCTGGCGCTGTAGGCGAGCTGCTCGCGCCGGGCCTGCACGGCGCCGGCGGCGGCGATGGCCGCGCTCACCCCGCAGATCGACACGGCGGCCGACAGCAGCGCGCGCAGCCGGTCGTCGAGGCCGAGCCGGCCGCCCAGCCACCAGGTGAACAGGAACACCGTGCTGATCAGCACGACGCCCTGGACGACAGCGGGCCCCGCGGCGGTCGCGATGACCTTGAGGTTGATGGAGGCGCCGAGGAGGACCAGGCCGGTCTTGATGAAGAACTCGGTGCGGAACCCGCCGGCCAGCCGGTCGCGCAGCCCCGTCGCGGTGAGGACGGCGTTGCCGGCAGGGGTTCCTCGGGTGCTCATCGGTGTAGCTACTGTGGAGACCACGAGCTTCAGCCCTGGATGGAAACCGGAGCGCGGGAGGGCAGTCGGGCCCGAGCGGTGCAGTGACCATTCCTATGCCGCCTCACGCCAGCCTTCCCCTTGGTATGGTTCAGGTGTTCGGATGGGCTGGCGATGAGCAAGTCGGCCGTCCGGGCCTACCGCCGGGCTGGCGGGATGTGAAGCCTGTGGAGGCCGCGTAAGACCGGTCGCATGCCTTCGGGTGCGCGTGGGCAGTCGCCGGCGAAGCAGGAAGATCCGGCCTGTGAGGGCCGGAATCCCCGTGATTCAGCTGCGGGGAGGAGGCCAAGGGAGCGCCTTTCCGCGAAAAGGTCTAAGAGGTGCGGAGACGGGCGGAGGCACCCCCAGTCCCTCCGCCCGCTCATCGCCGATCCCGTCAGCGACCTCGATGATGCGCTATATTCCCCATGAAAGCAATAGGGAATATATGGATTAGTCAAGGATCTTGATCTCGACGCCAATGAAGGGCGAATCTGCATGAAGCTCCCGGTCCCGCCGCCTACCCTCGTGCCCATGCTGATCGATGAGGAGAACGCCCCCGCCGTGGCGGCGTTCCTTCCGTCCCCTGAGCGTTCGGTCGCCGCGATCGTGCCCGAGGCCCCCGGCGCCGGGCACTGGGTCGGCGCCCCCAGCGCGGTCGCCCACGACGGGCTGATCCATCTCGCGTACCGGCTGCGCCGGCCCATCGGGGAGGGGCGCGGCCACGCTGTCGTCGTGGCCCGATCCACCGACGGCGAGCGCTTCGAGCCGCTGCTGACGATCACGCGCGAGGAGATGGACGCGGAGTCGCTGGAGCGTCCCACGCTCGTACGCCTGCCCGACGGGCGCTGGCGGCTCTACCTGAGCTGCGCCACGCACGGCACCAAGCACTGGCGCGTCGAGGTCCTCGAAGCGGACGACCCCGCCTCCTTCGACCCGGCCGGGCGCGTCACCGTCCTGCCCGGCGATCCGAAGACCGGCGTCAAGGACCCGGTCATCGCCCGGCACGGCGGCACCTGGCACCTGTGGGCGTCCTGCCACCCCCTCGCCGATCCGGACGAGGCCGACCAGATGGTCACCGACTACGCGACCAGCGACGACGGCCTCACCTGGACCTGGCAGGGCACCGCCCTGAGCGGCCGTCCCGGCGTCTGGGACTCGCGCGGCACCCGGGTGAGCGCCGTGCGCTTCACGCCCACCGGAGTGCTCGCCTTCTACGACGGCCGGGCCAGCGCCGCCGAGAACTACGAGGAGCGCACCGGGGTCGCCTTCGGCGCCGACCCCGCGGCTCTGACGCCGCTGGGCGACGCCCCCGCCGCCTCCTCCCCGCACGGCGGCGGCGGGCTGCGTTACCTGGACGTGGTGGACCTGCCGGAGGGCGGGGTGCGGCTGTACTACGAGTACACCTGCGCCGACGGCAGCCACGAGCTGCGCACGGAGCTCCGCCCGGCCTGAGCCCGCGCCTCCCGCGTCGAGGCACGGACTCATGGCCGGGCGCGGCGGCCAAGAGCCGCTCAGAGCAGTCTCGGGCGGCTCAGGGCGGCTCAGGCTCAGGGCGGCTCAGGCTCAGGGCGGCTCAGGCTCAGGGCGGCTCGGAGCGGTCTCGGGGCGCTCAGAGCGGTTTCGGGCGGCCGTTGCGGGACTGGCGCTGGCCCGGCGGCCGGGCGCCCACCAGGCCGCCCGAGCGTTCCCGGGGCTGCAGCCAGTCGCTGAAGTCGGCCCCCGTCACCCGTTGCAGCAGCTCGACGTCCTCGGCGAAGTGCGGGATCAGGGCGCTGCGCTGCTCCCAGGTGAGCGGGCGACGTGGGTTGCCGTGGCGCTGGAGCAGGTGCTCCAGGCGGTGGTTCAGCGCCCGCTCCAGCTTGTGGGGCAGGACGCGCGCCGCCCGCGCCGTCGCCGACAGCAGGCGCTGCCGCCCGCCCTCCTTGGGGTGGGCCGTCACGTTCTCCCGGGGTACCTCCGTGAGCAGGCCCCGCTCGACGCCGAGGAAGCCGCAGATGCGGTCCAGCGTGTCGGCGGGCCGGTCCACGAGGTCGCGGTAGCGGAAGACGAGGACCTGGTCGCGAGGGAAGAGGGTGTACAGGTGCGCGAGCTGCTCGCCGTAGCGGCCGAGCCCGATGTAATGCCAGAAGTGCGCCCATCCGGCGGCGACGCGGCGGCGCTCGTCGGCGCAGGCCCGCACCACGTCGCCGATCGGTTCGAGCCCGGCCGACCACAGGTGGGTCCAGTTGGAGTGGGCCCGCTCGACGGGGTCGCGCAGGACGGCGATCAGCTTCGCGTGCGGGATGAGGGCGTGGATGCGTCGCTGCGCGTCGAGGTCGTACAGGTAGAACGGGGTGGCCTCGCCGAGCAGGGCGCCGGGGGGCGCGCCGGCGAACAGGGCCTCGTAGTCCTCCCTGCGCCAGATGTGCTCGCGGTAGGTGGGCGCGTCGCCGGGGCCGCCACGGGTGGGAGGCGGCCCGTCGGTGAGGAAGAACTTGGGCTCCTTGACGTGGGACAGGTGGAGCTGGGGGTGTTGCTGGAGCGCGGCGTGCAGGGCCGTCGTGCCGGCCTTGGGGGCGCCGATCACCAGGAAGTGGGGCAGCGGCATCGTCCTCGTCCTTCCTTCCCTCCGGTACCAAGTAATCCTTATTTTCCTACCAAATGTGTGGGATAATCTAGTCATGAGTCTGGACAGGACCCGTTCGCCGAGCGCCCGCGCGGAATCGCCGCTGACCGCCGCGATCCTGGCCGGCCGGTGGATCAGGTCGGCGGCGGTGGACGACGAGCACGGACGCCGCTGGCGGGCGAATCCCGACCCTCGCGGGCGGCCGGCGGCCACCCCCGAGGAGCCCTGGTCGCTCTACTCGGGCGGCGCGGGCATCGTGCTGTTCTTCTTGGAACTTGCCGCCGCCACCGGTCACGAGGCGTACCTCGACGACGCCCGGGCCGGGGCCCGGCGCCTCGCCGCCACCTGGCGTGACCAGGGCGACCTCTCCCTCTACCATGGCCTGACCGGCGTCATGATCGCACTCATGGAGGCCGGATGGGCGCTCGGTGAGGCCAGGTTCGAGGCTGAGGCGAGGGCCATCGCCGACCTGATCGTCAGCCGGGGGCGCACGGCCGACGGCGAGGCGGGCTGGTCGCCCGACCCGGCGCAGCGCGGCGACGGCGGCATCGTGCTCGGCCTGCTGCGCGCCGCCGCCCACCTGGGCGTGCCGGCCTACGAGGAGTTCGCCGTCGAGGCGGGCCTGCGCATCGCCCGGCTGCCCGTGCCCGGCCACCGCTTCGGCGACTGCGCCGACCTGCCGGTCGACGCCGTCACGCCGGGCTTCCTCGCCGGTACGGCCGGCACGGCGTTCCTGCTGGCCCGCCTGTACGGGGTCAGCGGCGACGACCGCTTCCTGCGGGCCGCCCGCAGCGGCGCCGACTTCGTGCGCGAGGTCAGCATCGTGAGCGGCGACTGCGCGGTCGTGCCACACCACGTGCCGCACGCCCGCGGCCTGCACTACCTGGGCTTCTGCTCCGGCTCGGCCGGGGTGGCGCGCATGTTCCACGAGCTGCACCAGGTGGCCGGCGACCCGCGCGACCTCGAATGGGTGGAGCGCCTGGCGCGCGGCATCACGAGCAACGGCGTGCCGTACCGGCAGACCGAGGGCTACTGGAACGTGGCCTGCCAGTGCTGCGGGGCCGCCGGGCTGATCGAGCTGTTCGTGGGCCTCTGGGCGGCGACCGGGCGCGTGGCGCACCTCGACTTCGCCCGCACGCTGGCCGGCAACCTCATCGGCCGCGCCACCGACCACGACGGCCACGGCTACCGGTGGTACCAGGCGTACCGGCGGCTGCGGCCCGAAGAGGTCAGCGCCGACACGGGCTACATGGTCGGCGCGGCCGGCATCGGCGCGGCGCTGCTCCATCTCGACGCCGCCGGGCAGGCGGCCCGGGCGCGCCGGGTGATCCTGCTGCCCGACAACCCGTTCCCCGCGATCCCGCTGCCCGCGACGGCCCTGACCCAGCCCGGCGAAGGCCGCTGACCGGCCGCTCCGCCGCCTGGGCCGGCCCCGTGGACCTCCACCTGGAGCACCTGCGGGACGACCGCGAGGAGCCGCGCGCATCGGGCCGTCGCCGCGCCGGAGTCGCCGGAGGACCGGCTCGCGGCACGGAGGTTCCTGCCCGGCGTCCGGGTCACCGAGGCGGACTCGCCGCCTCCTGGCGCCTCGATCCGGGTTACCCTTTCCTGCTTCCCGCGCGCGCCGGGCGGCCGGCGCGCCTGTCCTGGAGGAGTCCTCCGTGACCAGCACCAGACCGGCCCCCGTCCGGGGCCCGAACGAGCCGGAGGAGTTCCCCGGCGACGTCCACTGGTACGACCTGCCCGACGACGACGCCGAGCCCGACGACGAGGCATGGTCAGGCGAGAGCGCGGGGCCGCCCGCCCGGTGGGCCTGACGGTCAGGCGCCCACACCTTGGCGGACCGGTGCCCGTGTCCTCCGTGGAAGGCGGCCTCCACCAGGGCCACCGGTCCACCGCGCGACCATTCGCCCAACACCTCGTCGAAGGCCGGGGACAGCGAGGAGAAGGGCCGCTCCTGTGACGGGTCGGGGTTCCGGGTGGGTGCCGAGCCGCCCAGCTCCTCGACGAGGGACCGGTCGAGGGGGACCAGCCCCAGGCGCTGTTCGAGCGGTGCGACGAGCCCGGTCTCGCGCCTGAGCCGGTCGAACTCCCCGATGGCGGCCCAGAGGCGATAGGGCATGGCCGGATGCCAGCACCGGTGATCACCCGGCGGCTCCGTGCGGCCGGGGGCGACGTCCGCCGCTCCCGAGCCCTGACGCAGGCCCGTCTCAGCATGCGAGCCGTCCATATTGTCTACATATTAGGTAGGTTAATATGGTTTTTACGCCACGCAGGCTTCCCTGTTCCATGAAGGGCATCCCCATGTCATCGTCCGCACCCCGTCCCGTTCTCGCGTCCCTCGCCGTCGCCGCCGCCACCTGCCTGCTCAGCGCCTGTGGCGGCGGCGGGACGGCTCCGGCCGCCGGCGCGGCGGCCGCCGGCAAGCCGGTGTACGGGGGGACGCTGACCTACCTCGAACACCAGGCGCCCACCTGCCTCTACCTGCCGGCCGCCGGCTTCTATCCGAACGGCGGCGTCCTCAACCAGCTCACCGACAAGCTGACCTGGCAGAACCCCGAGACGCTGAAGATCGAGCCGTGGATCGCCACCTCCTGGGAGGTGAACGAGGACGCCACGCGGTACACCTTCCACCTGCGCGACGGCGTCACCTTCAGCGACGGCACGCCGCTCGACGCCGACGCGGTCGCCGCCAACTTCGACGTGTACGGCAAGGGCGACCCCAAGCTGAAGCTGCCCGTCGCCGAGTTCGTCAACAACTACGAGCGCAGCGAGGTCGTCGACAAGAACACCGTGCGCTTCCACTTCAGCAAGCCCTCGCCCGGCTTCCTCCAGGGCACTTCCGTCATCGGCGCCGGCCTGGTGTCGAAGAAGACGATCTCCCTGCCGTACGAGGAGCAGTGCCAGCTCAAGAACGTCGTCGGCTCCGGCCCGTTCACGGTCGCCAAGCAGGTCGTGGACAAGGAGATCGACCTGGCCGCCCGCAAGGACTACGACTGGGCGCCGAAGTCGAGCGGGCACCAGGGCCGCGCGTACCTCGACCAGATCAAGATCATCGTCACGCCCGAGGACAACGTGCGCGTCGGCGCGCTCACCTCCGGCCAGGCCGACTACGTCCGCTACGTGCAGGCCTACGACGAGCAGACCGTCAAGGACGCCGGGTTCGCCATCTACGCCGAGCCCACCCGGGGCGTCAACAACGGCCTCTACTTGCGCCCGGCCAACAGCATCCTCAAGGACGTGCGGGTCCGCCGGGCGCTGCAGAAGGGCACGAACGCCAAGGAGGTCGTCGACACCCTGTTCACCCCGAGCTACCCGGTGGCCACCTCCGTGCTCAGCCACCTCGCGCAGGGCTACGTCGACCTGTCCAAGGAGCTCGCCTACGACCCCGGGGCCGCCGCGAAGCTGCTCGACGAGGCCGGCTGGGTGAAGGGCGCCGACGGCGTCCGCGAGAAGGACGGCGTCAAGCTCCAGCTCGGCGTCTTCGTCTCCGGCCCCCAGCCGCTGTCGAAGCAGACCCTCGAACTGGTCGGCCAGCAGTGGGCCAAGCTCGGCGTCAAGCTGGAGATCCGCCCCGCCGACGCCGGCACCCAGGCCGTGGACATCAAGAACGCCGAGAAGACCGCCATCGCCCACTCCATGGTCGGCCGCGCCGACCAGGACGTCATCAAGAGCCACTTCCACACGAAGAACCGCGACGTCATCCTGTCGAACGACGCCAAGCTGGACCGGCTGCTGGAGGAGGAGTCGGCCCTGCCCGACGAGGCCGCGCGCAACGCCAAGGTCGCCGAGATCCAGCGCTACGTGGTGGACCAGGCGTACGCGATTCCGCTGTTCGAGGAGCCGCAGGTCTACGGCGTGGCCCCGAACGTCCACGGAGTCGCCTTCGAGGCGGTGGCCCGGCCCAGCTTCTACTCGGTCTGGAAGTCATGAGCGGATCCGCCAGGTACCTCCTGTCGCGGGCCGGGCAGGCGGCGCTCGTCCTGTGGGCCGCCTTCACCGCCGGATACGTCCTCCTCCAGCTCCTGCCCGGCGACGCCATCCTCATCAAGTTCCAGAACCCCGAGCTCGGCCTGTCACCCGAGCAGATCGCCGAGATCCGCTCCTACTACGGCACGGACGGCCCCGGCGCCTACCTGCACACGCTGCTCGGCTTCCTGCGGGGCGACTTCGGCTACTCCATCGACACGGGCACCCCCGTGGCCGAGCGGCTGGCCGAGGGGCTCCCTGCCACCGCGAAGCTGGCGGGGGCGGCGTTCGCGCTGGCCGTGCTGATCGCCGTGGCCGTCGCGTTCGCCTCCTGCCACACCCGGCTGAGCCGGCTCCGGGGGGCGCTCCAGGCGGTGCCGTCGCTGTTCGTCTCGGTGCCGGCGTTCTGGCTCGGCATCGTGCTGATCCAGGTGTTCTCGTTCCGGCTGCGGCTGGTGCCGGTGATCGGCGGCAGCGAGCTCCAGCAGCTCCTGCTGCCGGTGCTGACGCTGGCCGTGCCCATCTCCGCCCCCATCGCGCAGATCCTCGCGCGCAGCCTCGACCAGGTGCGGACGCAGCCGTTCGTGCCCGTCGTCGCCGCCAAGGGGGCCTCGCCGGGGTGGATCCTGTGGCGGCACGTGGCGCGCAACGCCCTCCCGCCGACCCTGACCGTGGCCGGGCTGACGTTCGGCGAGCTCATCGCCGGGTCGGTGGTGACCGAGACGGTCTTCGGCCGCAACGGCGTCGGCCGGCTCACCGAGCAGGCGGTCAACGCCCAGGACACGCCGGTGCTGCTGGCCGTCGTCGTGCTCGCCGCGACGGTGTTCGTGCTGGTCAACCTGGTCGTGGACCTGCTGTACCCAGTGCTCGACCCCAGGCTGAGGAGGGCCGTCGCGTGAGGCCCGGCCTGATCCTGTCGTGGGCGCTGATCGTGCTCGTCGCCCTGTGGGCGCTCGTGCCCGGCGTCTTCACCGGCTACGACCCCATCGCGGGCATCCCGGCGGAGAAGCTGCGCGCCCCCGGCCCCGGCCACCTGTTCGGCACCGACGCCGTGGGCCGCGACCTGTTCGCCCGGGTGGTCCACGGGGCCGTCAACTCGCTGTCGGGGGCGTTCGTCGCCGTCGCGGTCGGCCTGGTGCTCGGCACCCTGCTCGGCCTGGTCGCGGGCTCGGTGCGCGGCGCGCTGGACGAGATCGTCATGCGGGTCGTGGACGTGCTGCTCTCGGTGCCGGGGCTGCTCCTCGCGCTCACGGTCATCATCCTGCTCGGCCCCGGCACGGTGAACGTGGCCGTCGCCGTCGGGGTGGGGTCCGTGGCCTCGTTCGCCCGGCTGGCTCGTTCGGAGGTGGTCCGGGTCCGGCGCACCGACTACGTGGAGGCGGCGTTCGGCAGCGGCGGGCGGTTCGCGGCCGTGCTGTGGCGGCACGTGCTGCCCAACTCGCTCGTCCCGGTCGTCGCGCTGGCCGCGCTCCAGTTCGGCGTCGCGATCCTGGCCATCTCCACGCTCGGGTTCCTCGGGTACGGCGCCGAGCCGCCCACGCCGGAGTGGGGGCTGCTGATCTCCGAGGGGCGCAACTACCTGGCCACGGCATGGTGGCTGACCACGCTGCCGGGAACGGTGGTGGTGGCGGTCGTGCTCGCCGCCAGCCGGATCAGCCGGTCCATCGGGAGGGAGGACGGATGAGCCTGCTGGAGGTACACGACCTCACCGTGTCGTACACGAGGCGGGGCCGCTGGGGCAGGCCGCACGCCCGTCCGGCGGTCCACGGGGTGTCGTTCGCCGTGGAGCCCGGCGAGGTGGTCGCCGTCGTCGGCGAGTCCGGCTCGGGCAAGACCACCACGGCCCAGGCCGTCATCGGCCTGCTCCCGCCGAACGGGCGCCTCGACGGCGGGCGGATCCTGCTCGGCGGCACCGACATCGCCGGCTGGTCGCAGCGCCGGCTCCAGGCGGTCCGGGGCGCCCAAATAGGCCTGGTCCCGCAGGACCCGGCCAACTCCCTCAACCCGGTCAAGCCCGTCGGCGTCCAGATCGGCGAGGCGCTGCGCATCCACCGGCGCGGCGACCGGCGCACGATCACCCGCCGGGTCGTCGAGCTGCTGGAGCGGGTCGGGCTTCCCGATCCCGAGGTACGGGCCCGGCAGTACCCGCACGAGCTGTCCGGCGGCATGCGCCAGCGCGTGCTGATCGCCATCGCCGTCGCCCTCGCACCCCGGCTCATCATCGCCGACGAGCCCACCAGCGCCCTGGACGTCACCGTGCAGAAGCGCATCCTCGACCTCATCGACGACCTGCGCGCCGAGTCGGGCACGGCGGTCCTGCTCGTCACCCACGACCTGGGCGTGGCGGCGGACCGCTCCGACCGGATGGTCGTGATGAAGGACGGCCGCATCGAGGAGCGGGGCGCCACCCGGGCCGTGCTCGGCGCACCCCAGGCGGCGTACACGGCCCGGCTGCTGCGCGACGCGCCGGCGCTCCGGGCGCCGCGATTCCTCTCCACCGAGGTCACCGAGGCAGTCGAGGCAGTCGAGGCAGTCGAGGTCCCCGAGGCCGCCGGAGCCGCCAGGGCCGCCGCAGCCACCGGAGCCACCGGGCCCACCGGGCCCACCGGGACAGGCGCCGTCTGCGAGCCGCCCGAACCGGCCGTCGTGGTACACGACCTGGTCAAGGAGTACCGGGCCGGCGGGCGGCCGTTCCGCGCCGTGGACGGCGTCTCGTTCGAGGTGCCACGCGGCACCACCCACGCGCTCGTCGGCGAGTCGGGATCGGGCAAGACCACCACGGCCCGCATGGTCATGCGGCTCGCCGAGCCCACCTCTGGGTCGGTCGCCATCGGCGGCGCCGAGACGGCGGGGCTGCGCGGCGCGCGGCTGCGGGCCCTGCGCCGCGACGTCCAGCTCGTCTACCAGAACCCGTACGGCTCGCTCGACCCCCGGCAGAGCATCGCCGACATCGTCGAGGAGCCGCTGCGCAACTTCGGGCTCGGCGACCGGCCGGCCCGCCGCGAGCGCGTGCGCGAGCTGCTCGACCGGGTCGCGCTGCCCGCCGCCGTGCTCGGCCGCAGAGCCCGCGAGCTGTCCGGCGGCCAGCGGCAGCGCGTCGCCATCGCCCGCGCGCTCGCCCCCGGCCCCCGGGTCGTGGTGCTCGACGAGGCGGTCTCCGCCCTCGACGTCAGCGTGCAGGCGCAGATCCTCGACCTGCTCGGGGAGCTGCAACGCGACCTCGGGCTCACCTACCTGTTCATCTCGCACGACCTGGCGGTGGTGCGGCAGATCTCGCACACCGTCTCCGTCATGAGCAAAGGACGCATCGTGGAAACCGGAACGACCCGGCAGCTCTTCGAGAATCCCGGCCACGCCTACACCCGGGCGCTGCTCGCCGCGGTGCCGGGCACGGCACACCGGCCGGCCGGGCAGGACGGCACGGCCCACCGGCTCCCCGCGCGGGAGGGCGCGGCCCGCCGGCTCGCCGGGCAGGAGGCGGGCCGATGACCGCCCGCCGCCTCGGGTTCTTCACCCGGCTCCTCGACGACGCCCCGCCCGCCGAGCGCTACCGCCTGGCCGCCGAGCAGATCGCCCACGCCGAACGCCACGGCTTCGACACCGCCTGGGTCGCCCAGCACCACTTCAGCGAGACCGAGGGCGGCCTGCCCGCCCCGCTCGTGTTCCTCGCCCACGTCGCGGCCCGCACCAGCCGCATCCGCCTGGGCACCGGCATCATCACCCTGCCCCTGGAGCACCCGGTACGGGTCGCCGAGGACACCGCCGTGCTCGACCAGCTCTCCGGCGGCCGGCTGGAGGTCGGCGTGGGCGGCGGCGGCACGCCGTCGTCGTTCGCCGCGTTCGGCCGCGACAGCTCCGAGCGCGCCGCCCTGTACGCCGAGCACCTCGCGGTGCTGCTCGACGCCTGGTCGGGCGGCGACCTCGGCGGCGGCAACCACCTCTACCCGGCCGCGCCGCGGCTCCTCGACGCCGTCTGGGAGGCCACGTTCTCGGTCGGCGGAGGGGAACGCGCCGGACGGGCCGGCAACGGGCTCATGCTGTCGCGCACCCAGCCGCGCCCCAAGGACGCGCCCGCCCTGACGCTGGCCGAGATCCAGCGCCCCATCGTGGACGCCTACTACGAGCACCTGCCGGCCGGGGCCACGCCCCGGATCATGGCCTCGCGCACGGCCTTCGTGGCCGACACGCGCGAGGAGGCGCTGCGGCACGCGGAGGCCGGCCTGGCGCGGGCCGTGCGGCACTTCGAGCTGGGCGGCTTCCCGGTGCCGGCGGACGGCGGCGTCGAGCGGCTGATCGCCGCGTTCGACGTCCACGTGGGCACGCCCGACGACGTGATCGCGAGCCTGCGCGCCGACCCCACCCTCGACCGGGTCACCGACCTGGTCTTCCAGGTCCATTCCGTCGATCCGCCGCACCCGCGGATCCTGCGCTCGATCGAGCTGCTCGCGACCGAGGTCGCCCCCGCGCTCGGCTGGGCGCCCGACCCCACCACCGCATCCCCGACCGAACTGAGCGTGACATGAGCACCGACATCATCGACCGGCTGGCGGGCGTCGAGCCGGGATCGCCGCTCGACCGGCTCCGCCGCCGCCGGCCGGACGCCCGCGAGCACGCCCAGCGCGGCTACCTCGCCCTCTTCCCGCAGGACACCGGCAGCGACACGGGAGGCGGCGGCGCGGGGGAGGTGAGCCTGGTGGAGCGGTACGCGGTGGCGGCGTTCGTCGCCGGGCTGCACCGGGACCCCGCGTCCGCACGGCACTACGACGACCTGCTCGCCGCCCACGCGCCCGGCCTGGCGGCGGTGGTGTCGGCCGAGGTGGAGGCCGCCACCACCACGGGGCCGTACGGGATCTACCCGGAGGGCCCGCTGGCCGCCGAGAGCGTCCCGGGCCCCGCCCATCGCGTGGGCGACCGCGCCGCGCTCGGCGACCGGCTCGCCGCCGCGCTGGAGCACGCGCACCTGCTCGTCTTCCGGCCCCGCGAGGCGGACCCGGAGGCGCTGCGGGCGCTGGCCCGCGCGGGCTGGAGCACGACCGGCGTCGTCACGCTCTCCCAGCTCGTGTCGTTCCTGACGTTCCAGATCCGGATCGTCGCCGGACTGCGCCTCCTCCGTACCGCCCAGAAGGGAACTCGTCCTTGACCGCCGCACCACTCGCCTTCACCACGGACCGGATCGGCTGGGAGCCGTGGGTGGAGCCGCTCGCCGAGGCCGAGCTGACCGAGGCGCACCGCGAGGCGCTGGTCGACCGGGCCCGCGCCGCCTCGCCGTACTTCCGGCTGCTCGCCCGCGACCCCGGCATCCTGCACGCGCGCACCAAGACCGACCTCGACATCTTCCACAACGCCGACGGCGGCCTGCCGCGCGCCGAGCGGGAGCTGGCGGCCACCGCCACCTCCCGCCACAACGGCTGCGTGTTCTGCGCCTCGGTGCACGCCCGCTTCGCCGAGCACTACGGCAGGCGGCCGGACGACGTCCGGCGACTGCTGGACGAGGGGGTCGGGGCGCGGCAAGATCGGTTGTGGCGGGCGATCGTGGACGCGTCCGTGGCGCTCGCGGCCACGCCGCCCGCGCTGACCGGCGACCATCTCGACGCGCTGCGCGCCGCCGGCCTGGACGACCTCGCGATCAGCGACGCGCTGCACGCGGCGGCGTTCTTCAACTGGGCCAACCGGCTCATGCTCTCACTGGGCGAGCCGACCGCACCCGAAGCCCCTGTGAAGGAATGAGACGATGACGCACCTCGAACTGGACCACCTCGTCTACGCCGTGCCCGACCTGCTCGCGGGGGTCGAGGAGTTCACCGGGCGCACGGGTGTGCGGCCGGTACGCGGCGGCAGCCACCCCGGCGGCACGGCCAACTACCTCGTCGGGTTCGGCCCCGGCGCGTATCTGGAGATCATCGGCCCGGACCCGGAGGCCGGCCCGGACGCGCGGCCGCGGGCGTTCGGGCTGGAGACGCTCACCGTGCCGAGGCTGGCCGCCTGGGCGGTGCGGGCGAGCGACCTGGAGACGCGGGTACGGCTGGCGCGCGAGCGCGGCTACGACCCGGGCGAGGTCGCGCCGCTGTCGCGGGTCCGGCCGGACGGCGTGCGGCTCGACTGGGTGCTCACCCGCCGGGACGACCCGGCGCAGGTGCGCCTGGTGCCGTTCCTCATCGACTGGGGGCGGACGCCGCATCCGGCGGCCTCGGGCCTGCCACGGCTCGGCCTGGTGTCGTTCGCCGCGTCCCATCCCGATCCGGAGTCCGTACGCAAGGACCTGGCCGCGGTGGACGCCGAGCTGGAGGTGAGCGAGGGGCCCGAGCCGGCGCTGCGCGCGCACCTCGACACCCCGAACGGCCCCGTCACCCTCTCCTAGCCGGAAAGCACGTCATGACCACTCTGCGCGAATACCTGTCCCACAAGCGCGAGGCCCTGCTCGCCCGGCGCGCCGCCCCGTCGAGCGGGCCCGTGCCGCTGCACGCCCACGTCACCGCCGAGGGCCGCAGCGGCGTGCGCCGCATCAGGATCAGGGACTTCCAGATCATCAGCGACAGCGGCCCCGACCTCGCGGGCTACAGCCTCGGCCCGGGCTCGCCCGAGTTGCAGGCGGGGGTGCTCGGGAGCTGCGTCACCCACATCTTCCTCATCAAGGCGGCGGAGCTGGAGATCCCGCTCGACTCGCTCGACGTGGACGTCCAGGCGCAGTACGACCCGCGCGCCCAGGCCCCGGACAGCCCGGAGGCCGAAGGCGTGCCGGTCCACCCGTACGACTTCCGCTACGAGGTGCGGCTGTCCTCGCCCGCCTCCGACGCGGACCTGGCGCGGCTGCACGCCGAGGTGGAGCGGGTCTGCCCCATCCTCAACCTGATCAGGAACCCCGTGGCGATCAGCGGCTCCCTCACCCGCCTGGAGGGAGCCGCCTGACCTGCCCCGGCCGGGCGGTGCGGACGCGCATCCGGATGTCACTGTCGTGGCACCCGGCGTGACCGGGAGGCGAGAGACGCGGGAGAATGGGCATGCCGGCATCGTCGGCCGCGCATCGTCGTCGTGAGGTTTCCCGTGATGTCACCGCCCCCCGGAGAGTCCCCGGCCGGAGAGCCTCCGCCCGAAGAGTCCCCGTCGATCCGGTTGCTGCTGGTCGAGGACCACGACATGGTGGCCGAGGCGCTCGGCCTGGCCCTCGACCGCACCCACGACGTGCAGGTCGTGGCGCGCTCGGGGTCCATCGAGACGGCGGTGGCCGACACGCGGCGCCTCCAGCCGGACGTGGTGCTGCTGGACCGGCGGCTGCCGGACGGCGACGGGATCTCCGCGATCGGCCGGCTCACGGCCGCCGCGCCGCGCACGCGGGTGCTGGTGCTGACCGGCGAGGCGTCCTCGGCCTCGGCCACCCGGGTCGCCGAGGCGGGCGGGGCGGGCCTGGTGCTGAAGTCGGCGGCGCTGCACGAGCTGAAGGCGGCGGTCCGTCAGGTGGCCGCGGGCGGGGTGGTGTTCGCGCCCGAGCTGCTGGCCGGGGTGCTCGACCGGCTCACCGGGCGGACGGGGCTGGCGGGCGCCGAGCTGACCGCGCGGGAGCAGCAGACGCTGCTCCTGCTGGCGGACGGGGCCAGCACGGCGCTGATCAGCGAGCGGCTCGGCGTGGCGCACAACACCGCGCGCAACCACATCCAGCGCGTCCTCGAGAAGCTGGGCGCAGGGTCGAAACTGGAGGCGGTGGCGATCGCCCGCCGCGAGGGCCTGGTCGACTGACGCGCCCATGCCGACTCATGAGACTGATGCACATGCACTAGACGGGATGAAGCCGGTGAGTCTCGTCGCGCGGCCGTCCACAGGCGAGACTGAGAGGATGGGCACTGAGGGTTCGGTGTACGCGGTCGAGCACCACCTGGCGGAGGAGCTCGACAGCATCACGCTGGCCCGTGACCTGACGCGACAGGCGCTGATCGAGAGCGGCTACACGGGGCCGCACGACGACGCGCTGCTCGCCGTCTCCGAGCTGGTGACCAACGCGCTCGTCCACGGCGCGGGCGCGCCGGTGCTCCACCTGGTCGCCGGGCCCGTGCGGGTGCGCATCGAGGTCCGCGACTCCAGCACCCGGATGCCCGAGCCGCGCGAGCCGGGTCCGCGCAGCGGCTGGGGGCTCAACGTCATCGACCGGCTCTCCAGCCGCTGGGGCTGCCAGCCGTACGACGGCGGCAAGGTCGTCTGGTGCGAGCTGGCCGCGATTCCCGCCCCGAGTTGGGCCAACTGACAGCCGGACGTGCGAAGCTGCACTATGTCCGACGAGAGCCCCCGGCAGATCATCCAGGCCGACCACGAGCTGTTGGTGCAGAGTGTCGTCGACTACGCGATCTTCATGCTGGATCCGCTGGGCCGGATCGTGAGCTGGAACGCGGGCGCGGAGCGGATCAAGGGCCACCGCACGCAGGACATCATCGGGCGGCACTTCTCGGTGTTCTATCCGCCGGAGGACGTGGCGTCGGGCAGGCCGGCCCGCGACCTGGAGACGGTCGTGGCGGAGGGGCGGCTGGAGGACGAGGGCTGGCGGGTCCGCGCCGACGGCACGCGGTTCTGGGCGAACGTGGTCCTCACGGCGCTGCGTGACGACACGGGCCGGTTGCGCGGCTTCGGCAACGTCACCCGCGACATGACCGAGCGGGGCGCCGCCGAGCACACCCTGGGGGAGAGCGAGGAGAGCTTCCGGCTGCTCGTGCGGAGCGTCGTCGACTACGCGATCTTCATGCTGGATCCGCAGGGGCATATAGCGAGCTGGAACGCGGGCGCGGAGCGGATCAAGGGCTACCGCGCCGAGGACATCATCGGCCAGCATTTCTCGGTGTTCTATCCGCCGGAGGACGTGGCGTCGGGCAAGCCCGCCCGCGAGCTGGAGGTGGCCGCGGCGGAGGGGCGGCTGGAGGACGAGGGGTGGCGGGTCCGCGCCGACGGCACGCGGTTCTGGGCCAACGTGATCATCACGGCGCTGTTCGACGAGAGTGGCCGGCTGCGCGGCTTCGGCAAGGTGACCCGCGACATGACCGAGCGGCGCACCGCCGAACGCGCCCTGGACGACCGGAGCAGGCTGCTGACCCACCTGGTCCACGCCCAGGAGATGGAGCGGCGCCGCATCGCCTGGGACGTCCACGACGACACGATCCAGTCCATGGTGGCCGTGGGCATGCGCCTGCAACTGCTCGCCGACCGGCTGGAGGGGCCGGACGCCTCGGCGGCCCGGCGGCTCAACGAGACCGTGTCCGGGGCGATCCGCCGGCTGCGCGACCTCACCTTCCGGCTCCGGCCGCCCGGCCTCGACCGCGGCGGGCTGGTGGAGGGGCTGAGCACGTACCTGGACCAGGTGGTGACCGGCGCGGGGCTGGCGTACGAGCTGCGCCACGAGCTCGACCGGGAGCCGCCTTCCGAGACAGCGATCACGATATTTCGGATATGTCAGGAGGCGCTGACCAATGTCCGCAAGCATGCCCAGGCGAAGGCGGTGAACGTGTCTTTGTCGTCCAGCGGTCACGGTGTTCTGGTGCGGGTGGCCGACGACGGTGTCGGCGTCGGCGACCCGGTCGGCATCCTCGCGACGCCCGACCACTTCGGCCTCATCGAGATGCGCGAGCGCGCCGAGATGGCGGGCGGCTGGTGGAGCATCCGCGGCCGCCCGGGCGAGGGCACGACGGTGGAGTTCTGGGTGCCGGCTCTGGCCGCTGGCGGTGAGGGCGACCGCGGATGAGCGCACGGCACGACCGGGACACCGTGAAGGAGCTGCTGACCGTCCTCATCGGCGACGATGAGCCGATGATCCGCGACGTGCTCAGCGAGGTGCTCCAGGCCGAGCCCGACCTCAGCGTGGTCGCGGTCGCAGGTGACGCCGAGGAGGCCATCGCCCTCGCCGAGCGTCACGTGCCGCGCGTCGCCATCCTCGACGTCCGCATGCCCGGCGGTGGCGGCGCCCACGCCGCCCGCGTGATCCTCGACCGCTGTCCGGGCACCCGCGTCATGGCGTTCTCGGCCTACGGCGACGCGGGGTCCGTCGAGGAGATGCGGCGCGCCGGCGTCACCGAGTACCTCCTGAAAGGGCTGTCCAACAGCGACATCGTGGCCGCTGTGCGCCGCGTCGCGGCGAGCCGCTGAGTCAACTATGGGGGATTTTGAGATCTGAAATCCCTTTCGTACCCTGGTATGTGGAGGGGAGTACCCGAAACCGTCAGGGTCGTCATTACGGCGAGCCCCGAGGCCCGCCCGGTCCTGACGCCGTCCCGCGCGCGAGCGCCGCGGGAGGGCGGGGAGACCTCCGGCCGACGACATCGGACCGGAGGAATCTCGTTGGACGTCCCCTTCTGGGCCTGGCCCGCCGTGCTGGGCGTGATCGCGGTGATGCTCGCGATCGACCTGTTCTCCCATCGCCGCGCGCACGCGGTCGGCGTGCGCGAGGCCGCGCTCTGGTCGGCGCTGTGGATCGCGCTCGGCCTGGGCTTCGGCGCCGTGGTCTGGTGGCTGTGGGGTGCCGAGCTCGCCGGGCAGTACTACGCCGGCTACCTCATCGAGAAGTCGCTGGCGGTCGACAACGTCTTCGTCTTCGCGATCATCTTCGGCCACTTCGCGGTCCCGGCGCGCTACCAGCACCGCGTGCTGTTCCTCGGGGTGCTGGGCGCGCTGGTGTTCCGCGGCGTGTTCATCGCCGCGGGCTCCGTGCTCATCGCGAGCTTCTCGTGGATCCTGTACGTGTTCGGCGCCTTCCTGGTGCTGACCGGGATCCGGATGGCCCGTCACCGCGACGAGAGCGTGGACCCGGGCAGCAGCAGGACGCTGCGCCTGTTCCGCCGCCTGGTCCCGGTCACCGACGACTACCACGGACAGCGGTTCCTGGTGCGCCGGGGCGGGCGCTGGGTGGCGACGCCGCTGCTCGCGGTGCTCGTGCTGGTCGAGGTCAGCGACATCGTCTTCGCGGTGGACTCGATCCCGGCCGTCTTCGCGGTCACCTCGGAGCCGTTCCTGGTCTTCACCTCCAACGCCTTCGCCATCCTCGGCCTGCGGGCGATGTACTTCATGCTCGCCGGCCTGATGCACCGCTTCACCTACCTCAAGCTGGGCCTGGCCCTGGTGCTGGTCTGGGTGGGCGTGAAGATGCTCCTCCTGGACGTGTACAAGATCCCGACGGCCCTCTCGCTGGGAGTGGTCGCCGCGATCCTCGTCACCGCGGTCACGGCGAGCCTGCTCCGCTCCCGTCGGCTGGACCGGGCCCAGGAGGAGGCGGTCAGCGAGGCGGCGGAACGGTGAACGGCTCACCCCGCAGCAGCCGCTCGAAGTTCTGCCGCATCGAGTCGGCGTCGTTCAGGCGGGGGAACGGCTCGGTGGGGGTCTCGACGCCGAGGAAGGCGCACAGCGGCCCCCACCCCTCCCGCACGTCGAAGACGAGCAGCCGATCCGCCGGGACGCCGGCCTTGACGGCGGCGACGTGCCGCTCGAACACCTCGACGGCCAGCTCCTCGCTGGGGATGCCGTGCCCGGAGCTCCAGTCGGGGCCGAAGTAGCACCGCCCGATCGCGTCCAGGGCCGGCCGCATCCGGACCATGCCCGTGAAGATCTCGCGGGCCTGCTCGGGCAGCTCCTCCAGGGACCGGCCGTCGCGGGCCGCCGCGGAGGCGGCGGGGCCGGACATGAGCATGTTGATGCTGGGATACCACGAGCGCGGGTCGCGCACGGTCAGCACCACCTTGGCATCCGGATAGGTCTCGGCCAGCTCGCGCCAGTAGTGGCTGGCCGGCCAGTCGGTCGCCGAACGGTACCCGTCGAACACCTTGTCCCAGCCCTCGCGGCCGTGGACCTCGCCGGCCGTGGCCGCGAGCCACCGGTCCACGTGGTCGGGATGGGTGATGACCTCGAACATGTGATAGCAGGGGCCGAATCCCAGCCGCTCCAGCGCGGCCTTCATGGACATCGTCCCGGTACGCGGCAGTCCAGCCCCGATGACTTCCAGCATGTCGCTCCTCACCGTCGCCGTTGACGTGACGATCTCCACGTTAGGATGACCGGCGGTTGAATTCAACGGTTGGAGATTTTCGGCCGACCTGAAACTTTCAACCACCGGCGACGCCCCGCCAACCCCGCCGAACAGGACAAACACCTCCCGCACCGCCCGCGCCCAGGCGGCCGGGAGACCCGCGTTCCTACAGCTCAGAGCGGCTCCGTTGATACCTTGCCCCGGATCGCGCGCACCCCTTCCGCAGCACGCCCGCGCGATCCCCCCGCCGGCCCATCGGACGCGAAAGGCCACCACCGTGACGTTGCTCCCACGCCCGCTGCGCGGACGTGCCGCTCTCGCGATCGGCGCCGTCGCCGCGCTCACCCTCGGGGCGGTGGCGGTCAGCCCCGCCGTCACCGCCGCGGCAGCCACCGGCTGCGCCGTCACCTACACGGCCAGCACCTGGCAGGGCGGCTTCAGCGCCAACATCTCGATCAAGAACCTCGGCGACCCGGTCAACGGCTGGACGCTCGGCTTCACCTTCCCCGACTCCGGCCAGAAGGTCGTCCAGGGCTGGTCGGCGACGTACAGCCAGACGGGCGCCGCCGTGACCGCGCGCAGCATGAGCTACAACGGCGCGCTCGGCACCAACGCCTCGGCCACGATCGGCTTCAACGGGAGCTGGACGGGCGCCAACCCGGCGCCGACCTCCTTCACCCTCAACGGCGTCACCTGCACCGGCTCCACGACGCCCGGCCCCACGCCCACCGTGACCCCGACGGTGACGCCGCCCACCGACGGCACCCCGGTGGGGATCAACGGCCAGCTCCACGTGTGCGGCGTCAACCTCTGCAACCAGTACAACCGGCCCATCCAGCTACGCGGCATGAGCACCCACGGCCTGCAGTGGTTCGCCAAGTGCTACAACGCCGCCTCCCTCGACGCGCTGGCCGGCGACTGGAAGGCCGACCTGCTGCGGATCTCCATGTACGTCCAGGAGGACGGCTACGAGACCAACCCGCCGGCCTTCACCGCCCAGGTCAACAACCTCGTGGACATGGCCGAGGCGCGCGGCCTGTACGCGCTGATCGACTTCCACACGCTGACGCCCGGCGACCCGATGTACAACCTCGACCGGGCCAAGACCTTCTTCGCCGCCGTCGCGACCCGCAACGCCGCCAAGAAGAACGTCATCTACGAGATCACCAACGAGCCCAACGGGGTGAGCTGGTCGACCATCAAGAGCTACGCCGAGCAGGTCATCCCGGTCATCCGCGCCCACGATCCCGACGCCGTCATCGTGGTCGGCACCCGCGGCTGGTCGTCGCTCGGCGTCTCGGACGGCGGCAACGAGAGCGAGGTCGTCAACAACCCGGTCAACGCCGCCAACATCATGTACACCTTCCACTTCTACGCCGCCTCCCACACCGACACCTACCGGGCGGCGCTGACCAGGGCGGCCACGCGCATCCCGATGTTCGTCACGGAGTTCGGCACCGTCACCTACACCGGAGGAGGCACGGTGGACCTCGGCAGCACCACGACATGGCTCAACCTGCTGGACCAGTACAAGATCAGCTACGCGAACTGGACCTACTCCGACGCCGACGAGAGCAGCGCCGCCTTCAAGCCCGGCACCTGCAACGGCGGCACGTACGCGGGGACGGCCGTGCTGACGCAGTCGGGCGTCTACATGCGCGACCGCATCCGTACCCCGGACAACTTCCCGACCGGCTGACCCCGCCGGCCGGAGACCACCGGGCCCGAGACCACCGGGCCCGCGGTGCGGGAGGCGCGCCGCGGGCCCGGTCTCCATGTGTCCGAGGCCCACGCCCGCCTTCAGGCCGGGCGGATCCGCTCCAGGGCCGCGCGCATCTCGGCGGCCGTCTCCGGCGACAGCGCGGGGTGGGAGTGGAGGTCGAGGATCACGGTCGCCAGCAGGTGCGCCCCCTCGGGGCTGGCCACGTCCACGCCGAGGCTCCTGGAGACGTGCCGGTGGAGGATCGTGACGGCCAGCGCCATCGCGGTGCTGACCGTCGCGCGCGCCTTCCGGTCGGCGAAGGGCGGGTCGGCGCGCTCGGCGTCGGCCTCCGCCAGCCACTGCTCGCCCGCGCGCACCATCTCGTCGAACAGCGGCTCGGCCCGGCCCTCGACGAGGGCCCGCACGAGGTAGGGCTGGTAGGGCCCGAAGGCGGCCTGGGCCATGGCGACCGGGTTGGCCCTGGTGAGCATGGGGTCGTCGAAGGTCGCGTCCCTGACCCGGCGCAGCGTCTTGACGAGGAACTCGTCGCACGCCTCGCGCAGCGCCTCCTTCGAGCCGAAGTGGTGGCGCACCAGCCCCGAGGAGACTCCCGCGGTCTCCGCTATGCCGCGGATCGTGGCCCGCTCGAACCCGAGCTCGCCGAACTGCCGCAGCGCGGCCTCCCTGATCCGGGCGCGGGCGGTCAGATCCTCAAGGTCCGCCTCGATGCTCGCCACCAGCCACCCCTCCAGGCTTCGCGCATACGTACGGGATGAAGACTACACGCGCTGGACGCCTACTACACAAGCGTGTAGCTTCCTTCTCATCAGGGTAGTCCGCTTCACATGCGGACAGCCGCGGCTCTCTTCAGGAAGATCACCATGACTGACGCCATCTCGGTGTCCGGGCTCACCAAGGCGTTCGGCTCGGCCCGGGCGCTCGACGGCCTGGACCTCACCGTGCGCACGGGCGAGACCCACGGGTTCCTCGGCCCCAACGGCGCGGGGAAGAGCACCACGATCCGCGTCCTGCTCGGCCTGCTGCGCGCCGACGGGGGCCGCGCGCGGCTGCTCGGCGAGGACCCGTGGACCCGCGCCACCTCCCTGCACCGCCGCCTGGCGTACGTGCCCGGCGACGTCACGCTGTGGCCCGGCCTGACCGGCGGGGAGGTGATCGACCTGCTCGGCGGGCTGCGCGGCGGCCTCGACCGCGCGCGCAGGCGGGAGCTGCTGGAGCGCTTCCACCTTGACCCGCGCAAGCGCGCCCGCGCCTACTCCAAGGGCGACCGCCAGAAGGTCGCCCTCGTCGCGGCCCTGTCCGGCGACGCGGAGCTGCTGATCCTCGACGAGCCGACCTCCGGGCTGGACCCGCTGATGGAGGAGGTCTTCCGCGAGACGCTGCGCGAGGAGCTGCGCCGCGGCGACCGCACCGTGCTGCTCTCCAGCCACATCCTGTCCGAGGTCGAGGCCCTGTGCGACCGGGTCACCATCGTCCGCGACGGGCGCACGGTCGAGACCGGCACGCTCGCCGACCTGCGGCACCTGACCCGCACCTCGGTCCAGGCCGACCTCGCCGGCCCGCCGCACGGGCTCGCCGCCCTGCCCGGCGTCCACGACGTCCGCGTCCACGGCGGCCGGGTGGTCTTCGACGCCGACGCCCCCGCCCTGGACGCGGCGCTGCGCTGCCTGGCCGAGGCGGGCGTGCGCGGTCTGGTCAGCAGGCCGCCCAGCCTGGAGGAGCTGTTCCTGCGCCACTACAGCCACACCACCGAGGCCGCCGGGGCGGTCGGGTCCGCGGGGGCGGCCCGATGAGCGCGCTCGCCGGCACCCGCACGCTGGCCGGGCTGGCGCTGCGCCGGGAGCGGGCCGTCGCGCCCTGGTGGATCGCGCTGAACATGTCCATGGCCCTGCTGCTGATCGGGTACATCCAGCGGGTCATGCCGACCGACGCCGTCAAGGCGGCCTACACCGCCGTCATCTCCAGGAACACCTTCTTCCAGGCGCTCGGCGGCGGCTTCGTCGAGCCGCGCCTCGACGTCCTCGCGACCTGGCGCAGCGGCGGGTTCCTCTACGTGGCCAGTGCCTTCGCGGCCGTCATGTGCGTCGTCCGGCACACCCGCGCGGAGGAGGACGCGGGCCGGGCCGAGCTGCTGCGCGCGGCCGGAACCGGCCGCCGCGCCCCGCTGACGGCCGCGCTGCTCGTGGCCGCCGGGACCAGCCTGCTCGGCGGCCTGCTCACCGCGCTCGCGCTGGTCGCGGCCGGCCTCGAACCCGTCGGCTCGGCCGCCTACGGCGCCGCGATCACGGCGGTGGGATGGGTGTTCGCCGGCGTGGCCGCGGTGGCCGTCCAGCTCTCGCGCACCGCCCGCACCGCCACGACGATCGGCCTGTTCACGCTCGGCGTCGCCTACGTCATGCGGTACATCGGGGACGCGACGCGGCAGTACTGGCTGAAGGCTCTGTCCCCGATCGGCTGGGGCCACCTCGTGCGGCCCTACCAGGACGAGCGGTGGTGGCTGCTCGGCCTGTCGGCCGGGGTGGCCGCCGCGCTGTGCGCCCTCGCGTACGCGCTGCTCGACCGGCGCGACCTCGGCGCGGGCATGGTGCCCGAACGGCTCGGCCCCGCCTCCGCCCCCGGACCGCGCGGCCCGGTGGGCACGGCCTGGCGGCTGCACCGCGGCCTGCTCGCGCGCTGGGCGGCCGGCGTCGCGGTCCTTGCCATCGCGACGGCCGGGGCGGGCACCCTCGCCGGCCAGCTCGCCGCCATGCCCGGGATCGCCCAGGGCCTGCTACGGAACATGGGCGGGCCCACCGGGGGAGCGCTCGACGTCTACCAGCGGTACATGACGCTGATCTTCGCCCACGTGATCGCGCTCTACCCGGTGCTCATGGTGCGGCGGTTGCGTTCGGAGGAGACCTCCGGCCGGGCGGAGACCCTGCTGGCCACGCCGCTGACCCGCCTGCGCTGGGCGGGCGGCCACCTGGCGCTGGCCGGGCTGGGCTCCGCCGCGCTGCTCGCCGTCGCCGGGGTCGTCCACGGCGTGCTCTACGGGCTCCTCGTGGGCGACCTCGCCGCCGACCCGCCACGGGTGCTGGCCGGGATGCTGAGCCACGTCCCCGCGGTGTGGTCCGTCGGCGCCGCGGGGGTGCTCGCGTACGGGCTGCTCCCACGGGCGAGCGTGGCGGTCTCGTGGGCGGTCTGGATCCTGACCGCCGTGCTCGGCCAGCTCGCCGGCCCTCTGTACGGGATGTGGGCCGGCACGCCGCTGGAACCGTTCCACTACGTCCCCGACGTGTTCGGGGACGGCTCCTTCGACGCCGGGCCGTACCTGCTGCTGTTCGCGCTCACGGCGGCCCTCGTCGGCGGCGGCCTGCTCGCCCTGCGCCGCCGCGACCTGGGCTGACGGGGCTCCGGTCAGGCGGTGAGGGCGGTCTCGGCCGGGCCGGTGTGGCCGACGCGGCGGTACCACTCGGTGCCGAGGAGCTGGGCGCGCGCCGGCTCGGGCAGGGCGGTCAGCAGGGTCATCGACGCGCCCCGCTCCAGCTCCGACCGGTGCGCGTGCATGGCCGCCCACTTGTGCTCGCCCCACGGCGCGATGTCGAGCGTCGTCGTGACCCGGTCGTCGGGCACGCCCGGCAGCGTCTGCCCCGGCTCGGGGTCCGCGCCGAACACCGCACGCCAGTGCGACACCACCACCGACCGGGGGATGACCGCCAGGTAGAGGGCCCGCGGCCACCAGGGCTCGCCCGCGTCCGGGTAGAGCTGGTCGTACCCGGCCGCCTCCACCGCCGCCAGGGTGACGCGGTGGACGTGGACGTGGTCGGGGTGCCCGTAGGCGCCGTACCCGTCGTAGGTCAGCACGACGTCGGGCCTGAACTCCCTGATGTGCCGCACCACCCGGCCGACGGCCTCGTCGAACGGCGCGTCGAGGAAGCGCGGGGCGCCGGGCGCCGACTCGGGCTTGTTCGCGTCGGCGTAGCCCAGCAGCCGCGGCTCGCCCGCGCCGAGGATGTCCAGCGAGCGCTCCAGCTCGCCGGCCCGCACGGTGCCCGCCGTCCAGGTGCAGGTGACGACCGCGGTGCGGGCGCCCTCGGCGGAGCACCTGGCCAGCGTGCCGCCCGTCCAGATCGCCTCGTCGTCCGGATGGGCGTGGACCGCCAGCACCCCGAACCCCGCCACGATGCCCTCCTTCAAGATCGCTGGACGGCCATCGTAGCGGCGGGTTCAGCGCAGGGACGACCAGTGGCAGGCGTCCTCCAGGGAGCCGTAGGGCGGGAACTGGTCGACGAGCTGCGTGATGGTCAGCAGCCGGGCCAGCACGCCGCGCACGCCGACCAGGCGCAGGCCGCCGCCGCGGCTCTCCGCCCGGCGCTGGCTGTCGATGAGCTGCCACAGCCCGCTGGAGTCGCAGAAGCGCAGCCCGGCCGTGTCGAGGACGATCCGGGGCCGCTCCGAGGCCAGCGGCCCGGCCAGGGCCGCGATCAGCAGGTGCTGGGAGCTCATGTCCAGCTCACCGGTCAGGCGAACCACGTCGACGTCGCCGTGCCGCTCCATATCGATCACCAGGCGTGCCATGGCACTGCCTCTCCGTCGCCGTGTCGATGCCGTCGCCACCCTTGACCAGCGGGGATAGCGTCCAGCTTATCCGCACACCTCCGCCCGGCTCCACGGCTTGCCGGAAACGGTCACGAGGATCCCTCCGGTGTCGGGCGCGGCGGGCGTCCCGGGACCCTACCGCAGGCCCCGGGACGCCCACCGGCCCCGGCCGTCAGACGCCGACCGCCCGATCGTCGGCGCGAGGGCCCGCCTCCTCGAAGATCTCCGCGCGGGCCGCCACCGCCGACACGTCGTCGGGCTGCAGCTCCGCGGACATCTCCGCGTGCACCATGGTCCGGTAGCGCTCCGTCTCGCGCCGCACGTCCTCCTCGTCCCAGCCGAGCACCGGGGCGACGATCGCGGCCACCTCGGCCGCCGCGGCCACGCCGCGGTCGCGCTCCTCGATGGAGATGCGGGTACGGCGCACCAGCACGTCCTCCAGGTGCAGCGCACCCTCGTGCGTGGCCGCGTACAGCGCCTCGGCCCGCAGGTAGTCGGCCGCCCCGGTCAGCGGCTCCCCGAGGGACGCGTCCTCCTCGATCAGGCCGAGGACGTCCTCGACGGCCGAGCCGTAACGCCCGAGCAGGCGCTCGACGCGGGCGACGTCCACCCCGGCGCGCGCGGCCAGCCGGGCGCGGCCGTTGCGCAGCGCCTCGAACCCCTCGGCCCCGAGCAGCGGCAGCCGGTCGGTGACCGAGCGCGGCACGGCCGAGCCCAGCTCGCGCGCCGCCACGTCCACGGCGTCCTTGGCCATGACCCGGTACGTCGTGTACTTGCCGCCGGCGATGACGACGAGCCCCGGCGCGGGCCGGGCGACGGTGTGCTCCCTGGACAGCTTGGCGGTGTCGGAGGCGTCACCGGCGAGGAGCGGGCGCAGGCCCGTGTAGACGCCGTCGATGTCCTCGTGGGTGAGGGGCGTCGCGAGCACCTTGTTGACCTGGTCGAGCAGGTACTCGATGTCGGCCCGGCTGGCCACGGGACGGCCCTTGTCGAGGTTCCAGTCCGTGTCGGTGGTGCCGATGATCCAGTGCCGGCCCCACGGGATGGTGAAGAGCACGCTCTTCTCCGTACGCAGGATCAGGCCGGTGTGCAGGGTGATCCGGTCGCGCGGGACCGTGATGTGGACCCCCTTGGACGCCCTGACCCGCAGGCCGCCCTTGGTGCCCGCCATCCGCGCGGTCTCGTCGGTCCAGACGCCGGTGGCGTTGATCACCTGGCGGGCGCGCACCACGATCTCGCGCCCGTCCTCCAGGTCCGCCACCCGGGCCCCGGTCACGCGCTCGCCGTCGCGGACCAGCGCGGTCACGCGGGCCCTGGTCGCGACGGCCGCGCCGTACTGCGCGGCGGTGCGCGCCAGCGTCATCGCGAACCGCGCGTCGTCCACCTGGGCGTCGTGGTACTGGACGGCGCCGACGAGCGCCTCCGGGCTGAGCGAGGGCGCGGCGGCCAGCGCGCCCCGCCGGCTCATGTGCCGGTGCCGCGGCAGGATCCGCCGGCCGTCGAGCATGTCGTACAGCGCGATGCCGGCGCCCACGTAGAACCGCTCCCACAGCCGGTGCTTCAGCGGGAACAGGAACGGCACCGGGCGCACCAGATGGGGCGCGAGCCGGGTCAGCAACAGGCCGCGCTCCTTGAGGGCCTCCCTGACCAGCTTGAAGTCGAGCTGTTCGAGGTAGCGCAGACCGCCGTGGACGAGCTTGCTCGACCGGCTCGACGTGCCGGCGGCCCAGTCCTGCGCCTCCACCAGCGCGACCGACAGGCCGCGGGACACGGCGTCGAGCGCCGCGCCGGCGCCCACGACGCCACCGCCCACGACCAGCACGTCGAACTCGTCGTCGCCCAGCCGCCGCAGCGTCTCCGCGCGGTACGCGGGTCCCAGCGGTACAGATGTCACAGTAGAGCTCCTTCTCGAAAAGTCAGGCGGGCCCTGGGCCGCGATCCGCGCGGCCGTGCGCGGACCGCGGCCCGGGTGGTCGGCCGGCTCAGCCGACGTCGACCCAGTCGAGCGTGCGGGTGACGGCCTTCTTCCAGGTGGCGTAGCCGCCGTCGCGCTGCTCCTGCGACCAGGCGGGCTGCCAGCGGCGGTCCTCCTGCCAGTTCTGCTTGAGCTCGTCGGTGGACTTCCAGAAGCCCACGGCGAGCCCCGCGGCGTAGGCGGCGCCCAGCGCGGTCGTCTCCGCCACGACGGGCTTGGAGACCGGGACGCCGAGGATGTCGGCCTGGATCTGCATGCACAGGTCGTTGGCGGTGACGCCGCCGTCCACCCGCAGCACGTCGAGGGTGACCCCGGAGTCCTGGCGCATCGCCTCGACCACGTCGCGGCTCTGGTAGCAGATGGACTCCAGCGTGGCGCGGGCGATGTGCGCGTTGTTGTTGTAGCGCGACAGGCCGACGATCGCGCCGCGGGCGTCGGAGCGCCAGTACGGCGCGAACAGGCCGGAGAAGGCGGGCACGAAGAACACGCCGCCGTTGTCCTCGACCTGCCGGGCCAGCGACTCGCTCTGCTCGGCCCCGGAGATGATGCCGAGCTGGTCGCGCAGCCACTGCACGGCCGAGCCGGTCACCGCGATGGAGCCCTCCAGCGCGTACACCGGGGCCTCCGCGCCGAACTGGTAGCACACCGTGGTGAGCAGGCCGTTCTTCGAGCGGACCGGGGTGGTGCCGGTGTTGAGCAGCAGGAAGTTGCCCGTGCCGTAGGTGTTCTTGGCCTCGCCGACCTCGAAGCACACCTGGCCGACGGTGGCGGCCTGCTGGTCGCCGAGGACGCCGCCGAGCGTGACCTGCCCGCCCAGCGGGCCGCTCTCCCGGGTGCGCCCGTACGCCTCGGCGTGCGAGGACGGGACGATGGCCGGCAGCATCCGCCGCGGGATGCCGAAGAACGACAGCAGCTCGTCGTCCCAGTCCAGCTTCTCCAGGTCCATGAGCATGGTGCGGCTGGCGTTGGTGACGTCGGTGACGTGCAGGCCGCCGTCGGGGCCGCCGGTGAGGTTCCACAGCAGCCACGTGTCGGTGGTGCCGAAGATCGCCTCGCCGGCCTCGGCCGCCTCGCGCACGCCTTCGACGTTCTCCAGGATCCACTGGATCTTCCCGGCGGAGAAGTACGTCGCGGGCGGCAGTCCGGCCTTGGCGCGGATGACGTCGCCCCTGCCGTCGCGCTCCAGCGCCGAGGCGATCCGGTCCGTGCGCGTGTCCTGCCAGACGATGGCGTTGTAGTACGGCCGGCCGGTGGTGCGGTTCCAGACCACGGAGGTCTCGCGCTGGTTGGTGATGCCGAGCGCGGCCAGGTCGGAGGCCACGAGGTTCGCCTTGTTCAGCGTGGTCTGGATGACCGCCCGGGTGCGCTCCCAGATCTCCGTGGGGTTGTGCTCCACCCAGCCGGCGCGCGGCAGGATCTGCTCGTGTTCGAGCTGGTGGCGGGCGATCTCGTTGCCGCCGTGATCGAAGATCATGAAGCGGGTGCTCGTCGTTCCCTGGTCGACGGCGCCGACGAAGTCCGGCATGGAATCGTGCCTCCTCGGATGGGGGGTGGGGTGGTCAGACGGTCTCGTAGGACTCTTTGGCCGGCACGCGGCCGGGCTCAGGCTCATCTTCGATCGGCAGGAACCGCCCCACCAGGGCCTGGTAGAGGCCGGCGCCGACCAGGCCGCCGATGACGGGCGCCACGATCGGCACCCAGAAGTACAGCTGGCCGTACTGGTCCCGCCAGGCCGTGTGGTAGCCGGTGAGGAACGACGCCAGGCGCGGGCCGAAGTCGCGGGCCGGGTTGATGGCGTAGCCGGCGTTGGTGCCCCAGGCCATGCCGATGGCCACGACGAGCAGGCCGACGACGACCGGGGCCAGGTTGGCGAGGGGCGCGTTGTTGCGCACGTCGGTGATGGCGAGGATCAGGAACAGCAGGATCGCGGTGCCGATCACCTGGTCGCGGAAGGCGCCCCAGGTGTCCACCGGGAGGGTGCCGTTGCCGGGGAGGGTGGAGAAGACTCCCTGGGTCTTGATGGTGTGGCCGGGGTCGATCTTGGCGAGCACCTCGGCGTAGTTGAAGCGGACGATCAGCGCCGCCACGAACGCCCCCGCGGTCTGCGCCAGCGCGTACGGTCCGACCTTGCGCCAGGAGAAGCCCTTGAACGCGGCCATGGCGATGGTGACGGCCGGGTTGAGATGGGCGCCGGTGATCCGCGCCGCGACGTAGACGCCGAGTGTCACGCCGAGCCCCCAGGCCCAGGCGATGCTGTCGTGGTCGCCGATCCCGCCGGCGACCACCTGGGCCACCACGCCGACCCCGAACAGGATCAGGATCATCGTGCCCGCGAACTCGGCGGCCAACTCGCCGAGCATCCCACGGGCTTTCAGTCGCTCCGCCATGTCTTCCTCCTCACACTGCCTCACCACGCTCCGGTCCTCGGGCGGGAACAGGTGTCGTCGCAGGCAGGGCCTCCGGTGAAGCTCCCAGTGCTTCACGGCTGTTTGGAAGCTAAGTGAGGAAAACCACAGGGTCAACGACGGGGTGCCGACAATGTCGAACACTAGTCAGCTATGGCATCCGGGATTATGGTCTGAGCCTACGACCCGGCGCACATTCTGAGTGGTATGAGGTGATATGTGTAGATCTTTCTTTGAGCAGCGCCGACATTGTCGAACGAGCGCCGCCCGACTAGGCTCGATGCCGTGCCAGGTCCAGTGCAGTCCATCCAGCGGGGAGCGGCCATCCTGCGCCTCCTCGCGCGCAGCTCGGGCAAGCTCGGCGTGGGCGAGATCGCCACATCGCTCGGCCTGCCCCGCGGCACGGCGCACGGCCTGCTGCGCACCCTGCAACTGGTCGGCTTCGTGGAGCAGGACAGCGCGACCGGCAAGTACCAGCTCGGCGCCGCCCTGCTGCACCTCGGCACCAGCTACCTGGACGTCAACGAGCTCCGCTCCCGCGCCATCAACTGGGCCGACGCGCTCGCGGCGCGCAGCTGCGAGTCCGTCAAGATCGGCACCGTTCTCGACGGCCAGGTCCTCGTGGTCCACCACGTCTTCCGCCCCGACGACACCCTGCAGACCCTCGACGTCGGCTCCCTGATGCCGATGCACGCGACCGCCCTCGGCAAGGTGCTGCTCGCCTTCGACTCCGGCGCCGGCGCCGCGCTCGGCAACGGCCCGCTGGAGGCCTTCACCCGCCGGACGATCGTCGCTCCCAAGGACCTGACCCGCAGCCTCGCGGGCATCCGGGAGGTCGGGTGGGCCGCCCAGGTCGAGGAGATGACCGTGGGCGAGGCGGGCATCGCCGCCCCCATCCGGGGCCACGGCGGCCTGGTGGTCGGCGCCATCGGCATCTCCGGGGCCGTCGAGCGGATCTGCGACGCCAAAGGCCAGCCCAACACCGCCCTGGTGACGTTTGTGCGCGACGCGGCGCGCGCGGTCTCCCGGGACCTCGGTGCCGCGCGCTGGTGACACCCACTTCCCACATACCGAGGTGAACGCCATGGCCACGCGCTATGTGATGTCCATCGACCAAGGTACGACGTCGACGCGGTGCATCATCTTCGACCAGCAGGGACGCCTGGTGTCGGTGACGCAGCGGGAGCACCGCCAGCACTTCCCGCAACCCGGATGGGTCGAGCACGACGCCGTCGAGATCTGGCGCAACCTTGAACGCATCGCACCGGAGGCGCTCAGACAGGCCGGGGTCGGCCTGGAGCAGGTCGCCGCGATCGGCATCGCGAACCAGCGCGAGACCACCCTCGTGTGGGACCGCCACACCGGCGTGCCCCTGCGGCGGGCCATCGTGTGGCAGGACACGCGCACGACGGCTCTGGTCGACGAGCTGGCCGCCCGCCCGGAGGCGTCGATGGTGCAGAAGCGCTGCGGCCTGCCGCTGGCCACGTACTTCTCGGCGCCGCGCATCCGCTGGCTGCTCGATGAGGTGCCGGGGCTGCGCGAGCGCGCCGAGCGGGGCGAGGTGCTGTTCGGCACCATGGAGTCCTGGCTGATCTGGAACCTCACCGGCGGACCGGACGGCGGCCTGCACCTCACCGACGTCACCAACGCCAGCCGCACCCTGCTGATGGACCTCACCACGCTGGAGTGGGACGACGACCTGCTCGACTTCTTCGGCGTCCCGCGCGCCATGCTGCCGCAGATCCGGCCCTCGACGGAGACGTACGGCGTGGCCAGGACGGTCCTGCCGGGCGTCCGCATCGGCGCCGCGCTGGGCGACCAGCAGGCGGCGCTGTTCGGCCAGACCTGCTTCGCCCCCGGCGAGGCCAAGTGCACCTACGGCACCGGTGGCTTCCTGCTGCTCAACACCGGCAAGGACCCGGTCCGCTCCACCCACGGCCTGCTCACCACCGTCGGCTACCAGGTGGGCGCCGAGCCCGCGGTGTACGCCCTGGAGGCGCCGATCGCCGTCACCGGCGCGCTCGTGCAGTGGTTCCGCGACGGCCTCGGCCTGATCAACAGCGCCCCGGAGATCGAGACGCTGGCCAAGACCGTGGACGACAACGGCGGGTGCTACATCGTGCCCGCGTTCGCCGGGCTGTTCGCCCCGCACTGGCGCAGCGAGGCGCGCGGCGTGATCGTGGGGCTGACCTCGTACATCACCAAGGGGCACCTGGCCCGGGCGGTCCTGGAGGCCACCGCCTGGCAGACCCGCGAGGTCGTGGACGCCATGAACGCCGACTCCGGGCTCGCCCTGCGCGGTCTCAAGGTGGACGGGGGCATGACGGCCGACAACCTGCTCATGCAGTGCATCGCCGACGTGCTGGACGTCCCGGTCGTGCGGCCCATGGTCGCCGAGACCGTGTCGCTCGGCGCCGCGTACGCCGCCGGGCTGGCCGTCGGCTACTGGCCCGACCTGGAGGGCCTGCGCCGCAACTGGCACCGGGCCGCCCAGTGGCTGCCGGCCATGGATCCGGCCCGCCGGGAGTCGGAGTACGACAACTGGCGGCGGGCCGTGGAGCGCACGTTCGGCTGGCTGCAACCCCGTCGCTGACCGCTCGGGCGCCCGCTCCGGCGGGCGCCCGGCGGGGGCGCGTCAGAGCCGTTCGAGGATCTTCTTCATCTGGTCGATCTCGGCCTGCTGGGACGACTGGATGCTCCGCGCCAGCTTCCGCGCGTCGGGGTTGCGGCCCTGGGCCAGCTCGGTTCCGGCCATCTGGATCGCGCCCTCGTGGTGGGCGATCATCATGCGGACGAACTGCCGGTCGAACGCGGTGCCCTTGGCGTCCTTGAGCTTGTCCATGTCCTCGGCGGACATCATGCCGGGCATGCCGTGGTCCATGTGTCCCATGCCGGTGGGCTCGGGCTTGCCCCAGTCCTTGAGCCAGCCGCGCATGGTCGTGATCTCGGGGTCCTGGGTCGCCTTGATGGTGGCGGCCAGCTTCCTGACCTCGGGATCGCTCGCCCGGGTCGCGGCCAGGTCGGCCATCTCGACGGCCTGCCGGTGGTGGGGGATCATCATCTGCGCGAACATTGCGTCCGCGTCGTCGAACGAGCCTCCGGGCGCGGAGGGGGACGTCGTGGCCGCGGCGGTGGCGGCGGCAGTGGCGGCCGGCGCGCCGCGCTCCGGCGTGGAGGCGGTGCCGGCGCCGCCGCAGGCGGTGAGCAGGACGAGCGCGCCGGCTCCGGCGGCGGCCGTGAAGGTGAGGCGTGCGAATACGGAACGGTTCGTGGACATGGTGGAGTGACTCCTGTCGTGGTGTGCGTGCATGGCCGTGGTCGCGCGGCGACCGGCCTATATGCGCAGCACCGACAGACGAGCGAGCCGGAGCGACAGGGGGCGGGGCGGCGGCCGGGCGGTCCGGCCCGCGACCTGCCCGGCGGCGTCGGGGGTCCGCCTCCCCCGGCCGGCGCGGGCCCGCGCCGCCGCAGCCAGGAACAGCAGGAGCGAGGTCAGGACGGCCAGGCACACGCTTCCGGGGTCGAGGTCGGGCAACTGCCCGCCGGCGGAGGACGCCGCGCCGGCGGCGTGCCGCCCGGTTTGACCCGGGCCGGTGCGATCCGGGCCGGTGCGATCCGGGCCGGTGTGACCCGGGCCGGTGTGACGCGGGCTGGTGCGATCCGCCCGGATGTGATCTGGCCGGTTGTGATCGGAGCGGTTGAGGTCCGGCCGGTCGCCGGCCGGCCGCGTGTGGTCCGGCCGGTCGCCGGCCAGCCGGGTCTGGTCCGTCCAGGTGCGGTCCGGCCGCGTGTGGCCGGGCCTGGCGCGGTCCGGCGGCGTGGGCGCCGCGGTGGCGCCGTGCGACCGCTGGGGCGGCGTGGTGGCGCCGTGCGCCCGCTGGGGCGCCGCCGTGCCGCCGTGCGAGCGGTGGAGGCCGACGTGGCCGAGGGTGTGCATCCCGCAGACCCCGAGGACGAGCAGCACGAGCAGCGCCAGCCGCGAGCCGCGGCGCCACTCGCCCCCTGCTCCCCGCACCGCCCGCCCCCCGCGTCGATGTCCCCGTCCCCTAAGCACCATAGTAGAAGCGGCGGCGGCCAGCCGTTAGCATGGGGTGGCCTGGCCGTCTGGAGGGTTTCGCATGGTGCGCGGTCTCGGGGAACTGGAGTCCACGATCATGGACCGCATGTGGTCCTACCGCCGGCCGGCGTCCGTGCGCGACGTGCTGGAGGACCTCCGCCGCGAGCGCGAGATCGCCTACACGACCGTGATGACCGTGATGGACAAGCTGCACACGAAGGGCCTGCTCACGCGGGAGGCCGTCGGCAAGGCGTACATCTACCGGCCGGTCTCCTCCAAGGAGGCCTACACCGCCGACCTCATGCGCGAGTCGCTGGCCCGCAGCGGCAACCAGGCCGCCACCCTCGTCCACTTCCTGGAGCGCCTGACGCCCGAGGAGGCCGACGCCCTGGAGGCGGCGTTGAAGGTCTACCCGCCGAGGGGCCGCGCGTGACCGTGGCGGCCGTCCTGGCCGCCGGGCTGACGATCTACGCGGTCGTCGCCGTGGTGGCGCTTCCCCGGCTGCTGGGACGGGCGTCCTGGACCGGGCGCGCTCCCCGGCTGGGGATCATGGTGTGGCAGGCGGCCTGCGTGTCGGTGGTGGTCTCCGTGCTGTCGGCCGTCTTCGTGCTGGCCGTCCCGGCGCCGGTGGTCGGTCACGGCCTGGCCGAGCTGTTCGCGCAGTGCGCGGAGGTGCTGGCCGACGGGCCCGGCCTCACCGCGGCGACCGCGCTCGCCGGCGTGGGCGTCGCCGGCGCGCTGATGGCGCGCCTCGCCTGGTGCGCCGCCGCCGTCCTGGCCGGGGCCCGCGCCGAGCGGCGCCGCCACGCCGAGGCGCTCGCGCTGCTCGGCCGGCACGACGGCGCGCTGGACGCGATCGTCGTGGACTTCGACGAGCGGCTCGCGTACTGCGTGCCCGGGCGGCAGGGCAAAGCGGTGATCACCACCGCCGCGCTGCGCGAGCTGAGCCCCGACGAGACCGCGGCGGTGCTCGCCCACGAGCGGGCGCACCTGCGCGGCCGGCACCACCTCGTGCTCGCCTTCGGTGAGGCGTTCGCCCGGGCGTTCCCCGGCATGCCGCTGTTCGAGCGGGGCCGGGCGGAGCTCGCCCGGCTGGTCGAGCTGCTGGCCGACGACCTGGCGGCGCGCCGCCATCCCCGCGTGCTCATCGCGTCGGCGCTGGTGCGCCTGGCCACCGGCCGCGCGCCCGCCTTCACCCTGGGGGCCGGTGGCGAGAGCGCGCTGGCCCGTGTGCGGCGGCTGCTCGCCCCCGCGCCGCCGCTCGGGCGGGGCGAGCGCGTCACCGGGGCGCTGGCGGTCGGCCTGCTGCTCGCGGGACCGGCCGTGACCGGCCTGGCCCCGGGCCTGACGTCGCTGCTCGCCCACCACTGCCTCGACTTCCTCTCCTTCTAGCCAGGCGACCTAGCCAGGCGTCCTTCCAGCCGGGCGCGAGGCGGGCTCCTTGCAAACCCCTGGGGGGTATGTTAGCTTCCTCGGCGTCGGACATACCCCCCATGGGTATTGGATGGATCGCACCGTACGGTGCGAGGAATCAGGAGTGCGGCATGAACGCCGTCAATCCCCGCAGGTGGTGGGCACTCACCGTGCTGGCCGCCGCGCAGTTCATGGTCATCATGGACACCTCCATCATCGGCGTCGCGCTGCCGGAGATGCAGCGCGACCTCGGCTTCACCCAGGGCGGCCTGCAGTGGGTGTTCAACGCCTACGTGATCGCCTTCGGCGGTCTGCTGCTGCTCGGCGGCCGGCTGTCCGACCTGCTGGGGGCCCGCAGGGTCTTCGCCGCGGGCTGGGTCGTCCTGGTCGCCGGCTCCGTGGTCGCCGCGGCCGCCGGGACGGCCTGGGTGGAGATCCTCGGCCGGGCCGTCCAGGGCGTCGGCGGCGCGCTGATCGCCCCCGCCGCGATGACCCTGCTCATGATGCTCTTCGGCCACGACTCCCGGGAACTGGGCAAGGCAATGGCGTTGTACGGCGCGGCCGCCCCGGCCGGCGGCACCGCCGGGGTGTTCCTGGGCGGCGTCGTCACCGAGTACCTGAGCTGGCCCTGGGTGTTCGTCGTCTACATCCCCATCGGCCTCGCGACCCTCGCCGCGGTGCCCGCGCTGCTGCCGGCCGTCCAGGGCAGGCGCGGCTCGGTCGACCTGCTCGGGGCCGCCGCGGTCACGGGCGGCATCGCCCTGGCCGTGTTCGCCGTCGTGCGCGCTCCCGAGCAGGGCTGGGGCGCCCCGGCCACCCTCCTGGAGCTGGCCGGCGCCGCCGTGCTGCTCGCGGCGTTCCTCGTCGTCCAGCGCACGGTCAAGCAGCCGATCATGCCGCTCGGCATCTGGCGCACCCCCGGGCTGGCCACCGCCAACCTCGCGATGGCGCTGCTCGGCGCCGCGTGGATCCCGATGTGGTACTTCCTCAACCTCTACCTGCAGCAGGTCCTCGGCTACGGCGCGTTCTCCAGCGGCGCGGCGCTGCTGCCGATGACGGTCGCCATCATGATCTTCATGATCGGCATCACCGCCCGCCTGCTCGGCCGCTTCGGCGCCAAGCCGCTCATCGTGATCGGCATGCTCGTGCTCGCGGCCGGGGTCGGGGTGCTCTCGCTGGTCCGGCCCGACGGCGCCTTCGCCGCCGACGTGCTGCCGGCCTCGCTGATCGCCGCCGTGGGCATGTCGCTGGCCTACATCCCGGCGATGATGTCCGCCATGTCGGGGGTGCGGCCGGAGGAGAGCGGCCTGGCCTCGGGCATCGTCAACACCACCTACAACGTGGGCTCGGCGCTCGGCCTCGCGGTCATGACGGCCGTCGCCACCTCGCGCGGGGCCGCCGAGCTGGGCGACCTGTCCCAGCTCACGGGCGGTTTCCGGGCGGCCTTCGTCGGCGCCGCCGTGGTGGCGGCCGCGGGCGGGGCGCTGACCCTGGTCCTCATGCGCGGCCGGAAGGCGTCCGTCGCGGCGGACGCCCGGCCCGAGAAGGCCCGGGCCTGACCGGTTGGGGTCGCGCGGGGACGGCGGCGACGTCCCCGCGCGACATACCCCTACCCCCTACACATACCTGTTATCTACTATCGGTCATAGGTGAGCGGGCCTCCACGGAGGAGGCCCGCTGAGCCGTTTCAGAGGACGCGACCGCTCCAGGCGGCGGCCGCGGCGCGGAAGACGTTGTACAGGCCGCTGTCGAAGTACGGGGAGACGCCCGTGTCGTAGCGGCCGTCGCCGTCGGTGTCGGAGACGCCGGTCGTGATGCCGTTGAGGTAGCCGAGGCCCTGGTCGTCGCCGTAGCTCTCCAGCCAGGAGGAGCCGAGTGAGCCTTCGCCCGTGAACGGGGAGTCGACGCCGGCGGGCTGGTCGGCGGGAGGGGTGTCGAGCCTCATGGCGAACGTCGGTCCGGTGGACCGTTCGAGGGTCTGGCCGGTGTAGGGCCGGGTCCCGTCGGGATGCGGGCCGGCGGGGTAGCCGAAGACGTCGACGGTCGGGGATGTCGCCTGGTTGAAGGCGAGGCCCTGCCCGCCGACGATGTCGACCAGCCTGCCGTTGCTGGTCAGCGTGCCCGAGGAGGAGACGAGGCCGTGGCGACGAGGTTGCGGTACTGCGACTGCACGGCCGTGCCCGAACACCAGCGGGGCTGACCGTCGGCGCCGACGAAGAACACCTTGCCCGAGGTCCGCGCCGGCTCGCCTTCCGCCTCCGGTGGATCCGGAATGACCTGGCCGGGCTTGCCGGGTGGGACGAAGGCGTCGGACGTGCGTTCTCCGCGGATCTCGCTCGGCGGGGCGTAGGGTGTGGCGCTCTTGAGGTTGGCGCCTTCGTCGGCCAGCCAGAAGTTCGCGACCTGCAGGGCGGCCGTCGTGCTGGAGGCCAGCGGGGCCGACACCACGTCCGCGGCCTCGGCGGGCACGGCGACGGCGGTGGCTCCCGCCAGTCCCAGGCCGATGCCCAGCGCGAGCAGCCTGCGTCTCATCATCGATCTTCCTCGTTCCGTCGTGGGTGTCGTCGTGACGGTCCCGTCGGCAGGACAATTCCGGTCGGGTGTCGGCCGGCAGGAAGATCGTAATTGTCGCGAGGCGCTCCGTGAAGAGAAGATCCGAATTGGTGTTCGGAAACCGCGATGCGGTTACGACGCGTCGTAGCGCGCGCGGGAGGCGGCCACATAGTCGCGGTGCTGCCGCGCCCAGACGATGAGCCCGGAGACCTGGGACGACAGCGTCCGCCCCACCGGGGTCAGGGCGTAGTCCACCCGCGGCGGCGAGGTGGGGGTGACGGTGCGCTCCACCAGGCCGTCGCGCTCCAGGCTACGCAGGGTGAGCGTGAGCATGCGCTGGGAGATGCCCGCGATGGAGCGCTGCAGCTCGGAGTAGCGCTTGGGGCCGTCGCCGAGCAGGTCCATCACCAGCACGCTCCACTTGTCGCCGACGCGGTCGAGGACGTCGCGCAGCCGGCAGGTGGGGTGGTCGTCGCCGATGGTCTCGCGCACATCGGTGTGCCTTGCGCGGGTCAAAGTGCCTTCTTCCGCCATGGCGGCATTGTGGACCAGACTCGGCCATACGCACAAGAAGTAACCAGCGCACAGAAAGTGCTGTTGCGATGACCATCGACCTGACCGACCCCCCATCCCGTTCCGGCCCTCGCCCGCGGACCACGGGCCTGGAGATCCCGCACGATCAGCTCGACCAGTTCTCCCCGCCGCACATCAGGGCCGCCCTGGTGGCGGAGGCGCAGACGCTGGCGGGCGTGTTCACCGGCCCCAGCCAGGTCTCCGAGCCCGCCTCCCTGGCGCTGCGGCTGCACGAACCGGCGGGGCCATGGGCGGCGTTCCTGCACCCCAGCCGCGACGAGTTCGGGCACATCCACCGCGCTGGATTCCTCCATCTCACGGTGCCGGGGCCGCTCATCGAACCGTTGGAGCGGGCCGGGTGGGTCGAACCGCATCCGATCAGCCGGCGCCCCGAGTGGCCCGACACGATCGTGATGCTCTACGCCCCCCGGGACGAGGCCGAGCTGGCCCTCGCCATCGCCGTCCTGCGCGCCTCCTGGCGCCAGGCCGCCGCGTCTTCCGCGACTTCTTCTGCGACACCTTCCACGGAAACGGAGTGACCACCATGCGTGCCATGGCTTTCCCCGAATTCGGCGCCGAACTGGCGCCCGCCGACCTGCCCGTGCCGGAGCCGGGCCCGGGCGAGGTGCTGGTCCGGGTGGCGGCCTCCTCGGTCAGCGGCTTCGACCTGGGCGTGCTGGGCGGCTACCTCAAGGGCGTGTACGAGTACGAGTTCCCGGTCGTGCTCGGCAAGGACTTCGCCGGCACCGTGGCGGCCGTCGGCCCGGACGTGAGCGGCCTGACCCCGGGCGACGACGTGTTCGGCGTGGTCATGCGCCCCACCCTCGGCCAGGGCGGCTTCGCCGAGTACGTCGTGGTGAGCGAGGGCTACGGCGTGGCCAGGATCCCCGACGGGCTGGGCCACACCCGCGCGGGCGTGCTCGGGCTGGCCGGGACCGCGGCGATCGACGCCGTGGACGCCGTCGCCCCGGCGCCGGGGGAGACCGTCCTGATCTCGGGGGCGACCGGCGGGGTGGGCGCGTTCGCCGTCCAGCTGGCCGCCGCGCGCGGCGCCAGGGTGATCGCCACCGCCCGCCCCGGGGCCGAGGCCGCCTTCGTCACCGGGCTGGGCGCCGCCTGGGCCGTGGACCACACGGACCTGACGGCGCAGGTCCGCGCGATCGCGCCCGGCGGGGTGGACGCCGCCCTGCACCTGGCGGGCGACGGACCGGCCGTCGCCGCCCTGCTGGCCGACGGCGGGCGGCTGGCCTCCACGATCCACTACGTGCCCGACGAGCCGGGCCGCGACATCAAGGCCACGGCCGTGATGGCCGACCCGAACCGGGACACCCTGTCCCGGCTCGCCGCCGACGCGACCGAAGGACGCCTCCGGGTGCCGGTCGCCCGCACGTACCCGCTGGCCGAGGCGCCGCGCGCGCTGGCCGACTTCGCCGGCGGAACCGTCGGCAAGCTCGCCGTCACGATCGGCTGAAAGCGCGCCCACAGGGGTGGCGGCGAGCCACCTGGCCGGTCGAGCGCCGCGCCCGCAGAGGTGCCACCTGGCCGGTCGAGCGCCGCGCCCGCAGAGGTGGCGGCGAGACACCCGGTCGGTCGAGCGCCCTCCTCAGCCGTCGAGCAGCCGCCAGGCGGTGAGGGCGAGGCGGGCCCGGGTCAGGCCGGTGGGATCGGCGAGTTCGACGCCCAGGATCCTCGCGATCTGGTCGAGGCGGCGCGAGACGCTGCTGTGGTGCAGGTGGAGCAGGTCGGCGGCCTGCCGCAGGGAGCCGGTGGCGCAGTACGCGTCCAGGGTCTCCAGGTCCTCCGCGTTCTGCGCCAGGCGGGCGATCGCCGCCACGTCGGGGTTGTCCCGTACGGCGTCGGCGGGTATCCGGGCCAGGAGCGCCAGCGCGCCCAGGTCGTCGTGGCGGACGACCGGCCGGCGCGAGGTGGTGAAGCGCAGAGCGGTGCGGGCCTGCTGCCAGGACCGGCCGGGGCTCTCGGCGGCGCCGATACCCGCGCGCACGCCCGCCGGGAAGCGGGCCGGGTCCACGGTGGTGGCCAGCAGGACGCCCACGTCCGCGAGCGGCGCCGCCTTGACCGGGCGGCCGGGGCAGATCAGGCCGCCGAGCTGGTCGAGCGGAACCTGGGAGCGTACGGCGACGACGCGGACCGGCAGCTCGGCGGCGAACCCCAGCAGCCGCAGCGCCCGGGCCCTGGCCGCCTCGTCGCTGTCGGCGCTGATCACCAGCTCGACCAGGGCGGGGTCGGCCATCGTGGTGCGCGCCGGGCCGTACCGTTCGACGATCGCCGCGGCGGCGATCGCGAGCCGGTCCAGCAGCACCTCGTCCAGCGGGAGAGGCGGGCCGGGGCGTTCCAGCCACACTGTGCCGATCTCCTCCTCGTCGAGCGTGATGGGCGCGGTCGTGGAAGCGGGAGACGTCGGGCCGGACGCGGCACCGTTCCCGGACGCGGCGCCGTTCCCGGGAGTGGCGCCGTTCCCTGACGCGCCGCCGCTCGCAGAACCGGCGCCGTCTCCGGACCCCGCGTCGTTCCCGGACAGGGCGCCGTTCCGGGACGCGTCGGGCAGCTCGCGGCCGTCGGGCGACATGCGCAGCACCCGCCCCGTGCCGTGGAGCCGGATCCCCGCCGCGCACCCGGCCAGCCCCGCCGAGGCCCGGGCGAGCGCCGGGAGGTCCACCCGCCGGCGCATCAGCGTGTCGTAGAACGCGACGACGCGGATCACGCTCTCGATGTCGGAGTCGAGGTGCGACAGCCGTTCGGCCAATGCCTCCATAACAGGAGGATAGGGCGGGTGGGCGCGCCGTTCGGTGCGTGATCCGGGCGAAATGTACGACGGATGGCGGATGAACCCGCGGATGCCGGCCATGAGGATGGTCGCGTGAATCCCGAACTCGAACCGTTCGTCCCGTTGATCCCACGGCTCGACCTGGCCGACCCCGTCGCCGCGCGCAAGCACTATGCCGAGGCGGCCGCCGCGCGACCCGCGCCGGACACCACGGGCCTGGAGATCGAGGACCGCCTGGTGCCCGCCGACCCGGACGTGCCCGTGCGGATCTACCGCCCGCACGGGGCCCAGGGCGCCGTGGTGTGGATGCACGGCGGCGGGTTCGTCATGGGCGACCTCGACACCGAGCACCTCTGGGCCGCCCGGATCGCGGAGGGCTCCGGCGCGGTGGTGATCTCGGTGGGCTACCGGCTGGCCCCCGAGCACCCGTTCCCGGCCGCCCTGGACGACGTGTACGCCGTGCTGACCTGGACGTTCGAGCACGCCGCCGAGCTCGGTGTCGACCCGGAGCGGATCGCGGTCGGCGGTCACAGCGCCGGCGCGGGGCTGGCGGCCCAGGCGACGCTGCGCGCCCGCGACCGGCAGGGGCCGCCGATCCGCTTCCAGCTCCTCAACGAGCCCGAGCTGGACGACCGGCAGGAGACGTGGTCGGCGCGGAACTTCACCGGCACGCCCTGGGTCGGCCGCGAGGCGGTCGCCGCGTCATGGCGGTACTACCTGGGCTCGACCCCCGCCACGCCCGCCGCCGCGCCGGCCAGGGCCGCTGACCTGTCCGGCCTGCCGCCCGCCTACATCGCCACCGCGGAGTTCGACCCGAACCGCGACGACGACATCCTCTACGCGCTGCGCCTGCTGCAGGCCGGGGTCTCGGTCGAGCTGCACCAGTGGCCCGGCACCTTCCACGGGTCGCAGGCGATCCTGTCCGCCGAGATCTCCCAACGTCAGACGGCCGCGCTCGCCGCGGCCCTGCGCCGCGCCCTGACCGAATAGGAACGCCATGACAACCCCCGTCTGGATCGCCGGCGTCGGGATGACGCCGTTCGGCAGGCATCCCGGAAAGAGCGTCAGCGACCTCACCCGCTGGGCGGTCACCGACGCGTTACGGGACTGCGGCGCCAACCCCGCCGCCCTGGGCGCCGCGTTCTTCGGCACCGCCACCCAGGGCGCGCTGGAGGGCCAGCACATGATCGCGGGCCAGATCGCGCTGCGCGCGATGGGCGTCCAGGGCATCCCGGTCGTGAACGTCGAGAACGCCTGCGCCACCGGCGCCTCCGCGTTCACGCTGGCCGTGAACCAGGTCCGGGCCGGAGCCGCCGAGATCGCGCTGGCCGTGGGGGTCGAACGCATGAACGTCGGCGACCCCGAGCGGACCATGGCCGTGTTCGACAGCGCCTACGACGTGTCCGATCCCGCCGCGCTCACCCGCGCCCTGAAGGACCTCGGCGGCGAGATCGACGAACCCGATCTCGGGCATCGCTCGATCTTCATGGACATCTACGCCGCGCTCGCGCGCAACCACATGCGCCTGTACGGCACCACCCAGGAGCAGCTCGCGGCGGTCGCGGCCAAGAACCACGACCACGCGACGGTGAACCCGCGGGCCCATTATCGCAAGCCGATGACGGTCGACGAGGTGCTGGCGGCGCGGAGGCTGTCGTACCCGCTCACCGTGCCCATGTGCGCGCCGGTCACCGACGGGGCCGCAGCGGTCGTCGTGTGCGGCGAGGCCGGGCTGCGGCGGCTGGGCGCGCCGGCCCGCGTCGAGGTCCTGGCCGCCGTGATGGGCACCGGGACCGACCGCGACCCGCGTGACTTCGAGGGACACCAGAGCCGCGTCGTGTCCGCGCGCGCCTACGAACAGGCCGGGGTCGGCCCGGACGACGTGGACGTGGCGGAGGTCCACGACGCCACGGCCTTCGGCGAGATCCTACAGACCGAGCTGCTGGGCCTCGTCCCGCCCGGCGAGGGCGGTCCCGCGGCCCTGCGGGGCGAGACCAGCCTGGGCGGCCGCGTGCCGGTGAACCCCTCCGGCGGCCTGGAGTCCAAGGGCCACCCCATCGGGGCGAGCGGGCTCGGCCAGATCTTCGAGCTCACCGAGCAGCTGCGCGGGACCGCCGGTCTCCGCCAGGTGGACGGGGCCCGGATCGCCGTCGCCGAGAACGGCGGGGGATTCCATCGCGGCGAGGAGGCCGTCACCTCCGTGATCATCCTGAGGAGGGCCTGACGTGGCCGTCATCGACTTCTTCGACCGCGGCCGGGCGATCAACCCGACCGGCGTCGCCTACCGGACCGACGACGAGACATGGACCTTCGACGAGGCCGGCGCGCTGTCGTGCCGGATCGCGCACGCGCTGCTCGGCGCGGGAGCGCGCCGCGAGTCGAAGATCGCGGTCCTGTCGCCGAACACACCGCCGGCGTGGATCTGCGTGCTCGGGGCCTGGCGAGCCGGCGCGGCGTGGGTCCCGCTCAACCCCGCCAACCCGGTACACGAGAACGTCCGGCTGCTGCGGCGCTTCGACGTGGAGGTGCTCTTCTACCACCCCGACCTCGCCGACCAGGTCGCGGAGATGAAGTCGGCGGCGTCGGGGGTCGGCCGCTACGTGGCGCTGGAGGCGGGCGCCGACGACGTGGCCCTGCGGGACTGGACCGCCGGCCATCCGGACACCCCACCGCCCGTCCGCTTCGCCATGGACGACGTGGTCGCCGTCGCGCCGACCGGCGGGACGACCGGCGAGCCGAAGGGCGTGATGAACACCCATCGCAGCCTCTCGGTGATGGTGGCCCACCAGATGATGGCGCTCGCCTACCCCGCGGGCGCCCCCGTCGTCAACCTCGCCGCCGCACCGATGACCCACACGGCCGGGCTGTTCAGCCTGCAGACCACCGCACGCGGCGGCACGGTCGTCATCGTCCCGCGCGCGACGCCGGAGAGCGTCCTCGACGCCGTCGAACGGCACGGGGTCACGGAGCTGTTCCTGCCGCCGACCGTGGTCTACCGCCTCCTCGACACGCTGGAGCGCCGGAGCGTGGACACCACGTCCCTGCGCTACCTGGCGTACGGCGCGGCGCCGATGTCGACCGAGAAGCTGCGCGCCGGCATCGACCGGCTCGGGCCGATCTTCCTGGGCGGCTACGGGCAGATGGAGGCGCCCGCGGCGATCTCGTTCCTGCGGCCCGACGAGCACCTGATCGACGGCGAGGTGGCGCCCGACGAGCGGCTCAGCTCGTGCGGACGCCCCTACCCGCTGGTCACGGTGGCGATCCTCGACGAGGACGGCGCGGAGCTGGCGCCGGGCCGGACGGGCGAGATCTGCGTCCGGGGCGACCTGGTGATGAAGGGCTACTACAAGGACCCCGAGCGCACCGCCGAGACCGTCGTGGACGGGTGGCTGCACACCGGCGACCTCGGGCATCGCGACCCGGAAGGCTACCTCCACATCACCGACCGGAAGAAGGACCTCATCATCTCGGGCGGCTTCAACGTCTACCCCAGCGAGGTCGAGCAGGTCATCTGGAGCCATCCCGCGGTCCAGGACTGCGCCGTGGTCGGCGCCCCCCACCGCGACTGGGGCGAGATCGTGACGGCCGTGGTCGAGCTCAGGGCCGGCCAGGACGTCGCCGAGGCCGAGCTGATCGCCCTGTGCCGCGAGCGGCTCGGCCCGGTCCGGGCGCCGAAGCGGGTGGTCTTCGTCGACCGGCTCCCGCGCAGCGGCAACGGCAAGGTCCTCAAGCGGGAGGTCCGGGAACCGTTCTGGGCCGATCACGACACGAAGATCTGAGGAGAACCATGAAAGAGCTGACCGGCAAGGTCGCCCTCGTCGTCGGCGCGGGCTGCACGGGCGAGGGCATGGGCAACGGCCGCGCGACGGCGCTGACGTTCGCCCGCGCGGGAGCCACCGTGATCTGCGCCGACGTCGACCACGCGTCGGCGCGCGAGACCGTCCGCCTGATCGGGGCCGAGGACGGCGCCGCCTACGCGGCGGAGCTCGACGTCACCAAGGAGGCGCAGGTCCGCGCCCTGGTCGAGACCGTCATCGAGGAGCACGGGCGCATCGACGTGCTCGACAACAACGTCGGCATCGGGACCGTCGGCGGCGTCACCGACCTGGACGAGGCCGACTGGGACCGGGTCCTCGCGGTCAACGTCAAGGGGGCGTACCTGACGATGAAGCACGTCATCCCCCGCATGGTCGAGCAGGGGGGCGGCTCCATCGTCAACATCTCCTCCATCGCCGGGATCCGCTGGAACGGCGTGCCGTACGCGAACTACTACGCCAGCAAGGCCGCGCTCAACCACCTGACCCGGATGACCGCGAGGGAGTTCGCCGCGCGGCAGGTCAGGGTCAACGCGGTGCTCCCCGGCCTGATGAAGACCCCGATGGTGGCCCTGGCCAGCGGCCTCGCCGACGCGTACGACAGCCCCGACACCGAGGCCATGTGGGCCAAGCGGGACGCGCAGGTGCCGATGGGCCACATGGGCACGCCGTGGGACGTGGCGGAGGCGGCCCTGTTCCTCGCCGGCGACCGGTCGAAGTACATCACCGGGATCGAGCTCATCGTGGACGGGGGGATCTCTCTCGGCGCCGCGTGAACAGCCCGGAAATCCACCCACTCAGCAAGAGAAGGAAACCCATGTCCGACCAGACGCACACCGCCACCGCCGAGCACTCCCGGCTGACCGCCTTCGGCGACCACCTGATCGCCCTGCACGACGAGCTCCGGCGCGACATCGCCGCCCTGCGCGAGGAGGCGTCACGCCTGCCCGCCGACGGCGAGAGCCCCGACCCGCTCGTCCTGCCCGCCCGCCTCCACAGCCACTGCCTGTCCTTCTGCGAGGCCCTGGACGCCCACCACACCACCGAGGACCGGACGATCTTCCCCTTCCTGGCCGGCGAACACCCCGAGCTGGCCGAGGTGCTGGAGCGGCTGGCCGCCGACCACCGCGTCATGGCGACCCTCCTGTCCGGACTCCGCGAGGTCGCCGCGACGCCCTCCGCCCCCGGCTTCCGCGCGGAGCTGGAGCGCCTGTCCGTCGAGCTCCTCACCCACCTCGACCGCGAGGAGCACTACCTCGTCCCGGTCCTCAACTCCGTGACGCACTTCCCCGAGCACTGACGCGTCACCCGCTCCAGGGCGTCAGAGCCGCACGAAGGCGATCGCCGCGCCGCGGGCCTCGCCGGCCCCGACGAAGAACCCGTCCGGCAGCTCACGGACGGTGAACCCGTTGCCCTCCACCAGGTCACGGGCCGCGCGGAGGTCGCCGACGGCCACGGCCTGCCCCGCGAGGTAGGGGAGCGCGGGCACCGGCTCGCCGGGCAGCACCTCGTCGAAGGCGGACATCGCGACGATCTCCATCCGGCCCACCTGGAGGGCGAGCACGTGCCGGGGCCCCTCGGTCGTCGGCGGGACGCCCAGGGTGCGGGCGTAGCGGGCGACGGTGGCCTCCAGGTCGGCGTCGTCCACGACGAGCAGCACGCTGTGCAGGTGGGTGGCGCCGTTGGCGTGCTTCAGGTAGCGGGGCTGGTGGATCAGCTCGGGCGTCAGGTGGCGGGCGATGTGGACCAGCCCCTCGGGGGTCCGCGCGCGGTCGAGGTGGATCGCCTCGAACCGCGCCGTCGCCACCCCCTCAGGGGTCTCCACGTCGCGCTGCAACGGCAGCACCCCGGACGACGACAGCCCCGCCGCGCGCAACCGCCTCTCGACGGTCACGGCGTCCTCGCAGCCGAACGAGCAGCCGTGCAGGCCCTCGTACTGGGCGATCAGCGGGCGGATGTTCCACGGGTCGACCGAGCCGTCCCCGAACAGGCCGAGCAGTTCCAGGTACGTCGCGCCGAACAGCGCGCACCGGTTGCCGGCGCCCATCGGCCTGCGCTCGCCGCCGGGGCGGTCGGAGCCGAGGTGCATGGACAGCGGTGTGAGCGTGAAGCCGAGCGCCTCGTAGGTCGCGGCGGTGGTGTCCATGTCGGTGGTGTAGAGGACGGAGTGGTCGATTCTGTCGATGTCGCAGGCGTTCATGCGGCAAAGGCTGCTGTCGCGGCGCGGTTCACTCCAGTCAGGGACGTCCGGATGACGGATTTCGACAGGTGATAGCGGGATTTAAGGGGAAATCTTCCATTCGATGGGTGGCGGACGAACTCGTCGGTGGCGACCCGGAAGGATGGTCGTCATGAAGCCCTTGATCGCCGACCTGGTGACACTTGCCCGTGTGCCCTCCGCGGTGCCGCTCGGCGCCGACACGTTGATCGAGCCGGACCACCCGACGCTCCGGCACTACGTCCAGGAGTGCCTGCGGCCGATGTTCCTGGGCCTCGGGGCCTTCGACATCATCGACCTGCCCCGCAACCAGTTCGCGGTACGGCTCGGCGACGGCGACGGGCCCTGCCTCGCGCTCATGGCGTACACGCCGACGCAGCACCACAACCTGATGGCCGAGCCGTGGTCGGGACGCATCCGGACGCCCGTCGAGCTCGGCGTCGACGAGCCCTGCGTGTTCGGCCAGGGGATCACCCAGAACAAGGCCCACCAGGCGTGCCTCCTGGACCTCGCCCGGTGGGTCGTCACCGAGCGCGTGCCGCTGCACGGCACCCTGCTGCTCTGCGTCAACAACGAGGGACGCAGCACCCATGACTGCTCGAACGCCATCCTCGACGGCCTCCCGCGTACGCCGGACCTGCTCGTCCAGCTCTTCCCCACCGGCTTCGACGTGACCGTCGGCAACCGCGGGCGCGTCGACGTGCTGGTCGAGATCGAGGGGACGGCGGCCCACTCCTCGTCCCCGCCGGCCGCCGGGCGGGTCATCGACGCGGCCGCCGACGTCGTACGGCGGCTCGCCGAGCTCGACGCGGTCGTGGGCACGCGCTCGCACCCGGAGCTCGGGCGCGAGCAGGTCGTCCCGTACCAGGTGCGCTACGAGCCGCTCGCGCCGCACACCCTCCCGGGCACGGCCCGGATCACGGTGGACCGGCGGCTGCTGCCCGGCAGCGACCCCGGTGCGGCCGTCGCCGAGATCCGCGCGGCCGTCGAGGGAGCGGGCAGCGGCTGCGAGATCCGGGTCCGGCAGGGGGTCACGATGCTCCCGGCGTACCTGCCACCCGAGCGTCGTGGCGTCCTCGACCCCCTGACCGCGTCGATCCGGGAGCACGTGGGCGAACCCCGTCACACGATCTACGGCGGCAGCTTCGACGCGGGCGGCCCGTCGTCGCGGGGGATCCCGACGGTGATGTTCGGGGTGCCGGAGGAGGGGGACATGCTCGGCGACGACTTCGTCCGCCTGTCCGCGGTACGCCGGGAGGCCGACGTCCTGCGCGACACCGTCACCCGCTTCTTCCAGAAGCAGGACCGGTAGGGAGGGGCAGGCCCCTCGTCACCTGGTCGAGCGCGTCCTGGAGCAGCTCGCCGTACGACGCCGGAGGACCGAGGCGCAACCACAGCTCGGTCGAGGCGGAGATGGCGACGCCGACCGTCCCCGCCACCAGCCGCGGATAGAGGTCGCGCTCCAGGTCGGCGTCGGGCAGGGGCCCTCCGATTCGGTGACGAGCGGCGCCCCGATGAGCGCGGCGTTGCCGATCGCCTTCCAGAGGGGCTCGCCCGGCGGGCGGGCGCGCACCCATGCGGCAGAGCATAGCCAAAACTTTCTTAACCAGAAATCTTTCTCGTTCAGAAAGTTTTGGCTATGCTGGTGGCGTGACCACCGAACGCACCCCGGCAGACGGCCGGCGCCCCGGACTCCGTGAGCAGAAGAAGCGCGCGACCCGCGAGGCGCTGACCCTCGCCGCCCTGCGGCTGGCGCTGGAGCGGGGGCTGGACAACGTCCGGGTCGAGGACATCGCCGCCGAGGTGCAGGTCACGACGCGGACGTTCAACAACTACTTCTCCACCAAGTACGAGGCCCTGGTCGCCCGCCACGTCGACCGCGTACGGCAGTCGGCCGAGGCGCTGCGGGCCCGCCCGGCCGGTGAGCCGCTGTGGGAGGCCGTCACCCAGGCGGTGCTCTCGCCGCTGGTCGAGGCCGACCGGGCGCACGAGAGCCCGGACCCGGAGGTGCTCGGCGGCATCCGGTTGATCGCCACCGAGCCCGCGCTCCAGGCCGAGGCGCTCAAGGCCGCCCTGACGGCCGACGGCGAGCTCGCCGCGGCGGTCGCCGAACGCACCGGCACCGATCCCGGCCGCGACATGTATCCGCGCCTGGTCGCGGGCTCGGTCGCCACCGCCGTCCACGTCGCCACCGACCAGTGGCTGCGCGCGGATCCGCCCGTCCCCCTGGTCCTGCTGCTGCGGGAGGCGCTGCGGCAGGTCGCCGCGGGGCTCCCGGCCCCGCCGGCCGGCCCGTCGCACTAGCGAGCCACCCGACCACCACCACCTGTCCCGAGCGGCCTCGCCGAGGCCGCTCCATCCCGGCATGCCCTCGATCGGCCGGCCGGACGCGGAGGGGAGATCCCTGATGACGATCCCGGAACGGACCCGCCCGGCGAACGACCTCACCTGGTTGATGATCGCGGTGGTCCTGGGCGCGATCATGATGCAGCTCGACGCGACCATGACCAACATCGCCTACGGCACGCTGCTGCGGGAGTTCCCCTCCTCGCTGCTGACGATGCAGTGGGTCGGCACCGGTTACCTGCTGGCGATGACGGTCGTCATGACGTTGTCGGGCTGGGCGCTGGAGCGCTACGGCGGCCGGGCGACGTGGACGGTCTGCATCGCCCTGTTCCTGGCCGGCTCGGTGCTGTGCGGGGTGGCCTGGTCGGCGCAGAGCCTGATCGTGTTCCGCGTGGTCCAGGGCCTGGGCGGCGGCATGATCCTGCCCCTGGGCATGGCGGTGCTCGCCCAGGCGGCCGGGCCGAGCCGCCTGGGGCCGGTGATGAGCGTCATGGGTGTCCCGGCGGCGCTGGCGCCGGTGCTCGGCCCGGTGCTCGGCGGCGTCATCGTCAGCGATCTGGGCTGGCGCTGGATCTTCTTCGTCAACGTCCCGGTCTGCCTGGCCGCGATCGCGGTGGCCTGGCGGGTCATGCCCCCGGCCGCGGGCCGGGCGCGGCCGGGGGACGTCCCCTCGGGCACGGCCCCGCGGCTGGACGTCCTCGGGCTCGCGCTGCTGGCACCCGCGTGCGCCGTCATCGTCTACGGCCTGAGCGAGGCGGGCCGCTACGCCACCTTCGCCGACCCCCACGCCTCCTTCCCGCTGGCCGCCGGCGTCCTCCTGCTCGCCGCCTTCGTGGTCCACGCGCTGCGTACCCGCTTCGAGCCGATCCTCGACCTGCGGCTGCTGCGGATCCGCGGCTTCGCCACCTCCTCCATGGTGCTGTTCATGGGCAGCGGGGCGCTGTTCGGAGCGGCGGGGCTCCTGCCGCTGTACCTCCAGCAGGGCCGCGGCCACAGCGTGCTGGAGACCGGCCTGCTGCTCATCCCGCAGGGGGTCGGCATGGGGATCTCGCTGTTCCTGGCGGGCCGGTTCACCGAACGCGTCGGCCTGCGGCTACTGGTGCTGGCCGGGCTCACGTTCACCGGCCTGGGAAGCCTCGGCCTCACCCAGCTCGACCAGCACACCAGCGAGACGCTGCTCGGCGCGCTGCTGCTGATCAGCGGAGCCGGCGTGGGAGCCGTCATGGCGCCGGCCATGGCCGCCGCCATCCACGACGTCGAGCCCGCTGCGATCCCGCGCGCCAGCGCCGCCAACCGGGTCATCATGCAGCTCGGCGCCTCGCTCGGCAGCGCGGTGACCCTCATCGTCCTGCAGGGCCGGTTCGACCTCCTGCCCGACCCGCACCGGCCGACCCCGGCGGGACTGGCCGACGCCTACGCCACCACGTTCGGGTGGATCCTCGCGTTCGCCGTCACAGCTCTCCTCATCGCACTCGCCATGCCGGGCCGCCGGCCCGGCCGGCACCACACCCGGAAACCGGCATCCGCCGACAAGAACAAGAAGGAGACGACCCCATGACCACGACCCGAAGCGTCCACACCGAAGGCGCCGACATCGTCTACGACCACGAGGGCACCGGCCCGCTGCTGCTGATGATCTCCGGTGGCGGCGGCGCCTCCGAGCACTACGCGCGGATCTCCGGCTTCCTCGCCGAGCACTACACGGTCGTCCGTTACGACCGCCGCGGCAACTCCCGCAGCACCGGCGACACCACCGTCGACCTGGACATGGCGCAGCAGGCCCGCGACGCGGTCGCCGTGATCCGGGCGATGGGCGGCGACGAGGCCTACGTGTTCGGCAACAGCGGCGGCGCCAACATCGCGCTGCAGCTCGCCGCCGATCACCCCGGGATCATCCGGGCGATGGTCGCGCACGAGGCGCCCACCTCGCCGCTGCTGCCCGACGCCGACGCCTGGCTCGCCTTCGCCGACCGCGTGTACGGCACGTTCACCGCCGAAGGCGCGGAGGCGGCCTGCAAGGTCTTCGCCACCGAACTCGTCGGCTTCGACACCGCCAACCCTCAGCAGGCCCGTGTGGCCGAGGGGGAGATGACGAGTAACGCCGAGTTCTGGCTCGCTCGCGAGTACCTCCCGCTCGCCACGTTCGACCCCGACCTCGACACCATCCGCGCCAACAAGGTGGCGATGGCCACCGCCGCCGGGCGGGAGAGCGCGGGCGCCTACTACGCCCGCACCGCCCGCATCCAGGCCGAGCGCCTCGGCTGCCCGTACGTCGAGTTCCCCGGCAACCACCTGGGCTTCATCTTCGAGGCCGCGAGCTTCGCCGCCGCGCTCCGCCGCGCCCTGGACGATCTCACGCCCGCAACGGCGTCCTGACCCCGGCCGGCGACGCGCGCGCTCAGTCGCGGGAACCGCGGCGCCGTACGACGGCGTCGCTGATCCGCCGGGCCGCTTCGAGCTCGGGCGCCACCCAGCGCAGGGCGGCGTCCTCCGCGCTCGACGGCTCGGCGATCGCCTGCGGCAAGGGACTCTCGTCCCGTCCGGAGCGCCACGTCGCCGGGTCCGGCCGTTCCGGCAGCTCCTGGAACCGGTTGGTCCGCGTCTCGTCACTCACGTAGGACAGGACGATCCGGCCCTTCCCGGAGTTCCTCCTACGGCTCAGAAGGGGGTGTTCTGGTCGTGGACGAGCAGCCACCGCCCGTCGGTCCGGGTGAAGTACAGCGTCAGGTAGAAGGTCTTCCGGTACGGCTCGCCCTTCGGGTCCACGTCGTCGTACACCACCGACAGCAGGGCGAACGCGGCTTCGCCCGCCGTCTCCACCCGTACGGGTTCGGCCCGCATCGACCAGTCGGTGTCGGCGAACCAGTCGGCGTGGAACTCGCCGATCGCCTCCCTGCCGCGCAGGAGCGTGCCGTTCGGCAGGATCAGCGAGGCGTCCTGGTGGACGGTGGCGAGATAGCCGTCCAGGTCACGCGCCTGGATGGCCGCCAAGTGCGCGTCGAGCGCCGGTGCGAAGTCCATGATCGTTCACCATCCCAGAAGTCGGCGGGCTCGTTCAACCGCCGGGCAGCAGGTCGTGGGTGGTGGCGATGGCGGTCAGGGCCTCGCGGAGCGCGCCGCGCTGATCCGGGGAGAGCCCGCCCAGCAGGTCGGCGTCCACCTGGGCGGCCGCCTTCGCGGCCGAGCGGCTCAGCTCGCGCCCCTCGTCGGTGAGCTCGACGAGCTGCCGGCGCCGGTCGGCCGTGTCGCGCACCCGCCGTACCGCGCCCACGCCCTCCAGCTCGTCGAGCATGTCGACGACCACGCTGGGGGTGACGCCGATGGTTCTGGCCAGCGCCAGCTGGCCGAGCGGGGCGGCCTCCAGCAACTGCAGTACCGCGCAGTGCCGGGGGCGCAGGCCGAGCGGCGCGAGCCGGTCGGCGAACCGCTCGGCGGTCGCCTGGCCGAGTTTGCTGAGCAGGAAGGCCAGGCTGTCGGTCACTTGCGACGTCATGACCGCAATGCTAGCTTGCCCGTATGATTAGGGTACCGAATGATATGGCTCCCGGACGATCGGTGCGCGTGTTCGCGACCGCCGTGGCCGTGCTGACCGTCCTCTCGTCGGGCTACTTCACCGTCTCGGGCCTGCTCGCGCCGGGGATCCTCGTCCCCGGCGGCGACGCGGCGGCGCCACGCGCGTTCGCCGCCTACATGGCCGCGCGGAGCATCGTGCTGCTCGGCGGGCTGGCCCTGTTCGCGGCGCTGCGGGCGTGGCGGCCGCTGGCGTTGGTGCTCGCGCTGAACGCGGGCGTGCAGCTCGTGGACACCGTGATCGGGGCGACCCGGCACGAACTGGCCCAGACCCTCGGCCCCGCCTGCTTCGCCCTCCTGCTCGGCGTGGCCGCGTGGTCGCTGCTGCGCGCCCCGCTGCCGCGCCACGCCGCCTGACCGGCCTCCGATCACCGGGTACGGCAGGCGCTGCCGTACCCGGTGATGGTCCTTCACGCGAGCGGCGCCGCCTTCGCCGGCGGCCGTTTGCCGAACGCGCCGACGTGCGCGTGGAAGACGCCCATGACCAGCACCCCGATCGCCCCCGAGACGGCGGCGGGCCACGGCCGGGCGGCCACGTCGGCTCCCGCGAGCAGGAGGGCGGCGATCACGTACATCCCCCAACCGGCCACGAGGTTGATCAGCGGCGTGTAGCCGAAGGGCGTCGGGAAGGGCTCCTTGGTGATGCCCTTGACGAAGTGGGGCGTCGCGTTCGCCGCGAAGACGCCGGCGAAGAAGGTGAGCAGTGCCGTCGTCCACATGTCAGCGGTCCCACTTCTGGCCGTAGCTGTCGTTGCACGTCCACTGGATCAACTCGGCTCCGTTGGCCGTGGTGCTGGCGGGGACGGCCACGCACTTGCCGCTTCCCCAGTTGACGAACTGCTCGTCGAAGCGCCTCCAGAGCTGGCTGTCGTGACCGTTGCAGGTCCACTGGATGATCGCGGCCCCGTCGCTGCCGCTGCCGTTGGCGACGGCCAGGCACAGTCCGCTGTGCCTGTTGACGATCTCCATCGCGCCCGGGCGCACCCGGTCCTCCCGGAGCTGCCAGAACTGGCCCGGGCTGCTGCTGAGGCACTGCCACTGGATCGCCCGCGCGCCGTTGGCGGTGCTCGAGTTCCCGATCGCCAGGCACTTGCCGGTGCCCCAGTTGACGAGCTGCCCGACCATGGCGGCCTGGGCCGGTGCCGCGGCGGCGGTCATGACGACTCCGGCGGCGACCGTGGCGACGAGCTTGGTGATGAGCTTCATGCCGATGTCCGTCCTCTTCTGTACTGATGGCTGACGTTCTGACAATATAGACATATAACGTCAGAAGGGAATGACGGTGGGTCGCCATCTGCTACGGTCGCCCTATGATTAGGAGCCCATATAATTCGGCGACCATCGGCCGCCGCGCCCTTCTGGTCGGAGCCGCCGGGCTCGCGATCGGCGCCGGGCGGTCGTCATCCGGCTACGTGAGCGGCTCGGCGATCCAGCGGCTTCTCGACGCGGCCAGGGACGGCAAGGGGCCGCGTGACTCCGCCGGCCGGCACATCGCCAAGGTCCCGAAGGGGACCTACCTGCTCACCGAGCCGCTGATCGTCCACCGCGACACGCATCTGGACGCCACCGACGCCAGGATCGTGGCGCGCTTCCCCGCGGTGGGCGTCAAACGCACCATGGTGCTCAACGCGGTCGCCGCCGGCACCGGCGGGTACGCGGGAGCGGGCAACATCGCCATCACCGGCGGAAGCTGGGACCCGGTGTGGGACTTCGTCCAGCGCGGCAAGGCCGACGAGGCGCCCGCGACGAACGTCATCACGATCATCCACTCCAGCGACGTGCTCATCCAGCGCGCGACCATCTGGAACGTCAAGTGGTGGCACGGCATCGAGCTCAACGCGGTCCGCCGCGGCACGGTGAGCGGATGCGTGCTCAAGGGCTGGATCGCCGACCCCGGGCAGGGGCTGTGGCACGGCGAAGCCGTTCAGCTCGACCTGCCCACGGGGGACAACACCTGGGCGGGCGCCAGTGACATGACCCCGTGCCGTGACATCCTGATCACCGGCAACACCTGCGACGCCTCCGGCTCCCAGGGCGGATGGGGCCAGTTCACCGGCTCGCACACCACCGATCCCGCACATCCGCATGTGGGCGTGCGCATCGAGCACAACACCGTGCGCGCCACCCGCTGGGACGGCATCGCCACCGTCAACGCCCTGGACGTCCGCATCAAGGGGAACGTGCTGGACGGCTGCGAGGGGGGCGTCTACGTCAAGTCGGTGGCCGGACGCCCGCTCAAGGCCGTCGAGATCACCGGCAACCGGGTGACCGGCGGTGGCTCCAGGGACTGGCTGGCCGTCCGCGCCGACGCCACGGGCCCGATCACCGACGTGGTGGTGACCGGCAACGCCGTACCGTGCCAGAAGGTGCGCTACTACGGCACCGTCACGCCACGGCCGGGCACCACGCTGAGCTGCCCGCCCGCCTAGCCCGATTACCCTGCCGGCCGGCTGCCGGTGAGGCCCCGCACTGCGAGCTCCACGAGCTGACGCAGGCGCAGCCGCAGGACGGCGGGGTCGGCCTTCTGCCGCGCGATCCCCGCCACCGCGTCCACCAGGACCGCCGCGACGTCGCCCGCCGGAAGATCGACGCCGAGCAGGTCGAGCTCTCCGGCGGCGTCCTCCAGCGCCGCTTCGACCACGGACAGATACTCGGCCTCGAACGCGACCATCACGTCCTCCACGAGGACCTCGGCCTCCGCGAACAGTTCCGCCCGGTACTCCGCCTCCACCGTGCCGACGAAGGACTCCACCTTGATCGCCAGCACGTCGTAGAGCCGATCCGTGATCGGCCGCCCGGAGCGTCGCGCCCTCTCGGCGGCCGCGACGATGTCGCCGGCGAACCGCTGCGCCACCGCCCTGAAGACGTCTTCCTTGCTGCTGAAGTGCAGGTAGACGGCCGGGCGGGACATGCGGGCCGCTCGCGCGATGAGGTCCATCGAGGTGCGGCGGAAGCCGTAGCGGCCGAACACCTCGAGCGCGGCGCTCACGACCTGGTCACGCTTCGCGTCGGCGGCGTCTGTCATTCTGACATCATAAACATGACCCGTCAGCGCGCCGGGCGCTCGGTATATTCTGAATACAGAAATCATGTTCTGTATGCAAGAGGGCGGAAGAGTGGACCAGACGACCACGACGGCTCCCCTGCGGCGCGACATCGCCGAGCAGGTCACCGCTCGCGTCCTGGACGGCCGGCTGCCGGCCGAGGCGCGGATCAACGAGGTCCGCCTCGCGGCCGAGCTGAAGGTCAGCCGCACCCCGCTGAGAGAGGCGCTGGTCGAGCTCACCGACCGCGGCCTGCTGGTCGCCGAGCCGAGGCGAGGCTTCCGCGTGCCGCCCCTGAACCTCGACGAGGCCCGCAAGCTGTATCCGCTCGTCGGTGAGCTGGAGGCCCTTGCCCTGCGCTGGAGCGCTCCCCAGGACCTGCTCGGGCTCACCGACCCGCTGGAGCGGCAGATCGACGACATGCGGGCCGCCCTGGACGACGGGCGCGGCCTGGCCGAGCTGGACGACCGGTGGCACGCGCTGCTGCTGTCCGCCTGCGGCAACGCCCACCTGATGCGGATCATCGACCAGACCAAGCCGCTGCTCAAGCGGTACGACGTGCTCTACTTCGGCGGCCCCGACCGGGCCCGGCGCAGCATCGACGAACACCGCGACATCCTGGCCGCCATCCGCGACGGAGACCTCAACCAGGCAGCGCGCCGGCTCGTCCAGAACTGGGTCAACGGAGCCGCCTACCTCGGCCAGGCCCCCCGGCGATCCGGCCGGTAGCGCGCACGACGAAAGAGCGGACCATGAACGAACCGGCTCCGGCCCCCGGCCCGGGCACCGACCTGACCGGACACGTCGCCATCGTCACCGGCGGTTCCTCGGGCCTGGGGCACGCCATCGCCCTCGCCCTGGCCCAGGCCGGCTCGGCCGTCACACTCGTCGGCCGACGGCGGGAGGCCGGCGAACGGGCCGCGGCGCGGATCACGTCACTCACCGGACGACCGGCCACGGCGCTGACCTGCGACGTCAGCGACGAGGACGGCGTCCAACGGGTCGTGGGCGAGGTCGCCGACCGGTCCGGCCGGCTGGACATCCTGGTGACCAGCGCGGGGATCCAGGCCAGAGGCGAGATCGGCCGGCTGGGCGCGGCCGAGTTCCGGCGCTGCCTGGAGGTCAACGTCGTCGGGACGTTCCTGGCCTGCCAGGCGGCCGTCCCGGTCATGCGGGCCGCCGGATACGGCCGCATCGTCACCCTCGCCAGCGCGCTCGGCCTGGTGGGCGCCGCCGGACGGGCGGGATACGCCGCCAGCAAGGGCGCCGTCGTCCAGCTCACCCGCAGCCTGGCCGTCGAACTGGCCGGCACCGGCATCTGCGTCAACGCCCTCGCGCCGGGGCCGTTCCACACTCCGCTGAACGAGGGCGCCGACGACGACCCCCGCGTGCGCGACTTCCTCGACCACCAGGTGCCCGCGCGCCGCTGGGCGCAGCCCACCGAGCTGGCCGCGGCCGCGCTCCTGCTGGCGAGCCCCGCCGCCTCCTACATCACCGGCGCGATCCTGCCCGTCGACGGCGGCTGGACGGCCCACTGACAGGTCGCGTCCATGTGCGCGATCCCGGGTCCGGAGAGGGCGGGCGAGCACACGGCGGCGTTCCCTGTCGCCGTGTCAGCGGTGGCGTCAGCACGGCGACGGTCGGATGTCAGGGCGGTCGGCGATCGTCAGAGCCGTCGCTCGGACACCCGGCTTCACGCCACTGACATACAGGAGCACGCCATCATGTCCATCACCCTCACCGACCAGGACAAGCTCACCCTGCGCGTCGCCGCGTGGGGAGCCGTCTCCCTGATGTCCGCCGCCGGCGCCGCCGGCTCGGCCCACCGGGCCGGCACCGAGGGCTCCATCGCCCTGACCTCCGCGACCGGCCTCGTCGGGCACGTGCTCAGCAAGGCGCCCAAGGGCGTGAAGTACGGCAAGACCGTGGCCGAACTGGCCGACCAGGTGCTGCCGGCCTTGACCGCGTCGATGAGCCTGCTCGGCGAGCAGGACCCGGCGGAGGCCGACAACTTCCGCCGCACCGTCCTCGTCGCCGTCGAGGCGGCCGGCCGGGGCCAGAAGGGCGAGCCCAGCCCCACCATGGCCGAGATGGCCCGCAAGATCGGCGCGGCCCTCGACGCCGCTTCGGCCACACCTGCCGAGGGCAGCGGGACCCTCGCCGGGCAGGATCGGCCGGAGCTGCGCAAGGTCCTCCAGGAGTTCGTCGACGCCGGTTTCGCCGGGATCCAGCTGCGCCTGCGCGACGAGCGGGGCGAGTGGGTCGGCAGCGCCGGCGTGCGCGAGCTGGGCCAGGACGCCGCGCCGCCGACCAACGGGTCGTTCAGGATCGGCAGCGCCACCAAGACCTTCGTCGCGACCCTGGTGTTGCAGCTCGTGGCCGAGGGCAAGGTCGGGCTGGACGACCCGGCGGCCGACCACCTGCCCGAGTTCGGGCTGGACCGGCGGATCACGGTGCGGATGCTGCTGCAGCACACCAGCGGGGTGTTCAACTTCACCGGCGAGTACTACGAGGACGGGACGATCGCGCCGGGCATCCCCTGGGCGGGCCAGGAGTGGGTGGACAACCGGTTCAAGACCTACGCGCCGGAGGAGCTGGTGCGGTTCGCGCTGGCCAAGCCGGCACGGTTCGAGCCGGGCACGGACTGGAGCTACGCCAACACCAACTACGTGCTGGCCAGGCTGCTGATCGAGAAGGTCACCGGCCGCTCGTTCGCCGAGGAGCTGCAGCGGCTGATCCTGGGTCCGCTCGGGATGTCGGACACCATGGCGCCGGGCACCTCGACCGAGATCCCCGAGCCGCACGCCCACAGCTACTACCGCTACGAGGAGGACGGCCAGGACAGGACGGTCGACGTCACCCGCCAGAACCCCTCCTGGATCTCCGCCGGCGGTGACCTGATCTCGACCACCCAGGACCTGGCCACGTTCTTCTCCGCGCTGAACGGTGGCAAGCTCCTGCCGGCCCCGCTGCTGGCCGAGATGCGCGACCCGCACCCGAAGATCGGCTACGGCCTGGGCGTGTTCGCGCAGGACCTGGGCCAGGACAGCGGCACCGTCTACCACCACAACGGCGGCATCGCGGGCTACGGGACGCTGATGTACAGCACGCCCGACGGCGGCACGACCCTGACCGCCTCGGTGAACTATGTGGACGACGCCGCGATGTCCTTGGCGGGGGAGTTCCAGACGGTCCTGGTGAAGCTCATCGACCAGGTGTTCGCCGGCGAGCAGGCCGGGCGATGACGCGCTCCGAGGTCCTGCGGCGAGTGGCGGTCACGGCGCTGACGGCCGCGCTGCTGGCCGGAGCCGCCGCACCCGGCATGGCGGCCGCGGACACCGGCCGGGCCGCCGCCGGGCAGAATCGCCCTGAGCTGCAGAAGGCCACCCAGGCGTTCGTCGACGCCGGATTCCTCGGGATGCAGGTGCGCGTGCACGATCAGGAAGGCGAGTGGGTCGGCAGCGCCGGGGCGCGCAAGCTGGGCCAGGCCGCCAAGCCGCCGACGAACGGGTCGTTCTGGACGGGCAGCGTCATCAAGACCTTCACCGCGACCCTGATGCTGCAACTGGTCGCCGAGGGCAGGATCGGCCTGGACGACCCGGTGGCCGGCCACCTGCCCGAGCTCGGCCTGGACAAGCGGATCACCGTGCGGATGCTGCTGCAGCACACCAGCGGGTTGTTCAACTACGCGGGCGGCGAGCTCTACGACGACGGGACGTACGTGCCAGGGCTCCCCGCCACCGGCGACGAGTGGCTGGCGAACCGGTTCAAGAGCTACCAGCCCGAGGACCTGGTGCGGTTCGCGCTGTCCAAGAAGCCGCGCTTCGAGCCGGGCGCCGATCAGAACTACTCCAACACCAACTACACCGTGGCCCTGCTGCTGATCGAGAAGGTCACCGGCCACTCGTACGCCGAGGAGCTGAAGCGGCGGATCGTGCGGCCGCTCGGGCTGCGGGGCACCATGGTGCCGGGCGACCGGACCGAGCTGCCCGGCCCGCACGCCCACGGCTATTACCGCTACCAGGAGGCCGGCCGGCCGAAGGTCGTCGACATCTCCCGCCAGAACCTCTCCCTGCTGGCCGGCGCGGGTGACCTGATCTCGACCACCCAGGACCTGGCCACGTTCACCTCCGCTCTGAACAGCGGCAAGCTCCTGCCGGCCGCGCTGCTGACCGAGATGCGCACGCCGTACCCGGGAGGGAAGCTCGGCTACGGCCTCGGGCTGTTCGTGCAGGACCTGGGCCCGGGGTGCGGCGTCGTCTACCAGCACAACGGCAGCCCGCCGCACGGCTACGGGACGCTGATGTACAGCTCGCCCGACGGCGGCAAGACCCTGACCGCCTCGGTGACCTGGGTGGACGAGGTCACGAGGGGCCCGGCGAAGGACTTCCAGAAGCTGGTGGACACGCTCGTCAAGGACGTGTTCTGCGGTGGGCGGGCCGGGACGACCGAGGACACCGAGCCGGCCCGGTAGGGCGGAGCCCGCCGGACCCCGGATCAGGTGGCGGCGTAGTCGGACAGTGCGGGTTCCAGCAGGTCGAAGGCTTGGGCGGCGTCGGCGGCGATGGTGTCGGCGATCCGGTCGTTGGGGAGCCCGGCGATCGTGAGGGCCTGGATGCGCTGGAACAGCAGGCGGTGGACGGTGCCCAGCAGTCCGGCGGCGGTCTGGACGGTGATGTCGTCGGGCTGGGCGCCGGTGGCCTCGGCGAGCGCCCTCGCCAGGTGGTGTTCGCGCTGGTCGTGCAGGCCGCGCAGGCAGACGGTCAGGGTGGGGCTGTCGGCGATCATGCGGGCGAACTCCTGACCGGAGAACCCGGCGACCGGGTCCTGGGCGGCGACGGCTTCGGTGAACGCGCGGCGCAGCGCGGCCAGCGCCGACTCCCCTGGTTGCCGTGCGGTGACGGCGCGGGCCAGGGAGGCGGCGAACTCCTCCTGGTGATCGCCCCTCTCGCTGCTTCAGCAGTTCTTGTAGTCGTAGCGGGCGCTGTTGTAAGAGCACGAGTGGACGAGCCGGCCTCGGGCGTCGCGGAGGTAGCCGGTGTCGTTGCTCTGGTTCCAGATGTAGGCGAAGGTGCCGCCGCCGCTCCTGCCCCAGTACAGGGTGGTGGAGGTGTCGCGGCCCCTGCCGGTCCGCAGGGTGACCGTCTTCCCGGCCCTGAGACTGAACGTGCCGAACGTATAGACGTGGTCCGCCCGGGCCGTCCTGTCGCGGACGGTCCAGCCGCTGAGGTCGACCGCGCTCCGGCCGGTGTTCTTGATCTGCACGTACTCGCCGTTGAGGCTGCTGTTCGCGCCGGAGTCCGGCGAGCCGGGCGAGTCGTACCAGATCCGGGAGATCTTCACCGTGGGGGCGGCGGCCTGAGCGGGAACAGCCGGTGTGAGAGCGGCGGCGGTCGCCACCAGGGCGGCGACGGGGGCGGCAAGACGCACGTGTGGTCCTTCTGGGGCTGGGGTGTGTGGGCCGTGTGTATGACGCCTCACGAGGGCTCGGCGTTCACCTGAATCCGGGCCGGTCCCCGAGTGTCACGGCGTGGAGAACAGACCAGGCCCCGGAGGCGAGGAGCCGTCGTGGGAGACGCCGTTCGTGACCCGCAGGAACTCCAGCCTCTCCGCATCGACGGAACCCGCGGCCACCGTGTAGACGACGAGCCGGATGTCGCAGCCCGGCACGGTGAGCACGTCGCAGTCGCACGTCACCTCGCCGACCTGGGGATGCACGACGGTCTTGCGAGCCGACACATGCGGACCGACCGCGCCCTCGTCCCACAGCCGGGTGAACTCCGCGCTGCTGGAGCGCAGTTCCGCGAGAAGGCCGGCCAGTTCACGGTCGTGGGGGTAGTTGACGAGAGCCGTGCGCAGATCGGCGACGAGGGCGGGGCCCAGCGTGTCGTCCTCCTGGATCACGGGCCAGGTCGCGAGCCCTGTGGGCCCCGTGGCGAAGACCGCCCGCACCAGGTTCCGCTCGACGTGCGTCCGTCCGCTGGGATCGCCCAGCAGCGCCGCCCATGCGGGAGTCCAGGACAGCAAGGTCCAGTCGGCGCTGAACACGCCCACGGGAAACTCGCCGAGGCGAGCCAGCATCCGTTGGACCCCCGCCGGAACATGCGTGGAGATCGTCCCCTCCGGTGGCGGGAGGAGGCCGGCCAGCCGGTAGGCGTAATCGCGCTCGACGGGTTCCAGTTGCAGTGCCCTGGCCAGGCTCGCGACGACCTGCGCCGAAGGGCTCGTGGCGCGTCCCTGCTCCAGCCGCACCACATAGTCGACCGACAGCCCGGCGAGCTCGGCCAGTTCCTCGCGCCGCAACCCCGCCGCACGTCGTCCGGGCCGTGAAGTCCGGCCGACGTCGATGGGAGAAAGCCGGTCGCGCCAGCGGCGCAATGCCGTGCCAAGGGTCTCCTCCACCCGACCAGTATGTCCGCCGGGCAGCCGTTCTGCCTGGTACTGGCCGTCCCACCGTCGCAGAGGGCACTGGTTGTCCTCCGGCCGCCGGCCGAGAGTGGATATATGACCACGACATTCATCACAGGGGCCAACAGATCTCTCGGGTACGAGACCGCCCGCCGATTGATCGAGGCCGGCCACACCGTCCTCATCGGCGCTCGGGATCTCGAGCGCGGCCAGGCGGCCGCGGAGAAACTGGGTGCCCGTTTCGTCCAGATCGACGTGACGGACGACGCGTCGGTGGCCGCGGCCGCCGCCGACGTCGAGGCTCGCGAGGGGGCCATCGACGTCCTCGTCAACAACGCGGGCATCCTGGGGACGCACAACCCCGCCGACCAGATCACGGCCGCTGACGCCCGCGCGGTGTTCGAGGTCAACGTCGTGGGGATCGTCCGGGTGACCCACGCGTTCCTGCCTCTGCTGCGCAAGTCCGCGAACCCGGTCATCGTCAACGTGTCGAGCGGCATGGGATCGTTCGCGGCGACCCACGACCCCGAGCGCGTCGAGTCCAGGCTCGTCGCGCCGCTCTACACGTCCTCGAAGGCCGCCGTGACCATGCTGACCACGCAGTACGCGAAGGCCTTGCCGGACGTGAAGGTGAACACGGCCGACCCGGGCTACACCGCGACCGACTTCAACGGGCACAGCGGCCCGCAGACCGTGACCGAGGGCACCGACGCGATCGTCGAACTCGCCACCATCGGGGCGGACGGACCGACCGGAACCTTCCGTGACCGTCACGGCGAGATGGCCTGGTGATCCACCTCTGAAATACTAGCCGCCGAAAGAAACGTGGTCACCGCGCCAATCGGTCGCACGAAGGAACTTCTCCCAGTTCAGCGCGCCGGAGTCGATGCTTCGACTCCACTGCGTGTCACGGTCGTCCCGGTAATACCCGAACTCCACCGCGTACTCGGCCATGCCGATGATCTCGTCGACCAGAAGAGGGTTCTCCCCCAGCTCCGGGAAGTATGCGAGCAGTCCTTCCCGAGAATACGTGCTCCGATACTCGGCCTTGAGTCCAGTGACATGGGAGAAGACATCGACCATTTCCCCGGGGGAGATGACGTCGCCGATCACCGGCAGGGAGGCGCCAAGGTAGGCGTGGGGGTTGGAAAACACCTCAAGCACAGCCGGCCCGGTCGCGGTGAGCGGGTCGACGAACGGAGCGCGGAAGTCTTCGGGCAGGTAGAAGGGCATGAGTACCGTGTCGCCATCGATTCGAGGCGTGTAGTATTCCAGCGCGTTCGTGTAGAAGAACGCGAGCATGACGAAGGTGTGCGCGACGGGCAGAGTTCGAATGTAATCTGCGATGAGTGCCTTATCGGTGAAGTGCGGAGCATACTTGGTGCCCGACGACCTCTCCTGAACATTTTCGAGCGCACTGAAAACGATGTGCCCCACACCGGCCTCGACCGCCGCATCGGCGAGCTGGCGACCAAGGGGGAGTTCGTCAACCGACGGCGGCGCGACGGGCGGCGTCATGAGGAAAGCCCCGTCGGCCGATCGGAATGCTTGCACGAACTCACGCTGGTGACCTGGCTCCAGGGGAGCCGCGAAGATCTCCGCGCCCATCCTGGCCAGGTTCCGAGCTTGGGACGAGCCGGCGTTTCGCGTCAGGGCGCGCACGCGAAACCTCCCGCTCTCAAGCAGGGAGGTGGCGACACTCCTGCCCTGCTTGCTGGTTGCGCCCGAGACGACGATCAACGGCTTGCTGTCGGCGGACATCACGCACTCCTTCCTCAGGGGCCCGACGCTGGTGAGCGGCAGCCGGCAGGAGCGCCGGCCACGCCGGCGTCAGGCGGCGACTGAAACCCGATAATATCGACACATCGCGATGTGTCAATGTGTTGTGGGAGCGGGCATCCAGGCTTGGCTCACCCGACTCGGCGTGTCGTATCGAGATATAGTGGTACGTGGGTGCGAGAGAGGAGCCGTCATGGCGAAGTCGCGCGCGACGGACGCAGGGCGAGGTGACCTCGAGGGCGCGGTCGAGGCCCTGAAGGCCCTGGCGAACCCGACGAGGTTGCAGATCATGAACTGGCTTCAGGACCCTCATGAAGCGTTCGCGCAGTGGGAGCCGATAGCCGATCGGGACGAATTCGGGGTCTGTGTCAGCCATCTGCAGGCGAAGTCGGGGCTGGCGCAATCGACGGTCTCGTCGTACATGGCGACCTTGGAGCGCGCCGGCCTCGTACGGTCCACGCGCATCGGCAAGTGGACCCACTACAAGCGCGACGACGACATGGTGTCCCGGCTCGCGGAGATGCTCCGCGGTACGCAGTGACGCATCACGAAATTCACCCGCGCCGCCTACCCGGCGGAGCGGTGGGCACCGCGGAGATCTAATGGAACTGGCTCTGGGCCGCGAAGGCCGGCGCTACGGAGTGAGGACCACCTTGTTGCACTCGTCCTGCTTGTTCTTGAACAGCTCGAACCCGCGCGGCGCCTCGCTGAGCGGCATCCGGTGCGAGATGACGAAGCTCGGGTCGATCTCGCCCGCGCGGATCCGGTCCAGCAGCGGCTCCATGTAGCGCTGCACGTGGCACTGGCCGGTGCGGATGGTCAGGGACCGGTTCATGACGGTGCCCATCGGGAACTTGTCCACGAAACCGCCGTAGACCCCGATGACGGACACCACGCCGCCGTTGCGGCAGGCCATGATGGCCTCGCGCAGCACGTAGGGGCGCTCGGTCTCCAGCCGGGCGGCCTGCTTGGTGCGGTCGTAGGCGTACATCGCCGGGGTCGGGTGGTGGGCCTCCATGCCGACGGCGTCGATGCAGGCGTCCGGGCCACGCCCGCCGGTCATGTCGCGCAGCGCGTCCAGCACGTTCACCTCCTCGTAGTTGAGGACCTCGGCGCCGGTCCGCTGGACCCGCCGCAGCCGGTACGGGAACCGGTCGATGACGATGACCCGGTCGGCGCCGAGCAGGAACGCGCTGGCCGCGGCGAACTGCCCGACCGGCCCCGCGCCCCAGATCGCGATCGTCTGGCCCGGCTTGATGTCGCACATCTCCGCGCCCATGAAGCCGGTGGGGAAGATGTCCGACAGGAACAGCACCTTCTCGTCCGGCAGGTCGTCCTCGATCTTGATGGGGCCGACGTCGGCGAACGGGACCCGGGCGTACTCGGCCTGCCCGCCGGGGAAACCGCCCAGCATGTGGGAGTAGCCGAAGATGCCGGCGGGCGAGTGACCCATGAGCTTCTCGGCCATCCCGGCGTTGGGGTTGGAGTTCTCGCACAGCGAGTACAGCTCGGCCTCGCAGGCGAAGCAGGCGCCGCAGGCGATCGGGAACGGCACCACGACGCGGTCGCCGGCGCGCAGGTTGCGCACGCCGGGGCCGACCTCGACGACCTCGCCCATGAACTCGTGGCCGAGCACGTCGCCCTTCTTCACCGTCGGGATATAGCCGTCCACGAGGTGCAGGTCGGAGCCGCAGATCGCGGTGGAGGTGACGCGGACGATCGCGTCGCGCGCGTTGAGGATCCGCGGGTCGGGAACGTCCTCGATCTCCAGGCGGTTGCGGCCCGCCCACACGTTGGCCTTCATGCCCGTCCTCCGATCGGTTGTGCGGGACGCTGGCGGAGCTGGCGCAGGGCGCGGTGGCCCTCGGGGCTGCCCTCGGAGCGGACCACCTCGCCGGTCTCCATGACCTGCTTGAAGCGGCGCAGGTCGTCGCGGACCTGCTGCTCGGGGTGCTCGCCGAACATCCGGGCGACGGCGGCGGCGAGCTTGCGGCCGGGCGCGCCGTACTCGAGTGAGACGTCCACGACGGTGCCGCGCCCGCCGGGCCCCTCGGTGAAGCTGACCAGGCCGGCGGTGGAGATTCCGGTGCCGGGCACGGACCGCCAGGCGATGAGGTCGCCGGCCCGCTCGTCGATGATCTCGGCCTCCCACTCCAGCCTGACGATCGGGCCGTTGGCCTTCCAGTGGGAGCGGCGCTGGTCGAGGGTGCGCACCGAGTCCAGGTGGATCATGAAGGAGGGCAGGTTCTCCAGGTCCCGCCAGAAGCGGTAGACCTCCTCGCGCGGCTTGTTGATGGTGATGGAGGCGCGCACCTGCAGCGGGCCCTTGGCCTTGGCGGTGCCGCGCCGGGCGCAGGCGGCGTCGAGGGCGGCGATCCCGGCGACCACGCCGAGAGCAGCCAGCGCGCGGGCGCGGCGCGTGCCCGTGCGGTTGGCGGCGGCCCTCCCGAGGACACCGAGGTCCATCGTGTCGCCGGCGACCCTGGTCCACGCCCACTGGGCGGGGTTCTTGGCGCCGAGCAGCAGCGCGGCGTGCAGGAGCTCGCGCCCGCCGACGAGCCTGGCGACGGTCGTGGCTCCGGGCGCGTCGTCGACGCCGCACAGGCGGGCCACGGCCTTGGGCGCCGCCAGGTGCGCCGTGCCGAGCATGAGGCTGGTCCACCCGAGCGCACGGGCGAATCTGTCGGTCATCATGCGTCCTAACAAAGGTTGCGGTGGAATGTGCGTACGCCGCAGGCGGCCCCCCGATCTGCTGGCACCCCCGCGTTCTCAGTCCCGTGCCCCTGACAGAACCGCTGACACCAGCGCGTCCAGGCACGAAGGTGCACGTCGCCTGGATCGCCATCCACGACGGGCCGCACATCCCGCGCCCGGCCCCGCCCTCCCGCAAAGGCCGCATCATCACCGGGGCGGCGCCATGGCGCCTGAGGTCTTCCGGCAGCCGTCGCGCTCAGCGGCCCGTCCACGTCGAGGCGCATGGCGGGCCGCTTGACGGTCGTACGAGCATGACCCGATACACGAGGCGCATGTGGCGCGCGACCGCGGGTAGTAAGCGCTGGGACTTCGCCCGGCTACCGGCGAGGAGCACCCATGGCCACCAGCGAACAGCATCGGCCGGAGATCGTCGTCGGACTCGTGGCGACCCCGCCGGACTACCCGGCGCAGGTGGTTGCGCGGCTCACCGCCGAGCTGGCCGACCGGCTCGCCGAGCGGGTGGACGCGGACGTGCGGTGGACCGTCCGGGAAGGCTGGGGTGACGTGGCTCCCCGCCGCGACGGCGGCGTTGAGGCGCTACTCGACGATCTTGCCAACCGGCGTGCCGACGCCGGGTGGGACGTCGCGATCTGCCTGACCGACCTGCCGCTGCACACCGAGCGGGTGCCGCTGGTCGCGCAGACGTCCGCCCGGCGCCGAGTCGCGGCGGTGTCCCTGCCCGCGCTGGGGCTGCGCCAGCTGCGAGCGGTCCGCGCAGCCGTTCCGGATCTCGTGGGCCGGCTACTCACGGACGCTTCCGAGGAGCGGGTACCGGCGGCCGGCTGGGCACCGGCTGAGCTGGCCGGCCGGATCGCCGCCATTCACCGGGTGGTCGGCGAGGTCGATGCCGGGGAGCTCGGCTACGTCGCCTCGCGGCTGATCGGCCGGGTGCGGCTGCTGACCGGAATGGTTCGGGCCAACCGCCCGGGGCGCGCCCTGCTGGGCCTGTCCAAACTGCTGGTCGGCGCCTTTGGCGCGGCCGCGTTCGCGCTCACCACCAACACCATCTGGCAGATGGGCGATGCGCTCGGCGGACTCCGCCTCACCGTGATCATGCTTCTCGGGCTGACCGCGCTGGTGACCTGGCTGATCGTCGCGCACGACCTGTGGGAGAAACCGGACCGGGAGACATCGGCTGAGCTGGCCCGGCTGTTCAACCTGGGCACGATTCTCACCCTCGCCCTGGCCGCCGCGGTGTCCTATCTGGTGTTGTTCGCCGGAACGACACTCGTCGCGGCGCTGCTGATCGACACATCCGTGCTGGAACAGAACCTGCAGCGGCCGGTCGGTTTCACCGACTACCTGATCCTGGCCTGGATCATCAGCTCGCTGGCCACCGTCGGCGGCGCGATCGGCTCCGGGCTGGAGGACGAGGACACGGTGCGGGCCGCCGCTTACGGCTACCATCCCGAACCCGGCGGCTGGCGGGACGAGAAGGACGCGTAGTTCCCGCCCCCCGGGGCCAGGGCCCGTCCACACTGCCGGGCGGGCAACCCGATGCCCCGGCCACGGAATGGGTCGGCGACCGCCGGCGAGGCACCAGCAACGCGCCGAATCTCGTCATAGCAGCAGGTCGAAGACGCGGATGGTGCGTGTCCACTCCTCGCTCGCCGGGTTCTTGCGAGCCGGCTCCATGACTCTGATCGCCCTGGCGAGCGCCACGGAGAGCCCACCCGACACGGCCGGCAGCCGGGCCTCGGTCTCTTCGCTGAGCGTCAGATCGAGCGGAGGCAGCGCCGCGAGCTCCGCCAGGATCGATGCCAGGTCCAGTTCCTCGTCCAGGTCCCGGAAGTCGTGCATGCTCTCCTGCAGTCCTTTGGTGATGGGCAGGTCCCAGGGCTGGATGACGTCCCGCCGGTTCGACTTCGCGGCGGCCTCGGCGACGACGAGCATGTCGTACAGTTTGCGGTTGACGAAGTCGCTGTAGCGCTTGAGGTCGGACTTGTCCACGTCGAGTCCCGCGGCGGCGCGAAAGAAGTGCTCGAACCTGGAAACTGCGATCACGGGCATGTGGATCACCGTCTTTCCTGTTGATTCCCTGTGGCAGTGAATCTTTCGTGCACCATGCGGACCGCCATCGCGCCTTCACCGACCGCGGAGGCGACTCGTTTGACGGAGCCGCTGCGAACGTCGCCGATGGCGAATACGCCGAGGTGTTCGGTTTCCAGGGGCAGGAGGGCGCCCAAGGGCGACGTGCCCTGGCCTGTCACGACGAAGCCGCGGTCGTCCAGCGGGAGAGTTCCCCTGAGCCATGCGGTGTGCGGGTCGGCTCCGATGAAGGTGAACAGCGCGCGGGTCTGGATCTCCAGGAGTTCCCCTGTTCGCGTGTTCTGCGCGCGGACGGCCCGTAGCGTGCGATCTCCGAGTAGTTCGCGTACCTCGGTGTAGTACCTGATTTCGATGCTGGGAGCTCGTTCGATCTCGTCGACGAGGTAGCGGGACATGCTCGCGCGTACGTCGCCGCCGCGCACGAGCATGCATACCGAGGAGGCGTTCCTGGCCAGGTAGAGCGCCGCCTGCCCGGCGGAGTTCCCCCCGCCGACGATGACCACGGGCGACCGCCGGCACATGCGCAGCTCGAACGGTGTCGCCGCGTAGTAGACCCCGGATCCTTCGAACTTCTCCAGGTGGGGAACGTCGAGCTTCCGATAGCGGGCGCCGGTGGCGATGATCACGGCGTGGGCCTTCGCGGCGCATTCGCCCTCCACGATGATGCCGTAGTGGCCCTCAAGCGGTTCCAGGCTGCTCACCTCGGCGGGGACGGTCAGGCGGGCGCCGAATTTGCCTGCCTGGATGACGGCACGCTCGGCGAGCTCGGCGCCCGAGATGCCGGTGGGAAAGCCGAGATAGTTCTCGATGCGGGACGAGGTGCCCGCCTGGCCGCCCGCGGCTACGGCATCGAGCACGACGGTGGTCAGGCCCTCGGAGGCCGCGTACACGCCGGCGGTCAGGCCCGCGGGGCCCGCGCCTACGACGATCACATCGCATACGGCGTCGCTCGACGCGGGGGCAGGCAGGCCGATGGTCTTCGCCAGTTCGGCCGGGGTTGGGTTGCGCAGCACCTGGTCGCCGTGCCAGATCACCACCGGGGTGTCGTGCGGGGAGATGCGCAGCTCGCGCAGGAGCGCGTCCGCGGCTTCGTCCTCCTCCAGGTCGATCCACCGGTGAGGGATCCTGTTGCGTGCGGCGAATTCGAGAAGTCGCCGGGCATCGGGTGAGTATCGGGAGCCGATGATGCGGAACCCGACGTCCAGACCGATCAGCAGGGTGCGGCGGGTCAGGTAGGCCCGCAGGATGAGGTCACCGAGCGCCGGGTCGCCCGCCACGAGCGTCCGCACCTCGTCGGCCGGTACGGCCAGCACCTCGCCGGGCTCCCGCACGACCGCGGTGAGGAATCCGGCCTGGCCGGTGAGGAGGCCGAGCTCGCCGAGGAATCGTCCAGGGCCGTGGACCGCGATCGTCCGCTGTTCCGCACCGTCCCCCTCGACCATGGCCACCTTGCCCCGCAGGATCACGATGAACTCGCGGATAGGCTCGCCCTCCCGGTAGAGGATGTCGCCCGGCGACACGGACCGCCGCTCGCCGTGCAGGGACAACTTGGCGATCTGCCCCTCGTCCAGCCGCGGATAGGCCCCGCACAGGTCCGGTGTTTCCACGCTGGAGTGCTCTGTCATGACGGAGCTCGCATTGCGTCCTCGACCCACTCGCGCAACTGCGGCGCCGGCGCCGCGCCCGCGCGTTGCGCCACGACGCGGCCCTCGTACAGCACCATGAGCGTCGGGACGGCCGTGATCGTGTATCGGCGGGCGAGGGCCGGAGAGCCGTCCACGTCGACTTTGACGAGTTTGAGCCGTCCCGCCATCTCGCGGGCGAGCTGTTCGAGTGCCGGGGAGACCATCCGGCACGGCCCGCACCACTGCGCCCAGAAGTCGACCAGGACGGTCAGGTCGGCGCGCTCGGCGACCTCGGCGAAGGTGTTGTCGTCAGCCTCGGCGATCCACGGCAGCGGTCGGTGGCACACCCCGCACAGGGGCTTGCCTCGGTAGGCGTCCGGGACCCTGTTGGGTCTGCCGCAGTTGGGGCAGTTCACGGTGTGCATGTCAGGTCCTGGGCGGATAGAAGGTGACGTTCAGCTCACCCTTGTCGGCGCCGACCGTGATGGTCGACCCGTCGGGCACGTCGCCGGCGAGCAGCGCGCGTCCGATCCTGGTCTCCACCTCGCGGGCGATGAACCGACGCAGTGGCCGGGCACCGAAGACGGGGTCGTAGCCCTGGTTGGCGATGAGCCGGCGCGCGTCCTCGGTGACCTCCAAGGTGAGCCGGCGGGCGGCCAGGCGGTTTCTGATGTCGGCGAACATCAGGTCCACGATGCGCTCGATCTCGGCCTCGGTCAGCGGCTTGAACAGCACGATGTCATCGACCCGGTTGAGGAATTCGGGCCGGAAGTGCATGCGCAGCTCCCCCATCACGCTCTCGCGGGCCTGGGGCTTGATCTCCCCGTCGGCGGTGACCCCGTCCAGCAGGTGCTGGGAGCCGATGTTGGAGGTCATGATGACCACGGTGTTGCGGAAGTCGACCGTGCGGCCCTGCGCGTCGGTCAGCCGCCCGTCGTCCATGACCTGCAGCAACGTGTTGAACACGTCCGTGTGGGCCTTCTCGATCTCGTCGAACAGCACCACCGAGTACGGCTTGCGCCGCACCGCCTCCGTGAGCTGACCGCCCTCCTCATAACCGACGTAGCCCGGAGGAGCACCGACGAGCCGGCTGACCGTGTGGCGTTCCTGGTACTCGCTCATGTCGATGCGCACCATGTTGTCCTCCGTGTCGAACAGGGCCTCCGCGAGGGACTTCGCGAGCTCGGTCTTGCCGACCCCGGTGGGTCCGAGGAACAGGAACGATCCGATGGGGCGCCGAGGATCCTTGACGCCGGAGCGAGCGCGGATGACGGCGTCGGCCACGAGCCGCACGGCCTCCTCCTGCCCGATGACACGTTCGTGCAGGATCTCATCGAGCTTGAGCAGTTTGTCCCGCTCCCCCTCCTTCAGCCGGGTCACGGGGATGCCGGTCCAGCGGGAGACGATGGACGCGATCTCGTCCTCCGTGACGACCTCGCGCAGCAGCCGGCGGCTGTTCTGCCGGGATTCGAGCCGCTCCTCCTCGGCGCGAAGCCGGCGTTCCAGTTCGGGGAGCCGGCCGTGGCGGAGCTCGGCGGCACGGTTGAGGTCGTAGGCGCGTTCGGCCTGTTCGGCCTCCCGCCGCACGCTCTCCAGCTCCTGCCGCAGGCTCTGCACCCTGCGCAGGGCCGACCGCTCGGCCTCCCACTGCGCCCGCATCGCCTCGGCCTCGGCACGCGCGGCGGCCAGCTCCTTGCGCAGCTCTTCCAGGCGGGACCGGCTCGCGGGGTCGTCCTCCTTGGCCAGCGCGGCCTCCTCGATCTCCAGCCGCATCACCTTCCTGGTGAGCGCGTCGAGCTCGGCCGGCATGGAGTCGATCTCGGTGCGGAGCATCGCACACGCCTCGTCGACCAGGTCGATGGCCTTGTCCGGCAGGAACCGGTCGGCGATGTAGCGGTGGCTCAGCGTCACCGCGGCGACGAGCGCGCTGTCCTGGATCTTCACACCGTGGAAGACCTCCAGCCGCTCGCGCAGGCCGCGCAGGATCGAGACGGCGTCCTCGACCGAGGGCTCGTCGATCAGTACCGGCTGGAACCGCCGCTCCAGGGCGGCGTCCTTCTCGATGTGCTGGCGATACTCCTGCACCGTGGTCGCGCCGATCATGTGCAACTCGCCGCGCGCGAGCATCGGTTTGAGCATGTTGCCCGCGTCCATGGCGCCCTCGGTCGCCCCGGCGCCGACCACCGTGTGAAGCTCGTCGACGAACAGCAGGATCTGGCCCTCAGCCGCTTTCACCTCGTTCAGCACGGCCTTCAGGCGTTCCTCGAACTCCCCGCGGTACTTGGCTCCCGCGACGAGCGAGCCCATGTCCAGGCTGAAGATGGTCTTGTCGCGCAGCCCCTCCGGGACGTCGCCGCGGGTGATCCGCTGGGCGAGCCCTTCGACCACGGCCGTCTTGCCGACGCCGGGGTCGCCGATCAGCACGGGGTTGTTCTTGGTCTTGCGGGACAGGATCTGGATCACGCGGCGGATCTCCTCGTCGCGGCCGATCACGGGGTCGAGCTTGTCCGCGCGGGCGTCGGCCACCAGGTCGCGCCCGTACTTCTCCAGCGCCTCGTAGGCGACCTCGGGCATGGCCGAGGTGACCCGCTGGTTGCCCCGGACGGCGGTGAGCGCCTGCAGGAACCGGTCCCTGGTCACGCCCTGGCCGTGCAGCAGCCGCCCCGCCTCGGTCGCGGAGCCCTCCTCGATCAGGGCCAGCAGCAGGTGCTCGACCGAGACGTACTCATCCTTGAGCCGGCCGGCCTCCCGGTCCGCGGCGTCGAGCACCCGGGAGAGGCGCTGGGTGAGGAACACCTGGCCGGGCGCGGCGCCCGGGCCGCTGACCCTGGGCCGGCGCGCCAGCTCCGCTTCCAGTTCGGCGCGAAGAAGCTGCGTGTCGGCACCCGCCTGTTGCAGCAACCGGGGCGCCAGCCCCTCGGGCTGGTCGAGCAGGGCCAGCAGGAGATGCTCCCCGTCGACCTCGGTGTGACCGTACCGCAGCGCCTTGGTCTGGGCGTCGTGCAGGGCCTCCTGCGTCTTCTGCGTCATCCTGTTCGGGTCCACTCCGAGTCTCCCTAGCGTCGTGGCGAAGGGCCGCGCAGGGCGGCCTCGAGCTCCGCGATCCGATCGAGGAGGTCGATCACCACACCGATCGCCGCGTAGTTGATGGACAGGCCCTCGTGCAGCCGCTGAATGCGGGCGGCCGCCGTGACCTTGGAGGGGGCGAAACACAGCTCCCCTCTGGCGTCCCTGTCGGGCTCCAGCAGTCCGAGGGTCACCAACCGACGGACGACCTCCGGGTGCAGCCCCGTGGCCCGCGCGTAGGAATCGAGGTCGAGCCGGGCGGGGCGTACCAGTGCGTAGATCACGAGCGCCTCCTCGGGTCGAACCGCGATGCGGCGGCGAGCTGTTCGAACAGGCGTCGCTCCGTGTCGGTGAGCGTGGCCGGGACCATGATCCGGACTTCGGCGAAGAAGTCACCCGCGGGGCCGCTCGGGGGGCGCATGCCGCGCCCTCGCAAGCGCAGGCGACGGCCGCTGGACGTGCCCGGCGGCACTCTCAGCTTCGCCTCGCCGCCTGGCGTGTCGATGGGCACCGTGGCGCCCAGGGCCGCCTCCCAGGGAGTGAGCGGCAGGGTGGTGTGGATGTCGCGGCCCTCCACGCGATACCGGGGATGGTCGGCGATCTGCACGATCAGGTGCAGATCGCCTGCCGGCGCTCCATCGCTTCCTCGCCCGCCCTGCCCGGCGAGCCTGATGCGCTGCCCGTTCGTGACCCCGGGCGGGATCGTGACGTCCAGCCGCCTGCCACCGGGCAGGGTGATTCCGCGACGGCCACCGCGGTAGGCCTCCTCGACGGTCAGCGTGAGCCGCGCCTCCTGGTCCGCACCCGGCACAGGGCCCCAGCGTCGCCTGCCACGGCCGCCGAACATGCCGCTGAGCAGGTCGTCCAGGTCAAGGTCGGCGCCGAAATCAACGCCCTCGTCAGGCGCCGACCGCCATGTGCCGCCCGATCCGGCGCGCGTGCCCGCGCGGGCGCGAGCGTAGTCCGCGGGGTCCACGTCGGGCGGCACCTGGCGGAAGTCGTGGCCGAAGGCGTCGTAGCGGCGACGCTGCTCCGGGTCGGAAAGCACAGCGTAGGCCTCCGAGATCTCTTTGAACCTGTCCTCCGCCCCCGGATCTTTGTTGACGTCCGGGTGGTAGGTGCGCACGAGCTTGCGGTAGGCGCGCTGGATCTCGTCGGCGTCGGCGTTCCTGTCCACGCCGAGTACCTCGTAGAAGTCCCGCCGTGCGACCATCACTCCGCCTTCTTCGCGACGGCGACTCTTGCGGGCCGAAGCTGCCGCTCGCCCTCGCCATAGCCGGGCCGCAGCACCTCCACGACGGTGCCGGGCTCGGCATCAGTCCGTTCGACGGCTGCCACCGCCTCGTGGCGCGCCGGATCGAACATCACGCCCGTCTCGTCGTATCGCGGGTAGCCCAGGCTGGACAGGACGGAGACGGCCTGGTCGCGCACCGCTCGCACGCCGTCGAGCACCGCCTTCGCGTCGCCGTCGCCGTCGCCCGCATGGCTCAGCGCGAGCTCGAGATTGTCCAGGACGGGCAGCCACGCGGCGGCGACCCTGGCGCGTTCCTCGGCCCGCAGCCGCTCGTTGTCGCGGGTGATCCGCCTGCGGAGGTTGTCCAGGTCGGCGACGGCGCGCAGCCATCGGTCCTCCAGCTCCGCGAGTTTGGCGTCCGTCTCCGCGGACGCGGCGGCGGCCTCCTCAGGGGGCTCCTTCCGGCCCTCGGGTACGTTCTCGTGCATGTCAATCGGGCTCCGAGGTGGTGAACTCCGCGTCGATCACGTCGTCGTCGGCGCCCGGGGCGCCTTCCGCCCGGACATCAGGCGGCACCTCAGGCGTATCCGGCCGGACACTGGCGCCGAGTCCCTGGTACACCTGCTGGAGCTCGGCGCTGAGCGCCCGGAGCCGGTCGATCGGCACCTCTTCCTTGATCGCCTGGCGGGCCTCCTCGACGAGCTGCTCCGCACGTGCCTTCTCGTGCACGGGTACGGCGTCCCCGAGCTCCTGTAGCCGGCGCTCCACCTGGTAGGCGACCGAGTCCAGCTCGTTCCGCGCGTCGATGGTCTCCCGGAGCCGGGTGTCCTCGGCACGGTGCTGCTCGGCGTCCGCGACCATCCGCTCGATCTCCGACTTGTCGAGGTTGGAGCTCTCACTGATGGTGATCCGCTGCTCGGCCCCGGTGTCCTCGTCCCGGGCGGAAACGTTGAGAATGCCGTTGGCGTCGATGTCGAAGGTCACCTCGATCTGCGGCACCCCTCGGGGCGCGGGCCGGATGTTCTCCAGCCGGAAACGCCCGAGCACCCGGTTGTCGGCGGCGCGCTCCCGCTCACCCTGCAGAATCACGATGTCCACGGCGCTCTGGTTGTCCTCCGCCGTGGAGAACGTCTCGGTCCGGCGGGCCGGGATGGTGGTGTTGCGCTCGATGACCTTGGTCATGAGCCCGCCGAGGGTCTCGACACCGAGGGAGAGCGGCGTGACGTCGAGCAGCACGACGTCCTGCACCTCGCCCTTGATGATGCTCGCCTGGATCGCCGCTCCGATGGCGACCACCTCGTCCGGATTCACCGTCATGTTGGGGTCCTTGCCCCCGGTGAGCCTGCGGACCAGGTTCTGGACGGCGGGGATCCGCGTGGATCCGCCGACGAGGATGACCTCGTCGATGTCCGCGGGCCTGAGCTTGGCGTCCTCCATCGCCTGCTCGACCGGATGGATGCAGCGTTCGACGAGGTCGGCGGTGATCTGCTCGAAGGTGGACCGCATGAGCGTGGTGTTGAGGTGCTTGGGTCCGGAGGCGTCCGCCGTGATGAACGGCAGGCTGACCGTGGTCTGGGTCACCGACGACAGCTCGACCTTGGCCTTCTCGGCCGCCTCGAAGAGGCGCTGCAGCGCCTGCGGGTCCTTGCGCAGGTCGATGCCCTGGTCTCGCTGGAACTCGTCGGCCAGATGATCGACGATCCTGCGGTCGAAGTCGTCGCCGCCGAGATGCCCGTCGCCGGAGGTGGCGCGGACCTCGACGACCCCCTCGCCGATGTCCAGGATGCTGACGTCGAACGTACCGCCGCCCAGGTCGAAGACCAGCACGGTCTCGTTGGACTTCTTGTCCAGCCCGTACGCCAGGGCGGCGGCGGTCGGCTCGTTGATGATGCGCAGGACCTCGAGGCCGGCGATGCGCCCCGCGTCCTTGGTGGCCTGGCGTTGGGCGTCGTTGAAGTACGCCGGTACGGTGATGACCGCCTCGGTCACTTTCTCGCCGAGATACTTCGCCGCGTCAGCGGCCAGCTTGCGCAGGATGAGCGCCGAGACCTCCTCCGGCGCGTACTGCTTCTCGCCGACCTGGAAGCGGACGTCTCCCTGCGGCCCTTCGACGACGTCGAACGAGACAGCGTGGATCTCGCTCTCGACCTCGTTGTAGCGACGGCCGATGAACCGTTTGGACGAGTAGATCGTTCCCTTCGGGTTCAGGATGGCCTGGCGCCGCGCGAGCTGGCCCACCAGGCGTTCACCCTCGGGGGTGAAGGCCACCACGGACGGGGTCGTGCGTGACCCTTCCGCGTTGGGGAGCACGGTGGGGTGACCGTCCTCGGTAGCGGCGATCACCGAGTTCGTGGTCCCGAGGTCGATGCCTACTGCTTTCGCCATTGCTCGTTCACCTTTCCCATGAGCTCATGGGCCCTGGCCGCGTGCTCGGAGTCGACGAGGACCTCGTACTTGTCGGCCACCAGGCCGGTCTCGGAGACGAAGTCCCGCCGTCCGCCGTGCGCCGCGTGCGCGATCACGCCGAAGATCGCCCCGGCGACCGCGCCCCACAGCAGCCCCCACAGGACCAGCGCGACCAGGGACCCGGCCATGTTCGAGAAGATCCCGAAGAACAGGCCGACGAGCAGGCCGAACCAGCCCCCGCTCAGCGCGCCCCGGCCGGCCGCGCGGAGATACGTCATGCGCGCGAGGACTTGCTCCACCGAGCGCAGGCCCACGCCCACGATCAGCGTCCCGTGTACGGGGAACCCGTGATCCGACAGATAGTCGACGGTCTTCTGCGCCTCTTGGTACGTGTGGTAACTGGCGAGCCGTTCCTTGCCGGCGGTGACGGAACCGGTCGGCGCGACGGTCATGGCTCCTCATCTCCCCGCCTCAGGCGGTCACCTCGATGTGCCGGGGCTCGACCCGTTCGGCGTTCATCAGCTGCCCGAGCCGGCCGTAGACGTCCTCGAACTCGCGCATCAGGGCATGACTCGCCGCCCCTGCGGCGTATTGCCGGCAATGCCATCGGTCCACCTACTGGGATGGGGGTTCGGGTTCAGTACTTACTGTTCTGACCCTTGTCGGCGCGCAGGGCGGTCACATCCCCCACACGGGTAGTTTCGGCGCCTCAGCTTTGCCTCTCGTCGTGCGACCGGTCGGGGCCGACACGTTCCTGCGCCACCGCGAGGCGGGTGAGCTCGACGCGGGAGCCGACGCTCAGCTTGCGGTAGACATGCCGCAGATGGAACGCGACCGTATGGACGCTGAGGAACATCTGCTCGGCGATCTGCCGGTTGGTCCATCCGTCGACGGCGAGCAGCGCGACGGCATGCTCGGTTTCCGTGAGGCTGCCCCAGCCGGAGGCGGGCCGCTGAGTGTGGTGCCAGTGGTGGCGGCGCACACCCAAGTCGCGCAATCTCCGGCGGACGCGTGCCGCGTCCCTGGTGGATCCGATGTCATCGTAGATCGCCAAGGCCCGGTCCAAACCGGTGACCGCCTCCTGCCGCTCCCCGAGAGCCTTCAGCACCATGCCGAGATCCTCCACGGCCGAGGCCTGCGCCCATTTGTCCTCGATCTGCTCGGCAGCGAGGGAGAGAGCCTCGCGATCGCCATCGAGCAGGCCCCGGGCGTGCGCGGCGGACGCGGCCAGCATCGGAAGGCCCAGGCTGGCGTGACTGAGGGCCTCCGCCGTGGTGACGATGGACTCGGCCGTTGAACGGTCTCCCGCGCCCATGGCGACCCGGACCATCCACGCGCTCACCGTCGAATCCATGGCGAGCAGCGAGGACAGCTGCTGGAGCGGGCCGGAGAGAGCCGTGAGCAAGGTCATCGCGCTCCGGGGACCGTCGCACGCCTCGGTGACCTGGGCTGCCAGCAGGGTGTGCCGCGAGTGTGCCTCGCTCGGTCCCTCGGCGGGGGCCGCGAGACGTCGCATTGCTTCTCGCAGGTCGCCCCGCCGGAGAGCGACGGCGGCGAGTACGCCGCTGGCCACCTCGGCGGCCAGCGGCATGTGGTGAACGGCGGCGAGGCTCAGAGCCCTTTTCCCTGCGGTGACGGCATCGTCGAACCGGCCTGCGGCGAACTCGGCGCGAGCCTCCAATGCCGCGACGTCCGCCGCCCAGGCCAGATGGCCATGAGCGAGCATGTCCGTGCGTGCCTGCTGGAGCACTGCCCGCGCCTCGTCGAGGCGGCGCACATCGATGAGCAGCGCCGCGATGGTGAGACAGGATTCGTAGCGGCGTTCGTCCGGCGGGTCCCTGCTGGCCAGCCGCCAGGCGTCCTCGGCCAGCGCAAAGGCGTTGGAGAGCCTGCCCTCGTCCCGCTCGATCGTGGCGAGGGCGGTCAGCGCGGCGACCGTGACTGTTGGACCGTGCCCGGATTCGCCCTCGATGATGTCATCCGCGTATGCACCTACGTAGTCGTCATGCCGGCGGGTCATGGCATACAGCCTCACCACGACCGCGCGGTCGCGCACGTGATGCCAGCGGGCCGGGAGGGCCAGCACACGGTCGGCCTCGTGGATCGCCTCGTCGTCCCTGCCGGTCCGGTACATGATGTCCGACAGCAGGCATCGTAGTTCCGCCACGCTCTGTGCGGAGCGATTGTCGGCGAGACGTTCCTGGACCATGCTCTCGGCCTCCTCCAGGCGGCCACCGGTGACCGCCACGTGGACGGCAGCGGCCGAAGCGGTGAAAACGCCGCCCGCCGGTTCCAGGTCTGTGAGAGCGCCGAGCTGGCTCAGCAGCGCATCGCGTACTGGCGGAGGAACCGATGTGGCGGTGACGGTCCCGACCAGCTCGTAACGGAAGGCGAGCCCACGCCCGGTGACGTCGAGAATGCCCGCCGCCATGGCTTCCTCGATGGCGGAGAGCAACCCGGCCGGCGTGGTGCCGAGCAGCGACGCGGCCTGCTCGATCGGCAGCGGCCCGCCGAGCACGGCGGCGGTCTCCACCAGGCTACGGGCCTCCCCGCTCAGGGCGTTGGTCCAGCGTCGCACCACCCTTCGCAGCCGGACAGGCAATTGGGTATGTGACATGGCACCAGGGGGCGCGTCGAGCCGGCCTTCGTCGCGCAGGCCGGTGAGCAATTCAATGATCAGCAGAGGATTGCCCCCGGCACCGGCCATCAGCACACTCGTCGTCGGATCGGGAGGCCTCCCGAGCATGTCCGTTGCCAGCTCCGCGACGGCTTCCGGCGAGAGCGGCGCGAGCGTCACCCGCGCGGCGCCGTTCCGCTCCAGGAGGCCGAACAGGGAGGCGGCCCGGCCGTCGTTCTCGGCGGTCGAGCCGCTCAGCAACCAGCCGACGGGCCGGGCCGTCAGCCGGTCGTGCAGGACACGGACAATCTTCAGCGTCGCCGGTTCGGCCCGGTGCAGGTCGTCCAAGACGGCCAGCACCGGCGCTCCGGCCCGCTCTTGGAAGGCCTTCGTCAGTCGGTCCAGCAGGTGCGTCGGTGAGCCGGCGGACTGTGCCTCGAACGGGAGGCCGAGGGACTCCAGCAGGAAGCCGCACGAAACGAGTTCGCCCAGTTCCTCCACGCCGCCGCGGATCAGGCCGACGCCGTGATGGGCGGCGACATCGGCGGCTTCGTCCAGCAGCCTGCTCTTGCCCACCCCGGGTTCACCGTCTACGAGTAGCGTGCCGGTCCCGCCTTGTCGCAGCGTGCGAAGCAGCCCCTCGACCTGGCGCCATTCCCGTTCGCGACCCCGCATCTCGTTCCCTCCAAACCGAGCGCTATCCAGCGCCGGAGCGGCGAATCCCCTGCCTGTGGAGATCTTTTGTGCTCGGTCCGTTGTAGTACCGCGAGAGAACGCGAAGCTACGGCTTCTTGAGCAGGGACAACGATGGCTTGAGCTCGATCAGGAAGAGCCGACGGTTTTACAGCGCGTGACTGTTGCGGTGCCCACTTTGTCATGATCGCCTGCCTCTGCTTATGTGTTCGGAGTGAGTCGTGATTCCGATATGGGCGGGCGTCTCGAACCTGTTCCGGCGAAGGCTGACCCGGCGGGTGGGAGGATGAACCACATCCCCCTACTCCTTGTCCTAGGCACGGTCCCCCTTCTGCTTACCAACTGGTTCATCGCTGCTGTGATCCTCGGGCACGGCTGCACCCTTTTATACGAGGGCGGCAACATTACGGAATGTGCCGGCGGGCTGTCAGAGGAAGAGATGACCGCAACATCGGGACTGATCGCGCTGGTGCTCCTTGCTATCCAGATGGGGCTGATCGTCCTGGTGCGCCGACGCGCCCGCGGATCGTGGCGAGGCGCATGATCGGCGACGCGCTGGACGAGCCACCGGTCCAGGGCCTGTACGGACTGCAGATCTTCAGAGGGGTCGAAGGATTCGGATCCAGCGAGGATCAGGGGGCGGGGCGCGTCGGGACACCGCCTATCGCGGCGAGCACGGACCTCGCTGCCTGATTGCCTTGGCCCACCCAATGCGGGTCAGACCTGGTGCCCTGCTTGATCGACCAGTACCACTGCACCTCAGCCAACAGCGTGCCGCGAACCGCGACCACCGTCGCCGTCGTCCCCACATCGCCGGCGTCCGAGCTGCCCGGCTCGGTGACCAGTACCTGAACCGCGCGCCATCCGGGCGCCGCGAAATCGAGGAGCGTGCTGCCCGTCTCGTCGAGATCCCCGAAGCCCGTCACAACGCCCTCCGGTTGTCGCGTGCACTGGTCGGCTGCCCGCATCGAGGCGTCCAGCAGGACGCTCGCCTTCGCGGGCGACGTCACCCAGAACCTGGCGGACAGCCGCCCCGGGAGCTCAGCCACCCGCAGCTCGGCCGCGTACGCGGGGACACCCTGCGGCGGGAGCCGCGCCTCCGTTCCGGTTTCTGTACGGCACGGCGCCAGCAGTTCGAGAGATGGATCTCTCCTGTATGCCTCGTCGAAGTTGGCCCGCAGGCGCTCAGCGATCTCCTCGGCAGAGGACGCGGCGTTCGAGGGATAGCGAAGGGCGAAGGCCGGGCTGCAACCGAAAGCGATCAGCAGAAGGAGGGCTGCTGCCGCCGGTCTGAGCCGTTTGAGGCGATCCATATCGGTAGGACGTGACAGGCTTCGTCCAGGTTCGATCAACTTTGTGCCCTACTGGGACCGGCGAGCACCACGCAGGCGGATCCGTAAACGCATGATCCGAACTCAGAACAGGCCCTACTTCATGTTGCAAAGGCCCTGAACCTTCGATCGCCCCCAACCATGTCCGGCGACCAGCCATGCCGTGGCGATCGTTGGGCTGCATCTGTGCGGTGGCGCGGCAACCCCGGCCGGAGCGTTCGGCAAGTACGGCGAGGCTGGCGGGCGGAGGGCCGGGGGTACGGCGGCGCGCCGCGCCGCCGCTTGATCCTTAAGAGGGTAATTCGGCAATGCTTGCGCAGTGCTAGGCCGACTCCGGTACCTGACCGATGAGCGTGAAGAGGTCGGCAACGAGTGCCGGACCGGCTGCGATGGTGGCTCTGGACGTTGTGGTGTGGGGGCTGCCGTCGAGGTCGAGGACTGCGGCTCCGGCTTGGCGGGCGATGATGATGCCTGCGGCGGTGTCCCAGGGGTTGTTGCTGAGCATGATGAGGGCGTCGGTCTTGCCGTGGGCGACCCATGCCAGGTCGATGGCGGCTGAGCCGAACATGCGGATGCGTTGTACCCGGGCGGCGAGTTCGTGGGTGAGGGCGAGACGCGGGCGGTTGCGTTCTTCGGCGTTGGTGCCGACGGCGTAGTCGCCGATGGCCACGATGGCGGCGTCCAGGTCGCGGGTGTCGCTGACATGGATCGGCGTGCCGTTGGCGTGGGCGCCTGCTCCTTCGGCTGCTGTGTAGCACGTGCCCAGGAACGGGAGGTCGATGACGCCCAGGACGGAAGTGTTGTCCTGGATCAGGCCCAGGGAGACGGCGCACAGGGGGAGGCCGTGCAGGAAGTTCACCGTGCCGTCGACGGGATCCAGGGCCCAGAGCAGGCCCTTGCCGGCGTGGCTGAGTCCTTCCTCCTCGCCGAGGAATCCGATCTCGGGAGTCTCGCGGGTCAGGAAGTCCCGGACCGAGTCCTCGACGGCGTAGTCCACCTCCGTAGCCATGTCCCGGTCGCCCTTCGCGGTCACCACGCCGGGAGCCTTGGTGCGGATGATGTCGGCGGCGATGGTGACGGCCTGCTCCGCGATGGACAGTAGAGAGCGGGCGTCGATGCTCATCTGAGTGTGCTCCGCTCCCACATGTCGGTGAAGACCTGGTCGAAGACGGGGAAGAGGCCGTCTGCGGCGGTGTTGTCCGCGATCACCAGCGTAGGGGAGTCGACTCCGCGGGCCTGTGGCAGGTAGGGCTGGACGATGCAGAGTCCGCGGTCCACGATCAGGATGTTGAAGCGGATGGTCTCGTCGTAGACGCGTAGTTCGAGGCGCTTGGTCGCTTCGGGGTCGAGGCGGTCGCGCAGCCTGGTCAGCGTGGTGATGTCGAGGGTGGTCAACATCGTCAGTGTCCCGTCGGCGTGGCCTTCGTCGGGCTTCGCGGGCGCGGATGGCCTGCCCGTCCGGGTCGAGGAAGAGGCAGCGGATCCGCGTACCTGTCTCCAGCAGGCGCTTGAGCGGTGGTCCGGGTAGCTCTGGCAGACGACGTTGAGGGACAAGCCTGCGGCGCTGATCTCCTTGGCCTACAGACTCGATCACTGGCTGGGACGTCTGTTCACTCCGTCGAACATGGACCGCACCTTGGATCTCCTGGTGGCAGCGCACGAAGCGCCATCCACGGAGCTGCATGAGACTGAGGCCATCAAGCGGCAGATGGCCGAATGCGATCGGAAGCCGGCTCGCCACCGCGCGGCTCTGGGGGCCCGCGCCGACCCGGTGCTCATCGCGAGCTGGATGAGGGAGGAGCAAGGTCGAAAGACTGAGCTGCAACACAGGCTCACGCGGCTCCCCGGGGCCCGGCCCCGTCTCTTGGACCGCGACAGCCTGGCCGCGTCCCTGCGCGGTCTGGGGAGCCTCGTGGAGGTCCTGGGGAGAGCCGACCCGACCCGGAAAGCCAAGATCTACGCCAATCTCTGCCTGGAGCTGGTCCACCACCCCTCACAACACAAAGTCCTGGTCGCCGTCTCCAGCGACCAGGACCATATGGGGTACGGGTCTGTGTCCGAGGGGCGACTGTCACCGGCCGCACATGGCCAAGCGCTATTCCTGTCCTGATACATCACATTCGCGCGGTCTGAGCACTGCTACTTGTGCCCGATTTGGCGAATAATCAGGTGCACAACACTCCGGATAGCGTCAGAGCTTGAGGTCATTCCAGACGCGAGTTCAGGCGGAGCAGGACCTGAGCGAGGAGCGGACGCTTGGTGGGCCGCGCGGGGTCGGCGTATGTGACGGTTCCCTAGAGATATCAAGCAGGTTGCTCGCTATTACTGGCTGTCCGTGATGCGCGCTGGCCGTACTCTGTCAGGAGATTCTGTGTTCTGGGGAGTGTTCGCGTCCCCGCTGCTGTCAGCCGAGGCTGGAAACTGGACATGGAAGGCCCTGCTGTATGTCCTTCGCCGAGCAGATTATGCCGATCCTTCGCGTCACGTTGGAGGTGCTCCGTGAGGCCGGGGCTCCGATGGCGCCCGGCGACGTGCGAGAGGCGGTCGCCAAACACGTTGAAATCCCTCGCGACCTGCGGATTCCTGACGCACATGGCGAGACTCGCTGGTGGTCTCAAGTGATCTTCCGGACTGGTGAGGCGGCGTCCCTGGGATGGATGGCCAAGAGGAACGGTTGGTCGATCACCGCTGTCGGGATCAAGACGCTGGAGGACTTCCCGGACGTAGCCATATATCGGGAGTTGCAACGCCAGTACCGTGAACGACGGCTGTTCCGTGCAGGTGATTTTCCGGGGGCCTTCGAGCAATATCAACGTAACCTCGGCTATGCGCGGCAGCTCGTGCGCGGCGGTCGCAACCTGGAGAGGCTGGGCGTCGGTGCTTTCGACGTCACTGATCTCTACCGAGCGGCGTGGACTCAAGCGGTTGCAGCCCTTGACCACTGGGTCACGCAAGAAATCATCGATCGGGCAGTGGCCCTGGCCCAGAGGCCAGGGGCTCCGCGGCCGAGCAATTTCAGCAAGTTGTCCATGCCGGTCGAGTTGGTGGAGAAAGTTCACCGTAACGCCGAGCCGTTGGAAGACGCATTCCGTGCCGCGATGGAACGGTTCTTCGAGTTCAAGACCTTCCAGCACCCGGACAAGATCGCGGAGGGCTTCTCTCACGTCAGCAAGGTCAAGCTGTGGAAAGTCGTCGCCGACAGGCTGACCGACCAGGACCCGAGCAAGCCGATTACGGCCGATGAGATCCGCACACAGCTCACCGGGATCGCCAGGCGCCGCAACAACATCGCGCACACTGCCGACCATGACCCGGACAGCTTCCGCCGCAAGAAAAGGATCACCGCCGGGGAGGTTGAGCAGACCATCGACGTACTGGAGTCGGTCGCTATCGCAATACTCCAGTCGCTCGGTGACCTGCCGCCAGCCACGGATCACAGTGTTCCCCCAGAGGAAGTCGGCTCCCTCGGAGCTACTCCGGCTCAGATCGATGCCAAGCGAAGGGGCGTGATTCGGGGTCTGTCGAAGTGGACCGAGGAGAGCCTTCTTCACGCCCTTGACGAGTACTGTCCTCCTGACGTGGCCGACACACTTCTCGCCGTGTACCGGCACGCGGAGAGCCACCCCGCCTTCCGCGGCTACATCTTCGGGGATGGCGTCCATCCCTCAGTCACCGCCTGGTTCAGTACTGGCCAGGACGAGGCAGCGATGTGGAGCATCTACACCGGCGAGAGCAAGTCAGTGCTGTCGATCAATTTCGAATGGATGCGCAACAGGGGCGTGCCGGCGGATCGCCTGGAGCGATTTGCTCATGCCCTTTCTGTACTCCCCGGATGGACCGACCTGCCGGCACGACTCGCTATCACCAACTACGCCAAGAGGCCCTCATCCACCCCAGCTGCCCTGGCATTGCCGGACGCCTCGCAGATCATCCTTCGGGCGCTGAACGACCTGCTGGCCGCCAGCGCCACACCTCGAGCATGGATGGTACGCGGTGGCCGGGAGGGGGAGCGCGAGCCGCGAGCGTTGGATGAGGGACTGATCGTCGTCGGTTGGCATGAGGTGGGGGATCTCAGCTGCTATACGACTCGGGACGAACTTGCCGAGGCTCTACGCAGTGCTTTCCCGACGGCCAGTCCCAACACCATCGCCAACTGGAGAGGCCAGCTCTGGAGATTCACCACCGAGATCCAACGGGGAGACCTCGTGGTCATGCCGCTCAAGTCACACCCCGGCCACATCGCCATCGGCGAGGTCACAGGGCCGTACGAGCACCGCCCACAGGAGCCCGTTGACTTTCAGCAAGTGCGTGAGGTCGGCTGGCTACGTCGGGATGTTCCTCTCGACGTGGTCAAGGACGACTTGCGCACCGGCCTGAGCTCGATGCTCACGATATGCAGACTGGTTCAGGATGACGCCGCGCGCCGGATCGCCACGATCGCCGCAACCGGGACCGACCCTGGCGCGGCAGCGGAGGGCGCCGTCATCGCCGATGACCTGTCAGAGGCGACAGACCCTGGAGTATGACGGCGATCCGCGGCCACTGACGGCGTACGACGAGGGAAGTTCTGCGTCCGCAGACGCGAGGCATTGGACTGCGCAGAGACGGCAGCATATCGGGCGTGGGTGGTACGGCTGTAGAGAGCGCCCGCAGAGGTGCCGGTCGTTATCGCTGCTTGGGCATCGAGGCCATGAAGGTGCGGGCGAGGCGATCGATCTCGTCGTCCCGGGAAGCCTCGTCAACGCGCTGATCTCGGTCGATCCGGCTGCGTTCGGCTTTGAGACGGCGCTCCTCCTCCCGCAGTCTGATTTCGTACTCGCCGGTGGTCTGCCGGGTGGTGAAGTTCAGTTCGGCTTCGTGACAGGCCGAGCCCGCGCGCAACTCCTGAGTGAGGAGGCGGTCGTACTCGGTCTTGCCGTTCAGCATCTTGGAGATGATCGGCATGCAGTCGAGCAGGACGAAGATGATGCGCAGCAGCCAGTGGGCGAAGTTGACCATGCCGCTCTGACCTGCGACGGTGCCCAGGGCTTCCCACCGGTCAAGCAGCCCGATGTCGGTGTAGGCCTGCTTTTTATCTTCAACGCGCTTGGTGATCTTTTTGCTGAGTGCCGCCGCGCGTTCCTTTTCGGCACTGGCGCGATCGGCCGCGAGCGAGCCGAGCTCCGCCCGCAGCTTCCCTACCTCTGCTTGCTGCCGCGGGAGGTCATGGTTGGCGAGAAAGGTCGCAAGATCCCTCTTTCGCGCTCTGCACTCGGGCCCGTCGCCGGTCACGCCCGTGGTCTGGTTGAGAACCTTGACGCCAAAGCACTCCCGGTTGCTGCGGCCCACCAGGTCTTCGTGCTCTTTCATATCCGCCGCCAAGCGATCTTCTGCGGCCTTGAGGATGGCCTGCCTCTGCGTCATGTTGCCTTCGACCGCGAGCGCCTCGTCGCCGCCGTCGAGAAGGAAACCGGTGCAGTCGACACCCGCGGGAGCAGGCCCTTGCAGGGGGTTGCACTGCTTGTACCGGCTCTCCGTCAGGCTGATCGCCTGGTCGCGTTCCAGCATGATCTGCCGATCGAGCCGCTCCTGAAAGATCTTCAGAGTCAGCGGTTCGGCGATGAAGACCCCGATGACGACGGCGAGAGCGAGGCGGACCAGCACATTGCCCCAGCGGGTCCAGCCATCGTTGTCACCGTGAAGACTGGTGATCAGAAATCGATCGACATTGGCGATGATCAGCCCCCACAGCACCGCGGCCGGCACCAGATAGAGCAGGGACGCTTGTGACAGCAGTGTCAGCGCGCCCAGCATAGAGGTGCCCGCAATGAGCGCGGTGCTGATCACGAGTCCGCCGAGACTGGTGTAGCGGGAGCGTTCCTGCGGGACACTTGCCAGGATCTTCTCGTCGACTCCCGTGAACCGGCGTAGGAGCATTCCGAGGGTGAGCTTCCCTCGGCGGCGCCGGGGGTGCCGTCCGTGCTGCTCAGACACCTTCGATCCGTGGAGAATGTCAACCACGGACGTCCTCCTCCGGGAAGAAGTCGTCGTCGGCGTCGCCTGCTGTCACCTCGGCGCGAGCCTCGTACGCGGGTCCTTCGAGACTCTCGGACTCCGCTTCCGGTTCGACTTCGTCGAAGGATGCGAGCAATTCCTTGCCGGTTGTTTCGTTGAACAGACCTTGGGCGATCGCCGTCCGAACGACCTCAGCCCGTGCTCGGGCCTGAACGACTTGCAGGTCGTGTTCGAGCTGGGCCCTGCGCTGGATGGCGTTGTATTCACGGTCGCCCAAGGCGGCGTAACGGTCCGCGATCTGCTGATCACTCAGGCCGCGAACGGTGACGAACAGGCCGTCGGCGGCGCCGGGACCGCTGTTAAGAAGATCCCTGATCTTCGTGGCTTCGGTGATCTGGTGATCACGATATAGCGCCGCCTCCTGCCGGGTGAAGTCGTTCGCACTGTGGCCCTTGGCGTGCAGGAAATCCTGCTCATCGAGTTCAAAGTCACGGTCGAGCTTGCGCTTGACGTCGCGGAGACCGTGTTCGCCCTGAATGTTGTGCAGGCTGGTCTCGTAGCGTCGCCGTCCCTGAGCGATCTCGTCGGGGGCGTACACGTTGAGGCCGGCGAACTCGGCCGTCATGCCGGGCAGCACACACGGCACCACGGTTGTGTAAGCCTTCACCTGGGCATGCACGAGCGTCCACAACTCGTGGACCTCGTGCAACCTCTTGTTACGGCCGAGTTCGAAGAGCTTTGGATAGCCCTGAATATAGGTGATCAGGTGCTCGGTGACGTCGGTGAGGCCGGCGCGTACCACCTCGATCGGTTCGTCGACCGTGCAGCGGAACTGAATCGCGACGGTGAAGTCATGGGCGCCGGAGGAGTTGATCGGCACCTGGATGGTGGTCGGGTGATCCCTGGCCACGTCAACGACGCTTACGCTCGCTGCGTGCAGGACGTGCGGCTCGTCGCCGCGCAGCCGTCGGTCGCCCAGCACGAACGTGCCGTCGTACTCGAAGACCAACCGCTGATGCGGAAGCTGGCGAGGGAGACTGGAAATCAGGCGCCGGGGCTTGCTCAAGAACCCCTGCTTGGCGACAGGGTCAAGGGGAATCTGGCTGATCACGGGGTAGCTCATGGATGCTTTCCGATGGTGTCGAGGGACAGAACGGCCGGGCTCAGGAAGACCCGGAGGAGCGACAGGAGAATTTCCAGCCGGTTCTCGTCGGTGTTGCGGGAGATGGCGTAACGCCGCAGATCATGAGCCAGTAGAGGCCTTTCCTTCGCTGGGAGCGCCTCCACTAGTGCTGCGAACAGGGCACGAACGTGATCGCGGTCGTCATCGTCGCGCTCATCGAAGGCGCAGACCGCGTCGTACAGTGCGGCCAATGCATCCCTGCGGTGAGGGCGCTTGACCAGAACCGCCGACCAGAGCTTGGCGAGAGGGACAGCAGAATCAGGGCGAGTGCGCAGATGAGCGGTGACTGTGGGAATGCCGACGCCGTCGGCGCGGGCAGACAGGACACTCAGGATCGCTCGAATCAGCGGGTCGATCGCACGGCCGATTCGCTTGTCATTGCTGATCTGCCGCGCCACCCAGTCGAGCATCGGAAGAGCGTTGCCGGTAGCCTCGGTCAGCGCGGCGAACAGACGGGCCAGCGCGATCTCAGCATGCCGGACAGGCTTCTCGCTGTTTCTGATCTGTAGCCACAGCATCCGGACCGCTTCCAGCGGGAACCGGATGCCCAGCTCGCCGGACCAGGCAAGGGTGGCGGTGAATTTGGGCCGCGCGGCCGATGCCCTCGTCCACGAGCTGACCGTACGCAGTACCTCCGAACGGGTCGTCTCGTCCAGGCACAGCCATGAGACGGCCATCGCGGCGGTGGCTTGGCTGCGCATGACGCCGTTCCCGCGGGCCCAGGGGGTGAGAAAGGTGCTATCGACGTACGAGTAGTCCGAGACCGAGGCCAGAATCGCCACGCCTCTGGCGACTTCGGCCTGTGCGCTCGGGTTGTCGCGTAGAGCGGCGCACTCATGCAGCCATTCGATGACCGGCTCCCACAACCGCATGCCATGTCGTTGGTACAGCTCCCGCATCACATGGGTTCGATGACTTGCCACCTTGAATTCCAACCTGCGCCCCGGTGACAGGCTGAAAAGCGAACCCTCTGCCACTCGGAGCAGGCGGCGGCTCGGCATCGGATCATCCGCCGAGACGGCATCCGCCTTTTCCATGCCGATACCGGCGATGGACTCCAACCGGGCGAGGAGCGACTCGAAACTGGCCTCCGGGAGACCAGCGGTGAACGCCATGGCGGCCATCTCGAAGAGCTCCCCGCGAGAACGCGGGGCATCGAACCAGGCGACCACGTCACGCCGTCCGGCAGACTCCAGCCTGCCGAGCGCCTGGTCGAGGGGCGCCCCTGCGGCCAGGTCACGCGCCAGTGCCACCACGTCGGCCATGGCATGTTCGGGGGTGATGTGAGCGGCCGCCTCCGCAGCGATCTCTGGTGCCACCTGATAGGCCAGCAGGACGTCTCGGGCCGGCGGTGGCTGCCAGAGGATCTGGTCTCCTGCGGGCAGCGAAGTAGCCGTCGCTGTGATCACCAGATATGCCCCGGCGTCGCGCACGCGGCGCCTGATCTCCCGTAGATGAAAGTCGGCGATACTCCCGTCGACATCGTCCTTGGGCCAGTCGCACAGCAGGTAGCCGTGCGCCTTCCGGTATTCGCGGGTGGCCAGCTTCTCCAAGGTGTAGGCCGGGCTCAGTTCCACCACCACCTCGCGCCGTCCTCCGACGAAGTCGTGAAGCAGGTTGAGCGCCGCCGTCCGGCGGCCGGTGCCGGCGGTGCCGATGAGGGCCACCATGTTGCACCTGCCCAACTGCTGGGCGGCGGCCTCGTAACTCTCGTGACGCTCGTAGCGGGTGCGGGCCTCCGCCATCTCGTGTCCGGACACGGGTCCTGACGTGCGACGGGACTTGGTGCGGGAACCGGAGATGCCGAAGGAGGCTCCTCCGATATCGCCGTGGATGTGGTTGATGACGGTCTGGACCTGGGAGACCTGCGCGAAGCTCGCGTCCGCCACCTCGGCTTGCTCGGTCAGGTCGATCGGCGTGGCCTCCTCGCCGATCAGGACACCATCGACCGGCGCGTCAGTTTCGGATGCCAAAGTTGATCTCCTCGCCGGAAATGGGGGCGGTGATCAGGTTGACGGTCATCTGCTCGGCGTTGAACTGCTGCGCGAACTGCTCCACAGCGCGGTCGACGCGCACCAGCTTCTCCAGGGACTCCAGCAAGTCGTCGCGCGACTCCGGGTCGGCCGGCCGGCCCTGCTCGGACCGGAACTCCTTGATCTTCGCGAGCAGTCTCCGGGCACCGCCGAGTCCGGTCTCGGTGCCGTAGGCGCCGAGACGCTCGAGGGCGCCACCGGCGATCAAAGCCCACAAGGTGTCGGCGACCGCGGGCAGATTGTCCATGTCGAGAGGTCCTTTCTGATCCAGGTCTTCTGAGGGAATCCACATCCAGGCGATCTCGGTGCGCTCTTTGGTCGGTACCTCCAGCCGGGTGAAGGACTCCGGCCGGTAGGAGGTGTGGAGCTGCCGGACGACGTCCTCGTAGAGCCGATCGGTGAGGATCAGCACCAGATCGGCCCGGGGGTTCACCTTCAGGGCGGTACGAGCGGCCGTCGCGTCGAGCAGCCGACAGGTGGTCACCACGACTTGTCCGACGAAGCCCATGGCGCCCCGCTTCACGACCCCGTGGCCGATCGAGATGCGAATGCGCAGGCGGGCGTCGTCCCGGCGCTCGCGATTGTGGTCGTGGAGCGCCTTGCGAAGGCGACGGACGAGGTCGTCGATGACTCGGAGCTCTGGCTCCCCTTCGGGAAAGACGATGACTTCGCCGTCGCCGGCTTCCTGGCGGGCCCAGGTCTCGCGGCACAAGCCGGCCTCTCGTGCGCTACGGTCCATGACCTGGGCCAGACCGGACTGGATCGAGTCGTGCCGCAGGTCGTCGCCGCGGCCGTATCCCTCCGCATCGACCGCCATGACCAAGCGGCGGCTGAAATCAGAGTCAAGCATCACGTCACCTTGTGGTTGCGAGGAAGATCGATCAGAGTGATGGGGAGATCGCCGGGATAGAGTCTGGCGAAGATCACATCGCCTCAAGACGTACCAGTACGCTTTAGCGGAAAGTCGCCAGACCGATTGGATCAATGACCAGCTTCCGGCGATGACTGGGATCGATCAGTTTGAGTTCCTTGAAACGTCGGATGGCTTTGAAGACAGCGTCTTTTCTCGCACCGACGAGATTGGCGATCTCCTCATGGGTAAGATCGACTCCCAGCTCTCGTTTTCCGTCGGCCCTGTCGGCTCCGTGTCTGTCAGAGAGCTCCACGAGCACGTTCGCGACCCTTACGGGCACGCTGAACTGGGCAAAGTCGGTTCTTCTCCGGTTGGCCCAGTCGAGCCGGTCGGCGATCATCCTGGCCAGCGCATTCCATGCCGCCGGGTGGCGATCAAGGAAGTCGATGAACGCCTGCGCGCGGATGGCGTGCACCAACATCGGACTGCACGTGGTCACCATGGCCGATCTCGGCTCCCTGCGCAGAGCTGCCAGTTCTCCGACCACATCGCCGCTGACGCGGATGCCCAACATGGCCGCTCCACCGGATTCCAGGTAGGCCGTCACCTTCACGCATGCCGTGAGCGGCTGACCTGGGATGGACCTCAGTAGATAGACCTCGGATCTGTCTCGATCTCCTTGGTATATGAGTGGTTCGCCGGCCGGCTTAGGGGACGACGGTGCGAGGGCCAGTAGCTCCGTTCGCTCTTCTGGGCTGAGCCTGTCCATAAGGGTGCCAATGGGCCAACTGGCAGGAATCTGACCATTTATCACTGATTAAGCGCCTTGGATCATCGATGTGAAGCTGTTAGAAGTTACACCCTGGGATATCTGGAGGCCAGGTCCAGATGGTCATCACAGCACAGATATAGGGCTTTTGTCCGGCTTATCCCCGAAGGTGCTGCGAGTTTTTCGGGATAACGGAACATTGTTCCTATGGTTGGCGCGACCTGGTGATCATCGGCGTGTCGACGTGTCGCTTATGCGCTAGGGGGCACGTTTATTCGGTACTGCGATATATGTACTTATCGGATAGTGGCTCCAGGCGCAGCATGTTGTGGGCACTGGTGTCCAGCGCTGTGCGCGCGAACGGCGAGCGCCTGGATCGAACGGCTTGTTCGCGCTGTCCTCGTGTAGGCCTGCGCAGGATGGGCGAGGCGGTCAGGACGCCTTCGTGCAGGTGAGCACGATGGTTGTGCCGACTTCGACTTCGCTGCCGGCCTTGTGGGACTGCTTGGTCACCGTCCAGTTCTCCGGCAGGACAACCATGGTCTCGTAGCGGTCCTGAGAGCCGAGCTTGATGTCGCTGAATTCGTTCCAACCTCGGTCCACCAGCCACTGGCGGGCGATTGCGGCGTTCTGCCCCTTGAAGTTGGGCAGCTTCACCAGACGGCCCTTCTCCTCCTCAGCGGGAGGCAGACCGGTGTCCTGCAACGCCTCCACGGCGGCTGTCCGGGTGGGGGACGTGACGGCGGCCGGCGTGCTGCTGATGCTTCCTACGGCCACGCCGCCGACACAACCGGCACCCAACGCGAGAACGGCGATCAGAGCGACCGCCGGGCCGGAGAACCCGCGACGCGCAGGAGGTGGCATGAGGGGCAGGTGGGTCATGGGAATTCCCTGCAATCAGGCGGCCAGCACCGCGTCGAGGTAAGTGATGTCGCGGACTGCGACGTAGAGACGCCAGCTGAGCAAGCCAGTGCGGGACACCACCGTGACCTGCACGTCGTGAGCCGTCAGCCAGGTGGCCAGGTCGGCGAAGTAGCCGTCGCCGGAACCGATGACCACCCGCTCGAACCGGAGGTCGATCCGGTCGTTGACGGCCATCTCGGTGAGCACACTGTCGGCGCCGTCAGGGCCGGAGCGGGTGAGGATCTGAGCGCCGTGGATCACCCGGCCCACCTCGGCCAGCGATCGTGGGTTGACTCCGACGACGAACTGGTCCAGAGGGCCGACCGGAACCCGTCGCAGGTAGTCCGACATGGTGTGCGCGATCTCCGTCGCGGCGGGCGTCGGCGACGCCGCCAGGTTCTCGATGTCCAGTAAGTGGATGGCTCGTCCTGCTCGCAGAGTACGCATCACAGCTCCCTCGTATCTCTCGTACAAAGAGAGTAGGACGTGTGAACTTAGTATGCAAGCATTTCTAGCGTGATAGCAGCAGAAGTAGTTGTGATGCCGTTGGGCGTTCATACGGAGTCTTGCGTAGGGCCTGCTGGACGAGATAGCGCAGAGGTGGGGGGACCATGCGGAGGTCCGGGTCGGAGTTGATGATCTGGTTCTCGACGGCCCAGACGGACGGACCGTCGAAGGCCAGGCGGCCGGTTGCTGCGAAGTACATGGTCGAGCCCCAGCTGAAGATGTCCGAGGCCGGACTTGCCTGACGGCCTTCGACCTGTTCGGGCGACTTGAAGGCCGGTGTGCCCTTGGTGCCCCCCGATGTGGTGAGCCGTTCGGCGGCACGTGCTATCCCGAAGTCGATCACCCGCGGGCCGTCGGGGGCGAGCAGGACGTTGGCAGGCTTGAAGTCCCGATGGACGATGCCCGCCTGGTGGATCCCGTTGAGGGCGGCGGCTGTGGCGATGGCGAGCCGGACCAGGCTGTCAGGAGAACGCGGGCCCTCGCGACGGATGAGCTGGTCGAGCGAGGGCCCCTGGACGTACTCGCTGACGATGTACGGCCGGCCGTCGTCGACGCCGATGTCGATCACCCGCGCGGTCGCGAACCCCGGCACTCGGCGGGCCGCGCTGGCCTCGGCGAGGAAGTCGTCCCGCTCGGTGAAGGCCACTCGTGCGTGCAACAGCTTGACGGCGACCTGCCCGCCGTCCGGAGAGCGAGCCAGGTAGACCTCGCCCTGGCCTCCTTGGCCGATCTTGGACAGGAGTGCGTACGGCCCCACCCACGCTTGCGTCGGTCTGGATGCCCGACTCGGCGTCGCCCGTCCGGGCCGGGTTCTCGGAACGGTCGCCGCAGGCGGGCTCTTCTGGGGCAGGACCCGCTTGGCCAGGACGAAGAGGTGCGCCGCGCCGCCGAGATAGGTGCCCATCCAGATCATCGACGTCAGGGTCCAGCGAGCATCCTCCTTCGGAACGTTCTCGAGGGCCCAGGAGGCCGCGAACACCGCTCCCTCGACCGCGAGATACGCCGCGGCGAAGATCCACAGTGTTGCGTTGCGGAGCCGGTAGGCGGCGTACCCGATCATGAACGGGATCGGTAACCCGCCGCAGCAGCAGACCGGTATCAGCGCCCAGGCCAGGCTCTGACGGAGGCTCGTCTGGAGGGCGGCCCCATCGGGCCTGGCAGTCATGAACCGCATGATATGTAGGCATTCCACGCCAGCGTTTGCATTCGCGAGGAGCCGACATAATGGTCGGGCGGTTGCCCGTCACTGCCCCAGAGCGGCCTCCACGGACGGGCCGGCCCAGCCCGTCTCGGTCTTCCAGATGATCGAGACTTCGAAGAGGGTCTTGATGATGTCGACCGCCCACAGATCCTGCGGCTCCTTCGGCAGGACGAGGAAGAGGCGGTCGATCTCCTTGTACTTGCCGCTGGCCCATTCGGCTTCCAGGAGCTTGGGCGCCACGGCACGGAGCTCGGCATAGGTGTCGACGTGCTGCGCTGAGATCACGTAGAACCCGAGCCCGCGCTCGTCCTCACAGATGATGTCGGCGTACTCGGTATCCAGCAGGGGCTCGCGTTCATTGCCGTACAACTCGGCTGCGAGCATGTGCTTGAGACGGGCGTGAGCTGGTTGTTTCCGCCTGGCAGCCGCCTGTTCCTTGAGGAAGGCTCGAAACTCATCCCCGTCGGCGAACCGCTCACTCCGGGACGAAGAGGCAGCGTCAGTCTTCTTGATCTCGGTCACAGGCACCTTGACAGGCCCGCCTAGTTCAGCAGGCAGAGGGGACGAATGGAGCACCGTCAGGGACTGCGTGCACCGGGTCAGAGCGACGTAAAGCTGCCGAAGCCCCGTCGAACCCTGTTCGGCGAACAGATGCGGTTCTACCACCACGACGTGGTCGAACTCCAGACCCTTCGCCATGTGCGCGGGCATGACGGTGATTCTCTGTCCCATTCCCGGCAACGCCGACTCCTGGAAAGTGGCGATCCGATGGACGAGTTCGGCATGGAACTCGTCCTGCGCCGGAGTCAGGACCGCGACGGAACGTGCGTGGTCGCCATCCTTCATGGCCAGCTGCTGGGCCCTGGTGACCGTCTCGGTGATAATGCGTTGCCGGGAGACCAGCATGATCGCCAAAGTGCCCGGCGATGACGGTCGCACCGAGGCCGGGATCGCCGTGGAAGGCGAGATCTTCGTTCCCAGCATCGCGGCGAAGCTCATGACGTCGGCCGGCACCCGGTAGCCGATGCCGAGTTCGGCGATGTGCCAACCGTCGGTGCTGGCCAGGATGTCGGCCAGGTGCTCCCAGACGTCGTACTGGCGAATTCCCGTGCTCTGCGCCACGTCTCCGAGTACCGTCATGGAGCCGGACGGGCACCAGCGGGCCAGCGACTTGGCCTGCATGGGCGTCAGGTCCTGGGCCTCGTCGATGACCAGGTGGTGGTAGCGCCGTTCGTCTTCCCCGGTCAGGAGCCATCGGAGCTCCCCCAGGCAGACGAGGTCCTCGGCCGACCAGGGTTCGTCCGCGACTCGTTTCGCCTGGGGGCGGACAAGCGCGGCCTGCTCGTCGAGGGTGAGCACGCCGAAGGCCGCGGCCGCGAGGCCGTCCTTGTCGGCGAGCAGTTGCCGATAGATCTGCTCGGCGCTGGACGACGGCCAGACGCGATTGATGAGCGTGGAAACGGCCGCGACCTTCTCCAGTTGGGTACGGAGCCGGTCGTCGGTCTTCTTGACCCGAGTCGCGTCGGCGTACTGGGTCAGCAGCCAGTCGACGGTGGTGTCGATGAAGCGGCGGCGGCGTACCTGGTAGGAACCCCTTGCCGCACGAGCCGCCGAGGCCAGCCGGACGAGCCCGACCCTGTCGATCTCCAGCCGCGCACCACGGAAGTTGAAGCCCTCCCCGGCGGCGAGATCTTCTCGAATGAGGTTCTCGACGGCGTTGTGCAGCACCCAGGCCATCCGGTCGTCCGACTTGACCAGGCGGGCGGGGACCGGATCGGTTCCCCGGACGTTGCCTGGCCAGAGCTCGGCGATGTCCACGGTGGCGACACCGCGGCTGCCCATGCGCGGCAGGACATCACGAACGTACTGCAGGAACGCCTTGTGTGGGCCGATGACGAGCACCTGGTCAGGGGTGAAGTGCTCATTGTCCAGCAGCCAGGTGACGCGGTGCAGCCCGACCGCGGTCTTGCCTGTACCCGGACCGCCCTGGATGACGAGCACGCCCTTACGTTCGTCGGCGACCAGCCTGAGCTGGTGGCGCTGGATCGTTTCGACGATGTCACGCATGACGCCGTCACGCGCGAGGTCCAGGTCGGCGAGGAGGAACAGGTCGGGCTCGTCGTCGATGACCGGAGCCGGGAGGGTCTCCCCCTCGGCGTTGATCACCTGGATCTCGGTGTCGCTGTAGTCGAGAACCTTGGGGCCGTCGCAGCGGAGCTGACGCTGCCGCCGTACGTCCGCAGGGTTTTCGGGAGTGGCCAGGCGCCAGGCGGTCGCCGCCTTGGAGGTCCACTTCACCAGCACCCGGTCGCCCTGGGGGTCCCGTACGGTGGCGCGGCCGATGTACCAGGTGAGCTTGTCGTCGGGATCCTCAAGGAGGTCGATCCGGGCGATCACGAGGGGATGGCGGCCGGGATCCTCACGGCGTCCGTACTCCTTCGGCAGGTCCGGATGAGAGGACAGTCCCGCGTCCGGGCAATCCCCGAGGGTGCTCGACCGGAAGCTTTCGATGGCCTTCCGGTCCTGGTCGACGCAGTCGTAGATGTGATCCACGGCTAACTGTTCCTCAGCGATCACCGCATTCCGATCGACCGTGCTCATGTGACCTCCGGGGGAAGCATGGATGCCGGGTGTTGAGAGCGGTCCAACGACGGCATGTCGAGTCGATCTATCAGTTCTTGTGGCCCATGTCACTAGGCGGAAAACCGGTGGGTGCCCTCCGGGATTTAGTCTAGACCATTGTGGCGTCGGTACACAGGCGCAATGTTAGGTGTTGACGAAAACGGCGCGTGGTCTCTAGAGTCTGGTCCACAAGACTGTTCACGCCCGCAGCCCGGACGAACTGCGCAGACCCACGGTCGCTGGGAGACTGGCCTCGGCACCCCGACGCAGACTGACCGATCCAGAGAGGCCACCACGTGGCGAAGTTGACGTTGCCGCAGCTTGAGCGGCACCTGTTCGGCGCGGCCGACATCCTCCGCGGCAAGATGGATGCCTCGGAATTCAAGGAGTACATCTTCGGGATGCTCTTCTTGTAGCGGGCCTCCGATCAGTTCGAGGTGGTCCGCAGCGAGGTCGTCGAGAAGCGGGTGGCCGAAGGCAAGAGCCGCGAGGAAGCCGAGCGGATGGCCGAGATGCGCGGCTTCTACCGTGGTGACAAGTTCTACGTGCCACCGGAAGCCCGCTGGAGCCACATTAGGAACGAGTCGCGCAAGAAGAACGTCGGCGACATGCTCAACAAGGCGCTCGGCGCCCTGGAGGAAGAGAACGTCGCCGCTCTCGAAGGCGTCCTGGAGCACATCGACTTCACCCGCAAGGTCGGCCAGTCCACCATCCCCGACAAGCGACTGCAGCAGCTAGTCGACCACTTCTCGCGTGTGCGGCTCCGCAACGAGGACTTCGAGTTCCCCGACCTGCTCGGCGCGGCCTACGAATACCTGATCGCCCAGTTCGCCGACTCCGCCGGCAAGAAGGGCGGCGAGTTCTACACGCCGCGTGGCGTCGTCCGCATGATGGTCAGCCTGGTCAAGCCCAGACCGGGCATGGCCGTCTACGACCCGTGCGCCGGCTCGGGCGGCATGCTCATCCACGCCAAGGAGTACATCGACGAGCACGGCCTCGACTCGCGCGACCTGACTCTGGCGGGGCAGGAGTACAACGGCGGCACCTGGGCGGTGTCGAAGATGAACATGATCCTCCACGGCGTGCTCAACGCGCTCCTGGAGAACGACGACACCCTGGCCGAGCCCAAGCACCTCAACGGCGGCGAGCTCGCCCGCTTCGACCGGGTGCTCACCAATCCGCCCTTCTCCCTCAACTATTCCGCGACCGACATGAAGCACAAGGAACGCTTCAAGTACGGCTACGCCCCGGAGACAGGCAAGAAGGCGGACCTCATGTTCGCCCAGCACGTGCTCGCCGTCCTCACCCCGGACGGGATCGGGGCGACTGTCATGCCGCACGGCGTGCTGTTCCGCGGCGGCAAGGAGCAGGAGATCCGCAAGGGCATCATCCAGGACGACCGTCTCGAAGCCGTCATCGGCCTGGCGCCCAACCTCTTCTACGGCACCGGCATCCCCGCCTGCATCCTCGTCCTGCGCGGCACCGATCCCCGACCGGCCGCGCGGCACAACAAGGTCCTCTTCATCAACGCCGACCGCGAGTTCACCGCCGGACGCGCCCAGAACTACCTCGACCCGCAGCACGCCGAGAAGATCGTCGCCGCCTACGAGTCGTACGAGGACATCCCCGGCTTCGCCCGCGTTGTGGACATCGAGGAACTGCGCGAGAACGACTTCAACCTCAACATCCGGCGCTACGTCGACAACACTCCCCCGCCCGAGCCACAGGACGTCCGCGCCCACCTGCACGGCGGCATCCCCAAGTCCGAGGTCAAAGCCAAGGCCGGTCTGTTCCGGGCGTTCGGCATCGACCCGGCGACTCTGTTCGCCGAACGAGACGCCGATTACTTCGATTTCCTGCCCGAAGGCTGGCAGGCGACGGCCTCTCGCCTGCCCGGGCTGGCCGCCCCTGCCGAGGCGCGTCTGCGGGCGGCGTTCGCGGAGTGGTGGGTACGGCACAGCAAGCGGTTGATCGAACTGCCCGACACCCACAAGGTCATGGAGGTCCGCGCCGACCTTCTCGACTCTTTCGTTACCGAGCTCCTGCCCGTCGGCATCCTCGACCGCTTCGAGCTGGCCGGTGTCGTGGCCGCCTGGTGGGGCGAGGCCCAGTACGACATCAAGACTCTGGGACTCAACGGTTTCGAGGGCGTGGTCGAGGGCTGGCTCACCACGATCGAGTCGGCGTTCGAGCTGGATGAGGAGGAGCTCGAATACTGGGACAAGGCCAAGATCGCCTCCGAGAAGCGCAAGGCCCGTGATCATCGCGTTGTTCCGGCGCTCATCCCCGACTACCTCGCGGAACTCGATGAGGCAGAGGCCGCCTATGCCGAGCTGAACGCCCAGCTCAAGGCCGCCGCAGTCAAGCCCTCGGAGGAGGACGAAGAGGTCGACGAACCGGCCGAGGACCAGCTGTCCGAGGCCGAAATCAAGGCCTTGAAGTCTCGTACGGCTGCCGCCAAAAAGAAGGTCTCAGCCTTGAAGGAGCACTTCCTGCCGCGACTCCGCATGGCTGTCGGCGCGCTCGACGAATCCTCACGCCGCGACCTCGTGCTTGAAGTCCTTCGGCTGCAGCTCTCGACTCGCTTGGAGTCTCGTACGGCTGTCGCTCGCCGGCTGTTCGAGACGGCGTTCCATACCTGGGCCGACAAGTACGCAGTAACGCTCAGGCATCTAGAGGCTCAGCGTGATGCCGCTACCAGCCAGCTCAATATCTACCTGAAGGAGCTTGGCTATGCCTAGCCGAGAATGGATATCGACCTTCGTTGGAGATCACGCAGAGGTACGTGCCCGCATCGGATGGCGAGGGCTATCGTCATCCGAATACGTACCAGATGGTCCTTTCTTGATCGCAGGAAAGCATATTGAGTCCGGGAAGGTATCCTGGTCCTCATGTGATCATCTGTCGTGGAAGCGATATCGAGAATCTCCCGAGATTGCACTTCGCCCTGGCGATGTGATCGTGTCAAAAGACGGGACTATCGGTCGTGTCGCTCGGATAGATGAACTGCCTGCGGAGGCGACACTGAACGGCACCATGATGCTGGTCAGACCCAAGAGTCAGCTCAACTATCGCTACCTCTACCATGTCCTTTCCAGCCGAGCTTTTCAGGCTCTCGTCAACGAACGGACTTCTGGAAGCTCCATTCCACATCTGTTTCAACGAGATATCGTTAACCTTCCAATCAAGCTACCCTCCACATCCGAGCAGTGGCGGATCGCGGAGATCCTCGACGCATTTGACGATAAGATCCACGCCGCGAGCGAGATGCCCAAGAAGCACGCTGCACTCAAGGAGCGCCTCATCGACCAACTCCTCGCAAGCGAGGGAACGATCCCACATGTCTCACTTGAGTCCTGCGCGCCACAAGATCGGCCATTTCTAAAAGCGGGACCCTTCGGATCATCACTTAAAGGGAGCGACTGGGTAGAGGCAGGTACGCCGGTAGTCACGATCGCTGCTCTCATTGATGGCGCTATCGATCCTGGCGAACTCTACTTTGTGACCGGCTCAAAGGCATCCAGCCTTTCGGCTTATCGCCTATTTGAGAATGATATTCTTTTCTCCCGGGTGGCCGATGTCGGCCGATCGGCTGTTGTCAGAAAGCACCAGGAGGGCTGGATCATGTCTTCCAATCTGATGCGCATTGCCGTGAATTCCCGCCAGATGAATCCTGATTTTCTTCAAATAGTCATCGCAGGCTCATCTGGCGTTCGCGAACAGATCCGCCGCCTTACAAACTCAAGCGGTCGAGAGGTTATCAACGATCGCATCGTCCGCCACCTACTTTTCCCGAGACCGCCAATCGGCGGACAGCTCAGAATCGTTAATATCGTTCGCGAGTTTGACAACAGCCAGGAGATTGCAGTCCGAATCATTGAAAAACTGAAGCTCGCCAAACATGGACTCATGGAGGACCTGTTGACTGGGCGGGTTCGTGTGGACGCGGCGGAAGCCGTCCTCGAAGATCTCTAGCCCTTATCGGGGCAATGAAAGGTCGCCCCGATGCAGGGTGATTTGTCGGGGGATAACGACAATCAGGCAGTTAGCGAGGGGAGTCGGACGGTGACCGACTATGAATACCTGCTCGTCGAGAAGCCACTCATCGAACAGCTCAAAGATATGGGCTGGGAACACCGGGCGGGAGCCGAGCACGGCGCGGTGATTCCGCTCTACCCGAGGATGTCGGACCGGGGCAGCTTCGACCAGACGATTCTCGAAGACAGGTTGCGCGACGCCATCGAGCGGATCAACGGCACCTGGCTGGACGAGCGCAAGGTGAGCCAGGCTGTCAACGCCATCACCCGGATCCCCACGACCAACTTGTTGGAAGCCAACAAGCAGGCGACCGCCCTGCTGATCAACGGAATCCCAATTGAGGACCCGGCGACCGGCAAGTCCAGGACCGTGCATTACATCGACTGGGAAAATCGTCCGGGCAGCAACGAGTTCACCGCAATCAACCAGTTCCGCGTCGACGTCCCGGGCACTGGCGGTCACAAGCAGATCGTCCCCGACATCGTCCTTTTCGTGAACGGCATCCCCTTGGTCGTGATCGAGTGCAAGAAGACCACTGAGAGCAATCTGGACAAGGCCGTGACCCAGCTTCGTCGCTACCGCGACAGCCGTACTGGGCTGTTCCGGCCGGTGCAGCTGACGGTCGCGACGAGCGGTGAGGATGCCCGGCTCGGCACGTTAACCGCCAAGCTCGAACACTACGTGCCGTGGCGTGACCCGTATCCGATGAGGAAGAAGCAGCTCGCCGACCGGCTGGACAAGGCGGAAGAGCAGCTGAGCAAGCAGGAGATCCTGGTCGCCGGCGTGCTGGAGCCGAACAACCTGCTCAACATCGTCCACAACTTCGTCACCTTCATGACCACCGATGAGGGCGTCACCATCAAGGTCGCCCCCCGGTACCAGCAGTTCCGGGCGGTCGAGCGCGCGGTCGAGCGGTTGTTGACGGGGGAGCCGGAGCATCGCGGTGGCATCATCTGGCACACTCAGGGGTCCGGTAAGAGTCTCACCATGACCTTCCTGGTACGGCGGTTACGGTCGCTGGACAGGCTGGCGCACTACAAGGTCGTGGTGGTCACCGACCGTACCCAGTTGCAGGACCAGCTCACCGAGACGATGGCGCTGAGCGACGAGAAGGTGGACGTCGCCAAGAACACGGCACGGGCCAGGACCCTGCTCGGTCGCAAGGGCCCCGGGCTGGTCTTCGTCATGATCCAGAAGAACCAGAGCGGTCAGCCCAAGGACCGCATGGAGCTGGGTGAGATCAACACCGACGAGTCGATCGTCGTACTGATCGACGAGGTGCACCGCTCGCACACGGCCGCACTGGGCGCCAACCTTCGCCAGGCCATGCCTAACGCCGCCAGGATCGGCTTCACGGGCACGCCGATCATGAAGAAGCGGGGACAGCGGAAGACCAGCGTGGAGCTGTTCGGACCGTTCATCGACACCTACCGCCTCCGTGAAGCCGAGGAGGACGGCGTGATCGTGCCGATCCTCTACGAGGGCATCAAGGTCAAGGGCGCGCTGCAGAACGGCCAGGACATGGACGAGCTCTTCGAGGAGGAGTTCGAGGAGCTGACCGACGAGGAACGCCTGCAGCTGCAGGCCCGCTGGGCCACCAAGGGTAACGTGTCGACGGCGCGGAAGCTGGTAGACGTCAAGGCCAAGCACATGCTCCGGCACTACGTGGACAAGGTGCTGCCCGAAGGCTTCAAGGCGCAGGTGGTCGCCTACGACCGGGAGACGACCGTACGGTACCGGGAAGCGCTCATGGAGGCCCGCGACGAGCTGGTCCGCGACATCGAGAAGCTCCCACCGCACCTGCTCACCCGGACCATCGAAGAACTGAAGCCGCGCCAGGCCCAGCTCGTGAAGGCCCACAAGCAGCTCGACCTGTTGAAGCGGATGGACTTCGTGCCGGTGATCTCCAAGGGAGACACCGAACACGAGGACCGCTACGCCGAGTGGACCGACGAGGCCAAGCAGAAGACCCGGATCGAGGGCTTCACCCGGCCCTTCGGGGAGAACGACATCGCCTTCGTCATCGTGAAGTCGATGCTGCTCACGGGGTTCGACGCGCCGATCGAGCAGGTGATGTACCTCGACCGGAAGCTGGAGATGCACGACCTGCTCCAGGCCGTGGCGCGGGTGAACCGTACGGCCGGCAACAAGCCCTTCGGGTATGTCGTGGACTACCGCGGTGTGGCCCAGAACCTGGTAGAGGCGCTGCGTATCTACGCCGACGAGGAATTCGAGACCGACGAGAGCCTCGACGTCTCGGGCGCACTGCGCGACCTGAAGACGGAGATCGGGAAGCTGGAGCCGCGCCGGCAGCGACTTCGGATGATGTTCCGCGACTACACCGACGTCGAAGGCTGCGTGCAGGAGCTGGCGGATCCGCAACTGCGTGACCGGTTCGGCGTCGAGCTGGCCCGCTTCTCCCGGACGATCAACACGGTGTTGCCCGATCCGGCGGCCACGCCGTACCTGGCCGACGCCAAGCACTTCGCGGTCATCAGGCTCACCGCGAACCGGCGCTACCGGGTCGACGGCGGCGAGTTCGACCCCGGCGCGTACGGACAGAAGATCAAGCTGCTCATCGACGAGCACATCACCGCGCTCGACATCGAGCAGCAGCTGCCGCCCATCGCACTGACCGCGACCAACTTCGCTGAAAGGGTCGAGGCGATGACCGGAGGCTCACGGGCCAAGGCGTCGGAGATGGAAAACGCCATTCGGCATCACATCACCGTCAACGCCGGCCAGGACCCGGCCCGCTACCAGTTGCTGAGCGAGCGATTGGAGCAGATCCTGACCGAGCTCAAGGACGACTGGGACGCCCAGTTGCTGGCGTTCAAGGACCTGATGTCCGACGTGGTGGAGGACCGGCGGGACAATCCCCACGAGTTCAGCCCCGCCGAATTCGCCCTCTACGGGGTGCTGCTTCAGGAGCTGGCCACCTCCGACGCGGACCTGGAAGACCAGCGGTTCGTCAAGGCCACCCGCGAGATCATCCGGCTGGCCGGCCGGACCATCCACCGGCACGGCTTCTGGGACAAGCGTCCCGACGTCGCCGACTTCCGTGACGAGATCTTCGAGATCCTCGTGACCGCTGACCTCGGCGATGTCCATCAGCTGGAGAAGGTGGCGGACAAGGCCCGGGACGCCGTCAAGAACAACCACGCGACGATCCCCAAAGCCTGACCCTGGCATGCTGGTGACCGTGAGTGAAATACCGGGAGTCCTGCGAGTCGGCGACCTGGAGGTCGCCGTCTCGGTGAGCGATCGGCGCAAGAGCGTGCGCCTGACCGTCGAGCGGGACGCCTCGATTACCGCGGTCGTCCCACCCCAGCTGTCGAAGTACGAGTTGGCCAAGGTGGTGGAGGCCAAGAGGCCCTGGCTGTACGGCAAGCTCGCGGAGAAGCGGGAGCTGGGCGACGCCCCACCTGCCAAAGAGTTCGTCACAGGCGAGGGATATCGCTATCTGGGCCGTTCCTATCGGCTGCGCCTGGTGGACGTCGGCGAGGTGCGGCTCATCCGAGGGCGTCTGGAGCTGCCCAGAGGAGGCAGCGCGAAGGAGCTCGTCGGCTGGTATCGCCGCGTCGGTCACCCCTGGCTGTCGAAACGGGTGCGTCCTTGGGCGACGCGGCTCGGTGTCGAGGTGAGCGGATTGCGCGTCCGACCGCTCGGTTACAGATGGGGATCGTGTTCGCGGGACGGGCACGTCAACATTCACTGGGCCACCATGCAGTTGCCTCCGAGCCTGATTGACTACGTGCTTGTTCACGAGCTTGCGCATATTCAGAGGCCTGATCACGGGTCCGAGTTCTGGAGCACCGTAGAGCGGGCGCTGCCAGGGCATGAGGATTATCGCGAGCGGCTCCGCCGTGCCGGAAATGAGCTTTGGTTGCCGGAGGAGGGGCTCTGATGCAAGACGACGTCCTGGTCAATGCCGTTGACATCGCACGGATGGCCGACGTCGGTCGGGCCGCGGTGAGCAACTGGCGCAAGCGGTTCGACGACTTTCCCCAACCTGTGGGCGGCACTGCTTCAAGTCCTGCCTTCTCGCTGAGCGAGGTGGAACAGTGGCTTCGTGATCATGATCGTTATGTCGAAGTGTCGCCGCTGGAACGGTTCTGGCAGCGATTGCGCAGCAGCACTGACGATCTGCGTCTAGGTGAGGTAGTGGCCGAGGTCGGTGCGGTTCTGCTGGAGGAGAGCGCCGAGCTTGACGATGCCCTGGCCAGAGAGGCTCGCGAAATCGGGCAGGCGGAGGGCGCAGTCGCCGCGTTCGACGGGATCTGCGAACGCTACGTCGATCTCCATTCCCGTCGCCTGCTGGCCACTCCGCCAGCAGTGGCAAGGCTGATGACCACGATCGGTGGTACGGAGGGCGGCACGGTACTCGACCCAGCCTGTGGAATCGGCACGATATTGCTGGAAACCCATGGCAGCCAGGTAGCGGGCCAGGAGCTGAATGAGAGCGCCGCAAGACTGACCAGCGTCCGGCTCCGACTTCATGGCTATGAGGCGCAGATCGAAGCCGGTGACTCGCTACGCGACGATGCCTTCGCCGGTGTTCAGTTCGACGCCGTGGTGTGCAACCCGCCGTTCAACGAGCGCGGCTGGGGATACGAGGAGCTGACCAGCGATCCACGGTGGGAATTCGGGCTGCCACCGCGCGGCGAGTCCGAACTCGCTTGGATGCAACACTGCCTGGCGCATGTGAAGCCAGGCGGGCTCGTCGTGATCATGATGCCGAGTGTGGCTGCCAATCGCCGTCCCGGGCGGCGAATCCGAGGAAATCTGCTGAGAGCTGGAACATTGCGAGCCATCATCAGCCTCTTTCCCGGCGCCGCTCCCGCGTCCAGCGGCCCACCCGACCTGTGGGTCCTCCGCAAGCCTGTCGAGGGGGGTGAGCCGCCGTCGGACGTATTGATGGTCAACGCGGGCGAGGATCTGTCTCTGGCCGAGACGGCATGGCGGGCCTACTGCGAGAAGGCGGAGCTGCCGGAGAACAGCCGGGTGGTACGCATCATCGATCTTCTCGATGAAGAGGTCGATCTGACCACGAGCCATCGAGTAGTGACGCAGGAGCGCACTTCCGGGTACCCAGTGATGAGTGACCGCCTCTCATCCGTGGTGAAGGAACTCAGGCTTCCTCGGATCGCGGCGAAACCCCGCCGGGATCTTGTCATGACCAACCTCGGTGAGCTGGCTCGGGCAGGAGTCGTCACCATCATGCAGGGCCCGCTCAAGCTTCCGGAGGGCGGTGACCTTCCCCTGCTCACGGCGAAGGACCTCTTGCTCAACCGAGAGCCCAGCGGCCGTACTCAGGACACTCCAGGTCTTGTCCGCGTCCAAAAGGGCGACGTGATCGCCTCCCTGCTCCTTTCCAGTGGCGCGTTGCCACGGGTGATGACCCAAGCGGGTGCTGTACTCGGTTCGCAGCTTTTGCTTTTCCGAACCGATCCGGAACGTCTTGACCCCCATTTTCTGGCCGGCTGCCTACGTGCCGAGGGTTCCACGGGGAGCCATCACAGCTCGGCCGTCAGGAGGGATCCACGGCGGGCGTCGCTACCCAGACTTCCGATCGAGGAACAGCGCCGGTACGGAGAGTCGTTCGCTCAACTTCTCGCGCTTGAGGACACAGTAAGAGCGTTGCGGGAGATCAGCGATAATCTTGTTGTCGCCGGGATCGACGGGCTTCTCGACGGGAGCCTGACCCCGGAGTAACCCCCGGGAGGCCTGGTGTCCCACTTTCTCGGCCGCTATCGGCTCGACCCGCTCAGGCTCGGCTGCGGTGGAATGGGCGAGGTGTGGGGCGCCGACGACATCGTGCTCGACCGACGAGTGGCGATCAAGTTCGTCCTTCTCCCCGATGAGGAGCTGCACCAGAGGTTCACCCGGGAGGCCAAGGCGCTGTCCAGCCTCGCTCACCCGGGTGTTCCTGCTTTGTACGACTTCGGAACGGTTGACGGCCGCCACTACATGGTCATGCAGTTCATCGACGGGAATGGTCTCCATGACGTCATCGCTGAGCACGCACCGCTCTCCATCGGCTGGGTGGCATCCATCGGCGCCCAGATAGCGACGGTCCTGGAAGCTGCTCATGAGCAAGGCATCCTGCACCGGGACCTGAAACCGTCCAATCTCATGCTTTGCAGAGACGGTTCGATTCGGGTCCTCGACTTCGGCCTGGCGTTCATACATGACGCGGACATGACGATGCTCACTCAGACCGGACAGCAGCTCGGGACTGCCGCGTACATGTCTCCCGAGCAGGTCGAAGGCAAGCGGAGTACGAAGCACGCCGACATCTACTCCTTGGGATGCGTGCTCTACGAGGCGGCCACCGGCCACCGACTGTTCACCGGGCCCAATGACTACAGCGTGAAGACCCAGCATGTCACCACGTCCCCGGTGCCGGCCGGACGGCACCGGGCTGACATTCCACGTGGGCTGGACGAGCTGCTGATGGCCATGGTGGAGAAGGACCCGGCGGATAGGCCCGGCAGCGTTCGCGAAGTGTACGAGCGGCTCATGCCGTACCTCTCCGGTACCGCGCCGCTGGGCGACATGACCGATGCCCTCCCAAGCCCCTTGACGCTCTACGCACGCGCCCTGAGCCGCACCACCATGACCGGCCCCGCACTGCCAGCGACAGAATCCCGAGCCGTCCGAGACGATTTCAGCCACGGCGACGCTCGTCGTGCTCGCCGCAACGCTCAAACTCTGATCAGGGAGTCTCGGTACACCGAAGCCACCTCGATGCTGGAGGAGGCCCTCACCCGTACGCCCGACGCGCCCGGACTTCGGGAACAACTGGCCGAGGCCTATATGGGCGCGGGTGACTACCGACGAGCAGCGCAGGGATTCAGCGAGTTGGCGGCGTCGAGCGAGCCGGGTCAGGCGTTCCACTACCGGCTCCAGGAGGCCACATGTCACGCTCAGCTAGGCGACGTTGACCTGGCACTGCACCTCTTGACGGCGCTGGTGGCCGACGTTCCAGAAGAAGATGACCCGCAAGCTCTGGAGCTGAGGCGCCAGATTGGCGAGCTGGAGCTAAGCTCCGGCTTCTTGGAACGGGCTCGGCGCACCCTCACCGCACTGCTATCTGATCTTGAGCGGATCTATGGCACTGAGCATGCAGCGACGGAGCGCGTGCGGCAGTTGCTCACAGCAACACGATGATCTGTAGATCGGCTCAGCTGCTAAACATATGGGCCTGGCACACGGCATCGTCATCGCCACCGACCGGGTCGCCACCCTTGGCCCCACGGCGCCAACCTGTCGTGATCGCTGGTTCCCTGCACCTTGACCCGGGTGCTATACGTCTTGACCTGTGAACACGGGCAAGGACGCGGCCAGCCCGTAGTGCCTCATCGCGATCGCGCCCCTGTCCGCTACGGGTCTCGTTCGGCCTGCCGCTGTACGGCGGCTGCCTGACCCCATGCCTCCTGCTCGGCGACGTTGGCCTCGACGACAGCAGCGTCGGCCTGTTCGCGGGTCTGCCGGATCTGCTCTGCGGCTTCATCTTGGGCACCGCTCACCCGCTCGTCGGTGCCGCGCGGCGCGATCGCGGCACACCGGGACTGTCGGTGCCGGATGCTTGGGTGGGGGCATGCGTTACGGCATCGACGTCGCGATCCTCGGCGACCTCGCGGAGCCGGCACATCTGGTCACCCTCGCCGGGGAGGCCGAGGCCGCTGGATGGGACGCCGTGCTGGTGTGGGACCACTTGGCCTTCACCTGGGGCATGCCATCGGTCGACCCGTGGGTGACGTTAGCCGCAGCGGCGCAGGTGACCTCGCGCATCAAGCTGGGCACGGCGGTGACGGCCGTGACCCGGCACCGCCCGGAACGGCTGGCGCAGACGGTGGCGACGCTCGACAGGCTGAGCGGGGGCCGCGCGATACTGGGCGCCGGGCTGGGCGGCGTGAGGCAGGAGTTCACCGCCTTCGGCTCAACGCGTCCCGGTGGGGTGGTGCTCGACGAGGCACTCGACGTGATGGTCTCGCTGTGGTCCGGTGAGGAGGTGCACCATCGGGGCGCTCATTACACCGTCGACGGGGTCCGGCTCGCGCCGCTGCCCCTCCAGCGGCCCCGGGTGCCGGTGTGGATCGGGGGCACGGCTCCGGGCGCCCTTCGGCGTGCCGCCCGCTGGGACGGCTGGATCGTCGCCGGCGATGACCAAGAGGGCCGCATGACGCTCTCGCCCGGCTCCCTGGCCGCTCAGGTCGGCGAGCTGCGCCGGCACCGGGTCAACGCGGGCGACCTCGACGTGGCGGTCATCGGGGTGAGTGAGCCAGGCTCGTCTGTCCGGGCCTACGCCGACGCGGGCGCCACGTGGTGGCTGGAGCACCTCCACAGTTACCGGGGGTCGATGGAACGACTGGTGCGGCGCGTCAAGGCGGGTCCGCCCGTGTGAAGCACCTGCGATGCGCGTCTGGCTCGGGACAGCTCGATGCACAAGCTCACAGCGTCCCGGCGTGCCAAGGCGGTGCGCGAGATCACCTCGGCGGTCACCGGAGCAGAGCGTGCCCAAAACACAGCCTCACCTCAGCGGGCCGCGCCAAGGTCAGGTCGAGCGGCGACTGCGTCACGTAGGAAGGTGCGCTTGGAATAGTAGGTACGCTCCTGCGCCAGCCCGCGAGCGGTCAGATAATCCTGGAGCCAGCCTCCGATACGGTCCATCTCCGCCACCACCGTGTCCTGGTCGTGGTCCAGCAACTGCGCGAGCGCCGGTATTCCACCTCGCATTGCGAGAGCACCACGTCCGGTGCAGCGAGGAGCGAGCAGTGGTCGAGGAAGATGCCGTAAATGTGGCCCGTGGCCATGGACTCGCACTGGACGTCGTAGCGGACGCAGCGGAAGGGCGGCATGGCCCGCACCTGAAGGCCCATCTCCTCACGCAGATACTCCTCGAAGCCGCCCGGGGAGACCTGCACATTGGGGGAGAGTCGCTCGCGGCGCGCGAAGGTGTCCTCCGCGTACCACTTTCGCTTCAGCACGTGCCCGCCATTCGCTGCCCGGACGAAGGAGGCGTAGCCGAGTTCCTCCTCGGGCCCAACGACATCGAAGAGGTGGTTCTCAGTGAACTAGGTCTGGAGTTCATCCCGGTATTCTGGTCGGCAGCCGTCCAGGGCGCCGTGACGCAGAGCCTTCAGCAGCTCCATGGCGGTCGCCCAAATGTCCGTTCCCGGTGTCAGGTTGTACTTGAACTCCAGCTCGGTCCCGGCGAAGTGGGTGTGGAAGTACCTCTTATGGTTGTTGAGACGAAGCGCTGAAGCGGCGTGCGCAGCGAGCGCGGGCTCCAGCCAATGCAGCGCCTTCACCGGCCCCGCACCGATCGGTTCGTTGGTGATCCGGAGGAAGCAGGCGTCTTCAGCGTAGAACCGGATCTGCGCGTACACGTGGTAGGCGTCGTGGTGCTCGGCCGGTTAGCACAGCGGCACGAGGCCGGGTGCGGCCGCGTCGCCGACCCGCGCGCGCAGGCGAGCCGCGATGGCGGCGATCACAGCGACCGAGGGCAGGTTTCTCGGTGGGCGTCCGCCGTACGGGTACACGCTCCAGGATGCTGGTCCGCACCCGAACCCCGGTAAGGCGGCCGATGGGCGGAGGCTGCGGCGGCTGTTGCCCGATCCGGTCACCTCACGGATGGTGCGGTGGATCTACAGCGACTTCCTCAAGGGGCGCGGTTATCTGGACATCGCCGAGGATCTGACCCTGCAGGGCATCTTGTCGCCCTCCGCTATGACCCGGAGCGGAACAAGCATCGGGATCAGCGGGCGTGGTCGAAGTACGCCGTCCGGGTGATCCTCACCAATCCGCGCTACACCGGCCGCCAGGTGTGGAACAAGCAGCGCAAGGACGAGATTCTCCTGGATGTGGAGAACGTCGCGCTGGGGACGACCACAAAACAGCGGTGGAACACCAAGGACAAGTGGATCTGGTCGGAGCGCCCTGTCCATGACGTGATCGTGAGTGTTGAGGAGTATCAACGCGTTCAGGAGGTTCTCGCCACGCGTGCCAGGGGCACGTTCAGTCAGCGACCCCACCCCACACGGCCGTCCCTACGCCTTCCGGGGCGTGCTGTTCTGTGGGTACTGCGAGCGCCGTATGCAGGGCAACTGGAACAATCGGCAGGCTTACTATCGGTGCCGCTTCCCCGCTCAGTACGCCATCGTCAACGCGACCGCGCCTAGAGGGCGAACTGAAGGCGATTTCGGTCGCCCAGCCCATCAGCGTCGCGGAGATCAGGTCGATGATCGAGAAGGTCGGCGACTTGGTGCGGCTCGTCGGACAGGCTGATCCCGACGACAAGGCCGAGCTCTACACGCAGCTGGGGCTAAAGCTCACGTACTACCCGGAAAAGCAGTATGTGGGGGCCCGGGTCGAACCGGAACCCCCACATGTGCGAGCGGTGTGTGTCCGAGGGGGGACTTGAACCCCCATGCCCATCACTGGGCACTAGCACCTCAAGCTAGCGCGTCTGCCTATTCCGCCACCCGGACTTGGTGCCTGCACGCGGGACCGTCATCTCGCGTCGGCTCAGTTAGGTTAGCAAACTCTGAGGGGTGCGTGATACCGCGAATCTGAGAGAGCGGGTGACCTGGCGTCCGGCGGGCGGTGCGAGAGCGCCCCGCGCGCTGCCGGACGGCCCGCCGTGCGGGGCTTTCCGCGTCCGGCGGAGTCTCGCGCGCAGGCCCCTTCGGCTCCCCATCGGGCGCGACAACCGGCCTCGGAGCGTCGGGAGAACGACCGTCGGGCGGTTCGTGGTGATTGGTGAGGCTTGGTGCCGCTGGGGCTTGACTGATTCATGGGTCTCCGCTGAAAACGGCTTGCGATCACCTTGGGTGCTGCTACGGTTACGGACCGTTGAGGGGTGAGTCCAGGAACCGGCCTCACGACGTGAGGCCGGTTCCGGAGCTTCGGGAGGTCACGTGACACGCACGCCGGTGCGACGGCCCAGGGCGATGGCCCGAGCCGTCTTCGGCGCGCCCGTGCCCGTGGCCGTCCCGGCAGGCGAGGCGATCACCGAGCGGGCGGACCGGATGGCGCGGTTCGCGGCCGGTGCCCGCCGGGTGGTCGCGCGGGCGGCCGTGGCCGGAGGCGTGATCGCCGCCGGCTGGTTGCTCGCCGTCCTGTTCGGGATGTTCTTCTCCGCCACGCCGGCCGCCGCGAGCACAGCGGCGGCGCACCTGGCCGCGGCAGACGCGGCAGACGCGGCGGGCGGAGCCGCCACGGGAGTCACCGCACGCGACGACTCCCGCTCCAGCACCTCTCACGCCGTCACCGGGTCCATCATGGACGGTTTCCCCACGGGCGACGGCGGCATCTCGGCGGCGGACGACGCCGAGGCCATGGCAGGGCGCACGGTCGACGGGCTGACCAGCCAGTCCGACCCCGGCCTGCCGCCCTCCTCCACCGCGAGCAAGATCCTGGGCACCGACGGACTGGTGCCCGGCGGCGGTGGCGGCCCGTTCGGGCCGGGCATGGGGGACATCGCGAGGTCCGTGTACGACCCGGGGCTTCAGGCCAGGCGCGTCGTCGTGGCTCGCGAGCTTCCCCCCGTCGTCCGCACAGCGGCGGACGACCCTTCTTTCTCACCTGACTGACCCCGCCGTAGCGGCCGGTCCCCACGGGCCGGCGGCGGAGCGCGGCCATGGCCCGCACTCGCCCGGAACCCCCAAGGTTCCGCTCGCCCGGGACCGGCAGGTTCCACCCCGGTCCCGATCGCCCGGGACCGGCGGGTTCCCTCCGGTTCCACTCGTCCGGCACTGTCACGGTTCCACGCGCCACCGGCCTGCATGGCCCGCGGCCGACGCAGCCAGACGCCTGCCACGCAGGGCGCCCGCCGCACAAGGACGGGCCCCACGCGGGACGCTCGTCACACCACGGCGAGCAGTCAGGCAGGACGCCCGCCACGCCAGGGCGGTCGTCCGGCGAAGGCGCTCGTCGCCGGGAAGCGGCCGGCACGCGAAGGGGCCGTCGACCGGATCGGGCGAGGCGACACGGGCGAGAGTCATGGTTCCCGTCCGAGACGGGCCGGGCCCCGGCGACCAGGCCGGCGGCACCGTGAACCCGCCCGTACGAACCGGTGGGGCATGAGCCCCTCCGCCGGCGGGCGACACGTCAGTCATCACTGAACCGCGGTCCGCGAGGTCCCGCTTGTACGGCGACGCGTCACGCTCCCGTACGGCCTCGCCTCCCGCGGTTCGTCAGGCGCAATTCATTTCCCCCTGAAGTCATAGGAGCACTCATCATGCGTACGTGGGCGAAGGCTTCCACACCCGCGGCTCTGCTCGCGGTCGCGGTCATGTCGTTCGGCGGCGGCACCGCGTTCGCCGACACCTCCGGCGACCACTCCGTCGGCGGCGGCAACCAGGTCAACCTGCCCGTCACCTTGCCGATCGACATCAGCGGCAACTCCGTCGCCGCGGTCGGCGAGTCCCGCGCCTCCTCCGAGGGCGGCGCGTCGGTGGAGAACACCGGCCGCTCCAGCATCCCCGGCAGGACGTCCGGCAACTCCAGTGTCCTCGGCGGCAACCAGGTCAACGCGCCCATCACCGCCCCGATCAACGCCTGCGGCAACGCCGTCTCCCTGTTCGGCAGGTCCGACGCCGGCTGCAAGGGCGGCGCCACCGTCAAGAACAACGGCCGCGGCGGCCCGGGCGGCAACCGCACCTCCGGCGACCACAGCGTCCTCGGCGGCAACCAGGTGACGGCGCCCATCACCGCGCCGATCAACGCCTGCGGCAACGCGGTCGCCGTCTTCGGCGAGGCCACCGCCGGATGCAAGGGCGGGGCCTCGGTCAAGAACAACGGCCACGGCGGCGGCGCCGGCCACAACACCACCTCCGGACGCAGTTCCGTCCTCGGCGGCAACCAGGTGGTCGCGCCGATCGCCGCCCCGATCAACGTGTGCGGCAACGCCGTCGCCGCGTTCGGTGAGGCGTTCGCGGGCTGCAAGGGCGGCTCGTCGGTCACGACCGGGCGTCCGGGCGGGCACCACGGTGGGGGCTACGGCGGCGGGCACGGCGGCCACGGCGGGCCGGGCTCCGGGGGCAACGACACCGACGGCCGCTTCGGCGCCGGCAGCGGCAACCAGGTCATCGCCCCGATCAGCCTGCCCATCACCGCCTGCGGCAACGCCGTGGGCAACGCGGTCGCCGGGTGCAAGGGCGGCGCGTCCGTGGAGGGCTCCGGCGGCCGCGGATCCGGCGCCGGCGGCAACCGGACGTCCGGCCGCAGCTCGGTGCTCGGCGGCAACCAGGTCGTCGCCCCGATCACCGCGCCGATCAACGTGTGCGGCAACGCGGTGGCCGTGCTCGGCGAGGCCTTCGCCGGGTGCAGGGGCGGCGCGTCGGTGAAGAACGGCGGCGGGCAGGGCGCCGGCGGCAACCGGACGTCCGGCCGCAACTCGGTGCTCGGCGGCAACCAGGTCGTCGCCCCGATCACCGCGCCGATCAACGCCTGCGGCAACGCCGTCGCGGCCCTCGGCCTGGCCCAGGCCCGCTGCAAGGGCGGCGCCAGCGTCTCGCCGCAGCACGGCTCCAGCGCCGGCGGCAACACGACGTCCGGCCGCGGTTCGGTGCTGGGCGGCAACCAGGTGGTCGCGCCGATCACCGCGCCGATCAACGTCTGCGGCAACGCCGTCGCCGTCCTGGGCGACGCGGCCGCCGGGTGCCTCGGCGGTGCGCACGTCGGCAAGCCGGCCGACGAGGGCCACGGCGGTCACGGCGGGCCCGGGCGTCACCCGTACGCGGCGAGCCCCGGCGCCCAGGGCGGCGGGATGCTGCCCGCCCTGCCCGCGGTCCCGGCCGTCGGCGGACTGGAGGGCGCGGGCAACGTGACGCGTCAGATGCAGGGCGCGGCCGGTATCCCCGTCGTGGGCGACATGTCCGACTCGCTGGGGCTGCCGGTCCTGCCGTCGCTGCCGGGCCTGCCCGACCGCCCGGCCCGGCCCGCGACCCCCGCGCACCCGGCCAAGCCCGCCAAGCCCGCCAAGCCGGTCAAGCGCGGCAAGCACGCCAAGGAGGTCGTGAGCAACGCCGGCGGCGTGTCCGGCCCGCTGTCCGCGGTCTCCCCGGCGACCTCGCTCGTCGCCTCGACGCCGGTCGGCGGCGCGGCCACCTCGGCCACCCGTTCGCTCCCGGTCGGTGACATCGGTCTCATGAGCGCCGCCCGGCCCGCCGGGGTCACGGGGATGAGCTTCGGCGCCCTGGTCGCGCTGCTCATGGGCGGGATGTGCGCCGCCTCGGCGACGCTGTTCGCGGCGACCCGCCGCTTCCGCCTCGGCCGGAAGTAGTCACAGACAGCCGGAGACAGCCGGCAGCGGTCGCCGAAGCCGGTGCGGCACAGGCACGCGGAGTAAGCGACCGGCCAGTCTCACCTGACGTCCCGCGCCTCTCACCCGCTGGTAAGGGCTGACGTCAGCACCCATAAGAAGAGGTACGGTCCGCCGCTCACGCCATGGGCGGCCGGACCGAAAACCCCGCCAGGCTCCGCACCAGGAGGCGGGCGGGTTCACAGACGCTTTGCCCGTCTCGGGGGCGCGGCCCGGGACGGGCAAAGCCATGTCCGCGTCCGGGAGGCGGGACGAGCCCCGCGGGCGGGCCGCGGAAGCCTCTGGAGGCCCTGTACGTTGAACAGACGTCGGAGGGCGTCGGCCGAGGTCCGGCCGAGGTCAGGCGAGGTCAGGCCGAGGTCAGAGGGTGCTGCGGACCCGCATGACCTTGCGGCGCAGCCGCACGTGCCGGCTCCCGTCGGGGTGCAGGCGCACCCGGGAGAGCTCCCACTGTCCGTACTCCGCGTGCTCGGTCAGCAGCTGACGTGCGGCTTCGCGGGAGAGGTCGCGCGGAATGAAGATATCCATGTAGGAGTAGTCGAGCACAACGATTAGTCTCCAGGGTGAGTCAGGGCGCGGTGCCGCTCGTTGGGCCTTATTCTGCGTGCTTGTGGGTGGACCCGAAAGCTAGTGGGTAGCCCCGGGGGAAGGAAATTTCCGCGAGTCGGGTTACCTTTCAGATCTGTGCCGGCTCCCGGCAGGGGGAATTGCAAGCGAACAGCGAGGTAGGAAGCAGCGTGCCAGCCAACAACGGCAGCGCCGGCGGAACACGCCTGGTCATCGTCGAGTCGCCCGCCAAGGCGAAGACGATCGCCGGGTACCTCGGGCGCGGCTACATCGTCGAGTCCAGCATCGGCCACATCCGCGATCTGCCGGAGAAGGCCGATGACATCCCCGAGAAGTTCAAGGGGGAGGCGTGGGCACGCCTGGGCGTCAACGTCGATCACGGTTTCGAGCCGCTGTACGTCGTGAACCCCGACAAGAAGGCGCAGGTCAACAAGCTCAAGCAGCTGCTGCGCGACGCCGACGAGCTGTTCCTGGCCACTGACGAGGACCGCGAGGGCGAGGCCATCGCCTGGCACCTGCGCGAGGTGCTCAAGCCCAAGGTGCCGGTCCACCGCATGGTGTTCCACGAGATCACCCCGCAGGCGATCCGCGACGCCGTCTCCAACCCGCGTGACCTCAACCTGCGCCTGGTCGACGCCCAGGAGACCCGGCGCATCCTCGACCGCCTCTACGGCTACGAGGTCAGCCCCGTCCTGTGGAAGAAGGTCAAGCCCCGCCTGTCGGCGGGCCGCGTGCAGTCGGTGGCGACGCGGCTGGTCGTGGAGCGCGAGCGCGACCGCATGGCGTTCACGCCCGCCCACTACTGGGACCTGCAGGCGCTGTTCGACAGCAACAAGCCCGAGGAGAAGCCGCGCGACTTCACCGCGACGCTGACCGGGGTCGACGGCAAGCGGGTGGCGCAGGGCCGCGACTTCGCCAGCACCGGCCTGCTCAAGAGCAACGACGTGCTGCACCTGTCGGAGGCCGCCGCCGGTGAGCTGGCCGCGCGGCTCCAGGGCGCCTCGTTCTCGGTCCGTTCCGTCGAGCGCAGGCCGTACACGCGCAAGCCGTACGCGCCGTTCCGGACGACCACGTTGCAGCAGGAGGCCAGCCGGAAGCTGGGCTTCTCGGCCAAGTACACGATGCAGGTCGCGCAGCGGCTGTACGAGCAGGGCTTCATCACGTACATGCGTACCGACAGCATCACGCTGTCGGAGACCGCGATCGCCGCGGCCCGCTCGCAGGCGATCAAGCTGTACGGCGCGGCGTACGTGCCCGACAAGCCGCGCGTCTACAGCAGCAAGGTCAAGAGCGCGCAGGAGGCGCACGAGGCGATCCGCCCCTCGGGCGAGGAGTTCCGCACGCCGGGCGAGACCGGGCTGTCCGGCGACATGTTCCGGCTGTACGAGCTGATCTGGCAGCGCACGGTGTCGTCGCAGATGAAGGACGCCGCCGGTGAGTCGATCTCGGTGAAGGTGGGCGGCCGGTCGGCGTCGGGCGAGGACGTCGAGTTCAGCGCCTCGGGCCGGACCATCACCTTCTACGGCTTCCTGAAGGCATACGTGGAGGGGGCCGACGACCCGTCGACCGACCGCGACGACTCCGAGAAGCGGCTGCCCAACCTGGCCGAGGGCGACGCGCTCGGCCTGACGCGGCTGGACGTGGCCGGCCACTCGACCAAGCCGCCGGCCCGCTACACCGAGGCGTCGCTGGTCAAGGAGCTGGAGGACCGCGAGATCGGGCGACCGTCCACGTACGCCTCGATCATCGGCACGATCCTCGACCGCGGCTACGTGTTCAAGAAGGGCACGGCGCTGGTGCCGTCGTTCCTGGCGTTCGCCGTGGTCAACCTGCTGGAGCAGCACTTCGGCAACCTCGTCGACTACGACTTCACCGCCGAGATGGAGAAGGTCCTCGACGACATCGCCAACGACCGGGCCGAGCGGGTGCCGGAGCTGCGGCGCTTCTACTTCGGCCAGGACGGCGACGAGGGCCTGAAGGAGATGGTCACCGACCTCGGTGACATCGACGCCAAGGAGATCAGCTCCTTCCCGATCAGGGGCACCGACATCGTGATCCGGGTCGGCCGGTACGGCCCGTACCTCGACCGCGACGGCGCCCGCGTCAACGTCCCCGAGGACATGACGCCCGACGAGCTGACCGCCGACAAGGCCGAGGAGCTGTTCTCGCGGCCGACGGGCGACCGGGAGCTGGGACACGACCCGGCGACCGGGCACATGATCGTGGCCAAGGACGGCCGGTTCGGCCCGTACGTCACGGAGGTGCTGCCCGTCGCGCAGGAGGAGGGGGCGCCGAAGCGGCGCACCAAGAAGGCCGACGCGCCCAAGCCGCGCACCAGCTCGCTGTTCAAGACCATGTCGCTCGACACGGTGACGCTGGAGGACGCGCTCAGACTGCTGTCGATCCCGCGGGTCGTCGGCGAGCTGGAGGGTGAGCAGGTCGTCGCCCACAACGGCAAGTTCGGCCCGTACCTGAAGAAGGGCACCGACTCGCGGTCGCTGACCTCCGAGGACGACCTGCTCACGGTCACGATCGAGCAGGCCAAGGAGCTGTTCGCGCAGCCGAAGCAGCGGGGCAGGGGGCGGGCCGCCGCGGCGGCGCCGCTGCGCGAGCTGGGCGAGGACCCCAACTCCAAGAAGCCGGTGGTGGTCAAGGAGGGGCGGTTCGGGCCGTACGTCACCGACGGCGAGACCAACGCGTCGCTGCGCAAGGGCGACACCGTCGAGGACATCACCATCGACCGGGCCGCCGAGCTGCTGGCCGAGCGGCGCGAACGGGCGCCCGCGCCGAAGAAGACGGCGGCGCGCAAGCCCGCCGCCAAGAAGCCGGCCGCGGCCAAGAGCACGACCGCGAAGAGCACCGCCGCGAAGAGCACCGCCGCCAAGAGCACGGCCGCCAAGACGGCGGCGGCGAAGAAGCCCGCGGCCAAGTCCTGAGCCGCGTCTCCCGTCGAGAGGCCCCGGGCGGGTTGCCCGGGGCTTCTGGCTGAGAGGGCTCTCAGGGCGGGCCGTCGCTCCGGGCGTCGCGGCTCGTAGCATGACGGCGTGGTCTTGGGCTTCGTCTTCACGATGGTCGCGGCGGTCGGCGCCGTCCACCTGTACCTGTGGCACCGGCTGGTGCGCTCCACCACCCGGCCGGGGCGGCTGCGGCGTGCCCTGACCTGGGTGGTGGCCGGGCTCGGGGCGCTGGTCGTGGTCACGTTCGTGGGCTCGCGGGTGGAGGCGGGGCACTGGCTGGCCTGGCCGGGGTACCTGTGGCTGGCGATCATGTTCTATCTGCTGGTGTTCCTGCTGGTGCTGGAGGTGCCGCGGGCGGTCGCGTGGGCGGTCGTGCGCCGGGGCGGACGGCGGACCACGGCCAGGGCGCGGGTCCTGGAGACGGTCCCGGCCGACGGTGACGGCGGTACGGCGGCAGTCGTTCCGGGGCCGGAGGCGGCTGCGGATGCCGTTCCGGGGGCGGGTGCGGCTTCCGTTCGCGGGCCGGCTGCGGCTGGTGTTCGCGGGCCGGCTGCGGCTTCCGTTCCGGCTGCGGAGGCGTCCGGGATGAGCCGGCGGCTGTTCCTCGGGCGGGCCACCGCCGCCGTCGCGGGCGTGAGCGCGATCGGCACCGTCGGGTACGGCGTGCGCACCGCGCTGGGCGATCCCGTGATCGAGCCGGTCAAGGTCACGCTGCCCCACCTCGACCAGCGGCTGAGCGGCCTGCGGTTCGCCGTGGTGAGCGACATCCACCTCGGACCGCTCACGGGCCGCGCGCACACCGAGCGCATCGTCCGCATGATCAACTCCCTGAAGCCCGACGTGGTGACGATCGTCGGCGACCTGGTCGACGGCACGGTGGCCGAGCTGGGCCCGCTGGCCCGGCCGCTGCGCGACCTGGAATCCCGGTACGGGGCGTTCTTCGTGACGGGCAACCACGAGTACTACACGTCCAAGGGCCCCGGCGAGTGGATCGAGGAGCTGGGGCAGCTCGGCGTGCGGTCGCTGCGCAACGAGCGGGTCGAGATCCGCCACCAGGGCGGCGTGCTCGACCTCGCCGGCGTCAACGACGTCAACGGCGCCACCATGGACGACGGCCCCGACTTCGCCAAGGCCCTGGGCGGGCGCGACACGAGCCGGTCCACCGTGCTGCTCGCCCACCAGCCCGTGCAGGTCACGGACGCCGCCCGGTACGGGGTGGACCTCCAGCTCTCAGGCCACACGCACGGCGGGCAGATCGCGCCGTTCAACCTGCTCGTGCCGTTGCAGCAGCCGGTCGTGTCGGGGCTCGCGACGGTGGACGGGGTGCAGGTGTACGTGACGCGGGGCGCCGGGTTCTGGGGCCCGCCGGTACGGGTCGGCGCGCCTCCGGAGATCACGCTGCTGGAGCTGCGATCGTGACTTTCCGCGATCCCCTGGTCACCGGAGCCCGCCTGGCGTAGTATCCGACGGGATACGCGGGAGGTGGCGATGACGTCTTCACCGGCCGGGAGCATGTACGAGCGGGGCGGCGTCCCCGACGTCACGTTCTGGGCGCAGCGCGGCGGCTGGCTGTTCAAGCAGGCCAGGCACGCCGCGAGCATGAAGCAGGCGGCCCTGGCCAGCGCCAGCGGCACGTCGCGCACGACGCTGTCGGCGTACGAGCACGGGCGCAAGTCGCCGACGCTGGAGACGGCCGGGCGCATCCTCGACGCCGCCGGCTTCCGGCTCGCCCTGGAGCCCAAGGTCGAGTTCACGCGCGGCGTCGCCGACGACGGCAGGCCGTTCCACGTGCCGAGCCGGCTGCCGAGGTTACCGCCGGCACGGGCGCTCGCCTCGGTGACGGTGCGGGGGCGGACGTACGAGCTGGCCGACCGCGCGCAGCGGCGGGAGGCGTACGCCGCGCTGCTCGGGGCAGGCGGACCCGATGATCTGCTGGCGCATGTCGACGGGGTGCTGCTCGTCGAGCTGTGGGACGAGCTGCCCCTGCCCGCCGCCGTGCGCTCGGCCTGGCTGCCGCTGGTCCGGCACGCCCGCGGCGAGCCGGAGCCGGAGCCGTAGCCAGGCCGTCCCGGGGGCCCATTCGCGGTGTGAAACCTGCGCGCCGGCCTGCCGACGTAATACTCTCAGGCGGCGGACAGCCGGGCGTGCCCGGTCCGTCGCATGCCTTCCCAGTCCCGGCGAGCACCTGGATACGCTGACATCATGACCGTCCCTGGCCGACGCCGACCCACCAACGTGCTGGCAAACGCACCGTTCCGCCGGCTGTGGACGGCCATGTCGGTGTGCAGCCTGGGTGACTGGCTCAACATCCTGGCCCTGACCGCATTGGCCGGCAATCTCACCCGGGGCGACGACTACCGCGTCCAGTCGCTGGCCGTCGGCGGCGTGTTCATCGCCAAGATGCTGCCCGCCGTGCTGCTCGGCCCGCTGGCCGGGGCCTTCGCCGACCGGTTCGACCGGCGGCTGACGATGTTCGTCTCCGACCTGGCGCGCTTCGCCGTGGTGCTGTCGATCCCGATCATCGGCAGCTACCAGTGGATCATCGTCGCGACGCTGCTCGTGGAGTGCGTCAACCTGTTCTGGGTGCCGGCCAAGGACGCCACCGTCCCCAACCTGGTGCCCAAGGACCAGCTCGAGGCGGCCAACCGGCTCAACCTCCTGGTCACCTACGGCAGCGCGCCCGTCGCGGCCCTGCTGTTCGCGGCGCTGTCGGTGGCGGGCGACACCCTGCGCAGCCTCGTGCCGTCGCTGTCCGGCCTCGACCCGACCAGCGTGGCCCTGGCGCTCAACGCCCTGGCCTACCTCGCGTCGGCGTTCCTGATCTTCACGCTGCGCGACATCCCGAAGCGCGACGGCGCGATCTCCACCCCGTCGGTGCTCAAGCAGGTCGTCGAGGGCTGGCGGTTCGTCGGCGGCGACCGGCTGGTGCGCGGACTGATCATCGGCATGCTCGGCGCGTTCGCGGCGGGCGGCGCGGTCGTGGGCGTGGCGAAGATCTACGTGATCGCGCTCGGCGGCGGCGACGCGGCCTACGGCGTGGTGTTCGGCGCGGTCTTCGTCGGCATGGCGCTGGGCATGTTCTTCGGGCTGCGGCTGCTGAGCGAGCTGTCCAGGCGGCGGCTGTTCGGCCTGGCCATCACCGTCGCGGGCCTGGTGCTGGTCGCGATCGCGCTGATCCACAACCTCGCGATCGTGGTCATGCTGACCGTGGTGCTGGGGGCGTGCGCGGGCATCGCGTGGATCATCGGCTACACGCTGATCGGCCTTGAGGTCCAGGACGCGATGCGCGGCCGCACGTTCTCGTTCCTGCAGTCCACGGCACGGGTGACGCTGCTGCTCGTGGTCGCCGTGGCCAACCCGCTGGCGGCCCTGTTCGGTGAGCACCGGTTCGACGCGGGGGAGCTCTCCTACCGCTTCGACGGGTCCAACCTGGTGCTGCTGCTGGGCGGGGCACTGGCCGTGGTCGTCGGCTTCCTCGCGCTGCGCCACATGGACGACCGCAAGGGCGTGCCGCTGTCCGACGACCTGATCGCGGCGGTGCGCGGCGAGCGGTTCAGGACCGAGGGGGGCGAGGACATGCCTGGCCTGTTCATCGCGTTCGAGGGAGGCGAGGGCTCGGGCAAGACGACCCAGTCCCGCATGATCGCGATCTGGCTGCGCGACCAGGGCTACGACGTCGTGCAGACCCGCGAGCCCGGCTCCACCAAGACCGGCATGCGGCTGCGCGCCATCCTGCTCGACGCGGCCGAGCGTGGCCTGTCGCCGCGCGCCGAGGCGCTGATGTACGCGGCCGACCGGTCCGAGCACGTGGAGAAGGTCATCCGGCCGGCGCTGCGGCGGGGCGCGATCGTGGTCTGCGACCGCTACGTCGACTCGTCGCTGGCCTACCAGGGCGCGGGGCGGGCGCTCGACTCCGAGGACGTGGCCAGGGTCAACTCCTGGGCCACGGGCGGCCTGCTGCCGGACCTGACCGTGCTCATCGACACGCCGCCCTCGATCGGGCTGACCCGGCTGGGCGGCGCGGCCGACCGGATCGAGTCGGAGCCGCTGGAGTTCCACGAGCGGGTGCGCAAGGAGTTCCGCGCGCTGGCCGCCGCGAGCCCCGAGCGCTACCTGGTGGTCGACGGCACGCTCACGCCGGAGGAGATCACCCGCGCCATCCAGGACCGCGTCCACGAGATCCTGCCCGACCCGGTGCCCCAGGAGGCCGAGGACGCCACGGGCACGATGCCGGCCATCCGCGACTAGCCTTTGTCCGTGACAGTTTTCGCCGATCTCGTCGGGCAGGACCAGGCCGTCTCCGTCCTGTCGCGGGCCGCCGCGGCCGCGCGCGAGGTGGTCGAGGGCGGGCGCGGCGCCGGCATGACGCACGCGTGGCTGTTCACCGGCCCGCCCGGCTCCGGCAGGGAGGACGCGGCGCGTGCGTTCGCCGCCGCGCTGCTCTGCCCCGACGGCGGCTGTGGCCACTGCGACCAGTGCCACCAGGTGCTGATCGGCTCCCATCCCGACCTGGAGTCGGTGCGCCCCGCCGGCCTGTCGTACAGCGTGAAGCAGACCAGGGAGCTGATCCTGCGCGCCGCCGGCGCGCCCACGCAGGGCAGATGGCGGGTGATCCTGTTCGAGGACGCCGACCGGGCCACCGAGTCGGCGGCGAACGCCCTGCTCAAGGCCATCGAGGAGCCGCCGCCGCGTACGGTGTGGCTGCTGTGCGCCCCGGCGCCCGACGACATGATGATCACCATCCGGTCGCGCTGCCGCGTCATCACGCTGACCACGCCCGGCACCGAGGCGGTCGCGCACGTGCTGGCGACGCGTGACAGCGTGCCGTGGGAGACGGCCCGGTTCGCGGCCCGCGCCGCCCAGGGCCACATCAGCCGCGCCCGCGCCCTCGCCCTGGACGAGAGCGTCAGGGGGCGGCGCGAGGCCGTCCTCGGCATCCCCCGCTCGCTCACGGGCGTGGGGGAGTGCGTGGCGGCGGCGGAGCGCCTGGTGAAGACCGCGGAGGAGGAGGCCGCGGCGGCCACGGCGACGCTCAACGAGGCGGAGACGTCCGAGCTGCGCCGCCTGTACGGGGAGGGGTCGTCGGGCAAGGGGCTCAACCGGGGGCTGGTGCGGGGCGGCGCCGGGGCGCTGAAGGAGCTGGAGGACCGGCAGAAGTCGCGGGCCACGCGCATCAAGCGCGACTCGCTGGACGCGGCGCTGCTGGAGCTGGTCTCGTTCTACCGCGACGTGCTGGCGATGCAGTTCGGTGCGGCGGTGGAGCTGGCCAACGACGACATCCGCTTCGACCTGGACCGCATGGCGCGGGAGTCCACGCCGGAGGAGACACTGCGGCGCATCGACGCGATCATGCGCTGCCGCGAACGCCTCGAAGCCAGCGTCAACCCGCAGATCGCCGTCGAGGCGATGATGCTGTCTTTGCGCGGAGCGTAGTTCTCACGGTCTGGCCCGCTCTGTCATGGCCGGTCGGGCGTTTCGGGGTTACGGCCGTCCCTGTCGCCCCGGCTTGCCGGCCGTGCGGGCGCTGTTCCTTGTTCTCGGGGTTACGGCACAGCCGAGTTGCCCCACAGGCCGTCGTCGGTGGCCATCTGTCACGGCCGGTCGTGAAGGCTCACGGGCTGGGCGCCGTGACGAGCGCGTTGCCGGCCGTCTTCTTCGGTAGCCGATGCCGCTCTCTGCCACTCCAAAGATGGCCCCCAGGCGAGAACTCTCGTCTGGATCGCGGAGCCGAGCAGCAAACTGGATCCCCGTGCGTCTCTGTGATGTGGAAGTCGAACTGCTCTCCCATCGGGAGGCCCTGACCCGGGATCGCGTGGATGTGGCGACGATCTTCGCCGAGCATCACGTCGGTCTCGTGCGCCTGGCACTGATCATGGTCGGTGACCGGGCGACCGCCGAAGACGTCGTCCAGGACGCCTTCGCGCGCACCCATGCCGGGCGGTCCCGGCTGCGCGACCCCGACAAGGCGCTGGTCTACGTCAGGTCGGCGGTGCTCAACGGGTGTCGTTCGGTGCTGCGCAGGCGTGCCACCGTGTTCCGGCGTGCCGTGCCGTACGAACCGCCTGTCTGGTCGGCGGAGAGCGCCGCGCTGGTGGGGGAGGAGCGTCGCCAGGTGCTCGTCGCCCTGAGCGCGCTGCCGCCCAGGCAGCGCGAGGCGCTGACGTTGCGCTACTACCTCGACCTCACCGACCAGGAGATCGCCGACACCATGGGGATCAGCGGCGGCACGGCGAGATCCACCATCGCACGAGGGCTCGCGGCCCTCGGCCGAGCACTTGGGGAGGCATTGTGAACAGCCCTGTGGAAGACCGTCTGCGCGAGGCGCTCGGCGAGGCGGGGGCCACGGTGGAGGTCGGCACGCTGCGGCCGCTGATGGTGCCGGATCGACGACGGTTCGGCGTGAACATGAGGCTCGGACTGGTCGGGGCAGCGGCGGTCGTGGTCGCGGGGGCGGCGACGGTCGTGGGCTTCACGGTCTCGGGCGCCGGGGAAGAGGTGAGCGTGGCGTCGGCCCGGGCGCAGGCTCCTGACCCGGCAGATGTGTCGGTGTTCCTGTGCACGGGGCTGGAGGAGGGCAAGCAGGCATGCCAGGGGCGCGCCGCCACCGAGCAGCAGACCAAGGCCCTGGCCGAGTCGCTGGGCCGGCTGCCCGGGGTCGCCAAGGTCTTCTTCGAGGACCGCAGGACCGCCTATGAGCGCTTCCGCAAGGCGGTCGCCGACCGACCGGACATCGTCGCCCGGGTGAAGGCGGACGACGTGCCGGCGTCCTACCGGATCACCCTCGAACCGGGCGCGCGGCCGGAGCCGGTGTCCGCTGCGGCCAAGACTCTGCCCGGCGTGGCGATGGTCTCCGATCGGACCATGACGGACGCCGCCGCGGCCGTCCCCAACAAAGTGGACATCTCGGTGTTCCTTTGCGTTGGCTCGTCCGACCTGCCCTCCTGCGAGAGCTACGAGGCGAGCCGTAAGACCTCGAAGCGCGGCAAGGGCATCACCGCCGAGGACACGGACGCGCTGGAGCGCGAGATCAAGGCGATGCCCGGGGTCCAGAAGGTCACCTTCGAAGATCAGCAGCAGGCGTACAAGAGATTCAAGAAGGCGTACGCCGGCAACAAGACCCTTCTCACCGCCGTGAAGGTCACGGACATGCCCTTGTCGTTCCGCGTCCGCCTGAAAGCCGGGACCGATTCCGCCAAGGTGGCCGCCACCTTGCGGACACGGCCGGGTGTCTCACAGGTGGTCGAGCAGAAGTGCTCCCTCGCCCTATTCAGGCTCATGGCGGACCACGGCATTTCGCGGACGTTCACGGACGTCTGCAACTGACACCCCTCACCACGAGCGGGCTCGCGCACGTAGGGTGGCAACCGAAGGCCGTAAGACCCCCGAGGCCGACAGGAGGCGAGCCGTAGCCCATGGGCATGATCATGGCCGTGAGCTTCACACGCTACGGGAGGCTCTACTACCTCGACCCGGGCCCGCACAGCCCCAAGGTGGGCGACAAGGTGCTGGTGCCCACCGACGCGGGTCCCGAGGTGGCCGAGTGCGTGTGGGCGCCGCAGTACGTGAGCGAGGACATCGACGGGCTGCCGGTGTGCGCGGGCCTCGCGGAGGAGGAGCAGCTCAGCCGCGACGAGACCAACAAACGCCGGCGTGCCGAGGCGCGCAGCGTGGCCAAGCGGCTGATCAAGCGGCACGCGTTGCCGATGAAGGTGGTGGGCGTCGACTACCTTGACGCCGACAACGTCTTCACCGTCTACTTCTCGGCCCCGCACCGCGTCGACTTCCGCGCTCTCGTCCGTGACCTGGCCCGCAACCTGCGGGCCAGGGTGGAGCTGCGGCAGATCGGCCCGCGCGACGAGGCCCGGTTGCAGGGCGGCATCGGTCCCTGCGGCCGCGACCTGTGCTGCGCCACGTTCCTGAAGGACTTCGAGCCGGTGTCGGTGCGCATGGCCAAGGACCAGGACCTCCCGGTCAACCCGCTGCGCATCGCGGGGGCCTGCGGCCGGTTGATGTGCTGCCTGAAGTACGAGCACCCGCTGTACATGGAGACCCGCTACCGGATGCCCCGGGTCGGCAGCCGCGTCAGCACCCCGCAGGGTGAGGGAAGCGTGGTGGGCCACAACGTCCCGTCCGACACGGTGACGGTCAGGCTGGACGACGGCGGCCGCCGCTGCGCCTGCCCGTCGGCGTCGGTCTGCTCGCCTCGCCAGCAGCACGACAAGATGTACGGCTCCGACGCGTCGCCCGGCGCACCTCGACAACCGGAGGCATGACGACGACCTGAGGCCGTTTCCCGAACCGCGCCGCCGGGCTGGATGCTGACGCTTGTTCCCGACCCGCGACACCGGCTGGATGTTGACGCTCCTTCCCCAGGACGCGAGACCGGGCCGGGCCGGACGCTCGGTCCCCACCCCGATGCCGTCTCACGGTGGGGGACGCCCGTCACTCCTCCTGCGCGTCGCCTCTCCGCTGTTCGAAGCTCGCACCACGCGTTCGGTCGGGTCCGGCGCTTCGGGGTCCTGGAGGCGGTCGGTCAGCAGGAAGCCGGGCAGTTCCCAGTCCGGCGCGTGCTCGCGCTCGGTCAGCAGGAACGTCCCGCCCCGGGCGTCCGGGTCCCAGCCGGCCGCCAGGCCGCGTTCGATGACCGCGCGCACGTCGGACGGAAGCGGGTAGGAGTTGTCGGTCGCGCACCCCCACGGGGCGAGGCCGTTGGACAGCAGGTCGGCCTGCAGGGCACGGCCGTTCTTCCCGGAGCCCCACACCCGCAGCCGGACGCATCGGTGGCAGTCCCCGGAGCCGGACACGTGCCGGATGTCGGCCGTCCACACGAACTCACGGCCGCCTGTGGACAACGTCCGCAACCTCGTACCCATGCCGACCACCCCTGTCAGTGCTGGACCTCAGGGAGCAGTCTGCACGGAGGCGGCCTGGACGTGCGACGCATATTCGGGGCACGGCGTACAAGAGACGGCGCGTACGAGGCGCTGAGGAGGGAGGTCGCGCGGGACAGGCTCTAGAGGTCGGCGAAGGGGCCGCGCAGCCGTTCGGTCACCTCCCACAGCCGCCGTGCCGTGGCCGTGTCGTACGAGGCCGCCGAGGACCTGACCGGTTCGTGCCGGTTGTAGTACTGGCCCGCTCGCACGTCCGCGTCGACGGCCAGGGCGGTCACCGGTTCGGCGCCGCGCCGGGCGGACAGCCCCATGGCGGTGACCAGGGCGACCCGCAGGCGCGGGAACTGGCGGCCCAGATTGGTCTTCACCAGGCCGGGGTGCAGGGCGACGACGGTCATGTCGGGCCTGCGCCGTTGCAGTTCGTACGTGAAGAGCAGGTTCGCCAGCTTGGACCGGCTGTAGGCGAGGAACGGATCGTAGGACCGCTCGCTCTGCAGGTCGTCGAAGTCGAGCTCGACGGGCCCCGAGCCCATCATGGGCGCGCGATGCCCCTCGGAGTTGACGTTGACGACTCTGAGGTTCTCGACCGCCAGCGCGGCTGTCAGGGAGTAGGGAGCCAGGTGGTGCACGGCGAAGTTCAGCTCGACGCCCTCGGACGTGGCCTGCCGCTGCGGCGCCATGATCCCGGCGTTGTTGACGAGCACGTCGACCGCGTCCACCGAGGCGGCGAGTTTGCCGATCCCGTCGCGGGTGGACAGGTCGGCCTGGACGAACCTGGCGTTGTCCAGCGTGCGCGCGAGCTCCTCGCCGCGGCGCCCGTCGCGCCCGGACAGGATCAGGTGATGTCCCTGGGCGGCCAGTTGGACGGCGACCTCGCGGCCGATGCCGGAGGTGGCCCCGGTCAGCACGACGCGCTTCATGCCAGCCCCAGGGGCCCGGTCAGCACGACGCGCTTCATGCCAGCCCCAGGGTCCTGGTCAGCAGCCTGTCGCGGAGCCGGGTGGGCAGGCGCGACAGCAGGACCAGCGCACGGGCGTCGGCGCCCACCACGTAGCGGGGGCGTGGCCGCCTGGCTTCGACCGCGCGCACGATGGCGTCGACGACCGCGGTGACCGGGCTGAGCCGTTGACCGGCCAGCATCTTGTCCAGGGCTTCGAGCTGCTTGCCGTACAGCGTCCTGCGTTCGGCGGGGGCCTGGGCGAGCGCGGTCCTGGCGGCGGCGCCCGCCTTGTCGAAGATGGGGGTGGCCATCGCGCCCGGCTGGATGAGGACCACGGGGATGTCCCAGGGCGCCAGCTCGATCCGGGCGGCGTCGGACAGCGACTCGAGCGCCGCCTTGCTCGCGGAGATGGGGGCGAGGAAGGGGATCGCCGTACGGGCGGTGGGGGCGCTGATGTTGACGATGCGGCCCTTGCCCTTGCGCAGCAGCGGCAGGAAGGCCCGCATGACGTTGGCCGGCCCGTACACGTTGACCTCGAACTGCCGGCGCAGCTCGGCCTCGGGGACCAGCTCCAGGGGGCCCTGCACGATGACCCCGGCGTTGTTGATCACGGCGTGCAGTCCGTCGGCGGCCACGTCGGCCGCGACCTGCTCGGCCACGCGCTCCACACTGGCGGGGTCGGTGACGTCCATGTCCAGCTCCGCGCCGCGGCCGCAGGCGTGGACGGTGAAGCCCCGCGCGGCCAGCCGTTCGGACAGCGCCCGGCCGACCCCGCCGTTGGCCCCGGTGATGAGAACAGATCTCATGGTGGATCCCTCACGTGTTCTAGGGGACATGTACTTAGGAACATGAGGAGCATGCACCTGGCCTGTGGGACATGTCAATATGTCCACGAGGAAGGGAGGCGGCGGATGTCGCTGCGATACGGGCTGCTCGGGTTGCTCGCGGAGGGGCCCGCCAGCGGCTACGACCTGACCAGGCGGTTCGAGGAGGTGCTCGGCCCGGTGTGGCCCGCGCAGCACCCCAAGATCTACGCCGAGCTGGGCCGGTTGACCGCGGACGGCCTCATCGAGGTGGACAGCTACGGGCCGCGGGGGCGCAAGGCCTACCGGATCACCGAGGACGGGCTGGCGGCCGTCCGGACCTGGCTGGCCGAGGACGAGGTCGACCACACCATGCGGCTGGAACCGCTGCTGCGCTCGTTCTTCTTCTGGCTGATGACACCCGAGCAGCTCAGCGATCACCTGGTCCGGGAGCAGGAGTTCTTCGCCTCGATGGCCCGGCGCTACCAGTCCTACGCCGAGCGGAAGGACCGCGGCGAATTCGGCCACAGCCCGCGGACGCAGTCGATGCGCGTGGCCATCGAGGCCGGCGTCCGCATGTACGAGGCCCTGGCCGGCTGGGCCGAATGGGCCAGGACGGTGCCGCCCGCCAAGCCCTGAGGCCACGGGCACCTGATCGCTGGACGGCGGGCGCCCCCGCCCGGCTTCTCGAAGAGATCGGCGTCGACTGGGAACCACGCCTCGGTCCCACGGCAATCACAGGAGTCATTGCCGACACCGAAAGGCAACCAGATGCGACAACAGAGCCGGCTGACGCCCGACCGGGCGCCCGGATCGACCCATGATGCCGCGGTGATCCCGATACTGGAGCCGGAGCCGTCCGACGACGCCTCCGTGATCGCGCGATCCCGGCACGACCCCGAGCACTTCGCCGCCCTCTTCACCCGCCACGCCCCCGCGATCAAGCGGTACGTCGTCCGCCGGCTGGGCCTGGAGGCGGCCGAGGACGTCGTGGCGGAGACGTTCGTGGCCGCGTTCCAGCAGCGCGCGAGCTACGACCTGACCCGCGCCGACGCCCGGCCGTGGCTGTACGGCATCGCGACGAACCTGATCGGCCGGCACCGCCGTCACGAGATCGGCCAGTACAAGGTGCTGAGCCGGACGGGCGTGGACCCCGTCACGGAGCCGTTCACCGACCGGATCGACCAGCGGGTCGCGGCCGGCGGGGCGCGCGGCCGGCTGGCCGCGGCCCTCGCGGGCCTGCCGACCGGACACCGGGACGCGTTGCTGCTGGTCACGTGGGGTGAGCTGACCTACGAGCAGGCCGCCCTGTCGCTCGGTGTGGCCGTGGGAACCGTGCGTTCCCGGGTGAACCGGGCCCGTAAGAAGCTGCGCCGGGCTCTCGGCGACATCGACCCGACCGCTGTGACCGAGGAGTTCCGTTCATGAACGAGATGTCCCTGCTCAACCGCCTGCGCGACGAGGTGCCGCCGCAGACCGAGCTGCGGGCCGAGGAGAACCGGCTGCTCGCCGAGATCCGGACCGGATCGGACGCTCCCGCCCCGGCCCGTGCCAGGCTGTCGAGGCCCCGCGCGCGCTGGGGGATCGCTCTGGCCGGCGCGCTCGGCACGGCCCTGGTCGCCGGCGTCGTGACCACGGCCGTGACGGGGCCGGACCGGACCGGCGCCGTGCCGTCCCAGCGGATCCAGGCGTCCGCGCCCCTGGCCCGCTCGCAGCAGCCGAGCGCCGCCGCCGTGCTGGAGAACATCGCGCTCGTGGCCGAGAAGTCCAAGATGCAGGAGGTCCGGCCGGACCAGTGGACGTACCAGAAGGTAAGCCAGCCCGACACGCCGGGGCCCACGTTCGAGATGTGGATGCGGATGGACGGGACCCAGGACGCCCTGCGTGAGAACGGCGGCAAGATCAAGATGGGCCACGAGAAGGGGCCGACGTACCCGCTGAAGACGCAGCAGGAGCTCGACGCGTTCCCCGACGACCCGGACGCGCTGCTGGCGCACCTGCGCGGCCTCAAGCAGAGTCGTGCCGCCCTCTCGTTCTGCCCGCCGGGGTGCCCGGCGGGCACCGAGGAGGACGTGAAGGCGTACGGGGCCATCCAGTGGTACCTGGAGGCCGGGCCGGTGATCCCACCGGCCAAGGCGGCGGCGATGTACCGGGCGATGGCCAAGATCCCGAACGTCGCGATCGAGGAGAACGTGGCCACACCGCAGGGACGCAAGGGCATCGGCGTCGTCCTGGACCTCGGGGAGGCCGGCAAGATGTACACGATCCTGGACGCCGAGGACTACGACTACCTCGGTGCGATGACCGTGACCGACTCCCACAAGAGCGCCCTGTGGGTCCTGGCCTCCGGCGTCGTCGACAAGCCCGGCGACATCCCGTCCTCCTGACCGCCTCGCCTCCCGGCGATCCGGGCCGCGCCCAGGACAAGCCCCGCGGCAACAGGGGCCCGCGGGGCGTTGTCCACAGGCGCCCGTCGGTGTCCACAGGCGACCGTGCGGCGCCGCGGGAGGCCGGGTGACGGGGCGTAGGATCCCCACCCATGTGGTTCCGTGCCCTGACCGTCCTCGTCGCGGTCGCGCTGCTGGCCGCCGGCTGCGTCCGCGACGAGCGGCCGCTGTCCGCGACCGGGGCTCTGGCCTGGACGGACTGCGGGGACGGGTTCCAGTGCGCGAAGCTGGCGGTGCCGCTCGACCACGACGTCCCGGACGGCGAGCGGATCCGGATCAGCGTCATCCGGCTGCCCGCCACCGGCGACCGTATCGGGTCACTCCTCCTCAACCCGGGCGGTCCCGGCGGCTCCGGCGTGGCGTACGCGCGGGCGGCGCAGGCGGTGGTGAGCCCTGGCGTGCGGGCGCGGTTCGACATCGTCGGATTCGACCCGCGCGGCGTGGGGGAGTCCGCGCCGGTCGACTGCCTGGACGACCGGCGCCTCGACGCGTTCCTGGCGCTGGACGCCACCCCGGACGACGCGGCCGAGCGGGCGGCGCTGGAGCGCGGGTCACGCGAGTTCGCCCAGGGCTGCGCGGCGCACGCGGGCAAGCTGCTGCGGCACGTGGGAACGGTCGACGCGGCCCGCGACATGGACGCGCTGCGCGAGGCGCTGGGCGACCGGAAGCTGACCTATCTCGGCAAGTCCTACGGCACCTTCCTGGGGGCGGTCTACGCCGACCTGTTCCCGGGGCGTACGCGGGCGCTCGTGCTCGACGGGGCCGTCGACCCGGCGCTGTCGAGGTTCCGGTTCAACGCGGACCAGGCGGCCGGGTTCGAGGTGGCGTTCCGGGCGTACGTGGACGACTGCCTCGCCCGCGGCGACTGCCCGTTCCGCAGCCGCGACGCCGACGGCGCCCTGGAGGAGCTCACGGAGCTGCTGCGCCGTACGGACCGGCACCCCCTGCCCGCCGGAGCCGGAGGAGACGCGGGGGACCGCGTGGTCACCGAGCCGCTGGCCCTGCTCGGCGCGCTGACCCCGCTCTACGACCGCGGCGGCTGGCCGATGCTCACCGAGGCGCTGACCCAGGCGTTCAAGGGCGACGGCACGATGCTGCTGCACAACGCCGACACGCTCGTGGACCGCGCATTCGACGGCTACTCGAACCAGACCGAGGCCAACATGGCCGTCAACTGCGTCGACGGCGTCTACCCGAAGGACGTCGCCGCGTACGAGCGGGCCGCCGCCGACCTGTCCCGCACGGCGCCCCGCTTCGGCCCGTACATCGCCTGGAGCTCCCTGCCGTGCGCCTACTGGCCGGCCCGCCCCACCTTCCAGAACCACCCGCTCACGGCGAAAGGCGCACCCCCGATCCTCGTCGTCGGCACGACCCGCGACCCGGCGACCCCGTACGCCTGGGCCCGCTCCCTCGCCGGCGAACTGGAGTCGGGGGTCCTGCTGACGTACGACGGCGACGGGCACACGGCCTACAACAGCGGCGACACCTGCGTGGACACGGCCGTGGACCGCTACCTCGTCACCGGCGCCCCGCCGAAGAACGGCGCCACCTGCCCGTAGCGCGGGAAGATCGGGGGCGGGCGGGAGCGAGAACCCCTTGGGCTCCTGTAGACTCGGTCACGCCGCACGGCACGCCGCCTTAGCTCAGTCGGCCAGAGCACTTCACTCGTAATGAAGGGGTCTGGGGTTCGAATCCCCAAGGCGGCTCCAGCGCAAAGGCCCTCTCGGACGATCCGGGAGGGCCTTTGACGTTGCATGGCCCGGTCCAGCGGAATCCTGTTGCCCGAGTTCCGGGCGTGCCTTTAGTGAGTGCCGGGCAGCGTCATCGGTATGAATGGCAGAAGACGGACAAAGACCATCATCGGCACCATTTTCGCCGGCTCGGCCCTGCTCGCGGCCGCGGCCTGTGGGGAAGCTCGGATTCAGCCCAGTGCTGTCGAGGCGCCGCCCGCGGGAGACGCTGTGGCCGGCCTCATGTCATCGTCGGCGCCGCTCGCCGAGCCCAGCGGCGACTCCGGTCAGCAGTCCGGTGATACGGCCGGCGAGAGGGCGAGCGCCGCCGCCATGAACGCCGTCGAGGGCTCCAAGGTCCTCTCGATCCAGTCAGAGAACGGCGGCCGGATCTGGGAGGTGCAGCTGGCCGCATCCGACGGCACAGAGCGGCTGCTGGAGGTGGACACGTCGGGCAAGGTCTCGGCGGTCAGGGTCAAGGACACCGGCGAAGGGGAGAAGGCCAGGGTCATGGGCATCGTCAAGGACGCCGAGCTCACCTTCAAGGACGCGGCGGAGAAGGTGTCGACCGCGGTGCCGCAAGGCAAGATCCTCCACATGAGCTTGGACAGGTACGGCGACAACCTCCTCGTCTGGGACGCCGATGTCATCACCTCGGACGGGGCGTGGCACGGGGTCAAGGTCGACGCCAAGACCGGCACCGTGACCAAGACCGGCTAGTGAGGCTGCACTCGCCTCTGCGCGGCGCCATTCTGGGTGGCCGACGTGCCGACCTGCTCGCGACCGACCCGACCCGACCTGGCCCGACCAGACCCGTCTCCGGCCCGGCCCACCTGGCGCGACCCGGCCCGGAATGACGGAGCCGGCCTATATGGTCCCGGGCATGAACTCCGCTTCTTCGAACATCTCGGGCTCGTGGCGAGCGCAGCTGACCGGCGCCTTCGAGATCCTGCTCGGCCGCCCGCTGACGAGTTTCGACGCCGACGCCGTCTACGCGACGTTCTTCGGCGGCGACCTCATCAACGAGCTCGGCTTCACGCGGGACACCGCCTGGGTGAACGCGGCCGCCCTCGGCGGCGCCGAGCCGGTCGTCTGGGACTACCCGGTCTTCGACCTGGACGATCCGTTGCCGGCGTTCGACGCGAGCCGGTCGGTCTTCGAGTTCGACAAGGCCGGGCTGCCGCCGGCGTTCGAGGCGGATCTCGCGGCGGCGTGCTTCTCGGGCCGGCTCGTCCTGGGCGGCGACCTGGTTCCCCTGCTGGCACGGTACGACCTCACCGCGTCCGATCTGCGCGACACCTGGACCGCCTGCTACCCGCGGCTCGTCTCGGACGGCACCCTCTTCGACGCGATGCGGGTCGCCACCGCGCTCGGCACGGGCCCCGAAAGCCTCCTTCCCCTTGAGGCGGAGGCGGCCGAGGAGTGGCGGGAGGCGCTGGCCGACCTCACGCCGCCCGAGCTGTTCGCCCACCTGAGCTACTTCTGCACCGAAGGCGAGGAGGGGCTGATGTACCTGCGAACCGAGCGGTCGGGCGGCGACCTGCTCGCCGACGAGGGTTGCAGGCTGATCGCCAACTGGGAGGAGGGCCAGAGCCAGGTGGAGTTCGCGGTCGTCCAGGCCGGCGAGCTCCTGGCGGGGCCGCGTCAGTCCTGACGTCCACACCGGACTCGCCTCACGGGACGATGGCGCAGAACACCGAGAGCGCCCGATACCTGACGAAAGTCATGGTCAGAGCCTGCCGATCGGGCGCTGCCCGGCCGCCTCACCGGCTTCTAGCGTTCGTACGCCGACGAACGAACAGCTTGAGGAACCATGATGAAGACCGGAAAGAGCGCCGCCATCGCCGTTCTGACAGGGGCGTTGCTGCTGACAGGCGCGACAGCCGCGACCGCCTCCCCGAAGACACCCCATGGGTCGAACGCGCCGAAGGCCGGCGAGCTGACCGCCGCCACCATCGACGCCTACATGCGAGACTACGCCCAGCGGACCGGCCTGCCCGGCGCGCTGGTCGCGGTCACCAAGGGCGATCAGGTCGTCCAAGTCGCGGGCTACGGCCACACGGCCGACGGCCAGGCGATCACCAAGGACACCCCGATGCCGCTCGCCTCGCTCTCCAAGTCGTTCACCGCCCTGGCGGTGCTGCGACTCGCCGACCAGCACAAGATCAGCCTGGACGAGCCCGTCCGGAGCTACCTGCCGGAGTTCACCATGGCCGACCCCCGCGCCGGGAAGATCACGGTGCGGCAGCTCCTCCAGCAGACCTCGGGCATGAGCGACCGGACCTTCCCCGAGCTGACCCTCCCCGCGCCGGACACCCTCAAGGACGCCGTCGCGATGCTGCGGACCGCCCCGCTCGCCACCGACCCGGGCACCAAGATGGCCTACCACAACCCCAACTACGCCGTCGCGGCCCGGCTGACCGAAGTGGTGACCGGGATGCCGTTCGGCGACTACCTGGCCGCCAGCGTGTTCCGCCCGCTCGGGATGACGTCCACCACCACCGTGAACACCACCCGCGACCACCCCGGCGGGGCCGCCGGCTACATCCGCGCGTACGGCCGGGTGCTGGAGCGCGGACACCCGAAGTGGTTCGTCAACGGCAGCGCCGGCGTCGTCAGCACCGCCGCCGACCTGGCGAAGTGGCTCATCGCGCAGAACGGCTCCAGCCGCGCCTTTCCCGAGCGAACCGTGAAGACCGCCCAGACCCCGTCCGGCGTGGGCGGCAGCACGTACGGCATGGGCTGGCAGGCCGGGAAGACCGCCGGCGGAGCGCCCGAGCTCCAGCACACCGGCTGGCTGCTCACCCACAACTCCGCCCAGACCCTGCTGCCCCAGAGCGGGTACGGCATCGCCGTCGTCACCGACACCGGGATGATCTCCGGCGACGACGCGCTCCTCATCACCGACGGCCTGATCGACATCATCGAAGGCCGCCCCGACGCCGGCGCGGCACCCTTCACCATGTCCGCCGACCCCTGGCTCGCCGGTCTGTCCCTGCTCAACCTCGGACTGGGCGTCCTCGGAGTGCTGCGCGCCCGCCGCTGGGCCCGCCGCCGCGCGGGTCGCCCCGTGTGGCGGCTGATCGCCCGCCTGGTCCCGTACGTGCTGCCGATCGCCCTCTTCGCCGGCCTCGCGGACCTGATCGGCCTCCTGATGAACAGGGTCGGCACGATGGAGATGATCACGTACGTCTGGTTCGCGCTCTACGTCTGGGCCGCCACCGCCGCGCTGGCCGCCACCGCCGTCATCGTCGCCCGCACCGTCCACACCGTCCGCGCCCGCCGCCCGCATGTGCGACAGGAGCCCGGCGTCGGCGTGGCCGAACCGACAGCGCCCTTCCAGGCGTGAGGCGCCATTTGTCGAACCGGCGTCCTGTCTTCCCTTGCCCGTGCTCGGCAGCACGTCGCCGCCGGGGCCGAGGGCCAAGCTCCGCACCTCTCCACTGTGCTGCTTCAGCAGGTGAAGTGTCCGGCGCGGGGCTCTCTGGAGGCGTGTCCACCAGGGTTCCGAGCTGTGAGCGTGGCTCAGTCGGCAGGGCCGAACTCGGCCTCCAGCACCCCCATGAACAGGCTGATCGGATCGTTCCAGTCGCCGTTGACGTTCTGGACGACCATGCGCTCCCCGTCGCGCGTGCCGTACGCGAAGGAGAACGAGCCGTTGATGGCGCCGCCCATGCCCCAGACCGTCCGGCCGCCGGGCAGCCGCAGCGAGGACATGCCGAGGCCGTAGGCGGGCGTGCCGGGGATCCACTTGCCCTCGGGGGTGGGCTCGGCGGCGAACATCTCCTCGTGCTGCGCCCGCGGCAGGAGCTCGCCCTTGAGCAGGGCGGTGAAGAAGCGGTCGAGGTCGGCGGCGTGGGACACCATGCCACCGGCGGCCCAGCCGACGGAGACGTTCATGTCGGTGACGTCGTGTACCTCGGCGTCGGCGTCGGGAGCGTAGTTCGTGGAGTAGTGGCGGGCGTGCGGGCCGTGGATCCCCACCTCGTCGCCGGGCACGTACGTCCCGGTCAGGCCGAGGGGGCGGACGACGCGGCGCGAGACCTGCTCGGCGAACGTCTCGCCGGTCACCCGCTCGATGATCATGCCGGCGAGGACGTAGCCGGTGTTGGTGTAGGTCCAGCCCTGGCCGGGCGCGAAGTCGGGAGCGTGGGACATGGCGGTCCGCACCAGTTGCTCGGGGGTGTGGTGGTCGTAGCGGTGCTTGAGGAAGGCCGGGCCGTAGTAGCGGCGCAGCATGTCCGGGTCGAGGGAGTAGTTGCTGATGCCGCTCGTCATGTTGAGCAGTTGCCTGACGGTGATGGCGCGGCCGTCGTGCCCGTTGCCGCTCACCAGGCCGGGCAGCCAGGCGTCGACCGTGTCGTCGAGGCTCAGCTTGTCCTCGGCGGCCAGTTGCAGCACGACCGTGGCCGTGAAGGTCTTGGTGATGCTGCCGACGCGGAAGCGTTCCTCGGGCCGGCGCCGCTCGCCGGTGCCGGTGTCGGCGACGCCGGCGGTGCCGAACCGGGCGTCCTCGCCGTCGCGGACGATCGCGAGGATGCCGGGCAGGCGGCGCTCGGTCACGGCTCGGTCGAGCGCCTGCTGGACGGTGGGACGGGGGAAGGTGGTGGCCATGACAAGCAGCTCCCTGCGATCGCCGATCATTTTCCCGAACACGTGAAAGCTACATTGCGTTTCTCGCCGCTTCAATGTTCGATGGCATCCGTAAAGCGCGTATAGGCAGCTCATGCAGTAGATAATTCTTGCAATGAGGTTGTCGGTTAACGCAAAGATGTGTTGCAATGAGATGGCGGTGAATGCATACTGACGGCGTCCCACCACCCGTACGAGGGAAGGAGGCGGCGCGCATGCCTGGCGGCAGGCTCACCCAGCCGGAACGCAGGCGCATCGCGGCCGGGCTGGCCGAGGGGCTCAGCTACTCCGAGATCGCCCGAAGCCTGCGGCGGCCCACCTCGACCGTCACCCGCGAGATCGCCCGCAACGGCGGCCCCTCCGGCTACCAGCCCGACCGGGCCCACCTGGCCACCGAGCGGCGCGCCCGGCGGCGCAAGCCGGGTGTCCCCGCGCGGCCTGCGCGAGTCCCGGCCGCGGCGCACGGGCGCGACCCCGAAGCGGTGGACGAGCTCCTGCGCGGCCTCACCGCGCTGCTCGCCACCACCGGGCTGCCGCGGATGATGGCCGGGGTGCTGGCCTGCCTGTACACGAGCGACAGCGGCAGTCTCACCTCGGCCGAGCTGGTCCAGCGGCTGCGGGTCAGCCCGGCCTCGATCTCCAAGGCCGTCGGCTATCTGGAGGAGCAGGAGCTGATCCGGCGCGAGCGTGACCCGCGGCGGCGGCGCGAGCGCTACGTCTGCGACAACGGGGCCTGGTATCGGGCGTTGCTGGCCAGCGCCAGGGTGAGCGCCGAGCTGGCCGACCTCGCGGAGCGGGGAGTAGGCGTCCTCGGACCGGCCACACCCGGCGGCGCCCGGCTGGAGGACATGAGCCGGATCCACCGCCACCTCAGCCACGACCTCCTCCAGCTGACCGAGCGCTGGAGGCCGCTCCTCGTGAGTGAGCCGTTTCTCGTGGGCGAGCCGCTTCTCATGGGCGAAAAGGGACGACCCCCGGCCGCCGAAGCGGGCCGGGGGTCGTCGGCGATCCCGTCGGGAGACGGGATCAGGGAGGCGTGGATCAGCCGGTGAAGCCGACGATCGCGTAGTCCAGCGACTGGTAGCCCTTGGCGCCCCAGTTCGCCAGCGTCTTCTTGGTCGCCTGGATGTCGGGGCGCTGGTACAGCGGGATCGTGTGCACCATGTCCCAGATCAGCTTGTCGGCGGCGTTGGCCTTCTCGATGGCCTTGGCCGGGTCCATCTCGCTGACCGCGGCGTCGATCGCGGCGTCGAGCGCCGGGTCGCTGCCCTTCGGGAAGTTGCTCTCGGAGCCGGTCTTGTAGATCTGCGGCAGGGAGCCCATCGGCAGCGGCGTGCCGATCCACGAGAACGGAACCAGGTCGAAGTCGCCCTTGATGATGTAGTCCGTGAAGAACTTGTCATCGGGGACCGGGCGGATCGTCAGCTTGATCCCGGCCTCCTTGAGCATGGCCTGGGTGAGCTCGCCCTCGGTCTTGGCGTACGGCAGGCCCGCCGGGACGGTGAAGCTCAGCGCGAACTCCTTGCCGTCCTTCTTGCGGTAGTCGCCCTCCTGCTTCCAGCCGGCCGCGTCGAGCAGCTCCTTGGCCTTGGGCAGGTTGTACTTGCCGAGGTCGCCGGAGTTGTCGACGTAGCCCTTGTGGTTGTTCATGAAGACGTGGTTGCCGAGCGTCTGCAGCGGCCAGTCCATGTCCTTCAGGTCGGACTGCGTGATCACGTCACGGTTGATCGCGTACTCGACGGCCTGGCGGACCGACTTGTCCTTCAGGAACGGGCTCTGGTTGTTGACCGTGATGTGCCGCCAGTTCGGGCTGAGCGCCTTGCGGATGTCCACGTTCGGGACTTCCTTGGCCCGCTTGAGGTCGGCGGGGCTGCCCGGCGGGACCTCCACGCCGTCGAGCTCGCCGTTGGCGAAGGCGTTGACCTGCGCGGCGGGCGTCTCGATGGTCCGGAAGATGATCTTGTCGAGCTTGGCCTTCTTGCCCCACCACTTGTCGTCACGCACGACGGTGAGGGTCTTGGTGGCCTCGTCGATCTTCTCCACCTTGAAGGGCCCGGCGGTGATCGGGATCTTCTGCAGGTAGTTCTTCTCCTCGGCCTCCGGCGTCTCGTTCGCCGAGGCGGGGTAGAAGTGCGGCGAGCGCGAGAGCAGGCCCTTCCAGTCCGGGTACTGCTTGGCGAAGGTCATGACGGCGACCTTGTCCGAGGAGCCCTTGGTGACCGACTCGATCCGGTCCCAGCCGTCGGTGGAGGCCGGCTTGTACTTCTTGTTCTTGCCGTTGTTGGCCTTCCACATGCCCTCGACGTCTTTCCACGTCATCGGGGTGCCGTCGGACCACGTGGCCTTGTCGTTGAGGGTCCAGGTGACGACCTGCTTGCCGGAGGACGTGTCCATCTTCACGTCGGTCAGGTAGTCCGGGTTCGGCGTGAAGTTCGCCTCGGAGTCGGACACCATCAGCTGCGGCATGATCGGGTCGAGCATGTCGGCCGTGTCGGCCTGGTTGCCGTCGACGTGGTTGCCGTTCCACTGGGTCGGCCACTGGCCGACCGCGAGGGTCAGGGTGCCGCCGTCCTTGACCTGCTCGTACGGGACCGGGTTGATGCTGATGGCCGGGGTCTCGGACATCTGCTTCTGCGCCTGCTGGGACTGCTCGGCGCTCGGCTTCTTCGCCTCGCCGCCACCGCCGCCGCAGGCCGCGACGGCCATGGCGAGGAGTGCGATTCCCGCCGCCGCCCGGTATCCAACCTTCACTGTTCCTCCTGGTGTTCCGAGGCCGTGATGACCTCGATCTCCTCCGCGTAGTGGCAGGCGGCGCCGTGATCCTTGGCGCGCGCGAGCCGGGCAACCGAGGGCTCTTCGTCCACACACCGCCGCTTGTCCGCCTCGCTCAGGCGGGCGAACTTGGGGCAGCGGGTACGGAACCGGCATCCCGATGGGGGATCGGCCGGACTGGGCAGGTCGCCTTCGAGCAGGATCCGCTTGCGGCTGCGCTCCATCTCCGGGTCGGGCAGCGGGATCGCCGAGAGCAGCGCCTGCGTGTAGGGGTGGGCCGGCCGGTCGTAGACGTTCTCGACGGCGCCGATCTCGGCGATCCGCCCCAGGTACATGACCGCGACCCGGTCGGCGAGGTGCCGCACCACGGCCAGGTCGTGCGCCACGAACAGGTACGACAGCCCGAGCCGGTTCTTCAGCTCCTCCAGCAGGTTGATGACGCCCGCCTGGATGGAGACGTCGAGCGCGGAGACCGGCTCGTCCAGCACGATGAGCTTGGGCTCCAGCGCGAGGGCGCGGGCGATGCCGATGCGCTGCCGCTGGCCGCCGGAGAACTGCTGCGGGTAGCGCTCGGCGTGCTCGGGCGCCAGCCCGACCAGCGTGAGCAGCTCGGCCACGCGCTGGGACACGTTCTTGCGCCCGTGGGCGCGCAGCGGCTCGGCGATGATGTCGCCGACCGGCATGCGCGGGTCGAGCGCCGCCATCGGGTCCTGGAAGACGATCTGCAGGTCGCCGCGCAGCGCCTTGCGGGCCGCCTTGTCCAGCCGGGAGCTGTCCTTGCCGAGCACGACGACCCGGCCGCTCTGCGGGGGCGTGAGCTGCATGATCTGCTGGAGCGTGGTCGTCTTGCCGCAGCCCGACTCGCCGACGAGGGCCAGCGTCTCGCCCTCGGCGATGTCGAACGTGATGCCGTCGACGGCGTGGACCGTGCCCACGCGCCGCTTGAACACCGCGCCCTTCATCAGCGGGTAGTGCCGGACGAGGTTGTCGAGCTCCAGCACGGTCTCGCGCTCCTCGCGCGGGACGCGGGCCACGTCGCTCGGCGGGATGACCGGCACGGGGAAGACGTCGGCGCCGGTCATGCCCTTGTGCTCGATCTCGCGCGAGCGGATGCAGGCGACGTACCGGCCGCCGCCGATCTGGGTGAGCGGCGGCTCCTCGTCGTCGCACGCGTCGATGTGCATCGGGCAGCGCGGCGCGAACGGGCAGCCGGGCGGCAGCGCCGCCGGCGACGGCGGGTTGCCCTCGATGGGGACGAGCGTGTCCTGCTCGCCGTCGACCCGGGGGATCGAGGCCAGCAGGCCCATCGTGTACGGCATGCGCGGCCGGTAGTAGATGTCGTCCACGACGCCCTGCTCGACGGGCCGGCCCGCGTACATGACGAGCACCCGGTCGGCCATGCCGGCGATGACGCCCAGGTCATGCGTGATCATCACGATGCCGGCGCCGGTCTCGGCCTGGGCGGTCTTGAGCACCTCCAGGACCTGCGCCTGGATGGTGACGTCCAGGGCGGTGGTGGGCTCGTCGCAGATGAGCAGGTCGGGGTCGTTGGCGATGGCCATCGCGATCATCGCGCGCTGGCGCATGCCGCCGGAGAACTCGTGCGGGAACGCCTTGGCCCGCACGTCCGGGTGCGGGATGCCGACCAGGTCGAGCAGCTCGACGGCGCGCCTGGCGGCCTTGTCCTTGCCGACCTTCTGGTGGACGCGGACGGCCTCGGCGATCTGCTCGCCGATCGTGTAGACGGGGGTGAACGCCGACAGCGGGTCCTGGAAGATCATGCTGATCGCCTTGCCGCGGACCCGGGTGAGCTCACCCTCCTCCATGCCCAGCAGCTCCTGGCCGTGCAGCTTCACCGAGCCGCTGACCACGGCGTTCTGCGGGAGCAGGCCCATGATGGCCAGCGAGGTCACGGACTTGCCGGAGCCGGACTCGCCGACGATGCCGAGCACCTCGCCCTGGGCGACGTCGTAGCTGACGCCCCGCACGGCCTGGATCCCGCCGGGGAAGGTGACGGTGAGGTCGCGGACCTCCAAGATGCTCATGAGTTGCTCCCGGGATCGAGCGCGTCGCGCAGTCCGTCGCCGATCAGGTTGATGGCCAGCACGAGGAGCACCAGCAGGCCGGCGGGGAAGGCGAACAGCCAGGGGTAGCCGGTGGCGTTCCGGGCACCCTCGGCGATCAGGGTGCCGAGCGAGACGTCGGGCGGCTGGATGCCGAAGCCGAAGAACGACAGCGCGGCCTCACCGATGACGGCGCCGCTGACGTTCAGCGTGGCGTCGATGATCAGCAGGGAGGACAGGTTGGGGACGATGTGCCGCAGGATGATCTTCCAGCGGGGGATGCCCATGTAGAGCGCGGCCTGGACGTACTCCCGCTCGCGCAGCGACAGCGTCATGCTGCGCACGACCCGGGAGGTGATCATCCAGGCGAACGCGGCCAGCAGCACCACGAACCACAGCCACGAGGCGCCGCGCAGCCGGGGGGAGATGATCGCGATGATGAGGAAGCTGGGCAGGACGAGGAGCAGGTCCACGCCCCACATCAGCACCTTGTCCACCCAGCCGCCGAAATATCCGGCGAAGGCGCCGACCAGCGCGGCCAGGCCGGTGGCGAACAGCGCCACCAGCAGGCCGATGACGATCGACTTCTGCATGCCGCGCAGCGTCACCGCGTACATGTCCTGGCCGATCGATGTGGTGCCCCACCAGTGGTCGGCGTCGGGCGGTGACAGGAAGGCCAGGAAGTCCTTGTCCGTCCAGTCGTACGCGCCGAGGTAGGGGCCGATGTAGGCCAGCGCGATGAGCAGGATCAGGGCGATGCCGCCATAGCGGGCCTGCCGGTTGTGCAGGAGCCGCCCGAGTACGACCTTGGAACGCACCTAGCTCACCCGCACCCGAGGATCGAGGGACGCCACCAGCAGGTCCGACAGGAAGGCGGCGAACAGCACGCAGACGGCGGTGAACAGGCTCACCGCGGCGACGGAGTTGACGTCGTTCTGGTTGATCGCGTCGACGAGCCAGGCGCCCATGCCGTGCCAGGAGAAGATCTTCTCGGTGAAGATCGCCCCGGTGAGCATGGTGCCGAACGCGAACGCGAAGTAGGTGGCCGACGGGATCAGCGCCGTGCGCAGCGCGTGCTTGAACAGCGCCGTCCGGCGCCGCAGGCCCTTGGCCATGGCGGTGCGGACGAAGTCCTGGTTCAGCACGTCGAGCATCATGTTGCGCTGGATGCGGCTGTAGAAGGCGATCGAGCCGAGCGTGAGCGAGATGGTCGGCAGGATCAGGTGGTTCAGCCGGTTGAGGAACTGGTCCCAGCCCGACAGCCGCGGGTTGTACTCGCCGGTGTACTCGATCAGCGTGAAGCCGAGCCCCCGGTTCAGGTTGTAGGTCGCGATGGCGAGCAGCGTGGCCAGCAGGAACACCGGGACCGCCATGACCACGAACGAGCTGACGCCGATGGCCCGGTCGCTGAACCGGTACTGCCGGACGGCCGAGTAGGCCCCGACCGCGACGCCCAGGGCGAAGCCGAGCAGCGTGCCGATGAGCAGCAGCCGCAGGCTCACCATGATCCGGCGGCCCATCTCCTCGTTGACCGAGCCGCCGTTCCACGTCTTGCCGAAGTCGCCGGTCACGACGCCGCCGGCCCAGGTCAGGTAGCGCTCGAAGACCGGCGTCTTGTCGTTGAGGTTGTAGGCGTCAAGGGTGGCGTCGATGACCTCTTCGGCGACCGGCGGCTGCCGACCCTCGTACGCGCCACGAGGATTCATCGTCGTGGCGGCGAGCATGTACGCCAGGCTGGCCGCCAGGGCAATCAAGATCACATTGGTTGCCAGCCGGCGGAGCAGGAACTTGCCCATTTCCCTCCGTACACCGTGCACGGGGGTCGAAGTCCGAGGTGGAGGGCCCCCGCAAGGAAAAGCCGTCGCGTCGCCAAAAATCACTTGACGTGACGGCGACACGCAAGCCGCAGAATATCCATCCAAACCTTGCAGCTAGCAAAGCGTTGATATAACAGTCAGGTCACTACACAAAGTCGCGACATGATCTCCCTGCGCGGGAAAGCCCTTCGAGCTGGGGTGATGCGCCGTTTGGTGGTCTTTTTCGGGGGCCCAGAGCGCGGCAAGTGTCACAAAACCCGGACAAACCTGACTGCGACGCAGAGTGAGCGGAACGTTAACGAACGGCGACCTGGCGGCCGTGTGCGGACGGTCAGGCCAGATGGCGATCACGGGCGTCGAGGAGCGTCTCCATGTGCTCCCGCGCCCAGGAGCACATCGCCGCCATCGGCTCCAGCAGCGTGCGGCCGAGCGAGGTCAGCTCGTACTCGACGCGGGGCGGGATCTCGGCGTACGCGGTGCGCGTGAGCAGCCCGTCGCGCTCCATCGCCCGCAGCGTCTCGGTGAGCACCTTGGGGGTGATGCCGCGCAGCGGCACGCGCAGCTCGGAGAAGCGGCGGGGGCCGTTCTCCAGGCATCGGATGATCTTGCTGGTCCACTTGTCGCCGATCTGGATCAGCGGCGTGACGTTCGCGCACTGGGCGAACATGTCCGGATCGAGGGCGTCAGTCACTCTGCCGAGCGTACGTAACTATCGTTGCGGGAACCAAGGGGGCGGCCGTTAGCGTCCGCACAGCGCCGATGACCCCCATCGGCCTGTGCGAACGGAGCTGTCCCATGAGCGAGATCGTTGTGTTCGGCGCCGGTGGCCGCGCCGGGCGGGCCACGGTGGCCGAGGCTGCCGGACGGGGTCACCGGGTCACCGCGGTGGTCCGCGACCCGGCCCGCCACCCCGACCTCGGCGGTGCGGGCGTGACGGTGGTCGCCGGCGACGTCACCAGCGCCGAGGACGTCGCGCGGATCGCGGCGGGCCACGACGCGGCCGTGAACACCGCGCTCCGCCTCGACATGCCGTCGACGGACTTCCTGCCGGCCGCGACCGCGGCGCTGGCCGAGGGCCTGGGCCGGGCCGGCGTGAAGCGGGTGGTGCTGGTCGGCATCGGCACCACGCTGGAGAGCGCCCCCGGCGTGCTCGTCCACGACGCGCCCGGCTTCCCGGCGGAGTACCGGGCGTTCTCGCTCGGCCACCTGGCCGCGGTGGAGGCGCTGCGCGACGCGGACCCGGCCCTGGACTGGGTGGTGCTCGCCCCGCCGCCCACCATGCTGGACGCCGACGCCCGCGCACCGGGAAGTACCGGATCGGCGGCTCGGCGGTCCTGCCCGACGCGGACGAGCGGCTGTTCGCCTACGCCGACCTGGCGGTGGCGCTGGTCGACGAGGTCGAGAACCCCCGGCACCACCGCGCCCTGACGGCCGTCGGCTACTGACGGCTCACCGCGAAGGCGCGGACGTCCTCGACCAGGAGGTCCGGCGCCTGCAGGGAGGCGAAGTGCCCGCCCCGGTCGTACTCGGTCCACCTCACGATCGCGTACTGCCGCTCGGCGAGCGTGCGGATGGTGCTGTCACCGGGGAAGAGCGCGACGGCGGTCGGCGCCTCGACGCGCGGCCCGCCGCCGAAGGCCGCCCTCGCCTCCCGGTAGAGGCGCATCGACGACCCGGCGGTGCGGGTCAGCCAGAACGTGGTGACGTTCGTGAGGATCGCGTCGCGCTCGACCGGGGTCTGCACGGCGCGGGCGGGGTCGTAGTCGACGAACCATTCGAGGTTCCAGGCGAGCAGGCCGAGGGGCGAGTCGGTGAGGGCGTAGGCGAGGGTCTGCGGCCGGGTCGACTGGATGGTGGCGTAGCCGGAGCGCTCGCGCCACTTCTCGGCGGTGGCCCGGGCCTTGGCCAGCTCCTCCGGGGTGAGCCCGGAGGTACCGGGGGCGGGCGTGGAGGCGGTGACCACGGCGTTGAGGTGGACGCCCATGACGTGCTCCGGCGCCACCCGGGCGACCTCGGGGGAGATCAGGGACCCGAAGTCGCCGCCCTGCACGAGGTAGCGGTCGTAGCCGAGGCGGCGCATCAGCTCGGCCCAGGCACGGGCGATGCGGGTGACGTCCCAGCCGCGCTCTCGGGTGGGTCCGGAGAAGCCGAACCCGGGCAGTGACGGCAGCACCAGGTGGAAGGCGGGCACGCCGGCCTCGCCGGGCTCGGTCAGCGGGCGGACGATGTCCAGGAAGTCGGCGACGGTGCTCGGCCAGCCGTGGGTGACGAGCAGCGGCACGGCGTCCGGCTCGGGGGAACGCACGTGGGCGAAGTGGATGTTCTGCCCGTCGATCTCGGTGGTGAACTGCGGCAGCTCGTTGAGCCGGCGCTCGTGCGCCCGCCAGTCGTACCCGTCGCGCCAGTGCCCGGCAAGCTCCTCCAGGTAGCCGGAGGCGACGCCGTAGTCCCAGTCGGCGCCGGGCAGCTCGTCGGGCCAGCGGGCCGCGTCGAGCCGGCGCGCCAGCTCGTCCAGGTCGGCCTGCGGGACGTCGATGCGGAACGGCGTGATGTCGTGGCTCATGGACGGCGAGATTAGGAGGCGATGCGGCCGATTCGCTTCCGCATTGCGGGGACGGCTGTCATCGTTAACTATTAAGAAGGTTTACTTATCAATCCCGGTCCGAGCGGGAGGCGACGAGGGATGAGGCGGACGGCCCCGGCACTCGTCCTGATGACGGTCCTGCTGCTCGCGCTGCCCGGCTGCGGCGCCCGCGGCACCCCGGCGCCCCCGGTGAACGCCCAGGACGTGATGTTCACGCAGATGATGATCCCGCACCACCGGCAGGGCATCGAGATCGCGAAGCTGGGCGCCGCCCGGGGCCGCTCGCCCGAGGTGCGGACCCTCGCCGCGGCCGTCGCCGCCACGCAGCAGGACGAGGTCGAGATGATGCTGCGCTGGCTGTACGCCTGGGAGCAGCCGCTCACCGCGCCCTCCGGGGCGCACGACCATCACGGCGGGATGCCGGAGACCGACCGCGCGCGGATCGCCGCGCTGGCCCGGTCGAAGGCGTTCGACCGGGACTTCCTCACCCTGCTCATGGCCCACCAGGACGACGCGGTCCGGATGGCCGGGACCGAGGCGGCGAGCGGGGCGAACCCGGAGGCCAGGAGCTGGGCCGAGCGGGTGCGCGAGTCCCGCCGCGCCCAGATCGCCCAGATGAGGAGCCTGCTCCGCCGGTGACGCGGAGGTCAGCGGCCGACCCTGGTCGCGAAGTCGCGTAACGCCCGCTCGTAGCGGGCCGGGTCGGTGTTCCACGAGCCGACGTGGCCGCCGCCCCGGGTCCGTACGAGGGTCACCAGGTCGGGCCGCGCCGCGGCGAACCGCAGCGCCGGTCCGACCGGCACCGACGCGTCGGCGTCGTCCACGAACAGCAGCACCGGCACGCGGAACTCCCGCGCGTGCCGCACGTGGTCGAGGTCGTCGAGGGAGGCGCCCGTGCGGCGCTCGACCACGAACTTGCCGACCGAGGCCAGCCACCGCGGCACCCCGCGCTGGTCGGCGCCGAGGTCGATGGGCGCGTTCCAGTCGAGCACCGGGCTGTCCAGGATCAGCCCCTTGACCGGCTCACCGGGCATCCGGCGCACGGTCATCGGCACGATGCCGCCGCCCATGCTGAACCCGTAGAGCAGCACCCCGGTCGCCCCCTGGCCGCGGGCGTAGGAGATGGCCGCGGCCACGTCCCGCCACTCGGTCGCGCCGAGGTGGAACAGGCCGTCGCCGGCGGGCGCCCCCTCGTCGTTGCGGTAGGTGATCCCGAGCACCGGCATCCCCAGGCTGTGGAAGACCGGCACGAACCGCAGCGCCTCCGACGCGGTGGCGTTGCGGCCGTGGACGGCGATCACCCAGGTCGTGGAGGAGCCCTCGGTGCGCCAGGCGGGCAGCTCGCCCAGCTCGCCGGGCACGCTCACCGTCCGGTACGGCAGGCCGAGCGCCGTGCCGGGGTCCTCGTGCCCCCACATCCACCGGTCGAGGTAGGCCCGCACGCCGGGCCGCAGCGTGCCGCGCCGCACCTTCTCCACCCGCCGCACCACATCGCCGCCGCTGGAGACCACCGCGCCGAGCGTGGCGCTGCCGCCGTCCCAGGTCAGCCCGTACGTGCCGGGCGCCGCGGTGTCGTCCCCGCCCCGCAGCGTCACCAGGTCGCCCGTGTACGCCACCACCTCCAGCGGGTACGAGGACCCGTGCGAGGGCTCGATCACCAGGCCGGAGTAGTACCACCCGGCCGCGCCCACGCCGGCGACGGACAGCACGAGGAGGACGGCCACCACCCACGCCAGGACACGCCGGAGACGCTTCATGGCCGGAAAAATACTCTCCTCAAAGACATGAAGCCCTCATAGACGTGAAGCCCGTTAAGTGATTAGATCACTTGATATGTCCGAGGTTGTGCGGCCAACCCTGTCCGACGCTCTGACCGAGCGCATGCTGGAGCTCATCCGTGCCGGTGGGCTCCGGCCGGGCGACCGGCTGCCCTCCACCCGGGAGCTGTCCCAGCGCTTCGCCGTCACCACCCCGACACTGCGCGAGGCGCTCCGCAGGCTTGAGGCCACCGGGGCCATCGAGATGCGGCACGGTTCCGGCATCTATGTCGGAGCCGACATCGAGCGTGTCGTGCTGCCCAACCCCAACATGCGCGAGATGGACGGCGAGCAGCTCCTGGAGCTGCTCGGCGCCCGCGTGGTCATCGAGCCCCCGCTCGCGGCCATGGCGGCGCAGCGCGCGGCGGGCGCCGAGCTCGCGGCGCTGGAGCGAGTGCTGGACGAGGCCGCCCGGCACCTGCGCGGCGAGGACGCGGAGCTGCACGAGACCAACATGACCTTCCACCGGGCCACCGCGAGGCTGGCCGGCAACAGCGTGCTGCACGAGATCGTCGACTCGCTGCTCACGGTCCACGGGGCCGAGCAGCGGGCGATCCTGCAGCTCTTCGACGACCGTCGCCGGGACTACGAGGAGCACCGGGCGATCCTGGAGGCCATCGTCGCGGGCGACGCGGCGGCGGCCGAGGAGCGCATGCGGGCTCACCTGGTGGACGTCAGGACCGTAGTTGAGCAGAGGTTGCACAACCCCCCCAAGTGAAACAAGGAGGCCGGGGCATGATCCGGTCAGGCATGGCCACGCTCGGCGTGGCAGCCCTCTTCCTCGCCGCCTGCGGCGGCACCGGCGGCGGAACCCCGCAGAAGAAGACCGAGCTGACGCTCTACAACGACAAGGGCGCCTGGACCAAGTACTTCGACGAGATGGGCGCGCTGTCCAAGCAGAAGATCGGCCTCGGCATGAAGCCGACGGGATACACCGACTCGGCGCAGTACCAGGCGTTCATCAAGGCGTCGTTCCGCACCAACGTCAAGCCGGACCTGTTCACCTGGCAGACCGGGGGGATGCTGGAGGAGATCGTCAAGCAGAAGCAGGTGGCCGACACCACGGCCGTCTGGCACGAGGCGATCAAGGCCGGCGACCTGTCGCAGGACCTCGCGCCGTACTACACGATCGGCGGCAAGCAGTACTGCGTGCCGATGAACGTCGCCTACTGGGGGATGTTCTACAACAAGAAGCTCTTCGACCAGCACGGCCTGAAGCCCCCGACGACCTGGGACGAGCTGGTCAAGGCCGCCGCCACGCTCAAGAAGGCCGGCGTCACGCCCTTCTACCACACCAGCGTGCTGTTCTCCTTCGTCTGGTTCGAGCAGCTCATGGCCGGCTCCGACCCCGACCTGTACGACCGGCTGTCCACCGGCAAGGCCAAGTACACCGACCCGGGTGTGGTCCAGGTGATGGAGAAGTGGAAGGAGCTCATCGACGCCGGATATTTCGTGAACCCGGGTGACAAGACGGACCCGGGGGACGTGATGAAGAACGGCAAGGCCGCGATGATCTCGTTCGGCACCTGGTTCAACACCAGCATGACCCAGCGGGACATGAAGGCCGGCACCGACTACGGCTTCTTCGTGATCCCCAACGTCAACCCCGCCCTCCCCAAGACCTCCGTGATCTTCGAGAGCGGCCCGCTGTGCTCCCTCGCCAAGGCCGCCGACCCGGACGCCAGCACGAAGTACCTCAAGTGGTGGACCAGCGCCGAGGCCCAGGAGAAGTGGGCCACCAGCCGCGGCGACGTGAGCGCCAACCCCAAGGTCCAGATCAAGGACGAGGCGCTCGGCCAGATCACCAAGGACGCCGGCAGCGGCAAGTACCGCCTGGTCAACCGGTACTTCGAGGCCACGCCGCCGCCCGTACTGACGGCCGCCCTCGACGGCTTCGGCAAGTTCGTCACCGAGCCCGGCACGTACAAGGAAGTGCTGGCGACGATCCAGAAGGAGGCCGACGAGTACTGGAGCACCCACCAGTGAGCGAGGGAGCGCCGTCGCCTGGACTGAGGAGCGGCGGGAGCGCAGCGACCAGAGCGACGAGGGAAGGCGACGGGTTCGAGCGACCGAGCCCGCCTCACGGAGTGAGGCCATGAGACGGAGTTCTCCCATTCTCGGGCGGTTCCGGTACGGGTATGTGGCGCCCGCGGCCCTGCTGGTCGCGGGGCTGCTCTACGCCCCCTTCGTGTGGACCGCGTACCTGAGCCTGACCCGATACGACGGCCTGGCCCCGCCCGAGTGGGCGGGCCTGGCCAACTTCGGCAAGCTCTTCGACGACCCCGCGCTGCTGACCTCCCTGCGCAACACGCTGCTCTGGGTCGTCGGCACGATGGTGCTGCCGGTGGGTCTCGGGCTGCTGGTGGCCGTCCTGTCCTACGACATCAAGGGCGGCGCCTGGTACCGGGTGCCGTTCATGCTCCCGTACGCGCTCAGCGGCGCCGGGCTCGCCCTGGTGTGGAGCCCGATCCTGTCGCACGGCGGCATCGCCAACGTGCTGCTCGGCGTGGACACCGCGTTCCTGCAGAGCGCGCCGGTCAACACGCTGGCCATGCTGCTGGTGTGGACCTGGCAGCAGCTCGGCGTCAACACGCTGCTGTTCGTCGTGGGCCTGCAGTCGATCCCCAAGGAGCCGATCGAGGCCGCCCGGCTGGACGGCGCGTCGGGGTGGCGGCTGTTCCGGCACATCACCTGGCCGCTGATGCGCCCGCTGACCGCGGTCGTCGTGGGCCTGGCGCTGGTGGCGAGCCTGAAGACGTTCGACATCGTCTGGGTGCTGACCCAGGGCGGGCCCGGGCGCAACTCCGAGACGCTCGCGGTGACCATGTACAAGGAGACGTTCGTGGCCAGCGACTACGGCTACGGCTCCGCGGTGGCGGTCATGCTGACCGTCGTCACCGGCCTGGCCTCCTACCTCTACCTCAAAAGGCAGGTGGCCTCGTGATCCGGCGCGCCGTGCTGGTCGTGCTGGGCCTGGTGTGGCTGTACCCGACGTATCTGCTGCTGGTCAACGCCGCGCGCCCGGCCGCGTCGTACGACCCGGCCACGGCGTGGGCGCCTTCGGGCGACTTCGCGCTGTTCGCCAACTTCGCCGCCGCGCTGGACAAGGCGGACCTGGGCTCCAGCCTGGCCAGCACCGCGCTCTACAGCGTGGTGTCGCCGCTGCTCGGCGTCGTGATCGGGGCCATGGCCGGGTACACCATCGTGGTGCTGCGGTTGCGTCACGGCTTCTGGTGGTTCCTGCTCATCTTCGGCGGCACGGTGTTCCCGTCGCAGATGCTGCTGGTGCCGCTGTTCGTCGGCTACAGCGACGCCGGGCTGTACGACACCAGGGCCGGCATGCTGCTCGTCTACACGGCCGTCAACGTCCCGCTGGCCGCGTTCGTGCTGCGCAACTTCTACAGCGGAGTGGCGTTCTCGATCTTCGAGGCGGCCCGGATGGACGGCGCGTCCACCTTCCGCATCTTCTGGCGGGTCTACCTGCCGATCTCGACCAGCGCGCTCGCGGCCGTGTTCATCCTGGAGTTCACCTTCATCTGGAACGACCTGCTGTTCGGCCTGACCCTGACCACGACCGAGAGCGTGCGGCCCGTGATGACCGCGCTCGCCGGTCTGATGACCGACGTCTACGCGGGCACCCCCGTGCCCGTGGGGCTGGCCGCGGGCCTGATGTGCTCGCTGCCGACGGTCCTGCTGTTCCTCGCCACCCAGCGCCTCTTCGCCCGAGGCCTGTCCCTAGGGAGTGTCTGAATTGACCAGCCGGTTGCTGCAGCGGAGCCTCGGCTCCCCCGACTACGACGGGATCAGGCAGGCGCTGCGCAACGACACCTCGACCCCCGTCATCGAGCTGCGGGGGCTGGAGGTGCGGGTCGCGGTGCTGCCGCTGTTCACGCACGACGGCCGCCAGGCGGTCCGAGTGTCGAGCACCCGCCCGCTGACGCACGTGCTGGTCGGGGTCGACAGCGCCACCGGCTCCGACGTCACGCTGCTCGTGCCCGAGGTGTCCGCGCCGCGCGCGTTCACGCTGGAGTCGCGTGACGACGAGGGGCTCGTCGGCTCGGCGCGGATCACGGTGACGCCGCAGCGCAAGTGGAGCGTGTTCGTCGTCCACCACTCCCACCTCGACATCGGCTACACCGACCCGCAGGGCACGGTGCTGCGCCACCACCTCGAATACCTCGACGCCGCGGTGCGCCTGGCCGAGGAGACCGCGTCCTGGCCGGACGACGCGAAGTTCCGCTGGACGGTCGAGTCGTCGATGCCGGCGCTGAAGTGGCTGGCGGCCCGGCCCGCCGAGCAGGTCGAGGCGTTCGCCGCGGCGGCCCGCGCGGGCGTCATCGAGGTGACGGCCCTGCCGTTCCAGCTCCACACCGAGGCGTGCTCCACCGAGGAGCTCTACCGGCAGCTCCGCTTCACCTCCGAGCTCCAGCGCGAGTACGGCTTCGCCACGCGCTCGGCCATGCACACGGACGTGCCCGGCGCCGTGGTCGGCCTGGTCGACGCGCTCAACGCGGCCGGGGTCCGCTACCTGGCCGCGGCCCACAACTGGGCCGGCCGGTCGGTGCCGTACCTGCACGGCGGCGACAAGCTGACCCGGCCGTTCCGCTGGCGGGCGCCCAGCGGCAACGAGCTGCTGGTCTGGTTCACCGACACCCCGCACGGCATGGCGTACATGGAGGGCAACACGGTCGGGCTGACCGACTCCTACGAGCTGGCCGACGACCTGCTGCCGCGCTACCTGGCCGCCCTGGCCACGCGCGGCTACCCGTACGGGCCGGGCACGTTCGGCTGGCAGGGGCCCGACGCGCCGCGCGAGCCGTACGAGCTGGACGTGCTGCACATGCGCGTGCAGGGCGCGCACGCCGACAACGCCGGCCCGTCCATCGTGCCCGCGGCGATCGCCCGCACCTGGAACGAGCGGTGGGCCTGGCCGCGCCTGCGCTCGGCCGTCAACAGCGACTTCTTCGAGCACGTCGAGGAGCGCTACCACGACCGGCTGGCCGTCCACGAGGGCGACTGGACCGACTGGTGGGCCGACGGGCTCGGCTCGGGCGCGCGCCCGCTCGGCTACGTGCGGCGGGCGCAGTCCGCGCTGCGGGCCGCCGAGACCCTGCACACGCTCGCCGGGGCCGACGCCACCGCCCGCATCGACGAGGCGTACGACAAGGTGGCGCTGTTCAACGAGCACACCTGGGGCGCCGCCAACCCGTGGGAGGACGCCGAGGAGGCCGGCGACTCGGGCGGGCTGCAGTGGACCCGCAAGTCGTCGGGCGCCTACGACGCCCAGGACGACGCGGCCGACCTGCTGCACGCCGCCGTGCGCCGCTTCGGCGCCGCGCTGGCGGAGGACGGCGACCTGCCCGAGGGCACGCTGGCCTCGTTCGCGGTGTTCAACCCCGCGACGCGGGCCCGCACCGACCTGGTGCGCGCGTTCCTGCCGCGCGACGTGGTGGCCGCCGACATCCCGATCGCGCTCGTGGACGCGCGCACCGGCGAGACGCTCGCCCATCATGAGGAGTACGTCCACCCCGAGGACTGGCCGACCCGGCCCATCGGGCGGCACCTGCACGCCGTGGTGCCCGACGTCCCCGGCAACGGCTACGCCCGGGTCGACGTGGTCACGGCCGCGAGCCAGGCCGCCGAGCCGGTCGAGGCCGACCCCGGCGGGGTCATCGAGAACGAGTTCTACCGGGTGACGTACGACGTCCGCGAGGGCTACATCGGCTCGATCTTCGACAAGGTCGCCGGCCGGGAGCTGGTCAACCGCGACGCGGCGGCCGGGTTCGGCCAGTACGTCTACGACAGCTACGCCACCGCCCCGCACTTCAACCACCTGTCCGGGCACGTGGGCGCGCACGACCGCACGCTGCTCGGCGACCGGGCGATCGGCCGGGGCGCCACGATCGTCAAGGCGCAGCGCACCGCCGTGAGCGAGCGGCTGGTCGTCGAGCTGCACGGCAAGGGCGTTGACTGGCTGCGCACCACGATCGAGCTGCACCGCGGCGTGCCCCGGCTCGACCTGACCTACCAGCTCGCCAAGCAGGGCACCCCGGCGAAGGAGGCGGTCTTCCTGGCCTTCCCGTTCGCCGCCGGCCCGGCGACGGCGTGGGAGCTGACCGGCGGCGTCGGCGGGCGCGACGTGCCGCAGGTGCCCGGCTCGGCGGCGTACATGCTGCCGATCCGTCACTGGATCGCCTTCGACGACCCCGAGCTGACCGTCGCCTGGGCCACGCTGGAGGCGCCGCTGGTGCAGCTCGGCACCATCCACATGCCGTACGCGCCGTTCCCGCCGACGCTGGAGCAGGAGGACGGCACCGTGTACTCCTGGGCGCTCAACAACATCTGGGACACCAACTTCCCGTCGCAGCAGCAGGGCGAGACCACGTTCCGCTACGCGGTCATGTCGCAGGCGGGCGCCGACGGGCGGCGGCTGGGCGCGCTCGCGGCCTCCGGGCTGACCGAGCCGTTCGCGGGCGTGCTGGTCACCGGGCCGTCCGGCGCCGCCGCCCGCTCGTACGCGTCGGTGGACCACCCCGACGTGCTGGTCACCTCGATCGGGCAGGCGGGCGCGCAGCGGGTCGTCCGGCTCCAGTCGCTGGCCGCCGAGCCGGTCGAGGTCGTGCTCACCCTGCCCGGCCTGCGCTCGGCCGAGGTCAGCGCGGGGCTGGAGCGCGGGCGCGAACCCGCCGAGGTGGCGGGCGAATCGGTCAAGGTACGGCTGCCCGCGTGCGGGGTCGCCGCGGTCTGGGGGACGTGCGCGTGAAGATCGTTGACATCCGGGCCACCACCGTCGCCGTCCCGCTGGAGGCGCCGCTGCGGCACAGCAACGGCGCCCACTGGGGGCGCTTCGTCCGCACGCTCGTGGAGGTCGAGACCGACGAGGGATTCGTCGGGCTGGGCGAGATGGGCGGGGGAGGCGAGAGCGCCGAGGCGGCCTTCCGGGCGCTCCTGCCGTACCTGAAGGGGCACGACCCGTTCCAGCTCGAAGCGCTCCGCTTCAAGATCGCCAATCCGACGGCGTCGCTCTACAACAACCGCACCCAGCTCCTCGCGGCCATCGAGTTCGCCTGCCTCGACGTGATCGGGCAGCGCCTCGGCGTGCCCGTGTGCGACCTGCTCGGCGGCCGGGTCCGCGACGAGGTGCCGTTCGCCTCGTACCTGTTCTTCCGGTACGCCGCCGAGGGCCACCCCGAGATCCGCACCCCCGACCAGCTCGTCGGGCACGCCCGCGACCTGAAGGAGGCGCACGGGTTCACCGTGCACAAGCTCAAGGGCGGCGTGTTCCCGCCGGACCACGAGCTGGAGTGTTACCGGGCGCTCGCGGAGGCGTTCCCCGGCGACCGGCTGCGCTACGACCCCAACGCGGTGCTGTCGCTGGCCGAGGGGCTGCGCTTCGGCCGGGCCATCGAGAACCTGAACAACGACTACCTGGAGGACCCGGTCTGGGGCCTGGAGGGGCTGCGCGCCGTGCGCGAGCAGGTCCGGGTGCCGCTCGCGACCAACACCGTCGTCGTCAACTTCGAGCAGCTCGCCTCCAACGTGCTGCGCCGCGCCGCCGACGTCGTCCTGCTCGACACCACGTTCTGGGGCGGCATCCGGCCGTGCGTGAAGGCGGCGGGCGTGTGCGAGACGTTCCAGCTCGGCATCGCCGTGCACTCCTCCGGCGAGCTGGGGGTCCAGCTCGCGACCATGCTGCACCTGGGCGCGGTGCTGCCCAACCTCACGTACGCGGCCGACGCCCACTACCACCAGCTCCGCGACGACGTCATCGAGGGCGGCCCGCTGCCGTACGAGGGCGGCGCCATCGCGGTGCCCACCGCGCCCGGTCTCGGCGTGCGGCTGGACAAGGACAAGGTGGCCCGCTACGCCGAGCTCTACCGCGAGCTGGGCGGCTACCCCTACGACCGCGACCCGGGCCGGCCCGGGTGGTACGCCCGGGTGCCCAACGAGCGCTTCGCCGACCCGACCGTCTCCCAGGAGGTCCCGCTGTGACCACCAGCCGGTAACCACCGGCGCACCGCTGCCTCTTACCCGACTCGGCATGTCATACCGGTCCGTATTCGGAACGACACGCTAGGTTACCGATCAAGGACGGTCCCTCGTCGGGGAGGCAGCAGTGAGGACGATCATCCGCGTGGCCGGCGCCTGCGCCGCGGCCGCGTCGCTCAGCCTCGCCCTGCCGGCGGCATCCGCGCTGGCCGGGCCGGACGGCGGCTGCGACCGGGGCGCGGTGTGCCTGTACGCGTACTACGGCTACAACTACAGCGGGGCCTACCCGCGCGACCTGTGGCGCGACTTCACCGAGAGCGACGCCTACCTGGGCGACGACCTGTGGCTCCAGGGTGACACGGCGGTCGAGACGTCCCGGATCGTCAACAACGACGCCAGCTCGGTCAAGAACCGCAGCGGCTGCGAGGCCGTCCTCTGGCAGAACCCCCTCTTCACCGGCGCACACAGCACGTTCGCGGCCGGTCGCGCCGACCCGTTCCTCGCGAACGGCACGGTCGGCAACAACACCGCGAGCTCCCTCAGCATCTGGTGCGCCTGACCACATGCGGCGGGGCCGGTTTCCGGATCGGGCCTCCGGAGACCGGCCGCCGCGGACCCACGCGCGGCCCGGCGCTCCTCGGCGCGCTGCTGACCGGCGCCTGCGCCGCCGTCTGCGCCGCGGGCTGCGCTCCCGCGCCGCCGCCCGCCACCCTGCCGTTGCCGCCCTCCGCTTCGCCGCCAGGCGCTGCCCCGCCACTGCGGCCGTCCGTGCCGCTGCCGCCCGGCGCTCCGCCGCCGGTCCGGGTGGCCGACCTGGTGCTGCCCTTCGACGCCTACCGCCCCACCCCGGGCCAGCGCGCGCTGATGGCGCGCGCCCGCGCCGCGCTGCTCGCCCGCTGCATGCACCGCCGCGGGCATGCCGTCTCCCCGCCCCGCCCGGACGCCGCCGCCTACGCCGCGGGCGACCCCGGCAACAGCCGCCGCTACGGCGTCGCGGACCCGGCCCGGGCCCGCCGCCACGGCTACCACCTGCCAACGTCCGGACCGCCGGGCCCCGGTTGGGACGCCGCCCTCGGCCGGTCCGCCCGCCGCGACCTCCACGGCACGCCAGGCCGTACGGGCTGCGACGAGCGCGTCACGGCCGAGCTGGACCGCCGCACCAACCCGGGAGCCGACTGGCAGTGGCTGGCGCTCCAGGACGCGCGGACGGTCGAAGGGACCGCCCGGCACCCGGCCGTCGTCGCGGCCGTAGCCCGCTGGAAGACCTGCATGGAACGCGCCGGACACCCGTACCCGTCGCCGGAGGCGGCCATCGCCGACCCCCGCTGGGACCTGCGCTCGGCCGCCGTGACGGCCCGCGAGAAGCGCACCGCGACGGCCGACACGGGCTGCAAGTGGTCCTCGGGGCTGGTGCCCGCCTGGTTCGCCGCCGACACGGCGGCGCAGCGGGCCGTCATCGCCGCCGAGCCGGCCCGCTTCGCGAGCCTGCGCGACGACCTGCGCGCCCGCCTCGACCGGGCCGCCGAGGTCTTAGAACGCTGACGCCCGCGCGCTGGGGCGGCGGCGCGCGGGCGTGGTCAGTCGGGTAGGGCGGCCGGGTTCCGCGCCAGCAGGCCGCCGTCGACGCGGTGCTCCGCGCCGGTGATGAACGACGAGCGGGGGCCCGCGAGGAAGGCCACCAGCTCGGCCACCTCCTCGGGCCGCGCCACGCGGCCCAGCGGATGGGCGCGGCCCCACTGGGCCACCTGCTCCTCCTGCGACAGCGGCCCGCGCCACAGGTCGGCCGCCCAGCGAAGCATGGGCGTGTCGACCGAGCCGGGGCACACCACGTTGACCCGGATGCCGTCGGCGGCGTGGTCCAGCGCCATCGCCCGGGTCAGGCCGTTCAGGGCGGCCTTGCTGGCGGTGTAGGCGGCGACCTGCGCCTGCGAGGCGAACGCCTGCACCGACGACATCACCACGATCGAGCCGCCGCCGCGCGCCCGCAGCCGGGGCACGGCCGCCTTGCAGGTGAGGTAGACGCCCTTGAGGTTGATGTCCATGACCTCGTCCCAGACGTCCTCGGGGGTGTCCTCGACCGTGCCGTACCTCTGCACGCCCGCGCACGTCACCACGATGTCCAGCCCGCCGTACTTCGCGACCGCGAGGTCCACCAGGTCGCGCATGTCGCCGGCGCGCCGCACGTCGGCGACGACGCCCGTCACGTGCTCGCTGTCGAGCGCCGCCTCCTCGTCGGCGCCGCAGAACACCACGGACGCGCCGCCGTCGGCCAGCCGGTCCACCACCGCGCGGCCGATGCCCATCGACCCGCCGGTGACCAGCGCCACCTTGCCGCCGAACTCACTCATGCCAGAACCTCTGCCCGCATCGTCAGCGTCCTCGTCCCGCGCGGTCCCAGGGTGAGCGCGGTGCCGTTGGCCACCGCCCGCGCCAGCCCGTCGGTCGGCATGCCGGCGAACGGCTCAAGACCGACCGTGTACAGGCGGCCCCACCAGGGGTAGTCCTGCCAGGCGCCGAGCTCCTGCCACATCCACAGGTACGGCAGCACCTCGGCGTCCCACTCGACGCGCATCCCCACGTCGGCGACGATCTCGTACCAGCCCTCGGTGAACCCCGTCAGGTAGACGACGTCGCCGGGCGCCCCCGGCTCCGGGACCACGCTCAGGTCGGTCTCGCCGCCGCCGTCGGCCGGCACGACCGGCCAGCTCCACGGCCCTCCGGCCCGCACGCGGCGGCCACGCGGGTTGACGGCCGTCTCGTGCGGGATCACGGTGACGCCCTCCGGCAGCCGGATCCGCGCGCCCGGCCGCAGGAACGGCCGGCCGAACACGATGTGCTGTCCCCACATCGCGTGCAGCTCCAGGTCGGACTCGTTGTGCACGCTGCTCTCGACCTCCAGCGCGGCCGTGCCCGCCCGCAGCCGGAAGGTCTTGTCCACCCGGTACGGCAGGCGCCGGGTCCGCACGCTCAGCCGTACCGCGACCTCCTCCTCGGAGTCGGCCGTGACCGCGCAGTCCCAGGGCAGCCCGGCGACCTCGCCGTGCTGGGCCAGCCGCGCCCCCCGGTACTCGCTGGGCGCGCCACCGCTGGGGAAGATCTCCTGCCAGCCGCCCTCGTAGTGGTCGACGAACTGGGCGACGTCGTCGGCGGCACCCTGGAGGTGGTGAGCCGGGTCGCGCAGGCCCTGCGGCGAGAGCCAGACGAAGTCGGTGTCGGTGGGCTTGTGCAGGAACTCCACCACGTCACCGCCCTTGCCGGGCACCACGGTCACGCGCAGCCGCTCGTTCTCGAGCACGACCGCCCGCAGCCCGTCGATGGTGACGGACCGCAGGCGCGCCGCCCAGTTGCGCCTCACCCGAAGCTCACGTCGATGAAGCGAGGCCGGTAGATCGAGGAGTCCCGGTAGTGGTCGGTGTTCACGAAGCTGTTCACGTTGTACGACACGACCAGGCCCTTGCCCGACACCTCCGGGTGCGCGTGGGCGTTGTAGGTGAAGATGTTCCCGTTCGTCTCGGGCGTCGTGTAGACGTGCTGCTTGCCGGTGAACGGCCCGAACGGCGAGCACGAGGAGTAGGCCACGATGTTGGCGCTCAGCACCTCGGTCGTGTCGTGAGTGATGAGCACGTAGCCGTCGCCGACCTTGGTGACGCTGTACTCGTTGGCCACGCCGCTCATGATCCGGGCCGAGTCGGCCTCGTCCGGCGACCACGTGTTGTCCGCCTTCAGGTACTCCCAGCTGCCGAGCAGGCTCTGCCCCTTGACCCGGGCGAGGTGCATGTACTTCGGCGAGCCGAGGTCCTCCACGCCGTAGACGTAGGTGTAGCCGCCGTCCTTGAGTGTGGCCGAGGCCCAGGAGACGCCGTGCCCGGAGGGCAGGTCGTGGACGCTGACCGGCCGGTCCAGGCGACCGGGGGCGAACCTGGCCACCACGTTGCGGTGCCAGCGCCAGTCCCACGCGCCGGTGCCGTAGCGCTCGTACTCCTGGTAGGTCACCTCGACGAGGCCGCCGGCGAGCGTGGCGTCACCGGCCCAGTACCAGTGGTTCCTGTCGCGTGGCGGCATCACGGCGACGGGCTTGTCGGGGGTCCCGGCGTGGATCGTGGACAGCCGGCCGTCGCGCTCGGTGGCGAAGGTGTTGTTGAGGAAGACGGTGGTGCCGCCCTCCTCGACCACCGGCGGCCGGGAGCCGTCGGGGTTGATCCGGCCGAGGAACGTGTCGGAGAAGATCCACAGCTCGCGGCCGCCGGGGAGACGCAGCGAGTAGGTGCCGTCGGCGCCGGTCCAGTCGTCGAGCCGGCTGTTGTCGTTGCCGTACGCGGTGAACAGGCTGGTCAGCCGGGCGTCGGTCGCGGCGCCCTTGACCGTCGGCGCGCACGCGGACGGGCTCGTGAGCGTCGTGGCGGACCGGTCGGCGGAGACGCTCGGCACCGGTTTCGGGGGTGCGGCGACGGCCTGGGAAGGCAGTGCGGTGAGGCCGAGGAGCGTGGCGGCCAGGGGGATGAGGGCAGCACGGAATCGCGTCATGGCACGTCCTTAGGGGGGCGATTCCTACAGTTCTAGTCATTAGATCACTTGCTGTCCACCCCTGTGGTGAAGATCGGCTACTGTCGCCTCCTTGAACGGTGCTGTGCCGCGCACCCCCCAGCCGAGCCGGAGTCCGCCGATGTCCCCAGCCGTGGTCCGCCTGTTACGCCTCGGCGCGGTCTGCCTGTCCGCCACGCCCGTCGTGCTCGTCGCGGTTCCCTGGGGGTCCTACGGCTGGTCCTCCTACGGGCCGCTGGTGCGGGGCCCGGTGACTCTGATCGCGACGGAAGCGCTGGCCTGGGCCGACCCGCTGCTTCCCGTGGCCCTGGCCCTGCTCGTGCTGTGGGCGCCCACGCGGACCCGCCTCCTCGGGCTGCCGCTCACGCTGCTCGTCATCGCGGCCGACGTGGTGATCCCGCTGCGTTACCCCTGGATCCCGCCGCTGCCGCGCCAAGGTGGCGCCCTAGCGGCCCTGGCCGCGGCGGCGCTCCTGCTCGCGGTCGCCCGACCCGCGCCAGGGACGGCGGGACGGAGGGCGGCGGCCGGGTGGACGGCCGCGCTGCTCCTCGCGCTGTGGCCGGCGCTCCGTCTGCGCCTCGGGCTCGCGGACCCCGGCCGGTGCGGTGACTACGTCGACGGGGTCCTGGCCGGCGACGGGCTGACCAGCTTCAGGCTGACGGCCATGATCGCGTTCCACTCCGTCGTGGTCGTGCTCGTGATCACCGCGGTCGCCGTCGCGGGACTCGGGCCGCGCGGCGCACGCGTCGTCGCCCTCGTCACCGCGGCCGGGGTGGCGCTGCTGGCGCTGCCGGTTGACGGCCTGCCGTTCGAGACGACCTGCCTCACGGACATGGCGCGCTGGCCGTACCTGGTGGCCGCCATGTGCGTCCTGGTCGCTGGCCTCGGGACACCGGTGCGGCGGCTTCGCCCGTGGCCGGGGTGGCGGATATGAAGGGGAGATGCCCTTCGCGAAGGGGAGCCGGCCCGAGCGGCTGACGGTGATCCTGGTCCTGCTCACCGGGGTCACGGGCGTGGTCGAGGCCGTGAGCTTCCTCGGGCTCGGCCGCGTGTTCACGGCGGTGATGACGGGCAACGTGCTGTTCGCCGGGTTCGGAGTGTTCAACGACGCGATCCGGCCGGCCGGGCCGGTCATCGCCCTGGCGGCGTTCGCGGCCGGGGCCATCGCCGGTCACTGGGCGCACGGCGTGCTGGTGAGGTGGCGCGGGCCGCGGTGGCTGACGTTCGCGATCGCAAGCGAGGGCGTGCTCATCCTGGTCGCGGCGCTGCTCGCGCTGCTGCTCGGCGACCGCCTGCAGCACGATCCGCACCGCTTCGCGGTGATCGTCACGCTCGCCCTGGCGATGGGCTCGCGCAACGCCACCGTGCTGCGCGTGGCGGCCCACGACCTGCCGACGACGGTGGTGACCCGCGCGCTGGCGGGGCTGTTCATGCTGTCGTCACTGGCGACCGCGGAACGGCGCTTCGCGACGGTCGCCGCCACCTTCGCCGGAGCGGCGCTGGGGGCGCTGCTGCTCGGTGTTCATCCCGCCCTGCCTCTCCTGGCCGCCGCCGCGATCGAGATCGTGGCGGGCGTCGTCTGCCCTCCCGCCGCTAGGTGAACAGCCGGTCCAGGTGGGCGGTCAGCAGGGCCACGGCCTCCGGGCCGTCGTACTGCCCGGCCAGGACGCTCGACTGGAGCCCCGTCACCAGGGCGAGCACGATGGCCGCCGCGACCCCCGGGTCCTCGTCCCCGGACGCCTGACCGGCCTCCTGCGCCTCCCGGATGTGGCGGGCGACCAGGTCGCGCAGCGCGTTCGCGTACGTCAGGCCGTCGGGGGCGAGCTCCGGCCGGGTCAGCGTGAGCGTGTAGTGGGCCTGGTAGGCAAGCACGATCCGGCGGCTCTCGTCGTCCGTGGGGATCAGCGCCGGCAGCGCGCCGTACAGGAACGTGCGCGGCGTGACCGGCTCGCCCAGCGCCGCCACGGCCCGGGCCACCCGCTGGGCGATCAGCCGGCCCAGGTGCGCGAGCACGCCGCGCAGCAGCTCCTCCTTGGTGTGGAAGTAGTACTGCACCAGCCGCAGGGAGACGCCGGCCTCGGCGGCCACCTCCCGCATGCTGGCCGCCTCCAGGCCGCGTGACGCGGCGATCCGGACGACCGCCTCGGCGATCTGGCTCCGGCGCTCCTCGTGGTCCACTCGCTTCGGCACGTTTTCATGGTACACATGTATCAAGAACGGGGTCGAACGGAGGGAATCCATGGCAGATCACCCCAAGATCGGTCGGTTCCGCAACGACAGGGCGGAGGAGCGGTACTTCGCGGGCTACGACGCGGCCATCCGTGACTTCCCGGTGCCGCTGGAGCCGCTCGACGTCCCGACCGCCTACGGCAGCACCCGCCTCTACCGCACCGGCGCCGCGGACGGGCTTCCGGTGGTCTTCCTGCCCGGCCACGGCGGCAACTCCCTGGGCTGGATCCACACCAGCGGCCCGGTCGGCGCCGCCCACCCCGTCTACCTCGTGGACCCGGTCGGCGCCGCCGGCCGCAGCGTCCAGAGCCGGCCCCTCGACGGCGCCGGCGACCTGACCGACTGGCTCGGCCAGGTCCTCGACGGCATCGGCGCGCCCGCCGCGTACCTCGTGGGCTTCTCCTACGGCGGCTGGCAGGCGCTGCACGCGGCCATCCGCATGCCCGGGCGCGTGGCCGGGATGACGCTCCTCGACCCGGCCGCCTTCCGGGTCGCCGGCCTGCGGCACTACGCGTGGGGCTTCGCCTGCGGGCTCGGCCTCCACGCGCCGCCGTGGATCAGGCGGCCCCTGTCCCGGCTCATCCACACCGACTCGATCAACCGCAAGAGCCGGATCCTCATGGTCGCCATCTCGGGCACGTACCTGTACGAGCAGGCGCTCCCGCCGATGGTGCCGCTGACCGACGACGACCTGGCCGCCGTCACCGTGCCCGCCCGGATCGTGTTCGGCGCCCACAGCACCATGCAGGACTCGGCCGCGGAGGCCCGGCGGCTGGCCCGCCTCACCCCGTCGACCGAGGTCGAGCTGGTGCCCGGGTGCGGCCACTCGATCGCGTTCGACGTGCCGGATCTCATCAACGCGCGCATCCTGGAGCACGCGGGCCGCGTGGCCCGGCGGCCCGGCTGAAAACGGAATGACCGGGTCGCCCGCGCCCGGGTACCCTGCGCGAGGCGGATCGACCGAGGGAAGGCGCCATGGGGCATGTGGAGATCGGGCATCTGACGTACGTGCTGCCCGACGGGCGGCCGCTGCTCAACGACGTGTCCTTCCGCATCGGCGAGGGGGTCAAGGCCGCGCTCGTCGGCCCCAACGGCGCCGGCAAGACCACGCTGCTGCGGCTGATCGCCGGTGACCTCCAGCCCGTCGAGGGCAGCGTGGCCAGCTCCGGCGGGCTCGGCGTGATGCGCCAGTTCGTGGGCAGCGTCCGCGACGGCAGCACCGTCCACGACCTGCTGCTCAGCGTCGCCCCGCCGGCCGTGCGCAAGGCCGCCGAGCGGCTGGAGGCGGCCGAGCTGGTCATGATGGAGCGCGACGACGAGAAGGCGCAGCTCCGCTACGCCCAGGCCATCACCGACTACACCGACGCGGGCGGCTACGACATCGAGGTCCTGTGGGACACCTGCACGGTCGCCGCGCTCGGCGTGCCGTACGACGACGTGAAGTACCGCGACGTGTCCACCCTGTCGGGCGGCGAGCAGAAGCGGCTGGTCCTGGAGGCGCTGCTGCGCGGCCCCGACCAGACGCTGCTGCTCGACGAGCCCGACAACTACCTCGACGTGCCCGGCAAGGAGTGGCTGGAGCGGCAGCTCAGGGAGACGCCCAAGACGGTCCTGCTGGTCAGCCACGACCGCCAGCTCCTCGCCAACGCCGCCGACCGCGTCGTCACCGTCGAGGCCGGCAACATCTGGATCCACGGCGGCGGCTTCGTCACCTACGCCGAGGCGCGCAGGGCCCGCAACGAGCGCCTCGACGAGCTGCGCAGGCGCTGGGACGAGGAGCACGCCAAGCTCAAGGCCCTGGTCAACATGCTGAAGAACAAGGCGCGCTACAACGACGGCATGGCCGCCGCCTACCACGCGGCGCAGACGCGGCTGCGCAAGTTCGTCGAGGCCGGCCCGCCGGAGGTGCCGCCCGCCGACCAGAACATCAGCATGCGGCTCAAGGGCGGACGCACCGGCAAGCGCGCCGTCATCTGCGAGGGGCTGGAGCTGACCGGCCTGATGCGGCCGTTCGACCTGGAGGTCTGGTACGGCGAGCGGGTCGCGGTCCTCGGCTCCAACGGCTCGGGCAAGTCCCACTTCCTGCGGCTGCTCGCCGGGGAGCCGGTGCGCCACGACGGCACGGCCCGCCTCGGCGCCCGCGTCGTGCCCGGCCACTTCGCGCAGACCCACGCCCGTCCCGACCTGCTCGGCCGCACCCCGGTCGAGATCGTCATGACCGAGCACGCCCGCGACAAGAGCCAGGCCATGAAGGCGCTGGCCCGCTACGAGCTGGCCGGGCTGGTCGCCGAGCAGCGCTTCGACACGCTGTCCGGCGGGCAGCAGGCGCGGCTGCAGATCCTGCTGCTGGAGCTGTCCGGGGCCACGCTGCTGCTGCTCGACGAGCCGACCGACAACCTGGACCTGGCCAGCGCCGAGGCGCTCCAGCAGGGCCTGGACGCCTTCGACGGCACGGTGGTCGCGGTCACGCACGACCGCTGGTTCGCCGCCGACTTCGACCGCTTCCTCGTCTTCGGCTCGGACGGCGCCGTCTACGAGTCGCCACACCCGGTGTGGGACGAGACCAGGGTCGTGCGCGCGCGTTAAAGATTGGGTACGGCAGGCGCGTGTCCTCTGCCAGCCGTACCCATGAAGCGGCTATCACGGCAAAGTGATCCCGCGTAGCCGAACCGTCAGCCTCCTCGCACTCGGGGCGATCTGCCTCACCGGGTGCTCCACCGAGGTGCCGTCAGAACCCAAGCTCAAGCCGCTCACGCTCAAGGAGCAGGTCTCGCACGTCACGAAGTCGTCCGACGGGTACGTCGTCAACTGGGCGGGGGTCCTCGCCAACGACAACCCGTGGCACTTCGGCGAGCACGTGGTGGCCACGATCGTCGGCCGCGACGCCGGCGGGCATGAGGTGGTCCGGATGGACCAGCCGCTCGACGCCGTGCCGCCCGGCGGCGAGCTGGCCTTCACCGGCCACGCCAACGCCGAGCACAAGCCGGTGAAGGTGTCCATCGAGTACCGGCCCGCCCAGTGGCGGACCGCGGCTCGCGTCCCGTCGGCGTTCCGGCCGTTCCCGGTCACGCGGGTGCAGACGCTGCCGCAGAAGGACGGCTCCGTCGTGGTCACCGGCTACGTCGGCAACCCGTACCGGCTGCCGGCGGGCAGCCTGGTGGTCAACGCGCTGGTCCGCGACCGGGACGGCAAGCTGCTCGGGGGCGGCAGCACGTTCGTGGACGACGTCAAGCCGGGCCGGACGCCGCGTTTCGTGCTGACCGTGGAGGGGCTGCCGGGCAAGGCCAAGCCGGCCGACGCCGAGGTGACGGCCCGTACGTGGGGCTCGACGGCGCGGCCGTACGAGGAGCTGGCGCTGGGCGGCGCGGTGCCGCTGCACACGATCAAGCCGTCCATGCCGCCGTTCGCGGTGGACCGGGGCAGCTCGGCCCTGACCGAGCACAAGGAGTGATCGGGGCCGCGTCCGTTTCCTCCCGGGACGCGGCCTGCCGAGTAATGCGAAATATTCTCTAAAATAGCTGATAAATGGGTTTGGGGGATTTATTGCGGAGCGGTTCCGCCCGGCGAGGTGAAGGAGCCACGCCGGAGGCTCCGAAACGGTAGAACTACAAGTTACTAATCCATTACATTCGGTCATATGAATGACCGCGTCCTGGTCGAAGCGCTCCGCGCCGGCGACCCGGATGCCCTCGCCGCGCTCTACGACGCGTACGCCGAGGGCATCTATAGATACTGCTGGTCCCTTCTTCCGCACTCCGACAGCGCCCAGGTGGCCCTCCGCGACACCCTGATCGCGGCGGCCGAGCACGCCGGTTCCCTTTCCGATCCCGGGCGTCTGAGGACGTGGCTCTACGCGCTCGCCCACGCCGAGTGCCTGCGCCGCCGGCTGGCCGCCGGCCGCCCCGACGCCGCGGCGCCGGCGGACGCGCCAGGAATGTCCGTCGCCGGCCCCGGCTGGCCGGCCGACGAGCCGTCCTTCCCGGCCGATCCGTCGTTCCGGGCTGATCCGTCCCTTCCGGGCGAGCCGTCCTTCCAGGGGGAGCCGCCCTTCCCGGGCGAGCCGCCCTTCCTGGGTGAGCCGTCCTTCCGGGACGAGTGGTCCTTCCCGGCCCAGCGGGCTTTCCCGGCCGAACCGCCCGCCGCGGGAGAGCCGCCCGGCGACCCCGCCGACGCCGACCTGCGCGTCATGGCGGCCAACGCGGTGCGCGGCCTGCCCGTCGCCGACCGGGCGGTGCTGGAGCTGACGACCCGCCACGGTCTGACCGTCCCCGAGGTGGCGGCGGTGCTCGGCGTGCGCCAGCGCCAGGTCGAGGCGGCCCGCGCGCAGGCCCGCGACCGCCTGCGCGACGCGATCACGGCCGAGGTGCTGGCCCGCAAGGGCCCCTACGACTGCGCCACGAGGGCCCGCATCCTCAGCGGCTTCGCCGGCGAGCTGACACCGCGGATGCGCGAGCAGCTCGTCCGGCACCTGTCCCGGTGCGAGACGTGCGCGCCGCACCGCGACCGGCCGGTCTCGGAGTCCAAGGTCTTCGACCTGGTGCCGCCGGTCCCGCTGCCCGCCGCGCTGCGGGTCAGGGTGCTGAGCTGCTTCGCCGACCCCGAGCTGATGCCGTACCGGCGCTACGTCGCGAGGCGATCGGGGGCGCTCGGCCCCGACGGGTTTCCCGAACCCGGTGACAGGCGGCCTCGCCGCTGGCCTCAGGCGCTGGCGGGCACACTGGCGGCGGTCGCGTCCATGGTGGCGATAGCCGCCGTCTTCCACCAGTTCCAGGGCGACCTGCACCAGGGAGGCGGCACCCCGGCGGCGCTCCCCGCGACGGCCGGGCCGCCCGGCGCCCGCATGCCGTGGCCGCCCGCGCCCGACGGCCAGCCCGTGGACGTCAAGCCCATCGTCGAGCCGATCGTCGACTCCCGGGCGACGTTCCCGTACGGGATGTTCCACTCGATCACGCCGGTGGAGCCGGCGCCGACCGCGGCGATCGTCCCCACGCAGGGCGTCCCCACCCAGGGCTCCCTGCCGTCCAGCACGAGCGCCACCGGCGCCCCCGCGACGCCCTCGTCGGCACCGGGCCGCCCGACCCGCGACCCGGGCACTCCCGTCACGCCGCCGCCCCCCGGCACCCCGGCCGACCCCGGCGGCAGGGAGCACCAGAGCCACGGCCCGGCCCCCACGCCCTGCCCCACCGGCAAGCCGACCGCCGCACCCACCGGCAAGCCCACCGGAAAACCCACCGGAAGGCCCACGGGCAAGCCCACCGGCGACCCCACCGGCCATCCCGTCCCCAGCCAGGTGTCCAGCCCGCCGGCCGATCCCCACCCGACCCCGGTTCCCGCCCCCACCCCGCCCCCGGCCGCCACGCCCGTCCCCACCCCCGAGCAGCCCCCCACGCCGTCCTCCTCGGCGACCGCCTGACCCCGCCGATGCCCGAGGCCTACCAGCTCCGCGACGACCCGCATCTCGGTTGCCGGGTCTGCCCGCTGCCCGTCCGCGCGGAGCTGGCCGAGGCCGTGGCCAGGAGCCACCGGATCACCTGGCCGACCTGGATCGACCGCGGGCCGCGCATGCTCCGCCACGTCCTGGAGCTCTGCCGCCTGCGCACCGCCCGCGGCCTGGCCCTGCTGCACTGGCTGGCCGCCGACCTGCCGCCCGGCGAGCTCGACTGGTTCTGGCTCCCGCTGCGGCTGACCGGCCCGCGGCAGGACCGCATGTACGCGGCGGCCGCCGCGGTGCCCGCACCGGTGCTCGCGCTGGTCGTGGCCAACTGGACGTGGGTCCTGGCCAGCCCCCACGGCGGCCGGATCACCGCGTCCTACCTGGCCGGGGCGGCGTACCGGGGCGACGGCTTCCTGGCGGCCGACGCGACCATGACGCTGTACCAGACCTACGACCGGCACCCCGAGGCGCGCCCGGCCCTCGCCGCGGCCTGGGCGGCCGCCCGGGTGGGGGCCGACTGGTGCAACGCAGCCGACCTGAGCGCCCGCTACCAGGCGCCGGCGCCGGTCTTCACCTATCCGCGCGACACCCTTCCACCACCCCTGGGTGTACGACCTTGGATCCAGCGCCTGTTCCGCCTTGAGTGAACACGCTCGGTGAGCCTCACGTGTGCGAAGAGTGACCTCTGGGCAAGGTGGTGCGTAATGCCACCATCGAGGAGGGGGAAGCATGCGCTCCGTGAGGGTGGGCCTCGCCGCCTGCCTGGTCGTCGCCCTGTGCCCGCCGGCCAACTCCGCGTCCGCCCCCGTCCTCGCGCCCGGTCTCGCCCCCACGCCCGGTCTCGCCCCCGTCCTCGCGCCCGGTCTCGCCCCCACGCCCGGTCTCGCCCCCGTCCTCGCGCCCGGCCTCGTCGACGCGGCCTGGCGGCCGCCGTCCACCCGTGAGGTCTCGCGCGCCCGCCGCGCCGTACGCCGGCGCACCAAGGAGCTCGGCGTCGCCAGCGCCGCGCTGGTCGAGGCCCGCGCCCGCCTGGACGAGCTCACCGCCAGCGTCGAGCGCCTGGTCGAGGCGTACAACGGCGAGATGGTCCGGATGCGGCAGGCCAGCCAGGAGTACGACCAGGCGCGCGCCCGGCTGGCCTCGGCCGACGCGCAGGTCGAGTCGGCGCGGACGAAGGTCGCCGCGCTCGTCGCGGAGAGCTACGGCGGCTTCGACCTGAGCAAGCCGTACCTGTTCATGATGAACGACACCGGCGACGCCGACGGCTACCTGTACCGGGCCAGCGTGCTGGAGCACATGAGCGCCGAGCGCGCCCTCATCCTCTCCCGGCTGCGCGACAGCCAGTCCGTCGCCGGGATCCTGCGCGCGCAGGCGGCCGACGCCTACGCCGCCCAGCAGGAGGCGTCGGAGCGGGCGGAGCGGGCCAAGGCCGCGGCCGAGCAGGCCGTCGCCAGGCAGCGGGAGCAGACCAGGAGCCTGCGCAGGGAGCTCCACGCGCTGGAGCACCGGGTCGACGCGGCCCGCAGCAGGGCCGACCGGCTGGCCAGGGAGCGGGAGGCGGCCCGCCAGGCCCGGCTCGCCGGCCTCGGGGCCGCCGGCCTGGTCGCCAAGGGCTCGGCCGGCGGCGACCTGGCGGCCAACTGGGCGCTCACCCAGCTCGGCAAGCCGTACGTGTGGGCCGCCGCCGGGCCGTCGAGCTACGACTGCTCCGGCCTGACCATGCGGGCCTGGGAGCAGGTGGGAGTGCAGCTGGACCACTGGACGGGCACCCAGTGGACCTCCGGCCCGCACATCCCGTACGACCAGCTGCGCCGCGGCGACCTGCTGTTCTTCGGGTACGAGAGCGCCGACCCCGGCACCATCCACCACGTGGGGATCTACGTGGGAGACGGCATGATGGTCCACGCGCCCCAGACCGGAGACGTGGTGCGCGTGGCCTCGATGTGGCGGCCCGACCTGGTGGGCGCCACCAGGCCGGCCTGAGAGGGGTGGGTCAGTGGGCGTGCCCGGGAGGTCAGTGGGCGTGGCCCTCTTCGCGCGCCCGGTCGAAGGAGCGCTTGATCTCGACCTCGGCCTCCATGCGGCCCACCCAGTTGGCGCCCTCGACCGACTTGCCGGGCTCCAGGTCCTTGTAGACCTCGAAGAAGTGCTGGATCTCCAGCCGGTCGAACTCCGGCACGTGGTGGATGTCGCGGATGTGCTCCATGCGCGGGTCGGTGGACGGGACGCAGAGGACCTTGTCGTCACCGCCCTTCTCGTCGGTCATCCGGAACATGCCGACCGCGCGGCAGGTGATGTAGCAGCCCGGGAACGTCGGCTCCTGGAGCAGCACCAGCGCGTCGAGCGGGTCGCCGTCCTCGCCGAGGGTGTTCTCGATGAAGCCGTAGTCGGCGGGGTACTGCGTGGAGGTGAACAGGAGCCGGTCAAGCCTGATCTTCCCGGTCTCGTGGTCCACTTCGTACTTGTTCCGTTGTCCCTTGGGAATCTCAACGACAACGTCGAACTCCACCGCGGTTCCTCCGCTCATACCCCCCGGCACCCCCGGGCGGGCGTTAATGTCTCGTAGGCGAACACCAGGAGAGAGGTCAGGGACGTGGCGCGGCACGAGCGGTGGGTGATGCTGACCACGCTCGCCCTGCTCCAGATCCTGACGATCGTCACCGGCGTCTACGCGGTGACGAGCGGCCTGGACCTGGACGCCCTGACGAGGCAGTCGTCACCGGACGAGCCGACGGCGTCTCCCGAGGGGTCTCCCGCGGCCCCCGTGGTCACCGCTGGCCCGGTTCTGTCCGGGCTTTCGGCGAGGGCCGGAGACGGACCTCTCCCGACTAAGAGTACTTTGACCCGTCAGCTCACCGACGCCCTGGGTGACAAAGAGCTGGGGGCCCGGGTGGGCGCGGTCGTCCTCGACGCGGCCACCGGACAGCGGATCTTCGCCGCCAACGCCGACACCGGCATCACCCCCGCCTCCACCACGAAACTGGTCACCAGCACCGCCGCCCTGGCCTCGCTCGGCCCCGACACCCGCTTCGCCACCCGCGTCGTGCAGGGCGCCACGCCGGGCGCGGTCGTGCTGGTCGGCGGCGGGGACCCCACGCTGGCCGGCCCGTCGGCCAAGCCCGGCGCCTACCCCAAGCCGGCGTCGCTGGCCATGCTCGCCGCGCGCACCGCCGCGGCGCTGAAGGCCAAGGGCGTCACCAAGGTCACGCTCTCGTACGACGCCACCCTCTACACCGGCCCGCGGGTGTGCTCCTGCTGGAAGCCGAACTACATACCCGACGGCGAGGTCGCGCCGGTGTCCTCGCTGGTGATCGACGAGGGGCGCCGCTACCCCAGCCAGTCCACGCCGCGCGTCACCGACCCGCCGCGCTTCGCCGCCGCCGCGTTCGCCCGGCTCCTCGGCCGCCAGGGGATCGGCGTGTCGGGCTCCGCGCGGCCCGCCAAGGCCCCCGCGGGCGCGGCCGAGCTGGCCCGCGTCGAGTCGCCGCCCGTCTACGCCCTGGTCGAGCACACGCTGACGTTCAGCGACGACGACCTGGCCGAGGCGCTGGCCCGCCAGGTGGCCGTCAAGGAGGGGCAGCCCGCCTCCTTCGACGGCGGCGCCGCGGCGACCCTGCAGGTGCTCAAGCGGCTCGGCTTCCCGGGCGGGGTGCAGATCCGCGACGGCAGCGGGCTGTCGCCGTTCAACCGCATCAGCCCCGACGCGCTGGCCCGGGTCATCGCCACCGCGAGCAGCGCCGCCCACCCGGAGCTGCGGGCGGTGGCCTCCGGCATGCCCGTCGCCGGCTTCTCCGGCACGCTCGGCAACGGCCGCCGCTTCACCTCCGCCGACAGCAGGGGACAGGTGGGGCTGGTCCGCGCCAAGACGGGCACGCTCAACAACGTCAACACGCTGGCGGGGCTCGCCACCACCAAGGACGGCCGCCTCGTCACGTTCGCCTTCATGGCCGACCGCGTCCCCCTCAACGCCGAGCCCGTGCTCGACAAACTCGCCGCCCTGGTCGCCCGCTCCTGAGCTCTCCTCAGTCCAGACCTCGGCGCTCCTTCGCGTGTCTGATGGCGATCCTGCGGATCGCGGCTCAGTCGCTGGGGTCCGGTGTCTTCCCTCGTCGGTCGGTCGCTTCGCTCCCTCTCTCCTCAGTCCAGACACCGGCGCTTCTTCGCGTGTCTGATGGCGATCCTGCGGATCGCGGCTCAGTCGCTGGGGTCCGGTGTCTTCCCTCGTCGGTCGGTCGCTTCGCTCCCTCTCTCCTCAGTCCAGACACCGGCGCTTCTTCGCGGGTAAGGATCGGACAACGTACGGTGGACGGTATGCAGGTGATCGACTGGGATCTGGCCGTCTCGACCGGCACGCGCCTCGTGCGCCCCGGTCCCCAAGTGAGCCGTGAAGAGGCCAGACAGGCCGTCACCGAGCTCCGCACGCTCTCCCGCGAGGCCGAGGGCCACGTGCGCGAGTTCACCAAGATTCACGCTGACACCGCCCCCCAGACGGCGACGGTCGTCGACCGGCCCGGCTGGATCAGGGCCAACGTCGAGGGCTTCCGCGTCGTGCTGGAGCCGCTGACCCAGCGCATCGGCAGCGGCGCCAACCCGCCGCCGCCCATCGTGACCGCCGTGGGCTCGCGCATCACCGGCGTCGAGGTGGGCGCCGTGCTCGCCTTCCTCGCCTCGCGCGTGCTCGGCCAGTACGAGCTGTTCCTGCCGCCGGACCCGTCGGGCCGCGAGCCGGCCGGCCGCCTGACGCTGGTGGCGCCCAACATCGTCCACGCCGAGCGGGAGATGAACGTCGACCCGCACGACTTCCGCCTGTGGGTGTGCCTGCACGAGGAGACCCACCGGGTGCAGTTCACCGGCGTGCCGTGGCTGCGCGAGTACATCCGCTCGCAGATGACCGAGTTCCTGCTCGCCTCCGACCTCGACCTCGGCACGATCGTCGAACGCCTGCGCGGCGCCGCCGACACCGTGGCCGACGTGGTGCGCGGCGGCGAGGGCAACCTCATCGACGTCATCCAGTCGCCGGCCCAGAAGGAGATCCTCGACCGGCTGACGGCCGTGATGACGCTGGTGGAAGGGCACGGCGACTACGTGATGGACGCCGTGGGCCCGTCCGTGGTGCCCTCGGTGGCCGACATCCGGGCCAAGTTCGCCCAGCGCCGCGAGGGCGGCTCCAAGCTCGACCGCACCATCCGCCGCCTGCTCGGCATCGAGCTGAAGATGAAGCAGTACGCCGAGGGGTCGGCCTTCGTGCGCACCGTGGTGGGCAAGGTCGGCATGGACGGGTTCAACCGGGTGTGGACCTCGGCGGAGACGCTGCCGACGACGGGTGAGATCTCCGACCCGGACGCCTGGATCCGCCGCGTCATCGGCGCCCCGGCGCTGCCGGCCTGACCGGAGCCGCCGCCCGTGGGTCCGCATCCGGCCGTGGCCGACGTCCGGCGGGCCGTGCGTGAGGCGCTGGCCGCGCTGACGCCGGACGTCCCGGCGCGGGACGAACCGGCGCGGGAAAAGCCTGCGCCGGGTGTCCCGGCATCGGGTGTCCCGGCGTCGGGCGGGCCCGCGCCGGAAGGGCCGGTGCTCGTCGCGTGCAGCGGCGGCGCCGACTCCCTCGCCCTGGCGGCGGCGCTCGGCTTCGTGGCGCCCCGCGCCGGCCTCAAGGCGGGGCTGCTCACGGTGGACCACCAGCTCCAGCCCGGTTCGGCCGAACGGGCCGAGCAGGTCGCCGCCCTGGCCGCGCCGCTGGGCCTTGACATGGCCGAGGTGCTCACCGTCGAGGTGGGCACCGAGGGCGGGCCGGAGGCGGCGGCCCGCGAGGCCCGCTACCGGGCCCTGGCCGAGGCCGCCGACCGGCTCGGGGCGCGGGCCGTGCTGCTCGGGCACACCCGTGACGACCAGGCCGAGACCGTGCTGCTCGGCCTGGCCAGGGGCAGCGGGCCGCGCTCGATCTCGGGGATGGCCGCGCGGAGCGGACGCTATCTCCGCCCGTTCCTCGACATCCCGAGGGCGACGACGGTGGCGGCGTGCCGCGCGCTCGGCCTGACCCCGTGGGACGATCCGCACAACGAGGACCCGCGCTTCACCCGGGTCCGGGTGCGCGCGCGGATCCTGCCGCTGCTGGAGGCGGAGCTCGGGCCGGGGGTGGCCGAGGCGCTCGCCCGGACGGCCGCGCTGGCCCGGGAGGACGCCGACGCGCTCGACGAGTGGGCGGATCGGGCCTACCAGGATTGCGCTCTTAGCGATATCGGCGGATCAGTGACGCTGTCCGTTCCGGCGCTCGAAGCCCTGCCCGGGGCGGTGCGCAGGCGGGTCCTGCGGCGCGCGGCGGTCGCGGCGGGCTCGCCGCCGGGGTCGCTGTCGGCCACGCATGTACGCGCCGTGGACCGCCTGGTCACGCACTGGCGCGGCCAGAAGCCCGTCGACCTGCCCGGGGGTCGGGCGGCCGTCAGGCGGTATGGCACCCTGATAGTCGCCATCAGTCCCATCCCGTAAGGAACCACAGGTGGACGCTGCCGACATGGGCCAGGACCTGGAGAAAGTCCTCATTCCCGAGGACGAGCTCCAGGCGAAGATCAAGGAGCTCGCCGAGCGGATCGACCAGGACTACGCGGGCAAGGACGTCCTGCTCGTGGGCGTGCTGAAGGGCGCCGTCATGGTGATGGCCGACCTGGCCCGGGCCTTGCACGTGCCCGTGCAGATGGACTGGATGGCGGTGTCGTCGTACGGCGCGGGCACCCGGTCGTCCGGCGTGGTGCGGGTGCTGAAGGACCTGGACACCGACATCATGGGCCGCCACGTGCTGATCGTCGAGGACATCATCGACTCCGGCCTGACCCTGCACTGGCTGCTGGAGAATTTGAAGTCGCGCAATCCCGCGTCGCTGGAGATCTGCACCGCGCTGCGCAAGCCCGACGCGGTGAAGGTGCCGATCGACGTGAAGTACGTGGGTTTCGACATTCCCAACGAGTTCGTCATCGGTTACGGACTCGACTACGCGGAGCGCTACCGGAACCTGCCGTTCATCGGAACGCTCGCGCCGCACGTTTACGAGTAGCAATCCGAAGAGGAGCCGGGAACACTACCAGACCTGACGTACGTTGGTAGGGCAAGACCGGTGTAGCGGGCGGTCCCTCCGCGCGCTCTGCCGGTGTACCTTCTGACTCCTGAAGGGTGACCGCGCGTCCTCTTCGGGTAGTCGGAAGATCTCGCGGTATCGGATGCCGCGGCCCCCGGGACGCGTCCCGGGGTTCAAGGCCATGGTCAGGAAGGGACGGGCCCGCAAGGGGTTCCGCATCGGATGGATCTCAAGCGATTTACACGTGGGCCACTGCTGTGGATCCTGGGCATCGTCGTGCTGCTCCTGCTCGTCACCCAGCTCTGGAGCGGCGGCGGTAACTTCAAGCAGGCCGACACGTCCACGGTCCTTCAGCAGATTCGCAATGGAAACGTCAACAACGCGAAGATTGTCGACAAGGATCAGCGGATCGAGCTGACGCTCAACAGCCCGATCGTGGTCCGGCCGGGCGACACCCCGACCAAGACGATCCAGTCTGACTGGGTGGGCGGCTACGGCACCAAGCTGACCGAGGAGCTGCAGGCCCAGGTCGACGCCAAGAAGACCAAGAGCTTCACCACCGAGGTGCCGCAGGAGAACTTCCTCGTCAGCATCCTGGTGAGCTTCCTGCCGCTCGTCATCATCGTCCTGATCTTTCTGTTCGTCATGAACCAGATGCAGGGCGGCGGCTCGCGGGTCATGAGCTTCGGCAAGTCCAAGGCCAAGCTGATCACCAAGGACACGCCGAAGACGACCTTCGCCGACGTCGCGGGAGCCGACGAGGCCATCGAGGAGCTCCAGGAGATCAAGGAGTTCCTGCAGGCCCCGGCCAAGTTCCAGGCGATCGGCGCCAAGATCCCCAAGGGCGTGCTGCTGTACGGCCCGCCCGGCACCGGCAAGACCCTGCTGGCCCGCGCGGTCGCCGGCGAGGCCGGCGTCCCCTTCTACTCGATCTCCGGTTCCGACTTCGTCGAGATGTTCGTCGGTGTCGGCGCCTCCCGCGTCCGTGACCTGTTCGAGCAGGCCAAGGCCAACGCGCCGTCGATCATCTTCATCGACGAGATCGACGCCGTCGGCCGCCACCGCGGCGCCGGCCTGGGCGGCGGTCACGACGAGCGCGAGCAGACCCTCAACCAGCTCCTCGTCGAGATGGACGGCTTCGACGTCAAGGGCGGCGTGATCCTCATCGCCGCGACCAACCGGCCCGACATCCTCGACCCGGCGCTGCTGCGTCCCGGCCGCTTCGACCGTCAGGTCACCGTCGACCGGCCCGACCTGGAGGGCCGCAAGGGCATCCTGCGCGTCCACGGCCGCGGCAAGCCGTTCTCGCCGGAGGTCGACCTCGACGTCATCGCCCGCCGCACGCCGGGCTTCACCGGCGCCGACCTGGCCAACGTGATCAACGAGGCGGCGCTGCTGACCGCGCGCGCCGACCAGAAGCTGATCACGATGGACGTCCTAGAGGAGTCGATCGACCGCGTCATGGCAGGGCCCGAGCGCAAGACCCGGGTCATGTCCGACAAGGAAAAGAAGATGATCGCCTACCACGAGGGCGGTCACGCGCTGGTGGCGCACGCGCTGCCGAACTCCGACCCGGTCCACAAGATCACGATCCTGTCCCGGGGCCGCGCGCTCGGCTACACGATGACGCTGCCGATGGAGGACAAGTTCCTCGCCACGCGTTCGGAGATGATGGACCAGCTCGCGATGCTGCTCGGCGGCCGCGCGGCGGAGGAGCTCGTCTTCCACGAGCCCACCACCGGCGCCTCCAACGACATCGAGAAGGCCACGGCCGTCGCCCGGCGCATGGTCACCGAGTACGGCATGAGCGAGCAGCTCGGCGCCCGCAAGTTCGGCACCGGCCAGGCCGAGGTGTTCCTCGGCCGCGAGATGGGCCACGAGCGCGACTACTCCGAGAAGATCGCCTCCACGATCGACGAGGAGGTCCGCCGCATGATCGAGACGGCGCACGACCAGGCGTGGGACATCCTGGTCCAGTACCGCGACGTCCTCGACAACCTCGTCCTGGAGCTGATGGAGAAGGAGACGCTCTCCCGCGAGCAGGTCCTCCAGATCTTCGCTCCGGTCGTGGTCAAGGAGCACCGCCCGTCCTACGCCGGCTACGGCAAGCGGCTCCCGTCCGACCGTCCGCCGATCCTGACCCCGAAGGAGCAGTCGGCCAACGGCTCGCTCACCCCGGGCCACCAGGACGCGCTTCCCTCCGGAGACGGTGCGTGAGTTCGCACGACGTAGACCTGGGCCGGATCGAGAAGGCCGTCCGCGAGATCCTCTACGCCATCGGCGAGGATCCCGACCGTGACGGCCTGCTCGACACCCCGGCCCGGGTCGCCCGCGCCTATGCCGAGCAGTTCTCCGGCCTCGGCCAGAACCCCGAGGACGTCCTGAACAAGGTCTTCGACGTCGACCACGACGAGATGGTGCTGGTCAAGGACATCGAGGTCTACTCCACCTGCGAGCACCACCTGGTGCCGTTCCACGGGTTCGCGCACGTGGGCTACATCCCCAACGACCGCGGCCAGGTGACGGGCCTGTCCAAGCTGGCCCGCCTGGTCGACGTCTACGCCCGGCGCCCGCAGGTGCAGGAGCGGATGACGTCGCAGATCGCCGACGCGCTCATGCACGTGCTGGAGCCGCGCGGGGCGATCGTGGTGCTGGAGTGCGAGCACCTGTGCATGACCATGCGCGGGGTCCGCAAGCCGGGCGCCAAGACCGTCACCTCGGCGGTCCGCGGCGACTTCCGCACCAGCGACAAGACCCGCGCCGAGGCGATGGCCCTGATCCTCGGGCGCCTCTAGTTCTCTTCTGTTACGGCACAGCCGGCTTGACGCCAGTCGCCGCACGGGGCTGAGGGCCTCCAGGGAGACGCCTGCTGAACCCGCACATGGCCGGCCGCCGTCACGCGCGCGACGCCGGCCATGGCTTCCCTCAGCCGTTGGCCGGAGCCGCACGCCCCCTCTTCGGCCGTGTCGTGGGTGTGGGGGCTTGCCGGGCGGGGTGTAAAAAGCCGCCAAAAACATACGGACCGACGGCAAGCAGCCCTGCGTGGGATTCGTTATCCACAATGGGGTACCCATGACATCAACAGGTCTGGGCAAGCGCCTAGGCTTGGGCCATGACAAGCGGGCCGACAAGCGTGCCAGGACTGGCACCCGAGGAGCGGTGCCTCGTCATGGGCGTGGTCAACGTGACGCCCGACTCCTTCTCCGACGGTGGTCTGTGGTTCGGCGAGGAGGCCGCCGTCCGGCACGGGCTGGAGCTGGTCGATGAGGGAGCCGACATCGTCGATGTGGGAGGAGAGTCCACCCGGCCCGGAGCGGCGAGGGTGTCCCTGGAGGAGGAGCTGGCCCGCGTCGTGCCGGTCATCAGGGAGCTCAGCGCGCGCGGTGTGGCCGTCAGCGTCGACACGATGCGCGCCGAGGTCGCCAGGGCCGCCGTGGAGGCCGGGGCGCGCCTGGTCAACGACGTGAGCGGCGGGCTGGCCGACCCCGAGATGCCCCGCGTGGTCGCCGACACCGGTGTCCCCTACGTCGTGATGCACTGGCGCGGCCACAGCGCCGACATGGACGACCGGGCCGTCTACGCCGACGTGGTGACCGAGGTGCGCGAGGAGCTGGCCAAGCGGGTCGATCTGGTGCTGGCCGAGGGCGTGTCCGAGGAGCAGATCGTGCTCGACCCGGGGCTCGGCTTCGCCAAGAACGCCGACCACAACTGGGCGCTGCTGGCCGGCCTGCCACGGCTCGCCGACCTGGGCTACCCCCTGCTGGTCGGCGCCTCCCGCAAGAGGTTCCTGGGGCGGCTGCTGGCCGGCGACGACGGCGCGCCCCGCCCGTTCAGCCGTAGTGACGACGCCACCGTGGCCGTGACGGCGCTGGCCGCACGCGCCGGCGCCTGGTGCGTCAGGGTTCACAAGGTGGCGCCCAACGCCGACGCCGTCCGCGTGGCCGCCGCGTGGGAGAGAGCAGGAGCCGATACATGAGCGTCGACACTGCCGCCATCGAGACGGTCAACCAGGACTTCTACACCGCGATCGAGGCCGGCGACCTCGACCGGATGACCGAGATCTGGGCCGAGGACTCCGCCGACGAGCAGGTGAGCTGTGTCCACCCCGGCTGGTCCCTGCTGGCCGGGCGCTCCGAGGTGCTGCGTTCGTGGGCGCTCATCATGGCCAACACCACCTACATCCAGTTCGTGCTGACCGACGTCAGCACGACCGTGCTGGGCGACGTGGCGGTCCTCACCTGTGTCGAGAACATCCTCACGGCCGGCGACGAGGGTGAGTCGAGCTTCGCCGCGGGCAAGGTCGTGGCGAGCAACGTCTACGTTCGCACGCCGCAGGGGTGGCGGCTGTGGATGCACCACGGCTCACCGGTGCTCCAGGGCGACGACGACGAGGAGGAGGACGGCGAGCTTGAGCACTGACCGGATCACGCTGAAGGGCCTGCGCGCCAGGGGGCGGCACGGGGTGCTGCCGGCCGAGCGGGAGCTGGGGCAGGAGTTCGTGGTCGACGCGACGTTGTTCCTCGACCTGGCGCCCGCCGCGGCGGCCGACGACCTCACGCTCACGGTCCACTACGGCGAGCTGGCCCAGGCGCTGGTCAAGGTCGTCGAGGGGGAGCCCGTCGAGCTGATCGAGACGCTGGCGCAGCGCCTGGCCGACGTGTGCCTGGCCGACGACCGGGTCCGCGCGGCCGAGATCAGCGTGCACAAGCCGGCCGCGCCGATCCCGCTGCCGTTCGACGACGTGATCGTGACGATCCAGCGGAGCCGCCCATGAGTCGCGTGCCCGCTCTCGATGCTGTGGACGATGTGTACGTGACGATCGAGTGGAGGCGCCCATGAGATGCGTCCTGTCCCTCGGCAGCAACCTCGGCCGGCGCTTCGACACGTTGCAGGGGGCCGTCGACACGCTGTTCGACGCTCCGGGCATGGAGTTCGTCGCGGCGTCGCCCGTCTACGAGACCGACCCGGTGGGCGGCCCCGCCGGGCAGCGGCCGTACCTCAACGCGATCGTGATCGCCGAGACCTCGCTGCCGCCGCGCACGCTGCTGGAGCGGGCGCAGAGCGTCGAGAACGCGTTCGGCCGGGAGCGGCTGGAGCGGTGGGGCCCGCGCACGCTCGACGTCGACCTCGTGGTCGTGGGCGACACGGTGTGCGACGACCCCGACCTCACGCTGCCGCACCCGCGCGCCCACGAGCGGGCGTTCGTGCTGGTGCCGTGGTGGCGGGCCGACCCGGAGGCCGAGCTGCCCGGTCACGGCCGGGTGGCCGACGTGCTGGCGGGCCTCGACCAGCGGGGTGTGCGGCTGCGCGACGACCTGAAGCTGCAGAGGCCCGATTGAGGCCGACCCGTCCCGGCGTGCTCGTCGGTCTCGTCGTCGTCGTGGCCCTGCTCACCTGGATGGTGGTGCGGCAGTTCTACGCCGATCTGCCCATCGTTCCGTGGACCGCGATCCCTACCGTGCTGCTGCTGGCCCTCGGTGAGGCGTACAGCGCGTGGATGACCAAGGCCCGGCTCGACCGCAAGCCGGGCACCAAGCCGGTGGAGCCGCTGGCGGTGGCGCGGCTGGCCGCGCTGGCCAAGGCGTCGTCGTACGTGGGGGCGGTGTTCGGCGGGATGTTCGCCGGGTTCGCGCTGCACACGGTGCAGCTCCTCACGCGGGAGACGCCGCGCACGGAGTTCTTCATCGCGACGGGCTCGTTCCTCGCGTTCGTGGCGCTCATCTGCGCCGCGCTGTTCCTGGAGCACTCCTGCCGCATCCCCGAGGGCCCCGAGGACGCGGGCCCGCGCTAGGCCGTCTCGTCTCCGCCCAGGTAGTAGACCGGCTCGCCCTGGACGAAGGACGTGTCGACCGTACGGATCTGATCGACGAGCAGGTGGGTACGCCGCCCGCCGAACTCGATCTCATGGGCGCGCCGGATCACGTCGCCGGGCCGCTCGCCCGGCCGGGCGGCGGTCCGGATGATGCGCTCGTCCTCGGGGCGGGCCGGGAACACGATGACGGTCATGTCTCAAGGATGGCGGGGTGTCGGGCTCGTGTCCTCGGATCGGGCGGGGCGGGGGCGGCCGAAGAGGTAGATGACGGGGAGCGTGCAGACCAGCGGGCCCAGGATGGCGATCGGGCGCTCCAGCCACCACTTGAGGTCCGGCGGCACCTTCCCGCCCAGCGTGCCGAACAGCCACCACGACACCCCCAGCGCGATCGCCATCCCCGTGGTGTGGAAGAGGAACAGCGGCAGCGCGAAGCGGTTGATCGTGTCGTTGACGCGCCGCCAGCCCGGCCGTTCCAGGACCCGCTCCATCGACGGCCGCAGCACCTCGACCAGCCCGATCTGGAAGATCAGCAGGGCGACGATGACGAACGTGGGCGGCGCCATGTTCGACCACTTGTCGCCCGGCACGCCGACCATGGACCCCGGGTAGATGCCGGAGTAGACCAGGCCGAACAGCGCGAACAGCCCCGTCCACAGCACGCCCACGTCGTAGCGGCGGGGCAGGACGACGATCCGGTCGTAGAAGAAGCCGGCCTGGTGGGCGAGGCCCCAGACCACGATCATGTTGAGCCAGCCCGCCCACTCCACGCCGTACCGGAAGCGCACGACGTCCACGACCAGCGCCGCGCCGCCGAGCCAGATGAGCGCCAGCACGTCGTAGCGGCGGTGCAGCCACAGCGCCACCGGCAGCAGCGCGATGAGCACGAGGTAGACGCCGAGGAACCACAGCGGGCTGAGCACGAGCAGCACCACCCGCCACATCCACTCGACCTTGAACACCCAGGTCACGACCGCGCCGACGATCGTCCACGCGCCCGACAGGAAGAGCGCCGGGACGGCCAGCGCGCGGATGCGCCGCCACACGAACGCGCCGATGCCGACGCCGCGCGCCTTGGCCCGCTCCCACGACAGCAGGTGGACGTGCCCGCCGACGTAGAAGAACAGCGGCAGCACCTGGAGCAGCCAGGTGAGGATCCACAGCCCCGAGGTGAACCCGAGGGGGCTGGTCGGCTCGGGCCCGCCGGGCTCCCACTGCAGGATCGTGAACGCCCAGTGCCACACCACGACGACGATGAGGCTGAGGGCGCGCAGCCAGTCGACGTACTTGTCACGGGCGACGGCGGGGGGCGCCGGGGATTCGGGGGCGGTCACTTGTCGATGTCACCCACGACGAAGAACATCGAGCCGAGGATCGCCACCATGTCGGCCACCAGGTGGCCGGGCAGCATCTCGCGCAGCACCTGGATGTTGTTGTAGGAGGCCGAGCGGAGCTTGAGCCGCCACGGCGTCTTGTCGCCCTTGGAGACGAGGTAGTAGCCGTTGATGCCGAGGGGGTTCTCGGTCCAGGCGTACGTGTGGCCCTCGGGGACCTTCAGCACCTTGGGCAGGCGCTGGTTGACCGGGCCGGGCGGCAGCGAGCGGAGCCGCTCCACGCAGGCGTCGGCCAGGTCGAGGGAGACCTTGAGCTGTTCCAGGAGCACCTCGAAGCGGGCGTGGCAGTCGCCCGCCTCGCGCGTGACGACCTTCACGGGCAGCTCGGGATAGGCGAGGTATGGCTGGTCGCGCCGCAGGTCGAAGTCCACTCCGGCGGCGCGGGCGATGGGGCCGCTGACGCCGTACTGCATGATCTGCTCGCGTCGGAGCACGCCCACGCCCTTGGTGCGGGCCAGGAAGATCTCGTTGTGCAGGATGAGGTCCTCGATGTCGGGGACGCGGCGGCGGGTCTCGGCGACCGCCTCCGACACCCGGTCCAGCCAGCCGTACGGGAGCTCCTCCTTGAGCCCGCCGACCCGGTTGAACATGTAGTGCATGCGGCCGCCGGAGATCTCCTCCATGACGGCCTGGATGCGCTCGCGCTCGTTGAAGGCGTAGAAGACCGGGGTGATCGCGCCGAGTTCGAGGGGGTAGGAGCCGAGGAACATCAGGTGGCTGAGGACCCGGTTGAGCTCGGCCAGCAGCGTGCGGGCCCAGACGGCGCGGACGGGCGGCTCCATGCCGAGCAGGCGTTCGGCGGCGAGGACCACGCCCAGCTCGTTGGCGAAGCCGGACAGCCAGTCGTGCCGGTTGGCCAGCATGATGATCTGCCGGAAGTCGCGCACCTCGAACAGCTTCTCGGCGCCCCGGTGCATGTAGCCGATGATCGGCTCGGCGGTGGCGATGCGCTCGCCGTCGAGCGTGAGGCGCAGCCGGAGGACGCCGTGGGTGGACGGGTGCTGCGGACCGATGTTGAGGATCATGTCCTCGGTCGCCAGCTCCTTCGCGCCCGCGCCGATGCCGACCACGCGTTCCGTCATAGGGCCATGCTGCCACCGGCCGCCGTGGTGATCCAGCGCGGGGTGGCCGGCCGTCGTCCGGGGAGCACGGTCAAGGAACGGTATGGAGGCGCATCGGTAAAACCGGACTAGGGGAGATAAAGCGGTATCGGGGGGAGGTATTCCCATGAAGAGAATCGTGTTCGATGTAGCCGCGTTGATCTCGCGCGTCCTGATCGGCGTCATCTTCGTGGCTTCGGGATTGCAGAAGTGGCAGGCCGGTTTGGGTGCCACGTCCAAGATGTTCACCCAGAGTGGCGTGCCGCTGCCCCAGCTCGCCGCCGCGTACGCGACCATGGCCGAGACCCTGGGGGGCATCCTACTGATCATCGGCCTGGCGGTGCGGCTGGGGTCGCTCGCGCTCCTCGTCGTGCTCGGAGGCGCCTTCGCCTTCGTCCACGTGGGGCACGGGATCTCCAGCAAGACCGGCGGCTGGGAGTTCGTGGGCGCCCTGGCGGCGACCTGTGTGCTGCTGCTCGCGCTGGGAGGCGGGCGGATCGGCGTCGACGCGGTGCTGTCCGGCTGGTACCGGCGTCGCCGCACCCAGAAGGAGGCGGCCGTCGCTCCCGCCGGCGCGGGCAAGGCAAAGGCCCCGAAGACGGCCCCGACGGAGCCCATGTACCGGGGGCCGATCCCGGCCGTGCCGAAGGCCCCACCAGCTCCAGCGGAAGCCGCGACACCTCCGGCCGAACCCGCGGCACCTCCGGCCGAGCCGACGCAGCCCATGCACAGGAGCGCGGCTCCAGGGGACCCGGGTGGCCCGGCGGCGGAGGACACGACGCCCCGGCACCCCTACGGTGACCAGGGACGCCGTCCCGGGGACCTCAACGAGGAGGACATGAGCGACATCGACGCCCTCTTCTCCGAGGAGCACCCCACCCGCAAGCCGCCCAACCGCTGAGCGAAGAGGGGACGCGCTCAGGCGGTGGTGCCGCGGGCCGCCAGGTCGCGGAGGGCGGCGACGAGGCGGTCCACGTGCTCCTCCGTGGTGCCGATCCCGACGGAGGCCCGCACCGCCGACGCGGTGCCGTCCTCGCACCCGCCATCCGTGGTGCCGAGCAGGTGCCGGACGAACGGGTGCGCGCAGAACTTCCCGTCGCGCACCCCGATCCCGTACTCGCCCGACAGCGCCTCGGCGACCTCGCGCGCCGCGAGCCCGTCCACGGTGAACGACACGATGCCCACCCGCGGGTGGTCCGGCCCCCACAGCGACAGCTCCCGTACGCCCTCGATCGAGGCGAGCCCGGCGCGCAGCCGCGCGATCAGCCGCTCCTCCTCGCGCACCAGCGCGGTCCAGCCCGTGGCGGTGAGCGCGTCGCAGGCGGCGGCCAGCGCGATGGCGCCCAGCACGTTCGGCGTGCCGGCCTCGTGGCGCGGCTCCGGGTCCTCGTGCCACTCGGTGTCGCCGGAGCCGGCTGGGGCGACCGAGCGGACCGCTCCGCCGCCCTTCAGGTACGGCTCGCCCGCCGCCAGCCAGTCACGGCGCCCGACCAGCACCCCGGCGCCGAACGGCGCGTACAACTTGTGGCCCGAGAAGGCCACGTAGTCGAGGTCGAGCGCGGTCAGGTTGAGCGGCCGGTGCGGCACGAGCTGGGCGGCGTCCACCAGGATGCGGGCCCCGTGGCGGTGCGCGATGTGCGCCAGCGCCGCGATCGGCCACAGCTCGCCGGTGACGTTCGAGGCGGCCGTGACGACGAGCAGCTTGGGCCCGTCCAGGGCGGCCAGCGCCTCGTCGGCCGCGCGGACCGCCTCGCCGGGGAACGCGGGCGGCGCGAGCCGCACCACCCGCTCCCACGGCAGCAGCGAGGCGTGGTGCTCGGTGTCGAACACGACGGCCGTGGCGCCGGCGGGCAGGCAGCCGGCCAGCAGGTTGGTGGCGTCGGTGGTGTTGCGCGTGAAGATCACGGCGTCTTCGGGACGGGCGCCGACGAAGGCGCGGACCGTGTGCCTGGCCTGCTCGTACCGGGCGGTGGTGAGCTGGGAGGCGTAGCCGGCGCCGCGGTGGACGCTGGAGTAGGCCGGGAGCGCGGCGGTGACGGCGGCGCTGACCGGCTCCAGACAGGGCGCGCTGGCCGCGTAGTCCAGGTTGGCGTACCCGACGAGGCGCCCGCCCTTGACCGGCACCTCCAGGTCGGCGCCGAGCACGGCGGGGATCGGGCGGCGCTCGCGCGGCTGCGCCGGCGCGGCGGCGGACTGGGCGGGGACGGTGCCGAAGATGCTCAACGTGGACAAGGCGAACCTCCTGGAGGGCCATCGGGCCCCTGGAGCAGCCTCGGAGCCCGCGCTTGCCCGCCACACCTCGTGACGGACCAGGTCTTCACCCGGGGCACCCCGCCGCGGACGCGAGGGTTGCCGGCCAGCGAGCCGGGGCTTGGCGCTGGCACTCATGACCTACGTCCCGAACTATAACCGACGCCCCCGACCCGATCGCAAGCTCGCGAACTTCCCCGGACCCTGAGTCGTTGGTCCGGGAAACCCGCAGACCCCGGCGCGAACGTGGAGGTAAGCAGATGCTGGACTGGGTGGCCGACCCTCAGATCTGGATAGGGTTCTTCACCCTTGTCGCCCTGGAGATCGTCCTGGGCATCGACAACATCATCTTCATCTCCATCCTGGCCGGCAAGCTCCCGCCCGAGCAGCGCGACCGGGCCCGCGTGATGGGTCTCGCGGCGGCGCTGGTCAGTCGGCTGCTCCTGTTGCTGGCGCTGTCGTGGGTGGTGCGGCTGACGGCTCCGCTGTTCGAGGTGTTCGGCCACGAGATCTCGGGACGTGACCTGATCCTGCTGCTCGGCGGGCTGTTCCTGCTCGCCAAGAGCGTCACCGAGATCGGCCACAGCATGGAGCTGAAGGAGGAGGACGGCAAGAAGCGCGCGGCGACCTCGTTCGTCTCGGTCATCGTGCAGATCATGGTGCTGGACGTCGTCTTCTCGCTCGACTCGGTGATCACGGCGGTGGGCATGGTGGACGAGCTGGGCGTGATGATCGCCGCGGTGATCGTGGCCGTGCTGGTGATGCTGTTCGCCTCGGGGCCGATCAGCCGGTTCGTGGACCGGCACCCGAGCATCAAGATGCTGGCGCTGGCGTTCCTCGTGCTGATCGGCGTGGTGCTCATCGCCGAGGGGTTCGGCCAGCACATCTCCAAGGGCTACATCTACTTCGCCATGGCTTTCTCCGTCATCGTGGAACTCCTGAACATCCGCATGCGCAGCCGTCACGCCAGGCAGCTCGCCGCCTCGGAGGAGCCTCCTAAGATGCAGTAGTGCGCTTTGACCCCCGGAATCCGGTTTTCGTCGCCCATCCGTACGACGTCTACGACGAGCTGCGCCGTACGGCGCCGGTGACCTACTACGAGCCCACCGACCAGTGGCTCATCTCCCGGCACGCCGACGTGAACGCCCTGCTCAGGGACCGCCGCCTGGGCCGGACCTACCTGCACGTGGCCACCCACGAGGAGTTCGGCCGGCGGCCCGAGCCGGACTTCCAGGAGCCGTTCTGGCGGGTCAGCAGGAACGGCATGCTGGAGGTCGAGCCGCCGCTGCACACGCGGCTGCGGCGGCTCGTGTCCAAGGCGTTCACGCCGCGCATGGTCGAGTCGCTGCGCCCCCGGGTGCGGGCGATCGCCGGGGGCCTGGTGGACGCGTTCGTGGAGAAGGGCGGCGGCGACCTCATCGCCGAGGTCGCCGAGCCGCTCCCGGTGACGGTCATCGCGGAGATGCTGGGCATCCCCGAGTCCGACCGGCACCTGCTGCGCCCCTGGTCGGCGGACATGTGCGGCATGTACGAGCTGAACCCCACGCCGGAGGCGCAGCACGCCGCGGTGCGCGCGGCCGAGGAGTTCGAGGCGTACCTGAAGGCGCTGGCCCGCGAGCGCGCCGCCGCCCCCGGCGACGACCTGATCAGCGCCCTGGCCGGCATCGAGGAGCTGACCGAGGACGAGCTGGCCGGCACCTGCGTGCTGCTGCTCAACGCCGGTCACGAGGCCACGGTCAACGGCACGGGCAACGGCTGGTGGTCGCTGTTCAGGCACCCGGAGGAGCTGGCCAGGCTGCGCGCCGACCGGTCGCTGCTGCCCACGGCGGTCGAGGAGCTGCTGCGCTACGACACGCCACTCCAGCTCTTCGAGCGGTGGGTGCTGGAGGACATCGAGGTCCACGGCGTGCGCATCCCGCGCGGGGCCGAGGTGGCGCTGCTGTTCGGCTCGGCCAACCGCGACCCCGAGGTGTTCGCCGATCCGGACCGGCTCGACGTGGGCCGGGCCGACAACCCGCACATCTCGTTCGGCGCGGGCATCCACTTCTGCCTGGGCGCGCCGCTGGCCCGCATCGAGATGGTCGAGTCGTTCGGCGCGCTGCTGGACCGGACGAGCGAGCTGGAGCTCGTCAGCGAGCCGTCATGGAAGCCGGGGTACGTGATCCGCGGGCTGCACTCGCTGGACCTGCGCGCGGCCTGACTGTGACGTTTCAGCGGCGCTGGGCGAGCCAGCCGAAGCCGCCCAGCCCGCGCGGGTCGATCAGCTCGGCCTCCTCCGAGGCGCGCGCCAGCGCCCGGAGGTAGGCCCGCGGATCGCTGCGCGCCAGCTCCAGCGGCGGCCGGGTCCCGGTGATGCCCAGGGACCGCAGCGCGGCGCGTTGTGTGGACAAGGTTGTGGATATCGCGCCGGCGCGCACACCGGCCTCGGCGCACGCGTCGAGCGCGACGTGCGCGGTGATGTCGCAGGTGCCGTCGGGTATGGGCGCCACCACGGCCCCGTCGCGGTACCCGGTCAGAGTGCCCCGAGCCGGACGGTTATCCACAGGGTGTGCATAATCCGCCGCGACCGCGAGCCCGCCCGCCAGCCGTCCGACGACCGCCGCCCAGGCGGCGTCGCGAGGGCGGCCGATCTCGGCGCGCGAGCCCACGCAGGGCAGCGGCCACCAGCGGTCCAGCCACGCCCGGTCCTCGGGGCTCACGGGGTCGCCGAGCCGCTCCTCGCCGGTGCGGGTGTTCACCAGGACCAGGCGCGGGCCCTCCGAGGTCTGCTCGGCGACGTCCATCGGGACGTTGTCGAGCCACTCGTTGGCGATCGCCAGGCCGGTGACGACCGGCGGCGGCTCGGCCGCCCACGCGATCGTGAGCGGCAGCCCGAGCGGCCTGGGGGAGAGGTCCACGGCCGTGACGCGCAGCCGCCGGCGCAGCGCCGGCCCGGCCGCCTCCAGCACGTGCCGCACCAGCAGCCCCTCGCCGGCCCCGATGTCGACGAGGTCGAGGACGTCGGGCTGGCCGAGCGCGGCGTCCACCTCGGTCAGCAGCGCGAGGACCGCGTCGGCGAAGGCCGAGCTGGCGCTGACCGAGGTGCGGAAGTGGCCCGAAGGGCGTTCGAGCAGGTAGAAGCCGCCCTCGCCGTAGAGGGCGCGCTGCATCGCGGCGCGCCAGGTGAGCCACTCGGCCTCGTCGGCCGCGGGCGGGTCCGCAGCCGTCGCCGGTCGGCCTCCCCGCCTCATGGCCGGTCGCCGGTGTCTCGCGCCGCGTGGTGCCGCAGGCCGAGCACATGCTTCACGATCTGCGCCACATCTCACATCCTACTGGGAGATCGGTCGAGCGGTGATCTTCGCGGGCCTCCCGCCCGAGGCCGCGAGTCGCCTCGGAGGTGTCTGACCACGGGACCGTTTCATGATCTCCCCATGACACGCGCCGTCATTGCGCGACTACCCTATGTCATCCCCTTGCGCTAGTCTTTGCCTTACGCCGCTGTGGGTCCAATGCGCTTAGTGCTTCGACGCGGGTCCATGGCGCGCCGCCGAGCGCGTTCGGCACGGAGGAGGGGTCGGGCGCGCTGGGTGACGCTCAGGCGTGCGGAGCTCGGGCGGCCAATGGCGGCCTGCCCGAGCTCCGGTTCCCGGCCGGCCAGTCGGCGGATGGACGGCCAGGGGCGCGCACCTCCAAGGGGCTCGCACACCGGTGCGGTCACCGGGTCGGGTCGGCGACCCGGTGGCCGTGACCGTGCGGGTGGACCCTCTCCTCATCTCTTCCGACAGGAGATACGCTCACATTTAGCTTCCCTTGTCCCAATTGTCGCTAACTCAACATGCGGCAAAACCCCGGTCACGTCGGCAGTGACGCCCGGCCGTTACGCTGGTCGGCAGGCCATCAGGTCGACAGGGGTGGGAACGCATGGACGCAGGCGATCGCCCGGCACGGCTGGCCGTGGGCGTGCTGGGAGCAGGCAAGGTGGGCTCCGCGCTCGGCGCCGCGCTGGCACAGGCCGGGCACCGGATCGTCGCCGCCAGCGGGGTCTCCGACGCATCGCAGCGCTGGGCCGCCGAGCGGCTGGGCGTCGCGCCCTCGCCGCCCGACGAGGTCGTCGCCGCCGGCGAGCTGATCCTGCTCACGGTGCCCGACGACACGCTGCCCGACCTGGTCGCCGGTCTCGCCCAGGCAGGTGTCGACCTGCGGGGCAAGCTGCTCGTCCACACCAGCGGCGCGTACGGGCTGTCGGTCCTGGAGCCGGCCTCGCGGGCCGGGGCGCTGCCGCTCGCGCTGCACCCCGTGATGACGTTCACGGGCCGCGACGACGACCTCAACCGCATCACCGGCTGCTCGTTCGGGGTGACCGCCCCCGACCCGCTGCGGCCCATCGCCGAGGCGCTGGTGATCGAGATGGGCGGCGAGCCGGTCTGGATCGCCGACACCGACCGGGCCCTCTACCACGCGGCCCTGGCCAATGCCGCCAACCACATGGTCACGCTCATCGCCGAGTCGTCCGAACTGCTCCAGCGCATCGGCGTCGAGCACCCGGGCCGGATGCTCGGGCCGCTGCTCGGGGCGGCCCTCGACAACGTGCTCAGGCTCGGCATCTCCGGCCTGACCGGGCCCGTCGTGCGCGGCGACGCGGGCACCGTGCGCCGCCACGTCGACGCGCTCATCCTGGCGGCGCCCGAGGCCGCCGACGCCTACGTCGCGCTGGCCCGGCTCACCGCCGACCGCGCCCTCGCCGCCGGACTGCTGAAACCCGAGGAGGCCGAGCGCCTGCTCGACGCGCTCGGAGGGAACATATGGACGTGACCGTCGCCGATGACCGGATCGACCTGACCAAGGCCCGCGGCGAATGGGCCGCCGGCGAGCGCGTGGCCCTGGTGCCGACCATGGGCGCGCTGCACGAGGGGCACCGCTCGCTCATGCGGGAGGCGCGGGCGCGGGCCGACCGGGTCGTGGTGAGCATCTTCGTCAACCCTCTCCAGTTCGGGCCGGGCGAGGACTTCTCCCGCTATCCCCGTACGTTCGACGCCGACCTGGAGGTGTGCCGGGCCGAGGGCGTCGACGTGGTGTTCGCGCCGTCCGCCGAGGCCATGTACGGCCCCGACCGGCAGGTCAGCGTGTCCTCCGGGGCGATGGGCGAGGTCGTGGAGGGCGCCAGCCGTCCGGGCCACTTCGACGGCGTGCTGACCGTGGTGCTCAAGCTGTTCAACCTCGTCCAGCCTCACGTGGCCGTCTTCGGGCAGAAGGACGCGCAGCAGCTCGCCCTGATCCGGCGCATGGTGCGCGACCTGGACGTGCCGGTCGAGATCGTGGGCGCGCCGACGGTCCGCGAGCCCGACGGCCTGGCCCTGTCGAGCCGCAACCGCTACCTGTCCGACGCCGAGCGCGGCTCCGCGCTGGCGCTGTCGCGGTCGCTGCGGGCGGGGGCGGCCGAGAGCGCGCCGTCGCGGATCCTCGCCGCGGCCCAGGCCGTGCTGGACGCGGCGGCCTCGGAGATCTCGCTCGACTACGTCGTGCTGGTCGACCCGGCCACGTTCACCCCTGTGGGCGAGGCTTACGCGGGGGAGGCCGTGCTCGCCGTCGCCGCCAGGGTGGGGAGCACCCGCCTGATCGACAACATGGTGCTCACACTGGGCACCTCCGGGGCTCAGACCGCCTGAGAATCTGGCCGTCTGAGGATCAGGCCGTCCGCCCACGGTGACCGGGCGGCCCGCGCCTCCGCCCGCGCCATGGACGCCGCCCTGGCTCGGCCCCGGCCGACGCCTCCGCGTCTCGGGCCTCCGCGTCTCGGGCCTCCGCGTCTCGGGCCTCCGCGTCCCGCCGGCCTCCGCGTCCCCGACCCTTGCGCCGCCAAGCTTGCCGCGCCCTTGAGCCGCGCCGGGGGCCCGACTCCCTGAGCCGCGAGCGTCGCTTCTGCGTCCCCATGGTTCGCGCCGCCGCCCCCGACGACGCCCTTCCGCGCACCGCCGGCGTTCGTGGGACCCCGCGGGCGGTGCATCGCCGTCGAGGCGTTATCGTCATTCTGACGAAATCGCCCAGTGCGAGGAGATCCCATGAGTACCCCGCCGATCCCCCTGCGGCTCACGGCGCCGGCTCCCGGTTGGGAGGTCGAGGCTGACGTGGTCGTCGTCGGCTCCGGCGTCGCCGGCCTCACCGTGGCGCTGCGCCACGCCGAGCTCGACCCCGCCGCCAAGGTCCTCGTCGTCACCAAGGACGTCCTGTCCTCCGGCTCCACCCGCTGGGCGCAGGGCGGCATCGCGGCCGTGCTCGACCCCGCCGACACCCCGGAGGAGCACCTGAGCGACACCCTCGTCGCCGGTGTCGGCCTGTGCGACGTCAAGGCCGTCCGCACGCTCGTGACCGAGGGCCCCGGCGCGCTGCGGCGGCTGATGGCGCGCGGCGCGCGCTTCGACCGGACCCCGGACGGCGACCTCCAGCTCGGCCGCGAGGGCGGTCACCGGCGCGACCGGATCGTCCACGCGGGCGGCGACGCGACCGGCGCCGAGGTGCAGCGGGCCCTGGCCGAGGCGGTCCGCGCCTCCTCCTCGATCGAGGTCATCGAGCACGCCCTGGTCCTCGACCTGCTCAAGGACGCGCGGGGCCGGGCGGCCGGCGTGACGCTGCACGTCATGGGCGAGGGCGCGCGCGACGGCGTGGGCGCGGTGCGGGCCGGCGCCGTGGTGCTCGCCACCGGCGGCATGGGACAGGTGTACGCGGCCACGACCAACCCCGCCGTCTCCACGGGCGACGGCGTGGCCCTCGCGCTGCGGGCCGGCGCGGTGGTGCGCGACCTGGAGTTCGTCCAGTTCCACCCCACGGTGCTCTGGCTCGGCGCGGACTCCACGGGCCAGCAGCCGCTCATCTCCGAGGCGGTACGCGGGGAGGGCGCGTTCCTGATCGACCACGAGGGGAACGCGTTCATGCGGGGCGTCCACGAGCTGGCCGACCTGGCGCCGCGCGACGTCGTCGCCAAGGCCATCACCCGGACCATGCGCCGGACGGGCCGCGACCACGTCCACCTGGACGGCCGGCACTTCGGCGCCGACCTGTGGGCCACGCGCTTCCCCACCATCCTCGCGGCCTGCCGCGAGCACGGCATCGACCCGGTCACCGAGCCGATCCCGGTCGCCCCGGCCGCGCACTACGCCAGCGGCGGCGTCCGCACGGACCTGTCCGGCCGGACGTCCATCGACGGGTTGTACGCGTGCGGCGAGGTGGCCTGCACGGGCGTCCACGGCGCCAACCGGCTGGCCTCCAACTCGCTGCTGGAGGGCCTGGTGTTCGCCGAGCGGATCGCCGCGGACGTCCACGCCACGGCCGCCACCCGCCGTATCCACGCCGCCTCCCCGTCCGCCTCGGACCCCGAGGTCGCGGCCCCGGCCGGTGACGCGGTGCCGTCCGGCCTCGTGGACCCCCGGGTGCGGGCGCGGGTCCAGGCGCACATGAGCCGCGGCTCCGGCGTCCTGCGGGAGCGCGAGTCCGTGGCCGCCACGGCCCGGGCGCTGCGCGACGCCCGCTGGACCCCGGTCGAGGTCGCCCCCTGCACCGAGTCGTGGGAGGCGACGAACCTGCTCACGGTGGCGACCGTGCTCACCGCCGCGGCCGCCGCCCGGCTGGAGACGCGCGGCTCCCACTGGCGCGAGGACTTCCCCGACCGCGACGACGACGAATGGCTGGGCCACCTGGACGTGACCCTGACCGAGGAGGGCCTGAGCATGACCTACACCCCGCACGCCGACCGGCTCCCGCCGCGCCTGGCGCAGGAGCTGGCCGCCGCCGGGCTCGACCCCGACGAGATCGACGCGCTGGTCGACCGGGCGCTGGCCGAGGACCTCCAGGAGGCCGGCGACGTGACGAGCCTGGCCACCATCCCGGCGGACGCCCGCGCGGTCGCCGACGTGGTGGCCCGCGCCGACGGCGTCGTGGCCGGCCTGGCCGCCGCCGAGGCCGTGTTCGCGCGGCTGGGCGCGACCCGTACGGAACGGCGGGCCAAGGACGGCGAGCGGGTGCGGCGGGGCGACGTGCTGATGAGCGTGGAGGGCCCGACCAGGGGCCTGCTGACGGCCGAGCGCACCGCGCTGAACCTGCTCACCCACCTGTCCGGGATCGCCACGCTCACCGCCCGGTGGGTGGAGGCGGTCAGCGGCACCCGGGCGCGCGTGCGCGACAGCCGCAAGACGCTGCCGGGCCTGCGGGCGCTGGAGAAGTACGCGGTGCGCTGCGGCGGAGGCGTCAACCACCGGATGTCCCTGTCGGACGCGGCCCTGATCAAGGACAACCACGTGGTGGCCGCGGGCGGCGTGGCCGAGGCGTTCCGCGCGGTCCGCGAGCGGTACCCGGACCTGGTGATCGAGGTGGAGGTGGACCGCCTGGACCAGATCGAGCCGGTGCTGCGGGAGGGCGCCCAGGAGATCCTGCTCGACAACTTCAGCGTCGAGGAGATCGCCAAAGCCGTACAAATAGTTCAAAATCAGACGAGTAACACGAGTGAGGCGAGTAATCAGACGAGCACGGATCGAACGATGGAGCGCGGCCAGGTGAAGCTGGAGGCTAGCGGCGGCCTGACGTTGGAATCGGCGCGGCACGTGGCCGAAACTGGCGTGGACTACCTTGCGGTGGGAGCGCTCACCCATTCGGCGCCGGCCCTGGACATCGCACTGGACCTACGGGGGTAAACGGATGCTGCTCACGATCGACGTCGGCAACACGCACACGGTGCTCGGTCTGTTCGAGGGTGAGGACGTGATCGAGCACTGGCGGCTCGCCACCGACGCGCGCCGCACCGCCGACGAGATCGCGGTCGTCCTGCAGGGGCTGCTCGCGCAGTCGCCCCTGCTCAAGGGCGCCGACATCAGCGGCATCGCGATCTGTTCCACGGTCCCCAGCGTGCTCAACGAGATGCGCGAGATGTGCCGGCGCTACTACGGCGACGTGACGGCCGTGATCGTGGAGCCGGGGGTACGCACCGGCGTGCCGGTGCGTATGGACAACCCCAAGGAGGTCGGCAGCGACCGCATCGTCAACGCGCTCGCCGCCATCGACCAGTACGGCGGCCCCTGCATCATCGTCGACTTCGGCACCGCGACCTCGTTCGACGCGGTGTCGGCCAAGGGCGAGTACGTCGGGGCCGTCACCGCGCCCGGCATCGAGATCTCCGTCGACGCGCTGGCGGCGGCCGGCGCCCAGTTGCACAAGGTCGAGCTGGTCCGCCCCCGCTCGGTCATCGCCAAGAACACCGTCGAGGCGCTCCAGGCGGGCATCATCTACGGCTTCGCCGGCCAGGTGGACGGCATCGTCGAGCGGATGGCGGCCGAGCTGGCCGACGACCCCGACGACGTGACCGTGGTCGCCACCGGCGGCCACGCGGCGCTCGTGGTCAGCGAGTCGCGCTCCATCGACGTGCACGAGCCGTGGCTGACCCTCATCGGCCTGAGGCTCATCTACAACCGCAACACCGCCTGACGGGCGGCGGACGCGGACGAGCGGCCCCCCGCTCGGGAAGGGGGCCGCTCGCGTGGGTGGCGCCGGGCGCCGGCTACTCGTCCTCGGCGGTGTAGATGTACTCCCAGCGGCCGCACTTGGTCTGGTACGAGCCGTGCTCGCCGACCTGGCAGACCTTCACCCGCACGCTGGAGGAGTCCTCGGTGTGGAAGCTGAACCGCTTGAAGCCGGGGAAGCCGCAGTACTTCCTGCTGTAGACCGGCGACCAGTCGTGGTCGAAGTCGCTGGACTCGAACTTCACGTACGCGCACTTGCCGCCCTCGTCGTAGTCGCGGTCGTCCAGGTCGAAGAGCCGGCCCCTGACGTCCACGGTGTTGGACTCCTGGTCCTCGTCCCAGTCGACGTTGATCCAGCCGTCGGCCTTGGCGAGGTGGTCGCGCGAGAACACCGGGCCCCAGGAGTCGCTGTCGCGGTGCGCCGCGGAGGCGGTGGTGGCGCTCGCCGCCGGCGACATCGACAGCGCGAGGGCGGCGGTCGCCGCGGCGGCCAGGACACCGGTCGCGATCTGCTTGATCATGATCTCTCCCTGAGCTCTCTCCCAGGGCCGGCTCCCTGCCAGGCCCCCCCTGAGCTCTTGGGTCATGGGTAACGCGGAGGTCTTGCAGAGGCGTTGCAGTGCAACTGCAACGAGCCGACGAGCCCTTGCAGTTCGCCATATCCCCTACTCTTTGATGCTGTGAGCGACGAACTTCCCGAGCAGATGCGCATCCGGAGGGAGAAGCTCGACCGCCTTCGCAGCGAGGGCGTCGACCCCTATCCGGTGAGCTTCCCGCGCACGGCGACCAACGCCGAGGTCAGGGCGACACACGAGGGCCTGGAGCCCGACACCGCGACCGGTGAGCAGGTCGGGGTCGCGGGCCGCGTCATGCTCAACCGGATCGGCGGGAAACTCTGCTTCGCCACGCTCCGCGACGGCAGCGGCGACCTCCAGGTGATGATCTCGCTGGACCGCGTCGGCGAGGAGTCGCTGGCCGCCTGGAAGCGCGACGTCGACCTGGGCGACCACGTGGGCGTGACCGGCGAGGTGATCACCTCCCGCCGCGGCGAGCTGTCAATCATGGTCGAGAGCTGGCAGATCACCTCCAAGTGCCTGCGCCCGCTGCCGGAGAAGCACGTCGGCCTCACCGACCCGGAGGCGCGGGTCCGTCAGCGCTACGTCGACCTCATCGTCAACGACGAGGCCCGCGAGATGGCCCGCATCCGCAGCGCCACCGTGCGCGCGGTGCGCGACTTCTGGCACGAGGAGGGCTACCTCGAGGTCGAGACGCCCATGCTCCAGCCGATCCACGGCGGCGCGGCGGCCCGGCCGTTCAAGACCCACATCAACGCCTACGACATGGAGCTCTACCTTCGCATCGCGATCGAGCTCTACCTCAAGCGGCTGGTCGTCGGCGGCATCGAGAAGGTCTTCGAGGTCAACCGCAACTTCCGCAACGAGGGCGCCGACTCCACGCACAACCCCGAGTTCACCATGCTCGAGGCGTACGGCACCTACCTCGACTACAACGACATGGCCGACCTGACCCAGCGGATGTACCAGAAGGCCGTGGTCGCGGCGCTGGGCACCTCGGTGGTCGTGCACGACGGCGTCGAGGTCGACCTCGGCATCCCCGAGTGGCCGCGCGTCACCCTGTACGGCGCCGTGTCCGAGGCGGTGGGCGAGGAGATCACCACCGAGACGCCGATCGGCCGCCTGCGCGAGCTGGCCGACAAGCACGACGTCCACCACGACCCCAAGTGGGGGCCGGGCAAGCTGGTCCAGGAGCTGTTCGAGGCGCTGGTGGAGCACACGCTCATCCAGCCGACGTTCGTCATGGACTACCCGCTGGAGACCTCGCCGCTGACCCGTCAGCACCGCGACAACCCGCTGCTGACCGAGAAGTGGGACCTCATCGGGTTCGGCACCGAGCTGGGCACCGCCTACTCCGAGCTCATCGACCCGATCGAGCAGCGCCGCCGCCTGGTCGAGCAGTCGCTGCTGGCCGCGGGCGGCGACCCGGAGGCCATGCAGCTCGACGAGGACTTCCTGCAGGCGCTGGAGTACGCGATGCCGCCGACCGGTGGCATGGGCGCCGGCATCGACCGCATGATCATGGCGTTCACCGGCAAGAACATCCGCGAGACCATCCTCTTCCCGCTGGTCAAGCCCAACCGCTGACGGCCTTCCCGTCGTCCCGCCGCGCCCGGCGGCGGGACGACCTCGCACGGACGGCGGGCTGACGTCCCGCGGCGGGCGCGGAAAGGCGTCCCGAGTACGGGTCGCACGCAATTGCGGGATCGTGCCGGACGAAATACGCCGCCCGGCGACCGCGTCAGGAACCTTTGTGAGGCCCTGTAAGGGCTGCTGTGATCGCGCAGCGTGCCCCGAAGTGCCGACATCCGCCGAGTCCCCCACATACGACGGATCAAGTCAATGGCGGCCGTCAAGTGCCACGAATATCGCGCTTGACGGCCTTTCCCGTATGCGTTTAACGTCTGCGGAGCGAACAGCTTTGCACGGGCCGACGACGACTCCGAGACTGCTGTTGGGGGGAGGGCTCCCGATGGATGTGCTCACCGATCAGGTTGAGCTTAGCCACGCCGATCTAGCCTTGCTGGCGGAGCTTGCCAAGGGAGTCACCGTCGATCGGGTGGGCAGACGCCTCGACATCAGCGGGCGCACCGTACGCCGCCGGCTGCGCGGCATCTGCGACCGTATCGGGGTCGCCACGGCCATCGAGGCCGTGGCGTGGGCCGCCCGCCGCCAGCTCATCTGACCCCGTCCGCGCGCGTGGACGTGCGGACGGCTCAGTCGGCGACGCGGACGGCGCCCACGAACGGCCGGTTGACCAGCGACGCCACCCTGACGACGTCACCCGTGCGCGGCGCGTGGACCATCATGTTTCCGCCGATGTAGATGCCGACGTGGTGCAGGTCGCCGTAGAAGAAGACCAGGTCGCCGGGGCGCAGCTCGTCCCTGGAGATGTGCCGGCCGGCGGTCCACTGGCTGCCGGTGTAGTGCGGCAGCGAGATGCCGACCCGCCGGTAGGCGGCCATGACCAGACCTGAGCAGTCGTACGAGCTCGGCCCCTCGGCGCCCCACACGTACGGCTTGAGCTGCTGCGAGAGGGCCCACCTGGCGGCCGCGGCGGCCTTGCCCTCGCCCGCGATCGGCAGGGCGACGCGCTGGGCCCGCGTGCCGGGCCGGCCCGCCTCGCCGATCGCCCGCCTGAACAGGTTGCTCTCCACCTTGGCGACCAGATCGACGATCTTGTCCCGCTTGGTGTCGAGGTCGCTGACGAGCTTCTCGACCTCGTCGATGTGGGCCTTGGCCTCGTCCTTGGCCTTCCTGGCCTGCTCCATGGCCGCGACGACCTGGTTGACCTCGGCGCCCGCCTCCTGCTGCAGCGCGTAGCTGGTCGCGGCCCGGTCGAGGAAGCCGTCGGGGTCGTCGGCGCCCATCATCGCGAGGGCGTGGCCGAGCCCGCCCGTCATGTACTCCTGCTGGGCGAGCTGCCGGGTGCGCGAGCGCTTGGCGGCGAGGTCGGCCTCGCTGGTGGCCAGCACCTTCTTGGCCTGCTCGGCCGTCCTGCGGGCGTTCTTGAGCTTCTCGCGCTGGCCGTTGTACTGCTCACTGAGGGTCTCGATCTCGGTGTGCATCGCCTCGACCTGCTTGGACAGCTCCTCCAGGGAGGGCTTGGGCTTGGCGGTGGCGGCCCCGGACGGGATCACGAAGGAGAGCGCCACCACGGCGGCGCTCAGGACGGCGAAACGGCTCAGCAGAGCCCGTTTCGGGGGGCGGGCATGCCGGCCCGCCCTCGTCCTTCCGCGACCGCGCGTGCGCTTCACCGACCAGCTCCTCTCATCGACGCCTACCGGGTTAGCTGACGGGTTCGGGCCGGAGCAGCCCTACCGAGCGTGGTGCTCGGATTCACCCCAGGTGGTGGCACTCGAGAGCTCGCCACCGGCGGGTCCCCGGCTCCCCCTGCGGGGATTGGGCGCGTCTCCACGCGGGGGTCGCGCGGGTGACATCGTCGCTGGACATTAGTGCACCTCGGGTTCCTGCTCAACCAGAACTGCCAACTCTGTAGAGGTATCGCTACCGAAGGGTCACCAGGTGACAACGAGTCCCGTGCTGCCTGTCCGACTTTATGTCTACTTTGCCATGAGTTGAGACGCCCGTTGCCCGGGCGCGGCACCCTGGAGTGACATGTCGGATGCCGGAGGCAGAGCGGATTTTGGTACGAGCCGTAATGGGATCTGTACTCTGGATGCCCATGGAACAGGTCGCCGAAGTCACCGTGTCTGACACCGACATCGTGGTGCGTCGCGCCCGCACGTCGGACGTCAGGACGATCAGGCGCCTGGTCGACACCTACGCCGGTGCCGGTCCACGTCTCCTGGAGAAGGCCACCGTCACGCTGTACGAGGACGTGCAGGAGTTCTGGGTCGCCGAGCGGGGCGGCGCGGTGGTCGGCTGCGGCGCCCTCCACGTGCTCTGGGAGGACCTGGCCGAGATCAGGACGGTCGCCGTGGATCCCACCTTCCGCGGGCTGGGCATCGGCCACCGGATCGTCTCCGCGCTGATCCGTACCGCGAGGGAGCTCGGGCTCAGCCGGGTGTTCTGCCTGACCTTCGAGGTCGATTTCTTCGCCCGCCACGGATTCCGGAAGATCCAGGGCACTCCGGTCTCCCCGGAGGTCTACGCCGAGCTTCTGGCCTCGTACGACGAGGGTGTGGCGGAATTCCTCGATCTTGAGCACGTCAAGCCGAACACCTTGGGCAACACCCGCATGCTGCTCCATCTGACATCCGGTGACGCCGACCTTGACCGACGAGAAAGGTGATTGTTGATCCCTATGTCGATACGTTGGGCAGCACAGGCATGTGTCCTGACATGTGCTACATGCACTCTCGAAGCGAGGTGACACGGTGAGCACCGGACAGCCGCCGTATCCACAGGACGAATCCGGCGAGAACGCTGCCGGGAATCCCCCGTACGGACAACCCACTCCGAACCGCCCCCACGGTGAGGCCGACCCCGACGCGACCGTCGTGGGCTACCGAGCCGAGGACTACGGCCAGCCCGGCTACGGCCAGCCGCAGTACGGGCAGCAGCAGGGCTACGGTCAGCAGGGCCAGTCGCAGCCCGGCTACGGCCAGCAGCCCGGCTACGGGCAGCCGCAGTACGGGCAGCAGCAGGGCTATGGCCAGCAGGGCCAGTCGCAGCCCGGCTACGGCCAGCAGCCCCCGTCGGGTCAGCAGTACGGCCAGCAGCAGTACGGCCAGCCCTCGGGCCAGCAGTACGGGCAGAACCCCGCATACGGCCAGCAGCCCCCCTCCCAGCCCGAGTACGGCCAGCAGCCGCCCGCCGGCCAGCCGTACGGCCAGCCCGGCTACGCGCCCCCGCCGCAGCAGGGCTACGGCCAGCAGGGCCAGTCGCAGCCCGGCTACGGCCAGCAGCCCCCCTCGGGCCAGCAGTACGGCCAGCAGCCGCCCTCCCAGCCCGGCTACGGCCAGGCGCAGCCGCAGTACGGCCAGCAGGACTACGGCCAGCAGCAGTACGGGCAGCAGCAGGGCTACGGTCAGCAGGGCCAGTCCCAGCCCGGCTACGGCCAGGCCCAGCCGCAGTACGGCCAGCAGGACTACGGCCAGGGGCAGTACGCGCAGCAGGACTACGGCCAGCAGCAGTACGGCCAGCAGGACTACGGTCAGGGCCAGTACGGGCAGGCCCAGCAGTACGGCCAGCAGTTCGGGCAGCAGCCCGGCTACGGTCAGCCCTTCGGCCAGCCGATCGGCCTGCAGCCCCCGGGCGCCCCGGCCCCGCTCGCCGAGTGGTGGCAGCGGCTGGTGGCCAGGATCATCGACGGTGTGATCTTCGGTGTGCTGAACCTGATCATCGGAGGGATCTTCGCGGCGGTCCTGCTGTCGAGCTACGACTGGTCCACCGGCACGATGTCCGGCGGGCTCAGCGCGAAGGCCGTCGGGTTCATCGTCGGCCTGGTGCTGACCCTGCTGTACGTCGGCTACGAGTTCCTCATGACCAAGATGAGGGGGCAGACCCTCGGCAAGATGGTCATGGGCATCAAGATCGCTCCGGTCGGCGGCCCAGTGCCGCCGGAGGGCCTGCCCACCGATGTCGCTCTCAAGCGGGCCGGCGTGACCTGGGGCGGTTACGTCCTGGCCGCGCTTCCGATCCCGCTCTCGACGACTCTCGGCGGACTGGTGGTGGCCCTCAACGGCGCCTCCCAGCTCTGGGACAAGCCGCTGCAGCAGACGTTCGCCGACAAGGTGGCGCGCACCGTGGTGGTCAAGATCAAGTAATCCGTGCACCCGAAACAGAGGCCGGCTCCACGCCGGCCTCTGTTTTGTGCCCGGGCCGTGTCACTATGAAGGTCACTGGTCCGGTGCCGAGCCGAGGTGCGTTATGGAGGCGACGCGGACGGGCGTGAGACCCGCTGAATGGTGGGAGCGCCTTGCCGCGCGGCTCATTGAGGGCGTTGCCTTCGGGGTGTTCTATTACATTCTGTTCATCGCCCTATGGGTCTCCTTCCGGACTGTCGGGGCGCCCGAGTTGTCGGCCGGTCGCTTGGCCGGGGCGGTGGCCTGGTTCACGGCCGGCCTGGCATATACCGCCTATGAGTGGGAGGCCCTTTGCGGCGTCGGCCGCACGTTCGGCAAGGCGATCATGAAGATTCAGGTGACGCCGGACGAGCTTCCTCGGCGAGCTCTGCTGAAACGCGCCCTGCTGTATCCGGGACCGGTCATGCTGTTGGGCATTCCGCTGGTCAATCTGCTGGCCGGAATCTTCCTGTTCGCCGTGGGGATGCTCATCTTGATCGACAGGCCGGAGCAGCGTGGTCCGCATGACCGGCTGGCCGGAACGCGGGTGGTCAAAGATCTTCGTTGAGGCGGGTGTACCTGCGGCGATGCCATTCAGCAAAATTTTCGCTTGATCCGGTAAGGAGCCTGGAGAGACTGGCATTAGGCTATGGGGCAACCAGGGCGGCCCAAGTCGGCGCCCCGGTCTGGCGCGGAGGGCTCACGTGCCGTCATGGTCCGGAGCCGAAGCCAGCGACCCCGAGCGGCATGAGCCCCGCTCATGCTCCCCGTGCCCGTCGTGCATAAAGGGAGCCCCCTGAAACCCCGTCCGCTGTGGAGGCGAGGACGAATGCAAGCCGTTACGGACGTATTGTCGGCGCTCATCCCCCCGGTGGTGGTCGGCGGCGCCTTCATCTTTGGCGTGGTGAAGTTGTGGCGCTCGGAGGCCGCCGGGCGCAGGTCAAACCGGCAGGATGAGGCCGAGAACCACAACTGATCGGCACTGACCGGTCAGTCAGCCGATTCGTGGTGGCGCTGAATTGTCTCCGCGCCTTTCCGGGTATATGTTTGGGCCAGCGAATGAAACAATGCTCCGGGAAAGGATTGCGTAGATGGCCAAGCAGATCCAGGAGATTCTCATCGATGACCTCGATGGGGGCGAGGCCAATGAGACGGTCAGCTTCGCCATTGACGGCTCCTCGTATGAGATTGACCTCAGCGACCTTAACGCCAAGAAGCTCCGGGACGCCCTCTCTCCTTTCGTCCAGCACGCACGCCGGGCGGGCGCCGTGTCGGCGAGGCGGCGCGGGCGCGGAAGCCAGCGGGCGATGAGCCGCGAGAAGAGCTCGGAGATCCGTCAGTGGGCGAAGGCTCATGGCCTGCCGGTCAGCGAGCGTGGCCGCATCGCCTCCACCGTCGTCGAGAAGTACGAAGCCGCCCACTGAGCGACTGCGGACCATGCGCTTATGGCGCTCGCCTAGGACCCCGGCGAACGCCATAAGCGCATGATCATTTTTATCCTCTCAAATGCTGGACACTCCGGGCGCTAATTGATCTTGGTTTCGCCGCATTGGGCGGGTATTTGGGCCCTGGCGTCCGTTCTCCCGTCCGTCGCCGAATGCCGCCGGCGTAAGGGTTTTTGCCCGCCGGTCCCCGGACACCGTTTCTTCGCCATGGCCCGTTCCACCCCCGCGGGCCCCTCGCCCCGCGCAATCCCGGCCGCCCGCCCCGTCGCCTGCTGACAGGCCCGGCGGGCGGTCCTCCGGCCTCCGGTAACCGGGCTGACCAGACTGCGGATTTCGCCGGTCGTGAACCCCTTCATGAACGATTGGCGGGCCTTAGAGACGGCACGTAGGATGTTGGCGCAGGGGTTTCGGACATGGTTACGCGTCATGTGCGGGCGGCGGTCACACCCGAGACCGGTTCCCAGGGCGTCCCGGCGGTGTCCGGCACCGGTGTCCGATGACAAGGTGATCCCACGTTCGGCACAACGATCCACCCCTGCTGGAGCGGCGAATTGGAGTCGCTTCCCCGAGTCCCCTAAACATCGTTCGCTTGCGGCGTATCGGGAACACGCCACCCCCGAACGGTAGTTGGATAGAGGGTGAACGCCCTGCTCTCGGGGAACGTCTCTGCTATAGAGCGTGTCAGCGGCAGTGGGCACGGTTCGCCGAGCCAGGGCTAGCATGCGGGATGACGGGACCGGACTAAACCGGCCTGACTGACCGCTCTGTGAGGAGCGACGAGATGTTCGAGAGGTTCACCGACCGAGCGAGGCGGGTTGTTGTCCTGGCGCAGGAAGAAGCCAGGATGCTCAACCACAACTACATCGGCACTGAGCACATTCTTCTTGGTTTGATCCACGAAGGAGAGGGCGTAGCCGCCAAGGCTCTGGAGAGCCTCGGCATCAGCCTTGAAGGAGTGCGCCAGCAGGTCGAGGAGATCATCGGCCAAGGCCAGTCGGCTCCGTCGGGGCACATTCCGTTCACCCCGCGGGCCAAGAAGGTTCTTGAGCTGTCGCTCCGTGAGGCTCTGCAGCTGGGTCACAACTACATCGGCACCGAGCACATCCTGCTCGGGCTCATCCGTGAGGGTGAAGGTGTGGCGGCCCAGGTGCTGGTCAAGCTTGGAGCAGATCTCAACCGTGTCAGGCAGCAGGTCATCCAGTTGCTCCACGGCTACCAGGGCAAGGAGCCGGCCGCCGCGGGCGGCCCTCAGGAGTCGGCCCCGTCGACGTCCCTGGTGCTCGACCAGTTCGGCCGCAACCTGACCCAGGCCGCCCGCGAGGGCAAGCTGGATCCGGTCATCGGCCGCGAGAAGGAGATCGAGCGGGTCATGCAGGTCCTCTCCCGGAGGACCAAGAACAACCCCGTTCTCATCGGCGAGCCCGGCGTCGGCAAGACCGCCGTCGTCGAGGGCCTGTCGCAGAAGATCGTCAGGGGCGAGGTGCCCGAGACGCTGAAGGACAAGCAGCTCTACACGCTTGACCTCGGCGCCCTGGTCGCCGGCTCCCGCTACCGCGGCGACTTCGAAGAGCGTCTGAAGAAGGTGCTCAAGGAGATCCGCACGCGCGGCGACATCATCCTGTTCATCGACGAGCTGCACACGCTCGTGGGTGCGGGTGCCGCCGAGGGCGCGATCGACGCCGCCAGCATCCTCAAGCCGATGCTGGCCCGCGGCGAGCTGCAGACCATCGGTGCCACGACCCTCGACGAGTACCGCAAGTACCTCGAGAAGGACGCGGCGCTGGAGCGGCGCTTCCAGCCGATCCAGGTGGCCGAGCCCTCGCTCAGCCACACGATCGAGATCCTCAAGGGTCTGCGCGACCGCTACGAGGCGCACCACCGGGTGTCCATCACCGACGGCGCGCTGGTGGCCGCCGCGCAGCTGGCCGACCGCTACATCAGCGACCGCTACCTTCCCGACAAGGCGATCGACCTCATCGACGAGGCCGGCTCGCGGATGCGCATCCGCCGGATGACCGCTCCGCCGGACCTGCGCGAGTACGACGAGAAGATCGCCAACGTCCGGCGCGACAAGGAGTCCGCGATCGACGCGCAGGACTTCGAGAAGGCCGCGGCCCTGCGTGACCAGGAGAAGCAGCTCCAGCTCAAGCGCGAGCGGCGCGAGAAGGAGTGGAAGGCCGGCGACATGGACGTCGTCGCCGAGGTCACCGAGGAGCTCATCGCCGAGGTCCTCGCCACGGCCACCGGCATCCCGGTCTTCAAGCTGACCGAGGAGGAGTCGCAGCGCCTGCTCCGCATGGAGGACGAGCTCCACAAGCGGATCATCGGCCAGGACGACGCCATCAAGGGCCTGTCGCGCTCCATCCGGCGCACCCGCGCCGGCCTGAAGGACCCGCGGCGTCCCGGCGGCTCGTTCATCTTCGCCGGCCCGTCCGGCGTCGGTAAGACCGAGCTGTCCAAGGCTCTGGCGGAGTTCCTGTTCGGCGACGAGGACGCGCTGATCAGCCTGGACATGTCGGAGTTCATGGAGAAGCACACCGTCTCGCGGCTGTTCGGCTCCCCGCCCGGCTACGTCGGGTACGAGGAGGGCGGCCAGCTCACCGAGAAGGTGCGGCGCAAGCCGTTCTCCGTGGTCCTGTTCGACGAGATCGAGAAGGCCCACCCCGACATCTTCAACTCGCTGCTGCAGATCCTGGAGGACGGTCGCCTGACCGACGCCCAGGGCCGCGTGGTGGACTTCAAGAACACGGTCATCATCATGACCACCAACCTCGGCACCCGCGACATCTCCAAGGGCATCGGGGTCGGGTTCGCCAAGTCCAACGACACCGAGTCCAACTACGAGCGGATGAAGGCGAAGGTCCAGGAGGAGCTCAAGCAGCACTTCCGGCCGGAGTTCCTCAACCGTGTCGACGACATCGTGGTCTTCCACCAGCTCACGCCGGTCGAGATCATCCAGATCGTGGATCTGATGCTCTCGCAGGTCGAGGCGCGTCTGAAGGACCGCGACATGGGGCTCGAGGTCTCGCCCGAGGCCAAGCAGCTGCTGGCCGACCGCGGCTACGACCCGGTCATGGGCGCCCGTCCGCTGCGGCGCACCATCCAGCGCGAGCTGGAGGACTCGCTGTCGGAGAAGATCCTGTACGGCGAGCTCCGTCCGGGGCAGGTCATCAAGGTGACCATCGAGGGCGAGGGCGACAACGCGAAGTTCATCTTCACCGGTGAGACCGCGTCGTCCCAGGTGCCCGACTCGGCCGCCGCCATCGCCGGCTCGATTCAGCACTGACGCCCGCCAGGGCGCACCGAGGCCCCCGTGTGACTCGCTCACACGGGGGCCTCGCCGTTTCCGGGGGAGTTCTCGCGGGAGCGCCCGCTGCCGATTTCCCGGTGCCGTCGCTCAGCCACTCCCGGCCCGAGCAGCGGCGTGGGACGACTCACAGGGTCGTTGCGGAAATGTTGGCCCGGAAACGTGTGCCTGCGACGACAAGTAGTACTACTCTGTGTAGAGCACCACCAAGTCTTCCCCAAGTAAGCCGCAAGATCGTTTACCTAGGGTGGGACTGCTCCCTGGGGAGTACGAGGCAGTCAACCCAGGGCGGACGCGTACGCCTCCCGGAGCGGGCATGCTCGGCAGGGTCTACGCGATCCCTGACCGGGTGATGCCGACGATCAATGCGAAGCCGTGGAGGAAACCGATGCGCCTGCGTCACGACGACGGAACGCTGGTACACCTCGCCTACAACGCGGGCGTCCACCCCGCCGAGGACCTGGAGAACCTGATCGCCCACCTGACCCGCTACGCGGTTCCGGTGCGCAAGCGGCTGGGTGTCGAGCGGATGGGCATCGGTCTGTGGCTCTCGCCGAGCGTGGCCGACCACCTCACGGCCGACCGCATCGAGCTCGTACGGCTGCGCCGCTCCCTGGAGGAGCGCGGCCTGGAGGTCGTGAGCCTGAACGGCACGGGCGGGCGCAACCAGGAGGTCCCGGGACCCGACTGGGCCAAGCCCGAGCGCTACCGCTACACGATGGCCCTGGCCAAGATCCTCGCGTTCCTGCTGCCCGACGACGTCAGGTTCGGCAGCATCTCCACCATCCCCATCGGCTGGCGCCGCGACTGGCCGGCCGACCTCCACTCGATTGCCACGCGCCGCCTGGAGCGCCTGGCCCGCGAGCTGCGCGGCATCTACAGCGTCACCGGCAAGACGATCCGCGTCGGCTTCGAGCCGTGGCCCGGCTGCGTCCTGGAGACCACGGAGCAGGCGCTGGAGCGGGTGTGCGGCATCGACTCCGAGCACCTGGGCGTGTGCCTGGACGCCTGCCACCTCGCCTGCGGCTCCGAGGAGCCCGGCGCGGCGCTGCGCGGCCTGGCCGCCGCCGGCGCGCCGGTGGTCAAGCTCGGCCACGTCCACAACCACACGGGCGAGACGCCCAGCACGGGCGCGGTGCTGCACGACACGCTCACGGCCATGCTGTCCGGGGCCGTCAGCGGCAGCGCGCACATCGAGGTGGAGACGCACAACCTCGCGGTCCCCGGCCGCGCCAAGGGGCCGGGCGCCCTGGTGTCCATGCTGGCGCAGGAGCTCGACTGGGCCCGCACCAACCTCACGGGCCTCGGCCTCCAGCTCGCCGCCTGACCGACCTCCGACCGCCCGGAAGGCACCACGGCCCGACCTGGACGCGTCTGCGGCGATCTTCCTGAGGTCGGACGCGTCGGTGGTGGCCTTCCTGAGCTCGGACCGTCGGCGGCGATCTGCTTGAGGTGGGACGCGTCGGCGGCCTTCCCCAAGGCCGGACGCGTCGCGGTGGCCTTCCCAGGGGCGCGCGCAGCGAGCCCGCCGAGGCTCCGTCCTCCTGCGGCCGCACGCCGTCGAGCTCCCCGAGGGTTGCCGTGTGCGGGAGCGAGTCCTTCTGAGCGCCGGACGGGCGGGCGGTCACGTCGAGGACGGCGGGCGTCGCGAGCTCCCCGTGGCCCCCGTGCCTGGCGAGCCCCTAAGAGCGTTGCCAGGCCGCCTCCCGACAGGACCGAGCGGCCCCGGGTCGGCGGATCAGGGCACCTGGGCGGCGGCCGAGCGCGTCACAGGCTGCCGAACCAGCCCGGGATGTCGAGGCGGCACAGGTGACTCACGGCCGCACCCGTGCGGCGAGGGGGTCGTGGGCGGTCAGGAGTGCGGGAGGCGGTAGGTGCCGTCGTCCAGGGCCTCGGCCAGGCCGTCGGCGACCAGGCCGTCCAGGGCGCGTTCCCGCTGCACCGCGTCGTCCCACACCGCGTCCAGCGCCTCCTTCGGCACCGGGCCGTGCGCCGCCCGCAGCACCGCGAGCAGGCGGCCACGGCACTGCCGGTCGGTGCCCGCGTACGTCTGCCCCTTGCGGGCCGGCCCGTCGTGCGGTGGCTTGCCGGCCAGCCGCCAGGCGCAGGCGTGGGTGACGGGGCAGTCGGCGCAGCGCGGGGCGCGCGCCGTGCACACCAGCGCCCCCAGCTCCATGACCGCCACGCCCCAGCGGGCCGCGCCCAGTTCGGGCAGCAGGGCCTCGGCCAGCCGTCGCTCGGCCGCCGACGTGGCGACCGGCGGGTACTCCTCGCCCCGCACCGCCCGCGCGAACACGCGGCGCACGTTCGTGTCCAGCACCGCGTGCCGGCCGCCGTACGCGAAGCTGGCGACCGCGGCCGCGGTGTACTCGCCGACGCCCGGCAGCGACAGCAGCGTGGCGTGGTCGGACGGCACCTCGCCACCGTGCTCCTCGGCGATGGCGCGGGCGCAGGCGTGCAGCCGCAGGGCGCGGCGCGGGTAGCCGAGCCGCCCCCAGTGGCGCACGGCCTCGCCCGGCTGCTCGGCCGCCAGCGCCTTGGGGGTGGGCCAGCGCTCCATCCACTCGTTCCAGACGGGGAGCACGCGCACGACGGGGGTCTGCTGGAGCATGATCTCGCTCACCAGCACGCCCCACGGGGTCGCGTCGGCGGCGCGCCACGGGAGATCCCGGGCGTTGGACTCGTACCACTCCAGAATGGGTACGTGCAGGAGGTTCGGCTCAACCACGCGCTCCAGCGTATGCCCACTCCGGCGGCATCGGCGTGTCGTCACGCTAAGTAGCCGTACCATTACCATGCTGTGAGTATGGACCCGGATACGATACGTGGCGACGGCGGCGACGGTGGCGGTGACGTCTACTGGCGGCGGCGGATGAGCGTGCTCATCGCGGTGCTGGTGGTCGTGGCCGTGGTGGCGTGGGCGTGCTCCAGCGGCTCCGACGGGCCGCAACGTTCCTCCAGCGCCGAGTCCTCCGCCAGCCGGTCGCCTTCCGCCGACCCGTTGCTGGCGGGCCTGCGCACCCTCGCCCTCGGCACGGCCACCCCGACGCCCCAGCCGAGTCCCAGCAAGGCCGCCACCCCCGCCGTGGCCGACGCCAGGCCCGACCGTCCCGGCCAGCCCTGCGCCGAGGACGACCTGGTGCTGAGCCTGCAGGGCAAGCAGGACGTCTACACCGGTGGCGCCTGGCCCAACTTCCTCGTCACGCTGGTCAACACCGGGCCCGTCATGTGCCGGGCCGACGTGGGGCCGCGGGCCCTGGAGGTCCGCATCACCTCGGGCGAGGACCGCATCTGGTCCACCGCCGACTGCGTGAGCGGGCCCGCCGGCGAGCAGCGCGAGCTGGAGCGCGGCATCCCGTACGTCCGCACGCTCGACTGGGACCGGCGCCGCTCCAGCGCCGACTGCCGCACCACGCCGGCCACGGCCCTGCCGGGCACGTACGTGGCGGTGGCCCGCATGGGCAAGCTGAAAAGCCCCAAGGGGGTCTTCCACCTCAGGTGAGGCCCTCGCCCGCCGAGGGTGCCCACCTCGCCGCCGGCACATTCCCCTCCTTTTGCCGACACCGCCCACCCCAGGCGCTCCCCACGCGGGGCGTGTACCCGCGGGCGGGGAGCGGAAGGATCGGGTGCCGGTGTGGACGCGCGGAAGAGGGGACGGGCGCTGCGCAGACGGCGATGGGAAGAACCGAGTGCCGGCGTGCACGCGCGGACGAGGAAACGGGACCCAAGCGGACGAGGAGGCCGGGAGCCCGGTCAGACGTAGCGTTCGAGGATGGAGGACTCGGCCAGGCGGGACAGGCCCTCGCGGACGCTGCGGGCGCGCGACTCGCCGACCCCGCCGACCGCCTGCAGGTCGTCGATGCTGGCCGCGAGCAGCTTCTGCAGCCCGCCGAAGTGGTTGACCAGGCGGTCCACCACCGTGGCCGGCAGCCGGGGGACCTTGGCCAGCAGGCGGAAGCCGCGCGGGCTGACCGGGGTGTCGAGGGTCTCGCCGCCGTCGTGGCCGAGGACGCGGGCCACCGTCGTCAGGTCGAGCAGGGCGCTGCCGGACAGCTCGTCGAGGTCGTGCATGGCCTCCGACAGGCGCCGGGCGCGCCGGCCCGACGGCGCCGGGAGGTAGTCGCGCACCACCAGCTCCCGCTCGGAGTCGACGCCCGCCACCAGCTCGTCGAGCTGGAGCGACAGCAGCCGGCCGTCGGTGCCGAGCTCGACCACGTAGCCCTTGATCTCGTCGGAGATGCGCCGCACCATCTCCAGCCGCTGGGCGACGGCCGCCACGTCGCGCACGGTCACCAGGTCCTCGATCTCCAGGGCCGACAGCGTGCCGGACACCTCGTCGAGGCGGTGCTTGTAGCGTTCGAGGGTGGCCAGGGCCTGGTTGGCCTTGGACAGGATGGCCGCCGACTCCTCCAGAACGTAGCGGATGCCGTCGAGGTAGAGGGCGATGATCCGCATCGACTTGCTGATCGCGATGATCGGCAGGCCGGTCTGCCGGGCGACCCGCTGGGCGGTGCGGTGGCGGGTGCCGGACTCGTCGGTGGGGATGGCCGGGTCGGGGACGAGGTGGACCGCGGCGCGCACGATCTTCTGGTCGTCGCTGACGACGATCGCGCCGTCCATCTTGGCCAGCTCGCGCAGCCGGGTGGCCGAGAAGTCGACGTCGAGCTCGAAGCCGCCGCTGCAGAGCTGCTCGACCTCGCTGTTGTAGCCGAGCACGATGAGCCCGCCGGTCTGCCCGCGCAGGATCCGCTCCAGGCCGTCGCGCAGAGGTGTGCCCGGGGCCACCGCGGCCAGGGCTTCGCGACGGCGGTCGTCCAGACTCCTGTCGTTTGGCACCAGACCCCCGTGTCGAAATAGTCAAGCCCAGCTTAGCGGCGCTATGTGACGTGTGTGAGAGCGTCCCAGACGTTCTCCGCCTCCACCACCTCGAATCCGGGGGCGAACGTGACCGATCCCACCGGCACCAGGGAGCGCTGCCCGTCACGTTTGCGCGTGCCCTCGTCGAGGGAGCCGGCGGGCACCAGGCCGCGGCGGAAGCCCAGCCTGGCGGCCTCGCTGAGGCGCCGCCGCACGTCCTTGACCGGGCGCAGCTCGCCCGCGAGGCCCACTTCGCCGAGGGCGACGAGCCCGGCCGGGAGCGGCTTGTCGCCGGCGGCGCTGGCCACGGCGAGCATGACGGACAGGTCGACCGCCGGGTCGGCCAGCTTGATGCCGCCCACCGTGGCGGTGAACACGTCGCAGCCGCCGAGCTTGGCGTTGAGCCGCCGCTCCAGCACGGCCAGGATCATCTGCACGCGGTAGGTGTCGAGGCCGGAGGAGGTGCGCCGGGGCTGCTGCGCCTCGGTGCGGGCGACCAGGGCCTGCACCTCGGCCGGGAGCGGCCGGGTGCCCTCGACGGTCACGGTCACGCAGGTGCCGGGCACCGGGCTGCTGCGCCGGGAGACGAACAGCCCGCTCGGGTCGGTGATGCCCTCGATGCCGCGCTCGTGCAGGTCGAAGCAGCCGACCTCGTCGGTGGGCCCGAACCGGTTCTTGATCGCGCGGACCATGCGCAGCCGGGAGTGGCGGTCGCCCTCGAAGTTGAGCACGACGTCGACCAGGTGCTCCAGGGTGCGCGGGCCGGCGATGGAGCCCTCCTTGGTGACGTGGCCCACGAGGACGGTCGCCATGTTGCGCTCCTTGGCCAGGCGCACGAGGTTGGCGGCGACCTCGCGGACCTGGGTGACCCCGCCGGGCACGCCCGTGGCCTGGGCCGAGCCGATCGTCTGCACGGAGTCGACCACGAGGAGCTGCGGCTGGACCTTCTCGACGTGGGCCACCAGGGCCGACAGCTCGGTCTCGGCGGCGAGGTAGAGGCGGTCGCGGATCGCGCCGATGCGGTCGCCGCGCAGGCGGACCTGCGCGGCCGACTCCTCGCCGGTGACGTAGAGGACGGTGTCGCGCTCGGCGATGCGGGCCGCGGCCTCCAGCAGCAGCGTGGACTTGCCGATGCCGGGCTCGCCGGCCAGCAGGACGACCGCGCCGGGCACCAGGCCGCCGCCGAGCACCCGGTCGAGCTCGCTCACCCCGGTGGTGCGGGCGATCGCCACCTCGGCCTTGACGTTGCCGATGGGCAGGGCGGGGGCGGTGGTGGCGCCGGCCTGGACGACGTTGACGCCGGCGCGGGCGCCTTCCTCGTCGACCGTGCCCCACGCCTGGCACTCGCCGCACCGGCCCACCCATTTGGGGCTGCGCCAGCCGCACTCGGCGCAGCGGTAACCGGGTTTGGGGGCAGTCTTGGCCATGCGGAGCAGGCTAGCGGCCCCGACCGACAATCGCGGTGAGCGCCGCCGCCGGCGTCACGCCAGGCCGAGGTCGGAGACCAGCATGCGCTTGGGCTTGGCGCCGACGACCTGGCGCACCGGCTCGCCGTTCTCGAACAGCAGGAGCGTGGGGAGGCTGAGCACGCCGTACCGGGACATGATCTCGGGGTTCTCGTCGGTGTTGAGCTTGCCGATGGTCAGGCCGTACTCGCTCTCGATCTGCTGGAGCACGGGCGCGACCATGCGGCACGGCCCGCACCACTCGGCCCAGAAGTCGACCAGGACGGGCTTGTCGGCGCGCAGGACCTGCTCGTCGAAGTTCACGGTGGTGAGGGTGATCATCTCTCTCCTTGGATCGAAAACATGCAGCCGGAGCAGGACTCGCCGAGCTGGGCCGAGACCTCGGCGCGGCGGGCGAGCAGGGTGCGGATCTCGTCGTCGATCTCGACCAGCTTGCGCCGGTAGACCTCGGCCGAGTCGCGGCACGCGCCGCCCTTCTCGTGACCGGCCCGCAGGCAGTTCACGAACGGCCGGGTGTCCTCCAGCGTGAAGCCCACCGACAGCAGCGTGCGGATCTCCTCCACGAGGCGGACGTCGTCCTCGGCGTACTCGCGGTAGCCGTTGGCGCCCCGCCGTGAGGTGATCAGTCCGTGCTGTTCGTAGTAACGCAGCGAGCGGGTGCTCGCCCCCGTACGTCCGGCCAGCTCTCCGATGCGCATGGCCCCACGGTAAACGTTGACGCCAATGTCAAGGTCAAGGGGGTCAGAACAGGCGCCAGCGCAGCACGTTGGGATAGTCCAGCTCCAGGCCGGGGGTCTCGGCGATGGCCTGCCGGGCCACGTCCGGCGCGAACTCGATGCGCAGCACGGCCTCCAGGTCGGCCCGCCGCTCGAACACCATCCGCAGGTCGAGCTCCTGCCGCTGCCAGCCCTGCCGCGTCCAGAACGCCTCGACCTCGCGCGCCGAGTACGCGGGCACCGTGCGCGAGAACCAGCGGCCGAACGCCCCGCGGCCCGCGTCGAGGTCGACCACGAAGGCCGCGCCGCCGCGCCGCACGACCCGGGACAACTCGCGCAGCCCCGGCTCGCTGCCGGGACCGAAGAAGTACGCCCAGCGCGCGACGGCGACGTCCACCGACATGTCGGGCAGCGGGAGGTCCTGCGCGGCGGCGGCGTGGACCTCCACGTTGGGCAGCGCGGCGCAGCGGCGGCGGGCGAGCGTCACCAGGTCGCCGTGCGGCTCGACCCCGATCACCCGCGCCGCGGCGGCCGACAGGCCCGGCAGGTGGTAGCCGGTGCCGCAGCCGATGTCGAGCACGGTGGCGCCGTCCCACGGCCGGATCGCCCGCATGGCCGCCTCGGCCGCGCCGTCGGGGTCGACGGCGCGGTTCTCCAGCTCGTACAGCTGCGGGGTGTTCCAGATGTTGGGGCTGGGGATGGCGCCTTTTGCGATCCGGGGCATGACCCAACCGTAGGCGTCGCGCGCCAGAACCCCGTCACCGGCTTAGGCTGGCAAGGTGGCTGACGTCATCCGTGTGCCCAATGCGAAGATCGCATTGTCCACCGCCTCGGTATATCCGGAACGCACCCCTGACGCGTTCGAGCTCGCCGCTCGCCTGGGCTACGACGGTGTCGAGATCATGGTCGGCGCCGATCCCGTGAGCCAGGACATCGACGTGATCGAGCGGCTGTCCGACCACTACCAGGTGCCCGTGCTGGCCATCCACGCCCCGTGCCTGCTCGTCACGCAGCGGGTCTGGGGGCGCGACCCCTGGGCCAAGCTGGTGAGGGCCCGGCAGGCGGCCGAGCGGCTCGGCGCGTCCGCGGTCGTGGTCCACCCGCCGTTCCGCTGGCAGCGCGAGTACGCCCGCGACTTCGAGACCGGCATCGCCCGCATGCGCGACGAGACCGACGTGATCTTCGCCGTGGAGAACATGTTCCCGCTGCGCGCGCGGAACAACGACGTCGTTCCGTACTCTCCCGACTGGAACCCGATCGACTACGACTTCCCCCACGTCACGCTGGACCTGTCGCACACGGCCGTGTCGGGCTCCGACGCCATGGAGATGGCCACCAAGCTCGGCGACCGCCTGGCGCACCTGCACCTGGCCGACGGCGTGGGCGTGACGAACAAGGACGAGCACCTGGTGCCCGGGCGCGGCACCCAGCCGTGCGCGCCGATCCTGGAGCGCCTGGCGAACTCCGGCTACGGCGGGCTGGTGGTGCTGGAGATCAACACGCGCAAGGCGGCCAGCCGGACGGAGCGGATCGACGACCTCGCCGAGGCGCTCGCGTTCGCCCGCCTGCACCTCGCGGCGTCCGCATGACGGTCAAGAGGGGTCCCGGGCGCAGGCCGGGATCGGCCGACACCAGAGGGGAGATCCTGGCGGCGGCCCGGCGGGTGTTCGCCGAGAAGGGGTTCGACAAGGCGACGGTCCGGGGCATCGCCCGGGAGGCGCAGGTCGACCCGGCGCTCGTGCACCACTACTTCGACACCAAGGAGGGCATGTTCGCGGCGGCGATGCGGCTGCCGCTGACGCCCGAGCAGGTCGTGCCGGCCGTCCTCGACGGCCCGTACGAGGAGATCGGGGAGCGGCTGGTCCGGCTGCTGCTCAAGGTGACCGCCACGCCCGAGACGCGCGAGCCGATGATCGCGCTCATCCGGTCGGCGATGACGCACGAGTACGCCGCGTCGATGTTCCGGGAGTTCGTCTCCAACGCGCTGCTGTTCAAGGTGGCCGACACGATCGGCGTGCCGCACCTGCGGATCGAGGCGGCGTTCGCGCAGATGTTCGGCGTGCTGATGGCCCGCTACGTGCTCCGGCTGGAGCCGATGGCGGGGGCCGAGCCGGAGGAGCTGGTGGAGCTGCTGGCGCCGACGATCCAGCGCTATTTCACGCCGTAGCGCACCATAGAGCATTGTTCGGTAACGGCCGGTGGCCGTAGGGTGGGTCGCGTTATCCCAGTTATGTTACCGACGGGTAGGATTCTGGGGAGACCTGGTCGTTGCGTGGCTGACCGGCGCTCGTACGCTGGCAGCCAACGTCGTCTGTGGGAGGGCCCGTGCTCTGGGTAGCCATCATCGGACTCGTCATGACCGTCCTGGCGGTGGCCGTGGCGGGCCGTCGGGCGCTGTTCCTCTACAAGCTCGCCACCGTCGGGCCGCCCGCGCCCGAACGTCTGGAGTACGCCAGGACGCACGCCGGCGAGGAGATCAAGGCGCAGCTCGTCGAGGTGTTCGGCCAGAAGAAGCTGCTGAAGTGGACACCGTCCGGCGTCGCCCACTTCTTCGTCATGTGGGCGTTCTTCATCCTGCTGACCGTCTACGTCGAGGCGTACGGCGCGATCGTGCAGGGCGCGATCACCGGCCGCCCCGACTTCCACATCCCGCTCATCGGCCAGTGGGCCGTGCTGGGATTCCTGCAGGACTTCATCGCGGTCGCGTGCCTGCTGGGCCTCGTCGCGTTCGCGGCCATCCGGATCAAGAACTCGCCCAAGACGCTGGGCCGCGGCTCGCGCTTCACCGGCTCCCATCTGGGCGGCGCGTGGCTCGTCCTGTTCATGATCTTCAACATCATCTGGACGTTGTTCCTGGCCCGCGGCGCCGCGGCCGCCAACGGCAACTCTCCCTACTCCTCGGGCGCGTTCGTCTCGCTCGCCCTCGGCGACGTGCTGCCGCGCAGCTCGCTGCTGGAGGAGATCGCGCTGCTGCTGCACATCGGCTTCATGCTGGTGTTCCTGGTGATCGTGGTCAACTCCAAGCACCTGCACATCTTCACCGCGCCGCTGAACGTGCTCTTCTCCCGCCGGCCCGACGGCCTGGGCGGCGCTCCCGAGCTGCGCGTGGACGGCAAGCCGGTCGACTTCGAGGACGAGGACCTCGACGCCGAACGGCTGGGGCGCGGCAAGATCGGCGACACTACGTGGAAGGGCTTCCTCGACTTCTACTCCTGCACCGAGTGCGGACGCTGCCAGTCGCAGTGCCCGGCGTGGAACACCGACAAGCCGCTGTCGCCGAAGATGCTCATCCTCGACCAGCGCGACCACGCCTTCAAGGTGGCCCCGTACCTGCTGGCCGGGGCCGACACCAGCCACGCCGACACCGACGTGCTGGCGCTGCTGGAGAAGCCGCTGGTCGGCGAGGACGGCGTCATTCACCCCGACGTGCTGTGGTCGTGCACCAACTGCGGCGCCTGCGTCGAGCAGTGCCCGGTGGACATCGAGCACATCGACCACATCCTCGACATGCGCCGCTACCAGGTGATGGTCGAGTCGTCGTTCCCGTCCGAGGCGGGGGTGATGGTCAAGAACCTGGAGAACAAGGGCAACCCGTGGGGCATGTCCGAGATGAAGCGGGCCGACTGGATCGAGGAGCTCGACTTCGAGGTCCAGCTGATCGACGAGAAGATGCCCGAGGACACCGAGTACCTCTTCTGGGTCGGCTGCGCCGGCGCCCTGGAGGACCGGGCCAAGAAGACCACGAAGGCGGTCGCCGAGCTCCTGCACATCGCGGGCGTCAAGTTCGCCGTGCTCGGCCCCATGGAGGCGTGCAGCGGCGACCCGGCCCGCCGCCTGGGCATGGAGTACCTGTTCAACATGCTCGCGCAGCAGAACATCGAGACCCTCAACGAGGCGGGCGTCAAGAAGATCGTCGCCACCTGCCCGCACTGCTTCAACACGCTCGCCAACGAGTACCCGCAGCTCGGCGGCACGTACGAGGTCGTGCACCACACCCAGCTCCTCGCCAAGCTGGTCGACGAGGGCAAGCTCACCCCGATCACCCCGATCGAGGAGAAGATCACCTACCACGACCCGTGCTTCCTCGGCCGCCACAACAAGGTCTACTCCCAGCCGCGCGACATCATGTCCAAGGTGCCCGGCGTGCAGACCCAGGAGATGCACCGCCACAAGGACCGCGGCTTCTGCTGCGGCGCCGGCGGCGCGCGCATGTGGATGGAGGAGCGCATCGGCAAGCGCATCAACACCGAGCGGGTGGACGAGGCGCTGACCACGAATCCCGACACCGTCTCCACCGCGTGCCCGTTCTGCATGGTGATGCTCGGCGACGCGATCAACGAGAAGAAGAACAACGGTGAGGCCAAGGAGTCGCTGGAGGTCGTGGACGTCGCCCAGCTCCTGATCAAATCCGTGAAAACCCCTACCTGACACGGGAAGTCGGAACTCCTCCACAAGCAAAGTGGAGGAGTTTCGCATGTCAGGGCAACCCCCTGGAAGAAATCTGCCATCCACATAACGGGAAAATCACGGTAACCTCAACGACGCATGGCTTCATTCGACGGGGAGGGGGCTCGCGATGCGCGTCGTGGTCACAGACGCGGAAGTCACGCTCGCCGATGTGCTCTCCCTCCGGCTGGCCATGGAGGAGCCCCTGAGTGACGGCACCGAACTCGTGCTCAGGCACCGGACGACGGGGGTCGAACGCGAGGTGCTGCTGGGCACTCCCGGTGCCCGCGCGGGCGAGGCCACGCTGGCCGTCTCGCTGGCGCCGCTCATGCTGACGGCCGGGCGCTGGGACGCCTACCTGCGGCGCGACGGCCGGCGCGTGCGGCTGCGCAGCGTGGATCCGGGCTTCTCCCTCGACCATCTCGACGCGTACGCGCTGTGCAAGCGCACCCTCGCCTACCGCTCCTACCGCACCCGCAACGGCTACCTCGCACTGAAGATCGCCGACGCCGAGCCGATCGCGGAGGTGCGCTCGATCTGGTTCCGGGAGGGCCGCATGGAGGTCATGGGCCTGCTCGCCTTCACCGGCCTGGAGGACGACGACGCCCGTCACGAGGCCAGGCTCGCCCTGCACCGCAGGCAGTCCGGCGACCTCATGCGGCGCACCTGGGCGACCGTGCAGGGCGTGCGCTTCCACGCCGCGTTCTCCCTGGTGGACGTGCTCGCGGCCGACCCCGACCAGGCCGGCACCTGGGAGCCGGCGCTGGAGGTCGAGGGCGTGGCCACGCCGCTGAAGCTCGGCTCGCGGCTCGACGACGTCGACGGCAAGCGCCGCCGCCTGCACTACCCGTCGGCCCGGATCGACGGGGTGCCCATCCGGCCCTGCTACACCGCCGACGACGAGCTGCGGATCGAGGTGGGCGGGTGAAGATCACCCTGCTGCTCTCCTCCGCGTACGGCATGCGCGGCGACGTGCGCTCCACGCTCAACCTCGCCACCGCGCTGTCCGAGCGGCACGACGTCGAGGTGATCAGCGTCCGCAGGCACAAGGACCGGCCGTTCTTCCCCGTCGGGCCGGACGTGACCATGCGCTCGATCATCGACGCCAGGCCCGGGAGCCGGCGCCTGCTGCCGCGCGGGCAGGTGCGCGCCGAGGTCGCCCTGTGGCGGCTGCTGCGCAGCCTCAAGTCCGACGTGCTCGTCACCACCAGGCCGGCGCTCGGCGTCCAGGCCGCCCGCCACGCCCCGCGCGACCTGCTCAAGATCGCCCGCGAGTGGGGGCGGCCGGCCGTGCCCGCGCCGGTCAAGCGCTTCTACCCGCGCCTGCAGGCGGTCGTCACCGCCACCGAGGCCGCCGCCGAGGAGTGGACCAGGCTCCTCGACGGGTCGCCCGCCGTCCACACGGTGCCCGACGCGCTGCCGGACGGCCCGTGGCCGCGCTCGCGGATGGACAACCGCATCGTCGCCGCCGGCGGCCGGTGGATCCCGGTCAAGGGGTACGACCGGCTGATCAGGGCGTTCGCCACCGTGGCCGACAAGCGGCCCGACTGGCGGCTGCGGCTGTACGGCGGCGGCTCCGAGGAGCGGCGGCTGCGCGCGCTGGTGCGCGACCTCGACCTGCACAACCACGTCTACTTCATGGGCATGACCCCCGACCTCGCGGGGGAGTTCGCCAAGGCGTCGATCGTGGTCAACACCGCGCGCCACGGCGACCTCGGCATGACCGTGCTGGAGGCGATGGGGTGCGGGGTTCCCGTGGTGGCCTTCGAGGGCTCGCGGGGGCCCACGGAGTTCGTGGCCACGGGGTACAACGGGGTGCTGGTGCCGGAGGGCGACGGCGAGGCCGAGCTGGAGATGTTCGCATCGGCGCTGCTCGCGCTCATCGACGACGAGCGCAGGCGGCGGTCGCTGGCCGCCGGGGCGCTCGACACCGCGCTGCGCCACTCGGCCGCCGAGGTCGGGCCGCAGTGGGAGAAGCTGATCGCGGACCTCAGATGACTCGTGGCGGATGCGGATATCGTGGTGACCATGCACGGCTACACCGGTGACAAGCAGGCCTATCTGACGCGGCTCCGGCGCATCGAGGGGCAGATCAGGGGCCTGCAGCGGATGGTGGACGACGACGCGTACTGCATCGACGTGCTCACCCAGGTCTCGGCGGCGACGCGCGCGCTGCAGGCGGTCGCGCTGGGCCTCCTGGAGGACCACCTGGCGCACTGCGTGGCCGAGGCCATCAACAGCGGCGGTCCGGAGGCGGAGGCGAAGGTCAAGGAGGCCTCGGCGGCGATCGCCCGCCTCGTCAAGTCGTAGTCGTCCGTCGGGAGGAGGGTGGCCGGCGAACTGACTAGTCATGTCGTGGGAGGTGAGCCACCCTCCACACCACCGTCCCGGACCCCTCAGGAGTCCGGGACCAGGTCATGGTGATCGTCTTCAGCGACTCGCTGAAGTCCGCAATCCGAGCGCGTCGTCGAGCTCGTCCAAGGTCAGCCGCCGCTCGCTGATGGCAACAGCGGTAAGTACCTCGGCGTAGAGCGCAATCTCGTCCAACGCGACACGGTCGTGGACCCGAGAGTCCAGGTCGTCGTGCCCCACCGCGTCGTCCTTCCTTCCGCAGCCCACACCCTCTACGAGGTTACGGCCGGGGCCCTTCGGGCGACATGGCCCATCGGAGTCATTCCTTTGCGCGCCGCCGGGGCCCCACGGGGGTCATTTCCCCAATCAGAGATCACAATTCAGCTAAATAGCGGTACTTGGGGTCTTGGAACGATATAGGAGGGGTAAGAGTGAAATAACGGTATTAGTGGGTTAGGAGGGAAGATCGTCGCGCTCGTGGACGATCCTTCGCACCAGCGCGGCCTGCCCCGCGAACCCCCGCTCCGGCACCCTCGCCCCCGACACGGCCTGCCACGCCAGCCCGGCGGCGTACGCGGCGCCCAGCACGGCCGCCGCCGTGGCCCGGTCGGGCGGCTCGATCTCGAAGCCGGACGTGACGCGCTGACGCGGCCGCCGTGACAGGACCCGCCTGGCCACCGCCGCCGCCAGGCGCCCTGACCGGGTCCCCTCGCCTTCGGAGGCGCTCCGCACGATCTGGGGGAGACGTCCGGCCGCGCTCCGGGCCCGCGCGATGCCGCCCGTCCCGGTGTTGCCGGCGCCGGTGTGCTGTGACGCGCCGGCGTTTCCGGGGGCGCTCTTTCGGGGGTCGGCGTTCGCGGGGTCGGCGCTTCCCGGGCCGGTGTGTTCTGGGGCGGCGCTTCCTCCCGCGTCGCCGTTTCCCGTCCGGCCGGTGCTTCCGGTCCGGGGGATGCCGGAGCGCCCGTGCTCGCCGGAGCGCCGGAAGAGACCGGACCCGCCGCGCTGACGGTCCTCTCGGGGGTCGCGTTGGCCGGTGTTCGAGGCGTCGCGGTCGTTCGCGGCCGGACGAGCCGGAGGGTCCGGGCGGTCGAGGGCGTCCGGCCCTGTGCGCCCGAACCTGCGCGCCGCCTGATCCGGCCCGCCCGTGTGACGCCAGGGGGAGCCCACGTGAGGCTCGGGGAGCCCCGTGTGGGGCTCGGGGGAGCCGACGGAGCGTTCGGGGGAGCGGGCGTGGTCCGGCTGGCCCGTGTGGGGCTCGGGGGAGCCGGGGTGGGGCTGCGGGTGGCGTTCATGGGCGCCAGTGACAGGAAGCCCGGAGGCCGCCGCGGGGCCGCCGGGGGTCCAGGCGCCGGTGCTGTCGGCGTCGTCCGCCGGCGTCCAGGCGCCCGTGGCCGCACCGGGGTCGGCGGGCGCACCGGGGCCGCTCATCGCCTTCCGGGCGCCCGTCCAGTCCGTGGGCGTCCAGGCGCCCGTGGGGTCGGCCCGGGAGGACGAGCCGGGGGAGCGCGGCCCCGTGGGGCCGTCGGGCGTCCAGGCTCCCGTGGCGTCCGGCGGGTGCGGCGGGGCCCAGGCCCCCGTGCGCGCTCCCAGCGCCCCCGGAGGCCCCGGAAGGGGCTGGGACGGCCCCAGCACCTCGAAGCCGTCCGGATGCGTCGTCTCGGCCGCCGACGTCCCCGTCAGCCCCGCGCCGGCCAGCTCCTCGTACGCGTGCCGCAGCCGGTGGTCCAGCCGCCCCGGCAGCAGCCCGCGCGAGTCGGACAGGTCGGCCAGCAGCGTGGCCGCGGCCCGGGCCGGGTCGCGGGTGAAGGACAGCGCGTCCATCAGGTCGTACACCGTGTGCGCGAAGTGCGTCTCCGGGTCGGTCTCGGGGAGGAGGGCCCGGGCCAGCCGGGCGGGACAGCGTTCGAGCCACGCCTGCCGTACGGACTCGTCGTCGCGCCGCGCGGCCCGCTCGTCGAGCCCCGGCTGCGACAGCGCCGGCTCGACCATCGTGAGCAGCGCCAGCGCGCGCGGCCGGAAACGCGTGTCGGACAGCAGGATGTGCGCCGTGTCGGCCATGATCGCCGTCAGCCGGAGCGACTCACGAGGACGGCCGGCCCGTTGCCGTTCGGCGACCAGCCGGACGAGGTCCAGCAGCGGCGGCGCGGGCAGCCAGCGCACCCACTCGTCGCCGGGCAGGGGCCGGCGCAGGTACTCGCCGAAGATGGTCAGCAGCCGCTCGTTGCCGTCGAAGGCCGGCGCGTACGCGCACCACATCACGACCCCCCACACGGCCGCGACCGTGCTCGGCACGTCACCGGCGAAGATCTCGCCGAACGCCGTCAGCGGGAAGTCCAGCTCCGAACGTCGCCCCGCGGCCCGTACGAGCACCCGCACCTGCTCCGTGAGGTGGTCGGGCACGTCCGGCCCGACGAACGCCTGCGTCGAGCCCGGCTCGGCGGCGAAGTCCGGCCCCCGGGGGATCACCCGGGCGGGCAGCACCGCGGCGGCGTGCTCGGCCGGCCGCACCCGCGCCCCCCGGGGCGGCGGCGCCGGGTGCCAGCGGCCGTCGGCCGGGTCGTGCAGGTGCCAGCGCGCGTGCGCGCCGAACAGCCACCGGTCGCCGTCGGGCGTCACCAGCGTCCGCGACGCGATCGCCTGGGCGCGTACGGGTACGGGAAGGTCCTGCCAGCGCGGGTCGGAGACCATCGCGCGGACGTCCGCTTCGACGGCGGCGAACGCATCCCAGGGGCGCACGGCGGCCATCGTACTTGCCGCTTGGGGATCAACAACCGCCTTTACACGGCAGAATGTCCGACTATGAGGGCGAAAGTGGCAGGGATGTTGGTGGTGGCGATCGGGCTCGCCGGATGCGGGTCGGCCACCACGGCGCGGCCCTCCCCGGCCGCCGCGGGCGTGCTCGACGTGGCCAAAGCCTTACCGCCGGCCCCCGGCGGCGAGGTGGGCGAGGCGTCCACCGAGTTCGCCGCGGCCAAGGACCTGGACGCCTGGGTCAAGCTGAGCGACACCGAGAAGGACGTCGACCGCATCGCCAAGCTCGACGTGAACACCACGGCGAAGGGCTCGCTCTACCTGGAGCCCAGGACGTCGACGTGGTTCGACGGCTTCCGCGGGCCGTTCGTGTACCAGGAGCTGGCCGGCGACATCGTGATGTACGCCCGGGTGAAGGTCGAGGGCAAGAAGGGCGCCAAGCCGAGGCGGAAGTTCTCGCTCGGCGGGCTCATGGCCCGGGTGCCGGCCTCGTACGGCAACCCGACCTGGGTGTCGGTGACCACGGGCACCGCCGAGAAGAGCGGCCAGGTGGAGGCGAAGTACACGCTGAACGGCAGCTCCAAGCCGCTGGAGATCGCGGTCAAGGGGGGCTGGGTCGATCTCGTGCTGGCCAGGGCGGGCCGGCTCGTCGCGGCGTTGTACCGGGAGCAGGGCGGTTCGTGGAAGGTCGCCCAGCGCTGGCCGTCGCAGCTGCCCGAGGTGCTCCAGTGGGGCGTCACGGCGTACACCGACTGGGACAGCTACGCGGCGCTGAAGAAGGACGCGACGAAGGGCAACGCCAAGCAGGTCAAGGGCCTGCCCGACCTCAAGCTGACCGTCGACTTCGTCCACTTCCTGCGCCCGGAGCTCCCGGAGTACGCCGACCCGCTCAACACCGCCTCGGTGTCGGACGCGGCGCTGGTCAAGACGTTGACGCCTGCCGGTGCCTGATCGCCTTGGCCATGTAGTTGTCGGGCGTGCGGGCGAAGGAGGCGCGGTCGTCGTCGGTGAGCTCGCGCACGATCCGGCCCGGCACGCCGGCGACGAGCACGCCGGCCGGGAGGCGCTTGCCGGGCCCGATGACGGCGCCCGCCGCCACCAGCGTGCCGGCGCCGACATGGGCGCCGCCGAGCACGATCGCGCCGATGCCGATCAGCGCGCCGCGCTCCACGTACGCGCCGTGCACCATGGCCTTGTGGCCCAGGCTCACCCGGGGCTCCAGGATCGCCGGCTCACCCGGGTCGGCGTGCAGGCAGCACAGGTCCTGGACGTTGCACTCCTCGCCGATCTCGATCCGCTCGTCGTCGCCGCGGAGGACCGAGCCGTACCAGATGCTGGACGCGCGTCCCACGCGCACCCTGCCGACCACGACCGCGCCGGGCGCTATGTACGCCTCGGGGTGAATGTCGGGGACGGCCCCGCCGTCCAGCGCTGCGATGTACACCCGGCCCATCGTAATTCCCGCTCCACGTCAGGCGTTCCGCTTGCGGACGTGGGCAGATGGCAGGAGAGTCGTTTCCTGACGTCTCGCTGCCAGACCCTCACAACCCGCAGTTATCCCCCGGCTCACGCAAACCTTTAGGTAACCCCCATGACAAACCAGCACGAGAGCATTCCCGATCTGATGCAAGAGGACACCTTCGAGGTCGTGATGCGCGGTTACAACCGCCGTCAGGTTCACGACTACATGACGCGGACCCGCAACCAGATACGGGATCTCGAGGAACGGCTGGCCAGGGCGATCGAGCAGGCCGAGCAGGGCCGTGTCGAGCTGGCCGAGGCCCGGCGGCGCATGGTCGAGGCGCCGCAGAACTACGAGGACCTCAGCCCCAGGCTGGCGCAGATCCTCAAGCTCGGCGAGGAGGAGGCGGCGGCCAAGCGGGCCGACGCCGAGGCCGAGGCCGCCCGGCTGCGCGAGGCGGCCGCGACGGAGGCCGAGCGGCTCGTCTCCTCGGCCCGCGCGACCGCCGACGAGATCCTGACCTCGGCGCAGGCCGAGGCCGAGCGCCGGGTGGCCGAGGCCACGGCGGCGGCCGAGGGCATGCTGGCGCAGGCGGGCTCCGACGCCGAGGAGCAGCTCACCACCGCCCGCGCGGAGGCCGACGAGACCCTGCGCACCGCCCGGGCCGAGGCCGAGCGACTGGTCACCGGGGCCGAGCAGGAGTCGGCCCGGCTGCTGGAGTCGGCGAGCACCGAGGCCGAGCGCGTCCTCACCGCCGCCCGCAACGACGCCGAGTCGGCGCTGGAGGACGCCAACCGGCGCGTGGCCGCGCTGGACGAGCACGCGGGCCGCCGCGTCGAGTACCTGACCAACACCCACACCGAGGTCGTGCGCCGGCTCAGCGAGATCGGCTCGGTGCTGGGCGACCTGATGCGGAACGAGAGCGCGGCCGGGCCGCTGGTGCTGGAGCAGCCCAGGTCACCGCGCGAGCCGGCCGCCGGCCCCGCGCCCGACGACCACGCCGCTCCTAAGGACCGCGCCCCGGCCGACGACCACGCCACGCCGAAGGACCGCGCCCCGGCCGACGACCACGCCGCCTCGAAGAAGCGCGCCCCGTCCGGTGGCCACGCCACGCCGCAAGACCGGGCCGCGGCCGACGATCACGCCGCGCCGAAGGACCGTGCCGCGTCCGACGACCACGCGGCGGCCGACGACCAGGTCGGGTCCGCCGGCCAGGCCGTGCCCGCCGGCCAGGGCGCGCACGACGCGGGCACCGCGCCGGTCGGCCACAACCCGCGGCAGGCCCACGCCGCGCCGCCGCCTCAGGACCGGCCGGAGGAGGCGGGCGAGCGGCCGTTCGACCAGCGGGCCTTCGAGGGGCAGAAGACGGCCGGCGGCCCGCGGGAGCCCGCGGACCAGGACGACGTCCGCATCATCGTCCAGGACGATGAGCCTCGGCCGGGGACGCCGAACACATCCCGGGTGTCCGACGACACCGACGTCAACCTGGGCCGCCTGTCTGACCTGCACCAGTAACGCCGTTCTCACCCGGACCGCGTTCTCACCGCGACGGCCGTGAGGACGCGGCCCAGAGAGCGGAAGCCTCCGCCCCCGATCGGGTCGGAGGCTTCCGCGCACGTGGCCCCGTTGGTGGCCCGGTGCCGGGGCCGCCGAGACGCTGGACCCGGCACCGGGCTGCTCGTACGCGCCCGCCCCGGCCCGGTGCGGCCGGTGGCGCGCGCTCAGGACGGCGCGGGCCCGGCGCGCCGCTCCGGGTCACCGGCCGCGGCGGCCGGATCGCCGGCCCTGATCTCCTGCTCCCGGAGCCGCTCGCGCAGGTCCTCCGGGTCGTCCGCGTCGATGGTCATCGCGCATCCGGCGTCGCGCTGCGCGTCGCTGAGCGGTTGGTGACGTGTCGCCCACCAGCGGCCCGCGTCGCTTCGCCAGATGGTCCACTGGGGAAACTCCCGGGCGATGTCGGCGAGGTGCCGGTCAAAGGACATTCGGGTCATCCTTCCGGGGCCCCCTGCGAGGTTCCATCTCCTTGAAGGGTGCGCGACTTCTCTAGAGAAATCTATGATCGCAAAGGACAGGTCAACCTACCCGCTTGACAACGCCGCTTGACCTAGGCGTCGAAGTCGTACTGAAGTACGTAGGCCGCCGAGTCCAGCACCATCTCGTTGTACTCGACCGGCATGCCGCCCGCCGTGTACGCGGTGCGGGCGATCACGATCACCGGTGTGCCGCCCGGCAGGCCCAGCAGCTCACTCTCCCTCGGCGCGGGCATGCGGGCCCGGATCTCCTCGGTGAAGTGCGCCGGGGCGAGCCCGAGGTCGCGCAGCCTGGCGTAGACGCCGCCCGGCCCGGTGTCGGCCGCCGTGATGGCGCTGCCCTCGACCGCCCGCGCGGGGAAGTACGAGGTGGCGAGCTGCACCGGCCGCCCGTCGACGGAGTAGCGCCGCCGCCGGGTCCACGCCTCGCGGCTGTCCAGGATGTCGGCCACGTCCTCGGGCACCTCCTCACGCAGCACCTCCACCTCGTCCACGGTGAACGGCCGGCCGCGCGTGTCGGCGTCCCAGATGGCGCGTCCCTCGCCCCACTGGTCGCGTGCCAGGCGGCGCGAGCCGTGCCTGCGTATCGGCTTGAACAGGCGCACGTAGACCCCCGACCCTCGTTTGGGGACGGCAAGACCTTCGTTGATGAGGACGGCCAGCGCCTGGCGTGCCGTGGCGCGGGCGATCGAGTAGTCGGCCATCAGCGCGTTCTCGCCCGGCAGCCGGTCCCCGTCGCGCAGGTCGCCGGAGAGGATCCGGGCGCGGAGGCCGTCGGCGATGCGTCGATAGATGGGGGGATCGTGGGGTACCGGGGATTCAGACACGTTTGACCACCCTCTGTCACCAACCGGGTTTGGCGTCTCCAGAGAACTTGCCCCGTCTTGTCCACGATCGCACAGATACGCAGGTTGGTCGCGTGCTTCTTTTGAGCGAATCGTGCCCATGTGGCGAACCGGAATGGGTTTCCACCGTCCCTTATTCGGGAACCGTGCGCGTCTTTATCCGGACGCCCACCAGCGGCGAGTAACCAGCGCCGCCAGCACGGCGCCGGTGGTGTTGACGAGCACGTCGTCCACGGACGAGTAGCGGCCGAGCCGCAGCACGTACTGGAGCACCTCCACCGTGACCGACGCGGCGGCGGCGACGGCCGCCACCCGCGCCGCGGAGGCGAAGCGCGGGCCGCGTACCGGCAGCAGCGCGCCGAGTGCCGCGAACACCAGCAGATTGCCTCCGACCTGCGTCAACACCGCGCCCCCAGGCGCTCCGGCGAGAGTGACGAGGTCGGTGAACGGGACGAGACTGACACCTTCCTGACCGGTGGCCGGGGTGAGGATCATCCACAGCCAGGGAAGCGTGCCGGCCGGGATGCCGACGTCGGCCAGCGCCGTGCGGACCGGCGCGGGGTGGCCGGCGCGGGCCCGGCGCCGGGCGAGGAACCAGGCGAGGGCCGCCGCTGGCGGAAGTGCCAAAACGGCGGCGATGATGATATTTCCCCACAGCTCCCAAGTCCGCGCCATCGGACCATCATGGGGGCCGGATCATGGGTACGAGAACCTGTCCTTCAGGACAGCCCCGCCACGCCCTTTACACGTCTCCCTGACACGCCCGAACCCCGCCGGGCCGCTCACTGCCGCACTTCTCCGTGCCCGCCGAGCTCCGCTCCGTGATCATGAATCGTCCGGTAACCGGTGCGTTTACGAGATGATCGTTGATCATGGTCTTCACCTGGCTGGATGCTGTCTCCGTCGGCAGAGAGCGACTGACGGAAGGAGGTTCCCCATGATCGCCATCATCGGCTGGCCCATCTGATCCTCTGCGGCCTGGCAGCGGCCGGCCCGCGTCTTACGGCGGGCCGGCTGCCCGAACGGCCGTCGAACAGGTCAGGACAGATCAGGAGGGCGGGAGGTGGGCGTCGAGGAAGTCGAGGGCGACGCTCCAGGCGCGCCGCGCCGCCTCCGGGTGGTGGAACATCGGCGCCTCGCTGTTGTGGAAGGCGTGCCCGGCCTCCTCGTCCACGTACACCCGCACGCCGGGCCGCCCCTGCGCCGCCTCCTCGACCCGGGCCACCTGCTCGCGCGGGATGTACGGATCGCTCCCGCCGAAGACCAGCAGCAGCGGCGAGGAGATCCGCTCCATCAGCCCGGTCGCCTCGGGCACGGCCGAGCCGTAGAAGGACAGGACGGCGTCGAGCTCGGCCTGCGTGGCGAGCATGTAGTCCACCGAGCCGCCCAGGCAGAACCCCAGCGCCCCGAGCCCGCCCGTCACCTCGGGCAGCCCGCGCAGATGGACGAGCGTGAGCGCGCAGTCGGCCACGCCCTGCGGCAGGTCGAACCCGGCGGCCAGCTCGATCGACGCGGCCGTCCCCTCGGGGGTGTGCTCGCCGATCCAGCCCGGACGCAACCGCCAGAACAGGTCGGGCGCCGCCACCACGTAGCCCCGCCCCGCCAGCTCCTCGGCCACCTTCGTGATGTACGGGCCGACGCCGTAGATCTCCTGCACCAGCAGGATGCCCGGCCCGCTGCCCCGCTCGGGCAGCCAGAGGTGGACGTCGAACGAGCCGTCGTGTGCGGTCACCTGATCGATGCGCTTGTCCATGGTGTCCAGGATCGCGCATCCCGTACGAGAGCCGCACGGAATGGCCGCTGCCGCGCGGCGTCCGGCGGTGCGAAGCTGGCAGAGGGCAGGCGACGCGGACAGGACGGTACGGCATGCAGGACGAATGGTCGGACGCGGTGGACATCAGGGGACAGGCGGCCGAGCGGCTCGCCGAGGCGGCGCGCTCGGGCAAGCCGGGTCCCCCGGTCAGGGAGCTCATCAGCACGCCGGGCGACGCCTACGCCGTGCAGGAGATCGCGACCCGGCGGGCGCTCGCGGAGGGGCGGCGCCCGGTCGGCCGGAAGGTGGGGCTGACCAACGCGGCGGTGCGGGAGCGGTTCGGGGCCCGCGAGTGCTCCCACGGTGTCCTGTTCGCCGACATGGCGTTCCTGGACGGGCTGCCCGTGCCGGTGGAGCGGTTCCTCCAGCCGATGGCGGAGGCGGAGGTCGCCCTGGTGCTGGGCCGTGACCTGGTGGGCAGGCCGTTCACGGTGGCGGAGGTGATCAGGGCGGTGGACTTCGCGCTGCCCGCGATCGAGATCGCCGACTCGCGCGTGGCCGGCTGGGACATCACGCCGGTCGACACGATCGCCGACAACGCCTCCGGCGGCGGGTTCGTGCTGGGCGGCACCCCTGTCCCGCTGGCCGGGCTCGACCTGCGGGCCGCCGCGATGACGATGACCAGGGCGGGCACGGAGGTGTCGGCCGGCTCGGGCGCGGACTGCCTGGGCCACCCGCTGAACGCGCTCACCTGGCTCGCCGGGGCGGTCGGCCGCACCGACCGGCCGCTGCGCGTGGGCGACGTCGTGCTGACCGGGGCGCTCGGGCCGGTGGTGCCGGTGGAGGCGGGCGACGTGTTCGAGGCGCGGATCGAGGGACTCGGGTCCGTCCGCGCCGTGTTCGAGCGGTGATCCGGGGACGGGGGACGACCCGGTTCGCGGTGGTGCGCCGGGGGCGGGGGCCGATCGGGTTCGCGGTGGTGCGCCGGGGACTGGGGACGGCCGGGCTCGCGGCGGAGCGCCGGGGACTGGGGACGGCTGGGCTCGCGGTGGTGAGCCGGGTCCGGCCGGTGATCGGCACGGCGGGGAGGGCCGCCGCGGCGGCGGTGGCGCTGCTGGTGAGCGGGTGCGGCGCGTCGCCCGCGATGCAGGTGCGGCACGACCCCGTGGTCAAGGTGGGCGCGATCATCTCGCGGACCGGCGTGTACGCCCGGCTCGGCGAGGACATGGAGACCGCCATGCGCCTCTACCTCCAGGCCCATGACGGCCTGCTGGGCGGCAGGCCGGCGCGGCTCGTGGTCGCCGACGACGCGGGCAGCCCCGACCAGGGACGGCAGCAGGCCAGGCGGCTCGTGTCCCGCGAGGGCGTCAGCGTGATCACCGGCCTGGTCTCCTCCCCGGTCGCCGTCGAGGTGGTGAGGGAGGTGACCGGCACCCCCGTGGTGATCGCCAACGCGGGCGCGGACGAGCTCGGCGGCCCGGCGGTGTTCCGCGTGTCGTCCACCAACCGGGAGCAGGGCGAGGCGGCCGGCCGGTACGCGGCGCAGGTCCACGGCCGGGTCCGGGCCGTCGCGATGGCGTCCGACTACTCGGCGGGCGTCCAGACGCTCGACGGGTTCGCCGCGGGCTTCGGGGCCGAGCCGGTCAAGCGCGTGCTCACGCCGTTCGGCGACGCCACCGACCTCGGCCCGTACCTGAGCCGCGTCCCGGCGGACGCCGAGCTGCTGTACGCCTTCTACGCGGGAGCCGAGGCGGTGTCGTTCGCCAGGACGTACAAGCAGCTCGGTTACGACCGGAAGGTGGAGCTGCTGGCCTGCCAGCAGCTCGCCGACGAGGACGTGGTGGCGGCCGTCGGCGCCGACGCCGAGGGGATGACCAGCGTGGGCCTGTACTCGCCGGCGCTGACCAACCCGGCCAACACCGCGTTCACGGCCAGGTGGCGGGCGGCGACCGGGCGCGACCCGTCCACGGTCGCCGTGCAGGGCTGGGACGCCATGCGGCTGATCGACCTCGCCGTGTCGGAGGGCGGGGCCGACAGCGGCGACCTGACGCGGGCGCTCGGCCAGGTGAAGCAGGTGGACAGCCCGCGCGGCACGTTCCGGCTGGACCCGGTGACGCACAACCCGGTGCAGAACTGGTACGCCCGCCGCTACGAGAACGGGGTGAACCGGGTCATCGCCACCATTCCCCCCAGGGGGTGACACCGGAGCCGACGGCGGAGGGCTCGCCCGGCGGGGCGAGGCGGGCTCCCTCGTGAGAGGGAGGCGGAAGATCGCCGGTCTCGGCGATCCGCCGGAAAGGCGTGATCGACAGGATGGAGCCAGCTCGAAAACCCCTTCCGACCTGGAGATTCACCATCATGAACCGCACCCGCCTCGCCGCCGCCGCGCTCGCCGTCGCCGCCCTCACGACCGTCGCCGCCGGCCCCGCCGCCCTCGCCGCGACGCCCCGTACCGCCGCCGTCACCACCACGTACGGGACGGCCGCGGGGCTCCCGCCGATCAACGAGGCGGCGCTCAAGGCCGCCATCGCCGGCATCCCCGGCCCCGACGCCACGGCCGCCGAGGTCCGGATCGGCGGCACCAAGGGCTCCTGGCACGGCGTCACCGGCGTGACCGACGTGCGCACCAAGCGGCCCGCCCGCGAGGGCGCCCGGTTCCGCGCCGGCAGCGTCACGAAGATCTTCACCACCGCGGTCGTGCTCCAGCTCGTCGCCGAGGGCCGGATCAAGCTCGACGGCACCGTGCAGGAGTACCTGCCCGGCCTGCTCCCCGAGGACTACCCGGCCATCGCCGTCGGCCAGTTGCTCAACCACACCAGCGGCCTGCCGTCGCCGAAGGTCCCCGGCGACCTGGAGTGGGTCTACAAGACCCGGTTCCAGAAGTGGACCCCCGAGAAGTACGTCGCCAGGGCCGTCGAGAACCCGATCGAGTTCACCCCCGGCACGCGGCAGCACTACCTCAACACCAACACGTTCGTCGCCGGCATGATCATCGAGAAGGTCACCGGCCGCTCGTACGAGCACGAGGTCACCACGCGGATCCTGCGCCCGGTCGGCATGCGCGACAGCTACCTGCCCGGCGACTCGGTCCGGATCAAGGGCCGGCACAACCACGGCTACCAGGTGGTGCCCAAGGGCTTCCCCGACTCCTTCGCCTACGGCGACGCCCACCTCGTGGACATGACCGAGACGAGCGTCACCTCGACGTGGGCCTCGGGCGACCTCATCTCGACGACCGCCGACCTGGAGAAGTTCGTCAAGGCGCTGTTCTCCGGCAAGGTCGTGCCCGCGGCGCAGCTCGAACCGATGTTCACGGTCCCGGACGTCACGATGTTCGGCACGGACAAGCCGGCCGTCTACACCTCCGGCCTGACCCGCCTGGAGCTGCCGGGCGGCATCGTCGCCTACGGCAAGACGGGGGCGCGGTACGGCTCCTCGGCCGGCCTGGGCGCCACTCGCGATCTGAGCCGCACCCTGGCGTACTCGGTCAACTCCACCGACGCCAAGGCGCAGGGCCAGAACGAGCGGACCCTGCGCATCGCGCTGGCCGCCTTCGCGAAGTGAGGAGTCATGCGGTCAGGGCCGCTCGTCCAACGCCCTGACCGCCCGCTTCGGCGCGATGGTCCGGTAGCTCTCCTCGACCCAGTCGAGCAGGACCTCGGTGTCGGGCAGCTCGGCGAGGAACGGCACGGTCACCCAGCCGGCCTTGCCGAGCCCGTAACCGGTGGGGGCCGCGCCCTCGACGGTCAGCGCGTGGCCGTGCGCCTCGGACAGCAGCTTCACGCTGAAGCCCGGCGCCCACTTCCCGGCCGGGTCCTCCGTGGTATCGGCCGGCTCGTCCGTCCTCTCGGACGGCCCGTCCATGCCGAGGAAGAGGAAGACCTTCTTGCCGACCTTGACGACGGTCTCGCCCCACGGGTGGTCCTCGCGGGTCTCGGGCAGGCCGAGCGCGAAGTCCCGCAGCTCGTCACGCACTCGTGACCACTCGGTCATGTCGCCCTCCTGAAGTCGTCCAGTCTGGCCTCGATGGCGTCGCGGATCCGGTCCCGGGCCTCGGCCCGGGGGACGCCCGCCATCAGCAGCCTGTCGTAGTCGGTGTCGAGGTGACGGATCGACGCCACCACGGCCAGGGTGATCGCGTTCGCGTCGAGCGCCTTGGCCGCCGCCGTACGGCCGACCCGGCCGCTGCCGCGCAGGGCGGCGTGCGCGGCGATCTCCTCGGCCCGCTCGGGCGGGCAGCCGGGGAACAGGCTCCGGATCTCGGCCGCCATCCGCGTCAGGTACTCGACGTCCTGCTCGGCCCGGCGCTCCCGGTCGCGCTCGCGGCGGCGCAGCCGGGCCTCCTCGTCGGCCAGGCAGCGCTCCTCGGCCAGCGTGAGCGCGCGCTCCTCCACCAGCAGGCCCTTGCGCTGGTAGACCTTGCGCCGGCGGTTGTACTGCACGACGACGGCCGCGAGGCCGCTCTCCTGCTTGGCCCGGCGGCTGAGCGCCGCGTCACCCGACGGCAGGAACACCAGATGGTCCATGTCGGCGCAGGTCAGGCAGTGCGGCCGGTCGTCCTCCATGATCAGGTACGGGCCGGTGTCGCCGCACGAGGCGCACGTCCACGCCTCCAGCGGGGCGACGGCCACCAGGTCGGGGGCCTTGCTCTGGCGCTCGGCGAGCCGCCGCACCCGCGCCTCGCTCAGCTCCGGCGACACCCAATGGACGCGGAACGCCTCCTGCGGATGGTCGCCGGACGTGAACCGCAGCTCGCGCCGGTCACGGCCGCCCGACACGTACGACGCCTCCATCGGCCGCAGCCCCTGCCTCTCGGCCCACTCGCGCAGCAGCGCCGCCGCGCTGAGCAGTCGGTCGTCGTCCACCGCAGCCAGCTCGGCCAGCGTGGCGGCCCGGCCCTGCCGCCAGGTGTCGACGTGGCGCGAGTGCAGCCACCGCAGTCCGGTGACCACGTCCACGAACGTCACGTACTTCCGGTTGACCAGGGCGATCCCCGCGGCCTCGGCGACCCGGCGGGACAGGTTGGGCTTGCTCACGCCCCCCAGTGTGCCGCCTCTTTGACCTCCTATCGGCTTCGCTTGGGCCGATCACGGCAAGGATCCCTGCGGATCCGGCGCGCCGGATCAGGCAGTTCCGGAGAGACCTCGCCGCTCCGGAGTTTTCCGGCACCTCCGGAGGGGATCGTGCGCCTGTTCTGGCCCGCCATGCTCGTGCTCGCGACGTCCTGCGGAGTCGGTGACGGCGGGCTGCCGATGGTCACCGGCGCGTTCGGGGCGGAGCCGGCGGTGGCGATCCCCGCCGGCGAGCCGGGGCGCATCCCGCGCGTGGCCGTCCTGTCCATCGGCGACGGCCGCCGGACCGCTCCCGGGGACGTGGTGCTCGCGGACGTGTCCGTACGCCTGTGGTCGGACGGCAGCAGGCAGGGCGGCACGTACGACGCCCGGCAGCCCGTCCTGGTGTCCTTCGACGGCCGTGCGGTGCCCGCGACCTGGCGCGAGGCGCTCCTGGACCGGCCGGCCGGCAGCCGGGTCCTGCTGGTCGGCACGGCGGCGGAGGCGGCGGGCCCCGGCGTAGCCCTGGACGGGGTCGATCCCGAGGCGGTCGTGGTCGTGGTCTTCGACGTCCTCGGCGGCTACCCGCCGGACGCCCGCCTGGTGGGCAAGCCGCTGCCGAGCGTGCCCGACGGCCTGCCGCTCGACGGGCCGAGGACGCTCATCGACGGCTCCGGCCCGGAGGTGCGGGCGGGGGCGAGGGTGGTGGTGCAGTACCTGGCGATGCGGCTGCCCGAGCGCCGGGTCTTGGACTCGTCCTACCGGCGCGGCGGGCCGAGCGCCGTGACGCTCGCGCCGGGGGCGGCGCCCGCGTCGTGGGTGTCGGGGCTCGTGGGCGGCCACGTCGGCGCCCGCCTGGCCCTGTCCGAGCCGGGACGGGCCGCGGGCGAGCGGACGGTGTACGTCATCGACATCCTCGACGCCCTCCAGCCCGCCTGACCCCCGCCCATCACCGGGACACACGTGAGGACGGCGGCGGCGAAGGCCGGGGGAAAGGGCGGTGGCCCGGCGTCAGGAGGGGACGCCGGGCCACCGGGAGGAGGGAAGGAGATGGTTCAGGGGATCAGGTACAGTGCTCGAAGTCGCTGGTGTAGGTGGCCGTGCCCACCGAGCCGCCCCACTTGACGCACTTGTCCGCGGCCGCGGCCTGGACCGGGCCCGCGTAGTACTCGAAGTTGCCGCTGTCGGTCTTGCGCGTCGCGCCCTTGACCTCAAGGAAGGCACTGGTCGCGCTGGCCTTGCCGAGCGAGACCTTCTTGATGGTGGCGACGCAGTTCTTGCCGGCCGTGCTGCTGTACATCAGGTAGACCGTGCCGCTGGTGCCGAGGGCCTGCGAGTCGATGGTCTTGTAGCCGGAGCCGCAGACCTCCTCGGGGGTGTGCGGGTTGGTGGAGCCGCCGCCGCCCGTGCCGCCGGTCACGTAGCTCATGTACTTCGTCCAGTTCCAGTTCGGGCCCGGGTCGGTGTGGTCGGAGCCGGGAACCTGGTTGTGGCCGACGATGTGGCTGCGGTCCTTCGGGATGCCGTAGCGGTCGGCGATGTTGCGGGTCAGCGCGGCCGAGGCGCGGTACATCTGGTCGGTGAACCACGAGGCGTTGTCGACGTAGCCCTCGTGCTCGATGCCGACCGAGCGCCGGTTGTAGTTGCCGGCGTGGAAGGCCCGGTTCTTCTCGCGCACCATCTGGGTGATCTGACCGTCGGAGGAGCGGATCACGTAGTGGGCGGAGGTGGGGTTCGGGCGGGGACCGGTCTGGAACCAGGAGATCGTGCCCGCGTACGAGCCCTGCGTCACGTGGATGACGATGCGGTCGATCTTGTCGCTGGTCGGCCGGTTGGAGACGGCGTAGTTGCTGCTGTGCGCCGCCTTCCAGATGGCGCCCGGGTAGTCGGTGGAGGAGGCGAGGGCGCGCGGGGCGTCGTCGGCGTACTTGCCGCGGTCCGGGGTCACCTGCTCGGGCTCGGTCTGCACGCCCGCCACGTCGACGCCGGAGGTCAGGGCCTCGTAGACGGCGTCGGCGTAGATGCGCGCCGTGGTGTCGTCGGCCAGGTTGCCGTACGCGGCCACCGCGCCGTACCACTTGGCGGGGTCCTTGCGGGCGGTGGCGTCCAGCCCGAGCGCGTCGGCCTTGGCGCGCAGCACGGCGGCGCCGCCCAGGACGTTGGACGCGTCGTCGGTCTTCAGCTTGGCGACCGGGATGGAGGTGATCTTGGCCGCCTCCTCCAGTGCCTTGGTCTGGGGGTTGCTGACCAGGTGCATCACGCCGTAGCCGCCGCTCGCGCTCGGCTCGCCCTCGTGGTTGTCGAGGTGCGTCTCGGCGTAGCCCAGGGCGACCAGCAGGTCGCGGGGCACCTCGTACGTGGAGGCCGCCTTGGTGAAGGCGTCGGCCAGCGGGCCGGCCGCGGTGGTGGCGGCGGGGGTCGCGGTGGCGGCATGGGCCACCGCCGGGCCGGACAGAGCAATGAGTCCGGCGATCACAAGAGTTGTAGTCTTCATCATCCGCAATGCTCAGAGGGACTGGTGTAGGTGATGGACCCGGCGGAACCGCCCCATCTGACGCACTTGCCGGCGGCAGAGGCGGTCACGGGGCCCGCGTAGTACGCGAAGTCGCCGGTGTCGGTCTTGCGCGCCGCGCCCGCGACCTCCAGGTAGGCGGAGACCGCAGTGGCCGTGCCGACCGACGTCGACTTGATCGTGGCTACGCAGTTCGTTCCGTTGGAGCCGTTGTAGAGCAGGTAGACCGTGCCGGCGGACCCGAGGGCCGCGGAGTCGATCACCTTGTGGCCGGGGCCGCAGACGGACTCCGCGGTGTGCGGGTTGGGGGTGCCGCCGCAGGAGTTCCTGGAGGTGACGGTCTGCACGGGGTAGCCGAAGGTCACGCCGTCGAAGACGGCCTTCTGGATGTTCGCCGGGTAACTGGTGCCCTTGCGCACCTCGAAGTGCAGGTGCGGGGTGATGTCGTTGCCCGGTCTGCTGGTGTTGCCCACCGTGCCGATCGTCTGACCCTGCGACACGGTCTGGCCGGTGCTGACCGCGCGGCTGTTCAGGTGGGCGTAGTAGGTGGCGTAGCCGTCACCGTGGTCGATCTTCACCAGATTGCCGAAGCCGTTGGTCGAGCCCTGGTGCGCCGAGATCACGACCGTGCCGGCAGCCGCGGCGACGACGGTGTCGCCGAGGTCGGCGTCCGGGGTGCCGCCCCGGTTGAAGTCGATCTCGTACGACTGGTGGGCGCTGCTTCCGCTGGAGTTGCCCGTCCAGCTCTGGCCGCACGGGAACGGCAGCTGGAAGTTCGGTGCCGCGAGGGTCGTCGCCGTCTCCGCCGTGGCGGTGGAGGTCGGCGCGGGCACCGGCGAAGCCGTGGGGGAGGGCGCGGGGTCCGCGGAAGCGGCCGTACCGGTCCCCAGACTGACTAAGAGCGCGAAACCCGTGATCAGCGCTCCGTTGAGCTTCATCGGACGACCCTTTCTGGTGGGATCTCTGAGACAAGGGTGTGCATATGGCGCACAAGAAACGTCCAGACCCGGTACAAAGAGCTGTCACGCCTCCATAAGGAGCAGATGCGGTCATGACGGTCACTTTTCACGTGCTTGGACCGCTGGAGGTCCGGACATCGGGTCAACCCGTCCGGATCTCCGGCAAGAAGCCTCGCCTGCTGCTGGCCACGTTGTTGCTGGACGCGGGCGGGGTCGTCGGTGCCGACCAGTTGGTCGAGGTGCTCTGGCCCGAGCGCCCGCCTCGATCCGCGCAGGCCAACCTGCGCACCTATGTGAGCTCGCTCCGGACGGATCTGGGCGAGGAGGGCCGGTGCCTGCGCGGCAACGGCTCGGGTTACGCCATCGACGTGCCGGAGGGCGCGCTCGACCTCTTGGTCTTCGAGGAACTGGTGGGCCAGGCCCGCTACGAGGAGGCGCTGTCCCTGTGGCGCGGCGCCCCGCTCGCCGATCTGCCCGGCAGCCCGCTCTGGGACCGCCGCCTGGACCCCCTCCACGAGGTGCGGCTGCGCGCGGCCGAGGAACTGATCAGCCGGAGGATGGACCAGGGCGACCACGCCGGCGCCGTGAGCGAGCTGCGCGGCCTGCTCGCCGAGCACCCCTATCGCGAGGACCTGTGGGGACGATTACTCCTGGCCCTGCACCGGGGCGGCCGGAAGGCCGAGGCGCTGCGCGCCTATGCCACGGTCCGGCAGCTCCTCGTGGACGAGCTCGGCGTCGAGCCGGGCACCGGACTGCGCGCCGCGTACGAGTCGATCCTCGCCGACGAGGCGCCGCCCGCCGCCCCCCGCCAGCTCCCGCCCGACATTCCCGACTTCACCGGCCGGACCGACGCCCTCGCCGCGCTGAACGAGCCGTTCCAGGTCGCCGTCATCTCGGGGCCGCCCGGAGCGGGCAAGACCGCGCTGGCCGTGCACGCCGCCCACGCGCTGCGCGAGAAGTTCCCCGCCGGCCAGCTCCACCTCGACCTCGACGGCCGCGAGCCGGCCGACCTCCTCGCCGAGGCGCTGCGGGCGCTCGGCGCCGACCCGCCCCCGCCCACGGTCCACGAGCGCTCCGCGCACTTCCGCTCGCTGCTCGCCGAGCGCCCCATGCTCGTCCTGCTGGACGACGCGCTCGACGCCTCACAGGTACGGCCGCTGCTGCCGGGCAACGACTCCGTGGTCATCGTCACCAGCCGCCGGCGCATCACCGAGCTGCCCGGCTCCCGCCACATCGACCTCGGCGAGCTGCCGGTCGACGACGCCCTGCGGTTCCTCGGCCGGATCGTCGGACCCGAGCGGGTGGCCCGCGAGCAGGACGACGCCCGCGCCATCGTGGAGGCGTGCGGCGGGCTGCCGCTGGCCGTGCGCAGCGCCGGGGCCCGGCTCGCCGGCCGGCCCGGCTGGTCGCTGGCGGTGCTGCGGCAACGGCTGGAGGACGACCGGCTCAACGAGCTGCAGGAGGTGCGCGTCAGCCTCGACCGCAGCTACCGCGACCTGCCCGACGAGGCCGCCCGCATGCTCGGCACGTTCGGCCGGCTCGGCGCCCTCGCGCAGCCCGGCTGGGTGGTCGACGCGGCGCTCGACCGGCATCGCGCTGACGATGTGACCGATCTCCTCGTCGACGTGAACCTGCTGGAGCTCGTCGGCACCGACCCCGTCGGGCAGCCGCGCTACCGCGTCCCCGACCTGATCCGCCGCCACGCCCTCGAACGCACGCCCGACCGCGACGCCCTGGGCCGCGTGCTCGCCGCCTGGACCGCGACCACCGAGCACGCCATGGCGCGGCTGCCCACCACCGTCTTCAGCCTCACCGCCCCCCGCACGCCGCGCTGGCGCCTGCCCGAGCAGACGCTGGAGCGGCTCACCTCCAACCCGCTCGACTGGTTCGAGGCCGAGCACGACTCGCTCGTCGCGGCCGTCGGCGTGGCCGCCGAGGCCGGGCTCGCCGAGTCGGCCTGGGGCCTGGCCGCCGCCATGGTCCCGTACCTGGACCTGCACTGCCGGCTCGACACCTGGCAGCGCACCCACAGCGTCGCCCTGGAGGCCGCCCGCGCCGGCGGCGACACCTACGGCGAGGCCGCCATGCTGCGCGGGCTCGCCCAGGTCGCCCTCTACCAGGACCGCTACGAGGAGGCGGCCGACGGGTTCGTGCGCTCCCGCCAGCTCTTCCACGACCTCGGCGACGTACGGGCCGAGGCCACGACGATCTGCGGGCTCGGCGCGGTCAGCCAGTTCCGCGGGCGGCCGGCGCAGTCGCTCGGCCACTTCAAGCGGGCCCTGGCCATGTTCCTGGCCGCCGACGACCCCCAGGGCGAGGCGCTCGCCCGGCAGGCCATCGGCCGGGTCTGCCTCAAGTCCGGCGACCTGACCCAGGCGTCCGAGTCGCTGGCCCAGGCCATGCGGCTGGCCCAGGAGCTCGGCGACTCCCACCGCGAGGGCTGCGTCTGCCTCCAGATGGGGCAGTTGCACGAGGCGGTGTCCTTCCACCACCACGCCCTGGACATCTTCGAGTCGCTCGGCGACCGGCACTGCGGCGCGTACGCCCTGCAGAGCCTGGCCCGGCTCCAGGTGCGCCGCGGCGACCTGGCCCCCGCCTCGGCCGGGCTCCAGCGCTCGCTGGAGGTCTTCCAGGAGCTCGGCGACCGTAGCGGCGAGATGTCGAGCACGCAGCTCCTCGGCGAGCTGTACCGCACGGCGGGGCGCACGGGGCTGGCGCTCGACTACCTGAAGCAGGCCAGCGACCTGCGCCGCCACCTGCCCGTCTGAGATCCACCCACTTCCACGTCCGATCATTCGCAGGGGCCGTTCCGTCGGGACGTGCCGGATCGTTCCGGTCGTCCCGACGCCCCCGGCCACCCCGCTGGACGTCTCAGCACGTCCGGTCGTATCGGCTCGTCCAGGACGGCAGGGCGGCCCGCGCGGACAGGGGCGCGGGCCGGCGAGGGAGGCGGCCCGGTCCGGCGTCGCGGTCAGGAGCCGGCGACGATGCGGCGGACGAGCCGCCGCAGCCGGGACCGCTGCGGGATCCCGCGCAGCCCGTCGAGCGCCTCGGCCGCCGAGGGACGCTTGGCCGGCGAGTGGTCGAGCATCCGCCGCACCACGTCGGGCACCTCGGGCCCGAGCGCGTCCGGCCCGGCCGGCAGCTCCCCGGCGAGGAGCTGGTAGGCGATCACACCGGCGGCGTAGACGTCGGAGGCGGCCGTCATGCGGTCGGGCCGGTCCTGGCACTCGGGCGCCACGTAGTGACCGTCGAGGACGTTGCTCAGCTCATGGGCGACCGTGAAGTTGCGCGGGCCGGGCTTGGAGTAGTCGAAGCCGGTCAGCACGGCGTGGCCGTCGTCGGTGACGAGCACGCACGCGGGCGTGAGCGCGCGGTGGATGACGCCGTGGGCGTGCGCGTGCGCCAGGCCGCTCAGCAGGTCCGGGATCACGAACGGCGACCCGGCGCCCCGGCCGGGGCTCAGGTGCAGCGCCTCGCCGTGGACGTCGTCGAGCACCAGCACGAACCGGCTCTCGTCGTCGATGGCGAAGAAGTCGCGCGAGCGCACCACGCACGGGTGGGGCGGGATGCGGGCCAGCGACTGGTAGGCGTTGGCGATGCGCTGCCGCTCGGCGGCCCGGGCGGCCTCGTCGGCCAGGGGGTCGGCCTGGTAGACGCGCAGCAGCACGGTCTCGCTGCCGGGCAGCGTCGCGTTGAACGCGCGGTACTCGGTGACCCTGGTGTCGCCGCCGAGCTGCTCCTCGACCTCCCAGTTGCCGTACCTGGGGGGCGCGGTGCTGCGCCGTACGGTCTGGTTCAGGGCGTCGAGGACCGCCGTCAGGTACGGCCGGGCGTCGGGGCTGCACCCGCGCTTGACCCGCGACGCGTCGGCCAGCATCGGCACCAGACCGGCCAGGTCGGTGACGTGCGCCGCGTCGCGCCCGGTGGGATCGACGAGCTCCGCGTCGGGCGAGGTGAGCACGACGATGCTGTCGACGTAGACGCGTTCGAGCTGGGTGGCCCGGGACACCAGCAGGCCCTTGAGCGCCCGCGCGGTGCCCCGCAGCTTCGTCACCGGGGAGCCGAACGCCTCCCGGCGCGGCGGGAACCAGCGCGACCCCGACACCTGGATGCGGCCCCGCGTGCCCTTGACGTCGACCACTACCAGCGAGTGGCCGGTCAGGACCAGCAGGTCCACCTCGAAGATGTCCTCGCCGCGGGGGACCTCGACGTTGTGCAGCAGCAACCACTCGGCCGGGGCGTGGTCGCGCAGATAGGCGATCACGCGCCGTTCGGCGTCGTTGACCGGCCGTCCCCCGCCGACGATCTGTGCCATGCGCATATCCTCGCACGTGGAGGCATTGACAGCATGTTGTCGATATGACAGCGTGTTGTCATGATAAAGACGAAGAAGCCCGTACATGTAGGGATCTACGACACCTGGGCCGACTGGGAGGCCGGGCACGCGATCGCCCACCTCCGGGCCGAGCGGTTCCACCGCGAGCCCGGCGGCTACGAGATCGTCACCGTCGGCCTGTCCACCGAGCCGATCACCACCATGGGCGGGCTGCGCGTCGTCCCCGACCTCGTGCTGGAGGACCTCACGCCCGCCGCCAGCACCATGCTGATCCTCCCGGGCGCCGAGCTGTGGGACGCGGGCGACGCGCTCGCGCCCTTCGCCCGGGCGGCCCGCGAATTCCTCGACGCGGGCGTGCCGGTGGCCGCCATCTGCGGGGCCACGGCGGGTCTGGCCCGCGAGGGGCTGTTCGACGACCGCGACCACACCAGTGCCGCGCTGCCGTACCTGGAGGCGCAGCCCGGCTACGGGGGCGCCAAGCACTACCTCGACCGCGACGCGGTGACGGACGGCGACCTCATCACCGCCGGGCCCACGGAGCCGGTGGCCTTCGCCCGCGAGATCCTCGGCCGCCTCGACACGTACCGGCCCGAGGTGCTGGACGCGTGGTACAGGCTGTTCGGCAAGAGCGACCCGTCGGCGTTCAGCGTCCTGATGTCGGCATGACCGGGACGGAGCCTGCCTTTCCTGGCGATGCCGGCCACGAGGGGGCACCCGGACGTGAGGCGCGGGTGTCCGAAGGTGCCGTCGGGCAGGAGGCGGACGACGCGGCGGCGTTCCTGTCGGCCGCCGCGTTGACCGCGTTCCGGCTCAACGGCCGGTTCCTGGAGGTCGCCGAGGAGTTGGCCAGGCCCGCCGGGCTGACGGCGGCCTGGTGGCAGGTGCTCGGCGCCGTCCTGGCCGAGCCGCTGCCCGTGGCCGGCATCGCCCGCGCCATGGGCATGACCCGCCAGGGGGTGCAGCGGATCGCCGACCTGCTGGTGGAGCGGGGACTGGCCGAGTACCGGCCCAACCCCGCGCACCGCCGCGCCAAGCTGCTCCAGCCCACCAGGGCCGGCCGGGACGCGATCGCGCTGATCGTCCCCGGGCACCGGCGCTTCGCCGAGCGCCTGGTCGCGCGGCTGGGCGAGGCCGAGGCACGCGAGTGCCTGCGCGCCCTGCGCCACCTCTCGTCCGCCCTAGACGATCTGTCCCCCTGAGCGAGGCGATCTGTCCCCCTGAGCGAGGCGACCTGTCCCCCCGGGCGAGGCGACCCGGCCCCGGGGCGGGACGACCCGGGAGGAGACGGCCGCTCCCGGCGAGGCGAACGTCCTCCTGAACGAACGGCGCGCTCCAAGATTTGGATGATCGTGCTTAAACAACGACGTCCGCGCGTCGCGCCATTCTGTATATGGCGGTGATTCGGCAGGCGCCGCGGAAAGCGTGTGTGTGCCAAGAAAACGAGGTGGCTCCTTGACCGCCATGAGGCTTTCTTGGGTTGCGAGGCCCGTCCGGTGCCGGGATCGTTATTGACGGCACCTCACCGCCCCGTACAAACGACTATGGCGCCGGTGATTTCCGCGCCGATCAATGGAGGAAACAAACATGATCCGTCGTATTCTCGCCGGTGCTGCCATCGCGGGCATCGCGTTCGGTTTCTCCGCCACCGCCGCATCGGCCGACGACACCCCCTACAACAGCGGCAACAGCGTGCTGAGCCAGTTCAGCGCGCTCCACAACGCCACCGTGCTGAACGGCGTCCTCAACGACTCGGTCAAGGACATCGACGTCCTCAACGTCGGCAAGCTCGAGGACGTCAACGTCGCGGTCCTCAACAACGGCTGACCCGCTGCCACGGGGCGCGGGCGCGCGGTTCCCCGCCGACCGTCCGGCAGCGCCGGCGGGCCGGCGGCCGCCATCCCCGCGTGGTCCGGCGCCTCCTCACCTGCACAGAACGGCCGCGACTCCCCGTGAGGGAGCGCGCTCCGTCCGGCTCACCGAGCCCGACGCGACGGCGGCCCGGGACGTTCTCGCTCCGAAGCGGAACGCCCCGGGCCGCCGTCGTCGTTCTCCCGGACATCGCCGGCGTCCCTCCGCCGGTATCGGGCATTCACCGCCGCCCCCACAATAATCCGCTGAATGTGTCGTATATGGACATATCCGGGCGACGCATAATCAAGCGCCAAGTAATTGAGGGTTGCATTTGACTTGGGCTTAGCGAATTCGAGTTGCGGCGGGGCGGTGTCGCGCGGGATCGTTATTCGGCCTCTCGCGGTCCCGTGAGAGCGCGATTCAGAAGAAGCGCCTCCCCTTCCGCGCTGATTCCCACGAAGGAGAAATCAAAATGATGCGTCGCATTCTCGTCGGTGCAGCCCTCGCCGGTGCCGTCTTCGGCCTCTCGACCGTGAGCGCCCACGCGGACAGCGGCACCAGCGCGCTCTGCACCCCGAAGCCGACCGTCGTGACCGACTGCGCCCCCAAGCCCGTCGTCCTCACCCCCAAGCCGGTCATCGCGGTTCCCTGCGCCACCAAGATCGTGACGACCGCGACGCAGTGCACGACCACCTGCACCACCAAGTGCACGACCAACTCCGGGGCGACGCAGTCCTCCTCCACGCAGTCCACCCAGTCCACGCAGTCGTCGCAGTCCTCGCAGTCCTCGTCCACGCACTCCACGGCCACCAGCTCCACCGCCACGAGCTCGATCAGCTACGTGCCGATGAGCGGCCCGCTCAACACCGGCAACCAGATCGGCAGCCAGTGGTCCGCGGCCAACGACCTCGTTCTGCTGAACGACGTGGCCAACAACTCCGTCAAGCACATCGACGTCCTCAACGTCGGCAAGCTCGACAAGGTCAACGTGGGCGTCCTGAACAACCACCAGGCGGCGGCCACCTCCGTGCTCGCCCCCTGCTGAGCCACGGGTAGGCACGGACCGGCCTTCCGCCGGCTTCCGAGGGCACGCGTTCGCGCCGTGCTCGTCTGATCGGGGGCCCGCGTCCTCAGACGGCCTGGGTCCGGCCGGCACCCGTGTGCGAGCCCTCCCCGAGTGGCTCGTACGCGACGAAGCTCGACAAGGGGGAGCACCGGCCGGATGGCGGCGGTGCTCACCCGGGATCGGGCCGGCGGTGCCGGCGGGATGGTGCACTCCCAGGTGGACCCGGGCCCGCGGGTACGCGGTGACGAGCACGAAGTGATCCGCCGGCGGGTGTGGGCGGGTGATGGCGATCCTGTACTGGGGAGCCCATGCCCCGTCCGGCGGAGACCAACGCGAGGGTCAAGGCGGCCGCCCGGGCCATCAGGCCCGCGGCGGCCCGACGCGTACCGGCCCACGGGGCAGGGCGAGGGGTCGGCGGGTTGGGTACGTATCGGACAGAGCTATCTCAGACCGGCACATACCCCCACAGCCATACCACCCCTTTAGCCTAGACATCACTTAACGAAAGACAATTCGTGTAATCCTGGTTCCGGACTGGCGAGACACGCGACGCCGGTCCGTTCCCCCAGTGCGCAGGGGCCGGAGGACGACCCCCACGCTCGGAGAGATGGGGGTGCGCGGCCGATGAGCGGCGACACGGACACGAACGAGCGGCTGCTCTACGCCGACCGGCTCGTCCGGATCTCCCTGCGGATGCCTCTCCGGGATCCGCGGACCACACCCCATCTGCTGTTCACGCCGGGAAGCGCCGGCCCCGTGATCGCGCTCGTCGGCGAGATCGACGTGAGCAACTGCGAGGCGCTGACGCGGGCGCTGACCGCCTGCCGGGCCGGTGGCGGGCACGTGACCGTCGACACCGGCCGGCTGACCTTCATCGACCTGGCGGGCCTGCGGGCACTGATCATGCCCGCGCTCCCCGCGCCGCAGCGCTGGGTCCGCCTGCGCAACGTCACGCCGTACCAGGAGCGACTGCTGCACCTGATCGGCTGGCTGTACGAGCTGGACCCGGAGCCCGACAGCGCCGCGCCGCAGGCCACCCCCTAGACCGCCGACCCCCACATCATCGCCGCCGAGGTGCCGAGACCGGTGGGACCGGCCAGCCGCCACCGGGGCGGCTGGTGGTGGCGGCGCAGCGACTCCTCGTCGTAACGGCGGCAGTCGCGATGCCACACCAGGATGCCCGACATCCAGTGCTCCAGGTCCGTCACGTAGCCGCGCAGCGCCTCGCGCGCCTCCTCGCCCAGCCCGGCGTCGTCGTAGAGCACCGGCAGCTCGTGCTCGGCGACGTGCTGGAACTGCCGCATCCGCGAGTTGATGAGGTCGGTCGCGATGCCGAGCGCCTCCGGATAGCCGCAGCCGAAGAACGTCTCGGTGACCAGCACGACGTTGTGCGTCTCGCCCTCGAACTCGATCTCCTTCTGGTACGAGAACACGTCGTTGAGCAGGGCCGCGTAGTCCATGGCGGAGTTCTCCAGCGACCGCAGCGGCCCGCTGTCGTAGATCTCCGGCGGCACCCGGTCGCCGTGGGCCAGCCTGCACAGGCTCATCGTGAGCTCCGAGCCGAACGTCATGCGCCGCATCTCGACGTAGTCGACGGGGTCGGGCACCCGGTTGGCGATCTGGTTGGCCAGCTCCCACAGCCAGCTCCGCGCCATGTCCTCGATCGCCCCGCGGAACCGGCGGCGCGCCGCCGGCGCCATCGGCCCGGCCGTGCGCGTCCACAGGTCGGCCAGGCCGCGTTCGAGCGCGTTCACCGGCACGGCGAGCGGCGGCCCGTCGAGCGGCATGAACATCGTCAGCCGCTCGACGCACACCTTGGCCGCGGCCAGGTTGCGGGTGCGGCCGAACACGACGGGGAAGTAGTCGTCGCCGTAGGTGCCCCAGGCCAGCCAGGCCGACGACAGGTCGAGCTGGGCGGGGGAGGCGTCGGGGTGGATGCCCGCCGCGCACAGCGGCAGGTCGTAGTCGGCCAGCTTGTCGGCGTCCCACACGGCCGAGCCGACCACGCCGGGCTGCGCCTCCAGGATGCCCATCTCGCGCGCCCAGGTGATGACGTTGACGCGGGCCGCGCCGAGGTGGGGCGACAGCCGGGCCTCGAACGGCATGAGCAGCTCGGGGATGACCGACGGCCCGACCCGCCGGTGGGGGACGTGCGCGTACGAGCGGAACCGCTTGGCGCCGAGGATGTCGACGACCGCCCCCATGCCGAGCCCGGCGCCGCGCCCCGCGCGCTCGTTCATGTAGCGGCTGGAGCGCATGTGCCACTCGTGGCCGCCGGACTGCCAGTCCTGCAGCCCCTTGACGTAGGCGAGCACCCCGGCGCACGACAGCGGGTCGAGGCCGTGCTCGGCGAACAGCGGGCCCAGCTCGGTGGCCACCGTGTGCTCGAACTGCTGGAGCCGGGAGGTGAGCAGATCGTTGACGGAGTCGGCCGCCTCCTGCGTGGTGCAGCCGAGGAACGTCTCCAGCACCAGCACCCCGTTGCTCAGCTCGCCCTCCTCCTCCACCTCCCGCTGGTAGGAGAACAGGTCGTTGCGCAGGTGGACGGCGTCGGAGAACGTGTCGCGCAGCACCCGCATGGGCCGCGAGGCGGCGATACGGGCCGGCACCTCGGCCCCCACGGCGTGCTCGACGAGGCCGGCCGACCACGGCGCCCCGCCCACCTTGCGGCGCATCTCGATGTACTCGACCGGGTTGGGCACCCGGCCGATGTTGATGTTGGACAGCTCCCACAGCGACTCGTTCAGCAGGTTGCGGGTGCTCTCGGCGAAGCGCTCGCGCCACTGCTGCGAGCGGCTGGGCACCGTGCGCAGCCACAGGTCGGCCAGCCCGGCCTCGACCGGGTTGTCCGGCTCCGGCATGCCGGCCGCCAGATCCGGCGGCATGAAGGCGGGCAGCCGGTCGAGGTGCCGCTTGCCGGCCTCGCGGTCGCCGGTGCGCTTGAACAGCTCCAGGAAGTGGTCGTCGAAGAAGAACACCCACACGTACCAGTCGGTGACCAGGCTCAGCTCGGGCCCGTCGCAGTCGGGATGGGTGTAGGCGCACAGCAGGGCGTAGTCGTGGGAGTCGAGGTCACGCTGCTCCCAGACGCCGGAGCCCTCCAGCATGCCCATGGCGCGGGCCCACTCGCTGGAGTGGCGCCGGGCCTCCTCCAGGTGGGGGTTGAGCCGGGCGGGATACGGCAGGTAGAAGTCGGGCAGCTCGAACGGCTGGTCGGCCATGGGATCACTCCGCTCCGCTCGTGAACCTCTGATCGTGAACCTGGACGTCGGTGAGCATGCCGAGCGCGTCGGGCACCAGGACGGCCGCCGAGTAGTGGGCGCTGACCAGGTAGGAGGCGATGGCCCGCTCGTCGATGCCGGTCTGCCGCACGCTCAGCCCGGGCAGGCGCTCGCCGGGCAGGCCGGTCTGCCGCAGCCCCACCACGCCCTGGTCGTCCTCGCCGGTGCGGAACGCCAGGATCGCGGTCGTGCCCGCCCGGCTGACCGGCAGCTTGTCGCAGGGCAGGATGGGAACCCCGCGCCAGGCCGTCAGCGCGCGCCCCTCGACGGTGACGGGCTCGGGGTGGACGCCCCGGCGGTTGCACTCGCGGCCGAACGCGGCGATCGCCCGGGGGTGGGCGAGGAAGTAGCGGGTCTTCTTGCGCCGGCTGAGCAGCTCGTCGAGGTCGTCGGGGGTGGGCGGGCCGCCGCGCGTGGCGAAGCGCTGCCGGGGGTCGGCGTTGTGCAGCAGTCCGAAGCCCGGGTCGTTGACCAGTGCGTGCTCCTGCTCCTCCAGGACCGCCTCGATGGTGAGCCTGAGCTGCTGCTCGGTCTGGTCCATCGGCTGACTGAACAGGTCGGCGACCCGGGTGTGCACCCGGAGCACGGCCTGGGAGACGCTCAGCTCGTACTCGCGCGGGCCGGGGTCGTAGTCGGCGAACGTGCCGGGCAGCACCGGCTCGCCCCGGTGACCGGCGGCCACGGCGATGGCCGCCTCGCCGTGCTTGTTGCGCGGCCTGGCCAGCTCGGCGCGGTGCCGGTCGAGCCGGGCGCGCAGCGACGGAGACCGGTCGGCCAGCGTGTCGAACGCCTCCCACGGCAGGTACAGCACCGTGCAGGGCGTGCGGGCCTCCAGCGTGTACGGCCAGACCCCCTCGGCCCCGGACCGCTCGGCCCCGGGTGGCGCGGCGGCCCAGGACCGTTCGGAACCGGCGTGGTCGCCCGCCGACAGCGTCGCCCGGACCAGGGCGTCGCCGTACGGACCGCGCTCCAGCCGGGCCGCCTTGCCGTACGCCATCAGCACCAGGCCCCCGGCGGGCTCGCCGGCCCGCACGACCGCCTCGCCCGGTGCGTACTCCCGCTGCTCGAACAGGTCCGCCAGCCGCTCCAGGACGGCGGCGTCGGCGTACCCGCCCAGCGGCGGCAGCTCGGCCAGGCTGGGCGGGATCACCCGGACCCGCGCCCCCTCGAAGGCGAAGCCCACCCGGCCGCCGCCCACCGGGTAGGTGTGCCGGCGGTTGACCCGGTAGACGGCGCCGGCCACCTCCACCCAGGGCAGGACCCGCGTCAGCCAGCGAGGCGTGATCTCGCGCGCCTGCGGCGGGGTCTTGGTCGTCGTGGCGAGCAGCCGCGCGGCCTCGGTGCCGAGGCTCTGCTGTTCGGCCTCCGTGCCGAGGCCCTGCCGCGCGGCGTCCCGCTGCTGCTCCGTCAAACCGGCACCGTCCATCCTCGTTAGTGCTCGTGCCCGAGCTCGACGTCCTCCAGGACGGCCAGCGCGTCGGGAACCAGGACGGCGGCGGAGTAGTAGGCGGTGACGAGGTAGGAGATGACCGCCTTCTCGTTGATGTTCATGAAGCGGACCGACAGGCCCGGCTGGTACTCGTCGGGGATGCCGGTCTGGTGCAGGCCGACGACGCCCTGGCTCTCCTGGCCGGTGCGCATGAGCATGATCGAGGTGGTGCGGGTGTCGGTGACGGGGATCTTGTTGCACGGGAAGATCGGCACGCCGCGCCAGGCCGGCACCCGGTGCCCGCCGACCTCGCTCGCCTGCGGGTAGAGGCCGCGCTTGGAGCACTCGCGGCCGATGGCGGCGATGGCCTGCGGGTGGGCGAGGAAGAAGGCCGGCTCCTTCCACACCTTGGCGAGCAGCTCGTCGAGGTCGTCGGGCGTGGGCGGGCCGCCGCGGGTGCGGATGCGCTGGGAGAAGTCGGCGTTGTGCAGCAGGCCGAAGTCGCGGTTGTTGACCAGCTCGTGCTCCTGGCGCTCACGAAGCGCTTCGATGGTGAGCCTGAGCTGCTGGTCGAGCTGGCTCATCGGCTGGTTGTACAGGTCGGAGACGCGGGTGTGGACGCGCAGGATGGTCTGGGCGACGCTCAGCTCGTACTCGCGCGGCGCGAGGTCGTAGTCGACGAACGTGCCGGGCAGCGTCGGCTCGCCGGTGTGGCCCGACGACATGTCGATCGCGGCCTCGCCGTAGTCGTTGCGGGCGCGGTTGCCGACGTCGCGGATGCCGGCCAGGTGGTCGCGCAGCTCGGGCGACTGGTCGTGGATCTGCTGGAAGTCGTGCTGGGAGAGCACGAGGACGGTGCAGGTGGTGGCGGCCTTGGCGGTGAAGGAGAAGTGGCCCGGCTCGGTCAGGAGCTGCTCGCCGAGGTGGTCGCCGTCGGCCAGCACCCCGAGGGCCTGCTCGTCGCCGTAGGCGCCGTGGCCGCTCTTGGCGACCCGGCCGTGGGCGATCAGCACGAGCTGGTCGACGGGGCTGCCCTCGGTGACGATCGCCTGGCCGGCTTCGTACTCGCGCTGGATGAACCGGGCGGCCAGCGCCTCCAGCACCTCCATCTCGCAGAAGCCGCGCAGCGGGGCCAGCTCGGTGAGCTCCGCCGGGATGACCCGCACCTCGGCGCCCGTGGTGGTGAAGGTGATGCGGCCGTCGCCGAGGGTGTAGGTGAGCCGGCGGTTCACCCGGAAGACGCCTCCGGAGGTCTGCACCCAGGGCAGCAGCTTCAGCAGCCAGCGGGAGGTGATCTCCTGCATCTGGGGGACGGTCTTGGTGGTCGTCGCCAGATTGCGCGCGGCCTCGGTGCTGAGGCTGAGCTGCTGGTTGTGCCCGTTGGAAGCGGTCGACTCGGGTGTTTCTGTCATACTGCACCACCAATCTTCATGGGAACGACGCCGGTGGCCCGGCGCGGGGGGATGGAACGTTCCAGGACGCGGGGCGGGCGGCCGGGGCGGCCGCCGGACGCCTACCGGTCGCGGTGGGCGAGCCGCTCGGCCAGCACGGCCAGCGCCTCGCGCGCCTCGGTGGTCATGGGGGCGGCCCGCAGCTCGGCGGTCGCCTCGCGCACCCGCTGGGCGATCATGTCCTCCACCTCGGCGAGCGCGCCGGTGGCGACGATGATCTGGCGCAGCTCGTCGGCCTGCTCCTCGGTCAGGTCGGGGTGGCCGTGCCAGGTGCGCAGGTAGGAGCGCTGCGCGGGCGTGGCGCGCTGCACCGCGTGGGCGAACAGCACGGTGTGCTTGCCGTCGCGCAGGTCGTCGAGCGCCGACTTGCCCGTCTCGGCCGACGAGCCGAACGTGCCGAGCACGTCGTCGCGGAGCTGGAACGCCTCGCCCAGCGGCAGGCCGAAGCGGGAGTAGGACTCCAGCAGCTCCGGCGGCGCGCCGGCGAGGGCGCCGCCGATCTGCATGGGGCGCTCCACGGTGTACTTGGCCGTCTTGTAGCGGATCACGGTGAGCGACTCGGGCACGGAGGCGCCGGCGCGGAGCTGGGCCAGGATGTCGAGGTACTGGCCGCTGATCACCTCGCTGCGCATGGCGTCGAACAGGTGGTGGGCCACGCGCAGCCGGCCGGGCTCCACCCCGCAGGACGACAGCAGCGCGTCGGCCCAGGCCAGGCTGAGGGTGCCGAGCAGGATGCCGCCGGCCTGGCCGAAGGTCTCGGCGCCGGGCCCGGCGTGCAGCTGGGACAGGCGCCGGTGGACGGTCGCGTGGCCGCGGCGCAGCTCGCTGCCGTCCATGATGTCGTCGTGGATGAGCAGCCCGGCGTGGCACAGCTCCAGCGCCGCCGCCGCGCTGATGATCTCGTCGCAGTCGCCGCCGCCCGCCCCTCGCCAGCCCCAGTAGCACAGCAGCGGGCGCACCCGCTTGCCGCCGCTCAGGATGAAGTCGGTCAGCAGCTCGTACGCCGCGACCACGTCGGGGTCGGACACCGGCGCCCGCCACGCTTCGAGGAAGCCGGTCAAGCGCTGGTCAACGCGAGCTCCGACCAGGTTGTGAGTGAAGCCGACTGTCATGACTGAAGGCCCCTTCCGCCAAGGCCACACTACATGTAGTTATTCATCGAACACGGAGTGTGTAAAGTCTCTTCTGTGGCTCCAGGTGGGCGGCGTCGCGGCGGCCCACCGCCTGGAGGGCTCTGAGCTGGGAGGACCCGGCGACACGCTGACGCGCATGACTACGGAGCGCATCCGAAAGGTGTCTACTTGTAATTACACGCAGTGCGTTTCCAAACAAGTGGGGATTCCATGTCCATGCGCCGCTCACATCTGAGCCTGCTCCTCGTCGCCGTGGCCGCCGCCGCAACCGCCGGTTGCGGCGGCGGCGTCACCGACTCCTCCGCCTCCAGCGGGTCGTCGTCCGCGTCCGCTCCGGCCGCGAAGGCCTCCGGCCAGGACCGGGCCTGGATGCGGCAGATCCACCTGGGCGGCCTGGCCCGGCTGCAGGCGGCCAAGCTGGCTCAGGACAAGGGGTCACAGGACGTCAAGGCGCTCGGCGACACGCTCGTCAAGGACCAGGGCACCCTGGACGAGCAGCTCGTGCGCACGGCCGAGCGGCACGGCGTCCGCCTGCCCACCGGCCTGTCCAACGCCCAGCAGAAGGAGGCCGTCGCGCTGGAGAAGGCCGCGCACGCCCGGTTCGACCGGCGCTTCGTCAAGGAGATGGCCCAGTCGCACAAGCGGGCCATCAGCTCGACCAAGCGGGAGATCAAGAAGGGGTCCGCCCCCGAGATCGTCGCGCTGGCCAAGTCCACCCTGCCGTCCCTGGAGCACCACCTGGCCATGCTGCGCGAGGCGGACGACTCCTGATCCCAGGGTCGCCGTACGGCGGCTTCCGGCCGGGGCACGGGCCGCGTCCGGCCGGAGCCGTTTGGCGGCGGGTGTGGGGGTATGGGGGGTGCCGGCGGGAGGAGCGGACATGAAGGCCGTCACGTGGCACGGCAAGCGGGACGTGCGGGTCGAGGAGGTCCCCGATCCGGCGATCAAGGAGCCGACCGACGCGATCATCAAGATCACCAGCACCGCGATCTGCGGGTCCGACCTGCACCTGTACGAGGTTCTCGGGCCGTTCATGACCCAGGGCGACATCCTCGGCCACGAGCCGATGGGCGTCGTGGAGGAGGTCGGCGCCGACGTCGAGCACATCAGGCCGGGCGACCGGGTGGTCGTGCCGTTCAACATCGCCTGCGGCCGCTGCCACATGTGCGGCATGAAGCTGTACGCCCAGTGCGAGACCACCCAGGTGCGCGAGCACGGCATGGGCGCCGCCCTGTTCGGCTACACGAAGCTGTACGGCCAGGTCCCCGGCGGGCAGGCGGAGTACCTCCGGGTGCCGCAGGCCCACTTCGGCCCGATCAAGGTGCCGGACGGCCCGGCCGACGAGCGCTTCGTCTACCTGTCGGACGTCCTGCCCACCTCCTGGCAGGCCGTGGAGTACGCGGAGGTGCCCGAGGGCGGCAGCGTCACGGTCTTCGGGCTCGGCCCGATCGGCCAGATGACCGCCCGCATCGCCCGTCACCGGGGCTACCGGGTGATCGCGGTGGACGGCGTGCCGGAGCGGCTGGAGATGGCGCGCCGCCACGGGATCGAGGTCGTGGACGCGCGCGCGGCGGACGACGTGCCCGACGCGGTGCGCGGGCTGACCGGCGGGCGCGGCGCCGACTCCGTCATCGACGCCGTCGGCATGGAGGCGCACGGCTCGCCCGGCGCGAAGCTGGCCCAGACGATCACCGGCTTCCTGCCGGACGCGGTGGCCGCGCCGCTCATGAAGCAGGCGGGCGTCGACCGGCTCGTCGTGCTCAACCAGGCCATCGACACCGTGCGGCGCGGCGGGGTCATCTCCGTCATCGGCGTCTACGGCGGCATGACCGACCCGCTGCCCATGCTGCGCATGTTCGACAAGGGCGTGACGCTGCGCATGGGGCAGGCGCACGTCAAGCGCTGGATCGACGACCTCATGCCGCTGGTCACCGACGACGCCGACCCGCTGGCCGTGATGGACCTGGCCACCCACCGGCTGCCGCTGGACGAGGCGCCGCGCGCCTACGAGATCTTCCAGAAGAAGCAGGACGGCGCCATCAAGGTGCTGCTGCGGCCCTAGGGTTCCGGTCTGCGGGGTTTCGGTCCCCTTTCGGCGGGCAGCCCGGCCGGTATGAAGGTGGTGGTGGTCGGCGCGACCGGCAATGTCGGCACGAGCGTGGTGGAGGCCCTGCGGACGGACGACCAGGTGAGGTCGGTCGTGGGCGTGGCCCGCCGGTTGCCCGGGTGGCAGCCGGAGAAGGTCGAGTGGCGCCGTGGCGACGTGGTGACCGACGACCTGACGCCGATCTTCGAGGGCGCCGACGCGGTGGTCCACCTGGAGTGGCTGTTCCAGCCGACCCGGGACACCACCGTGACGTGGCGGGCCAACGTGCTGGGCGCCATGCGGGTCTTCCGCGCGGTGGCCGAGGCGGGGGTGCCCGCCCTGGTGTACGCCTCGTCGGTGGGCGCGTACTCGCCGGGCCCCAAGGACCGGGCGGTGGACGAGAGCTGGCCCACCCACGGCTGGCCGGGCGCCGCGTACGGCAGGGAGAAGGCGTACGTCGAGCGGGTCCTGGACGTCTTCGAGAACGACCACCCCGACATCCGCGTGGTGCGGATGCGGCCGGGGTTCATCTTCAAGCGGGAGGCCGCCACGGAGCAGCGCCGCCTGTTCGGCGGGCCGTTCGTGCCGCGCCGGCTGGTGCGGCCGGGGCTGATCCCGTTCGTGCCGGACATGCCGGGGCTGCGCTTCCAGTGCCTGCACGCCGAGGACGCGGGCGAGGCGTACCGGCTCGCGGTGGTCCGGCAGGTCAGCGGGGCGTTCAACCTGGCCGCCGAGCCGCCGCTGGACGCCGCCGGGCTGGCCCGGCTGCTGGGCGCGCGCACGGTGCCCGTCCCGCCGTTCCTGGCCAGGAGCGCGATGGCGGCGGGGTGGCACCTGCGGCTGCTGCCCGCGGCGCCGGGGCTGCTGGAGATGCTGCTCCAGGTTCCGCTCATGGATGTGACGCGCGCCCGGGAGGTGCTCGGGTGGACGCCCGCGCACTCCTCGCGGGAGGCGCTGGAGGCGGTCGTCGAGGGGCTGCACGAGGGCGCGGGGGCGGACACCGCCCCGCTCGCGCCCGACGAGGGCCTCGCCGGTCGGCTCAAGGAGACCGCCACGGGGGTCGGCGGCCGTCCCTGAGCCACGGGTCACCCGATGATCTGGTAGGGCCGCATCATCTCGTTGTCCTCGTGTTCGAGGATGTGGCAGTGCCAGACGTACCGGCCCGGCAGATCGAACGTCGCCTTCACCCGCGTGATCTCTCCGGGAGGCGCGATGACGGTGTCCTTGAAGCCGCGCTCCCATGGCTCCGGCGGTCGGGGGCCGCCGTCGAAGGGCTGCCGGTCGACGACCTGGAACTGCACCTCGTGGATGTGGATGGGATGGGCGTCCGCCGTGAAGTTGTACAGTTCCCAGACCTCGGTGGTGTTCAGGATCGGGTCCTCGGTGATCGGGTCGCTCCACAGCAAGGGGTTGGGGACGCCGTTCTTCACGGTGCCGAGCTGGACGATGACGGGGCTGACGTCCGGGAAGTCGACCGAGCCCTGCTCGGTGAGCGAGAGTTTCCTGTGGTTGACCGCCGGGCCGAGCGGTTGGAAGTGCGGCAGGTTCAGCCGGCTCGGCGGGGTGCTGGTGTCGTGGGAGGTGAGCCGCACGACCTCGAACTTCATGACCTGGCCGGTGGTGAGGGGGTCGGCGAACGAGTCGGGCGGCCCCGGGAAGGGCGCGTCGGGCCCCTCGTTGATCAGGTATATCTCCGTGCCCACCGGCAGGCCGGTGAAGTCCACGATCACGTCGGCCCGCTCGGCCGGCGCGAGCAGCAACTGGTCGAGCCTGACCGGCGCGGGCAGGAAGCCGCCCTCCGCGCCGATCATCCAGATGGGCAGCACCGGCTTGACCGGGCGGGGCAGCCATGGGTTCGACGCGAGCTTGAAGATGAGGAAGCGCGAGTCGCATCCGTTGAGGATGCGGAAGCGGTAGCGTCGCGGCTCCACCTCGTGCACCGGCCACGTCCTGCCGTTGACCACGATCGTGTTGCCGAAGAACTCGGGGTTCCAGATCGGCGGGACGTCGCTGGTCGGGGCGTACGGCCCGGGAAAGCCGTCGAAGAAGGTCCGGCTCCTGGGGTAGAACAGCGACCCGTCGTAGTTGAAGGAACGGTCCTGGACGGCCAGGGGGATCTCGTAGTAGCGCGTGCCCGGACGGTCGCCGACCTGCGGAGCGGGACCGGGCAGGCGCCCGCCCTGGAGGTCGCCGGGCCCGCCGCGGAGCAGGTAGAAGCCGGCGGGGCCGGCGTAGACGTTGGCCCTGGTCATCCCGAGGGTGTGGTCGTGGTACCACTGCGTGTTGGCCGGCTGGTCGTTGGCGTACTGGAAGACCGCGTTCCCGCGGCTCCAGAGGTCACCGATCGGCGACTTCTCCTTGAAGAAATTGTAGAAAGTGCCCTCGCGGGCGAATCCCGCGGGAATGTTGCGGGCCTTCGGCAGGTACCAGGCCTCGGGATAGCCGTCGCTGTAGTCGAAGGTGTGGTTGCCGTGCACGTGCGTGACGATCGGAACCGGTCCTCGGTAAGGCTGCTGGCTGGTGCCGTTCGAGTCACGGTCCGATATGCCGCCGGGCGGATTCGCCCAGTGCAGGGTCTGGTCGACCGGCAGGAGGTGCGGCAGGAAATCGCCGTTGCGGTCGACGAGGTCGTTGATCCACTTGACCCGGACCGGCCGTCGATGACGAGCGTTGATCGTGAAGGCCGGGTAGTTGAACGTGCCACGATGGTTGATCGACCCGTAGCCCCACACGGTCGTCGCCGGGAGGCCCGAAGGAAGGATCTGCTGCCTGAACTGGCGTACCGCGATCTCGTAGTAGTCGAGGCCGCGGGTGACCGAGGTCGGCGGCATGGCCGGCGGTATGACCAGCCGTGTCTCGTACTTGCGGATGACGGACGGGTTCAGCGTTCCTCTCGGCGAGGCTTGCGCCGGGGCCGCGCCGAGGAGCCGGGCCGGGGCCACCGTGACGGCTCCGGCAAGGGTGGCGATCTGGAGAAAACGTCGACGTTCCAATTCGGGCATACCTCCCCCAAGGCATACAGCTGGAGAAAGTCGCGGATTTCTTGGTTCCGTCCGACGCCGAAATATGGATATCTGCGGTTTCTCGCAAGAAAAATGGCGTCCGGTAAATCCGGATTTCCTGTGCCGAGACTGTATCGGAGGGGTCGAAGCCCGAGAGAACAGCGCGCCTTGTGTGTTGGGTAAATGGCCCCTTTATCGCCGGTCAGTTCTCGTCCGGCGTCCAGGCCGCCACCAGGGCGAGGAGGCCGGGGAAGCGCGCTTCGAGGTCGGCGACGCGCACATGGCTGCGCCGCTCCAGGCCGTACTGCCGTTGCCGGGTGACGCCCGCCTCGCGCAGCGCCTTGAAGTGGTGGGTGAGGGAGGACTTGGGGCGGTCGAGGCCGAACCAGCCGCAGGTGTGGTCGAACGCCTCCGACTCCAGGAGCAGCTTGCGCACGATCGTCAGGCGCAGCGGGTCGCTCAGCGCGCCGAGCACGGTCTCCAGGCGCAGGTCCTCGACCGCCGGTTCGGGCAGCGGCTCGGGCAGTCCCGCGGGCTCCGGAAGCGCCCTGAAGGCGGGCGCCGGACGCGTCGTCGTCGGCATGTTCGGCTCCTCGGTTCCGATGTCCGTTGTACGAGTCTCATCGTACTTCATGCTAAGTTCGACTCTGTTCGTACTGTGTCGGCCGGAAGGAGCCGCCATGTCCATGAGTCGAACGGTGCCCGTGAAACCGAGGAGCGAGCGCCAGGAGAAGGCCGCTCCCACTCGATGGGTCTGGCTGGCCGCCTGGCCGGTGACCGCGGTCTTCGTCCTGTCCAACGCGGCCACCCCGCTGTACGTGCTGTGGCAGCGTGACCTCGGCTTCTCCAAGGGCACCCTGACCGTGGTCTTCGCCTTCTACATCGTCGGCCTGATCGGCTCGCTGCTCGTCTCGGGCGTCCTGTCCGACCGGCTCGGACGCAAGCCCGTGTTGCTGCCCGCGCTCGCGCTCGCCCTCGCGGCCTGCCTGATCTTCGCCACGGCGGGCAGCGTGGCCGCGCTGATCGTGGCCCGGCTGTTCGCCGGCATCGCGGTCGGAGCCGTGGTCTCCGGCGGCATGGCCGCCGTGTCGGACGTGGCCGGCCCCGGTCGCGCGCGGCTCGGGGCCCTGCTGGCGTCCTGCGCCATGGTCTTCGGCGCCGGGCTGGGCCCGCTCCTCGCGGGCGTGCTGTCCGAGGCCCTGCCGGCGCCGACCGTGACCGTCTTCGCCGTGGAGGCGGCGCTGCTGGCGAGCGCCGTCGCCGTCGTCCTCCGCATGCCGCTCCCGGACGCCAGGGGACGCGCGTCGGCCGCGGGCTCCTGGGTACGCGTGCCCGCCGTGCCGCGCGGCAACGGCCGGCACCTCGCCCTGGGGGTGGCCGTGTTCGCGCCGGGCATCACGGCGACCTCGTTCGTGCTCTCGCTCGGCCCCTCGCTGCTGACCGGCCTGCTCGGCGGCACCAACCGGATCGTCCCGGGGGCCATGGCGTTCGTGATGTTCCTGGCCTCGACGGGGGTGCAGTTCGCGGTCCAGCGGCTGCGCCGCGGCGCGATCCTGATCGCCGGGGCGACCTCCACCGCCCTCGCCATGGTCGCGCTGGTCGTCGCCGTCCAGGCCGCGTCGATCCAGGTCCTCGCCGTCGCGGCGCTGCTGGCCGGCGCCGGTCAGGGCATGGGGCAACTCGGCGGGCTGTCCCTGCTCAACTCCACCGTCCCGGCCGGGCGGCTGGCCGAGGCGAACGCCGCGCTCAATGTCGGCGGCTACCTCCTGGCGGGCCTGCTGCCGGTGTCGGCCGGCTACCTCAGCGACGCCATGGGGCTGACCGGCGGCACGACCCTCTTCGGCGCCGTGCTGATGACGCTGGCCGTCGTCGGCGGCCTCGTGGTGGTGCTCGGCCGCCGATGGGTTCCGGAGCCCAGGTGACCAGCGGCAATCGTACTCTTGCAGATAATCCGCACTTGAACGACTTGGGTAGGCTGACGACATGACCGCGATGGCGCCCGCGCGCACCGAGACCGACCTGTCCTTCCTGCTCGACCACACCAGCCATGTGCTGCGCACCCGGATGGCGGCGGCGCTGGCCGAGATCGGGCTGACGGCGCGCATGCACTGCGTGCTGGTCCACGCGCTGGAGGAGGAGCGCACCCAGATCCAGCTCGCCGAGCTGGGCGACATGGACAAGACCACGATGGTGGTGACCGTGGACGCGCTGGAGAAGGCCGGGTACGCCGAGCGCCGCCCGTCCAGCACCGACCGGCGGGCGCGGATCATCGCGGTCACGGAGGCGGGCGCGGCCGTCGCCCGGCGCAGCCAGGAGATCGTGGACGGCGTGCACCGGGAGGCGCTGCACGCGCTGCCCGAGGACGAGCGGGAGGTCATGGTGCGCGCCCTGAACCGCCTGGTGAGCGGGCATCTCGCCGAGCCCGCCGAGGGGCCGCAGCCCGCCCGCCGGGCGCGGGAGCGGGCAAAGTAGGACCGAAGAGGATCGTCTATTACGGAACTATCTGCTACGGTCTCTCCTGTCGACTGATACGGGAGAGACCATGTCGTACATACGCAATTCGCCCTGGACCGCGCTGGGCGTGCTGTCCGCCACCGGACTGATGACCATCCTCGACGGCAGCATCGTGACCGTGGCGATGCCGGCCATCCAGCACGACCTGGGCTTCTCGCCCGCCGGGCTGAGCTGGATCGTCAACGCCTACCTGATCCCCTTCGGCGGCCTGCTCCTCCTGGCGGGCAGGCTGGGCGACCTGGTCGGACGCCGGACGATGTTCCTGGCCGGGAACGCGATCTTCACGGCCGCCTCCCTGCTGGCCGGCGCGGCCACCGGCCCCGGCCTGCTGATCGCCGCCCGGTTCCTGCAGGGCGTCGGGAGCGCGCTGGCCTCGGCCGTGGTCCTGGGCATCCTGGTGACGCTGTTCGCCGACCCCGTCCAGCGGGCCAAGGCGATCGCCATCTTCAGCTTCACGGGAGCGGCCGGCGCCTCGATCGGCCAGGTCCTGGGCGGCGTGCTCACCGACGGCCTGAGCTGGCCGTGGATCTTCCTCATCAACGTGCCGATCGGGGCGGTCACCGTCGCCCTGGCGCTGCTGGTCCTGCCCGCCGACCGCGGGGCCGGCCCGGCCGCCGGCGCCGACGTCGCCGGAGCCGTGCTGGTGACCGGCGGCCTGATGCTGGGCATCTACACGATCGTCAAGGTCGAGGAGTACGGCTGGCTCGCCGCCCACACCCTGGGCCTCGGCGCGGTGTCGCTGGCCCTGCTGGCCGCCTTCGTCGTCCGGCAGGCCACGGCCAGGACGCCGCTCATGCCGCTGCGGATCCTGCGCTCGCGCAACGTGACCGGCGCCAACCTCGCGCAGATGCTGGCCCTGTCGGGGATGTTCGCCTTCCAGGTGCTCGTCGCGCTCTACATGCAGCGGGTCCTCGGCTACGGGGCGCTCGACACCGGCCTCGCCATGCTCCCGGCCGCCGTCGGCATCGGCGCGATCTCCCTGTTCGTCTCGGCCCGGCTCAGCGCCCGCTTCGGCGCCCGCGCCGTCCTGCTGTCCGGTCTGGTGCTGCTGATCGCCGCGATGCTGCTGCTCACCCGGATCTCGGTGGACGCGGGCTACCTCACCCACCTGCTCCCGGTGATGGTGCTGATCTCGGGCGGCGGGCTGGTGCTCCCGGCGCTGGCCACGCTGGGCATGTCCGGCGCGCGGGAGAGCGACGCCGGGCTGGCCTCCGGGCTGTTCAACACCACCCAGCAGGTCGGCATGGCCATCGGGGTGGCGGTGCTGTCCACGATGGCCGCCTCGCGCACCGGCGAACTGCTGGCCGCCGGGGCGGGCCAGGCGGCCGCGCTGACCGGCGGGTACCGGCTGGCGTTCGGCATCTCGGCCGGGCTGCTGGTCGCGGCGTTCGCGGTGGGGCTCCTGGTCCTGCGCCGGCCCGCGCCGGCCGCGGACCGGCCCGAGCGGGAGGACGGCGCGGCGGTGGCGGAGCCCTCCGTGAGCTCCTGAAGCGTGCTTCTCCCGGCCGGAGGTCAGGCGACGCCGGTGCTCGTGTCGCCGGACCCTGGACCGTCAGGCGACGCCGGTGCTCGTGTCGCCGGGCCCTGGACCGTCAGGCGACGCCGGTGCTCGTGTCGCCGGCCGGGCGGCGCGGGGCTCGGGCGAGCTGAGGGCGGCGGTGAGCGCCTCCTGGACCGTGGCGTGGACGGGCAGGTGCTCGTCCACACGGGTGATCGCGACCAGACGGGCCGGCATGGGCTGCAGCGCCGCCAGCCGCACGCTCCCGCCGTGCGCCTCCGCGTCCAGGTAGGCGTTGAGCAGCGTGCGCAGCCCGGCGCTGTCCATGAACCGCACCTCGGTCAGGTCGAACACGAGATGATCGCCGGGCCGGCGGCGCGACTCGGCGATGAACGACTCCACCCGGGCGGCGTTGGCCGAGTCGATCTCGCCACCCACGGTGATCACGGTGGCTCCGGGCAGGTGCTGGCAGGCGAAGGTCAGCCGGGGCATCAACGCACCGGCCGGCCGCGGGGTCGTACGGCGCACGTCGCCATGAGCCGACGATATCCCCCAGGACCTCCGCCCACCGGCCCGGAGACCCCGGCATTCGCATCACGAATATCGCGGCGCGCCCGATGGCCCTCGCGAATTCGCTGTGCCGTGCCTCCGGGACCGGATCAGGCGTCGGCCGTGATGGCGGCCCGGGCCTGTTCGGCGTCGGGATAGAGGGCGAACGCCTGGGACAGCCCGGTCATGTGGAAGACGCGTTCCAGCCGGCTGGTCAGCCCGGCCAGCGCGATCGACCCCCCGCGTTCCAGGATGAGCTTGCGGAAGACCAGGAAGAGGCGGATGCCGGTGGAGTCGCAGAACTCCAGCCCGCTGAGGTCGAGCACCAGGTGACGGTGCTCGGGCCGCAGGGTGCTCTCCATGTCGGCCCGGAGCTGGGCCGCGCTGATGTAGTCGAGCTCACCGGCCAGGGCCAGGACGCACGTGCCCGTGGCCGGGTCAGCCGAGATCTGCGTCAGGTGAACTGGTGTGGTCACCGCGAGTGCCTTTTCACGATCGGAGGAACGGTCATGGACAGGATGGCCGTGTCGTCGGTCAATCCGGGGCCGAACGCGGACAGAGTCTCCTCCAGCCGCGTCACCACCGCCTGGGCGGGTTGTCCGGCCAGGCCGGCGGCCAGGCTTCGCAGACGGTCCTCACCGTACATGTGGCCGGCCGGTGTGCGGGCTTCGGTGAGACCATCGGTGTAGAGCAGCATGCCGTCGCCGGGGCGCAGCGTGGTCTCGGCGACGGCGAAACGCGCCTCCTGCAGGAGCCCGACGAGCATGCCGCCCTCGGTGCGCAGGGCCTCGACGTCGCCCTCGGCGCGGACGATCATCGCGGGAGGATGCCCGCCCCCGGCGACCTTGACGTGCACGCCCTCGCCGGTCGGCGTGAGCACGCCGTACAGGACCGTGCAGTAGCACGGGTCGGCGCCCAGGAACTCGTCCATGAGCACCATGTTGAGGTTGGCCAGCACGGCCTCGGGGTCCACCGCGTAGACGGCGGCGGCGCGCAGGGTGTGCCGGGCCAGGGCGGTCACGACGGCCGCGTCGGCGCCCTTGCCGCACACGTCGCCGAGGAAGAAGGCCCAGTGGTCCTCGTCGAGGCGGAACACGTCGAAGAAGTCGCCGCCCACCTGGTCGGCGGAGGCGACGTGGTAGTGCGTGGCGATGTCCAGCCCGGGGACCTTCGGCGGGGACGGCGGGAGCAGCACCTTGCGCAGCGTGGAGGTGAGCAGCTCCAGCCGGCCGCGTTCGGCCTCGGCCTGCTGGCGCAGGCGGCGTTCGAGCGTGACGGCGGCGCGGGCGGACAGCCGCGTCTCCAACTGGCCGGCCACCAGGGCGGCCAGATCGGTCAGCGTGTGCAGCACGGCCTCGTCCGCCTCGCGCGGCTCGACGTCCATGACGTTGACCGTGCCCAGGCGGTGGCCGTCGGCCGTAACGATCGGCGCGGCGGCGTAGAACCGCACGCGGGGCTCCTCACGGACCAGCGGGTGCTCGCACGCCTCCGGATGGGCGAGCGTGTCGGTCACCACGTAGGGATTCGACCCCCTGATCGCGGAGACGCACAGGCCCGGGTCACCCCCGAGGTCGTGCTCGACCCACGCCAGCCCCCTGTGCGCCTTGATCCAGACCCGCTCCTGCTCGACGAACGTCACGGACGCGATCGGCGCGCCGAAGGCGCGGGCCGCGAGCGCGACGACCCGGTCGAACGTCCCCTCGGGCGGGGTGTCGAGGACCTGGTACCGGCGCAGCGCTTCCAGCCGCGCGGCCTCGGCGCCGGGGTCGATCAGCGTTGCCGTCATGTACTCGCGTCACCGTTTCTCTTTCGAGGACGCACGAAGTTTACTTGTCAAGCTTCTCTGCTCCCGCCTGATTCGCTACAAAACCCCCAATGCCCCCAACATTCCCAAAAGATCCGGCGTGAAGACGGATCGCCGGTTCGACGGAGTACAGATGTGACCCCGTCGAAGGGACCCGACCGCATGACCGCTCCACCCGGAGTACCCGTGAGGACCGACGACGCCGCGCTCATCGAGGAGTCGTGGCGGCGTCCCGAAGCCTTCGCGGCGCTCTACGACCGCTACTTCGGCGACGTCTACAGGTACGTCGCCGGGCGGGTCGGCGCGCAGGTCGCCGACGACCTCGCCGCCGAGACGTTCGTCGTGGCGTACGGCAAGCGGGCGACGTTCGACCCCGGGCGCGGAGCCGTGCGCGCCTGGCTCTTCGGGATCGCCACCAACCTCGTGGCCCAGCACCGGAGGAGCGAGACCCGCCGGCTGGAGGCGCTGCGGCGGACGCCGGCCGAGGACGGCACGGACGACGGACACGAGGACCGGGTGGCCGCCAGGCTCCTCGCGGCGGGCGCGCGGGGGCGGCTCGCCGCGGAGCTGCGGCGGCTGCCCGACCACGACAGGGACGTGCTGCTCCTCGTGGCCCTGGCGGACCTCAACTACGAGGAGGTCGCGCAGGCCCTGGACATCCCGTCCGGCACCGTCGGATCCCGGCTCAACCGGGTCCGCAGGAAGCTGCGCGCGGCCCTCGGCGGCGCCGACCCGGCGATCGGAGGAACCGATGACTGACCTGAACGGGCGTCCCTTCCCCGGGCCTCCGGACGACCGGGCGGACCTCGACGCGGTGCGCGCCCTCGTCGGCTCGCCCGAGCCGTCGCTGGACACGGTCGTGGACGGCCGGGCCCGCCTGCTCGCCGCGCTGGCGCGGGACGCCGGCCCCACCGCGAGCGACGCCGCCTCCCTCCCCGACGCCATGTCCCTCACCGACGCCGGCGCTCTCACCGACGCCGGCCCTCTCACCGGCGCAGGCTCCCTCGCCGACGCCCGCACCTACCCCCACTGCCACCCCCACGCCGAGGACGCGGTGCCGGCGGAGCCCCGGGAGGCGCCCATCCTGCTCCGGGCCGCGCACGACCCTGCCGCCCGGGAACCGGGACGGACCCGTACGGCCGGCCGCATGAGAAGGCGGCTGGCCACCGCGGGGGCGGGGCTGGCCGCGGCGGCGACGATCCTGGTGGCGGCCGTCATCGCCGCGCCCGGCGGTCCGGTCACCTCGACGGCGCCCGGCACGCCCGCCGCCACCGCGCACGACACGCCCGACGCCTCCTCGACCACCTCGGCGGACCCGGGAAAGGCCCGCGAGATGGTGCTCGCCGCCGCCGACGCGGTCCTCAAGCAGCCCGCCGGCGAGGGCGCCTACTGGCGGACGAAGACGGTCACCCGGTGGCAGACGCCCACGGGCGACGGCGCGTACACCCTTGAGCTGGGCCTGTCGGAGGAGATGTGGCTGGCCCGCCGCCCGGGGGACAAGAGCTGGCGGATCTCGCGCTCCCTCGGCGCGAAGCCCGCCACCGCGAGCGACGAGGCGGCCTGGCGGGAGGCCGGATCGCCCTCCTCGTGGGACCTCTCGCCGTCCGGGGACAAGGGCGAGAACATCGTCGAGGCGAAGCCCTCCGAGCCGGTCCGCTCCGAGCTGCGCGGCGAGTGGAAGGGCTCCGGAGGAGACCTGGCCAAGCAGCTGATGACCTGGGACGACCTGGCGGCGATCCCCGACGACGTGGACGGGCTGCGGGCGTACCTGATGAAGCTCCTCCCCGATGCCGGAGCCACGGACCCCACCTCCGATCCGGAGGGGACGAGAAACCTGCTCGCGGAGGCGGTCGTGCAGATCATCGCCGACCTTCCGGTGACGCCGCAGGTGCACGCGACGGCCTTCCGGCTGCTCGCGACGATGCCGGGGGTGCGTGCCGAGGGCGAGGTCACCGACGGGCTTGGGCGCAAGGGCCAGGCGATCCTCTTCCGCTCGGACGGCCTCGTTAAGGCGCGGATCGTGGTGGATCCCCGTACCGGCCGGACGCTGGCCAGAGAGACGACGATCCTGGACCGGACAGGCGCCGGCCGGACGGTCCCGCTCCACCACGAGGTCTCGTACGAGCAGACCGGCTGGACCGACGAGCGGCCCCCAGGGCGGAGGTGACCTCAGCCGGTCACGCCGGGCGGACAGCGCGCCGGGATGCGGCCTGGGGCCGGTCCCCGCGCGCACCGCCCGCGCGCCACCGGCCGCTCATCCGCGCCGACAGCATCAAGGCTGACCAGCCGTACTTCTCCGGCAAACACCGCGTACACGTCGCTCATGTCGCCCGAGGACGAAACGGAGATCACTCTGCGGTGGCGTTGCTCGCCCTGGCGATGCGTGGGGCGAATTCCTCCATGTACTCGCGGTGCTCCACGTGGATCATGGACTCCGGGATGTCCCGAGGGGTGAGACAACCGTCCAGATCGGTCAGCGCGTGCAGGAGCGCCTCCAGGGCCCCCGGGACTCCTCGTGCCGGGTCAGCATGGCGATCAGCTCCCGGACCACCCTGGCTTGGGTGCCGGAGAGCAGGTTCACGCGGTCCCGAACGCGGTCGCTCGCCCCTGTACGCACGGCTTCGTCGAGACTCAGAAGGTCTCGGAGGAAGTCGACATAATGCTTGCTTTCCATGCGTCCCGTCTCTACCGGTCGAGTGTCGGTACGGCACCTACTTACCGCCACAACACCCTGACACCCGAGACCGCCTCTTCCAGATCAGCACGGCGGATAAGCCAATGTCGGGATTCGACGCCAAGGGACGGCCACGAGATTGACAGATCCAGTCCTTGTCCCCGCGGCACGGGCGCCGCCCAATAGAACATCCGACCCGAGAATCCTTGACTGCTCGCCCCGGTGTTCTGGACCGCCAGGCGCTTCGGTTGACCTTCGGCTCGCAGTTCCAAGCTCATATCGTCCAGCGACCCGGGGAGGGGAATGCTGAATCCGTCATCTGGAGGAAGCGCGTCTTCTCTTACGTGGTATCCCACCTGGACTTCCAGACCTCGAGAAAAAATCGCGATCCGCTCTACGAAAACAGCACATCGTCTGGCTTCCACGAACATCTGGCCAACCGGGATATTGGCCGGAATCTCGTTCGGTGGCAGATCGAAGGGGTCGACAATAAAGGTCATAATCTCTGTCATGTCGACCCCTTCAATGCGCCGTCACACGTTTACGATGGGCGAGCTGTCGAATCTAATCGCAGCCGATTCCGACCGCTGACGTATCGCTGTGCGCGACGTTGGTCTGCCCGTGATACTGGACCGTCAACCATACGCGAGCCTTGTAGGCGATGCTACCCTTGATGGGAGTGCACTTGTACTTCGCTTGGGACTTTGTGCCGAGCTTGCAGCCGTTCTTTGCGGGGCCGGAAGCGACAGTGATGTAGTCCTGCAGCGATTTGTCCCACCGCATGATCTCTGCCTCCAGCCTGCAATCGTCAGGCGGTGTCGGCGTACACCAGTTGATGTCACCGTCGGCGTATACTGTTTTTCCCGTACTTGTAAGCCTATAGGGATTGCTGATGTGCGCCTTGCAGGCAACAGCGTCCTGGGTTGTCAGAGGGCTCTGGGTTTCGGGGTTGATGACGGCCTCCACAGTCTCAGAGCCGTTCGCTTGGGAACCGAACTGCTCTGGTGTGGTCGGCGGTTCTGCCATGGCCGGTGCGGCCCCGACGGTGATCGCTGCCACGGCTGACGCCACCGTTATCGCAAGGCGCTTTACGCGCATGCAGGTACACTCCTCCCGGTGTTGTATCAGGCCACGAACGGGGAAATCTGGGGAGATGCACCTGTTCGTGGCCCCAAATTTTGGACACAGACAACCTTCCGCAGCTGCCGCCGCCGTTTCAAGATCCCACGGAGGGCTCGTAGGTTGCCGATACGGTAATGTAACTTTTCATATCACCTTTGTGGCCGGAAATTGGCCGCTATCCAAGTGCATTCGACGTGAAGCCGTAATAGCCGCTTCCCGAGGATCGATGACAACCGGTTTTCATTCACCGTCGGCGCGTCGTCGTTTGTTTTTGGAATCGGTAGGGTGACGGGGTCGGTACACCGTCCATCTTGTGCCGGTCCTTCCCCGGTGCTCGTCGCCGTGAGACACCACTTCTGAGCAGGTCGCACCCGGAGAGGTTTCCGTGGCCCGGCCCGGGAAAGAGGGCAGGCCATGACCACTCTGGAATCGCCTTCACGCCAGGGTGAGCGGGAGCCGGCCGCGCGATGCCCCCGGAGCGGCGCCGAGAGGTCGACGTCGCCGGTCCTGGGCGTGGACGACACCCCCGCCTTCCGGCTCAACCCGTACACCTTCATCTCCGAGCGGGCCAGGGACCTCGGCACGGACGTCTTCGACACGCGGCTGCTCCTGCGGGCGACCACGTGCATGACCGGGCCCGAGGCGGCGAGGGTCTTCTACGGCGAGCGCCGGCTCGTCCGCCACGGGGCGGCGCCGCGCCGGCTGCTGCTGACGCTGTTCGGCCGGGGCGGGGTGCAGTCGCTGGACGGCGAGGCGCACGCCGTCCGCAAGGCGATGTTCATGTCGCTCATGACGCCGCAAGAGCGGGAGCGGATGCGCGAGCTGGCCGGGGAGGCGTGGCGGGAGCGGATCGGCCGTTGGAGCCGGATGCCGCGCGTCAACCTGTTCGAGGAGGTCAGCGAGCTGCTGTGCGAGGTGGCGTGCGCGTGGACGGGCGTGCGGCTCGACCGGCGCAGCATCCCGCACGCGACCGCGCGGCTGCGCGCGATGATCGAGGCGCCCGCTGCCGTCGGCCCGCGTTACCTGCGCGGCCGCACGGCCCGCGTCCAGGCGGAGAAGGGCATCGCCGAGCTGGTGAGGCGGGTGCGGGAGCGGCCCGAGCGGTTCGCGGGCACCCCGTTGCAGGCCGTCGCGCTGCACCGCGACGCCGACGGCGCGCCGCTGGACCCGCGGGTGGCCGCCGTGGAGGTGCTGAACCTGCTGCGGCCGATCGTGGCCGTCGGCCGGTTCGTCACCTTCGCCGCCCTGGCCCTGCACGCGAACCCGCACTGCCACGAGCGGATCGCCGCCGGCGACGACGCCTACCTGGAGCACTTCGTCCAGGAGGTGCGGAGGTTCTACCCGTTCTTCCCGATGGTCGCCGCGAAGGTGGCCGAGCCGTTCGAGTGGAACGGCCACCGCTTCCCGAAGGGCCGGCGCGTCCTGCTCGACCTGCACGGCATCGACCACGACTCCCGGGTGTGGGAGGAGCCGGAGGAGTTCCGGCCGGAGCGGTTCGGCACGCGGGACGGCGGCGCCTTCGACCTCGTGCCGCAGGGCGGCGGCGACCACCACCGCGGTCACCGGTGCCCGGGCGAGTGGCTGACCGTCGACCTGATGAAGGTGGCGGTGACCGCGCTGACCCGCTGGATGTCGTACGGCGTGCTGCCGGAGCAGGATCTCAGCATCCCGCGGTGGCGCGCGCCCGCCCTGCCGACGAGCGGCTTCGTCATCGACCGGGTGATCCCCGCCTGACCGGGCGCGACGGGTCCGTCCAGTACGTGTCCATGATCGGCTCGTGCGCTTGGAGGCTACCCAGCGTTTCTGGTGATTCTCTGTCAATGCCCTAGTCAGAGGCGGTACGGGCGTCCCGCGGCAAGGTCTTTGGCGCGATCGCGTCTATGTACCGTCCGCGACGACGCCCTTACGTTCGAGTCATGTGCGATCTGAACCCACAGGAAAGCCGTGACGTTCTCGACTCCCTGAGCGAGATCCGCGCACTGTCCGACCAGGTGGCCACGCACGCCTCGGCCATCGGGGAGAGCTCCTACATGGACCACGCCGGCCTCGCCGCGCTGCTGACCGAGCTGCGCGACCGCGCCGACGCGACCCGGGTGTGGGTGGAGGCCAAGCCGCACCAGCACGCCGCGCACCACGGCCACTAGCGCCGTCAGGGCGTGCCGGTTCCGGCGGGGCGGCGGGGCTCTGCCGGAACCGGCCCTTTTTCGGGTTTTCGCGCCGACGTCCATGCGTGATTCAGCAGGTCCTCATGGCGTGCGTGTGCGAGTGGACTTTCCGCGCCTTTCCCGTTCTGATGATCTCGTCGGTTCATCCGGCGCGTGTTCGCGGAGCGAGGAGATGGCCCATGGGACCTCGGCGTCCGGCGCGGCTCACGCCTCGGTGGGCCGGTCGTAGCCTTCGGCCTCGCCGTGGACCCCGCGGTTCGGGTCCTGCTCCGGCTGGTTGGCCGGGTCCGTGGGCGACGGGTCGAACTCCTCGGCGAAGTCCGCGTCGTCGTACTCCTCGGGATTCTCCCGCCGGTCGGCGAGCGGTCGCTCGTCGGGCTGCGACATGGCTCCTCCTGCGATCGGATGCTCCGCCCGTGGCCGCGGGCCGGCGGGCGGCGGACATCGGGCCCCTGCCCGCGACGGGCGGGCTCATGTCGGCGGGCCCCCCGCAGGCCGCGCCGGGCGGCCGGTTACGGCTTCTCCCGTTCGCGAGATCCGGTCAGACAACCATGTGCCGGCATGACCGCCGCCGGGAAATTGGGCTCTAGGCGCGCATCAGATGCGGCGTTACCTTCCAGTGAGGCGGCATCGGGGGATCATGCCGCTTTTTCGCTGTGGAGGAGCCATATGCGCGTATCCATCATCAAAGGGGTCACCGCTGTCGTCGCGGCCCTCGCCCTCCCCCTGGCCGTCTCCGCTCCGGCGCAGGCCAAGGGGCTGGACGACGCCTTCGCCAAGCTGCTGATGGCGCAGGTCACGGGGGCGAACGTGCAGAAGCACCTGGCCGCGCTCCAGGGCATCGCCGACGCCAACGGGGGCACCCGCGCCGCGGGCACGCCCGGCTACGCCGCCTCGCGCGACTACGTCGCGGGCAAGCTGCGCAAGGCCGGTTACAAGGTCACGCTCAACCCGATCCACTTCGTGGAGAGCTGGACCGAGGACAGCCCGCCGACCCTGGAGCTGACCGCGCCGAACCAGAAGACGTACGCCCCGAACGACGACTTCTACACCTTCCAGCCGTCGCCGGCCGGCGAGGTCACCGCGCAGGTCCAGGGCGTGGACCTGACGCTGCCGCCGACCCCGACGCCCACCTCTACCAGCGGCTGCGAGGCGTCCGACTTCAAGGGGTTCGTGGCTGGCCGGATCGCGCTGATCCAGCGGGGCACGTGCGCGTTCGCGCAGAAGATCCGTAACGCCGGGTTCGCCGGGGCGTCCGGCATCATCGTCTTCAACGAGGGCCAGCCCGGCCGCACCGACGCGTTCCCGCTGAACATCGGCGAGTGGCGGGCCGGGGTGCCCATGGTCTTCGCCGACTTCGCGGTCGGCAACGCGCTGGCCGCCACTCCCGGCGCGACCGTCCACCTCAAGGTGAACACCACGCTCAAGCTCGGCACCGACCACAACGTCATCGCCGAGACGCGCTTCGGCGACCCGCGGAACGTCGTCATGATCGGCGCCCACCTCGACAGCGTGACGGCCGGGCCGGGCATCAACGACAACGGCTCCGGCAGCGCGACCATCCTGGAGACCGCCCTGCGGATGGCGCACTACCCGGTGCGCAACAAGGTCCGCTTCGGGTTCTGGGCGGCCGAGGAGATCGGCCTGCTCGGCTCCGACCAGTACGTGGAGAACCTGACCGACGCCGAGCGCGACCGGATCCGGCTGTACCTGAACTTCGACATGGTGGCCTCGCCGAACTACGCCTACAAGCTGTACGACGGCGACGACTCCGACGCCACCGGCTCCCCGGCGGGCCCGCCCGGATCCGCCCAGATCGAGAAGCAGCTCGAAGCGTTCTACGACGCGCGCGGGCTGGGTCACGTGGGCACCGACTTCGACGGCCGCTCCGACTACGGGCCGTTCATCGCGGTCGGCATCCCGTCCGGCGGCATCTTCACCGGCGCCGAGGGGATCAAGACGGCCCAGGAGGCCGCCGTGTTCGGCGGTACGGCCGGGACCGCGTACGACGCCTGCTACCACCAGGCGTGCGACACCACGGCCAACATCAACGCGACCGCGCTCGACGTCAGCGCCGACGCGATCGCCGACTCCACCGCCCGGTACGCCTTCAACCTGGGATCCATCCCGGAGCGGACCGGCACCGCGAGCACGTCCCGGGTCGCCCTGCGCACCGCGAGCTGACCCCGTCCGTCCCGAGGGCGGCCGCCGTGAGGCGGCCGCCCTTTCGCGTGCCGAAGATCACAGGCATAGCGGGAGGCGCGGCGCGGCGTCTGATGGATGACATCCACATCTCTTGGAGGTGACCGTGGACCCCGCAGACGAGCGAGGTTTCCGCGAGTTCGTTTCCGCCCGCTCGCCCGCGCTGATGCGCCTCGGTTACCTGATCACCGGCGGTGACCAGTACGCCGCCGAGGATCTGGTGCAGGCGGCGCTGGCGAAGCTGGCTTCCCGGTGGCGGCGCGTCGATGCGCCGGAGGCGTACGTCAGGCAGATCATGTACCGCCAGCACATCAGCTGGTGGCGCACGGCGGCCCGGCGCGGCGAGGTCGTCCAGGCCGCGCCGCCCGAGCTGCCCGGCGAGGACCGCACCCACCAGAGCGAGCTGCGCATGGTGCTGCGCTCCGCGCTGGCCCGGCTCACCCCGCGCCAGCGGACCATGCTCGTGCTCCGGTACTTCGAGGACCTGCCCGACCACCAGGTCGCCCGCGAACTCGGCTGCTCCGTCGGAACGGTACGCAGCACCACCCACCGATCCCTCGCCCGGCTGCGCGAGATCGCTCCCGAGCTCGCCGAGGAACTGGAGGCCGTCCGATGACCCGACTGCTGCGCGACACGCTGGAGGAGTGGGCCGGCGAGGCCCGGGTGCCGCACGACCTGGCCGACCGGGCGCTCGGCGTCCGGCGCCCGGCACGGACGCCGCGGGGGCGCGTCCGGCCGTGGGCGCTGGCCGCGGGCGCGCTCGCGCTGGCCGCGGGGGTGACCGTCGCTCTCGTCGTCCCGGGGACGGGCGGGGAGGACCGGGGAGCCACCGTACGGCCCGCGACGGGGCTGACGCTCCCGGAGCGGCCGTCGCCCGCGCCGACGGACATCCGCACGTACACCGAGGGACGGCCGCCGCGCACGCTCATCGCGGCCGGGAACGTCGCGGTGTCCGCCTACTGGACCACCACCACGGAGAAGGCCTCGGCGAATCTTCAGCGACTCCGGCGGACGTGGTGGCTGTACGACCCCAGGAACGACGGCTACGAGAAGACCGACTGGGCCTGGGTGGACGTCGCCCCCGGGCTGCAGACCGCCGCCGCGATCTCGGGCGGTCTGCTGGGCAGACAGATCGTGATCGTGGACATGGCGACGCGTAGGAACACGTCGGTCATCGGCCTGGAGCACGACGCCGGTTCGCTCGTCTGGTCGCCGGACGGCACCAAGCTGCTGGTGACCACCTACTCCGACTATCCCGACGTGTGGAAGGGGTCGCCGGACTCTCCCGACTGGCACACCGTCGGCGGAGGGCATCGCACCGGCTACTACCTCATCGACGTCACCACGGGCGAGAAGGAGTACCACGAGCTGCCCGAGCTGGCCGACATGCTGAACGAGCCGGCGGGCAGCGGCCCCGGCAACGGCAACAACCGCCAGGACCTCGGCTGGAGCCTGGACGGCTCGCTGATCTGGGCGCCCACCGACACCAGGCCGGACCGCCTCTTCTACACCCTGGACGGCAAGCGCCACGACCCGCCCGCCGACCGGTACATCCCCCACGCCGGCACGACAGCTCTGTCCCCCAACGGGAAGCTGGTCATCGGCCCTCGGCAGTCCGGCCTGCCCACGGAGATCACGGACGCGCGGTCCGGAAAGGTCGCCGGCCGGCAGAAGGTGCTCCAGCTCCTCGCCTGGGCCGACGACGACAACGTGGTCGCGCTGGGCTGCGCCCGGGAGTGCGACGACGAGTTCGACGCCGGGCTCGTGCTCGTCAGCGTGGACGGGACCAGGACCACCCAGCTCGCCGCCACCGGCAAGAGCGAGGGCGAGGGCTCCTGGCGTTGGGTGCTCACTCCCCGCTGACCTGCGCACACGTCTCGCCGAGGCTTGGACGCCGCGTTCTCGGGCACTCGGAAGGTCGTCTTCGGGCGATTTGAGGAGGTTCCGGTGACCACGGTGGAGAACGCCGGGCGGCAGGCCCGCGCGATGGCGCGGCGGGCCGCCGACCATCCGATGCTCGACCGGCTGGCCAGGGTGGGCCTGGCCTGCCGGGGTGTGTTGTACGCGCTCATCGGGGTGCTGGCGGTGCAGATCGCTCTCGGCAGCGGGGGCAAGCAGGCCGACAAGGGCGGCGCGATGACCACGATCGCGAGCCTGCCGTTCGGCTCGGTGCTGCTGTGGATCATGGTCGTCGGCTTCGCCGGCCTGGCGCTCTGGCAGGCGTCCGAGGCGCTGTTCGGCGGGCTGAGGATCACCAAGGACCGCGTCGAGGCGGCGTTCCGCGCCGTCGTGTACGCGCTGATCGTCGGCTCCCTGCTGACCCTGCTGCTGTCCGGGAAGTCCGGCTCCGACGACAAGAAGTCGCAGGACGTGACCGGCAAGCTGCTCGACCTGCCCGGCGGGCAGTTCATCGTCGGCCTGATCGGGCTCGGCATCATCGGGCTCGGCGTCTACTGGATCTACCAGGGGTGGAAGAAGAAGTTCCGCGAGGAGCTGGACCAGGGGCGCATGTCGTCCGGGGCGCGCAAGCTCATGGACCGCCTCGGCACGGCCGGCTACCTGGCGCGCGGCGCCGTCGCCGTCCTCGCCGGCGTGTTCGTGGTGCAGGCGGCGATCACCTACGACCCGGACAAGGCGGGCGGCATCGACGCCACCCTGCGGGCCTTCGCCGACACCCCCGTCGGGCCGTGGCTGCTCGTGGTGGTGGCCCTCGGGCTGGTGCTGTTCGCCGGCTACTGCTTCGGCGAGTCGCGCTGGCGCCGTACCTGACACCCGTCGGGTACGGATCCCGGCCGGGCCGGGGTCAGCCGTAGAGGACCGAGAGGAACCTGACCAGCACGGCCTCCCGCTGAGCCGCCGGGAGGGCGTCGAGGACGGTGTTCACCACGGCCATCTCCGGCTGGCCCCGGCCCGGCCGCAGGTCCACGCCCACGGAGGCGGCCAGCTCGGCGAACGTCGGGTCGTCCAGCGCCTCCAGGTCGAGCCCGGCGACCAGCTCCACCAGCCCCTCGGGCAGCGTGACGGGCCCGCGCAGCCGGGCCGCCTCCGCCGACTCGGCGATCACCTTGAGCATCGCGTCCACCCCGGCCCGGGTCACCCCGGTCACGGTGACGTGCAGGTTGGCCGGGATCCCCGCGTACGAGAGCTGGGGCTGCAGGAACCAGCCGCGCGCCCGCGCCTCGTCGGCCAGCACGAACACGTCCAGCCCGGCGTCGGCGGCGGCGAAGGAGACCAGTGACGACTCCGGCTCGCCGAGCACCCGCAGCCCCGGGACGCGGGCGATGCCCTCGCGCAGCGCCGCCGCCGCCTCCAGCGTGGCGCGGCCCAGCTCCAGATAGCCCGCCCGGCCGAGCGCGCGCAGCGTGGCCCAGGCGCCGGCCAGCGGCCCGGCCGAGCGCGAGCTCTGCACGGTCGCGTTGATGACGGTGTAGCCGGGCCAGGCCGCCGAGGCGAAGTACGCCCGACGGCGCATCGCCGGGTCGGCGAACAGCACGACCGAGGCGCCCTTCGGGGCGTAGCCGAACTTGTGCAGGTCGCACGAGAGCGAGGTCACGCCCGGCACCGACAGGTCGAACGCCGGCACGCGCGCCCCGGCCTCGCGCAGCCACGGCAGCAGCCACCCGCCCACGCACGCGTCCACGTGGCAGGGGGCGCCCGCGGCGGCGGCCACCGCGGCGATCTCCCCGACCGGGTCGATCACCCCCTGCGGGTAGGAGGGCGCCGAGGCCACGACGAGCACGGTGTCGGCCGTGATCGCCGCCTCGACGTCCGCCGCCCGCGCCCGGTACGTGGCCAGGTCCACCGGCGCCGGCCGCACGCGCACCCCCAGGTAGTGGGCCGCCTTGTGGAAGGCCGGATGGGCGGTGACCGGCACGACCATCTCCGGCCGCTCCCGGCCGGCCAGGTCACGGGCCGCCTTCACCGCCAGCATGATCGACTCGGTGCCGCCGCTGGTGAAGATGCCGTGGCCGCCGCCGAGCAGGTCGGCCACCGCGCCGACGACCTGCCGCTCCATCTCCACCACGCTGGGGAAGGCGGTCGGGTCGAGGCTGTTGACCTCCAGCATCTCGACGTACGCGCGGGTCGCCGCCTCGTGGACCTCCGGGCGGCCGGTGTCGTAGACGTACGCGGTCACCTGGCCGCCGCGTACGGGCAGGTCGTGCTCCTTGAGGCGGGCGACCTCGGCCAGCAGCTCCTCGGCCGTGCTCCCCGTGACGGGCAGGTTCACGCGGCCGAATGTAGATCCCTTCGGACGGAACGGTCAATCGGCGGCGGGTACGGGCCGGGCCTGCGCGCGCGTGCGCAGCCGGTGAACCCGCCGGTCGCCGCCCCAGCGGGCGATCGCCTCCTGGTCGGCGAAGGCCAGCGCGCGCATCATGTTGCCGCCGTCGGCCGCCTCGATCGTGCGGCGCAGCCGCCGCCGCAGCGGCTCCGTCAGCCGGTCCGTGCCGGCCTCCACCGCGTCGCCGTAGTGGGGGGCATAGGAGACCCCGGCGAAGCCGGTACGGCTCAGCAGGGTGCGCAGCGTCTCGGCCGAGTAGAACATCAGGTGGTTCTTGGTGAAGCCGCTCCACGTCGGGCCGTACGCCTTGAGCAGCAGCGAGCGGGCGTTCACCGTCAGCACGAGCAGCACGCCGCCCGGCGCCAGCAGCCGCCTGAACAGCGAGAAGTCCGACAACGGCCGCGGCAGGTGGGCGAGCACCGACCACAGCGTGATCACGTCGAAGCCGCCCTCCGCGATCTCCGGCACGTCCTCCGGCGCCCCGAAGTACGCCCGCGCCCGGGTCAGCCGCGCGTTGGCCTGCTCGACCGAGTCGGGCGACAGATCCACCCCGTAAGCCTCGAAGCCCCGCTGCTCGGCCAGCTCCAGGAACAGCCCCGCGCCGCAGCCGAAGTCGAGCAGCCGCCGGCCCCGCCCGTCGCTGAACACCGGCGCGAACGCGTCCATCGTCAGGCGGTAGCGGCGCTGCCGGTTGGCCGCGTAGTCGCCGGTCAGGAAGCCGCTGTAGCCGGTGGCGTACAGGTCGCCGAGGTGCTCGGGACGCACGTTCGGATTGCGGTACAGGAAGCCGCACGACGGGCAGCGGACGACCCGGTAGCTCCAGCCGTCGCCGTTGGCCGGCTCGAACAGCGGCTGCTGGCGTGACTGCCCGCACATCAGGCAGCTCACGAACTCCTCGATCGCGCCGAGCGGCGTGCGGGCCGCGTAGTCCGCGAGCGGCACCACCGGCGCGCGCCGCAGCCGCCAGCGCCACCGCGCCTCGCGCGCCAGCCGCTCGCCGGGACGCACGTAGACGCGCTGGGTCCAGTGGACACGGTCGTAGCGGGAACCGTAGACGATCCGGCTGATCAGCCGCCGCGCGGAAACCATGGCAACACCTCGAAAAAGAGCGGAATGCCGGGGATTTGCCCTCGTCTCTGAGCGGCTACGCCCTTGCCCGGGTCAAGACGGGGTTCCCGATGCCCCTGCGTGAGGTGTGGTGACCAGGGGGGCGGCGGGGGCGGCGGTGCCGTGGGTGAGGCCGTGCGCCTCGGCCCAGGCGTCCAGCCCGCGGATCGCGGCGTGGTCGGGACCGCCCGCCGGGGCGCTCATGAGCACGATCGCCTGCTCGCCGTCGTCCGCGCAGGTGAGGACCTGCCAGTCCACGCTGAACCGGCCCGCCACCGGGTGGTCGAGGCGGCTGCTGCCCGAGGTGCGCATGGTGACCAGGTGCTGGACCCACCAGGTGCGGAAGTCGGGGTCGCGTGCGGACAGCTCGCCCACGAGCTCCCGCAGCCGGGGCGCGTCGCACGCCACGCCGGCCGCCAGCCGCAGCGCCGACACGGCCTCCTGGGCGCGCTCGCGCCAGTCCACGAGCATGGAGCGGACGTGCGGGTCGAGGAACGTCATCCACACGTAGTTGCGGTGCCGGGGCTCCATCGCGGCCAGGTCGCCGAGCAGCGCGACGGCCAGCCGGTTCCAGGCGAGGACGTCGAAGTAGCGGCTCAGGACCAGGGCGGCGGTGTCGGTGAGGTTGGCCAGCAGGCGCTCCACCTGCGGGCTGACCCGCGGGGCGGAGCCGCCGCGGCGCTCGGCCTCGTCGGGGTGCGCGAGCTGGATGAGGTGGCGCTGCTGGTCGTCGTTGAGCAGCAGGGCGCGGCCGATGGCGTGCAGCACCGGCCGGGAGGCGGTGCGGACGCGGCCCTGCTCAAGGCGCGTGTAGTAGTCGATGCTGATGCCGGCGAGCTGGGCCACCTCTTCCCGGCGCAGACCGGGCACGCGTCGCGGGTAGCCGGTCTCCGGCAGGCCCACGTCCGCCGCGGTGATCAGGGAGCGCCGGGCGCTGAGGAAGTCGCCCAGCGGCCCTCTCGGGCTCGCGTCCGGTGGTCGCATCACCGGGATTATGGCATCTATACGGAGCTTTCACCGGGGAAAACCGTTCCTCGGAACGACGCATCCTTCCAGGTCAGCGCGGTAACCGCCAAGCTTTGACGTGGAGGGGGGAGGGGGCCGGCCGCCGCTGACCGGGAGGGAATCCGCAGCGGCCGGCCCCTTTCGTTGGGCCCTGTCCTGATTCGCGGCGTCCCACTGGCGCGGGCGGCTCAAAGGTGCGGGCGGCTCAGAGGTGCGCGGTGGCGCGGAACACCGGGCGGGCGGTGCCGTACGCGTCGAGGTCGTACGGGCTCTCCACGACCGGGCCGGCCAGCAGGAGCTGCGCGGGCGCCGCCTTGAGCAGCGCGGCCGCCCGCACGGCGGGCGCGAGCGTCAGCGCGAACAGCGCGCCCACGGCCGTGTTGAACAGCACGAACGCCGTCGTGCCGCTGCCCAGGCCGAGGAGCTGCGGCAGGCCGCCGTCCACGCCGGGGATCTTGGCGACGATCCAGCCGTACAGCGGGAACGCCAGCCCGGCGATCGCGACCGCCCACCACACGGTGGTGACGACGAACGCGGCCAGCGCGAACGGGAACGCCACGACGGCGTGCATCAGGTCCATCCACGCCCGGGGGCTCGTCAGCGGGTTCAGCGTCCGACGCCACCAGCCCGCGCCCGCCGGCGGCTCGGCGTACACCGGTCGTCCGACCGGGCGGCGCAGGACCTCGGCGAGCGACTCCCGCTCGCCGTCGGCGAAGTTGCGCGCGAGGGAGGCGGTGCCGGCCAGCACGGGAAGGCCGACGCCGGCGACCGCGCTGCCGGCCCCGGCCGCGACACCGGTCACGACCAGGCTGAAGGAGGCGAGCGCGGACGGCAGGCCCATGAACGTGTAGCGGGTGTCGGTCGCGATGCGGTGCCAGAGGGTCGTCATGCGGGAAACGCTACGGAACCGGACGGCGCCGGACGATGCCGCCGGCAGGTCAGCCGGGGGTAGGGAAAACCCTACCTCTGCTCGCGCGCAGGTCGCCAGGTCAGCGCATCGCCTGGCGGATGACGTCGCGGATGCGGTCGACCATCGCGACGGGCGTGCCGACCAGGAGGTTCATGGTGGCCGACTCCACGCCCGGGTGCGGGTGGGTGGGGGCCAGCGCCTCGGCGGCCTTGACGCCGGCGGCCATCGCGCGGCGCTCGGCGGGCCCGGTCTCGGCGCGCAGCCGGACGAACTCGTAGCGCTCCTCGCTGCGCGCGTGCGCGGTGACGGCGGCGCGCAGTAGCGCGAGCCGCTCCAGGAAGTCGGGGGCGTCGGGGCCCGCCTCCTCCAGCCGCTGGAGGAGCTCCTTGGCCTGCCGCTCCTCGGCCAGCCGGTCGTCCACCACGGCGTCGCCGCCGTCGACGACCTTGCGGACGTACGGGTGGACGATCTCCTCCTCGGCCGTCTCGTGGACGGCCAGCAGGCGGACCAGGCGGGTGAAGGCGGGGCCGCGCTCCTCCGGGCCCGCCTGCTCGACCTCGTCGAACATGTCCCTGATCATCGCGTGCTGGGCGAGGAGGAGGTCGATGACGTCCTTCTCCTCCATCGTCTCCGGCCGGCGCGAGCTGTCGGTCATGTCGGGTCTCCTCTCGGCTACGCCGCCGCCTACCCGTGGGGCCGGGCGCCACGCGCGTCATGACCCGTGAAACTTTCACGTCGCGAGCCAGGTGAGACCGGAAGGAACGCCGCGCGAAGCCGCCTTTCGTTGACATCCGGCCGCCGGCTCGCACAATCCTGCTTGGGAGCGCTCCCATCGCGCTCCCCGAAATCCAGGAGGTGAGGCCGCCCCCGCAACCGTGTGACCGTTCCATGACACCATCCCGCCCGGATGGCAGGGACGCGGCCGGCCGTGAGACCTCCCCCTTCTCCGCCAGCCGCGTCCTTCACGTCGTGGCCGCGCCCCGCGCTCAGCGAGCCGCCTGCCGCCGCTCGAACCGCGCGCGGGCCGCCTCGATCACCCCCTCGTCCGCGAACTCCTCGAACGCCTCCCGGTGATAGCGCTCCGGGACGATCTCCCTGACCCGGTCCGGATAGCCCGGCCCCGGCTCGGGCACCCTGACCCATGGCGCGGCGCCCAGCCGTACCGCGATCGGGCCGGAGGCGCGGACCGACATGGCCCAGTTCGTCCCTGTGCCGGTGACCGCGCACAGGTGCCGGGCGTAGACCCACCGCACCTGCGAGACCGCGCGGGCGTCCGGCGGGTCGAAGCCGAACGGCTCCACCGCGCACACCACCCGCCCGGCGTCCGCGCCGAAGTCGTGGCCGTGCTCGTGGTGCTCGGCCGGTGTCGCCCGTTCGAGCAGGGCGGTCACCTGGTCGCCGAGGCTCCGCTCCAGGTCGTGCCGTCCCGCCTGCTGGACCGCCAGCACCACGCTCACCCCGGCCAGCAGGACGAGGGCCGCGGCGACCGCCGCCACGGCCCCCTTCCGCCGGGTCAGGGTCACGCCGCCCTCCCCGGGCCGGGTGTCGCCTACGGGCTCGTGCACGTCAGCGTGGGAGCCGGGTCGGGGGCGTTGCCGGTGGCGTTGAACCCGAACGTGGTGCTGGAGTTCGCCGCTATCCGCGCGTTGTGGGTGGCGTTCTTGACCGTCACGTCGGGCGGCTGCGAGGACAGCACTCCGTTCCACGGCTGGCCCTCGAAGCCCTGGCCGCCGGAGTAGGTCCACTTGACCGTCCAGCCGTTCAGCGCGGTGGAGCCGGGGTTGCGGACGGTGACCTCGGCCTGGAAGTGGCCCGCCCAGCCGGGCGTGGCGATGGTGCGCCACGTGGCGGTGCAGGCGCCGGGGGAGGTCGGCGTCACGGTCGGGGTCACGGTGGGCGTCACGGTCGGGGTGACCGTGGGGGTGACGGTCGGGGTCGTGCCGGGTGACTGGCCGTTCGGGCCGACGCCGGTGACCTCGCCGTTGCCGCCGTCGAAGACCACGTCGGAGCAGCTGTAGAAGTTCTCCTGGCTGTCGGAGCGGATCCAGTGGATGAACAGGATGTGGCGCCCGCTCTTGCCGGACGGGAGCTGGACGTTCCAGTAGTAGTAGTTCAGGCCGCCCGTCCCGCCGGACTGCGGCGGGTTGGCCACGCTGCCGAACGACTCCAGGTCGGACCACTTGAGCGGCGCGTCGGGGTTCCAGCCGTTCTTGGTGATGTAGTACACGAACGAGCCGGGGTGCGCCGCCCAGTTGCTGTGCCGGACCTGGATGGTCGCCCCCGAGGTCAGGTGGGTGAGTGGCCAGTCGGAGCGGACCGCGTTGTAGGCGGTGAAGTCGTACGGCCCGCCCTGGCCGCCGCTGCAGATCTGGCCGTCCGGGATGAACCCCGACGTGCGGCCGCCGCCGTCGGAGCGCAGCACCGCGAACCAGTTGTAGAGCGGGGTCGTGCCGCTCTGCGCGACCGCCGCCGCGCAGGCCGGGTTGTAGGGGATGATCTGCCCGTTCTCGCGCAGGCCGTCCTGCCAGCACAGGAACGTGCGCGCGCCGGGGAACATCGTGACGCCGTGGGCCTGTGCCTGCTGTGGCGACAACGCCACCAGCAGGCTCGTCACCAGGGCCACGGCCGCCGCGGCCACCAGGGCCGCCGACCGGATCGGTCTCATGGAGGAGTCCCTTGTTCGAGCGAAAGAGGAACCCGTCCACGACCCGCCCCGCCCGGCAGCACCCGTGTGTGCGCATTGAAACACGGCGTCGCGGGCCCGGCAACGCGCGCTGAAACTTTCAGCTACGCCCGGGGGCACGCCAATGACTTCATCGCGCTCGCGAAGCTCCCGGATCTGGTCGAGGCCGCCGTACGTGCCGGGGACGCGGAGCCGGCTCGGGGCCGAGCCCTGGGCCCTGCGTGCGCGCGCCCTGTTGCGGGCGTTCCCCAAGCTGGGGATCTCGGCGCGCGCCCAGCTTCGCGACCTCGACCTCGACTGACGGGTCACCGACGCCCGTCTGCGGCGTCGCGGCGTTCACGGACGGCTGTAGCGGGCGTCGCGGGCGGCGGCGGCCAGTGCGGCGGCCCGGGCGGCCTCGGTCGGCGTGAACGGCAGGCCGGGACGCCGCAGCAGCAGCGCCCGCTCCGGGTGGACGGAGATCACCATCGTGCTGTTCAGCTCGGCCTCCTCCGCCACGGTCTCGCCCGGGCGCCGCCACTCGACCTCGGGCGCGCGCAGCAGCTCGCCCATCGCCTGGGGAAGCTGCCCGGGGTCGTCGTGGACCCGGCGGGCCAGCAGCAGACCCTGGACGCCGGGGTCGGTGAGGTCCTTGACCCGGGCGGGGACGACGAACACGTCCAGCCCGCCCGCGGCGGCGAGCGCGGCGCGCAGGGCGTCCGGCTCCAGGCCCGTGGGCGCCTCCACGACGAACTCGTCCAGCGCGTCGCAGCCCGCCGGAGTGATGGCGCTGCTGCCGGTGGGCGCGATGTGCAGGGACAGGATGTTGCACCCCAGACGGCCGAACGCGCCCGCGACCTCCGCGAGGCGGCCGGGCCGCTCGACCACGCGCATCCTGATCCGCCACAGGCTCATGACGGTCCCGGCGCCGCCCTCGGGCAGGGGCGCGCCGGAACCCTTCGCGCCCCTCCGTCCCGCTCTGGACCCCTTCGCGCCCCGCCGTCCCGCTCCGGAGGGCAGGCTGCCGTGCAGCCGCTTGTGGACGGCCGAGCCGACGACCAGCGCGGCCCCGAGCCCGACCAGCACGACCGGGCCCGGGTCCGTGTGGCCCAGGAGAGTGGCGAGCAGATGGGCCAGGCCGACCGCCAGGAACAGCGCGGTCACCTCGACGGCCTCCTGCCGCCAGGAGCGCGCGTGGTGCGGGCGGCCGGTTCCGGCACGTGGGTGGATCGCCTTCGGTGCATCGCTCATGGCCGCCAGTCTCACCACTGGCTGTTACGCGGCCACGATCCGTGGCATTGCGGCGGCATTAAACCGGGCGCACCAGGTGACCTGCGTGTGACGTCACGCGTGTCCCACGAGGTCAGGCGGCCGACGGGGCGTCGCCCGGGCGCCACATCGGCCAGAACGTCGCGCCGTCCGGCAGCGCGAACGTCTCGCGCGGCCGGTAGCCGTGCCGCAGGTACAGGTCGCGGCTGCGCGGGCTGCTCGCCTCCAGGTACGCGGGCAGCCCGCCGAGCCGGGCGTGGTGGTGGCGCAGCAGCGCGCTGCCGAGCCCGCGGCCCTGCCGCGCCGGGTGGACCGCCAGGAACGCCAGGTGGTGGTGCGGCTCGTCCGGATGGTGCTTGTCGAACAGCGAATCCAGCAGCAGGAAGCGCTCCAGCCACGGCCCGGCGGCCGCGGCGAGCCGCTGCTCGTAGCCGGGCGGCTCGGGCAGCGGTCCCACGCGCGGGAACCAGACGGCCACGGCGGGGGCGTCGTCGATCAGGTCGATCTCGCCGTGCCGGACGGCCTGCTCGACCAGGATCCGGAAGTCGGCGGTCATGATCTCGTGCCGGCCGCGCGGCTCGGGCACGAGGTACGACACGGCGGCGAGCGGCTCGAACGCCGTGGCGATCAGCTCCGCGACGCGCGGCACGTCGTAGGCGCCGGCGCGGCGGATCACGGGGGCGGGGGACGACGAGGTCATGGCGGGCTCCTCAGCGGGCGAGGTCGTGGACGGTCGCGGCCTTGGCGCCCAGGCCGACCCGGGAGTAGACGGCCGGTTGCCCGGAGCGCAGCACCATGGCCCACACCACGCCCACCACGGCGGCGACGCCGTACACGGAGGGCAGGATCCAGGCCAGCGGATCGCCCTCGGGCACGCCGAGCACGGTCGGGAAGTTGATCACCGCGAGGACGACCATGACGGCCAGCGCCGCCGCGGCCGGCACCGGCGCGGCCAGCCGCCGCCAGACGTCCTCGCCGCTCGGCTCGCGGGAGAAGAACGCGATGACCGCGATCGAGGTGGCGAAGACCAGGAGCAGCACGCCGAAGCCGCCGAAGGTGCCGCCGTAGAAGAAGAGCTGCACCAGCGGGTCGAGGCCCAGCACCGCGTACCCGACGATCACCAGGAAGCCCAGCACGCTCTGCGCGATCGAGCCGGCCTTGGGCGCGCCGGTGCGCGGCCGGGTGCGGCCGAACACGGCGGGCAGCACGCGCTCGCGGCCGAGGGCGAAGAAGTAGCGGGCCGTGGTGTTGTGGAAGGAGATCATCGCGGCGAACAGGCTGGTGACGAAGAGCGTCCGGGCGATGTCCACCACGGCGGAGCCGAGCTGCGTGGCGGCGATGACGAAGATGGTCTCGGCGCCGTCGCGGCGGGCGGCCTCGACGATGTGCGCGGGCCCGGTGGCGACCGTCATCGCCCAGGCGGACAGCGCGTACAGGCCGGCGATGATGGCGATCGAGGCGTACGTGGCGGTCGGCACCGTACGGCGCGGGTCGCGGCTCTCCTCGGAGAAGACCACGGCCGACTCGAACCCCACGAAGCCCAGCGTGGCGGTGATCAGCAGCGCGCCGACCCCCGGCACGAACAGCGCTCCCGGCGACAGCGTCTCCAGCGAGAGGCCGGCCGGCGCGGGCCCGGCGACGTCGGCCACGTCGAACAGCAGGATCACCGCGACCTCGGCCGTGAGCAGGACGGCGAGGAGCCGGCCGTTGACGTCGATCCGCATCACCCCGAGGACCGACACCAGCGCCCACGCGACCAGCGACAGCAGCCACCAGGGCGGCGAGACGCCGGTCCACCGCTCGACGAGGGGCGTGGCCGCCGCGCCGAACGCGCCGTACAGGCCCACCTGGAGCGCGTTGTACGCGATCAGCGCGACCCAGGCCGCGGCGATGCCGGCCGGGCGGCCGAGGCCGCGGCTGATGTAGGTGTAGAAGGCTCCGGCGTTGGCCATGTGGCGGGCCATCGCGACGTACCCGACGGCGAAGACGGCGAGCACGGCGCCCACGGCCAGGAACGCGACGGGCAGGCCGGTGATGCCGGTGACCGCGTACGCGGTGGTGACGACGCCGGCGACGACGGTCAGCGGGGCCGCGGCCGAGAGCACGAAGTAGACCACCGACGGCGCGCCGAGCCGGTCGGCGGCCAGCGCGCCGGCGATCGGATCAGGCCGGGTGGGGGAGGGGGCGACGGGCATCCGGTACCTCTCTGGGGGGTTCAGAACGGGGTCGGAACGGGTGCGGGGAACGGTCAGGTGCGATAGGTGAGGACGGCGTCGCCGACCGCCGCGCTGACGTGGCGGCTCAGGTCGCGCAGCGGCTGCGGCATGGCGGCGAGCACGGCGGCCAGGTAGCGGTGCGCGGTGGGCCGGTGGTCGGGGTCCTCGACGACGGTGTCGGTCATGCCGCAGGCGTCGACGAGCGCGGCCAGCAGCATGTCGTACGGGTTCAGCGGCTGGCGGCGGACCAGCGAGAGACGCAGCCGAGTGGACGGCCAGACGGCGGGCCCGAACTCGGTGGCGAAATAGCGATTCTGTTTGTGTTTCAACAATTTAGGCGTCACGCATTCCAGCAGCCCGACGGTGAGTAATCGGCCGGTGACATCGTCGAGGGAACGTTGCGCCAGATACGCCAGCCAGGTGCGCACGTCGGTGTGCTGGGGCGAATTCGCGATATCGGCCAGGGTCGCGTCGGCCACGCTCTCGCGCAGCGGCAGGCGGTCGAGGAGCTGGAGGCGCGTGCCGCTCACGGTGAGCCGGTTCTCCAGGACGAGCTCGCCGATCAGGGCTCCGGCCAGGCCCAACGTCAGGCCCTGGAGGTACAGGCGGGGCTTGCCGGTGCCGGTCGTGTCCCACGCGACGAGGAAGAAGTCATCGGCCAGCAACCGGATGCTCCCGCCGGGTGTGTCGCGACAGGTGGCGAACGGGGTGCGTCCAGGGGGAGGACAACCGAATCGGTTCGCTCACTATCGCCCTTAATGGATAGCCGGTTCATGAAATCGCGTGCTGGTGGCGCGAAAATGTTTATCAAGAACGCTGCGGCTGCGGCTAGGCCCCCCTTATCGCCAAGCCACTCCATTGGACGCATTAATGCTCTATATGATGATTTATCCGCCTTATTGAAGATCGTCACCTTGTCCTCTGGTGTCCCAGAGGACCCAGGCGTCAACCCCTGTCGTGGGTCAGATGGTGGAGCCGCCGTCCATCACCAGGTCGTGGCCCACCGTGAAGCCCGCATCCGGCGAGGCGATCCAGAGGATCCCGGACGCGGCCTCCTCCAGCGCGCCCACCCGCCCGACGGGCAACTGCTCACCGAGGCGGACGGCCCGGTCCGCCTCCGTCTCGCCCGGGCGCAGCGACATCGTCGTGTCGTGCGGCCCCGGGCTGACGGCGTTGATCCGGATCCCGTCCCGGATGTACTCCAGCGCGGCCGTCCGGGTCAGCGCGGTCACCGCCGCCTTGCTCGCCGCGTACGCGCCGGTGCCCGGGATGCGCTTGTGGGCGCCGATCTGCGAGGAGACGTTGACGATGACCCCGCCGCCGGCCGTGAGCATGTGGGCGATCTCGTACTTCATGGACAGCATCACGCCGGTGGTGTTGACCGCGAGCGTGCGGGCCCAGTCGGCCTCGTCGATCTCGGCCGCGCGTCCCATCGTGAGGACGCCGGCGTTGTTGACCGCGATGTCCAGCGACCCGTACGCCGCGACGGTCTCCGCCACCAGCCGCTCCACGTCGGCGGCGCGGGTCACGTCGGCCGTGACCGCCGTGGCCGTGCCGCCCGCCTCCTCGGCCAGCTTCACGGTCTGCTCCAGTGGCTCCCTGTTCCGCCCGGCGACCACGACGCGGGCCCCCTCGCGGGCGAAGGCGAGCGCGGTGGCCCGGCCGATGCCGGAGCCGGCGCCGGTGACCAGCGCGACCTTGTCGGCGAACCTCATGACGAACCTCTTTCCTCGCGGCCCGCCGTCTCGCGGCGGGACCTTTCAATTAGACCGAACGTTCCAGATAAAGGACATGCCGAAGAGGGGCGGGGCGGTCACAGCAGGCTGAGGGCGTGGGCCGCCGCGTCGCGCATCCGGGCCGGATCCGGCGACGCCTTGCCCATGACCCGCATGCCCTGGAGCACCACGATGAGGAAGCGGGCCAGCGCTCTGGGGTCCTTGCCCGCGTCCAGCTCGCCCTGCGCCCGCGCCCGGATGAGGGCCGAGGTCAGGGCCGTCTCCAATTTGTCCCAGTTGCGGTCGACGAACCGGCACACCTCTTCGTCGCGGGGCAGCAGCTCGGCCGCCGCGTTGACGATCATGCAGCCGCGTTTGCCCTCCTCGGAGGACGACTGCCGGGCGAACGACCCGACGAGCCGCCGCACGGCCGGAAGCGCCGGCCCGGGCTGGGACAGCAGCTCGACGGCCGACGGGTTCTGCACCTCCGTGAAGCGCTCCAGCGCCTTCATGTAGAGCTCGTGCTTGCCCCCGAATGTCGCGTACAGGCTGGCCCGGCCGATGCCGAGCCGTTCGACCAGGTCGGCCATCGAGGTCGACTCGTACCCGCGCTCCCAGAACAGCTCCAGCGCCGCGTCGAGCGCCGCGCCCGGGTCGAACTCCTTGCTCCTGGCCATGCCCGCGACACTACCTCTTTCTGGAACGATCGGTCAAAGTCGCCTGGACCCGACCAGGGAAGTGCCTTGTCGCGGCGGAAGAAGAACGTTTTAATACCCCCTGGCGCGGCCCCGCGTCCCCACGAACGCGTCCCGCGAGGAGCACCCTTTGATCGTCTACGGCGGCGACTGGAACCCTGAGCAGTGGCCCGAGGAGACCTGGGCCGAGGACGTCACCCTCATGCGCGAGGCCGGGGTCAACCGGGTCAGCGTCGGCATCTTCTCGTGGTCGTTCCTGGAGCCCGAGGAGGGCCGGTTCGACTTCGGCATGCTCGACAAGGTCATGGACCTGCTGGCCGAGAACGGCGTGCAGGCGTGCCTGGCCACGCCGACGGCCGCGCCGCCCCCCTGGTTCGGGCACACGTACCCGGAGGCGCTGCCCGTCGACGCCGACGGCCGCCGGATGTCCCACGGCAGCAGGCAGGGCTTCTGCCCCAGCTCGCCGATCTACCGCGAGCGGGCGCTGCGCGTCGCCGAGCAGGTGGCGCTGCGCTACCGCGACCACCCGGCGCTGGCCATCTGGCACATCCACAACGAGTACGGCTGCCACAACGTCCGCTGCTACTGCGACGCCTCCGCCGCCGCCTTCCGCGTCTGGCTGCGCGAGCGCTACGGCACGCTCGACGCCCTCAACGACGCCTGGGGCACCGCGTTCTGGTCCCAGCGCTACAGCGCCTGGGAGCAGATCCTGCCGCCCCGGGCGACGCCCACCTTCACCAACCCGGGCCAGCAGCTCGACTACCGCAGGTTCTGCTCCGACGCGGTGCTCGACCTCTACCGGGCCGAGCGCGACCTGCTCGCCCGCCTGACCCCCGGCGTCCCCGCCACCACCAACCTCATGGCCGGGATGCACTGGGAGATGGACTACTGGACGTACGCCCCGGAGATGGACCCCGTCTCCTCGGACCACTACCTCATCGGCGAGGACCCCCACATCCACCTCGCCTTCTCCGCCGACTTCGCCCGCTCGCTCAACCGCGGCCGGCCGTGGCTGCTGATGGAGCACTCCACCAGCGCCGTCAACTGGCAGGGCCACAACCCGGCCAAGCGCCCCGGCGAGCTGCTGCGCAACTCCGTCCAGCACCTCGCCAGGGGAGCGGACGCGATCATGTTCTTCCAGTGGCGGGCCTCCCGTGCGGGGGCCGAGAAGTGGCACTCGGGGATGGTCCCGCACGCGGGCACCGACACCAAGATCTGGCGTGAGGTCAAGGCCCTCGGCGCGCTGCTGAAGGACCTGGCCGAGGTCGAGGGCAGCACGGTCACGGCCGACGCGGCGATCCTGCTCGACTACGCCAGCATCTGGGCCGAGGACCACCCGGCCCAGCCGACCACGCACCGCGACCCGGTCGAGATCATCCGCCAGTGGTACGGCGCGCTCTGGAAGGCGGGCGTCACCTGCGACGTCGCCCACCCCGAGGGCGACCTGTCCCGGTACCGGCTGGTCGTCGTCCCCGCCCTCTACCTGATCAGCGACGCGGGGGCGGCCAACGTCGAACGGTTCGTCGCGGCCGGCGGCACCGTGCTCGTCGCGCCGTACAGCGGGATCGTGGACGAGCACGACCGGGTGCGGCTGGGCGGCTACCCGGGCGCGTTCCGCGACCTGCTCGGGGTGACGGTCGAGGAGTTCTTCCCGCTCGCGCCCGGGGAGCCGGTGACCGTCGCGGGCGGCGGCACGGGCACGGTGTGGAGCGAGCTGGCGCACGCCACCACGGCCAAGGTCCTCGACACCTACGCCGGCGGCGAGCCGGCCTGGACCCGCAACGCCTGGGGCGACGGCACCGCCCACTACCTGACCACGCTGCCCGACGGCGACCTCCTGGGGCGCGTGGTGGCCGAGGTCTGCGCGGACGCCGGCCTGGCCACCACAAACCACCCCGGGGTCGAGCTCGTCCGGCGGGCGCACCCCGACGGCCGGTCGTACCTGTTCGCGATCAACCACACGGAGGCCGCGGCGGTGGTCCCGGCCACGGGCGTCGCGCTGCCCGGCGGCCGGCCGGTGGACGGCGAGCTCACGGTCCCCGCGGGGGAGTTCCGCGTGGTCCGGCTCTTGGCCGTTTCCTGACCTCTCACTACCTACGTACGGACGCCTAGGTACCGAATTAGGGATTTATCCCGTCGTTCTGTTTCCCTGCGCCGGGCAGTCTGGGTGCTTAGACATGGGCTCAGCCGACCCGAGAAGAAGCAGAGAGGGACGAGCCATGTGCCAGCACCAGCCGCCGTGTCCACCGGCGGACGCCCCGTGCCACGACGCCGCCCGCCTGGTGGCCTTCCACCCCGAGCAGGGGTGGGGCCTCCTCTGCAACGGCGTAGTGATCTTCGATGACACGGGCGAGTTGCTGCCGGACGGCACAAGCATCTCCATCGGCCCCGTCTGCTGTGGAACGGCCGCCTGAGGCGGCTGCTGACGAAAGGACACGCAGCCCGTGCGCAGGATCCAGATCCGCAAGTCCAAGAAGCCGAGCCCCGGCCAGTCCGGCCTGGACCTGCGGACCCCGTCCGGCCGCCGCCTCCCGTACTGACCGCCCGCGGCCCCACGGGGCCGCGTCAGCCGTCGTGCTCGTTGACCCAGACCGCCACCTGGGCCCGCGAGTGGAAGCCGAGCTTGCCCATGATGTGCTCGATGTGACTCTCGGCGGTGCGCTGGGAGATCACCAGCGTGGTGGCGATCTCCTTGTTGGTCAGCCCCTGGGCGACGAGCCGGGCGATCTCCGTCTCCCTCCGGGTGAGCGGTCCGGTCCCCTTGGCCGCCGGGCGCTCACCGCCGCCGCCGGTGGAGCGCTCGCCGACGCGCTCGTCCCTCTGGAGCGCGTAGTCGAGCGCCTCGTCGAAGGAGAGCCGGACGCCCTCCTCGAAGGCCGTCTCGAAGGCGGAACGGCCGAGCGCCTCCCGGGTGAGGCGCTCGCACTGCTCGTGGTAGCGGGCCAGATGCCCGAAGCCGGACAGCGGCGCGCCGATCATCTGCCAGATGGTCCGCAGGATGCCGTACAGCCGCGCCGCCCGCCGGTGGTCGCGCTCGGTGGTCGCGATCCAGGCCAGCACCTCCAGGTTGACCCCCACGCCGAGCGGGTCGCCGAGCGCGCGGTTGAAGGTCAGGCTCTCCGCCTCCAGCGCGGCGGCCCGCGCCAGGTCGCCCTGCCGCCAGACGTCCACGCCGAGTGCCATCATCATGTACGCCTTGTGCCAGCCCTCCCCGTGCGCGTCGGCCACGGCGAGGCACTCGTCGCCCATCGCGATGGCCCGGCCGGAGTCGCCGCGGAAGGAGTGGGCCAGCGAGAGCCGGATGAGGGCCAGCGTGGTGCCGACCGGGTCGCCCAGGGCGCGGTGCCGGGCCAGGGCGTGCTCGTACAGCTCGATGGCGCCGTCGGTGTCACCCTCGCACATGGCGATCATCCCGGAGTAGAGGGCGACGTACCCGAGGACGTCCTCCAGCCCGAGCCGCTCGCCCAGGCTCTGGCTCTCCTTGAGCATCTCCGCCGCGGCCGGGACGTCGGCCTGGATGATGGCCAGCCAGCTTCCCGCCCACAGCGCCCGCGCCCGCGTCTCCGGGGTGCCCGCGCCGGCGGCGAGCGCGCGGTCGAGCCAGCGGCGGCCCTCGCCCAGGTAGTAGCCGGTGATCCAGTGGTAGAGCAGGTCGGTGGCCATCTCCAGGCAGGCTCCGGCCTCGTCGGGGTCGCACAGGCAGCGTTCGAGGGCGCTGTGCAGGTTGGCGTGCTCGTGGCGCAGCCGGGTGAACCAGGCGACCTGCGAGGGCCCGAAGAGGTGGTCCCGCGCCTCGGCGGCCAGCTCCCGGTAGTAGTCGCGGTGACGCCGTTGCAGCTCGCCCTGCTCCCCGTGGTCGGCGAGCCGTTCGAGGCCGTACTGACGGATGATCTCCAGCAGCCGGTAGCGGACCCGCGAGCCGTGCTCTTCCCTGATCAGGATGGACTTGGAGACCAGCGCGCAGACGAGGTCGAGCACCTCCTCGCGGTCGATGCCGTCGCCGGAGCAGACGGCCTCGGCGCCCTCCAGGTCGAGCCCGCCCGCGAAGACCGACGCGCGCGCCCACAGCAGCCGCTCCTTCTCGGAGCACAGCGCGTAGCTCCAGTCGATGAGCGCCCGCAGCGTCTGGTGGCGCGGCGGCTCGGCCGGGGAGCCGGCGGTGAGCAGCCGGAACCGGTCGTCCAGGCGGTCCAGGAGCTGGCGCAGCGACAGGGCGCGCAGCCGGACGGCGGCCAGCTCGATGCCGAGCGGCAGGCCGTCGAGCCGGTGGCAGATCTGCAGGACGATGTCGCGGTTGTCCTCGGTGAGCTGGAACGACGGCAGGACGGCCATGGCCCGCTCGGTGAACAGGCGCACGGCGTCGGTGCGGGCCAGCGACTCGATGGGCAGCTCCGCGCCGTCGGACCCGGGCATGGGCAGCGTCGGCACCGGCAGGATCCGCTCGCCCACGAACCCCAGCGCCTCGCGGCTGGTGGCCAGGATGCGCAGGTCGGGCGCGGCGCGCAGCAGCGCCTCGGCCAGGACGGCGCTCTCGCGGACCAGGTGCTCGCAGTTGTCCAGGATGATCAGGGCGTTCTTGTCGGCCAGGAAGTCGGTGAGCACCCGCAGCGGGGAGCGGGCGTTCTGCTGGCGGATCTCCAGCGCCTCGATCACGACCTGGGCCAGCATGTCGGGGCTCTCCAGCGCGCCCAGCTCGACGAACCACACGCCGCCGCGGAAGTCGCGCGCCATGTCGAGCCCCACCCGCAGTGCCAGCCGGGTCTTGCCGACCCCGCCCACGCCGGTGAGCGTGACCGCGCGTGACGCGGACAGCAGTCGCTTGACCTCGGCCACCTCGTGCCGACGCCCAACGAAGCTGGTCACCTCCGCGGGCAGCCGGACACACTGCTGCCGCCTGGTGTCGTTCATCGCCAGCATCATGAAAGCCCCGCCGGCCGGGCCACCGGGTTACGCCCGAGCCGTTCCTTCGAGCTTATGCGCTGGTCACCACGGGTGGGAAGGCGGGACCGGACGCCCGCTCATCCCTTGAGACCGCTGGCGAAGCCCTTGATGACGTAGCGCTGCAGCAGCAGGAACGCGACGACGACCGGCAACGCCCCGAGCACCAGGCCGGCGAAGACCAGGCCGTGGTCGGAGACGTACTGGCCGACGAACGCGAAGACGCTCACCGGGATCGTCTCGAAGCCCGACCCGCCGAGGTACAGCAGCGGGGTGAAGAAGTCGTTCCAGATGAACACGGCGTTGAGGATCAGCACCGTGCCCGTGATGGGCCGCAGCAGCGGGAAGACCACCTTGGTGAACGCGGTGAAGTGCGAGGCGCCGTCGATCTGCGCGGCGCTGGCGTAGTCGCGCGGCAGGGCCCGGATGAAGCCCGTGTAGAGGAACACGGTGAACGGGAGCTGGATCCCCGTGTAGAAGACGATCATCCCGGTGTGTGAGCCGATGAGCCCGAGGTCGGACACGAGCTGGTAGAGCGGGATCATGCCGAGCTGGAACGGCAGCACGATGCCGAGCAGGAACAGGATGTACAGCCCGTAGCCCATGCGGCTCTTGGCGCGGGCCAGGTAGTAGGCCGCGAACGAGCCGAGCGCCACCAGCGCGACCAGGCTGACCACGGTGATCACCGTGCTGTTGACCAGCGACGGGCCGAGCGCGGCGGCCGTCCACGCCTTGCCGAAGTTGTCCAGCGTGGGCGGCGCGGGCAGCGAGAGCGGGCTGTGCGCGATCTGCGCCGGGTCCTTCAACGACAGCGTGATCAGCGCGTACACCGGGAAGAGGAACGCCACGGCCACGGCGACCATGACGATCTCCAGCAGGAACGTCCGCTTCACTGGGCCACCTCACGGTTGCGGAGATAGTAGAGCTGCACCATCGACACGGCCGCCACGAACAGCGCCAGCACCAGCGCGATCGCCGTGCTGTAGCCGAACTTGCCGAAGACGAACGCCTGCTTGTACAGGACCGTCGAGAGCGTCTCGGTGGCGTACCCGGGGCCGCCGTTCGTGGCCGCGAAGACCTGGTCGAACAGCTTGAGCCCGCCGATCGTGGACAGCATCAGGTTGATGGTCAGCGACGGCGCGAGCAGCGGCCAGGTGACGTACCGGAACCGCTGCCACGTCCCGGCCCCGTCGATCATGGCCGCCTCGTGCAGCTCCGGCGGGATCCCCTCCAGCCCCGCCAGGAAGATGACCATCGAGTAGCCCGCGTACTGCCACACCACGGTGCCCGCGATCGACCACAGCGCGATCGACGGGTCGCCGAGCCAGTCGACGTGGGTGCCGAGCAGGCCGTTGAGCCCGGCGGCCGGGTCGGGGTTGTAGATGTACTTCCACAGGAAGGCCACCATGACGGGGCTGACCACCACCGGGGCGAAGAACACCACCCGCAGGACGGCGCGGCTCCTCAGCCTCACGTGCACGCCGAGCGCGAGCAGCAGGCCCACGCCGTTCTGCACGGCGACGATCGTCACGGTCAGCAGCAGCGTGTTGCCGATCGAGCCCATGGCCTGCTCGTCGTGGAACATGGCCGTGAGGTTGGCCAGCCCGACGAACGACTTGTCCGCGCCGATGCCGCTCCAGTCGGTGAAGGCGTAGACCATGCCGGCCAGGCTCGGGTAGAGCACGACCGCGGCGTAGACGAGCAGGGCGGGCAGGGCGAAGACCCACGACGGGGAGAGGGAGCTGAACCTCCTCCACGGCTTGCGGGCCGTGGAGGGAAGGCTCCCGCGGGCGATGTTCGCGGTCACTTGGCGTATGCCTCGTCCATCTTCTTCAGGGCGTCGTCAATCTTGATCTTTCCGGCGAGCAGCTCCTGGATCACCGCGAAGTGCACGGGCTGCACCTCGGCGTTCGGCCAGCGCTGGTCCATGAACGGGACGGCGCGGTCCTTGGTGAACGGCAGGAACGACTGCACGGCCGGGTCGATGGTGGAGCTGGAGTCCTGGGTGAGCGGGATGGCGGAGATGGCCTTGGCCCAGCGGTTGATGCTCTCCTGCTTGCCGAGGAAGTCGATGAACGCCTTGGCCTCGGCCACGTTCTTGCCCTTGGCCGAGGCGCCGAGGCCGACGACCACGCCGGCGGGGATCCACACCTGGTCGGCGGAGTCCGCGCCGGGCACGGGGAACATCGACAGGTCGGAGGGGCTGGTGGCCGACTTGCGGAAGTCGGGCAGCACGGCCGAGACCTGGATCGCCATGCCGGCCTTGCCGGTGGCCACCATGGAGGTCTGCTGCTCGAAGGTGGTGCCGTTGGGGTTGTCGTTGAAGAAGCCGCGCTTCTGCAGCTCCAGGTACATCTCCATGGCCTGGCGCCAGCCCGACTGGGCGAAGCTGGTCTGCCCGGCGCGCTGCTTGTCGTCGAAGGTCGGGTCCTTGGCGTACACGGTGGAGGGGACGAGCGCGTACGTGATGAGCTGGGTGACCCAGGGCGTCTGGGCGCCGAGCGCGATCGGGGTGATCCCGGCCTTCTTCAGCTTGTCGCACACGGCGAGGAACTCGGTCCACGTGGTGGGCGGCGCGTCGATGCCGGCCTTCTGGAACGCCTTGGTGTTGTAGACGGCGCCGATGACCGACGAGCCCGCCGAGTACATGTAGGTCTTGCCGTCGCTCTGGAAGGCCGGCTTGAACCCGGTCGGGATGGTCTGGGTCCACGCCTGGTCGGACAGGTCGGCGAGCAGCCCGGCCTTGGCGATCTGGCTCATCGACATGGCGCTGCCGTCACCCGGGTAGACGACGTGCAGGTCGGGGGCGTTGCCGGCGCCGAGCTGCGTGCGCACCGAGGTCTGCACCTGGTCGGTGGGGGCGAAGGTGGTGGTGAGGGAGACGGCGGGCTTGACCTGCTTGTAGGCGGCGACCAGCTCGTCCATCGCGGCCTTCTGGTCGGCGACGCCGACGAACTTGAGCTGTGTGGCGGCCGGCTGGCCCTGCGCGGTGGTGGTCTGCGGCTTGGTGGAGCAGGCGGCGCTGGCCGCGGCGGCCGCGGCCAGCCCGCCCATCATGCGGAAGAACTGGACGCGGCTCATCCTGGCTTCGCGTAGGTCGGTCATGGGGGTCTCCTCCGTGCAGGTCCCACGCGGGCGGGGGGTGTGGGCTGTTATGCGAACGTTTTAATCGGGAGGGTCCAAGATGTGAGGCGAGTCTGACAACATCCTGGGAGGAGCGTTAAATCTAACGCTAAAGAGTGTGAACTTGTGATGTTGCGTGGAGACTATGAGCCACTCCCCGAGGTGTCAAGGGTGTGAGAGATTGAGTCCCCGTAACGAACTCGGCCGTACGCGGCATGTCCATTCACGGTACGAGCATCCAGACATCGACATCCAGACATGGGAGCGCCAGCAGTGAAGTCGCGTCCACGCGCGGCCGGTGGGGCCAGCAGGCGCCAGGCGATGGCCGAGCACGTCATGCGCCAGGGCTCCGTCTCGATGACGGAGCTCGCCGAGATCTTCGAGGTCAGCGTGATGACCGTCCACCGCGACCTGGACCTGCTGGAGAGCCAGGGCATGGTGCGCAAGTTCCGCGGCGGGGCCAGCGCGCAGGCGTCCAGCGTGTTCGAGAGCAACATCGCCTACCGCAAGACCGCCCAGACGGCGGAGAAGGAGGCGATCGCCCGGCACGTGGTCGGGCTGATCGAGCCGGGCAGCTCCGTCATGTTCGACGACTCCACCACCGCGCTGGCCGTCGCCCGGCATCTGGGCGAGGTCACCCCGCTGACCGTGGTGACCAACTTCCTGGAGGCGATCCGGCTCCTCGCGCCCGTGCCCGGCATCCGGCTCATGGCGCTCGGCGGCGAGTACTACCCGACGCACGACTCGTTCCTCGGGGTGGCCTGCGTCGACGCGGTCGAGGCGATGAACACCGACACCGTCGTGGTCTCCACCTCCGCCGTGTCCGACCGGCACGCCTTCCACCAGGAGCAGGAGATCGTGCTGGTCAAGCGGGCCATGCTCGCCTCCGGCACGCGCTGCGTCCTCGCGGTGGACCACACCAAGCTCGACCGGGTGGCCCTGCACCGCGTCGCCCCGCTGGAGGCGTTCGACATCATCGTGGTCGACTCGCGCGCGCCGGAAGAGGCGATCCAGCGGCTGCGCGACCGGCACCACCGGGTGGACGTCGCCGAGGTCACCGAGCCGTAGCGGCCCCGCTCACCAGGTGACGGGCAGCGCGGTCAGGCCGTGGACGAGGTGGAAGGAGCGGAAGGACGGCCCCGGCTCGGCCAGGCGCAGCTCCGGGAACCTGCGCAGCAGCGCCGGGAACGCGATCCGCATCTCCATGCGGGCCAGCGGCGCGCCCAGGCAGTGATGGACGCCGTGCCCGAAGCCCACGTGGCCCGGCGCGCCCCGCGTGATGTCCAGCGCGTCGGGGTCGGGCAGCAGGCCCGGGTCGCGGTTGGCGGCCGGCAGCGCGCAGATGACCAGCTCGCCCGCCCGGATCGTCCGCCCGGCGATCTCGGTGTCGGCGGCGGCCACCTTGCTGGTGCCGGAGTGGACGATGCTGAGCCAGCGCAGCAGTTCCTCCACCGCGGCGTCGGCCCGCTCGGGCTCCTCCCGCAGCAGCCGGAGCTGGTCGGGGTGGCGCAGCAGGGCCAGCGTGCCGAGCGACAGCATGTTCGAGGTGGTCTCGTGGCCGGCGAACAGCAGCAGGCTGCCGATGCCGGCCAGCTCGGCCGGCGTCAGCTCGTCGCCGTGCTCGCGCACCAGCATGCCCAGCAGCTCCTCGCCGGGGTCGGCCATCACCCGCTCGACCAGCCCCGACATGTAGGCGCGCGACTCGATCTGCAGCTTCACGCGCTGCTCGACGGGCACCGACACGTCGAGCATCCGGCTGGTGCGGTGCTGGAAGCCCTCGCGGTCGTCGTACGGGACGCCCAGCAGCTCGCAGATCACCAGCGACGGGATCGGCAGCGCGAACGCCTGCACCAGGTCGGCCGGCGGACCGGCCTTCTCCATCGCGTCGAGGTGGTCCTCGACGATGCGCGTGACGCGCGGCTCCAGGCGGCGCATCCGGCGCAGCGTGAACTCGGGGGTCAGCAGCCGCCGCAGCCGCGTGTGCTCCGGAGGGTCGTGGGCCAGCAGGTTGCCCGCCCGCAGCACGGCCAGCTCCTCGTCGCTGACCGGCGGCGCGCCGGGCAGCCGGGCCAGGCCGATCTGGGCCAGCGGGAAGCGCTCGGCGTCGCCGAGGACCGCGCGGACGTCGGCGTGGCGGGTGACCAGCCACGCCTCCACGCCGAACGGGGTCATGACCCGCCGGACGCCCTCCTCGTCGCGCAGCGCCCCCAGCTCGGGGACGGGGGCGAAGCCGTCGCGGCGCATGTGCAGCGGCATCAGCGAGGTGTCCGTCATGTGTCCCCCCGGGTGACCGGCGATCCTGACCGCTCCTGACCACGACGGTACCAACCCGTCGGCGATGCGCAAGATCGAATCTTTGTCGTGGCTCTGACCTGCGGCGACCCCGGGAGGCGGCTCCGGGAGAGGCGTACGCTGAGGTTGACGGCCGGCGACGACGAGGAGGGGACCGGTCATCGGGTCGTGGAGCAGTCATGACGTCACGGGGAACTGACAGCTGGAGCGCCACCGGACTGCCGGCCGAGCTGACCAGCTTCGTGGGCCGCCGGCACGACATCGCCGAGGTCAAGCGACTGCTGGCCGGCTCCCGGCTGGTGACGCTCGTCGGCGTGGGCGGCGTCGGCAAGAGCCGGCTCGCCCTGCGCGTCGCCGCCGAGGTGCAGCGCGCCTTCCGCGACGGGGTCTGCCTGGTCGAGCTGGCCGCCCTGGAGAGCCCCGGGGTGCTGGCCCAGGCGATGATCGAGAGCCTGCGCATCGTGGACCACTCCTCCCGCGAGCCCATGGAGGTCCTCACCGACCACCTGCGCGGGCGGCAGACGCTCATGGTGCTGGACAACTGCGAGCACCTGCGTCACGACTGCGCCGTCCTCGCCGCGACGCTCGTGCGCGCGGCGCCCGGCCTGCGCATCCTGGCCACCAGCCGGCAGGCGCTCGGCGCCGCGGGCGAGCAGACCATGGTGGTGCCCGCCCTGCCGGTTCCCAGGACGAACGGCACGCGCCCCGGCGGCGAGCCGGCCGAGCGGTTCGACGCGATGCGGCTGTTCGCCGAGCGGGCCCAGGCCGTCGTGCCCGAATTCGAGATCACCGACGACAACCGCGAGACCGTGGCGCGGATCTGCCGGAGCCTGGACGGCATCCCGCTGGCCATCGAGCTGGCCGCCGTGCGGCTGCGCGTCATCTCCGCCGACCAGCTCCTCGCCCGGCTGGAGGACCGCTTCCGGCTCCTCACCACGGGCTCCCGGGCGCGCCTGCCACGCCAGCAGACCCTCAGAGCGCTCATCGACTACAGCCACGCCCTGTGCACCGACAAGGAACAACTGCTCTGGGCCCGGCTGTCGGTCTTCTCCGGCAGCGTCGACCTGGAGGCGGCCGAGCACGTCTGCTCCGGCGACGGCCTCGCCCCCGAGGAGATCGTCGATGTGATCATCGGCCTGGTCGACAAGTCCATCCTGGTGCGCGAGGAGCACGGCCCGATGGTGCGCTTCCGGCTGATGGAGACCATCCGCCAGTACGGCCGCGACCGGCTGCGCGAGTCCGGCGAGGAGGCCGAGCTGCGCCGCCGCCACCGCGCCTGGTACGTGGACCTGGCGACCCGGATGCACCACGAGTGGTTCACCCCCGCCCAGGTGAGCTGGTACGAGCGCATGCGCCTGGAGCACGACAACCTCCGCTCCGCCCTGGACCACTGCCTGTCCACGCCCGGCGAGGCCCAGGAGGGCGTGATCCTGGCGGCGGCGCTGCGCTTCTACTGGATCGCCGCCGACGCGCCGCGCGAGGCGCGCCGCTGGCTCGACGACCTGCTCGCCGCCGACCCCGCCCCGGTGCCGGGCCGGCTGTGGGCGCTCGGCGTCAACGCGCGCATCGCCGTGCTGCAGAGCGACTTCGCCGTGTCCGCCGGCCTGCTGAAGGAGTACCGCGAACTCGCCCGCACGCTCGGCGACGACACCGCCGAAGGGGGTGCCGCGTACGTCGAGGGGCTGGCCGCGCTGCTCCAGAGCGACCTGCCCGAGGCCGAGCGGCTGCTCGGCGCGGCGCTGGACTACGGGCGCGCCACCGGCGACGACATGCTCGTGGCCAACGCCCTCATCTACCTCGGGACCACCCTGTCGCTGCTCGGCCGCGCCGCCGAGGCGGTCGAGAGCTTCGAGGACTGCCTGCGCCTGTGCGAGACCCGCGAGGAACGCTGGTTCCGGTCGTACACGCTGTGGACGTACGGCATCGAGGTGTGGAAACAGGGCGACACGCGGCGCGCGGTGGAGATGGAGCGCGCGGCCATCAGGCTCAAGGAGCCGTTCAAGGACCCCCTCGGCATCGCGCTGTGCGCCGAGGCCCTGGCCTGGATGGCCGCCGGGGAGGGCGACGGGCGGCGGGCCGCGACGCTGCTCGGCGGGCTGGAGGAGATCCGGCGGGGGTTCGGCGGGCCGCTGTTCGGCAGCCTGTCGGCCTACCACGAGGCATGCGAGGCGGCGGCGCGGGCCGCCGTCGGCGACCGGGCGTTCGAGACGGCCTTCCGCAAGGGCAAGGCGATGAGCTCCGGCGAGGTCGTCGCGTACGCGCTGCGTGACGCCAGGCGCGGCGACGAGCGGCGCGGCGGGTCCTCGCCGCTGACCCAGCGGGAGATGGAGATCGCCCGGCTGGTCGCGCGCGGCATGAGCAACAAGGCCATCGCGGGCGCGCTGGTCATCGCCCAGCGCACCGCCGAGGGGCACGTCGAGAACATCCTCAGCAAGCTCGGCTTCAGCTCGCGCGTGCAGATCGCGTCCTGGGTCGGCCGCCAGGAACACCCCGAGGACGAGCCCGGACCGGGAGGCGCGCCGTGAGACCGGTGGCGGACGGTGACCAGACACGGTCCGATCCCGCCAAGGAGGCGTCGAGGGAGGCGTCGAGCTTCGTCGGCCGCAGGAGGGAGCTGGCCGCGGCCCGCAAGATCCTGTCCCGGGGGCGGCTGCTGACGCTGACCGGCACGGGCGGGGTGGGCAAGACCCGCCTGGCGCTGCGCATCGCCGACGGCCTGCGCGGCGCGTACAAGGACGGCGTTCACGTGATCGAGCTGAGCCTGCTGGAGACCGGCGACCTGCTGGTGCCCACCGTCGCGGCCGGCATGGGCCTGCGCGACGAGGGGCCCGACGCGATGGCGCTGCTCGTCGACTACCTGTCGGACAAGCGCATGCTGCTCGTCCTCGACAACTGCGAGCACCTGCTGCAGGACTGCGCCCGCCTCGTGGACCGGATCCTGCGCGGCGCGCCCCGCGTCCGGATCCTGGTCACCAGCCGGCAGATCCTCGGCGTGTACGGCGAGCAGGTGCTCGCGGTGCCGTCGCTGGCGGTGCCCGACCCCGCCGGCCCCCCGCGCGAGATCGCCCGCCACGACTCGGTGCGGCTGTTCGCCGACCGCGCGGCCAGCGTGTGGCCGGGCTTCGCGGTCGACGCCCGCAACGCCGAGTCCGTGGCGCGGCTGGCCCAGCGCCTCGAAGGGATCCCGCTGGCCATCGAGCTGGCCGCCGTGCGGCTGCGCACGCTGCGGCTCGACGGGCTGATGCGCGAGCTGGACGACTTCCTGGAGGTCCCCGCCCCCGGTCGCGCCGTGACGCTCCCGCGCCACCGCACGCTGCGCGCCACCATGGACTGGAGCTACCGGCTGTGCTCGCCGGCCGAGCAGCGGCTGTGGGCCCGGCTGTCGCTGTTCCCGGGCGGCGTGGACCTGGACACCGCCGAGGCGGTCTGCGGGGGCGACGGCATCGCCGCCGAGGTGTTCGACCTGATCGCCGGCCTGGTGGACAAGTCCGTCCTGGTCGGCGAGCGCTGCGACGACGGCATGCGGTACCGGATGCTGGAGTGCATCCGCGCGTACGGCGGCGAGCGGCTCCAGCCGGACGAGGACCGGGCCATGCGCCGCCGCTACGTCCGCCACTACCACGCCCTCGTCGGCGGCAACCGGGTGGACGAGCTCGTCCCCGAGCAGCTCGACCGCTACCGGCTGCTCCAGCGCGAGCAGCCGAACGTGCGCGCCGCCCTGGAGCTGGCCCTGAGCGAGCCCGGCATGGGGGCCGCCGCGCTGGAGACCGCCGGGACGATGTGGTCGTTCAGCCTGCCCTCCGGCTCGCTGACCGAGGGCCGCTACTGGCTGGAGCGCAGCCTGGAGCGCTCCCCGGAGCCCTGCGCCGCGCGCGCCACGGCGCTCTGGGTGGACAGCATGCTCGCCCTGCGGCAGGGCGATGTCGCCTCGGCCATGCCCCGGCTGGCGGAGAGCCAGGCGTTCGCGGCGGACACCGGCGACGAGCGCCTCCTGCCGTACGTCGTGCGCATCGCGGGGATCGCCGCGTACGTGGCCGGCGACGCCCGCCGGGGGCTGGAGCTGCTGGAGGAGTCGATCGCCCTGCACCGGGCCGTGGACGACACGGCCGGCGTGGCACTGGACCTGTACTTCGCGGCCACCTACGGCTCCGTCCACGCCCCCGAGCGGGCCGCCGCGCTCGGGGAGGAGCTGCTGGCGCTGTGCGAGGCGCGGCGGGCGGCCCTGTCGCGCGGCTACGCCCAGCTCTCGCTCGGCATCGCCGCCTGGAGCCTGGACGACCGGGAGCGGGCGGAGTCGCTGGTGCGCGAGGCCGCCGCGTTCACCGCGCAGATCAACGACCGCTGGTGCCTCACCCAGTGCCTGGAGGTCCTGGCGTGGATCGCCTGCGCCGGCGGCGAACACGCGCGGGCGGCCTGGGTGCTCGGGGCGGCGCACGCCCTGTGGCAGGCGGTCGACTCCTCGCCGACCCGGCTGTGGTACCACGCGACGTGGCACGAGCGGTGCGTGGAGCAGTCGCGGCAGGTGCTGGGCGACCGCGACTTCACCACCGCCTTCCGCGACGGGGCCCGGCACGGCCTCGACCGGGCCGTCATCCACGCGATCGGCGCCTGACGTGGGGGCGCGGCCCCCACGCCCCGGCTTTCACAGGCATGGTCTTCGCCGGTGGGGCGCTTCGCGCCTTTCGGCACAGGCTGTGTCTGATCGGGGCTTCGCCCCAAACCCCGGTCGAGGGGCTCCGCCCCTCGAGCACCCCGAGGCCGCTTGGCCACCTTGAGCCGAGGGCTTGGTTTACCCGAGCGTCATCCCCGAGACGAGCCCTCACTCCTCCTGGCGGAAGATGATCGCGGTGCCCAACGCGGCCTTGGCGGGGACGAAGATCTCTTCGCGGCCGGTTGGGCTCACATGGACGTCGTTGTCGTGCAGGAACTGTCGCGTGGCGGCGATGTCGCGTACCGACACCGTGCAGGCGACGAACGCCGGCAGGGCCGCAGGCCGTTCACCGGGTAGCAGGTCGCCGAGCGTCGAGGCGGTGACGACGGTGACGTTCGCGCGATCGAAGCTGTGCGGTCGGCCGTCGCGCGCCTGCCCGAAGTAAGTGGCATAACGCTGCGTCAGTGCAGGGAGCGCCTCGTCGGCGACGCACAGGACACATTCGACGAGCCCGGTCGCGCCGTTGGGGTGGACGGTATGCGGCTGGTTGCCGCGCAGTGGGGCCGGGGCGCTCTCGGCGAATCCGATCCTGCCTTCCGGCACGCGCCCGGCGGGCAGGCCGGGTGCGGAGATCTCCAGGTAGCGGACCGGTTCCATCGTGGTGCCGGTGTGGGTCTCGACGGGGCGCCGCACGGCGTGCACACCGGCATGGTCGATGTCGGCTGCGGTCAGTCTCGCGGCGATGCCGTCGATGTCCGGTGTATCGGCGATCATGATGTGCAGGCCCTGGAACCGCTGCAGGAACGACGCGATGTTGGCGGTGGTGGCGCCGATGGCCGCCAGCAGTCCGGGCAGCCTGTCGTCGGGCACCTGCAGCGGGGTCGGGCGGGCCTCGCCGGGCATGCGGCCGGGGTCGTCGATCACGGCCACCAACTCGATGAAGTTGCGCGGGAACTGCACGTGCGCGTTGGCCACGCCGAACGGCTCGGCGACTCCTCCGGCGACACGCGGCAGCAGGGGGTAGGCGGGCGCCGCCACGGTGAAACCAAGCCGACGATAGCAGTCCATGGCCTGGCTCATGTCGTGCACGATGTGGCCCACGTGATGCAGGCCGGTGATGTCGATGCCCATGATGAAGAGCCTCCGCGCTTCGAAGGGGTTGGATGCGCGTGCGGACCTGAGGGTGTGTCCACCCGATCGCACCTCGAACGATTTTGAGAGTACACTGTCATTAGACAGTGAGCTCTCTCTATTGGCTCAGTAGAGTTTCCCTATGGGAGAAGACGGGCTGCGCGAACGCAAGAAGGCCAGGACACGGGAGGCGATCCTTCGTGAGGCGTTCAGGCTCTTTCGTGAGCAGGGCTACCACGCCACCACCACCCAGATGATCGCCGAGGCCGCCGAGGTCTCTCCGGCCACCCTCTTCCGCTATTTCCCCACCAAGGAGCATCTGGTCGTCCTTGACCGCTTCCCGCCTCTCACCGAGGCGTTGGCCGCTCAGCCGCCAGGCGCCCCGGTTCCCCTGCTGCGGGGCGCGTTCCGCGCGGCCTTCGCTGCCCTGTCGCCGGAGGAGATCACCGCCGGACACGACCGGGAGGTGTTCGCGGCCACCGTGCCGGAACTACTGGCCGCCAACGTGCGCAGGAGTCCCGGCTTGATCGCAGAGGTCCGTCAGCTCGTGGCGGACAAGGCCAACTGCGCTCCTGAAGACCCGCGCGTACGCGACGCGATCGGCGCGGTCTTCGGGATCGTGGCCATGATCTGGATGCAGTGGGCACAGGATCCCGGCCTGGACGGTCCTGCCGAGATCGATACGGCACTGGCACACCTGGAAGCCGGCTTGAACCGGACGTAGATCAGCTGCCTGCTCGTGGCGGTGAAGTCATCGCCGGGGGAATCGACGGCACCGCGACGACGAACGCTCTTGCTTCTCACCAACATTGACATGCCGCGAGGGGAGCCAACCAGTCAGCCCTACCTCGACCAGGCGACCGAGCAAGCGGCGCGGCAGAGCACCGTGGCGGGTCCGACCAGACGTCGTGCTGCCCACGCCGACGAAGGGCCGACGCTGACGGTCTGTGACTCGGGTGACGTAACAGAGTGCCCCTGTTCTCGGGCTTGGATCGCCCGGCTGCCATCCCGGAGACGATCTGTCCGGGGGCCGGCAGCCGGGCTCGACACCGCGAGGGCCGCCGCCATTCACGAGCACCTGAACCGACGCGGCCCGCTACCCGCCGAGCACCACCTCGATGCGGGCTCGTCTTCGCGCGATGAACCGCTCATCGGCCACCCGGTTATGGCCAGGGCAGCACGGTCTCGCATTTGGTGTAATCCTCGAACTCCATTGACTGGCAGGTGTCGGTGCCCGAGTCGTAGTCGTATTCGCGGGCGTGGTCGGCGCCTCTGTCGCCCACGAGTAGATCGCCGTCCGCCCCGCCGTACAAATAGTCGTTCCCGTATGTCAGGTCGGAATTGTTGTAGTCGCCGTAGAGTTTGTCCGCGCCGGCGCCACCGTAGAGCCAGTCGTTGCCGCCATGGCCGTATATGACGTCGCCCCCGCTGCCGGGGCCGCCGTTCAGGGTGTTGTCCGCGTCGTTGCCGACGATGATGTCGGCGGACCAGCCACCGTAAATGTCTTCCACATCGTCCGGGATGTTCTCCTGTTCGCCGGCGATGCCGTCGTCGGCGACGCCATTCAGAGACGCCTGGACCTGCACCCCCTTGTCCGCGTAACTCACGACGTCCTCACCGCTGCCGCCGGCGTATGTGTCGACACCGTTCTCGCCTCGCAGGTCGTCGTTGCCCGGGCCGCCGGAAAGGCTGTCGTTGCCGTCCGAGCCCTCCAGGAGGTCGTCACCGTCCGCGCATTGCTGCGCGCACCCGCCGAAGAGCTGGTCGTTGCCGTTCTCCGGCTTTCCCTGGTTCGCGCGCAGGTCGTCCGGGCTGAGGCCGCCATTGATCCACTGCACGCCGGGGCCGCCGTAGATGACGTCGTTCCCGGAGCCGCCGTAGAGGCGGGCTGACGTCTTGTTGCTCGTGGGTAACAGGTTGATGATCGTATCGGCGCCCGCGTGCCCGTCCACGTCCAGCCCTGTGGGAGTGCCGCTCAGCCCGCATTCGACTTCGTGATCGGTGACGGCGATGCAGTCGCCGCCCGGCACCAGCGGGTAGTTCTCATCGGTGATGCGCACCCGGCCGTAGGCGGCCGGGGCAATGGTGATGCGGTTGCCCCCGTAACTTCCGTCGATGGTCAGCGTTTTTCCGGCCACGCCGACATGGCCTGCGGTGGGATCCACGTCGGCATTCGCGGCGGCCGGTGAGACCAACACCATTCCGGATGCCAGTGCTGCTGCGCCGATCCAGGGCATCTTCTTCCGCATACCACGCATCGCCGTACGAGCTCGTGCGGTTTTCTGTCGCAAGACATCGTCCTTCCTTGATGGCGCCAAGTGCGTGCGGCGCCGTGCGGATGGCCACACGGTAGTGCTTGCCGATCAAGGAATATGGGCGTTCGTAGATCTTGCCCGACGCTGGGGGGATCGTGCGTTGGCGCACGGAGGCCGCCCGCGCGGCCTGCCTGACCTGTGGTGCAGGTGGGGGCCTAAGGAGACGGGGCGCAGACGCAGGAGATCGTCCTCATGGTGCCGGCCTCCTCGTCGATGCTGGTGAGGTGGCGGCTGCCCAGGCAGTACCGGCAGTCGAGTTGCGAGGCGACGTACGGGTCCGACCAGACCCTGTGCTGCCACACCGGCGAAGGGCCGGCCGGCGGTGTCCCGGACCGCTCGGCGGGCTCGTTGGTGTCGCCCACCCAGCCGAGTCCGCCGCAGAACTGGCAGCTCAGAAACAGATCGCCGATCCGCAGGCCCTTGCGTCCCTCGCATTCGGGGCAGGCGATCCGGTCAGACAAGGCCGCTCACCGACGCCCTGTCCCGTCGCATGACGTGCAGGGCACCCACGTGCGCTCCTGGTTCTTCTTTCCGTTGAGCTCCATCCACTCGCCCTGGGCGCCGAGGCAGGTGCCGCAGATGGCGGGCTCCTGCTCGTCGTCGTCAGCCTTCTTGCCCATGGATCTCACGGTAGTTGCGTCGTGGCCTACTGTCTGTGACTTGGGTGACGTAATGAGGTGACCCTGTGCTCGGTCCCCTCCGACTAGTGACCTGACGCCTGGGCTCGGGAAGCGGGGCGAGAAGCCGGTGCCGCCGGTCACCTGTGGAGACGCTCTACTTTGCCCGGCTGGTTCGGGTGCGGCTCGTCCTGATCCTGGGTAGCTACTCTTCGAACATGTATCACTACTCTAAGTAGTTATCGGGACTTCTATGCGGTGGACGGCCAGGAGGAGAGCGACGGCTGGAGCTGTCGCATGAAGATCGCCGACGGCACCTACGACGGCTACTGGCTCGACTCCAGCGACGGGTACGTCTGCGCTGTGGGCTCCACCAGCCAGCGGTGGAAGTTCCTGGGCAGCGTTCCACCTCCGACGGGGCCAGCGGCAGGCGACTGCGCGCCCAGTACCGCGCGACCCCGGAGACCTACACCATCCGCAACATGGAGCTCTGAGCGCGCCTCGGTGAATCTCCGCCCATCGCCGGGACGCGGCGGCTTTCGCGATCGTGGTGGGCGGCGGAGTTGCGACAGGGACTCGCTGAACGACCACGGCGGCCCCAAGCGGACCTCGCTTGTGGCTCGAAACGTTTCCGCTGGTAGGGGCGTCTCCTGCGCGGACGGTTTCCACAGACATCACAGCCGGCGGCTGCTTGCGCCGCCTGCCGGGCGCGGTTCGACCCCTTCCCGGGACAGCCGCGCCGGCCTCAACGGTACGGGAGCATCATGAGCGACGACACGGAAGCGAAGCTGATCTACGGCAAGGGAGCCGAGGCGTGCCCCGAGGGCAACTTCTGTCTCTACCGGGCCTCGAACTTCAACGCGGGCCAGGGCCCGGGACGCGACAAGATCCTGGCCATCCCCATGGGCGTATACGTCAACGACTTCTCCGAGTACGGGTTCGACCACAGCGGTGACGGGGTGAGCGCCGTCGTCAACAACACGACCGAGGACAACACGCTGTTCTCGGCCGCCAACCAGCAGGGGCACTCACTGCCGGTGAACCGGGGCACCTCGATCGCGAATCTGCAGACGATCCCCATGGCCGGGAGCCCGAACGGCTCCTGGAACGACCAGGCCCAGTCCGCGCTGGCGTCCCGCTACGTGGGGAACCTGCGGGTCGAGCAGGAGCTGCGGGGCCACTGGGCGGAAGGCGGGGGACACCTCTACTCCTACCGGCTCACGATGCACGCCGAGGACACCCGCGTCATGAAATGGGCCGTGGGGTTCGGTGGCCTGCCGGAGGGAACCTCACTGTCCAAGAGCTTCATCGACACCTTCTGGGGTGAGATCCTCCGCGACGGCACCGACGGTGCCGTCCTGCTCGGCTCCCCCGAGCGCGGCGGACACAGCGTCGATCCCGGGACGGCCCTCCCCATCGACATCCAGGTCGTCTATCCCGGCCAGAGCTCCGCCTACGAACGCCTCATCGGCCTGAACGCCCAGCAACTGGGCTGACCCGGCTCGGTCTCTTCGACTGCATCGGCAAGGAGGACCTGAAGGGCCTCGGGAGAGATGCTCGGGGCCCCAAGGCCTGTTCCTGGCGCACCGCCCCCCTTGACATCGCCGCGCCGGCTGCGACGACATCGGGCTCACGCGCCTGTAGTACGGGCTGTCCGAGCGGCAGTCGTACTCCTTGTAATTCTCCATGACGAGCTTGGCCGTCCCCACCTTGACGCATTGCGTGAGCGTCCGGAAACCCCTGGTACGGCTTCCAGCCCGTGGCCGTGGCGCCGGCCGGGGTGGCGGCGGCGAGGGCGCCGACCGCGAGGGTGCCGGCCATGGCAAGGGTCACGCCGAATCGCGCGGGGGAATCCGTAGGAGCGCGCGGCGTCGCGGTGCCCGGAGCGGTCAGTAGTGACTGTTCATGGCGGCACGCACCTCGGCGAGGGTGGCATCGGCCACGGCGTTGGCCCGCTCGTTGCCCTCGCGCAGAACCCCGCGCAGGTAGGTGCGGTCCCGCGCGTACTCGGTCCGGCGGGCCCGGATCGGCGCCAGGCACTCGTTGACCGCCTCGGTCACGGTCCTCTTCAGCGCGGCGGCTCCCGCGGAGCCGATCTCGGCGGCGATCTGCTCGGGCGCGCGGTCCTGGCAGAGGGCCGCCATGAGCAGGAGAGAGGACACCTCGGGCCGGGTGGCCGGGTCGTAGGTGATGAAACGCTCGGAGTCGGTCTTCGCCCCCTTGATCAGCCGGGCCGTCTCGTCGGCGTCGGCGGCCAGGGTGATGGCGTTGCCCCGGCTCTTGCTCATCTTGGTGCCGTCCATGCCGAGCAGCAGCGGCGCGCTCGACAGCAGGGCGTCGGGACGGGGGAACACGGCGCCGCCGTCGCCGTAGCGGTCGTTGAAGCGGCGGGCGACGGTCCGGGTGATCTCCAGATGGGGGAGCTGGTCCTGGCCGACCGGGACGAGGTTGGCCTTGCAGAAGAGGATGTCGGCGGCCTGGTGGACGGGGTAGGTGAACATCAGGCCGCTGACGGCGGACTGGCGCGAGTGGGCGATCTCGTCCTTGACCGTGGGGTTGCGGTTCAGCTCGGAGACGGAGACGAGGCTGAGGAACGGCAGCAGGAGCTGGTTGAGGGCGGGAACGGCGCTGTGCGTGAAGATCGTGCTGCGTGCCGGGTCCACGCCGATGGCGAGGTAGTCCAGGACCAGCTCCTCGACGTACTCGGTCAGGTTGTCGGCGATGTCGCGGTCGGTCAGGACCTGGTAGTCCGCGATGATCACGAACGTCTCCACGCCGAGGTTCTGCAGACGTATCCGGTTGTGGAGGGTGCCGAAGTAGTGGCCGAGATGCAGCCGTCCGGTGGGGCGGTCGCCGGTCAGCACCCGGAACTGCCCGGGGGCCTGGCGGATCAGCTCCTCCAGGACGGCGCTGCGGGCGTGCGCGGCGGACGTCTTGAGGGGGTCGGCGGAGTCGGGGGTGAGGGCCTCGGAGTCCGCGGTCTGCAGGGTGGTGTCCATGAGGTGTTCTCCTGGCGGGTCGGGTCGGGTCGGTGTCGCCGTCAGGACGACACGCCCCCCTGCTCCGGGGAACACGAAAGGGCCGTCCGTCCGAACGGCCCTTTTTCTTCATGCCTGAGAGGCGGCCGCTCCTACGAGGAGCGCCACCAGCTCAGACAGGACGAAAGACGCATGGGCTCATCATAACGTCGGCTCCCCGTGCCGGGACAAGATCCAGCCGGGGACGAAGGAGGCGAAGCCGGGCGACGTATGGGTGGCCCTACCAGTACAGGGAGGCTGTCCCGACCCGTGATCTTCGTGGTCGCCGCAGGGACACGGCAGCGCCCAGATGATCCACTGGTTGCCCTTCGATGAGAAAGGAAGCGGCAGATGGAGCGGTGTGATCGGCGCGCTGCGATCGGAAGTGCGGCCGCGCTGGTGGCGAGCGGCGTGGCCGTGCTGGCGAGCGGCGGCCCCGCCCGAGCGGAGTCCTCCGGCGAGCAGGCCCGGGAGTCGTTCCGGGTGGTGGACCGCCGAGGCCGGCAGCGTTTCCTCGCGAGCTCGAGCAAACCTCCGGTGATAACGGGGGGTAAGACGTACCCCGCCGACCAACGCCAGGGGCCGGACGGCACCTACCTGATCTTCAATGACGGGGACGGCAACGAGAAAGGAGGAATCGTCGCCTCCTCCGTCGGGGCGAGTCTCTCCCTCGACTACACCAACGCGCAGGCGATCACGATGGCCACCCGCTGGGAGGGCGTCCACGGCGCGGCGATGCTGGAGATGAAGCACATGCCTGATCCAGCGCTCCCGATCGGCCAGGTGCCCGCCGTGCCGCCTCGCGTCCAGCTCGGCTGCAGCACCGTGGAAGGGGCCTTCCTCGTGCTCAGCGACTCGCGAGGACGCCCGAGGATCGTGCTGGAGATCGATGGCGCCGACAATCCGATGATCAAGGTCCTGGACTCCCAGGGCCGGGTGGTCGGGCAACTTCCCGACACCCCGGCCGGGCGGCATTCGTAACCGTCAATCGGGATCACCGGCCCGCCCGTCGGTCGGACGGCGGGCCGGGTGGACGATCTGCGAAGCCGGGCTGATGCTGATCACCTGATCGGCGGTCCCGTCAGGAGATGCGGGGGCTGCGGCGTTCGACGAGGACGACGTCGCGCCAGACGTCGTGATGGCGGCCGATCCGCTCGCGGGTGCCGACGACGCGGAAGCCGGCGCGGGCGTGCAGGGCGAGGCTGGCGGCGTTCTCGGGGAAGATCCCGGACTGGACGGTCCAGATCCCGGCCGCCTCGGTGGAGGCGATCAGGGCGCCGAGCAGGGCGGAGCCGACGCCGCGGCCCTGGGCGTCGGGATGGACGTAGACGGAGTGCTCCACGACGCCCGCGTAGGCGCATCGGTCGGAGACCGCGGTGGCCGCGACCCAGCCGAGAACCCGCCCGTCCTCGTCGAGGGCGACGTGACGGTGCGCGGGGAGCTTGACCGCGTCGAACCCCGCCCACGTGGGGGCCTCGGTCTCGAAGGTGGCGTGACCCTGGTCGATGCCGAGCTGGTAGATGGCCAGGACCTGCGCGGCGTGTTCGGGCGTCATGGCGGCGATCCGGATGGCGGCGCTGGTCATGCCGACACCTCGGCGTCGGGGAGGAGTTCGCGGATCAGGGCGCGGACGCGGGTCTCGATCTCGTCGCGGATGGGGCGCACGGCGCCGATGCCTTGTCCCGCGGGGTCGTCGAGCTTCCAGTCCTCATAGCGCTTGCCGGGGAAGATCGGGCAGGCGTCGCCGCACCCCATGGTGACGACGACCTCGCTGGCCTGGACGGCCTCGGTGGTGAGCACCTTGGGCAGTTCGGCGGAGATGTCGATGCCGACCTCTTTCATGGCCTCGACCACGGCGGGGTTCACCTGGTCGGCGGGGGCGGAACCGGCGGAGCGGGCCTGGACGCGGCCCCTGCCCAGGTTGGCGAGGAACGCGGCGGCCATCTGGGAGCGGCCCGCGTTGTGCACGCAGACGAACAGCACGGACGGAACGCGGGCGCTCATGAGCGTGACCTTTCCGGTTCGGCGACAGGATGAGCCGTGGCAGGACGGGCCACGGGTCCGGGTGCGGCCTGGGAGGCGGGGAACAGGATCTCCACCAGTCCCACACCCACGATGCCGCCCACCAACTGGGCGGCGACGAACGGGCCGACCGAGGCGGGAGCGATGCCCGCGTAGGTGTCGGTGAAGGCTCGGCCGATGGTGACGGCGGGATTGGCGAAGCTGGTGGAGGAGGTGAACCAGTAGGCGGCGCCGATGTAGGCAGCGACCGCCGGGGCGGAGAGGTGGGAGCGGCGCGTACGGGTCAGGCCGAGGACGAGCAGCACCAGCCCCGCGGTGGCCACCGCTTCGGCCAGCCACAGATGGCCGGCGAAGCGGGTGTGAGCCGACCAGTCCACCAGCGGCAGCTCGAACATCGCATTTGCGAGCGCGGCTCCGGCCACCGCGCCGCCGATCTGCGCGCCCGCGTACGCGGCCACCTCCCGCAGCGCCGGTCGCCCAGGCTCGCCTCGTTCCTGCCACCAGGCGGCCAGGGAGACGACCGGGTTGAAGTGGGCTCCCGAGACCGGGCCCAGCAAGGCGATCAGCACGCCCAGGCCGAGCACCGTGGCCAGCGAGTTGGCCAGCAGGGCCACGCCGCCGTCCGGGCTGAGCCGTTCGGCCTGGATGCCGGAGCCGACCACGACGGCGACCAGGAGCGCGGTGCCGACCGCCTCGGCGGCCATGCGCCGCCCCAGCGGTAGGCTCATCCGCCCGCGCCCGCGGGGACGGACGCCCGCACAGGCGCCTGGAGCAGGCCGGACAGCCGGTTCAACGCCGCCGGGATCACCCGGTAGTACACCCACGTCCCGCGTCGCTCGGAGCTGACCAGCCCGGCTTCCCGCAGCACCTTCAGATGGTGGGAGATCGTCGGCTGGGACACGTCGAACGGGCCGGTCAGGTCGCACACGCACGCCTCACCGCCCTCGTGCGAGGCGATCAGGGACAGCAGCCGCAACCGGACGGGGTCCGAGAGCGCCTTGAACATCCGCGCCAGCTCGGCCGCGTCGTCGCCGGCCAGCGGTTCGCGCACCATCGGCGCGCAGCACCCCTCACCGGCGGGGAACACCGGCAGCATCTGCTTCGACATTTGTCTATATTGACAGTCGCCTAATCGGAATGGCAACCTCCCCTATATCGACGCCTGTCGATACAAGGAATTCTGCGATGGGAGATCGCCATGTCCCGCGTCCAACTCGCCCTGCGCGTCGGCGACCTGGAAGGCTCGATCGCCTTCTACGCCAAGCTGTTCGGCGTCGAGCCGGCCAAGCGCCGCCCCGGCTACGCCAACTTCGCCATCGCCGAGCCCCCGCTCAAGCTCGTGCTCCTGGAAGGCGAGCAGGGCCAGGAGACCGTCATGGACCACCTCGGCGTCGAGGTCTCCTCCACCGGCGACGTCACGGCCGCCGCCGAACGGCTGGAGCAGGCCGGCCTGGTCACCTTCGCCGAGAACGACACCTCCTGCTGCTACGCCCTCCAGGACAAGGTGTGGGTGCGCGGCCCCGGCGCCGAGCCCTGGGAGGTCTACGTGGTCAAGGCCGACGCCGACACCCTCGGCAAGTCCGCCGCGGCCACCGCCACCGCCACCGCCACCGCCGGCCCGGCCGCGCCGTGCGCCTGCGGCCCGGCCGCCGAGCAGGCCGACGGGCGGAACGCGCCGGCGGCTTCCGGGACCGGCTGCTGCTGACCCGCCCCGACGCGACCATGCCCCACCGCCGCGCCGCGGTGGGGCATGGTCATGACCTCCTCGCCGGCCTCACCCCGGAGGGGCTACGTCCGGCGCACCCGCACGGAATTGACCTCAAGCTGACGTGAGGTTGCACAGTCGGGTTCATGAAGAGCTTCGAGATCGGCGTCATCCTGCCCGGGGTCGGCGCGCAGCGTGAGAACGGCATCGACCTGCGAGAGGCCGCCCGCCACGCGGAGGACGCGGGGCTGGACGGCGTCTGGCACGGTGATCACCTGGCCGTCGGCGGGCCGACACTGGACGCGCCGATCGCGCTGGCCACCGCCGCCGCGGCCACCTCGACGATCAGGATCGGCGCCAGTGTGTTCGTGCCGGCGATCCGGCCACTGGTCTGGGCGGCCAAGCAGATCGCGACCCTGCAGTACGTGTCCGGCAACCGGCTGATTCTGGGCGTCGGTTCCGGGGGCGGGCCGTGGCAGTGGGCGGCCGCCGGGGTGGATTACCGGCGGCGCGGCAGCCGTACGGACACCGCGCTGGAACTGCTGCCCGAGCTCCTCGCGGGCGAGGAGACCCGGCTGCGTGACGAGCCGGGGCAGCCGGCGGTCACGCTGGCCCCTGCCGCCGACATGCCGCCCGTGTGGGTCGGCAACGCGTCGGAGGCGGCCATCCGGCGGGCCGCGCGGCTGGGCGACGGGTGGTTCCCCTCCCTGATCCCGCCTCGGGAGGTCGCCGAGGGGCGGGCCCGGCTGGCGGAGCTGGCCGCCGGACATGGGCGGCCCCTTCCGGTCATCGCGATCGGGGGCAGCGCCGCTCTGGGGAGCGGGGCGGGTGTCCCGTCGCGGGAGCGGCTCGCGGCCGGCATCAGCGGAGCTTACGGCCGGCCGCTGGAGGACGTCATCGACATCCCGCTCACCGGCCACCCCGAGGAGGCCGCCGAGAGACTGAACGCCTACCGGGAGGCCGGGGCGGGTCACGCGGTCATCGGGGTGGCGGGGAGCGACTGGCGGGCGCAGGTCGATCTGCTGGCGGAGGTACGGGACCTGCTGCTCAGGTGACGACAGCAGGCCGCCGATTGGCCCGCGAACGCCGTAGCCGAGGCGGGCCTGACGACGCGCTCTCGGCCGGACGGGCACTCATCGACGGCGGCGCGCTCCCGGCCGGACGGGCAGTCACCGACGGCGACGCGCTCTCGGCCGGACAGGCAGTCACCGACGGCGGCGCGCTCTCGGCCGGACGGGCACTCACCGACGGCGCAGCAGGGCCGTGGCGATGGCGACCTGGGCAGGCTCCAGTGTCGCCTTGCCGTCCTCGATGTCCCACAGGGCGTTCTGCAGCACGCGGCCGAGCGTCCAGCCGGTCGCCCGCTCCCGGTCCAGGCCGAGAGCCTCCGTCAGCAGGTCGAAGCGCCGGAGCACCGCGCCGGGCACGTCGCCGGTGGCCTCCACCTCGTCCCACCGGTTGTCCAGTGCCGGCAGCAACTCGAACCCCGGGTCGCCGGCCAGCGGCTCGGGATCGATCGCCAGCCAGGGTTCCCGTTCTCCGGCGAGAACGTTGTCGTAGTGCAGATCCCAGTGCAGCAGACGGTCGCCGGGTTCGCCGACCAGTTCGGCCACGGCGGCCGCACAGGTGCGCACCAGCCGCTGCTCATCGGGGTCGCGCAGCGCCGGCACCGCCCGCTCGACCTCGTCGAGCATGGCGGCGGCGATGTCGGCAAGCCGCCGCACCCCCCGCGGGGCGGCCACCGACGTCAGCCGCGCCATCAGCTCCGCCAGGACCTGCAGCGCCACGGTGTCGTCGGGGATCGAGGACAGGGGCCGGGCCGCGTCCAGCCGCTCCAGCAACTGCGTGGCGCTGCTCTCGTCATGATCGAGCAGGCGCACGATCCCGTCGCCGTCCCACGCCCGCAGGCCGGTGGCCGTACCGGCGGTCTCCTCCCGGAGCTGCTGCAACTTCAGGACGGCGGGCGTCCCGTCGGCCTGGAGCACGGGCAGGACCAGCGAAGCCATGCCGTACGCGGGCCGGCCGTCAGGCCGCAACCCCCAGCGCTCCAGGAACTCGCCGCCCAACCGGGGCAACCCGGCGACCCATGCGCGTGCCTCGGCGCCGTGTGCGCCATAGGACGCGGCGAACGCGTCCGGTACGTCGATGGAGATCGACTTGGTCACGGAAGACTCTCCTTCGTCAGCTCAAGGTCAGGTGCGATGAACGAAGGAGATCGCGGAGGCGCCCGAGTGTCGGGCAGGCGTCAAAGCATGCTCCCATCCTAAGCGGGGACGATCACGGCGCAGAGCGGGGGCGAGTTGCCCGCTGTCACATTTCCGCCGCGCGCCGGGTCATGGAGGCGACGGAACGGGCTCGGTCGCCGACCTCACGGAGCATCTCTCGCGAGAGTCGTCACCTTCGCCGTGTCCGCCCCGTCGTGCGGGTGAAGACGAAACGCGAGCAAGTGGGTGTCCGTATATGTCAAGAACTGTGGACGCCTTCGAGGTCGTCCCGCCGGCGGCCGTCCACGAGGAGGGATCACCTGTCCTGGCACCCCCCTTTCAACGAACCCGGAGGGATTCGTCCATGAAACTCCCCGTCTTCGGCACCAGTGGTGGCGTCGATCGGCAACTGCTCGACCCGTCTCAGTGCCCACACGATCCCCCGTGCCGGATTCGCCCGTGCCTGCCGGAGGACAGGCTGGGCCGCTCTCACGGCCCTCTTTGGCCCGGGCGGGACGACCACGTTCCCACCCCGCCCCGGCCCGTCGAGCCTGCCCCGGATGACAAGGACGGCTACGAGGCGCGGACCGACAAGATCATGTCATTCGCCGACGTGATGCTGGAGGCCGCGACGAACATCGGCAGGATCAAGGCCGAGGTCCCCACGATCGGAGACGGCTGGTTCGACGTCCCCGCCGTCGTCCATCCCTTTCTCAACAGGTTCAACGGCTACGTCGAGGAATGGGTCGAAGCCGCGGGAACCCTGCAGCGCGTGCTCGAGGACGACGGGCCGAAGCTCGTCACCATGGCGAAGAACTACCGTGACGCCGACGAGGCCGCCGAAAAAGCCGTCGATCAGATCAAGCGGTGAAGGACGGCCCAGATGAGCCAGCGTGCTTCCAGTCTCGCCCTGGTACAAGGTCATATGAAGAGGCGGGCAGCCGAGGAGGCGGCCCGGCGGGCAGCCGAGCAGGCCACGGCTGCCCAGGTCGAGGTGGATCCGAGGTTCTTCAAGAGAGTGATGGCCCTGGTCGGGGAGAACAAACGGCCGGTCTTCACCGGGCTGGCCGGGGCCGGCCTCCTCGTGGCAGGCGGTGCGATGGTCGTCGCCGCCATCAGGAACGCGGCCGACCCCAGAGGGTTCTTTCAGGACCGGAGCAAGTGGAACGAAATATTGGGTGATCTCAAGCTCAGCGCCTGGGACGTGTGGATCACTTACTTCAGCGAGGTCGCGCCGTACTGGATGGGGCACGGCTCCGAAACGGTCCAGCGGTATCTCAGATTCGAGCTGATCGGCATGTTCGACGAGCTCGGCCGCGTCGCCACGGAGATAAGCAGCACCCTGACCAGCCTGGCCTGGGACGTCATGGACTACGACATGAAGCTCGTCGGGCTGCTGCTGGAGGCCGGCACGGTCTTCACCGTGCTCCTGCCGTTCAGGGCGACCGTGCCGGGCAAGATCGCCCTGGGGGCCGCCGCCACCGGGTTCCTCAAGCTGCTCCTGGACCTGATGAAGGAGTTCGCCGGCAAGATGAAGGCGCTCGACCTCAAGCTCGAAACCCTCGGCCACAAGGTCTTCGAACTCCGAGGGCTCTTCTCCGTGGGTGACGGCAAACTGCACCTGAAGCCGGTGGGCTACGACGCCAACCTCTGGGTGCCGGTCACCAAGGAGCACCGATGACGAACGGAGGCAAGGAGGAGGACCTCCCACGGTTGTTGGGTGAGATCGAGCGCGTGGCCGACGCGTTCGCGGGCGGCAGGAGCGAGCTGGACGAGCGCAGGGTGACGGGTACCGACGGCGCCGGCTGGGTGGTGGCCACGGTGTCGGGCTCGGCGCAGCTCCTGCAGGTGCGCATCGACCCTCGGGCGATGCGCGACCTCGACCATGTGGCGCTGAGCCAGGCCCTGCTGGACGCGATCGGAGCGGCGCGCGAGTCCGCGGCCGAAGGTCTGCGGGAGATCCTGGACAGGCTGAACGGTGGCCGGCCGCAGCCCGCCCAGGAGGACGATCCGTCCACGCTGCACCTCGACGCGATTCTGCGGGAGGGCGGGCTTGGATGAGACGGACAGATTGCGGATCCTCACAGAGCAGTTGGAGCGCCTGGAGCAGCGATCGGCGACTCTGGCGGAGGTCGGGGCGGCGGTGGAGCAGTGGGCCAGGCGGGAGTTCACCGGCAAGGTCGACCAGGGCGGGATCGTGGCGACCGTGGGCGCCTCGGGAAACCTGCTGGCGCTCGACATCAGCGGGCTGAGCAAGCGGCGGCACGACGGTGTGACACTCGGCGACGCGGTGCTGGCGGCGGTCCACGCGGCGGAGCAGGCCGCGGCGGAGGCGCGGACCACGATGATGCGTGACCTGGGCGCGGGGGCGCACCTGTCCACCCTCATGAACCAGGCCCGGCACGACTTCGAGGTCCGCACCACCGCCACCTCGCACCAGGACCCCGCACAAGGGTGACCGGCTCCCCGCCGCCACCGGGGTGACGGACACGACCAGCGCGGCTGGCGGGACAGCGGGGAACGCCCGCGAGGTCATGGCGCCGGCGCCTGCCCGGGCGACCCGCGGCGGTCCGGCGTCGACACGATCCCGCGTCGACGCCGGAGCCTGCGCGCCGGTTCCGATGGTCACGAGCTCCGAGGGAGTGGGGCTTGGCCGGTCTGCTCCGTCCGGCTGGTGCGATTCGCCGCTCGTGCGGTCAGGGCACCGACCGCGCAGATGATCGGCAGTCCGAACAGCACATACCGTGCCGAGGCGAGTATCGATTCACCACCCAGGTTGAGCAGAACTCCCGCGACCGCCGTCCCGAACGCGATCGACAGGCTCGTCACCGCAGCGATCGCCGCGGCGGCCCGCTGTCCTTCCTCCGGGTCGCGGGTGCTGGACATCGCCGCCACCGAAAGGTGCGGATACGCCAGACCGATGCCCGACCCCGCGACCAGCAGCACCGGCACCCAGACGGCCACCAGCCAGATCGGCGTGTCCGCGCGCTGCAGGAGCCCCTGCACGAGCAGACCGAGAGCCAGCACCATCGGGCCGAGCACGCACAACCGCCGCACCCGGCGTTCCCCGCTTACCGAAGAGCTGCCGATCTGGGTGAGTGACCACCCCAGCGAGATCGCCGCGGCGAAGAACCCCGCCACCAGCGGGGGTAACCCGGCCAGCCGCTGACCGAACAACGGCAGGAACGACTCGACGGCGACGCCGAAGGACAGCAGCCCCAGCGTCAGGTAGACCCACTTCAGTGACGACCCCCTCCGGTACGTCGCGCGCGGGAAGACCCGCAGTTCGCTTCGCCGCTCATGCATGACGAACCCGACCGCCGGCAGCAACGACCCCGCGACGGCCGCGACCTTCGCGAGCGTGCCCGGCAGCACTCCCGCCACGCTCACGGCACCCGCGGTCGCCATGACCAGCAGCAGCGACACGGCGGGGATCGGCGGGCGCGCGTCGCTGCGCTCGCCAGGCGGCATGACGCGGGGCACCATCGCGCCGCAGACGGCCGCCAGCGCCGCCATTGCCGCGAACGCCAGGCGCCAGACGCCCAACTGGGCGAACAGGCCGCCGAGCGCCGGGCCGGCGAAGTTGCCCACGCCGTACATCGCCGACATCAGCGCCGCACCGCGCGTCCAGAGCCGGGGCGGCAGCGCCGACCGGACGACGGCGAACCCCAGCCCGGACAGCAGTCCGGCGCCGAGCCCCTGGACGCCGCGGGAGAGCAGCAGCACGACCATCGACGGGCTCAACGCGCAGGCCACGGAGCCTGCCGTGAACGTGGCGTAGGCCAGAAGGTAGGCCCGGACGTTCCCCCATCGGGACAGCAGCCGACCGGTGAGCATCGTCGCGATCACCATGGCGACCAGGTAGAGGGTCATGTTCCACGCGTAGAAGCTCGCGCCGCCGAGATCGGACACCGCGGTCGGCAGCAGGCTCGCCGCGAGGTAGATGTTGATCGCGGCCACGAGTACCCCGCCGGCCAGCACGGTCGCCGCACCGAGGTGTTCTGCGCCGAGCAGTTCCCGCCAGGACGGCGGGTCGGGAGACGGGGCGACGTTCACGCGGTCACCTCCGTCGTCGGGTGCGGGCCGACGCGATCTCCGCCGAGTGCGGATTCGCCGCACGTCTTGCCGGAAGGCGTCCTATCAGGCTGTTCGTGGTCACCAGCGCTCATGGTTTCAAGCCTGTCGTTGAACCGGTCCCGGAAAGTTTCCCGTCGCCCGGTGGCGATCATGCTGGGCCGACGGGCCCGCAAGCCTCAAGCCCTGAGAAAACCTTTCGCCGGTCATGGGCGCTTACTGTGGGGGTGCGTGGCCACGATGGGGCGAACGCATTCGCGGCGTCCGCAAGCGCCGAGGCTTGACGCAACAGGGTCTGGCAGACCTCACAGGCGTGTCGGCGTATCGATGTCGTATCGAGGAGAATGCCGCAGCGTACGGCGGACGAGGGTCTCCGGACGCACGTCTCTACGCGCCTCCTGCTCCAGCTTGAGGATGAGGGAGACGTACCGGTGGCCGCTGCGTCAGGCCCCTGATGTGTGGACCGCTCTGCTGAGCGGCGAGGCACGGTAGTCAGCCACGGTCAGGCTTTCGTCCCGTGTCCAGACGTGTGGTCAACGGGGGTCGAAGGGGGGGCGGGAGCCCCCCTTGGGAGACTGTCCCGACTCGAAAGGCGCGAAGCGCCCCCATGGAGGGACCTTGCCTTTTGGCCTCTCCTACCGGGTCAGGGGAGCCAGCTCACCTTGCCGTGCAGCACCGCGTACCCCACGAAGGCCACGGCGTCGATCAGCGTGTGCGCCACGACCAGCGGCATCGCCCGGCCCCACCGTTGGTAGAGGCGGCCGAACACCAGCCCCATCACCACGTTGCCGACGAACCCGCCGAACCCCTGGTACAGGTGGTACGAGCCGCGCAGCAGCGACGAGACCGCCACCGCCCGCCAGGGGCTCCAGCCCGCCTGGTCCAGCCGGTGCAGCAGATAGCCGGCGACGAGCACCTCCTCCAGCACGCCGTTCTGCGCCGCGGCGAGCACCAGCACCGGCACCCGCCACCACTCGTCGGGCAGCGCCCCGGCCACCACCTGGAGGTTGACCCCCGCGGCGTACACGGCGAGGTAGAACGCCAGCCCCGTCCCGCCGATCACGGCCGCGAGGGCGGCGCCGCGGCCGAGGTCGCGGCCCGGCTCCCGCCCGTCCACGCCGATCGTGCGCAGCGACTCTCCGGAGCGGACCAGCAGGTAGGCGACGAGCGCGACGGGCGCTACCGTGATGGCGATGTTCACGAGCTGGAGCGTCAGGTCCAGCCAGGGGCGGCCGGGCGCGAGCGTGGGGGTGAGCACGGCGTGCTGGCTCTTGAGCCCGCTCGGGGCGGTGAGCGCGCCCACCAGCCGGACGAGCGCCACCAGGCCGCTGGCGCCCAGCGACACGGAGAACACGACGAGGAGCTCGGCTCCGATGAGCCGCCGGGACAGCACGGGAAGGCCGGTGGGGGCGGGCTGCGTGTGCACAGTCCGCAGGGTAATCGCCGATCCGTCGGACTCGGGTAAGCGGGCCCCGGGTGGCGCCGATCACAGCAACTCGGGCATATTGTCCTTTAGAGGCATTTTTCGGGTACTAGCGTTCTTCCGGGTACAGACTCACCCCGAGAGTGAGGGGCCGCCCATGCACGACCAGGCCACCACCATCTTCGGCCCCGAAGACGACGACGCTCCGGGACTGGACGAGCTGCTGGCCCACGCCGTGGGCGGCACCGGGGCGCACATGGGCGCCCTCTACCTCCTCTCGCCCGAGGGCGACACCCTGCGCATGGAGTCGACGATCGGACTCCCCACCCCCATCGCCAGCCAGTGGTCCAGGCTCCGCCTGGACGGCAGGGTCCCCGGCCCGGCCGCGGTGCGCGAGGGGCGCCTGGTGTGGGTGCCCGATCAGGAGGAGATGGCCCGGCACTACCCGGACGCCGCCCTCACCCTGCCGTATCCCTTCTCGACGGCCGCCGCGCCCATCCGAACCGACGAGCACGACTGGGGCGTGCTCGTCCTGTTGTGGCCCGCGCCGCACGCCCCCGAGCTCAGCCGACAGGAGCGGGACGTCATCGACCTCGACTGCCGCCGGATGGCCGTCCTGCTGCGGCGGGCGGCCGAGACCGGGCACCCGGTCGTGCCCGGCGAGCGGCCCCGCCTCCTCACCGTCGGCCGCGGCGTCGATGCGGACCCCGAGGAGGCCCGGGCCGCGCTCGACTACGTCAACCGGCTGCCCGAGGGGTGCTGCGCGCTCGACATGGACGGCCGCGTCACGTTCATGACGCAGACGGCCGCCGACCTGCTCGGCGGCAAGCTCTCCGAGCTGGTCGGGGCCCGGCCCTGGGAGGTGCTGCCGTGGCTGCGCGACCCGGTCTTCGAGGACAACTACCGGGCCGCGGCGCTCAGCAACCAGGTCACCGCGTTCACCGCCTGCAACCCGCGCGGCGAGCGGCTGGCCTTCGAGCTGCACTCCGACCCGTCGGGCATCAGCGTCCGGATCGTCCCCGTCCCGGGACCGGCCCGCCGGCAGGCGCCGGGGGAGACCGCGCACCTCATCAGGCCGATCCGGGCCGACACGCTCTACAACCTGGTGCACCTCGCGACCACCCTCACCCGTGCCGTCACCGTCCAGGACGTCGTGGACCTCGTCGCCGAGCAGGTCATGGTGGTCTGCGACGCCCAGAGCATGGCCATCCTGCTCGCCGAGAACGGCCGGATGCTGGTGGTCGGCTCCCGCAACTACGAGCCGGAGGTCATCGACCACTTCGACGGCCTGCCGCTCACGGCGCACACCGCGAGCCAGCACGTCATGATCACCGGCGAGGCCGAGTTCTTCGGAAGCTGGCAGGAGCTGGCGGGCCGGCACCGCGACGCGGTGCCCCAGCCCGGCATGGCCGCCTGGGCGGTGCTCCCGCTCATCGCCTCCGACCGCCCCATCGGCACGGTCGTCCTCGCCTACGAGCGCCCGCACGTCTTCACCGCCGACGAGCGGGCCACGCTCACCTCCCTGGCCGGGCTCGTCGCCCAGGCCCTGGAGCGCGCCCGGCTCTACGACGTCAAGCACCACCTGGCCGAGGCCCTCCAGGCGAGCCTGTTGCCGAGCGAGCTGCCCAGCATGCCCCGCCTGGACGTGGCCGCGCGGTACCTGCCCGCCACCCGCGGCATGGACATCGGCGGCGACTTCTACGACCTCATCAGGCTGGACGAGAGCACGGCCGCCGCCGTCATCGGCGACGTCCAGGGCCACGACATGACCGCCGCCGCGCTCATGGGGCAGGTCCGCACCGCCATCCACGCCCACGCGACCGCGGGCGCGAGCCCCGGCGAGGTCCTCTTCCACACCAACCGGCTGCTCATCGACCTCGCGCCCGACCTGTTCACGAGCTGCCTGTACGTCAACCTGGACCTGGAGCGGCACGTCGCGTGCCTGGCCAGCGCCGGCCACCTGCCGCCCCTGCTGCTGCGGCCCGGCGCGCCCGCGGAGATCGCGGACCTGCCCGCGGGGCTGCTGCTGGGGCTGGACCCGGACGCCGACTACCTGACGACGGAGCTGGCGCTGCCGCCCGGGTCCATGCTGGCCCTCTACACCGACGGCCTGATCGAGGCACCGGGCATCGACATCGGCGAGGGCATGGAGGCCCTGGGCCGCCGCCTCACCCGCTGCTCCGGCCGTCCGCTGGCCATGGTCGCGCAGACGCTCATCGACCACGCGCTCGACGTCCAGCAGCGTACGGACGACATCGCGCTGCTGCTGCTGAAGCACCTCTGAGATCACCCGAATAGCTGGGACTCCCGGCTTGACGCCATGCTTCCCTGCCCCTATAAACAGGTTATATCTACTAAATAAGTGGGGAATAGGGAGAACCAATGAACGCACGCGGGCTTCGCGGGGTGGTGGCCGCCGTGGCGGCTCTGGCACTCACGACCTTGACCGCGGCCTGCGGCGGGTCCGGCGGCGGCGACACCAAGGCGGGCGCCGCACCGGCCGAGGTGCGGCTCGGGTTCTTCCCGAACATCACGCACGCCACCGCCCTCGTCGGCGTCGAGAAGGGCCTGTACGCCAAGCACCTCGGCAGCGGCACCACGCTCAAGACCAGCACGTTCAACGCCGGCCCGGCCGCGATCGAGGCCGTCTTCTCCGGCGCCGTCGACGCCACCTACGTCGGCCCCAACCCGGCCATCAACGCCTGGTCCAAGTCCAAGGGCAAGGCCATCAACATCGTCGCGGGCGCGGCCTCCGGTGGCGTGTTCCTCGTCGTCAAACCCGGCATCACCACGCCCGAGCAGCTCAAGGGCAAGAAGATCGCCACGCCGCAGCTCGGCAACACCCAGGACGTCGCCCTGCGCTACTGGCTGACCGAGAAGGGCCTGAAGGCCGACACCAAGGGCGGCGGCGACGTCCACATCGTCCCGCAGGAGAACTCGCAGACCATCCAGACGTTCGCCACCGGCGACATCGACGGCGCCTGGGTGCCCGAGCCGTTCGCCAGCCGCCTCATCAAGGAGAGCGGCGGCAAGGTCCTCGTCGACGAGCGCGACCTGTGGCCGAACAAGCAGTTCGTCATCACCCACCTGATCGTCCGGCAGGAGTTCCTCAAGGAGCACCCCGACACGGTCCGCAAGCTCATCGAGGCGCACGTCGAGGCCAACGACCTGATCAAGTCCGACCCGGCCGGCTCCGCTCAGACCGCCAACGCCGCCCTGCAGAAGCTGACCGGCAAGGCGCTCAAGCCCGAGGTGCTCGACAACGCGTTCAAGAACATCACGTTCACCAACGACCCGATCGCCTCGTCGCTGGTCACCAGCGCCGAGCACGCCACCAAGGTGGGCCTGCTGGACCAGGTCGACCTGAACGGCATCTACGACCTCAAGATCCTCAACGAGGTCCTGGCCGCCAAGGGCCAGTCGCCCATCTCGGACAAGTGACTCCCGGACCAATGACTCCCGGACAAGTGACGGAGGTGTCATGACCGCTCCGCTGACGGAGCAGGCCGGCGGGCGGACCGACGGGCAGCAGCCCGCCGTCCGCCTCCAGGCCGTCTCCAAGACGTACGGGCAGGGCAAGGCGAGCCTGCTGGCCCTGGACAACGTCGCCCTCGACGTCGCGCCCGGCGAGTTCGTCTGCCTGCTCGGCGCCTCCGGCTGCGGCAAGAGCACGCTGCTGTCGCTGGTCGCCGGGCTCGACGCCCCCTCCGCCGGCCGCATCGACGTCGACCGGCGGCGGATCGCGCTCATGTTCCAGGAGCCGGCGCTGTTCCCGTGGCTGACCGTCTCGGCCAACGTCGAGATGGCGCTGCGCGCCAAGGGGCTCGGCAAGCGGGAGCGACGCGACCGGGCGGCGGAGTACCTGGAGATCGTCCACCTCGGCGGGTTCGGCCGCAAGCGCCCCCACGAGCTGTCGGGCGGCATGCGGCAGCGCGTCTCCCTGGCCCGGGCGCTCGCCCAGGACGCCGACGTGCTGCTCATGGACGAGCCGTTCGGCGCGCTCGACGCGATGACCCGCGACCTGCTCCACGACGAGCTGGAGCGCATCTGGCGCGAGCGCGACCTCGCCGTCCTGTTCGTCACCCACAACGTCCGCGAGGCCGTCCGGCTCGGCGACCGGGTCGTGCTGCTGTCCAGCCGCCCCGGCCGGGTCGTCGAGGACTTCCCGGTCACGCTGCCCCGGCCCCGCCGTACCGACTCGGCCGAGGTCGCCGAGCAGGCCGGCGAGATCACCCAGCGGCTGCGCCAGGAGGTCATGCGTCACGGCGCCGCGCCGAACCGCGTCCCCAGGGAGGCGGCCCCCGATGCCCGCTGACCCACCGGTCCCGACCCTCGCGATGGAGGTCGCCCCCGATGGCCGCTGACCCGCCTGCCCCGTGCCCCGCGATGGAGGTCGCCTCCGATGGCCGCTGACACCCACGCCCGGCAGATCGCCGGGCTCGACGCCCTGGAGCTGGCGCCCGCGCGCCGCGCCGGCCTGCTCACCCGGGCCTGGGCCGGCACGTGGCCCGTCGCCCTGGCCGTCGCCCTCGTGCTCGCCGCCTGGCAGCTCGTCGTGCTCGCCGGATGGTGGCCCGAGTACGTCTTCGCCGGGCCCGTGACCACGCTCACCGAGCTCGGCCACCGCCTCGGCGAGGCCGAGTTCTACCAGGCCCTGACGGTCACCATGCGCCGCGCGGTCGTCGGGTTCGCGCTCGCGATCGCCGTCGGGCTGGTCGTCGGCGCGCTGGTGTCGCGCATCCGGCCGCTGCGCCGCGCCGTCGGCTCGCTCATCACCGGCCTCCAGACGATGCCGTCCATCGCCTGGTTCCCGCTGGCGATCCTGCTGTTCGGGCTGAGCGAGAGCGCGATCCTGTTCGTGGTGGTGCTGGGCGCCGCGCCGTCCGTCGCCAACGGCCTGATCACCGGCGTCGACTACACCCCGCCCATCCTGCTGCGGGCCGGGCACATGCTCGGCTTCCGGCGGCTCACGCTGTACCGGCACGTCATCCTGCCGGCCTCGCTGCCGTCGTTCCTGGCCGGGCTCAAGCAGGGCTGGGCGTTCGCCTGGCGCTCCCTGATGGCCGGCGAACTGCTCGTCATCATCGCCAACCGGCCCTCGCTCGGCGAGCAGCTCCACTTCGCGCGCGAGCTGGCCGACTCGCCCGGCCTGCTCGCCACCATGATCGTGATCCTCGTCATCGGCATCCTCGTGGACCGGCTGTTCGGCCTGGCCGACAACGCCCTGCGCCGCCGCTGGGGCCTCCACCAGGTGACCGCCTGAACGACATGCGGATCTCCGCCCGGACCCAGTACGCCCTGAGAGCCGCCGCCGAGCTGGCCGCCGCCCCACCCGGGCCGGTGCCCGCCGAGCGCATCGCGGCGGCCCAGGGCATTCCCCGCAAGTTCCTCGACAACATCCTGCTCCAGTTGCGCCGCGCCGGCCTCCTGCACAGCCAGCGCGGCCCCGACGGCGGCTACTGGCTCGCGTACCCCAAGGAGCAGATCAGCCTGGCCGACATCATCACGGTGGTGGAGGGCGTGCCGGAGGGGGGTGACCACGGCGGGTACCCGGGGGTGGCGCGGCCCCTGGCGGACGTGTGGAGCGCCTTACGGGACCACGAGGAGACGCTGCTGTCGGAGATCACCCTCGCCCACGTGGCCGAGGGCACGCTCCCACCACCCCACGACCACCCCCGCCCCACCCCGCCGGTCGGGTCGTCTCCTCCCGACGGGTCGTCCCCGGAGGACGGGTCGTCTCCTCCCGACGCGTCGTCCCCGGAGGACGGGTCGTCCCCTCCCGACAGGTCGCCGTCCCCTCTTGACCGGTCGTCCCCACTTGTGCGGTCGTCTCCGCTTGACCGGTCGTCTCCCTCAGAGGAGTCGTCTCCTCGCGACCGGCCGACGTCCCCCTCGGACGGGGCGGGCGCGCGGCTCGCCGCCCGGCCGGGCTGAGGCGCGAGGCGGGTGCCGACGGCGGCCGCCGCGGCGGAGGGTGCCAGGATTGGGGCATGTCCGGGCTGGTGGAGCTGTGTGGGAGAGAGGCGGAGGCGGGCGCGATCGCGGCCTTGCTGGCCGGAGCCCGCCGCGGTGAGAGCGCCCTGCTGGTGCTGCGCGGCGAGCCCGGCATAGGCAAGACGGCGCTGCTCGACCACGCGGTGGCGGCGGCCGGTGACCTGCGGCTGCTGCGGGGCACGGGGGTCGAGTCCGAGGCGGAGTTACCGTTCTCGGGACTGGAGATGGTGCTGCGTCCGGCGCTCGGATGCCTCCCGGCTCTGCGCGCGCCGCAGCGCGCGGCGCTGGAGGCGGCGTTCGGGCTCGGCTCCGGGTCCGGCGCCGACCCGATGCTCGTGGGGCTCGCGGTGTTGTCGCTCCTCGCCGAGCACGCGGACAAGGACGGCCTGCTGTGCGTGGTCGACGACGCGCAATGGCTGGACCGGGCGTCCCGGGACGCGCTGCTGTTCGCCGCCCGGCGGCTGCGGGCCGAGGGCGTGGTCATGCTCTTCGCCGCGCGTGACGGCGAGGGCTCCTTCCCGGCGCCCGGCCTCCCGGAGCTGCGCGTCTCCGGACTGCGCCCGGAGGCCGCCGCGGCCCTGCTGGACCGTCACCCGCTGCCGCCCGCGCTGCGCTTCCGGCTGCTGGCCGAGGCGCAGGGCAACCCGCTGGCCCTGCTGGAGCTGCCGGTCGCGCTGGGTGCCGAACCAACCGCGGCGTTCGCCCCCGGGGCGCTGCCCATGACCAGCCGGCTGCAACTGACCTTCCACGGCCAGGTCAGCCGGATACCGGAGGCGTCCCAGACACTGCTCCTGGTCGCCGCGGCCGACGACGGCGGCGACCTCGCCGCGATCCTGCGGGCCGCCGCGAGCCTGGGGGCGGGCGTCGAGGACCTGCTGCCGGCCGAGCGGGCGGGGCTCATCGTCCGCGGCGGCCCCGAGGACGCCCTCCGCTTCCGCCATCCGCTGATCCGCGCCGCCGTCTACCAGCGCGCGCCGCTCGCCCACCGCCTGGCCGTCCACCGCGCGCTGGCCGCGGCTCTCGACGGCCCCGAGCACGCGGACCGCCGGGCCTGGCACCTGGCGGCCGCGGCCACCGGCCCTGACGAGGAGGCCGCCACCGCGCTCGAACACGCCGCGGTCCGCGCCCGCGAACGCAGCGGCTACGAGGCCGCGGCGGCGGCCTGCGAACGCGCGGCCCGGCTGAGCGCGGATCCCGAGGCGAGGGCGCGCCGGGAGGCGATGGCCGCCGAGGCCGCCCTGGAGACCGGCGACCTGGAGCGGGCCGGCGACCTGGCGCGCCGGGCAGGCGCGCGGGCCGGCGGCGTCCCGGCCGTGCGCGCGAGGCTGGCCCAGGTCCAGGCCCTCGCCGAGTTCTGGAAGGGCTCCTATCCGGCCGCCCACCAGCGGCTGCTCGACGGCGCCGCGCTCATCACCGGCGCCGACCCCGCTGCGCCCACCGGCGGCGCCGACCCCGCCGTGTCCACCGGCGGGGCCGACCCCGCCGTGTCCACCGGCGGCGGCGACCCCGCCGTGTCCACCGGCGGCGGCGACCCCGCCCAGGCCGCGGAGCTGCTGATCCAGGCCCTGCACACCGCCTGGTACCTCGGCGAACGGCAGCTCGCCGCGACCCTGGATCGGCTGTCGGCGCTGCCGCTCGCCGACACCGACCCCCTCGCCCCGATCGCCCGCTTCCTCGTGCACCTGCTGAACACCGGCGGATCGCAGCCGCCGCCGTCGCTGGGCGAGACGCTCGACGCCGTACGCCGCCGTGGCGAGGCGCCCGACCAGGCCCTGATGATCCTGTGCGGCGCGGCTTTGGCCCGCGGCCAGGACGCCGACGCCTACCTGCTGGCCAACGCGCTCGCGGCCGGACACCGGGCACGGGGCAGCGCCGGACGGCTGCCCACGGTGCTGTTCTTCACGGTCGAGGGCGAGGTCTTCACCGGACGTCACCTGGACGCGCTCACCACGGCCACCGAGGCGCTCGGCCTCGCCCGCGACACCGGGCAGCAGCAGTGGGTCAGCCAGTTCAGCAGCGTGCTGGCCTACCTCGACGCGGCCAGGGGCGACGAGGACGCCTGCGGGCGGCACGCCGAGGCCGGCCTGGCCGGGGCCGCCGCCGGGGCGATCTCCCCGGGGGCTCCCTGGGCGCACTGGTCCCTCGGCCTGCTCGACCTGGGCCTGGGACGCGCCGAGGCCGCCCTCTCCCGCTTCGAGCGCCTGGCCCGCGAGCCGATGCGCCACCACATCTGCGCCACCCGGTCCACCCCCGACCTGGTGGAGTCGGCCGTACGGGTCGGGGCGCCGGAGCGCGCGGCCGAGCCGCTGGCCCGCTTCGAACGGTGGGCGGAGTCGGTCCGGCAACCGTGGGCCGACGCGCTCGTCCTGCGCTGCCGCGGCCTGCTGGGCGCCGACGAGCAGGCCGAGCAGTCGTACGCGGCGGCGCTCAAGCTGCACGACCAGGACAGCCGCCCGGTCGAGTACGCGAGGACGGCCCTGCTCTACGGCGAGTGGTTGCGCCGGGCGCGGCGCAAGGCCGAGGCGCGGGGCCTGCTGAACGGCGCGCTGGAGGTCTTCGACCGGCTCGGCATGGCGCCGTGGGCGGAACGGGCCCGCGGCGAGCTCACCGCGACCGGCGCCCAGGACCAGGGGGCGCGTGCCGGTGGGGGAGCGGCGGCGGTGCTCACCCCGCAGGAGCTGCAGATCGTCCGGCTCGCCGCGCAGGGCCTGTCCAACCGGGACATCGCGGCGCAGCTCTTCCTCAGCCACCGCACGGTCGGCTTCCACCTCTACAAGGCGTATCCCAAGCTCGGCGTCGCCTCCCGCGGCGAGCTCAAGGACCTTGCCGTCACTCTGGGACTGTGAGTACCTTGGCCCGATGACACCGCCAGAACAGGTCCTACCTGGGCAGACACTGCCGATCGACGTCGACGCCGTCCCGGGGGTCGAGCTCGGCCCCGGAGTCCACGTGCGGATGCTTCCCGGGATGCCGGGGATCAGGACCTGGGTCGTCGATCTCAAGCCGGGCGCGGAGTGGCCGGAGCTCGACGTGCACGAGACCTACGGCGAGGCGTACTTCGTGGTCCGCGGCGAGCTCATCGAGGGCGAGCGCCCCCACGGCCCGGGCACCTACGTCGCCTTCGGGCCGAACACCAGCCATCGGCCCCGCTCCGAGACCGGCGTGCGCGCCTTCGGCTTCAACTACGACGCGTGACCGGGTCCGGCCGCGGTCGTCGTGGTCGTACGGGCGGGGGCGGACCGGTGACCGGGTCCGCCCGCCGACGTCAGGCTCCACCGGCCGGTCTCAGGCCCCGGCCGGCACCTTGTCGAGGAAGCCGAGCACCTGGGTGATCCGGCCGTCCTCGCCGATGACCGCGACGTCGAACCCGACGGCGAGCGGCTCGGCCCCCTCCGGGCCCAGGTTCCAGGTGAACCGGGCGATGTCGTGGTGGGCGTCCACGGCCCCGCCGAGGCTGAACACCAGCCCGCCGAACTGGCCCTGGACGGCGGCGATCGTCGCGTCCAGGCCGTCGAGGCCGCGCACCGACACCAGCGGGTCGGTGTACGTGGCGTCCTCGGCGAAGACCTCCGCCAGCGCCGCCCGCCGGGCCGTCGCGTCCGTCTCGTTCCAGGCGGCGAGGTAGCGCTGGATCAGCTCGTTGATGTCGCTCATGGTGCTCTCCTTCGTGGTCGTTCCTTCTGACGACTAAATTACGGAGCGGCCGGCGACGAGGAATCTGTCGTGCTTAGGTACTTGCTCAGGTACTTCGGGCACAGTCCGGATGTGAACGACGTCTGGGATCTCGTGGTCGTGGGCGGCGGCCCGGCGGGCGCGGCGGCGGCGCTGCGGGCGCGGCAGCTGCGCCCCGGCGCCCGCGTCCTGCTGCTCGACAAGGCCGGCTTCCCGCGCGACAAGGCGTGCGGCGACGGCATAGCGGCCCACGGCCGTGACGAGCTGGCCCTGCTCGGCCTGCCCGGCCTCATCGACGACTACCGGCCCACCTCCCGCCTGTCCGTGGTGTCGCCGAGCGGTTCGCGGGTGAGCGCCGAGGCGGCCCGGCCCAACCACGTCGTGCCGCGCCGCGTGTTCGACGCCCGCCTGGTCGAGGCGGCCCGGGCGCGGGGCGTCGAGGTCCGCCGCCACCGGGTCCGCTCGATCGACCAGTCCGGCCCGTACCCGGTCATCGACGCGGGGATCGCCGCCCGCGCGGTGGTGGCGGCCGACGGCGCCCACTCCGCCGTCCGGCGTCTCGTCGGCATCGCGCCCAACACGGCGCAGCACACGGCCATCGCCGTACGCGGGTACGCCGACGTGCCCGGCTCCGAGGACGCCCAGCTCATCGCCATGCAGAAGGAGGGCTGGCCCGCCTACGCGTGGTCGTTCCCGATCGGCGACGGCACCGCGAACGTCGGCTTCGGCATGCTGCTGCCCCGGCTGCACGCGCTCGGCGCGCCCGGCCGGGAGGTGCTGCACGGCCGTCTGGCCGAGCTGCTTCCCGACCGGCCGGCCCGGGAGCTGCGCGCCCACCACCTGCCGCTGTCGTCCGGACGGCCCGCGCCCGGCGCGGGCCGCGTCATGCTCGCCGGGGACGCCGCCAGCCTGATCAACCCGCTCACCGGCGAGGGCATCTACTACGCCCTGCTGTCGGGACGGCTGGCGGGCGAGGCGGCCGTCGAGGCGCCCGGCGACCCGTTGCCCGCCTACCGGCGCAAGCTGCGCGCCGCTCTAGGGCCGCACCTGCGGACCACCGACGTGCTGGCCCGCCTGGCCCAGTCGCCCGGGTTCATCGACGCGGCCATCGGCACGGCGGCCCGGCGCAAGGAGGTGTTCGACCTGCTGGTGGAGGTGGGGCTGGGGGCGGGGATGGTGCCGCTGCCGATGGCGCTCGCGGTGGGCCGCCGCTGGCTGCGCGAGTCCGTGTCGAACCTGCTGACGTTCAGGCGGTGAGAGCCGGGGGGTTACGCCCGGACGTTCAGGCGGTGAGGGCCGGGCCGTTGGCGAGCAGGACGAGGACACCCACCGCCGCCACCCCGATCGCGGCGGCGAACGGCGCCCGCGCCGACCGGCCGTGCAGCAGCGTGCCCGCCGCCACCAGCGCCCCCGACACCGCCACCGCCAGCCATCCCGCGACGCCCGTGTCACCCGGCGGCGCGAAGACCAGCAGCCACGTCGCGGCCAGCAGCGGCAGCGGGGCCAGCAGCCGTGTGCGCTCCGCGCCGAGCCGCTGCGGCCACCCGCGCACCCCGACGGCGAGGTCGTGGGGGATGTCGGGCAGGACGTTCGCCAGGTGGGCGCCGCACCCGAGCAGGGCCGCCGCGGTCACCGCCCACCACGCCGGCCACGGGTGCCCGGGAAGCCCGAGCGTCACGAAGGCGGGCAGCGAGCCGAACCCCACCACGTACGGCGCCCACGACAGGACCGTGGCCTTCACCCCCAGGTCGTAGACCCACGCGGCGGCCACGCCCACGAGGTGCGCCGACCCGGCGAGCAGCCCGGAGGCCAGCGAGAGCGGCCCGCACAGGGCGAGGGCGACGAACGCGGCGCTCCGGACGACGACGGCGCCGACCGTGCCGTCCACGATCGGTTTGCCGGCCCGCCCGGCCGCGGCGTCCTTGCCGGCGTCGACCGCGTCGTTGCACCAGCCGACCGAGAGCTGCCCGGTGAGCACGGCCGCCGCCACCAGCGCGCACCCGGCCGCGTCGCGCCCGCTCGCCACCGCGAGCGCGGTCACCAGGGACGTCACCGCGACGGTCGGGCCGGGATGGCACGCCCGCGCCAGCCCACCGGCTGTCCGCCACAGGCCACCCGGTCGCGCCGCCTCATCGCGAGTCACTTCTTGATCGTAGGCCGCGTCACCCGCCGTCGTGGATCCAGGGACGCGCCGACACGGCCGCGACGGAGAGCGGCGGATGACCGCGGCTTGCCAGGGATGATCGAAAAGGCAGGGGAATGTGGTCATCGCGATGGCTTAGCGGTCGTTGGGAGGGGAAGCGTCCGGAAGGTCGGAGTCGTACAGCGCCACGAGCCGGAGACCGCACATGACCCGTATCGCTGCCGTCCGTACGTCCTTCCCGCCCAACCGCTACCCCCAGGCGGAGCTGACGGACATGGCGGCGCGGATGTGCCTGCCCGGCGGCGCCGACCGCCGGCTGCTCGACCGGCTGCACCACAGCGCCCGCGTCGACTTCCGCAACCTCGCCCTGCCGATCGAGGAGTACGCCCGCCTCGACGGGTTCGGCGCGGCCAACGACGCGTACATCGCCACGGCCGTCGAGCTGGGCGCCGAGAGCGTGAGCGGGGCGATCAAGGCGGCCGGGCTGGAACCGGAGGACGTGGACATGATCATGTTCACGTCGGTGACGGGCGTCGCCGCGCCCTCGGTGGACGCCCGCCTGGTCGAGCGGGTCGGGCTGCGGCCCGACGTCAAGCGGCTGCCGGTGTTCGGGCTCGGCTGCGTGGCCGGGGCGGCGGGGATCGCCCGGCTGCACGACTACCTGCGCGGCTGGCCCGGCCACGTCGCGGTCCTGCTGTCGGTCGAGCTGTGCTCGCTGACCGTGCAGCGCGGCGACTCCTCGCCCGCCAACCTGGTCGCGAGCGCGCTGTTCGGCGACGGCTCGGCGGCCGTGGTGGCCTGCGGCGCCGAGCGGCAGGCGCACGGCCCGGCCGTGGTGGCCACGCGCGGGCACCTGTACCCCGACTCCGCGCACGTCATGGGCTGGGAGGTGCGCGACACGGGGTTCGGCGTGCTGCTGGACGCCAGCGTCCCGGACATGGTCCGCCGCTACCTGGCCGACGACGTGCGCGAATTCCTCGCCGGGCACGGGCTCACCGCGCGCGACATGGCCGTCTGGGTCTGCCATCCCGGCGGCCCCAAGGTGCTGGACGCCGTGGCCGAGGTGCTCGACCTGCCCGCCGGCGCCCTGGACCTGACCTGGCGCTCCCTCGCCGCCAACGGCAACCTGTCGTCCTCGTCCGTGCTGCACGTGCTGGGCGACACGCTGGACGAGCGGCGCCCGCAGCCGGGGGAGTACGGCCTGCTGCTCGCGATGGGCCCCGGTTTCTGCTCCGAACTCGTCCTCCTGCGCTGGTGACCCCATGACCTGGTATCTGATCCTCATCCTGCTCGTCGGCCTGGAACGCCTGGCCGAGCTGCGCATCGCCCGCCGCAACGCCCGCTGGAGCCTCGAACGCGGCGGCGTCGTCACCGGCCAGGGCCACTACCCCTGGATGGTGGCCCTGCACACCGGCCTGCTCGCCGGCGCACCGCTGGAGGTGGCGCTGGCCGACCGGCCGTTCCTGCCCGCGCTCGGCTGGCCGATGCTGGCGCTCGTCGTCGCCGCCCAGGCGTTGCGCTGGTGGTGCATCACGGCCCTCGGCCCCCGCTGGAACACCCAGGTGATCGTGGTGCCGGGGCTGCCGCTGGTGACGCGCGGGCCGTACCGGTTCGGATGGCTGCGGCACCCCAACTACGTGGCCGTGGTCGTGGAGGGGGCCGCGCTGCCGCTCGTCCACACCGCGTGGATCACCGCGCTGGCGTTCACCGTGCTCAACGCGGTCCTCATGGTCGTCCGCATCCGCTGCGAGAACGCGGCGCTGACCATGGCCGCCGGGCGGGCCGCCGCGTGATCGACGTCCTCGTCGCCGGGGGCGGGCCCGCCGGCCTGGCGACCGCGATCCACGCCGCCCTGGCCGGGATGGAGGCCGTGGTGGTGGAGCCGCGCGCCACGCCCGTGGACAAGGCGTGCGGCGAGGGCCTGATGCCCGGCGGGGTGGCGGCGCTGACGGCGATGGGCGTGGAGCTGACGGGCCGCCCGCTGCGCGGCATCCACTACCTCGACGGCCGCCACTCGGCGCGGGCCGCGTTCCACGACGCCGGAGGTCTCGGGGTGCGGCGTACCGTGCTGCACGCCGCCCTCGCCCGCCGCGCCGCCGAGCTGGGCGTCAAGACCGTCACCGGCCGCGTGTCGTCCGTGCGCCAGGACGGCGACGGCGTCGAGGCGGCGGGGCTGCGCGCCCGCTGGCTCGTGGCGGCGGACGGCCTGCACTCGCCGATCCGTCGCTCGCTCGGGCTCGGCCTGCCCGACGCCCGGCCACGCCGGTACGGCCTGCGCCGCCACTACCGGGTGGCCCCCTGGAACGACCACGTGGAGGTCCATTGGTCCGGCACGGGCGAGGCGTACGTGACGCCGGTGGCCGGGGACCTCGTCGGGGTGGCGATCCTCAGCACCCGCCGGGGCGGCTACGAGGAGCACCTGGAGGCGTTCCCCGCCCTGCTGGCCCGCCTGGACGGGGCGCCCGCGACGGCGGTGCGCGGCGCCGGGCCGCTGCGCCAGCGCGTGCGCTCGCGGGTGGCCGGGCGGGTGCTGCTGGTGGGCGACGCCGCCGGCTACACCGACGCGCTCACCGGCGAGGGGGTCTCGCTGGCGGCGCGGTGCGCGCGGTCCCTGGTCGACTCCCTGCGGCGGGGCCGGCCGCAGGACTACGAGCGGGCATGGGCGCGGATCTCGCGGGCGCACCGGCTGCTCACGGGCGCGCTGGTGTACGTGGCCCGCCGTCCGGGCACGGCCCGCCTCGTCGTACCGGCCGCCCAGCGCCTCCCGGCCGTCTTCACCGCCACGGTCCGCGCCCTGTCGTGAGACCGGGCTCTGACGCGTCTCCGGTGTGACGCGGATCACGGGCGCAACCGTGACAGAACGGTGTCGCGCCCTCCCGCCATCGTCGTCCTCATGACGACCACCACTCTCTCCGGCACCTTCTCCGGCACTCTCACCGGCCTGGACCCCGACGAACTGGCCGAGACGCGCGCCGTCAACGCCCGCACGGAGCGGTTGCTGGACCGCCGGACGCCCCTGCACGTCCAGGACGACGCGCCGGCCGCCCGGGAGGAACGCCGTTCGGGCGGCGGCGGGTTCCCTCCCGTCACCCTGCTCCCCGAGGCCCGATGGCGTACCGTGACGACGCCGGCAGGCCATCGGATCCCCCTGCGGGTGCTCCTCCCCGAGGAGGGGCAGCCGGACGGGGTGTACCTGCACTACCACGGTGGCGGAGGCGTGATCGGCTCCGCCGACGGTCAGGACCTTCGTCTGCGCGACCTGGCGAACGCGGCCAACGTGGCCGTGCTCAGCGTCGCCTACCGGTTGGCTCCCGAGCACCCGTACCCCGCGGGCACCGAGGACGCGGCGCAGGCCGCTCTGTGGCTGGTGGAGAACGCCGCCGCCGAGTTCGGCACGGACCGGCTGGTGATGGGCGGCGAGTCCGCGGGCGCCCGGCTCACCGTCACCACTCTGCTGCGGCTGCGGGACCGGCATGGGCTGCCGCCCGCCGAGGCGTTCCGGGCCGCGCAACTCTCGTTCGGCACGTACGACCTGGCGCTCGGCACCCCGAGCGCCCGCGGGGCGGGTGAGCGCAACCGGCTGATCAACACGCCGATCCTCGCCTGGTTCAAGGAACAGACGCTGCCGGGCCGGTCCGCGGAGGAGCGGCTCGACCCGGACATCTCACCGCTGCACGCGGATCTGCGCGGGCTCCCGCCGGCCCGGTTCGTGGTCGGCACCGAGGACCCGGTGCTCGACGACACGCTGTTCATGGCGGCCCGCTGGTGGGCCGCGGGCAACAAGGCCGAGCTGGTCGTGGCCGCCGAGGGGTGGCACGGATTCACGCTCTTCCCGACCGCGCTCGCCCGCCGCGAGCTGGCCGCACAGCAGGAGTTCGTCCGCGCCGCGGTGCGCGCCGACGGCGGCGTCTAGCCTGTGCAGCCATGAACCGCACCGAACGCCTGTACGCCCTCGTCGAGGAGCTGCGCGCGATCGCGCCCCGTCCCCGCACCGTGGGCTGGCTGGCGGCCCGGTTCGGGGTGTCGCGGCGCACCGTGCAGCGCGACATGCGGGCGCTGATGGAGGCCGGCGCGCCGGTGCGCTCCGAAGCCGGGCAGCACGGCGGGTGGTTCATCGACCGCGACACCACGCTGCCGCCGATCAACCTCACCGCCGCCGAGGCCCTGGCCGTGGCGGCGGCGCTGGCCGGGGCCGAGCACGCCACCCCCTTCTCGGCCGCGGGCCCCGGGGCCATGCGCAAGCTGGCCGCCGCACTCGGCGCGTCGGCGGCCGAGGAGGTACGGGCGCTGACCGAGCGCGTGCACGTGCTGCCCGGCGGCGCGGCCGAGGGCGTCCTGGCCGCCGTCGAACAGGCCGTGGCGCGGCGGCGGGTGGTGTGGATCCGCTACGCCGACGCCGAGGGCAGGCAGAGCGAGCGGGAGGTCGAGCCGAGCGGGCTGCTGGCGGCGTCCGGGGCGTGGTACCTGATCGGATGGTGCCGCGCGCGCCGCGCCGGCCGCGGCTTCCGGCTGGACCGCATCATGGCGGCCGAGCTGCGGGAGGAGAGCGCGCCCGGACACGCCATGCACGATCTCGACCACGAGCTGGCCGACCGCGCCCGCCACGCCGAGAGCCTGCGCACGCTCAGCGCCCGATGACGGCCGCCGTTCGCGCTCCCGGCTGTCGGCCCGACCCGGCGGTCGTTCCAAATCTGGGCATAGGCCCGCACGCCGCTCTGTCGGACCGCGGGGCCCGCCGGGAGACTGGGGCCATGAACGCGCGCGAGAGCGAGGCCGCCCCGGAGCCGGTCGAGTACGGGGGCGCCGTGTACGGCTCGCTGCTGGCCGCGTCCGTGGTGGCCGGAAGCGCGGCGGGCACGCCCAGCACGGCCGCCGACCTCGTGGCCCTGCTGATCAGCACGGGTGTGGTGTTCTGGATCGCGCACGTGTACGTCCGGCTGGTCGAGCAGGGCCTGCACCCGATGACCTGGCGCCGGATCCGCGCGGCGGGACGGGTGGAGTGGCCGGTCGCCCAGGCCGCGTTCCCCCCGGCCGCGGCGGCCGCGATCGCCTGGGCGCTGGGGCTGTCGGACGCCGTGGCCACGTGGGTGGCGCTGGGGGTGGCCGTGGCGAGTCAGGTGGCGTGGGCCGTCGCGGCGGCGGTCACGTCGGGGTCGGACAGGACCGGGATCATGGCGTCGGCGGTGATCAACCTGGTGCTGGGGCTGGTCGTCATCCTGCTGAAGACGCTCGTGGCCGGCCACTGACGGGCGTGGCCAGGACGGGCGTGGCCAGGACGGGTGTGGTCAGCGGGTGATGCGGCCCTCCCGCACCAGCCAGTCGACGGCCTCGGCGACGGCCTCCAGCGACGTGTGGCGGGGGCGGTGGCCGAGCAGGCGCGCGGCCTTCTCCATCGAGCAGTGCGGGCTGTGCGCGATATGGTCGTAGGTGACGCGGGCGTGCTCCTCCGGCACCGTCTCGCGCCAGCGCTCCCACGGCAGGTACGCCAGCCGAGCCTCGCGGCCGAACCAGCCCGCCACCGCCTCGGCGTAGCCGCGCAGCGTGAGCGCAGTGGCGGCGACCGAGTGGAAGCTCTCGCCGACGGACGCCGACGGGTTGGCCAGCGCGTCCATGAACAGCCGCGCCACGTCGTCGGCGTGGACGTGGTGGACGGTCTCCATGCCGAGGTTGGGCAGGGTGACCTCGTCGCCGTCGGCCAGCGCCTGGAACACGCCCGTGTCGAGGTTGCCCGCCGGGTTGACCGGCACCCAGCCCGGCCCCACGATGTGGCCGGGGTGGATCAGCGTGGCGGGGAACCCGTCGCGGTGCGCCCGGTCGAGCAGGTACGCCTCGATCGCGACCTTCTGGCGGCCGTACTCGCCGATGGGGCGGCGCGGACGGTCCTCGGTGGTGGGCACCCGGGTGCTCGGGCCGTGGATCCAGATCGTGCCGCAGTGCAGGAAGTGGCGGACGCGGCCGGTCAGGGCCTCGGCGAGCTGCCGGGCGCTGTCCTCGGTGAAGCAGATGAGGTCGATGACCGCGTCGGCGCCGAGCTCGGCGACGCGCCGGCCGAACTCGCCGCGCGCCTCCTCGGCCTTGCGGTCGACGGTCACGGTGGTGACCCGCTGCCACGCGCCATGAGGCGTGTACGGCTCCCGCTTGCCGCGGCTGACGGCCACCACCTCATGGCCGGCGTCGACCAGCCGGGGGACCAGGTAGGTGCCGATGTGGCCGCTGGCTCCGATCACCGCTACGCGCATGCGCCACAGCCTAGACCGGCGGCCCGCCTCCGTACGAGGGCCGCCGGCCGGACGGCGGAGGCCGCGAGCGCGCGGCTCCGGCCCGCTGGGGGAGGTAGCGAGCGCGGGGCTCCGGCCCGGCGGGGGAGGCCGGGAGCGCGGGCCTCCTGCCCGGCGGGGGAGGTCAGGCGCGCAGGGCGGCGGCGATGCTGTCGGCCAGCGGGGTCGTCGGGCGGCCGATGAGCCGCGACAGCTCGCCGGTCCTCCCCGCGAGGAGCCCGCGCGCGATGGCGCCGTCGATGTCCTGGAGGAAGGCGATCATGGGCTCGGGCACGCCGGCGCCGGCGAGGACCTCCCGCTGCTGCTCGGGCGGCACGGCCCGGTACGTGATCTCCTTGCCGGCCTGCCGGGACAGCTCGGCGGCGAACTCGTCGAAGCTCCAGGCGACGTCGCCGCTCAGCTCGTACGCCTTGTTCTCGTGGCCCTCGCCGGTGAGGACGGCGACGGCGGCGGCGGCGTAGTCGGCGCGGGCGGCGGAGGCGACCCGGCCGTCACCGGCACTGCCCAGGATGGCGCCCTGCTCCAGGAACTGGCCGAGGTTCTGCGTGTAGACCTCGGAGTACCAGCCGTTGCGCAGGAACACGTAGGGCACGCCGGAGTCGAGGATCGCCTGCTCGGTGTACTGGTGGTCGCGGGCCAGCCCGAAGTCGGCCGCGGGGCCGCCCAGGATGCTGGTGTACGCAAGGAGGCCGACGCCGGCCTCCTTGGCGGCGTCGACGACCGCCTGGTGCTGGGCGGGGCGCTGCCCGACCTCGTTGCCGGAGATGAACAGCACCCGGTCGCCGGCGGCGAAGGCGGCGCGCAGGCTCGCCGGGTCGCCGTAGTCGGCGAGACGGAGCTCGACCCCGAGGGCGGCCAGGTCGGCGGCCTTGTCCTTGTCGCGGACGACGGCGGCGACCTGGTCGGCGGGGACCCGGTCGAGCAGTTCCTTGACGGCGAGACGGCCGAGGGCTCCGGTGGCTCCGGTGACGACGTACATGGTTGTCCCTTTCCTGGTGGTCTGCAGGGCCGCACGTCAGGAGGCGAGCCCCTGTCGTGCGGACACCCCACCATGGCACTTTCTGCGAGAAAGTGCAAACTAAAAGAAAGTGCTAACCAGGGGGTAGTATCTGGGCATGGACGCACTCGTACAGCCCGCCGTGGAGGCGGAGCGGACTCTGCCGGCGCTGGAGTTCGACGTCTTCGCCCGCGCCTGCCCCTCGCGCGCGACCTTCGAGCACATCACCGGCCGCTGGGGCTCGCTGGTCCTGATCGGCCTGAACGAGCACCCCATGCGCTTCAACGAGCTGCGCCGCCGGGTCGACGGGGTGAGCGACAAGATGCTCACGCAGACGTTGCAGGCGCTCGAACGCGACGGGTTCGTCCACCGCAGCGCCCGCGAGGGGTTCCCGTCGCGGGTGGACTACAGCCTCACGCCGCTCGGCGAGCGCACCGCCGTGAAGCTGTGGGCGCTCATCGAGCTGCTGGAGGCGGACATGCCCGAGGTGCTGAAGGCGCAGGCGGCGTACGACGAACGGCGCTCCGGATGACGCAGATGCCCCGAAATAAAGGGACTTTTGGCCCCTATCTCCGCAAGTCGCCGGCCAGCAGACTGTTCGGATGTTCCGCATTCGGATGTCGCGCATGACGGCGGGCGGGCCGGTGCGATGACCGCCCGAGACCTCAAGGAGCTGTCGCAGGCCGACGCGCTGCGGCTCGTGGAGGACCCCGAGGAGGCGGCCTCCTATCGGGAGCGGCTGACCCCCTGGGTGGCGGGAGAGATGGACCAGGTCATCCGCATCCGCCCGGAAATGGTGACCGGATTCGAGCTGGTGCCCGCCGTGTCCTGGAACGACGCGCGGCACGCCGCGGGAAACGCCTTCGACGTGACCCGAGGCGGATAATGCCAAACACTGGGCGCGGGAAAATCCGTGGCATTTCCATGGCCGAAAGAAGGCCGTTGTCAATGAGCGGCGCGGCCCTTTCGTTTTCCGGGCGCCGGGGTATCATGAGCGCATCGGAGTTCGCCTTGCGGGCCCGTCGTCGGCGTGCGCTCCGGCGCGTCAGGCCGCTCGCCGCGAGGGCGGGCGGCCTTGCGCCGGGCGGTCACAGGAAAAGCTGGACCGTCGCGTTGTCACCGGTTACCAGGACGATGGTCACGACTACGGTGATCAGGCTGAGGATGAGAAAGGTGCGGCGTGGCGGCCGTACCCGAAACTCTCCGTCGATCCTGATCCTCAGGTTGCGAGAGGACTTCGGCATGACGCCCTCCTTCGGGTGGGCAATGGTCCGGCGGGGTCCGCTGGTTGACGGCCTATGGGCCTCGCCGGGCTGTTGATAATGAGCGTATCCCCACTAATGCACTCCGCCAATGATTTCCAGCTTCAACACGTCAATAAGGATTAGAGGCGGACCGTCGCGTCGTCCCGGGTAAAGGCGGCGCGACGGAAAAATCATCAGGTTGATGCCGCCCGGTGGATTGAAATCGCGAACGGCCGAGTGCGAGCGCGCCTCTCACCCCGATTTCTCGGTCGTGGACCAGATGGATCGGGATGGCGTCCATGAGGTCCGCGTGCTCGGCGCCCGCCGGGCGGAACGCGGCCGTCAGGCAGCCGTCGGCCATGAGGAAGTCGGCCACCCCTGGCGCCCGGAGCACGCTCCCGCACAGCCACACCGAGCCGCCCCGGCCGAGCGTCACCAGCGCCATCGAGCGCAGGAACTGCCCCAGGATCCCGCCGAACAGCCGCATCACCTGGACACAGAACTCGTCACCGGCCAGCGCGCCGGCGATGACGAGCGGGGCGATGCCGAGCCGTTCGCTCCTCGCGCGTTCGACCCCCGCGGCGAGCAGCGGCGCTGGGTCGATGCTCAGCGCCACGAAGTCGTACAGGTGCGTGAACCCCCGTGACCCGGAGATCGACTCCTCCACCGAGACGGCCCCGGCGGAGCCGGGAGGGGAGGCGTGCGCGCCGGGGGCGGGGGAGCCGGTGCGGTGGCCGCGCAGCCAGGCGAGGTAGTCGCTCTCGCGGCGGGTGCGCGGCTGCCAGGGGATGTGGCCGCCCTCGGTGCCGTGCGGGCGCCCGTGGGGGTCGAGGTGGCCGACGCCGACCCCGGAGTCCACGGCGACGACCAGCCGCGCCCGCCCGTCCGCCGCCTCTCCCGGCCCCGGCCCCGGCTCCGCGCCCGGCTCCGGGCTCGCGGCGGCGGTGAGGCGCTGGTGGCCGCTCTCGTCCAGCTCTCCGACGCCGGCGGCCATCGCCTCCATGTCGTTCACGGTCTCCACCCGGATCCCGTACGTCGCGGCGAAGCGGTCGCGCCGGAAGACCGGCCAGTCGGGCCGGTTGGTGACGCGGACGTCGCCGTTGGGGCGCGGCTGCCCGGCCACGCCCGCGACCAGCATCTGAGGCGTCCGCCCGATCATCGTCAGGCAGTGGTGCAGGAGGGCGTCGAGCGAGCCGAAGTCGGCTCCCCGGAACCCGATGGTCTCGCCCGTGGGCTCCCCGGTGGGCTCGTGCCGCACGAGGACCGTCATGCCCCCGGCGTCGACCCCGGCCAGACCCGTGCCGTCCGGCTCGACGGGCGGGAAGCGGTGGTCGAGCCGTCCCCCGGACCGATCCTCAGGCAAGATCCTGTCTCCGTCCGCGAGGCGAGTCGAGCGGCGGTACGGATCACATCATGACATTTACGTCCTGCGCCGGACGGCTCAATCCGGGAATAGGTCCGGGGATTCGCGGCGGCATTTCCTGGGGTGCGCCGGAAATACGCCACGACATAATGAGAATTATTCGGAAATATCGGTTTTATCAGCGCGGGCGTGGGCGCGGGCCACGCTGAGGCTGTCCTCGTAGATGTGGTACCGCGTGATCAGCCCGTCCTCGACCGTGAGGTGCAGCGCGAAGGGCGAGGTGTACGCGCGGCCGTTCGCCCGCACCGTCTGCCTGATGTGCCCCAGCACGACCGCGTCGGGCCCGTCCACCAGGATCCGCGCCACCGACGTGCCGTTCAGCTCGGGCACGTGGTACTCCTCCAGCATGCGGAAGTGCCCCGCCACGTCGCCCCGGCCGGTGCGCCGGCGGATCCACGGGGTGTCGGGGTGTTCCCCCTCGGGCCAGTCGAGCTGCCAGTCGATCTCCTCGGCGAACAGCTCGGCGGCCCCGTCGTGGTCGCCCTTGGCCATGCGGCCGAGCAGTTCCGCGACGGTTTCGCGGGTGGCGTTCATCAGGCGTTCCTCTCTGTACGCGGTGGTGCGGCACCAGTCTCGCGAACGCGCCTGACCTCAGTCGATTACCCGCCGGGTAATGCGCCTGCCTACCTTGAGGAAGCTTCGCAAAAAACGGATAATCCGCGGACCGATGAGTTTCCGTGCCGGCACCGGTCTGCACAACCGACGACCACAAGGGAGACAAAGATGATCAATGACCCCGCACTGCAGGCCCTGTCCAGGCTCGTCGGCACCTGGAAGATCTCCGGGGGACACGAGGGGACCGTGACGTACCGCTGGCTGAACGACTTCTTCCTCCAGCAGGACGTCCAGCTCGGCGACACCCACGGCATCGAGATCATCGGCCGGGAGCGGAAGCTGATGGCCGAGCCCAGCGCCGACATCAAGTCCCGCTACTACGGCGACGACGGCAGCACCCTCGACTACACCTACGCGCTCGACGGCGACACGCTCACCATCTGGGCGGGTGAGCGCGATTCCCCCGCCTACTTCCGGGGCGTCTTCAGCGCCGACGACCGCACCCTCACCGGAGCCTGGGTCTACCCGGGCGGGGGCGGCTACGACTCCAACGCCGAGCGCGTCGACTAGCGCCTCAGGGGAGACCGGCGCCTCAGCGGAGCTGGATGCCGATGACGCAGGTGTCGTCGTCCGTGTCGGACTTGCTGTACGTGAGCAGATGGTCGAGCCGCTGCTCCAGCGACGACACCTCGGCCGTGGCGACCGTCAGGAGCTGGCGCTGCGAGTGCTCCAGGCTGCGGTCCTTGCGCTCGATCAGCCCGTCCGTGTACATGAGCAGCACGTCGTCCTTGTGGAGCTGCACGCTGCCCTCCTCGAACCTGGCCTCCGACAATGCCCCCAGCAGGACGCCCTCGATCAGCGGCAGCTCCGACGCCTCGCCGTCGCGCAGCATGATCGGCGGGAAGTGCCCGGCCCGCGCCCACCGCAGGACGCGGGTCTCCGGGTCGAACAGGGCGCACACGGCCGTCGCGGTCACCTGCTCGGTCAGGTGGTGGGCGACGAGGTTGAGCCAGGTGAGGAGCTGCGCGGGCCCGGCGCCGGTGGTGGCGAGGCCGCGCAGCGCGTTGCGCAGGACGACCATGCCGGTGGCCGCCTCGATGCCGTGGCCGGCCACGTCGCCGAGCGACAGCAGCACCTGCTTGGACGGCAGCACCACGCAGTCGTACCAGTCGCCGCCGACCAGGTGCTCCTCCTCGGCCGGCCGGTAACGGACCCCGATGCGCAGGTCGAAGGCGTCGATCGGGCCGTGGGTGGGCGGCATGATCGCCTGCTGGAGCTGCAGGGCCAGCCGGTTGCGCTCGGCGGCCTGCTGCTCGGTGTGGGCGAGCTGGTCGCGGGTGGCGGCGAGCGCCACCTCCGTCCAATGCTGTGCGGAGATGTCCTGGTACGCGCCCCGCACGCTGAGGAGCCGCCCGTGCGCGTCGAGGACCGGCTCGGCGACCACGCGGATGTGCCGCGACACCCCGTCGGAGCGCTGGAGCCGGAAGGCCGTGGAGGCGGGCCGCTGGTGGTGCAGCAGGGCGCGCAGGAAGCGGCCGAGCGCCACGGCGTCGTCCGGGTGCGCGTGCGCCGGGAGTTGCTGGAGCGGGATGGGCGGCGCGGTCTGCGGCAGGCCGAGCAGCGTGAAGAGCTGGCCGTTCCAGGTGATCTCGCCGTTGACGAGGTTCTCCTCGAAACCGCCCATGCGCCCGAGCCGCTGCGCGTGCTGGAGCAGGCCGGCCACCCGCGCCGCCTCGTCGAGCACCCGCCACAGCAGCAGCACGCAGTCGCCGTGGCGGCTGATGCTGACGCTGGCCACCGCGGTCAACGGCACCTGGTCGATGATGGCGGTCAGCGGCATGCGCTCGGCGCGGAACGGCTCGCCGGTGGCGTGGACGCGCTCGACCTTCTCGAACAGCCCGCCCTCGCCGGCCGCCAGCGGGTACGCCTCCAGCAGCAGCGCCCCGTTGACCGCGCTGCGCGGGCGGCCGGCGAAGTCGACGAAGTTCGTGTTGACGTGCTGGATGCGGAAGTCGGCGAGGTTCCCGTCGGCGTCGAGGTGCGGCCGCAGGATCAGGGTGGGGTCGTGCAGGCCGTTGGCCAGGTCGAGCAGCTCGGAGTCGGGCGGGCGCGGGATCGACCGCGTCTCCGGATGGTCCTCCAGGGTGTGGGCGATCAGCTCGGCCAGCGCCTCCACCTGCCGCTGCACCGCCTGCGGCTGCGGCGGCAGCGGGTGCGGCCAGACGATCTCCAGCACGCCGAGGACACGCCCTCCGGTGCCCGTGGGGACCGCGACCCGGGCGCCGCTCTCGTCGGGAAGGTGGCCGATCGACGGCAGCCCGACCTCCGACACGTCGCCGAACCACACGGTGCCCCGCTCCTCCAGCGCCTGCCGGGCCGGCGTGACGACGCCGGGCGGCACGTACCGCCACCGGCCCGCCTCCCCGGGCGCGAACCCGGCCGCGCCCGCCAGGGTGAGCGAGCCGTCGGTACCGGCCGCCCAGACGGCGACGGCCGTCGCGCCGAGCGGCGCCAGCGCGTGCTGGAGCAGCGACTCGCTGACCGCCTGGGTGTCGTCCGCGGCGAGGACGCCGCTCTCCGCCGTGCGCAGCCGCAGCGTGATCGACGGCTTGCCGTCGCCGGAGCCGCCCGCGTCGGCGGCGGAGCCCTGACGGCCGACGGTCGCGCTGACGAACTGGGCGGCCGCCTCGGTCAGCCGGTCCTGGGCGGCCTGGTTGACGATGTCGGCGGCCAGTTCGAGCTGCGACAGCCCGGCCTGCTCGGCGAGCGAGGAGAGCTGTCTGGCGGCCTCGGCCGGGTTGCAGCCCAGCCGCTCCACCAGGATGCCCTTGGCCAGCTCGATCAGGGCACGGCCGTCGGCCGCCGCGTGCGCCTCGCGCACCTCGCGGCGCAGCCGCTCGACGGTGGCGGCGAGCCGCCCGAGGCGGGTGCCCTCATCGGCGGGCTGCTGCGGGTCGTGCACGTGCTGCTCCTCGACGCTGGTTGGGGCCGGCTGACGAACCGGGCGGCTGGATGACACGCCCAGGGGCTACCGGTTCAGCCAGCGCTGGATGCGGGCCAGCAGGTCGTCCGCGTCCACCGGCTTGGTCACGTAGTCGCTCGCCCCCGAGGCCAGGCTCTTCTCCTGGTCGCCGGGCATCGCCTTGGCCGTGACCGCGATGATGGGCAGGTCGGCGTACTGCGGCATCTTGCGGATGGCCGCCGTGGCCGCGTAGCCGTCCATCTCCGGCATCATCACGTCCATCAGGACGAGGTCGATCTCGGGGTGCGCGGTCAGGGTCTCGATGCCCTTGCGGCCGTTCTCCGCGTGCAGCACCTGGAGGCCGTGGATCTCCAGGATGCCGGTCAGCGCGAACAGGTTGCGGGCGTCGTCGTCCACGACCAGCACCGTGCGGCCGGCGAGGGTGTCGTCGACCTCCTTCGTGACCTGCTGGCGCACCTCCTCGGGCCGCACCAGCGGCAGCACGTCGTGCGGCCCCTCGGCCGACAGGTGCAGCGCGATGCGCTCGCGCAGCTCGTCCAGGCTGGAGAGCAGTTCGAGCGGCTGGGTGCCGGTGCGGGCCTGCAGGTTGGACTCCTGCCGGGGGTCGAGCCGCCAGTTGTTGTAGGCGAGCACGGGCACCCCCCGCAGCGCGGAGTCGCCGTCCATGTCCTCCAGGAAGCGCAGCGCCGCCCCGTCGGCCATGTCCAGCTCCAGGACGATGCAGTGGTACGCCTGGGCGGCGAGCGCCGTGGCGGCCTCCTGCACCCCGACGGCGGTGATGACCTCGACGGGGCCGCGCAGGTCGCCCCGGTCGCGGTTGTTGGCCAGGTCGGCCACCGCGCTCTCGGCCACCAGCGACAGCAGTCCGCGGTCGCGCTCCTCGATCACCAGCAGCCGCCGCTGCTGCTGCGGCTGGGGCGCCGCGACGGGCGGGGCGGCCGGGGCCGAGCCCGGCTCCAGCGCCTCGCGCTCCGGCCGCTCCTGCACGGCCGAGCCCGCGGGCGGCTCGTCGAAGTCGGGGCGCGCCACCGGCAGGTAGAGGGTGAACACGCTGCCCTTGCCGGGGGCGCTCTGCGCGGTGATCGCGCCGCCGAGCAGGTAGGCGATCTCGCGGCTGATCGACAGGCCGAGCCCGGTGCCGCCGTACTTGCGGCTGGTGGTGCCGTCGGCCTGCTGGAACGCCCCGAAGATGGCCTCCAGGTGCTGCTCGGCGATGCCGATGCCGGTGTCCTTGATGCGGAAGGCGATGGCCGAGCCGTGCATCCGCACCGAGGCGGGCACCTCGGCGGTCGAGGCCGGCTCGATGTGCAGCTCCACGCTGCCCGTCTCGGTGAACTTCACCGCGTTGGACAGCAGGTTGCGCAGGATCTGGCGGAGCCGGGAGTCGTCGGTCAGCACGTCCACCGGGACCCCGGTGGCCGTGGTGACGACGAAGTCGAGGCTCTTCTGCGTCGTCATCGGCCGGAACGTGGCCTCGATGTCGTCGAGGAGCTGCCGCAGCGGCACCCGCTCGGGCGCGATATCCATCTTGCCCGCCTCGACCTTGGACAGGTCGAGGATGTCGTTGATGAGCTGGAGCAGGTCGGAGCCGGCCGAGTGGATGATGCTCGCGTACTCGACCTGCTTCGGGGTGAGGTTGCGCGTGTGGTTCTGCGCGAGGAGCTGGGCCAGGATGAGCAGGCTGTTGAGCGGGGTGCGCAGCTCGTGGCTCATGTTGGCCAGGAACTCGCTCTTGTACTTCGAGGCCAGGGCGAGCTGCTGGGCGCGGGTCTCCAGCTCCTGCCGGGCCTGCTCGATCTCCAGGTTCTTGGTCTCGATGTCGCGGTTCTGGCTGGCCAGCAGCGCCGCCTTCTCCTCCAGCTCGGCGTTGGAGCGCTGGAGCTCCTCCTGCTGGTTCTGCAGCTCCTCCGAGCGGGCCTGGAGCTCGGCGGTGAGCCGCTGCGACTCGACCAGCAGCTCGTCGGTGCGGGCGTTGGCGATGATGGTGTTGACGTTGACGCCGATGGCCTCCATGAGCTGGTCCAGGAACGCCCGGTGGACGGCCGTGAACGCGTAGACCGAGCCCAGCTCGATGACGCCGAGCACCTGCTCCTCGACCACGATCGGCAGCACGATGACCGAGGTGGGCGCGGTCTCGCCGAGCGCGGAGGACACCTTGACGTAGTCGGCCGGGACCCCGTCCATCGCGATCGTACGGCGGGTGCGGGCGGCCTGGCCGACCAGCGACTCGCCCAGCCCGAACCGCGTGGGCCGCTCGGGGTCGGCCGGGTAGCCGTAGGCGTTGATGAGCTTCAGGACCGCGCCGCCGGGCGCCTCCTCGGCCAGGAAGAACGCGCCGTACTGCGCGGTCACGAGCGGGGCCAGCTCGCTCATGACCAGCTCGGCCACGGCGCTGAGGTCGCGGTGGCCCTGCATGAGGCTGGAGATGCGGGCCAGGTTGGACTTGAGCCAGTCCTGCTCCTGGTTGGCCCGCGTGGTCTCGCGCAGCGAGCCCACCATCGAGTTGATGTTGTCCTTGAGGTCGGCCAGCTCGCCCTCGGCGTCGACCGTGATGGAGCGGGTCAGGTCGCCGGAGGTGACGGCGCTGGTGACCTCGGCGATGGCGCGCACCTGGCGGGTGAGGTTGCCGGCCAGCTCGTTGACGTTCTCGGTGAGCCGCTTCCACGTGCCCGAGACGCCCTCGACCTCGGCCTGGCCGCCCAGCCGGCCCTCGCTGCCCACCTCGCGGGCCACGCGGGTGACCTCCGCGGCGAAGGAGGAGAGCTGGTCGACCATGGTGTTGATCGTGGTCTTGAGCTCCAGGATCTCGCCGCGGGCGTCGACGTCGATCTTCCTGGTGAGGTCGCCGCGGGCGACGGCCGTGGTGACCTGGGCGATGGAGCGCACCTGGTTGGTCAGGTTGTCGGCCATCGAGTTGACGTTGTCGGTGAGGTCCTTCCAGGTGCCGGCCACGTTGGGCACCCGGGCCTGGCCGCCGAGCTGCCCCTCGGTGCCGACCTCGCGGGCCACGCGGGTGACCTCGTCGGCGAACGCGGACAGCGTGTCGACCATCGTGTTGATCGTCTGGGCGAGCGCGGCGACCTCGCCCTTCGCCTCGACCGTGATCTTCTGCGACAGGTCGCCCTTGGCGACCGCGGTGGCCACCTGGGCGATGGAGCGCACCTGGCCGGTCAGGTTGGAGGCCATGAAGTTGACGTTGTCGGTGAGGTCCTTCCACGTGCCCGACACGCCGCGCACGGTGGCCTGGCCGCCGAGCTGGCCCTCGGTGCCGACCTCGCGGGCGACGCGGGTGACCTCGTCGGCGAAGGCCGAGAGCTGGTCCACCATCGTGTTGATGGTCTCCTTCAGCTCCAGGATCTCGCCCCGGGCGTCCACCCGGATCTTCTGCGACAGGTCGCCCTTGGCCACCGCGGTGGTGACCTCGGCGATGGAGCGCACCTGGGCGGTGAGGTTGTCGGCCATGACGTTGACCGACTCGGTCAGCGCCTTCCAGGTGCCCGACACGCCCTTCACGTCGGCCTGGCCGCCCAGCCGCCCGTCGGTGCCGACCTCGCGGGCGACGCGGGTGACCTCGTCGGCGAACGAGGAGAGCTGGTCGACCATGGTGTTCAGCGTGTTCTTCAGCTCCAGGATCTCGCCCCGGGCCGACACGGTGATCTTCTGGGAGAGGTCGCCGCGGGCGACGGCGGTGGCGACCTGCGAGATGTTGCGGACCTGGGCGGTGAGGTTGCCGGCCATGTAGTTCACCGAGTCGGTGAGGTCGCGCCACGTCCCGGCGACGCCCTTCACGTCGGCCTGGCCGCCGAGCTGTCCCTCGGTGCCGACCTCGCGGGCGACGCGGGTGACCTCGTCGGCGAACGAGGAGAGCTGGTCGACCATCGTGTTGACGGTGTTCTTCAGCTCCAGGATCTCGCCCCGGGCGTCCACGGTGATCTTCTGCGACAGGTCGCCCTTGGCGACCGCCGTGGTGACCTCGGCGATGGAGCGCACCTGGCTGGTGAGGTTGCCGGCCATGGCGTTGACCGACTCCGTCAGGTCCTTCCAGGTGCCCGACACGCCGGGCACCTCGGCCTGCCCGCCGAGCCGCCCGTCGGTGCCGACCTCGCGGGCGACGCGGGTCACCTCGGAGGTGAACAGCGAGAGCTGGTCGACCATGCCGTTGAAGACCAGGGCGATCTCGCCCAGCAGGCCACCGGCGTCGGTGGGCAGCCTGGTGCCGAAGTCGCCGTCGCGCACGGCGGTCAGCCCGGCCAGCAACTGCCGGAGCTCGGGCTCCTGCGCCCTGCTCACGCCCCGGCCGGGACGTGCCTGCTGACGGGAGCCGCCGGCCGTCGTCTCGCCCATCTCCACCCTCGTTCCGCTGAACCGCATGCGGTCGCATGCTCGGACATCATTATCGCTATATGGGGCATAACGGGCGGCCAGTCGCTGGGCCGCGCTGTGAATGTACCGGCAAGTAAACAGTTGTTCGGCACGGTCAGAAGAACCGTATCGATGTGGTCAAGATGCGTCACGCGGGACACCGCCCGGTCTGGTCGCCCGGCGGCCGATAACGTTCCCACTCCTCGCGGGTCAGGCCCCGGGCGGCCAGCAGGCACGCGCGCCGCGCCAGCGCCTCCGGCGCGAGCGGCCACTCCCGCAGCGTCCCCTGGGGGCCGGCGGCCAGCAGCGAGCCGCGTGCCGTGAACTGGAGGCCGCTCTGGAGGGTGTCCAGCAGCGGCTCGCCGAGCGGTTCCAGGGTCGCCGCGTCCCACAGCCGCAGCGGCTCGCCGCCCGCGAGGAGCGCGCCGTCGGGGCTGAATGCCAGGTCGCCCGACCCGGTCCTGAGCGTCCGCCGCGTCCCGCAGGCGCGCAGGTCGAGGAAGCGCAGCACGCCGTCGTCGCCGGGCACCGCCAGCTCCCGCTCGCCCGGCGCGTACCCGGGCTGCCCGGAGCCGGTGCTGGTCACCACGGCCCGCTGGTCGCAGCCGATGATCCGACGTCCGGTGGCCACCTCGCGCTCCGCGTACTGGCCGGGGGTCAGTGTCTCGGCCAGTCGGTCGCCCGCGTGGTTCAGCGTCCACTGGACCTTCAGCAGGGTGCTGGTCAGCCCCTCGGGCTGGGCGTAGTCCGACAGGACGACCCGGCCCGTCTCCGCCAGCCCCGGGACGCGGCGCGCCACCACGGTCATGCGGCCGGTCGCCGGGTCCTCGTCCGCGACGCCGAGCACCCGCCCGTCGCCGCTGAAGCGGGCCTCCCCGGTGACGGGCAGCCGCCCGACCACCTGGCCCTCGGCCATGCTCCACAGCAGGTGCTCGCCGCCGGTCGTGACCAGGAGGTGGCGGCCGTCGGGGGAGAAGGCCAAGCCGTCCAGGCTCTGCTCGGCCGGGAGGTCCAGCAGCTTGGCGTCGCGGCCCGTACGCAGGTCGCGCAGCGCCACGGACGCGCCGGGGCCCGGGTGGGCGGCGCGGGTGCCGTCGGGCGCCGGGACGATCAGCGGCAGCGCGCCCGCCGACGGGATCGTCGCCACCCGACCCGGCCGCAGCGCGGTCTCGGTGTCCCAGACGACCGCCGCGCCCCCGCTGCCCGCCGCCACCAGCCGGCGGCCGTCGTCGCTGAAGGCCAGCGCCTCCAGCCCGTCGAGGGCGCCGGGGAGCGGGTGGGGGCTCGGCCGCTCCTCGGTCAGGTCCCACAGGGTGACCTCGGTCGCCGACGTCCGGGTGGAGATGAGGGCCAGCGAACGGCCGTCCGGGGAGACCGCGGAGGCGTGGAGGGCCTCGAGGGACTGCTTTGCGCCGACGTCACCGGTGTCGGTCGTGACGGCCGCCGCCTCGTCCCAGCCCCACCGCACGGCCGTCCGCTCGTCGGCGGAGAACGCGACGCCGTCCGCCGGGGCCCGCGACCGATGCGCGCCGGTACGGGCGTCCAGCAGAGTCATGGCCCGCGCGCCCGTGCCGGCCGCCACTCCGGCGGCGAGCACGGTCCCCCTGGGGCTGAAACGGAGGGTGGGCCGCGGGTCGGGTATGTCGGGGACGGTCATCCGCGCTGACAGGGCCGTGCGTCGCCCGTCGGACACGCGGTAGGCCCCGATCCGCCCATCGGCCGTCCACACGGCCACGACCGCACCCTCGGGACCGCCTCCCGCCACGCGCTCACGCCCGCCCTTACCGGAGCGAGGGCCCTTTCCGGGGCCTCTGCCGCCGCCTCCTCCGGCCATCTCAGCGAGCCCCATGAGTCCTCCCGGAGCCCAGCCGAGACCCGCGAGCCCCGCCCCCATGCTTCCTCCCGGAGCCCTCCCGAGACCCACGGCCGCGGCCCTGCTTCCTCCCGTGGTCCTCACAAGCCCCGCACCATTCCCCAGACCCGCGCTGGCTCCCAGGCGCGCACCACTTTCGAGACCCGCACTGCCTCCAAGACGCGCACCGGTCGCGTGGCCCGCGCCGTCTTCGAGACGTCCGCCGTCCCCCAGACGCGCACCAACTTCGAGACCCGCACCAGTCGCGTGGCCCGAGCCGTCTACGAGACCTTCCCCTCCTCCCAGGCCCGCGCCTTCGACAGAGGGCGCGCCCTTCCCGCCGCCCACGCCTCCACCCGAGGTCACGCCTTCGGCGAGGACGGTGCCCTTTCCGGCGGCCGGGCCCGCAGCAGGGACGGGGCGGGCGGTCATGGCCACGATCCGCGACCCCTTCGACGGGCGGACGCTCCAGCGCAGCCCCCCGGTACGGGCGTCGAAGACGGACAGGCGGTCCGCGCCGCGCCCGGTGGCCAGCAGCACCAGCCGCCCGTCAGGGCTCAGCCCCGCGTTCTCGTACGGCCCACGGTGCCGGAGCCGCACCACGCGATCGGAGGTCATGTCCCACAGCACCGGGAACTCGGCGCGGTCCTTGCCGAACGCGTGCCGCCCGTCCGGGGCGATCCCGAACAGGGTGCCCGCCCGTTCGCCGGCCGGTTCGCCGGTGAGCAGGTCGGCGAAGACGACCCGCCCGGCTCCCGCCTGCGCCGCGACGCGCCGATGGTCGGCCGACACCGCCATGGGTCTCGCCGCCTCGGAGGAGAACGCGGCCAGCGTCCGCGCGGCGCCCGTCGTCAGGTCCCACACCCGGACGTCGCCGTCCTGCCCCGCGGCGGCCAGGAAGCGCCCGTCCGGGCCGAACGCGAGCTGCCGTACCTCGCTGATCTCCTCGGGCGGCCCGCGCAGCACCCGGGCGAACGGACGGCCCTCGGTCCACACGTAGATCCGCCCGTCGAGCGGGGCGCCCGCCGAGCCCGCCTCGGCGTAGTGGGAGGCCGCGATCACGCGTCCGCCGGGGGCGACCGCGACCGTGCCCAGGGAGAAGGGCACCGGGTCGCCCGGCCGGACGCGCGGGAACGCGACGATGCCGCGCATCGCCTCGTGCGTCAGCGACAGCAGGCTTCCGCGCGCCTGCGCGGTGCGGGCGGTGCGCCACGCCTCGGCGGCGAGGACCAGGGCGGCGTCCATCCGGCCGGCCCGCTCGGTCAGCGCGAGCGCGGCCAGCCGCCCGGACTCGGCGGCGAGGAACCAGCGGTTCGCCTTGTCGGCGTTGCGCGTGGCCACCACGGCCGCGGCCGAGGCGGACGCCGCGAGCACGGCCAGAGCCACGGCCACCGCGACGATCAGCCGCCGGGTCAGGCGGTGCTGCCGGACGTCCTCGCCGGTCAGGTCCTCCTTCGGCCGCCCGTGCAGGGGCGCGGCGAGCTCCGCCACCGCGTCGCCGAAGCGCGGGTCGCGCATGTGGAGCCCGTCGCGCGAGCGCGCCCACGTCAGGTCCACCCAGCGCGGCTCCTGCGGGTACGCGTCGCGCAGGACGGCCGGCAACGCGTTCGACCGCGCCGGGTCGAAGCCGTCGCCGGCCCATTCCAGCGTGCCGTCGGTCAGCACGAGGAGGAGGTCGTCCACCGAGTGGCCGGCCAGCCAGTGCTCGATCTCCCTCGACGGCCAGGGGGAGGCCGCCGCCTCCGGGGAGGCCAGCAGGATGAAGCACCGGGACGAGTCGAGCGCCTCGCGGATCGACGGCCACAGCCCGGGGTTCGCCGACAGGCTCGCCTGATCAAGAAAAATCCGTAAAGCGCGCATTTTGTACCAAGGGCGGATGAACCTATGCAGTTCATCGCGCAGCGCCTTGGCGATGGGAGCGTCCTTGGCCCTGCTGTACGAGATGAAGGCGTCGTAAACGATCGGCACTTTTGCCGGAAAAGGGGAGAATTCGCTCGCCGGGATCACCTCTCCGGTCGTGCCGCTGCCCGTCGGAACGCCGATGCTTCACCGTCAAGCCTAACAATGGCCGACTCCGTTGAAGGCCCTTCTCCGTTCTCGTACATTCAGGTGAGCCTTTTCCGGGATCTGGAGGTGGCCGTGCGGCACGCATTGTTCGCGGTATTCTCCTGGCTGCACTCCTCCATGAGCGCAGGGCGCCCGGCAAGCCCGACCAGCCTAGGAAGGCCCCAGACCCCAGCGCTCACGGTTCACCAGTTGGCGGGCACGCCCGGGATGTTCGCCGGCAACGCGTGCCCCGGCGGGTGGATGACGTACACGATGCCGCCGCTGCTGGAGCTGCGCTGCCACACGTTCTCGAAGTCGGCCCGCGGATACACCCGCCGCACCGCGTCGTTGCTGGACGAGGCCGGGTCGTTGGCGATCACGTCGCCGGTGGCGGTGAAGCCGACGACCACCATGATGTGCCCGTTGGTCCCGTACCCGGCGCCCGGCAGCTCGCCCTTCTTGAACGACTGCGAAGTGATCACCGGGATGCCTGCGGAGATGAATCGTTCCAGCTCGGTGAGAGACCGCAGCCGCGTCACGAACCCGTCCATGCCGTAGCGCCCCGCGTAGGCGGTGTTGAACGGCCAGTTGCCCGCGCCCTGGTAGGCGTGGTCGTAGCTGTACCGGGCGGCGTAGTCGACCTCGGGGTTCGGGTCGGACGGGTCCACCCAGGCGGTGTCCTCGGCGCTCGGCCACCTGTCCCAGTAGCCGAGGACCATCGTGGTCGAGGTGGGGCTGCACCAGGCCTGCCCGCCGCCGTCCCACTCGGGGTAGTGGCCCTCGTGGACGTTCTGGGAGCGGCGCGGCACGGGCAGCTCGACGCCCCACGCGCCGCCGGCCGGGCTGGCCGGTACGGTCTTGCGTTCGGGTACGGACGAGGCCATCGCGCCGAGCGTGCGCACCCGGGGCGTGACGCCGGAGCCGGGCGTCCGGTAGAGGGTGAGGCGGAGCTGGTAGGCGTCGATCTGCCGGCCGGCCGCGGCGACCAGCGTGTCGACGGAGACGGTGGCGTCGGCGTCACCCTGGCCGGGCACCGACGTGCGGCGGATGGCGTCCTCGCCGTAGGCCCAGCGGCCCAGCACGTACCACTTGGTGAGCCCGGCGGAGTTGCGGGCGCGCGCCTCGACCTGCATCCAGCTCCCGGCCGGGATGTCGGCGGTCCAGGAGGCGATCAGTTCGGTGGCGGGGAAGCCGACCTGCTCCTCGGGACCGGTCCAGCGGGCGTACTCCCACGTCCTGGTGCCGAGCGCGTCGGTGTAGTCGGTGGTGCCGATCGCGGAGGCGAAGGTCAGGCTGTCGCCGTCGCCGGCCGTTCCCTCGGGGGTGCCGGTGGAGAAGTCGGAGCGCCGGTAGGCGACGTCCGAGGTGCCGGTCGCCGGTTTGGCCCGGACCGCTCCAGCGGCTGGGGTGGTGAGAGTCGTGACCACCAGGACGGTGGAGACCAACATGGATAACGCGCGCATGAACCCACCTTGCTCGGACGCCGCTCGACGCGGCCGAGAGTAGACAGATCCGGCATGTCACCACATCGGGAAATCTACGTATGCCCAGCAAGGGCGATGGGTGCCGACCGCCGGGTCAACACGCTGTGAACAGCTCGTGACTCGCCTCGGGGTGCGCGAAAGGGACGCCTCATGAGCAGTTCCGAGGGGGTGCGAAGGGAATTGCCGGGATCGGTGGAGTAAGCGGTGTAGGCAACAGAAAGGGACCCTCCGCATGACCGCTCCACCCGAGGTGGGCGATCCCCTGACCCAGGCAGCCGACGACGCCGTCGCCATCGTCGCGTCGGTGCGGGAGCCGGAACGGTTCGCGACCCTCTACGACCGGTACTTCGAGGAGATCTACCGCTACCTGGCGGTGCGGGTCGGCCCCGAAGCGGCCGACGACATGGCCGCGGAGACGTTCCTGACCGCCTTCCGCAAGCGGCACACCTTCGACCCCGACCGCGGAGCCGTACGGCCGTGGCTGTACGGCATCGCGACCAACCTCGTCGCGCTGCACCGGCGAGGGCTGTCGCGCATGCTCGCGGCCTTCCGCCGCGCGCCGCGCGCCGACGAGGTCGAGGCCGGGCTGGAGGACCGGGTGACCACCCGGGTGGACGCCGCGGGCGCGCGGGGGCCGCTCGCGGCGGCGCTGGCGGGGCTCTCCCGGGGCGACCGCGACGTCCTGCTGCTCGTCGCGCTGGCCGGCCTGACCTACGAGGAGGTGGCCGAGTCGCTGCGCATCCCGTACGGCACCGTCGCCTCGCGGCTCAGCCGGGCGCGCAGGAAGGTGCGGGCCGTCCTCGGCGACGTCAACCCCATGAACGGAGACGCAGATGGATGACCTGTCCGCGGTACGGGAGCGGTGCGCCGTGCCGGGACCCTCGGCGGAGACGAAGGCACGCGGCCAGGCCCGGCTGTGGGCGCTGATCGAGGAGGAGCGCTCCGGATCCGTCCGCGCCGGCCACGAAGGGTCCGCGCACCCGGGGCCGGCGGACCACGCCGGGCCGCCGGCGCCGCCGCGGTCCCATCCGGCCGGGACCAGCCGGAGCGGGCGGCCCGGCGACGGACCGGCCTGGGGATCGGCGCGATGGCGTTCCGGGATGTCCGGCCGAGGCGGGGCGCGAGGCGGCCGGCCGCCCGCCGCGTCCGGCCGAGCCGGGCGGCGGCCGATGCGGGCAGCGCTGTGGCCCGCGCTCGGGATGGGCCTGGCCGGCGCCGCCGCGGCCGTCACGCTGGTGCTCTCCTCGGCCGCTCCGCCGCCCGCCGCGCCGCCGGCGCGGCCGAGCGCCCAGCAGATCCTGCTGGCCGCCGCCACCTCGGCCGCCCGGCAGCCGGCCGACGGCGACTGGTGGGGCGACAAGCTCGTACGCGGCGTCCGGGTACGCGAGCCGGCCGGCCGCTACACCCTCCAGGTCACCGGCTCCGAGCAGACCTGGATCCCCGTGGCGAAGCAGGACTCGTACTGGCTCGTGCAGCGCTACCTGGGCGCCCGGCCGGCCACGCCGCGCGACGAGCAGGCGTGGCGGGCCGACGGCTCGCCCACGGCCTGGACGTACGAGAAGACGACGACCGGCGCGGCGGTCATGGTCGGCGCGGACCCCGACCGGCTGGAGGCGGCGCCAGGCCCGGCGGAGTCCACGGAGTCGGCGGACGTCGACTGGCGGATCATGTTCGCGGGCAAGCCGCTGACGAAGATGGACGACTTCCCGGCGGACCCGGTGCGGCTGCGCGCGCTTCTGGAACCCAAGCCGGGCGCCACCGCCGCGTTGCTGGCCAACCTCACCAGCCTCATCGCTCATGTCCCGGTCTCCCCGGCGACCCGGGCCGCCGCCTACGAGCTGATGGCCTCCCTGCCGGGCGTCACCGCGCAGGGCGAGGTCACCGACCAACTGGGACGCACCGGCCAGGCGGTCGCCTACACCGGGCCCGACCCCCTGCGCTCCGAGCGTGAGGTGCGGACGCGGCTGATCGTGGACTCCGCGACCGGCGCCCCGCTGGCGGTGGAGACGCTCGCCGCGGACACGGGCGAGATCATCCGGTTCACCGCGGTCGAGTCGATCGGCTGGACCGACAGGAAACCAGACCTGCCCGACCCCCATCCCCTCGACGACGAGAACTGACGAGAACTGACGAGAACTGACGAGAACTGACGAGAACTGACGAGAACTGAGGAACCTGATATGCGCAAACCCCTCGTGATCACCGTCGCCGCGCTCGCCCTGGCGGCCACGGCGAGCCCCGTCCTCGCCGCCACGGCGCCTCCGGCCTCGGCCGCGGTCTCGGCGGCGCCGCAGGGCACGTACTGGCACGTCAGGAGCGTCTACACCGCGACGCATCCCCGCCAGGTGGGGACCAAGGAGAAGTACTGGGTCGTGACGGAGCGGGTCTCCGAGCACTGGGCCGATCACGACGGCCGTATGTGGTGGTCCACCAGCGACCAGGCGCGGCCGAAGAGCGCCGCCGACCTGGCCGCGTGGAAGCGGGACGGCTCGCCACAGAAGTGGACGTACCGCACCGAGGGCATGCTGGTGAAGCTCACCGCGAACCCGCACCAGACCCCGGTCAAGCCGATGAGGGGCAACGACTGGCTGATCGGCGAACGGAAGCTGTCGTTCCAGGAGATCCAGAGCCTGCCGACGACGCCCGAGGGGCTGCGGGGCTGGCTCGTCGAGGCGTCCGCCGTGGGAGAGGACCCCGTGCTGCCCCAGAACTTCGACGACTGGGTGAAGGGCGCGTACACCAGCCTGCTCTACCGGCTGCCGGCGCCCAGGCCGGTCCGCGTCGCCGCGTACCAGGCGCTGTCGGGCCTGGCGGGGGTGAAGTCCGCCAAGCAGGCCGGGAACGCGGTCAAGCTGACGTACGGCTACGACGCCGCGGGCTACGAGGCCAGGTTCGGGATCGTGGTGGACACCGGGGCCATGGCGGTGGTCGAGACGTCGGTCGACACCAGCCGCGACGGCAAGCCGTTCAAGGCCAAGACGTCCGTCACGAGGTACGAGACCGGGTGGAGCGACACGCTGGGGTCGTGACCTGAGATCGTGGCGAGCGCGGACCTCTTCCCCGCGCTCGCCATCCGGTATCACTGGAAATCGGATGAATCACTACGCTGCCTCCGTGACCACCGAGAGCCCGGCGGCTCCTCCCGGCGCCGCCGAATGGGCGCGCCGGATCGCCTGGGGAGCGCTCGCGCTGTTCCTGGCCGCCTTCGCGATCTTCGAGAGCCAGAAGTACGGGCTGCCGACCACGCTGGCCATGCTGGTGTTCCTGGCGCTGCCCGACCTGGCCAGGTTCGCGGGGGTCCGTCCGCCGGGCCCGCTGTACGGGGCCGTCCACAGGGTGTGGATACCGCTCGCGATCCTCGTGGGCTACACCGTGGGGCAGGTCTCGTGGCCGCCCCTGTTCACGGCGGGGCTCGGATGGCTCACCCGCATCGCCGTCGAACGCGCCCTGGGCCGCCGCCCGACCTCCCCACCCCGCTGACCCCGAGGCCCCCGAGGGGCGGGCTCCGGTGCTCGCGCCCACCCGGCCTACGCCGGCGGGGCCTCCGGCACGGGCATCCGGTCGAGCAGGTCCGCGAGGAGAGCCGGGTCGGTCCCGCCCACGGCCGTACGGGCGCCGTCCAGTACGGAGGCCGCGAGCGGATCGCCTCCCTCGGCGGCGCGCCGCAGCCACTTCTCGGCCGTCCAGTCCTCCCGGTTGGCGCGGTGCGCCTTGGCCAGCCGGAACGCCGCCCCGGCGTGCCCCCGCGACGCCGCCAGCAGGAAGAAGAACATCGCGTAACTGAGCCGGGGAGGCTCGGCCTCCTGGTAGCCGATGCCGTGAAGATAGGCGTGCCCGGCGGCGCGCTCCTCCGGCCGGGGATGGTTGAACAGCTCGGTGGCCTCGTGCCGGCCCGCGTCCCCGGCCCGGCGCAGCCAGTCGCGCGCCACGTCCGGGTGGTTCCTCAGCAGCGTGACCACGGCCAGTCGCATGCAGTCCCGGCCGTCGGCGGGGTCGCTCTCGCGCAGCAGGCGCAGCCCGGTCCTGCCGTAGATCCGCAGCAGCTCCCGTTCCTTCTCGGACACCGGCTCCGCGGGCTCCTCCGCTCCCTCATCGGGTACTCCGCGCAAGACGGGTGGTTCGGCCGGGTCGCCGGGGACGGGCCTGCGGGGCCGCCACGGCAGCACGCCGGAAGCCGGGGCCGCGGGGTCGGCGCCGACCACCGGCGCAGGCTCGGCACCGACCACCGGCGCGAGCTCGGCGACGGGCCGCGGCAGGTGGCCGGGGACCGGCTGGGACGGCGGCGCGAGAACGGCGGGCGGCTGGGGTGGTGGCGCGAGGACGGCGGCGGGCGGCGCGACGGCCAGCGCCGTGGCCCCGCTCAGGGCGGGGACAGGGGTGAGCGCGGCGGCGTCGTGCGCGGCCCGCCAGCACGCGTACCACGCCTGGATGTCGCCCATGCCGCCCACGTCCAGCCCGCCCTGCCCGGCCGCCGTGGCGCAGGTCGTGACGAAAGAGTGGACGAACGTCCACTTCGGCACCCGCTTGCGTTTGCCGGTCAGGACGTCGGAGACGGTGCTCTTCCTCAGCTCCATACACGCCTTGTTGGAGCGTGACAGCCGGCACAGCTCGGACAGCGCCGGGGATCCGGCCAGCGCGTGCAATTCCCTGAGCCGCATGACGAAGGGGTGCGGGGCCCCGTCGTGAAGTAGTTCAGCCATCGTCCCAGCCGGAAAATGAGTGATCTTTGATAAACGGTGAATAACACAAGTCATCCTGGCACCAGTGGGCGCACAAGCACGGCGAGATCCGATATTTCCTGTCGTCCGAGATCAACCGGCGACCGCACCGCCTCAGACTCCCCGCGCCCGCCGTCCCGCCGCACGCGCAGTCGGACGCATCCGTATATAGGCGAACTATTCCGGACGACTCCGGACGACTCTGAACAGCTCTGAACGGCTCTGAACGCTTCTGGACGACTCTGGACGACATCGGATGACACGCGGCGCTGCATCGGCACGCTTATCCGGATATAGCGCTATCTGCTCCGGAGTTGTCCGGAGGCGTTTGCATCGGTGGCACCCGAGCCCGTCGCCTCGGCAGTGTTGACCGCGTCCCGACCGCCGACGATGGAGAAGCTCATGCCGTGCGCCGCCGCCGCTCCGCACACCTTCCTGCGCGTCACCGGCGACCGGCGGCCGGGTCGTCCCCCGGGGCCGTGGGCCCACGACGACGACCAGCTCCTCATCCTCCTGGTGACGACGTGGGCGCTGGCCACGGGCCGCACACCGCCCGGCCGCCCCGCCGACCGGCTGACCCCCGAGGAGCTGATCGAGTTCTGGGCGGACGAGCGGACCGCGTCCGGCGACCCGCCGCCTCCCGGGCGACGCCGACCCACCTGTTGAAAGGATCTCCGATGGGCATTTCGCACTGTCACCTCCCGGCGCTGCCCGCGCCCGGCTCGCGGGCCGCTGTGATCATCGTCGTGGTCGTCGTCTCGGGGGCGGCGGTCCTGCTCCTGCGCGCCGGCATCGGCGTCGAGGGCGCGATGGGCCTGCTGGCGGCGATCACGGCGTGCGTCGCGGGCGTCGCCCGCCACCTGCATCCCCGTACGCCGGGAACGGACACCCCGCCGGCCGCCTGACCGGCCCGCTCCGACCGCCCCGCCACGAGCCGGCGGGCGGAAATCCGCTGGCCCGGAGGGTGGCGGGGCGGTCATCATGGCCCGCATGCCGATCCGCGCCGCGCTCCCCGGCGATCTGCCCGCCCTGCTCGCCATGGCCGTCGACTTCTACGCCGAGGACGGCTTCACCACCTCGCGCGAGGACCTGCGTGCCAACCTCGCCCACCTCGTCGCCTCGCCCGCCGCCCGGGTGGCGGTGAGCGAGGAGGAGGGCCGCGCCGTCGCGTTCGCGATCACCACGACCTCGTTCGGGCTGGAGTCGGGCCCGCTCGCCGAGCTGGAGGACCTGTACGTCGTCCCGGACGCGCGCCGGCGGGGCGAGGCGGAGCGGCTCATCGAGGACAGCCTCCGCTGGGCCGCCGCACGAGGATGCACGGCGGTCGAGATCGTCGTCGCGCCCAACGGCCACGACGTGAGCCACCTGCTCGCCTACTACGGCCGGCGCGGCTTCCGCGACGAGGGCCGCCGCCTGCTCACGCATCCGCTTGATCTTCGTCCGCCCGTCCGGCAGGCTTTCCCGGCAGAGACGGAGGGCTGACGCCGATGGATTTCGCGACGGTGATGCGGGTGATCATCGGCGTCTTCACGCTCGTCCACATCGCGGCCGCCATCTACACGTCGCTCACCGGACGGACGCCGCCCCTGCTCAGCCGCCGGCCGGTCGGTCGCATCCGGCCCCGCGTCTGGGGGCACCTTCTGGCGGGGGTCTTCGGCGTCATCGCGCTCAGCGTGCCGGCCGTGAGCGACTCCACTCTGGTCATGGTGCTGTCCGGGCTGGGGTTCGCCTGCATCGCGGCCGCCCCGATCCTCTTCCTGGTCTCGACGCACCCGCCGAAACGCGCCCCCTGACCTGGTCCTCCGACCTAGTCGACAGCCTTTCGGAGCGCGCCCACGTCGAGCAGACCGGCGTCGACCACCGCGCGGCCGAAGGGGCGGGCCAGCTCGGCCAGCCGCTCGCAGCCGTCCTCGCCCAGGGCGCCGTACGCGGGCAGGGCCAGAGCGTCGGTGCGGTCCTCGATGTGCCGGCGCAGGGCCGCGCCCTCGGCGCTGAGCGTCTCGTCCGCGCCGAGCAGGCCGCGCTCGCGCAGCCGGTCCACGGCGGCGGCCCACTCCTCGTCCGGCCAGGCGCGGCTGACCCGCAGGACGGCGGAGGGCACCTCGCCGGCGGCCCCGTGCAGCACCAGGGCCTCCAGGCCGCCGACGCCCTCGGTGAGCAGCGCCGCGATGTGGCCGTCCCCGCGGAACTCGCGCAGCAGGGTCTGGGCGTGCCACAACCGCCGGATCGGCTCCTCCGGCCACGGCAGGGCGGCGTGGGCGGCGAACAGCGGGCGGCCCTGCAGGTGCTCGCACGCCGCGAGGGCCGCCCGGCTCGCGAGCGCGACGGTCTCGTCCAGGTGGGGAAGCTCGTGGAGGCCCGCCCGGCGGAGTGCCTCGGCGGCGGCGTCGGAGCGGGCGGTCAGCATGTCCTCGGGGGTGACGACGTCCCAGGCGGCGGGAAGCGCCCGGCGTACGAGGTCGGGGCAGAAGTTGTAGAACGTCGCGATGACCTGTTCGGCCGAGGCGCGCCCCAGCGCGGCGCCGCGGGAGGCGAAGTACCCGGCCCGGCCCTTGAGCCCCAGCGCGGCGTACCGGCGCGTCGCCTCGGGGGCGAAATAGATCATGCCGTGGACGGGCTCCAGCCGCCGCCACGCCTGCCGTGCAGCCTTCATGCGCTCCGCCTCCGGTTGGACCGACCAGTCAGTATGTAGAATCTAGTTCGGTACTTGAGGCCGCGTCAATGATCCTCCAGGCCAACCGACAAACTGGACATAAAGCTATAAATCGGAAATATGGAGGTGCGCCATGCCGGTGACCAGCCGTGCGGTCCATCTGATCGCCCGTCCCGTCGGCGAGCCGAAGCCGGGCGACTTCGAGCTTGTCGAGTCGACGCTGCCCGACCCGGAAGAGGGGCAGATCCTCGTACGCAACGACTGGCTGTCCGTCGACCCCTACATGCGCGGCCGGATGAACGACACCAAGTCCTACGTCCCGCCGTTCCGGCTCGGCGCGGCCATGGACGGCGGCGCGGTCGGCACCGTCATCGCCTCCAACGCCCCCGGTGTGCCGGTCGGCGCGACCGTGCTGCACTCCCGCGGCTGGCGCGACCACGCGCTCCTCGACGCCTCCCACGCCCGGGTCGTGGACACCGACATCGCGCCGGCCCGCACCTATCTCAGCGCGCTCGGCATGACCGGGCTCACCGCCTACGCCGGGCTCAAGGAGGTCGCGCCGGTCACGGAGGGCGACGTCGTGTTCGTCTCGGGCGCGGCCGGAGCCGTCGGCATCGTCGCGGGGCGGGTGGCCCGCCACCTGGGCGCCTCCAAGGTCATCGGCTCCGCCGGCGGCCCGGAGAAGACCCGCCGCCTGGTGGAGGAGTTCGGCTACGACGCCGCCGTCGACTACCGCGCCGGAGACCTGGGCGGCCAGCTCGCGGCAGTCGCCCCCGACGGCATCGACGTCTACTTCGACAACGTCGGCGGCGACCACCTGCAGGCGGCCCTCGGCGCGCTCAACACCTTCGGGCGGGTCGCGCTCTGCGGCGCGATCTCCCAGTACAACGCCACCGAGCCCGTCCCCGGCCCCACCAACCTCTTCCTGGCCGTCGGCAAGCGGCTGACGCTGCGCGGCTTCATCGTCAGCGACCACCAGCACCTGGCCGCCGAGTACGCCCGGCTCGCCGCCACCTGGCTCCGCGAGGGAACCCTGCGCAGCCAGGAGACCGTCGTGGACGGCCTCGACAACGCCGTGGACGCCTTCCTCGGCCTCCTGCGCGGCGCGAACACCGGCAAGATGCTCATCCGCCTCACCTCCGCGGATTGAGGTCGGGCGGTCAAAAGCCGGGCGTTCAAAAGCCGGGCGGTCAGCAGCCGGTCGGTCAGGACGTGTGACAGACCGTGCCGTTCAGGGTGAAGACCGGCGGCAGGATGTTCGGGCCCGTGTACCCGGCGACGAAGCCCGCGCTCACGCTCCCCCCGCGCGCCGCGAGCCGGCCGTTGGAGTCCAGGCTGGTGGCCTTGACCGTGCGGCCGTTCTGGTCCCAGGTGGCGTTCCAGCCGCCGTTCATCCGCTGCCACGCCGTCGGCCAGTCGAACGTCAGCGTCCAGCCGTCGATCGCGTCCGGGCCGTCGTTGGTGATGTCCACGCCCGCGACGTAGCCGTTGCCCCAGTCGTTGTTGTCGGTGAACCTCACCGTGCACGTGCTCGTGGCCGGGCTGCCGGTGGTGAACGTGAGCGGCGGCGAGGGCGGGCCGAGCTTGCCCGCCGTGTCGCGGGCCAGCACGTTGACCGTGTAGCGGGTGCCCGGGATGAGGTTCGCGACGGTGAACGACGTGCCGGTGGTCTCGCCGAGCTGCTCGTCGGTCGCGCCGTTCTGCCGGTGCAGCTCGTACTTGGCGACGGGGTGCCCGCCCGCCGCGGCGGCCGTCCAGGTGAGGGTGGCCGTGCGGTCGGTGACGGCGGACACCGTGGGTGAGCCGGGCGCGCCGGGCGTCCCGGTGACCTGGCTCGCCGGGTGCAGCACGAGCGTGGTCAGCGAGTACGGCGGCAGCGTCCGGCTCGTCGCCGTGCCGGACTGCGCGGTGGTGAGGCCGGTGCCGCCGTTGACGTAGGTGTGGACGGTCGGCGCGGCGGCGGCCGGGGTGTAGCCGGTGTACGCGATGCCGACCGTGCGGGCCGCGTCCGGGTCCTTGTTGACCAGCAGCACGGCCAGGTCGCCGTCGGGGCGGCGGACGGCGTGCGCGGTGACCAGCGGGTCGTCGGTGCCGGCCCGGACGAACCGGTCGCCGGGCCGGGCGAAGGCGTTCATCATGGCCAGGCCGTGGTACGGCGCGAACGGCGTGTTCAGCGGCGGCTCGCAGGTCGTGCCGTCGGCCAGGCAGGTGCCGCTGGACAGCAGGCCGAAGTCGCCGTAGTCGGTCCGGCCCGCCACCGTCGAGACCGTGCCGATGCCGTTGTGCACGTTCCACCACTGGACCGTGAAGACGCCGCTCTCCAGCAGCCCGCTGTAGGCGTCGGCGAGGAACAGCGCGCCGGGCTGGGTGTCCGGGCCGACGCCCACGTTCGTCTCGGTCAGGCTGATGCCGATGCGGCCGGCGTCCGCCGGCGCGTACCGGGCGATCTGCTCCCGGGCCAGGTACACCGCGTCCGTGATCTGCTCCGGCTTGGCCAGCGACTCGGCGGCGGTGCTCCCGCCCGGGTACCAGTGCAGGTCCACGAAGTCGATCTTCGATCCGGCGACGGTCAGCACGGTCCGGTTCCACGTGGCGGGATCGCCGCCGGCCACGATCCCGTCCGGCCAGTTGCCCGGCATGGTGAGCACCGCGCCGACCTTGATCGTGGGGTCGACGGCCTTCATCGCGTCGGCGAACGCGACCACGCCGTCGGCGTACGCCTGGGGGCTCTTGTCCGGATGGTTGTCGGCCTCCCATTCCGAGCCGTAGTGGCCGTTGCCGTAGTTCTCGTTGCCGACCGTCCAGTACGTGGCCCCGTACTTCTTGGTGACGTTGGCGTACCGCACCCAGTCGGCCGCCTCCTCCGGCGTGCCGGTGCCGTAGTTGGCGATGATCATGGGTTGGGCCCCGGTGCGCTGGACGGCGGCCATGAACGTGTCGAAGTCGGTGCCCGGGGCGACGTAGCCGCCCGGCGCGGTGTGGGTCTTCCAGTGGTAGATGTCGCCGTAGGAGCCGCCCGGATACCTGACCATCCGCACGCCCGCGTTCTTCAGCAGGTCGGACACCGCGGTGGTGCCCAGCTCCTTGTCCCAGATCGCGTCGTTGATCCCGAGCCCGGTGTCGGGCATGGTCGCGAGGCCCGCGTTGGCGTTCACGGTGACCTGCACCGGCGCCCCGGCCGTGCTCGCGGCGGACGGGTCCGGCCCGGCGAGGACGAGTGCGCCCAGGAGCGCCGCCGAGGCCGTGGCGGCGCGGAGTCGGTGAGTCCGCATGGGGGTCCAATCGACGCGCGGTGATCGAGGTGGCCTCATGCTGGGTTCGCCCCGGCCGCCTGTAAAGGATCACCGCGACCGGGGCCCGGCGGGTGCCGAGAAGACGCCGGTGGACGCCGGAGACCGCGGGTCCCGGCGTGAAAGTTTCACCCCGCGCGAGGGCGCGTCCTCACTGGCTGCTGAGGTAGGTCAGGACGGCGAGGACGCGGCGGTGGCCGCTGTCCTCGGGTGAGAGGGCGAGCTTGGTGAAGATGCCGCCGATGTGCTTGTGGACGGCGTTCTCGGTGATGACGAGCCGGGCCGCGATCGTGGTGTTGTCCGCGCCCTCGGCCATCAGGGCGAGCACCTGGCGTTCGCGCGGAGTGAGGCCGGCGATCGGGTCGTGGGCGCGACGGGTGAGGAGCTGCGCGATCACCTCGGGGTCCATGACGGTGCCGCCGCCGGCGACCCGCCGCAGCGCGTCGACGAACTCGCTCACCCGGCTCACCCGGTCCTTGAGGAGGTAACCGACGCCGCCGCGCCCGTCGGAGATCAGCTCGCCCGCGTACTGCTGCTCGACGTACTGGGAGAGGACGAGCACGGGCAGGCCGGGATGCCGGCGGCGGACCTGGAGGGCGGCGTGGATGCCCTCGTCGCGGAAGGTCGGCGGTAGCCGGACGTCGACGATGGTGACGTCGGGGCGGTGCTCGGCGACGGCGGTGACGAAGCCGGCGGCGTCCTCGGTGATCGCGGCGACGTCGAAGCCCCTGGCGGTCAACAGGAGCTCCAGCCCGCTGGACAGCAGGACGTTGTCCTCGGCGATCACGACTCGCACGGCAGGCTCACAGTGATCGTGGTCGGGCCACCGGCAGGGCTGTGGACACTCAAGACGCCGTCGAGCGCCAGGACGCGGTGGCGGATCCCGGCGAGGCCGGTGCCCAGCGTGGCGTCGGCGCCGCCGATCCCGTCGTCGGTGACCTCGATCGACAGCCGGTCGCCGGCGCGTGCGGCGCGGACGGTGGCCCGGGTCGCCCGGCTGTGCTTGGCGGCGTTGGTGAGCGCCTCGGCGATCGTGAAGTAGGCCACGGCCTCGACCGCGGCGGGGATCGTGCCGAGGTCGCCGATGTCGAGGGCGGTGTCGATCGCCGATCGGGAGCCCAGGGCGGTCAGCGCCCCGGCGAGTCCGCGGTCGGCGAGGATCGGCGGGTAGATCGTCCGGATCACCCCGCGAAGCTCCGCCATGGCCTCCTCGGTGTTCTCGTGCGCCTCCCGCAGGAGCCTGCCGACCAACTGCGGGTCCTCGCCGAGCGACTCGCGGGCCACGCCCAGCCGCATCGCGATGGCCACCAGCCGGGCCTGGGTGCCGTCGTGCAGGTCACGTTCGATCCGGCGCAGCTCCGCGCCGTGCGCCTTCATCGCGTCGGCCCGCGTCTCGGTCAGCGTCTCCACCCGCCGCGCCAACCGGTCCGCCGCCGAGGGGGACAGCGACGCGACGCAGATCCGGGCGTGCAGGCGCGCCAGCAGCGGGACCAGCCAGTACGTCAGAGCCGCGAAGGCGGCGAACTGCGCGGTCCCCAGGGTCAACGCCGTTCCCCATCCGGTCAGGGGGACACCGGCGGCGAAGCCGCCCGCGCGGGTGCCGGGCGGGAGCGCCCACCACAAGGGCACCGTGACGGCCGTGGTCACCGCGTTGCCCGCGCACACCACCACGACGATCCCGAACGCCAGACTCGTCCCGATGAACGCACCGAGCCACCCGAGGACACGCCACGTGCCGACACGGACGGGACCAGAGGGCGGAGACAGGAGCAACCGGTCGGCACGGTGACGATGCCACGACGCCCAGGCGCGAGCCATCGCCGGAAACACGAGCACGGGCAGCGCGAACAGGGCGACCACGGCGGTGGTCAGGCTTCCCAGCAGATAGCCCAGACCCCGCCACATCGCCCGAAACCTGCCGGCCCCATGGTGGTTCATCCGCACAAGTCTGAGCCATGGCCACCGGGCCGGGCACTACAGCCCGCTACCCCCTTTTCTCGCTAGTGGGCTGTATCGTCCGGTTCCCCCCGCCGGACCTAGCGTCGAGACCCATGACGAGGACTCATTCGCCGCGACGGCGCGGCCGATCCATCCGGCGGAACCTGACCCTGGCCGCCGTCGTGGCCGCCACCCTCTCCGCCGGCCTGCCCGGCGCGAGCGCCGCCGACCGGCCCGACGACCGGTCCAGGCTCCGGCGCGACGCCGCCGCGATCACCGCGCTCGGCGTCACGGGCGTCCAGGCCCGCCTGACCACCTCTGACGGCCGGGACCTGACCGCCACCAGCGGCGTCGCCGACGTGAAGACCCGGCGGCCGGTCCCCTCGAACGGCTACTTCCGGATCGCCAGCGTCACCAAGGCGTTCGTGGCCACCGTGGTCCTGCGGCTCGCCGCCGACGGCCGGCTCTCGCTGGACGACCCGGTCGAGCGCTGGCTGCCCGGCGTGGTGTCCGCGAACGGCGACGACGGCCGCGCGATCACCATCCGCCACCTGCTCCAGCACACCAGCGGCATCCACGACGACTACCCCGACTTCACCTCGGCGAAGGACTTCCGCCGGCACCGGTACGACACCTTCACCCCCGAGCAGACCGTCGCCAGGGCGATGCGTCACCGCCCGGACTTCCGGCCCGGAACGCGGTGGAGGTACTCCAACACCGGCTACGTCCTGCTCGGCATGATCATCGAGCGGGTGACCGGAAACCCCTGGCATCAGGAGGTGCGGGACCGGATCGTCCGGCCGCTCGGTCTCCGCCACACCTTCCGGCCCGGCGCCTCACCCACGCTGCCCCGGCCGCACGCCAGGACGTACCAGCAGTTCAAGCCCGGCGAACCCCGCGTGGACGTCACCGAACAGGTCGGCCCCGGCACGAACGGAGAGGCCGGGCTCGTCTCCACCACCGCCGACGTCAACCGGTTCTTCCGCGCCCTGCTCGGCGGCCGGCTCCTGCCCCCGGCGCAACTGGCGCAGATGAAGCGGACCATCCCGGTCGGCAAGGAGTTCGAGCCGTTCATGCCGGGCGCGCGTGACGGCCTGGGGCTCTTCTCCCGCCCGCTGTCGTGCGGCGGCACCTACTGGGGCCATGAAGGCGGCGACTCCGGCTGGGTCGGCGCCGCCGGCGTCACCGCCGACGGCCGGCGCGGGGTCACCGTCTCGTTGTCGGGCGTGTCCGCTCCTTCCGCGGACGACGTCCTGCGCGTGGAAAAGGCGATGAGCAAGCTGATCGACGACGCGCTGTGCGCCGGGCACCCCGCGAAGGCGACGTCGCCGAGCCGCTGACCTCCCCCTTCAACTCCTCCGCAGGCGCGGTGGCCGAACCTGCCGTCACCTCGCAAGCCGGTTGAAAGCGGTATGACGGACATTGCGGTCAGTCACGAGAGGTCAGCCACGAGAGAGGAACTCTCCGATGTCGATCGCCCGCCCCCTGATCGCCCTGTCCGGTCTCGCCGTCGCCCTCGTCGCCTTCACCCCCGCCGCGCAGGCGGCCGCGGCCACTTCCTGGGGCCCGTACTACGCCCCGGGCCACGCGGCGAAGGCCGCCGGAAGCCTCACCGCCTCGGGCGAGGACCACGCCGACATCCCGGCCGCCGACGTCGTCAGGATCGCCGGAACGGTCCAGGACAACACCCGGTCCACCGCGACCTGCGGCTGGGCCGTCTTCCGCGTCACGTACCGGGACTCCTCGAACAACCTGCCGTTCATGCACCACAGCTTCCGCGACTGCTCGTACGGCACCCCGAAGCGGTTCTCCTTCAGCCACCACGACGTCTACCAGGTCGAGCTGAAGGTCTGCGCGCAGCCCAGGAGCGCCACCAAGCCCTCCGACACCTGCCTGTACGCGGGCACCTGGAAGGTCCTCTACCTGTCGAAGTAGGACGCCGGGTCAGCCCGTCAGGGAGTGGACGGCGCGGACCTCCGTCACGGTGAACTCGTCCACGATGTGCCGGTTCTGCACCAGGAACCCGACCAGGCCCGCCACGGCCTCCACCCCCTGGGCCGCCCGCACCTGCCCGGTCAGGAGGAAGATCAGCGGAGTGGACGGCTGGTCGAGCGCGAAGTGCTGGCCGTGGCGGTGCACGTCGTGCAGCGCCCTGATCGGGATCGGCCGGGCCGAGGTGAACCACGCCGCCACCTCCCAAAGCGGCAACGACGCGTCGGCGTCGGCGCAGGCCTGGTAGCACGTCACACAGCCCTGCCCGGCGTGCCGGCCGTGGGGACAGGTCCAGCGGTCGACCTCCGCCTGCGACTGGGCGCGACCGGCGAGGATGGCCCACTCGGTCACGCGGCGGCGCACCGGCCGTGCCGGGGATGACGCGGCGTGTTCGCTGATGAGGACTCCTTCGCGTTCGCCGACCGTATGTCCACCATACGCCCGGACGGGAGATCTACCGGGATCCCGACGCGACGGCGGCGGCGATCAGCAGGACGCAGACGCCCGCGATCGCCGCCACCACCCCGGCCACGCCGATCGCCGCCACCGCGAGCGGCAGCAGCAGGACGACGGCGACCCCGCCCAGCAGCACGGCGGGACGCACGACCGGCCGGTCCGCGATCGCCGCGTGGACCAGCCACAGCAGGACGAGGAACACGCCGACCGGGATCGCCACGGCGTAACAGATCACCAGGGGCGACGCCGCGACGTGGTGCCCGGTCTGCTCGACCGCGACCTCCAGGCCGGCGCCCAGAGCCGCGAGAGCCGCGAACACGCCGTAATGACCGTATCCCCACCGGAACGACCGATCGCGGCGGTCGCTGAGCCCTTCGCCCGCCGGCGCCAGGAAGTACAGCCACCACAGGGCGAACAGCAGGACCAGCCCCGAGACCGCGATCACCACGAGGGTGCCGCCGACCGCGGTGAACTCCAGCGCCGCCGTGACCCCCCGCGTCACGGCCAGCACGCTCTCGCCGAGCAGGATGATCGTGAACAGCCCGTAGCGCTCGGCGATGTGGTGCGGATGCCAGGCGGTGGACCGGCTCCGCTCCGCCCACCACGGCACCATGAGCTCCAGAGCGGCCAGGGCGACGAAGGACGGCACCCGGGCGGCCGGCGGCAGCGCGTCCGACTCCGCGAGCACCAGGCGGATCACCCAGCCCACCTGCACGGCCGTGATGCCGGTCGCGTAACGCAGCGCGGTACGCCGGCCCGCCGGATCCTCCACGCCGGCCCGCACCCACTGCGCGACCAGCGCGACCCGCATGATGAGGTAACCGATCGTGACGACGCGGTAGTCGGCCGAGGCCGCCGCGGCCGGCACACCGGCGGCGAGGACCAGCACGCCGCCCATCTGCAGCATGGTCAGCAGCCGGTAGGCGATGTCGTCGGTGTCGTACGACGAGGCGAACCAGGTGAAGTTCATCCACGCCCACCAGATCGCGAAGAACACCTGGAGGAACAGGACGAGCCCGGCCGTCGCGTGACCCGCGGCGACGTCGTGCGCGAGCTGGGCCGTGGCCGCCGCGACCGCCACCACGAACGTGAGGTCGAACAGCAGCTCAAGCTGGCTGGAGACACGGTGCGGCTCGTCGACCGCCCGCGCGCTCATGGGGACGCGCAGCCTCGTGCCGGGTGGTCGCATGGGTGATGACACGTCTCCGACGATATTTCGCCGCCACCGTCACGGGCACACGGCCCCCTGGGCCGGCGGGCGCGTCAGCCGGATGAGGCGTCGCGCTCCGCGAGGCGGGCCCGCAGCCGGGCGGGGTCGGGCCAGTGCACCCCGTACGCCCAGCCGGTCCGCTCGAACCAGCGGATCAGCCGGGCGCTCGGATCGACCTGCCCCCGGAGCACCCCGTGCCGGGCGCAGGTCGGCTCCACGTGGTGCCAGTTGTGCCAGCCCTCGCCGAGTGTCAGCAGCGCCACCCACCACACGTTCGACGAGCGGTCGCGGGTGCGGAACGGGCGCTCGCCGAAGGTGTGGGCCACGGAGTTCACCGACCACGTGACGTGGTGGACCACGGCGTAACGGACCAGCCCGCCCCAGAAGAACGCCGTCCACGCGCCCGTCCACGACCACGACCACAGCCCGCCCACGAGGGCCGGCAGCGCGAACGACAGCGCGGCCACGGCCGGATAGGCGGCGTCGAACCGGCGCACGTCCGGGTCGGCCAGCAGGTCGGGCACCCAGTGCCGGGGGCTGGAGCGGCGGCGCGCGGTGTAGAACCAGCCGACGTGGGCGTGCGCCATGCCGCGCAGCAGGGCCCAGCCGTCGTCGCCGTAGCGCCACGGGGAGTGCGGGTCGCCCTCGCGGTCGGCGTACTTGTGGTGCCGCCGGTGCTCGGCCGTCCACAGCGTGACCGGGCCCTCGACCGCCATGCCGCCCGCCAGCATGAGCGCGACGCGCAGCGGCCGGCGGCACCGGAAGGCCCGGTGGGTGAACAGCCGGTGGTAGCCGATGGCGATCCCGAAGATGCTGACCAGGTACATCACGACCGCGATGACGAGGTCGCGCGGCCCGACGCCCCACCCCCACGCGGCCGGCACGGCGAGCGCCAGCAGCAGCACGGGGAGCACGACGAGGACGACCAGGTAGACGGTGCGGCGGCCGGTGGTGACCGTCACCGTCTCCGCCGTGCCCGTACCCGTGCCCGGCTGGGGGATGGCCGACGAGGTCACGCTACCTCCCGTGATCATGAAGGGGATGCGGCTTCTCATTCAAAGGTCGCGTCCCCCGAGCCTGGCAATGGCCGGGAAGTGACGACATCGTCACTGTGAGGAAGCAAAACACTGCGCACCGTAGCCCTGAGCCCGCGCCGCGTCCCTGTCTAGATTGTGGCTACACAACGTGATGATCTCTGTTCGCTCCGGCTTCAGACGGAAGGGGCCACTGGCATGGGCGCTGCCGGTCAGACGACCACGGGCGGCTTTCTCGACCGATACGACGAGGCGCTGGCCCGCGACCCGATGTCCGCGTTCGGCCTCGTGCGGGAGTGGATGCGCACCGACTGGCGCGACCTGTTCGCCGAGCTGCGCGAGCGGCGTCCCGTCTTCGTCACACCCGCCTTCACGGTGGTGACCCGCTTCGCCGACGTCGCCGAGGTGCTCTCCCACGAGTCGGTCTTCTCGGTACGCGCCTTCGGCCCGCGCCTCGACGCCGCGCTGGGCGGCCCGTTCATGCTGGGCCGCGACGCCACCGCGATGAACTGGCGCGACCGGGGCCTCATGCAGGTCATGCTCGACCAGCGCGACACGGAGCGGGTGCGCGAGCTGGCCGGGCGCGTCGCCGACGAGGCGCTCGACGCCGCCTGGCCGCACGGCCGCGTCGAGGCCGTCCACGCGCTGTTCCGCCACGTCGCGCTGGAGGTCTGCGCGACCTACTTCGGTTTCCCCGGCCCCGACCCGCAGACCCTGTCGCGGTGGACGCGGGCGATCGTCACCGACGGATTCGCCAACTTCGCGGGCGACCCCGACCTCCAGGCCGCGTCGGCGCAGGCGGGCGCCGACATGACGGCGTACCTGCGCGACCGGCTCGCCGAGCTCCGGGCCGCCCGGCGAGCCGGGGAGCGGCCGCCCGACCACGTGTTCGCCCGGCTCGCGGACACCGTCCTGCCCGCCGGCATCGGCGTGGACGACGAGCGCATCGTGGTCAACATGGCCGGCCTGCCGCTCGGCTTCGTGGAGAGCGCGCCCGGCGCCATGACCGAGGCGGTCGAGCAGCTCCTGCTGCGACCCGAGGTGCTGGCGCGGGCCGTCGAGGCGGCCGCCGGACCCGATCCCGCCCGCTTCGACGCCTACGTCTGGGAGGCGCTGCGGTTCAACCCGTTCTTCAAGCTGCTTCCCCGGCTGTGCGAGCACGACCACGTGCTCGCCGCCGGCACCCCGCGCGCCACGCTGATCCCCGCCGGGACGTTCGTGCTCGCCGCGCCGGCCTCGGCCATGTTCGACGCCGACGTGGTGGCCGAGCCCGACGCGTTCCGCCTCGACCGGCCCGCCCACCACCACCTGTTCTTCGGCCACGGCCACCACGCGTGCCTCGGCGTCCATCCCGCCAGGGTCGTCATCTGCGAGGTCGTCCGCCGCCTGCTGCTGCGCCCCGGCGTACGCCTGCTCCCGCCGCCGGAAGGGCAGGTCGTCCGCTCGCACGGGATCTTCCCCGACCGGTTCGTCCTCGGGCTCGGCGGCGAGGGGGAGCGGGCATGACGGGCGCGCGCGGCATCGCGGTCGACGGGGCCGCCAACCGGCTCAGGTTCCTGGCGCTCACCAACGGCCGGCCGTTCTGGGACCTCGTGCAGTCCGTACCGCCGCTCCGGCGCCGCCTCAACGCCGCGCTGATCGACCACGCGGTCCGCGAGATGCCCCCACGGCCCGAGCCGCTGAGCACGATGGCCGGCTACACGTCCTGGGCGTCGCTCACCGACCGCACCTACAGCGGCCGGCACCTGCCCCCGCACACCGCGCCCGGCGACGGCCGGCCCACCCCCGAGCGGGCCGCCGAGCTGTTCACCCGCGGCGACGCCATGATCCCGTGCCCGCGCTCCACGGTGCTGTTCGCCTACTTCGCCCAGTGGTTCACCGACGGCTTCCTGCGCGGCGACGTCAACGTCCCGCGCGACCCGCGCAAGAACAGCTCCAACCACCACATCGACCTCAACCAGCTCTACGGCCTGCACCCCGACGCGACGGCTGCGCTGCGCGCGTTCGACGGCGGGCTGCTCAAGAGCCAGCTCGTCAACGGCGGCGAGTTCCCGCCCCACCTGTGCGAGAACGGCAAGATCAAGCCCGAGTTCGCGCCGCTGCGCGTGATCCGCTTCGACGAGCTCACCGACGCCCAGCGCGACACGCTGTTCGCGACCGGCAGCGACCGGGGCAACATCCAGATCGGCTTCACCATGCTCACGGTGCTGTTCCTGCGCGAGCACAACAGGGTGGCCCGGCGGCTGGCCGAGGCCCATCCGCGCTGGGACGACGAGCGGCTGTTCCAGACCGCCCGCAACATCCTCATCGTGCTGCTCATCAAGCTGGTCGTCGAGGAGTACATCAACCACATCACCCCCTACCACTTCCGCTTCACCCTCGACCCGCGGCTGACGACGCTGCTGGCCCGCGCGCCCTGGCACCGCGAGAACTGGGCGTCGGTCGAGTTCAACCTCGTCTACCGCTGGCACGGGCTGATCCCCTCGCGGCTGGCGGTGGGCGAGCGCGAGCTGCCGATGGCCGACACGCTCCTGGGCGGCGCGCTGATCCCCGAACCGGGCCTCGGGCGTCTCTTCGAGGACGCCTCCCGCCAGCGCGCCGGCCGGATCGGGCTGTTCAACACCGACCCGCTGCTGCGTGAGGTGGACGCGGCCAGCATCGCCGACTCCCGGACCCTCGCCCTGGCGCCGTACAACAGCTACCGCGAGCACTGCCGGTTCCCCCGGGTGCGCCGCTTCGAGCACGTCTCCGGCGACCGGCGGGTCAGCGGGGCGCTGCGGGAGCTGTATCGCGACGTGGACGACCTCGACCTGTACGTGGGGCTGTTCGCCGAGGAGCCGGGATCTCCCGACGCCATCCTGCCGCCGCTCCTCACGAAGATCATCGCCATCGACGCGTTCTCCCAGGCGCTGACCAACCCGCTGCTGGCGCCGAGGGTGTTCAACGCCGCCACCTTCTCGCCGACCGGCATGCGGATCATCGCGTCCACGCGGACGCTGTCGGACGTGGTGCGCCGCAACGTCCCCGAGGACCCGCGTCCGCGCTTCGTCAGCATGACCCGCGCCGCCGCCCCCTTCTCCCGCGCCGGCACGACCCACGGCGCGCCCCGATGACCGCCGACCCCGGCACGTCCGGGGAGCCGTCGCGTGGGCCGGCGGGCGACGGTGCCGGCCCGGCTTCGGAAGCGTCGAGCGGTTCGGCGGGCGGCGGGACCGGTGCGGCCGGGGGATCACCGGGTGATCCGGCTGGCGGCGAGGCCGGTCCGGGGGCTGAGTCGTTGCGGGAGGCGGCGCGTGAGCTGGTGGACCTCGGGGTCATGATCCGCGGGGCGGCCGTCCACGCCACGGCCGCCATCACCGACGCCGCCCTGCTCCAGGCCCTGCCGCACGCCCCCTCCGCGGGCCGGCGGACCCTGCGGGCGCTGCTGCGCGCGATCACCGACCGCAGGGGCCTCGGGTGGGCGCCCGCCGGCGGCCGGCCCGCGTCCCTGGCCGCCGCGCTCGGCGCGTTCGCGGGCGCGGAGAGCCTGGCCGTACGCGTCCTGGCCACCTCGCTGCGGCTGCGGATCGCGGCCGTCGCCCTCGACCACCCCGAGCTGACCGGCGACCCGATGCTCAACCGGCTCGTCGAGGCGGCCGCCGCCGACCGCGACCTGGAGGCCGTCCGCGCCCTGCGCGCGCTGCTCAGGGACCGCGGCGCCGTGCGCGTGCTCAGCCAGCTCGCCCCGGTCTTCGGCGAGGTCCTCGCCCTGCGGGCGCTGCTGGACGAGAACCCGCTCAACGACGCCACCGCCTGGCTGATCGCCACGGGAACGGGCTACGCCACGGCCGACCCGGTCACCGGCATGAGCAACCGGGCCGTCGCCGTGCTCGACAGGGGCGAGGGGGCCGCGCGCCGGGTCGAGCCGGCCGAGGCCGAGTCGGCGCGGCTGGCCACGAAGGGGTCCCTGCTCGGCTTCCTCGGCAACATCAGCGTGATCGGCACCACCGGCCGCGTCCTCATCCAGAGCGTCGAGGGCCCCGACGGGGTGGTGCGCCACGTCGTCCAGGCGCCCGGCATGCGGACCGGACGGCCCGACCACGACTCGCCCCAGGACCTGCTCGGCGCCTTCAGCAGCGCCGTGCTGGCCGCGAGCCCGTACAGCCGCGCCCTGGCCAAGGCCGTCGCCGACTACGGCCTGCCCGAGGGCGCCGAGCTGGCTCTGATCGGGCACAGCGCGGGCGGCGCGGCCGTCATGAACCTCGCGCAGGACCCCGCCTTCTGCGCCCGCCACACCGTCACCCACGCCATCGCGGTCGGCGCGCCCGTCGACTTCAAGCGGCCCGCCGACCCCGGCACCTGGGTCGCCAGCGTCACCAACCAGCACGACATCGTCCCCACCCTCGACGGCCAGGGCGCCGGCGGCTGCTTCGACCTGCACCCCGACTGGTACGTGGTGGACTACTCCGACGCCACCCACCTGTTCCCGCTCTGCCACAGCATCGACCGCTACCTCGCCAACATCGCCGCCGACCTGCCCGAGGCCCGCGACCACATCGACGGCCGCCTCGCGCCGTACCGGGGGCCGGTCGTGCGCTCGCAGGTCTATCGGCTGTTCGACCACCCGCCCGAACCCGAGGGGTTCCCCTTCCTCACCGTGCCCACCCACGCGGTGCCCGGCCCGGGCGGCCGGGTCGAGCTGCCGATCCGGTGCCAGGACGGCGGCGCGCTCACCGCGTACTTCGCCGCCGACCCGGCCGTGGCGGCGGCACTGCTGGAGGGCACCGGGCTCGGTCCCGCCGTGCGGGTCGCCGGCCGCGCCGTCGTCGCCGTGCACGCGGCCTGGAACCGGCGTACGAGCGTGGGCGTCCACCGCGAGCTCCACGTCGGGATCGTGGTGCCCGGTCCGTGGCGGGCGCGGGGGCCGCTCGGCTGGTACGACCTGGTGCGCGGGGCCGACCGGCGGCGCTCGGGCCTCTTCCTGGCCGGCTCCGTGGTGGACACCGCCGTCGTCGCCGCCCTGGCGCCGCGACTGTGGGGCGGCGAGCCGTCGCTGCTGCCGCTGGAGTTCGGGCTGGCCACGGGGGTCGCCCACATCACGGCCGGGGCTTCCGGTGCCGGGGAGTGGCTGCTCGTCCTGGGCGGGCGGCTCGGTCCCGGGCTGCCGGTGAGCGAGCGCGACCTGGTCGGCTACGCGCGGGCGGCGGGCACGACGCTGCGCTCCTGCGTACGAGCCCGTGGCCGGGCACTGCTGCACCCCGCGCCCCGGCTCCGGCTCACCGTCGCGCCCGGCTCGCCCCACCCGCTGGCCCACCTGCTCCGCGACCTGGGCCTCGACGGCGCCCGCCCGCTGCTCTGCGTGTCGGCCACCGCCCGCCGGACCCTGCGTGACGCCGCCGTCCCGGTGCCGACCACCTGACCCGCCCTACCGTCCGTGGTGCCGCCGTCCCGGTGTCGCCCCTCTGATCGGAGGACCACATGCGCCGTCACCCCGCCAGGCGATCGGCCCGGCGCCCGGTCGATCCCGCGTCGATCACCGCGCACGCCGTCGTCCTGGAGACCGACGCCCGCACGCTGGCCGAGTGCGCCGAGCGCCTGCGCGGGATCACCGAGCGGCTGGAGGCGGGCGGCGTCGCGCCGCGCTGGCTGCGCCAGGCGGTGAACGCCCACCTGGCCGCCTGCGCGACCGCCGCCGCCGACCTCGCCACGGCCGCCGCCCACCTGCGCCACTACGCCGCCGGCGTCCGCCCCGCCCCCCACTGACCCTCACCCGCGAGAAGCCCTCGCGCCGAGCGTCGGTCCGAGGTCAGGGAGCCTCGTGCACCGCCTGTGCCGCGCTCAGCCCCGACTCCAGCGCCCCCTCGATCCACGCGTGCCACAGCGAGCAGTGCTCGCCGGCGAAGTGCACCCGCCCCTCCGGCGCGACGATCGCGTCGTGCAGGCTGGTCTGCTGGTGCGGCTCGAACAGGGCGAACGCCCCGGCCGCGTAGGGGTCGTTGTACCAGGCGTGGGTGACGCCGAACTCGAAGTGGTCGTGGATCTCGGGGTGGATCTTGGCGACGTCCTCCAGCGCCTGCTCGATCCGCTTCTGCGGGGACATCGCCCCCCAGCGCAGCGCGTCCTGGCCCCAGGTGTAGCTGGCCAGCAGGACCGCGCGTTCGTCGCCCGGCGCGGGGTGCGAGGGGTAGCAGATGCGCCGGATCGGCAGGTCGGTGACCGTGGTGCCGCCGACGATGCCGTCGCCGCGCTCCCAGAACGGCCGCCGTACCTGGAACAGGATCTTGGTGGAGGCGTTGTAGTGCAGCTCGCGGATGGCGCGCTGCTTGCGGCGCGAGAAGGCGGGCCTGGTCTCGACGTCGCGCAGCACCGAGAACGGGATCGTGCAGATGGCGAAGTCGCCGGTGAACGTGGTGCGGCCGGAGGCGGTGCGGACGTGCAGGGTCACCGAGTGGTCGTCCTGCTCGATGGCGGTGACCTCGTGGCCGAAGCGGACGTGGTGCCTGAGCTCGTGGTAGAAGGCGGTCGGCAGCAGGTCGCAGCCGCCCTCGATCTCCTGCATGTCCTCGAACGCCCGCCCGATGATCTCGCGGAACTGCTCGATGACTGCCGCGTTGAGGTTGGCCTCCCGGAAGCTCATGACGCCGTAGAGCTCGACGGCGCCCTCGGAGAACCCGCGCTCGTGCAGGAAGCTGCGGATGGAGTAGCGGTCGTACTCGGCGCAGATGCGGTCGAGCGCGTTCTCGCCCTCCCGCTCGTACAGCTCGTGGATCTCCTGGGTGGCGGTGCGCCAGAGGTCCTCGTAGGTGCGGCCGCGCTCGTGCTCGGCCAGGCCGAAGTCGACGATCCCTGGGTCGTCGTTGAGTTGCCCGAGCGTGGTCCTGACGCCCTGGATGTAGGCCAGGGCGGCGGGGTTGCCCATGACGAACGGCCGCAGCTTCAGGCCGAACTTCGCGCAGTAGGCGAGGGTGAGGTCGTGCACGCGGGGGATGCGCATCGCGCCCGCCTCGGCGTACAGGCCGGGCGCGAACCCGCGCAGCGTGAGCACGCGCCCGCCCACCCGCTGCTGCGCCTCCAGCACGACGGGCTCGTGGCCCTGGCGCATCAGCTCGTACGCGGCCACCAGCCCGGCCATGCCGCCGCCGATGACCAGCACGCGCTTGCGGGGACGGCCGCCGCCGGCCAGGCCGCGCTCGGCGGTCGCGACCACGCCGGCCGGCACTCGGAGATCGTGACTGGGTCGGGGCGCCGACGACGTCGACTGGCTCTCGTCCAGGGTTTCACACTCCTTCATCGTCACGTAAAGCGATTGTAGAATCGCTTTACGTGACGATCCAGAGCTGGGCGCCCACCGGAGCGCCAGGTGGCTTGCGGCGCGCGTTCCAGCCGGGCCGCCCGGCCGCGTCGCTGCCGCAGCACCTCGACGTCATCGAGGCGATCTGCGCCGGCCTTGGTCGTGGCGTCACGACCTGACGGCGGGTCGGCGCAGGTCGTGCCGGTCCGCCCAGGCCGAGACGGCCGCGGCGATCAGGGCGGGCTGGTCCTCCGGCGTGTGGTGCCCGGCGACGGCGTCGGAGCGCTCGATCTCCAGGGCCGCCATGGTGTCGGCGCACCACGCGACCATGTCGTCGCGCACCATCACCCCCACCCCGGGCGCGAACGTCATCATCAGCTTGGGCACGTCCGCGCTGACCGCCAGCCACCGGTCGTACGCCTCGACCCGGGCCACGACGTCGGCGGGCTCGCCGTCCAGCGGCATCGAGCGCGCCCACCGCAGGAGCGGCAGCCTGCTCTCGCGCGTCGGGTACGGCTTGCGGTAGACGTCGAGGTCGCCCTCGGACATCGGCGTCGCGGTGCTGCCCGGCAGGCCCTGCTCGATGAAGGCGTTGTGGTCCAGGAGCATGGCCTCGCCGACGCCCTCGGTCTTGATCGCCCGGAACAGCTCGCGGCCGTCCTCGGGGAACTCCTCCCAGGTCATCGGCTTGACGATGGTCTCGGTGAACGCGATGCCGCGCACCCGGTCCGGGTGGCGCGCGGCCCAGTCGAAGGCCAGGGCGCCGCCCCAGTCGTGGCCGACCAGCACCACGTCGCGCAGGCCGAGCGCGTCGAACCAGGCGTCGAGGTAGCGGGCGTGGTCGGCGAAGGTGTAGGCGATGTCGGGTTTGCCGGACTCGCCCATGCCGATGAGGTCGGGGGCCAGCAGCCGCCCGGCGCCCACGGCCGGCATGACGTTGCGCCACAGGTAGGAGCTGGTGGGGTTGCCGTGCAGGAAGACGAGGGGCGTCCCGGTGCCGGACTCCCGGTAGTGGATGGTGGAGTCGAGGACGTGCTGGACAGGCATGATCGGTTCCTTAGAGGTTGAGCCGGATGACGCGGTCGACCGCGATCTCGATGACCACGCGGCCGGGCGGGTTCGGCGGCGGCGACCCGTAGCGGGCGGCGTAACGGCGGGCGCCCTCCGCCACCCGGTCGGGGGCGTCGTGGACGGTGGCGGCGCCTTCGAGCGTCACCCACCGGAACCCCTCCGCCTGGCAGAGCGCCACCCGCCCGCCCGGCCGGGCCAGGTTCCGGGCCTTGCGGGTGGCGCCGGTGGTCAGGACCCGCGCCAGGCCGGCGGCGGGGTCCCAGGTGAAGCGCACCGCGACCACGTGCGGCGAGCCGTCGGGGCGCAGGGTGGTGAGGGTGGCCAGCCGCGGCTCGGCGAGGAAGCGCTCGGCCGCGGCGCTGAGGAGGGTGGTGGCGCTCATCGGAAGGCGGCCAGGTCGTGGGCGGTGGTGCTCATCGGAAGGCCGCCACGTTGCGGGCGGCCCAGTCGGCGAAGGTGCGCGGCGCGCGGCCGAGCACGCGCTCGACGTCGGGGCTGACGGCCTGCTCGGCCGCCGTGGGCGTGCCGAGGATCGCCAGCGTCCCCTCGACGACGGGCTCGGGCATCACCTGGAGCAACTGCGCCCGCGCCTCCTCGCGGGTCTGCTCGACGAACCGCACCGGCTCGCCGAGGGCCGCGCCGATCGCGGCCGCCCGCTCGCGCGGGGTGACGGGCGCGGGTCCGCTCAGCTCGTACGTACGGCCCGCGTGCCCGGGCTCGCGCAGCACCGCGGCGGCGACCTCGGCGATGTCGGCCGGGTCGATGGCGGGCAGGCCGACGTCGCCGAAGGGCGCGGCGGCGGTGCGCGTGGTCCGGATGGACTCGGCCCAGGCGAAGGAGTTGGAGGCGAAGCCGCCCGGCCGCAGGATCGTGAAGTCCGCGCCCGACTCGCGCACGGCCTCCTCGTACTGGACCGGGTGCCGGTAGACCTCGGGCCGGGTGCCGGCGCCCTGCGAGGACAGCAGCACGATCCGCCCGACGCCCGCGGCCTCCTTGAGGATCGCGTGCGGGTCGCCGCCCGCCACGAGCAGGAAGAGCGCCGCGGCGCCGTCCAGGGCGGGCCGCAGGCTCGCGGGGTCGTCCAGGTCGGCGCGGTGGTGCCGTACTCCGTCGGGGACCTGGGCGGCCTGGCGGGAGACGGCCGTGACCTGCTCGCCGGCGGCGGCGAGGGTGGCGACGAGCGCGCGGCCGACGTTGCCGGTGGCTCCGGTGACGACGATCATATTGTCTCTCCTAAGAGTTAGTTATTTGGCTGACTGAAAGGAACCCTAGCGGGTCGTGAGGGTCGGTGTCCACAGCAAGTCAGTCGAATGACTAACTTCTCCGACGAAAGATCGTCGGCGCGGCCGAACCGACGGCGCCGGCACCGCCGCCTTCGTTACGCTCGAAGATCCACGAGCAAGGGATGGACGCCGTGCTGATTCGATTGCTCGGACCCGTCGAGGTGGAGCGCGCGGGCCGGCCCCGGCCCGTGCGGCCCCCGCAGGTCGCGCTCGCGCTCGCCGCGCTCGCCTGGGAGGCCGGCCGGGTCGTGCCGGTCGAGTCGCTGCTCGCCCGCGTGTGGGGCGACCAGGTCCCGGCCGGCGCGCGGCACACCCTCTACACGGTCATCACCCGCATCCGCCGCGAGATCCTCGGCGACGACGGCGCGGTCGTCCACCGGCTCGGCGGCTACCTGCTCGACGTGGACGAGTCCGCGGTGGACGTGTCGAGGTTCCGCGGCCTCGCCGACCAGGCGATGGCCGACCCCGACCCGGCCCCGCTGCTCGGCGAGGCCCTCGCGCTGTGGCGCGGCGACCCGTTGACCGGCCTGCCCGGCGAGTGGGCCGAACGGGCCCGCAGCCGCCTGCGCGACGAGCGCAAGGAGGCCGCGCTGCGCTGGGCGCGGCTGATGACCGGCCGCGACGCCGCCGCGGCCGTCGCGGCGCTGTCGCCGCTGGCCGACGAGTACCCGCTGGACGAGTTGCTGGCGGCCGCGCTCATCGAGGCGCTGCACGCGTGGGGACGGACCGCCGAGGCGCTGGCGCACTTCGCCCGGGTGCGCCAGACGCTGGCCGAGGAGCTGGGCGTCGAGCCCGGCACGGAGTTACGCCGCGTGCACCGGATGCTGCTGCTGTCCGGCGACGCGGCCGAGACCGCCGGCGTGGTCCCCGCCCAGTTACCGGTCGATCTCCGGTTCTTCGTCGGGCGGGCCGCGGAGCTCGACCGGCTGGCCGCCGTCGCGACCGGCGACCCGCCGGCGACCGCCGCGATCTGCGCCATCTCCGGACCGCCGGGGGTGGGCAAGTCATCCCTCGCGCTGCACTGGGCGCACCTGAACCGCGACCGCTTCCCCGACGGGCAGCTCTACGCCGACCTCAGCGGGGTCGACGCCGCCGACGCCGCCGTGATCCTGCCCCGCTTCCTCGGCGCGCTCGGCATCCCCGAGGCGCAGATGCCGTCGGGCGTCGAGGCCCGGGTCGGGCTCTACCGCAGCCTGCTGGCCTCCCGCCGCATCCTCGTCGTGCTCGACGACGCCCACGGCGCCGAGCAGGTGCGCCCCCTGCTGGCCACCGCGCCGGGCTGCATGACGCTGATCACCAGCCGCGCCGAGCTGTCCGGCCTCGCGGTCGCCGAGGGCGCTTCCCTGGTACGGCTGGGCGTCCTGCCCGACGACGACGCCCACCGCCTGCTGGCCGCGCGCCTGGGCGAGCCCCGGCTGGCGGCCGAGCCGGAGGCCACGGAGCAGATCATTGACCGGTGCGGCCGGCTGCCGCTGGCCCTGGCCATCGTCGCGGCCCAACTGGCCGGACGCGCCGACCAGTCGCTGCCCGAGGTCGCCGCCGACCTCGCCCGGAGCGGCGCCGATCTGGAGCCGTTCGCCCACAGCGACCCGGCCATCGACCTGCGCACCGTGTTCGGCCGCTCGTACCGGGACCTGCCCGAGCCGGCGATCCGGCTGTTCCGCCGCCTCGGCCGCCACCCGGGCCCCCACCTGCCGCTCGCCGCGGCGGCGAGCCTGGCCGCCGTGCCGGTGGACCGGGCCAGGGAGCTGGTCGCCCGGCTCGAACGCGCCAACCTGGTCGACGTCCGCGCGCCCGGCCGGCTGCGGCTGCACGACCTGCTGCGCGCGTACGCGGCGGAGCAGGAGCGGGCCGCCGAGAGCCGGTCGGTGCGGCGCGGGGCCACGCGGCGGCTGCTCGACTACTACCTGCACTCGGCGTGCGCCGCGAGCGAGGTCTGCTACCCCCACCGCGAGAAGCTCGACGTGCGCCCCCGGGCGCGAGGGGCCGTGGCGGAGCGCTTCGCCGGGCGGGCCGATGCCCTGCGCTGGTACGCCGACGAGGTCGTGGCGCTGCCCGGGCTGCTGGCGGAGGCGACCGGGGCCGGGCTGGACCGGCACGCGTACGAGCTGGCGTGGGCGTTCGCGGAGTTCATGCAGCGCCGCGGCCCGTGGGAGCAGATCCTGCGCGTCCAGGCCGTGGCGCTGGAGGCGGCCGGCCGGGCCGGCGACCCGCTCGCCCGGGCCCGCTGCCACAACAGCATCGCCCGCGCCCACGCCAGGCTCGGCGGCCACAAGGAGGCGGTCGAGCACTTCGAGCGGGCGGTCGACCTGCACCGGTCGCTCGACGAACCGGTCCTGGAGGCGCACGTCCACCTGGGCCTGTCGGCCTCGCTCACCGTGGTGCGACCCGGCGAGGCGCTGGACCGCCTGCTGGGCGCGCGGGATCTGTTCCGGCGGGCCGGCGACGTCGTCGGCGAGGCGCGGGCGTTGAACAACGCGGGCTGGCTGCGCGCCCAGAACGGCGACCACGAGCGGGCCCTGGCCGACTGCCGCCGGGCGCAGCGCATCCTGGCCGAGCACGGGTACGCCCAGGGCGAGGCGCACGCCTGGGACAGCATCGCGTACATCCTGCAGACCATGGGCGAGCACGCCCAGGCGGTGGTCTGCTACGAGCGGGCGGTGGAGCTGTTCCGCTGGTGCGACGATTTGTACCCGGCCGCCGAGACGCTGGTCCGCCTGGGCGAGGCCCACGTGGCGGCGGGCGACACCGCGGCCGCCCTGGACGCCTGGGAGCGGGCGGCCCGGTGCTACGACGCCGTCGGCGACGCCCGGGCCCGTACGGTACGCGACCGCGTCGCCGCCCATGGTCAGCACGGAGCGGCCGTTGAGAAATCATTGAGAAATCGCTCAGACCTCTGACGCAGTCTCAGCGACGAGCGGCGGGACGGCGACCTCGTGAGGTGAGCCGTCGCTCCCGCCGCGCCGGGCGCGGGAAGCCACGCCCGGAGCGTCGATTGGGAGGTTCCATGCGCGTCATGAACAAGATGGCCGACCGGCTCCTGGAGCTGTTCGCGCCCCACACCGCGGCTCGGGCGACGGACTGCGACTACCAGTGCTGCAACCGGTCCACCAAGAAGTACTGCTGCTACTACCCGAGCGGCGGCCAGCACTGCGGCGGCTGCGTGTCCACCAGGGACTGCGCCTGACGGCACCCCTGGACGCACGTCCCCGCGACGCGCGCGGGCCGCGGCCCCCAGGCCGCCCGCGCCCGTCCCCACGGTGACGAGCCCGTCGCGATGACCGTGCCCGGCGGCGGCCGTCCGCCGCCGGGCACACCCTCATGATCTTTCGACACGGAGGTGTCCTGTGCCCTATCTGATCGCCATCGTGGTCGTCGTGGGCCTCCTGTGCCTGGTGGACCTGCTGCTGACCCTCGGGGTGGTCCGGCGGATCAAGGAGCACACGAAGCTCATCGACGCCCTGTACGAAGTCGTCGCCTCCGGCGGCATGCCCGGGACGAACGCCGGCCTGGCCGTGGGCGAGGCCGTCGGCGACTTCGACGCGACCACCGTGGACGGCGACCACGTGACGCGCGACGGCCTGGCCGACGGCACCGTCGTCGCGTTCCTGTCGCCGGACTGCGCGGGCTGCCGGGAGCAGCTCCCCGAGCTGGCCTCCTGGGCGGCCGGTCAGGACCGCTCCCGCGTGGTGGCGGTGGTCGACGGCCGCGAGGGCGACGTCGCCCACCTGGTCTCGACGCTGTCGCCCGTGGCGCGGGTGATCGTGGAGGACGCGACGCCGCCGCAGGTCGCCGAGGCGTTCAAGCTGCAGGCGTTCCCGACCTTCTACCAGGTCGGCGCGGGCGGCAGGCTCCTCGCGACGGTGCCCAAGGTCTCTCGGCTGCCGGCCGGGTCGCCGGCGTGACCAGCCGCCGGCCGGACGCGCCGCCGGCGCCCCACGGCCTGGCGGGATGCGCGGTCCGCGCGGCCGGGATGGTGTGGCGGGCGGCGCCGGCCCACGTCCTCGGGTACATGGCGGTCACCCTCGTGGGGGCCGCCGCCCCGGTCGCCCTGGCCTGGCTGACGAAGGCGGTGCTGGACGGCCTGGCGCACGGCCGGACCACCGTGCTGCTCGGCCTGGCGGTGGCGATCGCCGTCGTGACGACCGTCGCCGCCGCGGCCGCGCACGCCACGCAGTACGTACGCGCCGAGGTGGACCGCCGGGCGGCGCTGCGCGCCAAGGACGAGCTGTTCGCGGCGGTGACCCGCTTCACCGGACTGGCCCGGTTCGAGAGCCCCGCCTTCCTGGACCGGCTGCGCCTGGCCCAGATGAGCGCCGCCAACCCGGGCAGGCTGGTGGACACCGCCACCTCCGCCACGCGCAGCGCGGTGACCGTCGCCGGGTTCGTCGGCTCCCTGGCGCTGATCAGCCCCGTGTTCACCGCCCTGGTCCTGTTGTCGGCCGTGCCGGCGCTGTTCATCGAGCTGCGCATGTCGCGCCGGCGGGTCGCGATGCTGTGGCGGATCGGGCCGGCCGAGCGCCGTGAGGCGTTCTACGCGCAACTGATGGCGACCGCGGACGCCGCCAAGGAGATCCGCCTGTTCGCCCTCGGCGACTTCCTGCGCCTTCGCATGCTGGCCGAGCTGCGGACCGCCGACGCCGCCCGCCGCCGGACGGACCGGCGGGAGTTCGTCGTGCAGGCGAGCCTGTCGGCGCTCTCGGCGGGCGTGGCCGGCGTGGGACTGGTCTGGACGATCCTCGCGGCCGGGCGCGGCGAGCTCGGCGTGGGGGACGTGGCGATGTTCGTCGCGGCGGTCACCGGTGTCCAGTCGGCGCTGAACATCATGGTGTCGGCCGGGGTGATGGCCCACGAGCAGCTCCTGACGTTCCGCCATCACGTCACGATCGTGTCCGCCGGGCACGACCTGCCCGAGCCGCGCGACTCCCGGTCGCTTCCCGCGCTGCGCCGCGGCATCGAGCTGCGCGACGTGTGGTTCCGCTACGGAGAGGACCATCCGTGGGTCCTGCGCGGCGTCGACCTGTTCATCCCGCACGGCTGCACGGTCGCGCTCGTCGGCCTCAACGGCGCCGGCAAGAGCACGCTGGTGAAGCTGCTGTGCCGGTTCTACGACCCGACGCGTGGCGCGATCCTGTGGGACGGTGTGGACATCCGCGACGTGCCGCCGGAGACGCTGCGCTCCCGTGTCGGCGCGGTCTTCCAGGACTTCGTGGCGTACGAGCTGACTGCGGCCGACAACATCGCGGTGGGTGACCTGGGCGCCGCCCAGGACCGGACGCGGATCGAGCGGGCGGCGCGGGAGGCCGGGGTTCACGACGCCGTCGCGGCCTTGCCCCGCGGCTACGACACGCTGCTGAGCCGCGAGTTCGACCAGGACCCGGAGGACGAGGCGGATGCGGAGGACTCGTTCGCGGGGGAGCCGGCCTCGGAAGGGTCGGCCTCGGGTGTGCTGCTCTCGGGTGGGCAGTGGCAGCGGCTGGCGCTGGCGCGGGCGTTCCTGCGCAGCGACCGGGACCTGATGATCCTCGACGAGCCCAGCTCCGGCCTCGACCCCGAGGCCGAGCACGAGATCCACAGCCGGCTCGCGCTGCTGCGGTCCGGCCGTACCAGTGTGGTGATCTCCCACCGGCTCGGCGCGATCCGTGAAGCCGACCGGATCGTGGTGCTGGGCGACGGGCGCGTGACCGAGGAGGGCACGCACGCCTCGCTGCTGGCGGACGGCGGCGCTTACGCCCGGTTGTTCACCCGGCAGGCCGCCGGCTACCGGGACGACGTCGCGGAGCCCGTCGGCGCTTCGGAGGCCGGGACGGGGGTGGCGCGGTGATCGGCGTCGTCGTGGTGGCGGCCGCGTGTGTCGTCGTGGCGCTGGCCGTGGTGTGGGTGCTGCGGCGGCGGTACGTGGTGGTGACCGTTCACGGGGAGAGCATGCTGCCGACGTACCGGCCGGGGGAGCGGCTGGTGGTGCGGCGCGCGTCGGCCCGCTCCCTGCGCGGCGGGCAGGTCGTGGTTCTCGCCGGTCACGCCCACCGGCCGCGCGCGGACGGAACGCCCGGGGACGAGGCGGGGGAGGAGGCGTGGAAGAGCCCGCGCTGGATCGTCAAGAGGGTGGCGGCCGTGCCGGGCGACCCGATACCGCGGGAGACGGTGCCGGCGCTGCGCACGGCGCCGGGGACGCGGGTGCCTGACGGCCACCTGGTGGTACTGGGCGACAACCCGGACAGGTCCCACGACTCCCGCCACGCCGGATATATGACGACGGACCGCCTTCTCGGCGTGGTGCTCCGCAAGGTCGGCCAGCCATGACACACGCCTCGTGGGAGGCTTGACCGCGACCGGGAGACTTGACGGTGATCGGGGGACGCCCCGAGGGCCTCGCTGATACCTTTCATGCAGTGTTGACGCGTTCTGGGGGGCCAGAGTGAACCAACCGCTGATGGACGACGATCCGCGGCGGCTGGGCCCGTACGACATCACGGCACGCCTCGGAGAGGGCGGCCAGGGCGTCGTCTACCTGGGACGGACGGCGACCGGCGAACAGGTCGCCGTCAAGCTCCTCCACCACGGCCTGCTCAGTGACCCCGAGGCGCGGACCAGGTTCCTGCGCGAGGTCGAGCTCGCCCGGCGCGTGGCCCGGTTCTCCACCGCGCCCGTGCTCCACGCCGACCTCGCGGGCCGGCGGCCGTACATCGTCAGCGAGTACGTTCCCGGGCCCTCGCTGCGCGAACTGGTCACCGGGGAGGGGCCGCGCCGCGGCGCCGCGCTGGAACGCCTGGCGATCAGCACCGCCACCGCGCTGGCCGCCATCCACCGCGCGGGCATCCTGCACCGGGACTTCAAGCCCGCCAACATCCTGATGGGGCCGGAAGGTCCCGTCGTGATCGACTTCGGCATCGCCCGCGCTCTGGACGCGCCGGGCGTCTCCTCGACCGGATCGACGATGGGAACCCCGTCCTACCTCGCGCCGGAGCAGCTCGGCGGGGAGGCGGTGACGGAGGCGGCCGACGTCTTCGCATGGGGCGTGACCATGGTGTTCGCCGCCTCGGGACGCCCCGCGTTCGGCGCCGACTCCACCCCGGCCGTGATCAACCGCATCCTCAACCAGGAACCGATGCTCACCGGGCTGGACGGGACGCTGCTCGCCCTCGTCACCGCCGGCCTGTCCAAGGACCCGGCCCGGCGACCCAGCGCGGAGGACCTGGTCGCCGGACTGACCTCCCACCCCGGGCGCCCCCTCGGGCGGTCGCTGCCGCCTCCCGAACACCCTGCGCCGCCCACCGCCCTGGCCGGCTCAGGGGCGCCTCCCGGGCGGCCCGTGGACTCGCCGACGGCTCGGGGCCGAAGCCGCCGCCGTACGCTGGCCGTCACCATCGCCGGCGGCGCGGCGGCGGCGGCGCTCCTCGTGACGGTTGCGGTGCTGGTCAAACCCGGCGGCGACGACCCGGTCGGCTCGTCACCCGCCGTGGCGGAGACGACGTCCCAGCCCTCGGCACGACCCACCACGGCCGCCGCCACGGCGGCGTCCCCGGCGATGTCCACGAAGAAGGAAAGCCGGACCCCGCCCCCGGCCCCCAAGCGGACGCCCCACTTCAGGACCCCGGCCCCGACCGCGAAGCCCGCCCGCACGGGCAGACACGTGGTCACGCCGCCCAACGACGAACCCCGGCGCGACGCGACCACCGACCCCACCGCCGACACCGTCCCCGACCGGGCCCCCGAGACCACCGCCGCCCCACCCCCGCCATGGCAGCAGCCCACCCTGGAGAACCCGTTCACGTGCATCCCGCAGACATGCTGATCCTTCGCGGCTGAGCTGACCGGGACCGGCGAGACGCGACCTTCTTCTCGCTCCGCCGAACGGCCGGCGGAGACGTAGGCGCGAGCGTTTCCTGCCGGTGGCGCGGTCGATGGCGAGAATCCGTTGGAAGTTGTCGATCCAGCCCATGGGAGCCGGTGGCGGGCCGCCCTAACGTGGCCGGCACGCCCTCACCTCAGAACGGAACGCGACCTCCCATGTCCATCATCATGCCCATCGTCATCGGACTGATCGCCGTCACCCTCGTCTCCCTGATCCCCGAGCCGCAGCGCCGCCTCGTCAACGCCGTGCTGGTCGCCGGCGCGGGCGCCGCCTACCTCAGCGGAGGCGGCCTCGGGTACGCGGAGTTCATCCTGCCGATCGTCATGACCTACGTCGCCTACCGCGGGCTCAGCAGCTGGACGTGGATCGGCATCGGCTGGCTGCTCCACACCACCTGGGACGTCCTGCACCACCTCGGCGACAGCCCCCTCCTGCCCTTCGCCCCGCTCTCCTCCTTCGGCTGCGCCATCTGCGACCCGGTGATCGCGCTGTGGTGCTTCGCCGGTGGGCCGTCGGTGCTGGGCCGACTCCGCGACCGCCTGTCCCGCAGGGCGGAGGACGCACCGCAGGTCTGACCGCTGCATCAAGCCAGGAGATGGGCCGTGGGATCGGCGACCGTCCATCCATGACTGTGGGCTGTGATCAGCTCTCGGATGAGTCCGCGGGTATCAGGGTCGCGTTCGGCGATCGCTCGCAGGGTTCCGGCTGCTCGTCCGACGCGCTCCACGATCGCCGCGATGACGTCGATCGTCTCGCCTTCCTGGCCGGTGTACGACTCGAAGCCTGGTTCAGGTTGGAAACACCCCCACCAATCGAGCAGGACGCAAAGGGCGATGCGCCTCGGCAGTCCGGGATGGTCGGCGATGACCTCCAACAACAGGTCGGTCCCTGCGACGGCGGCCGGGTAGAGCGTCCCCGCGTGGTCGTTTCCCAACGCCGACCGAATTCCGTATCCCTCGTCCCGGTCACTGCTCGCGCTGCCGAGCAAGTCGTCGAAGGCTTTCACGATGTCCTCAGGCCGGTACCACTTCGGCCCAGGAATGGCCGCCCAGTCCACAGCCTGTGGATTCATGCGGCCACCATAGACCGTGGCGCGACAATGCGTTTCCGGAAGCGGCCGTGCTGGAGGGGCAGGAGTTGCGTGCGGTCGAGCTTCTCGAGTACGTGGGAAATGACATGGCTCAAGGCACGGTGGCGGTCAGTTTCGTCTTTCGGGACGGCCGGATAACGGTCTACAACGCGCTGGACGAGAACGGCATCGACTTCGAGCCGCCGGGCTGCCGAGATGTCCGCCACATCGCGGGAGAAGCGAGCGACACGTAGGCGGCCTGAAAGGTCGGTGTTCTCCACGACCGGCCAGTCGCCGTCCGCGGCGGCCCCACGGCCGGGCGGCCGGCCGGGCGATGTGCTCCCGGCCGGCCGCCGGCCCCCGTGGTGTTACGGGCGTACTCGTCCAGCGGCTGAAGCGGCTGCCGCCTCAGCCGGAGAAGACGGCGCTGTGGACGTCCACCGGGTTGGCGGTGTCGCCGGTGGCGACGCTGTACGTGGCCGTGAAGCCCGTGCCGGTCGAGACCAGGCCGGTGTAGTCCCCGACCAGGCGTCCCGCGCTCGTCGCCGGGACCTTCCGCGCGTCGAACGGCCCCTCGATGTGCTGCTCGCGCCACGCCCCGGGCGTCGTGCAGCTCTTGGCGCACGTCACGGCCCAGAAGTCGGTGGGCAGGGTGGCGGGGTCGGACGTGTTGTTGCGGAAGTCGTAGTACGTGACCGCCACGGTCCCCGTACGGGACACCGCGACGGCCGGCACGGCGGCGGAGCCGGTGGGCGTCCGGTCCACGCGGACCGGGCTGGACCACTTCTTCCCGCCGTCGGTCGACCGCGAGTAGGCCACGTGGAAGGTGCCGTCGGAGTCCTGGCTCTGCCAGACCGCGTTCACCACCTGGGTGCCCGGCTGGGCGGCCAGCAGCGGCAGGGAGGCGTTACGCACCGGGTCTCCCGAGTTGTCGGGGTCCGGGATGCGGGGGCCCACCGCGAGCGGGGCCGGAACGTTCAGCGTCGGCGCCGACCAGGTGCGGCCGCCGTCGGTGGAGCGGATGACCTGGGTGGCGCCCTCGGTGTCGGTCTCGTGGTGCATGCCGATCAGCAGCGTCCCGTCCGGGAGCGGCACGAGCTGGGTGCCGATGACGCCGCTGTTGGTGGGCACGTCGTACACCTTGCTGGTGGTCCAGGTGCGTCCGTCGTCGGTCGACTTGGCCAAGTAGATCGGCTGTACCCAGTTCTCGGTGGTGTCGGTCGACTGGTTGTCGATGCGGTCCCACACCGCGTAGATCACGCCCGGGTGGTACGGGTCCGCGGTCACCGAGGGGCGGTCGTTGAAGAACCGCGGGTTGTCGTCGCGCTGCAGGGTGACCGGCGTGTCCCACGTCCAGCCGCCGTCAGCGGACCGGGAGACCAGGATGGCGGTCACGTCGCCGGTACGGGACAGAGAGAACGACGCGGCCACCGCGGTGCCCGTCGGTGCGACCGTGACCCAGTTGTCGGTCGTGACGTCGTAGTCCCCGCCGTTGGCGGTCGTGCCGCCGTTGCACCGGGAGAAGGCGGGCAGGTTCTCGGACGGCTGCCAGGTGCGGCCGTAGTCCTCCGACACGGCGGTGACCGCGCCGTTGCTGCCGTACCGGTTCCAGCGGTCCTGCTGGAACACCGTGACGAGGTGCCACGGACGGTTGGGGTCCCGCGCCAGCATGGGCAGGACCTCGGTGTTGGGGTTCAGCGTGTAGCCGTCGGCGGGGGGAAGCCCGCAGTTCGCGGGCAGCGGGCTGAAGCCCGAGACGGGCCGTACGGCGGCGGACGTGGGAGATGCGGCATCATCCGCGGAAGCGGGCTGGGCAACGGCGCAGGCCAGCAGGACGGCCGCTGCGACTAAGGATGCCCTGGAGCGTCGGATCACGTGCTTTCCTCATCTTCGCTGTGACTAGAGGGCGCGTTACCGCCTCGCCTGGGCGCGGGGCGTACCCGGTGAGCCAGGCAAACGATCAAGGGCAGGGTACTGCAGAAGATCAGTTTCGTCCTGTCCGTTATTCATGACTGCGGTGGAGAGGTCTCGTCAGCGCGGGCAAGTCCACCCTGACTCGCTCGACAGGCGAGGCCGGATCGAGGAGATCGGCAGGGCGGCGTTCTGGACCGAGCGCGGCGGCTCGGCCACGATGAGGCCATGACGGGAAGCGGATCAGCGGGCGGAGGAGCAGGCTCCGGTTTGAACTGGACAGCGGTGAGCGCCATGGCGGGTGCGATCGCGGCCGTGGTCGCGCTGATCGCCTACCTGGCGCCGCCGACTCCGGTTCCACAGCCCCAACCCCAGCCGCAGCCCGACACGGTGGTCCCCACTCCGGCCCCGGAGTCATCGTCTCCGGACCCGGTCCCCACCCCCCGGCATACGTCAAGGACCCGGCGTCCCACGCATGAGCCCAGCACGCCCGAACCGCCGCCGAGCCCCACTTCCGAGGTGCCGGACTCGTCCCCACTGGTGGCACCGGTCCGGCCCGGCGGCTGCGACGAAGCGGCGGAGGCGCTGACCGCATACCGCCGGAACGCCGGGACCGTCCGCAGCAGCCAGGCGGCGGCGGCTCAGCAGGCGGGCCAGGACCTGATGAGCGCGGTCCTCGACGCGCAGGGAGTGGTGGGACAGAAGATCAGTCTGCTGTCCCGCGAGTTCCAGGAGCTGAACTTCCGCCTGACCGGCATGGTCGTCAGCGACCCCAACGAGGTGATCGCGGACATCAACACGGACATCGCGGAGCTCAACCGGCTGTGCAAACCCACCTGAGAACCCCCGTGGCGCCCCATCAGGTCGTGTCGACGACCTCTTCCACCGCGCTGCTTCCGCTGCCCGGGCGGGACTCCCACTCCCATGACTCGTCCAGTCGCAGACGTCCGTCGGCCAGCACCGTGATGCGGGATACGCAGTGACCGCTGGAGGTCTCGCCCGCCAGGTTGAGCTGGGTGTAGCGGAAGTCGACGCGGTCGCCGTCGAGGGTGCCGACGAGGAAGCCGCGACGGACTGAGCCGCCCGCGTAGGTGCCCCAGATCTCGCTGCCGTCCTGGTGATAGGTGAAGATCGTCTCGGTGCCGACCTCGCCGCCTGCCACATCCGCGACCGCGCGGAAGCGGCGGCCGTCCAGTGAAGGAACCGTCATGAAAGCCTCCTGCCGAGGACCCGGTTGCCCGGGCGAAGTGCCCAGGAGGCGAGGGTGCACAGCGCGAAGAGCGATGTGTAGGCGACGTGGTACCACGCCGAGCCCGACACCAGGTGAGAGGTGACGGCGCCGGAGAAGTTGAAGAACGCGCCCGCGTACGCCCATTCCTTCAGCCGGGTGAATCCCGGCAGCAGGATCGCCGCGGGCGCCAGCACCTTCCAGAAGCCGATGACGTACAGGAAATACCCGGGGTAGCCCAGGGCCACCATGCCTCCGACGGTTTCCGGGCGATGAATCAGGTCGGCCACACCACCGCTCAGCAACGCGCCCGTGAAGCTCAGTGAGACCACCCAGAAGGCGATCGTCGTCGCCGTGTTTCGCCGCGGAACGCCCGGGAACAGATCGGCGGCGGAGTACGGCGCCGGGTGGCGGCGGCTCGCCGGCCGCAGCGCCCAGGAGATCATCGTGATGGCGGCGAAGCCCAGCGGGCCGATGCCCGTGCCGACGTTGCCCACGAAGAAGTGCGAGGCCGCGGCGCCCGTATAGACGAAGATCGCTCCCGCGTAGACCCATTCCTTCAGCCGGGGGAAGCGCCGGGCCACCAGGATGAGCGCGCCGGGGATCTTCCACACCCCCAGGATGACGGCCACGTACCACGGGTAGCCCAACTGCCGCTCCAACACGTCACGGACGTAGTCGGTCCGCAGCACGTCCCACACGCCGCCCACCGCCGACTCCAGAGCGATGATCGCCGTGGTCAGCCAGTAGAGGATGCCGCGAACGCGGGAGCCGGTGTCGGAATCGAGGACGCGCATCGGCGTGATCGTCTTCGCGCCTTCGGACAAGGCGTACTCCTCTCGGGTCACACCAACGGCCGTCCGCTGGTCATGACCATGACTCCGGAAACCCGAAGAATGTGACCACTCCCGCTGTCACATTTCCGCCGCGCGCGGAGTCATGGAGGCGACGGAACGGGCCCGGCCGCGTCTCTCCGAGGCTCTCCCGCCGGTCGCCGTCCACGAGCGGGGATCACCTGCCCCGGCAACCCTCTTTCCACGAACCCGGAGGGATTCGTCCATGAAACTCACCGTCTTCGGCGCCAGTGGCGGCGTCGGCCGGCAGTTGCTCGACCAGGCTCTGGCCAAGGGGCACGACGTGACGGCCGTCGTACGGAATCCGGCCAAGCTGGACGGCAAGCCGGTCCGCGTCGTGCGTGCCGCCGACCTGGCCACGGCCGACGTCGGAACCCTGCTGCCCGCCGTCGAAGGAGCCGACGCCGTTCTGTCGGCGCTCGGCCCGCCGAACAACGCCGCGGCCGGGGTGGCCTCCAGAGGCACCAGGGCGATCCTCGCCGCGATGCGCGCCGCCGGGACCCGTCGGCTGGTCGTGGTGAGCGCCGCGCCGGTGGGCACCACCCCCTCTCCCGGCCGTCCCAACCCGCCCCGGCACGACCCCGGCGACGGGCCGTTCCTGCGCTACCTGGTGTATCCGATCGTCAAGGCCGCGCTCCGTCCGCAGTACCTCGACCTGGCCGTCATGGAGGACGACGTGCGCGACAGCGGCCTGGACTGGACGGTGCTCCGGCCGGTGCAGCTGACCGACAAGCCGGTGACCGGCGCCTACCGGACGGCGGTGGGACAGAACGTGCCGGGCGGCCGGTACGTCTCACGCGCCGACGTGGCCCACGCCATGCTCGCGGTGCTCGACCGGCCGGACACGGTCGAGCAGGTCATCGGCATGGCTAACTGACCCCCTCATCACCGACCACAAGGGAGAAATCATGAACGAAGTACCGATCACCCGTACCGAGACGCCGGTCGACGAGCCGATCACCATGATCAACGCCTTCACCGTCCCGGTGGAGGAGTCGGAGACGTTCCTGCCGCTGTGGATGGAGAACGCCGAGATCATGGCGAGGCAACCCGGATTCGTCCGCGCCCGGCTGCACCGGTCGATGATCGACGACGCCGAGCTGCGGTACGTCAATGTGGCCCACTGGGAGAGCGGGAGGCAGCTCGAAGAGGCGCTGAGCAGGCCCGAATGGCAGGAGAGCGCCCAGCGGCTGCTCAATGATCCCGGTCTGCACATCACCGCGCGGCCCAGCATCTACGAGGTCATCGTCGACCTCCAGCCCTCCGACGACGGAAGCGCCGCAACGATCTGAAGCCGGCGCCGTGGCCCGGGCATCCGCTGAAGGAGACGCGGATGCCCGGGCCACGGTGTTGTGTACGGCAGGCGACCGGAGTCCCCTACCGGACGGTCGACGCCCGGCGGATGCTCCGCTCGTCGAGAGGGTGGAGAAGGTCCCGCCAGTCCGCCGGCCAGTTCGCCAGCGCCACGCCGATCATGATGGTCAGGTGCAGCGGCGCCGACACCTCCTCATACCAGGGCGCGACGTCGATGAGGTGCGTCGTCACCGCGCCGATCAGCACGAACACCAGCCCCGCCGCGCCGATGAACCTGACCCGCCGCCGCGGGACGAGCATCATCAGCCCGAGGACGAGCTCCAGGGCGCCGACCACGAACCGCATCCACGGCGGCCAGCCCCAGTCGACGAACTTCTCCGCGTAGGCCGGACCGAAGAAGGTCGGCCCGGGCCAGAACTTGGTGACGAAGCCGATGAAGAACGACGCGGCCAGATACCAGTAGAGGATCGTGGCCAGCCGTCGTGGCCAGGTACGTGCGGTCATGAGCACTCCGTCGTGTTCGCCATGCGGCTCAGCCCCACTTCTGGCCGGCGAGCTGCCGGGTGGTGACGTTGAGCCGGTTCGACAGGTTCGTGACCGCGGCCATCAGGATGATCGCGGCCAGCCCCGCCTCGTCGTAATGCCGGGCCGCCTCGTCCCAGATGTCGTCGGGGACCGGGTCGCTGCGGTCGGCGAGCCGGGTGGCGGCCTCCGTGAGGGCCAGCGCGGCCCGCTCGGCGTCGGTGAAGTACGGCGTCTCTCGCCAGGCCACGACCAGCCCCGTCCGCTCGTCGCTCTCGCCGCTCTTCCTGGCGCTACGGACCCCCGACTCCACGCAGGGGCCGCACCCGTTGATCTGGCTGGCGCGCAGGTGCACCAGCCCCAGCGTGGTCTCCGGCACGCCGCCCGTACGGGCGGCCTTGAAGAGCTCCTGGATGGGGGCCATCGCCGCCGGCAGGACGACGGCGGGATTCTTCATCCGTGTCTGCATGTGTTTCTCCGCTCCATGGGCTGGACTTCCGCCCTGATGACGCGCCCCGAGGGAAGGTTGTGACAGCGCGCCGTCTGTCACATCTCCGCGGTCGTTTGCGTCATCTGTTGCAGAGAGCACGAGAGGGACGGCGTCATGGTCATGGAGGAGAAGGAGCTGCTGGCCGGTTGGTTCCAGCAGCATCGCGACCATCTGTGGGCGGTGGCCTACCGGCTGCTCGGCTCGTCGAGCGAGGCCGACGACGCGCTCCAGGAGGCATGGCTGCGGCTCAGCCGCGCCGGCGCGGAGGACGTGCGGAACGTTCCGGGCTGGCTCACCACGATCGTCGCGCGGGTGGCGCTGAGCATGCTGCGCGATCGCCGGACGCGCCGCGAGGAGCCGCTACGTGTCTCCGGTCCGGACCCGATGGCCGGCCTTCGCGAGGCGGACGACCCCGAGCACGAGGTGGTCGTCGCCGACTCGGTCGGCCTGGCTCTGCTGGTGGTGCTCGACATGCTCGCGCCGGCGGAACGGATCGCGTTCGTCCTGCACGACATGTTCGCGGTGCCGTTCGGTGAGATCGCGTTGATCGTGAACCGTTCGCCGGCCGCGGCCCGGCAACTGGCCAGCCGCGCCCGCCGGCGCGTCCAGCACCCGACGACCCCGGAGGGCGGGACCGACTCCGTCAGACAGCGGGAGATCGTCGCCGCCTTCCGGGCCGCGTCACGCGACGGAGACTTCGCGGCCCTGCTCGCGCTGCTCGACCCCGACGTGGAGATCAGCGCGGACCGCACCGCCGTGCTCTCCGGCGCGTCGAGCCTGGTACGCGGGGCGGACGGCGTGGCGGAGACGTTCGCCGGCCGGGCCCAGGCCGCCGAGCTCGCGCTCATCGACGGGGTGCCGGGTCTGGTCTGGGCGCCGGGCGGACGGCCACGGGTCGTCTTCGCCTTCACCATCGCGAACGACCGGATCACCCATGTCGACCTGCTCGCCGACCCCGAGTACCTGGAGGACGTCGACCTGGTGATGCTCGGCGGGTAGGCCGCCCCTCGCCGGCCGAACAGGGAAGTGCTCAGGGTGAGGCGCGGGCACCGCGTCCTCACCCTGAGCGAGTCCGCCGGTTACTGCCTCCACTGCTCCGTCGGCGACACACCGGGCAGCGGCTTGCCGATGAGGGCCAGGGGGATGAAGAAGCAGACCTGGCCGATGGCCATGATGAGCGTGGCGAGGGCCTTCTCGTCGTAGTGCTCGCGCGCCCGCTCGTACAGCTCGTCGGAGACGCGCTCGCCGGTCGGGTTCGCGGTGAGGACGGCCTCCACCAAGGCGAGCGCGACGCGCTCGGCGTCGGTGAAGTAGGGGGCGTCCTGCCAGGACGCCACGGCGGTGATGCGCTCCTCCGCTTCGCCGGCCTTGCGGAGGTTGCCGGTGTGCAGGACCGTCAGGTACGTGTTGCCGACGATCTGCCCGGCGCGCAGCTGGAGCAGGCTGATGGTGGTCTCCGGGATGGAGCCGTTGCCGGTCGCCCTGAACATGGGGCCGCCGATGTCCTTCAGCTCGGGGACGAGCACGGCGGGGTTGGACAGGCGCGACTGGCGGTGCTGCTGCTCGGTGCTGGTCATGGTGATGGGATTCCTTTCTGAACGGTGTTTCGCCGCTATGACGCGCCCCGCGGGTCGAAGGTGACCGGCGACGGGCGTCACCGGGGGGTGCTGCCGAGGGGCTCGGCGCTCCGGCTGACGGGACGTGGCCGCAGGAGCAGGACGGCGGCGAGGATGGCGGCCAGGTAGAACGCGCCCGCCCCGAGCAGGCCGGCGGTGTAGCCGCTGGTGAGCGCGTCGTGCGGGGGCGTGCCAGGCGGTCGGCTCGCGGTGGCGGCGACGGCGATGCCGGCCAGGACGGCCAGCCCGAGTGCGCCGCCGATCTGCTGGCTGGTGTTGACCAGGCCGGAGGCGATGCCGGAGTCGCGGGACGCCACGCCCTGGACGCCGCCGATGGTGGCGCCGACGAAGCCGACGCCCAGGCCGACGCCGCCGGCGAGCTGGGCGGGCAGCAGCACGAACAGGGGGTTCTGGTCCGGGGTGAGGAGACCGAACCAGCCCATCGCCGCGGCGGCCACCGCCATGCCGGTCGCCAGGACGGTCCGGGTGGAGGTGCGGGCCTGCAGCGCGGGACCGACGACGCCGGAGCCGATGCCGATGCCGACGGCGAACGGCAGGTAGGCCAGCCCGGTGATCATGGGGGAGTACTGCTTGATCGTCTGCATGTAGAGGGTGAGGAAATAGAAGGTGGCCAGTTGGCCGGCGCCCATGAGCAGCATGACTATGTTGGCGCCCAGCCGGCCGCGGTCGGCCAGCACGCCTGACGGCAGCATGGGGCTGCGCGCGCCGCGCTGGATGGCCACGAACGCGACGAGCAGCGCCACCGCCACCGCGCCGAAGGCCAGGGTGAGCCCGTCGCCGATGCCGTGGGACCCGGCCCGGTTGATCGCGTAGACGAGCGAGCCGAGGGCCAGGGTCGCGGTGAGCGCGCCGGGCAGGTCGAGCCCGCCGCGCTCACGGGTGCCGGGCACCAGGGCGAACGTGCCGGCCAGGACCAGGAGCGCGATGGGGATGTTGACGAACATGATCCACCGCCAGCCCAGGTACTCGGTGAGCGCACCGCCCAGGAGCAGGCCGGCGACCGAGCCAAGGCCCCCCATGGCGCCGTACACGCCGAGCGCCCTGTTGCGCCGGGGACCGGCCGGGAAGGTGTCGGCGAGCAGGGACAGCGCGGCCGGGGCGACGATCGCGGCGCCGAGGCCCTGCAGGGCGCGGGCGGCGATCAGCACGCTCGCGTTGCCCGCCAGGCCGCCCAGCAGGGAGGCGGTCAGGAAGACCGTCAGTCCGGCGCGGAACAGCCTGCGCCGGCCGAACAGGTCACCGGCCCGGCCGCCCGCCAGCAGCAGGCCACCGAAGGCCAGGGCGTAGGCGGTGAGGACCCAGTCCAGGTCCGCCTCGTCGATGCGCAGGCCGGCTCCGATGACGGGCAGCCCCACGGTCACGATGGTGCCGTCCATCACCATCAGCAGTTGCGCGGCCGCGATCACCAGCAGGGCCAGGCTGGTGTCGCGGGTTCCGGAATGCGAGGTCATGTGGGCTCCTCAGGAGGCGGTGGCGGCGCTGTGGACGGCGGCGGCCAGCCGGTCGTGTTCGGGGTAGGACCAGCCGAAGCCGAAGCGGCGGCGGGTGTAGCCGAAGGCGATGCCGCTGAGCGGGTCGGCGAAGGACTCCGAGCCCGCCGAGCCGTCGTGGCCGAAGGCGTTCGCGGCGAGGAACGGGTAGCGCAGGCCCTTGGCCTGGAAGCCGAGCGCGTAGTTGCCCTGCTCGCCGCGGACCAGGTCGGCGCCGGTGGAGTGCAGCATGGAGAACTCGCCGACGGTGTCCGGCTTGAGCAGCGGGGGAAGTCCGTCGATGCCCCAGACGGCCGCCGCGTACAGGCCGGCCAGGCCGCGGGCGCTGCCCACCCCGCCGGCCGACGCCTGGCCGTTGGCGCGGACGGCGCGGGTGTTGGCGAAGGCCACCTGGTCCAGCGGCGGCGTGCTGTTGAGCCCGTACCCGATGCCGAGGATGCTGTGCGGGCCGGGCACGTTCGACCAGAACGCGGCCTCCTGCTCCGGGGTGGCGGTCCACCACCGGATCGGCCGGAAGCGGTGCTCCTCGGCCTCGGGCAGCCCCAGGTAGAGGTCCAGCCCGTACGGGGCGCGGATGCGCTCGTCGTAGACCTGCTGCAGCGACCGGCCGGTCACCCGCCGGATCACCTCGTTCACCATGGCGAACGAGACGAACCCGCCGTAGCCGTAAGCCGAACCCGGCTTCCAGTACGGCCGCTGCCCGGCCAGGCGGCGCGCGATCACCGCGTCGTCGGCCAGCTCGGCGGCCGACAGCCCGCCGTCGACGCCGATGACGCCGGAGCGGTGGGTCAGCACGTCCCGCAGCGTGATCCCGTCCTTGCCGGCGGCGGCGAACTCCGGCCAGTGCCGGGCCACCGGCTCGTCGAGACCGAGGACCCCCTCCTGCACCAGCAGCGCCACCACCAGCGTCGCGGCGCCCTTGGTGGAGGAGTACACGCCGGTCAGCGTGTCGCCGCTCACCTCGTCCCCGGTCCACAGGTCGACCACCCGCCGGCCGTGCGCGTAGGCGGTCAGTTGCGCGCCCACCTCGCCGTCCTGCTCGGCGGTCACCTCGGCGAACGTTTCGCGGACCTGCTCGAAGCCGTCCGCGACCGTTCCGTGGACATCTGTCCTGCTCATCCTCGGCAACCCTTCGTGAGTGAGTGTCGGTCGCCGGCATGACGGACGGTCAGGGGGAAAGGTGACCGGGTGCGTTCGCGGTCACCTTTTACTGGTTCGACGCGTCAGCATTCTGACCTGGCCGAGATGAGAGGAATGCGATCGTGACGCCCCATGACTTCCTGGCCGACCAGTTCCAGGGGCATCGCCCGCGTCTGCAGGCGGTCGCCTACCGCATGCTCGGCTCGCTGAGCGAGGCCGAGGACGCCGTCCAGGAGGCATGGCTGCGGCTGGCGCGCTCGGACGCGCGCGACATCGACAATCTCGGTGGCTGGCTGACCACCGTGGTCGGCCGGGTGTGCCTGGACATGCTCCGTGCCCGCAGGTCCCGACGCGAGGAGTCGCTGGAGGAGCGCCTGCCCGACCCGGTGATCAGCCACGCGGATGCCACCGACCCGGAGCGGGAAGTGCTGCTGGTCGACTCGGTGGGCCTGGCGCTGCTGGTCGTGCTGGAGTCCCTGACTCCCGCCGAACGGCTGGCGTTCGTGCTCCATGACATGTTCGGGATGCCGTTCGAGCAGATCGCGCCCATCGTGGACCGCACCCCCACGGCGGCCAAGAAGCTCGCCAGCCGGGCACGCCTGCGGGTCCGCGGCGCGACCCCGAGCCCCGACCCCGATCTGAGCAGTCAGCGCCGGGTGGTGGACGCCTTCCTCGCCGCCGCCCGCGACGGCGACCTCGCCGCGCTGGTGTCCGTCCTCAACCCCGACGTGACGCTGCGCGCCGACGGCGGGACGCTCACCGGCGGCATGCAGGTCGTCAGAGGTGCCGCGGCCGTGGCGGGACGGCTCGCCACCTTCCAGCGCATGGCCACGAGCGCCACCACCCACCCGGCGCTGGTCAACGGCCTTGCCGGCCTGGTCAACACCATCGACGACGAGCTGATCTCGGTCATGAGCTTCACCGTCTCCGACGGGAGGATCGCCACGATCGACATCCTGTCCGACCCCGACCGGCTGGCGCAGCTCGACCTCACCCACCTGGAGCCGTGACGAAGATGAACTTGACCCTGACACCGTGTCAGACGGCACTGTGCGGAGCATGTCAGTGACCTATGTCGGCTCCGGGCCGTACTGCTACGCCAACTCCCTCGCGATGGTCCTGGGCGGCGAGGCGCCGCCTCCGGCCGTGATCGAGGTCCTGACGGGCTCCCCGTACGGGATGCAGCTCATCGGCGGCCGGTTGCCGCTGTTCGACGCGTTCGGCTGGGACCCCGAGATCGGGATCGACGCCGCGCTCGGCCTGCTCGGCTGGGAGTGCGAGCGCGCGGACGGCGGGACGGCGGCGGCGGCGCTCGACCGGCTGCGCCGGGCCTGCCAGGACGGCCCGGTGCTGGCCGGGCCGCTTGAGCTCGGTCTGCTGGCATACCAGCCCGGGTCGGGCAGAGCGGTCGGCGCCGACCACTACCTGGTGGTGCTGGAAGTGGCCGGCGACACCGTGCTCGTGCACGACCCGCAGGGCTACCCGTACGCCACCCTGCCGGTCGACGCCTTCGCCGAGGCGTGGCGCGGAGAGCTGATCCCCTACCTGGAGCGGCCGTTCCGGATGCGGCACCGGTTCACCCGTCGCGAGCAGGTCGGCCCGGAGGAGGCGCTGCGGCGTTCGCTGCCCGCCGGACTGGCCTGGCTGGCAGGCCGTACGGACGTGGAGGTCCCGCCCGGCACGCTGGGGCTGGCCGAGGCCGCCGAGCGCACGGCCGAACTGGTGGAGGAAGGGCTGGACCCCGAGATCAGGACGCTGTGGCAGGCGTTCGCGGTGCGCGTGGGCGCCCGCCGCCTCAACGACCTGGCGGCCTGCCTGTCGTCCCTCCGCCTCGACGCGGGCGCCGCCGTCGCCGCCGAGCAGGCCCGCATCGTCGGGGGGCTGCAGGGTCCGCTGGTGTGGGGCGACGACGCGGCGCTGGCGGCGGGCCTGCGCCGGTTGGCTCCGACGTACGAACGGCTGCGCACAGCCCTGATCACCGCCTGAAAGGCGTCCCAGGACATGGAGGAAACACATCAACGAATGATCTGACGATCGATCGCGCTTCGATCAGGCTTTACGGCCGGTCGCCAGGACGAATATCGAGGGCGACTTGGTAGACCCCGGGCCGTGGAATCACATGAAGGCCGGGATCGTCCATCAGCCGTTGCATCGAGGCGCGCCATCCAGGGTCGGTCCGGGCCTGCTGGAGAGCTTTTCCGCTCTCCCATTCGGCGTGCGTGATGAAGCGCAGCTCGATGTCGTCGACCAAGGACCGGTACATACGGGTCCGGACGAATCCCGGCAATGCGGCCATGGCGGCCGCATTGCCTGTCCACAGCTCCAGAAATCGCTCTGCCTCCTCCAGCGGCACGGTGAAAGCATTGATCATCGTCACCGGCTCACTCACGGGCGCTTCGGGGATCGACACCTTCTCGCTCATTCATTCTCCTTTCTGTCCTGCACGCACCCATGGGCGGCGCAGGGAATGGCATCAATTGCTGACGCTCATCACTCGATCCACCTGAATCTCGATGACCACGAGCCCGGGCTGGGAGAGCGGCGGGGCAATATAGCGCCTGGTGTAGCGGCGCACTCCCTCAGCCACCCGCGCGGGGTCGTCGAATACCCTGGCGGGTCCTTCGAGTGTGATCCAGTGGAAGCCCGCCACCTGACACACCACAGCGCGGCTCCCGGGAGCAGCGATCAGGTTCCGGGCCTTGCGCCGCGCGCCGATCGTCAGGACACGGGCCAACCTCGCCCTTCCGTCCCAGGTGAAACGCACAGGCGCGACATGAGGGGACCCGTCAGGACGCAGGGTGGTCAGCGTGCACACGTGATCCTCGGCCAGGAACGCCTCGGACCAGGCCGGCAACCGCAGGGAACCCACCTTCATCATCCTCTCCACTGGTCGCTTCCCGCTCACGGCTGTGGCACGACACCCAGCTGCTGCATGACCTCAAGGGCGTTGAATTGATTCCAGTGCTCGCTGACCTTTCCGTTCTTGAAACGGAAATAGTGGAAATCGGCCAGGTCGACCGGCTTCCCCGTCGGTGGCACGCCCATGAGCGGCCCGTCATGGACGCCGGTCGCGAGAACGCGAGCCGCGACGAGATCGCCCTCGGCCACCACCAGGTCCAGTTCCGCCTTCAGACCACTCAACCCGTTTCGGGCCATGAGCGCCATCTGCTTGAATCCCTCGCGGTCGGAAGCCGCCGAGAAGAATCGCGCATGCTGCAGCGAGTGGTCGACGAAATCCTCCGCGAGGAGTTCGTCGACGACCTCCACGTTGCCTTGTTCGAAGACCTCGCGCACGATCCTGCGGATGACATCCTTCTGCATCTCCAGCATTTCCGACTTCTCCTTGCGTCGCGGCTCACGTGCGACGCTATCAACGACCTGTTCAGTACCGTCAACGCACCGAAGGGTGCGTTTTCCGGAGAAAATCAGACGCGATCACCTAGCATGACTTCATGGACGTTCACGCTGCTGCTCCTCCCGAAGCGGCGACCTGCCCGATCGAGCTGGCGATCCACATCATCGGCGGAAAATGGCGCATGCTCGTGCTCCGCTCGCTGTTGCTGGGAGGAGCCCAGCGGTACAACGGTCTTCTGGCGAGCGTCGCGGGCATCAGCCCGAAGGAACTGACGCGGAATCTGAGAGGGCTGGAAGACGCGGGGTTGATCGTCCGGGAGCCGGTACGGCGCGGTGAGTGCGAGATCGACGTCTACGCGGTGACCGAACTCGGCTCTGCCCTGCGCCCTGCCTTGAGCAGCCTCGGATCATTCGGAGTGCGCCTCATCCAAGACTTCGCGGCAAGGGAAGGGCGGGAGCGGCGGTGAGCTCGCGTGGCGAGGTGTGGCGTTTGGCGCGTCATGAGAAGGCAGAGGCGCTCGTCCCGCGGGGAGCACCCCGAACCGGCGGTCCCCCTTCGGTCTCCCAAGAGAGCTCCAGGAACTCCGCGGATTCCGGGACAGGGGTGAAACCACTGGTCAGGAGGGCGAGGAGTGGTAGGGCGCCCGGGGCTCGAACCCGGAACCTACGGATTAAAAGTCCGCAGCTCTGCCAATTGAGCTAACGCCCCATGCACAGCAAGGGTACAGAGACTACCGTCCGGTACGCGACGCCGTTCTCGCCTCATCACAGTAGCGGATCGGCGCCCCGCCGATGTCCCGCGCGGGCCGCCTTCATCGGTTCACGACGGGTCGGCGTGCAGGCGGTGGAAGTCGTCCAGGCTCTTGCGGTAGAGGGCGAGGTCGCTCTCCAGTTTCTGCCTGGTCAGCCGCTCCGGCTCCGCCTCGCGTACCGACCTGCCGAGTTCGGTCCAGAACGCGTCCGGAGGCAGTTCGTCCTCGTCCGGCGGGAAGAACTTCAGCGCCTCGGCGACGGCGTCGGCGGCGAAGCGCCAGTCGGTCGCCACACTCTCGTAAAGGTCGTCGTCCGACGGGTCGGCGGCGGCGAACAGCGCGCCTTCCAGCGCCCGGCTCGCGTACGTCGTGGCGACCAGGGCCCACTGCCCGGGGTCGATCAGCTCGGACATGCCGGAGCCGAAGAGCGCTCCTTCCTCCCGGGCGCCGGCCTCGGCCTCGTAGGGGACGAGGATCTCCGTGGCGCCGAGGGTGACGACGATCCCGTCCGGCTCGCGGGTGAGCGTCGCCTGCCGCGATGCCCCGGGCTCGCCGTCGTGGTTCAGCAGGTCCAGGTGGAGGTACGCCTCCACCAGGGAACGGGCCAGGCCGCGCTCAGGCATGGCCGGCCGCCAGTTCCTGGTAGGTGTCGCGGACGACCAGGAGCCGGTCGAGCTCGAACCGGCCGGGTTCGGTGGCCCGCATGCGTTGGCCGCGCTCGGACCAGAACGCGTCGTCGGGCACCGCGTCGGCCCCGGGCGGCACGAACTTGACGACCTCCTCCACGGCCGCCGTGGCGACCCGCAGCGCCCGCCGCGCCTCGGCCTGGTCGTCCACGGGCACGTTGCCGGCGCTCAGGTCGGCCACCCACAGCCACTCGCCCGCGTCGAGCAGCTCCGACGGTTCCGTGCCTCCGAACGTCGGATAGCCCGTGGGCATCACGGGCCGCTCGGGCAGCCCGAACAGGTACTCGCGGGAGGTCCCGCACTCCTCGCACGCGCCCGCGTAGCGGTTGACCAGCTCGCCCTCGACGCTGACCAGCCCGCTGCCCCAGGTGGTCTCCGCCGACCCGCACGCGCACGGGTGCAGGTCGAGATAGAGATGCGCCTCGTCCCTCGTCCGCGCCACCGCGAATCCCATAGTCGTCCTCTCCTCGACAGTCCATCATGCCGGAACCCGAAACGCCGTCGTGCCCCTCACACCGCGATCACGCGCTCCTCGGGCGGCGTCCGCTCGGGCTCCGCGCCGGGGCGACGGCCGCACCGGCACGGCTCGTCCGCGGGGCATTCGCACTCCGGCTCCTCCAGCTCGTCCGGCTCCTCCAGCTTCTCCGGCTCCTCCGGCGGCAACCAGCCGGTGGTGTCGGAGAGCGCGCGCACGCGGTTCAGGTACGCCGCCCAGTCCCGGGGACGTCTGCCGCTCCTGAGCTCGGCGAGCTCGGCGGCCACCGGCTCGGGGAGGAGCCGCCACACCTGGAGCGGGGTCGTGGTGATCAGGTCGTACAGCATGCCGAGCCGGCCGCGCTGCTGGGACGCGGTGGCCGTGCGCGCCTGTCGTACGGCCTCGTGCAGCTCGGCCAGGGCAGCGTGGTGGCCGGGGTGGCCGCCCCGCGCCCGGGCGACGGCCGCGGCGGCGGTCGCGGCCGCGGCTCGTTCGTTCGCGCCGATCGTGAGCCGGCCGTCCACCCGGTACGTCAGCATGCCCGGCTCGGGAGCCCCGGCCCGTTCCGGCTGGACCTCGACGGGGATGGGCGGGCGGCCGGGGATCACGATGTCCAGCAGGCCGGGGCCGAGCACCTGGACATGCGCCCCCATGAGCGCCGCCGCGCGCGCCATCGCCGCGGCCGCGGCCGTCTCGGGCAGCGTCTCACCGCCGCGGATGGCGGCGACGTCGGCGGGGGAGAGCGCGCCCGCCCGCGCGAGCGCCAGCAGCCTGGCGGCGGCGCCGTCCTGGCCCGGCGCGAGTCCCGCCCGGCTCATCTCGGCGCGCAGCGCGGACCGCGCGGCCGCGGCGCCACGGAGGCCGCCCTCGGAGATCATGTGGACGAGGCCGCGGAGCCGGGCGAGCGTCATGGCGTCGGGCACGCCGAGCGCCCGGGGGGACACGACCGGGCCCGGCCCGAGCAGCCGTTCGCCGGACCGTCCGGCCAGGATCGCGGCGTGCCCCGCCACCTGCTCGGCCACCGCGGCCGTCACGCCGGCCCCGCCCTCGCCGGGCACCCGGAGCGTCAGCCGGTCCCTGGTACGCGTCTCGACGCTCACCTCGGTGGCGTCCCGCGCGGCCTCGACCAGCTCCAGCGTGAACCCGCCGCCGGGCGTGGTCACCGTGAACTGCCTCACCTGGCCCGGCACCAGGCTCACGTCGGCCACGCCGGCGATCCGGGCCACCTGGGACAGCCCAGCCGGTGAGGTGTCCAGCCCCGTGGCGGTCCCGCCGCCGAGCAGCCGGGCGATCCTGCTCTGGGGTTCGGCGGGGGCCGGCGCGCGCGGGCCCGTGCCCCACGGCGGGGCGGGCGGGGTGTGGCCGCGCTGTTCGATGTCGGCGGCGATGGCGTCGATCGCGTCGGCCAGCACGGCGCGCGTGGCGCGGTCGGGGGCGGCGCGCCACTTGCCGGACAGGTGGGCGTGCTCGTTCAGGCGCGGGACCAGGCAGTGATCGGTGCCCTCGGCCTGCTCCTGCGCGAGCGAGGACCGCAGGACGCCCTGCGGCGCGCCCGCGGCGACGGCGGACGCCTCCTGCAGGACGTGGGACAACTCGTGGACCAGGACCGAGGACACGACGTCCGGGTGGATGCGCGTCCACATCCGGATCACGTGCGGGTCGTCCGGCGTGCCGGCGCGTGGCTCCACGGCGGCGTTCAGGTCCTCGCCCGGATCCGCCATCACCACGCGGACGTGCTGGTCGGGCGCGCCGGGTACCTGGACGGTCATCGTGTCGCCCGACCTCCAGGTGACGCGCGCGGCGGCCCCGCCCAGGTCGGCCGCGGAGACCGCCTGGGCGCGCACCTCCGCCACGGTGAGGTCCGGAACGGTGTCGGGGCGGGCCGACCGGGAGAAGGGGGTGTTCTCGATCGCGGGCGAGGTCACGCTGGGAGGCGCCACGTTCTGGCCGACGCTCCCGCCCACCGGCTGGCTCGCGAGCCGCCGCTCGGCCGGCCAGAGCGGCTTCTGGGTGTCGACCGCCAGGACGCCGTGCGCCATCAGCGCGGCCTTGACCTGCTTGGTGAACGTGCCGGGCACGTCGGTGTTCAGGAAGACGTCGCGCAGGTCGAGGCCGATGGCCGAGGCGGCGTCCAGCACCGTCGCGGGCAGGGTGGCGAACGCCTCGGCGAACCAGCCGTCGGGGGTCGTGCTGCGCATGGAGCCGTCCGGGTGGACGTGGTAGCGGTGGAGGCCGTACGCGTCCCTGACCGCCACGACGGCCACCGCGCCGCGTTCGCGGGCGGCCAGCCGCGCGTCCCGCAGGGCCTCGATCAGCCCCTCCCGGCCGCGCGCGGGGAGGAACATGAAGGTCGGCTGCCCGGCGACCGGCGGCGCGACCCGGACGTTCGCCTCCATCCTCGCCTGCAGCTCGGCCAGCTCGTCCGCGAAGAGGACCACGTCGACCACGCCGCTGGTGGCCCCCGGCAGGTGGACGGGCCTGCCGACGGGATGATCGTCGCTGCTCCGCGGCCGGGCCACGTTCTGGAAGGTCAGGTCGTAGTCGACCCTGAGACGGACGGTGTACGCGAGGCCCTTCCGGAACATGCTGCGCTCGCGCCGTCCCCCGTGGTGGTCGCTCACGCTCTCGGAGGTCTGCTCGCCGACCTTCCCGCCGCCGTCGAGACCCGTCTCGCTGTCCTTGACGTTGCCGCCCATGCCGATGGGGACCACGTAGTTGCGCGACACGGTCGCGTTCTGGGCGTCGGCCAGCCGGTCGACCTCTCCGATCTCCGCCTCGAACGGCCCGGAGACGATGGTGAGGTCCGACAGGCGGGCCTTGACGTTCACCTCGGTGCCCTGGCTCCTGAACTTCTGCCTGGCCGTCCGCACGAGCACCTCGCCGTCGGGCTCGACCATCCGCTCGAACGCGGTCAGCAGCGAGGACGGGAGCAGCCGCCGGACCAGCTCCGGACGGATCTCCTCGACCGCATTGGGGCCCACCATCTTCGTGAGCTGCGCCGTGATGACCTCGTACAGGCTGGGCCGGTTCGGGTCCCCCCAGATCGACGACGGGAACTGGCCGGGCAGCAGCTCGACCCGACGCGGATCGGACACGGTCGGCATCGGCCCGGGATCCTGCGACGCTGGCCGGATCATGCCGGTCGGGATGAGCCTGGTCAGGGAGGCCCGATAGACGACCCGTCGCGAGGGACGGACCCTGCGCCGGAGCTTGCCGGCCACCCGGTGGACGCTGCTCGACACCCGGCCCCGCACCGGCCGGCGCTCGACCTCGATGACCAGCATCATGTCCTGCTGGACCCGGTCGAGGCCGTTGAACAGGCCGATCCGGTTGAGCCGGGTGCTCTGCCGGTTGATCGAGCCGTTGTACGAGCCGCCCCGGTGCGTGGACACGCCGCCGCCGTTGCCGCCGCTCGCGTCCGAGGTGCTGTAGTCCAGCCCGCCCGAGTAGGAGCGGTTGTACGACCGCGAGTGCGAGCGATCGGTGAAACGGTAGCGCTGGATGATGATCCCGGCCTCGTTCGTGTGGGAGAGGAACCTCGCGCGGCGGGGGTTCTTGGAGTCGGCCGGCACCAGCCGTGCCCTGACCGTCACCTCCTCGATCTTCGAACCCGGCAGGGTGCCCTGCACGTGGTAGCTCTTCTCGTACCCCTGGGGCGACCACATGTCGAGGACGTGGATCCGGGCCGCGTCGTCGGAGAAGTTGACGGCCAGCTCCTCGCTCAGGGTCGGGCTGCTCTCCACCGCCCCGGGGATGGTGGCGCTCACGGCCCGGGTCACCGCGTCCAGCATCGACACCGGTCTGCCGCGCTTGCCGTGCGTGCGGCTCCAGTGCCAGCCGCGCTTCTCGGTCAGGTCCAGCGACTCCACCGTGCTGGTGCCCACCGCGCGGTCGTGCGAGGGGGCCAGCACGACGTCCCGCGAGCGTTCGAGGAGATCCGCCGCGGCGCTGAGAGTCCGCTTGAGCTCCTTCGCCGGGTTGCCCCGGCGCCGGCCCTCCTGAGCCGCAGCCGGGTCGGGCGTGATGCCCATCACCTCCTTGACCCGGGCGAGCAGGGCCTGCGGGGTGTGCCGCGCCGCGTAGCCGACGTCCGCGCCGGCCTTGCGCGCCCTGGCCACGTCCTTGACGTAGCGCTGGACCAGGGGGACGGCGACGCTGGGGTCGAGGTCGAGACTGCGGTTGAGGAAGCGCTCGACGGCGTCGGCGACGAGGGCTGCCGGCAGCTTGAGCTCGCCGTCGATGTACATCTGCAGCGCCTCGTACTCGGAGATCATGCCGAGCACGGTGCCCTGCGCCGTGGCCGTCCGGGTGTGGCCCTGGGGTATCCGCCGCCCGGACGGCAGCGGGTGCGCCCCGCTCTCCGTGCCGGTGAAGGTGAGCGTCGTCGACGCGCGGACGATGTACTGGCGGCCGTACTTGATCGTGAGCTCTTCGTTGCCCCAGATGTCGAGGATCGAGGTGGAGTCGGCGGTGCCTGCCGACCGGGAGGGCAGCGTCACCGTGCCTCCGTCGCTCGACGTGCCTCCGTCGTCGAGGTCGGAGGCGCTCACCGAGGAGCCGACGGACAATCCCGACGATCCGCCCCAGGACACGCCGGCGCTGCCGAGCCCGAGGAGGATGTCGCCGTTGACGTGGTCGACGGCGCCGATCACCTCCGCCTCGCCGAGCTCGCCCTCCACCGACAGCGTGGAGCGGGAGGGACGGCCTTCGGAGCCCACGCCGAGGACGACGGACAGCGCCCGGGTGAACAGCTTGGTGTGGGCGACGAGGTTGCGCACGCTCAGCATCGCGGCGATGATCTGCCTGGCCCGGGAGCCGGCGCGCATGCTCCCCGGCGCCACCTGCCGGGCGGCGTCGTGACTGCCCGGCACGTCCATGTGCAGGATCATCAGCTTGCTGCGCGCCCTCCTGGACAGCTTGCCCAGGGGCGCCGGCGGGGTGCCGTTCTCCTCCGGCAGGAGGTCGGCGGCGAACTTCAGCTCGGCCCGGCCGCTCTCGGTGGCCAGGTTCGTCGACCCGCCCTTGTGCTCCAGGTCCGCGATCAGGTCGTGCCCGAGAGTGGTGATCGCGACCAGATCGCCGCTCTCGTCCAGCTTCACGACGTTGTCCGTGGTGCCGTCGCTGGAGCCGTGCGTACGGGTGCGGTTGCCGCCGCCGTTGACGCCCACCTCGTGCGCCAGGCCGTCGTGGCCCTTGTCGGGTCCGTCGCCCTCGCTGACGGAGACGCCGCCCGAGTACGTCCGCGAACGGCTCACGGCCCGGGCCGAGGTGTCGGAGCCGATGTCGAGGTTGACCACCGTCTGGGAGTCGGTGTGCTTGAAGGGGCCGACCTCGTTGAACTTCTGCTTCAGGGACAGGCGCAGCGTGTACTCCTGCGGGCCGTGCGGGCCGTGCAGCGTCAGGTCGAGGGTGATGCCCCCCTGCGCCAGGGTGTCGTAGGCGGCCCGGATCCGGTGCTCCGTCAGCTGCTCCATGACCTCCTGCTCGTTGAGGATCTGGCTGGCGCGTTCGAGCGGGTTGGACGCGTACTGAGCCCTGCCGTCGACCATCCTCGGGACGATGCCGCGCTTCGCGAGCTCCTTCAGCACCTTCTCGCGGAACTCGTCCACACCTGTGACGTCCCCGACGAGGGCGGGGCCCGCGCCGCGCATCTGCCCGGGGCCGTCGCCGAGCCAGACGGGCAGCGCGGCCTTGCGGCCCGGGGGCGGACCGGGCCGCGGATCGCCGCGCAGCACCTGGTTGCCGTCCGCGTCGAGCAACGGCCGGCCGTCCTTGTACACCAGCGCCGCGCTGTCGACGGGCAGCCCGTAGCGGTAGGCGGCCGACTCCCGCATGCTGACCACCGCCGTGCTCCGCATCGGCCGCAGCTTGACCGGAGGCTTGCCGAACACCTCCACCGTGAACGTGGTCTCCACGACGAGCTTGTAGCTCTGCTTGGGGCTGGTCTTCCTGTGCACGCTGGGGTGGATCGCCTGCTTGTTCGCGGTCGAGGAGTACGACTGCGACACCGACCTGGACCCCCTGGCCCTGGGCCCGATGGCGGGTTCGTAATCGCCGGGGCCGTCGAACTCCTGCAGCCAGGGGGTCTTGTAGCCGACGGAGGCGTTGCCCTCCAGCGACCTGCCCGCGGAGGCCCCGCTCGGCAGCGCGACGAAGTCGGTGACCACCTCCTCCTCCCACTCCTCGGCGTTAGCCCCGCCCAGCGGCTCGCACCGCACCAGGACGACCCGGCTTTCGGCGCGGACCTTCGCGTGGGGCTGGCCGTCGCGGGTGAAGACGCGCTCGTAGCCGTTGTTGACCGCCTCACGCAGCTGCAGGGGCAGCTCTTCGGTGACGAACGTGCGGAGCTCGTCGTGCGTGACGGCGCCCACCCGGGTGTAGTCGCCGCCGAGCGCCGCCGCGACGGCGTCGAGGCCGCCCTCCAGCCCGGTCATGTGCGCCAGCACGTGCCGGGGAAACTTCGGGTCGCGCTTGGCCTCGTCGATGCGGGCCAGCTTGCGCGGGGGGTGGTCGGCGTAGGACTGCGAGAGCCAGAGCCGCTGCGCGGTGGCGTCGCCCGGGGCGCCGGTGTCGACCGTGACGCTGTCGGACCAGCCGTCGGACTTCCTGGTGCGCACCTCGACGCGCCAGCTCGCGTCGGCGTCGAACAGCAGCGGCTCGCTTCTGTCGTCGGCGACGTAGCCGCCCTGCGCGAACGCCGCGGCCCCGCCGGTGACCGACCAGTTGCGCCCGACGCTCGCCCCGACGCTGACCCCCAGCATCTCGACCAGGTGCCTGGCCGTCTGGCCCTCGGCCAGCAACGGCGCCAGGGCGGCGGTGTTGAAGCCCCCGGACATGTTGGTGCTGTCCGCCTCGGTGACCGTGGCCGTGCGGCTCGACTGGAAGAACAGGCCGACCATCATCTCCGACCCCTTGATGGCCGGATCGATCACCTCGACCAGGTCGGACAGGGTGAGCTTGACCCGCACCTGCGCCGCCGACGAGCCGCGGCCCACCCGCAGCACCACGCCGTCGGGGGAGACGGCCTTGTGGAAGTCGGCCCTCAGCGCCTGCTCCAGCTCCAGCGCCGTGAATCGGTAATCGGACTTGTTGTCCGCCAGCATCTCGTTGACGGTGGCGGTGAGCCTGGTCAGATGGGGCAGCCGGCCCGTCGGCAGGGCCGCGGACAGGCCGATCTCCTGCGGCAGCGCCACCGCCAGCGCGTCCAGGTAGCCCTGGTGCTGCCGCCGGGCCCTGGCCTCCAGGTTCTGGGCGATGTGACGCATGCCCACCTCGCCGGGCCGGGTGGCCGTGCCCGACTGCTTCATGGCTATGACGAGCTGCTCGTACGTCTGGCGGGCCTGCGTGGCCTCGGCCAGCGCGGCACGGTAGGCCGCGGCGCTCCTGAGGTTGCGGGCCCGGGCGGCGCGCAACGCCCGGTTCTTCTGCCGCTCCTTGCGTGCTCGCGTGAAACGCCCCTGGTCGTGCTGCTTGGCAGCCTTACGGGCCTCACGCGTGGCCTTGCGGGCCTGCTCCTTCGCCTCCTCGGCCTTGCGGGTCTTGGCCTGGATCTGCCGCCTGAGCGCGTCCTCGGCCTTCAGGAGCGCGTCGACGACGCCCTGGATGTGGTGGGCCGGCGAGTCCTTGGGGGGTAAGGACGGAGCCTGCTGGGTCCGCGTGCCCGGGCTGGGCGCCCAGGGCGGTGGCGGCGGGTTCTGGCCGCGCTCGATCAGCTGGCGGGACACGCCGTCGAAGTCCACGGCGAGCCGGCGCTGCTCGGCCGGCGTCGAGGCGCCGTGCCACTTCTCGGCCAGCAGCGCGAGTTCGTTGAGCTGCGCGTTCGCGCACATGTCGCGGGTGTTCTCGCCGGCGTGCCGGTGCGGCAGCATGCGCTGCCGTCCGCCCTCCTCGGAGGCCAGCACCTCCTGGAGGGTGTCGGTGATCTCGTGCAGCCACACCCGGGAGACCTGGCCCTCGCCGATGCGCGGGCCGAAGTGGACCAGGTGCGGGTCGCTCCTGGTGCCCGTCCGGATCTTGGTCTCGCCCATCAGCTTCGGGCTCATGCCGCCCTCGTCGGCGAGCCGGAGCAGGGCGTTCGTCTCGTTGCCCGTCAGGGCCAGGGCCTGGGCCAGGGTGGTGAGCGTCTGCGCGGACGGACGCCGCCCTCGGCCCTCCTCGATGCGGGCGTAGTCGCCGGGTGACAGGCCCGCCCGGCGCGCGACCTCCTCCCGGCTCAGCCCGTGGCGGGTGCGGTGGCTGGTCAGGGCGCTCAGGACGTCCGTCCACCCGATGGCGGGGCGGAAGTAGAGGGTGCCGTTCGACTTCGTGTGGACCGCGAGCAGGCTGCCCTGCTCCAGCCACGTGAACCCGGTCACCTCCTCGCCGAGGAAGTGGCGTGGGCGCACGTCGGCGAAGGCGCGGTGCACCTCGTCCAGGGTCAGGTCGGGGCCCTGGCGGCCGTCGGGCACGTGCCTGGTGCCGGGGACCGGCCGCGCGGTGACCGTGCCCGGCTTGCCGGCCGGCGCCGTGGCCGCCGGGTCTCCCTGACCGGGCGCGGGGGCCGGGGCGGTGCTCTCGCCCTCCTGGGCGACCAGCAGCATCGCGGCCGCCTCCGCCTGCAGGTCCGTGACGTCGGTGACGGCCTGGGCGCGGGTGTTCAGAGCGGCGCGTACGCGGTGCATGGTGGCGGCGGGGATCACGCGCACGTCGGAGCCCGAGGTGATGAGCAGGTCCCCGGTCGGGCCGATCACCGCGTCGGGGAAGCCGGTGGCGAGCGCGCCGATCAGAGCTGTGCGGGCCCGCTCGGCGGCGGCCTGGGCGGTCATCGCGGCGTTCTGCCCCGCGGAGGCTGCGGTGTCCACCGTGCCCTGGACGGCCGGACCCGTCTGACCCGCGTGGTGGGCCGGCTGGGCGGACGCGGTCTGGTCGGTCGTCGTGGCCGGGGCGGCGTGGGACGACTCGCCGGAGGCATGGGCGGGCCGGCCGTCCGGCTGGGCATCCGGTTGGGCGTCCGGCTGCGTGGCCGGGTGATCCGGTTGCGGGGCGGCGTCACCCCTTCCTTGCGCCTGCCCGTCGGCGGCGCGCCGGCCCTGCGCGTCCCCGGAGTCGGGCCCGCCGGGCGAGGGCTGCTGCGCCGTGTGCGGTGCCGTCCCCGTCTGGCCCTGCGCCTGCGCGCCGGGGCCGCGCCCGGCAGGGCGGTGCGCGCCGTCGGCCGCATCAGGCGCGGCGCCGGTCCGGCCCTGCGCGTCCGGCTGGGCCTGCGCGTCCGGCCGGCCCTGCGCGTCCGGCTGGGCCTGGTGCGCCTGGGAGCCGGAGCCGCGCCTGGCGCCTGACCCGCCCAGTTCCGGGGCGGCGGCTCCGCGCCCGGCGCCGTCGCTCTGGCCGGCGGCCGACGGGCCCGCACCCGCCGTCGCGGGGGAGTGAGGGGTGGCGCCGGCCGCCCTCGGAGCACCGGCCATCGCGGGCTCGGGCACGCGCACGACACCGCCCTGGTGACCGCCGTCGGGGCCTCCACCGGTGCCGGGCCCGCCGCCCGCCGGACCTCCATCCGGGCTTCCCCCCGGGGGGCCGCCGGCCGCGTGGGCGGCGTCGGCCCGCGCCGCGAGGTCGTAGGCGGAGGCCAGCGTGGTCAGCGGGTGGATCAGCGCCGAGGCCACCGAGGGATTGAACGGGCTGATGGATCCGGTGCGCCCGGCGCCGCCGAAGAAGCCGCCCATGATGCTGTCGTAGGTGAACGGGTTCTCCCACTGGCCGTAGATCAGGCCGTTGGCGACGTAGCTGCCGACCGGGGAGGCGATCGTGTTGGTCACGCCGGTGGTGAGCGCCCGGCCCGCGAACCCCGGCACGCGGCCGGTGACGCGGGAGACGGGCCCGGCGACCCCCATGCCCGCGATCGCGCCGCCGCCCGCCCCGATGATCGCGGCCAGGGACCGGTCGAAGTCCCATTCCTTCCTGGTCCCCATCTTGATCTGCTGGTACTGGGCGACCGCGTCGATGAAGAACTCCTCGCCGATCTCCTCGACGAGTTCGTGGCCGATCGTGGTGCCCAGCAGCCGGCTGATCAGGCCGGGACCGGTGGCGCCGCTGAGCGTGCTCACCCGCGAGAGCTGCGTCGCGGTGATCGGCCTGGAGGCGGCGACCGCGAGCCTGACGAGGATCCGGCTGATGACCGCGCGGGCGCCGGCCGCGGCCGGGCCGATGAGCGCGGTGGAGGATCCCGCGGTGAAGAAGTTGACGATGATGGCGATGGCGATGGCGACGACCGTGACCCAGAACGCCACGTTGATGGACAGCTTCGAGTACTGGGTCTCGACGGCGAAGTTGCTCGCCTGCTGCGCGTAGGCATGCGCGTTCCTGGCGACCCCGGCCATACCGCCCTGGTGGCCGTACAGGAACCTGGCCCTGGCGACGAAGTTGGCGGTGGCCGGCGCCTTCCAGCCGGTCACGATGGTGCGCGCGGCGGTGCCGGCCCGCGGCGTGCAGCCGGTGACCCCCTCGCCCAGGCCCTCGTACGCCTGGCACAGCTTCGACAGCCCGCTCTCGCTGGCCTCCGGCCATTTCTGGCCGGCGGACAGCATGGGGATCAGCCAGTTGACGACCCAGGGCGGCAGCGCGTTGGTCTCCCAGGCCGGCATGACGTCCCGGTCGATGCGCACGGTCGACCGTTCGCCGGGCCCCGAGCCGCTGTAGCTGACGGGGCCGGAGGCGCCGTTGTGGCTCACGTCGTGGGCCTCAGATCTCCTTCAGCCCGGTGGTGACGTCCTCGTAGGTGGCCGCGTTCGCGTACAGGGTGTTGTCCACGGTCGTGCGCAGCCTCTCGCCGGCGTCGGTGATCTGCGTGGTCAGGTCGACGCATTGGGTGAGCATCTGGTTCGGGCCGTCGCCGTTGAAATGCGCGGCCTTGAACTGCAGGCCCTCGATCCCGTCGCCCCACGGCGCGGCGGCCAGCGCTTCGCTGACGGCCGCCATGAGCTGCGGCGCTTCGCGTTCCCAGTCCTCGGCCATCGTGGTCCACTGGGAGAGGCCCAGCTCCACGACCTGCTTGGCGACGTCCACGCCATCCCGGGGGTTCAGCGGGTGCCTCCCATCTGCTCGGTGAAGCGCGCCATGACGGCTTCGAGGTCACCGTCGAGGTGCGCCTGGATCTCCTCGGCGGGGATCACCGGCTCGAAGATCTCGACGATGCGCTCCTGGGCTCTGACCGTCGCCCGCCTGGCGGTCTCCGCGATCGTGTCGGCCAGGTGCCGCGCGTCGGGCCGCCGGTAGATGCGGGGGTCGAGGTCCAGCCGGACGAGGTCGCCGCGAGCACCCACCGTCACCGAGACCAGGCCGTCGCGCGAGGTCTCGGTCACCTGGATCGCCCTGGCCTTGGCGTGCAACTCCGCGCCGGCGTCCTGGATGCGTTGGAACATGCCTTGCAGTTCTTCGGCGTACGCCCTCATTCCCGCTATGTCGGGTCGGTCGAGCGAATCCATGACACCCCCAGACGCACAAGCCCGCGTGTGTCTCTTACGGCACTGTCGTATTTCCCCCAAGTTTCCGTCACATGAACATCAATAGACAAGAGTTTCCTGTCAATCGTGATGTTGCCCGATTTCAAGGGGTACGGGCTGCTCGTGTAGGTCGGTGACCTCCGCTGCGGGAACCCACAGGCGGTAGACGCCCCGCTCGACCCGTTCCAGCCCCAATGCCCGCGCGGTGAGGGCGGACCCGCCCAGGTATTCGAGCAGCAGCAGCCCGTCCCGTTCGTCGTGCACGTCGAAACGCTCGCCGCGCCACCGGCACACCGTCGAGACGAATTCCAGGCCGTCGCATTCCGCCGCGGGGACCGTGCGCACGTGACATCCCGGCTCGACCTGCTCGAAACCCGCCACGGGTTCGGAGCTGCGCAGCCGTATCCACAGTTCGAGGGAGTGCGGCTCGGGTGCGGCCACATACACCGCGCCCCGCCAGCGGGCCCGGTAGAAGTGCAGGCTCACGCTGTCCGCCTCCCCACCAGCAGCCACCGCCGCAGGTCGCCGTGGTACATCGCGCGCCGTCGCTCGGTCCCCTCCAGCGTGAGCTCCCAGATCTCCGCGCCGTGGGGCAGGCCCACGCCGTACACCTTGTACTCGCGGATGAGGTGATCAGGGCTGGGCACCAGGCCCATCCCGATGAACGGCGGCTCCTCGACCACCCAGCCGGCCACCGCGCTCATGCTCTCGTCGTCGATCCCCCCGTAGGGGGTGCGGTAGAGGTTGAGGCCGACGGGCCGCCAGCGCAGGATGATCAGGGATCCGTCCTCGGTCACCATGCCGGGCTGGCCCAACGCCTCGGCGAGGAGGGCGGGCGTGGCGATGTGGGAGACGTCCAGCGCGTGGTGGCAGTAGCCGGACACCCGAGGCTCACCGCCGGTCAGCAGGTCGTGGGCGTCGGCGGGGGACAGCAGCTTCTGCACCACCGGCACGCCCGCCCCGGGGTCGAGCAGCAGGTCCTGCGTCAGCGTCGGGACCGCGAGCCTGGCCACGGTGCCCGGCTCCAGCAGGAAGGCGGTCGGCAGGCCCGGGTTGACCGCGAGGCCCCAGCGCGGGTCGGGCCAGCCGGCCGCCAGTTCGGGCAGCGAGGAGATCCGGCAGTGCGTCGCGACGCCGCCGGTGGCCAGGCGCATGGCCTCGACGGAGGTGTAGGCCAGCAGCCAGGTCCGCTCGGAGTCCGCGGCCGTCGCCCAGGCGGCGGTCGCGGTCCCGTCCGCCGCGGCGGCCGTGATCGGCAGTGCCAGGTCGGCGTCGCGGAGCAGGCTCAGGCACAGGGCTTCCTGGCCGTCCTCACGGGCGGCCAGCAGCCGCTCCTCGAAAGGCGTGGCCGGGTGAAGATCACTCCTCATGCGCCCAGTCTGCCCGCAGCGCGACGAGGCGGGCTCAGCGGAACGCGTCGAGCCCCGTGAGCGCCTTGCCCAGCGTCAGCAGGTGGACCTCCTGCGTGCCCTCGTACGTGAGCACGCTCTCCAGGTTGTTCATGTGCCGGATGACCGGATACTCCAGGGTGATCCCGTTGCCGCCCAGGACCGAGCGCGCCTCCCGGGCGATGTCCAGGGCCGCGCGCACGTTCGCCAGCTTGCCGAAGCTGACCTGCTTCGGCTCCAGGCGTCCCGCGTCCTTGAGCTCGCCCAGGTGGAACGCGGTCAGCGACGCCTGCGCCATGCCCACGTACATCCACGCGAGCTTCTCCTGCGTGAGCTGGAACGACCCGATCGGCTTGCCGAACTGCACGCGCGTCTTCGCGTACTCCACCGCGGCCTCCAGGCACGCGCGCGCCGCGCCCACGACCCCCCACAGGATGCCGAAGCGCGCCTCCGACAGGCACGACAGCGGGCCCTTCAGGCCCGTCACCCCGGGCAGGACGGCCGAGCCCGGCAGACGGACGTCGTCGAAGTACAGGGACGACGTCACCGAGGCCCTCAGGGACAGCTTGCGGTGGATCTCGGGGGCGGAGAAGCCCGGCGTGTCGGTCGGCACGACGAAGCCGCGGATGCCCTCGTCGGTCTGCGCCCACACGACGGCGACGTCGGCGACCGAGCCGTTGGTGATCCACATCTTGGAGCCGTTGAGGATCCAGTCGGACCCGTCGCGCTTGGCGTAGGTGCGCATGCCGGCCGGGTCGGAGCCGTGGTCGGGCTCGGTCAGGCCGAAGCAGCCGATCGCCTCGCCGGCCGCCATCCGGGGCAGCCACTCCTCTTTCTGCTCGTCGGAGCCGTACCGCCAGATGGGGAACATGGCCAGCGAGCCCTGCACCGACACGAACGAGCGCAGCCCCGAGTCACCGGCCTCCAGCTCGCGGCAGGCCACGCCGTACGACACGGCGTCGGTGCCGGCGCAGCCGTACCCCTCCAGGTGCATGCCGAGCAGCCCGAGCGAGCCCAGCTCGGGGGCCAGCTCGCGCGCCGGGAACACGCCCTCCTCGAACCAGCCGGCCACGTGCGGCAGGACCCGGTCGGACACGAACGAGGCCACCGTGTCCCGGATCAGCCGCTGATCACCGTTGAGCCGGTCGTCCACGCGCAGCAGGTCGTCCATCGGGATCCTCTCCTCGCACCAGCGCCTACACGTAAGGGGCTACCAGGGTTTCTACAGGGTGATTCCCGATGTGCCAAAGAGGGCCGCGGAGGCACTCTTGAGACATGAACGACAACATCAAGCAGTTGCGCAGGACTCACGACGGCAGGATCATCGGCGGCGTCTGCTCGGGCGTCGGGGAGTACCTCGGCGTCGACGCCAACCTGGTGCGCATCGCGCTCGCGGTGGCGACGCTCTTCGGCGGGGTGGGGGTCGGCCTGTACGCGATCGGCTGGCTGCTCATGCCGGAGCAGGGCAGGGACACCTCGATCGTCCAGGACGTGCTGGCCAAGCAGCAGGCCAAGTCCACCTGGCAGACCAGCACCAGCACCCCCGCCTCCTGGGACGACGAGCAGAAGCCCCAGCAGTGATCAGGTGGGCGCCGAGGCGCGGACCCGGCGGGGGCCGTCAGTCCGGGACTCGGTCCAGAGCATGGCCAGCGCGGCCGCGCACGTCACTCCCATGACGCCGGCCAGCGCCACCACGAGCTCCGGGCCGAGTCTCTCGGCGGCCAGGCCGCCCACGAGGATCCCGGCGCCCTGCGCGGCCATCAGCCCCGACTGCGCCAGCCCGAACGCCTGCCCGCGCCGCTCGGCCGGCACCCGCTGCACGAACGCGGCGTTGGCCGCGAGCTGGTAGGCCCCGCCCACCCCCGACAGGACCCAGGCCGCCAGCACCACGACCAGCGGCGGCCGCAGCGCGCTGACCGCCAGCGGCAGGCAGCTCAGCACCGCCATCCAGCCCATCAGCCGCAACCGCCGCGACGGCGAGACGAACCTGCTGAACAGGAACGCCCCCAGCACCGTGCCCGTCGGCATCGCCGCCATCAGCAGCCCGGTGACCACCGGGGCGGGCAGCGCGTCGGTCGCCAGGGTCGCCGCGTACGGCGCGGCCAGCCCCTCCGGCAGCACGTAGAACCCGCACAGCCAGGCGAACATCACCAGCGTGCGCAGCCCCTTGTCGCCGAAGACCAGCCGCGCGCCCTCCCTCGTCATCGCCCACATGGACGGCCGCTCGCCCTCGGGCGCCGCCGACGGCCGCCGCCGTACCCCCGAGACCAGGATCAGCGCCGAGCCGAGGAACGTCGCCGCGTCGAGCGCCAGCGCGCGGTACGGGCCCAGCGTGGCGATCACCGCGCCGCCCGCGGCGAAGCCGAGCATCTGGACCGCCTGGTTCGTCATGTTCTGCAGCGCCGTGCCCACGACGTACCGGTCGCCCTCCAGCACCTCCGGCAGCAACGCCGCCCGCGCCGCCGAGAACGGCGCGCCGAGCAGCACCACCAGGAACACCAGGGCGCACAGCACCGGGAACGGCATGCCCGGCAGGGCCATGACGGCCACCAGGACCGCGCGCAGCAGGTCGCAGGCCAGCATGACGCCCCGGCGGGCGAACCGGTCGGCCAGCCCGGCCAGCAGCGGGCCGCCGGCGATCGACGGCAGGTAGGTCAGCGCGTAGACGGCGGCGGTGGCGAGCGGCGACCCGGTGCGGTCGTAGACGAGGACGGCGAGGGCCACCTGGGCGAGCTGGTCGCCGAGGAGCGACAGGCCCTGGCCGTACCAGAGGGCCCGGAACTCGCCGATGGCGAGGACCTCGCCGTAGGTGGCTTGGTGATCTTCAGCACGGCGATGCCGTCCCGGCAGCCGTCGCGTCCGCATGGCCCCCATTGGACTCCGCTGTGCCTGACTCTGAGTATTCAGTACGTCACCTAAGGTGCCTGATCAGGCCACGTACCGCAAGCAGAAGAGGACAACCGGCGCCCTCCGGGTCACCAGCCCAGCTCGTGCAGGCGCGCGTCGTCGATGCCGAAGTGGTGCCCCACCTCGTGCACCACCGTGATCCGCACCTCCCGTACGACCTGCTCCTCGGTGTCGCAGACCCGGCAGATCGCATTGCGGTAGATCTCGATCCGGTCGGGAAGAACCGCTGAGTACCAGTCGCCACGCTCGGTAAGGGGAATTCCGGTGTACAGGCCCAGAAGGTTGGGTTGGGGCGGATCGTCCACCACCGTGACGACGACGTTGCTCATGACGCGGGTCAGCTCGGGAGGGATCGTGTCCAGCGCCTCGGAGACGAGCTCCTCGAACTTCTCCCGCGTAACCTCGATCACAGATGCCATTCTGCCTCGCGAGGCGGGTAGGCACGTCACCCCATGAACGTCGCTCGCATCCTCCGGACAGTCGTCGCGTCCAGAGCGTCGAGGATCGCGGCCGTGCTCGTCGTCGCGGCCGTCGGCGCCTGGCTCGGCATCTTCCTCAGCGGCACCGTACGGGCCCAGGTGGGCCCCGTCGAGACCGGCATGTCGCTGCGCCCGGCCTGGCGCGGCGAGACGGTCGTCGACGCGAGCCCGTTGGGCACGCTCGCCTTCCACACCCACGACGCGCCGCTGCGGCTGCGCATCACCCTGGAGAACATCGACCAGGAGCGCGCCAAGGCCCTCATCGAGGACCCGCGCCTGGCCGACCGGCTGCCCGGCATCATCGAGCGCGACCTGCTCGACGGCGTGCGCGCCCTGGTGATCCGCTCGCTGCTCTGCGCGGGGGCCGGGGCGCTGGTGGCGGGGGTGCTGGTGTTCAGGCGGCCCAAGGTCGCGCTGCTCGGCCTGCTGGCCGCCGCGGTCGGGCTCGCCGGCACGGGCGCGCTGGCCGCGTTCACGTTCCGGCCGAACTCGCTGGTCGAGCCGCGCTACTCCGGCCTGATCGCCGCCGCGCCGTCGCTGGTGGGCAGCGCGGAGTCGATCGTGACGAAGTTCGAGTCGTACCGGTCGCAGCTCACCAAGCTCGTGACGAACGTCTCGAAGCTGTACGACACGGTCTCGACGCTGCCGCTGTACGACAGCGACCCGCGCTCGATCCGGGTGCTCCACGTCTCGGACATCCACCTCAACCCGCTCGCCTGGAACGTGATCCGGTCCCTGAAGGACCAGTTCGCCGCCGACATGATCATCGACACGGGCGACATCTCCGACCACGGCACCAAGCCCGAGAACAAGTTCGTGGAGGAGATCGGCCGGCTCGGCGTCCCGTACGTCTACATCCGCGGCAACCACGACTCCATGACCACCCAGAAGGCCGTCGCGAAGCAGAAGAACGCCGTCGTGCTCGACGACAGGTCGCAGACCGTCGGCGGCCTGACCATCTACGGCCTCGGCGACCCGCGCTTCACCCCGGACAAGTCGGTGGCTGTCGACTCCGACCCCGCCAAGCTGGAGCAATGGGGACGCGACCACCTCGCCAAGGCCGGCAAGCCGGACCTGGTGGCGGTCCACGACGGGATCATCGGCCGCGGCTTCTCCGGCGCCACCCCGATGGTCCTCGCCGGCCACGCGCACGCCCGGTCCACCACCATGCTGCCCACGGGCACGCGCGTCCTCGTCCAGGGCTCCACGGGCGGCGCCGGCCTGCGCGCCCTCGAACACGCCGAGCCGACTCCCGTGCAGGCGTCCGTCCTGTACTTCGACCGGGAGACGAAACGCCTGCGGGCCTGGGACGACATCACCCTCGGCGGGCTGGGGGAGCAATCGGTGTACATCCAGCGTCACGTGGAGGAGAACCCGGGACGTATGATTTCCCCAGCGCCGACGAACACCCCGACACCATCGGGGACCGTGAGCGGCGCGCGAACGCCGGCCGCCGGCCCGCCACTTTGGCATCAGGGGCAATCGTCCCCTATGCTTCAGAGGTCTCCGACGGAAGGCGACAGGGAAACCTGAGCCCCCATCGTCTAGCGGCCTAGGACACCGCCCTTTCAAGGCGGCGGCACGGGTTCGAATCCCGTTGGGGGCACCGCGAAGCGCCTGGCGCTACCGGGGAAACGGCAGGTCGAAGACCTCCGAAGAACTGGTAAGCTAAGCGAGTCGCAAGGCAAGAACAGCAAGACAAGCAAGGTCCTGTAGAGCAGTTTGGAGTGCTCGCCACCCTGTCAAGGTGGAGGTCGCGGGTTCAAGTCCCGTCAGGACCGCTCTGGGTCAGGTAGCTCAGTTGGTACGAGCGTCCGCCTGAAAAGCGGAAGGTCGGCAGTTCGACCCTGCCCCTGACCACCTTCTTGAACAACCAAGATGCCCCGAAGCGTTCAATCGCTCCGGGGCGTTTTCGCGTTCTGGCGAGGACGAGTGAGCGGGAGCACGTCGCGCTCGTGACCAGCATGCGAAGCGTCATGGCGAGCCAGGCCCCCTTCGCAGGCTTCAGAGCCCCTGCCAGCGCCACCGGTCGAGCTCGGTCCACTCCGCTTCGAGGGCGGCGGCGAGCCGGCCGCCGAAGGCGACCGTTCCCTCGTGGGAGGCGAACGCGATCCAGGTGAGCGTGTCATCGCTCCACACGCCCTCGGCGCCGGTGTAGTGAGGTGCGAACATCTCTACATCCACGAGGTAGTCCGCGCCGTACTCGCGGAGTTCTGTCACACGGCCGCCGCTCATGTCGTGTAGTGCGGCGCGTACCTGGGCGAGTGCCTGTTCGCTCCACATCGACGCCTCCATCAGCACGAGCACGTCGGGTGGAGTCGGCTCGGCGAGCATGGGGTGCCACGACCTGCCCACCAGCCCCCATCGCTGCCGCAACTGTTTCTGTCGTTCCGCCGACTCGGCGGGCGTCAACACGCGTCTGTACGGCAGCGGTTCCACCGGAAGGTCGGCCCGCGTTGCCCAGTCTTGCAGGATCGACTGAAACAGCCGGCGTTCCTCGGCCATCGCCTTGGCCTCGGTCCTGTTCGATGCCGGTTGTGTGAACGGCGACTGGGCCGTTTCGGCCGCCTCGGACAGGGCGTCGACGAGGTCGGCGAACTCGGGCAGCCGGTCTGGATCGAGCCGTTCCACGTGTTCCAGGATCGCTGCGATCACGTTGTAGCGAGGGAAGATGCGCCAGGCTTCGCGACGGTAGGAGTATCCGAATGCGGACCGTCCCTCGTCGGGCAGCGCGGCGTACTCGTCCTCCAACTCGTCGTAGCGCTCCATCAGGTACCGACGTGCCGCCGTGTGCAGCGTTACCGCGTCCATGCCGCAGATTCTCCATCAGCCGGCAGGGCATGGAGGACGCGACCAAAGGGGCGTATCAGCCGCACCGGCGCAGAGGTGGTCACATGCCGAGGCGGCCGGGGACAGCCCTCGTACATCCCCGGCCGACCTCGCGTCCGTGTCCGGGTTACGGGACGTCGCCCGCCTCGTCGACGATGCCGGTGGCCACCTGGGCCACGGACAACATCACCTCGCCCTCGGGCGACCCGCCGAGATGGACGGTGCGTCCGCCGAGCAGGGCATAGGTGTTCGGGTCGATGATGACTTCCCGGCGTGTGTCCTCGTCGTCCATGTAGATCCCCACTCCCTCCCGGTCGAGGAGGTCGCGCACCCTCTCCACGCCGACGCCGTCCAGTCGCGACAGGACGGTGTAGAGAGCGGCGCGCAGGCGAGCCGGCGGAGCGCCTTGCTCAAGGATGAGCTTGGTATGGATGAACACCGCCTGTGCCCGGGGCACGGGAATCTCCCTGGCGTCCTTCGTGAGGCGTTCCAGCAAGGCGGACGGCTCCAGCGGGAGCGAGCGCAGGTAGGCGGGGTCGAGCCGGAGGCGGGGGTCCTCCCCGCCTGAGCGTCTCTCGAGCGTCGTGCTGCCTTCCTTCCGCAGAGCCCTCTTCTTGCCGTCGCCCCGGACCCACCATTCGGTGGTGTACCGCGAAACCTTCTCGCTCTGCTCGTTCGCGAACTTGGGCGATCCGTAGAAGTCCCATTTGACGTAGACCCACTGGTCGTCCCGCGGGTAGACGTCCGGCTGGTGGGCCGCCGCCGCCGTCGCGCGCTTGGCCAGGGTCTCGGCGTTGGCGACGGACAGCCACGCCGGGGCGCCGGCGGTCCCCTTACCCGGGCCGGCCGTGGGGAGGTTCTGCGCCACCGTGACGCCGGCCGCGATCGTGATGCCGAGGGCTCCTACGGCGGCGACGCGCAGCACCGGACGGGGGAGCCGGCGGCGGCGCGGTTCGGGGGCCATCGCGGCCAGCAGTCGCCGCCGGGCGCCGTGCAGGTCGCCCGCCTCGCTCTGCCGTACCTGTGAGCGCAGGTCGCGGACCAGGTCCAGGTCCAGGTCGTTCATCATGCCTCCTCGATGACGTCGGTCGGGTTGCTGCCGCCCAGGGCATGGGCGATCTTGCGGCGGGCGCGCGACAGGCGGGACCGCACGGTGCCGACGGGCACGTCCAGCGCCCGTGCCGTCTCCTCGTAACTGAGGTCGCCCCAGGCGATCAGCAGCAGCACGTCGCGCTGGTCCCGCCCCAGCTTGGCCAGGGCCGCCGCGAGGCGGTCCCGGGTCGCCGAGGCGGAGAGCCGGGCGACCACGCGCTCGTCGAAGGCCGCCGCCACGGGGTCCTCGCCCGTCCGGGCCAGGGCCCGGTATCCGCGTGTCTCCGCTCTCCGGTGACTGCCGATGATGTTGGTGGTGATGCCGTACAGCCAGGGCAGGGCGTCCGCGCGGTCGAACGCGTACTTGTGCCGCTTCTCGAAGGCCCTGGTGAAGGTCTCGGCCACCACGTCCTCCGCGTGGGCCGGGCCGAGGCGCCGGACGACGTAGCGGTGCAGTACGGCGGCATGCCGGTCGAACAGCTCGGCGAAACGCTCAGGATCGCGCAGCGACGCTCTGATGACCGCCGAGTCCTCCGGCCGGTCCGGCTCGTCGACCGCCGCCGGGGCCTCCGCCGGGGCCTCCGTCGGGACCTCTGCGGGAGCCGGCTCTGACGCGTCCGCCCAGGAGGGTGTTCGCGACTGGACGGAGCCCGCGAGGCGGACGCTCCGGCCCGCTATGGGGGGTTCTCCGTGTGGAATGGATGTCACGACCGTACTTATCCGGATGCGCGAAGCGGGTTCCAGCGGGCGAGGCTCGTGACGGTCAGCCGCTTGCCGGCGCGGGTCTGGGGAGGTCGGTCGCGTACGCGGAGCCGGCGACCGCAGCCGATCGGTGGATACGCCGCGAAGGGATTTCGCGGTGTTGACGTGTTCGTGATCAATTCTGGATTCACTGTTTTCCGTGGCGCATCCGTGGGCGAAACTCTCGCGTTGGCGACGTGTCCGATTATGGGCGTCCGTGGCCGCGGTCTTTCTGGTTCTGTTCTCCTGCCAGGGGGTGTCCGGGCGCAACGTTCAGGCGGTCACCTACGGCGAGGCCGCGGAGTGCCCGGGTGAGCCGGACGAATCACTCGCGTCGCAGCTCGCGGAGGAGACGCGCATCGAGTGCGTGGGGTGGACGCTGCACGTGCCGTACGGCGTGGGCATCCGGCTCGCCGGCGCCGTCAACCGGATCCGGCCCGCGGAGGCGGATGACGACGGCGTGGTCCCCATCGAGATCACCCCGGACGGGCACCGCGTCGCCTACCTCGACGTGGGGCGGCTCCGGTACCTGGTCAAGGACCTGCGTTCCGGCGCCGTCCGGCCGATCACGCCGCGCCTGACCGCGGAGGAGATCGCCGGGATCACCTCGGTGGTCAGCTCGTCCGACGGCCGCCGTTTCGCCGTCTCCACCAGCGAGAACCGCCGGACGTACGTCGCCGACTTCGAGACGGGGCGGACGCGGAGCCTCGACGAGGTGTGCTGGGCGTACGGGCTGACCGCCGACAGGCTGATGGGCAGTTCGGGGTGCTACGGCGCCGATGTCGCGATCGACATCGTCCGCTTCGACGGCACGGCGACCCGCTTCCGGTCGGAGGAGAACGCCCCCGACGGCATGTCGCCGGATCTGCGGCGATACCTCGACGGCGACGCCGTGCACGAGACGGCGACCGGACGGAAGACGCTGGTGGTGCCCGGCGGCCGGTACGTCGGCGCGCGGTGGGCGGACGACGACACCCTGGTCGAGCTGGACGAGGACGACGAGGAGTACGTGGCCGTCGACGCGAGGACGGGCGAGGTCTCCTCGACCGGCATCCCGGAGGTCGAACCGATCGCGTTCGGGAGGGTGCGGTGATGTCCGAGTGGTCGGGGCCGGTCCGCCGTACGGCGTCGCTGCTGGTCGGGCGCACGCCGGACGCCGAGCGGATGGCGGCCAAGGCACTGAACGCCAAACTCCACTCCAAAAACTCATTTTTCGTCCTTTATCGCCTTTATCTCAGTCGTTTTCGTTTCTGGCCGGAACCCGACTGGGGAAAGGGGCTGTCCCGTTTCCAGCGGGCCGTTCTGGTCGCCCTGCACCATGACGGCTGGAGCGAGCAGGAGACCGCCTACCTGTGCGGCCGGAGCAGGAAAGCCGTGCGGCGGGCGGCCGAGAAAGGGCTCCGGGTTCTGGGCGCCGAGAGCGCCGCCGCGTTGCGGGCCGTGACGGCGGACCTTCCCGCATCGGCCGGACGGGAGCCGGGTCCGGACGGGATCCGCTCGCTGATCGTGTGCTTCGTCGTCCTCGCCGCCGTGCTGGCCTGCTGCTCGGCCTCGGACACCTGGATGCGCTGGGACCTGGGAGGCCGGGTCTCCGTCGCCCTTCCCTACGCGCCGCTCCTACCCCTGCGCGGCGCCACGGGAGAAACGATCCGGTACGCCTATCTCGTCGAGGACGCCGAGAGTGGCTCCACCGAGGAGGGCCACTGGGTGGTCGTCACCGGACCGGGCCGGCGGCTGGCCGTCGAGGACGCCGCCCCCGAGGACCTGCGGATCAGCGCCGACGGCCGCAGGCTCGCCTATCAGAGCCGCGAGGAGCGCGCGCTGGTGCTGTACGACCTGCCGTCAGGGAAGATCAGCACGGTGTCGCGAAGTGATGGCGCCCCTGACGGCACCCTGTTCCTCTCGCCGGACGGGCGCCGCCTCGCGTTCACGTACGAGGAGAAGGTCTACGTCTGGGACGGACGGCGGCGGCGTGTGGCGGGGGCGGCGTCGCCGATCGGCTGGCTGCCCAGTGGGCGGGGCCTGCTGCTCGACACCGGGGAGCGCGTCCGGGCGGTGGACCTTCGCGGCGGCGTCCTCTTCGACGCAGCGGGACGCCCGGACGAGGGCGACCTGTCCCCCGACGGGAGGACGTGGATCGAACTCGACTACGAGCGGAACCGGTTGACCAGGCACGGCCGCCGCACCGGCCGTCTGGACCTGGGTCTGCCCGCGGCCGCGAGGCTGCGGTGGCTCGCGTGCTGGGCCGACGCCGACACCGTCGTGGTCGGCACGACCGGCTACGGGCCCAGCCGCTTCTACCGGGTGGACATCGGCACCGGCCGGGCCGTCCCCGTCCCCGCCCTGGTTCCGGCGAACAGTCAGGAGGTGAGATTCGCCGGCTGCACGTGACCGGGTCCCCGTCACATCCGTCGCGTCCCGCGGGTCTACCGTTCGTACCTGCGAGAGAGGAACGTGACACGGTGGACGAACGGGACTGGCTGACCAGGCGTTTCGAGGAGGAACGGCCGCATCTGCGGGCGGTGGCCTACCGGATGCTCGGCTCGGTGAGCGAGGCCGAGGACGCCGTGCAGGACGCGTGGCTGCGGCTCGACCGCGCCGACACCCGCGAGGTGGACAACCTCGGGGCGTGGCTGACCACCGTGGTGGCCCGGGTGTGCCTGAACGTGCTGCGCTCGCGCGAGCACCGGCGCGAGGACCCGCTCGACGTGCGGGTCCCCGATCCGATCATCGGCCCGGAGGAGGGCGGCGACCCGGAGCACGAGGCGGTGCTGTCCGACTCGGTCGGGCTGGCGATGCTGGTGGTGCTGGAGACGCTGACGCCGGCCGAGCGGCTCGCGTTCGTGCTGCACGACATGTTCGCCGTGCCGTTCGAGGAGATCGCGCCGATGATCGAGCGGTCGCCGGCCGCGGCGAGGCAGCTCGCGAGCCGGGCGCGCCGCCGGGTGCGGGGCCAGGCGCCCTCGCCCGACCCGGACCTCGGACGGCAGCGCGACGTGGTGAACGCGTTCCTGGCCGCGGCCCGCGACGGCGACTTCGACGCGCTGGTGTCGGCGCTGCACCCGGACGTCGTGCTGCGGTCGGACGGCGGCACCGCGCGTGCCCGTCACACGGTGCTGATCTCCGGCGCCCGGGCGGTGGCCGCGCAGGCGGTCACGTTCGGCCGGCTCTCGCCGTTCGCCCGGCCGGTGCTGATCAACGGGGCGGCGGGTGTGGTCGTCACGGTGGAGGGACGGCGGGTGTCCACCATGGCGTTCACGGTCACGGACGGCCGGATCGTCGCCATCGACGTGCTGTCCGACCCCGAGCGGCTGGACGCGCTCGATCTCACGGCGCTGGACGACTGAACCCGCGCCGGAGTTGACAGGTTAGTGAGTACTCACCCATCCTGAAGAGGTTAGTTAGTACTCACTAGCCGAGGGTGCGTCATCATGAGAATCACTGTGTTCGGCGCCACGGGGCGCACCGGATGGCGGGTGGTCGGGCAGGCGCTGCACGCCGGGCACGAGGTGACGGCCGTGGTCAGGGACCCCGCCGCGCTGGAGCGCCACAACCTCGGCGGTCCGCGCCTCACCGTGGTCAGGGCGGACGTCATGGACCCCGCGGCGATCCGGCCGGCCGTCGCGGGACACGACGCGGTCGTGTCGGCCATCGGCCCGCGCGGCAGCGGCCCCACCACCGTGTGCGCCGACTCCATCGCCTCGATCATGGAGGCGATGGCGGCCGAGGAGGTGCGCCGGCTCGTCGCGGTCAGCGCGAGCGGCTTCGTCAGGGAGGGCGACGGGCCGCTCACCCGCCTGGTGGCCAAGCCCATCCTCAGCCGCGTCCTCAGGCACGCCTTCGCCGACATGCGCCGCATGGAGGACCTCGTGCGGGCGAGCAGGCTCGACTGGACGATCGTCCGCCCGCCCCAGCTCACCGAGGGGCCGCGTACCGGCTCCTACCGCAGCGCGATCGACCGGAACGTGCGCGGCGGCGTGCGGGTGTCGCGGGCCGACCTGGCCGACTGCGTGCTGCGCTGCCTGGACGAGCGCGGCCCTCTGCACGCGGCGTTGGCGATCGGCAACTGACCTCCCCGCTCAGAACGCGGAGGTGCCCAGGTCGCGGACGACGGCGGCCAGGGCACGGATGACGTCGTTCTCCGCCTCGCCGCGCCACACCATGCCGAAGGCGAACCGTTCCAGGCCGGTGAGGGGCAGCCAGAGCACGTCGGGCCGGGGCCAGTAGCGGGCGGTGTGCGCAGGGAAGACGTTGACGATCTCGCCGGTGCTGACCAGGGTCATGATGTCGTCGGCGGAGGTGACGAGCGGGCCGCGTTCGATGGGACGTCCACCGGGGGTGTGGAAGGGGACGAAGGCCGACTCCCAGTAGTCGGGGACCGACGTCGTGCCGGAGTGCCGGAAGTCGGCGATGCTCTCGACCGTGACGGACGGCCGCGCGGCGAGCGGATGGTCGAGGGCCACGGCCAGCACCCGGGAGTCGCTGAACAGGACCGGCCCCATGACCAGGTCGGGCTCCGCGATGGGCAGCCAGGCGATGAGGACGTCGATCTCGCCCCTGCGCAGCCCGCCGAAGGGGTCCACGAAGGGCGCGTGCCGGAAACGCAGCTCCCACCGCGGGTGGCGGGCGTGGAAGGCGTCCCAGTACGGGCGCAGGTCGTGGCCGTTGCCGTTCATCGTGCCGACGCGGAGCGTGGCCGTGACTCCGGTGGCGGCGGCCCGCGCCCGCCGCATGGTGTCGCGCAGGGCGAGGCGGATCGGCTGGAGCTCGTCGCGGAGCTGGCGGCCGAGGGGCGTCAGCCGCACGCTGCGGCTGTTCCGCTCGAACAGCGGGCCGCCGAGGTCGCGCTCCTGCTTCTTGATCGCCTGGCTGATCCGGGCGGAGGTGAGGTGCATCCGCTCGGCCGTGCGCCCGAAGTGCAGCTCCTCCGCCAGGGTCAGAAAGATCTCGATGTCACGCAGCTCCATGATTCCTCTGGAACGTTAAGTCGCGATTGACGCACCGTTGCGAGACTCGTCGTTGTTCCAGCCAGGCACCCTATTCGATGCTGGGCACCTTGTCGGAAACCTCCCCTGTTCATAGGAGTGGAACGTGAAGGTCCTCATCTCCGGTGCCAGTGTGGCCGGGCCCGCCCTGGCGTACTGGCTGCACCGCCACGGCTTCGAGGTGACGGTGGTGGAGCGCGCCCCCGCGCCGCGCGACAGCGGGTACGCGGTGGACTTCCGCGGCGCCGCCTTCGACGTGCTGGACGGGATGGGCATCCTGGAGGAGGTGCGCGGGCACGAGACCATGATGCGCGGCACAGATCTGGTGGACGAGGAGGGGCGCAAGACCGGGGAGCTGCCGGCCGAGGCGTTCGCCGGCGACCTGGAGGTGCCCAAGCGCGAGCTGACCCGGATCCTGTACCGCCTCACCGAGGGGGACGTCCGGTACGTGTTCGGCGACTCCATCAGCCGTATCGACCAGGACGACTCGGGCGCGCGGGTGGAGTTCGAGCGCGGCGAGCCCGGCGTCTACGACCTCGTCGTGGGCGCCGACGGCGTGTACTCCACGGTGCGGCGGCTGGCCTTCGGCCCGCACGAGCGGTTCGTCCGCCACCTCGGCATGTCCGGCGTCGGCTTCACCACGGCCAACCACCTCGCCCTGGACCACCGGGGAGTGCTGCAGACCGCCCAGGGCAGGGCCGTCTACCTGTTCAGCGCGGCCGACGCCGACCGGATGACGGTCAGCATGTCGTTCGGCACCGACTCGGCCGAGCTCGACCTCATGGAGCGCGACCGCCAGGAGGAGATCGTGCGCGAGCGCATGGCCGGAGCGGGCTGGGTGGTGCCGCGCCTGGTGGAGGACATGGCCGCCGCCTCCGACTTCCTCTTCTCCTCGGCGTGCCAGGTGGAGATGGAGCGCTGGTCGGACGGCCGCGTCGTGCTGGTCGGCGACGCGGGGTACTGCGCCGCGCCGACCTCGGGCATGGGCACCTCGCAGGCCCTCATCGGCGCGCACACGCTGGCCCGGCACCTGGCCGCCTCGGCCGCCTCGGCCGGTGGACACGCCGCCGCGTTCCAGGCGTACGAGGAGGAGCTGCGGCCGTACGTGCTGGAGAACCAGAAGCACGGCCGCGTCGGATGACACACCGGACCGGAGATTTTCTCCGGTCCATTTCCCCGGCCATCGGGAAGCCTATGAAAAACGAGGCTGGGAAACGGGAAGAGCCTGTGGTTTCCTTGCCGCGTGCGTGGTGATCTTCTGGATCTCGTTCTGCTCGCCATGGCGATCGGATTCGGCGTCTCGGGTTACCGGCAGGGATTCGTCCTCGGGGTGATGAGTTTCGTCGGGTTCGTCGGCGGGTGCGTGTTCGGCGTGTACGTCGCGCCGCCCGTCGCCGCGGCGCTGGTCGACGGGGACGTCATGCAGACCCTGGTCGCGGTCGTGGTCGTGCTGGTCGCGGCGCTGCTGGGCCAGCTCGTCTGCTCCACGCTGGGCGCCGTGGCGCGTTCCCACGTGCGGGAACGACAACGGGCCAGGCTGCTGGACGCGATAGGCGGCACAATCGCCGGGGTCCTGTCGGTGCTCGCCATTTCCTGGATGGTGGGCAGCCTGCTGGTCTCCAGCACATTCGCGCCGGTCGTGGAACAGATTCGCGGCTCGCTGTTATTGTCGGCCGTCGACCACGCGATGCCCGACGGCGTGCGCGCCTGGCAGAAACCGTTCAAGAAATTCATCGACCGGTCCGAATTCCCGCCCGTGCTGGACGCCATCAGGGGCGACGACGTCACCGTTGACGTCCGCCCGCCCGACCCGGCGGTGCTGAACGCCGCCGGGCTCCAGCAGGCGCGTCCGGGCATCGTGCAGGTGCGGGGCACCGCGCGTTCCTGCGACAAGCAGATCGAGGGCACCGGGTTCGTGTTCGCGCCCGACCACGTCATGACGAACGCGCACGTCGTCGCCGGCGTGGACACCGCGCTCCAGATCATCGACCACACCGGGCAGTCCCGCCCGGCCACGGTGGTGCGCTTCAACCCGCGGCGCGACGTCGCGATCCTCTACGTGCCCGGCGCCGGCCTGCCGCCGCTCGCCTTCCACGGCGAGGCCGCCAAGGGCGACGACGCCATCGTGGCCGGCTATCCCCAGGGGCAGGGGTACGCGCCGCGTCCCGCCCGGATCGCCGCCCGGAAGAAGGCCAGCATCCCCGACATCTACCGCGAGAAGGACGTGACGCGGGACGTCTACCTCATCCGCGGCACGGTCCAACCCGGCAATTCCGGCGGGCCGCTGCTCACCCCGGACGGGCAGGTGCTGGGCGTGGTCTTCGCCGCCGTGACCGGCAAGGCCGAGACGGCGTACGCGCTGACCGCCTCGGAGGTGTCCGCCGACGCCCGCATGGCCGCCACGGCGACCGCGCCGGCGGGCACCCGCGGGTGCGACTAGCCCGGCCCGGCTGCACCCATCCGGTGGAGCGGCCACACCGGCTGCTCCATCCGGTGTAGCCGGTACTCCGGACGGTGCGCCCTCAAGTGACGGCCGACGGAGGACGCGCCGCCGCCGTGGCCCGCCCTAGCGTTGCGCCGGCGATCTCCGAGCGGGGATCGCCCACGCACGTCGCATTCACAGAGGAGCCACCATGAAGAGGGCATCGATCGCCACGGTCACCGGGCTGATCCTGACGGCGGGCCTGCTGGGGCAGGGAGCCGCCGGCGCGTCCGCCGCCGACACGTCGGGGCCCGCCAACGTCGCCGCCGCCACGACGGCCGCGCCGAAGCCGCCGAAGGGCGCCCGAGCGGTGGTCCAGGTCAGCCCCAACCCCACGACCAGGCGGGGCCAGGAGATCACGATCACCGGCAACTGCGGGGGAGGCCAGAAGCTCAAGGAGGTGATCGGCGGAGTCACCCAGAGGCCGGTCCTGACGAACATCCGCATCATCGACGACAATCCTGAAGGATTCGTGGCGAAGGCCACCCTCGCCCGCGAGGTCGGCAATGGCGTCGGCCCCATCATGGTGAGCTGCGGCGACGAGATGGGCGTGACCCTCCTGGTCACCCACGTCTGACCCTCCCGGCCATCAACGCAGAAAGGTCCGTCCTCTTGGCCGCCATCCCCACACCACGACAGGCCGTGACCCCCACACCGCGGCAACCGGCCACGGTCCGCCACGCGGCCAGGCTCGCGGACGCCGCCCTCGCCGCGCTCACCGTGGTGGGCGTCATGACCGGCGTCCTGGCCGCCGAGGTGCACGAGTCACCCTGGGAGGGCCTGATCCAGCTCTCGTTGTTCCTGGGTGCGCTCATGTTCGTGCGGCGCCGCCTGCCCATGACGGTCCTCCTGCTGTCCATCGCGGCGATCTTCGTCTACCGCGCCGGCAGCCACTTCCAGGGCGGCTGGATCTGGCCCGCGTGGGCCGCGTACTTCAGCGCCGCCACGACCCGGCACGTGCGGTGGGTGGCGCTCGTCGGCGTCGCCCAGCTCGTTCACGCGACCGTCGACTTCTGGCCGGTCCTCGACAGGAACGTCGGCCGCTTCGTCATCCACATCGCGGGCGAGGGTCTGCTGCTGGTGCTCTTCATCACCGCAGGTCTGGCGTACGCGAGCGTCGCGCGCTGGCGGGAGCGGCTGCGGGAGAGCGACGGCCGCGCCCGCGACGCCGAGGAACGGCTGCGGGTCTCCCGCGAGGTGCACGACATCGTCGCCCACACCCTTGCGGTCGTCGGCGTTCAGCTCAACGTCGCCGCCGACGCGCTGCAGGAGGCCCCGGACGAGGCCGCCGCCGCGCTGCGCCTGGCGCAGAACGTCCGGAACCGCGCGATGGCCGACCTCGCCTCGCTCATCGGCGTCCTGCGCGACGGCCCCGGCGACACCGCTCCCCAGCCGGACCTGGCCGCACTGCACATGCTCGCCGCCGACGCCCGGGCCGCCGGTCTCGACGTGGTCCTCGACGAGCGCGGCGACCCCTCGGCGGTCCCGGCCGCGCCGGCCGTGGCCGTCCATCGCGTCGTCCAGGAGGCGCTGACCAACACGCTGAAGCACGCCGGGGCGTCCAAGGTCGAGGTGATCGTCGAGTACGGGGCCCGGTCCGTCACCGTCGAGATCAAGGACGACGGACGGGCCGGCCATGACGGCTCCGGGATCATGGAGAGGCACGGCCTCATCGGCATGCGGGAGCGGGTGAGCGCGCTCGGGGGCTCGCTCACCGTGGGCCCCGTACCGGACGGTTTCGCGGTGCGGGCGGAGATCCCCGTGGCAGGCTCGAAGGCATGACGATCAAGGTGCTGCTCGCCGACGACCAGGCGCTCGTCCGGGCCGGGTTCCGCAGCCTGCTGTCCCGTTCCCGGGACATCACGGTCGTCGGCGAGGCCGCCACCGGGGAGGAGGTGGTGGCGCTGGCGGCGAGCACCCGGCCCGACGTCGTCCTCATGGACATCCGCATGCCGGGCGGCGACGGCATCACCGCCACCCGGCGCATCCTCACCGGCCCCGCCGGGTCCGCCTGCCGGGTGGTCATCCTCACCACGTTCGACACCGACGAGCACGTCTTCGCCGCGCTGCGCGCCGGAGCCAGCGGCTTCCTCACCAAGGAGGTCGAGCCCGCCGAGCTGCGCCGCGCGGTCGCCGCCGTCGCGGCGGGCGACGCCCTGCTGTCCCCGGGCGTCACCCGCCGCGTGATCGAGCAGTTCGCCCACCGGCAGGACCCGGCTCCCGGCGACGGGCGGCGGCTGGCCGCCCTCACCGCGCGGGAACTGGAGGCGGTCCGGCTCGTGTCTCTCGGGCTGTCCAACGTCCAGATCGCCGAGCGCCTGGTCATCAGCCCGCTCACCGCCAAGACCCACATCACCAGGGCCATCGCCAAGCTCGGCGTGCGCGACCGGGTCCAGCTCGTCATCCTCGCGTACGAGAGCGGCCTGGTCCGGCCCTCGGGACGGGCCGGGCCGCCGCCCGTCTAGTGGTACTTGTAGAGCCGGTACATGCTCATCGCCACGCCGCCGAGGTAGTACTCCGCGCGGGCCGCGTCGAGGTGCACACCTGTGAGAGGGCCCGGGCCGAGGCCGGGGTGAGGCGGGTCGCCCCGCGCACCGGGTACTTCGTGGCGTCGCGGACCGTCTTCCAGTGGCTCGTCCTGACGTGGTGGCCGCCCTGGTGGACCGAGGCCCTCTCAGGAGTCACCGGGCTGTGCCTCGGTGGGACGTTCCGGGCGTTCCGGTGGTTCCGGGGGTGTCGTCCAGCGGATCTCGCCGTCCTGCCACACGTCCGTGGGGGAGAGGCCGGCTGAGGCGGCCACGGCGGCCGACGCCGCGTGGCCGGGGTGGATGTGCGCGACGACCGTACGCACCCCGGCCGCCCGCAGCCAGGCGACCAGCCCGCGCGCGGCCTCGGTGGCGACGCCGCGCCCCTGCCACGGGGTGCCGACCACCCACGCGACCTCGGCCGCGGCCCGCCGGTGCTCGACGGTGGCCTGTACGGTGCCGGCCAGGCGGCCCTCGCCGCGTACCCGGATCACCCAGTTGAGCCACGACACGGCCGGATCGGGCGACCCGGCGGCCAGGCGGGCGTAGCGGGCCCGCAGGGCGTCCTCGTCCAGCGGCGCGCCGCCGATGAACGCGTGCAGGGCCGGATCGGCGAGGACCACGGCCATCTCGGCGGCGTGCCCGACGTTCAGCGGGAGCAGATCGAACCGATCGGTCGCGATGGACGTGATCGTGAGGGGCGGCTCGCCTCCATCTACCTGGAGGCGGATCTTCCTGACTATTGTGATCTCCATCTTCCGGAGGGGGAAAGCGGTTGAAGGCGGACGGGCCCGAGGTTTCGCTGGGCAGCGGGTACGTGCTCCTGGACGAGATCGGCGCCGGCGGCATGGGCACCGTCTGGCGGGCGCGGCACCGGGACTCCGGCGAGATCGTGGCGGTCAAGCTGCTGCGTGACGGCCTCGCCGCCGACCAGGATCTCGTGCTGCGCTTCATCCAGGAACGTCAGGTGATGCGCACCTTAAGCCATCCCCACATTGTCACGGTCCGCGACTTCGTCGTCGAGGGCGAGCGCCTGGCCCTGGTGATGGACCTCGTCGAGGGCGGCGACCTGCGCGCGCTGATCCAGCGGCGCGGCACCCTGCCCCCGGCGGAGGCGGCGGCGCTGCTGGCGCAGATCGCCGGGGCGCTGGCCGCCGCGCACGAGATCGGCGTCGTCCACCGCGACGTCAAGCCGGGCAACGTCCTGCTCGACCGGGCCACCGGCCAGGTGCGGCTCACCGACTTCGGCGTGGCCCGCATCCTGCACGGTCCCGGTATCACCCAGACCAGTGCCGTCATCGGCACGCCCGTGTACCTGGCGCCCGAGGTGGCCGACGGCGACGCCGCGACGCCGGCCGTGGACGTGTACGCCCTCGGGCTGATTCTGTACGAGCTGCTCGCCGGGCGTCCGCCGTTCGTGGGGGAGCACCCGATGGTGCTGATCCGGCAGCACGCGATGGCCACGCCGCGGCGGCTGCCCGGGATGCCGGACCCGCTGTGGGCGATCGTCTCGGCGTGCGCGGCCAAGGACCCGGCCGCGCGTCCCGCCGCGGCGGCGGTCGTGGCGGCGCTGCGCGCGGCCGCGCCCGCGCTGGCGGGACTCGCGGCGCTGCCACCGGTCGCGCGGGGCGAGGCCCCGTCGGTCACGTCCGAGCCGCTGGGCCCGCAGATCCCGCCCGCGCCCCCAGCGCCTCAAGCGCCCGCACCGCCCGCGACCGCACCGTCCGCGACCGCACCGCCCGCGACCGCACGGCCTGCGACCGCACCGCCCGCCCCCGGCCCGTCCGTCCCGCCATCGCTCACGCCCACTCCGACCGGCCCGGCTCCGACCGGCCCGGCTCCGACCGGCCCGGCTCCGACCGGCCCGGCTCCGACCGGCCCGGCTCCGACCGGCCCGGCTCCGACCGGCCCCACCGCACCTTCTCCGAGGCGTTCGCGCAAGCGGGTGGTCGTGCTCTCGGCCGCCGGGGCGGCCCTGGCGGTCAGCGCCGCGGCCGTCGCCTACGTGGCCCCCTGGCGCTCACCCGGCACCGCGGCGGCCCAGAACGTCGCGACCCAGCCGCCGCTCGCCGTCCAGTCCACCCCCACGACGCCCGTCACCACCCCGGGGAAGAGCGCCGAGCGCAAGGGCGGCACGGCCCGGCAGGTGCGCGACAGCACCACCGCCGAGCCCGCCGACCCCCCGTCCACCCAGCCGAGGAAGAAGACCGCCACCCACGAGCCGGCCCCCGGGCCCACCAAGCGCGTCACCTCGCCCGAGCCGCACCCCACCGACGAGACGGACGACGTCAAGCCCGACGACGGCACGAAGACCGACACCACGGGCACGACGCCGGACTGGCGGTGCCGCTCCTGGGTCTCCGCGGGACCCGGCACCAGCGCGCTGATGTCGCCGTGCATCGCCGTGGTGGGCGACACGATCCTGATCAAGGGCAAGCTCAAGAAGGCCGCACCGGGCGAGTGGAACATCCACGTGCAGCTCTACAACACCGAGGCCGAGCACGTCTCCGCTCAGCCGTCCATCTGCAAGGACGTCCGGCCCGCGGCCAACGGCGTCGCCATGTGCGGCCCGTTCAGGCTGCACGTGGCCAAGGTCGGGCAACTTCAGGACGTGCGTCAGCGGTGGAAGGCCGCCGGCACACTCATGTGGGGCGGCGGCAAGGAGAGTCCCACCGTCACCTGGTAGCCGATACCCGGTGGCCACGACAGGGCGCAGGCTGGGATCATCGGGACATGTCCACGGCCTTCGCGATCATCTCCCTGCTGTTCAACGGGCTCATGGCCGGGCTCTTCTACGTCTTCTCGACCACGATCATGCCCGCCTTCGCCGCCATCGAGCCGGCTCAGGCCACGGCGGCCATGCGGAGCATCAACAGGACGATCCTCAACCCGCTGTTCCTGCCGGTCTTCCTGCTGGCGCCCGTGGCGTCGCTGGTGGCCGGGGTGCTCCTGCTCGTCGGCGGCGCATCCGCGGCGGGCGTCCTGTTCCTGGCGGCGGCGGCCGTCTACCTGCTCGGCACGCTGGCGACGACGGCGCTGCTCAACGTGCCGATGAACAACGCGCTGGAGGCGGGCGGCCTGGACTGGCCCGCGTACGCGCCGCGCTGGACGACGTGGAACCACGTGCGCAGCCTGTCGTGCGCCGCCGCCCTCGTGCTGGGGGGCGTGGCTCTCACCCTCGTCTAGGGCACGATCGGTACGGCTTCGAGGCGGCCGTACCGATCTCGTCTGTCGTCCAGGACCTACATGTTGATCATGTGGCCGGCCAGGCCGTGGATCGCCTCCTTGACCGCCTCGCCCAGGGTCGGGTGGGCGTGGACGTTGCGCGCGACCTCGTGCACCGTCAGGTCCCACTGCTGGGCCAGCGTCAGCTCCGGCAGCAGCTCCGTCACCTCGGGGCCGATGAGGTGGGCGCCGAGCAGCTCGCCGTACTTGCCGTCGCTGATGACCTTGACGAAGCCGTTGCTGTCGCCGAGGCCGTGGGCCTTGCCGTTGGCGGTGAAGGGGAACTTGGCCACCTTCACGTCGTAGCCCAGGTCGCGGGCCTGCGTCTCGGTGTAGCCGAAGCTGGCCACCTGCGGCTGGCAGTACGTCGCCCGGGGGATCATCACGTAGTCCAGCTCCATGGTCTCCGCGCCGCCGATGGTCTCGGCCGCGATGATGCCCATGGACTCGGCGGCGTGGGCCAGCATGAGCTTGGCCGTGACGTCGCCGATGGCGAAGATGTGCGGCACGCTCGTCCGGCAGCGGCCGTCGATCGCGATGGCGCCCCGGTCGGTGAGGGCCACGCCGGTCTTCTCCAGGCCGTAGCCGTCGACGCGCGGCTGGAAGCCGATCGCCTGCAGCACCTTGTCGGCCTCCAGCACCTGCTGCTGGCCGTCACGCGTCACGGTGACCTTGACGGAGGAGCCCGTGTCGTCGATGGAGTCCACGCGGGTGGAGGTGAGGACCTCGATGCCGAGCCGCTTGTAGCGCTTGGCCAGCTCCGCCGACACCTCCTCGTCCTCCAGCGGGACCATCCGGTCGAGGAACTCCACGATCGTCACCTTGACGCCGTAGTTGTGCAGCACGTACGCGAACTCCACGCCGATCGCGCCCGCGCCCGCGATGATGATGCTGCCCGGCAGCTCGCCGGTCATGATCTGCTCTTCGTACGTCACCACGCGCTCCGACAGCGACGTGCCGGGGATCAGCCGGGTGGTGGCGCCGGCGGCGATGATGCAGTGGTCGAACGTGATCGTCTCGCCGTTCACCTGGATCGAGTTGGGGTCCAGGAAGGTGCCGCGGCCGTCGTACTCCGTGATGGAGTTCTTCTTCATCAGGTAGTGGACGCCCTTGACCCGGCCGTCCGCCACCTTGCGGCTGCGCGTGAAGGCGGCCCCGTAGTCGAAGGTCACCTCGCCGCTGATGCCGAAGGTCTTGGCCTCCTTGGTGAAGATGTGAGCCAGCTCCGCGTTGCGCAGCAGCGCCTTGGAGGGGATGCAGCCCACGTTCAGGCAGACGCCACCCCAGTACTTCTCCTCGATGACCGCTGTGCGCAGCCCGAGCTGGGCGGCGCGGACCGCGGCCGTGTACCCTCCGGGACCCGCGCCGAGAACGACGACGTCATAGTGAGTGCTCATGAGTCGGACCATACCGTCCACCCAGGTCTACCCCTGACCCTCGCCCCTGCCCCAGTGAAACGCGGCCTGTGGGCGGCTTGGATCGTACCCATGAACGACTTCCCCGGCCGCTGGGCCGAAGGCGTCAGCCTGACCCTCGCGCCCGTCCTCATGCTCGCCGGCGTGCTGCTCCGCGTCGGGTACGACGGGTTCTTCCCCGCCCAGCTCGCCGCCTTCGCCGAGGCGCCCGTCCTGATGTCCGCCTCGTACGGGTGCTTCGCCCTGGGCAGCGCGCTGCTGTGGCCCGGCGTGCTCGGGCTGGTGCGCCGCTCGCCCGCCTCCCGGCTGGTGCTGTGGGGCGGGGTGATGGTGCTGTGCGGGCTGTTCGCCCGGGCCTTCCACGCCGGGGTGAGCCACCTGGCCCTCCAGCTCGTGGACGGCCAGGGCCTGGCCGCCGCGCAGCGGGCCGTGGCCGCCGCCTACGGCGCGTTCCACGTCTTCCAGGCGTTCAACGTGATGCTGTTCGCCGGGTGGGCGGTGCTGGCCGTCGCCCTGTGGCGGGCCGGGACGCTGGGGCCCGTGCGGAGCGTCGCCCTCGGGCTGATGTCGGCGCTGCCGATGGGGGTGCTCAAGGGGACCGGCCCGATGTCGCTCCTGGCCGTCGCCGGGCTGTGCGTGGCGCTGGTGCCGTACGGGGTGAAGGTCCTGCGCGAGGGGCCCGCGCCCCGGTGGTGGGCCGTCCCGCTGGCGCTGGCGGTCGGCGCGGGCGCCGTGGTCCTCGGCACCCTGGGCTGACGTCCGCGGCTAGACGTCCACCTTGTACGTCAGCGCCAGCTCGTCCGCCGGCACCCCGCGGATCCCCCAGTTGACCTTGGGCATCTCCACGATGGTGATCTCCACGTCCTCGGCCGGGTAGGGCAGCCGGTCGTAGAGCGCGCGGATGAGCGCCCGCTTGGCCTCGTCGCTGCGGCCGGTGAAGCAGAGCACCTCGATGATCAGGTAGCCGTCGCCGCGCTGGGGGCAGATCAGGTCGTCGGCGTCGAGCAGCAGGAACCGGTGGAACCTCTTGTCCTCGGGCAGCCCCCACGCCTCCACCAGGCAGGAGTGGACGAGATCCGACACCTCGCGCCGCCGCTCGGCCCACACGTCACGCCGCCCGTAGAGCTTCACCTGTGCCATGTGCGCCACTATAGGGAAATGATCCGGTTGCTGTTGGCCGACGACGAGGCCATGATCCGGGCCGGCGTGCGGGCCATCCTCGCCGCGGACCCGTCGCTCGACGTGGTGGCCGAGGCGGACGACGGCCGCGCGGCGGTCGACCTGGCCATCAGCCACCACCCGGACGTCGCCCTGCTGGACATCCGCATGCCCGTCCTCGACGGCCTGGCCGCCGCGGCCGAGATCCGCCGGGCGGCGCCGGGGACGGCCGTGGTGATGCTCACCACGTTCGGCGAGGACGACTACATCGCCCGGGCCATCGACGTGGGCGCCAGCGGCTTCCTGCTCAAGTCGGGGGACCCGCGCGAGCTGATCGCCGGCATCCACGCCGTCGCGGAGGGCGGCGCGTACCTGTCGCCGAGGGTGGCCCAGCGCGTCATCACGCAGCTCGCCGCCGGGCGGGTGTCGCGCGGCGCCGCGGCCCGCGACCGGGTCGCGGCGCTCACCGAGCGGGAGCGGGAGGTGCTCGCGCTGCTCGGCTCAGGCCTGTCCAACGCGGAGATCGCCAAGCGGCTGCACATCGTGGAGGGCACGGTGAAGGCGTACGTCAGCGCGATCCTCACCCGCCTGGACGTGCGCAATCGCGTACAGGCCGCGATCATCGCCCACGAGGCCGGCTTGGTAGCCTGACCCGTGATGTATCGCCTCGTGTTCACGCAGGTCTTGCGTCGTTTCGACGCCGAGGCCGTGCACCACCTCACTGTTCGCGCGCTCGCCCTGCTGTCGGCGCTGCCGCTGGTCAAGCGGCTGCTCCACAAGGCGCTCGCGCCCCACGACCCGGCACTGCGCGTCAGCGCGTTCGGCGTCCACTTCCCCGGCCCGCTCGGGCTCGCGGCCGGCTTCGACAAGGACGCCGCGTGCGCCGAGGGGGCCGCCGCGCTCGGCTTCGGCCACGTGGAGGTCGGCACGATCACCGCCCACGGCCAGCCCGGCAACCCGCGGCCCCGCCTGTTCCGGCTGGTGGGCGAGCGGGCGGTCGTCAACCGCATGGGCTTCAACAACGCCGGGGCCGCCGCCGCCGCGCGCCGCCTGCGCCGCGTACGCGGGGTGCCGGTGGTGGTCGGCGTCAACATCGGCAAGACCAAGGTGGTGCCGGAGTCCGGGGCGACGGCCGACTACGTCGCCAGTGCCAGGCAGCTCGCGCCGCTGGCCGACTACCTCGTCGTCAACGTCAGCTCGCCCAACACGCCGGGCCTGCGCGACCTGCAGGCCGTCTCGCTGCTGCGCCCGCTGCTCACTGCGGTCAAGGAGGTCGCCGACGGCACGCCCCGGCGTACCCCGCTGCTGGTGAAGATCGCCCCCGACCTCGCCGACGAGGACGTGGACGCGGTCGCCGACCTGGCCCTGGAGCTGGGGCTCGACGGCGTCATCGCGACCAACACCACCATCAGGCACGGCGGCGAGACCGGCGGGCTGTCGGGGCGCCCACTCAAGGCGCGCTCGCTGGAGGTGCTGCGGCGGCTGAGGGCCCGCGTGGGCGACCGCATCACGCTCGTCTCCGTCGGCGGCGTCGAGGACGTGGACGACGTGTGGGAGCGGCTGCTCGCCGGGGCCACGCTGGTGCAGGGCTACACCGGCTGGGTGTACGGCGGGCCGCTGTGGGCCGCCACGATCCACCGGCAGCTCTCGCGCCGGGTCCGCCGCCACGGCTTCACCTCGATCACCCAGGTCATCGGCCGTACCGCGCCGGAGAGCCGCACCGCCCCCGAGGCCCGCACCGCCCCCGAGGTCCGCACCGCTCCGGCGGCCCGCACCACGGGGGCCCCGTGATGAGGATCTCCCTGGCGGGCGGCGTCGTCCTGCGTCCGGTCGCCGAGGGCGACGCCCAGGCGCTCACCGACGCCTTCGTGCGCAACCGCGAGCACCTGCGCCCCTGGGACCCGCGCCGGCCCGAGACGTTCTTCACCCTGACCGGCCAGACCGAGCGGCTGGAGGCGCAGCTCCAGCAGTGCCGGGCCGGCCGGGTCATGCCGTGGGTGCTGGCCGACGGCGAGCGGATCGTCGGCTGCGTCAACCTCAACAGCATCGTGTACGGCGCCTTCGCCAGCGGCGCCCTCGGCTACTGGCTCGACGCCGGATACACCGGCCGCGGCCTGGCCACCGGCGCCGTCATGGAGGTCTGCCGCGACGCCGGCGAGCGGCTCGGCCTGCACCGGGTCGAGGCGGCCACGCTGCTGCACAACGTGGCCTCCCAGCGGGTGCTGGAGAAGGCCGGCTTCGAGGTGTACGGCGTCGCGCCCCGCTACATCCACATCGACGGCGAGTGGCGCGACCACCGCCTCTTCCAGCGCATCCTCAACGACCGCCCGCCCAGGCTCTGAGCCGCCCAAGCTCTGAGCCGCCCGGCTCGGCGGAGGGCCTACAGGCTGGGGCGGGTGGACTCCGCGTCGTGGGTCATGCTCTCCAGCCGGTCCATGACGTCGGCGACCCGCACGGCGCCCGCCCGGTACGGCCGGCGCCGCTGCCACGGCCGCGGCCCGGCCGGCGGCCGGTACTCCACACCGAGCGCGTCCAGCCGCCCGAGGTGCGCCCGGAGCCGGTCGGCGAAGTCCGGCCCCGCCTGGCCGCCCCACGTGACCTCGGCCAGGGCGCACGCCCGCGGCCAGATCCGGTAGTCCAGCGTGCGGGCGTCGGCGATCCGCTCGGTCCAGAGCTGGGCCTGCGCCCCGAGCACCCGCGAGCGCTCCTCGTCGGTCCACTCCGCCGGGGCCGGGACGAACGCCGCGACGTCCGCCACCGTGATCGTGTCGCCGATCGCCGCCGGCTCCTCCGGCGCGGCCGACTCCGCGTAGTCGAAGTAGAGCGGGAACACCGGCGTGGCCACCACGTCGTGGCCGGCCGCGGCGGCCCGGCGGCCGACGCCCATGCCGCGCCACGGCATGACCACGGTGTCGGGCCGCAGCTCGCCGCTGACGAACGCCTCGTCCCACACCACGGCCCGCGCGCCCCGCTCGGCCAGCGCGTCGGCCAGTCGCCGCAGGAACCACGCCTGGAGCGCCGGCATCGACTCCACCCCGAGCGACGCGCGGTAGGCGTCGATCTCGGCCGAGTCCGTCCAGTGGTCGAGCACCACCTCGTCGCCGCCGATGTGGACGAACGGGGTGGGCCCGAGGGCGCCGATCAGCTCGTCGAAGACCGTGGTCAGGAACTCGACCGTGGGCGGCAGGGGCGACAGGATCGCGGGGGAGATGCCCCAGCGGTCGAGCACGTCGTACCGCTCGCCGGTGGCGCCCAGCTCCGGATAGGCGGCCAGGACGGCCGAGGCGTGGCCGGGCACGTCGATCTCCGGCACGACCACCACCTCGCGGGCCCGCGCGTAGCCGGCGATCTCGGCCAGGTCGTCCAGCGTGTAGAAGCCGCCGTGCGGCACGTCCTCGTAGCGCTCCGGCTCGCCCCGCTGGTGGACCGCCGTGCGCGGCCGGTGCGAGGCCACCTCGTGCAGCAGCGGGTACGCCCGGCTCTCCACCCGCCAGCCCTGGTCGTCCACCAGGTGCAGGTGCAGCCGGTTCAGCTTGTGCGCCGCCATGAGGTCGACGAGACGCAGCACCTCGCGCTTGGGGAAGAAGTGCCGGGCCACGTCGAGGTGGAGCCCGCGCCAGCCGAACACCGGCTCGTCCTCGACCCGCACGCCCGGCACGCTCCACGCGCGGCCGTGCCCGGGGCCGGCGGGGGCGCGGTAGGAGGCGTCGGGCAGGAGCTGGTGGAGCGTCTGCGCCGCGTAGAAGGCCCCGGCCCGGCCGCCCGCCGTGATCTCCACCCCGCGCGAGCCGGTGACCAGCCGGTACGCCTCGGGCCCGAGGTCCGGGTCGAGCCGTACGTCGAGGTCACCGGAGTCGCCGGGCCGCAGGTCGAGCCCCGGCAGCGCCACGCGGACGGCGTCGGCCGCCTCGGCGGGGCCGGAGATGACGGACCCGGGGGTCAGCTCGCAGGAGCCGGACAGATGACGGACCAGGCGGGGGCGAGGGATCATGGTGTCAGATAGTGCTGCATGCCGTTCGCCAGCGCCAGGGCGACCCGCTGCCGGAACGCCGGGTCGCGGAACTTGGCCGCCTCGGCCGCGTTGCGCATGTTGCCGCACTCGATGAAGACCTTCGGCACGGTCGAGAGGTTGAGGCCGCCGAGGTCGGAGCGGAAGTCGAGCGCCTTGCTGCCGATGTAGGTGGAGTACGGCAGGCCGGTGCCCTGGTGGTAGGCGTCGCGGACCGCGAGGCCGAGCCGGCGCGAGTCGCCGACGACCGGGTCGACCGGGCCGTTGATCTTCTTCGGCATGATCACGTGGAAGCCGTGGTTGCCGGGCGCGGACCCGTCGCCGTGGATGGAGATGGCGGCGTCGGCCTTGGCGCGGTTGCCGATCGCGGCCCGCTGGGTGATGCAGGGGCCGACGCTGTTGTTGTCGGACCTGGTCAGCTTGACCGTGGCGCCCCGGCTCTTGAGGATCTTGGCCAGCCGGTTGGAGACGTCCCAGCTGAAGGCCGCCTCGGTGTAGCCGTCGTTGGTGGACGTGCCGGTGGTGTCGCACGCCTTCCACTGGGTCAGCACGTTGACCTTGCGGTTGACGGCCTTGGGGTCGCGGTAGTTGCCGCCGTTGTGGCCGGGGTCGATGACCACGACCTTGCCGGCCAGCGACCCGGCCCGGGGCGTGCCGGTGGCCCGGTCGCGCTTCGCCGCCCCGCCGGCACCCCGCCCGGCTCCCGGGTCCGCCGAAGGGGCGGGGGCCTGGGTGGCGACCTGCCCGGCCGGGACGCCGGCCGCGGAGCTCCCGGAGCCGGCGGGGCTCGCGGAGCCGCTCGCGCCGGCCGTGCCGCACGCGGTGACGATCAGGCCGCAGGCGGCGAGAAGGGTGACGGGAAGAGCACGCATGAACTCCAACCTACGTCACGGCGCGCCGTGGCCCCACGCGTTCCCCGAAGGCGGGAGGAAGCTCTCACCAGACGCGCTCGCCGGCCTCCTGGCGTTGCAGGAGGGCGGCCAGCTCCCGCGCGTCCTCGGCGTCGAGGCCGAGGACGACGCGGGGACGTCCCCACGGGTGGTCGAGGGAGTGGGCGACGTAGCTGGCCACGGACTCGGCGCCGGTGTCGCCGGCACGACCCCGGCTCGCCCGCCACTGCGCCCAGGCGCGTTCGAGCTCCGACGCGGCGCGCTGGGCGCAGGAAACCAGTTCTGGATCACGCATGACTGTCCCCCGGATCAGATTCGCGACCGCATCGTGTACGGCCGCGCATCGCATGACCCTGACGAGTAAACCTCCAGGCGGTGGGGTGTCCGTGTGTTGTTGACCGAGGTTTTGCCGCTCTCAGGCGGGGCCCGTGCTGCGCCGTACGACGAGTTCGGGGGTGACCTGGCGCAGCCGCGCGACCTTGGCGGGGTCTCCGATGCGGTCGCTCAGCAGGGCCGCCGCCGAGCGCCCCATGGCGCGGCGCGGCTGGTCGACGGAGGTGAGGGAGATGTGGCGCGAGGCGGACAGGTGGGTGTTGTCGTAGCCCACGACGGACAGGTCGCCCGGCACCCCGAGGCCGAGCTCGGCCGCGGCGGAGAGCGCGCCGAGCGCCACCGCGTCGGTGGCGGCGAAGATCGCCGTGGGCCTGGGGTCGCGGGTCAGCAGCGCGAGCGCGGCCTCGCGCCCGCCCTCCTCGGTCGACTCCGCGGCCTCGACCATGATGTACGGGGCGAGCGCGTGCCGGCGCATCGCCACGAGGTAGCCCTCGCAGCGGGTCGGCCGGGCGCCCTCGATGTGCGCGATCCGCTTGTGGCCGAGCTCGACCAGGTGGTCGATGGCCAGGCGGGCGCCGAGCTGGTCGTCGTCGACCACGATGTCGACGCCGCCGAGCTCGATGTCACGTTCCCCGACGACGACCGTCGGGGTGTAGGAGGTGGCCTCGATCAGCGTCTCGCTGGTCGGCGCGATGCCTAACAGCACCAGCCCGTCGACCCGCAGCTCCAGGAAGGCCTCCACGGCCTCGTCCTCGAACGCGGGATCCCACTGGCTGTTGCCGATGAGCATGCGCAGGCCGTCGCCGTGCAGGCTCTCCTGGAGGCCGTCGAGGACCTCGGCGTAGAACGGGTTGTGCAGGTCGGCGACGAGCGCGCCGACCAGGTGGGTACGGCCTTCGACCAGGCTGCGCGCGACCGCGTTCGGCCGGTAGCCGAGCTCGCGGGCGGCCTGGAGCACGGCCTGCCGCCGGTGCTCGCTGACGTGCGGTGAGCCCCGCAGCACGAGCGAGACCAGCGATTTCGAGACGCCGGCACGCTCGGCGACGTTGCGGATGGTGGGTCTTGGTCGAGGTATGTCCCGGAGGTCGTTGATGGTGGAAGCCTTGACGGGTGGTCCTGACATGTGTCTCCCCCGCGATGCGAAGATGGGCACCTGTCTCACCAAACGATCGAGTTCCCCGCAGGGTACGGCTTGGGGTTAGGGAAGCCTCATATTGACCATGGCGACAGTTGTCCGCTATGGCGCATCCGGTCGGATACCGCGCTGGTTGTACTGTTCTGCCTGTGACAGAGACGACGCGGCCGGCGCGGCGCAGGCTGACCGTCGACCGTCGCCGCGAGGAACTGATCGCGGCCGCCCTGGAGCTGTTCGGCGGGCGTGACGTCGAGCACGTCTCGATCGACGACGTCGCCTCGCGGGCGGGGGCCTCGCGGGCGCTGGTCTACCACTACTTCGGCGGCAAGCAGGAGCTGTACGTGGCCGCGTTGCGGAGCGCGGCGGAGCGCCTGGAGTCGCGGCTGGTGCCGCAGGGGGACGGCCGGCCGCTGGAGGACCTGGCCGCCGGGCTCGCGAGCTACTTCGACTTCGTGGAGCAGCACGCGGCGGGCTACGCGGCGCTGCTGCGCGGCGGCCCGGCCGGCCGCGCCGACGAGGTCGGCGAGATCGTGGACGGGGTGCGCCGGCGGTTGTTCCTGCTGGTCCAGAGGCAGATGCGGGTGACGGAGCCGAGCCCGGTGCTGCGGGCGACGCTGCGGTCGTGGATCGCCTCGGTGGAGACGGCGGGGCTCGACTGGCTCGAACACCGCGACATGGAACGCGCGGAGCTGGAGCGGCTGCTCGTGGAGCACATGACCGCCCTGCTGGGTGTCGCCGCACGCCATGACGGTGAGGCCGCCCGGCTCCTCCACGCGCTGATGGCAGGGTGACCCGTCACGGACCGTGATCCCGCGGGTCGCGGGGCGGGAAGAGTGGCGCCGGGCGGGCGGCGCCAACTTCCAGAAGCGACGTCCGTCGTCACAGTGGTGGACCGGGCCTCCGGCCAGGCCCACCCTTCAACCCCCCTGAGGTCCGTGACGACCTCGGCCTTACTCCGAGCGCTGCTGCGGAATGCCCGCCAGAAGCGCGCGGACCTCGGTCTCCCGGTAACGCCGGTGTCCTCCGAGGGTGCGGATCGACGTCAACTTGCCCGCCTTGGCCCACCGCGTGACGGTCTTGGGGTCGACCCTGAACATGGTCGCGACCTCGGCGGGCGTGAGCAGTGGCTCGGCCTCGGGTGTACGAGCTGACATTTGTGCGGCCTCTCCTCCGTGTGGACCGGCTCAGCGATCCTGTGACTGCCTGTGCGCGTGTCACGGATGTCCCCCTATGGCCCAAAGCGTGCGGCTTTTCTGGCCCATATGCGGCATCACCCGAAGTGACCATACCGCCACGCAGAGCGATTGGCGAGCCCTTCTTTGACCCAACTGCCCGCCCCCATGGCGATGTCACGCTCGGTGATTCTAGCGACACGTTTCGTGGTATCGCAGTGAAAACGGCAAACTGCTCAGTTCGCAGAAGCGAGCAGCCGCTAGTCATGACCTACTCATGCAGGTCAGACGGTTGTATTGGGGCTCAGTTGGCAGATTCCAGGAGTTGCATTGACTTCCAGCGCAGGATGACCCTCTGGTACATGGCGTAGGCAAGCTCTTCTTGACCCGTGTCCAGGCCCGTGAGGGCGGCCGACAGCTCCGCCACCGACTGGTCGGCCTGCAGCGCGTCGTCGTCCATGAGGTGCACCAGCCCGCCGTAGTCGAGCTCCACCAGCGAGTGCGGATGGAACTCCTCCAGCCAGCGCGCCACGTCCTCCACGTCCACGTGCGCCGCCACCTCGCCCAGGTGCCGCCGCAGCACCTGCAGGGCCCGGGCCGCGCGCCTGCGGGCCTGCGCCATCGAGGTGACGTAGATGAGGTTGCGCCCCGTGGCCGTCGTCACGTCCTGTCCGGGGGCCGCGCCGCCGAGCACCAGCCAGCGCTCGTTGCCGTCGAACGGCACGAACCACGACGACGGCACGTGCCACGCCGTGGTGCGGATGTGGGTGCGCAGGGCGGAGGAGCCGGCCGCGCGCTTGTACCGGTCGAAGTCGTCGGCCGTCTGGTCGGAGATCGCCTTGGGGACCAGCCGGTCCATCAGCTTGGCGGGGGTGGCGCCGCGCAGCCGTGAGAACGCCAGCCACGAGCGCAGCCGCGTCTGCCAAGGGCAGACATAGAGACGGTCCTCCACGCGCCGCAGATACGCGTTGGGGCTCTCCTGGGCGGGAACCGGGTGAGGGGGCCGGCCGAGCAGGCGCCTGATCGACTCGCCGTGCTCGGCGTTCAGGGCGTTCGCGCGGCGCGGACGGTCACGTGATTCGGCGTACTCGGCCCATGCCTTCCGCTCGTTCTCGGGGAAGGCGGTCAACGGCTCGTAGACACGGAGATACGCGGCATAGGGCAGCACGGAGGCATCGTGTCATGAAGACAACCTGCTTGCACCGTTGCGGCCACTACCCTGAGAGGTGATCTCCCGCCGCGAAGGAGCGGCGGACCGGACAGGGAGTCACTACCGTGACCGACGTCTTCGACCCGTCTCACAAGGACGCGCACGAGCAGGTCGTCTTCTGCGCCGACCCGCGCAGCGGCCTGCGCGCCATCATCGCCATCCACAGCACGGCCCTCGGCCCGGCCCTCGGCGGCACGAGGTTCTACCCGTACGAGAGCGAGCAGGCCGCGCTCGCCGACGTGCTCAATCTCTCCCGCGGCATGTCCTACAAGAACGCGCTGGCCGGGCTCGACCACGGCGGCGGCAAGGCCGTCATCATCGGCGACCCGTCGCGCGACAAGAGCGAGGCGCTGCTGCGCGCCTACGGCCGCTTCGTCGAGTCGCTCGGCGGGCGCTACATCACCGCCTGCGACGTCGGCACCTACAGCGAGGACATGGACGTCGCATCGAGGGAGTCGCGCTTCGTGACCGGGCGCACCCTCGCGCAGGGCGGCGCCGGCGACTCCTCCATCCTCACCGCCTTCGGCGTCTTCCAGGGCATGCGGGCCTCGGCCGAGCGGGTCTACGGCACGCCGTCGCTGCGCGGCCGGCGGGTCGGTATCGAGGGCGTCGGCAAGGTCGGCCACCGGCTGGTCGAGCTGCTGCGCGAGGACGGCGCCGACGTCGTGATCTGCGACGTGGACGAGCGCGCCGTGGAGCGGGTGCGGCTGCGGCACCCCGAGGTGGCCGTCGTGGCCGACGCCGACGCGCTGACCGGCGCCGACATCGACGTCTTCGCCCCGTGCGCGCTGGGCGGCGCCCTGGACGACGCCACCGTGGCGCGGCTGCGCGCGAAGATCGTCTGCGGGGCGGCCAACAACCAGCTCGCCCACGCCGGCGTCGAGAAGCAACTGGCCGAGCGCGGCATCCTGTACGCCCCCGACTATGTGGTCAACTCCGGCGGGGTGATCCAGGTGGCCGACGAGATCCGCGGTTTCGACATGGAACGGGCCAGGGCCAAGGCCGCCCAGATCTACGACACCACGCTCAAGATTTTCGCGATCGCGGGCGATGAGGGCGTCCCTCCGGCCGTCGCAGCCGATAGGCTAGCGGAGCGCAGAATGTCGGAAGTCGGGCGGATTCGGGCCATTTGGCTGGGCCACTGACGCCCCGCGCCCATACGACGTACCGAGCTGGGCACAAAACAGGTACGGTAATAGGCGAACGATAGGCTGACGCCCATAGTCAGGTGGCGTCAGCGTGTGGTGCGTTAGCGACGAGGGGTCGGGGACGACCCCACATGAGGGGGTCGAGCCAATGGGGCGCGGCCGAGCAAAGGCCAAGCAGGTCAAGGTTGCTCGCCAGCTGAAGTACAACAGCGGTGGCACAGATCTTGACCGTCTTCGCGACGAACTCGGGGTCGGAGACTCCAGCAACGACGACTCCGACGACCTCAACGACGAGCTCGCGGATCGCTATGCCGATTACGCCGACGACTACACGAGCGGTGACGACGACGACCGCTCCGGCCGCCGGTAGCCGCTCTTCTCGTTGACGCGGCCGCTCACCCGGCGAGATCTCTCCGCGCCGGGTGAGATGGCGTGTTCCATCGGCAGAGCCCCACGGACACCCGTCCGTGGGGCTTTCGTCGCGCCTCGGGCGCCCTCGCCACCCTTGTGCGTCCGGGAGCCGGGCCGCTCGGCGAGCGACCCGGCATCACGGGCGGCGGACGGGTCAGCGGTAGCGGGCCTGCCCGGAGCCGGCGACGACCTCGCCGAGCACCCACGCCGGCACCCCGCGACCGGTGAGCACCCGCACCGCCTCGTCGGCGGCCTCCGGGGCCACGATCGCGGCCATCCCGACGCCCAGGTTGAACGTCCGGTCCATGTCCTTCTGCTCGATGCCGCCGTGCCCGGCCAGCACCGAGAAGATCGCCGGGGGCGTCCACGACGACCGGTCGAGCAGCGCGTCGAGGTGACCGGGCAGCGAGCGCGCCAGGTTGCCCTCGACGCCGCCGCCCGTGATGTGCGCGTAGGCGTGCACCTCGACCGTCCGGGCCAGGGCCAGGCAGTCGAGCGAGTAGATCCGGGTCGGCTCCAGCAGCTCCTCGCCGAGCGGCCGGCCCAGCTCGGGCAGCTCCGCCTCCAGCGACAGCCCCGCCTCGCGCACCACGTGACGCACCAGCGAGTAGCCGTTGGAGTGGACACCCGAGGAGGCGAGCCCCAGCACCACGTCGCCCTCGCGCACCCGCTCGGGCCCGAGCATGGCCGACGCCTCCACGACACCCGTGCCGGCGCCCGCCAGGTCGTACTCGTCGGCCCCCATCGCCCCCGGGTGCTCGGCCGTCTCGCCGCCCACCAGCGCGGCGCCGGCCAGCCGGCAGCCCTCGGCGATGCCGCCGACGATCTCGGCGACCCGTTCGGGCACCACCTTGCCGCAGGCGATGTAGTCGGTCATGAACAACGGCTCGGCCCCGCACACCACCAGGTCGTCGAGGACCATGCCGACCAGGTCGATCCCGATCGTGTCGTGCTTGCCGTACCGCTGCGCGATCATGACCTTGGTACCCACGCCGTCGGTGGAGGTCGCCAGCAGCGGCCGCTCGTACTTCAGCAGCGCCGAGGCGTCGAACAGCCCGGCGAAGCCGCTCGCGTCGTCCACGACCTCGGGCCGGCGCGAGCGGGCCACCTTGTCCTTCATCAGCGCGACCGCGCGCTCGCCCGCCTCGATGTCGACGCCGGCGGCCTCGTAGCTCGTCACGCCTTGCTCTCCAGTACGTACTTGCCGACGTTGTCCTGGTCGATCGGGATCGGGTACGAGCCGTCGAAGCAGGCCCGGCAGAGCCGGTCGGCGGGGATCGTGGTGGCCCGGGTGAGCCCCTCCAGCGAGATGTAGCCGAGCGAGTCGGCGCCGAGCGAGGCCCGGATCTCCTCCACCGAGAGCGAGCCGGCGATCAGCTCGGCGCGGGTGGCGAAGTCGATGCCGTAGAAGCACGGCCACGACACCGGCGGCGAGGAGATGCGCACGTGCACCTCCTTGGCCCCGGCCTCGCGCAGCATCTTGACGATCGCGCGCTGGGTGTTGCCGCGCACGATCGAGTCGTCCACGACGACCAGGCGCTTGCCCTGCACCACCTCGCGCAGCGGGTTGAGCTTCAGGCGGATGCCGAGCTGGCGGATCGTCTGCGACGGCTGGATGAAGGTCCGGCCGACGTAGGAGTTCTTCACCAGGCCCTGGCCGTACGGGATGCCGCTGGCCTCGGCGTAGCCCACGGCGGCCGGCGTGCCGGACTCGGGCGTGGGGATGACCAGGTCGGCGTCCACGGGGTGCTCACGGGCCAGCACGCGGCCGATCTCGACCCGCGTCACCTGGACGCCCCGGCCGGCGATCGTGGTGTCGGGGCGGGCGAGGTAGACGTACTCGAACAGGCACCCCTTGGGCTCGGCCAGCGCGAAGCGGCGCGACCTGACGCCCTGCTCGTCGATCGTGAGCAGCTCGCCGGGCTCGATCTCCCGCACGAACGTGGCGCCCACGATGTCGAGGGCGGCCGTCTCGGAGGCGACCACCCAGCCACGCTCCAGGCGGCCGAGCACCAGCGGGCGGATGCCCTGCGGGTCGCGCGCCGCGTAGAGGGTGGCCTCGTCCATGAACACGAGTGAGTACGCGCCCTTGACCTGCGGCAGGAGCTCCGCGGCCGCGTCCTCGACGGACCTGCTGCGGTCCTGCGCGAGCAGCGCGGCCAGCACCTCGGTGTCGGTGGTGGCCCTGGTCACGCCCGGGTTGAGGCGCTGGGCCAGCTCCGGGGTGTTGATGAGGTTGCCGTTGTGGGCCAGCGCCAGCCCGCCGACCTCGGTGGAGCTCAGTGTCGGCTGCGCGTTCTCCCACACGCTGGAGCCGGTGGTGGAGTAGCGGCAGTGGCCGATCGCCAGGTGACCGCGCAGGGTGCCCAGCACGGACTCGTCGAAGACCTGGGCCACGAGGCCCATGTCCTTGTAGACGAGAATGCGGCTGCCCTCGCTGACCGCGATGCCCGCGGACTCCTGGCCGCGGTGCTGCAACGCGTACAGCCCGTAGTAGGTGAGTTTGGACACTTCCTCGCCTGGCGCCCACACGCCGAAGACGCCGCAGGCGTCCTTGGGAGCTCGATCGTCGGGGTCCAGGTCATGGCCGAGCCGGCCGTCGCCTTTCAGCACGTAGTTCAGTTTAGGTCGGTCGCTTCGCTGCTCGCACACCCGGGTGCGCATCGCGGCCACGGGAGGGGACACAGGGGGCGCTTGGCCGCATGGTGTCCCAAGGATGGACGGGGTTTTACCGTGTCACACCCTTTCTGGGCTGCTGCGCGCGTAAGGGTGAAGTGTTCGGCATGCAATACCCGTCGGGAGACGCAGACGTGACCACACCTGGGGATCCGAACCAGCCCCGTCCGGGGCGGGAGCCGCGCGAGGACCGTGAGGACGGCGACGACTACCTCGGCTCCGGCGGCCCTTCCGCGCCCGACGAGTCCGGCGGCGGGGCGCCGGCCGGTCCGGGGACCCCGGAGCCGCCGCTCGGTCCGGTGCCTCCGGTCGTGCCGCAGCCCGAGGGGCCGCGTCCGGGCGGTGAGCCGCGTCCCGCGCCGGCGCCGGAGCCCGGTGGTGAGCCGCCGGTGCATCCGCCGGGGCCCGACCAGCCCACCACGCCGGAGGTCCCCGACCCGACGCGGGTCCGGGGCGCAGGGGCGGGCGAGGAGGAGCCGGACGCGGAGAAGACGCAGGCGTACCCGGTGCCGGGCGGCACCCCGGCCTATCCCGGCTGGGAGGGCACGGCCGAGCCGCCTCCCACGCCGCCGGGCACCTCGGCCCCGTCCCGTTTCGAATCGCCGTCCGGCGGCCCCGAGGCCGCGCCCGGCGCCGAGGGGGGCGCGCCGTCGGGTCCGTACGCGGCCGGAGCCCCGTCGTCCGGTCCGTACGCGCCCGGCGCGCCCGGTGCGGCCGGGCCGGCCGGCGCGTACGGCGAGCCGGCCCCGCCCGGCACCTCGCCCTCCAGCCCGTACGGCGGGCCACCCGGAGGAGGCCCCTACGGCCCCATGCCGGGCCCGGGCGGGTACGCGCCTCCACCTGCCGGCGGCTACCCGCCCTCCTACCAGCCCTCCTACCAGAAGGCCCCGCCGGGCAGCGGCCTCGCCACGGCGTCGCTGGTGCTGGGCGTGGCCAGCCCGTTCCTCGTGTTCGTCTGCTTCGCCGGCGTGCTGACCGCGATCCTGTCGATCGTGTTCGGCGGGGTGGCGCTCAGCAGGGGCGTGGGCAAGGGCCGCGCCCTGGCCGGGATCGTGATCAGCGTCCTCGCGCTGATCCTGTTCACGATCGTGGCCATGTGGTTCTGGAGCGTGGTGCAGGACTGCGGCCGGTTGCCCGGGCAGCTCGCCGACCAGTGCTTCCGCAGCAGGTTCCCCTGGATCGACCGCCCCCGCTGAGAACCCGGCTCAGGCGAGGGGCAGGTGCGCGGACAGGTCCGCCCGTGAGCCGCTCGCCGCGATGACGCCCTCGGCCACGGCCTCGCTCCAGCTCCGGCGGCCGACGGCCAGCTCGATCCAGGTGCGGGGGCTCATCTCCACGACGTTCGGCGGGGTGCCGCGGGTGTGCCGGGGTCCCTCGATGACCTGCGCCGCCGCGTACGGCGGGATCCGCACCTCGACCGTGCGGCCGGGCGCGGTCGTGGCGAGCCGGTCGAGCAGGTGGCGCACGGCCTGCCGGGCGGCGTCGCGCTCGGGCTCCAGGCCCCGGTCGTAGGCGGTCAGCACGGCCTCGACCAGCGCGGCGGGCAGCGCGGCGGCGGGGCCGTCGTACGCGGGCTGGTCGAGGGCGACGAGCTGGGCGTCGAGCGCGGCCCTCAGCTTCGCGGGGTCCGGTCTGCGTGGTGGCACCCGCCCATTCTGCTCCGTCCGGCGAGGGGAGGAGCCCGGACAGGTGCCCGTTTCCTCCCTGGGAGCGTTCATCGTGCCGGAGGTTCCCGTTCACCTCTGGTTTCGACACCGGCCGTAGCGTCCTGGCCGAACTACCGTGCACACCTTTGGAGTCCCCGTGGCGAACCGGCACCTTCCGCTGCTTCCCAGCCCGCACAAGTCCGGCCGTTCGGCGATGACCTGCCAGTTCCGCTGCGGCAACGCGTGCGCGCACGAGGTGGGCAACGCGAGCGGCAACGCCTACTTCGGCGACGTCGTCGCCGAGGCGCTGACCCGGCGGGGCGTGCTGCGCGCCGGCGCCCTCGGCGCGCTGGTCGTCGGCGCCGGTGTGGCGGGCGCCGTGCCGGCGCTGGCCGAGCCGACCCCCGAGGCCGCCCCCGAGGACGCGGCCCGGTTCGGCGGTGGCGGCGACCTGCGCTTCAGCCCCGTGCCCCCGAACAAGGACGACGCGCTGCGCGTCCCCGACGGCTACGCCTCGGCCGTCGTGGTGCGCTGGGGCGACCCGGTGCTGCCCGACGCCCCTGCGTTCGACTTCGACCACCAGAGCGCCGAGGCGCAGGCCAAGCAGTTCGGCTACAACTGCGACTACGTGACGATGTTCCCGATGGGACGCGAGCGGGCCCTGCTGTGGGTGAACCACGAGTACACCAACGAGGCCCTGATGTTCCGCGGCTACAAGGACGGCACGGCCGCCCCCGAGGAGCAGATCCGGATCGCGCTGGCCGCCCACGGCGGCTCGGTGGTCGAGGTGGAGCGGGTGCGCGGCACCGGCCAGTGGAAGCTGGTGACGCGGGGCCGCAGGCGCTACAACCGCCGGATCACGGCGCTCACGCCGATGCGCTTCACCGGCCCGGCGGCGGGCAGCGACCTGCTGAAGACGGCCGCCGACCCGGCCGGGGCCAGGCCGGTCGGCATGCTCAACAACTGCTCCGGCGGCACCACCCCCTGGGGCACGGTGCTGACCGCCGAGGAGAACTTCGACCAGTACTTCGTCAACGGCGACAAGGTGCCCGCCGCGCAGAAGCCGTACATCGCCCGCTACACGATCCCGTCGGGCATCGCCTCCGGCAACCGGCGCTTCGACCGCGTGGAGGAGCGCTTCGACCTGGCCAAGCACCCGAACGAGGTCAACAGGTTCGGCTGGGTCGTGGAGATCGACCCGTTCGACCCGGACGCGGAGCCGGTCAAGCGGACCGCGCTCGGCCGCTTCAAGCACGAGGCCGCCAACACGACGCTGGCCCGCGACGGCCGGGTGGTCGTCTACATGGGCGACGACTCGCGCTTCGAGTACGTCTACAAGTTCGTCTCCAAGGACCGCTACATCCAGGGCTTCGACCGGCACAACCGCAAGCTGCTGGACGAGGGCACGCTGTACGTGGCGAAGTTCACCGGCGACAGCCCGGCGGCCGAGATCGACGGCTCCGGCAAGCTGCCGTCGGACGGCGCGTTCGACGGGTCGGGCGAGTGGATCCCGCTGGTCTCGGGCGACAGGTCGTTCGTGGACGGCATGACCGCCGCCGAGGTGCTGGTCTACACCCGCGCCGCCGCCGACAAGGTGGGCGCCACGAAGATGGACCGGCCCGAGGACATGGAGCGCAACCCGGTCAACGGCGCCGTCTACATCGCGCTGACCAACAACTCCAACCGCGCCCCGGCGCAGGTGGACGAGGCCAACCCGCGCCCGTCGAACAAGCACGGCCACGTCCTGGAGCTGGTGGAGCGGCGCGACGACGCCGCCTCGACCACGTTCGCCTGGTCGCTGGTGCTGGTCTGCGGCGACCCGAACGACGCCTCCACCTACTTCGCCGGCTACGACAAGACCAAGGTCTCGCCGATCTCCTGCCCCGACAACGTGGCCTTCGACCGCGACGGCAACCTGTGGATCGCCACCGACGGCAACGCGCTCGGCACGAACGACGGCCTGTTCGTGACGCCGGTGCGGGGCAGGGAGCGCGGGCACGTGCGCCAGTTCCTGACGGTGCCGATCGGCGCCGAGACCTGCGGCCCCATGGTCACCTCGGATCAGCGCAGCGTCTTCGTGGCGGTGCAGCACCCGGGCGAGGTGGACGGCGCGACCCCCGACAGCCCGGTCAGCCACTGGCCCGACGGGGAGGGCGGCCAGCCCCGGCCGTCGGTCGCGGTCGCCTGGCACGCCGAGGGCAAGAAGATCGGTTCCTGAAAAACAGATTGACCTGAACATAACTTGAGGTCCTACGCTTCCATGCATGAGCATGGAAGTGATCGCATGGCAGCAGCTCTACTCGATGGGCAACCAGAAGGAGCGTCGCCCGATCTCCCGGGCGACGCTCCGCCGTGTCTGGGGCTTCGCCCGGCCCCACCGCCGCAGGATCACGCTGTTCCTCGGGCTCAGCATCGTGATGGCGGCACTGGCGGTCGCGCCTCCCGTGCTCGCCGGCCGGGTGCTGGACGCGATCGGCAAGGGTGAGCCGCTCGGCGTCGTGGTCGGCCTGGCCGCGCTGATCGGCGGCCTGGCCGTCGCCGAGGCGGGCCTCGGGCTGGTGAACCGGTGGCTGTCGGCCGGCCTGGGCGAGGGGCTGATCCTCGACCTGCGCACGGCCGTCTTCGACCACGTGCAGCGCATGCCGATCGCGTTCTTCACCAGGACCCGTACTGGTGCGCTGGTCAGCCGCCTCAACAACGACGTGATCGGCGCGCAGCGGGCGTTCACCGACACGCTGTCCAGCGTCGCGGGCAACGTCGTGACGCTCGTGCTGTCGCTCACCGTGATGGTCGGCATCTCGTGGCAGATCACGCTGCTGGCCCTGCTGCTGCTCCCGGCGTTCGTGCTGCCGGCGCGGCGGGTCGGCGTCCGGCTGGCCCGGATGCGGCGCGAGGCGGCCGACCACAACGCGGCGATGGGCACGCAGATGACCGAGCGGTTCTCCGCGCCGGGCGCGACCCTGGTCAAGCTGTTCGGGCGCCCGGTCCGCGAGTCGGAGGAGTTCGCCGCGCGGGCCCGGCGGGTGCGCGACATCGGCGTCCGCACCGCGATGGCGCAGTCGGTGTTCGTGACCGCGCTGACCCTGGTCTCCGCGCTCGCCCTGGCCCTCGTGTACGGCCTGGGCGGCTTCTACGCGCTGCGCCACCAGCTCGACGCGGGCTCGGTCGTGGCGCTGGCGCTGCTGCTCACCCGCCTGTACGCCCCGCTGACGGCGCTGGCCAGCGCCCGCGTGGACGTCATGAGCGCGCTGGTGAGCTTCGAGCGGGTCTTCGAGGTGCTGGACCTGGAGCCGCTGATCAAGGAGCGGCCCGGCGCGGTGGCCGTGCCGGAGGGGCCGGTCTCGGTGGAGTTCGACGACGTGCGCTTCGCCTACCCCTCGGCCGACAAGGTGTCGCTCGCCTCGCTGGAGGAGGTCGCCGCCCTCGACAACCGCGGCGGGGTCGAGGTGCTGCACGGCGTCTCGTTCCGGGCCGAGCCCGGCCAGATGGTCGCCCTGGTCGGCTCGTCCGGCGCGGGCAAGTCCACGATCGCCCAGCTCCTGCCCCGCCTGTACGACGTGGACGAGGGCGCCGTCCGGCTGGCCGGGGTGGACGTGCGCGACCTGACGGCCGCCTCGATCCGCGAGACGCTCGGCATGGTCACCCAGGACGGCCACCTGTTCCACGACACGATCCGGGCCAACCTGCTGTTCGCCCGGCCGGAGGCGTCGGAGGAGGAGGTCTGGGACGCGCTGCGCCGCGCCAGGCTCGGGGCGCTGGTCGAGTCGCTGCCCGACGGGCTGGACACCGTCGTGGGCGAGCGCGGGTACCGGCTGTCGGGCGGCGAGCGGCAGCGGCTGACCATCGCCCGCCTGCTGCTCGCCCGGCCCCGGGTGGTGATCCTCGACGAGGCCACGGCCGCGCTCGACTCCACCTCCGAGGCGGCCGTCCAGGAGGCGCTGGGCGAGGCGCTGGCCGGCCGCACCGCGGTGGTGATCGCGCACCGGTTGTCCACGGTCCGCGCGGCCGACCAGATTCTGGTGATCGAGGACGGGCAGGTCGTCGAGCGGGGCACCCACGCCGAGCTCCTCGCCGCGGGGGGCCGCTACGAGGAGCTGTACCGCACTCAGTTCGCCGAGCCGGCGGTGGCCGGGGCCGTCTGAGCCGCCGGGGCGCCCTCCGGGGCGCCGGACGCCCGCCGGGAGCGCAGCGCGTACAGGCTGACCGGGAGGCCCACCAGCACGATGGTCGCGGCGACGACCAGCGTGAAGCGGTAGGCGTCGATGAAGGAGGCCGGGTCCGTGCTGCCGCCCCGGTGGGCGTTCAGGAGCGCGCCGAGGACCGTGATGCCGAGCAGCCCGAACACCTGGCGGGAGACGTTCAGCACGCCGGAGGCGACGCCCGAGCGGCCCGCGGGCATCGCGCCGACCACGGCGGCGGTCAGCGGGACCAGCAGGCCGGCGCCGACGCCGTACAGCAGGAACCAGGGCAGGACGTCGGTGTAGCCGCCGTCGGCGCCGATACCGGACATCAGGAAGAGCGCGACACCCATGAGCGCGATGCCGGCGGCCACGGTGCGGGCGATGCCGATCGCCGCGCTGATCCGCTGCGACAGCATCGCGACGACCGCCATGACCAGGGCCATCGGCACGAACGCGGCGCCCGCCTCGATGGGGGAGAAGCCCAGCGTGTTCTGCAGCCACAGGGCGCTGAAGAAGTAGACGCCGAAGACTCCGAACGACCACAGGCCGCTGGTCAGCGCGCCGCCGGAGAACACCCGCGACCGGAAGACCGACAGGTCGATCATCGGCTCCGCGCTCCGCGTCTCCACCAGCACGAACGCCACGGCGGCGGCCATCGCGACGCCGATCGCGCCGAGGATCTCGGGGGAGGTCCAGCCGGCGCCCTCGCCCTCGATGAGGGCGTACGTCACGGCGACCAGGGTGATGGCGGAGGTGGCCAGGCCGGGGACGTCCATGCTGCGCCGGACCCGGGTGAAGGAGGGGTGCACCGCCCACAGTCCGAGCCCGAGCGTCACCACGCCGATCGGCACGTTGATGAGGTAGATCCAGCCCCAGTGCAGCCGCTCGCTGATGAAGCCGCCGGCCAGCGGGCCGAGCGCCATCGACAGGGAGCCGGTCGCGCTCCAGATGCCGATGGCCCTGCCGCGCTCACCGGGGTCGGGGAAGATCTGGCCGATCAGCGAGAGCGCGGTCGGGGTCAGCAGCGCCGCGCCGACGCCCTGGACCGCGCGGGCCGCGATGAGCGCCGCCTGCCCGGTGGCCAGGCCCGCGGCCAGCGACGCCAGCGTGAAGACGGCGAGGCCGGCGAGGAACGTCCGCCGCGCGCCGATCACGTCGGCGAGCCGGCCGCCGACCAGCATCAACCCGGCGAAGACCAGGATGTAGCCGCTCACGATCCACTCCAGCCCGGAGATCGTCAGCCCCAGCTCCCGCTGGATGGTCGGCAGCGCGACGTTGCCGATGTTGTTGTCGAGGTACGTCATGAAGGTGCCGAGCGTCACCGCTCCGAGCGCCCACCACTTCTTCCGGTCCACGGGGTCTCCTATACGCCGTACTTGTACGTCGTATAGCTAACTTGTACGTCGTATAGTTGTCAACCGTGATGGGAAAACTGAGCGCGACCGCGATCGTCGAACGGGCCCTGGAGATCGGTGACACCGAGGGGCTCGACGCCGTGACGATCCGCCGTCTGGCCACCGACCTCGGCGTCACCCCGATGGCCCTGTACTGGCACTTCAAGAACAAAGAACAGCTCGTCGCCGGCCTGGCCGACCACCTGATCGCCGGGTTCGCGCCCGAGTCCGACGACGACCGGCCGTGGCAGGAGCGCATGCGCGGCCTCATCCAGGGGCTGATCGCCATGCTGCGCGCCCACGCGTGCGCCAAGAGCGTCCTGGAACAGGTCGACCAGATGGCCGTGCCGAACTTCCTCACCGTCTGGGACCTGGCGCTCCGCCTGTCCCGGCAGGCCGGGTTCGGCGTGGAGGAGAGCTGCGTGATCTCCAAGTACATCCTGCAGAGCGCCATCGCGATCGCCGACGCGCCCGTCCACTACTCCGCGCGTCACACGCCGGAGGAGGCCGCCGAGATCGTCCGCCGCAAGCGGGCCGGCCTCCAGTCGCTGCCCGCCGACCGCTACCCGTACCTGGTGGAGATGGCCGCGCCCATGGTCGGCGGCATCTCCCGCGAGACCTACGACACCTTCGGCGTGGACCTCATCCTCAGCGGCATCGAGTCCCTGGCCGCCCGCCGTTAGAGTTCGACCATGACCTTCCAGCTCGTGTGCGAGATCGAGCCGCCGACCAAGCCCGACCTGAAGCGCGTGCGCCACCAGATCGGCACGCTGAGCACCATCGCCGACACCTTCCTCATCCCCGACAACCACATCGGCCGGGCGACCGTGTCCAGCGTGGCCGTGGCGCACGAGGTGCAGGCGATGGGCGGGCGCAGCATCGCCTGCCTCAACTCCCGCGACCGCAACCTGCTCGGGTTCCGGCGCGACCTGCTGACGGCCGCCGCCTACGGCGTCGACCGCTTCCTGTTCGTCTACGGCGACAAGCCGGCCAGCGGCAACCGCACCAGCGACCTGACCGTGCGCTCGATGATCGAGGAGGCCAGGCAGTTCTCGCCGGGCGTCCAGGTCGGCGCGGCGGCCGGCCTGCGCCCGCTGCCCGCCTGGAAGCGGGCGGCCGACTTCCTGTTCGTCCAGGCCGGGTTCTCGATGGAGACGCTGCTGCGCTGGCGCGAGGCCAACCAGGTGGAGGCGCCGGTGTACGCGGGCGTCATCGTGATCGCCAGCGAGCGCCACGCGCACGCCCTCTCGGCGGCCATCCCCGACATCGCGATCCCGGACGACCTGGTGCGCCGGGTGGCGGCCGACCGTTCGGCGGGCGTGGAGGCGGCCTGCGAGCGCGTGCTGGCCATCCGCGACTCGGGCGCGTTCGACGGCGTCCACCTGATCCCGGTCAGCCGCTACCGCGACGTGGAGGCGCGCCTGTCAGCCACCCTCGGCTGAGCGGGCGAGGGAAGGCGAGCGGGCGAGGGCGGACAGGGCGGCGCCGAGGAGGGCGACGCCGCACAGCACCGTGTACGCCCGCGCGAACCCGTCCATCAGCCGCTCCACCCCCACCGGCGACAGCTCCGACAGCGTCCCCGCGTACACCTGGGCGCCCAGCGACGGCCCCACCGACGCGGCCAGCACGCTCAGTGACACGCCCACGCTGAGCACGACGCCCACGTTCATGACCATGAGCCGGAAGCCGTTGACCACCCCCAGGCTCCCGCCGGGCAGCGCCCGCATCACGTGCGTGGTGTTGCCGGTCAGGAACGCGCCGCTGCCGCACCCGGCCACGAACAGCCCAACGCCGATCACCCAGTACGGCGTGCCGGCCCCCGCCGTCAGCGCGAGCGCCGCCAGCCCCGCCGCGCTCATCAGCGCCCCGCCCACGGCCAGCGCGTACGGCGAGACCCGCCGCCCGAGCGCGCCCGTGACCGGCGAGGCCACCGCCATGCCCACCGGCACCGGCAGCACGCCGAGCCCGGCCGTGAAGGCGTCCACGCCCCGGGCCGCCTGGAAGTACAGCGCCACCAGCAGGATCAGCGACGCCCGCGCCATGGCGTTGCAGAACGACGCGAGGTTGGCGCAGGCCAGCAGCCGACCGCCGAACAGCCGCGGGTCCAGCACCGGATGCGCGGCCCGCCGCTCCACCAGCACGATCACCGGCGCCAGCACCGCGAACACCGCCGCGCCGCCGAGCACGACCGGGGCGGTCAGGCCGGCCGAGCCCGCCTCCGACAGGGCCAGCAGCAGGGCCGACAGCGCGGCGAACACCAGCGCGTTGCCGAGCGCGTCCACCGGCTGCCTCGGCCCGCGGGGCATCCGGCGCAGCGTCACGGCGCCCCAGGCCACGGCCACGATCCCGGCCGGCACGTTCACCCAGAAGATCCACTGCCAGCCGGCCGTCTCGGCGATCAGCCCGCCCAGCGTGGGCCCGGCGAGCTGGGCCACCGACAGGGTGCCGATGTAGACGCCCATGCCCTGGCTGAGGCGGTCCGGCGGGAACGCGTCGGTGATGATGACGGTGCCGTTGGCCAGGATCATCGCCGCCCCGACGGCCTGCACCACCCGCATCGCGACCAGGAACCACACCCCGGGGGCGAACCCGGCCAGCAGCGAGGCCACCGTGAACAGGGCGAAGCCCGCCAGGTACACCTCGCGCCGTCCCACCAGGTCGGCGACCCGGCCGAAGAACACCAGGCTGGCCGTGCTGACCAGCAGGAACGACAGCAGGATCCAGCCCGACTCGAACGGCCCGGCCCGGAAGTGCCGCACCACCGAGGGCAGCGCCACGTTGAGCGTGCTCCCGGCGATCCCGATCAGCACCAGCCCGAGGCTGGTGACCGAGCACACCCGCCAGGCGTAGCGCATCCGGGAGGCGTAATCGGCCGCCGAGCCGCGGGAGGCGAGCTCCTCAGCGCGCACGCTTGCGCAGCCCCTCCAGGTCGTGGATCACCACCCGCCGCCGGCCGGTCTCGATCAGGCCCCGGTCGCGCAGGGTGCGTAACGCCTTGCTCACCGCCTCGCGGGAGGCGCCGGTCCAGCCGGCCAGCTCGTCCTGGGAGAGCGGCAGCGCCACCCGCACCCCGCCGTTGGTCTTCTCGCCGTAGCGGTCGGCCAGCTCCAGCAGGCGCGTCGCCACCCGTCCGGTGGTGTCGAACGCGCCGTACTCGACGCGCTTGCGGTCGGCGTCGCGCAGCCGTCCGGTGATCAGCCGCATGAGCAGCACCGCCACGCGCCCGTGGGTCTGCAGGAACGCGGGGAAGTCGCGGATCACGACGCCGGCGATCGGCTCCAGGCTCGTCACGGTCGCCGAACGGGGCGAGCCGTCGATGGCGCACATCTCGCCGAGCAGGGCCCCCGGCCCGCGCACGGCCAGCACCACCTCGGTGCCGCTGCTGGTGTGCGAGGACACCTTGACCCGGCCCTCGGTCAGCACGAGCACCCAGTCGGACGTGTCGCCCTCGGACATCACGGTGGACCCGCGCTCCCACCGGCGCGGCCGGCCGGCGGCGCGCAGGGCCGCGACCTCGTCCGGGGTGAGCATGGAGAGGAACTCGCCGGGCTCAGGGTTCATGGGCCCGATTATGTCCGCGAAGTGGCCGCCCCTTCTACGGCAAGGAGGTCAGAACGTACGCCGCGACGGGCTCCTCCTTGCCCTTGAGGCTCAGCCTGCCCAGCGGCGTGACGTCGGCGCCGTACCCGAGCTGCCGCAGCGTGGTGTCGCCGATGACGACCGTGCCCGGTTCGGCGAGCGACTGGAGGCGGGCGGCCACGTTCACGCAGTCGCCCATGGCGTTGAAGCCGCGCAGCTGCGGGCTGCCGATGTTGCCCACGAGAGCCGGCCCGGTGTTGACCCCGACCCGGAACGTCGGCCACTCCACGTCGTCCACCCGCTCCCAGGACACCTCCTCGGCGATCTCGGCCGCGGCCCGCTGCATGGCCAGCGCCGCCCGGCAGGCGGCCGCGGCGTGGTCCTGCTGCGCGGCGGGGGCGTTGAACAGCGCGAGCAGCGCGTCGCCGACGAACTGCACGATCGTGCCGCCGTTGTCGAGGATGCACGGCACGGCCGCCGAGTGGTAGCGGTTGAGCATCTCGACGATCTCGCCGGGCGTGACCCGCTCGGAGAACGTGGTGAAGCCCTTGAGGTCGGCGAACAGCGCGGTCAGCTCCTTGAGCTGCCCGCCGAGCTCCGCCTGCGACGGGTCGGCGAGCAGCGCCTGCGCCACGTCGGGCGACATGTACTGCCGGAACAGGGTGTCGAGCTCCTGGTAGAGGCGGGCGTTCTCCAGCGAGATCGACAGCTGCCCGGCCAGCGTGGCGGCCAGCGCCTCGTCCTGCGGGGTGCGGCCGACGGGCACCTCCAGCGCCCCGGCCAGCCGGCCCTTGACCGTCAGCGGGAAGGCGAGCAGGTGGTCGCGCCGCTCGGGCTGGTGGCCCGGGAAGTCGTACGCGCGGGAGCCGATGTGGGCGCGGCCCTCCGAGACCAGGCCGATCCGCACCTCGCCGAACGCCTGGCGGACGCGTTCGAGCGCGTCGGTCAGCAGTTCGGTCTCGGGCAGGCCGACGCGGGTGCGCGTGCTCACGTCCACGAGCGCGGCCAGCCGCTCCGACATCTCCCGCTCGTTGGCCAGCGCCTGGCCCGCCCGGTCGAGCACGGCGGCCTGGCCCTCGTTGAGCCGGAACTTGCCGGACAGCCGGGTCGCGGCCAGCGGCTCGCCCCGCCGTACGTGCTCGACCAGCTCCTCCAGCGCCTCGTCGTACTGCGCCTGGATGCGCGCCACGGTCGCCGACAGCGCCACCGAGTCGAACAGGCCCGCGCTCGACCCCTCGCGCCGGAACTGCAGGTAGGCGCTGTAGGCGACGAACACGAACGCGAAGGTCAGCAGGAGGTGCCATTCCCACCAGGTCAGGTGCCAGTTGTGCTGGGACATCCCGGCCGCCATCGACTCGGCCAGCAGCGCGTACGCGGTGATGAGGCTGACCAGCATCGCCGAGGGCCGCCGCCGGTGCAGCCGGAACATCATCACGGCCGCCGCCACGTACAGCGCGATGCCGGGCAGCGAGGCCCACGCCACCCAGGAGGAGTACGCGGTCAGCGGCGGCTCGCTGAGCGGCGTCAGCCCGTCGACCAGCGACGCCAGCCCCCACAGGATCATGAAGCCGACCAGTGCGCCCCGGATCAGGTGCCGGGCGGCGAGCACGGCCGCCGCCGCCCGCTCGCCCAGCGGCAGCGCCGAGGCGAACGCGAACCCCGCGGCGACGGTGAGCCCGGTCTGCTGTCCGAGGTCGAACCCGGCCGACCCGGTCGGCAGGATGACCCGCGGCGTCGCGAGGCCGTGCAGGAAGAAGAACCCGGCGCTGGTCAGGAAGACCATCGACACCAGGAACAGCCGGGCGTCGGCGCGCCGGGACGACGCCTGGCTGATCAGCCCGCCGAGCACCACGTTGACGCCGGCCACCATGATGATCATCCAGAAGTGGCTGGGGTTGTGCTGCCACATGACGTTCAGGTGCGGCTCGCTGAGCAGGAGCCAGAGGCCGAGCAGCGGGAGCGCCAGGTGAAGGGCCCAGACGACCCCCCGCACGGGCTGTGTGGCGGGCGGGAGGTAGGGGCTCTCCGTCGGCACGGTCGTCCTCCGTCGCGTGGGCTGACCCGATTATCCATCGGGGGCGCCGCCGCCGAACGCGTCCTTTTACGCAGAGCCGATCATCTTGACCCGTCAAGTGGCGTCAATGATCGTAGTCACTATTTGTGTCGTGATGAACACGTTATGTAGTAACTGTCATCCTCTGCAACGGTTGAAACGTGAACCTCATGCTCAACACGAGCACCAGTTCTTTGGAAGGAAAGCCGTGGCTATGAAGGTTCGCGGTGGGCGCACGCTCACGCTCGCCACTGTCGGAGCGCTCGCGCTGTCGCTCCTCGCCGTCGGTGGCGTCGCCACCGCCTCGTCCGGCGGCGAGGTGTACGCGTGCGTCAACAAGAAGTCGCGGTACGCGCGCATCGTCAACCCCTCCACCCCGTGCCGGAAGACCGAGATCCGGATGGTGATCGGCGGCGGCACCTCCACCACCACGGTCACGGAGGGCACGAAGGGCGACACCGGCGCTCAGGGCCCGAAGGGCGACACCGGCCCCCAGGGTCCCCGCGGTCCGCAGGGCCTGCCCGGCAAGAACGGCAAGGACGGCCTCAACGGCAAGGATGGGCTCAACGGCAAGAACGGTGTGGATGGCAAGGACGGCAAGGACGGCCTTCCCGGTAAGCCGGGCAAGGACGGCGAGGATGGCAAGCCGGGCCTGCCCGGCAAGGACGGCAAGGACGGCCTCAACGGCAAGAACGGCGTGGACGGCAAGGACGGGAAGAACGGCGTCGACGGCAAGGACGGCAAGGACGGCCTTCCCGGTAAGCCGGGCAAGGACGGCGAGGACGGCAAGCCGGGCCTGCCCGGCAAGGACGGCAAGGACGGCCTCAACGGCAAGAACGGCGTGGACGGCAAGGACGGCAAGGACGGCCTGCCGGGCAAGGACGGCAAGGACGGCGCCACCTACACGAGCTACACCAAGAGCGCCTCGCTCAGCGGCGGCTCCGGCTCCGTCTCCTGCAACCCCGGCGACCTGGTGACCGGCGGCGGCTTCAACGTGAACGCCTCCTCCACGGTGACCTCCAGCATGCCGAACGGCAACGGCTGGTCCGTGACCGCGACCAAGAACGGCAACGACTTCGCCGGCAACTCCGGCACCGTCTACGTCGTCTGCCTCAAGAAGTCCTGAGGACCCGAGAACGGCGAAGGGCCGGTACGGCGCACCGTACCGGCCCTCGACGCGTCACTCAGCCGAACAGCGCCGGCAGCGTCGCCGTGTGGGTCTCGCGCAGCTCGGCGACCGGCACCTCCAGCACGCCCTCGACGACCAGCGCGTCACCCCCGGTGAGGCCCAGCCCGTAGCAGGGCACCTCGTGCTCGGCGCAGAGCGCGGCGAACTCCTCGAACGCCTCCGGCCGGACCGCCACCAGCGCCCGCGCCGCCGACTCGCTGAACAGCCCGGTGAACGGGTCGTCGTTCAGCGTCACGGTGGCGCCGACGCCCCGGGCGAGGCACGCCTCGGCCAGCGCGATCGCCAGGCCGCCGTCGGACAGGTCGTGCGAGCCCTCCAGGAGCCCGCGCCGGGCGGCCTCGACCAGCACGGTGGCCAGCGCCTGCTCGGCCTCCAGGTCGGCCTGCGGCGGCAGCCCGCCGAGGTGGCCGTGGACGACGTTCGCCCACTCCGACCCGCCGAACTCCTCGCGGGTCTCGCCGAGCAGCGCCACCCGCAGCCCCTCGCCGGTGAACCCGGACGGCACGCGCCGGGCCACGTCGTCGATCACGCCGAGCACGCCGACGACCGGCGTCGGGTGGATGGCGGCGGAGCCGGTCTGGTTGTAGAAGGAGACGTTGCCGCCGGTCACCGGCACGCCCAGGGTGCGGCAGGCGTCGGCCAGGCCGCGCACGGCCTCGGCGAACTGCCACATGACCTCCGGGTCCTCGGGGGAGCCGAAGTTGAGGCAGTTGGTGACGGCCAGCGGCTTGGCGCCGGTCACGGCGACGTTGCGGTACGCCTCGGCCAGCGCGAGCTGCGCCCCCGCGTACGGGTCGAGCTTGGCGTAGCGGCCGTTGCCGTCGGTGGCGAGCGCGATGCCGCGCGTCGTCGGCTCGGCCCCGTCCATCACCTCGGAGACGCGCAGCACACCGGCGTCGGCCGGCTGGGCCAGCACGGTGTTGGAGCGGACGTAACGGTCGTACTGGGAGGTCACCCACTCCTTGTCGGCCAGGTTGGGCGAGCCGAGCAGCCGCAGCAGCGTCGCGCGCAGGTCGGTGGGCCGTTCCAGCCGGTCGGGGGTGTCGGCGTTGAGCGCGGCCTGACCGGCGGGCTCCTGGTAGGGGCGCTCGTAGACGGGGCCCTCGTCGGCGGCGGTGCCCGGCGGGATGTCCACGATGACCTCGCCGTCCCACGTCATCACGAGGCGGCCGGTGTCGGTGACCTCGCCGATGACGGTGGCCGGCACGTCCCACTTCTCGCAGATCGCCATGAACGCGGAGATGTCCTCGGGGCGCACGACGGCCATCATGCGCTCCTGGGACTCGCTCATCAGGATCTCCTCGGGCCGCAGCGACGGGTCGCGCAGCGGGACGAGGTTGAGGTCGACGGTCATGCCGCCGGTGCCCTTGGCGGCCAGCTCGGTGGTGGCGCAGGAGACGCCGGCCGCGCCGAGGTCCTGGATGCCCACGACCACGTCGGCCGCGTACAGCTCCAGGCAGCACTCGATGAGCAGCTTCTCCATGAACGGGTCGCCCACCTGCACGGCGGGCCGCTTGGCGTGCGACTCGTCCTCGAAGGTGGCGCTGGCGAGCACCGAGGCGCCACCGATGCCGTCGGGGCCGGTCGAGGCGCCGAACAGCACGACCTTGTTGCCGGGGCCGGGCGCGGTGGCCAGCTTGATCTGGTCCTTGCGCAGCAGGCCGACGCAGAGCGCGTTGACCAGCGGGTTGCCGATGTAGCAGGGGTCGAAGACGACCTCGCCGCCGATGTTGGGCAGGCCCAGGCAGTTGCCGTAGTGGCTGATGCCCTCGACGACGCCGGGCAGCACCCGCCGCGTGTCGGGGGCGTCGGCGGCGCCGAAGCGCAGCGCGTCCATGACCGCGATCGGGCGGGCGCCCATCGACATGATGTCGCGCACGATCCCGCCGACGCCGGTGGCCGCGCCCTGGTGCGGCTCGACGTACGACGGGTGGTTGTGCGACTCGATCTTGAACGTGGCGGCCCAGCCGTCGCCGATGTCCACCACGCCGGCGTTCTCGCCCATGCCGACGAGCAGCGCCTCGGACTTCGGCGCCTTGGTGGCGAACTGCCGCAGGTGCACCTTGGACGACTTGTACGAGCAGTGCTCGGACCACATGACGCTGTAGATGGCCAGCTCGGAGCCGGTGGGACGGCGGCCCAGGATCTCCTTGACCCGGTCGTACTCGTCCTGCTTCATGCCCAGCTCGGCGAAGGGCATCGGCTCGTCCGGGGTGCCCTCGGCGCGCTTGACGGAGTCGGCGCTCATCGAATCCCCTTGAAACGCGGCCCGCTGATGGTGTTTCCGGTAACGTGTTCGACGATGGCGATAACCAAGCCGTCAATGGCAAGAGTGACCTGGCCGCCGGGCTGGCGGACAGGTGAAACGCCTGTGGAGCTGATGTAAGACCTCAACGGGAGTTCCTTCCGGTCGGGCGGTCGGCGATGAAGCAGGAAACCTTCACTCGCGAGGGTGGAGAACCCTCTGCGGAGGGGGAGGTCAAGCGTTCACCAGCTTCTTGAGGATGGAACTGAAGAAGAGGCGTCCGTCGGTCGAGGGTGCTCCAACGAGCTCCTCGACCGCGTGCTCGGGGTGCGGCATGAGGCCGACCACGTTGCCCGCCTCGTTGGTGATGCCGGCGATGTCGTTCGTCGAGCCGTTCGGGTTGCCGACGTAGCGCACGACCACCCGGCCGGCGGCCTCCAGCTCGGCGATCGTGTCGGCGGAGGCGACGTAGCGGCCCTCGCCGTGCTTGATCGGCAGCACGATCTCCTGACCCTCGCCGAAGGACGACGTCCACGCGGTGGTGTTCCGCTCGACGCGCAGCGGCTGGTCGCGGCAGACGTAGTGCAGCGAGGCGTTGCGGGTCAGCGCGCCCGGCAGCAGGTGGGCCTCGCAGAGGATCTGGAAGCCGTTGCAGGTGCCGAGCACGGGCAGCCCGGCGCGGGCGGCCGGGATGAGCTCGTCCATGAGCGGCGCGAACCGGGAGATCGCGCCGCAGCGGAGGTAGTCGCCGTAGGAGAAGCCGCCGGGCAGGAAGACCGCGTCGACTCCCTTCAGGTCGTGGTCGGCGTGCCACAGCGGAACCGCCTGCGCGCCCACGAGGTGCACGGCCTTGGCGGCGTCCTGGTCGTCGAGAGTTCCTGGAAACGTGACTACGCCCACGCGGGCAGCGCTCATGACAGTCGTCCCCTTCTGAGGAATGCGCACGCGCGCCACCGTCTCTCAGGGTGTACGGGGGCGGCACACCCCAGGTTATCGGGTGCGACCGGATGTTCCTCGCCGGGCATGCGCGCCGGAGGGTCGCGCAGGTCAGACGGCGGCGAGCTCGCGGGGACGGGCCTCGGCCTCGTCGTCCCAGGACAGCAGCTTGCGCAGGTGGACCGTGGTGCCCCGGCCGGGCGTGACGCCGAAGGAGATCTCGTCGACCACGGAGCGCATGATGAGCAGCCCCCGGCCGTTCTCGGTGTCGGAGGGCGGGAAGTGCAGCGGCATGGAGGGGAGGCCGCCGCCGTTGTCGGCCACGCGCACGTCGCAGCGGCCGTAACCGATCGCCGCCGTCACCTCGTAGCGGTTGCCCGGACCGCCGTGCCGGACGGCGTTGGAGCACGCCTCGGAGACGGCGAGCAGCATGTCGGAGATGCAGGTCTCGCTCACGCTGAGCGAGCGCATCGCGTCTCCGAGCACTCGCCTCACCATCGGTATGCCGATCGCATCCCGGGGCAGTGCCAACGAGAACTCAATATCCACCGGACTCCTCCGGGCTCCGGAATGTCACCTGGAGTAGGTTTCCCCGTGAAAACGGGGCTAACCGCAAAATCACGCTGTTGTTATTCACTGTTGGCACGCCCGTGGCATTGTGGCACGCCCGAACCCGGCTTTAACCCCCCAAGGGGAAATCCGGCCGCCAAATGTGATGTCTAGCCCTCAACCCGGACGCTGTAGTCCTCGATCACCGTGTTGGCGAGCAGGGTCTCGGCCATCTTACGGACCTCGGCCAGGGCGGTCTCGTCGGCCGGGCCGTCCAGCTCGATCTCGAAGCGCTTGCCCTGCCGCACCTCCGAGACTCCGCCGAAGCCCAGGCGGGGCAGCGCGCGGGCGATGGCCTGGCCCTGGGGGTCGAGAATCTCCGGCTTCAGCATGACGTCTACGATGACGCGCGCCACTGCGTTCCTCCTGGTACGGCGGGTTGGGAAAGCCAGCCTACCGGCGCGTGTGGCAGACGGTACAACGGGAACGGGGAAGTGCATGGGGCTTGCGCGGAGGGCTGTGACGTCTGCCACGATGTCCCCACATGCGTACGAACCACCACCACATGGTCCGACGCTCACAAGGCCGGCATGAGGTGGCAATCCCGCCCGAATCGGCCCCGACCGCACAGGAGTGGCACGTGACCGCCGACGCCTCTCGTGGTGCCGCAGCACCTCCGGAGCTCGTCCAGCTCCTCACCCCGGAGGGTGAGCGCGTTGAGCACCCCGACTACGACATCGACCTCAAGCCCGAGGAAGTCAGGTCGCTCTACCGCGACCTGGTGCTCGTCCGGCGCATCGACCTGGAGGCCGTCGCCCTGCAACGCCAGGGCGAGCTCGGCATCTGGGCCTCGCTGCTCGGCCAGGAGGCGGCCCAGATCGGTTCCGGCCGCGCCCTGACCGACGCCGACATGGCCTTCCCCACCTACCGCGAGCACGGCGTCGCCTGGTGCCGAGACGTCGACCCGGTCAAGCTGCTCGGCCTGTTCCGGGGCGTCAACCACGGTGGCTGGGACCCCAAGGAGCACAACTTCCACCTCTACACGATCGTCATCGGCAGCCAGACCCTGCACGCGGTCGGCTACGCCATGGGCGTCCAGCGCGACGACGCGCCCTCGGCCACCATCGCCTACTTCGGCGACGGCGCCACCTCCCAGGGCGACGTCAACGAGTCGTTCATCTGGGCCAGCGTCTTCAACGCGCCGATCGTGTTCTTCTGCCAGAACAACCAGTGGGCGATCTCCGAGCCGCTGGAGAAGCAGACCCGCATCCCCCTCTACCGGCGGGCCTCCGGCTTCGGCTTCCCCGGCATCCGCGTCGACGGCAACGACGTCTTCGCGTGCCTCGCGGTCACCCGGCAGGCGCTCAAGAACGCCCGCGAGGGCCAGGGCCCCACCCTGATCGAGGCGTACACGTACCGGATGGGCGCCCACACCACGACCGACGACCCCACCCGCTACCGGGTCGCCAGCGAGCTGGAGGCGTGGAAGCTCAAGGACCCCATCGAGCGGGTCAAGTCGTACCTGTTCAAGAACGAGCTGGCCGACCAGGCGTTCTTCGACTCCGTCGAGGCCGAGGCCGACCAGCTCGGCGCCGACCTGCGCCGGCGCTGCCTGGCCATGCCCGACCCCGGGCCGCTCGACATCTTCGACCACGTCTACGCGGAGCCCCACCCGCTGATCGACGAGGAGCGCGCCCAGTTCGCCGCCTACCTGGAGGGCTTCGAGCAGCGATGACGATCCTGAGCCTGTCCAAGGCGCTCAACGAGGGCATGCGCAAGGCCATGGAGGACGACCCCAAGGTCCTCATCATGGGCGAGGACGTCGGCAAGCTCGGCGGCGTCTTCCGCGTCACCGACGGCCTGCAGAAGGACTTCGGCGAGGACCGGGTCATCGACACCCCGCTCGCCGAGTCGGGCATCATCGGCACCGCCATCGGCCTCGCGCTGCGCGGCTACCGACCGGTGTGCGAGATCCAGTTCGACGGGTTCGTCTTCCCCGCCGCCGACCAGATCATCACCCAGCTCGCCAAGATGCCGATGCGCTCGCTCGGCGCGATCAAGCTGCCCGTGGTCGTCCGCATCCCCTGCGGCGGCGGCATCGGCGCGGTCGAGCACCACAGCGAGTCGCCCGAGGCGTACTTCACCCACACCGCCGGCCTGCGCGTCGTCGCCTGCTCCAACCCGGCCGACGCGTACACGATGATCCAGCAGGCCATCCGCTGCGACGACCCGGTCATCTTCTTCGAGCCCAAGCGCCGCTACTGGGAGAAGGCCGACATCGACACCGCCGACACCGGCTGGTGGACCCCGCTGGACAAGGGCAAGGTCGTCCGGCCGGGCACCGACGCCACGCTCATCGCGTACGGGCCGATGGTCAAGACCTGCCTGGAGGCCGCGAAGGCGGCCGAGGACGACGGCAGGTCCCTGGAGGTCATCGACCTGCGCTCGCTCAACCCGCTCGACACCCCGCTCGTCATGGACTCCGTCCGCCGCACGGGCCGGGCCGTGGTCGTGCACGAGGCGCCGGTCAACAGCGGCTTCGGCGCCGAGCTGGCGGCCCGCATCACCGAGCAGTGCTTCTACCACCTGGAGGCCCCGGTGCTGCGCGTCGGCGGCTTCTCCACCCCGTACCCCCCGTCCAAGCTGGAGGAGCACTACCTGCCCGACCTGGACAGGGTGCTCGACGGCGTCGACCGCTCCTTCGGCTTCTGAGAGGGGACTCGTTTTCATGCGACGTGAGTTCAAGCTCCCCGACGTCGGCGAAGGGCTGACCGAGGCGGAGATCGTCCGCTGGCACGTCAAGGAAGGCGACGCGGTCAAGGTCAACCAGATCGTCGTCGAGATCGAGACGGCCAAGTCGATCGTCGAGCTGCCGATCCCGTGGGACGGGGTGGTCGCCGGCCTGATGGCCGAGGCGGGGCAGACGGTGGACGTGGGCGTGGCCATCATCGCCGTCGACACGGCCGAGGAGGGCGGGGCTCCCGCGCAGGGCCCGGCCGGGCAGGCCGCGTCCGGCGCGGACGAGGCGCCCGGCCGCGGCGAGGCGCTGGCCGACGACATGGTGCCGCGGCCGCCCGCCGAGGGCGCGGTCGAGCCGGGCGTCCACGGCAGCCCGGCGCCCAAGGAGGAGCGTCAGGCGGTCCTGGTCGGCTACGGGGTGAAGACCGGCGCCACCAAGCGCCGCCCCCGCAAGTCCTCCCCGGCCACCACCCCCGCCGCCCAGGCGGCGCCGACGCGGCCCCCGGTCGTGCTGCCCGCCCCCGCCGCGACTCCGGGACGGGTGGCGGTGCTCGCCAAGCCGCCGGTGCGCAAGCTGGCCCGCGACCTCGGCGTGGACCTGACCACGCTGACCGGCTCGGGCCCGCAGGGCACCATCACCCGCGACGACGTCCACGCCGCCGCCCGATCCTCCCAGCCCGCCGCGCCGGCTGGGGAACGCGCGACGACCCGGACGGCCGGGCGCGAGGAGCGCATCCCGATCAAGGGCGTGCGGAAGATGACGGCCCAGGCCATGGTGGCCAGCGCCTTCACCGCGCCGCACGTCACCGAGTTCCTCCAGGTGGACGTCACCGAGACGATGGCGGCGGTCCGCCGGCTGCGCGAGCTGCCCGACTTCGCCGAGGTCAAGGTCTCGCCGCTGCTCCTCGTGGCCAAGGCCGTGCTCGTCGCCGCCCGCCGCCACCCGATGATCAACTCGGCCTGGGACGAGCAGGCCCAGGAGATCGTGGTCAAGCACTACGTGAACCTGGGCATCGCCGCCGCCACCCCGCGCGGCCTCGTGGTCCCCAACGTCAAGGACGCCCACGAGCTGCCCCTGCCCGAGCTGGCCAGGCGGCTCACCGAGCTCGCCGAGACGGCCAGGGCCGGCCGCGCCCAGCCCGCCGACATGGCGGGCGGCACGTTCACGATCACGAACGTGGGCGTGTTCGGCGTGGACGCGGGCACCCCGATCCTCAACCCGGGCGAGGCCGCGATCCTCGCCTTCGGCCAGGTCAGGGACATGCCCTGGGTGGTGGACGGCGAGCTGGCCGTGCGCAAGGTCACCACGCTGGCGCTGTCGTTCGACCACCGGATCGTGGACGGCGAGCAGGGCTCGCTGTTCCTCCGCGACGTCGGCGCCATGCTGGAGGACCCGCTGCGCATGCTCGCCTGGAACTAAGCTGCGCGTGCTCGCCCGGGACTGACGGGTGAGGCCCGGGGCGGACGGCCCCCGCGAGTCGTCCGCCCCGGGCCGGACCGGCGTGCCGCGCCTCGGTAGGGTGATCGCATGATTCGCCATGTCGCGCTGTTCACCTGGACCGATGACGCCACCGACGAGCAGAAGGCGGCGGTGGCGACCGCGCTGGCGACGCTGCCGGCCGCCATCCCCCAGATCCGCGCGTACACCTTCGGTCCCGACGCGGGCATCAACCCGGGCAGCCACGACTTCGCGGTGGTCGCCGACTTCGACGACCTCGACGACTACCTGGCCTACCGCGACGACGCGGGGCACCAGGCGGTGATCGCGGAGTACATCAAGCCCATCCTGGCGAGCCGCGCCGCCGTCCAGCTCAGTCTGTAATCCTGGGCGGCCGCTCGTCCGTCCAGCCGAGCCGCCGCACGGCGTACGCGTCGAGCACCGCGCCGCCCTTCGCCATCACCGTCTGAAGGGCCAGCAGGTCGCCGCTCCCGGGATCGATGACCATCTGCTGCCGGATGCCGACCGTGCCGTGCTCCAGCGCGATCCCGGCACGCCCCTCGGTGTCCGAGGCCCGTCCGACGACGTCCGTGCCGGGCAGGTCGGCCAGCATCCGGTAGGCGGCCGCCCTCGTGCGGGGCGTCGCCGCGGTGTCGAGGAGGATCCAGCGCGCCGCGTTCCACAGCCATCCCTCATCGTCGGTCGAGCCGTCCGTCGGACGGTGCTTCAACAGCAGCGCCTTGAGCGCCCCGGCCTCCTCGGGCAGCATGGTGGGCTTGAGCGCCAGCGGGAAGAAGGAGACCCTGCCGATCCGGCAGTCCTCGTGGTCGCCACAGAGCTTCGGCGAACCGGCCCTCTTCCAAGCTCTCCTGTCGGCGGCGGTCGGCAGGCTGGAGGACACGCGCCCCTGCACGGTCCGCTGATTGCCGTGGCGGTCGATCCACAGGACCTCCGTGTACCGGTTCTCGACGGTGAACGAGGAGTTCGCTCTGGTCTGCTCGGTCCGGATCGCCTCCCGCCGCCACCACGCCCCCGTGCCCGGCGGCTGCGCGGCGAGCCGGTCGGCCGCCTTCTCCAGGGCGTCCCTCGGCGAGGAGATCGTCGCCACGGCGGTGGCCGTGCCGGACGCCGTGGCCGCGGGCGACGCCGTCCCGGCCTGCTCACCGCCCAGGCGCGGCACCACCACGAACCCGGCCGCCAGCACGCCCGTGACGGCCGCCGCCGCGAGGGTCACGCGCGGCCAGACGGCCGGTCGGCGCCGCCGGGTCCCTTCCAGTACGCGGGCTCGTGCGGCCAGCACCCGCGCGTGATCGGTGGGCGGGACGTCCGGCATGACGTCGTCGATGACCTGGAACTCCTTCATCAGACCTCCACCCCCAGGGAGTCGCGCAGCTTGGTACGGGCCCGGCTGAGCCGGGAGGCGACGGTGCCGTTGGCGACGCCGAGCGCCGCGGCCACCTCGTCGTAGGTCAGCTCGCCGTACGCGACGAGCAGCACCACGTCGCGCTCGCCGCGCGACAGGCCGGCCAGCGCGGCCGAGAGCTTCTGCACGGTCACGCCCGCGGAGACGCGCTCCACGATCCGCTGGTCATGGCCGTCGTCGTCCTGCGGCGGCCCGGAGCGGGCCAGCGCCCGGTAACGCCGTACCTCGGCGCGCCGGTGCCGGCCGGCGAGCTTGGTGGCGATGCCGTACAGCCAGGGCCTGACCCCGCCCCGGTCGGCGTCGAAGCTGTGCCGGCGGCGGAAGGCGACGAGGAAGGTCTCCGCCGCCAGGTCCTCCGCGACGTCGAGGTCGAGCCGGCGTCCCAGGTACCGGCGGATCTCCTCGTAGTGGGCGTCGAAGACGGTCGCGAACCTCTCGGGGTCGGCGACCGCTCCGTCGAGCGATGCGGTCATGCAAGGGTCTCCTTGCCGGGGAACGTGGACACCCGTGATTGCCCGTTCCCCGGCGACCCTTCCGGGAAATCCGTCAGATCTCCGGCGGGTGGTTCTCGCGGTGCATCAGCCGGTCGTCGGAGGTGCGGCCGCGCCGGGGCGCCAGCACGACGCTGAGCACGATGCCGATGCCGCCGACGATCATGAAGATGAGGCCGATCACGTCCATGTGGACGGCGTCGCCGAACACGTCCGGCTCGATGGCGAACTTCAGGATGGCGCCGAGCGTGAGGATGAAGATGCTGACCCCGACACCCATGACGACCTCCGGAGGCGAACGGCGAGTACGCCCACGGTCATACCCGAGTAAAGGCGATCACACCCTCAGGCGAGGCAGGAGAGTGGGCGGCCGCCGTTGTAGGCGATCATGTCGCCGACGGCCGTGACGAGGTCGATGTCGCCGCCCCTGGGCAGGCCGTCCAGCTCGGCGTGGGCCCGGTGCAGGTTGCCGACGATCCGCTCGGGGTCGAGCAGGGCCGCCCACTCGCCGAGGTCGATCTCGCGGGCCGTCTCCAGCGGCGTGAGCCCGGCCGCCCGCCCGCGCTCGGCCGTCTCGCGGACGAAGCGCAGGTAGCCGCGCACCCGCCCGATCACCTCGGGGCCGCACACGTCGCCGTGGCCGGGCACGATCGTCTCGGCGCCCAGCTCCTCCAGCCGGTCCAGCGCCTCCAGCGCGCCGTCCACCGAGCCCATGAGCACGAACGGCGTGCCGCCGTTGAACAGCAGGTCGCCGGAGAACAGCAGGCGGCGCTCCGGGATCCACACGTACGAGTCGTTGGTGGTGTGCGCGGCGGTGCCGATGTGGCGCACCTCGCAGCGCAGCTCGTCGGAGTGGAGCGTCACGCCGTCGGTGTAGGTGAGGAACGGCGCCACGGCCTCCAGCTCGCCCCACTCGACCTCGGGCGACCAGGCGGCCCGGTAGGCCGGGATGCCCTCGGCCAGGACCTGCTCGCGGGTGCGCTCGTGGGCGACGATCGTGGCCTCGGGGAACAGGTGGTTGCCGAAGGTGTGGTCGCCGTGGTGGTGGGTGTTGACCAGCGTCGTGAAGGGCCGGTCGGTCACCCGGGCGACGGCCTCCCGGTAGGCCCGGGTGCGGCGTTCGGTCGAGCAGGCGTCGATGCCGATGACGCCGCGCCGCCCGGCCAGGAAGCCGGTGTTGTTGATCCACCAGCTTCCGTCGGGCTGGACGTAGGCGTACACGCCGTCGGAGACCTCTTCGACGCGCGGAGGGGGGAGCGGGTGGTCGTGGGGAGTGGCGCTCATGGCCCCGACCGTACCGCCGGGACACCCCGCCGGACCGCCAGGACGCGGCCCCGCCGAGCTCTCGGCCAGGACGCGCGGACGCCCGCTCCGAGGGCCGGAGCGGGCGTCGGGAAGGCGCGGGAGGGGGCCGTCAGAAGGCCTCCTCCGGCAGCTCCATGAGCTCCTGGCCGGTGCCGGCGAGCACGCGCCGCTCGGCCGCCAGGCGCGGCAGCACGGTCTTGGCGAAGAACGACGCGGCGGCCACCTTGCCCTGGTAGAACGGGTCCTCGCCGTCCGCGAGGCGGGCCAGCGCCACCTCGGCCTGGCGCAGCAGCAGCCAGCCGATCACGAGGTCGCCGAGCGCGAGCAGGAGCCGGGTGGTGTTGAGGCCGACCTTGTAGACCTCCTGCGGCTGCTCCAGCGAGCTGAGCGCCCAGCCGGCCAGGGTGTCGCCCATGACCTTGACGTCGGCGGCGGCCTCGGCGAGCAGCGCGCGCTCCTCCTTGAGCCGGCCGTTGCCCGCCTCGGAGCCGGCGAAGGCGTTGATCTCGGCGAGCAGCGCGCCGACGGCGGCGCCCTGGTTGCGCAGGATCTTGCGGAAGAACAGGTCGAGACCCTGGATCGCGGTGGTGCCCTCGTACAGGGAGTCGATCTTGGCGTCGCGGATGTACTGCTCGATCGGGTAGTCCTGCAGGTAGCCGGAGCCGCCCAGGGTCTGCAGGGAGCGGGCCAGCAGCTCGTACGACCGCTCCGAGCCGACGCCCTTGACCAGCGGCAGCAGCAGGTCGTTCATGGCGTGGGCGTCGCGGTCGTCCGGGTTCATCTGGATGGCGTCCTGGAACGTCGCGGTGTAGAGCACCAGCGCCCGCATGCCCTCGGCGTACGCCTTCTGCAGCATCAGCTCGCGGCGTACGTCGGGGTGGTGGGTGATGGTCACGCGCGGCGCGGCCTTGTCGGCCATCCGGGTCAGGTCGGCGCCCTGCACCCGCGACTTGGCGTACTCCAGGGCGTTGAGGTAACCGGTGGAGAGCGTGGCGATGGCCTTGGTGCCGACCATCATGCGGGCGTGCTCGATGACCATGAACATCTGCTTGATGCCCTCGTGGACCTCGCCCACGAGCCAGCCGACCGCCGGGTGCCGGTCGCCGAAGGTCAGCTCACAGGTGGTGGAGACCTTCAGGCCCATCTTCTTCTCGACGTTGGTGACGTAGACGCCGTTGCGCTCGCCGAGCTCGCCGTTGGCCAGGTTCACGTGGTACTTGGGCACCAGGAACATGGACAGGCCCTTGGTGCCGGGGCCGTGGCCCTCGGGGCGGGCCAGCACGAGGTGGAAGATGTTCTCGGTCATGTCGTGCTCGGCGCTGGTGATGAAGCGCTTGACGCCCTCGATGTGCCAGCTCCCGTCGGGCTGGCGCACGGCCCTGGCCCGGCCGGCGCCGACGTCGGAGCCCGCGTCGGGCTCGGTGAGGACCATGGTGGCGCCCCAGTTGCGCTCGATGGCGAGCTGGGCGAAGCGCTTCTGGTCGGGGGTGCCGAGCTTCCACAGGGTGTAGGCGAAGTTGGGGCCCGCGGCGTACATGTAGAGGGCGGGGTTGGCGCCGAGGATCATCTCCGCGGTGGCCCAGGCGAGGCTGCGGGGGATCCCGGGGCCGCCGAGGTCCTCGGGCAGGTCAAGGTTGGCCCAGCCGCCGTCGAGCAGCGCCTGGTACGACTTCTTGAAGCCCGCGGGGACGGTCACGGTGCGCGTCTCGGGGTCGAAGACCGGGGGGTTGCGGTCGCCCTCCTCGAACGAGTCGGCGAGCACCCCTGTGGCCAGCCTGTTGACCTCGTCGAGGATGCTGCGCGCGACGTCCTCGTCCATGTCCGCGTACGGGCCCGTGCCGAGGATCTCGCCTCGCCCGAACACCTCGAAGAGGTTGAACTCCAGGTCACGCAGGTTGCTCTTGTAGTGGCCCATGGGTGCTGATCTCCTTGACCCGAGGTCTTTATCTACTGGCTAGTAACCTTACTCCCAATGCTACCCGCGGGTAACAGCGGATATGCGTGGCATGCTCATCTCCATGGACGCCGAAGAACTCGCCGCGCGCTGGCGAGAACGCCTGGAATCGTGGGCCATCCCGCCCCGGATCCTGGCGAACGCCCCCGCCGACCCGTGGGGCCACTCGCCGGTCCGCTTCGCCGCGCGTACCGACAGGGCGCTGGCCGAGCCCGACGACGGGCCCACGATGACCCGGCTCGCGCAGGCCCTGCCCGAGGGTGGCACGCTGCTCGACGTCGGCGCCGGCACGGGCGCCGCCTCGCTGCCGCTGCACGAGCGGATCGGTCACCTGCACGCGGTCGACACCTCCGCCGCGATGCTGGCCGAGCTGGCCGTGCGCGCCGACAAGCTGGGCGTCGCGCACACCACGGTCGAGGGCACCTGGCCCGAGGTGGCCGAGCGGGTGCCGGTGGCGGACGCGACGGTGGCCGCGCACGTCGTCTACAACGTGCCCGACCTGGCCGGCTTCCTGCGCGCGCTCGACGAGCGCACGAGCGGGCGGGTGGTGATCGAGCTCACCCACCGCCACCCCATGAGCTGGCTGACCCCGCTGTGGGAGCACTTCCACGGCGTCAACCGGCCGGTGCGCCCCATCGCCGAGGACTGCGTCGCGCTGGCCGCCGCCCTCGGGTACCGGGTCAACGTCGAGGAGCGCGAGGCGCCGCTGGAACGATTCAGCAGCCTGGAGGAGCTGGCGGCCGGCGCCTGCCGCCGGATCTGCCTCGATCCGTCCCGCGCGGAGGAGGTCGCCGAGACCGCGCTCGAACTCGGCATGTGGCCGCTCCCGCGCGAGCGCTGGGTGACGATCTGGTGGGAGTGACCCCGGCCGCGGATCCCGGTAGGGGACTTATCAGGGACGAACCCCGATGTGGCCAGGGTGACCGGCGAGGCACCCTGGCCCTATGAACGAAATCACTCGACGCGACGAAGTCTCGCTGTCCGGCGCCGCGCTGCGCGGCGCGCCCTGGAAGGCCGCGGCCGTCGGCGGCGGTGTGGTGGCCGGTGCGAGCTTCGGCCTGGGGGCCCTGCTCGGCGACGGCGACCTGGTGTGGGCGCTGGGCCTCGGCATCAACCTGTTCGCGCTGATCGCCGCGATCGGCGCGGTCTCCAAGCCGGACGAGGGCGACCGGGTGACCCGGCAGGCCCGCCGGTGGGCGCTGAACCACCCGTGGAAGTTCGCGCTGCTGCCGGCAGGCATCGCCACGGTCCTGGACTACCCGGTGCAGCTCGTGCTCGACGGCGAGGGCGTGTTCGGCTCGGCCTTCCAGTCGATCTGGCACGGCGCCCTGGTCTACCTGATCGCCGGCATCCTGGCCATGACCATGAAGGGCCGCGCGCGCTAGCCCAGCAGCCCGTCCTTCTCGGCCTGGCTGCGGCACACGCAGAACTCGTTGCCCTCGGGGTCGCGCATGGTCACCCAGCCGGTCCCGTCCGCCTTGCGGTGGTCCTCGAAGACGGTGGCGCCGAGCCCCAGCAGGCGCTCGACCTCCTCGTCGCGGGTGCGGCCCTCGGTGCCGTTGACGTCGAGGTGGACGCGGTTCTTGACGGTCTTGCCCTCGGGGACGCGGATGAACAGCAGGAAGGGGTCCTGCTTGGTGCGGAGCATGACCTCGTCGTCGCCCGGCACGTTCTCCTCGTGGAGCGGCAGCCCGGTGACGTTGCTCCACCAGCTCCCCAGCTCGTACGGGTCGGCGGCGTCGATGGTCACGGCGTGGATCTCAATCATGCGATCACCCAATCGTGACACCGGCAAAGCCGTCAAGCCGGTTACTGGCATGATGCCCGGTATGTCGGACATCGTGCTTGTGGAGCTGGGCGTGGGCGACGTGGACCGCCTGCGGGAGATCAGGTTGAGGGCGCTGCTCGACGCGCCGGAGGCGTTCGCCTCGACGTACGCCAGGGAGAAGGACTTCACGCCCGCGCAGTGGGCGGAGCGGCTGGCCGCTCCGGAGTCGCGGTGGCTGGTGGCCACCGACGGGACGGCCGACCTCGGGCTGGTGTGCGCCCGGGAGGAGGACGGCGGGGTCCACCTGCTGGCGATGTGGGTGGCGCCGGAGGCCCGGGGCCGCCGGGTCGGCTCGCTCCTGGTGGACGAGGTGGTCGCCGGGGCCCGCGCGGCGGGCGCCGAGGAGGTGCGGCTGTGGTGCGTGGACTCCAACGAGGCCGCCCTGGCCCTCTACCGGCGCAAGGGATTCACCCCCACCGGACAGACCATGAGGCTGCCGTCCAACCCGGCCGAGGGGGAGACGCAGTACGCGCTGTCGCTGCTGTTCCGTGAGGCCAGGGCCGAGGACGTGCCCGCGATCGTGGCCATGCTGGCCGACGACCCGCTGGGCGCCCGCCGTGAGGGCGACCCGGCCGACGAGCGCTATCTGAAGGCGTTCGCCCGCATCGACGCGAACCCCTACGACGAGCTGATCGTGGCCGAGGTCGGCGGCAAGGTCGTGGGCACCATGCAGCTCACCTACCTGGCCGGCCTGTCGCGCCTGGGCGCCGAGCGCTGCCAGATCGAGGCCGTCCGGGTCGCCGCCTCCACCCGGGGTCAGGGCCTGGGCCGCCGGATGATCCAGTGGGGGGTGGACCGGGCGCGGGCCCGGGGCTGCGCGGTGGTGCAGCTCACCTCCGACAAGACGCGCACCGACGCGCACCGCTTCTACGACTCGCTCGGCTTCGCCGCCTCCCACGAGGGCTACAAGCTCGCGCTGAGCTGAGTCACCATCCATCTGCACCATTCGGCGCGGTGCCGCTCGTAGCCGAGGCCGCACCGCAGCGTCGCGTAGTTGCCGAAGCGGGGGTCTCCCGGGTCGGGAGGCCCTCCGAACAGCTCCTCCTCGCGCTCGTACTCGGCCAGCCGTTCCTCGTGCACCCGGAGCTGCTCGGCGAACAGGCGCCTGACCAGCCCCGGGTCGGCCAGCCACGACGCGTACGTCTTGAGCACCAGCTCGTCGCGCTCGGGCCGCTCGCGCGGCGGCTCGGTCACCCACGCCCGCAGCGCGTCGCCGCCCTCGGGCGTCAGCCGGTAGACCTTCTTGTCCTGCGGCCCGGGTCCGTGCCGGGCGTCGAACGCGACGAGCCCGCCGGCCGCCAGCTTCTGCAGCTCGGCGTGGATCTGGCTGTGCCGGGCCGTCCAGAAGTACGACACCGGCCGGCGCATGGCGGCGGCGATGTCGTAACCCGTGCGCTCGCCGCGCGCCAGCACGGCCAGAATCGCGTACCCAAGCGTTGAGGTCATCGTGCGCCCAAGGATATTGTGTCGCCACACTATGTCACTTCTGACATAGTGTGGCGAGAGGGGACGGCATGCGCGCGACCATCGGCCTGGCGGGACTCCTGGTGGTGCTGACCGCCTGCGGGGGCACGGTCGGCACCGCCGCCCCGCCTCCGGCGGCGACGGCCACCACCGCCCCGACCCCGACCCCGACCCCGACCCCGTCGCCCGTGGTCACCGGCCCGAACGTCAGCGGCTGCTTCACCGAGGACGACGGCCGGATCTTCACCCACGGCGACGACCTGCCCGGCGTCGTCACGGGCAAGGGCGAGACCGGCGTGGTGATCACGTACGAGCGCAACGGCAACGTCTGCACCTGGCGCCCGCTCTCCGACCGCCTCGTGGCGGCCGGCTACCGCGTCCTGCTGTACGCCAGGGACAGCCGGACCCCGCCGGAGGACGTCGCCGTGGCCATGGGCAGGCGGCTGGCCAAGGAGAAGGGCGTCAAGCGGCTGTTCTTCGTCGGCGGCTCCATCGGCGCCACCACCGCGCCGCTCGCCGCGGCCCGGCTGGGCGGCAGGACCGCCGGGATCGTGGCCCTGTCAGGCGCGATCGACCCCGGCGACGCCGCGAAGATCACCGCACCGCTGCTCCAGATCGGCACCGAGAACGACGGCTACGGCGGCGCCGCCGACCTCCAGGCCGCCCACGACGCCGCCACGAAGGCCGCCGCCAACGAGCTCCTCGTCGTCAAGGGCGAGAGCGCGCACGCCTCCGCGATGTTCCGCGCCCCCTACGGCCCTCAGGTGCTCGACCGGGTCCTCACGTTCATGAACCGGCACCGTCAGCCGGGCAGGCGGTGACCTCGACCAGGTTGTCGTGGTAGACCGCGCCCCGGCCGTGGTCCGCGTCGGCCTCGCGGACGACCTCGTTCGGGTTGGCGCCGCCCGGCACGTGCTTCGGCCAGTGTCCCTTCGGCGCGGCCACCACGCCCCGCGCCACCCGGTCGCTCACCTCCACCACGGCCAGGAACTCCCCGCCGCCGTTGTGCACCCGCGCCGGCCGCCCGCTCTCCAGCCCCCGCGCGGCCGCGTCGGCCGGGTTGACCAGCACCACCGGGTCCTTGGCGCGCCGCCGCAGCTCCGGGTTGTTAGCGAACGTCGTGTTGAGGAACGTGTGCGCCGCCGGCGTGATCAGGGTCAGCGGGTACGGCCCGCGGCCCCCCTCCCTCGCCGACAGCGACGGCACGTACGCCTTGCCCCGCGACGGGAAGCGCGTCCGGCCCGCCCTCGTCGGGAAGCCCTCGGCGAACGGCGTGAACGGCTTGGGGTAGTTCATCCGCACCCAGCCCTCCTTGCGCAGCCGGTCCAGCGTGACGCCCTCCAGCGACGGGTGATCGCTCGCGAGCAACTGCTCGGCCAGCTCCAGGTCCGAGTCGTACAGCGACGGCTCGGTCATCCCCATGTGCCGGGCCAGGCGGCGGAACGTCTCCGTCGTGGACAGGCACTCGCCGGGCGGCTCCACCGCGGGCTCGTTCCAGTGCAGGTACATGTGCCCGTAGCCGGCGTGCAGGTCGGCGTGCTCGATCTGCATGGTCGCGGGCAGCACGATGTCGGCGTAGTCCACCGTGTCGGTCGGGAAGTGCTCCATGACCACCGTGAACAGGTCCTCGCGGGCCAGCCCGCGCCTGATCGCGCCGGAGTCGGAGGTGGAGCCGAGCGGGTTCGCGCCGTACACCCACAGGCACTTGACGGACTCCAGCTCGGAGGCCAGGCGCGTCATCGTCCGGGTGCGGACCGGCCGGGCGAGCAGGTCGTCGCGCGGGTCGATGTTCAGGTGCACGTGGCCGCTGGTGGAGTAGGCCACGCCGCCGCCCGGGTGACGCCAGTCGCCGGTGACGGCGGCGATCGCGTTGATCGTCCGCATCGCCGTGCCGCCGCCCTCGTGACGCTGGATGCCCATCGTGGCGCGGATGGCGGTCGGCCTCGTGCGCGCGAGCCTCGTCCCCAGGCTGTGGACGGCCTCGGCCGGGATGCCGGTGATCTCGGCCACCCGCTCGACGGGGTAGGCCAGGATCTCCTCGCGGAACGCCTCCCAGCCCTCCGTGTGCGCGGCCAGGTACTCCTCGTCCTGCGCGCCCTCGGCCAGCACCACGTTGAGCAGCCCGAGCGCGAGCGCCGCGTCCGTGCCCGGCCGGATCGCCAGATGCTCGTCCGCCTGGTCGGCCGTCCGCGTGCGGATCGGGTCGATCGCGACCACGTACGCGCCGTTCGCCCGCGCCTCCTGCACGAACTTCCACAGGTGGTGGCCGCTGGTCAGCGGGTTCGTCCCCCACAGCAGGATCAGCCGGGACAGCGCGAAGTCCTCGGTGTCCATGCCGCCCGCGGTGCCGTTGGACAGCGTCAGGCCGGTGGTGCCGGCGCTGGAGCAGATGTTCAGCCAGTGCTTGGAGGCGCCCAGCACGTTCCAGAACCGCCGCCCGGCCGCGCCCTCGCACCCCTGGAGGTAACCGAGCGAGCCGGTGCCCTGGTACGGCCAGATCGCCTCGCCGCCGTGCTCCTCGACGATCCCGCGCAGCCGGGCCGAGATCTCGTCCAGGGCCTCGTCCCACGAGATCCGCTCGAACCGCCCCGACCCCTTGGGGCCGGTGCGGCGCATCGGATACAGGATGCGGTCGTCCGCCCGGGTGTGCTCCAGGTAGCGGTTCACCTTCACGCACAGGGCGCCCCTGGTGTAGGGATGGTCCGGGTTGCCGCGCAGCTTCACGGCTTCGCCGTCCTCGACGGTGACGACCCAGGAGCAGCCGTCCGGGCAGTCCAGCGGACACGCCCCCAAAACTCGCAATTCACCCGACATGTGGTCAGCTTATGCGGGCAGCATCCCTTCCTCCGAGAGCGCCGCGGGGACCCCCGTGACGCGTCACGGTGCTCGCGGCGGTAGAAATCGAAGAGAGACCACCCGGTTCGCTGACCGAGGTGACGATTGGGGACACTAACGGCCAAAGATCGTACGGTCCGGCCGGGAAGGTGCAGAATCGCTGTCGGTGGCCGACATCAGGGAACGTGACGACACGGGGGACCTCACGGAAGGGGATCCCACCGTGGCTCAGGCGCGCCCGGACCACGACGTCTACGTGGTCGAGCCGCTCCTCCCGCAACGCCTGCGCAGGCCCTCCGACCTGCTGCGCTTCGGCGCCACGCTCGCCGCCATGGTGGCCGTGCTGCTGATCGCGCTCGTCGCCAAGCAGACCCTGAACGGGCTGGAGAAGGACGTCACCGAGGGCGCCACCCGGCTGCCCGAGCTGCTCAGCCGCGTCGCGACGTTCCTGGGCGGCGCCGCGCTGCTCGTCGTGCCCGTCGCCTTCGCCGTCGAGCGCGTCTTCCACCGTGACGGCCTGCGGGTCGCCGAGGGCCTGGTCGCCGCCATCCTCGGCATGGTCATCTCGTTCCTGCTCGGGAGCTGGATCGTCACCGCCGGGCCCGTCGACCTGCGCCTGCTGCTGACCGGCAACCGCGACATCGAGCCGCTCAACACGCTGCTCACCTCGGTCATCGCCTACTCCACCGCGGTCAGGATCTCCCGCCGCCCCACCTGGCGCGCCCTCATGTGGACCGTCATCGGGCTGTACGCCCTCGCCTTCTTCACCGGCTACCAGATCACGCTCGTCGGCGGCATCGTCACCGTCCTGCTCGGCATGGCCATCGGCTACGGCACCCTGTACGGCGTCGGCAGCCCCGACACCCGGCCCCCCGGCAACGCCGTCGTCGCCGCCCTGCGCAAACTGTCCTTCACACCCGTCTCGGCCCGCCGCATCGACGACGACCACCAGGGCAGCCGCCGCTACGCCATCGGCCTCAAGGACGGCACCAGCCTCGACGTCACCGTCCTCGACCGCGACCGCCAGGTGGCCGGCCTGCCGTACCGGCTGTGGCGGCGCATCCGGCTCAACTCCGAGACCCGCCGCCGCGCGATCCGCTCGCTCCGCGCCGAGCTGGAACGCGAGGCGCTCATGGCCTACGCCGCCCAGGCGGCCGGCGCCAGCACGCCCCGCCTCCTCGGCACCAGCGAGATCGGCACCGAGGCCGCGCTGCTCGCCTACGAGCACCTCGACACCCGGCCCCTCGACGAGGTGCCCGACTCCGAGATCGACGACAACGTGCTCGCCCAGATCTGGGAGCAGATCGAGCTGCTGCAGATCCAGCGGCTCGCCCACCGGCGGCTCACCGGCGACGGCATCCACCTCGACCCCGCCGGCCGCGTCGTGCTGACCGACGCGCGCAGCGGCGAGATCGCGGCCGGCGACCTGCTGCTCCGGCTCGACGTCGCCCAGCTCCTGACCTACCTGGCGCTGCGCGTCGGCCCCGAGCGCTCCGTCCGCGCCGCCGCCGCCGTCATGGGGCCCGACGCGCTCGCCGCCGCCCTGCCGCTGCTCCAGCGCATCGCGCTCACCCGCGAGACCCGCGCGGCCCTGGCCAAGGACAAGGCCCTGCTCGGCAACCTGCGCGAGCAGATCGTCGCGCTCAAGCCGCAGAGCAAGGTCGAGGAGATCCGGCTGGAGCGCTTCCGGCCGCGCACCCTCGTCACCATCATCGCCAGCGCCCTGGCCGCCTACTTCCTGCTGTCGCAGCTCAGCCGGGTCAACCTCGTCCAGGTCGTCACCACGGCCAACTGGGCGTGGTCCGGCATCGCGCTCGTCGCCTCGTTCGTCAGCTTCGTGGCCGCCGCGCTCATGCTGCGCGGATTCGTGCCCGAGCACCTGCCGCTCTGGCGCACCGTGCTCGTGCAGTTCGCGTCGTCGTTCGTCAAGCTGGTCGCGCCCGCCGCCGTGGGCGGCATCGCCATCAACACCCGCTATCTGCAGAAGCGCGGCATCTCACCCGCCTCGGCCGTGGCCAGCGTGGGCGCCTCGCAGCTCGTCATGCTGATCTTCCACATCGGGCTGCTGCTGCTGTTCGCCTACATCACCGGGTCGAGCACCGCCACGTCCTTCACCCCGTCACGCGGGCTGGTCGTGGCGATGCTCGCCGTCGCCGTGCTCGCCGTGCTGCTGCTCGGCGTGCCGCAACTGCGCCGGCTCGTCACCGCGCGCATGCGGCGGCTGTTCTCCAACGTGCTGCCGCGGCTGCTCGACGTCCTCCAGTCGCCCAGCAAGATGATCGAGGCGTGCTCCGGCACCCTCATGATCACCCTGGCGTTCGTGGCCTGCCTCGACGCGTGCGTGGCGGCGTTCGGCGGCTCGCTCAGCTTCACCACCGTCGCCGTCGTCTACCTCACCGCCAACGCCATCGGCTCGGCCGCGCCCACCCCCGGCGGGCTCGGCGCGGTCGAGGCCTCGCTCACGCTCGGCCTGACCGTCGCCGGCCTGGACGCCCCGCTGGCCACCTCTGCCGTGCTGCTCTACCGGCTGCTCACGTTCTGGCTGCCGGTGCTGCCCGGCTGGGCCGCCTTCACCCATCTCCAGCGCGACGAGGCCCTGTGATCCGGTCGATCTCGCGCAGCTCGTCCTCGGTGAAGGCCGGGCCGTCCACGCACGCCACGTTGTCCTCCAACTGCCGCACGCTGCTCGCGCCGATGAGCACGCTCGTCACCCGCGGGTCGCGCAGCGTCCACAGCAGTGCCATCTGCGCCAGCGTCTGACCGCGGCCCCGCGCGACCTCGTCGAGCTCGCCCGCCAGCTTCGTGTCGATGTCGTCGGCGCTCAGGAACCGGCTCGTCGCCGCCCGCGACCCGGCCGGCACGCCCCGCAGATAGCGGTCGGTCAGCAGCCCCTGCGCCAGCGGCGAGTAGACGATGCAGCCCATGCCCGCCTCCTCCAGCGTGTCGAGCAGGCCGCCCTCGATCCACCGGTTGATCATCGAGTACGACGGCTGGTGGATGAGCAGCGGCGTCCCCAGCTCCCGCATGATCCGCGCCGCCTGGGCCGTCTGCTCGGCGGAGTAGTTGGAGACGCCCGCGTACAACGCCTTGCCCGAGCGCACCGCCCGGTCCAGCGCCCCCATCGTCTCCTCCAGCGGCGTGTCCGGGTCGGGACGGTGGCTGTAGAAGACGTCGACGTACTCCAGGCCCATCCGCTGGAGCGACTGGTCGAGGCTGGCCAGCAGGTACTTGCGCGAGCCCCACTCGCCGTACGGGCCGGGCCACATGTCGTAGCCCGCCTTCGTGGAGATGACCAGCTCGTCCCGGTACGGGGCGAAGTCCTCGCGCATGACCCGGCCGAAGGTGCGCTCCGCCGAGCCGTACGGCACGCCGTAGTTGTTGGCCAGGTCGAAGTGCGTCACCCCGAGGTCGAACGCGCGACGCAGGATCTCCCGCGACGTCGCGATCGGCCGGTCGTCGCCGAAGTTGTGCCACAGGCCCAGCGAGACGGCCGGCAGCCGCAGCCCGCTCCGGCCGCTGCGGTTGTACGGCTGCCGCTCGTAGCGGCCCGGGTCCGCCGTGTACGTCACGCGGCGCTCCCCTCGGTGTCCCGCTGCTCCGTGTCCTGCTCCGCCGTGCCTCGTTCGATGATCCAGGAGAGCGTGAACGCCTCCTCGCGCCACGCGTCGTAGCGCCCGCTCCGGCCGCCGTGACCCGCGCCCATCTCGGTCTTCAGCAGGAACGGCCCGCCGGCCGCGGTGGCCCGCAACCGGGCGATCCACTTCGCCGGCTCGTGGTAGAGCACGCGGGTGTCGTTCAGGCTGGTGATGGCGAGGATCGGCGGGTACGCCCGGCCGTCGACGTTCTCGTACGGCGTGTAGCTCTTCATGTACGCGTAGACGTCGGCGTTGTGCAGCGGGTCGCCCCACTCGTCCCACTCGATGACCGTCAGCGGCAGCGACGGGTCGAGGATCGTGTTCAGCGCGTCGACGAACGGCACCTCGGCCACCACGCCCGCGAACTCCTCCGGAGCCAGGTTGGCCGCCGCGCCCATGAGCAGGCCGCCGGCCGAACCGCCGCGGGCCACCACCCGCCCGCTCCAGCCCGCCTGCTTCAGGTGCCTGGCCGCGGCCACGAAGTCGGTGAACGTGTTGCGCTTGCGGGTGAGCTTGCCCTCCTCGTACCAGCGCCGGCCCAGCTCGCCGCCGCCGCGCACGTGCGCCACGGCGAAGACGAAGCCGCGGTCGAGCAGCGACAGCCGCGGCACCGAGAAGCCCGGGTCGATGGAGGTCTCGTAGCTGCCGTAGCCGTACAGGACGGTCGGCGCGGGCGTGGCGGTGTCCTTCCGCTTGACCAGGGAGATCGGCACCCGCGTGCCGTCCTCCGCGGTCGCCCACTCGCGGAACTGCTCGTAGTCGTCCGGGTCGTAGCCGCCCAGCACCGCGCGCCGCTTCAGCAGGATCAGCTCGCGGGTGGCCAGGTCGTAGTCGTAGACGCTCGACGGGGTGACCATGCTCGTGTAGCCGAGCCGCAGCCGCCCAGTCGTGAACTCGGGGTTGCCGGCGGGGCTCACGTCGTACAGCGGCTCGGGGAACTCGATCTCGTACGCGGAGGCCCCTGCGGCGGCCTCGGCCCGCTCCCGCCAGCCGTCCCCGGTCTCCCCGTAGGGCAGGACCCGGATGCCGGTGAGACCGTCGCGCCGGAAGTGCACGACGGCATGGCCCGCGAACGCGTCGATCTCCAGCAGCCGCGTGTCGTCGCGGTGCGCGATGAGCGGTGTCCACGTGCCGGGGTCGTCGAGCGGGGCGGTGGCCAGCTCGAAGTTCTCGGCGTTCTCGTTGTGCAGCACGTAGAAGAAGTCGCCCGCGTGCTCGACGCCGTACTCCACGCCGACCGTCCGGGGACGCACGATCCGGAACTCGCCGGTGGGGTCGGCGGCGTCCAGGACGCGCACCTCGCTGGTGATCTTGCTGCCGGCGCCCAGCACGATGTACTTCTCGCTGCGGGTGAGCGAGACGCCGACCCAGTAGCGCTCGTCGGCCTCCTCGTAGACGAGCACGTCGTCGCGCGTGCCCAGCGTGTGGCGGTAGACCTGGTAGGGCCGCCACGCGTCGTCCACGCGCGTGTAGAAGAACGTCGAGCCGTCGGACGACCACGAGCCGCCGTAGAAGATGTCCTCGATCTCGTCGGCCAGCACCTCGCCGGTCACGAGGTTCTTGAACCTCAGCGTGAAGCGCTCGGCGCCCTTGTAGTCGGTGGAGTAGGCGAGCATCGTGCCGTCGGGGGAGACCGCGCTCACGCCGACGGAGAAGAACTCGCTGTCGCCCGCCAGCTCGTTGCCGTCGAGCAGGACCTGCTCCTGGTCGAGCCGCTCACCGGGCTTGATCTCCGGCGGGGTCTCGCCCGTCGCCGGCACGCGGCACGAGACGGCGTACTGCTTGCCCTCCTCGGTGCGGGAGAAGTACCACCAGCCGCCCTTGCGGCTCGGCACCGACAGGTCGGTCTCCTGGACCCGGCCCTTGATCTCCTGGAACAGCCGCTCCTGGAGATCGCCCAGATGGGTGGTGTGCTCTTTGAGATAGGCGTTCTCCGCCTCCAGATAGGCGACCGTGTCCGGATCGTCCTTGTCGGCGAGCCAGGCGTACTCGTCGATCACGGTGTCACCGTGATGGGTGCGCTCGGTCGGAACCTTCTTCGCCACCGGAGGCGTCGTCGCTTGGGTTTCGCTGCTCACGTGGGCGAGTCTATGTTCGGCCGTAATCCTTCTGTGGCCGGGAAGCTTGACGAAGACGGCACGAGCACTCAGGGGCGCTGCTAATCTTGTGAAGCCGACGCGGTGCGGCACAACCCTCCTCCTCCACTCCGGTGGATTCGGCATGGGCTGTGTCGTGGGTCGTGGGTCGTCGGCGACCTCCTCTGGCGCGTCGGTTCGGAGCATCGCTGCGGGCTGGTAAGTTAGAGGGGTTGCCCCGGAAACGGGGTGCGGTCGGAATTCCGAAAGCGCCGAATTTGACAGAGAAAACGGTCGCTGAAAGAATAAAGACACAACGAACGAACGAAACGAAAAGCGCCTCTCGCAGGACCGGGGAGAACGCGTCCGTTTCTTGAGAACTCAACAGTGTGTTAAAAGCCAGTGCATGAACAATGCATGACCCCGTCATATCGGCGTGAGCCGGTGACGGATTCCTTTTCAAGTTAGGCATCAGACAAGCCTTTAATGGAGAGTTTGATCCTGGCTCAGGACGAACGCTGGCGGCGTGCTTAACACATGCAAGTCGAGCGGAAAGGCCCTTCGGGGTACTCGAGCGGCGAACGGGTGAGTAACACGTGAGCAACCTGCCCCTGACTCTGGGATAAGCCCGGGAAACTGGGTCTAATACCGGATACGACCGCCCCCGGCATCGGGTGGTGGTGGAAAGTTTTTCG